>NZ_CP040630.1:0-5522430 GCF_004115325.2 Bacteroides sp. PHL 2737 | reverse complement strand
AGCGGCTGTAATACATTTATTAATTAAGCAAAACTTCTACGATTGCAAAATTGGGAATCTTATTTGAGAAAAACAAATCTCTTTTTTCTTGTATTTCTCACTGAAAGAATAATGTGTTTACTTTCAATGACTTATCATTTTCCTGTAAAATACCCCTTGCCGGAAGCTATTGCTTTTTTGTAACTACTTATTAATTAATTGTTTATCAGATAAATTTCCACATACTATTCTTGAACCTGATAGCCGGTACAGATATCCTTTCTGTCTATGGATAGACTTTTAAAGGATTTCATCCTGTCCTTGTTTTGTAGGCGCTTATTTAGATAAATTCTATTTAAGAGGTTTCACCTACTTATCTTTTTTGCCAAACAGGGAGAAGTGGACATATCGTTTGGGATGTTCCTTCAGGTCTTCAAGCAAACTTGCTGCATTGATGGTAGTTTGGTTCAGGTTATTGTATAATTGTGGATCGTTTAGCAGCAAACCAACGGTGTTATCTTTGCTGTTAAGCTTTTCTGTAAGCATTTTTACGTTACTGAGGGTTGCGTCTATTTTTTTGAACGTAGTGGCATAATCAATTTCTTTCAGATTGCCACTGATTACGATAAAGTTGTCTCCGATGGTATTCAGCTTCCCTGTTAATTGTGGAATATCATTATTCATCAATACTTTCAGCTGGCGGCTGGTAACTTCCAGATTGGCCGTCGTCTTTTCAATAGAATGCAGAGTTGCCGGGATACTTTGATCCGCCATAATCGTGTTCAGTGAAGTGAGGATAGAATCTAATTTAGGCAGCATCTTTTCTACGGCGGGCATCATAGCTGCTACCTTTTCCATCATTCCGTTGTTCAGAGTTCCGGGAATTGTATCACCTACCATATAACGTTCGCGCGGATTATTAGCCAATAAGATATTCATTCTTACTCCTCCCATCAGTTCGGGCACCAATTCGGCAGAGCTTCCTTTCGGTATGCGAAGATCAGTGTCTACTTCTACTTCCACGATGACATTTTCCGGTTGGTTGTAATCATAGGCAATATCACGGACAATACCTACACGGACACCGTCGGCAAATACCGGGCTGGACTGTGCCAGACCGTTTACATTATGGAATTTTACATAAAAATAGCTGGCAGGCTTAAACATATTAATGCCCTTCAGATAGTTAATTCCGAAAACGAGTAAGCACAAGGCTGCAATACCTGCTATTCCTATTCTGACTTCTTTCGTAATGAGTTTCATGTTTTGTTATTTAGTCTTTTTATTTATTTCTTCTTTTCTTAAATTCGGCTATAGCCTCATTGATATTCATTTTCTCTCCGTTGCGGAATGCAATGATGAAAGCATCCTTAAATAATGGAGTCACCGTATTACGGCGCGTCCGCAGCACCTTGTTATAATCAGGAGATGCCCCGTAAGTGTATTTGTATATTCCGCCTTCTTTATAGTAATCTACGTCTTTCAATCCCTTCAGTCGTTTGTCATTTTTGGCCAATGGACGTGAGGAAGTAAGTATTTGTATCTTAAACGTAATTTCGGAGTCGTTTGTTGTGCTTTCTGCAACAATTGGACGTTGAGTTTTCGCTTCTGCCATTAACTCTTTGGGGCGTGAAGAGTTTTTAGGTCTTTCTGCTGCTTTTTCTTGTGCACTATCTGTCTGTACAATCACAGGTGCTTCTGTAGCTTCTTCGTCATCATTTGGCAAAATGGTACGACTGGCACCGGTCAAACGGATTTCGTGTTCTCTTTTATAAGCCAGAAATGCCCGATAGATTCCTCTTGCCAAAGTAGTAGTTCCTTCATCCGTATTCAGATAGCGTTCCTCTTCAGGAGTGGAAATGAAACCAAGCTCAACGAGAATACTTGGCATGGCACTGGCCTTTAATACCAGAAACCCGGCTTGGTGTACACCACGGTCTATCCGTTTGCAATGATGGCGAAACTGTTTTTGAACCAGAGATGCCAGATGCACACTCTGCTCCATATATTTATCTTGCATGAATTCGAAGATGATATATGATTCTGCAGAATTAGGGTTGAAACCTGCGTAACGGGTTTTATAATCATCTTCATATAGGATTACAGAGTTCTCCCGTTTGGCGACTTCCAGGTTGGCATCCGATTTGGCCAGACCTAATGTCCAGGTAGAAGCACCTTTGGCTGTCCGGTTATTGGCTAAAGCATTGGTGTGGATTGAAATAAATAGATCGGCTTTGGCATTATTGGCAATTTCGGCACGGCGATCCAGTGGTATAAAAACATCTTTGCTGCGGGTATATACTACTTTTACGTCGTTGCAGTTTTGCTTAATCTGATTTCCCAATTTCAATGCTACCTTCAGATTGATGTTTTTTTCTTTAGATATCTTTCCGATGGCTCCGGGATCATGACCGCCGTGTCCGGCGTCAATAACGACAACAAAATCTTTTGCCCAGGTACTACCGACGTTTAGTGGAGAAACGAGTAGCCAAAGGCAAATCAGTATATATAATATGTGTGGTCTACGTAGTTCCATATAAAAATAATGTGCAAATGTAGCAGAATTTTGTTGAAAACTCACTATTTAGTGTTAAGTTTTGAGTTTTTTACCTTACTTTGCACTCGAAATTTAAATGATATAACGATGCTGAAGTTCTTGAAAAATTGGACGCTTCCGGTAGCGATGTTGTTAGGCGCCATTGGTTATCCTGTATTTATCAGCCTTTCTTTTTTGACTCCGATACTGATTTTCACTATGTTACTGCTTACTTTTTGTAAAGTATCTCCTTGTGATCTAAAGCCTAAACCCTTACATTTGTGGCTTTTGTTGATCCAGATATTCGGTTCATTGGCGGTTTATCTTCTTCTTTATCGTTTTAATAAAATTGTAGCGGAGGGAGCAATGGTTTGTGTCATTTGTCCTACAGCTACGGCAGCGGCGGTCATTACTTCTAAATTGGGTGGAAGTGCTGCCAGTCTGACTACTTATACGTTGATTGCAAATATTGGGGCAGCTGTTGCAGTTCCTATTTTCTTTCCGTTAATAGAGGCAAATCCGGATATTAGTTTTATAGATGCATTTCTGGTTATTTTGAGTAAAGTCTTTCCATTGTTGATTTGTCCTTTTCTGGTGGCCTGGTTTCTGCAGAAGTTCATTCCCAAAGTTCATCAGGTATTGTTAAGCTATCACGAATTAGCATTTTATTTGTGGGGTATTTCTCTTGCCATCGTAACGGCACAAACTATTTATTCGCTGATTAACGATCCGGCGGACGGACTGACGGAAATCATGATTGCAGTAGTTGCTTTGATAACTTGTTGCTTGCAATTCTTTTTAGGGAAAACCTTGGGTAGTGTCTATAATGACCGAATCAGTGGAGGACAAGCTTTGGGGCAGAAGAATACGATTCTTGCCATTTGGATGGCTCATACTTATCTGAATCCACTTTCGGCTGTGGGACCGGGGAGTTATGTTTTATGGCAAAACATTATTAATAGCTGGCAATTGTGGAAAAAGAGAAAGAATGATATGAAATAGAGAATGTAAGATACCGATTTGAAGCTGTTGGACTTTGTTTTATTACTGGATTACTATACTGGCGATGTTGTCAGAAAATAAATAAGGATGTAATTATGGATATTGTTTCATTGCGAAAGAATCCTCAATATTTAGAGGAAGCGATTGCTTATTTCCAAAGTAAATGGGCTGACGAAAACAGTAAAATGGTCTATGACAACTGTTTTAGAACCTGTGTGGTGTCAGAATCTCCCTTACCACAGTTCTATCTTCTGATGGATAACGAAGAAATAATAGGTTGTGCCGGACTTGCAACAAATGATTTTAATTCACGAATGGATTTGTATCCGTGGCTGGTTGCCTTATTCATAGAGGAGCGATATAGAGGACATAATTATGGAAGATTATTAATCGAAACCGTAGAAAAAGATACCCGACAATTGGGGTTTGGGGATTTATATTTGTGTACAAAACATATAGGCTATTACGAACATTTCTGTTTTAATTATGTAGGAGATTGCTATCATCCGTGGGGGGAGCATACACGAGTTTACCAAAAACATATCACTTTCTCAGCTGATCTTTAGAGATACTTCTGGCATTTACACGTTTGCCACAAGTTTAGTATATTCCTTTGTTTATATAGCAAACTAAACCTTACTTCTATTGGAACCAAAATATCTGTGGTAGTAAAAAGAAAAACAATCTTTTTCTTTTTACCAGCTTTGTTTTTATGATTGGCTACCTTTTGTTACCTTTGTGTATCAGGCTCATTATTCGGTGAATATTTTTGTTTTCTTACTATCTTATTACCCCGTTATTAATTATAAGAGTATATTTAGTTTGGTATATCTATAGCCGGTATAATGTACAGTGGAGATAAAGAATTTAAAGTGCCCTCTATCCGGTGGGACGGAACTATAAAATATTGGATTATGGATAAAATATTGCGAGCTTTCTGGAATCGTTATTTTCATTATGATTGGGCTTTTGGTCTGTTCCTGATTTTATTATTCGGTGTTCCCCGGTTTGTTATTGTCCTGCAATCTTACGTGACAAGAAGTTATGGTATAGTGATGTTTGTTTTTTTAGCCATGTGGTTTGTACCCTTTATTTTCCTTACCGGATACGGACGAAAATGTATTGGCATAAGGAAGCCTGATCACTGTGGACGTTTGTTTTTGTCTTTTATTGCGGGAGGGATGTCTTGTGCTGTTATATTTGCCCTTTTCTTTTTATTATATGATAAAACAATAGATAACGCGTTTGTATATATAGGAGGGAATAATCCCGGGGCATTCATTTCAGGACCTGATAAGCAGCTTTATTTTTGGATAGCTGTTATTCCAAGTATGATATTTAGCCCGATAGGGGAAGAGTTTCTATACCGTGGGATGATACATGGCAGTTTTGTTCAAAGGTTTGGTGAGTCGAAGGCCTCTGTTTTAGATTCATTGGCCTTCGCTGTTACCCATGTTGCCCATTTTGGTATTGTTTATGTTTCTGGTATTTGGCAATTTCTTCCTTTCCCGGCTATTCTTTGGGTTTTATCCATGTTCGTAGTCAGCCAAATTTTTTTCAGATGTAAGCAGTTTTGTAATTCCATTTGGGGAGCCGTGTTTGCACATGCGGGTTTCAATTGCTTTATGATGTATTTTATTTTTTATCAGTTATAGAACACACTCTCACTTTCTGAATTTAGTTAAGTTCTGATAGTTTCATGTGCTCTACATCGAATACTACTTTTTTGTTTGCTCTGCTTAATTCCTGCAAAGAAATCTGTTGGGCATTGGGAGTGGGATTACCTATCGAATACCGTTTTGTATTGTCGTCCGGATCACGGAAACAGAATGTATAGTTTATCAACAGTAGCGGGTATTGTTTGGCATTGGGATAGGTCTGAGGGTGTTGTACCAATACGATCCTTTGATTTTCAATAGAAAACTGAGGAAGCAGGCGTATGAAAGTGTTCCCTAATACAATTTCTATTTCCTCTGCGATGTCGAACTGTACATTGTTTATCAATAGGTCACCTAACCTCAATTCATCGGCTATTGCCATGCGCTTCTTGCCACCTTTACCAGTACTGTCTTCAAATTCAATGATTTTCATTTTAAGTTTCTGGGCATCGGCTTCCGATATGCTTGAAAAACTGTGGTCTGGAGCAAAGTAGAGTTTACTTTTTATTTCATTTATCTTTCCCCTTACTAAAAGTCCTTTTTCGTCAAGAGTAGTACTGATAGATACTTCCGGTTTTGTCCAAATGAGCCGCTGTGCCCCGAAAGGCTCTAAAGCTACGCATTTATTGTATCCGTTTATTATGTCAGGGACAGCTTGTGCACAGATTTTCATTAATTCGCCTGCCTCTTTATACATTCCCAGATAGGCTAATGAAGCGGCACGCAGGTTGAGTACAGAAAGTATACTTCCCCCAAGCTCCTGTTGGTATTTGCCTAACAAACTGTCTGTGTAGTGGATACAGCTTTCCGGATTATTTTTCATAAACCCGATAAATGCATTGGTAAGCCATCTGCCTATTTCGTCGGTAGTTTTCTCTATCCGTTCATATTGAGCATCCAAGCCCATAATGTCTCCGCTATTGATATATTCTGAATAATTTTTACGTAACTGATAATCTTTGCCGGAGAAGTTCATACGGTCGAAGTTGAGTGTACAGGTTTCGAATCCGTAGAAGAATGGGAACCCTAATAATCCGGATTGTCTGGTTATGGAATCCGCTGTATATGTATTGAAGAATTGTACCGGACAATCATTCACGTCCATCACTTTGACGGAAGCCGTGTCCGGTGTGTGTATGAAACTTCCTTCTCCGCCTGTGTCTAATAGATAACTCCGGTTGTTCGCGAATAGAAAAACACAACCGGTTTCTGCGAAACATATATTAGGATCGATGGGCTGCCTTTGCTCCTCTTTTCTGAAAGTTAATTTGCCAAATTCGAATTCTATTTTAGAGATTCTCCGGAGTTCTTTTATTCCTAAGATGGCGTCGTGACCGGAAAAGATAGGATCCTTTTCAACAAGAGAAACATGGACTACCGTGTTGTGGAAAGTGATATTACCCAATTGTAAAGTCTCTACGAAACCGGTGGTGGCTTGTGAAGTACCGAACATGCTGTTTACGGATATGGTATCTCCCATACATGTCACGTTACATTTGCGTGCCATCTCCTGAGTGAGAAAAGTATAGGGTGCTCCTGTATCGAAGATGGTGTTAGGCAATTCGGTTTCATTTATTGTCATTGAGAGTATTAACGGATATGTATAACTTGTAGGAAGTGTACAGGATGTTCCTGGAAAATCTATCCGGAAATTATTTTTTTCCGATAAACCTTGGATTGTTTTTTCTGAACAAAGGAAGTTTCCTTTTCCTTCTATCGCCTGGTAGAGCTTTTTATCTTTGCGCAAGGTCTGCCACCAGGAATTGAGTTGTCTGTAGTTCCCTTTTTCCAGAAGTTTCTCTGTTTTGGCATAACAATAGGCCAACTTTTGTTCCGGAGTACATTCTTCCGGATATAGAGTGAGGAGAGAGTCTACGCATTGAAGCATTTCGTCGGGGCGATTAAAATAATAATTCAATGATACTTTTGCATGTAACCGGGTTGCTTCATCCATCACAGAAGAAGAATCGTTATACAATTTCCACAGTTGTGGAGCATCCTGATAATCGTCTAATGCTAATATTTTCGACCTTAAAGAAGTGGTTGTTTGTGAAAAGGCAGTCATTGAAAAATAAATTGTACAAGTAAGAATGCCGAGCTTTAGTCTTGCCATAGTAGTATATGTTATAATTCAATTAGTTCTTGTGAGTTTATGTGTTTGTTATGCGGAGTCATCAGTGTCGGCATCAGAATCCGGCATCCTTTTTATATAAGCCATAGATTACACTAAATGTAGATAATCTGTCAGTTCTACCTTCAATGTAATCTATGGCATATTAATGTAGTTTTGTTCGTTGACCCGAATCTTTAGTGTGCGAACAAGTCGTTTGTCGGAATTTTATTTCCTTCGCTACCTGTTACAGTCATTTTCAGTTGTCCACCGTTTTGGTCAAAGTATCGTACTTCTATTGGGTGATATCCTTTGGCCAATGCTTTCTGTCCAATCACTTCGCGCGGTCCGTGCGGTCCGTCGTTGTTGATAACTTCTTCACCGTCTATCAGTAAGGTACTGCCGTCATCAGACAGCAGGGCAAAAGTGTAAATGTCATCTTTCGGAGCATTGATAAATCCCTTGATTACCAAACCGATGTTTCCCTTTGCTTTTTCTGGGATCATTATTTTCTCAATGACATAAGTTCCGTTCAGTGGAGCTTTGGGGATGTCATCGCATTTGCTGCCTTTAAATTCATACCATTCAGCTTCCAGACCTTTGTTGGAAGGAGTGGTAGTTGTGGCTGGAGCATATTCGCTCTTAATGAAACGCGTACGTGCGATATCACCGGCTTTCCCGTTAGGACGGAACGTACGGAAGGTAAAATCGGTTGTTTCTTTCACTGGGATAGGACCTTCGTATCTGGATGATTGCAGCGTCGGAATGCTTCCGTCGGTAGTATAACGAATATCTGCACTCGGATCCAGGCAAGTCACACTAACACTTCCCTCACCAATGAAAGCGTTGTTGCGGTGGAAACCTTCCAGATCGGGGATACGATAATTGATACCCATGATGTTGAGGCGTTCGAACTGATTGGCCAACCGTTGCGCGAAGGTATTCCAGTCTTTCTGCGAAGCCTGGCTCCATCCCAATTCGGCAATAGCCAGCAGACGTGGAATAGCCATGTATTGCATCCGTTCGCGTGAGGGAATCCATTCGCACCAGATGTTTCCTTGTACGCCTTTGATCAGTCCTTGTTGTTCAGGAGTCGCTCCCTCGATCGTCAGGTCGAGATCGTAAATGTTGCGTACAGAATTCTTATCTTGCTGATAATCCAAGTAGAACTGGCTGTTGGGGGAGAAGATGATTGGGTTGCCCTGTTGGGTAGTCTTTTGCGGAGCATCCTTGACCCAGCTTCTCCACCACATGACGGTAGCAGTCGGGCTTAATCCACCTTCGATGATTTCGTCCCAACCGATCATCTCTTTGCCTTTTGAGTTGAAAAACTTTTCCATGTTATGGATAAACCAGGCTTGCAGTTCTTCTTCTGTCTTCAATTGGTTGTCTCGCATACGTTTCTGGCAGTCGGGACATTTTTTCCAGTTTGTCTTTTCCACTTCATCGCCGCCGATGTGCACGTATTTATAAGGGAACAGGTCTATCAGTTCGCTATATATGTTTTTACAAAACTCTATTGCCGATTCTTTTCCGGGGCAAACAGGAGAGGAGAAAGTGCTTCCCCAACCTACTTTGTCTGTACAGGCTACTCCGGAATAATTGCTGACGGCTGCCAGCATGTGACCCGGCATATCGATTTCGGGAACAATATCGATGCCGCGTACTTTGGCATATTCTATCACTTCTTTTATATCCTCTTGTGTATAATATCCGCCATACAGCGTGTCACCTTCCACGATGCGAAGCTTGTTTACCGGAATCTGATAATCGGGGTTATCTTCCGATTTAGCCAGTTCCATGCATGACCGGTCGTGTGAATTGAACGTACGCCAAGCTCCTTTTTCGGTGAGTAACGGATATTTTTTGATTTCAATGCGCCATCCCTGGTCATCTGTCAGGTGCCAGTGGAACTTATTCATTTTATAAAGTGCCATTACGTCAAGCAGTTCTTTTACTTCTTCTTTGGTATAGAAGTGGCGGGATACGTCGAGCATAATACCACGCCATTCGAAGCGCGGGGCATCTTCAATCTGTACGGCGGGTATGGCCCATGTCACGCTGTCCACCATCTGCTTCGATTCAATCTGAGGTGGAAATAACTGGCGGAGTGATTCGATACCGGCTATCACACCGTTATAAGAATTTCCCGTAATCTCTATTTGATCGGGTTTTGCGGTGAGCGTATATGCCCCCTCCTTGCCTTCTATGGCAGCGGTAGAAAGAGTGATGTTTCCTTTGCCTTCTTTCACCTGGATGTTATATCCGGTGGCTACTGACAGAATACCTTTCAGGTACTCTGCTGCTGGAAGCAGTTCTGGATTGGTGGTACCGATGATGGTGTTTGGGGTTAATACAAACGCACCATGGTTCTGTTGCACTTTGTTTGGCAACGGTACAATAGAAACATCTCTGGTAGCGGGAGTGGGGCTACAGCCCGTCAGCAGTAATGCGCCGGTGAAAGCACAGGTTGCTAACCATTGTTTGTAAGATGGTTTTGTCATAAGGATAATTATTGGATTGTTTTTCAAATTAGTTTTAGTCTGCTTACTTTTACTGTATGAAAAGCACAAATATACAATCAATTCTTTTGATAATCTTCATTCCTGATTGAAAAACTGTTGCTATCTTTGCTCTTACGTAAACTTTCGCAGTCGGCTGTATGTTTCTTCTTCAGAAGAAATCGGTTTATTAAGTTGCTTTTTGCCTGTTTGTCAGTGTTTGTCATGGGATGGCTAATGTTTTGACGTATTGCTTCTTTCGATTTATGTACGTGCCTTCTTGAGACCACGGCTGTGATTCAAAGAGATCGCAATTGTGAACTGATGGAACCACAGTTGCAGATTGAACTGAATAACAAACTAAAAACTGTTGATAAATGCGTGAAATTGATAAGATAAACAGTGTGAATTTGCTTACTGAATAAGGAATGAGCAAGCCGGAAATTATAAAAAGTGAATAGAATATGGGAGCGCTTGATTTAATTGATAAATATTATCCTCAGGATAATGAGTTAAGAAATATATTGTTGGTTCACAGTCGTTCGGTTGCCGATAAGGCATTATGGATAGCCGATAAGCACCCGGAGTTGAACCTTGATACTACTTTTCTGAACGAAGCTGCCATGTTGCATGATCTCGGAATTTTTCTGACACATGCTCCGGGCATTAAGTGTTTGGGTAAGGAGCCATATATTTGTCATGGATATCTGGGAGCCGAGCTGGTGCGCAAAGAAGGTTTTCCGCGACATGCTTTGGTTTGTGAGCGTCATACCGGTGCGGGACTTTCACTGGAAGAGATTATTAAACAGCAGCTTCCTATTCCGCATCGTGAAATGTTGCCGGTCAGTATAGAAGAACAAGTGATTTGCTTTGCTGATAAATTCTTTTCGAAAACACATCTTGATCGTGAAAAATCGGTGCAAGATGCCCGTAAAAGTATTGCCCGGTACGGTGACGAAGGACTTCGACGCTTTAACAATTGGTGTGAGCTGTTTCTTTAGTGCCTAAAAAAGAATTAAAAATCAAGATTCTCAAGTATATTTGGTGAAGATTGTGTACTTTTGCCCCTTCAAGCGTAAACTATTAGTTAATGACGCCATTGAAAGCAAATACAATACTATCATTTATACTATTATTGATCCTCTTGATGCTTCCGGATGAAGCGATGGCTCAACGTCGCCGTGTCAGAGAGGTGAAGGGGCCTATCACTTATTCGCCCCAGCAAACTGATTCATTAAAAGCAGATACGTTGAAGGCTGATACCTTGTCGTTGCAATCTGCCAGGAAGAAGAAACAACCTCTGGATGCCCCTGTGGTTTATTCGGCTAACGATTCCATTGTTTTTACCGAAGGTGGCTTTGCACATCTGTATGGCGATGGTAAAGTGAATTATGAAAAAATAGAATTGGGGGCACAGATTATCACCATGAATATGGATAGCAGTACGGTGTATGCTCGTGGTGTGACTGATTCGTTAGGGGTTGAACAAGGCAAACCTGTGTTTAAGGATGGCGATACGCCTTATGAAACCAAAGCAATCCGGTATAATTTCAAAAGTAAAAAAGGATTTATCAATAACGTTGTAACTCAGCAGGGTGAAGGATATGTTGTGGGTAATAATGCCAAGAAAGGAGCTAATGATGAACTGTTTATGGAAAACGGACGTTATACGACCTGTGATCATCACGATCATCCACACTTCTACATGCAGTTGACCAAGGCCAAAGTTCGTCCCAAGAAGAATGTGGTGACTGGGCCTGCCTATTTGGTGGTAGAAGATGTACCGTTGCCATTGGCTGTACCTTTCTTTTTCTTTCCTTTTTCCAGCAGTTACTCTTCTGGTTTTGTGATGCCAAGCTACATGGACGATTCCAGTCGTGGTTTCGGATTGACGGGAGGTGGTTATTATTTTGCCATCAGCGATATAATGGATCTTAAGTTGACCGGAGATATATTTACGAAGGGGTCATGGGCCGGTAATCTGGAGACTAATTACAATAAACGTTATAAATATTCCGGTTCGTTACAGGCCGGATACCAGGTTACTAAATTGGGAGATAAGGGATTGGCTGACTATTCGGTTGCCAAAGACTTTAAGATTGTATGGAATCATCGGCAAGACCAGAAGGCCAGTCCGAACAGTACTTTCTCGGCAAGTGTGAATTTTGCAACCAGTAGTTATGAGCGTACCAATATCAATAACCTCTATAATTCTCAGCTAATGACTCAGAATACGAAAACTTCGAGTGTCAGTTACTCTCGCAGTTTTCCGGATCAGAAGCTGACGCTTGCAGGTACTTTCAACATAGCCCAGACCATGCGTGATTCTTCAATAGCTGTCACTTTGCCTGACTTAAATATCACTCTTAGTACTATTTTCCCTTTTAAACGCAAACGTGCGGTAGGTGAAGAGCGTTGGTACGAAAAGATTTCCTTGCGTTACTCGGGGCGTCTGACCAACAGCCTGAAAACCAAAGATGACCGCTTGTTTAAAGCAGGTTTTAGAGAGTGGGAGAATGCGATGCAGCATAACATTCCAGTGCAGGCTACTTTTACTCTTTTCAAGTATTTGCAGGTAGTGCCTTCATTCAATTATACAGAGCGTTGGTATACCCGTAAGGTGATGAAGAGCTATGATGAAACTACTCAGAAATGGGATACACACCCCGGTGATACGATTCATGGGTTCTACCGGGTATTTAATTATTCGGCCAGTTTGTCGTTGAGCACAAAGATGTATGGTATGTATCAACCTCTGTTTATGAAGAAAAAGGAAATACAGATTCGTCACGTCTTTACACCGCAGATTTCGTTGAATGGTTCTCCAAGCTTCGGACAGTTTTGGGAATACTATCGTGATGCAGACGGTAATGACCAGTATTACTCTCCTTATTCCAGCCAGCAGTTTGGTACGGCTCCGCGTGAAAAGTCTGGAACGGTTAGTTTCGATGTATCGAACAACCTGGAAATGAAATACCGTAACAAGAAGGATTCTCTTATGAAAATAAGTCTGATCGATGAGATAGGCTTTAATCTTTCTTATAATATGGCGGCAAAGAAACAGCCGTGGAGTAACCTGAATATGCGTTTGCGTATGAAGTTTAAAAAGTTTAATAACTATACGCTGAACATGAATGCGGTGTTTGCCACTTATGCTTATACATTCGATAAGTCGGGTAATGTAATAGTCGGTGATCGTACAGAATGGTCTTACGGACGTTTCGGACGATTCCAGGGATGGGGATCTTCTATCAACTATACTTTTAACAATGATACTTGGAAGAAGTTGTTCGGAAAAGATAAAGATAGCGATCAAAAAAAGAAAAAGGATAGTGCTGACGACGAGGGAGGAGATTCAACCGGTGACGAAGTGGTTACTGAAAAGAAAGTTGAGAAAGCACAGGCAGACAGTGACGGATATCAGGTTTTCAAGATGCCATGGTCACTGAATGTTAACTATTCGTTCCGTATTAGTGAGGACCGTAGTAAGCCGATCAACCGTAATACCATGCGTTATCCGTTTAAGTATACGCAAAATATCAATATGTCGGGTAATCTGAAGATTTCCAATAACTGGTCGTTTACATTCAATTCCGGATATGATTTCGAAGCGAAGGAGATTACTCAGACCTCTTGTACGATTACTCGTGATTTGCACTGTTTCAATATGTCCGCCAGTATTTCTCCTTTCGGACGTTATCGCTATTATAACTTTACGATCCGTGCAACGGCCAGTATCCTGCGTGATTTGAAGTGGGATAAGAGAAGCCAGACTCAAAGCAACATCCAGTGGTATTAATAAATATCTATGAACGATAAACGGTGAACAATTTGTAGCATGAAGGCGTAAATTGTTCACCGTTTATCGTTCATAGATGGCTGTCTTCACTACCAGTTTATCTCTGTTTTTCCGTGGGTCTTCAAGTATTCATTCGTTTTGCTGAAATGCTTATTCCCAAAGAAGCCGTTGTAGGCAGAGAGGGGAGAAGGGTGTGCCGAACTAAGTACCAAATGCTTGTTACGATCAATAAAGGCACCTTTCTTCTGTGCATAACTTCCCCATAGGATGAATACCAGATTTTCTCTTTCTTCCGCCAGAACACGGATAGCAGCATCTGTAAATTCTTCCCATCCGTGGCGTTGGTGCGAACCGGCCTGATGGGCACGTACTGTCAAAGTAGCGTTGAGCAACAGGACACCTTGTTCAGCCCACCGTGTCAGATTACCAGTGGGAGGAGTTGCCGTACCAATATCTTCTTTTATTTCTTTGAATATATTCACCAAAGAAGGTGGAAAGGCTACTCCATCATTTACCGAGAAACAAAGACCATGTGCTTGTCCGGGACCGTGGTAAGGGTCTTGTCCGATAATGACTACTTTTACTTTGTCAAAGGGACATAAATTGAATGCGTTGAATATCAACTTTCCAGGAGGAAAGATCTGGTACTGGCTATATTCGCTTCTGACAAATTCGGTCAGTGTGCGGAAGTAGTCTTTCTCAAATTCTGGTTGTAAATGAGCTTTCCAGCTCTCTTCTATTTGTACGTTCATAGGCTATTAAATAAGGTGTATATTAAGGGCTGTACATTCACGACGCATTTCTTCAGGCCAGATACTTGCTTGAATCTCACCGATATGCGCTTTGCGCAAATAGAACATGCATAAGCGTGACTGACCGATACCTCCACCGATAGAGAGTGGAAGGGTATCATCCAATAATCTCTTATGGAAATAGAGTTCCAGTCTTTGTTCTTGATTTTCTTGTTTTACTTGGCGCAAAAGAGCTTCTTTATCCACACGGATACCCATGGAAGACAATTCAATGGAACGTTGTAGTACATCGTCCCATAATAACAGGTCACCGTTCAGGCCAGGTAAGTCGTTCAGCCCTTTGCTGGTATAGTCGTCATAGTCCGGAGCACGTCCGTCATGTTTTTTACCATCACTCAGTTTGCAACCGATACCAATGATAAATACGGCTCCATACTTTTTACAGATGGCATGTTCACGGCATTTAGGTTCCATATCCGGATATAACTGGCGTAATTCTTCAGAGTGGATGAAGTGTAACTTTTGTGGCAGGCAAGGTTTGATCTGCGGATACATTTCGTATACCATATATTCCGTACGGATCATGGCGGCATAGATACGGTTGACAATCTCCTTAAGGAAGTCTGCATTGCGGTCCTCGGCAGTAATTACCCGTTCCCAGTCCCACTGGTCTACATAAAGTGAATGCAGGTTACCCAGTTCTTCGTCCGAACGAATTGCGTTCATATCCGTATAGATACCATAACCCGGTTCAATGTGATAATCTGCCAAAGTAAGTCGTTTCCATTTAGCAAGTGAGTGGACTACTTCAGCTTGTGCATCACCCAAGTCTTTAATAGGAAATGAGACAGGACGTTCTATGCCATTCAAATCATCATTGATACCCATTCCTTTGAGCACAAAGAGTGGAGCTGTCACACGTCGCAGACGTAATTCCGATGAAAGATTCAACTGGAAGAACTCTTTAATTTGTTTGATGCCCAATTCTGTCTGTTTCAGGTCAAGCAAAGGTTTATAATTCTGAGGTTTTATTAGGTAACTCATAGGTTTATTGATTGTTATTTGTCGGCAAAGATATGAATAATATCTATATCTGTACGAATAATTGGCTAAAATGTTATCAAATTGATCGTTTTATATAGCATAAGAGTTGCAAAATAATATTTGAGGATATGGCGTTCGGTAGATAGATACTACAAAAAATGGTGAATCATTAGGAAAATGCGAAGTTTTTTTATACTTTTGTCGTCGCATAAAACAATGCTCCTGTAGTTCAACGAATAGAATGTAGGTTTCCGGTACCTAAGATAAGGGTTTGATTCCCTTCGGGAGTACAAAGATATAGCTGATAATTATTTAATTATCAGCTATTGTTGTTTTAAGGAGCGGTTAATGTAAGAACCGGGCTAACGCTTCCCATGACTCACATAGAGCTTGCATGGAAGGAAAGAGTAAATCGGCTCCGGAGTTTAACAGTACCTGCCCATCCAATGGACCAGTATTAACAGCAATGGTGAATATTCCGGCTTTGTGTCCGGCCTCTACTCCCAAAGGGGCATTTTCAATAACAATGGCTTCATAAGGCTTTAATCCTCCCTTTTCCAGTGCCATCAAATAGGGTTCCGGATTCGGTTTTCCGTATTTGACGTCGAAAGCAGTTACCATCAGTTCTTGTCGGAACATTCCCGGAAAATTGTGTTCAAGTCTGTCTAATAATGAAGCTTGTCCGGATCCGGTGACTACAGTCGGAATGATACCTTCAGATTTAATTTTTTGTAGTAATTCCCAGGCACCCGGCATACGTTCGGCTTGGGGATGCTTGTTGAACTCAATGCTCTTTTCATGATAAATACTCTCTATCTCTTCCGGGGTGGCGTCGCGTCCCAGTTGACGCTGACATACGATGTTGATGGTTCCCGCTCCGGTGCGGCCTTCGTGCAAATAAGCTTCTTCTTTGCTCAAATGAAGTCCGTGAGCTTCCATCGTTTTGTGCCATGCTTCGGCGTGATAAGGCATGGAGTTGAAAAGTACGCCGTCCATATCGAAAAGTGCGGATTTCAACTGAATGGATTGATAATGATTTTGTTGGAGATATTGCGTAATTGCTTCCTGAAACATGATATATACCTATTGATTTGGAGTGCAAAGATACGATTATTTTGGTGAATCGAACAGAATATGTATTTTTGCAAAATCTATAAAGTGATATGATTGCATGAGAAAACTATTTTTTCCTTTACTGTCGTTATGCTTGCTGACTACTGCTTGCAAAGATTCTGTTCCCAGTCCTACAATCGAAATGGAAGGGCTTTATATCAATGACGGAGAGATGGATTATGCCCGGCAAATGGAGGCATTACCCCCTCTAAAAGTAGATGATGAACTTGAAATTTCGCTGAAACTGGATGGAAACGGAGAAGAACTAAATACGTTTCTGGTGAAGGAAGAGACTTTGGGTAGTGAGGTAAACGCTGTGGCGATTGATTTTAATGAATTGCCGGAAGAAGCTCTCAGTGATGATAAGGAGTTTACGGATAAGGATAATGGTAAATTAGGTTTTAAAGATGGAGTCTCTCAGACTAAAGTGGGGCTGCGGGCAAAGGTGCAGCAAGTCACCGAGGATGGAGTGAAGCTTAAGTTTTACCTTTTTTCCAAGCCCGTCAATTGCGAGGGAGCTAAGTATGAACTGGAAATTAAAACTTCCGAGAATCAAACAGATTAATTGGATGACCCGATATATAAAAAGAGCGATGCTTCCAACAGCATCGCTCTTTTTATATATCGGTAATCTTATAGCTTTTTACAGTTTCGCCCGGATTGCTTTTGATTCTTCTTCATATCCCGGCTTGTTCAGCAAAGCAAACATATTCTTTTTGTATGCTTCCACACCCGGCTGATTGAATGGGTTTACGCCCAGCAGATAACCACTGATACCACATGCTTTTTCGAAGAAATAGAGTAACTGTCCGATGCTGTATTCACTCAGTTCAGGAATGACGATACGCATGTTAGGAACACCACCGTCTACATGAGCCAATTGAGTTCCCAGTTCGGCCATCTTGTTCACTTCGTCTACACGTTTGCCTGCCAGGAAGTTTAAACCGTCCAGGTTAGCTTCGTCCGAAGGAACTTCCAGCTTATGATTCACTTTATCTACCGAGATCACTGTTTCAAAGATGGTTCGTTCACCTTCCTGAATCCACTGACCCATCGAGTGCAGGTCTGTAGAGAAGTCTACTGCTGCCGGGAAGATACCTTTGTTGTCTTTTCCTTCAGATTCTCCGTAAAGCTGCTTCCACCATTCACTCACGTAGTGCAGTTTCGGACAGAAGTTTACAAGAATTTCTATCTTCTTTCCACTTTTATACAGTTCATTGCGGGTAGCGGCATAGATTGCTGCGGGATTTTCCGCAAAAGGAACCTCGGCTCCACAAGTCTTTTCCATATCGGCGGCACCTGCTACCAGTTTTTCAATGTCGAATCCGGCTACTGCAATAGGCAGCAAACCTACCGGAGTCAGTACAGAAAAACGTCCTCCGACGTTGTCAGGGATAATGAATGATTTGTATCCTTCTTTATCTGCGGTGACGCGGGCTGCACCTTTCTTTGCATCTGTAACGGCAACGATTACTTTTTTGGCCATCTCTTTGCCGCGTTGGTCTTCGCATTGCTTCTTCAGCAAGCGGAACGCCAAAGCTGTCTCTGTAGTCGTACCGGATTTGGAGATATTGATCACACCGAATTTCTTGTCTTTCAGGAATTCTGTCAGTTCATACAGATAATCTTCACCGATATTATGGCCGGCATAGATGATGACCGGAGCTGTTTTCTTTTCCTGCAACCAGGTGAAGCTGTTTGACAATGCCTCGATCACCGCACGGGCGCCCAGGTAACTTCCGCCGATACCGGCTACGATCACCACTTCACAGTTGTCTCTCAATACTTGTGCAGTAGCCTTCAGGTCAGCCAGATGCTCTTTGCTGATAGAAGAGGGCAAATGCAACCACCCCAGAAAGTCATTACCTTTACCTGTGCCGTTTTCCAGCGCTTCCTGTGCGGCTTTAACCTGAGCTTCATAGGCAGAAACCGATTCTTTGGAGATGAATCCAAAAGTCTTTTCAATGTTCAAACTAATCATATCTTTTTTATTTTTACGTTATTAACTATCTAAACGAGTCAGTCAACAGTTTAATTTCAATCATCGGAGATATGCGTTCGTATAAGATGTTGTATACAGCATCGAGTATCGGCATATTTACATGATGATGTTTATTGATTTCCTTAATACATTTTGTTCCGTAATATCCTTCCGCTATCATTTCCATTTCTATCTGGGCACTCTTTACGGAGTATCCCTTCCCGATCATGGTACCGAACGTGCGGTTACGGCTGAAGTTAGAATAGCCTGTTACCAATAAATCACCCAAATAAACAGATTCGTCCACGTTTCTGTTTATGGGATGCACCGTATTTAAGAAACGGTTCATCTCTTGAATGGCATTTGATATCAATACAGCCTGGAAATTATCTCCGTATTTCAGACCGCTGCAAATACCTGCAGCGATGGCATATACGTTTTTCAGTACGGAACTGTATTCAATCCCTATCACATCGTCGCTGACAGACGTTTTGATGAAGCTGCTGCCCAGTCTACGGGCAAAAACACGTGCCTTATCCTTGTCCGGGCAAGCGATGGTGAGATAGGAGAGGCGTTCCAGTGCCACTTCCTCAGCATGACAGGGACCAGCCAATACAGCGATGTTTTCGGGAGGAACACCATATTCTTTATTAAAGTATTCCGAAACAATCAGATTGTCATCGGGAACAATACCTTTGATAGCGGTAATAATGAACTTGTCTCTGATCCGTGTTTTCAGCTTTTTCAGGTGAGCTTTCAGATATGGAGAAGGAGTGACGAAAATAAGCGTATCAGATTCTTTCACTACATCGTTGATGTTAGAGCTGAAATTGATGCGCTTCATGTCGAACTTTACGCCTGTCAGATAGGCTGGATTATGTCCGAGTCGTTTAAAATCGGCAATGCGGTCGTCGCGCCTCATGTACCAATTGATAGACTCTTCTTGAGCCAGACACATCTTTGCGATGGCTGTAGCCCAGCTTCCTCCGCCCATTATCGCTATCTTACCGGGTAATTTCATTTCTATAAATTAAGAATTAAAAATGAAGAATGAAGAATGGTGCATGAAAGATAGGGAGACAAATGTTCCGGTTCTTCATCACCATTCTTCATTCTTGATTTATTTAATTTTCTGTATCCACTCGGCTACATCGTTTACTGACGGATTAGTCAGTTCCAATTTGTATTTCTTATTGATGCCACAAATATCCTGATGTAATTTCTGCGGATTTACATCTTTCATATCGGCTACCAGGTTGTATCCGGCTTTTTGAATTGCAGGCACCCAGTCTTCGGCAATGCCTAACTCCATGAATTTGGCGGCACTATCTTTCGGTACGACTTTTTCCGGACGCATCTGCGGGAAGAACAATACTTCCTGGATAGTTGATTGTCCGGTCATCAACATAGTAAGGCGGTCCATGCCGATACCCATACCCGAAGTAGGAGGCATGCCGTATTCCAGTGCACGGACAAAGTCTTTGTCGATAATCATTGCTTCGTCGTCTCCTTTTTCACTTAGCTTCATCTGATCTTCAAAGCGTTCCAACTGGTCGATCGGATCGTTTAACTCAGAATATGCATTACACAATTCTTTACCGTTTACCATCAACTCGAAACGTTCTGTCAGTTCAGGGTTGGTACGGTGCTTTTTGGTCAGCGGAGACATTTCGATCGGATAGTCAGTGATGAAAGTCGGCTGGATATAAGTTCCTTCACAGAACTCACCGAATATTTCATCGATCAGTTTACCTTTACCCATCGTTTCGTCGATTTCCATATTCAGTTTCTGGCATACTTCGCGGATTTGTGCTTCGTTCATACCTGTCAAGTCGTAACCGGTATGTTCCTTAATGGCATCCAGCATGGTGACGCGTCTGTACGGAGCCTTGAAGTTAATGATATTGTCACCTACTTTTACTTCAGTAGTACCATTTACGTCCAGACAGATCTTTTCAATCATCTTTTCGGTAAATTCCATCATCCAGTTATAGTCTTTGTAGGCTACATATATCTCCATGCAAGTAAATTCTGGATTGTGCGTACGGTCCATACCCTCGTTACGGAAGTTTTTACCGATTTCATATACTCCCTCAAAGCCACCGACAATCAGACGTTTCAGATACAACTCGCTGGCAATACGCATATAGAGTGGGATGTCCAAAGCATTGTGATGGGTCATGAACGGGCGTGCGGCAGCTCCTCCGGCGATGGCCTGGAGAATAGGAGTTTCTACTTCCATGTAGCCTTTCGAATTGAAATATTCGCGCATAGAACTGTACACCTTGCTGCGTTTCATGAATATATCTTTGATACCTTCGTTTACGGCCAGGTCGACATAACGCTGACGGTAACGGAGTTCAGGATCTTCGAAAGAGTCGTAAGCCACACCGTCTTTGTATTTTACGATAGGCAGTGGTTTGATCGATTTGGCAAGTACAGTCAGTTTCTGTGCATGAATACTGATTTCGCCCATCTGAGTGCGGAACACGAAACCTTCAATTCCGATAAAGTCGCCTAAGTCGAGCAGGCGTTTGAACACAGTATTGTACATCTCTTTGTCCTCTCCCGGACAGATGTCATCGCGAGTGATATACACCTGAATACGGCCTTTAGAATCCTGTAGTTCGATAAAAGAGGCTTTGCCCATCACGCGGCGGCTCATCATGCGGCCAGCTACAGATACCTGGCGAGGTGCTTCGTCGTCTTTGAATTCGGCTTTAATATCGGTTGAGAAAGCGTTGGTTACATACTCTGCTGCGGGATAGGGTTCGATGCCCATCGCGCGAAGTTCATTCAGACTGTTACGTCGGATGATTTCCTGTTCACTTAGTTCTAATATGTTCATTTCGTTAGATATTAACTCAATTTTGGAGGCAAAAATACGAAACTTTTCTTAGAAATACGGCATTGTAACTCTTATTCTTTATTCTTCACCTTTAATTCTAAATAGATTTGTATCTTTGCACCCTCAAAACAATAGGTATGACAGGACAAAAGACACCCACTGCGCTGGGTACTGAAAAGATTGGAAAACTTCTGATGCAGTATGCCATTCCGGCTATTATCGCCATGACTGCATCTTCTCTTTACAACATGGTGGACAGCATTTTTATAGGTCACGGAGTGGGTCCGATGGCTATTTCCGGACTTGCTCTGACTTTTCCCCTTATGAATCTTGCCGCTGCTTTCGGCTCCTTGGTTGGAGTGGGAGCCGCTACGCTGATTTCGGTTAAACTGGGGCAGAAAGATTATGATACGGCACAACGGGTATTGGGCAATGTGCTGGTACTGAATATCATTATCGGGCTTGCTTTCACCGTATTAACCCTTATTTTTCTTGATCCTATTCTTTACTTCTTTGGAGGCAGTGACGAAACGGTGGGCTATGCCCGTGACTATATGAAAGTGATTCTTTATGGGAATGTCATCACCCATATTTATCTGGGGCTGAATGCGGTACTTCGTTCAGCAGGTCATCCGCAGAAGGCGATGGTTGCTACCATTGCGACAGTGGTTATCAATACCATTCTCGATCCTTTGTTTATTTATGGTTTTGGTTGGGGCATCCAGGGAGCGGCCATTGCTACGATTACGGCACAAGTGATTGCCCTTGCCTGGCAGTTCAGGCTCTTTGGCAATAAGGAGGAATTACTCCATTTCCACCGAGGAGTTTTCCGGTTGAAGCGAAAAATTGTTCTCGATTCGCTGGCTATAGGTATGTCTCCTTTCCTGATGAATCTTGCATCGTGTTTCATTGTGATTCTGATAAATCAGGGTTTGAAACGGTATGGGGGGGATCTTGCCATCGGGGCATTTGGCATTGTCAACCGTCTGGTATTTCTATTCCTTATGATTGTGATGGGACTGAACCAGGGTATGCAGCCGATTGCCGGATACAATTATGGGGCAAAGTTATATCCCCGTGTCACTCGTGTGCTGAAACTGACCATCTATGGTGCGACCATTGTCACCACTATCGGTTTTCTGATGGGAATGTTTATTCCCGACCTGGCAGTGTCCGTCTTCACATCGCACGAAGAGCTGATTCGCCAATCTGCCGAAGGCCTCCGCATTGTGGTACTCTTTTTCCCGATTGTCGGCTTTCAGATGGTCACTTCCAATTTCTTCCAGAGTATCGGGATGGCAAGTAAAGCTATTTTCCTTTCCATTACCCGCCAGGTACTCATCCTGATTCCCTGTCTGTTGATTCTTCCGCGTTTTTGGGGGCAGACGGGTGTCTGGATCAGTATGCCGGTTTCCGACCTGATAGCCAGCCTGATATCCGCTACCATGTTGTGGTGGCAGTTCCGCCAGTTCCGTAAAGCTGCTGCCCGGGTATAGGATTCTTCGGTCTGCGCTAAACAAATCATTGCCTGCATTTGTCTTTTATCTGTAACGATCTGAAAGCAATGTAGCAGCCATGAAAAAGTATGTAAGTTTCTTGTTGGTTTTATTTGTCAGTCTGTTTCTTTTCCTGCCCGTGCATGCGCAGCAGCGCAAATCAGTAGCTGTGGTGCTAAGTGGGGGAGGAGCGAAGGGAGTAGCCCATATCGGTGCCCTCAAAGTGATCGAGGAAGCAGGTATTCCTATCGATTATATCGTAGGTACCAGCATGGGGTCTATCATTGGCGGGCTTTATTCCATCGGATATACCCCCTGTCAGCTTGATAGTATGGTCAATCACCAGAATTGGTCTTTTCTGTTGAGTGACCGTATCAGTTGGGAAGATCAAACGATGACTGAACGGAAGAATTCTGAAACTTATATTCTTTCTGTCCCTTTGAAAAAGGATTTGAAGGCGAATGTGTTCGGAGGGGTCATTAAGGGGCAGAACCTGGGTAATCTTTTCTCCGAACTGACTGTAGGCTATCACGATTCCATTAACTTCAATAAGCTGCCTATTCCGTTTGCTTGTGTCTCCGAGAACATTGTGAACGGTGAAGAAGTAGTGTTTCACAATGGTGTATTGGCTACCGCTATGCGTGCCAGTATGGCTATTCCCGGCGTATTCACACCCGTTCGTATGGGCGACGAGATACTGGTTGACGGAGGGATGAAAAACAACTTTCCCACGAACATAGCCCGGGCTATGGGAGCCGATGTGATTATTGGTGTCGATGTACAGAATGATCTCCGGACTGCAGATGAACTGAATAATCTTGGTGAGATATTCAACCAGATCATCAATCTGACCGGCCAAACCCGATATGAAGAGAATATTAAATTGGCAACGGTGTATATTAAAGTGGACGTAAAAGGTTATTCTGCCGCAAGTTTCAACATTCCCGCACTCGACACATTGATGCACCGTGGCGAAGAGGCAGCCCGCGCGCAGTGGACTGCTTTGCGCAGACTGAAGAAAGAGATCGGTCTACCCGAAGATTACGTTGCTCCCCGACACGGTCCGTTTACTTCTTTATGGTCCGAGAAAGATATATTTGTGAAAGAGATCACCTTTGACGGTATCGAAGACAGTGACAAGAAATGGATTATGCACCGCTGTCACCTGAAGGAGAACAGCCGGATGCGCATGGAGCAACTTTATGAAGCACTTGCTACGTTGCGCGGAAGCCAGGCTTATTCCAATGTCAGTTACAAACTGACTGATACCGACCAGGGATATCTGCTACACTTTATTTTGGAAGAGAAGTACGAGCGTAATCTCAATCTGGGGATCCGTTTCGACTCGGAAGAGATCGCTTCATTGCTGTTGAATGTGAGCACCCGTCTTAATACGCGTATTCCATCGTGGCTTTCACTGACCGGACGTCTTGGAAAACGCTATCTGGCCCGGGTTGACTATACATTGGCACCGATGCAGATGCGAAATTTCAATCTCGCTTATCAGTTTGAGTATAACGATATTAATATCTACGATCACGGGAAACGTGCTTATAACACTACTTATAAATACCATTCCGGTGAGTTGGGGTTTTCGGATGTGTGGTATCGTAACCTTCGTTTTGGAGCCGGACTGCGTTTTGAGTTCTTCAAGTATAAGGACTTTCTATATAATGCGGGCGGGCAACAGTTGAAGGTGAAACCCCAACACTTCTTCAGCTATTATGCCCAACTGCATTATAATACATACAATAAGGGATATTTTCCCTCGAAAGGGACCGATCTTCAGGGGAATTATTCACTTTATACCGATAACCTGACACAGTATAAAGATCATGCTCCCTTTTCTGCTTTGACCGCCTCGTGGGCCAGTGTCTTTTCGGTTACCGACCGTTTTGCTTTGATTCCTTCTTTGTATGGACGTATTCTTATAGGCAAAGATATCCCTTATCCCTATCTGAATGCCATCGGTGGAGATAATTTCGGTCATTACTTGCCCCAGCAACTTCCTTTTGCCGGGATCACCAATCTGGAGATAGTCGATAATTCTGTTATCGTAGCCGGTTTGAAGGTGCGCCAGCGTATCGGGGGGAAGAATTATGTCACTCTTACCGGGAATGTGGCGTTGCGGGAAGATAACTTTTTTGATATCCTGAGTGGTAAGCCGGTTTGGGGAGGCAGCTTGGGATATGGCTACGATAGCTTGTTCGGTCCGTTAGAGGCCTCTTTCGGCTATTCAAGCAGGGCACACGATGTAGGATTCTATGTGAATCTGGGATATGTCTTTTAGATTTCGACACCTGTACTTCGTGAGGCAGTACATCCTCCGGGTGTTCAAAGCCATTGCTTGTGATGGAACTCCGGAAAATAAATCAATGCAAAGCCTTCTCATGCGAAAAATGGTTCTTCTTCAAATTTGGTGGTAAATTCTTTATTTCTTTATTTTCAAGTTGATAATTGTCCTTTTTGCTTGCTTTAATAGGAATAAATAGACACCGGCTGAATAAGATAACTCAAGTTTCGGAAGTGAATTTGCGCCGTCTGAACCGGTATCTTCATCCTTATCTCTTTTTTCAATTAACATTGTTAACGCCTTTTGCAGTTTGTCAGGTTCTTATGCGCAAATAATAAGTCTTTTGCATTTAAAGAACTTGTTATTCACATCCAAAGAACAAGCTTTAACTCTGTGTTAAAACAAAGTTTTTGAGGACAGAAATCTTACTTTTTAAAGATATTGATTTTCAGATGGTTTATTCTAAAACTCGCTTCTTCACCTCATGGATGAACTCTTCGGTGGAAAGCCGGGATACTTGCTTTTTTGTCAACTATAAACGAGGGCTTACACTTCCGAAAACGGAATTAGATTCCATTCTTGTTCAACCGGAAATGGTGCAATCTACATCCGGTCCCGTGTACACGTGCCCATGAGCACGCGTACACGGTACTGGGTAAAGATACCTATACGAATGATTAAATGCTGATAATTAAGGAATTAAATATGCAATAGAATAAAGAAACGATTCATGTGAACTGGTTAAATGAAAGAAAAAGAACCGCTGTCCTCCGGGGGGTAGAGTGGCAGCGGTTCGGCGAGTCAACTGGTTTTGGTGGGTCGGATTTAGATTCAAAGTCAATTATAAAAGAGAATTTATTTTGCAAAATTAAAGTTCTATAGTCCGTCTTCAATTTTAGGCGTTTTGTAATAACGACTAAGTTTGCACATCTGATCGATTCGGGATATATATCTGGAAGCGATGTATGCCTGGCTTGGTGTACGTTTCAGGGATAAATATTTCACTTTGTGGATTTCCAAAAGAATCTCGGCCAGAAACTCAATCATGTCTGCACGTTCGATATGTGAAGGTGAAGTGAAACACCCTAAATATTCCTGATCCCGGGTAGAAAGGGTATAATGCAGGGTCTTTTTGCCTCGTTGGAAAATATAGTCCACCCGATACCAACCGTTGGCGTTGGTTCGGCGCCAGTGAAAATACAAGATTCTGATATTTAAATGTTTGCCCATAGTACAAACGTGTTAATCGGGCAGGGGAAGAATGAACGGCCCTGCTGACCCGTTTGAACTATTTGACATTCGATGCCGAAACAAGGAAAGAAATATGCTAACCCATTACGAAGTTAGACACGGGGGCAGAGCCGTCTTTATCCAGAAACTGTAGGTATATAAAATTATACACCTACAGTTAGTGTAAAAACAAAGGTTATTTATTTCCTTTGTTTCTGCCTTATAAATATCAAATAGTTCACCACAAAGATGGTGATTATTTCTGAAATAGCATAGCAAACGGACGAAAAATGTTCAATAAAACACTTTTATCAGGAGGATTGTTTACTGAACGCCGTTAGTATAGGGAGATTTAACGAAAAGAGAGCGGATCTGTGTTTACCCGCTTGCGTTATGTAAATTCAATGCAGAACAAGGAAAAAATATGTGCCGACCCATTTTTAAACATTCATCAGGACATGGACAGGCAGCCGGCCACCTTCGTGCGAATAAAGAACCTGCTATATTATAATAGATTAGTGAAATGCCATTGCGTCATATATTTCAATTCCCACCGGCTGGCTTGCATATATACTTTCTGTAAACAGGAGTTGATCCTGTATCAGGTTTGACATTTCTTTCTCAAAAGACGATTACATTTTTTGGGGGGGAGGCCGATCACATCTTTATTTCTCCTCGGATTCTGCTCAGTGACTGTGGCGTTATCCACAGATAGGAAGCTATGTGTTTCAAAGGTACGTTTTGTAGCAGTTCGGGATGTTCTTTGATAAGTGTCAGGTAACGTTCTTTGGCTTTTGGACTTCCGGCACTGATCAACCAGTTTTCAGTGCTGAGTAATTGTTGCTCCATCAGGCGGCGTCCCAGATTGGCAAGACCGAGTGATGAGGTATAAAGACCGTTCAATGTTTGTCCGGATATACAATAAGCTATGCTGTCGCACATCACCTCGATGGTGATGTGCGATGCTGTATTTTCCACGTATCCCCATACCGAAAAAGCGGCTTCGCCCTCCCCGGCAAACCAGATGGTGGTATCAACCCCGTCTTTCAGATAATGAGCGCGCCAGATGCCTTGCTTTATCAGATATAAATTTCCGTTTCTGGAACCTTCATGAACAATGACTTCTTTCTTTTTGAAACGCACCTCCTCCATATAATTGAGAAGAGTCTGCGTATCGGTTTCCGAAAGACGATAGCTATTCCTGAATTTTTCAATAAATGTTTCCATAAGGCTCTTTTACATCTGTTTGAACGATGCAAAGATACGCATCATCGGCGAGTGGAGAAAGAGTCTTTCAGGTAAATTCCAATAATCAGCAGCAAAGTCAGCAGTTCGGCAAGAGGGACGGCAAGCCAAATACCTTTTATTCCCAGTATCGGAGGCAGGAGCAGGAAGCCTGTCAACATAAACAATGTTCCCCGGAAAAGGGTGATGACAGTGGCTCGCCGGGCACGTTCGATACTTTGATAATAACCGATACCAACTATGTTGAGTGCAAAGAACAGATAACCGACTGCAAAATACGGAATTCCATCTACTGCAATGTCATACGCTTTGTAACTTTTGTCGATGAATAGTCCTACTATTTCGTGATTGAATACAAGAGTTGCGGTAAAGAATAAAATACCACATCCCAAAGCTGTTTTCAATGCCAGTCGGATGGTACGTGCCACTCTGCCCGGATTCTGTTGCCCGAAATTGTAACTGATGATGGGCTGTGCCGATTGGGCGATGGCGTTGTATACCATAAAGATAATAGGAAAGAAGTAACACACGATGCTGAATGCTGCTACACCACTTTCTCCCAAATGGCTGATAAATACGTAATTCCCCAAAAACATCATACTGGCTATAGATGCTTCGCTGATGAATGCCGAAGAGCCGAGCCTCACCATATAGCCGATATTGCGGAAGGTAAGCTGCATACTTTTCCGGCTAAGTTTGATACGATAAATGCCCACGTTGCGGGAAAAACGGAGTAGATAAATAAGAGTCATCAATCCGCCGACCATAGTTCCCAAACTGGTGGCAAAGGCAGCTCCCATCATTCCCCAACCTAATTGGAAGATGAAAATATAATCGAGTACGATATTGATAATGGCTGACACGGCATTGCACATCATAGCATAGTTGGGCGATCCGTCCAGACGGATATAAAACATGCCGGCACTCAAAAGCAGATAGAAAACGAGAAAAGGAACATACCAGTTCATGTATTCCACTACCAACGGCAGCAATCGTTCCGAACTGCCGAGTAATCGTCCTATCGGTTCTGCAAAGTAGCAGCAAAGTGCTGATAATACCAGGATCAGGAGGGATGAAAAGGCAAGTGCCTGTGTGATATTGATACTTGCCACTTTTCGTTTGCCTTGTGATAAATGGATGGACGCCACGACAGATGCACCTACTCCGAACATCAATCCGATGCCGGTGGTGATCATAAATAGCGGGGCCGTGATATTGACTGCCGCCAAGGCGTCGCTACCAATTCCTTTACCGACAAAGATACCATCGGTAATTACAAAAATGGCGGAAAAAACCATTCCGAGTACTGTTGGAATCAACAACTTCCTGAACAGTCTCGGGATTTCCATGTTTCCGAAATCAATACTGTCTTTCATAAAATCTATGTTTTTTTTAGCGGATGCAAAGATACGTCTATGGAAAAGAAGAAAAGTTACCAATTGATAAGAAATGCGATGTGCCGGATATTGGTACATTATTTATTTCCTTCTTTCGGAAATAATGTGTATGTTTGCTATTGAACCAATATACAAATGTACTATGAACGGTAATTATGTCATCAATATCGGCCGTCAATTGGGCAGTGGCGGAAAAGAGATCGGGGAAAAACTGGCAGCCAGGTTAGGCATTGATTTTTATGATAAAGAGCTGATTAATCTGGCTTCAGAGGAGAGTGGACTTTGTCGGGAATTTTTTGAGAAAGCGGATGAAAAAGCTTCCCAAGGTATTATAGGTGGATTGTTTGGGATGCGTTTTCCTTTTATCAGTGATGGTGCTATGCCCTGTACCAATTGTCTGAGTAATGATGCTCTCTTTAAAATTCAGAGTGATGTCATCCGGCATCTTGCAGCAGAGAAATCTTGTGTATTCGTGGGGCGTTGTGCCGATTACATTTTGCGCGAACATCCCCGTTGCGCCAATATTTTCATTTCTGCTTCGCACGAAGACCGTGTGGCGCGTTTGTGCCGTATTCATGGCATTTCCGAAGAAGCTGCTGAGGAAAAAATGAATAAGGCAGATAAGAAACGCTCCGAATATTATAATTATTACAGTTATAAAACTTGGGGAGCGGCCGCAACCTATCATCTTTGTATTGACTCTTCGGTATTGGGAATCGATGAAACGGTAAGGTTTATAGAAGAGTTTATAGTTAAAAAACTAAATTTATAAATCAGAATCGGGCATGCTATAATATGTTAATGGCCAACTACGGTGTACATGAAAACACAGTAATTGGCCATTGCTATTTTTGATTTGTTACATCATTAACAACAAAATCATTTGTCCCGCAAGGATACGGAGGAACATAGACAGCGGATATACTGTAGAATAGCCTACTGCCGGAGCATCGCTACCGGTTGCCTGGTTGGAATATGCCAATGCGGGAGGGTCTGTATTACTACCCGCAATCAATCCCATCAGCATGAAATAATTAATTTTATAGTATGATCGTGCTATAATTCCGATAATCAGCAAAGGGATAATCGTAATCAGGAAACCACAACCTACATAAAGCAGACCGTCTCCATGGATCACAGTATCCACAAAATTAGCTCCGGCTTCGATGCCCACACTGGCAAGGAAAAGAACAATGCCGATTTCACGTATCATCAGGTTGGCACTTTGAGTTGTGTAGGTTACCAGATGTAATTTGTGCCCGAAACGTCCTATCAGGATAGCCACCACCAATGGTCCGCCGGCAAGACCGAGTTTTACCGGAGTCGGCATGCCCGGGAATGCAATGGGAAGGCTGCCGCAAAGGATACCCAGGAAAATACCTACGAACAATGTGACAATGTTCGGTTCGTTAAGGCGCTTCAGTGAATTACCCAGTACACTCGCTACTCGCTCTACAGCATCTTCGGAGCCTACCACCATGACACGGTCACCTACCTGAAGTACCAGATTCGGGTTGGCAAAAAGATCGACACCCGAACGGTTCACACGCGTGATGTTGACATTGTACATGCTGCGGAAGTTCAACATACCAAGTTTCTTTCCATTAATTTCCGGTTTGGTTACCAGAATACGACGGGATACCATCGGCATATCTTGCTTTTCCCAGTCTACTTGCACTTCACGTCCGATAAAGGCTACAATAGCATCTGAGTCTTCTTCTGAACAGACCACAAATAATTGGTCGTTCTGTTCCAGAATAGTACTGTGATTCGGAATGCTGACATGTCCGTCTTTACGGATGCGTGAACAAACAAACGGACGTCCGAGGAAGCTGCTGATTGTGCCCAGAGTTTTTCCGTAGATGGCTTCATTATGCACTTCCAGGCTCATCAGGTGTGGTTTGTGGTGTGTACCGTCAGTTTCTTGATTCCAGTTTTCTTCTTCTTTGGCGAAATTGATACGGAAGATGTAGCGGACAGCAATGATGGAGCCTATAATACCCACTACTCCTAACGGATAAGCACAGGCATAGCCTAATGCGATCTGTGGCCCGGAGTAGCTCAATTGATTCAGTGCTTCTTGTGCGGCACCGAGCCCCGGGGTGTTTGTGACTGCGCCGTATAGGATACCCACCATCATAGGGAGCTCGATTCTGCCTCCCAGAATGAAATAAAGTGCCATTGCTACGGCGATGTTTAAGACCACAATTCCTACGGCCAGCATGTTCAGGGTCATTCCGCCTTTCTTGAATGAAGAAAAGAAAGAAGGCCCCACTTGGAGACCGATACAGAATACGAACAATATCAATCCGAATTCACGGATGAAATGTAGGATATGGGTATCGCCTGTGAAGCCAAAATGTCCCATCAGGATGCCGGCAAACAAAACAAAAGTAACCCCTAACGAAACTCCGAAGATTTTGATTTTTCCCAAATAGACACCTGCTGCCACTACGAAGGCGTAGAGGAAAACAATGTGGGCTACGGAGTTGGGGTTCCATAATAAATCTTGTAACCAATCCATAATATAGTAGTTTATAATTTTTTGTAAACGGGTGCAAAATTAGCTATAACCTCGGAGGTAATCAAATATTTGCCTGCCTTTTATTTTAAGGGAAGCGCGGGGGGACGGCTCTTTCATTTTACAACCGTCTTCCTCCCTTGTCTTCCCTCCCCCTAAAAAAAGCCTTCCATTCGCACACGAGGCTGTGTCGAAACTTTTTTCACCACGGAGTAGCACAGAGTCTTTTTGTTAATAATCAACAACTTAAAATCGCCTCTGTGTCACTCTGTGTCCTCTGTGGTGAGTTTTGGCAGCCTCTCGTTATTTCTTTTTTAAGAAAGAATTCGGGCGGCTATTACCGGAGAAGTGTAGTAGATTAACCATTGTCATAAAACTCTTTAGTCCATCCTGCATACCCGGGCCGGTGAGCCCGCATACCCGGGCCGATGGGCCCGCACACCCGGGCTGATGAGCCCGCATGCCCGGGCTGAGATAAAGATCCGGCCATTTGTACTAAAGATAGTAAGGAAAATGAAATGCTTTTAGAGAGATAAACGGATAAGAAATTGGATGTATCCATTTGCTTTACAGTCTGTTATCACTGAAATATCCCCTAAAACAGTGGGTGGAAGATGGAAGATAGGGGTGGAAGATAAATGGCATAAAAATCGCATCTTCCACCAAGTTATGTGTCTCACAATCAGTAATATGTGTTCTGAAAGGTGGAAGATGGAAGATCGAAACGTGTTTTTTGTATGAGAGCAAGGCAGGTTAAATGAAAGAGCCGTGGTACGGAGGCGGTGGGTAGTGCGAATTTTCCCTAAAAAAAGCGTAGGGTTTAGACTATTTCAGTATATTTGCAAGTCGCAATCTTACATTTTGATAAAGGATTCAGAGAAATAAATTGAGATAACAATCTTATTTTAATTTTAAATAAATAAACTATGGCAGACAGTAAAGAAAAACTCTTCTCAGATTTTTCTCCTGTTTCCACCGAGAAGTGGATGGAGAAGGTCACAGCCGACCTGAAAGGAGCTGATTTTGAGAAGAAACTCGTTTGGAAGACAAACGAAGGATTCAAGGTAAAACCTTTCTACCGGATGGAAGACCTGGAAGGACTGAAAACAACCGATGCGCTTCCCGGAGAATTTCCTTATTTAAGAGGTACAAAGAAGAACAGTAATGAGTGGTTGGTTCGCCAGGAGATTAAGGTGGAATGTCCGAAGGAAGCCAACGCCAAGGCTCTGGATATTCTGAATAAAGGTATCGATTCTCTTTCTTTCCATGTGAAGGCTAAAGAACTCAATGCGGAATACATTGAGACTTTGTTGAACGATATTTGTGCAGAATGTGTTGAGTTGAATTTTTCTACTTGTCAGGGGCACGTGGTAGAACTGGCTGATTTGCTGGTAGCTTATTTTCAAAAGAAAGACTATGATTTGACAAAGCTGCAAGGCTCTATCAATTACGATTTCTTCAATAAAATGCTGACAAAAGGCAAAGAGAAAGGGGATATGGTACAAACAGCCAAAGCGCTGATCGAAGCTACTGCCCAATTGCCTAAATACCGTGTACTGAATGTGAATGCCCTGACACTGAACAATGCAGGTGCTTATATTTCTCAGGAATTGGGATATGCATTGGCATGGGGTAATGAATATATGAGTCAGTTGACCGAAGCTGAACTTCCTGCTGCCATCGTAGCCAAAAAGATTAAGTTTAATTTCGGTATCAGTTCTAATTACTTCCTTGAAATTGCAAAGTTCCGTGCTGCCCGTATGTTATGGGCTAACATAGTGGCTTCTTACAACCCGGAATGTCTGCGTGATTGCGAAAATAAAGGACCTAACGGAGAATGCCGTTGCGCTGCTAAAATGAAGGTACATGCTGAAACATCTACTTTTAATCTGACTCTGTTTGATGCTCATGTAAACTTGCTTCGTACACAAACTGAGGCAATGTCGGCTGCTCTGGGTGGTGTAGATTCAATGACGGTGGTTCCTTTTGACAAGACCTATGAAACTCCGGATGAGTTTTCCGAACGTCTGGCCCGTAACCAGCAACTGCTGTTGAAAGAAGAATCACATTTTGATAAAGTAATTGACCCGGCTGCCGGTTCTTACTACATTGAAAATCTGACAGTCTCTATTGCTAAGCAGGCATGGGAAATCTTCCTTGCCATTGAAGAAGAAGGAGGCTTCTATGCAGCATTGAAAGCCGGTACTGTTCAGGCTGCTGTGAATGAAAGCAATAAAGCACGCCATAAAGCTGTGGCTCAGCGTCGCGAGATTCTGCTGGGTACTAACCAGTTCCCAAATTTCAATGAAAAAGCGGGTGATAAGAAGCCGGTAGAAGCCACATGCTGTTGTGGTGGACACGATACTTGTGAAAAAGATGTTACTACATTGAACTTCGATCGTGCGGCAAGTCAATTTGAGGCGTTGCGTCTTGAAACCGAAGCCAGTGGGAAACGTCCGAAAGCATTTATGCTGACGATCGGTAATCTGGCTATGCGGCAGGCACGCGCACAATACTCTTGTAATTTCCTGGCTTGTGCCGGATATGAGGTGGTTGATAATCTTGGTTTTGAAACGGTTGAAGCAGGCGTAGAAGCTGCGATGGCTGCAAAAGCCGATATTGTGGTGCTCTGTTCAAGCGATGAAGAGTATGCACAATATGCTGTTCCGGCTTTCCAGGCTTTGAATGGCCGCGCCATGTTCATCGTTGCCGGAAATCCGGAATGCGCCGAAGAACTGAAAGCAGCCGGTATTGAGAACTTCATCCATGTACGTGTAAATGTACTGGAGACACTTAAAGAGTTCAACGCTAAATTATTGAAGTAAGATGAGAAAAGATTTTAAAAACTTAGATATCTACGCAGCATTCCAGCCCGCTAATGGTGCAGAATGGCAAAAGGCTAACGGAATCGAGGCCAACTGGAAGACTCCGGAACACATCTGCGTAAAGCCTGTTTACACAAAAGAAGACCTTGAAGGAATGGAACATCTGGACTATGCTGCCGGTCTTCCTCCTTATTTGCGTGGTCCGTATTCGGTGATGTATACCCTTCGTCCATGGACTATCCGCCAGTATGCAGGGTTCTCTACAGCTGAAGAGTCGAATGCTTTCTATCGTCGTAACTTAGCTTCCGGACAGAAAGGCCTGTCGGTTGCTTTTGACTTGGCTACACACCGCGGTTATGACCCTGACCATGAACGTGTGGTAGGTGACGTTGGTAAGGCCGGCGTGTCTATCTGTTCGCTTGAAAATATGAAAGTCTTGTTTGATGGCATTCCTTTGAACAAGATGTCTGTATCTATGACAATGAATGGTGCCGTACTTCCGATTATGGCATTTTATATCAATGCCGGATTAGAACAGGGAGCCAAACTTGAAGAGATGGCCGGAACGATCCAGAATGATATTCTGAAAGAATTTATGGTGCGTAATACCTATATTTATCCGCCTGCATTCTCTATGAAGATCATCTCTGATATTTTTGAATATACTTCACAGAAGATGCCGAAGTTCAACTCTATCTCCATTTCTGGTTATCACATGCAGGAAGCAGGTGCCACAGCTGATATTGAGTTGGCTTATACGTTGGCTGATGGTCTGGAGTATCTTCGTGCCGGTGTTGCTGCAGGTATCGATATCGATGCTTTTGCTCCGCGCCTCTCTTTCTTCTGGGCTATCGGAACAAACCATTTTATGGAAATTGCCAAAATGCGTGCTGCACGTATGTTATGGGCAAAGATCGTGAAACAGTTTAATCCGAAGAATCCGAAGTCGCTTGCATTGCGTACTCACTCGCAGACTTCCGGTTGGTCATTGACTGAGCAAGATCCGTTTAACAATGTAGGACGTACTTGTATCGAGGCTATGGCTGCTGCGCTGGGACATACTCAGTCGTTGCACACCAATGCGCTTGATGAAGCTATTGCTTTGCCGACAGACTTTTCTGCCCGTATTGCCCGTAATACTCAGATTTATATTCAGGAAGAAACTTATATTTGCAAGAACGTAGATCCGTGGGGTGGTTCTTACTATGTAGAGTCATTAACTAATGAACTGGCTCACAGTGCTTGGGAACATATTCAGGAAATTGAGAAGTTGGGCGGTATGGCGAAAGCTATCGAAACCGGTATTCCGAAGATGCGTATTGAAGAGGCTGCTGCCCGGGCACAAGCTCGTATCGACAGTGGTTCACAGACTATCGTCGGTGTAAATAAGTATCGTCTTGAGAAAGAAGACCCGATTGATATTCTTGAAGTTGACAATACCGCTGTTCGTAAAGAGCAGATCGAGAACCTGAAGCGTTTGAAAGAAGGCCGTAACCAAGCTGAGGTGGACAAAGCATTGGCTGCCATTACCGAATGTGTCAAAACCGGTAAGGGCAATTTACTTGAGTTAGCTGTAGAAGCTGCTCATGTTCGTGCAACATTGGGTGAAATCTCGTATGCTTGCGAACAAGTAGTAGGACGTTATAAAGCAATAATTAGAACTATATCAGGCGTGTATTCATCAGAAAGCAAAGGCGACGCTGACTTTAAGCGTGCTTGCGAACTCACTGAGAAGTTTGCAAAGAAAGAGGGACGTCAACCTCGTATTATGGTTGCAAAGATGGGCCAGGACGGTCACGATCGTGGTGCCAAGGTAGTAGCTACCGGTTATGCCGACTGTGGTTTCGACGTGGATATGGGACCGTTGTTCCAGACTCCTGCGGAAGCAGCTCGTGAAGCGGTAGAGAATGATGTTCACGTAGTCGGAGTTTCTTCGTTGGCTGCAGGGCACAAGACATTGGTTCCGCAGATTATTGAAGAATTGAAGAAGTTGGGACGTGAAGATATCGTAGTAATAGCCGGTGGTGTAATTCCTGCCCAGGATTATGACTTCTTGTATAAGGCCGGTGTAGCTGCGATCTTTGGTCCGGGTACTCCGGTGGCTAAGGCTGCTTGTCAGATTCTGGAAATCCTGATGGATGAAGAATAAAAAAACAGTCTTTGAGAAATGATAAACGAAGAGGCGGAGTATTGCAATACTCCGCCTCTTTATGATTTTAGTTCTATTCCGGTCAATATCATCTACGTATTATTTATGGAATAAATGGTTGCATGACTATTATTGGGGGGTGAAGGAGAATGCAAGCGCGTTCACCTCTGTTTTCAGATTCTGAGGTAAATAGACACGTACCCGATTGTTCTTTATTTCCCATCTTACTTTTTTACCGTTTTGAAGGCAGTAAACAGCACTTCCTTTAGCAGGAATATTATTTTCCCATTCTATGTAGTTAGGAAGAGTCCGGGCTTTCGGATCACTGTATAATGCATACATTGTTTTTTTGTTTTTGTTCATGGTAAACCAGATGCCTTCACTATGATAGTCAGGAGTCGTAACGGTATTGTAGATAGCCGGGCCGTTTTTCGTCATCCATTCTCCTATAGTGTCCAACCGGCTGACAATTTCTTCTTGTAATATTCCTTCAGGGGTAGGGCCGACACCGAGTAGTAAACTTCCGCCTTTAGCTACGATTTCCATTAACTTTGCTATCACTGTAGTGGGTGATTTGAATACCGCATGTGGAGTGTATCCCCAGTCTACTCCCAGTGTCATGCAAGTCTCCCATGGGTAGGGAAGTTGTTTGTCCGGGATTTGTTGTTCCGGGGTCTGATAATTTTCGTATTTACCATGGATGGTGCGGTCTACGAATAAAATACCCGGTTGTGCTTTTCGTGCCATTTGCGATATACGGTCCATGTCCAATACCGATTTGGTTCCGGGGTTATTTACCCATCCTCCGTCTAACCATAAAATGTCGATAGAACCGTAGTTGTGCATCAACTCGCTGATTTGGTTGTAAGTGAACTCTTTGAATTGATTCCAGCGCCAGGGGTTCTTTTCTATATTGTAATTCTGTGTACGGCGGGGAGTAGCGTAGCGGGGCCACCAATAATATTCCGAGTGCCAGTCCGGTTTAGAAAAATAGGCTCCTACCATTAAGTCGTTGTTGCGAAAAGCTTCAAACACATATTTGGCTACATCTGCCCGGGGATTTGTTTTGAAAGGACCCTTTGAAATTGAAAAATCGGAGTAAGCCGTGTTGAACATATTGAATCCATCGTGATGTTTGGTGGTGAAGATGGCATAACGCATACCTGCCGCTTTGGCAGCCTGTGCCCACTGTTCCGGGTTGAAACGGGTAGGATTGAATGAATCTTTCAATCCCCAGTACCATTTTTTATAATCTTCATAGGCAATGGTACTATCACGCGGTATCCAATCCGCTTCTTCCGAACAGATGGACCATGATTCTACAATTCCGGCAACGGAATATAATCCCCAGTGAATCAGCATTCCGAACTTCTGGTCCTGCCAGTGATGGAGTTTCCTGACCACCAGAGAATCTTCGGGAGGTGTATATTGGTCAGAGCGTTCATGGACATATTGTGCTTTCGCATTGAAAGCAAATACAAAGAGTAAGGTAAGTGCAAATAATAATTTGTAGCTTTTCATGTCTTTTTAAATTTTAAAGATTGTACAGAGCAAAGCTACAAAATAAATGGCGATGGATTACTACTTCCCCCTTTCTATTTTTTTGTATCTTTGTCTGCTCAATTCTCATTATAATAAAAAACAAATGATAGTTTGCATTGCCGAAAAGCCCTCTGTGGCACGTGATATTGCTGATATATTAGGAGCCCGCGAACGGAAAGAGGGGTATATTGAGGGGAACGGATACCAGGTAACCTGGACGTTCGGCCATCTTTGTACCCTGAAAGAACCCCATGAATATACTCCCGGATGGAAATCATGGAGTTTGGGCAGTCTGCCTATGATTCCTCCTCGTTTTGGCATCAAACTGATAGAGAACCCTACTTACGAAAAGCAATTCCGTATTATTGAAAGGTTGATGCAACAGGCCGATGAGATTATCAATTGTGGTGATGCCGGCCAAGAAGGAGAGCTGATTCAGCGGTGGGTGATGCAGAAAGCCGGAGCGCGGTGTCCGGTAAAACGTTTGTGGATTTCTTCGCTGACCGAAGAGGCTATAAAAGAGGGTTTTGCAAAGTTAAAAGATCAGGATGATTTTCAACCGCTTTACGAGGCAGGTATGTCCAGAGCCATTGGCGACTGGCTGCTTGGGATGAATGCTACGCGGCTTTATACCGTAAAATATGGACAGAACCGACAAGTGCTTTCTATCGGACGTGTTCAGACACCTACTCTTGCCCTTATTGTCAATCGGCAGCTTGATATTGAAAATTTTCAGCCAAAACAATATTGGGAACTGAAAACAATGTACCGTGATACGACTTTTTCTGCCCTTATTCGTAAGAGTGATGAAGAGTTGGCTGCTGAAGAAGAAAAAGCCGGTGGCAAGACTAAGAGAACAGAGAACCGGGGCATTGACCCGATAGCTAACCGTGACGAGGGGATGGCATTGGTAGAACGTATTAAAAACCTGCCTTTCGTGGTAACTTCTGTGGTTAAGAAAGATGGGAAAGAGTATGCTCCCCGTCTGTTCGACTTGACCTCTCTTCAGGTGGAGTGCAATAAGAAATTTGCCTATTCTGCTGACGAGACCCTGAAACTGATTCAGTCGCTTTATGAAAAGAAAGTGACTACTTATCCGCGTGTAGATACTACTTTCCTCAGTGATGATATTTATCCCAAATGTCCGAATATCTTAAAAGGGCTGAAAGATTACGAAGTACTGACTGCACCGTTGTCCGGAACTTCATTGCCTAAGTCAAAAAAAGTTTTTGATAGTTCGAAAGTAACCGATCACCATGCCATTATTCCCACAGGGGTTCATCCGCAAAATCTGACGGATATGGAACGTAAGGTTTTCGATCTGATAGCCCGTCGGTTTATAGCCGTTTTTTATCCTGATTGTAAAGTCTCTACCACGACTGTAATGGGGGAGGTAGATGGCATTGAATTCAAGGTGACTGGAAAGCAGATTCTGGAACCGGGATGGCGTGTGGTCTTTTCCAAAGATGTGAAAGATCCGAATGAAGAAAAAGAAGGTGAAGAGGAGAATGTACTTCCTGTTTTCGTGAAAGGAGAAAGTGGCCCGCATCTACCCGACTTGAATGAGAAATGGACTCAGCCACCTAAACCTTATACCGAAGCCACTCTGCTTCGTGCGATGGAAACTGCCGGTAAATTGGTTGACAACGATGAACTTCGAGATGCGTTAAAAGAAAATGGTATTGGTCGGCCGTCTACCCGCGCAGCTATTATCGAGACCCTTTTTAAGCGTAATTATATCCGTAAGGAGAAAAAGAACCTGATAGCTACCCCTACAGGAGTGGAATTGATCCAGTTGATTCATGAAGAGTTGTTGAAATCAGCTGAGTTGACGGGTATTTGGGAGAAAAAATTACGTGAGATAGAGAAGAAGACTTATGATGCACGGCAGTTTCTTGAAGAGTTAAAGTTGATGGTAGCCGAAATAGTCAACAGTGTTCTGTCTGATAATACGAACCGCCGTATCACTATTCAGGAAGCGGCAACGGCAGAAGAAGAAAAGAAGAAGAAAGAACCGAAGAAACGAGAACGTAAACTCACTACTCCGAAAGAGAAAAAGATGAAAGTCATTTCTGCAACTGAGAATGCGTCTCCTGCCACCGGATCGGCTCAACCGGATGTGCTGACAGGGGCAGACTCTTTGGTGGGACAACTTTGTCCGCTTTGCGGAAAAGGAACGATTATTAAAGGTAAAACTGCTTATGGTTGTTCCGAATGGAGAAATGGATGCACTTATCGGAAAGCCTTCGAGTAGTCTTGTTGTTTTGTTAATACATAATTTTAACTGAACTATTTTGCAAAAGGCTCGTTATTAATACCACTTATCAATTAATAATGAGCCTTATGAATACAATGTTTTTCAATGCAGTATCTTGCTTTTTCGTATGTGCCGGTCTTATCATAGCCCTTATTCTGGCAATTAACGTAATATTTCACAAACAATCCATGAAGATAATGAATATAGTCTGGGTGCTTACCGGGCTGTGGGGACATTATTTTGCGTTGTTTGCCTATTATACTTTTGGTATCCGGAAAGATAGCATGGTAGAAGTGGCTCCCGTAGAAAGTATGAAGATGGATATGAAAATGCCGATGGAGATGGACATGCCTGATATGCGTCCCAAATGGCAGTCCATCACTTTGTCTGCTTTTCATTGCGGGGCGGGTTGTACGCTGGCAGATCTTATTGGAGAATGGTTTACTTACTGGGTACCTCTACGGATAGGGGGGAGCTTGATAGCAGGCAGCTGGGTACTTGATTTTGTTTTAGCATTGGTTATAGGCGTTTTCTTTCAATTTGCCGCAATCCGTGAAATGGAGAAAATCTCTTTTAGTAAAGCTGTTTCGCGTGCCTTTAAGGCCGATTTCTTTTCATTGTTAGCCTGGCAGGTGGGTATGTATGGTTGGATGGCTGTTGTTACTTTTGTACTTTTTACAGATGCACCTCTTGAGAAAACATCCTGGACATTTTGGTTTATGATGCAGATTGCCATGCTTTTTGGTTTTATCTTATCCTATCCGGTGAACGCATTGTTAATCAAAGCGGGTATCAAAAAAGGAATGTAATTTTCTGATTCAGGAAAAATAGCCCAAAGAGCATTGATTCTTAGAAAATATCTATATATTTGCAGATACACACCTCCTTAAATTATACTATTATGGACCGATATCTGCTTTTTGACCGGTTTTCACAGCAAGCGTTGCAGACTTTGCATCGCTATCGTGCCGTTATGTTCAGCCCTACCATGTTTCTGTAATTGTAAGTTGAGATTATTTTCTGATTCAATACATTACTTTAACATTGATTTCTTATGGACAGACCAACTATTGCTGAAGTAAACGAATGGGTACTGAAACTCTACAATACCTGTGAAGCAACCATTACAAGTGAAGAGCGTCGTGAGCAACATAAATATGCCGTAATGGTGCAGCGTCCTCAAGATAAAAAATTCCTGGTGAAAATGCTGGACGAATCTTCCCAGATACGTGACCGGAAGAAACTTGCCAAACGAATCAAAACACTGATAGATGAATATGGAGTTCCTGAATTTCTAAATAAAAGGGATACTTTTCTTTTTAAAGTGTATCAGGCTTTCGGACATCATTTTGATTTTATCGCTATCCCTATTATCAAGAAGCGATTGCGTACGGATACCTCTAAAGTGATTATTGACGAATCGCGTCCGAACCTGACAGAACATTTAGCGTCTCGTTTTAAAGAGAAGATCGGACAAAACGTCAATTTGTTGGGGGAAGTGGTTTTGGGTAATGGAGAGGCTGATCATCGGTATCATCATTATCTGGAAGCTTTGGAATCTCCGGATATAAATTATATATCGGTTAAAATCTCCGGCATCTATGCTCAGACACATGCATTGAATTATCGGGAGAGTTTTCCTGAATTGGTCAGACGCATGTCTGCTCTTTATCAAAAGGCGATCGATAATCCATATGTAGACGAAGACGGGCTGAAACGTGCTAAGTTTATCAACCTTGATATGGAGGAGTATAAAGATGCACATTTCACTATGCGTCTGTTTAAAGAGGTGCTGAGCAAACCCGAGTTTAAAAATTATTCGGCCGGTATTGTCGTTCAGGCATACTTGCCCGACGCTTATGATTTTCAGACTGAGTTGCTTGAGTTTGCCAAAGCACGGGTAGAATCCGGGGGGGCACCTATCAAGATGCGTCTGGTGAAAGGCTGTAATCTGGAAATGGAAACCGTTATTTCTTCACTTCGTGGATGGCCTAATCCGGTACGCCCGTCAAAGACGGAAGTAGATGCCAATTATTTGCATTTGTTGGAGCGTGGCTTACAACCCGAAAATGCTGAAGTGCTTCATTTGGGAGTTGCTTCGCATAATCTGTTCTCTATAGCATATGCCTATTTGTTGAGCCGGAAATTGGGTACATCAGACTATATGACGTTTGAGATGCTTGAAGGAATGGCCAATCATTTGTGGCGTGCACAGTCTATGTTAGGTAACCGGGTGATTCTCTATACTCCGGTTGTGAAAGACGAACATTTCCTCAATGCAGTGTCTTATCTGGTGCGGCGTATGGATGAAAATACGGCTCCTGATAATTTTCTGACCCATTCGTTCAATTTGAAGCCGAATACCGATACCTGGAACTTTCTGGCTCAACAGTTTGAAGATGCTTATGCGATGAAAGATCATCTGACTCATACTTCGCCACGAGTACAGGATCGGAATAAACCTTATACGCCGGCTATGCCTTCAGACCGAATGGAAAATGAGCCGGATACAGATTTCGACCTGAAGCAAAACCAGGAGTGGGTGGAGAAGATATTTGCCAAATGGAAAAAGTCGAAAGAGGATGTGCCCGAAATTATTCCATTGCAAATTGGAACTGAAAATATAATTACGGAGAAACGTTATAAATATCTGGATCGTTGCCAGGAAGAGGATGTTTGTATATGTGAGATGTCACAGGCCAATGCGGAGCAGGTGGAACGGATACTTTCTATAGCCGAAGCCGATCCTGCCGGATGGAGAAAAACCAAATTGGAAGACCGGCATAAGATAATGTATGCTGCTGCCAATAATCTGGCGGAGATGAGGGGAGATTTGATAGGCTGTATGTGTGCAGTAACCGGAAAAACAGTTGTTGAAGGAGATGTAGAAGTATCTGAAGGAATCGACTATGCACGTTTTTATACTACAACGATGAGAACTTTTTCGGAGTTGGGTGATGTTAGTTTAACAGCAAAGGGGACTGTACTGGTTATTTCTCCATGGAATTTTCCTTGTGCCATTCCCATAGGTGGCATTGTTGCCGGCCTGGCCGGGGGAAATACTGTTATACTGAAACCCGCTACGGTGGCAGCTCCGGTGGCTTGGTTGTTTGCCAAAGCTTTTTGGGATGCGGGAGTACCCAAAGAAGCATTGCAAGTGATCATAACTGATCGGGAGGCTTTGAAGCTGCTTACCACTTCTCCGATAGTGAAACATATTATTTTGACCGGTGGTACAGATACAGCCCGTAGTATAGCAAAATCAGCTCCGGTTACTCCACTTTCGGCAGAGACCGGAGGAAAGAATGCCATTATACTTACCGCTTCCGGTGATCGTGACCATGCTATTATGAATATTGTTTCTTCTGCTTTTGGCAATGCAGGACAGAAATGTTCTGCCTGTTCGTTGCTGTTAGTGGAACGTTCGGTCTATGAAGATAAGAGTTTCCGTGAGAAACTGATTGATGCGGCTACCAGTCTGAAAGTAGGGAGTGTTTGGGATCCGGGCAATGTAGTGGGGCCTATGATAACAAATAAAAATGAAAAATTACTGCAAGCATTAGTGCTGGAACCTGGGGAGACTTGGTTAGTGCCGCCAAGATTCATTGATAAGAAGCAATATATACTGGCTCCTACTGTAAAGTGGGGAGTGAAGCCGGGTAGTTACTCTTTTCGCACCGAGTTGTTCGGTCCGTTGTTGAGTGTGGCTTGTATTGAAGATTTACAGGAAGGAATTGATTTGGTGAATGGATTGGATTATGGCTTGACATCCGGCCTCCAGAGTCTGGATGAAACCGAACAAAAGATCTGGAAAAATTCGTTAATGGCCGGAAATCTGTATATCAATCGGGGTATAACAGGGGCTATTGTCAACCGGCAGCCATTTGGCGGGATGAAACTTTCGGCTTTCGGTGGAGGAGTGAAAGCTGGTGGCCCGAACTATTGCAGTTGCTTTGTGAAAATAGCCGATAAACCTGATAGTAAAACCGACTATCGTCAGAGCTATACTAAAGCCTTTCAGGAGGAATTTTCAAAGCCGAGGGATATAAATGATCTTTATGGTGAACAGAATTTGTTCCGTTATTTGCCACTGAAGAGTATGGTATTGAGGCTTTTCCCGGATGACAGGAATGAAACAGCAGAGATGATAGTATATGCTGCCCGGTTGTGTGGAACTCCACTTACCATTAGTTATGACCCATCGGACGATCGTACCGAAGCTTTGGCAGACACAGGTTGTCGGTTGAGGAAGGAGACAATGGATTCATTTATCAGTAGTATCTCCGAATACGAACGTATCCGTACCTGCTCACCGGAAATACCCGTGAAAATATACGAAGCAGCTGTACAGACTGACAAGTATATTGCTACAGCACCTCCGGTGAAAGACGGAAGGGTAGAGTTGATACATTATATTAAAGAGCAAAGCATTGCTTTTGAATACCATAGGTACGGAAGTATTTCGGAAGTACCTGCCTGTGAATAAAACTAATACTCCATGGTTTTGTTATCTAAATGCAGATAACAAAACCATTTTAATTAATAAAAAGAGTATGAGAAAGAAAATTATGATGGCAGCTTTGGTTACTATAGCTGTCAATTTGATCTGGGGTGGACAGCCTGCGAAAGCATGTACACGTGCAGTTTACATTGGACCGGATAATATGGTGATTACCGGACGTACGATGGATTGGAAAGAGGATATTCAGTCTAATTTATATCTTTTTCCCCGTGGTATCAAACGTGCAGGGTACGATAAAGGAAATACGGTAGAATGGACTTCGAAGTATGGTAGCATTGTGGCTACCGGGTATGATATCGGTACTTGCGACGGCATGAATGAAAAAGGGTTGGTTGCCAGTCTCCTGTTTCTACCGGAGTCTGTCTATACCCGTCCCAGTGACACCCGCCCTGTAATGGGGATCAGTATTTGGACACAGTATGTGCTTGATAACTTTGCAACAGTACGTGAAGCTGTTGAAGAGCTAAGTAAACAAACCTTCCGCATTGATGCTCCGAACATGCCTAATGGCTCTGCATCTACATTGCATATGGCTATCACTGATGAAACAGGTAATTCCGCTATTCTGGAGTATATCAATGGAGACCTGATCATCCATGAAGGTAAAGAATATCAAGTAATGACAAACTCTCCCCGTTACGATCTTCAATTGGCTGTGAATGATTATTGGAAAGAGGTAGGCGGTTTGAATATGTTGCCGGGAACCAATCGTTCAAGTGACCGTTTTGTGCGTGCTTCTTTCTATATTCATGCTATTCCGCAGACATCGGATGCGAATATTGCTGTACCGAGTGTATTGAGCGTGATGCGGAATGTATCTGTTCCTTTCGGAATCACAACTCCGGACAAGCCGTATATTTCTTCCACACGTTGGCGTTCGGTTTCTGATCAGAAAAATCGGGTATACTACTTTGAGTCGACTTTGACTCCCAACCTGTTCTGGGTAGATTTGAATAAGGTTGATTTTAGTCCGAGTGCAAATATCAGGAAATTATCTTTAACACACGGGGAAATTTATACAGGAGACGCAGTGAAAGATTTCAAAGACAGTAAATCGTTCACATTTATGTTTGAGTTGCCATGATAAGTCTTACCACAAATAACACGGATTAAAACAGCATTCAATTTTAGGTTGCAACGGAACCTGATTGATATCTGTTTTAATCCGTGTTATTATTTGTGATAAGAAGCTTACTTTTTACTGTATGTCAGATGAAATTCTACAACTGCCTCGATCCCTTTTCTGAATATATTCAGAGAGAAGTTTTCATTAGGCGAATGGATAGCATCCGATTCCAGTCCGAATCCCATAAGTACGGTTTTTATTCCTAACACCTGTTCGAAGGTTGATATAATAGGGATACTTCCTCCGCGACGTACGGCCAATGGTTTTTTACCGAAGGCTATTTCAAATCCTTTTTCTGCTGCCTGATAGGCCGGTAGTGATATGGGGCATACATATCCTTGTCCTCCATGCATCGGTGTCACTTTTACATCCACTGTAGCCGGAGCGATCCGGCGGAAGTAGTCTGCAAAAAGCTCTGAGATCACATGATGGTCTTGGTGCGGAACCAGCCGACACGATACCTTGGCATAGGCTTTTGACGGGAGTACGGTTTTAGAACCTTCACCAGTATAGCCACCCCAAATGCCACAAATATCGAATGAGGGGCGGCAACTGTTTCTTTCCAGGGTACTGTACCCCTTTTCACCAAAAAGCTCTTTTACACCGATGGCTGCTTTGTATTTTTCCTCATTAAAAGGAATATGGGCGATCATTTCACGTTCTGCTTGCGGAACTTCTTCCACGGCATCATAAAATCCGGGGATTGTGATGCGTCCGTCAGCGTCAATTACTTTACTCAACATGCCGCAAAGCACATTAATCGGATTAGCTACAGCCCCACCGAAGTGCCCTGAATGCAAGTCGCGATTTGGACCTGTTATTTCGATTTCCCAATAGGCCAAACCGCGCAGCCCGGTAGTTAATGAAGGAAGATCGGCACCCAACATACTGGTATCTGATACCAGTATGATATCGGCCTTTAGTAGTTCCTTATGCTCTTCACAGAAGGCCTCCAGGCTTGGTGAACCGATTTCTTCTTCTCCTTCGAAAATAAATTTCACATTGTTTTTCAGCAGATTGTATTTTACGAGATACTCAAAAGCTTTTACTTGAATAAATGCTTGTCCTTTGTCGTCATCGGCACCTCGCGCCCAAATATGTCCGTCACGTATTTCCGGTTCAAAAGGTCGGCTTTTCCACAAATCGAGAGGTTCGGCAGGCATCACGTCATAATGCGCATATATCAATACCGTTTTAGCGTTAGGGTCTACTATCTTTTGTCCGAATACGATAGGATTTCCTTTTGAAGGCATAACGATGGCTTCATCTGCTCCGGCTTCGAGTAATAATTGTGTCCAGCGTTGTGCACATGCCAGCATATCATCATGATGTTCCGGTAGTGCGCTGATGCTGGGAATACGGATGAGGCTGAATAAATCCTCCATCATCATCGGTTCGTTCTCTGCAATATATTTCTGAATTTCGTTCACGTTGAATAATTATTAAAGTTGCGTCATTCTATCCAATAAATAATAGTCGAGTATGGTCATTGCTGCCATAGCTTCTACAATTGGTACTGCACGTGGCAATACACATGGGTCGTGGCGTCCCCTGGCTTTCAATGTGGTATCGATGCCGTCGATATTAACAGTTTCCTGTTCCATCAGTACCGTGGCTACCGGTTTGAATGCTACCCGGAAGAAGATATCTTGCCCGTTACTGATCCCCCCTTGGATTCCTCCGGAGTGGTTGGTTCGTGTTTCTATCCGCCCATTATTGTTGTAGAACACATCGTTTTGCTCTGAGCCTTTTTGTTTGAGTCCTTTGAAACCGTCTCCATACTCAAAAGCCTTTGCAGCATTGATACTCAGCATGGCATTTCCCAATGCGGCATGTAGCTTACCGTATACAGGCTGTCCAAGTCCGATAGGACATCCTTTGATGACACAAGTCAATACGCCTCCAATGGTATCTCCTTCACCCTTGATTTTATAAATCAAATCCTGCATTTCTTTTGCTTTTTCGGGGTCCGGACAACGCACCGGATTGCTTTCAATCAGGTCAAGGTCGTAATCTGTATAATTGCCCTCCAATTTAATTGGACCTACCTGTGAAGTATAAGCTGTGATGTGAATTCCCAATTGACGCAATGCGAGTTTTGCCAAAGCACCACCCACTACCCTTGAAATGGTTTCACGTGCAGAAGAACGTCCTCCACCACGGTGATCACGGATTCCATACTTTACAGTGTATGTATAATCGGCATGTGACGGACGATATACTTTTTCCAGGTTATTGTAGTCGTTTGAATGTTGGTTTTCGTTCCATACGATAAACCCGATGGGGCATCCTGTAGATTTTCCTTCGAAAATGCCCGAAAGAAATTCTACCTTATCAGCTTCTTTGCGTGCAGTGGTAATGACCGACTGCCCCGGGCGACGGCGGTTCAGTTCTTGCTGAACGAACTCCTCGTCGATAGTGATACCTGCTGGAAATCCATCAATCACTCCTCCGATTCCTTTACCATGAGATTCGCCAAAGCTGGTTAGTCTGAAAATATTGCCAAATGAATTGAACATATTGAATAAGGCTTTAAAGTTTAGTATATGCAAATATAACAATAAATTTCAGGAAAGAGTTGTTCTCTTCGGTTTTCCTTCATAAGGGGAGATTGAATTTCGCTGTAATAGATGCCGGCTTTTGTTTGTCCTCTAATTAATACAAGAAAGAAGATTAGCAATTATAAAGGAATTTTATAGTTAAAAAGAGAGGTTTCTTGACTACCTTTAATGAATTTTTGCTTATTTTGCGCAACTGATGTTGTCAGAAGTCATGCGATATGTATAATAATGATCCCGTTGAGAGTAGTAATGCGAAGTGGCAGTCATTTCTGGAAGGAGATGACAATGCTTATGCATGGCTGTATTCTCAATATGTTCAGCAACTCTATCAATATGGGTGTCGCTTTACTACAGATACAGAGATGGTGAAAGACTGTGTCCAGGATGTTTTTGTGAATATCTACAGACAGAAAGGTAAATACTCTTCTCCTCCTGCCAATATTAAAATCTACTTAATGTCTTCGTTAAGGAATTCTATCTTTAATGTCTTTAATAAAGGGAGTTTACATGACACTTATATCTCTAATATAAATTATGAGTTCGATTTGTCGGTAGAAGAAAAAATTATTGAGACCGAAGATGAAACATCTCAGAAACATACTGTTGCCCATTTGTTGAATACGCTTTCTCCCCGACAGCGTGAAATCATCTATTATCGTTTTTTTGAAGGGCTGGATTACAGTTCTATTTGTGAGCTGATGGGGCTTAATTATCAGTCAGCCTATAATTTACTTCAGCGATCTCTCACCCGCTTGCGTGAAATGTATGGTATATTGCCATTTTTCTTTCTATTCTAATTCCTTGTTTTTCAGCTGGTAATAGAAATTCAATAAAAAAATCCGCTTTTCACTGAGTAGATTTCAGAGCTCTGTCTGTCTTTTTATAAAAAGAAGAAAATGGAGCGAACTCACTATATACACTATACCGCAGCTGATTTGTTGAACGACGGACCTTTTCTGGACTCAATGCAGCATCCTACGGAACAAAGTGAAGATTTTTGGGCAAGATTGGAAAAAGAAGACAGCGATTTTGCCAAAGAGTTACATATGGCTCGAAGTTTTTTAAAGATTGTAGCCGTAAGTCCTCAAAAGCAGATGACAGACGATGAAGTGGGAATACTTTGGGAACGAATCAGCTATCAGGTAGCGGTTGAGAAAAAAGCGAGAAGAGGAAAAAAACGATTAATTTTCCTGCGTGTAGCGAGTATTGCTGCCTGTATATCAATGTTGGTCTTGAGCAGTTATTTTGTTTTTTCCCTTATTGCTTTTTATGAAGAAAGTTCATTTTGCAGTTTGGCCAGTATCTCCCAACCGGATCATAGCGATGACATACAGTTAGTCTTGTCGAAAGGGCAGAAGGTGGTTATGGATGGGAAAGAAAGTAAATTACACTATAAGAAGGGTGGTAAAATAGCCATCAATTCCGGAACGGCTCAGGCAGATGAAGAAGGGGGCGCAGGTTATAATCAGTTAATAGTTCCTTCCGGAAAACGTTCTTTTATAACATTTTCCGATGGGACACGAATAGCCGTGAATGCTAATACCCGTGTGGTATATCCGACAGAGTTTGCGGCACATAGGCGGGAGATTTATGTGAATGGAGAAGTCTACCTTCAGGTATCTCCTGATAAAACCCGGCCTTTCATCGTAAAGACCAATCGGATGGAAGTAGAGGTGCTGGGCACGAAATTTAATGTGAGTGCTTATGATTCTGCAGAGGAACAATCGGTGGTTTTGGTATCCGGTAAAGTGAAAGTGGATACACATAAGCATCCCGAGAAAGTTCTTAACCCCAATGATATGTTAACTTATGATGACCAAGGGAACGAGTTGCGGATAAATACAGTGGATGTGTCTGAATATATCAGTTGGGTAGAAGGCTATTATTGCTTTGAACGTGAAAAGATTGAAGTAATCATCGAAAAGTTATCTCAATATTATGGAAAACACATCACAGCTGATTCGGGGCTGATCGGGTTAACCTGTAGTGGTAAGCTTGATTTACGGGAAGATTTATGGGATGTTTTGGAAATGTTAAGTAAAACCATACCTGCGAAAGTAGAGATCAGAGAGAACCATTTTTTATTAACCAAGTAATTTCTAATAGTATGAAACAAGGACCTTAAATTTTTTAAGAAAGGGTTGGATAATACCCTCATATCATCCAACCCCTGATTAGATTAAACTACGTAAAAACAAATTTGTTAATCAAATCGTACAAATGTATGAATAATCATGGAATATTTAGTCCCAATAGGACTAAAGTAGGAACTTTATTATCAATAAAAAGTATTTTTTTATTTTTGTTATTCACTTTTGCATTCGAAATAGCTTATGCTTCAAGTGTTTACTCGCAAACCAAAGTCTTTACTATGCAATCTGCCGGAAAAACCGTACTACAGGTTTTTAAGGAGATAGAGAAGAATAGTGAGTTTATCATCTTTTACAGGGATGGTGTTATTGACTTGAACCGGAAAGTCAGTGTAAATGTGGTTAATCAGTCGGTCGAAAAAATATTAGAGCAATTATTGGCACATACCGATAATGGATTTACCATTAAAGACCGTCAGATCATTATTTATAAAAAAGAAACTTCCGAGTCCGCCTCTGCCCCTCAGCAGAAGGCTAAAATCAAAGTTACCGGAGTCGTTACCGATGCAAAAGGAGAGTCAGTCATCGGTGCAAACGTAGTGGTAAAAGGAAATCCTGCTATCGGTGCCATAACCAATATGGAAGGACGTTATGAAGTCATGCTTCCGTCGGATGATGTGATTTTGCTGGTCTCATACCTGGGATATAATACCGAAGAAATCAAAGTGAAAGGACGTCGTAACATCAATGTCGTATTGCACGAAGACTCAAAAGCGCTTGATGAGGTAGTGATAGTCGGTTATGGTAAACAGAAAAAAGAGAGCGTGGTAGTATCTATGAGTTCGATAAAACCCAAAGACATTGTCGTTCCTTCCCGAAGCCTGAATAACAGCCTTGCCGGTCAGGTGGCAGGTCTGATTGCGGTCCAGCGTTCCGGAGAGCCCGGTTATGATAATGCCGAATTCTGGATTCGCGGAGTCAGTACTTTTGCCGGAGGAACTTCTCCGCTTGTACTTGTCGACGGAGTTCCCAGAAATATGAGTGATATTGAACCGGATGAAATAGAAACATTTTCTGTACTGAAAGATGCGGCCGCTACTGCCATTTATGGTGCGGAAGGAGCTAACGGTGTAGTACTGGTGACTACTAAGCGCGGACGGGTTGAGAAGGCTAAAATATCTTTTAAGACAGAACATACGATTTCGTCACCTACTCGTCTTCCGGAATTTGTTGGTTCTGCCGATTATCTGAGCCTGTATAACGAAGCATTGCGCAATGATGGAGAGGGACCTCAATTTTCTGATGAACTGATAGCCCATTACCGTAACAACGATGATCCGGATCTGTACCCTAATACCAATTGGATTGACGAACTTCTTCGTAAGAATACCTTCAGCCACCGTTATACACTCAATGTACGCGGTGGTACGGAAAAGGCCAAGTATTTCGTATCAGGTGCCTATTTTAATGAAAGCGGATTGTTCAAGAACAGACCGAATGGGATTTATGATACCAATATCGGTATTGACAGGTTTAATCTGCGTTCTAATATTGATATGGCTGTATCTTCTACTACTACAGTAGGAGTAGATCTTGCCATGCAATATCTCATTAATAATTATCCGGGAACAGGTACTTCCACCATTTTCCGTTCCATGTTGATCACTCCTCCCTATGCTTTCCCGGCTGTGTACAGTGACGGAACAGTAGCTACTTATGCTCAGGAAAGAGATGCCAATATGCGTAACCCTTATAACTTATTGATGAACTCCGGTTATGCAAAAGAATACAGAACCGGTATCCAGTCAAAAGTAAATGTCAATCAAAAACTCGATTTCATTACCAAAGGTTTGTCTGCCAACCTGAATATAAGTTATGACTATGACAGCGAGATGATTATCCGTCGTGAATATAATCCGACACGATATCATGCTACTGGTCGTGATGAATTGGGACAACTGATTTTCTCTACGGTTGTATCGGGTAACCCGGATATTCAGGATCCCAAAAACAGTGCGACATCTGCCACCAAGAAAATTTATATCGATGCGTCTGTCAACTACAAACGTACGTTTGGAAAACATGACGTGGGGGCCATGTTGCTGTATATGCAGAAAGAGACACAACAGCACAATGTTCCTCTTCCTTTCCGTAAGCAGGGGTTTGTGGGCCGTGCCACTTATGGCTATGACGGACGCTATTTTGTCGAAGGCAACTTTGGTTATACCGGTTCCGAAGCATTTGCCGAAGGTAATCGTTTCGGCTTTTTCCCGGCAGTCGGTGCCGCTTACTATCTTTCTAACGAATCATTCTATCCGGAAGCGGTAAAAAAGATAGTTAATAAACTAAAGTTGAGAGCATCTGTCGGACGTACGGGTAATGATAAAACGGGACAGGAACGCTTTTTGTATCGTCCTACTTTCACGACCAATGCCGGTGGATTCACGCAGGGTATCGGAGATACTGGCGGAACCAACGGAATAGGTAACGGTATTGTTGAAGGACGTTTTGCAGCCCCCTATCTGGCTTGGGAAATTGAAGATAAGCAGAATTATGGTTTTGATCTTGGATTGTTCGATAACCGTATTGATATTATTTTCGATTATTTCCGTTCCGAACGTAGAGATATCTTGCTGCAACGCCGTACTGTTCCCCAGTTGGGCGGACTTCGTCAAGACCCATGGCAGAATTTTGGTAAGGTACGTAATCAGGGTGTGGATATGTCAATGAACCTCAATCAGCAGATGGGTAAACTGAAACTCAGCGCCCGCGGGACATTTACCTTTACGCGCAACAAAATTCTTGAATACGATGAGCTACCGCAGAAGTACGATTATCAAGCAGTTACCGGTACCCGGGTCAGCGAAAATACTCTTTATATTGCCGACCGGCTTTATACCGAGGACGATTTTATAGTCAGTACCAATGCCAACGGATTGAAAACCTATAAACTTCGTTCGGAACTTCCGCGTCCTACTTTGGGAGGATTGGTTGGTCCGGGTGATATCAAATACGTCGATGTAAATGGTGATGGTGTGATTGACTCTTATGACCAGGTAAGAGGAGTAGGGAACCCGAGTACCCCTGAAATTATTTATGGATTTGGCCTTAATGCCGAGTACAAGGGTTTCTATGCAAGTATCTTTTTTCAAGGGGCAGGCAATACATCTGTTCTTCTGGGAGGGGCTACTTCAGAAGGATGGTACCCGTTCTCCTGGGGTGTCGACCAGTCCAATTACCGTACGTTTGCTTTAGACCGTTGGACCGAGAGCAATCCCAGCCAGGATGTCATTATTCCGCGTTTGCATAAAAACAATGCCAATAATGCCAACAACCGGGTGGCAAGCACCTGGTGGCTGCGTGATGGTTCATTCTTACGACTGAAAAACATAGAGTTCGGTTATCAGCTTCCTAAGAAATTTATGGATAAGATTGGTTTTGAGGCTGCCCGTATTTATATTATGGGATATAATCTTGCTGTGTGGGACAAGATTAAGTATTTCGATCCGGAAGCCGGTAATGCCAACGCAGGTTTGAATTATCCTCTGCCACGTACTTTCACACTCGGTTTAGACTTTACATTCTAAAAAGAAAAAACAGATTAATAAATAGAAAGATGAAAAAGCAAAATTCTATATATACTTTGCTGATAGCGCTATTGTGCTTTGTTAGTTCTTGCGACTATCTGGGAGTTTCCGAACAACTTGCGGGAGGTTTGCAGAATACCGAACAGGTATTTGATAACGTATCGTATACAAAAAGATGGTATGCCAATGTTTTTGCCGGTATCCCCGACTATTCGGGAATAAACAGCGTGAATGTGGGAGCTTTCAAGAACCCTTGGACGGGTATGTGTGATGAACTGGTCGTAGGATATGGAAACTCTTCCAAATACAATAATTCGGATAGAAATGCTTCCAACATGGGATTTCATCGTTATGGCGACTGCTACAAATACATCCGTCAGGCCAATATCTTTTTGCAGAAGGCCCATCCGATAATGACTACAGGTACTCAGGGTGATCAGTTGCTGGAAGACGAGCTGACGCAGATGAAAGCCAACGTACGTTTTATGCGGGCATTTTATCATTATTTGTTGTTTGAACAGTACGGTCCGATCATTTTGGTGAAGGACAAGATATACGATGCAACTGAAGATCAGGACGTACCCCGGAATACGGTGGACGAAGTGGTAGCGTACATTGATTCCGAACTGACAGCAGTTGCTTCAGAATTGACTCAGGAGCCCATTTTTGAAGATAAGGATTATCGTGCCTGGCCGACCAAAGGAGTTGCTCTGGCCGTTCGTGCCAAGTTGTGGCTGTATGCTGCAAGTCCTCTTTTAAACGGAGGATACAGAGAAGCTTTGGCGGTGACGAATCCGGATGGTACCCGCCTGTTTCCCGATTATGATGCCGGTAAGTGGGAGAAAGCTCTTGCTGCTTGCAAAGACTTTATCGATTATGCCGAGGCCGGAAGATATGAATTGTATAAAGAATATAAAGACGACAACGGTGCTGTCATTGATCCGGACAAGTCTGTATATAATCTGTTTCAGAAGTATACACACGAAATTATCTGGGCCACGGCAAATAATGATTGGGGAGGGATGAATGGCGATGCTTTTGATCGTCGTATCGCTCCGCGCTGTGAAAAAAATGGTTTGGGTTCCACCGGAGTTACGCAGGAATTGGTAGATGCTTTTTATATGAAAGACGGGCTTCCCATTTCGGCTACGGCTTATTTGCCGCAATCCACACTTTATCAGGAAGAGGGATACGGGACTTACAAAGATCAGAATGATAACTTCTCCAAGAAGTATACCAACGTGTCTGTCAGCAACCGTTACCTCAATCGTGAACCTCGTTTTTATAACACCGTTTTCTTCAATGGACGTCAATGGCCTGTGAGCTGTAATCAAGTGTTGTTTTACAATGGTGGAAACTCCGGTGTGCAAGAAGGACAGGCCACGCTGACCGGTTATATGCTTTTCAAACGTTTCAACCGTTCAGTCAGTTTGACCAATCCGGGGGTAGCCTCTCAGTTCCGTCCTTCTATTATATTCCGTTTGGCAGATTTTTATTTGATGTATGCCGAGGCAGCCAATGAAGTCAATCCTAACGATGTGAGAGTTTTGAAATACCTCAATCTCGTGCGTGAGCGTGCAGGATTGCCCGGTGTAGAGACCTTGAATCCTGCCATTCGTGGTAATCAGGAGTTGCAGCGGGCTGCTATTCAGCGCGAACGTCAGGTGGAACTGGCCACAGAAGGGCAACGTTATTTTGATGTAAGAAGATGGATGATTGCCGATAAAAACGGAGAAGGTCGTCAGAACGGTTATGCACATGGAATGAATGTGCGTGGCGAACCGAATGATATTGACGATTTCAATCGTGTAGTGGAAGCAAGTCAGATTGTATTTAACCGGAAAATGTATTTATATCCGATGCCTGACTCAGAAATGCGGAAGACTAAGAATCTGGTACAGAATCCGGGATGGTGATTTTGAACGAATAAAAAGACTAACTTATGAATAGATTTAATTATATAGCACTGTCAGCTTGCGTTGCATTGTCGGTAAGCAGTTGCGATGACAGTTTTGATGTAAGTTCCAAAGCCGATGGAGTTTTGGCTGTATCTCAGGAAGGATTCAACACACTGCAATCCTATAATGTAGGTGAAAAGTATACGGCAGATTTATGGATACAACAGGGAGGATTGAAATCAACCGCCAGTGTGGTGAGTTTCTCGGTGGACAAAGCCCTGCTCGATTCGATGAATGCAGCTGATGGAACGTCGTACGAACTTCTGCCGGCCGATTGTTATCAACTGACAAAAGGGACAGTCGATATTCCGGCAGACGAAAGACTGCTGAAAGGTGAACTTACTTACGATCCGGCTAAGATACAACAGCTTTCCGGATACGATCACTTGAAATATGTGTTGCCTTTGCGTGCCACATCCAACGGGATGCCTTTGGTTCCGGGACGTTCTGCTTTGTTGTTGGGATTTAAGGTCTCAGAACCGATTGTAACCATTATGAATGCCGGAGTCGAAGAAATCAATCTGGCAGACGTAAAAGAGTTGCCTGTACAGATCGGCGTTCCGTTTACCAATAAATGGGAAATAACCTGCCGTCTGGAAAACCGCCAGTCGGTGATAGATGCCTATAACACAGCCAACGGCACTTATTTCAGTATGCTTCCGTCCGATGCTTATGTAGCACCCGAGACCCCGGTTCTTCAGAACGGAGTAAATCAGGTAACAGCAACTTATAAACTGAAGGATGACATTTTGCCGGGAAATTATATGTTGCCCGTACAGATAGCAGAGGTAACTTCTGACGTCACTATACGGGCAGATAAGGATACTTATGCTGCTTATAGCATCATAAAAGAAGGAGATAAACTTTCTAAAACGGACTGGAAAATCGTGTCGTTCACTACCGAGGAACCTTCGGGTGAAGGTAGCAATAACGGACATGCCAAACACCTGATCGACGGAAACGCCGAGACCTTCTGGCATTCTCGCTGGCAAGGAGGTTCCGATCCTCTCCCCTACGAGATAATCATTGATATGAATCACCGCGTTAAGATAGCTCAAGTGGAACTCTTGCCACGTGGGCGGGGAAGTAATAATCCGATTAAAGTGGTACGTTTTGAAGCCAGTGAGGATGGAAACAACTGGGAGTCGATTGGTCAGTTTGGCTTCACCAATCAGGATGCTGCATTGAAATATTATGTAAAATCATCAACGGCACGCTATATCAAACTTGTCATTCCTGATGGGGTAGGCAACGGTACGGTGGCTGCTATCCGTGAGTTGGACGTAAGAGGTACGGTAATCAACTGATATAAATAAGTAATCATGCGAATCAATAGTTGGGAGAATTCATCCAATTATTGATTCGCATTCAAGAGAATAATAGCCTGATAAGGATAAAAAGAATGGGTAAAGATCTTGATGTGATGATATTAATATGCTGTCGGGCTGTTTTTATGCTACCAAAGATGTACCGTTGACGTTCTTTGATTAAGTAATTATTTTACAATACTTTTCTATAAAAATGTTATTGATATGCGGTTCTGCTTGGAAATAAATAAATTCAAAAGTACTTGAGAAAAGTTCCTGTAGAACTTGGAAAGTTTTATGCGCAATACATACAGATGCTACCTTTTAGATTATCGAGTTAACAGTTTTAAAAATACGTAATAAATGGTCCATTTTTGTGGCAAATATAGCAATAACTTTAATAAAACGCTTATTTAAGCATGTATTTTTTTAAAATATCGTAATTGCAACTCTGAAAATTCTTCTTTATAAGATGGTTTTCTATACTATTTAATATCAATGATTTGATCTTTTCTCTCTCCATTATGTGTTTTTTCTTGTGATATATATCGAAGTATACAGAGGTGGAAAATAGGTATATCTCTTTCTCGTTTTAGACTACATTTTACAAATACTCCTTTTCGTTTACATCATTTACCTTTAAGTTCAGTTGTCTTTCTTCTTTCTTAAGTTCTACAGGAACTCTGATAAAATCAGGCGTTTTGCGTAAATCAATATCAGCATGGTTCAGTATAGATGACGTGTTAACCATATTTATTACGCCTATGAAAACATAAGAAAGACCGGATTTCAAACAGGACTATGCATCGATAGATGGATAGTATCACTTTTTCCTGAAAATTAATTTAAAACCTACACAACAAAAAAGATTTAAGCTTATGAAAAAACCTTTTATGCTAATATCAGTTTTGCCGATGACTGCTCATATTAGTAATGATGCTGATACTGCCGGTGATCGTACCGGGAGGATGCCAGAAGAATATGCGTTTAAGAATAAAGTATTGAGATTGATCTGCTTTATCCTGTTTTTATTGTCTTTCGGGCTGAATTCAGTCTTCGCCCAGGTTCATAATGCCACCGGACTTGTGGTGGATGAGAACGGTCAGCCTTTGATCGGAGTACAGATTAAACTGGAAGGGACTACTACAGGAGTTATTACTGACGTAAATGGTAACTTCTCGATAAGTGCCAAGAAAGGAGATATACTTCTTTTCTCGTATGTGGGCTACGAATCACAACGGATCACCTACAAAGGTGAAAAGATTCTGGCCATAAAGATGCTTCCCAATACCGAATTGCTGGATGAAGTAGTGGTTATTGGTTACGGTAAACAGAAAAAAAACAGTGTCGTAAGTTCTATTAATGCTATCGGACCTAAGGAACTGGCTGTATCGTCCAATAGAAATCTGACTAATACCCTGGCCGGACAAGTGCCGGGTTTGATTGCCGTTCAGCGTTCGGGTGAACCGGGATATGATAATTCCGAGTTCTGGATCAGAGGTGTAAGTTCCTTCAAAGGAGGTACAAATCCGTTAGTTTTGGTCGACGGTGTGCCCCGTAATATGCAGGATATAGAACCTGATGAAATCGAATCGTTTACTCTGCTGAAAGATGCCGCGGCAACTGCTGTGTATGGTGCCGAGGGTGCTAACGGAGTGATCTTGATCACATCTAAACGTGGTAATTCGCAGAAACCCAAAATATCCCTTCGTGCCGAATCTACCTTGCTCACTCCGACTCGCCTGCCTGAATTTATGAATTCGGTAGAGACGCTGGAACTGTATAATGAAGCTTTGAACAATGAAGGAACAGCCAGTATACGTACAGCGGAAGAAATTGCCAAATACGGTCCGGGAGCCGATCGCGACCTTTATCCCGACACCGACTGGTTGAAGGAGATGCTGAGAGAGCATACCTATAATATGCGCTATACCCTCAATGTAAGAGGCGGATCCGAGCGTGCACGTTACTTTGTTTCCGGAGCCTTTTATCAGGAGAACGGTATTTTTAAAGAGGGCAAGAAAAACGAGTATGACAATAACATCGGGCTGAAACGTTATAATTTGCGTAGTAATATCGATTTCGACGCGACGAAAACAACATTGGTGAAAGTAGATATTAGCGGACAATACCTGCAAACGAATTATCCGGGTACAGGCACAAATACAATTTTCAATTCGATGTGTCGCACTCCCTCTTACCTGATGCCTGCTGAATACTCGGACGGAACGATTGCCGGACATCCGCGTCCTTCGGGTAACCGCGTGAATCCATATAACTTATTAGTAAATTCCGGATATGCCAAAGAGTGGAGAACGTCTATCCAGTCGAAACTGGAAGTAAACCAGAAGTTGGACTTTATCACCAAGGGGCTGAATTGGAAAGGTCTGATCAGTTTTGATGCTGATATGAAATATACGGCAAAACGAACCAAGACACCTACTCAGTATCTGGCAACCGGACGTGATGAAAACGGGGCACTGCAATTTAAGAAAGTTGTGGAGGGCAGCGACGTATTGACCGAGAAACTGGAAAACTCTTCGAATAAAAAAATCTATTTCGAAACTTCGTTTAACTACAATCGGACTTTTGCGCAGAAGCATGATGTGACCGCTATGGTTCTTTATATGCAAAAAGAGACCCAATATCACGACAATGCTTTGCCTTACAGAAAGCAGGGTCTTGTGGGACGTGCCACTTACGGTTATGACGGACGTTATTTCGTAGAGGGCAACTTCGGTTATACAGGTTCCGAGACCTTTGCAAAAGGATTTCGTTTCGGCTTTTTTCCGGCAATGGGATTGGCATGGTATGTCAGCAACGAACCTTATTATCCGGAGGCGTTGAAGAAGGTAGTCAACAAGTTGAAATTCAGGTTTTCTATCGGACGTACGGGAAATGATGACACCGGTGGTGACCGTTTCTTGTACCGTGGTACGATGAAACAGGATAATGGAGGGTATAATCTCGGCTTCAGTGATACGGGAGGCATGGGCGGTATCGGTAATGGAATTACCGAGGCCCGGTTTGAGGCTCCCTATCTTTCATGGGAAATTGAGGAAAAGACGAATTACGGTATTGATCTCGGCTTATTCGACAACCGCATCGATTTGCAGGTAGACTATTTCAACAATAAGCGTAAGAGCATTTTATTGCAACGCAACACGGTGTCCAACGTAACCGGTTTCCAACAGATGCCTTGGCAGAACTTTGGTATTGTGAAGAATCATGGAGTAGATGCCAGCCTCACCCTTAACCAAAAAATAGGGCAAGTCAACCTGAGTGCACGCGGAAACTTCACGTTTGCCCGTAATGAAATTATCGAATACGATCAGGTGCCGCAGGTGTATCCCTGGCTGGAAAAGAAAGGTACCCGTCTCAACTCGAACAAGCTCTATATCGCCGACGGTTTGTATACCTATGATGACTTTATCATCAACGGTGAAGGGCTCAACCGCACTTATGAATTAAAACCCGGAGTTGTTTCCGGTCTTTCGAGCGGCGTTCGTCCGGGTGATATCAAATACAAAGACCTGAACGGTGACGGCAAAATTGACAGCAATGACCAAATGGAAGATGTAGGAAATCCCACTGTTCCCGAAATTGTCTATGGTTTCGGATTTAATGCCGAATGGAAAGGTTTTTATGCCGGTATCTTTTTTCAGGGAGCCGGTAATACGTCAACTGTATTGGGAACCGGAGCTGATGCGACCTTCTTTCCTTTCCAGTGGGGAATCGAAGAATCTGCGGTGCGTTCGGTGGTAGCCGATCGTTGGACAGAACAGAATCCAAGTCAGAATGTGATGTTTCCCCGTATGCATAGTAATAACTTCCAGAACAATACGGCAGCCAGTACGTGGTGGCTGCGTGACGCCGGTTTCCTGAGGCTGAAAAATATCGAATTAGGTTATAATTTCGATAAGAAGTTATTGAAGAAGTTGAATATAGAAGCATTGCGCTTTTATATACAGGGAAACAATCTGTATGTATGGGATCGTATCAAGATGTGGGATCCCGAGCAGGGAAACAACAATGGAGGTTTCCCTTATCCGCTGAACCGTACGTTTACTTTTGGTCTTGACTTTACATTCTAACTTAATTAATAATAGTATATATATGAAAGTTTTTAAGAATTTACCGACCTTTATACTGGCACTTGGATTGAGTGCGGCTCTCCTTTCCGGCTGTAAAGATTATCTAAATGTATCAGATGATCTGGCTGCCGAAATGACTATGGAAGAAGTATTTAATAACACAAGTTACGCACGCAGGTTTCATCGCTACATCTATACCGGTATCCCCGATATGTCGAACATCATCATAACGGATGCCTATGCCAGCCTGACCGGTTTGGATAATCCCTGGCCGGCTGTTTCAGACGAATTGAAGTCAGCACAGAACAATGTGAAAACGATTCCAACGATAGGCTATCATGCCGGATCGGCCGATTTGTCACGTTGGAGCCTTTACAAGCAAATCCGGCAGGCAAACGAATTCATCGCATACGCCCATGTCATTCCTCAGAACGGAGATGTAGCCGACTTCATTGATGAAAAAGAACTGGCTCTTCTGAAGAACGAAGCACGTTTTTTACGTGCTTATTATCATTATCTGTTGTTCGAGTTATATGGTCCCATTCCTATTATGACCGAAATAGCCGATCCTTCGGCTGCTGACTTGGATTATTACAGAAATTCGGTAGATGAAGTAGTTGCCTTTATTGATAAAGAACTTAATGAATGCTACGACTTGCTACCGGAGAAAGAACTGAATCCGGACGGTACTATTAACAATGAACGTGCGGCGGCACCGACCAAGGGGGCAGCGTTGGCCATTTTGGCCAAATTGCATGTGTATGCGGCAAGTCCGTTGTTCAATGGTGGTTATCCCGAAGCTGTTGCTTTGAAGGATAATCAGGGCAAACAACTCTTTCCGGCAAAGGATGACACGAAATGGAAAACTGCTCTGGACGCTCTGCAACGCTTTATTGATTATTCAAAAGGGCGCTACTCTTTATACCAGGTGGTGAAGGACGGTGAGATCGATCCGGCAGAATCGCTTTATCAGTTGTTTCAGGTAAGCGTTAACAATTCGGAGGCGGTTTGGCAAAGCAGTAAGAACTCCTGGGGCGGAGTAAACGGTGAAGGCCGTGAACGCAGATGTACTCCGCGTGCTATTTTTAGTGGATTCAGTTGTGTCGGAGTTCTTCAGGAAGCTATTGATGACTTCTTGATGAGTGATGGTAAAAGCATTGATGAATCGGGTTTGTATAAAGAAGAGGGCATCGGTGAAGACGGTATACCCAATATGTATAAGAACCGTGAACCGCGTTTCTACCAGGACATTACTTATTCCGGCAAAATATGGCAAAAGACCGATAAGAAGATTTATTTTTATAAAGGAATGCCGGATGACAATTCGAAGGCAGATATGAGTTATTCGGGATATTTACTTTATAAAGGTATGAACCGTGATTTGCTGAATCAAGGCAACAATCCGAAATCCAAGTATCGTGCAAGTATGTTGTTTCGTCTGGCCGATTTTTATTTGTTGTATGCAGAGGCCCTGAATCATGTGAATCCGGGTGATGCGCGTATTATCCAGTATGTGGATAGCATTCGTTATAGAGCCGGTATTCCCTTACTGAAAGACATTAAACCGGAAATTATCGGCAACCGGGAGTTGCAGGAGAAAGCCATACGTCACGAGCGCCGCATTGAATTGTTTGCCGAAGGACAGCGTTATTTTGATGTACGTCGTTGGATGTGTGCCGAAGAAGAAGGGTATAAACAAGGCGGCCCTGTTCATGGTATGGATATGAATGCCACCGATCTTGAGGGATTTATGAAACGCACTGCTTTTGAGACCCGTATTTTTGAGAAGCGTATGTATTTGTACCCCATTCCGTTGGCAGAGATACAAAAGTCGAAGAAATTGGTACAAAACCCCGGCTGGTAAGGAAACACACGTACAATAGGTATCCGATATAGATGAAACCGGGTTGTAGACAGATGGACTTTACATTTGTTTACAACCCGGTTTTTGTGATCATGATTTCAGTAGTGAACTATTATTTGAACTTGTAGAATACAAGTACCGGATTGTCGTCTTCTTTTATATCTCTATATGCTTCCAGTTTCCATTTTTCTATTGTTTGAGGAGATAAGCGATTTAACTCTTCGCATATCCATGAAGCTTCTACCGGGTTTATGAGAGTGTTTTTATAAGCTTGTCTTGCCCACCAGAAACAGAACTCTTCCGGATTTTTTTTTACTGGCGGTTGTGTTGGTCAGATAAATTCTGGCTGTTTTTTTATTCCAAAAAGATGAATACACTTTACCTTTGAATCCAAAATCAACATGTAGCCATTGATCGGTTTCCTGAAAGTTGATCATTTGGATTACCGATTCATTGATTTGGTTGATTTCGTCCGGTGACATATTTTTTCTGAAATCAAGTTCCCCATGATAACTTCTTTTTCCGAAATCGTATTGATAGCGTGGAGACACTTTACCTAAAGAATCTATTTGGTAAATATGATAGTCTCCAAAGATAGGCTCTATTAATATTAAGTTTTTGTAAGTTGAGAATCTATAAAGGGCACCTTCTGCGGGATGTGTAATAGGAAAGTAGCCTTCTGTAATTTGTATAGAACCATTTACGCGATATAGCATTGAGCGCTTGGGGCTGGCATCTTTGATACCTAAAGTCCCTCCCCACAAAAAGTATCTCTTTCTGATCGTTGACATAAAAATCTCTAAGAGAAAGATATTCTCCCGGTCCTTCCCCTTGCCTGCCAATCTGCCTTATCAGCTTTCCATTATTATTGAATATTAATAATTTCTTGCGATCGTCATTGATGATAATTAATGAATCATATACTATAAAGTGGAAAATATCAGCTATTTCATATCCTTGTTTGGTTTCTAATGGTAACAATTTTATTTCTGAAAATAATGAATCTATAGGAGTACTTATATTAAGATTTTCAGGAATCGAAATTGATGTTATCTGCAAAGCAGATGATTCCTTACTTTTCCTGCTGTTATTACATGAAAGTAATAGAAAGAAAAGTAAGGAATATAAAAGGACTTTTGTCTTCATGGAATTAGTGGGATTAATCAAAAGCAATAACCATTAATGCAGGCTGTATTGTAACAGCCACCTTGGCCATAATCACAATAAGAGGATTTAGAAAAGCAGTTGGCTTGGCTAAAGAGACAATATTTTGGCCGTAAGAGTGAGAAGTTGGCTCATCTGGCCCCCAGTCAGCTCAACTTGTTTGAGAGCTCCCTCTCTGAGCAGTTACAAGAAATTGAAGCAGCTAAAGAAGCAGCCGAGAAAGAGATTAAAGAATCCACAGTAGAACGTAAAAAGGAACGTCAGACATGCAAGATGCTTGAAGGTCTTCCTGTGGTTGAAGTTGTAATAGAGCCGGAAGGTGTTGATTTAACCCTGTACAAACGTATCGGTGAAGAGAGAACACGCACATTGGAGTTCGAACCCGGTAAATTGTATGTGAAAGAAATTGTTCGCCCTAAGTATGGCCTAAAAGCAAATACAACTTTACCCGAAGCCGGTAAATCAGGGGTGATGATTGCACCACTTCCACTACTACCAATCTATAAAGGACTCCCAGGAGCTAGTTTATTGGCTGAGATGCTACTTCAGAAATATGAATACCACGCTCCATTCTACAGACAAATACAATCGTTTCGTCATTTAGGGGTTCGTCTTAGTGAAAGCAGTCTTAATGGTTGGTTTAAACCAGCTTGCGAGTTATTAGCTCCGCTCTATGAGGTCTTAAAAGAAGAGACACTCAAAGCTGATTATATCCAAGTGGACGAGACCACGCTACCTGTAATAGATAATCAGGCCCATAGGGCTAAGAAAGAATATTTATGGGTAGTTCGATCGGTCATTGATGGAGTAACCTTCTTTCATTATCAAGACGGATCACGTTCTACCCAAGTAGTCGAGAAATTACTCACTACCTTCCAAGGATACCTGCAGAGTGATAGATATCAGGTATACAATGTCTTTAGTGACAAGGAAGGCGTGTGTCTTGCAGGCTGCATGGCCCACATTGGACGACATTTTGAACAAGCCTTAGATGAACATAAATCCTTAGCAGAGTATGCATTGGCTCAAATACAAAGCCTCTACAATATAGAACGGATGGCAGATAATGATGAGTTCGCTCCTGAACAACGTGCAGAGCTACGTCAGCGCTTGGCGACTCCAATTATGGATGCACTGGAACGCTGGATGGAGGCTACCTATCCCAAAGTACTACCTAAGAGTCGTATGGGACAAGCTATAGATAGGCTATGCGTATCAATTATGGTCAAGAATGAGGAGTTATCTGCAAGATGGTAGACTAAAAATAGATAATAATCTGGCTGAAAACGCGATAAGGCCTATTGCCTTATCTAGAAAGAACTTTTTGTTTTGCGGAAACCATGGTAAGCATTCGGGAGTCTGTGCAAAAACTACTTTTAGAGGAATAGTGATCTTCTTAAGCTCACACTTTTCCTTTATATCAATTCAAGCGTGTGTATTTGGATTACATATTTAAATCACAAGATAAAGTTCTTTTTTCTGCATTTCATCTTTTATCAACAATAAGGACATATATAATGATACTAAGGGCAAGAAAGCCTTTAGTCTTCTTTTGAGTTCGTCCATCCCCATTATGGTGATACAGCGCGTCAGGTTATATATGGTCATAAAGATGTTAACCTCACTCAACACATTGGCTTTGCCTTTCATTAGAGTATATGTAAATCCCCATTGGCGCTTTAAAATCCCAAATTGATGTTCTATAATTTGTTGCCTCAATTTGTAGTAATTCCTATTTCCTATAACCCTAGCGTTATTTTCATCTATTATATCTTGATATTCACTTCTTTCTATTACTCTGCCATTTTGATTTTGAGTACATTTTTCTCTTATTGAGCAATTTACACAGGCTGATGTTTTATATACTTTTGATCTATAATTGGGGCGGCTCCTCCATTTCCCTGTTGTTGTCATTTGTTCTCCACAAGGGCAGATATAATAATCTCCGTCATTTATATAATGAAATTCAGCTAGTGGTATGGAATTGGAATTAGGCGATGTTGATGGCATAGGTGATGAATAAGTACATATTCCCGAATATTTACAGGCTTGTAGTTGGTCGCCACTAGTATAACCGGCATCGCTAAGTGTGTTGAACGAATCTAATTGTAGTAGTTCCTGGACGGTCAATGCCGCTGTTGATAGTTCTCTTTTATCAGTTGATGCTCCAATATGAGAGTGAACCAATAATTTGTGTTTACTATCAGAGGCTGCTTGAACCGCATATCCAACTCCTGATACATTATTGGTTAACATTAATGCTCTTGAATCTTTGTCTGTCAGACTTACTTGAGTATCATTACTATTCTTCAATTCCGTATCAAGAGTTTCGTATTTCTTACGCCGATCTTGTTGTAATTTAATCTTAGATTCAAGAAGTTCTTTTTCTTCCTCTTTATCAGTCTCATCTAAAGCTGCTTCAAAATCTTTAATACGTTTATCTATATATTCAAGATGTCTGTCTATCTTTTTTTGTGTATAATTGTTTCTGAGACTATTTTGGGCAAATATCTTAAAAGAATCTATACCTATGGTTTCGCCTTCTATCAGACCCATATCCTTTAACATAAGAACAAACTGCCTAAAGACTTTTCTAAAAGCCTCCGCATTATTTTTTCTAAAATAAGCAATTGTCCGAAAAGAGGGCATTAAGCCTCCTAATAGCCACCATAATTCCACATTTACTTTACAGGAGTGTTCCAACTTTCTTGATGACCTTATTGAGTGCTTATAACCATATAAATACAATTTTAGTAATGTTACAGGATTATACGGTGGTCTCCCTTCTGATTGAAGTTTGACATGTTTAAACCCAAGCTCATCTATAGGCAAGATATCCACAAATAAATCGATAACCCTTGCCCAAGAATCTGGAGCAACCAATTGTTCAAGAGCTATCATTTGAATTTGATTTCTGTTTTCTCCTACTATGTAGTTCATAGATATATTGTTTAGTTTCTTTCCATAAATATACGAAAAATAAATGATAATTCAATATAGCGTCTAAGGTTTTTGCACAGACTCTCGGGGGGCTTACACTTTATCGGAGGCTTACCGAACAAGTAGGAGTGCACTACAACTTCGTCAGAGCATTTTGAAAAAACAAAACCAATCATACTATTTTTAAGACCAATCCCGACTCATGTAGGAGACGGCAAAGTCGGGATTTTAGCTTTTGGAGCCGACGGGATTTACTGAAGGGTTACTAAAGTTTTGCTTATTTCGCTCAATATAAAATTTAAGAAAGTCTAACATATAGCCTTTATAATAAATGCATGGATTATTTGCTCCATTTTCAAATTTATTTTGTATTCTTTGAATGGGGCATCCTCCGCCACAGATGGGTAGATATTTACACTTCACGCAATTAGCATCTTCTAAAGGATCCGCTCCATATAGTTGACGATTTATATTTGTTGCATTTAACTCTATCAATTCCCCATTCAAGTTTAACCTGCCTATTGCATACTTCTTGTCTCCGATTACTTCCCAACATTTATATGCATAGCCTTCTGGATCAAAAGAAATAGCTATGTTATTTCTAATAGCACATTCTCCAAATCTACGATTAGGGTATCTAATATATGGAGTATCTATTCCCCTACCTGCCAATGATAATATGTATTTTGTACGCTCGTCATGATTAAATAATAAGGAGTTTAAACAATCATTACTTATGCAATCAATAGTTCCCCTATTTATAACGAATGAGGGAGCAATTGTAATATTCTTCGAATTTTTAAATGTTTTCCAAAACAACTCTAATAATTGTTCATATTCATGAGCATTCTTTTTTGTTAAATTAACTCGAATTGTAATCTTTATATCTGGATCCAATTCATGTAACAATTCAATATTATTCCAAACCTTTGAAAATACATCTGGACAATCTGGAAGATATTTAACTTGGTTATGAGTTTCTTTTATTCCATCAATTGTTATTTGAATAGAATTAACACCAATTTTTTTTAATATCTCAATAACATTCTTATTTATATGGTATCCTGTAGTTATAATATCATTATCTATCTCTTTCATCCAGATTTTGGATAGCTTCTCGTTGAATTCGACCATTTCCTTTATAGCCATTAATGGCTCTCCGCCAAACCATGTAAGCTTAATTATTTCAATATTTTTTCGAGAATTAATATATTTAATAATTGCATCTATAGTTTCGGATGGCATATATTTACCCCCTTTACACTTTTCAAAACAGTAAAAACAGTTAAAGCAACAATCCATAGTTGGCGCAAGTGTTAAATGCATAAAATTGGTTTGGTCACGCATCTTTTTTATTATTGCTTTATATTTTAAATAATCATCTTCATCATTTTCTGTGAGAATTCCATTCTCAAATAAAATATCACATAATTCTTTATCGAACGTTATATCTGATAATTCTGCCCTACCTTCATTCTTTTTTAGATCAGAATATATCTGCTTATCTATTTCAATAAGAGCATTCGAGAGAGTATTATATGTGAAGTAATTGATCTCATTAACATCAAAAAGGAATGTATATTTTGAAATTTTCATCTTGATTATTGGATTTTTGTTAAATAAATATTGCGTTTGATAGAGGGGAAACCTACTTCTATTTGGAGGTGGTTTTACTAAAAAAAGTATAATACTTGTTTGTCCCAAAGTGTTTCTAGCTTATTTACCCCAAAGAATCTATACTTTTATTTCCATTAATTTTCAAGTAATCATATAGAAAGTATTAATAAAATACAAGGTCACAATCAACATTATTATTTAAATTATAATACTTTGAAGATTGGAACGCATTTGGATTTAACTTAACACCATATTTACAATTATACTTTTTAGTTTCCGAATTCAATTTCATTATAAAGCTGCATTTATCATCACTCCATTTTACCTTATTAAAATCAACTGGTAATGGCTCACAGCCAGAAGGAACTCCGCAAAATCCATAAGAGCCATTCATTGGTTGTGAAAACGTGATTATTATTTCATCAACTCTTATTAAGCTTGTGTTGGGTGCAGGAAATATATTTGTAATAAATGGACTTAAATATTCATATTCTTTAATTACTAAATCAAAATTATTAGCTATATATTTAAAAAAAGAAATGAGTTGTGGCATAAACTTTTCAATAGACATATAACGTTCCCTATTTAGATTAAAGTTATCCATAAAATCCATACTTCTTTGCATCCATATAAAACCTTTTTGCATGTCTTGAGCAAGATTAAATTCCATCGTTTCATAATTTATTTGCTTCAAATACGTCAAAACAAATAAATTATTCAACCACTCCAATGCCATTGTTTGCGCATTACCATATGCAATCTTAGTCATTTCTTTGTTTATAAAAGGGTAAATTTTATTTGCAGTATCTTTCATTTCATCCCAAAAAGCAAAAAATATAGAATTTGTATAATGATGTAATATTTCATGCACCAAAATAGGAAGTGATTGTAAATTAGGGGTGGGAAGCCCCTCTTCGTCTCCTATAACACCTATTATAACACCACCCGGAAATGCATAATTATGACGTCCATTAATGAGACTAATATAAATATTTAGGTCTTGATTCATTCCCCTCCCATAAAACGAATTCAACCATTCATTCAAATTGATATTAGCAAAATATTTCCCCATACGCTCTTCAGCGATTTTGTAAAGTTCCTTGTGGTTGTTAAAAAAGACATCAAATTTACTTTCCTTATAAAAGCGATTGAGCATTCTAATGTATTCAGTAAGTAATTTTTCATTCCATCTTGAGTCTATTTCAGCCAAGTTAGAAATATCTGACCTTAGAGTCACTCTTCCTTTTTTTATTTCTAAAAAAGCAGTTACATTAGCAACTGCATTATATCCAATTTTATATTCCTGATTAAGTTTTCTTACATAATTTATAGGTTCTGTCAATTCATAAGGAGTAAAATAATCTAGGTCTCTAAAATAGGATGATATTTTGCTTTCACAAAACTCGGGAACACCTGCTAAAGCAAAAGTTATACTTGTTAGTTCAAAACGCTCATCAATACATGGAATTATTCGTGCTTCCCCTATGTGGATATAGAGTAACATCATAAAAAGCAAAAGTGTTTTTTTCATATAAATACTATTAATGTGAATCAGCAGTTGAATATCAACTTCCTTTTCACTTGTTAATAAAATGTTATTATTTAGTTATTTGTCTCAATGAAATATTTTAGATCTCCTTGAAAATTAGTATATTAAAAGAATAAAACTGCTTTTTTTAAAATTATGATTCCCTAGAAAAAAGAATTAAAATTATAAAACTATATATGTATATCTGCGTTATTTACGAGTCCTCACTAAAGCTCTACTGTCAAAGATTCAGCGATAACAGTAATCCAGCCTATTTGTTCTGCGGAACTTAATCAACAATACTTCAAAATCAAAGGCATACATACTTTTACTAAGGAATATCTACTTTCATGGTTCCCCAAGTTACCTCCTTACAAGACATTCAATTATAAATTGAATGTCTTGTAAGGGCTGTCAGAAAACTAGTCAGACAGTTGATCCATTTATTCAAATCTCAAGATTGTGACATGACAAAATCATTGGTTGATTCAATGCCTATTGTCACTTGCGCTGGTAAGAATAAACCAAGCAAAGTGGCCACTGAAATTACATCCAAAAGATACTGTTCAACTATGAATATGTATTGCTCTGAATGATAGAGAAGTATATACCTGTTGAAAAAAACGTCAAAATAATTTATTTAACATTCTCTATATACGGTACAACTTCAACTAGTGTTCTAATTAATAACTTTTTATAAGACTAAACTTATCTTTTTGCTAATTTCGCACTATTTGGTACCTCCACCGCCATAAAAACTTCCAGTCCCACAAGTAGTAGACCAAAAACCAATTCCCATACAAGTACTGCTTCCATATTGCATATCATTGCCACATAAAACGGATGATCCGTCAGTCATATATCCCGTTGGCATTGCTTGTGCTGGACCACATGTGGTAAAGGTTGTTGGTGGGAATCCTTGACAATTTGAATAAGGAGACCCCACAGTACAAGTTATACCTCCTTGTACATCATTCATTTCTTCGTTGCTAAGGAATCGACTCTTAACTAAAATCTTAATTTTTTTCATATTTACTGTGTTTTAAAATTGATTTTTTCAAATATACAAAAAAAATAGGAAATAAAAACAGGATAGAGAAAATTAACGAAAAATAACAAGTTGCATGCCTGATAATTTTGTCAAACTTAACATGATATATTTAGAGCCTGTTTGAATTTTATTTAATAACATCCTAATGGATGCCCGTTTTACCATTTCCTCTGCCGAATCGAATGTAAGTTCATAGTTTCTGCAGAGTCTTCTGTAATTGTCAAAACATGAAAAAGTTCTTTCCATAACCCACCTTTTTCCTATTGGTTTAAATCCGTTTATCCTATCTCCACTTATAGTTGTAACTTCAAGGATATATCCAAAGGCTTTTTAATCTTTTCCGCTATTTCTTCACGATAACCTGCATCTGCCAATATGATTTTCACATTGCAACATAGTTTCCTAAGACATCTTGCTAAGAGATAAGCGGCCTTGCTATCATGCACACAGGCAATCGTTGCCATGACAGCAAGTAGAAAATTATTCTTATCTACTACCACATGGCGTTTAATCCCTTTTACTTTCTTGCTTTCTTGTTCCCCTCAATGCCATTAGGAGAACGGTTATCACCCCAACGTACGCCTTGGCTGTCCATGATACCGATACTAACTTCTACTTTTTGCCCCATTTTAATACGCACTTTTTCTCGTAAGTTATTCAATAGCAAATCAAATTCATTCAAAGAAGACCATTTGCGGTAATAGTAGTAAACTAATTCCCAAGGAGCAAAAACAGAAGGAAGCATGCGCTACTGACACCCGATTTTTACCAAGTAGAATATAGCATTCCATATTTCACGCAAATTATATTTTCGCTTTCTTTCTTGCAAGTTCAAGATTTTCTTGATAACTTGCCACTGTGTTTCTTCTAAATCCGTACAATACATAATTATTTGAAGCTTGGTAACCCAAAATAATCATTTGGACGGAAAGAGGAAGCACTCTTTTTATTTCAAACGATAAAATTTAAACAGGCTCTAGTATTCATAATTATTTCACATATGCTAAAACTGTTGTATCTTCGTCATATACAAAATGTACATGCGAATGAAGATCAAGACATTGACGTTGACAGAATCAGAACGGAGAGAATTAACCTTTGGCTTTCGCAATGGAGAAAGCCATTGTTTTCGAATGCGTTGTCACTGTGTATTATTCAAATCGGAATGCTTGAGCTCTGTCCAAGTGGGAGAGTAAACCGAAATGATGTCTCAAAGTGTCAACGGTTGGGTGAAACGGTTCGAAACCGATGGCATCAAAGGCTTGCGCACTCGTCTCGGACAAGGGCTCAAACCCATCATGGACTGTTCGGACGAGGAAGCAGTTTGCAAGGCCATCGAATCGGACAGACAAAGCGTTCGCTCAGCCAAGGAAGCATGGCAAAACTTCTCTGGCAAAGAGGCGAGCGATTTGATATTTCGACGTTTTTTATCCGCATTGACGCAAGTAGACTTATAAGAAAACGTCTAAAGGGTGCACCCTCGTCGCAGTTCTACGTATATAAAACAGAGAAGCTGCAAGAACTTGAAAGGCTCTATGTCAAGGGAGAAATCAACCTCTTTTACGGTGATGAATCGCATGTTTGTACCGAATGCTATGTCCCATACGGATGGCAGTTTCCCGGAGATGATGTATTTGTACCTTCGAAAAGAGCTAAAAGACTGAATATCTTTAGGATGATTGACCGTGATAACCGCTTCGAGGTCTTCTGCACAAGTCAAACTATTGATGTCGGAAAGGTTGTCGACTTTCTTGAACAATATTCCTTCAGAATTGACAAAAAGACAGTTGTGGCGCTTGACAATGCCAGTGTACACAGGAATGTCAAGATTCGAGAGATGCGTCCTATTTGGGAAAAGCGGGGACTCTTTATCTTCTACATTCCTCCATACTTCCCTCATCTGAATATTGTCGAGACTCTTTGGAGGGTAATGAAAGGGAAGTGGCCCAGACCACAAGATTATACCTCCGCTGATACACTTTTCTATGCCACCAACAGGCTGTTGGCTGAAGTAGGGAAAAGTTTGAAAATTAACTATGCGCATATTGCTGCTTAATTATGAACACTTACTTAAATAATTATTTAATATTATGATTTTACAAAAATTTAATAATGCTGAACGAATAGTTCATTACTTAATGCTAAATTCATATTTTATAAACGACATGGGTTTATGGTATGGACAAATGGGAGTTGCATTGGCTATTTCGAGTTATGCTAGATACACAAACAATCAAATATATCTAGATGCGACTTCCTTTTTATTGAGTAATATTATGAAAAATATTAATCATTGCAGGACATTATCATTTTCTTCTGGGATATTGGGCATTGGATGGGGAATTGAGTATCTGCTTCAACAAGAATTTATAGAAGGGGAAGGCATTGACATTTGTGAATCTATTGATCGGAGCATAATGGAAATCAGTCCGAATAGAATCTTAGACTTATCTCTAGAAAATGGCATTATGGGATTATTACATTATGTAATTTATCATTTACAAGGAGCATTAAAGACAGGATCTGAGCTACCATTTGATGAAGAATATTTTTCTGAATTACATAAGCTATGTATAGCTTTAAAGAAACTGGACAATCCAAATTCATTAAATTTGCTATTAGATATTTATATCAATTTTTATCATTATAGATCAATCAGTAATTACAATATTAGTATAACTAATTTCATAAAAATAAATTCAGAGAAATTACAGAAAAAATTATCTTTTTATCCAATAGGGCTAAGAAGTGGCTTAGCGGGTATATTACTAAATATTATAAATAAAAAAAATGAAAGCAATGAAAAATATCTATATATTTGATGAATACCTGAGTTCTCAAAAGAATGGAATTGGCATCTATCTTCAAGAGTTAGTTTATTGTTTCTGTTCTCTGAAATACAACATCTGTCTAATTGTTTTTAATGCAAAAACTGAAGAGTTCAAGATCATCAAAGAAAAAAAAATAAGAAAAATTCTTTTTCCTGTTTTAAAAATTCACTTTGTGTATTATGTAGATGTTATAGAAAAATTCCTGCGATTATATATTGAAGATAGTTTAGAGAACGTTTTTCTCATTAATCACACTCCATGTGATGATCTTATGGAATCATTGAAAACATATTTTCCGTTATCTAAAATTGTATTCACCATTCATGATTTCTATTGGACCGTATCACTCATGGGAAATATAGATGAATATGAAAAAGTAATAAAAAATGCTTATATGGCAAAAAATGTAAATATGAGATCCAATATGGATTACATTCTTAAAATGTACAAAAAAGAGATGAGAATGTATGAATTAGCTGATCGCATTATATGTTTGTCTAATGACACTCTTTCCATATTACAAAATATTTATAAAATAAATAAAAGAAAAATTTACTGTATTTCTAATGGACTTAGAGATACAAAGAAAAAAGATTTGTTAAATGAAAAAGATAAAGATACAAAGAGAAAAAAGTTATATTTAAGAAATGAAGATAAAGTTTTACTATTTATTGGGCGACCGACAAAACAGAAAGGAATATTTGAACTATTATCAGCAATGCACATCGTACTAAGAGAATATCCAAATGTAAAGCTTGTTATAATTGGTGATGGAGATGAAGTTTCAATAAAAGAAATCATAAACGCATCATCTCAAATTGCTTCTTCAATAATCATAACAGGGAGATTAAATAGAAAAGATGTTAAAGAGTGGTTAACTATTGCAGACATTGGAATAATACCTTCTTATTATGAGCAATGTAGCTATGTTGCTATAGAAATGATGATGTATGGTTTGCCAATAATAACATCAAATGGCTTAGGTCTCAGAAATATTTTTATTGATGGAGTCAATGCAAAAGTAGCTAGAATTGAAAGTAAGAGACAATTATATCAAATAAATTTAGCTAGAAACATTATTAATTTACTTGATCATCCAGAACTATGCAAAAATTTAAGTAAAGAAGCAAAAAGAACATATAAAACAAAATTTGCAATCAAATACATGAAAGCATGCTACATGAAACTTATTGATTCAATGTATAGGGTATAAAGTGGAAAATATCAGCTATTTCATATCCTTGTTTGGTTTCTAATGATAACAATTTTATTTCTGAAAATAATGAATCTATAGGAGCACTTATGCTAAGATTTTCAGGAATCGAAATTGATGTTATCTGCAAAGAAGATAATTCTTTACTTTTCCTGCTGTTATTGCATGAAAGTAATAGAAAGAAAAGTAAGGTATAAAAGGACTTTTGTCTTCATGGAATTAGTGGGATTAATCAAAAGCAATAACCATTATGCAGGCTGTATTGTAACAGCCACCTTGGCCATAATCACAATAAAAAGTGACTTCTCAACCTCCCATTGTATTTATACAAGGTCTACAGGCTGTAGTGAGATTTTCTTGTGCCCATTCCATATTAGCTAATGCTTCTATATTAGCTAATATGATATTTGTCTTTCTTGCTTCTTTGTGAGAGTTTAGATTAAAACTTATCACCAAAGTGATTATACCTGTAATAAATAATGAAGTGATCAGATGTAGCTTTCTTTTTTTTTCATAATACAAATATTTAAGAGGTTGATACTTTTTTGCAAGATAGTTGCTTTTTTATTAAATCTTTTATTTTTCAAGTTAAAAAAAACGTAATGCTCTTTATTGAGGATTATATAATTTTAGCACTTATTTAAGTTCTCCTTGAATAAATTTTCAGATTGGTTCTATCGAGCTGTTTTGAGTTTCCTTTCGGTCTATGTTTTCCGTTTTTGTGAGGAGTATAGCAGGCTCTGTGACTTTTTCGATTGACATTCGTCTATGCTTTGAGATTAGTTTAAGTAATGCTTAGAAAACAATCTCTTGGTACGCATTATGCTGACTTAAAGAGGTGATACAACATGTTTTTATGATCACTTACAATCTGTCATTTTGTATTTTAAAAATGCGTAGAAACGCTTTTTACGGTCCGAAGGAAGATGGGCTGAATAAAAACGCATGGATTTTGAAATAGCATAATTCATGCGTCTTGTGTTTGGACGATATTTTGATTGTAATAAAAGGCTGTTGATGGATATTGTAATAAAATGAAAGTAAAAGTGTTGTAAATGTTTTAAAATGCTATTTCTATGATGTCCGTTTGTGATTGGATTGTAGAAAAAAATGCTCTTTTTGGGGGCGATTTATTCTATTTTCTACGACGTGATCTTACTTTTTTTTCTGGAAGACAAACATCGTGTAAGCAAGAAGTTAACTTCCTGCTTTCACGATGTTAACTCTCTCTTGGCAAGAAGTTTGTTTTTTATCTTTACGATGTTAACTTCCTGTTTTCTGTTTCCGGATTTTAGGGTATAAACAGACCAAATATTTGCATTTTGTTTGCCGATTCGCTTCTGTTTCACTGTTTTTGGTAAAATGAATAGTTAGCCTAAAATTATTTATTGTATTTTTTTAATACGGATTTTGGAATATTGCTTTCATAATGTCAATCGGTAAGTATGGGTGCGGGCAGTGCTTTCAATGGCTATGGTTATCTAAGACCCTGTTCAGATACCTGTTTTTATGGAGATGAGAAAAACGGTTCGTTTGAAAACCGTCACAACTTATTCCTTACGATTACTAAAACAGTTTCTTAAAATTTTGAGATTATTATTATTATTTGTTACTTTGTCAATGTCTTTTTATTAACTAATGCTTTAAATGAAGAAAAACGCAATGTATTCGAACCTTGAGTCGGTAGAGCAACTGTTTCGGCAATATTATAAAGTGTTGCGGGTGTATGCGTTTCGCTTTGTGAATGATTGGGATGTTGCAGAAGACATCGTTCAAGATGTTTTTGTTGCTTTATGGAATAAGCGTGCAGATATTGAATTCGATGGAGCAGTAAAGGCCTATCTTTTTAAGGCCGTCTATAATAAATCTCTCAACTTTCTCACCAGTAAGAAATATACTGAAGAAGAGTCCATGGAATGTTTTTCAGATCAGATCGATGCGTTGCAGATTCAGGAAGATAATCAGGAGAACTCATTATTCATGAAGGAACTTCGGGGTGAAATCGAAGCTTTTGTCGAAACACTGCCTGTACAGGTAAAGAAGGTATTTATACTAAGCAGAAGCTACGGCCTGAAGGTAAAGGAGATTGCTGTTCAGCTCGATCTGTCACCCAAGACTGTAGAAAAGTATTTGACCCGTGCTCTGTTGGAGTTGCGTACCCATCTTAAAAATAAAGGTTTAATGAGCCTTTTATTCCTACTCTATCTCTGCTCAAAATAATATTTTTAAAAAAAGTATGTTTTGGAGGAGGGTTTTTTAAATTTCACTTGTATTACTTAATAGAGGAGCTAAAAATGAAGAATGAAATAGGAGACATAAACGAAGTGATTATACGTTTTCTGGATGGTACAGCTACCTGTGAAGAGAAAGTTTTTCTTTTGAACTGGCTGAAACAATCGGAAAAGAACCGGAACGAGTTTTCCGAAGTTCGTGATTTATGGCTTTTAGGCAATACGCTGGCTACTGATGATGTTGAAACGGAAGTAGCACTCGACCGGTTTAGATCACGGATACAAATACCGGAATCCGGTTCCCGTAAAAGCAGATTCGTTTTTCCGGAACATTTCAGTCTGTTCCTGCGAGTGGCAGCCGTCTTTTTGATACTGTTTGCTGTCGGTTCTGTTTCTTATTATTGGGGTAGCAGTTCGGCTCCGGGGCAGAAGGAAGTCATGAACCGTTTGCTGACTGCCAATGGAAGTAAAGGCCGTTTTGTATTACCGGATAGTACGGTTGTATGGCTCAATTCAAATAGTTTGTTGGAGTATCCGGAAACGTTCAGTGCATCAGTCCGTGAAGTCAGTTTGTCCGGTGAAGCCTATTTTGAAGTGCGGAGAAATGAGCAACTTCCATTCCGGGTGCAAGCCGGAGAAATGAAAGTGGAAGTGTTGGGTACACGCTTTATTGTCGACAATTATCAGCGGAAATCCGGAGTCGAGGCAGTATTGGTAGAAGGTAGTGTGAAGATTGCCGGTTGCAAGATGAACCATTCGGTGGTACTGACTCCGGGGCAGTTGATAAATTATGATAAGAAGAGTGAGCGGACCAAGGTACAGATGGTCAATACGGATGATTATATCAGTTGGATTCAGAATGAGCTGACTTTCGACAATGATAAATTGGCCGATATTATCATTAATTTGAATAAATGGTATGGGGTGGATATTGAATGTCCGTCAGACTTTGCTGAGAAAGTTTTTATGTCATTCTCTGTTCGAAGCGGGGAAGAGTTGGAAGAAATCCTGAAAGCGATGACTTTGGTCGCTCCTATAAAATATAATTGGGAAAATGGTGTTTTACACATTCTTCCCCGAAAGCGATAGAAAACACAAGTATTAACCTTAAAAATTGAATGAAAATATGTAGAAACACACAACCAGACAAAAAAATAGGTAAATGTTGCAGCATTTACCTATCTCAGATTTCTTTTAATCACGTCTCTTGCAGGAGACGCAATTATTTACTTTAAATCTTTTACAAAGATATGAATAAATTTAAATGGAGGAGCTTTTTGAGCTTTTTCTTAACAGAAAGAAACATTCGTTTAGCAAGACTTATGTCTTTTATTATGTTCCTGTTTGTTTTTCAGGGAGTTTATGCTCAGCAGACACGTATTAATCTCCATGTGAAACAAGTTCCCCTGAAGCAGGTTCTTAAATCGATTGAATCGAAGAGTGAGTACACTTTCTTCTACAATGATGCGGAAATTGACATGAACCGTAAAGTCACGGTTGAGGCCGATAATGAACGTATTGACGTAATTTTATCCCAAATTCTGCCGGACTGCAAATGCGTAGTGGAGAATAGAAAGATTATCCTGATTCCCGGTGCGGAGAAACAAAATGTCCGGAATGACCACGTTGCAAAAATGAAAGAGATAACCGGTACCGTTACAGACGCAAGGGGTGAAACCTTGATCGGAGTAAATGTAACGATATTGGGAACAACTACCGGTGTCATAACCAATATCGACGGCAAATACTCATTGAAAGTTCCGGTAGGCAAGTCGCTTCAGTATTCGTATGTCGGCTATATCACCCAGACGGTGAAGGTAGGCGATAAAACGGTGATGGACATTGTAATGCAGGAAAACAGTAAAGCACTTGACGAAGTTGTGGTAGTGGGGTATGCTGTACAGAAGAAAGTCAACCTTTCGGGTTCGGTAGCGACCGTATCTACTAAAACAATCGAAGACCGTCCGGTACTGAACATGGGGCAGGCTTTGCAAGGTGCCGTTGCCAACCTTAATGTGTCTGTCGGTGATGGTGAGGCAGATGACTCCCCTTCCTATAACATTCGTGGTACTACTTCTCTGAACGGAGGTTCTCCGTTGGTAGTCATTGACGGGGTTGTTTCCACCAGTGATCAGTTGAATCGCATGAATCCTGTTGATATAGCCAATATTTCTGTGCTGAAAGATGCCGCATCCTCTGCTATATATGGGTCGCGTGCTGCGTTCGGTGTTATTTTGGTTACAACTAAAAATGGCAGCAATGAAAAACTTACTGTTAACTATAACAACAATTTTGTATTGCGTACCAACACTCGTATGCCGGAAATTATAACAGACCCTTATCTGGTGGCAACTACGAGAAATACAATGTCATATCCGTGGTATAACCTTTATAACGAGGAACAACTGGCCTATGCGAAAAAATGTTCCGAAGATCCTTCCACTTCTCCCTACTTCCTGAATCCGGATGGTTCTTATACTTATTTTGGACGTACAAACTGGGTGGACGAGGCTTACAATGATGTAGGTTTCTCTACGATCCATAATATTGATATTTCCGGGAAAACAGACCGTATCTCTTATTACTTTTCGGGAGGATACAATCGTCAGAACGGTATGTTAAGGTATGGAAACGACATTTATAACCGGTATAACCTGCGTACCAAGTTACAGTTTAAACTGACGGATTGGTGGAGTCTGAGCAGCAATGTGAGCCTGACCACTTCCGATTATGACTATGCGAATGCCATGACCAACACCTATAAACAGATGTACCGTAAAAATCCGATGGATATGGTTAAGAATCCTGATGGAACCTGGACAGATGCCAGTGTGGGTACATTGGGGGCATTGGCCGAAGGCGGACGTGCTACAGACTGGAAAACAAATACAAATATCAACCTGTCTACTAAGATGGATATAGTCAAAGATGTCTTTTGGGTACAGGGAACCTTTGCTTTTGCAAATACCAAGACCAGAAGCAACTGGTATAATCTGCCTGTCACTTATCGCAATGGACCCGAGTTGCCTGTCCTGACGTTTAATCCTATTTCTACCGTATCGGATGCTTCGAGCAGTAATTCCGATACAAAGCACATCTTGTTTGATGTTTATGGTACTTTCCAGAAAACATTTGCGAAGAAACACGCCATTACTGCTGTTGCAGGTTTCAATCAGGAAGAGTATAAATATGATTATGTGAAAGCGAATCGTAAAGAGCTGATTTCAAGTTCACTTCCCACCATTAACCTGGCCACGGGAGATATGAATATGTCTCAAAGTATAACGACTTGGGCTTTAAGAGGTGCGTTCGCGCGTTTGGGCTATATCTACGACGATAAATATATCTTCGAATTTAACGGACGTTATGACGGTACTTCGCGTTTCCCGAAGAATGATCGTTTTGTATTTAATCCTTCCGTATCATTGGGCTGGGTCATCTCGCGTGAAAAGTTCTTTGAGCCTTTGAGTGATGTGGTTAGTTTCTTGAAGTTGAGAGGTTCTTATGGTAGTCTGGGAAATCAGGATGTGGATGCGTATGCATATCTTGCCACGATGGGATCGGGAAAAATCAGCCAGATACTGGAGAAACAACAGCCGGTATATGTGGGAGCTCCCGGATTGGTAGCCGGTAACTTGACTTGGGAAAAGGTAACTACCACCAATATTGCTGTAGACGCTAATTTTTTCAATAACCGTTTAAGCATAACGGGTGAAGTATATGTACGCCGAACAAAAGATATGTTGACGGCAGGAGTGACACTGCCAAGTGTTTTGGGAACGGATGTTCCCAAGCAAAATGCAGCCGACTTGAAGACAGAGGGTTGGGAATTGACCGTAGGTTGGAAAGATCAGTTCAAATTGGCCGGAAGACTATTTTATTATGATGTGAACTTTAATCTGGCAGATAGCCGTGCCTATATTACGAAGTACGAAAATCCGAAAGGATTGTTGGGTGATTACTATGTAGGAAAAGAGATTGGTGAGATATGGGGGGTAGAGACTTTAGGCTTTTTCACTTCCGAGGAAGATATAAAGAATCATGCAGACCAGTCATGGTGTACTTCCTATCCGGGTACCCGTCCGCTGGCTCCCGGTGATCTGAAATTTAAAGATGAAAATAAAGACGGTAAAATAACCGATGGAGCATGGACACTGGAAGACCATGGTGATTATAAAGTCATTGGTAACAGCCGTGCACGCTATACATTTGGTCTATCGGCCAATGCACAGTGGAATGGATTCGATCTTAGCCTGTTTGCCCAGGGGGTAGGTAAGAAAGATTATTATCCGGGTACAGGCGACCTTTATTTCTGGGGTATTTATGCACAGCCCTGGACAAATATTACCGTGGGTAATATGTACGACCATTGGACAGAGGAAAATCCGGACGCGTATTTCCCGCGTATGAAAGCTTATGTGGCGGAAAATACAGACAGGGAGTGTGGAGTTGTTCAGACCAGATACCTGCAAAATGCGGCTTATGTCCGTCTGAAAAACCTCACCGTAGGTTATACTCTTCCTAAAGTACTGTTGAATAAGATAGGAATTGAACGTTTGCGTATTTTCTTTTCCGGTGATAATCTGTGTGAGTTTTCAGGCTTATACAAACATTATAAGGTAGATCCGGAAAGTTTAGGTAATATTGTTTATCCTCTTCAGCGTTCTTATTCATTTGGTTTAAATCTCACATTCTAATTAAGATAAGTTATGTGTTCAAAAATAAAACATATATTACTGACTGCGTGCTGTCTGACAGGCGCAGGTCTGATGACAAGTTGCAATGACGGATTCATGGATCGTTTCCCTGAGACCAGTATCACGGAGAAGGTCTTTTTCTCTTCTCCTGCCGATTTGGAAACCTATACCAATGGCATGTACGGATACATTGATGCAAGCTATTCGGATACTCCTTCCGACAATATGCTTTACACGGAAGATACTGATATTTATAAAATGATGCGTGGTGAATATAGACCCGATAACATAGGTAAATGGAGTTGGAAGAATATTCGTACGGTCAATTTTATGTTAGCGAGGACAGACCGTGTGGAGGGTGACCGCGGTGAGATTAATCACTACATCGGGCTGGCACGTATGTTTCGTGCATTAATCTATTATTCAAAGGTGAAAGACTATTCGGATGTGCCATGGTATAGCCATGACCTGCAAACGACGGACACCGAGTTACTATATAAGTCACAGGATCCTCGTTCCCTGGTCGTAGATTCCATAATGGCCGATCTTGATTTTGCCGTGACCCACATGAAAACAAACAATAGTACGACCCGTATTTACCGGAATGCTGCTTTGGCTATACAGGCGCGGATTGCTTTGCATGAAGGGACATTCCGTAAATATCATCCCGAGTTGAAACTGAATGATGGCGACCGTTTCCTGAAAATAGCGGTGGAGGCCTGCCGGAAGATTATGGACACAAAACATTACAGTCTGTCGACTTCCAAAGAGAGTGGCCTGCCTGCCTATCAGTCACTTTTCTGTAGTGCGGATCTTACGCAAAACCCGGAAATGATTCTGGTGGCTGATTACGATAAAGCATTAGGACGCCTGCACAATGCCCAGGCTCAGTTTGACTATAATACGGGACTTTCTCGTAGTCTGATGGAAGATTATTTAGTCGTTGAGGACGGACAAACCAAATATTTTCATGAAGTGGAAGGTTACCGGACCAAGACGGTACTGGAGATCTTTGAGAATCGGGACCCTCGTCTGGAGCAGACTTTTATGAAACCGGGTGTCCTGAACGTGGGTACTACCGAGCCTCACCGGGCTAAACTGAATCTGGGTGGATATCCGCAGATCAAATTCCGTCCGTTGACATTCGATCAGATGGATTGGGGAAAATCTTATACTGATTTACCTATTATCCGTTACGCTGAAATTTTGCTGATATATGCTGAGGCAAAGGCCGAATTGGGTACGCTTACACAAGATGACATCAATAATACAATCAATCTGATCAGGCAGCGTGCCGGTATGCCGGATGCTTCGTTGGACGACTGGCTGGCTAATATTGATCCGGTACAGGAAGAACGTTATTCCAATGTACAGTCTTCACAAAAAGGTGCTGTGCTGGAAGTGCGCCGTGAACGCAGAATCGAATTGGCATGCGAAGGGTTCAGATATGGTGATTTAATGCGTTGGGGATGTGGAAAGTTGTTTGAGGCTGCTCCGGAAGGGGCGTATATTCCGGGAATGGGCTATTATGATGTAACAGGTGATGGTACACCGGACATTGCAGTAGTGGAAAAGAAAGCGGATGTAGATAAGATACCTGAGGAGGACAAGCAAAAGTATAAATTGACGGTTTATGCTTTGGAAGGTAATACGATTGGGCTCACCGAAGGGACAAAAGGCTATATCTACCTGATAGCGCAACATGGTAAGTATACTTTTGTATCTCCTAAATATTATTATTATCCGGTTGCTACCAAAGATATTACTGTTAACGAAAACCTCTATCAGAATCCATTCTGGGAATAGGTTTATCATATCGAAAACAGAAAGGCTGCTCCGGCAGTAGCGGGAGAAGCCTGCTGTTTTCGTTAAGAGATAAAACTGATTAATATAGTAAAACAATAAATATGTTGAAGTTATTTGCAGGTATAGCGGCTTTATTCCTGGGAGTTGGCAGTTCTGCTTTCGCACAGATAGAAGGCGGGGTTTATATCGACACAAACAGAAACGGCATTCGTGATGCCGGAGAGAAAGGGATAAAGGGAGTCTGTGTGCAAGATGGGCTCCATGTGGTGCAAACGGCGGAAGATGGTAGCTTTATACTTCCGGGACATAAAGACACCCGGTTTATCACTTTGACCGTGCCCGATGGATTTCAGGCATCTGCTTCCCATTATTTACCTTTCGACGGGACCGGGAAAAAGTATGAACTGGGAATTTGCAAGAGTCCGGTAAGGACAGGAAATGGATATTCGTTTGTACAAATCACAGATACAGAGACATCTCTGTATGGTGACTGGATAGACAATCTGAAAGAGTATGTGAAAACAAATCCGACTGCTTTTATCATCCATACAGGTGATATTTGTTATGAAGCCCATCAGGATTTTCACGGACGTTATCTTCGTTCTGAGGATTTGGGGGTTCCGACTTATTATTGTGTGGGTAATCATGATTTGCGTGCCGGAAGGTATGGTGAAGAGTTATGGCAGAGTCATTTCGGTCCTTCATGGTATTCGTTCGACGTTGGTAATGTGCATTATGTGGTTACTCCGATGCTGGGTGGTGATCATGCACCCTCGTACAGGCGTGCTGATATCATCCGTTGGCTGAAGAATGACCTTGCACAAATAAATAGAGATAAAAGGGTAGTTTTATTTAATCACGACTTATGGTTTTGGGGAGACGATTTGCTCTTCAAGGATAAAAACGGCGAACAGATAGACTTTGCAGATTATAATCTGGACGCCATGATTTACGGACACTGGCACAATCATTATTATAAGCAGTTGAAGTCGGGACTTCAGACCTACTGCTCATCCACTCCGGATAAAGGAGGAATCGATCACGGAACGTCCTGTTTCAGGATTTATCATGCTGATACCAAAGGTAAACTCAGTTCGGAAACCCGTTATACTTATATCGATGGAATCTTGACTTCTGCTTATCCGGCAGAAGGTGAAATTGTTTCTGTCTCTGATGGTAAAATGACAGTTCGGATTAATGCTTATCGTACGGTGTCGTACGCAAAAAAAGTAACGGCTTCTGTTGAACGGAACGGGAAAGTCATGTCGTCTGTCACATTGTTACCCGAAACAGACTGGGAATGGAGCGGAACAGTCCGTGTGTCCGATGGCAAGCAGCGCTTGTTGGTGACTGCCGAGTTTGAGGATGGAACCCGTTTGACGAAAAGGGTGGATTACACCGTAACCGGGCAGCCGGCAGCTTCGGCTGTGGCATCCGCCATTTGGGCGGAACTTCGTGGAAATGCCGCCCACAATCAACTGGTGAATGACACAGTGTCTTTGCCTCTGCAAACCAACTGGGTCCGAAATGCAGGCAGCAATATTTATATGTGTTCGCCCATAGTGGCACAGAATAAAGTGTTTATAGGAACCATTGACGATGATAGGGCAGAGAAATGCTTTATAAAAGCCTATGATGCTGCAACAGGAGGTCTTTGCTGGACTTTCAGTGCTTCTAATTCGATAAAGAATACCATTGCTTATGAAGACGGGCGCGTGTTTGCTTCGGATGCTTCGGGGATGCTTTACGCCATAGATGCAGAAAAAGGAACGGTTTGTTGGCAAACACAGTTGCCGGTTTCTCTATTGCCACTTCTTGATGAAGGCTTGGCGGTTGTCGATGGTGTGGTGTATGCCGGACATGCGAAAGGAACTTGTGCCGTACGGACTGCCGATGGAAGGATCCTGTGGCAGAACAAAGCCTGGGATGGAGGTGAGGGAACCACTTCTACTTTGACTGTAGGTGCAGGAGTATTAGTGGCGTCTGCACATTGGAACGGACTCTTCGGACATGACATCAATGACGGTACTTTATTGTGGAAGAAGCGTGACAGTAAAATTCGTTTCCGTGACGGATCGGCAACTTTTTACGATGGTAATTTCTATCTGGCCTCATGTGAGAATTTATATGTGATCAACCCACGTTCCGGAGATATTCTGAAAATGGCGGAAACTTCTTATGAGTTTAATTCGGCCTGCGCTCCGCTTGTGACGGATAAATATCTGGTTGTTTCCACTTCCAATAAAGGAGTGGTTGCATTTGACCGTCTCACTTTTAAAGAGGTCTGGAACTATCGTACCGGAACAAGCCTTTTCTATACTGTCCCTTATTCTCATAGCCATGAATGCACAGTCGAAGTTTCGCCTGTACTTGTGGGAGCAACTGTTTTCTTTGGGGCCAGTGACGGGCATTTGCATGCCGTTGACTTGGACACAGGCGCCTATCGTGGAAAACGTGCTTTGGGAGCTCCGGTATTCTCGAGTGTGGCAGTAAGCGGTAACTGTCTGTTCGTTACCGATTTTGGAGGTAATATTTATAATTTTAGGTTACATGATTAATTGTATATACAAAATGAAAAAGATTTCGATATTATTCATATTTTCTGTGATTCTTAGTTTATTTGCCAGTGAAGTAAATGCAGCCGGTCCCCGTTTGAAGAAACATCCGAAGCATGTAGTATTAATTGCTTTTGACGGTTTAAGTGCCGTTGCTATCCGCAATCATCCCATGCCCAATTTCAACCGGTTGATGGAAGAAGGGGCTTATACACTGAACAACCGTTCGATTCTGCCATCATCGAGTGCTCCAAACTGGGCCTCTATGTTTTCCGGAGCCGGACCGGAACTTCATGGATATACGACCTGGGGAAGCAAGACACCCGAGATTCCTCCTTTTATAACCAATCAATACGGTCGTTTTCCGGGACTTTACGGATTGATACGCGATACATATCCTAAAGCAGAGGTAGGCTATATTTATGAATGGGATGGAATGAGATATCTGGTTGATTCGCTCGCTATCAACTACTTCGTACATGCTCCGCAAACAAAGGAACATCCTAAGGGAGCGACACAATTCGCCGTGAATTATCTGAAAGAGAAAAAGCCTATGTATTGTGCTGTTATATTTGAATATCCTGATCACACCGGACACAGCTACAAGTGGGAATCCAAAGAGTATTATGAAAAGCTCGATGAATTGGACGGTTATTTAGGTGAAATAGTAGCAGCCATTGAAGAAGCCGGTATGATGGATGATACTGTAATTATACTGACTGCGGATCATGGCGGAATCGGTACTAATCATGGCGGAAAAACTCTCAATGAAATGGAGACCCCGCTTGTATTTTATGGAAAGGGTGTGAAAAAGAACTATAAGATAACTGAGAGTACAATGGTGATTGATGTGGCTGCAACGGAAGCTTGGCTGCTGGGGGTTGAGCCTCACGAAGCCTGGTTGGGCAATCCGGTAACGACAGCATTCTTTACTAAATAATTAAAATGTACTTATCCAATGGGGGAAATAGCCCCATTGGATGATACCTGTATAAAAGATTGATATGAAAAGATTTATATATATGCTAATTGCGTCTTTGGCAATTAGCTTTGTCTCTTGCACACCTGTGGAACGTGCTAAGGAGAAGGAATTAAAAGTTTTGTCATGGAATGTATGGCATGCAGGACATGCTAAAAACTATCCCGAAAAGGGCTGTGAAGGAACTATAGGGATTCTGAAAAAGAGTCAGGCGGATGTTATTTTGATGATTGAGACTTATGGTGCGGCTCCAATGGTGGCAGACTCTTTGGGATATGATTACGTATTGTTATCAGACAATCTGTGCATTTATAGTCGCTATCCGATAAAGAAAACGTATCTTTTTCCTGATTCCATTTCTACATTCAATTTCGGAGGAGTCGAAATAGATATGGATGGTACGCCAGTCCGTTTATTCGATACCTGGCTGCATTATTTACCCGATATGCGATTAGTGCCTACGGAGCAATCAGAAGCCGATATTTTGGCTTGGGACGATGCCGGGACACGAGATGATGAAATACGCCGCATACTTTCTGTTTTGCAACCGATGATTCGTCAGACTGACAGTATTCCCATGATTATGGGGGGAGATTTCAATGTACATTCCCATCTTGACTGGACAGATACCACGAAAGATATGTATAGCCATGGTGGTGCCGTTGTGGAATGGACTGTTTCTAAAGAGATGCAAAACGCAGGTTTCAAGGATAGCTTTCGTGAAATTCATCCCCAACCCGAAAAGAATATAGGAGCTACCTGGATCTACGATAATGAAGATAAGCCTGTCCGGTCCGACCGTATTGATTTTATCTATTATCAAGGTAAGACTATTCGTGCGGTGACGTCTGAATCTTATAACCAGGAACTGACTAAACCTCTGGAGTTTATGGGAGAAAAATTCTTTTATCCTTCCGATCATGGTTTTGTATTGACTACTTTTAAAGTGTCATCGTTAGAAAAGTAGTGCCGGGTTATCGTATATTGAATTTTTATGAATATTAGATTTGTATGTTCTGCATTGTTGGTACAAACAGCAGGACTCCAGATGGTGTATGCGGGGGATAAGGTTACCGATTCTGTCCGTCCCAATATTATTTTTGTGCTTGCGGATGATTTGGGTTATGGAGATCTGGGATGTTTCGGACAGAAGCGGATCGAAACTCCCCATATAGACCGTTTGGCTGCCGAAGGAATGGTATTCAGTAATTATTATACCGGATCTCCGGTTTCGGCTGCTGCCCGTTGTGTTCTTTTGACAGGAAAACACAGTGGTCATTGTGGCATCAGGGGGAATGATGAAGCTCCGGAACGTGGTAGAGTCTGGGATTTTCTTGCGGCTGAGCGCGATTCGACCTTAGAAGGTCAACGCGGATTGCCATCCGGTACGAAAACATTTGTGTCAATTTTAAAGGAAGGAGGATATCGTACAGGGTTAGTAGGAAAGTGGGGATTGGGTGCTCCGGGTACTGAAAGCCTGCCTTTGAATCATGGTTTTGACTTCTTCTATGGTTATAATTGTCAGCGTCAGGCACACACTTACTTTCCATTGCATTTGTATCGGAATGAACAGAGGGAGTATCTGGCAAATGATACGGTGATACCGCATACCAAACTTGACCCCGGAGCCGATCCTTTGAGCCTGAGCAGCTATGATAAGTTAATCTCACATGTTTATTCGCCCGATAAAATTCAGGAAGAAGCATTGCGTTTTATGGAGGAGAACAAAACACAGCCCTTTTTTCTTTACTACGCTACTCCTTTGCCACATGTTCCAATTCAGGCCCCTCAACGTTTGATTGATCATTATGTCAGGAAATTTGGTGACGAGTCCCCTTATTTAGGACAGGCCGATTACTTTCCGGCACGTTATCCACATGCCGGATATGCGGCAATGGTGACTTACATCGATGAAAAGGTAGGTGAGATTGTAGATTTTTTAAAGAAGAAGGGATTGTATGAAAATACGGTCATTATCATTTCAAGTGATAATGGCCCGACCTTTAATGGTGGAGTCGATTCGCCCTGGTTCCGGAGTGGAGGTCCTTTTCGTTCGGAATATGGATGGGGAAAGTGCTTTTTGCGTGAAGGAGGAATCCGTGTACCGTTGATTGTAACATGGAAAGGACATATCCGGGCAGGAGCACACACTACATTACCATGTACATCTTATGATTTTTACTCAACGATATGTGAACTGGCAGGTGTGAATCCGGCCACAGAGACCGATGGAATCAGTTTTTATCCGACTTTAATGGAGAGTGGAGATCAAATGAAGCATTCTTATCTCTATTGGGAGTTTATGGACATAGAAGGACAGCAGGCTGTACGTATGGGCAAATGGAAAGGATTGCGTAATGGACTGAAAAGAGGAAATATGAAGATCGAGCTATACGATCTGGAAACAGATTCTTGTGAACAGAGGGATGTTGCCCCTAAGCATCCTGAAATCGTCAAAAAGATTGGTGAGATTATGAAAAAAGAGCATACTGTTCCCGTATATCCTGCATTTCGGGTGAAAGTATTGGACGAATTATATTGATTCTTAAAAAATAGGATAGTCGGTAGTGGCAACTTAGAACGTATATATACGATTATATTATTATGTATAAAGACTGAAAGGGAGTAAGAGATCTTTTTTGATAGAAAGGGACTCTTACCCCTGTCTTTTTATAACCAGTGTAATATAAGTAATTAGCATAAGAAAACTATTCTGCCATTATATTATTAAAGATGATGATTGAGAGATGTTATATCTGATGGATTAGAATCATAGATTGAATTTTTTATGATACGATTTCGGCCAATAAGCAACTTAATCTTAAATTTAGAACATAAAATACGTAAGATAGACCTTGTTTGGATGGAAATAAAGCAGTTACTTTGCTCCGTTTTAGAATAAAGATTAAAAATTACTAACTAAACGTGATTAATTTATGAAGAAAAATTTATTGTATCTCTTCGCACTGATTTGTTCAGTGAGCTTGTTCACTGCTTGTAGTGACGATGATGATAACAGTTGGCAAGAACTTCCTAAAGGTGAAATTAAGGCAGAAAATGTAGATTTCCAGTTGAATGGAGCAAGTACCACGGGAACTGTAAACTTTGAAGCTACAAGTCTTCAGTCTGCAACAGTAGGTTTTAAAAATGTGATTGATGGTTATAGTGATGTAACTGTTGATGTTGCAATGGAAAAACAAGCTGACGGCTCTTTCAAATTCAATGGGACGAAAGATATTATGACTAAACCTGTAACAAGAGAAACGGCTAAACCGACTCCATTGTTAAAGGTTACAGTTGATGGTACAATTACACCTGAAGGTAAGGTTGCCTTGAATGTTAGTGCAACAGGTGCCGGTCTTTATATCGGAACCTACAAAGGTGAAACTTTAGTTTTGACTTATGGAGAAACTGCACTGACAGGTAAAGAAGTAGTGTTTGATGCCACAGATGGTGATAATGTAAGTATCCTTTTGAAGGACGTTATCCCAGGAGAAACAGAAACTACATTGACTGGCGTTCAAGTAGCAAATGGAGGATTCAGTGGAAGCACCAAAACAAATAGTTCTACTATAGAATATACTGGTTATCGCAAAGATAAAGTGTTGACTTTGAACTTGAAAGTGACAATGAATGATCCTAAAGGATGGGCTAAGACATATACTTTGGGAGAATACACTCTTGGTACCTTAGATGTAGATGGTACACCTATGCCTAACTCTGTATTAACAAGTTCTTTATATTCTAACTGGGAGGTTGAGGATGCATATTATTCTACTTTCTTCCCTGCGGTGCTCAGAACTATTGGTGGACTAATTTTGCCTCAAGTTTTGCAGTCTGTAACTCTTGAAGCTGATGGTAATATTTCTGCAAAATATTCTTCAGGTTCTATAACTTTTGAACCAAGTTGGGCAATGGGATTAATTTTTGGTGGTGGAGCACCAGGAGTTGATGTTTTAAATAAATTAATTCCTACTGATGGATGGCAGCAGTCTCCTAAAAATTTAGCTTATTGGTTTCCTAAAGATGATAAACTGTATTTGAAATTAAATGTTCCTGCCATTATTTCTCAGGCAATGGGTAGTAATGCAGAATCGCTTGCTCCGATAATTTCTGAAATTTTAAATGGTGATGCTGCTACTGTTAAGAAACTAATAGGTACAATGTTGAAGGTTGATATGAGTTCTATTAGTGATGAGACATTTGAAATGTTGCTGAGTTGGGTGAATAATGGTGTACCTTTGAATGTAAAAACCACAGATAAGGGGCATACTTATATTTATCTTGATAAAACAGCTTTTGACCCAATTATGGTTGATAAAGAAATGTCTGCTGACTCTTCTGATTTTGGTGCTGGATCAGATTTATTTAAGTTGTGGAAGATCATGATGGATGCAAAAATAATTCCAGAGGATGCAGCTGCGGCTATAATTCTTTTAATTGGATTACCACAGAACTGGCCATCTACAACAGGTTTTGATCTGGGGTTGGATTTATTAGCTAAATAAATTGTTTGTAGTATATAATGTTAAAACAATAAATAATGAAAAAGATATTTACCTTATTAATGTTACTTTGTACGATAAGTGTGTTTGCAGCAAATGCTGCTGGTACTTATACTGGTAGATTGACGATTTCGGTTGATGGTGGTACCCCAACTGTGAAGGATGGTCAGAATGTAATTGTGACAGAAAGTGATATTGTGACATTAACAATTCCTGATTTTTCTTATTCTGGTTATCCTAAAGCGGATGTTGTTATTACGGCCTCAAAAGATGCTACTGGAAATTTGACTTTGAAAACAATTAAATATGGCTTTTTGAGATTATCTGCGAAATTCGATGATGGTTCAAAGGTTAGTGATAGTAACTGTAATATCTCTTTGGCTATTTCAGCTGTTCTTCAAAAAATAGAGGTTACTTTTGTTGGAACTAAATAAATTGTATAGATAAAAGGAGGATGCTTTCCGGGCGAGGGCACTGAAAAAGTCCTCCTGCCTCCCTTCTATAAAAAAATGGCGGTATAAATCCAAGAAAATCCGGATTTATACCGTTTTTTTGTATCTTCGAGTCACCAAAAGAATACCGCCATGTTAGCACCCCAAGAACGTTTGGCTTTTAGTGATTATTCAAGTCTTTATGATTTGATCATCCCTCAGGATAACCTGCTTCGACGTATCAACTCGCTGATAGACTTTTCCTTTGTTTATAATGAGCTCGTTTCCTGACGACGTTCTGGAACATGAACTGACTTATACGCAAACACTGATTGATACATTAAAAGAACAGGAAACCTTCGTCTGCATTCCCCAAATAAAGGAAAAACTGAACCTCTTAAAAGAGACATTGGATGATATCAGCGACCATTACACTGTTTCTGAAGATGAGGATGCACGTATCGGGCACAAATCGGAAGAAAGTTCTTTCTTTGGGTATAAGACGCATATCGGAATGACCGAGGAGCGTATCATAACAGCGGCTGTCATAACTTCGGGTGAAAAGGGAGACGGTCCCCAGCTGCCCGCGTTGATTGAACAAAGCCGGAAGAATGGTATCGATGTACAAACAGTGATTGGTGATTCAGCTTATTCGGGAAAGGATAATCTGGAGAAATCTCGTGATGAACACTTTGAGTTGGTAGCTAAATTGAATCCCAGTATCAGCCAAGGTTTCAGAAAGGAGGAAGGCAAGTTTGATTACAATAAGGATGCCGGCATGTTTGTTTGCCCTGCCGGCCATATAGCTATACGTAGGGCAAAACAAGGGAGAAAGAATGGAGCATGGAATCAGGCGTATACTTATTATTTTGATGTACATAAGTGTCAATGCTGCTCAAAACGGGAGGGATGTTATAAGCCGGGAGCTAAATCTAAAACCTATTCTGTACCCATAAAAACCGATGAGCAGCAACAACAGATAGAGTTTCAACAAACCGAACGGTTCAAAGAGAAGGCTGCCGAGCGTTATAAGATTGAAGCTAAAAATGCGGAACTGAAACAGGTATATGGATATGACAGGGCGCAGTCCTACGGACTGTCATGTATGAAAATGCAAGGAGCAATGGCTATTTTTGCAGCAAATCTCAAGAGAATACTCAAACTCAGTTAAAGTAAGTGTAATCCATGCCCGTGGAAGACAAACACGGCTTGTATAAAGCAAATTGTGGAGTTATTACCCTTAATATAAGAAAAAGTTGTATGTGAATGAAATGCATCATTCGACATGCAACTTTTTCCAAGAATTTCTAAAAAAAGGATTGGATGCTAAAAAAGATCACTTTTTCAGTGCCCTCGTTTAACCATCCTCCTTTTTTATTATGTAGTATTAATGCTTAGGACTTTTTTGTTAATTGTTTGGGTTGTTGGAATTCAGTGGAATCTATTGTTATGCTTCTTTTTTAAAAGTGATATTATCTGTATGTTGTTAGTTTGTCTTCAAAGAAGTGTATTAGAATATTATTGTATAAAAAACTCGTATAAAGTCCAAGGTATTAGGATTTATACGAGCTTACTAAAATGAAATATGTCTTTTTTAATTAAAATGCATATCCAAATCCTACATTTAGATATATGGGATACATATTGAATGTAATTGTTTTGAAGTCTTTTTTAAAGATATCATTTAATCCCCAGACTAAATCTGCGTATACATTTAGATGTTTGAATGCTTTCCATTCGGCACCAGCTTGAAACCCCCATTGAAAATTGCTTAGGTCCTTAGAGAAGTCATAAGGAGCAATTTTATCTCCTTCGAATTCTGCTTTTTCTCCAGTGGGGGTGTCTTTGCGTAGATATCCATCATGCACATGTCCATTGAAGTCACCACTGGTCATAAATGAAACATAAGGACCGGCATTAATTCTAACACGTTGGCTAAGTTTATAAGCGGCTGTTACTGGAATTGAGAAATAAGAACCTCTATATTTAGTTTTTACTTTTCCTGTCCAGTAGCCTGCTAAAAGTTCGCCGCCATCCCCTATAATTTCCATACTGTAATTCTTTACACGTGCTTTGGCTTCCATACCTTTAGTTTCAAGACGTAATCCTAAAGTCATTCCCCATTTAGAGTCTTTACCAAACCATTTGGTTGTATTGCCTTCTATAGCTAAGCATATAGTAGGGCTATACCCTGTGAGTGCACGTATTTCTGCAGGTAATGGGAGTGGTGAAGCACCTCCAATGTTGAAACCTGCTTTTATTTCATATTCAAGCCCATGTAGTGCAGACCAAATAATACCATGATTCCGTTCTTCTTGGGCTTTTAAAGTGTTGATTGTGCCGATAAAAGCGAGCAGGCCTATAAGTATATACTTTTTCATTTTTTCATTTTTACTTGTTAGTGAAATTTAATAGAACCTCATCAATGTAAAGTGTACTTCCTGGAGCACCTTCGAAATGATCTCCGCGTATACTTGAAGAAAATACGATAGCTAAATTATATTTTCCAGCTTTGAGTTTCTCCATATCTATTGATTTACCAGTACGATATTCAAATGGTAAGTCAAACTTAATCCATTCATCAGTTTCTTTTGCATCTTTAATCCGAGCTACTGATACGATATAAGTATTATCTTCTGCCAATACGTTAGTTCCGTCAAGTGTAGACAATTTTTCATCTGTTTCATAAAATACGGCATAAATATCACAGATATCTTTTTTGTTATCTACAGGTTTACCATCTATTTGGAATGACTTTCCTGCCTTATATTTATAATATCCGGTAATTGAAGTTGGAATATTTGAAAAAGGGGTTCCGAATTTGGTTGAACGGAGAATATCGGTAGGCTTTACTTCAAAACTACCTAAGAATAGATTACCCGCTGCAATTGGCATTCCAAGCAACGAGCCCCAATAACCTGTTTCGCAAGTTGTTAGTTTTAAGCATTTCCCTTCGACGCCATTGTTTGCTTGACTTGTTGGATATTCTTCTGCTTTTGCTTTTACACCGGTAAAAGCAAAGCCGGCATTGCCACTTGCCCAAGTCATGGTTTCTTTCCCTTGTGCATCTGTTTCGTAGAAAATATGGTATTTTCCCTCTGAGTCGAACTTAATATTCTCAAAGTGATACATTGTGTTAGTAATACCTGAGAAAGTTACTCCTACTTCATATTTTTTCTTCCATTTTCCATCTTCAGAAGTTACTTCATAATATTGAGGTGTGGTAAAATCAAGTATAGTTCCACTATTAGGGACAATAGAAGCTCCCGGAGTCAAAGTAAACTTAGGTGCTAATGCGGTTATATCTGTTCCTGTTTTTACAATTAATGTAACTTTCTTGTTTTCGATGATGGGATCACGATTGAGAACATCACCCGGTACAGTGCATGCAATGATGTCTGCTTCTGCATTAGGTGCTTCGTCTTGTATGCAAGAAACCATTATAAAGCCCAGAAAGAAACAGGCTATCAGATTCTTTAATTTCATTCGATTCTGTTTTTGATTAATAATCCTTTTAGTTTAGTTGATTTTTTGTAAACTTGGCTGCAAAGTTAAGTTTCTTTTTTGAAAAGATACATTTGAACCCCTACAATACAACATTTTATAACGGTCATAATGTTCAGAATGGTGCGTTTTTAGTCTAAAGTCCATGAATCTTTCCATTTGATAACAGGTTTTTCGCCTTCAAAATAAATTGGAAGCCAAATATAACGTCCGTCTATTGCATTTTGGGGTGTCCAACGGTCGCCCATGTATATAAATTGGTCTTTCTTACCCCGCACCGGAAGAATATAAGTACTTTGCGAATGGAAAGTCAGGTCCGCATCCTGACCTACGCAGGGATTCCCTAATTCTTTCCATTCTCCCCAAATGGAGGAAGCTATTGCAGACCGTGCTGCATTAGGACTCCACCCGGTACATCCGGACATGATAAGGTAATAGTTACCATCCTTCTTAAACATGGCGGGAGCCTCCATAAATCGGTTGATAAAAATTCGGGTGTACTTTCCTGTATAGCCGGTATAAGATGAATCAAGTTCGGCAATATGTAAGGTGCTGTTTTCTTCGGAAGAATAGATGTGATAGGCTTTGCCGTCATCATCGACAAACAGATTCATATCACGTGCCATCTGTCCCCGTTCCATATCGCGTCCCAATATATTGAGGCTGTCGGGATGTGCAGGAAGACTACCACCTGTGCATTGACGTTCTTCTTCGATAGAAGGTCTGCGGGCGGTTTTATGGACCGGCAGTACGTTGACAGGCCATGAACCTGCATTGGGGCGGACGGCTTTTAAGAAGGTGTAAGGACCTGTCACCCGGTCACTTACGGCGATTCCGCTTAAAGCTCCCGAATATCCGGCTCCTTTGGGCTCGAGATGGAACCACATGACATATTTTTTAGTGTGAGGATTGTATATGACTTTGGGACGCTCAAGGATACATCCTTTAGAAATGATATGTTCGGAGTCATTTTCGATCACTGACAGTGCTATTCCACAATCATTCCAATGATATAGGTTATCGGAAGAGTAGCAATGCACTCCTACATTGGCAACGTTGCCGGTTTCACCTTCTGTTTTGTGTTCGCCAAACCAATAGTAGGTTCCGTTATCGTACAAAATACCTCCACCATGTGCGTTGATATGGACCTGATGATTGTCCGGCCATATTTTTCCGGGAGTGAAGGATTGCCCTTTGGCTGTTTGCGAGAAAAGAAAACATAACAGAAAGAGGGCTTTTAGTGTAAATCCTTTATTCATTGCTCTTTTTTATTAAGTATTTGTAATTGAGAGACAAAGATACATGATAATTCTTAAATAACCAGTAAACCGATTGTAAAACTCTTAACTTGTCCGGGTGGGATATTCTTTAGTTAAATGAATGGTTTATAAGAGTATATTTCCTACTTTTGTGCAAAATATAAACCTTGAATAGATGACTGAGTCAGAAAGAAAACAGATAATTGCTTTAGTGCAGCGGGAGGTGATTCCGGCTATCGGATGTACAGAGCCGATTGCAGTTGCGCTGTGTGTGGCAAAGGCTACAGAAACCTTAGGAGCTAAACCGGAAAAAATAAAAGTATTGTTGAGTGCTAACATCCTGAAGAATGCGATGGGAGTGGGAATTCCCGGTACGGGGATGATTGGGTTGCCTATTGCAGTGGCTCTGGGGGCGTTGATCGGAAAGTCGGATTATCAACTTGAAGTGTTGAAAGACAGCTCTCCGGAAGCCGTGGAAGAAGGGAAGAAGTTGATTGATGAAAAGCGTATCTGTATTTCGCTGAAGGAAAACATTACGGAGAAACTTTACATAGAGGTGATGTGTGAAGCCGGTGGAGAGCAGGCTACAGCTATTATTTCCGGAGGACATACTACATTTGTTTATGTAGCCAAAGGAGATGAAATACTATTAAATAAACAGCAGGTTTCCGGTGAAGAAGAGGAAGAAGAGGAACTGGAACTCACTCTGCGGAAAGTGTATGACTTTGCACTGACTGCTCCGTTGGATGAAATCCGTTTTATTCTTGAAACGGCAAGACTTAACAAGAAAGCTGCCGAACAGTCTTTTCAGGGAGATTATGGTCACGCATTGGGCAAGATGCTTCGCGGAACCTATGAACATAAGATTATGGGCGACAGTGTGTTTTCACATATTCTTTCGTATACATCGGCTGCTTGTGATGCACGCATGGCAGGAGCGATGATTCCTGTTATGAGTAACTCGGGTAGTGGTAATCAAGGTATTTCCGCTACATTGCCTGTAGTGGTTTATGCCGAAGAAAACGGAAAACCGGAAGAGGAACTGATCCGTGCGTTGATGATGAGTCATTTGACTGTGATATATATTAAGCAAAGTCTGGGACGTCTTTCTGCACTTTGCGGTTGTGTGGTAGCTGCTACCGGTTCCAGTTGTGGAATCACCTGGTTGATGGGAGGCAGTTATGAGCAAGTGGCTTTTGCAGTTCAAAACATGATAGCCAACCTGACCGGAATGATATGTGACGGTGCGAAACCGAGCTGTGCCTTGAAGGTGACGACAGGAGTGTCAACAGCTGTGTTGTCCGCTGTAATGGCTATGGAGAATCGCTGCGTAACTTCGGTAGAAGGAATTATTGATGAAGATGTTGATCAAAGTATCCGCAATTTGACGCGGATTGGATCTCAGGGGATGAATGAAACAGATAAGGTGGTGCTTGATATTATGACTCATAAAGGGTGCTAATGTTAAACAATGTGTTAAAAATCAGAAGATAAGCAGTAAAAGGCTAATTCTTTCATTTTCTTGATATAAAGAACTTTGACGGAATGACGAACTATTAATGCTGAATATATGAAAAATTACTTTGTATGGTTGCTTCTGTTGCTTCCGCTTCTGGCAACCGGTTGTTATGGAGAAGAAGAGAAAGAGGACGGCCCGGGGGATTATATCTGGGATTTCATAAACTATAATATTTATTTTTCGGTGAAGGATGCTGCCGGGGCTAACCTGTTGGACCCGCAGGTTTCATCAAATTTATTGGCTAATGAAATTACGGTGGAATACGAAGGTAAGACCTTTCCGCTGGAAAACTCTGTGGATACGCGGTTTAATATGCCCCGCTCTTTAGGATTAAGAAAAGAGCTACTGGGTAAAGAGAAAAAGCGTGTTCTTTCTTTTGGTGAGTTTTCTCCGGAACATCAATATAAGGGAGAGACTTTTACGATCCATTGGGGAGACGGGACAAAAGACGTGGTGAAATTTGACTTATACATCACCTGGAAGAAACAGGATCCTACGATACATAAGAAACTTTATTTGAATGGTAAGGAGTACAGTGAGGACTCTTTTTTGATAGAGATCGTGAAATAGGTGTGCTATATACATTTTGATATAATAAAACGGTGAACATACCATGCATGTGCAGTATGTTCACCGTTTTTTATTTTATAGATAATCGCTCGATTAATGGCAATGCCCGCAACCGCAGCTGTCTCCACAGCTATCTCCGCAGTCGTCACCGCAACCGTCACCACAACTTCCGCAGCTGCAACCACCTTCACCGGTCATCATTTTAACCATTTCCTGGATTTCTTCGTTTGTAGCCGGACGGCTTTCAACAACTTCACCCGCGAAAGTCAAATCTTCACCTGCCAACGGATGGTTCATATCCATTACCACAGTGTCGGCTTTTACCTCAACTACGCTACCGTTCAGGCGCTGGCCTTCTGAATTCATCAGAGGGATGATATTTCCCGGATAGATATGTTCGTTATCGAATTTTCCGTCAATCTCAAAGATGTTTTTCGGAAGATCAATCACATGTTCTTCATCATATTCACCGTAAGCTTCGGCAAAAGGAATGGTAAATTCAAACTTATCTCCTTTATTGAGGTTTGCTATCTGTGATTCAAAAGCTTCAAGCGTAGTACCCAAACCGGAAATGAACTGAAAGGGATGTTCGGCTGTTGCTTCTTCTACTAAATCTCTTTTGCCATCTTCTGTTGTATACAGTTTGTAAGCTACAGTGATGTACTTGTTTTCTGCTGTTTCCATCTGTTCTTTATAATGTTATTAATAAAATTCGGATTTTCCGTGGGGACAAAGATACGAATTAATCATCAGAGATTTGTGGACTGGTATGGAGTTTATTCTTTCGTAGTAGAAATTAATACCTGTTGGCTGATAGGCGGTGATTTTATGAAAATAAGGAATGCCATGTCTCAATTTTACTTAAATGAAAAAAAGTATTTTATTTCGTTATTATATATAACAAAATAAATAAAATGTATAAACGGATTGAGTTGTCAAAGGGTTTTCTTTGTATTATTTATTAATAAGATATTAGTGTGTCTTTTGTTTTTTTACAACATACATAAACCTATGAAAACCTTACTGGACAATTTATCTTCTGATTTACTGCAAAATCAGGTCTTTCAAACAGGATTTAGATTTTTAACCATTGTGAAAGGAAGCCATTTGCCGAAAATGGATAGCAATGTTTTAATTTTTATCATGAGTGGCACTATGAAAGTTTTTTCTGGTGAGAAAGAATTAGCTATTATTGACGAGCGGCATATCTTCTTTTGGGATAAAGAAAATGATCATGTTTGTGAGATGCTTTCAGATACACAGGTCATTCTGTTTGCATTCGGCGATTTAATTGTACATGATTTGCTGACATTTAGGCCTTATGCTTCCTTTCAGGACAAGTCTGCTCTGAAAGGTACAGGACTCAGATTCGCGGAGCCATTGAACTCTTTTCTACAGCTTCTGGTGCTGTATCTGGAGATGAAATTAGATGATGTCTCCTTGTATATAACGAAACGGCAGGAACTGTTTTATATTCTGAATTCTGTTTATAATGAGCAGGAACTTGCAATTTTATTCAGCTCTTTGACGGAACAGTCATCCAAATTCAAAGAACAGATATTGGAAAACTATCTCAGTGCAAAAAATGTAGGCGAGTTGGCCAGTCTGTTAGGATACGGGGTCACCAATTTCCGGGTTAAATTTAAAGAGCAATTCGGAGTATCGGTTTATCGTTGGCTCCTCAATCGGAAATCACAACGGATTATTTATCGCATTACCGTATATGGTGATGAGTTTAGCCAGATTATCGATGACTTCGGGTTTTCGTCTCCTTCACACTTTAATAAATTTTGTAGGTCACAATATGGACTTACACCTTGCGAACTTCGCAAGAAACTGAAAACAAACAATAATTCTTAAATTGGAGCTTATGTTAAAAATTCGTTGTTGTATGGAAACAGAATGTAAAAGAGCCATTCTTTTCCTTTTCTTGTCTCCGCTGTTTTGTAACGGCTTTGCCCAGACAAAAACATCGGTTGGGGCCGATGAACCTCTCAAATCGTATTCTCATTGGTACTTCGGAGCAGAGTATGCTACTCCCTTTTTATTTGGTGATTTTACTTCATTTTCGGCAGATAAAACTTATATCGGGTCTCAGTTTGGGGGATTTGCAGGCTATCAGATCAATTCGTGGATAGGTATAGAGGCATCCGCACGGACCGGATATACCAGAATGGGCGCAAAATCTTATGCGTCCGATTACCTCCTGAGTGCTGACGGAATGACTTATTATACCAAGCAGGACTTTACTACCTGGAAGTATAAGGATGTGTTTTCGAAAGTACACTTCACCAATCTTGGCTTACAGATGAATCTGAATGTAAATAACTTCTTTGGACCCAACCGGGGTAACCGGCGTTGGACGGTATTGTTGAGTCCTGCTGTCTATGCACAACGTTTCTCTACGGAGTTAGTAAATAAGGCGGATAAGAGCCCGTTGTCAGGCAAAAAGACTGATGACTGGAACTTTGGAGTAGGGGGAGATCTCTCTTTGCGTTACAAGATTTCACGCGCTTTTGACGTACAGTTGCGTACGGGAATTATATGGGTCAATAATAATAAGATGGATGGTGTGTCGACCCTTATCAAGTCAAAAGACCATTTTATGACGAGTGCCGGGCTTTCCTTGATATGGAAAGTTGGTAAGAAGAAACAAGATAATGTCCTTTATGCCTCAAAGCATGTGACAGATATTGCGGTAAGATATATAGAGGAGCGCGCGGTGAACTTACCCACACCTGTTTGCTGTACGGAGGATTCGATAGAGAAGAACCGGATGAAACAGGAAATAGCTTCCTTAAATATGCAGTTGCAGCAAGCGCAAACGGATGCGAAAGAGAGAGTGGAATCCAATCCGGTGCTGGGATTCAATGAGTTGCCTCCTGTCTACTTTAAGAGGGGGTCGGCTTATCTGAATGTAGCTTTATACAAAAATGAATTATCCCGCATTGTGGAAACCCTGAAAAAGTATCCTGATCTGAAAGTCATTCTTTTGGGTTATGCCGATCATACGGGTAATCCGGATATTAATCAAAAAATCTCTTTACAGCGTGCGGAGGTGTTGGCAGCTTACCTTGAAAAGAAGGGAATTGACAGCAAACGTATCAACGTGAAAGGAGAGTGTATAGATACGCTTACTTCCGATCCTAACAGCTACAGTGTACTTGCCAGGCGAGTTATTGTTGAAATTCAAAAATGAAAACTATGATTAGAAAGAGAATATATCTGTTGTTGTTATTGATTCCGTTGCTGCATGGCTGTAAGGAATCCGATTTCAACGATTTACTTGACAGACAAGGCGATCAGAAGAAAGAACTGCAGGAGCTGACAGAGTTATGCAGAAAATTGAATGAAGATATTTATAATCTTCAGGTGATTGTCAATATTGACAAGATAGGAGACAACATCACTCACATTGAGGAGTTGGCGGATGGTACGGGATATACCATCTCCTTTTCCAGAAGTGCCCCGATCACTATTCGTAACGGAAAGAAGGGAAATACGGGTCCCGATGGAGATGCCGGCAAAGACGGTATTGACGGTACGGACGGCAAGGATGGTGTAGATGGTACGGACGGCAAAGATGGCGTAGACGGTGCCGATGGTACGGATGGTAAAGATGGAGAGAACGGCACCGATGGTAAAGATGGTGTGGATGGAACGAATGGCTCCGATGGCAAGGATGGCGTGGATGGAACAGACGGTAAAGATGGAGCTAATGGTACGGACGGAAGCAAAGGAGAACAAGGTGATCCCGGACAGAATCCGGTGGTCGGCATTATGCAGGACCCCACTGACTCGGAATATTACTGGACTGTAAAAGTCGGCTCCGGTGAACCATATTATCTGGCGGACAATGACGGAAACCGGATAAAGGCAGTCTCTGCGGTCCATGATGGACGGACTCCTCGGTTAGGAGTGAAACAGTGGACGGTGGCTGATGGCGGTGACGATAATTATTACTGGACACAGAAGATAGGGTCCGATCCTGAAACATGGATTGAGGCGGGTGGAAAGAAAATAATTGCCAACGCAAAAGATGCCGTGTCTGTGTTTGAGAAGGTGGAATATAAAGATCCGGATTATATAGAGTTTACTTTAAGTGGGGGAGCAACCCAATTTAAAATACCGGTGGGAAAACCTTCTATTGAGGTGCCGGAGGGACGCAAACTGCTCTTTTTCAGTCGTGGCGAGTCCCGGGTGATTGCTTTCAGTTGTAAGGGTATCTCTAAGGAACGGCTATCGGTAGATGTTCCGGAGGGATGGAAGGCAACGGTTGATTTTGATGCAGGTACACTGGCCCTTGAAGCTCCTTTGGCAGGAGCAGCGGACGTAGCATTATCCGGAGATGTAGTACTGAGGAGTACGAATACCACAGAAGAAGCAGCACGGAGCTCTTTCGCCGTGAGTATGCTTTATAGGATAATGCTTCCGGATTTCAAAGGCTCTTATGTCTACAACATCCGTCTTTGGGGTAAAAAGGTGGGAGAGCTTTGCCGGGAATATCAGCGGGAGTTAAAGCAGTCTGCAACGATTGTCTATCCTTATCTGACAGGAGGAATTTATGGGGCGGGGCTTATCACGAATACAGGAGGCACGGTGCAGCACGACGGTACGGGCTATCATGCTCCTGCTGCCGATCGGCCGGCAGTCATGTATATCTATACTGAAGACGGGGCGGAATTCTATACCGACAGTTCGTTGAAAGGACGGGAACCGGATTTCGGAGATGGCCTGCAAGCGGAAAAACTGACTGATGTGGATGGTAACACCTATCGCATCGTGAAAATAGGTAAACAGTATTGGACCATGGAAAATTTACGGACGCTTAGTTATCCTGATGGAAGTCCTGTCGAAACTAACTTATCGGGGCATGCTTGGAAAGAAAGTGGATTTGAAGATACAGGTTCAGGTGCTTGTGCCGTGTATGATTATCAGGACGCCTCCGCTACAGGAGCTTTTGCCAATAAAATATCTTATGGCGTTTTGTACAATTGGGTGGCAGCAAAGAAAGTAGTACCCGATGGATGGAAACTTCCTACGGAATCTGATATCGTATCTATATTGCGGGCTTTTCTGGGCACCAATGCCGGTACGTTATTGAAGGAAGCCGGGACAGAACATTGGAATGTTGCCGGCGGAACTGATCTCACTGGTTTTGGCGGTTTCGGAGGGGGATATAGGGCTGCTGACGGTCTTTCGTTTAACGATCTTCAGCAAGCCGGTATCTGGTGGAGTAGCGCCAGCCTGGAGAGTGTCGGTGCTGTATTCAGGTTGTCTGCAACTTCTTCCGAGCTTGGGTTTAATAGTGGAGATAATAATTCGGTGGGGTATAGCGTACGGATTTTGAGAGAAGACTAATCTTTAAAACAGGAAATCATGAAGAGATATAAAAAATATATATTTATCATTTTGTCGGTTTTGTTGGCAGGAGGATGTGTTCAGGAGGACATTAACGAAGCCTTGCGCCGGGAAGCCGAATTGAATGTCCGGATGGGAAAGCTCCGGGAATGGATATCCGATACCAATAATGAAGTACGGCTGCTTGCCACGATAGTGAATACGATACCGACTCATGATTACATTGAAAGTGTGACCGAGTTGCCCGATGGGAGCGGTACACTGATCGTTTTTCATAAAGGGGGAGACATGCTTGTAAAGAATGGCCTGGTTGGGAATAAAGGAGAAAACGGTAATGACGGAACCGATGGCAGTAATGGCAATGATGGTCAGAACGGCACAGATGGTACGGATGGCAAGGATGGTGTTGACGGTGAAGATGGGGCAGATGGTCAGAATGGCTCGAACGGAACTGACGGAACCGACGGCAGTAATGGCAATGATGGTCAGGACGGCGCAGATGGTACGGATGGCAAAGACGGAGTTGACGGTACTGACGGTAAAGATGGTGTGAAAGGTCCGGCCGGAGATACTCCGTTGATGGGTGCTAAACAGGATACGGATGGTAATTATTACTGGACTGTACAGATAGGTGCCGGAGTGGTAGAGTGGCTGACGGACGGAGAGGGTAATAAAGTGATTATGACTCCGGTAAATGGTATTACTCCATCTGTCGGTATAGCTAAAGATACGGACGGAGAATATTACTGGCAGGTTACTGTCGGAACTGTTACGAAGTGGATGACAGGAGCAAGCGGAGAGAAAATTGTAGCCACCGTGACAGATGGCAGCCAGTCCATCTTTACGTCTGTGAATCCGGGAGATCCGGAGTATGTCATTTTTACAATGACTGACGGAAGTGTCTATAAGGTGGCTAAATCCGCAGATAATAAACTGATATTCAATGAAATGGGACCTATTTTCTTCCGTCGTGGAGTAGCACTGGACATTCCGTTTGATTGTAGTGGTTTCCGGCAGATAGTAAAGGTGGCAGGAACATGGGATGCTACGATTAATTATCAGCCGAAAGCTTTGCAAGGGGTGCTGACTGTGAAAGCGCCTGCTGCCGGTTCGGCTCTGCCGGCTTCGGAAAGAATAACGATAGAAGGCACAGATGCCTTGGGAAATACTGTCCGGGCAGACATCTTGGTAACGTTGTATTATCGTATTGAGCTTCCGAAGTTCAATAGTTCCCTGGTTTATGATATTTTGATGGAGGGGTTTAAAGTAGGAGAAATATGCCGGGAGTATGTGCCGGCTTATTCCACGACGGACCGGGCTACTGTAGTCTATTCTTATAATGCTGCTTCGCGTGTTTTTGGTTCGGGGATTATTCTGGAGAACGGAGCGTCGATACAGCATGACGGAACAGGGTATACTCCCGTTACGGGCAATCCGTCATCTACTGCCATACTGACGGAAGACGGCAGTCAGTATGTAATGCCGGCAGATGGAACAGATGGGCTGGTGAACGGGACTGTTTGCGGGCTGAAAGCTTCCTTGGCTGTCGATGTGCAGGGATATGCTTACCGGGTTGTGAAAATAGGCAGTCTCTACTGGATGGGAGAAAATCTGAAGACAACCCAATTTAATGATGGTACTCCTATTCCTACCGGTTTTGCCACTTCAGAAGCTTGGATGATTCAGTGCGGGTCAGATCTTCCTGCATGTCAGGTTGACCGGGCGGCTAATGCCGATGCTCCGGGTGCTATGCAATATCGCAACCAGTACGGTGTGCTTTACAATCTGTTTGCGATGAAAGGGAATATAGCTCCTCAAGGATGGCATGTTCCTTCTAAAGCAGAACTGCAAGCATTGGTAGACTTTGTGGGGGCAGATGCACGTAAACTGAAATCGACAGCTATTGGGAAAGGGATCGGAAGTTGGATGGAGAGTGCCGGAATAGAGGGAGACAATCTGACCGGTTTTACTGCTTTACCTGCTAATACGGTCGAGGGTAGTAATGGCAGTACCGGAGCTTCGGAAACAACAGGGCAATGGTGGTCGACGGAAGCGGATTACCGTATCCGGATGAGTTTTAGGTCCAATTCTGTAGAGCAACTGACTCCCGGTGTTGCCGGGTTGGGCGAAGGTAACAGTATCCGTTGTGTCCGGGATGCAAATTATTAATTTAACTCTAATAAATATGAATCATATAATCAAACTATTGTTTCTCTGTTTGTTCCTCGTTGCTTCCTGTAGTCAGGAAGAGATAAACGAAGTGCTGAAGAATCACGCGGAAATGGAGGAACAGGCAAACTCTATCGAAGAGTTATGTAAAAATATGAATAGGGATATTGTTGCCTTAAAGCTGATCATAGACTCGTCTGAATCCGGTGATTACATTACCGGATTCAACGAACCTGCCGATGGAAGCGGCTATACGATCAGTTTCTTTAAGAGTGGCACCATTGTCATCAAGAATGGTGAGAAAGGAGATGACGGTAAGAAAGGGGAAGACGGTAAAGATGGTCAGAATGGTCAGGACGGCACCGATGGCAAAGATGGTCAGGATGGTACCGATGGCAAAGACGGAGTTGATGGTACCGACGGCAAGGATGGTCAGGATGGTATCGATGGTAAAGACGGAGTTGACGGTACCGACGGCAAAGACGGTCAGGATGGTACCGATGGTAAAGACGGAGTTGACGGTACGGATGGTAAAGACGGTGCGGAAGGAGATAAGGGAAAAAATGGTATAGCTCCCGTCATCACCATGAAAATGGATACGGACGGGCATCTGTATTGGGCTAACAAGGCTCCGGATGGAACTTCTTCTTTTCTTTTGGATAACAACGGGCAAAAGGTCAGAGCTTCGGGAACCGATGGCATTGTTCCGGTCATTGGGGTCAATGCGGCAGGATACTGGACGCTTGACTACGGGAGTGGTCCTGTTGAATTGGAAGATGCTGCGGGTAATCCGATGAAGGCGAAAGGTGCATCCGGCGATCCTATGTTCCGGAAGGTGGTCAGTGAAGACGGTTATATTGTATTTTATCTGAGTGATGGAAAAACTCTTAAAGTGCCGGAATGGCAAGGATCACAGGTCGGACTGGAGACTTCGGAAGTGGCATATTTCCATCGGAGCGAATCCCGGACCTTTGCATTTACTTGCAGTGGCGTGAATAAAGATATTGCTCCGGTATGTACGGCTCCGCGCGGTTGGACAGTTACGGCAAGGTATACATCGGCCACCGATGGCGAAATAACAGTGATTGCCCCTGGTAAAGGTTCGGCTGATGGAGCATTGTCCGGTACTGCTGTCCTCGAACTGACTGCTAAGGATGGTAAGAAATTGCCGGCAACGCTTGAAACTACCTTATTACTTGAATTTAAAGTGCCCGATTCTTCCCGTTCGTTTGTTTATGAACTTTATGTTGAGGGAGTGAAAGTAGGAGAACTATGTCATGAGTTTATTCCCGGTTATTCATTTGGATCGGGTAAAAATGCCTCGGTCTTTTATCCTTATAATGTTTATAACAAGGCGTTTGGTGAAGGAGTGGTTCTGGACAACGGAGGAAAGGTGGATTATCTGACTACCGTTTATACGCCGGGTACTAATACGGAGCCATTCACCTCTTTGTTTACCGAAGACGGAGTGAATTTTATTACCGGTGATTATATCGGTTACTCGGGCAATCAGGCAAGCGGACTCCGTCCTTATCAGGCTACCGACAATGAAGGTAACTCGTATCGGGTGATGAAAATCGGTACACAGTATTGGATGGCGGATAATTTGCGGACGATAACAAACAGTGCAGGAGTCATTTCCTCAGAATGGAGAAAGGATGGTATCCCGCGATATGCTGTATATGGTTTCCCCGCTGGCATTACGGAAGATAGCCGGACCATTCGCAATCAATATGGACTGTTGTATAATGCAGGTGTGTTTTCCAGTGGCACGTCCTTGGTCCCTAAAGGCTGGAAAATACCGAATCATTTGAGAGACTGGGATACATTGCGGGATTTCTTAGGTGGGGATCCTAAAGTAGCCGAGGCATTGAAGATTGCCGGATTTGTCGGGAAACCCGGTGGACGGCGCAATGCTGATGAGCCTTTTGCTTTTCAGGAAAAAGATGAAGTTGGGTATTGGTGGTTTGACAGTGTTGATGGGAATGATTGCTGGGCACTCTCCGTCAATCCTTCGAATGTAGCCGTACCACAATGTACGAATACATATAGTCGTGGCTTCGGATTTAGTATACGTTTTATTCGTCAGTAATATGCCATTGTTTACTTTGAAACTTTAAACTCTTGTTGCGAAAACATCCGGGTGTTGTTGTGTGAAACATCCGGATGTTTTGTATTATAACATGGGGATGTTTTACGATACAACATCCCCATGTTTTATTGGTTTGACTTTAATCTAATCTTTCCGCTCTTTTCTTTTTCCTTGATTTCTATTGATGTTTCTTTGTTTTCTTCCTTGAAGAGTTGTCGCATAATTGGTATGTTTGTGCTGTTTATATTCAATTTGTATATATTCTGAAAGCGGATTTTTATAAGGAATAGTTCGGAATATAGTATTCTGAATGATAAATGCGTATTTAATGATGGGCTTTGCTTACAATTATTTTGTTTTGAGTGATTTTTTTCTTCAATTTGTTTGGAGTTTATAAAAAAGCACTTACCTTTGCAGCACATAAAGAAAGAAAAACAGAAGTTATGAATAATCATACATCAATTAACCTGGCAGTCCTGCATATTATTCGCGTCGTGGTGATTCCATCAAGAGCGTGAGAAAGGTTATGTATGTATTCGTACAGATAGAAGATATGATTTAGAGCCTTTCTCACTACGGTGGGAAAGGCTCTTTACTTAAAAGGAATATTGAAATGAAAAAGCAGTTACGCAGTTCGTTCAGCACACAAGGCCGTCGCATGGCGGGTGCCCGGGCACTTTGGGCAGCCAACGGTATGAAAAAAGAGCAATTAGGCAAACCTATCATTGCCATCGTCAATTCGTTCACTCAGTTTGTTCCGGGACATGTACATCTACATGAAATAGGCCAGTTGGTGAAAAAAGAAATTGAGAAGCTGGGATGCTTTGCTGCAGAGTTCAATACGATTGCCATTGATGATGGCATTGCTATGGGGCACGACGGAATGCTCTATTCCCTTCCCTCCCGGGATATCATTGCCGATAGCGTAGAATATATGGTGAATGCCCATAAAGCGGATGCCATGGTGTGTATCAGCAATTGTGACAAAATCACTCCGGGAATGTTGATGGCGGCTATGAGGCTGAATATTCCTACTGTATTTGTATCCGGAGGTCCGATGGAAGCCGGTGAATTGGACGGGCAGCATTTGGACCTGATTGACGCGATGATTAAGTCGGCCGACGAAAGTGTGAGCGATGAAGAAGTTTCCAAAATTGAGAATCGGGCCTGTCCCACTTGCGGGTGCTGTTCGGGGATGTTTACTGCCAACTCGATGAACTGCCTCAACGAAGCGATCGGTCTGGCACTCCCCGGAAACGGAACGATTGTGGCAACTCATGCCAACCGTACCCAATTGTTCAAAGATGCTGCGAAACTGATTGTGGAAAATACCTATAAATATTATCGGGACGGTGATGAGAGTGTGCTTCCCCGGAGCATTGCCACCCGTGAGGCATTCCTGAATGCCATGACACTGGATATTGCGATGGGGGGATCTACCAATACGGTACTCCACCTGCTGGCGATAGCTCATGAAGCAGGAGCGGACTTTAAAATGGATGATATCGATATGTTGTCGCGCAAAAGCCCGTGCCTGTGCAAGGTAGCGCCGAACACTCAGAAGTATCACATTCAGGATGTGAATCGTGCCGGAGGTATCATGGGGATTATGGGACAACTTGCCAAAGCCGGATTGATAGATACATCCGTGGCCCGTATCGATGGGATGACATTGGGTGAAGCAATTGATAAATATGATATAACAAGCCCGAACGTATGTGAAGAGGCTATTAAGAAGTATAAGAGTGCGGCTGCCGGGAAGTTCAATCTGGTGCTCGGCTCTCAGGACGTCTATTACAAAGAACTGGATACGGATCGTGCCGAAGGGTGCATTCGCGATATGGAACATGCATATAGCAAAGACGGAGGACTGGCCGTACTGAAAGGAAATATAGCTCAGGATGGTTGTGTGGTGAAAACAGCCGGTGTGGACGAAAGTATCTGGAAGTTTACCGGTCCGGCAAAGGTATTCGATTCACAGGAAGCCGCCTGCAATGGGATACTTGGAGGAAAAGTTGTCAGCGGAGATGTAGTCGTCATCACGCACGAGGGTCCGAAAGGAGGTCCCGGTATGCAGGAGATGCTTTATCCCACCTCTTATATTAAATCGCGCCATTTGGGCAAGGAGTGTGCGCTGATTACCGATGGCCGTTTCAGTGGCGGTACATCGGGACTCAGCATTGGTCATATCTCTCCCGAAGCGGCCGCCGGAGGTAATATCGGGAAGATCAAGGATGGTGATATCATCGAAATCAATATCCCCGAACGGACTATCAACGTGCGACTGACCGATGAAGAACTGGCTGCACGTCCGATGACTCCGGTCACTCGTGAACGCTATGTGCCTAAGAGCCTTAAAGCGTATGCCAGCATGGTAAGCTCTGCCGATAAAGGGGCGGTGAGACTGATTGATTAACTATGGGGTTGTTTCAATCGAAATCATAAATCGTTAAATTGTAAATTTTAGTACATGAGTAAAGATATAATTTCAGGCGGTGAAGCATTAATGCGTTCTTTGGAATATCATGGTGTAAAGACGATCTTTGGTTATCCCGGAGGTTCCATCATGCCGGTATTCGATGCCTTATATGACCATAGGGAGACTTTGAATCACATTTTGGTTCGCCATGAACAGGGAGCGGCACATGCTGCTCAGGGGTTTGCCCGTGCTTCGGGTGAAGTAGGGGTTTGTCTGGTGACAAGTGGCCCCGGGGCTACTAATACCATTACCGGTATTGCGGATGCGATGATTGACAGTACACCGATTGTGGTGATTGCCGGACAGGTGGGAACGGCTTTTCTCGGTACGGATGCTTTTCAGGAAGTCGACCTGGTAGGTATTACACAACCGATCACGAAGTGGAGTTATCAGATTCGCCGTGCCGAAGATGTTCCGTGGGCAGTGGCCCGTGCTTTTTATATTGCCAAAAGCGGACGCCCGGGACCGGTAGTGCTTGACTTTGCAAAAAATGCTCAGGTGGAGAAGGCGGAATATTCTCCTACAAAGCTTGATTTTATACGCAGCTATGTGCCTGTACCCGAGACCGATCCGGAGGCTGTGAAAGTAGCTGCCGAATTAATTAACGGTGCGGAACGGCCCTTGGTATTGGTAGGTCAGGGTGTGGAGTTGGGCAATGCCCAGCAGGAACTGCGTGCTTTTATCGAAAAAGCAGGCATGCCCGCCGGATGTACGCTGCTGGGACTGTCGGCCTTACCGACTGAACACCCTCTGAATAAAGGTATGTTGGGAATGCATGGTAATCTCGGACCGAACATGAACACCAATAAATGTGATGTCTTGATCGCTGTCGGTATGCGTTTTGACGACCGTGTGACCGGCAATTTAGCCACCTATGCTAAACAGGCTAAAGTGATTCATTTTGATATTGATCCGGCTGAGGTGAATAAGAATGTACATGCGGATGTAGCAGTATTGGGTGACTGTAAAGAAACACTTGCCACGGTAACGGCATTGCTTCAACCCAATGAGCATAAAGAGTGGCTGGATAGTTTCCTGCCTTATGAACAGGTGGAAGAAGAAAAGGTGATCCGTCCGGAATTGCACCCGATGGGCGATACGCTTTCAATGGGAGAAGTGGTGCGTGCAGTAAGCGATGCAACGAATCATGAAGCAGTATTGGTAACTGATGTAGGGCAGAACCAGATGATGTCTGCCCGATACTTTAAATACTCAAAGGATCGTAGCATTATTACCTCCGGAGGGCTCGGCACTATGGGATTCGGGCTTCCTGCCGCTATCGGTGCTACTTTTGGCCGACCGGACCGTACGGTTTGTGTATTTATGGGTGACGGTGGTTTGCAAATGAACATTCAGGAGCTGGGAACCATTATGGAACAGAAGGCACCGGTTAAAATCATCGTATTGAATAATAATTTTCTGGGAAATGTACGCCAATGGCAGGCAATGTTTTTTAACCGTAAATATTCGTTTACACCCATGTTGAATCCTGATTATATCAAGATTGCTTCTGCTTACGATATACCGGCCAAAAGGGTTTTCACCCGTGAAGAACTGGCTGATGCGATAGAGGAAATGATTGCGACAGAGGGTCCGTTCCTGTTGGAAGCCTGTGTGATTGAAGAGGGGAATGTGTTGCCGATGACTCCTCCGGGAGGTTCGGTTAATCAGATGTTGTTGGAATGCTAATAATTTAGAGGTTATGGATAAAACATTATATACGTTAATTGTTCATTCAGAGAACTTTGCCGGATTGTTGAATCAGGTTACGGCGGTATTTACCCGTCGGCAGATTAATATAGAAAGTCTGAATGTTTCGGCTTCTTCCATCAAGGGGGTACATAAGTACACCATTACAGCCTGGACTGACAAGGATACGATTGAGAAGGTTGTCAAGCAGATTGAGAAGAAAATAGACGTGCTTCAGGCGCATTATTTCACTGAAGATGAAATTTATTTCCATGAAATAGCACTTTACAAAGTGTCTATGCCGGAATTTCAGTCACAACCGGAGGCGTCGAAAGTGATCCGTCGTTACAACGCACGGATTGTAGAAGTTAATCCGGTATTTGCCATTGTCGAGAAGAATGGAATCAGTGAGGAAATTACTTCCCTCTACGAAGAATTGAGCGTATTGAACTGTGTGTTGCAGTTTGTGCGTTCGGGGCGGGTGGCCATCACTACCAGTTGTTTTGAACGCGTGAACGAATTTCTGGCAGATCGTGAAACCAAATATAACTTAAGCAAAGGAGAGGAAAAGTAGATGAGTGATGCGAATAAGATAGGAAGTTATAAGTTTATTGCGGAACCTTTTCATGTCGACTTCAAGGGGCGTTTGACAATGGGGGTGCTCGGTAATCATCTGTTAAATTGCGCCGGTTTTCATGCCAGTGAACGTGGGTTCGGGATTGCTACATTGAATGAAGACAATTATACCTGGGTACTGTCCCGTCTGGCCATCGATCTGGAAGAGATGCCTTATCAATATGAAGAGTTTACCGTACAGACGTGGGTGGAGAATGTATACCGTCTTTTTACAGACCGTAATTTTGCTATCCTGAACAAAGATGGCAAGAAGATCGGGTATGCCCGTTCGGTATGGGCGATGATTAATCTGAATACCCGTAAACCTGCCGATTTGCTGACATTGCATGGCGGCAGTATCGTGGATTATGTATGTGACGAACCTTGCCCCATTGAGAAACCTTCGCGCATCAAAGTGACAACAGACAAGCCTTCTGCTAAGTTGACCGCTAAGTATAGTGATATTGATATCAATGGCCATGTAAACAGTATTCGTTATATAGAGCATATCTTGGATTTATTCCCCATTCAATTATATATGAGGAAACAAATTCAGAGGTTTGAAATGGCCTATGTGGCGGAGAGTTATTACGGTGACGAACTTTCTTTCTTTGAAGAGGAGGTGAACGAAGATGAGTATCACGTAGAGATAAAGAAAAACGATTGTGAAGTGGTTTGCCGTGCAAAAGTGAAGTTTGTATAGTTTAAAATATAATAGGATGAAAAAAATAGTTTTTCTTTTACTGCTTTTTGTTTCTTGCCGGGTGGGTGCCCAGCAGTTTCATTTGATTCCTAAAGTTGGTTTGAACTTGGCCAACACTACCGGGGAAGTGGATTCTAAAGTACGTCCCGGACTTAATGTGGGATTGGGTGGCGATGTGATGCTGACTGAACGGTTCGGAATAGAAGCAGGAGTGTACTACTCAATGCAGGGAAGTAAATATAACGGTAATGGGGTTTCTTATACGGACAAGTTGGATTATATAAACATCCCGGTATATGCGAAAGAATTCATATATAAAGGATTGTATCTATTCGGAGGTCCGCAGTTTAGTTTTAATGTGAACTCAGAGAATAAAGCATCTTCGGATCATGCGACCACAGTTATAGGTATGAACGTGATTCGTACGTTTGATTGTGGTGTGGGACTTGGTGCCGGATATCAGTTTGAGCGTGGCTTGCTGGTTTCTCTTAACTATAATATCGGATTGATTAATGTAAACAAAGCGTGGGCAAGTAATTCTAATCCGAAAGCAAACAATAGTGTGGTGCAGCTTAATGTAGGCTGGCGGTTTGCACTATAATAAATAAAGAATATAAGTTTAATTATTAATAATCGGTTTTGCTTCCTAAATAAGATGGAGCAGGACTTTTAAAACAAAAAAGAAAAATGGCACAATTGAATTTTGGCGGTGTTACGGAGAATGTAGTAACCCGTGAAGAATTTCCTTTGGAAAAAGCTCGTGAAGTATTGAAAAATGAAACAATCGCTGTTATCGGTTACGGTGTGCAGGGACCGGGTCAGTCACTGAATTTGCGTGATAACGGTTTCAATGTGATCGTTGGTCAGCGTCCGGGAAAAACATATGAAAAAGCAGTGGCAGACGGCTGGGTTCCGGGTGAAACACTGTTCGGCATCGAAGAGGCTTGCGAGAAAGGTACTATTGTGATGTGTCTGTTGTCAGATGCTGCCGTAATGTCTGTATGGCCTACTATCAAACCTTACCTGACTGCCGGAAAAGCGCTCTACTTCTCTCATGGTTTTGCAATCACCTGGAGTGACCGTACCGGTGTCGTTCCACCGAAAGATATCGATGTGATCATGGTTGCTCCCAAGGGATCGGGCACTTCACTTCGTACGATGTTCCTTGAAGGCCGTGGACTGAACTCTTCATACGCTATCTATCAGGATACTACCGGAAGAGCTATGGAGAGAACCATTGCATTAGGTATTGGAGTTGGTTCAGGATATTTGTTTGAGACTACTTTCGTTCGTGAAGCTACTTCTGACCTTACAGGCGAACGCGGTTCGCTGATGGGAGCTATACAAGGACTGCTGCTGGCTCAGTATGAGGTTTTGCGTGAAAACGGTCATACTCCATCTGAAGCATTTAATGAAACAGTAGAAGAGCTGACTCAGTCATTGATGCCTTTGTTTGCTAAGAATGGTATGGATTGGATGTATGCCAACTGTTCTACGACAGCTCAGCGTGGTGCTCTTGATTGGATGGGCCCGTTCCACGACGCAATCAAGCCCGTTGTTCAGAAATTATATAATAGTGTCAAGACAGGTAATGAAGCACAAATTTCTATTGATTCCAATTCAAAACCGGATTATCGCGAGAAACTGGAAGCAGAACTGAAGGCATTGCGTGAAAGCGAAATGTGGCAGACAGCCGTAACAGTTCGTAAACTTCGTCCGGAAAATAATTAATCAGAATATACAAGTTTTGATAAGAGGGAGAATGATTGTTCTTCCTCTTTTTATTTTATTGGTATTTAGTGTATTGTGTATTTGAAATGAAGCGTATATGTTGTATAATATGAAAAATAAGTCTGTTTGTTGGATAAATGTATCAAGTTTTATATATACCTTTGTAGTCTAATTCACAAACAAACTATTTGTCAATATGAAAAATCGTGTTTATGCAACGAAAAAGATGCTGGGAGTATTACTAAGTACTCTTTTATTGGGATGTGTGATTGTGGGATGTATTGATGAGAAAGATCACTATAAACCAGATGAAAAACCGTCCGGGGTAGCTAATTCCTTTGATTTTGCAACTACACAAGATGTCCAATTGGATCTGAAGTATGATATTCCTACAGAGAATTATCAGGTATTATTTGAACTGTATTTTGAGAATCCGTTGACAATTGATGCTGACGGACAGGTTGTGAAGCGCACTGATATCGACCCCAAGGTGGTGAGAATGACTGATGGAACCGGAGTATATCGTGCCAAAGAAACAATCCCGGCTTATGGCGAGGAAGTATATATTTATACCTCTTATATCGGAGTACCAATGTTGTATAAAACTAAAATAGAAGGGAATACAATAATGGCTGATATAAACTGGGATACGGCTGCCGAAGCATCTGTGCAGACACGTGTAGGTGGTGAGTATCAAACGGTGCCTGAAGGATTTTATACTTTGGGCAGTTGGGATATAAAAGGGAGACCTAACTATTTGGATAATGAAGGTGTTATTGAATTGACCCCCGCATTTTACAGAACAATTAATAAAACTATACCGGAGGGTGGAATTTGCCCTCAGAAATATCGCCAGTCGGTTGATTTTATGATTAATGACGAACATGGTGCCGAAGTGAAGGTGCGTTTTGTCGGAGGAGAAAGTTCGGCATATAGTGCGTTTGGCTATTATTGCTATCCGGAAGGAGCAACTGTCGCTCAGATTCGGAAAGCTAAAAAGTACGTTGTATTCCCCAATACCAAAGCAGGAGTCGGCATTAAAGGCGGGGAGTGTGTAAAACTACATTATATTGATGCTGACGGAGAAGATAAGGGAACTGTATTCCCAAAAGGGACTAAAATAGGCTGGTTTATTAGTAATAACGCTTTTACGGGGAAAGGGACGACTACTAATGGCAATGTAGGTAAGGGAGAAAGAATGTTCTATTCAACTACTGCATTAAATAACGATCAACGTAAGCATACAGCTGCATTTAAAATAAATGAATTTATTGTATTATCGTTTGAAGATTGGACAAGTCAGGATTATAATGATGTTATGTTTAATGTCTGGTCAAATCCGATAGAGGCTATTATCCCTCCCGATATGCCCTCGGTTGATCCGGAAGATCCGGACGATCAGTCAATAGCCTATAAAATGACGTATAAAGGAATTTTGGCTTTTGAAGATAATTGGCCTTCTAAAGGTGATTATGACCTGAATGATGTGATTGTGAAATATAATTCGGTTTTGAGTTTTAACACCAAAAATCAAGTACTTTCTACTGAGGATACTTTTACTGCTATGTGGTCAGGAGCGTTATTTAAGAATGGCTTTGCTTACCAAATGAATACAGAAAGGGCAAATGTAGAAGAGTGTGACTTCACCGAGGGGAAATCGGCTTGGGGAAGTCAGGGGTTGGATAATGAATTAGGCCAGGCTACTGTTGCTGTATTTGCCAATGCTATTGAAGAGACCGGTAGCAATACAAAGACCTCTGCATTTAAGATACGGAATAAATTTAAGCAACCTGTAGATCATGAAACTTTTGGAGTGGCTCCCTACAATTCATTCATCTTCTTGCACCAGAATACAGGAAAGGATCGTACGGAAGTACATTTGGTAAACCATAAACCAACTGATAAGGTAAATACGGCTCTCTTTGGAAGCCAGCAGGATTTATCGGATACAGATAAAGGGATCTATTACGTGTCAGACCAGAATTATCCGTTTGCTATTCATTTGGCAGATGTTGAAACATTCAATACGGAAGAGAAGGAATCTATTGATCAATCATATCCGCGTTTTGCTTCATGGGCAAAATCTGGTGGAAAGACAGATAAGGATTGGTATTTGAAGAAATAAGCAGACTGCTGCTTTATTGTAAACGAGGTTGTCAAAACTCATCACAGAGAACACAGAGTAGCACAGAGGTGGTTTAAGTTGCTGATTATTAGTAAAAAGACTCTGAGATGCTCTGTGTTATTCCGTGGTGAGTTTTGACATAACTTCGTTTTTTTGTTATCGGTATTTTTATGAATTTTGCCTGAGTCCATTGATATACTCAATTAACTTTCTGTAGAAAGCGTGTTTGCTCATGGTTGTGGCATCACCCAATATTACCAGTTTCATTCTGGCACGGGTGATGGCTACGTTCATTCGCCTTAAGTCATTGAGAAATCCGATCTGTCCGTTTTCATTGGCTCGTACCAAACTGATAAAGATAACATCACGTTCTTGTCCCTGAAAACCATCTACTGTGTTGACAGTGATTCGGTTACGGTAGGGGCGAAAGAATGGATTTCCTTTTATTTTATTCCGTAAATATTGTACCTGGGCCTTATAAGGTGAAATAAGTCCAAAGTCTATACACTCTTCTGCCACTCGGTTTTCTCCGATTTTGCGGATATAATTTTCCAGTTCTTGCAACAGCAGATTGGCTTCCGGTTTATTGATACGTCCGAAACTTTCTCCAACGAACTCTTCATGAAAGTCCATTTCCGAAGTATCGATCCAATTTATGGGAGTGTCCAGCTCGAGTATTCCCCGGTGAGAAATTTCCGGTGCGGCTTCCAGCTCACCTTGATAGAACCAGGCGGAAGGAAACTGCATGATGGAGCGATGCATGCGATATTGTATTTTCAGCAGAGAAACGGCTTCTTGCTTGTTCATTACGACTTTTTCCATTAATGTGCGGTCTAAACCGCTTCGCGCGGCCTCCATACATTTAATGGTTGGAGGGAGTTGGCAATGATCTCCTGCGAGGATTACACGGTCTGCTTTTCGGATAGCTATCCAGCAGGCAGCTTCCAGGGCCTGTGCGGCTTCGTCGATAAAGAGGGTGCTGAAATGCCGTCCGGTGAGAATCCGGTGATTACTGCTAACCAGTGTCGATGCAATGACACGGGCACTGGAAAAGAGGTCTTCGTTGATTAGTATTTCAAGTTCAGTGGCACGCTCTTTCAGGCGGAGTATTCGGTTACGTGTGGATTCGCGTTCAGAATATCCTCCTTTACGCAGATGATTCCCCATGTCACGAATGGATTTACGAATACCCCATAACTCGGTATATGCCGGATGACTTTCGAAACGGCGTTCGTAGGTAAACGAAAGCATTTTGTCGTTTACCCGGCTGGGATTGCCGATGCGTAGTACAGGCACTCCGCGGTCTACCAACTTTTCCGCAATCCAGTCGACGGCCGTATTACTTTGCGCACATACCAGCACTTGGTTTTCACGATGCAATGTTTCGTAGACAGCTTCTACGAGGGTAGTGGTTTTACCTGTTCCCGGAGGTCCGTGTACGATAGCCACGTCTTTGGCACGTAGCACTTTGTTAACGGCTTCCTCTTGTGTGGTGTTCAGCCAGGGGAAGCGTACCGGATATATCTCTCTCCATTGCGAGGGTTGTTTACTAAGTAAAATATCACGTAGTTGGGCGAGGCGATTACCTTTTGCACGAATCACGTCTTCCAAGGCTTCGAACATACTGCGGTAGGAAGTTTCATCGAAATACAACTGTACACCCAGTCTGTCTGCTCCTTGTATTTCAAGAAGTGCACCTGCTCCGGGTACCACGACTACCATACGCTCTTCATCTGCATAGCTTACGGTGTAGATGGAATTGAAATAATGTATGCTGCCATCATAGCCCTGTTCGAAAAAGCAGACAGGACGTCCGAATTCAAATGAATGTTCTATCTCTTTATCTTCTTGACGTTCTATTTCTATCACAAGTTGGTTCAGCGAATTATAAAAACTTCTGCCTGTACTGACGGGATACCAGCAAAGCCCTCGCTTCACTTTCCTCGCAATGCCCATCGTTTCTGTCTGCTTGCGAAATTCTTCTTTTTCATATTCATATTCCATACGTAGCAAAAGCTGTTGGCGTTGAAGATCGCTAAGTGGGGAAGAAGAGTTTGTATTATAATCGTTCATGCTAATGGGGTGCGGGTTAAATTTCCGGCAAAGATAACAAATCTGTTTCCGGATTGGAATAAACATTTCAATTTGTTAAACCTTTCTTTCGTATAATTGGTTATAATAAATAGAAGAACAGATAAAACCAAAATTGTTATGGTATATGATTTGAATATGTTAAAGAGCTTCTATACATCCTATAAAGGGAAAATGGAGCATGTTCGTGCAGCACTGAAGCGTCCTTTGACGTTGGCTGAAAAGATTTTGTATGCACATTTGTATAATGTGGCGGATTTAAAGAATTATGAACGGGGAGAGGACTATGTCAATTTTCGTCCGGACCGTGTTGCAATGCAGGATGCAACGGCTCAAATGGCCTTGTTGCAATTTATGAATGCCGGGAAAGATACAGTGGCAGTACCTTCCACGGTACACTGCGATCATTTGATACAAGCTTACCGGGGTGCTGAACGTGACATTGAAACAGCTACACAAACCAACCGGGAGGTGTATGATTTCTTGCGTGATGTTTCCTCTCGTTATGGCATTGGTTTCTGGAAGCCGGGAGCGGGCATCATTCATCAGGTGGTGCTTGAGAATTATGCTTTTCCGGGTGGGATGATGGTCGGTACCGACTCGCATACCCCGAATGCCGGAGGGCTTGGAATGGTGGCGATCGGTGTAGGTGGTGCCGATGCTGTGGATGTGATGACAGGTATGGAGTGGGAACTTAAGATGCCGAAATTGATCGGGGTACGTCTGACAGGAGAGTTGAATGGATGGACAGCTCCCAAAGATGTCATACTGAAATTGGCCGGTATCCTGACCGTGAAAGGAGGAACAAACGCTATTATCGAATATTTTGGATCGGGTACGGCTTCGTTATCGGCCACGGGAAAAGCTACAATCTGTAATATGGGTGCTGAAGTAGGAGCTACTACCTCTCTTTTCCCTTATGATGAACGTATGGCTGTTTATCTGAAAGCAACCGGACGCGAGGAAGTGGCTGTGATGGCCGACAGTGTAGCTGCCGATTTGCGTGCAGACGACGAAGTAATGGCACGTCCGGAAGATTTTTATGACCGGGTTATCGAAATAAATCTTTCAGAGTTGGAACCTTATATTAATGGTCCGTTTACTCCGGATGCCGCCACTCCTATTTCAGAATTTGCTGAAAAGGTAGTAATGAACGGTTATCCCCGGAAAATGGAAGTAGGTTTGATAGGTTCCTGTACCAACTCTTCTTATCAGGACATCAGCCGTGCGGCTTCCGTAGCCCGGCAGGTGAATGAGAAGAACCTGGGAGTGGCATCACCACTGATTGTAAATCCGGGTTCCGAACAGATCCGTGCGACAGCCGAGCGTGACGGTATGATGGATGTATTTGAAAAGATGGGTGCTACTATCATGGCTAATGCCTGCGGTCCTTGTATCGGCCAGTGGAAACGCCATACAGACGATCCGACCCGTAAAAACTCTATTGTGACTTCATTTAACCGCAATTTTGCCAAACGTGCTGACGGTAACCCGAATACTTTTGCTTTTGTGGCTTCACCCGAGATTGTTCTGGCACTAACTATTGCCGGCGATCTTTGTTTCAACCCGTTGAAAGACCGTTTGGTTAACCATGACGGTGAAAAGGTGAAACTTAGTGAACCTACGGGGGATGAACTGCCATCTGCCGGATTTGTTGCCGGCAATCAGGGATATCAGGCTCCTACGGGTGAGAAAGCTGAGATTAAGGTTGCTCCGGATTCTCAGCGTTTACAGTTACTGACTCCTTTCCCTGCATGGGACGGCAATGATTTTCTCAATATGCCGCTGCTTATCAAAGCACAGGGAAAATGCACCACAGATCATATCTCGATGGCAGGTCCCTGGCTTCGGTTTCGTGGCCATTTGGAAAACATTTCCGATAATATGTTGATGGGAGCGGTGAATGCATTCAATGGCGAAACGAATAAGGTCTGGAACCGTTTGACCAATACATATGAAACTGTTTCGGGTACCGCAAAACAGTATAAAGCGGATGATATCTCTTCCATTGTAGTAGCCGAAGAAAATTATGGCGAGGGTTCAAGTCGTGAGCATGCTGCCATGGAACCGCGTTTTCTGAATGTGAAGGTGATTCTGGCCAAAAGCTTTGCCCGCATTCATGAAACCAATCTGAAAAAACAGGGTATGTTGGCCGTTACTTTTGTAGATAAAGCCGATTATGACCGGATTCGTGAGCACGATTTAATCTCGGTAGTTGGATTAAAAGAGTTTTCGCCCGGACATAACCTGGAGGTGATTTTGCATCACGAAGATGGCACTGAAGAACGGTTTGCGGTACAGCATACTTACAATGAACAGCAGATTGGCTGGTTCCGAGCTGGATCGGCTTTGAACGCCAAATAGCTTGTAGATAGCTTTCCGGGACTTGTTTTAGGTTTTAAATCAATAAATCTTTGGTTTTAAACCAATGGAACCTGACTTTGGAACACGATTGGAGGAGTATATAAAAAAATAAATCAATGAGTAAAATTACCAAACAGAAAGATGGGGGATTGTTGGTGCCGGATGTACCGACAATACCTTTTATAACAGGTGATGGAGTAGGGGCGGAAATCACTCCTGCCATGCAGGCAATAGTAAATGCGGCGGTAGACGTATCGTATGGTGGCAGCCGTCATATCGAATGGAAAGAAGTATTGGCTGGTGAACGTGCTTTTCGGGCAACGGGTTCATGGTTACCTGATGAAACGATGGAGGCTTTTAAGGAATATCTGATCGGCATCAAAGGACCGTTGACAACTCCGGTCGGCGGGGGAATCCGTTCGTTGAATGTGGCTCTCCGCCAGACGCTCGACTTATACGTTTGCTTGCGTCCGGTGCGCTGGTTTCGTGGAGTGGTGTCTCCCGTCAAAGAGCCTGAGAAGGTGAATATGCACATCTTTCGTGAAAACACGGAAGATATCTATGCCGGGATCGAGTGGGAAGCAGGTACTCCGGAGGCAAGAAAATTCTATAAGTTTTTGCACGATGAGATGGGAGTCAGTAAAGTACGTTTTCCCGAAACCTCTTCTTTCGGGGTGAAGCCGGTTTCGCGTGAAGGTACAGAGCGTCTGGTACGTGCCGCGTGCCGCTATGCATTGCAGCATGAACTGCCTTCAGTCACTTTGGTGCACAAAGGCAATATCATGAAATTCACCGAAGGAGGTTTTAAAAAATGGGGATACGAGTTGGCTGAACGTGAGTTTTCCGATGCGATTGCTTCAGGCAAGCTGGTGATTAAAGATTGTATCGCTGATGCCTTTTTGCAGAACACTCTCTTGATTCCTGAAGACTATTCGGTTATCGCCACTTTGAATCTGAACGGAGATTATATTTCCGATCAGTTGGCAGCCATGGTAGGAGGTATCGGTATCGCGCCGGGAGCCAATATCAACTATGACTCCGGACATGCCATTTTTGAGGCTACCCATGGGACGGCTCCCAACATTGCCGGAAAGGGAGTGGTCAATCCTTGTTCGTTGATACTTTCGGCCGTCATGATGCTTGAATATCTGGGTTGGCAGGAGCCTGCCGACCTGATTGTAGAGGCGCTTGAAGCCAGTTTTGCCGAAGGGAAAGCCACCAATGACCTGGCGCGCTTCATGCACAAAGGGCAGCCACTTTCTACCTCCGAATTTACAGAAGAAATCATTAACCGAATTAAAAATTAATACCTTCAGGACATGAAAAAAGAATATTTGATTTATAAACTTTCCGAGGCAATGAAAGATTGTACCCGGATTGACACCGATTTATTTCCGAAGTTTGACGTAAAACGGGGGCTTCGTAACGAAGACGGTACAGGTGTGTTAGTCGGATTGACTAAGATTGGTAATGTCGTAGGTTATGAGCGAATTCCCGGAGGGGGATTGAAGCCTATTCCCGGAAAGCTGTTCTATCGGGGATATGATCTGGAAGACTTGGCACATGCCATTCTGAAAGAAAAACGTTTTGGATTTGAAGAAGTTGCTTATTTATTGTTATCCGGCAGTTTGCCCGATAAAGAAGAACTGGCTTCGTTTAGGGAACTAATCAATGATAATATGCCTTTGGAACAAAAAACCAAGATGAATATCATTGAACTTGAGGGGAACAATATTATGAACATTCTGGCTCGCAGTGTACTTGAAATGTATCGTTTTGATTCCAATCCGGATGACACTTCACGTGATAACCTGATGCGTCAGAGCATTGATCTGATCTCAAAGTTCCCCACAATCATCGCTTATGCCTTCAATATGTTGCGTCATGCCACTTTCGGCCGTTCGTTACACATCCGTCATCCGCAGGAGAATTTGTCGATTGCCGAGAATTTCCTTTATATGCTGAAACGGGATTATACCGAACTGGACGCGCGTACACTTGACCTTTTGCTGGTGCTCCAGGCGGAACACGGAGGAGGTAACAACTCTACTTTTACGGTTCGTGTAACTTCATCTACCGGTACAGATACATATTCGGCTATTGCCGCAGGTATCGGTTCGTTGAAAGGTCCGCTCCATGGAGGTGCCAATATTCAGGTGGCCGACATGTTCCATCATTTGCAGGAAAATATTCAGGACTGGACCAATGTGGATGAGATTGACACTTACTTTACCCGTATGCTGAACAAAGAGGTTTATAATAAGACCGGATTGATCTATGGTATCGGGCATGCCGTGTATACCATTTCCGATCCTCGTGCCGTATTGCTGAAGGAACTTGCACGTGACCTGGCACATGAGAAAGGGCGTGAACGCGAATTTGCTTTCCTTGAACTTCTGGAAGAGCGTGCCATTGCCACATTCGGTAAGATTAAGAATAATGGAAAAACGGTGTCCAGCAACGTCGATTTTTATTCCGGTTTTGTATACGAAATGATTGGCTTGCCACAAGAAATCTACACTCCTTTGTTTGCTATGGCACGTATTGTCGGTTGGTGTGCCCATCGTAATGAAGAATTGAATTTTGAAGGCAAACGTATCATTCGTCCGGCTTACAAGAATGTGTTGGAAGAAGAAAAATATGTGCCGTTGAAAAAAAGATAAAAGAAAAGTCTGAGGGTGTGGCAGATCACTTTGCAGCACCCTTACTTTATTTCCGTAAACTATTTGTCTCTTTAAAGTTTTTCTTTTAACTTTGTCCATTGTATAAAATCTTGGATATGAGTATAGAAGGCTTTAATCTGCTTCTTTTGATAATGAGTCTGGTGGCTCTGGTCGTTTTCATAGCCCTTTATTTTATCAGGGCGGGATACGGTATGTTCCGCAGCCGTTCCTGGGGTATCTCGGTAAACAATAAGTTGGCCTGGATACTTATGGAGGCCCCTGTCTTTTTGGTCATGAGTTGGTTGTGGTGGCATTCCGACCGTCGTTTCTTTCCTGTAGAACTTACTTTCTTTCTCTTCTTTCAGTTGCATTACTTCCAGCGGGCCTTTGTTTTTCCCTTCTTGATGAAAGGAAAAAGTAAGATGCCGATACTCATTCTTTTGATGGGAGTCCTCTTTAATATCCTCAACGGACTGATGCAGGGTGAATGGATATTTTATCTTGCGCCTTCAGGATACTACACGGCCGACTGGTTGCTGTCACCTTGTTTTTGGATAGGAACACTTTTATTCTTCAGCGGGATGCTAATCAACTGGCATTCCGACTCAGTCATCCGGAATCTGCGTACTCCCGGAGATACCCGCCATTATCTTCCTCAAAGGGGAATGTATCGTTACGTGACTTCTGCCAACTATTTGGGTGAGATTGTTGAATGGATTGGTTGGGCTGTCTTGACCTGGTCTTTGCCGGGATGTGTCTTTGCTTGGTGGACTATTGCCAACCTTGTTCCACGGGCAGATGCTATTTGGCATCGTTATAACGAAGAGTTCGGGGCGCAGGTCGAGTATAAGAAACGAATTTTTCCCTTCTTATATTAAAAAATAAATTACTTATGAATACACACCTTGCTTCTAAGCTTTTCACACCGATTACTATCGGACCGCTTACATTGCGCAACCGTACTATTCGTTCGGCAGCTTTTGAAGGTATGTGTCCGGGAAACGCCCCTTCTCCGATGTTGCTTGATTATCATCGTTCCGTTGCTGCCGGAGGTGTAGGGATGACTACGGTTGCCTATGCTTCGGTGACCCGTAGCGGATTATCATTTCCAAGGCAATTGTGGCTTCGTCCCGAAATCATTCCCGGCTTACGTGAGCTAACCGATGCCATTCATGCGGAGGGTGCCGCTGCCAGTATACAGATAGGGCATTGTGGCAACATGTCTCATAAAAGTATTTGTGGAGTTACACCTATTTCTGCTTCATCAGGCTTCAATATTTATTCGCCTACATGGGTACGGGGGATGGGGCGGGAGGAATTGCCGGAAATGGCAAAAGCCTACGGACGTGCAGTCTGTCTTGCTCGTGAAGCCGGCTTTGATGCTGTTGAAGTTCACGCAGGACATGGGTATCTGATCAGCCAGTTTCTTTCACCTTACACCAACCGCCGGAAAGATGAATATGGAGGATCATTGGAGAACCGGATGCGGTTTATGACGATGGTAATGGAAGAGGTGATGAAGGCGGCCGGCAGTGATATAGCCGTGTTCGTGAAGATGAATATGCGTGACGGCTTTCGTGGTGGCATGGAAATAGAGGAGACCCTTGAAGTGGCCAGACGGCTTGAGTCATTGGGGGGGCATGCATTGGTTCTGAGTGGAGGTTTTGTCAGTAAAGCTCCTATGTATGTTATGCGTGGGGCGATGCCTATCAGGACGTTGACGCACTATATGGATTGCTGGTGGTTGAAGTATGGTGTTAAGTTGGCGGGACGGGTGATGATACCGACTGTTCCTTTTAAAGAAGCCTATTTCTTGGAAGATGCTTTAAAGTTCCGCTCTGAGATTAAAATTCCTTTAATTTATGTTGGCGGGCTGGTGTCCCGTGAGAAAATAGATGAGGTGCTGAATGAAGGGTTCGAGGCTGTACAGATGGCACGTGCTTTGCTTAATGAACCCGGGTTTGTCAACCGGATGCGGCGTGAAGAAAAGGCCCGCTGTAATTGTGGGCACAGTAATTATTGCATAGGAAGGATGTATACCATTGAGATGGCTTGTCATAAGCATTTGGCAGAAGAACTTCCTCTTTGTTTGCAAAAAGAGATCGAACACTTGGAAAATAAATGATGGAACGTAAGCTTGCTATTATTACCGGCGCCGATGGTGGGATGGGGATGGAGATCACCCGTGCCGTGGCTCGTGAAGGTTATGCAGTAATCATGGCCTGTTGTTCGCTGTCGAAGGCGGAACCCAAATGCAGGGAGTTGGCGAAGGAAACAGGAAATAAGAATATGGAAGTGTGGGAGATAGATCTTGCATCACTGGCTTCAGTGAAAACTTTTGCAAACCGGGTATTACAGCGGAACACTTCCATAGCTTTGCTGATGAATAATGCCGGGACGATGGAAACCGGATTGCATATTACAGAAGATGGGCTGGAGCGTACGGTCAGTGTAAACTATGTAGGTCCCTGTCTGTTGACGCGGCTTTTGCTTCCGTTGATGGGACAGGGAACACGTATTGTCAATATGGTGTCTTGTACCTATGCAATTGGTAAGCTGGATTTTCCCGATTTTTTTCTTCGTGGTAAAAGGGGAAATTTCTGGCGAATCCCTGTTTATAGTAATACAAAACTCGCTTTGTTGCTTTTTACTTTTGAACTGGCAGAGCGTCTTCGGGTACGTGGAATAACGGTCAATGCTGCTGATCCAGGAATTGTGTCTACCGATATCATCCGGATGCATCAATGGTTCGATCCATTGACCGACATTTTCTTCCGCCCTTTTATACGGACACCTCTTCAGGGAGCCTCTACTGCAATCGGACTATTACTTGATGTGGAAGCAGGGAAACAGACTGCGACATTTAATTTGAATAATCATTTGCATCCTCTTTCCGAAAAATATACTCACCATGTTCAAAGGGTGCAATTATGGGAGGAAACAGAAAGAATCTTGTCAGAGAAGGGGTTTACCGTAAATGATAAACAGTGAACCATAAACATTTTGTATGTTTACCGTCCACCGTCTGTCTTTTTCTGTTGTATACTGTTATCAAATAGACAGTTCTCTCAACACATTGACGAGATCTCTTTTGACAGGTTTATCGTTTTTGATGGCTTTGCTGAACGGAACATAAACAATTTCGTCGTGCTCTATGCCGATCATGACATTACGTTGGTCTTCCATGATAGCATCGATAGCTGCCGCACCCAGACGACTGGCCAAAATACGGTCATGTGCCGTCGGGCTGCCACCACGTTGCAAGTGCCCCAGAATGGTGACGCGAACATCATATTGTGGATATTCGTTTTTCACACGTTCGGCATAATGCATGGCACCTCCGGTAAGTTCACTTTCGGCTACCAGTACGATACTGCTGTTTTTTGATTTGCGGAAACCGCTCTTTATAAATTCCTCCAGTTGGTCGACTTCCGTACTGAATTCCGGAATGATGGCGGCTTCTGCTCCCGAGGCAATCGCACCGTTCAATGCCAGAAAACCGGCGTCGCGTCCCATTACTTCTACAAAGAACAAACGCTCGTGCGAAGTAGCTGTGTCACGGATCTTGTCGACTGCATCCAGAATGGTATTCAGCGCCGTGTCATATCCGATAGTGGTATCTGTGCCAAAAAGGTCATTGTCAATAGTACCCGGAAGTCCGATACAGGGAACGTCATATTCTTGTGCAAAGATGCGTGCTCCGGTCAGCGAACCGTCACCACCAATTACAACAAGGGCGTCAATTCCTTCTTTTACCATGTTATCGTATGCCATTTTACGTCCTTCGGGAGTTGTAAACTCTTTGCAACGTGCTGTTTTCAGGATCGTTCCTCCCAGTTGAATGATGTTACTTACATTCTGGCTTTTAAATTCTTTGATCTCCCCTGTTACCAAGCCTCTGTATCCTCTATATATACCTTTTACTTGCAGTCCGTTATAGATTGCTGCACGTGTCACTGCACGAATAGCAGCGTTCATTCCCGGTGCATCACCACCGGAAGTTAAAATACCAACACACTTAACTGTTCCCATAACAATCTTGTTTTTTAATTGACGTTGCAAAGATAACAAAAAGGAGTGCCCTGTATGATTAAATAACGTTAATTCATTGTCTTTTAATCTGTGCCTTTATGGCTTCGGAGATTTCTTCCATCAGCCATTTGGGAGTGGATGTAGCCCCGCACACGCCGATAGAATTGACTCCGGGGAGCAAAGAATCATCGATTTCCTCAGCACTGTCTATCAAATGTGAGTTTGGGTTGACTTTTTTGCACTCTTCGAATAACATTTTGCCATTTGAACTTTTTTTACCACTGACAAAAAAGATCAGATCGTGTGAAGCGGCAAATTTTCGCAGGTTGGGCATGCGGTTGGCTACCTGGCGGCAAATGGTATCATAATATTCAAAAGTCGCGTCAGGCGAAATGTGTTCTTTGATGTATTCCACAATTTCCCAAAACTCATCGAGTGATTTGGTAGTCTGTGAGTATAAGCGTATGCTTTTGCTGAAGTCCAGCTGACGGGCTTCATCGAGTTTTTCTATCACAATCGCTTTGCCGGTTGTTTGTCCGACCAATCCCAGGACCTCTGCGTGTCCGTTCTTACCGTAGATCACGATTTGTTTCTCATCAGAGTCCTCCTGCATGTATTCTTGTTTGATCCGTTTTTGCAAACGGAGCACTACCGGACAAGTGGCATCAATGATCTCGATGTTATTCTCTTTGGCGATGATATAGGTCTCAGGCGGTTCGCCATGGGCGCGTAAAAGTACTTTGGCGTTATGAAGTTGCTTGAATTCCTCATGGTTGATGGTAATCAGTCCCATTTCCTTCAGACGCTCCACTTCGCGGCTGTTGTGTACAATATCTCCCAGGCAATAGAGCGTCACCCCTTTTGTGAGTTCCTCCTCGGCTTTGTGGATGGCTGTGACCACTCCGAAACAAAAACCGGAACCTTCATCTATTTCTACTTTTACCATATAATTACAAAATCTGTGATTAAAAAAGGGTGTAGCCATACTGACCGGATGGCTACACCCTTTCCTCAGGATGGCTACACCCTATGGGGCGTATGGCTACACCCTTCCGTTTTTACTTTTTTATTGCTTTTTGATATTCGGCTGTCAACCACTCCCTCTGCTCGGCAATGGTGAGATGACTGTTGTCTAATAGTAAAGCATCGTCGGCTTTCTTTAGCGGGCTCACTTCACGCGTCTGGTCTATATGGTCACGTTGTTTCACGTTCTCCAATATTTCTTCGAAACTGGCCTCCTGTCCTTTGGCTTTCAGTTCGTCATAACGGCGCTGGGCACGAATCTCCGGTGAGGCGGTTACGAATATCTTTAATTCTGCATCCGGAAATACAGTTGTACCGATATCACGGCCATCCATAACAATGCCCTTGGCTTTGCCCATTTCTTGTTGCTGGGCCACCATGGCTTCGCGGACAAAACCGAGCGCACTGATCGGACTTACTTTAGAAGAAACTTCCATGGTGCGGATTTTGTTCTCTACGTTCACTCCATTTAAGTAAGTATTCGGGCGACCGGTTTCCGGATCAATCCGGAAAGAGATGTGGATATCGTCGATACGCTGTTTCAGTTTTTCGGTATCAATCGTATCTCCGTTGAAGATGCCGTTCTCTATACTGTATAGTGTAACGGCACGATACATAGCTCCACTGTCGATATAAATGTATCCGATTTCTTTAGCCAAATCTTTAGCCATGGTACTTTTCCCGCAAGAAGAAAAGCCATCAATTGCAATTGTTATCTTTTTCATGATGTTATGCAGCAGGTTTATTCCCTTTTTTAACGTCTTATCTAAATTTTTTCGCCAAATATACTGCATTTTTAAAATATCTGCGTTATATTTGTGGCACAAAAGCAATAACAGCTTAAAAACCAGAAGAACACCAATTTTTATATAATAATTTTATGGAAGTAAAAAAATCGCCCAAAGCAGACCTCGAAGGTAAGAAGACCCAGTGGCTGCTGATCGGTTACGTTGTGGTGCTCGCCTTTATATTCGTTGCGTTCGAATGGACGGAGCGTGATATAAAGATCGATACAAGCCAGGCGGTAGCCCAAATTGAGTTTGAAGAGGAAATGATTCCTATTACACAACAGGAAGAAAAACCGGCCCCACCTCCTGTTGAGGTTCCGAAACAGGCTGAAATCCTGAAGATTGTTGATGACCAGGCTGATGTGGAAGAAACAGCTATTGCTTCAACAGAGGATACCGGACAGAAAGTGGAAGTAAAATACGTGCCGGTTGAGGTGAAAGAGGAAGAACCGTCGGAACAGGAAATTTTTGAGGTAGTAGAAGAAGCTGCTGAGTTTCCGGGTGGTATGCCTGCTTGTTTGCAGTTCCTGTATAAGAATATCAAATATCCGACCATTGCTCAGGAAAACGGAACCCAGGGACAGGTTGTTCTTCAGTTCGTTGTTGAACGTGATGGTAGTATTACTGACATTAGGGTTGTAAAGAGCGTTGACCCATATCTTGATAAAGAAGCTCTTCGTGTGGTTAAAACCATGCCTAAATGGAAGCCGGGTAAGCAGAGAGGTAAACCAGTTCGTTGTAGATTTACATTACCTGTACGATTCAGACTGCAATAATCATTGTATAGTATAAGAAGAGAGGCTGCCGTCCAAGCAGCCTCTTTTCATTCAATCCTCTTTTTATAACTTATTACTATGTATACAGCATTTCAGCTTCTTGATAAAATAAATTCTCACATTTCAGATATCCGGTTTACACGCACACCGGTTGGTTTGTATGACCCTGTTAAATACGTACTTTCCATGGGGGGAAAACGCATTCGCCCTGTTCTGATGTTAATGGCATACAATCTCTATAAGGAGGATGTTACTTCTGTTTATGATCCTGCTACGGCAATTGAAGTTTATCATAATTATACTCTTTTGCATGACGACTTGATGGATCGGGCCGATATGCGCCGTGGAAAAACAACGGTTCATAAAGTCTGGAATGACAATACTGCAATTTTGTCGGGAGATGCCATGATGGTGCTGGCTTATCAGTATATGGCAAGTTGTTCTTCAGAGTATCTGAAAGAGGTTATGGACTTGTTTAGCCTGACAGCACTTGAGATTTGCGAAGGTCAGCAGATGGATATGGGGTTTGAGTCCCGCGATGATGTGAAAGAAGAGGAATATCTGGAAATGATCCGTTTAAAAACTGCCGTTCTATTGGCGGCCAGTTTGAAAATCGGAGCTATTTTGGGAGGAGCTTCCCGTGAAGATGCTGAAAATCTATATGATTTCGGCATGCAGATTGGGGTTGCTTTCCAATTGCAGGATGATTTGCTGGATGTATATGGCGATTCAGCCGTGTTTGGTAAAAATATCGGTGGTGATATTTTATGCAATAAGAAAACATATATGTTGATTAAAGCATTGGAACGGGCCGACCGGAATCAGTTGGATGAACTGAACCGTTGGTTGAATGCGACTTCATTCTGTGCCGAAGAAAAAATCGGTGCTGTAACCGAGTTGTACAATCAGATAGGTATCAAAGCTGTCTGTGAAAACAAGATGCGTGAGTACTATACTCGTGCGATGACCAGTCTGGGGGCCGTATCTGTCATAGAAGATAGGAAAAGTGAGCTGAAAAAGCTGATGAAGCATTTAATGTACCGCGAGATGTAATATAACGATGCCTTATAGACGTTTGCCAAATACTGATCAAGCCAGGATACGGGCGCTGAAAGCAGCGGTCGTAAAGGGGGACGTATGTAATGTCTATGATTTGGCCGTTTCGTTAAAGACATTGGGGGAAGCACGTATGTTTCTGGCTAAATTTGAGGCTGCGCATTCTTATTATGTACACTGTTATGGCGAACAGAGCAGAAACAGTAAGAAGCATCAGGCCAATGTAAAAGCGGCCCGTCTTTATATTTCTCACTTTATACAAGTTTTGAACCTGGCAGTGATTCGAGCCGAAATTAAAGAATCCCATAAAGATATGTACAGCTTGCCTATGGATAATTTCGGCGTGCCCGACTTGAACAGTGAGGCTTCTATAGCCGAGTGGGGACAGAAAATCATAGAAGGAGAGCGGCAACGTACTTCCCGGGGAGGCATACCTATCTATAACCCGACGATTGCCAAAGTGAAAGTACATTATGATATATTCATGGAAGGTTATGAGAAGCAGAAAAACCTTCAACTCCTCACAAATCGTAGCTTAGAACAACTTTCGTCTATGCGTGCGCAGGCTGACCGGTTGATTCTCGATATCTGGAATCAGGTGGAGGCCAAATACCAGGAGGTACTGCCTAATGAAAAACGGTTGGAGAAATGTCGTGATTACGGTCTGATTTATTATTACCGGACCGGTGAAAAACAAACTAAAGAGATTCTTTAAAATATGCTTGTCGATTCACATTCCCATCTTTTTCTGGAAGAATTTGCCGAAGATTTGCCTTTGGTAATGGAGCGTGCCCGTGCTGCCGGTGTTACGCATATTTTTATGCCCAATATAGACAGTACGACAATCGAACCTATGTTGTCGGTTTGTGATACCTATCGTGACTTTTGTTTCCCGATGATCGGGTTGCATCCTACTTCCGTGAACGATTCGTATGAAAAAGAACTTGAAATAGTGGCTAATCACCTGGCAACTTCGGAACGATTTGTGGCCGTAGGAGAGATCGGGATCGATCTTTACTGGGACAAAACCTGGTTGAAAGAACAGTTGATTGTTTTTGAGAAACAGGTTCAGTGGGCCCTTCAGTACCAGTTGCCGATTGTCATTCATTGCCGTGAAGCTTTTGATTATATATATAAGGTATTGCAGCCTTATAAAAGCAGTGGCTTGACCGGCATTTTTCATAGTTTCACCGGGACGTCCGAAGAAGCTGCCCGGATGATGGAGTTCTCCGGGTTTAAGATTGGCATAAATGGTGTGGTCACTTTCAAAAAGTCAACTCTGCCGGAAGCGCTTAAACATATTCCGTTGGAACGCATTGTGCTGGAAACGGATTCTCCTTACCTCACGCCGGTCCCTAACCGTGGGAAGAGGAATGAGAGTGCGAATGTGAAAGATACATTAATAAAAGTTGCCGAAATATACAAGGAAGATCCCGAAAAAGTTGCGGAATTGACTGCTATCAGCGCATTGAAAGTGTTTGGAATACTCAAATAAGCTCTGTTAGATTTTAAATTTTATTAATTTAGTGGATTTATTAAAGATAAAAGAAGGATAATGCTGCAGAAGAAGAAAAAAAAGAATACATTTGTAGCTGAAAACGCTTGTGGTTCGCATTTTTTTTGTAATTTGCACCCGATTTGAGGAAAGCACCAATTGGAGAGATGCTCGAGTGGTTGAAGAGGCACGCCTGGAAAGCGTGTATACGCCAAAAGTGTATCGCGGGTTCGAATCCCGCTCTCTCCGCAGGAAATATTAAACAAAAGACGATAAGTAAATACAATAATAATAATTTAATTAATTAATCTTAAAAATTAGACACACAATGAAAAAGTTATTTGCAATTGTTGCTGTGATGGGAGTCTTAACATTTGGCTCAACTCAACTCGTTCAGGCTCAGGATGCTGCTGCTACCGAACAAGCTGCTCCTGCAGCAGACAAACCGGTTGCTGACGCTGTAGCTGAGGCTGCTGAAGCTTCTGCTCCTCTTGCTGGTGCTGAAGAAGAAGGTGGTATCCACAAAGAAATTAAAGTAAAATTCATCGAAGGTACTGCATCTTTCATGAGTTTGGTTGCTATCGCATTGGTTATTGGTTTGGCTTTCTGTATTGAACGTATCATTTACTTGAGCTTGGCTGAAATCAACACAAAGAAATTTATGTCTTCTATCGAAGCTGCTTTGGAAAAAGGTGATGTTGAAGCTGCTAAAGATATCGCTCGTAACACGAGAGGTCCTGTTGCTTCTATCTATTATCAAGGTTTGATGAGAATCGACCAAGGCATCGACGTGGTTGAGAAATCTGTAGTATCTTATGGTGGCGTTCAGGCTGGTTACCTTGAAAAAGGATGCTCTTGGATCACACTGTTCATCGCGATGGCTCCGTCATTGGGATTCTTGGGTACTGTAGTAGGTATGGTTATGGCATTCGATAAAATCCAACAGCAGGGTGATATCTCTCCGACAGTTGTTGCTGGTGGTATGAAGGTTGCCTTGATTACTACTATCTTCGGTTTGGTTGTAGCTTTGATCCTTCAGGTATTCTATAACTACATCCTTGCTAAAATTGAAGCTCTTACAAGCGAAATGGAAGACTCTTCTATCTCTTTGCTTGACATGGTAATCAAATATAACTTGAAATACAAAAAATAATCTGAGATGAGTAAGTTAACATATAAAGTATCGTATTACGTACTATACGCGATGTTTGCTCTTATCGTGATCGTATTGGGTCTTTTCTATTTTGGTGGACAAATGGAAACTCCGCTTGTATACGACATGGATAATCCTGCAAACACAGATGCCTTGCTGTACCTGATGTACGGTCTGTTTGGCATTGCTGTAGTTGCAACTGTTGTTGCTGCTATCTTCCAGTTCGGTTCTGCTTTGAAAGACAATCCTAAGGGTGCTATCAGATCATTGCTCGGACTTATTCTTCTTGTTCTTGTATTGGTTGTAGCATGGTCTATGGGTAGTGGTGAAACACTGACAATTCAGGGATATGAAGGAACTGACAATGTTCCTTTCTGGTTGAAACTGACTGATATGTTCCTTTACAGTATTTATTTCTTGTTGTTGGTAACAGTTGTTGCTATCATCGGAAGTAGTATTAAAAAGAAATTATCATAACTAATTGGGGAAACTCAATAAAATACAGTAACTACAATGGCAAAAGGAAATAGAAAAGTTCCTGAAATTAATTCAAGTTCAACAGCGGATATTGCATTCTTATTGCTTATCTTCTTCTTGATTACGACATCTATGGATACTGACCGTGGTTTGGCAAGACAATTGCCTCCACCTCCCGATAAGGATCAGGTTGACAATGACATCGTTGTTAAGGATCGTAACGTTCTGCAGATTTTTCTGAACTTTCAGAATCAGTTGATGTGCGGTGGCGAAGTTGTTGATGTGAAGCAATTGAGGGAAAAAGCCAAAGAATTCATTGCCAATCCATATAACGATGAAAAATTACCGGAAAAACATGCGAAAGATGTGCCTTTCTTTGGTAATACCATGGTTACGGAGAATCATGTAATTTCTTTGCAGAGTGACCGCGGATCTTCTTATCAGGCTTATTTTGATGTTCAAAATGAGCTGGTTGCTGCTTACAACGAGTTAAGAGATGAATTGGCTCAGGAAAAGTGGCAGAAGAATTATGCTGAGTTGAATGAAGACCAGCAGAAAGCTATTCGTGAAATTTTTCCTCAGAAGATCTCTGAGGCTGAACCTAAAGGAGTTAAAAAGAATAATTAATGGGAAAATTTAATAAAACAGGTAAGCGCGGGATGCCTACGCTGAATACTTCTTCTCTACCTGACTTGATCTTTACATTGTTGTTCTTCTTTATGATTGTAACAACAATGCGTGAAGTTTCTTTGAAGGTTGAGTTTAAGATTCCGCAAGGTACTGAGTTGGAAAAGCTTGAAAAGAAATCTTTGGTTACGTTTATCTATGTAGGTAAACCGACAGCAGAGTTTCGTAAAAAACTGGGGTCTGAAAGCCGTATCCAGTTGAATGACGCATATGCTGAAGTTGACGAAATTCAGGCTTACGTAACTAACGAGCGCTCAAGTATGAAAGAGGAAGACCAACCCTTTATGACTGTGTCTTTGAAAATTGACCAGGATACAAAAATGGGTATCGTTACCGATATTAAACAGGCTCTTCGTCAAGCTTATGCACTGAAAATTAACTATTCTGCGAGAGCTCGCGAATAAGTTATTCTATACATAGAAAAGGCCGTCTGATTTGTTTCAGACGGCCTTTTTTTATGAGATACCCGGGCTTATCGCTTTCAGCTCTTATAGGACTAATATCCCTCGGGAATTATATGGGTTGCCTGTATGTATTTAGTGGCGATATCGTAACTCCTGTATGGGCGATTACACAGACTCACATGCAGATATAAAGATTGAAATAGTCGATAATCTTGATAAGACCTGTGAAGTCTGTGTAATTCGTACAGTGGTTAATGTATTCCTTTTCGTTGGTTTGAGATGATCTTATTTACCTGTATAGAATTCTATGATTCGTTTGATGGATCTCTGGCAAACCGGACAGAATGTGGGATATTCATTTGTGCGCATGCGGCAATCGAATGCCGGACGATAGATACCTTTAGCTGAGTAACCTCCTCCTTCGTATACACCTGTGGGGTATTTGGCCTTATCTGCTACCGGAGTCGGAACCGGGGTGTCTTTAGTGAGCATATCTTCCCATTTGGAAGCGAAGTTGACACGTGTGGTTATGTTTTGTTCCCATGGTTCGATACTGAGTGGATAGAGGCCGTTCATCACATCTTCGTCATAGAAGTATTCATCGGCCAGACCACCGAAACTATGTCCGAATTCGTGTACCACTACCGGGCGGAAATTGGGGTGATGTGCGGTGGTTAATGTGAAAGCATTGTAGATGCCGCCTCCGCCATATTGCTCTGTATTGGCGAGGATTATGATATGTTCATAGGGAATGCCTGCCAATGCGTCGTTAATTGCTTTTACACGGCTGGTAGTCAGATAGCGGTCAGAGTAGAAAGTATCGAAGTGCGAACCGAAGGCAGTATGTTTCCATGCTCCCTGTTTCGGAGCACTGACTCCGCTGTCTGCGGAAGGACTGGCTACGGCTATGATATTGAAACGGTTCTTCATAGACTGGAACGGTTCGTGCGAAAATAGTGCTTCGCATGCCACGGCTGCATCTTTATAGAAAGTTTCCATTTCGGCTGTGGTATATCCTTCGGCCAGGATTGCCACATCGATACATTGTTCTTCGTTTCCGCTTTTCAGCAAATATTTGTGTGGGGTGATGTGTGTGAGTCCTTTTTTATGTATCAGGATATCATCGGGCTTGACGATATGTTTCAGGCTTGCGCTTACTTCGTGTTTGTTGTTGCGCAGCGTGATTTCTACTTCCGCCGGTTTTACAGGGTAGGGCAGGAGATAAGTATTCTCAAATCCTTTGGTTACTTCTTTAGCTTCGTCTGTCTCCAGCCATTCCTGGAATAGTGAGGAAAACGAAGTGGTATAGATAACTTTTCCGCTTTTCACATCACGCATGACAATTTGCCCGTTTCCTTCCAGTGGTAATTCTGCAAGATGATGCCGTCTGCCCGCCCATGTGGGCAGTTCCGAAAGTTCGTCGAGACAAATTGATTGCTTCTCCGCATTTCCGGTGAAAAGATAATCGACGCGCAGTGTTTTGTTCGTAAAGTAGGCCGAAAAATTTTGTGCGTATGCACATCCTGTCACGAAAAGACAGGTGAATAAGGTCAATATTAGCTTCATATCGTGTGAATTTATTGTTTTTACAAAGGTACGAACTATTGCCGATTTATTCTATTTTTACAAATAAAAGTAATAAACTATAGTATTTATTGCCGGGGAAATAACTAACTTTGCATTAGTGATTGATATATTAAAACAAATTGATTTAAAATGGGACATCATCAATTAGATACTTTAGACGAGCAGATTCTGAAGTTGATTGCCGACAATGCCCGCATTCCGTTTCTGGAAGTGGCAAGAGCGTGCAACGTTTCGGGTGCGGCTATTCATCAACGCATACAGAAGTTGACTAATCTGGGTATATTGAAAGGTTCGGAGTATGTTATCGACCCGGAGAAGATTGGATATGAGACATGTGCTTATATTGGGATTTATCTGAAAGATCCTGAGTCGTTCGATTCTGTGACCAAAGCTTTGGAAGCGATTCCGGAAGTAGTGGAATGTCATTTCACCACCGGGAAATACGATATGTTTATCAAGATATACGCAAGGAACAACCATCACCTTCTGAGTGTGATCCATGATAAACTTCAACCGTTGGGATTGGCTCGTACGGAGACGCTTATTTCATTCCATGAAGCTATCAAGCGGCAAATGCCGATCATGGTAGAAACGGACGAGGATTAAGTTTATCCCCGAACGTAATCTACGAAAGCATATGAGCAGAGATGTTTCTCATCCGCAGGATGGACTTCTCTGCTTTTTTCGTGCCATATGGCTGTATCTACAGCCGGGAAAAAGGCATCTGCTTCCGGAGCTGTGTCATCAACTTCGGTCAGGCACAGTTCGTCGGCCAAAGGCATGGCTTGGCGGTAGACACTTGCTCCTCCGATGATGTATACTTTCTCTTCTTCCTGACAGCTTTTCAAAGCGGCTTCCAGCGAAGTGAACGCCTCTGCTCCGGGACATTCGGTTGCCGGATTGGAAGAGAGTACCACATTCCGTCGATTGGGTAACGCTCCTTTAGGAAGTGATTCGAAAGTTTTTCGTCCCATTATGATTGTGTTTCCTGTGGTCAGCGCCTTGAAACGTTTCAGGTCGTTGGGCAGCCAGAATAAAAGCTTGTTTTGAAATCCTATGGCCATTCGGTGGTCTACAGCGGCAATAATGCTAATTCTACTCATCCTTAATTCCGCAACACTATTATAAAATATTTTTTTTAAGTACCTGAGCAACAAAAAGTTGCTCAGGATTTTGCCATGTCAGAGGATTCACTTAACTTAGTGTTGCAAAAAAATAATCAAACAAAACCTCATCAGGCATGGCAAAAATACAAATAAAATCCGAGAAGCTCACTCCTTTTGGAGGAATATTTTCAATCATGGAGCAATTTGACTCCACATTGTCATCTGTAATCGACTCGACACTCGGTCTAAGGTGTAGCTCGTTCGGTTATCAGTACAGTGAAATCGTCCGTTCCCTCATGAGTATCTACTTCTGTGGTGGCTCATGCATTGAGGATGTCACTACTCATTTGATGAACCATCTCTCGCTCCATCCGACACTTCGTACTTGTAGTTCTGATACTATCCTCAGAGCGATAAAGGAACTGACGCAAGGAAACATCTCATACACATCAGATACGGGTAAGAACTACGATTTCAACACGGCTGACACACTCAATACCTTACTGCTCAATTGTATGTTTGCATCCGGCCAACTGAAAGAGGGCGAGATGTATGATGTTGATTTCGACCATCAGTTCATAGAGACTGAGAAGTATGATGCAAAGCCTACATACAAGAAGTTCCTTGGTTATCGCCCTGGCGTGGCGGTTATTGACGACTTGATTGTTGGCATTGAGAATAGCGATGGTAACACCAACGTTCGTTTTCATCAGAAGGACACGCTGAAGAGATTCTTTGAGAGATTTGAGCAGAACGGACTTACAATCAATCGTTTCAGAGCTGATTGTGGATCATGTTCCGAGGAAATCGTGGAGGAAATAGAGAAACACAGCAAATCCTTCTATATCCGCGCAAACCGCTGCAGTTCGCTCTACAATGACATCTTTGCTCTTAGAGGCTGGAAGACTGAGGAAATCAATGGCATTGAGTTCGAATTGAACTCTATTCTTGTTGAGAAGTGGAAGGGTAAAGCATACCGACTTGTGATTCAAAGACAGAAACGGATGGACGGTGTGCTGGATCTTTGGGAAGGAGAATACACATACCGTTGTATCCTGACTAACGACTATGAATCTTCCACAAGAGAAATTGTCGAGTTCTATAACCTTCGTGGAGGAAAGGAACGTATCTTCGATGATATGAACAATGGTTTCGGGTGGGACAGATTGCCCAAATCCTTCATGGCAGAGAACACTGTGTTCCTTCTTCTTACGGCACTTATCCGTAATTTCTACAAGGCCATTATCCACAGACTTGACGTAAAGAGGTTCGGACTCAATGCAACAAGTCGCATAAAAGCGTTTGTCTTCAGGTTTGTCTCTGTACCAGCCAAGTGGATCAGAACATCAAGGCGGTATGTGCTGAATATCTATACCTGTAATAATGCTTACGCAGATATTTTTCAGACTGATTTTGGATAACGCCTACAACTTATGGGTATGATACTGCGTATTGCCTCAAGTCGCATAGTGGGGCAAGGGGATATTGTGGGCAGAAGTGGGTATTTCAGCCTCAATTTATCTGCTAATTCAGTGATGAGAGGACGTTTAGACGCAAGAAGGACGCTGAAGAGCTTAGTTGCGGATTTGAGGCTCATAGTCCGGTGGAGTTATGTTATACCGCAACTTTCCCTGCAATGTGCGGGTGCGGATCGTAGTTTACTAATTCAAAATCCTCAAACCGGAAGTCGAAGATACTTTTCACATCCGGATTTATTTTCATCTGCGGCAGTGTACGGGGCTCCCGGCTAAGTTGCAGTTTCACCTGTTCCAAATGATTCAGGTAGATATGTGCATCACCCAGCGTGTGGATGAACTCTCCCGCTTTCAAACCGGTGACTTGCGCCATCATCTGTAGCAGCAGTGCATAGGAGGCTATGTTGAACGGTACACCCAGGAAGATATCGGCGCTGCGCTGGTAGAGTTGCAGGCTCAATCGTCCGTTCGCTACGTAAAACTGAAAGAACGCGTGGCAGGGAGGGAGGTTCATGTGATCCAGATCACCGACATTCCAGGCACTGACGATGATGCGGCGTGAATCCGGATTGTGTTTGATGGCATCCACCGCTTCACTGATCTGGTCGATGAATCCGCCGTCATAGTTGGGCCACGAACGCCACTGATAACCATAAATATGTCCCAGGTCGCCCTTCTCGTCCGCCCATTCGTTCCAGATGCGTACACCGTGGTCCTGCAGATATTTCACATTTGTGTCTCCTTTCAGGAACCACAACAGTTCGTAAATGATCGATTTCAGATGAAGTTTCTTGGTAGTGAGGCAAGGGAAGCCTTCGTCCAGGTCGAAACGCATCTGGTGTCCGAAGACACTGATGGTTCCCGTTCCGGTGCGGTCACCTTTTTCTGTTCCTTCTGCCAACACCCGGTTGAGCAGATCTAAATATTGTTTCATATGGATGGTTATACTTTTTGAGTTACTAAAAATTCCTGCCAAAGTTACAAAAACAGCCCGAATAACTTACAGGAACGGTGTGAATAAGTTCGCAAACCAACATTTAAACTTCTTCCAGGCCGATTTTTGTCTCCACATTTCCGGAGTCAGACGGGTGCAATGCAGGGTGTCGGCTTCAAAAACGTCATTCAACTGCCGAGTGATGTTCTTGTCGAAAATGAAGGCATTCGTTTCATAATCGTATCGCAGGCTCCGGCTGTTCAGGTTAGCTGTACCTACGGTGCAGAACAGATCGTCCACCATCATGATCTTTGAGTGGTGGAATCCACCGTTGTACAGATAGATATTTGCCCCCTTTTTCATCAGTTTCTGCACGGCATAGAGCGAGGCATCCGGTGTGAAAGGGATATCCGATTTGGAAGAAATCATGATCTCTACTTTCGTTCCCCGGTTCAGTGCCCTTTTGAGGGCCTTGCGGATGGATGAAGTCGGAACGAAGTATGGATTCACGATGCGTACATCGTGTTGCGCGGCATAGATAGACATGGCATACGTGTGGCTCAGCATTCGGGAGTTCCGTTTGGGAGTACGGTCTACGATTGCGATGATTGTGTTGCAACTGTCTGCACGTTCCGGATGATTCGGGAAATATTCTTCGCCCACGATGTTTTGTTTGGTAGTCTTGTTCCAGATGTCGAGGAAGATTTCTTGCAGAATATTCACCGCGTCACCTTCGATCCGGATGTGCATATCGCGCCAGGTACCTATCTTGGGCAGTCCGTTGATGTAGTAATCCGCAATATTCATTCCGCCCGTATATCCTATTTTTCCGTCGATGACCGCAATCTTCCGATGGTCACGATGGGCTGCATGATTGATATACGGGAACTTGAACGGATCGAATTTTACGATTTCGATTCCTTTCTCCCGGATTGCTTTCAGATGCTTCTTTTTGAGCGGCTTGTTGTTCGACCAGTTACCGAATGCATCGAACAATGCCCGTACCTTGACACCCTCTTTCACTTTTTCGCCGAGCAGGTCGAACAGTGCATTGGCTATGGAGTCGTTACGGAAATTGAAATATTCCAGATGAATGTGATGCTTTGCTCCGCGGATGGCTTCGAACAAGTCTTCAAATTTCTCCCGCCCGCTTTTGATAAGTTTCACCTTATTGTTGTCAGTGATAGGGATGTTAGAGTACTCGAGGAACTGCATGACAAGGGAGTCGCTTCGAATAAATTGTGTAGTGTCCTCCCGCTGCATCAGCAGGCTGTCAATATTCTGTGTTCGGGCAGTGCCTATAGAGAGAATGGTCGCTATTATTAAAACGTATAATTTCAAAACCTCAGTCTTTATTTAGTTTACAAGGAAACAAAGATACAACATCTCTGTTCTTGGCTTCTTTTTGTCAAGAGCAGATTTAGTATATATTAACAGTGGACCGCTTTTTCGGGAAAGAATAGGAGTAATGCTTGATAACATCAGGAGATAATTGATTTACTCCTGATGTTATCGAGTGGAAGAGCCGGGCTTCGGGGGCGAAAGCTTACTGCTTTTGGCTGGAATACACCGTCTTCCGGACCGAAAGACACCGTCTGTTTTCTCCGGACGCACCGTCTTCCGGAAGATCTGCCGGTGATACCATAAAAAAAGGGAAGAGTTGCAACTCTTCCCTTTTACCTCATATTAAATTGAATATATTGTATGTATCTTGTTTACAAAGATAACGCATTCTGATCCTGAAAGCAAGTTTTTTACCTGTTTTTTTAGGGCTGTTGCGCACAAATCTCTGTACCGCTTCCGGATTATCTCCGCATCAAGCCATAGACCATGCCTTGCGTGCTCCGAAGAAAGCGAGTACCAGAATGGCGATATAGAGAGATTTCGGATCGAATCCCGCCGTAAGCCCGTGTTGTACCATGGATACAAAAACTTCGCGCAGCGTACTGATAGTGGCTTGCAGACCTCCGAAGGCGAAGAACAGGATGACGCACAATACTGTGCAGACCGTTCCCCATACCTGGATCAACCGATGGTTTCGTCCCGGTAGATTACGCATGACGCGGCGGCTGAACCCATTATCTTTTACTTCTTGTTTTTGCTCGCTGAAGAATTGCTTCAGGAGTTTATCATCTGTTTCCGTCATAACCGTTTTGTTTTAAGTAAATTGCCAATTTGTCTTTAGCCCTCGACAGGTGCGATTTGACCGTTCCTACCGGGCATCCCGTTATTCCCGCAATCTTTTCTATACTGACATCTTCCATATAGAACAAAGTGATACAGGTGCGTTCTATTTCTTTCAGCGTTCTGAGTGATTGGTAAACATCCATCTGTTCGCCCACGTTCACTTGTTCGGTGCTGTTGACAGCATCCACTTCACGGGCATCCAGATCCGTTGTTTCCTTTCGGCTGCGAATATAATCATAAAATACGTTATAAGCAATTCTGTAAAGCCATGTTGAGAAACTTGAAAGGTTTTTAAAGTTTGCAATGTTTGTGTAGGCTTTTATAAACGTATCTTGTGCCAGATCGTCGCTCAGTTCGCTGTCGCCGCAGGTCAGGTTCAGGAAGAAGCGCCGGACGGGCGACTGATACTTCTGTACCAATTGGTCGAAGGCCCTGGTGTTTCTGAACACCACGACCTGTGCGACTAACGATATATCATTGAGCTGGCTCATTTCTGTTCATTCTGGGTTTCGTCTCTGTGTGTAGGAGTTGTGAAAGGGTCTTCCGGGCGTCCGTGCTGCTGGTTGCGTGAGATGATCCACTGCCCGATTCCGGTGAACAACACCAGCAATCCGATACATCCTATGCTGAATTCGTCTGTGATGGTCCAAAGGAAGATGAACAGTCCGATTCCGGTACAGATGTTCTTGATGCCTTTCGTCCGGTAGTCCTGTGGCAGGCTATCTTTGAAGATTCCTTCCGGCAGGGGTTGTCCGGTTGCCAGTGCCTGTTCCATCAGTTTGTACTTTGCTTTCCGGTTTTTGTATCGGAAGTAGAAAGCAACGAATACGATAAAGAAAGGGAATCCGAATATCAGTATGACGACTATTAAACCTGTCAGTATACCTCCGTTAATAGCTCCTTTGCCCATATTGAACGGAAATTCGTTTCCGAAATCGAAGCTGCTGCTCTGGTAGTCGGTGTCTACGGTACTGCTGTCCACAATGTCCGTGTATTCAGCAACGAAGGTAGAGTCTGAAGAGTCATTGTTGTTTTGGGTGATGGTTTGGTTCTGTGCCATTGCCAGCGAACAGAAGGTCATAGCTACCATCAAAGCGATAAAGATACGTTTCATATTACTGTTGTTTTTTAATTGTTTTTGTTTATTTGTCTGTTAGACGTAGTTCATAGTGCAGAAAGTTGCAAAGAGACGAAATATTTTTGATATTTGCAGCTATTAATACACAAAAGTGATGGAGCTACAAATCATACAGAGCAAGATTTACGAGATACGGGGGCAGAAAGTGATGCTGGATTTTGATCTGGCAGGGTTGTATCAGGTAGAAACCCGTGTTCTGAATCAGGCAGTAAAGAGGAATAGTAAAAGGTTTCCTGTCGATTTTATGTTCCAATTGAATGCGGAAGAATGGGAAATCTTGAAGTCACAAATTGTGATATCAAGTTGGGGAGGTACCCGCAAGCTTCCTTTTGCTTTTACCGAACAGGGGCTGGCCATGCTTTCCGGGGTGTTGAACAGTGATATTGCCATCGAAGTGAATATCTCCATTATGCGCGCTTTTGTGGCTGTCCGCCAATTGGTTTCGGCTCTTCCGGTGAATGATATCACCAGGTTGCAAAATGAAATCAAAGAATTAAAAGAATATGTAGAAGGGGCATTTGCCGATTACAATGACATCAATGAAGATACGAGGATGCAATTAGAATTGATTAATCAGGCAATTGCCGAGTTGCAGGTCAACGACAAACGACCGGACGGGAAATCCCGTAATCCGATCGGTTTTATATCTTATAATAAAGGAGAATGAAATTACCTATATCATTTATCGAATCGACCCGTGCGCTGATGGGGGATGAAGAGTATCAGAAATTATCCGTTGCATTGGAGCAAGAGCCGCCTGTTAGTGTCCGGCTGAACAGCAAGTTTACTGATTCGCTGTCCTGTTCTTCCATTTCAGGGCGCATTCCCTGGGCGGCAGGAGGATATTATCTCAATCAGCGGCTGACGTTCACCTTCGATCCCCTTTTTCATGCCGGATGCTATTACGTGCAGGAGGCCTCGTCGATGTTTGTGGAACAGGTGTTGCGCCGGTATGTCACGGCTCCGGTGAAGATGCTCGATCTCTGCGCCGCTCCCGGGGGGAAGTCTACTCATGCCCGCAGCCTGTTGCCGGACGGGAGCCTGTTAGTGGCCAACGAGGTCATCCGTAACCGCTCGCAGATATTAGCAGAGAATCTGACGAAATGGGGACATCCCGATGTTGTGGTTACCAATAATGACCCTTCTGATTTTTCGCGGATCGGTTCCTTCTTCGATGTCATATTGGCTGATGTGCCCTGTTCGGGTGAAGGGATGTTTCGTAAAGATCCCGGTGCCATAGAAGAGTGGAGCCCTGAAAACGTGGAAATCTGCTGGCAACGCCAACGCAGGATTATCACCGACATCTGGCCTTGTCTGAAACCGGGAGGAATCCTGATTTACAGTACCTGTACCTATAATACTCGGGAAGACGAAGAGAACATTGCCTGGATCAGGCAGGAATTCGGAGCAGAACCGCTGCCGCTTACCGTTCCCGAAGAGTGGAACATTACCGGTGGTTTGCTCGTCGGGGCCGATGCGCCTGTCTACCGCTTCCTGCCTCATAAAACACAGGGAGAAGGTTTTTTCCTCGCCGTGCTTCGCAAGCCGGAAGAAGCAGAAGAAACGGATGGAGGCTTCCATTTTCCGAAGAAAAAGAAGCCGAAAGGTGAAACGGCTGCTTCATCGGTATCCAAGGAGAATCTGGCCGTTGCCAGAGGCTGGTTGCCAACTTCCGACAAATATGATTTGTTGGTGAACGGTGCTGTGATTACTGCTTTTCCTGCACTTTTTCTGGATGATTTAGCTATGCTTCGTTCGTCTCTCCGCATTGTCCAGGCAGGCACGGAAGTAGCCGAAGTCAAAGGGAAAGATCTGATTCCGGCACATGGGCTTGCCATGAGCCGTCTGCTGGAAACATCGCTTTTCCCGACCGAAGAGCTGACTTACGAACAAGCCATTGCCTATCTGCGGAAAGAAGCCATCACCCTCTCCCCTTCTGTTCCCAGAGGATACGTGCTGGTCACTTATAAAAAGACACCTTTAGGATTTGTGAAGAACATCGGCAATCGCGCCAATAATCTTTATCCGCAAGAGTGGCGTATCCGAAGCGGATATTTGCCCGAGGACATACGGACATTATGATAGTTCACTCAATATTCACACAAACAAGCTTATTAATGAAAACAAACTTTTATCATCTTTTGGTCTGGCTGGTTGCTTTTAGTATAGGTGTTCCGGCTATGGCTCAGACTGGTACGGAAAGGGTAAAACCTTTCAGTCATTTATCTGTTTCGCTGAATGCGGGAACACTGGGAGGAGGATTGCAGGTGGCTGCTCCGTTGAACGATTATCTGGGACTTCGTGCCGGATTCTCTTTGTTGAAGTTCAATTATAATTATGATTATGACGGAACCTATGAAGGTCCGTTGCCGGCAAATGCCCGTGTCGGTAATGAGGATACGGATAGATATTATACGGTTCCTTTGAAGGCCAAAGCAAATATGGCAAACGGAATGGTGTTGCTTGATTATTTCCCGTTCAGAAGATCAGTCTTCCATGTGACTGCCGGACTGCTTTTCGGAACATCGTCCATCCTGAAAGTGTCGGGTGAGACAGACGAACGGATTGAGGTGGGAGATATTATCATCGAGCCGGGAGCGGACGGACGTGTGGAAGCTGCTCTGAAAACCAATGCCGTGAAGCCTTACGTCGGACTCGGATTCGGGCGTTCGGTGGCTCACTCACGCGTAGGTTTCAAGTTCGAATTGGGAGCTATGTTCCATGGCAATCCGAAGATTGAAGCAACTACCGGAAAGATCGTGGAAGATGCGGTTGACCAGGAACTGAGCCGTTTCAATAAATTCCTGAAAAACTTTAAGGCTTATCCCGTACTGAACTTCCAGTTATCTTATCGGATATTCTGACGGACTTTCAGTTGAGGTGTCAAAAGTCTTTTTTACCACGGACTACACAGATTCTCATAGATAATTCATTTTGATAATCAACAGCTTGCAATTCAATCTATGTTAATCTGCGTAATCTGTGGTGAAAAGGGGGGGCAACCCAACTCTTATAGTTTATTCTTATATATCTTTGCCATGGCCTTCTGATACTGGTTCTCCAATTGCAGATAGTTCTGTTTGCTCTGATATACTACCGATACTTCTACAAAATATTCTATCATACTGATTTGTCCGCCTGTCAGTGCTTGTTTCAGCAAAGATAAATCCTGTTGTGCCTGAAAGGTTTTCTCGTATTCTTCCATTGAAGTACGTAGTGTGTGGGCTTCGCGGTAAAGTTGTGTCAGTTCCGATTCCACCTGTACCGAAGTATTGGCCCGTTGCAAGTCGATGTTCAGTGACTGTGCTTTGGCTATCTTCACTTTGTTGCGGTTCTCAAACAGGGGGAATGAGAAACCTACGACAACTCCGTTGAAAGGCTCGCCCGATTCGGTATTCCGACGGTATCCCAGTTCCAGCTTCGGAAGCCATTGCGATTTGTTGACTGTGATTTGTTTGCGGGCGGCGGCACTTTCACTGTTGAGTGCCTGCAGTGTGTAGTCCGATGCCAGAACTTCCGTTTTCAGTTCTTCGTAATTGGTAGGAAAGATAACAGCCGGATAGTCGGAGTCTTCAAACACGACCGGTATGTTTCCGTTCAGTGCAGTCAGCTCCTGTATTTTATTCCGAAGGGCCGTTTCGTTTAACGATGCTTCTGTTTTCACGTTCAGCAGTTCCAGATTGATCTTATTGGTTTCGATCACGTTGGCATCTCCTGTTTGCAAACGTTTGGCATACATGGCAGATAGCTCCTCGGCGTTTCGCAAACGTTCTGCCAGTATCTGTTGTTGCTTGCGCAACATGATGATATCCAGACAAACATCTTTAGCCTGTAACAGGATACTTTGGCGGAATACATTTTTTTGCCCGTCAAAAGCACCGGACTTCAGTCGGTTCAGTTGATTGCGGGTGGCATACAGGCTCGGAAAGTCGAAACTTTGGGAGACTACAAGCTCACCGATCGTATTATTCTTATCTTTGTTGTTCCACAAATGGGCATACGAAAGGGTAGGGTCAGGCAGATTATTGTCCGTCCGGGCTTCCAGCTTTTGTGAGGCAATCAATTGTGCGTTGGCTTGCAACTCTTTATTATTGGTTTCGATGTTGCGCAGTACCCCGTCTATACCGGTTTGTGCCTGCAATCCGGATAGCGCAAAGAGGGTGGCGGCAAGTATGGTTATTCGTTTCATATGATTATTGGGGTTTATGGCTTCACATCTCTGAGGGTATATCGAAATTCGTATTCACCACAGAGTATCACAGAGTTCCACATCTGTGGTGCATGATGACACACTCTCAGGAGTGAGGCCTTTTATTATTTTCTTTTTCCGTTCATCATCAGATAAACAATTGGGATAATAAATCCGTTCAGGAAAGTCGACGTCAACAGACCGCCCAGGATTACCTTTGCCATCGGACTTTGAATTTCGTTACCGGGCAGACTTCCGCTTAATGCCAGCGGTATCAGTGCCAGAGCGGACGAGAGGGCTGTCATTACAATCGGGTTCAGACGGTCGAGTGACCCACGGATAACGCTGTCGTATACTCCCAATCCTTCTACCTGTTGCAGGTGGTTGTAATGGCTGATAAGCAACATACCGTTACGTGTGGCGATACCAAACAGCGAAATGAAACCGATGATGGCCGGGATGCTGATTTCTCCCGTTGTGATCAGCAAGGCAAACACACCTCCGATCAGTGCCAGAGGCAGGTTTATCAGGATGACCGCCGACTCCTTCACGCTGCGGAACTCATGATACAGCAGCAAGAAGATCACTACAATGGACATGAATGAGGTCAGTGCCAGAGTGCGGCTGGCTGCCTGCTCGCTTTCAAATTGTCCGCCGTATTCGATGTGATAACCTTCGGGGAGCTTGATTTGTTCGTCCACCTGCTTTTGAATATCATTTACCACACTTCGCAAGTCACGATCGGCTACGTTGGCAGAAATGACGATTTTGCGTTTTACGTTTTCGCGGTTGATGGTATTCGGCCCCATAGCCGAAACTACGTCGGCAATGTAACTCAACGGCACTTTCTTTCCGTCCTGTGTGTCTACCATCAGGTTGCGTATCTTTTCGGCTTCGTCACGGAAATTGTTTTCCACTTTCACAATCAGGTCGAAGCTCTTACCCTGTTCGTATACTTGCGAAATCACTTCACCGGCCAATGCCACATTAATATATTCAGAGAATTCCGGCAGAGTAATGCCATATTTAGCCAGCATTTCCCGTTTGGGGGTGATCTTCAATTGCGGACGTTCGATCTGCTGTTCTACGTTCAGGTCGGCGATGCCCGGAATGTTGCCGATAGCCCCTTTTATCTGGTTGCCCAGAGAGAACATCTTGTTCAGGTCGTCACCGAACAGTTTGATGGCGATATTGGCTTTGGTACCACTGAGCATAGCGTCGATACGATGGCTGATGGGCTGTCCTATTTCGATATTTGCTCCGGTGATGGTACCTAATTTCTCTCGTACATCCGCCATCAGTTCGGTACGCGAGCGGTCTTTCAGTTCGAATGGCGCTTCTATTTCCGATACGTTCACACCTAAGGCATGTTCGTCCAGTTCGGCACGTCCGGTCTTGCGGGCCACTGTCTGTATCTCGGGGATGGATAGCAGAAGTTCCTCGGCACGGTGTCCCATCTTATCGCTCTCTTCGAGTGAGATACCCGGCAACGAACTGATGTTGATAGTGAACGACCCCTCGTTGAACGGCGGAAGGAACGAGCGTCCCAAAGTGAAGAAGAATCCCAGAGCGATGATGAATAGCCCGATGGTGCTTCCTAAAGTTACGCGTTTGTGGGATAATACCCAAGTCAGTGCTTTTTCATACCCTCCTTTCATCCAGCGCGCTACGAGGGCCTCTTTCGGGAGTTTGTCCCCTTTGTCTTTACCCAGCAGATAAGAGCAAAGTACCGGGGTCAGTGTCAATGCCACTATCGTCGAGGCAAATAATGCTACGATGAAGGCAATGCCCAGCGGAACCAGCATGCGTCCTTCCATACCGGAAAGGAAGAAGAGAGGCACAAAGCTGACGACAATAATCAGCGTAGAGTTCAGGATAGGCATACGAACCTCTTTGGAAGCGTTGAATACCACCTGGATAACCGAAAGGCGTTCACTCTCGGGCAGGAGGCGGTTCTCACGCAACCGTTTGTATACGTTTTCTACATCGACAATGGCGTCGTCCACCAGCGAACCGATGGCGATAGCCATACCTCCCAGACTCATGGTATTGATGGTCAGTCCCATGAAGTGTAAGGTAAGGATGGAGACAAGCAGTGAGAGAGGCAGTGTCACCAGTGAAATGACCGTAGTCCGAACATTGGCAAGGAACAGGAACAAGACGATGACTACAAAGATGCCGCCCTCAAAGAGTGACTTCTTTACATTGCTGATGGAGCTCTCGATGAAACGGCTCTGGCGGAAAATGTCGGTAGATACCTTTACATCCGGTGGCAGATTCTTTTGCAGGTCTTTCAGTGAAGCTTCCAGTTTATCGGTCAGTTCCAACGTACTGGTGGAAGGTTGTTTGGTGACGGTCATCAGTACTGCGGGTTTTCCTCTTTCCGAGGCGGTACCCAGTTTGGGAGCTTTCGGGCCAATCCGGACATCGGCTATGTCTTCCAGCAGTACGGGTACGCTATTGATGCTTTTTACCACTGCTTTGCCCAACTGATCTACTTTGGCGGTAGAAAGTACGCCGCGTACAATGTACTCGTTGCCATACTCGTAAAGTACTCCTCCGTTTGCATTCAGGTTCATTCCCTGGGTAACGGTCATCACCTCGTTCATCGATACACCGTAATGACGCATACGTTCCGGATCGAGTTGAATCTGATATTCTTTCAATTCACCTCCCAATACGGCTACCTGTGCTACACCTCCGGTAGAGAGCAGGCGCGGACGGATGGTCCAGTCGGCAATGGTGCGCAGGTCGAGCATGGAAGTCGAGTCGGCTGTTAATCCGACAATCAGGACTTCACCCAGAATGGACGACTGTGGTCCCAGTGTCGGTTTACCTACATTCGAAGGAAGTTCTTCGCCTACGATGGCCAGCTTTTCGCTTACAATCTGGCGGGCGAGGTATATGTCGGTTCCCCAGTCGAATTCTACCCATACGACAGAGAATCCGTTGGTCGAAGACGAACGTACACGGCGCACACCGGTGGCACCGTTTACGGCTGTTTCTACGGGAAAAGTCACGAGTTGTTCCACCTCTTCGGCTGCCATACCGTTGGCTTCGGTCATAATGACCACCGTCGGGGCATTGAGATCGGGGAACACGTCTACTTCGGTATGCATGGCGGTATAAGTTCCGCCAATCAGCAACAGTACCGAGGCTACAAGCACCAGGATACGGTTCTGAAGTGAGAAATGTATGATTTTATTTAACACAATATTCTTTATTTATAGTTTGTAACCTATGATTGCCGGACTTACTTCGATTGTAAATCTTCCAATCGTAAATCTTTTAATGTTCGTGACTGTGTGCAGGTATTGCGTTGCTTGCTGAAGCCAGTTTTACCTGATAAGCACCTTGGGTCACTACCCGGTCACCGGCTTTAACACCCGAAAGTATCTGTACGCTCTTGCCGTTATCGGCTCCGAGGGTGACTTCCTGTTTCTTATATCCTTCTTCATCCAGTTGCAGATAGACGAAGAATAGGCCCTGTTCTTCGGTTAGTGCGGTGCGTGGAAGCGATATCACGTTTTCCATGGGTGACGACAGCAGGTATACTTCAACGAACGAACCCGGAATGATGTCACCCTTATTGTCGAATTCGAAAGTGACCGGCACGTAAAATGAATTGTCGCCGGCCGATTTGCCGAATGACAAAAGGCGGCCGTTCAATCCTTTCAGTTCGTATACTTTATCATCATACGGTGTCTTGAAATTGGCCGAACCGATGGTGCGCAGAGACGGATAGTATTTCTCCGAAACTTCGGCTCGCAGGAAGAGACGGCGGTTCTGTGTAACGCTGACCAATGGCTGGCCGATGGTCACGTAATCTCCTTCTTTCACCAGGATATTCTTTACGAATCCGGCAATAGGGGAAACCACAGCCTGTCCGCCTGCCGAATGATTCTTGGCAAGTGCTTCATAACTGATACGTGCATTTTCATAATTTTGTTCTGCTTGTGCAAACTCTTTGTCGGATACTATTTTGTTTTTTACAAGTGCTTGCATACGCTCGTACTCCTTCTTGGATATTTCGTAGGCGATGCGGGCACGTTGTACCGGGTCGCCATCGGCAATGTTGCTGGATGAAATGGTCACCAATGCAGTGCCTTTGCCCACACTCATGCCCTCGGTCACTTTACCGCGAAAACTAACGACACCGGCCACAGTAGCTACCGCTACGGATTCATCTCCTTGTGCAGCCAGCACTTGCCCGCTCGTTTTTATCACTTGTTCAAAAGCTTCCGGTGCGATGACGCTTGTTTTCACTCCGGCTGCTTCAGCTTTTACTTTCGGCAGGATGATCTCGTCACTGTGTCCGGCTGCCGGTTCGGTACCTTGGCTGTGTTCTTCACCCTCGTGATCATGCCCTTCATGATCTTCGCCTTCGTGATTGTGGTTTTCACCTTCATGGTCGTGGTCATGTGCTTCTGTTCCATGGTCGTGGCCTTCGTGGTTGCCACCCGATTTACTGTTGCAGGAACCCAGGATAAACAATCCGAGGATTCCCATAAAGATAAGTTTCTTCATGATGATATAAATTCTTTACTTTTGATGATTCTGGGAAGTATATCTGTGTAGGTTTTAAACCAAATGCCTTTGGTTTAAAAACAAGGCATTGTTGGTTTTAAAGGAATATCCCATTGATTTTAAACCAACGGTCAGTAGATTCCTAACCTTACGAAATAGGGCTTATAAGCCTATACAACAGGGTATGGAGGGGCACGAAGGCCGAAGGCACAGTTGATAACCGTGCTGTGAAGAGATTCCCGGTAGGCGTAATAATTCTTAATACGCCGCTCTTGGGGCTTGAATAAATTCTCTATGATAAGGTCCGTAAATAAGATGGCAGTAAACAGATAGTGAGGGCTGTTGTCTGCCTGTACGGATGGGGTTGGCGAATTGAGACGTGTCATACATCCGTCATTGCAGCACGAATCGTTGCCCGGATGATGATGGTGTCTGGGACACTGGGGTTCCGGTGTCACGTCGTTTTTCATGCAAATCACGCCGTTGGCATGGTGGTGATGGGGAATGACAGGTACCACCAGCATAATAATGCTGATGAAGAGCAGAAAAGAGAGTATGTACCGTTTATTCCTCATTCTTATTTTTATATTGAGCCACAAAGATAGTCTATCATCGGGTAAAAAACAAACAGTGTTACTTAAAAAACAAAAAGACAAGCAGATAACTACTTGTCTTTTCAGAAGAGAACGTCAGAAACGTTTATTTTTTCTTTCCTCCTTTGTCTTTGGTGCATTGGGCGTCTTTACATCCGGTTTTAGTTTTGCAATTGGCTTTTTCTTTGCATCCGTCAGATGTTTTCTTATCAGCTTCTTTTTTGCAACATGCTTTTTCTTCCTTTTTACAGCATGCTTTACCGTCTTTCTTGTCACATTGCTCTTTTTTGACTTCTTTCTTTTTCACGTCCTGAGCTTGGGCAGTAGTACCGGCCATACACATTGCTGCAACAAAAGCAGCACAGAAAACTAATTTCTTCATACAGTTTCTTTTTTAGTTGATTAAAATGGGGTTTGTACCTCTCTGTTTTAATTAAACGGGTAAAAGTTACCATATGTTAGTTATCAAATATTAAATAAGATAAGGTGCGGCAATTTTATTTCTCCAGCTCCCGCAGCGAATCCATTTTTTTCTTTTCAAGGAATTCATAAATGCCACACAGGTGTTCTGTTACTTTTTTGTTGCCAAATTCATATACCTTGGTCACCAGCCCGTCCAGGAAGTCGCGGTCGTGTGATACTACAATCAGTGTACTATCGAAATCTTTCAGCGCCTGTTTCAGAATGTCTTTGGTTTTCAGGTCGAGGTGGTTGGTCGGTTCGTCAAGAATCAGCAGGTTTACAGGTTCGAGCAACAGCTTGATCATGGCCAGGCGTGTACGCTCACCTCCCGAGAGTACCTTTACTTTTTTCATCGACTCTTCCGGTCCGCCAAACATGAATGCTCCCAGCAGGTCACGTATTTTATTACGTATCTCTCCTTTGGCCACGTCATCGATAGTCTGGAATACAGTCAGGTTCTCGTCCAGTAACGATGCCTGATTCTGCGCAAAGTATCCTATCTGCACATTGTGCCCCAACGTCAGGGTACCGTCATGTTCTATTTCGTTCATGATACATTTTACCAACGTTGATTTACCTTCGCCGTTTTTGCCGACAAATGCTACCTTATCTCCGCGTTCGACTGTAAGTGTGGCATTTCGGAAAACAACATGGTCACCATAGGTTTTACCTACTCCCTCCATAATGACAGGATAGTTTCCCGAACGTGGGGAAGGTGGAAACTTCAGGCGCAATGCTGATGTGTCTTCTTCGTCCACTTCCAATATTTCCAGTTTCTCAAGCATTTTTACACGGCTTTGTACCTGAAGTGTTTTCGAGTAGGTACCTTTGAAGCGTTCGATGAAGTCTTTTGTCTCAGCGATAAACTTCTGTTGTTCTTCATAGGCTTTCTGTTGCTGTTCGCGGCGTTCTTTACGCAATTCCAGGTATTTGGAATAGTTTACTTTGTAGTCGTAAATACGTCCCATGGTCACCTCGATGGTGCGGGTAGTAATGTTATCGACGAATTTTCGGTCGTGACTGATGACAATTACCGCCTTTCCGTTATTGATCAGGAAATCCTCCAGCCATTGGATGGATTCGATATCCAAATGGTTGGTAGGCTCGTCCAATAAAAGTACATCCGGCTTTTGCAATAAAAGTTTTGCCAGTTCGATGCGCATCCGCCATCCACCACTGAAGTCACTTGTTTGCCGGTGGAAGTCTTCACGCATGAATCCTAAACCGAGCAGTGCTTTTTCTACATCCTCTTCGTAGTTGGTGGCATCGATGGCGTAGAACTTTTCGCTGAGGGCCGACACATTTTCTATTAGCTCCATATAGCTGTCGCTTTCATAATCTGTGCGTGTTTCCAACTCTTTGTTCATACGTTCTATTTCGGCTTCCATCTCGTGAAGGTGGGCAAAAGCTTGCGCTGTCTCTTCGAAAACCGTCCGTCCGTCTTCTGTCATCAGGTGCTGGGGCAGATAAGCAATGACGCACTCTTTAGGGGCAGATATTCTGCCACGGGTAGGCTGGCGTACTCCTGCCAGAATTTTGAGCAAGGTACTTTTGCCGGCACCGTTTTTTCCCATGAGCGCGATGCGGTCTTTTTCGTTAATGACAAATGAAATATCGCTAAATAAAGTGGTTCCGCCGAATTCCACGGCCAATCCGTCTACTGAAATCATATCGCTTCTTTAAATTTTAGCCGCAAAGATAATCAAAACTATGATTTTTTTTTATACCTTGCGGGCTGAATCGAATAAGATTGAATGTAGAATTAAAAGTAAACCTATTATATAAAATGGAAAATGAAGAAATAAAAAGTCTTCGTCCTCTTATTCTTGTGGCCGAAGATGATGATAGTAACTTCAAATTGATTAAAGCTATTATCGGTAAAAAATGCGACATTCTATGGGCAAAGAACGGTGAAGAAATGCTGAATTTATACCGTGATCACGGAAAAGAAGCGTGGGCTATTTTAATGGATATTAAGATGCCGATTATGAATGGACTGGAAGCAACCCGGATCATTCGTCAACAAGGAGCTACCCTGCCTATCATCATGCAGACTGCTTATGCCTTCAGTTCGGACCGGGATAATGCCATCGAGGCCGGTGCAACCGAGGTGCTGGTAAAGCCCATTACGGTAAGTGCTCTCCGGAATTGCCTGAATAGTTATTTCCCCGAGATTAAATGGTAAGATTATATCCTCTTAAAATAAATAGGGCTGACTTCAATAATGAAATCAGCCCTATTTATTTTAAGAGGATATTTGTTTTCAGATTTCTGTTTCCATTTGGAATTTACGGCTTACCTTCATTAGATTGATCGTGTAAGTCACTACGTTTTGTGCTTCTTGAATCATGGTCAGATAAACCATGCTCACTTTAATACTGCCTGTTTGGCTCTGGATACGCTGTAACTCCTGGCGCTTCAGATGTGAGAGTTGTGAGTTCAGTTCGTTTGCACGGCGCAAATCTTCCTCAAAGTTATTGTAATTGTTGGTTTCTAACTTCTGGCGGCATTGCTGGATCAGATAGGTGATGTCCTCGGCTACATCTCCGAATTCACCTTTCTGGATGGCATCCAGCGGATTGAAGTTATTGTCGATATGTTCAAGGCAGGGCTCGCACAGACGGCTGATACTGTATACCAATTCACTGGCAAAGTCATTTCCCTGATAGTAATAAAGTCCTTTTTCAAGTACGGTGTTATTATCCAGTTTGCACATTGCTACAGTCCCGGTGCGTTTCATCTGTTTGATCAGTTGTTTTTCGAATTTGGTAGATCCCATTGCTCTGCGTAGTCCGCGGAGGTTTTCGTGTAAGAACGATGTGACGGTCAGTTCGAAGTTTTGTTCTGCATATTCCAATACTTTGCCCAGTTCTTCACGTGTGTGTTTGCGCATCAACGACAAGGCTTCGTGGCTACTTGTAGCTTGCATCAGTTGTTTCAGGGTTTCATTGCCTTTTTCCTTTTCTTTTTTCTTCTTGTATATCAACTGGCTGCGGATCAATGTGAATGCTGCCAGTCCGATCAGTGCGATGATGGCAATGCTGCCTCCGAAATGGATGATCATAGCAACGAAGAAACAGATGGTGAAAGCGGCTCCGGCTGTGATGAACCATCCGCCAATGACACTTAGCACACCTGTGATGCGGTAAACGGCTGAATCACGTCCCCAGGCACGGTCGGCAAGTGAAGTACCCATGGCCACCATGAAAGTAACATAAGTGGTAGAGAGGGGGAGTTTCAGTGAAGTACCCACGGCGATCAGAAGGCCGGCAAGTACCAGATTGACAGAGGCACGAACCAGGTCGAATGCTGCTCCGTCGGCTATGATGGCTTCGTCTTTGCGGAAGCGGGTATCCATCCAGCGTTTGGCGCTTTCGGGAGTAATACGTGAAATGCCGTTGGCAAGCGTGAGGCTGAAGCGTACCAAGGTACGTGCTATCGGTGTGCTTCCGAAGTTCTCTTCTCCTTCATCCTGGCGGGAGAGGTCTACTGAAGTCTTGATTACTGCATGTGCTTTTTTGGAGGTGCACAAGGCATATACCATGATGGCTCCGGCACCTATCAGGAAGTACCACGGTGTTTTGGCTGAACCCATCAGTGAGGTCATCAGGAAACCATCAGGACCTACAGCGGTTCCGTTAGCTGTATAATCCATAAAAGAAGAGTAACCAGCCAAAGGTACACCGATGAAGTTGACAAGGTCGTTACCCGCAAATGCCAATGCCAATGCAAAAGTTCCCAGCAGGACAACTACTTTGAATACATTTACTTTCAACCAGTGTAATATCTGCATCAGGATGGTAGAGATGACGAAGAAACAGCTTACCAGCATCATTGTATTTTCTTGTACCCACTGCTTGTTTTCAGAAGTCATGAACGAGCTGTCCTTCAATCCTTTTATTACCATGAAATAGATGATGGCAGTGGAAGCGATGCCACCGAACAGGGCAATGCTGTATTTCATCTTGTTTTTATAATTGAATGTAAACACCATACGTGCCAACCACTGTACAAGCATACCGAAGAAGAAGGCAATGGCAACTGAGACAAAGATTGCCATGATGACGGACAGGGCTTTGTCGGTGTTGATAAGATCTCCCAGTCCCAGCGTGTCGCTGTTGTGCACTTTAATCAGTGCCAGGGCAAAAGTACCTCCGAGAAGTTCGAATACCATCGAAACGGTGGTGGAGGTAGGCATTCCCATTGAGTTGAAAACGTCGAGCAGGACGACGTCCGTCAGCATTACGGCAAGCAGGATGCACATGATTTCGGCAAAGTAGAAATGCTCCGGTTGGTAGATGCCGTGTCTTGCAATGTCCATCATGCCGTTTGATAAGGAGGCCCCGATGAAGATGCCGGCACCGGCTATAAACAATATTGTTTTGAAAGATGCCGCCTTCGCTCCGACAGCCGAATTCAGGAAATTTACCGCATCGTTACTTACGCCGACCATCAAATCGAATACGGCAAGCACGAATAGGAAGATAATGATACATAGATAAATTGTCTCCATAAATGTGTATGTTATTTCTGGCTGCAAAGGACGGATTTTCGTATTGCAGAGAAATGTCATACATGTTACAGAAATGTTTCATTCTTCTCTTTAAGGTAATTATAAAAGGTATACTGTGCCCTGACCGGTGCAGCACTTGCTTTGAATTTGAATATGTTATTCAGCTTTTCGTCAACGAAGCAGGCCTTTTGATTGTCTGATAGCTGGATATGCAGCATGTCGACGATTTCTTCCCGTAATTCACTGTCGAGGACAGGCACCACGGCTTCTATTCGCCGGTACAAGTTTCGGCGCATCCAGTCGGGTGAACCCAGATATACTTTGGGATGTCCGGCGTTACCGAAATACCAGATGCGGGCATGCTCCAGGAAACTGTCTACAATACGGGTGACACGTATGTTACGGCTGTATTCCTGTCCGGGGATCAGGCAACAAATGCCCCGCACAATCAGGTCTATTTTTACACCCCTTTGTGACGCTTCATAGAGTCGGTCAATCATGATAGGGTCCTGCAAGGCATTCATCTTCAGAATAATCCTGCCGCCTCTTCCTTTCTCGGCCAGTTCGATCTCCTTATCGATCAATCGGTTTAGTTCGGGAATCAGATTGAAACGGGCCACGAGCAGCCGGGTGAACTTGGGATTTTCTTTACCGCGCAAGGTACGGAAGAGGTTGGTAAGGTCATGTACGATGACCGGATTGCTGGTGAATAATCCGCAGTCCGCATATAGCGTTGCTGTCTTTTCGTTGAAATTGCCGGTACTGATGTAAGCATAGCTGTGAATCTTTTCTCCGTTGAAACTACGGCGACGTATAAGGGCCACTTTGGCGTGAACTTTCAGTCCCGGTATACTATATATGATATTGATGCCGGCGGCTTTCATCATTTCGGCAGTGGCAAGATTATTTTCTTCATCAAAGCGGGCTTTGAGTTCTACAAATACCGTTACTTTCTTGCCATTCTGTGCCGCGGCAATCAAGGTATTGATGACAGCCGAATTTTCCGCTACCCGATATTGCGTCACCATGATCTCCCGGGTCTCGGGATCGTGCACGGCTTCGTAAAGGAAATGAATGAAATGGTCGAAAGAGTGGTAAGGGTAGTATAATAACAGATCTTTCTTTTCTACGTAACTGAAAATAGACTCCTTATCATTCAGCCGGTTCAGTTTCATCGGTACAGGTTTCTCCATCCGGGGAATAGAATGGCTGGGATTGGGCAGATGGCGCAGGTCTTCCAGATTCAGATGTTTGTCTCCCGGTACCAACTCTTCACGTTGGATTCGGAAGGCATCTACCAGAAAGTCCAGAAAATCGTCAGGCATGGCACGGTCATATACAAAACGGCATACGGCACCTATCTTGCGTTTTTTAATCTTTTTCTTTACTTGCTCCACCAAATCGACGCTGCTGATGGTATCGTCTATCATGATGTCGGCATCTCTCGATATCTTGATGCAATAACTACAGTCCACTTCGTAGCCCGGGAAGATGACACCAATATTGGCTTTGATGATATCTTCGATAAACATCAGGTAATAATATTTCCCATGTTTGGGCAGTTCGATGAAACGGGGCACTTTACTATATGGCAGTTTCATTACAAAGTATTGCAAATGGTTGGCATCTTCTTTCTTTGTGCCTTTCAGAAACAGGCGGACAGCCAGATAGAGCCGGTTGTCGCGTAGAAAAGAGATCACTTTGTCTTTGGATACCGGTACCGGTTGCAAGTAGGGAAATATCTCTTCGCGGAAAAAGTCTTTTACGAACTGCTGGTGAAAAGGCTCAACGTTACGGCTTTGGTAAAAGATGACATGGTTTTTGCGTAATGCAGGTATAATCTTCTTTTCATAAATGTGGATACGGTCTTCCAGTTGTCGGTTCACTTCCCTGTTGATTTCTTCCAGCAAAACCTTGGCTGACTGCTGGGATTCTTCTGATCCTTCTGTTACGCCGGAGGCAACAGCTTTGTGGTCGGCTACTCTGATTTTATAGAATTCTTCCAGGTTGGAAGAATAAATAGAGATAAAATTGATACGTTCGTAGAGTGGCAATCGATCGTTATCAGCTTCCAGAAGTACCCGGTAGTTGAATGACAGCCAACTGATATCTCTCTTAAAGTATTGGTATTTGTTTCCCATTTGCATATAAGGTTTGCCCAAATATAGTTACCTTTGCAGAGATAAACAAAGAAAGTATGACAAAAGTTGGTTTATTGTCCGATACACACGGCTGGTGGGACGAAAAATACTTGCAATATTTTGAAACTTGCGATGAAATCTGGCATGCCGGAGATATTGGTTCAGTGGAGGTAGCGCAGAAATTGGCGGCTTTCCGCCCTTTCCGTGCTGTGTATGGTAATATTGACGGGCAGGAAATTCGCCGTATGTTTCCTCAGGTGAATCGTTTTACGGTGGACGGTGCCGAAGTGCTGATGAAGCACATCGGGGGATATCCTGGAAATTATGACCCGTCTGTCAAGGGAAGCTTATTGGTACATCCACCTAAGTTGTTTATCAGCGGACACTCGCATATATTAAAGGTAAAATATGATAAGACACTGGACATGCTTCATATCAATCCCGGTGCTGCGGGAATGTCCGGATTTCATAAAGTACGTACAATGGTCCGTTTTGCCATAGATAATGGTGTGTTCAAGGATTTGGAAGTGATTGAACTGGCCGGTTAATAAATTTGTATTTTTATTTTGTCACGTCAGATTTCTTTCCGTTCTTTGTCACAGGTTTGAGAGATGTAAGCCATAAGCAATGTGCTACAAATTACAAGTAACTGTGCGAGAAACTTATGTATTGTTTATTACAGTATGTAACCTGTAACCTGTAGCCCGTAACTCATAATGTTCAAAATATGAAAGGAATTATTCTTGCCGGTGGCAGTGCCACCCGACTCTATCCGCTGTCAAAAGCCATATCGAAGCAAATGATGCCGGTGTATGACAAGCCGATGATATACTATCCGCTTTCTACATTGATGTTGGCCGGAATACGGGAAGTGCTGGTTATCTCTACTCCCCGTGACCTGCCGTTGTTCCGTGAACTTCTGGGTACCGGTGAGGAGTTTGGAATGTCCTTTTCATATCAGGTGCAAGAACAGCCGAATGGACTTGCTCAGGCTTTTGTATTGGGAGCTGACTTTCTGGATGGCGAACCGGGTTGCCTGATATTGGGAGATAATTTGTTTTATGGGCAGGGTTTCTCAGCCATGCTTCGCCGGGCGGCTACTCTTGAGAAGGGAGCTTGTATCTTTGGATATTATGTGAAAGATCCTCGTGCTTACGGAGTAGTGGAGTTCGATGAAAGTGGAAAGGTGATTTCGTTAGAGGAAAAGCCGGCTGTACCTAAAAGTAACTATGCGGTACCCGGACTTTATTTTTATGATGCCACGGTGACGGAAAAGGCACTTGCTCTGGAACCTTCTGTCCGGGGGGAATATGAAATAACTGATTTGAATAAATTATATCTCGGTGAGGGAACGCTGAAAGTGGAACTTTTCGGGCGCGGTTTTGCCTGGTTGGATACGGGAAACTGCAACAGCCTGCTTGAGGCATCCAACTTTGTAGCCACTATTCAGAATCGCCAGGGGTTTTATGTGAGCTGTATTGAAGAAATAGCTTGGCGTAACGGATGGATTTCTTCATCCCAACTGAAAGCTCTGGGCGAGAAGTTGGGAAAAACCGAATACGGTAAATATCTGATAGACTTAGCAAATTAATAAATCAATCATAAAGAATATGAAAACTTATCTTGTAACCGGTGCTGCCGGATTTATCGGTGCCAATTATCTGAAGTATATTCTGGCTAAACACAGCGATATCAAAGTGGTAGTGCTCGATGCACTGACTTATGCCGGAAATCTCGGAACAATTGCAAACGACATTGATAACGAACGTTGCTTTTTTGTAAAAGGTGATATTTGTGATCGTGAACTGGCTGACCGTCTTTTTGGTGAGTATAAATTTGACTATGTAGTTAACTTTGCTGCCGAAAGTCATGTAGACCGTAGCATTGAGAATCCTCAACTGTTCCTGATGACCAATATTTTGGGAACACAAAACCTGTTGGATGCGGCACGTCGTGCATGGGTGACCGGTAAGGATGAATACGGGTATCCTACCTGGCGTAAAGGAGTACGCTATCATCAGGTATCCACCGACGAAGTTTACGGTTCGCTGGGGGCTGAGGGGTATTTCCATGAAACAACTCCACTCTGTCCGCATAGCCCTTACAGTGCATCGAAGACCAGTGCCGATATGGTGGTTATGGCTTATCATGATACGTATAAGATGCCGGTGACCATCACCCGCTGTTCAAATAATTACGGTCCTTATCATTTCCCGGAGAAATTGATTCCGCTTATTATCAAGAATATTCTTGAGGGCAAGAAACTTCCGGTGTACGGTGATGGCAGCAATGTGCGCGACTGGCTGTACGTAGAAGATCATTGCAAGGCTATCGATTTGGTAGTTCGTGAAGGACTGGAAGGTGAAGTGTACAATGTGGGTGGACATAACGAAAAAACAAATCTTGAGATAGTGAAGTTGACCATTGCGACGATTCACCGCCTGATGTCGGAACATCCCGAATATCGTGAAGTATTGAAGAAGAAAGAAAAGAATGCCGATGGTGAAATCTCGGTTGACTGGATCAATGAAGACTTGATTACGTTTGTAAAGGACCGTCTGGGTCATGACCAGCGCTATGCTATCGATCCGACGAAAATCACCAATGCCTTGGGATGGTATCCCGAAACGAAATTCGAGGTGGGCATTGTGAAAACAATTGAATGGTACCTGAATAATCAGGAATGGGTAGAAGAAGTTACCAGCGGTGATTATCAGAAATATTACGAACGGATGTATAGCAAACGTTAACCGTTTATAATCAGTCCTATTGATAGTAGGATCCCCATAAACAGCATATTTCGCGAAGTTTCGCCCAATATGCTGTTTAGCTTTTTACCGCTGTGTATCTGTACCATCTTTCTCCAGGTCCGGATATGAAAAAACAGGTAAAACTGAGGCAGGAGAGTCGCATATAAATGTCCGCTGAATAAAAACCAGAAACAGAGCCAAGCGGCTATGATGCCGAGCAACAGATAGAAATATCTTCCGAAAGGTTCACCGAAACGAACTACAACCGTCTTTTTCCCGCTTTTCCGGTCGGCATCCCGGTCCCGGTAATTATTAACTACCAGTAATGTATCTACAATCAGTCCGCACACCAATGAAGCAACCGTAACGTCCGGTGTCCAGTTGAGGGCCTGTACATAATAAGTACCTCCTACCGGGACAAAACCAAAAAACACAATGACTAATACGTCTCCCCATCCTTTGTAGGATAACGGGTAAGGACCTGTGGTATACAGGAAAGCAAATAATACACATAGCGCACCTACAAGGATCAATTCCCAGCCGCCATATAATAGGAGGCTACAACCAATCAGGCAGGCGAGGGCTACTGTTATGAATATGCCCTTCTTCATGGCGTTCGCCGAAATCCAGCCTTGTGCACAAGCACGTTCCGGACCGAGGCGGTCTTCCCGGTCGGTACCTTTCAGAAAGTCAAATAAGTCGTTGATAAAATTGGCGGCAATCTGCATTAAGCCGGCAAACAAACAACAGATTAATGCCGGTATCCAACTGAATTTTCCGTCGGCATAAGCCAATGCACAACCAATCATTACCGGGGTAATGGCACCTGCCAATGTTTTGGGACGGGCAGCAAGTATCCATGCCTGTAACGAGTTCCGTCTTACTTCTTCCATTCTCTTTTTCTATATAATTCGTTTCAAGAGAACAAAGATAGGGCAAAAAAATGTATATTTTTGCTTTTTTGCCTATCTTTGCGCTCCTGATATTAGAGAATATGAAGAAAACAATATACTTATTGGCGGCACTTTTATTGCTGCTTTCGTCCTGTAAATCAAAGAAAAACCTGGTTTCTCCGATTGCCTGTCCGGTATTGAATACCGATTCCATTCGTCCGGACAGCTCCGATGTAGTGGCCCGGTTGTTTGCTCCTGATACTTCCGGACTCAAAAGACTTTCTGCCAGACGGAAAGCAGCAGAAAAGGGGCAGGTTGCCTCTTCCGGGATAACGCGTTCGATTCCGCCTGTTGTAGCCCGGGGAACAAATATCACCAGTTCTGCTGTCAGTGTATCTTCTGTTTATCCGGGGATCGGCCGGGTGAAAAGATACGAGTTCACCCATCGTGATGTTCCCGAAGCCTTTGATGGTTTCCGTATCGCCTTTATTTCGGACTTGCATTATAAAAGCCTTTTCAAGGAGAAAGGGCTGGAGAGTCTGGTACGTTTGCTTAACGCACAGCATGCCGATGTATTGTTGATGGGAGGTGATTACCAGGAAGGGTGTCAGTTTGTACCCGAACTTTTTGCGGCATTGGCTAAAGTGAAAACACCGTTGGGTACTTATGGTGTGATGGGAAATAACGACTATGAACGTTGTCATGATGAGATTATCCGTGAAATGAAGCGTTATGGCATGCGCCCTCTTGAACATCAGCTTGACACGTTGAGGCGCAATGGTGAGCAGATTATTCTGGCCGGTGTACGTAACCCGTTTGATCTTGCCAATAACGGTGTTTCTCCTACTCTGTCCCTCTCTCCGGCCGATTTTGTGATTCTGTTGGTACACACTCCTGATTATGCCGAAGATGTGTCTGTCGCTAATTCTGATCTGGTGCTGGCCGGACACACGCATGGAGGGCAGGTACGTATTTTTGGCTATGCTCCCATCATTCCTTCGCATTATGGCAGTCGGTTCCTGACAGGATTGAAATATAATTCAGCTAAAATTCCGATGATTGTAACCAACGGGATCGGTACTTCAAACAAGAATATCCGTATTGGAGCACCGGCCGAAATTGTGATGATTACATTACATCGTTTGCGGAATGAATAGCTTTGATTTTCGTGTACACAGCCGGGTGAAGGAAATAGCGCACATCTTTTCCGGCAGCCAGAGCTTGACGGATAAAGGTGGAACTGATTTCGAATATCGGAGAATGCGCTAAGTGTACGTTCGGGGGTAGTTGTGAGGCATCTACCGGAAAACCGGGACGAGGATAAACGAGTATTTTATTTTCTGAGACAATACGTTCCGATTCGAACCATTGGTCAAATACTTTCCAGTTGTCAGAGCCTATAATCAGTTGGAATTCCCTTTCGGGATATACTTCTTTCAGACGGTTGAGTGTGTGGACTGTATAGGAGGGACGAGGTAAATGAAATTCAAAATCGGATGCACGGAATCGTGGATATCCTTCAATAGCAAGCTGTACCAGTTGCAGGCGCAGCTCGTCAGACCATAAATCTGCTTGCTTTTTGAAGGGGTTGTGCGGAGTGACCATAAACCAAACTTCATCCAGCCCTTCAAACTCGCACAGATAGTTGGCAAGTGCCAAGTGCCCGATGTGTATCGGGTTGAAAGAGCCGCTGAAGATTCCGGTTTTAGTTTTTTCCATATGCTATAATCACAAATAAGAGAACACAGATCTTATTCCGCATCGATACCCAAAAACTCTTTAATCACTTTTAATGCCTGTGCCTTGGCTGTTGCCAGGTCATCATTGATGATTACTTTGTCAAATTTCGGAGCGAAACTTAGTTCATATTCGGCTTTGGCTATTCTACTCTCAATGACCTCGGGAGCATCTGTGCCACGCCCGATCAGGCGGCGACGTAACTCCTCGATACAAGGGGGCTGGATAAAAAGTGAAAGTGCACGGTCACCATAGAATTTTTTTATGTTACAACCGCCCACCACATCTACATCGAACACTACGTTCTGGCCGGCAGCAAGCTGTTTCTCTACCTGTTCTTTTAAAGTTCCGTAAAATCGATCGGTATAAACTTCCTCGTATTCCAGAAATTCATTGTTTGCAATGCGTTGGCGGAATTCGTCGGGAGTGAGGAAAAAATATTCTACTCCATGCTTTTCATTTCCTCGTGGCGGACGGCTGGTAGCTGAAATGGAGAATGCAAGATTCAGCTGCTGGCCCAACAAATAGTTTATAATTGTCGACTTGCCCGATCCGGAAGGAGCAGAAAAGATGATGACTTTGGCTTCACCCTTTTGAGGTGGGGTAGTTATTTTTTCTGTTAAATTCATAATCTGTCGTTGTTACATCACATTCAGCACTTGTTCTTTGATCTGTTCCAGCTCATCTTTCATCTGTACCACAATCTTTTGCATTTCAGCATGATTCGATTTGCTGCCGAGCGTATTGATTTCACGTCCCATTTCCTGAGCGATGAATCCCAGCTTTTTACCTTGTCCGCTACCGTTTTCAAGGGTACTGATGAAATATTTCAGGTGGTTGCTCAAGCGTTGTTTCTCTTCATTGATGTCGAGTTTCTCGATGTAGTAAATCAGTTCCTGTTCAAGACGGTTTTTATCATAATCTACGCTCAGTGTTTTTTCCAGCGCATCTGTGATTCGTTCTTTAACTTTATCCACCCGTTCTTTTTCATAAGGTGTTACCGATTCAAGTAAACGATGAATGTTTTCAATCTTTTCACGGAACTTCTTTTCAAGGGCGGCACCCTCCTGCTTACGGAAATCTACTAAATGTGAAACAGCTTCCTTGACGGTTGCATATACTATTCCCCATTCTTCCTCACTTAACTCCTGTGTTTCGGTACGTGTCATCACGTCCGGCATGCGGAGCAGAGTCTGAAACCAGTCAGTGGGTACTGCAATGTGGAGGTTTTCGGAGATAGCTTTGATTTGGTTATAATATCCTTCTACCAATACCTGGTTGATGGGAGTGGCGGCTTCTGCGCACTCTTTCTTTTCCACCCAGAGGCTGAAGTCAACTTTTCCACGTTCCAGCACACGTGCAATTTCATTGCGGAGTTCCATCTCTTTTTCACGGTATGCCGGTGCGATTCGTGCCGACAAATCCATCGCTTTACTATTGAGCGATTTTATCTCTACATTAATCTTCTTATCGGGAAGTTCGGCAGTTGCTTTGCCATATCCCGTCATGGATTGTATCATATTACCAAAAGTTTTGTGCAAAAATACGGGATAATTTTAAGATAACCGCTGTAAATGGATAAAAAAGACATTTTGTTTAATCGGGCGGCACGGCTCTTTCATTTAACAACCGTCTTCCTCCCATACAAAAAACACGTTTCGATCTTCCATCTTCCACCTTTTAGAGTGCATATCGTTGATTGTGAGATGTGTATATTGGTGAAAGATGCGGTTTTTATGCCATTTATCTTCCACCCCTATCTTCCATCTTCCACCCGCTGTTTTAGGGGGTGTTTCAGCAGTAACGGTTTGGAAAACAAATGGATATGTCCAATTTCTTATCCGTTAATCTCTCTAAAAGCATTTCATTTCCCTTACTCTCTTTAGTGCAAATGGTCGGATCTTTATCTCAGTCCGGGCATGTGGGCTCATCGGCCTGGGTATGCGGGCTCATCAGCCCGGGTATGTGGGCTTATCAGCCCAGGTATGCGGGCTGGGATAAAGAGTTGTATGACAATGGTTAATCTACTACACTTCTCCGGTAATAGCCGGCCGGATTCTTTCTTAAAAAAGAAACAACGAAGCGCTGCTTCCGCATCGTTGTGTGCGAATGGAGGGTTTTGTGGGGGGGACAAGGGAGGAAGGCGGTTGTTAAATGAAAGAGCCGTGGTCCGGCGGAGCATCTTTTGCTTCTGCCGAACTTTCGTGGTAGGCCTTTTCGAGCATTTCATCCAATAGCGAAGTCAATTGCTGGCAGCTCTCTTTTATCTGTTCCGAACATTCTGCCTTTTGGGTGGGCGAAAGTGAAGTGCCTACTATCAGTTGAGTCTGTTTGTTGATGTGATTGAGAGGAATGTGCACATCGTTATACATCGACCGGATGAAGTTCGATTGCATTCGTTCGCTTTCCTGAGCCTTTTGGGTCTGGCGTAGCAACTCTTTTTGTAGTTTGCGGGTACGTTTCAGGTTGATTGAAAGATAAACAGTAAAGCCGATGACAACGAAAGTCAGTAGGATGGTACTGTAAAAAGCAATGTTCCTGATTCGGGTAATAATGTCCGCTTTTTCCAGTTCCAGTTGTGCGACTTCATTTTTTACCTGTATTTCTCCAAGTTCGCCGAGTTGTTCTTTACGGGTCAGTGAATCGGCCAGAAACATAGCCCGGTCGTAAACCTGACAGGATTCTTCGGCACGTCCCATTTCCCGGAGTAATTTGGCTTTGGTCTTATAGTGAGTCACCGAGGCCGTATTGATAGCCTTACCGGTTTCTACCATCTGGATCAGTGAATCACAAAAGGCGAGTGCTTGTGGATATTCGCCCAGACTACTGAAATAACTTTGACTTAAATCGTAGAAAAAAAGTTTATTGCGTAACAGGGCATCTCCTTTTCCGTGACGGACGTAGTTACAATAACGCAAATAATATTCATGTGCTTTCTGTCGCCCTATCAATTGATGGTTTAGCATCAGTTGCTGGTAGCACAGCACATATAAACTGTTTTTGTAGAAGTAAGGGCGCCGGTGGATTACATCTTCCCGACTGAAATATTCATCCAGTCTTTGCAAGTACTGGTTAGATACTTCCATCAGGCGTTTGCTGTCTTTCAGACTGCGGTAACTCACGCTTAGCATGATATATAGATTGCCTGTAAAGTTTTTGCGGGCAGTAGGTGGAAAACCCTCTGCCAAATTCCATCCTTCTTCCCAATAGGGGAGGGCATTTTTATAATCTATATTTTCGGTCATAGCCATTAACAGATAATGGATCACTCCGGTGAGGAATAGACGTTCGGCCTTTTCATAAGGCGTTTCCGACTCTTTCCGGTCGTTCAGTTCCTGCTGTATCCGGTTGCAGACTTTTACCCTTTCTTCCCGGGGAGCAAGTTGCAGGAGCCGGGCTTTATAAGTCATTTTGTAATAGGTGGCAAGTCCCTCTTCATCTGAGTTTTCCAGCAACTTTTCTGCTTCGTTCAGCAGAAGGGTAAGTGAATCTTTCTTTTCCGGATCCTGCATATAGTGAATGGTGAGTGTGCTGAGAGATGCGCCGATGGCCATTTTATCGTCCGCTTTCTTCCCTTCGGAATAAAGTTTCCGGGCGATTTCCAATTCATCGGGTGAGGAATCGGACAGGTCTAATATATTGATTAGTAATTCGGCACGTTGAGTAGGCTCTTTCGTTTTTTGCAGTATGTTTTGTAAACTGTCCTTGATCGAAGGGGCGGCTTGGGATATTGTTACAATGAATAGCAATATAATCCAGATGTAGTATTTCTTTTTCATTTCTTAGCGTTCTCCATCGGTAGGGTAAATATAAAGCGGGATCCTTTCGTATACGTCTTGTCAATGTAGATATCTCCTTGCATGTGCCTGATGATCAGTTTACAAAGGTAAAGTCCCAATCCGCTTCCTTGCCTGAAAGTATCCAGTTTGGTGAAGCGCCGGAAAACATATTCGTGCTTGTCCGTCGGTACTCCACATCCCGTATCTGTAACACTGACCATCAGCATCTTCCGTCTGCTGTCTTTCCGGCAACTGAGATTGATGAACCCCTGAGTCGTAAACTTATTGGCGTTGTTCAGCAAAGCCCGGAGCAATAAGCTGAGATATTGCGGGTGGGCATAGACTTTATAATCGTTCTCCGGTAAATTGAGTTGATAATCTATTTCCGGTTTTCCTTCCGTTTCTTCCAGATATTGCATTTCGAGACGGCAATAGTGGTTTATTTCTATAGGTTTCAGTGTGAGACTTGCTGTCAGGCTATCCAGATTGGCCACTTCTACCAGGCTATGGAGCAGTGAGGTGAGCAGACGGGTGTTTTCCTGAATAATAAGCTGGTAATCCTTTTGTTCTTCGGGAGTAGAGAAGTCATCGCTTAATATTTCGGAGAAGCCGTTGATAGAATTGAGTGGTGTACGTATTTCGTGACAGATGGATTTGATAAAAGATGCTTTCACCTCTTCGCTCTCCTGTGCTTTGATGCTCTGTTGCAATACCTCTTTCTGAAGTCTTTGAGTCTTGGCCAGTGTCTGGTAGTAATATAAGCTGATGCAGATAGCTATGAACAAGATGCATAGGGCAAAGATGAAAGCTACCTGACGCTTTTCTGACTGCAAATTTATTTTTTCAAGTAATAATGTATTTACATCATGTTTCTGGCGGAGGGAGTCGACCTGTGCACCATACTCTTTCTTAATTAGTGAGTCGGAAACGATCATTGATCGGTCGTAGGCTGCGCAAGCCTCTTTATATCGGTGAAGACAACGCAACAGATGCCCTCTGTTCTGGTAAATTTCGACGATGTTGATGTTTTCCGGAGCTTTTCCTGCTTCTATGCTGCGGATTAGTGAGTCATGCCGTGCGAGTGCTTTTTCTTTTTGTGCTTGAGTGAGTGACAGGTAACAACTGTCGGGAAGGAACTTCCCCTTTGCAGATGTACCGTAGTCACTGTACTTTTCTGCCGGGCTGTCATTTGACAAAACGGCAAAATGCTTCGTTTCGCTTGATTCTGTAGCTTGTACGGTCGTCGGGATACCTGCCAACTCTACAAATAATAACAGCATTATATAGTAGCATGCCTGTTTCATCTCTAATTTTAAAACTTGTTATATTTATCTTTTGCTTGTATAAAATAGTCTGCTAAAGTACGCAAAAACTTAATTTAATGCAATGATTTTGAATGGAAATGCGCTTTATTTATATCTCGGTGCGGTAATCTGAAAATAATCATGTAAATTTGCGTCAATTTAATAATCTGATTATTATGTCGTGTATCCTACATATTGAAACCTCTACCGCCGTTTGTTCGGTAGCTGTGAGTGAAGACGGGCAGAATATTTTTGTGAAAGAGGACCTTAAGGGGCCTTCACATGCCGTTTCGTTGGGAGTATTTGTAGATGAAGCATTGTCTTTCATCGATAGTCATGCTATTCCGTTGGATGCGGTTGCCGTCAGTTGCGGTCCCGGATCGTATACCGGATTACGTATCGGTGTTTCAATGGCAAAGGGCATTTGTTACGGGCGTAATGTCCCGTTAATCGGTATTCCTACACTGGAGGTACTGAGTGTACCGGTATTGCTTTATCACGAATTGCCCGAAGACGCACTGATTTGTCCGATGATCGATGCCCGGAGAATGGAGGTATATGCGGCTATATACGACCGTGCGCTGAATGTGAGGCGTGAGATTTCAGCCGACATTGTAGACGAAAATTCTTATCTTGAGTTTTTAGAGAAGCACCCGGTTTATTTCTTTGGGAACGGGGCAGCAAAGTGCCGTGAAAAGATTACGCATCCCAACGCGCATTTTATTGACGACATCCATCCATTGGCAAAGATGATGTTTCCACTTGCCGAAAAAGCGATTGCTATTAATGATTATAAAGATGTGGCTTATTTTGAGCCCTTCTATCTGAAAGAGTTTGTGGCTTCCCAACCCAAGAAGTTACTTTGATACTTTTCAACCCTTTGGATTTTCTATTTTCAAATTAAAATTTAACTACATGCAGTATAATACTCAACAGAAAAGAATGCCGCTGCCCGAATATGGGCGCAGTATCCAGAATATGGTCGATTTTGCATTGACTATACAAGACCGTTCCGAACGCCAGCGTTGTGCCAATACCGTTATCAATATCATGGGTAACATGTTTCCTCATTTGAGAGATGTACCCGATTTCAAACATAAGCTGTGGGATCATCTGGCCATTATGTCAGACTTTAAGCTGGATATAGACTATCCTTACGAGATTATCCGCAAGGACAATCTGGTGACTAAACCCGATTCGATTCCTTATCCGAGCACTAAGATCCGTTATCGCCACTATGGCCGTACACTGGAAGTGTTGATTAAAAAGGCATGTGAGTTTCCGGAAGGGGACGAAAAGAAGAATCTGGTAGCCCTTATCTGCAATCACATGAAGAAAGATTATATGGCTTGGAACAAAGATACGGTGGACGACCGGAAGATCGCTGAAGATCTGGCTGAATTCTCAGGAGGTAAATTGCAGATGGATGACGAGATTTTGCGTTTGATGTCTGAACGTATTGCCCAGAATTATCGTCCGCGTACGAATAACAACAATAACCAGAGAAATAATAATCAGAGAAGAAAATTCTAAGCAAGGAGATTATTATCATTAATCATTAACCACTAATCACCTAAAACATGGCTTCATTTGTAATCGAAGGAGGACACAGGCTCAGTGGGGACATTCATCCGCAAGGTGCCAAAAACGAAGTGTTGCAGATTATCTGCGCTACGTTGCTTACCGCCGAAGAAGTGACAGTAAATAACATCCCGGATATTCTGGACGTCAATAACCTGATTCAATTGATGCGGGATATGGGAGTAACGGTGGCGAAGACAGGTGTCGATTCATATAGCTTTAAAGCTGAAAATGTAGATCTCGCTTATCTGGAGAGTGATGAATTCCTGAAGAAATGTTCCAGCCTGCGGGGATCGGTGATGTTGATCGGACCGATGGTTGCCCGTTTTGGCAAAGCAATGATATCCAAACCGGGCGGAGATAAAATCGGTCGTCGGCGATTGGATACGCACTTTGTGGGGATCCAGAACCTGGGAGCTGACTTTGCTTATAATGAAGAACGTGGGGTATACGAGATTTCGGCACAAGAGCTGAAAGGTACTTATATGCTGCTCGATGAAGCCTCTGTTACCGGAACAGCCAATATAGTGATGGCTGCCGTGCTTGCCAAAGGGATGACTACGATTTATAATGCCGCTTGTGAACCTTATTTGCAGCAGCTTTGTAAAATGTTGAACCGGATGGGAGCAAAAATCAGCGGCATAGCTTCGAACCTGCTGACGATTGAAGGGGTGGACGAACTCCATGGAACGGATCATACCGTATTGCCGGATATGATTGAAGTAGGCAGTTTCATCGGTATGGCTGCAATGACCCGTAGCGAAATAACCATTAAGAATGTCTCTTACGAGAATTTAGGCATTATTCCTGAAAGTTTCCGTCGGTTGGGCATTAAGCTCGAACAGAGAGGAGATGATATTTATGTACCGGCTCAGGACTGTTATCAAATCGAATCTTTTATCGACGGATCTATTATGACCATTGCCGATGCTCCCTGGCCGGGGCTGACTCCGGACTTGTTGAGTGTCATGCTGGTAGTGGCTACCCAGGCGAAAGGGAGTGTGCTGATTCATCAGAAGATGTTCGAAAGCCGCCTCTTCTTTGTGGATAAGTTAATTGATATGGGGGCCCAGATCATTCTTTGCGATCCGCACCGTGCAGTCGTTATCGGTCATAATCATGGATTTACTTTGCGGGGTGGCAATATGACATCTCCCGATATACGTGCCGGTATCGCCTTGCTTATCGCTGCGATGAGTGCCGAAGGCATTAGCCGGATCCATAATATTGAGCAGATCGACCGGGGATATCAAAACATTGAAGGGCGTCTGAATGCCATCGGAGCCAGAATCACACGCATATGATAAGAAGAGAAGACGTATATAAGATCGGATTATTCAATAAACCGCATGGTATCCACGGAGAATTGTCGTTTACCTTTACGGATGATATTTTTGACCGGGTGGACTGCGATTACCTGATTTGCCGGCTGGATGATATCTTTGTTCCCTTTTTTATAGAAGAGTACCGCTTTCGGTCCGACTCTACCGCTTTGGTAAAACTTGAAGGGGTGGATACGGCCGAACGTGCCCGGATGTTTACCAATGTGGAAGTCTATTTCCCGGTGGAGCATGTAGAAGAGGCCGAACCGGGAGAGCTGTCATGGAGCTTTTTTGTGGGTTTTCGGGTGGAAGATGTTCACCACGGTGCTTTAGGTGAGGTGACAGACGTAGATACATCTACCGTTAACACTTTGTTTGTGGTGGACCGGGATGGAGATGAACTGCTGATTCCAGCACAGGAAGAATTTATAGCCGGTATTGACCAGAAACACAAAATCATTACAGTCGATTTGCCCGAGGGCCTGCTGTCTTTGGACGAGTGCGATGATGAAGAAAGTTAAATAGCATAAAGAAACAGGCGGCAAGTAAAGCGAAATGCTTACATTTGTACGCTATATCCTATAATAATGCCGAAAAAGAAACGCAGTAAAGCTTTTTGGAACAATATTAAGTTCAAGTACAAACTCACTATCATCAACGAGAATACGCTCGAAGAGGTGGTGGGACTTCATGTATCCAAGTTGAACGGGCTTTCCGTGTTACTTTCGGTTCTGACCCTGCTTTTCCTGTTTGCTGCTGCCATTATCACTTTCACCCCTTTACGCAACTATTTGCCGGGATATATGAACAGTGATATTCGTGCGCAGGTTGTAGAGAATGCCTTGCGGGTGGATTCTTTGCAACAGCTGGTGGACCGTCAGAATATGTATATCATGAATATACAAGATATTTTCAGCGGAACAGTGCGGGTGGATACCGTACAGTCAATGGATTCACTGACCACTATGCGTGAAGATTCGTTGATAGCCCGTTCCGAACGCGAAGAAGCTTTCCGTCGCCAATATGAAGAGACCGAAAAATATAATCTGACCTCTATTACCTCTCAGCCCGATGTGAACGGATTGATTTTCTATCGTCCGACCCGTGGTATGATATCCGATCATTTTAATGCTGAGAAGAAACATTTTGGAACCGATATTGCCGCTAATCCCAATGAAAGTGTTCTGGCTACCCTTGACGGTACAGTCATATTGAGTACTTATACGGCCGAAACCGGTTACCTGATCGAGGTACAGCATAACCAGGATTTTGTATCAGTCTATAAACATTGCGGTTCGTTGCTGAAGCGTGAGGGAGATACTGTGAAAGGCGGTGAAGCAATTGCTCTGGTCGGGAATAGCGGAACGCTCACTACCGGTCCGCATCTCCATTTTGAACTTTGGCACAGAGGACGGCCGGTTAATCCTGAAAAATACATTGTATTCTAATAATGAACGAGATAAAGAAAAAACAAATAGCTATCTTAGGTTCTACGGGCTCTATCGGTACACAGGCCTTACAGGTTATCGAGGAGCATCCCGAACTGTATGAAGTTTATGCACTGACTGCCTATAATAAGGTAGATCTCCTGATAGCTCAGGCACGTAAGTTCCTGCCTGAGGCTGTGGTTATAGCTAACGAAGAGAAATATGTACAACTGAAAGAGGCCCTCAGCGATCTGCCTGTTAAAGTTTACGCCGGTACTGCCGCTTTATGCCAGATTGTAGAGTCCGGTCCTATTGACGTCGTACTGACAGCTATGGTAGGCTATGCAGGGCTGAAGCCGACCATGAATGCCATTCGTGCCGGAAAAGCGATTGCGCTTGCCAACAAGGAGACGCTGGTTGTTGCCGGAGAGCTGATTAATCAGTTGGCACAGCAATACCGTACACCGATTCTTCCTGTCGATTCTGAACATTCAGCCGTGTTTCAGTGTTTGGCCGGAGAGGTGGGCAATCCGATCGAGAAAGTAATTCTGACTGCTTCCGGTGGTCCTTTCCGTACATGTACCATGGATCAGCTGAAAACCGTGACGAAGGTGCAGGCATTGAAGCATCCGAATTGGGAAATGGGAGCCAAGATCACCATTGATTCTGCTTCGATGATGAACAAAGGCTTTGAAGTGATTGAAGCTAAATGGCTGTTTGGAGTACATCCCAGTCAGATAGAGGTGGTAGTACATCCGCAGTCTGTTATCCATTCGATGGTACAATTCGAGGATGGAGCTGTAAAGGCCCAGTTGGGTATGCCGGATATGCGTCTGCCTATCCAGTACGCTTTCTCTTATCCGGATCGTGTCAACTCGTCTTTTGACCGGCTTGACTTTTCGAAATGTACGAACCTTACTTTTGAGCAACCCGATACCAAGCGGTTCCGTAATCTGGCCTTGGCTTACGAATCGATGTATAGGGGAGGGAATATGCCCTGCATTGTCAATGCGGCTAATGAAGTGGTAGTGGCTGCTTTCCTTCGTGATGAAATCAGCTTTCTCGGCATGAGTGATGTGATAGAACAGACCATGGGACAGGTATCTTTTGTACAGACTCCTACCTATGATGACTATGTGGCAACCGATGCGGAAGCACGCCGGATTGCCCGTGAATTAATTTGTAAATAAATAAATTGTAAATAATCTGATGGAAACATTTTTAATCCGTGCCCTGCAATTGATTATGAGCTTATCTTTGCTCGTCATCATTCATGAAGGGGGGCACTTTCTCTTTGCCCGCCTGTTTAAAGTACGGGTAGAAAAATTTTGCTTATTCTTTGACCCTTGGTTCACACTATTCAAATTTAAACCTAAAAAAAGTGAGACAGAATATGCTGTCGGTTGGCTGCCTTTGGGAGGTTATGTCAAGATTGCCGGTATGATTGACGAGTCAATGGATACGGAGCAGATGAAACAACCCGAACAACCATGGGAGTTCCGCTCCAAACCTGCATGGCAGCGCCTGTTGATTATGGTAGGCGGCGTGTTGTTCAACTTCCTCCTGGCCTTGTTCATCTACTCGATGATTCTGTTTAAATGGGGAGATCAGTACGTTCCCGTGCAGCAGGCACCGTTGGGTATGGATTTTAATGAAACGGCCAAAGCGGTGGGATTCCAGGACGGAGACATTTTGTTGTCTGCCGATGGAGTGGACTTTGTACGTTATGATCCCGACATGCTCAGTCAGATTGCCGATGCACGTGAGGTAACGGTGTTGCGTGAAGGTAAAAAGGCCTCTGTATACATCCCGGAAGATATGATGCAGCGTTTGCTGGCAGACAGTGTTCGTTTTGCCGAATTCCGCTATCCTTATGTAGTAGACAGTGTGATGGTCAATTCACCTGCGGCAATGGCCGGTATCCAACAGGGAGACAGTATCATTGCCCTCGATGGAAAGTCGATTTCTTATTCGGACTTCCTGATGGCTATGGCTGACCGAAGAAAGAATGCAGCAGCATTACAGAAAGATAGCATCGATCCGCACCAGATCACGTTGACTTATGTACGCGACGGAAAGACGGATATGTTGACTGTGGTCACTGACTCTGCTTTTAAGATGGGAGTAGTGATCAATAAGTATACAGATCAGCTTCTTCCTGTTATAAAGAAGGAGTATGGCTTTTTCGAATCATTCCCTGCCGGTGCGGCGTTGGGGGTGAAGACGTTGAAAGGTTATGTGGGTAATATGAAATATCTCTTCTCCAAGGAGGGTGCCAAACAGTTGGGTGGTTTCGGAACCATCGGCAGTATTTTCCCTGCAACCTGGAACTGGCATCTGTTCTGGTACATGACCGCTTTCCTGTCTATCATCCTTGCGTTTATGAACATCTTGCCTATCCCTGCACTGGATGGTGGACACGTACTGTTCTTGTTCTATGAAATCATTGCCCGCCGCAAGCCGAGTGATAAATTTATGGAATATGCACAGATGACGGGTATGATCCTGTTGTTCGGTCTCTTGATTTGGGCAAATTTCAATGATATACTGAGGTTCTTCTTTTAGACGGAAGTAACATCTTATAAATAAACTACGAGCTGCAAGTGATTGCGTGATTATTCCGCGGATACTTGCAGCTCGTGGTTTATGATCGTTAATGGTAGTTTTTTATATTTTCAGCATCTTCTTTTCTCTCTCCAGATCCGATTCATCCAACTTGGGTGACGGTACTGTACAGGTTTTTATGTAGTCGCCTTCCTGGCATGTATAGTTATAATAGATCTCTTCTTCCGGTGTCAGTTCCGCTTTGGGAATCAGTCTGCCTTCCATTTTCAGAAATGCGTCTATATCCGTGCTGTCCGATTGCTTCACCAGGACGATTCTCCGCGCTATCGGGTTGTGGTTGTAGTCCAGGCATAGATACAATCCCTTTAGCATGTTGGGATATTCATAATGTGGCAGTTGCAGATAAATGGTGACCATGGCAAACTGTGGCAGTTCCCGTTCGTTGAACATCAGATAGGAGTTTTGATGATTGCTGATGATGCCGCTTCCCCAATGTACCGATTTATAAGCATTGATCATGCCTACCTTGACGTAATCATTATTCTCTGATGCGCAGATCAGATAGGGTTCTGCCTTGAGACTGTCAGTCGATGAAGAGAGACTGTAACTCAGATATGTACCGCTATAGTTATACACTTCTTCTACAGACCCCTGCATTTCTTTTTCCAGGAGTTTCAGGAACGTATTTCCCATGTTGTTTGTTTCCTGATCGGGTTCCAGGTCGAACAAGCGCTCCTTCATTCCGCTCAGATTGCCAAGCAGGCGTTTTTTCGACACATTGTTCACCAAAGCCAGTGCTTCGTCCAGTGCCTCTTCCTGTGTTTTGGTTTTTTGCAGATTCAGGTAAGCAGGAAGTACACTCGAATAGAGTGCGGACAACACACTGGGGGCCATATTGATCCAGTCGGCTATTTCCTTCATTTTCACTCCGTTGTTACGGAGGTATTCTATTCTTTTGTATATCTCTTCAAGTTCGTTCATGGTATATCGACACGTTGTTTGCATTGCAAATATATGACTTTTGGATTATATAATCATGATATGAATGTTACATTAATATTTCAGCAGAACCCTGCAGAATATAAATGAAATGAATCCTGCAAATTCATTTTTGCTCTGTCCGCTATGCCCTACATTTGCACCGGATTCAAAAACAAGGAAAAATAGATATAAAATGAAAAAGATTGAATGTATCATTATGGACTGGGCCGGAACTGCGGTCGACTACGGATGTTTCGCTCCGGTGGCCGCCTTCATCAAGGCCTTTGCCGAAAAAGGGCTGACGATTGATGTCGTGCAAACCCGGAAACCGATGGGGTTGCCCAAGATTCAGCACATTCGTGAACTGCTGACTATGCCCGAAGTGAACGAGCAATTCACTGCCCGCTATCAGCGTGACTGGACGGAGGAAGACGTGGTGGAACTGAACCGGCTGTTTGAGAAATATCTTTTTGCTTCTCTGAAAGAGTACACAGATCCTATTCCGGGTGTAATCCCTACCTTGGAAAAACTCCGTGCCGAAGGACTGAAGATAGGCTCTACTACCGGCTATACGCGTGAAATGATGGACGTGGTGCAACCTGCGGCTGAGGCTAAAGGTTATCGTGTAGACTATTGTGCTACTCCGAATCTGCTGCCTGCCGGACGTCCGGCTCCGTATATGGTTTTCGAGAATCTCACAAAACTGGGCGTGCCGTGTCTCGATACCGTGGTTAAAGTAGGTGATACCATTGCTGACATCAAAGAAGGTGTCAACGCTAAAGTATGGAGTGTGGGAATCGTGTTGGGCAGTAATGAAATGGCACTTACTGAGAAGGAGGCCGGCAGTCTGTCCGAAACTGAACTCGAAGCCCGCGTCTCCGAAGTCAAAGAACGTATGCTGGCTGCGGGAGCCTCTTACGTCATTCGTAGCATCGAAGAACTTCCCGCGCTGATTCAAACTATTAATTCAAAACTCAATTCTTAAAACGATATGAAACCTTATTTGTTATTAACTCCCGGACCTCTTACCACATCAGAAACCGTAAAAGAAACCATGATGACCGACTGGTGTACATGGGACGAGGATTATAACCTGCACATTGTGGAGGAAATGCGTAAACAACTGGTAGGCATTGCCACTCGCAATACGGAGGAGTACACTTCCGTACTTTTGCAAGGTAGCGGCACTTATTGTGTGGAAGCAGTTATCGGTGCTGCCATCGGAAAGAACGATAAACTTCTGATTTGCAGTAATGGTGCTTATGGTGACCGTATGGGAAATATTGCCGAATATTATCATATCGACTATGATCTCCTTGCTTTTGAAGAAACGGAACAGGTATCGGTAGACTATGTGGACGATTACCTGAGCAATAACTCAGACATTACTCACGTGGCTTTCGTTCACTGCGAAACGACTACCGGTATCCTGAATCCGTTGAAAGAGTTGGCGCATGTCGTGAAAATGCATGGTAAGAAGCTTATTGTGGATGCTATGAGCAGCTTCGGAGGTATCCCGATGGATGTCAGTGAACTGGGAATCGATTTCCTGATCAGCAGTGCCAATAAGTGCATCCAGGGTGTGCCGGGTTTTGGATTCATCATTGCCCGTCGTTCCGAGCTGATGCGTTGCAAAGGAGTTGCCCGCTCACTTTCACTCGATATTTATGACCAGTGGGAGACAATGGAGAAAGGACATGGCAAATGGCGCTTCACTTCACCCACCCACGTGGTGCGTGCATTCAAGCAAGCTCTTACCGAACTGATTGAAGAGGGAGGAGTAGAGGCGCGCTACCGGCGTTATTGCGAGAATCACCGGGTATTGGTGGAGGGTATGCGTTCGCTGGGATTCAAGACTTTGCTCGATGATGCTATCCAGTCGCCTATCATCACTTCCTTCCTTTACCCGAAAGCAGGATTCGATTTTAAAGATTTCTATACTGCTCTGAAAGCTAAGGGATTTGTTATCTATCCCGGAAAAATCTCAAAAGCGGATACTTTCCGTATCGGTAACATCGGAGATGTACATCCGGAGGACTTTACCCGCTTGGTAGAAGTTGTGAGAGAGACTGAATACTAATGAATGATTATTGAGTTTTTGTCTTTAACGTAGAAGGTTGTGAAAGCCGCATACTACTCACTACTGCTGCGACAAAAGCAAATCCGCTGCCTGCTATCAGACAGACCGCTGTACTTTTTTCGTGTACTACGAAACTGAAGAGTAAAGCAACCAGCGTTGTACCGAATGTCTGTCCTAAAAGCCGTGCCATACCCAACATTCCGCTGGCTCCCCCCGAACGTTGTGTAGGGGCGGAAGAGATGATTGTACTGTTGTTGGGCGTCTGGAAAATACCGAAACCTGCACCGCAAAGCATCAATCGCAGAATGATACTGATGACCGATGAATCTGCTGTTAATGTAGATAAAGAATAGAGCCCGATGCAGAATAATGCCATACCGATACTACCCAGTATGCCGGGGTGGATGCGCTCCACAAGGTATCCGGCTGCCGGTGCTGTCACCAATGTGGCGATGGGCCACGGAGTCAGCAGCAATCCCGTCATTACTTCGCTGTATCCCAGTGAGTTTTGCAGGAAAAAAGGAAGAGAAACCATAGCCAGCATCTGTGCCGTGAACGAACAGATGGAAGTCAGGATCGATAACCTGAAGATAGGTATTCCCAGCAGGTCGAGCGGTAAAAGAGGGGATGGCTGGTTCAGTTGCCTGTGGACATAATACGTGCCGACAATGGCCAATACAGCCAGTTGGATGGCTATATAATCGTTTTTCTCGTGATGGGCAAATCCGTCCAGTGTATAGATAAGCAGTCCGAAGGTGATAGCGTTGGCTATGGCACTGAGCTTATCGAATTTCCGGTTGGAACGTTCTTCTTTTCTCGGCAGGTACTTGCATCCCAATATCAGGGCTGCAAGCCCCAGAGGGACATTGATGGCAAACAACCAATGCCACGAGGCGATGGAAAGAATGCCGCTTGCCACCGAAGGTCCGGCTGCAGCCGATATGGCCACTACCATGGCATTGATCCCCATCCCTCTTCCTATCTGATTTCGGGGATAGATGGTACGTAACTGGGCAGTGTTGACACTCGTGATGGCTGAGGCGCTGAAGCCCTGGAAAATGCGGGCAAGGGTCAGAGTCCAGAACGAATGGGAGAGCGCACATATCAGGGAAGTGACTATGAACATGGCAATGCCTGAAAGAAAGATCTTCCGGTATCCGTATATTTCGCCTAACGACGAAAACGAAAGCAGCGATATCACAATGGCGAGCTGATACCCGTTGATGATCCAGGTTGTGACCGCAGGTGAAGTTCCGAAGTCGTGCGAGAGGGTCGGGAGTACTACATTGATGATATTGATGTCAAGCACCGACATACATAAGGCGAAAGAGATGCCGACAACTGCCCAGATGCGGCGATGGAGGGGGAGACCGTCAGTTTCGTCAATTTCCGAAGTTTGTGTAAGCTGAGCCATAAAGAACCTTTTAAAAGAACTGCCACAAAGGTAAACAAAGTCAAGCTTCTTCGGTTTGAGAGGACAATGATATATAAGTTTTTTTAATTCATGAATTTCAGCGAGGCATGTAGCGGAAGTCTTTTTCAATACGGATGACACAGATTTACACTGGGTTTTATTGTTGATAATCAGCAAAATGAATCAGCAATCCATGTAAATCTGTGTCATCTTAGTTCTGCTTCCGATACGCCTTCATGTGTATGTCAGCCTGATAATCCTCTGATTACTGCTACCTCTGAATTCCAGATGTGGAGAGTAAAGTTCTTGTCTGAAGCGTCCGTCCACCAATACATCTATATAAGGTAGTACGGCAGCCAGTGCCGGATTTGCCTGAATCTCTTCGTACGTATATCCTGTATAGCACCAGATATTCTGTCCTGTCTCTTCTTTTATCCTCCGGATAAGCGGAAGAAACGCTTCCGGGTTGTAAAGGGGATCTCCACCGGAGAAAGTCACTCCATCCAGCAACGGATTCGAATTGATTTCACGGATGATGCAGTCCAGACGCTTTTCTGTCAATTCATCTCCGGCCTGCGGATTCCAACTTTCCGGATTATGACAACCCGGACAGCCGTGCCGGCAACCTGCCAGATAGATGGAATACCGGATACCTTCTCCGTCGACAATCGTTTCCGGATATGTATAAAGTATATTCATGACTTTATTACAGATGCTTCACGCGATCTCTCTCTTCTGCCCGTTTGGCAGAGTTCCACGAACTCAGGTCGCCCGTCAGATAACCTGTGATGCGGCGCATGCGCAGGATATTCTCACTTTGGCATACGGGACATTTATCGTAAATCACTCCCTTGTATCCGCAGTTGTGGCAGGTGTCTACCGGGTGGTTGATAGAACCGTAGCCGATACCTTCGTCGAACATTACTTTTACGATCTTGGCAATGGCGCGTACGTTTTTCTGGGCTTCTCCGTCCAGTTCCACATATGTGATGTGCCCTCCGCGGGTGATGGCATGGAATGGAGCTTCCCGTTTGATCTTTTCTACAATGCTGATCGGTTCTTTTACATCCACATGGAAAGAATTGACATAATAATCGTTGTCTGTCACCCCTTCGATTTTTCCGTATTTACGGCGGTCCATACGGGTGAAGCGTCCCGACAGTCCTTCCGCCGGTGTAGCCAGTACCGAATAGTTCAGATTGTATTTGGCTTTGTATTCATCAGCCACCTTGTTGATTTCCAGCACGGCTTCATAAAGGGTGTCCCATGCCTTCTGGCTGTGTCCGTGTCCCTCTCCATAGAGAGCCACCATGGCATTGTGTCCACCCAGGAAGCCGATACCCAGCGTACCACTGCGCAGCACGTCGCCTACTTGTTCGTTCGGGTTCAGGGCAGCTCCCCCTTTCCACACGTCGTTACCCATCATAAAGGGGAACTGGCGGGCCAGGGCCGTACGCTGATATTGATAGCGTGAATAAAGCTGGTCGGCTACTAGGGTAGCCATTTCGTGTACCGATTCGATGAAAATTTCTTTAGCCTTTCTCTCAACGGCATCTTTGTTATGCTTGTCTTCTGTCATGTTTTCCGCTTTGATACGGGCTTCGATGGCAAGGCGCGGCATATTGAGTGTAGTGAACGAAAGGTTTCCGCGTCCCAAAGACGATTTCTCGCCGGCTACGTTCTCAAACACACGTGTGCGGCATCCCATGGTGGCCAGTTCGTAACGGTAACGTTGCGGGTCGTTGGCGTCCCATTTTTCGTTTTGGTTGAACGGGGCATCCAGAAACATAAAGTTAGGGAAGAGTGCTTTTGCCGTAGTGTGGCAAGCTTTCAGGAACAGGTCGAAGTTGGGTGCTTCAAATTTTAATTTACCTTCCATGGCAGCATCGAAATTAGCCATAGCCTTTTCATAATCGGCTTCTGTGTACGATACTCCGTTTTTTATCTTGAATATCTGGATTGGGAATACCGGCACTTCTCCCCTTGTGCCCAGTCCCTCTACGGTTGCTTTCAGTAATTCTTCAATCACCATGCGTCCTTCGGCCGAAGTGTCTGTTCCATAATTGATCGAACTGAACACTACCTGGTTTCCACCGCGTGAGTGCATTGTGTTCAGGTTATGGATAAAGCCTTCCATGGCCTGGTGCGTATCTTTCTGAGTCTGCACAAATGCTTTCTCTATAATTTGGTTCAGATGTTCTTTGTCGATATTGATCTGCAGGGCAGTCAGGGCCATGCGCAATGTTTCGCGTTCCAGTTCCGATGCTTTGATAGACGACAGATGTTCGGCAATCACTGTACGGATAGCCTTTTCTTCTATTTCTTCACCCTTGTTCATCTGTACATAGAAGCTGATGAATGATGCCAGGTGTTTACGGAATGATTTGCTCACGCCTTTTGCCATAAAGAAGTCGAATGCCGGTATGGCCTGACCTCCGTGCTGTTCGTTCTGGTTAGTCTGGAAAATAATGGTAGCCAGGGTAGCATAACTTTGAATGCTTTGCGGAGTACGTATACTGCCGTTCTTGGTGCGGAATCCACGTTCGAAGAGGTCATCCATGTCATACTGGATACAAGTCGTGGTTTTGGTCGGGTAGTAATCCAGGTCATGGATGTGGATGTCTCCCAATTGGTGCGCCTCGGCAAAACGTTTCGGCAACAGATATTTATATGTATAGTCTTTGGTTACTTCCGAGGCAAATGTCATCATCTGTCCGGCGGGGGTATGACTGCTCATATTGGCATTGCTCAGGTTGACATCGTTTTTATCGATAGCTACGATACCGTCCATCACATGCTTCATCTGAGTCTTTTTGTCTCGTTCGGTGTTTCGCCATTCCCGATAGATGATGTACTTTTTGGCTACTTCCGGACGAACCTTCATCAGCTCTTTTTCTACCAGGTCCTGAATTTCTTCTACCGTAATGGTAGGAGATGCAAATTGTCCGATTACGTTCATCGTGATGTCAGCAATCAATTGCTGTTCATCATTGATTCCTGTGGCACTAAACGCTTTTGATACAGCGTTCTTGATTTTACTGATGGAGAAGTCCTCCCTTTTACCATCTCGTTTGATGATACAAATTTCCGCGTAGTTCATAACTTTAACTCCCGAAAGCTTTAGATTTTTTTTAATATGTTTACTTTTTCAGCAGGTCTTCTGACTTATCTCTCCCTCGCAACGCCTTCCCACGCTGGGCGCAGTGGCATAGTGTGCGGATTCTCAGAGAATTACAGCAGCGGGTACTGTCGCCGATTTGCACAGCGTTCCCTTATGACTAAACCTCTTTTTAGTACTGAAATCTGCTACAAAGGTAACAGTTAAAGCAATAAGTTGTTCTTGTTTTAACAAGAATTTTTGGAGAACTTTTCTTTCTTCCTGATACAGAAAGTTTTCCAAAACGGGAAACTTTCGGGCATGAAATTTAAATGAAGTTTGCTAAAGAATCAGCCAGATAGCTATGATATGCCCTATGCTTCCGCCCAGACAAAACAGGTGGAAAACAGCATGTGTGTAAGGTTTTCGCAACGAATAAAATACGGCTCCCATGATGTAGGAAGCCCCTCCTCCGATAAGCCACCAGAAGGCGGGAGAAGCTCCGATGGCGGAGAGGCAGTCCATCAAAGGTTTCAGGGCTACCAGGATGGCAGAACCCATTCCGACGAAGCAGACTGTTTCAAGATTACTGTGTTCTTTCAGCTTTTTAAAAGCCAGTATGAAGCCTACGATGGCCGACAGCCATACGAAAGCGAATATTCCCCAGCCCCAGCCACCGGCATGGCGCAATACCAATAAGGTAAACGGGGTATAAGTGCCTGCTATGTGCAGGTAGATGGCGCCGTGGTCGAATTTGCGGAGAAGTTCTTTACGGCTGCCGGGTCTTGAACCGTGATACCAGGTCGAACTGATATAGGATGCCAGCATTCCCGCCAGGTAGACCAGCACACAACCTGCCGCCCAATGGGGATGTGGGTTGGCAAGTGCTTTTTCCAACAGAAAATATCCTGCGGTGATACCTAACAGAATACCTGCACCATGACTCAGGGTGTTGGATAATTCTTCGCCGTGTGAATATCGCTTGTTCTCCATTCGTGTGTATATAGGTGATGTGGTAGCAATTTAATAAGATGACCGCAGATTTGAGAGTTTCGACACACCCTCTTAAAATCTGCGGTCATCCTTTCCTTTTTAGAAGTATCTTGTATCAGGCAGCAGATTTATACCAGATGTCCGATCCATTCTTCGCGGTCGCCCGGCAACAGGTCGATTACCGGTACTTCCACCATGGTGTAGCATCCCGGTTGCTGCTTCATCGAAGCGCGTGCCACGCATACCAGTACCTGTGCGGTCAGTGCGGGATTGTTGATGCGCATGTTGAATTCGAACAACTGATTCTGGGTTTTTCCCGATACACCTTTGCGGGTCAGGTTTACACCGTGTCCCATGTCCAAGAGTGCATCCACGCTCGGCACTTGCTTTACGTGGGTTTCGTCATTCACGAAATAAGCGTCCGATTTGATTGCGGCTGCCACGTCTTCAAATTTATATCCGTCTTTCAGTTCGATGTATACCATGCGGCGGTGGATTCCCGTTCCTGTGGGGATGGTCATTGACAAAGCCGCTTTCACTCCGTCGATTGCTTTCACGGCTACCGTGTGGCCCATGCTCATACCCGGACCGAAGTTGGTGTAAGTGATGCCTTTGGGGGCGATTGCTTCGAGCATGGTGCGTACGATGGAGTCGCTTCCCGGATCCCATCCGGCCGAGATGATCGATACCGCCCCGTGTTCTTTGGCACAAGCACCCAGTTCACGGCGGAGATCTACGATTCCGGTGTGGATATCGAAACTGTCCACTGTATTGATTCCCATTGCGAGGATTTCTTTTGCGTATTTCTCAACGCTGCGGGTCGGAGTACAAAGAATAGCCACGTCTACTCCCTGAAGTTCCTTTATATCTTTAACTACTGCGTAATCATTCAGTTCAGCCGGTTTGTTCTCGGCACCTGCACGACGAACCACACCTGCTATCTCAAAATCGGGAGCCGCTTGGAGGGCTTCCAGCACATAACGACCAATATTGCCATAACCTACGATGGCTGCTCTTACTTTTTTCATCTTTTTATTGGTTTTGTTTAACACATTTCTTTATTTCGGTTGCAAAATTAGTCATTTTCTTTGTTTTTGAGTCTCTTAGGGGTGTTAAAGTTAGTTTTTGTTATTCAAGGTTCGTGAAGCACAATATTTATTATCTTTGCGTTCTGATTATAACCATTATGATAGAATACATCAAAGGCGAGATTGCCGAACTGAGTCCGGCAACCGCAGTTATCGATTGTAACGGATTAGGATATGCCGTTAATATATCACTCAACACTTATTCTGCCATTCAGGGTAAGAGCAGTTGTAAACTCTATATCTACGAAGCCATCCGCGAAGATGCTTACGTTTTATATGGCTTTGTCGACAAGCAGGAACGGGAACTTTTCCTGCTGCTGATTTCCGTTTCGGGCATTGGAGGAAACACGGCCCGCATGATTCTTTCCGCTCTTTCACCGGCCGAACTGGTAAATGTGATCAGTACCGAAAATGCCAATATGCTGAAGACGGTGAAGGGTATCGGACTGAAAACAGCGCAAAGGGTCATTGTCGATTTGAAAGACAAAATTAAAACGGGTGCTGTGGCTGCTGCCACCGGAGGAGTGACCGGTACATTGCTTCCGGCCATGAATGCGGAAGTGCAGGAAGAAGCCGTTGCCGCCTTGACGATGCTGGGCTTTGCCGCAGCGCCTTCTCAGAAAGTGGTGCTTGCCATTCTGAAGGAAGAGCCCGATGCTCCGGTGGAGAAAGTCATTAAGCTGGCTTTAAAAAGACTCTGAGAGCGGACGGAAGGGGCATTGCTGTCGCAGATTGCATAATAGAGTTACAGCGTAGAGGAAGGAAATGTGATTGTTTATGTAATCTGCGATAGGGCTTTGTCGTTGTGTTGGTCTTGTTTTCTTGAAATGTGTGAGTTTAAATTTGTACGGTACATGCATATTGGGTTATGTCGATGATTGGAAGTTTACTTCCCGCATTATTTACTTCCTGCATGAATTCCTTACACTCCTGCTCTGTCATTTTCTTTCTGCAGTAAGCATAATATAAAAAATCAAGTGTAGTCAGATAGGTAATATTATTCTTGGAGCAATATTCTTTTATGTCTTTCAGGTTACTGCTCCCCAATACGTCTCGGTTGTCTCTGCAATAGATCATGCATGCACTTTCTCCTTTTCCCAGAGTGCGTTGCAATAAAAAGAACTCTTTCATTGATTCCCTCTTTGGGGAAAAAAACTCTTTTTTCAATTTAGGGAAGAAATGGAGATACTTATCTATAAAATCTTTTGTACCGGAATTTTGGGAAATTTCATTATATACCACATCCAATATCAAGTATTCGTACTCCGGAAATATATCGGGTAATATTGAGAAATAATTAGCCTCCATGAAATGGATAATTACATCAGCATCGAGTACTATCTTCGTTTTCTTGTGTTCCATTGATGTTTATTTTATGGAGTAACTCTATATAGTGACCTTCTGAAATTTTTTCCTGTTCGAATAGCTTGCGGGCTTTTTCACCAAAATCACCGATAACCAGTCCTTCGTTGGCCGGTTCGTATAAGGCTGTGTCATATCCGAAACATTTGGCAGAGTATTTTACTTTTATTTCTGCCAATTTGGAACGTGTACTTTCTGTTATAAGTCCGATATTTTGTAATCTATACAATAGAGCGGAACGGGAAACGGAAAAATAGTGTTCAAGTTTTAGGACTGTTGCCATCGAGATGTTTTTGGTTTTTAATTCCATTTCAGGTATTAACTGGCATATACCGCCCTCCGGCATTAATAGAGAGGAAGCAAACATGTCGGCACATTGTTCTATCGGATCTTTGCTGCCACATCCCGGATTACATTTGTGAGGAGTCGGTTTTTTCTCTATATAAAGGTGGTATAATTCGTGAGCTATCGTAAAGTGTTGCCTTCCTCGTGGTTGATTAGAATTGATAAGCATGAAACGGTGCTCTGAATTATCTTTCAAGCACATTCCTGAGAAGTTGTCGGATAAAGGTCTGAAAACAGTGAGTATGTTTAGTTTCAAAAGTAAACTTTTCAAGGTGATGGGCTCGGTGGCACTAAGCCCATTGTCCGTGCGAAATTCTGAGACTTGCTTCTCTATGATAAATTTATTCGGCTTCATTTTGGGCAATGCGTTCCATTTTGAGATAAGACTTTACGATATCCTTGAAAGCAGCTATTTCTTTCAGGTCATTTTCTCCTAAATCTGAAATTCTGAAAGCTGTAGCCATGATTTCATTATTCGTCTGAATATTGTCCTCAAACAATATAAAAGGTTCACAGCCGAATAAATTTGAGATATCTTCCAAAATAGTATAAGGAACCTCTCTTGTTCCTCCTTCGTAATTGCTGTAAGTAGAGCGTTCTATATTAATAGATCGTGCTACTTGTTCTTGCGTAAAACCGGATAACTCTCTAATCTTTTTTAGATTCTCTCCAATAATTTGATTAACCGTTTTCATTCTGCTCTTCTTCTATATTCTGTGGCAAAATTATCTATAATTTTCTATATATACAAATATTGCCACGTAATGTTTCCTCATTTATAGTTCTTTATCTAATCGTGCCTTCAGATTTGAAGAGAACTTTTTGTGTGGATGTGTTTTTATCATCGGCTTTCATGACTTTCAGGGAGTGAGGTATGAATTGTCTGAAATAATTTTCTGATACATCCTCAAATCCAGTTTTTTGCCGAACTTTTCCGCTACCTGCCGGATGTTTGCGCAACACTCGAAGCCACATCTCTCAAATAGGCGTATGCTGGCTTCGTTTTCTCCCGAAACCAGTGCCATTATATTGCTGAAGCCTTCTTGCCGGATGATCTCTTCCAGCCGGAGTATGGTTTGTTTTCCATACCCCTGACCTGTGAACTCCGGTTTCAGGTAGAGGGTCAGTTCTACCGAAATGCGGAAGGCTTCTCGGGGCTTGAAACGTGCGAAGTAGCAGAATCCGCAAGGAGTTCCTTCGGGAGTTTCAATGATGAACGACCGGTAGACGGGATCGCCTACGGGGATGTAGTTTTTCAGTTCGTCGATGGAGGCGCAGTGTACAAAGTACACCACTGTCGTGTGGAGGGTGTAATAATCGTAGATGTCTTTTACAAAAGGCAAGTCGTTTTCCGTGAGCGTTCTGAGCGTAATATCCATTGCCGTAAAGTTCATTAATTGCCGCAAATGTAGCTAATCTTATCAGAAAAGAAGTACATTTGTTTCCGTAAATCAACACTCCAATTCATGAAATTGCAAAAAATATATCGTCAACAGTGGATGGAAGCCCATCCACGCATGCAATCGGCAGATACCGATCAGTGGTACGTGGATTTTGCCAACAGGCTGTTGCCCGTATTTGAGAAGTCGGAGCTTACCGGACAGATGATTCATAAGAACCGGGCTGTTCTCTATTTCACTTGGTATCTGGAAGATTGTGTGAATAATTCCGGTAGCTGGAATACATTCATCCGGTTGCATAAACAGTTGTATGGACGTTTCCTGCCTTTTTACACACTGACAGAGTCGTATGCCGATGATGAAATAAATCCCGAGGATGTATCTTTTCTGCTGTGGACGCTTCTTTCTCCCGTCACGGATAGTTCTCCGTCTCCTTGGAATCCGTTTGACAGTTCTCTGCTTCAGCTCGCATCCGATGTATATGCGGTGCTCGATGCCCATTTTGAACAGGCTCCCCTTACCGGTGATGAATCCACGGAGTGGTTTCCGGATGTCCGTGCCTTGTTACCCTCTCCGGGTCCTGTTTTGGATGTCTTGCCGGAAATGAATCTCCCCCGTGATGTAGCGAACTTCCTGAGTGCTTCCGGAGGAAAACAGATTGTATATTTAAAAGACTATGTTGATTTGCGTCGCTTCTGTGTCGATGCGTTGAAGTGGGCCGATGAAGAAGATTCGTTAATGCCCGAGTTGGCCGATGAAGAAGATTTTGTGTTTTTTGCCAATCCGAAAGGTGTCTTGCTGGCTCCCAATATTGCCGCTTGTTTCCACGACGAACGAAATCCGGAATATAATCCGGAGATTGCCGAACAAGAAGGGGCCGAATTGTTTTATGTTCCGGGGCTTTGTCCCATCGACTTGTTACACTATGCCATGCAGCACGGCTTATTGCCGGAGGTTGCTTTTCCTTTCGGGGATGGCAGGAGGCTGTTGCACGAGAACTGGGATTTCATAGCCCGCAGGTATTTAGGTAAATATTATAATGAAGATTTTTATGAAGAAGAGCGGAAATAGCAATGACCGTCCGGGTAGCGGACGTCCCAAAGCTTCGGGAGGCAAGAAACCTACCGGTAAGCGGATCGGAAAGTCGAAACCCTCAAAAGCCAATAACCAGCTGAACCGTAGGGTGAAATAAGTTGTTATCTGTTATAAACAGGTTTTATTATGAAATGGGAAAGTAGTTTGATGGAACATCTCCAATGGTCGGACACGATAACCAACCGGGAGAGTAAAGAGAGGTTGGCCCGTATGATTGCCATGCGCGTACAAGAAGGCGAGGTCATTGGGGCTGGCTCCGGATCGACCGTATATCTAGCATTGCTCGCTATTGCCGAAAGGATACGTACGGAGAATCTGCACGTCACCGTGATTCCTGCTTCGATGGAGATATCGATGGAATGTGTCCGCTTGGGCATTCCGCAGACTACTTTATGGATGTGCCGTCCCGACTGGACCTTCGATGGAGCAGATGAAGTAGATCCCGACCGCAATCTGATCAAGGGAAGAGGCGGAGCGCTGTTCAAGGAGAAGCTGCTGATAAGCAGCAGCAACCGTACTTTCATATTGGTGGACGAAAGCAAACAGGTTTCTTTTCTGGGAAGCCGTTTTCCTGTCCCCGTCGAAGTCTTTCCGATGGCTTTGCCCTACGTAGAGAGGGAAATCCGGGCAATGGGTGCTTCACATACCCAACTGAGGCCGGCTAAAGGTAAAGATGGCCCTGTGATCACCGAAAGTGGAAACTTGATTCTCGATGCCTGGTTCAGCAATATTCATTCGTCTCTTGAAAAAGAAATCAAGTCGGTGACGGGTGTTATAGAAAACGGACTGTTTATGGGATATGATGTCGAGGTGATGGTAGCAAAATAAGATCGGAAACGGTTGATAGTACGAAAACTGAAGAGGATGTATCAAAACCCACCACAGAGTGACACAGAGGTGATTTTAAGTTGTTGATTATTAATAAAAAGACTCTGTGATACTCTGTGCTACTCCGTGGTGAAAAGAGTTATGACACATCCCTTTTAGCTTTCGTTGCCTACAAGTTCATCGCATTTCCTCCAAGGACTCCCAGTATGGCAGATGCCACTGCGATCATTACTTTTAAAATTGTGTTCCAGTTTGATTTCTTCATTTTTCTACACCTCCTTTCATGTGATTCTGATTTATGCCGTTGGGTCATCCACAATGTCTCCGTCACCGTCTTTTCCCGTTTCCTTTCCTTCCAGTGCGGCTTTGATATCGATGAATTCGATTTTATCACCGGCCCGGGTCGATGTCAGGTTCGGACGTACGCTCGACGACGGACGAAAGTTTATTTTCACCGCCATTATGTTTTTGGCCGTACAGTCTTTTTCCGCATCCACCCCTTTGGTGCGTGCCGAAAGGCTGAATACTCCGAAATCCCGGATATTGACCGACTGCCCGTTGTAGAGTGAGGTACGCATCGCCTCTACAAAATTGGTGAGTACACTTTTGATATCTCCCAATGATAACGAACTCTTCTCCTTCATTTCGTACGCAATGCTTTCCAGGCTTGCGCTTTGACCTAAGGTGACCAGTTGCGGATAAAATTTCTCTATAGCATCCGCTTTTCGCGGATCCTTTCTCGCGATTTTTTTGTATGGAACTGCCATTGTCCGATAATTTTTTATGGTTAATAATTAAGAATGCATCCGGAAGGTCGGACGAGCTCTTTCCCTTTCTTCCGGTATGTCAAAGATACCGCTTTGTAACCCCTGTTTTGTGCTTGTTGACGTGGGTTGAGGCGGTATGGATAAAAGATGGAAAATCAATGAATGTTTTGTGAAATAGTATGACTTCTGCTATGATATGTCGTTTGTTTTTGTTATCTTTATGCTATTGTAAAGTTCCGATTATTTATTAATTTAAAATAGAAAAACATGAAAGATTTAGAAGATGACGAGAGAGAGTTTCCTATCCGTGTATATACAAAAGTCGAGTTGGCTCTGCTTTATGCACCCCATTTGTCTGAAAATGCCGCCCTCAATAATCTCAGCCGTTGGATGCGGCACAACAAACTCCTGATGGCTGCGCTCGAGGAGGTGGGATACTATAAATACCGCCATTCATTTACGCCCAAGGAAGTTCGTCTGATCTTTCGATATATGGGAGAACCGGGAGCATAAAATTAGAGAGAAACCAATACCGGTATTGGTTCGGAGGATTTGATAAGAAGTTGAACTTGTGCAATTTATGCACAAGTTTAAAAATAATAGGTATTGATTTTAATCAAAACAGCTAATATCTTTTTGTCAATAAAACGCCAATATATGTCCTGCCCCGTAACAATATATGTAATCGAAATAACATATATTGTTACGGGGCATTTCTCTTCTATCTCCTTCTTTCCGATACTTTTAAAACGGTAACTCTTCCATCTCCTTTCCCTTCTCCCTTTTCCTGAAGTTTTCGCTCACCTCCTGCTGGCTGAGTTCCACTACGGCATACTCCGTAATGCCATGGACGTTTACACGCTTGCCGAAGGCATCCCTTTCCAGAATCTGTACCAACACTTGTTGCGTTTGCGCGTTGGCTTGTGTCCGTCCGTATACAGATAGAGTAGCCAGTATTGCGGCGGCGGGTTTCCATTTCACCTCAAAGTCCTTTTCTCCTGCCGGACGGAAGTAAACATACAGGTTCTCTTCCAGTGGGTCTTTCATGCGGTGGCGTTCGTTTCGGGTGTTGATGTCGTCTATCTCGTTTCCTTCAAACCAATAGCGGAAACCGTCTTCTATCAGTTGCACCGCCTGTGCGTATACCCCTTTGTGGTCTACCGGAGTGCGGTAGTCGATGGTTTTTACGGGAATGACCAGGAAGCGCCGGTTTCCTCCGTAATCTCTGAGGAACTGCATGTTGTTGGTGCTGCCGATGAACGATGCCCTCCGGGGATAAAGCTGCGCCTGAGTGTCGTATACCTTCCGGATGGTGACGTTCTCCTGTCCGATGATCCGTTTGAGTTCGGCGATGTCTCCTGTCTTCACACCCTCAAACTCCTCCATGTTGATCAGCAGCCGGGTGGATAGCAGCAAGAGGTCATCCTTGTTTGCCGGGTCTATCATTCCGTTGCGGTAATATTCTCCGAGTTCGGGGGGCAGCAGGTGCCGTATCCAGGTACTTTTTCCTTTTCCCTGCGCCCCGTGCAGCACCAGGGCTTGCTGGTTGGCTTTACCCGGTTGGAGCGCCGAGGCCACCATGGCTACGATCCAGCGCCGGAATCCTTCCCTCCAGAATTCCTGATCCTCCGCCTGTATGGTGTCCGCCAGTTTCCCGATGTGGTCGGTTGTCCTGTCCCACCGCACGTTTCCTCCGAAGTAGTCGGTAAAGGGATTGAACTCCGGTGTATAGTCCGAGTCGATGACCGACTTCAGGCTGTTGAGCGGATAGACGATGCCCTGTCTGCTGATGTTCAGGAAGATGGAGTTGAGATCCTTGTTCCGCATGGCGTAGAATGATTTTACCTCCTTCGTTTTGGACAAGTCGCACATTTCCAGTCGGTCGAGTACCGTATTTCTCCTGAAAGCGTAATTCCTGTCCAGATACTCTATCACCTGTTCCACGGGCGGTATCTTTTTTTTCTCCTCTGCCCGTTCCGTTCTGTCCGTATATGTGTAGGCGTTCGCGATGGGGGTGTCTGTATCCATCTGTCCGTTCTCCCCTAATTTCACTGCTGCCAGATGCTTGACTTCCGCCTCTTCAAGTCCCTTTCGGAAACATTTGTTTCCCAGGGTGAAGAGGAACGAATTGCGGTTTCCCTCTGTGTATTTCATCAGCCTGCGGGTAGAGCTGAGGCATTTGTTGAATTCCATGCACGTGTAGGCGCTGACTTCCCCTGTTGGGTCCGTTGCGGGCTCTTCCTTCTGCCTTCCCCTCCGTGCAGGTTCGGGGGCTTCGATGGTGAATGTCCGTTGCGGGATGTGTGCCACCCGCCGGGGAGAGTAAAACGCCCTCGGGTCATACGAAGCGAAGACACCTCTCGACAAGTCCTTTCCGCTGGTGTCCACTTCCGTCTCCAGAAGTTTCTCGTAGTGTTTACGGGCCAGTTCGTACATTCCCGCGTGATACTGCTCCAACCGGCTGTAAGTGATTGCCGGTGTCCGGAAGAATGCGTTTCGCCACCCTTCCGCTTCGAGGCTTACCGGATAGGCGAGCACCTTGAATCCGTGTTGCTTGGCGGTGAGGAAACAGGCGAGTGTCGCTTCGTCTGTTTCTATCAGGGCCCGTATCCGGTCCAGTTCCTTTTCGGGCAGATGGTCCAGGTCGATGGTGATGATGTCATTGTATGCGGCGATACTATGCGCCAGCCTGCATTCGTGGTAGTTTGCCGTGACGGTGAAGTAGTCCAGCTGCCGTTTTACGTTCTCCGCTTCCTTGGTTTTCCCTTCACTGATAAGCCTTCCTATTTTCTCAATCAGGGCGGCATAGCGACTGCTGCGTACCTTTTCGATTAATTCATTCAGGGAGCATCTCCCTTTTACTTTGCTGAAGCCCCTGTAAGTAGTAATACTAATGTTTTCCATTTTTCTGTCTTTTTTAAAGCTCGACGTAAGTGTCTGCGGCTGTAAAATTAGGGATGATTTTATAAACCTTGTTAGACGTTTTCTTTGAAGAATGTCTTTATTTCGTCTAAGATGTTTGTTCCCAGATCTTTATCCGTTCCCTTTTTCTCCTCTTTCAGAAATTTTAGTGTGTTAAATATTTCTGTTTCAATGGATTGTACTGACATTTCCTTTGTGGGGTTTTGTTTCTGTCCGAAGTATAGCATACGGTACATGATATGTGCCAATTCACGGATTCCTTTGCGCTTTTTCGTTCCTTTTTGCTGGTAATTCAACCATAAGAAAAAGAGGATAACCAGCTCTCTGTGAGTAGTTATGTCGAGTTTTTCCGGTTTCTTTTCCAGTGTTTCTAAAATTCTCTTACTCTCGTCAGTTTTTCCGTTTGTAATTACTACATAAGGAATGTCTTCTATGTTGAGAATCATTCCTTCATTCGGTTTTTTTTGCTCATTTTGTCTAATATGATTTATTATTACGAAGGCAAAATTAACTGTTTTTAGTATATAATCCGTTATATACGCGTATATTGTTTACTTTTAATTGATGTTTCACCCCGTCCTGAAAATAGGTTAAGTATACCTGACCTGTTTCCATGACAGGGTAAAATCAGTTTAAAAAGAGAGTATTATGCGTGTACGCGTGTGCGCGATTATATAAAGGGCGTCGGTGAATAGGGGGATTTTAGTGTAAATAGAAAAGAGTATGTTTCAAAAAACGTTCGTTCAATGGAACAAAGGTAAACAGCATTTTTATTATAGCAAAATATTTTTATAAATAAATTTATTTGTTCCTTTTTGAATGCTTTTATTTGTTTGTAAATCAATTAATTATTAGAATTTTTAAATTAGCTTTTCTCTTTTTGAATTTTTCTTTTTGGAGATTTTAAAATTCTGTCAAAAATGGTGTTTAAACAAACGAACGTTTTTTGAAACATCAATGACTTCTAATTCATTCGTTCATAGAGCTTTATCTCTGAAATCCTTCCGTTTCCTGGAAATGGTCAATTTCAGGGTACTTACATAACATTTCATCGTTCTCCTGCTGTGATAGGGGAGAGTCTTGAGATCACATGAATGCAAGTAATACTGATATTCGCATTACATCATCTGACCGGGAGGTACTTTCGTACTCCGGTGTCCCCAAAGAATACCCTTTAGTGAAGGAATCCGACAACATCCATTGGTATGCTGTGCGAGTCACCTACAGCCGCGAACTTTCTTTGAAAACGTACCTTGACAGCGAATCCATCGAGAATTTCATCCCGATGCGCTACGAGTATATCGTGAAGAACGAACGCCGAGTACGTAAACTGGTTCCCGCTGTTCATAATCTGGTATTCGTCCGTTCGTGCCGTGAACGTATCGACCGTATCAAAGAAGAGATGGGTGTATCCCTTCCGATCCGTTATATCATGGATCGGGAAAGTCGCCAGCCGATTGTTGTTCCGGACTCCCAGATGCGCAGCTTCATGGCGGTTGCCGGCAGTTACGAGCAGCAACTGGTTTACCTGGAGCCTTCCGCTGTAGCCTTCCGTAAAGGACAGCGTGTGCGTGTGACGGGTGGGCTTTTTGCCGGTGTCGAAGGTGAGTTCATCCGTGTGAAAAACGACCGTCGCGTGATGGTTTCCATTCAGGGAGTGATGGCCGTTGCCACCACCTACATCCATCCTTCTCTAATCGAGCCGCTCGATCTTTAAACAGTAAAATAGCAGACAGTAAATCGTAAATAGTAAATATTCCCATGAACTCTTTAGATTCTCAAATTACCGCTTTGTACACCTTGGCGCACGAACTTCTGTATCTGGGTTCCGATGGCAGCCCCATCTACAGCGACCACTTCAGCCGGTTGAACGGTGATGTACTCAGCCGTGCCAACACTTTATATCCCCATCATGGCTCCACCGACGAGGAAGAAGCCCGTTTGTGCCTTTCGCTTCTGATGGGTTATAACGCGACGATCTACAATAACGGTGACAAGGAAGTCCGCATCCAGCAGATCCTGAACCGTTGTTGGGAAGTGCTCGACCGCCTGCCCGCTTCTTTGCTGAAGGTGCAGCTTCTGACTTATTGCTATGGCGAAGTATTTGACGACGACCTCTCCCGTGAGGCACACAGCATCATCGACAGTTGGGGAGGACGTGCCCTTTCCGGCGATGAATGTGAGATTGCCGAACAACTCCGCAGCCTTGAAGAGAATCCTTATCCCAACTGGGAAGTAGAGGAGTGAACTCTTTTCTTTTTCGACACAACACTGTATATAACCTAAATCCCCTTTGTCTTGAATATCCTTTTCATCATATTGGCTTTTGTCATCTCTGCTTCGATTGCCCGGCTTATCATTCCCCGCATCCTGCTTATCTCTTTGCGGAAGAAGCTTTTCGATATGCCGAGTGAGCGCAAGGTTCATAAACGTGCCATTCCCCGTTTGGGCGGTGTCTCTTTCTTTCCCACCATCCTGTTATCCTCTTGCGGTGTGTTCGCACTTCGCATTCTGATGGGTTATGATGTTCCTGCCCTCCGTGCGGTGTACTTGCTGCCCGAGTGCATGTTTCTGGTCTGTGGGATGACTTTGCTTTATCTGACGGGTATCGCCGATGACCTTGTCGGAGTGCGCTATCGTCAGAAATTTGTGATCCAGATCATCTGTGCCTCGTTTTTTCCCCTGGCCGGCCTTTGGATCAATAACTTCTACGGGCTTTTCGGTCTGTATGCCCTTCCTGCCTGGATAGGTATGCCTTTTACGGTTCTTCTGGTTGTCTTTGTCACCAATGCCATCAATCTGATTGACGGTATCGACGGTCTTGCTTCCGGTCTGAGCAGCGTTGCCCTGCTTGTCTTCGGCTTCCTGTTCATGCAGAAAGAACTTTGGACGTACAGCATGCTCGCCTTTGCCACGTTCGGTGTGCTGGTCCCTTTCTTTTACTATAACGTCTTCGGCAGTGCGGAACGTGCCCGTAAGATTTTTATGGGTGATACGGGCAGCCTGACTTTGGGCTATGTGCTCTCTTTCCTTGCCATCAAATACAGCCAGTACAATCCGGATGTCACCCCGTATACCGAAGGTGCTTTCGTGATTGCTTTCAGTACGCTGATTGTCCCTGCGTTCGACGTGATCCGTGTGGTGATGGTTCGTGTTCGCAGTGGCAAGAGCCCTTTCGAACCGGACAAGAACCATATTCATCATAAGTTCCTGGCAATGGGTTTCACACCAAGAAAGGCGATGATAACGATCTTGCTGATTTCTTGTGCATTTAGTGCGGTGAATATTCTGTTGGTTCCGGTGGTTGACAACACGGTGATGCTTTTGGCGGATATTGCTGTGTGGGTGGGACTGAATTTATGGTTTGACAGGGTAAGAGATAAAAAACAGAAATAAGAAAAATAATTATACGATATGTCTCAAAAAGATCTATTGAAGCAACAAATTCTCGATTTAACCCGGGAATACTACAAAGAGGTTCACGGACAATCCCAATTCTTTGAACCCGGTAAGAGTTTTGTCAACTACGGTGGCCGTTATTTCGATGACCGCGAACTGGTGAATCTGGTTGACTCCTCCCTTGATTTCTGGCTGACCGCCGGTCCTTGGGCCCGGAAGTTTGAAATCCGTTTTGCCGAATGGCTGGGTGTGAAGTATTGCTCCCTGACCAATTCGGGCTCTTCGGCCAACCTTCTCGCCTTTATGGCCCTGACCTCCCCGCAGTTGGGTGAGCGCAGGATCAGGCGGGGCGATGAAGTGATCACGGTAGCCTGCGGCTTTCCCACAACGGTGACCCCCTGCATCCAGTATGGTGCGGTCCCTGTTTTTGTGGATGTCACCATCCCCGAGTACAATATCGACGTGACTCAACTGGAAGCCGCATTATCTCCCAAAACTAAAGCGGTAATGATTGCCCACTCTTTGGGTAACCCGTTTGATTTGCAGGCTGTCAAAGATTTCTGTGATAAACATAACCTCTGGTTGGTAGAGGATAATTGCGATGCCCTTGGCTCTACTTATACAATCGGCGGTGTGGAAAAGAAAACAGGTACGATCGGCCATATCGGCACGAGCAGTTTCTATCCTCCGCACCACATGACGATGGGAGAGGGGGGCGCTGTCTATACCGATGATCCTCTGCTCCACAAACTGGTGAACTCTTTCCGTGACTGGGGCCGTGACTGCTGGTGTATCGGGGGCGTTGACAACACGTGCAAATATCGTTTCAGCAAACAGTTCGGCGACCTTCCGGTAGGTTACGACCATAAATATGTTTATTCCCATTTCGGGTATAACCTGAAAGTGACCGATATGCAGGCTGCCATCGGCTGTGCCCAGCTTGAGAAGCTGGACTCCATTGTCGAAGCCCGGCGGTCAAATTTCGCCTACCTGAAAGAAGGCCTTGCGGGTACATCTGGCCTTATCCTTCCCGAAGCGCAGAAGAACTCCAACCCGAGCTGGTTCGGTTTCCTTATCTCGGTGAAGGAAGATGCTGGCTTCACCCGTAACGACCTTTCCCAACACCTGGAGAGCAGGAAGATCCAGACACGCAACCTGTTTGCGGGCAATCTTCTGAAGCATCCCGCCTTTGATGAAATGCGCTCCACGGGTGAGGGCTACCGCGTAATCGGCAATCTGGAAGGTACTGATTACGTTATGAATCATACCCTCTGGATCGGTGTCTATCCGGGCATGACCCGTGTCATGCTCGACCACATGATCGGTACGATCCGTGACTTTGTCTCTTCCCGCAAGTAATTTCCGGTTATTAACCTTCAGTAATCTGTCAAGCATAATGAAAGCCGTCATTTTAGCCGGTGGCTTCGGTACCCGCCTGAGCGAAGCCACTAACCTGATCCCCAAACCTATGGTGGAGATCGGTGGTAAACCTATCCTCTGGCATATCATGAAAACCTACAGCCATTACGGCATCAACGATTTCGTGATCTGCTGCGGTTATAAACAATATATCATCAAGGAGTATTTCGCCAACTATTTCCGCCATAACAGTGATATGACCGTGGACCTTTCCAACAATACGACCACCATTCTGGATAACCATTCCGAGAACTGGAAAGTCACGATGGTCGATACCGGGCTGAACACCCAAACGGGCGGGCGTATCCGGCGTGTACAGAAATATCTCGGGAACGAACGTTTCCTGCTGACCTATGGTGACGGTGTCACCGACCTGAACATCGGTGATACCCTGAAGGCTCACGAGTCTTCGGGCTGCCTCCTTTCCCTTACGGCCTACAAACCCGGTGGTAAGTTCGGCGCCCTGCAGCTCGATCTCGATACGGACAAGGTCCTCTCTTTCCAGGAGAAGCCCGACGGTGACCGTAATTGGATCAATGCGGGCTATTTTGTGTGTGAACCCGAAGTGTTTGATTATATCCCTGAGGGTGACTCCACCATCTTTGAGCGTCAGCCCCTCGAGTCTATAGCCAAGGCGGGCCGGATGCACGCTTTCCGCCATACGGGTTTCTGGAAACCGATGGATACTCTGAGAGACAATACAGAATTGAATGAAATGTGGGATCAGGGAGTTGCTCCCTGGAAAGTGTGGTAAGCCGTATGGGAATTGATATATTTGATAATTTTTATCGGGGCAAACGTGTCCTTGTCACCGGTCATACCGGTTTTAAAGGTAGCTGGTTCTCCATCTGGTTGCATGAATTGGGGGCCGAGGTGATTGGTGTGGCTCAAGACCCTTTTACGGCTCGAGACAATTTCGTACTTTCCGGTATCGGCGAGAAAATTAAGGCCGACCTTCGTGCCGATATCCGCAATGGTGAGCGTCTAAAGGCTATCTTTCAGGAATATCAACCTGAGATTGTTTTTCATCTTGCTGCCCAACCTCTGGTTCGCTTGAGTTATGACATCCCTGTTGAAACCTACGAAACCAATGTAATGGGAACAATCCATGTTCTTGAGGCAGTCCGTTCTACGGATAGCGTGAAGGTAGGTGTGATGATTACCACAGATAAATGTTACGAGAATAAGGAGCAAATCTGGGGTTACCGTGAAAACGAGGCTATGGGCGGTTACGATCCTTATTCCAGCAGTAAGGGGGCGGCTGAGATCGCGATTGCTTCGTGGCGTCGCTCTTTCTTTCACCCCGAGCAATACGATAAACACGGAAAATCCATCGCCAGTGTAAGAGCTGGTAACGTTATCGGTGGTGGAGACTGGGCTTTAGACCGTATCATTCCGGACTGCATCAAGGCTTTGGAATCTGGAGCGGCTATCGATATCCGAAGTCCGAAAGCTATCCGTCCCTGGCAGCATGTACTTGAACCGTTGAGCGGTTATATGCTGCTCGCGCAGAAGATGTGGAGTGATCCTACGAGATACTGTGAAGGCTGGAACTTCGGTCCGAGAGCCGAGTCAATCTCTACTGTATGGGATGTGGCTACGAAAGTAGTGAATAATTACGGTTCCGGTGAACTTCGTGACCTTTCTGATCCGCATGCGTTGCATGAAGCGAAGTTGTTGATGCTGGATATTTCGAAGGCAAAATTCCGTTTAGGTTGGGAGCCGAAGATGAATATTGAGCAGACGGTTGAGTTGACGGTGGACTGGTATAAAAGATACCGGGAAGAAGAGGTGTATGATGTTTGTGTTGACCAGATAGTTAATTTTATACAGAAATAAGATGGAAACAGTATTCCTGATTGGAGGGAGCGGCTTTATCGGCAAGAACCTGGCACAATACCTGTCTCAAAAATATCATGTGCATGTATTTGATAAGTATATTGATCAGCCCTTCTTTACATCTTGTCCCTCCATTGAAACAACGGAACTGGATTTGGTAAGTCAACGTATCCCACAGGATGTACCATCACCTGATTATATCATAAATCTTGCTTCGATAGTGACGGCGGAGCGGAATATGTCCTTGTTTGATGAACTAATTTCGTCCAACTTAAAGATCCTTCTCAATCTGTATGAACGTTTCAAAGAAGAATCCTTGTTGAAACTTTTTGTTCAGTTCGGCAGTTCTGAAGAGTATGGTTCTGAACAATCTCCCTTTCGGGAGGAAGACCGTGAGTGTCCTAACTCTCCGTATGCCTTGGTCAAGCAATTGACAACCAATACATCCATGATGTTGTATCGGAATTATGGCTTTCCGATAATGGTTGTCCGACCCGGTAATTTGTTTGGTCCGCTTCAGAATAAGGATAAATTCATCCCCTATGTTGTCGGGCAACTGAGATCCGGGCTTCCTTTGAATGTTTCCCCCTGTGAACAGAAAAGAGATTTTATTTATGTGGATGACTTCTCTTGTGCAATAGAATCCCTTTTACAGAACCATTTCAAATGTCTTGGGGAGATTGTGAATGTGAGTAGCGGAGAAAGTATTTCTTTGAAACAGATTATCGAGCATTGTAAAGCATATCTTCACTCGTCATCGGATGTGAATTACGGTGCTTTACCCTATCGGGAGAATGAAGCTATGGATCTTAAATGCTCCATAGCTAAACTATCATCAATAACGGGATGCAATATCCATTTTGATAACGAAAAAAGACTAACTGATTATTTAAAACAATAACTATGAAGTATTTGATAACCGGCGGATGCGGTTTTATAGGGAGCAATCTTGCAGCGGAGGTGCTAAAGAGAGGTGAAAAACTCTTTGTCTTGGACAATTTATTTCGTTATGGCAGCAGTTCAAATCTTGAGTGGTTACGTACGAAAGGTGACTTTACATATTATCCTTATGATACCCGTAATACCAACGATGTCGAAACGGTAATAAAGGAGGTGCAGCCGGATTATATTTTTCATTTGGCGGGCCAGGTTGCGATGACCACCTCCATCTCCAATCCTCGGTTGGACTACGAAACAAATGCTTTGGGAACATTCAATTTACTGGATGCTGTCCGTAAGTATTCTCCGGATTCTGTAATCCTGTATTCTTCGACGAATAAGGTTTACGGTGATTTTGAGTATTTGCATTTCAGGGAAGAGTCTACCCGTTATGTTTGCGAAGAATACCCTAATGGCTTTCCTGAATCGATTTCTTTGGATTTTCACTCTCCTTACGGTTGTTCGAAGGGTTGTGCCGATCAATACCTGCTGGACTTCCATCGTATCTATGGTTTAAAGACGATTGTTTTCCGTCATTCTTCCATGTACGGCAGTAATCAGCACGCTACCTACGATCAGGGGTGGATTGGCTGGTTCTGTCAGAAAGCTCTGGAGATCAAGAACCATACTTTGCAAGAACCTTTTACAATCTCGGGTACCGGTAAACAGGTCCGTGATGTTCTTCATGGTGAGGATGTTGTGAATTTGTATTTTACAGCAAAGGACATTGACAAAGCTTATGGCGAGGTGTTTAATATTGGAGGTGGTATAGAAAATAGTCTTTCTTTGTTGGAACTGTTTGATTTGCTTGAGAATAAACTTGATATTGAGATGATCTATACTCAATTACCTTGGCGAGAGAGTGATCAGAAGGTTTTCGTGGCGGATATTGAAAAAGCTACAAGGATTTTGGGATGGCTGCCGAAGGTATCGAAAGAAGCAGGGATAGAGTTGATGATTAATTGGTTAAGAAGTTCATATGGACTTGGTTAATAGGTTGTTGTTTAGGAAAATAGGGGTTGATCAAGCTATTCTATTTACTGGATTAGCTCGCATTGTACAGGCAATAGGGGGACTAGTGGTCGTTGTTTTAGTTACAAAAAAATTAACCAATATAGAACAAGGATATTATTTTACATTTGCTAGTATTTTGGCTATTCAAATTTTCTTTGAGTTAGGTTTTAATAATATTTTGAGCCAATATGTGGCTCATGAGGCTATTAATATACGATTAGAGGAGAATGAATTTGTTGGATGTAGCACATCAAAGTCTAGGATTTCGTCTTTATTGCATTTTTCTGTTAAGGTATATTCTACTTTATCTATTTGTTTGTTTTTTGTGTTATCTTTAGTTGGATATATATTTTTTATATTCTGTTCGAAAGATAATATTGTAGAATGGAGAATGCCTTGGCTGATGCTATGTTTGATGACTGCTATATATTTTTTTATATCTCCTTTTATAGCTTTTCTTCAAGGATTAGGAAAAGTTAAAGAGATTGCATTAATGCAGTTTATACAGCAATGTGTATCTGTTATCGGCTTGATTGGTACCCTTCTTTTGGGTGGAAAATTGTATGCAGGAGGAATTGCCTTATTTTTAGGAGTTTTGGTCTGTACTTGCTTTGTTTATAAGAGGTTTAGTAAAATATTATATGCTATTTATCGTAATTCGGTTACTTGTGTTATATCTTATAAGAAAGAAATTTTTCCTTTTCAGTGGAAGATTGCTTTAAGTTGGATTAGTAGTTATTTTATTTTTCAATTATTTAATCCAGTCTTATTTGCTACTGAGGGTGCTGTAGTTGCAGGGCAAATGGGAATGACTTTAAGTGTACTTAATGCAATTATGTCTCTTTCTGATAGTTGGATAACTACAAAAATTCCTTTATTTTCAGGCTTGATAGCTGCCAAAGAATATCTAAAATTAGATCGTATTTTTAAACTGACTATGTTTCAATCATTTTTTATAAATATATTTGTGTTATTTCTTTTCATATTTGGTTTATATATAATTGACATATATAAAATTTCTATATCAGGTCATTTGTTAATTGATCGTTTTTTGCCGTACGGATTAACTGTGATGTTGATGTTTACAATTGTGTTGAGACAATTATATGGAGGATGGGCTATTTATCTTAGATGCCATAAAAGGGAACCTCTATTAATACAATCAGTAATAATTGCAATCATGTGTTCTGTATCAACATTATTTCTTGGAGCCATTAGTGGAATTAATGGAATTGTAATAGGATATACATTCTTAACATTATGTTCCGCAGTATGGATATATATAATATTTTTACAAAAAAGAAAAAAGTGGCATTATGCAAGTATTTGAAGATAAACTTTTAACCATTGCTATTCCTACTTATAATAGACCTGAAAAATTGAAGGATCAAGTATCGTTACTTCTAAAGCAAGTAACTGATCAGGTTGAAATTCTTATTTTAGATAATTGTAGTTCATATAATATTTATCAGCTATTTTCGAAAGAAGAAAGACAGAGGATTCATATCGTGACTCATAAAGTAAATGTTGGGATGCCTACTAATTACATTCGTTGTTTAGAGTATGCAACTACTGATTGGGTATGGACTCTGTCTGATGATGATCCTGTACTGCCAGATGCGATTAATAGTGTTTTATCGGTTATAAAGAATAACTCAGATGCGATTTCTATTTGTATGAATTCCACCTTTGATGTTAGTTCTTATAGTTTTATTGAATTTGTTACTTTATTGAAATCTCATAAAATTTTCTCTTTACATTTTTGGATGTCTATTTGTATTTATAATTTGTCTAAATTGAGGCCTTATATATCATCAGGATGTAATGATTCTACGACAATGATTGGTCCACTCCTCGTCGTTCTTGAGTATTTGAGAATCAATGGTAAGGGACGTTGCGTGTTAACTTCACAGGAAATTATATTATCATCTAATTCTATAACATCATGGAAGAAAGCAGACTTTTTAATTCGTTTAAGTTTGGTATATGATATATTTAGAAATGATCGTAAAGTACTTCAAAAAACATTGTTTTATGGTATGACAAATTTAAGTTTATATGTCCTTATCCAGGGGATTAGGGAGAAAACAGTAAGTAATAAGGATGGAAAATATATATTGAAGGAGTTGTTATTCAAAAGTGGATATATGTATTTTATTAATAATTTCTTTATTCTTTATTTAAAGGCTGTATGCTATTTGTATTTACCTATTTCTATTATGGATAGAATTATTACTTTAAAAAAGAAATAACTATCTAATGAGAAAACTTAATATTTTATTTGTTTTTCACGTACCTTTTATTGCACAAAATGGCGGTGTTGAGAGAGTAACAGATATATTGTCACGCCATTTGATTAATCGTGGATATTCTGTTTTTTATTTAAGTAGTGAACAAAGATGTAGTAACTTTGATTTTCCTGTAAAGCAGTTTTATTTTCCAACATCTAGCTATTATTCTCAAAAGAATATAGACTATTATAATTCTTTTTTACTGGAAAATAAAATTGATATTGTGATTAATCAAAATGGTTCAGAGAAAGCGGCTTTTTTATATTTAAATATAAAAAATAGAAGTAATGTGAAAATTATATCAGTAATTCATACTAATCCTCTTGTGGGATTTCGACATCATCAATATGCATTGATACCTTTATGGGTGAGTTTTTCTTTACGAGATGTCTGTGAATATTTGATGAAATTATTATTATTCCCTCTCAGATATATATATAGAACGCTAGTTCAATTACATAAATTGAAATCTCAATATTCATATGTAACACAAAATAGTGATGTAGTTCTTTTGTTATCAAATAATTATATTAAGGATATGTCATATATATGTCCTAGTTCTGTTTTTAAACTGAGAAGTATACCCAATCCATTACCATATTCAGGAAATACATTATATTGTAAAAAGAAACAAATACTATATGTTGGGAGATTTGGAGTTACAGAAAAGCGTCCAGACAGATTATTGAAAATCTGGAAGAGAATATATAAACAATATTTGGATTGGGAATTGATATTTGTAGGATATGGTGGTCTTGAACGTTATATGCGTAATTATGTTAAGCGTCATAAATTAGAACGAGTCCTTTTTGCTGGTCAATGTGATCCTAGGATCTATTATGAGTCTTCTGCTATATTATGTTTAACATCTTCATATGAGGGATTTCCAATGGTTTTATTAGAGGCTATGCAGCATAAAGTTATTCCAATGGCATTTGATAGCTTTGCTTCAGTCCGAGATATAATAATTCCTAGAGAGACTGGTTTGTTAGTAACTCCATTCAATTTGAATGAATATGCAAATCAATTGGCTGAATTAATGTCTAATCCTTCCCAAAGATTAAAGTTAGCTGAGCAAGCATATTCTTTTGTACAGAAATTTTCGGCTTCCAATGTTGTTTCTAAATGGGAGGATTTATTTGTTGAGATTATGGATAAAGGTTAAGAAAATGATGGAAACTATTGATATATTATTGGCTAGTTATAATGGTTCAAGATTTATAGAAAATCAAATATTGTCAATTATTGGTCAAACATATAAAAATTGGATTTTATATATTCATGATGATGGTTCCAGTGATAATACATTAGATATCATTAAGAAATACGAAAAATTGGATTCTCGTATTAAATTAATTGATGATGGAGTCTCTTTGAAAAGTCCAGGGGCTAATTTTATGCATATGCTTGGAGTGTCACAAGCTAAATTTATCTGTTTTTGTGATCAAGACGATTTATGGCTTGAATATAAGCTTGAAGTGTTACTATCTGAAATTATTTCTAAAGACAATTCTATTCCGCAAGTTGTCTATGGCAATGGTTACACATGGTTTCCGGAAAGTTATTATATGGGGTGTAATTCTGCATCTGTTTATCCTCATTCTTTACAAGATTTGTTTTTCTTTAATGGTGGGTATCAGGGTGCATCTGCCATTTTTAATATAAAAATGAAAGAATGCATCGATAAGAAATATACTTATATAGCAATGCATGATCAAATTTTAAATTTGGCAGGGGTCCTTTTCGGTAATATACATTACATTAATAAATCTTTATTTTTATATCGCCAACATAGTTCTAATTTTACTCCCCATATTGTCCAAAATGGAATAGAAAGATTTGATAGAATTATTCATAATTTGAAAGTGCCAGTACTAGAGGAAACTTATTACCTTGGAATTAAATCTTTTTATGATATTCATAAGTCCAAGATGAAGAGCCGTGATATAGAACTATTTGATTGCTTTCTTGAATATCCTAATAAAAGAGCGTTTTGGAGATTTATTTCAATATTAAAGTATGGATATAAGGTTAATAATTCTAGGATATATTTATTGATTAAACTTTTGATAAGGCCTTTTCTTATTAAGTCTGGAAAATATTGATATAAGATGCTATATCTAACTTTGATAATTACACTGTTACTTATTAGATCTTCTATAAAAAAGTATGATAGAGTATTTAATCCCTTTACTCTTTCTTTACAAATACCCTTGCTGTTTTTATTGATTCCACAAATAATAGCTATTAATATAGGGCTTGGTGAAGATTATTTATTATCAGATATTGTTATATTACTCAACATTCTTTTTATATATATAGGTTCAAGGATAAATTGCCGTTTTTGGGCTGTGAAAGAGATTGAAAACGTTAATCTAATTTCTATAATTTCTATATGTATTGTTTGTATGTTATTTTTTATAATGTTTCCTTTGCTAATATCTTATGGATTATCTTTAAAGGGGGTTAGAGATTTCTATGAAGCTGTTGTTTTTTCTCCTTATGCATCTCTATATGAAATATCAAAAACATTACTGATTATTATTGTTATACTTCAGTTTTTAAAAACACAAAAACTTACTGTTGGTATATTTATAGTGGTCTTCTTTTTGATTTTTTCAGGTAGTAAAATGGCTATACTTTCTACATTAATTGTTTTTGTAACGATGTATGAAGAATATAAAAAAGTTAATTATACTTATATGTCATTCTTTTTATTATTTTCTTTTATTTTAATGCTACTGTATCATTATTCTCAAAGCTCTCAAACAGAAATAGGAATGGCTGCTTTATCTTATTTTGATCTATATAAACAACAGTCTATTGTTATTGATATGTTACAGAGAAATCAAATGGATTATTATAATGGGCAAATATATATAAGTTCTTGGTATAAATTAATTCCTCGATTGTTTTGGCCAGATAAGCCTGTTGACTATGGGTTTGCGTTGTTGAATTATAAAATATATCCAGAATATTCTGCAGAAGGATATATGCCTTCTTTTGGATTAGGTTATGCTTATGCAGATTTAGGCTTTTGTGCAGTTGCATTAGACGGATTTCTTACTGGATTTTCCCGGAATTTTTTTTATAGTATATTTAAGAGATCCAATAAAAATAATACAAGCTTTATATTGTATATCTTGACGTTAAATATTGTGACCTTTATTTTGTTGATAGCATATTCTTTTTGTGATAAAATAAAATTAAAAATAAAGTGATTCCTAAAATTATTCATTATTGTTGGTTGAGTGGTGATCCATTTCCTGATTTAATAAATAAGTGTATTAATTCTTGGCATAACATTTTGTCCGATTATGAATTTATGTTATGGGATACAAGGCAGATTGATGTTAATTCTAATTTGTGGTTAAAGCAAGCTTATGAAAATAAGAAGTATGCTTTTGCCGCAGATTATATCCGCTTTTTTGCTTTGTATCATTATGGAGGAATATATTTAGATGCTGATGTTGAGGTGCTTAAAGATTTTAAATCGCTTTTGATTGAAAAGCAATTTTTGGGAGAAGAAGCTAGTGGAGACATTGAAGCTGCTGTTATTGGAGCTGAAAAAGGTGCAGATTGGGTGAAATCTTGTTTAGATTACTATGCAAATCGTCCTTTTGTGAAAGAAGATGGTTCGTTTGATACTAAGCCTGTGCCTTTATTACTAAATAGAATTATTCAAGAAAAGGCATTTGATATTAAACCATATTATTATTTTTCACCTAAAGATTATAATATTGGCAAGATAGATATAAGTGATAGTACCTTTTGTATTCATCATTTTGATGGAAAGTGGATAAAACGGGGGCTGAAGTATTCTCTTAAAAGAAATATGCACAAAATTTTATACTATGCTTTTGGGCGAAAGGGACATAACTGTTTGGTACGTGCTATAAGAAAATTGAAATGATGAAGTTCTCTGTATTACTTTCTGTATATTATAAAGAAAATCCTGATTTTTTGAAGCAGAGTTTGGATAGTATTTTGAACCAAAGTAGATTACCTGATGAGTTAGTTTTAGTAAAGGACGGTCAATTATCTATTGATTTAGATAGAATGATTGATTCTTATGTGAGAAAATATACTGGTTTGTTTAAAATTTTAGCTTTGTCTGAGAATCAGGGTTTAGGTAAGGCTTTAGATGTCGGATTGAAGTATTGTACTTTTGATGTTGTTGCTCGCATGGATACTGATGACATTGCAACTCCAAACAGATTTGAAAGCCAAATTACTGTATTTGAAAAGTATCCGGAATTGGATGTAGTTGGTGCTTGGATTAGCGAATTTGAAAATGTTTCTTCAAATGTTGTTTCTATAAGAAAACTTCCGGAATATCATAATGAAATATATCTTTATGCAAAGAAACGATGTCCTATTAATCATCCAGTTGTGATGTTTAAAAAGGATGCAGTATTTGCTGCGGGCGGATATAGGCATTTTCCATTATTTGAAGATTATTATCTTTGGGTTAGGATGTTGATGAATGGCGCGAAGTTTTATAATATTCAAGAGAGTCTTCTAGCATTTAGGTTTTCAAGTGAGATGTTTAAGCGACGTGGAGGTTTAAAATATGCAATTAGCGAATTGAATTTACAAAGAGAGTTTGCAAGAATGGGGTTTATTAATTGTTACGAATTATTTCGAAATGTAACAATAAGGTTTGTATCTCGTTTGATTCCAAATAAGGTTCGGGAATTTGTCTATTTGAAATTACTTAGATAATATTGTGGAAATGATAGTAACTTTATGAAAGGCATTGTTTTAGCCGGTGGTTCCGGTACTCGTCTGTACCCCATCACCAAAGGAGTTAGTAAACAGCTTCTTCCTATTTTTGATAAACCGATGATTTATTATCCGGTTTCGGTGTTGATGCTTGCCGGTATCCGTGAAATCTTGATTATATCTACTCCGGATGATCTTCCTGCTTTCCGACGTTTACTGGGAGATGGTTCTGATTACGGAATACGTTTAGAGTATGCGGAACAACCTTCTCCGGATGGTTTGGCTCAAGCATTCATTATCGGTGAGGAATTCATTGGGAGTGATTCGGTTTGTTTGGTGCTTGGAGATAATATCTTCTATGGGCAGAGTTTTACCCGTATGCTGAATGAAGCTGTACGCATGGCAGAAGTGGAACAGAAGGCAACGGTGTTCGGTTATTGGGTAAGTGATCCGGAACGTTATGGAGTGGCTGAATTTGACAAAGAAGGAAATGTCTTGAGTCTGGAAGAGAAGCCTGAAGAACCGAAGTCTAATTATGCAGTGGTAGGGCTTTATTTCTATCCGAATAAGGTGGTGGAAGTAGCAAAAAAAATAGAGCCCTCTGCACGCGGAGAATTGGAGATAACGACAGTGAATCAGGAATTTCTCAAAGATCAGGAACTGAAAGTTCAGTTGTTAGGTCGTGGTTTTGCCTGGTTGGATACCGGTACGCATGATTCTTTAAGTGAAGCATCTACTTTTATTGAAGTGATAGAAAAGCGTCAGGGATTGAAAGTAGCTTGTTTGGAAGGAATTGCTTTGAGACAAGGTTGGATCAGTGCCGATAAGATGCGTGAATTGGCAAAGCCCATGCTGAAGAACCAGTACGGACAGTATTTGTTGAAAGTGATACAGGAACTTGGTTTGAAATGAATGTAATAAAGACTGCTATCGATGGGGTTGTTATCCTTGAGCCCCGTATTTTTAAAGATGACCGGGGATATTTCTTTGAATCTTTTAATCAGAGGGAGTTTGAGGAAAAAGTATGCAAGACTACGTTTGTCCAGGATAATGAAAGTAAATCGAGTTATGGTGTACTTCGTGGTTTACATTTTCAACAGGCCCCTTTTGCTCAGAGTAAATTGGTGCGTGTAGTGAAAGGAGCGGTATTGGATGTAGCTGTTGATATCCGTAAAGGATCTCCTACATTTGGACAACATGTGGCAGTAGAGTTGACGGAGGATAATCATCGTCAATTTTTCATTCCCCGTGGGTTGGCACATGGATTCAGTGTATTGAGTGAGGCAGTTGTTTTTCAGTATAAGTGTGATAATTTTTATGCTCCGCATAGTGAGGGTGCCATTGCCTGGGATGATCCGGATTTGGGTATTGACTGGTGTATTCCGGCAGATCGTGTGATTCTCTCGGAGAAGGACAGCAGACATCCTCGGTTGAAAGATTTAAATTTATGATTCTCTCTTCTTTGGTACATACCGATTTTCAGCCTTATTTACTACTTAATACGGATGTATGGGCTTTGCCTGAGGATAAGGCGTTGGAATTGTTGGTTTATCTTGAACAGCAAGGTGTCAGGCAGATCTACTGTGTACCTCCGGTAAAGGTGGAAAATGAAGGTAATGCTTCTTCTTTTCTGAAAGATGCCTTTCAATATTTACAGCAGCAATACTCCGGTAATATCTCTCTGCGTTTGTCGGCAAGATATCGTTTGGATGAAGGATTTCCGGTTTTGTTGGAGAAGGGAGATTTGTTGACGATAGGAGGGGGGAAGGAGTTACTGGTAGATGTGTCTCCTTTAAAGCAGCCGGAAGGACTCAGTGAGATGATTCATGCCATCTGCCGGTCGGGTTATATCCCTGTTCTGATGCAACCGGAACGTTCACTTTATTGGGGAACGGAAGACTATCTGCACTTGCGGGAATCGGGATGCAGGCTGATGCTGAATCTATATTCCTTGTTCGGTTACAATGGTGACGGAGCGTTGAATTACAGCCGTATGTTGTTGAAAAAGGGTTGGTATACATATCTCTGTTCGGGCAGGGAGGATACAAAGGTGATGCGATATAGTGAATCGTTTTCGATGGAGGATGATGACGATTTGGCGATGAAATTGCAGGAGATAGAAAGAAACAGCAGGCTGTTGTGGTCTGTTACGGAAAACGGGTAACGGCGGTTATTCGTGTTTTAGGCGGCAGCCGGGATTACCGTAACAGGTGATTCCGGCTGTTTTTATATAATATCTTTGAGCCTCTTGAGGAATCAATATCTACTGATATGCTCAGTATAAATTAAAGGAATTGAAATTGTGCAAATAAGTAATTATCACGGGAAATATCCGTTACTTTGCTGAGAAGTTCTGTACTCACCCTGCCATAATAGTAGGAAGGTTGTAACATCTAAAGGTGATACCTTATTGGCAGGATCAGGAACTGATAGAGAAGGTCGATCTGGATAGTGCCGTTAAGTGATTGCGCTATCTGGCAATTCCGGTTCCATCACGATTGGGACCGGAGAATTAGGAATAACCGAATAATATGTGTATATTTGCCGTTACTAACATTGGGTTTATACTGAAATCTTCTTTGTGCGTGATTGTTTTCCGCTTCATTCTGCGGCTTATGGCATTCCCCAATCGACATCATTATTTGCTGCTTTGTTCAGGATAAAAGCCGCGCCTATGTGCTGCTGGCATTCGGCGTAGCGTATGATCTGGATATAATGATGAAATCGTTTGTTTATTGGTATGTGTGTGACATAAAACTGCCTATCCGGCAATCAACATGTAAAAGAACAGGCAGTATTGATTCAGACATAAAATTATTGAATGGTAAAAAAAATAACAACAAGTAAACGTGACCGGGAGAAGCTAAAGGAGCAGAAACGTAAGGAGAAGCAACAACGTAAAGAGGAACGCCAAAGCAGCGGTCCAAGTTCTTTTGAGGATATGATTGCTTATGTAGACCAGTTCGGTGTTTTGCATTCAGTGCCGCAGGAACGGATTGAGGAAGAAGTAGATGCATCTCATATCGAGGTTTCTGTACCCAAACAAGAGGATGTGGAAGTGACTCCTCACATGGGGCGTATCGAGTATTTTAATGCTGCGAAAGGCTATGGTTTTGTGAAAGATACGGATAATGGCGAAAAGTATTTCTTCCATATCTCTTCTGCCCCAGCAACAATTGCTGAAGGTGATAGAGTGACATTTGAAATAGAGCGCGGTATGCGTGGAATGAACGCTGTACGAATATCAATAGTGACTGAATAGCAAAGTGGCTTCCGAAATAAGTAATTATCACGGATAATAATAATGGATATGGCCCCAATAATTGATAACTCAATTATTGGGGCCATATTGGTAAGTGATTGTTACTTTTCGTTTTTATTTCAGCTTTTGTATATTTAAGGCCATATTGATCGAATATCTTGAACACATCTTTTTATCTCAGGATAGGTGAAATAAAGATCGGCATTTAGGAGCTTCTTTTTAAATGTATCTTTTCTTTGATAAATAGTTGCTATTTTGTCATATTCGCCCGCTTCTGACAGACGTTTTTTTTCGTTTCTTTTCAATATATTGCATATTTCTTCTCCTAATTTTGTAATCAAATCGTATAGATTATGTCCACGAATATATAAGTAGGTATTTTCTTCTGTAAGTCCCAGGCGTTTGTATTTGGCTTTCTCTACTGCTTCATCATAATTGGGATAAATACTTTTTAAATAGGATATTTGGGGAGTAACTCTTTTATGAAGAGTGGTAATAATATAGTCTCCATTGTCATCTATTCTATTGTTGCTGTAGGGGAATGATAGTAATTTGAAAAAGTCAGTATTGGGTAATTTCCTTTCCTTTTGTCTGTGATCATATAAGAAAAGAAGAAATAACGGATAAATCTCTTTTGAGTATGCCAACAAAAACTTATTAAAGTCAAAAATGCTATTTGTAAATCCGCAGGTCAATATAGGTAACGCAGCTAAACGATCTGTGAAACAAAGATGATTTTCGAAAGAATAAGTATAAGTCTGTAGTATGTAATGCTTGGCATCTATATCTGGTTCTTGCATTAAATAGTGTAAATCACTGTCTATGGCAATCGCCATCTTACTGTCGAGGAAATCTTTGAAAATAAGACAAGTGGAACTTCCCGTAGCTTTATTTCCAGATTGGGAGCGGCTGTAGGGAATAAAATAAAAATTGTATTGAGGACATGCCTCTTTAAATATTTTATTCCAAAATATAATATCGTTTTTATCTTCCAGATGGATGACAGCTTTACATCCATTCAACAACAGTGAGGCTTTGTAGTTTTGTGCTACAGTTGCATAATAAGCTTTTTTGCTTGGTGTCATTTCTCTTTTTATATCGGTTTGACGATATCCTCCATAAATACTAATTTATCTCCCCATCCATCGGCAAAGATACTCGGTGAATGAGTTGAAAGAATGATCTGGCAATTTTTATTTAGAATTTGTATAGCTTCAATTAATCGTCTTTGCCATTCGATGTGAAGGGATAGTTCCGGTTCGTCCATTAACAGAATGAACGGTTTGTCTTCCTTTAAAAATACCTTGAGTAATATGAGTAACAATTGTTTTTCTCCTGAGGATAGCTGTTCCGGTTCTATTTCCTCTTCTTGGTTTAAAAACGTGAAAACCATTTTGTTTTTTGAATTGATACTGATCTGTTTTTGGGTACTTGCAAAAAAACTATTGATTATTTTAAATAACATCGAGATTCGTTCTTGTATCTCTTCTGACTGTTCAGGGTAGTTAAGGATTTTTGAACGATAGTCGATGAAATTGAAAACGTTTTTATTTAGCGGATAAATAGTCATATCCAATTCTTGCATAAGAGAAGATTGAGTACTTTTCTTAGCTGTCGGTATGTCGAATGTATTGATGTATTCGATGTCTAAAAGCCAGTCTTTTTGAAATTCTATGCTAAAATCTTTTTTGTCTGCATGATATAATATGCTACCTCCTGCATCAAACCGAATAAAGATATCTGTTTTAAGCTTATTGAGCTCTTTGATATCACTTGTAAGTAGCAAGTAGATAAATCGGAGAAAGGTAGATTTGCCACTTCCATTGGGACCGACGAGGATATTGACTTTGGGATCTACGTGATTCCATTCGATGTCCTGTTTTCCCCACATCTTTTTAATTTGTATCTGCGAAATCTTCATTGCTTCTGTTTTATAATTACTTACTGTTTATCAGCTTGATTTTAATAAAGGCTGTCATTGCAAAGATAACCAATCTCTTTTAATATTTGTTCAGTAGAAACTTTTTTTCATAAGTCGCCCCACTGAGCGACTTATGAAAAAAGGAAAATTTATTTTTCCGCAGCCTCTTCTTGGGCTTTCTGTTCCATTTTTCTTTTCACAAATTCGATTTTCAGGTTGGCTTCTTCTTTCTCTTGCTGAATCTGACGTATGGATGAAAGTAATTTGGCCAACTCGTAAGTACCGACGAGTGCTTCACGGTCGGAAGGAGTCATGGTAATGGAGAATTTCCGTTCGCCGAGATACTCGACACGGATATTTTTCTTATCGCGGTTCATGTAGAGGAAACTGAGGACGTTGCCGTCTTCTCCCATTTTGTAGTCGGCTTTTTCGATTTTTTCTCCCAGATCGGTAGTCTCGTAGCTGTCGTTGGAGGCTGGGGTTTCGGCAAAACTTCCGTCCGGTGCTATCACTTTGACGGCTACATGGTGGATGTTGCTTGGACCGCAATAGATGGATGTCAGTGTCATTACTCCCTGTTCGTTCACCTGGAAGCGGAGGAAGGAACGATGCAGATTTTTCTCTACGGTTTGGGTAGGCCAAAAGTAGTTACCGATTTTTTGATATTCTTCGTTTTTCTCGAAAGTATATTTGTTCTTGATCGCTTCGAATTCTTGCTGTTTGACTTGTAGCATGCTATCCAGATATATAAGGCTTTCTTGCTGTTCTTTCAGTTCTACCTGTTGCATCAGTTTGATACCTTCTTTACGGGTATCGAATGCCTTTGGATACAGAATTTTAATACTGTCGATCTGCAACTTGGCTTCGTTGTAGTCGTTGCGTTCAAAAGCTGCGCGGGCAGCTGCAAGTTTTTCACCCGCTTTCTTCTCGATGTTGTCACCACAAGCAGTCAGCAGTGACAATGTACATGCCAGGACAATCAGTTTTTTCATTTTGTTGTTCTTTACTTAGAAAGGGCAAAAATACAAATTTAGACTGAAGAGTGGAAAGTGAAGAGCGAAAAGTTGTACCTTTGCGGCCTAATTAACTGTAAGGTGTTAGTAACAGACTACCACCTTCAATCACTGTAAAAAAGAAAAATGAAGATGATAGAGTTGACTCAGGAGGAATTGAAGCAGCATTTCAGTGAACCCATTTTCGGACAGATCTCGGAGACGGCCGATATGTTGGGATTGGAATGTTATGTGGTGGGCGGATATGTCCGCGACATTTTTCTGCAGCGTCCCTCTAAAGATATAGATGTTGTTGTGGTTGGGAGTGGCATTGCTATGGCCGAGGCGTTGGGTAAACGTCTGGGACGGGGTGCGCATGTTTCTGTTTTTAAGAATTTCGGCACGGCACAAGTGAAATATCACGGAACGGAGGTGGAATTTGTAGGAGCACGGAAGGAATCGTATCAGCGGGATTCACGCAAGCCGATTGTGGAGGATGGAACGTTGGAAGACGATCAGAACCGCCGGGATTTTACGATCAATGCTCTGGCTGTCTGCCTGAATAAGGAGCGGTTTGGGGAACTGGTCGATCCGTTCGGAGGCATGAATGATTTGAAGGAAAAGGTCATTCGTACTCCTCTCGATCCGGACATAACGTTCAGTGACGACCCCTTGCGCATGATGCGCTGTATCCGTTTTGCTACCCAACTGAATTTTTACATAGATGACGATACATTTGAGTCTCTTTGCCGTAACCGGGAACGGATTGAGATTATTTCACGTGAGCGCATTGCGGACGAGCTGAATAAAATAATGCTTTCACCTATCCCTTCCAAAGGTTTTATCGATTTGGACAGAAGTGGGTTGTTGGCGTTGATTTTTCCGGAATTAGTGGCTTTACAAGGGGTGGAGACCCGGAACGGGCGTGCCCATAAGGATAATTTTTATCATACGCTGGAAGTGCTCGACAATATCAGCAAGGTGACAGATAACCTTTGGTTACGTTGGGCTGCCTTGTTGCATGATATCGCCAAACCGGTGACTAAACGCTGGGAACCGAAGGCGGGATGGACTTTTCATAATCATAATTTCATAGGCGAAAAGATGATTCCGAATATCTTTAGGAGGATGAAGTTGCCGATGAACGAGAAAATGAAGTATGTGCAAAAGATGGTAAGCCTGCATATGCGCCCCATCGTGATAGCGGATGATGTGGTGACGGACTCGGCCGTGCGTCGTCTGCTTTTTGAAGCCGGAGATGACATAGACGACCTGATGACACTTTGTGAGGCGGATATTACTTCAAAGAATACGGAACGTAAACAGCGCTTTCTAAATAATTTCCAGCTGGTTCGCCGGAAGTTGAAAGATTTGGAAGAGAAAGACCGTGTCCGTAACTTTCAGCCGCCTGTGAGTGGGGAAGAGATTATGGAGGTGTTTAATCTGGGACCCTGCAAGGAAGTGGGGTCGTTAAAAAGTGCTATAAAAGATGCTATTTTGGACGGAGTGATTCCCAATGAATACGAGGCTGCTTATTCATTTATGCTTCAAAAAGCTAAGAAAATGGGATTGAATCCCGTACGAAACGTGGATGAATAAATGCAATAAGTTTTTGTCTTTTTCGATTTCCGACTAATCACGTAAGGAAAGGGAATGTATGCTATAGAGCAGGTTTGTAACGGAAAACCGTTACAAACCTGCTCTTTTTCTACAGTCTTTCTGTCTATTCTTTTTTCATTTCTATGTATTAACAACTAAACTTTACGGGAAATGAAAAAAAAGGAGTTTCTGTTTGTGATAGATTGCAGAATTAATGCTTATTTTGCAAAACACTATTAAACATAAACTAAATCATTTTAAGGTATGAATAGGATGAAATGTGGATTTTACACTTACAGAGGGATTGCTTTTTGTTTTGTCACCGCGATGTTCTGCGGACAAGCAATGGCACAAGTTGTAGAAAAAAGGGGGTTTGATTCTCAGAAAAAGATTAATGCGTTTGATAACACGACTTTTTGTACTGCTTATTTGTCTGACGGATCGTTGTATACCATGCGCGATATCGCGATTAATGATTTACGCAAAATTGAGCGTATCGTATTTAATCCGACGGGAAGTTCTATCGCCGTGTTGAGAGCGAAGAATCCGGTAAGCATTTACTCTTTTCGTGACAGGAATAAGAAGCTTTTCGAATTGAAAGAGAAACGTAAAAAATTGAAAGCCAAACCGCTGCCGGTATCCATGTGTTATGCTACCGATGCCCGTAGTTTCGTTGTAGGTAACTCGTTAGGGGAAATCGTTATTTATGATACGAAAGAATATATGCCATTGGCTTATATCCAGGGAGATGCTCCGGCTACTGCACTGGCTATGAGTTCGAACAATTATTTTATTGCAGCAGGGACAGGACAGACGATTAATATCTGGAACTTCCAGACAAAGGAGTTGAGAAAAGCGATTCCTATGTCGGCTGTTGTCAAAGAACTGACTTTCTCTCCGGATGCTTCGTTGCTGGCAGTAACCACGGAGGATAATCACCTGACCATTATCGATACGAAAAACTGGGATAAGGTGGACATCTTCGATAAGTTGGGGGGAATGCTTAGTTCTCCGTCATTCCATCCCGAAGGAAAATACATCAGTGTGGTAAAAGATGGGAAGAATATCGAGATCATCAACTTGAAGAATGGTGTCATAGAGCAGGAGATTGTAGATCCTATAGGCGGTGTTACCGGTGGACGCTTCTTTAAGAACAATCAGAATAGCGAGGTATTCATGCTAACCAATCGTACGAAGCAAATGGTCTTCTGGGATGCGAACGGGCTGAACCCATTCTATGGAAAGATTATGGGTAAGGAAGTAGACGCCAAGATGAATGAATGGGTGAAGATGATGCAGGGAGAATCGATGGAGGATTATGCTATCCGTGTGAACGATGAAACCCGTGTTAAACAGCAGCAGTTGTTTGCTCAGGAAGTTGCTACGGCATTGGCGGGTGACCGTATCTCAATGGATAATCCTTTTGTGGATGGATATGATGCTGCTAATAATATGTTGAATATCGGTTTTAAGGGGTTGCCGTCTATCGGACTGGAAGTTCCGGCTAACGAGGCAGGGGACTTTGAGGAAGGTAAAATGAAATTCTCGAATGCCGTATATGTGCTGAATGATAAAGATGAATTTGAACTGGCCTATGTGGAGGTTACCAACGAAACGACCAACAAGGTTTATATCTATGACAATATCGGACGGACGAAGTTGACTGCTTTGGAAGCGGATGAAAACTTTGTCCCTCTGGAAATCATGCAGCAGGCTACCCGTGAGGAAGCACAATTGGCCGAAATAAAGGAACAGGTGATCGAAGAGAAAAAGCAGGATAAACTGATTACCGATAACACACAGATCAATGTGAAGACAGAGGTTATTCCGGGTGTGGATGCTAACGGCAAAAAAATTCTCAATTATAAAGTGGGTTATCAGTATGAGGTGATCAATAAAGAGTTTTCTGCTAAGGAAGACTTCCCGTCCGGTGGTTATAACATTGAACGCTCAAATGCCGCCATGTCTTTGATGAAGATTATCAAGAATGCTTTTGAAGGCGATTTCTCCAAATATTTATCAGAGGGTAAGCAGGTGAAAGTGATTATTACCGGTTCGGCCGATGCGGCTCCGATTCGTGGACGCCTGGCTTATGACGGACGGTACGGAGAGTTCGTGGACGAGCCATATTACAAAGATGGCAATCTCGACAATATCACGGTGACCAAGGCTGCCGGAATCACACAGAACGAACAGCTGGCACTGATGCGTGCTGCCGGTGTGAAGAGTTATATCGAAAAGAATGTGACAACATTAGGTAATACGAAGAACGACTACGAATATCATGTGGAAGTAGCTAAAGAACGTGGTGGAGAATTCCGCAAGATCAATGTAGAGTTTGTAATTATGGATGCATTTCAACAATAAACGATGAAAAGATTTTTTTTACTGACAATCATTCTCACTGTTGTTATGGCCGGTAAAGTGGGGGCGCAGGATGCGTCCTCCGCTTCTAAGCGTGCCAACCAACAGTATGTGCTTTTTGAAAGCGAGCGCGATAAAGGAACGAATGTAACGGCTATGTATGACTATCTGCTGGACAGTTACGCGAATTTCATGAAGGTTGTGGAGGCACCGAATAACGGTCAGTATATAGGGGGAGCAAAGAGTAGGCTAAAGGCATTGTATCCTTATCTGCTGAACGGAGCGGTATATTATTCGGAACAGAAACAGCCGGCTAAAGCATTGGATTTTGCCGCTGCATATATCGATATGCCGCAGATGCAGTTGTTCCGCAGTGAATTGTTGCCGAAAGATAACCGTTATGCTTCGGTGGTTTACTATGCAGCGGTATCGGCCTTTAATCTGGAGAAGAACGAACAGGCGCTGAGGTATTTTCAGGAGTATCTTAATACCGGTACGGAAGCTCAGCAGAAGGACTGTTATGTTTATATGAACATGATTTATCAGAAGCAGAAGAAATATGCGGATCAGGAACGCGTGCTGGAACAGGCTATTGCCAAATATCCGGTGTCACTCGATTTCTTGTATAATCTGGTGAATGTACATATCGCCACCAATAATATGGAAAAGTTGATTGGTGCGATTGACCGCATTCTGGCTGTGGATCCGAATAATGATAAGGTATTGCCTATCAAGGCGCGCATTCTGGAACGGCAGGGAAAGAATGTGGAGGCACTGGATATCTACAAACGCTTGTATGCACTTCATCCCGAGAGTTTTGAATTGATGACCGGTGTGGCACGCGCCAACTTCAATTGTGCTACGGAGATCGTAAACAATGGGGCTACCATTGCCAACGATACTGAATATGCATTGGTACGTCAGCGCGCATCGGGCTATCTGATGGATGCTAAAGATCTTTTCCTGAAGATATTGCAGAAAGATCCTTCTTCCAAATTGTATATGCAGGGATTGGCAGGCGTATATCAGTATATGGATATGAAACCGGAATATGAAGTGCTTTCTAAGATAGTTCAGGACGGGGCTTCTTATACCGCTTTTCCCTCCCGGCTGGCTGCTTACAAAGAGGCGTTGAAGAAGACTGAAAATATAGCTCAGGAACAGGAGTCTGTTCCGGTACCTGTGGAACCGGCCATGTTGGTAATCAAGATGGATCAGTTTACGGATGCCAATAATAATAAGGTAATTGATGCCGGAGAGAGTTTCGCTTTGCAGTTTACCATTGAGAACCAAGGTAAAGGAGATGCGTATAATATACGTATCCGTTTGGCTGAGCAGCAGGGATATGATCAGTATTTCGACGGTCCGCGTGAGTTGGACGGAGGCAATATTCCGGCCGGGAAGTCCAAACAGTATACATTCCGTTATCTTGCAAAGAAAGAGTTGCCCACGAGCCTGGCTAAGATCAACATTTATGCATTCGAAGCGAATGGATTTGATGCCGATCCTTCGGAGTTGATTGTGAATACTCAGGAATATGCAATGCCTCGTTTGCGCATTGCCGACCATCAGTTCTTTGCGTCTGAGGGTACATCTATTACTTTGGGTAAAAACGGAAAGCTGACGGTTGCCTTGCAAAACTTTGGAACACAGACTGCGCGTAAGGTGAAGGTGAATTTCACATTGCCGAAGAACATATTTACTACCGATTCTCCGGAAATGACAATTGATAGTATTGCTCCGGGGGATGTGGCTGTGCTCGATTACGGCTTCCTGGTGAACAAGCGTTTTGATGAAGATTCCGTGGCCGTAATGCTGGCGGTAACGGAGTCTACTCGTTCAACTTTCCTGAACGAGGCTTATAAAGTGAAAGTGGGAGATTACCTGTCTTCTGCCGCTTCTATCAATCTGAGTGGAAATGTGGCTGCACGGAAGGTGAATGTGAAAGACTTTTCGCTGAGTTTCAAGAGTGAGTTGATGGAGGATGTCCCTGTGGGAGCTGTGAACCGCCACCGTTATGCTTTGATTATCGGTAATGAGGATTATAGTATGACCGGTGCCAATGCCGAAATTAATGTGCCTTATGCCGTAAACGATGCTGTGCTGTTCCGTGAATATTGCGTACGTACCTTTGGGGTACCCGACGGGCAGATCAAGGTGGTGCCGAATGCTACTGCCGGTATGATGCACGAACAACTTGACTGGTTGGTGAACATGGCAAGCACCGATCCGCAAGCCGAACTGATATTCTATTATTCCGGTCATGGAAATAATGACGAGGCTACTAAGGAGCCTTATTTACTTCCGGTGGATATTACAGGTAAGAATATCCGTCTGGGTATTTCATTGTCCGGACTGTATAAAAAATTGGCTACTTATCCGGTAAAGGGGGCTTATGTATTCCTCGATGCTTGCTTTAGCGGTGGTTATAAGAGTGCTGCTCCGCTATTGGCACAGAAGGGCGTGCGTGTTGTTCCGAAAGTGGGATTGCCGCAAGGAAACACATTGAGTTTTTCGTCCAGCAGTGGCGATCAGACTTCAAGTGTTTACCATGAAAAGAAGCAGGGATATTATACGTATTTCCTGATAAAGACGATCCGTGACGCTAAAGGTAACCTTTCCATGAAAGAGCTGTTCGAAAGAACCAGTGTTGCAGTGAAACGTGCTACTGCCTTGATCGATAAAATTCAGGAGCCGCAATGTATGGTTTCTCCTACATGGGTGGGATGGGAAAACATTAAGTTGGAGACTCCGGTAACAGAAATTCCTTAGTAAAGTTAATAGTGATATGAAAAAGACGGCTGTGGTGTGGAAAGCACAACAGTCGTCTTTTGGGTATCTATTGGGATTTGTTTTTATTGCAACTCAATAATCTCTTCGTTACAGATAGTAAGTTTCTCTACACCCTCTTGTGTTACTGTCCACGAGTTTTCGATACCTACGGGACCTACACCCGGAATTACAATCTTAGGTTCGAGAGCGAAGACCATTCCCGGTTCCAGTTCTTGTTTCATACGGGGGGCAAGCACCGGAGCTTCATTAATTTCCAGACCGATACCATGACCTATGAATTTTGCTTGCTGGCCGATACCCATGAACTTGTCGGCAAAACCGGCTTTGGTCACTATATCGATGGCTGTATTATATAAATCCTCGCATACAACTCCGGGCTGGGCCATAGATGATACGGCGTCCTGTATGTCGAGACAGACCTGATGGGCTGTATACGCTTCATCACTCAACTTACCAATGGAGAATACGCGGCTCATATCGCCCATATATCCGTTAAAGTTTCCTCCGAGGTCCACCATGACACTTTGACCTTCTTTTAGCAGGCTTCTGTTGAGTCCTCCCGGGAGAGCCGGATCCAGTCCTTCACCTCCTAAGGCGAAATCGTATGGAGAAGGGAAAGCGGCATTGTCTCCGGTCAGTACACTGCCCATAAAGATTTCCATGCTCTGACCGAACACACGAAAGATTCCCAGATTACCTTGCAGACGCATCAACCTTTCTATTTCGATTGAAAATTCCAGATCGGTCATTCCCGGACGGTAAACAGAAGGAATCTGTTCGTAAGCTTTGGCGTGAGCTACACCCGAACGGCGGAATAATTCCACTTCTACAGGAGTCTTGATGCTACGCGCTTCGCGGATTAACGGAGTTCCGTTTACAATTTCCGACTCTGGGAAAACAGCGGCAAGGCGATTGTACTCTGTATATGACAGTTCGTCGCCTTCCAGCATCAGTTTCTGAGGGGCAGGCAATCCGCTTTCTTTAATCAGATCAAGAATCTGTTCCGGTTTTCGGATAGGGAAGACGTGTTCGCCGGTAATATTGTTGGGGCGTTTGATGAATAACAAGGCCGGTGAGTGGAGAGGTAAGTAGAGGTATCCGCTGACAACACGGCCATACGTATAGAGCAAGTTTACATTACAAGTGATGAGAGCGGCATCAATGTTTTGTTGAGCCATCAGCACGCGAATTTTATCGCGGCGCATCTTTAATTCGGGTTGTAACATTTCGTAACAATTATTTGGTTTCGAAATGCAAAGTTAGGCTATTTTAGTTGAAAATGAAACCTTTTCAGAAAAAAGTAGCGTTACCCACATCCTGTCTCAGGAAATGAGTAACGCAATTCACAAATACAACTAAACAAAGCTTTTTAGATGATTCCTTGTCCCATCATGGCATGAGCCACTTTCATGAAGCCTGCAATGTTGGCACCTTTCACATAATTGATATATCCGTCAGGTTCTGTACCATACTTCACACACTGTGCATGGATACCATGCATGATGGTATGGAGTTTCTCGTCTACTTCTGCTGCACTCCAGCTCAAGTGCATGGCATTTTGTGACATCTCCAGCCCGGACGTTGCTACACCACCTGCATTGACTGCTTTACCCGGTGCATACATCGTTTTGTGTTCGATGAAAAGATCGATGGCTTCAGGTGTACAACCCATGTTGGAGATCTCTCCGACACAAAGAACATTGTTATTAATAAGATTTTTGGCATCTTCGCCGTTTAATTCGTTTTGAGTGGCACAAGGAAGGGCTATATCGGCTTTCACTTCCCAAGGACGTTTACCGGCTACGAAAGTAGATCCCGGGAATTCGTCAGCATACGGAGCTACGATATCGTTGCCCGAAGCACGGAGTTCAAGCATATAATCGATCTTTTCCCCACTGATGCCGTTCGGATCATAGATGTAACCATCCGGGCCGGAGATTGTAACAACCTTTGCTCCCAACTCGGTAGCTTTGGTAGCAGCTCCCCAGGCAACATTTCCGAATCCGGAGATAGCTACAGTCTTGCCTTTTATATCGATACCTTTAGTCTGCAACATTTGGTTGACGAAGTACAAACCTCCGAATCCGGTAGCTTCCGGACGGATCAGTGAACCGCCAAACTCAAGTCCTTTTCCGGTGAAGGTTCCTGTAAATTCACGGGTTAGTTTCTTATACATACCGAACATGTAGCCTACTTCACGTCCTCCTACACCGATGTCACCGGCCGGTACGTCCATATCCGGGCCCAGATGGCGCCACAACTCAAGCATAAATGCCTGGCAGAAACGCATGATTTCAGCATCACTCTTGCCACGTGGAGAGAAGTCGGAGCCGCCCTTACCACCACCCATCGGCAGAGTAGTCAAGGCATTCTTAAAGGTCTGTTCAAATCCGAGGAATTTCAGGATAGACAGGTTGACAGAAGCGTGGAAACGGATACCGCCTTTATACGGGCCGATAGCGTTGTTGAACTGAACACGATATCCCAGGTTGGTTTGTACTTCACCTTTATCATCTACCCATGTCACGCGGAACGTAAAGATACGGTCCGGCTCTACCAGTCTTTCGATGATTTTGGCTTTTTCAAACTCAGGGTGCTGATTGTATATATCTTCGATAGAGAGAAGCACTTCTTTTACAGCTTGAAGATATTCTGATTCGCCGGGATGTTTAGCCTCTAAAGAGGACATGATTTTTTCGATGTTCATAATAGTATGTTTTAATAGGTTGATTCTGATAAAATGTCACTTTATCGTATCGCAAATATAGGAAAACTTTTCTAATGTTATTTGATTGTATGGAATATTTTGATTAAATAATGATAAAATGATAGAAAGAGCATTGGGAAATAGATGTCAGTTTTTCATTTTCATTCCCAGATTATACATGATAAATGCATAAACGTCTGCTTGCTCTTTTAATAACTTTGTTGTGGCTTTGTTGAAGCCGTGTCCGGCCTTGTGATCGATACGTATGAGAGTAGGATTGGTCCCATCATTTTCTGCTTGTAAAGTTGCGGCAAACTTGAACGAGTGTGCAGGGACAACACGATCGTCGTGATCGGCTGTGGTGATTAATGTTGCAGGATATCTTGTGCCCGACTTCAGATTGTGCAGCGGAGAATAGCTCAATAAGTAATCAAACATTTCTTTACTGTCGCTACTTGTGCCATAGTCTGTGCTCCATGATGCGCCTATGGTGAATTTATGATAACGGAGCATATCCATCACACCCACCTGAGATACGGCTACGCGGAATAGCTCAGGCCGTTGTGTCATGCAGGCACCCACGAGTAATCCTCCGTTCGATGCACCGGTAATGGCTATTTTGTTCGGATTAGTGTATTTTTCTTTAATGAGATATTCGGCGGCACTGATAAAGTCGTCGAAAACATTCTGTTTTTGCATTTTGACTCCCGCCTTGTGCCATGAATCACCATATTCGTTACCGCCTCGTAAATTGACCTGTATATAGATACCTCCGTTCTCGAGGAACGGGATACGTTCGATGGCGAAGGAAGGAGTGAGGGTGAGGCCAAAGCCACCATAACCATAAAGAAGTACAGGATTGTTTCCATCTTTCTTTAATCCTTTCTTATAAGTCAGAAACATTGGGATTTGCACACTGTCTTTACTGGTGAAGAATATTTGTTCCGTCACAAAGTCATTTGCATTAAACTTTATTTTCGGAGCATAATATAGTGTATACTCATTTTTATCAATGTCATATTGGTAAATTGTGTTCGGGGTGGTGAAAGAAGTGAAGAGGAAAAAACATTTTTTATCCTCTTTTTCTCCGCAAAAGAAGACGGTACCCAGTGAAGGAAGCTTGATCTCTTGTAGTTGTTTCCCATTTAAATTGTAGACATAGGCCCGGTCTGAAGCATCTTTATTATAGGTGAGAAACAATTTTCCACCAATTATTTCTGCTTTGGATAATACGGCATCGGATTCTGGAATCAGTTCTTTCCAGTTTTTCAACGTGGGACTGTTGATATCAGCCACCATGATACGTCTTTTCGGAGCTTTGTAGTTGGTAAAAATATAAATTTTATTATCAATGATGCCTATTGGGCTATATCGATAGCCCGCATTGGCCAGTTGTACCAGAGGTGCGTCTGTTTGGGTGAGATCTTTCATTAAAAGGCCGTTGTTTATGAAAAGAAAACGTCCGTCATCACTTGTGTGTCCGGAATGATTGCACTCCGGATAATATGGGTTTTGATAGATCGGTTTGTCTTTTGCTTGTGGTGTCTTTAGTTTATGATAATAAATCATGGAGTTTCCGTTTACGCTTGACAACTCTTTATCTTTTGGTGGAGCGTCATAAGCGCTATAATAAAAGCCTTTTTCATCCCAAGCCACTTCCTGAAACTTTACCCATTGAATGTGATCGTCCAGAAATTTCCCGGTTGTGGTGTCCATGATATATAGATCTTGCCAATCGGAACCGTTGCGTGAGATGCCACAGGCAGCATATTTACCGTTCTTGGAGAATGATATTCTACTGAGTGATACAGTACCGTCGTCAGACCATCGGTTAGGGTTTAAAAAAATGCGTGGATTATTGCTCAAAGAGTCTTGTATATACATCACGTTTTGATTTTGTAACCCATTGTTTTTAGTGAAATAGTACTTATTTCCTTTCTTGACCGGTAATCCAATTCTTTCATAGTCAGACAGGGTGGTTATTCGTTTTAATAATTTCCGATGGAAAGGGATGGCTTCCAGGTACTTGGCAGTGACTTTGTTTTGTGCTTCTATCCATGCGGCGGTTGCGTCGGAAGTGTCATTCTCTAACCAACGATATGGATCGGGAATTTTTGTGTCGAAATATATGTCTATGCTGTCTACCTTTTTTGTTGCAGGGTAAACCGGTTTTCGGGGGCGTATGCATGAGGTGGCTGCTATACCTATTATAATTAATAAGGATATTGCTTTCATGTTTTTCAATTGGTTACGGTTAGTAAATTCACAAATATACAGAGTGTTTATTACAAAACAAATAGTTCGGTCATTTTCTGTTTTCGGATTTCTCGACTTTGATGTTTCGGTTTGTTTTCAAATCGGAAATGGGAAGATAATCTGTGCCTATATTGGAAGTTGGCAATAAAGTGAATTGCTTTTTCTTGCTTTTCCCAATAAAAACAGCGACTTTTGTCTGTTGAATTTTAAAACTACGGGAAACCCATGCTCAGCAAATTTAAATTAAACCAGCTCTATTTTAAAGATACTCAGTTTGCCAATCTAATGACAAGGCGAATCTTTAATGTTTTATTGATAGCCAATCCTTACGATGCTTTTATGCTGGAGGATGACGGACGTATCGATGAAAAGATTTTCAATGAATACACCTCGCTTTCGCTCCGTTATCCCCCTCGTTTTTCGCAAGTTTCTACCGAGGAAGAGGCGTTGAGACAGCTTGGGAGTGTATCGTTTGATTTGGTGATTTGCATGCCGGGTACGGGAGACAACGATAGTTTTGATATCGGACGCCATATCAAGGAGAAGTACGAACAGATACCGATCGTTATCCTGACACCGTTCAGTCACGGCATTACCAAACGGATAGCGAACGAGGACCTGAGTGCATTCGACTACGTGTTTTGTTGGTTGGGAAATACTGATTTGCTGGTGTCCATCATCAAGCTGATCGAAGACAAGATGAACCTGGAGCATGACGTGAAAGAGGTGGGCGTGCAGTTGATTCTGCTGGTAGAAGACAGTATCCGTTTCTATTCATCCGTGCTTCCCAATCTTTATAAATTTGTGTTGAAGCAGAGTCAGGAGTTCTCTACCGAGGCTTTGAATGCCCATCAACGTACACTCCGTATGCGCGGGCGTCCCAAAATAGTATTGGCCCGTACTTATGAGGAGGCAATGGATATATACGATAAGTATACCAATAATATACTGGGAGTCATCACCGATGTCCGCTTTCCCCGTGTGGAGAAAGGAGAGAAGGACGGCATGGCAGGAATCAAGCTTTGTGCGGAAGTCAGGAAGAAAGATCCGTTCGTACCCTTGATCATCCAGTCGTCCGAGACAGAGAACGCTGCCTATGCGGCTAAGTATGGAGCTACGTTCATTGATAAGAATTCCAAGAAAATGGATGTCGATCTTCGCCGGATTGTTTCCGATAATTTCGGTTTTGGCGACTTTGTGTTCCGTAATCCTGAGACGGGTGTCGAGATAGCCCGGGTTCGGAACCTGAAAGAGTTGCAGAATATTCTTTTTGCCGTTCCTGCCGAATCGTTCCTTTATCACATCAGTCGCAATCATGTTTCACGTTGGCTGTATTCACGTGCTATGTTTCCGGTTGCGGAATTCCTTCGTCCCATCACCTGGCATAGTCTGCAAGATGTGGATGCGCATCGTAAAATCATCTTTGAGGCCATTGTTAAATACCGAAAAATGAAAAATCAGGGAGTGGTAGCTGTATTCAAACGCGACCGCTTCGACCGTTATTCAAACTTTGCCCGTATCGGAGACGGTTCGTTGGGAGGAAAGGGGCGTGGATTAGCGTTTATTGACAATATGGTGAAGCGTCATCCGGAATTTGAAGAATTTGAGAATGCCCGTGTGGCTATCCCGAAAACAGTGGTGCTTTGTACCGATGTATTCGACGAGTTTATGGATAGCAATAATCTGTATCAGATTGCCCTTTCCGATGCTGATGACGATACGATTCTGAAATACTTCCTGAAAGCGAAGTTGCCCGACCGTCTGGTTGAAGACTTCTTTACTTTCTTCGATGTGGTGAAGTCTCCTATCGCCATTCGTTCTTCTTCCTTGCTTGAGGACTCCCACTATCAGCCTTTTGCAGGAATCTATAATACCTATATGATTCCTTATCTGGATGATAAATATGAGATGCTCCGTATGCTGTCCGATGCCATTAAAGGCGTATATGCGTCTGTTTATTTCCGCGACAGTAAGGCATATATGCAGGCCACTTCGAATGTGATCGATCAGGAAAAGATGGCCGTTATTCTGCAACAAGTGGTCGGCAATCAGTACGGAGACCGTTATTATCCTTCGATGTCCGGTGTAGCCCGATCTCTCAATTACTATCCCATTGGCGACGAGAAAGCTGAAGAAGGTACGGTAAACCTGGCTCTCGGTTTGGGCAAGTATATCGTGGACGGAGGTATGACTTTACGTTTCTCGCCTGCCCATCCTTCAAAGGTGTTGCAAACCAGTGAACTGGATATTGCCTTGAAAGAGACGCAGACCCGTTTTTACGCTCTCGATCTGAAAAATGCCGGTGATAACTTTTCGATTGATGATGGATTCAATCTTCTGAAGTTGCATGTGAAAGAAGCCGAAAAAGACGGTTCGTTACGGTATATAGCTTCTACTTATGATCCGTATGACCAGGTGATTCGTGACGGTTTATATCCCGGTGGGCGTAAAGTGATTACGTTTGCCAACATCTTGCAGCACGATGTATTTCCGTTGGCACGCATCCTGCGCTGGGTACTTCGTTACGGGCAGCAGGAGATGCGCCGTCCGGTAGAGATCGAATTTGCAGTGACACTCAATCATGACCGTGATAAGACCGGTACGTTCTATCTGCTTCAGGTACGTCCCATTGTAGACAGTAAAGATATGCTGGATGAAGATCTTACTACTATCCCGGACGAAGATGTGCTGCTCCGTTCCAATAACTCCTTGGGGCATGGCATTATGAACGAAATACATGATATCGTATATGTCAAGACCGATCATTACAGTGCATCGAACAATCAGAATATAGCTTGGGAAATAGAGAAACTTAACCAGCAGTTCCTGAATGAAGGCAAGAACTATGTACTTGTCGGACCCGGACGATGGGGAAGCAGTGACACTTGGTTAGGTATCCCGGTGAAGTGGCCGCATATTTCTGCTGCGCGTGTCATTGTGGAAGCCGGACTGACCAATTACCGGGTAGACCCCAGTCAGGGGACGCATTTCTTCCAGAATCTGACCTCCTTTGGTGTAGGTTATTTCACCATCAATGCGTTTATGAATGATGGAATATACAACCAGGAGTTTCTGAATGCGCAACCTGCCGTATTTGAGACTGAATATCTTCGTCACATACACTTTGAGAGGCCGATTGTTGTGAAAATGGATGGTAAAAAGAAACTTGGAGTGGTTCTTATGCCGGAGAAATAATAAAATAATATTGTATAAAAAAAAGTCCTGTTTTTCATAAGAAAGGCGGGACTTTCTTGTTTTAGCCCTTTTCTGTGGTCTGTTTTTATGATTAAACAACTATTTGTGGTCCTTTTTTCAGATTTTGTAAGGAATCGAAGGTTGTGTATTTATTATAATAAAAGAAAACTATAATTTTGCCTGCGGTTTTTACAACTTATGAATAATATTTAGTAGTTATCATTATGAAAAGACTCTCTTTTATGGTTAGTATGGCGATGCTAATTTCATGTATTGCCTCGTGTGATTCCGGCAGTGATGCTGTTTCATACGGTGTTGGTTCTTTAAGTCTTGGGCTTTCAGCCAATCCTTCTTTTGCAGAGAAAACCCGTTCCGTCAGCGAAGCGGAATACAAAAAAGTCGATAACTATCAAGTTACGGTCAACGAGGGCGACGGTACCTCTTTATACGATGGCCTGTACAAGGATATGCCTTTGTCTATCGATCTGACTGCCGGCAAAAAATATACGGTGAAAGCCTTCTACGGTGATAATGTAGATGCAGGTTTCGATAAACTGTATGTGGAAGGCAGCCAGGAGTTCACTGTCAGTGAAGGCGAACAAAAGAATGTTATTTTGTACTGTAAGCCGGCTAATGTTAAAGTATCAGTCGTTTATACGGAGGATTTTCTAAAATATTATTCGGATTGTACTGTCTCCCTTTCTACTTCACACCTGACTGCTCCTTTTGAAGTAAATATGAAAAAAGACTCCGGTAAGGATGCTTATCTGAAAGCAAATGCCGATGGTGAGAATGTATCTATCACTGTAGGAGGTTTCAAAGATAAAGAAGGCAATGCGGTGGTGATGGAAGCTTTGGTTGCCGAGAAAAAAGTAGCTCCCAAAACGCATCTTACTATTACAGTAGATCCGGAGGTGATTACTATTTCTACGGGTACTGCATCGTTGGACGTAACCGTGGATACCGGTACGGAAGATAAGGATGTGAATATTGAGATTCCGGAAGAGTATTGGCCGGGTAATGCAAGTAAGTAAATATAAAAGATTGGTATATATGAATGCGATAAGAAACATATATGCAGTGCTGGCATTGATAGCACTTTGTTTGAGTTCCTGCGAGATGAAAAATGAGCTGGAAGGCAAATATAATTTGAAGAATGACGAAGGACTTCTGACATTGGATCTGGTGAACAAGACGCAGGCTACGCCTTCTACAAAAGCTGAAAGTACGTCACTTACTGATGAACTGGATGTGAATACCTATAAAGTAGAGATTGTTGATAATGCCACTGAGGCTGTGGTTCGTTCGTTTGCCAGCTATGCGAAGCTGAAAGAGGCCTTGCCGTTGGTCGTTCCGGTAGGAAACTATAAGATTGTGGCTAAAAGCGGTGTTTTGCAAGATGCTTCGCGTACTCCTTATTTTGAAGGAAGCTCTTCTATTGAAGTGAAGCAGGGAATGGAATCTAAGGCGGAAGTTCTCTGTAAATCGGCAACGGTAAAGGTCAGTTTGAATGTATCGGACGAGTTTCTCAGTATGTTTGCCGACGATTATGTGTTTACCGTTTCAAACGGAATCGGCGGAGTTATTTATGTGAAGAAGGAAGATTTAGGTTCAATTTATCTCAGCATTCCCAATGGAGCCACTTCGATTAAAATTGTGGCAAAAGTAACTGAGAAGGAAACAGGTAGAGACATTGAAACTATTTATACTGTGACCAAACCCGATGAAGAAGGCTTGGAGGGAGGTGATTCTTTTAATGTTACAGTGAAACCTGTAGAAGAGGGTGAGGACCCGGAAGATCCGGATGTGACCCCTTCTGATCCGAAATTGGGGATACAGTTGGATATTGACTTGACAATGGACGAGACCGGCATAACAGTGAAAGTACCAACTGAACTGATTGAAGAATCGAAACCGGAGGAGCCGGATCAGCCTACAGAACCGGATCAGCCGGCAGAAGACGGACCGGAGATTATCGGAGCAGATGAAGTGGTGGAAGTGGATACGAATAATCCGCCGACAGTTCAGGTAACGATGAAAGCTCCGGCCGGAATCCGGAACTTGCTTGTGACTATCACTTCAGACTCTAATGAGTTTATAGGTTTGATTTCTCAAATGGGGTTGGGAGAAACATTCGATTTGGCTAATCCCGGTGATTTGGAAGATAAACTTGGAGGTAGTTTGGAAGACGGATCCGGTATAGGCCTGATTGATCCGAATGATCCGATTAAAGATAAAAAAGAGTTTATCTTTGATGTATCCGGCTTTATGCCTATGTTGTCGCCGTTTGGCCTTCAGCAACATTATTTTACTATTAAACTGATTGATAATAATGGTAAGGAGTTAGCCAAGAAATTGACAGTAAAAGTGGTGAAAAACTAATTTGAATTTTCAATGAAAAGATATATATATTTGTTCGTCTCTGTCTTTACTCTTGTGATGGCATCATGCCAACAAGAGGAGACTTCCAATGGTAAGACCGGATTTCTCCAGTTTTCCGTGGAGAAGAATACAAGTACGATTTTAGTTCCGGCAACAAGAGCAGAAGAGTTGCCGATTGCCTTGCAGGTAGTTGACAGAGCAGGGACTGTTGTGAAAGAGACTGATGACTGGCATAACTGGACATCTACTCCTCTTGAATTGCCATTAGGCTCCTATACCATTAATGCTTTCTCAAAAGGGGTTGATGTGGCGACGGCCGGATTTGACGAACCTTATTATTGGGGACAGACCGAAGTAACGGTTGTTCCGAAAGTAAATCAGAATGTGAATATAGAGTGTCGTTTGGCTAATGTGAAAGTGACAGTCAATTACAGTGCTGATGTGAAGAAGTATTTTTCGAAACTGAGCTGTTCTGTGGGTAATTCTTCCGGTAAACTGGTTTTTGGTAAGGATGAAACACGTTCCGGATATTTTGCGGTGGATAATCTGAATATTTCGTTGGCATTGACAAATACGGATGGGCGTTCTTTTGTTTTTGAATCCGAACCGATTACAGATGTAAAAGAACGTCAGCACTACCGTATTAACTATACTATGAAGGCCAATGGTGCTATTGGTGGTGTATCTGTTACTTTAGATCCTTCTACCAAAGAGTATAATGTGAATATTTCCATTCCTAAAGAAAGTAATCCGAGTGTAAATGTCTGGTCTGATTTTGCAGACGTAACTCTTCCTCTTCCTGACGGTGTTGTTACCAAAGAGTGTAAATATCGCATTTCCGGAACGGAAGATTGGAATACGGTGTCCAATGTTGAACAGGCCGATGGAAAGCTTGTTGCAACCATAACCGGTCTGATTCCCGGTACGGAGTATGATTTCTGTTTTGCAATAAATGGAGTAAACGGAAAAATAACGACTGCGACCACCGAACTTCAGAAACAACTGGAAAATGGAAGTTTTGATGAATGGAATCAGAATGGAAAAACTTGGTTCCCGGGAACTGCGGCTGAGGCTTCTGCAAAGAATTCGTATTGGGATACCGGTAATGTGGGAGCAGCTACCATGAGTAAAAATCCAAGTATCGGAGAAAGCAACGATGTACATACCGTAGGTGGTAAATCGGCCAAATTGTCTTCGCAATTTGTGGGAGTGTTTGGTATCGGAAAATTTGCTGCCGGTAACATCTATATCGGGCGTTATATGGAAACGTATACAAGCCCGATGGGAGCACGTATACGTTTTGGTCGTGAGTTTACGTCACGTCCTACGCAACTGAAGGGATGGTACAAATACACTCGTGGGACCAGTATAGATCGTGGAGATCATAATGTGGAGGAATTGAAAAACTCGGGTGGTGATAAATGTGCTATCTATATTGCTTTGACTGACAATGAAGGTTTGGTTGATGATAATGGAGTGAAGACAGCTTATGAAGTCAACAATAACAAAGAAGGCAGTCCCACGCGTTATACGGTCGATCTTTCCGAAGCCAATAAAGATGTCATAGCCTACGGTTCCATTACCGATGAAGAGTCCAAAGGTTCTTTCGATGAAAGCGGAAATGTAGTCTGGAAGCAGTTTACGATTGATCTGCAATATCGTGATTTGACCCGTAAACCCAAATATATTATCGTTGTTGCTTCTGCAAGTAAATATGGTGACTTCTTTACCGGCAGCGAAAGCAGTGTCATGTTGATTGATGATTTTGAATTGGTGTACGGTACACCTGTTACCGCCAACTAATCCATAGCGAATGAAAAAAATAATTATATTTCTACTTCTTCTTTGTCCGGTACTGGTCCAGGCAAAGAAGAAGTTTGACCGTGGAATCGTGAAGAGTGTGTTTGTCCCGAAAGGGCAATGGTTTATGGGTTCTACAGTTTCGTATTCGGAGCAGAGTGCTGATCAATACCAGTTTTTGGTATTGGCAAATATCGATGCCAAAGGTTATACATTCCGTTTGAGTCCCTTCGGAGGATACTTCTTTGCCGACAATATGGCAGCGGGAGGCAGGTTCACTTACTCTCGTACCTACTTCAATATAGGAAACGTAGACATTAATCTGGGCGATGATCTTTCGTTCCACATCAAAGACGATATGTATCTGGAGCATAACTATTCCGCATCCGGATTTCTGCGTACCTATATGGGGCTGGGCAGCAGCAAAGTGTTCGGTTTCTTCAATGAAGTGCGTCTGACTTATGCTTACGGGCAAGGGAAACATTCCAATGGTACGGGTAACGACTTGACGGGATACTATCAGCGTTCTCACACGTTTGAGATCGGTGCAGCTCCCGGATTGGCGGCATTCGTATCCGATTTTGCTTCGGTAGAAGTTTCGGTAGGAGTGATGGGATTCAGTTATAAATGGGTCGATCAGATACACAATCAGGTAAACAAAGCTTCCCGTCATAGTGCAAGTGGTAATTTCAAGATAGACTTATTCTCGATTAATCTCGGAATGACGATGTATTTCTAACTTAAGCAGTGTTTTGAGAAATGAAGAGTTTACAAATTTATCTATTCCTGTTTCTGTCGGTCTTTGCTCTGGGTGCTTGCATACAGAATGACATTCCTTACCCTTACATCAAAGGCGAAATTACAGCTTTCGAAGTAGAAGGGCAGACCGGTGATGCCGAGATAAACAAGAACAGCCGCACCATCGCAGTCGAAGTAGGTGATGAAGTCGATATAGAAGAATTGCGTATTATCAGGTTCGTTGTGAACGAAGAAGCCACTTACAGCGTAGACGAACAATACTGTGTCAGCCCCAATAAATTTCCTTCGGCCGGCTTTTCTGCTTTAGCCGACTTGCCGGCAGGAGCAGATACACGGGTCGATTTCAGTAAGACCGTTCCTGTTCTGCTGCGTACCTATCAGGATTATCAGTGGATGATAACCGTCCGTCAGACCATCGAGCGGGTAGTCGAAGTCGAGAACCAGGCCTTGCCTGCCATCATCGATGATAAGAATCACACGGTATTGGTGTATGTCTCGCAGAAACAGGATTTGTCTGCTGTCAAGATAACAAAGATGATTCTGGGAGGCAGTAAGGCTACCATCACCCCCGATCCGTCCACCGTAACCAATTTCCGCAGACCGCAAGAGTTTGTTGTCAGCCGTTTCGATAAAGAAGAGCTATGGACGGTCGATGTGGTGCGTACCACATCGACAGGTACTACGGGCAGTGCCGATGTATGGGCCACACGTGCCACTCTGGATGGGGGCATGAAGCAGGGAACCACTCCCCGTGTGGAATACAGGAAGAAGTCGGAAGATACCTGGAGCGTTGTACCCGAGGCAGATGTGAAACTGGAAAGTGGTACTACTTTCAGTACGACACTGACCGGGTTGCAAGATGGCACCGACTACGTTTGGCGGGTAGTAGTCGAAGAAATTCCCAGTACGGAAGCCGCGTTCACAACCGAAAAGATACAAGAAATACCCAACTTAAACTTCGATACCTGGTCGCAGAATCCCACAGGAACCTTTAAGAAGAGTTGGTATCCGAACTCTGACGGAGCGAATTCCTATTGGGCAACCGGAAACGACGGAGTGACCTCTTCGTTGGCAGGCAGCCGTGATTCGAGCACCCGCCCTGAAGAGAAAGAGGCGGTAAGCGGGAAAGCCGCTTATATGGTTACTTTGGGCAGTGTGCCATTGGTAGGGGTTGCTGCCGGCAACTTGTTCATCGGTGATTATAAAACGAATGCTCAAAGCCCCAAGGATAGTCCCAAGTTTGGACGTTCGTTTACGGGAGCCCGTCCCACCGGATTGAAAGGATGGTATAAATATACTTCTAAACCGGTTGATTATGTAGGCAATCCGGATAACTTGAAAAACGATGAATGCCATATCTATCTCCGTTTGTGGGACGATAAAGATAACGAGATCGGTTACGGAGAGTTTGTCGGAAAGGAGACAGTGACCAAGTACACTCAGTTCCGGTTCGATGTGACTTACTCCAATAAAACGGCGAAGCCCGCCAAGATAACGATTGTTGCCACTTCGAGCCATTACGGAGGCGACTTTACCGGAATGAAAGTGACCGGTTCGGTAGGTGTAGGTAGTGAACTGTGGGTAGATGAATTTGAATTATTGTATGAATAAGAAAGGGAGTTATGCATAAATCTGTTTTATCTTTAGTGTGTTGTTTGTTCTTTTTCCTGTCGTGTCAGGAAGAAATAGAAACGATGCCTAACGGCAGCCTGAATATAGTATTGACGGACGGAGCAGCGGTTACCCGGACTTTGCCGGATGCACTGTCGGATGAATTGCGGCAGCAGTTTACGATTGAGTTGCTGCGTGACAGAGATGGGACAATCGTGCCCGAATACAAAGGTGCATTGAAAGATTTCGGAGATCAAAGGGTATTCAAGGTAGGCAGTTATCAACTGAAGGCTTATCTTGGAGAGAATCCGGCATTAGAGTTGGATGCACCCTATTATTATGGAGAAGTCCAAGACATCGCTATCGAGAAAGGTAAGGCAACAACGGTAAGCGTTGGCTGTAAGGTAGCCAATGCGCTGGCTACTTTTGAGATTGTGAATCGGGAGGCTTTCGATAAACGCCTGAAAGATTATTACGTAAAAGTTACCGTAGGCGGTGAGTCGGTTACGTGGAAACCGGGAGATGTCACACATCCCTACTTCAAAGCCGGAGGCCGGGTGACGATGGCGTTGATCGGCACTTCCGTAGAAACAGGGCAGGAGGGAAGTTATGCTTTGAATCCGATCGAGACAGTGAAAGCGGGCGTTAAGTATAATTATAAGCTCTCCATGAAAGCTTCCAATGTTGGTTTTGAGGTCACTACGGAAGCCCGGCAGGAACCTGTCACTATCAATGAAACCGTACCCGACAGTTGGTTGCCGAAAGCTAAGGTCTTCAGTGAGGATTTCGATGAAAATCATGTGCTGACTTATACGGAAACAGCGGACGCTTTGTCGAGAGCCGGCGTTTCGTATACTGCTTTGCGTCCGGTTCAGGATGTGGAGTTTGCCCTCAACTTTGCGGATAAGCATTTGGAACATCTGAATAAGACATATCTGCTGTCGGAGCTTTCCGAAGAAGATCGGCGGGCTTTGGCTGCTGTGAATATTGTGTTGCCCGACCTGGCAGCAGGAAGTACTGAGGGAGTTATCGACTTTGCGGGAGTGACTCCCGGCATGTTGACTCACGATGGAGGACAGGATACGGATAATATAATAGCCGTTCGCGTAAAAGCAAATGACCGTTGGAGTGATGCCGGGATGTATACCATCCGGACTGTGAAACCCGTCTTTAAGGTTGGTTATTATCCGGGTAATGTTTGGACGAAAGAGTTTACTTTGAATACACTTACTGCCGATAGTGTGAAAACCGGTAACTTGGATAAGTTTACCGATATTGCTTACGAATTTAGTGCCGATGGTAATAGTTGGGAGGCGATGCCCGGAGATTTGCGAAAGGCAGGGCTGAGTCCGGGAACCTCTTATTATGTGAGAGCGAAATATAGGGGAGAGGTGCCGGGAGAGAAAGTGGAGGTGAAAACGTATCCTCAGACGATGCTGGAGAATGGGAGTTTGGAGGGTGCTACAGTTTTGGCTGGAGATGATAGTGGCATATCTCGTGGAACTGTTTATGGTTGGGATGGCTGGGCTACTTTAAATAGGATTTCAACTCCAAGTGGAATAACTGCATATTCATTTAATTCACGCTCTGGCTGTCGTCCAACCGATGATGGACATATGGGTAAAGGTGTTAGAGTAATTACTCTTGGTTATGTAATGGGAGGTTTTGCTAAGCCTAAAGCTGCTATGCATAGTGAATTGTATTTAGGTACAAATGCTGATGATGATGGAAATAGAGAGTATGGCATTCGTTTCAATTCCCGTCCAACAGCCTTAGGTGTTTGGTATAAATGTATTTCAAATAAAGGAAATGATGTCTCTTTGATAAAAGTACAATTACTTCATGATGATATAATTCTCGGTGAGAATTCTTTTACAACGGGTGCGATTGATTCTTATCAATACAATAAGTTAATGATCAATTATTCTGAAGATTTAGATAAGATAAGGCTTGTTCCTAACAAATTATTGGTTCTGTTTAAGTCTGGTACTAAAGAACCATTATCAGTTGATGATCTTAAAGGATTTATAGGAAAATGGAGTACTACAGATAAGACTGCTGATGCGACATTCCGTGGAAACGAACTATTCATCGACGATGTGGAACTAATTTACGACAAATAAATATGAAAACCTATATATACCTCTTTCTCCTTTTGCTTGCTACAGCCTCTTGTAGCGAGCAAACTACTCCCGATCACTCTGTCGGTTATCTCCGCGTAGAAAACATCACCCTCACTTGTGATACCGAAACGCTTCCCATTACTCGTGCCGTCGATGCCGGACTTAAGCTTGAAATCTGGCAAGGTTCTGAGTGTGTCCGTAGTTACGATCCGGGAGCTGCGGAACTTTCCAAAAGAATCGTTCTTCCGGTTGGTGAATATACCCTGAAGGCTTTTACGCCCGATCAGACCGAGGCGTCGGACAATGAATCGGGCACACCCACTTACAGCGTCGACTACCCTTTCGCCATTGTATCAGAGGATGTAACTCTGATTTCGGTGAAAGCGCCCCAAATTAATATCGGGGTTGGCGTTGAGTGTTCGGATGAATTTATGGCAAACTTTACAGACTTCTCCATTACCGTAAGTAGTCCTACAGGACGTCAGGCAAGCCTGGCAGGTAATGTGACAGACCTTCTTTATTTTAATGTCCCGACCGGTGGAGCCCATTTAAGTTATACGCTTACCGCCACCAATGCCGATGGAGAAACAATGACTTCCGAAGCGCGTTCCATCCTTCAGGAATCGGGAGCGGAACTTACTTCCGGAAATTATAAAGTCCGGATCGGCCTGGTTCAGTAAGGAAGGTCGATGAAAAGCAGTCCGGTTACTCCTAAACTTCCTTAAACCTCCAAACTTTCTTCTTCCGGATTTGTCATATTGCCAATCTTTAAAACGTAGAAAGTATGAATAGAGACAGGCAATTGAAGAAGGACATGGAGAGCCGGGAAGTGCAGATCCATGAAGAATATGAAAAGAACAGGCATCTGATGTCTGAGGACAAAGTAAAGGAAAAAGCTGCTGCATCCGGCAGTGCTGGCGATATCCATTCCGGCAAAGGAACGGGAAAGAAAAAATAGTGTAAAACAGGAATCGTTGCGAGATCCCTTTTTCACTACAGAGTACACAGAGGGCATGGAGGTTTTATTTATAAATAAGCCTTTGTGCCCTTTGTATGCTTTGTGGCAGGTAAAACGTTTTGTTCTCTATTATCCTATTAAACTATCAAAAAGGTGTGAAATACCTCTTTCCTCTGACTCTCCCAGTTTTTTTTCCGGATGAACCGGAGGGAAAAGAAGCATATCAAGTAACTTCCGGAGGCGAAGAACCGCTCTTTTGAGTCGGTAGAGCCTTGCTTTTCCGGAAAACAAGTAAGCATTTACCCCAAAACAAGTAAGCATTTGCTTCGAAAGACGGTTACATTTTCCCAATTTGCTTACTTCTTTTTTAAATATCTCCTAATGTTTTGGCAGATTACATATATTGTTATGCAAATCGGGCGATAAGAGCACGGATTTTCTTCCCGTTGCTCGCCGGGAAGTATCCTGTCCGAAGTGTGTAAAAGAATGGTATTCTACTCTAACAAGGAGATTACGGCGGATAATACTCCTTTATTGTTTCTATTTGATAAGGAAGCAGCTGAATGACCTGTTGAAACGATAATCGGGGAATCGTCTGTGAGCCGTTTTTCCGAACTTCATCAGAGACGTGTCCGAAAGAACGGGATATAGAGCCATTGGATTATCATTTTGACATTTTGGCACTTTGACATCTGCTCTCAAACACTTCTCCAAATCTATTGATCTTTCGTTTGGCAATGCCCAATCTTGTTGCTGAAGTCACCGTTCCGTAACCGGTTCATCACCTGTTTGTCATCAGGAACAGCTGATTGCTATCAAATAGAGATGTTATTGATAATATTTTTAACTTCATGTTTTAAAGAATTTGGCGTTATTATTGTAGCAACATCTGCGAAAGACAAATACCAATGTGCAAATTTACTGATTGAAAAAGTAATAAAACGGTACTCAATCATATTGTCTATTTCTTTTTCGGATGTCAATCCGTAGTAATATTTATCATCATTTATCATGGATGTTTTATCTTTTTCTATTCTTATGACAACTTCATATAACTTTTCTTTGTCGTAAAACTCATCCAAGAACTTTTTAAAAGGTGGATGTTCTCGTGATTGAAATTCATTAAGAATGTGTATTTCTTGAATTCTATCTATACGAAATGTAAGATAGGCTTCTTTTTGAAGACAAAACCCTATCAGATACCAGTTAGTTCTCGAAAAGAAAATTCCAATAGGTTCAACCTTTCGTTCTGAAACACTTAATGTAGTACCTGTAAAATAAGACATTTCAACAATTCTCTTTTGATATATACTTTGCAATATTAGTAAAAGAATGTCTGGCTTATACGCAGATGATTTATAAGTATTTAAGACAGACAGGCATTCTTCCATTGTTTCCAACATCTTTTTATCTACAAAGCGCATCACAGACTTTATCTTTTCTATGCCCGACTTGTAATGTTCATTACTGTTTGAATCAGTTAGTTCATGTACTAATTTCTCTGCAATTAAAAAGGACAAGGCTTCTTTTTGAGTAAACATTAGCGGGGGCAATTTGAATCCTTCTGCCAGTGAATAACCAATACCGGGATTTCCAATAATCGGAATTCCTGCCTCTTCCAATGTTCTTATATCCCGGTATACAGTACGAATACTTATTTCAAAACGCTCTGAAATCTGTTGTGCTTTCACTAACGAATGCGATTGCAATTGAATCAATATAGCAGAAATACGGTCTATCCTATTCATCTTGCATCTTTAATTTGGATATTTGAGTCTTCAATAAAAATTGCTTGTTTATTACTTATTGGGATAAGCTGCAACTTTTCATTATATAGCTGAATTACTTTTTCACCTTTTTTCTTGAATGGGAAATTACCATAATGGGGAATTGTATAAAAATCAACCAAACCTAAAGAAGAATAGTCCTCCAATTCAGGAGCTTTTTCTATTGGGTCAAAGTTTACATTCTTCATATACTCTGTATCGGGAGATGCTATTATTGCTCCAGCAGACTCCCCAATATACAGTTTTCCCGATTTAACTTGTTCGGATATGATTTTATCAACACCTTTTCTTTTTAACTCTTGCAGAAGGAAGAATGTATTTCCACCTGTTATATAGATATAATCACATTTGTGTAATATAGAAGATATTTCTTCATTGGAAAATTGGGTAATCTCAACTTCTTCAACAATCATTCCTACTTTTTCAAGAGCTTTTTTTCCTGTTTTTACATAGAATCGTATTGATTCTGTAAGGCTTGCAGTTGGTATAAAAGCTATAATTTTTCCTTTTAAATCCTCATTAGCAAAATCAATAAGCAGATTGGCTACATCGGCAAAAGATGAGCATAAAAATAATCTTTTCATATTTAGTTATATTAAATTTATTATTGTCGGGTACTTGGTATTAGCAACCTAAAATCATCCAAAATCAACGTTGAATGCTTAATGGTGCAAAAATAACAACTTCTATGACAACCCTATGTCAGTAAGTCTAATATATCCAGATAACCATGTCCGGTATTGTAGTCGTCCTTGCAGATTAGAGGAAGTTATACTTTTATTGCTGGTTAGAAATTTTATGTTTCTAATAAAGCGCAGAAACATATTACCACTTCATATTAAAGGCCTGGGGATCTTCTTTCCTTATTAAAAGGTGATTTTGACAGGTTCAAGCTGAAGCTGTCATATGTAGCAATGTCATGTGGAATATACCCGGATCGAAGAATTGTCCGGAGAAACGGGTGAGGGATGCCCGCCCCGATGGAACTTGCACATAATAATTAGGGTGTAGCCATCCGGGACGGATAGCTACACCCTAACCCCGGTATGGCTACACCCTAAGTGTCGGATGGCTACACCCATTTATATGGAGAGATATGTTTGCGGAATTACTTTCCGCTGTTATTTTGCTGTTCCAGACTTTGAATCCGTTTTTCAAGTGCGGCATATTTTTCATCTTTCTCTTTGAGAAGACGCTCGTAGAGTTCGGTGATTTTATCAATCGGATTAAAAGTGTTAGTTATAATATCGTTGTTATATCCTGTAGATCCCATTGAGCTATCTTTATTGTCATGCACATTATTTGTGATATTCTCAAATACCACAGAAGGTGCATCCTCTTCCAGCGTTTTCAGATATTCCACCGGCACATTCAGCGCCCTTGCGAATCTATTTAGCATTTCATCCTCAATCACCCGCATCTTCTCGTATTTGGATACATTCGGTTGCGTCATGTTTACGAGTGCTGCCAATGCGTCCTGCTTGATGTTTTTCTCGATCCGGGTACGCCTTATGTTATGTCCGTGATGGACATTTACATTCTGTATTTCTTCTTCTGTTTCCATGTTCTTTTTGCTTTTTGAACAACGATTTCCGTTAAAATGTTCCGTTCGAAGCAAATATACGAAAAAAATGGAATAAGATGAATAAAATGAATATTACTTTGTTTGAAAATAGAATATAAGGAATACGTATATGCTTGCAGAATCAACTGTTTTGCGCTTATTTTACGGCTATTGAAATAACAACAATCCTATTACACACTATGATCGGACTACTGACAACTAAAGAAATTGATTTCTTCACCAAACTGGCTGAACTTTTAAAAGAATACAGTGCCATAATATCTTACGGTCATTGTAGCGAGCTGCGTATTCTTGTTTGTATGGGTGACAGCGAAGATGTGGAAAAATATCCCATTATATTTGAGGATAGCTTTGATGAAAATGAGATTTATGATCTGTTGCGCAAAAACAGAAAACGGATCGGAGAGATTATCGAACGTGAAGTAGCTGAGGCTGTTCCCGAAGGAGAACTATCTCAGCCGGACGATCAGGCCGGATCAATGGCAGACCATTTTCACTAAAGATAGTAAGGGATATGAAATGCATTTAGAGGCATAATATGGAGAAGGGTACAGCTTCACCTGTTTGTATATTAATGTGCTGTCACATGGTTTTAAGGAAGGGGCGGGACTTATGAATTAACAGTCCCGCCCCTTCACGGTGTGAATAAAAAGTAATGAAATCTTGCTTTACCGGAAAGCTGTGACTTCATTTACATCAACGGAAAATCTGCCATTGAAGGCCATCATATTCTCGAAACGTACTTTAGTACATTCCACCGGTTTTTTAAAGCTTATATAAGCAATTCCATCCATGACCTTACGGTCGAATACTCCATGGTTCACCCAATTTCCGTCCGGTGTTTCAACCATCACTCTACAGGATTTAAGCATATACGAGCCGCTTGTCGATTTGTTGGTGTCCAGCCTGAACCCTTTGAGTAACTGTTTTTCCGGCAGAATAATCGTCAGATAATTGTGGGCGTTGGAGGTATACCAGTTGTTGGCTGTAAAGTTACCATCGTTTAGCGAACCTAATTTCTCCGGTCGTATATCCGATTTAAACCCGATTTCTTTGTTGAAGCCTTTTCCTTCGATCTTTTTATTGCTTGAATCGATATTGTCCAGGCGTATAGAAAGATTTAGTTTCACAAAGTATGCCGAGCGGGTCCGGGCGATTGCCAAATGTTCATGCGATCCTTCCATCGTCAGCTTTATTGCCATCACATAACCCGATAGGTTGTTTAACTTCTCAACATCCTTGAGAGTCAGTTTGACTGTCGTTTCCAGTTCACCCGCTTTCAGCACACTACCCTCAAAGGTGCAGCTTTCGTTCGGAAAGAGGGGGATACCTTCCACCATTTCAGGAAAATCGGCCATCAATTTGTCTTCTTTGATAAGATTGACCTGGATATCTTCTTTGTAGGGCTTTGTCACTTTTACTTTGAACGAAAGTTCGTTCTTTCCTACCAGGGTGGTACTTACCAGGTCGTTGGTTGCTTCCAGCTGTATATAAGGCTTGCCATAGTATCCCAGGTACACCAGATCAGTGAACGGATCGATGCCGAGTTGCTCACGGATATCTTCTTCGATATACTTATTGTCCATTTGCCAACTTGTATCCTGATCTACTATCTGTATTTCATCTTTACTGCACGATGCCGACAAGACGAGCAATAGAACCCATAAAATGCTTGGGGTGGATTTTATTCTTCTTTTCATTCTGAACTCTTTTTTATTCTTGATTTACAATTACTAATTCATCTGCCGGAAATTTAACGTTTTCCACATATTCAATACGGGCTTTCGTGGTCACATTCTCCATATCGGCGGGAGCTTTCAGGTCCTTGATCCCCGTCTCTTTGCTCAGTGGCAGATACGAAATGAGATGTGGTGTTTCCGGATCCATCGGGAGGTATAAGTAATCGTTGATTTCCGATTCTGTCAACGCCTTATCCCATAAGCGTATTTCTCGCAGATAGTCGTTTCGGTAACCGGAGTTTCCGACTATGATCATGCTGTTTTCACCAAAGGTGATGGCACTGTTCTCGAAAACCTTCTGGACTTTTCCGTTGACATAGACTGTCGTTTTTTTATCCTTGTGCACATAGGTGATATGCAACCATTTACCCGCTTGCAGGGGTATTTGAGTCCATGTGTCGTCCCCGTCGCGTCCGTTTTTCACTTGTATACCGGCGGTAGATGAAATACGGGTATAGAATTCTCCTCCTGTTCCGTTGCTTAGATAGGCTGTGGTCAGGTTGCTGCGGGTCAGGCTTGAATAGATGGCACTCATTTGAATGGTCCATTCAGCCTTTGTGTGCATTCCGGCAGGTTTTATCCGGATACCTTCTCCACCGCTGACTTTGGCTACTGACGAAAGGATGGAGCGATTCAGGAGCAAGACCGCACTGCGTTGTGAGGGAATCAGCGAATATTTGGAAGCCCCCGTGATACTAAGAGGAATTGCATATTTCTTGTTGGCGGGGAAATCCTTGGAATCCAGTTGTCCCACTTTCACCATTATTTTTGCTGAAAAGTCACCGGCGGGTACCCGTATGCCTTCGGAGCCGGATAGCTCGTTTCCCTCTGCATCTGCCAGTTTAAAAGCGGAGGGAGGCAGGGGCTCATACGAGGCTCCGTTGGCTTTGTTGTATTTGTCCAAAGCCTCTTTATCATAACTCACTTGTATGGTCACCGGGCTTTGGCTGATATTGGCCAGTCGGGGTGTCAGATAGGTTGTTCCGCCATCGGGCTCTAAAGTGAAGTTGACGATGCCTTTATTATCGGGTGTTTCCATGTATACTGCGTTTTCCGAGCCTGAACCTTCTCCGTCGGCATAGTCACAGGCAGAAAAGAACGGGCAAAGTATGCCGATCGCAATAAACAGATATTTGTAAGATACGTTACATTTCATGTTTCAAACTGTTTTTAGGTTAATTATTTTACGGGAGGATTCATGATCGATATTGCTTTTCTGATATTAACATAAGCTTCGTCTTCAAATGCGTCTTCGTTAATATGAAAAACTCCGATTCCTCCCACATTGCCTTGTTTGGAAGCCACATAACCGGCGTATGTGCCCGGAAATCTGCTTCGTGCACCGGGCTTGTTCTGAAAACTTTCCGTAAAAATGATCTGTTCGGGTTTGATATTCAACCGGTTTTGGATATCATTGGACCATCTCTCGAAACTGGAAGCCGAACCGCTGTAAGATTGAACGACAAAACGGTCGAAATACTGTGCCGCACGCGGGTCCAGCCAATGGATAGAGCCGTTCAGATGAAACAGTTTGTCCGGTCCCAGCAGCTCGCGCATGGTCTTCATAAACAAGATTTCTTTCTCTTTATTATAATCGCGTGAGCAAGAAGTCAAATTACCGCAATGGTTGCCCGGCTTGAACGGCGATGCGTACGAGGGTTCATAGTCATAGTCGAATCCGTCGTAACCATATTTATTGATTGTATCTACGATGGCTTGCGCATACTCTTTGATGGCTTGTGTGTCGTCGGCGGGCCATTGGTCGCGTCCCCATTTTATCTGGTCACCTATGTCTTCTATAATCCAGCCGATAATGACTTTGGTTCCTTTGGCCTGCACACTCCGCAGCTCTTTGATTTTTTCTTCGCTCAAAGAGTGCCAGTTTCCCCATATCGAAACAACGTCCATACTGTCCGGTAAAAGAGACAGCCGGGGATATTTTCCCGCTCCGTCCGGTTGCCAGGCATTGAACCACCCGAACATAATGGGGTGTTTGGTGCTTTTGTAAGCTCTCAGGTTTTCCAGATATTTTTCGTAGGCAACTTCATTCTCTTTATGTCTTTTATCTTCTTCAGCCCATTTTACGGAGTCCCGTTTGGAATAAAGATCGCCCACGGCTTCGTTTTCCACATCAAGTTTCTCCGGTGAGGTCCAGTCATCGCATGCGGCAAAGCTTACTAAGAGTGCCGTTCCGATAAATGCAAAAATGGTATTTCTCATATTCATGTTTCTTTAATTTTCAGGTTCATTACTATTTGCTTTTTTTGTCCCACCACACTTTAGCGGCGGCATTGTCTGCTCCTCCTAAATGCTGGTTGATGGCATTGTGCAGGTTTTCGCTGTTTTGTTCATACTCGGTGCGGGGATAGGGCATTCTTCTTACACCTCCCACATCGTATCCGTTTCCGATCAATACCGCGGAGTTCGTTTTGTTTTCGGCAACGACTATTTGGCGGGGATATCCGGTACGTCTCCACTCTGTCCATGCTTCCTGTCCGTTGGGGAAGATGGCGAGATATTTTTGAGTGATGATACGTTCCAGCTTTTCTTCTTCCGTAGCTCCGTTTTCCCAGCGGATAGTGATGCTGCTTGGAGCGTTTGCACTTAACTCACCATTGGCGGTGTCGGTATAGTTGGCCGGTTTACGGGTGTGATCCTTCAGATAGTTCTCGGCCGATGAATTGCTCAGTCCATTTTCGCTGAACGACATACGGATGCCTGCGTTGTAGAAGTCACCGGCACTGCCGCCCATATCGAATCCGGCCAATGCTCCTTCGGCTTTCAAGAAGCATACTTCGGACGCTTTCATCCAATAGAGGGGATCGTCTTCATGCACGTTGGGGCGTGTGAACCCGTTGTAAGCGTCTCCGGACTTGGCGATTCCGCACCGTACGGCCTTGAAGCCATTGTTGTTGACAAAGTATACGGAAGCACGGGCGTCATTATATCCTGCCAGATAAGAATAGATGGTGGCTCCCATGCGGGTGTCATTGTATTCTTCATTAATCACTTTCAGCGGATTCTTCATTTGCAGGCCGGCCCCTTTACCCATCTGGGCTGCCAGTTCTTTGCTGTCGATCAGGCCTGCGGGATGTTTCACGGCTTTCTCCGCATATTCTTTGGCAAGTCCCGCATCGGCAAAGCGGACACGGATGGCCAGGCGAAGCATCAGCGAATTGGCAAAGCGCATCCATTTATTGACATCGCCGTTATAAACAATGTCGAAGGCAGGCAATACTTCTTTGCTCTTATTCGAGTAATCGTCCAAGGTTTGGACAGCCTCTTCCAGCTCTTTCAGAAAAGAGCGGTATACGCTTTCCTGGGAGTCGTATGCCACTTTAAAAGAACCTTTGCCCACTTGTGAGTAGGGAATCGGGCCAAACATATCCGTAGTGCGGTGCAGAGCCGCGATCTTAATGATCTGGGCTAAGGCATAAATCTCGTCATTTCTTGTTCCTTCATCCTGCGAGATGCGTTTTATCTGCATCCATGGCGAATAAACATCCGTCACCATAAAAGAATACACATAGTTCACCCAGTTTTCGTACATGAAGTAGTTGGTGAAGTTCTTGCTGCCGTTAAATTTGTTGTCGCGGGGAGACATGTATCCCGCCCAGGCATCACCGGCCAGATTTACTCCGATCTGATAGCGGTTTACCGGTTCTGTGCTTTCTGAAGCGGTGCCGACGGGGATTACACTTTTCTCAAGATTAGGCAGGTAGGCCCCGTAAATAACTCCGTCCATCTTTTCGTCTTCTTTTGTCGGGAGCAACGGGTTCCGGTTGATATCTTCGGATATACACGAGGTGCATAGTGTTGAACCTAAAAGGGCTATGGCCGATAGCGTTCTACACGTATTCTTTATTTTATTTAATTTCATAGTGTTGCATTTTTTAAAGGTTATAATTCAATCTTTACGCTAAATCCCACACTACGCAAACTGGGTGGCATAAAGACATCTCCCCGGTTATAGGTACCTGTCGAAGAGGTCATTTCCGGATCGAATGGAGCTTTATTATAGATCATCCACAAATTGCGTCCGATGGCGGAAACCGTCAGCCGGTTGATCACATTACCGAACCATTTGCCCGGCAGTGTATAGCTCAGGCTGGCTTCTTGAAGGCGGATGTTGGTCGCTTTATACGCATAATATGCCATCAGTTGTTCGCCGCCGATGGTCGTATAATATTTTTCCGCATCATATTGTGTTCCGTTCACCCATACACCACCGTTCTGACGCGCTTTATAAGTGTCTTTCGATACACCGTAGTCGTCGAGGAAGGCTTGGGTGGAAGAGGTTACGATACCTCCGAAGCGTCCGTTGAACAACAGGTCCAGAGTAAGGTTGTTCCAGGTTACATTATGTCTCCAGCCTATTGAAAAATCCGGGTTGACCGATCCTATCTTGATACGTTGTGAGCGGTCTACTTTATATCCTCCTTCTTCTTCGATCAGTTTACCGTCTTTGCCTCTGGCAAGGATACCTTTTACGTATACATCCCCGATTGCGTCCTTCTCCCGCAGATAAACTCCTCCTTTATCCTGCAGGGTCAGTTCGGTGATGCTGAACAGCGAGCCGTCCGCCGGGTTCCTGTAGTCATGCACCATCTTCATGATTTTATTTCGGTTGGCTGTGTAAGTCAGATTGGTGGCATATCCCACTTTTCCGAACCGGTCGTTATAACCCAATGACAGTTCGATACCTTTGTTGCGTACCTTACCTGCCTGTACATAGAAACCCGAATATCCCGAAGCAGGAGACATACTGGAGAGGAAGGTCTGATTATAGGTATCTGTCAGATAAACCGTGGCGTCGATATTGATTTTATTGTTGAAAAGTCTCAGGTTAGTTCCCAACTCATACGATTTGGTTTGTTCTGCTTTGAAGTTCGGGAAAGGGTAAATCGATATCGGATTGATGACTCCGCCTTTCATGGGATCGGTGACGGTTCCGGGAGTCAATCCGGTATAATTGATCGGTCCTCCTACTTCAGCGAATGAAGCTCTCATCTTCCAGAATGAAATGAATTTAGGCAGACTTACCATTTCGGAGATTACGCCCGACACTCCGACGGAAGGATAGAAATAGGTGGGCTGGTCGGAGTTGACTAACTGGGAAGCCCATTCCTGCCGTCCGGTCAGGGTGAGATAAAGCATACTTTTATAGCCCAATTCAGTACTTACAAACACCGAATTGTTTCGTGTATGGATGTGCGATTGCGAACCGGGTCCGGAAGACGGATCGAAGTTATAGGCAGAGAACAGGTTGGGGACAGTAAACAGTTTCCCTCCGATGCCCATGCCGGTAGTCAGGTGATCTTCATAACTGAATCCGGCGTTTGCTGTCAGATTGAAGTCACCGAGATTTTTGTTCACATTCAGCATGATATCTGCATAGGTCTGCTGATACTCTTCCATACTTTGGTTATATGCTCCCTTGTCCGACTGGGCATGCAGCTTGATTGTCGAAGCATGCAGTTTACGTTCGGATGTGGTGTTGGTGTTATCCACTCGTATACGTCCTGCTATGTTCAGCCAGCTCAGAATGTCGTATTTTACGTTGGCATAAAACATATAACGTTTCTTTTTGGAAACAAACATTTCGCGGTTCACAATCCAGTACGGGTTTTCCAGGTTCAGGCCCTGGTCACCATACGACCATTCCTGTATGGGGAACTTGCGGTTGGTGTCATATCGTTCGTACACTTTGACCGCTTCAAAATCTTCACCCCGCGGAAAGAGATACAGAGGTACCAGCGGATTAAAGTAACGTCCTGCCGACAGCATGTTCTGGTCTCCCTGCAGAACATAACTGGCTCCCAGGTCAAGATGGAGTTTGTTATTCAGCATACTCGCAGTGTTGCGCAATGTGAAGTTATAACGATAGTATTCGTTGTTGGGGATGATGCCGGTGGAATTCGTGGTTGCCACCGATACGAACGTTTGATTATTTTTGTTTCCTACTGAAAAATTGGCGGCATTCATGATATTGGCGCCTGTCTTAAAGAAGTCTTTCGGGCGGAACGTTGAAGGCTGTTGCAACATCTCACCCCAACTCTTATAGGATCCTTTTGCATTACCGTATTGATTCTGAAATTCCGGCATTACGTAAGGAGTCATAAACTCCGTATTGTTGGAGATTGAGATTTTCAGTTTGCCTTCCTGACCTTTTTTAGTGTTGATCAGGATAACACCGTTGGCTGCCGATGAACCATATAAGGCCGCAGCGGCGGGACCTGTCAGTATCGATAAACTCTCGATGTCTTCCGGGTTGAAATCGGAAATGCCTTCACCTCCTCCCGGAGTACTGTAATCATTATTGATTTCACCTTTTGAGGGGTTGCCGATGGGCATACCGTCCACCACATAGAGCACATTATTGTTTCCTACAATGGACTTGGCCCCGCGCATGACTACGCGGGTTGCTCCGCCGATGCCCGAGGAGCTCCGGTTGATGGACACACCCGCTACTTTTCCGGTTAATCCGTTTACGAAGTTGGCATCTTTCACACTGTTGATAGCATCCGACTTTACCTGCTGAACACTGTAACTCAGCGCTTTTTCTGCACGTTTGATACCCAGTGCGGTGACGACAACCTCGTCCAGCGCTTTGGCGTCTTCGTCCAATACGACAGTCAGTGAAGAAGCATCACCCACTGTAATATATTTGGTGGTATAGCCCACATAGGAGAATTCAATTACATTTCCTTTGGCAGCCAGGATGGAAAATCGTCCGTCAAGACCGGTGACGGTTCCTGTGGGGCTGCCTTTGAATGAGACGTTGACTCCGATCAAGGGATCTCCTTTGTCATCTTTCACTATCCCCGACAGTTTTTTGCTTTCAACTTCCACTTTTGATTGCGGAATAATCATGATATATTTGTCTTTGATTTTGTAGGAAAGACCCGTTCCGGACAGGATAGAAGTCAGCGTCTTATCCAGAGATTCAGCATTAATATTCAGGTTAACGCGTTTGGTTTTCTCAAGTTTGGATTCGTTGAAAGCAATCAGATAATCAGATTGTTTCTCAACTTCCCGCAATGCTTCCTGCAACGTGATATTCTTTTTTTTGATCGTTATTTTTACGTTGTTTTGAGCAAAGGCAGCTGTTTGTAGAATAAAACAGCTAAAAATTATAAAAAAAATAGACTTTAATCGATAAAAATTCATAGATTTGAACGAATTTTAGTGTTAAATCATAATATTTATTTCCCAAAAAGTAAAGCATAAGCTTTGACGCTAAGAATTCAGATTTCATATCCGGAATTAGGTGGCCGCCTCTTTCCGGATACTTTTTTACATGCTAAATAGTTGTTTTTAAGGTTAAACAAATAAATATACTAAATCATTTTATTTTTTTGCATCCCGTTTAATGTAACATATATTCCCCTTCAGTTCATGGTTGAATCCTCCCACGACTTCCTGCATGATATTCAGGATATCTTCTAAAGTGGATTTCTCACGGAAACGGAAGTTGAATTTATCATCATTAAATAAATTGGCGTTATACTGGAAGGTGACCGCGTAGCGTCTTTCCAGTTCGTTCAGGATTGCCGACATAGTAACTCCTCTGAATACGTACATCCCTTTTTGCCAGGCTGTAACGTCTTCAATATTTGCTTCGGCGAGCTTGCTTTTTCCCGTGCTCTTATGGTAAGTGACCTGTTGTCCGGGAGTGACAATATAACTCTCTTTTCCATTGTCGCATTCCACTTTTATTTTTCCATGAATCAGGGTTGCAATCATTTCGTTCTCTTCCGGATAAGCGGCGACATTGAACTCGGTTCCCAAGGCTGTCACTGCCATGGTGCCCGATCTGACTATAAAAGGCTGGCCGGTGTTTTTCTTTACTTTGAAGTTGGCCTCACCGATTAAGTAAACCGTGCGGGTTTCACCTTTGAACTTTTCAGGATAAAGGAGGATGCTGCCTGAGTTAGTTTCCACTATACTGCCGTCCGGAAGCCGGAGGGTGCTCAGGCGCCCGTCCGGTGTTATGTTCTCAATTAGGGGAGTCTCGGTGAAGTGCTGTTTGGTCATTTGAAAAGTAACCGAAACAGACACGATCAACAACGCTATGACAGCCGCGTAATATGCAAAACGGATGCGTGGCTGATGTCTGCCTCCGGAGTTGGCTCCGACTTTGGTATATACTGATGCGAGAGAGTCCCAGGTGGTCTGGTCGACCTTTCCTTCCGTTTCGTTCCATAAGTCGTGCAGGGCAGTTTCCTTTTCCTCGGTATGTTCCTGGTCGAGCAACCATTGATGGATCTCTCCGGTGACTTTTTTGTCGGGATCGGAAGCTGCAAACAAACGGATGATTCTCTGAATATAATTCTTCATTTTTATAGCCTTTATATAGATAAGACAATTAGTTGTGGCTGATTACTCAACCGATGTAGAAAAAAAATAGGGTGAGGAGCACTTTTTTTAAGTCGATTAATGCCAAATAGATGTGACGCTCTACCGTACGAACTGAAATATTCAGTTCATCGGCAATTTCCTGATTGCTTTTTTCTTGTGTGCGGCTCATCCGGAAGATCTTTCTTCTCTGTTCGGGCATATTGGCAATCGTGAGTTTCATCAGAAGTTCGCTTTCCCTGGCATAAAGTTGATCGTGAATGTCGGCTTCGGATATAGACAGATCCTCTTTTGTATATTGCTCCTGATAGGTCTGTTCGATTGATTTATGTTTTAGAAAGTTATAAATATGATTGCGGACCATAGTGTAAATGTAGCTGTTCCAAGTTTCCTGGTTTTCCCAAATCTCAGGATGGGTCCATAATTTTGCGAATATATCTTGGGCAATATCTTCTGCATCTTCTTCTGATTTCAACAATTTCCATGCAAACGCTTTGACTTTTGGGTAAGTCATAATGAAAAACTGCTCAAATTTCTTCTTCTTAGGCTCGTTATTTAAAATCATTTAGTAGAATATAAGGCTGATTGTGATTTTTTTCAAAAATAAGGCTTTGGTTTTTAAAATTCCAAAAGTAAATGGTTTAAAACAAACAAGCAAATTTTTAATGAACTAAAAAAAGAGATTACTTTTTCGTTTTATGAAAGATTGGGACGATTGCTTTTATTTTTTTGATGTCAATAAGTTCTTTTATAGCAAACTGTCCGGACTGTCTGTTTAAATAGTCTGTTAATATTATTTTTTTTGTTGCTGAACGATTAATGGAATGCGGAGGTGATGTTGAATAAGGAGATATTTTATTTTGCTGTTCCGGAGCTTGAGTACATTTTTTAGTATCCCATCTTTGTGCTCTTTCTCTTCAAGCACTTGCATTGACAGTTTGAAATGAAAATCCCCGTACTCCTGTTACAGAGATACGGGGACTTCTACTATGACATTATGATTGAATTCTTTGCTGATTATAAGATTCCCTGTGCCATCATTGCTTTGGCAACCTTCATAAATCCGGCTACGTTAGCACCCTTCACATAGTTTACGTATCCGTCCGGTTCTGTACCGTATTGTACGCAAGCTTCATGGATATTCTTCATGATGCTCTTCAGCTTTTCGTCTACCTCTTCAGAGCTCCAGCTCAGTTTGATAGAGTTCTGGGTCATTTCCAATCCTGAAACGGATACACCACCCGCATTGGCTGCTTTACCCGGGGCATACAGGATCTTGGCATCCTGGAACACTTTGATAGCTTCCGGAGTAGAAGGCATGTTGGCACCTTCGGATACTGCCATGACACCGTTGGCAACCAGTTTGCGTGCGTCGTCACCGTTAAGTTCGTTCTGAGTGGCCGAAGGCAATGCGATATCGCCTTTCTCACCCCAGGGACGGGCTCCTTCAACGTATTTACATCCGTAAGTTTCGGCATATTCGCGGATGCGTCCGCGGTAGAGGTTCTTCAGCTCCATGATGTAGTCCAGTTTAGCGCGGTCGATACCGTCCGGATCGTAGATGTAACCATCGGAATCGGACATGGTAACCACTTTACCGCCCAGTTCCAACACTTTTTCGGCGGTATACTGAGCCACGTTACCCGAACCGGAGATCAGACAAACTTTACCTTTCAGGTCAGTTCCTTTTGTCTTCAGCATTTCCATCAGGAAGTAGATGTTACCATAACCTGTAGCTTCCGGACGGATCAGTGAACCGCCGAACTCGCGACCTTTACCGGTGAATGTTCCGGTGAACTCGTGAGAGAGCTTTTTGTACATACCGAACATGAAACCTACTTCGCGGCCACCCACACCGATGTCACCGGCAGGTACGTCGGTTTCAGGACCGATGTGGCGCCACAGTTCAAGCATGAAGGCCTGAGTGAAACGCATTACTTCGGCATTTGACTTTCCGCGCGGAGAGAAGTCCGAGCCACCTTTACCACCACCCATCGGCAGGGTAGTCAGTGAGTTTTTAAAGGTTTGCTCGAAAGCAAGGAATTTAAGAATACCAAGGTTTACAGAAGCATGGAAGCGGATACCTCCTTTGTACGGGCCGATGGCGTTGTTGTGCTGAACACGGTACCCCATGTTGGTCTGCACGTTGCCTTTATCGTCTACCCAAGTCACACGGAACTGGTATACTCTGTCTGGAATGCAAAGACGTTCAATCAGATTGGCTTTGTCGAATTCAGGATGTTGGTTGTATTCTTCTTCAATCGTAGAAAGAACTTCTTCTACTGCCTGATGATACTCCGGTTCGTTGGGGAACCTTCTCTTCAAATCTTCTAATACCTTAGCTGCATTCATAATTCTTTTTTCTTTTAATATGATTGTTTTTAAATTCTATCGTCTCTCTGTTGATGACGTTGCAAAAGTAAACATAAAAATCGAACTAACAAGCATTTTATAAAGAAAAACGGCATAAAACATCAAAATTGATATTTTATGCCGCAAAAAAGGAATAAAAAGATATTATTTATTCTTTTTAAGTGATTTGTAGACGGGAATAAAGACTAATGCTGCCGAAATGATAAGCATAAGTATGGTAGGGCCGTCAATACGTTCGGCGTATACCAATACTATGTAACAAAGCGCCACCCAAAGCAGAATGATACAAACTATTTGTGATTTGGATAAAGGACGTTTCATTTATTAGCTTTTTTCTTTTCTACAATAGCGTCGATAACAGCCACGGCGGTGATGTTCACGATGTCGCGTACCGAGCTTTCGATATCTGTAAAATGGATCGGTTTGTTCAGCCCCATTTGGATCGGGCCGATAAATTCGGTATCCGGGTCCATGGCCTGCAACAACTGATATCCTGCATTGGCAGAGCTTAGGTTGGGGAATACCAATGTATTCACATCCTTTCCGTTGAGGCGGGTGAAGGGGTACTTGGAGTCACGGAGTTCGCGGTTCATGGCAAAATTCACCTGCATTTCACCGTCAATAGCCAGTTCGGGATATTCTTTCTGCATATAAGCTACTGCTTCGTGTACCTTCAGCGGGCTTCCTGCCTGGTCGGAACCGAAGTTAGAATAGCTCAGCATGGAGATCACCGGGGTATGATTGAAGAATCTGACAGTTTGGTCGGCCAGCTTGGCTATATCTATCAGAGTGGAAGTATCCGGATGGCGGTTGATCAAAGTGTCAGCCAGGAAGTAAGTTCCCTTTTTGGAATTCAGGATGTGCATGGTTCCGAAATGCTTGTATTCCGGACGGATGCCGATAACTTCTTTCGCTACTTTGATGGTATTGCTGTATTTGGTGTATAATCCGGTGATGAAAGCATCCGCGTCTCCGGTTTCAACCATCATCATACCGAAGTAGTTGCGCTCGAACATCTTGTCGTTGGCTTCTTCGTATGTAGCGCCTTCGCGGGCACGTTTCTGAGAGAGGATGTGGGCATAACGTTCGCGTCGTTCTGCCTCACGGTCGTGGCGAAGGTTGATGATTTCGATTCCGTCCAGGCTCAGGTCGAGTTCCTTGGCCAGTTTCTCGATGCGTTCTTCGTTACCTAATATAATAGGGTGGCAGATTCCTTCCGATTTAGCTTCGACAGCGGCTTTCAGCATGTTGGGGTGTCCGCCTTCGGCAAATACCACACGTTGCGGGTTGCGGCGGGCGGTATCGTAGAGCTGGCGGGTCAACTGGGATTCCTGTCCCATCAATTCGCGGAGATGCGTTTTATATTCATCCCAGTTCTCGATATTCTTGCGGGCCACACCACTCTCCATAGCGGCACGGGCCACGGCGATAGATACTTCCGTAATCAGACGCGGATCTACCGGTTTCGGGATAAAGTATTCCGGACCGAAAGTGAAGTTGTTCACATGGTAAGCTTCGTTCACCACATCGGGCACGGGTTGTTTGGCCAGATTGGCAATGGCGTGTACGGCGGCAATCTTCATCTCTTCGTTGATTGCTTTTGCCTGAGTGTCGAGCGCTCCGCGGAAGATATACGGGAAACCGATTACATTATTAATCTGGTTCGGATAGTCCGAACGTCCGGTTGCCATCAACACGTCGGGGCGGGCAGCCATGGCGTCTTCATATGAAATCTCGGGTGTGGGGTTTGCCAAAGCGAACACGATGGGCGAGGAGGCCATGCTGCGCACCATATCCTGGGATAATACATTTCCTTTTGACAGGCCGAGGAATACGTCTGCTCCCTTGATTGCTTCGGCCAGTGTATGAATGTCGGTACGGTCGGTTGCGAAATAACGTTTCTGTTCGTTCAAGTCGGTGCGTGCCTTGCTGATAACGCCTTTGCTGTCGAGCATGACGATATTTTCGAGGCGGGCGCCCAATGATACGTAGAGCTTCGTGCACGATACGGCGGAAGCACCTGCACCATTGACAACGATTTTCACATCTTCTATCTTCTTACCGGCCACTTGCAAGGCGTTTACCAGTCCGGCACTCGAGATGATGGCCGTCCCGTGTTGGTCGTCATGCATCACAGGGATGTCAAGCTCTTCTTTCAGGCGGCGTTCTATCTCAAAACATTCGGGTGCTTTGATATCTTCCAGGTTGATACCTCCGAAAGTAGGAGCGATGGCTTTTACGGCTTCGATAAATTTATCAGGATCTTTTTCGTTGACTTCGATGTCGAACACATCGATACCTGCATAGATTTTGAAAAGTAAACCTTTACCTTCCATTACCGGTTTACCGCTTAAAGCACCGATGTCGCCCAATCCTAAAACTGCTGTACCGTTTGAGATTACGGCTACCAGATTACCTTTGGCTGTATATTTATAAGCATCCTGTGGGTTCTTTTCTATTTCGAGGCATGGTTCTGCCACACCGGGAGAGTAAGCGAGAGATAAGTCGGTTTGTGTACTGTAGGGTTTGGTAGGTACTACCTCAATTTTACCGGGTTTGCCCTGTGAGTGATAGAGCAAAGCGGCTTCTTTGGTTATTTTAGCCATGATTATGCGTTTTTATAAAGGTTATCATTTGCCCGCAAATGTAGGAATAAAACTTCGGAATCGTAGTCTATTTGATATAAATTCTATTAAATTAATAACAAAAAGGCACAAAAAGATGAAAATGTATCCAGCTTTTTCTCTTCTTTCTGCATATTTATTACAAACGAGATGATGATTCTGAATAATTGTACTTATACCCATATTCTTTTCTATAATGAACGTTTGTGTGTAGAAAATAAATATCCTTGTAATAGAAGACATATAGCTAAAAAAAATAAATAAAAGTTGCCCCGGACAACTATTTTCACTATAAATGACTATTTTCCGCCGAAAAGTTTTTGTAATATCAGAGTTAATCGTATTTTTGTGTACAATTTTGGTGTAGTGATGACAGAAGAAGAAAAGAAGCTATTAAGTACCTTTGAAGCAAGGCTGCGGCATTTAATCTATCTGCATGATGAATTAAAGCGCGAAAATGCTGAGTTAAAGCAACTTCTCGAAGATGAGAAGGCCGAACTCGAAAAGGTGAAAGCTGAATACAAAGCGTTAGAATCAAACTACACAGACCTAAAAACAGCTACGGCAATCAGCCTTAACGGCAGCGACGTAAAAGAGACGAAGCTGCGATTGTCTAAATTAGTGCGTGAAGTCGATAAATGCATCGCTTTGTTGAATGAATAACATAAAAAAGGATGTATGAACGATAAAATAAAAATAAACCTGCAAATAGCAGATTCTTATTATCCCCTCACCATCAACCGTGACGAGGAAGAGACCGTAAGAGAAGCGGCAAAGCAGGTAAATATCAGGCTCAATGCGTATCGGGAGTACTACAGGAACATAGCTCCGGAAAAGATTATAGCTATGGTGGCATATCAGTTTTCACTGGAAAAGCTGCATCTGCTGCAACGTAATGATACCCAACCGTATACGGCCAAGATAGAAGAACTTACAGAAATGCTGGAAGAGTATTTCAGGAACGAGGAATAACTGTTTCCATTTTTATAAAAGAAAATCCACGCACTGCTAAAGATGCCCGGAAGAAGAAGCTTTCGAGTATTTGGCAGTGCGTTTTTATTTATATTTAAATTAAATTACAATGTTAGTAACAATAGTAGCATCCATTGCATGCTTCATCGTAGGAGGAATCTTATCGTACGTATTGTTTAAATACGGACTGAAGGCCAAATATGATAATGTCCTGAAAGAAGCAGAGACAGAAGCAGAAGTGATTAAGAAGAACAAACTGCTGGAAGTAAAAGAGAAGTTTCTCAATAAGAAAGCAGATTTGGAGAAGGAGGTAGCCCTGCGTAACCAAAAGATCCAACAGGCCGAAAATAAGCTGAAACAACGTGAAATGGTGCTGAGCCAGCGTCAGGAAGAGATTCAGCGTAAAAGAGCCGAAGCCGATGCTGTCAGAGAGAATCTGGAAGCACAGTTGGGAATCGTGGATAAAAAGAAAGAGGAACTGGACAAACTCCAGCATCAGGAAATTGAAAAACTGGAAGCACTTTCCGGTTTGTCGGCCGAAGAGGCAAAAGAACGCTTGGTAGAGTCGTTGAAAGAAGAGGCAAAGACTCAGGCGCAGTCTTATATCAATGATATCATGGACGATGCCAAACTGACTGCAAGTAAAGAGGCTAAACGCATCGTGATACAGTCGATACAACGTGTGGCTACGGAAACTGCCATCGAGAATTCTGTAACTGTATTCCATATTGAATCGGATGAAATCAAGGGACGTATCATCGGACGTGAAGGCCGTAATATCCGTGCTCTTGAAGCTGCTACCGGAGTTGAAATCGTAGTAGACGATACTCCTGAAGCAATTGTTCTTTCCGCATTCGACCCCGTTCGTCGTGAAATAGCCCGTCTGGCATTGCACCAGTTGGTTACTGACGGACGTATTCACCCGGCACGCATCGAAGAGGTGGTTGCCAAAGTGCGTAAACAAGTGGAAGAAGAAATTATTGAAACAGGTAAACGTACTACTATCGACTTAGGTATCCACGGATTGCATCCGGAACTGATTCGAATCATCGGTAAGATGAAATATCGTTCATCTTATGGACAGAACCTGTTGCAGCATGCACGTGAGACTGCCAACCTTTGTGCTGTGATGGCCTCTGAACTGGGCTTGAATCCGAAGAAAGCAAAACGTGCCGGATTGTTGCATGATATTGGTAAGGTGCCCGATGAAGAACCGGAATTGCCACACGCTTTGCTGGGTATGAAACTTGCTGAGAAATTCAAGGAAAAACCGGATATTTGTAACGCTATCGGTGCCCACCACGATGAAGTAGAGATGACCAGCCTGCTTGCGCCTATCGTACAGGTGTGTGATGCCATCTCCGGAGCACGTCCGGGTGCACGCCGCGAAATTGTTGAGGCTTACATCAAGCGTCTGAACGATCTGGAACAGTTGGCTATGTCTTATCCGGGTGTAACCAAGACTTATGCTATCCAGGCAGGACGCGAGCTTCGTGTTATTGTCGGGGCAGACAAAATAGACGACAAGCAGACGGAAAATCTGTCGGGTGAAATTGCGAAGAAGATTCAGGACGAGATGACTTACCCAGGACAGGTGAAGATAACCGTTATCCGCGAAACACGTGCGGTGAGCTTTGCAAAATAAAGACTGAAAAAGAAAATGTTTATGATAAGGGCGAAGCAATTCGCCCTTTTTTAATTCCTCGTTAAACAGTTATTTTAATATTCATGAAATATGAAGAACTACCTATTTGAAGTTTGTACCAACTCCGTAGAGAGTTGCATTGCTGCACAGGAAGGTGGAGCAAACCGCGTGGAACTTTGTGCAGGCATCCCGGAGGGCGGAACGACTCCCTCGTATGGCGAAATCGCGATGGCACGTGAGGTGCTGACAACTACACGGTTGCATGTCATTATCCGTCCGCGTGGAGGAGATTTTCTTTATTCTCCCATCGAAATAAAGACTATGTTGAAGGATATTGAAATGGCTCGTCGACTTGGAGCTGATGGAGTGGTGTTTGGATGCCTGACAGCAAACGGAGAGATAGATGTGCCGGTGATGGAACAGTTGATGGAAGCTTCTGAAGGTTTGTCCGTCACTTTCCACCGGGCATTCGATGTGTGCCGTGATGCATCTAAGGCTTTGGAGCAGATAATTAATCTGGGATGTGACCGTATTCTGACTTCGGGGCAACAGGCAACGGCTGAACTTGGCATACCTTTGTTGAAAGAACTCCGTGAAAGGGCGAACGGCAGAATCACTCTCCTTGCAGGTTGTGGGGTGAACGAAAAGAATATCTGCCGGATTGCAAAAGAAACCGGTATTCAGGAATTCCATTTCTCCGCACGGGAGAGTATCAAAAGCGGAATGGCATACAAGAACGAGGCTGTATCTATGGGAGGAACTGTTCATATCAGCGAGTATGAGCGGAATGTGACAACTGTGAAGCGTGTGAAGGATACGATTGGAAACCTCACTTCTGTCCTCTGACAGTGTAGTGGTGGCAGCCTGAAACAAAGCAACCTTGTAAGTTGTTAGTTAGCGAAAAGTATTCATCCGATTAAAATGCTTTAGCTATGATAAAATTGAGATTCAGCTTGTTAATGACTCTGTTGATGGTTGTCATGTCTGTTTGGGCAGATAATGCTCCTGCCAAGGCGCAGGCGGCTTTGAAAAAAATGTATCCCAAAGCTGATGGTATCGCCTGGTCACAGGACAGCGGTTACTATTGTGCCGATTTCATGATGAATGGTTATGAAAAGAATGTCTGGTTCAATGCGCAGGGACAATGGCAGATGACCCAGACGGAGTGGGGAGATACCGATGAACTTTCTGCTACGGTATATAATGCGTTTGCTTCCGGTCCTTATTCCGGCTGGCAGGTGGAAGATGTTACTTATGTCGAGTTTCCCAAATGGCAACCGATTATTGTCATCAAGGTAGGGCAACAAAATGTAGACATTCAATATCAGCTGTTTTATAGTCCGAACGGGGCATTGCTGCGTACCCGTAATGTGAGTTATATGGATGATATATTGGGACCGGGTACATTCTTGTAACTGTAGTCTCTTATCAATGACTTACGTGTAAGGTGAGAAGAGTTCTTAAGCTCTTTCCACCTTACACGTCAATTGTTGGTCTTATCCCATAAGCCAGACAGCTTTTTGGGGCATAAGTTTATAAATGAACGCAGTGAATGCCCAGCTGCAGAGGAATATACAGATAGCCATCAGTGGAACCTGTAGAGGGATAGGTAACGACGAGGGTCCTATTAGAAGGAAAAAAGGACCTACGACGAAGTAGTGAACCATATAGATGCCGAAACCGCATTTGGTCATGTTGGCCAGTGCTTTTATGACAGTCTGGTTGGTGATGACTACTTTTTGTAGCAGTAAGAAGGTGGCTAAGGTCATTAACAATACGTTGGGGCTACAGAAGGTAAAGAAGAGTTCCATTTCTGTTTCTGTTGCGTCAGGATTGGCTGCTGTGGTGCTGAAACCTGTATAAGTGACATAATATCCGACGGCAAACATGAGTATGCAAAGAGTGAATGTTTTCATCAGACTCCAGTTGTTACCCTTCTTGACGTAATGTCCCAGTAATAAATATCCATTGAATCCGGCAAAATAGTAGAAGAGCCCGAATTCATTCCATGTATCAGTACCGAATACATAACCGCTTCTGTCGAACAAACAATTGGCAACATACTCCTTTAGATAAGGAATGAAGAGTGAAATAATCCATATCAGGAGAAATGTTCGTTTGGTCTTTTGATCAGCGTTGTCTATCCATGCCGAGAAGAATGGCATATAGAGATACAGGCCGATGAGCAGGTAGATGTACCACATGTGGTTCTCTTTATGGCTGAAATTGAACGGAATCATGGCTACATCCTTCAGAGAATCTATCAGGCTTTGTGATTCTTGTCCTTGCGTATAACAGAAGAAGTCCCCGATAATTTCTTTCGGCAACCCGAGTACTCCCGTAAACCAGGGAAACAGACTATATAACACCGACCAGATAAGGAAGGGAAACAAAACACGATATATGCGTTTTTTGTAGAACTGACCTAATGGCTGTTTTTTCACAGGGAGCAGAAGTAGCCCGGTCATCATAACAAACAAGGGAACCGATGGGCGGAGGAGTGAACCGTAAATTGCTGCCCAGTGCGTGTATTCGGGGATTGCCCGCATCGTGGGTGAAATGTAAAAAGGATCGATGCAATGAACGCCTATGACCATTATCATTGCAACGCAACGGATGACGTCGAGCCAGACAATACGATTGTCGGAGATAGAGTTTTGAATCATGATATTTTGTGTTTTAAGTTTCAGGCAAAGATAGGAAGAAAACAGGGCGGATATGTGCAGAATCTGACCATTTAAAGATAATATCTGGTCAAATTGTCTTTAATTGACTACTTTTGCATTCGATATAGAATGTATAAAATTAAAGATAGTATTTATGTTGAAGATATTAGTGACTTATGCCGTACAAGGCGAATTTACAGAAATCAAGTGGCCCGATGTGGAGGTATATTATGTACGGACAGGCATTGGAAAAGTGAAAGCGGCTTTTCATTTGGCGGAAGCCATTCAGCAGGTGAAGCCGGATATTGTGATCAATCAGGGAACAGCCGGAACGATTAACCATCAGGTGGGGGATGTCTTTGTCTGCCGTCATTTTGTCGACCGGGATATGCATAAAATGTCCGGATTAGGAATGGAGTGCCACATTGATTCGTCAGAGTTGCTTGCCGCCAGAGGCTTTTGCCGGCACTGGACCGAATCGGCAACTTGCAATACCGGTGATAGCTTCCTGACCGAACTGACGGATATTGAAGGAGATGTGGTAGATATGGAAGCCTATGCACAGGCCTTTGTGTGCAGGGCTAAGGAGATTCCTTTTATTTCGGTGAAATATGTTTCGGATGTGATCGGGCAGAATTCTGTGAAGCATTGGCAAGACCGGCTGGAAGATGCTCGTGCGGGATTGTCTCACTTCTTCAATGTTTTGAAAGAAAGTATATGATAAGTCACTCCTACGGCTATCAGGAAGAGGAGTACTTTGACCCAAACCAACGGAATCAGGAAAAAAATGCAATAGAGCATCGTGCCCCACATTAGCAGGAGTGAGATGATTTTAGCGCGTAAGGGGATTGCCTTATTTTCACGGAAGTTACGTATATAGGTACCGAAATATTTGTGATTCAGCAGCCATTGGTATAGGCGCGGAGATCCTTTGAAGTAGAGGGCGGCAGTGAGCAGCAAGAAAGGAGTAGTGGGTAACAATGGCAGGAAAATACCGAGAATGCCAAGTCCCAGCGAAAGAGTACCTAATATAATACAGATCGTTTTCATTCCGCAAAAATAGGAAAAATAACTTTTCTCGCTGAATGAAAACTATCTTTTGTATTATCTTTGTAGCCGCACCGAGGTGACATTAGGTGTAGTAACCATTAATAATACATATAACGATGTTTACAGTAATTAAACGAATGGAAATATCGGCTGCACATAAGCTGATTCTTCCGTACCGGAGTAAATGCGCCACTCTTCACGGTCACAACTGGATTATCACTGTCTATTGCCGTTCAGAACGGCTCAACTCGGATGGAATGGTAGTGGATTTTACCCAGATAAAACAGACCGTCAAGGAAAAACTGGATCACCAGAATCTGAATGAAGTACTTCCTTTTAATCCCACGGCGGAAAATATTGCCCGTTGGGTATGCAAGCAGATTCCACAGTGTTATAAGGTAGAGGTACAGGAGTCGGAAGCAAATACGGTGATTTATGAGAAAGATTAACGAGATTTTTTATAGTTTACAGGGAGAGGGGTATCATACAGGTACCCCTGCTGTTTTCATACGTTTCTCAGGGTGTAATCTGAAGTGTGACTTTTGTGATACCCGGCATGAAATCGGTGAAATGATGACAGACGAAGAAATTGTAAATGAAGTAAAGAAGTATCCGGCTGTCATGGTGATTCTTACTGGGGGAGAGCCTTCACTTTGGATTGACGATGCCTTTATCGATTTGTTGCACGGGGCGGGCAAGTATGTGTGTATCGAAACCAATGGAACGAAACCTTTGCCTGCTGCTATCGACTGGGTAACTTGTTCGCCTAAGCAGGGTGTCAAATTAGCTTTAAACCGGATGGATGAAGTTAAAGTTGTTTACGAAGGACAAAATATTGACGTTTATGAACAGCTTCCTGCCGAACATTTCTTCCTTCAGCCTTGTTCTTGTAATAACACCGCAGAAACGGTGGATTGCGTGATGCGACATCCCAGATGGAGACTTAGCCTGCAAACGCACAAACTGATAAATATTTTGTGAGCTACGGAAGCTGATACGAGGGCTGCATGTCATAAGCTGTGCATTATGAGTGGCTTTGCTGTCCCCGTACGTATTTCATAGTTGATAACTCGTGGCTTATGACTCGTGACTTGTAACTAATTAATGATATATTATGAAAGTAGGTTTGTTTATCCCCTGTTATATCAATGCCATCTATCCGCAGGTAGGGGTGGCATCATATAAATTACTGAAGAGCTTAGGGGTGGATGTCGATTATCCTCTTGATCAGACTTGTTGCGGACAGCCCATGGCAAACGCCGGTTTTCAAGATGAATCTTTAAAGATGGCTATCCGTTTCAATGATTTATTTCAGAAGTATGATTACATTGTAGGCCCGTCTGCCAGTTGTGTGGCTTTTGTGAAAGAAAACCATCCCGGTATTTTGGCTAAAGAGGGTCATCAATGCCAGAGTGCAGATAAGATTTACGACCTCTGTGCCTTTATTCACGATGTGATAAAACCTACGAAAATCCCTGCTCGTTTTCCCCATAAAGTCAGTATTCATAACAGCTGTCACGGTGTACGTGAACTTTTTCTATCTGCTCCGAGTGAATTGAACATACCTTATTTCAATAAATTGCGCGATTTGCTCCAGATGGTCGAGGGGATTGAAGTGTTTGAACCCAGCCACGTGGACGAATGTTGTGGTTTCGGCGGTATGTTTGCAGTCGAAGAGCAGGCTGTATCCGTCTGCATGGGACGTGATAAGATACGGCACCATATGGAGACTGGTGCCGAATACATAACCGGAGCCGATAGCTCCTGTCTGATGCATATGCAGGGTATCATTGAGCGTGAACACCTGCCTATCCGAATTATTCATGTTGTAGAAATATTAGCATCACAATTATGAGTACCAAGCATGCAAAAGCTGCCGAGAAGTTTCTGGAAAATCCGGTGATGGCAGCATGGCACAATGAGACCCTTTGGATGGTCCGTGCCAAAAGAGACAAGATGAGCAAGGAAGTACCCGAGTGGGAAGAATTGCGTGACAAGGCATGTGCGTTGAAACTTTATTCCAACAGCCACCTTGAGGAACTCTTGCTGGAATTTGAGAAAAACGCCACAGCCAACGGAGCCATCGTTCATTGGGCAAAGGATGCGGAAGAGTATCGTGCCATTGTTTATGAAATATTGAGCAGTCATGGAGTGAAACATTTTGTGAAAAGCAAATCGATGTTGGCGGAAGAGTGTGAACTAAACCCGTTCCTGATAGAGAAAGGAATAGACGTTGTGGAGTCTGATCTCGGAGAGCGCATTCTTCAGTTGATGAATCTGGCGCCAAGTCATATTGTGCTTCCGGCTATTCACATCAAGCGTGAACAGGTGGGAGAGCTGTTTGAAAAGGAAATGGGAACGGAGAAAGGTAATTTTGATCCTACTTATCTGACCCATGCCGCTCGAAAAAGCTTGCGGAACATCTTCCTGAATGCGGAAGCTGCCATGACGGGAGCCAACTTTGCCGTAGCATCCACTGGAGATATAGTGGTTTGCACGAACGAAGGAAATGCTGATATGGGGACATCGTGCCCGACACTGAATATTGCTGCTTTCGGTATGGAGAAGATCGTGCCGGATATGGAGGCTTTGGGAGTGTTTACCCGTTTGTTGGCGCGTTCGGCAACAGGGCAACCTATCACTACCTATACCTCTCAATATCGCAATCCCCGTGAAGGAGGCGAATATCATATTATCATTGTAGATAACGGACGAAGCGCTTTGCTTGCCCATCCCGATCATATCAAGACTTTGAATTGCATCCGATGCGGTGCTTGTATGAATACTTGTCCGGTGTATCGTCGGAGCGGGGGATATTCCTACACCTACTTTATTCCCGGTCCTATCGGTATCAATCTGGGTATGGTACATGATCCGGAAAAGTATTATGATAACCTGTCAGCCTGTTCGCTGTGTATGTCTTGTTCGGATGTTTGTCCGGCAAAGGTAGACCTGGCTGAACAGATTTATAAATGGCGGCAGGATCTGGATAAGATTGGAAAAGCTAATACGGGTAAAAAAATAATGTCCGGTGGGATGAAAGTATTGATGGACCATCCGGCTCTATTCAATGCGGCTCTTTGGGCTGCTCCGGCAGTTAACCATTTGCCGCGTTTTATCAAATACAATGATTTGGATGCCTGGGGTAAGGGTCGCGAACTGCCAGAGTTTGCCAGCGAATCGTTCAACGAGATGTGGAAGAAAAATAAAGTGCAAGGAAAGGAGGAAAACAAATGAGTAGTAAAGAAGAGATATTGGCGAGTATCCGTAAAAATACGAAGAACCGTTATGAATACCCTGATTGGCAAATCAAAACCACTACTTATCCGGATGTGGTTGCCAAATTCTGCGAGATGAGTTTTGCCGTCGGAGGTGAAGCTATTGTATTGGGGGAGGGAGAAGATATCAATGCTGTCATCCGTCGTACTTACCCTGATGCTGCCAGTATTGCTTCCGATCTGGAGGAAATCACCTGCGCTACATTCAATCCTGATTTGCTGACTCGCGCACAAGATCTGAATGGAACCGATATAGCTGTTGTTAAAGGCGAAATTGGGGTGGCCGAGAATGCAGCTGTCTGGATTCCCCAAACGGTGAAGTACAAAGCGCTCTATTTTATAGCCGAAAAACTGGTGATTGTTTTGGACAAGAACCGTATTGTGAGCAATATGCATCAGGCTTACGAGCTGATAAAAGATGAAAAATATAAATTTGGTACATTTATCTCCGGCCCTTCAAAAACTGCTGATATAGAGCAAGCGTTGGTGATGGGAGCGCACGGTGCGAGAGATGTATTGGTAATATTGAAGTGATGAGGGAATGTTTATCTGTGGTGAAACAGATTTCTGCAATATCCTCTTATACAAATATATGTTTGCAAATAAAGTAAAGAAAGTGGCTGCCATTCACGACCTTTCCGGTATGGGAAGGGTTTCTCTGACAGTCGTAATTCCTATTCTGTCGTCTATGGGGTTTCAGGTATGTCCGTTGCCTACGGCCATCCTTTCTAATCACACGCAATATCCGCATTTCACTTTTCTTGATCTGACGGATGAAATGCCTCGTATTATTGCCGAGTGGAAACGTTTGGAGGTGGAGTTCGATGCTATCTATACCGGTTATTTAGGATCACCCAGGCAGATTCAGATTGTATCTGACTTTATCCGTGATTTTCGCCGGAAAGATAGCTTGACGGTGATAGATCCTGTCTTGGGAGACAATGGTAAACTCTATTCAAATTTTGATGAATCTATGGTGGCAGAGATGCAGCAGTTGATCACACATGCCGATGTGATAACTCCCAATCTGACGGAACTTTTCTATCTGCTCGGCCGTCCGTATAAAGAGACCAATACCGATCAGGAATTAAAGGATTATCTGCATTGCCTGTCAGAAAAAGGGCCTGAGGTGGTGATCATAACTAGTGTGCCTGTGTTGGATGAACCTCATAAAACTTCGGTTTATGCTTATAACCGGACAGGAAATCGCTATTGGAAAATCACTTGCCCTTATCTGCCTGCCCATTATCCGGGTACGGGAGATACATTTACGAGTGTCATTACCGGAGCTTTGCTGCAGGGAGACAGCCTTCCCATTGCTTTGGATCGTGCTACCCAGTTTATCCTGCAGGGAATTCGTGCCACTTTCGGTTATGAGTATGATAACCGTGAAGGTATTCTGTTAGAAAAGGTACTCCATAATCTTGATATGCCAATTCAGAGTAGCAGTTACGAGCTGATTTAAATGTTTCCGGAGTACATCTATTCATAAAAAAGCACTGCTCCAAAAATGAAACAGTGCTTTTTGCCCTTTAAAGATGCATCTTTATTTTACTTCTTCACCTTTTTCGTTCATTACTACAGTTGTCTCTGTACCGTCTTTCTGTGTAACGACTACTTTGTAGAGTTTGCCGTCTTCTTTAGCTGTTACTGATGCTTCTTTGATAGTCGATTCAGGATAAGCTTTTCCGAGGGCTTCGGTTACTGCTGCAGGGAGATCTTTTACTTCAATCTTTGTATACTCGTCTTGTGGAGCCTGTGCAGTCGTTACTACTGCGTTAGCGTTTTCTACGTTCTGTGCGAATGCTACTGAGCTACCTAATCCCATAACCAATGCTATTGCTACTAATACCTTTTTCATAATTGTAAGTTTTGAGTTAATAAATGGGGTTTGTTTTTCTGTAAGCCGTTTGCTTACGATAATAGTAGTGCAAGCGGTGTGCCAGAATAAATATATATGTGTTATCTTGTTGATTATTAGATTGTTATATTCAAAGATCTAAATCTCAATCTGTGGAAATTGGGGTTTTGGGGTGTGGATAACGTGGAAAACTTCCACAGTATCAGATACCTTTGGCAGTTTCTGCGAGCCGTATAAATTCTCTTTTATATCCCTTTTCGTCGTTTTCCAAGCCGGTCTTTGCCAAAGAAATCACTTTGTCATAATTGGCATTTCCCTTGAATTCAGAATCTCTCAGCAGTTGTCCGAACATGGCTACTGCGGCTGCGAAACGAAAATCGGCGGAAACCCGGTTGTTTTTAGAGTCAGTCAACGCCTGTTCTATCTTTTTGCTGGCATTGCCGTCCGGTGTTTTGTAGCGTAGTTTGACGGTTAGTAATTCATTAGAGTCGTTGACAGAGGTGGCAGTCTTTTGTTTCTTCTGATATTTCAAATCGTCCACTTTTCCGGTAAAATCACTTTTTACCCCTACAGGAATCACTTCATAGAAAGCTGTGACTGTATGTCCGGCTCCCATTTCTCCTGCATCTTTTGTGTCGTTGTTGAAGTCTTCATCTGCCAGCAAACGACTTTCATAGCCAATCAACCGATAGGCTTGTACCTGTGTCGGGTTAAACTCCACTTGTAGTTTTACGTCTTTGGCGACCGTATGTAAAGTTGCTCCGAACTCGTTCACCAATACCCGGTTGGCTTCTTGCAGATTGTCGATATAGGCATGATTGCCGTTTCCCTTTTCGGCAAGAGTCTGCATCTTGCTGTCTTTATAGTTTCCCATCCCATATCCTAATACGGTGAGGAATACACCGCTCTTACGTTTTTGCTCAATCAGTTTCTCCAGTTCCTGATCCGATGATACGCCCACATTGAAATCACCATCGGTACAGAGGATGATGCGGTTATTGCCACCGGTTATAAAATTTTTCCGGGCAATTTTATAAGCCAGTTTAATTCCTTCTCCTCCCGCTGTAGAGCCTCCTGCTTCCAGTTCGTCAATGGCTTCGCGTATTTTTTGTTTATCGCTTCCCGGTGTGGATGCCAGTTTCTCTCCGGCAGCGCCCGAATACACCACGATTGCTACTTTATCTTTATCTCTCAGATTGTTAACTAATAACTTTAATGATGATTTTACCAGATCCAGACGTTCGGGACCATACATCGAACCGGATACGTCGATCAGGAAGATTAGGTTCGAAGCAGGTAAGTTTTCGGTAGGAATTTCTTTTGCTTTCAATCCGATGCGGACTAACCGATGCTGTTCGTTCCAAGGACAAGTACCTATTTCTGATGTGATTCTTACCGGATCGTTCCCTGTTGGTTGTGCATAATTGTAAGAGAAGTAGTTTATTAATTCTTCTGTACGGATGGCATCAGCCGGAGGTAGCTCTCCTTTATTAAGGAATCGGCGCATATTGCTATATGAAGCTACATCCACATCGATCGAGAAAGTAGATAGCGGATTATCCCACACTTTCTTAAATCCATTTTCCTGTATTGCTTTATATTCTTCGGCAGACATCCCTACGTTGTATAACAGGCTGTGGTTCATTGCGATGGGGGTAGCACCGCAAATCATTTTTTGTGTTTCTATCCCATAACCTATCACTACGCATTCTTCCAACTGTTGTGTATCCGTTTCTAAGGCGACATCTAAACGGGCAGAAGTCACTTTTATTTTTTGAGTGCGATATCCTATGAAAGAGAATACTAAGGTTACCCCTTTGTTTGCACGAATGGAATAGCTACCGTCTGTGCCGGTAATGGTTCCGTTCTGTGTACCGTTTATTACAACGGAGCAACCGGCCACCGCTTCTCCGCTTTCAGCGTCTGTAACTATACCTTTTACTATGAAAGGCTGTGCACTGACTGCTCCCCATGAAATTACTGTCATTAGCAGTATAAGCATCAAAGCTCTGAATTGATTCGTTTTCATACTTTTATTGTTTTAAGTGGATAAATTTGATTCCTTGTTTTACTCAATAGATGCAATTCTCTTATAGATTCCATAAATAGATTCCTCTTTTTTTTTAACTTTGCAAAAAAAATCCTGTTTTTCAGAAGAAACATATCGGAACAGACGGACGAGGAACTATTGCAGCATTATATGAAGTCCGCTAAAACAGAGTATTTCGGTGAACTTTATAACCGTTATATTCCGTTGTTGTATGGCGTGTGTCTGAAGTATCTCAAAGATGAAGCCCGGGCTCAGGATGCGGTGATGGAACTTTTTGAAGATTTGCTTCCTAAAATCACCCATTATGAAATAAAAACTTTCCGGACCTGGATATACCGGGTAGTAAAGAATCATTGCTTGCAAATATTACGGAAAGACTCTAAAGAGATTTCATTGGATTATACTGTTCATATTGTGGAATCCGATGAATTTTTGCATCTTTTATGTGAAGAGGAAAGTAATGCGGACCAATTGGAAGCTTTGCATCATTGTCTAAAGAAACTTTCTGAACCCCAACGTATCAGCATACGGCATTTCTTTATAGAAGAAATGTCTTATGCCGATATAGTTGCGCAAACCGGTTTTACGCTGAATAACGTAAAGAGCTATATCCAGAACGGAAAACGTAATTTGAAGATTTGTATTAAAAATCAGCTTAAGGAATGAAACTATTAGACTACATACGGGGAGCCCGCAAAGGAAAAGAGGCGCATCGGCTGGAGAAAGAGGCTATGCGTGATCCTTTTCTGGCCGACGCGCTCGAAGGTTACAGCCGTGTAGGGAATGGAGCCGACGAACAGATTGAGGAGTTGCGCCGTCGGATTAGAGCCCGTGCTGTGCGAAAGCGTAACCATGCTGTGGTCTGGAGTATCGCCGCCAGCCTGCTGATTGGAGTTTGTATCGGCTCTTATTTCCTTTTTCAGGAGAAACCTTTGTCGGATGAAGCACGGATGGCAATGGAACAAGCGGTTCATCCGAAACCCTTGTCGGTATATGAGGAAGAGAAGAAAGATGAGTTGGCTGAGGCGGTAATAAAGGATTCGGCAGGCCCGTCGAAGAAATTGATTTCAGAGAGTAAGAAGAAAAAAATGCTTGCGCCTTCATCTGAGGTTCCTCAAATAATGACTCAGGAATTGATGGAAGAAGCGCTGGAAGCCACCATTGACGACGAACCTTCGGCTATGGACAAAAAAATGGTTATGAGAGCTTCGGTGGCTAATGATAGTAGTTTTAACGCTAAAGTGGCTGTTGTTGGTAAGGTGCGTGGTAAAGTGACCGATCCCAGTGGTGAACCTCTTGTTGGTGCCACAGTCAGGGTGAAAGGGACTAATCAGGGGACTATCTCAGATGAAAATGGTGATTTTACTTTAAAGACAGATGGGAATCGGGAACTTTCAGTCGATTATATCGGTTATGAATCTGTTGTCCTTCCTGTTGATACGACTAAAGATTTATTGATAGCTATGAACGTAGATGATGCTACACTTGACGAGGTTGTAGTGGTAGGATACGGTTCGCAGCCGAAGAGTAGCGTTACAGGTGCTATAACGAGCTTAAAGATGTCAGGTACGCCGCAACCGTCTATAGGGCGAAAAGCTTTTCGGAGGTATCTGAAAGAGAATCTGGTGCATCCTTCCGACAAAGAGTGTGCACGTGCCAAGGGAAAAGTGATTCTTACTTTCCGGGTAGATAAGGATGGACGTCCGGAATCCATTAGTGTTAAAAAGGGACTTTGTGCTTCGGCCGATAAAGAGGCCATTCGTCTGATTGAAGAGGGACCTGACTGGACTATTGGTGATGAATCGGTAGAGGTGAGTATCCGTTTCTGATAAACGAAAATCCCGCTTAGGTCACATGACTTAAGCGGGATTTTTTTTGCACGGGAGGAGAGGCTCGAACTCCCGACACCCGGTTTTGGAGACCGGTGCTCTACCAACTGAGCTACTCCCGTGTTTGCGGCTGCAAAGGTAGAATAAACTTCTGAATTGGCAAGCTTTTATGCAAAGAAGTTGCTAATTATTTTAATTTTTCCCATTCTTCGGGTTTGAAGCCTACCAATACGAAATGGTCTGTTACTACTAATGGCCGTTTCACCAGTTTGCCGTTAGTGGCCAAAAGGGCGATCTGTTCTTCTTCGCTCATTGTCGGGAGCTTGCTGCTGAGCTTCAGCTCTTTATATACTACTCCGCTGGTGTTGAAAAACTTCTTAACGGGTAGTCCGCTCAATGGAATCCAGGCTTTCAACTCCTCTGTCGTGGGATTATCTTCCACTATAAGGCGGTTGGTATACTCAATTTTGTTTTCCGTCAGCCACTTTTTGGCTTTTTGGCAAGTACTGCATGCAGGATATTGCAAAAAAAGAGGTTTCATATTTATTCTATATTAAGCATTTGTAAATCTTGATACATGACACGGTAAGCTGCCGCTTTTTTATCCAGTGCCAATGGGTATGCCCGTGAAGAAGAAGGCATCCGGTATAGTCGCATCGGACGTCCTTCAAAAACAAATTCAGAGAAATCTCCCACTTTGGGTTCTCTCACTTCGAATTGTGTCCGGAGAGTGTCTGTTGCCTTTTGTCCTGTTGTGACGATGGCTTTGCATTCCGGAATTAACCTGAGGAGCCGGCTTATGTCAGTGGGCTGCACCACTTCCAGAAACTTATCGGAAGCATTGTCCTGTAATCGTCGGATGGATGATGCGGTATCGAACAGTGCTATTCCTTTGTCGTTAAGGAAGTCTGTTATCCGTTCACGACAAAAGGCCTTCCTGTTTTCGTTCAGAAAATAATCCTTGTTGTTGAAGAATAAAAGTCCGACGATTCTCCACATATCATTGTTCAGGTTCGGGTAATAAAAATCCATTGACCATCGCTTTTTCTGGGGCGGAAAACTTCCCAGCATCAGCAATCGGGCATTGGCCGGGAGAAAAGGTTCTAACGGGTGGTTTTCTATTTCTATGTCCATTATTCGCTATTTGATTGGGAACAAAAATAGTGATAATATCTATTTTATAGAAACGTACTCCCACGATTTTTAATTACTTTTGCGCCTTAATTCAAAAAACATTCAACATGAGAAGAACCGCTATTGCTATTTTCTGTCTGTTTATCTTGTCTGTCGGCGTCGGGTTAAAGGCACAGAACATCCAGTTGCATTATGATTTTGGACGTTCTTTGTATGATAAAGATTTAAAAGGTCGTCCTGTACTAACCTCTACTGTGGAGAAGTTTCATCCCGACAAGTGGGGAAGCACTTATTTCTTTGTCGATATGGATTATACCTCGGACGGAGTGGCTGCCGCTTATTGGGAAATAGCACGTGAATTGAAATTCTGGAAGAATCCATTTTCGGTACATGTGGAATATAACGGTGGACTTGCCAAAGGTTTTTCTTATAATAACGCCTATTTGGGTGGTGCAACATATACTTATAATAATGCTTCTTTTTCACGTGGATTTTCATTGTCGGTCCTGTATAAGTATATTCAGAAACATCGTTCTCCCCATAACTTTCAGTTGACCGGGACCTGGTACATGAATTTCAGCAGGAACCTGCTTACTTTCTCCGGATTTGCTGATTGGTGGCGCGAAGAGACGGCTTATGGCAAAACGATTTTTCTTACCGAACCTCAGTTTTGGGTGAATCTGAACCGTATAAAAGGTATCAGTGACAAGTTTAATCTGAGTGTAGGTTCAGAAGTCGAGCTGAGTAATAATTTCGGTGGACGCGATGGTTTTTATGTCATCCCTACACTGGCGCTAAAATGGACAATAAACTAAAAAACTGATGAAAACTGATTTGATATACGGTATTGAGGACCGTCCGCCGTTTAAAGATGCTTTATTTGCGGCATTGCAACATCTGCTTGCTATTTTTGTAGCTATTATTACTCCTCCGTTGATTATTGCCAGTGCTCTGAAACTGGATGTAGAGAAAACCGGATTTTTGGTATCGATGTCTCTTTTTGCTTCGGGAGTGTCTACTTTTATCCAGTGCCGACGTTTTGGCCCTATCGGGGCGAGACTGCTTTGTATACAAGGCACGAGCTTTTCGTTTATTGGTCCCATCATTGCTACGGGGCTTGTAGGCGGACTTCCTCTTATTTTTGGTGTCTGTATGGCGGCAGCTCCCATTGAAATGGTTATTAGTCGTACCTTCAAGTATATGCGCAATATCATCACTCCGCTGGTTTCGGGTATTGTGGTATTGCTTATCGGGTTGAGTCTGACAAAGGTAGGCATTGTTTCTTGTGGAGGTGGTTATGCTGCGATGGATAATGGAACATTTGCTTCTTGGGAGAACCTTTCGATTGCAGGTGTGGTTTTGCTCAGCGTTTTGTTTTTCAATCGTTGCAAAAATAAATATTTGCGTATGAGTTCTATTGTGCTGGGACTTTGTTTAGGATATGGGCTCGCTTTTGCTTTAGGAAAAGTAGATATGAGTGCTTTGAATGTAGAGATGTTGATGAGTTTTAATATTCCTCAGCCATTTAAATACGGACTTGATTTTAATGTGTCTTCTTTTATCGCTATCGGGCTGGTGTATATGATTACAGCTATTGAGGCGACCGGAGATGTGACGGCGAATTCAATGATTTCAGGTTTGAAGATTGAAGGTGACGACTACCTGAAACGGGTTTCGGGTGGTGTGATGGCCGATGGCTTTAATTCTTTCCTGGCAGGTATTTTCAACTCTTTCCCGAACTCTATTTTTGCGCAGAATAATGGAATTATTCAGCTGACAGGAGTAGCCAGTCGGTATGTGGGTTACTATATAGCGGCAATGCTGATTCTTTTAGGATTATTCCCGATTGTAGGAGCTGTTTTTTCGTTGATGCCGGACCCGGTGTTGGGCGGAGCTACTTTGTTGATGTTCGGAACTGTGGCAGCAGCCGGAATCCGTATCGTTTCGTCACAAAACATCGGACGTAAGGAGACATTGGTGCTGGCTGTCAGTCTTTCATTAGGGCTGGGAGTGGAATTGATGCCTGATGTATTGAGTCAGGCTCCCGAAGCTATCCGCAGTATCTTTTCGTCAGGTATCACTACCGGTGGCTTGACTGCGATTATAGCAAATATCGTAATTCGGGTGAAAGAGGAAGAAGAACGATGAATGATGAACAGTGAACGATAAACAGTTCATCGTTTATCGTTCACTGTTTATCGTTTATAATACTTCCAGATTACTCATCCGGTCTGTTGTGTGGAATTCAAATTCCGGATATTCATATAGTTTGAAGCGGGGCTCTGTTTCTCCTTCCGTATAGCTCCAGATGCTGGCATAGTCTTCCGGATCTTCCCCCATTTTGCTTAATTGCCTTAAATAAGCTGCGAGCGATTTATTTTCCACGATATATATTTTCCCCAACTTGTCAATAATAGAACTGTGGCGTCGGGTACTGTCATGGTCAAAGCGAAGGATGCGTTTACCTTCTTCGGTGATTCCCACCAGGTTGAATGTCATGCTCTTGCCGATAGCAGGCAGATTGAGTACGCTTCGGTCTGTAGCCATGAACGGTAGATGGTGTTTCTTCATGAAACGGCGTATACGGGCGGCTGTGTCTTCACCTGTTTCGAGAAGAGAATATAGTTCGTCAGCTTGTTCCGGAGTTAGTTTACCAAATGTTTTTTCCTCATGCTGTTCCTGCATCGACCGGCTGTTAGGTGTGAATACAGCATAATTTTCATTGAATCCTTTGACAGAGAAGGTATAGTAACAGACCACTCCCAGCGAGTTGAGCACTTGGCGTAGCCTTGTGGTATGTCCTCGTCGGGATGCTGCCACGGTATATACGAGCTGATTAGTGATAAGCCATCCGGCGGAAAGGATTTTCCGGATGGCTTCCCGGGTTTGTGGTGTCACCTCCAACGGGCTCTGGAAGTGGGTTTGAATTATAAATTGCTTCATTCCGATGGCAGAGGCTTTTTCTTTGAATTCTCTCAGAATCTCTATCAGTTCGTCATTGATGCGCATAGGCAGGTAAGCCAGTAATCTCGATCCTAAACGGACACGCTGTAATTCAGCGTATTTTTCTCCTTCCGGACGTTCTTGGTTTGCTTTTCGTTTTCGTGCGGCCATGCGATATACGGCTTCAAGAATGTTTCGCAAAGTCTTGTTCTGACTCATCAGAGCATCTCCTCCGGTAATCAATATATCTCGTAACTGGGTGTCTTCTTCAAAATAAGTCATCAACCTGCGTAGTTTCTTATCCCAACTTTCTTTAGGGCGGAGCGCGTCGAATTCAAAATTCAGTCGTTCGCTTTGGAAGTCGTACATACGTTGACATGAAGCGCACAGTCCTCCGCAGGCACGTCCCATTGTATCGGGAATCAGGATAGCTACTTCCGGATAGCGACGGTGAATGTTATGCCCGTCCGGTAATAGCCATCCCGCAGCGTTCGGTTTTCCGGCTTCTACAATATCTTCGCGCTCCCAGGCACGGATATTGCCGTAGGTTTCCACCAAACGGGGTGAATAGAGGATGTAGCTTCGGATAGCTTCGTCATTGTATCCTTCACCGTTGGTGTTGAGCAAAGAAAGATAATAGGGCGTGGCGAAGAAAGGCATCCCTTTTTTACGGGCTCTGGACAATAAATACATTGTTTCGCTGGAAAGAGAATTTCCGAGGAAGCGGTTGAGTTCGGCAGGAGTTTTGATAGCCATCGAAAGGTGGAAGCGGAAATCATCCCACCACCGGCAGACCTGATGGTATTTCTCCTCATAACTCAATCCTTCTTCAAAGTGGAACCGGGAGGATGGCTTTGATTTCCGGTTCTCTATTTTCTGTATCAGCAGATGCAGCATTCGTTCTTTGTTTTCGGTGCGTAGCTCTATCACGTCTTCGTCCAGTCCGGTGGCCCAGCGTTCGGTTCTGTTTTTGATTCGTTGCGGAGAGGGTAGGGGCATTTCCGGGTCCTCCAGTCTTTTGAAGAGGTTATACAGATCCAGGAACAAGTCAGTAGGCATTTCTGCATTTTCCAGATTCCCGGTCAAGAAGCGTCGGAGAAGGGATAAGGTCTGTATTTGCATATCCTGTTCGTTAGACAATTCATGAACTGTCTTTCCGTCGTAGTTGATAAGGAGTCGAATTTGCTCACCCGCTTTGTTCCCTCCGGATATGTGAGAAGCAAGGAACTCTTGCAGGTGGCTTTTAAAGTCTGTGTCATCAAGACTTTGCCGGGCCATTGCTGTGAGTTCGGGTAACTCCTGACAGTATAGTTGACGGATTTGGGAAAGTGTGAGTGAAAGCATTTTCTTTTGTTTCATACGCGATTGTTTTTAAGTTGTTAAAATTGAAATATTTGCATAAATATAATAAAAAAGAGGGTGTCCGAAAAGGGTACCCTCTAACTTTTTTCTTTTTTTGTGATTTATCCAACAACTTATAAAAATGCCCCTCATGAAACTCAATTTTCTCCCTTTATCAGTCTTATAATCCTTTCCATCCCTCCCTTTCTTAGCCTTTTTCTGCTTGCAGATCATTTTTCCGATGTTAAATGCAATAGCCAATATTCCAAAGTCCATGACAATCTTCTCCAAGCCTTTATGCCTGAACCTCTTGTACTCTTTATTCCATTTTATTTGCCCGAAGACCGCTTCCACCTCCACCGGTCTTTTGCTCCTATGTTCAAGCCCTTTTGATGAAGTGAGTTTCTCACGTGCCAGTTGCTTGTACCGCCTTAATTTATGATTCACCTTGATCTCCCTGTTTCCTCTCCCTTTGTGACATTTATTTTGTAGGGGACATCCCTGACAGTTCTTAGCACGGTAAACACTTATTTCACTTTCATATCCATTATCATTGACAGCCTTTATCGTGTAGGCAAATTTCATATACTGTCCCATCGGACATACAAAGTAATCTTCCGGTTCGTTATAATACAAATTATCTTGTTTGGAGATGTCACATTTCCATTTTTTTGTTTGTTCCATATGAAAATAATTATATTTCACATAAGCGCTTATACCGAAGCGTTCCATAAACTCATAATTTTCCTCACTTCCATATCCGGCATCCGCACAAACCTCTTTCATGAACCGGCAGTATCTCATCCGGCCATACAATAGAAATGAAATCAACGTCAACGTATCACCCGGATTGTGATAGAAAGCATAGTTTGTTATGAACTGGTTTTCCGTGGATATCTGTAGATTATATCCCGGTTTAAGCTGACCGTTCCTCATGTGGTCTTCTTTCATGCGCATAAAAGTCGCATCAGGATCTGTTTTGGAATAGCTGTTTCTTTCCCCCATTATTTCCAAGTGTTTCTCATATTCCTGCAGCTTAGGTAAGTACTCCTCATTAAGCTTTTTAATCTGACGAAGTTCACGTTTATTGCGGTTCTCCAGATTAATGGCATCTATTTTTTCTTTCAGAGCATGGCTGTCAATAGGAAGAGTTGATTCTCCAGGAGCGGTGTTGTCACCGAGAATACCCTCATCAATTTGAGAAAGTATACATTGAATCTTATTTTCCAGACGATCCTTATACTTTTCCACACTTTTGCGCCAGACGAAAGTATAACGGTTGGCTGCCGACTCCATCTTGGTCCCGTCGATATATTGTTTTTCCAGGCTGATATATCCCAACTCAACAAGCATGAGCACAATCTGAGTGAACAAACTGTGGATACAACTCTTCAAACGCTTGCTGCGGAAATCATTGATGGTACGGAAGTCGGGAGTGGACTTGCCCGAAAGCCACATGTAAAGGATGTTCTCCTGAAGTAGACGTGCTATCTTACGACAAGAGTACACATTGTTCAGGTAGGCGAAGAACAACACTTTCAAAAGCATGCGGGGATAATAAGCAGGACAACCACCACCCTTATAAGTAGATAACAACGGACTGATGTCAAGCTTATCAACAATCTGGTTGACAAGCCGGACCGGAGCATCCGAAGAAATATTTTCATCAAGACGGCAAGGAAATAAGGAATCCATACCTTGAGAATACTCCTTAAATTGTATATTTGCACTATCGATTAACATGCTCTAAGATAAACATTTTAGAGCAAATTAAAAAGTCCGAGCTTGGGAAAGTTCGGACTTTTACATAAAAAAAGAGGGTACCCTTTTCGGACACCCTCTTGCTATTCGTGCTATTCTTTACGATTCTTTTTTGTTTAATAACATTCAGCTTTTCATTTTGTTTTTGCTTCTTCGTCCTTGTGTTTAGGCTCCTTTTTAGCCAACAAGACAATGTTATAAACGTACTCTGACATCCATTGTTCCGAGAATCCGAGACGTTCTTTGTATTGACGTACAGCCGCTGCCGTTTTGTGTACGTCATCTGCTTTCCATACCGTTTTGGTACATACATCATGTACTGTCTTTTCTGTCATGGAGCGCAGGGCCTTTTTAAATAGGGCCGGCATACGGAATTTCCATTGCATCAGGTTGCCCATCAGCATCATCAGGTCGCTTGAGAATCCCTGATACATGAAAAGGTATGCTTGTACATCGTTTTGCGTACGGCAGTTTTTTTTGATAGATGTGTCTATCTCTTTAAAGAATGATTCACTGATGCCGTAATCCTGCATCAGCATCTTGCGGGATGCCGATTTCTCGGCTAATCCTAACTTACCTCCTTGCGTGGCTACTTTGAACAAACGTTTGAAGTTGGCTACATCCGGCAGGAAGCGGATATTTGTGATACCCAAATTTACTGCAATTACAGATTGAAAATATACACGTGTCAGTGATACGAAGTCTTCGACATTGCCCACTACTTTTGCGTCAGCGTCGGCTTGTTTTTTGAATAAGTTAGCGAATATGCTCATAAGTCATTTGGTCAATTTATAGATTGAGGCTGCAAATTTACTAAATAACTTGTTAAATTGCTACAGATTATATGGATAACATCTATTCTTTTTGAGGTACTTTACCAACATTCGATGTCCTGCTCTATGTCTTTCATTTTGTTTTTGGTGAATACCGGACTTTGGATGCCCGCTTTCTTCTGTTCACGATAGTCCTGCAATAAGCGGAAAGCATATTTTCCGAGGAAGGAAATTGCTATCAGGTTGCAGACAGCCATTAATCCCATGGTAATATCTGCCAGTCCCCATACGAAGTCGAGTGTGGACATGGCACCTACCCATACCATGGCGCCTACCAATATCCGGTAGAGGTATACCACCCATCTCCTGTGGGTAAGATAGCGGATGTTTGCTTCACCGTAATAATAATTTCCAATGATACTGCTGAACGCAAAAAAGAAGAGAGCGATTGCCACAAAAATACCTCCGAGGCTCCCTATTTCATTGTTCAGTGCATGCTGGGTAAGTTGCACTCCATTGGTCGAACCGTCGAGCGGAGCACCACTGAAAAGAATGATAAATGCCGTACACGAACAGATGATAAGTGTATCTGTAAAAACTCCTAAAGTCTGGATCAGGCCCTGCTTGACGGGATGTGACACGTATGCTGTGGCGGCTGCATTGGGTGCGGAACCCATACCGGCTTCATTGCTGAACAGGCCCCGTTTGATGCCTTGCATCAGAGCAGCTCCCATACCGCCTCCCAAAGCTTGTTGCCAACCAAAAGCATGACTGATGATGGTTTCGATAACACCTGGCAGATGCGTGATGTTCAGGAGTACAATGGCCAGTGCCAGCCCTACATATCCCAGTGCCATAATGGGGACAATGATGCTGCTTACTTTGGCGATGCGCTGGATGCCTCCGAAGATGATCAATAAAGTGAGTCCGGTCAGGATGATTCCCATCGGTATGTGGTTGATGCCGAATGCATGCTCTACAGCCGCACAAATGGTATTACTCTGTACCGAATTGAAAGCGAAACCGAAAGTAATGGTAATTAGTATGGCAAAAAGAATTCCCATCCATGGCTTCTTCAATCCCTTCTTCATGTAATAAGCAGGACCTCCTATAAATGATTCCTTTCCTTTTTCTTTATATAACTGTGCAAGGGTAGATTCGACAAAAGCACTTGATGCTCCTAACAAGGCAATGACCCACATCCAGAATATCGCACCCGGTCCGCCTACGGCAATAGCTGTAGCTACGCCTGCAAGATTTCCTGTCCCGACACGACTTGCCAGTGATATGGCGAAAGCCTGGAATGAAGAAATATGTTTTTCTCCGTTCTCCTCTTTTCCGCCGGAATCTTTCAGAAGACGTACCATTTCGCCAATCATCCGGAATTGTACGAAACGGGTTTTAAGCGTGAACCAAACGGCGCACCCCAACAGCATTGCGATAAGGATGTAGGTCCATAATATATCGTTAATCAGATCCATGTCTTTGTTAATTAACCCATCGGTGTATTGTTCTATGGTTCATCCGGCCGATACGTAGTTGAACCATCGTTTTAATAATGTTGATAATCAGTAGATTATATTTACCTGCTTTTTTCTCGGTGTGTAAATCTATTTACTTCGGCGTGTAAAAGCATTTACCTCGGCATGTAAATCCATTTACCTCGGTATGTAAAAGCATTTACCTCGGCATGTAAATGGAACTGGCATTCAAGGCAGCAGATGCTCTCCCTTAGGGTGCGCGTCAAAACACCGTATTCTCCGGCCCCCCCTTCTATTTCAGTCGGAAGTAGAATTTGTGGTTTTCGAATATTGGTTCCACAATGTCGAACCGGATCAACTTAGCCAATAAATGCTCTGCGGCTCGTCGGGAAATACCTGCTTGCCGGCAATAGCGATTCAGTGAGAGTGAGGTGTTTTTTTCCAGTAAGTCGAGTAATAACTGTTCTCGCTCGGTATATTGGATCAGTTCACCTGCCGGATTTCCACTTTGCTGCCAAATGCGCAGATGTACCGGAGTAGCCAGGATATTCTCGTCTTTAATGCGGATATATGCCAGTGGTTTACCGGTTTCATCCTTGGCATAAACAGGCTTGTTCTCACTTTCCTCTATTTGTACGACTAATACAGAACGTCCCTCGACGTGAAATGTTTGCATGGAATAATGCACTTTCGGCTGACAGTAAAGTTGGGCAGCTGCTTCTATCATGTATTTTTCTTCGTCCGAACGTACACCGGCAATTTTCCCATTGTCTTTTACTCCGATCAACAACCGTCCTCCATCGGTGTTGGCAAAGGCCGACAGCGTTTTGGCAATCTTGCGGGCATCGGATATTTCAAATTTAAAGTCTTGTTGCTGATGCTCCCCTTCGGCTATCAATGCGTGTATGTAATCAGTATCTGTAAGCGGTTTCATGCTTGCAAAAGTAGATAAAAAAGACTAAACCTTATTTTTTTGCCGATTTTTAGCCGATAATTTCAAAAAAAATATCGTTTTTATGCGTTTATTTCGGGAAAGGATGTATTTTTGCCCATCATTATTAACGAAGAAATAAATAAGGATTATGAAAGAATTAGTAGAAAAGATTGCTACTTTGGTAGCTGAGTTCAACAAAGATGCAAATGCTCAGATCGAAAATGGTAACAAAGCTGCAGGAACTCGTGCCCGTAAAGCTTCATTGGAAATCGAAAAAGCAATGAAAGAATTCCGTAAAGTATCTTTAGAAGAATCAAAGAAGTAATCTTACGAATAGAAGAAAATGAAAAGCCGGTCTCAGTTTTGTGACCGGCTTTTTTATTTTACAGAAACTAAACTTGTATCTATTGGCAGAAATAGTAAATTAGCAGGTATCCTCTTTTTTTGCAGATACTGTTTCCTCTTTTATTTCTGAGGTAAAAGTTTCAAGTATTCTCCATATCCTTCTTCCTGCATTTTCTCTTTGGGGATGAAGCGTAAGGATGCACTGTTGATACAATAGCGCAATCCTCCTTTGTCTTTGGGACCATCGGTGAAAACATGTCCCAGATGTGCGTCTCCCGTTTTACTCCGTACCTCCGTCCGCACCATTCCGTGTGAGGTATCCGTCTTTTCTTTCACTGACTCTTTTTCGATCGGTTTGGTGAAGCTGGGCCAACCACATCCGGAATCGAACTTATCTGTTGAAATAAAAAGGGGCTCTCCGGTGGTGATATCTACGTAGATGCCATCTCGTTTTTCATTCCAGTATTCGTTATGGAAGGCTGGTTCGGTTGCATTCTTTTGTGTGACGGCATATTGTTCGGCTGTCAGCTTGTTGCGAAGTGTGGCATCATCCGGCTTTTTATAACTTGCCTGTGGTGTTTCGGCACCCTGTGCATTGGCCTTCTTTGCCAATTCAAAGAGTGCCGGATTTATGTGGCAGTATCCTCCGGGATTCTTATCCAGATAATCCTGATGGTATTCCTCTGCTTTATAGAAATTGGACAAAGGCTTCACTTCCACTATAATAGGTTTAGAGTATTCTTTGGCCAATTCACCGATGGCGCTCCGGATTGCAGGCAGATCTGCTTCGTCCGTATAATAGATACCGGTGCGGTATTGTGTTCCACGGTCATTTCCCTGCCGGTTCAGGCTTGTGGGATCAATCGTTTTAAAAAACAGGTCAATCAAAAGTTTCAGTGACACTTCTTGTGGGTTATAGTCCACTTTAACGGTTTCCGCAAAATTGGTTTTCCCTGTACATACCTGTTGATAGGTTGGGTTGGCAATGTTTCCATTGGCATATCCGGTCTGGGTTGACTTTACTCCTCTGATTTGTTTCAGGAAATGTTCAGTTCCCCAAAAGCAGCCGCCCGCAAAATATATCTCACTCTGATTTTTCATACTTTTTTTCTCCTGTTTTTGTTGATAAATCCATTGTACGCCTTGTGCATAGCCGGTATAAATGATACCTGCCAACAGCACGACAAATATAGTGAACTTCTTTTTCATAATCCTTGGTCTCTTTTATAAATAACAAATGAACATCAATTTCTGATTATTAAGAACTGTTGTATCCTTCCATAAAGTGGTTAAAAAGAGATTATCTTTTGTTCTTTCAAGGGATTGTGCTTACTTTTGGCATAAACATTCTATTGCTTTGCAGCAGAAAAAGAGTTCAGTATGGCAAAACAACAATTCAATAAACTAATTTGGCTGGTGGATACGATCTTTCGGAACGGACCTGTGACATTCGCCGAAATCAACCGTCGCTGGCGGGCGGGAGACGGTAGCCGTGTGGATATTCCTTTGCGGACTTTCCACAACCATCGACAAGCTATCGAGGAGATGTTCGACATCAACATTGAATGCGATAAGCGGGATAATACCTATTATATAGCAGATGCCGAGGGTATGTTGGGCGATAAGTTGAAGATGTGGTTACTGAATAGTTTTTCATTAAACAATGTACTGCAAGAAAATGTAGATATGAAGAACCGGATTGTGTTTGAAGAAGTTCCTTCAGGAATACAATTTATGGATACCATTATCAATGCTATGCGTAGCGGGAATGTGCTTGTTATGGAATATCAGGCATATAATTGGGAGCAATCCAAGAGTGTATTGCTTGAACCTTATTTCCTGAAACTTTTTCGGCACCGTTGGTACCTGATAGGAGTGAATCGGGAATATAAGGCTTTCCGTTCTTATTCTCTCGACCGGGTCAGGGAGATCAGCCTTTCAGAAGATACTTTCAGTTTTCCGCGTAAATTCACTCCCCAAGATCATTTCCGCAATAGTTTTGGTATTATTCGAGATGAGAGTCTGCTTCCTCAGCGCACAGTACTTAGGGCCACAATTTCGCAGGCACCATATCTGAGAAACCTTCCTTTACACTCCAGTCAGAAGGAAATTGCTGTTACCGGGAATTACGTTGATTTTGAGTTGTATATATCACATACGTATGATTTTGTACAGGAGTTGTTGTCTAAGGGAGCGGCATTGGAGGTGTTGGAGCCCCGGTCATTAAGGGATACGATAAAAGATGAGATAAGAAATATGCAAACCCTTTATCACTTATGAATGCGAATGTACTTGAAAAACTGAAGATACTGGCAGAGTCGGCCAAGTATGATGTTTCTTGTGCTTCCAGTGGTACGGTGCGCTCCAACAAACCCGGCATGTTGGGCAATACTGTGGGAGGCTGGGGCATCTGTCATAGTTTTGCGGAAGACGGTCGCTGCATTTCGCTATTAAAGGTGATGCTCACCAACTATTGTATATATGATTGTGCTTATTGCATCAATCGGAGAAGTAACGACTTGCCCAGAGCTACGCTTTCCGTATCCGAACTGGTAGATCTGACGATTGAGTTTTATCGCCGGAATTATATTGAAGGACTGTTTTTAAGCTCTGGTGTGGTGCGTAACCCTGACTATACCATGGAGCGTCTGGTACGTGTGGCAAAAGATTTGCGTGAAGTGCACCGTTTTAATGGATATATCCACTTGAAAAGCATTCCCGGAGCCAGCCGTGAACTGGTGAATGAAGCCGGGCGTTATGCCGACCGCCTGAGTGTGAATGTGGAGATACCTAAAGAAGAGAATCTGAAACTGCTGGCTCCGGAAAAAGATCATAAGAGCGTGTTTGCACCGATGCTTTATATCTAGCAAGGGGTACTGGAGAGTAGTGAAGAACGGAAAAAGTTTCGCTATGCTCCTCGTTTTGCTCCGGCAGGGCAGAGTACACAAATGATTGTCGGTGCCACAGCCGAAACTGATAAGGATATCCTTTTTCTCTCTTCGGCTCTTTACCAACGCCCTACGATGAAACGGGTTTATTACTCCGGTTATGTATCAGTGAATACATACGATACCCGTTTGCCGGCACTTAAGCAACCTCCTCTGGTACGCGAAAACCGCCTTTATCAGGCGGATTGGCTGATGCGTTTTTATCAGTTTAAGGTTGATGAAATTGTGGATGACGCTTATCCCGATCTTGATTTGGAGATAGATCCCAAGTTGTCTTGGGCGTTGCGTCATCCGGAACAGTTTCCTGTCGATATCAATAGAGCGGATTATGAAATGATACTCCGTGTTCCGGGAATAGGAGTGAAATCAGCTAAATTGATTGTTGCTTCTCGCCGCTACTCAAAGTTGGGATATTATCAACTTAAAAAGATAGGTGTGGTCATGAAAAAAGCACAATACTTTATTACTTGCAGTGAATTGCCTGTACGGACAGTGAATGAGATGACGCCACAGACCGTACGCAGCCTGTTGCTGCCTAAGCCTGTTAGGAAAAAGACGGATGAAAATCAGTTGTCGTTTGTTTTTTCCGATTGAGATTGTTATGACTCTTTTTATTTACGATAAAACGCTTGATGGCTTGTTGACAGCAGTATTTGATGCTTATTACCGCAAGACTTTCCCCGATGTTTTACTTACGGATGGGGAGGCGTTGCCACTTTTTTATGATGAAGTTTTTACGGTTATTACCGATGACGAAAAGGCAGGACGTGTCTGGCGGGGATTGCAAAAAAAAGTATCGGCGTCTGCACTTTCGGCCATTACCTGGTGTTGGCTGTCGGAATTGCCCGAGGTGGGTTTACTCCTGTTCCGGTACATCCGTAAAGCCATTGATTCCCCTGTATCCATTGAAACGAATTTTGGTGATCCGGATGTACTTGCCCTTTCCAGGATATGGAAACGAGTGGATTGGGAGCGGTTGCGTATGTTGCAGTTCGTACGCTTTCAGAAAGCAGCGGATGGCACTTTCTTTGCTGCTTTTGAACCTCAGCACAACGCATTACCATTGACGGTTGCTCACTTTAAAGATCGGTTTGCCGATCAGCGGTGGCTGATTTATGATATGAAACGGCGTTATGGGTTTTATTATGACCTGCATACAGTGGAAGAGGTGACGTTTGATCAGGATACCCCAGCCGCCCACCTGGTTACCGGTATGCTCGACGAAAGTCTGATGGATAAAGACGAAAAACTGTTTCAGCAGCTTTGGAAGACTTATTTTAAATCTATCACGATCAGAGAGAGGCTGAATCCCCGGAAACACAAGCAAGATATGCCGGTACGTTATTGGAAGTATATCACTGAGAAACAGAAATGACCTTATTCAATCCGTTCTACTGTGACCTCGGGAAACTCCTGTATCAATGATAATAAATGCCCTTCGTCATTGTTCCGTTTGGACTTAATGACCATAGTCACCTGATAAGTTTCTATTCCTCCGTGTTCTTGCTTATCCATCTGATACGACACTATCAGATAATCCTTGGAGTTAAAACGGTCCGCTATTCCTTTCAATACTTGTTTATTGTCGGTGGAGAATGTAATCATCGAACTTTTCATCCCTATACTTTTGAACAAGTAGCTTAATACTTCAAGACCCACGAGAGTCAGTACCATGGCGGCAATGCCTATAACGTACATGCCCGCACCTACTGCCAGACCGATTCCCGCTGTCGCCCAGATACCGGCCGCTGTGGTCAGTCCCCGCACTATCTGCTTTTGGAAGATAATTGTTCCGGCACCGATGAAGCCAATGCCACTTACTACCTGCGCCGCTACACGACTTGGGTCGAGCGTAACACTATCCTCTTTTATTATCTCTTGAAAGCCATATTGGGAAACGATCATTATCAGTGCACTTCCCAGTGAAACCAGGAAGTGTGTGCGATAGCCGGCTTCCTTGGCACGGTATTCTCTATCCAGACCGATGACGGCACCCAAGATGCCGGCAACCAATAATCTTAATACAAAATCGAAGTTCAACATTATACGAAAATCTCCTTTCTGTCTTTATTCCAATAATTTATTCGTAACCTAAAGATACGATTGTTTTTAGAAATAACGTATATTCGCAGCTAAAAGATTATTTCTTTCGGAAAGACTATATATTCAGTACTGCATAAAACTTAAAACACACAATGAATAAAAGACTTTTTTATTTGATTGGCTTTGCTATAATATTGGCAGTTGAAATCATAATCGGTATGTATGTTCACGATCGTTTTGTACGTCCTTATATGGGTGATGCATTGGTTGTTGTGTTGATTTATTGCTTTATACGGATTTTTATTCCGAAAGGTTTATCTCAATTACCTTTCTATGTATTTGCTTTTGCCTGTTTTATTGAGGTTCTTCAGTACTTCCAGTTAGTCGATGTGTTGGGAATAACGAACCCTGTGACCCGTATTATACTTGGGTCTACTTTCGATTTGAAAGATATAGTCAGTTATGCCGGCGGATATGTATTTATTCTGTTGGTGGAACGTTTTTGGGGTAAGAAAGGAAAATAAGAACGGTTTTTCTGCTTGTTTTGTAAATTCTTTGAAATAAGTAGGCTTCGTTTATAAATTATTATGTAATTTTGCTGCATGTTATTGTTTGAGTGTGAACTAATTAATCTTGTTTGTCATGAGTCAAGAGAATCCTTCTTCCAAATTGGATGTGGAGTTTATTTATTTGCCTGTCGTCAATTATTCCATGCAGCAAAACCGGATACCTGTTGTACGGTTGTTTTCTATCAAAAATAATACGGAACATCCACTTGCGGATTTAAAGGTATCTTTGATTTTTGAGCCTGAGTTTGCAGCAGCTTCACCTGTGATGATAGAAAGGTTATCTCCAGGTGAAATGATCAAAATAACCACATTGAACCTACTTTTGGATCCTTCTTTTTTCATTCGGCAAACCGAACGTTTTTCCGGTGCTATCGGACTGATTGTTTCTTGTGATGAAGAAGTAGTCTTCCAAAGTAAATATCCCATTGATATATTGGCCTTCGATCAGTGGGGAGGTATTCAGGTGTTGCCCGAACTTTTGTCGGCGTTTGTGGTTCCCAATCATCCCATACTTACAGGAATTATTTCTCGTACAGCATCCATTCTGAAAGAGTGGTCAGGTAGCTCCTCGTTGGATGCTTATCAGAGTTGTAATCCTAATAGGGTAAAGATACAATTAGCTGCTTTGTACGAGGCTGTTAAGGAGCAGCACATTGCTTATTGTACACCTCCTGCCAGTTTTGGAGATGCCGGGCAGAGAATCAGACTTTCGGATAATGTGCTTTCCGGCAAATTGGGAACTTGCCTGGATATGTCCTTATTGTATGCTTCGTGTGCCGAAGCTATGGGATTGCATCCATTACTGGTGGTTATTCAGGGACATGCTTTGGTGGGATGCTGGCTGATTGACGGAACATTTCCTGATGCGGTGAATGATGATCCTTCGCTGTTGACAAAACGAACTGCAGACGGGATCAACGAAATTATTTTACTGGAAGCTACCTGCATGAACGATGGACAAAATGTGACTTTCGATGCAGCAGTCGGATTGGCTAATGGTAAAATGTTAGCGGTGAACGATTTTATTTGTTTTATTGATGTGGCACGTAGCCGTTTTGCCCATATCCTGCCTTTGCCTCAGAGGATAATGCATGGGAAAGCATGGATCGTAAATCCGGAGATGATTCAGACACCGGAAGACGAGTCGCACGTCAGTTACAGCAATGCCCCGGAAGAGATTAAGCAATATGATTGGGGAAATCAGGACTGTTACGTGGAAGTCACCAAACAACTTTTATGGGAGAGAAAGTTATTGGACTTGAGTCTCCGTAATAATTTTCTGAACCTTCGCATTACCCGAAATGCTCTTCAGGTGATTTCGGCGGATGTGGATAAGATGGAGGATGCTTTTTCTGACGGAACGGAATTTCAGATCTTGGGCAAACCCTCTGACTGGGATAATCCATTGTATGATTTCGGACTTTATGGAGCTTTGACGGAATCTGATCCGATGCTCGGTTTGATTAAGCAGGAATTGACACAGAAAAGATTGAGAACCTATTTGAACGAACAGGATCTGAAAAAGTCGCTTACTTATTTATACCGTTCTTCCAGAGTAGCTCTGGAGGAGAATGGGGCAAACACCTTATATCTTGCTCTGGGCTTGTTGAGATGGTATGAAACCGAACATAGTGAGCGTCCCCGCTATGCACCTATCTTGCTGCTTCCTGTTGAGATGATTCGCAAGTCTGTGTCCAAAGGGTACATCATCCGTGCCCGTGAAGAAGAGAGTATGCTCAATATCACTCTGTTGGAGATGCTGAGACAAAACTTCGGCATTACTATTTCCGGACTCGAATCGTTGCCGAAAGATGAGAATGGTGCCGATGTGAAACGTGTCTTTTCTATTTTCAGGAAGGCAGTGATGAATGAGAAACGCTGGGATGTGGAAGAACAGGCTATTTTGGGTACTTTTTCGTTCAGTAAGTTCATTATGTGGAATGACATTCATTCAAATGCTGAAGAGTTAAGTAAAAATAAGATAGTCGGGAGCCTGATGAGTGGTAAAATGGAGTGGGAGGTTGCAGATGTCGATGCCAGTGCCATAGAGCTGGACCACACTTTGACGCCTGCTGATATTGCTCTGCCTGTCAGTGCGGATTCATCGCAGCTTGAAGCGGTTTATGAAGCTGTGAGTGAAAAGAGTTTCATTTTACACGGCCCCCCCGGAACCGGTAAGTCGCAAACCATTACGAACATTATAGCCAATGCATTGTATCAAGGCAAACGGGTGTTGTTTGTGGCCGAAAAGATGGCTGCACTTTCTGTGGTACAAAAAAGGCTTACAAATATTGGCTTGGCTCCTTTTTGTCTGGAATTACATTCCAATAAAGCACGTAAAACAGATGTGCTCAGACAGTTAAAAGAGTCAACAGAGATTTTCCGGTATAAAGAACCGGAAGAGTTTAAGGAAGAGTCGGAGAGACTGTTTAAAATGCGTCAGCAGATCAATGGATATGTAGAGGCGCTGCACCGGGTATATCCTTGCGGTATTTCCGTTTATGAAGCGGTCACACGTTACAGTTCTATTGACGAAAAAGAAGAAATAATGATACCCGCTTTTCTGCTTACCACATTGACCAAAGAACAGTTGAACGAGTGGAACCATGCTGTGGAAGAATTGGTGGGAGTTGGAAAAGTAAGCGGACATTCTTATCATCATCCCCTCACCGGAATTAATATAAAGGAGTACTCTTCGCAACTGAAAGAGGAAACGGATAAGCTTTTGAAAGAGTATATAACTCTTTTACAGGTGATGGAGAAAAAGGTGGGAAAGTGCTTTTCAATATATGGAATAGGTAATAAATATACGGAGAAGTTGTTGGAGAGTCTGGTTCGGTTTATTCGTATCTTAATGCAACTTCCGGGGATGACTGCCAATTTGGTATTGATGACCGAGCCAAATGAGAATGTTGAGAAGATACGCCGTATCATTGAACATGGGCGAAAAAGGGATGCTGTCTACAGTTTGCTGAAACAATCGTTTGAAGATGCTTTTTTTACTTTTCCAGCACAGCAAAAGTTGGCGGAGTGGAAAGAGATTACACAAAGTTGGTTCCTTCCCCGTTGGCTGAAGCAACGTAAGTTCTGTAAAGAGATGTCTCTCTTTTCGTTGCAAGGGCGTATAGGCAAAGAACAGGTACTTCCGGTATTGCAGCAATTGCTTTCTTATCAGCAAGAAAAGCAGGAAGTGGACAGCAAAAGCAGTTGGCTGCAGAATTTGTTTGGTGCTAAGGCCCATTCAGGCGAAGAGCAGTGGGCTGATATAGAAGCGATGAGTGAGGGACTGCTTCAGTTGAACAGATTGTTGATGGGATTAGCCGAAGATGCGTCATCAGTACGCTTGGTTAAGGAGAAGTTGGCAGAACAGCTTTCAGAAGGCTATTCTTCATTCCGGCAAATGAACAAGGAACAACTTGAGGGAGTGGTACAGGACTGGGAACGTGAAAAGCAATTGGAGGAATCGATGCTGCAACTGCTGGGTATTTCCAAAGAGGTGCTTCATGTCAGTGAAGACAATTGGCTGGCGGGAGCGTTACATCAGTGTGAAATTTGGGCAAAGAACACGGATAAATTGAAGGACTGGTATCGTTGGCTGAATGTGTCCCGTCGGTTCGAAGCTTGTGGCTTGGAGTCTGTATTTACAGCGTATACGGAGTGTAACCTGCCTACCGAACGGATGATGAATATTTACTTGAAAGGATTTTATCGTAGTTTTACGGAATATGCCATTGGTACGGAACAGGTACTGCAGTTCTTTAGTGGAGAGTTGTTCAATGACAGCATTCTCCGTTTTCGTGAACTGAATGAACAGTATCAGGAATTGATAAAGAAAGAACTTTATGCAAAATTGGCTTCTAACATTCCATCGTTTGTGTATGCGGCTGCCCAAAGTTCGGAAGTGGGAATTTTGCAGAAGTGTATCCGTAGTAATGGGCGTGGGGTACCTATCCGTAAACTGTTTGATTCTATCCCTAATTTATTGCCACGCATGTGCCCATGTATGCTGATGAGTCCTATGTCTGTAGCGCAATATATCGATGTGAACCATGATAAGTTCGATTTGGTTGTATTTGATGAAGCTTCCCAAATGCCTACATGCGAAGCTGTTGGTGCCATTGCCCGTGGAAACCATGTGGTCGTTGTAGGTGACCCGAAGCAGATGCCGCCAACCAGTTTCTTCACCAGCAACTCTGTAGATGAAGAGCATATCGAGATGGAAGATCTGGAAAGTATCCTGGATGATTGTCTGGCTTTGTCTATGCCTTCCAAATATTTGTTATGGCATTATCGCAGTAAACATGAGAGCCTGATTGCTTTTAGTAATTCACAGTATTATGATAATAAATTGTTGACTTTTCCGTCTCCTGACGATCTGGCTGCAAAAGTTACGCTGGTATCTGTTGAGGGATATTATGATAAAGGAAAAAGCCGGCAGAATCAAGCTGAGGCACAGGCTGTAGTCGACGAGATTGTTCGTAGGCTTTCCGATCCGAAGCTGAGTCGTCAAAGTATTGGAGTGGTAACATTCAGTTCTGTACAGCAGACTCTGATTGAAGATATGTTGTCGGATGTTGTTATGCAAAATGCCGATTTGGAGAATCTTGCTTTTAACCGTGAAGAACCTGTTTTCATTAAGAATCTGGAGAATGTACAGGGAGATGAACGGGATGTCATTTTGTTTTCAGTAGGTTATGGTCCGGATATCAACGGACGGGTCAGCCTTAATTTTGGTCCGCTGAACCGTGATGGTGGTGAACGTCGTTTGAATGTAGCGGTATCTCGTGCCCGGTATGAGATGAAAGTCTTTTCTACATTAAAGGCTGATCAGATTGACCTGAAAAAAACATCTTCCGTAGGAGTGGCAGGTTTGAAATACTTCCTCGAATATGCCGGTAAAGGCACCGGTGTTTTGAATCACTCTAATGCAATGGCGTCCGAGAGTATTGATATCGGTACACTGGTGGCCTCAAAGCTTCGTGAGAGGGGGTATCAGGTAAAAACTAAAATCGGATGTTCCGGATTCCGGGTAGATGTAGGTGTTGTCGATCCGGATAATTCTTCCCGTTATTTGCTCGGAATTTTGTGTGACGGTGAAAATTATCGGGCTGCGAAAACTGCCCGGGATCGGGAAATTGTGCAAAGCAGTGTCTTGAAGATGCTGGGATGGAATATCTGTAAGGTATGGACAATGGACTGGTGGGAAAATTCTCAAAAAGTGATTGACCGTATAGAGGGAGAATTGGAGAAAGCACGTTGCAGTAAATCGGAGATTCCGGCATCGGTTTCTCTTCCTGTTCCTGTATTGAATCAAGGACAGAAAGCCGGATTGCTATGTAGTGCACAACCTTGTTTGGTAAACGTTCCGGAACAGGTGATTCGGGAGGGAGTAAAGTCTGTGGAATCGGAGATCTATGAAACAGCTTCTTTGGTTTCAGTGAATCTTTCTTCCTGGGACTTTATGATGCCTCGACGAGAACCCCGTATCAGAAAACAGTTGGATGAAATTATGCATACAGAAGCGCCTATCAGTCGTTCATTGTTGAGTAACAGAATTTTCAGTGCTTATGGAATTCTTCGTAAAACAGCCCGTTTGATTGCCTGGATGGATGATATATTGAGTAGAACCCCTTATTACAAGCAAGAAGTTGACGGACTGACTTTTTATTGGAATACGAAAGAGGAAGCAGAGGCATATACTAAATTTCGTATTGATTCCAAACGTGAGGTGGCAGATTTACCTCCACGTGAGGTGGCCAATGCAGCTCTGAGTATATTGGAACAACAAATAGCTTTACCTTTGACTGACTTAATGAAAATAACTGCCCAGTTATTAGGTTATGCCCGTTTCGGACTGAATGTGGAGACTGCTATGCGTAGGGGGGTCCAGATGTTGTTGGACAGGGAAGAGGCTAAAATTGAAGGTGACAAGATACTTATGAAGTAGTCCGGCGCGGTCCGTTAGTCTGGGATTCTTGTTGGGGTGTTTCTTCGTTTTTTAGTTTATGTCCGCAATATTTACAATATGTTGCATTCTCTTCATGCCCCGTTTTGTGACAGTTGGGACATTGCAAATCTTTAAGTTTTTTGTACTCTTTCATCATAGATACAGAGACGATACCTGTGGGTACGGCAATAATAGTGTAGCCGATCAGCATAACGCAGGCGGATAGGAATTTGCCGAGGGCGGTAGCGGGGGTGATGTCTCCATAACCGACGGTGGTCATGGTGACGATGGCCCAGTAAATACTGTTCGGGATGTTATTGAATTGTGTATTGGGCTGAGTTCCCTCGATCATGTACATCAGCGTACCGATGGCGACGACGAGGATGACGACAAAGAGAAAAAAAACGGCTATCTTTTTACTACTTTCTTTGAGTGAGGTGAGCAATCGTTCGCCTTCAAGCCAGAAGTTAAAGAGCTTGAAGATACGGAATACCCGTATGATGCGGAAAGCACGGATGATAAGCAAGTAACGCGCACCGGGCAGAAAGAAGGCAAGATAGAGCGGTAACGTAGCGAGCAGGTCGATGATACCGAAAAAACTGAAGATGTATTTCCGTGGTTGAGGCGAACAGTAAATACGGGTGACGTATTCAAAAGTGAAGAAAGCCGTAAAAAGGTATTCGAGTACGATGAACGGAGCCGAAAGCCAGGAAGGAAGACCTTGCAGGCTTTCGATAATGGCGAGCAGAATACTCAATAGGATACATATGATAAGGGCTACATCGAATGCCTTCCCTGCGGGTGTGTCGGATTCGAAAATAATGACGTACAACTTACGCTTCAGAGCCTGGTTGTGCAGAAAACGATAGAGCCAAGAATCACTTTTCAATGTGTTAATATGTTAATGTAACTGCCAGAGTCAATTATTAATCAATTACCCATTTCCGTTCGTATGGAACGGTCTTTTTCGGGTCATAATTCATACCTTCTTGTGTGGGTATATGGATAACGTATTTCTTTCCGGTTTTGTTTTTCAGTGAAGAGCCGCGTAACCAGGGATTAGCGTCACGTAATTGGGCATAGGTGATGCCTTGTTTCTGTGCAAAGTCGCTCAGGTCACTGATTTCGGTATTTACCGTCACTTCTTTGTAAGGAATGACGGGATAGAGATGCTCCCGTTTCAGCAAGAAGCCAAAGCGTTGCGGGTTGCCGAATACCTCTTTCACGGCCAGCAGGCGGAACATATAGCGGGAAGTCTCTTCTACCAGCCAGAGGTCCATGGCATGATCAGCCAGCTGCTTGTCCAGTTGCGAAGAAATGCGTCCCTGTCCGGCATTATAGGCAGCGGAAACGGCCATCCAGTCACCATATTTGGCATAAGCCTGCTTAAAATAGCGACAGGCGGCTGCAGTGGCTTTCTCGATGTGGTAGCGTTCGTCTACGTTATCGTTGACTTCGAGACCGAATTCGCGGGCGGTGGCGGGCATAAATTGCCACAGGCCGGCGGCACCTGCCGGGGAGCGTGCGATAGGGTTGAGACTGCTTTCTATCACCATCAGATATTTGAAGTCGTCGGGGATACCGTTGGCTTTCAATAGTGGTTCGATGATGGGGAAGTAGCGGTTGGCGCGTTTCAACATCAGCATGGTGGTGGAGTGCATATAAGTGAACGACATCATTTCACGGTCCATGCGTTCACGTCGGTCGTAACGACGGAGGTCGATGGTGTCGCCATCGAAGATTGCTTGTTCGGGGACGGTAGGCGGAGTGACACAGTATGGTACTTCCGATTGTACAGAATGTTGCTCGCTGAGGCAAGTGCTCCCCACGAGGACAGGAATACTGATACCGGCGCCCAAGGCGAGGGCAGTAGTGAAGATATAGTTGATAGATATATGTTTCATGACAGTTTTTTTATTAGTTGGTGGGGTAAAGATAACCAAAAGGATTAAACCAAAAAGGATATTCATACGTTAATTATATGTAACGGGGCTCGAAAGTGTCTATCCCGATACTTATTTTCGCAACCTCAAAAACGCGCATGAAGAAGTTCATATTAATCATCCTTATGTTATTATATGCTGTGGTGTCATCAGGCATTACAGTCAACGTTCATTACTGCATGGGCCGTATGGCAGATGTGGAATGGGGGAGTGCATCTGCTTGCACCATGTGTGGACAGAAGAAGACTTCGGATTGTTGTAAGGATGAGGCACATTACATCAAGCTGGCGGTAGATCAGGACGTGAACCATGTGGTGGTGACGAACCTGGTACCTGTGGTGACAGAACTGTTACCGGTGCTCTATGCAGGATTTCTGTCGTTGGAGGTGGAAGATACCTGCCAGAGTTTTATTGCTTTTGATTCTCCACCCAAGCAAACGGGAGTTCCTCTGTTTGTTTATCATTGTACTTATTTGATTTAGTATTCACTTTACTTCCTTTCCGGAGAGAAGAAAAGAAATTATTTCCCTCTGATTTTCAATGTGGGACAGGAATTGGTATACCCTTTTGATGCATTTCATTAGGGAATATCCTATTCTCTGGGACATTCTGTCAGGGATTCCCATATCCTTTTGGGCATTCCAAGTGTTTACTATTATACAATAAATATCTTTCTATATGATCAACAAAATAATCCGTTATTTCCTCGAAAACAGGGTAATAACCATGCTCCTGCTGGCGCTGGTCGTGGTCTGGGGAGTCTCTACCGCACCCTTCAACTGGCATGGGGGCATTGTGCCGAGAAACCCGATCCCGGTGGATGCCATCCCCGACATCGGTGATAACCAGCAGATTGTGGCCACGGAATGGATGGGACGTTCGCCCAAGGACATCCAAGACCAGATTACATACCCGCTTACCACCTCGCTGCTGGGCATACCGGGGGTGAAAACCATCCGTAGCTCGTCCATGTTCGGGATGTCGTTTATCTACATCATCTTTGAGGATGATATCGAGTTCTACTGGAGCCGTTCGCGCATCCTGGAGAAACTGAATTCGTTGCCGCCGGGCACGCTGCCCGAGGACGTGCAGCCTACGCTGGGCCCGGACGCTACGGCGCTGGGGCAAATCTACTGGTACACGCTGGAGGGGCGCGACCCGAAAACGGGACGACCCACCGGAGGCTGGAACGCCGAGGAACTGCGGACGATACAGGACTTTTATGTGAAGTACTCCCTGTCCGCCGCCGAGGGCGTGTCCGAAGTAGCATCCGCGGGCGGGTTTGTCAAGGAGTACCAGATAGAGCTGAACCCAGACGCGATGTACTCGTTCAACGTGTCGGTGATGGACGTGATGAACGCCGTGAAGAAGAGCAACCTCGACATCGGCGCCGAGACGATGGAGGTGAACAAGGTGGAATACCTGATCCGTGGGCTGGGTTACGTGAAGAATGTGGCGGACATCGAGAACACCGTCGTCACCGTCCGGGAGGGGGTGCCGGTGCGCATTTCCGATATCGCTTTCGTGAACATCGGGCCGGGCACGAGGCGCGGCGGACTGAACAAGGAAGGTGTGGAGGCCGTGGGCGGCGTGGTGATTGCCCGCTACGGGTCGAACCCACTGGAAGTGATCGACAACGTGAAGGAGAAGATTCATGAGATGGATGCCGGTCTGCCGCAAAAGACGCTGGCGGACGGGACGGTATCGAAGGTGACCGTCGTCCCCTTCTACGACCGGACGGGACTGATCAAGGAGACGATCGGCACGCTGGAGTCGAGCCTTTCGCACGAGATACTGATCTGTATCATCGTGATTATCGTGCTGGTACTCAACCTGCGGGCGTCGGTGGTGATTGCGAGCATGCTGCCCATCGCGGTGCTGGCTACATTTATATTGATGCGGTACACGGGGATCGAGGCGAACATCGTGGCTCTGTCCGGTATCGCCATCGCCATCGGGGTGATGGTGGACGTGGGGGTGGTGTTCGTCGAGAGCATCATCCGGTATATGGAGATGCCGGAGAACCGGGGGATTACGAAGGGGAAGGCGCTGGCTGGACTGATATACAAGGCGGTGAGCGAGGTGTCGGGGGCAATCGCTACGGCGATGATTACGACGATTGTCAGTTTCCTGCCCGTGTTTGCTATGCAGGCGCAGGAGGGGAAGATGTTTTCGCCGTTGGCTTACACCAAGACGTACGCGCTGGCTTCGGCTTTCGTGCTGGGGCTGATCCTGTTGCCGACACTGGCTTATTTCCTCTTCTCGGTGCGGATCGACTCGAAGATGATCCGGCGGGGGATGAATTACGTGCTGATCGGGATGGGCGTCGCGCTGTGCTCTATCTACGGCAGCATCCCCGCGCTGGGGCTGACGGCGGTAGGGGTGAACAATCTGCTGGCGGGGCGCTGGAAGAATTCGAAGATAGCCAACTACGTCAACATCGCCATCGCCCTGCTCGTGGCGCTCTTCTACCTCTCCGAAGAGTGGTTGCCGATGGGCCCGGCGCGGGGGCTAACGGTGAACGTGCTCTTCGTGGCCGGTTGCGTGGCTATCATCCTGGCGATGCTCTGGGCGCTGGTCATCTTCTACGAGCGCATCCTGCGCTGGTGCCTGGCCAACCGTTGGAAGTTTATGATGATCCCCGTGGCGACGGTTGTCTGCGGGTTCTTCATCTGGCGGGGCGTCGGGCAGGAGTTCATGCCGAGCCTGAACGAAGGCTCTTTCCTGCTGATGCCTACCAGCATGCCGCATGCGGGCATCGAGCAGAACCTGGACTATGTGGAGAAACTCGACAAGCGCCTGGCCGCCATCCCGGAGGTGGAGACGGCCATCGGCAAGTGGGGGCGGGTGAACTCCGCCCTCGACCCGGCGCCGGTGCAGATGTTCGAGAATACGATCAACTACCGTCCCGAATATATCCTCGACGAGGACGGGCGACGGGCACGTTTCCGGGTGGACGGGGACGGGGCGTTTGTGTTGAAGGACGGGGGCACGTATAATCCTGCCGACGGTTTCCGCCTCTTGCCTGCCGACAGCCTGGTGGCCGACCCCCGGGGCGACTATTTCCGCCAGTGGCGGCCGGAGATCAAGAACGCCAACGACATCTGGCAACAGATTGTCAACGTCACCCACCTGCCGGGGCTGACTTCGGCGCCGAAGCTGCAACCCATCGAGGCGCGGCTCGTGATGCTCTCCACAGGCATGCGGGCGCCGATGGGGGTGAAGGTGTACGGCCCCACGCTGGAGGACATCGAGCAGGGGGGTAAGCTGATCGAACAGGCATTGAAGTCGTCTCCGTCCGTCATCCCCTCGTCCGTGTTCTACGACCGGGCGGTGGGCGCTCCTTACCTCGAGATTAAGCTCAACCGGGAGTCAATGGCACGCTACGGTGTAGCGGTAGGTGACCTGCAAGAGGTGCTCGGAGCTGCCGTGGGAGGGATGGCGCTCACCCGCACGGTGGAAGGCCGCGAGCGTTTCCCCATCCGGCTGCGCTATGCCCGTGAGCTGCGCGACAGTCCGGAGGCGCTCTCGATGCTGCTCGTTCCCACCGCCACCGGGGCGCAAGTGCCGCTCAAGGAGCTGGCGGACATCGAATATTCGCGCGGCGCGCAGATGATCCAGAGCGAAAACACGTTCCTGGTGGGCTACGTCATCTTCGACAAGCTCTCCGGCCGTGCCGAGGTGGACGTGGTGCACGAGGCGGGGGCGATGCTCGACGCCAAGGTGAAGAGCGGCGAACTGGTGCTGCCCAAGGGCGTCTCGTATAAGTTTGCCGGGAACTACGAGCAGCAGCAGCGTGCTACGGACAGGCTGATGATTGTCGTCCCGCTGGCTCTGCTCATCGTGTTGCTGGTGCTCTACTTCCAGTTCCGCACGGTGACGGCTTCGCTGATCCATTTCTCCGGTGTGTTTGTCGCCTTCGCGGGCGGGTTCATCTTGCTGTGGCTCTACGGGCAACCGTGGTTCATGAATTTCAGCATCGCCGGTGAGAACATGCGGGATCTCTTCCAGATGCATCCCATCAACCTCAGCGTGGCGGTCTGGGTGGGCTTCATCGCCCTCTTCGGCGTGGCTACGGACGACGGGGTGCTGATGGGGACGTACATCCATCACGTCTTTCTGGAGCGTGACCCGAGAACCCGGCACGATATCCGTGAGGCGGTGGTCGAGGCCGGATTGAAGCGAGTCCGCCCTGCGGCGATGACAACGGCGACGACGCTGATCGCGCTGCTTCCCGTGCTGACATCCACCGGAAAAGGGGCGGATATCATGGTTCCGATGGCTATCCCGACGTTTGGGGGGATGCTGATACAGTCGATGACGATGTTTGTGGTTCCGGTGCTGCAATGCTGGTGGCGTGAGGCGGTGGAGCGTAGACGGGAGAAGAAACGGAAAGGAGCATACGGTGAGTAGTACCCCCCCCATAATATATAGGGGCCGAGTACCCCTGTATATGGGGTCCGTATACTCCCCACATATGGGGGCTATATACCCCCCGGGTAAGTCTCACCTTTTTGCATAATAGTATTTCATAAGTAAACGATCATATAATAATGAACAGAAAATATAAATATCCATTGGTCATAGCAATTAATATTTTGCTTTGTCCCGCTGTTATTCCCGTTTCTGCGCGGCAATTCGCTTCACCTACCGAAGGACAGCAACCGGTCGACAGCTTGTCGGTTTATCTGGAACAGGCTGCCCGCAATAATCCGCAAGTAAATGCGGACTTCATGCTCTATAAAGCTTCATTGGAGAAGATTCCTCAGGCAGGTGCCTTTTCCGATCCCGAATTAGAGATCGGCCTTTTTATCAAACCCATGGAAACCTTGATGGGTAAACAGGTGGCCGACTTCACCTTGATGCAAATGTTCCCTTGGTTCGGTACCCGTAAAGCAGCCCGTGGTGAGGCTTCCGAGATGGCACGTATGGCCTATGAACAGTTTCGTGATACTCGCAACAACCTTTGGTATGAGGTCAAAGCCCAGTGGTATCAGCTCTGTAACCTCAATGAGCAATATCGCACGATGAAGACTAATATTCATCTTCTCTGTCAGCTTGAACAATTGGCGCTGAATCGTTTTTCTGCTTCGTCGGCACAGGCAACCTCTTTGTCTGTCTCATCTTCTTCTTCTTCTGCTGCTAAATCGATTTCCTCGATGCCACTTGCGTCAGCTTCCGGTAACGACATGGCCGGTATGGGAGGAATGGGAAATGCGGCGTCTGCCATCGCTTCTGGAACTTCAATCGGTACTTCTTCAGGTGGCATGTCTGGTATGGGTGGAGGATCGATGGGGAGTACTGCTACCGGTAGCATGTCCGATGTTCTTCGTATCCAGATGGAACGTGCAGAACTGGAAGATAACCTTGCCACTCTTCAGTCCGCCCGTCTGACTGCTGAGGCTCGCTTTAATGCCCTGCTCAACCGGCCGTCTGATGTTCCTGTCCATGTACCTGACTCTTTGACACAGCGTTTCTACCGCATAGATGAGCATATTCTGATCGACAGCATTCTTACACATAATCCTATGATTACTATGCTTGAGGCAGAAGGTGAAGCTTTTCGTGCCAAAGCAAAAATGGAGCGTCGTATGAGTTATCCTATGATCGGTATCGGACTGCAATACTCTTTGGTCAACAAGGTGGCCGATCCCATGGGGATGCCCGACATGAATGGTAAGGATATGGTAATGCCGATGTTAAAAATCAGTCTTCCTTTGTTCCGACGTAAATACAATGCACAACAACGGGAGAGCCATAATTACCGCGTGGCAAGTGAATTGAAGCGTGACAATATACAAAACCAGTTGCAGGCCGAATATATAAATGTCCGTCAGCAACTTGATGATGCTGCTCGTAAAGTGTTGCTCTACGAACAGCAGTACTCTTTGTCACTTTCCACGTGGCAGCTGATGGTACGTGAATTTTCCGCCGGGCGTCAGTCGTTGACTGACGTCATCCAGGTGGAACGTCAGATGCTTGATTATAAACTGAAAAAAAGTGAAGCTATAGCGGCTTATAATACTATGGTAGCGGCTATGGAAAAGCTAATAGCCCGCTGATAATATAGATATAGAACCACTAAAAAAGATAACCATATGAAAAAGATATCAGATATTCTTCGTAAAAAGCAAGTACTTTATCCATTGATAGCCTTTGCCGGCTTTATCTTGGGGGGGCTTTTGTTCAGTCCTTCCTCTTCATCGGGAACTACCGAAGGGATACTGTCTGAACCTCCTATTCACGACACTCACGGATCATCCCATGACCTTGTACAGGACGAATCCGGTGTCTGGACCTGTTCCATGCATCCTCAGATTCGTCAGGATAAACCGGGTAAATGTCCTATCTGCGGTATGGATCTGATCCCTCTCAAGAAGAATGTAGCCTCCGGAAGTGATGACGCTATCGATCCCAATGCCATTCGGATGTCCGAAGAGGCTATGGCACTTGCTGATGTCCAGACCACCCGTGTCAGCCGGAGTAATCCTGTGAAACAGGTTCGTTTGTACGGTAAGATTATTCCTGACGAACGTAGTCTTCAGTCACAGACTGCTTATGTTGGCGGGCGTATCGAGCGACTTAATATTGAGTTTACCGGTGAGACTGTACGTGCGGGACAAACCCTTGCAACTCTCTATTCGCCTGAGTTATTTACTGCCCAGCAGGAATTACTTGAGGCCATCCACATGCAGCAACCTGCCCTTGTGCAGGCTGCGCGTGAGAAACTTCGTCTTTGGAATCTGACAGATGCCCAGATCGATGCCATCCGCGATTCCGGTCAGGCATCTCCTATGGTAGAAATCAAATCTAATACGAGTGGTATCGTCATAGCCAAGCGTATCAATCAGGGGGACTATGTTTCACAAGGCAGTGTACTTTTTGACATAGCTAATCTCTCCCGTGTATGGGCTGTTTTCGATGCTTTTGAGGCAGACCTTCCGTTCCTTACCAAGGGGGACCTCGTAGAATTCACTCTTTCTGCTTTTCCCGGTAAGAAGTTTTCCGGTCGCATCTCCTTCATAGATCCTATCATCAATGCTACCACCCGTACTGCCCGTGTTCGTGTGGATGTAGCTAATTCCGCTCAGGAGATGAAACCTGAAATGTATGCCACTGCCCGGGTTTCTGCCCCTTTGAAAGGTTATAAAGATCAGATTATTGTTCCCCAAACTGCCATTCTCTGGACTGGTAAGCGTGCTGTGGTCTATGTACGTCAGCCTGGTACGGATATTCCCACCTTCCTGATGCGTGAGATAACTCTTGGTCCTTCCCTTGGTGGAGCTTATGTGGTTCTCGATGGACTTTCTGATGGTGAAGAGATTGTTACTAACGGAGTTTTCTCTATTGATGCCAGTGCGCAGCTTGAGGGCAAACGCTCCATGATGAATGAGAACGGTTCGGGTACTGCTCCGATGGTCGGACATGGAGGACATAATATGTCTGGTACGCATGACAGTCATGCCGGCTCTCAGAACAATGAGCATACTATGTTCACTGTTCATGGTTCCTGCGGTATGTGCAAGGAGCGTATTGAAACAGCTGCTAAACGTGTTCCCGGTGTCCGGACCGCAGACTGGGATCAGGAAAAACAAATGATTCACTTACAGTTTGATCCATCTAAAACCTCTGCAGATGCCGTAGCCAAAGCTATTGCTAAAGTTGGTCATGATACCGATAAATACAAAGCCGATAAGGCTGTTTATGATACCTTGCCCGGTTGCTGTAAATACCGGGATAAGTGATACTCTCTTAAAGTAAAGAACGGATGGGGCTGTGTCGAAAGTCTTTTCACCACAGATTGCACGGATTTTCACAGATTATCAATATGGATAATTAATGACTTGAAATTCACTCTGTGTCATTCTGTGGTGAGTTTCGACACACACCCATTCTTTTTATAAGATGCCTTTAACTTAATATATGCCGAACTTTTTCTTTTCCCAATTGTTGTAATCCAGCAAACATCTTCCAGATGTAGTACTATGCAATTGATCGGATAATAGACCTATATAATAGATTTAATTATAAAACAACTCAAAACCATCTTATTCATAATCATTACGGAATGACGAAAAAACATCGGAAAGAGAGCCTTGATGCCCTTTTTAGGGAGAAGGTATTACTGGAAATGCTGAAAGTGGCAGGGGTCGGTATGTGGACGTACAGTACCGAAACGGGGAAATTGCGTTACATTGGATTTGCCGATACGATACACCGGCACGACGAATTACAGTATGTGGATCCATTGGATTATCTGAAACTGATGAATGGGGAAGATGCACAAATAGTCACTCAATTTATGGCTGCCCTCCATGCCGGACGTCCTCCTCAGGAGGGTATTCGCTATAAGGTGCATGGTAATGGAGAGGACTTCTATCTCGAAAATCATGTCGTGACCTGCCAACCGCTCGGCAACGGGTTTTATTACCTCAAAGGATATGTCAAGAATATTACCGCACAGGTGATGGAGATGAATCGACTGCATATCGGGAAAGAACGTACCGAACAGGCGGATCGGTTGCGTTCCGCTTTTTTTTCCCATGTCAGCCGGGAACTTCGGGGACCTCTTCAGGCGATGGAAGAGCTTGCGTCGCGGATGGTGAATGCCGGAAGCCGGGAAGAACGGGAAGAGTGCTTCCGACAGATACAGGAGAGTAAACGGGCGGCTATGAAGATGGCCGATGCGTTGCATACGGTATCACAACTTCCCGCCAGTACGTATGAACCTTATCATTCACCTATGCGGCTCTGCCTGATGTATCGCGACTTGCTGGCGGAAAACGGTTGTATCCACAACTCCGAAGACGGGGAGCAGGAGGCTAACTTTCTGTCGTTGCTCTTCTCGTAATGAAAAGGACACAAAAAGCTTTGGAGAATGAAGGACTGACTTCTTTTCAGGGTTGTTCTGAACTTTTTTTACCACAGAGTAACATAGAGTCTCACAAAGAAACTTTTCTTTCTTACATATCCGGATAAGTAGTAAATTAGAATTCTGTGCCTTCTGTTGTGAAATCGTATTGCTTGACTCCCCACAGGGTACATAGAGGCTTTCTTTCTCTTGCTTGACTATATTGGTTAAAACTCTGTGAGATTCCGTGTTACTCTATGGTGAATTGGATTCTAATCGTTGGGATATAAAAAGTCTTGGAGAATGAAACGCAAACTTCCTTTCAGGGTTGCTCTGCTTCTTACAGACTAATCGTATAAATCACTCCCGGCTGGAAAGTGCCGGAAGTGGGCTTCACCAGGTACGTTCGTTTTAGCAGCGAAAGCAATAGGACGACTTCCACCTTATAACTTGCCACGCCGGCGGGAACCATCACGGCATCGGTCACTGACCCCAATAGAGGAATAGTCAGTGCAATGTCTGTTACGGAGCTGTCATAAGTGACAGCTCCGTTGCCGATGTTAAGCGTTCCTTTATTGGATACGCCTACCAGTTTGATGCTGGACAGCGAACCCAGGAGGGAAGTGTTCAGCCGGAGTTGGGTCAGCACATGGTTGAACGTGAGGCTGACGGGCGAAGTGCTGGTGCTTCCCGTGGGAGTGCTGACGGCATACATCACATCCTCCGCACCTGTCAGTGTGAAATGGTAGGTGGGGGCGATGCCGTTGTCCGGTGCGGTGATGTAATTGTTGCCGGTGGTTGTCGTTGTGCGGGGATAGTAACCGTAGAAGATGACCCGCTTTCCTCCCAACGGATAATAAAGCTTGGGGTTGAAGGAGATCTGGTTGCCGCTGATGCCACTGGGTGTCAGGTTTAAGGCGAAAGGCGTGGGTGTCCAGGGATATTGCCCGGCAGTACTTCCTTCCCTGACTGCGTAAATGCCGACACTCGACAGATTGGAAGCGTCGATCGTGGTGACAGGTGCCCGTGTGGGCAGTTTTTCTTCCGCGATTGCCATCCGTATGGGCACGGGTTCTTCAGGTGGCAGACAGTCGTCTGCTACTCCGTAGCTGCACCCTTGCGAGAGCAGCATCCAACCCATCAGAGTGAGGATAGCCCGTTTCATCGTCCTTTCTTTTTTGGCGTGGCACAGATTGCGCAGATAAGTAAACTTCACAGTCACTTGCGTAGATTCCTATATCCTGCAAGGCTTTGGCTGTACCGTTCAGGCATGTTCCACAGTCTCCTGCGTAAACCTTATACTGTGCAATCTGCGTATTATGAAAGTATATTATTGTAACGAGGATGATCCTTGTCCTCCTACCTGCCAGGCTGTTACGCTGATGGCGGCTGTGATTTCTTTAGGCGTGAAGGTCAGCGTAATCAGGTGCGACTTTCCGGCCTCGGTGGTTATGGAGATGGCAGTTTCGGGATAGGTCACTCCGTCGCTTGTGGTAACGACAACTGACAGGGCTTCACCGCTTTTCACCATCGGATAATTGCTTACCGTTGCCCCGGCCGTTGTGATGGGGAAGGTTCCCGAAAGCGTAAGATCTTTGGTGGTGTACGTCATGGCGGCCGTATTCAGGTCCAACGTGGCAGGTGCCTTCTGTTGTTTGATTACGAGGCTGGTCACGTTGACGCCCGATGCGGGATATCCCGTGCCGGATACGAACTTGAACTGCAATTGCGTCAGCAGGTGGTTGAAGATGAACGACAAGGGGGTGGCAGTCGCTTTTGTTCCGGAAGCCTGGGCGGTGATCATCACATCCTCTGTTCCGTCGGCTGCGAGTGTCACGCTCTTTCCTGCGAGTGTCCCTGCCGGATAGTAACCTTTGATATAGATGGTCGAACTATTCACCGGGTAATAACGTGCCGGACTGAAAGAGAGCGCAGACGTCGGTGTGGGGGAGGCTACGAATGTCACGGTAGAGTTCCATGCGTTCGTCGTATAGTCTCCATCGGTAGTGGATGCCACGAACGAGGCTGTAATGTTATCATTCGTCGACACCGGTGCACGGGTTGCCACGCCCAGGATGCCGGCATTTAATTTGATCTCCGTGGCATTTTCTTCAGGCTGGGGATTTACGGTGGTGCAGTCATCCTCCGAGGAGCAGCCCGACAGGGCCATCGCGCAAGCTATTACAGCAAACATTAACTTTTTCATACTTCTGTTGTTTTAGGTTATCACACATTAGAATTTACTATTTAGAAATTAAACATCTAAGATAATGCGGTAATAACAAAAGAGGTAGGGGTTGGTTCTCGAAATTGGCACAAGATAATTGAAGACAGGCCGGAAAGGTATATATCCGGTTCATCGCTTTTAGCGTCCGGAGCGATGCGGGTATGAATCCGATTGTTTATCGTTGGGTCAGATACACCGATCCATCCAGATTCTTGTACTTTGCGTCTTTGTAGATCTCTTCCAGCCATGCGGCATATTTTTGGATTACCGCATTCGATTCTTCAGACAGGTTCGCTCCTAAAATGCCGCTCCCCAATACGCCCGGGTTGCTCTCTGCGATGTCTTCCTTTATCATCTTCAGGGTCAGTTCTACTCCTGTCGCGTTTCTGATACCCGCTTCCGGTAAGCTTTGGGCGATTAATTCCTCCAGATGCCGTTTATCCTTCAACGTCATGTAGCCGTACCAAAGGAAACATCGCATCCCTGCCTTGGCCGCTTCTATGAACACATCCAGATAAGTACGGCCGTTTCTGCCGGGCTTGTCTATCTCGTAAGGATCGATGTGGAGGAACGACGATGCGGGGAGGGAAGAAAGCAGTTCAAGAGTCCCCTCGATGGAATCACGATTGAACAAGGTTATGCATTCTTTCAATCCCTTTGTGCCGGCATACTGGCTTACGTTCTCCAAGGGAGCCGATTCGATATCGAAGAAAATATAGCGTGCCGTATCTCCTAAGATATTCATTGCCAGTCCGGGTGAGCCGATGTAGCGGTTTGCCTGCATTGCTTCGCTCTCCTGCTGATAATAGAAAGATCGGCGGAGCGCTTCTTGGGGGTGATAATATTCAGTACGCTCGGGTATACATTCTTTTTCTGCGGCTTCGGCTCTCTTCAGAAAGTGGTAGATGCCGTACTCCTGTTCGGGCGTTCTTTCCAAGGCGTATTGCGCGCAGGCAGCATTGGTTTCTACGTAGACCTGCGGCTTTTCGATGCGTAGCAGTTCACACAAAAGGAGATGTTTCAGCACATCCGCCTGCTTTCCGAAGTGTGTATAAGTCATGTCTTTCTCGTTAAGAGGTTATTCATAAGTTCGGTTGCAATATTCGTTAAATGTGGGGAGAAATGCAAGCCTTTGGCCGTTTATTCGTTTTATAAGCGTATTTTTGCAGGGATTAAAAAAAAGAGAGACATGCAGGAGATAAAAGTGATCGCATTCGATGCGGACGATACGTTATGGGACAACCAGGTGTTTTACGACGAGGTGGAGAGTGAGTTCTGCCGGTTGCTGAGTGAATATGGAACGGCGGAAGAGGTCTCCTCCCGCCTGTTCGACATAGAGATGGAGAATATGGATATCTATAAATATGGCGCTAAGCCGTTTACCCTTTCGATGGTGGAGGCAGCCGTGACGATCAGCCGCAACCGGGTGCCGGCCGAAGTGATCGGACGCATTGTGGAGATGGGGAAAGAGCTGTTGGAGATGCCCATCCGGCTGCTCGGCGGGGTGACGGAAGCGCTCGAAACCTTGAAAGATGATTATAAACTGGTCGTGGCAACCAAAGGCGATTTGCTCGATCAGGAACGGAAGCTACAGCGTTCGGGCATTGCCCATTACTTTGACCATACGGAGATTATGACCGACAAAGCACCGGAGGATTATCAGCGGTTGATCTCTTCACTGGACGTCGCTCCGCAATCCTTCCTGATGGTGGGCAATTCGTTGAAATCGGATGTGCTCCCGGTACTGTCATTGGGTGGGCAGGCCATCCACGTACCGGCTGAGGCGATGTGGAAACACGAGGAGATTCATCCGTCGGGGAAGGAGTATCTGATGATCCGTTCGCTGGCGGAATTGCCGGAGGTGCTGAGGGGATGAACTTCCCCCTCAATGCGAAACCATCTTCAGCCCGATTATTGAACTGATCAGCATCACTATAAAGAAGAGCCTCCAAAAACTGGCGGGTTCCCTGAACACAAGGATACCTACGAGCACCGTACCCACAGCGCCTATCCCTGTCCACACGGCATAAGCTGTGCCGATGGGCAGATTCTGGGTGGCTTTCACCAGTAGTAGCATACTTATAAAAGTTGCGATCAGGAATCCGGTGAACCACAGGTACATTTCCGTTCCGGTTGTTTCTTTCACTTTCCCCATGCAGAAAGTGAACAGCACCTCAAAGCATCCGGCAATCGTTAGGATAATCCAATTCATATCGTTTGTTTTTTGATGGCAAAGATCGCTAATAATCGGGAAGAAACGCTTAACAATTGATAAAAAAAGACTTAACCGTGCTACGCCGTAGATGAAACAAGGATCTGTTGTGTTGTTCAATTGATATTTTTATGTCTCGTTTGTGGCCGGCGTTACATTCTGTGGACGAGATAAAAGTTCTCGCCTCTTCGTTCATAGAATACCGGGTAGATGCCTACAATTCGGGCTATGGTTTTGAGGTGCTTTCTATATATTGGTTCACGATCTGCTTGGTATGCTCTATCAGTTCGGTTCCGCCATAGTCGCCATGTCCGGGCACGACGTAGCGGGCCGAGGGGAACTTGGCTTTTACCTTATCGAGAGTTTTCGGCCATGCCGTCACGTCCGCGTCCGAGATATTGCCGATGCTTGTCGCCTGGTTGTCTTTAAGCATACATCCGCCAAAAAGGATATTCTCTGTCGGCAGCCAAACCACGATATTGTCGGTCGCATGTCCGCCTCCTAAATAATAGCATTGGAGAGGCATGCCGTCCAAGCTGACGGTCAGTGAATCGGTGAATCCATGTTCCGGTACGGGCAACCCTTTTTCCTTGGCGAGGTCTATCGTCATCTGGTTCGCGTATGATTGGACACCTTTCCTTTGCAGGTAACCCAGTCCGCCAATACAATCGCCGTGCCAGTGGTTCGGGATAAACGTGGTGACTTTGGCATGCAAAGAGTCTGTCACCCAGTTGACCAGTATTTCCGTTTGTGCGTCATTGATCGGTGTGTCCAGCAACGCTGCCTGGTGGTTGTTGATAACAATCATCCCGTTGGAAGGTACCATACCCCATCCTTCGATTTCGGCGAGGGATACATAAGTGTACACTTTGTCCGAGAGTTGGGTGATACTGATATCATCGGATATTTTTACGCTTTTCTGTGCCATAACTGCGACAGGGAAAAGCATGGAGATAAGGATAAATACTGTTTTCATTTTATTCTTTTACCTTAATTCCGCAACACTATTATAAAATATTTTTTTTAAGTACCTGAGCAACAAAAAGTTGCTCAGGATTTTGCCATGTCAGAGGATTCACTTAACTTAGTGTTGCAAAAAAATAATCAAACAAAACCTCATCAGGCATGGCAAAAATACAAATAAAATCCGAGAAGCTCACTCCTTTTGGAGGAATATTTTCAATCATGGAGCAATTTGACTCCACATTGTCATCTGTAATCGACTCGACACTCGGTCTAAGGTGTAGCTCGTTCGGTTATCAGTACAGTGAAATCGTCCGTTCCCTCATGAGTATCTACTTCTGTGGTGGCTCATGCATTGAGGATGTCACTACTCATTTGATGAACCATCTCTCGCTCCATCCGACACTTCGTACTTGTAGTTCTGATACTATCCTCAGAGCGATAAAGGAACTGACGCAAGGAAACATCTCATACACATCAGATACGGGTAAGAACTACGATTTCAACACGGCTGACACACTCAATACCTTACTGCTCAATTGTATGTTTGCATCCGGCCAACTGAAAGAGGGCGAGATGTATGATGTTGATTTCGACCATCAGTTCATAGAGACTGAGAAGTATGATGCAAAGCCTACATACAAGAAGTTCCTTGGTTATCGCCCTGGCGTGGCGGTTATTGACGACTTGATTGTTGGCATTGAGAATAGCGATGGTAACACCAACGTTCGTTTTCATCAGAAGGACACGCTGAAGAGATTCTTTGAGAGATTTGAGCAGAACGGACTTACAATCAATCGTTTCAGAGCTGATTGTGGATCATGTTCCGAGGAAATCGTGGAGGAAATAGAGAAACACAGCAAATCCTTCTATATCCGCGCAAACCGCTGCAGTTCGCTCTACAATGACATCTTTGCTCTTAGAGGCTGGAAGACTGAGGAAATCAATGGCATTGAGTTCGAATTGAACTCTATTCTTGTTGAGAAGTGGAAGGGTAAAGCATACCGACTTGTGATTCAAAGACAGAAACGGATGGACGGTGTGCTGGATCTTTGGGAAGGAGAATACACATACCGTTGTATCCTGACTAACGACTATGAATCTTCCACAAGAGAAATTGTCGAGTTCTATAACCTTCGTGGAGGAAAGGAACGTATCTTCGATGATATGAACAATGGTTTCGGGTGGGACAGATTGCCCAAATCCTTCATGGCAGAGAACACTGTGTTCCTTCTTCTTACGGCACTTATCCGTAATTTCTACAAGGCCATTATCCACAGACTTGACGTAAAGAGGTTCGGACTCAATGCAACAAGTCGCATAAAAGCGTTTGTCTTCAGGTTTGTCTCTGTACCAGCCAAGTGGATCAGAACATCAAGGCGGTATGTGCTGAATATCTATACCTGTAATAATGCTTACGCAGATATTTTTCAGACTGATTTTGGATAACGCCTACAACTTATGGGTATGATACTGCGTATTGCCTCAAGTCGCATAGTGGGGCAAGGGGATATTGTGGGCAGAAGTGGGTATTTCAGCCTCAATTTATCTGCTAATTCAGTGATGAGAGGACGTTTAGACGCAAGAAGGACGCTGAAGAGCTTAGTTGCGGATTTGAGGTTTTATATGCTGTATTCAAACTAACATTTATAACTTATGGTTGTTTTTCCGATGGTGGGAAAGTTTGGTAATGATACTTCTTTTTATAAGTTCGTGTGCCGTCTGGATACTGTTTCTTTTTCTTTCTTTTATGATCTCTAAGCATTATCCGGCCACAGCCGCAAGCCCCTCTATATCTCCTTTCATAATGGCAGGCAGGGCTTGGCGGATCTTCTCAACTTCCCAGTCCCACCATCGTAAGCTTTGCAACCGGAGGATGGTCTCTCGGTCGAAACGCGGACGTATTTCTTTTGCCGGAGTGCCGCCTACAATTGTATAAGGAGGCACGTCTTTGGTTACGACTGCCCGGGAAGCGATGATGGCTCCGTCGCCGATGTGTACGCCTGCCATGATGACGGCTTCATAACCGATCCATACATCGTTGCCGATGACGATGTCCCCCTTGTTGTCCCAGGCGGAAGCGACATCTTTCTTGTCCAAATCCCACTCCTCGAAAAAGAGGGGGAAGGTGTAGCCCGACAATGATTTCAGACTGTGGTTAGCACTGTTGAAAAGGAACTTAGCTCCACAGGCGATGGAACAAAACTTGCCGATTATCAGGCGGTCTCCGTTGATCGGGTAGTGATACAGCACATTGTTCTTTTCGAACATGGTAGGGTCGTTGACAAAATCGTTATATATGGTATAGTCCCCAACCGTGATGTTAGGATTCCGGATGACCGTATTCAGATAGATCGTTTGGGAGTCATTGGTACGTGGATAAGTTTTTGCGTTCATGATTTTAGTTCTGATTTATATTCCATAGGTGTAAACCGGATGCCGTTCTCGGTTTTCTCTCCGGTGACGGCGGTGAAGCCCAGACTGCGATAAATCCCGACGGCGTAGGGAGAAGAGTTGACGGTAATCGTCTCTGCGTGCCCGTTTCGTATCGCAGTCTCGAACAGCCGCTTGCCGATGCCTCGCTGCTGATACGTTTTGCGCACAAAAAAGAGGGAAATGTGACTGCCGGAACTGCGGAGAGCGATCATTCCTGCAAGTATGTTGCCATCGAAAGCACCGTATACTTCCAATTCTCCCACCATTTCTGTGTTGTCGATAAAACTTCGGAAATGATCTGTCCCTTCCTGCGGATAGTCCGGTCCTTCAAATTCGATAAATACTTCCCAGGCAAGGTCCATCGCCATCCTTTTTTCCGATTGCGTTAACTTTTTGATTTCCATTTCATTTGTGCTTTGTAAAGTCAAGGTGCAACAAAAGTACAAATAAATCTGTGATTCGAAGGAACTTCTTTACTTTTGTGCCGTACAACCACGGCTCTTTCATTTACCCCGCCTTCCTCTCATACAAAAAATACGTTTCGATCTTCCATCTTCCACCTTTTAGAATGCATATCGTTGATTGTAAGATGTATATATTGGTGGAAGATGCGGTTTTTATGCCATTTATCTTCCACCCCCATCTTCCATCTTCCACCCGCTGTTTTAGGGAATATTTTAGTAGTAACTGTTTGTAGAACAAATGGATATATCCAATTTCTTATCCGTTTATCTCTCTAAAAGCATTTCATTTCCCTTACTTTCTTTAGTGCAAATGGTCGGATCTTTATCTCAGCCCGGGCATGCGGGCTTATCGGCCCGGGTATGCGGGCTCATCAGCCTGGGCATGTGGGCTCATCAGCCCGGGTATGCGGGCTGGGATAAAGAGTTGTATGACAATGGTTAATCTACTACACTTCTCCGGTAATAGCCGGTCGGATTCTTTCTTAAAAAAGAAACAACGAAGCACTGCTTCCGCATCGCAGTGTGCGAATGGAGGGTTTTGTGGGGGGGGACAAGGGAGGAAGGCGGTTGTTAAATGAAAGGGCCGTGCCGTACAACAGGAATACATCCATAAAACAAACCCTGCTCCCCGCACAAAGGATATGAAAGAAGGAATAAGAAAGTTACTTGCCGGAAAAATACTTATGGCAAAACCAAGCGGGGATATAATACGGTGGATTGTAACCGATGCCGTACCATTTGTCCCATGCGGCTGGGACATTAAAAGATCCACCAGAGCAGGAGTGCCAGTACTGCCAACACAGCCAGAAAGATCAGTGTGGAGCGGAGATAGTATTGCGTTTCCGCCTTTTCTTTTTCCCGGGTGGCTTTTTCTATCTTTTCCAGCTCCTCAATAGTAATATTCGGATTCTGAAGCGTTCCTTTCCGGTACATTTTACCTTGGAGGTCCTTCATCCGTTCCCGGCGCAAAGTAAGCAGATCCCTGTTTTCCTTATTGCGCCTGATCATATCAAAAACAAATCCCGAGAAGCTCATATACAGCAGTTTTTATTAGTGAAGTAGCATTACGAATACAAAAATAGAAAATAATTCGGGATTCTCTTTACTTATCCGTAACCTATTGCTTTTTAGGCCTTTTTAAATCTTGCTGTCTTTTTAAGGTTCGGCTGTCTTTTAGCCCTATTACCTTTTTAATTTAAGCTCTCTTGCTTTTTAAATCTCCTGCTTCTCCTGCTTATCATTCTTTAATACCCAAATCTCTGTTGTCTCCTGTTATTTCTCCGCCCACTCCAGAATGGTCGGACTCTTTACATTCACCCCGAACAGGTGTGCTTTGGCGAGAATATTCCGTGCCAATTGCGCTTTATATTCTTCGGGTGCATACCTGAAATAAGCTTCTGCCGCACGTACATGCGCAGCGTCATGGATAGGAAACTCCCTCAACTCAGGAATACCGAACTCAGAAGTATCTAACTCTTTACGTTCATTGCTCGTCAGCTTATCGGACGGCTTTCGGATGAAATCGGACATAATAATAAGGATTTGATGTTAAACTTAGAGATAGTAACAAAAAAGAGAGGATTATGATTACATAGAGGTTGGGATTTACGGTTAATTTACTATGTCTGCAACCGTTAACTCTGAAAATCACTATCTTTGCGGTTCTTTATTAGACTTCATTATGGACAAAGCGAAAAAGATCAGATACGTTTTCTCTGTCTTCATGGTTATTCTGATGGTAGGTCTGGCGGAATGGGCAGGGGAGAAAGAAATTATTTTTCCGGAGATGGCAGCACTCACTATAGGTATGTGGGTGATTGATAAGAGAGTTTGGAAAGTCAGGCGTTGGCAAATGATATGGATGATGACGGCAGGAGCCGTTGCAGGAGTTTGTATCGTGCGTTATTCTCCTTTGCCGTTGCTCTGCAATTTATGTATGGCTTTTACCTTTGCTGCCTGTTGCCTGATGTTCAGCCGGACCACATTGATCCCATTGATTTCGGCTTGCATGCTGCCTGTGTTGCTGCATACTGAGACATGGATCTATCCGACAGCCGTATTTTTCCTTACCGTGATTCTTGTCAGCGGGCAGAGACTTATGGAAAAAGCTGGTTTGCGTAAAGAAACCAATTATGCCGTACCGGAGCGTGAGTGGAAAAAAGAGAGTTGTCGTTGGGGAGCTTTGCTGTTTTTTGTTTCTCTGGTCGCTGCCTTTTCGCTTTTCTGCGGATATGCTTATTTCATTATTCCTCCGTTGATTGTCACCTTTACCGAGATTGTCAATTCCAAAGCGGGCTTCAGAAACCGTCCCATGCAGGTGTTTCTGTTTTTGGTGACCGGAGCCAGTCTGGGTACTGCCTTTCAGATCGTCGGACACTCTTATTTGCATTTGCCCGAAACAATTGTCGCCTTGTCTGTCATCTGTTGTTTGTTTGCCATCTTCGAATGGACCGGAAAGTATTTTGCCCCTGCCGGTGCGTTGGCACTGATACCGTTGATTATCCCACAGGAGGGAATACGTTGGTTACCTTTGCAGGCTGCCATAGGTGCCGCTTTGTTTATTACTATTGGCATGCTTGTCTTTCAGCAGTGTTATAAATGGAGCAAGGCTCAGTTAGTGTTTTGCTTTACACCTACCCTGTTGCGGAGGTATCTGAACCGTAGAAGGAAGGAATGATGGGGGTATTGCAGGCCCGGTACGGACCATTATCGCCCCATCTTGTCACGGCGGCAAGCCAGCGTTTCGGCAAAACGACGCATATGTTGCTGGTTAGTGCCGCAGCAGCCCCCGCAGATTTTTAACGGGAAATCCCACAAAAGTGTCATCAGCCTGTCTGCCAGTTCTTCCGGCGGAGAGGAAATCAGATGCTCACACCCGTTCAGTTCTTCCGGACTGAGGTTGGCCGCATTGGCCTGGATACCTTGGAAGCGCTGATGCACCAGAGGAGTGTCATTCCGGGGATGGAGCAATGCCTGATGCAGGATATCGGGGTGTATACAGTTGGCCATATAACATAGAGGCCGGGTGGAAGTCTCTTTTTCGATAGCATCAATGGCATCATGGATAAAGGTTCCGTCTATCAGGCGTCCGTCACGGCATACCATAAAACTGATAATATAAGGTAACCCGGTTGCCGCCATGGCGTTGGCCATTCCGATGGCTTCTGTCAGCTGAGGCATGATGCCGGCAAACAGATAGTCTACTCCTGCCTCCGCCATCGTGCGGACTGCCGGAAAATGAAATTCCATCGCTTCTTCAACGGACAGGCAATAACGGCCGTCGTACGCGTCGCCGCGGCATCCGGCTAACCCACCGATGTAAACCGGAATGGAAGTTCCGGTGCGGAACCTGGAAAGGAAAGATACGTTATCTGCCAATACATTCTTATGCCGGTAGTCCGATTCTGCGATTTGTTCGATATTGGCTCTGCGGGTAGGAGTCATCAGCATCAGCGGCAGGCGGAAGTCTGTGGCAATTTGCAGATACTGGCGATAGATTTCCGCCAGTGTCTCACGGTAAGAGTCATTGTAAATCAGTGCGGCATGGACGATATGTTTGTCCAATGGGATCTGGAATTCGTGACGCAAACGTTCTACAATAGCGCCTTCGGTGAGAATGAAAGGAGAAGTCCGGAATGATTCTACAAAAGATAGCTGATCCATAAGAATGACTTTAGAAGTTTTACTTTACATCCGGAGACAAATATAGGATTAATCAGCTCATTCCGGTTATCTGTTCCTGCTGTGTTCACATCCTTTTGTAATCTTTCAGAAAAACAAGAGACTCGGCTTTATTTATAGTCCTTTATAAACCCTTCCATCAACCATTTGGCAAGTGCCTGCCGATTGGAAGGGATCACCAGACGACGCTGGTCGAGAGTATTCTGGATGTTACCCAGTTCAACGAATACAGAGGCGGGTGTGGTGTGTGCCAGAACATACAGGTTGCGTCCGCTTACGGTGCCCGAGAAGCCACGGTTGGGCTGGTGCTTGCCGTATTTGGATTCGAAGGTTGCTTTCATATTCCTGGCGAGACGTTTGCTTTCGGCCTTGCGGTTGGAGTGATAGAAGAAGACGTCGGTTTGGGTGCCTTTGCTGCGGCTGTCTACATGGATGAAGATGGCCCGGCAGTACTTGAATTTCTTGCGATCCTTCCGGTAGAGGGTGTTGATTTTATCGCAACGCTGCTGAAGGCGTTGTACCTGGTTCAGAGGGATGGGAGAGCCCATGCAGGTTTCCCGTTTGCTGTTGGACAGGTAGGCCTCGTCGCGGATACCGTCTTTGGCATCCTGAATGATGATGCGTACCTCGGCACCTTCCTGCATCAGGTTGCGTGCCAGGCGCAGGGCGATGTCATAGGCATATTCGTCTTCGTGAAGTTCGTGTTTACCAACACGGCCTATGGCACCGGGGTCGGGGCCGCCGTGTCCGCTGACCACATAGAAACAGGCACCGGCAAGGCGGTCGGAGGTTACCTTGACGTTAGCCAGCCATTTCCCGAACAGCGGTTCGTTGACTTCCGTACGTTTGGGCCGGCGTGCAGACCCCGTTTCGGATGCTTTCTCAGGAGTGGTGTCCGATGTCTTTTTGACGGGAGGAATCAGATAAGTGACACCCATCTTCAGAGTTCTGCTTTTGCCTAATCGGGTTTTGTTGAGTTCGATAAAGTCATCATAATATTTCTTTGGAGCACGGTTGTGGCGCAGGAGGAAGGAAGAGATTCCCTCACCGGATTTAGGAGTGGCTTTCTGCTGTGCCCATAAAGCAGGGGCAGTAAATAAGGAACAGAAGAACAGGAGAAGACAGAGTTTCCTTTTCATATTGCTACGTATAAAAGATGCAGGCTTGGCTGCTGTACCTAATTGTTTGACTTCTATGGTGAATTTTTGCTTTTTCGCCCGCAAAGATAGCCTTTTAAACCAATAATTTTCTCTACTTTTGCGTCGATATAACTTTTTTAAGGCAATATAATCGTAAACTCAATAACATTATGGCAAAACAATTCAAGCCCGAAACCCTGTGTGTACAAGCAGGATGGACTCCGAAAAAGGGCGAGCCGCGCGTGCTGCCCATCTATCAAAGTACTACTTTTAAATACGAAACCAGTGAGCAGATGGCCCGTCTGTTCGATCTTGAAGAGAGCGGTTACTTCTATACCCGCCTGCAAAATCCGACGAACGATGCCGTAGCTGCCAAGATTGCCGCCCTTGAAGGAGGTGTGGGAGCCATGCTGACTTCCAGCGGGCAGGCTGCCAATTTCTATGCCATATTCAATATCTGCCAGGCAGGCGATCACTTCGTCTGTTCGTCGGCCATCTATGGCGGAACGTTCAACCTCTTTGGGGTGACAATGAAAAAACTGGGCATCGACGTCACATTCGTCAGCCCCGATGCCGATGAAGAAGAGATTTCGGCTGCTTTCCGCCCGAACACGAAAGCGCTGTTTGGTGAGACAATCTCCAATCCGTCGCTCGAAGTGCTCGACATTGAGAAGTTTGCCCGCATTGCCCACAGCCACGGAGTGCCCCTGATCGTTGATAATACCTTCCCGACACCGATCAACTGCCGTCCGTTCGAATGGGGAGCGGATATCGTGGTGCACTCTACCACCAAGTATATGGACGGGCACGCCACCAGCGTAGGCGGCTGTATCGTGGACAGCGGAAACTTTGATTGGGAAGCCCATGCCGATAAGTTCCCGGGACTTTGCACACCGGATGAATCGTATCACGGACTGACTTATACAAAGGCTTTCGGCAAGGGTGCCTACATGACTAAGGCAACTGCTCAACTGATGCGTGACCTGGGCAGTATCCAGAGTCCGCAGAATGCCTTCTTGCTGAATTTAGGTCTGGAGACGCTGCACCTGCGTATGCCCCAGCACTGCGGCAATGCACAGAAGGTGGCCGAATACCTTGCACAGAACGATAAGGTGGCTTGGGTGAACTATTGCGGCCTTCCGGGTAATAAATACTACGAACTGGCGCAGAAGTACATGCCGAATGGTTCTTGCGGTGTGATCTCTTTCGGGTTGAAAGGCGGACGCGAGTTGTCCATCAAGTTCATGGACTCGTTGAAACTGGCCGCCATCGTCACCCACGTGGCCGATGCGCGTACCTGTGTGCTCCATCCCGCCAGCCATACGCACCGGCAGCTGACAGACGAGCAGTTGATCGAAGCCGGTGTCCGTCCGGACTTGATCCGTCTGTCCGTAGGAATCGAAAATGCGGATGACATTATAGCGGATATCGAACAGGCACTGAACGCATAACCCCTTTCCCTCGTCTTTTTTTACATCCTGTTTTATCCCTGTCCGATGAAGCAGGATGTTTTTGTTTCTTCTTCTCTTTCCTTTTCCTTTTTACTGCTTTCTCACTTTCTTTATCGGGTCTTTACAAACATTCTTATCTCGGTGCCGTTGTTCTGAGGCCACATGGCGTGGTGACTAAAAAAACATAATTGATTTATGAATGCAATGAAGAAGAATGTAGAAGAGGGGCAGGCCGTTTCCCAGGCAGCCTCCTTGCAAACAGAGTTTTGCATGCAGGCGGAAGTTTGCGCGCGAACGGGAGCGAGGAGCATTGCCCCGGAGGTTTGCACGCTCCCGGCAGCGGGAGTAACCGACCTGCCGGCTTACATGCAAGCGGTGATCGAGGGATTGGAGGAGAAGAAGAAGTATGCGGCGGTGCACACGTACCAGTGCACGCTGAACTCGTATACCCGCTTTGCGGGCGGGGAGGGGACGCCGATGCCGATGGAAGAAGTATTCAGCGCAGGGCGGCTGAAGGGCTACGAGGAGTGGCTGGTGAGGGTGAACGAGCGGAGCTGGAACACGGTGTCGACGTATATGCGGACGCTGAGGGCGGTGTACAACCGGATTTCGCCGCCGGGAAGCGCGGGGCACGACCCGAAGCTGTTTGCCGACGTACATACGAAGGTGGAGTCGAGGACGAAGCGGGCACTGACGGGGCGGCAGGCACATGCGTTGATGAATGCCGACTTTGAGACGTTGACGGAGGAGCAGCGCCGCGTGCTGGCTTATTTCTTGCTGATGTTCCTCTTCCGGGGGATGCCGTTCATCGACCTGGCGCACTTACGGAAAAAGGATGTGCGAGGGGGCGTGATCGTCTACCAACGGCACAAGACGGGGCGGCAGATAACGGTGAGGATACCGAAGGAGGCCGTGCCGCTGATGAAGAGGTTCCGGGGGACGGGGGACGAGTCGGTCTACCTGTTCCCGATACTGCCGGGAGCGAAGGAGGAGGGCAGGGAGCTTTACCGGAGCTATTTGCTGGCGCTGAGGGAGTTCAACAAGGGATTGGCGAGGCTGGCGGCGGAGTTGCTGCCGGGGACGAAGGTCAGTTCGTACACCGCCCGGCATACGTGGGCGACGTTAGCTTACTATCAGGGCACGCCGGTGGGGATCATCAGTGAGGCGATGGGGCACTCTTCCGTCCGGGTGACGGAGACGTATCTGAAACCTTTCGGGAACAAGCGCATCGACAGGGAGAATAATAAATTAATTTCTTCTGTTGTCCGGTGGAAAGAGAAAGGAAGAGAGACCCGCAGTGCTTTGTAAAGCAACGGATTGGACAAAAATTACTTTCTAAGTAACGGCAGACGTTGTCTGCAAAAGTGCTAAGATTATTGCAGATACACAAATATTATCGACAGTTTTTGCCACGAACCACTAAAATTTATTGGAAAAGACAACCTTAAGATTATACAAACACATATTGACACAACACCTATCCTGCGAAAGCACGTAGACACTTCCTTCCATTTTCAGTACTTAAAAACGGATAGCTACCTTATTGTGGAGATGAACCGGCACCGGTTCCGGATGCACGGTATTTTCGATACATCCCTCTTCATTTCTGCTTCATTCGTGCCGCCGGAAAACGCTTTTTCCCGCACGACGGCCTCCCCGACTGCCGTTACTTAGAAAGTAATTTTCCGGAACGGTCAAAGATTTAGAATCATGAACCAGATCAAACAGTCTATCAACATAACCGCTTGCCGGTATCGTCCCCCCTGCATTCCATCGGTGCCTACTTCCCCCCCTCCGGCTGAATTCTGACATACGCACATCTTATTAATATATGAACATTTAAAGAACTACTGAAGCTTATGAAGACAAGAAACTACAAGATGGACCTGGCCCTGATGGCCTATCCCAACGAACTGACTCCCGATATCGATACGGATTATATCGTGAAAGTGAACACCCAGAGCCAGAGCCTGACGTTGGAAGAGATAGCGGCGGACGTGGCCGCCCGTTCCGGAAAATTTGAGGCTTCGGAGGTGAAGAGCCTTTTTGAGATGGGCTTCGAAGCCATGGCGCAAGCGGTGGCAAGCGGCTATTGCGTCTCCACCCCCCTCTGCTACGTGCGCCCCATGGCGAGCGGCGTGGTGATGGAAGAGGAACTCTCGCTTCCGGTAGACCGGGAGAAGGTGAAAGTCTACGCCAGCTTTAGCCAGGGTTCCGCCATGAAGGAGGCGATGGCTCAGGCGCATATCACCCTCTTCACCCAGCCGGCAGTGACCGGGCCGTACATTGCTGGCATGACGAGCACCGCCTATACGGATGCCGCCGCCACCACGCGCGCGCCGATGGCAGCCGGAAAGATGGCGGTCATCACCGGAGAGGGATTGAAGGTGGTGGGCACAGACCCGTCGGTGGGCATCACGCTGACTTCCGTCTCCACCCCGTCGAAATCGTTCGCCATCGCGCCGGGGGATATCAGCCCGAACACGGCAAAGAAGCTGCAATTCGTCCTTCCCGCCGGAATAACGGACGGCGATTGGCGGGTGAAGGTGACCACCCAGTATAGCAAAGGCGGCAAGGTTCTGACAAAAACTCCACGTACCTTTGAGTTGCCACATCCCATCACGATAGGCGACAGTGGAGATGGGGGCATTGTAGATGATCCGACAGCATAATGACCGCTCAACTCTCTGGCGGGAATCCGGTACTCCCTCAAAATGGTATTTTAGTCTTTCCTCCCGTAGGCGGATGCCGGGGAGTACCGGTCTTCTTATACGAAGCACCCTCGTCCGAGTATACGAAGCACCCTCGTCCGAGTATACGAAGCACCCTCGTCCGAGTATACGAAGCACCCTCGTCCGAGTATACGAAGTACCCTCGTCCGAGTATGCGAAGCACCCTCGTCCGGGTATGCGAAGCACTGGCATTAATTATCTTTATATGAAACCACTAATAGAAACATGATACACTTATCCCCCCTATATGCTTTTATTATTCTCAGCCTCGTATTGATCCTGGCTGTCTTCCTGGTGCTGATGGTCAGATGCCGGCGGAATATGGTCCGTACCCTGGCGCAAGCCCGGAACGCAATGAACCTGGAAAAACTCCGCACCGATACCATCCTCGGCAACCTCCCCGTCGGTATAGAGATTTACTCAAAAGAAGGAATCCTGGTAGGGATCAACGACTGTGCCTGCCGGATCTTCGGCGTGGTGGACCGCCAAGAGGTGATCGGAGCGGCTTCCATCAGGGAGAATCCCGTCATCCCGGAAGAATTGAAGGAGGCCTTCGAACAGCAAGAGGAGGTGGAGGCGGAGTCCTACTACGATTTCTCCGTCGTGCGGCAGACGGGATTCTACAAGACCACCTGCGGCACGGCGATGAAGCGGATCAGCAGCAAAGGAGCGCCCATTTTCGACCCTGACGGAGCCATGCAAAACTATGTCTTCATCATGAACGACATCACCCGTGAGCACGAGCAGGAACTGCAACTGAAGGAGAACATCCAACTGGCGCGGCAGGCCATACAGGCCGCCGACCTGGTGCACTGGCGGTACGACAACCGCACCCATCTCTTCACCTCGCACAACGAGCCGCTGACCCATTACGACGACAACCTCCTGGTCAGCCCGGCCGATTATACCCAAGCCATCCATCCGGACGACCTGGAGTGCATCCGCCGCTACATCCGGATGATGGAGGAGGGAGTCGACTTTGTCGATGAAACCTCGGTGCGCATGAAATCGGACTATGACGACGACTGGCAGGACTGCGTCGTCAACGCCACCCCTTTCCTGCGCGACGAAACGGGCAAGGTGGTGCTCTACACCGGCTTCCGCCGTAACGTCACGCCTACTAAAAAACTGCTCAAAGAGCTGAGCGACGCCAAGGAGCGCGCCGAAGAGTCGGACAAGCTCAAATCCGCTTTCCTGGCCAACATCAGCCACGAGATACGCACACCGCTCAACGCCATCATCGGCTTCTCAAGCCTGCTGATGAATACGGACCAGAAGGAGGAGATGGACGAATACAAGCAGATCATCACGTCGAACACCGACTTGCTGCTCCGGCTGGTGAACGACGTGCTCGACCTGTCGAAGATCGAGTCCGGCATGGTAGACATTAAACTGGCCGAGTTCGACCTGGCCATCTACTTTGAGGAGTTGTGCAACTCCATCCGCCCGCTCGTAGTCCGCCCCGAAGTAAAGTTAGTTTGCGACAACCCCTACAAGCGTTTCATGGTGCTGCTGGACAACAACCGGCTGGCGCAAGTGATGCTCAATTACGCCACGAACGCCATCAAATGCACCCGGCAGGGGACTATACACGTGGGCTACCGCTGCGAGGGCGAGGGCATCCGCTTCTACGTCTCGGATACCGGTATCGGCATCTCGGAGACGAACAAGTCCCGCCTCTATCAGCGCTTCGAGAAGCTCAACGAGTTTGCCCAGGGCACGGGGCTGGGGCTGGTCATCTGCAAGGTGGTCACCGAAGCCTCCGGCGGACAGGTAGGCTTCGAGTCCGAGGAGGGCGTGGGATCGACCTTCTGGTCATGGGTTCCCTGCGAATACAAACGTCCGGAAGAGGTGGAGAAAGCGGCCGGTGCAACTACCGACGCTGCTTCCTGCATGTCCGCCGAACTCAACGAGGAGGAGATGGCGATGCCGGAAAGTATGCGGGCATCTGCCATCGTGAGCGGACAGCAGCCGGCGCTTCCGGAGCCGGTGGACGTTCCGGAATGTCCGGGACTTGTCCGCGAGCCCTCGCCCGCAAGTGAAAAGCGGATCCTGATAGTGGAAGATATAGAAAGCAATTACCTGCTGATGCAGATCCTGCTAAAAGGCAAGGGCTACCGGTGCTACCGTGCGGCAGATGGCGTCGAGGCAGTGGAAAAGGTGCTGTCGGAACACTTCGACCTGGTGCTGATGGACATCAAGATGCCCCGGCTCGACGGTTTGGAAGCTACCCGTGAAATCAGGAAGACCAACCGGGAAGTGCCTATCGTCGCCCTCACGGCCCATGCCTTCAACGCCGACAAGGAACTGGCGATAGCCGCCGGTTGCGACGGCTATCTGGTGAAGCCCATCAACGAGAAAGCCTTGAACAAGGTGCTGGGCAAGTACCTGCGCGAGCCTATGGAGACAAGTGTTAATAATGATATAGTTAATTGAAGCGAGTGAGCGGAAAGAGAGACGAGGGAAGAAGCGACTGAAGTACGTGTCGATTTGCAAAGGTGGGGCAAAGGGCTGAGAGGGACGAAAGCCGCGTTCATCTGGTTTGGTCTGTCGTGAGACAGGAACGTTGCGGTCTATTTCCTCTCGCATGGCCCGGCTCCATCAGCTTCTTTCCCTCGTTCTTGTTTTTCCCGTATTTTTTTCGTGAGTTCCTCTTCTTAACTTCTCTTCCCTTTCCTTTGTTCTTTCAGTCAGAATGGAAATGAAACCCTGGTATGATAACTACTGCTTCGCAGAAGAGTCTTTGAAACGTGACCCGGGAATGTTCGACTCGCTGAAAGATACCGAAACCAAAGCCGAAGCACAATGGCAGGAAGCCGTTGAGCGGATAAGGGTTTACCACAAAATGGCACAGAGTAGCACAGAGTGGATGTCAAGTCGTTGGTTATCGGCTTGACTCCCTCTGTGCTACTCTGTGGTGAGTTCCTCTTCTTAACTCCTCTCTCTTCCTCCCCCCAATGCCTGATACAAGGTGATGACCCCCTGGATTTCAGTAAACCGGTTGGCCACTTGCGAGAGTTGCGCATTGAGCAACGTCTGCTGTGCGGTGAGCACTTCCAGATAAGTCGTGTTGCCATGCTTCATCAGCAGTTGTGTGCTGCGGGCGGCGTTTTCGAGGGAAGCCACCTGCTTCTCGAAGTAGTTTGCCTTGTCCCGTGCCGTCTGATATTGCACCAGGGCATTGTTGATCTCGCTTCCGGCGTTGAGCAACGTCTGTTCGAAGCTGAGGCGTGCCTCCTCCTGTTGCGCTTTGGCTATGCGGAGCTGGGCGATGTTCGCTCCCCGGTTGAACAAAGGCTGCGTCAGCGAGGCCACGGCGGTGGCAAGGAACTTGCCCGGGTTGACGATCATCGCACCTGCCGAGTTTGTCCAGCCGGCGCTGCCGCTCAGCGTGATCGAGGGGTAGAAGGCGGAACGGGCGGCATTGGTAGTGTAGAATGCCTGTGCCAACGACTGTTCGGCACTGCGCACGTCGGGGCGGTTGGCAAGCATCTGCAAGGGCACGCCCACCGAAAGGTTCTCCGGCAGGCGCTGCTCGGCGAGGCGTCCGCGGGGAAGGGTGCGGGGGACGTCGGCAAGGAGGAGCGAAAGGGCGTTCTCCACCTGGTTGAGCTGTTCGCGCAGGTCGAGCAGGGTGGTACATATATTGTAGTATGTGGCCTCAGTCTGCGAGAGGGCGGCTTCGGTCACCATTCCGGCAGCTTTCATGGCGCGGGTGGTGGCGACGCTCTCTTTCCAGGCGGCTTCGGTGGCGGTGGAGATCTCGATCTGGGCGTCGAGCATCAGCAACGTATAGTAGTTGTTGGCGACGGCGGCAATCAGTTGCGTCTGTACCGCCTGTTCATAGTCACGGCTCTGCGCCACGACAGCTTGTGCACGCCGCTTGGCGTTCGTCAGCCGGCCGAAGATGTCGATCTCCCAACTGGCGCTGACGGGCAGTGAGTAGGTTTGCGAGGCTTTCCCGCCGTCGAAGCTGCTGGCCGTTCCCTGCGGAGAGAGGGAGAAGGCGGGCAGATAGGAGAGTCGGGCGGAGAGCAAGGTGGCTTCGGCCTCTTTCACACGGAGGTGGGCCGTACGCAGGTCGGTGTTGCGCACGAGGGCGGTGTCGATCAGCGTGCGGAGGCAAGGATCGGTGAAGACCTCCTGCCAGGGGAGGCTGCCGAGGTTGGAGGCGGAGTCGGAAGGATTCGCGCCTTCTTGGCCGTAAAGGCCGTCGGGAACCTCGGTAGCGGGTTTGTATTTGGAGTAAATGCCGCAACTGCTGAGTGCCAGCGTGGCGGCAAGGGATATGATTAACTTTTTCATGATTGCTTGTTTTATGGGAGCCTCCCTCCCCCGGGTTCCTCCGGTGGAAGAGGAGGGGAGGGGGCTGCTAATGATAAATAGGGTTGAACGGGGGAAGAACTCTTTTCACCACAGAGTATCACAGAGTGATATGGAGTGGTACGGAGTCATACAGAGCGATACGAAGTAAAGTATCGCGGAGTAGTACAGAGTATCACCGGGTAGAGTATCACCAGGTGAATCTTGCTCTTTTGATCATTCATATCAATAACCTGTCTTCCTCTGTGTCACTCTGTGTTCCTCTGTGGTGAAAAGAACCCTTTATTCCTTCAAAGCCCCTCCTTTCGCTTCCTTCTTTTCCCGGTCGCTCACTGCGATCTCTTCCTCGATCTGCCAGTCGTGCGTCGGTTCGGTCTGTATCGGACGAATGCGTTCCTGCAACCACTGGAAAGCGATGAAGAGCGACGGCACGATGAACAGCAGTGCCAGCGTACCGATGACCATACCGCCCACGGCGCCCGTTCCCAACGAACGGTTACCGTTTGCCCCTACGCCACTCGCCACCATCAGCGGGAACAACCCGAAGATCATCGTCAGTGCCGTCATCAATATCGGGCGCAAACGGGCTTTTGCGGCGCTCAGCGCGGAGGCTATCAGCCCCATGCCCGCTTTGCGGCGTTCGGCGGCATACTCGGTGAGCAGGATGGCCGTCTTGGCCAGCAGACCGATCAGCATAATCAGTCCCGTTTGCAGGTAGATGTTGTTCTCCAGACCGAACAGGCGGGCGAAGAGGAACGAACCCATCAGTCCGCACGGCACGCTCAGGAGCACCGCGAAGGGGATCAGGAAGCTCTCGTAGAGCGCGCTCAGAATCAGGTAGATCATCAGGAAGCAGATGCCGAAGATGATCGCCGTCGTGCCGCTCTGCTCCGTCTCCTCACGGGTGATGCCTCCGTAGTCGTAGCCGTAGCCCTTGGGCAGGGCGGTGGAGGCTGTCTCCTGTACGGCACGGATGGCGTCACCCGTACTGTAACCGTCGGCCGGCATGGCGTTCACGGCGATGGAGTTGTACATGTTGAAGCGGCTCAGCGACTCGGCTCCGTACGTGCGGGTTAGCGTCACGAACTGGCTCAGAGGCGCCATCTCGCCGTTCGACATCCGCACGAAGGTGTTGCCCAGCGAAGCTTCGTCGAGGCGGTATTGCGGGTCGGATTGGATCATCACCTTATATACTTTCGAGAAGCGGTTGAAGTTGGACACGTACTGCCCGCCGTAGTAGCCCGAGAGGGTGCTCAACACCTGGTCGGGGGTGATGCCCGAGCGCTTGCATTTCGACGGATCTATCTCAACCAGCCATTGCGGGTAGCGGACGTCGAACGTGGAGTAGGCCATGGCGATCTCCGGACGCTGGTTCAGCGCGCCCAGATACTGCTGCGTGGTCTGGAAGAAGGTGTTCACGTCGCCTCCCGTCTTGTCCTGCATGTGCAGTTCGAGGGCGTTACCCATACCGTAGCCGGGGATCATTCCCGGTGAGATGGCAAATACGGTGGCGTCCTTGATGTCGCCCGTCCGTCCGTATACCTGGCCGATGACCGACTGCACGTTGTCTTCCTTTCCGGGGCGTTCGTCCCACGGTTTCAGTTTCAGGATCAACATACCGAACGAGCTTCCCTGGCCCGCCAGCAGTCCGTAGCCCGCCACTTTCTGCACGTGTTCCACTTGCGGGATCTGTTCCATGCGCTGCTCGATGCGCTTCATCACCTCGTCCGTCGTGCGCAGCGAACTGCCGGCGGCGGTGCTGACGTTGACAAACACCACGCCCTGGTCTTCGTCGGGCACGAGGCTGGTCTTCGTCGTATTCATCAGCACCACCAGCAGGGCGATACTTGCCACGAGGAGTCCGCCCGTCAGCCAACGGTGCTTGATGAAGAAGAGCACGATGCCCTTGTAACGGTCTATCACCACGTCGAACGCCGCGTTGAACGCTTTGCGGAAGCGGGCGGCGAAGTTCTGCTTCTGCGTGCCGTCCTCGTTGATGTACGGTTTCAGCAGCAGCGCGCAGAGGGCGGGGCTCAGTGTCAGGGCGTTCACGGCGGAGATGCCTACCGCTACGGCCATCGTCAGTCCGAACTGCGTGTAGAACGTCCCCGATGTGCCGGACATGAACGATACGGGGATGAACACCGCCATGAATACCAGCGACGAGGTGATGACGGCGTTCGAAATGCCTTTCATGGCGTCGATGCTCGCCATGTAGGACGATTTGTAGCCCACGTCGAACCGTGCCTGCACGGCCTCGACCACCACGATGGCGTCGTCCACCACCGTACCGATGACCAGTACCAGCGCGAACAGCGTGATCAGGTTGATACTGAATCCCGCCATCGCCATGAAGGCGAACGTACCGACGAGCGACACGATGATGCCCACCAGCGGGATCAGTGTCGAGCGGATGTCCTGCAAGAAGATGTATACGACGAGGATCACGAGCAGGATGGCTTCGAGCAGCGTCTTCACCACCTCGTGGATGGAGGCGTAGAGGAAGTCGTTGCTGGACATCAGTTGCGTCAGTTCCACTCCGCGGGGGAGGTCTTTGCGCGCCTCTTCAAGGAAGTCGTTGATGCGGTTGTTCACCTCCGTAGCGTTGGAGCCTGCAGTCTGGAAGAGCATGCACGAGATACCGTTGTGCCCGTCCGTCGTTCCGCTGTAGGCGTAGCTTTCCTGTCCTAACTCGATGGTGGCGATGTCCTTCAGTTTCAGCACCTGCCCGTCGTCGGTGGAGCGGATCACGATCTCGCCGAACTCCTCCGGGGTGATGCGGCGGCCTTTGTACTTCATGGTGTATTGGTACGTCTCGTCGGAGTTCTCGCCGAACGATCCGGTGGCAGACTCGATGTTCTGTTCCGCCAGCACCGCCGAAACGTCCGAAGGGATCAGGCGGTATTGCGCCATCACGTCCGGTTTCATCCAGATGCGCAGGCTGTAGTCGCCTCCCATGATCATCATGTCGCCCACGCCCGAGATGCGGAGAATCTCCGGCTTGAGGTTGATACTGATGTAGTTGGCCAGGAAAGCCTCGTCGTAAGAGTCGTCCGGGCTGTGGAGCGAGAACATTTGCAGGATACTCGTCTGCCGCTTCGAGGTGGTGACACCCACCTGGTTCACCTCCGAGGGGAGCTGTCCCGTGGCTTTGGAGACCCGGTTCTGCACGTTCACCGCCGCCATGTCCGGGTCGGTTCCCTGTTTAAAGTAGACAGTGATGGAGACCGTTCCGGCGTTGGTGGCGCTGGAGGTCATATACGTCATGTCCTCCACTCCGTTGATGGCCTCTTCGAGCGGGGCGATGACACTCTTTTGCAACGTCTCCGCGCTGGCTCCGAAGTAGCTGGTGGAGACCATGATGGTTGGTGGGGCAATATCCGGGTATTGTTCGACGGGCAACGTAAACAGCCCGATGATCCCGACCACGACGATGGTGATGGAGATAACGGCCGATAGGACGGGCCGTTCGATGAATGTTCGTAAGTTCATAATGGGTTTATAGTTTGGGATTTGATTTACCACAGCGTTCCACAGAGTGGAAATCAACGAAGGAGAACCCTGTGAAACTCTGTGTCACTCTGTGGTGAGTCTTGTTCTTTGTTTTATTGCATACGATGAGCGTTCACCGTTTTTCGTTGATAACCGTTCCTTCCCGGAGCAGTCCGACGCCTTCGGCCACGATCACGTCACCGGTCTGTAGCCCGCTCTCCACGATGTACTCCTGTCCGCCGTTGACGCGCGTCACCTGTACCGGAGCCGATTGCGCCTTGCCGTCCACTACCTTATATACAAATACCTTGTCCTGTACTTCGAATGTGGCCGCTTGCGGAATCACCAGCGCTCCCGTCTTCTCCGTCGGCACGATCACGTTTCCGGCGCCGCCGCTATGCAGCAGCCCTTCCCGGTTGGGGAACACCGCCCGCAGGCTCACCGTTCCCGTCGTGCGGTCTATCACCCCGCTGATCGTCTCGATCCGTCCCGCCTGCGGATAGTCCGAACGGTCATTCAGTTGCAGGCCGATTTCCGGCATCTGTTTCAAGGCTTCCTCTTTCGATCCGTAACGGCGGATCAGTCCTAAGAGCTGGTTTTCCGTCATCGAGAAGTAGACGTACATGTCCGAGTTGTCCGAAACGGTAGTCAGCGGTTCCGGCAGGCTGGCGCTCACCAGTGCTCCCACCCGGTAGGGCAGCGTGCCCACTACTCCGTCCGCCGGACTCTTCACCAGCGTATACGATAAGTTGTTGCGTGCGTTCACCTCCTGTGCCTTCATCTGCGCCAGTTGTGCCTGCGCTGCCAGGAGAGAGTTCTTTGCCGTGCTCAGGTCGAAGGCGGACACCACGTTCTGCCTGTACAATTCCTGCTTGCTGTCATACGTCAGTTGTGCCGTGGCCAGCGACGCCTTTGCCGCCTCCACGTTTGCCAGGGCAGTCTGCAAGGCAGCTTCGTAAGGCACTTGGTCGATGACGAACAGCGACTGTCCCCGTTTCACCCGTTCCCCCTCGCTGACACACACCTGCGTCAGCGTACCGCCTACCTGCGGATAGATCTCGATGTCTTGTCGTCCGCGTATCGTTGCCGAATACGTACTCGATAGCGTCCGGTCGGCAGGCGCGAGGGTCATCACTTTGTATCCCGACTCCACGTTTGCCTGCGGTGCTTGCTTGCATCCCCCGACGGCCAGACAGCAGGCCAGTATCACGGCCTGTTTCACTTTACTTACCTTTTCAATCATAGTTCCTATTTAATTTTGTCGCGGCAAAGGTAGAGCGTTTTCCCCTTCGGCAGCTTTTCATACCCGCCTCACTATTGTTCATAATCGGAACAACTTTTCGCCTAATTCACTAAAAAGACCTACCTTTGCAGGCGAAATAAAGAACACGATATGGAAAAAAGTAATCTGCTCACTCTCACTCTCGACCAGCCCTTCGTGGCAGGAACCGACGACTTCGCCCCTTTCTACAACCGGCTGCACAAGCTCAACTGTGCCATCATTCTCTACTGCCGCAGCGGTCATGCCACGCTTGCCATCGACCTGAAGAAATACGAGATCACCCCCAATACCCAGGTTGTCCTCCTGCCCGGCTCCGTCATCACCCTTGAAGAGAAGAGCGACGACCTGCAGATCTCCTTTTTCGCCTCCCACATCGAGATGTTCCGTGAAGCCTGCATCCGCTTCGAACCCTCCTTCTTCCGCTTCCTCAAGGAGAAGCCCTGCTATACGCTCCCTCCCGAATTTACCGCCCCCATCAATGGTCTTCTGCACGCCACCGGCGCCATCTTTGCCGACACCGACCACCGCTTCCGCAACCAGATAGCCCGCAACCACCTGCAAAGCTTCCTGCTCGATGTATACGACAAAGTGCACCGCCTTTTCACCCATAAAGAGATCGAAGGCGGCAACCGTCCAAACGAACTTTTTCATAAGTTCGTCACCTTGGTGCACGAGCATTGTTGTTCGCAGCGCGACGTTGTGTTCTACGCTGACCGTCTCTGCATTTCTACCAAATACCTGACGAGCATCTGCCGCTCCCTTATGGGCGGCTCAGCCAAAAAAGTGATTGATGATTTCACGGCCTTGGAGATCAAAGTCCTCCTCCAGTCCACCGACCTCAGTATCCAGGAGATAGCCGACCGCCTGAGCTTCCCCGACCAATCTTATCTTGGCCGGTATTTCAAACGTCACGAAGGGGTTTCGCCGATGGAGTACAGGGCGAGGTTGGCGGGTCTAAAATAGGAGTTCTCTGGGAAATGCGTAGTTGCGACATCCGTCCCGGTAATCTTGATAATCAGCAGATTGTATTTACCTATATTTTTCTTTCAATGTAAAACCGTTTACCCCGGTACGTAAAGCCATTTACCCCGGCACGTAAAACCGTTTATCCCGGCACGTAAATGAAGTCGGCATTCAAGGTAACAGATGTCCCCCTGTAGGATGCGCATCCAAACGACGCATTCTCCGGATGGAACCGAAGTATCCGGTTCTTGTGTGTGATTGAATAAAAACAGGAAAGGCGGTTGCTTATGTATACCAGATTTCGTTATACACAGGTCTTGTCCGGCTTTCTGCCGGAGTCGCCTTCCATGCCTGTGAAGAGGTATCTCCACATCCTTTTTCAATTGGCGACTGTTCCAACAGAGTCGATTCCAGAACAACTTTTCTGCCCGGTGTGCTGTTGATAATGACTTCGGAATGACTGAAACTGAAATTCCGTGTAGTTTTCATTCCGGAGAATGCTTTCATTTCTTGTGACATAAGCGGTAGTTATTTATAGTATGGTAATGAATAACACCGGAGGTACGAAAGTGTTTGCTAAATGGCGTTGTTTTCTGTTAATTTAAAAGCAGGGATGCCGGTTTCGGATTAAATCTATAAGGAAAGCATGACGTAGTCCGGTTTGTATTACCTTTGCCGGTGAACTAAAGAAATCAGGCTATGTCTGTATTGTCAGAACCTTTGGGCATATCCGATGCCGCCTTGCAGCAATATGCCGACCAACTCCGGAAAGGGGGACATACGTTTGAGACTTATCAATAATATCCGTGCCTGAATGGACGGACGGCAGAAGAATTAGGATACTGTGAAGGGATAATTGAAAAAAATACCCCTGTCCCTGTCACATAATTAAAAAGAAAGATGTAATTTTGCATGCCAAAAAACAACTTATCTTATGGCAGTTTACGTAGAAGAAGTATCAAGAACTTTCGGTGAATATTTACTTATTCCCGGTCTTACCACCAAACAGTGTGTACCTTCCAATGTATCTTTACGCACCCCGCTGGTGAAACATGCGGCAGGCACACAAGCAGCAATCGAATTGAACATTCCTTTCGTTTCGGCAATCATGCAGTCGGTTTCCGGTCCCGAACTGGCTATCGAGCTGGCACGCAACGGAGGACTCTCGTTTATCTTCGGCTCGCAACCCATCGCCAGTCAGGCGGAAATGGTGCGGAAAGTGAAGAAATTTAAAGCCGGTTTCGTGACCAGTGACTCGAACCTGACACCGGAACATACGTTGGATGATGTACTTCGCCTGCTTCGTCAGACCGGACACGCTACCATCGGAATCACGGATGACGGCACACCGAACGGACATCTTCTGGGATTGGTAACCAGCCGCGACTATCGCCTTTCCAGAGATCCGCTGGACAAAAAGATCAAAGACTTCATGACCCCTTTCGACAAGCTGATTGTAGGCGAAGTGGGACTGACACTGAGCGAAGCGAACCAGATTATCTGGGACCACAAACTCAACACTCTTCCCATCATCGACAAGGACGGCCGTCTGGCTTATTTCGTTTTCCGCAAAGATTACGACAGCCACAAGGAAAACCCTAACGAGGTGTCAAGCCCCGATAAGAAATTGCTGGTGGGTGCCGGTATCAATACCCGTGACTATCAGGAACGTGTACCTGCTCTGGTAGAAGCAGGAGTGGATGTGCTTTGCATCGATTCTTCGGACGGCTATTCGGAATGGCAATATGAGACTCTGCAATGGATCAAGCAGCAGTATGGGGATAAAGTACTGGTAGGTGCCGGTAACGTGGTAGATAAAGAAGGCTTCCTCTATCTGGCGGAAGCCGGTGCGGACTTCGTGAAAGTGGGCATTGGCGGTGGATCTATCTGCATCACCCGTGAACAGAAAGGTATCGGACGTGGACAGGCGACTGCCTTGCAGGACGTGGCTCGTGCCCGTGACGAATATCAGGCACGCACAGGCATCTATGTGCCTATTTGCAGCGACGGCGGACTGGTGCACGACTATCATATGGTGCTTGCCCTTGCCATGGGGGCCGATTTCCTGATGATGGGCCGTTACTTTGCCCGTTTCGACGAATCGCCTACAAAGAAGCTCTGCATCAAGAACAATTATGTGAAAGAGTACTGGGGAGAAGGTTCGAACCGTGCCCAGAACTGGCAGCGCTATGATATGGGCGGAACGGAATCTTTGAAGTTCGAAGAGGGAGTCGATAGTTACGTGCCTTATGCCGGTAAGATGAAAGATAATCTGGCTGCCACACTGAGCAAGATCAAAGCTACGATGTGCAGTTGCGGTGCCGTTACCATTCCCGATTTGCAGCAAAACGCCAAGATTACATTGGTTTCGTCTACCAGTATCGTAGAAGGCGGGGCACACGACGTGATTCTGAAGGAAAAAGGATAATAAACTTTTCACTATCCGCACACAGGCCATCCAATAAGTGCGAATAATATAGGACAGGCGGACGGATACGGGGTTTGAGATGACTGTATAGTTGTTGAAACTCGTTTCGGTCCGCCTGTTTCGTAGGTTTGACCTTATTTCTCTGCGTTCCGGAACTTCTGTGGGGTCATCCCCACTTGCTTCTTGAAAAACTTATTGAAGAACGCCGCGTTGTTGAATCCCAGGTTCAAGGCAATGTCTTTCACCGGAGTGGGTGTGGTTCGCAGCAGGGTTCGGGCAGCCAGGATCAGGATACTGTTGATGATTTCCATTGCTGTCTGTCCGCCCGATTCTTTCTTTATGATGTGGCAGAGGGTAGTTGATTTCATTCCCATTTCGGCCGCATAAAACTGTACCTGATGTTGGCGGGCATGATTCTCCTGTACCAGTCGGACAAACTGGCGAAAGACGGCGGAATGTTTGTTGGCGGGCGCTACCTGCGACAACGCTTTTCGCTGACTGAGCTCTGTGAACCCCTGTAGGAGTGCTTCAAGCATAGACTTCAGTGTGGCATGACTGAAGAGGAACGGAGCGTCTTTATGGATGTGTGTCAAAAGCGCGAAAGTCTGGACGTAGATGCCGAAAATTTTCGGGGACAATGGGAGCAAGGGGTGTTCGTTGATGATGTAGAACGTATGGATGATCGATCTGTCCAAGTGGGTTTCGTGGATGAACGCAAGTGAAAAGAGTACCGCATGCAGCTGCACATCGTCCGATGTCTTCAGCACTTGTACGAAACTTTCTGAGGGGATAGCGATCATCGTACCGGGACCGATATTGTATTGCACCAGGTTGATCATTGCCTTGACACGCCCCCGTATGCAGAGGGCAAATATGACGGCTTTTGTCTTTTTGAGTTCGGCACAATATGCCCACAGTGTTTCGCTGCTGATGCGGTCGGCAGTGGTGAAATTGGCCGATATATTTAATTCTGGAGTAAGCATGTTCTTTTGTTTGCTATAACGCTGAGATCCCTTTTTGGTTGCAAAAGTCATTATATTATGGTCTAATATAGTTAATGACTTGTTAATTCTGTACGGGGCTTTTCCTGTCATAGTTAAAAGTGGTCAATCCGTACACGATGGAATATTTTGTGAGAATAATAGAATATTATTTCCAACCCGATCCGTTGCCGATAACTGATATTAGTACGATCTTTGTGCCTTGACACAACTGAATTTATATGAACCGATCTTCATTCAACACCTTTGTTTTTCCTGTCTTTTTTTCTTCTTTGGCCATTGGGGACAATAGTCTGATTACGGTTATTGTTTTGCTGCTTATTGTCGTGTTTGCCTTGTGTGTGGCGGTGAAGTGCCTCTACGGGCAGAGGCGGGCGCTCAAAAAGGCGCTGGTGGGAGATGCCGTATGCAGGCAACTGTTTGATGTGTGGCCGCTGAGCATTCTTGTCCTCGGCGCTGACGGGAAGATAGAACGGATGAACAAGTTGTTGCTGGAAGAACTGCAACTGGATTTGAGGCAGGTTGCCGGGCGGCAGGCAGTTGACATCATCGAACTGATCCAGGACAAGGAGAACCTTTTGCCCCGGTTTCTGGAAGAGATACAGAGCGGAAAGCGCAACATTTTGTTTTCTACCAATTGCTTCATTCGCGAACCCCGTTCCAATATCAGCTTCCTGATTCAAGGCGGCATTGTGGGGATTTATGAAAGCGGGCGCTTGATCAAGATGATCGTCTACCTGCGCAATGTGCTTGAAGAACGGACGCAACGGCATGTGCTGAATATCGCCCTGAGCAAAACACATATCTTTTCCTGGTCGTTCGACATGGAGCGGAACCTGATGGTGATTGACCCGCGTTATTTCGACTACCTGAAGATTCCGACTCAAGATTATACACTGACCATGGAACAGTTTTCCGACTTGGTGCATCCCGATGACCGGAAGGTACTTTTCGACGCCCTTGCCGGGCAGTTGACGGGAAACTTGTACGAGGCACCCGTACCTTATCGTCTGCGCCGGGGAGACGGGGGCTGGGAGTGGTTCGAGGGGCAGTCTACTTATGTGGGGCAACTGTCGGATCTGCCGTTCCGTATTGTAGGTATCTGCATGAGTACGCAGCGGCATAAAGATATAGAGGACAGGCTGAACGATGCCCTCCGGAAGGCACAGCGGAGCGACCGATTGAAGAGTGCTTTCCTGGCCAATATGAGTCACGAGATCCGTACTCCGCTGAATGCCATCGTGGGTTTTTCCACACTGCTGGTGAGCGAGCAGTCCGATTTAAGGCCGGAGGACATCGAGGAGTATGCTGCGTTGATAGAGAAGAACGGGCAGTTGCTGATGTTCCTGATTTCGGATATTCTGGATCTTTCGAAGATTGAATCGAACACCATGGAGTTTAACGTTTCGGTTTTCTCACTGAACAAGATGTTTGCCGACATAGCCCGCATGCAGCGTCTGAACGTGAAGCCCGGTGTAGAACTGATTGCGGATCTGCCCGCAGAGGATGTGTCGATTACTGCGGACCCGGTAAGGCTGGAGCAGGTGGTGAACAATCTGATCAATAACGCGATAAAGTTTACGAGCCGGGGCAGCATCCGGATAGGCTATCGCCGGAGGGGGGAGAAGGACGTAGAGCTGTTTGTCGAAGACACCGGGAAGGGAATGTCGGAGGAGGTGATCGCGCATGTTTTTGAGCGCTTTTATAAAGGAGATTCTTTTGTTCAAGGAACAGGGTTGGGACTTGCCATCTGCAAGACGATTGTGGAACATTTCGGCGGAGAGATTCGTGCGGAGTCCGAAGCGGGTGAGGGGGCGAGGTTTGAAGTCTGCTTGCCGGTAGGAGGAAAATAGAAACGGGGAGGACCCGAATGAAACGGGGAAAGTCACGTTGCGCGTTGTCCCATAACCGCTTGTGATTTCCCCGTTTCTGTGTTTATTTTAAGAATGCCCTCGGGCATGGAGTCAATACACGCTTGCCCCCTTAATCACGATCTTTTCCAGCAATTCCTGCATCTTTCCGATCACCGGTTCCGCTTCCAGCCCGTATTCGGCCGCCATCACCTGCATCTGTGGGAAAGTGGCCCATACACTGCCGTTCTTATCCTCCCAAACGGAGATCTTCAGCGGCAATTCGATCGAGATGCTCGGATTGTCCTGCATCAGCTTTGTGCCCACTTTCGGCGAACCGAAGACAATCACCTGGTTCGGGCGAAGCGTCAAGCCTACCTCTTCTGCGTTCTTTCCGTGGTCGAATTTGGCGAAGACAGGGATTCCCATTGCCCGGAGCGTCTGCTCAATGCGTCCCATGGTCTCGTCTACGCTGAACTGGCTCTCGTAGGTGTAAAGTAGGTTATCGTTGGCTCCCGTGCCCATCTTGGCGCTGTCAAAAGCGGCGGCAATGCGGCGTCCCAGGTTCGTCAGGTCCACTCCCTCCTTGTTGGCGAGCAGGGTGACGCATACCAGTTCCGAAGCGTCGGTGAAACGGCTCAGGAAAGCCGAATGTCCCGATACGTCGCCTTTGATGTCCATCAGCCCGTTGTGGTTATAGAACTGCCAGCCTGCCATGGCGGGGACCACCTTGCCGTTGGCCAGCCGGGTGGGCTTGTACATGATGTCACGGTTTTCCGGTTTCTCGATCAAGGCGCTTCCCGCCAGTCCGATGTCCCAATGGGAAACGTTCTCCGCCGATGCCCAGATGTCGGAGAAACCTTTCAGTGCCGTAGGGCTGACAGCAGGCGCTGCGACGAGCCGGCCGTCTTTTTCAACGTATCCGGTCGTTGTTTCCGAGGGGTTGATATAGTCCCGGTCCTTCTTGAATGTCTGGTGCACGTTGCCCGTAGTGGTCACGTCCTCCTGTTTTACTTTCGCCAGGTCTTCTCCGAAGAAAGTCTGCCGCAGTCCCAGGTAGTCAATCTGATACTTCTTCACGAAATCGTGGTAAGGCATTTTGCCCGCCTTCTCGATGATGGAAGTCAGCAGCAGGAAGTTCGTGGCGCTCTGCTTCACATCCGTTCCCGGTTCGAAGCCCAGTGGCAGTGCGGCTACGGTCTCGATCAACTGTTCCGGACGATAATCGGCAGAGACGTCGAAACCCTTCTGCGCGCGGTAGTCGGCGATGCCCGAGCTGTGCTGCATCAACTGGAGGATGCTGACCGGTTTCCAGCTTTCCGGCACATCCTTCAGGTACTTGCCGACGGGGTCGTTCAGGTCGAGTTTGCCCCGTTCGTAGAGTTGCATCACCGCCACGGCAGCATATCCTTGCGAGATAGGGCCGATGGGCCAAAGCGTCTTGGCGGCGGCGAGGTTTCCTTTCGTGAAATCAGTCACTCCGTAGCCCACCACCCGGGGGATGTAAGGCGCCTGTACGATGGCAAGCGTCATGCCCGGTATTCCCTGTTCTTCCATAAAATCGTAAATCATCTGGTCGATGGCCTTGCCTTGGTAGGCAACGTGCACATTTCCCCTGCCGGTTTGCGGCAATTGGTTCTCATACTTCTTCATAATGGTTCCTCCGTTCTGTGCCGAGATCGTTGCCGAAGTCAGCAGTGCGACTAAAATTAATAAATTCTTTTTCATAACGTTCGCGGGATTGTTTTAGTTGTTTAAATCTGATGTTGCAAAGATCGGTGCTTATCGCTGCTCGGGAAAGAGCGATATCACACATTGAATAGGCAATTGTTCCCGAAGGCGGGGAAGAGTGGCGTTTCCACTCTCTAAAACCTGTTTGTTATAAGCCTTTTATATATAAATAGGTGTCTCCGTTCCCTCTTCTGATCCATTTCCTTTCCTCATAGGGTAAGATAGCATGATTTTCTTCTTATTCGGGAAGAATTGCTAACTTATCCGGCCATATGGCCCTTTCCTGTCCTGTGTGGAATGCCGATCTTTGCAAAGTCGGAAAACAAGCGGTACACCGACGCCGCACCCTGAGCTAAAAGGAGTATAAACGTCTAAAAACAAAAAAAGATTATGGAAGGTATCAACACCCCGTTCGTCATCGACGGACACACAGCGATTGTAATGACAGACCCGCAGAACGATTTCCTGAGCGAGAACGGTCTGGGCTGGGGCGCTTTCGGAGAGAATATACAGAAGAATGGCACGGTGGAAAACCTCCGCTGCATCTTCGAGGTGGCAGCCGCAAAAGGCATGCTGGTATTCATCTCCCCGCACTATTACTATAAGCATGATCACCAATGGCTTTTCGAAGGTCCCATCGAGAAACTGATGCACGACATGGGCATGTTCGAACGCCGGGGACAGTTGACCGGCGAGGGTTTCGAAGGTTCGGGTGCCGACTGGCTGGAACTCTACAAACCCTATATCGACGGGGGCACGAATATCATCGTCACGGCACCCCACAAACTGTACGGGCCGGAAAACAATGACCTGATTCTTCAACTCCGCAAGCGTGGGGTGAACAAGGTAGTGGTGTGCGGCATGTCCGGCAACCTCTGCGCGGAGTCCCATCTGCGCGAGTTGCAGGAACGCGGATTCGAGGCAGCCGTCATCTTTGACGCCACGGCCTCTGCCAAGCTCCCCGGACTGGACGCCGATACGGCAGCGTTCATCAACTTCACCCTGTTGGCGGAGAAGGTCTACACCACCGACGAGTTCGTGGCAGAGATGCGGGAGCGGTGAGCACGGGGTTATATAGGCCGTTAATCGGGGGGGGCTCTCTGAGCGGAGTTCCTGAAAGGATAATCATCCCGAAAACGGCCTTCCAATAGACGGAAGATTCCCTTATCTCAACTTTCTCAATGGATGGGAAAAGCTGGGATAAGGGAATTCTTAGTATAAGTAATGACGGATTATGAACCGAATCTTACATTGGATAAACGATGACCCTGCTGTTGGGCAGGTCCGGAATATACATCGTTCCAGAGGCTACCGTGATATCTGCCGGGCCGGACAGCGGTTTCTCCGGGTTAATGTCGAGTGGCGTGATCTTTCGGGTATTCATGTCGACGGCACAAACTTGTGCGGGTGTCCAGTTGGTGATGTACATCGTTTTCTTGTCGGCAGAGAGGGCGATACCGTCATATTGTCCCGGGGTGGTGATGAACTTCTCCGGAACGGGTTTGCTCAGGTCGGTAATCTGATAGATGACATTGTTGTCCGTTGTCTTCCCGTCAGCGGGATAAGAGGCGACGTACATGGTTCCGTTTTCGATAATCAGCCCGTTAGGTCCGGCGATGCTCACCCATTCGGCAGGAATCCCTACTGCGCCCGGGTCACTGATGTCGATGCTGAAGATTTTTCCTGTATTGGTGACAGAAGCATAAAGTGTATTCCCTTCCGCCACGAGGTCGTTTACGAAAAGGTTGCCTTCGGGCAGCAGGACGACTTGCGGTGCTTTCTCCGGTGCTTGTAGGTTGTAGACTACGATTTTGTTGACGTCGCAGATGAACAGGTGCTCGTCACGAACAAACATTCCTTTCGGTCCGGAGAGGTTGCCGTCGGCAGGAATCAGGATTTCCGTCCGGTTATCTTTATGGTAGGCGATGTATCCCCTGCCTTCCGTGTTGAGTGGATTGAGCTGCTCCGTTCCGAAGTTGGCGATCAGGATACCTCCCTGATAGGGGTACGTGCTTTCGCAGAAACGAATGCTGTCACTGATGATCGTTGTTTCCGGTTGCTGTACCTTTTCCGTCGGCTGGTTTTGTTTTTTGCTTTGGCAACACAGAGCGGTAGCCGAGAAGGTGATCAATAGGATGGGAGTAAAGAATTTAGTTTTCATAAGCTGATCTTGTATTTCATAAGATGAATTTCATGCAGCAAAGATACAGGCAAATAGAGAACGGGTTGTTGCCCGTTTGGTTCAGTCTCCGGTCTGTTTGGTTCAGGGTACGTTTACGAATGCTTCGTTCCGGCAGCTTCCCACACCTTATATATAGGTCTTCGATCATCTCCATTTCTCACTTCTCGTCCATCGTTCATCGCTTTTCGCCCATCATTCATCATTCCTCCCCCTATATTCAGTAGGTGTCATCTGATATTGCTCTTTAAAGAGCCGGGCAAAGTGTGCCGCACTTACAAATCCGCTCGCGTCCGTTACTTCTTCGATCGTTTTGTCCGACGTGTCGAGCAGATAAGCAGCGCGTTCCAGTTTTTTTCTGCGTATCCATCCGCGGGGAGCTTCACCATATTCCTGGGCAAACTCCCGCTTAAAGCTCGACAGGCTTCTGCCGGAAAGCATAGCCAGTTCGTTGACGGTGGCCGGGGAATACAAATGCCGGTCGAGCACGGCTGACAGTGCCGGGCTTTCGCTTCGTGCCGCATCCAGGAGGAAGGAAGCTATTAGTTGCCGGTAAGGACTGTCCAGAAGCAGGTATACCAGTTCGGTAAATTTCAGCCGGATCAGTTCGCACATAAACGGACTCTTACTCTTGCTGTATTCCTCCAACGAAGAAAACAGTTTCTCTATTTCCCGGTTGTGGGGAATGATCTTTATGGCTTCTCTTTTTGTCGGCATCCTTTCCGATATACGTTCCGGCAAACATCCGCTCAGTTGTTCGGCCAGTCCTTGCGCAACCCGTTTGCTGAAAAACAACATCAGGCTGCGGAACCCATGTTCGCCGGTAATGTATTCCGACATCACGTACTCTCCCCTTGGTATCAGAAACAGTTCTCCGGGGCGGATGTCAAACTGATTGCTCCCTACCTTGATCTGCTTCACCCCGGAGAGGATGTATACCAGGGCATGGTGCGTCAGGAAAGCGTCGAAGTTTTCCTGTGTGGTAGAGTTGACGTATTGGAGCAGGCGTATGTTCTTGTTTTCACCCGGCTGTGCCGGACGGAGAATGTCATCGGGGACGAAAAGGCGCTTAGTGGGCATAAGATGAAAGGTTTTGGAGTTAGCTGACGCAAATATAGGATAAAACTTCCTGAAAAATGCGGGGAGACGTGCGAAATCTTGTTCCGGTCGCCTTGCCCCCGCGCATATACCCTCTCTCTGCTTGGTCCGCCTGCTGTGCCTACAGCGGCATGTTTCCGTGTTTCTTCGGCGGATTCGTCTGCATTTTGTTTTCCGTCATCTCCAATGCCTGTATCAAGCGTTTACGGGTTTGCTTCGGCAGGATGATCTCGTCGATGAATCCCAGTTCGGCAGCCTGGTATGGAGTGGCAAACTTCTCTTTGTAGGCATCCAGTTCTTTGGCTTTGCTCTCTGCGTCCGCCTTGCGGAACAGGATGTTTACGGCTCCCTCGGCACCCATCACGGCAATTTCCGCACTCGGGTAGGCAAAGTTCACGTCCGCCCCCGTCTGCTTGGAGTTCATCACGATGTAAGCGCCACCATAGGCCTTGCGGGTGATCACAGTCAGCTTGGGCACTGTGGCCTCGGCAAAGGCATACACTATTTTGGCACCGTGGCGGATGATGCCGTTGTTCTCCTGCGTATATCCCGGCAGGAAGCCCGGAACGTCTTCGAACGTAATCAGAGGAATGTTGAAACAGTCGCAGAAGCGGATGAAACGGCTTGCCTTGTCGCTGGCATTGATGTCGAGCACACCCGCCAGGTATGCCGGCTGGTTGGCCACGATACCTACCGAGCGTCCGGCTAAGCGGGCAAAACCGATGATGATGTTTTTGGCAAAGTTCTGCATCACTTCAAAGAAGTAGCCCTCGTCAACAACCCGTTCGATGATCTCTTTCATATCATACGGTATGTTCGGGTCGGCGGGGATAATGCTGCCGAGTGATGCATCTTCGCGGTTGATGTCATCGGTGCAGTTCTGCTTGCGCGTTTCGTCCATATTGTTTTGCGGGAGGAAGGAGAGCAGCTCGCGGATCGACATCAGCAATTCTTCCTCGGTGTTTGCTATGAAATGCGTTACACCACTCTTGCTGCTGTGCGTCATGGCACCGCCCAGTTCTTCTTTGCTGACTTCTTCGTGGATCACCGTCTTTACCACATCCGGTCCGGTGACGAACATATGGCTTTTCTCCTTCACCATAAAGATGAAATCCGTCAGTGCCGGAGAGTAGCAGGCACCTCCGGCGCATGGACCGAGGATAGCCGAAATCTGCGGGATCACGCCGCTTGCCATCGTGTTCTGGTAAAAGATGTCGGCATAGCCCGACAGGCTTTCGATTCCTTCCTGGATACGTGCACCGCCCGAGTCGTTCAGTGCGATGATCGGCGCGCCATTCTTCAAAGCCAGTTGTTGTACCTTGACTATCTTCTTGGCATTCGATGCCGAGAGTGAACCACCGTAAACGGTGAAGTCGTAAGCGTAGACAAACACTTGACGGCCGTCGATCTTTCCGTAACCCGACACCACACCGTCGCCCGGAACCTTGTTACGGTCCATGCCATAGTTGGTGCAGCGGTGCACCATCAGCTTGTCAAGTTCCACAAATGTTCCCTTGTCCAGTAACATATCGATGCGTTCGCGGGCAGTCATCTTTCCGCTCGCATGTTGTATTTCAATCTTGGCAGCGCCTCCGCCTTGGGAAGCGATACGGTCACGCTCTTCGAACGTGGCATAGGCTTTATTTACTTCTTCCATTGTCTTTCTATTATTCGTTATTCTAACGTTATCAGCGTCTGGTCTCCGGCGATATTATCACCTTCCTGTACCAGAATCTCTTTAATCCGGCAGTCCGAAGTCACCTTGTAGTTACTTTGCATCTTCATCGCTTCGATGACGATGACAGTTTCTCCGGCTTTCATCTCCTGTCCCACACTGACGGGGATTTTCACTACCTTGCCCGGCATGGGCGAAATGATGCGGTCGTTCTGTGTTTCTTCACCTTTCTTGCGCATCCGCAGATATTTTGCCTGACTGTCCACAATCTCGACATTGAAACTGCTGTAGTGTGTATTCACTTTGTAACTCTTTCCGTTCTCTTTGCGAATCAGTTGGGCGTTGGAGCTGCGTCCGTCCATCAGGATGTTGCAATTCCCGTTCTCTGCCATGACAACGTCCGCTTCGAACGTTTTTCCGTCGATGGTGAGTACCACTTTGTTATCTTCTTTGCTGACCAGTTCTATTTCGGCCACGCGATTTCCTATATGTATTTCCATACTCTTCTATATTCTTAATACCCCTTTGTGCAGTCCGAATTCTTTCCATTTGCTGATCGGGCGGTTGTCCGCAGCCAGTCCGCTGTTATTCTCCTCCAGGTTCATCAGGTAATCCATGTAAGCGGCGATCAGTGCGATGTTCTCTGCACGTTCGCTGGTACGAGTGATGCAGTGTTGGAGCACTTCCCCGTTTTTGCTGATGAATCCCGTATCGTAATGTCCTTCCACAAAGTCGGGAGTATCCATGATGGCGCGCAGATAACTGATGTTGTTCTTTACTCCTGTCAGCTTATATTCGTGGAGTACACGGCGCATTCGTTCGATGGCGTATTCGCGTGTGGTTGCCCATACAATCAGCTTGCCGATCATCGGGTCATAATAAATCGGAATCTCGTAACCTTCGTATACATAGCTGTCGATGCGCACCCCGATGCCGTTTGGCTCCGTAATCTGCTTGATGACACCCGGGCTGGGCATGAAGTTCATTTCTGTATCTTCTGCGCAGATGCGGCATTCGATGGCATGTCCGCGTTGCTGGATATCTTCCTGTTTCAGTTGCAACACCTGTCCTTCAGCCACTTTAATCTGCTCTTTCACTAAATCTACGCCGACTACCTCTTCGGTAATCGGATGTTCCACTTGCAGGCGCGTGTTCATTTCCAGGAAGTAATAGTTGCGGTGCTTGTCCACCAGAAATTCGATGGTTCCCGCTCCGACATAGTTCACGGCTTTGGCGGCGGCCACTGCTTTTTCTCCCATATCCCGGCGTAGTTCAGGAGTGACGAACACCGAAGGGCTCTCTTCCACAATCTTCTGGTTGCGGCGTTGCACCGAACATTCACGTTCGCACAGATGAATCACGTTGCCATGCTTGTCGCCCAGAATCTGGAACTCAATGTGATGCGGTTCTTCTACAAATTTCTCCAGGTAAACCGTGTCGTCGCCGAATGACGAAAGTGATTCGCTCTTGGCGGTTGTGTAGGCCTCTTCCACTTCATCTGCACGATGAATCAGCCGCATACCCTTTCCACCACCTCCCATCGAGGCTTTCAGCATTACCGGATAACCGATTTGATTGCAGAGTTCTACCGCTTCTTCAAGGCTCTTCAGGTTTTCTTGAGTACCCGGAACCACCGGTACACCGGCTTCTATCATCTTGATACGTGCCGAAATCTTATCTCCCATCGCCTCCATGGTTTCCGGGTCCGGACCGATGAAGATGATCCCCTCTTCACGACAACGACGGGCAAAGGTTGCATTTTCGGACAAGAACCCGTATCCCGGGTGGATGGCGTCTGCGCGGCACGACTTTGCCACTTCGATAATCTTTTCTATATTCAGATAACTCTCTTTCGATGCTGCCGGGCCGATGCAGTAAGCTTCGTCGGCATAGAGCACATGCTTCGCTGTTCGGTCCGCTTCCGAGAAAACGGCAATGCTCGTTATTTCCATCTCCCGGCAGGAGCGCATCACCCTCACGGCTATTTCGCCGCGGTTGGCGACTAAGATTCTTTTAATCATATTCATTTCTCAATTAAATGGAATACACATATTCATGCTTTCCACCCTGCGGACATGAGTCCACCCGATGAAAACACAGTATTTCTACGATTTGGGGCTTAACAACGATGCTTTCTTTCCTAACCCACGAGGTAAAAAAGCTCTTATTCATTGAATGGCAGGTCTTCTGACTGACTCTACATCTTATCGGACCTTCCCGACGTTTCTTTTTCCGTCAGTGGTTTGTAATTGGTTTATTGATAAGATGTTATATAGAGCTTCACAGCAGCGGGACTGTCCGGGATTTACACCCGATTCCCTTTTAATCTTCGTCCGTTGACCACGGATTCCGAACCAATTCGGGGACAAATATAGAGAAATATTGGATAGAGTGGATACTTTTTGCACGAAAAGTTCAATTTTGTGCAATGACCAACGGCGCTTTGTTTCAAAATAAATGTCATATAGACGAAACACAAATAGACTGTCGATTGTTCTTTTTTACAAATAAAAGAGCATAAACGGAATGAATTACTAACGAAATATACATGCCATGTCACACTTACCTACCTTAATTGCCGACCTTGCCCTAATACTGATGTCCGCAAGTATCATTACTCTTTTGTTCAAATGGTTGAAACAACCCTTGGTACTGGGATATATCGTCGCCGGATTATTGGCGGGACCTTACGTGCAGATTTTCCCGACTGTAGGTGATATTGAGAACATCAATATCTGGGCTGAGATAGGAGTTGTTTTTTTACTTTTCGCCCTTGGGTTGGAGTTTAGTTTTAAGAAATTAATAAATGTCGGGTCAGCTGCCTTTATCACGGCAACCACCGAAGTTATCAGCATGTTGCTGATCGGTTATATGGTAGGACATCTGTTAGGTTGGAGCACAATGAATTCTATTTTTCTGGGGGGTATGTTGTCTATGTCGTCAACAACGATTATTATCAAAGCGTTTGATGATCTCGGCTTACGTAACCAACGCTTCACGGGTGTTGTATTCGGGACATTGGTAGTTGAAGATCTGATCGCTATCCTGATGATGGTCATCCTTTCTACAATGGCAGTGAGTAAGGAGTTTGTAGGTGAAGAGCTGTTGATGAGTGTGTTGAAGGTTGTTTTCTTTCTGATCCTATGGTTCCTGATTGGGATATTTATCCTTCCGTTCTTTTTGAAAAAAGCAAAACGGCTGATGAATAACGAAACCTTACTGATCGTTTCGCTGGGACTTTGTCTGGGAATGGTTGTGTTGGCTACCCGTACAGGATTCTCGGCTGCACTGGGTGCTTTCATTATGGGATCTATCCTTGCCGAGACGGTTGAGGCCGAACACATAGAACATATCATCCAGCCGGTGAAAGATCTTTTCGGAGCTATTTTCTTTGTCTCTGTCGGTATGTTGGTCAATCCGGCTGTCTTGGTGCAGTATGCCTGGCCGGTGGTCATCATTACTTTGGTAACTCTTGTGGGTAAATCCATATTTTCTTCATTGGGAGTTTTATTATCCGGTGAACCGTTGAAGGTTTCCGTCAAGTCAGGATTCAGCCTTGCTCAGATAGGAGAGTTCGCTTTCATTATCGCAGGGCTGGGGGCTTCACTCAAAGTACTGGATAGTTTTATCCCTCCGATTATTGTTGCGGTATCGGTGATTACTACATTCACAACTCCTTATTTCATCCGGTTGGCAAATCCGTTTGCCGAATGGCTTTATAAAATACTTCCGCCTAAAACCAGGGAAAGTCTGGACCGCTATGCTTCCGGTAAGAAGACGGTCAATCATGACAGCGATTGGAAGCGGTTGTTGAAGACGATTGTCGGAAGAGTGATTATCTATAGTGTCCTTCTCACGGCGATTTGGTTATTGTCTGTGCAAACTGTTTATCCCACGATAAATGAGATGTTCGATGCTCCCGGGCGATGGGTAAACATAGGGATGTGTCTGGTCACACTTCTGTTGATGACACCTTTCCTGTGGGCACTTGTTTCAGATAAGTATAATTCCCCGGATGTATTTTTAAAGTTGTGGAATGATGATAATTACAATCACGGACGGTTGGTCGCGCTGATTTTGTTCCGTGTGTCGGTTGCCGTCTTTTTCATTGCAGGGGTCGTTATCAGTTACTTCAGCCTCAATTATGGGATAGGCATTGTGATAGCCGTTGCCGTATTGGCATTGATTCTTATTTTCAGGGAGAACCTCACGCAATATTCGCATCTGGAAACACACTTCCTGACCAATCTGAACGGAAGGGAAGAAGCTGCCCGCAAACGTTATCCTCTGAAAAGTCGTTTTAACAGTGAGTTTAATGACAAAGATGTTGAGCTGACTTCCGTTTGGGTGTCTCCTTATTCGTCTTATATCGGTCAGTCATTGGATGAACTCCCTTTCAGGCGGGAGTTTGGTGTCAATATAGTAAGTATTGTCAGAGGGGAGCGGAGAATATACATTCCACAAAGTTCCGAACGAATTTATCCGCAGGATAAGTTAGTAGTGGTCGGAACAGGCGGACAGCTGCAAGAGTTCCGGACGGAACTTGAGAACAGACAGGATTTGCCGGATGAAAAGAACATAAAACAAGATGTGACGCTTCATTCATTCACGGTAGATGAAGATTTTCCGTTTCTGAACAAAAGCATTGCCCAGTCCCGGTTAGGAAAAAGATATGATAGTCTCGTCGTAGCCCTTGAACGAGAGGGTGAATTGGTTCCGGTGAATCAGGCTATAGTTTTCCAATTGGGAGATTTGGTTTGGGTGGTAGGAGACAGGGAGAAGATCAGGCAGTTTTTGGTGCGGAAGAAGTAAGAGTGGTAAAGAGCAGAGGAAAGGAAAACGGCTGAGGCGAAAATTTGCATTTTGACAGATACACAATGAAGTATCATTCTGTATTTTCAATACGGTCTGTATTCGTTTCTTTCCGGCCTCGTTTGCGACTGCTTCCGAAAAGACTCTTATTTTCCCATCAGACAGAATCAAAATGATGTGATTTTACCTTTTTATCAAGCATATGGTTGGTGATCCTTGTTTTTAGACATCTTCTGTCGTTGTAGGTCGGATTGAACCTTTAAAATGATAGTTGACACATATCCCTTCTGAAGCCTCCGATAATTTCAGGAAACTTGTATTTTACGCCTTCTTTTTGCGTTATTAACTTCTTTCGGACAAAAGATTAGCTTCTTCCGAATAAAAGACTAACTTCTTTTCGGGAAAACACTTACTTCTTTTTGGAAAAGAGTAAGGTCTTTTGTTATATGAAATAGCATATTTACTCAATATGAGGCAACTTTCTGTATGTAAATGTCATATCTATGCGTTGTATTCTTCTGCTGCACCGGTTTTTAATATAAAGTGTGTTGTTCAAAAAGGGAAAATAGTTTTTTTTTGATGTTAAAATAGAGATATATGCATCTGTTTGTTTTTAGGCTTTTAAAACTCTGACTTTCTATGAAAAGTTAGTAGATATTATAATATTATTATTAAGTATAAAAGTTAAGATGCCGGTTGTTGATTTCTACTTTCATTGGCTATATTTGTGTATGTCTAAAATATAAAGTACTATGAAGTCCATTTTATTATCTGTTATTTCATTCTTATTAGTCATGAATGTCTGTGGTAAGAATGATGTGGATATGAGAACTTATTTGAAAAAAGTTCTAAGTAATCTTGATAAGGTAGAATCAGCTTCTTACCATGAACAATCTCAGTCCTGGCAACCCGGTGATACGACTGCTATAACTAATTCTTTTCGGTTTATTAAAGAATACACTAATCCTTCTGATTCGACTATCGGTGCAAGTTATGTGGCTCTTAACGCCAAAGATACGACACGATTTGAATTTGGTTATGATGGAAAAGTGAAAATGATAAGTTTTCATGAGCATAAAGGGATTATGATCGATGATTTCACGACCAGAAAACTTCCTTTCAGGTTGGTGGGTCCTCCGTTTTTCTGTTACAGCCGGAATATCATCGGATATGCTTTGAGTACGGGGGATAGCATCACAACCGAATGGAAGGATTTAGGAGAAGCGTATTACTTCAAGTTGGTGATACATGAAGACAAACAGGTTGAATTTTTTGGAAAGGCATATTATATACCGAAACCTCCTTTTGACTTAGAGGACCCGACCTCGATTTACGAACTGTGGATTAATAAATCGGATGATTTGCCTTATAAAGTCCGCAGGGAAATGTCGCATCAGATTTCTGCCAATATATGTTCGGATGTAGTGTTGAATCAATTGTCCATGGCCGATTTTAACTTATATGATTATTTGCCCCAAGACTATGAAATCCGCAAGTATGGTGAGAAAGGAAAGACTACCCAACTTTCGGCAAGAGAACTTATAGGGAAGAAAGCTCCCGACTGGATGTTGAAAGATATGTACGAGAATCCGGTGTCGTTATCTAATCTTAAGAGTAAAGTGCTTTTAGTGAATCTGACCGGTATCGGATGCGGTGCTTGTCATGCATCCATTCCCTTTCTGAACGGGCTGAAAGAGAAGTTTAATGCCGATGAATTTGAAGTGGTTTCTATAGAAACTTGGGGACGCAAACCTCATTCGCTGCGGACTTATGCGGATAAGAACCAGATAAACTATAGATTCTTATGTGGTGATGAAGGTATTGTCAAGTCATACCGGACATATGGCGCGGCACCTTTCTTCTTTATATTAGATCAGGACCGGGTGGTCAGAAAAGTCATTCAGGGATATGGAATGGAGAAAACCGATAAAGAGATAACGGACGCTATCAAAGCACTGTTATGATAAAATGCATTTGCGGTTGGAGTTTATTCCAGCCGCAAATCGTATAAACAGGCACGTACCTCTTCCGGGCTGCCGATATGTTTCCCTATGTCATCTGATAGCTTCACGCATTCGCGCCATTCCTGATTCAGGTTCATCTTGCACTGCGATAGCTTCATGACGATGTTTGATGGCTTGAATCCGGTATCATTAGTCAGGTTTGTGCCGATACCGAATGAACAGCGGATTTTTCCCCGGCAATACTCCTGAATGTCCAGTGCTTTGTCAAAGTCCAGTGCATTGCTGAATACGATTGTCTTGGTAGTCGAGTCAATGCCTAACTCTTTGTAACGGGCAGTCAATCGGTCGATAAACCTGAATTCATCGCCTGAGTCACATCTTACACCATCAAACAATTTGGCTTGTTTGCGACTCAGGTTGCTTAAAAAGATGGCAGATGTATAGGTGTCGGACAAGGCGATGCCGAGGTCCCCGTCGTATACATTTACCCAATTTTCAAGAGCCATGTAATTGGCGTGTTTATAACCGAATTGTGCTCCATGAAACATGAACCATTCATGCGGATGTGTACCCATGGGTTTCATGCCGTATTTCATGGCGAAATGGCAGTTGGAGGTGCCGATGCAATAGCGGGCTGTTTGTCTCAGGTGTCCGATGACTTGATCCTGCACGTCGAATGAGAAGCGTCTCCGTGTTCCGAATTCAGAGAAAAACAGTTGATGCTTGTTGGATAGTTCTGCCTTTTCGGATAGTTTACACAAGATATCTCCCATACTGGCGATATTGCCGGATGATTGATTCTTTATCTCGGAAACGATGGCAAGTAAAGGTACTTCATAAAGCGTTGCCTTATAAAGGTAATCACTGATCTCTATGTGGAGGTGTCGATCTCCGTCCAAACGGACTTCTATTTTTTCCGGTTGGAAACGGAAAGAAGAGAGCCATTCCCAATAGACTCTGGGGAGGAAACGGCAGTTCTTCACCATGTACTCCAGTTCTTCTCCGGTCAGTGCTACATGCGATAAGCGACTGATTTCAGTTTTCAGTCTTTCTACAAACTCGTCGCTGTATTCAGTTTCATCCCTGTCTTTGAAACTGAAAGTGCCCATCGCATACGGGAATAGTTTAATGTAAGCATACGAGGTAGTGAATTTGTAAAGGTCTGTATCGAGTATGGTACGAATAATCATTGGATTCTTTTAATTGGTAAAACGATATTTCAGATTTAAAATGTAGGGCGAAGATACTAACAATTGTCCAAAGGTTTAGGTTTTATAAAAGGAAGTTTTTAGGGCATCAGCACTTCATGAAGATTTTTTCTTGGCGAGTAGGGCATTGGACTGCTATATCCCATACGGAGTAAAACACACGGTATTTCAGTTTTTTTATTGTTTAGCAGTTCTCTTTGCATTTGTTCAGAGAGGATTTCCACTTCGCATGGCTGATTGATAAAAGCGGTGGACACACCGATTTCCGTTGTTTTCAGCAGAAAGCACTCTAAAGATCTTCCCAGATTAATCCAATCTTTCGGAGTATCTTTCTCGGTACAGAACAGCATGATGTGTGAAGACGATCGGAGCTTTTTTTCATCACTTTTATTTTGTATTTTGGGAGTCAGACAAGCATTCATGATGCGGCGAGATAACCATTGTGGTAAGTTAGGTGCACCAAAAACGGCATAACTTAAACCATCTTTAGTCGATTCTGCATGCTTCTTATTGAATCTCATCCAGTTTTTCAACTCATTCTTGAAGTGGAAGTCGGTCATCTGGATTGTATTCCCCCTCAGAACATAGTAACGAACTCTGTCGAACTCAGGCGTTCCGATTTTCCAGCAATGGAGGTGTGCTGTTGCTGCTTTCGGTATTGAAAGCAACTTATGTATCATTTCTTCCGGAATCAGTTGTCCTGTATATATACTTCTGTTGGTTTGCCGCTTGCCAATTTGTCCAATGATAGAAGAAGGGGTAATTACGCCTGCATTGGGCTGGAGTTTTACTGTGATATTCCCATTATCTGCAATGTTTACTTGGGTTGAATATCCTTTAGTTTGTGCAGCCAGGCACAAATTTTCAGTTGCACATCCCAGGGAGATGAACATTTCACGCCGGTTTCCATCCACAATTGATAGTGTTTTAGTTTTATCCGGATGAATCTCAATACCTGCTTCTACGATACGAAATAACCAAGGTTGGGTGTTATGTCCCGAAGGAGCTTTTGTGGCTTGTTCTATCATGAATAGATAGTCATCTGTTATTGTTTCCATAATTAATAGGCCGATCTGAGATCGTTATTGCTGTATTCTATTATATCTTTATTGCATCCGTTGAGTAATATTGCCAGTATGCAAATTCCAATCGTTATCATCTTTTTCATTTTTTGTTATTGCTTTTCTAACCATAGGTCCACTAATATGTTGATTCCGTCTTCCAGTTCTTTCCAACCGCTCTCTTCCTGAAGTTTGAGACCATTGAAGGTAGAACAGTTTTCTTCCAGCAACGTGAGATAACTGATGGCTGCTGTAATGATAGTGGCAAGGGCTGCTATTTCTTTTTGCGGGTGTTTTGACAGTTTGCTTACAGCATCTATCAGCCAAATGCCTTTGGCTTCTCTTTTCTCGCGGAGGTCTTTTATAAAATTGTTGTCTGATGTGAGTTCCCATCTGTATAGCCGTTTCAAAGTGTAGCTTTTTCGCATTATTATGATTTGTTTCCGGAACATCTCTTTGATGAATTCACCAAGGTGGTTTTTATCCGGTAGTGCTCCGTCAAAGTTAATCCAATAATCATGTTGGCCGATATATGCTGCTATCAGACCTTCTAAAGAGTTGAAATAACGGTAGATCAACATTTTTGATACTCCTGCTTTTGCTGCTACTGCATTGATGCCTAATCCTTCGAAACCTTTCTCTTCGATTAATTCGTCTACTGCTTTGATGAGGATTAGCTCTGTTACCTGTCTGTTTTTGATAAACTCTTTTTCCATGACTTTATATTATTGTTACTGATCGGTCACAAAAATATGTTTCTTATCGGTAACATCGAGAGGAAAAGAGAAATATTTTTCCCAAACAGCACTTTTCTACTGTTTGGGATATAATATGTTTGGGGTAAAAGGAGAATCTTTTATGCCAGGTTTACCGTTGGATTGTGTATGGTCAGACCGCCGTCTACTACTATTGTTTGCCCGGTAATGTATCGTGCGTCTTCGGAAGCCAGAAAAGCAATTGTTGCGGCGATGTCTTGCGGTTCTCCTAAATATGGTGTCGCACATTGTCCGAGAAATACGTTCCGTATATCTTCATTCAGGTTGTTTAATGCTGCAGGTGTGAGAATCAGTCCCGGGGCTACAGCATTGCATCGTATGTTTTTCTTTCCTGTTTGTGTCGCAATGTATTTGGTCAGATTGATGACTCCTGCTTTGCTTGCTCCATAAAGAGTGCCGTTCGCATCAGCTGTAATTCCACTGACTGAGGCTACGTTCACAATATTGCCACCGCCATGTGCGTTCATTATGGGGATAACCAGTTGGGACAGGTACATGGTACAAGATAAATTAAGATGGAAAGCTTCGTCGAAGTAATCTATGTCCAGTGTCTCAATGTCGGTATCCCGTTTAGGATTTGTACCTCCTACGTTGTTTACCAATACATCTACCTGCCCGTATTCTTTTATGGCAAAGGCGATCAACTCTTTGCAACTCTGCAATTCTGTTGCAGAAAAATAGATCGGGCGTACATCTGCTCCTAAAGCATTGAGTTCGGTAGCAAGTTGTTCTGCTCTTTCTTTTGAATGGTCGGCTATAACAACTTTCCCACCTTCGGATACAATGCGGCGTGTGGTTGCTTCGCCAATTCCACCGGCAGCGCCCGTGATAACGGCTGTTTTATTTTCAAATCTGTTCATATAGGATTATTTTTGAGGATTATTATCCTCAAAAACAGTTTATTGGGGAATTTGTTATCCGAATAAACCCTCTTTAGCACCATTTGCCTGACTTTAGCATCTATGTATCTTCTATTTCGCTAAATCTTTATAAGTCTGTTAAATGTTAACAAAAGAAAGGCTAAATGTTAACGTCACGGTTCTTCTATTAAACCATGTTATAAGATATCCTGTTTTGCTTTGTAAATTTGCAAAATTACCAGAAGTCCGTATCTTTGCAATGTGTTTTTCATAGTATTAGATTTAAGGTTAACAAAAGATTGGCTGTCTGGGATAGATAGCCTTTTTTTATTGCCATATATGAAGCGGTTAGCATTAAAATACTTATTATTAAGCTATTGGTGAATAGGGAGTTAACCGGGTGAAAGGCAGGGGTAAACAAAATAGTGGATAACCTCTATTCTAATGTAAGCTGTTATGTAGGCAAAAATTAGCCTACATAAGTTTTGGTACAATCTCAAACTATCGTCACTAATAAGGATTAATTGCTTTTTATTGGCTTCTATTTCCCGATGCAAACATGTAGATGTAATTGATAATCAAAAACTTATATTTTAAACGGTAGAAAAGTATTTTTTAGGTCATAATGGGTTGTTTTTGAACCTGAATTTACTGTTCCTACGTTTATTCTTCAACATAAAATTAGAGCCGTGGAAAATCTAAATTTTCCAACTGAAGTTCACCAGTTTTCTATCTACTTACAAAGGTACAAATAATACGTGAGTTTTTCTCCAAGTATGTCAACTAAATGCAAGAGAGTTTCACGTATATTGTTTTACTGAACAAAGGGAAAAATAGAATTAATTCTTTTCCCTCTATTTAACTTTACTTTAATGGACGTATATATTAGTACGTGGGTAAAGTAAAGTTGTCAAGCGAATAATTTGATTTTATCTAATTATAAACAGGATAAATGTAGCTATTTTACAAAAACAGGTAGTATAATATTCTATTTCTTATTTTATTTGATATATTTGCAATCAAAGAAGAAATAGATTGACTATGATAGCAGAATTTACAGTAGAAAACTTCTACTCAATAAGGTCGACTCAAAAAATAAGCTTTGAACCTTCATCAGACAGTTTCATGTTGGATGAATACACTTATGAAGTTAAGGATGGTGTAAGATTACTGAAAGCAGGAATAATATATGGGGCTAATGCGTCTGGTAAAAGCAATGTGCTGGGAGCTATAGATTTTTTCAAGATGCTGGTGTTAAGGGTACCAAAAGGTCGTAATGATACTACTAGAGTTGTTCCTTTTTTATTAGACGAAACATCAAAGACTAAAACGACAAAGATGTCTATGTCTTTTTATGTGAACCAATTGAAGTATATCCTTAGCTTTGAACTTGATAAAAAGCGTATATATTCCGAAACATTAACTGTATATGAATCCGTACGCCCTACAAAACTTTATAGCCGTAGCTATGATCCTTATACAGATTCTTCAGTTATAGAATTTGGAACAAACCTGAAAATGGCAAAGAAAAATCAGGATACCATAGCAGGAAACACAATAAATAACTGCAGTGTGCTTGCTGCTTTTGGAAACTGTAATGTAGGGAAGACTAAGCTAAATGATGTCTATAACTATTTTGCAAAGCAAGTAAAAGATGTTCTTGCTCCTGGAATGCTTTTGTCGGGATATGTGAAACGTCATTTGGATAAGGACAAGGATGGAAATCTGAAGAAATTTATTTTGAACTTTTTAAAGGATTCGGATTTTAATATTGAAGATGTTACTCTTCATGAAGAAGAAGAACTTATAACGCCTGAACTAGAACAACTGATTCAGAAAGCTCCAATTGCTGATGATGCAAAATCAGAAATGTTGAAAAAAGGTAAAATAACAAATACGGAATTGACATTCACTCATAGGACAGGGAATGGTTTATATGAATTATCTGAAGAGTATGAATCAAACGGTACTATGAGATTTTTAGGAATGGCCATAATACTGAATTTCCTTCTGAAAAATAACCAGTTTGTACCCATAGATGAAGTTGAAACAAGCATTCATTATGAATTGCTATCCTATTTTATAAAAGTATTCTTGGCTAATAGCAATCAGACTTCACAAATGCTATTGACTACTCACGACATTAACCTATTAAATGAGGAGTTTATACGCCGTGATACAATATGGTTTACGGATAAAGATGAACAGGGAGAAACAAATGTGGTTCGTCTTTCAGCTTTAGGGCTACATAAGAATCTCTCGCCTTATAATGCATATAAACAAGGTAAATTAGTGAAACTGCCATTCTTGGGTAGCCAGTATTTTGATTTAAATGATTGATGCAAAGGGACGAACGGTAACAAAAAGTTTATAGATAGAACATTAAAATGATTAATTTACAATTATCCAATTGGAAGAGCATACTACAGGATATTTATTGTCCTGTAATAGGCTCTATATGGGTTGCTCCTAATGGTATTTGGGATAATCATTTTGCTCACAACAAGGACAAAGATGATTTTCATCCGTCTGTTGTTGGAAGAGTATTTGATGAAAACAAAAAATGCTGGATAATTCCAGGAACGTCCAAAGACTATAATAAGGGCACAAATGTCTTTAGGGTAAAGATCAATCCAAATGATCCCGATTGTCCTTACTCTTACTTCTTGATAAAACTTAGAATGACATATAATTCTAAGGATTTAACTAATTTGCAACGAGGTTGGAATGGAATAGACTCCTTAAGTGACAGCCAAATAGAAGAACTCAAATTACAAATCAAATTTAGCCTAGGAATCAATGTTTAAGGAAGAATATCTATTAGAGTTGCTCTCTGGAAAACTAACATCCAGAGGCTACGCAAACATACTTGGTACGATTACTTCGATGGTGAGGAAATACCAGTGGAAGAAAAGTATCATAGTATCGGATCATAATGACAATGATTGGCAAAGTGATGATATTAAGGAATTGAGTCACCAGTTCTTTGAGTGGATTATATCCAAAAATAAGATTAAGTATTTGTCAAAAGTGCCATTTGAATATTTGTCTTATTATTTTACACAAGTGTTCATTTCTTTTGTTTCAAACAGAATTAAGGAAGAACAACAAAAGGTCGGTCTGAGTTTTCAAAAGTGTCAGGAACTTGTTCAAGAAATATGCCAAGAAGACTATGATGAAGAAACTCACGAACATAGTGCTTATGTTAAAAGTTCAATGTCCGATGGTAATAATTGGATAGATAAGTTAGATGATGTCGTTAAGTATCTTGCTCATTATCCAATAAATGAAGATACTAAACATTTTAAGCCAATTGTGAAACTGGCAATAGAAGATATTCTTTTGTCGGCTGATGGTTATGTATCGGTTTCTTCTTTGGCTAAAGCTGTCTTTGAATTATTAGATCAGTCAGTCTTCAAGACAAATGTGTCAGAAAATCAAATTGTTTATAATCAACTTGACGATGAGCAAACCAAAGCAATAAAGACAATAATCGAAGACGTAGGTCAAGTAGATTCACGTATATTCTTAGAGTACATATTTCAGAATACAGGTGGTATATCATTATCATCCATCGCTGATAAGTATAACCTTCCGAAAAGCTCTGTCCATCGCAAGATAGAAGATTTTAAGAAAAAATTTTTCTCTACTTATGTGCCTAATAATGAAGAGGAAGGTATTTCTTTCTTGCAAAATATTGCTTTAGCTTTGGACAAAATATCAGAAACGGGAGTATTACCATTATGACAAACGTAGAACATATGAACATCATAAATGATTTCCTCAAGAACCCGATAATTCCTGAGGTGAAAGAAGACATTATAGTATCAGATAAAGAATTGGCCAGCATTAACGACTTATTCGCTTCGAATGATGTGCCTGTCAATTATTTGCATCTACGTCCTAAAATCAAAGAGAATCAGATATGGACAATTAAAAGAAGTTATATGGATTACGAAGGAATACTCCAGTCGGCTGCTGCTTCTATTATGGTTTTATTGGTTTCTCAAGAAGAAATGATAGGAGAAGATGGAACGTTTGTTAGAGTATGTCCTATATCTCCATTTGTTGAAATGGCTTCTGAGAATGATCAAATTTGTGAAGAGGAATCAATAACAGGTTTTCCATTCTTTATAGAGAGATGGAATGAGCAGCCAATTCTTACTGAAATTCTGGATAAATACGTAGGTGATTATTATTTGGATAGCTCTTCCAAAGACTGTAAGTTGACAAATGATCAAGAAGAATTCAGAGAAATAGAAATATCAAATGCTCGATTCTTAAACCATTCTGTGATTGCGTTTATGAATAATCTTGAAAGGTCTGAGAATTTTTCATTCTCTGTAGATGTTAACTATGAGGATTATTCTAAGACAAAACACATGCCTCAAATGAATGTCCTTAAGCCAAGATTGATTCCTCTTAATGGACATGAAGAATATGCGATGGCTGCCAGAACCAATAATATTGTTTCTGAGAATGATTGCATTGAGTTCAATTATGAGCATATACCTTTCTCTATTGAGGTCAGGAAGAAGAAAGCAGAGTTCATTTTAACTATTATTCCAAAAGTAGAAGTAGTACTGCGGAATCCAGAAAACAAACAAATAGAAGGTACCTCAAATTCTGAGAGAATAGTATATGGAGGTTTGCGAAAAGGTTTATACCAAATAGAATCTCCACTTTTGAATAAAACGATAACAATTAGATTAAAGTAATAATATGGCAGGAACTTACATCCCACTCATAAAAAGAACTAAATGGGTTGATCTTAGTAACGAACATAAAAAACTAAGAGAAACTGTAGAGTCTGATCTAAAAGAAGGCTGTAACAAAGGCAATATCCAACCAATAATGTTACAGGGGGCTTTTGGTATTGGTAAATCAACAACATTATACTATCTATTCCATTACGGTTGGGAAGTGCTAAAAACGCCTACCTTCTACATGCCTTTGGCTAAGATTGTTGATGCTGTAAAGAAGGAAGCAGAGTCATCGGAATCTGGTAAGGTTCAAAATAACCAACTTAGCAGAATTATCAATAGTATCATTAAAGAGCAGATCGACAAATTGAGAAACTCTAATTGGAATGATATAAACGATATTGATTTCCCTGATTTTAAGTCTGGTGATGATTCTGAGAATCCAAGCTTAAACCAGTATTTGGAAGATTTCATTCCTGTCACATTGGATTCAAATGATACCAAAGAATCAGAAATTAGCAAACTTGTTTTTTCCGAAGAAGTTATCCGCCAAGCATTAGAAGGCACTACACCTCCTATACTCCTTGTGGATGAATTTGAGTCAAAATTCTATGAACTCAAACGTTATGTTGAATCATCTGGGGGTGGTATCCTTCGTGAATTGTTTGATCAAGTTGTTCAGACAAAACCTTTCTTATTAGTTATTGGCAATGGACCAGCTTCTGGCTATGAAGTAGCAAAAGAAAAGGGAACAGATGGAAATAATGATAGCGAAACAGCTGCTAATAGAAGACTGAAGACAATTCAGATTCCATTTCCAACGGTAGCCTTACTTAAACGTAAGTTTATGAAGGAGTGCGCTAATGGATATGTGAATTTTATATGGTGGATGTCTCGTTGCCGTCCAGGTCATATACAGAAATTGTGGGATGCCATTGATTATAGTATTTATAAGGAATATGATGCAACAGAATTCCTTGTAAAGGACATTTTCAATGAGCCAATAGATGAAAGTGGTGAAGAAGTAAAATACCTAAAGGTTTCTTATTTCAATCAAATGAATAGTTACATTCGTCCGATTGTTGGTAGACTTTTACTCGATTTTGAACCACAATCCATTAAGATTGAGGATTCATACAGAGAGGCAATGAAGGATAGTGTAGAAGATTTCTTCTGTACAGATGAGTTAGTATCTGTAGTAAAAGAACTCAATCCTGCAATTAGTGATGATTTTTCTGCATATCTTGAAAAGTGTAAAGAACAAGGGAAATACACAAGCGTTGATTATATAAGAAACGTTGGTAAGTATTTTAGCTATATTCTCTCTGCTTGTTCTAATTCTGACGGTAAAATTGCTTTTTCAACTGCATGCAGAAATAACAAAGAGAAAGCACTTGCTACAACTTTCTTGATTCCATTACTAGAGTTAACATACGACTTTATTAGTCAGTATGAGGATAATGAGGACCAAGTAACACGAGAGACAAAAGATTTTATCTTAGATTCTATCAAATTTATTGAATCTTCTGTCGAAGAGGAAACAATTGATGATAACTTTGAGAATCTTAATAGTATTTTTGAAACTTGCAAAATAAAATCAGGAAATGAGATTTATATGCAGTATTCATTACGTGCCATTAGGGAAATCATTGAACAGCCTATTGGCTCTCCGAAGTTGAAATATAAGGATATGAGTTTGGATAAAAAACTTGAATCCTCAAATTTCAGACAGAGTGTCCTTTTGACTTCTCGTAGTAGTGACAATACAATTATCTTTGTTCCTATTTTAGAGGATGAGCCTTTAAAAAAGTATATCCTCAGGCTTAAAGACTATATCAAATCACAAAAGAATGACTTGCATACCAATGCAAGTAAAACTATTAGAATAGTATATCTCCAAGAACATGAATATATAAGCCAACTGAAAGAAGAAGTATGTAAGGATGGTTCAAGTAACCTTCTGCCAATCTGTAAAATGAAAAAGTTGGTTTTTGAGGATTACAATCACTATCAGTTCAATTTTGGGGGACAAATAGCAGATTTTATTGACTCTGTGGCAAAAATTGTCATAGCAGCTGGATCTTGCAATGATATTGTTTTGATTGACGACAATCGTACATACGACTTCCATACAGCCATTGACATTATTAAAAATAGAGAATGGACAAAGCAAAAGGAGGCTATTAGAACAATTGAACACTATTCTAGACTTGTATTGGAAGGGGATAGTTGTGTTATTAACACAATTTCTCTTGCGCAGAAAAAAGACCATGGGTCAGCAATGGAAAACCTAATCTGCGAAAAGAGGGATTATGAAGACAATATTCTTTGGGATTTTACCAGTCTTGAATCTGCAGATATAACTGATACAAAAAGTAAGTATCTTGCAATGTACTATATATTGGAGAATGCAAAGAAGCCTACATCAAGTTATCAATCATTATTAAAGATCCTTCAAGAAGTAGGAAACTTTAGAAATGCTTTGTATCTGCCCCCAATTGAAGATAGTATTAACGAATCCTTATTCTTTGATCAAATATTAAATATTTTATCAAGAGAAACTGCCAGTAAATTGATGAGTTCTTATGATAATGAAGACTACATCATTAAACATCTGTGTTCTTTCACAGCTATGATGAATAATGAGAGATCTGTAAGTAAGTTGGACGAACTGCTGACTTTTATGAAGGATTCTCTAAATGATCATTGGATAGCTTCATATAATAATGATATGTCTTATGGATTTAGCAAGGGGCGTACATTGATAAAATTGCTATATCTTAAAGCGTATATCGAAAAGATTGATTTCTCTTTGTTGCGTAGTCAGTTGAATACAAGAATTGAAGAAAAGCAAACAGAGCTTGTTTCAACAATATCGAATTCAACTCAACACATAGCAGCTATAACAAATTTGTTGTATTCTAAGAATTATGCGAAAGCGAATCCAGAGAAAATGCCTTTCCAAGGATATGTATCTGAATTACAATTGGTATCTAGATTACTGTCAAACTGTAAGAGAATCGTATTAGAAGATAAGGATGGTGTATCAATATTTGCAATAATTTCATCAATCGTATGGAGAATCTCAAATATAGTTTCACAAGCCAAAGTTGTTGAACGTCAGATTAATGGTATTTTGATATCCTTAAAGAATAAGAAAGAACTTATCGAAAAAGAATATCAGTTACCTATCAATACAATATATCAGGATTCATTGATATCAAAACTCATTAACCTTTCTGATCATAAGCCTAATGGTCAGCCACAAAAATATGATGGTGATTGGTGTTGGACACAGTATGCTAGATATTTGACGCCAAGATCAGAAGTTCAAAATGTCATTGATGCAAAATTGCATCCTGCAAAAGAAACTTCAATTGACGAGTCTGATATTCATAAGTTCAAGGCCTTTCTTCAAACAAGTTTGACTAATTCTACATATAAAGTTCGAATGGACGAAACCTTAAAGTTCTGTAAAGATTGTCAGGCAGAAGCATTGAGTTATACCAAGGTTTATGAATATATCAAAGATTTGTTAAAAGAGTAACCATATGAATATTGATAAAATTACAAAGCAATACAATAAGGCTCTTGAGATAAAAAAGGGTGATAAATATGCCGAAACTCTTAAATTAGAGCTTAGCAAGCAAGAGTGGCAAGATGAACTTAACGCAATTGAGGAAAGGATTTCAAATATCCTTACCAAAAAAGATTTTGAAAAATGCACAAAGCAACTTGAACAGTTATTTGATTCTTTGTATGAAAAAATGACAGCTCCAGGGTTAGATGCATTTGTGTCATGGGTTGAGGAACATACAAAGAATAACGAAAATAATATTGCTAAATTGCGAGATTTCCTAAAAGGTAATTATGAGACATATTCTTCTAGAATTGATTCAATATTAAGTACACTTGAAAACATTTCTTTTGATGATGACAAGTGTATATTTGATAAAATCATCTCTGAATTCAACAAAAAGTTGAAATCAGATGTCTCAGCATTTGTTAATAAGCCAGATGAATTTGAGAATAATATTGATGGATTCTTGACAGATTTAGAGGATGAATTTGTTGGTTTAGCAGACATTTCTGAATTGGCTTATACAAAGGTAGAAGATCTATATACGGAAGAACAAAAGAATGATGAGACAATATCATTCTATTCCGAAATAATTAAGCAGTCTATAAAAAATGGACAGAATCTTACAGCACTTAATGAGTCCGAAAATAAGTCAAGACTATACTTGCGAGTAAGAAACAGAATCGCGTCTATTAAGAAAGTAATAATCATACTTTCTGATACTGGCATCTCAAGTAATTCGGATGATACACTTAAGCAACTTTTCAAGAAGTTCGATGACACCATGTTGGCAACAAAAGGAGATGTAGCTGAATGCTTGAATAATTTTATTGAGAATACTTGGAATGATATTGAAGCCAAGTACATTGACATAAAAGAATTCTATGCAGAAGATGAATTGTCGTTTAATAAAACTTGGGATGGATTCGAAAAAGATGGTGAGATAGATCTGCTCATAAAGAATTACAAGACAGTAAGAAACGCTAATGTACTACCACAGATACTTACTGTGAAATTTGAGGAAATCGTTCCAAAACTAAACAAATGTCATAATGAAATTGCAAAGCTCCATAGTTCAGAAACAAAGATTTTTGACGAAGTAAAAGACTGCTTTGATGAATTCTTGGCAAACTATAACAAGACCAAAAAAGCTATGTTGGAAAAGATTGCAAAAACTCATCCAGAATTACAAAATGATATTGACTCAATATATGATTCTGAAAATGGAACTCTGGCAACAATTGTGAATGGTTTAGAGCCACTCTCTGATTTTATGAATTCTATTTCTGATGAAACTTTAGATACAATGCTTGAGGATAAGAATAAAACTCAGCAGATATTTGAAGACATCATGAAAAAATCTGGATTGGAAACAGAGATAAACTGGCTTCAACAAAAAGAGTCTTTAGAGTTAACGCCATCCGATTTAGATCATGACTATCTCCGAAAACTATTGGAGAGTGGACTTATTAAATTATCATATACAAAAGAATACTAATAATGACAAATATTGATATAATTCAGGCATTGGATAACATACGAATAAACAATTTGTATGTGCACAATTCAGAACTTGAAGGTGCAAAGTTCTCGAACGAGAAGCTGAAAGATCGAAAAGTGTATTTGGTAGAAACGCTTGCTGTAATCAATGCACTTGTTGAGCGTGGCACAATGATGTTGTATGGAGGACATGGCGGAGGAAAAACCACCTTGTCTAAGTATTTAGGTCAGTTGTTTTGCCATCTTACCAAGGAAAAGATTGAAGATTGTATATTGAGAGGACATCCACAATTGACAGAAGAAAAAATCCTTGGTAGTTTAGATTTTGCTCAAATGACAGGAAACAAACCACTTGATAATGGTAAGTTGTCAGTGGTCTGGAACGAATTTGTCACATCAAGATGGAAAATCATTGATGAGATAAATCGTTTATCTCCATATGCACAAAATATTCTATTGTCATTGCTCGCAGAAGGGTCAGTAAAATATCATGATCAGAGTATGATTGTTCCTGCTTTCACCCTGTTTGCAACCTTGAACCCAAAGGACAATGCGAACACAGAATTGTCTTTGCCATTCAAGGATAGATTTGCTCTTGCACTTCCAATAACCATGCCTGATTATGACAGTTTCAGTACTATTGGAAAACGAGATAAATCATCTTATAATGATCGTATTGAGGAATATCTTCAGGATGTTAATCTAGAAGAACTTCAAGAAATTGTTAAGAATATTCCATATACAGAAGAAGCCGAATTGTTTATCAACTACATAATTGCTTCATATCGCCTATGTGAAAGAGCCTCTAAAGAGTCTAATGATAACTTGTCTGTTGACAAGAGTCTTTGTGAGAATTGTCATATGTGTGCACCAGAAAAAGTGTGCTCAAAAATCAAGTTACCACTAAGCGTCAGAGTAAAAGAAGACCTGTACAGATATGGAAAAGCTCTTGCATGGTTCCTTGGAGACAGAGAAGTCAATGTAAATCATATTGAGGTTTTAGCCCCATATATGATTTGGCATAGAGCTGTTCTGAGCAAAAAGTATGTGTCAACTTTAACTGAACATTGGAAAAATACAAATTCAGGGAAGCAAACATCCATTTTTATAACAAATATTGATTTAGATGGAACTCGAAATATCATACAAATGATCAAGAATGAGTTTGATGGTATTAAAGATCTTCTTATGGGTTTTGAAAGAGTTAAGACAGGAACACTTTCAGTTCCAGAATTCAATGAGTATCTTAAAGAAATAAGAGACTCGTCATATAATTCTCTTGTAATATCTGCAGAGATTGTTCCAGTCTTAAATGAAAAATATGCTCCCGTTTATGATAAGATTGTGTCCTATAACAACCAGATAGATAACTCAAAAGGTGACATTTCGAAGCTTAAGGCTATAAAATCAGAATTAGCATTTAGATATGATATTCCCAATCGACAGTACATTTCAGAGCGAGTTAACCGTTCTATCAAAAAGATAGAAATAAAGGAATATACATTTAAGCTCGAAAAAGATTCAATAATATCGAATCCTCAACTGTCAGCTCTTATTCAAGCGGTTATTCCTGGTACCGATCTTGCAAATGGTGACATACAAAAAGTAAAACCATTTAAGTTGTTGGATATTACACGAGATGCATGCGACTTGTCAGTTAAGAGATTGAAAAAATATATCTTTACCTACCAAGGGGACGAAGATTCTGAATTATTCAAATACTTACAAGCAAACAATGTCAATTGATATTGAAACATATAGATTGAAAGCCCAAGAAGCAATTGAGTATGTATTCGTCAAGGAGTATCACAATTCCTTGGGGATTCCTATGCCTATTGTCAAAATGCTTTTGCCGGATGATGCTAATTATTCAACTGGGCAATACTATATTACTATAGATAAGACTTGGCAGATTCATCTTAATTTCGGAAAACTTCCTATAAGTTATCATGAGTTTCAGAATGAAGTAAAAGTACTTACAAGACATGAAATAGAGCACTATATGTGTTGCCCATTTGATGTAATTACTCATTTTAGAATGCTAAAAAGAATTAGAGATGTTTATTATAAGCATTTCTCTCATCTTGGTATAAATATCGAGTATGCGTGTGGAGCAATTTCAAATCAAGCAGCTGATATTATTGTTGATACAAAAAACTATTATAGACATAGTAAAGAAACTTTAAAGAGTGAAATCGATTGGATAAAAATAGGTGCAAATATCAGTGCCTGTCCAAGGCATTGCAAATTAATGTTTCTAACAAAAGAGGCAATTTGGAAAGAAGATCTTGGTATAAATGAAACTGATCCTGAATTTTTAAAAATTGTCCATCAATTAGCTGATTCATTCACGAAAAACGGCATAGAAGATAAATCGTCATTTTTAGATAAAGTTGAAGAATATGCAGAAATATTCTTTAAACTATATGTTGAAGACCAAAAGAATCCTCAGCAGAGTAGTCAACAAGGATCTCAGCAACAGAGCGGTCAGCATGGATCTCAGCAACAGAGCGGTCAGCAGGGATCTCAACAACAGAGCGGTCAATGGGGTGTTGGTAGACCTAAAGATGGCGATGAACACGGAAATGCTTTTGTTTTTGCGGATCCTGATAAAGTCAAAGAAGCAATAGAAGCACTCGCAGAAGAAACCTCTGTAGAAGAGTTCATCGACCTATTAGCAATTGCTGGTATTATAGGTATGTCTGATAAGCAGAAGGGAGTTCTTTGGTTTAATGTTCAAAGTGCTAATATCATACCAATTGTTGAAATTTCGAATACAGGAAACAAGTCTTCATATACATATCCCTCTGTATGGAGAATTGGTGACCCAATAGAGGAGCTGGATTTAATGTTAACATATATGACATCTCCACGACTTATTCCTGGAATGACTACAAAAAAGTGGGAATATGTATCTAATGATGATAATGGTACTGAAAGCAAACAAATGGATTTGTTGTTGGTCGTTGATACATCCGGTAGTATGGGGTCTGCGATGAAGGAATCTGCTAATATGCATCAGGCTGTTCTTGCATCATATGGTATTTTATCATACTTTGAATCAACAAAAAGCAAGGTTGCATTTATAGGATTTAGTGATAAAATTGATGCATACGTTGATTGGACTGATAAATATGATGACGTAAGGGAGCGTCTATTAACAAATGGTCACGGTGGAACTAAGTTTCCAATTTCAAGAATTAAATCAACGTTAGACGTAAAGTCTAGAGATCTAGTTACCGTGTTGATTACAGATGGTGACTTAGGCAATATCAATGAATCTGTAAGCTATTTCCGTGATTATTTGAATGATGATAATAAGTTATATATTTTTTTACTTGGTGATTCAAAATCTCTACATAGCTATGAACCATTAAAGAATATTGGCGCTAAAATTTATAATGCAAATAATGCAAACGAATTTTGCGATATGGTTCTAACCGATATGGAATAAGAGGTAAGTATATGAAACAGATAGAACTCGTCGTTGGTGGCATAACCAAACTGGCAGTTGATGCAATCGTTAATGCAGCTAACCGCTCGTTGTTAGATGGTGGAGGAGTGGATGGTGCTATTCATCGTGCTGCAGGTCGCGAACTCTTGAAGGAGTGCATGACTCTTGCGGTTGCGAGACTGGTCAGAGTAAGATAACAGGGGCATATAACTTGCCTTGCAAGTATGTAATCCATACCGTCGGACCTGTTTTTATGGTAATGGTGACGAGTCTCAGTTGCTGGCTTCATGCTATAAGACTGCACTTGACATTGCTAAGGGAAAGAGCATTAAGAGTATCGCTTTCCCTTGTATTAGTACTGGTGTGTATGGCTATCCAAAGGCAGAGGCTGCTTAGATTGCGTTGAAGGCAATCCATGAGAGTGACTTCGATGGTAAAGTAATCATCTGTTGTTTCTGTGAGGCAGATGCTACATATTATAAAATATAAAGAGGAATCGTTATGTTCGATAGAACTCTAAACATTTAAATAAATAGTAGGTCAATACGTTATATATAAAATGGAAGTACTAGATATTCACCAACTGATAGGCGGGGTAACAAAATATGATAAGAAGGTGGCTCTGGAGGTGAAGAAACCGAAAAGTTGGTGCAAGAGTGTGAGCACCTTTGCCAATGGCATTGGTGGCAGACTCATTGGGGTATTGCTAATGATAAAACTATCGGTCGGTCTTGATGACGTAAAAGATGATGCGGAGAAGATCAGCGAAGCTATCAAGTCTCACATTGATCCAATACCTGATTCAACCTCTCGTTCGCAAAGGCTGAAGACAAGGAGTTCGTTGTACTCACAGTGATGCCTGGTGCTCAGATACCTTATTATAACATAGATGATGGACCGATGTAGGCATTTGTTCGTGTTGGTAACTAGAGTGTAGTAGCTAGTATCTTGAAGCACAAAGAACTGGTGCTGAAGGGTAGTAACATGTCGTATGAGCCTTGTGTATTGTTGGAAGTTCGTGGATATGGTATTTACCGTGCTTCGTGCCACATACTTTAAGCGCACTAAACGTTTGTTTGAGAATAGCGACTATGAATCATTCGGCATTCTCAACGAGAAGTGTGAACTGACTAATACTGGTGCTCTGCTCGCAGACTATCCTCCTGTTCGCCACTCACGTTTGTTCTGTACTCGCTGGAATGAACTTGACAAGGCTAATGGTATGGTGGTTAATTTTTGAATAGAATTATCATTGAAAAGTATTTTACCAAAATAAATTGAACAATATTAGCTTGTCACATTAAATTTTGATATATTTGCATTAAACTACAAATTATTTCAATTATGAAGCAACTGAATAGGATTAAAATAGTCCTTGTTGAAAAGAATAAAACGGCTAAATGGCTCTCTGAGCAAGTTGGTAGGAATGTGACATCTGTTTCCCGTTGGTGTACTAATGCTTCACAACCAGATTTGGAAACATTATTTCGCATAGCGGAACTTTTGGATGTTGATGTAAGAAAATTGCTTCATGTAGAAAAGGATAAATCTAAATAAGTATATCAAGATGGCTATTCCGGTAAACATAGAAGACTTGCTTCATAAGCGTAAAATAGAATCCACCCGTATTGAGTTTAAGACAGGGTGGAATCCAGATAAAATTTATCGTACCATCTGTGCTTTCGCTAATGATTTTGATAACATTGGCGGAGGATACATCATCGTAGGTGTTCAAGAAGAAGAAAACACAGGTATCGCAAAACGGCCAGTGACAGGTGTTCCTATAGAGGAACTTGATAAGATACAACGTGATATGGTTGGGTTCAATCATAAGATTGAGCCATTCTATTTGCCACGAATCGACGTGCAGGAGATTGACGGGAAATACGTTTTGCTTATTTGGGTGCCAGCTGGAGTGAACCGTCCTTATAATGTACGTGAACGAGTTACAGCAAGTAATCAGTCGCCATGTAAGTGGTATGTTCGTAGTGGAACCAATACTATTGAGGCGAGAGGTGAAGTCTTGGATGAATTGCGTGAGATGGCGAATCGTACTCCATTTGATGAAAGGGGTAATGAGAGTATAGAGATAACAGATATTTCAAGAGCCTTGGTTCTGGATTACTTGCAAACAGTCAACAGTCGTTTGGTTGCTGATTTCGAAAAGCTGTCCCTGTTCGAGTTGTTGTCGCAAATGGACCTGCTGGTAGGGCCCGTTGAACGTCAACTAGTCAAGAATGTGGCCGCTATGATGTTCTGTAAGAATCCTGCCAAATTTTTCCCGACAACACAAGTAGATATTGTTATCTTTCCCGAGGGCTGCATTAAGAATCCCAATAACATGATTGAGGTTCCAAAGATTGTTGGCCCTGTTCCCGATATGATAAAACAGGCATTGGACTATATCAAAACGAATGTTATCAAGAAACGTATCATTAAGCAGAAAGACAAGGCTGAATCTATAATCTTCTTCAACTATCCTTATCAAGCAATTGAAGAGGCAGTCGTTAATGCTTTGTATCATAGAGATTATCAAGAACGAGAACCGGTTGAGATTACGATTGAGCCAGATAAGATTTCTATTCTTAGTTATGCCGGTCCGGACCGTTCCATCAGCATTGATGCTATCCAAAAGGCTGAACGTCTGAAGTCACGCCGCTACCGTAATCGTCGTTTGGGCGATTATCTCAAAGAACTTCAGTTGTCCGAAGGTAGAGGAACCGGTATCCCAACCATACAAGACGAATTAAGAAGAAATGGCTCTGCTCCTGCTGTGATTGAGACAAATGAAGAGAGAAGTTATTTCTTGATTGAGATTCCTTGTAGAGAAGGTTTTGGTGATAGAGTCTTGATTGGGGATGATTTTATTTCCTCAGATGATGATAAGATAAATGATAAGATAAATGATAAGATAAAAAGTGTCCTGTTAAAGATTTCAGAACTAGGAATAGCTAAAAGAAAAGACTTGCATGATGCAATAAAAATATCAATGCCTACTATTGATAGAATCCTTAAGCAACTTATTTCAGAAGATCTTAATTTGATTGAGTATCAAGGTTCGCGTAAAACAGGCGGTTATGTATTGACAGAGAAAGGCAAAGCCTTTATAAAATCAATGAATGAATAATATGTCAAAAAAACAAGAAATAATAGGACTAATTGATGCGGATCTACTTGATAATGGTACGCGTCACCCAAATCTTGTATTACTAAAATTGGCAGGATTTTTCCATGATAATGGAATTCCATTTGAATTAATTCTTGATCCTCAGGCAAATACTTTACATTATACAAGAATATATTTGTCTTGTGTCTTTACGTTTACCAAATTACCAGAACTATATATACGATCAAAAGGAACACCGGAAGAAAAGAAGTTTAAATGTGGAGGAACTGGATTTTATGCCAATGAAGTAAGTGTAATGGAATATCGTAGAAAACGTGAAAAAGATATGAACCAATTAGAACATGATGAATTCCTAAATACACTTAGAAACTTTCATGGAGGTAAAGAGTATGGGATTAGCATGTCTCGTCAGATGCCTTACTATCATTTATATGATCAATTTATTAATCAACAAGTTAAGAAAGGTTTGAAACGAGAAAAATTTAAAGATTATCAAAAATATTCAATAGGTTTTTTAACCCGTGGTTGTGTAAGACATTGTCCATTCTGTGTTAATAAACTAGAGAATTGTATATTACCATATTCTAAATTACAATGGTTCTTGGATGATGAGAAAGATAAAAACGGAAAACTTGTTCGGCCATATATCTATTTATGGGATGACAATTTTCTTGCTTCTGACCCATCTATTTGGAGACCACTACTGAAGCAACTTATAGAGACTAAACGCCCATTTCAATTCCGGCAAGGTCTTGATGAACGCATGTTAGCAGAAAGTCCTTATGGCGAAGAAATGGCAGAAATGTTATCACGGTCGCGTTATCATGGTGATTTTATTTTTGCTTTTGATAATTGGAAAGATCATGAGATAATTGAAAAATCACTTAAAATCTGGAAACGTTACAATCCAAAGAAAGGTACAAAGTTCTATTTGTTTTGTGGTTTTAAACAGTCTCCAACAAAAGTAGATATATTTTATAAAGACATTTGGGAATTATTTCAAAGAATTAAAATACTCATGCAATATGGATGTGTTGGATATGTGATGAGGCATGAAGACTATCATAATGCCCCAGTATCAAATTTTTATGTCCAAATTGCCAGATGGTGTAACCAGCAGCAGTTTTACAAAAAAATGTCTTTTTGGCAATTTTGTTATAGAAATCAATCTTATTGGGAAGAAAAGACATTAAAAATAACTACACGGCCAAAGCTAAAAACATTCGATGAATTTGAACAAGATATAAGAGATGGATATTACGATAGAGTCAAAATGTGTTTATCATTAAAGTCTCTAATAAAAGTTCTAGAAATGTTTCCTAATCATAGGGCAGAATTGATAGACATGTTTAACTATTCAATGTCCGAACTTGTAGACGAAAATCTTTGGAAGTAATCAAATTATAAATAACTCACAACAATATGGCAATCATTATTAAATCTCATAAAGATACTCTTCTAATTGACTCTACTATTGGTATTAATTACAATAGTGGTAATGTACTTCAGGGAGAAAAAGATATGTATGAACGTATTGTACGAGATTGTGAAGCAAGTCCTTTGACATGGTATATGTGGTATGATAAAACTTTCAACATACCATATGGAGGTCAAAATGAAATACAGATTGATTTTCTCCTTATATGCCAAGAAGGTGCAATTATTGTTGAAGTTAAAGGTGGTATAATTGAGTTGATAAGAGGGTTCTTTTATTATAGCTATAAAGGGGTCTTAAGGGAAATGAGTAGAACACCATTTAAGCAAGCTCATGATTATAAATGGGCATTGTTAAATAATGGGATATTAAATAAGGATCAAATATTTGTTGATTATGTATGTGCTTTCCCTCATAGTACTCTTGACATATCACGTGACTCTTCTCAAATCAACCTTTCTCATAAACTTTGGAATAAGTTAGATCAAGATAGTGATAATTCTTTTGCAGACTTCTGTTTAAGTGTAATTCGTAAAAATAAACGCTCTAAACGTATAATATCAAAGACAGAATTACAGTCTATTGTAAACTCACTTGCTCCATCAATTGAAGATCGTTATAAATATTCACTAACTTCGCTTCGCGAAGTTTTGGATTGGTTACAGATTGACAATCTAAGTATTCTAGAAGGTTTGAGAAAAAATCCTAGAATATTAATTGAGGGTGGACCAGGAACAGGAAAAACCACTATGGCTAAAGCATTTATTAAAAGACATAGTGGTCTTAAGGGTTTATATCTATGTTGGACAGGACTGCTAGCAAGTAAGGTTCGGCTTGATTTAGATAAAGAACGATTAAGTTCATGTACTGTCAAAACATTCAATAATTATATCAAGGAAATAACAAATATAGAACTTAATATTAAAAGTGAGAATAGCCAATATGATGTTTACAAACTTTTAAGCAAAGAACTCAGTAAAATTACTAAGGTAGATTATGACTATATTATTATTGATGAAGCGCAAGATGTCATTGATAAAGGTGTTGATATTGTGCTCAATGAACTATTAAGTTCACAACACAATGGTCTTAAACAAGGACGATATCTAGTATTTTATGATCTTGAACAAGGATATAATAATGTTAGTCGAAATTTGAATGAAAATATTAATAAAATAGCAAAATACGCAGCATGCTTCATACTTGATGAGAACAAACGTGTTCCTACAAATAAACTTATTGTAGAATATGCCAATAAAGTATTGTCAGTTGAACATTGCCAGGAAGCTTTTGAGTTATATTTAGATTCTCTTAAAGGAAATGATATAGCAGGACTTACAATATCTTTCCATGATAATGTAAGAGAAGTAAAGAAAGCTATTAAAGAACACACCAAACATCTATTTCAATATTGCGGAGAAATTTCTTCTACAACATTGCTGATACATTCTGATTTTAAATATAAAGAAAATGAAGATGATGATTCAGTATATGATATAATAGCAGAAATGGAGTCATTTCTTGAAGTTTTATCTGAAAAAACTATAGAAAGGAAGTCTAAGGAATTGTTAGCCTTTACAACGATACTTAAATATAAGGGTTTAGAGGATAACAATATAATACTTGTTATCCCAGCTTCAAAGATCAAGAGTTCATGGGATAATTTTCTATTCGAAATTTATGTCGGTATGACACGGGCAATCATGAATTTGGACATTATTATTCTTAAATCTAACTAATATGTTACACGACAACTTTATAAAAACAGCAAAACAGGAAGGCCCTGAATTCAAGGCTCTTTTGAATATACTATCTTCTCTTAATTTACATACTAAAGAAGGTAGAAAGTTATTGTGTGTTCTGAATAATATTATTGATTATTACATTAACAGAGAAGTGGAATATAGTGATGATGTCAAAATGCCTATAGTATATTTCCCATTATGTGAAGATTGGGCTCAGATGTTATGTGAGGAATTTGTTGCATTAAAGATGTCGTTACTTTGGGGTAAAAGCACTCGTACAAATATACTTTCCTCATATAAGTCAAAGCCATTTATATATTTGCCAGAAAAAGTTAATAAAAAGGAGCGTGAAGCATGTTCTAAACATTTTAGATTTAAACGGGATGTTGCAAAATACTTAACAGATGACATTTTAGATATGCCTTCCAACGCAAATGAGAAATGTTTCTTTTATAGTCGTACTTTATCTGATGAATATAATCTCTCATTAAAGACTAAAGGACATTATCATTTTATTCAAGATGTAGTTGGAGATTCTTTTTCAACAGAAAAATCTCTAATTATTTTAAATGGAGATGAGGATGAAGTATATAAAAAAATAGAAAAAAATGATGGGAGGTTTAAAATCCCCCATATATTCCTTTTTCTTCAGAAAAATATTGATGGGCGTAACATTCAATTATGTATGAAAATGCAACGCTCAACAATTAAAGAATATAATGAAGACTATGATGCTGGTATTCATAATGTTATAGCATTTTTATTTTCGCAAAAACCTTATAGACTACAGAGGATATACGAAAATAAACACAGTCTAGTAGAACGCTGGCAACGTGAAAAATTTGCTGAAACGCGTGATTTTATATCATTCACAAAAGCAGAAATGGATTACTTATTTGAACGTCAAGAACCATGTATTGATTTCTATGAATTAGGATGTGAAATAAATGCAGAAGAATACCAAATAAAGAATACATTTGATTTCATGATTCAAGATATTGCTCATGAAGTAAAACTACGGAATGAATTGGCGATTTGTTTTACAGATCAAAGTTTATCAAAGATAAAGGAGGAGATTCTAAACCTTAATTCTGAGGTAAATGAAGAGTATACAGATTATTTTTTACAACTTATTCATAATGAGTACAAAACAGAACTTACAGAAATCTTATATAACTGGATAAAATTCCATGAGATTGCAGTAGTTTTGGATTACAACATAGATGTGTATTATAAAAAACAATTAAAATTCTTCTTACAGTCTAAATGTGGTGCATCTTCGGTTAATTTTTATACATTTAAGAATTTTAAAGCTCATAAAGATGGCTTAGTTTTCTTAAATTCAATACATGAACAAAAGATCCTTGTTCTATCAATGCTTAATCATTGTACGGGACGGAGTTGGGCAATATATCCAAACTCTTTTGATCAGTATCATCTTAATCCTGGACAAAGTGTTCTACAAATAAATAATAAGATTGTATTTGATCCTCGTTATAGTTGGTATTCTTATCGCTATAAAGAACAATTAAGATTACTTCTAAATTCAAACTATCGTGTTAGATACGTGAAAAACGGTATACAGCTTCCTGATAAACCGATAAAAATAGGTATTGAGCCCAAAGAAGATGAAGATGAACAAAATGTTCGTGACAGGCAATCAGGAGTTGAACAAAACAGAGTGAAAGTTTCATTTGGACCACGTCAGCATAAAGTGTTAGATGAATATGATTTTGTTTTATGTAAATATATGGATGAAATTTCAATTTGTACAATTCTAGATGTTTTACGTGATTTTGAAGACCCAACAGTTATTTCAATTCAACCATTGACAGATTTTTATCAATCACTTGAAGATCTTCTTGATAATGAGGAACGTAGAGCAGGTGAAGGTGAATTAATGATACGAAATAATCCAAAGTATTGCTTAACTGATGAAGAGAAACTATCAAGCCGAGAAATGTGGAAGATCCTTTTAGGGCATCGAGTAGCACAATATGGAGAACAAGTTGTTTATAATGATATAATGAAACCACTTCTTCCAGCTGAAAGGATACAATTTATTTCATTTAAACGATGGTTAGACACATCTGAAAATTCAGTACTTCCTCGTAGTAGACGTATGCAAAAGAGAGTGATTGAAGAATATCTTCAAATAGAGGGATTATATACTCGAATGTTAAGACATAGAAAGTCAAGAATAAGTACAAATACTGAAGGTAAAAATGTAATTTTCAGGACATTTTTAATTCACTGTTTACTTGAAACTGACATGAAGAAAGCCTATAAAGAGTTAAGTAATGAAGTTCTTGATTATCTTAATATTGGTAGTGAAAATGATATTAAGATTATTTTAGATCTTATAAAAGACGGCACTATAAATTTTAGACTAATTAAATCCATAAGTTATGATCAAAGATAAAAGAAATTCATTGGAATCTTTCATTCAGGAACAGTTAATAGGTCCAGGTGGTTGCGGAAATAATTTTGGAGTATATGTTTCTAATGAAAATGAGAAAGAACTTGTATGTGAAGTACTTAATACAACGCCAGGCTCTATTTATAGTACAGGTATTCTTTTCCCACGAAAAGATAATCAGTCATTACTTATGTCTGATCGAAAATACGAAATGAACGACGATGGAAATATTGGTGATGAAAATATTGGTGATGAAAATTTATCAGATGAGGATTCGGACGAACAAGGAGATGACATGAGGGATTTAGGAAATCAAGAAGAGGATGAAGATATTAATTCGCTAAGTCGTAGATTCCCTGATAGAATAGGTATATCTTGTTGTGTTAGAAACATTAAATCTTTAACTTCGAGTACTAAAATAACAATTTCAGGACGTTATTATAGAAAGTTATCTGAGAAAACACGTTTATATGTAAATATAGAAGATTATGATTTTTTTTTTTTGAGAAAGTATATTCTATAGAAAAATGTAAAGATTTATTTTCTCAGTATTTCAGATACCAAGACAAAAAATAAGTTTGTTAAAAGTTATAAATAAAGCACAGGACTTGAAGGATTTTCGCGATAAAATGCGAGAACTTAATAAATATTTTTGTTCAATTATAGCTAAAAATCCTAATGGAGAATATGATTCAATTTATACAGATAGCTCTTTCCAAGATAAAAACAAATTTTTAAGTGCATATAAAGAACGACTATTTAAATCCCTAAAATACGTAAACAGAGAAGGTGAATATTTGAGTCCGGATAAGGTTGCAGAAAATAAAGTTCGTATTGCAAAAAAATAGAACAATATGAAACTTTTTTTTTTATCTTATTTTGAAGATATACTATCCATATGTGATTCTAAAGGATTCGGGTTCTGGGTAGGAACAAACTTTTGTAAAGAAATTGATTTATCAGCATTTGCTTTTGATTTTGAATCAGGGAAGAGAAAGATCATAATCCCCCCTAAAGAAGGTGTTACAAAAGGAATAGTAGAGTATACTCTTACTCCTGAAGTCGAAGCTTCTTTGTCCATATGGTTACAGATTTATAAGGGAATCAATGGTAAGACATATTTAAAAGTAATGCTTGCTAATGACTCTACTAAGGTTAAGGTTGATACTAAGCATTACTATTCTATTGTTGCAGAGAAGGTTAATGAGTTAACATTTTTTGGAGTTAAAATTGACGTCTCAAGTTCTGAAATTATACCATATAGAAACGAAATAAATCCAGAACTTGATGATTGTGAAGTAAGCAGTTTGCAGTATCTTTATCGTAATATTGAAGATTATGCTATTGGCCACATCTGTTCTGCAAATTGGTACAATGATAATAATGGAATAATACACGTTTGTTCAGAGTTTATGCCGTCTGTTGAAACACCTGATGTAGAACCAGAACCACGAGATAAGACTAAACACGTTTTTGATGAAAAGACTAACAAATTCTTACCAAAGAAATACGTAGAAGATAATCAATATCTTCAATTTAAGTGGCTTTCTGTCCTTTCTTCTAATACAGATACTGAGATTGTTGAAGGCCTTCGTAAATTTGCTGATTCATATCAAATATGGATAAAGCAATTAGATGCTGCTGGCAACTCGATTGGACGAGAGAATATTACTAAATGTGAGAAGGACTATCAGAGAATAAAGAATAATATTGATGAATTCTTGACAAATCCTGATAAGATGAAGATTTTTCGATTAATGAATACTGCTATGTTTATGCAGCTTTGGCATAGTAAAAGTAATAATCAAGAACAAGTCTTAAAGGATGAAAAAACTTTAAGTTTTGAATATTATAAAGATAAAGCGCTAGATACTACAATTTTTCCTGGAGTTGTAGCTGCATGGCGACCTTTCCAGCTTGCGTTTATTTTGCTTAATCTTGATGGAATTTTCCAAAGTAAGTGTGATCCAAAATGGGAAAAACGCAATGAATTAGTAGATCTTGTATGGTTTCCAACCGGTGGAGGTAAGACAGAGTCTTATTTGGGTATAATTGCATTAGTCATAATAAATCGTAGATTGTTGCTTAAAAATGGAGCTGGCGATGGCGTTGCTGCAATAATGCGCTATACATTACGCTTACTTACAACTCAACAATTTCAACGTGCGTTACGACTTATTCTTGCATTAGAACAGATTAGGAAATGGGATAAATACAATTTAGGAGATAAAGAAATTTCTATTGGCCTATTTGTTGGAGAAAGTTCATTGCCTAATCATTATAAAAATCTAGCTGAAGAAATTCGAAAAAACTGGGTTTCTGATGGAGGACATGGACAAATACCACTAGATCGTTGTCCTTGGTGTGGCTCTTTGCTTAGAGAGAAAGAAGTATCTGTTGATCATTATTATTTTGGATGTAGTAACAAAAAATGTACATATGGAAAACGAAACTATCTGCCTATCAGACTTTGTGATGACCATATATATGAAGAGCCGCCAACATTACTATTTGGGACTGTAGATAAATTTGCTCAACTTGCACGCCGAGTTAATGTAAATGAAGCGTGTGCAGATTCTAGACGTTTATTCGGAAATGGGACAGGATGCAATCCACCAGATTTGATTATTCAAGATGAATTACATTTGTTATTAGGTCCATTGGGTTCTGCAGTAAGTTTGTTTGAAGCAGCTATTGATCAGTTGTGTTCATACAAAAGGCAGGATGGGCTTGTGATTCGTCCTAAGATTATATCATCAACAGCTACCACACGTAATACCAGTTTTCAAGTGCGAGCTCTATATGATCGGGATATTTGTATCTTTCCTAAAAATGGAATAGATTATGATGACTCGTTTTTTGCTTTCTATAAAAGGGATAAACAAGGAGAAAATGATAATTGGTCGTACGTTTCTAAACGCAAATATATTGGTATAATGCCTACTGGACGTACTCAGATGACTACTCAAATGCGTTTAGCTGCAATTTTATTTGTACATCGAGCACTATATGAACGTAAAAATAAAGCATTGTTAGAGATTAATGATAAGTCATTTATAGAGGCTGCAGACTATTATTATTCGATAATTTCTTATTTCAACTCATTAAAAGAGGTAGGAAAGACTGATGCTCAATTCTATCTTGAATTTACTAAGTATACTCGTCGTTTATTTAAACGAGTACTTCGATTTACTGATATGTTGGAATGTTTTTATGCATATAACGAAGTATTCTCTAAGACTGAGTTGACTGGTCGTTTATCTGGTGGTGATGCAGTAAAAGAATTAACAAAAGTACAAACAATAAAATGGGATCCTAATAAGCGATTGCCATATTTAAAAGAAGGTGAAACAAATATATATAATAGTGCAATTCTTCCTGCTGATTATATTTTAGCAACAAATATGATATCAGTGGGACTTGATGTAAGCCGTTTTAATACAATCATAATTAATTCTATGCCTAGAAATATCGCTGAGTACATTCAAGCAAGCTCTCGTGTCGCACGTGATAAGGAAGGATTAGTCTTAACGTTACATAATCCTTTTCGTTCTCGAGATATGTCTCATTTTGAAAAGTTTAGAGAATTTCATGAAAAGTTATATTATTATGTTGAGCCAATCTCCATCACTCCTTTTTCACCAAAGGCTGTAGAAAAGTATATGCCTTTATATATGGCTACTATAATTAGACATTTATACAAGAATCTTGCTGATCGCAAAGATGCAAATAAAATGTCCATTCCAATCGCAACAGAATTAAAATCTGAGCTGAAAAAGTATTTTGAGAATCGTTACGCAAGGACTCAGGCTCTTGATTCTACATTACATGCACTAGAGCACGAAATCATAACAAAAGAGCAATTATCTTACATATATGAATGGATAGATATAAGTCTTGACCAATGGGTAAATAAAGCAGAACAATATGGTGATTCTCTAGTCTATTATGCAGCTGGGCGAAAAGGTGCTGAAGAGGTATCTCTGTTAGTTTCTACAGATGATTATTCGGAGCAAAAAGCTGCTAGCAAATGGATAGTACCATCCGCATTAAGATTAGTTGAACCTGAAGCTGTCCTTCACATTTTAAATAAATAATATTATGGATATACGTAAAGAGAATCAATATAATCAATCTATGGGCAAGTATAAAATCTTGTCTACTGCTGCAGGTGTAGGATCTATTATTACTACCAAGTGGGGCGGTTTTATTATGCCATTAAGTATTAATAACTGGAAATTTGTGGAGGTGGTATCAAATAAAATAAAGGAGATACAATCACAAACATTAAATATCCAAAAAATTCAAGAAGAATGTGGTGTTGAATTGATTGAAGATCCGCGTTTTGTGGATTTTTTAAATGTGAAAAAAGGGTTTACCCAATTAAAATGTTTTGTTGCAATACCTCATATTCAACTGAATTCATTTAATCAAATACAACGTAAAGGTAATCCACTTTATGAATCTATTAAAGCGCGATTTGGAACTGAATTAGGCGAAGATATGTTTTATATCCCTGCTATTAATTTTCCTCAGTGGTTCATTTCTGCTAATTCTGAAATCAAACCTCTTAATGAGTGGCGTAAGGAATGGCAAATTCGTAAATGTAATGATGGGAAAATGACATATTTTGTTCCTCCACGCGATCCTAATAAGAAAACTTATAGAAAAATAAAGGCTGAAGTTTTACATGATGATGTAGAATATGGTCTATTAAAACCAGTTCCACTTATTCTTATTTGCCCAAATGGCCATATATCAGATATCCCATGGTATAAGTTCTTCTGTGCGTCTCTTAAACATGAGAAAATGGATGATGATGCAGGTTTCGAATTGTTTGGTTACGACTGTGAAGATTGTAGTTGTGGAGGTAAGCATAATATTAAATGGCTTAATTCTCGTAACCAAGCAGAATCGTGGGGCACACTAAAATGTTCAAAATGCGGTTATTCTGTTTCATTAGCTGGTATAATGAATATTAAACCTTATTGTCGAGGTGAACGTCCATGGGTTAACAAAGATAATGCATATGAACGATGCTTGTCTACTGGCCAAAAGACTAAGATGCAAGTAGCAATGGTAACTAGTAATAGCATATACTATGCAAGTGGTTTTAGTAGTTTATATATTCCTAAAGATTTTATTCCATTAAAGCCTGGGCAGCTGAATGATCAGGCTCGTATGGTGTTAAGTAAAGTAACTGAGAAATATAATACAATGGTTACTAGAAGGGCAGAAATGACTCAAGAAGAATTTTGGAAAAAAAAGTATAATGATTGTGATGAATTTATTGAGGATGCAAATCTTAACTGGCAGTGTAGTCTGACAGATTTTGATTATGAAAATATCAAAAATATGTTTCTTGGATTAATTGTAGAAGACGAAGATAATGATCCTGTTGCAACATATCGGTTAACAGAATTTGAAGTTCTCACTGATATTCATGAACCCAATCGAAAATCTAAAGGATTAGAGTTTAATGAAATTATTATTCCTAACTCTTTACAGCCATATTTTAAAACAATTAAACAGGTGAATACAGTTTCTCTTACAAATACACAGTTAGGCTTTGGTCGAGTAAACATGCCAACATCTAAACTTGATGATAGTGGGAAGATTGTGGCACCAGGTGATGAGATGAAGCCCATTTTTGATGGAATACCGTCTGACATATATGTATTACCTGCTAATCAAATATATGGTGAAGGCTTGTTTTTTGCATTTGATATGGCTACTATTGAAAAGTGGGCTGAAGAAAATGATTTAAATGATCATTATAAATGTCAACTTGATAATGGGGCATTAGGAGAATTTTTATACCAGGAGATTTCTCTTTACGGAAGAGCTAAATTTTATCTACTTCATACATTTAGCCATGTGTTAATGAAAGAACTTGAGTTTACTTGTGGTTACCCTACTGCAAGTTTGAGTGAGCGGCTATATTACTCAGACAAAATGTGTGGCGTGCTTATTTATACAGCAGATGGAGCAGAAGGCAGTATGGGAGGCCTTGTATGGCAAGGACAGCCTCGACTTATTAGTAGTATTATTGAATCTGCAATGAAACGTGCAGTAAATTGTTCTTCAGATCCTTTATGTTGGGAAAATGAAGATAGCTTAAATAGAGCATCATGTTTTGGTTGTACCATGGTTTCTGAGACTTCGTGTGAATATCAGAATATGGGATTAGACAGACGAGCTCTAGTAGATGAAGAATACGGATTCTTTAAGAATCTAGTAGGACTATATCGTATATAATAATGATTTATTAAAATGCGTTATTGGCTATATTATATAAAAACGGATAGTGCAGTAAGGGTATTATAAGTAAAAATATTAATAAAATCCTACAATGAATGCTAAGTGTATATTGTTTGAGTAGTAGAATGTTCTAAATGAAATTTAACGGCTATAGATACAGAGAAAAGAATTAATAATGATTGAAACATGAAACTCTTGATGTTGGCTAAAACACAAGTTGAAAATTTATGTAGTCCAACTCGTGAGTAATGCTTGCGAGTTGAACTCTATGACACCAGATAGTAAGAAAAAGTAGCGATATCTTATGATAAGGAATATATTCAAACTTTATACTACTTTTGGGGATTAGAATAGCCACTAAATATTTATTATGAAGGTATAAAATAAAGAACTCCATCTATATAATTAACGATCACAAAATATTCATTAAAATCTGTGATTACCTATACAACTATTAGCAAAATAATTAATAAAAGGTTTAGAGGAAGTACTGCTTATGCATCGGAAAGGTTTACTAACATACGCATTAAACTCAATTGGTAATCTTGTCTATATAGACGAAGTTGACACAGGGCAGCTTTGCAATTGTTATTGTCTATCATGTAAGGAAAAATTGGTAGCGAAAAATGGTGGAATGAAACGTGTCCATCATTTTGCTCATGCTTCTGGAGTAGATTGTGAAAATGCATATGAGACTATGTTGCATCAGTTGGCAAAATTAAGAGTTCAAGAGGCATTTCTATTTAAAGAAGTATTTAATGTTGGTTTTGAGTATCGTTCATATTGCCCACATGTAAAGACATGTGCATTCGTTAGAAATGGAAATTGTTATATATCAACTCATAAAAGATTCAATTTAAAAGAGTTTTATGACTCATGTGAACAAGAAATACAGTATGATTCAATTAACAGACGCTCTGATTTGAAAATATTTTCGTCTAAGAAGCCTCAATTGGCGCCTATATATATTGAATTCTTTGTTACTCATGCAAGTGATGTATCTAAATTGCATAATGGTGGTAAAATTATTGAAGTTAAGATTGAATCTGAAAATGACATTTAAAGAATTGTCGATGATGGTTTCATTGAATCCTCTAAATGTGATAGCAGGCTCCTAGAAGGAATAGAATCTGAAAATATAAGTGAAACAACGTTTTGGGGATTCAAGTCGGAGGACTATAATGCTAAAAATATTACACAAGAGATAGAATTTTCTCGTTATATTCTATATGCATCCGGTAAGTCACAATGTTATCAAGACACATCTTTGTGTAAGAATATAGCTAAAGTTAGGAAACAATCTCTTTTGGAAATATGCATTCATACACCTGTTGCTTTTGGAGTATATGAAATGGTTAAATATCAAGGGTATAAAAGATTTGGTATTAAGAATTGTTTATACTGTAAAAATTTTGTTGATAGCTATGACGGCTCAGGAAAACTATGCCGCTTGTATAAATATTTAGGAATAGACCGGTTTGAGCAACATGATACTGCAAGAGCAAAATCTTGTCCTTCTTTCTTGATAAATCAAGATGAAATGAATAGGGAACTTAAACATTTTGATTCTTTGAATAATAGGGAGTATACCGAGCTTGAATAATTTCCAACCACATAATATTATCTGCAAGTCAAAACTTTTCTTTTCCCGCTAATTTGAGTTTTTCGTGTAGGATTTTAGTTCATTATAATTCTAATGTAGGCTTAAAGTATTTATAATTAATAAAGTACTCGATTGAAATTTTGTTAATACTTGCTATGCTTGAAATGAAAAGTTAAAAATAAATGATAAATAAAATGTGTGACAAGAGTTACAACTTGAAAACTATAATTCTTGTCACATATTTTTTAGAACAGAAAGCTATTGTTTAATATTTTTTCATCAGGTTTTATTCCCAAGTAACTTATGAACTACTACCACCATCGTAATTCCCAAGATCGCAATAAGCCCACATATAGCAACCATCCTCCAAATTAACCAAGAATGCAAAAATTCTACATTCGCCATGATCATACAGACCAAGAAAGAGGATAGGGCTATTAGAATGACAATCAAAATATAAAATGCTTTATATGATAGAGAAATACGGTTATCCATTTGAGCAATCCTCTGCTCTGCCTCTGTACACTTGGTTTCAATTTGATCAATGAATTGGCCAAGAACGGTATTGCCAAATTTTACAGCCTGCTCTTGCGTATCCTGAGTAATAGACAGTTTGTATTTTCCTAATAAATCTACCAATGCGGTAAGATCCGTCCTCAATCCATACACATTGTCATTCAACTCGGCAAGTTCTTTTACGTTTATGCCAAGCAGACGTTTTTCCTCCTCAAGATATTCATTTTGAGGAGTACTTTTGGTAGCCTGCGCTTCCTTCATTTCAGCGGTAAAATCAAATTTCTTTTTCATAAGCTCATCGTTTTAATCCAGTTTTCGGTTTCTTTCCTAAGGTACGAATGGCAGCACGGGCACATCTTTTTGCCCATAAGAGATCATCCTCGTCCTTATCTCTCCATGGCAATTCGCTTTGTGAACCACCGCCACCTCCGGTTGGCGCATTGGGAACTTCCAGCAATCCGACAAATATTGCTACTGCCATATCGGTTAACTCCTGTGAATTGGAGAAGAAACGATAATCAAATTCATCGTTAAAATGGTTGAGCACTTTTTCTGGAATGTAGAACCGATGTTCCTGACCTTCGTGACTCAATGTATAGGGAACCGTATTCGAATTGTAGATCTTATATTTGGTATAATCAGCGGATGCCGATGGCTTCTGAATCTGTTTCGAATCAGTGTCTTTAGGTTTGTTATTCGCTGCAATGCCTAGCCTATAATGAAGTTTCTCCCATGTGGCAGGAAGTTTTGAAACCATCAGGTTTCTACCAATGCCCAGATCGGAAGCTTTGTATTTCGTCTTTCCTTTCATGATAGCATATCCGTGAAGAATATCATCATCGTCCTTTCGCTCATGTATGGTGTATCCTTTCTTTGTCAATGCTGCTTTGTATTCATCCCATGACCATGATGACATTGATTTAAGGACATTCATACAATCCCGTGTAACTAATGGTGTGTTGATATTTCTTACCTGTTTTGCTGTTATCCATCCACGTTTCTTTGCCACTCTTTCCGCTGCCCATTGAGCACGAAGGTGTATATTGTGGTCGTTGTTGATCTGTCCGTCTTCATCCATCCGGCAGACAGCAGCATGAAGATGAGGAACTCCGCTATAGGATTCCATATGGAGCCAGACTGTGTATTTGCTGTTGGCCAGATTGGTCGGACAGTTTCGTATTTTTCCGTCCTTGTCTTTGAACACCTGTTTGTCAAACTCTATGGCGAAATCCTGCCAAAGTTTTTGCCAGTCTTCAATGGTGAAATCCTTGGTATGTTCGGGTGACGGACTAAGTTCTATTCTGATGACTGAGTTCTTCACTGGGCGGAAGCGGGAAAGAGTAAGCTGCATGGAATTCCAGACACCCATTGCATCTGGTTCCGATGGCATCATATTATCCAATATCCGATAGATTTTTTCCGGATGTTTTTTATTATGTGATTCGCCGGTTATATAACGGATGTCGTTTATGCCATGCGATATTGCTTTAGCCTTTGCGATCATGATTCTTCAGTTTTATTATTGGTTGGAATAATGTTCGGCTCTTTTACGGAATTTAGGAACTGGCAGACATTTTCTGCCACATTGCCAAGCTCCTTCAGCCAGTTCACCATAAATGGAATCTGGTTGAACATCATGTGCCGTTGGCTTGCACTCATTCCATGAAGGGCTGATGTGTATTTCACCAGGTCAGCACGGCAGTTGTCCAGATTCTGCAGAAGTGCAGCTCCCTCTTTGGTGAGTCTTGCCTTTGGCTTATAATTATATGCCCGTGCAAGCAGATAATCGCTTACGGTCATTCCGCATTGTTCGGCCATTGACTTGATATGTTCTTTCTGTCGGGGGCTGACTTTGGCCCCGATAAATACGGTTCTCCTATTGTCCGGAGTCTCGTTCTGTTTGTTTTATTATTTCTTTTTCCATGAGAATCTAATATTATAACGGGTTAAGGTGCGAGCCTGCGAGTACCGCACCAGCGAAGTGGCTGAGCCGGTGAGAGCGCCAATGTACAACCATAACGGAGTGGAGGTTATACCTTGGCATATCTCGCAACAGATACCTGTTGAAACTGCACGGCAAGCCGTGTCGTATATACAAATGAAATCGGCATTTCAACTGGTACCATAAATGATATCAGTATTCTGGGTATCCAATAAAAGGGGAGAAGATGAATATTTCCTATTAACATCTTTATGACTTTGCTTTATTCTAATATGTACACACTGCCAATAAAGTAAAGCCGGATTCAATAATGGCTGTCTGGGTTGATTTTATATTCCTTTCCCTCTTTTATGACCATCCTTTTGTTACTGAGGAAGGTGGCAACTTTAACCGCTTTATTATGTCCCAGCTTAATGTCCTGCAGGGCATATCCTTCCTTCAGTCGTTCCAGATAATCGTCATAACAGGTAATACAGACGTTTGTAAAAGCTGCGTCCAGAGCTGCCCGATGCACGCTCTCGGAAATTTCCTTGTACGGATCAAACGGCTCTTTTGCAGGTCTTCCGATTTTCTTCTCCTGGGGCTGATAAGAATCCAACAGTTCTGGTAAGACTTCATCGTTTATACGGAAAGCAAACGGTTCAAATTCCCTGTCACGGATATGAATGGCTTCGACTACACTTACTGTCCTGTCCATCTTGTCCACTTCTACCTGCATGACTGTTTCAGCTTTGTTGTTCAGTTCCGTGCCGATGTGACCACGGGCATTCTCGTCATTCTTGTTCTGATGGAGAATGGTATGTATGTGAATTTGGCGGTCATCAGTCCATTGCATGAATCTGGAAATAATATCGGTCGCTTCACTGGGGGAATTGATGTCATAAAGAAAGTCTCGGATGCCATCTATAATCACCAGTCCGAGATCGGGGATTGTGCCGATAGCCTGTTCGATTATAGCCAGACGTATCGGAGGGGCGTACTTGCGCAAAGCCAGCATAATTAGATTATCTGGATTCTTATCCTCTGGGAGTCCGGCAAGGCGCAGGATTCTTTTCAATACTTTTTGGCAATGATGGCGTCCTTGTTCTGTATCAATGTACAGAACAGTTCGCTTATCCTCTGGAAATGATGAACGGTATTTCAGCACTGTTCCGTTTTTCAATGCCGATGCTGCAATGGCTGTTATGTTAAAAGTTTTCTTACTTTTGGCCTTGCCTATAGAGGCACTGAAGTTCCCCAGTGTACCGATTGCGGCATCATCTACCATCAATACAACCGGTGACTGTTCATAAGCTCCGTTTGCACTTACAGCAGATTCCTCCATATAAGCGGTCAATTCCTTGTCAGTAGGAATTCTAATGTCTGTCTTGTCCATAGGCTTTACACGTTTTTAGGGTTAGCCTTACGACGGGTGGCAGCAAGCATCTGTGCCTGTTCTTCTTCAAAAGTCAGTGGAACCTGTACCTTTCTTCCGGTCTCAAGCCATTTGTCCAGTTCATCACGATAGACAAAAAGATGTTTGCCTTGTTTGATTACAGGAATGCCCCCATGCTTGACCTTATAATAAAATGAGGATTTGGATATGCCAAGGTAGGTACATACTTCATCCACTGTCATAGGAACGTGATGGTTCTCTTTGACTTTGTTTTGGACTGCCAGACTGTTTTTCAATACAGTTTCCAGACTTTCAATTCTCTTACATAATTCACCTACGACTGTAGGTAAATCGTTAAAGGTTAAATTTTTGAAATGCATAATGTTTTTATTTATTGTGTTTGAATATGCCACAAACTAAATCAATGACATTATGCAGAAAAATAGGAGACGAGAATCATTTTCCGGTCTGTATTAATTCATTTTTTATCACACTGCGCTTTGTTTATAAGAGTATAATCAAATTTGAAATCATCATATTTTGGACTGTCAATAGGAATCTGACTGTGTATGGTATCTTTGAGATTCTTGACAAGGTATCCCAAGGTTGCATTTTTTAATTCATTAGGAAATATGGTTTTTATGAAATTGGCTCTTTCTGATAATGATATGCCTAACCGTTCGCCTATATTCCAGACAAAATGTCTTAATGAAGGTGATGTAAGAGGAGTTTCCATTTTTGAACGGATGGGTTTATACAAATCTGATTGCCCACTTGCCAAATGGTCTATGTTTTCATGTAGTATAAGCAGATTCTCTTTGGTAAGAAATTTTGCGGTAGAATAGGTGACATATTCATGAATAGCCTTTATAATCATTTTTTTTCTCTCTAGTTCTTCCTTCTGAATTTCTTCCATACGGCTTTCGAATCCCTGGAGATATGAAAAAGCTTCGGATTTAACTTCTGAGGTAGGTTGTTGCTCCAAAACTTTTATTTCTTTCGAATCATCATGCTTCTCTGATATTGTAATGGATGTAACGATTTCAGAGCTGGTAGCTTTGTTTTCTGTAATATCAGTATTTTTTGTCTTTTCTGGTAACTCAATCATTGAAATAACTTCTGTTGCATTGCTAACTTCAATAATTTCTAAACCTGAAACTTCTACAGTCGGTTCATTGCATTTTTCAATTATCATATCTGGTTTGGGAATAACCTTGTCAGGTATAGAATTTCTTTGATTATCAGAAAAGATCTGCGGACATTCATCCGTAAGGAATATATAGAATACACGTTGTAATCCTCCGCACGTTATGATTATTACAACGGTTCCTAATATTATAGGTGTTGTATATCTGGTCAGATCTATCTAGTGATTAATGTACAGATATGTTGCAATTACTGAAAAAAGGATACAACTTACTGCAAGTATGAAACTTGTCTTTCGTGCCGATAATTTAATATTGTTTGTCATGTTCTGTAATTATATGTACTAGTTTTTATGGCAAATATATTTTCTATTTCCAAATAGTTGTAATTAGTGACAGATAATCGTTGAGATTTTAAGAAAAATAAGCCTAAAGTACGAAAATCATACTCTAAATCATACTATAATCATACTTTAGGCATATTATTTATATAGGATACAGACTGCTATTCTTTCCTTTTTAGGGTAATCTTATTGCTCGCTTCACGCTTGTTGCTGTCCACTACTTTCATGTACCTTTGGGTCGTGGTTATGCTCTTGTGAGCCATCATACTTTGTATGGTACGAATGTCGGTTCCAGCCGCCCCTTGCAGGGTTGCGAATGTTCTACGATACGAATGGAATGTTATATTCTTGGTGATTCCGGCAGAACGAATCCATTCCTTCATGGGAACCTGGGTCCAGCACCTTTTCAGACCTTTGAATACCAAACCCTTCTTCTCTGGTGAGTATTCTATCAGCTTCAGGGCTTCATCACTAATGGGGATGATGTCTTCCGTCTTTGTCTTCTGTGTGATGGTGTGTACACATTTCCCTCCTGCTGCAAAATCAACAATTTCCTCCCAGCAGAGAGTAAGTATGTCACTGAGTCTCAAACTGGTCAGGCACGAAAAGAGGGAAGCGGTTTTTAGAACTGGTATCTTGCATGGTGTTTCGGCCAGACAGTACAATTCCTCTACACTCAGATAGTCCTTTACCACATCTTCCGGTTCAATCTTTTCCAGAAAATCATTTATGTTTGACTTGATCAGCCGATTGCGGTAGAGAATCTTCAGGAATCCTCTGAATGTGGACCAGTAGCCGGACGCTGAGTTTCGTGTAATATATCCATCCCGTTTTAGCTGTCTGGCATTGAGCAGATATTCACGAAACTTGTTGCACAGCTCCACATCAATTTCTTCGAAAGTACATTTGCCATGTACGAAGTTATAGAAGTGCTGATAAACGAATTCCCATTTCTGGTCGTGCTTGGGAAGTTGCTTACGGTAGTATTCCAGAAAATCTGCCTTATATTTCCTCTTGTCGAAGAAATCATAACGTTCGTTTACGATAGCTTCAAAGCGCCGGCATCGTATGGCTTCTGCTTTCTCTGACATGGTTGCATTGAAGTCACGCTCCCGCTGGTTCTTTGGGTTGGCATAGATATAAATGTTCAAACCTTCGTGACGGATAGTCTTCATCGTGTCCTGGTCACGGTAGCCCGGATAATAGTCCAGATAGAAGGAAAGCATACCATTTTTTAACGGGCGGGTTCTCAAAGTTACAGTTTTACATTCTGACATAGTTACAAATGTTATTAGTTGACTTAAATTTTGCGGTGAAGATGCACAATGACTTTATGCAGACCGTATTCAGCATAAAATCATTTTCCAGTCTGTATATCTGTCTGTACAGATTCATTATCTGGCGCCCATAATGTGGTCAAATTCCACTTTCAGGAATCTCACAAAGCGCCCTTTCTTCTCCCGTTTTATTTCGTGGAATTGCAGAATGCCGTAAACAGAATCCCGTGTGAGACTATACTTCTTCATGGCTTCCTGCACGGTATAGTATTCTGAAGAATCATCTTCGGTTGTCTTCTTGGACAGATCGAAGTGAAGTTTTGAGTAGAATATCTGGCCGTGCTCTTTCTTTGAAGGGATGTTGTTGCGGTAAACATGTGAACGGATGGCTACACGTGTCATCCCATAGTTTTTCTCGATTTCTTCCGGAGTGTACCATTCGGTCAAGGCGTCATCAGTCTTATATTTGGCAAATGCCGCATCTATGTGCTTTTTACTGTAATAATTAAACTGGCGGATTCTGACCTTGGGAACATTGTTTTGCCGGGTATAGGTCCACACCCATTTGGCGTTGACTTTGTACTTTTCCGCAATCTGTTCAGCTGTATAATACTCGGTAACGTCAAATTCATCTTTTGGTCTGAGAACTTCATAAGGTTTTGTTTTCAGCATCAGTTCGATGTCGGTTCTTCTGATGAGCGACATTCTTGAACTTAACCTTGATGCACGAAGTTTGTCCTCCTTTACCAGTTTATAGACATACTGGCGAGAAACGCCCATTAGTTTGGCTGCTTGAGAAAAGGTAAAGTATTCCTGGCTCTCCAGTTTGTTCTTTACCTCCATCATTTCCTGAAATTCGCGCATTTCCATTCTACGTTCCTTCATCCGGTGTTTATAACCTCTTTTGGAACATTGCGGACTACAATAATTGGTAGTGGTCTTTTTTGCCATGAAAGGCTTGCCGCACCACTGGCAGATTCTTTTTACTTCCATTTTTGTTATTCTCCATATTTTAGTGAAACATGAGCTTTTTACAGCTCGGATTATTTCCCTTTTTGTCTACTCACGTAAACCATTGTCAACACACGTCAACAAATGCGTCAGTGTGACATCGGGCAAAAGCCCTTAATTGTTCCGCGGTAGAAATACGGTAGAAAAATATGGTGAACAACAGTATCCAACTGTTTATAGCTGGATTTTTGGCAAATAAAAAAGCCGCTGATTTTCAGCGACTTCATTATAGTTGGTTCTAATTCATTGCAGTTGATTACAATATCCTACTTACCGATGCAAAAATGTGCAAATATATTCTGTAGCACCATATCATTGGTCACTTCCCCTGCTATATCGGATAAATGGAAAATACATTCACGTATGTCTTGTGAAAGAAAATCCCCGGAAATATTTGCGTCCAATCCTTCTTGTACCCGGTGAATTGCATCCAACGCACGTGTCAACGCTTCGTAATGACGGACATTCGTTACAATAATATCATTCTGTGTGACTGTTGGTAAATGGGCAGCTGCTATAAGTTTTTGTTGGAGTTCATCCGTGTGCTGACGTTGTTTCGCAGAAATAAAAATAGATTCTATTTCCGAACCGACATGCTCGGAAAGTTGTGAGGTCAGTTCATTTTTCTGAGTTTCATTTATCAGTTCTACCTTATTAAAGACTAAAATCAATTGTTTGTGTTCACAACGAGGAAGAATCTTATCGGAGAGTAGTTTTAGCTGTGAGATTGCGTCTGCTGAATCAATTATCCATAGTACAATCTCTGCCTGATCGAGCTTTTGAAAAGTTCGTTCGATACCCAGACTTTCAATCATATCGTTAGTTTCCCGAATGCCGGCTGTATCGATAAAGCGAAAAGTGATACCACCTATATTTACAGTATCCTCAATGACATCGCGTGTTGTGCCGTGAATGTCACTGACAATTGCCTTATCTTCGTTCAACAGAACATTAAGTAAGGTAGATTTTCCTGCATTGGTTTCTCCGATAATAGCTACCGGAACACCATTCTTTATAGCATTTCCTACACTGAACGAGTCTACCAGGCGTGCAATCACCTTCTCAATTCCGTCAGCTAACTGGCGCAAGGCAGATCGGTCGGCAAATTCCACATCTTCTTCACTGAAATCCAATTCCAGCTCAATCATTGATGTGAAGTTCAATAGTTTCTCGCGCAATATTGCCAATTCCTTGCTAAATCCGCCACGCATTTGACTCAGAGCAAGACGATGGGTGGCGGCAGAAGATGAGGCTATTAGGTCGGCTACAGCTTCGGCCTGACTTAAATCCATCTTACCATTGAGGAAAGCTCGTTGAGTGTATTCTCCCGGCTGTGCGGTACGGCATCCGTTTTTTATCAGCAATTGCATTACTTGCTGTAGAATATAGGATGAGCCGTGACAAGTGATTTCAGTACTGTCTTCCCCCGTATAGGAATGTGGGGCCCGGAAAAGGCTGACGAGAACCTCGTCTATCAGTTCTTCTCCGTTATAAATTCGGCCGAAAGTTAGCGTATAAGGCTTTTGTTCACTCAGCAGCTTTCCGGATTTAGCCGGAGTAAAAATACGACTGGTGATGGTTATTGCTTCAGGACCGGAAACACGAATGCTTCCGATGGCTCCTCCTTGAGCGGTTGCTATGGCGCAAATTGTGTCTTGATTCATTATCTATTTCATTTTGAGTGGCAAAGATAGAGCTTTCTCTGTAAAAAACAGAGTAAACAGATAGAAGTTATGCTTTATTATTTTATCTTTGCTCGCATACAGCAAGACAAATTTTATGGCTATGGGACACGCAAAAGATTCATTTTCGGGGATGGAGAATATTGAAAAATTAAAAGAGGATTACCAGAAGATCACTTCTGTTTTGGCCGGACATCAGATTGCATTCTGGGAATACGATATTCCCACGGGCGAATGTAATTTTACAGATGAATATCTTAGTATCTTGGGTTTAAAGGAAGCAGGAATTGTTTTCAGAGAAATTAATGACTTTTATCGGTTTGCTCATCCGGATGATGTTACTTCTTATCAAACAGCTTTTAACCGCATGCTTGAGTCGGATACAAAGACTTCTCAAATAGTAGTGCGTTGCTTGGGAGAGCATGGAGAAACAATTTGGCTTGAAGATAATTTCATTGCGTATAAGAAGAATAAGGAGAATGGTTCTGATAAAATTATAGCATATACTGCCAATATTACTTCACGCTGTGAAAAAGAAGTGCAGATCAGACAGCTTGAAGAGCGAAACCGGAAAATCATTGAGGCACTCCCTGAGTTTATATTTATTTTTGATGATAATTTCTTTATTACGGATGTATTGATGGCACCCGGTACGGAACTATTACATCCGGTAGAAGTCTTGAAAGGAGCAGATGGGAGATCTATTTATTCAGCGGAGGTCAGCGAATTGTTTATCAGTAGTATACGTGAATGTCTGAAAAGTGGAAAACTGAAAGAAATAGAATATCCTTTAGATGTAGAAACCGGCAGGCATTATTTTCAGGCGCGTATTGCTCCGTTTGAGGGGAATAAGGTATTAGCTCTGATTCATGATATAGGTGACCGGATACGGCGCTCGCAAGAATTGCTTGATGCTAAACAGCGGGCAGAAGAGGCAGACCGGATGAAATCGCTGTTTCTTGCTAATATGAGCCATGAAATACGTACTCCTTTGAATGCGATTGTCGGTTTCTCGGAGATAATAGCTCTGACTGAGGATGAAAAGGAGAAAGAGGAGTATTTAGGGATTATCCAGCAGAATAGTAATCTATTGCTGCAACTGATCAATGATATTCTTGATTTGTCACGCATAGAGTCTGGTAAATCGGAAATGCACTGTCAGTTGACAGAAATAAGCGGGCTGGCAGATGAAGTGTATAAGGTACACCGTCTTAAAATGAAGAAAGGGGTCGAACTAAATGTGATTCGTCCATCAGATGAAATCTGGATTTCGACGGACAGAAATCGTGTAACACAGGTATTGTTTAATTTCTTATCGAATGCAATTAAAAATACGATTGAGGGGAGCATCACCTTTGGACTTGTAAAAGAGGAAGAATGGGTGAAATTTTATGTGGCAGATACCGGTTGTGGCATTTCTAAAGATAAGCTCCCTTTGATATTTACCCGTTTTGAGAAGTTGAATGATTTTGTACAAGGTACAGGATTGGGTTTACCTATCTGTAAAAGTATTGTGGAACGGTTAGGAGGTCGGATCGAAGTGGAATCCGAGCTTGAGAAAGGGAGTACTTTCACTCTTTATCTGCCCAATAAGCAAGAGCAAAAAGTAACGGTTGCGGAAAGAGGAAATGCAACCGTCACTGTGGGACTGAGCAACCGGCAGAAGAAGATACTGATAGCGGAAGATGTGGAGTCCGGTTATCTGCAGATTAATGCCTTTTTGAAGAAAGAATATACAATTCTTTGGGTGCCAAATGGAGAGGAAGCAGTAAAAAGTTTCATGCGTGAGAAGCCCGATTTGATTCTGATGGATATCCGAATGCCGGTGATGAATGGTATTCAGGCGACAACTAAAATTCGTGCAATTTCGCAAGAGATACCGATTATTGCGGTTACAGCATATGCATTCTGTCCGGAAGGGGAGCAGGCTATTGAAGCAGGGTGTAACGAAGTGATTGCGAAACCTTATCCTCTGGAAAAGCTGAGAGAAACTATCGGAGCTTATTTGCAGGAGGGAAGATAAGCCTGTTTTTCGATGCAACAATTTATGATATAGAGTGTTATGTAGAAAACAAATAATACTATATAGATAAATTGAGTTATGAAGAAAGTTGTGATAATCGGAGCCAGCGGCTTCGTGGGTTCGGCTATTCTAAATGAAGCTTTGAACCGTGGATTTCATGTGACGGCGGTAGTTCGTCATCCTGAAAAAATTAAGATTGAGAATGAAAATCTGGAAGTGAAGAGAGCCGATGTCTCTTCATTAGATGAAGTTTGTGAAGTTTGTCAAGGTGCCGATGCCGTGATTAGTGCTTTTAATCCGGGTTGGAATAATCCTAATATATATAAGGAAACCATTGAGGTCTATCTAACGATTATTGATGGTGTGAAAAAGGCCGGAGTCAACCGTTTTTTAATGGTGGGAGGGGTCGGTTCATTGTTTATTGCTCCGGGTATTCGTCTCGTTGATTCGGGAGAAGTTCCCGAAAAAATATTGCCCGGGGTGAGGGCTTTAAGTGATTTCTACCTTGATTTCTTGAAGAAGGAAAAAGAGATTGATTGGGTCTTCTTCTCACCGGCAGCAGATATGGCTCCGGGAGTACGTACCGGAAGATACCGTCTGGGTAAGGATGATATGATTGTAGATATTGTGGGTAACAGTCATATTTCCGTAGAAGATTATGCCGCTGCCATGGTTGATGAACTTGAAAAGCCGGACCATCATCAGGAACGTTTCACCATAGGGTATTAAACGGACGGTATCTTTCAAAGATAATTAAGATAAAGTTTTGCACATCCCCGGGCGTCGGAAAGGGCTTCGTGGTGCTTAAGTTCAATTCCCTCCCGTTCGCAGCAAGCACTCAGATTGACTGGTTTATATCCCAAAGAACGGTAGATTCGGCAGGTACATTCCCAATGTTCCGGAAGTAATAGCTCGTCATAGTCCAGTCTGTACATCCGCATGGTGCGTTTTAGTACATTACGGTCGAATTGCTCATTATGTGCAACTATTACTTTTCCTTGCAACCGCTTTTTTATTTCAGGATAAATGGCATGAAACCCCGGAAGTGATTCCGTCATTTCCGGGGTTATTCCATGTACGAGGATATTTGCACGCCAGTATTCATTCTCCGGTGGTTGAATCAGGCTGTAATATTCATCCGTAATTTCTCCGTCGGTAACGGTGACAATACCTACGGCACAGGCACTTTCCATGTATCCTGTGGCTGTTTCGAAATCAATGGCGGCAAATGATAGATTCATCAGATTCGGTCAAGAACAGTTTTTATTAATGTATCGATGGTATTTTTATAGCCCGTATTGGCTTCTTTGATCAAACGGTTGGCTATAACCATACAGACTGTCATGGCTTTGTGTCCCATCAGCTTGCCGAGGCCGGCAAGAGCGGAACTCTCCATTTCAAAGTTAGTTATTTTATAACCCTTGTATTCAAACTTTTCGATTTTGTCATTTTGGTTGGGATCTGCCAAAGGAACACGAAGTTCACGTCCTTGCGGTCCGAAAAAACCTCCCGCTGCAATGGTAACTCCACGTACCATATCATCTTGAGCAATACGGTCAATCAATTCAGCATTGGCATCAATCACATAAGGGGCAGGAGCGCATATATTGCCAGACCAACCCATGTGGTTTAGAAATGCCCGCTCAAAAGGAAGATCGCAAACGGCATTGCGTCCGGCATAAAAATTCAACAGACCATCAAAACCGATTGATTTTTCGGAACAGACAAAAGTTCCAACCGGTGTATTGGGTTGCAGTCCCCCACAAGTACCGATACGGACTAATTCCAATGACCGAAGGTGCTCTTTCTCTTCCCGTGTCTGAAAGTCGATATTTGCCAGAGCATCCAGTTCATTAATCACAATGTCGATGTTGTCGCAACCGATACCTGTAGATACGACCGTTATTCGCTTGCCTTTGTAAGTTCCGGTTATAGTCTTAAATTCGCGGCTTTCCACTTCGCATTCTTTGTTTTCGAAGTGAGAAGCTACGAGAGCCACCCGTCCGGGATCACCTACCAATATAACTTTGTCTGCCAACCATTCCGGCTTTACATGCAAATGAAATACCGAACCATCTTCATTAATGATTAATTCGGAGGAAGGAAAATACTTTTTCATGTTATTGAAAGGTTTTAGTTTTATAAATAAGTTCACCACAAATTACATAGATTAACCACTCTTTTTAAGAGATTATTCTTCTCCAGTCAGTTGTGGTATGCTGTGTAGTTTGTGGTGAATGATTTCTCTTTAATCACCCAGTGGTTTGCTGGTAGATCCGCCAATCGGCTTAGCTATATTTTCACGCATTGAGGTGTCAGCCTGGATGTTTTTCATCTTATAATAATCCATAATACCAAGATTTCCATTGCGGAAAGCTTCAGCCATGGCTTTGGGGACTTCTGCTTCTGCTTGAATCACATTAGCTCGGGCTTCTTCTGCTTTGGCTTTCATTTCCTGTTCGGTAGCCACAGCCATTGCGCGACGCTCTTCTGCTTTAGCTTGCGCAATATTCTTATCGGCATTTGCCTGGTCTATCTGTAGAGCAGCACCAATATTCTTACCTATATCGATATCGGCGATATCAATAGAGAGGATCTCAAAGGCAGTACCTGCATCGAGTCCTTTGCGTAGTACCAGTTTTGAGATAGAATCAGGATTCTCAAGTACTGACTTATGGTTTTCAGAGGAACCGATTGACGAAACGATACCTTCGCCTACACGTGCCAGGATTGTATCTTCACCGGCACCACCCACCAATTGACGGATATTGGCGCGTACCGTCACGCGTGCTTTGGCTATCAACTGGATACCGTCTTTGGCAACAGCTGTTACGGGAGGTGTATCAATAACTTTCGGATTAACTGACATCTGTACGGCTTCGAAGACATCACGACCTGCGAGGTCTATAGCAGTAGCCATCTGGAATGGAAGTTCAATATTGGCTTTTGATGCCGATACCAGCGCATGAACTACCCGTTCCACATGACCGCCTGCCAGATAGTGTGCTTCAAGTTCGTCACGGGTTATGTTACTCAATCCCGCTTTATGTGCTTCGATCATACCGGGTACGATGATGTAGGGCGGAACATTACGGATACGCATCAGGAAAAGTTGTACCAGTGAAATATTAACTCCCGATACTTTGGCTGACAACCACAGGAAGAAAGGTACATAATGAAAGAAGAGAACCAGGAAGATAATACCTCCTGCTATCAAGAAGATAGTCAGATACATGGGTTCGACATTCATAATTGTGCTTGATTTTAAATGAATATTAGGATTTTAGTTTTTCGACAAAGATTATTCCATCAGTGATCCGATTGACTATAATCGGAGTTTTTTCATTCAGTAAACCGTCCATTGATTTTACTTCTATGATATTCCCATTGATTTCAGCATTGCCAATCTGAGCCAGGCGGGTAACTGTGATACCCGTATCGCCCACTTTTACTTTTTCGGCAGCACTTCGGTCTATTTTGGATGTTATATCTTTCTTCAATGCGAGCTTATCCAGAGTTTTCGATCGCATAAACCAGACAAGCGAACCGATGCAGGCAACTCCTGAAATGATAAGTGTTGTGAATCCCGCCCCTGTCCCCAGATTGACAAAAGCGTAATAGTTGGCATAGATGATGCAAACCAAAGCCGAAATACCGGCAAGGCTGATACCCGGAATCACAAACAGTTCAACTAAAAAGAGTATTACTGCTGCAACAATCAATGCAATGATGATCAGTACATCCATAATTGGGTTATTTTAAATTTTGTTTTTCTGCGTTCCGGACTTCGATAGCCTGTTTATCCAGTTCTTTCGACATTTGGAATATCCTTTTCTCAAGATCACGGATAGCCGGAGCCATTTTCGTTTGTTCGTCTTTGTTAGACCGTGCAAATCCCTCACGTTGGTTAGTTAGTTTGTTAGTTTGCTGACGGTAGTCTTTCTCCATCTGTTCGTATTTCAAATACAGTTGTTTGGCTTTAGGAGATTTGAAATCCGTCAAATGATGATAGGTAGAATGGTCGTCAATAACAAACTCAAAATCGAAGTTTTGTTGTATGTCAGGTTTGTGGTTAATAGCTGCTTCAAGGCGTTGGCGGGCATTATCCACTATTTTCTGATCTTTCCAGGTACTCTCCAAAGAATGGAGTTGAGCTAACCCGATTATTTCTTCCGGATTCATTGCTTCGTAATTATAAGTCCGTTTGGATTCATTGGGTACGAAAACGTATATACAAACCTTGTCCTCGGGTTGGTGACGGTCGGAAGCGAACCATCCCAGATTATTGTATTCATCGATGACATACATATAATCGTTGTAAGGAGAGTTGAAAGGCATTCCTACATTTTCCGGAACCAGATAGGTATCAGTATTAGTGTTATATCGGGTCACAAAAATATCGTATCCTCCCATAGAACCATCACCGTCGGAAGCATAATAGATAGTCACTCCATCCGACAATACGTATGGGTAATTGGCGTTTCCCGAGGCATTAATACTTCCCGGAAGTGGTTTCCCTTGACTCCATTCATCCAACATTTTGGTCTTGGACAGGATATTCAGGTTTTCTTCTCCTTGTTCGCTGTAATAAATGCGATTTCCGATTTCTGTTTCATAAACCGTTCCCGGATGATGACCTTTGGTTTTGAAATAATTATTGTAAGTGAAAAGTTTACCTGCCTCTTCACTTATTTTATAAGCTTTCAAGAAGTCGACCTTGTCTACTACAAAGCTATCGATGACACACACGTCTTCTACTCCTTTCAGCATGCGAAGATTTCCTTTTGCCTTTTCCAGCAGTTGTTCCGCTTCTTCTGTGGGTTTCTTCCGTTTTGATAGGTCAGCTATGTATGTTTCATAGCAGTCTACCGCATCCTGAAACCGGTATAGATCATTGTAAGTTTGCGCAAGGTACAGCTGCCCGCTCGGAATTCGCTTTTTTACTGCAGTTTCCAGATACTTCAACGCTTCGGCTGCATCACCGGTTTTAAGACAACATACGCCATACCATAGATTATAATTACCGTTTGCCGGTTGCGATTTAACATATTTCTGGAAAACGGGTTTGGCTTCAGCATATTGTCCTTTACCGTACATGGCCCTTGCTTGTTCCAAGGTTTGTGCCGATACGCTTGTCAGGAGAAAGCATAATAGAAAGAATAGAATATTTTTTTTCTTCATAAATGGTCTCGGGTTATTATTCGGAAGTTCAAAAATACAAATTAATTGGAAATAAACCTTTTTTCTCTTCTTCTATTATGTTAATTCTTCTTTAAATCATTCTTTTCTCTTACTTTTGCAGCCGATTTTTAAAAGAGTTATGGCACAGATTACGGAAGAAGAGAAAACCATTCGGCGTATCGAAAAACGGTTTAATAAAGGGATAGTTCAATATGGACTGATAGAAGAGGGAGATAAAGTGCTTGTCGGTCTTTCGGGAGGGAAAGATTCTTTGGCATTGGTGGAATTATTAGGTAAGCGTTCACGTATTTTCAAACCTCGTTTTTCGGTGGTGGCAGTACATGTGGTTATGAAGAATATTCCCTATCAGAGTGATTTGGATTATCTTCGTGCACATGCTGAAAGTTATGGAGTCCCGTTGGTTGTTTATGAAACCTCATTTGATCCTTCTACTGATACCCGCAAATCTCCTTGCTTTCTTTGTTCGTGGAATCGGAGAAAAGCCTTGTTTACAGTTGCCAAAGAACAGGGGTGCAATAAGATTGCTCTCGGACATCACATGGACGATATTCTGGAAACACTATTGATGAATATTACATATCAAGGAGCATTCAGCACAATGCCTCCACGGTTAGTAATGAATAAGTTTGATATGACTATTATTCGTCCGATGTGTCTGGTGCACGAAGCAGACTTGCTGGAACTCGCGCAGATACGTGGATACAGGAAGCAAGTAAAAAACTGTCCATATGAATCGCAGTCGAGCCGTAGTGATATGAAAGGAATACTCCGCCAATTGGAAAAGATGAATCCGGAAGCCCGATATAGCCTTTGGGGAAGCATGACGAATGTACAGGAAGAGTTACTGCCTAAAGAAGTAGAATTTTAATTTCAAATATAAGTATGAAAGGTGTTTATGCAATTTCGTTATTGATTGTTTCCAATATTTTTATGACTTTTGCCTGGTATGGGCATCTGAAACTGCAGGAGACAAAAATGATCAGTAATTGGCCTCTGTATGGCGTGGTTTTGTTTTCATGGGTCATTGCGCTGGCAGAATATTCTTGTCAGGTTCCGGCCAATAGATTGGGGTTTAGTGGGAACGGGGGACCATTTTCATTAATGCAACTCAAAATAATACAAGAAGTGATCACTTTGATCATATTTACTGTCTTTTCTACTTTACTGTTTAAAGGAGAGTCATTACATTGGAATCATGTGGCTGCTTTTGTCTGTTTGATAGCGGCTGTATATTTCGTGTTTATGAAGTAGGCAGTTTGCGTCGGTATCTCCCGAAAGAATATCTCCGGAGAAAGGATATACATATTTCTCCGGGGATATTCTTTTTATTTATCAAGATATTGTTCCATGTTTTTTGTGAAATAGCTTTTCAACTCCCCTTTTTCATCACTGTAGATAAAATAAGCACCTATGTTTGGGTGTGATTTTGTAAATGCCTCCGCTTCATCCAATCCCATTACCATAAAGGCTGTAGCCAATGCGTCGGCAGTCATGCAATCCTCTGCAACTACGGTTGCCGAAAGAATGTTGTGTTGTACCGGATATCCGGTACGGGGATCGATGGTATGGGCATACTTTTTGCCATCTTTATAATAAAAGTTACGATAGTTTCCGGAAGTAGCAATGCCGACATCTGTCAACTTGAGCGTTGTTTGTATCTCTTGATTGAGGGATAACGAATCGTCTACTGGTTTGTTAATGCCGATTCTCCATGCTTCATCTTTGGGATTCAGTCCCTTTACAACCAGTTCTCCACCTATATCGATCATGTAGTTCTTAATACCTTTGCTATCCAGATACCGTGCTACTACATCTACTGAATAACCTTTGGCCACTGCACTGCAACTTAACATCACTCGGGGATCTTCCTTTATTACTTTGCCGTCTTCCAGTTTCGCTTTTTGGTAACCTGTGATTTGGAGCAGGCTGTCTATCATGGTTGAGTCAGGGAAGGCACCCTTCTTGAAACCGAATCCCCATGCGTTGGCCAACGGAGCTACTGTAATATCGAAAGCTCCTTGGGTTTCGGCTGAGATTTCCATGGATCTGTTGAAACAGGTTTGGAAGAAACTATCCGTTACAATTTCTTCGTTACGGTTGACACGGGTAATAACAGACGTGTCATTGAAAGGGGAGAGGGAACCGTCGAACCTCTTTAATTCAGCGTCAATTTCTGTTTTCAGATTACCGTCATATTGGTAAGTAATATTATATACAGTACCGAATACAAGGCCGTTGATACTGTTGTAAGGTAGCTGTTTATTGCGTTGAGCTAATATCCAGATCGTTCCCAGCAGAAGGATAGCCAGCCAAATAAAGCTTTTTCTTGTTTTCTTTTCCATAATGAATAAAAGTATGCAAGCGACAAACCTGTTTATGATTTTCCAGAGTCTTGTGGCTTGTGGTTGATAGCTAATTATTAAAGAATAAGTGTTCTATTAATATTTTGGTTCCGATAAGGATCAGTATAATCCCTCCCCATAATTCAGCACGGAGCTTTCGGGCAATACCACATCCAAAGCGGATGCCGAAGATGAGTCCTATAAGAGACATCAGAAAGGAGACAAATCCGATAATGCCCACTGGGTAAAGGATGGATGAGCAACTCTTAATACCGAGAAAAGCGAAAGACACTCCTATAGCCAATGCGTCAATGCTGGTTGCTATAGCCATTGTTATCACAACTTTCAAGCTTGCCGGATTAAATCTTTGGCAACAATCTTCTTCTTTAAAGGATTCTTTAATCATCCGTCCTCCCAGGAAAGCCAAGATGGCAAAGGCGATCCAATGATCAACCGATTCGATAAGATGACTGAATGTACTTGCTCCCAGCCACCCTAATAGAGGCATTATAGCTTGAAAAAGTCCAAAAAAGAATGCCATGACGAGCATGGGCCGCCATTGGATACGTTTTAAAATAATACCGCTTGCAATAGAGACAGCGAGACAGTCCATCGCTAAACCAATTGCAAGCAGCCAAATTTCTAATCCTGTCATGTCGTTAAAATGGTAGTTTATAAATCAGGGTATATGTGATGCCTATGTTTGAAGAGTCATATTCACCGAAACCCGGTACATACCATGGATTTCCATGTTCGTTGACTGAAGCCGAGGTCTTGAACTTAAAGCGTAAGGTCCATCCCATATAGAATCTTTTATAGATTTGAACGTTTACTCCGGCTACTAACTCAAGCCATTGCATATTGGATTTTAGTCCATTGTAATGATAAGGTACACTTCCTCCCCAGATACCGTCTATTAATCCTGGATTGGCCATACTTCCGCCATAAATAGGGTCGGAAAAGGGTGTACTTGAGATGTCGTATTTGAAACTGCTGAATCCATAACGCAGTCCCACATACAAATATTCTTTAACGACATTATAATCTACTCCGATACGGAAGTAAGGGGCTGCACTTTTGTAATGGATACCATTATCGCTCCAAGTATCTGTCTGTCCGAAACCTATTTCTGCTGTGGGGATAAATTTCCTTTTTAAGTTCACCCGTACATTTACTTCGGAACTTAGAAAATCCCCTCCAAGTAGTTTACTGCCTAACCCAAATAAGTCTACACCTACATACGTACCATTATAAAATGGAATCGTATCCACTTTTATCTCCTCTTTAGCTTTCTCTTTAGTGGAGGGACGTGCATTCGGTCTTTGTTGTTGTGCATGGAGCGGAAGACTGAATGCAAGACACAGCAGACTAACGATTGTAGCGGTAGAATATTTTAAGATTTTCTGTTCCATTAATGTTAGCTGCATTTGATTTGATATATATGGAGTCTATGCTATGATATTTCTTTTTATTGGTATCTGTATAATCAATCGGATGAATACTGATAATGTTTTGTTTCATACTGTATCCACAATCCATAGATTGGAAGTAGGGAGTATTGGTTTGTCGGATAACCATTGTATCTCTTAACAGGCGGGTATAATGAAACACAAGAATGGTAGAGTCACTTGTGTAGCGTAGAGGAAGGGCGATATCATGAACCTTTTTTTGATTATTGATGATAATTGAGTCAGTTCCGAACGCTGTTACGGTCAGAGAGTCAAGAGTGTCGTTCAGTACGGCTTTTGTTTCCGGATTGATGGTATACATATTGGCATAAACCATCGGACGTCCGGTCATGGAGCAGTCGCTCTCTTCCGAGCAAGCAGAAAAGATAGCACCGGTCAGTGGGTAAGCTATCATCAGGAAGAGTATCAGTTTTATTAATTTTTTCATCGTACAGGTTTCATTTATCATTCATTATATTATTTTTTCTATCAGGTAATTGTTACGTTCCGGAGCGTTTCGTGAGATCAGTTCACCAAGGAAACCAGCCAGGAATAGCTGTGTTCCGATAATCATGGCAGTCAGTGACAGATAAAAATAAGGGGAGTCTGTTACCAGGCGGTAAGGCATGCCGTGATTCATATTGTATAACTTACTGGCTCCTACAATAACCACTGAGATGAATCCCAGTATGAACATCAGTGAACCTAACAATCCGAAAAAGTGCATCGGCTTAATGCCGAATTTGGAAAGGAACCAGAGAGAGATTAAGTCAAGATACCCGTTGAAGAAACGGTTCCACCCGCCAAATTTGGTCTTTCCGAATTTACGTGCTTGGTGATGTACCACCTTTTCGCCGATCTTCTGAAATCCGGCATTTTTTGCCAGATAAGGGATATAGCGGTGCATTTCTCCATATACCTCGATGTTCTTCACTACGGCTTTACGATAAGCTTTCAGTCCACAATTAAAGTCGTGGAGGTTATGTATTCCCGAAACTTTGCGTGCAGTCGCATTAAATAATTTGGTAGGCAAAGTTTTCGATAGCGGATCGTATCTTTTTTGTTTATATCCTGAGACAAGGTCATACCCTTCTTCGGTAATCATGCGATATAGTTCCGGTATTTCGTCGGGACTATCTTGCAAATCAGCATCCATAGTGATTACTACATCGCCTTCGGCTCGTTCGAATCCGCAATATAGAGCAGGTGATTTCCCGTAATTTCGTCGGAATTTGATACCTTTTACTGTGCTCGACTGTTTTTGGAGTGATTCGATAATCTCCCATGAACGGTCGGTACTACCATCATTTACAAAGATAACTTCGTACGAAAAGCCATTGGCTTTCATCACTTTCTCAATCCAGGCATAAAGTTCCGGGATGGATTCTTCTTCATTGAACAACGGTACTACAACAGATATATCCATTTTTTATGTGAATTAGATATTATAAATTATAGAGGTTGTACCTCCGGTGATTTAGGCTTTCGCATTACAAATAAGGCAGTGGGGACGGCTAATATGCTGCCATAGAACACATTTTGCGACATCAGTTGCATGGTAATGTCTATCGGTGTCAATGTACTGATCATTTCCATCACTTCTTTGAGTTGTCCGATATAACCTTCTACGCCTGGTACATCTTTATTAGTCAATTCGTCAAACATTCCCATATAGGTGTTTACAATAAAACCATGGTCGATGAACCGGAAATAAATATAATGAGCTACTGCCGTAAGGAGTGCCGCAAACATATACATAAAGACAATAAATACCCATGCTTGCAGAAAACGGATGGAACCGCCACATACTTTGTCGCGATAGGTACGTGCGTAATAATATCCCATAAACGGAACTCCTAAAGTCAGTCCGAAAAACAGGAATAAAAGAAATGGAATAGATAATCCCAGTGGGAATAGAATGAACTTAAGTATCCAGTATACTCCCATATAGGTGCCAAAATGCATGGCATATTTTTGTAAGTTACTTCTGCTCTCTGTCATTTTATTAATAAATAGCGCACAAAGGTACAAATAATATTGGTTGGTATGGAATTTATGCCTGTTAAAGTTAATAAAGCTATCCGGACAGAAAAAAAACATTTTTTTTTCGATTTTAAATCTCTGAAAAGTAGGTGCTTACTGATGAACCTTACAAAAAAATGCAAGCCCCCTATTGCAGGTTTAATAAAAATACCTACCTTTGCACCCGGGTAAGTCCTATACGGCCAGCTCCCTTCGAATCCTCCAGGGCTTGATCGCAGCAAAGGTAGTTGGTTGTAGCGGCGCGATATAGTAAGCTTACCCACTTGCCTCTTTAGCTCAGTTGGCCAGAGCACGTGATTTGTAATCTCGGGGTCGTTGGTTCGAATCCGACAAGAGGCTCAAAAAAAGAAAAGCATCTCGGTACTGAAAAACCATCTGTTTTTTCAGATCAGCCTTCTTGAAGAGCAAAAGTGAGAGTCGCCAAGTTAGTATTTCTAACTTGGCGACTTTTCTATTTTTTTTAAAGCAAGCTCTTGAAACGCTTGATAGCCTCGTCCGTATGGACAGGCAAACACTTATCTTGATTAATTATGTAAAAAAGCAGCTTTCCTTAAATTGATTTGAAGATCCTCTTGATATTTGCTGCAAAGATGACCATAGCGCCTTGCGGTTGCATACAAGAGATCCCGTACGACAATGCCCTGTCGTATCCGAATACCTGCTTTAGTTCCGCGTTTTTCGGTTCTGTTTTATACCTTATACGGGACTTGGCTTTAAGGTCTTCCATATCTTGAAAGATCAACTGCGAGCCCCCGTGTGAGTAGCATCAACTATGATGGTTTTCGATTTCATAATGCCTTTCTCGATTGTTATGGACACAGTCTTGCCGATTAGTTAGAAGGATCAGCAGATCTTTGGACAAATCAAGAACCTGATCCTTACGAGGGTGCTTTTTCAGTGCCCTGAAGATTTTCGGGGGCAGCTTTTTATTTGGAGTATCATTTAAATTAGGGACAAGGACCGATCTTTGTTTTGAAAATAAAGTGTATCATGAAGCAGGAAAGTGGAGACGGTTTTAGTACATTATACCATATTCCATTTTACTTCTGTATGTTTGGTTTGGAACTATATTATTCTGTGTAAATCATCTTTTTAGTCATCCCTCCGTCAATCGTGATATTTTCACCGTTGATAAAGTCATTTCCTTCTTCACAAAGGAATCTACACATGCGGGCTATATCTTCCGGTTTACCGACTCTTCTTGAAGGGTGTTGTGCATGATCCTCCGGACGGAGACAATCGTAGTCATGGGTTTGTATCCAGCCCGGCGCAATAGAATTGACTGTGATATGAAATTGAGCAAGTGACAAGGCTAACGCATGTGTTAGTGAATAGATTCCCCCTTTAGAGGCTGCATACCCCTCGCTGCCGGATTCACTCATTAAATATCTGGTAGAGCAGATGTTGATGATTCTTCCGTACGGATTGGGTGTTGTTTGCGATTGACGGTGGAGAGCCATGAAGTGTGAAGTAATGAATACCGGGCGTAGATTAATGGATAGAATCCTGTCGAAATCTTCTACGCTTGTTTCAGTGATAGGAGAGAAGTCACTGATGCCTGCGTTATTGATTAAGACATCAATGTCATCCCATTCCTCAATGATGCGTTGCATGCAGTGTTCAAGCATATCCTTGTCACTTATGTCAACTTGATGGAAAATGGCTCCTGTTTCTTCTGCAGTACGCTTTCCTGCTATTTCGTCTTTGTCACAAAATGCCACCCGGTACCCATTTTTACAGAATATTTCTACAATAGCTTTACCAATTCCATTGGCTCCTCCCGTTACAAATACTCTTTTATGATTATAGGGCTCTGTTGTCGTTTGAGCCGCTTGTTCCGTTTTAGCAGAGTGAGTGATATTCGTTTTCTTTTTGCCATATTTGCGTGCTTTTTCCCAAGCCGCTTTTCTGGCTTCGTATTGCTCGTATTGTCTTTCGATATAATTGTCTGCCATAATATTTAGGTATTCAAATTGGGTATAGGGTAATGATTCTTAGGTTGTTTATTTGCACCGATGCTGCATATTGGACTAATTGATTACCAATAGTTTGAAACTTAAATGGTAGAAAAGTCCGTTTTGCCCTTCTTTTTCTTCGCTGAACGAATGCAAAGATAGTGCGTTTTTCTGTCATAGGAAAGCAAGTGAAAAATACTTTTGAGAAACATTGTGTGAAATCATGTTTCCGGACATTGATTTACAGGTGTTGTTGTGGATGAATTGCAAAGTATAACTGGTAGTGTTTATGGTGTGGGTTCAACCCATCTCATGAATCTTACGCAGTGCAGGAAAAGACAATCTGATATATATATGTATGATATTATCCTATATGCTGCAGATTCGCATCAGCGAGAGAGAGACTTGTTTAAAAATGAGTTTTATCGTTTAGCTGATTGGTATCGTCCTAAAACGAAAAGTATATCAGAGAAAGCTTGCCAACAATATAATAAACTTGTTACCCAAGGCAGTATGCTATCGAAGCATTTATAAGATTCTTACATTATTGCTTTAAGAGGGATTGGGATAATCATGAGGTTGATAGTTAGGTTTTTAGGTTTATAGTGTCTTGCTTGTTCTGACTTTTCTTATGGCATTTCCAGATTGTGAACAGGTCGGCAAAGTAGCATCACGTTTTGCCAACCTGTATTCTTTGGAATTTATTCGACCGGAATGTAGATTTCGGTTAATAATTCTTCGGGAAGAGTACATGAAGGATCATTAAGGTATCTTTCGGCACTGGGTTCATCTCTCAGGGTACACTCCATTTCGGGTAAATATTTGCCGTAAATTGTATCATATACAGCTTGTAACTGATCGTATGGCCCCTGGTAGAGGAAGGTTGCATAACGTCCCGCAGGCAATTGTTTGAATCCGACATTTCCTTTTGGAGTTGCGCTTGTTGGTAACAACATACATACATCCGTCCGAAGTTTTCCGGCGGGAGTCACTTTAGGATCATCATGGTAGATGCAGAGAGGTGAAGGATCTCCCATCGGAAGCTTTTCTTCTTTCACAAACTGAATCAGACGTATCCAGGTGCCTGCATAGTCATTGAGTTTATAGTCACCGAAGAGACGGATGTAAATTGCATTTCGTTGGGGAAGTTCCCTGATTTCCTTTTTCAATTCCAGATCCGGTTTGATAATGGCTGGTTTCATAATTACAAAGTTTTTATTATTACGATATTCTGTTGGTGAAATACCATACATCTGTTTGAATATTTTGGAGAAAGAGGATGGAGAAGCATATCCGATCCGGTAGGCAATATCAGCTATCGGAGCGGATGAATAGCGTAATAGGCGGGCTGCGGCCTCGGTGCGTGTCCGGACGATAAAAGTACCGACGGGCTCGCCTAAAAAAGCTTTCATGATGCGGTGAAAATAAAAAGGAGAGAAATGGGAAATCCTGGCCAGTGATCTCAGGTCAATTTCTTCACCTAAGTGGAGATTGATATAATCTACCACTGCGTTCACACACTTCTGATACTCTTCTTGCGTTGTCTTTTTTCCTTCCATGATTCAATTGGTATTTCAATGCTGCAAAGATAGGGTGAAAAGAGAGAAAGGACTTGTCCGATGTTGCGGAATACAAATAAAAATGCAATTGGTCTTATTCGGGAACAGGGCTTGCCGGATTCATTTAGGGAGCGCGGCTGCCGGTTACTTTCTATTCGGGTATTCATAGGCTTGGAGCAGAATTGGTTTTAAGAGATATAAAAAGAATCGGGAATAAATCCGATAGGATACGTCAACGGGATGTTTTAAGTTTAAAAGTTTGATATAAAAGATTGGATATGTATACTCGGATTTACATCCTAAAAAAACAGGACAAATGGCCTTGGATTCACTTGCCCGGAAGTTAACCCCCAACCCCCGGACGTACCTTACTAAAGTTTCTTTTGTTTCTTGGATAAATTGTTGTCTCCCCGTCGAACTCTTCATCTTAGCGGCTAAGATGTGCATCTTGGCAGGCAAGATATACATCTTGGTGGCTAAGATATGTATCTTGCCAGCCAAGATACAGTTTAATTGCTTCTTTTAACAAGTTTTCTTCCAATACTTCAGAATTCGGGGCAGAATGATATCCTATTTAATAATTTACGATTCAGCCTCTTCCTGCCTTTTTTGAAGCTTTCGGACCTTTCTGAAAAATAAACAAATAAGCCCGTCTTACAAAAAATGATTTGATATGGGAATATCCGAAGTATTCATAAGATGGATTAGTACACAGCTGCCTTGCCTCCAGATGTTACTCTTTGATCATTGTCAGCAACATCTTAAACCTTTCAATAGCTGTCAGTGCATGCGGCGCGTTGGCCGGAAACACGATACTTTCTCCGGCTTTCACCGTAAACTCCTGACCGTTTACTATCATATTCGCACTTCCTTCCAATATTTGTACCAAAGCATCGAACGGGGCACGATGCTCACTAAGTCCCTCTCCTTTGTCGAACGAGAATAGAGTGATATTCCCGGCAGAACTCTTGATCAACTGTTTACTGATAATTCCTCCTTCGGAATATTCCACTAATGAAGGCAGGTGGAGTACGGCTCCCTTTTTAAAAGACTGTTCCATATTCAATATTGTTTTTTTGAGTAGATACGAAGATAGAACGTTTGAAGAAAAAGATTGTTTATCTGTTTCTTTTTTCTACCTTTGCCGCATATTCATTATTAAGTCATTGATCTTCCGAATGAAACTCTGCATATAGCTACGCTCAACGAATAGCTCCCGATTTATAAAGCTATTCAGCTATCGGACAGATGCTCCGGCGTCTTTCCCCGAGTTTTTTATATCCGTTTATTTACCCGTTACGTGCATATAGGTACAACCGGACTCGTATGTCTGTTTGATACCTGAATGTGCCGTTTTCATTCAATTGAGCAATGAATTATACTTATCGACAAATAGGACTTATCAATTATCCTGTGATGCTGAGCATCTTGATGGAACAGTTAATCAATATAACCGATGCTATTTTTTTAGGACATGTCGGTGAAGTGGAATTGGGAGCTTCCGCTCTTGCCAGCATCTATTATCTCGCTGTTTACATGTTGGGATTCGGTTTCAGTCTGGGTCTGCAAGTGATGATCGCCCGCCGTAACGGTGAGAGGCGTTATGCCGGAACAGGCAGAACCTTCTTTCAAGGATTGTTTTTCTTAAGTGCTCTGGCTGTCCTTCTGAGCTTCTCTTCTTATTTCTTTTCACCATTTATCCTGAAGTATTTCATTCACTCGCCTGAGATCTATCGTGCCGTGACCGATTACCTGGATTGGAGATGTTTCGGCCTGCTGTTCTCTTTCCCGTTTCTGGCCTTCCGTTCTTTTTATGTTGGCATCACCCGGACCAATGCTTTGTCGTGGGCGGCGATGACGGCTGTTTCAGTCAACATCCTCTGCAACTATCTGTTTATTTTTGTTTGGGGTAAGGGAATAGCAGGTGCGGCCTTAGCCTCTTCTCTGTCTGAGGCTGCTTCCCTCCTGATCGTTGCCGTTTATGCTTGGGTGAAAGTGGACGGGAGAGAGTTCGGACTTAAACCACTATATGACAAACGGTTGTTGGCCGAACTGCTGCGTCTCTCCCTATGGAGCATGTTACACGCTTTTATCAGCGTTGCTCCGTGGTTTCTGTTTTTTGTAGCAATTGAACGGTTGGGGGAGGTGCAACTTGCTGTTTCCAATATTATAAGGAGCGTTTCTACCGTCTTCTTTGTTATTGTCAATTCGTTTGCCGCTACTACGGGGGCACTGGTCAGTAACCTGATCGGAGCGGGGGAGAGGCGATTGTTGTTTCCGCTCTGCCGGAAAATTGTGAAGTTAGGTTATGCAATTGGTTTTCCTCTGATAGTATTGGCTGCGTGTTTTCATCGGCAGATTGCCGGGCTTTATACGGATAGTACCCGACTGATAGAAATGTCAGCCGTCCCTTTTATAGTGATGCTGTTTAATTATGTGTTTGCCTTGCCGGGATATGTGTATATCAATGCGGTGACGGGTACGGGAAAAACCCGTACTGCCTTTCTGTTTCAGTTGACAACGATTGCTGTCAATCTGGCCTATTTATATCTGCTGAGCCGATATGCCGGGGTCCCTTTGGCTGTCTATCTGATGGCGGAATATCTTTTCGTGATTTTGTTGGCTATCCAGTCCGTCCTTTATTTGCGGGCGTCATCGTAACATTTCCTTTTTCAGGTAGAAGCATAAATGATCGTATACATGGCCGTCATAAGTCGTTTCCGCTTCGTGGAGGATACCTTCGTATACAAATCCGTGCCGTTCCAGCAAATGTCGGGAGCGGGTATTATGCGGATAGCAGTTTGCCGAGATCAAATGCAGCCCCAGTACGTTAAATCCATAATCCAATACGGCATGTGTTGCTTCCGAAGCTATTCCTTTTCCCCAATGGCACTCCTTCAGCCAGTATCCTAACATGCGTGTCCGGGGATTCTCCCGTTTGGGATCGGGAATAATGCCGATAGAACCCACCAGAGAATTATTCTCTTTCAGAATCATAGCAAAGACTCCTTCATTCCCCATAAATACCGTATGCAGGATTTCTTTGGAGTCTTCGATACTTTTGTGAGGTTCCCAACCGGCGTTATTTCCCAGATTCGGGTTCTGGCAGCATTCAAAGAGTTCCTGTAAGTCCGTTTCCCGGAAAGGGCGGAGAAGGAGGCGTTCGGTTTTTAAAGTGATGGTGTCCATAAGATTATAATTCATATTTGGAGTACAGTGAAATTGGATTCTTCTGCAAAGATGGTATTTTTATTTCTAACCTTGCACGGTCTATCTCTTTTTTATTATCCGATTTACCATATCTTTGGCGGAAAATCCGGAAAAAACAATGGATTCAATCCCTATTACCGGAGAAGAGTTGTGGGCAAAACAAAATTTGTTGCCTTCGGATGTAGACTATACTATTTTGGAAAGAGACAAAATGATGCTTCATCAATTGTCAAAGTTCAGCCGGAATTGCACTTTCGTTGTCGATGTATATAAATGCAGGTACGCTTTTGCATCTTCCAATTGTTATAGACCGAAAAACGAAATTTCCAAGTTGGAAAAACGAAACGGTGAAGTCTAAACTAAACAATACATGATTTAGATAATGTAGAGAGAATTTATGATTCTAATAATGAATTCATTATGTGTGTGTTAAAGGAAACTGCTTCTGAAAAAAATGTCATTATAAGCTCTTTATATTAAATATTATTATCTATATTTGTACTCATAAATCAGAATGGATCCTCTCATAATGGAGCTATATGTAGTGCTTGAAAAACAAACAAAACAGTAGCTCTAATAATTGGCTGCTTGTCTTTGAAAACATATCGAGTGTATCTTATTGAAAAGAGATGTATGCTGACTGTAAATGTACTTGCGATATACCCATATATATAATAGGGACATTCAGCAAATAACATAGAGCTAACCAACTAAGTGGTACAATAAAATAGAAAAGCTTGGATACGGATGTTTCAGAACCGTAACAAATACCATGCAGAACTATTATGAAACAATACTAATATGAACAATACTAAACTATTTCGTTAATAGGGAAACAAATGCATTTGCAGAATCATTCAATGCAAAAATTTAAGGGTTCAGAGCACAGTTTAGGGAAGTCGGAGATATACCATTCTTTATTTTTAGATTATGCAAACTAACAGGGTAGATTTAACATACCCACAGGGTTTTCGGACTGACCCCATTTTTCTTGTACAGACTCGCTAAATTATATGCATAAAAAGAAAAGCTCTCAGATTTTTACATTGATCCCCTTGCTTTGCTTATTCTTGGAAATGAAAAATCCCTGAACTTCTTTGAAATTCAAGGATTTACATCGTTTTTCTTTCTTAAAAAGTGGTGCCACCAGCAACCGAAAATCGGTTTGTATGGCACTATTTCTCAATAAGTTATATCTTTATCACGATGTTAGTCCCTTGAATAAGGTTTTCACAGCTTTGCACCGTTCGACATCAGTTTGTATCTTGGGTACGATTTCTGAGTGCAAAGATACAACTAATATTAGAATTTCAAATATTATCCTTTTATTTGTTCTCTAAAAGACTTACCTATATCCATTATTAACTTGTCATATTTTTCTTTTGTCCTTCTATTTTTATTGATGGTGTTTTGTGCATCTGCTTTAGATATTATTTGTTGAACTTGTTCTCCACCTTCAATTTGTATTCTTATATCTATAAGCTTTAATTTTCCGAATTGGAATTGTTCAAATTGTTCTATAAGTTGAATTAATTTCTCATAATGTTCTTCTTCTATTAATAGAAGATTATCGCTAATAGCATTACGAGTAAGCCTGATTTGTTCACTGAAAGATGGTATTTGATTAGGGTCTGCTTTTTGCCATAACAAATCAGCTTGTCGTTTTGTATATAGTAGAACTTTCCATAAATCATTATACAATTCAAACTGTTTCTCTGAATATCTGAGAAACTGGGATTTTGCTTTCTCTAATTCATTTTTTGTATTTTCCAATTCAGAAGCATACTTTGTTTTTATCACTTCTAATTCTTTTTCATGTTTATTATTATAAGCGTCTAATAATCTAGTTGAAAGGAAATTTCCAAACCATTTAGATAGTGCAATAATAACAACACTTGAACCACCGATTGAGACAATGAAGGCTGTTACTAACTTTACATATTCTATCATTTCCATATTTTAATAATATAATCCGTTATTCTGCATCCAAGTATTAATACTATCAGGGTCAATACTGCCAAATAAGTATTTGTTCTTTGATAAAAAACCAACTCGTTGCCCTCTTAAATATATGGTAGGTGGAGTGGATGTATATGGATTATAAGGGCTTAAAGAAGAGTAAGGACTACCATAAGTTGAATACTGATTCTTAAATGAAGTAGCGGAATAGATACTACCATACAAACCATATTCATAGGAAATGGAATCTATATCGTATCTATTAAGAGAAAGTTTTCCTAAGAATTGCCCGTCACTAGCAATTAAAAAGGATTCACATCTTGCAATTCTATTATTGAAATCATTTATATTCATATATTTATTTTTTTATGATATATTGTTGTAATGGACTATTAGGTTTGTTAGGTATAGTCATAGAAAGAATGCCTACTTCTAAAAGTGGATTTATGATATTTTTTTTAAATCTACTTCGGTTTGTTTGTCCTACAAGTTTCATTATTTCTTGAATAGAATGGGGTTCTGAGCAATACGAAATTATTTGTTCCGCTATAGATGTATAACGTATATCCAGCTTAGGACATTCTTGGGACAAGCTTGGGACATTTATTATTTCATTTTTGATACTAATTCCTCTTTTAAATACAGCTGTAAACATCCCCTCTGTGTGAAATTCCGGTTCGGGAAGATTCGCTTCCCTCATGGCTTCTTGCATACGAGGAATACCGGATGCAACTCTTTCGACCAAGTGCATACGGGTAAATAACCCGAATATTAGTGGGTTACGTGTCATGCTTTTATGCCCGAAATTTTTAGCTACAATAGGCAAAAGTCCTCCGGGATTGGAAATCTCTACCCGGTCGTCAAACATTTCTATCATAATGCTTGCGCCTTGTTCATAGTAGTCACGATGTGACAGGGCGTTTATAATGGCTTCTTTAAATACGGTCAAAGGTATTTCCCAAATTTCCTCTCTTGGTCCTGCTCCCTCTATTTTATAAGCTACTTGCAGTTTGCTTTCCAGCCAAGACATAGCCTGTAGATATTGTTGGTACAATGAACCTCCGAAAGTTTTATCATCTATAATATAGACTTTGTTTGTTCCCTTGAAAAGAACACATCTTGTAACAGCGTGCGGAAACTTTCGTTCAGGTTGCTTGCCGAAGAACATCGCTGCACCGTTCTTTGCCGTTCCATTCTCGGTAAACAGTTCCAAGTTCTCAAATATTTGTTTGTCGGGTGTGGACAGACTTAGTTTGGCTTCTGTTCGGAAATCCTTAATCATCTGTTCGTCTGCATCCATGTAGATATTGAACCAATGGCAGGGTATATGGTCGAAAAAGATTTTGTTACACTCCTGAAAGAAGCTGCGCATTTCTTCGGCTGTGTGAAGTTTCTGTGAGTTTGCCCCCTCACGGACATAGATAGAACCGGAAAATATATAAGGTTTATCCTTGCCGGACGGAACATCAATCACCCAAACAGTTTTATTCACAAGATTTACGGAATACAATTCACAGTGAAGTGCAGGAGATATTTCGCTGATAGAACCTTGAATGGCAGAACGCTTATCGTTTTCTAAGTTAGTATCTACCACTTGCCCGTTATCATCTACTCCAATAAGCAAATATCCTCCGTCTGCATTGGCGAAAGCACATATTTCCTCTGTCAGTTCACGAACCTTTGAAGGAACACGAACTTTAAACTCCACATTGTAGCCCTCTCCACTGTCAATGAGTGATTGTATGGTTTCTGTATTCAGCATAAGTTTTTATGACGATGATACAAAATTAGTTATTATGAAAATTAATCAATTCTCGTTTTCTTCAGCCATTTTTTTATATCCCCAATCAACCAAATATTTAATGAATGGAATAAGCTCCTTGCCTGTCTTGGTTAAAGAGTATTCGACTTTTGGGGGAACTTGGGGATACATTTCACGATGAATCAAATTATCCATTTCCAACTCTCTCAAGGTTTGTGTGAGCATCTTTGTACTTATGTCGGATATTTCACGGCTCAGTTCACCATATCGCATAACCGTATGTTTTGACAGAGCCCAAAGAATACGTCCTTTATATTTCCCTCCTATCCGTTGGAAAGCAAAATCAAGCACACAAATATCTTTTTTAATGTTCTTATTCATTTTTATTTGAGCACATTAATTTGATAATCAATATTCGATACCTTTTAGTCTGTATCATACTAAATTGTACATACTTGATACAAAGATAGTAAACATTTAACTTTGTGGGAAATATTAAAAGCATAAAAATGAAAAAACAAAAAGCATTAATTCTTATAGACCTCCAAAATGATTATTTTGAAGGTGGATTATATCCACTGGTAGGCAGTTTGGATGCTGTATTAAAAGCGCAAAAACTTATACATTATTTTAGGTTAAATTCCCTACCAGTTATATATATACGGCATATTTCATCTAGACAGGATGCAACTTTTTTTCTACCTGATACTATAGGGGCAGAAATACATAGCAGTGTTGCTCCGATAAAAAACGAAGATATAATTATTAAACATTCTCCGAACAGTTTTTATCAGACAGAATTAAATAATTTGTTACAATCTAAAAATATCACAGATGTAGTTATTTGTGGTATGATGACACACATGTGCGTGGATGCTACCATAAGAGCTGCTAAAGACTTGGGATATAAATGCACTATAATACAGGACGCTTGCGCTACTAAAGATTTAGAATTTCAAGGTTTTAAGGTAGAAGCAGAAAAAGTGCAAGCTGTTTTTTTAGCTGCATTAACACCATTTTATGCCACTATTATATCGACTGACGAGTACATAAAATCATGTTTAACGACACTTTAAATTAAAGAAAATGAAAAGAATCCTTGAATTGAGCATATTTCAGTTATTGTCTGAATATACTCAACACAAAGCATCTGTTGCAGAGTTGACAGATGCTATCAATGAATTGACTGCTTATTTAGTAGAAATAAGTACAGTAGAACAGGATTATGCAGTCCTATTACGTTTTTATTCAATGGGATTAAACAAGCTCAAATTGTATCGTATGCAATTTGGGCAAAAGGAAAATACCCTTTACGCAATTTATTGATGAAGCAATAGGAATAATAAATACAGAAATTTATATTATAAGGTTACGAATTAAATATCCCGAACAGTTCAGGACACATTCTAATACACAACCACTTTCCCCTCTCTACCTCGCTGACAAGACAACCCTTATCAACATCATGGAAATGGTAAGCGGTTTGTTCCTCTCCAAAGACATCGTGTATCAGAACGGCAAGCCCGCCTACTTGGTGGACTTGGCGAAAGCCTTTGAATGGCTGTTCAACATCAAGATAGGCGACTGTTACCAAAAACATGAGGACGTGATAAAACGAAAGCCGGGCAAACTGACCGGGTTTCTTAATGGATTGGTAGAACTTATCAAAAAGGAACATGACAAGAAAGGGTACAGATAACCAACGGCTTACGATTTATTTATAGGGGATTCCATTAGTTCCCCTATAATTTCTTTGCACCTGTTTTCTGAACTTTGCTTCATCAATCGATTGACAGACCATAATGTATAATCAGAAAAATGAAGCAATCATGTATATAGACAATGACGATTTCAGCGTATGGATGCAGAAGCTGTACGCCAAACTGGAAGAACTCTGCAAGGATGTACGGGTACTGCGCAATGCCGACAGGGTGCTGCCCGAAGATGACAACCTGCTGGATAATCAGGACTTGTGCCTGCTGTTCAAAGTAAGTATCAAGACCCTGCAACGCTACCGGGCTATCGGTGCGCTGCCGTACTTCACAATCAGCGGAAAAGTGTACTACAAGGCTTCCGATGTCCGGGAGTTCATCAAGGAGCGGTTCAGCGTCACCACGTTGCGCCAGTTCGAGAAAGAACACTGCACGAAGAAAAAGAAGTGAATTAAAAAGCCGGGGCGGTTCTGTTCCGGCTTCGCTTTTGTTTTATGGCTTGCCTAATTTGTCGGCTTGCTCCCTTAGCTGCTCGGCTTGCTCGTTTAACAGCCTTGCCCGTTCCAACGCTTCCGCCTGCTTTCTGCTGCGGTATTCAAAGCCTTTCACCGAATCGGTCAGGCTTCGGATGAAATCGTTGTCCCGTTCCCTGCTGAACCTCGTTTCCAGCAAATCAAGGCTGCTGCCGTCTGCCTTTCCTTTCATCAGGATATAGCGGTATTTTATATCGTTGTCCTGTAACCGCTGCATTCTTTGTATAAAACGTACATTTAACACAAGCGACACAAGACAAATGATTATCCCTGCTGAAAAAAGAAAGAACTTGGGTTTCAAATAGGGAGTTACCCGGTATGTCAGTTTGCCGTACCATGAAACGGGCGTTATTTCTCCGGCTGGTGTATCATCAGTCGGGAACAACACCTTTAACCGCTCCTTGAAATATCGGTGCGAGGTCACGATAAGCCCCTTTATATCTTCAAGGTCTTGTTTTTGGTTCCTGGACTGCCCTTTTCCGATACTGCCGATTTGGTTTAGAATCTCCCGTACCGTGTTTTCAGTAATGCCGGATTTACCTTGCATTTCCGAAATGCGCTGCTCGATAACGTCCAGCCTGTTAATCGTTTCCTCCCGGCTGGCTGGCGTTACCTGCTTCTCCTGCCGTTCTTTCAGTTCCGTAACCATGGAGAGAAGCCCCTCCAAAATTAAGTTATCTTCCATGTTCCTATAATTTTAAGTGTCGTTTCTTTTTCTTCTTTTTTCTTTCACCGGGATTGTCGGGCGTATCATCAGCCGGAGAGGACGGGGCGGAGAACAGACCGCCCAAGCCTGCCAGCAGCGGACTGTCGGCTTTGTCCGGTGTCTGCGCTGGCTCCTGAACAGGTGCGGAAATCGTCTGTCTATTGTTTCCGGTAGTGTTCAGCCCTACATCCCCGAAACATTTATCCAGTTTGGTAAAACTGAAACTGCGGTCTATCTCCGAACCCTTGAACGTGTATCCGCCTTTGGAAAAGGATATGCCCTGTACTTCGCCAGTCTGTCCCCTGTACTTGAAATGAATCCCGATACCCTTTTCTGCCAGCCGGGTTTGTAACTGCTGCCAGTTCTTGGACTTCCCTATTTCATCCTTTACAGCGTTGTAAATCTCGTATTTGGACTTGTCCGGCTCTCTTAAACGGTGCTGCTTTACATGCATCTTGTCTTTAGCAAAATAAAGCCCGTGTTTGATTTTCAGTTTTTTGCATACCTGTTCATTGCGGTACATGTCGTTCCTGTCCGAAATGGTCTTGCCGTTGTTGTCTATACGGTTGAACACGATATGCACGTGCGGATGTTCCCGGTCTTGGTGGCGCACGATGATGTACTGCGTATCGGTGATTTTCATTTCACGCATGTACTCCTGTGCAAGCTGTACCATTTTCCCGTCTGTCAGCTTGGGTACGTCCACCGGGGAATAACTTAGCGCAATATGTCCGACAGGCTTTTTCAGGTCGGGGTTCATCCCGGCTTGCAGTATGAAACTGCGTATGATGTCCCGGTTGCTTTCCGCTAACACTCCCTCCGCATGAAGCAAGGTTGCCTGTCCCTTGCCGAGCACATAGTTCACGCAGCCTTTAAATCCGCTTCCCTTTTTTATTTTTCCAATCATCCGACAGTTGGTTTATGATTTCGACAATCCTGTTCTTGAGTTTCACCAGTTCCACCGCCACCAGTGCGAACCCTCCGGCATTCGCCCGGTGCGCCAGTTGGTTGATGTTGTTGGCTTCCCCTGCCAGCTTGCGGATAGTGTCCGCATCCTGCCTGTTCAGCCGGGGCGTTACCTCTGCTGAAACGACCGCCTGCCGGACGTACTCGCTGACACGCAGCCCGGCTTCCCCGGCTCGCTTCCTGATTGCGTAGAACTGTAACTCGGTCAGTTTCGTGCTGACTACCTTTTGATATTTGTTTACCCGGTTCTTTGCCGGGCGACCTCCCGGTTTGTTCCTTATCTCTGTCATGTGTTTTTGCTTTTAGGTAGTGTCTTAAAAATTGCGACCAACGGGAGAAATTTTCTTTGCTGTCAAGCAAAGCAAGGTGTTTCGGTCTACCGAAACATAACCTTGCTCTCCCTAATCACAAAGCCTGCCGTCGGTTCATGCCGTCAGCCTTGCAGGTCACATCCTTAGCCCTCTCTTTCTTTTTTCACCCGGATTTTGTCTGTTATCATGCTCCGGCTGGGGCTTGTCGGTAACTGTCAAATCTTGGGATTGCTTCACTTTAAGGCTACGCAGATAGTCGTTCAGGTCATTGTGACCGCTGTACAGGTGTGATGCGTCACGTACACGCCATTTGTATTCCTGCCTTATGGCTTCAACCGCTTTCCTGCCTGCCTCGTCATTGTCAAGCATACAGTGTATATGCCCGTAACCAGCCAGCGGATATAAGGCTTTATCTACGTTGGCGGTGGAGTTCAGGATAACGTAGTCCTGCCAGTCGGTACAGGGCATACCCGGGCTTTTCTGTTGCCGGATAGTGAGGAATGAGAGGAAATCCATAAAGCCCTCGAACACGAAACAGGTATCTCTCGGCTCTCCCTTTTGCCTTATATGGGTGATGTCTTTCGATGTGCTGCCCTTGAAACGGGGATTGCGAAGCTCGTAACCTCCTGAATCATTCTTGAACGCCAGCGCAAAATAAGGCTTTCCACCGATGCGGTAATACATTTCCTGCACGTATGGGGCTGCCGTTCCGGGGGAAATCCCCCTTTCCTGCAAGTAGCGCATGAGTGCCGGATTCTGTAACGGCTGTATTCTGCGTATCTCTATCGGGCTGGCTGCCTGCCTTTTCGTGTCCCTTTCGGGCAGGTCTTTCCCGTGAAAGGAAAAAGAGGTAGTGTTGCCCTGCTCCAGTCGGCAGATAGCACCGTAGGCGTTGCACCCGTTCTGCTTCATCACAAGGTCGATGAGCGCCCCACCCTCGCCAGTTCCGTAGTCATACCATAGATTGGCGTTATAATCCACCTTGAAACTCGGCGTGTTGTCCTCCCGTAAGGGGCTGCGGTACATCCCGTAGCTTCCCTTTTCCGTGACGGGCTGGATTCCCAAAGAGTTCAGGTAATCCTTGATACTGATATTGTTGGCTTCCTTGTAGGTCATAATCTTTATTTTTTTGATGTTGATAAATTGCAGTAGCACAGTAAGAAGTCAGTAAGAAGAAAAGTCACTATGTTTCTGCGCATAATTCTTTTTTCTTTCAGCGGATTATCTCTTATGCAGTAAGATAAGTAAGTTATTTCTTCAAAAGAAGATAGAAATATAACCCTGATAATTCCTGCGTTTTTTCTTTTTCCAAACTTTTCCAAAAGTTTACGGTTTTATCTTACTGCTTACTGCGCTATTATTAAATGTTTGATATACAGGCTATAAAATGAAAATATATCTTACTATGGCAGTTACTGCGTTGCAGTAATAACCAATCGTAAAATGACCGTGCTAACCGTAATCGCTGTTTGTACAGGATGTTGAAACAGGCTTTATCCTATACCCATATACCGAATAGGTCTGTTTGTCGATACGTTTCTGTACCCGTTTGAACCCGGCTTTGCGTAACGCTTCCCCCAGCCGTTTTTCGGATAGTTGCATGGGACATATATCCCGTAAGCGTGCCAGTATCTGTGCCGTTGTCATAAAAAACAGGGCTTCTTCCCCCTCTGTCGGCTTCTCAAAGTATTGTGTCAGCATCTCGAACTCAACCGTCTGCACCTCAAATTCCGCATTTGTCAGGTGCAGTTCCCCAATCTCCGCATCATTGAACCAGTAGCGTACGCCCTGACGGTACAGGTACATGATTTCGGAATAGACGTTATCCATGTGGATGCTTTCTGCCGTGGGCTTGTCTATGCGCAGCACCTCGAACGGCAAGAAACGCCTGCTGCCTGTCGGGTCGGTCAGGAACTCGTTGCCGTTCACCGAAGCCATGAAGCTGGCGAGGTGGGGATATTCCTCAATGTAAATGTCATATGGTCTGCGGTACTTTACTGCCGGGGTGGTGATAAGGTTCTTCAATGCGTTCTCGTTCTGTTTGTTGAGTTCCTTTAGCTGGTCGTCAATGTTGATGAACAGGTATTCGGCTATCAGTGTCAGGATGTCTTTGCCCTGCGGGTCTATCTTCCCGGTGAACAGGTAGTTCTTAAGCGGTGTCGGGCAAAGGTTGTCCAGCCACCACGATTTGAACTGTCCCTGCTTGTCCCCTGTCAATACCAAACAGGTATGGTTCTGACATCCCGTATCATTCATGGCGTTGGCTACCACACCGATAAGCCATTTCGTGAAATATTCCTCCCATTTGCCGGGGTTGGCTACCTGTACCGTGTTCAGGAGCCTGCCGATATGCCCGTGTTCGGTTGGATTGAGAAGCGGCAGGGCGTTGAAGTATTCCCGTATGGGATGTACCTTTCTTGCGAAATCGCTTTCCAGTATGGTACGGATGTTCTCGGCAGAGGTGACAATACCGGCGGTTGCGTCCAGCCTGCGCCTGAATGAGTTCAGGACGAATTTTGTAACGGGCTGGTACAATCCCGAAGAACTTGCAGCCCGGTATTCCGTCCGGCTCTTTACGGTATTGAACCGGAAATCGTACAGGACGTTCAACAGGCTTTCGATGCGCTCGTTCTTTGACTGCCAGCCCTCGATATGCCGTGTTTCATCACCTCTTTTCTTTTTCATCGGGAAGTCTGTTAGAAGCCGGGACATACTGCTGTTGCATCCACTTTTTGAGTTCCTCCATGTCGAAACGCAGGGTACGCCCACGCTTGACACACGGTATCATCCCCTTACTGGCTAAATGATACAGGTAATTGACCGAATACCCGGTTATGCCACTGGCAACGGATATTTTGACTAACACAGGCTCTTTTTCGTCCTGCCGTTCTTCGGGCTGTGCGCTCGTGACCGGGGCAATCATCTTTTCGATGTTCTCCAGCCGCTTGAAAATTTCTTCGAAAGGATTGTTCATAGGTGCTTATTTTTTGGATTAGCACCACAAATAAAATAAGAAAAATCGGTAAAAATCAAAGCGTCAGCCGTTTGGAATCGCTTTGCTTCGCTCTGCACCAAATTAATGTCGGCAAATAGAAAACGTTTTTGTGTTCATTACCTTACTTATTTAGGGAGTGGAGAAAAAACAGGTTTTTTGTTATCGGTTCGTTTCTTTCGTGTTGTTGTTGGGTTGGCGGTGGACATTTTCGGACACGCAAGGTCATTTTCGGACAGAGGGGAACAACCTATTATTCAGTCTTATATATTTGCACCAGTGAAGAAAAACGGAGTATTGACAAGAATAAATATATCGGTTATGGAAATAGTGACGATTGAAAAGAAAACCTTTGAACTTTGGAAACAGAGGTTTGAAAACTTTGTGGGATGTGTGGATGCGCTCTGCGTGCCTTTACGCAGGAAGCGTGACAAGTGGCTGGATAACTGCGAGACCTGCCGTTTGCTGAATGTTTCAGCCCGGACAATGCAGACCTACCGTGATACGGGAAAACTGCCTTATTCGCAGATTAACAATAAGATTTACTACAAGGCTTCGGACGTGGAAGCCTTTCTGCTCGACCAAGTAAGGGACAATTCTAAAAAGTAGGCGCATGGATTTGATAACGAAAGATTCCGAAACCACGCTGGTGCTGTTTTCTTCCCTCGACAGGGTGCTGGAAAATGTGGAGTACGTGGTAATGAACTATCGCCCTGTATTGAACGGTGAACACTACCTAACGGGCGAGGAAGTGTGCAAGCGGCTTTGCATCAGCAAACGGACTTTGCAGGATTACAGGGACACGGGACTGCTGGGGTATGTGCAGCTTCCGGGAAAAATCATCTACCGGGAAAGCGAGATTTTAGACCTGCTGGAAAGGTATTACAGAAAATGAAATCTTGAAAACATGAAATCTTGTTTTATTGATGTCTTGCTTTCTTGAAATATTGAAGTATTGAAATATAGCTGTCTTGTTTTCTATATTGTTTGGTTGAAAGCCAGCAATCACGGTTTCTTGAAAACTGTGTTGCTGGCTTTTTGTTGTATAAAATTTAAAAAGGCAAGTCATCCTCCTTAGATGATGGTATATTTAAAAAAGACTGATTAATATAATTATCATCCCAATTGGATTTGTTTACATATTTGAGCCTGTTTTCTTCGTCAAATATTTTCTTTGATATAGTTAGGGTTTCTTTTAATGTCCCATTCTTTGAAAATTTAATCCAAGTATAATCATCATCCCAAGGTGCTTCGTCCGGAGAATTAGAATATCCTCTTGCTTCTATTAATTTCATTAAATCATTTACTCCTTCGATATAGAAATTATATGGAATATTCAATTTTTCTCGTAATGCTCCAATTAAAGGATGGTTAATCATTAATATTCGATTAATATCTTCTGTTTGTCCCTTATTTTGTTCACTAAGAAAAGTTACTAATTTGTTTAAATTTTGTGATGTCCTTTCCAAATTCATTATAAGACTAACCTCTTTAATCTTGGTTTGTTCTTCTAAGAATCGTTGAAATAATCCAGCAAATTGCTCTTTTAGATATCTTGTTATATCTGAAGCTGTTTCAAATCCTTTTATATTATTATTGACCTTTAGATTTTTAATTTCTTCAATAAATTGATAGATTTTAACATTGTCAACAAATTTATAGTTGATAGAATTTTCTTTATTTAACAAGTATGTTTCGTATTCAGAAAGTACATTCTTTTCCACAAAAACATAAATTTGCTTATTTTCTTTAATTGCAGTTTTTAGCTCTGTTTGAGAAATAGAAGAATTCTCTCTTTTTGATTCAGAGCCAAAACGTCCACCAATGATAGAAATAAGGATGTCTACAGATTTTATTTCTTTATAACAATATTCTTCTAAAGCATCTTCTTTTCCATATGGAATGTCGCCTTCTTCATTTCGTATAGGTTCATATCCCAGTCCTTCTATGAATAAATCTATATCAGAACGGATTTGTCGTAAATCATAAAAAGTTGAACTTATGAATATTCTTGGTTTTGCCATATAATTATTTTTTTTGCAAAAATACGGAATTTACTCAATAACTGGCATTTATTTCGAAAGTATAAATTCAACTTTTTGCATATCCCTTAATATCGTTTGGTCTAATACCTTTGCGTAGTGCTGCGTCATTCGGGTGGATGAATGCCCCAGCATTTTAGCCACGTTCGGCAGTGACACGTTGTTAGCCAGTGCGATAACCGAAGCGAAACTGTGCCGGGCTGTGTGCGTGGTCAGGTTCTTTTTAATACCGCACAGGTCGGCAATCTCTTTCAGGTAGCTGTTCATCTTCTGATTGCAGGGAACGGGCAACAAAGTTCCTTTATCCATGCAGTAGGGGTTATCCTTATACTTTTCAAGTATCTGTTTGGGAATGCTCAAAAGTGGGATGTTACAGAGGTTGTTTGTCTTTTCACGGGGTTTCACTATCCACAGGTTGCCGTTGCTGTCCTCTGAAACGTGTTCGGGGCGCAAGTTATACACGTCTATGAATGCCAGCCCGGTATATACGCAGAAGATAAAAACATCCCGTACCAGTTCCAGCCGTTCAATCCTGAACTCTTTCTGCCATATCCGGTTTATCTCGGCTTGGCTTAGGAACTGTTTGTTTACTTCCACCTCGTGAAACTTGATTCCTGCAAACGGGTTCTTTGTCAGCCACTCGTTGGCAATGGCAAGGTTTATCACTTTCTTAAAACATTTCATGTACCGGATAACGGTATTCTGTGCGCAATGCTTCTCCGTCTTTAGGTATAAATCGAATTTGCGTACCAGTTCCCCGTTTACCTCACGCAGTAACATATCATCTACCTTGTAATCCCGTTTAACCAGTTCCATGAGGTATTTAAGGCAATTGTCGTAACGTCTTACGGTGATGTCGGCATAGTCCGTCCCGATTAGCTTCCGGCAGTTGTCGTTATGTTCCTTGAATACATTATACAATGTCTTGAAAGTCTCGTCCTTTCCCTGATAGCGGTTCACTATGGCACGTGCGGAGATAATCTTTCCCTCCAGTTCCAAGTCTTGGTAAATCTGATAGAATTTCACACGCAGGGCGTCAATGTAATGGTTAAGTTCTACGGAGTTTCGGTCTTTGCCTGTCGATTTCTCTTTTTCCTGCGACCAGAGTGGGACTTTTACGCTCCGCTTTAGTTGAAGTTCCACGTATAGGCGGTCATAAGTGACACGCACACGCACGGGTGCTTCCCCGTTTTTTAACAGTTTGCTACGCTTGATGAAGAACAACACGCTGAATCTTTTTCTTTCCATACGGCTCGATTTTTAATGATACAAAGTTAGGAAATCGAACCGAGAACCCTGTTATGTAAAATAGTGCAACGTGCTGTAAAAGAATGAAGTAAATACCTCGCAGTGGAACATTCCGGGCTTTTAAAAACAGTCCCTTGAATAAGGACGTATAGTTTGCTTCAATCCCACTAATTTTGCTTACTCTTGGAAAAGAAAAATCCCCGAACTTCTTTGAAATTCAGGGATTTACATCGTTTTGCCTTCTTAAAAAGTGGTGCCACCAGGAATCGAACCTTTTGCTTTGGTTTATTCTAACTCCTTGAATGACTGCACATTTATTACTTTATCTTTTATGAAAGCCATTGAATTAGCATCACACTAAATTCATCGCTTTTCTTGACTAATCTGGTAATCTTTATCTCTTTGAGATTGCAAAGATAATAAAAAGGTTCGATTTCTGCAAACTAATGCATATTTTTTTTGCCTGTTTTTTGTCAACGATGTTGTTTATATCTATAGTCTCTGCCTACAGTGTCATTGAAACAGTAATTTGTATCTGATGTAAATAAAGACATTGTGTTTCCGCATATGCTTTATTAATAATCAAGTGCTTATTAGATTTTTTCTTTATTTCCTATACTTCTTGCATTATTTGTACTCCTATTCTATTACTGATAGCCGTTTCTACGGCATCGTAAATTTCAGTTTTCGTTGTCTCTATTGATACGATAAGTGAATATTTGATAACATTATCAACATTAGCTAATTTCCTTTCTTTCCACCATCCTTGGCCTGGATAAATAATTATCTGCCCGCAAGAAGCCAATTCAGCGGCCGTACATTCAATCCAGTCAGATTGTACAGTACCTTGTTCTCTACGTTGTTGTTTGATGGTCCATCTGTTAGTATCATTGTCAGTTCTCTTTTCTCCTTCACTTTTATTTCTTCTGCAAAGAAACTCTTCCATACTCTCGCTTGCACTTTTCAAGTCGAAATGCAGCGTAGCAGATGGATAACGATACTTGTTGCTTCTTCCCGCATATCCAGGAGACGGCTTTACATAATAAGATAGTGTGATTCTTATTTTTACATTTTCTTCTCCCATTTGTTCCAGCACCTCTGTTGGCCAAGGCAAATCATAAAAGTGCAATTGATTATAGGTGTTTGAACCATCTTTTTCCCAATAGGGTATTAACTCATTTTCAAATATAAACGTTGCATATTTTTCATTACTGAATAAGGCCGTCTCTTCATCAGGAACGCCATAGCCGCATAAAGGTATAATATCCTTGATATTACCGATACGTATCATTTCCGGTGTCCATTTGGCAGAATGTACCATCATGCCACGAACAGACAACATGGAAAGAGCTGGTGTTGCTGTTTTTATTTTTGCCGCAAGACGTGTCGCTAATGCTGTAGCCGCACTTGTGGCATGGAACTGTTCCAATGATTCCGCCAAATCTTGGCAGGTAGTAATCAAACTTAAATCAGGATGTGTCGTTGTTTGAAAAACAGGATGATAGGCTATATTACCTCCTTCCATGACTATTTCAGGCTTATTGCAACCATTTCTCCAACTCCACGAACTTCTTGACATGGGTGACAGATTCCCTGGAGCTGCCAGTGCCTTGTAGCTTTCATCTGTTACTATCGTTTTCTCCGTATATGCTCCGACTGTTAATGCGTTCCATGCTTGAGCCGGACTTTGTACAGCATTGGCTTTGCAGGACTCCAGATAATTTGTGGCATCTACTTCAGGGGGCTCAATGTTGCCCGCTGAAACGAGCACCAAGCGGTCACACTTGCCATTATGGTATATGCTTTCATCCAATGACGCAGAACTTGACGTTGACTTTCCGTCATACGATGTACCATCAGTTACAGCCATACATTGTATAGATGCCCCCATAGTCTGAGCCTGATAGATAGCATCTTCAATTACCGCTCCATAGAAATCCGGATCTGTTGTATGACCGTTCTCAACAATCTTCACGGAAGCCAAGTCCTGTTCTATGATTATCGGACCTCCATGTCGATAAGTTATATCCGTCAAATCTCCATAAAGCATAAGTCCGGCCATACCTGTACCATGGTCACTGTGGTCTGTTGTATCCGGCACGCTGATAGCACTTTTCATTCTGTCATTAGGAAGAGCAGGTGCCAGCAGTTTATGGGCATTGTTGACGCCTGAGTCCAACAAGCCTATTCTTGTACTGTCTTTATCAAGCGCAAATTGGATTTCTCCTTCAATCAGTTCACTCCACTCGCGACTTTCGCTCCGATTTTTTATAAGTATCGATGGCTGATGATAGGGACGCACTCCTTCTATATAACCGATAGATAGCGGTAATTCACATAACTGTTGTTTGGTTGCTTTTATCATCCAAACATCTACTCCATCAAAATCCAAATGATTTTTACCTGCTTTTAAGATAGCAAGTTTATCCAAGACATCTGATAATTTTACTGTGTCATATTCCTTTGTTTTGGTTATCCACAACTCGAATAAAAAGGCTTTATTATCAGGTAGTTTATCGAAATCTTCTGTAGATGTATAGAGCGCATGTATATCTGCCGGCTTAATGGCGTTGATAGGTTCAATCAAGCCTGTATTTTTAGGTTTGCCTGTTTTCGTATTATACTTTTCATCGGCATACTCGTCTGCCTTCTTGCTCAGCCAATCTTTTTTTTCATTTTTGATATATACGGTTACATCAACATTTCCGTCACTTTTATCTTCGGAGATTTTCAGAATGGATGCTCCACTACTTTGGGCTAACTTTTGGGGAACCAATTTGGGAGACATGTCAAGGTTTATATACACACCATCCGCAGACGGTAAACCACACTTTTCCCTTTCAGAAAGAGCCGTGATGGCATATTCAACGACTGCATTATAGCTTTCCTTGATAAATGCAGCATGTTCTTGTCTGTTCCTTTCAGGAATAACAGGTGGTGGTACAACCTTTGCTCTTGGAGTGAAAGAACGGGGTTCTGCTATTTGGTTACCTAAGAAAAAATGTTCCTTTTGCATATTATCTCCTTATTCAACTTATTTCACGGCAAAGTTGATTCCGTTTGTCAACGACCATCTTTACCAATTCTATATTCATTGGCACATCATTTAACAAAGATTCTTTGAATATATCAGAACATACCATTTTTATCTCTGCATGGCTCATACCTTCAAACAGAGGTGCTGCCATGGAATAATCAAGTTCTTTAGCCGCATATAGATATTCACGCAACAGATGAATACGTTGTCCGGAGTCTGGCAAGCGATATTCAATAACGTCATCAAAACGTCGAAACATCGCTTTGTCTATCGAATCAATGGCATTTGTCGCTGCTATAATGAAACTGTCTGATGAGTCACGTTCCAACAATTGAAGAAATGTGTTGAGTATTCGGCGCTGTTCACCTACTTCATTTTCCATTCCACGCTGAGCACCGATAGCATCGAATTCATCAAAAAGATAGACTGCGGGAACCTCATCTATAAAATCAAAGATACGGCTAAGTTTCTGTCCTGTCTCACCCATGAATTTTGTAACGACTTTCTCTGTCCTCACAATAAATAAAGGAAGATTCAACTCTTTAGCCAATACTCCTGCTGTCATAGTCTTGCCTGTCCCAGGTACGCCATAGAGCAATAATTTGCGGCGATTGGCAAGTCCATATTTTCTAAGTTCTTCTCTCTTTGTAAATTCTTTGATGACTCTTTCTATCTTTTCTTTCAATGTTTTGTCCGTCACCATATTTTTCAAGCAATCGTATGTCTCAACTTGAAGCAATAAGTCATCCACATCTTTATTACGTGGAATAAGCTTTAAAGCACTAAAAGATGTTTTTCTTTGACTTAAAAGCTCCTGGATGGTTCTTGCTAATACTGCATGACCATTCTTTGCCTCTACAGCAGAAATCTGGAGAGCAACTTTTCTAAATTGTGCATCATCGTTATTCAGATGATTACGTATCAAAGACAATATTTGGTCCGCATTTGCCATCTATAAATCAATAATTATTGCTTTGCAAAATTACTATTTTTCCGTCTAATTCCCTAATATATTATCAAATATCACCAATGTCGCCAAACTTTTTGAGGAATGTTTATAGTTTGTATAACAGATTTATGATTTAAGGAGTGTATGTAAAACACACAAATAGTAATGGAAATGATAAATCATATGGTAACATGTTTTTATATTAGGTTGCTTGTCGTCTAATGACTTTTGATGCCATCTGATGACACTGTTTTGTCTGTTTCGGGTATAAAGCGGTTCTTTGTCCTATGTGTTAATCGTGAATTAATTCATGAAAAAGATATGTCATGAACATACAGGAAGCAAAGAACATCAGGCTTGTTGATTTTTTAGCTGGATTCGGACATGAACCGGTAATACAGCGTGGGAACAGCGTATGGTATAAATCGCCCTTCAGGACGGAAAAGGAGGCCTCTTTCAAGGTAGACCTCCATAAGGAACTATGGTATGACTTCGGTCTGGGGAAAGGAGGGGATATTATAACATTAGCCAAGGAGATTTATCGGACACAGGATGTAAGCCGTGTGTTACGGTGTATTGAGGATAAAAGGACGGTTTTGAAGCCGGCTACTGTCTCCTGCCCTTTTGAAAAAGCGTATCCCGCCTTTCAGGACTTGAAAATCACGCCTCTTGCCAACCGGATACTGCTTGCCTATCTGGAGGAACGGTGCATTGATACGGAAACGGCCCGAAAAGCATGCAAGGAGGCTCATTTTAAGCGGAACGGGAAAAATTATTTTGCCATCGCTTTCCCTAATATTTCCGGAGGGTACGAGATACGGAACAGGTATTTCAAGGCTTGTATCGCTCCCAAGGACATCAGTTGTATCATCAGCTCACCGGAGAGCGGGATTTGCTATATTTTTGAGGGGTTTATGGATTTTCTGTCTTTCAGGGCGGCTTTTCCATCCTTGGAAGAGGGGGATTATATAGTGTTGAATTCTGTCAGTAACTTACAGAAAGCTTTTTCTTTCCTTTCACGATATGATGGCATCTGTTGCTGTCTGGACAATGATACGGCCGGAAAAAATGCGGTGCAGGCATTAAAGGAGAAATACGGAATCCGTATATGCGATCTCTCGCATGAATATTCCGGATATAAGGACCTGAATGAATATCTGTGCGGGAAAAACAACCGGCTCCATAATAATAGAGGAATTGAAAAGACAGTCTGATGGTGTACCCTCGTTTCCTTCCTGCCGCACGTGGCAGGAAGCGGGTTGATTTTTAATGCGGCGATACTGTGTTAATAGTAGAATGTGGTCAGATGTGTTTTATGGTCTTTTACAATCTTTACTTCCTGCATCTGTCCGTATATCTCACGCACGGATACCGGACAGTCCATCTTTTCCCATTCTTCCGGGGAAATCCTCATGTCGGAATGCCTGAAACATAGCATGACCATTTCCGGAGAACCCTCTTCTGCGAATATGAAACCTTCATGGTCGTCGACAAACTGCCTGAGTCCATCCTCATCCTTGCAGGATATTTCTCCGGTGTACATATCCCCGCCCGGCCGGGTGTTTTTGCGGATATGGATTTTGAACCATTCCCGGCTTTCCGGATGTTCAGGTGCGTCACACTCCCACAGGGCTATTTTCGCATCGTAGTAAACCTCCCCGTTTTCACATGCCCCGTAATGCCCCCAATGCTTGAAACGGCCGGTAGTCCATGTATTGAACCTTACATCGCCTGCCTTTACCAACACGCACTCATCGCCATGCATATCGCATTTGATGCCCTTTTTATCCCGGGACACGAACGGGACACAGGAGAAATTCCGGAGCACGATGTTATCTCCATACACGGCATCTACGAAGAACGGCCGGGAACGTTCACCGTATCCGGAAATAAAGAACAGGCTGTCACCTGTACGGGGATACCGGTCGGAACGTGTCTTTTCGATGTGTTCCACCATTGCGTTCGCTTTCTCTATGTCTTCCTGGACAAGCCCGTGCATCCGGTCATACCAGTAGTTCAGGCGGATGAACGTTTCCTTGCAATACTTGTTTTTTGTTTGGATCATGGTCTTTTTTATTTTATGGTTAAACATGCCCGGCTTTGGTAAAGCCGGTATTTCTTTTCTTATATGCATCCGTTTGTCTTTTGCCCTGATTGTGCAAGGCTTGGCGAAAAAATACCGCAGCGAAGCGAGGATGATTTTTTCAGCCAACCGGTCCAAAGGACCGCCTTGCTCGATCAGGGGCAAAAGGCTACCTTTGCAGGTAAGAAACAGAAATGCGGAACACTGCTTGATTCCAAGGTGGAAAACCTTTGCCTCGCAACCTGATATATCCCCCCAATAAAATCCGGCAAGGAAAATCTGTTTTTAAAAGATTCCTTGGTTCATATGTCTTACATTGAACAGTATAAGGAAGCACTTGAAGTCCGGATATTTCCCAAACGGACATTACCGGTTATCAAACGCCTCCACCCTGTTTCTTTCCAACAAAGCAAGGATGTCCTTCTCCTTATATAGTAATTTGCCTCCTATCTTGTAGTAAGGCAGTTTGCCGTTTATCCTGTACTCTGCCAGCGTCCTGCGTGTCAGTTTCAACTGTTCGGCAAGCTCACAATCCGTAATGTAACGTTCTCCGTTCAGAACCGGACGTAATTTCTCCTCCTGCTTGTCCAGCATTTCGGACAGGCTGTCTATGCTCCGGAAAAAACGAATGATTTCCGGGGTTTCTTTGGTCAACAGGGATTGGATCATCTTGCTTTTAAGGGGTTATACGGTGAATGTTGTTTTCCATAAAACAGATAATATCCTGACGCTTGTAATACACCTTACGGTCTATATAACTGTAAGGGATGGCCCTGCTTCTGCGAAGCTGCAACATCTTTCTTGGAGAGACGTCCATGAGCATGCAAGCCTCCTGGTTGTCAATCCAGTCGTCCATACCGGATACGCAACTTCCGCATGTTTCACACATTTTTTTTACAACGGCTTCCAGAGCCTCATTCATTTCCATGAATGTTTTAGCCTCGATACATACAAACTCCATAAACTTCATTTTTTGTCGGATACGAAAATATGAAAGGGAACATTCATGTCCAAAAGGATGTCGTTAAATGACATCAGATGTCATTAAACGTCATATGTAACAGAGGGCTGCAGGGGCAAACTTCAGGAAAATGCTCTGAAATAAATATTATCAACCATATATGTTGAATACCTTGTGTGGAAGCGTCATCAATTTATCCGGTTTTAAGAATATAGGCGGGGTGGTATCTGTAACTTGTAAAGTTTACATTACGGACTTTACAATTTTACACTTCAAAATTTTACACATACCATCCACTGATAAAAATTACGCAATATTATTTGATTGATTATCAACAGAATGCAATATATAACTAAGTTAATACCGGCACTTCGGCATAGATTTTTCACTAAAGATGGCATATACTCTCGAAAGTGCGCACAAGAAAGGGTATTTCAGTAATAACCTTTAAAAGACAGGAGAGATACGCCATGATGTATATAGACAATGAAGTGCTTGAGAAGATGATAATGACCATAGTGGAAGGTTTTGACCGCATAGAAAAGAAGCTGGACAGGATGGGGCGTGTGAAGGATTTCATGAACGGGGACGAGCTGCTGGACAATTATGATATAGCCAGGCTGCTCAACGTGTCGCTGCGGACAGTCGCCCGTTACCGGGAAAAGGGGCTGATCCGCTATTACCAGACGGACGATAACGGAAAGAACTTCTACAGAAGCTCGGAAATACAGGAATTCTTGCTGAAACGCGGAAAGAAAAAATGAACGTGGGGGTATCAATATGCGGAAGTTATGCTAACTTTGTTTCATAAACAGTTGTTATGAAGACAAATACCAATTCCAGATATGCCGTTGCGGTCCTTATTGACGGGGATAACGCTTCCTTTGAGAAGATGGAGGATATAATGGGCTTTGTTTCCCGTTATGGGGATGCCATCGTGAGACGAATTTATGGAGACTGGACGAAGAAAGCGCTTTCCGCGTGGAAGGAAACTGCCCGGGAGCATGGATTCAGGCTTGTACAGGCTTCCTCCCATGCTCCTGGAAAGAACACGACGGATATTGCACTGGTCATAGACGCGATGGATATCCTTCGTGACGGGCGGGCGGACTGTTTCTGTCTGGTAGCCAGTGACGGTGACTACAGCCTGCTTGCCCAACGGATACGGGAAGCCGGATTGAAGGTGCTGGGATATGGGGAGGGCAAGACTCCCGTATCGCTGGTACGGTCCTGTTCCGTGTTCCTGTATGCCGACCGGAAGGAAAACAAGGTTTCGGACAATACTCCCGAATTCTTTATCCGAAGGGACATGGAGTATTTTGACAAGGCTTTTGAGCAAGCGGCTGACGGCAAAGGGGAGGTGTCCCTTTCGCTGATCGGCGGCGCATTGAAAAAAATGATGCCCAAATTCAAGGTCAGGAGATATGGATGCAAGACATTGGGCAAACTCTATGAAAGGCTGGACCGGTATGAGCTGGTCATGACGGAAAAGGGAGTGGCAAGTGCCGTGCGGCTGAAAGGCTGAACCGCACGGCGGGAACAATCAGGAATCGTCAGTTTTCTTTTATGCATCCTTACCATGCATAAAAGAAAACTGACGTTTATTGTCTATATCGGAATGGGATTTATCCGTAGTGTATCGAGATTGAGATAGGCTCCCCGGTAGAATGTCCTTCCTTCCCTGAGCATACGCCACAGGATGTCGCAGCCGGTTTGTGCCAGTATGGAATTGATGAAAAGGTCCTGCTTCTGCAAGGCTTCCGCCAGCGAGCAGCTCGGCCCCGAATCCTTTTCCTTGATGGTGGAGTAGCGTACTTCTTCGGTAATGACATTCATGCGGGGAACGGGCAGGTATTCGTTGGAGACGGGCTGGAGAATCTTGCCACGGATGTTCCCTATCAGGACCTGTCCGGTGGTCCGGGCATTGCCGAAGTCCATCCAATATATGGGCGACCGCTCGTTGTTGGAAGTGTGTTCCCGGTGTTTCTTTAGGAACCGCCAGAGGTTCATCCGGGAGCGGATGTTGTCGGTGCAGGTGACGATGATGTTCGCCAGGGCGGGCTCTTCCCGGTCTGCGGAGGCTTTCAGCGGATAACGCTGCCCTTTTGCCTCCCACGAGAAGCCGAAAAAACGGTTGATGCGGGTCACAAGTGCCGCAGCCTTGTTCAATCCGAGTTCCGATCCGCTGAACAGCTGGCGTCCGATGTTCGCTTCCGTGACGGTATCGGGGTCGAAGACCGTCACGTGCAGTCCCGGATGTCCTAGCGCCTGTAATGCCACGCTTATCCGCGCCAGGCCGGTGGCCACCTGTGAGCCTGTTCCGCCCGCACCGATTACGAAGACGGTCACGGGATGGTAGGGATTGAGCAGGTATCTGTCTGTATAATGAATCTTTTTCATGCCAGTAAGTCTTTAAGTTGTTTGTTCATGGGGTTCAGTTCGTTCTCGTCAAACGGATTGGCGCGTGCCTTTTCCGTTACCGAGACCAGGTTGCTTCCGGTCGGATTCCTGTTTCCTCCCAGATGGGAGAATTCGCTGAGCCAGAAACGTTTTTCCCAATACTCGAGGAGTTTTGAGAAAGTCATGTCTTCCGGGGGGGGCAACGCGGCGTTTCCCAGACAAACACTGCTGCCCGTGACATTGAAGAAAGGGGCGAGGAAAAGCGGGCTGTTTTCCACCGGTTTTTCCCCCTTGTAGGAGAAAATGTCCAGCCTGCCACCGGAAACCTTGTAGATCACGCCGGGCACATGGAATATCCCGTCAGGAATATTCAGGCTTCCGGCAAAGAACATCTGCCGTTTTCCCGGAGGATTGTACCAGATATACCTCTCGTGCCCCTTACGCGTATCACACCACAGCATGTTGGCGGGGATTTTCCCGTGCGGCACGTTCCGCCTGTCATCCGTATAGGATTCCACCAGGGAGTCCATGAACTCATAGGTGACAGGCATGGCAGCCTCCATCCTGCCCCTGTCATTGATGGGATGCAGTTCGAGGTAATGCATTCCGTTCCCATAGCGGTTCTCACGGTATTCATACGCGATCAGTGCCGCCTTGGGCATCATCACCTGTTGTAATTTATTGGTCAGTTCATTCATATCGTTCATTTTAGAAGTTGTCAGCTATATGTTTTGTAAAACGTGCCAGCCATTTTGAAAGCTTTTCCGGGTAGTCGCCCATTTGGAAGAGACAGTCCGTTTCCGGTGTCAGAAACCTGTATGTGACCGGGGTAAGGGCATAAGTCTCCTGATAGTCCGAATTCATAAATCCTTCCATGCATTCAGCCAGCGTGTCACGGGTAGAGTAGACCAGCATGACCTGGCTTTCCATTCCCACCGGGTAAAAATCACGCTCCTCCTCATACGCCCAATCGTACAGGTAATTTGTGAGGTTCGGGCTTTCCGGGGTGATCAGTGCCATACCCTCCCTTATCAATTCCAGTAGTTTTTGTTCCTTCCCTTTTTTTGTCCGGTAATTCCGTGCAGCCTCTTCTAGAGAGTTGCAGAACGGTTTTCCCGACATCCGTTTGAGCGCTTTCGCCCGTTTTCCTGACTGGTAGGAATCCGCCAGCCGCTTGTTCGCCCTGATTTCTTTCGGGGAGGCGTCGGAATCCCGGTTTTCCCAGTCTTCCAGTTCCTCTATGGCGAAGTCATAGCAAAACGCCTCGGTGACATTGCAGACTCCGTGATGCCGGACGAATTGCCGGATGAACTCCCTGACAATGTTCCTCAATGGTATGGGAAGCCGTTCCGTAAAGTCGATGGGAATCCAGAACAATGTGGGTTCCGGCCAGTCGTGATGGCGGAACAGACAGAAATGGAGCCTTCCTTCTTTCTCTTCCAGATTGACACATTCCGGCACGCTCTCCTCCATCGCCTTGTACAGTTCGGTGGTTTTCAGACGGGGGCTGCCCCCTTTCCTGTATCGGAAAGGGAGCTTTATACCCATAAGTCCGGCATAGTTCGATGCCGATTGGTAGAGATAGTCAAAATTCTCCGGTGTCGTGAGATTGACCGGGGAACCGTCATATCCGTCCTTATGCCAAAAATCCGGTGCAAGGGGAGGAATTTTATCTGTCAGAAAATCATGACGCTTCCCGGTGGCGGCAGTATCCTCCTTTTTTGTCCCGATGTTCCTCTTCGGATGTCTGACGGGTCGGCCGAGCGGATAATGAGTCCCGCCAGATTCTCCTTGGTTGATTCTGAGAGTTGTCTGCATGGTTTGTCCTCCTTTTTCTTTCTCTTATCCATACGCTTATCCTTTCACTCCGATAGTTGTCTTGAAGCGGTAGACCGCCTTGTCTTCCTCCCATTCCGGTCCGTGGACGGTCGCCGTTGTCAGTTCGGGATAGGTCATGGAGTAGAAGTCCATCACCTCGTTTACGGACAGGCTGCTGTCCGGGTCGCTCAATACCAGTTCTTTAGAGTCCTTCCTGAATTTGAAAATTCTCTGCAATCCTTTGATTTCAAGTGCCATAATTTCTCTTCTTTTATAAAGTTTAACAATATACCATGTCCATTTGTGCCGTGTCCGTCATGCGGCATTCCTTCGGAAAATCCGGATATTCCGCATACGGGTCTTCCCTGAGCATTTCCCGGTCGTCCTCGCAGTCCTTGTCGAAGTTGTACATTGCAGCCTCTTGCGGTTGCCGGAGGTATTCACGCTCCTCATAAGTTCTTGCGGCCTCCTGTACCGGTGCATACCGTGGCTGTGGCGGAGCCGGTTGCATCCATTGCTTTTCGTCTATCCGTGCCTGTTGCATCTGTACTGGTTGATGAAACTGGATTCCTTGCGGTTGTGGAACTGCCTGTTGCGGAACCGGTTGCGCTTGTGGTACGGAAATAGTATATTGTACGGATTGTGTTTGCGGCTGTCCGGTAAATGGCGTTTGCTGTCCGGGATGTACAGCTGACCGGGGCGGTTGTGGTTGTGAAACGGGTTGCGAAACCGGAGCCGGCTGCTCGGGCAAAAACATCGGGATTTGCTCTCCGCTCCGGTATTGCGATGCCGGGGCTGCCGCCGGTTGCGATGCCGTCTGTTGTGGAGCTGGCTGCGGCTTGGACACTGACGGTTGTTCCATGCCGAACAGGCTTCCCTCTGACGCCTTTTTCTGTACTTCCACCATTTTTTCGTCGATTTCCTTTTGCTTGTCCGGAAGTGCCAGCACCTTTGCCTGCTTGAGCCATGTCAACGCTTCGGAATAGCGTTTGCCGGTCATGGCATCCTCAGCCTTCTTAAGCAGTTTTTCCATCTTTTCCCGTTTCTCGCGGACCTCTTTGGACTCTTTTTCCGCAGCAGACCTGGCGGCTTTGCTTTGTGAGACCGCCTGTTCCGCCTGTTTCTCGAACGTTTCCAGGTTGGTAAGGATGCCCTGCGCTTTCTGTACAGGTGTGCCGACAGCCTGCAGGAAGCCCGCATCCAGCTCTTCCGGCGTGCCGTTCAGGATGAGCGGAACGATGCGCTCCCCGTCCTTTACCCCCGACCGCCTGGGAACAACGGCCACCGTCAGGTTGTTGTTTACTCGTCTGATGTTGATACTCAGGTCTGTGCCTGTCGTGATCATTTGGTTGATTGCTTGAAAAAACATAATGGTAAAATTTAAAATGTTATACATAAGTTTCCTTGAAAAAATTCTTCAGGATTCTCTGTCTGTCCGGATTTGAGGCTATGCCTCTCAACGGCTCCAGATAGTAGCCGATACGTTTCGGTCCGTCCGTCGTATCGGGAATCCGTTTTTTAACAGGTCTCACACGGTTTGTGGCGGGCCATGCAGCCGGCATGACCGGAGCCGACGGGGTGAATGTAGCGGTTCTCATGTCTTTACGCTTTAAGGATTATACAAGCATGCCCATGACGGTCAGGGCAATAATTATTTTTACAATGAGGGTGAATGTCCTGAAGAGGAGGCTGATGAGCGTTCCCGACAAAAGGAACAGGACGGGCAGATACACGGGAATGATCCCCTTGCTGTAGAGCAGGCATATTCCCGTAAGCAGAACCAGTGAGACCGTTTGCTTGCAGATGTTTTCGATAAGTTGTAGTTTCATGTCTTTAAATTTTTAAGAATGAATAATCCCATCGGGATATGTTTTCCCGATTTTATAGGCCTCCGGCCCTTGGATTGCCTTTTTGCGCAAGGCTTGGCAAAAGAAAATACCGCAGCGAAGCGAGGATGATTTTCTTTTAGCCAACCAAGCCCCCAAAGGGGGCCGCCTTGCGGCAAAAACGAGGCAATCCAAGACTTTTGCCGCTTAAAAGCGGAAAAACGTATCTTGCACATATAAAAAAGAAGTACAGACAGACTGTCTGTACTTCCCTTGTCTTGTTGGCTTTGACATTTGTTTATGTGGTTCCCTGTGGTCGCTTTTCCACCGGATGGTTCCGGAATATCTCGCCTGTCACCTCATTTACCGTTTCCAGCACACCGTCCAGGAACTTTCCCTGCGAGAGTTCCCCCCGTTCTATCCGTGCCAGTTCTGTTTCCCATCCCGAAGTGAGGGAGGCGTCGGCTACCTTCATACCGCGTACCGTTTCATACAGGAAAAGCCCTTTAGGAGTCGGGACGACATATTTACCCGAATAACGGATGTATTTACGTTCCAACAGCGTACGGAGAATATTCGTGCGGGTGGAGACGGTGCCCAGTCCGGCCTTGTCCATATAATTCACCAGTTCCTCGTCCGTATAAGGGGAGACCGGTAACGATTTCTTATGTATAAGGCTGCATCCTGCCACCGGCAGGATCTCTTCCTGAAAAAGATCCGGTACCACCTGGTAAGGCATACAGCCTTTTGCGACAAGATGTTCCCTCTCGAAAATTCCGAGCCATCCTTTTTCCAAGATGCGGTATGTACGGATGCGGAATTTACGTGCGGCACACACCGCATCGACGGTTGTGTATTCCACCTTGCAAGGCGGCATGAACGTTTCAAGCACCCTGCCGACAATGAGCGTGTAAACCAGCATTTCCTCCCGGTTCAATTTACCGGGCTGTGTGCCTGTGATGATGATGGCATGATGCTCCATGGGGTCTTGTGCCTCAATACTGTCCCGTGGCGCGGCGAGGTCAACCGTACCGGCATATTGTCGGAACTCCTTGCAGGACAGCATCTTTTCCACGACAGGCGGCAGCATGTCATATACATCCTTTGGCAACAGGCGACTGGAGGTGCGCGGATAGGAAATCAGCTTCTTCTCGTACAGGCTTTGTGCAATCTCCTGCACCTGTATGGCCGTCAGGCTGTGGTAACGGTTCGCATCTTTCTGCAGTTCGGCCAGGTTGTAAAGTGCCGGTGCCCCGATTTCCTCCATCTGTTTCCCTACCGCTGTGATGCGGACACTTTTTGCCGCCTTGCAATCCTCGTACAATGCCAGTGTCTCCCGGCGGACCACAAGGTCGTCCACGTGGCGCATCTTTAAGATACGGTCATTCTTGCACAAGCTGATGAATACGGGCCAGCTGTCAGCCGGCATGTGGTTCTCCCTTTCCCGGTACCGTCTGCATATCTCCGCCAGTACGGGGGTCTGTACCCTGCCCAGCGAATTGTTCCCGAAGCCTACCGCCTTACAGATGGCATAGCTTGAATTGACCCCCAGGAGCCAGTCCGCCCGGTTACGGCTGTCCGCCGCAAGGAACAGGTTGTCGAACCGATCACATGGAAGGAGGTTCGCCATACCTTCCGTGATGGCCTCGTCCGTCAGAGACGAGATCCAGAGGCGGAGGCAGGGTTGTTTACATCCCAGAAAACCGTAAAGATGGCGGAACAGCATCTCTCCCTCTCGGGAGGCATCGGTTGCCGCGATAATGGTGTCGCATGCGTTGAGCACCTTGGCAATCACTTTCAACTGGAGCACCGCATTGATGTCGGGATTCCACCCGGTATCCGTCTTCACGTGCCTTACTGTCAGGAAGGAAGGCGGCAGGAGGGGAAAGTCCTTCCACTCCACATGGGCTGTCCCTGAATCCTTCGGCATTGCAAGGGAAAGCATATTGCCGTATGTCCATGTCACCATGTAGCCGTTCCCGGTCATATAACCGTTCTCTTTTCTGCCGGCTCCCAACACTCTTGCTATCTCTCTGCCCACGTTGGGCCTGTCAGTCACTATTGCGATCATATTCTTTTTCTTTTTGATGCCCCGTACCGGATTGGGCAGTACAGGGACAGGTTAAACTTATTTTATTTTTTTTGTTATTTCTTTGGAGATTCCTCCTGACGGATACCGTTGATTTCCATGATTGTCCTGTTGTTGTCACCGGGTACCAGTTTGAGTGTAGCGTCCATGGTCAGGCTGATTACCGGGGTACAGAGTTTCAACGGGATGATTTCCGACTCCTTGCCTTGCAACAACAGGTCAAGGTTGCCGTCCGCTTCCAGTTGCTCCTTGCTGATACCCACGGCCTTCAGACCGGGCCAATCAATATCTTTTACATTATAATTATAAGGGATGTTCCGATTCGTATTCATACGGTTTGGGGATTTGATGTTTGTAAAATTCATTTTGTTTCTCTCTGATTGGGGTTATACCGCTTGTTTTGCGCCCTTCTTTTGTTCCTGCTGCTGGCCTTGGGCGGTATCCGCCTGTGCTGCACGACGGGAAGTATCCCTGCGAATATCAGGGTTCTCTTGGAAATACTGCAACTGTCCGGAATAAGGGTTTACTTTCAGGTAGGAACTGAACGTTTGCCCGTTGTTTTTCAGTCCTTCGACCAGGAGGGTCTTCCCGTCCTGGAGGTTCGCCTTTTCCTGCGCCGTGAATACATGGCCGTAAACCTCCGCCGGGATACGTGGTGCCTGCTGCTCGTTGAACCCATCCGGCGTGCGTGAGTACATCGTCCTGCCGGTATTCATGTCCAGCTTGACAAATGCGGAGAATTCCTCTCCCTTACGGTTGATCATGTTTTCCAGATAGACGGCCTGCCCCTTGCGCAGGACCTCCTTGTCCTCGGCTGTCAGCTGCACGTTGCAGATTTCCTTTGGAATATAGATTTCTCCGGTTTCCGGATTATGACGGGTGTAATTCGGCCGTCCCGTCGTCTGGTCTATCGTGACAAACGCGGAGAAAGCTCCGTCCCTGTTCTTGAACTTCATGTCCTCGACCAGGATGGTATGTCCCTCGCTGAGCATCTTTATCTGGGTGGGCGAGAGTGGCACGCCTCCGATGGACTTCTCGTTGAATACCTGGTTCTTCGGGAAGATGAACTCCAACCCCCTGCGCTCGGCACTGTATTGAAGCGTGGCATCAAACTCCTTCCCCGCCTTGGAGGTCATCCCCTCCACCTTGACGGGTTGTCCCTCCTTCAGCAGTCTGATCTCCTCGTCCGTAAGTCTTACCCCGCTCACTTCCTGCGGGATGTAGACATGTTCCTGCCGGACGGCGACCAGCTCGTTGGTGTTTTTGTCGATGGAGATCAGGCAGGGGGTGTACTCGCTGCCACGCAGGTTGAGTTCCACCGCACGTCCCATGTTGCCGGTCTCACGCAGGTTCTTCTTGTCTTCCTCGCTAAAGTTAAACCCGAAATAAGGGCGTTCCAGTTGCGGTTCCTTGCGTATACCGTGAACGGCCAGCCCCACCTGCCCGTTCTCTTGCGGTATGAGCGAGAGCCTCGCATCCAGTTTGGCTGTCAGCACGCCGGGAATGTTAAGTGTCAGCGGCACCAGCTTGTTGGTCTTGTAACCTCTCAGCATGGAGTCAAGAAGTCCTTGCTGTTCGAGTGTCGCCTTTGAGATACCGATCTTGTCCAATCCCTCCCAGTCGATCATGTTCTCATTGTAACGATAGCGCGGGCCTTGCGGCTCTTGTGGCACCTGCTGTGCCTGCGGTTGCTGTTGTTGCTGGGATGCTTGTTGTACCTCACTCTGTTGCAGGGGTTCCTGCGGTTGCGTTTCTTTTTTTGCCATGGCTGTCTCTTGTTTATTCATGTTTTGTTCCTCTTTGTTCTCTCTCGGACGGATCTCGTAGCGTTTGAGGAACTCCTTCACCACGTCCGTCTTTTTCCCTTCCGCCAGGTCCTTGATCGCCTGCTTGTTCACCTTGTAGTCGTGGAAGGTCATGCGGAGCAGGCGGAAATGGGTCGGTTCCTTGAACTGGCTCCAGAAATTCTTGATGAAGTTTTCGAGTATGCTCGAGTTCTTGTCGAATTTCAGGAATGAGTTTTCATTCTTCTCGTCCGCTGGAACCGTCTTGACCTTCCCGTCCTTGTCGATCTCGCTGACCACTTGTACACCGGCTTTCGGATCGCTCTTGTTATGAATCATCATCAGCTCGGTGATCTGTTCCACCAAAGGGGCATCGTTCATGACCTTCGGTTTCCGGGGCCGTCCAGGCTTCTCGTTTGGGCTCTTTTCTTGTGCCATACCTTTTCTTTTTGGGGTTAATAAATTGCTTTGACACTTCAAAAATATGGGCTAAATCCGAATAAAACACTGATTTTCAAAAAGGTGTCATCAGGTGTCATCAGATGTCGTCAAATGTCCGAAAGACTAGTTTTCCGTGAGAGAAACATGCCGTGAAAACAAGGATATGGTATGCGGAGGAAGGGCGAAGAAGCCGGCACGGGCGCAAAGGGAGGATTATGCAGAGCAGAGGGAGCTGAAGTCCCTGTCTTCTCATGGGGCGGCGTTTTTTTCATAAGACATTGCAGGTCTGCCCATATATCCCGTACTTCCTGCCGAATTTATTAGGGATATAAAGGAGGCCCTCCTTTTTTCATCAATGACACGGTCATGCGTCGCGTCGGTCGCAGTGAGTCCCTATAATCTTTCCCGAAATCAAAACCATTGTCCGGGCGTTTGTTTCCATGTGTATTTTCCGCGACTTGTCGCAAGGAAAATACTCATGGAAAGCGAAGCCGGAACGCCCGTGACAATACGGTTTTGATTTATCTTTGATTATAGGGAACTCGCTGGTATCCGTCTGTTTTTACGAATTTCCCAGAAAACATATACTGTCTTGTTGTTTATGCGATATAAATATTTCTAGACTTGTTCCACGGAAAAAACGTCGCTTTTCATTTTCGGACTTTGATTCTTTACGAGGCTATTCGGACTGTCTTTCAAGAAGATTTACAGAGTTTGGCATCGGCATCAGGTGATATTCGGTGTTCCAAGTGGAGAAGCGGAATCCATGACTAAATATTTTCTTCCTTCAACAATATAGCCCACGGGTTGTATCTATGTACCTATTATTCATCATAAAACAGACTATATATGGCTACCATTAAATTAAAATTCCGTCCGTCGACGGTACAGGGTAAGGCCGGCACGCTCTGTTACCAGCTTTGCCACCGTCAGGAGAACAGGCAGATTACCACCGACATGAGGATATTTCCCGAGTGGTGGAATGAGACGAAACGTGAGCTTGTCGCTGTCCCCGGCAATGAGAGGGTCCTGACCGCCTACCGGAAACGGGCGGAAAAGGAGATGCGTGACATCCGTGAGATTATCCGCGAGCTGGACTGTAGCGGAGAAACATACACCTTGTCGGAAATACTCAACCGCTATCGCTCCCTGCCTTCCGAGCCCGGTTTCCTGTACTACATGAAAAAAGAGATGGAAACGCTTTGGGAGAATGGCCAATACGGCACCTCTCGTAATTACCGGCGTGCACTGAACAGCTTTTCCGCTTTCCTGGACGGTGACGACATTCCTTTTTCATCGTTGGATTCCGCCCTGGCGTGTCGGTATGAGTCATGGTTGTGGCAACAAAAGGTAGCGAGAAACAGCAGCTCGTTCTATATGCGGATTCTGCGTGCCGTCTATAACAAGGCCGTAAAGCAAGGTCTTGCGGTGCAGACCTTTCCGTTTCGTGAGGTTTATACAGGAGTGGCTCGCACATCGAAGCGTGCCGTGGATGAGGAAACCATTCGGAAGTTACAGCGGCTTGACCTATCCGGATCACCGGCTCTGGCACTTTCAAGAGATATGTTCGTGTTCAGCTATTGCGCCCGTGGGATGGCGTTTGTGGATATGGCCTATTTGAAAAAAGAGGATGTAGGTGGAGGACGAATCACCTATTATCGTCATAAGACCGGGCAATACCTGACACTCCGCATAGAGCCGTGTATGGTAACGATATTGGAACGGTATGGGCGGACTTGTCCGGAAAGTCCATATCTTTTCCCCATCCTTACCGATGAACAGCCGGAGCTGGCTTACCGTCAATATCGGACCGGATTGAACTACCATAACCGAAAGTTGAAACGGTTGGGCAAATTGCTTGGCGAACCATTACCTTTGTCCTCATATACGCCACGCCACAGCTGGGCTACCGCCGCACGCAACCACGACGTACCGATTGCCGTCATCAGTGCGGGGATGGGACACAGCAGCGAAAGGACTACGCTTATTTACTTGGATTCTTTGGACAATGCCATAATAGATAATGCGAACGAGAAGATTTTGAAGGGTTTGAACGATACCATTTCTATGTAAGAGAGGGTAAAAACACACTGCAAAGGTAATGATTCTCAGTAAAACTGAAAAGTAAAATAAACGTTTTTATTTCCTTATTTTACCCCCCCCCCATTTACAAACAGTTGATTATCAATAATTTATATTACTAATTTAATATGAATCAAAATAGTGCCGTAATAAGAATATAAAATAAAAGGAGAACGTTGCATTTTCCATTCGAGCGTATTTTCGAGTCTAAAACCGAGCAAACCGAGCAAAAATGTACTTTTATAGCAATGTATATTCTTGATTATCAGAAAAAAACAACATGTGTACCCTCTCTTACATAGAAACGGTACGAATACGGGGTTACGGTATCCGCTCACTGTAGTCAGGAGCGGCCCGCATTCCGGAAGTCCTATGAAGGAAAAAACCGGATTAACCTTGATTGCTGTATCTTCCTTATTTGAAAAAGCAGAAGGTGCAGGAATGGAAATTATATCCTTTTTATCAACCCGGTAACATTACTTTTCGTTGAACATAGAAACACACACACACGAACATTGGTTCGCCCTAAAAGTATTTTATAACAAAGTTTTCGAGATTGAGGATATATTGAAAAAAGACAAGATCGAGACTTACATTCCTTGTGAGGAAACCTTGATGGAACGTAACGGCATAAAGAAGAAACTCCGTCGTCCGGTCATTAATTCGCTTATGTTCTTCCGTTCAACCGTTTGTCGTGCTTTGGAAGTACAGCGACAATTCACCAATAAGGTAATCCTATATACAAGACAGAAGGGATTGAAAAGACTTCCCCTTGCCATTCCTGATCGGGAAATGAACATTTTCATGCTGGTCACCTCGTCCGGCGAGCAGGGAATGGAATATTTCGGGGAGGACAATTCCAAGTTTCAACAGGGAGAACGTGTACGGGTCATTGACGGAAAGTTCAAGGGAGCGGAAGGGGTTATCTGCCGGATTAGGAAGAATCGCCGTTTGGTGGTCACCGTCCAAGGCGTATGCGCCGTGGCTACTTCCTATATTCCACAAGCCTTTCTACAACGGATAGGGCAAGATTAAGAAAATCATCAAAAGAATCATATAGTGGACATTCTTCATTTTATCGAATTTGCCTTTATAGTCATAGTCGGCTGGACATTGAGTGCGATGGTCCTGCCTCGCATTTCGTTGGTCTCTTTCCGACGTCGCCTGTTCGACTCAGTGGACGAACGTAAGTTGCATACTGCCCATATACCAAGGTTAGGCGGTATCGCCTTTTTCCCTTGTATCACAGTTACGGTTTCGCTTGCCATTATCGGTTACAACCTTTGGCAGGGCTATAACATACTCGACATGGACTTGACGAACCGTCTGCTTTCCATGCTCTGTTGTCTGTTCATACTTTATCTTATAGGTATGATGGATGACCTTATCGGTGTACGTTACCGTTCCAAATTTGTAGTGCAAATACTTTGTGGCATACTGTTGGTGATTTCCGGGTTATGCTTCGACAACCTATACGGGTTGTTCGGTATTTATGTCATACCTTATTACATAGGAGTGCCGTTCACAGTATTCGTCATCGTCTATATCCTGAACGCCATCAATTTGATAGACGGCATTGACGGACTTGCCTCTGGGTTGAGTATTATCTCATTCCTCGCTTTCAGCTGCATGTTCATCCATTTGCAATGGTGGATGTATGCCTTTATCAGTCTAGCTGCTTTCAGTGTGTTATTGCCGTTCTTTTATTATAACGTATACGGTAAGATATATCGGGGACGCAAGATCTTTATGGGTGATACCGGTTCGCTCACTATCGGGATGCTGCTGGCAGTGATGGTCATCCGTCTGAGTATGTCCGATCCAGTGAAAGAGAGTGCCTTTCCCGGTAGCATTGTGATAGCTTTTTCTTTTTTGATTGTACCAATGTTTGATGTGATACGTGTGGTTATTCACCGGTTGCGTAACGGTAAAAATCCATTTCTTCCAGACCGGAATCATATCCACCATAAATTTATAGCCTTAGGAATGTCCCAACGTAAAGCTATGGTAAGCATTATTATTATGGCAGCTTTTTTTGCATTGGGAAATTGTTTTTTGATTCATTGCCTTTCCGTAACAAACTTGTTTCTGTTGGATGTGGCTGTTTGGACGGTGATTCATTGCTACATAACTATGAAAATCAAACGAAAACATAAAGTAGAATAATTAACTGTACAGAAAAAAAATCAGATATGAAATTTCATTTAATTAAATTATGTTTCTTGTGTGTCTTATTGGTGTCCTGCAATACCTCCAAAGAAATTGTCTATTTTCAAGATATCGTAGTTAATCAACCCGAGGCGATTATCGGGGCACGGGATATTACCGTACAACCCAAAGACCAGATTTCCATTATGGTGTCCAGTAAGGATCCGCAATTGGCGGCTCTGTTTAATTTGACACGGGTGCAATACCGTGCCGGATCTTCTGATTTACGTTCTGGCAACATCAATGGAGAAATATCAGGTTACACATTGGATGATAAGGGGAACATTGATTTTCCTGTTGTCGGAACATTGCATATTGCCGGTATGACCAAGAGCCAGATTGCCACCCTGGTAAAAAAAAGGCTGATGGAAGAGAATCTGGTAAACGATCCGGTAGTTACAGTTGAGTTTATGAACCTTTATTTCTCCGTGTTGGGCGAGGTGAAAACTCCAGGTAAATATGCCATTACAAAAGATCAGATTACCCTTTTGGAAGCCATCAGTATGGCGGGTGACCTAAGCATCTACGGAAAGCGAGATGCGATATTTGTCATCCGTGAAGAAAACGGCGAGCGTGTAACCCATTGGGTGGATATCCGCTCGAAAGATCTGTTTAATTCACCGGTGTATTATCTGAAACAGAATGATGTGGTGTATGTACAGCCCAACAAGGTACGTGCCGGACAAAGCACCATTAATGAGAACAGTGTAAAATCGGTATCGTTGTGGATCAGTATCGGTTCGCTCCTATCCTCGCTGGGTGTTTTGCTGTTCAAGTAATGTATTGAATTTTATTTTATAAGATATTAAAGAGAGCCAAAATGATAAAGAATAGAACGAACACAGGCAAACCTACCGATGATTTTATACGGATACAAGATTTATGGGGTATGTTTATCCCGAAATGGTATTGGTTTGCCACTTCCTTGTTCGTTGCGTTGGCAACGGCATCATTATATTTGTTGAGTACTCCTAATGTCTATACCCGGACGGCTGCCATTTTAATTAAGGATGACTCCAAGAACAATTCTCCGGCAAGTGCAATGAATGAGTTTGCAGATATGGGTATTTTTAAATCAAACACCAATATCAACAACGAACTGCTCACCTTGAAATCCCCTACGCTGATGACAGAGGTGGTGAAGCGTTTGGGGCTAAATGAGATATATACTATTCGTAGGGGCTTAAAAAGAATAGAATTATATAAATCAAGCCCGATATTGGTGACTTATCTTTTTGATAATAAAAAAAGTGTAAGTTTTGATATAGAAGTTGGTGCACAAAACAAGTTTTATCTTTCAAACTTTATCGTTGCTGGAGAAGAAACTGGGGAACGGTTTGAAGGAATTATAGGAGATTCCATTCAAACATCAGCAGGAACATTGGCCATCAGCTTAACTTCTCAATATGAGAATTTTTTTACAGGCAGCACTATTCAATATAGTAAAGAACCGGCTGATATGGTGGCAGACAGCTATACGCAAAAATTGTGGGCTGAATTAGGCAATGAAGATGCCACCATTATTAATTTGAGCATTGATGATGCTTCTGTACAAAAGGCAGAAGATATATTAAATACATTGATTGAGGTTTATAACGAGAAATGGATCCAGGACAAGAACCAGATAGCAGTAAGTACCTCACGGTTTATCGGTGAACGTTTGGGCGTGATTGAAAACGAATTGGGTCATGTGGATGAGAACATCTCCAGCTACAAGAGTGAACATCTGTTGCCGGACGTACAAGCCGCATCCAATCTGTATATGAGCCAGTCAGCTGAGAATAAAAAAGAAATTCAAGCACTCACCAATCAGCTTACCACGGCCCAGTATATTCGTCGCGAACTGAACAGCAAGGAAATGAACCAGCCATTGCCAACCAACTCCGGTATAGCTAACGTAAATATCGAAAGTCAAATCGGAGAATACAACAAGATTGTGTTGGATCGTAACCGGTTGATAGCTAACAGTAGCGAGAAGAACCCGTTGGTGAAAGATTTGGGAAACTCTATGCAGAGTATGAAGCGTACCATTTTGCAATCAGTTGATAATCTGATTGTATCACTGAATACCCAGATACGCAGTATTCGTCAACAGGAAGTGGCGACCACTCAACAGTTAGCTTCTAATCCGAGTCAGGCCAAATACTTGTTATCGGTAGAACGTCAACAAAAAGTAAAGGAAGAGTTGTACCTGTATCTGCTCCAGAAGCGTGAAGAGAACGAACTGTCCCAAGCGTTTACCGCTTATAATACGCGAGTGATTACAGCTCCACGTGGCAGTGCTTTACCAATGGCACCGAATAAGAAAAACATTTTGTTGGTGGCTTTTGCTCTCGGGCTTTTAGTACCGGCAGTCATTATCTTTATGCAAGAAAACATGAACACCAAAGTTCGGGGTAAGAAAGATTTGGAGAACTTGAGTGTGCCCTATTTGGGTGAAATACCATTATATTCCAATAACAAGAAAAAGAAGAACAAATCTCAGGAAAAAACAATCGTGGTGGAAGAAGGCAATCGCAACATCATCAACGAAGCTTTTCGTGTACTTCGCTCCAACGTGGACTTTATGAAAAACAAGAATACCGATCAGAAAGTATTTGTGATTACCTCTTTCAATCCGGGTAGTGGAAAGAGTTTCTTTTCGGTGAACATAGCCACGAGCTTTGCCATTAAAGGGAAAAAAGTATTGGTGATAGATGGAGATTTGCGACATGGATCCATTTCTGCTTATGTGGGGTCGCCTAAGAAAGGTCTGAGTGACTATTTGGGTAATCGGGTGGCTAATTGGAATGAAGCGCTTGTAATAGATAAGAAACATGCCAATTTGCATGTTCTTCCTGTGGGGACCATTCCCCCGAATCCGACGGAACTGCTGGAAGATGAAAAATTTGCAACCTTGATGCAAATCTTGCGCAATGAATACGATTATATCTTTGTGGATTGTCCGCCGATAGATATCGTGGCAGACACACAAATCATAGAGCAATATGCCGACCGGACACTCTTTGTGGTACGGGCGGGATTATTGGACCGCTCACTGTTATCTGAATTGGAAAGTATTTATCTAGAAAAGCGGTTCAAAAACCTTTCGGTAATTTTGAATGGGACGGAAAGTACTGGTGGACGCTATAGTTATCGATATGGTTACAGTTATGGTTACCACAATGGGTATACCTCTTATTACGGCAACTCAAAATAAATAGTCAACAGGAATGTGGCTTTTTCGACAGAAAAAAACATTAGCGGAAAGCGGTTTTTTCCGTGGTTTCACCGATTGCCATAGTCACTTGTTGCCAGGTATTGATGATGGAGTAAAAACAGAAGAAGAAACATGGAGAATTTTGGATGAGATGGAGCGGCAAGGAGTGCGGAAAATATGGCTTACCCCTCACGTCATGGAAGACATGTCCAATAAAACTGTTACATTACAACAAAAATTTTTGAGCTTAAAACAAAAATATCAAGGGAAGGTGGAATTGGCTTTGGCTGCGGAATATATGTTGGATAACCTTTTTGAGGAACGGTTGGAAAAGGATGACCTGTTACCCCTTGAGGAGGGAAAACGTTATCTGTTAGTGGAAACTTCTTATTTCAATCCACCAATGGGATTACTGTCTATTTTGCAACGCATCCAAAAGAAAGGTTATCATCCTTTGTTGGCCCATCCGGAACGATATGAGTATATGCAAATGATGGATTATAAAACGTTAAAAAAGAACCAAATTTCTTTTCAATTAAATATACCGTCATTAGTCGGAATGTATGGTAAGCACATAGAGAAGAAAGCGAAGATATTATTAAAAGCAGGAATGTATGATTTAGGAGGAAATGATGTTCACTCCCTTATTTTTTATGTGACAACTTGTAAGCAAAAAATAGACAATCTGTCTTTCTTGAAAAATGTGTGTAAAATATAGCGTATTTACATTCGGGAAGACTTTGCCCTAATATGTGTTTTTTTATGTAAATGAATGATTTAATATTTAATACAAAGATAAATGAAAGCATGTTTCATGGGCTTGGGTTACATCGGACTACCTACAGCCATTATTGCCGCAAAGCACGGCATTCAAATAACAGGAGTTGACATTAATCCTCATGTAGTGAAAATGACCAATGCGGGACATTTGCACATCATTGAACCTGGCATGGAGGAAATGTTACAGGAAGTAGTGAAAGCTGGCATGTTGAAGGCTTCGGTTACACCGGAAGTCAGCGATGCATACTTCATGGTGGTCCCAACCCCGTTCAAGGGAAACCACGAGCCGGATGTGAGTTACGTGGAAGCGGCTACACGTGCCGTATTGCCGTTACTGAAAGAAGGGGATCTTTATGTAATAGAATCCACTTCACCTGTAGGAACTACAGAGGCTATGGCACGCATCATTTTTGGTGAACGTCCGGAATTGGAAAGTAAGATTTTCATAGCCTATTGCCCGGAGCGTGTATTGCCAGGTAATGTGATCTATGAATTGGTACACAACGATCGGGTCATCGGTGGTTTGAATCCTGAATCTACCGAAAAGGCAATAGCATTCTATTCGCAATTTGTGCAGGGCACACTTCACAAGACTAACTGCCGTACAGCGGAAATGTGTAAGCTGACGGAGAACTCCAGTCGCGATGTACAGATAGCTTTTGCCAATGAACTTTCGCTTATCTGCGACAAGGCTGGTATCAATGTTTGGGAACTTATTAACCTTGCCAACAAGCATCCGCGTGTAAATATCCTGCAACCCGGTTGCGGTGTAGGAGGTCATTGTATTGCGGTAGATCCATACTTTATCACTGCTGATTTCCCGGCAGAAAGCAAGTTAATCAGCGATGCACGTGATATTAACAACTACAAGAGTTTCTGGTGTGCTGAAAAGGTGAAGAACGCCATGTTGAAGTTTGAGTTGAAGAATCATCGTAAACCAGTTATAGCCATGATGGGATTGGCATTCAAATCAAATATTGACGATTTGCGTGAAAGTCCGGCGAAGTATATTACCACGAAAGTGATGCAGAGCTGCAACAATGCCGACATTTTGGTCGTAGAACCGAATGTAAAAGAGCACAACGTGTTTAAGCTGACTAACTACTGCGAAGCCTACGACAAGGCAGACATCGTGGTGTTCCTTACGGCTCACAACGAGTTTAAAGAGCTATCTTGGAGGAAGGATAAAATGATATTGGACTTTTGTGGAATATTCAAGAAATAATGGATATTTCTAAATAAGTGCAAATACAATTATCACCGAAACTAATGAAAATTGCACATAAAATAGTTCAAGTACCGGAAATGAAATTTTTATTAAGACCTTTTATACACAATGTAAAAAGGAATAATCAAAATATACATGAGATTTTCCAGGAAAAATCTCATGTATATTTTCGGAGTTTGATAAGATTTTGCCACAAAACAATATCTTTTGCAGCGTATTTACCAATATATTATTGGGGGCGGTTCGTAAAAAAATATCAAAAGCGTTTCGATATAATAATCACCAGTGCCTGATACAAGAATTATGCATCCAAATTAAAATATATACTCGAAAAAATAGGAATTTATGTTTATCCGAAGATTTGAAGTGTTAGCTGGAAATAAGACTTGTGAAGAAACATACAGGAAACGTCATATCGACATAGAATATATCTTACATATATGAAGACTATCCATCATGTCTGTGTGATTTTGGTTACGTTGACGGTACGGTATCGCATTTAGAATTGATGAAAAAAATTCGGTTGGGCAAAATTGGAAGAATCGAATTCCCTATCAGTCACGAAATAACACATTTTTTCGAAAACATAGAATCAACGTATTGGCTAATACAAATGAATGGATCTTGCAAGATATGAACTACTATATAACTTCCTATTCAGACTTTCACGACGATGACACAAAGCCAAGGATGTTTGAATAGAAAGAGGGTAAGGCGATATTAATGCATAGTGAGTATGAGGAGAAGTGGAATATTATTCCTGTATAAAATTCTTTTAGATAATCCTATTATTAGGTGATTTTAGGTTTCAAGATATGAAAGGGTTGAGTTTTATTAAGTCATCTTCAGGCAGAACTCAAAAGGCACAAAAGAATATTTTGGGGATGTTGCTCATAAAAATTTGCAACATCATTATTAATTTGGCTTATGTTCCATTGTTGATTAATAGTTTGAATCAAGATAGATATGGAATATGGTTGACAATTACTACAATTGTTTCTTGGATTGCATTTTTTGACATTGGGTTAGGTAATGGTCTGAGAAATAAATTGGCGGAATCAATTGCTTGTAAAGATGAAATAAATGCTCGAAAATATGTGAGTACTACTTATGGTGCAATGGGAATCTTATGTTTCTTGTTCTTTATCATAGAGGCCTGCATTGTTCCATTTTGCAATTGGAATAGTCTGCTAAACGCTCATTCGATTCCTAATGGTGAACTTACATTATTAATGTTATGGGTTCTTTCAAGTTTAGCATTTCAAATGCTACTAAAACTTCTAAATTCTGTATTGTACGCTTTACAAAAGCCGGCATTATCCTCATTGATATTGATGCTTAGTCAATTGTTCGCTTTCATTGGAATTTTTATTTATACAAATGTTTGCAATGAAGTTTCTCTTTTGAAATTGGGAATGATTATATCAATGGCTCCAGTCGTTGTATTGATGATTTTTTCATTGATACTGTTTAGAAAAATGATACCCCAATATATGCCAACCCCCTCTTTCTTTGAGCGTTCTAAAATAAAAGAGATTGTTATTCTTGGGAGTAAATTCTTTTGGATTCAATTGACGACTTTATTATTATTTCAGTCAAACAACTTGATAATCGCCCATACTTGTGGAAATACTTCTGTGGCTGAGTATAATATTGCCTACAAATACATTGGTTTGATAGAGATGGCCTTTATGATTATCATGACTCCTTTTTGGTCTGCTGCCACTGATGCTTATGCGAGAAAGGATTATCAATGGATTAAAGGAATATTAAAAAAACTACAATTCATTTCATATATAATGATTGCCGCTGGAGGAGTTTTGATTTTATTATCAGATTTTGTATACAAATGGTGGTTATCATCAACTATCAAACCCGATAAATCATTAATGTTTCTTCTATTATTGTATTTCTGCATCCAATTATCATGGGCTAGATATGGGAGCATAATCAATGGTATTGGGTGTGTAAAGCTCCAATTCTATATTACAATGATAGAGGCTTTTGTGCATATTCCATTGGCTTTATTGCTTGGTACTTATTGGGGTGTAAAAGGAGTAATTATTTCACTTATTATATCAACATTTGCCAATACTATTTGGCCTAAGATACAGATCAAAAATATTTTTTTAGGAAAACGAAGTATATGGGTAAAGTAAATTCTATTACAAAGCTAGAAATAGCGATATTTGTTTTTCTCACTATGATGATATCAGGAGCATCGTCCATTGCTAGTAATGATTTTATTAGAATTATAGTTGTGGGATTATTAGCTCTTTATAGCTTTATAAATCATAAGAATTTATATAATAATATTCTTTTTTATTTATTAAGTGGATGGATTTTAATAAACCTAATATCCTCATTATATTTTGGTAAAAATATAGATTTTTTTCCTTTTATAGGGAAAATTGTTTTGATCTATCTTGCATATTTATGTTTATCTTGTTGCAAGGATAACTTTTGGGATAAATATGAGCAATTTTTGTATAAACTGGCGTTAATTTCTACAATATTTTATATCTTATCCTTGTTCTTTCCCAGTATGTTTAATAGCCTTACTTCTGTATTCCGTCCTTTTACCGCTGATATTTTTTATCAGAAGGAGTCTCAGAAATACTATTTCTATGCTTTCTTTTTTACATATATGGGTAATGGAAACTTCAGGAATAGTGGTTTTATGTGGGAACCGGGTGCATATGCGATGATTTTAAATATCTTGATTGCATATAATATATGTCGACAAGGTTTTCAATTGAATAGACACATTAAGGTATATACTATAATCCTTTTAACTACATTTTCCACAGCAGGATATTTGGCATTTTTTATCATTTTGCTACTGTTTCTTTTGAAAGGACAAAATATTTATATAAAAGCACTTATTCTTATCTGTACTGCTTTTTCAATAGGTTGGTTGATGAATGCAGACTTCCTTCTTCCAAAAATCGAAGAATTTATATCCTCCGCACAAAAGGGAATAGTACACCATCAAGGTTACAGGAAACTATATGAAGCCAATAGAATCCTTTCTTTCAAATTGTTGACGGATAAATTTTTGATGTTTCCAATAGGTTGGGGTTGCGTCCAAGATACAACTTCATATATGGCTTTGAAACATATTGTTACTGTTAATGGCTTGGGAAACACATTAGTGACATGGGGTATTTTCGCATTCTCTTTTTTTATGTACTCGATTGGTAATTTTTTCTATCAATATAGGCAGTCAATTATTATTGTTACACTTTCATTATTAGTAGTATGTATTAGTTTTTTTAGTAATCCTATAGAAAATAACATACTACTCTATTTGTTAATTTTATCTCCTTATATCGTAGAATTTAATTGATAAAACATGAATATTGGCATTATTTGTAAATACCCTATTCCGTATGGAATGGCAGCCACAACACGTATCTTCTCATATTCTAAGGGCTTATTAGAATGTGGTGATAAAGTTGATGTATGGTCAATTGCACCTAATAATTTTAACGCGAATAATAATAATGAAGGCGTTTTTAATGGTATATCATATTTTTATTCATTCAGAAGCAAACGATTTAGTAATAAGCTATTCCATGCATATGAAATGATTTATTCTCTTTTTATCTTAGGTGTAAAATTACATAAAAGAGATAAAATTAGAAGATATGACGTGTTTATTATAAGCTCAGATAGTCTCATTTGCCTGCTGTATATGAGGGTATTAAATATATTATTTAAGAGAAAACTTATTTTTATTTTTGATGAGTATCCAACACCTATTAGAGGTAAATTAAAGAATAAAATACCATTTTGGAAAGAAGTGATTTATCGTGTTATTTTAAGTAAATATTCAGGATATATTTCCATGACCGAAAATTTATTGAAATATTATAAAAAAATCACAGACAATCCAGGTATTATAATTTCATCCATTACCGATGTCAATCGATTCCATAATATAATAAAAAAGCCTATAAATAAAACTAAGAAATTAATTTATATGGGAAATATGGAATTATCAAAAGATAATGTAGACAATATTTTGTACGCTTTATCTATCTTGCTAAGAGATAATTATGATGTCCATTTGTATCTTTTTGGAAAACCAAATTTAAAAGATAAATCTATATTGGAAAGGATTATTGAGCAAGAGGGATTAGCAAACAACACAAGTTTTAGATTTGCTCAATATAATGATGTTCCAAAGATTCTATCAGAAGCAGACATTTTAGTTTCCTCCCAACCTGTGACTGTTCGTGCAGACGGAGGATTCCCAACTAAATTGGGAGAATATTTAATGTCGGGTACTCCTGTATTATCAACCAATGTTGGAGAAACATCAAAATACTTTAAGGATGGCGAACATATGTATTTTGCAAAACCAGAATCGCCATTGGATTATGCTAACAAGCTCAAATATATCATAGATAATTATGAGAAAGCATTAGCTGTTGCTAAAAAAGGGAAAATGCTAATAGAGCAATCGTATTCTCATATATCTGCTGGAGAAAAGATGCATAAATTTTTAAAATCATTATAAATAGTATGTCAGTATTCAAAGACAAAGTCCTGTTAATTACAGGCGGTACGGGTTCCTTTGGGAATGCTGTGCTACGTCGTTTTCTTGACAGCGACATCAAGGAAATCAGAATTTTCAGTCGTGATGAGAAGAAGCAGGACGATATGCGTCACCGCTTGCAGAATTCTAAGGTGAAGTTCTATATCGGTAATGTCCGCAACAAGACTTCTGTAGATATTGCTATGCGTGGTGTTGACTACGTTTTTGCCGCCGCCGCTCTCAAGCAGGTGCCGAGTTGTGAGTTTTTCCCTATGGAGGCTACTCGCACTAATGTTCTCGGTACTGGAAACGTTCTTCTTTCTGCTATCGAGCATGGGGTAAAAAATGTTGTGGTCCTTTCTACTGATAAGGCAGCTTATCCTATCAATGCTATGGGTATCAGCAAAGCACTTATGGAGAAGGTTGCGATTGCTAAAGGTCGTGAACTTGGCGAGGGTGCGGCTACTACCATTTGTTGTACTCGTTATGGTAACGTTATGGCAAGCCGCGGTTCTGTTATCCCTTTGTGGGTTGAGCAGATGATAGAGGGTAATCCTATTACTATCACTGATCCGAATATGACCCGCTTTATGATGACTCTTGATGATGCTGTTGACTTGGTTATATACGCGTTTACCCATGGTCATAATGGTGATCTTTTTGTCCAAAAGGCTCCTGCCGCTACTTTGGAGACTCTTGCTACCGCACTGAAGGAAATATATTCTAAGGTTGATCCGAAATATGGAGATACTGAGGTTCGCGTTATTGGTACTCGCCACGGTGAGAAACTTTATGAGACTCTTGTCACTCGCGAGGAGATGGCTAAGGCTATTGATATGGGCAATTATTACCGTATTCCTTGTGATAACCGTGACTTAAATTATGACAAGTTCTTCTCTGAGGGTGATGAGGTGGTTTCTCGTATTGAGGATTATCATAGCCACAATACTCAGCGCCTTGATGTTGAGGGTATGAAGAAGCAGTTGATGCGTCTGCGCTTTATTCAGGAGGATTTGGGCTTGATTGAGAAGGCAAAGGCGCGCGAAATCCGTTCCGAATAGCCGGTGTGTGAAAACCGGCAATCTACTGCGTTGCCATCGACTTCGCAAAGTATTTTTTTTGGGGGGGGGAACAATTATTCAAAGTGTTCCCGCTATTGAGAAATCACCAATAGGAAATCTTTTACACACAGGAAGACATTATCTTTCTTTTCCATCATAATTAAATTTTATCTCAATGAAAATATTAGTTACCGGAGCCAAGGGCTTTGTCGGTCGAAATCTTGTTTCGCAACTTTACAATATCCGCGATGGCAAAGCTCGCAATTACGGCATTGACAGTGAGGACTTGGCCGTTTATGAATATGATATTGACAGTGACCCTGCCGACCTTGAGGAATATTGCAAGAATGCAGACTTTGTTTTCAATCTTGCCGGTGTTAACCGCCCGAAGGACAATTCTGAGTTTCTGAAGGGCAATTTCGGCTTTGCGTCGGTGCTTCTTGACACTTTGAAGAAGTATGGAAACACTTGCCCTGTTATGATTTCATCATCTATTCAGGCGGTTCTTGACAATCCTTACGGTGAGTCGAAGCGTGCTGGCGAGCAGTTGATGTTTGAATATTCGGCGGAAACTGGAGCGAAAGTGCTTGTCTACCGCTTCCCGAACGTTTTCGGAAAGTGGTGTCGTCCAAACTATAATAGTGCCATTGCAACTTTCTGCAACAATATAGCGAATGATCTTCCTATTAGCGTCAATGACCCGAGCATTGTTATGAATCTTGTTTATATAGACGACGTTGTTGATGAGATGATAGCGGCACTTAACGGCAACGAGCATTGCAATGAAAACTTCTGTGAAGTTCCAGTCACTCATACCCGCACACTTGGCGAGATTGTTGAGATTATCCGCTCGTTTAAGGATATGCCAGCAAATCTCGGCGTTGCAGATATGGGCGACGGTTTGGCTAAGAAACTCTATTCAACATACCTTACTTATCTGCCGAAGGAGCGTTTTGCGTATCCTTTGAAAATGAACGTCGACGAGCGCGGCAGTTTTACTGAATTTATCAGGACAGCCGATCGTGGTCAGGTTGCGGTGAATATATCCAAACCGGGTATTACCAAAGGTGAGCACTGGCACCATACAAAGGTGGAGAAATTCGTTGTAGTCAGCGGTCACGGCCTTATTCAGATGCGTAAGGTCGATTCAGACGAGGTCGTCAATTTTGAGGTTTCCGGCGATAAAATCGAGGTTGTTGAGACTATCCCGGGATACACTCATAACATTGTAAACCTTTCAGAAACAGAGAATCTTGTAACTCTGATTTGGTGTAACGAGTGCTTTGACCCGAACCGCCCAGATACTTATTTCGATAAAGTAGTAAAATAGCAGGTTATGTTGGTTATCGACAAAGAATTGCTTGACGGGGTAACGGCACAGGCAAAGGCGAGTCCCCGTTTGCGGATGAACTACAATCTGCATGACAGTCTTGAGGCAAAGGCGCAGAGACTGATGAACGCTATGGAACCCGGAACCGATTTGCCGATTCACCGCCATACCCATACTGCAGAAACGTATTTCGTTCTACGCGGTAGAATCAACGTGCTGTTTTACGGTGAAGATGGTCAGTTGGAAGAAAGCCGTGAACTTGACCCCTTGAAAGGATGTTACGGCGTTCAGATTCCTATCGGTCAATGGCATACGATTGAGGTCCTTGAAAGCGGAACGGTAATCTTTGAAGTTAAGGATGGACCGTACACACCACTTACTCCTAAAAATACAATGACAAAATAAAATATTATGGAATTAAAAACTGACTATTCAGATATAAAATTTGCGGAAAACGGCAAGTTGAAACTTTTGATAATTGTAGGAACAAGACCTGAAATTATCCGCCTTGCAGCCGTTATCAGTAAGTGCCGCATCTATTTCGACACAATCCTTGCTCATACAGGCCAGAACTATGACTATAACTTGAACGGCATCTTTTTCAAAGACCTGAAGTTGAAAGAACCAGAAGTGTATATGGATGCCGTTGGCGATGACCTCGGTTCAACAATGGGAAATATCATAAGTGCTTCCTATAAACTCATGTCGCAGGTAAAGCCCGATGCTGTACTTGTTCTTGGCGATACAAACTCATGCCTGTCAGTTATCGGAGCAAAGCGTCTGCACATACCTATCTTCCACATGGAAGCAGGTAATAGATGCAAGGATGAGAACCTTCCGGAAGAGACAAACCGCCGTATCGTCGATATCATCAGTGACGTCAACCTTGCCTATAGCGAGCATGCTCGCCGCTATCTTGCAGAATGCGGATTGCCGAAGGAGAGGACATACGTTACCGGTTCACCAATGGCGGAAGTCCTTCATAATAATCTTGAAGAGATTGAGGCAAGCGACATTCATAACCGTCTCGGCCTTGAAAAGGGCAAATATATCCTTCTTAGCGCCCACCGTGAGGAGAATATCGACTCAGAAAAGAACTTCACTTCATTGTTCCGGGCAATCAATGCGATGGCAGAGAAGTACGATATGCCGGTGCTTTATAGTTGCCACCCAAGAAGCCGCAAACGCCTTGCCGCAAACGGATTCCAATTAGACAAAAGAGTAATTCAGCACGAGCCTCTCGGATTTCATGATTATAACTGTCTCCAGATGAACGCATTTGCCGTTGTCAGCGACAGTGGAACATTGCCAGAGGAGAGTTCATTCTTCACATCAGTAGGCCATTCGTTCCCGGCAATCTGCATCCGCACGAGCACAGAGCGTCCGGAAGCCCTCGACAAGGCATGCTTCATATTGGCAGGCATTGACGAAAAATCATTGCTTCAGGCGGTTGATACAGCCGTAGAGATGAACAAGAATCAAGATAACGGCATTCCAGTGCCAAACTATGTTGATGAGAACGTATCAACAAAGACCGTTAAACTCATCCAAAGTTACACCGGCGTTGTCAATAAAATGATATGGAGAAAATAATTAAGAATTTTACCTAAATCATCAATAAATAATGAAAGTTCTTTATTCTCATCATGGCATGAAAGGAAAAAATGGATGGGGACGAACCTTTTATATGGCACAAGGATTAGCAGATTTAGGACATGATGTGACCTTATTAACAATCAATCCTAAATGTTCATTCTTTAAGATAAATACTATTATCTATCAAGGTGTTAAAATAAAAGTACTACCAGACTTTTTTCCTGCCAAAATGAAATCCTCAGGTTTTGCTATTTGGAGTACTTTATTTGGATTGATATACTCGATGTTCCATAAATTTGAAATATGTATAGCAGATTGTGGACATAGATTTACTTCCTTACCTTGTAAATTAAATAGATTTATTTATCATTCTGTTTATATTTCTGAGTGGTGGGATTTCTTTGGTAAAGGAGGTTATATTAAAAAGAAAAGTAGATTGTTTAGGTTAACATACGGTAGACTGGAATGCTATAATGAACTCAACGATAAAAGAAAAGCTGATGCTATAGTCGTATTATCTACTTTTATGAAAGATAGGGCTGTTGAAAATGGAATTGACTCAGAAAAAATTTTTATTGTTCCTGGTGGGTCTATAGTGAAAGATGTAAAGCCGTTATATCCATCCTATTCATCTGTTGAAAAACGAAAAATAAATATAGCATACATTGGCATTAATAATCACGAAATTGATTTGATAGCTCCGTTTATAGAAGCATTGAAATGTGAAAATGTTAAAAACAGTTACAGGTTGATTCTATATGGGAATACTATCTCAAACGAAAAGTGGAATCAATTAGGATTGTCTGAAATTGCTGAATATAGAGGATGGTTAGATTATTCTAAAGATGTTTCTACCTTAAAAGATATAGATGTGTTTTTGCAATTATTAGATGACAACAATGTTTCTAAAGCTGGATGGCCTAATAAATTAGGTGATTATTTAGCATTTGGGAAGCCCGTTATATTGTCACCTTATGGTGATATAATTGATTTTGTAAAAAATGAAAAAGGTTTTTTTATAGTAGAATACAATAAATACTCGATATTAAAAATTTTACAAGAAATTAAAGATATACCTTATAGCGATTTAAAGACCATGGGGTACGCTAATAGGCAATTAGCGGAAAAAATCTCATGGAAAAATAGAGCAAAAAATATAGAATATATATGCAATAAAATTAGATTTAATAATGAAACTGTCAAGAATTAAAAAACTTGTCTTCCTTCATTTACAGCATTTGCCAATGAAGTCAAGGGGGTGGAGACCAACGCTTTGTAAATGGGGGGGGGTAAACATCAAATGCCCTAAAAAGACCTTCATCGGAGAGGACGTTATTTTCGACACAAATTATCCCGAAGATATTGTCATTGAAGAGGGCGTGCGCCTGACTGTCGGCGTCCGGATTGTAACGCATTTCATGAACCCGAAGACAGGCAGTTATGACCGCGGTCAAGTGCATGTTGGCAAAGGAGCCTACATTGGCATGGGAACAATGGTTGTCAAGCCGGTCACAATCGGAGAAGGGGCAATCGTAGGCGCCGGGGCAATAGTGACGAAAGATATACCGTCAAACGAAGTATGGGCAGGAAACCCCGCCCGCTTTATCAGAAAACGATAAAATTATGCCAAACGCAATATTTTTTTACAGAATACAGAGGTGGTTATACTTACACCACATTCCATTTTTACCTAAATTAATTCAACTATTAATTTTTCTGATTTACAACACTAAAATTACTGCTGATTCAAAAATCGGTAAAGGATCTTATTTTGTTTGTAAAGGAATTAGCACTGTACTAATCCCAGGAACGGAAATTGGAGAAAACTGCGTATTAGGTTTACGATTCTCAACAGTAAGAAAATTTCCATATAAAAACGTTCCTAAAATTGGCAATAACGTTTTTATCGGTCCAAACGTTGTAATCTGTGGACCAGTAGAAATTGGTGATAACTGTATTGTTGCAGCTAATTCGTTTGTTGATAAATCATTAAGGGGGGGGGTAATTGTTGCAGGCTCTCCTGCTAAAATAATCGGATATACTAAAGACTTAAACTATAATATTTCTTCAAATCAAAAAGATTTAGATGGAATAGCACCATATCTGCAACCAAAAGAGTAAATCAAAAGTTGCAATCGGATATAGTTTTAAAAGGATAAAACTATGTTGAATGCAATCTCTTTTTATCGGGTATCAAGGTGGCTGTACTTGCACCACATTCCTGTACTGCCAAAATTGATAACATTGCTTATTTTCCTAATCTACAACAGCAAGATTCCATACCAGGTAAAGATTGGCAGAGGGTCAACTTTTGGATACGGAGGTATGGGTATTATTATCCATTCTAAATCAATTATAGGGGGAAACCGCACTATATGTCAGCAAGTTACCATAGAAGGGTAATTCAAGATTTCGGGAGTACCTGTGATAGGTAATAATGTTTATATTGCGAAAGGTTCTATCGTTATGGGTGGTATAACAATCGGAAACAATGTTACAAATAGGAGCAAACGCAGTCGTAACCAAACCAGTTCCCGATAATGCTATCGTTGCAGGCGTACCCGCCAAAATTCTAAGGATTAAAGAATAACATAATATGCATAAAGTTATCAATTCTTTTCGTTTGCTGAAGGAGTATTGCGAGAATGAGGGGTTCAAGGGTTGGGATCCCTATGACGGACTTAACTCGAAGGTTTTTCAGGCGTTGCCGTTCCTGAAGAAGTCGGCAATCTGCCGCCTGGTTGTTATCCAAGGATTTAAGCGCTGCCCAGTCAATCTCCGCAGGCTTGCGCTTGTTCCCAAGGAATATAATGCCAAGGGCATCGGGCTTTTCCTTTCCGGTTACTGCAACCTATATAATGCGGTTAAGGCAAACCCCAAACTTGCGGAAAGCCTCGGCTCTCCCGATTCCCTGAAATCACGGATTAACGAACTGGCTGAACTGCTGATCTCTCTACAATCAAAAGGTTACAGCGGTGCTTGCTGGGGATATAACTTTGACTGGCAGGCTCGCAGACTTTTCCTTTTCCCAAAGTTTACTCCAACCGTTGTTGCGAGCAATTTCTGTGCAACCGCCCTTATGGAAGCATACGAAATTACCAGAGAGAAAAGGTATCTTGAAATCGCTCTCAGTGCGGCAAATTTCGTTATCAACGACCTTCACCGCACGGAATATAAGGACGGATTCCTATTCTCTTACAGCCCGTTGCAGGGAAACGACACTGTCTTTAACGCCTCACTGCTCGGCTCAAGGATGCTTAGTTTTTGCTACAAGTACACAGGCAACGAGGAATACCGCAAACTTGCAGAGCAAAGCATAAAGGCATGCTGCTCAGGTCAAAAGCCAAACGGTGCATGGGTATATGGCATGCTACCCGTTCAGAGTTGGGTTGACAGTTTTCATACAGGCTATAACCTTGATGCGCTTATTGCATATCAGGAGCTGACAGGCGACAATAAGTATCGCAAATATATCGAGAAGGGCTTTGAATTCTATATTCAAAACTTCTTTGAAGCCAACGGAATGCCAAAATACTACGACAACCGCACTTATCCCATTGACATTCACTGCTCGGGGCAGTTGCTCGTAACGCTCGCAAGGTTGCACAAGATCGAAGAATACAAGGAAATTGTAGAAAAGGTCATTGAATGGACTATCTGCAATATGCAAAACCGGAAAGGCTATTTCTACTACCAGTTAAAGCCGGGGATAAGTTCAAAAATATCATATATGCGTTGGAGCAATGCGTTTATGTTTAATGCTATGAGCCATTATTTACTTGCCGAATAATATTTTAATCTTATGGATAAAGTTTCATTAAACGGGGTCGAAATATTCCCTTTCGACTCCGAACAGCAACTATTGCATTATGTGGACACGCATAAGGGCATATTGGTAGCGATCAATGCAGAAAAGATATTGCATGCCACGGAACAGACACGTGCCGTTATCAATCGAAATATTGGGTATTGTGATGGAGCCGGTGCACAAATGGCTTTAAAGCAGAAAGGTTATAAAGATGCCTGTAAGATTCCCGGATGTGAACTATGGCTAAAGATTATTACTCGCTTTTACAAGGAAAAGACATTCTATCTGGTTGGTGGAAAGCCGCAAATCGTAAATGAGACCGTAGAGAAACTGTGTTCTGAATATAAGGATATCCGAATAGTGGGCTATCGTAACGGCTATATCAAGACGGATGAAGAGAAACGACGATTGATAGACGATATTGTGGAGAAGAAACCGGATGTGGTATTCGTGGCTATGGGGTCGCCAAAGCAGGAATTGCTGATGGAGGAGATGCAGCAACGGCATCGCGCTATCTTCCAAGGCTTGGGTGGTAGTTTCGATGTCTATACAGGTCATGTGCAGCGCGCACCGAAATGGTGGGTGGAGCATAATCTGGAATTTGCTTATCGCTTGATAAAAGAACCCAAAAGAATTAAACGTCAGATCCACTTGGTGAAGTATGCTTGGTGGCTGATGAAGAAAAAATTATAAACAAAGGATATATGAAGAAAGTGATGTTGGTCTTCGGCACCCGTCCGGAGGCAATCAAGATGGCTCCGCTGGTGAAAGAATTCCAGAAACAGCCAAAACGGGTAGAGACTGTGGTGTGCGTAACCGGACAGCATCGGGAAATGCTGGATCAGGTGTTGAAGATATTCGACATCAAACCGGATTATGATTTGAATATCATGAAGCAGGGACAGGATCTGTATGATGTGACCGCTCGTGTGCTGACCGGTATGCGTGATGTACTGAAAGAGGTAAAGCCCGATGTGGTATTGGTACATGGGGATACTACCACTTCTACAGTTGCAGCTTTGGCTGCTTTTTATCAACAGATACCGGTGGGACATGTGGAAGCTGGTTTGCGTACACATAATATTTATAGCCCATGGCCGGAGGAGATGAATCGGTTGTTGACGGGACGTCTGGCGACCTATCATTTTTCTCCCACTCCGTTAAGTCGTAATAATCTGATTAAAGAGAGCGTTGATGACCGCAATATCATTGTAACTGGCAACACAGTGATTGATGCGCTTTATTGGGTAGTAGATAAAATCAAGAACAACAAGGAGCTAGATAATGAACTAGAAGATATATTGAGCAAAGCGGGTTATGATGTAAACCGCTTGAACAATGGCAAGAAGCTGGTATTGATTACGGGGCATCGCCGTGAGAACTTTGGTGACGGATTTATCAATATGTGTACAGCTATTAAAGATTTGACGGTTAAATATCCAGATTTGGATTTTGTTTATCCTATGCACTTGAATCCTAATGTGCGCAAGCCGATTCATGAGGTGTTCGGGGAGAATCTGTCCGGCTTAAAAAATATGTTCTTCATTGAACCATTGGAGTATTTGAGTTTTGTGTATCTAATGGAGAAGAGCAGCATCGTATTGACAGATAGCGGTGGCATTCAGGAGGAAGCTCCGGGACTGGGTAAACCGGTATTGGTGATGCGTGATACCACGGAGCGACCAGAAGCATTAGATGCCGGAACGGTGAAACTGGTAGGTACGGACTATAATAAGATTGTAAACGAAGTATCATCTTTGATTGATGATAAAGCAGCTTATGAAAAAATGAGTAAGGCTGTAAATCCGTACGGTGACGGATTAGCCTGCGGACGTATTGTAAATGCATTGTTATATAGGATATAAGCTGAGCTATGAAGCTGATGCTGAAAAATATTTTTACAAATTGAAATACTTGTTATTACTTATGGTTTGCATTACCAAGAGCTAATAAACTTAAAGTGAAAGTTTTTTCTGGAGTTGAACTTCATTATCGGGACTTGTTTCATGGTAAGATATACGAATTGTTGCAAAACCTAACATCGGGTATAAAATGAAGAATGATAAACGAAAAAAGGAAATTTTTCGGTGGATATTCCTCGGAGGACTTTTGTTGTTTGTGACTTTTCCTGTTTTTACGCAGTAAATACAAGAATGAGTGGATTGATTTATGTGCCGAGCACGGACATAGATGATGGAGGAAAAACTCGCATAGGTGGTCACTTTTTCAGAAAAGAGTTCCTGCCCGATGTCAGCTTGAATTCGTTAGGAAAGTGGATGTATCATACAGGCAATCATTTTTTGAGCATCATTCCTTTTTCATAGATTGAGCTGGAATTATTTGTACTATACAGAAAAAATTAAAAGACAGCAATATAGATAATATGGATTTTGATCACAAGAATTGATATTTATCTAAAAGAATCAGGCCTATCAAAGAAAACGAATGATGATCATGTATTGCTATTGGAAGTAATGATCACATTACGACGAGTGACAAGGTGAAAAGAGATGATTGGCCGGATAGTAGAAGAACCATATTGGGGAACTATTATGTTGCTGTCACTAAATATACGAAAAAAAACATATCATAGGTTTCTATGTCACCTACCGAAAATGAAAACGTGATTACAATTAAATGGAATGGAGTGGCAGACTGTATGACTTATCAGTCCTCTTTGCAAAACGGGAAATATTCTTCGGAAGGTATATGCTTTTACATCAACCTACTGTAAAATACTAATCAAGAAAATAATAAGGATGCCTACAGTCGTTGTCCGTTTTGAGACTTGTAAGAAAGCCATAGGGTACGGTACGGTTTATTACCGTATCTACAAAGGACATAACCGACGTATGGAATTTTCTTCCCACCTTCACCTACCAACTTCTTCTTGGGATGAAACCACAAAGACAATCCGGGGAGAGCATCCCAAAGCCTGTCTCTTTCGTGCTCAGATGGAAGCGGATCTTCGGCTTTTGAACCGGATTATAACGGAAGATGTTACCGGTCGACTGACAATGGGCGATATGATAGCCCTCTTTAAACAGCAAAGGACAATAATCAAATGAACTTTTGACTTGTAAGTAAATAGGATGGTACCGTCTTTGACAGATTGCTATCACCGTCTAGGTTTTCAGGTAACAGAATCCGAAGATGGATTACGGATAGGCTTCAAACCGGGAATGGCACATGCTATCGTGAAGGAGATTTGGAACGAGCAGCCTTTGACCCGTTCGGATGTTGAAAGGTTTTATGAAAAGCTTTCTTCACTGAACAAAGGATATCGAAATCTCTATTTCAGGATCGTGGCGCACGGTGGATTCCTGCCGGAGGCATTGGACTTTGAACTGCACGGGCTGACCGTTTCGGATGAAAGCTATATTGAAAGCCTCTTGTCCGGAAGACATGTGGAGCTTTATCCGCATAACGAAGCGGCTTACAGGGCGATCATGCGGGGATTCAAACAACACCGTATCGGTACGGTCGTGCAGGCTACCGGAACAGGGAAATCCTATTTGCTGGCACGCTATATCGCAGATCATGCAAAGGAAAATATATTGGTCTTTGCTCCGAACATCACGATTCTGGATGAGATCCGGAAAGCCGTCGGATTCTCCATTCCGCAAGTGACGTACCGGACATTCCAGTCACTGATTCGTAACCGGGAGGACAATGGGTTGTTACGGGCAGATCATATTCTTATTGATGAATTCCATCATTTCGGGGCGGAAATTTGGGGAAGTGCCTTGCAGGAAGTGATAGAAAACAATCCCTGTGCCTATGTCCTGGGAACATCGGCAACGCCAATCCGTCCGGAAGGAATGATCGATACGGTGGATCTTTATTTCGAAGGAAATTTGTTTTATGAACTTACCTTGCCGCAAGCTTGGTATTACAATATCTTACCAGTGCCGATCCTGGTACAAAGTGCTTACGGGCTGGACAACGAACTGGATCGGCTGCAAAGAAAGCTGGAACGCAGCGGTTGTTCAGTCCGCCGGAGAGAGCGCATCCAAAAGAAACTGGACCTGGCGCGGGTCGATTTCAAAGGTGCTTTGGGTGCGTCGTCGGTGATCCGGAAGTTCCTACCCGAAAGCGTACGCAAACTGCTGGTTTTCTGTCGCGACCTGGCCGATCTCAGACAGATGGTGCCGGAAGTGTGCGACTGGCTCACACAGGCAGGCCGATCGATTACGCCATTTGAAATCCATCATGCGCAAAGCGAGCAGGAGAATCAGCGGCTGTTGGCCGCTTTCCGAGAAGAGTCGGACCGGTTACACGTACTCTTTTCCGTCAATATGCTGATCGAAGGATTGCATGTCGAGGGAGTGGATGCCGTCTTGTTCCTGCGGCGCACCGAATCTTACATTGTCACCCTGCAACAGCTGGGGCGCTGTCTGGATGCCGGAAGCGGGAAACAGCCGGTCGTCTTGGATTTCGTGAATAACCTGTCGGGTAAATCGGTCTACGACGTGATGGCGTGCCACTGGGAGCGACTCTCTTATCTTCCATCGCCCCACGGATTTGAAAGAACAACCTCGTTCCTCGCTACCGGCTATTTGTCGGATATCCGGCTCCGCATCGAAGAGATCCTGGCCGAGCTGGAACCATGGCAGATTATGTACGAGCGGCTGGTCGAGTTCCACCGGGAAGAGAACGACTGGCCTTCAGTGACGGAAGGGAAACTGGGCCTTTGGTGCAACACGCAACGCATCGCCTACAAACGAGGCTGTCTTGCCAAGGAACGGTGCGACCAGCTTGATGCAATCGGTTTTGAGTGGAATCAGCTCGACTCCAAATGGATGAGGGAATACCATGCATTGAAAGTCTTCTTTGATACCTGCGGACGCTGGCCCAAACGTGAAGACGGCCCGCTTGCGACCTGGTGTTATACCCAGCGGGAAAGACGGAAGGATGGACGTTTGAGCAAAGAGCGCATCCGGGCTTTGAATGAGATCGGCTTTGTCTGGAATCAGAACCTCCAAGGGGAATGGATGAAGAACTACGAGGAGCTGAAGTCTTTTGTCAGAAAATATCGGCGTTTCCCTAAATCGACGGAAGGGAATTTGGGCGGATGGTGCCATACACAACGGAAAATGCGTAAACAGGGAAAGTTACCCAATGACCGTCGGCTCCTGTTGGATAAAATAGGATTTGTCTGGTCGGCGGAACAGGTCTGGCAAGGCAACTTCGAACAATTGTGCCTGTTCCATAACCTGCAAGGACGATGGCCGGGATGCCGTGAAGGAGCATTGGGACGCTGGTGTACCATTCAAAGACGGGATTACCGCAAGGGGAACATGTCAGACGAGCGAAAAGCACAATTGGAAAGAATCGGTTTCCCTCTTGCCTGATATGGAATATATTCGATTCTATCCGTTATGAAAGTTGTCTATTCAATTATAATCAACATTGGAACAGTGTCTGTCATTACCCGGATTTGGAACTGCCAGCATACGGGTGGAACCAACTGATAAAACCGGAATAAGACCAATCTCATAAAGTAAATCGTTATTGATTCATCCCAATATGGAAGCCCTTGTCTGAAGCCGGTTATCGGAGAAGACAGGGGCTTCTTCTATATTTTATAAATGAATTATAGATAACTATTACACTGGCTTAACGAATCCGTTACAAATCCTTGGTGGTTTAAAGTGAGTGTTTACGTAAAATGAAAATATTTATGGTAGCAAGGAAAGCTTCATTACAGCATAAGGTTCTTTTAGGGTATATGATATTGATCATGGCTGTTTGCGGCATGGTTTCCATCTTGTTATACGAACGGAGCCGCATGCGTGAGATAAAAACGGAAACATCGGAGATACGCAGGATACGCCATGACATCAGTACGGCGCATCGCTATATCACGGAGCTTGCCACCTATGGAGAGTCCGTCATTGTCTGGGAGGATACCGATTTTCGTGAGTATCGCAGAAAACGCTTGCAAACGGACAGCTTGTTACAAATATTGAAAGTGAGTTGTGGCACGTTCGTCCTGCCAAAGCAGATAGACTCCCTATGTCATTTATTGGAAGCTAAGGAGATACATCTGCTCCGCATTATGGAGACCATTACCAGACAGGGGGAAGCGGACAGCCTGCTCGCAAATCGTCTGCCTATTGTTATCAGGGAAGCGGTTCGTACCCGGACAGTCACCCAAAAGAAAAAAGGGATTGCCGGTTGGTTCGGAGGGAAAAGGAGCGTACAGGTCTTCGAGCCATCGAAAGGACTGCAAGATTTGAATGAGAAGCTGATCGCCATGCAAGAGGAACGTGAACGCCGGATAGACATGTATACCGACAGTCTGCGCATACAGAATAAGGCCTTGAACCGGAAGTTGCAAATACTCATCACCCATCTTGACGGGCAAGCGCAGGCGGCGTTCATCAGTCGTGAGGAAAAAATCACGGAAGCCGGAGATTTTTCTTTCAAACTGTTTGTCTTGGTAATCGTCTCTGCTTCCTCCTTGCTATTCATCTCGTTCCTGATCATACGGCATGACATCAGGAAAGAAAGGGAAGGGCGGGCACAGCTCCAAAGGATAAACCGTGAGAACGAGGAACTGCTCGGTATGCGTAAACAGATCATCCTGACCATCTCGCACGATATACGGGGACCATTGGGTAATATCAACAACTGCGTGGAACTGGCCTCGGAAACCCGTGAAAAGAAAAAACGGGAAGGCTATCTGGAGAACATCCGCCATTCCTGCCGCCATATACTGAATCTGGTGAACAACCTGATGGATGTTTATAAGATCAATGAGACCAAGGATACCCGTAACGAGGTTCCTTTCCGTCTAAACAACTTGCTTGACAACATATCGAAGGAATATGCCCGCAAAGCGGGTGGCCGGGCCTTGCTGTTCGAGCACCGGCATAAGAATGTCGGTGATATTACAGTGAGAGGAGACGCAGACAAACTGGAACAAATATTGGACAATCTGCTGACAAACGCCATCAAGTTCACCCTGTCGGGTACGATCCGTTTCCATACCGAGTACATGGCGGGAAGATTATATGTGGAGGTCGGTGATACCGGTATCGGTATGGACGAGGAGACATTGGAACGTGTCTTCCGTCCGTTCGAGCGTGCGGCGCAGGAGATAAACTCGGAAGGTTTCGGTCTTGGGCTTTTTATCACGAAAGCTCTTGTAAAGGTACTGGACGGAAGCATTGAAGTAGAGAGCCGACCAGGTAAAGGTACAACATTCCGCCTGTCGTTTCCCCTTTCGGAAACGACAGGAGAACCGGAAACAGAGGAGCTTCCGGTACAATCTGCGACGATACTTCCCAAACATGTACTGGTAGTGGATGATGACAGCATCCTTCTGAAAATAACGGAAGACATGCTCGGGCGCAACGGGGTGGAATGCACGACCTGCCAAAATGCAAAAGAAGCCATTCTAGCACTCGACCGCTTGGATTATGATTTGGTATTGACAGATATACAGATGCCCGTGACCGATGGTTTCGGCTTGTTGAGATTACTGCGTAACTCGGATATCGGAAATTCCCGTACCGTTCCGGTCGCTGTCATGACGGCACGGGGGGACGGGGACTCGGGCGTGTATATGAAGTCCGGTTTTTGCGGTTGCATACATAAGCCTTTCTCTTCAAAAGGACTGCTGGCCTTTATCTCCTCCGTTACGGAGGGCAGAAGTGCAGGCATGTCTCCGTTCGACTATTCCCGCCTGATGGAAAGTACGGACGACCGTCGTCATATGTTCGGTCTTGTCGCAAAAGAGTCAGAAAAGGATCTTGCCGAACTGGAGGAGGCTTTAAGAGAAAACGATCGGGAAGCCATGCGGAGGATCGTACATCGGATGGCTCCGGTCTGGGAGTTGTTAGGGGCCAACGATGTACTGTTCGGTTATCGGAAGCTCCTGCATGACAAGACCTCGAGCGACGAGACGGTCAGAGAGTACACGATGAGAATTATGAAACAGATACGGTTACTGATAGACGAAGTAAATAATGAATTAAGAAAGAAAAATGACGGGGATGAAAAAGACTTTATTGATCGTGGAGGACAACCTGATTCTTTGCGATATTCTTGAGAGATGGCTACAGAAAGCCGGTTACAGGGTATTGACGGCCATAGATGAGCCTTCGGCACGCCGGAAAATCAAGGGGAATAACGTGGCGCTGGTACTGACGGATGTCCGCCTTCCCGAAGGGGATGGCATCAGTTTACTGGAATGGAGCATCTCCCAAGGGTTACATATCCCTTTTGTGGTGATGACCGAACATGCCTCCATTGCAGATGCGGTGCGTGCCGTCAAATTGGGCGCAAAGGACTACTTGCCCAAGCCTGTCCACGAGGAGTTACTGATGGAACTGTTACGGGGATTGATCGGTCTGCCAGTTTCCGTTCCCCCGAAGAAATCATTAATGAAAAGGCTTAGCGGGGCGGTCCGGGAGACCGAGCGGATAGCTTGTCGTGTGGCTCCTTTGAATTGTTCCGTCATGATCCTTGGACCGAACGGTAGCGGAAAAGAATCTGTCGCACAGCTGATCCAACAGCATAGCGGGCGTAAGGACAAGCCTTTTGTGGCGGTGAACTGTGGTTGTATCCGGGGGGAACTTGCCGCATCTGAGTTCTTCGGCCACGTGCAGGGGGCATTTACCGATGCGAAAAAGGATACTGCCGGCTATTTTGAGACGGCCAAGGGCGGTACGCTCTTCCTTGACGAGATCGGAAACATGCCTCCCGAAATGCAGACACTGCTGCTCAGGGTATTACAGGAAAGAGTGTATTGTCCAGTGGGCAGCCGCAAAGAACTTGAAGCCGATGTACGGATATTGTCGGCCACCAACGAGGATATGGAGCGTGCCATACGGGAGGGACGTTTCCGGGAGGATCTGTACTACCGTCTCGCCGAGTTTGAGATACGCCAGCCCTCTCTCTCCGAATGCCCGGAAGATATATTGCCACTGGCTGACTTCTTTCGTGAGCAACATTCAGAAGAGATACGTGTGGAGACCTCCGGTTTTACCGAACAAGCCAAAATCTCCATGCTTTCCCACTCATGGCCGGGCAATGTGCGTGAACTTGACAACCGGATAAGACGTGCTGTCCTGTTGGCGGTATCTCCATTGTTAACCCATAAAGATCTGAATCTTAATGCGACCATCTGTAGGACAGGCGAAAAATGTAAAAAAGGCTTGATGGAAGAAGCAGAAGAGAAAGAACTAATAAGGAAGATTCTGGAAGAATGTGGAGGTAAGATCAGTCGTGTGGCGAGAATGTTGGGGATGAGCCGTCCGACTCTATACAAAAAAATGGAAAGGTATGGGTTGAGATAGCATCTTTATCCGTTTCGTTTATACATAAGCCGACAGATTCCGTTGGAGAAAGTTTTGCTGCCAAGAAGTTTCCAGCGGGCAGACCGGAATTCTCCCGTCAAGGGGATTCCACCACCATAAGAAAGAGGCAGCAGAAAAAGTACTGTCTCATCCACCAGATTATACCGAAAAAGTCCATCGGCATATTCCGCACTTCCTCCATCTCCCACTCCTGCCAGATAAATACAATCCTTGTCATGCTTTTCCTTTACATTCAGCAAGTCCATCAAACCGTAATGGGGGTAGATGTGGAATGTGGCCTGTCGCTGCCAGCGTGGGAAACCATACCGTTTGTTTTCCCTCACCCATCGCATAAGCATCTCGTCTTCATGCGGAAGGAACCCGTCCAAAGTGAGTGCCATGATAACTTGAATTTTTGCCATACCTCTTGTTAAAAAAGCATGAAACCCATGCTTATTTCGAACAGAGGCTCTGACAAAGCCCAACACAGAAACCCGCATGGGCTCATGCTATAAGGTATAGCATAAGCCTCACGCAATAGCCTCTGTGTTTTTGAATTTGTCAGATTCCTGTTCGAGACGTCTTGCGACTTATGTATAATAATGGCGGTCCCAATTGTCGAGACCGGCCTTATTTCTCTATTTCAAGTTTCAAATATACGGCATCTTTTTCAATAATCCGATCAGTCGGGGTATAATTTCTTCAATTACCCCTCCACTTGTCATGATTTGTCGGGGTCCTTTCCTTTTTCATCTTCCAGACCTAGTCGTTTACGGAGTTCAGGGTCATTTTTGATACGCCGCATCTCCTCATTGATAATAGCCTGCGCATCCGCCTTGATCTGGTCGTAATTGCGTTGTATCTGTTGCATCATGATGTCGTTACCGTTCCTGTCCTTGAAGTCGTTGATGACCGGGATTTTCTGATAAGCCTTTTCTTCTGCGCTGATCTTGGTATGGTCCACGACAATTTCGGCATGAAATATTTTTTGCTCTATCCTCTCATCAAAATTATCCGCCACAGCCCCGACAAACGTGCCTTGTGAGAGGTTGGCGATCTTTGATGCGGGAATGAGCGAGTCTAGCTGTGTGTTGATGGAGGTGGATACGTCCTGACGGTTGATGGATACGGACTGACGTTGCTGAAGCACCTTGCCGAAGCGCTCTGAAAGCGTTTTTGCGGTTTCACCGACCACCTGTCCGCTGAAAATATTCCCCACCGTGTTCTGGATGACCTTGGATTCTTTTTCTCCGTAGTCACGTGTCAATTGACTGAAATCCTGAAAACCCAGAAGCACACCCACCTTGTTGCTTCTCGCCGTCGCGATCAGGTTGTCAAGCCCACGGAAATAGATGGTGGGAAGCTCGTCAATGATAACGGCGCATTTAAGCTGTTTTTTCTTGTTGATAAGCTTGACGATACGGGAATTATATAATCCGAGCGCTGCCGAATAAATGTTCTGCCTGTCCGGATTGTTGCCCACGCAGAGCAGTTTGGGCTCTTTCGGATTGTTGATATCCAATGAAAAATCATTACCGGTCATCACCCAGTAGAGTTGTGGGGAGATCATGCGCGTAAGGGGTATTTTAGCCGAGGCTATCTGGCCTTGGAGCTGGTCCTGGGCATTTCCCTTCCATGCGTCCATGAAGGGAGAAAGATAGTTTTCCAGCTCCGGATAAGAGGTCAGAATGGTGAACAGGTCTGAGTAGGGTTTGTTGAGCAGTTCTACCGCATGGGGAAACGTACAGTAAATACCGTTTTTGTAAATCTTTAAATACCAGATTATTGCCGCAAGCAGAATGATAGGAGACTCCACGAAGAAGTCCCCCTGCTTTTCGATCCAGGTGCGATTGAGGTTGAGCATTATCGTATAGCTTGCCTCGTACGCATCGGAAATGTCCGTCATGAATTCCGGATTAATGGGATTGCACCGGTGAGACCTGCGCGGATCGTCGAAATTGATGACATAGAACCGGGGCTTTACCTCGTACTTGTCCATATTCTTCAACAAAGAATTATAGGCGATGGTGGACAGGTCATCAAACTTGTAATCATAGATGTAAATCGCAAAGCCTTTGGCTATAAGCTGGCGTATGTAACTGTTGACTATCGCATAGGATTTGCCGCTGCCCGGTGTCCCGATAACCATGCAGGCACGGAAAATATTGACAATATTGACAAATCCGTTATTCCAGCGTTTTTTATAATAGAATCTCGTCGGGAGGTTTACCGAATATTCATTCTCCATCAGTCGGGTTTCCTGCATGAAACTCTCATTTTCCATATTGAACACATCTTCCATGAGGTTGTGCCTGTAAAGGCGGCTCATCCATAATCCCGACATCAACAGGGCGAGATAGCCTGCCGTAAGAGTAAAAATATAGAATGCGGTATTTGCCATGTGTGGCAATGGCAGTTTAAGAAGCCACCAGTTCAGAAAAAACAATGCGCATCCTGCCACCAACACCGCATAAATTTTAGGCCAGGTTATTTTTTCACCTTTGACCCCATGCGTACCCAGGCAGGAAACGGCCAACAGAAGCACTGCCAACAGTTTGCTCCAGAGAATACAGTTGAAAATTCCGGTCGTGTTGTTGAAGTTTACCAGAATCCGGTCTATCACCTCAAGGTTCAGGTGCCATGCGGTGATACTCGGATAGCAGTACACATAGACGTGTACCACCAAAAGAAAAATACTCACGGCCCTGCCGAATTCCATTATCTTAGCGAGAGCCCTCAAATCATCTTCCTGCTGCATAAGAATTGTATATAAATGGGTTGATACTTGTTTTGTCTAAATGCCACGCTTGCGTCCGGTCTTCTTTTTTTTCTTCATGCGGCGTGCAAAGGCTTCCTCCTCGTAATCCCGCGGATTGGTTTCCAAGGAAAAAATGCCTGCCGCCAGTTCGAGCGTGCTAGAGGATTCGTGACGGTGATGCTGCCAAAGTTCTGTAGCGGAATGTCCGCCCCGTTCCTTTTCGGGTATGTTTTCCAACCATTTGAAATAGTCGTTGAACACATTGGCAGAAAACACCTTGCCCATGCGTGAGCCGTTGAACACCTCCCGATGGTTGTGATCAATAAAGGTGACACCATAGATACGTCCCCGCTCATTCTTGCGGAAAACCACATCAATACGCCTTTGCCCGAGCAGTTCCACAAACCGTTTCTGTGAATCCGCCTGCCGCAAGGCACGAACGATGTCCGCCTGTATGGAGGGGGCCCATTTCCCATCTTTGAGAGCTTTCAGATTTATCAGCATCCGCTTTTCCAACTGTTCATTTCCGAAGCGTTTCCCAAATCGGGAACTTTTGAACGGTGGGCTGACAACCTTGCCGGTATCATCCGTGACCGAATATACAATACTGGTATATGGGGTACCGTTGTATTCTCCCCTGACCTGTTTCGCCTCGATGTTGAGCGTGGAAAGCAGCGCATTGTATTCCCCGAAGGTTTGGAAACGGTAGCTTTCCAATACGGCTTTAAGGGTATTACCTACCTGATGGCGGACATCTCCCAAGGAAGCGTCCACCTTTCTTAGTTCCGCTTTTGGATTCCGCTTTTCCGCATCCGCTCCGTTTCGCAGACCGAAATCCACTTCCAGCTCCCGACAGGCGGTCATGGAACGCCGATGCTCGTAGGCATCGCTGATCTTTTTCCCCTGTTCATCCACACAGACACTGACAATATGGATATGGGTATTGTGTGTATCGGCATGTTTGTAGGTGATGTAAGGCTGATTCCCATACCCCATCTTCTGCATATAACGTTCCGCCAGTTCTGCCAGCCGCCCGTCGGTCAGCCGGTCTTCCGGTGCTGGGGAAAGGGAAATGTGCAGGACGGGCTTCTCCGTATTGCGGTTTGCCAGCAGGTAATTCTCAAAAGAGAGCAATGCCAAGCGCATGTCCTCGCTTGGCAATCCGAGCCGGTCGGAAATCATACGGTTACCGGAAAGAATCTCAGCCGTACCAGCCGCTACCTTCTCGTAGTTATAAGCAAGCGCTCCGTAAAGACTCATGCCATGGCTTATTTTTGCAACCATTTCCGCTCGTATTCCTGGGTTAGCGCCATGACCTTTTTGCAGATGAGCATCAGCTCAAGACTCAATCTTTCCAACTTATAGAGCAATGCCATCGCCCGTTTCTCCCCGAAATTGTTCTTCAAGGCACGGACGACCTGGTTGTAGTTGTTGCCGACAGCCTGGAACTGTTTGTGGAATTCTGTCAGCCTGATGTAATAGTCCATCGTCGCCTTGTCTATTTTCACGACCTTTATCTGTCCCGAGAAGATGGATTTCTTGATGAACAGCGTGAGGTTGCCGGCTCCTGAATCCGCCAGCAACTTTTCAAATCTTGTGTTCTCCTCGGCGTTCAGGCGGAAACTGTACTTGTGGTCCGCCGGATCATTTTTAGGCTTTCTGCCCGTCCTTGTCCCTGTTGTTTTCTCCATACACATGAGATTTTTGGTTTGTACTTTTTTCTCTTCCAGAATCCGCGACTTTGGAGCGGATTCCCCCGCCCCTCTGGGCGGGCAAGTTGGTTCTTGTCGGACAAAAGACTTTTTGTCGGACAAGGACACAACTTGCTCTGTTCGCTTGAACAGAGAATCCTCCTTCGTCGGATTGCTGCGCGACGTTCACGGCGTGCTGTGGTCCGGCGAAGTCAGTTCCTTTCCATTGTCTGATTCCGGTTTTGCAAAATTAGACAGTGATAACCGATTGGTAAACAGTGCTTGATATGACATTTGATGACATCTGACGACATCTGATGTCAGGTAGGGGAAATGTTGGCGGAAGTTTCAAAAATAGCCGCTACTTTTGGCACAGTGCATGAGGGCATACATTGGAACATTGTCCTGTAAGGTGTATTGCTTGCCTGCCACAGGTGGTGCATGACGCGAATGCGGTATCATCCATGTATGCGCAATGCCATATATGCCGCATGGCAGTCCTGCATGACGGGACACATTGCATCCGTGCAATGCAGTATGGGGTACATTGAACTCCATATTGCATGAATGCAATGCACCTTATACGGCAACACCCTCCGGCAACCGGCATTACACTGATGCGATATGGTATGCAATGTATTCATGCAAACAGGCAAGCAATGCGTCATTGCCATATACCAACGGATGCATTGCCGTGTGATGAAACGAAAAAATCCAGACAGATATGAAACAAGTCATACACTCTAAATTCAAGCCTATGAAGAGAGAACCTTTATTTGTCGCTTTGAGCAATCAGAAAGGCGGTGTGGGAAAATCCACGTTCACCGTGTTGCTCGCCAGTTATTTCCATTACCTGAACGGATATAACGTACTTGTGGTGGATTGTGATTATCCACAGCACAGCATCAGTGCCATGCGGGACTGGGAAGTGGGGAACATTGAAAAGAACGTGCATCTGCAAAACCTGCTGGTGGAACAGTTCGGAACAAGCGGCAGGAAAGCCTACAGCATCCTGAACTCCACCCCGGAGGAAGCCAGGGAGACGGCCGGCCGCTTTCTCGAAAAGTCGGAGCTGGACTATGACCTTGTCCTTTTTGACCTCCCCGGTACCGTGAATGTGCCCGGTGTCTTCCAGTCCGTAATCAATATGGACTATGTATTCACTCCGATTACACAGGAAAGGATGGTAATGCGGAGCAGCATGTCTTTTGTCCTTGCCATCAGGGAATACATGCACCGGCATGCGGACGTACCCTTGCGTGGCATCCATATGTTCTGGAACCGGATGGACAAACGGGTGTCCAAAGGGCTGTATAACGGCTATACCGAAATTTTCCGCTCTCTGAAACTGCCGGTGCTGGAGACCGTCATTCCCAGTGCGGAACGCTACAACAAAGATTCCGGGATGAAGGGGTCCCTGTTCCGCAGCACCTTGTTCCCTCCATCAGCCGCCGCACTGAAAGGCAGCAATCTGGATCTGCTGGTTGCGGAGATGGAAACCATACTGAAACTTAAATAGGAATCATCATGGCTACCAAGAGAAGAACGGATTACCGGGTGGACGAGGATGCCCTGAAGCGTATGATGGCGGGGGATGTCACGGCATTGGAGGAAACAGCAGCTCCGGCTGAGACTCCGGAAATAAAGCCCTCCCTTTCCCGGGAGAGACAGGAGAAGAAAACCTCTGCCGATTCCCCAAAACAGCAAACAAGAAAATTTCCGGATGAGGCATCAGGTGCCGATGAATACCGGCTGCGTTTTCTGGAAGCAAAGCTGACGGGTACCAGAAGGCAGACCTATATCCACGATTCCCTGTATAGGGCGGTTGCCAGGGTGCTGCCGGTCATTGCGCCGGACATGTCCGTCCCGATGTTTCTAAGCAGCGTCCTGTCAGACCATCTGGAAAGGTACCAGGACATCATCAATGAGATATATAATCAGGAAGCCACACAAAAACCGATAGAATGGAAGAAATAGTTTATTTGTCAATACGGCTCGGCTGTACCGCTTATCTATTATATAAGGTATGGGAGCAGAAAAAGAGAATAGGTAAGATATGCGATCTGCTTTATACTCCCCGTAAGAAACCGGAAATGGAGAAGGGCCACCACCGGAATCCGGAAAATGCGGCAGATGTGATGGGGGCCACCCGTTTTGTCTATCTGGATGAGAATGCCGGAAAGACCGTTGCCCCTTACATGAGCCAGCAACTGGAAATGGGAAGCGACCTTATCGGCAAGGATGAGGATATTCCGGAAGATGAAGTGGAATGCAAACTGCCTTTGGAGGAGATGAGAATGCTGAAAGACGAACAGGAGGAGCTGGACAGCCGTTCTCCCGAGGCGGAAGCCATTGTTCCGGCAGTCACTCCTGCCGACCTGCTCAATGTAGGTGACGTGCTGCTTAATCTGGACGGTGCCGGTTCGGATGAGGACAAATCATACCGGGCCGCCATGACACTGCGTGCCATCCGGGAAACGGACATGTTCGAGCTGTTCTCCTCCCAGGTGGAGAACAAGAAACTGATAGAGGAGCTGATGGAAAGGTATGTGGATGAGGAAGGGAATGCTCTGCCTTTAAAAAAAGAGAGGAACGTTTCCAAACCTGTCGCAGACTGGAGGAAGCTGGTCTGAAAGTAATATGCTATTATGCCACAAAATTCCATATTGTTGAATATTATATATAGGATATTCATTATGTACCCAACTTTGTATTTTTCTATAATCTATGAAAAAGGTTGAAGTTTGTCTTTTGTTAAGGGTCATAGAAAGGAACAAACACTCAAAACATAGAAATCACGGGGACAACTCAGAAAATCGGATACTTCCTCACTGTTGCTTACGATTCAAAAGTAAAAGAATGAAATTATCCTGATTTGCTGACAGGAAAAACTATAACTCAATTTATTAAATGAAATTTCTTTATAAGAGACCTATAAACGACTATAAAAAAGTAAGGAGCTGCTTACCAAGCCAGCTCCTTACTTTTTCTAATGGATGAAAATCCGTTTCCCTGCTTCCTTTTGCACAATATTTTTGTCGTACTTTATGTGCATAACAAGATATCATAGAAAAAATCACATTTAAATTTAGTGTTCCATTACATGGTTTTGCATTGCTCCTTGTTCACAACTCTATCTCTGAATAACTTCATATTAGTAAAGTTTCGGGAAATATTTTGAACAAGTTCCAAGTAATTATCTCTGCCATCTTCCCATTTATGATAAAACGGCTTTATGGAAACACAGTTTTCATGTTCAAAGACGGTATTTAGTAATGTTCGGTCTGAATTTCCGCAAGAATGCCCCATTATCAAAACTTGAAAAGGTGCAGCTAAAAGAAATTCGAGCAAATCATGATAATGTCTTGTTTCTAAATATTTAACGGATTTGACATATCTAAGTAACTCATTGTCATTCATATCAAGAATAGACTGGTAACTTTTGTCAAGTTCATCCCCATAGCCAAAAATTATATTTTCAGGTTTTTCTAATTCGCCATGAATATAATTGTGGGTAATATTAAAGTTACCATACATCTTAGCTGTTTTTGTATAGTTGAAACTCAGCAACATGATACGTTTAGGGATAAGTTTATCGCGTTCTCCATAATTGTATTCAACATCTGCAAGGCTGGATATATCCAGCCCAATGTTATCCAGAGCTTTCTTTTTTCCTTCTGTTGAGAAATCAGCAGGATCAAAGAAGTCAATTATTGCATTTTGAAGGTCATTCCTTACATTGTCTGTTTCTATTGTATGGAGGTATTCAATTAATTTTTCTTGAAGGAATGCAAATTGTTCATTCAACTCACTGATTGTATAATTACAACCAGGGCTATCCATGCCAACTTTCAACAGTTGGTAATAGTCGTTTTCAATATCCACCCATCCTTTGGTTTCTATTGATTGCAGAATAGTTTTAAAAAAAGGGCAACATTCAATAGAAAAAATGTTTGGTTGGTCCTTGATATACTGAATAACTTCGCTTCCTGAGTATCTTTCTTTACGATAGATATCCTTAAAAAAACATGAGTTGTTGAAGACAAAAACATTCCAGCAATTAATGCCTACATTATCTTTGATAACCAAACGGCAAAGGCAATCTTCTGATACATTTGTAGTATTACCGGAAAAAGTATACACTCGTTGGTCCCAATACCAGTTGATAAAATCCATATAACTTGTTTTAAAGCCATGTGCCATGTCAAATCCGTTTCCTATGATAACAAGTCTATTCATTCGGTTGTAATGATGATGTTAGTGTTATTGACTTAAATTATAGAATAATCTCCTTGCTCTTCATTTACAAGAAGTGGCTTTAAAAGCGTTTCCACCGACTCAAAAGTATCTTGTTTTGAGAAGTGTATCTTTGGTTGTCCCCACCATCCTCTAATGAATTGTTGGTATTGGTATTGCAAGGTACGGCGAGGTGCCTGCGCCAAGTAGCTATTATAAAAGGAGTCCACAATGTCAGAATGGTAATTGGTCAATGAAAAGAAATACTGCCAAGTTTCTGATATTTCATTCGCGTTGAATCCGGGACGTTCAATTATTTCCACTGCATCCAATCTATGAACACCATCATGTTTAGAGAACGCAGCTTTAAGTATTTCACTTGCCTCCTTATCAGAAGAAGGTGCGCTATACCCAAAGATTGTTACCTTGCCTGCTTTCGATATGTAGTACTTTGCAACACTCCATTGGTCACGGATAAAGCTGTCGCTGTTGTAATCCTTTTGTTCTACAGGATACAGCAAAGGAACAGCGTTGTATGGTTTGCCACACTTTCTGCAATAGTTTTGTATAAGACCAAAGGTCATACAGTCTTTGCACACACCAGCCCCCACATTTCCATGCAAGAACAGAATCTTTGGTCTGTTCCAGGTAATCTTTGCCACTCTGTTATATGCTTGGATAAGCAGACTATCCCAGTTGAAGGATACAATGCAGTCTTTTTCTGTGAGCGAAAGAATCAAAAGGTCGTAGATGGTCAAGAAGGATGGAAGCTGCACATTTGAAAAATATTCATAAAGTTTTTTTTCCATTGCTATCCGTGCGTTTTTACACTCATCACCACGTCTAAACAGCTCACTATATATCTTCAAGATTCTTGCTTTTCGTTTCTAACATAAATCCTTCAAGGATCCTATCTAACCCAACCTGTTCAATGGCTTCATTCATCGTCGGGCAAGATTTTCCCATGACCGCTCTTGAAGCACCAGCTCCAACTATCACGACATGAGGGCGTTGGCAATACAAATCTTTAAGTTTTTTCTTCATACACTAACTGATTAAATATTTTGCCCGTAAGCAATTGTTGCATCATGCTTTATTTTACGGCCTCATATTTTGTTCGTTTTGTTTCAGGCACAATAATTTCATTGTTCATACTTATAAGTATGAAAGTTATTGTTCTCTGTTTGGCTGTTCTTGAATATAAACAGATATATTACTTAAAAATGCCTTATCAAGGTGTGATATTGTTACTCTCTTTATACACTACTACATGATATACTATTTTTAACCTGTTTACATTGGCCATAAAACTGCGTTTGATATGCAAATATAGCTATTTTAATCCAATATCAATAATAGTCGTTTTTGACAAGAAATCAACTTTATGGAATTTGCTGGCTTTTGTATGGCAATTATATAAATGGTACAGAAAAACATGTAACCGTTTGAACAATCCATGTTTGTGCCAAAATCATCAATTAATCATGTATTATGCTTGAGGTAAGCGTCTCCGCAATGACGTAAAACAGTGTTGAAAATCTCTGTAGAGACGCGCAAAAGCACTTGTTGGATGACATCTGATGACATCTGGCGACATCTGATGACACCTCTGAATAACAGCGTATTATCCCTTTTTATCTTCGCCGTCGAATTCAAATTTATGTCTTACCCAAACGATTCGACAATGAAGAGAAGAATCCTTTTTTCAGTGATGTGCGCGGCGATTGCCGCCGGTGCTTTCGCGCAGGGCCAAGGCCAGGGCCTTGCCGGTATCAACGAGGCGACCAGCCTCATGACCTCGTATTTCGATCCCGCCACCAAACTGTGCTATGCCATCGGTGCGGTGCTCGGCCTGGTGGGCGGCATCAAGACCTACGGCAAGTTCTCCAGCGGTGATCCCGACACCTCGAAAACCGCCGCCAGCTGGTTCTTTGCCTGCATCTTTCTGATTGTAGCCGCCACCATCCTGCGTTCCTTCTTCCTCTAAGCGGTATGGAGTATTCTGTAAACAAGGGGGCGGGCAATCCCGTCGAGTTCAAGGGGCTCAAGTCACAATACCTGTTCGTCTTCGCGGGCGGTCTGGTGACGGTGCTCCTGGCGGTAGTCATCCTTTACCTGGCAGGCGTGGACCAATGGATATGCATCCCTTTCGGGACCGTATCCGGCGGTCTGCTGGCATGGGCGGTGTTCCGGCTGAACGCCCGCTACGGCGAACACGGTCTTATGAAGCTGCTGGCGGAGAAACGCCATCCGCGCTACCTGATCCACCGCAAGAGAGTTTTCAGATTATTTGCAAAAAGAAAAAAACGACAATCATGAGAAATGTATTGAAAGCGGAAACGCTGGAACGCAAGTTCCCCCTGCTCTCGGTGGAGAACGGCTGCATCGTGAGCAAGGACGCCGACCTGACCGTGGCCTTCGAGGTGGAGCTTCCCGAGCTGTACACGGTGACGGCGGAAGAGTATGAGGCCATGCACTCCACCTGGATAAAGGCCGCCAGGGTACTGCCCGAGCACAGCATCGTCTGCAAGCAGGACTGGTTCACGAAGGAGAGCTACCGTCCCCAAAACGGCGGGGAGGAACAGAGCTTCCTCTCGCGCAGCTATGAGCGGCACTTCAACGAGAGGCCGTACCTGAACCACCGCTGTTACCTGTATCTGACAAAGACCACCCGTGAGCGCAACCGCCGGCAAAGTGACTTCAGCACCCTCTGCCGGGGATTCCTGCTGCCCAGGGAGATTACCGACAAGGACATGGCGGCCCGCTTTCTGGAAGCGGTGGAGCAGTTCGAGCATATCGTGAACGACTCCGCCCATATCCGGCTGCGCCGCCTGGAAACGGAGGAGATTACCGGCACGAAGGAACATCCCGGGCTGGTGGAGAAATACCTCTCCCTCTCGATGGAGGACGGGACCGCCGTGCTGCAGGACATCTGCCTCAAGCCCGGACGGATGCGTATCGGGGACAAGCGGCTCTGCCTGCACACACTTTCGGATACGGAAGACCTGCCGGGCAAGCTCTCCACCGACATGCGCTACGAGCGTATGTCCACCGACAGGAGCGACTGCCGCCTTTCCTTCGCCGCACCCGTGGGGCTGCTGCTCTCCTGCAACCACATCTACTCGCAGTACGTGTTCATCGACAACGCGCAGGAAATCCTGCAGATGATGGAGAAGAACTCGCGCAACATGCTCTCTCTGTCACGGTACAGCCGGAGCAATGCCGTGAACCAGGAATGGACGGAGATGTATCTGGACGAGGCGCATACCAAGGGAGTGCTTCCCGTCAGATGCCACTGCAATGTCATCGCCTGGGCGGAGGATGCGGAGGAGTTCCGCCGTATCAGGAACGACACGGGCAGCCAGCTTGCCATGATGGAATGCACCCCCCGTTACAACACCGTCGACACCCCGGTGCTTTACTGGGCGGGCATTCCGGGCAATGCGGGCGACTTTCCTGCCGAAGAGTCATTCTACACGTTCCTGGAGCAGGCGGTCTGCCTCTTTGCCGGGGAGACCAATTACAGAAGTTCTCCCAGTCCGTTCGGCATCCGCATGGCGGACCGGCAGAACGGCATTCCGGTGCACGTGGACATTTCCGACCTTCCGATGAAACGGGGCATCATCACCAACCGCAACAAATTTATCCTGGGACCAAGCGGCAGCGGCAAGTCCTTTTTCACCAACCATCTGGTGCGCAACTATTACGAGCAGGGAGCGCATATCCTGCTGGTGGACACGGGCAACAGCTATCAGGGGTTGTGCCGGATGATCCACGACCGCACACGCGGCGGGGACGGCATCTACATCACGTATGAGGAGGACAATCCGATATCCTTCAACCCGTTCTACACCGATTCCGGACAGTTCGATGTGGAAAAGCGCGAGAGCATCAAGACTCTGATACTGACCTTGTGGAAACGGGAGGACGAGGCGCCGAAACGTTCGGAAGAGGTGGCGCTCTCGGGAGCGGTGAACGCCTATATCCGTAAAATTACCGGGAATCGGGAGGCAAGGCCGGACTTCAACGGCTTCTACGAGTTCGTGGACGGTGACTACCGCCGGATGATAGCGGAAAAGAAGGTACGCGAGAAGGATTTCGACATCGACGGTTTCCTGAACGTGCTGGAGCCTTTCTACAAGGGTGGCGACTACGACTTCCTGCTGAACTCCGACAGGGAACTGGACCTGACAAACAGGCGGTTCATCGTGTTCGAGCTGGACAACATCAGCGGCAACAAGGTGCTGCTGCCTGTGGTGACGCTGATCATCATGGAGACCTTCATCGCCAAGATGCGCCGTCTGAAAGGAATCCGCAAGGTAATATTGATAGAGGAGTGTTGGAAAGCCCTTATGTCCGCCAACATGAGCGGCTATATCCAATATTTGTTCAAGACCGTCCGTAAATATTTCGGTGAGGCCGTTGTGGTGACCCAGGAGGTGGACGACATCATCAGCTCCCCGATTGTGAAGGAGGCCATCATCAACAACTCCGACTGCAAGATCCTTCTGGACCAGCGGAAATACATGAACAAGTTCGAGCATATCCAGCGGCTGCTCGGCCTAACGGAGAAAGAGAAAAGCCAGATACTCTCCATCAACCAGGCGAACCATCCCGGACGTTTTTACCGTGAAGTCTGGATAGGGCTTGGCGGCACCCGTTCGGCGGTCTATGCTACGGAAGTGAGCGCGGAAGAGTATTTCACGTTCACGACGGAAGAGTCCGAGAAACTGGAAGTGCAACGGCTTGCCGAGGAGCTGGACGGCAACCTGGAACTTGCCATCCGCCGGATGGCAGAGAGAAAACGAGAGGAACAAAGACAAGTATCAACCCCAAAAAGAGAACAATGAGAAACAAATCCCTTATGAGACTGGCGGTGTGCCTGATCGGTATGGCCGCCATGGTATTGCAAGGCTGCTCGGAGAGCGGCACCGACCGTGACAAGCTCTGCGGCTCGTGGAGCAGCGTGGAAGGCAAGCCGGACGTGCTGGTATATAAGGAAGGGGAAGCCTACAAGGTGACGGTGTTCGCCCGTAGCGGAAAGATGCGCCGTCTCAGGCCTCAGACCTACCTGCTGGTTGAGGAGAACGGGAACCTGTTCATCAACACGGGGCACCGCATCGACATCTCCTACAACGAGGCCGCCGACGTGCTGACCTTCTCCCCGAACGGTGACTATGTGCGGAAGGAGGAACGCCCATGAAAGCGAAGTCACTCCTGATCGGAACGGTACTCGCCCTGTGCGGCACCGGCGCCAATGCCCAGTGGGTGGTGACCGATCCCGGCAACCTTGCCCAAAGCATCATCAACATGTCGGACAACATCGCCCATACCTCGAAAACGGCGGTCAATACGGCCGACAGCTTTGCGGAGACGGTGAAGATTTACGAGCAGGCCAAGAAGTATTACGACCAGTTAAAGGCGGTGAACGACCTGATACAGGACGCCCGCAAGGTGCGCGACATCATCCTGATGGTGGGCGACGTGTCCGACATCTATGTAACGAACTTCGGCAAGATGATGAACGACGGGAACTTCTCGCCCCGCGAGCTGGACGCCATCGCCTTCGGCTACACCCGCCTGCTGGAGGAGAGCAACGGCGTGCTGCAGGATCTCAGGCAGGTCATCAACGTGAGCACGCTCTCCATGACCGACAAGGACCGCATGGACGTGGTGGACCGCTGCTACTATGAGATGCGCCGCTACCGCAACCTGGTGAGCTATTACACGAACAAGAACATCGCCGTGAGCTATCTCCGTGCCAGAAAGAAGAACGACCTGGACCGGGTGATGCGGCTTTACGGGAATGAAACCTCCAAATACTGGTAGCCATGATGCCGTTGTCGATAGATTTTGCCAACCTGCATACCATACTGGCGACCCTGTATGACGATATGCAGCCCCTTTGCAAGGACATGATGGACGTGGGAAAGGGACTTGCCGGGCTGGGTGCCCTGTTCTATGTCGCCGTCCGCGTGTGGCAGTCGATGGCCCGTGCCGAACCGATAGATGTCTATCCCCTGCTGCGTCCCTTCGCCATCGGCATCTGCATCCTGCTTTTCCCCACGCTGGTGCTCGGCACGCTGAACACCGTGCTCAGCCCGATAGTACAGGGTACGCACAAGATGCTTGAGGGGCAGACGCTGGATATGGAACAGTACAGGGCGCAGAAGGAGGAACTGGAAAGGGAGGCCATGCTGCGCAATCCCGAAACCGCCTACCTGGTGAGCGACGAGGAATTCGACCGTCAGCTGGACGAGCTGGGCTGGTCAACCATAGATACCGCCTCCCGCCTGGGCATGTACGTGGAGGTGGGGATGTACAATCTGGAGAAGAAAATCCGTGACGCCTTCCGCAGCCTGCTGGAACTGATATTCGCGGCGGCATCGCTGCTGATAGACACCGTGAGGACCTTTTTCCTTGTCGTGCTCTCCATACTGGGACCGGTGGCGTTCGCCTTCAGCGTATGGGACGGTTTCCAGTCCACGCTCGGGCAGTGGTTCACGAGGTACATATCCGTCTACCTTTGGCTTCCGGTCAGCGACCTGTTCAGCACCCTGCTCGCCAAGCTCCAGGTGCTGATGCTCCAAAATGACATTCTGGAATTACAGAACAACCCCGACTACTCGATAGACAACTCAAATAGCGTCTATATCATATTCATGCTGATAGGGATTATCGGGTACTTCACCGTCCCGACGGTGGCGGGCTGGATCGTACAGGCGGGCGGAGCCGGAAACTTCAGCCGTAACCTGAACCGCACGGCCACGAAAGCGGGCGGTTTCGCTGCCGGGACGGGCGGTGCCGTACTGGGGAATATCGGGGGAAGGCTGCGGGGCAAATAGGCTCTATGGCAACCCGTTTCCGTGAGTCGGCAACTTGGATTACCGGGTTGGCGACTTGTCGGAAGGAGCCGCCCGGTCATACCGGAACATTTATTTATTCATTCAAACCAATCATTCGCTAAATGGAATTCAAGTCATTGACCAACATTGAGAGCAGCTTCAGGCGTATCCGGTTGATGCTGGCTGTCTTTACCGGCTGCTGTGCGCTCATTACCGGCTATGCGTTGTGGAGCTCGTACCGTTTCGCCGAGAAGCAACGGGAAAAGATCTATGTGCTGGATAAGGGCAAGTCGCTGATGCTCGCCCTCTCGCAGGATCTTTCACAGAACCGCCCCGCCGAGGCGCGGGAACACGTCCGGCGTTTTCACGAGCTGTTCTTCTCGCTCTCCCCGCAGAAGGACGCGATCGAGCACAATATAGGCCGTGCCCTGCAGCTGGCGGACAAGAGCGCCTATCACTACTATGTGGACTTTGCCGAAAAGGGATATTACAACCGGCTGATTTCGGGCAACATCAACCAGGTGGTACACGTGGACAGCGTGGTGTGCGACTTTGCCGCCTATCCCTACAAGGCGCGTACATATGCCCGGCAGCTGATCATCCGTGAGAGCAACGTGACCGAGCGAAGCCTTGTCACCTCCTGTTCGCTCCAGAATACGGGGCGTTCGGACGACAATCCCAACGGGTTCATCATCGAGCAGTTCACCATACTGGAGAACAGGGATATAAGGAGTGTGGAACGATGAGAGGGAAACCTGCCGTCTTAAAACGTGCGGACAGCCGTATCCGGCTGTTCTGCCGCCGGCTGACCGGGAAGCAGCGCATTGTCTTGACAAGTGTCGTCTCGCTTCTGTTCACGGCAGCCTGCCTGTACTCGGTTGTCTCTTCCGTGTCCCGTTTGGGGGAACGGAAGGGCGACATGAAAACCGGGCATATCCGGCCCGTCATGTTACGGCCGGAAACAACAACCATTCATTCAAACATCCAGAAACATGAAAATGGACTTTCAGAAAATCAGGGAACGGCTGGGGCTGTCGAGTGACAAGCCGCTGACTCCCGAAGAGAAGCGCCGACGCGCGAGGTATATTGTCTATCCGTTCTTCTGCCTGCTGTGCGCCGGATTTCTCCTGCTGGTATTCAGCCCGTCGGAAAAGGAGAAGGCGGAAAAGGAAAAGGGCAAGGGATTCAACGTAGAGATGCCCTCGCCGAAAGATTCGGAAATGGAGGGCGACAAGGTAAGCGCCTACGAGCAGGAAGCACTGGCTAAAAAGGAAAAATGGCGCAGGGGAACCTTCCAGGAGATGTCCAAGCTGCTCAACAAGGACAGTCAGGATACTGCCGGCCTTACCGCAGGAAAAGCCAACACGGAACTTCCGCCGGAACCGGAAACGGGGAAATCCCCCGGCTCCGTCCATTCCTCTGCGGAAGCCTACCGGAATATGAACCGCTCGCTGGGTGCTGTATATACCCGGAATGAAAACCAACAAAATGCCGATCTGCTCCGCCGTATAGAGGAACTGGAAAAAGAAAAGAGACCGGCGGAAGGACAGCCGGAAGGACAGACCCTGGAAGAAAAGATGGCACTGCTGGAAAAGTCTTACGAGCTGGCCGCCCGGTACAACGGGAAGCAACCGGATGCCCCGGCTGCCGTGAATGGCCGGAGCGACCGGAAAGACAGGACAGCCGTCCGCCCGGTGAAACAGGTACGGAATCAGGTGGTGTCATCGCTTGCACAACCTATGGGCAATGAGGATTTCATCGCCGAATTTGCGGGAGAGAGGAATACCGGTTTCCACACCCCTATAGGCAGGACACTCCCTTCCGGCAGGAATACCATCGCCGCCTGTGTACACGGCACGCAGACCGTATCGGACGGGCAGGTGTTGCGCATCCGGTTACTGGAGCCGATGGCGGTGGACGACCGGCTCATTCCCCAAGGGATGGTATTGACCGGCGGTACACGCATCCAGGGGGAGCGGATGGACATCCTTGTAGAGACGGTGGAATACAAGGGCACGCTGTTTCCTGTGGAACTGGAGGTATATGATGCCGACGGACAGCGGGGAATCCTCGTGCCGAACTCGATGGAGTATGATGCGGCGCGTGAGATAGCCGCGGGTATGGGCGCCTCAATGGGGAGCAGCATCAACATCTCGACGGATGCCGGGGCGCAGATTGCCTCGGACGTGGGCAAGGGGGTAATACAGGGCGTGTCGCAATATGTGGAAAAGAAAATGCGTGCGGTGAAAATCACCCTAAAAGCCGGACACCGGCTGTTGCTGCACTCTCCCGAAAAATGAAAAGAGAAAAGAAACCAACCATTTATTCACCAACCAATCAAGAACGCACATGAAGAAGATTCTGATGATGTTTGCCCTGATTATGGGCGCAGTGGCTGCATACGCGCAGCAAGGCAGCGGGGATTATTACGAGGGATTGAGCCGCAAGATCGGCTTCAGCCAAATGATTCCCCCGCATGGTCTGGAAATCACGTATGACAAGACTGTACATATAATTTTCCCCTCTCCCGTAAGATACGTGGATTTGGGTTCCCCCAACCTGATAGCGGGCAAGGCGGACGGTGCGGAAAACGTCATCCGTGTGAAGGCGACCCGGAAACATTTCCGCAGTGAAACCAATATGAGCGTGATAACCGAGGACGGCAACTTTTACACATTCAACGTCAAGTATGCCGACGAGCCGTTGCTGCTGAACGTGGAGATGTGCGACTTCATCCATGACGGGGAGTCGGTTAACCGTCCGAACAATGCGATGGAAATCTACTTGCAGGAACTCGCCGGGGAGTCGCCCCGTCTGGTACGGCTGATCATGAAATCCGTGTATGGGCAGGACAAACGCAAGGTCAAGCACATCGGCAGCAAGCGGTTCGGGGTTCAATACCTGCTCAAGGGGCTTTACGCACACGGCGAGCTGCTCTATTTCCATACCGAGGTGAAGAACGCCACGCACGTGCCTTTCGATGTGGACTTCGTAACTTTCAAGATTGTAGACAAGAAAATCGTGAAGCGTACCGCCATGCAGGAGCAGGTTATCTATCCGCTGCGTGCCTTCAACTATGTGACCCGTGTGGACGGGAAGAAGAACGAGCGGACGGTGTTCGCCCTGCCCAAGTTCACCATCCCCGACGGCAAGAAGCTGGTCGTGGAGATGTACGAGAAACAGGGTGGCCGCCATCAGTCGTTTGAGGTGGAGAACGAAGACCTTGTACGCGCCGAGACTGTCAATGAACTGAAAGTAAGATGAGTGCCATGAAAAGAAACTTCATCTTTATTATCCTCCTGCTTGCCCTCTTTACGGGGCAGGCGGAAGCCCAGCGCCGGCTGCCGGGGATGAAATCCGTCCGCTTTACCGCTGAAATGGCCGACGGCTTTTACAGCCGGGCAGACCGCCATGATGCGGGCTACGCCTTTTCGCTGGCTGTTGCCACTTACACAAAGAAAGGGAACCAGTGGGTGTTTGGCTGTGAGATGCTACAACGTAATAACCCTTACCGGAACACGTATGTCCCACTGTCGCAATATACAGGGGAAGGCGGTTATTATCATACAATCCTTTCCACATCCGGCAAGTCTTTCTTTCTGAACCTCGGCGCTTCCGCCTTGCTGGGCTACGAGGCCGTGAACAACGGAAACCGCCTGTTGGATGACGGAGCTTCCTTGCGCAAGTATGAGTCCTTCATCTATGGAGGCGCGGTGACACTGGAAGCGGAGGGATACCTGTCGGACAGGATAGCCCTGCTGATACGCCTGCGTGAACGTTTTGTATGGGGTGGCGCTTCCGGCCGCTGCCATTTCCAGTATGGAGCCGGAGTCAAATACATTTTCTAACCTTAAAAAGAACATATACCCATGAAAAGAAGAATCCTTGATTTTATGATGACAGCCTGTTGCATGGTATTTTCCTTTCTTGCCCTTGTCGCCTGTGACAATGAGCTGGATATCAGACAAGAATACCCGTTCACGGTGGAGTCCATGCCGGTGGCGGACGAAATCGTAAACGGTGAGACGGTGGAAATCCGTCTGGAAATCAAGCCGGAAGGAAACTTTTCCGGAACTGTCTATACGCTGAGGTATTTCCAGCCCGACGGAAAGGGCAGTCTGAAGATGGAGGACGGAACGGTACTGAAACCCAATGACCGTTATTTGCTGAACGAATGGAAATTCCGTCTTTACTATACCTCGCAGAGCGGCAAGGAATCACAGACCATAGACCTCTATTTTGAAGACAATTGGGGAAATCTGCAACAGTTGACATATGATTTCAATGGAAAGGATGCGGAGGAGGAAGACAATAATACGGAGGCCGCATGAAAAGAATACCGGTTATTATGATTTTTCTGTCACTTGTTCTGTATGGCAAGGCGGAAAATCCCCCGTCTGACAAGGATAAGGCGGTAGCCTGCATCAAGCGGTGGGAAGGCTGGCACCGGGGGAAAATGCCTTACATCGGTTACGGACACCGCCTGCTCCCCCATGAGAAGCTGACCGAGAACCTGAGTGAGGCACAGGCGGACTCACTTTTGAGATGCGACCTTGAACGGTGCCTGAACGTATTCCGTAAATATGGAAAAGACTCGCTTCTTTTAAGTCTGTTAGGCTTTAATGTAGGCTGTTACCGTCTGATCGGAAACGGCAAAATACCTAAAAGCAGACTGATTCAGAAACTGGACAGCGGCAACCGGGATATTTACAGGGAATATGTATCGTTCCGCTGTTATCGGGGGAAAGTCATTCCAGGCATAGAGAGAAGAAGAAAAGAGGAGTTTGAACTGTTCTATATACCGTAGATTGAAATTATGCAAAGCCGTGAACGGACGCTTGCCATCGCCGTTCACGGCTTTAGTCTTAGCCACTCTTAATTTACCTTTACCCGGTTCATCAGCTGCCCCGATATTTCATGCAGTTCCCGGCAGCGTTCCGGCTGCTGTTCCCTTGCAAAGGCGGTGATTCCCTGTGTCAGTTTCCAGAGCGTGGCCCCGCCTGTCACTCCGTCGTCAGGATTGTTGTTCATCAGCAGTTTTTCCACCTCGCGTCCTTCGTTTTTCAACAAGGCTCCTTTCTGCACCAGATTCTTCAGTTCCTTGTCGAAATCCACGTCAATTTCCGATGCTCCTTGAATTTCGATGGCCTTCTGCATGATGGTGTCTTTGCTGTACAGTCCTTTGGTCAGGTCGGAAACAGCCGATACGGTGGTCTGCGTGTCCAGTTCGTAGGTCTTTTGGGAGAGGGACAGGGATTCCGGCAGTCGGCCTCCAAGGTGTATCTGCCGCATGACGGACTCCCTGACCATCCCGTTCAGGCACGCCCCGTTGAGCAGGAACGACCGCATGTCCACCGATCCGTTGCCATAGTCGGATGTGGAGAAGCGTGCTCCTGCGAAGATGATGACCGTTCCGTTCTTACGGGTGGGTATCTCTATCGGAGTGGGCAGGATTGTCTCACACCATACTTTCGTGTCGTTCATATAGGCATCGGACACGACCGCCCCCTGTCCTCCCGCCTCACGGATGAAAGCGGTCAGGATATCCACCGAGTTCAGCCGACGGTAGGAGTCCGACAATACGCCCCGGACTTCCATTCCTACCGCCCGTATCAGTACCCGTGTACGCTCGGTCCATCCCGAATGCTCGTTCAGGATGGTGGCGCACAACTGTTTCTGCCAAACATCCCCGGCGGAAAGCTCGCGCAGGTATTTGGCGGGAATGCCCATCTTCTCCGAAATCTGGCTTATGGCGTTGCCGTGCAGGTTGAAGTTCCCTTCGGGCATTGCCATCTGTACCCTTCCTTCCGCTTTGAAAGAGATAACGGGGCGTTCCTTGCTACGTTGGCTTACCCCGATGGGAGCGATGAAATCCTGCGCGATCCGTCCCTCACTGAGCAGACGGTTGATGGTGTCCATGACATCCCCCTGCCTGCCTTCTATCATTCGCCGTACCTTGTTGATGACTACCTGGTTGAGTCCCTGCTGTTTCTGTACCGGTGCAGTGGCCGGCATGACTGTTGCTTCCATATTTCTTGTTTTTAAAGTCGTTGATAAATTACAATTTGTTCTTATGGCTTGTCCTGCTTGTTTTAGTAAATTCAGATCTGTACTCTTCTGACAGACGGATATAATCCTTTTCGCTATATCCGGCCGTTCCGAACAGTTCATAATATCCGGGGAAGGGTTTTCTTTCCGTTTCCGGTATATGCGTGCTGGTTTCCTTATGGCAACAGATGATGTGCCGGACAAACCGGTAGCACTTGCAAAGATCCGCCAGGATGGTGTACTCGTTGTCCGTATGAGGTTCATAATATCCGCAGGAGAGATTGACGCAGGATACTTCCAGCCCGTTCCTTTTCAATGCCGCCACATCCGTAGCCAGCCCCTGTGCAGGCTTGTAACCGTACCTCCGGGGATCTACTGCCGAAATGAACTCATTGGAGCAGAGCCTCATTCCGTTGATTTGTGTCACCATGTCCCCGTTCCCTTTCCGGTCGCACTGGATGACGAAACGGCAGTCGGAAAAGAAGGACATGTCGGCATGGCCGCTGCCTATGCATCCTATCTCCTCCTGTACGAAGAAGGCGCATTTCACCGCCTTGAAATCCTCCAGGCATTTCAGGCAGATCCAGATGCCGTTCTTGTCATCCGCGCCGATTCCGGCCATCCGTTTACGCTTGCGGTCATAGCCGACAATCATCGAGTCCGCCACAAGATGGGCTGCATAGGTGCCTGTCTTGCGCCGGTGTACCTCGTCCATGTGCGCCACGACACAGGGGTAGCTTTTCCGGTTGCCTTTGACCGCGTAGATGTTTCCGTGCCGGTCTTGCCGGAAAGGAATACCCATCCGCCTGAGTTCCCCGATGATGAACCCGGCCATCTTCCCCTCCTTGCCGGAGGGGGAGGAGATGTTGTAAAGAGCCATTAATTTTTCCATGATACTGACTTTTCAGGAGATGAACAACTTTTCGATTTGCAGGTACCGTCTGAACTCCGGTACGGGACGTCCCTTCTTGAAGAGGAAGGACGGATATTTCTTTCCCTTGTATTCCGCGGACGTGCCTTTCAGTACTTTTCCGAATACGGTGGATATATAGAACATGTCCTGACAATTCTTGCAGAATGCCGTATCCGGAAAGGAATGTATCTTTCCGCATTTGGGACATACATATTTTCTCCTGTTTGCGCGCCCTTCCGTGCTCCGGCAGGTGGCTATGCTCGTGTCGCCCTCCGTATTTCTCAGTTCCAGGTTACCGTCCGTCAGATGGAGGCTGTAGAACGTGTCGAGGTAAGGCACCCCTTTCTTGTGCCACCTGCAGGCGGGCACTTTCACCGTCAATGAAACCTGTATATTGTCTCCGGCCGCCCATTCCTGCCCCTCAATGGGATTCAGTACGGTGAAATCCGTTGTATGTGTATAATCGTTGTATCTGCGTCGCAACAGGATGCCCGCCTCCTGCGCCTGCTTGCGGATCAGTTCGGCGACGAATGCGTGTGAGGAATAGATGCGGTCCAGCAGGGAGGCGGCAATCGGTGTGTTTATTGATTTCCACAATGTTACCTCGTTCCATACGACAGCCCGTCCGAGTATGTTGTTGCTCTCGTCCCTTGCCACAAGGATTTTAGCGCCGGCGAAGTTGGTATAGAAGTCAGCGGCGTTGCGTGCCTTGTCCTCATACCGCATACAGGAACTGTGCAGGCTGGATGTGTCACTGTCGGAGATGGGGCTGTAGTTGCTTTCCAGATAGGCTTCCATGAAGTCGTTCATGCTTTCATGCAGCCTGACCGTGACTTTGCTGTCCAATGAGAGAGAACTACAGAAATAATTGATTTCGTCGGGTGAGTACTTGGGCAGGTTCTTGAACAGTTCCACAAACGTGGAGGGTTCCAGGTCTGTCCGGTTCTCCGGGAACCAGGGTGCCTGCGGGTTGTTCCGGTCCGGGAAACTGGGATGGGCCAGATCCTTGCTGCAGGCCGTGAACACGATTCGGATTTTCTTGAACGTGCCCGCTTCCGTCCGCTTGCGCTTGGTGGAGAAGCAGTTGTAGGTACCGCGTATGATCTCTTCCACCGGTACGTTCTTTTTTACTTCCGAAAGGATGTCTTTGGCTATCACACTTCCGTTTTCCGCCGCATGCACCAGGCGGGATTTCAATTCATTGCTAACATTCAGTTTCATAATCATTCGTTTTATTGTTTATAAATTCTGCCATGTTTTTATGGCAATTGTTTCTTGTCCGGCTGCATTTGGCGCAATTTCTCTTTCTGCTTTCTGAGCAGGTCAACGGACATGTTCCTGCTTGTCCGATATTCCTCCTCGCTCATCCGGCGAATGGAAGGAATGCCCGTCTGGGTCAGTGTATGGTTTACCATCCAGCCGTCCATGAAGTTTTCGGGGCAGAGGCTGTCATGGTGGATGACTTCCCCCACGCAGCCGTGAATGAGCATATTGCATATGGTCATCAGGCAACAGGTACGGTTGACATCTTCCGCGACAAGATAATTACCCAGGTGGCGTACATGATATGCCAGCAGGAGACGCCCACTTCCGCAGGTAGGGTCGTTTATCCTCTGCCCGGTCTTTTTTCCGTCCGTTTCCGTACACATTACCATCAGGTCGCAGATATGTACGGGAGTGAAGAACTGCCCTTGCGCCTGTTGTCCCTTTCTGGAACTGAGCGCCATGAAAAGGTCTCCTAACGCGTCATACCAGGATGCGGCCTCCAGCTGCTTCTGCATGAGCCGCACCCATTCCGCAAACATTTTCATGAATGCGGCATTCTGCTGCCGCTTGTACCTCCAGTCTTTCAGCGGAGGAGCGCCCGGTGAGAATCCGTGTATGACGTAACGCAGGAAATCTGTGAACACGTTCATCGGATCGTACCCGTTCAAGCCTGCAAACTCACAGATTGTCTTTTCAAGTGGCCGGACTTCTGGGGATGTCTCATAGCGTGTCATATTGTTCTGTTTTTTTATAGAAGGTTACTGTATGTCCGTTATGGTCTGTCCGTATCTTGACGGGGGAGACGCCAAGGAAAAAGAGGTGCGTTTCCGCTTTCAGCATGTTCCATTCCCATGTGGGAAGTTCCTTCCATTCCATACGGTATGCCCAGAGTATGAACAGACCGGGACGGAATCCGTTGAAAAGTTCTCCGTGCAGAATCCCGACCAGCCGCTCCAGTTCTTCCCGCGAGTAAAGGGTGAATGACTCATTCCGATAGATAAAGGCATCAGCCGGTTCAATATCCGGCTGACACTCGATGATGTATCTCGTCCATTCTTTTGTGGTGTACTTTCCGTACAGAGGATCGGGTTCCGTGTATTTCCATGCCCTGACGAATGTGTGGAAGAGGACGGCACCGTTCCTGTGCCTTCCGGTATGCCCCCACATCCGGAACTGTTTGCTGCGTATGCCATCGGGAAGCAGCAATTCCGGACCGGTTATAACCCAAGGGCCTCCTTCCGTATTGTAACCGGTACACTTTTCATTTTCATGGCAGAAAGGTGTCTGTGGGAGAAGGCAAATATGGACTTCCCGGTCATCGCCCCTTTCAATGTGTGCCTGCGGATAATAGTCACCGCCACGGGTAGTATAAGTGACGACATCCCCTGCGGTCGGTAAACTGACTCTTTCCCTGTCCTCCCGCATCCTTGAAATCAGCCGGTTCACCTTCTCCACGTCGCACTCCTTTATGGAACAGGCACACCCTTCATGCCTGTTGAGCAGAGTCAGGCTTTCCAAATCATAAAAATTACCGTACTTCATATTGAGAGCGTTTTTGTTGGTACAATTTGACCTGGCGGGCAACCATATCACAGAACTTCTGTCCGTTCTCCTTCTCGCTTCTGAAATAGGCAATCATGTCCCAGAGATTCTGATTGAAGTAGCCGGTCCATTTTTCGTAGCAGTGACTTCCATAGACCTTTCCGAACGTTTCCTCGAAAAGTGCGGGAGTCAGCCCTTCATCCCCATGGTGGTTGTATTGCCACAGAGAGACAAGCAGCAGCCGGTTATAATCCAGTGTTTCCATATCCGTTCTTTTTTAAGTAAAACATCGGCCTACATGGGTAGGCATTTTTATTTCTTGGTGTCTTTCCGGCCTGTTTGCCGGGGATTGCGACAAGGCTTGGCGAAAGAAAATACCGGAGCGAAGCGAGGATGATTTTCTTTCAGCCAACCCAGCCCCTGAAAGGGGCCGCCTTGCGCAATCAGCCCGGGAAACGGCTATCTTTACAGCAAGAAATGAAAAAGCAGACCTCGGATTCTCTGTTCTGAAGTCTGCTTTTCGGTCATTGTCGAGTCTCATGTTTTTCAGGTATGTATCTGCCATCCGTGGAACGGCTGCAATGTTACGGCAAACGATCTGTCAGGTATTCCATGATAGAGCAGACCTCCCACGATACCTGTCCTTCCGTCGGGATAGCGCTGTGTAAAGCCGAACGAGTACGGGGCATGGTCGTAGTAGAGTGAGATTTCGCAGGGACAGTCAGGGTTTTCTTCCCAGCTTTTCAACCGTTCCAGACATTTTTGGAGCGAGGTGTCACCGATGGATTCGGCATAGCGCCTTACATTCTCGAAATGTTCTTCATTCAGGATTTTCATGACTTTTGTATTTTTATCTGTTAAACACGTCCGGCTCCGGGAGCCGGTATTTTTATTTCTCGCCTGCCTGACAGTCCCGTGGCCGTACCCGCAAGGTTTGGCGAAAGAAAATACCGCAGCGAAGCGAGGATGATTTTCTTTCAGCCAACCCCGCAGGGGCCTGACCTTGTACGGGTACACAGGACACGGGACTACCTTTGCAGGGTGGGAAATAAAATATGCGGTTGTTCCTTGTTGCGGGATCTTGTATGGCTTCCGGAGATAATCTTCCTGATTTGTTCGCCATTGCCGGACAAATGGTGTATTTTTGCAGTTTCTAATTTCAGGATCATGGAAAACTATATAAAGAAAGCGGCGGATGCTTTCCTTGTGGAGCGTCCGTATGGTATGCGTGTGGATTACAGGAAGAAAGGATTCGTGCTGTTTAACCGCAACCTGAACGTATTGGGCAATGCGGAGCATGCCCGTCTGGAAGAGCTGCCTCTGGAGCGGTTCAATGTGGAGGAGATTCCGTTGGATGGTGAAATTGTGGAGGAACACGCGGGATTTACCGATGTATTCTTCTATACCGATCTGACCAGCCCCTATGCCGGATATGCGCTGAATTTGCAAAAGCTCAAGGCCTATAACCGGTTTATGTTTCCGTTGGCGATGGCGCTGAACCGTAAGTTGTGAGTCCGGAAGCCGGCAACGGTAACAGCCGCATGGAGCACGCCGTTACCGCCAGGTTTTATTATTTGCCCTTTCTTGTTGTTATAAATGCAAGATAATCGCCCACGGCCTTATGGCATCCGGTAAAGTCCGGAGTCCGGAGACCTTTGATTTTCCGGTAACTGACGGTTCCGTTCCTGTCAATGCCTCTTACATGCCTGTTGAATGTCCCTTTGGTTCTGATATGGATGTCAAAACCGTCCCTTCCGGTGATTTCAAGGAACATTCCTCCCGTGATCCGTTCCCCGTCCAGGAATTTCTGTTTCTGTTCATCGAGCAGCCGCTGATATTGCTCTTCCCGCGCTCTGCGCTCTTCCGCCTCTTTCTCCTCCTGTTCCCTGCGTTTCTGTTCCTGCCTCCTTTTGTATGCCTCACGGGCTTGCACCAGGGGGGTGGTGTCAAGTCCGAGAGCCTCGAACACGCGGACGGAGATCAACCTGACAAAGGCTCCTCTTTCCGCGCCCTGAAGCGTATCCGCGATCCAGTTCCTGCAATAGGCGGCAGTTTCGTCCCTGCGGTTTTCTCCGTTGAGGAACCGGCGTGAATACTGCCCGCTGGAGAAATAAACGTTTTCAATCCGGCAGACCACATGGAAACAGTCATCGTCCTCATTCCCATATTCGTTCTTTCTAGACAGGGAGAGATATACATTCTCGGCGTACGGTTCCAGTTCCATATAAGGAGCCACGACGGTATTCCCGTCAGACCTGTACTTGAATACTTTTGCTTTCATACTATCGTTCAGTTTGTCGGTTGTTGCATATTTCATCTATAATCTCTTTCCCGCTTCTTTCACCCTTCAGGAAGGCAAGGAAGCGCCTCAAAAAGAGCCGGGCACAGTCAGTTCCCAGCTGGAAGCTTTCACCGTCTTTGGTAGCACATACCGCAAAACGCCCTAGTCCGAAACTGTCCTGTTGCGGTACGATGTGGTAAGACAAGTCCTCGCTTGCGTTGATGTGCAACCCACGACGGAAAACATAGAAAGTTTTCGGGATTCTTCTGTCGGTATCGATTTCCATACGCTTGTAACCGTGATGTTCCAATAATCGGCCCAGTTCCCTGTTTGTCGGAATTGTATGTCCGATCCAGTCCGGCCAGCTTATATTTTCTATTGTGTGTCCGTAATTGTCATATAATATGTTGAACTGTTCCTGGTATTCATCGTAAAATTCCCCGTTCCCGTTGCACATTTCCTCCAACGCGATGCCGTTTTTACGGACAAGGGCAAGGTCGCCCAGTCCGCACGCGATTTCATTGAGCAGCGTGCGTTCCTCATCCCTGTCCTTTGCCGTTCCGTAAATTCTAAGCCGGGAATATCGGTGTAGCGCCGAACGGGACGGCATATCCAGTTTTTCCCATATTCCATCGTTTCCTATAGCCTGTCTGGTGTTTCCCGGAAGTCCGTACCACCACTTGTCCAAATTGTTTGTATCCATAATTTCTGAATCAGATTGTTTCAAATTCTGTTTTGAGTACCATGCCTGATACGCGGCGGCATACTCCTGACGTTCCCGTTCCAGGGAATTTCTCATTTCAGGGGTGTACCCGAGCAGGCGGATGTATCCTCCGTTATAGCCGGTGGGTTCGCACTTTATTCCGGCTTCCTCCAGTTTGTCGATGCGTTTTTGGGCCATTTTTGCGCTTGAATATTCCTTCGGCCAAAAATAGACTTCGCCCCGTGAGCCCCGTGAGCCGAAACAGTCTTCCCCCAGAATTATTTCCCCGGCATACTTCCGGCTTTCGATGATGCCGAAACGCGCTTTGCCCAATGCCCGGCGCATTGCCTTGTGTGCCGGACCTTCCGGATGCTTGAATACCTCCGGCTTGTCTTTGCTGCCGAGTTTGGGCGGTTCCACCTTGTACGGCTGTTTGTAACTTCCGATTCCGAGCGTCAGGTAAAAGTTGGTATGAAAATAGTCCGTCATGGGGGCGCTGTCATCGAAATTGTACGACATGATGAAATCGCAGATGTTCATCATTACATCCTTTGCCCTGTCCGTCAATGATTTGTCTGAATGGATATGATGGTGGTTGACATCGCCTTGAACTTTTCCGGACTCTTTGGTGAACGCCTCGAAATCCGCTTTCATCAACCGGATATGGATGGAGTGGCAATTCTCCCGTCTGGCAGAGAACTTGTATCCCGGATAGGTCTCCTTGAGCCATGCCCGTACCAGTCCCACGATTTCCGGAGCGTGCTGCCCCTTGTAATTGCGGCCTTTCCAGCGGTATTCGTTATACACATACCCGGTGTATTCCTTTGCCGTGGCTCCCGGATAGTCATATTCATATCCGGTTGAGGTCGAGGGAATATCCGGTTTTTCTTTCCAAGCCTCAAAAAGCCTTCCAAACTCGGTGGTCACCTGTTGCATGATTGCGGTGTCACCACTCTTGTCCGGGTGGTGCTCCAATGCCAGCCGGCGGTATTCTTTCTTCAAGTCCGCCAGAGAGTGTATGTTCTGAAAATAAGTCATAGCCATAAGTTTTTTATGCCCCTGCGAGGCGGTTGATAAAATATTCCCGGTAGTCAAGGTCAAGACCGAGGTTGAGACAGGCTGTTTCCATGTCATCTTCTCTCAGGTCGTCCGCCTCCTGCAATTCGCGCAGGTACCGTATTTCGGAGTCCAGGTATTCCTGTGCTTCCGTTTGACTGCAACCGCATGAGTTGCAGATCAGACTGATAATGTTTCCCTGCATGCTGTTTGATTTTTTATGTTTCTGTTCCTGTTTCTGAGGCCTCGTCCGTCATATATCGAGACGGCCCGTTCCACCAGAATCCTGCGGTTGTCTTCCGAGAGTTCCAGGTAGAACCGTTCCGCCGCGCCGAATGTGCCCTTGTCTGTCGCCACGCACCATTTTTTCCAGAAATGCGGGTACATGCCGCCATACACGGCTTTGCATTCCTCCTCGCTCCAGGCGTTCCACATGTAGTAGAAGAAACTGGAGACGGTATTTTCCGCTTGATATTTCATGGTTCTTCTATTTGTGATTCTACATTGTTTGTTTCTCTCAGTTGATGCCACACAGCCTCATACATCTCATGAAGCCAGTCTATGTTCTTTGCGCCGAGTTCAAACGGGCTGTGACACTGCACCCCGTCACCGCTTTCTTTCTCTTCGGCAAGGACGGTCAGGCTGTCCGCCGTTACCCGGAGTCCTGTCACCCTGCATTCATATGGTTCTCCGTTCTTGCCAAACCATATCACCCAGACCGGATCATAATCCTCTTCCGGAAGACGAATTTCTTTCATGCAGTGAGCATGGAGCAACTGCCGTATCGCGTCGATGATGTCCCCCCGCAGTTCCTTGATCCTGCCGCTGAAATCAACGGCTTCTGACGGTAAACTTCCTTTTCCGCCTCTTTCCTGCAAGGAGAGAATCCGCGTGTCGGGATGGATACAGAAATCCCACTCCAATACTTCATCGTCATCGCGTGTCGTGTGGATATCGCCGCCCAAAACAGGACCGCAATCGTCATTTACCATTCTTTTTGCTTCATCGCGGTCTTCTGCCGCTACCGTGTAAGTGCCCTCGAAGGAATACCTTACTCTTATGTCATATCTTTTCATGATTCTTTCCATTTGATTGTTGATACCAGATTCATTGCCCGGAAGGATTACCGGATATTCAATATTGCGCTAAAGGCATGTGGGTCAAGCCTGTAAAACGTCGGAAGGTTAAGTGTGACCATCGGGTAGCTTACCCAGCCGCTCTGACGTCTATAACCTGTATCCTCAGCCAATTTGTTGGACAGAAGGAACTCCATGGCATCAGGATTGTTGTTGATGTCCACGAATGCCCTGTTAGGCAGTGAGAATGCCGCCTTATCTTCCAGGTTAACCGTCAGGACCGTGTATATCTCATGGGTCACGGGATCTTTCAGAGACAATGCCGGCCAGCCGTTATGGTACATTTCAATCACGATTGAGAAACGGCTTTCCTGATACAGGAAAGTCTCTTCCATGGACGGATGGTCGCATTTGACAATTTCAAAATCATCCTCCCCTTTGGTAAATGTCACCATCGGATAGGATACATCGACAAAACATTCCTCTTCCCGGTAACAGAGATGTTCTTTTCCCTCTGAACGGATTATAGCCAATCGGGTGTTCATATTCGTAACTGGTTTTAAAATTATTGACTTGCAAGTTAATTGGCCGGCATTCACCTGCCTGTTTCTTTAAACGTGTGATTGTCACCGCCTGCGGACATTTGGGAGAGTTGCTGTCTCACCGCCTTGATTTTCCCGATCAGTTCGTCCTCCCTTCGGAATGAGGGGGTACATTTGGTACGCCTCATCCCGGCTCCCCAGGGGATGCCGCCGCATACTTTTCTCAGGCGTGCCTTTTCGCTTTCCAAGGCCGACTCCAGACGGGCCAGCCTGCGTCGCAACGATTCTTCGGTCACAGTTCTCATGATCTCATTGTTTTTTTAGTATGGTGACGGATCGGAAAGACAGTCACCATACCGTCGTTATGTGTCACGTTATATTTTAGCTTTTTCCCTTTTGATGCCTCTCAGGACGTACAACAGGTGCAGGAACAGCTCCCTGTCGTAAATCCGGAAGAAGAACGGCTCGCCTGTTTCCCTGACCGTTCCGGTAAACGACACGGACTCCCGGTTCACGGGATATTGGAAGAAGTTGCCGTTTGCCAGCAGGGTGTGCTTTTTCTTCATCACTTCGCCTAGGAACCTGTCCATATCGTCGTTTCCCTCATAGCCGGAGAAGTAGAGGAAATGATGACGGCGCAGGCTTCGCAGGATTTTGGTGGTTTCCAGCCTCACATCCCTGCCTGACGATTCGTCCGTTCCTCTCATCAGGTTGCAGATGAACTTTTTCTCGCCATTTATGTCAAGAAACAGATAAGGAACTATAATTATAGAGGCATGCCGTGCGTGGTTGGAGATGACCATCGGCTTTTCTTTCTGGATGTCTCCTTTGAAGGTAATGTTCCGGTAATGGTTGTCCATCTGCCGTTCCAGCTCCTTCCTTGGCGTGGTAACGGAGCGGAGTCCCGTGAAGTAGCGTCCGCCCGCCCGGAAGCAGAACCGGTAGATGTCCGCATGATAAGGCTCTCCCAGGAAAAAGAAATTCCGGGTATGGCGGATGGGAGGCAAGACATCCATGTAGTCGAAATATCTTTCTTCCGTAATCTCACTGAACGGGGCGCAGAGGGATTGCAGGTGGATGCGTATCATCTTGCGGACGGTATTTCCGGACACGGCTGTGAGACACGGGTTCTTTTCCCTGTCTCTCAGTTCCTCCAGTGTCTCATGGTGGTAGTCGCCGTGTATTCCGTCAGACATGGTGGTCACGCAGCTGCCGTCAAAACTGCGTGAATCGACTACGAATTTCAGTTTGTCGTTATTCATGGTTCAGATGTTTTGAAGGTTCAACACTCTTTTGGCGGCACTGAGGGCATTGGAGGTGAGCTGCCGTTGCCATGCCTTGTTTCTGGGTGACCAGCGGAATCCGGAGGATTTCAGTTCCTTGCGTCTGTTGTCTTCGGGAATCCTGTCAAACAGGATCTGAAGGCGGTCTTCCCCATAGTTCCATACAAGTGTCCCGCCCTCGAACGGCACTTCCTTGTTTTCCCGGCTTTGCATCGCTTTCAGCTTTTCGCGCATCCGTTCCGCCAGTTCCGGCAATTGGAAGAATTTGTTTCTCGGTGTGATGACGGGTTTCTTCACCCTTGCGTTATATTCGGAAATGAAGTCCACGGCCCTACGGACGATTTCCACTTCCCCGTGATTGGCCAGGGTGGATACCTTGTTCAGGATGCTGCTGACAAACAGGGCACGGCTATAGCCCCGGCATTGTCCGGTATCAATCCCGTGGATGGTATCGGCACTGCTCTTGATGTCGCGTTTGAGCGTCTGCCATGCCTTTTCCTGTTTCTCTTCCTCCGGTCGTGCGGCTTCCTTTTTCCGTCTGACGGTTTCAAGAACTTTTTTCCGCCAATTGCGGAATTCTTCGTAACGGTTCTGATAGCTTCTGTTCGTTTTTTCCTGCCTGTAGTAATCAAATCCGCTCCGTCCCGTCACCATCGGGTTGGCACAGCGGGAGAGGGCCGAGAGCTGGGCGGACAACTTTTGCCGGTAGGCGGCGATGTATGTATCCCGTTCCTCTTCCGGCATGAGTTGCAGGTCGTTGTGCAGCTCCTCTCCATAAATCATGATGTCCGTCTCGCCGCGAATCTCCGGATTGAAGGAACTCCAGGCGTATGCGTCGCAAGCCTGTTTCCACATATCATCCAAATAGGCAGGATGTTTGAATGCTACGGCTTCCCAGTCTTTGAAGTCCTTGGAATGCAATTCATTGTGATCTTCCGGATTTCCGTACAGGTGTACATAGTTGCCCGTTCCATGATGCTCCTTTCTGAAATGGAACGGTACGGGGGGATAGTCCGTACCTTTTTTCCGGATCATCGTGACCCTGTGTGCATTCTCTATGGTAAGGCCTGCTACTTGCTCTTCGCAGACCTTTGCTGTTGTTTCATTCATAATCATTACTTTTTTAAATGTCAGCCGTAAATCATTTCTTCCAGTTCATCGTCCGTCAACAGGCGGATCTCTTCGTCCGAACAATAGTAAGCGATTTCTTCGTCCAAATCGAATGCTGCCGGATCAAGGCTTCTGATGCCATCCAGCAGTTCCTGTTCCAGTCTTTCTACGGAAACCAGATAGTTCCCATCTTTGCCTTGCACTTCCCGTGCAGGATAGCTCATTTCCCGATAAACCAACATCGTCATTTCCGGATTGGCTTCCTGCTGTCCTTTGCTTGTCGTCTTTCTGTTCATACCTTTATTTTTTAAAGTTTGACATGATCGGCTCCATGGAGCCGGATTTTCGTTTTCTTACTTGCCGGGCTGTCCTTTGTCGGGGATTGAGCAAGGCTTGGCAAAAGAAAATACCGCAGCGAAGCGAGGATGATTTTCTTTTAGCCAACCAGCCCCTGAAAGGGGCCGCCTTGCGCAATCAACCCGACAAATGGCTATATTTGCAGGTAAGAAATTGAAAGGACGGCAGGATATTGTGATTTATAGATTACAAAAAAAGCCATCCCTAGGGGGACGGCTTAATGACTGAATTTGTATACTTATTGTGCAAGACGCTCCTTCACGTTGTTCATTGCTTCTTTCAGGCTGCTGTTCATGACCCGTGCATAATGCTGTGTCATACGTGTGGAGGCATGGCCGAGCATGACGGAAACATCTTGAAGAGGCACATTGTTGGCAAGCGTGACCGTAGTCCCGAAAGTGTGACGGGCAACGTGCGTGGTCAGATTCTTCTTAATGCCGCAGAAATCGGCTATTTCCTTGAGATAGCTGTTCATCTTCTGGTTGCACATGACGGGCAAACAGCATCCTTTCTTAATGCAGGTCGGATGTTCCTTGTATTTCTCCAATATGGCCAGGGGTACGGGCAGCAATGGAATATTGCTGATGGAAGAGGCCTTCCTACGGTGTTCCAATTTGACCCTTCCTTTTCTTATCCACCAGTCTCCGAGATTGTCCTGTACCAGATTCTCTTTGTTCAGACTGGCAACATCGGAGAATGCCAAACCGGTGAAGCACGCAAAGACAAAGACATCCCTGACCAGTTCAAGCCGTGGAATGGTGAATTTCTTTTTCATTACGGTCTGCAACTCGTCGTAGGTCAGGAATACCGGATCGGTCTCGTCCTGCTCCATCTTGTAACCGTAAAAGGGATTCTTGCGCATCCATTCCTTTGCCAATGCCATATTGGTAAATTTCTTGAAGCATTTCATATAACGGACTATCGTGTTCCGGCACAGTCCCGCCTCCGTTTTCAGGTAAATGTCAAACGCACGGATGAACTCCGGTGTCAGCTCATGGAAAGTGACATCCTCCTTTCCATAATAAGAGGGGATGAGCAGCTGTAATTTCTTCACCACGTTCTTATACCGGTTGATCGTGACGGGAGAGTAGTCTATACCCGCCAGTGTTTCCATTTCCTTGATGCCTTCCCTCATGGTGCCGAGCAGTGTACGCATTTCGGTGTCTTTCCCGAAAACACGTTTAAGAATCAGTTTTGGGGTAATCAGGGCCTGTTCCAATACCAGTTCCTTGTGTTTTTCCAAGGCGCGTGCGTGCAGTTCGGCAATATAGGCGTTCAGTGCCACTGATGCCCTGTCCCTGCCTTTACTGCATCCTTTGGCGGCGTTCCATAAGTTCAGGGGTACGCTTCTTTGGATACGTACATCGTCATAGTCTCCATTGATGGTTATCCGCATCAATACCGGTGCCTCACCGTTTTTCAACAATTTCGTTTTAAGCACGAAAAACAGAATGTTCATTGTTCCTTGTTTCATCACTTTTGTTTTTTGAGGTGTTACATTCAATTGTTTCGTCAAAACCGGATGGCATGAGGACATGGAGCGAAATGTTAAATTCGGTGGCTTTTTTGAGGGACTTATGGAAAAGCCATAAAAATCCCATTTTTCTCAGGTTCGAATTGCCTTTTGTATCCCGGGTTCGATTCCTTTTTTTTATCCCGATGGGAAATACCGAATTTTTAAGTTTCTTTCACTTTTTCGACTTCATCCGGTCATGTGTGCAAAATTACTTTTTCACACCGGAGATTGGAATTGTCAAACAATTGAAAAACAATGAAGTATGGTACATATTTATGGCTTTTTCAAAAGCCTTAAAAAAAGCCACTGAATTGGCGAAATCCAACTTCACAAATATGTAGCGGAATGCGTAGTGAGGGTAAAAAAAGAACCCTTGAACTATCTCTAATTCAAGGGTTTTCATGTGTGAAAAGCATTTATGTACTTTCTTTGGTGGTGCCACCAGGAATCGAACCGGGGACACAAGGATTTTCAGTCCTTTGCTCTACCAACTGAGCTATGGCACCTTTCTTGTTTGCGGTTGCAAAGGTAGTGAAAGTTTTTTAATTCTGCAAATCTTAGCACAATAAAAAACACTGATAAAAAGCTATATTGCTTATTATCAGTGTTCTTATTACTGAACTTTTTTATTTATTCTCTTGTAGCGGATTCCATCCCTGAGCTTTTAGCTCGAATTCCTGGCCATCGCGTGTGATAAGTGCACAGCCTAATTCGGGCTTTGTGATGTGACCGATCAAACGAACACCTTCCATTTCCGATATCTTTTCGTGATCGGCAATAGGAACGGTGAAAAGCAGTTCATAATCTTCACCGCCATTCATAGCACATGTGGTGAGATTCATGTTGAACTCTTCTGCCATAACAGCTGTTTGATAATCAATGGGGATGTGTTCCTCGTAGACGCGGCAACCTGCCTTACTTTGAGTGCAAATATGCAATAGTTCCGAGGAAAGACCGTCAGAAATGTCCATCATTGAAGTCGGGACGATATTTGCAGTAGCCAGTTTCTCAATAATGTCTTTGCGGGCTTCGGGTTTGAGCTGACGTTCCAACAAATACTCTTTTCCGGAGAAATCCGGCTGAGCATCCTGTTCACCTTTAAAGACCGCTTTTTCACGCTCTAACAGTTGCAACCCCATATAGGCCGCACCTAAGTCACCACTGACGCAAATCAGATCGGTGTCCTTAGCACCGTTGCGGTAAACTACTTTATCCTTATCTGACTCACCAATGCAGGTGATGCTGATTGCAAATCCTGTCAAGGAAGAAGTAGTGTCACCACCTACGATATCCACCTTGTATTGCTGACACGCCAAACGGAGACCGGCATAAAATTCATCCATATCTTCCACGCTGAAGCGTTTGGAGAGGGCAAGTGAAACTGTGATCTGCTTCGGTGTCCCGTTCATCGCATAGATGTCGGAGAAGTTGACAACAGCGGCTTTGTAACCCAAATGTTTCAACGGTGTGTAAGTCAAGTCAAAATGTACCCCTTCCATTAACAGGTCGGTGGTGACCAATACCTGCTTATCGGCAGGATAGGAGAGGACGGCGGCATCGTCACCCACACCATATTTGCTCGATTCGTTTTCTAATTTAATTCCTTCGGTGAGGTGCTTGATCAGACCGAACTCACCCAAGGTTGCTATTTCTGTTCTCATATATCTTAGTTTATGAAAAAAAGTATCTATGCACGGTTTATCAGCTCACGCATAATGGTGGTCATCTTCGGTTGGGCAGCGTCGGCTGCTTTCTGAACCTCTTCGTGTGATACTTCTACAATCTTGCCTTCTACTCCGAGATCAGTCACTACTGATATACCGAATACCTTAATGCCACAATGGTTGGCAACAATTACTTCGGGGACAGTAGACATACCTACTGCATCGGCACCCAAGATATGAAACAACTTGTATTCAGCCGGTGTTTCGAATGTTGGACCCTGTGTACCGATGTATATGCCATGTTGCACTTTAATACCTTTTTCTGCTGCAATAGCATCTGCCTTGCGTATCAGTTCTTTGTCGTAGGCTTCACTCATATCCGGAAAACGCGGCCCATACGGAATGTTTTTACCCCGTAGGGGATGTTCGGGGAAATAATTTATGTGGTCGGTAATAATCATCAGGTCTCCGATTTCGAAGTCGGGATTAGTACCGCCACTGGCATTGGATACAAATAAAGTTTTGATGCCCAGCTCACGCATCACACGTACCGGGAAAGTCACTTCTTTCATGGAGTACCCCTCGTAGTAATGGAAGCGGCCTTGCATCGCCATGATTTCTTTATTGCCGAGTTTACCGAAAATCAGTTTTCCGCTATGTCCTTCTACGGTAGACACCGGAAAGTTGGGAATATCCTCATACTTTATTTCATACTTTTCAGTAATTTCGTTTGCCAAACTGCCAAGTCCGGTTCCCAGAATGATTGCTGTCTCAGGGCTTGTGTGCATCTTCCCTTTCAGGAAGGCTGCCGTTTCTTGTATTTTCTCTAACATAGCCAATAATGTGTTGGTTAAAAATATCTTGTTGATTTTGTAATATTTCTACTTCGATGGGCAGGGCATAAATAAATGGTTTTAGTTCTGCATCCAGTGCCCGATGGTCTATCAGACGGGTGGCATCTTTCTCGGTAGTGATAATCAGACGCCGTCCTTCTTTCAAATTACCGAACTTCTCTTTAATTAGCGACATGTCTCGCTGGCTGAAGCTATGGTGATCGTCAAAAGCGAGTAGGTCGATGTTCCGTGTATACATTTCCAGTTCCCGGATGATAGCATCCGGAGACGCGATTCCGGTTATCACTAGTATCTGTTCATCTGCTTGCAAGGACGATAGTTCCCTTTCTCTTACGGCAGTACAAACAGGAAAGACCGCTTGTAATTTGCCGTATCGGAATGACGAGAAATAAAGTTGTTGATAGGGGAATAGATTCAACCGTTTTGCGATGATATTATGATCGATAGGCTTGATATCCGGCGGACATTTGGTTACAATGACTATTTGTGCCCTGTTTTTCCCCCGGGTAGATTCCCGTAAACGTCCGGCAGGCATTAAAGCATCGTCACAGAACAGGCGATGATAATCTGTCAGAAGAATATTCAGTCCCGCTTTCACATATCGGTGTTGGAATGCATCGTCCAGTAAGATAACTTCGACAGGAGGCTCTTGCAATGTGAGCAATTTTTCGATACCATGACAACGGTCTTCGTCCACTGCAACTCGTATGTCGGAAAACTTCGATTTTATTTGATAGGGTTCGTCACCAATGCTACGAGCATTGCTCTCTGCTGTTGAAAGTATGAATCCTTTCGTATGGCGCTTGTATCCACGGCTCAGTACGGCTACCCGGAAGTTGCGATGGAGCAGCTTTATCAGATACTCTGTGTGCGGTGTTTTGCCTGTGCCGCCCACGGCGATATTCCCGATACAAATCACGGGAATGTTAAAACTCTTTGACTGAAGTTTACCCCAGTCAAAGAGTTTATTTCTCAGTGCTACTCCCATTCCATAGAGCCATGAAACGGGATATAGCCATTTATGTATCTTAATAGAGCTTTCTTCCATGTAGTTCGCTATTTCACATTCAGTTCAAACGGGACACGTGCCTGAATCATGGCGCGTTCTTTTATATTTCTTAATAGATTGAAATCCTTGTAATAGTCTCCTAACTGGCTTTTCAGCACTTGGGATTCTACATAGTTATTGGGTTGGACATCGAGTAATGTGGATAGAATATCCTTTTTGGTAGGATAAGATACAATGGTATAGCCTTTCAATTCGGCTTTCCGTGCTGCAATTTCCAGTGCTTTGTCGATTCCACCCAGTTCGTCTACCAGTCCGATTCCTTTGGCCATTTCTCCGGTCCATACGCGTCCTTCAGCTATTTTTTCAATACCTTCTTTGGTCATATGGCGACCTTCGGCACAACGACTTACAAACAGGTCATATCCCTGGCTGATCATCATTTGCAGCAATGCTCTTTCATCACCGTTCACAGGACGCATCAGGTTACCGAAATCTGCAAATTTATTGGTTTTTACCACGTCAAATGTTAGTCCGATCTTTTCCGTCAATCCTTTGACGTTCGGGATCATGCCGAAAATTCCGATAGAACCGGTTAAGGTAGTTGGCTCGGCTATGATGCTGTCGGCTGCGCAAGAGATGTAATATCCGCCGGATGCGGCATAGTCACCCATCGAAACAATTACTGGTTTGTTAGCTTTTAATTCTTTTACGGCATGCCAGATCTGTTCGGATGCAAATGCGCTTCCTCCCGGAGAATTAACACGCAGTACGACTGCCTTTACGTTATCATCCTCTTTTAGCTTACGCAGGTCACGAATCATTTTGCTCCCTACAATTCCTTCGTCGGATGTCGCCGATCCGTCATAGTCAGTTATTTCACCGGATGCATAGTAGACAGCCAGAATATCACCGCTTTTATCTTTAGGTACACTCTTTTTGATGTTGATCATATCATCGAGCCCTAATATCGGCAGGCGGTCGTCTTCGTTGATTTTTACAAGTGTTTTCAGATAGCTGCGTACGTTATTCTGATAAATCAGGGTATCGGCCAATCCGCATTTCACGCTTTCGTCCGATGGGTAAAACATAAGCATGCGATCTGCATACGCATTCAGTGAGTCTTTTTCTATTTTGCGTGAAGCCGAAACACCATCCAGTATTTGGTTCCAGGTTGAACCGATGAATGCCGTAACTTGCTCTTTATTGGCCGGAGACATTTCGGTTGAAGTGAACGGTTCTACAGCCGATTTGTAAGTACCTACCTTGAATACCTGCATTTCAATTCCCAATTTCTGTAATAGGTCTTTGTAGAAAATGGGAGCTGAAGCGAGTCCTCGCCATTCAATCATGCCTTTAGGGTTAAGCATTACTTTGTCGGCAACACTCGATAGGTAATAAAGCCCCTGCGTATAATTGTCACTGTATGCTACAACGAATTTGCCACTTTCCTTGAAATCTTCCAAAGCGGTCCGTATTGCCTGTAATGAGGCATAAGGGGCATCCAGCCATGAAGCCTGTATATAAATGCCTTTTATATTATCATTTTCTTTAGCTTTTTTGATTGAAGCTAATATGTCGTCCAGTCCGTATGTGTTGCCCGCTTCACCGGTGAATTTTCCCAATAGCCCTTCTAAACTCTCTTGAGTGCGCTCTACCAATGTGCCTTTTAAGTCGAGCATCATTACGGAATTTTTTTTCACTACTGTTTCGGTATCCGATGACGAAATGATGCCGACAAGCGTCGCAATTCCGATGATAAACAAAACAATGCCCGATAGTACGATACCGGTCAATGTAGCAAGCGTAAATTTAAAGAAATCTTTCATTGTACATATTGTTTTTATGCCAGCTTTTTTAAAGCTAACAAAGATAAATAATTGAGTTGAAATTCATCCCATAAGTCGCATAGTTTTTTGTTTTGTCACGGTCGGAGTGCATAAAATATGATTATTTAGGTATGTCTGCGGAGTAGAGGAAAGGTGATTATTACAGTGAGGAGTAACAATAAAAAGAGGAAACTACCCCGGACGGAGTATTCCCTCTTTCCATTCTTGAAGAAACCATTATTTATTTCTTAAGAAACGATTCTTTCATTCTGGCAATATCAGTCAGATAATCCTGTAAGTCCTGTTCATGCTCTTCTTCTTCAGCCAGGATATGTTTGGCGATGTCACATGTGGTGTAATCTTTACCGTTTGTAAAGTTGGCAATCTCCTGATAACGGAGAATGGCGCAACGCTCTGAAGAAACGTTTTGGTTCAGTAGGCTGACAGAGTCGAATGCTGTTGGAGAATCGTATTTGCAGCGGGCCAGTTCAAACCATTTTTTCGGATCGAGTACCGGAACACCTTCCAATTCGATGATTCGGTCTGCTATCAATTGTGCGTGGTGACGTTCTTCTTCAGCATGTTCTTCGAACTCACCTTGTACGTCTGCGCGCATAGCACCTTCCACTACCAATGCACCTACCCAATATTGATAGTATGCCAACCATTCTTCAGATAATGCAGCATTCAGCTGATCAATCAAACTTTTTACATCGAGCTTTCCTTGCAGGATTTTTACACTTTCTTTAGCCATAATTCTTTTGGTTTAGGTTATAAAAATTAAGTTGGTTAAGTAACATGGGGCAGGGGATTTTGTTTCCTGAAAGGGTGATTTTAACAGGAAGACATTTGCTTTAGGGATATTTGAAGACGTGCTTTCTTTTTATGTCCGATTCTTAATCTATGATCCAATCTTTGATACTTTCTTTCTTTAACTTGTGCCTGTCCTGCTATTCTCTTGTCTTTTGTAATTGCACTCCTCCCGCTTCCGCTCCAAACCTTACTTTTGAAAATCCGCTGCGCCCATACTTGTTCTAATCGCAACTATCCCTTTCGGCCCACTACTTATCTCTTTTTCTAAAAAATAACTCCTTGTCTCTCTATTGTATTCATTCTCAATCCTTTTCTCTCTTCCGTTTCTTCTCCTCCCGTCACTTGATTTAACAGGGGGTTAAATCAAGCCTTTTGTCTTCAAATAACAAGTCTTTTCGAAGCAAAAGCTTTGTTATTTCCGCCCCTGAAATAAATGTCTCCCCAACTGCATTAACAATGTTAACGTTTGGATTCCGTTCAATTCCCATTCAATTTCCGTCAAAATCCCGCCATATTTTCTGTTTAACTCCCGTTTAAATTCCGTCAAGCTCCCGTTAAATCCCCTATTTTTCTCCGCAATTCCCTCTCCAAAACACTTGTTCCCCTCCCTTTCGTAGCACATATCCTTTCCTTTATCTCCTGAAAATTCCCCCTCTATATATTATAATAATGTGTCTCCCTTGGCCCTCCCTTTTCCCTTCTTTTTAAAGTATGCTCTAAGACCTACCTCTCCCTCAGTCCTTTACATCTGAATTTATATTTTTATTTAAAAAACTTCCTTATATATTTGCCTTGTATTGGTAAATCACGTACTTTTGCACCCGCTTTCCAAGAGACGGAGAGCCGATTGAAATTGACATGTTGCAAGTGCGTATTGATTGCCTTAACGAACAACCAAAATAATCTCCTTTTTCTTTGGAGTTTAATATTAAAATTCGTTATCTTTGCAGTCCGATTCGCGATAAAAGGCGTTTATTCCGGTGCCTTTCCCTTTCGCTAAGAGAGCCAGAGAACAGACCGGGAAAACATTTTAAAAAAAAACTTCCAGAAACATTTGGTGTTTTAAAATAAACCTTTTACCTTTGCACCCGCTTTTAAAACGAAGCGCAATCGAAAAGAAGCGTTCTTTGAAAAATTGATAAACAATACAAGTAGTACAAGTAAATTTAGAACCGTCAATACTTATTATATAGGTATATGAAAAATGACCGTCAATAAATTTTCGACATCCTGAACAGAGCTAATATTGTCCCTTATTGGGATATATAACAATACTTTTACAATGAAGAGTTTGATCCTGGCTCAGGATGAACGCTAGCTACAGGCTTAACACATGCAAGTCGAGGGGCATCAGGAAGAAAGCTTGCTTTCTTTGCTGGCGACCGGCGCACGGGTGAGTAACACGTATCCAACCTGCCCTTTACTCGGGGATAGCCTTTCGAAAGAAAGATTAATACCCGATGGGATAATCATTCCGCATGGTTTGATTATTAAAGGATTCCGGTAAAGGATGGGGATGCGTTCCATTAGGTTGTTGGTGAGGTAACGGCCCACCAAGCCTTCGATGGATAGGGGTTCTGAGAGGAAGGTCCCCCACATTGGAACTGAGACACGGTCCAAACTCCTACGGGAGGCAGCAGTGAGGAATATTGGTCAATGGGCGCGAGCCTGAACCAGCCAAGTAGCGTGAAGGATGACTGCCCTATGGGTTGTAAACTTCTTTTATATTAGAATAAAGTGCAGTATGTATACTGTTTTGTATGTATAATATGAATAAGGATCGGCTAACTCCGTGCCAGCAGCCGCGGTAATACGGAGGATCCGAGCGTTATCCGGATTTATTGGGTTTAAAGGGAGCGTAGGTGGACTGGTAAGTCAGTTGTGAAAGTTTGCGGCTCAACCGTAAAATTGCAGTTGATACTGTCAGTCTTGAGTACAGTAGAGGTGGGCGGAATTCGTGGTGTAGCGGTGAAATGCTTAGATATCACGAAGAACTCCGATTGCGAAGGCAGCTCACTGGACTGCAACTGACACTGATGCTCGAAAGTGTGGGTATCAAACAGGATTAGATACCCTGGTAGTCCACACAGTAAACGATGAATACTCGCTGTTTGCGATATACAGTAAGCGGCCAAGCGAAAGCATTAAGTATTCCACCTGGGGAGTACGCCGGCAACGGTGAAACTCAAAGGAATTGACGGGGGCCCGCACAAGCGGAGGAACATGTGGTTTAATTCGATGATACGCGAGGAACCTTACCCGGGCTTAAATTGCAGTGGAATGATGTGGAAACATGTCAGTGAGCAATCACCACTGTGAAGGTGCTGCATGGTTGTCGTCAGCTCGTGCCGTGAGGTGTCGGCTTAAGTGCCATAACGAGCGCAACCCTTATCTTCAGTTACTAACAGGTCATGCTGAGGACTCTGGAGAGACTGCCGTCGTAAGATGTGAGGAAGGTGGGGATGACGTCAAATCAGCACGGCCCTTACGTCCGGGGCTACACACGTGTTACAATGGGGGGTACAGAAGGCAGCTACCTGGTGACAGGATGCTAATCCCAAAAGCCTCTCTCAGTTCGGATCGAAGTCTGCAACCCGACTTCGTGAAGCTGGATTCGCTAGTAATCGCGCATCAGCCACGGCGCGGTGAATACGTTCCCGGGCCTTGTACACACCGCCCGTCAAGCCATGGGAGCCGGGGGTACCTGAAGTACGTAACCGCAAGGAGCGTCCTAGGGTAAAACTGGTGACTGGGGCTAAGTCGTAACAAGGTAGCCGTACCGGAAGGTGCGGCTGGAACACCTCCTTTCTGGAGCGATGTTGAAAACGACGTTCATCGGTTCTAAAATTGTACTACTGGTACTTGTTTATTTATAGAATATAGATCGACCGTCTATAGCAATATAGATAGAGATAAACAAGAGAAAAACAGAAGCCGAGTCTAAGACAGGACACGGTTGAACTAGTCCTATAGCTCAGTTGGTTAGAGCGCTACACTGATAATGTAGAGGTCGGCAGTTCAACTCTGCCTGGGACTACCAAGACGAGATTGATATCTTGTATGATTGGGGGATTAGCTCAGCTGGCTAGAGCATCTGCCTTGCACGCAGAGGGTCAACGGTTCGAATCCGTTATTCTCCACCATTGATACGCTGGCAACACAAGTTGCCGAATGTTATCATACGATCTTTGACATGATGTACAAAAAAAAGTAAATTTAGTAAGAGCTAAAAGTATATATCGAACCATTTGGTTCAGATCCTTTTTAAGAAAAGGAGATGAACCTGGCGATAAAAGAAAGTAAATAAGGGCGCATGGCGGATGCCTTGGCTCTCGGAGGCGATGAAGGACGTGATAAGCTGCGATAAGCTTCGGGTAGGTGCAAATAACCTTTGATCCGAAGATTTCCGAATGGGACAACCCGGCATTCTGAAGGAATGTCATCCAACCAAGTTGGAGGCTAACGCAGGGAACTGAAACATCTTAGTACCTGCAGGAAAAGAAAATAAATAATGATTCCCCTAGTAGTGGCGAGCGAACGGGGAATAGCCCAAACCACCCGTGTTACGGCATGTGTGGGGTTGTAGGACCACGCTCTCGCAAGAAAGTTATTGAGAAGAAGCGGCTGGAAAGCCGCGCCATAGACGGTGATAGCCCGGTATTCTAAGGTAACTGAAGCGTAGTGGTATCCTGAGTAGCGCGGAGCACGAGGAATTCTGCGTGAACCAGCCGGGACCATCCGGTAAGGCTAAATACTCCCGAGAGACCGATAGCGAACCAGTACTGTGAAGGAAAGGTGAAAAGCACTTCGAATAGAAGAGTGAAATAGTCCCTGAAACCATGCGCCTACAAGCGGTCGGAGCAGCGTAAGTTGTGACGGCGTGCCTTTTGCATAATGAACCTACGAGTTACTTTTTCCGGCAAGGTTAAGCATCTTGAGATGTGGATCCGAAGCGAAAGCGAGTCTGAACAGGGCGGATAGTCGGAAGGAGTAGACGCGAAACCAAGTGATCTACCCTTGGGCAGGTTGAAGGTTAGGTAACACTAACTGGAGGACCGAACCGATAAGCGTTGAAAAGCTTCCGGATGACCTGAGGGTGGGGGTGAAAGGCTAATCAAACTTGGAGATAGCTCGTACTCCCCGAAATGCATTTAGGTGCAGCCTTGAGAATTACTAATGTGAGGTAGAGCGACTGATAAGATGCGAGGGCTTCACCGCCTATCAAGTCTTGATAAACTCCGAATGCGCATTAGTTCGATCTCAGGAGTGAGGGCATGGGTGCTAAGGTCCATGTCCTAAAGGAGAAGAATCCAGACCATCAGCTAAGGTCCCCAAATAAACACTAAGTTGAACTAACGAAGTCAGATTGCTAAGACAGCTAGGATGTTGGCTTGGAAGCAGCCATTCATTTAAAGAGTGCGTAACAGCTCACTAGTCGAGGAGTTTGGCGTGGATAATAATCGGGCATTAAGTGTTTTACCGAAGCTATGGGATACGTAAGTATCGGTAGGGGAGCATTCCACTCTGCGTTGAAGGCTAAGCGTGAGCTTTACTGGAGCGTGTGGAAAAGCAAATGTAGGTATAAGTAACGATAAAGGGGGTGAGAAACCCCCTCGCCGCAAGACTAAGGTTTCCTGATCAACGCTAATCGGATCAGGGTTAGTCGGGTCCTAAGGCTCAGCCGAACGGTGATGCCGATGGCAGAACAGGTTAATATTCCTGTACTAGCATTAAGAGTGACGTGGAGACGGAGGAGTGACAACGCCGCGGACTGACGGAATAGTCCGTTAAAGGGTGTAGATGTTGATTATCCCAGGCAAATCCGGGATAAGAGTCGAACCTGACAGTATACCAATTTCCTCGGAAAACGGTAATAGTGCGTGTAAACATACTCCCAAGAAAATCCGCTAAACTTAATCTTAATGGTACCCGTACCGCAAACGGACACACGTAGTCGGGTTGAATATACTCAGGCGCTTGAGTGAATCACGGTTAAGGAACTAGGCAAATTGACCCTGTAACTTCGGGATAAAGGGTCCCTACCCGGTGACGGGAGGGCGCAGAGAATAGGTCCAGGCAACTGTTTAACAAAAACACAGGGCTGTGCAAAATTGAAAGATCACGTATACAGCCTGACACCTGCCCGGTGCTGGAAGGTTAAGAGGAGATGTCATCGCAAGAGAAGCATTGAATTGAAGCCCCAGTAAACGGCGGCCGTAACTATAACGGTCCTAAGGTAGCGAAATTCCTTGTCGGGTAAGTTCCGACCTGCACGAATGGTGTAATGATCTGGACACTGTCTCAACCGTGAGCTCAGTGAAATTGTAGTATCGGTGAAGATGCCGATTACCCGCGATGGGACGAAAAGACCCCGTGAACCTTTACTATAGCTTAACATTGAATTTGGGTAATTGATGTGTAGGATAGGCCGGAGACTTTGAAGCAGGTACGCCAGTATTTGTGGAGTCGCTGTTGAAATACGGCCCTTTGATTATTTGAGTTCTAACTCGCATTTGCGAGGACACTGTTTGGTGGGTAGTTTGACTGGGGTGGTCGCCTCCAAAAGTGTAACGGAGGCTTCTAAAGGTGCCCTCACGCCGATTGGTAACCGGCGGCAGAGTGTAATGGCATAAGGGCGCTTGACTGGGAGACTTACAAGTCGATCAGGTAGGAAACTAGAGCATAGTGATCCGGTGTTTCCGTATGGAAGGGACATCGCTCAAAGGATAAAAGGTACTCCGGGGATAACAGGCTGATCCCTCCCAAGAGCTCATATCGACGGAGGGGTTTGGCACCTCGATGTCGGCTCGTCACATCCTGGGGCTGGAGAAGGTCCCAAGGGTTGGGCTGTTCGCCCATTAAAGTGGCACGCGAGCTGGGTTCAGAACGTCGTGAGACAGTTCGGTCTCTATCTATCGTGGGCGCATGAAATTTGCGTGGCTCTGACACTAGTACGAGAGGACCGTGTTGGACTGACCTCTGGTTTACCGGTTGTGCCGCCAGGTGCATTGCCGGGTATCTAAGTCGGGATTGGATAAGTGCTGAAAGCATCTAAGTACGAAGCCAGCCACAAGATTAGATTTCTTTCAGGGTCGTTGTAGACTACAACGTTGATAGGACGCAGGTGTACAGGTGGTAACATCACAGCCGAGCGTTACTAATTGCCCGATGACTTTCTTTTATTGTCTTTTATGGTTTATATATCCGTTTAGCTTTACTATCCGGGTGATAGACGGCTAAGTTTACTTTTGTACATTATGTCTACCTTATTCAGGTGACTATAGCATCAGGGTTCCACCTCTTCCCATTCCGAACAGAGAAGTTAAGCCTGATCACGCCGATGGTACTGCGTAACAGTGGGAGAGTAGGTAGTCGCCGTTTTCAGAGAGTTCATCCCCTCGGGTCAGAAGACACGAGGGGATGACTTGTTTTTGGGAGATTCATTTATTTTATCTATATTTGCAAATGAGTATTTATATAAACGTTTAAAGCAAATATTTAAAGTATGAAGACAAAATTCTTTTTAGCTGCTGCAATGGTGGCATTCTCTTTTGCGATGATTTCTTGTGGTGGTAATAAAACAGCTAATTCGGAAGCTGCTACAGACTCTACTTCAGTTGCTGTAGAAGCAGTGGAATCTGCTGCAACTTGTTGCAAAGGTGACTCTGCTGTTTGTGACTCTACCAAGGCTTGTTGCAAAGATAAAGCTGCATGCGATCAGAAAACAGAATGCCCTCAGAATGCAAATTGTGAAAAGAAAGCTTGTGATAAGAAGTAATCAACAGGCATTAAAGCTATAATTGAGTGGGAATAAGGTATCTAACAGTACTTTATTCCCATTTTTTGTAGGCAGATATATGAACTTTGATTGTGATATATTTGTTATTATACAGTAGTTCTTCTTATGAAATGATATTTTTATGAATAAAAAAGTAACGTTTTATTTGGAGGCTAAGAAATAATCTATACCTTTGCATCGTCAAACAATAAAAGAGACAATAAACATGAATCAATCATTTATACATATTCTACTGTGTGGTATTATTATTCTGCTGGCAAAGGTCGGGGGAAGTGAGTGTCGCGCGTAAATGTGTATAATGAAAATATACGAAAGCCTTTCTCACTTCCTTGTGTGAAAGGCTTTTTTGATGGTGTATAATCAGATTAAAAAAATAGAATATGAGCGACAGATTATTTATTTTCGACACCACCCTTCGCGATGGTGAACAAGTACCGGGATGCCAGTTGAATACAGTGGAAAAAATTCAGGTGGCAAAGGCATTGGAAGTTTTAGGTGTAGATGTAATTGAGGCAGGCTTTCCTATTTCCAGCCCGGGCGATTTTAACTCGGTGATTGAAATATCAAAGGCTGTAACCTGGCCGACGATTTGTGCATTGACGCGTGCGGTACAAAAAGATATCGATGTGGCAGTGGATGCCCTGAAGTTTGCTAAACATAAGCGTATTCATACAGGAATCGGTACTTCAGATTCACATATTAAATATAAATTCAATTCTAATCGGGAAGAGATTATCGAACGTGCTGTGGCGGCAGTGAAATATGCCCGTCGTTTTGTGGATGATGTAGAGTTTTATGCAGAGGATGCAGGACGTACGGATAATGAATATCTGGCTCGTGTGATTGAAGCGGTTATTAAGGCTGGTGCTACAGTAGTGAATATTCCGGATACAACAGGTTACTGCCTACCTTCCGAGTATGGCGCGAAAATCAAATATCTGGTAGATCATGTAACAGGTATTGAGAATGCAATCATTTCTACCCACTGTCATAATGATTTGGGAATGGCTACTGCCAACACGATGGCAGGTATTCTGAATGGTGCCCGCCAGGTAGAGGTTACCATCAACGGTATCGGTGAACGTGCGGGAAATACGGCCCTTGAAGAGATAGCAATGATTATTAAAAGCCATCACGAGATTGATATTGAGACGAATATCAATACTCAGAAGATTTATCCTACCAGCCGTATGGTATCGAGCCTGATGAATATGCCGGTACAGGCTAATAAGGCCATTGTTGGACGCAATGCATTTGCGCATTCTTCGGGTATCCACCAGGATGGCGTACTTAAGAATGTGCAGACTTATGAAATAATTGATCCGCACGATGTGGGTATCGACGATAACTCTATCGTATTGACAGCTCGTAGCGGACGTGCTGCCTTGAAAAATCGCCTTTCCATTCTGGGTGTGACACTGGATCAGGAAAAACTGGATAAAGTATATGAAGAATTCCTGAAACTTGCCGACCGCAAGAAAGATATTCATGATGATGATATTCTGGTATTGGCGGGTGCGGACAGAAGTGGTAACCATCGCATCAAATTGGAATATCTTCAGGTGACCAGTGGAGTAGGAGTCCGTTCCGTTGCCAGCCTCGGATTGAATATTGCCGGAGAGAAATTTGAAGCGGCTGCCAGTGGTAATGGTCCGGTGGATGCTGCCATCAAGGCTCTGAAGCGTATTATTGACCGTCATATGACTTTGAAGGAATTCACGATTCAAGCCATTAGCAAAGGAAGTGATGATGTGGGTAAGGTACACATGCAGGTTGAGTATGATAACCAGATGTATTACGGATTTGGTGCAAATACAGATATCATAGCTGCATCGGTAGAAGCCTATATCGACTGTATCAACAAGTTTACTAAGTGATGTGACTCTAAACGTAATTTGTAAATCGTAAAATAATAAATAAAAAGATGAATACATTATTTGATAAAATATGGGATGCACACGTAGTGACTACGGTGGAAGATGGCCCTACACAACTCTATATCGACAGATTATATTGTCACGAAGTAACCAGTCCTCAAGCTTTTGCCGGTTTACGCGCACGCGGGATTAAAGTACTCCGTCCGGAGAAGGTATATTGCATGCCGGACCATAATACACCGACTCACGATCAGGATAAGCCTATTGAAGATCCTGTCTCAAAAACTCAGGTGGATACATTGACTAAGAATGCAGCCGATTTTGGGCTGACGCATTATGGGATGATGGATAAAAGAAATGGTATTATTCATGTGGTAGGTCCCGAACGGGGACTCACTTTACCCGGAATGACGATTGTCTGTGGCGATTCACATACTTCTACTCACGGTGCGATGGGAGCGGTTGCTTTTGGTATCGGTACAAGTGAGGTTGAAATGGTACTTGCTTCACAATGTATTTTGCAGTCACGTCCCAAGACTATGCGTATCACGGTAGATGGCGAATTGGGTAAGGGAGTTACAGCCAAGGACATTGCTCTTTATATGATGTCGAAAATGACGACCAGCGGTGCAACCGGTTATTTCGTAGAATACGCCGGTGAGGCAATTCGCAGTCTGACAATGGAAGGCCGGTTGACACTCTGTAATCTTTCTATTGAGATGGGAGCCCGTGGCGGTATGGTTGCTCCCGATGAAGTGACTTTTGAATACATCAAAGGGCGTGAAAATGCTCCTCAGGGCGAAGAGTGGGATAAAGCAATGGCGTATTGGAAAACTTTGAAGAGTGAAGAAGATGCGGTTTTTGATAAAGAAATCCATTTTGATGCAGCCGATATCGAGCCGATGATCACTTATGGAACTAATCCGGGGATGGGTATGGGCATCACGCAGCATATTCCTACAACCGAGGGTATGAATGAAACAACGAAAACTTCATTCTTGAAATCTCTGGACTATATGGGATTTCAGCCGGGTGAATCATTGTTGGGTAAAAAGATTGATTATGTATTTCTGGGTGCTTGTACTAATGGGCGTATCGAAGACTTCCGCGCATTCGCTTCCATAGTGAAAGGGCGTCAGAAAGCTGAACATGTGATTGCATGGTTAGTGCCGGGTTCTTGGATGGTTGATGCCCAGATCCGTGAAGAAGGATTGGATAAGATTCTGGAAGATGCCGGTTTTGCCATTCGTCAGCCGGGATGTTCGGCTTGTCTGGCCATGAACGATGATAAGATTCCTGCCGGTAAATATTCAGTTTCCACCAGTAACCGTAATTTTGAAGGACGTCAGGGGCCGGGAGCCCGTACGCTATTGGCCAGCCCGCTTGTGGCGGCTGCAGCTGCCGTAACGGGAGTGATTACCGATCCGAGAGAACTGATGTAATAGAGCTATAGGACGATCGAGGATTTACTGCTCAAGGAGTTTGTGAACGGAGATTGTCCGCCTGCACTGTAAATCGCAATTATTTAAATCGAAAATAAAAAGATGAAAGCAAAATTCAATATACTTACAAGTACTTGTGTACCTCTTCCATTAGAAAATGTGGATACAGACCAGATTATTCCCGCGCGTTTTTTGAAAGCTACAACCAAGGAGGGGTTTGGAGAGAACTTGTTCAGGGACTGGCGTTACGATAAACAAGGGAATAAAATAGAATCATTCGTGTTGAATGATCCTACATATGGAGGACAAATTTTGGTAGCCGGAAAAAATTTTGGTTCGGGATCCAGCCGAGAGCACGCTGCCTGGGCCATTGCTGATTATGGTTTCCGTGTAGTGGTGAGTAGTTTCTTTGCAGATATTCATAAAAATAATGAATTGAATAATTTCGTTCTTCCGGTTGTGGTAACCGAGGAATTCCTTGCAGAGTTGTTCGATTCCATCTTTAAGAATCCGAAGATGGAAGTGGAAGTTAACCTGCCGGAACAAACCATCACTAACAAAGCTACCGGAAAGAGTGAACATTTTGAAATCAATGCCTACAAGAAGCACTGTCTGATGAATGGACTTGACGACATCGACTTTTTGTTGACTAATAAAGATAAAATAGAACAATGGGAAAAGGCGTCAAAATAGAAATCATGGACACGACTCTCCGCGACGGTGAACAGACCAGCGGAGTATCGTTTGTGCCCCATGAAAAACTAATGATTGCCCGACTTCTGCTGGAGGAGTTGAAAGTAGATCGTGTGGAGGTAGCTTCGGCACGTGTGTCCGATGGAGAGTTTGATGCGGTGAAAATGATATGTGACTGGGCTGCCCGAAGGAATCTACTGCAAAAAGTAGAGGTATTGGGGTTCGTCGACGGACATACTTCATTGGATTGGATTCATGCTACCGGATGTCGTGTCATCAATCTGCTGTGCAAAGGTTCGCTGAAACATTGTACCTGCCAGTTGAAGAAAACGCCCGAAGAACATATCGAAGACATTCTTGCCGTAGTGGATTATGCCAATGAACTCGATATTGAGGTTAATGTATATCTGGAGGATTGGAGTAATGGTATGAAGGACTCTCCCGAATATGTGTTCCAGATTGTGGATGCATTGAAGGAGACCACTATCAAACGGTTTATGCTTCCCGACACATTGGGTATCCTGAACCCGCTTCAGGTGATTGAGTTTATGCGGAAGATGAAAAAGCGTTATCCTGATACACATTTCGACTTTCACGCACACAATGATTATGATCTGGCTGTAAGTAATGTGCTTGCTGCCGTGCTGAGTGGGGTAAAAGGGCTCCATACCACTATCAACGGTTTGGGTGAACGTGCCGGAAATGCTCCTTTGGCGAGTGTACAGGCCATCTTGAAAGACCATTTCAATGCCATAACCAATATCGATGAGAGCCGGCTGAATGATGTGAGTCGTGTGGTCGAATCGTATTCGGGCATTGTGATACCCGCCAACAAACCGATTGTAGGTGAGAATGTATTTACTCAGGTGGCCGGCGTACATGCCGATGGAGACAATAAAAGTAATCTTTATTGTAATGATCTGCTTCCCGAGCGTTTCGGGCGTATACGCGAGTATGCTTTGGGGAAAACTTCCGGTAAGGCCAATATTCGCAAGAATCTTGAAAGTCTGGGACTGGAACTGGATGAAGAGTCCATGAAGAAGGTTACGGAGCGAATCATTGAGTTGGGTGATAAGAAAGAGTTGGTTACTCAGGAAGACTTGCCCTATATTATTTCTGATGTGTTGAAGCACGATGGCATGAGCAATAAAGTAAAATTGAAAAGCTACTTTGTCACTTTAGCACACGGATTGAAGCCGATGGCAACACTAAGTATCGAAATCGACGGTCAGGTTTACGAAGAAAGTTCTTCCGGTGATGGACAGTACGATGCCTTCGTACGCGCTTTGCGTAAAGTATATAAGGTGACTTTGGGGCGTAAGTTCCCGATGCTGATTAATTATGCCGTAAGTATCCCTCCCGGAGGCCGTACCGATGCCTTCGTACAGACAGTCATCACCTGGAGTTTTGGTGAAAAGGTGTTCCGTACCCGTGGATTGGATGCCGACCAGACAGAGGCTGCCATCAAAGCTACTATTAAAATGCTGAATATAATAGAAGAATATTAATTATTGAACAATATGGATTTTAAAATTGCTGTATTAGCCGGTGACGGCATCGGACCGGAAATCTCTGTACAAGGTGTAGAGGTGATGAGTGCCGTCTGTGAGAAGTTTGGACATAAAGTAAACTATGAATATGCCATTTGTGGTGCGGATGCTATTGATAAAGTAGGTGATCCTTTCCCCGAAGAAACCTATCAGGTGTGTAAGAATGCCGATGCAGTTCTCTTTTCGGCTGTAGGTGATCCTAAGTTTGACAATGACCCGACTGCCAAGGTACGTCCGGAACAAGGGCTGCTGGCTATGCGTAAGAAACTTGGTTTATTTGCCAATATCCGTCCGGTGCAAACCTTTAAATGCTTGGTTCATAAGTCTCCTCTTCGTGCAGAGTTAGTAGAGGGAGCCGACTTCCTGTGTATCCGTGAGCTGACGGGTGGTATGTATTTCGGTGAGAAATATCAGGATAATGATAAAGCATATGATACGAATATGTATACACGTCCCGAAATTGAACGTATCCTGAAAGTCGGTTTTGAATACGCAATGAAGCGTCGCAAACACCTTACTGTAGTCGATAAAGCCAATGTGCTTGCTTCCAGTCGTTTGTGGAGACAAATTGCACAAGAGATGGCCCCGCAGTATCCGGAGGTGACTACTGATTATATGTTTGTGGATAATGCTGCAATGAAGATGATCCAGGAGCCTAAGTTCTTTGACGTAATGGTGACGGAGAATACCTTTGGCGACATTCTGACCGACGAAGGTTCTGTAATTAGCGGTTCTATGGGATTACTCCCGTCTGCTTCTACGGGCGAGAGTACTCCGGTGTTCGAGCCGATTCACGGTTCATGGCCGCAAGCAAAAGGTTTGAATATTGCTAACCCACTGGCACAAATCCTTTCGGTAGCAATGTTGTTCGAATACTTCGATTGCAAAGCCGAAGGCGCTTTGATCCGTAAGGCTGTCGATGCTTCTTTGGATGCAAATGTACGTACCCCCGAAATTCAGGTAGAAGGTGGTGATAAGTTTGGCACGAAAGAAGTAGGAGCATGGATTGTTGATTACATCCGGAAAGCCTGATTTCGTTTTTATATTTATAAAACAACAGACAATGCCGGAGAGGAGTGATATTCTTTCCGGCATTCTTTTTCTGTTTTAAGTCTGTATGAATGTTATAATCCGGTTTCATTTTTTCTTTTTGTGCTATAAAAACATAAATTAGATTTGGTTTGTTGTTTCAATACCCCTGTTTTATTTCTTATTTTTTGTATTTTTGCAGGATATTTACAATGAGGCAATGAATAAAACGATCAATTATCAACTGACTATCGTTGTTCCGGTATACAACGAAGAAGACAATATCTACTCTTTGGAACAGAAATTGGGAGAATTTTTGCCCAACTCTATTTGTACGGCTTGTGTATTGTTCGTGAACGATGGTTCACGTGATAACAGTAAGCAACGTATCATGGAGGTATGCGCGCGCAATAAGGATTTCTTTTATATGGATCTGGCGAAAAATTCCGGATTGAGTGCCGCCATGAAAGCGGGTATCGACTACGCTGAGTCGGTATATGTGGGATACATGGATGCCGATCTTCAGACTACTCCCGAGGATTTCAACCTGTTATTGAAGGATATTGCCGACTATCAGTTGGTGATGGGTATCCGTGCCAATCGTAAAGACTCCTTTTTTAAAAACCTCCAGTCCAAGATTGCCAATGGTTTCCGGCGGATGATGACCCATGATGGTGTTCAGGATACAGGTTGCCCTCTTAAAGTGTTGCATACGGTCTATGCCAAACGTATTCCGTTCTTTACGGGTATGCACCGTTTTCTTCCTGCGTTGATTTTATTGCAGGATGCTAAGATCAAACAGATTCCTGTCCGTCATTTCCCGCGTGTAGCAGGTACATCCAAGTATCATTTGTGGAACAGACTGGTTTCTCCTTTCCTCGATTGCTTTGCGTACCGTTGGATGAAGAAGAGATATATTAATTATCGTGTCGGCGACAATAACTTAATGGAGTAGTCTTGTGGGAGGTAACGGTTTTATTTATGTAATCGGTTTTTTGGCGCAGGCTTTTTTCTCTGCGCGCATCATATTCCAGTGGGTACTATCGGAAAAAGCAAAGAAGGTAGTATCTCCTTCCATATTTTGGATTCTGAGCATTGCCGGTTCTTATCTGTTGTGTATCTATGGGTGGTTGCGTGATGATTTTTCTATTATCTTCGGACAGTTTATTTCTTATTATATCTATTTGTGGAATCTGAACGAGAAGGGTATTTGGAATAAATTGCACGGGGTACTGAAAACTCTGCTGGTAATTACCCCCATTATTGCAGCAGCTTTTATGCTGCATGATGCACAACACTTTATCGATAGTTTTTTCCGAAATGAAAAGGTGCCTCTCTGGCTGTTGGTCTTCGGTTCAATGGGGCAAGTCATTTTCACTCTTCGTTTTGTATATCAATGGGCTTATTCATTCCATCATAAAGAGTCTTTACTGCCTGCCGGTTTCTGGATTATCAGTCTGGTCGGTTCATCGGTTATTGTGGCATACGGTGTATTCCGTCTCGATCCGGTTCTGATTTTGGGTCAGTCGGTCGGTTTCGTAGCCTATTTTCGCAATCTGATGATTGGGCGTAAAAGCTCCAAGCAATCAGTTGCCTATGAAAAGTAAATTTCTTCCGTTTTTATTATTGCTGGCAGTATTGCCGGTGCTGATTTTCCGGGATTATACTCCCTCCAATGAGTTACGCTATCTGAGCATTGTCGATGAGGCACTGCGCAATGGTGATATTTTTACGTTCACCAATCACGGTGTGCAATATGCCGATAAGCCTCCTTTGTATTTCTGGATTCTGATGCTGGGCAAATGGTTGCTGGGCAGTCATGCCATGTGGTTTGCGTCACTTTTCTCTTTCATTCCTGCTCTGGTGATTATGCTGGTAATGGATCGGTGGGTAGAACGTGAAACATCTGCGGCCAATCGTCTTTCGGCACAGCTAATGTTGATGAGTTGCGGCTTGTTTTTAGGGTTGGCAGTTGTTTTGCGTATGGATATGCTGATGTGTATGTTCATCGTTCTTGCCCTCCGTACTTTCTACCGGATGTTGAAAGGGCAGGGCAGCAAGAACCGGAATGCCTTTCTGTTTCCCTTCTATATTTTTATGGCTGTTTTCTCCAAAGGTCCGGTCGGTATACTGGTACCCTTGCTGTCTACTTTTGTCTTTCTGCTTATCACCGGGCGTGTGAAAACCTTCGGACGCTATTGGGGATGGAAGACATTTGCCGTGCTACTGTTAGGATGTTTCATCTGGTTTGGTGGTGTCTGTTGGGAAGAGGGAGGTTTGAACTATCTGCATGATCTGCTATTCCGCCAGACTGTAGGACGGGCTGTCAATGCTTTCGACCATAGTGCACCCTTCTATTATTATTTTATTTCCGTTTGGTATTCGTTGGCTCCTTGGGCGTTATTGCTGATAGGGGTGATTGTGGCCGGGGCATGTCGTCGGTTAATCCGTTCAGATCTGGAGCGTTTCTTTATGGTAATCATCCTCAGTACTTTGCTGATGTTGTCTTGTTTCAGTGGTAAACTTGCCGTCTATTTGGCACCGACTTTCCCATTTTTTGTCTATCTGGCCGTACTTTTGCTATCACATTTCCGATGGAATCAATGGCTGGCGTTGACGTTGGTTCTTCCTGCCGTTGTTTTTGTGGCAGGCCTGCCCGCTCTTATCGTGTTGGGACGAATGCCGGGCACCGAATTTCTGGGACAGAAGCTTTTTTACGTGGCCGGTGGAGTGTTGACAGTTAGTGGTTGTGCGGCTCTGTATTTCCTCTATCGGAAGAAATCGTTGAACAAGACTATCAATACGCTTGCCTTCGGATTGTTTTGTGCTATCTTTGTGGGCGGTTGGGATGTACCTGCCATTAACAGTGAATTGGGTTATTCCGAATTATGCCGGAAAGCAGTGGAACTTTCCAAAGAGAAAGGCACTTCCGGTTATTGTGTCCTGAATGTACGTCGTCCTGAGAATATGGATGTCTACCTGCACGAAGGTGTGAAAGAAGTGACTGAAGAAGAAGTTTTGGATAATAAATATCAGAATACCATCCTGATGATTTCGAATAAGAAAATACGTTCGAACAAGGAACTGCAGAAATTTGTTGACGGTAAGGAACATTATGTTATAGGCCGTTTTTCCGTAATGGTACTCTAAATAAGATTGAATCATGAAAGTATTAGTGACAGGAGCTGCCGGTTTTATCGGCTCTTATACAGTAAAAGCATTGATAGCACAGGGTTGCGAAGTTGTAGGGTTGGATATAATCAATTCTTATTATGATGTGCAGTTGAAGTACGACCGCCTTGCTGATACTGGTATAGCAAAAGAGTCGATAGAAGATGGTGTATTGTTACCAAGTTCTAAATACCCTTCTTATCGCTTTATTAAGATCGATTTGACTGATCGTGACGGACTGAACCACTTGTTTGAATCCGAACATTTTGATGTTGTGGTTAATCTGGCAGCCCAGGCGGGTGTGCGCTATTCGATAGAAAATCCTTATGCGTACATCGAATCGAATGTTGTAGGTTTCCTGAATTTGCTGGAGTGTTGCCGTCATTACCCGGTGAACCATCTGGTATATGCCAGCTCAAGCAGTATTTATGGGCTGAATGACAAGGTGCCTTACGCTGAGACGGATAAGGCCGATACACCGGTAAGTTTATACGCAGCGACGAAAAAGTCGAATGAACTGATGGCCCATGCTTATAGCAAACTGTACGGTATACCGACTACCGGTGTGCGTTTCTTTACAGTGTACGGTCCGTGGGGACGTCCAGATATGGCTCCATGCCTGTTTATGAAAGCAATCCTGAACGGAGATCCCATTAAAGTATTCAATAATGGGCAGATGCGTCGTGACTTCACCTATATAGACGATATCATCGCAGGGCTGATGAAGATCATCGCCCATCCTTCTGCCGATCCTATTCCTTTCTATATTTATAATATCGGTAATTCCGCTCCTGTGGAACTGATGGATTTCATTTCTGTGATTGAGAAAACAGCGGGTAAGACGGCAGTTAAGCAGATGATGGGGATGCAGCCGGGAGACGTGGTATGTACTTATGCCGATACAAGCCGGTTGGAAAATGATTTTGGCTATAAGCCTTCTACTTCCATAGAAGAAGGAATCCGAAAATTCTATGACTGGTATATAAAGTATTTCAATAAGTAACGTACAAAATCTTACCTTTGATAACCTGAAAATATTTCCTGACGGTCCTCAGTGGATAATCGCACGCAGACAGAAAACAAAAAGAAAATGAAGCGGTGGCAGTATATCCTCGGGACAAATAAATGAAAAGGAAATGATAAATGCCGGATTATGGAAACACTTGGAAAGATTATTTTTTATCTATCAAACTTAGCCTTATATCATCTTCTGATGTGGTGGGGAGTCAATACATTGTGTGTTGGGGTGGTAGCTGCCGGTTTTGAATATTGGATACTTTTTGCTGTGCTTATTTTCTTAGGGATAAGTACTTTTAGCTATTTACTGGCGTACTATTTTTGGAATAGTAGCTATTGGGGGATGTTCCTCAAAAATGCAGGTATGTTCCTTTTGGCTTTATTTGTTACTTATTTAAGAATGATGTTTTACGACCTGTAATTGTCGGGATGCCTTTCTGCATCTGCCTGAATTTCATGTTTTGGGGATACCTTTGCCTTTGAAAGAGTTCTTTTGATAGTAATGCCGTGCAAATACTTGAAAATAGGACAATTGCTAAAACATTACTTCTTTTTCTACAATACCACGATAAAACAATTAATGTTCAAATAGCCGGCATAAATTAATCACTATTTTAAATAAGATTTCATTTCGCCCAAAGTCCTAAGGCATAGAAAGAAAATCTGCTTGAAAGGGCAATCAAACTTCATCTTTGCAGCCAAGATGTGTGTCTTCGCCGCCAAGATATACATCTTGCCTGCGGAGATGTATATCTTCGCCGCTAAGATGAAGAAAGTTAGGCATAGAACTTGGATTACACCCGGATGAGCCGGTAAGAGAAATATGAGGAGGATTGGAGTACGTATTGGATTGCTAAGTTCTTTCAGGACTATATCCGCAGTGTAGAAAACGCAATTCGGAGCTTTTAAGGCTAACAAATAATTCACATCTCTTAAGTCTTTGGCAGATGTTATGCAGCAAAGATAAGAATAAGAATTAATAAAATGCAAAAATAGAATCTTTTTTTTAATAAATACCAGAGAACTTAAACTAACCAATCTTTTGTAGTAAATCGAAACGGCATCCTTAATTTCTATCTTATAGATATAAGTTGCATATATTCAGTGTATTATATTTTAGTTTGGTAGAATATGGGTACAAATAAGTATAAATGATACGGTTGTTCCTTCAAAAAAGCATCTGCATTTCTTGCTTTTACTCTGATAAACTGTACAAAATTCCTGTCTTTCCAAGTCCTGAAAGGACTACTCCCCAATGAATTGTTTTTCGGAATAGGATATCAGCATAGTTCAGCAAAGTTTTAATGTCGACAGAAAACTAATAATCAAAACTAAAAGGCCTATGAAGACTTAGAAGAACGACCAAACTGATTCCGGATTTATACATCTTCCGGATGGAACATTCCTTTTTTTATGTTTAACCGAAAAATTTAATGTATGACAAAAAGAACTAACCTGTTTCCGAGTTTGATCAAAGCTCGTGAAATGAATTGCCTCAAAATAGCAGGTACCAGTTTGCTGCTATTATGTATGTCACCCCAGTTTGCTGTGGCCGATAGCCTAAAGCAAGATGCAGTTACCGTCACACAACAGCACAATGTAAAAGCCAGCGGCATTGTTACCGATGAAGCCGGCGAACCTCTCGTTGGTGTATCCGTATTGGTAAAAGGGACTACTTTGGGAAGTATTACCGACCTGAAAGGAAGATTCTCTCTGGATGTTCCGGAAGGAAGCACTTTTGAGATTTCTTATATTGGTTATAAAACACAGATTGTCAAAGCGGAGAGAACTCCGATGAATATTGTTCTGAAGGAGGATACTCAGAAGCTGGATGAAGTTGTCGTAGTGGGCTTTGGTACCCAAAAGAAGGTTAACTTGACGGGGGCGGTATCGGCTGTGACCGGTGACGATATTTCGAAACGACCGGTTGCCAATGCCGCTATCCTGTTGCAAGGACAAATTCCGGGATTGCGTGTCAATCAGGGGCTTGGACAGCCCGGTGGCGAAGGGACTTCTTTCCGTATCCGTGGTCAGGGGACTTTCTCTTCTGCCGGATCAGATCCTTTGATCTTGATCAATGGCGTACCGGGTAGTATGACCAACCTCGACCCCAGTGTGATCGAGAGTGTTTCCGTTTTGAAAGATGCTGCTTCGGCAGCCATTTACGGAGCAAGAGCCGCCAACGGTGTTATTCTCGTTACTACCAAGCAGGGTGCCGTGGGAGATAAGGTGAGCATTAGTTATCATGGGAATATTGGTTTGCATACACCGACCAAACTCTACGACCGGATTACCAATTCGGCAGAATATATGGAGTTGGCAAATCTGGCCTGGAAGAACTCCGGAACCGGAAAGCAGTACACCCAAGATCAGATCAACCTCTATCGGAATAATGTCGGTGACCCCCAATATCCCAATTTCGATTGGCAGGACTATATGTTCCGTACGGCCGTAGTGCAGACACATAATCTCTCGATGGCCGGAAGTACAGAGAAAACTACTTATAACGTGGCTTTGAATTTTGTAGATCAGCCGGGTACTATGCGTGGATTCAAATATAGAAAGTATAACGCCACAATCGACCTTACCGCACGCATTACCAATTTCATCAAAGTCGGAACCTATGCCAACCTGATGTATGGGGAAACGGAACAACCCCGTCAAGGCCAGAACGATGCATTCCTCTCTACTCTTTCGCAAGCACCGACCTATATGCCTTGGTTGCCGGACGACGGAACGGGGATTCGTCGTTGGACAAGTTCGGCTTATTCGTTCGAAAGTCATAACAAGAATATGCCTGCCATTATCGGAGAGAATGCGATGAAACGTGACAACAATTTCGATATTAATGCCCAGTTGTGGTTAGAGATCAACTTGGCTAAGGGATTGACATGGTACACCAAGGGTGCTGCCCGCCTTCAGTCGAACAAAAGTAAAGACTGGAGAGGGAGTACGACTTATACTTACGATTACCACACCGGAGAGAAGTCGTCCGAGCTTGATAAAGGAGGATTGGGGCTGAGCGTGGGCGATAGCCGCCGTTTCTATACCAATCTTTATAGTTACTTGAAATATGACCTGTCACTGGTGGAGAATGCACACAATTTCTCTTTGATGGTAGGTTATAATCAGGAATCGGAAAAATATGAAACGCTCAACGCTTACCGTAAGGACTTTGCCTTTGACCTGCCGGTGCTCAATGCCGGTGGTACGGCCGATTGGAGCAACAGCGGAGGTGAAGAAGAATGGGCTATCCAGTCTTTATTCGGACGTTTCAACTATAATTTCAAGGAGCGCTATCTGTTTGAAGCCAATATGCGCTATGACGGAACTTCGCGTATTTCCGATGAAAACCGTTGGGGTGTGTTCCCGTCATTCTCAGTCGCCTGGCGTGCTACGGAAGAAGAGTTCATAAAAAAAATGAACCTCAACTGGCTGAATAACTTCAAACTGAGAGGCTCATGGGGACAGTTGGGCAACCAGAATATCGGGCTTTATCCTTATCAGGCCATGATCTCCGGGGTAAATGACTATCCGTTTACCAAAACTTCGGACGGAGTGGTTATCGGTTATCAGCAGACGGCTTATGCCAATCGTAACATCAAGTGGGAGACGACTACCATTACCGATATCGGTTTTGACTTACAGGTGTTTGATGGTTTGAGTGTGACCTTCGACTGGTATAAAAAGACCACCGATGACATTTTGCGCTCTTCACAGGTGTCCAGTTTGCTCGGACTTTCAGCTCCGACTGTAAACAATGGCTCGGTAGAGAATAAAGGTATAGAGGTTGCCCTGAATTATGCCAATATGGTAAAGGGAGGCACACTCAAGGGACTCCGTTATAATGCCGGTGTTTATTTTGACCGTTCGCGCAACAAACTGACTGAGTTTGGCGCAGAGGAGATCGGAAGTTACAGTATCAAACGTGAGGGATTGCCTTACGATGAATACTACATGCTGGAGTGCATCGGTGTATTTGCCGACAAGGCTGAGATTGACGCTTCGCCGAAGCAGTTTAATGACAACACCCAGCCGGGTGACCTGAAGTATAAGGATATCAGCGGCCCTGATGGGAAACCGGACGGAGTGATCGATAATTACGACCGCCGTACTTTCTCCGGACGCTTCCCCGGCTTTGAATATGGCATCAATGCCAGTGCCACCTGGAAAGGCTTCGACCTGTCGTTGATCGGTCAGGGAGTAGCTGATAAGAAATATTACACCACTGACTGGGGAGTGCAGCCTTTCATGCAAGGCGCTTCTCCCAACAAAGACTATATCAAGCACATGTGGACGGAAGAAAACCCGTATGGAGCCAAACATCCCAAACTTTATTGGCAGGATATGGGCGGAGGCAAGAATACACGTCCCAACAGCTATTATCTGAAAGACGCTTCTTTCTTCCGGTTGAAGAATGTAACACTTGGCTATACGTTACCGCGGGTATGGACCGAAAAGGCAAGCATCTCCAAAGTACGTATTTACTTCTCCGGTGACAACCTGTTGACCCTGACCCCTTACAAAGGACTCGACCCCGAACGTAACGGTGACGGAAGAGATGCCATCTATCCACAAAACAGAATCTACTCGTTTGGTTTAAATGTTGAATTTTAATTAGGACATGCAATGAAAAAGAATATTCATATATTGTTAGCTGCCACATTACTTTTCGGTGCCACCTCGTGTGAAGACTTTCTTCAGAAAGATCCTCCGTCAAGTCCTTCGCAAAGCGTATTCTGGCAGAAGAAGAGTGACTTTGAATCAGCTTTGGCCGGAACCTATTCGGTCATGTACTCCGGTGTATTCTCTCAGATTATGCCTTGTCTGGACGGATTGACCGATAATGCAATCGTGCAACACAGTGAAGGTACCTACGGTTGGGCCAAGACCATCGCCCAGGGAGACCTTACTCCCAATCAGGGCGGGTTCGTGACCGACATTTATGGTAATTGCTATAAAGGCATTGCCCGTGTACATATCCTGATGGAACAACTCGAACAGTATACCGGATCGGATATCAGTGCAGACGATAAGAAGTTTATGCTCGCACAGTGTAAAGCGTTGCGCGGTTACTTTTATTCATGGTTGTATCAGTGTTACAAAGAAGTGCCTGTCGTGACCCAGTCACTCGATCTGAACACAATGTACCAGCCTAAGGCCACCCGTGCCGAAGTGTTGAACCGTGTGATGACCGACTATGACGAGGCTATCAGCGAATTGCCCGATAAACTGTATTCCGACTCACAGACATCCGGGCGATTTACCGTTTCGGCTGTCAAGGCTCTGAAGGCGAGAATTCTGTTGTTCGATGCCTACGATAGCAATGGGAAGGCCATCCCTTCGAAGATGGAAGAGGTGCTGACTTTGTTACAGAGTATCAAAGGATATAGCCTGGCAGCACGTGTACGTGACAATTTTATCTCTGAGAAACAATTGGCATCACCGGAAATCATGTTCTCCGTCCGCTTCCTGCGTCCGAACCTGACTCACTCCATGGACTTGTATTATGGTGCCTGGGCTGTTCTCGATCCGACCCGCAATATGGTGGATGCATTTGAATGTACGGATGGAAAACCGTGGGGAGAGTCGCCTCTGACCGTACGTCCTGACGAAAGCATATTGTATGGTAACAATGATGCGCTGAAGAAAGCAGAACGTGCCAAGATGTTCATGAACAGGGACCGCCGTCTGTATGAGTCGGTCAATCACTCCATGATGGCTAACTTTGCCAGTGACGGATGGAAAGACGAGGAGGTACAGGTGAACGAATCGAATAATAAAGGACCTACCGGTTTCAGCGCCCTCAAATACATTCAGCCTACGGATGTGACACCCGGATACAGTACTGTTTCGGATGCAGATGTAATCGTGTTGCGCTATGCTCATGTATTGCTGATGATAGCCGAGGCGGAGAATGAAGCCCATGGACCCACTACGACAGCTCTGGATGCTATAAACAAAGTAAGGACACGCTCCGGTCAGCCAGCTATCGGGGCAGGTATTTCACAGGATGACCTTCGCGAACGTATCCGGAACGAATGGCGTATTGAGACTTGTTTTGAAGGTTTACGTTACTTCCAGTTGAAACGATGGAAGCTGATGGATAAACTGGTGAACGGAGCGGAAGATCCCGCCTATCTGGGATATATCAAGGTGTATAAACCTGCATTTGAATTCTTCCCCATTCCGCAGTCCGAAATAGACAAGGCAGGCGGTGTCCTGAAGCAAGATCCGGCCTATGAGTAAGGGTACGAAGAAGACATGACCGGTAGCCGGATTCACGGTTGATAATAAAGATGATAAGCCGACGGAACGCATGCTTCATAAGGAAGAAGCGCGTTGCCGTCGGCTTTTTGTATTTTAAAAGAGGAGGTCTTTTCCAGAACTCCGAAAGTAAGAATGATTATGCCATGATGAAAGCGTAAATCAGAATTCCCAACGTGGTCAGCAAACCGGCATAGATCGTGATTTCCGTATGTTTCACTTTGCCGAAGGAGGTGCCTTTGGCTATTTTCTTCAACAGATAGCACATCAGTGCAGCTCCGCAGCATCCTATGACAGCTCCTACAATCAGGTCGCCCGGATAGTGTACTCCCAGATAGATGCGTGTATAGCAATTCAGTGTGGCCCATAGGAGAATGAAAAGGCTCAGCCACTGTTTGCGGAACAGGAAAACCAGGAAGAAGGCAAGTCCGAAAGAGTTGGAGGCATGACAGGATGGAAACCCATAGCGTCCGCCCCGGTAGTTGTTTACTACGTGAACGAGGTCGGAGATCGGATTCTCCGGGTTTGCCGGGCGCAAGCGCTCTACGACGGGACGTATCAGGCCGGCACAAACCTGATCGGCAAAAGTAATGGTCAGCGCGATGGCAGCCAGACAGCACAAAGTTATTTTCCAGTTGAAATTCTTTAGCAGTACATACAAGATGCTGGCATACATCGGCACCCAGATCCATTTCCCGGTGAAGGTACTCATGAAATAGTCGGCAAAGGTGTTATGAAAACCGTTGAGGTATAGCAGCAGGTTCTGGTCTACGTTGGCCAGTGACTGGATAAGGTCGTTAGTCATATCGTTGTTGGGTTATGGGGTGATTATCTTTTAGCCAGGTCGTCGTACAGTTTTTGCAAATATGCTTTAGCTTTGGGTAAATTCTCTCCTTTATGTTCTCCTTCGTCCGAAACGACAGAGTTCGATTCACAGTTGAATACGACTTCATTTTCCGGTGTCATCATTCCGAAAGCGTTCGGGAAAGTGAAGAATCCGAAGTGAGGAGAGGCCGGGTTAAGCATGTTTTTACTGAAAGCGAACTCTTCGTGCGGAAGTCCCAGTTGCCCCAGCAGTGTGGCGGCAATGTCGATCTGTGAACCGTAAGTATCGATATGTTTCGGTTCTTTCACCGCTCCTCCTATGAAAATCAACGGAATTCGGTAACGGTCTACGGTCAGGTTGTCTATATCCTGCGGATAGGCTCCCAGATGATCGGGTACAAGAATGATGACCGTATTCTTCCATAAAGGAGTCTCTTTGAACCGGCGTACAAAGTCGCCGGCACAACTGTCCGCATAAGCAAAAGCATTCAGTCTCGGATTGTCCAGCCGTTGAAACGGAACTTCGAAAGGTTCGTGACTGCTCGAAGTCTGTACTATTTTCATAAAAGGTTCTTTGGGAGGATTCTGTTCCAGGTCGTTCAGCAGTCGGTTGAATACCACATGGTCGTGTGCTCCCCATTTGCTGAGACGTTCGGAAAGAGGAAAATCCTTATCGGAAACAATGTTGTCGATTCCTGCCTGAATCAGGTAAGAACGCATATTGGTGAAGTCGGCATCTCCTCCGTAATAATATTGCAGGTCGTATCCTGCCTTTTTCAGGCTGCCGGGGATCGAAGGCAAGTGTTGCGTCTTCTTCGGGTACTTCATGATGCTGGTGGTCGGTTGTGCCGGATAACCACTGATGATGGCTGCCAGTCCGCGGTCGGTACGGAAACTGTTGGCGAAGAAGTGGGTAAACAAGACCCCTTCACGTCCGAACTGATCCATGTTGATAGCTACGTTGGGTTCTCCTCCAAGGGTTTCCATCAGTTTGGACGAGAAGCTTTCTAGTATGATTAATACTACGTTCGGGCGTTCGATAGTGAAAAGCTGAGGAACACTGTCGGACGGAGTAACCGGTTTATCCTTGAGTTCCGCGAAGAGTTTGTCGGCCTCCTCAGCCGTCATAAACCGGTATTGTTTGTCGAAATTATCCTGTCGCGACAACGACTCCATCAGGCTGAAACAAGGATTGATGGCCGCATGGTTCAGTCGCTGGTTGCTGCTGAAGTAAGCTTTGCTCAGATTCATGGTCGACACCGTGAAGCCTCCCCGTATCGGGATGAACAGGAGTCCGGTGACGAGCAGCAAAACTCCGGATACGCTTAACCGGTGGAAAGGTATTTTCAGAGGTTGCTTCTGATAAATCAGCACCCGATAGAATATCCAGTAAAGCAGGGCTGCATAAACGGCGATTGCGGCCAGTCCGGCTATTACGACCCAAATGCTGACACTGGCCAATGCGTCTTTGGGAGAAGAAAAGAGGTAAAAAAGCGGGGTGGCATCCAGACGGAACCCCCAGTATTCATATAACCCTAAGTCACCGATAAAGATACAGGATAGCAGGATGGCTATGATCATGAAGTATACCCGGCGTATCTGGCGGATAATGGAAGGTTGTATCCAGACCGAAGCGATCAGCAATAGTCCGGGAATAGCGGTCAGATAACCGGCAAGCGAAAGGTCCAACGGAAGCCCGTGCCCTATCACGGAGAAATAATCAGTCCATGACACCTTATTATATAAGGTATGGTAGTAACCCATGAAAATTGGTTTCTGGAGGACGAATATGAGGACAAAAAGAAAATAAGTCGTGACGAATTGGATAAGTCTTCTCTTCATAAACTCTATACTTAAAAAGATTGAACGGTCACAAAGGTACGATTCTTTTCTTTATCTTTGCGCATTAACTGTGGTAAAACAGAGAGCTATATGGCAAAAATCGCAAAGAAACTTACCGAACTGATAGGCCATACTCCGTTGATGGAGTTGTCCGGTTATAGTCGTAAATACGGCCTGCAAGAGAATATTATCGCTAAACTGGAGTCATTTAACCCTGCCGGAAGCGTAAAGGACCGGGTGGCACTTTCGATGATCGAGGATGCCGAGAAGAGAGGAGTTCTGAAGCCCGGTGCCACGATCATCGAGCCGACCAGCGGAAATACCGGTGTGGGACTGGCCATGGTGGCTACCATTAAAGGGTATCAGTTGATACTGACCATGCCCGAAACGATGAGTCTGGAACGTCGCAATCTGTTGAAAGCACTGGGAGCACAAATTGTATTGACTGACGGGTTGGCAGGAATGGCCGGTTCCATAGCCAAAGCTGAGGAACTGAAAGATTCGATCCCCGGTTCGGTCATTCTGCAACAGTTTGAGAATCCTTCGAATGCGGAGGTGCACACACGCTTCACCGGCGAAGAGATCTGGCAGGACACTGACGGCCAGGTGGCTGTGTTTGTAGCGGGAGTAGGAACGGGCGGAACCGTTTGCGGGGTGGCCCGTGCACTGAAAAAGCATAATCCGGATGTATATATAGTAGCTGTGGAACCGGCGTCGTCTCCCGTACTTGAAGGCGGGAAGGCCGCTCCCCACCGTATACAAGGGATTGGGGCGAATTTTGTTCCCGGTATTTACGATGCTTCGGTTGTAGACGAAATCATGCCTGTGCCTGACGATGAGGCGATCCGTGGCGGGCGTGAATTGGCTTCTACGGAAGGACTGTTGGCGGGGATTTCTTCCGGAGCCGTTGTTTATGCAGCCCGCAAGCTGGCCGAACGTCCGGAGTTTAAAGGAAAGAGGATCGTGGCTTTATTGCCCGACACCGGCGAGCGTTATCTCTCTACCGAGTTATTTGCGTTTGACGCTTATCCTCTGGATTAAAAAGCACACTCGCGCTTGTCTGACATTTTAATATATATGAACCGGGGATCGGCCTCTGACCGATCTGTGGAGAAAGAAACTGTATGCTCTGCGTATACTCCCCATTACCGGTTCGTTTTTAATAGATTATTTATGAATCGAAAAACTATCATTGTTCCCTTTCTTTTGGAAGAGGGGATAGGGAGGAAGTATCTCTTTCTCCTTCTTTTCTCCATCTTTTCCATATCCCTTTCCGCTCAGACCTATCAGGAACTTTCTGAGAAGGCCGTCGAGTGTGTTGGAAAAGACAGTCTGGCGCAAGCCGAGGATCTTTTGAAGCAGGCATTGAGACTGGAACCGAAGAACCCCCATAATGCTCTGTTGTTTTCTAATCTCGGCTTGGTGCAACGCAAGCTGGGACGTTATAATGATGCTGTCGAGTCGTATACTTATGCACTCAACATTGCGCCGCTCGCCGTGCCCATTTTGCTGAACCGTGCCGCCATCTATCTGGAGCAGGGTATGCAGGACAAGGCTTATGTGGATTATTGTCAGGTGATGGATGTGGACAAGAAGAATACGGAAGCCTTGCTGATGCGGGCGTATATTTATATGTTGCGGCGGGATTATAAAGGAGCTCGTCTGGACTACCAGCGTTTGCTGGAAATTGATCCGAAGAATTATAACGGACGCCTCGGCTTGGCAACTTTGGAACAGAAAGAGGGCAAATTTCGTGAATCGCTCGATCTCCTGAACCAATTGTTGGTGGAATTTCCCGAAGATGCCGTTTTGTATGTGGCCCGTGCCGATGTAGAGCGGGATATGAAACATGAAGATCTGGCACTGGTGGATTTGGACGAAGCCATCCGCCTGGCGCCTAACTCCGTCGATGCCTATTTGCTGAGGGGGGATATCTATCTGGACCAGAAAAAGAAGTCGCAGGCGAAGGCAGATTTCGAGAAAGCTATTTCGCTGGGAGTGCCCCCTGCCGATGTTCACGAACAGATGCAACAATGCAAATAATTTCGGAAAATAATAGTCCGGAAGCTTGACTTTTGCTGTTGATTATCGTATCTTTGTAAGCGTAATCATAAACTATATTCAGATTAAAATACGGTAGAAGGGAGAAGTTGAAAGCTTTTCCCTTTTTTTATGCCTTTTCTGTTCATCGGCACGGGAAGCCGGGGTATATGGGGGGAAGCCCGGCTTTCGGATGATGAAAGCCCGGCTTTTCGACCCAAACAGACGGTTGCTCCGACTCGGACAGACACCGTCTTCCGACCCGGATGAAGCTTTGTTCCGGTGCATTACAATATGTGTTATGAAAATATCTCCTATTGTTATCGGCCGGTAGCCTACCCGGTTAATAAAACATAAAACTGCTCTTGACAAAATCCGGTTGCGGTTTCTCTTCCGGTCATACAAACTGGCGGATCAGCGCGACAAATTCTTTTCCGTATTTTTTCTTTTTGTATTCGCCAATCCCATTGATGTTGCCGAATGCTTCGACGGTTGTGGGACGCGACAGGCAGAGCAGGTGCAGCACTTTGTCCGATAACACGATGTATGCCGGGAGTGCTTCCTGGTCGGCCAGTTGCTTGCGCAACGCGCGCAAGGCCTCGAAGAGGTCTTCTTCCTTGCTTCTGCTTTCTCCGTCCCATGCCTGTGCATGGACGTTTACGGTCTTTCTTCTCTTTCTGGCGGTAGCAGGCTCTTCTCTCCGGATGACAACCAGCATTGCCCTCTCACGGCCAAAAAGGACGTCACTTCCGCTCTTTGTTATTTTCAGGTGATTGTTTTCGTTGTAGGCTATCTCAAAGTATCCCATTTGCAGCATTTGCAGCAAATAGTCCTGCCAGTCGCGCGCCGGGATTTCTCTTCCGGCTCCAAACGTTTTCAGCTCCGTATAAGCTTTTTCGGTGATTTCAGCAGTCGGGTTCCCTCTCAGGATATCTATCAGGAGAGTTATGCCTGCCTGTTGGTTGGTACGGGCTATGGCGCTTAAGGCTTTTTGAACGATGACAGTTCCGTCGAAGCGCTCGGGCGGATTACGGCATACATCGCAGTTGCCGCAATCTTCAGTAGCCGTTTCGCCGAAATAGCTCAATAAGATACGTCGCCGGCAGATGTCGGCTTCGGCATATTGTTGCATCCGGTTTAATTTTTCCAGATTGATATTCTGCTGGTTGCTTTCTGTTGCAAACTTTGTCAGCAAAATCAGGTCGCCCAATGAATAGAATAAAATCGTATCGCTGGGCATACCGTCACGCCCCGCACGGCCGATTTCCTGGTAAAAACTTTCGATGCTTTTCGGCAGGTTATAATGTATCACCCACCTGACATTCGACTTGTCAATGCCCATCCCAAAAGCGATGGTGGCACATACCACTTCGATCCGGTCGTTGATGAAGTCGTCTTGTGCTTCGTCCCGTTGGCGGGCAGACAGTCCGGCATGGTAAACGCCACAACGGATGCCATGCTTTTGCAACATCTGTGCCACTGTTTCAGTTTTACTGCGGCTCATGCAGTAAATGATTCCGCTTTCACCCCGGTGGCGGGCAATGAAGTCTACGATGGCTTTGCTCTTCTCCTTGGGTTGGTAGCCTCTTTTTACAGACAGGCTCAGGTTAGGGCGGTCGAATGATGAAATAAATATCTCCGGTTGCTTCAGTTGCAGTTGGCGGACAATGTCTTCCCTTGTGATTTTATCTGCCGTGGCAGTCAGGGCAATCATGGGGATGTTGGGGAATTGAGTACGTAAGAATCCCATCCGGGCATATTCCGGGCGGAAATCGTGTCCCCATTGCGAAATACAGTGGGCTTCGTCTACCGCAAACAGTGAGATGGTCATATCCCTCAGCAGATAGTCGGCTTCGGAGAGCAGTTTCTCCGGTGATATGTAGAGCAGCTTGAGCTTGCCTGAGATACAGGCCCTGCGTAAGTTGGCATTTTCGGATTCGTCGTTGCTGCTGTTCAGTGCACCTGCAGGTATTCCGTTGGCACAGAGAGATTCTACCTGATCCTTCATCAGTGAAATAAGAGGTGAAATAACAATTGCAGTGCCTTCCATCAGCAAGGCCGGAAGCTGATAACAGATTGATTTGCCTCCCCCCGTGGGCATCAGAACCAGCGCGTCTCTCTTACTCATCAGGTTTCGGATGATCTCTTCCTGCAGGGGACGGAAGCTGTCATAACCGAAATAAGTTTTGAGGGTTTGTATCATTTGATATTTTTCATTCATCTTTCGGGCAAAGGTACGCTTTATTTCCGGGTTATTAAAAGTTAAATATTCTTATTAACGCCCCTTTTTACCCACTTTTCGACGATTTTGATTGTTTTTATATCAAAAATATATACGAAAAAGTTGTGTATATCAAAATAATGTATGAAATTTGTGACATCTAAAGTTACAAATTAATAGTGATATTTAAAAACAAACCCTAACCAGTTAATTCAATGAGTGATTTAGAAAACAAAACCCAGGAAGAAACTCCTAAAAAACGCCCTTACAATTTAAGGGAGAAGAAAGAAAAGAAAGCTGCTTACCGGTCTTTAATCAGACCAGAATTGGCAGATGAGTTGTATGACAAGATTCTGAACATCATTGTTGTACAGAAGAAGTACAGAGACCCTGACTATTCGGCTAAAGATTTGGCGAAGGAACTGAAAACCAATACCCGTTATCTTTCGGCTGTAGTTAATTCTCGCTTTGGTATGAACTATTCTTGCCTGCTGAACGAGTACAGAGTAAAAGATGCTTTGCACTTGTTGACGGATAAAAGATATGCCGACAAGAATGTAGAGGAAATCAGTGCGATGGTTGGTTTCGCTAACCGTCAGTCTTTTTACGCTGCATTTTATAAAAACGTAGGTGAAACACCCAACGGATATCGTAAAAAACACGCAGAAAAAAAGAAATAATTGCATTTCTTGAAACGGAATAAAAAGGAATTATCTCAGGGTACGGCTTTGAGGTATTTCCTTTTTATGTTTTATAACCTCAACGTCTAAAGGTATGAAGAAACATTTTATTTCAATGGCTGCGGCCGCAATCTTACTGACTGCTTGCGGCAGAGCCGAAAAAACAAACCCTGCTGCGGCAGATAATTTTAAATATACAGTGGAACAATTTGCAGATTTACAGATATTACGCTATCGCGTACCCGGATTTGAGAATTTAACTCTCAAACAGAAAGAGTTGGTTTATTATCTGACTCAGGCTGCGTTGGAAGGAAGAGATATTCTGTTTGATCAGAACGGAAAGTACAATCTTACCATCCGTCGGGCGCTTGAGACGATCTATAAGGATTATGCCGGTGACAGAAACAGCCCGGACTTCGTGAATCTGACCACCTATCTGAAACGCGTATGGTTCTCAAACGGTATTCATCACCATTATGGTTCGGAGAAATTTGTTCCGGGCTTTACGCCGGAGTTTCTGAAACAAGCATTGTTCAGTGTAGATGCTTCCGGGCTGCCGTTGGCTCAAGGACAGACGGTAGAACAACTGTTTGAGGAGCTGTCACCCGTTATTTTTGATCCGAAGGTGATGCCTAAACGAGTGAATCAGGCGGACGGCGAAGACTTGGTGCTGACTTCGGCCAGCAATTACTATGACGGAGTCACCCAGCAGGAAGCTGAGGATTTCTATAATGCGATGAAGGACCCCAAAGATGAAACCCCTGTCTCTTACGGACTGAACAGCCGTCTGGTTAAAGAGAACGGAAAGATCGTCGAGAAGGTATGGAAAGTAGGAGGGCTTTATACACAGGCCATCGAAAAGATTGTGTATTGGCTGAAGAAAGCTGAAGGGGTGGCAGAAGACGAAGCTCAGAAGGCTGCCATCGGCAAGCTGATTGAATACTACGAGACCGGTGACCTGAAGACGTTTGACGAATATGCCATCCTTTGGGTGAAAGATCTGAATTCACGCATTGACTTTACGAACGGATTTACTGAAACATACGGTGATCCGCTCGGGATGAAGGCCAGCTGGGAGTCCATCGTGAACTTTAAAGACCTGGAGGCTACGCGCCGTACTGAACTGATAAGCGGCAATGCCCAATGGTTCGAAGATCATTCCCCAGTGGACAAGCAATTTAAGAAAGAAAAGGTGAAAGGGGTGACTGCCAAAGTGATTACTGCTGCCATTCTTGGCGGAGACTTATATCCGGCGACGGCCATCGGAATCAACTTGCCTAACTCTAACTGGATTCGCAGCCATCATGGCTCCAAGTCGGTCACTATCGGGAATATCACCGACGCTTATAACAAAGCGGCTCATGGAAACGGATTCAACGAAGAGTTTGTGTACAGTGATACAGAAAAGCAACTGATCGATAAATATGGTGATCTGACAGGAGAATTGCATACCGACTTGCACGAATGCCTGGGTCACGGTTCCGGAAAATTACTTCCGGGAGTTGATCCGGATGCCTTGAAAGCCTATGGCTCTACAATAGAGGAGGCACGTGCCGATCTGTTCGGACTTTACTATGTAGCCGATCCTAAATTGCTGGAATTGGGCTTGGTGCCGGCTGAAGAGGCTTACAAGGCCGAATACTATACCTATCTGATGAATGGCCTGATGACCCAGTTGGTGCGTATCGAGCCGGGCAACAGTGTTGAAGAGGCTCACATGCGCAACCGCCAGCTCATTGCCCGTTGGGTGTTTGAGAAGGGTAAGGCCGATAAGGTGGTGGAGATGGTGCAGAAAGACGGTAAGACTTACGTCGTGGTGAACGACTATCAGAAACTTCGCCATCTCTTTGGCGAATTGCTGGCCGAGATACAGCGCATCAAGTCGACCGGAGACTTTGCAGCAGCCCGTTCGCTGGTAGAAACCTATGCCGTAAAAGTAGACCCCGAACTTCACTCCGAAGTATTGGCCCGCTATAAGAAACTGAACCTGGCGCCTTATAAAGGATTCGTGAATCCAAGATACGATGCGGTAACCGACGAGAAAGGAAATATAATTGATGTAAAAGTAACCTATGATGAAGGCTATGCCGAGCAGATGCTGCGTTATAGCAGGGACTATTCGCCACTGCCTTCTGTAAACGATTAACCCATGGATGTAAAAGAACAATTGAAAGATATTAAAACACAGCTCCGTCTCTCTATGAACGGAGTTGTGTCACAAAGCATGCGTGAGAAGGGGCTGGACTATAAACTGAACTTTGGTGTTGAGTTGCCCCGTATCAAGAGCATCGCCGCTGCTTATGAGAAGAACCATGACTTGGCACAAGCCTTGTGGAAAGAGAATATCCGCGAGTGTAAGATTCTGGCAGGTTTATTGCAGCCGATAGATACCTTCTTTCCCGAGATAGCTGATATCTGGGTAGAGGATATCCGCAATATTGAGATAGCAGAACTTACGTGTATGAATCTGTTTCAAAACCTGCCTTATGCCCCGGCGAAAACTTTCCAGTGGATTGCGGATGAGGCGGAATATACACAAGTTTGTGGCTTCCTTACCATAGCCCGTCTGTTGATGAAAAAGGGAGATATGGCCGAACGCCCTGCGGGTGAATTGCTCGATCAGGCGATTTGTGCCGTACAATCGGGAAGTTATCATGTCCGTAATGCGGCAATGCTTGCTATCCGTAAGTATATGCAGCATAGTGAAGAACATGCTTTCCAGGTATGTCGCCTGGTAGAAGGCATGGCCAACTCTGATAAAGAAGCGGAACAGATGCTGTATACGATGGTGAGAGAGGAAATTAGCGATTAACGATAAGGTTGTGTCGAAACTTCACCACAGATTACGCAGGTTTTCACGGATTATCAACATCGATAATCAATGACTTAAAACTCACTCAGTGTCACTCTGTGCCCTCTGCGGTGAAGTCTCGACACCTTTTCATCGTCCGTCTTTATCGTTCGTCGACTATTGTCACATTGCTGATAAATACGCTATCATATCTTTTGTGCCCTTTTGCCCAGCGATTGTTGTCATAACAGTCGATAAAGCGAAGACTTAAATTCTTTCGGATGGAATCCGGAATCAGTTGTTCCGCCGGTTTCTGTGAGATCAGAACAAACGGCAGGGCTTTTGTAATCTCTTCTTTATTGGTTAAATCCATGTCTCCGATCTTCTTATGTGCTTCGTATACCAACTCGATGCGTAGCACTTCGTCTTTGCTGTGATAGAATGGCAGAGCTTTTAGCTCCGGGTTTTCTTGGGTAGCGCTGATGCTTTTGGGATCTGAGTTACTCACAAAACTTCCGATATAAGGCATTACAAACAACTCGGCAACAGCAAATAGCGCTACGACTCCCATCAGGAAAGAGAAAGGCCGGAGCTTGAGCGCAGAGCTGAATAGCCAAACTGCTACTGTCAGGAATAATACAGCCAACCATATGAACATCCCTGTACCTATCCGTCCTTCCCGGTACATGAAGAGGTAGAGAGCAACGGGAAGGGCCAATGTAGCCACTACAATCAAATAAGCATTTATCCGGTAAATCACTCTGTCTTTCAGGTGCGGCATTTTCTGTTTAGCCTGTTGAATCCAATATACAAATAAGTATCCCATGGTCAGTGCGGCCGGCAATAAGATAGGAAGCAGATAGCGTGTCTTCTTTTCCGGGAGCAACGACAGGAAGAAAAGGATCAGTAACATCCAGCTCAGGCAGAACATGTACTCTTTGGATGCTTCGACCCGCTTTTTCCAGAAGGGTACTATCAGTGCTGTCAGTGTCAGCAGCGACCATACTCCTGTTTCCAGGAAAAACTGCCAGTAATAATACCAGGAACGTACGTTGTGGTTACTCCAGGAAGAAGACTCTTTGTGGAATACATAGGATGCCATCTCCTGGTGGCAGATGTATGTGTAGGCATACCACCATGTGCTGAGCACGATGCAAATAAAGATCATGGTGAAGAGTGCGGTCCATTTCCCTTTCATTCTTGTTTCCCTGCGATAGAATAAGAGGTAGGCACAAATGAACGGGAGAAGCAGGGCATAGAAAGATACGGGCCCTTTGCCAAGGAAAGATAATCCCATAAAAACGCCTGCGGCAATGAAAAGAGGCCACTTGCAGGCAGTTTGCCGCAAAGCAAGATAAAGATAATAAATAGCTCCCATCATGAATGCGTGGCAATAAATGTCCCAGGTAGCTGTACGTCCCATCAGAATGATATTATAAGAGGTGCACAAGATCAGGGAAGATACCAGGGCATAGGTTCGGTTACCGGTCAGTTTCGTAGCAAACTTATAGAAAAAGAGTACTAACATGACGGCCGCAAGTCCGGCCATGGCTCGTTGCAAGGGAAGATTATCCGGCGAAATCACTTCTACCACGGCAGCAATCCATGTGGGAAGTGGAGGCTTCTCCAGTCGCAGCTCTCCGTTCATGGTAGGCACCAGCCAGTTATGGTCGTATACCATTTCGCGTGCAGTGACAATGTTTCTTGATTCCATGATGTCTGCAAAGATTGCGCCATTGTTTATAAAGAAAGAACAGCAGAACACAAGAAGTAATAGAGGCAAGTGCCAGCGATAATTTTGCGTGAAGGGGACTCTTGTCATAAAACATTTTTTTAGTGATTGGGTGCAAATTTACAGATATATTTTTGCTTTCCGCAAAAAACAATTAACTTTGTTGGCGCTAAAATAGCGCCGATATGGAAACTCAAAATGTGAAAGATACGGTACGGCAGATATTCACCGAATATCTAAATGCGAATGGACATCGCAAGACTCCTGAACGTTATGCGATACTGGATACCATATACTCCATTGACGGGCATTTCGATATCGATATGCTTTATTCGCAGATGATGAACCAGGAAAATTTCCGGGTGAGTAGGGCTACACTGTATAATACCATCATCTTACTTATCAATGCACGTCTGGTGATAAAACACCAGTTCGGCACTTCCTCCCAATACGAAAAATCATATAATCGCGAGACACACCATCACCAGATATGTACGCAGTGCGGTAGGGTCACAGAGTTTCAGAATGAAGCTTTACAGAACGCGATTGAAAATACCAAACTAAGTAAGTTTCAACTTTCGCATTATTCCTTATATATATACGGTATATGTAGCAAATGCGACAGGGCCAACAAGAGAAAAAGAGTAAATAATAACAATAAAAAAGAAAAATGAAAGTAGATGTTCTATTAGGATTGCAATGGGGCGACGAAGGTAAAGGAAAAGTAGTCGACGTCTTAACTCCGAGATATGATGTAGTTGCACGTTTCCAGGGTGGACCGAATGCCGGTCATACACTTGAGTTCGAAGGACAGAAGTACGTGCTTCGCTCTATCCCTTCGGGTATTTTCCAGGGAGATAAAGTAAATATCATCGGTAACGGTGTAGTGCTCGATCCGGCTTTGTTCAAAGCGGAAGCAGAAGCGCTGGAAGCATCGGGACACAACTTGAAGGAGAGACTGCATATTTCGAAGAAAGCGCACCTCATTTTGCCTACGCACCGTATACTGGATGCTGCCTATGAAGCTGCCAAAGGTGATGCTAAGGTAGGAACTACCGGAAAAGGTATCGGTCCGACTTATACGGATAAAGTAAGCCGTAACGGTGTCCGTGTGGGGGATATCCTGCATAACTTCGAACAAAAATATGCTGCAGCAAAGGCTCGCCACGAACAAATCCTGAAAGGTCTGAATTATGAATACGACCTGACTGAACTTGAAAAAGCCTGGTTTGAAGGTATCGAATACCTGAAACAGTTCCAGTTGGTAGACAGCGAACATGAAATAAACGGTTTGCTCGATGCCGGAAAATCCGTGCTTTGTGAAGGTGCTCAGGGAACTATGCTGGATATTGACTTTGGTTCGTATCCGTTCGTGACTTCTTCGAATACCGTATGTGCAGGTGCATGCACCGGTTTGGGCGTTGCTCCGAATAAGATCGGCGATGTATATGGTATTTTTAAAGCTTATTGTACACGTGTAGGTTCGGGTCCGTTCCCCACAGAGTTGTTCGATAAAACTGGCGATCAGATCTGTACGCTTGGTCACGAATTTGGCTCGGTGACGGGACGTAAACGTCGTTGCGGATGGGTGGATCTTGTTGCACTGAAATATTCAATCATGATCAATGGTGTCACCAAACTGATTATGATGAAGAGTGACGTACTCGATACTTTCGAGACGATCAAAGCTTGTGTGGCCTATAAGATGAATGGTGAAGAGATCGATTACTTCCCTTATGACATTACCGACGAAGTGGAACCAATCTACGTGGAACTTCCGGGATGGCAGACAGACATGACAAAGATGCAGAGCGAAGATGAATTTCCTGAAGAGTTCAATGCTTATCTCTCCTTCCTTGAAGAACAGCTGGGCGTACAAATCAAAATTGTTTCTGTAGGTCCCGACCGCGAGCAGACTATTGAAAGATATACTGAAGAATAAGAAGCCTCACCTGTATCCTTCTTTTTTAAAAGGAGGAAGAAGTAGACTTTTATAGAAGAATTAATTCAAAACGAGGCCTTTCTTCTTCCCTCTCTAAAGTAGAGAGGGGCGAGGTGAGGCCTTTATTATAATACTTATGAAGAAGCATTTTATTACTTTTCTCTTGCTATTGGGAATGACTGCTTCCCTGACAGCGCAACAAAATTACCAACCGACAGAGGCTAACCTGAAAGCCCGGAGTGAATTTCAGGACAATAAGTTCGGAATCTTCCTTCACTGGGGACTCTATGCCATGCTTGCTACCGGCGAGTGGACGATGACGAACCATAATTTGAATTATAAAGAGTATGCCAAACTGGCCGGAGGATTCTATCCCTCTAAATTTGATGCAGATAAATGGGTGGCGGCTATCAAAGCCTCCGGTGCCAAGTATATCTGTTTCACTACCCGTCACCATGAAGGTTTCTCGATGTTCGATACCAAGTATTCCGATTATAATATTGTAAAAGCCACTCCTTTTAAACGTGATGTGGTAAAGGAACTGGCTGATGCATGTGCCAAACATGGCATCAAACTGCATTTCTACTATTCACATATAGACTGGTATCGTGAAGACGCTCCTCAGGGAAGAACCGGACGCGGAACCGGACGTCCCAATCCGAAAGGGGACTGGAAGAGCTATTATCAGTTTATGAATAATCAGTTGACAGAGTTGTTGACTAATTATGGTCCGATCGGAGCCATTTGGTTCGATGGTTGGTGGGATCAGGATATCAATCCCGATTTCGACTGGGAACTTCCGGAACAATACGCATTGATCCATCGTTTGCAGCCGTCTTGTCTGGTTGGTAATAATCATCATCAGGTACCTTTTGCAGGGGAGGATATTCAGATATTCGAACGTGACCTTCCGGGAGAGAATACCGCAGGACTTTCCGGACAGAGTGTCAGCCATCTGCCTCTTGAAACATGTGAGACGATGAATGGCATGTGGGGATATAAGATTACAGACCAGAACTATAAATCAACTAAAACTTTGATTCATTATCTGGTGAAGGCTGCCGGTAAGGATGCCAATCTGTTGATGAATATAGGTCCGCAGCCCGATGGAGAACTTCCGGAAGTGGCTGTTCAGCGTTTGAAAGAGGTGGGAGACTGGATGTCAAAGTATGGTGAAACCATTTATGGAACGAGAGGTGGTCTGGTAGCTCCTCACGATTGGGGAGTAACGACTCAGAAAGGCAATAAACTCTATGTGCATATTCTTAATTTGCAGGACAAGGCTTTATTCTTGCCTATCGTTGATAAGAAAGTGAAAAAGGCAGTGGTCTTTGCTGACAAAACGCCGGTACGCTTCACAAAGAATAAAGAAGGAATTGTACTGGAACTCGCTAAAGTTCCGACGGATGTAGATTACGTGGTGGAACTTACAATTGACTAATTTTTAGCTAATTCTTCATAAAAGCGATGTGTGGGAAATCTCCTCTCCGTCGCTTTTGTTTATTTTTGGCAAGCTATTTGTATATTAGCTATCATAACAATTTAATTAAGAAAGAATATGGTAATAGGAATTCAATGGATTATTTTTATTGGCATCGCTCTCGTTAGCTGGCTGGTGCAGATGAACCTGCAAAACAAGTTCAAGAAATACTCCAAGATACCCACAGGAAACGGCATGACAGGACGCGACGTAGCTATTAAAATGTTGCATGACAACGGTATTTACGATGTTCAGGTGACTCACACTCCCGGACAGTTGACCGATCATTATAATCCTGCCAATAAGACAGTGAACCTGAGTGAAGGAGTTTATGAAAGTAATAGCATCATGGCTGCTGCCGTGGCTGCTCACGAATGCGGACACGCTGTTCAGCATGCACGGGCTTATGCGCCGTTGACGCTCCGCAGTAAGCTGGTGCCGGTGGTTTCTTTCGCTTCACAGTGGATGACGTGGTTATTGCTTGCCGGTATTTTGTTACTGAATTCGTTCCCGCAGTTATTGCTTGCCGGCATTATCCTGTTTGCTTTGACCACCTTGTTCAGTTTTATCACACTTCCGGTAGAGATTGATGCGAGCAAACGTGCATTGGTATGGCTCAGTGCATCGGGAATTACTAACTCGTATAATCATGCCAAAGCGGAAGACGCTCTCCGTTCGGCTGCATACACTTATGTTGTTGCTGCGTTGGGCTCGTTGGCTACGCTGATTTACTACATTATGATATTTATGGGACGCCGGGATTAATCTCTCCTTCCCATACGGAATAAAAAGAAAAGCTTCGCAAACTTTCTATATGTTTGCGGAGCTTTCTGTTTGTGTGCCGTTTACAGTATGTATTGTGTACAAACTGTAAACGGCACTATCATCATATTGTGTTTGTTCGTATTTCCGTAAGTTATTCTTGATAAGGCGATTGCCAGAAGTAAGAGTCATTATGTGAGTCGTAGGCGGTGGCACCGGGCTTTCCATTGGTACTGTATCCTTCCGGAACTAACGAGATATACATCGACCACTTTTTGCCCGGATAGTTTGTTTCTGCGTTATATTCGCTTTGCAGAGGGCAAGTTACGTAATACAGGTTCTTGGCCATATAGTAATCCAGATAATACTCTTTGGTCTGCTTATTTTTATTATTCCAGTTTGCGTCTTCGTTTAGTACAACGGGTTGATTGTTGCGGAGGCGTTCGCGCACTTCACCAATGCCCAGAAGGTTTCCTTTTTCATCTGTTACATAAGCGTTGAATGTCGGGTCCATCCATAACCATTTGTTGAGGGTGTTGGAGTAGACCGCATTGATGACGTGGCAATCATTGATCATCACTTTGGGCATACAGGTGATGAAACGGGATTTGAATCCCATAGCCAGATAGCACTCGTTCAGCATTTGTGCCATCATCCGGCAGTTTACGCCCCTGTTCTCCTTTTTGCAAAGTTCTACCATGGCTATTGTGTTCCGCTCTTCCGGATTACGTGAATTGCCATCATGTGGAACTATGTTGTGAACCCAGTAGAGAAGGTTTTTGATTTTGGAGATTTCGTCTCCGCTTCCGGCGATACTATCCAGGTTGAAATGTTTCCGTAACTGTACCAGATTACTGTCGTTAGGATTCATGTAGGTGAAGCGGGGTAGAGTGTCAGTTACTGATTCATTATAACATATCGGTTTTGTTTCAGTTCTGTTGTATCCTCCGGCTTGTTGCAGAATATACAGATAGTCACTGTCCAGACGCATTTTAGCCATTACTTCCAGATACTTCTTCTCTTTACGTAAATTGTCGATGTCACTGTCACCTTTAGCATGGTTGTAATCATTCCATCCGGAGTTGAAAGCCTTCTCAAAGTTTTTCAGGGCTGCCTTTTTCTTTCCCTGAAGTGCCTGATAGCAAGCAAGGTCGTAATAAACCAGTCCTGTTATATTTTTTGCTTTTTCCTGAAGTTGTTGAGGCAATCCTTGATACAACTTCAGTTTCTCCCAATTTAATTTCTCGGCCTTTTTGTAATCTTTCTGTTTGCGGGCGTTTGCTACTTCCTGAGTGAGTGCGCTGTACTTTCTCTCAAATTCTTTTTTTTCGTTGTTTTGTGCCATTCCCGGTAGTCCAAGGCATAACATTGTAATGATCAAAAAAACTGTTTTCATATGATTCCTGTTAGATAATGTGATTTCTTTGTCTTTCAGAAAGCAAATGGTATACCAAATTAATAAATATCTCTTATTGAGCAGAATGGCATTAAAAAGTATTGTCCGAAAATGAACAGTCTTAACGGAACCGGACACCGAATACATTTGCTTACAGATTCACAGAAAGTCTGTGGTTTCTGTTTTAATAATCAATTATTTCATCTAACTTTGCAACTCAATTCAATAAAACAGTTAAAACAATGGCAGCAAAACCAGGTATACCTAAAGGAACCCGTGATTTTTCGCCCGTAGAGATGGCGAAACGTAACTACATATTCAATACAATTCGTGACGTATATCATCTGTATGGTTTCCAGCAGATTGAGACTCCTTCGATGGAGATGCTTTCTACCCTGATGGGAAAATACGGTGAAGAGGGTGACAAATTACTTTTTAAAATACAGAATTCAGGTGATTACTTTTCGGGTATTACAGACGAAGAGCTATTAAGCCGTAACGCCGCTAAACTGGCCAGTAAATTTTGTGAAAAAGGGTTGCGTTATGACCTTACCGTACCCTTTGCCCGTTACGTGGTAATGCACCGTGATGAAATAACTTTTCCCTTCAAGCGTTATCAGATTCAACCAGTCTGGCGTGCTGACCGTCCGCAGAAAGGACGTTATCGTGAATTTTACCAATGCGATGCCGATGTGGTCGGTAGTGATTCACTGCTGAACGAGGTAGAATTGATGCAGATAGTAGATACGGTGTTTACCCGTTTCGGTATCCGTGTCTGCATAAAAATCAATAATCGCAAGATACTGACCGGTATTGCCGAGATCATCGGAGAGGCGGATAAGATTGTGGATATAACTGTAGCTATCGACAAACTGGATAAAATCGGTTTGGAAAATGTGAATAAAGAATTGGCTGAGAAAGGGATTAGTGATGAGGCTATTGCCAAACTGCAACCTATCATTCTTCTGAGTGGAACCAATGCTGAGAAGTTGGCTACACTGAAGACTGTACTTTCCGGTAGCGAAACAGGTTTGAAGGGAGTGGAAGAGAGTGAGTTTATTTTGAATACCCTTCAAACGATGGGACTGAAAAACGAAATAGAGCTTGACTTGACATTGGCACGTGGATTGAATTACTATACAGGTGCTATTTTTGAGGTAAAGGCGCTTGATGTGCAGATTGGCAGTATCACCGGTGGAGGTCGTTACGATAACCTGACTGGTGTATTCGGTATGGCAGGAGTATCGGGCGTAGGTATTTCGTTTGGTGCCGACCGTATTTTCGATGTGCTCAACCAGTTGGAACTGTATCCGAAGGAGGCTGTTAATGGAACTCAGCTTCTGTTTATTAACTTCGGTGAGAAAGAAGCTGCTTTTTCTATGGGTATTCTGGCTAAGGCCCGCGCAGCCGGTATTCGTGCCGAGATATTTCCCGACGCTGCGAAAATGAAGAAACAGATGAGTTATGCAAATGTTAAGAACATTCCTTTCGTTGCTATCGTAGGTGAGAATGAAATGAATGAGGGAAAAGCTATGCTGAAAAATATGGAAAGCGGTGAACAGCAAATGGTTACTGCTGAAGAACTGATTGGCGTTTTAACAAAATAAGGAAAATGCCCTTACCTTTTTAAAACCGGGGACTGTTGGCGTAAAAAAGGTAGGGAGATAAAAGGAACGGGACCTTGGTTTAAAACCAAAGGCCCCGTTCTTTTTTATAAGTCTTTTCAACGCCAATATTGATTGGATTGATGATTGCTGTTTTCATCGGATTCTACCGCCATAAAGATCACAGAGTTTTAACTGTTTTCAGATTAACTTCATAATAAATCAGTGCTCTCCCTGTCTTTTTCAGTGGAATATGTTTTATAAATGACGTTCCGGATACATATCTTCCCACCACTGAGGACTATCCTGCAACCAGCGGGCAAACCATGCCATAATACTGTTATGCCATTGCACGCGTTTCGGATAGTCGGCAATGAAGTGGTTTTCTCCATCTACAGTGATGAACTCTACTGTTTTACCCAATATTTTCAGGGCATTGAATAGCTGGATGCTTTCACCGATAGGTACATTGGTATCTACGGTGCCGTGCAGCAGTAAGAGTGGAGTGTTGATCTTATCGGCGTTGAAGAGCGAGCCTTGTTTGGTGAACAGTTCCGGATTGTTCCAGGGATAACTGTCTGCGGCGGCTATGGCATTATAACCGTATCCCCAATAGCCTTCACCCCAATAACTGGTCACATTGCTGATACCGGCATGTGAAACTGCGGCGGCGAAAATATCCGTCTGAGTCTGGAGATATTGCGTCATGAATCCACCGTAAGATGCACCGAGACAACCGATTTTCTTATCATTCACGAACGGGTGTTCTTTACAGAACTGTTTGGTACCTTCAATGATGTCGTCGGCAGTACGTTTTCCCCAGGCATTGACATGGCGTGCTGAAAACTCCTGTCCGAATCCGATTGTTCCGCTCGGCTGGATAACATATACCACGTAGTCACGTGAGGCAAACAGTTGTGCGCAGTACGGATTGCTGATGCCTCGTTCTGTCGGGGTCGTTCCTCCATAGTAATACACAATCAGCGGATACTTTTTATTAGGATCGAATGAAGGCGGCAAACACATCATACCTTTAATCTCAGTGCCATCTGAAGCAGTGAAATTCCATGGTTCCATTTTACCCAGTTCAATTTTTTCGAGGGTAGGCTTCATCGGGTCGGCTATCAGTCGAGAGGTTTTCTTTTTCAGGTCGTATACATAAGCAACTCCTGCATTGTAGCATCCTTGTCCGATATAAGCAGCCAACGACGGATTGTTTTCTGACAGGGCAAATGCACTGGTAACGTCAGTCTCCAGATTCAACTTCTCAAACTTACGGTCTTTGGGAGAGTAGCGATAGATGTTCCGGCAATCTTCGTCATTGGTGCTAAAATAGATGCACCCGTCACCTTTGTTCCATTGCAGGAAGTTGACAGACGGATTGAACTCTTTAGTGATCGGATCGATCTTGCGGGTAGCTAAATCCATGATGAATGCCTGAGAGTCGAAATCATTGGCGATCGGATGATTACCACAATTCTTGCCGATACCGTCAAAAGCTTCCGGGCTGGCGGTGAGCAGTAATTGTCTGCCGTCCGGTGAGTAGCTGGCTCCTCCGAGGAAACGGTCTTCAAAGAACAGAGTATCGACAGCCAATGTTTCAAGGTTCACTTGGAACAGTGAACTCAGAGAGAAAGGACGTTGCGTGATATTTTCCTTCGAACTGCTGTAAAGTAAATATTTGCCGTCCGGTGAGATATCCTGCATATACGTACTGTGATTGCCGTAGGTCAGTCGTTCGGAAGTTCCGTTGGCAATGTCATATCTGGCCAGAAAACTACGTCCGCGTGTATTTGGAATACGGTCGGCGGGGCTGACAATGCGTTTCAACGGCCCATCATCTTTCACGCCTTCTTCACGAGGATAGTATATCAGGAAGTCTTCGTTGGGCGACCAGTTGAAACCTTGCTCGGGAATGCCCTGCAGGAGAACTTCTTCCTTCAGCGTGATGGGATCGAGAGTGATGACGTCATTTCCTTCGGATGCCACTGCCGTATAATACAGTTTATTACTTTTCGGCATCCATCTCATGCCGTCCCTCAGATTGGTGAGGAGTACTTTTCCTGTTTTCAGTTCAGTCAGTTCACAGTAGGTGCGTGAACGTTTCAACGAATGATTGTCCCAATAGCGGGTCAACAGATATTTCCCGTCCGGTGATACGGAAACAGCAATGGCGCGGTTGCCGTATACGGTATTGTCGAGCGCGAAACGGTGTTTCTGATCGGGATCGGTGCTACATGCCACTTCTTTGAATTTATCATCTTTCACCAGTTCGCACTTCAGTGAAGGCGCAGTCTTATCGTCCGGGGTTGAAAGTAGTTTAATGGCAATTTCATAATCCATTTCCGGTTCCAGGCGTAGGGCAATTTCTTTGGTTGCTGCTTTGGAGATACTGTCTTCCGCAGCATCTTTCACCATTTTCGATTCGCCGTTGATGAAAAGCTCCCACCGGACCGGAGAGGTCACTTTCAGTTTGCCTTTCATGAAGCGTTCGGCCCGTAGCTGAGTCTTCAGCAGATAAAGCAGATTGTCTTTATCGGCTTTCGCAAAAGTGACCAAGCCTGCTGTATCGGCAGACAGCATTTGTGTCGGTGCATTGGCAAGGTCAAGCATTACCGGCGTTTGCAGCAGTGCTTTGGCGGTGTGTTTTTCTCCTTTGGGGTTGATACTGTCGTTCATGATCGGAGTGCGTACAGTAATGGCATTTCTTACCTGATACTGCGTCAGCCTCTCTTGTGCTTGTGTGGCAAGTCCTGTTGTCATCAACAGCGCCATCATCAGTAACTTTTTGTCCATTGTTTCTTTGAGTTTATAATTGGTTATTTCATTTTATATACCAGCGTACCACCCTTCACGATGTCTTCGTGGGAGATATAGTTTTTGGTATAAAGTTCACCATTCAGTGTGATGCTGTCGATGTACTTATGTTCTTTCGACAAATTTTCGGCAATGACTGTGAACGTTTTTCCATCCGGCAGGTGAAGTACTATTTTCGGCATCTGCGGAGCACCGAATATATAATGCCCGCTCACCGGATCGACCGGATAGAATCCCATAGCATTGAACATATACCAGGCTGACATCTGTCCGCAGTCGTCGTTTCCACAGAGACCATCGGGCTTGTTTTTGTATTGGGTATCAAAGATTTCACGTATCAACTCCTGAGTGCGTTCCGGCTTGCCGGCCAAAGCATACAGGAAGGTGACATGGTGGCTTGGTTCGTTGCCGTGGGCATATTGTCCGATCAGTCCGGTAACGTCTGCCAGTCCGCTTCCTTCCAGTTTGATAGTGAACAATGAATCCAGTTTGTTGAGGAAAGGCCCTTTACCACCGAATAATTCGATCAATCCCGGTACATCGTGCTGAACATGCCAGGTGTATTGCCAGGCATTTCCTTCAGTATAATCGCCTCCGCGGCTTTCGGCATGTGCCAGATCGCTGGGATTGAAAGGAGTTTTCCAGCGTCCGTCGGCATAGCGCGGGCGCATAAACTGTGTTTCCTTGTCGAACAGGTTCTTATAGAATTGTGAACGTTTACTGAAGTATTCCGCATCTTCCTTTTTACCCATTAACTCTGCCATTGTAGCTGCGGCGTAGTCATCGTAAACCGATTCAAGTGTACGTGAAACCGATTCGGCATCTACCTTGTCTGTCGGATAATAACCATATTTCATATAAGTTTCCCAGTCCGATTTCGGATGCGAAACAGTCAGTGTCTGTTTGATGGCATCGAATGCTTTCTCGGCATCAAAGCCACGGAAGCCCTTCTTATAAGCTTCGGCAATAACCGAAACAGAGTGGTTGCCGATCATAGTATTCGTTTCTTTGCCCCACAAGGTCCAGATAGGTAAGTAGCCTTGTGCCTGATTTTGTTCGATCATCGAATTGATGAAACCGTCTACTCGTTCGGGTACGGCCAATGTATAGAAGGGGTGGGCAGCGCGGTAGGTATCCCAGATCGAGAAGGTAGAGTAATAGACTCCTGATGCTGATTTTACTACCGAGTCTTTGGCGTTACGGTATCTTCCGTCTACATCGGCAATATTATTAGGCTGTATCAGTGCATGATAGAAGCTGGTATAAAAATTCTCCAATTCGTCCGGAGTACCTGTCACTTCGATACGGCTCAGGTAACTGTTCCAGATGTCCTTGGCTTTCTGTCTTGTACCGTCGAAATCCCAGTCTGCCAACTCTTGATCCATATTCTTACGGGCACCGTCTACACCGACTGTAGAAATGGCTACTTTCATCAGCAGTTGTTCGTCCGGCTTCATGTCGAAACTCATTAACAGACGTTTTCCTTTTTCAGTTTCTTCCATTGGCAGGGAGATGGAATCGGTCACCGGCTTGCTGAACTTCATTACAAAGTATAAATCCTGATTCACCCATACGCTGCTGCGCACGTGTCCTGTCAGTGTTTGAGCATCTTCCCAATTGATTTCGCAAGCTTTTACGTGCGATTTATATTGTTGGGGATTCCATACCAATCCGTGTTGAAGGTCGAGTAACAGTGAGGCTGAATCGGCATTCTGATAAGTGTAACGATGCAGTGCTACATGATCTGTTGCGGTCAGTTCTGCTTTTACTTTATATTTATCGAGTTCTACAGTGTAGTATCCCGGTGTTGCGCTTTCTGTCTTTTTAGAGAAACCGCTTTTGTAGTCATCCCGTACTCTTTGTCCGGTGACAGGCATTACAAGGAGGTCGCCCAGATCCATACATCCTGTGCCATTGAGGTGAGTTTGAGAGAAGCCCCAGATCAGTGAATCCTGATAATTGTATCCTGAGCAATACTGCCATCCGATGGCATTGGTTTCCGGGCTTGCCTGTATCAGTCCGAAGGGCAGGCAGGCACCCGGGAAGGTGTGACCGTTGTCGGCTGCTCCGATAAAGGTATTTACGTACTGAGTGTAGTCTTGGGGTGCTGTCGGAGTTTCGGGAGTGCAGGATGTGCAAAGACCGAGTCCTAACCATGCAAGCATAAAGGTTGATTTGAACTTCATAGAATGACCTTGATTAATTGTTTTGGTGACAAAGATAAGGAATAAAACCGAAAGATAGTAAAGAATAGAGAAAGAAGGCTGTAAACAAGAGGCTTAGATTTAATTTATTCGTTTCAAGAAGCTACCTGTCGTTATCCTAAATAAGTGAGATGCCGATGGATCGGAAATTAAGTTCTGAATAATGAAAGAGTATCTGTGAGGTATTCAAAAGAGAGCCTGTGAATGAAGTTACTGATATATTCGGGTGAATGATTGTCTATTAATCTATATATTTGTGGAACCGTATGTCGTGATAGTATTGAATACGGTCCGACGATTATGGCGAACTTGGGAATAAGGGAATAGGTATTCTCTATGTCATGGGCTATGATTGAGTAGAATACATTCAAAGAAAAAGAAGAAAAATGAAGAGAATGAATGCGTATCTGTTGACAATGATTTGGATTTTGGGAGCGGTATTGGTTCTGATGCTCTTATGTTATGTGATTTCCGGTTTTGATTTAGGGGCACTTGTCCTGGTATCAATATTATGGTGCATTCCGACGTTGCCGTTTCTCCTGTTTATAGCCTGTAGTTTTATATTTGGACTGAAAGGTTTGGACCATTTATATTGGGCGATAGGGTCGTTGTGTGTGTATGGGCTGTTGACCTATATGTTGCTGACTTCGTGCCAGATGGCTGCCGATCCTAAAATTGTTCACGGAACTTTGAAAGTAGTTCTATTTTTTGCCATTGCTTTCGGGTGTGGCTGTTTGTGGCGCCCGACTGTATGCAATTTCTCTGTTGTACTGGGCATTGCAAAGATTCCTGCAACTTTGTGTGCTGTGTTGCTATTGGGTTATGTTATGCTTGCAAATATGCGAGAAATGGGTGGAGTCAATGATTTATACTGGGCAGGACCCCAATATAATGCGGATAAAACACTGTTTTATGATTATAAGATGCGCCTTTCTCCTTTCCCTGCCCGGGTTGTCGGTGTGCGCTATTTCAACAAATATGGGCATTACGTTGGAGGAAGTGCCGAGCAACCGTGCAATAATGTCCTTATGGATATGCGATTGGGGGACATCCCTGACGGGAGTGCCGATATTCTGCTTCACAAACGGTATAAACCCACTGTGGTAGGTTTACTGGCTGACTGCAAAAATGCCTTTTGTTACGATCGGGATCATACCACCATTTATTTATTTTACAAGAGTGATTCTTTGCGTCGTGTGGAAGTAGACCATCACGAAAACGGTATTATTTCGAAGATTCGCAAGTATCAAGCAGGAACTGTCGATGAATATGATACGGTAGAAATGTTCGACGAACTGGGTGTGCCACAAAAGATGTTTTATAATAACAATTCGTGGTTTCGTCTCTGGCGTATAAACGATTTTCAGGTAGAGCCCGAGGTTCCTTGTTTCAAGTATGGATATGCCAGTCCGGATCATCCGGCAATAGATGAACGGCTTCGTAAAGTATTGGACTTCAGTAGACAAAAGGAGCAAACACGCGATTCACTTCGGATGCTGGGAGAGTCCGGGGATAATCTAAACATCGCTCTTCTGTTAGAAGGATTTATAATTGACAACCATACTACGATCTCGGTTGCGGTTGATGCTGATTCATATTACGGGGAGAACCATAATAGTGATTTTGAGAATTTGAAAACCGTTCGGCAGATGGAGACCATCTGTGATGCATTGTCTTTATGCCGTCTGGAATCGGGAATAACCGAACGCATTGTGCACTATTACGATGAATCTATTAAGTGTCCCCGAATCAGGATCAAAGAGAATAGTAAGCGTAACAAGTATATCATTTTCTATCTATTAGAGAATCGGGTTGTCAGTTCTGATTTTAAGCTTTCTTTTGTTTTTGACCCTTCGGCTCATATGGACAAGGTTAAACGGAGAGATGCGGTTGATTATTGGGAAAAGATGCATCAATTAGTGGATAAGTCTGCTGATGATAATGGGGATATGCCGACGATCGAAAGTGAATGATTTAGAAGAAAAACATTCTCGTCACAAGTCCGTCAAACAATTGTAATACGTAAGCTGTTTCTTTGCAAACAGATAATGGAATGCAATGATAGGTCTTTTTAACGATTGTTTCCCTCCGATCATGGATGGGGTATCACTTACTACACAGAACTATGCCTACTGGCTGCATAAGAAGACGGGGAATGTTTGTGTAGTGACTCCTAAGTCGCCTGATGCGAGAGATGCGGAAGAATACCCGGTTTACCGGTATTCATCCATTCCCATTCCTATGAGAAAGCCTTACAGATTAGGTTTTCCGCGCATCGACTGGCCTTTTCACGAGCGTATCAGCCGGCTTTCATTTGAACTGGTACATGCGCATTGTCCTTTTTCTTCGGGAGCACTGGCCATGCAGATTGCCAGAGAACAACATGTTCCGGTTGTAGCTACGTTTCACTCCAAGTACCGGGCGGATTTTGAGAGGGCCATTCCTTCCCGTCTGTTGGTAGACTATCTGATACGAAAGGTGATTCGTTTTTACGAAGCTGCCGACGAAGTGTGGATTCCGCAGGCTGCCGTAGAAGAAACTTTGCGGGAGTATGGGTATAAAGGTAGGGTGGAAGTGGTGGATAACGGAAATGATTTTGCGGGTGTCCCTTCATTGGAGTCCATGCGGCGGGAGGCACGTCGCGAACTGGGACTCTGCTCCGGGGAGTTTATGTTTCTTTTTGTCGGTCAGCATATTTGGGAAAAGAATTTGGGCTTTTTGCTCGATGCACTTGCACTATTACCGGATGTTCCTTTCCGGATGTACTTTGTAGGTTCAGGTTATGCAAATGATGAATTGAAACAAAAAGTGGCGGGGTTGGGATTATCTTCCAAAGTGACTTTTGTCGGTAGTATTGTAGAGCGTGAAGTCTTGAAACGCTATTATGTGGCTACCGATCTTTTTCTTTTTCCTTCTTTATATGATAATGCCCCGTTGGTAGTGCGTGAAGCTGCCGCTCTGGGCACTCCTTCGATACTTATCAAAGATTCGACTGCTTCGGAAATTATTTCCGATTCGGTAAATGGTTTTCTGAGTTTTAATAGTACGGATGCCTATGCCGGTCGGATACGTGAAATATTGCAGGCCCCTGCCGTGATCAGACAAGTGGGAGAGGAGGCGTCGCGAACCATTGCCCGTTCGTGGGAAGATGTCACCGAGGAGGTGTACGACCGTTATAGCCGGTTGATAAAACGGAAAGAAAACCGGTAACTTGTAATATCCCAATTCTTTTAATCATGTCAGATTCTATTAAAACCTTTAAAGCCGGCTATATCCTGCTTCCCGTCCTGATAGGGCTGTCAGTGGTAGGGTGGCTGTTCTACCGGGAGTTCAATCCGGAACTTTTCAGTGATATTCATTTCTCCTGGCGTCTGGTAGGCGGATTGCTACTTGCCATACTTTTTATGTTTGGGCGAGACGGTGGGTTGATGTGGCGTTTCCGCTTTATTACTGACAGGGAATTGACTTGGCGTCAGGCATTTCGGGTAAATATGCTTTGTGAATTCACATCGGCAGTGACTCCCTCTGCAGTGGGAGGGAGTAGTCTGATTGTGTTATTTTTGAATAAAGAAGGCATTAATGCCGGACGCAGTACAGCTTTGACTATCTCCTGCCTGTTTTTGGATGAATTGTTTCTTGTATTGGGCTGCCCGCTGGTTTTACTCTTATTTTCGTTTGATGATTTGTTTGGTAATGTGGCTATATTATCGTCAGGAATTGAGATTCTGTTTTTCCTGATTTATGGGGTCGTTACGATCTGGACTTTCCTGTTGTATCTTGCTTTGTTCCGGCGTCCGGAATGGGTAAAACGTTTGTTACTCACTATTTTCCGCTTGCCACTGCTCCGACGTTGGCACAAGGCCATCGAGACACTTACGGACAATCTGGTATTAAGTTCCAGAGAGATGAGTCAGAAGTCTTTTACCTTTTGGTTGAAAGCTTTTGGGATTACTTGCTTGGCTTGGATTTCACGTTATCTGGTAGTCAATGCTTTGCTGATAGCCTTTACCACTTCGGGCAGCCAACTGTTGGCCTTTGTACGTCAGCTGATTCTATGGGTAGTTATGACTATCAGCCCTACTCCCGGCGGCAGCGGAGTGAGCGAATATATGTTTCGTGAATATTATACCGATTTTTTTGATGTGGCAGGCATGGCTTTGGTTGTTGCTTTCGTTTGGCGGATTATTACCTATTACATGTATTTGCTGATAGGTGCTATAATTATTCCCGGTTGGGTGAAGAAGTTGAGAGATTAAACAATGTTGTCACAAGCCTGTAAAAAGAACGTAAATTCTTGCCGCTATCTTTGTCCTGTCAAAATTAAAAGAGAAAAGCCTTATGAGTAGAGAAGAATTACAGCAGAAAAGTCGTTTCGCCATGATAGGAACATTGATGACCATTGTCAGTCTGGTGTTTTTGTTTTATGTAGGCAGTTCGCTGCTCAATACAACCAAGAAATATAAAGAACAAGCCATTGAGATAGCGTGTATGGACAGATAGTTAGTTACTTAGTATCCGGTGACTACTTGATCAGTTCTTAGGCTGATGAGATTTTTTGGACCTCCTTTTCTACATGCGGATTATTAATAAAACAACTCGATTTTGTGCTGCTTATAATGCATTGTAAATAAGAATATTACTGTTCTTTTCGATGTCTTTATCTCAGCCCGGGTACGAGGTTCCATGGGTTTGTGTACCCAGGACAGGATAATACTCAAACCATTTTTGCTTAATATACTAAGGAGAATAAAATGCTTTATATGATACAAAGAGATAAGTAATTAATGTCATTTTCTTGTTTATTAGGACTTTATAACGAATAAATCCTCTTAAATGAAGGGTGGAAGATGGAAGATCGAAGATCGAAATGCATTTTCTGAGTTCTTCTTCAAATTTGGTGGTAAGTTTTCTTTTACTCATGGAATTTAATTCCGTTTTCGGAAGTGTAAGCCCTCGTTTATAGTTGACAAAAAAGCAAGTATCCCGGCTTTCCCCCGAAGAGTCCATCCATGAGGTGAAGAAGCAAATTTTAAAATAAACCATCTGAAAATCAATATCTTTAAAAAGTAAGATTTCTATCCTCAAAAGCTTTGTTTTAACACAGAGTTAAAGCTTGTTCTTTGGATGTGAATAACAAGTTCTTTAAATGCAAAAGACTCGTTATTTGCGCACAAGAATCTGACAAACTGCAAAAGGCGTTAACAATGTTAATTGAAGAAAGGTATAAGGATGAAGATACCGGTCCGGACGGCGCAAATTCACTTCCGAAACTTGCGTTATCTTATTCAGCCGGTGTCTGTTTTTTCTTATTAAAGCAAGCAAAAAGGACAATTATCAACTTGAAAATAAAGAAATAAAGAATTTACCACCAAATTTGAAGAAGAACCATTTTCTGTATGAGAGGAAGCAAGTAATGTATCTTAATTTATTTCTCTTTTCTCTGAAACTATTTTCTTCTTTTACCGACTAATGGATTAAAAGAGACAAGAAACATGGAAATAGAAAAGGATTTTATAAACCTGTTGACTTTACACAAAGCTCTTATATATAAAGTTTGTTTTATGTATACTTCCAACCAGGAAGATTTGAACGACCTCTATCAGGAAGTAGTAGTAAACTTATGGTGCTCTTATCCGGGATTCAGGAATGAAAGCAAGTTGTCTACGTGGATATATCGTGTAGCTTTGAATACTTGTATTTCGGATTTACGAAAAAAGAAAGCATTGGATTATGTGCCGTTGAGTATGGAACTCGGAGTGTATGATGATTGTTTGCGCTATGAGTCGTTGAAGGAAATGTATCGGTTAATACGTCAACTGGATAAATATGAACGAATGTTTGTCTTATTGTGGCTGGATGAAAATAGTTATGAAGAAATAGCAGCCATCACCGGAAGTAACCGGAATACTGTGGCTGTAAGGTTACACCGGATCAAAGAGAAATTAAAGAAGATGTCGAACCAATAAAAAACAAATATGGAACTGGATGAATTAAAACAAAAATGGATGGAACTCTCCGAACAGGTGGAGAAAAATGAATTGCTCAACCGCCAGATAATTATAGATATGATACAGTCAAAGAAAGAAACCTATTTGCAGCAACAATTGCGTGTGGAAAAGATCGGTTTCGGTGTCTTAGGTATCTTTCTGGGTGTGGTATGTTATACCTTTTGGAGAAATGTAGCTCCCGACTGGATTTCATGGTATTTGCTGGGAATGGTGATATGGCTTTTGGTTATGCAAAGTCTCATGTTTCGGATTGTATATACCTTAAAGACTGTAACAGAACATGTAGAGCAACAATACAGGAGGTTACAATCTTACAAGGTGTTGATGAATCTGACATATATTTTTGCGTATGTGGCAATCACTCCCGTCATAATTGCCTTTTTCTGTATATGGCATAACCCTCTTTTTAGAACAACATTGTGTGTGATGATACTGGCTGGCTTTTTGGGAGACTATTTTATTTATCATAAGACCAGTGACCGGTTAAAAGGGTTTAGGGAAGCTGTCCGTTCGTTGCAGAATTTAAAGTCAGGAGGTAAAGAATAGAATTTAAGCCTCCTTTGGTTTAATTAGCTAATCGGATGAAACTTTTTTGCCCGATTCTTTGTATCTTTATTACCGGATTATAACAGGTGTCACTGTAAAAGGTTGCACTCTAAAAAGAAAGGATCAGAAATGGATACAAACGAGTTAAAACAAAGACAGCATTTCATTCTAATCAGGACGTTGCTGGTTGTCACTGCTCTTGCCCTGTTGGTCTATATCGCTTTCTCAATGGCCTATTCATCCAGAAGATTTCAGGAAAGTACTTCAATTATCGAATTGGTTAGTGATTAGCTAAATAACGTCCGAAGAAGATAATAAACAGATTGGCGAAATGAAAAAAGAAATCTTGAAAAGGCTGTTGGCTACTCCCGGAGCGGAACATACCGTTTCGGAATTTGATACTCACTTTACAGGCGATTTGACCAAACAGGAAGCTGGGGCATTACTGGCTGAAGATATTGAGAAACTTTCTGCTTTGCAGGGGAAACTGTATGCACAGGACCGATATTCGGTCCTCGTCATTTTTCAGGCAATGGATGCTGCCGGAAAGGACGGAACAATTAAACATGTAATGTCCGGTATCAATCCGCAGGGTTGTCAGGTATACTCTTTCAAACAACCATCAGCCGAAGAACTCGACCATGATTATCTTTGGCGTATCAACAGATGCCTGCCGGAAAGAGGGCGTATCGGTATATTCAATCGTTCGCAGTATGAGGATGTGTTGATTGCCAAGGTACATCCTGAGATTATTTTGTCTAATAAGTTGCCGGGTGTCACCAGTTTGGAAGATGTCACTCCGAAATTCTGGAAAAAGCGCTATCGTCAGATAAATGATTATGAACGCTATCTGACGGAGAATGGTACGATTGTTATCAAATTCTTCCTGAATGTTTCGAAAGATGAACAGAAGAGACGCTTTTTGGCACGGCTGGAAGATGAGGCAAAGAACTGGAAATTTTCTACTTCCGATTTGAAAGAGCGTAGCTATTGGGATGATTATATGAAGGCTTATTCGGATATGCTGACTCATACTTCGACGGAAGATGCACCGTGGTATGTGATTCCGGCTGATAATAAATGGTTCATGCGTTATGCTGTGGGGCGGATTCTTTGTGAACGCATGGGTGAACTTGATTTGCATTATCCGGAAATGCCTGTTGAGGCACGGCATAAGATTGATGATTTCAAAAAAGCTTTGCTGGATGAATGAATAAAAAGCGGATTATCCGTCACAGACAATCCGCTTACTTTTTAACATTAGATTTTTAGAGAACTATGAAATTATTTATGGAAAGTACTTGCTATTTGAGTATATAAATAAGACTGAATCCGAGCTTGGTTAATCCGAAGTAGTTGGAATGGTCTTGTCCAAGGAATAATCCACATTTGGGACGTTCATATTTATCATAATTTATAGATGCATATCCTATTCCGGCGGACACTTCAATGTTCCATCGTTTTTTCCAGATCCATTGGTAGCCATAAGATATCCCGATCCTGTATAAATCTCCCTGATAGCGATATTTACTGAATCCTCCATTGTACTGGCCATAATGGGCATGAAGTCCCATAAAGTGTTTATAGAAAGGGATGCAAAACCAATATTTGATTTCCGGTTGAACTAAGAAACCACCCATTTTACGATTGTCGGATAAAAAAGTCCACCCTTTATACATGATATCTGTTCCTGCAGTTAGCCGAGGTGAGATTTTGAATTCAGCTCCCAGGTTTACAGTGGTGGTTGCCCAGGAGAGGGCATTGGTTCTCAATGCTATTTCTTGTGAAAGTATGGAGGGCAGCGGAATAAGCAATAGCAAAAGTAGGAAGAAGGCTTTCTTTTTCATACATTATTTCTTATCTATATCTAATAAATCCAGTAAATCTAATACGTCTCCATCTTTTAAAGCAATTTCTTTTAAAGACGGTTTTTGGGCGATGGCGTTCCTCAGGTGAGTAACAGCTTCGCCTATGTTGTCCAACCTGTTTGCAGCGATTGCTCTGACATATTCGGTCTCGGGAGAAGTATCTTCTATGTTTTTCAGGATTTCCCAGGCTTTTTGGTTTTGCTTCATGCTCAGCAGTAGGATGACCTGATTGATTCCCCCTTGTTTCTCGAAAGTGGGATAAGCTTCCTGATACTTTCCATCCATGGCGGCAGCAAGTGCTTTCACCATTTCGGTCTCTTTATTATCAGGCAGAAGTCCTGCAAAATGGTTTGCTTTTTTGAAATCCCGCTTTTGTAGATAGGATACAGTTTGGTTGACCAGTATGGCCGAAGGGGCATCCTGCGTGATAAAGGGTTTCAGTAGAGTTGTATCGGCACGGTTTTGTTTTATTAAGAGTGATGCCAGATTGTTGGCTGCAATCATTAGGTCGGGATGTACCGAGAGGGCTTCTCTGTATAAAGCTTCTCTTTTTTCGTCAGTGATTTCTTTTTGATTCATGATGTAACTCCAGAACTCACTTGCCGTTAATTTTTTGGGGTCTTTCCGATAGAGAGCATTGATTTCATCTCTGTTGAGTGTACGCAGTTCAGAATACTCGTAGAAATATTCGACTCTTCGCAAGCGGGGTAGGTAGCGGTCGCGAATAAGCGGATAAATTTTCATTCGTCTGGCCCCCCAGGATATTTCATTATGGTTTCCCCGGGCGCGTCTGATCAGATCTTTGAGTTGGGTAACTTCTTTGATGCTGTCTTTTTCCATTAGTTCGCAAATCGTATTCCATGATTCTACTATGGCATCATTTTCAACTTTGGCCTTCCTGATTGTTTCTTCGGAAATATTTTCGAATACTTTCTCTGCTGCGTTTTTCATTCTTTTTTTAGCCAGTTTAAGATTGTATTCATACGTTCCTTCGGGAGAAGTGTATCCTGTGATCTGAAAAGTTGTCAGTGTTTTAGTACGATCTTTATCGATATCATCCAGTGCTTTTCTCATTTTCCTGAGTTCTTCAGCGTTTCTTCCTTCATTTTCGTAAATATTCGCATCTTCAGGACGGAACCGGAGATGCATTTCTCCTTTCTCATTGAAGTTGAGAGGGGTTTGTTTGGGTATATAGCTGTTGTCCAAATCCATTGCACTCAGATTATAGTTGAAAAAACGCATCGGATAAATAATGCCGTTTGTGATACGGACTGTGTCCCGATATTCGTCTTTACAAAAAGTACTTATCTTGATATGCACTTCTGTTGTGTATAAGTCATTGATGTTATCTACTGTGCATGAATCGGCATAAGTCAATGTCTGATTACAGATCGAGTCAGGGTTTATGACTTGTGCGAAACGGGAATAATATTCTTTTTCTGACGGATCACCACAGATATTTCCACGGCGAAGCAGGATGTCGTAGTTTTTACCGTCGTATACAATGGGGGAAAAGTCTTTTCGGGTTCCCTGGCTACTGTTTACCAGAATTGGCTGAATGATAACCCGGGAGTCGTTTTGAAATCGTTTGGAAGGAATCTTATATCGGGTTTTAAGATAGAGCACATCTTTGATTAATTCCAGATCGGACGGAGCGAAAACAAATTTCATACTGCTCTTTAATGTGGATGTAACCATGATTTCGGGCAACAGGCTTTGTGATTCTTTGAGAATGATCTCCAGCCATTTTTCTTTACCGGAGTGAATAGTGACTGTTTCATAACCGACGGAGGAAAAAGTGATGATGGAATTTTGTGGGATCTCCAGTGTGAATTTTCCTTCTTTCCCCGTAGAGGCTTTCCATTTCTGACCATCTACCTGAATACTTACTCCTGAAATAGGAGCGGCTTCCTTGTCTTTCACGATACCACTAATGGTATGCGATGTTTGGGCTGATAGACGAACAAGCATGAAAGTTTGTAATAAGATAATAATCAGAGTTCGTATTCTCTTTTTCATGATTTACTGCGTTAATGTCTAAAGTTAGGGTATGATTGTTTCATCGTCATTATTTGTACCATCCCAGTCAGGATTGATGGTCACGGAGAAGCCGGAGTTCCCCAGAATGGTATAGTTAAAATCTGTGCTGATACGGGTCAGTTGGTTACGTAGAATGCGTACATTGTTTAGTGTGTTCTGGTAAACCGGAGAATCGGACTTACCATCGGCATATAATTTAAGGATAATGCTGGCATTCTCTGTTCCGGTTGTTGGGAAGGTACCTATATTGAAAGAAACGATACCTTCTGCGTTAGTGGCTTCTGTGACTGTGGTATGGTATTCGGCTATTGTTTCACCTTTATATAAAGTATCAATCTGACAGGTTGCCGCTACTTTATGCATTTCTACTGCGATTCCGGTAATGTTTTTGGGTAACTGTTTCAATTGGAATTGAGTTACGGCTTGAGTACGTCGAAGAATTACGAAGTCTTGATAACCGCATTCACAATCAACGGTAAAATCATAACAGGATGTAAAATAATCTTTTGTTTGTTCGGCTCCCGGATAGTTTAAATTGAGTGCCTCGGGGGTAGTCGTGTCAGAAAGTTCCTCTTCTGAAGCATTGGCAACAAGTCCCAGGCAATACTCTCCGAATGCCAGTTTGGGAAAGCTCAGTGGATGCGTATCAGTGTCCAGGTCAGTTGCATTGTCTATAATTCCGGACTGGACCAGTGTGTTATCTTTATAGAGATAATAACGGATGCTACTGATTCTGGCAGACAGATTATCTTCCAATTGCCCTTTATCGGTAGCCGGCTGCTGGAATTTTTCAGCTGCAATTGTCAAGGTAACGTCACCCATCCAGCAGTTTTTCAAATCTTCTTTCCAGCAACTGCTAAAAAGTAGAATGAAAGAAAGAAGGTATAAAAGACGGTTTGTTTTCATTTTGAGAAATTGAGTTCTATGTGTCCCCATGGAATATTATTAGGATCCCAATTATCGGGTGTACCTATTATGAGAGATTGACAGTTTAAAGCAGATCCTACTTTATTTAGGATAAGAGTCGTCACTTGATTGCGCATCGCTTGGGTTTCGACTTCAATAGTAGGCGGTGTTTGATCGTTGTCCTGGAAGATGGTTACAGTAATGTTTTTACCTTCGGGTGGGGTTAATATGTTTTTTAATTTATCCTCCTCTCTCACTCCAAAGTAAGTGAAAAACATGGTCTGATCACCGACTTGATACTGAAATGCTTGTCTTATAATTGTTTTTAATTTACCGAAAGATAACTCAGTATCTTTTGTGACAGTTTGACCAAGTAGATTTATTCCAGTAATGCTTTGTTCTTTTATGGAATAATTAATCTCTGTTTCTTTATCGAAGATTCCCCAGAAGTCGTCTCCTGTTGTAGATAGGCGTATTAATGAAGAATATCGCTTTAGAGTTAATTGTTCTGTTAATGGGTGGTGATGACCGGAGTCTTCAAGTTTTTCAGTTTTTTTAATCGTAACAATGTCTGATGTTGCAAAAAATATTTCATAACTGCAATAGTCTGTATCAAGGCTTGTTAGCCATGGAATATCGCTTTCTGTAAAGCTTTGATTAGGTTGTAATGTATTGTTTTTCGGACCATTAATGAGAAGTATAAATTTATAATTTCCCGGGCGTAGTGTCTTTTGGAGAGTATAGTTAAATGAATCGGAAGATTTTATGTATCCTTGGGGAATAACCTTATCTTCTATCTCTTCTATCACCCATGTGGAGTTATCTACTTCTTTTATAATGATCAATCGGCTATCGTTGATTGCTGTCACATTGTAGTCTGCTATGCTGTTGGTTCGTGTCCTCATCGGTACAATTTCGTTGTCTGTTGAGAACTCTTTACTGTTTATAGTGGCAGTTAATCGGACTGTAACCAGTTCATCCTTACTATCAGGGAATTCCACCTCATTACTACAGGAGGTATATAAGAATAATAGACTTATCCATCCTGATAGAGTATATAATAATCTATGTCTCATCATATTCTCATTATTTTTTAGTCCCATTTCCAGTCTATTCCGTAATTACCCGAAACAGAAAGATCTATGATACGATTGTTTCGAAGGCGTATATTGGTTACAGTATAATGGTCTTTCACGATAGTCAATGGTTTGTCGGTAAGAGATAGAGTGAGTTTTTTGGTATTGTAACTTCCGGGGGGAAATGGAGTTGTGTCATAATACGAAAATTTGAGGACAGCTTTGACTCCTTCTTCTATCTCTGCCACTCCTGTTTCCGGATTATCTAAAGTTATCTTGGAGAAGAGGTATGGACCACAGATGCGCGTTGCTCCATTTACGGCTTTATTATCAATATCCAACGGAGCATCGTTAAGTAACTCTATGATTCCTTTATTGCTTTCGAAAACAGGGAAGTATGTATCCTCTTTGAGAGTGACTGTTTTAGAGAAACAAATATCAATTCGTTCCGGCTTTTTCGTTTCGTTGGTTAAAGACACTTTGGGTGTCACTCCGCTTACCTCCATATCTATTTGAAATACTCTGTCTAAAGTTGAGGAGCATTCTGCGTCAATATCGATGGGATTACCCTTTTCATCGCACTTCATTACATCAAAAACCAGTTCACCCACTGCCCGTTTTAATTTGAACTCGATAGAAGTTTTTCCTTGTGTTATGTCTTCCGGGGTAAGAGCCTGGATGGCATAATAGTTATCTTTGGAAAGAGGAATATAGCTGTTATCGTTTTCTCTAACCATACTGATCTCTGAGTCTGTGAAAGTCATACCTTCTCCACTTAAGACTACAGACTCCGGTTTCTGTTTCGGAGTGGCATGGAGTAGTAACAGATAAAATCGATCAGTATATTCGGTCGGGATGGATAATGTGTAGTTTTGGATTTCTTCCAGATCGAGCCCTTTCTCTTCGGTCCGTTCCCAAAAGATATAATCGGAACCATCATTGGATGAAGGGGTAGAAGTTTCGGAACGGAAAATGAAAAGATGGTAAACCAATTGGGGTAATACTGTATTATCACCGGGGACTACCTCTCCGGCAGGAGGCACCAGACTAAGGCTGAAGGCTGAAGTTTCAGGGGCTCCTTCGGGTTGTTCACACGAAAAGACCCCCAACAATAGAATTCCTAAAATCAGAAAAAGTGTATGTGGTTTCATTGCCTGTGTGTTGTTAGTTCCAAAATCCGTCGTTACCGGCAACCTGACTATTGAATTTTAGTTCTTCTAAATTCAGTTCGGCGTCAGGGGAAATGGAAATATCAATATTTTCATTTAAAATCCAAAGGGTGAACAGGTACATCTTGTTGCGTTCTAAAGTGATATTTTTTAATGTGAAAGTTTTGCTCTTCAGAGTTCCTGTGTAATCGATATCGATGGTTATGCAAATCGTTTGATTGAGAGGGGCAGGGAATAGTAGCGGACCTTCGCAATAAGCTGCTCCTTGGTACTTTTGATAGTCTGCTTTTTCAATAGCCGGACTGAACAGAGAAACAAATTTGTCTACATCAAACTTTTTAAAAGAGAAATTTCCGTCTTGAAGCCGTGCCGAACAGTGGTAGGACATCGGATTTTTAAAGATTAATCCGGTTTCACTTAAATAGCAGCGGCTACTGCTTCCTTCTATTGTAAGATTGATGCCATCAATCTTTTTCAGTGCATTATCAAAGGTGTTTTCAGGTGAATCAATTGATATGTATTGTCCGTTTTCTTTTCTGGCTCTTTGCACAATAAAGCATAATTGTCCTTGTAAATGGTTTATTTTCCGGGAAATTTGTGCTTGATTCGTTGTTGATAAATCATATTCTGTCTGACTGTCTTGGATCTCTTCTTGGTCTGAGTCCGTAAAGAGGGCTGTTGTGCAGTGATTGAGTTCCGTTTGTTCGTTTACAACATGGGTAGGATACTGAAAATAATAGTTCCGGTCATATGAAGTTGAAATTAGATTTTCCGGATTATCTTCGGTCACGAATGAAATTTTTTCAGAACTTACCGCATTTTGAGAAAATCCTTTTGCCAACAGAAATCGATAGATTCCTGTTGGCAATAAGATGTTTTTTTGCAAGTGTTCTTTCTCGGTAAACCATGGACTCTCTTGGATACTTTCTGTTTTGGTAAATTGGTTCTCTTCTTTTTTAAATATGAGAACTGACATTTCGTCGTCATCTCCTCCTTTGGTGGAAGGTGACTGTTGGGCCTTAAATGTGACATTGACGGAAGTATCTCCTTCGATTATTTCCCGGTGGTTAGTACAGGCACTTCCCAGCACAAGTGTTCCCAAAAGTAATTGTCCGATGTAGTGTTTCATCATATTAGGCTCTGCAGAAGGATTTTAGTGGATTTATTCGACATCAACATCCGTTTGATGGATACCGTCATAAGTTTTTTCTATTTCTACAATGAAAGTAGATTTTGGGTTGAATAGATGTTCGTCATCATTACCTTCACCATTGTTTTCGGCTTCAGTCGAAGAATTTAATTTAATGGTAATCACAGAAACATAGTTTTTGGTGACTGTGAACGAAGGGACTTTGATCGTTCTTTCCTGATTTGCTTTGTTAAGTTGAATGTTGGCGTTCAGCGTTTGAGAAACAGATGGTGAAAATGGTAGTAAGTAAGATCCCATAAAGTAGGCTCCACCGTTTGCTATACCATTTTTGATATTAGTTTCCATATTTTGGTTGATTGCATCTGCATCTTTAGGGAATGGTTGGTACTCTGTTGACTTTACTGCATCCGCGCCGGATTCTCCATATCGAAATGTAGGAGTATTGTAGGTTACTTCACATGGGATGCCTGCTGTATAGTCCGGATTTTCTCCATAAAGGTTATATTTGAGAGGGATATTTGTTGGCTTGAAGATCAACGATGTCAATGGGTTCGCCTCTGTACTTCCAAATATATTACCTGTTTTATATGGTACTTCTATTGTGGGATTGTTTGACGCTACTTTGATAAACTTAATATCTATGCGTGATACAATACGTGCCAAAGTTAATTCTATTTTTATTTCATTGTCATCTCCGCCTACACCACTGGAAATATTTATCTCTTCCGTATTACCACAGAAAATTTCATTCATGTCCGTTTGGTATTGGGAAGTGGTAGAGGGGTAATGGGTAATTACGATACTTTTTAATACAGTCTCCCAACTTATATTTTTTATGTTTTCTATAATTTCATTGAGATTAGTTCGGTTGCTTTCGTCCAGATTGTAAAATGCAATAAATTTATAGGTACCTACCGGAAATGCAGCATTATATTTCCAGGTTTCCCCATTAATGGCAGCTGCTGGGTGTTTAGCCTCTTCATAACTAAAGTTACCTTCTCCGTTTTTTTTGAATGCATACAGCACGAAATGGTCCTCGTCCAGACTTGTTGGTGCGGATCCTCTTGTTTGGGCGGAAGAATGAGTTGTTAATTGAGTGGTACAACTGATGTTTCTCAATTCTGTTTCAGGAATTTCTGTTGTAGCTTTTTCGCTGCAACTTAGAGTCATTGCAGACAATGCAGTAATAAACAATAGTTTTAATGTTTTCATAATGTTGAGTATTTGTTATTGCTTTGATGAATAATCGAATGGGAGATACTCCCCCTTGTGTAAGTTGGCGTAATACAAAAACAGCAATGTTGAGGTTACAAAGCGTTTTGATAAGAAATTAAAAAATGATTTGTTGATAAGGCACGCTACGCTCTTACCTCTTACAGAGGCGTTATACGATAACGTAATAATAAAGATTAGGAAAAGACTTTTCTCATACTTAATAGGTAAGAGAATTTATTTTATGGACATATGCTCTTACGGGTAGTTTTGAGTTAAATTCATAATCTCATGGCAAGAAACAGTCATATAGATATATATTATTTTATAATAAGGAATTATATTTACTTTAAAAATCATTCATAGATAACAATTTAATAAAAAGAACTAGTGTAAAAGGCAAATATTAAATAGTTTCATTTAAAAAAAAGAAAAGAAATATTTTGGATACATTAAAAATAATCCATACATTTGCAACGATAAAATGAATGACTTATCATTCTCTTACCTATTAAGTAAGCGCCTGTTTTTCCAATGTCATCAGTCATTTTGGCAGTCCTTCTCTGACAAACAATCATTCTTCCCTTTTGGCACACTTTTCGCAATAGGTTATTCGTCCTGCTAAAAGGACAAAATATTACTATAATAAGTATAACATATAAAAAATAAAAAGTAACTATGAACATTAAACCATTAGCAGACAGAGTGCTGATACTCCCTGCACCTGCAGAAGAAAAAACAATTGGTGGTATCATTATTCCTGATACAGCAAAAGAGAAACCTTTGAAGGGTGAAGTTGTGGCAGTTGGTCACGGTACGAAAGACGAAGAAATGGTATTAAAAACAGGCGATACGGTTCTTTATGGAAAGTATGCCGGAACAGAACTTGAAGTAGAAGGTACAAAATACCTTATCATGCGTCAGAGCGATGTTCTCGCTGTTTTGGGTTAATAAACGTAGTGTTTAATCAATTAATTAAATAGTAAAATCATTATGGCAAAAGAAATATTATTCAATATCGAAGCTCGCGATCAATTGAAAAAAGGTGTTGATGCTTTGGCAAATGCGGTAAAAGTAACACTGGGCCCGAAAGGACGTAATGTAATTATTGAGAAAAAATTCGGTGCTCCTCACATCACTAAAGATGGTGTGACAGTGGCAAAAGAAATTGAACTGACAGATGCTTACCAGAATACCGGTGCACAGTTGGTAAAGGAAGTTGCTTCTAAAACAGGTGACGATGCCGGTGATGGTACAACTACTGCAACTGTTTTGGCTCAGGCTATCGTAGCAGAAGGTTTGAAGAATGTAACTGCCGGTGCAAGCCCTATGGATATCAAACGTGGTATTGACAAGGCTGTTGTCAAAGTGGTTGATTCTATTAAAAATCAGGCAGAGAAAGTTGGTGATAACTATGACAAGATCGAGCAGGTTGCTACTGTTTCCGCTAATAATGATCCGGTTATCGGTAAACTGATTGCTGATGCCATGCGTAAAGTTTCTAAAGATGGCGTAATTACTATTGAAGAGGCTAAAGGTACTGATACTACTATCGGTGTGGTAGAAGGTATGCAGTTCGACCGCGGTTATCTGTCGGCTTACTTCGTGACTAATACGGAGAAGATGGAATGTGAGATGGAGAAACCTTACATCCTGATTTACGACAAGAAGATTTCTAACCTGAAAGATTTCTTGCCTATCCTCGAACCGGCTGTACAGTCAGGCCGTCCTTTGTTGGTTATCGCGGAAGATGTAGATAGTGAGGCATTGACTACATTGGTAGTGAACCGTCTGCGTTCTCAGTTGAAGATTTGTGCAGTAAAAGCTCCAGGCTTCGGTGACCGCAGAAAAGAAATGCTGGAAGACATTGCCGTATTGACCGGTGGTGTGGTGATCAGCGAAGAAAAGGGTCTGAAACTGGAACAGGCTACTATCGAAATGTTAGGTACTGCTGACAAAGTGACTGTTTCTAAAGACAACACTACAATTGTAAACGGTGCCGGTGCTAAAGAAAACATCAAAGAACGTTGCGACCAGATCAAGGCTCAGATTGCTGCTACTAAATCAGATTATGACCGTGAGAAATTGCAGGAACGTCTGGCTAAGCTGTCAGGTGGTGTAGCTGTTCTTTACGTAGGTGCTGCTTCTGAGGTAGAGATGAAAGAGAAAAAAGACCGTGTGGACGATGCTCTTCGCGCTACTCGTGCTGCTATTGAAGAAGGTATCGTACCGGGTGGTGGCGTAACTTACATCCGTGCAATCGATGCTTTGGAAGGTATGAAAGGCGACAATGCCGACGAAACAACCGGTATCGAAATCATTAAACGTGCTATTGAAGAACCGTTGCGTCAGATTGTAGCCAATGCCGGTAAAGAAGGTGCTGTAGTAGTTCAGAAAGTTCGTGAAGGTAAAGGTGACTATGGCTATAATGCCCGTTTGGATGTTTACGAAAACCTTCATGCAGCCGGTGTGGTAGATCCTGCTAAAGTAACACGTGTTGCTTTGGAGAATGCCGCTTCTATCGCAGGTATGTTCCTGACTACCGAATGTGTGATTGTAGAAAAGAAAGAAGATAAACCCGAAATGCCGATGGGCGCTCCCGGAATGGGAGGAATGGGTGGAATGATGTAATTTATTCCCAGGATTGAAAAAAGAAAGCTGCTTTCGGAAACGGAAGCAGCTTTTTTTGTTGACCTTTGCGGATATTGCGTGGAACGCTTTGCCGAGATTATATATTTGTGTACATTCGTATATTCAAACCAAAACAAACTTATATATGAAGGCACATCTTATATTTCTATGGTTCGTTGCTTTGGGGGTGATAGCTTGTACTTCTCAGCCGGGGATTGATACCGGTGGCCACAAAATAAAAGGAGATACTATACCTGTATTGGATTTTGCTTCGGCAATCCATAAACAAGTTCCTGATACGTTTATGTGGAATAGTGTGGCCAAAAAGATTACTTATATACCATTGTCCTCTTCTCATCTGATGGACGGTCATCCTGTAATAGAGTATCTCGATGATGATATGTGCATTATTTCGGAAGGGAAAAGTCAATGGATAAATTGTGTCGATTATAAAGGTAATTTCTTAAATAGCTTCAGGCATGTAGGCAATGGGCCCGGAGAATATGTTTATTTATCTTCAGTCGTATACCATCTAAAAGATTCCACTATTCGTGTTTTTGATAATGGCAGTTATAAACATATCATCTATAATAAGCAGGGGAAGTTCTTCCGGGAGATTAATTTGGCCGATTCCGAATTTAATTATTTATTGCACATGCAGGGCGATTCTTATTTTTTTCGTGGTAGTTTCAGTAAAGGTAAATCAGAAGTTATTGTGACGGATACGGCGTTGCGGGTGAAGTCTTCCATTTTACCTTTTGATTCGACGGCCGATTATATTACACGGGGAGCTACTATGTTGAATAGCAGTATAAAAGCGTGCAGTCCTGATCTTTGTTTGTTTAATCACATTAATAGCGATAGTGTTTTTCTTTTGACTCCGGACGGATTGAAACTTGACTTTATCCTTCGTAAAGGCAAATATGCGCCGTCTTCGGAAGATGTAAAGCAATTCATGAAGTGGAATCAATATGATCCATTTATTAAAGGATTATCTATTAGTACTTTCCCGGGATATTATTATTTGCAGTATGCATACAAAGAGCAAGTTCTGGGCGAAATATGGAGCCGGAAAACGAATCAAATCGTGTCGAGAAGTATCTTGACCCGTCCCAATCAGTTTACAGTGTTCCGTGGAATCCAATTTCGTTTACCTTCGGGTACAATCATCAAATTATTACCTGCTTATATAAGTGGAAATAAACTTGCTTTTTTTATTCCGGCGGATGAAGCTATGGGTGAAATTCCGGGAGTAAAGATAAGGGAGGATGATAATCCGATATTGATGGTGATGGAGTTGTAGCTCATATTTTGGGGGATCAATATGTTGACAAAGTATTCGCGTGCGGCTTTATTTCTATGTGCTCTCTTTTTGGGGGGACCAGTTGTTGATGCTCAAACTAAAGGAGTTGTTGTGGATGGTGTAAAGGGACGGCTCTTGTCCGGTGTGAATATTTACTTGCAGAAAGATTCCGTTGGAATCGGATCGACAGACCGAAAAGGAGAATTTTTCTTTAGCTGTGATATGATGACGAAAAGTGATACCATCGTCTTTTCGCATGTCGGCTATTTGCCGTTGAAGTGTACATTACCCCAATTACAGCGTCTCGAATATAAAGTGACTCTATATGAGCATCCCCAATTGCTGCATGAGGTAGTGGTTAGCGGAGAGCGTCCGCCATTCTTCCTGGAGTGGACTTCACTAGCTCCTTTACCCAAGCCTTTATACTCTTACGGCGGATTTCTGCATGCAGGGAAGATTTATGTGGTTGGCGGTGATGAAACACTGGTCCGAATGGCATCCAATAAATACAGGCAAGGTACTGAAGCCTGGGAGTATCGTTCTTCCAATATGTATGTGTATGATATTGCAACCGATATGTGGAAGAAATGTGCTAAAGGCTTTATACCGCGTGCCGGCCATGTTGCCCATTTCTATAATAGCAAAGTTTTTGTTTTAGGAGGGAAAAGATTTTCCACTAACCGGCAGTTGGAGTATACAGATGCTACAATGGAAATTTATGATTTGGATAAGGATACGTTGTATGTCGATCCCGTCAATCCCCATCAGGCAGTTGATTTCACTTCTTTCATTTACGGTGACTGTTTGTATGCGATGGGAGGGGCTATAAAAGAGAAAGTTTTTTCTAATAAAATACACATGCTCGATTTGAAACGAGGTGTCTGGTATGAACTGGAAGATACCATTCCTGCCGGGCGGTGTGGCAGAATGAATGGCATTCTGGTGAGAGATAAGGTTTATTTTTGGGGTGGTTACCATACAGCACCTATGTGGACAGCTGCGAGTTACGATTTGCGGACGGGGGAATGGCAACGATTGTGTGACCTGAAAGATGGAGTTTCCTATCCCGGACTGGCTTCTGATGGCAGCTATATTTATATTTTTGAGAATCGCAACTTACAGGTTTACAATATTGAAACAGATACAGTGCGTATTTACGAACTGGCTGCTTTGGACGTGGAAAATGCAGGGCTTTTCTACTGGAAAAATACGCTTTACATAGTGGGTGGATGTAACCGTCAAGGGATATATGTAACCCCTCTTAGAGGCGTGATTGCTGTTGATGTAAGTCAGATTAATCCCTAAGGAGTCATCGTACGTTAACTGCGGTAAATTGTGTTAAATTGTGCTTGTGTATCAATAATAAAACAAAATAGGAGGGCCGGAACCAAGGGCACTTTTACTCTAACATATTTTACTAATTTATATTTGCATTTTAAACCTATAAAAGAACAGACAAAATGAAAATTGTGGCGTTTAACGGAAGTCCCCGTAAAGGTGGCAATACAGAGATGCTAATTAATGAAGTGTTTAAACCTATACAGGAAGCCGGTATAGAAACCGAATTGGTACAGTTGGGTGGGAAGTTGCTGCGTGGCTGTGCTTCATGTTATACTTGTTTCAAGACAAAGGACGGACAATGTGTCATCAAGACCGACCCAATGAATGAGTTTATCCGAAAAGCCCAGGAGGCAGACGGAATAATTCTGGCATCACCTACTTACTATGGTAGTGTGAGCGCGGAGATGAAAGCTTTTATGGACCGATTGGGGTTGACCACTATCGGACAAGGGCGTACACTGACACGTAAAGTTGGAGCTGCCGTGATTAGTGTCCGCAGAGGTGGTGCCGTAACGGTTTATGATGAACTTAACCGTTTTATGCTCGGAAGCGGAATGATTGTTCCCGGATCTACTTACTGGAACTTCGGTATTGGTGAAATGCCGGGAGAAGTTTATGATGATGCAGAAGGGTTGAGAAATATGAAAGACCTGGGAGTACAATTGGCGTGGTTGTTAAAGGCTGTATATGATAAATGATGAACGCTGAATGGTGTACGATGAACGCAAGGTATGGATCATAAGGCAGTATCCATTATTTACCGTTCATCGTTTACCATTCATCATTCAACCAACCCTGTTCATCATTAAAATACCTCTCTGATATGTTTAAAGTTCGAATTGATCGTATCGATAACTTCCTGTGAGCGTCCGTTGATCAGTAGTTTATACATGGATTGGGCGAAGCCTACCATTTGGCCTAATTCTATTTTCGGAGGCATGGCCAAAGCATTCGGGTCGGTCATGATATTTACCAATACGGGACCTTCCAGTTCGAATGCATTACATAATGTATTTAATACCTCTTCCGGATCGGAAACATTGAAGCCTGTCATACCCATTGCTTCGGCTACTTGTGCGAAGTTAGGATTCAGCATATTCGTCTGCCAATCCGGCAGTCCGTCCACTTCCATTTCCAGTTTTACCATTCCCAAGGACCGATTGTTGAACACAATCACTTTTATAGGAAGTTTATATTGTACCACAGTCTCCAGATCTCCCAATGTCATGGATAATCCTCCGTCACCACAAAGGGCGATTACCTGTCTGTCCGGGCAAGCCAACGCTGCTCCTATAGCTTGGGGCAGGGCATTTGCCATCGAACCATGATTGAAAGAGCCCAGCATGTGCCGCTTTCCGGTCGCTTGCAGATAGCGGGCTCCCCATACACACGTCATACCTGTATCTACCGTATAGATGGCGTCATCGGATGAAATCTTATTGATTTCGGACATCACATATTCCGGATGAATCTGATCCATTTTGCCTTTATCTTCCGTATAGGCAGCCAGATCTTTCTTTACTCCTTCGTAGCGTTTCAGCTGTTTGCGTAAAAAAGAGTCATCCTTTTTCTGTTGTAGCATGGGCAATAAGGCACGGAGAGTAGAGCGTATATCTCCACAAAGCCCCAGATCCACTTTGGCACGTCGTCCCAGTCTTTCGGGTTTAATATCCACCTGGACGATTTTTATATCATCGGGTAAAAAGGCGGAATAGGGGAAATCGGTTCCGAGCATGACAAGCACTTCTGCTTCGTGCATGCTGTAATAGCCGGAAGGCATACCCAGCAGTCCGGTCATACCTACTTCATAGGGATTGTCATATTGTACTTCCATTTTTCCTTTAAAAGTATACGCGACAGGAGCATTTAGAATCTCGGACATCCGGATGATTTCCTCATGTGCTCCTTTACAGCCTATACCACAAAACAAGGTGATGCGTCCGTAGTGATTCAGCATGCCGGCCATCCGGATCAGGTCTTCTTCGGCCGGACATACGGACGAAGCTAACGGATAAATCTGTTCAGAGGACTCTACTTGGGCTGCCGGTTTCTTTGCCAAGTCACCGGGAAGCCCGATTACGGCTACTCCTTTTCGGGTAGTGGCTGTTTGCAAGGCCGATTGCAGCATGCGGGGAAACTGTTGGGGAGTAGTAGCTACTTCGTTATAGAAACTACAGTCATTGAATAGCTTGATCGTATTGGTTTCCTGAAAATATTCAGTTCCGAATTCTCCGGTTGGAATAGTTGATGCAATGGCTATCACAGGAGCTCCCGAACGGTGAGCATCGTAAAGCCCATTGATTAAATGGACATGTCCCGGTCCGCTGCTTCCTGCACAACATCCCGGCAGTCCGGTCAGTTGTGCTTCCGCACCTGCGGCATACGCACCGGTCTCTTCATGACGTACATGTATCCACTTCATTGCTTCGTTTTGCCTGACGGCTTCATTCACTTCGTTCAGGCTGTCGCCTGTTACTGCATAAATTCTTCTGACGCCTGCCTCAATCAGAGTGTCGACAAGCTGTTCTGCTACCTTCTTTCCCATATCTATCATTCAGTTTAGGTTATTCAATGATGCAATAACAGGTGATTATATCAAAAAGTTGTATATTTAACGTATGCTAATAACCTTGGTATATTGGTATATAAGATAGATTTTATGTTAAAAATATCGTATGTAGTATGTTTTTAGTGTTTTTGTAGTAACAATGCTTACATAATTTTGTTAACTTACACCGCGTAAATAGTAACTTTATGTGTTTTAACCTTTAAACTTTTGTATCAAATGGATAAGAATGAAATTGGCTTGAATGCCGGAAAAGTTTGGCAATTGTTGAGCAACAATGACAAATGGAGTTATGGCAATCTGAAAAGGAAATCCGGGTTGAAGGATAAGGAATTGGGGGCAGCTCTGGGCTGGTTAGCCAGAGAAGATAAGATTGAGTTTGAACAAGAAGAGGAGGAACTTTATGTTTACCTCTGTGTAAATGTTTATATTGGGTAGATGATGCTGCTTATTGTGAAAAAAATCCCCGGAACAGTCCATTGGTATTGTATTCCGGGGATTATTTTTTATTCCTCTTTCTTTTTATTGCAGAAATTCCGTTCTATCAAAAAAGAAGTCACTAATCCAGCTCCTCCGAAGAGAAGTGTGCATGATCCGTAGATAACTCCTATCATTTCGCGGGTATATCCCCTGTCGAATCTACCAAAGTCATATGGAGAGATGCTTACATAACTGATAATGAAACCGGTTAATAGCCCCAGTCCTACTCCCAATAGCAGGCAGCCACCTTTCAAGGTTCCGAATGACAATTGAGAACGGTTATAGTCAGGCAAACAAATCTTCCCATTCAGTTCGAGATTGCCTTCTGACATTTTCTCTCCTAACTTTTCAATAAGAGTGATGCGTTCGCGTCTGCACGCAAAAAGTTCAAACAATTTGTAAATACCTAAGGTAATGATACCCACAACTAAGGGGACTGTAATGAAATCCATCATAATCGTATGTTTTTAAGTGAATAATTCCGTTCTTTGCACAGTTTGACGCAATAGACTACGGAAAGGTTACAAAGAAAAAAATATTTTTTTGCCTGTAACCTTTCTGATTCGTTTGCGTCTAACCGAATATCATGGTACAGAACGAAGAAACACAATACATAGCACGGATACTGAACGGGGACACAGAAGCTTTTTCTGTATTTCTCGACCGTTACAGCCGTCCGCTTTATGTGCTGATTGTGCAGATTGTCGGTTGTCCCGAAGATGCGGAAGAGTTGGTACAGGATGTTTTTCTGAAAGCCTTCCGCTGTCTTGACAGTTATAAGGGAGAGTGCCGCTTCTCTACCTGGCTTTATCGGATTGCTTATAATGCGGCTGTATCCGCTACCCGCAAAAAGAAACAGGAATTTCTTTATATTGAGGAAGGTACCATAAATAATGTACCCGATGAAAAGGCCGACGAAATACTTTGTCCTACCGATGACGAAGAACGGACTGCGAAACTGATGCAAGCCATCGACTTGCTGAATGTTGAGGAAAAAGTCTTGATTACACTTTTCTATTTTGAAGAGAAGTCGATAGAGGAGATAGGAGAGGTGCTGAAACTTTCATCGGGAAATGTCAAGGTGAAGTTGCACCGTACCCGCAAAAAGATTTATTTATTAATGAACGGAGATGAGTAATTATGGAAGCAAATAAGAAATGTACGGAAAATGCATTGAAGCAGGCCCTTCGGAAAAGGCAACCTGGTAATCTGCCGTCCAATTTTAATTACCGGATGATGGAACAGGTTCGACTGGAGGCCGAAAAACAGCGGAAACGGAAAGAACGGACTATGCTTTGCGGCATGATTCTGGGTATATTGCTATTGATAGGGATGGCGGTCTATACACTCGTTTTCAAATTAGAATTCAACTTAAAGGAGTGTTTGTCCAGAGTCGATTGGTCTGATACCGCTTCTCCGATGATGGTTTTCTATAGCTATATTGCAACTTTGGTTCTGCTCCTGCTCGGATTGGATTATTGGCTGCGTAAGAAGAAGTTTCATTCCTGAGTGAGTTTGATTTCACTACAGATTACACAGATTTCCACAGATTAATAATTTATTCCGTTGATATTTAAAATTATTCGTTGATATTTAGGACTAAAGATTCGGTGAAAATTCGTGTAATCTGTGGTGGAACCGATTCATTCCTATTTTGGATTGTCCATTCATCAGCTGAGGATATAATATCAGAAAACCTCTGTGCCCTCCGTGTAGTCTGTGGGGAAATCTTTTCTTTTTCTGCGAATAATTTTCTTCCTTTGCAGAAAAATTTATCTTTATAGACTATGAGAAGTTTTGCCTCTGATAATAATTCGGGTGTACACCCTGCCATCATGGAAGCTCTGACACGGGCTAATCAAGATCATGCGCTGGGCTATGGTGACGATTCGTGGACAAAAGAAGCTGTCCGGAAAATTAAAGAAATATTTGTTGCCGACTGTGAGCCGTTGTTTGTTTTCAATGGAACAGGCAGTAATGTCATTGCTTTGCAACTGTTGACTCGTCCTTATAATTCTATTATTTGTGCTGAAACTGCACATATTTATGTAGACGAATGTGGTTCTCCGGTGAAGATGACCGGTTGCCAGATCCGTCCCGTAGCCACTCCCGACGGAAAATTGACACCTGAACTGATCGCTCCCTATCTGCATGGCTTTGGTGACCAGCACCATTCGCAGCCGGGCGCTGTTTATCTTTCGGAGTGTACGGAGTTGGGTACTATTTATACGCCGGAAGAGTTGAGAGCAATTACCTCACTGGCCCACCAACACGGGATGCGGGTACATATGGATGGTGCACGTATAGCCAATGCCTGTGCTGCCCTCGGCCTTTCACTGAAAGCATTGACCGTAGATTGCGGTATCGATGTGCTCAGTTTTGGCGGAACCAAAAACGGATTGATGATGGGAGAGTGTGTGATCGTATTTGATGATTCGTTGAAAGCGGAAGCTCGATTCGTACGCAAGCAATCGGCTCAACTGGCATCGAAGATGCGTTATCTTTCCTGCCAGTTCACGGCTTATCTGACAGAGGAACTGTGGTTGAAGAACGCAATGCATGCCAATGCGATGGCCAAACGTCTCTATGAAGCTTTGAAGCAGATTCCCGGTGTGCGTTTCACCCAAAAGGTGGAAAGTAACCAATTATTCCTGACCATGCCTCGCGCCGAAATAGATCGTATGCTGCAATCTTACTTTTTTTATTTTTGGAATGAAGAGGCGGATAAAATTCGTTTGGTTACTTCGTTTGACACAACGGAGGAGGACATCGATACGTTTATCCGGATATTGAAAAAATAGGATTACATCCAATAGCGCCAGATGCTCACCACGGAGTAGCACAGAGTCTCACAGAGGGAGAATGATAGAAATTAAATTCTTTGGGATTCTGTGTTACTCCGTGGTGAAGTCTTCTTATTCTTTTCTTATTTTAGATTCTTTCAGGAATTGTTCGATGTTGTACATCGGAAAATCCCCGTTCAGCAGTTTTCCGTCCCGGTCCAGTAATACGTAACGGGGGATACCGTTAAAGTGGAATAGCTCCCTCAAATAGTTATAGTCGCTTTGCGGAAGGCGGAATATGACTTCTTCTTTCAGATTCTTCTCTACATAATCGTTGTAAGCTTTTTCAGGTGATTCACTGTCACTGGTGATGAAGATGAACTTGATATCCGGACTGTTCCGGTACTCTTTTCGCAAATCTGCATGATGCTCGATGCTGGCACGGCAAGGCCCGCAAGTAGTTGCCCAAAAGTCAATGACCACCAATTTTCCATGATAAGGTGCTACGATTTTGCGGATGATATCCGTTCCTTTCCCTGCCGGAAGTTCTTGTGGCTGGTTCCCTTGTGGCGGATAAATCTGACGGTACATACGTTCGGACTCTGCCATAAGGAATGGCTCGTGCAAATAGTTTTTCAGGATATTGAGTAGTGTGAAAGCTTTTTTCCCATCCTTGAGAGTTCCGGCCAGGAAGGGGTAAGAACGGGTGAGAATGAGTTCTCCGGCCATTGGGAATGGGATTCCTGTCGTGTCCTCCAATATCTCCTTTTTCTTTTGCCAGCTTTCCGCATATTTTTTCACATGGTCGTCTGTGCCGATCTTGATTTGCCAACTTGCCCGGTTTAAAGGGTTCATATACTCAAGTCGGTTGATGAAGGTTGAAAAAGAACTGCAACCGATGGCACGGACGTCATCGAGCGGCATTTCTTTCAGGAAATCATAATAGTCCGGAGCCTCTTTTATTTTTAATATCGCGTTGGTGGTATCTTTGTGGGCATTCATGTCTCTTTGCAGGATAAAATCGAGAAGCCAGCTGCCGTACATCATTTTCACATTATTCTTCAGCATTTGCATTCCTTCGGGTTGCAGCGTTTTTGATTGTTCCAACGAGTCGAGCCGATGCATCCACAGGTCGTACATCGGCTTTTGCTGTGCTTTAAATTCATCGGGAGTCAGCGTGCCGCATGCTTTCAACAGGATGTTGAAGTCTCTTGGGAAGAGCGGTTCACAAGGCATCAATTCTTGGTTGAAAGTGCTTGAAGCCCCCATATATTGAGTTTCTGTCAGCATGGGTTTCAACCTTCTTTGCCGGTTGTAGTCCAGCAGGTCTTCCCAACTGAGGTAAAGGATCAGTGTTTCGCCCGGTTTGACATAAAACCCTATCCAACAGCTGCCCAGACTAAGGTGATGTACCCCAGGATAATTGACAATGAAGTCCGACTCGAAACGTCCGTCCGGATGGATGGTCACCAGGGCGGGACTACTCTCGCGGGTGATATGATTGTCTGTATAGATCAGGGCGGTGGTAAATCCTAACTGCGGGTTGTATCCATCCAGAAAACCACGTATGTGAGCCGTATCTTTCCGGAAAAAATCAGTCCGGGGAGTAGTGGAAGCAGTTGTTACCGATGCGTAATTTCGATGGGGCAGTCCGGCGCGGATATACTTTTTCTCTTTTTCACCGTTTTTGCCGATGCGTATGTTGCCGTCTTTTTCTTGTGTTATTTCAAGTTGGCACTGTCCGTCAGTTTCATTCCTTAAATTCAGTTTGAGCTTTTTCCCCTGTTTCCGGCAAAGTTCATATTTCCAGAACCGGTTATCCATGATGGCAAGTGAATCGTAAATTCCGATGTCCCATCCGTTTCCTGCATCTGTCTGCTGCCAGTTTCCACGGATTTCGCGAAGGAAGGCCTGCTCTTTGGTCTCCTGCGGTTTCACCAGCAGAATGCCATAGGTGTTGGTTTCCGATTTAAGATCGTCCTCCATCCAATCTATCCGGGTTGTGCCTTCGGGCAGGGGAGGATAGGTGATGACACAGTCGTTTTCTATTATTCCTGAGGCGGGAGTCGTTACGCGTTCGCCAAATTTGCGCCCTTCTATGCGGAGAGGATAAAATTGCTTTCTGCTTTCGGGGGCATAAATATAAGTCAGGCTGTCGATGCTGGTCCACCATTGGGGGCGGAATACCGTCCGTATCGTGAGCCGGGTTTCTGTCGGAGATAGTTCTATCTTCGAGATGGTGTGTGCACTTCCCTGGCGTGTTTCGAAAGAAGGGTTTTCAATTACGGTTTGTGCTGCGGCATACGTACTTCCCAGAAGTAGCAGTAGCGGGAGTATCTTGTTTTTCATATCCGTATGATTAAAGTTGTGACGGTAAAGATAAATATTTCATGGGAGAAACCTTACTGTATAGCGTTTTATTTTTGTCCGGGAGGCAAATTCCTTCTCTTTTAGGAGATATGGCATACCAGTTGTGCAACTTGGCAAACAGATGTCTCGGAGAAACGGAGCCGGTCTTGGAGGGAAGGCATAATCACGGCTCTTTCATTTAACAACCGTCTTCCTCCCTTGCCCCCACAAAACCTTCCATTCGCACACAGCGATGCGGAAGCAGTGCTTCGTTGTTTCTTTTTTAAGAAAGAATCCGGCCGACTATTACCGAAGAAATCCAGCAGATTAACCATTATCATATAACTCTTTATCCCAGCCCGCATACCCGGGCTGATGAGCCCGTATACCCGGGCCGATGAGCCCGCATGCCCGGGCCGAGATAAGGATCCGACCATTTGCACTAAAGAGAGTAAGGGAAATGAAATGCTTTTAGAGAGATAAACGGATAAGAAATTGGACATATCCATTTGTTTTCCAAACCGTTACTACTGAAATATCCCCTAAAACAGCGGGTGGAAGATGGAAGATGGGGGTGGAAGATAAATGGCATAAAAACCGCATCTTCCACCAATCTATACATCTCACAATCAACGGAATGCACTCTAAAAGGTGGAAGATGGAAGATCGAAACGTGTTTTTTGTATGAGAAGAAGGCTGAGTATGAAAGAGCCGTGAGGGCATAATAAAGGTCCGGACCTTCGCAGGCGCGGACCTTCGCTTATTCAAACCACGCTCCTTGGGGGTGGAGGGGTTTGTTTACTGAAAACAATCCGGTCGATTGTCTACCTTAAATACCTATTATGATAACCTTCTTAACTAACCTTTATCTTGTAACTGAATTATATGCCAACGGCTTCTCGCAGTGGGACAAATTTATATCCTTTATTCTTCAGGACTTTAATCAACCGTTCAAGGTGACCTTTATAGAATTTATCCGTGCGGCGGGCGTCCGTCCCGAAATGGATCAGCATCAGGTGACCGTTCAATCCTTCGGCAGCTTCTACCGAAAGGATTTTATCGTAGATTGCCTGGCTGCTCCGGTAGTTCTTCATGTCCGGTGTGGTATAGTCGGCATTGCTGGCTGTGCCGGCGGTGAAGTTAACCACCTGGATGCCCATATTCTTTGCCCACGCTGCAATCTGCCGGTTGTAATATTCGTAAGGCGGTATATAGAGCGGAGCATCTTTAAATTCAATGCCGGCCTTTCGCATCACTTCGTAGCTTTTCAACAGATCTTTTTCAAACTCTTCGCGCGTCACCAGCAGCGAATCGCGGTTTTCCCACGGGCTGTACAGCAAATGTCCGTAACTGTGACTGCCGACGTAGTGCCCCTCTTTCAGCAGGCGTTGCACTACGTCCGGATAGAGTTCGTAAAATTCTCCGGTAAAGAAGAATGCCCCTTTGATACCTTGCTTTTTCAGGGTACTGATGATGGTGTCCGCTCCGTCCGCTCTATCGGCGGCGGTGAATACGAGCGTGATTTGTTTTTTGGAGGGGTCGGTACGTACAATGCCGCCATTGCTGTAGATGTTCTTATCTGCTGCTGCGTTTGCCTGCTTCATTCCGTCTTTCTGCAAAGAAGATAAGTAGTAGGTCAGGCAAGCGGTTCCGTCCATGGTCGGTTCGTTGGTCGAATAATCGTGAAGGGCGTCGTGATAGACCATTAAGTCCGGTTGGAAACGTTCGTAATCCTGTCCGGGCATTCCCGGAATGCCCTCCATGTTCACTCCCCGGAGACTTTCGAAAATGGTGCGGTATACCGGGCCGTCCACCAGTCCGCCGGTAGTGTTGCCTACTCCTGCGTTCAGCAATGAAGAGTGAGGCTGTATCGGATAATCTCCGGATAAAGGTAGCTCTACAATCATGCTGGTTCCCCACGGGTTGCACCCCAGGAGCCAGTCGCGCAGAGAGGCTTCCATCTCTTCATAAGTCGTGTCGCCTGTCAGCTCACGGTAAAGCCGGCATTGCGTAAGCATGGCGGTGGTCAGGTTATTCGAACACCAGATATAAGGTATGCCGTGCAGGAAAGGACTACCGACGGCTTTTTCATACGTTCGCTGTATTCCGGTTCGCAGGTTCCGGATAAATTCGTCGCGCAGGCGCTCGTTGCCCGAAGCTTTGGCTACCCAGTAGTGTCCCATGTTCATAAACGGATACCATTGGTAGTGGCGGGCACTGTCGGCACCCATCCACGGTGTCACCGGTTCACGCCTTCCGTATTCTACTGCCTGCTCCAGATATTTGGGGTCGCCGGTAGCTTTGAACAGTTCCATGGCTCCAAGTTCCATATCGTCCACCCAATTGTCTTCTTCATAAATATAAGGTGACTTTACCGAGGCCGTCTGGCAGGGACCGGGTTTCTTTATACCCTCCTGATAGGCGTTATCTGCTTTAGAGGCTATTTCTTGGGCGAAGTCCGGATAGAAATCTTTCAGTACCTTTGCCCCCAGTGCAAAGCAAGAGGCGAATTTGCCTGCGGTACTGGCCACTCCGGTGGTTGCATTCTTGAATTTGCCGCGAACCTGAGGCTCACCACTGCAAAAGTAAACCGGGCGCCCTTGTCCTCGTCCGTAGCCGTAGTCCACCGAATCTTTGCCGGGCAGGCGCATCCCTGCATGGTCCCGGTCATCGGCAACCTGGTTGTAAAGTTCTCCTTGGGCAGGGTTCATCCGGTTCAACCAGTCGAGCCCCCATTTTATTTCGTCCACAATGTCCGGGATGCCGTTAGCTCCAGGGTGTCCGGCAGCATCGTAAGCATCGCCGAAAGCTTCCGGGTTTTGCAGATAGGCAAACATCATCTGGTAAATGGCATTGGCCGAGGTTGTGGTATATTGCAGATAGTCGGTCGCGTCATGCCATCCTCCCCGGACATCGGTGTGCTGTCCGGTCTTTGTGGGATGATACACGATAAAGCCGTCATGTACATGGCAACTGTCTTTCAGGAAGGGGTTGTAACCGCATCGCTGCTGGCGCATGTAATTCAGCAGGAAGTCGGCCGTTCCGTTGTATACGCGGTGGTTGATGGGGAAGTGGGGCGATACTGCTTTTCCGGCTTTTAGATAGTAGGTTCCGGGTGTATCAAAGGTACTGAAGTCCAGCCGGTAGGTTGATTTCATTTGTCCGATCGGGCCTGTCTTCCGGGGAGATGTGAAAGTGCGTACCGTTTTTCCGGTGAATACATCGACCAGTGAATAGTTGTTCACTTCAACCGGTACTTCACTCATAAATACGGCTACCTTTTTAGATTGGGGGAGGTAGCCCAGTTGGTTGATCCGTATCCATTCACCTGCCTGAGCGTGCAGGGTGGAAAGCAAGAAAACAATGGCCAAAAGCCAGTAATTCCGTTTCATAATGGAAGCATTGTTTAAGGTTGGGGAATGTGTTAAGTTGTATAATGCAAATAAAGCGGATTTAATTTACTTAAAGAATAATAGGGTAGTTTTATTAGCTGATATTATGTGTCGTTTACAAGTTTTTAGAATTTGATGTTGCTTTATATGGCATATTCTGAACTTTTTTCGTTTATTAAGTGTTAAATGGAGGCAATAAATGATAAAAGAGAATGTAATATGATTGTAACAAGGAATGATAAAACTACTTTTGTAGATTGAGTTTTCTTAAGAGGGAACAATATATGAAACCTAAACACAAAAACTGGCTATTACTTGGATGCTTTTCCGCACTGTGGACTGTATCTTTGGCACAGGGGGAGAACTGCAACGATAGTCTCTCACCGATTACGTATATTCCTGTTGCGGAGGATTCCGCCTCTACTGCTGTCGTTGCCGACTCTACTGCGGTGAAGCGTAGTTTTTTAAAGAAATTCCTTGATTACTTCAATGATGCCAATAAGGAGAAGAAGAACAAGAAGTTTGATTTCAGTGTAATCGGCGGTCCGCATTATTCCAGTGATACCAAGCTTGGGCTGGGACTGGTGGCTGCCGGATTATACCGTACCGACCGTGCCGATACACTTCTGCCGCTTTCCACCGTATCATTGTATGGCGATGTGTCCACTGTCGGATTCTATCTGCTGGGCGTTCGGGGCAATCATATCTTTCCGAAAGATAAATACAGGCTGAATTATAACCTTTATTTTTATTCTTTTCCCAGTTTGTATTGGGGAATAGGATACCGGAATGCGGTGAATGACGAAAATGAAAGCAGTTACAAGCGCTTCCAGGCACAGGTGAAAGTTGACTTTATGTTCCGTTTGGCAAAAAACTTCTATCTGGGACCTATGGCAAGTTTCGATTATATCGACGGACGCAACTTTGAGAAGCCCGAACTTTGGCAGGGGATGGACGCCCGTACGACCAACGTCAGTGCAGGGCTTTCCCTTGTGTATGATTCTCGGGACTTCCTCACGAATGCCTATAAGGGGTATTATCTGCGCATAGACCAGCGTTTCAGTCCTGCGTTTCTGGGGAATGACTACGCATTCAGCAGTACGGAGCTGACCACAAGCTACTATCGTAAGGTGTGGAAAGGTGGAATACTTGCCGGACAATTTCATACGCTGCTGACTTACGGCAATCCGCCCTGGGGATTGATGGCAACATTGGGAAGTTCGTATTCCATGCGCGGATATTACGATGGCAGATTCCGTGACAAGAATGTGGTGGATATGCAGGTTGAACTCCGGCAGCATGTATGGAAACGTAACGGAGTAGCTGTCTGGGTGGGAGCCGGAAATGTTTTTCCCGACTTTTCTTCGTTCGAGGTGAAACATATACTTCCCAATTATGGATTCGGCTACCGGTGGGAGTTCAAGAAGAGAGTGAATGTACGATTGGATTTAGGGTTTGGAAAAGGCCAGACCGGATTTATATTTAATATCAATGAAGCTTTTTAATAAGATAAAGAAATGGTTCGATAATCAGGAGAACTTGTTCTACCTGTTTTTGTTTGTGCTGATTGTGCCCAACATAGCACTGTGTTTCACGGAACCTTTACCGCTTGTGGCCAAGGTTGCCAACGTTCTGTTACCTTTGGGTTGTTATTATCTGATTATGACCCTGTCCAGGAATTGCGGAAAGATGCTCTGGATATTGTTTCTTTTTGTATTCTTCGGGGCCTTTCAGATCGTGTTGCTCTATCTGTTCGGGCAGTCCATCATAGCGGTGGATATGTTCCTCAATCTGGCTACGACCAATTCTTCCGAAGCCATGGAGTTGCTCGATAATCTGCTGCCGGCCCTCGTTACGATCGTGATACTGTATATACCCGCCCTGATACTGGGTATGATTTCCATAGTTCGTAAACGCAGGCTCTCTGTCGACTTTATCCGTAGGCAACGGAAACGTGCGTGGGGAGTACTTGCCGTTGGCTTTCTTTCGTTGGGAGCTGCCTACTTGCTGGATAAGAAATATGAGATGACCACCGATTTATATCCGGTCAATGTGTGCTACAACGTGGTGCTTGCCGTAGAGCGCAACGCGCAGACCCTTGACTATGCAGAGACTTCGAAGGATTTTACTTTCCATGCTGTTGCCACCCATCCGGCGGAGGACCGCGAGATATACGTGCTGGTTGTGGGGGAGACATCCCGTGCTCTCAACTGGTCGTTGTATGGCTATGACCGCGAAACGAACCCCAAATTGTCGGAAACACCCAATCTTACGGCTTTCACGAATGTGCTGACCCAGTCGAACACAACCCATAAGAGCGTTCCGATGCTGATGTCCGCCGTTTCGGCAGAGAATTTCGACTCTATCTACCATCAGAAAGGTATTATTACGGCTTTCAGGGAGGCAGGTTTCAAGACGGCTTTTTTCTCCAATCAGCGTTACAATAATTCTTTTATAGACTTCTTCGGAAAAGAGGCCGATCATTGCGATTTCATCAAAGAAGATTCGCTGACCGCCGGTCAGAATCTTTCGGATGACAACCTGCTGGCATTGGTGAAAGAGGAACTTGCCAAAGGGAACCGCAAACAATTCATTGTGTTGCATACCTATGGTTCGCACTTTAACTACCGTGAGCGCTATCCTGCCGGGGCTGCGTTTTTCCAGCCCGACAGTCCGGCGGATGCCGAATTTAAGTATCGGGACAATCTGATTAATGCCTATGACAACTCCATCCGCTATACCGACGATTTCCTGGCAAGGCTGATCGGCTTGTTGCAGCAACAGGATGCCGGTTCGGCCATGCTCTATACTTCGGACCATGGAGAAGATATTTTTGACGACGACCGTCACCTTTTCCTGCATGCGTCGCCTGTGCCTTCGTATTATCAGTTGCACGTGCCGTTTATTGTCTGGACTTCGGATAAATACCGGGAGAAATATCCGGAGCATATCGCTGCTTTACAGCAAAACCGTCAAAAGTCTGTCGCTTCGAACCGGGTAGTGTTCCATTCGGTACTCGATCTGGCCGGAGTGACTACTGCCTATGTGAACGACTCGCTGTCCGTGGCAAGCCCGTCCTATACGGAGTTCCCCCGCTTTTACCTGAATGACCACAACGAGCCGCGGGCTTACGACGATATCGGATTGCGTAAGGAGGACTTTGAGATGTTCAGGAAAATGAATATTCGCTGAAAACGCATTTAAACTATAGACTTGGGGATATAAGTGTAGTATCTCGAAACTTTGTTCCCTACAGGTGCTTTTGTTTCATATTGTGGTGAAAGTCGGAGAATAATTTCTATATTTACCGTCAATTCATCACAATATGCAATTATGGCAACCAAACTACTATTGGTAATGGGGGTAACCGATAATCTATGGCTTTATGTGTTATCCGTATTTTTGTTTCTGACCGTTTGCTTCCTGCTCTTTCAGAACTTCCGGCTTCGTAAATCGGCTTCGGCAGACGATGACTATCGTCGCTTCCTGTTTGAGATATTAGATAATCTTCCGTTTCCTATTATGGTGAAGGATATTCAGGAACAATTCAAGTACACGTACTGGAATAAGGAGGCCGAGTTGCAGTCGGGCATCAGCCGCAAAGATGCCGTCGGCTTTTCAGATGCCGATATTTTTGGTGAAGAACGGGGTAAACAGTACCGTAAAATAGATGAAGATCTTGTCAAGGCCGGAAAACCCTATAAAGCGGAAGAGAGGTATGTGACTGCCGATGGAAAAGTGCATGATACCCTTGTGGTGAAATCAATCATATCTTCGGGCAAACTGGGCAAATGGTTACTGGTGGCCCGTTGGGAGATCACTCAGCTTAAGATGTACGAAAGGGAGCTTTTGGCTGCCAAAGAGCAACTGGAGGGAGCCGTTCGTAAACAGAAACTGGCTTTAAGAAGTATTGATTTCGGCCTGATTTATATTGACCGAAATTATAAGGTGCAATGGGAAGAGACCAGTAATATAAAGAATCTGGTTGTCGGACGTCATTATATTCCCGGCACTACTTGCTACCGGACAACGGGGCGAGGGGACAAACCGTGTAAAAGATGTGCTTTTCAGGAGGCCATCAGTACCGGCAAAATGGTGAGGCATATTACCCATGTGGATCATGTAGACTTTGAAATTACCGCTACCCCCGTTTATAGTGATACGGGAGGTGAAATTATCGGTGGATTGCTGCGCTTTGAAGATATCACCGAGAAACTGAAAGTAGACCGTATGCTTCAAGAGGCCAAGGAGAAAGCAGAGGAGTCCAATCGGCTGAAGTCGGCCTTCCTTGCCAATATGAGCCATGAAATACGTACACCGCTCAATGCCATCATCGGTTTCTCCGACCTGATCTGCCAGACAGATGATGCCGAAGAGAAAGAGGAGTACATCCGGATTGTCACTTCGAATAACGAACTTTTGTTGCAGCTTATCGACGACATTCTCGACCTGTCGAAGATAGAAGCCGGAACGATGGATTTTTCCTATGCCCTGACGGATATCAACGAACTGATGGAGGACATCTGCCTGCAAATGCAGCAGAAGAACCAACGCCCGGGGGTACAGATTCTGTTTACAGAAAAGGAGCCCTGCTGTGTGATCAATACGGATCGTTTGCGTTTGTCGCAGGTTATCATCAATCTGATGAATAACGCAATGAAGTTTACCGCCGAAGGTTCCATTACGTTGGGATACCGGCTGAACGGACAGAAGAATGAACTTTATTTCTTCGTGAAAGATACAGGCATCGGCATTCCCGCCGATAAAGCAGAAAAAGTCTTTGAACGTTTTGTCAAACTGAACTCCTTCGTTAAGGGCACGGGGCTGGGACTCGCCATCTGCCGGGTGATCATAGAGCGCCTGGGAGGAACGATCGGGGTCGATACGGCAGTAGAAGAGGGTGCCTGCTTTTGGTTCCGTCTTCCTGTTCAAGAGGACATACCGCTCGATATTCCTATTAATTTGTGCTAAAAATTGAACCTAAAACTCCGGTTGGCGTGTTGTTTGTATACACTTAATATAGAGGTTTAAATATATAAAAAACATGGCTTATATAGATTATTACAAGATTCTCGGAGTTGATAAGAATGCTTCTCAGGATGATGTCAAGAAGGCTTTCCGCAAATTAGCCCGTAAATATCATCCCGACCTGAATCCGAATGACCCAAGCGCCAAGGATAAGTTTCAGGAGATTAATGAAGCCAACGAAGTATTGAGCGATCCGGAGAAAAGGAAAAAGTACGATGAATACGGCGAACATTGGAAACATGCGGACGAATTCGAAGCGCAGAAGAAGGCCCGCCAGCATGCCGGTGCGGGTGGAGGCGGCTTCTCCGGCTTTGGCGGAGACGGTGGTTCCTATTGGTACTCGTCCGATGGAGAAGGATTCTCGGGTGGTGATGCCGGAGGATTCTCGGATTTCTTCGAGTCTATGTTCGGGCATAGGGGCGGAGGCGGACGAGGCGGCTCAGGTTTCCGCGGACAAGATTTTAATGCGGAACTACACCTGTCTCTTCGCGATGCGGCACAGACCCATAAGCAGGTGTTGAATGTGAATGGAAAGCAGGTTCGTATCACAATACCGGCCGGTGTAGCCGACGGACAGGTGATTAAACTGAAAGGATACGGTGGTGAAGGTATTAACGGTGGTCCGGCAGGCGATCTGTATATCACTTTCCGGATAGCCGAAGATCCTGTATTCAAGCGTCTCGGAGATGATCTGTACGTGGATGTGGAAGTCGATCTCTATACTGCCGTACTGGGTGGTGAAAAGGTGGTTGATACGCTGGAAGGTAAAGTGAAACTGAAGATAAAGCCCGAAACCCAGAATGGTACGAAAGTACGCCTGAAGGGTAAAGGTTTCCCCATATATAAGAAAGAAGGACAGTTTGGCGATTTGATTGTCACTTATTCAGTCAAGATACCTACGAGTCTGACAGATAGGCAGAAAGAACTGTTCAGAGAGTTACAACAGAGTATGAACTAATAATGAAAGAGCGCTATGCAGACCGAATTAATAATAGTCAGTGAATACTGTCACAAATGTCATATTGAGCCTTCATTTATCGACCTGTTAGAAGAGGGTGGCTTGATTGAGGTACGCACCGAGGGCGGCGAGCACTATCTGCTTGCGTCGCAACTTCCCGATGTGGAACGATACAGCCGTATGTATTACGACCTGTCCATCAATATGGAGGGTATCGATGCCATTCATCATTTGCTGGAAAGGATGGAACTGATGAGACGTGAAATCAGTACTCTCCGGAATCAGCTTATCGTCTTTAAAAGGGAAGGTGTAATGGAGGACTGGTAAAAGGTTTATTTTGTTGGATAAAGAGGCTTTTCCGGTTTCTATCAGAGCCTCTATATGATATAAACAGAACCTTTATCAAGGGTGGACAGAGTGTCTGTTCCGCCCCGATAAAGGCTCTGTTTTTTTATGCTTGGCCGTACTCTTATTCAGCCAGAATCGTCAGTTCGGCACCCGAAGCGTAGTCTTGTCCGCGTTGTTCACTCAGAGCGGTGAAGCGGATGTAACGGGCTTTTACAGGTTTCTCGAACATTACTTTCTTCTCTTTCAGGTCTCTTGCGAAAGTACCTTTCAGGATTGGTTCACCCCATTCTTTGCCATCCTGGCTTACGTGTATGGTGTAATCTTTCACATTACCGTTGCTGCTGTCCTGACGTGGAAGGTAAGTGAAACCTTTAATTGTTTTCACTTCACCGGCATCCAGGTCTACCCAGTGCGGGTGTTTAGCCACGGTTACAGAGAACATGGTGTGCCAGATGGTATTCGGGTCACCGTCGGTCAGGTTCTTGGCTTCGCCTCCATCCGATTCTTCGCTACTTGCATAGATCACTTCCGTCTGGATGCTTTCGATCTTGTCGAATGTCATGGTTGCTTTGATGAAAGGTGCATCTTTGAACCAGGCAGTCACTGTACCGCCATTGCGTAATGCGATCGGTTCGGTGTAAGTTTTGGGTTTACTCTTATCTACTGTGTAGAGGATAACCGCATCCTTTTTCTGTGATGATACAGATACTGCACCGGCACGGTTGCGGGTAATGGACAACGGCACCTCTCCGGCAGGGGCTACATTGGCTGTTGCAGTCAGGTCTTTACCCGCAGGGCGGATGATGAAACCTGTGTTGTGATGGCTGGCGAAGACACGGTCTTGTTCCAGCGGGCCACCTTGGCCGCAACTGTTGCCACCCAGGCCGGTTACGGCTGCATCCAGATGAAGATAAGTATCACCGGCTTTCGGCAACTGATACGGATGTGAAGCCAGGATCAGGTCGAGTGCGGAGTAGGGCAGAGCCGAAGCCGACAAGCGGTCGGTAGCTACAAACACAGCACCGTTGCCTGCGTTGTTGGTCAATGCACACCAGCGCACATCTTCGTGGTTACCCATATCCTGTGGTTTGGGGAAGTTGACGAATTCTCCGGCAACCGTGTTCTTATGTTGCTCGATGAACTGTCCTACCTTGCGGTCGGCATAGTTGTCAATAGGTCCGCGTCCGTAGTAAGTGAAGTTATCATATTGCTGAGGCACGCGTATCATATATCCCAGACGAGGCAATACGAGGCTCGGCTGATTGGATGTGATACTTGCTTCCAGTTCGATGGAGCCGTCTTTATAGACAGTCCATACCTGATTGGTGGTGAACTTGAAATCATTGCTGCCGAACTTCTTGTCCGTCAGTTCTTCAATTTTGTTCTTGCCGGAGCTCGTTCCACCCAAAATCTTAGCTGCGTTTGGAGCTTGGGATTTTACTGTGAATGACAATACGACTGTGCCATCTTCTTTGGTAGTCATATCGAAGCCGGTAGCTGAGTGCTTCAGGTTGTGCAGTCCGTTGTCGAACCACTGAGAGTAGAACCAGTTATCATTGTTCGTGAACGCGCGGAGCGCATCCAGTTTCGGACCGTTACCGTCAGTAATTACTTTTTCGTTTCCGTATGTCAGGCTGTAGATAGTACCTGTTTTGATATCGAATTGAGCTGTGTAGCCATTGCCTTTAATGGTAATGATATCGCTCGCTTTAATCATAATTATTTCCGGTTTGTCGCTTCCGGATGCTACAGTGTTGATGGCAGGACGTGCAGTAGCTTCTTTAACGAGTATCTGTTCTTCTGCCTGCGCAAAGTTCTTGTCAGCCCAAGGCATGTTGTCTTTCAGCAGGAACTGAATCTTCACGAAATATTCCGAATCGGCTTTCAGTTTACTGAACTGATAAGGAACCGTGATCTGCGTACGGGTACGCGGAGCCACTTCACCCATAGACAATATGCCCGATTGTGCTTCCTTACCGTTTTCGTAAAGTGACCATTTAACTTCATAGTCCGAAAGGTTTTTGAAGTAATACTTGTTGAATACTTCGAACTGTCCTTTTTCTACATCGATTGGTTGTACGCCGATGTGTTGGTACACTTTCTTCACTTCATAATATTGTGGTTTCGGTTCCAGGTCACCGAATACGATACCGTTCATAACGAACTGTCCGTCATTCGGAGTATCACCGAAGTCACCACCGTAAGCCAGATAGCGCTCTCCGGTTTTCTTATCGTAATTGTACATCGATTGGTCTACCCAGTCCCAGATAGCTCCACCACAGAAGAAGTTAGTCGACTCGATAGCTTCCCAATAGTCCACCAGGTTACCGCAGGCGTTACCCATAGAGTGAGCATATTCCGAAACATGGAACGGATATTTGATATCATAATTACCTTTCACGGCACCACGCATCCAGCCGATGGAAGGATACTGGTTGGAACCCATGTCGACGATGTCGTTGTTACGTTCGTACTGAACAGGGCGTGACAAATCGAATGCTTTCAGTGCATCATAGGCTGCTACGAAGTTCTTTCCCGGTCCGGCTTCGTTACCCAATGACCAGATGACAATCGAAGGATTGTTTACGTTGGCATGAACCATTTCCATCACACGGGCTACGTGGGCGTTTTTCCATTCCACCGGATGAGACAGTGAAGCGGCTCCATAATAGTACTCGTGAGACTCGATGTTGGCTTCATCTTCCAGATAGAGTCCGTATTTGTTGCACAGATGGTACCAGTACGGATCGTCCGGATAGTGAGAGTTACGTACGTGATTGATGTTGGCACGTTTCATCAGCATTACCTCTTTCTCCATCATTTCGCGAGTGATGGCATGACCTACGGCAGGATTTGATTCGTGGCGGTTGACACCTTTCAGTTTCACGGTCTTGCCATTTACATAATAGTAACGGCCTGCCAGTCCGAATTCGTCTGCAGAAGCAGGGGTGTCTTTGATTTCCACTTTACGGAAACCTACAGTAGTTGAAACGGTTTCTATTGTTTTGCCTTTCTTGTCTTTCAATTCGGCAACGAGTGTATAGAGGTAAGGGAACTCAGCCGACCACTTGTTGGGTGACTGCACGTTCAATATCGCTTTTTCAGCCTCTACGGTTTCGTTCGGGTTCACCAGGTTCACAGTAGCATTGGCAACCGCATTGGCAACGGGGGTATTTTCGTCCGAATACAGTTTGTTTGCATAAAGTGTATAAGCCATCTGGTATCCTTTGGCAGCTTTTTTGCCATAGTTACGGATGTCAGCGCTGATAGCCAATGAACCATTGGTGTATGTCTCGTCCAGATCGGGGATTACAACAAGGTCGCGTACCTGTACTTTCGGAGTAGAATAGAGGGCTACGGTACGGAAGATACCCGGCAGGCGGAACATATCCTGTGCTTCAAGGAATGAGCCGTCCGAGCTGCGGTATACTTCGGCAGCAACGGTGTTCTTTCCTTTTTGCAGGTAAGGAGTGATGTTGAAGTTGGCTGTGTTGCGTGAGTTCTTGGAGAAACCTACATACTGTCCATTGATCCAGAGGTAGAAGAAAGAGTCCACGCCGTCGAAGCTGATAAATACTTCACGACCGTCCCAGTCCTGCGGGATGTCGAAGTCGCGACGGAACGAACCCACTTCGTTACGGTCTTTATAAGTAGTCCAATTGGTCGGAGGGGTACGCATCACACCTCCGCGCCAGTCGTCTACTTTCACTTTGTGCATGAAAATTACAGGTTGGTTCACGTAGATGGGTACTCCGTATTTCAGGCTTCCGTCCTTCTGGATGCCATAAATATTCCAGCTTGAAGGAACCGGGATATTGTCCCATCCTGAAACATCGAAGGTTGTTTGATAAAAATCTTTAGGGCGGGAGTCCGGATCGGGTGCCCAATTGAATTTCCAGTCACCATTCAGTGACAACCAGTATTTACTGTTCTCAGGCAACACCTTTCGTGCGCTTTCCACATCCTGGAAGGAAAAGAACCAGGCGCGCGGTTGTTCTTTGTTGAGTGCTAAGTTTTCCGGTGATTCCCATTCGTTGCCCACCGGGGCTTTTTCCGAGGCATACTTAAATCCCTCTAAAGGTCTTTGACCGGCAAAGCAAAGCGTAACCATGCTGCATAGTATCAGACCTAACGTGATTTTCCGCATAATTGTTTTTCTTTTAATAGATTATTTACTGAAGTTTTTTCGTGTTATATTGATCCGTAATCCGGTATCTCTCTAATTTTGTTGCAATATTCGTAAAAACCAGTCACATAGCCAAATCATTTGACATTAATTGGGTATTTTCGGGAGATAAAAATAACTCGCCTCTCTCCGGTAGTAGAAAAAGAAAAGGGATTCGGTTGTCCGAATCCCTTTTTTTAGTCTTGAAGTAAACTCTTTACTTTCTGTAGTAAGCCAGATCGTCTTTATCGAATTTGCGAATAAAGTTGATATGTTTTTCTACTTCAGCCTCAGCATAACGTACGTATACCTGAGCCGATTCGGAGAACAGATCGCTCTTCGAAGCATCTTGAACCATCAGGTGACCCATGATGATGTGGGCAGCCATTTCTACCAGACGGCGTGCGCAGAAGTCGAGCAGTTCCTGGTCTTTTGCTTCTGTGATTTGAGTCACGCAGGCTGCATATTTGCTTGCCATACTTTTCAGGCGGTTCTGCAAGCCTTCCAGTTCTGGAGCTACCGGCATGTTCTCGTATTCTTGGATACGTGCCAGATAAGCACCGGTCGTTACGTAACGGATAGCAGCCACAACCTGCAACTGGGTGGTACCTTCGTAGATGGAAGTGATGCGTGAGTCACGATAGATGCGTTCGCAGGCGTAATCTTTCATAAAGCCCGAACCACCGTGAATCTGAATGCAATCGTAAGCGTTCTGGTTGGCAAATTCACTGCCCATGCCCTTGCCCAGCGGAGTAAAGGCGTCAGCCAGTTTGGCGAATGTTTTCTGTTCGGCACGTTCTTCCGGAGTCAGTTTGCGCTCCTTGGCAATGTCGTCCAGTGCTTTGTAAATGTCTACAAAACGAGCTGTCTCGTACAGCAGTGAACGGGAAGCATCCAGTTTAGCTTTCATCAAAGAAAGTATCTCGGCTACGGCAGGGAATTCGATGATTGCTTTGCCAAACTGTTTACGGTCTTTGGCATAAGCCAGGGCTTCATTGTAAGCTGCCTGTGACAAACCTACCGATTGTGCGGCAATACCCAGGCGGGCACCGTTCATCAACGCCATTACGTATTTGATAAGACCCAGTTTACGGTCACCGCAAAGTTCGGCTTTGGCATTTTTATATACCAGCTCGCAAGTAGGGGAGCCTTTGATACCCATTTTGTTCTCGATGCGGCGTACGTTAACTCCGCCATTGCGCTTGTCGTAGATGAACATAGACAGACCGCGTCCGTCGTGTGTTCCTTCTTCCGAACGTGCCAATACGAGATGAATATCGGCATCACCGTTTGTGATAAAGCGTTTCACGCCGTTCAGATACCAGCATTGGTCTTTTTCACTGTAAGTGGCTTTCAGCATGACAGATTGTAGGTCGGAACCTGCATCCGGTTCGGTCAGGTCCATTGACATGGTCTCACCTTGGCATACACGGGTGATGTAGCGCTGCTTCTGTTCTTCGTTGGCAAACTCGTAGATGGTTTCGGCACAGTCCTGTAGTCCCCAGAGGTTCTCGAAACCTGCATCACTGCGGCTCACGATATCGGCAGCCATGATGTATGGAGTGATTGGGAAGTTCAGACCTCCAAAGCGGCGGGGCATAGCCATACCCATCAGCCCGGCTTTACGGCAGGCATCCAGGTTCTGGGCAGTTCCGCTGGCATAAGTTACGCGGTTGTCGGCACAAACCGGACCTTCGTGATCGACGCCTTCTGCATTGGGAGCGATGATGTCACCACAGATTTCCCCTACAATTTCCAGTACTTTATCGTAGCTGTCCATTGCATCTTCGAAGTCTACCGGAGCATAGTCGAATTTATCTTTATCAGCATAGTTGCGCTCTTTCAGCTCAACAATTCTCTTCATCAACGGATGGTTCAAGTGATGCTTGAGTTCCGGAGTATCTAAATAAAAGTTAGCCATTTCTTACTTACTGTTTTGTTTATAATACTTAATCATCTTCGGTACAACTTCTTCGATTGTTCCGTTGATCACATAGTCTGCAATCGTATTGATCGGAGCTGACGGATCGTTGTTGATGGAGATGATGATACCGCTTTCCTGCATACCGGCAATGTGCTGAATTTGTCCGGAGATACCGCAGGCAATATAGAGTTTCGGACGTACTGTAACACCGGTCTGGCCGATCTGACGGTCGTGGTCAACGAAGCCTGCATCTACAGCGGCACGGCTGGCGCCTACTTCTGCGTTTAACACCTTTGCGAGATCGAACAGCAAGTTGAAGTTGTCTTTCGAACCTACACCGTAACCGCCGGCAATGATGATCGGAGAACCTTTCAGGTTGTTCTTGGCTTTTTCTACATGGCGTTCGATGACTTTTACTACGTAATCGGTGTCGGCTACGTATTTCTTCACATCATGCTTAATGATTTCACCTTTGTAGTCGGCTGACAGAATGGCTTTTTTCATCACACCTTCGCGAACGGTTGCCATTTGGGGGCGGTGTTCGGGATTGACGATGGTAGCAACGATGTTACCTCCGAATGCCGGACGAATCTGGTAAAGCAGGTTTTTGTAAACCTTACCTTCTTTCTTATCTTCGTGGTCACCGATTTCCAGTGAGGTACAGTCCGCTGTCAATCCGCTGGTCAGAGCTGACGATACACGCGGGCCGAGGTCACGACCGATCACGGTTGCACCCATCAGGCAGATTTGCGGCTGTTCTTCTTTGAACAGATTCACGAGGATTGAAGTGTGGGGAAGTGAAGTATAAGGATAGAGTCCTTCACCATCGAATACATGGAGTTTGTCTACTCCGTACGGGAGAATCTGTTTTTCAATATCTTTGAGACCGGTTCCGGCAACAACTGCTTCAAGCTGGCAGTTTAACTGATTGGCCAACGAGCGTCCTTTTGTCAGAAGTTCGAGGCTTACGTCTGCGACGATGCCGTCTTCTATTTCGCAATATACAAATAAGTTATTCATATCTTTTCTCTCCTCTTACCCTATAGTGTGGTTCTCCAACAGTTCAACAATCAGTTCTTCCACTTCACGGTCGCTGCCGCTGATGGTTTTACTCTCTTTCGCCTGGAACACGATGTTCTGGATAGCTTTTACCTTTGTCGGCGAACCGCTGAGGCCGCATTGTTTCAGATCACCGTTTACGTCTGCTACACTCCATTCCACCAGGTTCAGGTAGTCGCGGGTGTCGTAAAGGTCGGTATAGTCCAGGTTGCCCTGTTGCTTCTCGGTAACGGTTTTGGCATGTTTGTACTTCTGAACCAGCTTTGCATTGCGCGGGCGGCAGGGAGCTGCACTTCCGTTGACAGTGATGACGATGGGCAGCGGGCCTTCTACGGTTTCCACACCACCGTCAATGTGACGCTTCACGGTAATGCTTCCGTCACCTACTTTCAGGATTTCTTCCGCATACGTAATCTGAGTCAGTCCTAACTTTTCTGCAACCTGCGGTCCTACCTGTGCTGTATCTCCGTCGATGGCCTGACGACCGCCGATGATGATGTCATATCCACCGATTTTTTTGATGGCTGTTGCCAGAGCGTACGAAGTAGCCAGCGTATCAGCACCGGCAAAAGCACGGTCTGTCAGCAGATAACCATTGTCGGCACCACGGAAAAGTCCTTCACGAATAATGTCGGCTGCACGTCCCGGTCCCATAGTCAGGATGGTAACGGTAGAGCCTGGGTGGGCATCTTTCAGTCGGAGAGCCTGTTCAAGAGCGTTCAGGTCTTCGGGGTTGAAGATGGCAGGGAGTGCCGCACGGTTAATGGTTCCGTCGGCTTTCATGGCATCTTTCCCAACGTTGCGTGTGTCGGGAACTTGTTTTGCCAATACAACAATTTTCAAACTCATGTTATTAATTTTAGTATTAGTATTTCTACAAGTTAGCAGCCAGTAGTCAGTAGTAAGGTTCTTGCTATTCACTATCCGGTTAACTATCAGCTTGCAAATTTAAGCAAACGCTTGGTTCTGACAAGAAATCCGTCTGAAAAATGCACAAGTTTAAAGATTCTGAGCAACTTGTTTGGTTCTTACGATCATGAATACCGGGTTATCGTCGGCTTTCAAATCTTTTAATTCGGGGATGTTTTTCAGTTCCGGATCTTCTTCTGCCAACTCCAGTATGTCACTTGCTTCCCAATAATACAATAAAACATCATCTGCCACACGCATTGCCGGGTAGAAAGGGACTTTGCCATACATATCGTTCTGTATCATTCCGTCTTTTACACCGAATAGCTGTCCTTTCTGTTTGTCGTACATAGCCAGGCGGGGAGCTTCCGACTTGTCCGTTACGTTCCATGAAGTATAAGGGATGAACAGGTATCCGGGCGTTTCCAATATATCCGGGCGGAGATAGTTGGAAGCCGTTGTTTCATAAACGTTCCAGTTGCCGTCGAGAACTTCGAAGCGTTTCTCTTTGGGCAATTTATATTTTCCAAGTTGTAGGATATAGCGGGGCAGGAGTGTATCCGGACGGACGGTAAATACTGTGTCATTATAGTATTCTTTCATGCAAACCTGATTCTGGAACTGGTATAAATATTTGTCGCATTTTCCCCATAAATAGAGGTTTAGCCCGCTGGGAATGGTGAAACGGTCGTATTGGGGAAATGAAGTCAGTGTATCGCCTTTAGAGTTGATTATTAATAATCTGAAAAGCTTGTTTCCCGTATTGTTGTAAATGTAGGACGCAAAAGTGCTGTCGTTCAGTGCCGAAAATTGCCAGGCAAATGGAAACTTACATTCATTCATGAACTCTCCGTTGCCGGAATATGCCAGTAGTTTTCCATGGTCCATCAGGAATACTTGTTTGGAAACATCGTCTGTTGATATAAAACGAATACCGGTATATTCTCCGGGGCCTTGTCCCATCCGGGCAACTGTCCGGACAAATTTACCCTCGTCCGTGAACTGAAAGACCTGTTTTTGCGTAGGGATGTATAAGTTATGTCCGCAGAGTGTAATACTGTTTTTTATGATGGCCGGCAGTAAACATTGGTCGGTGGTTTCCAAAGGGATGATTTTCACTTCCCGGGCTATCTGGCTCAGGGTAACTGTTTGTTCCGTCCCGATTCCGGTTTCAAAAGAGAGAGTGATGGGAAATGTTGTTTCGGAGATTGGTTCTTGTGGCGAAGAGGGTTTGTTGGTACATCCCAAGAAGAGTAAACCGGAGGAAAGGAGTAAGCTGAAAAGGGTTGTGTTCGTTCTCATAGTCTATGCTTTTTAGTAAATGGCATAAAACTACGTAATATTCGTAACTTAAATCAAACCTGGTAGTTAAACTATGTTATCCTTCAGTGCTATCCTTCTTATAAGGAATATATAAAAAGGGAAAAAGGGTTGAATAATGGAGGTATGCCTCAGATTTATAATTACTTCTGACATACCTCCGGAGTACTGTTGTTATTGGATTCCTATTTCTGCAAATCCCATAGTTTCTCCTTCTGTTACCATTTTGGTAGGTTTCAGAGAAAGGTATCGTGCTTTCACCGGAGTGAAGTAGACAGACTGTAGAATCGGATTGTTTTTGATGTTTGAAAATTCCCCTTTAGCTACTATCTGGTTTACCGCATTTGCTTCGGTACCTACAGATAGTTCATAAGAGGAGATTAATCCTTTGTTATATTCGCTTTGATCCGGCAGATAATGGAAAGAGGTAATTGTGCGTTCTTCTCCCAGATCGATCACCAGTGCGTCCCCTTCAACAAAAGCAGTGGTGCTCTTGTCTTTATCCATACATTTCTTAGTCTCCTCTTCGGATACTCCTACGAGTGTAAACGGATAACTTTTTAATTCTTTGGCCTCTACGGTGAATGTGTCGGGTGTCTCACCTGCATAATAAGCCTCTATGTTGTTGATGCAAAGGCAGGCGCGTGCATCCGTGAAGCGTATGCGGAGTTTGTCGGTCGAAATGGTTTCAAAGCGCAACAAGCGTTTGTAGCCCACGGTCGTAGTCTCTTCATTCAGTTTCACCGGCAGCCATTTTCCATCTTTATCATATTCCACTACGAATGATTTGACACGTTGTCCCAACGGAATATATTCCTGGATCATCATACGGTTGACCTTCTCCGTTTTGGGGAAGTCGAACTCAATATCTGCGGCAGTCACATCGTCGTTGGTAGCCCAGTAAGTATCCCAACTTTCATCTGTTGCGGCTTTGGCTGAGAATTTTCCTCCACGTTCATCCGATACTTTCGGTTGGATACCTGCGAGCAGGTTGTGTGCCAATTGTTTCTGTACATTCTTGTGGAAGTTTACTGCGTTGGCCGAGTCGATCGGATGGATCAGCCCGTCGCGGTCAACCGGGAAGTTAAGCAAGAGGGTCGCGTTGTGTCCCACACTCCGGTAATAAAGGTCTGTTAATTGGTCTACGGTTTTTACTCGGTTGTCTTCTTCCGGATGATAGAACCACCCCGGACGGATAGAGACATCACATTCTGCCGGTACCCATTGGTTACCGTCAGCGTGTCCGTATTGCAGTTCGCGATATTTCGGATAGCCCGGATACACTTCGCCCGCACGCAGGAACGACCAGTTGGTAGCTCCGGCAAATCCGTTCTCGTTACCTACCCAACGGCAACCGGGACCTCCGTCGGAGAAAACAATGGCCTGTGGTTGGAGTTTATCCAGTATTTCATAGATACGTGGATAGTTGTAGTAAGTCTTGCGGTCGATGGTACGGCTGTCTTTGGCTCCGCCATACCATCCGTCACCGCCGTTGGCACCGTCAAACCAAACCTCGAATACTTCGCCATAATTGGTCATCAGCTCAGTCAGTTGTTTATGGAAATAATCTACATATTCCGGTGTACCGTAGTTAGCCTGGTGTCTGTCCCAGGGAGAGAGATAAACAGCGAATTTAATGCCGTATTTCTTACAGGCGGCTGCCAGTTCACCTACAATATCTCCTTTACCGTCCTTGTAAGGAGTGTTACGGATACAATATTCTGTCAGTTCGGTAGGCCACAAGCAAAAGCCATCATGGTGTTTGGCGGTAAGGATTACTCCTTTCATACCCGATTCTACAAAGGTTTTCACCCATTGTTCGCAGTCCAGCTTGGATGGGTTGAACGTTTTCGGGTCCGAATCTCCGTATCCCCATTCACGGTCGTTGAAAGTGTTCAGACCGAAGTGAACGAAAGCATATGTTTCCATTTTCTGCCATTCCACTTGTTTTTCTTCGGGAACAGGTAAGATAGCTTCGGGAGCTTTCACAGCAGGAGCACAAGCGCCAAGTAGGGTCAGGGCAGCTCCGGCATACAGTAGTTTGTTTATTTTCATGATATGTTAAAAGGGTTAATGATGCAAAGATAAAAAAATCCCCGGAAACTCGTTCCGGGGATTAACTAAAAAGCAATTATTACCATCCCGGATTTTGCGGGAGAAGGTTCTCGTTTCTCTGAAGTTCCCCGGTCGGTATCGGCCTCAGGTAAAGCCTGTCATTCCAGGTGCGGCTTTTGCCTGCTTCATAAGAGTAGTCGGCATTGGTATAGGCAGGATATACGACTGCGTACTTGCCTTCCTTATAAGGTTCACGTTTTCCGACGTATGTCTTCACATTATCACATATTTTTCCGGCTTTCCAACGGGCCAGGTCGTCCCAGCGGAATCCTTCACCAGCCAACTCAATGCGGCGTTCGCGGCGGATTTCCTGTAATAGCGGGCTAAGGCTGTATCCCCAGGCGGGCCAGTTCGGATCGGTGAAACCTACTTCCATAGTCAGGTGAGGCATACCTGCACGGTCGCGCAATACATTGATGGTCTTGTTCAAGTCTGCTTGTGTAATCGTACCCAGTTCGGCTTTAGCCTCTGCGTTGATCAACAAGGTTTCTGCATAACGATAGGCGATGCCGTCATAAGTATTGTTGTTTGCCTCAAAGGCTTTATCTGTCGGAATAAGGTATTTGATGGACTTATATCCGGTCAGGCAGTATTGCGAAATGAAATCTTCTTCCTTTTCAACATACGTACTGTCGTTGGTGGCCACAGTCACCCGTGTAGGGAAGTCCCAGGTCAGGATGGTCTGCTTCAGGCGTGGGTCGCGGTCGGTAGTTTCATTTTTCATATTGTCATCCCCTTTATATTGGTCGTTTCCTGTAATGGGTTTACCGTTGAGACACAGATAACTTTCTACAAAGTCTTTTGAAAAGCCGGTATTGGCTTCGGACAACGTACGGCTCATACCGTGTTTTCTTTTGCCATCCAGATAGATCACCGGTAAGATAGCCTCTTTCAGGTTTGTTTTGTCTTCCATTACAAATACGTCGTAATAGTCTTTTTCCGGATGTCCGGTGTTATAGATCTCGTATTTGCCGGTTGCCATGATTGCATCTGTTTCGTCGGCTGCCATTTTCAGCAGACGGTCTGCTTTGTCTGCCCATCCCAATTCGGTGTGATATTTATAATATGTACCTTCGTGCAGACAAGTCCTGGCTTTCAACTGGCGTGCTACATCTTTTCCGATGCGTCCGGTAGCCGGTTTCTCGGGTAACCATTGGATGGCAAAATCAAATTCTTCAATGATTTTATCCATCACTTCATACCGTTTCAGTTTCGGTCCGTAAAGAATATCCGTATCACCCGTGCCCAGGTCTTTATCCAGCCAGGGGATATCTCCGAACGTTCTCATCAATCCGGCATATTGCATCGCTTTGAAGAAGCGGACTTCTGCTACATATTGGTTGATTTCCGACTCCTTGCCGCTTACCGTCTGATAGTGGGTCAGGAAGTAGTTTACCAGCCGGATCGGCTGCCATCCGCCTTTGCTCCAGTTACACCAGCTTGCTGCCTCTGCGGGGGTGCTCAACTGATTCCAGAAGAACTGGGGGATGCTGTTAGGTACCTGATTATCGCTCTCACCGTCTGCTATTGAGGTTACACCTCCGGGGAGGTAACTATAGAATTGATTGGCATATGTTTCCAAATCTCCTGTGGTATTCCAGAAGGTTTTGTCATTGATTGCTTCCGGGGCTCTTTCCAGGAAACCGTCGTTACAGCCCGATAGGGCGAGTGTTGCCACTCCTATATAGAATAAATATTTGATTTTCATAAGATGCTTTGTATTAGAATGTGAGATTTAAACCAACAGATAATGATCTTTGCATCGGATATTTGTATGGGTTATCCAATTCCGGATCGAGTCCGTCGGGAGTGTCTGAAATAGTGAAAAGGTTTTCACCGGTAAAGTAGATACGTATCTTTTCGATCGAAGCTTTCTTGGTCAATACTTTAGGTAATGTATAACCAATGCTGAGCGATTTCAGACGACAGTAAGAAGCGTCAACCAGATAGCGTGTCTGAGCCTGATTGATGGCCGAACCACCATTGAAGCGAGCGCGTGGGAAGTAGGCTCCGGTGTTCTCTTCAGTCCAGTAATCGTTGTTGTAGGCTGAAGGTACCTGCCATTCGCTTCCGTAATGGCTGCGGAATGAAGTGCCCGGCAGATAGAGGTCACGTTTGCCCACACCTTGGAAGAAGATACCCAAGTCGAAGCCTTTCCAATCGGCTCCCAGATTGATGCCGTAATGATAACGCGGAGTGCTGTTACCGATAATTTTCATATCGCCCGGATTATCAACAGTGTTGTCACCCCAGTCAATAACGCCATCGTTGTTGCGGTCTACAAAACGGATGTCACCCGGCATCAGTTTGATACCTCCTGATACTTTATCCTGATTGGCGGCTCCGGCTATTTCTTGTTCGGACTGGAATAAGCCATAGGTTTCATAACCCCAGATTTCTCCTTGTTTCTGTCCCACATACCAGTTGCCCAGTTCTTTTGACTTATTATCGAACTTGGTAACTTCCGATTGATAGTCGGACAGATTGAATCCGACTGTGTAGTGGAACCCGCTTGCCAACTGGTCGTTCCAGCTGATCTCAAATTCCCAACCTTTCGTCAATGATTCGGCTGCATTTTCCTGAGGTTCGTTGGCACCCAGGATACCCGGCAGGATTTTACCTGCGGCAAGAATATCCGATGTACGTCTCTGATAATAGTCGAAAGCACCTTTCAACCGGTTGTTCAGGAAGTTGAAGTCAAGTCCCAGGTCCCATTGTGTTACGGTCTCCCAAGTGATGGACGAGCTGACAAGTCCACCCGGAACCACATACTGCGGTTGGTTGCTGCCCATAATCCAACTGGTCTGTCCGGTACTGTAATTAGAGAGATAAGCATACCATCCATTGTCGAGTGCCTGATTGCCTAAGCTACCATAAGAACCTCTGATTTTCAATTCGTCAAAGAAACTGTTTGTCCAGTTCTTGAACCAGCTTTCATTGGATAGCCTCCAGGCTGCCGAGAAAGAAGGATTGAACACGGCACGGTCGTGTTTGGGGAATTTGGAAGAGAGGTCGTAACGGCCGTTTACTTCAAGTAAATAACGGTCGTCATATCCATAGTTGAGGCGGAAGAAGCCGCTTCGGGTAGCCCAGGAGTTGTCATAGCTGCCTACCCAACGGTCGCCTGTGGCATAGCTCAATGAACCCAAGTCATTTGAGATCAGTTGTTCGCGTCCGGCATTGAATCCGGTGGTGTGCTTGCTTTCCTGATTGTAACCGATCATTCCCTTCAGGTAATGTTTGCCCAACGTCTTTTCATAATCGCCGAAAAAGTTGAAAGCATTGTAGGTATCGTTGGCTTGTGACTGGGACACAGAGTTCGGATTGGTCCATGCAAAAGTTTGCAGGAATTGTCCGTTGGCTCCATATTCGTCGAATGACTTCATGTGTACCTTATTATTCTCACTATAGTAATTGAACGTATAGTCCATGTTGATGCTCATACCTTTAATAGGAGTCAGCTTCATCGTGATCGTGTTCCAAAGGTCATTTTTGTTGGTTTGCCGGTTACCGCCGTCTTCAAGAATGGCAGGGAAGTTGGTAAAGTCGCCCTGTCCGGCCCAATTTCCGTCCGGGTGTTTCACCGGCATGATAGGACGCGTATCACCTCCCATAAAATTATCGCCATGCACGTTATCCTGATTCAATCCTCTCAGCTTGGTGCGGTTGAAGCTTGTTTTCATGGAGAGGTGCAACCATTCGTTTATGTCATAGTTGATGTTGTTCATCACATTGAACTTCTTGAACTGTTCGTTACCGAAACGAATTAGAGATCCCTGGTCGGTATATCCTAAAGAAGTGTAATAGGTAGCCTTCTTACCGCCGCCACTGATATTGACATTGTACTTCTGGACAGGATAATTCTTCTTATACATCTCTTTCATCCAGTTGGTGTTACCGGCATACGTGTATTTGGTGCCGTTTTTACTGATACTCGGATCTGAGTGGATAAATACCGGAGAGTTGTTTGCCGGATCTTTATAGTAAGCTTCAATGTGTTGCATCCATTCAGCATCGAAATAGTCTCGTCCCACTGTGTTTTGCTGTGCGGTGTTCATCCAGGTAGCATATTGCATGGAGTTCATATAGGTGGGGCGCGTAGTAGGTCCGTTGAAAGAAACCGAAGCATCGAATGATACTTGTGTCGGCTGGTCCTTGCGTCCTCCTTTGGTTGTGATCAATACAACGCCATAAGCCGCACGTGCACCATAGATAGATGCGGAGGCGGCATCCTTCAGTACGGAGACACTTTGCACGTCTTGCGGGTTAATGAGGTTCGGGTCCATTTCCACGCCATCGACCAATACCAGTGGTGAACTTCCACTCATGGCAGTGGTACCACGGATATTGAAACTTGAACCTTCGCCCGGACGACCACTGGTGGTTACGTTTAAGTTGGGGATAGCACCTTGCAAACCTTGTCCGAGATTGACAATCGGGCGGTCTTCCAGCACCTTACTGTCCACAGCTGATACGGCTCCGGTCAGGTTGGCTTTTTTCACGGTGGCATAACCAACGACTACCACCTCTTCCAATGCCTTGCTGTCTTCAGCAAGCTTCACTTGAATGGGCTTTCCGGTATAAGGAATTTCCTGTGTGACATATCCGATGTAAGATATTACAATAATATCTCCTTTTTTCACGCCATCCAACGAGAATTTACCTTCTAAATTTGTGATGACGCCGTTAGTCGTGCCTTTTATCATGACACTGGCACCAATAACCGGGCCCATCGCATCTTCAACCGTTCCTGTTACTTTTTCTTGAGTAACTTCAGGAACCAATGCTTCTGTGGCTTGCGTTGCATACGAATAAGCTGGGAAGCTTAGTGCACCGGCGAGCAAGAGCAGAGTAACTTGTCTAGTGATTTTTAACATAACAATTTTGTTTTAGATTAATAATAAAGGTTTTGTTCGGTTCTTTTACATTTCACTTTCTCCATTCATCTGCCTTTCCTTTTTCTTTAAAATAGGATTAGTTCTAACAGAACTTGGTGTACTGTAAGGCGTTTATTATCACAGGGTATGCGCATTTATGTACAGCTCTGCTTTTATTGTGAATAGCTTTGTAGACGGGAAATAAAAGATTGAAATGGCCTGTTGTTCTACTAAATGACCGATTATCTTGTTTGGTATTTAGTGTTTTATGACAAACTGAAGACTTTTTGCAATCCTCTCTGTCTACCCTGACATATATCGAAGTTTATTTCTCTTGATTTGTTTCCGGAAGGAGCGTAGAGGGTGAGGAATATTGGGTTAGAATGAAAAAAAACTTTTGTGATTATTATCTATTTTTAAAATAATCGCTATATTTGCATCATTGTTAATCTAAAAAACAAAAAATATTCTGTTCTTTTTTAATACATTATAAAATGTGTTTCTTTAAAACCGATTAATATGGTTATAGTTCTGTTAGGAATAATCTGTATTTTATTATTTTGTCTTTAGTTAACCTGTTGTATAATAGGTGTATATGCGTCAGGTTGGGGGATGAATCGAATTGTGGTTCCGTATGTTGTAACAATCTGCCGGTTACAAGAAAGAAGGTGTGAATCTCGATGAAATATTCGAAATTTTTGTGATTGAATGTCCGACATTTGTTATGTTGGTTCTGTTTGTGTGTTCTTTTTTTCTCTGGCGATCCTGTTTGAATTGCTAAAGGTGTTCTGTTTACAGTGGGCGAAGTGTTTTTAATCTTGCTTCTCTCCTCCTGTTCTTGAAGGAATAGGAGGGGAGAAGCAGGTTGATAGATCACATTATTTCTTTGACAATGTGTTGCAGGGGATTAGTTTTATGCTATTTGTCGGTTCTTTCAAATTTGGCTAAATAACCTCCTCCCGATAATAATTTTATTTTTAGCGTTTTACCCGATTTTATTTTTCGATTGTTTATCACAATCTTTTTTCTGTTTTCTCCGTCATCGGATGCATAAGTCATGCGGTAGTTGCCTTTGGGCAAAAAGTCCAATTCGATTTCTTGGGTAACAGCCTTTTCTCCATTTAAGATGGAAAGATACCATATATCCCCTTTTCTCCTGGATAATGCGGCCAATTCGCCTATCCGGCTTTCTTTTAGAATTTTTGTCTGATCCCAGACGACTGGTACTTCTTCAATAAACATACGTCCCGGACATGTCAGCATATCTTCCATGTCGGCTGCAAAGATCAGCATGGGCGATGTGAACGTGTAGATACTCGCCAATTGATGCGTGAAAGTGACAGATGGAGGGCAGAATTGGCGGAAGTTCAATGGGGTATAGTCGGCAGGACCTGCCAGCCAGCGGGTAAAGGGTAACACCGTATTGTGATAAGGCCACGGTGGGCCTGGAGCCCAGTTATTTTCTCCACCTACGGACTCTAAACCGCGTACAGCCTCTTTAGCCAACAGGTTGGGATACGTATAGCTATCGCCTGTAGGTTTATTCACCCCATGGAAAATAACCATCAGATGTGCTTTAGCAGCATCTTTCAATATATTCTCCATAAAATTGACTGTAAATAGATTCTCTGTGTGGAAGAAATCTATTTTTAATCCTTTTACACCGATTTCCGCACATCTTTTCATAAAATTGTTGCGTTCGTCCTCATCCAGCAAGCCGACATCGGATTTATTACCATATCTTGGAGAAGAAGGCCGCCATACCCAGATATCTACGTTTTTGCTGCGGGCATAATCGACTAACTCTTTGAGTAATTCCCATTTGGTACGTCCATTGGCATTTTTCTCTGTTTCCGGCCAAAGTTCCCAGCCATCATCCACCACAACAGATTCCAGACCTAACTCGGCTGCTCCGTCAACATATCTTTTGTGAGTCTCTACGCTCAGCCTGTTCTCTCCTTCCACTAACCAGGTGAAAACCGAACGTCCCGGTTTAATCCATTGGGTATCTTTTCCTTCGGGGAAAAGTGTACGCTCCGGCTGGTCTGATACTTGGGCTATGATACGATTATTAACCAATCCATCCAGATTCTCCGATAACATCAGGATACGCCAGGGAGTGATTATTTCCTTACTACCGTTGCGGGGAGAGACGATCCAGGGGGAGTTGCGTACTTCTTCATGCCAGTATTTACTGGCCGGAATGCCTGTGATTATTCCTGTTTCCAGATGGCCTTTGTTGTCTACATAGCCTAATTGTACCCTGTTGTCTTTACATCCGAACAATACTGCACCGTGAAAATTAAACAGGTTAGCTTCGGTAATGGCGGCATACATCCCGTTGGGAAGACGGAAAGTGGCGGGAGGGGCCAACAGCTCGTTTTCTATCTTGTCGGTGGTGCGATCCTGGTAAGCTTGTATCCATCCGTATTGAAAAGGGCCGCTGGCGTACCATACCCGGGTTCCCGCTGGAAATGTGAAAGACGTCTCTTCACCATATACACAACGGCTGCCTGTAGATGGAATGCGGTATCTTAAAGCTATTCCGTTATCAAATTCGCGGATGTCAAGGTGATAAATGTCCCCATCCTTTTTTTCTATTGTATACGTTTTGTACTCCGCATCTGTTTGTTCGACCGACTTTATTTCGACCGATTTACCCAGATCTATATTGTCAATGTTCATGCCCAAGGGCGATGAACTGATGGTTGGTTCGCCTTTATAGGTTACTTCGAAACAGAGTCGGCCGGTTGCCGTGCTGAGGTTTATCTTTGTCTGCTGGGCTCCGGCAAAACCGGGAAAGCAGAGGGAGAATAAGAAAATTGTTAGTTTACTTTTCATATATTAATTTTTATGTGTGGCTATTCAATGACATACCATGTGTATCCGCCGGCAGGAATTCTGACAGTCAGTTCTACTGAGTAATCCCGTTGTAAGGTATGGGTAGTGGGCGTTCCCTCCTGTTCTCTTATCTGTGCGGTTTTTGTCAGGCCGGTATAATATAAAGGTAACCGGATGCGGCGGATGATTTCTTTGTCTGTGGGATTGAAGAACATGGCTAACCCTTTTTCTTTTTCCGCAGGGTTGGCATGCATGATGCCATCCCAATCGCGCGCATCGGGTTTACGTAGATGGATAATGTCGCTATTCAGTATGTTTCTGTATTTTTTATACCAGTTAATCACTTCCACGACTGCCTTCTTGGTTTCTTCCGTATCGTAAAGGCGGGGGCCGCGGTAGCAAGCTTGTATACCGGCACCGTAGTTTTGAAACATCAATGTCTTATACTCATACAAGTGTTCGCTCAACGGCTCTAATGTGGCAGCCGATCCGCCTCCTTGATATTCTACTAATGGGACAAAGCTCCAAAGTGAGGAAGGAATGCGTTCCCATGTACAGTCATAGTTCAACTGGCGGGTATGGATCAGCTGACGATCGCGTGGAAGCGACCAGTTGGCTTCGCGATAGCCGATACCTACTTTAGTAGAACCGTTCAGGAAGTAAAAGTCGGGTACATTGATGTATATTCCGTTCTCACACATCCAATGATAAAGCTCCGTAATCTTATAGAATTGGTTCCATTGTGAGTCCTCCAATCCTTTATGATGGGTATGGGCAGTGGAAGCACAAAAGTCTCCGGGATAAGAACCATCGTGCTCAAAACAACGCATGCCGGTTTTTTCAAAGAAAATTTTTATCTTACGGAAGTATTCGTAGCCCCAATCACTACTGAGGCAAGGAGAACTACCAAATCTCATGCCCCCACGTTTACCTGTCTTTGGATTGATAACGTCTGTCTCATCACTGATCCAGCGGCTGGCAAGTAGTGAGTAGCAACCCATTTCAATACCCTTGCTACGGGCGTAATCCACAAATGCTTTGTATTTTGCTATATTGGCATTAGAAATATCTTCTGCATTCAGTCCGGAGCCAAAGCTGAGGATAATCATTTCGTAACCTGTTTCGGCACATTGGTCGATGGCACGGTACACCACCTTCGGATCCGTGGAAGTGAGATGCATAAAGATTGGATTTTCTGTGCTCCACGGTGCTATCGTGCGGTATAGTTTCCGAGTGAATAAGCCTTTGCGCTCCCGGTCGTAGCTGTCGAACGGCATTTCGTATACACTGAAAGACTGGAATGTACCGTTGGGTTGCAAACGCTGGTCGGGACCTATCGGAGGAGAGACATCCAGCACGCAAGGGGTTTGTAACATATAGTTGCGCTGAGATGTATAGGCAGGATCGGTTACCCACTTTTCCGTAATATCCGTTTCTTTCTCAGTAAAACTTCCGCCGCAGGCGTAATCACTTTCTATGTGAATATTGGGTAAAAGGAATTTGGTGGGATCGCCCCCTCCGGGAGATTCCGGTTCGGAAAAGGCCAGGTATTCCACTTGAAAGGCATCGATATTGACAGGAAGAACAGAGTGGTTCACTAATTCAAAACGTTTGCGAATAACAGGAATCTTGTCATAAACGGAAACATGGAGCTTCACTGTGACATCCTTTAGTTCCTTATCGCCACGCAAAGTGAATATGATTTCGCAGCCTGTTGCCGCCTCCTTATTCAATGCCCAGCGGCTACGTGCCCATTTTATATCTTCTTTGATAGGGAGTATTTCAAAGTCTTCTATGAGGAACGATTCGGGAATGGTGGTCATTTTTTCTATCCATTCTTCTTTTAAATAACCTCGTTCCGGTTGTCCGGTCAAGCCGCCTATCATCCATTTCTTGCCATCAATTTGTATACTCCCTTCACTGCTGACAGCGCGTAGCATACTCTCTCCTGTCATTCGGTTGATGAAGTTGGTCGTTGCCAGATTGGGGAATATCCGGAAAGTGCGTGACACCATCGGATTGGCCACAATGATACTCTTTTGATCTGCCGATGCGTAAATGCCCGCTTTTGACTTCTCGGAACTGATCAGCCAGTCAAAGTTGGTTTGACTGGAAACCGGTTCGGATAAAACAGGGAGTTTACTTATTTTTTTCGCCAACAGAGTGGAGATGGTCTTTGTCATTTCAGGACCTTTTCCGGCATATCCGGCATCGAGGGTGCATGGGCGATCGGATTGATATTCTATAGTTGGCGCAATCCATAAAGCGTTGTCGCCGCTTGCGCCGTCATTGGTCGGTTCTACTGCCAATTCCAGAACCCGAACTCCCTTCAGGCTTACATCAATGGACTGGGGAGCCTCGTTACCACGCACAATGCCGCTATTGTAAAGTTCTTTGTTGTCGCCTTTCAAGACGAACCGAACTGATCCATTTTCTATTTTTCCACTTTTACCGGCCAGTCCTATGAACTGTTTGTCATCTCCTTCTTTGCGGAAATAGAGTTTCGTTCCATTAACAAACGGAAGGATGGTCAGGCTTTTGTCTGAGACCTCCACCTGAGAATCGGCAACTCCCACTTGGGCATGAAAGCGTGTGGCATTGCCGTGCAGATCTATTTTTAAGATACTTTGGGCATGGGTGCCTATCACGTCCTTAAAAGTCTGTCTTTGGATGGTGGCTGGTTCTCCGCTTACCGATTTCCCGGTTTGTACCTTTCCGTATTCTTGCCACAATTTAGATAAGTCCAGTTCGGACAGTTTGATGGTGTGCTGGGCTTGTCCACATAAGCATGTGAAAAGAGTACCCATAAGAAGTAATATTTTTTTATCCATATAATTTTAATGTGTTTTTATTGATTGTTACATCGTTTGTTACTATCCGTTCGGAACGGAGCGACAGGCAATCCTTCTTGATTGAATAAATTTCCGATAGTGGCATCATCGAAGCAATAGCGGACGGCTACCGGATGTTTTACTTTCGGTGAGTAAACCGTTATCTTGTTGCCTTTTATCTGCGCTTTGGCTTCTACGAAGCGCCCGTCTTCACCGGCTATGAGCAGTCCCCTGATTTCCTTCTCCGGACAGACCAACCCTTTGGAGGCATGTTTAAAAGTAAGTATGGCTTTTTTCTTGTCAACAACCATTTGTTCCAAGGTGGGGCTTTCGTATCCGTCTTTCAGTAAACCGTACTTTTTGCCCAACGCCATGTTGGCTAATCGTACGCCTACTTCTTGTTTCTGAATCGGATGAATGGTTTTCGGATCGCCTTTGTCTGTGATAACGACGAGCGCCGTGTTGCGAACCTTGCGTGTTATCTCTTCTTGCGCTTCACGTATAAGCGCAGGTCCGTTATGGGTTGAACCGTAGTTGAATGGAGCTATTTGAACCATGTAAAAAGGAAATTCTTTGCCGAATCCACTTCTCCAGCTTTCAACCATTTTCTCTATCAATGTCGTGTATGAAGAGGGGTTGTCTCTGTTTGATTCACCCTGGTACCATATTGTTCCGGCTATGTCGTAAGGCATCAAGGGATGGATCATGCTGTTATAAAGCACACCGGGCTCTACCGGCCACCAGGGATATGTCTTGTCAATGATCGCGTCTTTTATTAGGGGGGTGCCCATGACTACCTCTCGTGGTGTCCATACTTCTGCCGGAGTTCCTCCCCAGGCTGAAACGATCAACCCTATCGGAACATTCAGCTTCTGTTGCAGGTGCTTACCGAAGAAATAGGCGACAGCACTTCGTTGTCGCATGACTTCCGGTGTACATTTTTCCCATTGCGCATAGCAGTCTTCCTGTAAGGTTCGGCTACCTTGCTTGTTCAGGCTGAAAAAACGAAGGTTGGGGTGTATGGCTGTCGCAATTTCCTCTTGTTGATTGGGGATGCCGTTATTGGGACACCATTCCATATTCGACTGCCCGCTGCATAGCCATACTTCTCCCAACATAACGTCTTTCAACTCGATTTTATTTCCTTTCATGTTGTTAGAAAATAGTTGTAGGGTATAAGGACCGCCATGTTGGGTGGTGGGTATTTGGGTTTTCCAATGCCCGCAGTCGTCAATAAGAGTCTCGATAGTGTCTTTTTGCGCCCAACTTCCTACTATTTTAACTTTTGTGCCGGCTTCTCCCCATCCCCAGATGGGGGCTGAACTTTGTTGCTGGAGTACGATATGATTCGAAAAGATGGCAGGCAAAGATAGCCGGGTAGAAGTTTGCCCTTTGATAATCAGGCTGCTGCATAGGACTAAAGATAAAAATGCAATTCTTCTGGAAACATTCATAATGCTATATTACTAAGGTGAATATATAAAGGTATTATTAAAGCAAACAGCTTTGCTTTAAATTCGTTTGTAAAGAAAGAGAATAGAATGATATAAATCAATGTACTTTTGTAAAAAAAAGATGGATGATTTTCTTTTTACCGGAGACTTTATTCTCCTTTTAGAAAGACAGAGATGTTTTTTCAAGGCATCTCTGTCTTTTGTCTACCGTTATCTTATTCTATATTATTCGTAAGGATTGAATGTCCCATTATCCCAGCCTTGTGTCTGCTGCAATTTAGAGTTTTGCTCCAGATGCTTGTTAGGAATGGCATAAAAATAGTAATTATCTTGAAAATCAATTTCATATTTCTGATCCAATACCACTATTGAGTCTTTAAAATAAGTGGTATAGTCTTTCTCTATATCTACTTTATCTTTTAGATTATCAAATTCTGTTGGAGATCCTTTTAGTTTGGGTAAAAGGCCATGGCGCTTGATTCCATTCATTTCGGAAGCAAACATGCGCCGACGGCGTAAGTCCCAATATCGTTTTCCTTCATAGGCAAATTCTATCTTGCGTTCCAGCATGATAGCGGCTATCATTTCATTGTGTGACATGTTTTCTTTTAATCCGTACATATTATTGTCTCCGGCTGTTATTCCGGCGCGTTTACGGATACGTTTCAATACACTATATGCTTCATCGTATTTCTGAGTTTCGGCAGCGCATTCGGCGTAATTCATCAGCACTTCGGCAAAGCGTATTTCCACCCAGTCCGTACTACTTCTTTCGGTATCATAAGGGGTGAAATTTACGTTGATGGCTTTCCGGCAGTAGAATCCGCTGGCAGAGGGGTTGAGGGTGGAACTGCCTTGGTAAGTCCATTGGATTCTGTCTTTTTTGCCACTAAGTTCCCATAGGCAGCCGTTGTAGGCTATCGTACTGGTAAACCGTGGATCACGATTTCTCCAGAAATGAAGCGGATCATAATCTGCTGATTCTGTGATAGGAACGCCTGTGATCATTTGGTAAGATTCTACCATTTCCTTAGTGGGTTGGTTGGCTCCCGAATAATTCTGAGCTTCCGATAACGGACGGGTTGCCGCATCCCAGTGATGTACGATGTCGGGTTCTTGATAGCGCGTCACGAACAAAACTTCCTTATTCATTTCATCGAACCAGATATTTTCATAGCTTTCATACAAATCATAACCGTTCGTTTCTATTTGTTCGGCAGCCTTCTTGTTATAGACATAAGCTGTTTCCCAGCGTTCCGCTTTATTTTCCGGATTAAATTGCGGACTGGCATAATACAGCAAGATGCGACCTTTTAGTGCTATGGCTGTGGCTTTGCTGAAACGTCCTTCGTCATCGCCTGTCCATTTCCATGGCAAATCTTGAATGGCTTCATCCAAATCCTGAATGATCAAATTGATACACTCTGAGGTCTTGTTGCGGGTAACATACAAATCATCGGTCAGTGCCTGCGGTTCCATGATCATCGGCACGCCTCCATATTGGCGCACCATCTGGAAATACCGCCATGCCCTGAGCACTAGAGCCTGTGCCCTTAAGGAGGCTTTGGTTTCTGCATCCAGATCGCCGGTCTTAATGCTGTTCAGCATGATATTAATGTTACGAATGCTGCTGTAATTCCAAGTATCTATGGAATTGGTGGTAAGTTGTTCGTACAATATACCGGTCTCTCCATAAGCCTCGTCCGAATAACCTGCTACGTCCTGATCCCATCCGGCTGCGGGATATTTGGCATCCGTGTTTTCAGGAGTCCAGTAGTCTGCCCTGAATGCGTATGACGTTTCTTCCATTCCACCCCATTCTATACGTTTGTCATAGAAACGTTTTCCACCGGCTACACCCTGGAAGAACAGGTCGACGCTCAGTCCTTTCCATGATCCTCCTACGGAGAAACCGTAATTGATTGGAGATTTGGTGTGTTTGATTACCCATTCCTGATCATTACTATCGATCTTTCCATCCGGTTCATCAGAGTTGGCACCTCTGATATCTTTATAGTTCAACATTCCCAATTCGGGCTTTTTACCAAAGATGGTATATCCTTCGGGCAGGGCATCGAGTTCGGTTTGTGTACGGATAATGTCTGTAGCTACATAGCCCATTTGGCGGTCCGTATTGTATCCTAACTCTGATTTGTAAGGACGAATATTTTCAGCTTCGTCTTTGGTAATTAGTTCGTTGACTGCATATCCGAGGTTTCCGCTTATGTTGTAACTGAAATCGTCCCCTATCTTATCCTTATATGAGAACTCTATTTCGAAGCCTTTGGTATCGATGGTGGCATAGTTTTCTTTGGGCATGGTGCCACCAAAAGTAGAAGGCAGGCTGGCCAGGCGGTCACCTAAAATGTCGTAGGTATGTTTGTAAAATCCACCGACACTTAATGACAGACGATTACGTAGAATTTGCATATCAAATCCATAATCTATATCCAATGATTTTTTCCATGTAATTTCTGTATTGGGGATTACACTGGCTGATACCCCGTTGCTCAACGAACCGAAGTAGACGCCTGAGTTGAGGTTATAGCGTTGCATCCACTGCCAGCCGCCTACAGCATCGTTACCTGGCAAACCGACTGATCCGCGAAGTTTCAGGTAGTCTATAAACCCGATGTTGTTTTTAAAGAAATTTTCTTCTGAAATACGCCAGGCGACAGATGCGGAAGGGAAGAAGCCCCAGCGGTGTTTTGGATCGAAATTGACAGAACCGTCATAGCGGAAAGAGGCTTCCAGCAAGTATTTACTATCATAAGTATAGCCCAGCCGGCCTACATACGAAAGACGTCCGCCTTCTGAACCACTTCCGTTTAGTGTCGAATTCTTTGGATCGGAACTACCTGCGAATATTTGATCTACGGCAGAGGAGATGAAATAATTTCGTTGCCCGTCCAGCCAGTCGTTAGTACCTTCATACTGTTCGTATACAAACAATGCGTTGATATCGTGTTTGCCGAAGGTCTTGTTGTAGGTAACCATGGCGTTCAACTGATAACTGTTATCATTATTGTATTTCTCATACAGAAAGTCTCCATCATCTCTGGTTTTGACATAATCAATTTCATTGGTTGGGATATGATTGTGTACGCCGGTTGTTTTAAATACGTACAAGTCGTAGGGGCGACTGAAACGTTTGATGAAAGTATGCCGCTCATACCGGTTGTATGACAGTTTCAGGCTTAAGCCTTTAATGAAAGGAATATCGTATTGGAGAGCTACATTTATCTCGTAGTTGGAATAACGCTTTTTATTATAACCGCTATTCCCGTTAATAACCTCCATGGGGTGCCATGCCAGGAATGTCCCGTTGGGTTTTCCATCGATATAGGGGGCAAAAAGACCACGGCGTAATAGTCCGTTATAGAGATTACCCATGTTGTCATTGTCGTTATCCCATTTCCAGTAAGGTTTGCGATCGTTTCGGGTGTCCATATTCAGGTGTAAAGAAGCCTTCAGCCCCAAAGAAATATGGAAATGCCAATTGTCTACAAACTTATTCCGAAAACAAAATAGAGTTGGTTTTCGTATGGATTAGCTATCAGTTTACCAAAAACAGATGGAGTGAATCCGGATGAAATATTCAATGTTTTGGTAGCCGAAAGCCCGACATTAACTACATTAAATTTGTCAGCGTATTCTCCTTCCCATGGGGTGAACCCGGCTTCGACAGCCAAGTCTACTCCCTTTACAGTGAATGGATAGCTGAGTTCGCAATAACTGGACCAGGCACGTCTTTCATTTTCCCGGTAATCGTTTCCGGCAAAGGTGGTATACCAGGCCAACGATAACGGGAAACTTTCACTAATGGTATAGACAGCTCCTGCTTCGAAGGTGTGACCTGTGGTGCGGGGAGTATAGTGGAAATAGTTGAATGGTTCGTCTTCACTTTGGTAAAAGTAGTTATTAAGGCACAGTTGGAGGTTTTTATATTCATACTCCAGCGTAAGGTCTATTTCATTATTCTCGTTTCTGAATTCTGTCGATCCCCATGCCGATAGGGTCCATCCTTTCCACTCTACACCGAGAGTAGGCTGTACGGAAGCATTTCCATTCTTCATTCCACGCCAGATGTAACTGCTTACCAGGTCGGCATTGATAAATACTTCTTGTGCCTGTATGGCAAAGGGGCAAAGGATGAGAGCTGCAAGTATGGCTAATTTCTTCATTAAAATGGCGGATTATTTTTTCGGGCTGCAAAGATAGGTAATTACTGGCAAAATTCGTGGCTGAGGGGCATCGATCTTTTCAGGGTAACGAATAAATGCACCGGCGGAGAAAAGGGAAGTTCATGATTTACCATGCTTTATCGTCAAAACGTCCCTCTTTGTCGAGTTCTTTTGTCGGGTATGGACAAAAGGGGGTATTTTTGTGGACTAATCTTCAGAAAGACTTTATCATAATGAAACAGATTAATAAGCAGCAATTACTGGAGCAGGTGGTTTATCTCGTCATCTGGCTGACTGTTATCTTCGTACCGTTGGTGGGTGACTATCTGTTTTCATCCATTAGTTCGATACATACTTTCAGCTGGCAGACTATACGGGTGGCATGGCTGTTGACGTTACCCTTTTTTCTGCTTTTTGTAGTGAACAACTATTTACTCGCCCCCCGATTGTTGCTTCGGAAGCGATATTGGCAGTATGCATTTTCGTTGATAGGAGTCATTGTTCTGCTTTTTTTCTTATACCCCTCCTTCAGCCGGCCGAGGCACAGGCAGTTCAACAACCCGATGCCCGTTCCTCCCGGTTATATTTATGAAGAACATTCGTCTCAACCACCCATGCCCAAGCGAGTGATGGATCCGCTCCGGCAGGGGCCTTATCCTTTGCCGGGTTATCTTTTTGGACGTTTCTCACTGGCTTTACTGGTAGTGGGGTTCAATGTGGCTATCAAGCTTCTATTCAAGTCCATGCGGGATGAAGAGGCACTGAAAGAGTTGGAACACCAGCATCTGCAATCGGAATTGCAATATCTGAAGTATCAGATCAATCCGCATTTTTTTATGAATACGCTCAACAACATTCATGCACTGGTCGATATGGATGCCGGGAAAGCCAAGAAGACCATTGTCGAACTCTCTAAACTGATGCGTTATGTGCTTTACGAAGCAAGTAATAAAACGATTTTGCTTTCGCGTGAGATACAGTTTCTCGATAACTATATTACCCTGATGAAGCTTCGTTATACCGATAAGGTTTGCATCATGTGCGACATGCCCGGCGAAATACCAAAAGTACAGATACCGCCTTTACTCTTTATCTCTTTTGTAGAGAATGCGTTTAAGCATGGAGTGAGTTATCAGAAAGAGTCGTTCATACGAGTTGCCATGACTGTAGAAGATGGGAAACTTGCGTTTCGCTGTTCCAACAGCAATTGGGGAAAATCCGGTGAACAGAATCATGGCATCGGATTGGAAAATGTCCGTAAGCGGTTGAGGCTTTTGTTCGGGCAGGACTATACCCTGTCTATCAACGAGCGCGAGGGTAGTTTTAACGTTTTATTAATCATTCCTCTGTTATGATAAAATGCATTGCTATTGATGACGAGCCGTTGGCGCTTGAACAATTGGTAGGTTATATTTCACGTGTCCCCTTCCTGCAACTAATTGCTTCCTGTCAGGATGCTTTCGGTGCCATGCAGGTGCTTTCTGAAGAAGAAGTCGACTTGATGTTCGTCGATATTCATATGCCGGACCTGAACGGACTCGATCTGGTGCGTTCATTGGTGGTGAAACCTCTGATTGTGTTTACTACCGCCTATCCGGAATATGCTGTTGAAGGTTTTAAAGTGGATGCGGTGGACTATCTGTTGAAGCCGTTCGAGTTTCAGGATCTCCTGAAGGCGGCGGATAAGGCACGCAGGCAGTTTGAGTATCATTTGCAGGATTACGGGGGAGGGGCAGAACCGGATTTGCTGGAACGGGACGGTTCGTTGTTTGTGAAGTCCGAATCCAGGATTATCCGTATCAATGTGGCGGATATTTGTTATATCGAAGGCATGAGCGAGTATGTGCGCATTTACACGAATATGGCGGATAAGCCGGTAGTCACTCTGCTGAGTATGAGAAAACTGGAAGAGCGTCTGCCGCAAGAAATGTTTATGAGAGTACATCACTCCTATATCGTCAATCTCCGGAAAATAACGGAGGTCTCACGGTTGCGCATCATTTTTAATAAGAATATATACATACCTGTCGGCGATAATTATAAGGAGAGGTTTACAGAATATATCAACAAGATTTGTATCAGCAGTTAAGGTCGGGTTACAGACCATAAGAACGGGCTGTAATCTACAAGTGGATTGCACCTTGCAGACTACAGCCCGTGGCTCTGTAACTTGTAATTTCTTACTTGATTCCCAGTTTCTTTGCGATATCTTTAGGAAGCGCGTCTTTGTGAACCAGAATATTCATAGTCTTGTAAGCAACGAAAGCTTTAGAAGCATACCAGGTACCTTTGTACTTGTTATTAGTGCCCCAAGAGTTTTTCACCATAAAGTATTCTTTTCCGTTCTGATCTTTGGCGATACCGTAGATAATCATTCCGTGGTCATCGGTTGTTTCCCAGTTATCGAAAGCCGTCTGGCGCATTTCCTGAGTAACTTTAATTTCCGGCAGTGGCTTTGAAGTCAGTTCTTTGCGTTTGTCAGCGGCGGTCATTCCGGTCCAGCGGGCCATATCCGAACCTGTCAGTTCAGCACCCTTGGCTGCGTCCGGCATTACGGCGATACCGTCACGGGTAAATCCTTCTTCGCTGACGTCACTACCCCATGCGAACGTGTATCCGTTCTTTACAGCATTGTCCATTACAGCCATGAATTCGTCAAGCGGCAGATTGTATGACAATCCGTTGCGCCAGTTGTCCTGAATTTCGATGGCAAACTGTGAATAGAAGGGGTGGTGTGTGTATGAAGTCAGAGATACATAGTCGTCCGGATTCAAACCCAGAGACTGTGCAAAAGTCATCGGAGTATATTCTTTACCTTTGTAAGTGAAGTTCTCCGGACATTGTCCGAGGTAAGTGTCATAGATGGCGCAAAGACCCTTTTTCCATACCGGAGTCAGTTTCTTCAGTTTGCCTTTGGCAATGGCGTTTACATAACCTTCCGCTGTTGCATCCAGTTCGTTGTGAACGGGCAGTGAGTCACCATACATGATTCCCGGCATGGCTTCTTGCGGAACAAGTCCGTAGTTCTTCATACAGAACATGATGTCATAGAAGCTTCCGCCCGGAGAGAAGGAGCTGTCGCCATGATAGCGGACATAGTTAACGGCGCGGTCAACCATTGTGTGGTGTACAACGAACATTTCAGAAAGATCGTATTCGCCTTTTCCCGTACGGAGCAGTTCCGATTCGAGGAAGCCGAGGCTCGAGAAGCTCCAGCAAGTGCTTGAACGATTCTGGTTTTTGATGGATGTAATCGGGTTTTCTTTCACTGTCGTGAAAACGAAGCCTTCTTCTTTTGGTTTGTCTTTGCCCAATGCGCTCAGACTGATCAAGCCTAAAGCGGCCAGGAGGATTGTCTTTTTCATTATTATGTCGTTTTTATTAATATTTATGCGACAAAGATAGCTGAATATCCTTAAATATGGAAATGAACGCTTATCTTTGCTATCAATATTTTAATGTTTCATTTATAAAAACTTAAACCGATGAAAAAGAATCTTTATTGGATGGCAGCAGCATTCATCACTTTAACTGCTGTAGGTTGTACAAATGCGAAGAAAGCCGATGTGTCTGCGGCGGGCAACGATACCACACAAGTGGTAGATATGCATACAGCCGAAACCTCTCTCGATTACTATGGAGTTTACAAAGGTACGACTCCGGCTGCCGATTGTCCGGGTATAGAACTGACTCTGACCCTGAAAAAGGACCGCACTTATACATACCACTGGCTTTACATTGATCGCAAAGATGCCGAGTTTGATGAAACCGGCACATTCACGGTAAAAGACAATCTGCTGACACTTACTGAAAAAGGAGGCGAAGTCTCTTACTTTAAGGTGCAGGAGGGCAGCCTGGTGATGCTGAACAATGAGAAACAACCTGCTACCGGTGCTTTGGCCGATGCTTACGTTCTGAAGCAGGAAGAAGTGTTCCGTGATTAGTCTATTGTATTTTCGCCCGGTATGTCCGTTCCGAGAAGGTAAAGTTGAAGAAGAGTGCCAGCCCTTGTTCCCGTTGCATACCGTTGGGCAGATGGAGTTGATCACTGTATTTCACTCCTAACGAGAGGACATTTCCGTTATAGAGAGTGAAGTTGCTTCCCGCACTGATGTAGTAGTTGGTTGCTTTCTTCTTCTGGATGACCATATATGAATTGTTGACGCCCGCTCCGAGTAACAGTTTCACCGGATTGCGGTAGATATTGCCTGCTGTGTAGGCCATACCTGCCGATAACCGGTGTTGGTTTTCGAAGCGGACGTTGCTTTTTGAAGACTTCATGCGGCTCCAATCCGTATATTTGTATTCGGCTGTCAGCATCCAGCAGAGTCTATTGTATGATAATCCCGCCCCGATAAACTGCGGGAGGCATTGGCGCACATAACGTTGGCTTTCATCAATCGACTCGCTGCCCGACGAACTGCTCACCGACAGATTGTTGTCTTGTGCCAGATCTTGTGAGTATCCGTATACAAGTCCTGCTACAATGGACTTATCCCTGTTTAGAGAAAACTTGTATTGCACGCCGAAATCGACATAAAAAGCATGCTTGTAAGAACTCTCTTCCACACTGAGACTTCCCTGGGTCTCTGTTTGTTTGATGGTTCCGGTCACGTACGAAAGATTGGCACCGACAGAGAAACCTTTGAAAAGGCGGTAGGCGGTACTGATACCCATTTTAGATAGCCCCCCTTCTCCTTCAAAAAGTGATGATACGGTGGAATTTCCGGTTCCCGTGATGTCCTGATCCAGTGTGATAGCATATCCCATACCGCTGACCGGTGCCATAAATACAGCCCCGTACCAATGGGGAGTGAGACGGCAACCGATGCTGAGGTTATTCAGGTTTCCCACTACCGAATGATTGCTTGTTCCGGTTTGGGTGTAGATTTTGTATGCCCCCATCAGTCCGGCGTCTATCAGAAAACGTTGTCCTTCGATGGCGGTAAGTGAGGCAGGATTGGCAGTATTCAGGAAGTTATAGCTTTGCAGGGCGATTCCCGCTCCGCCCAGTCCGGCGTACTGTCCGCCTTCTCCGGTTGAAAGTTCGCCCAGGCCGAACATGGATGTAGGGGAATTGGTTGTGTTCTGACTATATATTAATAAGGTGGAGTGACAAAGCGTAAGCAGTAGAATCAGCTGTCTTTTCATGGGTTATATGTTTTATAAAGTATGGTTAGTTTCACGGGGCTACTGTCCGGGTGGCCGGCATCTCCGAATACGACTCCACTCAGGGTGGTGAAAAACAAATTGTCCGGAAGCATCAGCTGAAGGATTTTCCGGTTGTATCCCACCGTCCCCAGATTGCTTTGCAGGAAAGAGGTAATATCGAAAGAGTAATAGGTCTCTTCTCCCATCATTTCGTCCGTTACCAGGCTTCCGGTTTGTACCGAACTGCCTGAAATATCCGTCACGACATCTTCCGTTACATTGTTTTCGTCGGCTGTATATAGTGTCAGCGATTCGGGGAGAGGATACCGTTCGCCATACGTCTCTTTTACCGGATAAAGGCGGAGGAGCGCACTTTCGATAGTTACCAGTCTGCCTTCGGCGCGCAAGTCATTGAGGAATGGGAAGTCGATGTTGAGATACATTCCCGTCAGTCCTTGCAGGTAGGCCTGGTGGTCGGACTTTTCCGAAGGAAGCCCGTTATTGATTCCGCTTTGTAAGGAGGAGAGGGTTGTCTGGCTACGGTCACAACTGACCTGGTTGAACCTCAGGTCGCTGTTGGCTGGGAAACTGGCGGACAGTTCCGTTGCGTCTGTTTTCGTCTGGTGATAATAAAGTGTGATGCACAGGCTTGAATCATTCACCATGAAACCGTTGATACAACTTCCTCCCTCTTCGGGAATGAATGCAATGCCTTTGAAATAGTCGCGGAAGTATTCCTGTGACTCCATCTCGCGTGATCCGTTTTGGAAACGTTCGAACCACTCGAGTCCCCATTCGTCGGGGAGGCGGATTTCGTGTTCCCGGGTGGTTTCGCCCGGAGTGGGAGTGAAGGTGAACGAAGCTAAGGGAGTGGCATGGTACGCCACTGTCGATTTACTATACAGGTATCCTTCGTCCAGCGACAGATTTTCTGAGAGGCTGTGCAGTGAGATGCGTTGCGGATTCAGAGTATCTCCCAGATAATTGCCCGAAGAGTAGAATCGGATGGTAATGGAATCGAAACCATAATCGGCGTCTTCGCTGAATGAAACTCCCGGTACGTCATATTCTGCATAGAAAGCGGTTTTTATTTTGCCCCAGACGGGATCGTCAATGGTTCCTATCTGGCAGACTGTGTCGCCCGATGTGGCAAGAGAATCACTCAGGATAGTGCTGATGCGGACCGTGCAAGTATCGGTCTGTACCGTCCGCAGGGAACTTTCCACCCATTTGCCTCCTACTGTCGACAGTTCGTCCCGGCAAGAGGCAAGGAGGGATATTAAAAGAGTGATGAATAAAAATGATAGGGTTTTCTGTTTCATTAATCGGATAATTTTGCCGCAAAAGAAGTCGATTTCTCTTTCCTGTTAAAAAACTATCGACTAACCGGAATGATTTATCGACTGCATTTTGGTTGGTAGAGAGAATGTGCCTGTTAGTCGATCCTTTTTTTCACCCTTACTGATGTCGTCTACATTTGCGGTCAGTAATTAACGATTAAAAAACAGAATAAAAGAATGACTGGAATAGAAAAAACTGTAGCGAGTAAGTCCGCGTCCGGAGCATTGGTGCTTTGTGCCATACTCTTTTGTTTGTGTGCCTGTACGGAAGATGCTTCCTATACGGCCGGAGTATGGTACCGGCGTTCGGACTTTGACGGGGTAGCACGGACCGATGCTGCCGGTTTCACCATTGGCAACAAAGGGTACATCTGCGGAGGCTATAACGGAAAAACGACCCGGCTCGCCGACACTTGGGAATATGATATCGACAATGACTGGTGGACTCAGCGTGCCGATATGCCCGGTACGGTCCGCAATGCTGCCACCGGCTTCTCGGTAGGTAGCAAAGGGTATGTCACTACCGGATACAATCCCGATCAGAAATACCTGTCCGATACGTGGGAGTATAATCCGGAAACGAATAGTTGGAGGCAGATGGACGACTTCAAGGGAGGAGCCCGCTATTATGCCCTTGGCTTCGGGATTGATAATTATGGTTATGTGGGAACCGGTTACAACGATAATTACCTGAAGGACTTTTATCGTTTCGACCCTACTGCCGCAGCCGGTTCACAATGGACTATCGTGAACGGTTTCGGAGGACAAAAGCGTCAGGGAGGTACGGCATTTGTCATCGACGGGAAAGCTTATGTCTGCGGAGGGCAGAACAATAATTCCGATGTATCGGACTTCTGGTGCTTCGACCCTTCCGCTGCTACACCTTGGACACAATTGAGAGACATCGCCAATACGAGTGATGATGATTACGATGATGACTATACATCTATTGTCCGTTCCTATGGAGTCAGTTTTGTGATCGATGGAAAAGCTTATCTGACTCTGGGTTCCACTGCCGGAGGAAGCTATTATTCGAATTATTGGATTTATGATCCGGCAACCGATCTTTGGGAAGGTGACGACCTGACGGCGTTTGAAGGAAGTACCCGTATCCATGCTGTTTGCTTCTCTACCGGGACCCGGGGTATTGTTGCGACGGGTGGCAGTGGTTCGAGTTCTTACTTTGACGATACCTGGGAACTGAAACCTTATGAATATGAAGAGGAATAAGAAGCTGCTTTGTATGATATGCGTTGCCTGCGCTGTCTCAGTCTTCTTTTTCTATGATCGGCATGAAGCTTGTACGTATCGTCTCAAAGTAATTGAAACAGAAAATGGGAACGGATATGGTTATCAGATTCTTTGTGGCGACCGGGTAGTGATCTGCCAACCATACATACCTTCCCTTCCGGGGCGGAAAGGGTTTGCTTTGGAAGAAGATGCCCGGAAAGTAGGCAACCTGGTATTGGAACGGATCAGGCAGGGAAATGATTTTACAATATCGGCTGCCGACCTGAAGGGGCAGGGAATTACCGGCGATTAGTGAACAGGTGTTTTAGGATACATTCGAAACTATGTTCCCGTTAGTTTAAAACCAAAGTCCTCTGGGTTTTTAACTAACGGGTTTTACCTCTTAAATCAACAAGCCTTTGGTTTTAAATCAATTTTGTGTGTTGTTATAATCTTGTTTTCCTGTTGGTTATCTTTCTCTTTTATTCTTTCTTATTCCTCTGTATCTTCGTTTTACTGATGACAAACAGGAACTTTGAAGCGGAAATAAGGAAAGTAAACAGAGTGTCCATATATTCTTTTCAGTGCCTTTTTATATGAATCAATATTTAAACCCGCTCTAAAACTATTTTTTCTTTTGGTTTGTTTTATCTTTGCATAGACACACTTCACACAAAAATATGCTTGTATGCAGAGAGCCAAAAAAAATTATCTTATTTATGTAATCATGTTGCTCCTTTTCGGGGCACTTATTTACATGGCTATCGAGGAAGGTGACCGTTTTTCACACCATGTGGTAGCATCATCAGCTGTTGCGGAGGAGACTCCTTTCGCTATGTTTTGTCAGTTTGTCACCGACAACCTGCATCATCCGTTAAGTATATTGTTGATACAGATAATCGCTGTCTTGTTGATGGTGAGGCTTTTTGGTTTTCTGTTTAAACATATCGGGCAGCCGGGGGTGATTGGTGAGATTGTGGCGGGAATTGTGTTGGGACCTTCCGTGTTGGGCTATTTCTTTCCGGATGTATTCCAGGCCCTGTTCCCTCCGGAGTCCCTTACGAATCTTGAATTATTGAGCCAGGTCGGTCTGGTACTTTTCATGTTTGTGATCGGAATGGAACTCGATTTCAGTGTACTTAAAAACAAGATCAACGAAACATTGGTCATCAGCCATGCAGGTATATTGGTTCCGTTCTTCCTCGGCATCGTCGCATCTTACTGGATTTATGAAGAATATGCCGCTGCCCAGACAAGTTTCCTGCCGTTTGCCCTTTTCATCGGTATCTCTATGAGTATTACCGCTTTCCCGGTATTGGCCCGCATCATTCAGGAACGGAATATGACGAAAACTCCTTTGGGAACTTTGGCCATAGCTTCGGCTGCCAATGATGATGTCACTGCCTGGTGTTTGCTGGCTGTAGTCATAGCCATTGCCAAGGCCGGAACATTTGCCAGCGCTCTTTATGCCATCGGGCTGACTGCCCTTTATATCATAATCATGTTTATGGTGGTACGGCCGTTTCTCAAGAAAGTAGGAGAGGTGTATGCCAATCAGGAGGTGATTAATAAAACATTTGTGGCCCTGATTCTGCTGATTTTGATTATTTCCTCTACGCTTACCGAGATTATCGGTATTCATGCCCTGTTCGGAGCCTTCATGGCAGGAGTCGTGATGCCTCCCAGCCTGGGATTCCGTAAAGTGATGATGGAAAAAGTGGAAGACATTGCTCTTGTCTTTTTCCTTCCGCTTTTCTTTGCCTTTACCGGGTTGCGTACGGAGATCGGATTGATTAACAGTCCGGCGCTTTGGGGAGTTTGCCTGTTGTTGATTACGGTTGCTGTGGCAGGAAAACTGGGTGGTTGCGCCGTTGCCGCCCGTTTGGTGGGAGAGTCGTGGAAAGACAGTTTTACTATCGGTACGCTGATGAATACACGGGGATTGATGGAGTTGGTCGCATTAAACATCGGATACGAAATGGGAGTGCTTCCACCTTCTATTTTTGTAATCCTGGTCATTATGGCTCTGGTGACTACCTTCATGACCACCCCGTTGCTGCATTTTGTTGAACAGATTTTTGCCCGTCGCGAAGAACGTTTATCGGCTAAGTTGAAGTTGGTCTTTTGTTTTGGACGACCGGAGTCGGGACGCAGCCTGCTTTCCGTCTTTTTCTTATTATTTGGAAAAAAGATGAAAGCTGCCCATGTGGTCGCTGCCCATTTTACGGTGGGGACGGACTTAAACCCATTGAATGCAGAGCAATATGCCCGTGATAGTTTCTCGCTGGTGGACGAAAAAGCTTCCGAGTTGGGACTTAGTGTTGAAAACCGTTACCGGGTGACCGATAAATTGGTGCAGGATATGATCCGGTTGGCACGAAAAGAGCGTCCTGACATGTTTCTGCTGGGAGCAGGAAGTAAGTACAGACCGGATGCTGCCGGAGGCAGTGGAGTGTTATGGCTCTCTCTGTTTCGTGATAAGATAGATGATGTGATGGAACAGGTGAAATGTCCGGTAGCCGTTTTTGTCAACCGTGGTTATAGCGGAAACGTCCCCGTCTCTTTTGTGTTGGGTGGGGTGATCGATGCTTTTCTGCTTACTTATCTTGAGAGTATGCTGGAGGGGGGCGCACAGGTACATCTTTTCCTCTTCGATACGGATGATGAGGCTTTCCGGCAGTCTACAGATCCGATATTGGCCAAATATTCCTCCCGGATACGAACGCAATCCTTTAGTAGCGCCGTTGATCTGGCTTCGGTAGCAAAGGACGGCTTGCTTGTGATGAGCCACCTGTCCTATACGAAGTTGTCCGAAGAGGAAGAAGTGTTCCGTGATTTTCCTTCCTTGTTAGTCATCCGGCGGCCTAAGAAAAACTAAGGTACTACTAATTTATAACGATTAATTATTCTGAAAGATGACAATTGATAATCAAACCGGTCTGGTGCTTGAAGGCGGAGGTATGCGCGGAGTGTTTACCTGTGGGGTACTGGACTATCTAATGGACCATGATATTCGTTTTCCTTATACGATCGGGGTGTCTGCAGGGGCTTGTAACGGCCTTTCGTATATGTCCCGACAGCGTGGGCGTGCCAAGTACAGTAATATCGACCTGTTAGAAAAATATCATTATATCGGGCTGAAACATCTGCTTAAGAAACGGAATATTCTGGACTTCGATCTCCTTTTTACGGAGTTTCCCGAGCATATACTTCCATACGATTATCAGGCATACTTCAATTCTCCCGGGCGTTATGTGATGGTGACTACCAATTGCCTGACCGGAGAAGCCAATTATTTTGAGGAGAAAGAGGATAAAAACCGTGTGATCGACATTGTCCGTGCTTCCAGCAGCCTTCCTTTCGTTTGCCCCATAGCTTATGTAGACGGTATTCCCATGCTGGACGGAGGTATTGTCGACTCTATTCCTTTGCAACGTGCCATAGACGATGGATATCGGAACAATGTGGTTGTCCTTACCCGGAACCGCGGTTATCGGAAAGAGAATAAAGACATCCGCATTCCCTCTTTTGTTTATCGTAAATATCCGAAGATACGTGAAGCGTTGAGCAGGCGTTGTGCTGTATACAACGAACAATTGGAGATGGTTGAGCGTATGGAAGAAGAGGGAAATATAACTGTTATCCGGCCCCGGAAACCGGTTGTTGTCGATCGCATTGAACGTGACATTCATAAACTGACCGATCTGTATGAAGAAGGATACGAATGTGCGAAGCAGCAGTTTGAAGTTGGCTGATATTCCCGGCAAAGAATGTGGATGTTTTAAGAAGCCGGGTCACAAGTGGTTGAAAATAAAGTTAAAAGTCTGATTGGTTAAGTAACAAGTAAGTTACAGCCATGTTCCTATATAACGTCACTATAAAAAGAATATATATGGATACTTTGAAAATGCTGGCTGTTGTAACGGGAACGGATATGTATGCTGATGGAAATCTGGAAACAGGGTTGTGGCTCAGTGAGTTGACCCACATCTATCATTGTGCGGAAGAAAAGGGCTATGAAATAATCATAGCAAGCCCCAAAGGTGGCAACGTCCCTGTTGATCCGGAAAGTTTAAAGCCGATGGTTTTAGACAAACTTACGAAAGGGTATTGGGATGATCCTGAATTTAGGAAAGAGTTGCGACATGCGAAGAGTTTGGACGAGGTTACCGGAGAGCTGTTTGATTGTATCTATCTGGCGGGCGGACATGGTACGATGTATGATTTTCCTAATAATACCACCTTGCAGACGATTATTAAGGAGCATTACGAGCATACTAAAATAGTAGCCGCGATCTGCCATGGTGTAAGTGGGCTTTTGAATGTCAAATTGTCCAACGGAGAGTATCTTATAAAAGATAAAAGGCTCACAGGATTTTCCTGGTTTGAGGAAAGTGTTGCCGGGAGAAAGAAGGAGGTACCTTTTGATCTTGAAGCAGAGTTGAAAAAAAGAGGAGCCGATTACGAAAAAGCATTGATTCCGATGACCTCAAAAGTAGTGGTGGACCATAATCTGATAACGGGGCAAAACCCGTTCAGTTCAAAAGAAATGGCGGAAGTCGTCATGCGACAGTTGGGTTGAGAAAGGTAATTTTTATTATAATAGAACATGAATTTAGAGGAAGTCTTAAATTATCGTCGTTCCGTACGGGTGTTTGATAAAGCGAAGCCGTTGGACCCTGAGAAAGTGAAACATTGTCTGGAACTGGCAACGCTGGCTCCTAACAGTTCGAATATGCAATTGTGGGAGTTTTATCAGGTCACGCAACCGGAGTTGCTGGCAAAGATATCCAAAGCCTGTCTTGACCAGACTGCGACTTCAACAGCTTCAGAGATTGTCGTTTTTGTTACACGTCAGGATTTATATCGGAGCAGGGCCAGGTTTGTACTCGATTTTGAAAGAGGGTACGTCAGACGAAACAGTCCCCGGGAGCGTCAGGAAAAACGTATCAAGGACAGAGAACTCTATTACGGAAAGTTAATGCCGTTTCTTTATGCCCGCTTCTTTGGTATACTGGGTTTTTTGAGAGTTTTATTGACTAAAGCCATCGGCCTTTTCCGCCCTATTGTGCGTGAAGTTTCCGAGGGTGATATGCGTGTCGTCGTCCATAAATCTTGTGCACTTGCCGCTCAGACCTTTATGATTGCAATGGCCAACGAAGGATATGATACTTGTCCCTTGGAGGGCTTTGACAGTAAACAAATGAAGAAACTGTTGAAATTGCCTCATGGTGCCGGGGTGAACATGGTGATTGCATGCGGAATACGGGATGGAAATAAAGGAATCTGGGGTGAACGGGGCAGAGTACCCTTTAATGAAGTTTATCATAGAGTTTAATATTGCCCCCAAAAGTCAGACACAAAACTTTTGGGGGGCACTTTAGTTGGACACACCCTCATAACAGGCAGACGCAACAGAGGTCGTTTTTATTCCTTTTTCAAAACACTTGCCGGATTCAGGTGCATTACTTTATAAATCTTGTATGCCGTAACCAAGAAGATCAAAAGGGCCATCGTGAAGAACAACAAGATTCCCCAATTCCAACTATATATGCTTTTCAAACTACTTTTTTGTGCGATCCCTATCAACACCAATCGTACTAACGGATAGATAATTACGAAGACAGAGAGGTAAATGATCAGATAGATTTTGCCGAATAACAGGGCAATCACTTTCGGGGTAGCTCCGTTTATTTTTCGGATGGCTACTTCCTTTTGACGGTTTACCACATCCATGGAGATTCCGGAATAAATACTTAATATCAACAAGAGGATACTGACTATTGCCAACAACAGGGATGCTGTCTGCAAGAGTGCTACAGTTCCCATAACGGACTGTTTGGAATCACCCATATTACGAATATCAAGAGGCAATGTCTCAGGTACATAACGCCGGCAGATCTCTGTTATTTTTTCCAGGGCGACCGGAGTAATATCCGAATGGAGGGTTTTGAAGTAATAGGTATAAGCTTGCGGATTAACTAAAAAGACAGAACCGACTGCCCTGTTCTGAGCATTTTCCTTGTTCAGTGCGCGGTAAGTTCCGGCAATCTGGTATTCTTTGCCATCCAACGTGACACTACCTTCTATACTATCCTTTTGCAATTGTTCTTTAAACTGTTCGCTTATATAAACAAAGTCTTGAGCATCCTTATCCACCAATTTTCCGGAGAACGGGATCTTGAAGAACTCAAAATAATGGGGTTCTGCTTCGTTCATCAGCACACTTCCTCTCGGCTTTCCGTTTTTCATGTAGGTCATGTAGGTATAAACATCGGCATCGAAAGTATTGAAAGCGGATGTCCGATCGGTTATCTCGGGTAAGGACTGGATATCCGAAAGAATGGCATCCATGTTTTTCTGCATGCGTATGGTATTGACCGATATTGAAATCACCCGGTTCTCTTCTTCCGTGCTCAAAGGATGGTACATTCCTTCAAACATCTCATCGAACAAAAGCGTTATGCCAAATACACCGCCTGTGAAAAGGATGGAGATCGCCAATTGTAAAGCAATCATGAAATTGCGGAACACGTGCCGCTTCTGTCTCTGCACGACCGAATGGAGGACACTCAACCGGCGTAACCGATAGATAGGATAAAGAATGGCGAGCATGCAGATCAACAGCAAAACGAGATACAAGCCTAATTGTGAACCATATAGATCTACCAAGGAGAATGAGATCATGTCTTCCGGACGGATGTATGTATATGCCAGAGAGAGGGTGATTTCCGTCACGGCCAATGACAGAAAGAAAGCGACAGATAGCATCCAGAAGATCTCGGCGAAAAGCAGGGCAAACAATCCTTTGATGTCCGAACCGATACATTTGCGAAGCACCAGTTCTCGTTGCCGGTTATAGAACATCTGGATAATGAACTTCAGAAAATTGATCAAACCCGACAATAAAATCAGCGAAGCTATAAACCGGGCGAGCAGAATACTTATCGTTCTTTGGACGCTGTCATTCTGTTCCGACTCCAGGAAAGCATATAAATAGATATCCTGGTCTCCATGCTTCCAGGTCAGGTTCTTTAACTGTTTATTCAGGCTTTCCGTCGTGGTTTGTCCGGTGAGACGTGATCTGATACTGAGTGGAGTACGGGACTTTGCGGACAGGGGAAAATAACAATCGATTGTTTTTCCACGATGATCTTTTTCTTCTGTCAAAGCAACATTGACAATTTTATACACCACAAGATCAGACGAGTCGTTAGCCTCTGTCTCCTGACGGATGACCTGACCTATCGGATCTTCTTGTCCAAATGCTTTCCGGGCAAACGATTCGGAAACGATCACCTCGTTGGGAGCTGTTATCTCTTGATTGCCATACTTCAATTGGAGCGAATTATAAGTGAAATAATTAGATGATACATCTTTGAACGACACCAGAAACGGCAGTTCCCGTTGTTTTTTGTCGATGGCCGTAATTTCTTTTCCATTGCTATAAGAGGAAGAAGCCACAAGGGTATCTATGCCCGCTATCGGCAACTCTTTCAGATAATCAAAATCCTCCTTAAACAAATAGATATCGGCGGCTGTCTGGGAAGATGTTCCGAGCAACCGGATGCTGTATTCATTATCATCGGACAGTTCAATCTTACCGGATACGGCATCAATAAAATGATTCATCATACAAAAGCAGGTGATGCCTATCGCTAAACAAACAGCCGAAATAAGACTATGAACTTTAAAGTTCATTAGATTGCGTAATGCTACTTTCAAGTAATGCTTAATCATGTTCTATTACTGTTTTTTCTTTATACTTGCAAGAATCATGCCATATAGCTAAATAGCTATTATATAATACAATATATTCCCGAACGCTCTCTTGCATTTGTGCGAACACGCACAAATGAGGTTCACTATCGCACAATTACATCCGGCTGCCCCTCCCGTAGCAAAAAAAGTGAATACATGCTTTAAGAACTGATTTATAACGCATTAAACAGAGAAGCTCGGAAATAGGAACAATGGCAATAAAGCAAGGGAATGAAGGCGGACAGTTTTCAAATCATTACCCGATGACAGAGTCTGATTTTTCTTTGTGGCATTACGTTTCATCGTTCTGCATCATTTTGTATATCAATGGGGTTAGGCTTAAAAACATACGAGGCAAGCAAAATAAGGCTAAAGGTTTTGAATAGTTTATGCCAACGGAAAGAAAAAGGTAGTAGTCTATTTATTGGGTTAGGAGAAAAAATAATGGACAACTAAGGTTGCTTATAGAATCTTTTTACTAAATTTGTTGTCAAATATTGACTATTCAAGATATATACAATAATTTGATATTAAAATGAGCAATATTATTAATACAATGAAATATACAGAACTCACCAATGCTGTTCAAGCAATTAAAGGTGCGATTTTGCAAAGCCAACAACGAGCCTTGGCTATAATTAACCAAGAACAATTAGCACTTTACTACGGCATTGGACGATTTGTCTCTGTGAATACCCGCAATAAGAATTGGGGCAAGGGATTCATTGAAGCAATCAGCGAACAACTTCGTAAAGAATTACCCGGGTTAAGAGGCTTTTCCGCAGCAAGCTTACGAAAGATGCGTACATTCTATGAGGAGTGGCAGATGCTTTCGGACAATTCGTTCGTTGAAACGAACAATTTAATAAGCGAAAAGCATAATTCGTTCGTTGGAACGAATGAATTGCCTACAGTGCAGTTTAAGATAGATGCAAATTTCCCGATTGCAGCATTTATGAACATTGGTTTTACCCACCATTATGTTATCATCAGCAAAGTCAAGGATACAGAGCAACGAAAATTCTACATTCAATTCGCAGCTGACACAAAAGCAAAGGTAGAGGATTTGGAACGAATGATAAATGACGATTTGTATAGTCATCAAGGTGAGTTGACAAATAATTTCAAGAAAACAATCCCTGGTCAGCTACAGGCATATCGTGCAATCACGATGTTCAAAGATGAATATCTGCTTGACTTTATCAACACCGAAGAGTTGTTTGTTAGGGACAAGGATAGAGATGAACGGGTAATCGAACAAAGCATAGTGCAGAATGTGAAAGAGTTTATTATGACATTCGGCAAGGATTTTACATTTGTAGGCAACCAATATCATTTGGAAAAATTCGGTGTAGAGGAGTTTCCGGACTTGCTATTCTTCAATAGAGAGTTGGCTGCTCTTGTTTGTGTGGAATTGAAAGATGGTCCGTTCAAGACCTCGTATTTAGGTCAATTGGCGGCATATCTGCGTATTTTGGATGATGAAGTACGCAAGCCTAATGAGAATCCGTCTATAGGAATCATTCTTTGCAAGAGTGCCAATAAGAAATTTGTTGAGTATGTAATCCAAGACTATGACAAGCCTATGGGTGTGGCGACATATAAGACTACTGCCGATATGGATGAGCGTCTAAAGAGACTGCTCCCTCCTGTAGAAGAATTAGAAAAACTTCTTTAATTCATTACATATGTTATTAGGAAAGAGAATAAAAGAATTAAGAGAGGAACAAGGATTGCTTCAACGGCAATTAGCGGCTATTCTTGAAATAGACACTCCTATGTTTAGCAAAATTGAACGTGGCGATAGAAGAGCAAAACGTGAGTAGGTAATTACCCTTGCCAAACAATTTAAGGTTGATGAAAAGGAACTCTTAACGCTATGGCTTGCAGACAAAGTACTTGACGCTATTGAAGAGGACAATGATAATTTGAAAAAAGAAGCAATAAAGGTCGCTCAAAAAGTCTTGGATTAAAACCATAACATATATGGATGTAATGAATATAGATGCCATTATTGCAAGGCTTCATGAATTGGAAGAAGACCATTTCATGGTTCTGGAGCATCTTCTTCTGTTCAGGCGTGATTTTGGTACCCATGATAGTGTCGTTGACTTTCAGCTGTTCGCCGGACTGCTTGAATGCGATGTCCATTATTCTCGGATCGACGAAAGCAACCCCGGAAAGCAGTGTGTCGTTTTTGCGTTGTATGTCGTTGATGGGAAGCCGGTCTCCTGATGCAAGGATTTGCTTCTGTTTGTCATCCAGTCTTTTACTGTATATGTAATCGGGTATCTTGATAGCATCCACCGGCATGGTAATGATACGGTTGCTCGGTTCATGGAAAGATACATAACAGTTGCAGACCGTTCCTGTATGGGGGTCCTTCATCTCCTTGACTGCCCCCAAAGTTCCAGTGTCTTTAAGCGACAGCTTTTCCTCGTCCGTGAATATTCCCTTATAGGCAGGTAGGTCATACTGCGGTTTGTCGAGCCTGCTTAGGGTTTTTCAGTTGCACCTTGCCATCCTCGCCCTTGATGCAGAGGAAACAGGCTTCCTCCATATCCTTCTTTTCACCGTTCACTTCCTTGCTGATGGGGAAAGCCATTGAGGTAATCCTTCCTTTCAGTATCTCACCCATGCAATGGTTGTCGAACAAGAGTTGCTTGTTAATTCCCAATACGGCGAGTTCTTTCCACGGAAGCTGGTGTTCGTCGAACTTATACCGGCGGGCAAGTTTGGCGATACGCCTTTCATCGTTGAGTTCGCTGTTCTTCACCAGTTTTTTGCCTTCCACTTCGGGATCTTCCCCTTTTCGGATCTGGACTACTTATTGAGAAATACCGGAATACGGCTTTTGCCGGGCTTGATGGAAAGGTCTTTAGGTTGTGCACAATAGAAAATGCTGATATTCAGTTGAAAAAGATAGCCAAAACAGCCAATGTCGAGAAGCGGCTAACCTATCACAAGGCAAGACATAGCTATGCAACTCTTGGCTTTCAATGGGTGTTCCAATAGAAACGATAAGCCAAACATTAGGACATCGAAGCATTTCCACTACTCAAATCTATGCGGATATAACCCGTACCAAAATTAATGAGGATATGACTAACCTTGCGGAGCGGATTGAAAAAAAGTATAGCTTGGCTAAACAATAACATTTCAAAAGATGCAAATATAAATAAATATTCATATTTTTGTCTATATAAACAAGTTAAACCTCATCTATTAATATAATATGAAATTGATACTAGATTGGATACCAGTAATCTTTAGCATAGGTAATCTCCTTTACGCTATCGCAAATGACTGTGGTAGTATATACATACTAACAGGTATATTTATATTTATTATATGTTCGGCGTATTATACTATTTTTAGACTACATATTTTACATCCAAAGGGGGTATTTGCTGTATCTGCAATAATTATTGATGAAAATAACAAGATGTTATTGATAAAAAACAATAACGGTTTACATATGCAGCCTGGTTCTTATTATAGAACGAATAAGCCAATGCTAAATATGTCCTTGGAAACACCATTTAAAAAAATGATTGAAACAATACGAAAAGAAACAGGGCTGGAAGATATAGATATTGAATTGATTGACCTATCTTATTCTGGAAATAATAGAGAATATTTACTTAAGGATTTATTGAAGACAGATGAAGAAAAAAAATTCTTCAGAGAATATTTGAATCATAATATCACGCCTCCTCCTTTTTTTATGATACAAGAATTTGGAGATAATAAAACATCAAAAGAAAAATATCATATTTCCATGTATTATGCTTTCAAATTAAAGAATCTGCAAAAAAATCCTAAGTTAATATTTAAAGATATTGACGAGTTTGAAAATTTAAGCGTATATAAAGATTTGAAATACGTTTACAATAAATTAATTATGCTATACAAAAAGACTAATTATCCAACTTCAAATATTAGATTATGTAGATTTAATGACAAGACTAAAACAGTCTGTTGGAGAATGACACATCATTGTTCTACACATTGTCGCCATTGTTTTATTGACATAGAGGTTGATACAAATCCCATAAATATAAATGTTGATTATGATAAAATTTACAATAATATAAGTAAATATCAAGTAGAAAAAATGGTATTATCAGGAGGAGAACCTTTCCTTATTAGTAATTTATTTGATATAGTAGAAAAAATAAACGAATCTCCAGTAATGAAATTTTCCATATGCACTAATGGGATTTATTATCATAATCAAATTGCTTTAATTGATAAAATAAATCAATTTAGTAAGTTTGATAAGTTTGTTGTTAGCTTGGAAGGATATAAGAATGATAATTATTGTAAAACTAAACACATAGAAAAAAACAACAATGCATTTGACAAGGTAGTTGAATTTTTATCAAAATGTCAATCATTAAATATTCGATTTAATATTAATGTCATTGGAGATTCTTACTTTCTTTCCAATACAAAAAAATTCATCGATTTTTGGCGAGATAAAAAAATTGAGGATATTACTATTTCATATCCAATAAGAACAAGGAATAATTCAAAAACAGATTTATTAAAAACATATCAGAAAATAATTAATGGGGATTTTGGAGATGTTTCATTTATTAAAAATATTGAATTGATTATTCCTATCTGCGAAGATACTATATGTCCAAGTAGACAAAATATTTTCTCAATAGACAGTAGTGGCGATTTTCATAAAAATTGTATTGATTTTAATGATAAAAATAGCACTTCATTGTTGATAAATAGAGAAGATTATAAACATTTAGTAGAGGTGCATGTTGCAGGACTTTGTATTAAACAAGAGAATGAAATAATTTCCATATTGATAGCTCGAAGAAGTCCAGATAGAGATTTATTTCCTGATAAATACGAAGGTTGTGGAGGACAATTAAGACCCGGTGAATTATTTAATGATGGCGTAAAAAGGCATTTTAAAATAGAGATGGGGCTTGATGTTGAAGTTATTAACAAAATCCATCGATTCTATTATATATCACCGAATAAACAATCACCAATTCAAGGAGTATTCTTTTTATGTATGTATAAAAGTGGTGAACCTAAATCTATAAATCACACAGAAGTCAAATGGGTAACGCTTGATGAATTGAAATCAATGAGTGAGTCCGTTTTTATCAAAGACGTAAAAAATGAAATGATAGCATTAGTTAACCAGTATGTTCAATCTACGAAAAAATAGGAGGTTATCACTAAAACGAATTGGCTGAGAAAATAGTACCTAAAGCAAGAAGAATTGACTACTATAGTACCCTAATGTAACCAATATATTTTTTCCTTTTTTTCTCTGATAAGCATTAACTATATGGAGAGAATAAATAAAGTAGCTCTTTTGATAAATTTACTCTTTTAAGGAACGAAAAAGGAAGAAATTTATCAGAACCCGTAGGGCTTGGTGTTGCCGTTTTATTTTTGGAATCTATCTTTGTGTTCAGAAAAATAAAGGATTAATTAAGATTATTTTATTGATAAATAAAATATTAGATTGCTTACGACTATTGTGAAGAAAGAGGAACATTTTATTCTGCCTTAAAAGCACCGATCTTCAATTCGATGGCAACAAGTGACCGCAACCCCCTGTGAAAGAATAGCATATCCACCGCATATTCCTTGTTGTTATACTCCAGACGGTATTGGTTTCCAATAAAAGAAAATCCCTTACCTAACTCCAGTATAAACGATCTGATTTTAGCAACCAGCCGCTTCTCCAATTCCAGCTCTTTAACCGGTTCTGTTATCCCAAGAAACCCCAAGTTGTATGAACTTTTAAAGACCTCATTCGCATAGTCTGCTTGTGCTACAGGTAAGACCGAATCAAAATTATTCGTTTTGATTTGTGTCTGATGAGCTGCGTAAGTATTCATCTTTATTGCATTGAGTAACATATCTCTCGACCAACCTTTCTGCAAGCACTCTTCTGCATAAAATTTCACAGCATTATTGTCATCTATCTTGTTTATCAATAATAAATTATGTCCCTAAGGTAAAACTGCGACAGCTTGTCGCAGTTTTGAATCACAAGTTTTATATCTTTCATAAAAACGCTTCATATCCCATAGATTACGAGGAGACAATCCCATATCCGGAAACTGTTCTTTCAAATCCACTGATAATCGTTTAACTACGCCACTACCATATCCACTCTCTAAATTTCTATCAAAGAGCAACTTTCCGATATTCCAATATACAGAATTGACGGAAGTGTTTACTTGCCGGGCAATGATAGTGCGAGCGGTCTGAATTTCAGAGACTGCCAGCTGTAATATTTGAGCGTACTCGCTATCATTTATTATTATTTCTTTTGCCATATCATGAATTCTTTCAATACTAATCTATTATATTTTTTTCAGTACACTTTCTTTGTTATTTTTTCGGCAAATAACATCGGTAACGGAGCACCTGCATATCGGACATTCTCATGCCTCGACACCCTTTGGGTACAGTGCAAGTGTCCGAGTGCCGTGTATGCAATCTCTTCGTCGAATACTTCAGGCGAAAAACACTCTAACCTTCCGATAATCGTGCGTTCGGCACGGTTCTTTTCCAAAATCTTCGAACACATAGCCTGCAAATACCACATTACAATGAAAAGTTTACTTTTGTCCGGCATAGGTAGTGTATCAAAAAGTTCTCTATACATCACTTGCACTCCTTCTGCATAGGCATCTGATTCGGGATAATCCTCTTGTCGCAAATAGGGTACAACCAAACAATACTCTCTTTTACCGAGCGGTACAATCAAATGGTCGAAATCAATATTACCCTCTTCGGTACGCTTGACAATTCCCCACACAGTAACATCCATCGATACCAAAAGCGAATTGAGAACTTCGAGCTGGGCTTCCGAGTCATGATTTCCGGCAATAATGATGATTTGCAGAGCGAAATTCTTCGCCGTCACCTCTTTGAAAAAAGTATAGTACTGCCGTTGTAATTCAGCCGATAGGTTTGGGATATCAAACAAATCTCCGGCAGTAAACAACACATTCACCTCGTGAACTTTCACTTGCTCTCGAAACCACGTCAAAAATAGAGTCTGTTCACCTTTACGGTCATATTCAAAAAACGTCTGCCCTAAATGCCAATCTGCAGTATGGATTATTTTCATTTATTATTATTTATACCATTCTTTTTTTATCTCATCTATTTTAAGATCTTTCCATTCCTCTTTCCATAATTTCCATCTACTGCAAATATATTGAAAATGCAGATTAGTAACATTGTTTTCTTATATATTTATTTAGTAATCCTATTCTTGATTTCTACAATCGCCCGACTTGGGGGAGGGCGATTGCTCCCTGTAGGGGCAAGGTGTGGCGAGCAACTCGCTGCCTTTTGAGTTACCCCAAATACCTACAATGGTATTGGGCTTGAATTTCAATTGTACCCGTAGGTAGAAATCAAAGGCTTCGACAAAAGAATAATCCAATGCTTGAAACGAAATGTCACTCAGATTGTACTTTGTTCGTAGAAAACGGCGTAGGTGGTTGAATGATGCGCCGTATCGTTTATAACTTTCCAATGTTATGTTTACACCGATTCTGGCTGCAAGTTGGTGGTTGTATCGGTTGCAATAGCTGATAAGTGTTTCCTGCGTTTTGACCGTTTTTGCTTTAACAGGATACAAACTGGTAACGTAACTCCCTTCCAAATATGCTTTCCTTTGTTTTCTTGTCCGACTTCGCTAAAAAAATCTGTTTTATAACTATTTGATTTTTAGTGTGGTTGCGTTATCTTTGCGCATCTTTTAAAAATACTTGGTTTCACAATGCTGAAACTCGTTGTTTATAGTTGACAAAGAAGTAAGTATCCCGGCTTTCGCCCGAAGAGTCCATCCGTGAGGTGAAGAAGCGAATTTTAGACTAAACCATCTGAAAATCAACATCTTTAAACAGTAAGATTTCTGTCCTCAAAAGCTTTGTTTTAACACAGAGTTAAAGCTTGTTCTTTAGATGTGAATAACAAGTTCTTTAAATGCAAAAGACTTGTTATTTGCGCATAAGAATAAGACAAGCCTGAAAAAGGTGTTAACAATGTTAATGAAGAAAGGCATAAGGGTGAAGATACCGGTTCAAGCGGTGTAAATCCGCTTTCTAAACTTGAGTTATCCAATTCGGTTGGTGTCTGTTTTATTATCTCCGGAAGTGAATCTAAGGCCATATCTCCGGGAATTGCAGATTCTTTTTGTGATAACATCTTATATATTAGCGGCTTGTAAGATGTTCGTTTGATATGTATATAATGCTATACATTATTATATATGAAATAATAATATCTTTATTTTCTTTTATGTTGAGGGCTTTTTTCACAGTTCTATATTACGTGGATATTTCCTTGTTTTATGATTATATGGATATGAAGAAGCTGTTTAGGCTTTTTCTTTTCACTTGGATTCCATTAAAACTCAGACTTATACAAAAAACTCTAATTTTTTTTCTCTTAACTCTTGCTTAGTATAATTATAATATCTACATTTGCTTCGAACAATTAAATATACCCAATTATTAAAGGGTTCTTTGAAAAGTATGTTAACCATTGGCAAATATAGCCAATTTTGATAGAATAGAGAAAAATAAAGGTATTACACTAATATTGAATTAATTATATTATTAACACTAAAAATTGAGATTATGAAAAAGAAACTCATGATGGTTGCAGTGCTTCTGGGTGCGTTGTCACTGGGAGCTTGCGTAGACAACGACGAATCGGCATCGGTAACAGCGGTGCGTAACGCAAAAGCAAAGCAATTAGAGTCTGTTGCGAACATGAATAATGCGAATGCGGATGCTAAGAAAGCTATTACTGCGGCTGAAGTTGCAATAAAAGAGGCCGAAGCCGCTTATAAAAAAGCACAAGCTGAATTGGAGCAGGCTCAAGCAGATCAACAAAAAATCTTATTGGAGAAAGCTCAGGCTGCTTTGGAGGCGGAACTTGAAGCTGCTAAAATTAATGCTGAAGCACAATTGAATTATGCCAAAGCTTCTTTGGAAACTGCTAAAGCTGCCCTTATTGCCGCTTTGGATGACGTAGATCAGGCCAATAAGACAAGAATTACAACTCTGTTAGGTAAAGCTAATGGGTTGCTGACAACGATCAATAACGATAGACAGAGTTTAATTGATGCAAAAGATCAGTTGGCAAGATTGAAAGCTGGTTTAGTGTCAGTAGAGTTAAGCAATCAGCAAACAATAGCTAATGAGGAAAAAAATAAAGCTGTTGCTCAGGCATTAATTGCGGAATATGAGAAGTATAGTACTAAAGATAAGGCCGATGCTGAGAAAGCGGCTCAGGAAGCTAATGCTAAATTGACTGCTCTTGACCAGATTAAAGGTGAAAAAAATACAGCTGATCAAAATGCGCAACAAGCTTATCAGGTAGCATCTACTAATTTGTATGGTTCTCTTTATGTTCAGACATTGCAGCAAATAGGTTCGTCTTACTATGATACGGAATATATTAGGGGAGAAGGTGTGAATTATACAAACGATGATTCTACTAACGGAACAGTATGGCCTCGCTCTTATACCAAATATACTGCTAATTTGGATCGTATCAATGAGACAATTACTAATCAAACAAGATATTTGAGTGTAAGTAAAGCTGTTCTTGCAGATGCTAATAAGGCTTTGACAGATGCAAAGGCTTCTGATACTTATAAAAGTCTGACAAAGGCTGTAACTGATGCGCAGAAGAAATTTGATGATGCTAAAACCGAAGCAGATAAAAATACTGCTTTGAGTGAACTACGTACAGCGGAGGATAATTTAAGTGCTTACATGCAGCCTTTGGAAACTGCAGTTAAGGATGCTACTACAGATGTAACGGATAGTGAAAATAACTTGAAGTCTTGGAATAATGTATTGGCTAATGTTTCGGGTGACAATGCTACAGCATATGCTAATTTATTAACAGTTATGGATAATGCCGTCAAAGCACAGGTAGAGACCGCAATTGCTTACAATAAAGCTTCTCATAATTATTCTGTTCAAAGTTCTTTGGCCTATACATTGCAAAGTATAGCTAATGGCTTAGCTGATTACGATCAGTTGATTTTAGCCCAGAAACAAGCTATTGCTACTGCCGATGTAAATATAGCTAACGCCGCTTCAATTGTATCAGAGGAACAGGCTATCGCAAATCAGGAGAAATTAATTGCTGACCTTGAAAATAGTTTGGCTGTAAATGAACCTATTTACAATGATTATTTGGCTCAGATCAAAGCTTTAGTAGGTGACTCTGCAGAATAATCGCCAATAGTAACGGCAAATAAACAACAAATCAAAAAAAGTATCGTATGAAAATAAAAAGACTTTTAGTGTTGGCCGTTCTACCCATGATGTGTCTTGCAGCTAATGCGCAGAACTGTAGTAAAGACAATACTCCTAAAAAGGGTGACTTTACGGTAGCAGCTACTGTTGGATACAATAGTTACACAAACGTCACAGCCCCTTCGGGGCTGCTGACTGACTATGAAGTCAGAGCGCTCTCAACCAACTGGGCAGACAAAAAGCTGATGGTTGGTTTCGAAGGGGGCTGGTTCTTCAAAGATCAGTGGAAACTAAATTTGGGTGGCGGTGTCAGCTTCACGAATAACCCCGGTTATCCGGCTGTTCCCGGCACGATAGACGATTCGAATAAGGATAACTCGGCAGACGAGAATATGGGAGAAATCCCTAACTACCGTGCCGTAGCCAGTGCTCAGTCGTTCGCCTATAATGTGTCGGCAGGTGTTGATCGTTATTTCAACATCAAGCGTGTTCCTAACCTGATGTGGTATACAGGCGTTCGCGTAGGTTTTGCTTACGGCGAAAATGAAATGAAGTATGATGAAGAGACCTCTATGGGCAAATCGGTTGCCGAGAGCTGGAATCTTCGTGGCGCCCTGACTATCGGTGTCGATTACTATGTTCTTCCTGCCCTCTACGTCGGTGCGCAAATCGATCCGTTTGCTTATACGTACAACAAGACTACGTATAATCCGCAAGCCGGTCTTGGCGATCTGTCGGCAGACAGCCATAACTACAGTGTTTTGGCGGCTCCGACATTGAAGATCGGATTTAAGTTTTGACCTCTATCTCCATCCGGCCGATAGGCTATCGGTCGGGTGGGTGATTTTATAAATAAGTCCATTTATTTATACCTCCCCGGTGTCCGTGACGGCTGTCGGGGATTTTTACGTGATTGGCATTTTGGATGACTGAATGGTATTTAGAATATGAAGAAGAGTAATGTATACATAGGTGAAGTGATAAAACAGGTCATGGCCGAAAGGCAGGTGACAAAAGCCGAACTTGCCCGCAGATTGGGGGTGAGGCCACAGAGTGTGGACTATCTGCTGACACGAAAGAGCATTGATACAGATACGCTGTATAGTTTGTCATTGGCACTGGATTATGATTTTGCTGTTCTATATTCCATAAAAAAAGGAGTTGCTCTCCCTGTTGATGAAGAGGAGACGTTTAAAATGGGAAATGCAAAGATCACTTTGGAGATCGAGTTGCGACAGGATGAAATGTTGAAACTGAACCTGAAGCAGAAGATCGCAGATCTGCTGGAAGGAAAAGGAAAGTGATTTTGCGTATCTGATATCTTCTTTTATCTGTTCTTTCTATAAATCAATTGAAGGAAGAATGGTATCATCTCATATTTATTGCTGTAAACTGACTTTTTTCTGTTTTTGTAAACGATTGATAATTAATATGTAATGTGCCGGTGAATCAAAAGTAGCAGCCTTTGAAACAAATCTTTTAGTTGAGAAATGGGATTCCGCGTTCCTTTGCGGCATCAAAACAATCTCAATCAACTAAAAAATTTAAGTACCATGATGAAGAACAAAAAAAGGGCTGTTTGGTTGCTGGCTTGCTTCCTGATGGCCGGCTTCACAACCGCACAAGAAAAGAAAGAATCTTCCCGGACACCTTCCGGATCGAAAGAAGAAGGCAATCGCAACGTTATGCTGAACGCTTCGAGCGCCAATGGTCCCCGCGAAATCTCTATCGGCCTGCCTGGTGGAGACGTAAACGTACTCGAAAACGGACTTCCTGTAGTCTATACCTCTAATCCGCATAACGTAAATACGCACTGGCGTGGAGACAGCAGTCTCGGACACGTCGGGCTGCTAAAAATCTCCGAAACCGCTATTACTACCGGAAATATCGGCTATGCCGTAAACTCTTTTATTCAGTTGGGAACTGAGAAATTCCGTGGAATCGTCAATTACAGTACCAACCACTTTGGCAAGCAGCAGTTCGATGCCAATATCAGCGGTGGTATGGGGAAAGGCTGGTTTTACAGTGGAAGTGTCTACCAGAACTTTGACCCGGGCAGTTTCAAACTGCGCTTTACTTCCAATCAGGACCGCACTCAAATCTATAAAGCAGCCTTGACCAAGAATTATAGCGAAGGGCGCGGACAGCTGTCGGCCATCTATCATTACAGCAACAGCCGTTGGCCGAGTAATGAAACGACTTCCGCTCCTTTCATCTATGTTGGAGACGGCAGCGTGAAAGAAATACTGGGATTCAGCCTCGGAACAAGTTCTTACCTGCCTGCCACGGGAGAAATGGTTTATCGTGATATGCGTACGGGGGAGCTGAAAAAGACCAATCTTTATGATGCCACTCTGAATAAAGGAAACCAGTTGACTTTGCTCAATACCTATACTTGGGACAACGGTCTGAACTGGAAGGTTAACCTGAAGTATGATCATGCCTTGGGTTCGTATGTCTATCAGACCCCGATGGCCATGGAACAGAAGGATGCTTCCGCCGGCTATTTTCTGAAAGGAACGGACGGTACGTTGAAACCGTATGAAGGGTATGTGCAAAGTCGCATGTCTTGCTTTAACCGGGGGACGATTGACGAGTTCTTCGCCACTTCCGAACTTTCACGCCAATATCGCAATATGACCTGGAGGCTCGGTGTGAACGAATGGCACTACAAAGTGGATTATGCTTCGAACACAACCATGTACGACCATACGGTAGAAGAGTATCCCGAGCGTCTGGTGCGTGAGGGGAATACGGACGACGTGTACTACGATTTCAATAAGAATGCTTCGGAATACTACAAAGGGCACGAAAACAAGTTAGCTGTTTATGCCACCCACGACTGGGATATTTCTCCCCAATGGAATGTATATTATGGTGCACGTCTGGAATGGCAGCATCTGGAAGGAGAGAATGCGGCTGTGTATGACGCAGAAGGAAATGCCGTAGGCCGTTTCGCAGATTATTATCTGGGCGCCGTATCCGATAAAGGAGTCAGGATTACACCCCGCCCTTTCGATTACGACTGGATGAACATGGCATTCACTGCCGCCGCTACCTATAAACTGACCCGGGAGTTCGGTTTCACCGCCGACTTTACTTACAATACACAACGTCCCGGTTTGTCGAACTTTGCACCTGCCACAATGCCCAATACCGATAAAATATCCGTTCCCCTGGGACGTGCCGGGGTCTATTATAACACGAACTGGATTAGCCTGACTTCTCTGTTTTCCTACATTTCGAAAACAAACAATAACTCGACGCTCAATCTGATTAACCCGAATGACCGGACCGAGATTCTTGCCGCTCCGTTGAGTTATGACATCAAGACCATCGGCTGGACGACGGATGCAGTGATCAAACCGTTCAAAGGCTTCAACTTCCATTTCCTGTTTACCTACCAAAGCCCGACTTACAAGAAATATGAAACGAGTGTGACTTTCAAGGACGGTACGATAGGTGAAATCAATGCCACGGGAAATATTGTGACGGAGATTCCGAAAGTGCTTGTCGAACTCGATCCCAGCTACAACATTACGAACGACCTCAGAGTCTGGGCCAGCTTCCGCTATTTCAGCAAGACGTACGCTAACATTAAAAATGCTTACTACTTCAACGGGCGTTGGGAAACTTTCGGTGGTGTCAACTGGACGGTGAACAAACATCTTGCATTGAGTGCCACAGTCGTTAATTTCCTCAATCAGACCGGAGCCAAAGGAAGTATTGCCGGTGCCGAACTGGTGGACAAAAAAGACGCGGCATCCTATAACGGTCATTGGATGGCAGGCAGCTATATTCGTCCGTTTACCGTGGAATTTGCTGCCAGCATTCGTTTCTGACGCGGTTTGGTATCAATCGTTATACTATTTGAAACAAAAATAATAGCCGGTGGCAGATAACTCCGCTATTTTTGCCATCGTAAACACAGCTATTGCATTACTAATAAAAACATCCTGTTATCATGAAAACAACTTTTATGAATGTAAGTAGAAGAGTGATCGGCGCTTTGGCTGTTTTACTCGGAATTTCGTCTTGTCAGAGCTCACAATCTGAAATGACATTTGAACAAGAAGGCGACAGCCTTACCGTAATTCATATTACAAATCCTACCCGATATTTACTTTTGCCCATCGAAGAACAGACTCCCGAAGCGCAGGTTTGCATTGCGTCAGATTCGGTTCCGGTAGAGATGGACGTGCGCCTGTCGAGGGCGAAGGTGGACTATTTCGTCCCTTACGCCTTACCTGAAGGAGAGAAAAAAGTAGCTGTGCGCATCCGCCACTTACCGAAAGATGCCTTGTGCTGGAAAGAGCTCAAACTCTCGGATACGTTTGATACTGCCAATACGGACAAATACCGTCCTGTCTATCATCATACTCCGCTTTACGGATGGATGAACGATGCCAACGGGCTGGTATACAAGGATGGCGAATATCATCTGTTCTATCAGTATAACCCTTACGGCTCTATGTGGGGCAACATGCACTGGGGGCATTCGGTAAGTAAGGATCTGGTACACTGGGAACATCTGGAACCGGCGCTTGCCCGCGATACGTTAGGGCATATCTTCTCCGGAAGTTCGGTGGTGGACGATGCCAATACAGCCGGTTACGGCGCAGGTACCATCGTTTCTTTCTATACCTCGGCCAGTGACAAGAACGGACAGATACAGTGTATGGCTTACAGCACCGATAACGGTCGTACGTTTACCAAATATGAAAAGAACCCCATCCTGACTCCGTTTGACGGATTGAAGGACTTCCGCGATCCGAAAGTGTTCTGGTATGTTCCGGATCAGAAGTGGGTGATGGTGGTATCGGCCGATAAAGAGATGCGTTTCTATTCGTCACTGAACTTGAAGGACTGGACATATATGAGCGGTTGGGGCGAAGGCTACGGTGTTCAGCCCAGTCAGTTCGAGTGTCCCGATATGGTGGAACTTCCGGTGGACGGTGATCCGAATCATAAGAAATGGGCGTTGATAGTCAACGTGAATCCGGGATGCTACTTCGGTGGAAGTGCCACTCAGTACTTTATCGGTGATTTTGACGGCGAGAAATTTGTTTGCGACAATAAGCCGGAAACTGTGAAGTGGCTCGACTGGGGAAAAGATCACTATGCGACTGTCTGCTTCTCGAATACGGGTGACCGTACGATTGCCGTGCCTTGGATGAGCAACTGGCAGTATGCCAATATTGTGCCTACCCGCCAGTTCCGTAGTGCCAATGCGTTGCCTCGCGAACTGAGCCTTTATACTCAGGATGGAGATATCTATATGGCTGCCGCTCCGGTGGAAGAGACGAAGTCGCTGCGTAAGGAGTCGCGGGAGATTCCGGCCTTTGAGGTGGCGGACGCCTATCATGTGGATTCACTGCTGGCCGATAACCGGGGAGCTTACGAGATAGAGCTGGAATTGGCTGCCGGTTCGGCGGAAATCATGGGACTGAAACTGTTTAATGAGAAAGGGGAGAATGTAGATATCTATATCAGCCTTCCGGAGAAGAAACTGGTGATGGACCGCACTAAGAGCGGCATTGTAGATTTCGGAAAGGACAGCGCCCCTCATGCCATCGAGGCACACGACCGCCGGAAGCAGAACTCCATCAACTATGTGGACGATTTTGCCTTGGGTACCTGGGCTCCGGTGAAGAAGGCCGACAGCTATAAACTGGATATCTTTGTTGATAAATGTTCGGTGGAAATCTTTCTGAACGGTGGAAAGATTGCCATGACAAACCTGATATTCCCCACAACTCCCTATAACCAGATGAGTTTCTACAGCCGTGGGGGAGCTTTCAAGGTCAGCCAGTGCAAGGTGTACAGGCTGTAGCTTAAATCTGCTTTTTTTAAATTAACATATCATGGAAAATACCAAAAACAACTCTTACATGAAACTTATCCCGGTGATGCTCTGCTTCTTCGCCATGGGATTCGTAGACTTGGTGGGCATTGCCTCCAACTATGTGAAAGCAGATTTAGGACTGACGGATTCACAGGCAAATATCTTTCCGTCGCTCGTGTTCTTCTGGTTTCTGATCTTCTCGGTGCCTACGGGAATGCTGATGAACCGCATCGGGCGTAAAAAGACCGTGTTGCTTAGTCTGCTGATCACCTTTGCATCGTTGCTGCTGCCTGTCTTTGGCGACAGCTATCTGCTGATGTTGGTTTCTTTCTCGTTGCTCGGAATCGGCAACGCACTGATGCAGACATCACTCAATCCGCTGCTTTCCAACATCGTGAGCGGTGAACGCCTGGCAAGCACCCTTACTTTCGGGCAGTTCGTAAAGGCCATTGCCTCTTTCCTTGCCCCTTACATCGCTATGTGGGGAGCTACGCAGGCTATCCCTACCTTCGATTTAGGCTGGCGGGTACTGTTCCCCATCTACATGGTGGTGGCAGTCGCTGCCATCCTGATGCTCAATGCCACGCAGATCACCGAGGAGCCTGAAGAGGGTAAGCCCTCCACTTTCGGGCAGTGTCTGGCTTTGCTGGACAAACCTTTCATCCTGCTCTCGTTTCTGGGTATTATGTGCCATGTCGGGATCGATGTCGGCACCAATACCACAGCACCGAAGATTTTGATGGAACGTCTGGGCATGACTCTGGCAGATGCCGGGTTTGCAACCAGTCTCTACTTCATCTTCCGTACGGCAGGTTGTTTTCTGGGGGCATTTGTTTTGCAGAAGATGGCAGCCAAAACCTTCTTCGCCATCAGCGTGTTGTGTATGCTGGCGGCTATGGCAGGGTTGTTTATTTTCCAGGATCAGACGATGATTTACGTTTGTATCGCCCTGATCGGGTTTGGAAATTCCAATGTATTTCCTATCATCTTCTCGCAGGCATTACTTTATATGCCGGGCAAGAAGAACGAGGTTTCCGGCCTGATGATTATGGGACTTTTCGGAGGAACCATCTTCCCGCTGGCAATGGGAGTGGCTTCGGATGCAGTGGGACAGAGCGGAGCCGTGGCCGTGATGACGGTCGGGGTACTCTATCTGATGTTCTATACATTGAGAATCAGAAAGTAATTTATTTAATAACCATAATGAAGCGGTAACCTTGAGGGTGTGTTATAATTCACCACAGAGTTTCACAGAGAGAACTTAATCTGTTGATAGCTAATGGATATTTATCTGTGTAATCTATGGTGAATACGAGTTCCGACACACCTTCCTGAGGTGAGGCTTCCCAATTCATGCCATGAACAATATAATCGTAGGAATGGGCGAAGCACTTTGGGATGTGCTGCCCGAAGGAAAGAAAATCGGGGGAGCCCCGGCTAATTTTGCTTATCATGTGTCGCAGTTTGGCTTTGACAGCCGTGTGGTCAGTGCGGTGGGAAATGACGAGCTGGGGGATGAAATTCTGGAAGTATTCCGGGAAAAACAGTTGAAGCACCAGCTTGAGCGGGTCAATTATCCGACAGGAACCGTGCAGGTGACTCTTGACGGTGAAGGAGTGCCGTGTTATGATATTAAGGAAGGCGTAGCATGGGACAATATCCCCTTCACGGACGATTTGAAGCGTTTGGCACTGAACACGCGGGCCGTATGTTTCGGTTCGCTGGCACAGCGCAACGAGGTGAGCCGCGCCACCATCAACCGTTTCCTCGACACCATGCCCGACATGGACGGACAGTTGAAAATATTCGATATCAATCTTCGCCAAAGTTTCTATACCAGGGAAGTGTTGCGCGAATCTTTCCTGAAGTGTAACGTGCTGAAGATTAACGATGAGGAGCTGGTTACCATCAGCCGTATGTTCGGCTATCCGGGCATCGACCTTCAGGATAAATGCTGGATTCTGTTGGCCAAGTACAACCTGAAGATGCTGATCCTGACATGCGGTACGAACGGTAGTTATGTATTTACCCCCGGTGCGGTCTCTTTCCAGGAAACCCCGAAAGTGCCGGTTGCCGATACCGTGGGGGCAGGTGACTCGTTCACGGCAGCTTTCTGCTCATCTGTTCTGAAAGGAAAGAGTATACCCGAGGCACACAAACTGGCAGTGGAAGTGTCGGCTTACGTGTGTACACAGAGCGGTGCGATGCCCGTACTACCGGATGCTCTGAGAAATCGTTTAGATGATTAATGTGTTGGTTTATATAGGGTTATTGATTGGTTGATAGAGTCGTGGGGATGTGTCATAACTCTTTTCACCACAGAGTATCACGGAGTATCACAGAGTCTTTTTAATAACCAACGATTTAAAATCATCTCTGTGTTACTCTGTGTCCTCTGTGGTGAGTTTTGACACACATCCGTCTTGGTTTTAAACCGGCCGGATGGAAGATTTCGGAGGGAAATTGTTATATTTGCCTCCGGAACCTTTTATGTAATAACCAACCATGAAACGTGTACTTTTCTTACTTGGGCTGGTTTTGTCGGGACTGCTTGTCTCGTGTAGCCATGATGCTCCCCGGTACGTCATCGGCGTGTCGCAATGCAGTGATGATACCTGGCGGCATAAGATGAATGACGAGATACAGCGCGAAGCCTTATTTTACGGAGGCGTAGAGATAGAGACGCGTACGGCGAATGACGACAGCCGGCGACAGATAGAAGATATACGTCACTTCATCCGGCAGAAGGTAGACTTGCTTATTGTGGCTGCCAACGAGGGAACGGCTCTCACTCCCGTTGTGGAGGAGGCCTTCGATAAAGGTATTCCGGTGATTATGGTGGATCGCAGGATACTTTCCGATAAATATACCGCATACATCGGAGCCGACAATTACGAGTTGGGCAAAGCCGTCGGCAATTACATAGCCCATCGCCTGAAGGGGCGTGGAAAAGTAGTCGAACTGAGCGGACTTGTCGGTTCCACTCCTGCCATCGAACGTCACCAAGGCTTTATGAGTGCCATCAGCCGGTATCCGGGCATCACCTTGCTTGCCCGGGAGGATGCGGGTTGGTTGAGGCAGCCTGCCGAAATAAAGATGGATTCTCTCTTGCAGTGTTTTCCGGAGATTGATGCCGTGTATGGGATGAACGACCGTATGGCCGCCGGTGCTTATCAGGCCGCCAGACGTCTGGGACGTGAGGAGGAGATGCTGTTTGTAGGTATCGATGCTCTGCCCGGCAAGGGTAACGGAGTGGAACTGGTACTGGACAGCGTGCTGGATGCTACCTTCATTTATCCCACCGAAGGAGACAAGGTGGTTCAGCTGGCGATGGATATTCTACAAAAGAAACCTTTTAAACGGGAGACAAAACTGAAGACAGCAGTAGTTGACGCGGTAAATGCGCACGTGATGGAATTGCAGACAGCCCATATCAGCGAGTTGGATGGAAAAATCGAGACGCTCAACAGCCGGGTAGGGACGTATCTTTCGCGGGTGGCCACGCAGCAGGTGGTGCTGTATGGGGGCTTTGTCATCCTGTTGTTGATCGTCGGATTGTTGATTGTCGTGTACAAATCTCTCCGTTCCAAGAATCGCCTGTACCGGGAACTTTCCCGCCAGAAGGAGCAACTGGAAGAGCAGAGAGACCAACTGATAGAACTTTCCCATCAACTGGAGGAAGCCACACATGCCAAACTGGTTTTCTTTACCAACATTTCACATGACTTCCGCACCCCTCTCACTCTGGTTGCCGATCCGGTGGAGCAGTTGTTGGCCGACCCGTCATTGGAGGGTGACCGGCGCAGGATGTTGTTGCTGGTGCAGCGCAACGTACAGATCCTGTTGCGTCTGGTCAATCAGATACTCGATTTTCGCAAATACGAGACGGGAAAGATGGAGTTTACCCCGGTCCCGCTCAACCTGTTGCAGTGCTTCGGAGAGTGGAACGATTCGTTTCAGGCAGCCGCCCGGCGGAAGCATATCCATTTTTCGTTCGACAGCATGCCCGGTGCCGATTACCACACTCTGGCGGATGCTGAGAAGATGGAGCGTATCTACTTCAATCTGTTGGGCAATGCGTTCAAGTTTACCCCCGAGAATGGTAAAGTCACTGTCCGGCTTTCGGCTTTGCAGAAAGAGGGCACTCCTTTCTTCCGTTTTACAGTCGCCAATACCGGGAGTCTGATTTCGGCAGAACATATCCGCAGCATCTTCGACCGTTTCTATAAGATCGACAGGCATCATACCGGTTCCGGTATCGGGCTGGCACTGGTAAAAGCGTTTGTCGAGATACATGGCGGAATCATCGAGGTGGAGAGTGACGAACGGCAGGGAACTGTCTTTACCGTCGATTTGCCGGTGCGGACATGCGAAGCGGAGACCGGCGTGGCATCTGCTCCGGTGGAGGCATCTGCTCCGGACCGGGTGGATAACCTGCTCCGGGAGGATGAAGCGGAGAACTTCAATGATCCCTCCAAACCTTCTGTACTTGTGATCGACGACAATGCTGACATCCGTGCTTATGTGCACACATTGCTCAATTCGGAGTACTCCGTCATCGAAGCTGCGGACGGGACCGAAGGAATCCGTAAAGCGATGAAGTATGTTCCCGATGTCATCATCTCCGATGTGATGATGCCGGGGATTGATGGTATCGAATGTTGTCGGCGGTTGAAGGGGGAATTGCAGACCTGCCACATTCCCGTGATCCTGCTGACAGCTTGTTCGCTTGACGAGCAGCGTATTCAGGGATATGCCGGTGGAGCCGATTCTTATATTTCCAAGCCTTTTAGTTCGCAGTTGCTGCTGACTCGTATCCGCAATCTGATTGAGTCGCGACGGCGCATGAAGCAGTTCTTTGGCGACCGGCAGACATTGGCCAAAGAGGATATCTGCGATATGGATAAAGATTTTGTCGAACGGTTCAAGTCCCTGATTGAAGCAAAGATGGGTGATTCGGAACTGAATGTGGAAGATTTGGGCAAGGAGATGGGGCTGAGCCGTGTTCAGCTCTACCGGAAGATCAAGTCGCTCACCAATTTTGCGCCGAACGAACTGCTTCGCATGGCACGGCTTAAGAAAGCGGCTTCGCTGCTGGCCTCTTCGGACATGACGATAGCAGAGGTTGGATATGAAGTGGGTTTTACGTCACCTTCCTACTTTACGAAATGCTACAAAGAACAGTTCGGTGAAAGCCCGACGGAGTTTTTAAAAAGAAGCGGATTATAAAAGAACCTGCTGCATAAAAGCGATACATCTATGAAAGATTATAAAGAAAATAAATCTAATTTGTCCGAAACTTTCTGCAATGAAGTATACAGTGTCGTGCGTGAAATTCCTGCCGGTAGAGTTGTTACTTATGGTGATATTGCCGCTTTGCTCGGGATGCCGCAATATTCACGTATGGTGGGGCGTGCATTGAAGCAGGTACCTGCCGGTTTAAGCCTTCCTTGTCATCGGGTAGTCAATGCCATAGGACGATTGGTGCCCGGATGGGATGAACAACGGCAACTGTTGTCCGATGAAGGTGTTTCATTCCGAAAAAACGGTTGTGTCGACCTTAAACTTCACAGGTGGAAGAGCGACAGTATTTGAGTGGGGTGATGCCGGCTTTCTTGTGGCAGTTTATGTACATGCGGCGTGTTCATCGAAAATAATGTGATGAACTATTTGAACGCTCGGCTTGTTTATTTAATTGTCCGTACACACATCTTTGGGTAATACCTGTGTATGGATGTGAATTTGACTTTCGGGATATAGTAACTATCTGTTGACAGGAATCCTGTCTGTAATAACCGGGTTAAGAAATCATATTTGACCGGGGGAACAACACAACCGTTGTTTTCCGGTATCAACTTTTTTACTATAAAGAAGTGTTTGTTTTCGTGTGTGTAGGCCGCCCGGTCCGTTTTTTAATAATCTAAACCCTATTATGTATGAGTAAAATAACGATTAAAGACTTGTATCTCATTTTTGGCAACGACAAGCAGCATGCTTTGCGTATGTTGAAAGAAGGAAAGAGTAAGAGTGAGATCTTAAAGGAAACCGGATGCACGGTTGCCGTAAAAGACGCAAACCTCTCTGTCCGGGAGGGAGAGATATTCGTGATTATGGGACTTTCGGGGAGTGGGAAATCCACTTTGCTGCGTTGTATCAACCGATTGATAAAACCTACTTCCGGTGAGGTAATCATCAATGGAAGAGATATTTCGAATGTTACCGATAAAGAGCTGCTCCGTATCCGGAGAAAAGAACTGGCTATGGTGTTCCAGCATTTCGGACTGTTGCCCCATCGTTCGGTGTTGCATAACATAGCTTTCGGGCTGGAGCTGCAAGGAGTGAAAAAACAGGAACGTGAGCACAGGGCGATGGAAAGTATGCAGTTGGTGGGTTTGAAAGGTTACGAGAATCAGATGGTCAGCGAACTGTCCGGCGGGATGCAGCAACGCGTCGGGCTGGCCCGTGCTCTGGCCAACGATCCTGAAGTGCTGCTGATGGATGAAGCTTTTTCTGCCCTCGATCCTTTGATCCGTATACAAATGCAGGATGAATTGCTGACTTTACAGTCTAAAATGAAAAAGACCATTGTGTTTATTACTCACGATTTGAATGAAGCCATCAAGCTGGGTGACCGGATTGCCATCATGAAGGATGGGGAAGTGGTGCAGGTAGGTACTTCGGAGGAGATTCTGACAGAGCCGGCGAATGCTTATGTGGAACGCTTCGTGGAGAGTGTGGATCGTAGCAAGATCATTACCGCCGCTTCGGTGATGGTTGATAAACCCCTCGTGGCCCGGTTGAAGAAAGAAGGGCCGGAAGTTCTGATCCGTAAAATGTTCGAACATAATCTGACCGTGTTACCTGTGGTAGATGCAAACAATGTGTTGGTGGGAGAGGTGCGTTTGAAGGATTTGCTCCGGTTGCGTAAAGAGCAGGTGAAGTCAATCGAGTCGGTCGTTCGCGAAGAAGTGCATTCGGTGCTGGGAGATACGATATTGGAAGACATCCTGCCGCTGATGACCAAAACCAATTCTCCTATCTGGGTGGTGAACGAAGGCCGTGAATTTCAGGGAGTCGTCCCCTTGTCATCGCTCATTTTCGAAGTGACCGGAAAGAACAAACAGGAAATCAATGAAATCATTCAAAATGCAATAGAATTATGATCAACATAGGACAATATATTGAAGAACTCATCAACTGGATGATGATACACTTCTCCGCTTTTTTCGATGCGCTGAATCTGGGCATCGGCAGTTTTATCAATGGGTTTCAGCATATCTTGTTTGGTATCCCCTTTTATCTGACCATTGCTGCAATGGTGTTGCTGGCATGGATGAAAGCCGGGCGCGGGGTGGCGGTTTTCACCCTTTTAGGGTTGCTGCTTATCTACGGTATGGGCTTTTGGGAGGCCACCATGCAGACATTGGCACTGGTGCTGTCATCTACCTGTCTCGCCCTTATCGTGGGGGTGCCCATCGGGGTGTGGACGGCAAACAGTAACCGTGCGGAGAAAGTGATACACCCCATACTGGACCTGATGCAGACCATGCCTGCCTTTGTCTACCTGATACCTGCCGTCCTGTTTTTCGGGCTGGGGGTGGTGCCGGGAGTGTTTGCCACCATCATCTTTGCAATGCCTCCGGTGATTCGGCTGACGGGACTTGGCATTCGCCAGGTACCGAAGAACGTGGTAGAGGCTTCGCGTTCGTTCGGGGCCACCCGGTGGCAGCTGCTTTATAAAGTGCAGTTGCCTCTGGCCTTGCCCACTATCCTGACCGGAGTGAACCAGACGATTATGATGTCTCTTTCCATGGTTGTCATTGCAGCTATGATTGCGGCAGGCGGCTTGGGTGAAATCGTTCTGAAGGGTATTACCCAGATGAAAATCGGTTTGGGCTTTGAAGGAGGTATAGCGGTTGTGATACTGGCAATTATTTTGGACCGGATTACCCAAGGGATGGTTCGTCGTAAGAACAAAAAATAGAAAGGAGAAAGAATCGATATGCGGAAATATAGGATAATAGGAAGTTTGTTGTTGTTACTGGCCGTGATGTGTACGGCCTGTAACCCGGATACCGGGAAAAAGAAGATAAGCATCGCCTATGCCAACTGGCTGGAGGGCATTGCCATGAGTCATCTGGCCAAAGTGGTGCTGGAAGAGCAGGGGTATGAGGTAGAACTGCTCAATGCGGATGTGGCCCCCATCTTTGCGTCGGTTTCGCGTCGGAAAGCGGATGTGTTTATGGATGCCTGGCTGCCTGTGACGATGAAAGACTACATGGATCAGTATGGCGATCAGATCGAGTTTATCGGTGAGGTATATGACAGTGCAAGGGTCGGGCTGGTAGTGCCTCAGTACGTCAGTATCGACTCAATCGGAGAACTTGCTTCCCATAAAGGGCAATTCTCTTCCGAGATTGTCGGGATCGATGCCGGAGCGGGCATTATGAAAACTACGGATAAGGCTATTGCGGACTATGGGCTCGATGGATATAAGTTGCTTACTTCCAGTAGCTCTACCATGTTGGCTTCCTTGCAGAAAGCCATGGATAAAGAATCGTGGATCGTCATCACCGGATGGACACCGCATTGGATGTTCGATCGCTATCCCCTGAAGTTCCTGCATGACCCGAAAGGTACTTATGGGAATGTGGAATCTATCTATGTCGTCGGATGGAAAGGATTTACGGAGAAAGATCCTTTTGCGGCAAAGTTTTTCAGCAATATTAAATTCACTACAGAAGAGATCAGTTCGTTGATGAAAGCATTGAAAGATGCACGGATGGACGAAGAAGACCTTGTCCGAAAATGGCGTGACGAACACCGGGAACTGATAGAAAGCTGGATTCCTGAATCATAAGCGGTATATGTGTGTCCGGGAATCCAACTTCTGAGTTCTGTCTATCGGGTAACGGAGGTGCGTTGGTAGGCAAGCCGTTCCGTACCGTTCTTCACATAAATGATGCCACAATAGGTGAAACCGTTCTTTAAGAGAATGTTTTGGAGAACTTTATTGTCACGGTGAGTGTCTACACGCAGGTTCGGACAGTGGGACGAACACCATTCCAGGCATAAGTCCATCAATCCCTTTACCCGTCCGCCGGATGCGATGCGATGGATTACCCCGTAAGGGGCATCGTTGAGCCAAGCGCCGTCTTTGATTACCCTGTAGTTGGGATCTTCTCCCTGGATGAAAGCAAAGCAACCTTCCAACTCCCCGTTTTCATTTACAAATACATAACTGTCCCCGTTTTCGATGTCCTGCCGGATGTCGTCGGAAGCGGGGTATCCGTTGATCCACTGGTTGGCATTGCCATTGGCAGCCATAAAGCGGCGGGCACGTTCGTAGAATGGCATCACTTGGTCGAGTTCTTCAAGTCGGGTTGGTCGTATGGTTATGTTCATAATTATTCCGTTTGGGGGTCACCACAGATTACACGGATTAACACAGATTGATAATTTATCTCGTCAATATATCGAATTAAGAGTTCTGTGTTAATCTGTGTAATCTGTGGTGAAACCTATTCATTTCTATTTGGCAAAAAAGGGGAAAAGAACCTATTTTAGTCCCTTCCCCCTTTGAGAGTTATATTATCCGATCAAAGATCATTCAGCAACACCCCAAGCCTGGTTGGCCAGACGCTTGTAGTTGTTGTAACGCCACTTAGCGTTGTCCTCGGCAGCCTGGAACAGTTCTTCTGCTTCTGCAGGATACTGTTTCATAACCGATGCGTAACGAACTTCGCCTTTCAGGAAGCCTTTGAAGTCATCCCAGTTCGGTTCTTTGCTATCCAGCGTGAACGGATTCTTGCCTTCAGCCTCCAGAGCCGGGTTGTAACGCCACAAGTGCCAGTAACCGCACTTAACAGCCTTGTCTTCTTCTTCCTGGCTCTTACCCATACCGGCTTTCAGACCGTGGTTGATACACGGAGCGTAAGCGATGATGAGTGACGGTCCGGGATATGCTTCAGCTTCGCGGATAGCTTTCAGAGTCTGAGCCTGGTCAGCACCCATAGCGATCTGTGCAACATATACATAACCGTATGTAGTAGCCATCAGACCGAGGTCTTTCTTACGTACGCGTTTACCGGAAGCGGCAAATTTAGCGATGGCGCCCACCGGAGTGGCTTTAGAAGACTGACCACCTGTGTTAGAGTAAACCTCTGTATCCAGAACCAGAATGTTAACGTCCTTACCCGAAGCGATAACGTGGTCGAGACCACCGTAACCGATATCGTAAGAAGCACCGTCACCACCGATGATCCACTGGCTGCGTTTAACCAAGTATTGAGTCAGACCTTTCAGCTCTTTGCTGATCGGGCAACCTGCCGCAATACCTTGTTCGATGATTGCTTCGATCTGCGGAGCCAGTTCTTTGGTCTTGTCTGCATCGTACATGTTTTCAATCCATGCTTTCAATACTTCCTTAGCTTCAGCCGGAGCATTGTCGGCTGCCAGGATTTCGTTGAATAACTTCACGATACGTGCACGCATCTTTTCGTTAGCCAGTTCCATCCCCAAACCAAATTCGCAGAAGTCTTCGAACAGTGAGTTAGCCCAAGCCGGACCGTGTCCTTTTGCGTTTGTTGTATATGGAGTTGAAGGTACTGAACCTGAGTAGATAGAAGAACATCCGGTAGCGTTGGCAACCATTTCGCGATCACCGTACAACTGAGAAATCAGTTTCACATACGGAGTTTCACCGCAACCTGAGCAAGCTCCCGAGAATTCGAACAATGGAGTAGCGAACTGAGAGTTCTTCACGTTAGCCTTGATGTCTACCAAGTGTTGTTTGCTCTTCACGTTGTCTGCACAGTAAGTCCAGTTATCAGCCTGAGCCAACTGGCTTTCAAGGTGTTTCATAGTCAGAGCCTTGCCACCCTTCTTCGGGTTGCCTGGACAGATGTCGGCACAGTTACCGCAACCCAGACAGTCGAGAACGTCAACCTGGATACGGAATGTCATGCCGTCGAATGCTTTGCCTACAGCTTTCAGTTGTTCGAAGCTTGCACCTTTCTGCTCTTCTGCGTCGAGTACAAACGGACGGATAGAAGCGTGAGGACAAACGTAAGCACACTTGTTACACTGGATACAGTTTTCTGCGTTCCATTCCGGTACGAAAGCAGCTACACCGCGTTTTTCGTATTTCGAAGTACCCTGATACCAGGTTCCGTCTTCGATACCCTTGAATGCAGATACAGGCAGCAGGTCTCCGTCCTGAGCGTTGATCGGACGAACCACTTCGTTGATGAATGCCGGGTCGTTGTTTTCAACTTTAGCATCATCCGGCAGGTTAGCCCAAGCCGGGTCAACAGCCAAAGTCTTGTATTCGCCACCGCGGTCAACAGCTGCGTAGTTCTTGTTCACAACGTCTTCACCCTTCTTACCGTAAGATTTCACGATGAATTTCTTCATCTGTTCTACAGCCTGGTCTACGGGGATCACGCCTGTGATACGGAAGAAAGCAGACTGGAGGATGGTGTTGGTGCGGTTGCCCAAACCGATTTCCTGTGCAATCTGGGTTGCGTTGATATAATATACAGAGATGTTGTTCTGTGCAAAGTATTTCTTCACTTTGTTAGGCAGGTTCTTTGCCAGTTCTTCGCCTTCCCAGATGGTGTTCAGCAAGAACGAACCGTTCTTACGTAAACCACGGGTTACGTCATACATATGCAGGTAAGCCTGCACGTGGCAAGCCACAAAGTTCGGAGTGTTTACCAGATAAGTAGAACGGATAGGGTCGTCACCGAAGCGCAGGTGAGAGCAAGTGAAACCTCCTGACTTCTTAGAGTCATAAGAGAAGTAGGCCTGACAGTGTTTATCAGTGTTGTCACCGATAATCTTCACTGAGTTTTTGTTGGCACCTACCGTACCGTCAGCACCCAAACCGTAGAATTTAGCTTCGAACATGCTGTCGCCGCCCAAAGCGATTTCTGCTTCCTGAGGAAGAGATGTGAAAGTTACGTCGTCTACGATACCGATAGTAAAGTGGTTTTTCGGCATCGGCATAGCCAGATTCTTGAATACGGCGATGATCTGGGCAGGAGTAGTGTCTTTAGAACCCAGACCGTAACGACCACCTACGATAACCGGAGCATTTTCTGTGCCATAGAAGCAGTCTTTAACATCCAGATACAGAGGTTCGCCGTTAGCACCCGGTTCTTTTGTACGATCGAGTACTGCGATTGTTTTGGCAGTCTTAGGTACGGCAGCCATGAAATGTTTGGCAGAGAACGGACGGTACAGGTGAACTGCAACCAAACCTACTTTCTCGCCCTGGCTGGTCAGGTAGTCGATAGCTTCGCGGGCAGCTTCGGTTACAGAACCCATGGCGATGATTACGCGTTCTGCATCTTCGGCTCCGTAGTAGTCGAACAAACCGTATTTGCGTCCTGTGATCTTGGAAATCTCGTTCATGTATTCCTCAACGATGGCAGGAACAGCGTCATAGTAGTTGTTGCATGATTCGCGGTGCTGGAAGAAGTGGTCAGGGTTTTCGGCCATACCACGGGCAACCGGATTCATCGGGTTCAGCGCACGGGCACGGAATTCAGCAAGAGCTTCCTGGTCAACCAGCGGAGCGAGGTCCTCGTTTTCCAGCATTTCGATCTTCTGGATTTCGTGTGAAGTACGGAAACCGTCGAAGAAGTTCATGAAAGGAACGCGGGCTTTGATTGTGGCAAGGTGTGCAACACCGGCCAAGTCCATCACTTCCTGTACAGAGCCTTCAGCCAACATGGCGAAACCTGTCTGGCGTGCAGACATTACGTCCTGATGGTCACCGAAGATACACAGTGCGTGAGAAGCCAGTGTACGGGCCGATACGTGGAATACGCAAGGCAGGAACTCACCGGCAATCTTATACATGTTCGGGATCATCAAAAGAAGACCCTGAGAAGCAGTGTAAGTAGTAGTCAGTGCACCGGCCTGAAGAGAACCGTGAACAGCACCTGCCGCACCACCTTCAGATTGCATTTCCTGTACCAATACTGTTTCGCCGAAGATGTTCTTACGTCCTGCGGCAGCCCATTCGTCTACGTATTCAGCCATCGTAGAAGAAGGAGTGATGGGGTAAATGGCAGCTACTTCTGAAAACATATACGAGATATGTGCAGCAGCCTGATTACCATCACATGTGATGAATTTCTTCTGTTTAGTCATAACTAAAAATAATATTTAAGTAAGTAATTTATTTGTTTATTTCAAAAACGGTATGGAAAGCGGATACTTCCATGTATGTTTATTCCATCCTTTGATTCCCCCGATGATGGGGAACAAAATGGACAGTGCGAACATTATACAACCAATTATAATCAAAATTCCCCCGATAGCAATTGAGGGACTTTCAAAGAACTTCTCAAAATACATAGGATAGAGATTGACATCATATCCTTCCGCTGTCATGGTATATTCTCTGATGAAGTTCATATTAGCATTCATGTTGAATCGCATACAGATATTGAACACTATGAAATACAGAATGCCACTGATGTACCAGTTCAGTATGTATTTTCCCTGTCTGTTAATTTTGGCTGATATGCTTTTGGCATTCATCCAAAAAAGAACTGGAGCGAGCCATCCAATCAAAGGAACCAGTATCAGGAAATTCATCAGTACCAGACACCAATGCTCTTCTACCCCAAGAGGAAGGGATAGCCTGGACGGGGCTTTTTCTCCGTCAGAAAACTTCAGCTTTTCGCGGTCGATCCCTACGGTCAGTGTATCCGATTGGCGTATCTGGTTTAATTCTTCTAATTTCTTGTTGTCCATATCCGGTATGGTTTTAGTTGTCAGAAACTGAGCTTTTCAAAAACGGTATGGAAAGCGGATACTTCCATGTTTTTCCGTTCAGTCCTTTGATGCCTCCGATGATGGGGAACACAAAAAAAACAGCTGATAAAAGGATAATAGGTAATGCCCTTAGCGTAAAGAAAGAACCGCTTAACAGTCCTAAAGGGGAACTCAACGAGCCGATAAGGGCTCCAAAAAGGTTTCCCGCAAGGGTAATTCCTACTATTATCATGTAAATGGCCCAACTGATCAGCCAGTTGATGATGTATCTTCCTTGTATGGCGATGGCTTCCGATTTATCTCTGCCGATGATCCATGCGACGATAGAAACAATCCATCCCCATGTCGGTATCAGGAGCAGAAGGTTTATCAACCCCAGATAGCTGCTGTCCGAAATGCCAAATGTATCTTTACGGGATTCACCATTCAGTATCTTTTGTTTTTCCTGTTCAAACTCCTCGTCGGTCAATGCGCCTGATTGGCGCAACCGGTTTAATTCTTCCAATTTCTTGTAATCCATAATCTGTCCTTGTTTTAGTTGCCAGAAGCTGAGACTTTCAAAAACGGTATGGAAAGCGGATACTTCCATGTTTTTCCGTTCAGCCCTTTGATGCCTCCGATGATAGGGAACAGCAGACACAGGAAACAGCCTACTCCGAGTATCAGGAGAAGCAGAATTCCGACTCCTCCGCCGAATATGCCCAAGAGGACCGCCAATGGAGAACTCTGGTCGTTTTCATAATTCATATCGCTTATGGATACTATGCCGCTGAACATGAATATGATGAAGAGTACCGTCAGCACGATGCCGTACAGAAACCAACTGATGTACCAGTTCAGGATGTATTTACCTTGGCGGTTGACGGGTGCGGAACTTTCTTTGCCCATGATCCAAAGCACAATGGGGGCAATCCAGCCTACATACGGTATGAACATGGCGAAGTTCATCAGTGCCAGATAAGTATTTTCTGTCAGTCCCATGGGGAGTACGGTTGTGGGTTTACCCGCATCTTCTTCATCCAATATCTTTTTCTTTTCTTTTTCAAATTCTTCATCGTTCAACGCTCCGCTGTCGTGGAGGCGTTTCAGTTGTTCAAGCTTTTCGTAATCCATAATGATTGAGATTAGATGTTAATATAAAAAACCGAACATCCAGAGAGGTATCTGGTTGCCACGGCCAATTTCAGCCTTATGCAAAGCATACGTCACTCCGGGGTTGTTCTTGATCTTCGCCCCTTCGCAGCATATCTTGAAAGGCATCACTTCGTCTACCATGAACGAGGTGTTTTTGTCACCTTTGTGCACTTTATGGTCTTTCCACATCGTGTTTACAAAGAAAGTGTCCAGCACATCTTGTTCTTCCACCTTTACAGGGTAGATGGAATACATCAGATTGGGGTTGTGCAGCATAATCTTCGATGGTTTCTTGGGGAATTCTTCCCCTTTGGGATAGACCAGGTTGATCAGTCGTGCGTCGGCCAGATATTTGATGTAATTCATCACCGTGGCGCGTGATGTTTGTATGTCGCTTGCCAATTGGCTTACGTTTGGGGCCTTCGGCCCGTCTACAGCCAACAAATATAATAATTTTTTTATCTTTGAGAGATATTTTAGCTCGATTTGTTTAATAAGCAGGATATCTACTTCTACCATCATGTTCATGGTTTTGAGCAGATTCTCCGAGAAATTGCGTTTCTCAAGGAAGAAGGGGTAGAAACCGTGGTGGAGGTAGTCTTGAAAATAATCCAAGGGGCGGACCTTTGAAAGTACTCCCTTGGCTATCTGTTCGTGGCTGCTTAATATCTCTTCGAGTGTATAATGGCGGAATTTCATGCCTGTTTGCAGGTTCAGAAATTCGCGGAACGAAAAGCCCCGGAGGTTGTAGCTCTTCACAATGTCGCGCAACTCCAGATTCTCTTCTTTGAGGCGCATGACGGATGAACCGGTAAATACAATTTTCAGATTGGGGAAACGGTCGTAGCACATACGCAATTCGCGGCTCCAGTCGGGATGCTTGAATACTTGGTCGATCAGCAATACCTTTCCGCCCCGTTTCTGGAATTCATTGGCGAAGTCGACGATACTGTGTCCGGAGAAATAGAAATTGTTCATGTTGATAAAGAGGCATGAACGGTCGGTTCCGAATTTCTCTTTGGCGTATTGAAGCAGGAAAGTGGTTTTTCCCACGCCACGTGTTCCTTTGATACCAATCAGTCGGTCACTCCAGTTTATTTCGTCCATCAAGTCGCGGCGGACCGGGGCATTGGTGTGCTCAACAAGGTAGGCATGTGTGCGGTAGAATGTTTCCATCTCTTTTCTTGGGTTTTTCGGGGGGCAAATATAAGCCTTTTTTTAGAAATTGCAAAGTAGAGATAGCAAAATTGTAGTTTCGTTTAGCAAGTTTATCTTTTGCTTCATTTTGTCAAAACGGTATTCCTGATAGGTGGTAGAGGCGTTATTTCGGGTCAACGGCAAGCTGCTTCTGAAAAAACGCAGCCAGTTCAATCGGGCAATTATGCTTTTGCTTGTCTACTTCAGTGTTTGCTTGCAAATATAAATATAGTTTTTCATTTTCGGTAGTTTATGCCGGTATTTCTTTGAAAAAGGGTTTCTTTTGTTAGTTTGAAATGTTTCGTCGGGAGAGAGGAAATAGAGTTGGGGAAGGGGAGAAGAGCCTTTGTTGATGGGCTGTCAATCGTCACTCCGGGAGATGTGAAGGCTTTGCTTCGGAGAAGTGAAGTCTTTTCCCGGGGGAAGTGAAGTCTTTGCCCGGCGGAAAGTGACGGTTTGCCCCGCAGAAAATGACTTGTTTCTCGGTTTTATATGCGTTTTTGTGCATATATTTGCAGGAAATTTCCCGGTTTTAATGTTAGTTGCTTCTTGGAGAACAAAGGGTTTGTAAGTGAAAAACCGGAAATGGCAACAAAAGGACAGGGGACGATACGTTTAAGGAATTAAATGATAGTTTCTATCCCCGGGTATGGATGTATCTTAGGGTGAAAAAACACGTAACTGTTTGTTGCTGTCACTCTTACAAGTCTCTGCATCCGGATGAATTCTGTTTAATTAATTGATGCTAATGTCGAATCTGCTTTACTTGTTTAATCCCGATCAGGATCTGGCTCTTGCCAGTGGCGAAGTCAATTATATGCCGCCTGCCTCCGCCCGCCGGATGGCGGAAGAGTTGGCGTTGCTCCCCGTATGGTTTACGGACGGGCCGTGCGGTGTGCTTGCTCCGTCTGCCTATAATCAGTCTTTTCTGGAAGAGATGCTCGACTTATTTCCGCTTCCCGCATCTTTGAGAACCCAGGCCGAAGATTTTTCGGAAGTACGTTCGGTGGTTCCCTGGGGATGGAATCCGGCACTCCGGAAACGTCTGCTTTCATTGGGAGTACCTGATGCTGCGGTACCTTCGGTGGAGGATATAGGGCGGTTGCGCAATCTGTCCCATCGTTTGCAAGCCGTGAAGTTGTTGTCCGGTCTGCAAGTGGATGAAGCGTTTTGTGGAGAGTCTTGTTACCTAACCGCTTTGTCCGATTGCCGAGCATTTGTAGAGAGTCTGGAACGCTGTCTGCTCAAAGCCCCCTTGTCCGGAAGCGGTAAAGGGCTGAACTGGTGCAAGGGAGTGTTCACTCCTCTGATAGAGCGTTGGTGTGCCCGGGTTATAGAGCAGCAGGGAGGAGTTGTCGGTGAACCTGTATATAATAAGGTAGAAGATTTTGCCATGGAGTTTTATTCGGACGGAAAGGGGCGGATTACTTTTGCCGGATACTCTTTGTTCCGTACCAACGCTGGTGGAGCTTACGAAGGAAACCGGTTGCTGTCCGATGTGGAGATTGAACGAAGATTGTCGGCTTATGTGCCTGTGGCGGCTTTACGTCGGCTTCGGGAAGAGCTGCAAAGACGATTGTCCGTCTCTTTAGGAACGGAGTATGCCGGTTATCTGGGAGTAGATATGATGATTTGCCGGTGCGGGGCTCTTCCGGCGTTTCGCATCCATCCTTGTGTGGAAATCAATTTGCGCATGAATATGGGGCTTGTGTCCCGCCTGATATACGACCGTTATGTACAATCCGGGGCTTCGGGGGTGTTTCGTGTCTCTTATTATCCATCCGACGGGCAGGCATTGCAGGAACACAATGCGATGAAGGCCGGGCACCCGCTGCATACGGAAGAAGGCAGGGTGGTGAAGGGGTATCTGCCATTGGTCCCCGTCCTGAAGACGAGCCGTTACCGGGCATATATCCTTGTGGAGGACTGAGACGGAGTTTATAAGGATTGCTTTTTGCAGGAAAAGAAAATGGAGAAGCGGCTTCCCACACCTGCTGTCGACTGTAATGACAGTCTTCCCTGAAGTTTTTCTACTATAACTTTGCAGATGGAGAGTCCCAGTCCTGTTCCTTGCGCGAATTCGTTCTGTTTGTAGAAGCGGTTGAATATCATTTTCTGTTCGGACTGCGGAATGCCTATTCCGCTATCTTCAACATAAATTTCAACTTCTTCATTCTGCGAAAGGTACTTCCAACCCAGTTTTATATAGCCTTCCTGAGTGAATTTTACAGCATTGTTTAAGAGGTTGGTGATAACCTGAATCAATCGATCTTTGTCAAGATGCACGATAATGTCTTCGCCACTTTCTTCCAGTATGAAATTGATATTTTGAGAAATTAGAACCTTATGGGTCTGGTAAGTATCGTTGATAAGAGTAGCCAGCGGATAATCGTCGTATTTGAATGACATGTAGCCGGATTCAATCCGGGATATTTCCAATATATCATTGACAAGTTTCAGCAGCAGTTCGTTGTTGCGGTGGATGGTTTCCACATACAGGTCTTTTTCTTCTTGCGAGATGTCTGTATCATCAGGAGAAGCAAGCAGGGTGGAAAATCCGACGATAGCGTTTAATGGTGTACGTATTTCATGGCTCATGTTGGCCAGGAAAGACTCTTTGAGCTCTGCTTTCTCCGCCATCTTACGTGCTTCTATCAGTTCTTGTTCCCGTTTTTTATAATCTTCTATGTTCAATAAAAGTCCCGTGGTCTTCTGCCCTCCCAAAGCGCTTTCCATGGTACTGCATCGAAGTTCCCACCATTGATACCCCTTCCCGTTGAAATCACATTTCAGCTTTATGAAGTGTTTGCTGCTGATGGCGTTCTTTGCCAAAAGGAATTGTGCTGCGGACAGATATTCGGCATCTACAAAAGAGAGGAACTCCTGAATCGTCAATGGGCGGGGAGTTATGTCTAAGTTTTTCCAGAATGCATTTTCAAATACCATCATGTTGTTTTTTAACCGCCACGCATAAGTGTCGCTTCCTTCCACTGCCAGTGCCAATGATTCTTTTTCATCTTCCAATTCATAGAGGATGGAACGCTTCTTTTGGGTTTCACGCCAATACAAGTAGGTGATGCCTGACAGTAGGCCGAGAATAAAAAAGATACTACCCAATAAACCGGACCACCAAAGGACGGGATGCAAGGCTTTAAAGGGAATATTGATGATGGTATATTCATTGGGGATGTCTGCAATGGTCATACCCTCTTTTTGCATGACATTCCAGTCGATAAAATATCCTTTGGAGCTTTCTTGGATAGACATGTCAGTGATGTTTTTCCCTCTAAGGATCTGCACTGCTGCATGGACAGATTCTTGTGCCTGAATGTGGCTCGGAGTCATGTATCCGCCCAGAAAATTATATCCGCAGTCAAAAAGCTCATTGATGGCTGTAAAGCGCATCTGGGTAGAAAAAGATGCCATCGTGAGCGTCGTATAGTCTAATTTGGTTTGTAGATAAGGCATTTTGCTGTATTTACCGATAGCCCATAAAAAGTCTGCACCGTTTGTTGGGTCTTCAGTTTGTTCCTCGGATATTTTGCGTGCAGATAGGGCGGTAAATACTATGTTACCTTTGTGAGTTTCTTTCCATGATGCCTGTTTGTCCAGATGCCAGTCTAAGTTGGATATGATATCAGTTGACTCTAATTGACAGTTGATGTGGTTTCTGATTTTCCGGTCTAAAAAAGTATAATCCAATATCGTGTAAATATTAGTTATACCGGTTAGCCTTTTTATCATTTTCAGGTTTTTGCTAAAATCTATCTTGTCTTCAAATCCGGTCACATTATCATACTGCTTTATCAGTTCCCAATTGGGATAGTTGACTCCGGAAAACACGATGGGTATTTCTTTTAATATGGGATTGTGGCTTTTCAGTAACGAATAAGTGGCTTGATCATCATTCACAAGAATGATTTCGGGTTTCCATTTGGCAATAGAATCCATGAAAAGGTTGATTCGTTTTATTTCTTGTGGTTCGTTATAGCGTTCACAATTTAGATAAAAGAAAGAGAGTTTCACCGGTATACGGGCTTTTGAGAACTCCTTTTTTATCAGTTTATTGTATTCTGCGTATCCTTGATAATCGTTTTCATAAGAGTGGATTACCAATATCCGTCGTTCTTCTTCGAAAGAGCATGCTGTGAGTAAAAATATGGTGATATAGCAACTTATAAATAATAGGATGAACCGCATACTTTTAATTCAATGTTTTGATGGTTTGTTTGTTTGATTCGTTGTTTGTTTTGCAAAGATAGTGTATTAAATTGTATCATTAAAAAAAATGTCATTTTTCTCCTTGTGTCGCCTCACTTTCATTCCCGCAGCGGTCCACTGCCGTGACGGCAAAATACTTCCGGGCCATCCACGGACGGATGGGAGCATAGGTGTAGTGCGTGTCCCGCAGGTTTTGTACGAGAATGTTTTCCGGGTTCGTAATGTCCACCGGATAGGTGTCCGAGGCGTAAATTATGTACATCGGTGCATTCTGCCTGTCATTATCTGTGGCAGCTTTCCAGCTGAGCCGGGTATATCCGTCGCCGGTGGAAACTACACTTAGCTCCGACGGTGCGGTAGGAGCCGCGTTGTCGATCCACGGCATGGGCGGTTGCAGTGCCGGATATTGATAGAACTGCTCCCGGAGGATGTCGTATACTTCCTGGGTATTGTCCATCAGGTACTTTACCCGATAATGCGCTTCGCCTGCCAAGTGGTTGGCGCGGATGAAATGTATCTGGCGTTCCACTTCTTCGGAGGTCCAGTTACCCTCGTCGGGATGAAGGAAGTAGATTCCCAGTCCGGGCACGATGTGGCGTCCGTTGCTTTGCTCCTGCCAGTCGAGCGCAAAGGGGTAGAAGCCGTTGCCGCGGAAATACATCATCGGGTAGATCTGGTCTTGAATGCCCTCGCCCAGCCATCCCTGAGGATCTTGGTAGACGGTGAAAAAAGCATTCCAGCCTTTGGAGGAGTATCGTGACGTGTCGCGGTATTTCCCTACCGGACAGGTGCTCACCTTCACCCAGGGCTTCATGGCTTTCACTCCGTTATAGATGTAACGCACAATGTCCGTCAGGTTGTCACGGCGCCATTGTGCCAGCGAACGTCCTTTACCGTAGCGGCGGAAGTCGTAACTGTCCGGGAAGCGGGGCGCGTTTTCGGGATAGCGGAGGTAGTCGAAGTGAACTCCGTCCACGTCGTAGCGGCTGACCACTTCACGTACCAACTTCATCAGATACTCTTTGGTGGCGGGATGTCCGGGGTTGAGGAAATATTCGTTTTTATAAGGCACGCAGATGTCCCGCTGGCGTTTGGTTACCGATTGTTTGCCGAGTGAGGCTACGTGTCTCTTGCCTCCAAGTGGGATGGTCACCATCCAGGCATGACACTCCATACCCCGTTTGTGGCACTCTTCGATGGCGAAGGCCAAAGGGTCGTATCCGGGACCGCCGCCGACCTTGCCGGTCAGTATGGAGTTAAAAGGTTCAATGTCCGAACGGTAGAGTACATCTCCACGGGTACGTGTCTGGAAAAGGACTGTATTGAAGTTGGCTTCTTTCAGGCGGTCGAGGATGTCGATCAGCTCCTCCTTCTGCCGCCGGATGCCTGCGGGAGTGGTTGCTTTGGTGCGTGGCCAGTCCAGTCCGTAGACGGCAGTGATCCAGGCAGCCCGTACCTCGTGTTTCGGGGAGGCCTGCGCATGGAGCGGAAGTAAGGAGAGGAGAAAAAGAAAGAGGAGGGATGTTCCTCTTCCGGCTCTCTTTTTCACTGAGAAAGAGTCGTTATGGCTTTTATAGATGGTGTTCATAAATATAATGGTTTTGATGTTCACCACAGAATTCTAAACTGGGGCTGTCAAAACTCACCACAGAGGACACAGAGTAACACAGAGACGATTTTAAGTTGTTGATTATTAGTGAAAACTCTGTGATACTCTGTGCTACTCCGTGGTGAAAGAGTTCCGACACAACTTCCGCAAAGTTAGCAAAACCCTTTGTAAAGTTGTGTAGTTTCCACAGATTATGTTACATTTGCGCTGATTAACAATTCAACACGCCATGATTACATTTACAATTTGCCTGCTGGCATTGGTTGCAGGTTACTTCATTTACGGACGATTGGTGGAGCGTGTCTTTGGCCCCGACGACCGAAAGACCCCGGCACTGACACATGCCGACGGAGTGGATTATATCCCTCTCCCCACCTGGAAGATTTTTATGATTCAATTTCTGAATATAGCCGGTCTCGGCCCCATCTTCGGAGCTATTATGGGCGCAAAGTTCGGTACGGCTTCTTACCTGTGGATTGTGCTGGGAAGCATCTTTGCCGGTGCCACGCACGACTACTTTGCCGGTATGCTTTCACTTCGCAACGGGGGTGAGAGCTTACCCGAAATTGTCGGCCGCTACCTGGGGCTGACCACCAAGCAGGTGATGCGCGGTTTCACCGTCATCCTGATGATTCTGGTAGGTGCCGTCTTTGTGGCAGGTCCGGCCGGACTGCTGGCAAAGCTCACTCCCGACAGCCTCGATACCACCTTCTGGATCATTGTCGTATTCATCTATTATATTCTCGCCACATTGCTGCCGGTCGATAAAATCATCGGAAAGATATATCCCCTGTTTGCCGTAGCTTTGCTGTTTATGGCAGTGGGCATCCTTGTGATGCTCTATGTCCATCATCCGGCGCTCCCCGAGTTGTGGGACGGATTGCAGAATACCCATCTGGATGCAGCCGCATTGCCTATCTTTCCAATCATGTTTGTCAGTATCGCCTGTGGGGCCATCTCCGGATTTCATGCCACACAAAGCCCGTTGATGGCCCGTTGCATGACTTCCGAGCGTCATGGCCGTCCCGTATTCTACGGTGCCATGATTACCGAGGGAATCGTCGCCTTGATCTGGGCCGCTGCCGCCACTTATTTTTATCGTGAGCATGGTATGGAGGAAAACAACGCTTCTGTCATTGTGGATGCCATCACGAAAGGGTGGCTCGGCGCAGTGGGTGGCGTACTTGCCATTCTGGGGGTGATTGCTGCTCCTATTACGTCGGGCGACACCGCATTTCGTTCGGCACGTCTGATTGTTGCCGATTTCCTGAAACTGGAACAAAAAAGCATTCGCCGCCGTTTGTATATTTGTGTCCCGATGTTTGTTGCCGCCATCGGGCTGCTGCTTTATAGTTTGCGTGATAAGGACGGATTCGACATGATCTGGCGCTACTTTGCCTGGGCCAACCAGACCTTGTCGGTATTTACCCTCTGGGCCATTACGGTCTATCTGGCGTGTGCCCGTAAGATGTATGGATTGACGCTGGTTCCGGCCCTGTTCATGACAGCTGTCTGCTCCACTTATATTTGCATTGCTCCCGAAGGATTGGGATTGTCACACGCCGTTTCGTATGCGATAGGAGGTATTTGCACGCTGGGGGCGGCCGTTTGGTTTGCTGTTTGGAAAAATAGATTTAACTCGAATCAGGAGTTAAAGAAGTTATTACATAATTAACACTCGTATGAAAAAAGTAAAGAAATCAACCTGGGTTACTGTCGCCCTACTGATCTACGTGTCTGTGACAGCAGCTTATCTGCTGCCTCGCAATAATGAAGTAAGCGATACAGAGAAGTATCTCACCCTGGCTGCTTCGTATGTCATTGTTCTCGTTCTTTGGCTGGTGCTGAGGAAAAAGGAACAGATGCAGCAACGCCGCCGGGAGGAAGAACATATGAACAACCTGAAAAAATAGAAATGTTATGAAGAAATTAATGTGGATGGTATGTCTGCTTGTTGTTTCAGTGACGGCACAGGCACAGTTTGAGAAAGGAAAGTGGATTGTGAATCCTTCGGTGACGGGGCTGGGACTCTCTTACAGCAAGTCGGAGAAAACACAGTTCGGATTGCAGGCGCAAGGCGGAGCCTTTCTGGTGGACAATGTGGCGTTGATGGTTACAGCCGGTGCCAACTGGAGCAAACCTGAGGATAAATACACGCTGGGTGTCGGAGGAAGATATTACTTTGATAAGTGTGGCATTTATTTAGGTGCCGGATTGAAGATGAACCGCTATAACTGGAAGGTGGGAGACACCACCGACTTTGCGCTTGGTGCAGAGGCCGGTTATGCTTTTTTCCTGACACGGACAGTGACCATAGAGCCGGCTGTTTACTATGATTTGAGTTTTAAAGACAGCGATTGGTCGAAGTTCGGACTGAAAGTCGGCTTCGGCTTCTACTTCTGATTTTTCCTTTAAAAGGAACTCACCACAGAGGGCACAGAGTAACACAGGGTGAATTTTAAGTCATTGATTATCCATATTGATAATCTGCGTATTCTGTGGTGGAAAGACTTTTGACAGCCCCTTTGTGGTGAGTTCCCGATAAAATTGATTGAGAACCCTTGCTTGTTTTACAAGTGGTTCAGCTTCTCCTGCAGGAATTGTCCCGTATAACTTGTCGCACAGGCAGCCACCTCTTCCGGTGTCCCGACTGCCACAATATTACCGCCTTTGTCTCCGCCCTCCGGTCCGAGGTCTATCACGTAATCGGCACATTTTATGACATCCATGTTGTGCTCGATGATCACGATGGAGTGTCCGCGACGGATCAGCGCATCAAATGCGTCGAGTAGCTTGCGTATATCGTGGAAGTGCAGTCCGGTGGTCGGTTCGTCGAAGATGAACAAAGTCGGATCCGCTTTCTCCTGACTCAGGTAATAAGCCAGTTTCACGCGTTGGTTCTCTCCTCCCGAGAGGGTGGACGATGATTGTCCCAGCTTGATATATCCCAAACCGACATCCTGCAGGGGGATCAGCTTCTTTACGATCTTCTTTTGCCCGTGTTCCGTGAAGAACTCGATGGCTTGGTTGACCGTCATCTCCAGTACGTCATAAATGTTTTTATCCTGGAACTTCACTTCCAGCGTATCGGCTTTGAAGCGTTTGCCGTGGCACGATTCACACTCCAGCACCAAGTCGGCCATGAACTGCATCTCCACTGTGATGGTTCCGTCGCCTTTGCACTCTTCGCAGCGTCCGCCCTCGTTGTTAAAGCTGAAATAGCCTGCCGTATAGCCCATCTGCTTGGCCAGTGGCTGATCTGCCCAGAGCTTACGGATTTCGTCGTATGCTTTGATGTAGGTTACCGGGTTCGAACGGGAGGACTTACCGATGGGGTTCTGATCGACAAACTCCACGTTGCGCAGGTTGCGCAGGTCGCCTCCGATGGATGCAAACTCACCCGGGCGTTCAGTGCATTCGTCCAGTTCACGCTTCAGCGCCCGGTAGAAGATGTCACGTACCAGTGTGCTCTTTCCCGATCCGCTGACTCCTGTTACGACGGTCATCACATTGAGCGGGAAGCGTACGTCTACTCCTTTCAGGTTGTTTTCGCGGGCACCTTTTATCTTGATATAGTTGTTCCACGGGCGGCGGTGTTCCGGTACGGGAATGTTTTCCTCGCCCAGCAGGTATTTCACAGTGTAACTGTTGCTGCCTTTCTGCAAATCTTTCATATCCCCCTGGTAGACTACCTGTCCGCCCAGCCGGCCGGCATTCGGGCCGATGTCGATGATGTAGTCCGCTGCACGTATGATCTCTTCGTCATGTTCCACCACCACTACCGTATTGCCCAACTGTTGGAGTTGGCGGAGTACGTGGATCAGGCGGTCCGTATCCCGGCTGTGAAGCCCGATACTGGGTTCGTCGAGGATGTAGAGACTGCCCACCAGACTGCTTCCCAGCGAAGTGGCCAGGTTGATGCGCTGGCTTTCGCCGCCCGAGAGCGAATTACTGAGCCGGTTCAGGGTGAGATACCCCAATCCCACATCGATCAGGAAACGGATGCGGCTGTTGATCTCTGTCAGGATGCGGCGTGCCACGGCTTGGTCGTGTTCGTTCAGTTCAAGCGAATCGAAGAACTTCTGCAATTCGGTGATGGGCAGGTCCACCAGTTCCGAGATGTTTTTTCCACCTACGCGCACGTATCCCGCTTCGGGTTTCAGGCGGGTACCGTGGCATTTCGGACAAAGCGTCTTTCCACGATAGCGTGCCAGCATCACACGATATTGAATCTTGTACTGGTTCTCTTCAAGCATCTTGAAAAAGTCGTTGATGCCGTGGAAATATTGGTTTCCTTCCCACAACACCCGGCGCTGTTCATCGGTCAGCTCGTAGTAAGGGGTGAAAATCGGGAAGTTGAATTTTTCTGCATTGTGAATCAGTTCTTCGCGCCATTCACCCATCTTCTCGCCCCGCCAGCAGACGATGGCTCCGTCGTAGACCGACAACGAACGGTTGGGCACTACCAGATGTTCGTCGATGCCGATCACCTTGCCGAATCCTTCGCATACCGGACAGGCACCGATCGGTGAGTTGAACGAAAACATCTGGTCGTTCGGTTCTTCAAATATGATGCCGTCGGCCTCGAACTTGGTGCTGAAGGTGTGAAGCCGGGTCGATCCGTCCGGTTGATAAAAGCGAAGCATACACATGCCATTGCCTTCGTACATGGCTGTTTCGGCCGAGTCGGTCAGGCGGCTGACGGCATCCTTGGTTGTTGCCACCGTCATTCGGTCGACGAGAAGGTACACCACGTCGTCTTTGCCGGCAGCGTATTCGTCGATACGCACCATCTCACCGTTCACTTCAAGACGGTTGAAACCTTGTTTCTGGTCGATCTCCAATTGCTGTTCAAGTGTGCGTCCGTCGTGCAGGAAAATCTGCGTCAACACCGTGTAGCGGGTTCCTTCGGGATATGAGAGCATGCAGTTTACAATGTCCTCGATGGAGTGTTTTTTCACTTCTTCACCGCTGACAGGGCTGTAGGTTTTGCCCACACGGGCATAAAGCAGGCGCAGGTACTCGTAGATTTCGGTCGAAGTACCCACCGTGGAGCGCGGGTTGCGGCTGTTTACCTTCTGTTCGATGGCGATGGCAGGCGGAATCCCTTTGATAAAGTCACATTCCGGTTTGCTCATTCGGCCCAGGAACTGGCGGGCATAACTGCTGAGGCTTTCTACATAGCGGCGCTGTCCCTCGGCATAGAGGGTGTCGAAAGCAAGCGATGATTTTCCGGAACCGGAAAGGCCGGTTATCACCACCAGTTTATTGCGGGGAATGTTTACGTCAATATTCTTCAGATTGTTGACTCTGGCCCCCTTTATGGAGATGTATTTACTGTCAGTCATAAGCGTTTTCGTTACTTGGACTGCAAAGATAACGAGTCGGAAACGTTTAACCTAACAGAGAAAGGAACTTTTATCTTAAAAACACCTTGCGAATAGTGAATTGCTCGCTTAGCCGTTGCAAATGAGGAGCAAAATTGTATCTTTGCACCACATTTTTATGAAACCGATTATGAACCTGAGAAAATTGATTCTTCTTTTAGCTCTCTTCCTTGCAACAGGAGTGGGGGCACAAATCCAACAACAAAGCCCTTATCCGAAGAGAGAATTCCGCGGAGCGTGGATACAGGCAGTGAATGGTCAGTTCCGTGGCATACCTACCGAGAAGCTGAAACAGACACTCATTGATCAGCTCAACTCTTTGCAGGGAGCAGGTATCAATGCAATCATATTTCAGGTGCGCCCCGAAGCGGATGCTTTGTATGCTTCGCAATTGGAGCCGTGGAGCCGTTTCCTGACCGGTGTGCAGGGACAGGCACCTTCGCCTTATTGGGACCCGATGCAGTTTATGATTGACGAATGCCATAAACGGGGAATGGAGTTCCATGCGTGGATCAACCCTTACCGGGTAAAGACATCGCTCAAGAGTGAACTGGCAGCCAATCACCTGTACAATATCCATCCTGAATGGTTTGTCACCTACAATAATCAATTGTATTTTGATCCGGCATTGCCCGAGAGCCGCCGTCACATCTGTATGGTGGTGGCAGACATTGTTTCGCGTTACGATGTGGATGCCATCCATATGGACGACTACTTTTATCCTTATCCGGCAAAGGGTGTCGATTTCCCCGATGATGCGAGCTTTGCCCGTTACGGCGGAGGATTCACCAACCGTGCCGACTGGCGCCGAAGCAACGTGAACATACTGATCCAGAAGATTCATGAAACCATCCGTGGCTTGAAACCCTGGGTGAAGTTCGGTATCAGTCCGTTCGGTATTTACCGTAACGAGAAGAATGATCCGTTGGGTAGTAAAACAAATGGTTTGCAGAATTACGATGACCTGTATGCCGATGTATTGCTCTGGGCGCGTAATGGCTGGGTGGATTATAACATCCCGCAGATATACTGGCAGATAGGTCACCCCGCTGCCGATTATGAAACCCTGGTGAAGTGGTGGGCAAAGAATACGGAGAACCGTCCTTTGTTCATCGGCCAATCCGTAATGAATACGGTTCAGAATGCCGATCCGAAAAATCCGTCCATCAATCAGTTGCCTCGCAAGATGGCTCTGGAAAGAGCTTATCAGACTATCGGCGGAAGTTGCCAATGGCCGGCAAGCGCTGTGGTGGAAAACGCCGGGAAGTATCGGGACGCACTTGTGCAAGAGTATCATAAGTATCCTGCTCTGGTTCCTGTCTTCGATTTTATGGACGATAAGGCTCCGGGCAAGGTGCGTAAAGTGAAAAAAGTGTGGACGGAAGATGGCTATATGCTTTTCTGGACTGCTCCGAAAGCAAAAGACGAGATGGACCGTGCCGTGCAATATGTGGTTTACCGTTTTGATGGAAAAGAGAAAGTGAACATTGATGACGCTTCGCATATCGTTGCCATTACCCGAAACAATTTCTATAAACTTCCCTACGATGACGGAAAGACCAAATACCGTTATGTTGTGACAGCACTCGACCGCTTGCACAATGAATCGAAATCGGTAAGTAAGAAGGTGAAATTATAAAGTAGTTCACCACAGAGTAACACAGAGCTTTTTTTTAGACATAAGAACAAAAGAACAGGCTATTCTTTATTTGTTCTTATGTTCTTTTGTCTGAAAACTCTGTGGTTCATCAATGTGTCATCCTGTGGTTCATCAATCCTCTCCTAATATAATATCAGTCCTGCTATTCCGCAGGCAATAATCATCAGAATCGGGTTGGCATTGTACTTTTTCGTTCCGATAAAGGCCACTAAGAAGATGATAATGCTGATTACAAATGTATAAGTATCCCCTGTCGGTGAACCGAAATTCTCCGTATTCATCAAGACCAGTGCTGCCGACGCCAGCAGTCCTACTACGGCAGGGCGGAGTCCGCTGAAAACAGCTTCTACGGCAGGATGTTTTTGGTATTTCAGAAAAAACTTACTGATGGTGAGCATCAGGATAAAAGAGGGGAGCACTACTGCAAACGTGGCGATGACAGATCCCCAGACACTGCCCGTAGCCGTAAAACCCACATAAGTGGCGGCATTGATACCAATAGGTCCGGGAGTGGATTGACTGATGGCTACAATGTCGGTAAACTCCTGAGTGCTAACCCAGTCATAGCGTGTCACGACTTCACCCTGAATCATCGAGAGCATGGCATATCCGCCTCCGAAGCCAAATAGTCCGATCTTGAAGAATGTATAAAAGAGTTGCAGGTAGATCATAATGTTTAAATGTCAAAGTGGATGATTAGCGATGTGACTGTTTCCATTTTCCCCAGCAAAAGCCACCTACGCCTGCCGCGATAATAATCCAGATAGGAGAGAAGCCCAGTAACCAGATAAGCAGGGCAGAAACAACCGGAATCCAGATTGTATACCGGTTGACTTTGGCAGATTTCGCCATACTGAAAGTGGGTGCCGCAATCAGTGCGACCACTGCCGGGCGGATACCCTTGAAGATACGTTCTACGATGAGGTTATCTTTGAAGTTATGGAAAAACATGGCAATGGCCAGTATGATGATAAACGACGGGAGCACCGTTCCAAGGGCAGTTACAAGGCTTCCGCGTATACCGCGCAGTTTATATCCGATAAAGATGGAAATGTTTACCGCCAGGATGCCCGGTGCCGACTGGGATATGGCAAGCAGATCAACGAAGTCATCCTTGGAAATCCAGTTCCGTTTGGTTACGATTTCGTTTTCTATCAGAGGTACCATGGCATAGCCACCTCCGATAGTAAAGGCACCAATCTTGAAAAAGATGCCGAACGCTTCAAGATAAATATTCATTTGATATGTTACTCTTATTCTCTTTTTTCTTACTCTTGTGGGTCTTCTTCCTTATCCTCTTTGCCGCCCTCTTTAGAGTACTTGCTGGGACTCACATTGAAATGTTTCTTAAATACTTCACGGAAATACTTGACGTCACTGAATCCCGTCATCTCGGATATTTCGGTGATGGAGTGTTGTCCGGTCTTTAATAATGTTGCAGCCCGTTTCAGGCGGATCAGTCTGATATAATCTCCGGGAGCCTGATCGGTCAATGCCTTTAGCTTATTATAGAAGCTCGTGCGGCTCATATTCAAAAGGTTGCAGAGTACATCTACATTGAAGGCGGGATTGTCTATGTTTTCTTCGACACTCTTCTTGACCGTAGCAATGAATTTCCAGTCGAGATCTGTTGCACAATTAGGAGAGGCCTCTTCCTCTTCGCTGACTTCAAGGTTGGCATATTTGCTTTTCAGCAGTGCGCGGTTTGTCAGCAAGTTGGCAACGGTTGCTTTCAGAATGCCGATGTTGAACGGCTTGACTATGTATTCGTCTGCTCCTATTTTCAGTCCTTCCAGGATATTCTTCTCATCATTCAGCGCCGTAAGCAGGATGATGGGAATGTGTGACGTTTCAATGTCATTTTTTATGGCGGCGCAAAGTTCGTCTCCCCGCATTTCCGGCATCATGATATCCGAAATGATCAATTCCGGCATATACTCTTTTACGATAGTCAGTGCCTCTTTACCATTGGAACAAGTTTGGATGGTGTAATTATCCGATAACGTGTGGGTGAGGTAATTACGCAATTCATCATTGTCTTCAACGATCAGTAAACGTTGCAGGTTCTGGTCATGCTGTTTTTTCGCCTTTTCGTAAATGTCGGCGGGAGAAACAGGAGGTACTTGCTCCGTGCTGAGTTCGCGTGCGCGGGTAGCCAGATGTGCTTTATGGAAATGCTTGTTATCCTTCGGGAAAGTCACTTTGATAGACGAACCCTGATGTTCTACACTGTTAAGGTTGATTTTTCCTTTGTGCAGATGAACCAGTTTCCATACAAGCATCAGCCCGATGCCGCTTCCGGTCACTTTGGAGTTGATTGCGTTGCCTCCCCGGAAATGTATCTTGAATAGCTTCTTTTGTTCATTGGCAGGGATTCCGATACCAGTATCATTCACCTCAACGCTCCACGTATCGTTCGTTTCGGAAGCGTAAATGTGTACGCTGCCGTTTTCGGGAGTATATTTCAAGGCATTCGAGATGATGTTTTTCAGGATTGAATCCATCTTTTCTTTGTCGATCCATACATTCAGGTAACGGAAATTGCTTTCATAAGTGAAGTTGATGTGTTTCACGGTAGCGTATGGACGGAACGCATTGAAGGTCTCCGTCAGGTAAGTATTCAGTTCATATTCCGAAATATAAAGTTCCGACGAGTATACGTCTGCCCGTTCAAAGTTGATAAGATTAGTGGTGAGGCGCAACAGTGCATTCACGTTTCGTAAAGCCGTGTTCATGTTGCTGATACCGTCTTTGGTCAATGCTTCCCGTTCGCGTATCTCTTCGAGCGGAGCTTTGATCAGTGTCAGCGGAGTACGGATGTCATGTGCCGTATTGATAAAGAAGTGAATCTTTTCATCCGATATTTTCCTTTGTTTCCGGAGGATGATCATACGTAGGGCAATGATGGCTATCACCGCCAGTACGACGGCATAAATCAGCATAGCCCAAAAACTGAGCCAGATGGGTTGGGCAATACTGATTTCCATGGTACGCTCTTCAAGTACGACGCGTTTGTCTTCATTGGATACCGCACGGATGTGGAGGGTGTACTCACCCGGGCTCAAGTTCGTAAAGCGAATGATGTTTTCATTTCCGGGACGGCTCCATTGGTCGTAGAACCCCTCCAGTTTCCACGAGTATAAAATGTTCGACGGATAGTCGTAGTTGATAGACGATACTTTGAGTGAGAATATATTCTGGCTATAGCTCAGTTTCAACTCCTTGGTGTCATCAATATCCATATTTAGCGGAGAACTTTCTTCGCCGGGATAAACAGTCTGGTAGAAAATCTTCAGATCGCTGAGTACCATTTTGGAATAATACTTTCTGGGTATCTTCATCGTTCGGTTAAATTCGATGGCACCGTCGGAACTGCCGAATATAAAGTTGCCGTTTTTACGCAACGTGCCTGCTCCGGCATTGAAATGACTGGCCATCAATCCCTGATCCTTGGTCCAGTTATGGAACAGCTTCTCTGCCGGATAATAACTGGTCAGCCCGTTTTCGGTACTCATGACGATGTCTTCATCCGCATCCGAGAGGATTGCATATATATTGTTGGAAATCAATGCACAGTTATCTTTGTGGTAATGGGTGAAGCTTCTCTTTTCCGGATCGTATATCAATAGCCCCGAACCACTTGTCCCGATATATAAAAGTCCATTCTTTGCTTGGTACAGCGAATAAATATACATAGACTCTACCGGCAGGTCGATGCGTTGATACTTACCGGATTCTTTCTCGAGTAAATAAAGCCCGGTTGCCGTACCTATCCACATCTGTTTGCTGTCTTTTTCGATAATGGAGGTGATGGAGTTGAGTCTTGGGTACAGGCGGAGAGTTCTGTTTTTAAAGTTGATGCGCTTCAAGTTGTAATAACCTCCCGACCATATATCGCCATTGGCTGTTTTCATGATAGAACGGATATATTTGTCCGGCTGGATATTGATTCCATACAGTGAAGACGGAGTAACATACTCCACAGACAGGGTCCGTTTGTTTATCTGGTAAATCCCCGAACTATAGCCGGCAGCCCAGATGATCCCCGGTTCTACCTCACATACAGTGAGGAAGATATGATTCTTATTACGTTCGTCCTTTTCGAAGGAACTCATGAACGAATGCCATGTCCCGTTGGCGGAGTTGTAGTAACTGATTCCATTGTTGGTACCATACCATAAATCTCCGTCACTATCTTCAATGATTGAGTTTACTTGGTCATTGATTAGTGATTGTTTGTTGCCAATGGAATGCTTTATCCAGTTATAGCCCGAATAGCGGTTGTTGCGTACCGTGATGCCGATTGGATAGTTTGCAAGCCAGATGCGCTGTTCGTCATCCACATAAAAGTCGGGGATGTTGTTGCCGTTCATTTCGTTGTGTTGGTTGTAGTCGGCTACGATGTATGGAGTGGTCTGATAAGAGTTTACATTTATCTTATATACTCCTGCATCGTCTGTTGCAACAAGCAGTTCCTTATTGTTCAGTGGCTTTATGCGTGTGATGCTGACGTCTGTCAGGCTCATTCGGGGTTGGGTACTTCGTTTGGTGTTCATGTCATAGACATATATGCCGCGTTCGAAAGTACCGATGAATAATTTGCGTGAAGGGCGGTGGAAATAAAGTTCGTTGATCTGTATCGGGAGATTGTCCAGTTTGTCACACGGAAGCAGATGCAATGCCCGATTTTTTAGTTCGGCGTGATGAATGCCTTGTTCCGTACCGATAAAGAAATGTGTTTCGTCTATTTGTTCGATATCAGTGATATCTTCTTCAATTTCATTTCTGATCTGCAGGGTTTGCTGCGTATGGGTGTTGTATAGATAAAGATATTCATCGTTGCACAGCCAGATGTTGTTATTCTTGTCGATGAAGCTGTAGCTGATGGGAGCGGGGCGGTCTTTGACCACGTCTTCCGGTAGCTTGTAGACAAGTGTGAATTCATCCCGTAACGGGTCGTAACGGAACACCTTTCCTTTCTTTCCTATTTCCCATAAGGTATTTTCGTGGTCCAGATATAGCCAATTCAGGTTAAGCAGTGAATTCAGTTCTTCACCGTTATCCATCAATTTATATCGTTTGAACTCTTTGCCATCATATCTGTCCACACCTTCATGGGTAAGGAACCACATATATCCCTTTTTATCTTTTTGGATGTAATATACCCTCCGGTTGCTTAACCCATCCTCTACACCGATATATTTGTAGGTTTGTGCAGAGACCATAAGAGGCAATAAGAGCAGAAGAAAAAGAATTTTTTTCATACAAGCTGGAATCCTTTAATGATTATTCTTTCGGGGGGCGAATGATTTTACAAAATTAATAAAAAGAGTGGAGAAGTGCAAACTTTACGAAAGGATTTGTTACGGACGCTGAATGACGAAAAAGGGCGGACCTCACTTTGAGACCCGCCCTTCTTTATTGTTGCATATCCTGTTATTTAGTCTTTTCTTCGATCCACTTACGTGCATTTACGAAAGCTTCAATCCATGGAGTTACCTGATCGCTGTGTACGCGGTCGGCAGGATAATTGGCGTTTTGCCATGGGAAGATGGCACGCTCCAGGTGAGGCATCATTGCCAGATGGCGGCCGTCTGTGCTGGCCAAGGCAGCTATCGAATAATCGGAACCGTTCGGGTTGCCCGGATATTCGTCGTAGGAGTATTTGGCTACTACGTTGTATTGGTCTTCATCGTATGGCAGAGAGAATTTTCCTTCTCCATGTGCTACCCAGATACCCAGTTTGCTGCCGCTCAGTGAGCCGAACATAACGCTGCGGTTGGTAGGGATAGTGACGCCGATGAAGGTCGATTCGAACTTATGTGATTCATTGTGCAGCATTTTTCCTTTCTTCTCGTGTTCCGGATTTACCAATCCCAGCTCCATCATCAACTGACAACCGTTGCAAATACCCAATGACAGTGTGTCTTCACGTGCGTAGAACTTATCGAGCGCCTCTTTTGCTCTTGGATTGAACAAGAAACCTCCGGCCCATCCCTTGGCAGAACCCAATACATCTGAGTTAGAGAACCCTCCGCAGTAAACGATCATATTTACATCTTCCAGTGTTTCGCGTCCGCTGATAAGGTCGGTCATGGTGACATCCTTCACGTCGAAACCTGCCAGATAGAGCGAGTATGCCATTTCACGTTCGCCATTCGTACCTTTTTCACGGATGATGGCGGCACGTATACCGCTCGGAGTACGACGTTCCGGAGTGATGCCGTATTGAGACAGTTTGCCTTTGAAGCCCGGCATGAATGCGAATTCAAGCGGTTGCATCTTGTAGTTCTCAAAACGTTTCTTGGCGCATCCGTTCATTGACTGTTTGCGGTCGAGCAGGTAAGAAGAAGAATACCACACATCACGCATATAGTCTATACCGAATTGGTAAGTAGCACCGTCCTTGTTTACCAGAATATGACGTTCGTCCGTCGGTTTACCCAACTTGATGAAGCCTACGCCGGCATCTTCGAGGATTTTCTTCACTTCGTCTTTGTGCTTGTCGCTGATCTGGATAACGATACCCGGGTTTTCGGCAAACAGAATCTTCACGATATCCGTTTCCTTCATCTTGTCAAGTTCGATTTCCAGGCCACCTTCTACGTTGGCAAAGCACATTTCAAGCAGCGTAGTGATCAGACCACCTGCCGAAATGTCGTGTCCGGCAAGAATCAGTCCTTTGTTCACCAACTCCTGTACTGCCAGGAAAGCGTCGCGGAAGTATTCGGCATCCTGTACATAAGGCACTTCGTCACCTACCTTACCCAATGACTGCGCAAATGCCGAGCCACCCAGTTTCAGGCTGTCGAAACTGAAGTCGATATGGTAGAGTGTAGTTTTGGCATTGTTGACAAGGACGGGAGAAACCACTTTCTTCACGTCCGAAACCTCACCGCCGGCTGATACGATTACCGTTCCCGGAGAAACTACTTTCTCTCCATTCGGATACTTCTGAGTCATAGACAAAGAATCCTTTCCGGTCGGAACATTGATCTGCAATGCACAGCAGAAATCGCTCAGTGCTTTAACGGCTGTATACAAACGGGCGTCTTCCCCTTCCTGAGAGCGGCAAGGCCACATCCAGTTGGCGGAAAGTGATACGCTGTCCAAACCTTCGGCCAGCGGAGCCCATACCAGATTGGTCAGCGCTTCGGATACGGAAAGGATGGAACCTGCTGCCGGATCGGCCAGTGCGGCCTGCGGAGCATGTCCGATAGAAGTAGCGATACCTTTCTCGCCACGATAGTCGAGTGCAACGACACCACAGTCGCTCAAAGGCAACTGGATTTCTCCCTGGCACTGCTGGCGGGCTACTTTACCCGTAACCGAACGGTCCACCTTATTAGTCAGCCAGTCTTTACAAGCCACGGCTTCCAGCTGCAACACCCGGGTCAGATATTCGTGAAGTTTGGATGTTTCATATTCCGGCATTGTATAGTGACGTTCTACGGTCTTGTCTATCATGTAAGTTTTGGGAGAAGAACCGAACATCTGGTCTACGGCCAGGTCGAACGGACGGACGCCGTCGGCTTGCTGGAAAGCAAAACGATGATCTCCGGTCGTTTCACCTACCACGTACATCGGAGCGCGTTCACGTTCGGCAATTTGGCGTACGTGTTCGATGGCCTCTTCTTTAATAAGGAGTCCCATGCGTTCCTGGCTTTCGTTTGCTATAATTTCTTTGGCCGACAACGTTTTGTCACCGATAGGCAGCTTACTCATGTCAATAAGTCCGCCGCACTCTTCCACCAGTTCGGAGAGGCAGTTTACGTGTCCGGCCGAACCGTGGTCATGGATAGATACTACCGGGTTTTCGTCCTCTTCGCAAAGGGCACGAACCACATTGTTGGCGCGTTTCTGCATTTCCGCATTGGCGCGCTGTACGGCATTCAGTTCGATACCGCTGCTGTAACGGCCTGTATCTACCGACGAAACCGAACCGCCGCCCAATCCGATACGGTAATTGTCACCGCCGATCACTACTACTTTGTTTCCGGCTTCCGGCTGTCCTTTCAGGCAGTCGCGTTGTGTGCCGTAACCTACGCCTCCGGCAAGCATGATTACTTTGTCGTAACCATAAGTTTCATTGTTTTCCGTATGTTCAAAAGTCAGTACCGAACCGCAGATCAATGGTTGGCCGAACTTGTTGCCAAAATCACTCGCTCCGTTGGAAGCTTTGATCAGGATCTGTTCCGGAGTCTGGTATAACCATTTGCGTACCGGCAGGATTTCTTCCCATTCGCGTCCTTCTTCCGTGCGTGGATAAGAAGTCATGTAGACGGCTGTTCCGGCAATCGGCCATGAACCTTTACCTCCGCCCATACGGTCACGGATCTCTCCTCCTGTGCCTGTCGATGCACCGTTGAAAGGTTCTACTGTGGTGGGGAAGTTATGGGTTTCCGCTTTCAGCGAAATGACGCTTTTGATATCTTTTATCCGGAAGAAATCGGGTTTGGAGTGGTCTGCCGGGGCAAATTGTTCAATTACCGGACCTTCGGCAAAAGCCACGTTGTCTTTGTAAGCTGAGATGATTTTGTTCGGATTCTCCTGAGTAGTCTTTTTAATCATCTGGAAGAGGGACGATTCCTGCTCTACGCCGTCGATGATAAATGTTCCGCCAAAGATTTTGTGACGGCAGTGTTCCGAGTTGATTTGTGCGAATCCGAAAACTTCCGAGTCAGTCAGGCGGCGTCCAAGATCCGATTCTACCTTTTTCAGGTAGTCCATTTCTTCTTTTGACAGGGCGAGACCTTCTTTTTCATTGTAGGCTTCCAGATCGTCGATATAGATAATGGCTTCCGGTTGGCAGTTGGTCGTGAATACGTTTTGGTCGAGACCTTTGTACATGCGTTGCAGCATTGGGTCATAGTCGGCATTTTCATCTTTTACAGGGAAATACTCCTCGATACGGCTGATACCTTCGAGTCCCATGTTCTGGGTGATTTCTACTGCGTTGGTACTCCATGGAGTAATCATCTCACGTCGTGGCCCAACAAAGCAGCCTTGCAGGTTTTCTTCACTTTCCGGCACGGCTTCACCAAAAAGCCAGCAGAGTTTGTTGTTGTCGTTCGCGTTAAGTTCGTGGTTGCTCTCTACGGCAATCACGCTCTTGGAAGGGGTTCTGAAAAAAAGAATCATGTGTGTATATACGATTTTGTTTTCTTTGCGTGCAAAGATAAGCAAATTCGTTGGTGGTGAGAAAGAAATGCAATAAAAAAACTTCAGCCTGCCGTGGAATGAGACAACGGGCAGGCTGAAGGCAAAAACTAATCTGATTTGTGATTCTGAAAGTTGCCGGCTTGAGGGCGAATTTTGCCAACAACTTTCGCACAATCCTTAGAAAACCGATACTAATTTTTACTATTGAGATGAAGGATTAGTGTTTTTGGGGATCGATGTATAAACTACTAATTTGGGGGTAATTATACCATTTAGATTCTTCTACATTATTTTCCAACTCATATCCTCCGGTCACCAACCAGCTCTTAAATTTCGGATAAACTTTCAGTAAATCTTGTTTCTCTATTGCCCATCCCATTTCAACAGGTGCTTTCAGTGCCCATACAAAACCGTCTTTATTGCAATAATAGTTCTTTCCAGCCTCTTTCCGGTCAGTTTCATAACCTTTGTATAATTCAGTAGGCTTGAATCCGACGAAGTGTATTTCACGTCCGTTCTCGGTGTTTTGGAGGAAATAGTCAAAGTCGTATGCGGTAGAGAAATTGTTGAATATGAAATTAGAATCATCTAACGTCACTTTCAATTTGAATGAAAAAATGATAGTCGGTGTTTCCGCACTGGAGGAGATCAATTTACCTGCTTGTGTGTTGTAGAATTGGGTTCCGTCTGAGCCTTTTAGGTTATCAAGTCCTGTCAAGGCAAATATGGGACTTGAAGCATTTGCGAGAAACTCTACACCAATACCTTTAGTAGCCGATTCAATTTTAAAATCTGTGATCTTATCTTTGGTTATTGTGGGGGAATCAATGAGATCTCCATTCATGTCCGTTGCTTTACCCGGCAACTGGATGCAGAAACGATAAGGCAGACTTCCTCCCATTGCACGTAGCTTCAGGCTGATGGTAATATCCAAATAGTCATTTTTTCTGTCAGAGGATCCGCTCCAAGTCGTTTGTGCCCGATAGTTTATCACGAAGTCGTTGAAATCATAGTCTCCCAATTCAGGCCACATGTCTTCAAACATAAGTGTACCATATTTATTTTTAGCGGGTTTATATATAGTGGAAGTAGGCCAGCCACCTTCTGATACTCCTCTATCCGGAAACAAGCAGTCGGCTTCCCAACGGTTCGCTAAACTTCGTGTGAGGGTTTTCGACTTGATGCTTATCTTTTGAGTTTCGTATCCCCCGTTGGTTACCGGATATTTGATCCAGATGGCATTATTGGCGCTCGGCACTTCCAAAGAAGTGTTCTTGTCTCCTTCCGGGATCGCAAGGTCTGCTATCTGTTCGGAACATGCTTCGTCCAGATAGATGGAAGCGGAAACGGCATGCGGCGCATTAGTCGCAAGGGTGACGGTGCGTGTTGTAGACCAGTCGAAACCATCCGGTATAACCAGGTCAGTGGTGTTTCCGGTGGGTGGTACCGAAAGGTCTTTGTCGTCGTCTACACAAGATGTCAAAAGACACATTAGTCCTGCTAATGTGTACATTGCGGTTTTCATTCTTTTCATAATTTTATTGTATATTCATGTAAGTTTGCTGTGTGTTCTGTTTGAATCCTGATACAAACTTATTGTATATATTGTCAAATCACGCAAAGAATGTGGCAAAAGTGGTTGAAATGTTCAACTTTTAAGGGTCTGATAGTCTATTCGTGCGAAGAGAATCAATAAAGAAAAACTTCAGCCTGCCACAGTCAAGGGGGGAATGACCGGACAGGCTGAAAAATAAATCAAACAAATACCTATTTGAATAATAGGATTAGGGTATGAAATGTTTGATGGCTTATTTTATTGCTTGAGATGAATCGAGATATTTGAACCAGTTTTCGTTGAAGTCCGGACTGTCCGGTGAGAGATTCGGATTAGTGATCCAGCTTCTGAACTTGCCGTAAACCTCCATGATATCTTTCTTTTCGCGTGGATGTGCAAGCTTAACAGGCACTTTGATACCCCACACGAAATTGTCGGTACTGCAATATTTGATGTCACTGCGCATATTGTTTCCGGCTTCACCGGCGTATGAATCGCTGTAGTAAGCAGTCGGTTCGTAACCTCTCAGGTGAATTTCACGTCCTCCGTTCTTTTCTTTCTGGAGGAAGAAGTTCTGATTTTCTGAGATTGCCGCCGCCCATAATGCCTTTGTTCTTTCTAAGCTGTTGAAACAGTTGATCTTTAATCTGTATTTAATCGTTACCAGGTCATTGGCTGCTATCTGATGGTCAGCTTCGGTATTATAGAATGTTCCGCCGTTATTCTGTTTCCGTAATTGATCGGTGCCGGTGAATATGAAGATAGCAGGAGCGTCTTCTCCGGGATTCTGAAGTTCCATCTTAACAAGGTCGTTCCCGTTTATTTCGATCACTTCGTCGATATATTTGGCAGATGTTTGGTCTAATTGCAGTCCCAGGCGATAAGGCAGATAGCCTCCCATTGCACGGAAAGTGATTTCAAATTCAATTCCGTCTGCCTCATAAGAATCTTTGCTTCCGTTGCCGCCGTCAAAGAAGATCGCTTGCGCGTGATACCAGATAACGAAATCGTTGAAATCATAATCTCCCATTTCGGGCCAGTTATCTTCCATCATCAGGGTTGCCGTTTCTCCTTTTGCGGGATACCATTGATATCTGTATGCACCCTCTCCTCCGTTTGTGTCAAATCCACTCACGTTTTCCGGCAGTTTGACCAGCGTCTCTGCACGTGTAGAAGCCGTATTGAGGGGGATGTTCATCATTTCTTTCCCTTTGCTTGTAGCATACTGTACGTATAATGCCCGGTCTGCCTTGGCTACATCCAGCCGGATGTTTTTGGCAACTTCGGATACAGGCAGTTCTGTCAGTAAACTTGCGTCGGTGCATGATTCGTCGGTATAAATCGCCACTCGTGTTGCCACGGGCGAAGTAATGGAGAGATTGACACTCCTTGTAGTGGTCCAGTCCGCATCATCCGGTATGACCAGGTCTGTCGTTTTTTCCGGTTCTTTGGGTTGTGAGAGGTCTTTGTCATCCTCAACACATGCTGTTAAAGCAAGTGTTGCTCCCAGTAGGGTGTACATCATCCAATGCGTTGTTTTCATTATTTTTGTGATTAGGATTATTTACTTGTTCGTTTGTATAAGGAAGTTACGAAAAGAGTGTAATTTATTGGAAATGAGCATTGGGTAATCGCTCATAATAGTAATAGGTTACGAATTAGTTAGTTATCTACTGCATTATTCTTCTGTGCGTTGCGTAACCTTCAAAGAACTCTTCGTATGCAAAAGTAACAATAAAACGGGAGATTTAGAAATGAATCTCCTGATTTTTCTTCTCACACAAGTTTTTCCGTAAAAGCGATTTTATCCGTCAGCACACCATCGCCCAAAAAGATTTTGAACGAACGTGTGCCGACTGCCGCATAAGCGGAGAAAAGGGCTTTGCCTCATGCCTAAACAATAGTTTAGACTGATGAGACAAGGCCCCTTTCTTTTGTGCTTATGCCAAAGAGGTGCTTTTACGGGGTTTTGACGATTTTTCTTTTTTCGTTGTCCTTTTGAGCCGGAAGCGGAAAGCCGTGTATGACCGCACATTCCATAAATGGAACAAGCCGTCACTCACGGCAGACAAACCGGGAAGAATGATTTTATCCATCCGACCAAACACGTTTGGCCAAACAGATAAAAACATACTTCCTTGCCGATGGTTTGCTCGGTTTCACGCTACCGGCTATGTTCTTTTCTGTTGGGGATGTCTTTTTCACGGATTTCTCTTTTGAAGTTTTCCTGTCTAATCTGCCTCCACTTCCGTTTACCTCCATTTTCGCGCCTTTCAGTGAGCCGCATCAGGCAGTCATTTTCGTGCTGGGTGCAAAGGTAACTCCGGGATTGTACGGGAAAGCAAGGTCAAGCCTCCTGTTTTCTGGAAAAATCTCCAGCCTTTCGGGTAGTATTTTTCCGAAAAACCTTGCATTCCCTAATCCCTACCTTTTTAAGCACCCGAAACGAAAACGACCGATGCGACAGAAAGACGCATTAAAAAAAATGTCGGATAAACGAGAGGCAGATAAGATAGTTTGAAACTCAACTCCCTCAGCTCTTGAATCCGCATTAAAAAACAAAAAATCAAAAACAAAACGGATATGAGAACGGCAATAGCAACAAAATTCGTGGCATGGGAAGTACCAAGTTTGGAGAACCTGCAAGGCAGCAAGGTGTACGGACTTCGCACCAAACTGAACAATGGTGAGAAATTGAGCCGAGAGGAAAAGGATTGGCTTACACGCAACGTGAACAGCAACACCTATTTCAAGAGCGCAGTACCCTTGCAAGGTTGGATGTTTGACTTTTCCGACATTCTCCGAACCTACATTGTAAAGCAGTATGGACATTGGGCGGAATACAAGGCTACCGACAAGACCGCACTCCGCAGTTTCCTATACGGCAGGATAGACAGCATCGTGGAACTTAACAAATGATACGGCTATGACAGCAACGGTAAATTTCAGACAAATGGCGCAATACATAGGGCTTGCGATATGCACCCTAATCATGCGCACCGCCTTTTGGGTGTCCGGCATCCTTTGGTACATCGTCAGAGAGATAATAAACGGAGTGTTCCGAGTGGCAATAGGGGTAATCGTGGCTATTCTTTCCGTTATCCTGTTCTTCGGCTTCATTCTTTGGTTATTCACCCTTTAATCCCTACCGACATGGCAAAGAGAAGAAGCAAGACAGTGGAGCAACAATGCAGATACTACGAGGTGGGCAACATCTTCGAGTACATGGTGGAAACATACCTCAACGGCAATATGTCCGTGTTCCGTGGACTCTACCACGAACTGAACAAGGACGCACGGAAGGACTTTATAGACTTCCTATTGAGCGAGGTTGAGCCGATTTATTGGAGGGAGATTTTGAAACATACTATTTGACAACTCATAAAAACGACAGCGATATGAAAGGAACAGACCATTTCAAGAGAACGATACAGATGTATTTGGAACAACGTGCGGAGGAAGACACGCTCTTTGCGAAGAACTACCGCAATCCAGCCAAGAACATTGACGATTGCGTAACCTACATTCTGAACTATGTGCAGAAAAGCGGTTGTAACGGCTTCACGGACGGAGAGATATACGGACAAGCAGTACACTACTATGACGAGAACGAGATTGAGGTGGGCAAGCCTATCCAATGCCAAGTGGCGGTGAACCACATTGTGGAACTCACGGCAGAGGAAAAAGCAGAAGCACGTCAGCAGGCAGTCCGCAGATACCAAGACGAGGAACTCCGCAAGTTGCAGAACCGCACCAAGCCGACAAAGGCGAAAACAGAAACCCAAGTTCAACCCTCATTATTTGATTTTGGCTTATGAAACCGAGAAACAAATTTGAAAAAGCAGTTCTTGCCCAAAGCAAGAAACTACGCCCGATAACCCCGATACAGATAAATTGGGCATTCCGTAATTGCGTGGAGCATTATGCACACCGCTTGCCGAAAGGTCGTACCACTTGTATGGATTGCGGTCATAGTTGGGTAATGACGGAGCAGACCGAGCATTGTACGTGTCCCGAATGTGGAGCAAGTTTGAAAGTCTGCCTCACCTATCAGCGCAAGGTAAGACAAAAGCAGTATTTCACAACCCTTACCACAAGCGGAGAATACCAAGTGCTACGAATGTTCTTGCTTGTCGTGGGTATGGAGAAAGGGGTTAATGCCAAGTCCTATGCCCTTGAAATCGGGCAGTATTGGTGGAATGAACAAGGGCGTAAGGCTGTTGTTGCCATTCCACGCACATTGGGATGCTACATCGACACGTTCTCATTCGCTTCTCCTTTTGCTATCCGCAATGACAATGAAGCGTACCGCCATATCTCATATTCCCCGATATATCCAAGATATAAGGTGTTGCCGACGCTCCGCAGAAACGGCTTTAACGGCAATTTCCACGACATTGTACCCACCAAACTAATACCGGCATTATTGTCGGACAGCCGTGCGGAAACGTTGTTGAAGGCAGGGCAATATCCCATGTTGCGCTACTATCTGTACCACTCTTTCAATATTGGAGAGTATTGGGCTTCAATCAAGATATGTATCCGCAACGGCTATACCATTGAGGACGGCTCAATGTGGCGTGACACCATAGACCTCCTGCGTCATTTCGGCAAGGACACAAACAGCCCGAAATACGTTTGCCCTGCCGACCTCAAAGTTGAACACGACAAGTTGGTGGCAAAGCGCAACCTGCAAAGGAAACATGAGTGGACTGAACAGCAACGCAGGAAAGCGATTGAGGACGAGAAACAATATCTGAAAGCTAAGGGCATATTCTTCGGACTTGCCTTTACCGACAGCCTTATTTGCGTCAAAGTCATAGAGAGCGTGGAAGAAATGGCAGAGGAAGGAAGGACGATGCACCATTGTGTGGGCGGTTACCACAAACGAAAAGACTCCCTTATCCTATCCGCCACCATTGACGGAAAACGAATTGAAACGATAGAGGTGTCACTAAAAACTTTTGAGGTGGTGCAGTGTCGTGGCGTATGCAACGAGAACTCCGAATACCACGACCGCATCATCGCCCTTGTGAACAAGAACGCCAACCTTATCCGCCAGCGGATGAAAGCGGCATAATATCGACATCTAACAACTAACATTATGGAAGTAAGATTTGAAAGCATGGTTTTCCTATGGGATGATAAAATCCCCACGATGTTCCTTGAATTTATGAACCTCCTCACTCTTTGTCAGAGTGAGGAGCAATTAAGGGCGAGCGTCAAGGACTTTGCCGAGAAACACGAACTTGACAAGTTCTTTTATTACGGCTTCGGCTCACATCATTTCTACCTGCACCAACGCTATACGAGTAACCCCGAAATAGTGATGCAGAACAGAGTGTTGTCAGTACATTTCTAACCATCTAAAAATAACGATTATGAGTACACGGATGACCATCAACGGAGTAAGCACCTGCACGCAAGCAGGGACAGAGAAATACGAGAAGTCCCAAACGGGTATCGGCAGACGTAAGCGGACACTTATGCAATACGACTACCGCCACACGGACGGGGAATTGTTCTCTTGTGTGAAACCCACGTTAGACGAGTGCCGAGCCGCACGGGACAAGTGGCTGACGGCAAAGGAAAGAAAGGAGGACAAGCGATGAACGAAGTTGCCTACCAAACGCTGATAGTCAAGTTCAGCGAGCCAATCAAGGCATTGGACGGAATGTTTGATGATGCCGAAGCATGGGGAGTTGATACCCTGAAGGGGTGGATAGACAACTATGAAAGTAGCAGGTTTACTGCCATTGACAGCCATACGGCAGTCATAACGAGCGAGTATAACATGGAGTGGCTGAAAGAGTGGCTGGAAAGATGCACACCCATAGCCGAGAAAACTGAATTTTGAACGTTGTGGCGGTGTCCGCACCGCCACAACATAACGCCTAAAATACAACGAATATGATAGCGAAGACAATTTTGGAGCAGATAGGTGGCAGACGCTTTGCCACCATGACGGGAAGCAAAGACTTCATAGACATGGGCAACGGCTTACGCATGAGCCTTGCGAGGAACAAGACGAGTGCCAACCGCCTTGACATCATCTATGATGCAGGGGCAGACCTCTACAATATGCGCTTCTACCGCAGGACGTTCAGCAAAAAGACATTCGAGTGCAAGACGAAAGACATAGAAACGCACGAGGGGATATATTGCGATATGCTGGAGGAAATGTTCACGATGGTGACGGGGCTTTACACCCGTTTTTGAACGATGGGCGGCGAAAGCCGCCTACTTTCTTTCAGTGAGCATGATGGCGGACAAAGAAAGTAGCAAAGAAACCTTTGTTCCAATCTTCGATAAAATTCTTATTTGAATATGTAAAATTAGCCATAAAAGGCTAATTTTGCATTGTTATTTTTTTGTATATTAATATGAATATAGAAGATTTACAACTAATTGTAGAAACAATATATCAGCACAATCCATCTGCATATAAACGAGGAGGAGATGTTGAGTTGTTGAATTCTCATATAAAAGCGATGCAACATCTGAAAGAGGTCAATAAAATACATTATAAAGAATATAATTTGACTGATTTAGAAGCATTAAGTATCGTCATCCTTGAAGGCTTTGGTAGTTCTCGGTTCATACAAGAACCTCTGTATAATAGGCGTAAATTGAATGCCTTAACAGAAGTTTTAATCCAAAACTTAGATAGTGCATTAAGAAAAGCTCCTAAAAATACTCACCCTGTGTTATATGCCAATGATGGTTTTATGCGTGGTAATAATAGGATTGGAGATATTTTTACCGTAAATGGCTTTTTTACGACATCAATAGATGATTTTGATAATGCTCATTCTATAAAATGGATAATTGAGCCTTTACCGGAAGGTCAAACAAAAGCTTATGAAATATATAAAATATATAATCATGGAGAGGATTGTCCGTATCCTGAATATCAAGTGGAATTTGAAAGAGGAACAAAATTTGAGATAACTGACATAAAGAAAGGCAAAGAATATAATGTAGTTCATATAAAAGAACTGCCATCTCAAACTATCTGATAGCAGCAATATATTAGAAAATCCGATGAAGTTGCGGCTTCATCGGATTTTCTTTTGTCAGGTACTTATTATTTATGGTACATACAACAGTGCAAACTCCGCCTTTCTCCGTTTGAGCAGCATGGCGTGCCGTTTCCCCTTGTAGTTGCAGAAAGCGATATACTCCCGATAGATGTTCCTGTCGCCCGCCTCCAACTTTCGGATCAGCGTGCTTTTGGGAATCTTTCCGCTACCCAAAAGTCGATATGGACCGACATTGTAGGCGAGCGTGGCAAGCAGAAGCGAATCCTTCCCGAACTGCTGGAACATCGCGCAGAACTTCCGCAGGTCTTTTCGCAGAAGCGCGTCCGCCTGCCGCTTCGTCATGGTGCGTGCCGAATACCTTTCCCCCGGCTGCAACCGATGTCCATATCCTACATACGGGTGATGTTTTTCCGAATGCCAGCCCTCAAAATACTTCGTGCATCGCACCGCCCTCTCGAAAAGCGGCAGCCGGTAGATAGCCGCCTGCCCGTCCGTTCCCTCATGGCGTCTGTTCCGTGCGGACACGGAACAGACCGCCAGAAGCGAACAGAGGATAGCCATGAATACACGCATCATCGTGTAAGGGGCTTGAAGTTCCCGATGGGGACAACAGTGATAACCCCGTCATCCTTCACGTTTCGGTTGTTGAAGTCAAATTCCAACTCGTAGGAGTTGCTGAAATTGTCCTCCACTACCACGATGAAGTTGTGCGCTTCCTCACCCGCCGCCGTGTAGTACAGCCGGAACTTCTCGTTTTCGAGCAGGTAGCGGTCATTGGGCAGGAACGTGATTCCGTTGTCCATTTTCAGCGTGCCTTCCCCCTCGAACTGGAAATACCGGATGGTGTAGAGGGTGTTGGCGAAGTCGCCCGTCTTTTTCAGCTCACAGCGGATTTCAACCGTCTGCCCCTTCGTCACCTTGTTCGGCACGGGCATGGTTTCCACCGTGAAGGGATAGGATTGCTGTATGTCCATGTCGTCGTCACACGATACGAGCGTGAGCGACACGGCAGCGAACAGGCAGAGTGCCAACGTCTTGAAGATTGATATTCTCTTGTTTTTGTTGTTCAGTATGTTCATTGTCATTTGATTTTTAAGTTATTGTTCTTTTTTGGTTGTCAGTTGCAGATACTCGTTCAAGTCCTTGCAACCGTCATAGAGAGCGGAACGGTCATAGACACGTTCTCCATAATGTCCTTTCAGCGTTTTCAACGTGCGCCGTCCGGCTGCGTCATGGTCGAGATAACAGTCTATGCACCCGCAGCCGTCCAGATACCTCATTGCCTTTTCCACGTTGGCAACAGAGTTCAATACGAGGCACTCACCCTTTTCCAATCCGAACGTGGCAGCAGAAAGAAAGTCCATGAAGCCTTCAAAAACGCTGCACACGTCAGCCGGAGAGCCTTCCGCCTTGACCAGCGACACATCTTTCGGAGGCACGCATCCTTTGAAGAAGCGGCTGCGGATCTCATATCCACCCGCCACGTTCGGGAAACCGACGGCAAAATATCGTTTGCCACGCACACAGTAATTCAGTCGGCAGCAGTAGCGTGATGCGACAACGTAAGGAATGCTCCGTTCCGCCAGATAGTCTGTCAGTGGAGAACGAAGCAGAGGGACGGCTTCCACTCCCTCAAAGGCAGGTTCTGTCTGCTTCGGAATGTAGGTCGGTTTGTCAAACTCTGCAATCTGCATATTAGAGGTTCCCGCTATAAACTTCACTTGTTCCATGAAGTCGCCACTTCCGATAAACTCCCCGGCAAGCGTGAAGATGTCACCACCTTTGCCCAGACCGAAGTCGTACCAGAGCTGTTTCGCCACGTTCACACGGAAAGAGGGCGTGCGCTCGCCCCTATACGGGGCGATATACCACAGCTCGTTACCGCTCCTTCTGACAGGCTCATGCCCCAGCCGTGCGAGAAAAACCGCAATGGGCATTTGTCTGATGATGTCTATTTCCGTCCGTTCCATGTCCGTGTCAGTTGATGATGAACTTGATTCCGACCCCGAACTGCGTATGAAACTTCCTCGTGTCGCCACCCCACAGGCAACGCTCCCGGAGGTTGGCGAGCAGGGCGATACGGTCTGCCACGTAAAACTCCACATCGAGCGTCAGCGCACCGCCGTAGATGAAGGCGTCCCGGTCATGGAGCGTGGAGCCGTCATGCAGTACCTTTTCGCCCCAGTTCACCGATTCATATCCGGCAAGAGCCGAAGCACCTGCATAGACGAACACGATTTTACGGGCATCGGAAAGTATCTTGAAGTCGTATCCGCCCTCCGCCGTGAACTGTGCCACGGGTATCTTTCCGTCCTTGTAAGGGTTGTTCTTCAACAGATATTCGCCGCCGAACACCCATTTGTTCCCCTTTTTCGTGTAGGTGGAGAGAGCCGCCCCGAAACTGTACCCGCCGTCGTTGCCGCCGGGATTGAAGCGGTCCGCCATGTTCGCCCTGACCTCGATGCCCTGCATCTTCGGCAGGCATCGCTGGGCGTGCGCCTGCCCCGTAAACAGGGCAAGCGACGCGATGATTATTGCGATGTACTTTCTCATGGTCAGCGCACTTGAAGTTCGTTGATGGTATTGGCACGTACCAAGTCCTCGTTCTCAATCACGAAAGACTGGTGACGCCCCCCGTTCTTCTCGTTGAGTTCCACCACGAGGCATTTATCGTCGGGGATAGTGAACTTCGCCATCGTGAACACCGTGCGCTCGCTCTTCTTGCCCGGCACGAGTGTGGCGTAATTCTGCGCACGGAGCGGCAGGATGATCTGCTCCTGCACGGCGGTACGCTTCGCCACCTTCTTGTCCACGATTTTCCATGTGATGTAGTCCACATCGAAAGGCACATTGCTCTGGTTCTTTATCTCCGTGTGGAAATAGAGCAAACCATTATGCGTGTAGATACCTTTCAGCAGATACTGGATACCGAATCGCTTGCAGCCAATGTGCTTCACCTCGCGCTTGTTCTGCTTGTGGATGGACTTCATGATAAGGCGTACCAGCATCGGGCTTTCGCTGCCCAGTTCCTTCAGATAGATTTCCTGCGCATTGTTCGGGCGGTTCACCTTCTCGCCGTCATGGATGAAGTCGCACATCTCCACATTGAGCAGCAACGGTTCGGAGGCATATTTCACGTTGAAGGTATAGAAACTCCCGTCCTCCGTTATCACGGACATATTGGTTTCGTTCGGGAAGTTCCTCACGGTAGCCTTCACGCGGATGACGTTCTCCGCTCCGTCGGCTTTGCCCGCAATCAGGTCGGGCGAACCTAAATCGACGTAACGAACCTCCGAGGGGAAAATGACGTGGACGGTCTTGTCGTAGGTCACTTCCAAGCCGTGCGGAGGGACCATGCGGTCAAAGGTCAGCTTCTTTGTCAGCCCGTGATACAGGTCGCCGTCCGCCTCCTTCTGCGGATAGACCTCCTTTGTCAAGGTCGGTTGTTCACTTCCGTTGTCCTTTCCAACGGTTACGTTCTCCTGCGCGTTGGCAGTTACGATGCCCATAGCGAGGGCAAACATGATGATTACTTTTCTCATTACTTTGGATTTTAGTGGTAAATAAAAATTGGATTGTTGTTACTTTTTCTGTTTTCAATTCCTGTCCTGATAGAGCATTACCTTATACCCGGCTTTCAGATGCACCTTGACGGTACGCATCTTCTTGGCGATATACTGGCTTGTGCCTTGTATCAGCCCCTTGCCCAAATCGGAGGCAAGCTGCGCCCCTGCGTTGGTGGAGATATTGATGCTGCTGCCCAGCGAGCCGCCCATGTTGGTGGCAACCTCCCTGACGGCATTCATTTCCATCGAGTTGGGAATAAAGATACCGGGTTGCCCGTCCGTGTCATACACCGCCAGCTCCACCGGAATGATAGTGCCGTCATATTCCAACGACGTGATTCCTATGTCAAGCCGTTCGCCCTGAATCTTTGCTGTGCCTACCACCACCGCATTGCGGGGGATGATTTTGTCCGCTACCTCCATCGGCTCCAGCAGCCGGAGTTTGACAGCTTGCCCGTCGGTCACGCTCTGCGCCCCATAGACACACGCCGATATGGTGTTCTTGTCTGATACGGTCGTGACGCCCACCGCCGTATTGAAACTGCGGTTACGCTCCTGCGAGAAGGAGGCGACAAACTCGGCGTTGCTCATCGGCTGTGAGAGCGAGGATACCACCTGATGCGTCACCTGCCTGACAGGTGCAGCCGTGTTCTTTCCGGTTTTCTGCACAGGGTAAGGTTCCGCCGCCTGTCCGACAGGTGGCTGTGTGCCGTTCTGACCGCCCATGTACTTCGCCGCCAGTTCGTAGGACTTCTCCATAAGTGCCACTTGGTCATCCATAGCGGACGCCTTGCCTTTCTCGCTCTCCAGTTCCGATTCCAGCGAGGCGATACGCTCCAACAATTCGTCCATTTCCGCGTTGTCGTTCTTTGGCTGCTCATAGAAGTTGCCGAGCGTGGTATTGAGGTCGCGGTAGGCGGCTGCGGAGGATTGGATGGTTTTCGGAGCGGATGATTTTGCTGTTGCATCTTCCGCATTTCCGGGATTAGCAAGGTCGAAGTCCCTGCCGCCGTCCGTTTCCGCCACCTCGCGGTCGAACATATCGCCCAGTTCCTGCATGGCACGGCTGCGGTTCTCCTGCCGTTCTTCCATCGCCCCCTGCTCGTAGGCTTTCGCCTTGTCGCCGATGATCTGGCGGTTCGCCTTGTCCGCGTCGGGCATTTCGATGTTGTAACCTCCCGTCCCCGGTTGCTGCTCCTTGTCGGAAGACGGGGCGAATATCAGCCACATCGCCCCGATGAATACCAGCACCATAGCGGGCAACACTATCATTTTCTGACGTTTCAGCCTTTGGGCTTCGGTCAGCGGCTTGCGCTCCTTGGCTTTGCCTTCCTCCTTCGCGCCTTGGCCATTCAAGCAGGCTTGATGGCTCTCGGCTTGGCGTTGGTTCTTCGGTTTCCCGTTGTCGGGAGCCGCCTTGTTCTCGTTTTTAGGTTCATTCTTCGTCTGTTCCATATAAATAAGGTATTACATTATGATTGTTGTCCGGCTTTACGGACAGTTCCACTTGTCCGGCATGGTCTGTCACCATACGGCTGCCGTCATTCCTGCCGATGTCATAGACGGCTTTTCCGAAGGTGTAGAGGGCAAGCACCGTGAAGGCGGCGAGCATCGTCAGCACGATGCGTTTGCGTGTCTTCGGAGGCAAACCGTCCAGATAGCCTTTGAGCCTTGCCACCAGCATTTTCTTTTTGTCGTGGAGTTTCCAGTACGCACGCCAAAATGATTTCCTGATTTTCTTCATGTCCGTTACCTTTTGATGGTTTGTAAATCCTTGTTCTCGATGATGGTGAATCCCTCGATGGTGAAACCGTTGGGATTGTCGTCCGAACGGGACGAGTTCAAGAGGCGGCACGTCGTCACGAGGCTGCGCTCGGTGACGTTGCTTTGTCTGATGATCTTCTGCGTGGCGTAGGTCACGGCACGGTAGGGATAGCCGTTGAAATCGCATACCACGCTGTCCACCTTCAGCACTTGGTTGATATTCCCGGCGATGATACGGTTGTAGTACCCCTTCTCGGCGAAGTCCGAATAGTAGTTGTACACGCTTTTGTCCGCTAATAGCAGGGCGCGTTTCACATTATGCTCTATCGCGCTCTTTTCGGGCGAGAGCGTGAAGAACAGCTCGTGGAAGCGGCGCACGTGTTCCCTTGCCTCCGCCGGACGGTTCTGCGACAAGTCCTGCGAGAGAGCCAGCATCAGCGACTTGCCGTTGTCCAGCACGTAAATCTTTTCCCGTTGTCGCTCAGCGAAGCGGTAGGAACTCCACACGCTCCATACCGTTATCACGGCGCACAGCGAGAGGAAGACGATACTGAACAGGCGTATCTGCCTGAACGATGATTCGATGTTTTTGAGTGACTTAAATTCCATTGTTGTTTATTCGTTTTTAATTGTCAGTTGATTATTTCAGCAGTTTCCCGGCACGTCCGACCACGTTTCCTGCGGCTGCACCCGCCACGCTGCCCGCCATGCTTCCGGCTCGTCCTGCCGTCTGGTTCACGTTGCGACCGTAGCTTCCCATGCCTCCGGCTTGGATAATCCAGCCTGCCACCGTCGGGATGGTGAAGTAACCGATGATGCCGATTATCATGAAGACGATATACACCCCGTCGCTCGAATCCAGCGAAAAGTTCGGGTCAGCCTGCATCCGTTCGATGTCGCTTTGCAGCATCAGCACTTGGATTTTCGCCAGTATGGTGCTGAACATATCCGACACGGGCAGCCACAGATAGACCTGTATGTAGCGGCATATCCATTGCGTGAGCGTGCTTTGGAAGCCGTCCCATACCGATATGGCGAAGGCTATCGGACCGAGTATCGCCAGCACCACGAGGAAGAACGTGCGGATGGTGTCTATCACGAGTGCGGCGGCTTGGAACATCAGTTCCAATATCTCGCGGAAGAAGTCGCGGATGCCCTTCTTCATGTTGTACATCCCGCGCTCGATATACATCCCCGCCATCGTCACCATGTCGCCGGGCGACCAGCCCAGTTCCTCCAACTGTTTGTCAAACTCCTCGTTCGACACGAGGTAGGCGGTTTCGGGATTACGCATCATCGCCTCGTATTCCAGTTTATCCTTCTGCTCACGGTATCGGTTCATGTCCAGCGTTTCCGCCTCCAGCATCTTTGCCGTACCCTGCACGACGGGCGACATGATGCTGTTTATCGTACCTAATACCACCGTCGGAAAGAACATGATGCACAAGCCTATCGCAAAGGGGCGGAGCATAGGGAACACGTCTATCGGTTCGGCTCTCGCCAGCGACTGCCACACCCGGTAGGCGACGTAGAACAGCGCGCCCAGCCCGGCAATGCCTTTCGCCACACCCGCCATGTCCCCACATAGCGGCATCATCTGCTCATAGAGCGAGCGCAGAATCTGGTGAAGGTTGTCGAAATTCATAGGCTACCAGTATCTTTCGTTCATGTTCCCGTACAGCCCCATGATGCGGTCGAGGTCGTTCTTCTTTTTTGCCCGCAGGTAGCTCACGCTGATGTTCTTGTTGGTGTAGTAGCTCACGAGGTTGCGGTAACGCTTCATCTTGGAGTAACAGCGTTCCACCACATCCATGCGCTCCTTGTCCGTCATGGAGAGCGTGGTGATGTTCACCACGTTCTTCAGTTCCGTCAGCACGTCGTTGGATTCCTCCAACAGCTTGGTGTAGCCAAAGGCGATGGCTCCCAGTTCCTCCACCGTGAAGTTGTCGTCACGCATCATCTTCTGGAAGCTGGTCACATAGGTGTCGGTGATGTCACCCACCATCAGGATGGTCTGCTGCACCTTCCGGGCGTCCTTTACCAGATTGTTCACGGATTTGAGCGCGTCGTAATACTTCTTGCCCTGCTCGTAAATCTTCACCGTCTCTTGAAAATTTTTTATCATATTCTGGGCGGTCGTGGAAGTGTGTACCACGTTCTTCGAGGTGTTCACGATGCTCTGCGCGATGTTGGACGGGTCTATCACCGCCCACTGTGCGCTTGCCCTGCCGACTGCAAACAGGCACAGGCAGATAATAAGTGTTATTCTTGTTCTCATGTTACTTTGGATTTTAGTGGATTTCATTATTTATTGCTTGCCTATCGGATGGTCCGGTTTCGGGTTCACGCGCACATAGTCCCCGTTGGGCGAGAAGGTCAGGATGTCCGTTGCTTCGTTGTAGGACACGTCGATACGGAAGCCGGTGTTCATGAACAGGTTGCCGTTCTCTTCCTGCAAGAGATAGGTTTCCGGCTTCAGTTTGCGGCGCAGCCCGCTACGCTTGAACACCGTCACCTTATAGGCTTCGCCCTCCTTGTAGATAAGCACGTCGGGCTTGCCCTCTACGCTTTCCCAGTTTCCGCAAAGCAGGTCACGGCGGTTGTCCGCTACATCGCAGGATTGCAACACCATGACCGCCAGCCCGATTAAACACTTGCTGACTTGCAGCATTTTCGTTCTTGATATACTCATACGCATTTTCTTTTTTAGTTGATGAATCTGTTTTTACTTATTGCCTATTCCTTGTTTCTCCGTCTTTCGGCAAGCTGCCGGATGGCGGCTTCAATGTCGCCGCCCAGCTGCTCCGCCAGACGGTACACCTCTACTTTTTCCGTTTCTTCGGTGGTGTACGCCAGATACTCTTCAGCACTAACTTCGGTGGCATAGACCGCCGACTGCGTGCCGCCCAGTCCTATCCACACTTCCTTGTAGAGCCTTGACGGGTTGTTCGCCATGTTGATGGAGAGTATCTGCGACTTCTCCTTCTCCGTCAGACCCAACAGGGACTGTATGGCATCAAACTTGTTCATGTACTTCCGCTGGTCGAGAAGGATTTTGCAATCGGAGTTGTTGATGATGCTTTCCTTGACCACGGGCGAGGAAATGATGTCGTCCACCTCCTGCGTCACCACGATTGCCTCCCCGTAATACTTGCGCACGGTCTTGTACATATAGCGCAGGTATTCAGCCATGTTCGCCGAAGACAACGCCTTCCAAGCCTCTTCCACAATCAGTTGTTTCCTTACGCCTTTCAGACGGCGCATCTTGTTGATGAAGGCTTCCATGATGATGATGGTCACGACCGGGAAAAGCTCGCGATTCTCCTTAATACTGTCAATCTCGAAGACGATGAACCGCTTGCCGAGCAGGTCGATGTTCTCCGTGGAGTTGAGCAGGAAGTCGTAGCGTCCGCCCCGGTAATACTGCCGCATGGTGGTGAGCATATTGTCGATGTTGAAGTCTGACTTCTCCACCTTTATCTCACGTTCCGCCAGTTCGCGGCGGTAGTCGTCGCGCATATACTCGTAGAAGGTGTTGAACGAGGGAACGATGCTCCGGTCAGCCCTGATACGCTCGATGTAGGCGTTCACCGCACTGCCCAGTTCGCCGCTTTCCGTCTTCGTCACTTTGTCATCCTCCGACTTCCAGAGCGTCAGCAGCAATGTCTTGATGCTGTCCTTCTTCTCCACGTCGAACACGTAATCATCGGTGTAGAACGGGTTGAACGAAATCGGTTTCTCCTCCGTGTAGGTGAAATACACGCCATCCGCCCCGTTTGTCTTGCGCCGGATCATCTCGCACAAGCCCTGATAGGAGTTTCCCGTGTCCACTAATACCACGTGCGTACCTTGCTCGTAGTATTGCCTCACGAGGTGGTTCATGAAAAACGACTTGCCACTGCCCGAAGGACCCAACACGAACTTGTTGCGGTTGGTCGTGATGCCCCGCTTCATCGGCAGGTCGCTGATGTCGAGGTGCAACGGTTTTCCCGTAAGCCTGTCCACCATCTTGATGCCGAAGGGCGATAATGAGCTGCGGTAGTTGGTTTCCTCCGTGAAGAGACACACCGCCTGCTCAATGAAGGTGTGGAAACTCTCTTCCGCCGGGAAGTCCGCCGCGTTGCCGGGCATCGCCGCCCAGTAGAGCGTCGGGCAGTCGATAGTGTTGTGGCGGGGGACGCACTCCATGCTGGCAAGCTGGCTGCCTACGTCGTTCTTGATATGCTTCAGTTCCTCCGCGTCATCGCTCCATGCCATGACATTGAAGTGAGCCCGTACCGAGGTCAGCCCGTAGGAATGGGCTTCGTTCAGGTACTGGTCTATCCACTCGCGGTTGATGCTGTTGCTCCGGCTGTATCGGGAGAGCGACTGCATATTCCTCGCGGACTTCTCGAATTTCTGCAAATTTTCCTCGCTGTTGTCGATAATCACATACTGGTTGTAGATGTGGTTACAGGAAAGCAGCAGCCCCACGGGGGAGGCGAAGGAGAGGCGGCAGTCCGAACGGTCGGTGGAGAGTTTCTCGTAGCGGATGTCGGTAGCCACCTTTCCGGGCATATCCTCCGCGTTGGAGAGGGTGTGCAGGCACAGGCGGTTGTCACCGATGCGCATTTCCCTTGCCGAGAGGTCGATGTCCTGCAAGGCCGTGTCGCCTTCGGGCATGAGCGAGAAGTAACGCTCTATCAGCCCAGCGGACTTCTCCGTCCCGACAAGCTCGTCGGTGGAGAGGCGGCGCAGCCTGACAAAGCCGCTGTCGTTCATGATGCGCTCGAACTGTTCGGCGGCTTCCATGAACTTCCCGGCGGTTTCCCTGTCCAGCTCCTTCGGGATGATATGTCCCCGGCACAGCGTACTGAAGTTGCTCTGCATCCGGTTACGTTCCTTCGTCGTCTTGGTCAGGTAGAGATAGCAGGAGTGTTTCAGGTACGGACGCTCGTTGAAGTGTCGTTCAAAGGAGCGGCTCAAAAAGCTCATGTCATCCTTTTGCAGTTCCGGCTTGTAGCGTTCCTTGATGAACCAGTCCTGCTTATGCACGACGCAGAAGTCCGGCAGCACCTTGATAGCCTTGCACCAGCAGCCGTGTATTGCCTCGTACTCCGCGCCTGTCACGGTATAAAGCTCCGGCAGTTCCACCTCGAAAGCCACCGTGATGTCGGCGTCTTTGGAAATGATGCAGCCATGCTCCACCGACAGCAGCGGGAACTTGTTTTCCAGTGTTGTCATTTTGGATGTATTTCTCATGTCGTTTCTTCCTTTCGTTGCCGTTTGAATAATCGGGTGATCCGCCGCCGGTTGATAAGGTATCGGGGATGGCTCCTTGCCGCTCCCAATTTCATCAGCCCGTGTTCGCCGTACCGGGCGTTCAGCGCGAAGGTCTGCCATACGAGGACGGAAGACGATGCCGCGCCGAAGCCGATACATATCCACTGGTCGATGCCGACCATGTAGAGGATGACGAACAGGACGAAGAGAGCCAGCAGACCTCCGCAGAAGATGAAGAGGTACTGAGCCTTTAGACCCTTGAACTCAACCGGACGGCCGATACCCTTGTTTATCGGGTATTCAGCCATACATTGTTTATTAAAGGAAGAATGAGCGCAGGATAGTCGCAGCGACAATCAGGAAGATACAAGCCCCGAACCATGAGGCGGCTGTCTTGCTCGTGTCGGGGTCGCCGGACGAGAACTTGCCATAGACTTTCACGCCTCCGATAAGACCGACCACCGCGCCGATGGCGTAGATTAATTTCGTGCCGGGGTCGAAATACGAACTCACCATAGAGGTGGCTTCGTTAATACCTGCCAGACCGTTTCCTTGCGCAAATACGGAGGCGGTTGCGGCAATCATGAGTGCCGCAGAGATGATGAACTTTTGTCTGATGTTCTTGTTCATAAACAGTTCTTGTTTTGTGCCGTCCAAAGGGTGGATAGTCCTTTTTCGGGCGGTTGATACTTGATTACTTTACTTTGGTTTAGTGGTTGCCCGTTTGTTTCTACGGACTTGGGTGTGTCCGTTGCGGATTGGCTGTACCTTGTACCGCCGTGCGCATGGGTGTCGTCATTTTACGTTTTCATTTCCATTCTTTTTTAGCTGTTATACATAGTTTCGGAAGTCGAACTCCTCGATGTTGTCGGGAATCACGAACACCTTTTCCTTTTGTTGTGTCACGGTCATGTTCACCGTGTCCACGAAAACTGCCATCGCCTTTGCAAGCCTCTCGCTCATTGTATCATCGGTCAGGCGTTCCGTTATTCTTGTGAAAAGCTCTGTCCCGTCCAGTTCCGTCATGACCTTTCCGGCGTGTCGCATTTCCTCATCGGATGGTGATTCCTTCCGTATGGTGCGTACTGCCATGTCAATATCCTCGAAGCTGCTTCCCGAAGCCTGCTTTTTGTCTGGTTCTTCATCCTCCGGTTCATCTTCTCCGTACTCCGGTTCCGAGGGCGGGATGCTCGTGAAGGTTTCATCGAGTTTGTCCTCCGGTACTTGTGTCGGGCGTGAGACGGTTTCCGTGTTTCCGTCGTCAAAAGTAGCCTCTTCCTCCGACAGCTCAATGCCTTTTTCCGAAGTGGCGGCTTCTTGCGCCAGTATGGCAGCGGTTGTCCGGGTCGATGCCATCTTGAAACGGCTCTTGCCAATGATGTCCGAGGTGTCTGCGTGAGGTATTTCCTTATCCTTTCCTTGCTCTGCCACTGTACTGTCCAATGATCGCCACAACCCGGCAATATGTCTGAAGAAACGGATGAGCTTCGTGTCCATGATGCGGTCATAAAACAGCAGGAACAGGAACCACACGTTGCAAGCAACCGATACGATTAAAAACGCCTTTGTCATAATCTTACTTTTTGGGCGTTTTCAATCTGTTCCATGTACTGCTGCCCGTATTGCCGGAAATGGTCGCGGAGGATGTTGTCCACGAACTTGCCGATGCTCAAACCGTTTCCCATCCGACTGGCAACGATAGCGACTTTCTCATGAATTTCTCGGCTGATGTATATACATTGCCGCGTTTTGATTTCCGATGCTTCCAAGAAAACAGAGAGCGGCTTGCCCCTGCCTTCATCCTTGCGGAAGTCGCTGCCGGTCTTTTCCTGACCGTATCCGTTTGCACACTTTGCTGCATTGGCAGCGGTTCTTTCACTCTTTCCTGTTTGCAGGCACTCAGCCTGACGGTTCTTCTTTGTTCTTTTCATACTTCTTTGTTGTTTTTGGGGTATTTATAAATTATAGGATTCCATGTGCCGTTTGAACGATTCGGCTATCTCGTCTTGGAACAGCGTGAAATGGTGTGTCAGCACGTTGTCAAGAAAAGCCGCGATAGTCACCTCGTTGCCACCGATTACATGAAGCATCTTCTGTATGCGGTCGTGGTACTCCTTGCGGATATAGACCTGCTTGCCGAGTCTTGCCGTGACGTTGGACCCGCATATGAATACGGTGTCATAATCCAATTTTTCCGGCTTGCTGTTCCTGCGCCTGCGTTCCGGCTCCTCTTTGGAGTGCGAGGCAGGTGGAGAAACGGCTTCCTGTATCGCTTCTTTCGGAGGTGGAGAAGTAGCGTTTCCGTCCGTGCTTCTCGCTTCCGGCGGAATGCTTGTATCGTCCAGTCGAAACGAGTTGATTACGGCTTCACTGTCGATGTCCTCGATTCTTGTTTTCTTTGCCATGCCATTCAGTTTTTGATGATGCCGAGAATCTCATCGACGAGTTTGTCGAGGTTGCTGCCGCGTACCAGTATTTTGTCCGCCGGAAACGCCGTGGAGCGGAATACTGCCTTGCGTTCTGCCGCCGTCTCCTTGCGGAAACGCTTGCTGTCCGGCAGATGTGTTTCCAGAATGGACAGGGCGAACTCGGCACAGACCTTGTCGTATGCTTTGTAAAGTTCCGTCTTTTCGCGCCCGTCCACCATGTTCCACACGAGGTAAATCCCTTTGATACCGGACTTGCCCGTGCTTATCATCTGTTCGTTGATAACGGTGGCGAACTTAATGGAACTCTCCATCACCACACGGTCGGCGATGATGGGCGTGAAGATGTAGTCCATTTTGGAAATGGTCTGCACCACATCGGCATTGTTGATGGTTCCCGGCAAGTCGAAGAACACGAAATCAAGGTCAGGCTGCGCTGCCACCAGATTTTCGGCAGTCTTTACCGCATCTTCCGCACGGCTGCATCTGATGGTGTACGGGTTCTTCTTCAGCCGTTTGAGCTGCTCATACGCCATCACCTTGTAATGCCCGTCCTCCATGACAGCTTTCATGTCGCGCTTGCGCATGTCATGGATACTGTACTGTGGAAAATCGCAGTCCACCACGGCTACGTTGTAGCCTTTCACATAGTGCAGGTAGCTTGCTACAAGCACCGTCAGGGTTGTCTTACCCGCTCCACCTTTCTGCGTGGAGATTGCCACATAAGTTGCTTCTTTCATTTGTTTGATAATTTATTTGGTTATACATCTGTCCGGTGGCGGTAGCGTATTGCCATTAGTACGTACGCACGCGCTCCCATTCATTTATTTATTCACTCCTTAATCCGGCTGTGCCTATGGGTAATCATCGGTTTGTCCAACCGCCCATGCTTTTATCCGTCCGCATGGACGTGTGCTTGGAAAACTGTCTGAATACATACACCTGTTTTCAACCGTTTGGATTGATGCCCGGATTGGTGTCCGAACATCCGGCGGAAGGAGTGTATTTTCAGTCCCACATCCGAATCACGCTGCAAATAAACAAGGATATTTTGGAACTTGTATTACTTCTCCGGCAAGTGGCAGCACGTTGCGCCGGTTGGCACTGATTGTCCGGGTCAAGCCTCTGTCCGATACCGCGTTAAGGGCGTAACTTTGCACCCGAACGGCAGGGTTCGCCGCAGGTGGCGCAGCCCGGAGTTTGAAAGGCATTTCCCCAATCCGTCCCCGACGGATTTTTATGTTCGCCTGAACATAGCAAGATGTCTTTTCAGCCGCTCAAAACGTTTTGAGCAGCCACGAAAAGCACTTGCCCTTGCAGGGGGCGGGCTTCCTCTCCGAAGTCGGGAAGCCTTTCAAACCTGCGGTGTCTGTGCCAAGAAGCGGCGGCTTATGCCGTCCATCCGCTAAATCCAAAGTTTATATGAAAGAGAAAAGAAACAAGACCGGGAGAAATCCCAAACTTGACCCGGCGGTGTTCCGCTACACCGTTCGTTTCAACGAAGAGGAACACAACCGTTTCCTCGCCATGTTCGAGAAGTCGGGCGTTTACGCCAAGTCTGTTTTCATCAAGGCGCACTTCTTCGGGCAGCCGTTCAGGGTACTGAAAGTGGACAGGACGCTGGTGGATTACTACACCAGACTGTCCGATTTCCATGCGCAGTTCCGCGCGGTAGGCACGAACTACAACCAAGTCGTGAAGGAACTGAGGCTGCATTTTTCCGAGAAAAAGGCGATGGCATTGCTCTACAAACTGGAGCAACAGACCGTCGAACTCGTGAAACTGAGCCGTCAGATTGTGGAATTGTCGAGAGAAATGGAGGCGAAATGGTCGCAAAAATCAGTGTAGGAAAGTCGCTGTACGGCGCGCTTGCCTACAACGGAGAAAAGATTAACGAGGCGAAAGGGCGGCTGCTCACCACCAACCGCATCTACAATGACGGCACGGGTACGGTGGACATACGCAAGGCGATGGAGGGCTTTCTCGCCTGTATGCCGGAGCATACGAGGGTGGAAAAACCGGTACTCCATATCTCGCTCAACCCGCATCCCGACGATGTGCTGACCGATACGGAATTGCAGGACATCGCACGCGAGTATCTGGAAAAACTCGGCTACGGGGACCAGCCATACCTTGTTGTCAAGCACGAGGACATAGACCGCCACCACCTGCATATCGTGACAATCAATGTGGACGAGAAAGGCAGGCGGCTCAATCAGGATTTCCTCTTCCGCCGCAGCGACCGCATCCGCAGGGAACTGGAACGGAAGTACGGGCTGCACCCGGCGGAGCGTAAGAACCTACGTCTGGAAAACCCGCTGCGCAAGGTGGATGCTTCGGCGGGAGACGTGAAGAGGCAGGTCGGAAATACCGTCAAGGCTCTGAGTGGACAGTACCGTTTCCAGACGATGGGCGAATACCGCGCCCTCCTTTCCTTCTATAATATGACGGTGGAGGAAGCGCATGGCAATGTGCGCGGACGTGAGTATCACGGGCTGGTCTATTCCGTTACGGACGATAAGGGCAACAAGGTCGGCAATCCTTTCAAATCCTCGCTTTTCGGGAAGTCCGCAGGCTATGAAGCCGTGCAGAAGAAGTTTGCACGTTCCAAGCAGGAGATTAAGGAGCGGAAACTCGCCGACATGACAAAACGCACCGTCCTTTCCGTGCTTGAAGGCACGTATGACAAGGAGAAGTTCGTTTCGAGGCTCAGGGAGAAGGGCATCGACACCGTGTTGCGCTACACGGAGGAAGGGCGCATCTACGGAGCCACGTTCATCGACCACCGCACGGGCTGCGTGCTGAACGGCTCGCGCATGGGCAAGGAACTTTCCGCCAACGTCTTGCAGGAACACTTTACGCTGCCTTATGCCGGACAACCGCCGATTACGCTGTCCGTTCCGGTGGAAACAGGAGAGGATATGCGTGGACAGACCGCATCCGACTACGAGAACACGGCGGGCGGTATCGGTCTGCTCACTCCCGAAGGTCCGGCAGTAGATGCCGAGGAGGAAGCCTTTATCCGGGCGATGCAGCGCAAGAGGAAAAAGAAAAGGCGCAAGGGCTTGGGAATGTAATCGAGGTATCAACAATCAATATTTTTTAATCTATGTCACAACAAGAAGACGATTTGAGGGCATTGGCGAAAATCATGGATTTTCTGCGTGCCGTGAGTATTATTTTAGTGGTCATGAACGTGTACTGGTTCTGCTATGAAGCCATACGGCTCTGGGGAGTGGACATCGGCGTGGTGGACAGAATCCTGATGAACTTCAACCGCACGGCGGGGCTGTTCCGCTCCATCCTCTACACGAAACTGTTTGCCGTCCTCCTCCTTGCCCTGTCCTGTCTGGGAACAAAAGGCGTCAAGGGGGAGAAAATCACTTGGGGACGGATCTGGACGGCTCTTGCCGCAGGGTTCGTGCTGTTCTTCCTGAACTGGTGGATACTGGCATTGCCGCTACCGGTTGAAGCGGTGACGGGGCTTTACGTGCTGACTGTAGGCACGGGCTATGTATGCCTGCTGATGGGCGGTCTGTGGATGAGCCGCCTGTTGAAGCACAACCTCATGGATGACGTGTTCAACAACGAGAACGAGAGCTTCATGCAGGAAACACGGCTCATCGAAAGCGAGTATTCGGTCAATCTGCCCACACGCTTTTATTACAGGAAACGTTGGAACAATGGCTGGATCAATGTCGTGAACCCGTTCCGTGCCTCCATCGTGTTGGGTACGCCGGGCAGCGGAAAGTCATACGCAGTGGTAAACAGTTTCATCAAGCAACAGATTGAGAAGGGCTTCTCGATGTATGTCTATGATTTCAAATTCAGCGACTTGTCCACGATTGCCTATAATTATCTGCTCAATCACCCGGAGGGCTACAAGGTGAAACCGAAGTTTTATGTGATAAACTTCGACGACCCGCGACGCTCGCACCGTTGCAATCCCATCCACCCGGATTTCATGGAGGATATTACGGACGCTTACGAGAGCGCGTACACCATCATGCTCAACTTAAATAAGAGTTGGGTGCAGAAGCAGGGCGACTTCTTTGTAGAATCGCCTATCATCCTTTTTGCGGCTATCATATGGTATCTTAAAATTTTTCAGAACGGCAAGTATTGCACGTTCCCCCATGCCATCGAGTTCCTGAACCGCAGGTACGAGGATATTTTCCCGATACTGACCTCTTACCCGGAATTAGAGAACTATCTCTCACCGTTCATGGACGCATGGCTCGGAGGGGCTGCCGAGCAGTTAATGGGGCAGATCGCTTCAGCGAAAATCCCACTGTCACGCATGATTTCCCCGCAGCTCTATTGGGTGATGTCGGACAGCGAGTTTACGCTGGACATCAACAATCCCGAAGAGCCGAAAATACTCTGCGTGGGCAACAATCCGGACCGTCAGAACATATACGGGGCGGCTCTCGGTCTGTATAACTCCCGTATCGTGAAGCTCATTAACAAGAAAGGGATGTTGAAGTCTTCGGTCATCATCGACGAGCTTCCGACGATATACTTCAAGGGGTTGGACAATCTTATCGCCACCGCGCGAAGCAACAAGGTTGCCGTGTGTCTGGGCTTTCAGGATTTCAGCCAGTTGGTGCGCGACTATGGCGATAAAGAAGCCAAAGTGGTGATGAACACGGTCGGCAATATCTTCTCCGGGCAGGTGGTGGGCGAAACAGCCAAGACGCTCTCGGAGCGGTTCGGAAAGGTGCTTCAAAAGCGGCAGTCCATCTCCATCAACCGGCAGGATGTTTCCACCTCCATCAACACGCAGATGGACGCGCTTATCCCGCCGAGCAAAATTTCCGGCTTGACGCAGGGGATGTTCGTCGGTTCGGTGTCCGACAACTTCAACGAGCGTATCAAGCAGAAGATTTTCCACTGTGAGATTGTCGTGGATGCCGAGAAAATGAAGCGCGAGGAGAAAGCCTACAAGCCGATACCCGTCATTACCGACTTCGCGGACGCGAACGGCAACGACTGCATGAAGGAAATGGTGAAGGCGAATTACAGGCGCATCAAGGAGGAGGTGAAACAGATTGTCGCCGACGAGTTGGAGCGCATCGCTGGTGACGAGAATCTGAAACATCTGTTGCAACAGAAATAATATATAACAACAAGATGTATCAGACTCCCGTTTTGAGAATTACTCCTGCTACAGCTATCTGTGACAGGAGTAATTTGTAATTCTTTATATTGAGCATTATGACTATATTAAGTTCAACTAACCATTGCGGCCGTGTTATTTGAAACTTCATTCATTACCTCATTTAATGATTGGGATTTAGATAAAGTGGCTCTTTCTATTTTGAGCTTATCAAGCAAATATTTCAGCCTACGTTCCACCTCATTTGTTATTTCACTCCATTTTTTTACATAGAGGCTATAATTACTGTCATTTTGGACTAAACCAGTAAGCTTATTTATGACCCTTCGACCTACAATATCATCATAGTCTTGTCCTATCAAAATGAAAGTCCAGAACTCATTAGCATCATTAAAACAATCTTGTTTTAGAATAACATCCATATATTGTTCTAATTGATTTAACTGTTCTGATTTTAATTGTTTTATAGTTGTCGGATTTTTGATTTCCACAACTATATTATGAGGTCTCCCATCCCTAAAATCAGTACCAGTAAGAAATAAATCCATTTCTTTGTATTTATTAGGGTGAGCAATATATTTTTTCTCGCTAACTCCACGCAGAATATAAATGTATTTTCTTAAAGCCTCTTCAAATTTGACCTCTTCCGCACATACCATTCTATATTCTTCGCCAAAAATCCAATAGTGTTTTTCTATGAACGACTGCAAATCACGAACTTCATTGGCTTGTAAAGTATGATTAAAAACAATCTTTTTTAGATTCTCCAGTGTCAGCAATCTGTCTGAAATAAGCTTAATCGTGGAAACGACTTGTTTTAACCTCGTTATTTCTAATATTTTTGCAAATTCTTTCCTATCGTTCGAGTCTAATTCAACAACTGCATCTAAAATCTTAAACAGACTATCGCGCTCACCGCTATCCATCACCAAATTTAGAAGTTCTAAGAAAACTCTTTTTTGTTCTTTGTTCAACTTCATGAAAACAGCAGGTTCTACTTCGTATAGTTCCTTTACGAAGTTTTCCAAACCTTCTCTACGCACTATATCCCAATCTTCAGTACCAAATTTAGGGAAAACATCTTCATTCTTATATTTGGTTACCATAACTTCTGCTTGCTCCTTTAGGAATGGGCGTCTTTTCTTTTTGAGAAACTCATTGAGTTGCGTAATTAGTTCCTTAAATAATTTTCTATCAGCAGAATTATCAAACAATTTAGGTTGAATAGCATTATCGTCTAATTCGTTATCACAATTGATTTCATTGAAGAAATCATCAATCACAATTACAGAATGCCAAAAATTATCTCCTTTTTTATTTAATAATGTCGTTTTGGTAAATTTTAACTCCAAGTCATTATTCAAGAAGTAAAATCGAGAATATTCATCATTCATCTTTACATTCCATCGGATATACTTGCATTGAAAGTTGATGTTATTTTTCTGGTTATGTGATAATATCGGTGATATTGATTCTTGTTCTGCTATTATAGAAGAATAATCTAATTCTTGCCCATTGATGTATATTTGATATTCGGATTTCAATTCTAAAAACCACGCAAATTCAGCCTTTAGATAAGGGATAAGAGTCTTCGTTATAAACAAACTGGAAATATCAGAAGAAATCTCATTAAAAACGACACAAGTACCTGTTGTTGTGTCATCAGATACAAGTGGCTCTGTTGTAGTGTAGTCTTTTAAAGTATCGCTATCAATTCTAATGTCATAAGACATTATTTGTGCATCTTTACTATAGCGTGTTTCCCAATTAGCAAATCTCGCAAATTTATAGAAAGTAAAACGACCATAACCGTTTTTTCCTCTTGTAAATTCAGTATTATTCTCGTTGGCTATTCTCTTTTGAGACTCATAGAATTTTTTGAATTTTATAGGTAATTCTTCATAGCAGATGCCTGTACCATTGTCTGTTATTCTAATATTTTTGATTGTGTCCAATTCTGCATTGTCAATTTCAAAATCAATATTTACAACGGTTGCTTTTGCATCAAATCCATTCCATACATATTCGGCAATAGCTCGCTCTGGAGTATATTTATTCAATATTTTCCTAATGCCAGCAGATGTTATTTCTACAGTTTGCGAGTTCATGACTATTTATTTTTAATTAAATCCAGACCTTTCTCCGTAAGACGGTATTTCTGTCGCGGGTGTTTCGGCTTTTCCGGATAAATCGGTTCTACTAAATCCAACCTTATTGCAGGATACAGATAAAGCTCCAGAAAATTGCTTTTGTCCTTCAATCCTATCATTTCCATAACATCTTTTGTCGATAGTGTCTGATTCCCGATTGCAGACAGAACTTTTCCCACTTGCGGGGTAACTGTCGGGTAACTATCGGGCGACTGTGGGGTGACTGTCGGGTATGACCCGACTGCTTTCCGGGTATAGCGGAAAACGACCCATACGCTGTTTCCGTCCGTGTGAAATTCGGGGTCCGGAATGCCGACACGCCGGCACTCGCTTATCATAAGCCCGATGCCCCGTCCCCAACTTTCCAAGACCTCGCTTTTATACAGCACGTTTGCTATGATTAGATTTTGCGGTTCTGAATTATGCCCGCTTAACAGTTTTTCCATTGTTATATCCGGCGGAAATGTCCCGCTGTTCTCTATTTCCACACGGTCGTCATAGATGGCGATTCCCACCGAACTGCCGGGACGGTGGTACAGGCGGTGGCACAACGCATTTGTGCAGCACTCTCTCAATGCCTTGTACGGGATTTCCAGTTCTTCCTCACGGTACAGCCCTTCTATCTTACCGGAAAGTGACAGATGTTTGAAAAAGAACGCCATTGCAGCATCCAGCAGCGCGTAGATATTCCCAGTGACACGTTGATTGTCTATAAACTCGTCTTTCGTCGTGCCTTTGAAACGCGCCAGACGGAGCAGGCATTGGGGATAATAATAAAAATCATGACCGAACAGCACTGCTGAAGCATTGTTAAGTTTCCCGTCATGCAACAGACTGAATTTTTCGAGAATGGTCGGCAAGTCTTCCCTTATGGTTGCTTCAGGTAAACGACCGCTTCTGATTCCCCCGCGAACAGCACTAATGACGGCATGTTCGTCAAGGTCGGATATTTTAAGGTCAGGATTTGCTATTGCCTCCCAAGCGTATTTCCCGCCCCGCTGTATCAGATATTGGTTATATATCTCCTGCGGCATGATGGATGTCGCGCTTTCCACCCGCAGGTAAGCCCGTCCTTTGTAAGAGAACGGACGCATATATCTTTGTTCTTCCGCAGACAGTGCGATGACACTTTTGCCAGTGTCTGGTATTTCAGTATAAGAAACTTCAACTGTGGCAAACGGCTCGATACGCCGGATCGCGTCCGCTATATCCCGCTTGGTTTTGTCGCTCACGTCTTGTCCGATGATTTTTCCCTTGTCGGTGACACCGAACAATACCGTGCCGCCTTCGCCGTTAAGGAAGGCGCAAAGCGTTTCCATGCCGCGCTCCAACTGTCCGGTGGTTTCCTTGAACTCCACCCGTCCGCATTCTTTTTCGGCTATCAACCGTTTTATTATGTCGAGGTTGTCTATGCTCATATACAATTCTGTAACGTGGGTACAAAGATAGTGCTTTTCGCTGGTTTTCGGGCGAATAGATAACGAAATGTATCTACACAGCAGGACAAAACCTACAAAAAATCAGAGAATGACATAACGTCACCCCCTGATTCATCATTGGTACAGGATTATTTTCTCAAACGTTCCATTTCCTCGTCGCGGAGCATCCTCTCGTTCAGTTTCTCCTGCATCCTGTCAAGGAAGTAAGTGCGGCTTTCGTTTTTCCGGCGTTTGATGTCGATATAGAAACGGTAGCAGTCCTTTGATTCGATACCGAAAATCTTGTAGAGGAGCGGGGCGAGCTGTTTGAGCGGCATGTTGCCGTTGTTGATGCAGCCCATCTCGTTGATGCCGTAGATAAGTTCCACGAGGTCGATGGCGTTGCCCGTCCATTGCAGGGGTGAGGCGGGATTTTCGGTTGTGTTGTCGGAGGATGTACGGATGGGGATTAGTGGTGGCACTTGGGGAGCGGCAAGGAACTTCTGCATCTTCCTCACTAAAGAGAGTGCCTTGCTGATATAGGCTGCAACCTCCCTCTTTTCTTCGGGAAGATTGCGCATGGGATGGTGCTGCAACTCGATTTCGATGTAAGCCAGTGCGATGATGGTGCGGTTGGTGTCCACATTGCCGCTGCATAGCTCGATTACTTGCGTGGCGAAAGCCGTATATGCCGTTTCCATATTGCAGTCCCCGGCTTCGTTTATACGGCGGAAGAACTCGGTTTCCGCCAATAAGAAATAATTCATATCCTGTCAATTTTGAAATTTTACACTCTGTTTTTCGGTATGCGCACATGAATATGATTGGCAAAAAGCGTGTTCATAAAATAAAAAATCCGGCACACTCTCTGCAAGGTGCTGGATTTCAGTGTGATAATTTTGCAATTTATTTGTCTGTCAGGAATTATTTTCGACTTAAAGTGTTCATTTCCTGAACATTCGTCCATTTTCCGGACATCAAACGCACGCTTTATAGATATGGCGGACCACTCCGTTGCGGTACACCTTCTGCGAGGTCAGCGTCCATTGTTCCTGTGGCAAGGCGGACTGGAAGAAACGCTTTCCCGTTCCGGCAATGAAAGGAAGCGTATAAAGTATGATTTCATCCACCACACGCATACGTAACAGCCCATTGATGTAGTCCGCCTTTTCAGGAGTGACTTCCGCCAGATAGCAGATGTCTGTTGCGGATTTCCGCCATTCGTCGAGCATAGAGATGGAATAGTCGGGTGTGATATGATAAAGGGCGTTTTCCCTTATCTCGTTGATACCGCAATCTTCAAGGCGCAGTTCCTTATACGCTTTGCAATATAACTCGGAGCTTTGACAACCGTCCATCGTGAGGACGGCAAGAATCTGTACTTTACCCATTAGCGTTTCCTTTCGTTGGGCAAGGGCAAAAAAGTAGCGTGCAATCCACGCTATCACTAATGGAGGCTCTGGAATGCCCTTAACAGGAATAGGTGAATGCACGCTATGCGTAGGCATAGCATAAGCAATCACGCAATAGTTCCTGTTAATGTTAATTTTCCAGATTCCCATTAGGACGCCTTGCGGTCTTATGTTATATATAGGCGGCAAAAGGCTCTGCCAATCGCCGTTACCTTCTGATATGTCATGCAAAGATAGCCATTTTCAGCGAATTGCGGGCTATGGTTGCTCAAATTTATACTTCAATCCATATTCTTCCAGTTTATTATAGAGTGTTGTCCTGCCTATTCCAAGCAATTCGGCAGCGACCTTCCGGTTCCCGTCAGCCTGCTTCAAAGCACGCAGAATCCGCTCTTTATCTTCCTCGTCGTTGCGTAGGGAGAAGCCGGTAACAGAGGTTGTTTCGGTTATCCCAAGTTCCAGATGCTCTTTTGTGACAAGTCCCGTCTGAGCCTGCAACACCGCACCCATGATTTTCTGTCGAAGTTCGCGCACGTTGCCCGGCCATGAATGGGTCAGCAACGCTTTCCGTGCTTCGGAACTGAAACCGCTAACCTTGCACTCCAATTCCTTATTGGCAATCTCACGGAAGAACTCCGCCAGCGGCATGATGTCCTCCTGACAGTCACGTAAGGGCAGAACGGTTATTTCAAAGTCATGTAGGCGGTATAACAAATCCTGCCGGAAACGCTTTTCATTGACCGCCTTTTCCAGATTCTCGTTGGTGGCGGCGATGATGCGGACGTTGAAACTGCGGTCGGACTTGTCGCCAACGGGACGGAACCGCCGTTCCTGTATGGCACGGAGTAACATCTGTTGAGTTTCTGGTGCGAGATTACCCACTTCGTCTAAAAACAATGTGCCGCCTTCCGCCTCGTGGAAATAGCCTTTCTTTGTGTTTTCAGCACCAGTGAACGCTCCTTTGACGTGTCCGAAGAACGCCGATGGTGCAAGCTCTTTGGTGAGTGAGCCGCAGTCCACCGCCACGAAAGGCTTGCCTGAACGCTTGCTTTTATCGTGCAGTAGATGGGCAATATGCTCTTTGCCAGTACCGTTCTCCCCGAATATCAGTACGCTCATGTCGGTAGGAGCTACCAGCCTTATCCGGTGCATGATTTTCTGAAAGGCTGAACCGTCACGGGCAAATACGGGCATGCGGCTTCGCCCGATATTCCGCTCTTTCAGTATGGTGCGGAGCAAAGGCACGAGTTTGTCCTCCACGAGTTGCTTGGGTATGTAGTCCAGCGAACCGAGTTTCATGCTTTCAACCGCCGTATGTACTTCGGCATAGTCGGTCATGATGATGAACGGCTGCGTCATGCCTTCTTTGCGCATCCAGCGCAATAGGTCGATGCCGTCACCGTCAGGCAAACGCAAATCAGAAACTACTATATCATTGTCAGTGGCTTGTTGCAGAAGTTTCTTCGCTGTCGAGAGGTGGAAAGCCTGCACGGTACGGAATTTCTCCCGTGCCAGCAGGTTGCAGACAAACTCGCAATATACGATGTTGTCCTCCACCACGATGATTTTTGTTTTATCCATTTTCGTATTTTCTCCTTTCTTCTTTTGCCAGCCGGATTATCTCCGAACCCTTATCCAATACGGCAGTCACGGCGTTGTTCAATGCTTCATAATCGGGAACGGCACTCCCATGAAGCTGTTTATAAAGTTCCCTTAATGGTTGGTCGGCACGCAGTATCTCCCACGAACTATGTAGGTGGTGTGTCAGGGCGTCCAGTTCTTGAAAGTCTTTCCGTTGTTCCGCATCCCTGACCGACTGCATTTCCTTTTCGGTTTCCGCTATCAGTTTATCCAACATGACGGATTCATTGCCGTAAGACAGTAGGGAGGAGAAATCAGGCTTTTCATTTTGTTTACCTTTCATGGCGCACTTGTCGGAAACTTCCATCAGCTCCGATATGGAAAACGGCTTGAGAAGGCAATCGGAAAATCCACGTTCTAAAAGTTCCTCTCTGTTGCAACTGCCCGAAGCGGTTGTTACAATAATCGGAATGATCCTTGAATTGCCCACATTGGAGGTGCGTAGCAGTTCCAACAGCTCGAAGCCGTTTATATCCGGCATATTCAAATCGGTCAGAAGCAGACTGTATTCTTTCCGGCGTATCATTTCCATCAGTTCCGCAACATCGCTGCAAGTGTCGCAATGTATCCCTTCTTGTGCATACATTTCTTTCAGCATTAGGAGAAGTACCTTGTCATTGTCGATGGCAACAATATCATGGAGTGTTCGGTTATGATGAATCTGTGTTTTATTTATCCGTTCCGGCAATTCCTCGGCTGACTGCATGGGTATCTCCACCGTGAAACGGCTGCCCTTGCCTTTCTCGCTCTTCAGCTGGATTGTGCCGCCGAGCATTGTCACAATGCGCTGAACAATGGAAAGACCTAATCCGAAGCCGTCCTTTGCGGCAGCGTTTGACAAACGTTCAAACGCACCGAACACACGTTGCTGTTCCTCTTCGGTCATACCCGAACCCGTATCTTTGACGATAAGTTTCAGCATACCGTTATCATACCCCATTGTCAGAGAAACGGCACCGTTCTCAGTGAACTTGATGGCGTTTGACAGCAGGTTATTTCCAATTTGTAGAATGCGTTCCTTATCGGTCAGTACAACAGCATCCGTGTGATTCGTCACAGTAAGAGCAAGTCCCTTGTTTATGGCAATTGGCATAAACTCTGATTCGAGCGTATGCGCTATTGATGAAATCCTACACGTGGAGAAATTAGGCTGTTCCTTGCCGTCGTCCAGCCGGAAGAAACTCAGAAGAGTATTAAGCATTTCACGCATACGGTCGGAGGATTGCTGAATATTTCGGATATACATCCCGGTTTTATCCGCATTGAAGTTTTTTTGTATCAGTCCGGCATAGCCCGTTATTGCAGTCAGCGGTGTGCGTAATTCATGGGTAATGGTATGTACGGCTTTCTTGCGGGAGGTTATCAGTGCCTCGTTTCGCTTTGCCATTTGTTGCAGTCGCTCGATTAAATCTGCGGTTTCCTGTTTATATCGCTTGATGCGGTTGGCATTTCGGTGTATGATGATATATGATATGACCAGTAGCAGTATAACGAACCCTGTCAAGCCCCCAATCTGAATGAACGACCGTTCCCGCATGGCTGTTATCTCGGCTTCCCGCTTTTGTAGGTCAGTTTGTACTTTCCCGTCTATTTGAACAACCAGTCCTTGCAGTTGCCTGTTAAGTTCCGCATTTCGTGCGGCAAGGCTATCGGCATGAACCGATAAGCGGCGGCTTTGTGCCTGTTGTTCGGTTCTCATATTCCGGTTAAAGGAACGGTGCATCGTGGTAGTCACAGTTGGTTTCGCTTCTTCCTTTTTGCCGAAGATGCCCAAGAAACCTTTGCGCTTGGACTTCTTGGGCTGTTCCTGTACACTCTTCTGCACGATTACAGGTACTTGACTGGTTATCTTATCGTTGATGGCTTGTTGTTGTTCAAGTATTTGAACGATTTGGCACATCTGCCGTTCCTTATCTTCGAGAAGATGGCGTACGCTGTCTATACGCTCTGCCGGATAGGTAGCTTTGAAACGGCAGAGCATACTATCCATTGCCATACGCTGTGCATGGTAATGTTCGATATCTTTATCGTTCCATTCCAGTATTGTTTCACCAAATAGAGAAAATTTTATCATTTGAATATTGATATTGTTTATCTCTTTTCGGAACTCGTCTATTTTTTTATTGTCAAGTTCTAATGCTTCTATCTCCTGCCATTCATAGAAGCTATTATATGCTATACATCCGATAAGAACGGAGATAAGTATATACCCCAACCGTATTGTCTTATAGAAATTCCTGGATCGTTCCATTATTTTGATGATACTGATTTTTCAAACATGAATAAAAGTTTATCCTTTTCTTCCATACGGGTATTATCAGAATAACCGCCTTTTGTTATTTGATACCCACACGGCTTAACCATAAAAGTGCCTAAGCCTTTAGTGTATGAACTTACTTCTGAAGCATAGTCTTTACTTGTATTTAATGGAACTTTCCCTTCAATAAGACACCACTCTTTATTACAACTGATACCTTTAATCTCAGACATCATTTTTTGCAGATCTGTAATAGCTTTGGAACTTGCTACTTGTGGTATCTGTAACTCAAAATAGAGCATCGGTTCGAGAATATCCACTCCTGATTGTTGCAAAGCCAACCTGAAGACATAAGGAGACAATTGTCTAAAATCGGCAGGGGTACTTATCGGACTATAATAAAGGGCATAAGTAAAGGTTACTTTCAAATCCGTCACTTCCCATCCATGCAATCCCGATTGGCAAGACATACGGATTCCTTCAAAAACGGCATTTTGAAAAGAATGGTTCAGATAACCAAAGGAGATTTCACTTTCGATTTGCACCCCTGACCCTATCGGTAAAGGTTCCAGAGTCAGTCCTATTGAGGCCCAGTAAGGGTTGGGAGGGACTTCGATATGGATAATCTTATTCACCTTCTTTTTAGGTCGTTCTTTGTAGATAGTCTTGATTTCATCAAAATGGGTCTTTACGGAGAATCGTTCTTCCAGCAATGTTTGTATGATTTCTTTTTGGGTTAAACCATATAACGAGATTTCCAATTCATCACTATATGAATTTATGGAAAAGGACAGAGACGGGTCTTCAATAAACAATACATTTAGAGCGGATATCAACTTGCTTCTCTCTTCGGGCTTGTCTGGTCGGACAGAAGATTTGAGGGCGGGATGCTGATGAGATAATCCTTGAATCAGACAAGGTTTAACACCTAAATAATCTCCGATTCTTAATTCTTCTATATCTTCTATAATTGCGATATCATTAGCAACCACTTCATCAACATTTATCTCTTTGCCCTGATAAATGGTTTTTAGATTTTTAATCTTGATGAATTTTTCCGAATCATTGACTTTTATAACGGTTCGAAGTCTCAGACTTCCGTCAATAATTTTTAGAAAACTTCTTTTATGCCCTTTGGGGGCATGTTCTATTTTATAAAGATAAGCTGAAAGTCTATTTGGGACTGATGCCGGAGGAAATATAAAAGAAATGATGGCGTCTAACAACTCATTGATGCCAATATTGCACATTGCTGATCCATGCAAGACCGGATAGGCTTTGGCTTTTGCCACAAGAGCGATTATCGCATTCCAATAATCTGCCGGTAAGATTTCTTTATCCGCCAAATATAGTTCTAATATATCGTCGTCATGGTTGCATACAAATTCTTTGTGTTCTGCCCTTATATCTGTTGAGGTGCAAATCGGGTAAACTACTCCATCGACAACCGTTTGCATAAACAAGACGTCTTGCGACAGATTTGTTTTTATGTCCAGATATAAACGCTCAAGATTTACGCCGGCACGATCAATCTTATTGATAAATATAATTGTCGGGATTTGCAGTTTTTGCAAAGTCTTGAACAGCAACTTTGTTTGTGCTTGTATGCCTTCCTTTGCCGATAATATGAGGACTGCTCCATCAAGCATTTTGAATGTCCGCTCCACCTCTGCAATAAAATCCATGTGTCCCGGAGTGTCAATGATATTGCATTTCACACCATTCCAAACAATAGATGTCGTAGAAGCCCGAATAGTAATTCCTCTACGTTTTTCTATATCCATAGAGTCTGTTATGGTGTCACCTTTATCAACACTGCCGCGCTTTTCCGTTGCTCCGCAGGCAAATAGCAGATTTTCGGTTACGGAAGTTTTTCCTGCATCAATGTGAGCAAGAATTCCTAAATTTATAATGTTCATTTGATTAAGCAATAATATACTACAATAGATGCATTGCCGAAACGCACCTTTTAATACCTCCTCGTAGCATGTGGAAAACTACAGGATTCTTAACTCGTATTAATATGTATATTATTACTGCCGCATAATTGAACGCAAATTTACGAAAAAAAAGTTCCCTGACAAAAGCACAAAGAACTTTTTTAATCTATACGTATTTTTATTTGGTATTATTAATTTGTTATGCGGCAGCTTAAAAGACGACACCAAACCAGAAAAATCATCTTGACAACCACCCGACTTTGAACTACGAAGGATGAAATTTTTCAGGGACAACTTCCAGCATTTCCAAAAAACAGTTTACCCATTGACTTGGAGACAAACAAACAATTTGAGCATTAAGGTTTAAACCGAATTTTTCCGAAATTGACCTGACCTGACTTTTCCTGAAAATCGACTTTAAAGCTGTTTTTACAGATAAATCAGGTTTCTCTAACAGACAGGAAATAAATGCTAAGTATTTGGCTTTAAACTTAAAATCAAAAAATAACTGTTTTCTTTTAATGTTTAACAGGGCTGATTTGACAGTTGGCGGTGGAAAGAAACTTTCAGGACCTACCTCATAGACAAGTTTCAAATCAAAAAAAGTATGATAGAAAACGGTATATGGATTGTAAAGCTTCCTCGAAAATAACTTTTGTGTAGGTTCTAACTGAAGGACAATGGAACCTCCCAGAAAATTTCCAAGACTCTCAAACATCAGGATTTTGAAAATATCGGAAGTAATGCCATAAGGAATATTTGACACCACTTTGAAAGGAAATTTCGGAACTGCAAAATTCCTAAAATCACAACCGACAACTTGAACATTTCGGGCATCAGAAAATAATTTTCGTAAATGTTCAACCAAAGCTGTGTCGTTTTCAATAGCAACAACATTGTTGGCGATTTTTAATAAATGAACAGTAAGAAACCCCTTGCCTGCCCCAATATCTAAAACCGTATCCTGATTACTTATATTTGCTTGTCTTATTGCATCTTTTATTAGCACTTTATCAATAGTAAAGTGCTGACCCGTAAAACGAACGGGCAATTTCTTTTTTGTCATTAGTAAACCCGTTGGCGGAATTAATTTAAGTTGATAAATATGAGTAAAAAGTTGTACATGTCGCTGATTTTTAGTAACTTAGTGGTGATTAAAACATTAAGTTCAAACCATCGTATGTACAACCTTTATGCAAAATTCGTCAAAATACTTGAGATATGCAAGCAATTCTCTGAAAATCTCGTCAATGATTCGGGTAATGTTCCACGTCGTGGTCCTGTTCCCAAGTTTTCGGATTTGGAAGTGGTGGCGCTATCCCTGACGGCAGAGACCGAGAGCATTGATAGTGAGAAGTGGTTGTTCGACTATAAATTGCAAGAATACAAGGACAGCATTCCCAATCTCATATCAAGGAGACAGTTCAATGACCGCAGGAAGAAAACGTCAGGCCTGTGTGAGGAACTGCGCAAGCGGATTGCCATGGAAATGGATGGCGGAGAGGAACAATTCTTTGTTGACTCCAAGCCGATAGAGGTCTGTAGGGTTGCAAGAGGAAAACGTTGCAAGATGGGGCGTGCCGGCAATTTCTCGCAAGCTCCCGACTTCGGCTTCTGTGCTTCGCAGAACACGTATTATTTTGGTTATAAGTTACACGCTCTCTGTGGGTTAAGTGGAGTTATCCATTCCTATGATCTGTCAAAGGCAAGTGTGGCTGACCTCCATTATATGAAGGATGTAAAACATACTTATCACGACTGTAGCATCTATGGTGACAAAGGGTATATTGGAGCTGACGTACAGCTTGACTTGTTCGAAACCGCACACATAAGACTGGAGTGTCCGTATCGGCTCAACCAAAAGGATTGGAAACCGACATTCATTCCGTTTGCAAAGGCAAGAAAGAGGATTGAGACAATATTCTCACAACTTACAGACCAGTTCTTGGTCATCAGGAACTACGCGAAAATAACGAATGGTTTGTTTGCCAGAATCATTGGCAAAATTAGTGCACTTACCATTCTGCAATACGTAAACTTCATTAACGACAAGCCCATTGGCAGAATTAAGTATGCACTAAATTAATTCCGCCAACAGGTTTAGTAACTTCTTACAGGTGAATACTTGAATTCAAATCGTGGAGAAGTGAATAGACAGTATTACCCGACAGAGCAACTATGACAACGTAACGCCTTTACAAAAAAGTCGGTACACGAAACCCATAGACTAATTGTCTTGACCTAAAAGAGATTGGAATTTTCAGGACTGCCTATCACTTAGATAGAAGTCCAAGGTCTGCTGAAATACATAATTCAAAAATTGAAATTGCTTGACTGCAAATTTAGTAACTTTGCTTGACAAATTAACGAGAAAGAAGAGAAAATGAAAACCGACCGCATAACATCACCTATACGCAAGCAGGGCTTTCGTGCTTCGTAGGACAGTTAAGTGGTAAATTTAAAGTTCAGTTCTTCGTAGGAAGTTCAGTGGTTAAAATCCCTGCCTGCGTATAGCTGAGAACCGTTATTTGATGATGAGGGCTATTCATATAAATGTAGGTTAAATTTTTCTGACCATTTCAAACTGTTGTCCTTTTGGGGTAAGTCCTAATGATGACAAGAAACCAGTGACTGATTCACAATCGCAATCAACATTAGTAAATTTGAGTACATCGCTTTGAAAATGACTGACAGCACTTTTAAGCAAGGACTTACCTATTCCTTTACGCCGGTAATCTTTTGCAACTGCGAGGGATGAAATATCGCCTGATGCCGGTTCAAAGATAACAAATCCGACAAGTTCTTCTCTTTCATAAGCTCCCAATATGTCCAAATTGTCGATTCCGCGTTCCAGTGAAGCCCTGTCATTTTGCCATGAAGGATGAAAATCGAACCAGGCCGTTTGGTTAAGGCAGTTTTTTAAATCCGATGGGAGTATGCGACATGCGGTATGGTTTACTTGCAATACAGGAACAATATCGCTCAGTTTGGCAGAGTAGTAGTTGAAATTTCTCTGTGTTTCAAAGCCTAATTTGCGATATATTTTTATTGCTTTGTGATTGTGTTGCAAAACTTCCAGTACATATTGCCGAACTCCTTGTTGATATATCAATTCGAGGCTGAAAGTGAATATTTTTTGGGTTAGGTGTAATCCCCGGAATGAAGGTACGGTTCCCGTCCCTGTGTCATAGGCCGTCAAGATGTTGTTGTACATGCCTGTTCCGTTAAACACAAAAGAAATCAGCCGTCCTTCGAAAAATGCTCCGAAAGATAGTTGTGGATTGTATCCTCGTCGGTCGAGCATGCGTCGCAATTCATCCGCATTCAAAGAGAAATCATAATCTTTGAATGCGGATGAGAATGCCGCATACAAATCTTTGAAAGAAACGGACTCTAAAGAATGAATGATGATTCCCATATCGGACGGTGTTATGTGTTTGGATTTTTATCACTATTCTCTACGGTTAAACCGTGCTGTTTGAGAAAGCTGAGCTTATCCCAATAACCTCTTTGGAAAACGATTTTATCGTTTTGCACATGGAAGAATCCGCATCCTCGCAACCCGAGCGGATCTTTCCATTCCATGATAGCCCATTCTCCATCCTCGAATATATGCTCAACAATACAAACCATTTTTGAGGTTGCAAATTCATTTACAAACATTTTATGGATAGCTGTTTTTCCTATAACCGGGGTGTTTGCGACTTGATGGTTTATGGCATCCTGAGCGTATAAGTTTGCCAAAGCGACTGCATCGGCGGCGTTGAAGCAGTCAATCCATTCTTGTAGTATCTCTTTTGGCGTCATATTTTTCGTATCTTTTATTCTTTAATATTTAATTGTTGCTTTTTCCTCTATAAGTTAGAATTAGACATTTTTTCTAATTCCTTTTGAAATGATCATCAAAAACAAAATTAGTATTTTTTTCTGTTTTACTGATGATTCTGTAGAAATATTCTCGTTCATATTATTGTGTCATAAGGAACGTGTCAAAAAAGCGGTTTCCACATTACAGCTTTATGGTAAAATGAGTTTAACCAACTACATAACGCAATCTGTTGTCGGTACTGTTATCTATTTCCCATTCGTATTCTATTTAGCCCCTTATTGTGGGTATGCAGCAAGTTATCTTATCGAATTCACTCTCTTTGGGAGTCAAATATGGTTGTGCAAATGGTGGCTGACAAAACATAAACAAGGTTAGTTGGAATGTTTTTGGTATAATGTTTATAAACATAAATCAAGAAAGAATAAATAAATTTAATAGAGGCTGCCCAAAAAGAAAGAAATTCTTGCAATCACTCTTCTACAGATACTTGCAGAGGGGATAAGATTTACTTTTAGACCTTTTGGATAGCCCCTATTAATATTTTATATAAAATTCATAATTTTAAATTTTTATCCCTTTCGATCGGTTTTCATCCTTAAACTGAAAACCCGGACGCCCGATAATGATATGATTGGCAATGAAATTGCCAGACGGACTTCGTTTATCCATCGGGCTGCGAATCTGCGGGACATCATCGGTTTGTTGTGGCGATATGCTCCGTACACCTTCCGCATCTGGCTTGATCTCCTGCCCGTTCTTTTCTTTTTCGGTGACTTCCTGCGCGGGCGGCGCAAGCTCCAACTGTATCTTGCGGTCAAGCGCGGCAAGTTCGGACTTCAACTGTTTCAGTTCGTCCTCTTTCTTCCACACCTTGCCCGCTATCTCCTGCAACTGCGGAACCTCCTTTTCCAGCACCTCGTTCTTCGCCTTATACTGGTCGATGATGGACGGAATCCTCTCCAATGCATTCAGGAAATTACGTGCGGCGGCTACCGGGTCAGCCATCGCCAGATGCCCGTTGTTATAGGTGTATTTGTAATTCCCTTCCACCACGAAGCGATTGTCGGTAAATTCCAGCCCCTCTTTGAGTATCCTCTCGCTGACCACCATTATCGGGAAACCGTAAATCTCCCCGACAGGCTTGTACAAACCGCCCGTCGTGGCGTTCTTGGCTATCTCCTGCAAACGCTTTCCAATAACTTTTTCGTCGGTTGAATCCACGCCGTCCACCTTGACAATATTAAGGCGACTACCTTCCTTATCAGTCTGCACAACGGAAAGAAAACGGTTCCAGTCCTCCGTCATGGCTTCGATGACAGCCGTGTTGTTGCGCAGTTCCCCCGTCTTGGCTTCCAGCTTGAACTCCGAATCGCGCTTGCCCTTGTTGAACGACTTGCGTTCCCCTTCAAGCGATGCGATACGCTTCTCCAGTTTCGCCTTGTCCAAAAGGTCGGTATTGCCGGAGAGCAACGCCATGTACTCCGAGAAGTTCATGCCCGATTTCTCGTCCATAGCCCCCTCATCGATGGTACGTGCGCCCATCGCCCCGCTTTTGAGCTGCGAGATGAACGTCTGCTTGCAGTGCAGCAGGTTGAACTTGTAGCTGTCCAACGACTTTTCCACCGCGTAGATGATGACATCCACATTGTTCCCGGCAAAACGCTTGGCAATCTCGTTGCCCGCCCTAACTCCGCGTCCGTCACGCTGTTGCAGGTCGGATGGACGCCACGGCGTATCCAAATGATGGATTGCGACACACCGTTTCTGCGCGTTCACACCCGTTCCGAGCATGGAAGTGGAACCGAACAGCACGCGCACCGTTCCGGCGTTCATGGCGTCTATCACCCCCTTGCGTGCCTTGTCGGTCTTGCACTCCTGAATGAAGCGCACCTCGCTTGCCGGGATGCCGTAGTCCTCCGTCAGCTTCCGCTTTATCTCGCTGTACACGTTCCATCCGTCGCCCGGCTGGTATGTTCCCAGATCCGAGAACACGAACTGCGTGCCTTTCTGCGCGTCGTATTTGTGGTAATACTCCGCAATCGTCTTGGCGCAGTGGGAAGCCTTGTTGTCGGGGTGGTCCTCATAATGCGGGTCTATCATGCGCATGTCGAGAGCCATCTTCCGCGCGTAATCGGTGGCGATAAGCATCTTCGCCTTCTCCTCCGTTTCCGACAGGGGCGGTCTGCCCAGCAGCGTGGCGTCACCCGTCTTGGCGAACTGCATCAGCTGTTTGATGAAATACTCTTGGTCGGGCGTGGGAGGTATGTGATGCAGTATCTCGTTCTTACGCGGACGATCCACACCCACGTCCTCCGCCGTGCGGTAATCGGTAATCTCGTTGTAGAAGGCGGCAAGCTCCGGCACTTTGATGAAATATCGGAAACGCTCCTTCTGAACCACATTGTTCGTCACGTTGAACTCGAAGTCGGTTGTCTTTTTGGCGAAAATTGCCGCCCATGCGTCGAAGCATCGGATATCCTGCCTTTCCAATTCCTTCGGACGCAGATACTTGAAGAGCAGGTACAATTCCGTCAGACTGTTGGAAATGGTTGTGCCGGACAGGAACGTAGCCCCCAAGTCCTTGTCCGTGCGCTCCTGTATAGTTCGTATGGCAAAAAGCATATTCAGGGCTTTCTGGCTTCCTTCCGAGTTTCCCAACCCCGCCACACGGTCATGCCGGGTGTTGAAAGTCAAGTTCTTGAATTGGTGGCTCTCGTCAATGAAGATGTGGTCGATGCCCATCTGCTTGAAGTCCACTACGTCATCCGTGCGGGATTTGATGGCGTGTTCCACTTTCTCCAACTTCGCCACAAGGTTGTGCTTGCGTTTCTCCAATCCTTTCAGCATCGCCCGCGACACGTTCTTGCCCTGCTGCCGCAGCACTTCAAGGTTTTCCTCCACCGTGTCAAGCTCCGCTTGCAGGATGCGCTGTTGCAACTCCGGCGACTGTGGTATCTTGCCGAACTGGTCGTGCGACATGATGACGCAATCGTAGTCGTTGTTCTTGATGTTGTTGAAAAAACGCACGCGGTTGGCAGTCGAGAAATCCTTTTCCGAAGCGTAGAGAATCCTCGCATTAGGATATGCCGCCTGATAAGTGGCTACTATCTCCGCCACGTTCGCCTTCAAGCCGATAATCATCGGCTTGTGCGCCAAGTTCAGACGCTTCATTTCATGCGCTGCAATACACATTATCAGTGTTTTACCTGTTCCAACTTCGTGGTCACAGATCCCGCCTCCGTTCTGTTTTATCATCCAGACGCAATCCTTCTGCGACGGATAAACGCTTTGAATACCCCGGCTTGCCAATCCTTTCAGATTGAGGTCGGGAAACGTCTGGTGCGAACCGTCATACTTCGGTCGCACGAAACAGTTGAACTTGCGGTTGTACATTGTCGTCAGCCGTTCCTTGAACTGCGGCGACTGCTCTTCCAGCCATTCCGAGAACCCGTTACGGATTTCGTCAATCTTGGCGTTGGCGAGCTGTATGCCCTCGCTGTCGCGCACCTTGATGTCATTGCCATGCTCATCCTTGCCGATGGACTTCATCATGTCGGGGCAGGTGTTGTGCAGGGCGTGTTTCAACAGGTGCATACCGTCATAGTTCCGGTAATAGCCCTTCACTAAAAACTCGTCCGTGATTTTCATGGTGCGGTAGCCGCACGCCACCGAATACTCGTCCATGCTTGCGGAGTAGGCGATTTTCACGTCCGTGTCGAAAAGATGGCTCATGTAGGCGGCGTACACGCCCGTCGGAATCCAGCGTTCCCCGAAATTGAAGTCGAGGTCCTCGAAGGCGATGCGCGGCGGCTCGGCTTCTTTCAGAGCCAACAACGCCTGCTTCACTTCCGGCATACGCCCGTTTTCTGGGTTGTCACCCATCCATGCCTTGATGCGCTCCGCCTTCTCTATCACGTTCCCGGCGATGAACCTGTCCTTTATCTCGTAACCGGTTACGAGCGGGTTGTAGAAGATGCGTCCTTTGAGGGCGTCAAGCAATCCCTCTTCCGTGCTGTCGGTTATCTCCCGCATATAGTCGAGATTGACCGTGCCGAACTTGTTGAGCGATGCGGAGAGTGCCTCTTCGGGAGAGCTTACGTTGGCATGGCTCTCCACCGAGAAGGAAACGGGACGCTCGAAGATGTCCGCCTTGACGAACCTGCCGTCTTCCGCACGTTCCAACGAAAGGATGTCGCGCCCGGCGGCATCCATCATCAACAGTTTCACGTTCTGCTTGGCATTGAGGTTGCCGTAGCGCATGACAAACTCATCGTAGCAGGTGTTCAACGCTATGCGTTGTGCAGACCCTTCATCGTGATACTCCGCCTCGTAGCGGTAAAGCCGCTCGTATGAATCACGGAGTGACACATACAACATCGCTTTCTCCTTCTGGTAGCCAGTCAGGTCAAGCGGTTGGAATGTCGCGCCGTAAGGCGTGAGGTCTTTCAAATAACCGAGATTGCGTGAAGCATCCAGTACCATAGAGCCGTCACGATAGTGCGGCTCCAGCATGCCGTTGAACGGACGGGGAGAAAGGTCGAGAGGTTCCTCCTCCGGTTTTTCCGCTTCCATTTCGGGGAAAAGGGAGGTTGCAGCCGTTTCCGTTGCGTGAGCGGCAGGAGTGGCGGCAACTTCCGGCTGCGTTTCGGGTTGCCGTGTTTCCTGCTCCGGTGCGGCTTTCACGTCCGGGACATGCTGCCGTTTCTCCTGATGCTGTGCCGCCAGCCTGCGAAGCTCCTTGCGTCGCTCCGGCGTGAGGTCCATCATCATTTCATAGAAGCCGTTGATGGGCGGGTTGGTATCCCAATCCAAAGTGGCGTAAATATCATCCGGATCGGCTTTGGCTGCGACACTCACCGGCTTTGTTTCTTGGCTGTCCCTGTTCTCCGTCGGTGGTGCGGCAGACGGCTGTGGCGGTGCGGTCGTAACCTTCGGCGTAACCTGCGCCTGCGGTTTGGGAGGCATACGTCTTGCCGGGCTTTCCTTTTTCGCCGTCTTTTTCTTCTTGGAGGGTGCTTCCTGCTTGCGTACCTCCTCGGTCATGCCCCAGAGGTCGAGCAGGGAGAGCTGCACGCCCTCCGAATAATCGGGACGGTGCGGCTCTATCTCCGGCTTTTCTTCCTCCGGCTGCGGTGTTACCGCTTCGGGCTTGGCTGCCATTTCATTACGTGGCTGTATCTCAGGAGTGACAACTGGTATGGAAATGGTTTCCGTAACCGTGCTTTTCCCCTGTGCCGGATGCAGGCTGTACATTTCATACAGTTCTTTGTCAAACTGATGCAACTCGATTTTCAGATGTTCCCGCAAGTCCTCCGCCATTTGCCCGATGCCGCCCCGGTGCAGGAGTTGATAGGCAGGTTTCCCGTAAGGGTCTGTGCCTCTGATTAAATCCGTATTGGAAAGAGAGCTGATGCTCCATACATACCCGTTCACCGAAGTGCCGATGGGCGTCTGTTCGGTCTGCATGAAAAGTTTCTCGTTGTAGTACAGTTCCCCGTTCTTTCCGCTGTTCTTTTGCAGGATAATCAGGTCGCTGCCCACCTCCGTACCCGCGTTGTCCGTGAAGAGATTGTTCGGCAGGCGTGCGACACCCACCAGATTGGCATTACGCATCATATACTCGCGTATGGGTGCGTTGGACGGTGCGTCCAGCACCCCCTGCGAGGTGATGAACGCCACGATGCCGCCCTCACGCACAGCGTCAAGGCTTTTCAGGAAGAAGTAGTTGTGTATTGCCTTCGGTGCGGAACGCCTTGCCGGGTCTTGGCTTCCTGTAAACTCCGGGTCGAACACAGCCACGTCGCCGAACGGGATGTTCGAGATGGCAAGGTCGAAATAATCCGTGAAGGGCTTCTCTATCTTCTCGAATCCCTGCACCCTTACCTTTTGGTCGGGATGCAGGTGTCCCAATATCTTGCCCGTCATCAGGTCTTTCTCGAAAGCCATGATGTCCGCGTCCGGCTTGTTTTCCAGCACGGCATCCACGAATGCGCCCACGCCCGCCGACGGCTCCAACACACGGTCGGGACGTATGCCGTGTTCATGCAGAGCCTCCGCAATCGTGCCGGTTATCTCCGGCGGTGTGTAGAATGCGGTCAGCACGGACTGCTTCATGGCATCCGCGTACCGCTTGTACTCCGTATCGTCCTTGCTGTTTTCACGCACCAGCCTGTGCAGTTCCACCGTAGGGGCAAACAGTTCGAGGTCCGATTTCGCCCAATGCACGGCATCCGTCAGTTCCTTTGCCGGGTTCAGTATGCACTTCAACCCGCCGAAACCGCAATACTTCCGAAGTATGGCTTGTTCCTCGGCGGTTGCCGTCCTCCGTTCCCTGTCAAGGATGAATGCCGTCCGTATCGCCTCGATGTTGTCCCGCAGCCGTTGTTTGCGGTTAAACGCCATATTCCCCGATATAAAGGACGACGGCTCCCGTCAGCTCCGTGTAGAGCAGGTCGTATTCGGGCGACAGGGCGAAGTTGTCGTCCGAAAGATCATAGGCGGAGAATACGTTGCCGACAGGCGGCAGCAGCTTTCGGATGAAGGCTTCGCGTTTCTTTTCCGGCACTTCGTCGGCAAACTCGTTTTCCACGACTTCGCGGAGGATGGCGTACTTGGAATAGCGAAGACCACGCAGGAGCGTGTCCATCGCCAACTCCTGCGCCCCCTCGGACGGATAGCCTTCGAGCCGCGCACGCTCATACGTTTCGGCGGCACGGTCGGCACGTTCCCGGATGAAGGCATCGTCGGAAGCCTGTTCAAACCTGTTCGTGCGGAGATAGTCCAGCAGGTACAGACCGTAATAGGAAAAGTCGGTCTGACCTTCGTTTTTCTTCTTGTTGTTCATTACTTTGGAATTTAGTGGGTTGATAATGATGGGGATAATCGTCTGAAAAGGAGAATGAAAAGGCACTCGGTATCCCTCCGAGTGCCACCACTAAATCCAAAGTATGAGTGTAATCCGGTATCGAAGAACAATTCATTACTCTGAACAAGTGGCAAAGTTAATACTATTTCTTCCGTCCTGAAAATTTCCTGCTCGTTTTCCTTTCGGGGAACACGAAAGTCGTGTTATAGTCCCCGTCAAAGGCGACTATGGCGTCGAAGCTCTTGCCCTGCTTGCTCTTGAAGCCTTTGAGCGGCTTCGTATGCCCATCGGTGAGCAGCTCTTTGATCTCGTCATCGGAAAGGGTGCGGTTCGCCTTCAGGCGGAACACGGGTAGCCCGCAGTCCGCGTTGTCGCAGCGGACGACCTTGCCGTAGAACTGCATACTGCCCGTTCCGCACTTGGGACACTTGCAGCCGGAATCCCTGCGGGCGAACAGCTTGTCGCACGAGAGCAGTTCGGAGGTAATCTCCTTTGTGTACGCCTCTATCTCCTTGCAGAAGGTGTCGGCGGGCAGCTCCCCGCGCTCGATGCGTGCCAGATTCTTCTCCCATTCGCCCGTCATGGCGACGTCGGCGATGCGCATCGTCTTCACGACAGAGTAAAGGGCAAGCCCTTTTTCTGTCGGCACAAGCGATTTCTTGCAGCGTTCCATGTAGCCGCGCTTGAAGAGCGTTTCGATGATGGCGGCACGGGTGGCGGGCGTGCCGATGCCGCAGTCCTTCAAAGCCTGACGGAGTGCGTCGTCCTCTATGTCCTTGCCCGCCGTTTCCATAGCCGAGAGCAAGGTTGCTTCGGTATGCAACGGCTTGGGTTTGGTCTTTCCCTCCGTGATGGAACAGCCTTTCAACGTCAGCGTGTCGCCTTCCCGCCAGCCGGGGATGGCGGTTTCTTCCTTGTCCTCCTCACCATATACGGCACGCCATCCGGCTTGCCTGATGACGCTGCCTTTCACCGTGAACTCCACTCCGGCACACTCCGCCGTGACGGTAGCGGTGTCCTTGACGCATTTCTCGGAGAACGCCTCGATCATGCGCCCGGCAACCATCTGATAGACGGTGTTGTCTTCTTTGGAGAGGAACAGCGGTTTCTCTCCCGTGACGAGCAGGGCGTGGTGGTCCGTCACCTTGCTACCGTCCACGCTTCTGCGTGTCGGGACGGCTTTCGGCTGCACCTTGCCTTTCCATTCGGGCAAAGCCCCGATGAAGGCGAGCAGCTTGGGGATTTCGGCGAACACGTCTTCGGGGATGTAGCGGCTTCCGGTTCTCGGATAGGTGATGAGCTTCTTCTCGTAGAGCTTCTGCGCGATTTCAAGCGTCTGTTCCGCCGTGAAGCCGTGCTTGGTGTTGGCTTCCTTCTGGAGCGTGGTCAGGTCGTACAGGAGCGGTGTTTCCTCCGTCTTCTCCTTGCGTTCGGCTTTCGTGACGGTGGCTGTGCCTGCCGACTTCACCTTATTATACAGTTCCGTCGCGGGCTCTTTCTCTTTCCATTTTTCGGAAGAGGAAAACTTCACAGTTCCTTCGTCGCAGCCGTCCGTTGCGATATGGAGCTGCCAGAAGGCTTCGGGCGTGAAGCGGCGGTTCTCCCAGTAGCGTGCGCACACCATCGCCAATGTAGGTGTCTGCACCCGCCCGACGGAGTAAGTGCCGTGTCCGGCGGCGATGGAGAGTGCCTGCGTGCCGTTGATGCCCACGAGCCAGTCCGATTCGCTCCGCGCTTTGGCGGCAAGATAGAGGTCGTCGTATTTGCCGCCCGCTTCAAGGTTGCGCAGTCCCTCGCGGATAGCCTTGTCGGTAAGCGAGCTTATCCAGAGGCGGACGAACGGGGTGGCGCATCCGGTGTAATGGTAGAGGTAGCGGAAAATAAGCTCACCCTCGCGTCCGGCATCGGTCGCCACGATGATCTGTTCACTTTCCTTGAATAGCCGGGTGACGGTCTTGATCTGCGTCACCACGCCGCTGTCGGGCTTGTAGCCCTTCTCCGTCTTTACCTGACGGGGGACGAGCGTGAAGGTGTCGGGGATGACGGGCAGGTTGTCACGGACGAAGCCGCGTATGCCGTAGCCGTCGGGCATGGCAAGCTGTACGAGATGTCCGAACGCCCAAGTCACGGCGTAGCCGCCTCCCTCGAAATATCCTTCCTCTCTCTTTGTCGCGCCCACGATACGGGCGATCTCACGTGCCACAGACGGCTTTTCTGCAATGATTGTCTTCATATTCTTCTGTCGTTTTGAATTTTACAAATGTTACTTCGGATTTAGTGGCGGACACCGGATTACATCTTCATGCCCTTATTGTTTCTTTTTTGCGGCTTCTCCTGCTGCTGTTGCTGCGCGGTGTCCTTCGGGGCGGTCTGTCCCTTCCGCAACGGCTCCTTCAGGTTCTTGGTAGCCTCGTTGGTCTTGCCCTCGCTGTTCACCGCCACCTGCGTGCGGCTCTCGTTGGAAGGCGCGACCTTCTGCGCGTTGTCGGGGTTGGTGTCGTAGCGGTACGGGCGTCCCTTCTCCGGGTTGAACTTGATGTACATCGTGGCGTGGAAGCCCTGCTTGTCGGTCACGTTCTCCAGTTTCACGGCTTTGCCCGCCACGTAGTCGGCTTTCTGCTGCTCGGTGAAGTCCACGCCGCTCCATTTGCTGATGGGGCGGATGCTGCCGTCGGCGTTCGTCCACGTGTTGCGGCGTTGCTCCTTGTTCGTGTTGGCTGTGTTTTCCGTACCTTGCGCCTGTTTCTCCTTATTTTCCTGTGTCTGGACGGCACGGGGCGACCTGCCGGTTCCCGGCACGAACTCCACGCCGCGCTGCTCCACGTTCACTTGCAGGGTGGTGACGAACTTCCTGCCGTCCTTGCGTTCGATGAGTTTGTCACGCACGGGCAGACCGGCACGCAGCATGTCCTGCTCCTGCTTGGTGATTTCCGTCTTGCCGATGCGTTCCGGTATGCGCACCTTGCTGGCCGAGACATCCGTGATTTCGTTCGTCTTGCGGTCGATGCTGACGAACGAGGGGATGATCTCGCCCGTTTCCCTGTCCACGAGGTCCACGACCCTGCCGAGGTTGCCCGTTTCGCGCAGGTTCTTCCGGTCATCGTCGGAGAACTTGTGTTCCTTGTAGTCGTCGAGCTTCTGCTCCTTGCGGATGAAGTGCGGCACAAGGCTGACGTTGCCCTCGCCGTCCTTCTTGAAGGAGAGGCGGGCGTCCAGTTCGAAAGCCTCTCCGCCGAAATTGGGCGACACCCTCACCAAGTCGGACTTGCCGTAGTTGAGCATCCTGTTAAGGTCGCCCGACTTTTCAAGGTCGTCGCGCTTCACGCCCCATTTCTCCTCCAACTTCTGCCAGTTGATCTTGCTCTCGTCGATGGGCTGGTAGCCCCGGTTGCCCTGCGTCTGCTGAGGACTTTCCTGATTCTGTTCGTTTTTCTGTTCCATTTCTTCCTGTTTTTTAGGTTCGTCATCTTGTTTCTGTTCCGGTTGTTCCTGTTTTTCGGCGGACTGCTCCTCCTGTACTTTCTTTTCGTAGCCGGAGGTGTCCACCTTGTGGGGCGCAAGCATCTCCTTGTTGCCGTCGGGATCTTTCAGCAAGTCCTTGATAACCTCCAGCAGTTTGTCGGCTTGGTCCGCCGCGACACGGTAGAAACCGAAGCGGCTGGGTTCCCTGCACTGCCGGAAGAAGTTCCTGAAGAAGTTGTCCAGCACGTCGCCGTGCCGGTCGAATTGCAGGAAACTCTGCGCGTTCTCCGCTTTCGCGGGGATACGCTTGGGGGAGCCGTCGGCGTTCAGCCCGGCTACCACGCTGATTTCGCCCGTCTTCTCGTCACGGACAACCAGCACGTCCTTTTCGTCTTTTTTCTTTGCCATCTGAAAAATGTTTTAATGGTTATTTTTGAAAGAAATTATGGATACGAGCCTTGTAGAAGGCTATGTCTTCCTTGCGGAAATCCTTTACATGTTCGGAGAGGAACGTCAGCACGTCCGCCTCGCTGTAATAGGTCTTTTTGCCGAGCGTCTTGTAGGGCAGCGCGCCGATGCTGCGGTAGCGTTGCAGGGTGCGCTTGCTGATCTGGAGCAGTATGCACAGGTCTTGGTTGTCGAAAAGCCTGATCCCGTCCATCGGGTTCGGGGCTTTGCCGGACGGCTGCATGGAGAGCAGCATCTCGTCCTGACGGTCGAGCCGTTCCATCACCTTCTGCATCCAGTTCTCGAAATTGTTGCGGGTAAGCAGTTCCATGTCTTACGTCCTCCTTCCTTTGGGTCTGCCGCCCGTGCGCAGCGTGTGGTTGCGTTTCAACTGTTCCGGTGTCGCGGCTTCGCCCGTAACGGTGCTGTCTTCGAGCAGGCGGTCGATTTCCGACTGCCGGTAGCGGCACTTGCCGCGCAGCACGACATAGGCGATGCGCTGTTCGCTGCGCATGCGCTGGAGGGTGCGGCAACTCACGTTCAGCAGGTGCGCCGCCTCGCGGGTGGTGAGCAACCTGTCGGGAGCTTCTTCCTTCCTACCGCCGGAAACGGCACGCACGTGTGCCGCTATCTCGGCTATCTGTTCCGTCAATGCGGTGAAGGCGGAACTTTCCATCGTTATCACTTTCATATTCAGTTCTTTCTTTTGGTTTATTTGCATGAACATAGGCTGCGCCTCGGCATACCGTTCAAGCGGGCTTGACGTTCTGCGCTCGGCTTGCGCTATGTTTCTGCGACAAAATTCGGCAATAAACCAAATGGGCTTTAACAGCTCACTACGTGGCTCACGTAAGATTTTTACGGATAATGGCTCCGTAACCCGGACAGACGGCGCAACAAGCTGCCTTTTAGCGGGAAACGGTACGTGTTCAAGGCGGCTTCGTTACCTTTGCGGCAAACTCTGAAATGTTTTGCTTATGGAAATAGTATCTATCGAGAAAAAGACCTTCGAGATGATGGTGGCGTCCTTCAACGCCCTCGCGGAGAAGGTAGCCGCCCTGAGGCGCAGGAGCGACGGCGGGCGGATGGAAAGGTGGCTCACGGGCGAGGAGGTCTGCGGGCAGTTGAGGATCAGCCCGCGCACGTTGCAGACTTTGCGTGACAGGCGGCTTATCGGCTACTCGCAGATAAACCGCAGGTTCTATTACAAGCCGGAGGAGGTCAAAAGGCTCATTCCGCTTGTCGGCACGCTCTATCCCGGCGGAAAATGATTTGATTTTTATTATTCACAACCCACTGAATCCGAAGTTATGATGAACGAGAACAATGAAGTGTTTACGATGGAGGACGAGCCGCTTGCCACCGTCGTGCAGAACATGCGCAAAGGCTCGAAATGGCTCTCCGCCTTTCTGGAAAGTTACCGCCCGCCGTTGGACGGGGAGCGTTACCTGACGGACAGGGAGGTGGCGGAACTGCTCCGTGTCAGCCGCCGCACCTTGCAGGAGTACCGCAACAACAGGGTGCTGCCCTTTATACTTTTGGGAGGGAAGGTGCTTTACCCCGAATCGGGGTTGCGTGAACTATTGGAGGCGAACTACCGCAAGCCGATGGAATAAGGCGGCTGCATGAAAAAAGGAAACGGGCAACTCCATACGGGCTGTCCGTTTCCTTTTTCTTTTTTCTTTTTATGCGTGTTTAGCAATACCCGGCTTTTCCGTTCTGTATGAACATCACGTATGCCTGCCGCTTTTCCTTCGAGAGTGCCTTGCCCACCAGCCACGTGCGGAACACGTGTGCATGGTAGGTGTTCAGCCGGAAGGCGATGGGGATGATGATTTCCAGCGAATACACGTCGGCTGAAAGCCCGTTTTCAAGCCGCATGTAGCGACACACCTCGTAGTCGTTCAGCACGTCCGGCTTGCGGACGGCTCTGATGGCGGCGTTCACTGCCGGGACGCCCGTGTGGAACAGTCCGGCGATTTCTGTGGAGGTCATCCATATCTCGTTACCGGTTACGCTGACCGCCTTGTCCTCTATGATGATTATGTCACGTTTCATGGCTTTTCTTTTTAGATGGTGCAACCTGCAAATTCCTCGATGCCGTTCAACCTTGCGGCAAGGTTCTCCATGTCTTGGTTGAGCTTTTCTTTGGTGATTTTCGCGTATATCTGCGTCGTTTTTATGCTCTTGTGTCCCAGCATGGAACTGACCGTTTCGATGGGTACGCCGTTGGAGAGGAACACCGTCGTGGCTGCCGTGTGTCGGCTCTGATGCCACGTGATGTGCTTGGTGATGCCGCAACGCTTGGCGACGGAACGGATTCCGGCAAGGCACGTGTTGTAGTGGGGAACGGGGAAAATCCTGCCGTTCCCGCACAGACCCCGGTATTTGTCGATGATGCGCTTTGCGATGTCGAGCAGGCGGATATTGGACACCACGCCCGTCTTCTGGCGGTTGATGTTTATCCACTCGTGTTCGTCGAAGTAGGTATGGATGTTCTCTTCCGTCAGGTTGCGCATGTCGGCGAACGACAGGCCCGTGAAGGCGCAGAACAGGTAGAGGTCGCGGTAAAGCTCCTGCTTGGCGTTTTTCAGCCTGCCCTCCATCAGCAGCCGGATTTCCTCTTTCGTCAGGAAACTGCGTGTCGTTTCCTCCTTCTTGATTTCATACTCCCGGAATGGGTCGCGTGTGAGCCACTCGTTGTTGATGGCGATGAACACCATCGTCCGCAAGGGGCAGACATACAGCCACACGGTGTTGGTGCAGCAGTGCTTGTCCGTGCGCAGGAACATCTCGAAGTCGGAGATGAAGGCGGGCGTAAGCTCTTTCAGCGCGATGTCCTTCACGCGGTAGCGGATGGTGAGGAACTCTTGCAGGTGCTTGTAAACGGTCCTGTACTTCAGGAGCGTGCCTTTGGCTTTCATGCCAGCATCCACCTGTTTCTCGTAGTCTTCGTTGTGCTGCCGGAACACCTGCATCAGCGTGTGATAGCGATGTTCCAGTCCGAGAAAGGCGTTCTTGACCTTCTCCGCCGTGACGAAGTTGTCACGCTCCATGATTTCCTGATAGTGTTTGTTGATGCGCACACGCATCTTGTCGAGCATGCGGTTCGTTTCGAGTGCCGCCGAGCTTCTGCCCGTGACACGTCCCCCTTTGGTGTCCCACAGCTTGGGATCGACGGTCAGTTTGCAGCTGAACTGCGTTTGGCTGCCGTCCACCGTAATGCGTCCCATGACGGGTACTGTCCCGTCCTTTTTCACTACCTGACGTTTGAGGTAGTAGATTACTGAAAATGTACTCTTCATCGTCCTTATTTTTTTAGGTTCAAAATTAGTTGGTGAAGAGTCCGTCGCCGGTACGCAAAACGGGGAGGAACGGCGCAATCTTTTTCCGTAACCGGATTTGTTGCGTGAGTTGTCAGTAACTCACTAATCCTTAACGCCTTGTTTCGTTATCCGTGTCCGTTTGTCGCCATTCCGTGCATGGTTACGGACAAGTAACGTAGCGGCGTCCTGATTTGGCTTCAGCGGTGATTGCGATGGCTTCACGAATAATCGGAAGCACGACTGAAACCCTTGTAACTCAATTCTATCACTATATCTTTCCGCATTTCTCTTTTTTGTAGTAACTTTGTGACTGCAATATACAATGAAAAGTTGTATATTATGTTATTTTGTGTCTTGTTTTTATATAAAATGTTGATTTTCTATGTGTATATGTGGTTGGAATAGTCAACTTTTGGCAGAATAGAGGCTGCGTATATACGAAACAGAGGCTCTATTCACTCGGAATAGAGCCTCTGTCTGTATAAAATAGAGCTTTCGTTTATTCGCTGATAACCTTTCTGTATTCTGCCACTGCCATTTTCTCTGCCAGGTAAGCATTAATCAGGCTGGTATGTGCCTGTGTCCACGAAAGTTGTGCCGAGAGTACGTCGACCATATTTGCTTTTCCTTCGTTGTAGGAGAAGGTGATCAGGTCCAGGTTTTCTTCTGCCAGCTCTTTATTTTCTTTGGCTGTCTTCACCTGCTCTTCCGTTTCCTGCAGCTTGGTCAGTGCGGCAGCCAGTTCCTGGTTGATCTGGTCTACTACGTAGCTTTGCTGCAACTTCTGTATACCCGTGTAGGCTTTCTGTTGCCGGTTGGTCTTGAACCTGGCTCCCCAGCGTAGCACGGGGATATTTACGCTCATGCCTACGATGGGGGTAAACTTCACGTCATATCCCATGTTGGGAGAAGCGGTGGCCCATCCGCCGGTGACGTACATGCTTACTTGCGGATTGTACTGGCTCAGGGCTGCCTTGCGTTGCGCCTCGCTTTTCTGGATGTTGACTTCTGTGCTGGCAAAGTCGGCACGGCGTTGCAGTACATCGTCCAGTGGGAGCAAGGTGACAGGCGGACACACGACACCGATGGAGCAAAGGCTGTCTACGGGAGCGTTGGGTTCTTCTCCCATCAGGATATTGAGTTTCTGTAGAGCCAGTGTATAATTCTGGCGTGCGCTGATGTATTGAAGTTCGGCTTCCTTACGGCGTGTCGAAATCATCAGCAGGTCGGTGCGGCTGATAGCGCCGTCTTTAAAACGGTCCTGGATGATTTCATATTGTTTCTCTACGATTTCCTGATATTGTGCCGAAGCGTCGAGCATGGCACGGGCTGAAGAGGCGTTCCAATAAAAGGCATCACTCTGATAGTGAATCTGGTCGCGTGTCAGCTCTTCGCTCAGCTGATCGAGTTTTTCGTCAGCTTGGGCTATACGGTTCTGGGCTTGCAGGGCACCGCCTGTATAGAGTGGCTGCGACACGACGAATACCCCTTGATAAGTGTGGTTGCGGTATTGTCCGGCCGGTCCGTCCCAGGAGTCCATCTCTTTCAGGTTCAGTGTTCCCTCGGCGGAGATGTCCACTTTGGGCAGGAATCCTGTAAAGGCTATTTTCCGTGCGTCCGTGCTTGCCATTGATTTCAGATGCTGCTGTTTCAGCACCTGGCTGTAAGCTTCCACACGGTCACGATATGCCTCACGGCTCAGATGCGGGGCTTGTGCCTGCACTTGTGTACAAAGTCCCAATGCAAACAGAAGTATAAGTTTATTCTTCATCATATACTTTTAAATTTTAGTTCATTTCTTTATCCCTTAATCCTGTGGATGGCGCAATAAGCTACCGGAAGCACAAACAGTGTCAGTGCCGACGCCACAAGCAGTCCGCCCATGATGGTAGCCGCCATTCCGCCGAACATGGCGTCGAACAGCAACGGAAGCATACCTAAGATCGTTGTACCCGAAGCCATGGCCACCGGTACGATACGGCTGACGGTTGCCTTTATCACGGCTTCGCGCGGATCGAGTCCCGATCGACTTTCGATGTCGATCTGGTCCACCAGTACAATGGCATTTTTGATGTTCATACCGATCAGTCCCAGCAAACCGAGGATGGCGAAGAAGTCGAACGACTTGCCTAACAGCAGCAATCCCAGTACGATACCGATAAATATCAGCGGCAGCATCAGCAAGATTACCGTCGGCTTGCGGTAGGTTTTAAACAGCAGCAGCAGGGTGGTGAACATCAGGAAGAAGGTCAGCGGCAGGTTTTTTGCCAGAGCTTCGTTCGATTCCACCTGGCTTTCCTGTTCGCCGAAGTATTTCAGGGTGTATCCTTCCGGAACCTTGATCTCTTTTTGCACCTGCGACCATATCTGGTTGAAGGCCGCGATGGCATTCACTCCCCTCCGGGGATCGCATTGCGCCATCATCACCATCTGGCGGTTGTAATCCTTCACATTTGAGAAGCGATAGCGGAAGTCGAACTCCGACACTACCTGCTCCAGACTGGTGGTTTCCGGCCCGTTGCCGAATACCGGTAATGTACGCAGGTCGTTGATGCGGAAGGAATCCGTCACACTGTTGCCTTTCAGCAGAATCGGCAGCACCTGGTCTCCTTCGCGGAATTCACCGAGAGTCATGCCGTTTGTCCCGATCTGGATGCTTTGAGCCATGCCTTGGCGGGAGACTCCCAGGGGTTGTGCCCGTTCCGGGCTGTAGATCGGTTTCCAGATGGGTATTTTATTTCCCCACGAGTTACGTATATTAATAAGGTCAGGGTTCCGGTGCATGATCTCCAGTGCCTGGTTGGTCAGTGCCACCAGCGTGTCCACATTGGGCCCGATGAAACCGATTTCGATGGCTGCATCCACAGCCGGCGACAGTTTGAAGAGGCTCGTACGGGTGATGGCATTCGGAAAGTTGGCTTTCATGTAACCGTCGAACTGTTCTTCATACTCTTTGGTATACTTGCTGTCGTTCAGTTCCACCAATACATTGGCAAAGTTCGGCTTCGGCCCTACGGAGGTAGACGCCAGGTAGTAACGCAGCGGAGTGCTTCCGAAGGTGATCGATACTTTTTTCACTTCCGGCAGTTTTTGCAGATGGGCTTCCACTTTCTTCATCTCCCGGGCCACGTCGTTCACCCCATATCCGTCCGGATAAAACACGTCGGCGCGGAAGTAGGGCTTGTCCAGTGACGGGAAGAAGTTTTGCGGCATCATTCCCATCACCACCAGTGAGACGATGAAGAGCACGATCATCGACCCTAACGTCACAATTTTGCGCCGGATCAGGACGCTCAGTATCTTTTCGAATTTGTGGTAGAACGGTTTGTCGTACGGATCTTTGCCTGCATTTTTGGCCTTGGCTTTCAGGATAAAGTTTCCGAATACGGTGGTTTGTGTCAGTGCCAGCACCCAGCTCAATCCCAGTGAGATGGCCAGTACGACGAAAAGCGGCTTCACGATTTCCGCCACGGACGAAGGTGCCAGATAAAGCGGCAGGAACGAGCAGATGGCGATGAACGTGGCTCCCAGCAATCCCCATTGTGGTCCGGTGGCTCCGTCGATCAATGCTTTCCGGCGGTCCACTCCGCGGGCGATGGCTATCTGCGCATTGTCCGTCACCACGATGGCGTTGTCCACCAGCATACCCATGGCGATGATAAATCCCGCCAGTGACGTACGGTTGAGTCCTACACCCATGAAGGACATGATAAGCAGCGTACCTCCGATGGAGAAGACCAGTGAAGAGCCGATCAATACTCCGGCACGCATCCCCATCACCAGCATGATGATGACAATTACGATCAGGATCGACTCAATCAGGTTGATGATAAATCCGTTGTTCGCCTCTTTGGCTATGACGTTTTCAAGATAAAGGCTTTCCAGGTTCAGTCCCACAGGCATCAGTGGGAGGAGTTCGGCCAATTTCTGGTCTACCATCTCACCCGTCAGCACCACGTCGCGTTGCGGGTCGGTAGATACGCCGATACCGATGGCACGTTTGCCATTGACACGCATGATGGTGCCCGGCGGGTCCATGTATCCTTTCTCTATGACGGCGATGTCACCCAGTTTTACCTGTCCGGCGCGGGTGGTGATTACCTGGTTCCGGATGTCGTCCACCGTGGTATACATACCGTTGGCTACTATGCGCAACTGCTGTTCGCCGGCGCTGATTTCTCCGGTGTTGATAATCTGGTTCTGCGATTGCAGCAGGCTTGCCAGCTGTTTGGGATCGATACCCATGCCTGCCAGCTTGTTCACCGAGACGAATATATTCACCACCTCGGTCTGTGTGCCGAACAGTGCGACTTTCATCACCCCGTCGGCAGTGACCACCTGTGTCTTGATGCGTTCGGCCCAGTCCCTCATTTCTTCGTAGCTGAATCCGTCGTCGGCTGTCAGGCCGTAGTAGATACCGAATACGTCACCGAAGTCGTCCGATACTGTGGGTACCGAAGCTCCGCTTGGCAATTGGGGTTGTATGTTGAGCACTTTGCGCCGCAGTTCGTCCCATTTCTGGGGGATGGAGGAGGCCGGTAGCGAGGGGAGCAGTTCGAACGTGATTTTGGAAATGCCGTACATGGATTCGGACTTGATCTTGTATACTCCGCTCATGCTCTGTATCTCACGGGAGATGGGCTCAGTGATCAGCCGTTCCACTTCGGCGGGCTCGGCACCGGGATAGCGCGTCATGATGACGGCCGATTTGATGACAAAAGGAGCATCTTCCTTCTTGCCCAGGCTGCTGAAAGAGGAGATACCTCCGATCAGCAATACAGCCAGAAAGAAGTAGATGACTTTGGTATTGTCTAATGAATATTTGGCTAAATTCATGATTGTATATGGTTTTGAGTGCACCACAGATTACACGGATTTTCACAGATTAATGATTTATATTATTGATAATAAGATTAAAAAATCTGTGTTAATCCGTGTAATCTGTGGTGAAATTAATTATTGCGTTGAGTGGGCACTCTTATTTCAGTTCCTTCACCGTTTCGCCTTCCACCAGTTGTGTTACGCCGGCTATTATTACCGTTTCCCCTGCTTTCAGTCCTTTCGAGATAAAGGCCTGTGCGTCTCCCGTCGGAGAGTAAACGGTTACTTCACGGCGGTTTACCTGATTCCCGTTCAGTACCCACACGTAGGTTTTGTTTCCTTCGCTTTCACCGAATATGGCACTCAGGGGCACTACCGTCATGGTTTCTTCCAGAAACGGACCTACATCGGCCGAGAAGCGGATGCTGCACGTGAAACCCGGTTTCACCTCATACAGGGCATGGTCGAAAGCGGGATCGTCGATGGTGATCGTCACCGGGATACCCGTACCGTCCGTCGAGATGTCGAGATATTCCTCCAGTTTGGCATTGAAGATGTGTCCGCGGTATGTATCGAACTCCACGCGGAAGTGTTGGTCTTTGGAACGGAGCAGATAAAGGTAAGCATCGGGGATGGTGAACTTGATGCGCAGTTTCTTGGTGTTGACCAGCTGCACAATGCCTTCGCCCGAGTTCACGCGCTGATAGTTCTCCACTAACCTTTTCTCGATAGACCCGTCGAAAGGGGCGGTCAGTTTGGTGTCGCGCATATTGTTGCTCGAAAGTTCGTAAGCCGATTTCTTTTGTTGGAAAGTCGATACGCTGATTTCATATTCTTGTACCGAGATAGCCTGCCGTGCCAATAATCGTTTGTTACGTTCCACTTGGGCAGCGGCGGTTTCGTAAGCCGATTTGTCTGCTGCATACTGTAAGGCCAGGTCGCGCGGGTCGATGGCCGCAATCAGTTGTCCTTTTTTGACCCGCTGGCCTTCTACCACCGGCAGGTTGATGATCTGTCCGCTCACGCGGAAGGCCAGTTTCACATAATCTACAGCTTCTACAATGCCCGAAAAGTCCTTTCTGATTTCCGACCGGGACTCTACCCTGGCCGTCTTTACGGGGCGTACTGTTGCCGCATTGTCTTCTTTCTTTTGTCCGCAAGCCGTTAATAGAATAAGTGCTGCGAGGATACATCCATAGTTTTTTCTCATATTTCCCATTGATTAAGAGTCTGTTTAGTCTCATTTTGAGGGGGCAAAGATATGAAACTGAAAAACTATAAACAGTTTTCCGGTTTGATAATTTAATATTATTAACAACCTGAGGCGGGTGTGGCGAGGCTTGGCGACGTCGATCGTTTATTTCTGCCTCGGTACAGTCAAATCTTTACCCTTTTTCAGGTTATAAACAACTTCGGAGATACGGATGTTCAACTCACATCCTTCTAAAAGAGAGATTTTTATCGCCTGTTTTTCGACTTTCATCTGCAGGGTGCATCCACGGAAATTTACTTTGAATGTATAGCTGTCCCACGCTTGGGGGATGATGGGGTTGAAGTCGAGCTGTCCGTCCAGTATTTTCATTCCCGCAAATCCGCGTACGATGACCTGCCAACTTCCCGCCATGCTTGTGATGTGCAACCCTTGGTGCACCTCATTATTATAGTCGTCCAGATCCAGGCGCGTGGCATGCAGGAAGAGGCGGTAGGCTTCTTCCGTGTCGCCTATCCAGGCAGCCAGAATGGCGTGGACAAAAGGTGACAGGGATGATTCGTGTACGGTACGGGGTTCGTAGAACCGGAAGTTCCGGAGAATCGTTTCACGGTCAAAGTTTTCGTAATACAGGAACAGTCCTAACAGCACGTCGCTCTGCTTGATGTAGCACGAACGCAGGATACGGTCCCATGACCACCATTGGTTGATCGGCCGTTCGTTTGCCGGGATATCGTCCACCGTGGTCAGCTCCTTGTCCGGATAGCCGTCATCCTGTATGAAGATGCCCTGTTGTTCGTCCCGGGGGAGATACATTCCGTCGATGATCTTCTGCCAGCGCGAAGTCTCTTCGGCATAATTGAAGCGGGTGACACGGCGCACCCGTGCATACTCTTCCGGAAATTCGTGGGCCACCATCTCGATGCTGTCTATGGTGCTTTGCAGGCATTGCACGCAGGAGAAGTTGGTGTACCAGTTGTTGTTGACGTTGTTTTCGTATTCGTTAGGCCCCGTCACTCCCAACAGCACAAATTTTTGCCGTGCCTGCGAGTAGGATACCCGCTGGCTCCAGAACCGGCAGATGGCAATCATCACCTCCAGTCCGTAGCGGGCAATGTACTCTTTGTTGCCTGTCACCCTGGCATACTGCATGATGGCATATACTATGATGTTGTTGCGGTGTATCTCTTCGAAAGTGATTTCCCACTCGTTGTGGCATTCTTCTCCGTGGATGGTCACCATCGGATAGAGTGCCGCCCCGTCGGTAAATCCCAGTTTACGTGCGTTTTCGATGGCTTTGGGCAACTGGTTATAGCGGTAGAGCAACAGTTTGCGGCACACTTCTCTCGGGGTGGACAGCAGGAAGTAGGGCACACAGCACAATTCTGTGTTCCATTGCGTGTTGCCGCCGTATTTTTCTCCCGTGAATCCCTTCGGACCGATGTTCAGCCGCTCGTCGTCTCCCTGATAGCTCTGGTTCAGCTGGAAGATGTTGAACCGTATGCCCTGCTGTGCTTCCGGGTCTCCTTTGATCTCCACGTCCGTCTCCTCCCAGATTTTTGCCCACCGCTCCTTATGGGCTGCCGTCAGCGATTCCCATCCCTGCTCCCTGGCTGCTTTGGCTTCGTTCACAGCGCGCTCTACCAACTCCTGACGGTCACATTGCAGCGACGACACGATGGCGGTGTACTTGATAAGAGTCACCTTCTCGCCGGGCTTCACGTCTGCTCCGGCGCTGAATCCTGTCAGTTTTTCTTTTTCTATCTTGATGGGGCTGACGCTTATCTGTTTGCTGTTCCTGAAAAAACGGTACGTCAGTGCGCAGCAGATTTGTGAATCTTCCCGCCGGGTTTGCGCCCAGAGGTAAGCGTAGTCGTTGGTGGTTTCGGCGCGCAGGATGTTCCACATCTTTTCGTCGAAATTGGCGCTTTCGTGCTTTACGTCGCCGTTCAGATAGGGTACCAGCGAGATTTTGCCTTCATAGTTCACCGATGTCACACTGTATTTTATCAGACACAGGTTCTGGTTGTCCATGCTGTTGATATGCTCTACGTGCACTTCCAGCGTGTTGCCTTTGGGCGAAGTCACCCTGAAGTCACGGTACGAGATTCCCGCCTTCATGTCCAGCCTGCGTTCATAGCTCTCCACATCCCAGTGTGCCAGATCCAGTTCCTCGTCGATCAGGCGCACGTAGATGCCGCTCCAGTCCGGAGTGTTCGGTATGCGTGAGAAGAATCGCGGGTAACCGTTTTTCCACCATCCCACACGGGTGCGGTCCAGAAAAGTGATTCCTGCTACGTATGATCCCTGCAGGGAGTCGCTGCTGTAGGACTCTTCAAAATTGCCTCGCTGTCCGAAACGTCCGTTACCGAGGCTGAATATACTTTCCGAAGCGCGAAGGTTGTCGGCGTGAAAACCTTCTTCTATGATGTTCCATTCGTCTACCTTGAGGAATTTTTTCATGGTCATTGGGATTGTGTTTTTTAGATCGGCACCTAAGATACAAAAAAAACTTCTGATGCACAATCATTGTGCATCAAAAGTCTTTTTTTTACCGTGGAGGGACACAGGGTCCCGCAGGGTATTCATGTCGATAATCGATCGTCTAAGGATTCATTGCGTTGACTCCCAATGCTCCGAGTATGGCAGTAGCCACGGCTATCACCACTTTCAGCACTTTGTGCCAGATTGTTTTTTTCATTGCTTCGTGTGTTTTAAAATATTCATTTTTATGCCGTCGGATCATCTACAATATCTCCGTCGCCGGAGGGCGTTTCACTCTTGATGTAGAACGACACATTGTTCTCTCCTCCGCGGGTGGTAGCCGTGCTGTCGTTTGCCAGTCGCAGGCTGTTGTCCACGGCAAAGCGGATATGCACACGCCTGATACCCTTTACGGTACACTCTTTTTCCGTTTCCGTTCCGGCGGAAGTCAGCGTGATGTAGAACGTACCGAGCCCGTCCACCTTCACTTTGTTTCCCTCCACCAGCGACTTTTTCAGTTGCCGGACGAATGCCTGCATGACGTGTGTCACGTCTTCCGCGCTCAGGGCTCCGGTGATTTCTATCTCTTTGGCGATGGAGGCGATGGTAGCTGTTTTGGAGCTGCCCGGCTCTTGTTTCAGATAATACTTTTGGGGCGACGATTTGTCGCTCAGATCTTTGTAGCGCTGATAGCGCATCACAGGTACTGCCATAATAAAATGTTTTTTGGATTCATAAAATGTTTTCTTTCTGTAATACATCAAGGCCTTTCTGATTACGATGTAAAGGTAGTACTTATGCTTTATCCCACAGGCTGTCCGGGGCAAGATGCGGGCATTGGCGGCTCTTTGGTCCCGTAAGTGCCTTTTTGAAGATAAAAACGGACAAGAAGCCTTGCCCGTCCACTGCTTTTTTAGTATCTTAGTACTCTGAATCAATAAGTGTCACAAAGCAAAAATGAATCCGGTTCACCACAGAGTACACGGAGGACACAGAGTTTTAAATTCTTGTTTATTAAGATATTTAAGAGAAAAATATTCTCTGTGTCCTCTGTGTCCTCTGCGTCCTCTGTGGTGAACCCAACTCAAAAAAACAGTATGGAAAAGAAACCAGAAACCACAGAGAAAAAGTTCCGGATAAAGAGTTATGGCAAGTCCGAACTGGCCTCGCTCTATATGCCCGAAATCAGTCCTAAGAGTGCCGCAAGCGAATTGCGCAAATGGATCGGCAAGTCTCCCGGTCTGACGGAGGCCCTTTCCGCTACCGGGCTGCGTACTAAAGACAAGCGCTATACGCCCGCCCAGGTGGAACTGATCGTAGAGGCGATCGGCGAACCGGGATGACGATGGCGGGGCGGCCTTTCACGGCAGGAAATCGAGTGTTTTTTCAGTCTCCGCATTTCCGCCCATTCCGAACCAGTGTTTGGAGTCGAACTGTGTGTTCCGTATCCGGTCGCCGGTGCGTTCCGCCGTGGCGTCCTCTTCGCAGGGTGAGTATCGCCCGTTGACCGGGTTGAACACAAAGCTGCACTCGCCGATATTCCCTAAATGGCGGAATTTCACTTTTTTCACGTGTACCCGTGTCACCCCTGCCTGCCGGTCGCGCTCTATCACCAGTCCGAAGTCACATTTATTGACGAATGCCGCCGATCCGTTGATGTCCTGCAGCGTGGGTACGGGCAGGCGTTTCGTCAGCGGGTCTGTCTGCATCTTGCGTGGATGTGCCACGAGGATGACGAGGCATTGGTGCCTTTGTGCGAAGTTTGCCAGCAGGTCGAGGAATGCCGAGATATATTGCGTTTCCGTCTGTCCGCCCGGGATGCGGTGTTCCAGCCGGTTGAAAGGGTCCAGTACCAGTATGCGGATGCCCCGCCTCCTCACCAGTTGGCGTGCCCGTTCCAGTATCGATTCTACGGTGAAATCTTCTTTGGGCAGGATGCTCGAAATGTTTTCCGCCAGATAGCGTTGCGCTTTCTCGTAGAGCATTTCGGTCATCAGTCCCTTGCGGAAACGCTGTCCGGTCAGTTTTTCGGTCAGTTTGGCCAGGTGATAGGGGAGGGGTTGGTTTTCGGGGCTGAAATAAGCTGTCCGCCATTGGTGGTTGAGGCAGAGGCGCAGCACCAGTTCGTCCGTGAACTCCGATTTTCCGTCGCCCGGGTGTCCCGTGATGACGCAGAGCCTTCCGGTCTCGAAGGTGCAGAGGTCGTCCAGGTTCTTCAGTCCCGTTTCCGCTCCCCGTGACAGTCCGTTTTCAAAAAGTATGCGCATCTCTTCGTCCACATCGGCCGCTGTATATACGCCTTCCAACGGCATCTCCGGAGCGTCGGCAAGCGCCTGCGACAATGCTTCCGGACCTGCCTTTACCAAGAGCTCGTTGGCGTCTTTGCACCCTTCGCCGTAGCTGACCACCCTGCAACGTTCGCGTCCCAGGCGGCGGAGCAACTCCTGTTTCAGTTCTTCCCCTTTCGGGTCGGCATCGCCGGCTATGTAGATCACCCGCTTATCTTCGAAATGGCTGTCCACAAAGCGGTCCATCCACTTCAGGTTACGGTTGGCACCTCCGGGCACCGATATCACGTCAGTGCGCCCTGCCGTGACAAAGGCGGCTGCATCCAACTCTCCTTCGGTGATGATACATTCCGGGGTGCCTTTGATGCCGTCGATGTTGTAGGGAATCAGTTCCGCTCCGGTGAGCATTTTGAAGTGTTTATGGAGCGTGGCACGGAACTTGATGTTTACCAGCCGTCCCTCTTCCAGATAGTTGAAGCAGAGACAGGGTTCTTCAAGTCCGCTTTGGGGCATGTATTGCACCGACGAGGTGATGTGCAGTTGTTCCGCCGCGTGTGCACTGATGTGGCGTTCGTCCGCCAGCCATTTCAGTTGCACCGGAGTGAGAGGGGTTTCGTTGGCAGGTTTTTGGGGATGTTGGGGGGCAGCGGTGCCGTCCGGGGCTGTTGGCCGGGGGCTTGTCCGGTTTCTTTCGGCGGGGAAGTCCACCAGCGGATCTCCTGTCTTTCGTCCGCCATGCTTTCCGCTTCCGTCGTCTGCCACTCCGCTCCATCCGCAGTAATGGCATTTGTAGAGTCCTGAGTCCAGGTCCACCGAAAGGGACTTGTCACTTTTGTTGCTTCTCTGCCCGATACATCGGGGGCATTTGGTCTTGATGTGGCCTGCTGTGCGGCCGTAGGCATCAAATTCGATGCCGAGTTCACGAAAATTAAATGATTTCATGGTCGATTTCCATTTGTTTTTAGGCGTTTGCTCTAAACTTGCCGGAAACGGAAATCTGGGTAATGGTTTTGATTTCACCACAGAGGACACAGAGGGCACAGAGAGATTAATTGGCTGCGCTCTGTAGTAAGTTTTCAGACAAAAGAACATAAGAACACATAAAGGATAATTTGTTCTTTTGTTCTTATGTCCAAAAAACTTGGTGATACTTTGTGGTGAGTTTTCAGACAAAAGAACATAAGAACACATAAAGAATCTTTTGTTCTTTTGTTCTTTTGTTCATCTGTCTAAAAAAAACTCTGTGCTACTCTGTGTTACTCTGTGGTGAGTATCCTTAAGATAGCTTTTCTATTTCTTCAATGGGCAGGCCCGTTATTTGGTGAATGGTTTCGGGCGGGAGGTTCAGTGATTTCATCTTTCGGGCGTTTTCTCTTTTCTCTTCGATCCGTCCTTTCTCAAATCCTTCCTGTCTGCCTTCCTGTCTGCCTTCTTGTCTGCCTTCCAGTGCGGCTGTACTCAGCACGTCATTTTGTATCATGACAGCATTGATATGCTCGTCATACGCCAATCGTTCTTTTTTATCCATGTTGTAATAAATCAGTTTCCGGCGTGCCTCTTCCAGTCCGGGTGCTTTTGTATCCGGGCGGATGATACCGGTTTTGAGATATTCAATCCATTCTTCGAGGGGAGTGACGGCTACTTTGTTGAATTCGTTCACCCGGATCAGGAAGTATTCGGGGAAGATTTCGGCAGGCAGTTTCCGTATGATGGCGTTCTTCTCTTTAGTGGTCACTTCAAGGAAGTCTCCTGTATGTACCCCCACGAAAGTGTTCTGCCCGTGATACAGGTAGTCGTTTCCCCGTCCGATGTCGAAATAGAGTATGCTGACGGAGTACACCTTCTTCACCTCGGAGTAGAGTTCTCCCAGTTCGATATGCTCTGTGATGGCCTTTGCCACTCCGAAGAGGATTCGCTCCAGATAATAGATTTCGCGGGTGTTCTGCACCTCTACGATGATGATTTCGTCTTTGCTGTTCCGGGCCTTGATGTCCACGCGGTTGAATTTCTCGTTTTCGCACTGTTGGTTTCCTTCACTTTCCAGTATCTCTACGATGCGTATCGGTTCGTTCAGCAGCACTGTGAGGAAACCCTCCAGCACGCCGAAGTTGGCTTTATTGCGCAACAGCCGTTTCACCGCCCAGTCAAATCGGATATATCTGTCTGTATAATCCATTATCGTACCTCCTCTTTGTATTCATATCCCGCAAATATAGCTTTTAAAAGGGATGATTCCAAATTAGAGCCTGTTTAATTTATCACAAAGTCTCACACAGAGATTAATTGGCTGCGCCCTGCCTGTTTTCAGACAGAAGAACAAAAGAATACATAAAGAATAATTTGTTCTTTTGTCTAAAAAAACTCTGTGTTACTCTGTGGTGAGTTTTCAGACAAAAGAACATAAGAACACATAAAGAATAATTTGTCCTTTTGTTCTTTTGTCTAAAAAAAACTCCGTGTTACTTTGTGGTGAATGTCCGTTTCCGATAAGTCAAAGAGCGATATTAGTTTTCTTTACGTTTCCTGCCGGCAGAGACCGTTCTCCCTGCCGCCATTAGTCTCCGGTGGTGCCGTCATTCCGTCCACTTCCCCGACTCGGAGCTCCACACGGCGTTCTCCGACGGGCGGGGCGGTGCTTCGTCCGGGATGTGCTCTCCGCAATAAGAGCGGGCTCCTGTCAGCGGGTCGCGCTGCTCAAAGCGGTAAGCGTCTGCTCGGCGTTCGGTTGTTTCCAGGCGGTTCAGCACAGTGTCCAGCGCCTGCCGGGTGGCAGAGCCGCGACGGATGAAGTTGCTGAAGTAACTTTTGGCGTCGGCTATGGAGAAGAGGGTTTGCTCTTTGCCATACGTCACGATATGTTGCTTGAAGAATGTCCGGATGTGTGGCAGCAGCTCCATGAAGCGGAAGCCCATGCCTGAGTGCATGGCCTGCACCTCCAGCCACGACTGTTCGCCGAAAGCACTCTCCACGTATGTTTCCCAGCTTTGCGGCGAGGGCTGTCGGGGCGGTTCCGTTATTGGGACGGAAGGAGGCTCGGGGGCAGCCCTGATTATCTCTTCTTCTTCTTTTTCTTTTAATATATTCTTTTTCTTACACCGTGTTGCGGTGAAACGCCCGTTGGCAGCACGTTTCACGGTGACTTTCACCCCACCCGCGGTGGTGGCTCCGGCAACCGCAGTCCCGGTTGCAGCGGATTCTCGACGGTCCGTCCCGGTTGAAATGCGGTTCCGGACGGGGGTATCCGGTTCGGTGTTCATCTCTTCGTCGAGATAGATGCTTGAGAAGCTGCGCCCGCTTTCGTCTTCCGCGTAGAGGCGGAACAGGCGGAAGTCGCACACTATCTTTTGCAGCTTTTCCGGGGATACATTCCAGCGGCGTGCCAGTGCAGGCAGTGAAGCAAAGGCGCAGCGATACCCCTCGTGTTGTCGTAACTCGGCCAGCAGGACGGTATAAATACCTATGCCTTCTATGCCGTTCTGTTCGCATAGGGCGATCACCCGGTCGTCGGACATCATGCTGACGCGATAGCGGAAAAATAATTCGTATTTCATAATAGTGCAAGTTAAATGATTTGATTCTGTGCAGAATGCTTTCTTTCAAACCTATTCTGCAGCAGCAAAGGTAGGGCTTCGGGTGCGTATTTCCATATAATCCTCCGGGGCCGTTCTACGCCTTCCGGAGTGTTTCTTCATTGTTTTTCTCTTTCATCTCGTTCCAGAGCTTAAACAGCTCTCTTTCAATGTATTCCTCCGATACGGACTGTTGGGGACGGTAGATGCTCCGGAAGTCATAGGCACGGCATAGCTGGTGTGTCAGATGGGGGATGAACGGCTTGTCCGGATCGAAGGTATCAAGACTGACCGCATTCCGGAGAGCAAACGTAAGTAACTGATTTCTTTCTCTTTGTATGACAATTCGATCCTCTTTCGTAGAGTAAATCTTGTTACATACTTCCAGAATCTCTTCCGGGTCTTCAAACACTAATTTCAGGCTTCCTTCGTTGATTTCAGCCTCACATTTAAAAAAAATTCTTTCTTCATTCTTTTATTATTATTTACAATAAATGAAGCTGCAAAATTAAGGTATATTAGTGAAATACGAACATATTAAGAGAGACGATAACGTTGTTTAACAATTTTGGAAACTTCATATACATTATTATATATCATTGATTATAAGTGTGGTATTGAAGTATTAGTGTTTCAAAAAACGTACGTCTTTTGGCACAAAAATAATGTCTTCTTTTTGTTTATCCAAATAATTTATAAATAATATTTTTTGAAAAATATGTTTTATTCTGTCAAAAGCCGTGTTGGTGGGTGCTTTCGCTTGTTTGGAACTTCTGCTCAATGGCCGATGGACTTGAAAAGCTGATACATAGAGATACAGGCGAAAAGACGAAAAAACAGTGTTTCAAAAGACGTACGTTTTTTGAAACACAAACGAAACGGTATGAATTATAGTTTTGAGACTAAGTGGATTGAATATCAAGATGTTAAATCCGATTTTCGATTCTGTGAATACACTTGTCCTGCACAAAACTGCATGGAAGAGAACTCAGGTGAACAGTTCCTCCTGCTTTTTCTGCAGCGGGGAGTGGCAGTGGTGTCTTTGCCGGATAGCGGCATGGAGACGGAAGTCAGATCCAAACAAATGGTATTTATTCCTTCGTATACCCGTTGGTTGGTTTCTGCCCAAGAGTGCTGTTATTTTCTTTGTGTCAGTTTCCGGCATTTGCGTCATGCTCCTTTCCGTCCTTTTTTACAAGCACTTGAAATGGTGGCCGATCAGATAACCTATCGTTTTGGAGTTTTGCGTATGTGCCCTGCAGTGTGTGAACTGGTGACCGATTTACGCCGGCAACTTTGCACCGGCAGTTCCGATTGGCCCTTTGACCCTTTCGATATGTTTCTCGCAGTGTATGTGCACTATCCTTTCGAAGACTTGGCACGTTTTCATTATCCCTATCTGAAAAATCTGAAAAACGAGTGAATATGAACCGGATACTTATCTCTATTCTTATGTTGGCAATCGGGGTGTTACCCTTTCGGGCCCAGCAACGGTTGGCGTTGAAGGTGAACTTGCTGCATGCGGCTACCACCACGCCTAACCTCGGAGTGGAGTATGCCTTTTCGCCTCGTATGAGTGCGGAGATCTGGGGCGCCTACAATCTGATTGATTTCCGGGGAGACTTCAGTTTGAGGCATTATCTGGCTGAAGTGGAGACGCGTTATTGGTTCGATCGTCCGTTTAGCCGCCACTTTGTGGGGGCACATGCTTTGGCGGGGCGGTTCGATGTGGGCGGCATCCCTTTTATACATGCGCTGAAACACCATCATTATCGGGGTACTGTCTATGGAGGCGGGCTCACTTATGGATATTATCACCGACTGGCGGGACGTTGGGGGATAGAGGCGTCGCTCGGTGTGGGATATGCCCTTCTGAAGTACGATCGTTATCGTTGCCGGGGATGCGCTGTGATGGAAGCACGTTTTAAGCGACATTATTGGGGGCCTACCCGTGCGGCGGTTTCCCTGGTTTATCGTCTGGGATGCCCGCCTGCCGCTACGGCTCCGTCCGATGCACGTACTGCCTACGAAATGTCGCTCCGCAACCGGCGCGAAGCGGATAGTCTCCGCCTGGTGCTGAGTCGGATAGAAGAACAGAACGAACGTTATCGCCGGGCATTGGACAGCCTGCACGCCGGACGCGATACACTCACGGCATCGGGCAACCTGCGGTTAGAGTCGGGGCGGGGCGTGATGTATATCCAATACCCGGTCAATGTCACCCGGGTGTTGCCTGCTTTCTCCACTAACCGGAGGGAGCTGGCGCGCATCGACAGCCTGCTGCGTCCTCTGCTGGCGGATACTACAGTGACGGTGCGCTCCATCCGGCTCACCGGCTATGCTTCGCCCGAGGGACGTTATGATCATAATGTGAATTTGGCTAACCGCCGCATTGTGGGTGTGATGGAATATCTGAGCGAGGTATATGATTTGCCTAATCATTCGGTATTCAATCTGAAAGCGGTTGCCGAGGATTGGGAAGGGCTTGAAGAGATGGTGATCCGCCGAAATCCGTCGTGGGCGGCGGATGCCTTGCGTATCATCCGCGAAGTGCCTCTTTTTGACGGACGTGAACTGCGGCTGATGGAGATAGGACACGGTGATCCTTACCGGACGATGTTGAAGGATTGGTTCCCCGGACTGAGGCGCACTGAGTTTGTGGTGGAATGGGAAAGAAAAAAAAGTGAGCAACCTTGAAAACAACGACAGACATATTTGCAACTTTAAGCGCTTCTCCTTCTGCTTTCCTGCGGCGGAAGGAGGTGTGGAGGCATTGGAAGTGGCCGGCTTTTGTATACCTCCTCTTCCTGGCTTCATGTACCCTGGAGTATGAAATGCGGACATGTCCCTACAATGTGCTGATACATTATGTGACTTCCGACGGGCGCGGCTTTGCTACGGGAGATTATCCGGTGGAGGACTTCCGCCAGTTTGTTTATACCGAGGACAGTGTGCTGGTGGGAGAGTTTCCGGGTGATTCGTGCGAGGCGGGGGTGGGCATGCTTACACTGCCGCCCGGCACCTACCGGCTGGTGGTGTGGGGCAATGCGCCCGGCGGAAGTTGCCGTATGGAGGAGATAAATCCGCACGGTAGCCGTATGGAGGACGGCAGGCTGCATGCCTTGCCCTATGGTGGCAAAGAGGCTTCGGCGGAGTATGCCAACGTAGGCAGGCTTTATTATGGAACCGCTACATTCAAGGTATCCGAATATGGAGTGAACGAGTTGACCGTGGGGCTGATGCATGCCCATGCCCGGCTTAACCTGACAGTGGAGTGGAAAGACGACATCCCTGCGGAGGTACGTTCGGCCCGGTCGCCGGTGATGCGCCTGCGCGGATTGCATACCGCCTACCACTTCTGCGGCGGCGAAACCTGGGGAGATTATACCTTCCCGAAGCAGGATACCGGTGTACCTCTGTCGGTCTATCGGGCTGCTGCCGTCATCGAGTCCGGTTTTCAGGTCAAGGCATCCTTTGTCACCCTCCGCCTCACCGACGGGAGCCGTCTCGTACTGGAGCTCACCGAACAAGGAGAAGGGTTGATGAAAGAGATAGACCTCAGCCGCTATTTCGATGTCATGGGCATCGGGCTGAGCCGGAACATTTGTCAGGAGTTCGATCTCACGGTGCGGATCGGCAAAGACCAGACGCTGATTATGCAAACCCACCCCTCCGGATGGCAGGAGGGAGGAAGCATAGGGGCCAATTAGACGGAATGGAAATGAAAAACTAAAATAGAAATGAATAGAGTTCACCACAGAGTACACAGAGGACACAGAGTTTTAATCTCTTGTTTATATGGATGTTTAAGAGAAATATATCCTCTGTGCCCTCTGTGTCCTCTGTGGTGAATAATACTCAAAACCAGATGAAAATGAATACGAAACGATCTTTACTAACATCCCTCTGCTGTTTTCTGCTTGCCGCCTGTACGGTAGAGGTGGAGCAGGGGGGAGCGTCCGGGAGCGGACAGATAACGTTGCGCCCCGGAGAGATGGAAGCCAGTATCCGGCTCTCCGGCCTGGGTGGAGGTGGCGGAGTGCCCGTCAGCCGGGCGGCTACGGATGCGGTGGTGCTGCCGGGCGAAAACGAGGTGAAAGAATTGCTGGTGTATTGCTTCGTCAATATCCGGCAGGACGGGACGGTATTCTCCGAAGAGGAGATGGAAATGCTGAGTTCTTCCGGGGAATCGACCCTGGAGCGTGTCTACCGCTATACGGAGGGAGCGGCGGACAATGACCTGTTGCTGACCTCCGACGGGGATGGCTACCGGGTCACGTTCGGTGTGCCCAGAGACGAATACCGCCGTTGCTTCAAGCTGGTGGCGAATGGGGGCGGTGTGCCTGCCGATGTGGTGGCGGTCTCCATTAAGGACAGCGGCACGGGTGCGCTTGCCGACCGCAGCACGGCCACCCGTTTCGTGAGTGTGGGTTGCCCGCAGTTCTTCCCGGCCGGAGGGCGGGAGGGCACCCCGCTTAGCCTGGCCCCCATCGCCTGCCCCCTCTGCATGATGGGAACCGGATACTGGCGGCAGGAACTGACGGGAGGAGGCTATCAGGAGAAAAACTACTTTACCGCCGAAAAGCTGGCGCAAGGCGTCTGGGTGGATCTCGCCCGGCAGGCGGCGCGCTTTGACATTGACAATCCCGCCGCCTCCGGTTTCGAGCTCCGCTCGGTCAAGGTCAGCGACATCGGTGAGTGGATGTTCAACGCGGAAGGGAGAGAACAGATTTCCACCCGCGGATACTATCCCGATCTCCCTGTGGAGAACGCCGAATTTCTCCCGGCGGTGTTCTATCTGCCCCAGCTTCAATATTGGGGCGGAACAGGCAATGACGGCGGCACGCTCAAGATCGAACTGGCGGGCGTGCTCTACGGGGTGGAGACGACGCTGGTCATTACCGACGGCCGAAGCTGGTTCAAGCCCAACACCCGCTACCTGATAACCATTAAGAATTCCGCCGGAAACGCGGTGGCGTCTCTCCGTGCCATGCCCTGGGACGATGGGCACGGCATCGAGGGCGATGTCTTCGGGAAACTGAACGCCGGGGTGACGGTGGCGCTGAATGCCGATATGCCCGAGGCCGGCAGCATAGCGGAAATAGATGCCGACAACCGGGTGATCCATTTTTCCCGGCTTTCGGGCAGCCGCGGAAGGGCAGCGACAGACCTTTTGCCCCTGATCACCTTTACCGGAGCTGCCGGAGACGCGAACCCTATCGGCGTGATCATGCCGGCGGATGCCCCCCTGTTTTCGATGGGAACGGCAAGTACCGCTACAGGCACCTACGTCGTGCCGTTGAGGCTGGCCAAGTCGGATGCCGCTTCGGGAAAGCAGTTGATGGAAAGTTTCCGGGCTCCCGAAACCTATAAGATCAGCCTCGTGACTCACCGTACGGACGCCGCTACCGGGGCGAAAACCCAGCAGGTGGACGAATATACCCTGAAGGTGGACTATCTGCTGCCATCCCTGCTGAACACTGTTTTGGGCGATGCTGCGGGGGCTGCGCAATACTTTCCGCCTGTCACCATCACTCCGCCCGACGACACGTGGCGGGTGGACGAGGTGAATCATAAAATCACTCTTCCCGTCTTTCCCTATTCGGGAAGCATGCCTTTCGTGCTGGAAGATGCGGGATTCGCGTCCGGCTGGACAGAACAGGCCAGATGGCTGGAGTGGCAGAGGAAGATAATGATGGGTGAGGGTCAGAGTCAGAACTTTCTCCTGATGTCCGACAATTTCCACAGCTCCGTGCCCCGCACCGGGAGCCTGACACTCCGGTGCTGGAACAGTACTACCAACCGATTGGAGACTACCGTCTATACCCTGGAGCAGGAGGCGGGAGGGGGAGACACGACGAAGCTCACCTCCGCCGGCTATGAAGTGGATTGTTCCCAGACGGCGAATAGCGGAGCGGTCACCGGTGTCTCCTGCTCCGGAAATACGCTGAGCATTGCCAATAATGGAGGGGTGGCTAATTCTGATGGATACTGCGTAAGTATCCGCAGCAAAGACCGGAATCCCATCCTGGTGGAGATTGTGCAGGGGGCCGCGTGGATGAAGTTGGTACCTTGTTCGCGAAGGATAGACGGAACGTCTGATGGCGATACTGCCGATGTCGGCCACTACATGATGGGGCTGTATATAGATGCCAACAGCGCGTCCTCAGCCCGCACCGGACGGATCAACATCAGCTACCACGACGGGAGCGGCGGACTGAAAACCGAAACGCTCACCGTCAGCCAGGGGAAGAACAGCGGGCCCCTCGGTACTTGGAGCGGCTTTTAACGCTAATAGAAATGAATACGGTTCACCACAGAGGACACAGAGGACACAGAGTTTTAATCTCTTGTTTATTAGGATATTTAAGAGAAATATATTCTCTGTGTCCTCTGTGGTGAACATCAAAAACATACATATTATGAAACAAACTACGATGGCTCTTCTGGCAGGTATCTGCCTGCTGCTGTCCGGGTGCACTGCCGACGGCATACCCGGATCGGAAATCAACGGGGATGTCCGCCTGCGTCCCGGAGAGCAGGCGGTGATGTTCAGCCTCGACGGAATTAGCTCCGGCGGAGGCGTGCCTGTCAGCCGTACGGAGGCGGATGCGGGAGAGACGATCGCCGGCGAGAACGAGATACAGGCGTTGCGGATATACAGTTTTGTCAATACTTCGGGCAGCGAGTCCGATGCTTCGACGCTCACTCTGGAGCGGATTTACAGTTATGAGCAGGGCGGGGCCGCCAATGACTTTACGCTCAGCCCCCAGGCGGGTGGCTATAGGTTTGGTATCGGGGTGCCCGAGGATGCCTACGAGCGACGCTTCCTGATGTTGGCTAACACGCCTGCGCCGGCGGACCTCACCGCGGTGGCCGCTACGGAGGCCGACCGTTCGTCGGCCACCCAATTGAGCGGGGTACTGACACGGCAGACCGCCGTCGCCGCCGGGCCGCCCGCCGCGCTGGCGGCTCCTTTCCCGATGTCGAGCAACGTGCCCAAACCGGTGCTGATGAACGACGGAACCTATCGGTATGACGACGGGGCAGTCTTCACCGCGGCCGACCTTGCCGGGGGGCTGAAGGTGAAACTCAGGCGGCGGGTGGCACGCATCGACATCAGTAACCCGTTTGTCAGCCGGTTTGTCCTGAGCGGGCTGAGCTATACCCGGCAGGACAAGGCAAATTTGTTCGACAGAGCAGTGGGAAGTACGTCAGCCACTGCCGCCATAGAGTTGCCACTGACGGATGCCGAATGGCTGCCTGCGGCGGTATACAGTTTTCCGGGAGCCTTCACGCTCACCTTGAAGGGGACTTATCTGGGCGCGGAGACCACCGTGTCCATCCCTGCCGCTGTGCTGGAGGCAAATTCCCGTTACGTGGTGCGCGTCAAAAGTGCCGAAAACAATGTGGCCGCCACCCTCGAGGTGTTGCCTTGGGACGAGGGGGCGGATATCGACGCCGAGGTGACGGCGACGACCTACAATACCGAGGTGGCCTCCGTCACTGGGCGGTTGCCGACCGGGACCGGGCTCGGGCCCATCGTGTCTTGCTTCGGGCTGGTAGAGCTGCCGACGCGGACGGTCCGTGTGGCGCAGGAATCGTATACCTGCGTTGCCGGGCGCGGGGGATTGATGTCCGAGGCGCTGTCCGATGCCGTCCCGGCCACCGAAGAGTGGGTGGCGAAGGAGTTCGTGCCGGCCGGATCGGACCGCACGTACCAGATCGTGAGTTATCCCTTCGTCCGCTTTACCGGCGCATCGGGCAATTCCGACCCGATAGGTGTCATCCTCTCGGCGCCGCTACAGGGCCGCGTCAAGGTGGTGCACAGTCAGACCGATGATAATACCGCCGAAGTGAGGCTTTACCTGATACCCACCGAAGAAGAGGTGGCCGACCTGAGGGAAACGGGAAGCGGCCCGATGCGTTCCGTCTCCGTGTGGCAGAGGAGAGTCCCGACGGCTCCCGCCACCTTCACCCTGGTGCTGCAAGACGCGGCCACCGGCGCTTTGCGCTACGAAGACTGGAGGGTGGTGGAAGACTGCTTCAGCTATGGGGCGGAGGAAAACACGTCCATTCCCCGGGAGTGGCCCGCGGGGGGGAGCCTGCGCGATACCCCTTCGTGGCTATCCCGGCCTTGGACACTGGACGAAGCCACTCCCATCCTGCTCTCTCCCTATATGGGGGAGGTCAGCCTGTGCCTCGACCCTGAAACGGCGCAGGGTGGCGTGGGGACGGCAAGGACGGCGGCGGAAGCGGCTTTGAGCCCCGAGTCCGACGGATCGGCCTACGTCGAGACGCTGGGCGACCCATGGGCGGCGGTCTTCCTGGAAGATGTGCTGGACATCGGCGCCCTGATACCCCGGCGGCGGATACTGACCGCAGTGCGGGATAACCTGACCGGTGCGGAACGGCGGGCCGTGCTTGTGGTGCGCCGTAACACGCATTCCGGGTCCTCCGGCACCGGTGGCGGGGGTGGGGACATAAGGCCTCTCTCGACGACCGTTGCCGACCCGACGGTGCTGGATGGCGCACAATTGGAGGAGCGGCGCTACACGCTGGTGCAACCCCCGGTGTCTGCCGCGGTGTACGCGCGGATGGCGTCGTCGGCCGGGCTCCGGTTGGGAAACGGCTATCCGGTGGACGAGCTCTACATGGATGGAAACACCATCTACGTGGGCAAGAGGAATACCCGGTGGACGATATCCGATCCCTGCCACGTGGTCAGCGAGGGCCGGAAGCCGGTGAGGGTCATCATCCCCACGGGGTGCGGCTGGCTGTACGAGAGCCTTGTATATGCAGGCCGGGGGGATGTCTTGATGGGTGGCGGAGGCGAGGGGGACGGTCCCCCGCCCGGCTTTGTCCGCCAGCTGCGGCTGCTGCCCAACGAGACGGGCGCGGACCGCAGTGTCAGCTTCAGTGTGCAGACTTATGAAGGAGGAGCAATCCGGACATCGACTTATACGCTGGTGCAACGCCCCATATATCAGGCGGATTCTTCGGGAGGCGGAAGCTTGCTTTCTCGGTAACGGAATAGAAATGAATACAACTCACCACAGAGGACACAGAGGACACAGAGTTTTTAATCTCTTGTTTATATGGATGTTTAAGAGAAAGATATTCTCTGTGCCCTCTGTGCCCTCTGTGTCCTCTGTGGTGAATAATACTCAAAACAATTATGAAACAGACTATACCTATTATTTTTCTCACCGCTTTGCTCACCCTGGGCGGTTCCGCCTGTTCCGACGTATCGGAGCAGGATGGTTTCCTCCCGGTCTCCCCGGCGGACGGTGAGCGGATCGTGAATCTTTCGCTTACCGGGCTGGCAGGTGGAGGCGCCGTGCCTACCCGTGCGGGTAACGAAAGCCTGACACTGGCGGGAGAGTGTGAGGTGAGGTCGCTCACCGTCTATTGCTTTGTGAGCTGGGACGGAACTACGGAGCAGACAGATGTGACGAACTTCAAGCACGAACGGACGTACCGCTATGAGGCGGGCGGAACAGACAATGACTTCCTGTTGCTGCCCGATGCCGACGGATATCATGCCGGTATCGGGGTGCCCGAAGGGGACGCGCACCAACGGGCCTTCCTGGTGTGCGCCAACCGCGGGATAGCCAACCCGCCCGGGGATTGGGCAAACCTGACTTATGGCACTGCAATCAGCACCTTCAAGTGGATACCCGATCGGGAATCGGGCGGGACGGCGTATCTGCCTCCGGCATGTCCGCTGCTGCCCATGAGCGCGAAAGTGACCCACCGGGTGATCAGTTCCGACGGGGTGATAAGCGATGATCCCGTTTTCAGCCCGCAGCAACTCGATCGGGGGCTCTCGGTGCGGCTGGTGCGCGGGGTGAGCCGCATCGATATTGTGAATCCCGACATTACGGGATACCGGGTGGAGGGGATACAGGTGAAAGCTGCGGCGGAAATGGCTCTTTTCGCTGAACCGGCGGGCGCTGCTGTAACGGAATATAAGGCCGTTCCGCTATCCGTCACTGCCGTACAGACTGCCGGAGCCTGCTACCTTTTTCCGCTCAAAGCAGATACGGAGGTGGAGATCGGCCTCACCGGGAAGTTGATGAACAACGAACTGCCGCTGACGGCACGGGGCATCATGAAGCCCAATACCCGTTACTTGCTGCGGGTGCGGAACGACGATGCCAACCTGGGGGTAAGCCTCGAGGTGGCGGACTGGGACGAAGGGAACGGAATAGATACCGGCGATCTTTCGGACAGGCTCAACGCCGGATGTACAGTGGAGGTGGCACCGTCGGCAACGGGTGTGACGGTGGCAGGTACCACTATCACACTGAGGGACGGTATTCTGAGGGAAGCGAATCCTGCCATTGTCACCCTGACCGGAGCCTCGGGAGATACGAAACCGATCGGGATTCAAATTCCCGAGGGATGTGACTGGCTGGCGGCCGGGACGGGACAGGTAACCGGCAACCCTTCATCGGAAACGTTTCAAACTACTTTAGAGATGAAGCAACCTGCCGTAACCCGTACGGTTAGAGCCGGAATAGGCGGAGGTTCTTTTGTTACCGTCGGCAACGATTATCCGTTGCGTGTGCCTGTCAGCTTTGTGTACGAAAAAGACGGGAAGACCTGCTTTGTGGAGTATACAGTCTGTCTGGAACCGGCAGCGGCGCACAGTCCTGCGTTGGCTTCGGTGGAGGTCCGGGGAGTGGGGCTGATGAAGGATCTGTGTCGTGTCGATCCGGACGCGCGGGTCATCCGCTTGCCGGCGTTTGGAGGTGCTGCGTTCCGGGTGATCGGGCACGAGGTGGTTACGAGAGCGACAGGCGGGGGCGGCGATTCCTATCTGGAATTTTTTGCCCGGGAAGATTATGACTGGGTGAAGAAGGTATCGGTGCCATCACCCGGTGCGGTTAGCTTATACTTCCGGGTGGATGAAAACAGGACCGGACACCCTCGTGAAGCCACCTTCCGGATGCGCTATCGGGATGCGAACAACGGTGACGCACCGGTGGAGGCCGATTGGCTTGTGGTGCAGGAAGCCGATCCGGACCCGGCACAGATGGCCGATGACGTGGAGGTGAGACTCCCGCTGCGCGAAGCCGGCGAACTCCGGATGGAGGGAAGTGAAATCCGGGTTGCCATGCGTGACCCGATCCGTGTGGGAGATGATGAATTCAATAAGGTAAAATTCTATGAAACGTACATCCAGATCCTTCGGGAGAGTGGGCCTGCCGCAGCCGGAAAGCGATTAAAGGCCATTGTGAACAGGATTGAGTTGACTGTCACCGAGGGTGGGGTGAATGATAATCCCTTCTGTGTAGGCTTGCTCTATCCGGCGCTGTCCGCACCGGTGAAGGTGACTGTCGATGCGTCCTGGCTGCATGCCGGTTACGAAGTGACCGCTCCTTGCATCAGCCTGAAGGCGGATTTGTATGTGCCTGTGACGGTAGAGGAGATAGGCAACCTGCCTCCCCGCACGGCGACGGTCAGCGTGGAGCTGCGCAATGGTGAAACACGCAAGCTGACTGTGAGGCAAGAACCCCACGGTGTAAAATGATTCTTTTACAACAGATAGTATTAACACACTAAAAAACGAACGTGTATGAAAAGAAGTTCTTTGTTTAAATGGATGGCTTTCACCTTTTTATTGGGATTGGCATCTTGCAGCAACGAAGAGTTGCAGAATGAAAACCGGCCGGATGTCCCGCTGAAGAGTGGCGAACAGTTGGTAAGTATGAAAATCAATGGGTTAGGAGGGACTGTGGTCACCCGTGCGGCAGGCGACAACATCATCGCTTTGCCCGGTGAAGTGAAAATCGAAAAGCTGGACCTGTACAGTTTTGTGGACCTGAACAACCAGAGTTCAAGTGCGGCGATTACCGGGACCGGTGCGGATGACTTGAAGGGATATACCCTGGAACGTATCTACCGGTATAAAGCTTTGGGCGACGAAAACGACCTGGTGCTCACCCCCGTGGGCGACGGATACCGGGTTTCGTATGGCGTGCCTAAGGGCGACGGGCGCACCCGCAGATTTGTGCTGGTGGTGAACGACGGTGAGCGTAACACTTCAAATCTGACTGCTCTCGCCGTCACCACCGCCGGGGTGGGGAATGACCGCAGCACTGCGTCGGTCTTTTCCGGCTTGGATAACTTGAAAATCCTTGAAACCGCACTCAGCGCAAATGGCAATAACATCACTGCTGAGAAGGGGCTGCCTATGACCGCCGTCATCGGGCGCAACGAATACGATGGCTCAGGGGCGCAGAATTTCAATACATTGTATACCAATCAGGACGTTGCCGAAGGCACGGCTCTCAATGCCACGCTGGTGCGCCGTGTGGCCCGTATCGACATCAAGAACCCTGTAGGTACAGGCTTCACGGTGAAAAAGGTAACACTCTCGGGAGCGGGGAACTCTACGATGTTCGGCAAAGCGCCGCAGGCAACCACCTCCGGGGACTACGATATTGTAGCTTTGGCGGCGGCAGACGTGGTGAACGCGGAACTGATTCCTGCCGCACTGTACGCTTTGCCGATAGAGGCGGAGACTACTAATAATTATATCCCAAGTGTCAAAATTACAGGCAGCATAGGCGGTAGCGGTGATATCGAGGTGGAAGCCAAGTTCGGTAGCAGCATGACCGGTACTTTCAAAGGTATGGATGTCAATACCCGCTACATTGTCAACCTCAACAACAGTGCCGGTAATGTCACTGCCGACATCACCGTTGCCGAATGGAACTACGGAGAATCTGTAGATACGGAGGACGTGATGGGGAAATTGAATGCGAATGCCCAGTTGACAGCGGAATCTACTAATGCGACTTTGGATGCCGCTGCAAAGACGCTGACCATCAAGTATCCTTCTCCAAGTTTCTCAGCAGTGAAGATCGCCACTATCGAAGGCACGAACAATAGCGATATCAATCCGATCGGTATCGTATTGCCGGAAGATTGTGATTGGCTGGAAGTTGGGTTAGAGAGTGCCGGATCTTCGGGAATGAGCAATATCTCTTACAACCTGAAAGTCACGGAAGCGAACAATACCGGACGTCCGCGTACGGCAAAGCTGTCCCTCGTGACGTACAATACTACTGATCGCAAGCAGAAAGTTGATGAATATATCGTTTACCAGGATTATCTGGACATTACGACGTATACGGAAAATTTCAATAGCTTTGGTCCGCTGGTGGGGAACATGTTTTTAAAGCAGGGTGAGGACGTTTACAAATGTTCGCCTTTTGGCCTGGACGTAGCGTTCGTGCATGGATTGGAAGAAGGGGGAGTCCTGACAGCAGTGGATGTGGTGATTCCCGAAGATTGCGACTGGATACAGAAATCTAATATTCTATTAGGCTCCCAAAGCATACATGCCCTTTCCATGACCGATAATATCGGTAAAGAAGAGCGCCGTGCCACGCTGACGCTGAGACATTGGGATGCGTCCGCCAACATGGGCAGCGGAGCAATGGAGACCAAGGACATGACCATCATTCAGAGCGGCACGGTAGACAAGGCGACGCTTTGCCAAAGCGCCGAGATACAACTGAATGCCGATCTGGCAGCGGCCGGCTGCATCAAGATGGACGGAAACACGATTATTATAGCGGGAGAGATTCCTGATAATCTTGGGCTTTCTGTAGAGCAAAAAAAATATATGTTTACCATCAGCGGCACTCCTTCTACCGATAAAAGTGAGATACGTCCGGTGCTTGTCTCGTTTGGAGAGGCAGATAACCGATGGGTAGAGTCGGAAGGAAAAGTCAATATGGTAACAGCTAACGGTTCGTATAATGTAAAGGCACGTTTCCCTCAGAATTTCGGAAATGCCCGCGAAATGAACTTTACCGTGACTACGTATGCCAATGGGGCGCCGGTAGTGAAGACTTACCGTCTGATCCAGAAAGAATCGGGTATTACCCATGTGAATTAATGGCATTCATGCAGTCCGATAATTGACTTCCCAGTCGGGGAGACACGGACAGTATTTGTTTTGTTTGTATAATTCCTCCGGACAAGTGAGTCCGGAGGAATTACTTTTTAGGGCCTTTCCCCCGATTGCCAAGTATTTATCGCACAGCCTCTCCGGCTTACCCTTCGTGATGCACCACCGTCTCTTTGATGAAATAGACGCAAACGGCTCCCACGATCAGCAGTACGCCCGCCAATACCAGCATGTTCACCTGATGTCCGCCGACAAGGTGGAGGATGCCTCCGCCGACGAGTGCCGCTACAATTTGCGGAACGCAGATGGTCCCGTTGAACAATCCCAGGTAAGCGCCCATGTTCTTGCCCGAAACAGAATTGGTCAGGATGGTGAACGGCAGGGCGAGCATGGCTGCCCAGGCGCATCCGATCAGTAGGTAGGAGGCAAACAGCAGGTATTCGTTGTGGAAGAAGAGGGTGGATATAAATCCGGCGCCACCCAGCACGAGGCTCAGTGCGTAGGCCTGCTTGCGTGCCTTGAACAGGGGGAGCACCACTGCCCAGATGACCGAGCCGATGGCCTGTACGGCAAACAGCACGCCTACCCAGTTGCCCGCTTCCTGATAGCCTGCGCTCTGCACGTCGGTGGTGCCCCATACGGTGGCTGCGATGGCACCGTTGGTATACGTCCACATGTACATGAAGGCCGCCCAGCAGAAGAACTGTACCAGGCCTACCGTCCAGAATACTTTCGGGGCATGCTTCAGCAGAGAGATGAAGTCGGTTTTCTCTTTCTTTTCGTCGGCTGTGATACCGTGGAATTCTTCAAACTCTTTCGGGGGCATCTCTTTCACTTTTACCGTGGTGTAGATGACGCACAGGGTCAGGATGGCGGCACCGATGTAGAACGAGTAAATCACCGAATCGGGTACCGTCCCCTTGCCCGCCGTATTGCTGATGCCGATAAACGTGAAGATGAACGGGAACAGATAACCTACCAGGCTGCCGGCATTGCATAGGAAGCTCTGGATGGAGTAGGCCAGTCCCTTCTGTTTCTCGTTTACCATGTCGCCCACCAGCATTTTGAAAGGCTGCATGGCCATGTTGATCGAAGTATCGAGGAACATCAGCGACACCAGTCCGAAGGTCATCGCCGTGCCCACTGCCATGCCGAAACTGCCTGCGTTGGGCAGCAGGCACATCACGAGCACCGCGATCAGCGAACCTACAAAAAGGTAAGGGATGCGCCGCCCGAAGCGTGTCCAGGTTTTGTCGCTTGCCGAACCGATGATGGGCTGTACGATGATTCCCGCTAACGGAGGGAGTATCCAGAAATAGCTCAGACTGTGCGGATCGGCGCCTAATGTAGCAAATATGCGGCTGATGTTGGCGCTTTGCAGTGCGTATGCAATCTGTACGCCGAAAAAACCAAAGCTGATGTTCCACAGCTTCCAAAAACTTAAGTCAGGTTTTACTTTCATGATATTTATGATAAATGATTTCGTTAGAAATGGATTCACCACGGAGGACACGGAGGGCACAGAGTTTTAATCTCTTGTTTGTCGGATTATTTTAAGAGAAAATCTTCTCTGTGCCCTCTGTGTCCTCTGTGGTGAACCCGGTTTATTTCGTTGTTCCTCGTACCACCAGATTGGTCCGCACGATTTTGTTGCTGCTTTTTCCTTCATCGTTTCCCTCCAGTTTTTCTATCAGCAGCTTGATGGCACTTTTGCCTACCTCCTCGCCGTGCTGCTCTACCGTGGTCAGTTTCGGGTCTGTGCTTTGGGCAATGGCTCCGTCTGTGAACCCGCAGATGGACACTTCGTCCGGCACTTTCCGTCCCACCAGTTTGCAGGAATAGAGGATGCCCGATGCTGTTTCGTCGTTGATGGCAAAGAAACCGTCCGGACGGTCGGGGCCTTCCAGCAGGGCGGGAGTAATGGCAATTGCTTTCTCGCGGGTATCACACAGCTTGATCATGCTCTGGTCTACCGGAATCCGGTACTTCTTCATGGCATCCAGATAACCGTTCCGCCGGTTCTTGGAGATTTCGAGGTGAGGGGCGGCGCTGTAAAAAAAGATGCGTTTGCATCCGGTCTGTATCATATACTCCACCGCCGCAAACGAGCCCGCGTAATCGTCCACCACCACCCGTTCGGTATTGATTCCGGTACAGATACGGTCGTAAAACACGATGGGGATATTATTGTCCAGCAACTCCTGGTAATGGTCGTATTGGGAGGTGTCTTTGGCCAGGGAAGTGATGACCCCGCAAACCCGTGCCGCGAGAAAAGAGTGGACGATTTTCACTTCCCGTTCATACTCTTCGTTGCTCTGTGCCACCAGGATGTTGTATCCGGCTTTTGCCGCCGTCTCCTCGATGCCGCTCAGCACACACGAAAAAAAGTGGTGCACGAGTTGTGGAATGATGACCCCGATGGTGTTGGAACGGCTCGTGCGCAGGTTCAGTGCCAATACATTAGGCTTATAATTATGTTCGCGCGCGTACTTATGTATAGCGTCCCTTGTTTCCTGGCTGATGTCGGGATTGTCCTTCAAGGCTCTCGATACGGTGGAGGGGGAGACTCCCAGTTCGCGGGCGATGTCTTTGATCGTGATTTGCGGTTTATTCATGGTTGATTGGTTTTGAAATTCACCACAGAGGACACAGAGGGCACAGAGTTTTTTTTAGACATAAGAACCAAAGGACATACTATCCTTTATTTGTTCATCTGTTCTGTTGTCTGAAAACAAATAGAGCGCAGCTGATTAATCTCTGTGAAACTCTGTGTCCCTCTGTGGTGAATAATTCGTTTTTCACCCAAAGGTAAATGATTTTATATAAAAACAAAACCAATGTATTTACGGATTTGTTTAATATGATACAAAAATAGTGTAAAGGAGGCTAAAAAGTTCGGTGACAATGTGCTATAACCCCGCTTTTACGGTGCAATCGTTTGCGTAGTTGCAGGAGCGGATTTGTCGGATATTAAATAAGTGGCTGTCGCTTAATATACTATTTTTGCTACGTAATCAAGAACGGGAATGGAGTCGTTCATTCTCTATGTAAAGTTTAGAAATCATATTAATATTTATATTGTTAACTTTAATTTTTAAATGCATGAAGCAAGTTAATCTTAGAATCTGTCGTATGATTCTGCCCCTGTTGTTTGGGCTATTCTTGTCATTGAGCGCTTATGCACAGCAAGTCTCTGTCAAGGGACATGTGAAAGATTCAACGGGTGAACCCGTAATCGGCGCGAATGTGGTTGTGAAGGATAATTCTTCTATCGGTACGATTACCGATCTGAACGGAAACTTTGTTCTGAGTGTTCCTCAACATTCTACCCTCGTGATTTCTTTCATCGGTTACAAGCCGGTTGAAGTGAAAGCTGCTCCCAGTGTGACGGTGACCCTCCAAGATGACGCGGTGATGCTTCAGGAAGCGGTGGTGATCGGTTATGGTACCGTGAAGAAGAATGACGTGACCGGCTCGGTGATGGCAATCGATGCGGACAAGATGGTAAAAGGTATGGCTACTTCGGCTTCCGACCTGTTGGTGGGTAAGGCCGCAGGTGTCAGCGTGATTACCGACGGCGGCGCTCCGGGAGCCGGGGCTACGATCCGTGTGCGCGGAGGTTCGTCCATGTCGGCCAGCAACGACCCGCTGATCGTTATTGACGGGGTGCCTGTCGATAACACCGAAATCAAAGGTATGGGCAATCCGCTCTCTACCGTCCACCCCAATGACATCGAGACGTTTACGATTCTGAAAGATGCCTCTGCTACTGCTATTTACGGTTCGCGTGCCTCCAATGGTGTTATCATCATTACCACTAAGAAGGGACAGTCGGGACGCGTGAAGGTGGACTACAGCGGCACGTTTTCTATCAGTACGAAGTCGAATACGGTCGATGTGATGAAGGCAGACGATTTCCGTAATTTCGTGATCGAGAAGTTTGGCGAGAATAGTCTTCAGGCCAACGCTTTGGGCAAAACCTCTACCGACTGGCAGGATGAAATATTCCGCACGGCTTTCAGTACCGACCATAATGTAAGTGTATCCGGAGCCGTTCCGCATATGCCTTATCGTGTGTCTGTGGCGTATACAAACGAAAACGGTATCCTGAAGACTTCGAACATGCAACGTCTGACAGGTGCCATTAACCTGAACCCCAACTTCTTCGACAAGAAGCTCAACATCCAGCTGAATGTGAAGGGAGTGTACAACAAGAACCGTTTTGCCGACCGTGCAGCTATCGGTCTGGCTACCCAGTATGACCCCACACAGCCTGTCTATATGGAAGGCAACCCTTACGGAAACGGATACTTTATGTATATGAAGCAGGAGGGAGACAAGATTTCTCCGATTGATATCGGTCTGGCCAACCCTGTTGCCATGCTTGAAGAGAAAGATGATAAATCGACCGTTTACCGCAGTATCGGCAACGCGCAGATCGATTATAAATTCCACTTCTTGCCCGAACTGCGCGCTAACCTGAATTTAGGTTATGACGTATCGAAGAGTAAGGGTGACGTGATTATCGCCGACAATTCACCGCTGACTTACTGTACGGGTAACTTCAAAAGCGGTTTTGGCGAAAACAGCCATTATACACAGTTGAAACGCAACACCTTGCTCGATTTCTACCTGAACTATACCAATACGTTCGGAGTCAACTACATCGACGTCATGGCAGGTTACTCCTGGCAGCATTTCTATAATTCGACTACCAACTCTTATCCCTACTCGGCCGCTTATGTAGAGAAGACCGGGGAAGAATTCTATAAGAAGGGGGATGACTATGCGAGCGAAAGCTACCTGGTTTCTTTCTTCGGACGTCTCAACTATACATTGTTGAACCGTTATCTGGTGACATTCACCTTGCGTAACGACGGTTCTTCACGTTTCAGCCCGGACAACCGCTGGGGATTGTTCCCGTCCGTAGCACTGGCGTGGAAACTGAACGAGGAGTCATTCCTGAAGAATGTGAACGCTATCTCGGACCTGAAGCTGCGTTTGGGCTATGGTGTGACCGGACAGCAGAACCTGGGTAACGGAGACTATCCGTATATGGCCCGCTATATGTACTCCAAGGCAGGTGCCAACTATTATTTCGGTGACACCGAATACTCTCTGATTGCTCCGCAACCTTACGACCAGAACCTGAAGTGGGAAGAAACCACTACCTGGAACGTAGGTATCGATTATGGTTTCCTGAATGGACGCATCACGGGTACAATCGACTATTACTTCCGTAAAACGAAGGACTTGCTGAACACCGTTACGGCTCCTGCCGGAACCAACTTCAGCAATCAACTGCTGACCAATGTAGGTACATTGGAGAACAAGGGTTTTGAATTCAGCATCAATGCCCATGCCGTTTCAACCAAAGACTGGAACTGGAACATCGGCTACAACATCTCTTACAATAAGAACAAGATCACCAAGATGACCTTCAACGACGACCCCAACTATGCCGGTGTCATCCATGGCGGTATCGACGGTGGTACAGGATACAACGCCCTGATCCACCGGGTAGGCGAGGCATTCAACTCCTTCTACGTGTTCGAGCAGATTTACGGTCCCGACGGTAAACCTATCGAAGGTGCTTATGTAGACCAGAATGGCGATAACCAGATTAACGACGCCGACCTGATCTGCTTCAAGAAAGCTGCTCCCGACGTGTTCATGGGGCTGACCTCACAACTTTCTTATAAAAACTGGGACTTTTCATTTGCTTTGCGCGGCAGCTTTGGTAACTATGTTTACAACAACGTACAGTCCAACCGTGAAGCATACGAAGGCGCCAATATGTATGACCAGACCGGATTCCTGAAGAACCGTCTGACCTCTGCCCGCAGCACCGACTTCAAGAACGCTCAATACCGTTCGAGCTATTACGTTCAGAATGCTTCGTTCGTGCGTATGGACAACATCTCTTTGGGATATACGTTCAACAAGCTCTTCAATGATAAACAGAGTGCACGCGTATATGCTACGGTACAGAATCCGTTTGTCATCACTAAGTACAAGGGACTGGATCCGGAAATCAGTGGTGAAGGAATCGATAACAACATCTATCCTCGCCCCCGTGTATTCATGATCGGCCTTAATCTCAATTTTTAAATCTGTAAAACATGAAAACAATAAAATTTAAATATCTTCTTCCCTGTGCATTGCTGGGAATGATGTTAGGAGTAGCGTCTTGTGTGAACGACCTCGATACGGTTCCACTGGACAAAGACGAATTGGTTTCCGACGTTGTTTTCGGGAACGAGCCTTTAGCCTATGAACAGAGCCTCGCTAAGATTTATGCGGGTATGGCCATCGGTGGTAACAGCGGAGGTGACTCCGATCAGGATGTGGTAGGTATCGACGGCGGTAGCCAGGCTTCCTTCCTCCGTGTATTGTGGAATATGCAGGATCTGCCTTCGGACATCGCACACTGTGCATGGAACGACCCCGGTATCCCTGAATTCAACCACATCTCTTGGGGTGCATCCAGTCCGTGGATCAAGGGTTCATATTACCGCCTGTTCTATCAGATCAACGTAGCCAACGCCTATCTGCGCGAGACGACCGAAGATAAACTGGATGCCCGCGGTTGCGACGCTTCACTGAAAGCCTCGATCAAGACATGGCGTGCCGAAGCCCGTTTCCTGCGTGCACTGAGCTATGAGTATGCGCTCGACCTGTATCGCAATGTACCGTTTGTAGACGAAAACAGCCCGATCGGAAGCATTCCGCCGAAGCAGATCATGGCTGCCGACCTGTTCAACTGGATTGAGAAAGAGCTGACTGAGTGTGTGGAAGATATGTCGGAACCGGCAGTGGGATACAGCCAGGACTACGGACATGCCAACAAGGCTGCCGCATGGGCACTCTTGTCACGCTTGTACCTCAATGCGGAGACTTACGTCGGCCTGAACAAATACACCGAATGTATCACGTATGCAAAGAAGGTGATCGAAGTGGGCTATCAGTTGGAACCTGTTTATGTGGATATGTTCAAGGCAGACAATCACTTGTCTAACGAAATGATCTTCCCTGTACGCTATGAAGGCGACCAGACGATGACCTGGGGTGGTATGACCGCTTTCTTATGTTGGGGGGCTACGGCAACTCAGGATGAAGTCAACGCCAAAGGAGCATGGCAGGGTGTGAGGGCAAAATCTTCACTCTACAACCTGTTCCTTAAAGAGAGCGGCAGCGATGCGGATACCCGTAAGGCAATGCTTCGTACCGATCTGACAACCAGTATTGAAATTATTGACGAAAATACATTCCAGAATAATGGTATTCCTGTTACCAAATATTTCAATGTGAACAAGGACGGAACGCTGCCTCCTTCTAAGGAAGCTTACGTTGACTTCCCGCTCTTCCGTCTGGGTGAGATCTACTTGACGTATGCGGAAGCTGTGCTCAGAGGCGGTCAGGGTGGCGACAGAGCTACTGCTCTCCGTTATGTGAACGATCTGCGTAAAAGAGCTTACAGTGATAAAACGCTGGCTCCTATCTCCGATTCCGATTTGACATTGAACTTCATCATTGACGAGCGGGGCCGTGAATTCTTCTTCGAAGGACAACGCCGTACAGACCTGGTACGTTTCGGACTGTTTACTACTGCCGGTTATGTATGGCCCTGGAAGGGCGGTGCAGCCAAAGGTAAGGCTGTAGATAGCTTCTACAACGTGTTCCCGATTCCGTCAGACGATATCGGTTCTAACACCAATCTTAAGCAGAATGAAGGATACTAAAATCGAATGACCATTAAAAACAACGAATAAGATTATGAAAAAAATATATTTCTATACACTGTTGTTAGGGCTCCTGGCTTTTACGGCTTGCGAAGACGAGAAGTCGCCCGTCATGGAGTTGCAGAAAGCCTCTGCTTTTGAGCCTTTCTCTCAAAGCGACTTTACTTTCAACGATGAAAATGCTGCGGCGGAGTTCCCCGAGATTAAATGGACGCCGGCGGACTATGGAGTGAAGGCAGTGGTGAACTATGACGTTACGCTGACGAATGACGCGAATGCGAAAACCGTTTTATTAGGTGAAACCGGGGCTACCGTCCTGAAGTTTACCAATGCGCAGATGAACGCTATGATGGCCAAAGTGGGCGCTTATCCGGGACAGACTTATAACTTTACGATTACGCTGACTTCTAAGGCGTATGACGTGACAGCTGATCCGGCTTCGAACTCGATTACTTTCAAGGCTACTCCTTTTGATCCGAATGCGGTTGACTGGAAATTTGCTTATGTGGCCGTGGGGTATCCTGATTGGGACTATACGAATGCTTATCTGTTGGGCGACCCGGATGGCGACGGGGTGTATCAGGGATATGCCAACTTTGACGCGGACGGCGCTTCGTATGCCATTGTGGACGGAAGTGATCTTACCAAGGTTCTGGCAAAGGACCTGACGGTTGCGAAAAAAGGATTTTACGGAATCAAAGTAGATGCCGAAGGTAAGGTAGAACAGACCGAACCCCTTGTATGGGGAGTGGTGGGAGACGCTACTTCCGGTGGTTGGGATAAGGACACGCAAATGGATTATGATGCCACTACCCGCTTATGGACGGTGACTACTTCGTTGCTTGACAAAGAGTTTAAATTCAGGTCGAACAATAGCTGGGATTCCGATAACTACGGAGCGGTATCCGGTAAGGAGTCCGAACTTGAAGGCGAACTGGTGGCAGGACCTAATAATTTTAAGGTGTTGAAAGCCAGTCCATATGTGATCACTATGAATCTGACAAATGCCGGTAAATATTCTTATAGTATGGTAGAAACTACCATTGAATTGTCGAGTGCGGAAATGGCATTGCCGGGAAGCTATCAGGGATGGGACGCTACTAAAGATGATTGTTACAAAGTGCAATCTGCTGCCCGCGACTTTATCTATACCGGAACGCATTATTTTGATGCCAATACCGAATTTAAATTCTGGGATGCTGGTACATGGATCGGTATGGAAGGTTCTATCAGTTGGGATGGAGATAAGAATGTAGGGACATTTACCCTGAAACCTGAAGGTGGGGATAACATCAAGATTGAAACAGCCGGTTACTATCGGGTAGGGGCCGATATGAAGAAGCTGACAGCTTCGTTGACCAAGACCGGATGGGAAGTGATCGGTGACGCCACGCCCGGCGGATGGGATAAAGGAACCTTGATGAATTATGATCCGGCAACCAAACTCTGGTCGGTGGATGTTGTTCTGGTGGCCGGTGAGATGAAGTTCAGATGGGATGGTGCATGGACTGTCAATCTGGGCGGCGCTCTGGGAGCACTGACTCAGGATGGTGACAATATGAAGGTGACAGCCGGAACTTATACCATTGTGTTGAATCCGGATGCCAAAACGGCTACCATGACTAAGAAATAATCCTGTATTTTTTACCACAGGTAATTTTCTCACCATAGAGAACACAGGGTAACACAGAGTATTCATGTCGATAATCAGTGACATAAAAATCGACTCTGTGTTACGCTGTACCCTCTGTGGTGAATTTTTATATATCCCTCTCTTCTTTTTATATACAATAATACCTTTTAATCTATGAAATATTTATCTTTTCCGTTTCTGCTTCTCCTGCTTCCGCTGATTGGTTTCGGTTGTTCGTCGGATGAAGAAGAAACCGATTCTCTGATCCTTTCGTCTGATAGTGAAACTTATTTTGAGCAAGGCATTGACTTTCCCGCTGTTTCGGGAACACGGACTTTGTCGTTCTCGGCAGGGCGTCCGTGGCGGATCTCGCTGACCGGTGCGGATACACGTACGGCGGCAGACTGGTGTACGGTGACTCCGTCTTCGGGTGGGGCGGGCGACGCTTCCGTCACTGTCAGTACACAGGAAAACACCGGTTATGACAGCCGGAGCGTGAAACTGACCTTGGTGACAGGAGGAATTGAAAAGAGCTTTACCGTTTCACAAAAGCAGAAAGATGCGCTGACACTGACGGCCTCCCGCTTCGAAATAGGCAAAGAAGGAGGAAATGTGCAGGTGGAAGTAAAAGCCAATATCGCATTTGAGGTCGAAATCCCGGAAGCGGGCCGCAGTTGGATTTCTCAGGTCAATACCCGCGGATTGGTGTCTGCCAACCTGACTTTTGCGGTGGCTCCCAATCAGGGGCCGGCCGGGCGTGAAGGAGAGATTGTGATCAGGAGCGGCAGTCTTTCGGAAAAGCTCCGGATCACACAGGAGGGGAGCTGTGACGACGGGCTGAGTTTCCGGCCCGGGACTCCGGATGCCGATCTCCCACTGACCCTGTACTTTAAAGCAACGAAGGATTCTCCGCTTTATGACTATACGGGTGATGTTTATGTACATGCGGGAGTGGTGTCGGAAGGGAGCTGGATGCATGTGCCTGCGGACTGGAATACCAATGTGGACAAGTGCAAAATGAACCGGGTGGCAGATAATATCTGGAGCATTACGCTGGAGCCTTCGATACGCCAATGGTTCGGTTCGGGCGAGACTCCGGTCCGGCAGCTGGGCATCGTCATCCGCAGTGCCGACGGCAGCAAAAAGGGACTGGACGGGGACTCGTTTGTCACTGTTACCGATCGTTTGTACAAACCTTTTGAGCCGGCGGCTGTCAAATATGCCTCCATGCCCGGCGGTTTGCAGGAAGGCATCAATCCGGTGGACCCGTCGACTGTCACACTGGTGCTGTATGATAAAGACAAAAAGGGAGGACATAAGGACTTTGCACATGTCGTGGGCGACTTTAATGACTGGAAGCTGAGTAATGAAAGCAACAGCCAGATGAACCGGGATGACGCTGCGGGGTGCTGGTGGATTACGCTGACCGGACTTCAGCCCGCCCGTGAATATGCTTTTCAGTATTATGTAGGTACGAGGGAAGGGGAGACCCTTCGTCTGGCCGATGCTTACAGCCGTAAGATACTCGATCCGGATAATGATAAATACATATCCTCTTCTACCTATCCCGATGCGAAAGAGTATCCTTCGGGGGCTGTCGGCATTGCCTCTGTGTTCAAGATACGGGAGGATGCTTATGACTGGAAGGTCAAAAACTTCCGGATACCCGATAAAGAGAACCTGATGATCTACGAACTGTTGTTGCGCGACTTCACTGCTACAGGCGACCTGAACGGGGCGATGGAGAAGATAGGGTATCTGAAAAGTCTGGGCTTCAATGCCGTCGAGCTGATGCCGGTGCAGGAGTTCGACGGAAACGACAGTTGGGGATACAATCCTTGTTTCTATTTCGCTCTGGACAAGGCTTACGGTACGGACCGCATGTATAAGGCTTTCATCGATAAATGCCATGAAGCGGGTATGGCTGTCCTTTTTGATGTTGTCTACAACCATGCCAGTGGTTCGCATCCTTTTGCCCGTTTGTATTGGGATACCAAAAACAACCGTACGGCAGCCGATAACCCCTGGTTTAATGTGAAAGAGCCCCATCCTTACGGTGTCTTCCACGATTTCAACCATGAATCGCCCTTGGTGCGTGCATTTGTAAAACGGAATCTGAAGTTCCTGCTGGAAGAGTATCACATCGATGGTTTCCGTTTCGACATGACGAAAGGGTTCACGCAGAACAGCAGTACGGAGGCCACCGCCGGAAAATATGATGCTTCGCGTATTGCCATCCTGAAAGATTATAACGGGGCAATTCGTGAAGTGAATCCGCAGGCTGTCGTCATCCTTGAGCATTTCTGTGACGAAAAAGAGGAGAGCGAGTTGGCGGAAGAAGGCATGCAGCTTTGGCGCAACCTGAACAATGCTTATTGCCAGTCGGCAATGGGTTATCAGTCGGACAGTGATTTTACTCCGTTGGTCACTTTCGGAACTACCATGCCCTACGGAGGATGGGTTGGCTTTATGGAAAGCCATGACGAAGAACGGACAGCCTTCAAGCAGATTGCTTACAGCGGGGAGCCTTTAAAATCGGATCTGAATGCCCGTATGAAACAGCTTGCCACGAATGCTTCATTCTTTTTCACGGCACCCGGGCCTAAGATGGTCTGGCAGTTTGGTGAAATGGGATATGATGTATCGATTGAAGAGGGAGGGCGGACCGGTAAGAAACCCCTGCATTGGGAATATCTGGATAATGGAGCCCGGAAAGAATTGTGTGATACGTACGCAAAGCTGTTGAAACTGCGGCGGGAACATGCTGAACTCTTTGATCCCGGAGCCACGTTCTCCTGGCTGGTGAAGACGGCCAACTGGACCGGAGGACGTTTTCTCACCCTCGAGGCAGCCAACGGCAAGAAGTTGGTGGTGGTGGGCAATTTCACCGCTAAGCCGATAGAGGCAATCACTACCTTCCCGGCAACGGGAGTCTGGACGGAGTATCTGAATGGTACGAAACTCCATGTGACCTCGATGCAGACCGGCCTGACGATACCTGCCCATGGATGTCGCGTCTATACTAACTTCTGATTATAAAAAGGGCTACACCCTCTGTTCCGGAAGGTGTAGCCATACACAGCAAAGGGTGTAGCCACGGCGGTCGGATGGCTACACCCTTTGAAATATTGGTGACTGGGCTTTACAGCAGGCTGATCTTCGACAGCATCTTCTCTGTCCAGTTCATCTCTTCACCGATCCATCCGGATTCTTCCGAACCGAGCGCGTTCTGCTGTTGGTATTGCATCAGCAGATCCCTGTATTCCTTCAGCTTATCGGCAGCCTTTACCTGTTTGTTCATGCGCATCAGCAGCAGGATCTCCTGTTTGTTGATGTCCAGGTTGCGGGCGGTAGCGATCTCTTTGGCTTTCTCCAGCAGTTTCAGGCAGGATTCATTGCTTTCGGGAGTGTTTTCCTGTGCCATGCGTGCTTTCACCAGAATTACGTAATCGTGGTCCGAAGCCACCTTGTTGTCTATGTTCTTGCATACAAGCTGTTCGGCCATTTTGTAGCGTTTGTCTCCCTGGTACATGGCTGCGTTGAACGTCACGATATCCGATGTCGCTTTCTGATAAGCATGGCTGTGGATGCTTTCTTTTTCTCCCAGTTTGGCAAGTCGTTCTTTCAGTCGTGCATAGCTGTCATATCGTGTCAGGTTGTTGTAACGGTGCGTTGAACCATAGAAATCTTTTATTTTTGCGATAGCCGAGGATAATGCATCGGGGTTCAATCCTTTGAACGCCAGATAGTCTCTTGCAATCCGGTCGGCCTGTATCTCTTGTTTGCTGTTGTAATCCATTCCCAGGCGGTTTACTGTCCGTACGTTGACCAATGCCGCAATGGTTCCGATGCTGGCGGCCAGTTCAATGGCGCCCACCCGTTCGTCGTATCCGTACATCCAGTTGGTGTCATCGGCCGCCATGGCTACCGTACCGAGCACGTCTGCCCAGAAAGCGGCACGTTTGGCACGGGTTTCGGCACGTGACACGTTGTTCACCTGATGATCGAGGATGAAGTGAACCATTTCGTTGGCAATGACGGCTTCCAGCTCCTCTTCGGAGTCGAGTGTGCACAGTAAACCGGTACTTACCAGCATAGCGCCGTTGGGCAACATATAAGCATCCGGTTCGGGCGACTGGATGATGCGTACATTCAGGCGTTCCGGACGTTTGGAATCCACCTCTCCCGGATTGACTTTGGCAAAAATGGCTTGTACGTAATCCTCGATGTAAGCGTCTTTATAACTGATTTCGTTTAATTTGTCCAGATAGTCCAGGCACTCCTCGTCCAGCTCTTGCCGCATGTCATAGCGGTATCCTTTCCGGTCGTAGTAATCGTACATGCCTTGTGACAGGTAAATCCCCTGCCAGTACTCAAGGACCGTTTCCGGTTTCAATCGGATGATTTTGTTGGCTTCTTCCTCTCCGATAGGATATTGCAGTCCGTCGATTTCCACTCCATAAGTGATGCCCACCGCATCGTTGGGCGAAATTCTCATCTTTCGCACTCCGCGTATGACGACCGGAGTCCCTTTTGAGTAGTTTTGATATTTCTCCGTCAATTCGCCTTTCAGCGCGATAGGACCGCTGAGATTATCCCCTTTTCCACTTCTGGCATACAGGATGCACGATGTCAGAACAAGCACAAACAGAATAGCAAGTCGTTTCATAGTCGTATCTTTTTTAGTAAATTTATTATTTAGATGTTACGAAGATACAAAAGAAGTTCCCTCTGTCACAGCTTTTTTCCCTATTGTGCAATAGGATTTTCCCTATAAAGAATATGCCTCTTTGTATTTAGATATAAATAATATACTTTATATTTGTACATTTTAAAATTGAAAGGGAAAACAAACGTCAGCAAGAGTCTTAATGAAACGTTCCAGAATTCTATACATTGCCGTTATCGGCCTTATCCTGATTTTAGCCGCCGGTTGGGCATATTCTGTACAAAGTCACCAGACGGAACAGATGGAGAAGAATATACAATTGGTTTATTCGTTCGGTCCAAATGATATAGGATATGGTAAGTTCCGGCAAAATCTGGAAGAGGAACTGAAAGCAAAAGGGATTACTCCACGGATTACAGAATTTTATTTAAATTGTGAGTTTTACAACGAGCAGGAGGAAGTAGAACGCATGCGCGGTTATCTGGATTCTGTTGGTGACGAAAGTGTGGATATGCTGCTGGTTGTAGGAGATCAGGCTGCTTATTCGGTTTTGAAGTCGGCACACCCTTTGCTGCGGAAGCGTCCTGTTGTGCTGAGTAACATTCATTTTCCCAACGAAGAGCAGTTGAGGCAATACGAGGATGCACCGGTATATTTACTTTCCGATAGACCCGATTTCAAAACGAACATCGAATTCATGAAGCGGCTGTTTGGCCGTAACAATATCACTGTGGTATATAACCTGGATTTAACATTTTTGGGAAAATGTTCTATGAAGAGGTTACTGGAGGAGGAGGATAAAAAGAATATTGTTATATGGGGGAGACAGAAAGGTATTTTTGATTCGAACATCTATCAGACTCTTTATGGCCTGGCTCAGAAAGAAAATCTGGCCATAATGGACCGTTTTTCCCGAAATGAGGATACCAAGGATTTTACGATAAAGATGTTTCCTTTCCGTTATATGGCAGGGTTGTCTCTGCTTGTGATTACCGGCATGCCCGAAGAACGGCAACATGATACGGCTTTTTTGCTGGATAAATGGGATGTTTCGACCATGCCTGTTTCCCGCGTGCTGAATATTCCTTCATTCAGTTGCATCCGTGAGGGGTTTAATGAAAATATCGGCATTGTAGGTGGATATATGGCTACCGATGCAATATCGGCAGGGGCCGTAGCTTTGCTGGCAGAAGAACTTTGGGTGGGGAATGGAGTTAAAGGGCCTAAACGCCGCGAGCTTGCCAAGGAATATATCTTGGACTGGACCCCTTTTTCTGCTTTTAAAGTTTTTGATGTAGCCAATGTACCGGAGAATGTAAAAATACTCAATCGGCCTTTTTACGATAAATATCGTCGTGAAATATATGTCTCCGGAGCTGTCTTTGTCTGTTTGTTTATTGTCTTGTTTATTGCCCTGCTGCGCATCCGCCGCAAAGTCCGTTGTGAACATGAAGATATACAGGCTTTGAAGAGCGCACACGAGCATCTGTCTCTTTCCACCTCGGGAGGAAATATCTCTTTGTGGTATATACGCAGGGGAGAGCTGAACCTGGACGAGAACTTTGTACAACTCACCGGTATCAAGTGCCGGCGCTATGCTTTCAGGCAATTCTTAAAGTATCTGCATCCCGATGACATGCAGTGTATTGAGAAATTATTCAGGGAGACGAAAGAGTTGCAGGTGATGGCTCTGCAGCGGCTGCGGTTCTGCTTTGATGAGGCGAAAGGGTACGAGTGGTTTGAATGCCGTTGCGACAGCCTGAAGGATAATCAGGGAGAATTGGTGATAGCAGGTGTCATACAGAATGTACAGGAACTGGTACGAAGGGAGGACGAACTGATCAGGGCGAAAGAGATTGCGGAAAACGCTGAACTGAAGCAGTCGTTCCTGGCTAATATGAGCCATGAAATACGTACACCGCTAAATGCCATCGTCGGCTTCACCAACATCCTGGTAGACGAGACGGCCGGGGAGCTTGACGAGGAGGAGAAGAAGGATATGATCGGAATTGTGAATCATAACAGCGAGTTGTTGCTCAAGCTGATCAGTGATGTGCTGGATATTTCGCGACTGGACTCCAATAATCAGGAATTTGTCATAGAACGGTATGACCTGGCGAAGATTGTTTCTGAAATTTATCGTACCCATCAGGTGATCATTCATCCTCCTGTAGAGTTCCGGTTGAAGATGGACGATAGCTGGACTGTGTATGTGGCAGTGGATAAGCTCCGCCTGATACAGGTCATTTCCAACTTCCTCAGCAATGCGAACAAGTTTACTGTGGAGGGTAGCATTACGCTGGGATGTGAAGTGGATCCTGGGCGGGCCGAAGTAGGCTTTTATGTGGAAGATACCGGCAAAGGGATCGACACCGGACACCTGAACGCCATTTTCGACCGTTTTTATAAAGCGGATGAATTTGCGCAGGGCACCGGATTGGGATTGTCTATCTGCAAGGTGATTGCCACACGGCTGTCCGGACGTGTCGAAGTGCAGTCTCAGGTCGGAAAAGGCAGTCGTTTTACTCTGGTTCTTCCGTTAATAAGGAATTCGGAAGGATGATTTCCATAATCTCTTCTTCCATATAGGCAAAAAAATAAGCTGCCTCCTTTGCGGAGGCAGCTTATTTTTATCAATCGGAAGTCCGTTTGATTATTTCTTACGGTTACCGTAACGGCTCATGAACTTGTCAACACGTCCGGCTGTATCTACCAATGTAGATTTACCTGTGTAGAACGGGTGAGAAGTGCTTGAGATTTCGACTTTCAGCAACGGATAAGTTTCACCTTCGAATTCGATGGTCTCTTTAGTTGCCACAGTTGATTTAGACAAAAACATATCACCGTTTGACATATCTTTGAATACTACCGGACGGTATGATTCAGGATGAAGACCTTTTTTCATTTCAATATTTGTTTTTTAAATTATTATATCGTTTACTATTTGGTAAGAATAGTGTAATGGTCATTTTTCAGAGCGCAAAGATAATGCTTTTTTGTTTCTTAGGAAAAAAGTTTCGGAAAAAAAGTCGTATTCTCGCTTTTTTTTAAGACTTTTGCAGGGGTGACGGAGAAAATCCGTTGGTTTAAAGTCAAGGTCCCGCTGGTTTGAAATCCCAAAAGGACATTAAATAGTTAAGAAATGAACTAAATTCACCACAGGGCAACACAGAGTCTTATAGAGATTTTTTCTTCTTTCCAATATCCTGATAACAAGAACTTAAGGCTCTGTGTTGCTCTGTGGTGAATCAAACTTAAAACAAAATTATGAAGAAATTGATTATTGCATTCGGCTTTTTAGTGTTGCTGTCTGTCGGTGTCCGTGCGCAGGAGCACAAAGACGGGCTGTACAGCGTTGCCTTTTACAATCTTGAAAACCTGTTTGATACCATTCACGATGCCGGAAAAAACGATTATGAATATCTGCCGGATGCTGCTAAGGGATGGAACTCGGAGAAGTATCACTCCAAACTGAAAAAACTGTCCAAAGTGCTGGGTGAACTATCGCGCGATAAAGTACCTGCCGGACCTGCCGCCATTGGGGTGGCCGAGGTTGAAAACCGGAATGTACTTGAAGACCTGATTCGCCAACCGGAAATGGCTGCGGGAGGTTATCGCTACATACATTACGAAGGACCCGATAAACGGGGAATCGACTGTGCGTTGCTGTATGATCCCAAACAGTTTACTCCCCGTACGACGGCATTGGTTCTTTCCACTCCGTTCGAAGGAGATACGATTCACAAGACCCGTGGATTCCTGATCGTCGGTGGTGAACTGGCAGGCGATAAGGTATGTATGATTGTAAACCATTGGCCATCCCGTGGGGCGGAAGAGCCTGTGCGTATGCATGCCGCCATGCAGGTGAAGGCATTGAAGGATTCGTTAATGCGTTCGGACAAAGACCTGAAACTGATTATTATGGGCGATCTTAACGACGACCCGATGGATCAGAGCCTTGCCGTGCTGGGAGCTAAGAAACACGTCGAAGATATGACGGAGGATGACCTCTATAATCCTTGGTGGGTGACGCTGGAAGATAAAGGAGTCGGCACTTTGCTGTATCGCGGCAAATGGAATCTGTTCGATCAGATTATTATTTCACCCAGTCTGCTTCAGGCTGCAAAAGGACTGAAATATGATCATAACGAAGTCTTTCTGCGTGAATACCTGTTCCAGCAGGAGGGCAGATACAAGGGTTCACCGTTGCGCACCTACGGCGGTAAGGTATGGTTGGACGGTTACAGTGACCACTTGCCTACCATAATATATATGAGGAAACAATAAAACCCTTTATTTGCTACGTAGACATTACAAACGGCTCTTAAAGGATGGGAAATAAATTGAAATAGGATTGAATTGCACCCGTCGGGCGGATATTTCCGTCCGACGGTTTCTCTATTCAAAGGATTATTCTTACTTTTGCGTAGAATTTTTGATTCACTAACAATAAACTTTTAAACAAAATGGTTAATTACAAAGATTTAGGTCTGGTAAACACTAGAGATATGTTTGCTAAGGCTATCAAGGGTGGATATGCAATCCCTGCATTCAACTTCAACAATATGGAACAGATGCAGGCTATCATCAAGGCTGCTGTAGAAACTAAGTCTCCGGTTATTTTGCAGGTATCAAAAGGTGCTCGTCAGTATGCTAACGCTACACTGTTGCGTTACATGGCTCAGGGTGCTGTAGAATATGCAAAAGAATTGGGCTGCAAAAATCCTGAAATCGTTTTGCACCTCGACCACGGAGATACTTTCGAAACTTGCAAAAGCTGTATCGACTCAGGCTTCTCTTCTGTAATGATCGACGGTTCTCACCTTCCTTATGATGAAAACGTTGCTCTGACTAAGAAAGTTGTTGACTACGCTCACCAGTTCGATGTAACTGTAGAAGGTGAACTCGGCGTATTGGCCGGTGTAGAAGATGAAGTTTCTTCAGACCACCACACATATACTGAACCGGATGAAGTAGTTGATTTCGTAACTAAAACAGGTTGCGATTCATTGGCTATCTCTATCGGTACTTCTCACGGTGCTTATAAATTTACTCCGGAACAGTGCCACATCGATCCGAAAACCGGCCGTATGGTTCCTCCTCCGTTGGCATTCAACGTATTGGATGGCGTAATGAAAGAACTTCCGGGATTCCCTATCGTTCTTCACGGATCATCTTCAGTTCCTGAAGAAGAAGTTGCAACCATTAACCAATTTGGTGGTGCACTGAAAGCTGCTATCGGTATTCCTGAAGACGAGTTGCGTAAAGCTGCTGCTTCTGCTGTTTGCAAAATCAACATCGACTCAGACTCTCGTTTGGCTATGACTGCTGCTATCCGTAAGGTATTTGCAGAAAAACCGGCTGAGTTCGACCCACGTAAATACCTGGGACCGGCTCGCGACAACATGGAAAAACTCTACAAGCACAAAATCATCAATGTGCTGGGTTCAGACAATAAATTGGCTGAATAAAAAAACATGATGTTGTTCATGTTTATTTAATTTACATTTTTGGAAGGCCACTCAAGCGATTGAGTGGCTTTTTTAGGTCGGTCCGAAAATCCGGTTGCCATTCGGTTCGGGTTTTGATTCACTACGAGGGGTACAAAAGGCACAGAGTTTTCATCTTTTGTTTATGAAAGGTTCCGGAGAGAAATTCTCTTCTGTGAGACGTTATTCTCTTCTGTGGTGAATAATCAAATTCACCGGGTTTTCGGGACTGGCTTATCAAAGTTTTACATGCCGGGATAAATGGTTTTACGTACCGGGGTAAATGGTTTTACATGCCGGGATAAAAGCCTTTACATACCGGAGATAATGTCTTTACATACCGGGATAAATGGATTTACATTGAAAGAAAAATATTGGTAAATATAATCTGTTGATTATCAAATTTATCGGGACGGTTGTCAAACTACATATTTGCCGGAGGAATCTTTATTCTTTCCTCGTTCGTTATACCATATCGTCTCCCGTCTTTACGACAGCCACTTTCAATGTCTTATGGAAAGGGATAAAAGCTGCAACGACTGCAACCACCAGTGCCAGTATCAGCACATAACCGATCAGTGTTTTCAGAGCCAGCAAGAGAGATTGCTGTTGCAAAATGGAGTACAGGCTGTTGGTTGCCAACTGGCCGGCTTCGCTGAATTCGTGCCCCTGTGCCAGGGCGCTGTTCAGTGCCTGGTTATATTTCTGTTCGGCTATTGGATTGGTCAGCGTCATATTTTCCGAAAGAACATTCATGCCTTTCACCTGAAGATAATAGAGCATGTTATTGAAAAACGAGGCCGACAGGACCGGTGCCAGTGCCGACCGGAAGGAAATCAGGAAGAAAGCGTTGGACAGTGTCAGGCGCGGGTCTAAATCTTCGACGACAAAAACGCCGAATGCGATAAACAGGACCATCATGCCCACTCCTCGGAATAAGATAGGAAGGTAGAGCATTTCGTAAGTGCCATACGGGGTTATGCCAAAGTAGAGAATTGCCAGATAAATGACGTAACAGAACATGCCGCCTGAAATCAGAAAGCGAAACCGCCACCGTTGCCATCGGAACCACCAGAAACAAATAATCGCTCCCACGACATAGCCGGGCAACAGCCACAGGCTGAGTGAATTGGCATGAATGCTGTCTACCCGGATAATACTGTTCATGTAGTTGGTCACCAGTGAACTGGTGGCTGTCAGAAACATGGCGAGTACCATGAAGCCGTATCCGATGATGGATTTATGCAGAGTAAGTGGTTTCAGACTGACGAAAGGCTTCGGCTGTGTCCGTTGCCGGTAGATGAAAAGAGCTATCAGGAGAGGGATGATGAATACGTATACTCTTATTTTAGGGGATGCGAACCAGTCGAGTGTTTTGCCATAAGTGAAGGTATAGAGTGTCAGCAGATAGGCAGCGGCAATGATGAACATGCTCTTTCCGTCCATCTCCTTGAACGGGATGTGGACGGGACGTTGTGCGTAACGGAAAAAACACAATACAAACAGAATGGCAACCAGTAGAAGGATGGTGACGAAATAGTACATGTGCTGCCATTGATAATGATAGGCCAATTGTGCCGTGATAGCCATTGACAACTGTCCTCCGGAGAAGACAATGGGATAGAAGTAGGCGTAAAATTCACTTCGTATGTTTTTGGGACTGAAAAGTGGACGGATCAGGATGATGAACTCGAGCATGACGAAACCTTTGAGGAATCCCATGAAGAAACAGCATCCCATGATGACGTCCATGCTGCCTGTCTGTGCACAGATCAGGCTGAAGAAAACCTGTAGCAATAAGTCTGTGAGCAACAAGGTCTTCGAAGTGGCTATAGCACGTATTTTCGGTACGATGGGGTAGGCTACAGCCATCCCCACCGAAGCTGAATAATAGGCCATCGTGATATCTTCGCTCATCACTCCCAGCGTGTTCGACACTTCGATCATACTGCCTGTGTAAGCTCCGTTGAGCAGGGTGATGGGAAAAATGACGATGAACATCGTTACGATGCCCAACCATTGGGGCACCCAGGGGCGGGTAGGGAGGTTGAGCTTTACCATAGGCTTATGGGCGGACCGCCTCCGTTTCTACCATCATTCCGGCACGGAGGCATTCCATCTCTTTGGGTGAGGCATCGTTGAGGTCAATGCGGACAGGAATGCGCTGCTGTACTTTGACGAAGTTCCCGGCCGAATTGTCGGTAGGCACCAGGGAGTATTTTGACCCGGTAGCTTCGGAAATGGCCGTGACGGTTCCATGAAAAGTCCGGCCGCTGAAAGCATCTACTTTAATGCGAACCTTTTGTCCGATGTAGATGTGGGCTATCTGAGTCTCTTTATAGTTGGCAGTTACCCATTTATCATTGCCTCGTACCAGATACGAGAGAGTCTGTCCCCCTTGTACGAACTGTCCCGGTTCAAGGGTGCGCCGTCCCATGTATCCGTCATAAGGTGCGGTGACGACGGTATATGACAGGTTCAGTTTAGCCATATCCACTTCGGCCTCTTTACGGAGGATATTGGCTTCGGCACTGGTACTGCGTTTACTGGTTTCAGAGTACTGCGATTGGGCGGCTTCTTTCTGGCGCAGGAGGGCATTGTAACGTGCCCGGGTCGCTTCAAAATTTGCTTTTGCCAGTTCGTAATCCTGTTGGCTGATGGCCTGTTTTTTCAGGAGCCGGGTGTATCGGTTCAGTTCGGCTTCCTGCTGTGAAAGCCGTGCTTGGGTTTCGGCTATGTTGGCGTCCTGTACGGCAATGTTTACCCCTGAGGTCCGGATGCCGGAGTTCAAAACCTCTCTGGAGCCTAAGGCATCCATCAAAGCGGCTTCCGCATCTTTGAGTCGGATCCGGTATTCACGGTCATCCAGAATCAGGAGCGTGTCGCCGGCATGTACATACTGGTGCTCGGTGAAACGTACTTCTTTGATATATCCCGGTATCCGGATGTTGAGCGGAGCGATGTATTGGTCCACTACGGCATCATTGGTTATTTCGTAGCGGGCATATTTCCAGAAATAGTTTACTGTCCACGAGATACCTGCCAGTGCTAATAATATGCATACCGTGTTGAGAAAGATGTTTCTGTACTTCAGCTTTCTTAATTCTTTTTGTTTCGCTTGATGGGTGGACATGGCCTGAGTTGATTTTAGATTTCGTTGAGAACTTCGTACAGTCTTTTTAAATCTTCGGTACATTCGTTTATCCGGCTGACCTCCATCTCTATTCCTGTTTGGGTATAGATATCGTTGATCAGCGGTTTCACTGTAAGGGCAAGTTCCTCGCCCTGTGCTGTAAGAAAAATCAGCCGGTTTCTCCGGTCGGATGAATCTTCTTTCCGTATCACCCAATTCTTCTTCTCCAGGTTATTGATTAGGTTAGTCAGGCAAGCTTTGTCTTTTGCCGTTTTCTCTGCCAGAGATTGCTGGCTGATGCCTTGTTCGTTCCACAGGCAATTCATTACTTGCAGCATTTCGAAGGTCATATCTACGTTGTGCCGTTTGAGCACCCGTTGAAGGGTTTGACGGAAAGCCATCCGGGTTCGCAGGATTTGTAGAATAAGCTCGCGTGCCGATTCGTTGTTTGTCATCGTTGTATTCTTTTAGTCGGTGCAAAGGTAGCGATATTCTTCGATAATAGTCAAATGTTTGACTATTATTATTCGTGACAAAAAGACTTTTGACACCCCGAGCCTGCTTTGGGGTGAACGGGGCTAAAGCTCTATGACCATTGACTGGCGTGGGGCCATTGTCAGTTCCTCGTTCAGCATTATCATTTTTCCGCTAATGACGTCTTTGCCTTGAGTTTTATCTTTCAGTACTTCAGCGTAATATTTCAGAGGGAGTTTCACCTCCTTATCCGTACCGTTCAACAGGACAAATACTGTTTTTCCGTTATATTCGCGTGCATAGGCATATACACCGTGCTGAACCATGAACTGTTTCATGCTGCCTTTGGCAATCACATCGTTGCCTTTGCGCCAGTTCAGCAGATTGCGGTAGAAGTTATAGCTTTCGTTCTGTAGTTTGGTACGTCCCTCCGGAGTAAGAGCGTTTTCTTTATCATTAGCCCATCCGCCGGGGAAATCTTTTCTGACATAACCGTCGCTTTTGCTCTTTACTCCGTTCATCATGACTTCGGTTCCGTAATAAAGCTGCGGAATGCGCCGGGTGGTCAGCAAAAGGGTAGAGGCCTGTTTCAGCATGTTGAGATTTTCACCTTCACCCAGAAAGCGGTCGGTATCGTGATTCTCTATGAAAGCCAGTACGGATGCGGGATCGGGATACAGATAATCGTATACAAAGTTGTTGTATACCCGATCCAGACCTTTGAACCAGGTGTCGGTCTCTTCATTCTTGGCTGTGTTGATTTTGTCGAAGAAACTGAAGTCCATCACAGTTTTCAGGTTACTGTTGCGTGGGGCGGAGAGTTTGGAATCTTTTTGCCACCAGGCCGTGTAGGCAGGTTCGGTTACCCAGGTTTCGCCTACCGTGTTATAGTTGGGATATTCTTCATTCAGTTCCTTCATCCAGTTGCTCATGGCATCGTAGTCGGCATACGGGTAAGTATCCATCCGGATGCCGTCGATATCGGCATATTCAATCCACCACAAACTGTTTTGCAGGAGATATTTGTATACGTGAGGGTTCTTCTGGTTCAAGTCGGGCATGGCTTCCACAAACCAACCGTCATTCATCTGGTCGAAGTCATACTGTGAGGCGTACGGATCTACGTGAGGAGTCAGTTTGTAAGATGTCTGTACGAAGTTGTCTTTAAAATCGGAGTGGTTGAACCAGTCCTTCGAAGGCATATCCTTGATCCAGGGGTGTTCTACTCCGCAATGGTTGAAGATCATATCCATTACGACTTTAATGCCCCGGTTGTGAGCTTTGTCTATCAGCGAGCGATATTCTTCGTTGGTACCGAAACGTGGGTCTACCTTGTAATAATCGGTCGTGGCATAGCCGTGGTACGAACCGCCTTTCATATTGTTCTCAAGTACCGGGGTGAACCAGAGTGCGGTTACTCCCAGGTCGGTAAAGTAGTCCAGGTTTTGTTCAATACCGGCGAGGTCACCGCCGTGGCGGGCGTTCGGGTCATTGCGGTCTACTTTATATTCTGCCATGCCTTCTATCTGGTCGTTGTCCGGGTTTCCATTGGCAAAGCGATCCGGCATTAACAGATATAGGGCATCCGATGCGTCAAAGCCTTTGTGGTCGGCTCCTGCTTTGCTACGTGCTCTCAATTCGTAATCCTTAACCAGCTTTTTCTTTCCGAGAGTGAATGTAATAGGCATTTTCCCCGGTTTAACATCTTTATCGAGATGAAGATAGACAAGCAGATAATTGTTGCTTTCCAGCTTCACGACGCTGCTGAGTGATACTCCGGGATAGTTTACTGATACGGATGCCTGGCCGATGCCTTCGCCGTATACCATTAACTGGAGTTCCGGATTGTTCATGCCGGTGAACCAGAAGGGCGGATCGATTTTTGATACGTTCATGGCTGCATAAGTACTTAATGAAAGTAAGAGAGAACCTAAGAAGAACAATAATTTTTTCATGATATTAGCTCGTTATTATTTAGATGCTGCTAATATAGGATAAATCATCGGATTGGTTCCTGTTTTCTTCCTTACTGTCCGCCATCTATTTATGCAAACGTTTTCATAGGAGATGCTTAAACCTGAATCGGGCATTTGTAATGTGCACAAAAGCCACTTTGGATACCTACTTTTCTCCTTTGAAGAATTTTTCCTTTCGGATACTTTCCAGTTTATTGGCGGCACTTTTATAATAGTCTATGCGAGGTGCGGGCTCCTCCTCTTCGACGTCGCTATCTTGTTGCAGCTCTATTGCCTTCTGTTGGGACTTTGTTCGTAAAAAAGCTTGCAAGTAGCGCTCTGTGGCTTTTGTATCTTTGATTTTATCGGATAGAAAGGCCATGTTATAAAGCAATATATGCCTGTCGGGGGCATACTTATATTGTTCTTTGATTGCTTTTATCTGCTCGCGGGTCTGTTTGGCCTCTTTATAACAATCCGCAAGTCCGAAATAGAGACGTTCCATTATACTGTCGGTGGGGATAGTCTGGTCGATGGCCTGATTCAGATACTCAATCCCATCTTGTTTCCACAAAGTCTTGGAGCAGGAGCGTCCCAAGTAGTAGAGCAGGTTGGCGCTGGGGGACTGGCGGGATTTTGCTTTAAGCAGCCAATCGCGTGCTTTAAAGTATTCTTTCGTGGCATAATAGCTGACTCCCAGATAATAACATGTCAGCAGGGTACTGTCTCCCTGGCTTGTCAGATCTTGATAACGTTTGATTGCCATGGGGTAGTTTTTGTGCAGACAATAAGCCAAGGCGTTCTGTCGGTTTACCTCTACATTGGTACTATCCATTTGGCGATATCCTTCTGTCAGGGAGATTGCCCCTTCATAATCCTGCATCGTATTGAGTATGCTGCCCAATCTGGCAACAGACAGATAGTCGGAAGGATATTTTCTGATGATGGAAATGTAACATAACATGCTTTCTATCGGCATGTTAAGTCCTTCCATACTTTCTGCCATTAATCGTAATACGGTAGCGGAACTGTCTTTCTTGGCCAATGTGACGCTTTCGTGCAGTGCATCTCCATATCGCTGCTGGTTGTATAGTAGACGGGTGTATTGCAGGTGTGCGTAAGTATGTTCCGGATTTAACTTCAAAACTTTCCGATAGTATTCCAAGGCCTCGTTGTACTTGCTCAGTTGCCTGCAACATTCAGCGGCTTCTATCAATGCCTGCTGGTTTTCGGGTAATTCGGAAATGATATGTTGTAAAGTGGACAAGGCTTCGGCAGTGTGTCCCAATCCCTTTAAAGCCTTGGCTTTTTGTAACAATAATTGCGATGAAGCAGTTTCTCCATCGATCAGTCTGATGGCCGTTTTGTAGTCATAGTTTGCCATTGCTTCCTGGATAGAAGTTACGTTCTGAGCGGACAATGCTACATTGAAGCCCAGACAGAGGAGGATCAGGAGGTATTTCATATGAGTAAATATAGGTTCTGTTATTTCGGGCTTTGTTCCGGTATTCCCTCGTTGAAGAATTTTTCTTTCTGTAAGTCCTTCAGCCACTTATCGGCAGCGTTGTAGTAGTTTTCAAGTCCCAGAACGAGTTCTCCTGTTTCGGCGGTGGCTTCCTCCTTTTTGGCATCTTTGTTCCGGGTCTTTAAGAAGGCCTGCAAATAACGTTCGGCTGATTTGTGGTCTTTTAGCTGATATGAATAATTCCAGGCGATGTCATAAAGTAGTTTATGGTTCGTCTTATCATATTTATACAGCTCTTTGAGGGCCTGGATTTGTTTGGGTGTGTCTCTTGCCAGTTTACAGCAATCGACCAAGCCTTTGTAAAGACGGATCATGGTACTGTCTTTGGGGATGGTAAGTTCGATGGCTTTCTCCAGATGTTCTATGCCTTCCTTTTTCCAGGAAGTCTTGGCGCAACATCGTCCCAGATAATAGAGCAGGTTCGGATCTTCTTCCATATCTTTGTACAGTTTGCTGAAGCATGCGTGTGCTTCATAATAATATTCATCGGCATAATAGCTGATTCCCAGATAGTATAATGTTTGTGTACTGCTGTCTCCCTGCTGGCATAGATTTTCGTAACGCTTGATGGCCATCGGGTATTGTTGGGCACGACAATAGGCAAGTGCGTTTTGCTGGTTTACGATCAGGTTGGTTGAATCCCGTTCTCTGTAGCGTTCGGTTGCTTTGATCGCGTATTCGGGATATCCTGCCGCTATGTTCAGATTTCCCAGTTTGGCCGCTGCTAAATAGTCGTCCGGGTATTTGTCCTGAATGATTTCATAACAGCCGATGGCAGGCAGTATTTGTTGCATTCCTTCAAGGCTCTGTGCCTGTAGGTGGAGTACCACGGCCGAACTGTCTGTTTCGGACATCATTGAGCTCTCTCCAAAAGCTTCGGCATAATTTTTCGTATTGCAAAGCAAGTTGATAAATTGCAAGCGGGCATACTTGTTCTTGGGATTCAAGGTGATGGTTTTCCGGTAATAGTCCAATGCATCGTTATATTTAGCCATTGCTTTGCAACATTCCGCGGCTTCGATGTGTGCCTGTTGGTTGGTAGAATCTGCCGTAATTACTTGGCGGATGACACGGAGAGCCTCGGCGTTGTTGCCGATTCCTTTCAGGGCTTTGGCTTGCTGCATCAATAGCGGGATGGTAGGCTTCTCTTTGTTGATCAGTTCAATGGCAGTCTCGTAATCATAGTTTGCCATTGCTTCCTGAATCTTGTTTTGATTCGTGTTCTGTGCCGTTAGTATGGGGCTAAGACACAAGCAAAAGATAAAGATGAGTGGTTTCATAGCTTTTGTTTTCATAGGACGTATGTTTTATTGCCTGCAAGTTAGTAAAAATATCGTTTCTACGAAGGGTTCGTAACGTCTTTTAGATAGATTAACGTAAAATGCAAGGCGCCTCTCTTTTCGCAAAGAGAGACGCCCCGGTTCTATTTTATGAAAAAGCTTTTAAACTACATAAGGAATCCGAGCAGGATACCGGCAGCTACGGCTGAACCGATTACTCCCGCCACGTTCGGACCCATAGCGTGCATCAGCAGATAGTTGGTCGGATCGTATTCCAAACCGACCACTTGTGAGATGCGCGCCGAGTCGGGTACGGCAGATACACCTGCATTACCGATCAGCGGATTGATCTTGTTGCCTTTCTTCAGGAAGAGATTGAAGAACTTCACAAACAAGACGCCCGAGGTAGTGGCAATGATGAAAGAGAATGCACCGAGGATGAAGATCAGGATAGAATCCCAGGTGAGGAATTGTGAGGCTTGGGTAGAAGCTCCCACAGTCAGTCCCAACAGGATAGTGATGACATCGATCAACGGACCGCTGGCAGTATTTGCCAAGCGACGGGTTACACCGCTTTCTTTCAATAAATTACCAAAGAACAGCATACCCAGCAAAGGCAGACCCGACGGAACCAGGAAGCAAGTGAGCAACAGACCCACGATGGGGAAAATCACTTTTTCGGTATGCGATACGATTCTTGGTGGTTTCATGCGGATCAGGCGTTCGTGTTTAGTGGTCAGCGCACGCATGATGGGCGGTTGTATCACCGGTACCAGTGCCATGTAAGAATAGGCTGATACGGCGATGGCACCCATCAGGTTCGGAGCCAGTTTAGACGAAAGGAAGATCGCCGTCGGTCCGTCGGCACCACCGATGATACCGATAGCACCGGCTTGGTTAGGCTCAAATCCGATGAGGAGGGCAATGATGTAAGCGCCGAAGATACCGAACTGTGCGGCAGCTCCGATCAGCATCAGTTTGGGGTTGGAGATCAGTGCCGAGAAGTCCGTCATGGCCCCGATGCCTAAGAAAATAAGCGGCGGATACCAACCGGAGGTTACACCTTGATAAAGGATGTTCAGTACCGAACCTTCTTCGTAAATACCCACTTTTAATCCGGCTTCCATATTGAATGGAATATTACCGATCAGAATACCGAAGCCAATGGGGATCAGCAGCATCGGTTCAAATTCTTTGGCTACGGCAAGGTAGATAAAGAAAAGACCGATTAGCAACATGAAAAGATGTCCGGGTGTCGCGTTTGCGAAACCAGTGTATCCCCAGAAGTCAACAAGGTTATTCCCTAAGAATGATACGAAATCTCCCATAATTATTCAATGATTACGAGGTCTGTACCTTCAAGTACAGAATCTCCTTTATTAACTTTAATTTCTGCTACTTTTCCATCTTTATTGGCATTGATGTTGTTTTCCATCTTCATAGCCTCAAGGATGATGATAGTCTGGCCTTTCTTGACAGTGTCTCCTGCTTTCACCTTGATGTCGAGGATGACACCCGGCAGCGGAGATTTCACGCCGTCTCTCTTGGAAGCTGTCGGCTGTTTGGTCACTACCGGAGCTCCCGATTCGGTTTTCGGAGCGGCTGCCGGACGGGTAACCGGTTTCGGAGCAGCTTTGACGGGAGTATCCAACTCTACTTTGTAAGAGGTTCCGTTTACTTCAACATTGGCTATGTTATCTTCTACATCGTTCACTGTAACGTTGTAAAGGTTGCCGTTGATTTTATATTTATATTGTTTCATTGCTTCATTTTATTAGGGTTAGTAATTATCTTCTCGGAGTCTGACGCAGTGTGTAGATCTTCGAACTCCACGGTGAGTAGGTGCGTTTCACTTTGTTGATAGTCAGAATCATGTCTTCAACGTCGTGAGCGTCATTCAGGTATTCGTGCAAAGCCATGGCGATAGCGGCGGTCTCTTCACCTGTGTGGCTACCCAGGTTCTTCTCCTTCGCTTCCGTCTTGTCGGTGATACCGGTGGCTTTCATTGCGTTTTTCTTACCCAGTCTGACAGCGATATTACCTACCGCCTTGAATGAAAGATACAAAAGTACCAAACCAATGAATACGACTGACATGGCAATGATGGCCATACCAATACCGATAGAGTCGTGCTTTTTGAAGTTCTCGATCTTCGGGTTTTTGTCGATAGTCATATTGTTGGTGCTTGGAGTGACATAGCTATGTTCTCCACCACCTTTTACTACCCAGTTAGCACTTCCGTCTTTTTCACGGGCGTATGAACGGTCGGCAAGCTGACCGGCAGGGATGGTTACCTCGTCAATCAAAGTTTTACCGTTGGAATCATACAGAGCAATGTAGTTCTCTTTGTCCGGATCGAGCGTAAAGTTTACATGAAACGTACCCCGGTTAGGCATCCCGTCTGCCCAGAACAAAGCATGTTGGCGTGGCTTGATTAACGTCAGCACGTCGCCTTTGGGAATAGGATATTTGGTCGGATTGTTTTTATCGTTCGTCAGAAAGCAACCTTCCAGATTTACCGAAGCGAAAGAGGTATTGAATATCTCTATCCACGCATTGTGCAGTCCGTAATCATCCTGATAGTTCTGGTCGTTGATGACCAAAACTTCATTGATTTTCAGACTGGTGGCACTTTGCGCCCTGAGCCCCATGCAAACCATTGCCAGCAGAGCGATAAATATCCCGATTCTTTTCTTATTCATAACAATCGATTTTTATTTGTTACAATGGAATATTACCGTGCTTTTTAGCAGGGTTGGTTAATTTCTTAGTTTGCAGCTGTTGCAAAGCGCGGATCACGCGGAAACGAGTGTTTCTCGGTTCGATAACGTCGTCGATGTAGCCGTATTTGGCCGCATTGTACGGGTTTGCGAAGAGTTTGGTATACTCGGCTTCCTTGTCTGCCAGGAATTGAGCAGGGTTTTCCTGATCTTTGGCTTCCTTGGCATACAATACCGCTACTGCACCGGCACCACCCATTACGGCGATTTCGGCTGTCGGCCATGCATAGTTCATGTCACCGCGGAGTTGCTTGCAACTCATTACGATGTGTGAACCGCCGTAAGACTTACGCAGGGTTACGGTCACTTTAGGTACAGTGGCTTCGCCGTAAGCATACAGCAATTTGGCTCCGTGCAGGATCACACCATTGTACTCCTGACCTGTGCCCGGAAGGAATCCCGGAACGTCTACCAATGTTACCAGCGGGATGTTGAATGCATCGCAGAAACGAACGAAACGGGCGCCTTTGCGTGATGCGTTGCTGTCGAGCACGCCTGCCAGATATTTAGGTTGGTTGGCAACCACACCTACCGACTGTCCGTTCATGCGGGCAAAACCGATGATAAGATTTTTGGCGTAGTCTTTCTGTACTTCCAGAAATTCACCGTTGTCGATGATGGCACCGATCACTTCGTACATATCGTACGGTTTGTTCGGGCTGTCGGGGATAATTTCGTTCAACAGGTCATCCATACGGTCGATCGGGTCGGTACAGTTCACCAATGGGGCTTCTTCCAGATTGTTTTGCGGGATAAAGCTGAGAAGTTTGCGGATGATCGCCAGACCTTCTTCTCCGGTTTCGGCTGTGAAGTGGGTTACACCCGACTTGCTGGCATGTACGCTTGCACCTCCCAGGTCTTCCTGAGATACGTCTTCACCTGTTACTGTTTTTACTACAGCAGGTCCGGTGAGGAACATGTAAGATGTACCTTCGGTCATCAGCGTGAAGTCTGTCAGGGCAGGAGAGTAAACCGCACCTCCGGCACACGGACCGAAAATACCCGAAATCTGTGGAATAACACCCGATGCCATGATATTACGCTGGAAAATTTCAGCATAACCGGACAGAGCGTTGATACCTTCCTGAATACGTGCGCCACCCGAGTCGTTGATACCGATAACAGGAGCACCCATCTTCATGGCCATGTCCATTACTTTACAGATCTTCTGTGCCATGGTTTCCGACAGTGAACCACCGAATACGGTGAAATCTTGTGCGAAAACATATACTAATCTACCTTCTATTGTTCCATAACCGGTTACTACACCGTCGCCGAGGAAATGTTTCTTTTCTTGTCCGAAGTTAGTACATCTGTGTTGAACAAACATATCCAGTTCTTCGAAACTACCTTCGTCAAGCAACTGTGCAATACGCTCGCGGGCCGTATATTTGCCTTTGGCGTGTTGTTTTTCAATAGCCTTTTCGCCACCACCTAAACGAGCCTGAGCGCGAAGTTCAATAAGCTCTTTTACTTTTTCAAGCTGGTTACTCATGAGTTTTTCTTAATTTAAAGGGTTATAATATTTACGATTAGACGATTTGCGATGTACGGTTGAAAATTGATAACCAAAGGTGTTTTCAATCATACATTCTGTGCTTGTCAAGTCGTATCTCTTTTTTAGTGTTCACAGAGTTCGGTCAGTACGCCCAAAGTTGATTTCGGGTGAAGGAAAGCGATATTTAAGCCTTCGGCTCCTTTGCGCGGGGCTTTGTCGATCAGGCGGATTTCCTTGCTTTCGGCTTCTGCCAGAGCGTTAGCCACACCGTCTTCAACGGCAAATGCAACGTGATGAACACCTGCGCCTTTGTTTTCGATGAATTTGGCGATGGTACTTTCCGGACATGTCGGTTCCAGTAATTCGATTTTGGTATCACCTACCTTCAGGAAGGCTGTTCTTACTTTTTGATCTTCTACAGTTTCGATGTTGTAGCATTTCAAACCTAATACGTTTTCATAATACGGAAGGGCTTCCTCGATACTTTTTACGGCAATGCCCAAGTGTTCAATGTGTGAAATCTTCATAACTATATTTTTTAATTTTGGTTTTAATCGTCTTTTTGGAATGGTATAAAACAGCACAAAGAAAATCAATTCTTGTTTAATAAAGAAATTTTTCTGCAATTAATTATGGTGAAAATAGGTTTAAAACCCAAGGGGCGTTACTTTAAAAGGTAGGCATTGTTGGTTTCAAGCCAATTCTTCTTTGGTTTTAAACCCAGAGGATGCTTGATTTTTAGACATATATTTTGATCAGCAGATTGTTCAGCCACTGCCAGCGGAAGCGGAACCAGCGTCGGGTACTGCTTTGTTTGCCGCCGAAGCGGAGTACGAAGTCGCGGTAACCGTGTTTCTTGAAGGGGAGTCCGGCATCCATGAATTCCATGTGACGGAACCCGTTTTGATGTGCGTCTTGTAAAGCTTTCCATACAGCCAGTATACCCGGGTATTGCAGAGCATAGGTTTTCCGCATACTTCCCGAGAACCACAGGTAGGCATCGTTGCCTGAATAGATACAGGCAGATCCTCCGATGATTTTTCCTTTGTAGCGGACAATGAAAATTTTACCTTGCTTCCTGTGGATCAGCCGTGTGTCCATGTGCTGGAAAAAGATGATATTGGGAAAGTGCTTACGGATGCGGGACGAGTAGAGATGTCGCAGCATGTTCGAGAATTCGCGGATTTCTTCTATCGTGTGTGCTTCGTCTACCGATGCGCCATTTTTCAGCCCTTTCTTGATTTGGCGGATACGGGAAGGGCTGAAACGCTGTTCCGCACTTTCGGTGCCGTGTAGTGAATTGCGTACCCGCAGCCAGTTGACAGGGAAGTATTTGTTCGACCGGAAGTATTTGTAACCGAACATGGCATTTTCAAGATTGCGAAATTCTATCAGGAACGAACTCCGCAATACTTCTGTGGTGAGATGCTCCAGCATTTCACCGAATATTTTTTCCTTATCGGCTTCTGCTGTCAGATATTCGCCGGTGCCATAAACTTCACATCGCTTGATAAGGGAAGGAGGAAACATGCGTATGCTTTTGCGGATGGCGGCAAGCAGCCGGGCAATTGGTTTTCCATCTTCCGAAGCCATGATCAGGAGCGGAGTGTAGCCCGGAGTTTCTTCATAAATCTGAAATAACTCCTTTGAATGAAATGTATTGGTTCCGGGAAAATCCGGAATTTCACTCCCTCGGTAATATGTAGTCAGTTTTAATGGCATATCGGGACAAATTTACATTTTTTATTTCTCTTTACAACATTTGCGGGGCTTATTTTGTTGACCTGTTATTTTGTGATTATCTTTGTAGATATACTACAATAAAATCCGTTTCGATTATGTTAGAAGAAATTCTTGAATTCAACAAAAAGTTCGTTGAGAACAAGGGATACGAAAAGTATATTACTAACAAGTACCCCGATAAGAAGATCGCCATCCTTTCATGCATGGATACCCGTCTGACTGAGTTGCTGCCTGCTGCTTTGGGAATCCACAACGGAGACGTGAAGATTATAAAGAATGCCGGTGCCGTCATTTCCCATCCTTTCGGCAGTGTCATCCGTAGCTTGCTGGTAGCCATCATCGAACTGGGGGTGGAAGAAATTATGGTCATTGCCCATTCGGATTGCGGTGCTTGCCACATGAACAGTGATGAAATGATTGCCCACATGAAAGAGCGGGGAATCAAATCTGAAACGATCGACATGATACGCTACTGCGGTGTCGACTTCAGTTCGTGGCTGGGAGGTTTCGACGATCCGGTTGAGTCTGTCAGGGGGACGGTCCGTTCTATCGAGAACCATCCGCTGATCCCGAAAGACGTCCGGGTGCATGGTTTTATCATCGATTCACTGACCGGTGAATTGACGAGAGTGGAATAAATTGCCTATCTTTGCAGGGAAATCATTACCGGTTATGCAGATTCATACAGATCGGGCTTTTTATTATGGTTCTGTATAAGTCTGCGGTAAATGTTCGTTTATTAAAAACAATGCATTTATAGTATATGGAAAATTTCAGTGAACTGATAAAGAAACGCCGCAGTATGCGGAAATTTACAGGAGAAGAACTTTCTCAGGAGGAGGTAGTCGCTTTGCTGAAAGCGGCTCTGATGGCTCCCACTTCTAAACGTAGCAATAGTTGGCAGTTTATCGCGGTCGATGATAAAAAGCTGCTTGGCGAACTCTCGCACTGTAAAGAGCAGGCTTCTGCTTTCATTGCCGATGCCGCGCTGGCAATTGTGGTTACTGCCGATCCTTTGGCAAGCGATGTTTGGATTGAAGATGCTTCCATTGCTTCCATCATGATTCAGCTTCAGGCCGAAGACTTGGGATTGGGCAGTTGCTGGGTGCAGGTACGCGAGCGTTATACTGCTGCCGGAATGCCTTCCGATGAGTTTGTGCGTGGTGTGCTCGACATTCCTTTGCAGTTACAGGTGTTGTCCATCATTGCGATCGGGCACAAAGGCATGGAGCGTAAGCCCTTCAATGAAGATAATCTGCAATGGGAGAAAATCCATATTAATAAGTTTGGAGGCAAGTAGCGGTGAGTGCGGTAAAAGCAAACAATAAAGATACATATAAAGCCACGGCAGTCACCCTTATTGTGATAGGGATACTCTATCTGATAGACAAACTGATACACTTTTCTGCATTGGGTATACCCTGGGTGATGAATAAAGATAATCTTTTGCTCTACACTGCGGTTATTTTCCTGTTTATCAAGCGGGACAAATCCGTCGGCCTGGTGCTGCTCGGATTGTGGCTGGTGCTGAATATCGGCTTGATTGTCTCACTGCTTGGTTCGATGTCCGGTTACCTGCTGCCCTTGGCTTTATTGATAATCGGAGGTATATTGTATTTGATTTCAACACGATGAAAAGAAGTATAGAAGATACACCGATTGTGTTTATCGGTGCCGGGAATCTTGCCACAAATCTGGCAAAGGTTCTTTATCGGAAAGGATTCCGTATCGTACAGGTATATAGCCGTACGGAAGAGTCGGCCCGTGAGCTGGCGCAGAAAGTAGAAGCTGAGTATACGACGAGCCTTGAAGAGGTGAATCCATATGCAAAGTTGTATATCATTTCGCTCAAAGATTCCGCCTTTGCCGAACTTCTTCCCGCTATCGTAGCCGGTAAACGGAAAGAGGCATTGATGGTGCATACGGCAGGCAGCATTCCGATGAGTATTTGGGAAGGACATGCGTCACATTATGGGGTGTTCTATCCCATGCAGACTTTCAGTAAGCAACGGGAAGTCGATTTTAAGGAGATTCCTTTCTTTATAGAAGCTTCGTCGACCGAAGATGCCGCATTTCTGAAAGCTATTGCGTCTACCTTGTCGAACCGTGTATATGATGCCGATTCGGAACAACGCAAGAGCCTTCATCTGGCTGCTGTGTTCACATGCAATTTCACTAATCACATGTATGCCCTTGCCGCCGAACTGCTTAAGAAATATAACTTGCCGTTCGACGTGATGTTGCCGCTAATTGATGAAACGGCTCGTAAAGTGCACGAATTGGAACCTAAAGCAGCACAGACGGGACCTGCGATCCGTTATGACGAGAACGTCATCGGCAATCATTTGCGGATGCTTGCCGATGATCCCGGGATGCAACAATTATATGAATTACTTAGCCGAAGTATCCACGAAAGACATTAACCCCAAATATAAATAAGAATGAGTACTATCAATTACGACCTCACCCGGATTAAAGCACTTGCTTTTGATGTAGACGGAGTGTTGAGTGCAGATGTGATTCCACTCCATCCGTCGGGTGAACCGATGCGTACGGTAAATATAAAAGACGGCTATGCGATCCAGCTGGCTGTGAAAAAAGGTCTTCATATTGCCATTATCACAGGTGGACGGACCGATGCGGTGCGGAAGCGCTTTGCCGGATTGGGGGTATCCGATCTCTATTTAGGCTCTGCCATAAAGATACACGATTATCGTGATTTCCGTGACAAGCATGGACTCGCGGACGAGGAGATACTCTACATGGGCGATGACGTTCCCGATATGGAAGTGATGCGTGAGTGCGGATTGCCCTGTTGTCCCAAAGATGCCGCTCCCGAGGTGAAAGCCGTTGCCCGCTACATTTCATATGCCGACGGCGGATACGGTTGCGGACGTGATGTGGTGGAGCAAGTACTTAAAGCGCAAGGCAAGTGGTTGTCGGATGATGCTTTCGGGTGGTGATTTTTAGTATATAACTCTTTAATTTATTAGTATGCTTGCTAACTTGAATCGTTATAAAATCGTATTGGCATCTAATTCTCCACGGCGGAAAGAGTTGATGACCGGCTTGGGGGTAGATTATGTGGTAAAAACATTGCCTGATGTCGATGAGTCTTATCCCGACTCTCTGCAAGGCGAAGAGATTCCGCTGTTCATAGCCCGTGAGAAAGCGGCCGCTTATCAGTCTGTGATGCACCCGGAGGAACTTTTGATAACTGCCGATACCATAGTCTGGCACGAAGGTAAGGCACTTGGGAAACCTTCCGGACGTGAAGATGCCATAGAGATGTTGCGAAATCTTTCCGGTAAGTCTCATCAGGTGATCACTGGGGTATGCCTCACCACCTGTGAGTGGCAAAAGAGTTTCGCTGCTGTGACAGATGTCCGTTTCGCAACACTTGATGAAGACGAAATTATTTATTATGTCGATCACTATCAGCCAATGGACAAAGCCGGTTCGTATGGCGTGCAGGAGTGGATCGGTTTTGTCGGGGTTGAATCCATTTCCGGCAGTTACTTCAATGTAATGGGGCTTCCTATCCAGAGGCTATACCGGGAGTTGAAACAACTGTAGGAGGCTGTTTCTGACGCTAACTTCATATCGCTTGATTTCGTATGGCATTTTCCTCGTTCATCGGAAGGAGGAGAATGCCATACGTGTTTATTGCCTTGGAGGGATCAGGATGGTAACTTGAGTTGTGTAACGGTCACTATCCTGAGAGTTGATTATTTGTTTTCTGTATTCTCTTTCTCCATTTCGATGTTGATAATCGTGTTGTCCCATTTGTTCATCTTTTGCGTGCCCAGGTCGACTAAGAAGCCGGGCCAGAATAAAATATTCCACAGGCAGGCATTGTTGAAAGTAGATTCCAAGACAAAGGGAGTGGTTTGGTATCCTTCCTTTTTGGCCAATAACTGTTTGTCTTCTCTTTTCTTTTTGATCTGGACGGTAACACTGTTGTCTTCTTTGATTTCCGCTATTTTCTGTTTGGTCGATGCTTCGTAGATTTTAGTTCCATTCATTCCCGTAAAAGTGATGTCTTGTTTGGAACTGCTGAATAGTGTACAGCAAGATGAACATGAAATGCAGATGGATACTAATAATAAAATCTTTTTCATAAATTAAGTTTTTGATGTTATATAATTATTTTCTCTGATATATTTATCTGTTTTGTGTAAAAGACGTTTTGGGGTTGTTTTCATTGCCGGCAGGTGCCGAATCTTGATAAATAACTTTCAGCAGGCGTGCCCCCAGCAGAGGACGATAATGACCGGGATCATAGTAATGATGTATATCGGCTGTATATTCATTAGTTCCCGTGAAATCCCATACGGCAGAAGCACCCAGTATCTCTTTCATTCTTTTGATGTCTTCCCGGTTCGTTTTTTTCTGAAAATAATCCGGGCCGATGATGAATTTCAGGTTTGTATGATGCTTATCACAAATTTTTTTAATGGCACGAAGTACTTGAATCTGGCTGACAGACACAGCCGGCAGTTCTTCTTTGCCTGCATCCGTTCGTTTTTTGAATTCTTTTTCATGACGGGTCCAGTACAATTCGCCATCCTGTCCGATCTCTTTTTCTCTGGGATTGATAAAGTTGTTCGTGTAAGGTTCCCGAATGGGATCTCCCGGGTTTATGACCCCTTTCATATAAGGAGCATACTTATGTCCGATCAGGTAGCCTATGTAAGGAATCGTTTTGTCAGGATAGAGGAATTCCTGCAAAAATCTCAGATGGAATCCCAACTGGCTGATACCGGCTGCCTCAGCCGAAAACAGATGGTCGTTGCCCGACAGGGGCTTACTTCTGTCCAGTGCTTTTTTATCCAAAACGACTAATACATTTTTCAGAGGGGCACCTACGGAATCGAGTGCTTGAAGCTTCTGGCGCACACCGCCCAGGCTTTCCCAGTTGTCATAAAAGCGCACGGCATGATCGTCCTTATCCAGATACTTCTCCCATTCTCCTGTCAGGAATGCCATGGTACAGGAGTTGCCGAGTATAAACGAGTTATAGGCTATCGAATCACGATTCTGAAGATAATTCTGCCATCCCACATGCGCTTCGTTGAGCAGCACGGGAGAGTTATCGAATCGTTTGTAGGAGTGCAGCACCATATAAGGGTCGAAAATGAAATAGATGGCCACTATCGGGAAAAGCGGTAATGCCAATAACAGGAGTTTCAGGCAGAAACGTGTTTTGGGAGAGATTTTCGGTGAATGTAGCATGGGTGTAATTGGTTTCGGTTAAAATTGTAAATAGATAAAAGTTTCCGTATCGAACTTACCTAACATCAGCAGGGCGAATACCAGCAGATAGTAAACACTCCACCGTAGCCATGCGGGCTGGCGTTCGAGTGTTTCCATCAGGTTATATTTAGATGCATAATATTCATAGATCAATACCAGTAACAGGGCCGAACCTGCTACAATGCAATTGTGGTCGCGTATGCCGATGTTCATTTCCTTCCAGGAAGAATGTACTTCGAACGAGATGTTCCGTAAAAAATACCAGGCATCGCTCAATGATTGTACACGGAAGAAAATAAGTGACAGCGCAAACAACAGATAGGTACGGATTATCAACAGGCTGTCGGATGCATATTTCCCGATATATTGGGGCAACTTATTGCGAAAAGCAGAGGTTTTCATTTCCCAGCAGATCAATATGCCCTGAATCAGTCCGTATATGGCGAAGGTTAATCCGGAGCCATGCCATAATCCCAATGCCAGAAAGGTGATGATAAGGCTGAAGTAGACTCCCCACTGTCCCCAGTTACGGGTACCGGCGGTTAACGGCACATAGAGATAATCGCGTACCCAAAAAGAGAGTGACATGTGCCAACGGCGCCAGAAATCGGCGGTGGAACGTGCGGCAAACGGGCGGTTGAAGTTTGGCGATAGCTTGATGCCGAACAGGTAGGCTCCTCCGATGGCAATGTCCGTATAGCCGGAGAAATCGGCATACAGTTCGATAGGATAGAGCAGGCAGGTCATCAGTAGTTGGACACCCGAAAGGTCATGGATCGAATGAAACATGATATCCGTCTGCGGGGCTATCTGATTGGCTATAAGCAGTTTCTTTATCAGTCCCAGCAAAATATATTTCAGTCCGGTCACTGCGTTCGAGTAGATGAACGGGCGAGGATCTTTCAGCTGTGGCAACAAGTCTCCACCCCGTTCGATGGGACCGGAGAGGAATTTCATGAAGAAAAGCATATAGATCAGGAAATCTACCCAGTTTTTTTCGGCACGTTGCTCCTGCCAGTACACATCTGTCAGATAACCGATGGCCTGGAATGTGTAGAATGACATTCCAAGTGGAAAGATGATGTCATCTATCACTGTGCCATGGAGTAGGAGCCATCCGCCTATCAGACCGATGATTCCTGCGATATAGATTACTTTGGTCTTTTTCCCGGATTTCGCCCTGTTTTCCATCCATTGTGCCCAGAAGAAGGTGAACAGTGCCACCACTACTGCTGTCAACAGGAATGGCAGATAATACCATCCGATGAAGATGCAACTGGCTGCCAGTAGTATGAAGTTGCGGGCACGTCCTTTGACTGCATAGTAGAGAAAGAAACAGAGAGTAATCAGAGCCAGGAAACTAAAGGAGAGAAACTGCATGATTTATTCCATTTTGGTTAATAAGGCACTGCATAGGTCGCCGACATTCTTGAATTTAATTACTTCCCGAAAGTTGAAACGTACTCCGAAACGTTTCTCGATTTGGGCTATAATTTGCATATGGGTCAGTGAGTCCCAGCCATCTACGTCTTGAGAGGTGGATGATTCGCTGATACAGACGTTGTCCTTCTTTAAAATATCACGGAAAATGCTTTGTAGTTGTTTTAATACTTCTTCTCGGTTCATATTTATATTGTTTTTAGAGTTCCTTCTCTCTTATCAGTTCAACAATTTTTTTTCGGTCTGTTTTATTGCTATTGGTTACCGGAAACTGAGGGATACAATGAATTTGTTTCGGCAACATGTATTGTGGCAGCTTTTCTTTCAGATATTCTATCAATGTGTTTTGGTCACATTCGGTCGTTTCGACTGCCAGATGCAGTTCGTTGCAAATTCCGTCACAGATTAACGGAAGGGCAGCCACGTTGCAAGGAGTCTTGAAAAACGACTGGGCAGTGTATTCTATTTCGCTTAGTTCTATTCTGAAGCCCTGTATTTTCACTTGATAGTCCTTACGGCCGCAATAAATGATATCTCCATCGTTGTCTAAAATACACAGGTCTCCGGTCCGGTAATAAATTTGTCCGTCAGGACGGTGTATTAGAGCCGATGCCGATTTTTCCGGATCATCCAGATAGCCTTTCATTACTTGCCGACCGGATACCCAAAGTTCTCCCGTCTCTCCCTGAGGCAGATCATTTCCTTCTTCGTCAACAATGATGACGCGGATACCGGGAAATGGTTTTCCGATAGCCACCATTCCGTTGTAATGCTTGCATGTGCCGGAAGCCGGAATACGGTAACAGGTACAGTAAATCGTAGCCTCTGTCGGGCCGTACAGGTTGACGAACTCTGCGTTGGGTGCCGATTTTCTGAATCGTTCCAACAGTTCGGTTTGCGACGCCTCTGCCGATACTCCCAGATATTTCAGAGCAGGCAGGCTGATTTCATCGAAATAGGGTGAAAGAAGTTGTAATAGAGAGGGGGTGACCGTGGCGAAGGTCAGTTCGTACTTCTCCAGAAGTTCGAACACCTTGAAATGCTTTACATCCTGATGGGCCACTGTATAAACGGAAGCTCCTAAAGTCAGGGGATAAAGTAATGATACGACGGATACGTCAAATGTCAGCTCAAACATTTGTAACATGCGGTCGTGTTCATCCAGGTTCCAGTTAAGAGAATCGTATGCCTGATAAAAAGTGTTCAGATTGGCACGTGTGATGGGGACTCCTTTGGGTTCGCCTGTGCTTCCCGATGTAAAAATGATATAAGCGTTTCTTTCTTCTTCCGGCGGGTAGAATTGCAGCCTTGACAATTCCGACGGTGCTTTTTCCGACAGCTTGTCTGTGTTGATTACTCTGAAGAGGTCGGTTCCGAATGCCGGGCGTTCGACATGGCTTGTGCAGAGCAAAGTATGCAATCCGGCCAGTCCGGCTATTTTGAGATTACGTTCTTCCGGGTAAGCAGGATGCAGAATGACATATGTTTTTCCACTGGCCAGTACCGCCAGAATGGCTGCGTAGGTTTCAATCCGGTTTTCCGCAATGATCCCGATTCTTTCATCTTCTATCTCTGATAGCGAATGGGCGACGGAGGCTGTTATTTTGCCAAGTTGGGCATAAGTATAATGTTTATCGTCAATGATAAATGCTTCGTTTTCGGGATAACGTTGCATGGCGGAAAGAATATCATTGGTAATATCCTTCCGGGGAGATGTTGTCATATCCATTAGTTTTTATTCATGTTTTGGGTTTAGGAATTCCTTCTATCTTCTTGAGATTATTTATTAAAAAGACAGGGAAATGAACTGATCTCCCTACGGGCAATGAATTAAAGAACGTTAATTGTGTGATAACGCATTCTTAACCTTGCTTTCCTTCTTTAATTCGTTATATTTGCATTTTATCCGAATAGGGATTTTACTAAAACTGAAAATAATATGAAACCTGTAACCTTACCCTTACTTAAAAGTCTGTACTATGTTCTCTTTGCTATGGTAGTTGTGATAGTGCTTGGCGGTTGTGAGAAAGATGATGAAAATGAAATTCGTTTTTATACCGGTAATGGCTCTGAAGAGCGTCTCCTGGGAGAAGAGGGGCTCTTGATGGATGTTTTGCAAACACCGGCTATGATTTTTCTGAAAGCTGCATCCGGAGATCAGATAAAAGTCCGTTCGGAAGATACTGCGGTGGTCGACGCTACGTATAATCCGGATTACTTAGGAAAAAGATGCATTGAAGTTCGTGTGGCTGGGGTTGGAAAAACTCATATCTGTGTATCTTATCGGGGAGAAGAGCATATTATTCCGGTGGTTGTTGCGTCCCGGTCTGTGGCTTATAGCGGACAATGCCGACTTGAAGGTTTCAGATGCTATCAAGGCAGTAGTAAAGGAGGCGTAGAAATCTTTCCGGAGATAGACAGTTATTGGGAAAGCCGTTTCAATAGTTCGGATGGATTTATTAAGGGTTTTCCAAATGATAAGATTGAGTTTATATCTGTTGATAAGTTGAGATTCTCTTCCGACTTTGAAGATGGTACTTCACTTTCATACGAAAAGTATTTTCAGATGCGGAATGATTCTCTTTTCATGCGTTCCCATGCCGAAAATCGTTGGGAATTTTATGGTAAGGTAAATCATAATGTCAATAGTGATCAATTACAGCTGACCTACTCAATTCATTTCTGGACTTACAGTTCAACCGGGCATTTCACTTCTTTTGGGAGGGGACATGATGGCGGCTTTATAGCCAACTATTCTGATTTTTTTTATTATTATCCTGTATTTGAAGATCTTAATCAGATGACATCTGAGAATGATGAAATAGCTTGGTGTAATGTTTCTTATAGTTTTGAATGACATAAACGACGCTCTCTTTATTGATACCTTTTATGGATTCTGGTAAGTCAGATTAGATTGTCCCTATTAAATCGTATAAAAAATCACAGAGAGTTGATGAACTAAATAAATATACAGTTTGTTATTTATCAGTAATTTTATGTTTAACTCTAAAACCTTAGTATTATGAAAAGATCTCTTGTCTTATCATGCGGTGCTGTCATGTCGGTACTTTCTTTCTATGCTTGTTCGTCTTCTGATGATTCGATGGTTACACCTCTGACAAGGTCAGATGCTGTTTCGGAGAAGATAGTTTTTCAAGATGACTTCAACCAGACAGATAGTATTCCCGACAAAACAAAATGGGGCTTGTGCAAAAAAGGCAGTCCTGCCTGGAGCAAATATTTATCCGAAAGTTATGATCAGGCTTATGTACACGATGGGAAGTTAGTACTGATTGCCGAGAAAGTGAATGGAGTATATAAGACGGGAGGGGTGCAGTCATTAGGTAAAGCAGAATTTCAATATGGTAAAATAGAGATATGTGCCCGTTTCACCAAGACGGCAAAGGGGGGATGGCCTGCCATCTGGATGATGCCTGCCAAACCCGTTTACAGTGGATGGCCTGCTTGTGGTGAAATAGATATTATGGAGCAGTTGAATCATGACGGCATTGTATATCAAACAATTCACAGCCACTACAAAAATGACTTGGGATTCACTAAGCCTGTTCCAACAAAAACAGTTCCTTACAATAAAGGGCAATTCAATGTATTTGGTATCGAATGGACTCCCGAGTCTCTTACTTTTAAAGTGAATGGAGCTACCACTTTAGTCTATCCTAACTTGCATTTGGCCGATGAGAGCGTCAAAAAGCAATGGCCGTTTGATACTTCTTTTTATTTGATTTTAAATTATGCTTTGGGCGGTGCAGGTACTTGGCCTGGTACCATAACGGATAGTGAACTGCCTGCGAAGATGGAGATAGACTGGGTAAAAGTAAGTCAACCTGTGGATCGTTAACATTGTTAATGTATAATTTCCGTTTTTACTTTCCCGAATATAAACAACAAGTCTTTTGCATGCAAAAGACTTGTTGTCTGTGTTTGAAGAACAAACTTTAATACAGTGTTAAAACTAACTTTCTATATTCAGATACCAAGTGTATTTATCTGTTTGGTTATAAATGCTTTGTCTTGATTCGATGTTTTGAACTCCCAAGAGAGTCTTGGCAAAGAGGAGATGGGGATAACTACTTTTTTATCAACTTCCGGATTTTAAATTCTTTCTCTTTGATGTCCCGGTTTCTTTGATTATGTTACCTGATTTTTCCGTATCTGTGAAATCCGGAATCTCCATTAACGGGTTGTTGCATAAATGTTCTCGTAAATGGGTACTAAGGCGTCTTTCTCCAATATCCATTGGTTGGTGCGGGAGTTCATTTTGTATGCGTATTGGGCTATCAGTTGGTTATCACTGTTGGTGATGTATATATATTTTTCTGATGGGCTAAATGATTCTTTTTCTTTATTCCATACAGAATACTCTACCGAAGTTTCTGTTTCATATCGGGAGACAACCGTCAAAGATTCTTTTTCCCATGCGTTTTTAAATACATTCCATGTATAGGTGGATTTCACCGTTTTCTGATGGTCGGTATCGTAGCTGTATTTATGCATTTTTACCGGACTGAGTATGCCTGAAACGGGATTATCCATAGAATATATTTCACGGCAGACGAGTCTTCCCTTCTCCATCGTATCGTTATGGACAAACTGTTTACCGTTGTTTGTTGCACAAGCAAATCCACATACCGAAACTAATGCTGCAGAGGCTAATACTCTTTTGAAAAATGTAATTGTTTTCATATCCTTTATTATTTAATTAGTTTATATCTTTCTTTGTTTATTAGACGTTGCTACTTGAATTTAAGTTGCACGGGTATACAATCTTTTTTCAGATTATTTTCTGTAGAGTAAGAATCAATAGGTATGCCAGAATTTAGAAGCTTCATTATTAATAGATTATAAAAAGAACAGGGTGCCCACAATCGGACACCCTGTTCGTTTTTTCTTTCTTGTTTGTTTTAAATCAGATCAAGAACCAATGGAATATCATCGGGGGTAATACCTTTTCCTATGATGATATCCTCGTCTTTGCGGAACATCTCAAGGAACTGCTCTTTACTGCCATAGAGTTCTGCGGCTTTGGAGTAGAAAGGCACGGCTTTCTCTATATCTCCCAATGACCATGCCACATGACCGGCATTCAGGTAGTCTACCGGCATCGGCTTTTGGGCAATCACTTTATCATAGTACTTCATGGCTTGTTCGCGTTTTCCTGTCATGAACGAACACCAACCGATGGCACGCCATGCTTTGATGCAATCACTTTCCAGGAAATCGAGTTTGAAGAAGTAGTTCAGTGCTTCTTCGTAATTCCATGTCTCTGCCAGGCAGTTGCCAATATAGAAAATTACTTTTGTGTCTTCCGGCAATACTTCTTCCACTTTTCGGTAATATTCCAAAGCTTTGCGGAATTGTCGGTCGAGACGATAACAAATGGCTAAATGGCGATTAGTCCATAAGTTGTTCGGTTTGAGGGTATCTGCTTTCCGATAGGCTTCGATGGCTTGTGCATATCGTTTCAGTTTTTGCAGGGAGTAGCCCTGCTTTTGGTAAACTTCAGCTTCATTCTCTCGTGGGACCATGTAGGCGACTTTGTCATAGGCTTCGGCTGCTTTTTCCCAGTGCTCTTTTCTGAAGTGAAAGTTGGCTAAAGCCAGCAAGGCATCCGGGTTGAACAAGATGTCTTCCAATGCCGGATTGCTGTACAGGCAGATGGCCTCTTTGAACAAGTCGCGGAATTCCTGTCTTCGCATATTCAATTTGAAGAAGCGGTATAAGTCGTGCAGATATTGGTTACTTACCGTATCGGGGCGTTCGGAAAATTTCTTCAGTGTTTCGGCTTTCGACTGATCTGCCAATTCTTCCATTTGTTGTTCCGTGAGCTGGCTCAACATCATGTCACGCTGTGATTGCGGCAATTGCTGCATGGTGAAGAACAGCGAATACTTGTCACTGTTACAGAAGAAACCCGACTGCAGGATGATTTCCAACAGACTTCCTCCTTCTGTTTCCCGGTTACGAAACTCTTTAATGACAGTCGATTGTTGCCTGTCGAAAGGATAGAACCAATTGGAGATTTCCCTGAAGAACGGATAGCTTTTGAGTTGTGCAAATGTGCTCATATATACATCGGCACCTTCCAGTTGCAATTCGTTCATTTCACGCAACTTGTCACCCAGTCCGGATTTCTCTATAGCATCGGCCCAGTCGGGATTGGTGTCATCTTTCTCTTCATCGGACTCTTCGAAACCAAACTTCATGTTGCGCATGGGAGACATGCTTTTCAGCATTTCGGGAATGATTTCCTCACGCATTTTTTTGTCGATTTTTTCCGTTTCCTGACTGAGAAGTATTTGGATATGTACGCGTAGCAGTTCTTTTTCGAACGCGGTTTCTTCCATCAGTGCCGTGATACGTAAATTGATTTCCGGATAGAAATCGATACGTGGTGAATAGGCATGGAGAATAAAAGCGATTCCTACCAGAGCCCGCTGGCTGATCTGTACATTGGGGTGACGGTAAGCATCTATCAGCCACAGAAGTTTTCGGAGATCGAAACATTCCATCAGACTAAGGGTAACGGCACTTGTAAAAAGGCAAAGATCGTTCACCGGAAGTAACTCGGACTGAAGCATGGATTGTGCAGTTGTACTTTCTTCCGTACTCCAGTTGCTATTGGTCCAGGTTTGCAAGAACAGAATCCGCAGATTATCTTCGTGACGTTTCAAAACTTCATCCATGTTTTGATCCGAAATGAATCCGCTTACGGCCAGGTCATCATTGAACGATTCAAGCGTGTGTATCAGCATCTCCAGGGTAAGGGGAGAAAGTTCCTCAGTACGTCGCGTACGATATTGATGATAATAATGGCTTGATACGCTGTCGAGTAGTGTAATACGTGCCTGATCGGTGATTTCAAGAGTATCGGCCAGCAATCTTTGATATAATTTCTTACGCTCCGGGTCTTCTATCCCCTGGCGCATGTATTGCAGCATATAGTTGTACGAAGTCTGTATCTGCTCCAGGCGGGTACGGAGCGACCATTCCGGACACTTCCAGAGGAATGATTCCAGTTGAGTCAGCGCCTCCTTCAGTCGTTTTTGTCCGATCAGGCGGAGGATGTATTGATATTGTTCGTTGATAAGTTGTTCGTTCATAATTTACTTTCGTTTATTGTTTCCAATCCAAGTGAGGCGTTTCCATAGGCCTTCGAAGGGACCATGTTTGAAGTGACCGAGCCACCAGGAACAGAAGGTCATTTGAAGAAGTACAAAAAGAATGCCAAAAAAGAAACTGTAAGTAATTCCTAAGAAACGTCCCAATTCAAACCCCCAGTGGTAGAAAAGAAGTGAGCCAATGACGGATTGTCCGATGTAGTTTGTCAGACTCATCTTGCCATACGAGGTGAAACGCATCAGGAATCTGCGGTCTTTGACACGGTAGAAAGTGATAAGCAGTCCGCTGACCAGCAATACCATGAAGCTGAGGTTGCTCAAAGAGCTTATGATCAGTTGCAAGGGAATCAGGAGGGCATCGCGCGTGATGAATCCCGGCAGCATGTTATTCAGACCATATAATGGAAAGAAACATAAGAGTGACATACCTAATGCTTTGAGCCAGCGTTGTTCGTTCTGTTCGCTATAAAGGAATAGTCCCTTACGTCCCACCAGCATACCGAAGAGGAAGAGGGCAGGCGTTTGCAGAATGCGTCCGTGCTCCAATGCCCAAGTCAGGTTGGCAAGTTGCCCTTCCCAGAGGTTCATGCAGATCGTTTCAAGGAAGGTACCGTTTTTCTGCACGTCGAAAGCAATCCCGAAGTAGTGGGAAGCCAGGCTGGGACCGGGTACATAATCCGGGTTGCAGAGAGCATAGATGACTTTGAACCAATCTATCGGTTGCAGGATAAGCAGGGTAGCGAAGATGGTTACACTGCGGCTACCGAGGCGACAGAACAGAGGGAGTATCAGACCGAGCATGGCATACATCGTCAGTATTTCACCTGTAAAAAAAGCAGCGTTGAACTGTCCGATGATGAACAGTAGCACCATCCGCCAGATGAACCGGAGGCGAAAATCTTTACCACGGCGTTGTTGGTTGTTATCCTGAATATAGAAACTGAAGCCGAACAGCAGGGCAAATACGGCATAAGCTTTGTTGCTGAAGACAAAAAAGAGCCCGTTCCAGATAGCTCTGTCGGTAAACTTCATCCATTCGCCGGGGATGGCATCCGGAAAGGAGTAGAAATTAAAATGTTCGATACTATGCAGGATGATGATCCCCATCACAGCCAGTCCTCTCAGTACATCGGCCACGTCTACACGGGCATTGGGTTCGCTGATTTTATGTTCCATTGATTATCGTTTTAGAATCTTACCTGTACCTGCGCCTGAAACAGGTTACTGTCTTTTCCCTTATTCCGGTCGCAAAAAGTATATTGTGCTTGCAGTCTGCATTTGGGATAGAACCAATATTGCAGTCCGGCTATGTAATTCGTCTGTTTTCGGCCGATGGCTTTATCTGCGTTGAAATAGTCATATGAAACTACGAGGTCGAAGTTGCGTAGGAGCCGGCAACTTCCGGTGGCATAAAAACCGTCACTTTTCACAGTTCCGTCCTTTCCCGCCAGATATTCGGAACGGAGGCTGAACGGGCTTGTCGTGATGATACCTCCTATACTCCAGCGATTTTTGGTGTAGTTTTCCCCTGCCGGGATACCGGTTATTTCCGAATCGGCGACGGCATGTCCTGTTCCTTTTATAAACGAACCGCCTACCGACAGCCATTTCAGTGGATTTACCATCAGATTGCCGATGATATCTTTTTGATTGTTTTTATCTTTGATATTGAGTCCTTGTCCGTTCATCACCGCCAGTTTGTAGTATAGCAGGTCGTTCAGTAGTCCTCCGTGGATCATCGCACCGATGTCGCGTCCCGATGTCATGCCACAAGCTACGTCACTGCCGCTTACCCCTGCCAGATAACACACAGACTGTGAGTAGCAGTTAATCAGTTCCACTGTCGTGGGTGATAATTCGTTCTCGATCGTATAAGGGACTTTAAATTCTCCGATGCGGGCTTTCAGTCCGGGTAGAATCTGATAATCGGTATAAACCTCGAGCAGCATACCTCCATTGTAAAAGTCGTACATGAAATCGCAGGTCCAACGGTCGGTGATTCGTCCGTGAGCCATGAAAATGATTCGTTTGATGTCGAATGTATTGGTTTTCTTCGCTGCATCGTCATAAGTATATCCCAGCTGCGCATATCCGGCAAGGGTGATCCGTTCTTTTAGCGTATTGACGACTTTGTTTACCGTCATACCCTCTTTTTTTTCCTGTGCATTCAGGTTGCCGCTTGCCAGTAGCAGCACAAGTGTTAATAGGAATGTGTTTTTCATCTTTACTTTGTTGTATTTATTATGGTTTGAATTGGCCGGGAATGAAGGTCGTATCTACTAAGTTTTCACCCTGATAGTTACCGGGGATTGCTCCTTTGTTCTTCAGCCAGGCAATAGCTTTTTTTATGTCGTGAGAAGACGGACACATGGCAGGTCGATAATCGGGCAAGTCCACCTGGGCAGCCACTGTTTCCGGCAGTCCGAATTCTTGTGTTAATATCTCCCCCCATTTATCCCGGGGATAAGTTTGCAGGTATTTCACGCCGAGATTGTATCCGGTGATAAACCTCCTTATTTCTTCGTTTTTTTCTTTGATGGTCTCTTCTGTGAAAGCCGTTCCGGCGGAATGTATCCCCATTTGGATTGTATTCAGCAATACTGTGTGTCCGTCGTTTACCGCGATTGCCGTTGCCGGACCGGGCAAGAAAGATGCTGTGATCTGTCCGTTTTCCAACATCATCAGCCTCAAAAAAATGTTGTTGATTTCGGGTTTGTTCGCTTCACCGGGAGTAAGACGGGCCTGTTTCATTACTTCGTCGGTGGCATACTCTATCAGGGTATTGCAAGAGATGGCAATGTTTTTCCCTTTTAGGTCTTCCGGATTCCTGACATCATATTTTTTGCTTGTTATCAGGCTAAGGCAGCCATCATTTTCCATAACCAGACGCAAACGGACTCCTTTGGTCTGTAAAAGGGCGGCACACGGATAGTCGGTGAGCATACCATCCAGTTTGCCCGATAAGAAAGCAGCGTCACGATCGGTTGCCGAGGCATAAGTGATGAAGTTGACTTTTATATCCAGCGAATCATAAACACCGTAACGGGCGGCAATCAGATGAGGCAGTCCGTCGAAAGAAGGCATTAGTCCGAAAGTCAGAGGCTGAAGTTCGGATGACAGCGTATGTCCCTCTTTTTTGTCTGCACAGGCTGATAAAAGAAGCAGTAATATGATGCTGAAAAAGGGTTTCACTCTTGACTTTTTCCTTTTAAAAAAGGCAACTCCGTGAGGGGCTGCCTTTTCTGTTTTATAGTGATTCACTTTAGTCTTATTCCTGAATAGCGGCAATACCCGGAAGAACTTTTCCTTCGATTGCTTCAAGCAATGCTCCACCACCGGTAGAAACATAAGATACACCGTTTGCCAGGCCGAACTTGTTGACACAAGCTACAGAGTCGCCACCGCCAACGAGTGAGAAAGCTCCGTTCTTAGTAGCTTCTACGATAGCTTCGCCTACCGAGCGTGAACCGTGAGTGAAGTTTTCGAATTCGAATACGCCTGTCGGGCCGTTCCAAAGGATAGTCTTGGAATTCTTGATCACTTCGGCAAAGATTTCTTCTGATTTAGGACCGATGTCAAGACCTTCCCATCCGTCAGGAATTTCATTCACAGGACAGAATTTAGTGTTGGCATCGTTAGAGAAAGAGTCGGCGATCTTAGCGTCAACAGCCAATACCAGATTTACACCTTTGTCTTTAGCCTTTTGCATCAGTTCGCGGGCGAGATCCAGTTTGTCATCTTCGCAGATAGACAGACCGATCTGTCCACCCATAGCTTTGGTGAAAGTATATGTCATACCGCCTGTGATGATCAGGTTGTCTACCTTGTTCAGCAGGTTTTCGATGATTTCGATCTTAGAAGACACTTTAGAACCACCCATGATGGCTGTAAACGGACGTTTGATATCGTTCAATATCTTGTCAACGGCCTTCACTTCTTTCTCCATCAAGTAACCGAACATCTTATTGTTCACATCGAAGTATTTGGCGATCAATGCCGTAGAAGCGTGTGCACGGTGAGCCGTACCGAATGCGTCGTTTACGTAGCAGTCAGCGTATGAAGCCAGTTTCTTTGTAAATTCTTTCTGGCTTTCTTTCACGGCTTTCTTGGCAGCGGCTTTTTCTTCGTCGGTTGCGTCTTCAGCCAGTCCTCTCGGTTTGCCTTCTTCCTCAGCGTAGAAACGGAGATTTTCGAGCAACAGCACTTCGCCCGGTTGTAAAGCGGCAGCTTTCACGGCAGCTTCTTCGCCCATGCAGTCGTTAGCAAACTGAACTTCAACGCCCAGCAGTTCTGACACGTGCTTAACGATATGTTTCAGAGAGAATTTGTCGGCAACGCCTTTCGGACGGCCCAGGTGAGAGCCGATGATGATGCTGCCACCGTCTGCCAGAATCTTCTTTAGCGTAGGAAGTGCAGCACGGATACGAGTGTCGTCTGTAATGTTGAAGTTTTCGTCCAAGGGTACATTGAAGTCCACGCGAACGAATGCCTTTTTACCGGCAAAATTGAAATTGTCAATTGTCTGCATAATACTTTATTTATTTACTTTAAAAGTGTTAGTTTCTTTTATGATGACCGCAAAGTTAGTATTAATTTCTCTTTTTTGCTATGAAATCGTTATTTATTCTTCCTCTTCGGTGTGTCTTTGCTAACTTTATACTTCTCACAGTAATATTTACACATTAATTGCAAACCACAGGTTTCACATTTGGGTGTACGTGCCTGGCAGACATAACGTCCGTGTAGAATAAGCCAGTGGTGAGCGATGGGAATCAATTCGTTGGGGATGTTTTTCGTCAGTTCTTTTTCTACACTGAAAGGAGTCGTGCAGGCATCACCCACGAGTCCGATGCGGTGGCTCACTCGGAATACATGTGTGTCTACAGCCATGGCCGCCTTGTTGAATACGACAGACTGGATGACGTTGGCTGTTTTGCGTCCCACTCCGGGCAGTTTGATCAGTTCTTCAAGGGTACCGGGCACTTCGCTGTTAAAGTCACTCACCAGCATTCGTGCCATGCCTACCAGGTGTTTTGACTTATTGTTAGGGTAAGAGACACTGCGGATGTACTCGAATATCACTTCCGGAGTAGTAGCGGCCAGTGCTTCCGGGGTGGGGAAGTCCTGATAGATTTTCGGGGTGATCATGTTCACCCGCTTGTCAGTACATTGTGCGGAGAGGATAACGGCAATCAGCAGTTCGTACGGGTTGTTGTAATGCAGTTCCGTTTCGGCTACGGGTACATTCTCCTGAAACCAGGCGATTACTTTTTCATAACGTTCTTTCTTTGTCATCTTAATTTGTTCTTATGATAATGAGGTGCGACTTTCAAGTTAAAATAGAAGGTGGAGATCACTGTCAGGCAGGCTCCGAAGAGATAGGCCATGTCAAACGAGGTAAATTGGGCGATATAGCCGCCCAGAACCAGACCGATTCCGATGCCTACATCCCACGAGGTGAGATAGGTGGAAGTGGCTGTGCCGCGTTGGCTGTTCGGAGCCAAGTTGACAAACAGCGTGTTGAAGGCTGGAAACATGGTGCCAAACCCGACTCCCAGCAGCAGTGCTACCATGAAGAAAAGCACATCGGTTAGTTCTGGATTTATCTGCATCAGTTTGTCACAGGCAGAAAGAGTGAAGAAACAAATGCACACCAGATAAAGTCCCAGAGTGATAACCTGCGTGATGTGTCCCTTGTCCACCTGCCGTCCGGAGAACATACGTGAGACGGCCATGCCTATTGCCATGAACGTAAAGAACAGACCGGAGCTGAGTGTGATTCCTATTTCTTTGGCATACATGGCTATGTAAGTGCTTGTCATGCCATAGGGGATAGATAGCAAGAGCAGGGCAACGCCGGCCGGTATACCTTTTATTAAAACGAAGCGGTCAAGTGAGATTGGCTCCCGCTTGACCGGTTGCTTGACAGGAGTCTTCACCAGACATGCAGCTACAAAACCGGCTGTGCCGGAGAGGAGTGAGCAGAGGAAGATGGTTTCGAATGAACAAGTGTCGTGCATGAAAAGCCCGATCATCGGTCCGAAACTCATGGCGGTGTTGTTCATCAGTCCGTAGTAGCCTACTGCTTCTCCTCGTCGTGAAGAAGGAGTGATGTCGATTACAATGGTGTTTCCTGCTACGGTCACCATACCGAAGGCCAGTCCGTGCACTACACGGAGCATAATGAATAATGACAGTACTCCCGCCAGGATGTATCCCGCGAACACGGTTATGAACACGAAATAAGCGATCAGATAGAGCGGTTTGCGTGCCAGTGTGTCCAGTAGATAGCCTGAAAAGGGGCGAATACAGAGCGAGGCCACAGTGTAGCATGATAAAATAACGCCTACTGCCGCATTTCCGGTTTGGAAAACTTCAGTCAGATAGAAAGGCAGTACAGGCAGAATCAAGTAGAAGGCAAAGTATAAAAGGAAGTTTGCTGCCAGTATCAAGACATAACCGGGAGTGACAAGCCTATCTTTCATTATGGTTTCATAATTAACAGTTGGACGATTTGCGATTGAAGCCACTTCATCCTGTGAAGAACACGAAGTTTGAAGCGAATTAGACGATTTACTCTCTACACATCTTTCTTACCTCCTTCATGTCGGGAGGTAATTTCAATTGTAAATTGTAAATCGCCTGATCGTAAATCAATATGCCGCTTCGAATTCCTTTAGGAAACGGGTATCGTTTTCGGAGAACATCCGGAGGTCCTTCACCTGATATTTCAAGTTTGTGATACGTTCGATACCCATACCTAAGGCATAGCCACTGTAGACTTTGCTGTCAATTCCGTTGGCATCAAGCACATTGGGGTCTACCATGCCGCATCCCAGGATTTCCACCCATCCGGTATGTTTGCAGAAAGGGCAACCTTTTCCGCCGCAGATGTTACAGCTGATGTCCATTTCAGCACTGGGTTCTGTGAACGGGAAGTAGGATGGACGCAGGCGGATTTTCGTATCGGCACCGAACATCTCCTGGGCGAAGAGAAGCAACACCTGTTTCAGTTCGGTGAAAGAAACGTCTTTGTCCACATACAGCGCCTCCACCTGGTGGAAGAAGCAGTGTGCACGATAGCTGATGGCTTCGTTACGGTAAACGCGTCCCGGGCAGATGATGCGGATAGGTGGTTGTGAAACTTCCATTACGCGACTCTGCACCGACGAAGTGTGTGTGCGTAGTAGCACGTCGGGGTGTGATTCGATGAAGAATGTATCCTGCATGTCGCGTGCCGGATGATCTTCGGCAAAGTTAAGTGCCGAGAACACGTGCCAGTCATCTTCGATTTCCGGACCCTCGGCGATGTTGAATCCCAGACGGGCAAAGATATCGATGATTTCATTGCGTACAATGGAGAGCGGGTGACGTGTGCCCAGTTCCACAGGGTAAGCCGAACGGGTCAGGTCCAGATCGTCCTGTCCGTTGTCTTGGTTGTCGAACTGTTCTTTCAGTGCGTTGATTTTCTCTTGTGCTTTAGTTTTCAGCTCGTTGAGCCTCATGCCGACTTCTTTTTTCTGTTCGGCAGCCACGTTACGGAAATCTGCCATCAAGTCGTTGATGGCTCCTTTCTTGCTAAGGTATTTGATGCGGAGAGCTTCGAGTTCTTCGGCATTGGCAGCCTTCAAGGCTGCTACCTCTTCAAGAAGTTGATTAATCTTAGCTATCATATCTTGCGATTTATTGTTATTCGGTTTTTCTTTAAATTGCTGCAAAAGTAACAATAATATTGCAATCAAAGGAGATAGAAAGAAATAAAATGTGTCAGTCGGCTGAATTCATCACAGAGTACTTGGGGTACACAAAGGAGAAACAAAGAAGTGAAACTCTATGATAAAGGAAAAAGATGTTTCTTTGGTAATTACTTTATGACTTCTGTGGCTTTTCAGTTTTTCATTGGTGTATAATAATCAGAAGGGTAGAGATGTTTTTCTTTCTTTTTTCGGTTTGTTGATACTTCAAGATAAGTTCGGGCAGTGAGTCGGTAACGTGCATGCCTTTCAATGGTTTTCCAACCGCTACCATATTGACATATATAAGAGATAAAATAAAAATAACTTTCTCTTTTTACAAATAATAGGTTGTTCTGTGAAAAATGATTATTTTAGCCGATGCGGGGGAGTGATTGGGCACGATAGCTATTCTTTTCGTCATAAGGTGAATTACGGATGCTTCGGATCTTATGTACAATCTTGCAGACCTTAAATTGTATGGATATGGCCGATTGGATGTCAGTAAAAAGTATATCTGATAAGTATGGGATCAGCGAATCGCGGGTGCTCGGATGGATACGGGAGTGTGAGATAACCTCTTCGACTGTGGGCAGCGTGGTGTTGATTGACGACGAGAGTGTGCAGAGATTGATCGGAAACGAGAAGCGGTTGGCGCGCCTGACCACTAATTACGAACAACTTTGTGGGAAGTTTGAACGGCGCATCGAGGCGGAACTTGAGAAGGACGAAGATGCCGCGCTTAAGATGCGCCTCTTTGATGACTTTGCGCCCATCGTGCGCCGGATATTGTCTATGGTGGTGGGTGGCTTGAGTACCGAAGAGCAAAAACTGTTTAATAGTGCCTTTGCCGCCTCTCCTCTTTCAAAGGTGGCCGCCAGAATGGGATTCGATTCTGTATGCGAATACATCAAGGAATTCAGGAAGACGTTGAGTGATCTGCCCGCAAGTACAAACGAAATCATCAATGGGCTTCAATCAGAACTTTCCAGAAGTCGGAAGAGCGTTGAGTGGTTCAAGAAGCAACAGATGGAAGAGTGGCAAATGATAGAAGCTGCGCGCAGACGTAATACTGATTTGTGGAACAGAAATGAGAGTCTGTCCAAGCAGAATAGATGCTTGGAAAAAGAGAAAGATGAATTGTCGAATCGTCTAAAAACACTGGAAGAGGTACTTGGCGGACGGGAGCGTATAAAAATAGTCGGGCCGGAAAAGGACGAAGATGCCGCAAGCTCCGGAGAAGCGCTTGTAGAGACATCGGAGGTGCCGACAGACCTGCGCGGTCAACGTTCTGAAGTGGGGAAATTGCAATGCTGCAAATCAAAGCTGTATGACCGGATCATTAGTTTGCGTGAAGAGGTAAGAAAAATCGAGTGGGAGATACAGCTATTGGAAAATCATTTGAAAATTATACGCAGTTGGGATTATGCCGGAATAGTACTTGAAGTTTGGATTAAAAGGAATTTTGAGAAAAAGGTGAAGGTCTCTATACAAGAAGTGGTAACAGAAGTGGAAGCAGAGACCACGACACATACAGACTCTGAGGTTGCATCGGTGGAAGGAAAAAAGAAAGAAGATGGCTTTTGGCATAAACTTCGTTTCCGGTTTGGTCATTAATTGTGTAGTTGCTCTTTTTTCCCCTTGATCCTCAGTTCCGAATAAAACGAAAACTTTTCGTGTTGTAGAGATAGGGGAGAGGCTATCGAGTGTGGAAGGAACATTGGTCCATGATCTGTGGCAAACTGATGTAGAACCGGATAAAAAACAAAGTGGAGAAGTCCTCACGGATTTCCCCACTTTAATGATGAAATATTTACTATTTTTATTAATTGGGTGTGGAGAGTATCGGACTCGAACCGATCACCTTAACACTGCCAGTGTTACGCTCTAGCCAGATGAGCTAACCCCCCGTTGTTTTCATGATAACGTTTGCGAACGTTTATCTGTTTTGATGCGGCAAATATAATGCATTATTCTGAAATAATTGCTATGTTTGCGGAAATAATCATCAAAAGATAAAAAATATGCTGATATACAATACCACTTTTCAGGTGGATGACGAGGTTCATGACAATTTCCTGATCTGGATCAAAGAAAGTTATATCTCTGAAGTAGAGAAACACGGAGCACTCCGTGCACCACGTATCTGCCGTGTGTTGAGCCATCGTGACGAGGGCACTTCTTATTCACTCCAATGGGAGGTGGATAATTCCAGCCTTTTGCATCGCTGGCATCAGGAACAAGGTGCACGGCTTAACCAAGAGTTGGTAAAGATATTCAAGGATAAAGTAGTCGGATTTCCGACATTGATGGAGGTATTGGAGTGATTCAGCCGGTTAAAGAGAAGATTATTCTGGGCATCGATCCCGGTACAACGATCATGGGATACGGAGTGCTGCGTGTCCGGGGGACTAAGCCGGAGATGATTGCTATGGGGATTATCGACCTGCGTAAATTCGGCGATCATTACCTTAAACTGCGCCATATACATGAACGGGTACTGAGCATCATTGAAAGCTACTTGCCGGATGAACTGGCGATTGAAGCCCCTTTCTTCGGGAAAAACGTGCAGTCTATGCTGAAACTCGGACGTGCACAAGGAGTGGCAATGGCTGCCGCACTGAGTCGAGATATTCCTATTACCGAATATGCTCCGCTTAAAATAAAAATGGCTATTACCGGTAACGGGCAGGCTTCAAAAGAGCAAGTGGCCGACATGCTGCAACGCATGCTGCATTTTGCCAAAGAAGACATGCCTGTCTTTATGGATGCTACCGACGGACTGGCAGCTGCCTATTGTCATTTCCTGCAGATGGGGCGTCCTGTGATGGAGAAAGGGTATAGCGGTTGGAAAGATTTTATAGCCAAAAACCCGGAAAGGGTGAAGTAGCCGCGGGCTACTCAATTAATCAGATAATAATTTAATAGAGAGAAAAACCATGAAAATGAACTATCTTGCCTTTATCGGAGTGACTGCGGCCACGGCTGTAGTCAGTTGTACTCCTGCCAAGAAAGAATATGCGTCTTACGAGCTGTATCCGGTGCGTTCGGGCAGTCTCACGGAGATGGAGTATTCACCGGAGGCTACTAAGTTTATCCTTTGGGCACCTACCGCCGATGAAGTTCGTCTGATGTTGTTTGATTCGGGTGAAGGAGGGCATGCTTACGAAACAATTCCTATGGAGCCGGGGGAAGAAGGCACTTGGACAGCAACGGTCAGTAAAGATCTGATGGGGAAATTCTATACATTCAATGTCAAGGTAAACGATAAATGGATGGGAGATACGCCGGGTATCAATGCCAAAGCGGTGGGGGTAAACGGAAAGCGTGCCGCCATTATCGACCTGAAATCCACCGATCCGCAGGGGTGGGAAAACGATCAGCGTCCGCCGTTGAAATCACCTGCGGATGCAGTCATCTACGAGATGCACCATCGTGATTTTTCTGTTGACTCCACGTCGGGCATTCGGAACAAAGGGAAGTTTCTGGCTCTGACCGAACATGGGACACTGAATCCTGCCAAGTTGCTTACCGGTATTGACCATCTGGTAGAACTGGGAGTCACCCATGTACATCTCCTGCCATCTTATGACTATGCCTCAGTGGATGAAACCAAACTGAATGAAAATAAATACAATTGGGGATATGATCCGCAAAATTACAATGTGCCCGATGGTTCGTATTCTACTGATCCTTATGATCCGGCTGTTCGCATCCGTGAATTCAAACAGATGGTGCAGGCGCTCCACAAAGCCGGTATTCGGGTAGTACTCGACGTGGTGTACAATCACACGTACAATACTGACGGAAGCAACTTTGAGCGTACGGTGCCGGGATATTTCTACCGTCAGAAACCCGATGGTTCGCTGGCAAATGGTTCGGCTTGCGGCAACGAAACGGCAAGCAACCGTCCCATGATGCGTAAGTATATGATCGAATCCGTGCTCCACTGGATTAAAGAATATCATATAGACGGTTTCCGCTTCGACCTGATGGGCATTCACGACATCGAGACAATGAATGAAATCCGCAAGGCAGTCAATGCCACTGATCCTTCTATCATTATTTATGGTGAAGGTTGGGCTGCGGAGGCACCACAGTATCCGGGGGATTCGCTGGCTATGAAGGCCAATACTTTCGAGATGCCCGGTATTGCCGCTTTCTCCGACGAACTGCGTGATGCGTTGCGTGGTCCTTTCAATGATAACCATAAAGGAGCTTTCCTCGCCGGAATTCCCGGTGGAGAAGAAAGCATTAAATTCGGAATTGTCGGAGCTATCCAGCATCCTCAAGTCAACAACGACTCTGTGAATTACAGCAAAGCTCCTTGGGCTGCCCAGCCGACTCAAATGATCAGTTACGTGTCCTGCCATGATGACATGTGCCTGGTGGACCGTCTGAAGTCAAGTATTCCCGATATTACTCCCGAACAGCTTGCACGGCTCGATAAACTGGCACAAACGGCGGTGTTTACCTCGCAAGGTATTCCGTTCATTTATGCCGGTGAAGAGGTGATGCGCGATAAGAAAGGGGTGCATAATAGTTTTGAAAGCCCCGATTCCATTAATGCCATCGATTGGAACCGCAAAACCCTCCATGAAGATGTGTTCACTTACTATAAACGTCTGATCAGTCTTCGTAAGGCACATCCCGCTTTCCGTATGGGCGATGCGGAGATGGTGCGTAAATATCTGGAATTTCTTCCGGTGGAGGGCACTAACCTGATAGCTTTTCGTTTGAAAGACCGTGCGAACGGAGACTCTTGGGACAATATAATCGTAGTGCTCAATGCTCGTTCCGTTCCTGCCAAACTGACAATACCTGAAGGCAAATACACCGTTGTCTGCAAAGATGGGGTAATTGATGAGCGAGGTTTGGGGCTGTTGTACGGTCCGGAGATAACGGTTCCGGCACAGTCGGCACTGATCATTCACCAGTAGTATCAGTGATATGGAGAAAGCCCGGAGATAATCCGGGCTTAACTTTGTAAATGCTGATAATAAAAAATTGTAAGGGCATAAAAAACAAATATAAAGTTAACCTAAGTGGATTATCTCTAAAAAAACTGTCCTGATTTGTGGGATATGTGTGCATAGAGCAATCTTAAAATATCTGTATGATGAAATTTATAAGGAAGTCTCCGGCCGATATGGATAATCTGGAAAGTCCTCAAAAGTTTGAGGCTTTTTTTCTGGATTATTACCCTCGAATAAAAGGGTTCATTAATGGCTTGTTGCAGAATGCTGAAGAGGCGGAAGATATCTCTCAGGATATTTTTGCATTATTGTGGCAGAATCGGGGAAACTTGAAATTGATAGACAATCTGGATGCATACCTGTTCCGTATTGCCCGGAATGCGGTTTTCCGGCATATCGAACGTTCCCTGCTATTTCAAAATTATCAATCCTGGCAAACATCGGATGATCATCCGGAACATTGTGAAACAGAGGCGGAACTTGATGCAAAAGAATTGGAACTGATCATAGCCATCGCTGTGGAGAGAATGCCTGCCCAAAGGAAAAAGATCTACCGGATGAGCCGCGAACAGGGACTGAGTAATGAGAAAATAGCCCGTGAATTAAACATTAGTAAGCGTACGGTTGAAAATCATCTGACCCAGGCTCTGGCCGATATACGCAAAATATTGCTCTTGGTTATTATGGCTACCATCGTATAAACTTAGTAGTTTATTCCAAAAAAATCTCTTTCGGACTGTGTGTGTTTGGCGGGTTACGTATCTTATATACATAACCCATAAAATATACTATGTCTGACGCATACAAAATTATACGCAACTTTATGGCTTTTACAGCCAGTCCGGATCTTAAAAGCAAAGTCTGGACATGGCTCCTTGATTCGTCCGGCAAGGAACGGAAAGAAAAAGCACTCCATCAGATATGGGATGATTATCATCCTGCGGCAGATGCCTGTACCCGACATTCTTTACGGAAGTTTCAAAAAAAAGCAGGCTTTCCTTTATGTAAGCCGTCAAACCTTTATCGGTGGGCACGTATAGCAGCTTTTCTACTTATTCCGTTGGTGTCCATTGCTACTGCCTATGTATATGTCAGGCTGCATACGCACGATGTCCGTTTTGTCGAATGTATTGTCCCCAAGGGTGAACAAAAAGAAGTCACACTTCCCGATGGTTCGGTCATCACCCTGAATTCCGGGTCTGTATTTTTATATCCCACACATTTTACAGGCGACACTCGTTCCGTATATCTTTCGGGCGAGGGGCATTTTAAGGTTGCACCAGACAAGAAACTTCCTTTTGTGGTAGAGACTAATCACCTGGATGTCTGTGTGCTGGGTACTCAATTTAATGTGCAGGCGTATCCTTTGGATAAGAGAACGATTACCACATTGGAGACCGGTTCTGTTGCCGTTAGGAAGAAGAATCAGACGGATTGTTTTGTTACTTTGGAACCCAACCAGCAACTGGAGTATGAAAACCGGGATGGAAAGTTTTATAAAAGGAATATAGACGCCTCCGTCTATTCGGGCTGGACTAAGGGTGAAATGAATTTTGTCTCTCAATCATTTAGGGAAATCCTGAAAACGCTGGAAAGAAGATATGCCGTATCCATCCGGTTATCATCCGATCTGACAGAATCGGACCGTATCAATTCGGATCTTTATACAATAAAGTTTAAGTATCGTGATAGTATCTCTCATGTTTTGGACATTGTGACAAAAACTGTAGGAGGTATCACCTATAAAGTGGAGAAGGACGAAACCATATCTATTTGTCCGCTAAAATAAAAGAAAGGAGAGCTGTCATATGAAAAAAAGGGAACCGGAAACAAATTACCACACCCATTTCCGATCCCCGAAATCAATCAAAAACTTTTTAACCTTTAGAGACTTTAAACAGTATTAATTGATTAACTCGCAAAATTATGAAATTAAAAATCAATTTAAGGAATATTCTATCCGTAAAAATTCATAAAATAGTCCTTTTACTTCTCGCTTTATGCATTTATAACACTGCTTACGGGCAGAATCAGCGAATAAGTGTATATGGTAACAATCAATCTTTGCAAAAAGTATTCGAACAGATAGAGCGGCAAACCAAGTTAAGTGTGACATACAATCAGACCAAGCTGGATGTAAACAAGAAAATTAAGGAAAACTTTATAGACAAAAAGCTTGCTTTTGTGATGGATGCTCTTTTGAAGAATACCGGGTTTACTTGTAGCTATGAACTTGAACATATAGTTATTACTCCTTCTGTGCAGCCAAAAGAGAAAGCTGCTGTCAAGCAAACTGTCCAGATGAAAAAAATAACGGGTAAGGTAACCGGCATTACCGGTGAGCCTCTCATAGGGGCCAATGTACTTGCCATAGGCAGTAAGCAGGCTACGATCACGAATCTCAACGGAGAGTTCACGTTAGAAGTTCCTGCGGACGGCAAACTGCAGGTTACGTATATCGGTTATCTGCCGCAAGAGGTCAGTACCAATGGGAAAAACCAGCTCGTCATTCAGTTGAAGGAGGATTCAAAGTTGATGGATGAAGTGGTGGTGGTCGGCTTTGGAACACAAAAGAAAGTCAATCTGACGGGAGCCGTTACCTCCGTCAATATACAGGAGACACTGGGTGACCGTCCGATAACGAATGTTACGGCAGCTCTGCAGGGAGTTGTTCCGGGATTAAAAATTGAAGGTACAACCGGTACACCCGGTGACAATTTGTCGTATAACATCCGTGGAACTACTTCTATCAATGGTGGCGGTCCTCTGGTATTGGTTAATAATGTTCCGATGGATATCAATATGATCGATCCGCAGGATATTGAATCGGTCTCTGTCTTGAAGGATGCAGCTTCTGCAGCCATTTACGGGGCGCGTGCAGCGTTTGGAGTGATTCTTATCACCACTAAGCAGGGAAAAAAGGACATGGCGCCTAAGTTTAATTATAATAACAATTTCTCGTTCTCCAAGGCATTGGAATTACCGCAAAAGGCGAACCCGCTGGAGTCCATATTGGCATATAAGGAAATGGGATGGCCTAATGATACGTATGTGGATGGTAAGAATATACCTCAGTGGGAAACGTATATACGTGATTATATGGATAATCCTTCCAAATATCCTCAAGGGTATGTTTTCGACGAAAACGGGAATCTGTTCCTGATGAGAGAAAACGACATGTTTGCGGATATGATGGACAATTATGGCTTTATGCAAAACCATAGTTTCTCGGTTTCGGGAGGAGGTTCCAGAACGAATTACCGCATCGGTTTGGGATATACCAACGAAGACGGAATTCTGATTACCGATAAGGACCGATATGAACGTGCCAATCTGTCGAGCTTCCTTAGTGTGGAGGTCAACAAATGGCTGACGACCCAATTGGATATACGGTATGCCAATTCTACCCAGAACAAAGTAGAGCAAGGCGGAAGGAACGGAATCTGGGGAAGTGCCATGCAACTCCCTTCTTATCAGAATATTTCGCCTTATGAAGTGGATGGGATTACTTATCCTGCTGAAACTTCCGCCACTTACATCCGTTATGGAGAACCGCGCATCGTTAAAAAAACTGACTTCAGAGCTTTGGGACGTATTATTATTTCACCTCTGAAGAACCTGAAGATAACAGGTGAATACACATATAACAGGGTGACGAATTACAACCGCATGTATGTGAACCAGTATAAATACATCGGAATGAATTTTACCGGTGTCCTGAATAATACGGAGAACACGCGGTATGCACTGACTCAGGGATTTAACAACTACAATGCGATCAACGTTTTTGCAAATTACGACTTTTCAATAGGTAATCATAATATAGGGGTGATGGGTGGATTCAACCAGGAAGAGAATCATGCTGAATCACAGTGGACGGAAAGAAAAGATGTGTTGTTGAGCAACCTGCCGTCCATATCGGGAGCTACCGGAACTACAACGGCTACAGACACATTCAATGAATATGCCCTTAGGGGACTCTTTTACCGCGTTAATTATTCGTACAAGGATCGGTACATGGTCGAAGCTAACGGACGTTATGACGGAACTTCACGTTTCCCTAAAAACAATCGTTTCGGTTTTTTCCCTTCTTTCTCGGGAGGGTGGCGCATTTCGGAAGAGCCTTTTATGGCAGGAACCCGGAGTGTTCTGTCTAATTTAAAGTTTCGTGCGTCCTGGGGATCGATAGGAAATCAGATCATTTTGCTGTCTGACGGTACACCGGACAATTATCCGTATATACCGGAAATGGCTCCGGGACTAACCAATTGGCTGGTAGACGGCAAAAGACCTACGACTCTGTCTACGCCGGCTATGGTCAGCAATGCGTTTACCTGGGAGAAAGTATATACGCTTGACTTCGGTGTCGACTTCGGATTTTTTGATAACAGGCTGAACGGAACTTTCGACTGGTACCGGCGTGATACGAAAGGTATGCTGGCACCGGGTATGGATTTGCCTTGGGTGGTGGGAGTAGCTGCCGCCAAGCAAAATGCCGCGGATCTGAAGACCTATGGCTGGGAGCTGGAACTCAACTGGAGAGACCGTATCAAAGATTTCAGTTACCGTATCGGATTTAATCTCTATGATTCACAGAGTGAGATTACTAAGTTTAACAATGAAACCAATTTGTTGGGTACTTATCGGAAAGGACAGAAGATTGGTGAGATCTGGGGATATGTAACCGACCGTTTTTATAGAGAAGACGATTTCAATGCCGACGGAACCCTTAAAGAAGGTATTCCTATCCCGAAGGGAGTTGGAAAAGTGTATCCGGGGGATGTGCTTTATAAGAATTTTGATGATGATGCCAGTACCATCTGGACTGGAAAAGGGACAGCAGACGATCCGGGTGACCAACGTATTATCGGTAATTCTACACCGCGTTTCCATTACGGAATCAATGCAGGTTTGAGCTGGAAGGGATTCGATCTTTCCATTTTTCTTCGTGGTGTGGGTAAGCGTGACTTTTGGCGTACTGATCAGATTGCATGGCCTACAGGTACATGGGGAAGTTTGTTTAAAGAAACCCTTAACTTCTGGACACCGGAGCATACAGATGCTTATTTTCCGAGAGTATATGCAAACAATGGTGTGAATACCGGTTCGAATCGCTGGAAGCAAACCAAGTATCTGGCCAATGCGGCTTATGTGAAACTGCAAAATATCACCTTGTCTTATACATTGCCTAAAGCGTGGTCTAAACAAGTTTACTTTGACGAAGTCAAGGTCTTCTTCAGTGGGGAAAACCTTCATACATGGGATCATTTACCGGAAGGTCTGGAGTCGGATATGCTTTCAAAAGGAGCATGGGAGTATCCGTTTATGAAGAAATTTTCACTTGGATTTAATGTCACATTCTAAATAACCGAAATAGTATGAAGAAATATACATTTGCCTTGTTTATACTCAGTGCGATCGCTTTTACCGGTTGCCTGAACAATGATTTTATGGAAAGGTATCCGTTGGGCAATCCGACGGAAGAGACGGCCTTTGTGACGTATGATAACTTTAAGGCATATGCCTGGGGATTGTATGAAACACTTCCGAAATTAGGGTACGGTGATACTTCAACAGACGATATCTCGTATAATCAGACGCGGGGAAGCAGCGAAAGCAACTGGATCAGGGGACTGGTCACTGTGCCTGATAAGAGGAATAATACGACTTGGGATTATTATGGTTTTATCCGTCGTGTCAATCTGATGTTGGGACGGATAGACGGTTCCCAGATGACTGAGACTGAGAAGGCGCATTGGAAAAGTGTCGGATACTTCTTTCGTTCATACCGCTATTTTTCATTACTATCTGCTTACGGCGGCGTACCTTGGATAGACCGAGTATTAAGTGATAATGATACAGAGTTGATCAACGGTCCCCGTGCTTCCAGAGACGAAATCGCGAAGCATATTCTTGAAGATTTGCAATATGCCGAGCAGCATATCAACGTCAATGGTGATGGCAGTAATACGATTAACAGAGCCGTCGTACAGGCATTTATGTCCCGTTTCTGTCTTTTTGAAGGAACATGGAGAAAATATCATGGATTGAATGATGCCGAAACTTTTCTGAAAGAATGTAAACGGGTGTCTGCCGAGGTTATGAGCAGCTATCCTGAAATTTGCAGTAACTACGATGATCTGTTTTGTTCACTCGACCTGAAAGATGTACCGGGAGTCATACTCTATCGGGAGTTCTCGAATGCGGAAAACGTAGTACATGATACCAGCATTCAGGGAACAACCGGATCGTCCTACTATAACCCGACTCGTGACTTGGTGGACAGCTATCTCTGTTCGGATGGGAAAACCCGCTGGAACAGTCCGTTGTTCCAGGGAGATAAGGATATGTACAGTGAGTTCAGTTGCCGGGATCATCGACTCTGGCTGCAAGTGACTCCTCCATACAGAATTGACCGATCGGCTTCTACCGATGCTTGGGGGAATAAGTGGGAATTTACCGATGTCGCTAAGGACAGGAGCTTTATCGATAGCCTGAATATCCGGTTGGGAATAGGGTATGGAAGCGGCAAAGAGAGACAGAAGACGTTACCTTTCCGCCAGGGGTATGACGGAGGTATTCTGGGAGCAGTTCCGCATTTCGATTTCTATTTGGAAAATCAGCCTTGGTACAAGTCGGCTTTCGGGTATAATAATTGGAAGTATTATTGTACTTATTTGTCGATGGGATCGCAGCGAAATGAAGAGACCGATATGCCCATCTTCCGGGTAGAAGAGGTGATGCTGAATTATGCTGAAGCAACGTGTGAGTTGGGTGAATTCGATCAGTCCGCGGCCGATCAGACAATTAATAAACTGCGTATCCGTGCTAACGTGGCACCTATGAAAGTGGCGGAAATCAACGCCGCTTTCGATCCTAAGCGCGATCTGGGCGATCCTGCTTATCCGGGTGACTATGCTGTCAATCCTTTGTTATGGGAGATTCGCCGCGAACGGCGTATCGAGCTATTCTCCGAAGGGTTCAGGTTCGACGATCTGCGGAGATGGAAGAAGTGCCATTACGCGTTAAAGAAGAAGTTGGGTATGTATGTCAAGACATCGGACTTTCCCGCTGGAACGAAGGTGACGATTGACGGAGGTGGCGCAGAGGGATATCTTGAATTCCATCCTGTACAAACCCATACTTGGCCCGAATATTATTACTTGAATCCTATTCCACGTAATGAAAGGGTGCTGAATCCTCAGCTTGCTCAAAATCCGGGTTGGGATGACGGAGTAGAGTAGCCCCTTCCTGATTGATAAATGGTTTTAACCGTGTGATAAGAAACTGTCCCGAGAAATTCTTATCTTTGGACAGTTTCTTGTCACACTATAAATACTATGTTTAGATGAAATACCTGATTTTAATACTGCTTTTCCTCGGTTCGCACGCCGTCCGTCTGTGCGGACAAACGATCTTACCTACACCTGATTACCTCGAAAAAGCCAATGGACAGTTGCAACTCCAAGGCAAGATACGGATGCATGCTCAAGATGCTTCCGCTTCTTTCCTGCATTTGTTTTATGAAAAACTGATACCGAAAAGTGCCGTGGAATGGTGTAGTGAAAAGGGGCACAGCCAAATCTCCTGGGAGAAAGATGCCACACTTCCCGCAGAGGGTTATCGCATTCTTGTTACTCCCGAGAAAATGACTGTTCGTGCGGCAGATAACGCCGGTTTTATTTATGCCGTTCAGAGCCTGAGACAATGGGGTACACGGGAAGGGGACAAACTTATATTTCCTTGTGCGGAAATCACTGACTTTCCGCGAGTGAAATGGCGTAGCTTTATGCTGGATTCGGGACGCCAGTACCAAAAGGTCTCTACCATCAAGAAATATATCGATATGGCTTCGATGCTGAAAATGAATTATTTTCATTGGCATCTGACCGAGGGTCTCGGTTGGCGTATCGAGATAAAACGCTATCCGCTTTTGACACGGATCGGAGCTTTCGTAGGACAGGGGCCGGAGCAACAGGGATTTTATTCCCAGGAAGAGGTAAAGGAGATTGTCAGCTATGCGGCAGACCTCGGTATCACGGTTGTTCCCGAGATCGACATGCCCGGACATGCGGAGGCCGCACTTAATTCGTATCCGCGGTTGGGATGTTTCAACATTCCGGTGAAAGTGCCCCAAAGCGGTTTTACACAGAATATTTTTTGCGCCGGCAAAGACAGTACACTCACCTTCCTGCAGAATGTACTGGACGAAGTGTGCCGGATGTTTCCATCCGCTTATATTCATCTCGGAGGCGATGAGGCTCCTAAGGGAAACTGGGATAAATGTACGGATTGTCAGGCACGGATTGCGAAAGAAAAACTGAAGGACAGCCATGACCTGCAATTATGGTTTTCGGCCCGAATGGCAAATTACCTGAAACAGAAAGGACGGAAGGCTATCTTTTGGGGCGATGTGATTTATAAGGACGGTTATCCGTTGCCGGATAATGTGGTTATACAGTGGTGGAACTGGAGAGGGCACAAGGATCTGGCTTTGAAGAACGCTGTCAGGCATAATTACCCGGTGATTTGCGGTACGAACTATTACACCTATCTGAACTTCCCGCTCACTCCTTGGAGGGGATATGCCAAAGACCGCACTTTCGATCTGGAAGATGTGTATCTGCATAATCCCTCTTACAGGCCACGGGAAGAAAACCCGCTTATCCTCGGAATGAGTTCTGCACTGTGGACAGACGATGGAGTAACCGAAGATAGGATCGACCGTCGTGTCTTTCCGCGTATTCTTGCGCTTGCCGAACAAATGTGGTATTCCGGCAAACCGTTGAGTTTCGATGAGTTTTACGGTAAAGTTCTTCTGAAGCAACCATGGTTCGAACAACAGGGGTATTCATTCGGCCCTGCCCTGAAAAAGGAGGTAGACGTAAATTATAAATGGGATTAAAAAAAGAAACTTAGCATGAAAAGAATAGAAATCTATATCGGACTATCCGTATTTGCTTTATCGGCAAAAAGTCAGGTTAAAGAATCTCAACCCAATATCATCTATATTATCATGGACGATTTAGGGTATGGGGATATTGGTTGTTATGGTTCCGGAAAAATAGAAACTCCGAACATAGACCGGCTGTGTAAAGACGGCATCAGTTTCACCCAGCACTATACCGGATCGCCTGTTTCGGCACCGGCACGCTGTGTGCTGATGACAGGTATGCATTCGGGACATGCACAGATACGGGCCAATGATGAAATGGCATACCGGGGAGCCATCATGAATTATGACTCCATGTATGTGCATCCGAATCTGGAGGGACAGTATCCTCTGAAGGCCAATACAATGACTATCGGAAGGATGATGCAGCAGGCGGGATATGCCACCGGATGTTATGGGAAATGGGGGTTGGGTGCTCCGGGATCGGAGGGTACTCCCAATAAACAGGGATTCGACAGTTTTTACGGATATAACTGCCAGCGGCAAGCGCACAGTTACTATCCGGCATTTCTGTATAAGGATGAAGACCGTGTATATCTGAACAATAAAGTGCTCGACCCTCACACTGCCCAGCTGGATCCCGGAACAGATCCCCGCGATGAAGCCAGTTATGCCAAATTTTCACAGAAGGAGTATGCTAATGATCTTATTTTTGATGAACTGATTTCGTTTGTCGGACAGAATAAGAAGAAGCCTTTCTTTTTGATGTGGACTACTCCGCTTCCGCACGTGTCATTACAGGCACCGGAGAAGTGGGTGAAACACTATGTCGAAAAGTTTGGAGACGAGGCGCCTTACACCGGGAAAGCCGGGTATATGCCTTGCCGGTATCCGCATGCGACTTATGCTGCCATGATCAGCTACTTCGACGAACAGATAGGTAGACTGATAGAGAAACTCAAGGCAGATCATTTGTATGATAATACCATTATCATGTTCACTTCCGATAACGGTCCAACCTTTAACGGCGGAAGCGATTCACCGTGGTTCGATAGCGGAGGCCCTTTCAAGTCGGAGTATGGCTGGGGAAAATGTTTTGTTCATGAAGGGGGAATACGGATACCTGCCATTGTTACCTGGCCCGGAAAGATCAAACCTTCCACTCAAAGCGATCACATTTGCGGATTTCAGGATGTAATGCCTACTTTGGCGGATATTGCGAAGGTTGATTGTCCGCCGACTGACGGAATCAGTTTCCTGCCCACTTTGCTCGGCAAGACCGGACAGCAGAAAGAACATGCATATCTGTATTGGGAATATCCCGATCCGGTGATCGGTCTGAAAGCCATTCGTATGGGTAAGTGGAAGGGAATTATCGACAATATCCGGAAGGGAAACTCTACAATGAAGTTATATGATCTGGAGAAGGATCTCAGGGAAGAGCACGATGTGGCAGGCGAATATCCGGAAATTGTCCGGAAACTGACGAAGTTGATGGAAGAGTCGCATACCGAACCGGAAAACCCTAAATTCAGGTTCTGACCGGCTACGATTGCCCAATACTACGATTTTTTTTACTCTTATTCTGTCTCTTTGTGCGGATTTTGATATACTTTTGCTCCGCCTAATAATGAAATAGGATAATGGAACAATACACATTCAGTATAGCGGGTGGCGTAGCACGCAACCCGCTTGTACGTTTGGCACAACCTGTCACAGCACAAATCGCTGCCGGCGAACACATTGCTATCGTAGGTCCCAACGGCGGAGGGAAGAGTTTGTTTGTAGATACGCTTCTGGGTAAATATCCCTTGCGTGAAGGTACGGTGAAATACGATTTTTCTCCTTCTTCTACTCAGACAGTATATGATAACGTGAAATACATTGCTTTTCGTGATACATACGGTGCAGCAGATGCTAACTATTATTATCAGCAACGCTGGAATGCCCACGATCAGGAAGATGCCCCCTCCGTGCGGGAGATGCTGGGGGAAATCAAAGATAAACGGCTGAAAGAGGAATTGTTTGAACTCTTCCGCATCGAGCCGTTGTTGGACAAGAAGATCATTCTCCTTTCCAGTGGGGAGTTGCGCAAATTTCAGCTGACTAAAACTTTGCTGACTGCCCCCCGGGTACTGATAATGGACAATCCTTTTATTGGTTTGGATGCACCGACCCGTGAACTGCTTTTCTCCCTGCTCGAACGCCTCACCCGGCTGTCGTCTGTGCAAATCATCCTTGTGCTTTCGATGCTCGATGATATTCCTTCGTTCATTACCCATGTGATTCCGGTAGAAGACTTGACTGTGCTTCCGAAAATGGAACGAGGGGCTTACCTGACTGCATTCCGTGTGACCGATGTACCCGTGACTCTGGACGCATTGCAACAACGTATAGCCGGATTGCCTTATGACGGAACCAACTATGATTCCGGGGAGGTGGTAAAATTAAATAAGGTCAGCATCCGTTATGATGACCGTACCATCCTGAAAGAACTCGACTGGACTGTCCGTCGGGGCGAGAAGTGGGCATTGAGCGGAGAAAACGGTGCCGGTAAATCTACGTTGCTTAGTTTGGTTTGTGCGGATAATCCTCAGTCGTATGCTTGTGACATCAGCCTTTTCGGACGCAAGCGGGGTACAGGTGAAAGCATTTGGGAGATAAAAAAGCATATCGGTTACGTCAGTCCCGAAATGCACCGTGCCTATCTTAAGAATCTGCCGGCCATTGAGATTGTAGCTTCCGGGTTGCATGACAGCATCGGCTTGTATAAGCGTCCACAGGAAAGCCAGATGGCCACCTGCGAGTGGTGGATGGATGTGTTTGGCATTGCCGCTCTGAAAGACAGACCTTTTCTTCAACTCTCGAGTGGTGAACAGCGCTTGGCATTGCTGGCCCGTGCTTTCGTGAAAGATCCGGAATTACTTATTCTGGACGAACCGCTGCACGGACTCGATACGTACAATCGCCGGCGGGTGAAAAAGATCATCGAGGCCTTCTGCTGCCGTGAAGATAAAACGATGATTATGGTAACCCATTATGAGTCGGAACTGCCCTCTGTCATTACCGATCGCCTTTTTCTAAAGAGAAATCGTTGATATTCAAACACAGAGCACACAGAGTTATCTCTTACTTCGAAAGAATGGTCTTTTGCATTCTCTGTGTACTCTGTGGCAAATTTACAACTCACTTTCATCATTTTTAGGTATTGACTGTTCCTTTTACTTTCGTGAACTTTGTACTCAATACAAATGTTCTATAATAAACACCTAAAGAAAGGAGAGTTGAATGAAAAAGATTGTGTTGCTCCGTCATGGAGAAAGTGCATGGAACAAGGAGAACCGTTTTACCGGCTGGACCGATGTCGATCTGACAGAAAAGGGAATTGCCGAAGCCTGCAAAGCGGGTGAACTACTGAAAGAAAATGGATTTAATTTCGATAAAGCTTATACTTCGTACCTTAAACGAGCGGTGAAAACGCTGAATTGTGTGCTCGACCGGATGGATCAGGACTGGATTCCGGTGGAGAAGAGTTGGCGTCTGAATGAGAAGCATTATGGCGATCTGCAAGGATTGAATAAAAGCGAGACGGCTGCCAAATACGGTGACGAACAGGTACTTATCTGGCGCAGGAGTTATGATATAGCTCCCAATGCCCTGTCGGAAGACGATCCGAGAAATCCACGTTTTGAGAACCGCTATCGGGAAGTGCCCGATGCAGAACTTCCCCGGACGGAATCTTTGAAAGATACCATCGACCGCATCATGCCTTATTGGAAATGTATCATTTTCCCGAATCTGAAAACCGCTGATGAAATTCTGGTGGTTGCCCACGGCAACAGTTTGCGGGGCATTATCAAGCACTTGAAGCACATCTCCGATGAAGAGATCGTGAAACTGAATCTGCCGACTGCTGTTCCTTACGTATTTGAATTCAGTGACGAACTGAATCTGGAAAAAGACTATTTCCTGGGTGACCCCGAAGAAATCCGGAAACTGATGGAAGCGGTTGCCAATCAGGGAAAGAAAAAATAAGATAAGAGGAAACCCCTCATTACGGAATAAAAATGAATATTATTCACCACAGAGTACACGGAGGACACAGAGTTTTAATCTCTTGTTTATTAAGATGTTTAAGAGAAAGATATTCTCTGTGTTCTCTGTGTACTCCGTGGTGAATAAAACTCAAAACCATTACAATTATGAATAAAATTATAGAACTATTGGGTAATCAGGCTGAATACTACCTGAACCACACTTGTAAAACCATTGATAAATCACTGATTCACGTGCCGTCACCGGATACGATCGATAAGATATGGATCGACTCGGACCGTAACATACAGACCTTACGCAGCTTGCAGACTTTGCTGGGACATGGTCGTCTGGCAAATACGGGATATGTGTCCATTCTTCCTGTCGACCAGGATATTGAGCATACAGCCGGAGCTTCGTTCGCTCCGAATCCCATCTATTTCGACCCGGAAAATATTGTAAAACTGGCCATTGAAGGCGGATGTAATGCCGTTGCTTCTACTTTCGGTATTTTGGGGGCTGTTGCCCGTAAGTATGCTCACAAAATTCCGTTTGTAGTGAAACTGAACCATAATGAACTGCTGTCTTATCCCAATTCGTATGATCAGGTGTTGTTTGGCACCGTCAAGGAGGCATGGGAGATGGGAGCGGTGGCTGTGGGAGCTACTATCTATTTCGGTTCCGAGCAAAGCCGTCGTCAGTTGGTAGAGATTGCCGAGGCTTTTGACTATGCGCATGAATTGGGCATGGCCACTATCTTGTGGTGTTATCTGCGCAACAATGATTTTAAGAAAGACGGGGTAGACTATCATGCTGCCGCTGACCTAACCGGGCAGGCAGACCGTCTTGGAGTTACCATTAAAGCGGATATTGTGAAGCAGAAGTTGCCTACTAATAACGGTGGCTTCAAAGCAATTCATTTTGGAAAGACAGACGAAAGAATGTATACCGAACTGACTACCGATCACCCGATTGATCTTTGCCGTTATCAGGTAGCCAACGGATATATGGGACGTGTCGGTTTGATTAATTCCGGTGGCGAATCACATGGAGCTTCCGACCTGAAAGACGCTGTTGTTACGGCGGTAGTGAATAAACGTGCCGGTGGTATGGGGTTGATTAGCGGACGTAAAGCTTTCCAGAAACCGATGAAAGAGGGAGTGGAATTGCTCAATGCCATCCAGGATGTATATCTGGATGCATCTGTCACCATTGCTTGATTGAGTTTGATTGTTAGAATGGAGAATGGGGTATGGCTGTGTCGTACTCCATTTTTTATTCAGTGAAGTTATATTCGGATAAGAAATATGCTGGGTCCGAAAGGGTGTAGCTATCCGAGGCATAGGGTGTAGCCATGTACTCCGGATGGTTATACCCTATGCATCGGATGGCTACACCCTATTGCTTTTTCCTTATTTTCTCTTTATACTGAGTCGGTGTCTCTCCTGTATATTGCTTGAATGAAGTACTGAAATAACGGGATGTTGTAAATCCTATTTTTTCCGCTATCTCTGTAAAGGTGAGATCGGTGGTTGAGATCAGTTGGATGGCCTTTTCCATGCGGAATTTATTGATGTAATCGTTGGCGCCCATGTTGGTCATGGCCTTTAACTTGTTGTAGAGTGAAGCACGGCTCAATCCCATTTCCGTACAGAGGAAGGTGACGTCCAGTTCGGGACTGTCCAAGTGGTCGGTGATTAGCCGGTTCAGTTTTCGTAGGAAAGTCTCGTCTGGTTGGCTGAGTTCGCTCTTTTCCTCTTTGGGTATATTTTTAATGTCGGTGTCCGTTTTACTTTTCTCTCCATTACGGAGCCGGTTTCGTATCAGCTCTACGATTTGCAGTTCTCTTTCACCCGTCTCGGTGAACGAGGGGAGGAGTTCGTTGCTGACATTGACCAGGAATCGGATTTTTTCTTCATATTCCTGTAACTCCCGCTCTTTTAGTTCCCATTTCAACCGGTTTTGCCTGCGGCGCAGAATGGTGAGAATGACGGCAGCAATGACACCCGATGCAATAAGCAATACACAGATGATGAACCATCCGCTCCGGTACCAGGGAGGTAGTATGGTGAGTGACAGGATAGGACGGAAGGGAGTCCAGTCGCCATTCTTGGTACTGCATGCGGCCAATATCCGATATTTGCCTGCCGGAAGTGAACGGATAATCAGTTCCGGATCGTACGATTCAATCGGTTCGTCGTTCAATCCTTCTATCTGATAACGGTATCTTTTTTTACGGAAAATATCTTGTTCGTGGGACATTATGCGTAAGGTTATGGTCCGGCTGTCCTGCGGGAGGGTCAGTTTCTCCGGCTGTCCTGTTATCTGCTTAATGGCCGGTTCGCCGTTTATGTATACGTCGGTCAGTTCCACTTCCGGAAAGTCGGATGGAGCTGTCGAAAAACGGTTGTCGATGCAGAGCAGTCCGTTTGCGCCTCCCATATAAACTTCTCCCTTGCCGGAGACAAGCCGGGGCTTTGCCAGATATTCATTCGGAATAACTCCGTCCGATTCGCCGAAAAGGATGAACTTCCGGGATTGCAGCATCCAGGCAAACAACATGTGGTCTGCCCCGATCCATACTTTTCCCCGATGATCGCAAATGACCGAACTCACTTCACCGAACAGGGAAGTTGGCAACGGATGATACCGGTTGGTCGACGGCGTATACTGTCCCAGTCCGGTGTTGCTGCCAATCCAGAAATCACCTTTCTCGTCCATCGAAACAGAATATAATAATGTATCGCCCGTACAGCTGAAAAGTCTTTTCAGACAGTTGTTTGTCCGGTCCAGTTCGTAGAGGGTACGGCTGTCGTTGAGGTAGGTGAAACGCTCGTTGTGGGCAATGGCATTCATGCTGCCGGCAATCTCCATACCTTCTTCTTCATTCACTACGCGTATTTTCTGCGAGCCGGTGTCGTATCGGTAAATATGTCCTGCCAGCAAGAGGACGCTGCCCGGTTCGTCCTGATAGACATTTACCGCCATTCCGCTGTAGTAGAGATATTGTTTGAGGCGGGGATGGTCGATGGTCAGTAACTGTTGCTCTCCATTCGCTTTGTTGTAAACAAACAATCCTTTTGAAAAGACAGAGAGTAAGAGCGTTTCCCGGGTGAAACCGGCGATAGAGACTACTTTGTCTCCCCAGGTAGACCGGTCGTGACGGAACTCTTCCGTGTCGGGGTCAAGACTGTTGATACCTCCGCCGTCTGTACCGATCCAGATCCGTCCGTCCGATTCGTCCTGATAAAGACTCAGTACGGCGGGATCACTCAGCCCTTTGCTACTTCCGGGAAAGACATCGGTATAGGTCTTCATGGATACTTCACGGATATTGATCAAACCCTTGCGAATGCTTCCGGCCCACATGTTGTTATAGGTATCGTTGTAGAGCGATAGGATAGAGTTGACGGGAAGTGAATAGTTATCTCCGGGAATATGTTCAAGAACGCTGATCTGATGGTTGTCCGGACGTATGATATTGATACCTCCTCCGTCTGTTCCTACCCAGATGTGCGAGTCCCGTTCGGCTATGCTAAGCACCACGTTGTTGCTGAGGCGGGAGTTTGCGGTAGTGTACGAGGCTAACAATCTGCCTTCGGGACTGAAGCAGCGCAAGCCTTCATTGTAGGGGGCCACCCAGATGCGGTTGTGCGAGTCGATCAGAAGTGCCATGATCTCTTTCCCACAGTCGAATGGAGGGAGACGGCGTTCTCCCGAACGGAGATTGATCAACCTGAGACCTTGCCATCGGCTGCAACATAGCAGCGTCTCTTCGTCCCATCGGCTGATGGCGGAGATGGCGAAGTAAGGGTCGGAACTGAAGTCCAGCAGAAGTTTTACGGAACGGTTTTCGTAATCGTAACGATAGATGCGGTTGCGGCCGCCGAAGATCACCCCCTGTTCCGTCAGGCAAGCGGAATAGGCGAGGATGGAATGTCCCTGTTCGTCTTGTGGAGTTGTAAAATCGTCGCTTTGCCTGCGATACTGCGCTATTCCGTCATCGGTCAGTACCCAGATGTTGTGTTGATTGTCTTCAATGATCTGATGGATGTAATTGTGTGGCAACGAGTGCGCATCTTCTTTCCGGTGGATATATTTCTTCAGCTTTTCTCCGTCGAACCTTCCCAATCCCGCATTGGTGCCTATCCATACGAAACCTTTGGGTTCGGTATAGACACATCGCACGGTAGAAGGGAGTCCCTCCTTCAGGGAAATCTGTTTATAGTAGTAATGGCCGGCTTTCAGCGGGAGGCAGCAGACTGCCAGAAGTATGGTCAACCAACAGAGAAGGCCGGTATATGGGTTGTTTTTCATGGATGCATATCTATCACGTTAACGGCAAAAGTAACAGTTTGCATAGACGTGACCAAAAAAATGGAAATAAAATCTTATCTTTGCCGAAATGAATAACATTAACCACAGAGTACACAGAGTCCCATAGAGCGTATCTTCTATGCTTCCTTCCTCTATGGAACTCGGTGTGACTCTGTGGTGAGCAAATCAAAACACTATGAACAAGAGATTATTATTCCGTTTAGCTCCCGGTTTGTTGGCCGTTGTGCTATTCTGTGCCTGTCGCCCCGCAGTTATCGAAAAGGGGAATCTGGACGTAATTCCTCAGCCGCAAGAGATTGTCCTTGCCCAAGACACTACACCTTTTGTTATCAACCACAGTACTACGATCATCTATCCGGCAGCTAATGAAAAAATGCATCGTACTGCCGATTTTCTGGCTACCTTTATAAAAGAGATGACCGGAACCGAAGTCCGTGTGTCCGATAAAGAGAAGGGCAGTAACGCCATTATCCTTGCTGTAGATACGACAATGACTCACCCGGAAGGTTATAAACTTGAGATCACCCCCGAGAAGGTTCTTCTCACCGGAGGCAGTGAGGCCGGAGTATTCTACGGTACCCAAACCATCCACAAAGCCCTTCCGATTCTGAAGGACGGAAAAGTGGCGGCAGCTCTTCCTGCCGGGACGGTTACCGACTTTCCCCGTTTCCGTTATCGTGGATTCATGATCGACGTAGGTCGCCATTTCTTCCCCGTCAGCTACCTCAAACAGATGATTGACCTGATGGCATTGCATAACATCAACTATTTCCATTGGCACCTGACCGAAGACCAGGGGTGGAGAATTGAAATCAAAAAGTATCCCAAACTAACGGAAATAGGTTCCAGACGAGATTCTACCATTATTGACTGGGAAACCAAGAAGTTCGATGGAAAGCCTCACAGTGGTTTCTATACACAGGATGAAGCCCGTGAGATTGTCCGTTATGCGGCCGATCGCTTCATTACGGTAGTTCCCGAAATAGACCTTCCGGGACATACTACAGCCGCCCTGGCTTCTTATCCGGAACTGGGTTGCACGGGTGGTCCCTATAAGGTGCTTTGTTCATTTGGTGTATTTTCCGATGTGCTTTGTGCCGGTAACGAACAGACACTTCAGTTTACTAAAGACGTGTTGGACGAGATTATGGATATTTTCCCTTCCGAATACATTCATATCGGTGGAGACGAGTGTCCGAAGAGCCGTTGGGAGAAATGCCCTAAATGTCAGGCTAAAATTAAGGAACTGGGTATCAAAGCGCTGCCTAAACATTCGAAAGAGAATCAGTTGCAGACCTATTTCATGTCTGAGTTGGAGAAAGAGATCAACGCCCACGGACGCCGTATGTTGGGATGGGACGAAGTATTGGAAGGCGGTCTGACCCCGAATTCTACCATCATGTCATGGAGGGGTATTCAAGGAGGCATCGAAGCTGCGCGCCAGCATCACGATGTCATCATGACTCCTATCCAACGGCTCTATTTCAGCAATCCGCGCATTAATAAGATGACCGGATTCGAATGGATGAATCGTGTATATAACTTCGAACCTGTTCCTGCCGAACTGACCGATGCCGAAAAGAAGTTTGTAATCGGTACTCAAGGTTGTATCTGGACGGAGTGGACTGCCGATTCAACCAAGATGGAGTGGCAGATTTTACCTCGAATGGCTGCTTTGTCCGAAATACAATGGACATTGCCGGAACATAAAAATTTTGACCGTTTCATGGAACGTCTGCCTGAGATGTTGAAGATTTATTCCGATCTGGGGTATGGCTACCGGAAAGATGTCTTTGCGGCAGATACGGTGGCAGTGAAGCAATAACTGCAAGTTATTAATAATATAGAGGGCACAGAGATAACTTCTTTCAATGGAAAATCTCTGTGCCCTCTGTGTATTCTGTAATGAAGTAAAATGTTTCTTCTTATTTTTCTCCCGGTAACAGTGGGAAATTAGGATTCGGCACATGTGCAGCCTGCATAATGCCTTTCAGTTCGGCCACTTTTTCCGGGAACTGGTTCAGTACATTGTGGCGTTCCGACGGATCGGAATTCAGGTTATAGAGTTCGAAATACGGATTTTTGCCGCGAACGTTCATGTGAACTAACTTCCACGGGCCTTTACGTACGGCTTGGCGTCCGTTCATCTCCTGGAACTCAAAATACAGATATTCGTGTTCTTTCTGTCCTTTGCGGTTTTCAAGTAGTGGTAACAGGCTCACACCGTCCATCTGTTGGTTCTTGGCTTTCGGGTTCAATATTTCACGGAAAGTGGGCATTACATCCCAGAACGAACACATGAAGTCGGTTTGGGTGCTGGGTTGTACACGTTCCGGCCAAGAGATGATCATCGGTACACGGATTCCTCCTTCGTAGAGGTCGCGTTTATATCCGCGCCAGATACCGTTGCTATTGAAGAAGTCCGGATCGGCTCCTCCTTCCATGTGCGGTCCGTTATCGCTGGCAAAGATGATGATGGTGTTGTCATAGATACCCATATCTTTCAGCTTCTGTACAATCTGGCCTACATATACGTCGAGGCGGTAAACCATGGCTGCAAACGTTGCGTGAGGGTAGAACTGAGAGCAGTATCCGCCTTTACGGAATGCCGGGTTACCCGGTTCGGTGCCATGGAAAGGTTTCTCGGGATACTTGCCGCGGAACTTTTTGATAATGCTGTCTTCGGGCACAATCAGTTCGGCATGAGGGATGATGGTAGGATACCACATGCAGAACGATTCTCCGCTTTTTCCCATCCGGTCAAGGAAGTCGAGTGCCTTTGAGTGGATCAGGTCTTGTGAGTAAGTACCTTTGCCATACTGCACATCCAGTGTGTTGTCTTTCAACTCTACTCGTTTGTCATTGTCCCACAAGTGATCGGGATAGTAGCTGTGTGCCAGCAATTGGCAGTTGTAACCGTAGAATTCGTCAATTCCCTGTTTTTTCGGATCGCCTGTAGAGCCGATGAATCCCAGTCCCCATTTACCGAAAGCGCCGGTTTTGTATCCTGCGTTCTGAAAATCGTGGAAGATGGTCTGTGCATCTGCCGGCAAAGGGAATTGTCCTTCCGGATCGAGTTCGACGTTACCACGGATAGCCGTATGTCCGCTATGAGTGCCTGTCAGCAGGCAAGAGCGTGAGGGGGCACTTACCGTTGTTCCCGAATAACATTGGGTGAAGCGCATTCCTTCCTGGGCCAGTTTGTCGATGTTGGGAGTTTCGAACTTCTCTTGTCCGTAGCAACTCAGGTCACCGAATCCGAGGTCATCGGCCAAAATGAAAACTACGTTCGGCTTTTTGGGGTCCTGAACTTTTTTCTTTTGTGCAAACGCTTGTTGTGTTCCGGCCATGCCGACAAGCAGCGCACTGCTGAGCAATAATTTTTGATTCATAAAAAGAGTTTGTTGATTAGGTTTGTATTTAGTTCATTCAGTATTTGTTTTTGAGTTTAATTCACCACGGAGGCCACAGAGAACACAGAGAATATCTTTCTCTCAAACATCTTAATCAACAAGAGATCAAAACTCTGTGTCCTCCGTGTACTCTGTGGTGAATCGTATTCATTTCTAAACAGTTTTGTCAGGCTTCTATGTCTGCAAATATACAAATTTCAGTTAAGACTCGTTCACGACAGGCTTCCGATTTTGTCTATCCGATGTTCAAAAACGTCTATAAATGCCCTTTTTATTCCATTATTAGACGTTTTCAGAAGAATCATAGTTGTTTTTGAACTCTATGGGGTGTTAAAACTCTTTATATTTGTACCACTAATTAATCCCTAATAGAAAAACTACTTTATGATGAACAACCTATCTTCCGGAATTCTCTGCTCGCTGACAGGTGCGGCGGCAGTAGCTTCTTTGGCTTCATGTGCCACAGGCAAACAGAAAGAAGAGCAAAAGCCCCTGAACATTGTTTATATTATGACGGACGACCATACGGCACAAATGATGAGCTGCTACGATACCCGTTATATGGAAACTCCGAACCTCGACCGTATTGCCCGTGACGGCGTGCGTTTTACAAATTCCTTCGTTGCAAACTCTCTGAGCGGTCCCAGCCGTGCTTGTATGATCACAGGCAAGCATAGTTGTGCCAACAAGTTTTATGACAATACTACCTGCGTGTTCGACAGTTCCCAGCAAACTTTCCCGAAACTGCTTCAGAAGGCCGGCTATCAAACTGCACTCGTAGGCAAGTGGCACCTTGAGAGTCTGCCCTCAGGATTCAATTATTGGGAGATCGTGCCCGGACAAGGTGACTATTATAACCCCGACTTTATCACTCAGGACAACGACACCGTTCACAGACATGGGTACATTACCAACTTGATTACTGATGACGCTATCGATTGGATGGAGAACAAACGTGACGAGAGCAAACCGTTCTGTCTGCTGATTCACCATAAGGCTATCCATCGCAACTGGATGGCGGATACCTGTAACCTGGCTTTGTACGAAGACAAAACCTTCCCGCTGCCCGACAATTTCTTTGACGATTACGAAGGCCGTCCGGCTGCCGCAGCGCAAGAGATGAGTATTGTGAAGGATATGGATATGATTTATGACCTGAAGATGCTTCGCCCCGATAAAGATTCACGTTTAAAATCGCTCTACCAGAGATTTCTGGGACGTATGGACGAAGGACAACGTGCGGCATGGGATAAATTCTACGGTCCGTTGATCGATGACTTCTACAAGCTGAATCTAAGTGGGAAGGAACTTGCCAACTGGAAGTTCCAGCGTTACATGCGTGACTATATGAAGACAGTGAAGTCGCTGGACGACAATGTGGGACGTGTGCTCGACTATCTTGAAAAGAAAGGATTACTGGATAACACCCTGGTAGTCTACACTTCTGACCAAGGCTTCTATATGGGCGAACACGGCTGGTTCGACAAACGCTTCATGTACGAAGAATCGATGCGCACACCGCTGATCATGCGTATGCCGAAGGGGTTTGACCGTCGTGGCGACATTACCGAAATGGTTCAGAACATCGACTATGCACCTACGTTCCTCGAATTGGCCGGTGCTCCCGTTCCTGCCGATATTCAGGGTGTATCTCTGTTACCGTTGCTGAAGGGTGAACAACCCAAAGACTGGCGGAAGGCACTGTACTATCATTTCTATGAGTATCCTGCCGAACATATGGTGAAACGCCACTACGGGGTACGTACCGAACGCTATAAACTGATTCATTTCTACAATGACATCAACTGGTGGGAACTTTATGATATGCAGGCTGATCCGACGGAGATGCATAATCTGTACGGGCAGAAAGAATACGAACCTGTAGTGAAAGAACTCAAAGAGCAGATGTTGCAACTTCAGGAACAGTATAATGATCCGGTACGTTTCTCGCCGGAGAGAGATAAAGAATAAGTGGAAATCCCGGATATATGAAACACATTATAATATGCATACTCCTGCTGACGCTCTGCCCCCTTGCGGCGTTGCAGGCCGATGACTTAACACAAACAGTTTCTATAGTCCCCTGCCCGGTACAAATGGTATCGGGCACCGGGCATTTCCGTTTTTCCGGAGGTACTACGCTGGCTGTGGAAAATGCCGAGCAGGCGAAAGTGGTACGGAATTTTATAAACCTCTTCACCAAAGCTGCCGGGTTTACTCCCGTACTGAAAACGGGAAAGATGAAAGGCGATGTACGTTTCGTCACCGACAAGTCATTGAAAAGCGAAGCCTATCGGTTGGATATCATTCCGGAACAGATTACGGTCAGAGCATCGGATGTGAAAGGGTTTTTCTATGCCTTGCAGACCATCCGCCAGTTGCTTCCTCCCGATATTGAAAATCATCATACAGTCAATGCACTGTGGACGGTTCCTTGTTTGAGCATTCAGGACGAGCCCCGTTTCGGTTACCGGGGGCTAATGCTTGATGTTTCCCGCTTTTTTCTTCCCAAAGAATATGTGTTGAGAATCATCGATTGCATGGCTATGCTGAAGGTGAATAAACTCCATTTCCATCTGGTGGACGATAATGGCTGGCGGCTTGAAATTAAGAAATATCCCCGGCTGACCGAGGTCGGTGCCTGGCGGGTGGATCATACCGATGTGCCATTCCATTCGCGCCGGAATCCGTTGCCCGGAGAACCGACTCCCATCGGTGGCTTTTATACCCAGGAGGATATGAGGGAGATGATAGCTTATGCTGCCGACCGTCAGGTAGAGATCATTCCCGAGATAGAGATGCCGGCACATACCAATTCGTCACTGGCTGCTTATCCGCATCTGGCTTGTCCCGTGGTAGACCGGTTTATCGGTGTATTGCCCGGTCTGGGTGGAGACCATGCAGGAATCATCTACTGTGCCGGAAACGATAGTGTATTCACTTTTCTGCAAGATGTCATTGATGAAGTGGCTGCGCTTTTTCCTTCACATTACATCCATCTGGGTGGCGACGAAGCGCAGAAGACTTATTGGAAAAAGTGTCCTCTTTGCCAGGATCGTATGAAGAAAGAACACATTGCCCATGAAGAGGACCTTCAAGGCTATTTCATGAAGCGGATAGGCGACTATGTGCGCAGTAAAGGTAAAGAGGTGATGGGATGGGACGAGTTGACAAACAGCTTCATCCCCGAGGGAGCCGTTGTCTTCGGTTGGCAAGGGATGGGCAACGCTGCCCTGAAAGCTGCTGCGCAGGGACATCGTTTTGTGATGACTCCGGCCCGTGTGATGTACCTGATCCGTTATCAAGGACCGCAATGGTTTGAACCACTCACTTATTTTGGTAACAATACGCTGAAAGACGTTTATCAATACGAACCTGTGCAGAAGAATTGGAAGCCCGAATATGCTTCGTTACTGATGGGCGTACAGGCATCGTTATGGACGGAGTTCTGTAACCGTCCCGAGGATGTGGACTATCTCGTCTTCCCCCGTCTGGCAGCACTTGCCGAAGTGGGATGGAGTCGCCCGGAGCAGAAAAACTGGGCTTCGTTTCTGAAAGCGCTGGATCGTTATAACGAACACCTTGCCGTCAAAGGGGTGGGATACGCCCGTTCTATGTACAACATACAACATACGTCTACTCCGGTTGATGGTACATTGCAAGTGAAACTGGAGTGCATGCGTCCCGATGTGGAAATCCGTTATACAACTGATGGCACTGAGCCGGGAGCAGCTTCTGCTCTCTATACTCAGTCGCTCACGTTCCGTACCGCACAGACCTTGAAGTGTGCCACTTTTGCCGATGGGCAGCAGATGGGAAAGACCCTCGTGTTGCCTTTGTCATACAATAAGGCTACTGCGAAACCGGTATTCACCCGGGGGGCTTCCGGTGTTCCGGTTTTAACCAACGGAGTGCGTGGCAGCTTGAAACAAACCGATTCCGAATGGTGCTCGTGGACAGACAATGATAGTATTTCTTTTACGATAGATTTGCAAAAAGAAGAAAATATCCATACTTTTACGCTGGGTTCTATTACAGTGTACGGAATGGCTGTGCACAAACCGGAGTCCGTTAGTGTTGCGTTGTCTTCGGATAACATTAATTTTACGGCAGTGGGAGAGAAGCGATTTACTCCCGAAGATATTTTCCGTGAAGGAACTTATGTGGATGATTTGAAATTCGATCTGGGAACGGTAAAGGCCAGATATGTGCGCGTTACAGTTCGTGGAGCCGGAAAATGTCCTCCTGATCATGTGCGTCCCGGACAGGAAGCGCGCGTCTTTTTTGACGAAGTTATGATCGAATAGGATCCGTATTTACCTTTAAAAATCAAAGGGAGATGTGTCAAAAGTCTTCTGTCGCGAGTTTTGACACATCCCCCGAGAAAGATAATTGAATATTAAATACCTGATAAACAATGAACAAACCTATCAAACTAACCTTTCTACTGCTACTGGCCTGTCTGGTTATGGTGCCCGCAAAGGCGCAGAAGACTCCCGAATGGCAGAGCCAATATGCGGTAGGCCTGAACAAGTTGGCCCCTCACACCTATGTGTGGCCTTACGCAGATGCTGCCGATGTGAAAAAAGGGGACTATGAACAGTCTCCCTATTATTTGAGCCTGAACGGCAAATGGAAGTTCCATTGGGTGAAGAATCCCGACCTCCGTCCGAAAGACTTTTATAAACCTTCGTTCTATACCGGAGGGTGGGCAGACATTAACGTACCCGGAAACTGGGAGCGTCAGGGATATGGAACTGCTATTTATGTGAACGAGACTTATGAATTCGATGATAAGATGTTCAACTTCAAGAAGAATCCTCCTCTCGTACCGTCTGAAGAAAACGAAGTTGGCTCTTACCGACGAACTTTCACTGTGCCTTCCGGATGGAAAGACCGTCGGGTGGTTCTCTGTTGTGAAGGTGTCACCTCTTTCTATTATGTATGGGTGAACGGCCATTTCCTCGGTTACAACCAAGGCTCAAAGACGGCAGCCGAGTGGGACATTACTGACAAGCTGGAAGAAGGCGAGAATACCGTCGCACTTGAAGTCTACCGCTGGAGTTCGGGCTCTTACCTGGAATGTCAGGATATGTGGCGTTTGAGTGGCATTGAACGTGATGTATATTTGTACAGTACTCCGAAGCAGTACATTGCCGACTATAAAGTAAATGCCACCCTCGAGAAGGAGCGTTACAAAGATGGTATCTTCGGACTCGATGTTACCGTTGAGGGACCTGCCAATGGAGCGGTATCTATAACTTATACCCTGAATGATGCAGCCGGACGTCCCGTACTTTCGGGCGAAATGCCTGTCAAATCACGTGGGTTGAGTAACTTCATCACTTTCGGTGAACAGCGCCTGAAAGACGTGAAGCCTTGGAGTGCCGAGCACCCCAATCTCTATACGCTCGTGTTGGAACTGAAAAATGCGGGAGGACGGGTGACGGAAGTTACTGGTTGCGAAGTGGGTTTCCGTACTTCGGAGATCAAGGACGGACGTTTCTGCATCAATGGTGTACCTGTGCTGGTGAAGGGAACCAACCGGCATGAACATTCGCAATTGGGACGTACTGTCAGCAAAGAGCTGATGGAGCAGGATATCCGATTGATGAAGCTGCACAATATCAATACCGTGCGTAATTCACATTATCCCACTCATCCGTACTGGTATCAGCTTTGCGATCGCTACGGACTTTATATGATCGACGAGGCCAACATCGAGTCGCACGGTATGGGCTACGGTCCTGCTTCGCTTGCCAAGGACAGCACTTGGCTGACAGCACACATGGATCGTACACACCGTATGTACGAGCGTTCGAAGAACCATCCTGCCATCGTCATTTGGTCGTTGGGTAACGAAGCCGGAAACGGAATTAACTTCGAACGTACCTATGACTGGTTGAAATCGGTAGAAAAGAATCGTCCCGTTCAATACGAACGTGCCGAGCAGAATTATAACACCGATATTTATTGCCGGATGTACCGCAGTGTCGATGAAATCAAAACCTATCTGGCACAGAAAGATATTTACCGTCCGTTCATTCTTTGCGAATACGTGCACGCCATGGGCAACAGCGTAGGTGGCCTGAAGGAGTATTGGGATGTGTTCGAAAATAATCCGATGGCACAAGGCGGTTGCGTGTGGGACTGGGTAGACCAGTCGTTCCGTGAGATAGACGCGAATGGGCGTTGGTATTGGTCGTATGGTGGGGACTACGGTCCCAAAGGAGTTCCGAGTTTCGGTAATTTCTGCTGCAACGGGTTGGTAAGCGCTGACCGTGTCCCGCATCCGCACTTGCTTGAAGTGAAAAAGATTTATCAGAACATCAAGTGTACCTTGCTCTATAAGAGTAATCTGACCATAAGAGTGAAAAACTGGTTCGACTTCTCCAATCTGAACGAATATATCCTGCATTGGCAGGTGGTGGGCGATAACGGACAAACGGTCACAGAAGGAACAAAAGAAGTGAATTGTGCGCCACATGCTACAGTTGATGTGACATTAGGAAAAGTTGTCTTGCCTGCCAATGTGCGTGAAGGATATCTCAACCTGAGCTGGACTCGTAAAGAAGCTTCACTGATGGTGGGTACTGATTGGGAGGTGGCTTACGACCAGTTTGTATTGCCCGGAACAAAGAACAGTACGGCTCATCTGCCTGCCAAGGCCGGACAGACTGCTTTTACGTTGGATAAGGCGACTGGTGCTTTGAACTCTTTTACACTGGACGGGCAGGAATTGCTGGCAACTCCTGTTACACTGAGTCTTTTCCGTCCCGCTACGGACAATGATAACCGCGATCGCAACGGTGCATATCTTTGGCGTAAATCCGGACTCGATCAGCTGAGCCAGAAAGTGGTGTCACTGAAGGAGAGCAAGAGTACCGCTACTGCACGAGTAGAAGTCCTGAATGCGAAGGGAACTAAAGTGGGGGATGCCGATTTCATTTACTCACTGAATGCTGCCGGGGCTTTGAAGGTGAAAGTGACTTTCCGTCCCGATACGGCTGTGGTGAAATCAATGGCACGCCTGGGGCTGGCCTTCGAGATGAACGATACGTTTGGCAATGTGGCTTATCTGGGACGCGGTGATAACGAGACTTACGCTGACCGTATGCAGTCGGGCAAGATAGGGCTGTATCGGACTACTGCCGAAAGGATGTTCCACTATTACGTGACTCCGCAGTCTACCGGAAATCGTACGGATGTCCGCTGGATGAAATTGGAGGATGAAGCTGGACAAGGAATCTTTGTCGATTCGAACCGTCCGTTCCAGTTCAGTGTCGTTCCGTTTACTGACGATGTGCTGGAGAAAGCCCGCCACATTAACGATCTGGAACGTAACGGCCGTATCACTGTTCATCTGGATGCCGAACAGGCAGGTGTAGGGACAGCAACCTGTGGTCCCGGTGTACAACCGCAATACCGTGTGCCGCTGACGGAGCAGAGTTTTGAGTTCACGCTGAGAGGAGTGAAATAGACAGAATATTTAACGTGGAATAGAAAAGGATACGGTTTACCACAGAGTTTCAGAGAGTTTTTAAGTTCTTGTTAATAGGATATTGAAGAGAGGAAAATTCTTTGTGAGAGACTCTGTGTTACTCTGTGGTAAATCAAACTTAAAACAATACATTTATGAAGAAACTTATTTTATCGACGGTTCTGCTTGCAGCTATCTGTACAGCCGGACAGGCCCAAAAAAAAGACGACTACTATGTGAAGCACGTGGAATTTCCGCAAGATGCTACCCTTGAGCAGAAAGTCGATATGGCAGCACGTCTTGTACCTACTCCGCAACAGCTGGCGTGGCAACAGATGGAACTGACTGCTTTCCTCCATTTTGGTATCAATACTTTTACCGGGCGTGAGTGGGGAGACGGAAAAGAGGATCCCGCACTCTTCAATCCCTCCGAACTTGATGCGGAACAATGGGTGCGTTCACTCAAAGAGGCGGGTTTCAAGATGGCTATCCTGACCGCCAAGCATCATGATGGATTTTGCCTGTGGCCTACCAGGACTACTAACCACTCCGTGGCCTCTTCTCCTTGGAAAGGCGGAAAGGGTGATGTGGTGCGTGAACTCCGTGATGCCTGTGATAAATACGGTATCAAGTTCGGTGTTTACCTCTCTCCCTGGGATCGGAATGCATCTTGTTATGGGGATTCTCCGAAATACAACGAATTCTTTATCGAACAGCTGACTGAACTGCTTACCAATTATGGTGAAGTACACGAAGTCTGGTTCGACGGAGCCAATGGTGAAGGTCCCAACGGAAAGAAACAGGAATATGATTGGACCGCCATCCTCTCTACCATCCGTCGTCTTCAACCCCATGCAGTGACTGCCATTATGGGTGACGATGTACGATGGGTAGGCAACGAACGCGGACTGGGGCGTGAAACGGAGTGGAGTGCCACCGTATTGACTCCGGGCACTTATGCCCGTTGTGAAGAGCAGAACAAAGCGTTAGGTGTAAAAGCGACTTCCAAAGATTTGGGCGGACGCGACATGTTGGTTAATGCCAGAGAACTCTTCTGGTATCCTTCCGAGGTGGATGTATCGATCCGTCCGGGATGGTTTTATCATCAGCAGGAGGACGGTAAGGTGAAGAGCCTCAAGCATCTGACCGATATTTATTTCAAATCTGTGGGTTACAACTCAGTGTTGCTGCTCAATATCCCTCCCGATCGGCGCGGACGCATCAGCGATGCCGACGTTAACCGTCTGAAAGAGTTTGCCGACTATCGCAAAGAAATTTTTGCCGATAATCGTGTGAAAGGCGGATTGAAACCATGGGCTGCCAAACCGGGTGATACCCATACCTATCAGCTGAAACCGAAATCGGAAATCAACGTGGTGATGCTACGTGAGGATATCTCGAAAGGACAGCGTACAGAAGCTTTTACTGTCGAGGCACTGACTGCCGGAGGATGGAAGGAGATAGCCAAAGGTACTACCGTGGGTTATAAACGTCTGATACGTATTCCGGCTATCGAGGCCACTCAACTGAGAGTGAAGATTGATGCTTGCCGTCTGACGGCTAATATCAGCGAAGTGGCTGCCTACTATGCCCGTCCGTTGGAAGAGGCGTCTGCGAAAGAAAATTGGAACGATCTGCCTCGTGCTGCATGGAAACAAGTGACTGCCTCTCCGTTGGTGATTGATCTTGGAAAAGCCGTAGAGATGGCAGGTTTCGTATATGCTCCTGCCAATGCGGAAGCGAAGCCGACAATGGCTTTCCGTTATAAATTCTATGTAAGTACCAATGGTGAAGACTGGAAAGAAGTGCCGACTACCGGGGAGTTCAGCAACATTATGCACAACCCTGTTCCGCAGACCGTTTCGTTCGGCAACAAGGTCAGTGCCCGCTACATCAAACTCGATGCCACTACACCGGACGCTACTCCGGCAAAGGTCGCTTTGAACGAAATCGGTATCCGTTTGCAGAAGTAAGTCGTTCCATTGAACAACTGCTCCGGGTTATCTGTTTGAATATAAGATATTAAACACTATTAGGTATGAAATTCTTTATTGATACGGCTAACCTGGAGCAAATCCGGGAAGCACACGATTTGGGAGTCTTGGACGGAGTAACGACTAATCCTTCTCTGATGGCTAAAGAGGGGATAAAAGGAGTCGGGAACCAACGGAAGCATTACGTGGAGATATGTAACATCGTGCAAGGTGATGTCAGTGCCGAAGTGATCGCTACTGATTACGAAGGAATGATTCGGGAAGGAAAAGAGTTGGCAGCCCTCAATCCCCACATTGTGGTGAAGGTGCCCTGCATTGCCGACGGCATCAAAGCCATCAAGCACTTTTCCGAACAGGGCATTCGCACCAACTGTACGTTGGTCTTTTCTGCCGGTCAGGCTTTGCTGGCTGCCAAAGCGGGAGCTACGTATGTTTCTCCTTTCGTAGGACGCCTGGATGACATTTGTGAAGATGGTGTCGGACTGGTTGCCGATATTGTGCGGATGTACCGTTTCTACAATTATCCTACTCAGGTGTTGGCGGCCTCCATCCGTAGCACCAAGCATATAATGGAATGTGTGGAAGCCGGTGCCGATGTGGCGACTTGCCCGTTGAGTGCCATTAAGGGGCTGCTGAATCATCCGCTGACAGATGCCGGGCTGAAGAAATTTCTGGAAGATTATAAAAAGGTAAATGGATAAGGATTTCTGGTAACAGATGAAGCTGGCTGTATTGAAAATACCGTTTTTCAATACAGCCTTTTTTATTTGGGCTAAACCTAAAGCCCATTCAGGTGTTATTTTGATAAAATGAACATGTTAAAATAAAGACGATAGTTATGATAGATTTAGGAAGTTGGATGAATAAAATCCTTATAGGTTGGGGAGTGGACCCGAAAATAGCGAATACCTTTGATGAAACGATTATTGCCATCCTGATGATTTTTATTGCGGTCGGACTGGATTATCTTTGCCAGGCCATTTTTGTGGGTGGAATAAAGCGTCTGGCACGGCGGACTCCTTATAAATGGGATACATTGATGGTCAAACATAAAGTGATTCACCACCTGATCCATATTCTACCAGGTATTCTGATGTATATGCTTTTGCCTATGGCATTTGTACACGGAAAGACTTTGTTGCTGGTTTCGCAGAAAATTTGTGTTATCTATATGATCTTTGCCTTGTTACTGGCTCTCAACAGCAGTCTGTTGATGTTGCTGGATATACTCAATGGAAAAGAAAAGTTGAAGAATCGTCCGATGAAAGGCTTTATTCAGGTTTTACAGGTTCTTGTCTTCTTTATTGGCGGCATTGTGATTGTCTCCATAATTGTCGATAAATCTCCTGCTACGCTGTTCGCCGGGTTGGGGGCTTCTGCCGCTATTCTGATGTTGGTCTTTAAAGATAGCATTCTGGGGTTTGTGGCAGGCATTCAGTTGTCTGCCAACGATATGATACGTCCCGGTGACTGGGTGACCATCCCTTCAACCAATGCAAACGGCATTGTGGAAGAGATTACATTGAATACCGTTAAGATTCAGAATTTCGATAATACTATTTCTACCGTTCCTCCCTATTCTTTGGTGAACGGCTCGTTCCAGAACTGGCGGGGAATGACGGAATCCGGAGGACGGCGGGTGATGAAGAGCATTTTTCTTGATCTGACAACTTTGAAGTTCTGCACCCCCGAAATGCTTGATACCTTTCGCAAAGAGATACCTCTGTTGGCAGATTATCAGCCGGAGGAAGGAGTGGTGCCTACAAATTCGCAAGTATTCAGGGTATACGTAGAACGTTATCTTTGCAGTTTGCCTGTGGTAAATCAGGATCTCGACCTGATTATCAGCCAGAAGGAAGCTACTGAATACGGGGTACCTATTCAGATTTATTTCTTTTCCCGTAACAAGGTTTGGAAAGAATATGAACGTATCCAATCCGATATTTTCGATCATTTTTTTGCTATGGTACCCAAGTTTGAACTGAAGGTATATCAATATTCGGATTGATTGGTTTCGAAATCGGTATATACAGGTAAGTGATCACTGTATCCTCCCTGGTATTTCATTCCGATGTAGGTGCGGAAAGGCTGCATGCCTCCGTATTTTTCATCTTTTATCAGAAGGAAAGGCAAGCGCAGTACGCTTGCCTTTTTTTCCTCGGTAAAAAGCGTACCGGAAGTATCAAGCAGTGTACCGGATACAATCAGGTGATCCAGCAATCCCCATTCACCCTGATATTTATAGGAACCGAAGTTACGGTTCTTGGCTTTTCGCGCCAGTAAGTGGTACAGTTGTTTATGGTCAGGATTCTCTTCGGGAGAAAGGGCTTTCAGGACTTGTTTTACAGATTTGTCAGTGGGATAATCATTAAAATCTCCCATAATAATCAATTTGGCAGAACGGCGGACACACATTAGGCTGTCTGCCGCATTTTTCAGTTTTTGTGCTGCAAAAAGGCGATAAGGTTCTGATTGACGTGCTCCGCCCGAGCGGGAGGGTAGATGTGCCACCAATACATCCAGTGTATCACCTGTCAGCAATAATCCGCTGACGTGCAGGATATCCCTTGTCGGACGATGATTCTCAAAATTGCCGACAGGGATGGAAGAACAGGTAAGGAGTTTGAATCGGTCGCGTTGGTAAAGCAGTGCTACGTCGATACCGCGCTGGTCAGGAGAGTGTGTCATCACATAACGATAATCTGCCTCCTTAAGCGGAGAATAAAGCGTGAGATCGCGCATAACCGTATCATTTTCCACTTCACACAATCCTATCAATACCGGAAAGTTCCATTCTCCGACTGCTGCAAGAGTGCGGGCCACATTATCTATCTTCTTTTTATATCGGCTATAGCCCCAATGCCGGAGTGAATGGGGCAGAAACTCCCTGTCATTTTTGAGTGAATCGTGCCGGGTATCGAAGAAGTTTTCGGTATTCCAAAAGACGACACGAAAAGGAGGCTGATTTTGTGCAGAAAGAAAAAGTGAAGTGGAGGAAATCAGCAATAAAAAGAAAAGACGGAGCATAGATTTTAGTTCTCGTTTTGATTCACCACAGAGCACACAGATTTTTAATTTTAGAATTATCAAGTGAATTCTTCTTTGTGTCCTCTGTGGTGAAATTGATTTAGTTCTTTGCCGGAATATGTGCCAATACATCCAACAGATGCTTCCAGAATTTATCTACTGAAGGAATATGCATCCGTTCGTCCGGAGAGTGGACTCCTGTCAATGTAGGACCGAAGGAAATCATGTCCAATGCAGGATATTTATCAAGGAATAAACCACATTCCAGTCCGGCGTGAATTGCTTTCACTTTGGCATCTACACCGAACAGACGTTTATATGACTCTTCAGCTACTTTCAGGATTTCCGAGTCCGGATTGGGTTTCCATCCGGGATATCCGTCACCCCAAGTCACTTGCGCGCCTGCCAAAGTAAATACTGCACGTACAGTGTTGGCTACATCGTCGCGTGAAGAAAGAATGGAACTGCGCTGGCTGGTTTCGATACGGATAGTATTTTCCGGTTTCATCTTGACAGATGCCAGATTGGTCGATGTTTCCACCAGACCCGGGATGTCATGGCTCATGGCATAAACTCCGTGCGGGCAGGCATACAACGAAGTGATCAGGCGATAGGCTGTACTTGGGTCGATAGCCCAGTCACGACGAGGTTCCGTTTCAAGAAGAATACTCAGATCCGGTTCTATCTTATGAAGTTCGTCTTCTATTTCTGCAATAAAGACATTCAAGGCTGTGCGCACATCGTGCTTATAATGTTCCGGTACGGAGAATACAGCTGAAGCTTCACGCGGAATGGCATTTCGCAGGTTACCTCCATTGAATTCGAAGAGGAAGAAGTCTTCCTGATAAGTATTCTGCATCAGGTACAGGAAGCGATTCAGAATCTTGTTGGCATTGCCACGTCCCAGATGGATATCTCCACCGGAATGCCCGCCTTTCAGACCTTTCACGGTGATATGGAAGCAAAGGTGGCTGATGGGTGTCATCACCGTTTCGTATTTGAATTGGGCAACCGAGTCGATACCACCTGCACAACCGATGAAAAGTTCACCTTCATCTTCCGAGTCGAGGTTTAATAGGATTTCCCCGTTCATGAACCCCTCTTTCAGGGCAAAAGCACCGGTCAGACCTGTCTCTTCATCTACAGTGAACAGACATTCGAGAGGACCGTGCTCAATGCTGTCGTCGGCCAGAATGGCCAACTCAGTAGCTACACCGATACCGTTGTCAGCCCCCAGAGTTGTTCCTTTTGCCTTCATCCATTCCCCGTCAATCTCCGTTTCGATAGGGTCGGTCAGGAAGTCATGCTCCGTATCGTTATTCTTTTCGCACACCATGTCTACGTGTGATTGCAAGATCACTGTCTTCAGGTTTTCTTTACCCGGAGTAGCCGGCTTCTTGATAAGTACATTACCGGCTTCGTCCACTTTTGTCTCTAAATTATATTTTTCTCCGAACGCTTTTAAATAAGCGATTATCTTTTCTTCCTTCTTTGAAGGACGGGGCACCTGGCAGATTTCGTTGAAGAAGTGAAATACGCCGGCCGGTTTCAGTTCTGATTTTTCCATTCTCTTTTCTTTTTATGGAATTAAAAATTCAATTTTAACCCCTTATTGCTAAATATGGTTAATTTGCTTGCGAATTTTGAACCCGTTTCTCTTTTTTTATGGTAAAAAAGGAGGCTTAGTCAGTACAAAAGTCTATATTTGCACCCACAAAATTAATAGAAATGCTCTATACAATACTGATAACTCTGTTAATAGTTGCTATTTGCCTTGGTTTATTAGGCATAAAAGTCTTCTTTACAAAAGGCGGAAAATTTCCCAACGGGCACGTCAGCGGCAATAAAGCGTTAAGGGAGAGAGGCATAAGTTGTGCACAGTCTCAAGATCGGGAAGCACAAAAGAAACGGCGCTTTTCTATTGATGAAATTGAGAAAACCTTAAACGATAGTATGAACTAATTAATTAAAAAACTATATTTTACAAGTATGAAGAGAATGAATTACCTCATTAACGGATTTGCTGCTCTTGCATTCCTCTTTCTTTTTTCACAATGCGCTGGTAAAGCCGACAATGCTGCTGCTCCTGCTGCTTCCGGAAATGCAAATGCCACTTCTGGTCTGAAAATCGCTTATGTAGAAGTAGATACATTGTTGTCTCAATATAATTTCTGCAAAGATCTGAATGCTGATATGATCAGTAAGGAAGAGAACAGCCGTATGGTATTAAATCAAAAAGCTAACGAACTGCGTAAATCACAGCAGGAATTCCAGAAGAAATATGAAAGCAATGCTTTTATTTCTCCGGAAAGAGCACAACAGGAATATGCACGCTTAGGTAAATTGGAGCAGGATTTGCAGGCATTGCAAAACAAACTGGCTACCGAAATGGCATCTGAAAATGCTAAAAACAGCCAGATTCTGCGTGACTCTATCAATGCTTTCCTGAAAGAATACAATAAGACTAAAGGTTATAACCTGATTATCAGCAATACCAGTTTTGATAATCTGTTGTATGCCGACAGCACACTGAACATCACAAAAGAAATTGTAGACGGACTTAACGCAAGATATGCTCCTGTGGGTAAGAAGTAAAATCCGGTTTATCATATTATGAAATAGGAGAGGCAATTCTGAAGAGGATTGCCTCTTTTTGTCTTTAAGATTATCTCTCGATTTATAGCTGTCCGTGCGATATTTTATATTACTTTGCAATAAGAGTGAAAAACAGAATACAAATGGGAAATCATTGGAGTGAAAAAATACGAAGATACCTGCAAAGTCCTTATCCGGTTGTGTATCAAAGATGGAAGGTGGTATTGATTTCTTCGTTGGTCGTATTCCTTATATTACTGGTTTTACAGCCTTTCGGAATATCGGGCATTGAGGGGCATAAGTTTTGGATACTTTTGGGCTTTATGGGTGTGACAGCAGTATTTCTGAGCATCCCCGTGTATCTTTTTGCCTGTCTGTTTCCGGAGTTTTACAAAGAAGAGGGGTGGACTGTATGGAAACAGATAGTCAATCTGTTGATGGTAATCTTATTTATTGCTGTCGGTAACTGGCTTTATTCAACATTTGTTTTTGGCTGGGGGCTGCGTTGGGATGTCTTTTGTGTTTTTGCATTGTTCACTTTGGTTATCGGACTTTTCCCTACAGTACTTTTCATTTTATTGAATCAAAACAGGTTGTTGGCTATCCATTTAGAGGAAGCGACGGAGATGAACCTCCATTTACAGCGGCCAGTATCTGCGACGGAATCTATAGAAACAACTGAAATAGTTTCTTTGCTTTCGTTCCAGGGCGGTACCAGGGAATCTTTGGAATTGGACTCTAAGGACTTGTTGTATATAGAGTCCGATGGAAACTATATCCGGGTGAACTATCAGAAAGGAGGCAGAACTATGCAGTGTCTGTTGCGGATGACCATGAAGCAGGCGGAGGAAGTAACCGGTGGGTCTCCGTTGGTGGTGAAGTGCCACCGTGCTTTTTTGGTCAATCTCCGTAAGGTGGTAAAGGTTAGTGGAAACTCACAGGGCTACCGTTTGCTTTTGGAAGGTTGTCCGGAAGAGATACCTGTATCACGGGCCTATTCCAAACAGGTTAAAGAGCTGATGGAAACTATAGTCGGCAAATAACCGTTGGTCACAAAAAGATGCAGTTCGTCACATAGGACGAGCTGCTTGTCACATATCCGGGCTGTCTGTCCCGGATATTTTTTTGCTTGGAACCGATCCTTTATGTTTGCCGGTGAAAATGTTAGCAAACAGACCACAATGAAAAGATTCTATGTAACAGTAATTGGAAGCTTGATGCTTCTCCCGGTTTCACTCGTAGCCCAAAACGTAACTACGGATACCATTTTTTTCACGACTTTAGGTGATAGTATATTGTTGGACGAGGTAGTCGTCAAAGCACATAAAACTCCCAGGGCTAACAGCCGCTGGAGCGATTTGCGACCGGTCGATCTGGTAACGGTAGGAGGAGCTAACGGAGATTTATATCGGGCTTTGCAAACCCTTCCGGGGGCTCAAATTCAGGGTGAAAGCGGTCGTCTGCTGGTGCGTGGCGGGAGCAGTAACGAAACACAGACCTATATAGACGGCATGCATGTGTTGAATCCTTATACTACAACCGGAGCGGATACTCCTGCACGAGGACGCTATTCCACTTTTATGTTCAGTGGTGTCAATCTGGCTTCCGGCGGACAGTCACAGGAGTATGGAGAGGCCTTGTCTGCTGTACTTCCTCTGGAAACCAAGGACCATAGTACGGTCAATAAACTGGGGATGAATGTTTCTACCGTCGGGTTGGGAGGAGGTGGTACGCGGGCTTTCGGGCACTCTTCACTTTCGCTGAATCTCGATTATCAGAATCTGTCACCTTATTATCGGGTTTATCCTTCCCGGACTGATTTCAAGCAGCCATACGGTATGTTTTCCGGTGCTGCCCAATATCGGTACACGCCGGATGAAAGGACTGTATTCAAATTATATGCAGGGTATGACCGTACTTCCTTTTCGAATTATGCAGATGCAGACCGTCATCTCTTCGGTTTGGGTGAAAACAATGTTTATCTGAACACTACCTTCCGCAAACGTGCCGCTTCCGGTTGGAATTGGTTTTTCGGGGCTGCGTATTCTTTTTATGACCGGCGAGTGGGAGGTGCAGTGACAGGCGGGGATGCATGGAGTGAGCGGCAGCAGGAACTTCATTTGAAAGTCAGGTCCTTCCGGCAATTTACTCCTTGGCTACGTCTGGATGCGGGAGTTGAAACTTTTATCCGGTCATATTGGGATTATTATCGGTTTGAGTTGCTCTATGATGAAAACCGTATGTACCCCACGATCTGTGCAGGATTTCTTTCGTCCATTTTTTATCTGTCGGAACACTTCAAAACAGAACTGTCTTTCCGTCCGGAGTATGTTTCATTGAACCGGCGGATGAACTGGTCTCCCAGAGCTGCTGTCAGTTATGCGTGGAATCGTTTGTCAATCTCGGTTGTGGCAGGACAATACACTCAATTACCGGAAAATAAATACCTGATAAAAAACACTGCTTTGCCCTCTAATATCTGTAGGCAGACTCTCTTCAGTCTCCAATACGAACAGAGCGGGCGATTTTACAAAGCGGAGTTTTATTACAAAAATTATAAAAGGCTGGAATTGTCTGTTCCCCAAGGTATGGTTCCTGATGGATACGGATATAGTAAAGGCATTGACCTATATTTTTGTGACAATGCCCTATGGAAGAATTTTGAATACCGTTTGTCCTATTCTTATAATCTTTCAAAACGGAAATACCGGGAATATACTGAACTGACCGTTCCGCAATACGCTACCCGTCATAATGTGTCATTGGTACTGAAATACAGTGTTCCCCGTCTGCGAACCATCTTCAGCGTGACCGACCGGTTGGCAAGTGGGCGTCCTTATCATAATCCGGAGCTGCCGGGGTTGATGAATGATGAAGTAAAACCCTGCCATTCTCTCGATTTGGGTATCACTGTGCTGGCGAGTAAGAAGGTTATCGTACATGCCTCTGCCACTAATCTGACGGGGCGTAAGAACGAATATGGACGGATTAACGGACAGGCCGTCCGTGCTTCCAGTGACCATTTCTTCTATCTGGGAGTTTATATCACTTTAGGTAAGAAAGTAGCTTATGATGTTTCTAATTTTTAAATATTTACCATTATGAAGACAATGATTATTTTGCTGTTTGCAGTATTAACGAGTGTGTCCGTAACGGGTCAGAATCTGACATTGATTGTCAAAGACGTGGAGCATGTGGACGGATCTGTTTACGTGGCTATCTATTCTTCCAAACAGACCTTTATGAAGAAGCCTGTTTTCGGTTTTCGAGTAGGAGTGAAGGACCGGACAATAGAGATACCCTGTAAGGGAATTCCTGCCGGTACTTATGCCATTTCCCTCTTTCAGGATGAAAATGAAAACGGGAAGTTGGATACCGGTGCATTCGGGCGTCCTTTGGAAAAGTTCGGGTTCAGCAATGATGCCGAAGGAGTCTTGGGAGCTCCTTCGTTTGAAAAATGCTGTTTTGAACTCGAACGGGACACTACGATGGTTATTCATTTAAAGTAGTGTATCATTCGGTTTCAATTGCTGATGCAAGTGGAAGGTAGAGAGGAAACTTTGAAAAAGGGGAGCTCTTTTTTATTTAGAGAGCTCTTTCTCCTCTTCCTGCGGAATGCGAAAAGCTGTATAAAGTTCCAATATAGCTGCTATGGTGAGGCAGGCAATCCATTCGTTGCCGCGTGTGGTGAACATGAATGCACCTGTCAGTATCAATGCCAGTGCACCGAATATCTGTTGAATGCGCAGTCGGCGGAGCGTTTTGCTTTTTGCCCGGAGCGGAGTGTTGACCTGGGCCAATGCCACAAAGCCTGCCCCGATGGTATATATATAAGGTGCATACACCCATCCGGTGATAAAGACGGCAGCTCCTACGAGAGCCATCACGGCGCCTACGGCGAAAAGTGCGGGTATCAGTTGTTTCATTCGTTCTCGTCAAATACGTAAATGTCTTCGTTGGGCTTTTTCATCAGATATTTTTCGCGCGCTATCTGTTCGATGGCTTCAGGATTGGTGCTCAACGAGTTGAGGCGCTCCGTGTTTTCTTCATACTCTGCGCGGTATTTATCAATCTCTCCCTGCAAGCGGCTGATTTCGCGTGCATAGCCGATGCGGCGGATCATACTGTTTTCGTCCAAAAAGCCGATGATGACTCCGAATGCCAGGACGGTGATCCAGTATTTATGTCTGCCTATAAACTCCCAGATTGTGATTAATTTGCCCATGATTTTCTCATTAATTCCAGATGCAAAGATAAAACTAATAACTTAAAACGTAGCATTTCCGCTCTAAAACTTATTCCGCTTCCTTTTTTCTCCTTGCACTTTTTTGCGTACATTTGCACAAACTCAAAAAACAGAGATCATCCGGAATATGGAAAACTATATCGTATCCGCCCGTAAGTATCGTCCTTCCACCTTTGAGTCGGTCGTGGGGCAACGGGCACTGACCACTACACTGAAAAATGCTATCGCCACCCAGAAACTGGCGCATGCTTATCTGTTCTGCGGACCGCGCGGAGTGGGTAAAACTACTTGTGCACGTATCTTTGCCAAGACCATCAACTGTATGAATCTTACGGCAGATGGCGAAGCCTGCAACGAATGTGAGTCGTGTGTCGCTTTCAACGAGCAACGCTCGTACAACATTCATGAACTGGATGCGGCGTCCAACAACTCGGTAGACGATATCCGCCAACTGGTGGAACAGGTGCGTATTCCGCCACAGATAGGTAAGTATAAAGTGTATATCATTGACGAGGTACACATGCTGTCGGCCTCGGCTTTCAACGCCTTCCTGAAGACATTGGAAGAACCTCCCCGCCATGCCATTTTCATTTTGGCTACAACGGAGAAGCATAAAATCCTTCCCACCATTTTGTCGCGTTGTCAGATTTACGATTTTAACCGTATCAGTGTGGATGATACCGTGAATCATCTGTCTTATGTGGCATCGAAAGAAGGAATCACGGCCGAACCTGAAGCCTTGAACGTGATTGCGCTCAAAGCCGATGGAGGTATGCGTGATGCACTTTCCATTTTCGACCAGGTAGTAAGTTTCACCGGAGGTAATATCACCTACAAGAGTGTGATTGAGAATCTTAATGTGCTGGATTATGAATACTATTTCCGCCTGACAGACTGCTTCCTTGAAAATAAGGTAAGTGATGCTTTACTATTGTTCAACGATGTACTGAACAAAGGATTCGACGGTAGCCATTTCATCACCGGACTTTCATCACACTTTCGTGATTTGTTGGTGAGCAAAGATGCTGCTACACTCCAGTTGCTTGAGGTAGGTGCCAGTATCCGCCAACGTTATCAGGAGCAGGCACAGAAGTGCACATTGCCGTTCCTGTACCGGGCCATGAAACTTTGCAATGATTGTGATATGAACTACCGCGCCAGCAAAAATAAACGTCTGTTGGTGGAACTGACCTTGATACAGGTTGCTCAGCTTACCGTTGAGGGGGATGACGGCAGTGGTGGGCGTGGCCCTAAACAAGCCATAAAACCCGTCTTCACGCAACCCGCCGCTGCACAGCAGCCTCAGGTAGCACCTGCCGCTTCGCAATCTCAGAGTACGAATGTCGCTGCACCTGCTGCTCCGCAGGTTGCACCCCAGCAAGCCACTGCCTCTCCGGCTGTCAACATACGTCCGGGCGGAGCGGTTTCTCCACCGGGAGCTATGCCCGATGCGGTACGGATGGCGCAGTTTAAAGAAGAAAAGAAGATTCCTGTGATGAAGAAATCCAGTCTCGGACTTTCCATCAAGCACCCTCAGAAGGAGGAAGAGCAGCAGGGATCGGGAGCGGTCCATACTGTCCAGGCGCAGACACAGCAGATTGAAGAAGATTTCATCTTCAATGAACGCGATTTGAATTATTATTGGCAGGAATACGCCGGACGTATGCCGATAGAACAGAAAGCGATTGCCATGCGTATGCAGAACATGCGTCTGTCATTGCTCAATGATACGACTTTTGAGGTGGTGGTAGACAATGAAATCATTGCGAAAGATTTCACGGCACTGATTCCCAACATACAAGCATATTTGCGTGGTTCATTAAAGAACCGCAAAGTGACAATGACCGTTCGTGTCAGCGAAGCGACGGAGAATGTACGTGCCGTCAGCCGTGTGGAAAAGTTCCAGATGATGGCACAAAAGAACAGCGCATTGTTGCAACTGAAGGAAGAGTTCGGTTTGGAACTGTATTAAGGAAAGCAACCATCCGTTTTTTTGCAAGAAATACAGGTTTCTGTGCAACGTTCCGGATACTTGTTACGTCTAATAGCTATAATCAAAAAATAGAATGAATATGAAAACAATTTGTAAGAGAGGGATCAGTGCATTTCTTTTTCTGTCTTTGTTGATGTCGGCAACGTTGGTAAGTGCCCAAGGAGCGATTGTGGCAAGTGGTAAATACATAACGAAGAACGTTAAAGTGTCGGGATTCGATCGGATTCAGCTGAAAGGAAGTCCGACCATTGAATACACACAGTCGTCGGGAGGAACCAAGGTTCAGGTTACAGGATCGGACAATCTGGTCGATTTGATAGAATGCCGGGTAGAAGGAAGTACGCTGATAGTGAATATGAAGCCACATACTAATATTTCTTATGGTAAAGCGGGACGGCTGAAAGTCCTGGTTTCCAGTCCGTCTTTAAGAAGTGCTTTCCTTCAGGGGTCGGGCGATATCTATTTAGGTAATCTGAAGGCAGAAGAACTTGAGGTATCATTGGCCGGTTCGGGAGACATCGTTGCGGGAGATGTAACATGCAATGGTGATTTTTCTGCTTTGTTGAAAGGTTCCGGAGATATTGATGTGAAAGGACAGATTCGTGCTAAAAGTGTGAGTCTGACTTTGCAGGGTTCGGGTGACTTGAATGTTGTCGGTGTTACCGGGAGCGAAATCAGTGCAATGCTTCAGGGATCAGGTGATCTGAAAGTAAGAAGTGCTTATACCACATCGACCGTAACGGCAAAATTGAGCGGATCGGGTGATATGGATGTATTGGGTATCCGTGCCAATAATGTGGCGGCACAATTGGCCGGTTCGGGTGATATGACTCTGTCCGGTTCTACCCGCGATGCCACATTGGTGCTGAGCAGGTCGGGAGAACTTAATGCGCGTAAGTTGGATGCAGAGAATGTAACAGCCCGTGTCAACGGTTCCGGAGATATTACCTGTGTAGCTACAAAGACACTTGTGACTAATATTCAAGGAAGCGGTGAAGTTTCATACAAAGGAAATCCGAGTGTGCGGTCGACAGGTAAGAATCACCTGAACAGACTTTAAACACTTTGTATCCTACCTGTCGGGTAGAATACACGAAACGCCCCTTAACAATATATGTTATTCCGATTACATATATTGTTAAGGGGCGTTTCATATATTGTTATTTCATAGGGGTATATATTGGATCAAGCTTCCTGTGATGTAAGCCGAAATAGGAACGTCCCGCATTTGATCGGATGTTATCTATATATAAACGTGCTTGGAGGAAGATAAGGACAGTAAATAAAAAAGAGTCATAGCTAATGTCAGAATGGTAATCCTATAATAGAAAGATTTCATCAAAGGTGATTTTACATTGATAAAGATTAGGTAAAACAACTAAATGTAGGTATTGTGTTTGCATATAGATACAATATTATACCTAAATTTTGGTATTGTCCCCGCTGTGGGTATATTGTACTTTTGCAAGCTAATAGAAAGTGAGATGATTCGTAAAATTGCATATATACTTTTTTTATTTATAATTTGCTGTAATGTGTCTCGTGCGTGGGGGCAGACGTTTGTATTCCGGGGTACTGTATTGGATGAACAAACTCATAAAGCATTGGATTATGCCACCATTCAGTTGTTTGTGGAGAAACAGTTTGCTTATGGCGGAATAACAGATGCAAACGGACATTTTGAACTTCTTCATATCAAGCCCGGGACCTATCGGATCGTCGTATCTTATTTAGGGTATGATTCTACCGAAAAAGAGATTAAAGTGCTTGGAAATACTTCAGAAATCTTTCATTTAAAGCCCTCAAACATGGCGTTGAACGAAGTGGTAGTGACTGCTTCCGAATCAAAGCGTGCTACCAGTGCTTCCATAGTCGACCGTACTGCCATGAAACATCTTCAACCCAGCAGTTTCAGTGATTTGATGGAACTGATACCCGGGGGAAAATCGGCTGATCCTCAGATGGGACAGGCCAATCTGATTCGTATACGTGAAACGGGTAAGACGGAAGATATCTCTTCATTGGGAGTTGGATTTTACATTGATGGTATTTTTCAGAATACGGATGCCAATCTGCAATATATGCCGAGTAGCACTTCTGCTGTAAATGCGACGAGTACGATGTCAAAGGGACTGGATATGCGTACCATTCCGACTGATAATATTGAAAAGGTGGAGATCATTCGTGGTATTCCCTCTGTAGCTTATGGTAACGTGGCAAACGGCGCTGTGATTATCCAGCGTAAAACCAGCGAAAGTCCGTTATCTGCACGCTTCAAGGCTGATAAGACCAGCAAACTGTTTTCAGTGGGCAAAGGATTCCAGTTGGACGGGAACGGACGTTATGTTTTGAATGCCGATTTGAGTTATCTGGATTCAAAAATAGATCCGCGCAACAGCGTGAAAAACTATACCCGTCTCACAGCCTCCACCCGTCTGGATGGAAAATGGTTATGGAATGAACGTAATATTCATTGGAATATCAGTACCGACTATACCGGATCGTTTGATGATGCGAAACGGGATAAAGATGCAACCGTAAAGGAGGACTCTTATAAATCAGACTTCAGTAGTTTGAAGATGGCAGGAAAATGGAACCTGAAATTCCCTAACCATTCGTGGATTCGTGAGATTAGCGCGGCAACTTCTGTCAGTTGGCAGTGGGAGAAGATGCGTGAAACGAAATCTGTGTCTCTGAATCGTCCGGCCGCTATTGCTACTCAGACAGAGACCGGAGAATCTGATGGCATCTATCTGCCTTATAATTATGTGGCGCAGATGGAAATTGACGGTAAACCTTTATATGTTACGGCTTCTGCCCGTACGCAATTGGCTTTTCCACTGGGGATGCTGCAAAATGCAATGAATATAGGGATGGAATGGAATTATCAGAAGAATTTGGGAGAAGGCCAGGTATTCGATGTGACACGGCCCATCAGTGAAAGTTTGAGTACACGTCCGCGCCGTTTTAAGGACATACCGGGGCTGCAACCTTTCGCCTTCTATGCCGAGGAGGTGTTGAATCTTCCTGTAAATAGACATAAATTGGCTTTTACGGCCGGTATCCGCTTGCAGTCCTTATTGGGGCTGGACACTAAATATAAGATGCAGGGTAAGATATATCCCGATCTCCGTCTGGACTTGCAATGGAGTTTGCCGGTATCAAACGGATGGAATGTTGCCTTTTCGGGAGGTTTGGGCTGGATCAGCCGTATGCCGACCACCGCACAGCTATATCCGGATTTTAAGTATGTAGACTTGATCCAGCTGAATTATTACCATACCAACCCGGATTATCGCCGTATCAATATGATGACGTATAAATGGGATAATACAAACTATCAGTTGGAACCGGCACGTAACATGAAATGGGAAGTGCGGGCCGACGTCAGCTATAAGGGAAACCGTCTGTCGATGACTTATTTCCGCGAACGGATGAACAATGCTTTTGATGATATCACTTATTATAAATCATTAGCGTATAAGCTATATGATCCTGCAAGTATCGACGGCTCAGCTTTGACGGCTCCTCCCCAACTTTCCCAGTTGACTTATGCAAATGAATATAATCTGGATGTGTATTCCACACAAGGCAATGTAATGAAGGTGCGTAAAGAAGGAGTGGAGTTTCAGTTCGCTTCCAAACGAATCGAATCGCTCAAGACCCGCGTCACTATGTATGGAGCCTGGATAAAGACAGTTTATAATTCGGACTCTCCCAAATATAAGGCCTCTTCTATATTGTTGGACAACAAACAGTTGAAATATGTGGGGTTGTATAATGGGGACAACGGAACAGAAAGCCAGGCATTCAATACGAACTTTATGTTTGATACCTATATACAGCGTTTGGGGCTTACTTTCTCCACGTCGGCACAATGCACTTGGTATACCAACAGACGGAACTTGTGGAATAACGGCGTGCCGGTAAGCTATATCGATCAATCCGGTGAAACGCATCCGTTTCGCGAAGAAGATAAAAACAATATTCAGTTACAGCATCTGGTGGAGAAATATTCAGCCACTTATTTTGAGCGTACTACTGTGCCTTTTTATATGGATATCAATCTGAAGGCGAGTAAACGGATCGGTAAGTATCTGAATCTGGCTTTTTATGTAAACCGGCTTTTGGGTATTTATCCTGATTATACGTTACGGGGCGTACTGCAACGGAGAACGTCCGAATCGCCTTATTTCGGTATGGAAATGAACTTGACTTTTTAGTAAATGAATAATAAAACAAAATAGAAATGAAGATGAAAAAGAATCAATTGACAATCGCAATCCTTTTTGCGACAATGCTGGGATTTACCGCATGTAGTGATGATGACAAAGTGAGCATATCCACTGTAGGTATTACCACTACTGTAGATACAACCATCGAGGGTCTGCAACTGACCGGTGGAACCTATACTTTTGAAAATGTAAATACATCTGTCAAGACAGACATTGCCTATCCGGCTCAAAGTATTGAATTGGCGGACGGGTTGTATAATGTAACTTTCATTGGTAAGGGAACTTACTCACAGAATGGAACTCCGGTGGAAGTCGATGTACAGGGAGTGCAACAGAATGTGGCCGTATCCGGAGGGTCATACAAGTTGGAACTGAAAGTTCATGTACTCAATACAGGTGACCCCGATTTTGTGATTGCCGAGATATTTATTCCCGGAACCTATAATGAAGCAGGCAAGCAATATAATGGCGACCAGTATGTACGTATCTATAATAACTCGGATAAAGTTTTGTATGCGGATGGATTGATATTTATGGAATCACAATTCCAAACTACCCAGAAATATCAGTCGGTAGATCCGGATATTATGAATGAAGCTATTGCGGTAGGCTCTGTTGTAGCGGTGCCGGGCAGCGGAACAGATTATCCGGTACAACCGGGAGAGTCCTTTATCCTTTGTGACAATGCGATCAATCATAAAGAGGCTAATCCGAATTCTATAGATTTAAGTAAAGCCAATTTTGAGTGGTATATTGAATCGAAGCAAGATGTGGATAATCCGGCTGTTCCCAATCTGGATGTTTATTATTGTTATTCCAAAACTATCTGGGTGTTGAATAAACAGGGAAATCGCGCCTATGCTATCGGCAGATTACCCAAAGGCATGACTAAAGAAAAGTATATTTCAGACTATGCATACAACTATACGTATATCATGCAAAATGGAACAGCCAGTAAACCGCAAAGCAAATATAAGTTCCCCAATGAATGGGTGATTGATGCTGTAAATGTAGGTGCTTCCAATGAATGGCAGTGGAATGTTACCTCTACCGGGTTGGATATGGGGCATACTTATATCGGTGTGAACAATACCGTTGCAGAAAACATCGGAAAGTGCGTAATGCGTAAAGCTGCCTATAAGGATGGTGATCGGGAAGTATTGCAGGATACAAATAACTCTACCGTTGATTTCACACCTGCGGCTACTCCGAGCCTGTTTAACAAATAATTGAATCCATCCTATTGATATATAAATCTTTATTATTCATGATGCGAATCCGAATTATCATTACGTTGCTGATTGCTTTATTTGTGGAGAGTCGGCAGGAAGCCTTCGGGCAGACTGCCGACACACTCTCCCTGTCCGATAAGGTAATCCGTACCGCTTCATTCGCGACCGGATTTCGTGGTGAGGTATGGCGGAATCCGGCACTTTATTATTACTATACTCCGTATACATGGACAAGGCTGGACGTAAATGGAGCTTATCATGATAAAGGAAAAGCATCTTTGAAACAGGAAGGTGATAAGGATACCCGTATCGGGGTAGATGTCAACTCTTTCGTCATTCTTTCGGAACGTGATCGTGTATTCGGTTCAGCAGGATACAGAAGTGAGAAGCAGGAGAATGTGTTATGGAATGAAAATATAGACTGGAAACTGATCGCTCCTTACGTGACCGGTGATTCCATTGGCGGTTTCCTGAAAGGAGAAACTTATTATTTCAATGGAGGTTACGCCAGTGAGTCGGGTTCCTGGACGTGGGGAATCACCGGTGGTTACAGGGCGTCTCATAATTATCGGGATAAAGATCCGCGTCCGCGTAATACAGCTTCCGATCTCTCTTTGGCTTTGGGAGCAGGATATCGTCTGGGGACATATCGTTTGGGAGTTTCCGCAGATTTCCGGCTTTATCAACAGAAAAGTGAGATTTCATTCCTTGCAGATAAAGGTTCCACTTCGGTATACCATATGTTGGGATTGGGCATGGATTATGTGCGTTTTGCCGGAAACCAGACCGGAACGAAGCATCAAGGCACCCGGTGGAGAGGAAGCATAGGCATTCTGCCGGCTGATACGGAGAAGGGGATATCGGCCACAGTCTCAATTGACCGTATGTCGATGGACAAGAAATTGAGCAATGCCAATAATCTCACTTTGCTGGAATTGAATACGACTGATTTGAAAGGGAACGTGACTTGGATGCGGGAACTTCAGCAGGCAGAACACCTTGCAGTGAAACTGGATGCAGGCTATACAGTCCGTAAAGGAACGGAGAATATTTACGGAGAGGCGGGCGGAAGCTCCTATGGAGCATTAATCAGCACATCTCCGGGAATGAAGGTCACGAATAGTAGGATTGCCGTAAGTGGTTTGTGGGAGAAGCTTTTGACCGATAAAGGTGTATGGGGAGGAGCAATTGTTCCAAACATAATCTACCATCGGTTGGAGACGGATTACAACGCCGTATCCCGGTTTGTTCACCTGTCTGCTCTGGAGGGTTCTTTGCGTGCCCGTTTGCAGTATCAGAAGAGGCAGCTGCGATTGACCGCAGAAGCAAACGGTGGATATTATGCCAATTTATCGGCTGAATATTCTTTACCGGGATTGGATGCCGCGAAGTCGTCCGCCCGGACTTTGTTGGCGAATATTGACTATTTATCTGATAGCTATAGTATGGTAGGGATTCGTCTGCAAGGGGATTATCCCATCATGAAACAGTATAACCTGTCTTTGTCTGTTCAATGGCAGACTGCATATTATAAAAAATGCGGAACGGCCCAGTATGCCGCTTGTTCACTGGGCATCTTTTTCTGAAAAATAAAAACAGTTAGCATATGAAAATTAAGTTTATGGTCGCTGCAACCTTAATGGCAGCTTTAGTAACTACTACTTCTTGTGGAAACAGTAACAAACAGAGTCAGTCCGAAAAAACGGAGCAGGCGGCTCCGGCGGCATTGAGCGTCGATAACCTGCTGGCGCATGCCGATTCACTGGCTAACCGGGAGGTGACTATAGAAGGAATCTGCACACATACCTGCAAGCACGGAGCTACAAAAATATTCCTGATGGGCAGTGATGATACCAAAACGATTCGTGTGGAAGCCGGACCTTTGGGTTCGTTTGACACCAAATGTATCAATGCCATTGTCACAGTGACCGGAACGTTAAAGGAACAGCGGGTAGATGAAGCTTACTTGCAAAACTGGGAGGCTAAACTGAAAGCCCAGACCGAAAAATCTCATGGAGAAACTGCTGCCGGATGTGATTCGGAAAAAAAAGCACGCGGTGAAACAGCCAACACTCCTGAAGCCCGTATTGCGGACTTTCGCGCAAAGATAGCAGAAAGAAAAGCTGCTACCGGAAAAGATTATCTGTCATTCTACTATATGGAAGCCAGTTCTTATGAGATCGCAGAATAAAGGTGCTGCATTCCGCAAATGGAGCCGGATTATCCACCGTGATCTGTCTTTCTTCTTTGCAGGAATGATTTTGATTTATGCTATTTCGGGTATCGTGATGAACCATAGGGATAGCATAAATCCCCATTATACAGTGACACGAACGGAATATAAAATAACAGAGGACCTGTCGGACAAGAATAAAGTCAATAAGAAGATGATTTTGGCTTTGTTGGAACCACTGGACGAAGCCGGAAATTTTACTAAATATTATTATCCGAAACCGGATCGGATTAAGGTTTTTCTGAAAGGAGGTTCAAGTCTGGTGATTAATACCCGGACAAAAGATGCTGTCTACGAGGGGGTGAAGCGCCGTCCGCTGATCTCTTCCATGGTACAACTCCATTTCAATCCGGGCAAGTGGTGGACTTGGTTTGCCGATGCCTTTGCTGTCTGTCTGATTATTATCACTGTCAGCGGTATGGTGATGATAAAAGGTCCTAAAGGATTGTGGGGTAGAGGGGGAGTCGAGTTGGTGGCCGGTATTCTGATTCCTATTCTTTTCCTGACGTGTTTCTAATAACAAACGAAAAATGATTTATAAAGCATGAGTGCAATTATAGAATGTAAGAACCTGACTCATTATTACGGTCAACGTAAAATTTATGAGAACTTGAGTTTTGAAGTACCTCAAGGGCGTATCTTGGGATTGTTGGGTAAAAATGGCACAGGGAAAACGACAACCATTAATATATTGAGCGGTTATCTTCAGCCACGTTCGGGCGAATGTCGCATCTTTGGTGAGAACATTCAGACCATGGACCCTGCTTTACGCAGGAATATCGGCTTATTGCTGGAAGGTCATGTTCAATATCAGTTTATGAATATCACACAGATAGAAAAGTTTTATGCTTCTTTTTATCCGGGACAATGGAAAAAGGAGGCTTATTATGACTTGATGAATAAACTGAAGGTAGCTCCGGGGCAACGTATCTCAAGAATGTCGAACGGACAGCGTTCGCAAGTGGCATTGGGACTGATCCTGGCACAAAATCCGGAGTTGTTGATTCTGGATGATTTCTCTTTAGGACTTGATCCGGGTTATCGCCGCCTTTTTGTGGATTATTTGCGTGACTATGCCCGTTCCGAGAACAAGACTGTTTTCCTGACTTCCCATATTATTCAGGATATGGAGCGGTTGATTGATGATTGTATTATTATGGATTATGGTTCTATCCTTATTCAACAACCTATTGAAACGTTGATGAAAGAACTGAGAAGATATACTTGTACTGTGCCCGAGGGTTATCAGCCTCAGTTGCCGGCAACTTGCTATCATCCGGCTGTCATCCGTCAGACCTTGGAGACGTATTCTTTTTTGCCTCCCATGGATGTGGAGAAACTATTGAAGGAAAGTCAAGTTCCCTTTACTGGTTTACAGCACGAAAATGTAAGTCTGGAAGATGCCTTTATCGGTCTTACCGGAAAGTATTAATATGTAAATAAATAGAAGAAATATGATACAAGCCATATTTTATAAAGAGTGGATAAAAACGCGTTGGTATTTGTTGCTGGCAACTCTTTTTATGATAGGAATCACAGGATATTCCATGCTTCGTATTGGCCGCACCATTGCCATACAGGGAATCGATCATTTATGGGTGGTAATGGTTCAGAAGGATGCTATATTTATTGATTTGTTGCAATTTGTCCCTTTACTTATCGGTATTTTGCTTGCTGCCGTACAGTTTTTTCCCGAGATGCAACGTAAGTGTTTGAAACTTACTTTGCATTTGCCTTATTCACAGAAGAAGATGGTCATGTCGATGTTAGCTTATGGTGTACTTGCACTGGTTACCTGTTTTGCTATGAGTTTTATTATTATGGGAGTTTATCTGCCACAACATTTTACAAGTGAGTTGGTGCAGCGTATCTTATTATCTGCAGCTCCATGGTTCCTTGCCGGATTTGCCGGTTATTTGCTTGTTTCATGGATTTGCCTGGAGCCCACATGGAAACGCAGGGTTTTGAATCTGATTATTGCGGCATTGATTTTCCGTGTCTACTTTCTGGCTCCGGGAGCGGAGGCTTATAACAGTTTCTTGCCCTGGCTGACACTTTATACGCTGCTTATCGCTTCTCTTTCGTGGATTTCTGTGGTACGGTTCAAGGCCGGTAAGCAAGACTAACTGAATGTTTATTACTAAAAAATCAAACAAACATGATTCGATTCAGCAAAATATTTTTTTATGTTACTGTGGCTGTCCTGCTTGTATGGCAGTTGCCTTGGTGCTATGCTTTTCTCACACTGAAGCCTGTCAAAGCTCCTTTTACTATGTATAGTTCCGTACTTGGTGATTTTGTTATTACACAACTGGATGAGAATAAGCAACTTCACCGCTATGATACAAAAGGCAATACATATACACAGCAGCAGGTGGACAGTTTATTGCCTTCTCTCTATGTACGCCAGCTTACGGCGGACGAACGTTTCCCTGATACCATTTGTGGCAAGGCGGTTAGTCCGAAAGATATTCAATTGACAAACTTTACTTTCAAGAGTGTGCCGTCAGCCATCAATGCTCCCCAGACAGGACTTTATTTCCTGATGGAGTCCATGTCCAAACGGGTGGATTTAAAAATGCCCGAAGATGCATTCCGTTTTACCGATAAAGGTATGGAATTTATTCGTATGGAGACGAATCGTATAGATGAGGCGAAGAGCAAATTGTTTACGGATGTGCTGGTTCAGAAAGGATTTGCTTTTCCCGCAAGCTATGCTTCGGGCAATCCGACTACCCGTAAAGACTATGATGAGGGATATCTGGTTTTAGATGCCAACCATAAACTGTTCCATCTGAAGTGCACCAAGGGACGTCCGTATGTGAAAGCTATTCAGTTGCCTGAAGGAGTCTTGCCGGAATATGTGTTTATTACTGAGTTCCGTAGTCGCCGGACTTTGGGGTATATGGTTGATAGCAAGCATCATTTTTATGTTATCAATAGTGATGGAAGTTTGGTGAAATCAGCTCTCCCCGGTTTCGATCCGGCAAAAGATGAGTTGACCATCTTTGGAAATATGTTTGATTGGACTGTAAAGTTATCGACAAATAAAGATGATTATTACTATGCCCTGGATGCTACAGATTATTCACTGATTAAAGAACATGCCTATAAAGATATGCGTCGTTCTGTTCCGGGATTGTCCTTTACATCTCCTGATGATAAGTTTGTCATGCCGCGTTTTTAAATGCGGCATGATAAAATATATTTCATTTTAATGACTATATATTACTTTAGAGGCAGGGTCAAAGCCCTGCCTCTAAAGTAATATAATTTTCTGGAAAGCCTGATATATAACGAAGAAGAGGAAATTCATTATTGAATTTCCTCTTCTTCGTTGGGTGGAAGACCGGACTCGAACCGGCGACATTCAGAACCACAATCTGACGCTCTAACCAACTGAACTACATCCACCATGTTAGCATCTCTCTCAAATGCGATGCAAAGGTAGCGATTCTTTTTAAATCTGCAAACATTTCGCGAACTTTTTTCTTCAAAAAATGTATTCATTAATTCCGCGGTTATGCTTGCGGAAGAGTTCACGCGTGTCATTAATAAAGATTTTCAGGCGGTTACGTTCTTCTGCCGATAAAGAGTCTGTCGGAATACTTGCGGGATATAAAACGTAATTTTTCTTTTTGGAGAGTATGGGGCGTGCCGTCCATACCAGACCATATCCGCAATTACTGACAGATATGCCCGTGCTGTCTTTCATTAATTCGAGTTTAAATAGCAGTCCGCCGTCTGTTTTACGGGCAGACATGTTCGAAATAAAATTGCCTAAAGAGTAGAGGACTACATTCTGCCGACCGGTGAGGGTATCGGTCCGCAGCTCCATGGGTTGCACTACATGGGGGTGGGAACCGATCACATGGGTAACTCCTTGACTAAGTAGCCAGTCGGCCAGGGAGGTCTGCTCCTTATTGGGCAGTGACTGATATTCGATCCCCCAGTGCATGCAGGCAATCAATACATCCGGATGCAGAGCCTTAGCAGCTTCAATGTCCTGTGTCATGACAGCCTTGTCGATGTAGTTGACTATGTTTGGGGGAGAAACTTTAATGCCGTTGGTGCCGTATGTATAGTTGAGCAGGGCAATCCGAAAGCCGTTCTGTTCCAACAATAGTGGATAGCGTGAAGCACGGGCCGTACTGTCAGTGTAAGTTCCGGCATAAGGAATTTGTAGCGAATCCAGCATCAGGATAGTTCGTTCCAGCCCTTTTTTGCCCCGGTCGAGACAATGATTATTGGCGGTTATCAATACATCGAAGCCGGCGTCTTTTATGGCGGACAGATATTCGTCGGGAGCACTGAAAGCGGGATAACCCCGGTAAGGTTTTCCTCCGAGAGTTACCTCCAGGTTGCCGATGGCAATGTCTGCTTTACTGATTTCTTCTTTTACCAGTTTAAAGTAGTCCGTGTAGTCGTATCCCTTGGTGGTCCGGGCTGCATCTATCTGTGCCTGATGCTGCATTAAGTCGCCTGCAAAGAGGAGTGTAATCTTCTGCGCAGATATCGTATCGGGCGCCGGGACAGGGACGGGCTGTTCTTGTGCATTGCTGCTGCAAGATACAGAGCAGAAAAACAGGGAAAGAAGAATCAGATGTTTCATAAGCAACAGGTATTAAAGTTCTTTCTGAAGAATGTGTTCCACCTCCTCGGCTGTAGGGTTCACGGCAAGAATGATTCCTTGGGCGTTCACCAGGAAAGTTCCTCCGGCAGCATTCGGTATCCGGTATTTTGACCAGATCTGTTGAACATCATTCAGTTCGATAAGGTTCAGCCAGGGGTAACCGTCTTTCCGTATGGCTTCTCTCATACGGATATCGCTGTTCTGCTCGCGCGCTACGCCGATGACGGTGAATCCACGGTCTTTGTATTTTTCGTAGATGGGAATCAATTGCTTGGAGGCCGTACGGCACGGACCACACCAGGAGGCCCATAGGTCGATCAGAGCCACTTTGCCCCGGATCTGTTCGGACAACTGAACCATGTTGCCGTTCAGGTCGGGAGCGGAGAAGTCGATGAAACGGTTTCCCGCTTTGGGCTGGTTATTGTCGACAAACATTTGCATTTCCCGGGTATAAGGATGTTCGGGATAGCGGGAGGCGTACACTTTTTGAAATGCTTCCAGATAGGGGGTGACGTCTTCGCCTTTCCGTGCGTTCTCCACCTTTATTTTCAAGATGAATAGTCCTAACAGCGAAGGGTGTTGCGAGGCTTGTTCCGTTTCCCAAAGAGTCTTTTTCCGGAAGAGTTGTTCCCTTTCCTTCATCAGTGCTTTTGCTTCTTCTGTGAATGCTTCGCCACTTTCTTCCAGGCGGTCCCTTTCTCTGAAGAACTTGTTCTTTTCTTCGGGATTGTCTTTCACCTGATCGAACTTTTTCCAGAGTGCTTGCATGGCTTCGCTTTCAAAACGTCCGTATTTCTCGAGCGTATCTCTTCGTGCGTTGAGTTCATCGAAACTGAACTTATCCTTCCCTTCCGCTTCAAATTGCCGGAGGGCCGTGGTCAGTGGGTTGAGGGTCTCTATGCGATAGGGTGGGTGTGCGTCTATGGGAGATATGGTGAAAGATACCGTTCCATTCTCTGCGAAGAAAGTGACCGGATACCAACAGCCGTTCAGCAGGTCGTCCCAGCAGATAAGTTCGTAAGCCTTTTCGTGGTCGGTATAGAAGTCGTACTCAAAGATGCCGTTGCGTACCGGTATCGAAATCCACGGGGTACCGTTCGTATTCTTGTTGCTTTCTATGAGTATCAGGCGGCTGGTTTGTGGGCGGTCTGCCATTTTTCCGGTCAGGTGGCAGTGTACTTTCTTTTGGGGGGCAGATGCGTCAAGGCAAATCCCCTCGATCCGGAAGTCCTCTTCATTGTTGCTTTCTGCAAAGTCTATCGTCCGGTCCTGCGGGTCGATAGGGGCAAATTGCAGGATAAACGTCACATTGCCCGAAGCCGGCATGTATACTTGCTTGTCCAGCTCGAAACCTTGCGATCGGACGACAGGGTAATTCTTTCCGCTTTGCACTCCGTGTAGAGAGAGCCCCGAAGCCAGCCGTATCCAATAGTTAGGGCGCGAGTAAGCATCCATATACAGAATGGTAGCTGTGTCATTACGGACGATCCGGCTGATTTCAAGTGCGTCGGTATTTCTTTTTTGATATGAAGGATAGTCGATAGAGAAATTTTGTGCGGTAGCCCATGGGGTACATGCGAAGAGAAGGACGCACAAGCTTGTAGTTTTAAATATCGTATTCATGATGCTAAGGTATTGAAAAAATTTCCGTTTCCCCCTCTATGAAGAGGGAAACGGAGGAATGGGTTATTGATAGATCGCCTTTTTACCTGCCAGCAGAGTATTCTTCATCAGAGAGACGATGGTCATCGGGCCTACACCTCCCGGAACAGGGGTGATGTAGGAGCATTTCGGAGCTACCTCATCGAACTTCACGTCACCTGTCAGTTTAAAGCCCGATTTCTTGCTGGCATCGGGCACACGGGTAGTACCTACGTCGATTACTACAGCACCCTCTTTCACCATTTCCGCTTTCACGAAGTTGGGTTGTCCCAGTGCGGCGATGATGATATCCGCTTCCCGGCACTCTTTCACCAGATCTTTCGAACGGCTGTGGCATACGGTTACCGTTGCGTCTCCCGGATAGGCCTTCTGCATCATCAGTGCTGCCATCGGCTTACCGACAATGTTACTGCGTCCCAGTACGACGCATTTCTTACCCGAGGTCTCTATCTGATAACGTTTCAGCAGTTCGAGGATACCGTTCGGGGTGGCCGATACATAGCAAGGCAGTCCGATAGACATACGTCCTACGTTGATCGGATGGAATCCGTCCACATCTTTGCGGTAATCGATGGTCTCAATCACCTTTTGTTCCGAGATATGTTTCGGTAACGGAAGTTGTACGATGAATCCGTCTATATCTTCGTCATCATTCAGTTCACGTACTTTGGCGAGCAGTTCGTCCTCTGTCACATCACTTTCGTAACGGATCAGTGACGACTTGAATCCGCACACTTCGCAGGCTTTCACTTTGGCAGCTACATATGTCTCGCTGCCTCCGTCGTGTCCTACGAGGATGGCTGCTAGGTGAGGGCGTTTGCCTCCATGAGCCACTATTTCTGCCACTTCGGCTGCAATCTCCTGTTTTACTTGTTCGGAGATGGCTTTTCCATCAATCAGTGTCATTTCTTATTCGTTTATTGAGTTATTTATTGTTTAGTACTTCGGCTACTTTATTTTTCATTCCTTCTTCTCTGAGGCCACGTGCGATGATGGTTCCGTCAGGTCCGAAGAGGAGGATGAAAGGGATACCTTTTACACCGTACAGATCCATGGGCGTCATACCGGTGTCGATAATTTGCGGCCAGTCGATATTGAGTTCCTTGATCGCTTTTTTGGTATTTTCCGGTTTGTCCCAGACTGCTACTCCCAGGACAGTCAGTCCTTTGTCTTTGTATGTGTTGTAGAGTTCGGCTATATGAGGCGATTCGGAACGGCAGGGGCCGCACCAGCTTGCCCAGAAATCTACCAAAGTGTATTGACCTTTGCCCACAAAATCGGATAAAGAGCTTGCGGTACCGTCTACGGTCTTACCGCTGAAGTCGATAAACTTTTGTCCTACTGCCGTCGCTTTCATGCCTTGAAACTGCTTTTCGATGCGGTGATATACGCTCAGTGACTTCAACCAGGGGCCGGAAGCCGCAAATATGGTGTCCATCTCTTCGGGCGAAGCGCACATGGCAAGCTCTCTGATGGCAAACTCTCCGAGTACATTGTCCGGGTTCTTCATAAACATGTCTTTGTATAGTCGGGTATAAGTCGGAAGCCAGTAAGTATCGGTGTATTCTTTTTTAAGCCGGAGTTGTTCCGATTTGTCTTCTGTTTGCTGTTCGATGGCCGCATGTCTTTTTCTCAACTCTGTGGTCAGCTCAGATGCCTTATCAGATATGTGGGTATACTCCTCATTCATTGGCGTTCCCTTCGGGTCATTGTGAGTCAGTACATTGACCTGGATGTTGCCCCCTTCGAGGATGAAGTTGGCATACTCTCTCCCTGCATCGATGCGGCAAAAACAGGGGATGTCCACTTTTCCGGTGAATTTAAATTGCCCGTTGGTCACTTGCGTGCTATCCACTTTCATTCCGTCGTCATAGCGGCTGATATAGAGTGTCTGTCCGTTCAGGGTAGAATCGTTTATCAAACCTTCTACCGTATAGGAGTGCCCATTGTGTTGTGCGTTGGCTATCCCGGCTATGGAAGCAAACGCCAGAGTGAAGAGAATGTGTTTCATTGATTCAATGTTTTTATGGTATCAGACAAAAGTAATATCATTTATCATCCCCTGTTTTTTGTCAAGAGTAGCTTTATGGATTATTAACAGGAGGAGGGGAGGGGGCGAAAGCAGGGAGGTGCTTTTCGGGATAGAGCCTCGGTCCGATACAAGTAGAGCCGGGGTTTTGCCGAAATGCAGTAAGCATTTGGAGGAAATGCAGCCGGCATTCGGGAGTATGGCAACCGTCTTCGGAGGCTTAAGCTGCGGGCTGTAGGTTCTCCTTTCGGTCAGGTGCATAAAAAAAGGAGGAACCACGGTTTCCTCCTTTTATTGCATTCTGATTGAATCTATTGAATGATTACATTGACAAAGATACATCATCTCAAAGCCAAAGTCAAGCTTTCGGGACGAAAAGTACAGTTTTATTTCATCTTCGGCATCATCTTGCCCATTTTGCTGCTGGTTACCATCTTCATCATTTTGCGGGTCTGGTCGAATTGCTTCAGCAAGCGGTTCACTTCCTGGATAGTCGTACCGCTACCTTTGGCGATACGTGTACGGCGCGAGCCATTCAGGATAGCCGGATTGCTGCGCTCTTCCGGAGTCATGGAGTAGATGATGGCTTCAATGCTCTTGAAAGCATTGTCGTCAATGTCGATGTCTTTGATAGCCTTGCCTACACCCGGAATCATCGATGCAAGCTCTTTCAGGTTACCCATCTTTTTGATCTGGCCAATCTGGCTGAGGAAGTCGTTGAAGTCGAACTGGTTCTTGGCAATCTTTTTCTGAAGGCGTTTGGCTTCTTCTTCATCATATTGTTCCTGCGCGCGTTCCACCAGCGAAACAATATCACCCATACCTAAGATGCGGTCGGCCATACGGGCGGGGTGGAATTGGTCGATGGCATCGAGTTTCTCGCCTGTACCTACAAATTTGATAGGCTTGTTCACAACCGAACGGATAGAGAGGGCGGCACCACCACGGGTGTCACCGTCGAGCTTCGTCAGCACTACGCCGTCGAAATCGAGACGCTCATTAAACTCCTTGGCGGTGTTTACGGCATCCTGACCGGTCATGGAGTCTACCACGAACAAAATTTCGTTCGGTTGGATGGCTTCCTTGATGGCTGCGATTTCATTCATCATCTGCTCGTCGACTGCCAGACGTCCGGCCGTATCGACAATTACCAGGTCGTAACCTTTGGCACGTGCCTCCTTGATGGCGTTTTGAGCTATGGCAACGGGATCTTTGCTGTCGATTTCCGAGTACATCGGTACATCGATTTGTTCGGCCAATACACGAAGCTGTTCGATGGCGGCAGGACGGTAAACGTCACAGGCAACGAGCAACGGGCGCTTGTTCTTCTTAGTTTTCAGCATACGTGCCAGCTTGCCTGAGAAAGTAGTCTTACCCGAACCTTGCAGACCGGACATCAGGATGACTGCCGGTTGGCCTTTGGTATCTATCTCGACAGTCTCTCCACCCATCAGTTGAGTCAGCTCGTCGTGAACGATCTTCACCATCAATTGGCTTGGTTTTACGGCTGTGAGCACGTTTTGTCCCAATGCTTTTTCCTTCACCGTATCCGTGAAGCCTTTGGCTACTTTATAGTTAACGTCGGCATCGAGCAGTGCCTTGCGCACGTCTTTCAGGGTTTCTGCTACGTTGATTTCGGTGATTTTGCCTTCACCTTTCAGAATCTTAAACGACCTTTCGAGTCTTTCGCTTAAATTGTCGAACATATCTTTGAATTATGAATTACTAATGATGCGTAAAATCCACCACGGATTACACGGATTAACACGGATTAACACGGATTTTGTATTTGAAATAGAGAGTATCTGTGCTAATCTGTGTAATCTGTGGTGAAATCAGCCGCAAATGTACAAAAATCTCTTGTACTTTATATCTTTTTGTTCTGCCATTTTGCTTTTTTGAAGTAAATATAGCTTGTGGCGAGCAACAGTGTATAGTACAGTATCTCAATTGTAAAGCACCATTCGATGGGAGCTTTTACCCACATTCCGATGAAAATGATATACGATCCGTAGATTGCGATGGTGATGGCTTCGAGCATCAGTGCCGCCTGAGTGTTGCCTGTGCCCGATATGCCGTTGAATACCACATTGGCTACCGAAGCAATCAGCATGGCCGCGCAGATAACGTATACCGATGGTACGGATTCACTGATCAGCGCTGCCTCGTTGGTGTATACCGAAAGCAATGCCTGTGGGAAAAGGGCGGTTACGATGACCAGTCCCAGCATGATCAGGAAAGAGAAACGCCCGATTTTGTTTATCAGGGGCATCACGTGTTCGATGCCTCCCGCGCCGATGGCGTTGCTCACCAGGCTGTTGGTGGTGGTTGCCAGTGCATTTACCGGAATCAACATGACGATGTAGATACTTCGTACGATGTTGGCAATGGCGAGTTCACGCTGTCCCAACCTTTCCACAGCCACGAAGAAAATGAACCAGGTGGCCATTGACAGAAAATACTGCAACATGGTGAAGCACGATATGCTGAGGATGCGCATCAGCAAAGCCGGGTCGAACGAGCGTAAACGGTTGAGACCGTATCTTTTCAGGTCGACGGTGATATACGTATAAATCAGGAAGAACAGCAGAGAAGCCGCTTCGGCTATTACCGAGGCGATGGCGGCTCCTTTGATGCCCATCTCCGGCAATCCGAAGTGTCCGAATATCAGGGCATAGTCCAGTACCACATTGGTCAGAGCCATTACTACCGCATTGATGGTAAGTACCTTGGTGCGGGTGATTCCGATATAGAGTGCCCGGAACATTACGTTGACAAACGAGAAGAAAAAGCCGAAAATGCGCCAGTCGAGAAATTCCATCGTGGCGTCATAAATGCTTTCGGAAGATACCAGCAGGCGCATGATGTTGCCACCGAATGCTTTGGTAAAGCCGAAAAGCAGAAGAGCCATGGCAAGCAGGAACAAGACTCCCTGGATCATGACAGGCCCCACGTCGGTATAACGCGCTTCACCGTTGCGGCGGGCAATGACGATCTGTGAACCGGTGCTGAATCCGAAGGCAATGGTGAAAATACAAATATAGAAAAGCCCGCCCATGGCAGAGGCACCAAGAGCTATCTCACTGACGCGTCCCAGAAAGGCGGTGTCGGTGACATTTATGACATTTTGCGCAAGCAAGCTCAGGAGAATCGGGTAACTGACACTCCAGATCTGTTTGTTGGTATACATAAATAAGGATTTTAGTTTGCAGGCCGCAAAGATACAACTTTCTGCAGAAGTTGACGAGTCACCGGGAAAAGAAGTCAATTTTTCCCCAACGGATAGGTGAAGAGGATGGTCGGTTTTTCACCTGCGTTTGCCTGTACTTTATAGCTTCCTCCGAAATACTCCAGCAACAACCGGTTAATTTCGTGGCGGATGTATACCTCCTGTGAGGTAAATCTTTCGTCGGCCAACGGGGAGTTAATGATGCGGAAACGGATCATGTTCTTTTCTGTGTCATGGGTCACTTTGAAGTCGATCTCCCGTTTTTCTTCACACTTCTGCGGATAAGTTAAAGTACTCAGCAGCGCTTGGCTGAAACGGGCCGTATCGATACGGATGTCCAGGTCGGGGGCTGTTTCGTTTCCGAGCCGGATACAGATGTTCTCTTCGTTGCGCATACGCGCCATGTAGAGAGCTTCGTTACAGAGTTCGGTTAGTCCGTATTCCTGAATATTGAACTTCATCATGCCTGCTTCAAGCCGCGATAAATCGAGTACATCATTGACCAGGCGCATCAACTCTTCCGAATTTTTCTGGATGATGGAGGAGTATTCTTTCCGGACTTCGTCGGTCATGTTGGATTCGGAAGCTATCAGTTGCGAGAAGCCCACTACGCCGTTCAGCGGGATACGGATGTGGTAACTCATGTTCGACAAAAAGCGGTTCTTCATCTCGTTGGCTTCTTCTGCCATGCGGGTTGCCTTCCGTGTCTCTTTTTCCGATAGCTCCAATGCTTTACGAACGTGCGAGATACGAAGCATGAAGACAATCAGGATTGCCAGGACAATGCCGACAATGACCAAAGCCGTCAGTTGGATATCGCTTTTCAACTGTTCTTCTTCCAAAGCTACTTTGTCGATATTGTATTTTGCCTTTATCTGCTGCATCTGTTTATCGAAAATAGTCGTTTCGATGGAGTCTTTCAGGTGGAGTGTCCCGATATACAACGGAAGAGCTTCCGCACTCCGCCCGGCTTCTACCAGAAGATCGGCTTTAGACAGCTGCTGGTGGATATAATTGCTGTTCCGGTCTTCCTGTAATAAAATGACGGTAGAGTCCATCTTCGTAAGTGCTTTGTCATACTCTTTTCGAGTTCGGTAATAGGCTGCATAGGCATCGTAATAGAGCACCCGGTACATGAAGAACGTATTGGGAGTAAGATATTTCCCGGCTTTTTCCAGGCTTTCGTGTGCCTGTTCCGATTGGCCGGTATTCAGATAATAATAGGTATAGTACACCTCACCGAACAGATAAACATCATAAAATGCCTCTTTGAGCATCGGGTTTGTGGCAGTGTGCTGTTGCAAAGTCTCTTTTAACTTTCCGAGGTATTCGGACAGCTGTTTGTTGTTCTGTTTATCCTTGGCTACCGCAATCAGTTGGCAAAGGATCGAGATCCGTACCACGGCATTGTCTGTTCGCGAAGATAGTTGATAGGCTTCTTCCAATGCTTTCATTCCCTCGTCCCATCGCTCCGTGCCGATATAGGCATTGCCCAGATATTGTTTGGCTCCGATCAGTCCGCGGACACAGTCCACTTTCTTTGCCCTTTCGAACATCTGGTTTGCCTCGTTGATGGCAAGTTCATACTGCTCTTCATAAGTGTAGAGGTCTGTCTGGAAGCGGAGAGCGTCGAAATACAGATCCCAGGTTTTCGACTTCCGGGCATAAGGCTCCATAATGTCCAGCCATTTCTTTACACTGTCCCGGTTGCTTTGGTTATAATAGTACACTGTGTGCAGATAGGCGGCTATGGTGTTGTATTTATCGTTATTCTGTAGAGTTGCTTCTTCTCTCAGCAGGTTTGAATATGTGATACATTTGGGTGTCAACTGTTCTATTTGTGCCAGTTTCTTGAGCATTTCCAGACGTGTGGAATCATGCGGAAGTGTCTGTGCCACCCGATACAGGCTGTCGGCTTCTGTTTGTCCGTCCGCGTACGCTCCTGAGGCCAGACAGCATGCTATAAGGATCAGTATGAATCGTTTCATCCTTCTGCCTCCTCTTCTTTTGTGGGTCCGATGGGGTGTGTAAACCGGAAGCGTGCACCTCCGGTGTACTCCGGGTCAATCCATATCTTTCCTCCGATTTGTTCGATGATAAGCTGGCAAATGGAGAGTCCCAGTCCTGTTCCCTGTGCCCCTTCATTCAGCTTTTCGAAACGGTTGAATATCTGATTCTGTTTTTCCGGGGGGATGCCGCATCCGGTATCCGTTACTGTGAACAGGGCCATGGTCTCTGACTCTTTCTCCAGTGTCAGGGTAATGTTGCCTTCGGTGGTGAATTTGGTGGCATTGATCAGCAGATTGATCAATACCTGTTGCAGACGTGATTCGTCGGTACGCAAAGTCAGTTTGTCCAGTGAAGTGATGAAACTGACTCCGGCCTGGGTTTGTTTCACCTTTTCTACAGTATCGATTACGTTGCGGCATATATTGACTGCGTCACATTCCTTAAAGTTGAAAGTCAACTTACCCGGGTCGAGACTCGACAGATCTATCACGTCATTGATCAGCTTTAACAGCAGCTCGGAATTCTGCTGGATGATGTCGTTGCATTGACGTCGTGTATCATTGTCGATAGACTCTTCGGTCAGGATGGACGAAAATCCGGAAAGGGCATTCAGCGGTGTCCGTATTTCGTGGCTCATATTGGATAGGAACAGGCTTTTGGTATGTATGGCGTTTTCGGCATACTTGCGTGCAATCTCCAACTCTTCTTTGGAATGGAGAAGGCGGTTGGCTTCCTGCCGGATGCGGACGATCAGCAACAAAATAAGCACTAATATGAAAATGGAAGCTATGATAACCCACAGGGTGATCTGGTTGCGTTGTATCTGGTTCCGGATTTCCATCTGGTCTATCTGGTACATGCCTCTCAGGTCATTGATTTGCCGGGCATAACTCAAAGCGTTCAGCGAGTCTTTTTGTTCGTTGGCCTTTTGGTAGATCAGGCAGGCTTCTTCTGTCCTTCCCATCTTAGTCAGTAGCTGCGCACACTCCAACTGCAATCCGATGTGTTTGTTGGGAGCGGGTGCTTTAGGGGTATTTATCAGGCGTTCATATTGTTGCAAGGCGAGTTCATACTCACCGATAGCCTGGTAGTATTGCCCCAATATGTAATTAAAGATACTGCGGAGATAGAGGAACCTCAGTTGGTCACTGATTTTCCTTGCTTCGTCCAAACTGGCTTTTCCTTTCTCCGGATTGCCTGCTTCAATGTCATAGTAAGCTTTACACGCACATAAAAAAAAGTGGAATGTAGGAGTTGGAGCGGCGGTATGCAGGTTCTCGAATCTTTTCAGATAGGTACGTGCTTCGTCCATGTGTGATGTCTGGATCAGGGTCAGAATGAATTTCGGAAGTATTTCCTGTTCGAGGATTTCGCTGCCCGGTATCTTATCCAGCAATTCCAGGGCTTCCTTATAGGATTCAATGGCAGGTTCCTGCATGTTGGCGTTGAGGTAAGCATCCCCGATGGCGCGGCTGGAAAGGGCAATGCCGATGGGGTAATTCAGTTCTTTGGCTTCCTTGTACATCTGGCGGGCATGGTCGATGGCCATGTTCATGTCTCCGCGTGTGGCATAGGCAGTCGCAATAAGCTGTTTCAACTGGAAGAGGGTTTTGTACTCTTTCTGTTTTTTCAGGATAGGAGCCAGTTCATGACCCCATTGGATGATACTGTCGTTGGGAGCTTCTTTACTATAATTGAGGCTGTTGTCAATCAGGTTTTGGAGTGCTGACACGTGCATTGTTGCTTTATTGGCAGCATGTGTAGTGACAGAGTATAGGGTTACTACTGCTATAAACGTTATATTAATAAACTTTCCCACAGTAATTGTTGTACTTCCGGTGTTTGTTTTATGCTTGTTTATGATGCATGTAGTGCAAAGCTAAATAAAAAGAGTGAGAATCAAACAGAATCTCACTCTTTTTTTTATGTTTTGTTCACAAAAGGACTTTTTTAACTGTTCATGCTCATCAGGAACTCGTCGTTGTCTTTGGTTTTTTCCAGTCGGTCTTTTACAAAGTCCATTGCTTCGATCGGGTTCATATCCGACAGGTACTTGCGCAGGATCCACATGCGGTCCAGTGTCTGTTTGTCGAGCAGCAGATCGTCGCGGCGTGTGCTCGATGCCACAATGTTGACAGCCGGGAAGATACGCTTGTTGCTCAGGTTGCGGTCGAGCTGCAACTCCATGTTACCTGTACCCTTGAACTCTTCGAAGATCACTTCGTCCATCTTAGAACCGGTGTCGATCAGGGCGGTAGCGATGATTGTGAGGGAACCTCCGTTTTCGATGTTACGGGCTGCTCCGAAGAAACGTTTCGGTTTGTGAAGTGCGTTTGCATCCACACCACCCGAAAGTACCTTACCCGATGCCGGAGATACAGTGTTGTATGCACGTGCCAGACGTGTAATCGAGTCGAGGAAGATAACTACGTCGTGTCCGCACTCTACCAGTCTTTTGGCTTTCTCAAGAACGATGCCGGCTATTTTTACGTGGCGTTCGGCGGGTTCGTCGAATGTAGAAGCAATCACTTCGGCATTGACGCTGCGGGCCATGTCGGTAACTTCTTCCGGGCGCTCGTCAATCAGCAGCATAATCATATATACTTCCGGATGATTGGCAGCAATGGCATTGGCAATTTCTTTCATCAGGATGGTCTTACCCGTCTTAGGCTGGGCTACGATCAGTGCACGCTGTCCTTTACCAATGGGCGAGAAGAGGTCTACCACACGTGCCGACATGGAGTCGGAATAGCCACCTTTGCAAAGCTTGAACTTTTCGTCCGGGAAAAGCGGAGTAAGGTGGTCGAACGGCACACGGTCACGCACGAAAGCAGCGTCACGTCCGTTGATTTTAGAAACCTTCACCAATGGGAAGTATTTCTCACCCTCTTTGGGCGGACGGATTACACCTTCTACTACATCACCGGTTTTCAGTCCGAATAGTTTGATTTGTGATTGAGATACATAGATATCGTCCGGTGAAGAGAGGTAGTTGTAATCTGATGAACGGAGGAATCCGTAGCCATCCTGCATGATTTCCAATACACCGGTTCCGGTGAGGATATCATCGAATTCGTATGGTTTTTCGCGTTCAATCACACGGCGTTCCTGAACAGGAGCGGGCTCAGTTGCATTTTGTTGCGGCATGGGACGTTGTTGTACAGGAGGACGCTGGTTGTTGTTGCGCTGATTGTTATTATTGTTGTTATTATTGTTATTGCTGTAATTGTTGTTGTCGCGTGGGCGAATGACACGGGGACGTTGAGGTTGTGCAGCCGGTTCGGGAGTGGTGGTTACCGGTTCTGTTTTTGTTGATTCGAATTTGCCGAATAATTCGGTAGGCAGTTCTACTTTTTCTGAAGGCAGATCTTCGATGGGGATAAAATCATCATCTGCATCCATATCCGAGAGGATTGAGCTTTCTTCGTCTACAACGGTTGGTTTCGGTTTGAGGATCGGTTTGCTGATAGGGCGTTTTTCCGTTTCCGGTTGAGCAGCCGGCTTTTCTTCCTGTACCGCTGGGGCTGTTACAGGTTTGTCTGCTGTAACCTCTGCAGGTTTGGTTTCTGCTTCCACTGCGTTTTTGCGGGGACGTCCCGGTTTCTTTTTCGGAGTGGCATAAGGGGTCACCTTTATCGATTCTGCCGGAGTGGCGCTCGTTTCAGTACTCATCTCTTTAGTTGCTTCCTTAGTCGGTTCTGTTGTCTTAGCTTGTGCTTTGGTTGCAGGTGCGTTGGCATCTGTCTTGGTCAGTTCGCCATTTTTGGTAGAAGAGAAAACCTTGTCGGCGTTTTCCTTCTTTACTGTCACTCGAGAGCGTTTTTTCTTGTCTTCTTTACGTTCCTCTTTAAGTTTGTCAGCTGCTACTTTTTTAGTAGCTCCGGCTATAGCTTGTTCATCAAGGATTTTGTAGACAAGTTCTTCTTTCTTAAGTGAGTCTGTTTTTTTGATACCCAGTTCCTGGGCAATAGTTTGTAGTTCCGACAAATTTTTGTCGTTCAATTGGATAATGTTATACATACAGTATATGTGAGTTATTTAATATTTTAATTTTATTTGTTGAAATACGTACGGCCGAAGCTACGACGCAATGGCCGGAAGCTTAACAAACGCAACAGTTTTTATATGATGAATTTGGGATGTTTTGTTGAATCGGAAATCCGAGTTTCGTCTCCCGTTGGAGGATTATCGGAATGTTTCAACGCCGCAAAGATAATAAATAAATTTGGTTTTTATGATCGTTTACTCTTTTTTTCTTCATAAAAGTGTACCTTTGTTGCACAAAACATAACTATTATGACAGCAAACGAAGTCCATCTGATTTATTTCTCGCCTACCCACACCTCAAAACAAGTTGGAGAGGCAATTGTTCGTGGAACTGGAATAACAAATGTGATAAACACGAATTTAACACAACAGGCAGCTCAGGATTTAGTAATTACCGAATCTGCGTTAGCCATTATTGTCGTACCTGTATATGGAGGGCGTGTGGCTCCTCTGGCCATGGATCGTCTGGCAAGTGTACGCGGGAATAATACTCCGGCAGTTATCGTGGTGGTATATGGTAATCGCGCTTATGAAAAATCGTTGATGGAACTTGATTATTGGGCTATTCAACAGGGATTTAAGGTGATTGCCGGTGCAACCTTCATCGGAGAACATTCATATAGTACAGAGAAATATCCCGTAGCTGCCGGACGTCCTGATGAACGTGATCTTACTTTGGCAGCTGATTTTGGAAAGCAGATCTCGGATAAAATAGCATCTGCTGCCGAGCCGGAGAAGCTGTATGCAGTGGATGTCCGTAAAATCCGGCGTCCGCGCCAGCCTTTCTTTCCGCTGTTCCGTTTTTTGCGAAAGGTGATTGCTTTGCGTAAGAGCGGTGTCCCACTTCCGCGTACTCCTTGGGTAGAAGACGAATCCTTGTGTACTCATTGTGGTGCATGTGCGAAGATGTGTCCCGTGAGTGCCATTATAAAAGGTGACGAGTTGAATACGGATGCCGAACGCTGCATTAAATGCTGTGCCTGTGTAAAGGGGTGTCCTCAGAAAGCAAGAGTATACGATACTCCGTTTGCCGTACTGCTGTCACAATGCTTTGTTAAGCAGAAAGATCCTTGTACATTGCTTTAAAAAGGTCGGAGCACTGACTTTTAATCTTAATTTCCTCATTTTCCGGTTGGGTGTATCAGTGCTCTTCATTAACATTGTTAACGCCCTCTTCCGGCCATTTTATTCTTAGATGCAAATAACAAGTCTTTTGCACGTAAAACACTTGTTATTTGCATCCAAAGAATAAACTTTAACTCTGTGTTAAAACAAAGCTTTTACCGACAGGAATCTTGTACATTAAAAGCGCTGTGTTTTAGTTTTTTAAGTACGCTCTTTGCTTCTTTGTTTCACTGAATCCCTTTCAGACCAAAAGTCTGGATACTTGCTTTTTTGTCAACTACAAATCGGAGACTAACACTTCCTGCTATCTTCTTTTCGCCTTGTTTAGCGCCGCTATCAGATACCTTCCTTTTGCCCCTATGTCACTCCAGCAAGTGTTGGCAATCAGCCGCCACACCGTCGTTCCCTTCCTTCCATAGTCCGACAGCCTGAGTATGGAGTTTACTTCCCCGGTGTCGGTAATGCTCAATCTCTTCAGCGTGTCCATCAGTCCCGGATAATTGTGTGTCATCGTATTGAAGGCGTATCCCGGTATCGGAAGAGAAGCGGAATCCTCCTTCCTTTCTTCCTCCTTCCCCTCGGGGGGAGCTGAGGGGGGTAATTCTTTATTTTCCTTTGCTTTACTTTCCTTTACTTTACTTTGTCCGGAATTGCATGCATTTTTTGCGTCAACGGCTACATGATGTACTACATTTTTCGGGTTAACAGGTGTTTTTTCCCCTTTGAACAGCTCCGGTTGCTGAATTTCCTGTGTTATAGAAGGAGTATCGGGTTTTCCGTTTTCCTTTTCCGTTTTTACTATCAGGTAGGGGAGTTCCGACAGTTCTCTCTTCCTTCGCTTCGTTGCCTCCAGCCATACCTTTTGTATGTTTTCTGAAGTTAGTATTCCGTTTTCCAGATAACTGTTTCTGTCCAGTATCCCTTTGATAAAGAGAATTTCGATAATTCCCTGCACCTCCTCGGCCTGCACTTCCCTTCCTGCCTTGTTGGCAAAGATCAGGCACTGCTCCTCATCCCACCGTATGAAGTATCCCTCCTTGTATATTTTGCAAAGGAGCTTCAGTACGATTGCGGGGCCTTTGATTCCGTATTTTGCCTCTATCACTTCCATTGCGTTCTCTTCCATGAAGTTTACGCCCATCGGGAAATAGTTGATCCCGTCGTATGCTATTGCCATTGTATTTTCAAATTAATCGTTTGTACTTTCAATAAAACATTCATCACAAATTACCCCGGATTCCCAAAGACGTTTTCACTTGATTCCTCAAAATAGAAATAATTCATCTGTGAAAATCCGTGTAATTCTGTGGTGCCCACCCTATGCCATCGGCCTCCATTCCATGAAGTTCTCCACCTGGAACGTTGTCCACCGCTGTTCGTCCACATTCCAGTAGACTACGGCGCCTTCTATTTTTGTGGGATCATACTTCTTGTGGAATTCCGCTTCGTAATAGATCAGTGTCGCCTTCACCAGCCTGAAGTCTCCGTTCTGCTTCTGATAAGCAATAACTGCGTGCCCGTATTGCAGGTGGTCTGTTAATGCTTCCAGACGCTCTGCCATCCATTCGGCACATTGTTCGGTATATCCTTTCTCAAAGACAATCCGTTTCTTCCATCTCAGTTTCATGGCTTCACTCTGTGATGCCGGTCTTTTTTTTCGTTTCATACGTATATTTTTTAAGTTGATAAAATGTTATCGCCACGAAGATAGGGGGCGTTTCATGTAAGACGGATTATGATAATTCATTGTGCGTATTTTTGCGGATGATGGCTTTGTGCGGTTTGTCTTTTTCCATTTCTTCCCAAATGCTGCTGATATAGACTAATATTGAACTGATGGATAATGGTTTAAATACTCCGTTTTTAATATTTCCGATTAGTCTTTTTTCATTGATGTAGCGTGCGAGTGAAGCCTGACATGTATTGATATTTTGTATATTCGCATCCTCTATGTAGGATTCTATCAACGCTTTGATAAGTTCTTCTTTATGCGAAATTATTCCACGTATCGGTATTCCTTTCTTTCTGCCTCTTGTTTCTTTAACTATTTCTGTAATAGTTGATTGCGTTTTGCTAATAGCGTTTTTTTACACTTTTGTCTACGGCTTGAAATACTACTTTTTGTTTCTTCATTGTGATTTTTATTTTATTAAAAACTAATTTGTGTTAATGTGTTGCAAAGGTAGAAAGGAATCTCTCAGCGGACAAGTAAATGTGAAATTAAAGAAAAAATGAACGTTCTTTCGTGGGCTAAATATTTGATATATAGTTTGATATGGGATGGAAATGTGAGTGTTTCAATAGACGTTCGTTTAATTGAACGCAAAGATAGAGGGTATTTTTAGAACTACAAAATGTTTAATAAAAAAAATAATATTCCTCTTTCACTTATTACATTAATGCACTAATATATAGTTGTTTATGAATTAATAAAAAACTATTTATTATCTGTCTGATTTTGTTTGTCTGATACTTTTGATTTATTTACAAAAAAGGTGTTTCAAAAGACGAACGTCTATTGAAACATTTCTGCTTCATAATACGCTTGTTTACAAAATCTAAGATCAAAAATTCCCTGCTTCTTTATGAAGATGGTCTTTTTTGCTCTGAATTCCTTTTCAAACCGTCTCTCCTGCGATAGGGGAGTACCTGATGAAATGATATACGCTGCAAGGCAAATAATAGAATTAGCAAACTTGACCGGAAGGTATTTCACTACCCCGGTGTCCCCCAATCATATCCTTTCGTGAACAACAGCATTGATAAATCCTGGTACGCCCTTCGTATCACCTATAGCCGTGAGCTTGCCTTTAAGGAATACCTGGACTCCCGTGGAGTGAAGAATTTTCTTCCCATGCGCTACGAATACGTATTCCGTGGTGAGCGTAAGATCCGCAAACTGGTTCCTGTTGTTCACAACCTGGTTTTTGTTTATGCCACCCGCAGTGAAGTTGACGAAATGAAATCCACTGTCGGCGCTTCTCTTCCTATTCGTTATATCATGGACCGTGAGACCCGTCAGCCCATTACCATTCCTGAAGTCCAGATGCGTAGTTTTATTGCTGTTGCCGGTAATTACGATGAACAGGTTGTTTATCTGGACCCTTCCGCCGTTTCCATGAAGAAGGGAGACCGTGTCCGTGTCACCGGTGGCATCTTTGAGGGTGTCGAGGGTGAGTTTGTCCGTATCAAAGGTGACCGCCGCGTGGTGGTTTCCATCCAGGGGGTTATGGCGGTTGCTACTGCTTTCATTCATCCTTCTTTAATCGAGCTAATAAAGAATTAAAAACTCAGTGAACTCTGTGCCCTCTGTGGTGCATATTCCAATACGTAAATAAATCACCATGTTGTCTTTGCAATCAGAAATCGATTCTTTGTGCGCTGTTTCGCACGAACTTCTCCATTTAGGTCTGGATGGCGAACCCATCTACTCCGACCGTTTCCGTCAGTTAAATACGGATGTGTATCATCGTTGTGAGCATCTTTTCGGTTCGCACGGACGTACTCTTGAAGAGGAAGCTTCTCTTTGTATCGCTTTGTTGACCGGCTATAATGCTACCATTTATAATCACGGTGATAAGGAAGATAAAATCCAGTCGGTTCTCAATCGTAGTTGGGATATCTTGGATACACTTCCCGTCTCGCTGTTGAAATGCCGTTTGTTGGTAGCCTGTTACGCCGAGGTCTTTGATGAAGAGTTGGCAGCGGAGGCACACGCAATAATAGACGGTTGGAAGGATCGGGAATTGACGAGGGAAGAGTTTGAGATGGTGGAGCATTTAAAGAGTTTGGAGGAAAATCCATATCCGAATACGGATATAGAATAATAATCTATTACTAAATTATATGTTTATATTTTAGGTGTAATAGTGCTATATATGATTTATTGGTTCGTTTTTAGTTACTTTTTGTAAATGTATAAATTTTGAAGAAAATAGGTATAATAACATTGCCACTAGATGCAAATTATGGTGGAATATTACAAGCATATGCATTAATGAGCTTTTTGAAAGAAAATGGGTATGATGTTACATTGTATAATAAGATTTATGTACGTGAAATTTCACCATTTGTTTGGCCATTAATTTATATGAAGAGATTCTTTATGAAATACATTTGGAGACAGAAGAATTTATCTGTCTTTGCGGAAAAAGATATTAAAAAGATAAATTCTCTTATTCAATCTCATACAAAATTATTTGTCGATAAATATATCTATCCTATTGTGAATATTGAGAATTTTAGATCAATAAAAAAGGAATCTGTGGATATATGGGTTGTAGGTAGTGATCAAATATGGCGTCCGGATTATTTTTTTCATGTGGAGGACGCATTTTTGGAGTTTGCTAAAGATTGGAATGTGAGAAGGATTGCGTATGCTGCTTCATTTGGTGTTGATAGGTGGATGTTTTCTAAAAAACAAACTCTTAATTGTCAACGTTTATTGAAGTTATTTTCGTTTGTTGGTGTTCGTGAAGATTCTGGGGTTATGTTATGCCGGAAATATTTTGATGTAAATTCTACCCATGTATTAGACCCGACGATGTTATTAGATGTTAATAAATATGTTGCATTAATGGGAGATATTGCAAAAAATGATCTATCTGAAAAGGGGTTGATGGTCTATATTTTGGATAAGACTATTGACAAACAAGATGCTGTGATAAAACTCCAAACAGTTCTTGGATATGATATATTTTATAATAATAATCCTAACACAAATGATATAAGTTTATCAGCGATAGAGCGAATAGCTTCTCCCGTTGAAGAGTGGTTGAAAGGTTTTTCTGATGCAAAATATGTAATTACAGATTCCTTTCACGCATGTGTCTTTTCTATTATGTTCAATAAGCCTTTTGTCGCTTATGCTAATAAAGGAAGAGGGCTTACTCGGTTTCATTCTTTATTGAGGATGTTCGATTTAGAAGATCGTTTAATTAGTTCGGTAACTGAATTAGATGAACAAAAAAAAATAAAAAAAAAATTAATTGGGAAAAAGTTAATCAGATTCTTGATGTTAATAGAAAAAAATCTAAGGGGGATTTGTTACAAAGCTTATCAAAATGATATCTTTTTTGTTGGAAAGAGTTAAATTTAGGATTAAGTCAATCATTCTTAAATTTTCGGTAATAGAAAAGGTAAAAACATCAGAGGCAGATATTTATTTAACTTTTGATGATGGACCTGATCCTCTAATCACGGAATTTATTTTGGATATACTGGATAAGTATGATGCAAAAGCTACATTTTTCTGTATTGGAGAAAAGGTGCATGAATATCCTTTGTTGTATAGGAAAATAAAGGAAAGAGGACATGCAATTGGTAATCATACTTATTCTCATTTAAAGGGTGTTGATGTCAGGAGTCAAGATTATGTGAAGGATGTGTCTAAGTGTAATGATATATTGCATGCGAAGTTGTTTAGGCCGCCTTTCGGATCTTTGAAAATTATGGAGCTGTTTCTCTTGAAAAAACATTATGATATAATAAAATGGTCTGTTGACATGCAAGATTATGTAAAGTTAGAGGATGTACAAACACATATTGATAAGATCACGAAACAGATAAGTGGTGGAGACATTGTGTTGTTTCATTTTTCTGAAGAACATAGTTTAAATACACTACAGCTATTACCATTGTTTTTATCACGACTTGAAAATAAAGGATTTAAATACAAGTCAATGAATGCTAGTGTTTTATGAATAAGGTTTCTGTAGTAGTTCCTGTTTATAATGTTGAAGAGTATCTAGAAGAGTGCATTGATAGTATATTGAATCAGACTTATCCTAATATAGAACTGATACTGGTTGATGATGGGAGTATTGATAAGTCTGGATATATATGTGATCAATATGCTTTGGCAGATGACAGGATACATGTTATCCATAAGAAGAATAGTGGTGTAAGTGAGTCCAGGAATACAGGGATCAGCGTAGCGAGCGGAGAATTTATTTGTTTTGTCGATTCGGATGATTGGATAGATAGCAATATGATTGAATGCTTCTTGAATTTATTATTATCTAATCAAGCTGATATTTGTATCTCTTCTCATTATTTTGAAGATGTTCAAAGACAGTTGAAGATAGATAAATATAGTAAGAAGCAAGCTATCGATTTACTTCTTGCATTTTCGTTTCCGGCTTCTATGTGTTTAGGATTATATAGGACATCTTTATTTATTGGAAAATGTTTTTCTAAAGAAGTACATCATTGGGAGGATTTTTTATTTCAATATCAAGTGGTCGCAGACTCTGAAGTAGTGCTGAGGACAAACCAATGTTTTTATCATTATAGGCAGAGGCAAGGAAGTGCTAATCACTCTGGAATTAGTCAGAAAGTTATGTCTTGTATGAAAATACCTTGGATTTTAAAGAATGCTTCTCCGTCTATTCAAGAAACAGATATAGCAAATGTTTATTCATTTATGATATTTCAATGCTTCATGGCTTATGTGAGAACTGATATTCCAGATAATACCTATAGACGCGAAATAATTTTCTATATTAAAAGTAGACTATCATATGTATTGTTTTCTACTTCTATATCCTTAAAATATAAATTATCTTTAGTTCTGTTTATTATTTATCCTTATGGTACTTATTCGCTCCTCCATAAAAAATACGGTATGTGAATGATTAATAATACTTTAATGAAATTGTCTTTTTCTTCTTTTATAGCTTCAACAGGAATTTTATTCTCTAGGATAATAAAGAGAGATTCTGTTATGTTGTTTTCTAGTTTTCCGGATTATACCGATAATGCTTATGCTCTATTTCAATATATTTCTGGATCAAAGCAATATGATCATTATTTGAAAGTATGGGTACTTTCTGATAAGACAGGTTATAAAGCATGTAAAAAGGATATTTTGTCGAAAAATTCGAATACAAAAGTTGTATTTAGATTTTCATTATTAGCTTTTTGGTATTTTTTTAGGGCTAAGTTTGTTTTTGTACTCATGGATTATATAGTTTCTGGGATATCAGTCAAAGAGATAAGTTGATAAATTTGTGGCATGGCATGCCATTAAAGCGGATAGGTTCAATGGATCCTGCCAAACATGGAGTTAATAAGACTAAAGCTCATTATTTAATTGCTACATCAGAAATTTTTAGGGAATTGATGTCTAAAAGTTTTAATAACCTGGATCTGAGTAGAGTGTTACTTGTTGGACAACCGCGCAATGATTTACTTTTTCAAAAGACAGACTTCTTTTCTAAAAGAAATATCCAAAGGACCGACTATTGTTCTGTTGGCATTTGGTTACCAACTTTCCGTACTTCGATTATTGGAGAAACAAGAACTGATGGTATTTCAACGAACGATACTATTTCTTTTTTGAATATAGCAGACTTGCAAGATCTGAATATTTTTTTATCGGAAATTAAAATTTTGTTGATTGTAAAGTTGCATCCAATGGATATATTGCAAACGGTTGATTTCCCATTGTTTACTAATATTATGATAGTGAAACAAAATGATTTTTCTTTTCAGCTTTATCCATTACTGGGGGCAACAGATTTCTTACTAACGGATTATTCTTCGGTTTGGATTGATTATGATATTTTAGATAGGCCAATGGGATTTGTAATGAATGACATAGATGAATATCAAAAGTCAAGAGGCTTGACTTTTGATAACATTAGTGAGGTGCTTCCTGGTCCTATTTTATCTGATTTAGAGTCCCTCAAGTCTTTTTTAAAAACTCCTGAAACTTATAAAAAGGAAACTCAAAACAAATTTAATTTATATAAAGATGATCAAGCTTGCTATCGGTTGATGCATGTAATAGATAAACTTAATAAAAACGATTTGATTTTTTAGATATATGATAACTGTATATGTAATAGGGGTATTTGACTTGTTTCATCGTGGACATGTTGAGCTCTTAAAAAAAGCGAAAGGTCTTGGAGATAGGCTGATTGTTGCTATTAATAGTGATGAAATGGTTGCTAATTATAAAAGAAAGCCTGTTATTAACGAGAATGATCGATTGGCAGTAGTTAAAGCTTGCTCCTATGTAGATGAAGCTTTTATTATTCCAGATTTGGATAATAAACTTTATGTAATTAAGTATAATGTAGATATTATAGTGCATGGTGATGATTGGACAGGTGAAGGGTACTTAAATCAGATATGTATGACTCCAGAGTTTTTGCAAAAGCATCAGATTGAATTAGTTTATCTTCCGTATACTAAAGGTATAAGTACATCTAAAATAATTAAATCTATTCAAGAGTTGAATAATGTTTTATAAGCATTTAGAAATACCTGTTTTTGTGGAGATTGATAATAGAGTACTTGGTAGAGTTGATAAAATGCTCACATCCAGTCATCTGTTTTTTTCTCTCATAAAACTTTAGTGACTTCTCCTGAATTATATACTCTTTACAGTCACTTTATAGATAGTAATAAATTTGATAGTTTAATTCTTGTCCAAGGAGGAAAGGTAGAAGAATACTCTTTATTGAAAAAACAATGTGATAATTTAGATACACTTTTTATTGCGTTTGGTGGAGGTAGTATTTTAGATATTGTCAAGTATGCGGCAACAGATATGAATATCCCTTACATAGCCATGCCATCAACACTTTCTAACGATGCTATTTATTCTCCAGTTGCACGCTTAACGTGTAATGGGAAGAAAAAAAGTTTTGGAGTTAAACCTCCTATCGGAATTGTAGTGGATTTATCGATTGTGAAGAAGTCTCCCAAGCAGTTGATTTTGGCAGGTGTAGGTGATCTTTTATCAAATTTGAGTGCTGTAAAGGACTGGGAGTTATCTAGACTTTCCACAGGAGAAAAGATTGATGAATTATCTTTTATGTTGGCAAAAGAAGCTGCTGTTTCTATTTTAAGATATTCTGAGAAAGATTTATATACAGATGTATTTTTAGCTGATCTTGCAAGGGGGTTAATAACTTCCGGATTATCCATGATACATTCTGGCAATACACGTGGGACGAGTGGTTCTGAGCATTTAATGAGTCACGCCATTGATGAATATTTTTCTGACAAGTCTACTATACATGGTATTCAAGTGGCGTGGGCGCATTTGTTGATAGAGAAACTGCTGAGAACTGAAAGTGAGTATAATATGATAAACAGTTATTTCTCTCGAATCGGTTTAAATAGCATGATAAAAAACAGTATATCCAATTTTCCGAGATTGATTTTATGAAAATGATACCTTTAGCTAAAATGATAAGAAATAGGTATACTGTTTTGAACTTAGTGGGAAGATAGGGGAAATTTAAATTGTTTTATGTATGCTAATAGCTGTGGATAAATGTTGATGAAATTTAATGCCTCTAAATACTCTAATTATATAACCTTATTTTATTGTATTTCTTTTTTTCTTAGTTATAAATGGTGGTTTATTTTCTTTTTGACTAAAGGTACTCCATTTACGATCTGGAGGCAAATTTTGACATTTATAGGTTTTTCCCTTTTGATGTGCTCTTTTTGGAAGGTATAAAAATCGTTCGTTGATAAAGATAGAAAAAGATTTATTGTTACTAACATTTTTATGTATACCGTATTGTATATACTTTTTTTTTTTTTCAAGGATATGGCTTAATTAGAGTTGGATTTGCTTTATGGATGTATACCGCAGGATTTCATGTGGTTTTGTTTTCATCGTATTTATTAAATTCTTCAAAATATAATCCACATTCTATATTTAAGTTTTTTTTTCGTTGCTTGGACTGTTTTTATCAATAGGGCTTATTATTGATAGCCAAACATTGCTTTTTAAATTTTTGGTATTAAGCGCTCATGAAGATATATCTTATTTGGCAGAGGAAGATTTAGCTATGAATCGTTGTAGCTTCTTAGCTGAGTCTGTTAGCACATTTGGGGTTTATTTCTCTTTCTGCGTACTCTCATCATTTTATTTACTATATCATTCCTCAAAAACGAAGAGCCAATTTTTTTATTTGTTATGTTCTTTTCTTCCTTTAATAGGATCTTGGTTTACGGATCCCGACAAATATTTGTGATTGTATTATTAATGTTTTTGCTGGTTTTGTCTATTATGTGATTTGTGCAAAAGGGAATCGGGTTATTTTATTGGTAATTTTTTCTATAATACTTATTGCATCAGGTTCAGTAATTACTTCATTATTATCTTCTAATGAATATCTTTTGGAAAGGTATCTTGGGGATGACAAATCTACTAGTAAAGTAAAGCTGATGATACTAGGATACGGCAATGGAAGAATGGCATTGATTACATGCAGGAAAATAAATTAGTCCTATTGATAGGTCATGGGGTTGGTAGTGTTCCTATAAAGGGGGTTAGAGAGGGCGAATTTATTGGGAGTAATTATGAAAATACCTTTCTAGCTAAAATGGTTGACGTAGGTTTATTTGGCATTGTGCTGGTGTTGTTTCCGGTTATAAAAATCTTCTCATTATTACGTAAGTATAAAAAGAAAAGCATTTTTGATTATTTGATATTAGTGCTGCTATTTAATTATCTTTTTTGTAGCATTTGTTTCTCCAAATGGTGCAACTCTATCAACACAATATATAATGTTTTTAGTTCTCAGTATTTATATTCATAGGGAAAAAATTTGAATTAGAAAATAAATATGCTTCTTGTTAATCGTTCATTATATTGCAATTATATACCACAAGAATTGGTCTCTTTATATGGCTCTCAATGTGTGACAAATTTTTGTAGTAATCTTATTGAAGGTAACTGTTTTAGTAAAGTGTATTCAGAAGTTCCTCTGAATGTGAGAAAAAAATATATTGGCGGAATTACCTTCAATTCAGAAAGTAAAATTTATTCAGGTTCGTGTATTTGGAAGTTTTCCAATACTAAGGCACTTAAATTATTTGGTGGAAAATTTGTTAATAGTCAGACTATTACGCAATGATAATTCTATTTGGTTTTATAATCTTGAAAGGCATAACTTACTTGCTTTTATGCTTTTGAAAGTAATCTATCGTAAGAAAATTTATGTTTTACTAGCAGACCATACTCCATCTAATAGGCTTTTTTCTATAACTAAAGTTGCGGAAATATGTTTGTCTAGATTTGTTGATGGAATTTTGGCTTTGTCGGAACGTTTAACAATACAAAACAAAAATATAGTTTATATGCCTGGAATTGTTCCAATGAATGCCATCAACTCTATAAAAGAAACTAATGGGGAAATTGTAAAAATGCATTTTTTTTTTTTTCTGGTGCATTAAAAAAGGTGACAGGTATAAAGATGGCATTAGATGTTTTTTTCCGAATTGCCAGAGTGTGAACTTTACGTATCTGGTAGAGGGGAGGATGAATCGTTGGTGATGAAATATGCTTCTAAATATGCGAATATACATTATTTGGGATATCTAAATTACACAGATTATCTTTCTTATTTGAAAAGATTTACAGTATGTCTAAGTTTTAGAGATCCTAATCTGGCTGAAAATAAAAATAATTTCCCATCAAAAATTATAGAATACTTGGCGTGTAATAAGCTAGTTGTTTCTACAATAAGCTATCCTGAGTTGAAAGATATTAATTATGTTTACTCTAATTTTGATAAGGAACAACTTAAAATGTGCATTCTTCAGTTATCTCAGATGAATGATGCTTGGTTTGAGAAATATTCAAACCATAGAGACGCTTTACTGCACTATTTTTCTCCGATGGCATGGAGTAATGCTTTTAATAGAGTTGAATCTATAAACAAAGGATTATGAAACAAATTGATGTTATATTTGTAACGCCATTGCCGGCCTTTTATAAAGTGAATCTCTTGAATAGACTGTGCGAAAAAAAAAGCGTGTTTTTGTGATTTTTCTTTATGAAATGAATAGTCGGAGAAATAAAGATTTTGTTTCTCAAGGGATTAAATTTGACTATGTTATTTTATCGAAGTTACAAGGCTCTCGTTTGATTTATCTATGGCGGTTGTTAAAGCGTGATTATTCATATCGCAGTTTAATTCTATCGGGGTGGGATTCTTTTTATCTCTGGTTTTTAGCTTTTCTCTCTCCAAAGAGTAAAAATGCAGTGGTGGTAGAATCAACTTATTATGAGTCGTCTATTAGAGGTTTGCGAGGACTGTTAAAAAGATTTTTTTTAAAACGAATATACTTGGCTTACGCTTCGGGAGAACCACATATTGAATTATTGAAACTTTTGTCTTTTCGGGAAAAATAATCAAAACAAAAGGAGTTGGAGTTTTTAATTATGTGAATCAACCTTCCTTTGTTTATAAGACACAAATTCGGAACTTTTTATATGTTGGTCGTTTGTCGGAAGAAAAAAATCTTAAACTTCTGATTGATGTGTTCAATTCTTTACCAGATTTAAAATTGAATATTATAGGTTTTGGTCCTCAAGAGGAGGTATTGAAAAAAATGGCGTCATTTAATATCTCTTTTTTAGGGGCTATCTCTAATGATAAGATATTTCATTATTACCAGAGTAATGATGTTTTTTTGTTTTGCCTTCTAAATCAGAGCCATGGGGATTGGTTATTGAGGAGGCTATGAATAATGGGTTACCAGTAATTGTAAGCAATAAAGTAGGGTGTTCTATGGACCTTGTGGCAGAAGATGTAAATGGGATTAGATTTGATTTGGATGATAGAAATTTTAAAAAAATGCCGTGCTGAAAATTTGCAATCCTATCTATTATAATGTATTAGCTAAAAATATTTCATGTTATAATTTTGAGGAAAGATCTCAAAAAAGTACGTCGCTTCATTTTTTATATGGAGTAAATATGGGGGCTCGTATTTCAAAACGGATAGAGTGGATTGATGTTGCAAAAGGTATTTGTATTGTTTTAATGGTAGTTGGGCATACTCGGTTACCATCGATTATTTCGAATTGGATTTGGTCATTCCATATGCCTTTCTTTTTCTTTTTATATCTGGAATGACTTTTAAAGTAGGAAACTATAAATCTTTTGAACTTTTTTTTTATATCGCAAGTTGCGTACTTTATTAATTCCTTTTTGTGTTTTCTATTCTAGTCATAGGAATATCTGAATCTTATGAAGTAAATACATTTAAGGATAGGTTTTTAGAAGTGCTTGTTCATGGATGGGGGGCATTGCGTTGTGGTTTGTACCTATATTATTTCTGGCTGAGCTTTTTATATTATATTTTTATCATTTACTGAGTCGTAATAAAAAGTTCTTTGTAGTGATTTTGATTGTATTTGCTTATCTTAGCTATTGGTTGTCAGAGGTGCACCTTTTATTGCCATGGGCTATTTCTTCAGTTTTCTTAGCCGTAAGTTTTCTGGGTTTAGGTAATAAATTGGCTGATTTTATTTTAAATGTATGGAGAGATAAGTCTGTCAAGAAGACTTTTAGTTTTTTACTTATATCATTTTGTATCGGTGGACTAATTGCTCAATTTTATCATTTAGATATGTGCTACAACATTATAACTTCTTTAATGCCAGTATATATAGGCGCAATATTAGGTATTTTGTTTATTATTCAATTATCAATGTTATTGACTAAATATATGGAATATACTGTATTAAAGCCTTGGTTTTATATCTTTTCATATTGGGGCAAGAATACATTTTTTGTGTTAGCATTTTCTCAATGCATACAACTATGCTTAATTCAAGGAATGAATTCTATGGATATTTCTCCGGTTCTGTCTTCGGTAATACGCCATGTTTCCATGTGGATAATATTATTTCTTATAACAGAGCTTTTTAATAGAAAATTATCTTGGATATTAGGAAGATAAAATGAAACCTTAATGCATACTTTGACAGATAATTCACAAAATAACAAGCGTATAGCTAAAAATACCTTATTGCTTTATGTACGTATGTTAGTTATGATGGCTGTTTCTTTATATACTAGCCGTATTGTTCTTGAAGTACTAGGAGTTTTGGACTATGGAGTATATAATGTCGTTGGAGGCGTTGTTGTTTTATTTACTTTTATTAATTCTGCGATGTCGGCTTCTACTAGACGTTTTTAACTTACAGTATAGGTGAAAGTAATCATTTTAAACTTCAAAAAAATATTTAGTACGAGCATAATTATTCATGTATTTATATCGTTAATAATAATATTATTATGTGAAACTATTGGACTTTGGATATTATATTATGAAATGATTATTCCCAAAGAACGAATAGAAGCAGCATTTTGGGTGTTTCAATTTTCTGTGGCGACAACTATTGTTCTAATCATGAGTGTACCTTATAATGCAGTTATAATTGCACACGAAAAGATGGGGGCTTTTGCATATATTTCAATTCTAGAAGTTGTTCTTAAATTACTTATTGTTTACTTCTTTAGTGATATCGTCTGTTGATAAATTGAAACTGTATGCTGTACTTATGTTTGGGGTACAAATCTTAAGTCGAATTATTTATGGAGTATATTGTCGCATACACTTTAAAGAAGCCGTTTTTCGTTTTCGTGGAATAAATCTTTGTTTGGGGAAATGATAAAATTTGCAGGTTGGAGTTTGTTTGGTAATTTGGCTGCTATTTCTTATACTCAAGGTTTGAACCTTCTTTTTGAATCTTTTCTTTAATCCGATTGTTAATGCTGCTCGAGCAGTTGCTTTTCAAGTTGAAAACGCTATTATGTCATTTGCAGGCAATTTTCAATTGGCATTTGCTCCTCAAATAGTTAAATACTATGCTTCTGAAAATTTGAATCTTATGTATACGCTGATTTATCGAAGCGCAAGGATTACTTTTATGTTAATGTTATTTTTGACTTTACCGATACTGATTGATACAGATTACATTCTAAATTTGTGGTTAAAGAATCCACCATCCTATTCAAGTGATTTTGTTCGTATGGTTTTGATTATTAGTGTTGTAAATTCAGTTTCGAATCCATTCGTTACGGCGGCTGAGGCTACAGGGCAGATTCGTGGATATCAAATTATTTGTGGAGGGACTTTGTTGCTTATTTTTCCAATATCTTATTACGTATTGTATTTAGGGGGGCTCCCGTTACTGTATTATATGTACAGTTCATTGTCTGTCTCGTCGTTTTTGTTGAAAGATTGTATTTATTGCGTAGTATGATTGGCCTTTCTTTAAGGTTGTATTTTAAGAATGTAATTGTTCGATGTTTACCTGTTGTGATATTTTCTCCTGCTGTACCTTTGCTTATGCTTTATATATTAGATACTTCGTTCTTGAGATTAGTAATTATTGTTTTGACATCTTGTATTTCTGTTATTGTTTTAAGTTTAAGATTTGGTTTGTTTCAGAGCGAGCGTGTTGTTATTTTAGATAAGGTAAAAGAAAAGATTGCAAAATTTAAATGGTAGCATTTGCTCAATGCTATTTGTACCGTTTATTTAATAATAATTTTCTGGTTTTATTTTATTGTAATTTGAGGAAGTAATAATCGTGATTTAGAGAGTAAGGTTTTATGATTGATATAATTCAAAAGCAGGATTGTTGTGGATGTGGAGCTTGTGTACAAATATGCCCTAAAGGTTGTATGTGTATGGTTGAAGATACTGAAGGCTTTTTGTATCCTCAAGTTGATAAAAGTGTTTGTGTGAATTGTGGGTTATGTGAAAAAGTATGCCCAGTCATTCATCAAAATAAGTCTCGTACTCCTTTGAAAGTATATGCAGCAAAAAAATATGGATGAAGAGGTTAGATTAAAAAGTTCATCAGGGGAATCTTTACATTATTGGCTGAAAGTGTAATAAAGCGTGGAGGAGTTGTTTTTGGAGCTAAGTTTGATGATGAATGGATGGTGGTACACGATTATACGGACAATATTGAAGGAGTGGCTGCATTTAGAGGATCTAAATATGTACAAAGTATTATTGGGAATGCATATAGAAAAGCCGAACAGTTTTTAAAGAGTGGAAGGATGGTATTATTCACTGGAACTCCTTGTCAAATAGCTGGTCTAAAAAAGTACTTGAGGAAAGAATATAAAAAATTATTAGCCGTTGATTTGGTATGCCATGGGGTACCCAGTCCTAAAGTATGGCAAATGTACTTGGAAGAAACGAACCGATTGAAAGTGATAGATAAAAAAAAGAGGGTGATTTCTTCAAATAAAGAAGATTCTATAACACATATATCTTTTAGAGATAAAACAAATGGGTGGAAAAGATTTAGTTTGGTGATTTTAAAGGAGTCCGTTTCACTACATGAAACTCTTGAAGAGAATATTTTTATTAAAGGGTTCTTGAAAAATTTATATTTAAGGCCAAGCTGTGCTCATTGCCCTAATAGGTCTTTAAAAAGTGATTCGGATATTACTATCGCAGATTTTTGGAATATTGAAAAAATAAATATGGAGTACGATGATGATAAAGGTGTTAGTCTGATTTTAGTAAATTCAGACTTTGGCAGATCTTATTTGGAAACATTATCTTTTAGTGCTATTGAGCAAACGTTTGATTTGGCTTTATTTAGTAATCCGTCAATTACAGATGATAGCAAATTTCCTGAAAATCGCGCATGCTTTTTTCTCAATTAAATACTACATCGTCTATTTCTCAATTAATTGCTAACCACATAAAACTTCCATTCTATAAAAGACTATCTAACTTGCCATTTCGAATATTTTTTTTTTATATGTAGAAAACTTCGGATGAAATTAAGCTTGTTTTGAGGATTCTAATATAAAATGGAAAAAGAAATAATTTTGAATATAGAGCTTTAATAATGCCGATTCTTTTTCAAATTAATGTTGTTGCTAATTCCGGTTCTACTGGACGTATTGCTGAAGGAATTGCGGAGATTGTTATAGACGATAAATGGACTTGCTATACAGCGTATGGGCGTTGGGGAAATCCAAGTAAAACATACTTGTATAAGATTGGAAATAGGTGTGCAATTTATTCTCATTATTTAATATCTAAGTTGTTTGATATGCATGGATTAGGATCTAAATGCGCAACTAAACGGTTGATATTAAAAATAAAGGAGATAAAGCCAGATTTGATACACTTGCATAATATTCATGGTTATTATTTAAATTATCCATTATTATTTGACTTTTTGTCAAGATCTGATATTCCGGTTGTTTGGACATTACACGACTGCTGGGCATATACTGGACATTGCGTACATTATGCAAACGTGCACTGTAACAAATGGAAACGAGGGTGTTATGCTTGCCCTAATCTTCAAGACTATCCCGCTTCATTATTTTATGACCACTCTAGAAAAAACTATCAGCTCAAAAAACAAAATTTTACTTCTCTCAAAAATTTAACTATTGTCACTGTTTCACGGTGGCTGGCAAATGAAGTAGAGCATTCTTTCCTTGCTAAATATCCTGTAAGAGTTATTTATAATGGAGTTGATACGGATGTATTTCGTCCTGTAGGTGTTGGAGCAAAATTAAAATATAATATAGAAAATAAATTCCTGATATTGGGAGTAGCAACAGTTTGGAATGCTCGTAAAGGTTTATCTGATTTTATTAAGCTTGCAAAATATCTTTCATCTGATGATAGAATAATACTGGTAGGCTTAGATCAGAAACAAATTTCTAAATTACCTTCTAATATAATCGGACTTAAGAAAACAGAAAATATAAGCGAGTTGGTAGAACTGTACTCATCTGCTGATTTATTTGTGAATTTTTCAATGGAAGAGACCTTTGGGTTGACTACGGCTGAAAGTATGGCTTGCGGAACACCTGCATTGGTTTATGATTCGACAGCCTGTCCTGAAATAGTAACAGAAAAAACGGGATTTGTAATTGCCCCTCATAATATTGATAGAGCTTTAAAAGCTATACAGCAGTTAAAATTGGTGGGAAAACAGTATTATGGAAATAATTGCCGTTCATATATCTTGGAAAATTTTAGAAAAGAAGATAAATATAAAGAATATGCTGCTCTTTATCAGGAGCTTTTGTAGTTAATGAAAATTTCTCTTATAACTGTTACTTTCAATAGTGACAGGACTCTTTGTGATACTATTCAATCTGTTATTTCACAGCATTTTACTAACATTGAGTATATAATAGTAGATGGTTCATCTCAGGATAATACTATTGAAATTATAAAAAAGTATGAGCCTCTATTTCAAGGTCGGCTAAAGTGGATCAGTGAAAAGGATAATGGACTTTATGATGCCATGAATAAAGGTATCCATATGGCTACCGGAGATATTGTCGGTATAATTAATTCAGATGATTTTTATCACAGGAATGATGTCATAACTAAAGTGGTAGAGGCTTTTGATAATACAGATACACAAGTCGTTTATGGGGATGTGCGTTTTGTGAACCCTAAAAATTTGGATAAAACAGTGCGTTATTATTCTTCTAAGAACTTTGCCCCACATTTGTTCCGGTATGGTTTTATGCCTGCGCATCCGACTTTCTTTACTTATCGAAAGTATTTTGAGGAGTTTGGCTATTATAAAACAGATTATAAGATAGCTGCTGATTATGAGCTCCTTATCCGCTTCTTGTATGTACGTCAATTGAAAAGTAAATATTTACCATTTGATTTTATGAAAATGCGTACGGGAGGCACCAGTACAGCATCTGTAAAAAGTAATATTTTACTGAATAAGGAGATTGTCAGGGCGTGTAGGGAGAATGGAATTTGGACTTGTTTGCCACTTTTATGTTTAAAATATGCTGTGAAGGTTTTTGAACTGTTATTGATAAAAGAATGAATATACTGATTACAGGAATCCATGGATTTATAGGTTCTAATTTTATCAGGGCCTTGAGAGATAAACATACATTATATGGACTTGATATTATCTTTCCTTGTAGAGATGGAGTGAGCCAAACATTTTCTTGGCGAGATATCGAACCCACATCTTTTCCTTTTCAAACTCTTCCCCAGTTTGATGCAATCATTCATCTTGCCGGAAAGGCTCATGATACGAAAAACCAATCAGCTGCTCAGTCTTATTTTGATATTAATACCGGCCTGACTCAAAAGATATTTGATTTCTTTTTGGAGTCTTCTGCGAAGAAATTCATATTTTTTAGTTCAGTAAAAGCTGCGGCTGATAGTGTAGTGGGAGATATGCTTACTGAGGATGTTATTCCGGTTCCTGTTGGGCCTTATGGAGAGAGTAAGATCAAGGCTGAAGAATATATAAAGGAGCATTTAGAATACTCAACAACAGAGAAACAGGTGTATATTCTTCGTCCTTGTATGATTCATGGTCCGGGGAATAAAGGAAATCTGAATCTATTGTATAATGTGGTGAAGAAAGGAATTCCCTGGCCATTGGGTGATTTCGAAAATCGTCGTTCATTTACTTCAATTGATAACCTATGCTGTGTGATTGAGGGATTATTGACAAAAGATGTACCTACGGGCATTTATCACATGGGGGATGATGAAGCTTTGTCAACAAATGAATTGATTGCCATCATGTGCGAGGCAATGGAAAAACAACCTCGTATCTGGAAGATGAATAAGCGTTTTATGGAAGCTTGTGCCGGATTGGGCACTTTACTCCACTTGCCTTTGAATACCGAAAGACTTCGTAAACTGACGGAGAATTATGTGGTAAGTAATGCTAAGATCAAAGCAGCTTTAGGCATCGATAAATTACCTGTCACTGCTAAAGAAGGATTAATGAAGACTATTCGTTCATTTGAAGAAACTAAATAACTTATGTATTATCTGCTAATCTTAGTTCTGCTATTTTTGGCAGAACTTTTTTATTTCCGTATTGCTGATAAATGTAATATTATTGACAGGCCAAACGAACGGAGTTCGCATACCCGTATTACTCTGAGAGGTGGAGGAATCATTTTCTATTTGGGTGCATTGACTTTTTTCCTGACGAATCAGTTTGAATACCCTTGGTTTATACTGGCTTTGACCTTGATCACTTTTATCAGTTTTGTAGATGATATCCGTTCTACTTCGCAGGGTTTGCGTTTAGTCTTCCATTTTACGGCAATGGCCCTGTTGTTCTATCAATGGGGATTGTTCAGCCTGCCTTGGTGGACGTTGCTTGTTGCTCTGATCGTCTGTACGGGGATTATCAATGCCTATAACTTTATGGATGGCATTAACGGCATTACCGGTGGATATTCATTGGTTATCCTGATTTCTTTGGCATATGTGAATGCAGAAGTGATCTCCTTCACAGAACAGAGTTTTATTTATACGATGATTTGTTCTGTGTTGGTGTTTGACTTCTTTAATTTCCGTAAGAGAGCGAAATGCTTCGCCGGTGATGTGGGTTCGGTCAGTATAGCTTTTGTAGTCTTGTTCCTGATCGGGAGTTTGATTTTTCAAACGAAAGATTTCAGCTGGCTTGTATTGCTTGTTGTGTACGGAGTGGATAGTGTGTTGACGATCGTACACCGCCTGTTACTACATGAAAATATTGGTTTGCCTCACCGGAAACATTTGTATCAGATTATGGCTAATGAATTGAAGATTTCTCATGTAACTGTATCATTGACTTATATGTTCGTGCAAGCCATGGTTGTGGTAGGATATCTGGTATTACGAGAGCATGGATATTATTATTTATTAGGGATTATCTTACTGTTGGGTATGTTATATCTTCTATTTATGAAGAGATTTTTCTATTTACATAAATCTAATTAATCAGTTATGAAAAATATAACAGAAAATGATTTTTAATATGCAGTAGATTGGTTGGAATTGGAGAGGCTATCAGTGGTGTTTTTGTTAATTGAGATTCTGTTTTGGGGAACTATTCTTTTCTATCTTTGTTTTTAAAGAAAAACGTATAGAACACAATTTCCTCAATATCTATGTTGACATTTACCGATAACTTTGAGAATGATAAAGAGTTGATACTCCGTGATCATTTGGCACTTGAAAGAACAAAGTTGGCCAATGAAAGAACTTTGTTTGCATATATCCGCATGGCACTTTATCTCTTGACTGTAGGAATAGGGATCTTTCAAGTTGAAAGTATCTCACGTCTGCATGGGCTGGCGTGGGTGTGTATTATGGCCGGGATCATTTTATTCTTTTTAGGCTTTATCCGCTTCGGACAGATGAGAAAGCATCTGAAACAGTATACGAAAACATGTCGTGAGGCTGAGAGTAAGTCATTGCAGGAGAAGTAATCCCTGTTCTCAATCATCCAATCCGATTGGCTTGTTTTCGTGTATTTCTATGGTTTTAGTGGCTACCGCATATTCATCGGGGAAAATCTTACCACCCATTTCGTTTGCCCATGCTTTGGTGAACTCTGCGCCTGTATATATGATGATGGAAGAATAATAAATCCACGTAACGAAAACGACCATGAATGCTGCTGCTCCGTAAACGGTTCCTACGTTTGCAATCCCTATATAAAATGAGATTCCCCATTGACCTACCAGTAGCAGTAATGTGGTCACAATCGCTCCAATAAAAACATCTCTGCTTTTTATTTTGGCATCGGGCAATATTTTGAAAATCAATGTGAAAATGATGGCCGTTACACCTATATTTATAATGATTCCTACTACCTGAACCAATGACCCGGCTATTTCGGGATAATTAACCATAAACTTTTTACTCAATTCTCCGATGATGCTGGTGATGGTAAATGTAATCAGAAGGATGAAAGCAAATACAAGTATTATGGAAAAAGAGAGTATTCTGTTTTTGATAAACTTGAGCCAGCTTTTTTTAGGAACAGCTTTTATTCCCCAAATTGTGTTCAATGAACTTTGTATCTCTGCAAAGATGGTGGTAGCACCGAAAATAGAAATGCCTAAGCTGACAATGGCAGCAGATCTGGAAGAATCTGTATTTTCTGCATTTTCTATAATGGAGCGAAGTGCTTCGGTGATTTCCGGTCCTACAATGGGTTGTAACTGGACATAAAGTTGGTTGGCCAAATCCATATGGAAAAAGACTCCGACAGTGACCAGGAGAGAAAGAAAAGGGATAATTGAAAACAATGTCGCATAAGCCAATGAAGCGCTCAGCCTCATAACGCTGTCGTCTATAAATCCCCAAACTGTATCTTTTATTATTTTGAACAGTAGGGGTAAACTAAGCTTTTTCTTTCTCTCCGAATGAATTTCCATTTTAACTTTTCTTTATCCAAACGGCAATATTACGGGCATTAACAGAGAATTTTCCGTTTCCTTTCTCATCTAAAGTGACCTCTTCGGGAATGCTTCCGGTGATTTCATGCCATACTTCACCTTTATGTTCCTCACCCGGATTCATCATTTTGCTACCGGCTTCATCATTTGACATTAAGAAGACCAGACCGGAGCCGGTGTGTTCTTTATCTCCCGTACGGATGAAACCAATGGTAGAAGGATGATCGAAATATTCGATCTGATCACCGTAGGCATATTTTCGCCTTGCATTCAGTAAAGTATCAATGATCGGGGCATGGGGAGACTTTTCGCCTTTTACACCATAATAGTCTCCATAGAACAGGCAGGGATAACCGTTTTTCATCAATAATATCAAACCATAGGCCAGTGGCTTGAACCAGTCCTCTATTTGTGATTCTAACGAACTGCCCAATTGTGAGTCGTGATTATCGACAAAGGTGACTGCTAAATCGCAATGATGTTCGACTAATGTGCCCTTCAAGATATTCTGCAAATCATAATTTTTGCCTTCTTGTGAAGCCTGAAACATATTGTAATGTAACGGAACATCAAATAAGTTGACTTTATGGCCCACAGATTCTATGTATGCATCGAGTGTTTTCAGATCTCCGTTCCAGTATTCACCTACAGCGTAAAAGTTGTTTCCTCTTTCACTCCTTACCGCATCCAGAAATTGTGCGATGAACTTATCCTTCATGTGCTTGATGGCATCCAAACGCATTCCGTCAAGGTTCAGTTCTTTGGAAACCCATTTTCCCCAGCGATTCAGTTCGGCAATTACTTCCGGATGATCCAGATCGATATCGTTACATAGCAGGAAATCATAGTTTCCATTTTCGCTATCTACACCCTCGCTCCATGCTTTGCCTTCTCCTTGTATCTGGAAGATGCCGCTCCGCTTTTTGGCATCGTCAAAGCCGGTTCCGGAGAAGTGATACCAATGCCATTTGAAATCAGAATATTTATCCTTGCGTCCATGGAAACTATATCCGGTCCAGCTTTGTATCTCGAACGGCTTTCCCAATCCTTGGGTTCTGTCATGGGGATCGACTTCCACAACCATAAATTTTTCAGTGAAATCACCTCCGGCTTTATGGTTGAGTACTACATCCAGATATACTGAAATGTGGTTTTTATGTAACTCGTCGATCGCTTCTTTCAATTCATCTTTTGTGCCATACTTCGTTCTTACGGTTCCTTTTTGTTCGAACTCGCCAAGATCATACAAGTCATAGGTTGCATAACCTTCATCTTGCTGCTCGTCGGCTTTATAAGCAGGCGGAATCCAAACTGCTGTCACACCGATTTTATGTAGATGTGATGCGTCTTCTTTTAATTGTTTCCACAACTTTCCATCGTTAGGCAGATTCCATTCAAAATACTGCATCATTACGCCATTTTCCATCATCTTAATGCATTTAATTATCAGCAAATAACAAAAAAAAGCGGCATAAGGTTCCTTTGTATTTGCCAAAAAGCACTTTTGGCTATTTTGCTTTAAAAAGCTATCTGATATTGACGGTGGCGTGATTATGACTTTCTGTGGCTAAGCTTGTGTGCTGGTGGCGTTATTTATTTCCGTCATATCCCCATTTCACGTAGACGGCTCCCCAGGCAAATCCGGCTCCGAAAGCGGTAAAGATCAAATTATCACCTTTTTTGAGCTTATCTTCGAAATCCCATATACATAATGGAAGTGTGCCGGCACTGGTGTTGCCATAGTGTTCGATATTGATCATGACTTTTTCTAATGGCATATCCAGGCGTTGGGCGACAGCATTGATAATGCGCTGATTGGCTTGGTGGGGAATAACCCAGTCGATTTGGTCTTTCGTTAGCTGATTTCTTTCGATAATCGATTCACAAGCATCTGACATATTGGCTACAGCATATTTGAATACTGTACGGCCTTCCTGATAGAGATAGTGCATGTGATTGTCTATCGTAAAATAAGAAGGAGAACATACGGAGCCGCCGGCTTTCATATGTAAAAAAGGGAGTCCTTTGCCGTCTGTTCTTAAAACAGAATCTATAATGCCTAAATGATCCGTAGTAGGTTCCAGTAAAAAAGCTGCTGCACCATCACCAAAAATAGGACAGGTGGCGCGATCGGTGTAATCTATCACCGATGACATCTTATCGGCACCAACTATGATGACCTTTTTGTATCTTCCCGAACGGATAAAGTTGGCTCCGGTCTCCAGAGCATATAAGAAACCACTGCATACTGCCTGCATATCAAAGGCGAATGCATTTTTTAATCCCACTCTTTCACACAGAATGGAAGCTGTTGAAGGAAGCCGATAATCGGGAGTGGTTGTAGCGACAATTACCAGATCGATGTCATCCGGATGGCTTTTTGTACGTTGCATCAATTGCTTCACAGCCTTACGTGCCATGTATGAAGTGCCAAGACCTTCTTCATTCAGAATACGTCTTTCCTTGATGCCAATACGCCCCATGATCCATTCATCGGTGGTATCTACAATTCTGGATATCTCATCATTAGTCAGGATGTAATCGGGTACATATCCTCCAACTCCTGTAATTACTGCATTGATTTGTTTCATTAACTTTGTCTAAATAAGTAAGTTCTTAAGTGGGGGAAGTATAAAATGACTCCGAAAACTTACGACTTTTCGGAATTGCATCTAAAATACCGGGCGCAAATATACAGAAAAGAAAGACTTATTCTATATTTTGTAATCTAAATGCATTGATTTTCGTAGTGAGATTAGGATAAGTTATAATACTGAAAATAGAATTAGGGAAATGATAGAGAAAAGGAGAGGTGGTTTTTGTTTAAAAAGGAAGAAATAATCTATTCTGATTTATACAATAAAAAACTCCTGCAATCATATGACTGCAGGAGTTTGTCAATATAGAATGGCTTAAATTACTTTGCCAAAGCCTGAGCTACGTCAACTGCACAAGCTACTGTACAACCTACCATCGGGTTGTTACCAATTCCTAAGAATCCCATCATTTCTACGTGAGCAGGAACTGAGGATGAACCGGCGAACTGAGCGTCTGAGTGCATACGACCCATTGTGTCTGTCATGCCGTATGAAGCAGGACCAGCAGCCATGTTGTCCGGATGAAGAGTACGACCTGTACCACCACCTGAAGCTACTGAGAAGTATGGCTTACCGGCCAATACACGTTCTTTCTTGTAAGTACCTGCAACCGGGTGCTGGAAACGGGTCGGGTTAGTAGAGTTACCTGTGATAGATACGTCCACGCCTTCTTTCCACATGATGGCTACACCTTCACGTACATCATCTGCACCATAGCATTTTACTTTTGCACGAGGACCGTCAGAGTAAGCAATTTCACGTACTACTTTCAGTTCGCCTGTGAAATAGTCAAACTGTGTCTGAACATAAGTAAAGCCGTTGATACGAGAGATGATCTGAGCAGCGTCTTTTCCAAGACCGTTCAAGATACAACGCAGAGGTTCTTTACGTACTTTGTCTGCTTTTGCAGCGATTTTGATAGCACCTTCGGCAGCAGCGAAAGATTCGTGACCTGCCAGGAAAGCGAAACATTTAGTTTCTTCACGCAACAACATAGCAGCCAGGTTACCATGACCGATACCAACCTTACGGTCGTCGGCTACAGAACCCGGGATACAGAATGCCTGCAGACCGATGCCGATAGCTTCGGCAGCGTCAGCTGCATTTTTGCAACCTTTCTTGATAGCGATAGCAGCACCTACTACGTAAGCCCACTTAGCATTTTCAAAACAGATCGGTTGAGTTTCTTCACACGTTTTATAAGGATCAACTCCAGCAGCTTCGCAGATAGCGTTAGCTTCTTCGATGTCTTTGATACCGTTAGCGTTCAAGGCTTCGATGATGCCTTTGATACGGCGGTCCTGACTTTCAAATTTTACTTCTCTAATCATAATTTCTTTTCCTCCTTATATTATTCGTGACGTGGATCAATGTGTTTAACAGCTCCCTGTTCTGCAGTGAAGCGTCCGTAAGTACCGGTAACTTTCTTCAATGCTTCATTCGCATCAGTACCCTTCTTGATTTCGTCCATGAATTTACCCATGTGGACGAATTCGTATCCGCAGATTTCATCGTTTTTGTCAAGAGCAATTGTCTTGATGTAACCTTCTGCCATTTCAAGGTAACGAGGACCTTTAGCCAAAGTACCGTACAATGTACCTACCTGGCTACGCAGACCTTTACCCAAGTCTTCCAGACCTGCACCGATGATCAGACCACCTTCTGAGAAAGCTGACTGAGTACGTCCGTAAACGATCTGCAGGAAGAGTTCGCGCATAGCAGTGTTGATGGCATCACAAACTAAGTCTGTGTTCAATGCTTCGAGGATAGTTTTTCCCGGGAGGATTTCAGCAGCCATAGCAGCTGAGTGAGTCATACCTGAACAGCCGATAGTTTCAACCAGAGCTTCCTGGATGATACCTTCTTTTACGTTCAGAGTCAGCTTACATGCACCCTGCTGAGGAGCACACCAACCCACACCGTGTGTCAGACCTGAAATATCAACAATTTCTTTTGATTTTACCCATTTTCCTTCTTCGGGTATGGGAGCCGGTCCATGGTTAGGACCCTTCTTTACAACACACATGTGTTCCACTTCGTGTGAATAAGTCATAATTAGCTCTTTTTTTAAGTGATATAATTAAAAATACGTAGTCACGATTCTCAAATCGCTCACAAAGGTAGTCGTTTTATTTGTTTTTGCAAATCGGGTTTTATTACTTTTTTATGAAAAGAGAAAAATAGAAATTTCAGTTTCGTTAGATTGTAATGTGGAGATGACATTTTAGATAATCTTTATTTTGTTGAACTATTACTCTGATTCTTTGTTTCTTTTGAGAAAAATTGATTGGTTATGAATTTGAATGAAGTAGATATACATTATTTAATAGCAGCCATTTGTGTGATAACTTCTGCATTGGTGTTTTACACAATAGGAGTGTGGGGAGAGCGGTTGCAGAAGAAACTGAAATTTTGGCATCTGGTCTTTTTCTTATTGGGGCTGTTGGCTGATTCTGTGGGAACAGCTTTAATGGAGAATATTGCGCGACTCACACACCTGCATGATGAAATACATACTGTGACCGGCATTATCGCTATCTTGTTGATGTTTGTTCACGCTATGTGGGCTATCTGGACGTATGTGAAGGGGAGTGAAAAGGCTAAAGAACATTTCAATCGTTTCAGTATTGTGGTGTGGTGCATTTGGTTGATACCCTACTGTATAGGCGTATATCTTGGTATGTCGTTGCATCATTGAAAATAACCTTATTAGAGAAAGTAATAAAGCTTCATCTCAGCCGCTAAGATGAAGAATTATCCCGTAAGAGAACCATTGAAGAGCTCAAGGGATATATCCCAAAGCGATTGGGGAATTTTTAATTATGGGCTTTAAAAATAGGACAGTTTCTAAAAAACTCTTCAAAAAGCCTTTCTGAACCATATATTTCCGTATTTTTGTTTCCTGATATTTATAAATGTAGAATTTACCTTATTATATATAGTGGAAATGATAGAAGTTACGGATGCCTCCTTGCAAAAAGCTGCGGGCGAGGGAATGGATGAATTTATCCAGGTGTTTACAGATAAGTATAAAGAAGTGATTGGCGGGGAGCTTACTGCCGAAACAATGCCACTATTGACAGGAGAGCAGCACTCTTTGTTGGCCTATCAGATTTTTCGGGATGAAGTCATGTTTGGTGGTTTTTGTCAATTGATTCAGAATGGGTATGGAGGTTATATCTTTGATAATCCTTTTGCAAAAGTGATGCGTTTGTGGGGAGCCGAGGATTTCTCGAAGTTGGTTTATAAAGCTAAGAAAATATACGATGCTCATCGCCAGGATCTGGAGAAAGAGCGTACGGAGGATGAATTTATGGCGATGTACGAGCAATATGAGGCCTTTGATGATCTTGAAGAAGAATATCTGGATATTGAGGAGGAGGTTACAGCACTGGTAGCAAGCTATGTAGACGATCATTTGGAGTTGTTTGCAAAAATAGTTAAGTGATGGATGCAGTATTTTTTAAGTCTCTGCATTTACTTATTGTGAATTAGAATTTATATCTTTGCAAACTCTAAAAAATAGATTTATGAAACAATTGAAATTAATGGTGTTGGCCTTAACCCTGTTGATGGGTACTATGTTTACTTCATGTATGGATTCCGGAGAAAACGGTCCTCAGCAGTGGGCTGGTGTGGTGAAAGTGAATGATAGAATGGGTTATGTTACGTTTACAGATGCCGCCGGTACGGAACTTATCCCCACTAACACAGTTCCTGTTACTTTGAGTGCAAGAATGGCCTATATTTATTGTCAGGTTGATGAAGGTCAGGACCTCTCGACAAATCCTAAACAGATTAAGGTTACGCTTTTAGCAGATGCGACTGGAATCGATGCTCCTGCAGTTACTACTACGGCTGTCGGTGGTTCGGGAGATGTGACTACTAATGCACCAATTGGTTCATTGAGTTTTGCATCAGGATATTCAACGGTAGCCCCATTCCAGTTTAGTGAAAATACAATTGTATTGCCGGTACTTTACCGTGTGAAAAATGTAACTACTCCGGAAGATGTTAAGAATGAACTCGCTAAACATTCTTTTACTCTGGTTTGCTATACAGATGATATTACTTCAGGTGCTACAGAACTGAAACTCCATTTGCGTTATGCTGTTAATGATGAAACTACTGCTATAGTAGAACGTGCGACACGTACTTCCAGCTTTAAAGCTTATGATATCACTGAATTTTTGAGAGAATATAAGCAGAAGAGTGGACAAGATAAACCAGCCAAAATTATTGTGGTGGCGCAGCAGAATGAATACAATAATAAAATAGAAGATTCTTCTACTACAGAGAAGGCGTATGAAATAGAATATAAAACCGCTAAATAATTTGAATTACAAAGCATTATTTCAAATAGCAATGTCATTGATTTCCTCTCCGGCCAAGGCCTGGGAGGAAATTCGTTTAGAGGATAGACGGGCAGTTCTTACTGTTTTTGTCTATCCTATGATTGGTTTATGCGGTTTATCCGTATTCATTGGTGCTTTGTGGACCAATGGATGGGGAGGACCGCAAAGTTTTCAATTGGCCATGACGCAGTGTTGTGCAGTGGCGGTAGCTTTGTTCGGAGGCTATTTCCTGGCAGCTTATGCCATCAATCAGATGGGGATAAAAATGTTTGGCATGTCCAATGATATCCCTTTGGCACAGCAGTTTGCAGGCTATGCATTAGTTGTCACCTTTTTGTTGCATATAGTGACCGGATTGCTTCCGGATTTCAGTATTATCGGTTGGTTGCTCCAGTTTTATATCGTTTATGTGGTATGGGAAGGAGCAAGAGTCGTGATGCTGGTGGAAGAAAAGAATCGGTTGCGTTACACCATTTTCTCGTCGATTTTGTTAATACTATGTCCGGCGGTAATACAAGTTGTGTTCAACAAGCTAACAGCTATATTAAATTAAGAAAATAAAATAAAATGAAACTGGCTCCTATAAATATAAAGAATAAACGTGCTACTTTCGACTATGAGTTGATCGATACTTATACAGCAGGTATTGTGCTGACAGGAACGGAGATTAAGTCCATCCGTTTGGGAAAAGCAAGTCTTGTAGATACGTTTTGTTATTTTGCGAAAGGTGAATTGTGGGTGAAGAACATGCACATTGCCGAATATTTTTATGGTTCGTATAATAACCATGCGGCCCGGCGTGACCGTAAATTGTTACTGAGCAAAAAGGAGCTGAATAAGTTGGAACGAGGGACGAAAGACGCCGGATTTACCATTGTCCCGGTTCGTTTGTTTATTAATGAAAGAGGTCTGGCCAAAGTAGTTGTGGCTTTGGCAAAAGGTAAAAAGCAATATGACAAGCGGGAGGCTTTGAAAGAAAAAGACGACCGCCGCGATATGGACAGAATGTTTAAACGATGATAGGTTTGTACCTTTAGCAATGAAAAGAACTATTCAACAGCTGGTACCCGAACGTATCCTTATATTGGATGGCGCTATGGGTACTATGATTCAGCAATATAATCTTAGAGAAGAGGATTTCCGCAGTGAGCGCTTTGCGCATATTCCCGATCAACTGAAAGGGAATAATGATTTACTTTGTCTCACGCGCCCTGACGTGGTTCAGGATATACACCGTAAATATCTGGAAGCCGGTGCCGATATCATTGAGACGAATACATTTAGTTCCACCACAATTTCTATGGCCGATTATCATGTACAGGAGTATGTGCGTGAAATCAATCAGACGGCCGTGAAGCTGGCACGAGAAGTAGCCGATGAATATACGGCACTCAATCCCGATAAACCTCGTTTTGTGGCCGGTTCGGTTGGTCCTACCAATAAAACATGTTCCATGTCTCCGGATGTGAATAATCCGGCCTATCGTGCTGTGACTTATGATGAAATGGCCGATGCTTATCAACAGCAAATGGAAGCGATGCTTGAAAGTGGGGTAGATGCTTTGTTGATAGAAACTATTTTTGATACGCTGAATGCAAAAGCTGCTATTCTGGCAGCGGAGCGTGCTATGCAGGCAACCGGGCTTAAAGTACCGGTTATGTTGTCGGTGACGGTTTCTGATACAGGGGGGCGTACTCTTTCCGGCCAGACACTGGAAGCTTTTCTGGCTTCGGTACAACATGCCGATATTTTTTCTGTCGGTCTGAACTGTTCATTTGGTGCAAAGCAATTGAAGCCGTTTTTGGAGCAACTGGCCGCACGTGCTCCTTACTATATCAGTGCATATCCGAATGCAGGTTTGCCTAACAGTCTGGGAAAATATGACCAGACCCCGGCGGATATGGCACATGAAGTAAAAGAATATATCCATGAAGGTTTGATTAATATTATCGGCGGATGCTGTGGTACTACCGATGCTTATATTGCCGAATATCCCGCGTTGATTGCCGGTGCCAAACCGCATGTTCCGGCTCGTAGGCCGGATTGTATGTGGCTTTCGGGATTGGAACTGCTGGAAGTAAAGCCTGAAATTAACTTTGTCAACGTTGGTGAACGTTGCAATGTAGCGGGTTCCCGTAAGTTCCTCCGTCTTATAAATGAAAAGAAATACGATGAAGCATTGTCTATAGCCCGGCAGCAGGTGGAAGACGGGGCGCTGATTATCGATGTCAATATGGATGACGGACTGTTGGATGCGAAAGAAGAGATGACAACTTTCCTGAATCTGGTGGCTTCGGAACCTGAAATAGCTCGTGTCCCTGTGATGATCGATTCTTCAAAATGGGAGGTTATCGAGGCCGGCTTGAAGTGTCTCCAGGGAAAATCAATTGTGAATTCCATTTCGTTGAAAGAAGGAGAGGAAAAATTCCTTGAACATGCTCAAACAGTTCGTCAGTATGGCGCGGCTGTAGTAGTGATGGCTTTTGACGAAAAAGGACAGGCTGATACGGCTGCCCGTAAAATAGAAGTTTGTGAACGTGCTTATCGTTTACTTGTAGATAAGATTGGGTTTAACCCGCACGATATCATTTTCGATCCGAACGTACTGGCTGTAGCAACAGGTATTGAGGAACATAATAATTATGCGGTAGACTTTATAGAAGCAACTGCCTGGATTAAAAAGAATCTTCCCGGAGCACATATCAGCGGAGGAGTAAGTAACTTATCGTTCTCATTCCGTGGAAATAATTATATTCGTGAAGCCATGCATGCCGTATTCCTTTATCATGCCATTCAGAAAGGTATGGATATGGGGATTGTAAACCCTGGCACTTCTGTGCTGTATACGGATATTCCGGCGGATGTGCTTGAGAGAATAGAGGATGTGGTATTGAACCGGCGTCCTGATGCTGCCGAACGATTGATTGAATTGGCTGATAATTTGAAGGAGGCTTCGGCAGGTAATGCTGCGGCAGGACAACCGGTGAAGCATGATGCCTGGCGGGACGGGACGGTAGAAGAACGGTTGCAATATGCTTTGGTAAAGGGGATCGGAGATTTTCTGGAAGAAGATCTTGCAGAAGCCTTGCCACAATACGATAAGGCGGTAGATGTGATTGAGGGACCGTTGATGGATGGAATGAATCATGTAGGCGAGTTGTTCGGTGAAGGTAAAATGTTCCTTCCGCAAGTGGTAAAAACAGCCCGTACGATGAAGAAAGCCGTTGCAATCTTACAACCGGTCATAGAGTCGGAAAAGGTGGAAGGGACCTCTTCTGCCGGAAAGGTTCTGTTGGCTACAGTGAAGGGAGATGTGCATGATATCGGTAAAAATATTGTTTCGGTTGTGATGGCTTGTAACGGCTATGATATCATTGACTTGGGAGTGATGGTGCCGGCTGAATCGATTGTCCAAAAAGCCATAGAGGAAAAGGTAGATATGATAGGCCTTAGTGGATTGATTACTCCTTCGTTGGAGGAGATGGTGCATGTGGCTATGGAGTTGGAGAAAGCCGGACTGGATATTCCATTATTAATAGGTGGAGCAACCACATCCAAACTACATACTGCACTGAAAATTGCTCCGGTATATCATGCACCGGTGGTTCATCTGAAAGATGCTTCACAGAATGCCGGTGTCGCTGCCCGGTTGATGAGTCCGAAATTGAAAGAAGAACTGGCGCAGGAGCTGTCTGGTGAATATCAGGTACTCCGTGATAAGAGTGGTCTGATGAAGCGGGAAACTGTTTCATTGAAAGAAGCTCAAGAAAAAAGGTTGAAACTATTTTGATAAAAAAGAATCTATGGGAACAAAGAAAGTGATTTATGCATGGGCGATTGGATTGCTTTGGATGATTTCATTCGCTGCTTGTTCATCTTCTTCCCCAAAAGAAGTCCCGTCAGCATCCAATGCTGCTTTGGATAATATTTTTGCGCGTAAGAGTGTACGTGCTTATCTGGATAAGGAAGTAGAGAAAGAGAAAATAGACTTGATGTTACGTGCCGGTATGGCTGCTCCGTCAGGAAAAGACCTTCGTCCCTGGGAGTTTGTGCTGGTCACTGATCGGGTTGCTCTCGATTCTATGGCTTCTGCATTGCCTTATGCAAAGATGTTGACTCAGGCTCGTTATGCCATTGTTGTATGTGGTGATGTAGCCCGTTCTTCTTATTGGTATCTGGATTGTTCGGCTGCTGCGCAGAATATTCTGTTAGCTGCTGAGGCTCAGGGATTGGGTGCAGTATGGACAGCTGCTTATCCTTATGAAGACCGCATCCGGGTTGTCCGCAAGTATACGGAGCTTCCGGGAAACATAGTGCCCTTATGTGTGATTCCTTTCGGGTATCCGGCTGCTCTGCAGGAACCTAAGCAGAAATACGATGAGAAGAAGGTTCATTACGAGAAATATTAAACCGTAAATTGATTTTTCTGAAAGCTGCCCTGATAAAAAGAGGCGGCTTTTTTTATTTTTGTTCCTTTTCTTTTTTATAAATTCTGCATTTTGTTTTTCCATTTCAATAAATTCCTTACATTTGCACCAATATTAATCGAAATCTAATACAAGAATGTTTGGAATAAGCGACTCTCTTATCATTTTGCCATATCTGCTTTCGGTAGTATGTGTGCTTTTTGCTGCCTGGTTTGGTCTTAAATATTGGAATAAAGACGATGAAAAAGATAAAACACGATGAATACATTTACACTTGGACTGATTGTGATAGCTTATCTGCTATCATTGGCTTATCTTGGTTTTTTAGGTTATAAAAAGACAACTTCCGCCAGTGATTATCTGGTAGGGGGACGACAGATGAATCCATTTGTCATGGCACTTTCTTATGGTGCTACTTTCATATCTGCTTCTGCCATTGTCGGTTTTGGTGGGGTGGCTGCTGCCTTCGGTATGGGTATTCAGTGGCTTTGTTTTCTGAATATGTTTATCGGGGTGGTGATTGCGTTTATCTTTTTCGGCCTCCGGACACGCAGGATGGGAGCCAGACTGAATGTCAGTACATTTCCACAATTGTTGGGCAGGCATTATCGTTCACGGGGGATACAGGTGTTTGTGGCCGCAGTTATTTTTCTTGGAATGCCTTTGTATGCGGCAGTGGTAATGAAGGGAGGAGCAGTTTTTATCGAACAGATTTTTCAGATTGATTTTAATGTCTCGCTTTTGATATTCACCCTGGTAATAGCGGCCTATGTGATAGCTGGAGGAATGAAGGGTGTGATGTATACGGATGCTTTGCAGGCGGTTATTATGTTTGGCTGTATGCTGTTCTTGCTTTTTTCATTGTATCGGGTACTGGATATGGGCTTTACGGAAGCTAATCAGGCGCTGACAGATATTGCTCCTTTGGTTCCGGAGAAATTCAAAGCGTTAGGACATCAGGGATGGACTGCCATGCCTGTTACCGGTTCACCTCAATGGTATACATTGGTCACTTCTTTGATTCTGGGAGTTGGGATCGGTTGTCTTGCTCAACCTCAACTGGTGGTTCGTTTTATGACTGTAGAGAGTAGTAAACAACTGAACCGGGGAGTCCTTATCGGATGTTTTTTCCTGATTATCACCGTAGGTGCTATTTATCATGCAGGGGCACTAAGTAATCTTTTCTTTCTTAAAACCGAAGGTGTAGTGGCTACAGAAGCAGTCAAAGATATGGATAAAATTATTCCATACTTTATAAATAAAGCAATGCCGGACTGGTTTGCCGCACTTTTCATGCTTTGCATTCTTTCTGCCAGTATGTCTACACTGAGTTCACAGTTCCATACGATGGGTGCCTCGGTCGGTTCTGATATTTATGGTACTTACAAGCCTCGTTCACGTGGCAAACTGACTAATGTAATTCGTCTGGGAGTGCTGTTCTCAATATTAGTGAGTTATATCATTTGTTATATGTTGCCCAATGATATTATTGCCCGTGGAACTTCTATTTTTATGGGTATCTGTGCAGCAGCTTTCCTTCCCGCATATTTTTGTGCCTTATATTGGAAACGCGCTACCCGGCAGGGAGTGATGGCAAGCCTTTGGATAGGAACTATAGGAAGCTTATTTGCTTTAGCCTTTCTTCATCAGAAAGAAGCGGCAGCTATGGGGGTATGCAGATGGCTTTTCGGTAAGGATGTGTTGATTGAAACCTATCCTTTTCCGATGATAGATCCTATATTGTTTGCATTACCATTGTCAGTGGTAGCTGTTATCATTATAAGTTTGCTGACAGGAAAAGGAAAAAAATAAAAATGCGTTGTCAAGAGTCTGCAATTTTTTTGATTGCAGACTTTAGAAGCATTTCAGCTTTTTATTTTTTTCTTGTACGATTCGTACCTCGAATTGATATCTCTCACAAAATTATATGTTTCTATTCCACGAAAATATCCGTTTTTACACACCGGATCGGTGAAGTACTCTTCATTGCTTTTCAGTAGGATGTAATTTTCTACATTATCGGTCCATACCGTTTTATTTTTGCCATATTTATCTGCCAGTGCAATAGCGTCAAAAATATGTCCCAATCCGGCATTATATGAAGCGAGGATAAATTTAATCCGCTCCTGTTTATCCGGAACTATACTCAGACTACGGTCTGTGGCTGCAATATATTTTACGGCAGCTTTGATACTTTCTTCCGGATTTTGTTCTTTTCCCGGTGGGACTCCCATTGCACGTGCAGTAGCAGGCATTAATTGCATCAATCCCTTTGCTCCCGCCCATGATACGGCAGTAGTATCGAAATTGGATTCTGTATAAGCTAAAGATGCCAGCAGGCGCCAGTCCCAGCCAATCTCTTTGGCGTATTTTTTGAATAAGTTATCGTAGTGAGAGATTTTGCCTTCTTTTAAGGACAAGATGGGAGAGTGGGGCACTGCTTTGCTGATTTCGAAATATCTTTTCATACTGGCTGTATACGCAGGTGAGGTCATATTTTCTTTATGCCATTTGTTTGCTGCTTCTGCCAGTTGCGGGCAATCTTTACGCACTGCCCATGCAGCCCGTTGGTCAAAACTGATAGAAAGGCCGGTATTCAGATTGGGATAATAAGTAGCATTCAGTTTGGCTACATCATTATCCGCAACTGTATAGGGGATTTTACCTTGTGCAATCTGAGTTATCAGATCTTCAGCGGTAATGCTGTCATTGGTTACTTTATGAATATGAATACCTCCGCCAAGCTCTTTATCCAGATTGACCAACCGCTCGTAATATTTGCCAGGTTTCACGTATATATCTTTGCCGATCAATTCGGTTACATCCTTCAGTGGTTTTGTTTTTCCGGTGTTTCGCTGAACAATCACCTGGTGGGTGATCACTTCTTCACCGCAATAAATCAGACTGTCTTTTAATTCTTTGGTAATTGGAATATTATATGCAATAAGATCTCCTTCACCATTCAGCAATTTCCGGATTAATTCCGGTACATCCTTGGCAACCTCTATGCGTAATTTTACGCCTAAATTTTTAGCGAATTGTTCACTGAGCTCATACTGGAAACCCATGTCTTGCCCACGGTAAATGAAATAAGATGTTGAACTGTAAAGAGTGAGAACGACGAGTTCGCCACTATCTTTGATTTGCTCCAGATCGTGTGCAGAAGTATCTTCTGTAATGATTACCTGCTTATTACGGCAGGACAGTATACAGAAGAGCAGGAAAAAGAGAGAGTAAACTACGAGGTGCCGTTTCATGACTAACCGATGTGTTTTTTGATGTACATGGTCAATATATCGATAGCTACTTGATTGCTTCCCCCTTCAGGGACAATCAGGTCGGCATAACGCTTACAAGGTTCGATGAACTGCAAATGCATGGGTTTCAGGACGCGTGTGTATCGCTCCATTACAGCTTCTGCCGTACGGCCCCGTTCCACTACATCACGTTGGATGACGCGTATCAGCCGTTCATCCGGATCGGCATCGACGAATATTTTCAGGTCCATCATATTACGCAGTTTTTTGTCGCATAGGGCCAGGATACCTTCGATAATGACAACTTCACGTGGCTTAATATGTATTGTTTCGGGCTGACGGGTACAGGTCAGATAGGAATAGGTGGGCTGCTCAATGCACTTGCCTTCTTTCAGCATGGAAACATGTTTAGACAAAAGGCTCCACTCAAAAGCGTCCGGATGATCAAAATTGATGTTCTGCCGTTCCTCCACCGGCACATGACTGCTGTCTTTATAGTATGAATCCTGTGGCAGTAATACTACTTCGCCAGCCGGCAGACTCTCAATGATTTTCCGTACGACGGTGGTCTTTCCTGAGCCTGTTCCGCCTGCTATTCCTATTATTAACATCCTTTTATAGTGTATATTTGAAACAAATAGAGTAATTTTGCAACTGTAAAAAACAACTTTGGCTGACAAATATAAAAACAAATAATTAAAATAACAACGTAATGGTAAAACACATTGTATTATTTAAGTTAAGAGACGATGTTTCTGTAGAAAAGAAACTCGTTGTGATGAATAGTTTTAAAGAGGCTATCGAAGCATTGCCTGCTAAAATCTCTGTGATCCGTAAGATTGAGGTCGGGCTGAATATGAACCCGGGGGAAACCTGGAATATTGCGTTGTATAGTGAATTTGATAATCTGGATGATGTAAAGTTCTACGCTACCCATCCCGAACATGTGGCTGCCGGTAAAATTCTGGCGGAAACGAAAGAGAGCCGGGCGTGTGTAGATTATGAATTTTAGTTATAAAAAATGATAGCTATTTAAGATTTGCCGAAAACTCAAACCCGGAAATTTGGATAGCTGTTATATTTTTAGAAACATCATAAACAATTTAAAGAATGAAGAAATTATCCTCTTTTCTGCTTTTACTGCTGGTTGTGTTTACGGCACAGGCGCAGATACAAGAGCCTGTAAAGTTTAAAACAGAGCTGAAAACCCTGTCGGGAGCTGAAGCGGAAATCGTTTTTACTGGTACGATTGATGCCGGTTGGCACGTATATTCTACCGATCTGGGTGATGGCGGCCCTATCTCTGCAACTTTTAATGTAGAGAAGATATCAGGTGCCGAAGTGGTTGGTAAATTGGCCCCGAGGGGAAAAGAAGTTTCGAGCTTTGACAAACTGTTCGAAATGAAAGTGCGTTATTTTGAAAAGACGGCCCAGTTCGTACAAAAGATAAAGTTTACCGGCAGTGATTATTCGATTGAAGGTTATCTGGAGTACGGAGCTTGTAACGATGAGAATTGCCTGCCTCCTACACAAGTCCCTTTCAAACTTTCGGGTAAGGCGGTTGCGACTTCTGCAGCTTCGGTAAAAGAGACTCCTGCAGCACCGGTTGAAGAGCCTGTCGCATCAGTTTCTGATAGTATTATAGAACCGGTAGCTACTGCTGTAACTTCTGCTGTAGGCAGCATTGATTTATGGAAGCCGGTTATTAATGATTTGAAGAAGTTCGGAGAAGCAAATTCTCAGGAAGATATGTCCTGGATCTATATCTTTATTACAGGATTCCTGGGAGGTTTGCTGGCCTTGTTTACTCCTTGTGTATGGCCTATTATACCGATGACGGTAAGCTTCTTTTTAAAAAGGAGCAAAGATAAAAAGAAAGGTATCCGTGATGCATGGACTTATGGGGCATCTATCGTTGTGATCTATGTGGCATTGGGACTTGCCATTACTTTGATATTCGGTGCCAGTGCGTTGAATGCTCTTTCTACCAATGCGGTCTTCAATATTCTGTTCTGTCTGATGTTGATCGTATTTGCCGCCTCTTTCTTTGGAGCTTTCGAACTGACACTTCCTGCAAAATGGAGTACGGCTGTAGATAGTAAAGCAGAAGCTACCAGCGGATTACTGAGTATTTTCTTGATGGCATTTACATTATCGCTTGTATCTTTCTCTTGTACAGGCCCTATTATCGGATTCCTGTTAGTACAGGTTTCTACTACCGGCAGCGTAGTTGCTCCTGCGATTGGTATGCTCGGTTTTGCCATTGCGCTGGCTCTGCCGTTCACTTTATTCGCCTTATTCCCGTCTTGGCTGAAATCAATGCCTAAGTCAGGAGGCTGGATGAATGTGATTAAAGTAACATTGGGCTTTTTGGAATTGGCTTTTGCTCTAAAATTCCTGTCTGTTGCCGATTTGGCATATGGATGGAGAATTCTGGATCGTGAAACTTTCCTTGCTTTGTGGATTGTGATTTTTGCTTTGCTTGGTTTTTATCTGTTAGGCAAGATCAAGTTTCCACACGATGACGATGATACGAAAGTGAGCGTTCCTCGTTTTTTCATGGCACTGATCTCTTTGGCTTTTGCCATTTATATGATTCCGGGCCTGTGGGGAGCACCTTTGAAGGCTGTCAGTGCGTTTGCACCACCTATGAAGACTCAGGACTTTAATCTTTATACCAATGAGGTACATGCTAAGTTCGACGATTATGACTTGGGTATGGAATATGCCCGCCAGCATAACAAACCGGTGATGCTCGATTTTACAGGATATGGTTGTGTGAACTGTCGTAAGATGGAGCTTGCCGTATGGACTGATCCGAAGGTAAGTAGCATTATCAATAATGATTATGTATTGATTACCCTTTATGTTGATAACAAGACTCCACTTACCGAACCGGTGAAGATTACAGAGAATGGAACAGAACGTACTCTGCGTACGGTAGGTGATAAATGGAGTTATCTGCAGCGTGTGAAATTTGGTGCCAATGCCCAGCCTTTTTATGTTCTGATTGATAATGAAGGTAAGCCGCTGAACAAGTCATATGCTTATGATGAAGATATATCCAAGTATATAGACTTCTTGCAGACCGGACTTGAGAACTACCGGAAAGAAAAATAAATAGTGTGTTCAATGAATGAAAAGAAAGGCTGCCTTCGCATAAAGCGGGGCAGCCTTTCTTATGTTTTATTATTGCTTTATCGCATTGGTACTTCCATTAACAATAAAGTTGCTTCCTGGATTACCTCCACTTTAAAGTTCTTCGTATCCCAGAGTCCGATACCGTCACGCTTTGATAACAGATTATCTGCAACCTTCACATCCCCTTCGATGATGAAGATATAAACTCCGTTACCTTCTTGGTGCAATTTGTATTCAAAGCTTTTTCCGGCATCAAATGTTCCCATGGAAAACCAGGCATCTTGTTTGATGGAAGCAGGTACCTTACCGTCAGGCGAGATAATCAAGACCGGTTCGTTTCTTTTCAGTAAGGGGCGGATATCGTAGTTGTTATATTCCGGTTCTGTATTCTCGATTCTCGGAAATATCCATATTTGTAGGAATTCTAACTGTTCTTTATCGCTGCCATTATATTCGCTGTGAAAGATACCTTTACCCGTACTCATTACTTGGATATCGCCGGGAGTGATGGTTTGGGTGTTTTTTACACTGTCACCATGTCTCAGATAACCTTTCAAGGGAATAGAAATCACTTCCATATTCTGGTGAGGATGTGTATCAAATCCCATTGATGGAGCTACACTGTCATCATTCAGCACCCTCAATGCGCCAAAATGCATTCTCGATGGGTTGTAATAGTTTGCAAAGCTAAATGTATGGTAGGTTTTAAGCCAGCCATGATTGAAATAACCTCTGGAGGAGGCTTTGTCTACTACTGTTTTCATATTTTTCCTTTCTTCAATAGAATATTCGTATAACAAATGAATGATAGATAAAGTTCTGGTAGCGAGAATTGTGCATTTTACAAAAAGATTTATATCTTTGAGCAATTTAAAATAGGAAAGTATGAAAAAGATTATTAATCCTTGGAAGGGAATGGAAGGATATAATTGCTTTGGTTGTGCTCCCAACAATGAAGCCGGTGTGAAAATGGAATTTTATGAAGAGGATGATGAAGTGATAAGTATCTGGCGTCCGCGTCCCGAATACCAAGGATGGATTGATACGTTGCATGGAGGCATTCAGGCGGTACTTCTCGATGAAATCTGTGCCTGGGTGGTTCTCCGGAAGTTACAGACGACAGGAGTGACATCGAAAATGGAAACTCGCTATCGTAAGTCGATCAATACTAATGATTCGCATGTAGTACTCAAGGCACATATTAAAGAGGTGAAACGCAATATTGTACTGATAGAGGCACGTCTTTATAACAAAAATGGAGAATTGTGTACGGAAGCGATCTGCACTTATTTCACTTTTCCGAAGGAAAAAGCTAAAGAAGAGATGCACTTTTTATCATGTGGAGTAGAAGATGAAGAGATACTCCCTTTGATTTGAAAGAAAAACGGAAGTTTTTCTGATAATTGTTTGGTGATTCGGAACTAATAGTTTATTTTTGTCGCATAAAGAATGAAGATATGAACATTACTATTACACATCGCCATCATCATTACTCGATCGAATAACTCGGTGGGCAGGATGATATTGTGTATATATATGATAGAATACGAGGCTTACCGATAAGGTGGGCCTTTTTTATTTTCCGGATATTGAATTTAAATTGTAAATTAAGATATTGTAATTATGTTAAGAATCGCAGTACAAGCCAAGGGGCGCCTTTTTGAAGAAACGATGGCCCTTCTTGAAGAATCAGACATCAAACTGAGCACAACTAAACGTACTTTACTCGTACAGTCGTCTAATTTTCCAATTGAGGTGCTTTTCCTCCGTGATGACGATATTCCACAATCTGTGGCTACGGGAGTTGCTGATCTTGGTATAGTGGGAGAAAATGAATTCGTAGAAAAACAAGAAGACGCAGAAATTATTAAGCGTCTTGGATTCAGCAAATGTCGTTTATCTCTGGCTATGCCCAAAGATATTGAATATCCCGGTCTAAGTTGGTTTAATGGAAAGAAAATTGCTACTTCATATCCGGGAATTCTGGATAATTTCATGAAAAGTAATGGAGTTAAAGCCGAGGTTCATGTCATTACCGGATCTGTAGAGGTTGCTCCAGGCATCGGACTGGCGGATGCCATTTTTGATATTGTCAGTTCCGGTTCTACGTTGGTCAGCAATCGTCTGAAAGAAGTGGAGGTCGTGATGAAGTCGGAAGCTCTGCTGATAGGCAATAAGAATATGAGTAAAGAGAAGAAGGAGGTATTGGACGAATTGCTTTTCCGTATGGATGCCGTGAAAACAGCCGAAGATAAAAAATATGTATTGATGAATGCACCTAAAGATAAGTTGGATGATATTATTGCCGTATTGCCGGGGATGAAGAGTCCTACCGTAATGCCATTGGCACAGGAAGGCTGGTGCTCTGTGCATACAGTACTTGATGAAAAACGATTTTGGGAGATTATAGGCAAACTGAAAGCACTGGGAGCGGAGGGAATTTTAGTATTGCCTATTGAAAAGATGATTATTTAAGCGAGTCTGTTTGTTGAACTTTTAATTAAAAAAATAATGAAACTGATTAAATACCCCGATAGATCGCAGTGGGATGAAATTCTGAAGCGGCCCGTACTCAACACAGAAAGCCTTTTTGATACTGTACGTGATATTATTAATCGTGTAAGAGTTGGTGGGGACCGGACGGTGATGGAGTATGAAGCTATGTTTGATAAAGCCGAACTCACTTCACTGGCCGTTACACTCGAAGAGATTGAAGAAGCTGAAAAAGAGGTTCCTATAGAATTGAAAGCTGCCATTTATCTGGCTAAACGCAATATTGAGGCTTTCCATGCTGCACAGCGTTTTGAGGGGAAAAAGGTAGATACTATGGAAGGGGTTACTTGTTGGCAGAAGGCAGTAGCCATTGAAAAGGTCGGCTTATATATCCCCGGAGGAACGGCCCCTTTATTCTCTACCGTGCTTATGCTTGCAATTCCTGCCAAGATTGCCGGCTGCAAAGAGATTGTACTTTGCACACCACCTGACAAAAATGGGAAAGTGCATCCGGCAATCCTTTTTGCTGCCCATCTGGCCGGAGTCAGCAAAATATTTAAGGTGGGTGGAGTACAGGCCATTGCTTCTATGGCATACGGAACAGAGAGTATTCCTAAGGTTTATAAGATATTTGGTCCGGGAAACCAGTATGTTACAGCAGCCAAACAACTTGTTAGCTTGAGGGATGTAGCCATTGATATGCCGGCCGGACCTTCAGAAGTAGAAGTGCTGGCTGACGAATCTGCTAATCCAGTGTTTGTTGCCGCTGATCTTCTGTCTCAGGCGGAACATGGAGTGGATAGTCAGGCTGTGTTGATTACGACGTCTGAAAAATTGCAAACGGAAGTCGTATATGAAGTTGAGCGACAGTTGGGCTATCTGAACCGCCGCGACATTGCCGAGAAATCTTTGGCCAACAGTAAGTTGATATTAGTGAAGGATATGGATGAGGCGCTGGAATTGACTAATGCTTATGCGCCAGAACATCTGATTATTGAGACTAAGAATTACATGGAAGTATCCGGACGGATCATTAATGCCGGTTCTGTATTCTTGGGAGCCTTCTCTCCCGAAAGTGCAGGTGATTATGCTTCGGGAACTAATCATACCCTGCCAACGAATGGTTATGCCAAAGCTTATAGTGGGGTAAGTCTCGACAGTTTCATCCGTAAAATTACCTTTCAGGAGATACTTCCTGATGGAATGGCTGCTATTGGTCCGGCTATCGAAGTAATGGCTGCAAATGAACATTTGGATGCACACAAAAATGCAGTAACCGTTAGATTAAAGGAGATAAGAAAATGAGAACATTGCAAGAATTAACCCGGTCGAATATCTGGAGGCTAAAACCTTATTCTTCGGCTCGTGACGAATATAACGGAGCGGCTGCATCCGTCTTTTTGGATGCTAACGAGAATCCCTATAACTTACCGCACAATCGTTATCCCGATCCGATGCAGCGGGATCTGAAATCGGAGTTATCCAAAATCAAAAAAGTACCTCCCGCCCATATATTTCTCGGGAATGGCAGTGATGAAGCTATCGACCTGGTATTCCGTGCTTTCTGTGAACCGGGTGAAGATAACGTAGTAGCCATTGATCCTACATACGGCATGTATCAGGTTTGTGCCGATGTCAATGATGTGGAATATCGCAAAGTGTTACTCCACGATGATTTCCAGTTTTCGGCTGAAGAGTTGTTGGCGGCGGCGGATGAACGGACAAAGATGATTTTTATTTGTTCTCCTAATAATCCCACGGGAAACGATCTGCTTCGTTCTGAGATAGTAAAGGTCATTGGCGGATTCGAAGGATTGGTTATTTTGGATGAAGCTTACAATGACTTCTCTGACCAACCGTCATTCTTATCCGAGTTGGATAAATATCCGAATCTGGTTGTTCTACAGACCTTTTCCAAGGCATTTGGGTGCGCAGCCATTCGTTTGGGAATGGCCTTTGCTTCCGAAGGGATTATCGCAATCCTGAACAAAATTAAATATCCGTATAATGTGAATCAGTTGACCCAGCAGCAAGCTATAGAGATGCTTCACAAATATTACGAGATAGAACGTTGGGTAAAAACGTTGAAAGAGGAGAGGGGATATCTGGAAGAAGCTTTTATTGAGCTGCCTTGCGTGTTACAGGTGTTTCCGTCGAATGCGAATTTTTTCCTGGCGCGTGTAACCGATGCGGTGAAGATTTATAACTACCTGGTGGGAGAGGGAATTATTGTACGTAACAGAAATTCCATTTCATTGTGTGGTAATTGTCTTCGTGTAACTGTAGGTACACGGGCTGAGAATGCCAGACTGATTGGAGCACTGAAAAAATATCAATAGGAAAAATGAAAAAAAAAGTACTGTTTATAGACCGTGATGGCACTCTTGTCATCGAACCTCCCATCGACTATCAACTCGATTCTTTGGAGAAGCTTGAGTTTTATCCTAAAGTCTTTCGTAATCTGGGATTTATCCATAGTAAACTCGACTTTGAATTTGTTATGGTGACCAACCAGGATGGACTGGGTACTTCTTCTTTTCCGGAGGAGACATTCTGGCCGGCCCACAATCTGATGCTGAAAACTTTAGAGGGAGAAGGTATTACGTTCGATGATATATTGATAGACCGTAGTATGCCGGCAGATCATGCACCTACGAGGAAGCCGCGTACCGGTATGCTGACTAAATACATTTCTAATCCGGAATATGATCTGGAAGGCAGTTTTGTCATAGGTGACCGTCCGACAGATGTCGAACTTGCCAAAAATTTAGGTTGCCGTGCTATCTATCTTCAGGAGAACACTGACTTATTGAAAGAAAAGGGATTAGAATCCTACTGTGTCCTTGCTACTACAGACTGGGACCGGATAACTGAATTTCTTTTTGCAGGAGAACGAAAAGCAGAAGTGCATCGTACGACAAAGGAAACGGATATTTGGGTAGCTCTCAACTTGGATGGTAATGGTGCCTGTGAAATTTCTACCGGATTGGGCTTTTTCGACCACATGCTTGAGCAGATCGGTAAGCACTCCGGCATGGATCTGAGCATTCGGGTGAAGGGTGATCTGGAGGTAGACGAGCATCATACCATAGAGGATACGGCCATAGCTTTGGGCGATTGTATTTATCAGGCGCTGGGCAGTAAACGTGGAATTGAACGTTATGGCTATGCTTTACCCATGGATGATTGCCTTTGCCAGGTATGCCTTGATTTCGGAGGTCGTCCTTGGTTAGTATGGGATGCCGAATTCAAACGTGAAAAAATAGGAGAGATGCCCACTGAGATGTTTCTACACTTTTTTAAGTCGTTGAGCGATGCTGCCAAGATGAATTTGAATGTCAAAGCCGAGGGACAGAATGAACATCATAAGATAGAAGGTATTTTCAAAGCTTTGGCCCGTGCACTGAAAATGGCATTGAAACGGGATATTTATCATTTTGAATTGCCATCCAGTAAAGGGGTACTGTAAAGAATTAAGGATTATCTTTGCTTTTTTAATTATAAATCCCCCTTTTGTAATAAATGCACGTTTATTATAAAAGGGGGATTTATGAATAACTCTGTAACTTTCCTTATAGAACGTTTTGTGTAAGCTGAAAAAGAAGGATCTCTATTTCTTTTTCACGAACGAGTCCGGATAGGTGCAGACATTTAGCTTTTCCGTATTTTCTTTCTCACGAAGCCAAGTGTCGAATTCCCGTTTACCTTCTTTAAGAACGATCATACGGCTGCCGGGTGTTTTGTCACCATAAGTGTTTTTACCGCCCGAAGCGCGTCCGTACCCCAAAGCGATATTGTAAAGTGTAGCGATGTAGTCGTTCACATGGTCATGACCGGCAAAAATTCCCATCACATCACCGCATTCCAGCATCTGGGTAAACATTCCGCTATTTATGTTTGGGCTGCATTCTTTCTCGTTGCGGTCGCCGTATCGTTTGGTATCAAATGACTCCCATGCTTGAGTATATTCCGGCAATGGAATATGGAGGAAAGCTAATGCGGGCAGAGGTTGTCCTCCGTTCTGCTCGGTATATTTTTGGCTTTCACGGGTATACCAGTTGATTTGTGATTGTCCGATCCAATCGTATCCTTTCACTGTTTTGAGTTTTGAGTAGGCATTCGTGTCCAGACAGTAGAGCAGTGCAGCTACTTTTTTGTTATCTGCCGAACCATAGATTGGGATAATGTGATTACCTTCTCCCTTAATACCTTCAGCGATGTTTTTTATCATACAATAAGGTTGTTGCTGGATGATACGTATAATCTCATCCCGTTTTACTGCATATTCATCATCGTGGTTACCCAAGACGGCAGTCCAGGGGAGCTGGCGAGTGGCGAGTTCGCCGGCTATGGCTTCCCATGCCTGGCTGACCTCGTCCATCGTGGTAATGTCTCCTGTGAAAACCACAAGATCCGGCTTTTCAGAGTCAAGTACTTCTTTTATCATGTCTGCTACAATCATGTTTTTTTCCTGGTCATGTCCCAGGTGCATATCGGTAAACTGTGCAATCTTGAATTCTCCGTTCTTATTGAAGTTTATTTTTTCTGGAGCCTGTTGTGCCTGTCCGCATAAGCTTGCCAGTAGCAGTGCACTGCTTAGAATTATTTTTTTCATCGTTATAACTTTTTTGAATTTGGGTTAGTCTTTTTTTTGCCACCAGGTGGTTTGATTGATTTTATCATTTCCTGTACCAAACTGCCGCATGATGGCCGCTTCTACGTTAGCTCCGTTGTTGTCGTACTCACCTTGCGGATACATCCAACGTTTAGGGATCTCTGTTCCGGCAGGCCGGCGGAAGTCCGGGTAACCGGTGCGCAATTGTTCGTAGAAAGAATCCCAGTTGCCTTGATAGAAGGTTACAAGGTACTTTTGCATAATGATGCGCTCTATCTGTTCGTCTACGTTGGCAGCTTTGCCGAAGGCGACCAAAGGTTCCTGTAAGTATCGGTTGACCGCATCGGCATTGAGATAAGAGGCGTAGGCTTTGGCATGTGTTTCATAAAAGGAGAAAGAGGCACGGATACCATTCTCATAATATGTTTGCGCATTGCCATTGATCCATCCTCGTACGACAGCTTCGGCGAGAATCTGTTGCAGTTCTGCATACCCCATTAACATGGTTGGTTCTACAATAGGGTCTGTGCGGAAACGGTCATTGATAGGTGATATGGTTCCTTCACTTACTTTAATGATAGCATCACTGTAAGGAGCTGCCGGGTCACCTCCTTCGTAAGAGCTGAAATCGTCGATGGCCTTTCCTTCAGTCTTTCCTTTATTGGTTTGTGCGCTGAAGATAAAAAGCCGTGGATCCCGACGTTCACGCATTCGTTGGATAAAAGTATCATCCATGTAATAGCCGGACCATTGTGCGTTAAACTGAGGGTATCGATTCCCTTGTTGATCCAGATAAACCAGCTGCCCGTTGTCGGTCAGGCTTTCCATTAGTGGGCTGCCTGTTGCAATGGCCTTGAATTCGGAGGCAATATTAAGATTCCCCACAGTCGTATGGTTCGAAAGAGTCATCAGTACTTTCAACCGGAAAGAGTTGATCAGCTTTCTCCATTGATTGCCATTACCATTGTAAATAATATCACCATCAATTACAGAGGCGTCATTTGCCAGTATTTCATCTGCCTCTTTCAGTTCTTGAAGGATGCCCGTGAAAACATCTTCCTGAGTATCGTATTCAGGAGTATAGATCTCTTCTTTTTCTCCTTTTAAGGCTTGGCGGTAAGGAATGTCCCCAAAGCGTAAGGTCAGTTCGTAGAAGTAATAGGCACGGAAGAATTTGGTAAGCGCCGTATATACCGGAGCGTTCACACGTTCGGCTTCTTCACCCATTTTTTGTACATTTCTCAGGTTATCGTAGTAGCCAAAGCTTCCCCGTGTCCATTTGTAGTATTGGTCGGCACTTTCTCCGTCAGTCTGAATCACTTTTTTAGTAGCATACATTCCGTCGGTTCCTCTTTTGAATGCATTCATACTGATTTGTGTCAGCAAAAGTTTGGGATGGGTTTGAGTGGCGTTGTCCGGATCTATATTCATCTTTTCCAAGTTTCCGCAGGATACGCACATCCATATGGATGCCATAAATAATAATATCTTTTTCATTTTATAAATTCTTATTGGTTTCATAACATGTTTAGAATTTTATGTTGACTCCCATACCGATATAGCGTGCAGTAGGATCGTTGGCCCCTCCGTCATTGCTGTCTCCCGTATAGTCAGGATCGACGAAAGGAACTTTCTTCCATACAGCAAGATTGTTGCCGAAGATTGTGGCAGTCAGTCCTTTCACGGGACTTTGTTTTGAAAGTAATTTAGTGAAGTTGTAGGTCAGGGCTACTCGGCGCAATTTAATGTAACTACGGTCGAATACATTGGCAAACTTCGCATTCTCTTTGGATGACACATAAGCCTGATAAGGGTAATTCTGACACCATTGCTGCCAATCGACGGCTGTTGTATTACGTCTGTATGTACGGGTATCCGAGATGACATTTCCGTCAATGTCACGTTTCAGTTCACCTCCGGTTACCACTACACCGTTGGGCACATATACCGGATGTCCGGCTGCGTATTGTGCATCTCTGTATTCAACAGACTCCGGATGTTTACCACCCCACCATAACTTTTCGCTCAGTACGGAATAGATGACTCCTTTGTACGCACCATCCAGATCGACAGACAGGGTGAAGTCTTTATAACGGAACGTATTCTGCATACCCATACGGAAGTTGGGGTCCAGATGTCCCAGATATTGTTTGTAGGCGTCTTTGGTCGGCATGCCATTTTCATCGAGAATCAGTTCTCCATCAGCACTTTTTTGCCATTGTGAACCGTAGAATGCGTCGGCACGGTCGCCTACTTTCAAGTCACCGAATTTTTTTTGTCCACCATATATTTCTGTCAGCTTCTTTATGCTTTTGCTCCAGTTCAGGGCAAATTCCCATTGGAAATCTCTATTTTGGATTGCCTGTACGTTTGCCATGATTTCCCATCCGTTAGTGGTATATTGATTACCGTTCACTTTACGGCTGGTGAAACCCGAAGCATTCGATATGTTCAGGTCGATGATCTGGTTCTCGTCAATCGTGTGATAATATGTCAGGTCGAAGGAGAGACGGTTCCGGAAAAAAGAAGTTGATAAACCTGCTTCCCAAGAGGTCGTTTTCTGGGGTTTGATGTAATAGTTCACCAGAGACGAGGGATAGGAGATAGACGGGTTTGAACCATAGTTGGTATCTTTAGTGTAGGTAGATATAATCTGGTATGGAGACAAGTCGGTAGAAACGACTGCCCATGAGCCATACATTTTAAGATAATCCATGAATGTAGGTAGTTTGACATATTCAGACACCATTGTACTGATTGCTACGGAAGGATAAAAGTAAGAATTGCTGCCTTTTGCGAGAGTGGATGACCAGTCATTACGTCCCGTCAGGGTCAGGTAAGCATATTTATAAAGGTCGAGGTTGACAGAGCCATAAATACTGCGGATGGATTTCTCGTTCCGGTTGGCATCGGTAATGGATGGTCCTTGGGTGTTTTTGATACTGTATACGAAAGGAACGATCAAACCGTCGGTAGACTGGTACTCTTGACGGTAATTTCGGTAAAATACAGAGCTACCCGCATTCAGTGTAAAAAGAATATCGGGAGTAAGGTCTTGTGTATAGGTAGCCAGTATATCAGCATCCACATTGGTCTGGTGGTCATTCCAGACTTTGTAGTCGCCTTCACGTGAGTCACCATAGTTCATGTAAGTTTTGGGAACTTTCATTTCCTGTAGAATTGTCTTCTGACGTAAGGCTGCGCGTCCCTGAATGTTCAGGTTGGGCAGGAGTTGATAATTGAGACGTAGTTGACCGTTCACTACATCACGGTTTTCCGACTGCTGAAGCTCTTCGGCGGCAAAATAAGGGTTGTTGTACCATGCGTAGTTATAGCTGGCCTGGCGATATCCCTCCTGTCCCGGAACATATTTATGTTTACGGAGTTCTTTACCGTTCACATCGTCTCCCATCCATACAACAATGGTGTACATATGGTTTTTAGGTCCGTATCCATAGCGTGGATAGCTTGGAGAAACCACCTTGTTATACGCCAGATTGGCGTCAAGTTGCAGGTTTTGAGCAAGATCGAAAGTGGAGTTGAAGTTGACCCCTCCGCTGTGCATTTGTGTAGAGGGTACCTGTCCTTTTTGATAAGCATACTGTCCGGTTACAAAGTAGCGTGCTTTCTCTCCTTTATAGGCGATAGAGATGTTGTTGTTGGTTACTAATCCTGTTTGCAGGAAGTCTTTCAGGTTATCATGAGATACCCAGTCGATAGGAACTCGTTCGTAGCGTGATTTGTCATCATATTGAGTCCCTTTCACATCTCCCCACCAAGAAATTTCTTTCCCGGTCACTTTGTCTCGGATGGGGCTATTCCATTGGGCTACTTTGGTCCCGACGTTTAGTTTGGGACCCCATGTCATATCACCATCTGAGATACCACCGTCGGCACCGTCCCAAAATTCGTATTTGCCGTTCGAACCACTACCATATTGATGCTGTGTTTCGGGTAATACGGCAAAACCGGCAGTAATCATATTGTTGGTGGAAAAGTTGATTTCCAACCCTTCTTTCTTGGCTGTTTTGCTGGTAATTAAGATAGCTCCGTTTTTTCCGCGTGAACCATATAACGCCGAAGCTGCTGTACCTTTCAACACGTTGACACTTTCGATGTTCTCACTCGATATATCGAAAAAGTCCGTTTCTACCGGAACACCGTCTAATACAATCAAAGGAGTATTACCGCGTAATTTGAAACTTGGTGCCTGAAAAATACCGGTCGGATTGGCTACCAATAAGCCGGCTACTTGCCCGGAAAGTGCAGAACCGACATTCAGGCTGGGAGTTGCATTCAACACGTCACTGTTGATTTGCTGGGTGGTGTAACCGATCTTTTTCTTTTGTTGTTTGATACCGATAGCAGTTACTACTACTTCATCTATAGCCTGTACATCGTCTGTCAGTTCAACGTTGATCATAGGATTATTGCTTTTCACTTCTTTTTCTACCGTATTGTATCCGACGAAAGAGAAAGTCAGGATATCACCTATGGAGGCCTCGAGACGGTAACGTCCGTCTATGTCGGTGACCGTACCGTTCGTTGAGTTTTTTACCATGATTGTGGCACCGATTACCGGTCCCATTTTGTCTGTTACTGTTCCTGTTACTTTGATTGTCTGTGCAAAAGCAAGTGATGTGCACAAAAACATACAACAAAGAAACAGATAAAATTTACTGTTCATAAGTTATGTACTAATTTAGTGTTTGGGCATAGCAGATGCCGGGACAAGAGATTTACCATTGTCCGAGGCTTGCTACAAGTATAAGTTTACCTATTGAAAAAGTTTAAATATCGGTTAGTTTTACGTTTTGGAAAACGGAAAGAAGGGCGGCTGCATTTTTGCGATTTTGTTGTAAAGCGTCTTCGAATGATTCGGTTTCAGAGTCGAAAGCAGAGATGGCTATTTTGAGTACATTTGTAAATTCGGCAGTTACTTGTTCCTGCCCCATTTTGTTACTTTTGAGTTCTCTGTTCAGTTGTTTTTCGATAGAACGTACGGCATTGTAGATAGTAGGTTTCCGAATGACGGTACGACGGGTAGGATCACCCGGAACTACTTCTTCCCTTACCACATAGATATTCATGAACTGGTTATAGAGATAACCGGCTTCTTGTCCGAATTTGTAATTAGTTACATTGGCCAGTGCTTCTGCCGATGGCTGTTTAATGGCAGAATAGAACTCCCATGTTGTTTTTACGACTGAGCTTACTTCCGCTTTATTCTTGTTGTCGGATTTGTCATCATCCGGCACTGAATTTGCAGCGTTCAGGGCAATACTGGATACAAATAGTACAAATGCTAAAATAAATTGTCTTTTCATAACTTTACCTCTTTTTAATATGACGTTGCAAAGGTCGCGACATCATATTAAAAAGAGGTATCGTCATTGTTACAATTCGGATACTTCTTTCAACCATGCAGCCGAACTGGCATCGCTTGGCATACGCCAGTCACCTCTCGGACTGATGGAGACACTTCCTACCTTTGGACCATCGGGCAGACACGAACGTTTGAATTGTTGATTGAAGAACCGGCGGAAAAAGGTTTGCAGCCATTTTTTTATGGTTTCAGCATCGTATATTCCGTTGAATACGGTTTGTGCCAGAAAGTATATTTTCGACGGGCGGAAGCCGAATCGCAGGAAATAGTACAGGAAAAAGTCGTGGAGTTCATAAGGACCTACCAGATCTTCCGTTTTTTGTTTGATTTCTCCATTCTCATCTGCCGGTATCAGTTCAGGACTGATAGGAGTGTCTACAATGTCCAGCAGGGTTATTTTAGATTCCCCGTCGACTTCATTTTCAGCTACCCATTGTACAAGATGTTGTACCAGTGTCTTGGGTATGCTTGCATTGACGCCATACATCGACATGTGGTCACCGTTGTATGTGGCCCATCCCAATGCAAGTTCAGAGAGATCACCCGTCCCGATTACTAATCCACAGATTTGGTTGGCTACATCCATCAGGATTTGCGTGCGTTCGCGCGCTTGTGAGTTTTCGTATGTTACATCATGTACGTTGAGGTCATGTCCGATGTCTTTGAAGTGCTGGATACATGCTTCCCTAATACTGATTTCGCGAATCGAAATCCCTAACGAGTTCATCAAAGCGATGGCGTTATGATAAGTGCGGTCGGTCGTTCCGAACCCCGGCATGGTTATACCTAAAATGTCTTTACGGGATAATCCCAGCTTGTCGAATGTTTTGACGCATACTAATAATGCCAGTGTAGAGTCGAGCCCTCCGGAAATTCCCACTACAGCTGTTTTGGCTCCTGTGTGTACTAAGCGTTGTGCCAGTCCGGCGACCTGTATGGAGAAGATTTCTTCGCAACGGTTGTTGAGTTCAGCTCCTTGTGGAACAAAAGGGTGTGGGTTGAATGTACGGGTAAGATTCAGATCTTTACTGTTGGTATATTCCGTAGAGACTCTGATTGCTTCTTTACCCGGGCAATTGGCTTTGTTGGCAGCAAAAGTTGTATTAATACGGCGTTCGGCACGGATACATTCTACATCTATTTCGCTGATAACTAATTGCTCTTCCAGGCAGAACCGTTCACTTCGTGCAAGCAGGCCACCGTTTTCGTATATGAGTCCGTTTCCTGCAAAAACCACATCCGTCGTTGATTCGCCGAAACCACTGGATGAAAAAACATAACCGGAGAGGCACCGTGCGGATTGCTGGCTGATCAGAGAACAAAGATAGCTATGCTTGCCGATCCCTTCATCGTCGGCAGAAAGATTAAAAATGATTTCAGCCCCTTGCAGCGCCAGTGAAGAACTTGGAGGAACCGTAGACCAAAGGTCTTCGCATATTTCTATTCCAAAAGTTGTTTCTGCTGTTTCAAACAACAGGTTGTTGCCCATCGGAACAATTTGTCCACACAAACGTACACTGGTTTCCGAGACCTGCAAAGCAGATGTAAACCAACGCTGTTCATAAAACTCTTTATAATTAGGTAGATAGGTTTTAGGTACTACTCCCAGTATTTTGCCTTTCTGGATAGCGACTGCGGCATTGATAATCGTGGAATTGACTACTACCGGCATACCCAATATAGAAATGATGTCCAACTGGCGGGTATTGTTCAGAATCTGCATTAACGCCATTTCTGCTTGTTCAAGCAGAAGTTGCTGGGCGAACAAATCTCCGCAGGTATATCCGGTAATACACATTTCGGGAAAAGTAAGGATCTGCACCCCTTTGCCTTCGGCAATGGCAATAAGACCCTCCAGTCTTTCTGAATTAAATTTGCAATCTGCAACCTTTACGCGGGGAACAGCCGCCGCAACTTTTACGAATCCGTAGTTCATTTTCTATCAGGGTTTATCATTTCTACCGGCAAAAGTAGGCATTTTAATCGAATCTTTGTATTTTTGTCAAATTTGAATTGATACATTATAATATTAAATCGCACAAAAACATGAAGAAGATGCTTATGGCTGCCGGAATGGCTGCCGTGATGACTGCTTGCGGCACAAGTGCACAGAAAGCAGCCACCGATGCCGGAAACCCTTTTCTGGCTGAGTATTCAACTCCTTTTAATGTTCCACCGTTCGACCGGATCAAAGTAGAGCATTACAAAGAGGCTTTCCTGAAAGGGATGGAAGAGCAGAAAAAAGAAATCGATGCTATTGTAAATCAACGTTCGGTTCCGGATTTTGATAATACTATTGCTGCATTCGATCAGAGTGGAGAGTTATTAAATAAGGTGAATACAGTATTTTATGGGTTGAACAGTTGCAATACGAACGATGAAATGCAGACCCTAAACAAAGAGCTTACCCCATTGCTTTCGGCACACCGTGATGATATTAGTCTGAACCCTGCTCTGTTTGCTCGTGTGAAAGAGGTTTATGAACGACGCGAGCAATTGGGTTTAGATAAAGAACAGAATAAATTACTGGAAGAGACTTACAAGAAATTTGTTCGTGGAGGTGCTAATCTCGATTCTGTTGACCAGGCAAAGTTGCGCCAGTTGAATAGCGAGATTTCAATGTTGCAGTTGACTTTTGGGCAGAATCTGCTGAAAGAAACCAATGCTTTCCGGTTGGTTATAGATAAGGAAGAGGACCTTGCCGGATTGCCGGAAAGTCTCGTGGCATCTGCAGCCGAAGCAGCTAAGTCAGAGGGGCTGGAAGGAGAGTGGCTTTTTACTTTACACAATCCGAGTGTGATGCCTTTTTTGCAATATGCAGATAATCGTGAGTTGCGTGAAAAGATATTTAAGGGATACATCAATCGTGGCAATAATGGTAACGAGACAGACAATAATGAAATTGTGAAGAAATTGGTTACTTTACGTCTGGAGAAAGCTAAACTGATGGGATATGCCGATTATGCTTCTTATGTTTTGGAAGACCGTATGGCGAAGAACGAGGAGAATGTGTATCGTTTACTGAATCAGATCTGGACTCCTGCAGTTGCGAAAGCTAAGGAAGAGTTAGTTGACATTCAGGCTGAAATTAAAAAAGAAGGAGCTAACTTCACCCCTGAAGGATGGGACTGGCGCTACTATTTTGAGAAAGCAAAGAAAGCAAAGTTCAGTCTGGACGAAAATGAAATACGTCCCTATCTTGAATTGAATAATGTTCGTGACGGCGCCTTCTATGTGGCTAATAAACTTTATGGTATCACTTTTTCCGAAATAAATGACATACCAAAACCGCATGAAGAAGCACAGGCTTTCGAGTGCAAAGATAAGGACGGTAGTCATCTGGGGGTGCTTTATATGGATTTCTTTCCCCGTTCAAGCAAGCGAGCAGGTGCATGGTGCGGGACTTACCGCTCTCAAACCTATCGTGACGGCAAACGTTTGGCACCGGTAGTAACAATTGTGTGCAACTTCACCAAACCCTCTTCGGGTCAGCCTGCTTTGCTCAGTGCAGATGAAGCCAGCACTTTATTCCACGAGTTTGGGCATGCATTGCACAATTTGTTTAAAGATGTACGTTTTTATGGAGTATCTGGAGTGCCGCGCGATTTTGTAGAGCTACCGTCCCAAGTTATGGAACATTGGGTATTTGAGCCGGAAGTACTGAAGGTATATGCAAAACATTATCAGACCGGTGAGGTGATTCCTTCTGCTTTGATTGAAAAACTTGATAAGAGTGACAAGTATGGACAAGGATTTGCTACGACCGAATATCTTGCTGCTTCTTTGCTTGATATGGATTATCATGTGCTCAAAGAAATTCCCGGAGATATGGATATCGTTAAATTTGAAACAACTGTACTTAAAGAACGAGGGTTGCCGAATCAGATACCTCCCCGTTATCGTACTACTTATTTTAACCATATTATGAATAGTGGATATACGGCTGGTTATTATAGCTATATTTGGGCTGAAGTGCTTGATAGTGATGCTTTTGAAGCCTATAGGGAGACTGGAGATCTTTTTAATCAGGAAGTAGCATCCAGATTCCGTCGCTATATTCTCACTCCGGGAGGAATTGACGATGCTATGAATATGTATAAGAACTTTCGCGGAAAGGAACCGGGTATAGAACCTTTGTTACGGAACAGAGGATTGTAGATTGGCTTATACAGGGCTTTTACATTGTACTATAGGGGAAGAAACAATCTTCCCCTTTTATTTTTTGCTAAAAATAAACGCAGAAAATATAAAAAATACAAATAATAGTTATTATATTTGCAGCGGTTTATTGAAATAAACACAAAATACCAACAATTATTAACTATTAAAAGAATTAGAAAAATGAAAGAGTACATTGATGTTTTGAAGAAGTGGAAAGACTTTGACGGAAGAGCCAGAAGACGTGAATACTGGATGTTTGTCTTGTTTATGGCTATTTTCGCTATTGTTGCAGGTATTATTGATGGCATTTTAGGTACAGTTTGTGTATTTGTAGGGCTTTATTATCTGGCTATGCTCCTGCCTATGATTGCTGTTAGCGTGCGTCGTATGCACGATATCGGTAAAAGTGGATGGTGGTTGTTTATCACTTTTGTGCCGGTAATCGGTAGCCTTTGGTATCTCTTCCTGACTATCCAGGATGGACAGCCGGGCAGCAACCAATATGGTGAAAATCCCAAAGGAGTTTAATACGTACATATTATTGTCATAAGAAACGGCATGCAAAAGTCATTTTGTATGCCGTTTTTCTATTTTATCAAAAAAATATCCGTATTTTGTTTGCGAAAATAAAAGAACTCTTTATCTTTGCATCAGATTTAAAATTGTAATGAATACAATTTTGTAAAAGAGGAAGAAGATGGAATCATACAACCGATTATTAGAGCATAACATCAAACCGTCCATGCAGCGTATTGCTATCATGAACTATTTGATGGAACATAGGACACATCCGTCGGCTGATGAAATATACACTGCATTATCTCCCTCTATGCCAACACTTTCGAAGACAACGGTTTATAATACTCTTAGACTGTTTTCGGAACAGGGAGCGGCACAAATGCTTACTATCGACGAACGGAATACCAATTTTGACGGAGATACTTCACAACACGCTCATTTTTTGTGTAAACGTTGTGGACGTATTTATGATTTGAAGTGCCAGGTTGAAATGAAACAAATAGAAGGACTTCAAATGAATGGACATGAAGTAAGTGAAATGCATTACTATTATAAAGGTATTTGTAAGAATTGTTTAAATGATATACGTATTGACTAATTAATTTAAAATTAAGACGAAATGAAAAAGTTTAGATGTACTGTCTGCGGTTATGTTTATGAAGGTGACGCAGCTCCTGAGAAATGTCCTTTGTGTAAAGCTCCTGCAAGCAAATTCGTAGAAGTTGTTGAAGAAGAAGGTGGTGCACTCACTTTTGTTGACGAGCACGTAATCGGTGTGGCTAAGGGTTGTGACGAAGAAATGATCAAAGACTTGAACAATCACTTCATGGGCGAATGTACTGAAGTTGGTATGTATCTGGCTATGAGCCGTCAGGCTGACCGTGAAGGCTATCCTGAAGTAGCTGAGGCTTTCAAACGTTACGCTTGGGAAGAAGCTGAGCATGCTTCTAAGTTTGCCGAACTGCTGGGAGATTGCGTATGGGATACTAAGACAAACCTTGAAAAGAGAATGAATGCTGAAGCCGGTGCTTGCGAAGATAAAAAGCGCATTGCTACACGTGCTAAAGCTTTGAATTTGGATGCTATCCATGATACAGTGCACGAAATGTGTAAAGACGAAGCTCGTCATGGTAAAGGTTTTGAAGGACTTTATAACCGTTATTTCGGTAAGAAATAAATCATATAGATGATTATAGAAAAAGGCTTGTATCTATACGGATACAGGCCTTTTTTGTTAAACTTTCTTTTGAAATGGGGCCGTTAACTGATGATTTTTTTATATTTGTATTTCACTTAAAAGAAAAAGGATTATGAAAAAACTACAGTCTTTAGTGTGTTTTCTTCTTTTGTCAATGACAATTTATGCTGCCGATCAGGTGATTCAGCTGCCCAAGCCCAACATAAATCGTAGCGGACAGTTAATGAAAGCGTTATCCGAACGCCATTCTGTCCGTGAATATGCTTCCCAAGCTCTGAGCAACACCGATTTATCCGACCTGTTGTGGGCCGCCAATGGAATTAGTCGTCCGGCAGAGGGTAAGCGCACTGCTCCGTCGGCCATGAATCGTCAAGATGTCGATATCTACGTAGTCCTTCCGCAAGGTACTTATTTGTATGATGCTAAAGGACATAAGCTTAACTTGATTTCTGAGGGCGATTATCGTTCGGCAGTTGCAGGGGGACAGGCTTTTGTCAATAGTGCTCCGCTATCATTGGTACTGGTCAGTGATTTATCAAAATTGGGAGATGTGAAAAATAATCGCACTCAAATGACAGGAGCTATGGATGTAGGGATTGTTTCTTAGAATATTTCATTATTTTGTTCCGCAGCGCGACTGGCTACGGTTCCACGCGCAACAATGGATACAACCCGGCTCAGAAGTGCCTTGAAATTGAAAGATGGTCAGATTCCGATGATGAATCATCCGGTTGGATACTTTAAGTAATTGATAAAAGGGTATGGTTTGCCAAAGACGGCACCATACCCTTTTATCATGTTTTTTATTAAAACTTTATTTCTGTTTCAGCAAAAATTCGTCTATTGCTTTTTTATAAGTGGCTTTATCTGCTGCTCCACGGAACAATTGAGGTTCGCCTTCCATGGGAATAAATACAAAAAGAGGAATGCTTGTTGCATTGAACAGGGCAGCCAATTCTTTTTCTTTATCTACATTCACTTTATATATCACGATCTTCCCGTCATACTCTTTAGCAAGCGATTTCATGATAGGGGCTGTCATGCGGCAAGGACCACACCAATCGGCATATAAGTCGATGATAGCAGGTTTATCACCTTTGTATTTCCACTCTTTTGAGTTTTGGTAATCAAACACATCGTTGATAAACATCTCTTTATTCATCACAATGACTTCACCGCTTTTTGCTTCCTTTTTGTTTTGATTTGTCTTGGCTCCATCGTTTACAGCAAACATAATGGTGCTGATCATGGCCAAAGCTACTAATGATAATACTTTCTTCATTCTTTGTCTTTTATTGTGTATTGTTCAATAACTCCTTTCAGTTCGCTACCTTGGATCATACCGGAATGTCTCCAGACTGCTTCTCCCGTTTTGAAAAGGATGAAAGTAGGCACTGCCTGGATTCTGTATTTTACCGCCAAGTCCTCATGGGTATCCACATCTATTTTTACAATGCGGGCTTTTTCTCCTATCTGTTGTTTCAAATCTTCAAGAATCGGTTTCATTGCTTTGCAAGGTCCACACCATTCTGCAAAAAAATCTACTAAAACGGGACTTTGTGACTGTATCAAATCTTCGAATTTTTCCATAATTTTTTCCTTTCTTTTGATAAATATAAGCCCTCGTTTAGACAGGGCAAATATAGCTATTTGTTTTATTATAATAACAGAGAAACCCCGATTTTGTTCATCATATAGTAACCTTGCATTCATCCTCCTGTAATCTGAAAACAGGATCTTTGCGTAACGAAAAAACAAAAAGTTATGCATTTACGCACGTATTATCCCACAGTAGTTCTTTCGGATATTCATCTGGGAACACAGCATTCCAAAACAGAAGAGGTTACTCACTTTTTGAAATCGATTAATTGTGACCGCCTGATCCTGAATGGTGATATCATCGATGGATGGCATTTACAGAAAAGCGGTTTGGGAAAATGGAAAGCTAAACATACGGACTTCTTTAAAGTGATTATGAAAATGATGGAGAATTTCGGAACACAGGTGATTTATGTTCGTGGCAATCATGATGACTTTCTGGATAATCTGGCACCTTTGAACTTTTATAATGTCCAAATTGTGAAAGACTGCATCTATGAGAGTCATGGCAAACGTTATTATGTGACCCATGGAGATATTTTCGATACAGTGACCACCCAAATGAAGTGGTTGGCGAAACTGGGAGACACTGGATATACTTTTCTGTTGTGGTTGAATAAAGTTTATAACGCCCGCAGAATGAAGCAGGGTAAGCCTTATTATTCTCTTTCTCAATCTATCAAGAATAAAGTGAAGACCGCTGTTTCTTATATTTCTGATTTTGAAAAAGAGCTTGTAGGACTGGCAAAAGTTAAAAGGTGTGATGGGGTGATATGCGGGCATATTCATCACCCTGCCAATACTTATTGTGATGGTATTCATTATCTTAATTCGGGTGACTGGGTAGAAACACTTTCGGCTTTGACAGAAGATGAAGAAGGAAACTGGACTATCCGTTATTTTGATAGTGAACTATTGAAAGAAAATAATAACAAAGAGAAAAAAACTACACCAATAACTAAAGCATCATGAAATTTTTGTTTATCGTTCAAGGAGAGGGGAGGGGACATTTTACCCAAGCCATTACTCTGGAAGATATGTTGTTGCGTAATGGACACGAAGTAGTGGAAGTACTTGTCGGGAAAAGTTCATCACGTACTTTGCCCGGTTTCTTTAACCGGAGTATTCAGGCACCCGTAAAGCGCTTCACCAGTCCGAATTTTTTGCCTACCACTGAAAATAAGCGGGCTAATCTGAAAAAGAGTTTTGTTTATAACCTGATACGTACACCGGAATACTTTCGCAGCATGTGTTATATCGATCAGCGTATTAAGGAAACAGGGGCGGAAGTCGTGATCAACTTCTACGAACTTCTGACTGGACTTACCTACGCACTCTTCCGTCCCTCTGTTCCTTATGTCTGCGTTGGGCATCAATATCTGTTCTTGCATAAAAACTTTGAGTTTCCACGGAAATCTATGATCCAACTTTCCATACTTCGCTTTTTTACACGTTTGACGAGTCTGCGTGCCAATAGGCGGTTAGCGCTTTCTTTCCATAAGATGAATCCGGACCGGGCAGAAGGTATAACCGTCGTTCCTCCTCTGCTTCGTAGGGAAGTGACTGCCATCCAACCGGAACAAGGCAATTATATTCACGGATATATGGTTAATTCCGGTTTTGCAGATAGTGTAGAAGCCTTTCATGTCTTACATCCTGAAGTACCTATGCATTTTTTCTGGGATAAACAGGATGTTGACGAGGTAATCAAGGTAGATGCTACCCTAAGTTTCCATCAGATTGATGATGTGAAATTCCTCAACCGAATGGCCGGTTGCAGAGCATATGCCAGTACGGCCGGTTTTGAATCTATTTGTGAGGCAATGTATTTGGGAAAACCTGTACTGATGGTACCTGCCCATATCGAACAGGATTGCAATGCCTATGATGCTTACCGGTCCGGTGCCGGAATTATTGGCGAATCTTTTGATTTGGAGTCGTTGCTACGTTTTGCCGGGACGTATGTTCCCAACAAAGAGTTTATTCGTTGGGCCCGTAGTAGTGAGCGGCAGATTATAGGAGAACTCGAACGACTTATCGACCAGCAGTCGGTCATTACTGTACCTACATTAACTAATTATTTTCCGATATGAAATTGAATAAAACTGATTATGTGCTTGAACGTACATCCGATGGAGGTTATTATGCCTGGCTTACTGTAAGTATGCAGTGTAATGCGTATGGTGATTCACCTGAAGAAGCGGTAATAAATCTGGAACAAACCATGGAAGATATGGTTGAAGAGATGTATTTGGTAGAAGATTTTGTCTGAAGCTATCAGGTAATCAGTGGGAGTGAAGAATTTTATTGAGAAATACTTCCATTGATATTTTAAAGAAAGAGAGTACACTTTAAGTGAAGTGCACTCTCTTTTTATATTATTCCACAATATCGAGTTCTTTGATGATATGTGAAGCGCCTGCATATTTATCAATAATAAATAGAGTATAGCGGATGTCAACCACTGCTGCACGTTGTGAAGAAGGACGGAAAGCAATATCTCCTGTCAAACCTTCATAATTACGGTCGAATCCGGTACCAATCAGTTGACCTTTTCCATTGAATACCGGACTTCCGGAGTTTCCTCCTGTGTTGTCTGTATTGACAATGAAACATACTGGCATTTCTCCGTTTTTCATAGCGTAGCGTCCGAAGTCTTTCGCCTGATATAGTTGTTTCAGTTTGGTGGGTACTACAAACTCCCAATTGCCAGGATCTTCTTTCTGCATCACACCTTTCAGAGTCGTATAGTAGTTGTATACTGTTCCGTCAGCAGGTTCGTACGGCAATATCTGACCATAAGTCAATCTGAGAGTCGAGTTTGCATCCGGATAGATAGGTGTGCCGGCGGCCTGGCGCATGTCCATCATGCCTTTCACCCATACTTTGTGGGCGGCATCATAGTTTTTATTGGCATCTTTCATTGCGAGAGCTGTTTGCAGCAATCCGTCTGTGATGGAGTATTTGAAGAGAACCATCCAGTCCTTATCGAGCTTGTTCAGGGTAGGACGAGCGATAAACTTGTCGAAGTTTTCTTTCGACCCGAAGATTGAATACTTGAAGCAAGCATCGATAAAGGCATTCTTATCTCCTTTGAAACGGCTGTTTATTACTTTGAAAATACCGATCTGTTGATCTTCCGGAATATATCCGGCATAGGTTTCGAGCATTTTTTTGCCTACGATTTGTTCTACTTCCGGGAAAGGGACAGATGCAAAATATTTATCTGCTGCAATTTTCAGTTTATCGGTTTCTTCTTTAATTTTTGAAGCATTTTTACTTTCAAGCGCTTTTTTCAATCCGTCGGTTGAAGGGATTTTCATAAAATCAAGTGCAGTTACCAATGCTTCGTTAATAGCCTGTTGATGATACATCGCATCATGGCGGTGAGCTACAATCGAACGTATTTCGTCGAAGGCCTTCTGGTAAGAATCATCTTTCTTCTCACGTCCCATTGCCAATAACTGTTCTTGTTGCTTTTCTTTGGTATCCAACACTTTCAGGCGAACAAGCCCTTCGTTCATGCCAATGGCATTTTTCCAGTAATTAGCTGAAGAGGCATATTTGCTTGCGTAATGTATGCGCACCGCAGGATCTTTCAGCATTTGTTCCATCAGTACAGCTTGTCTTGCTTCGCGTACATGATGGCGCATGAAGTTAGTGGTTTGCATCCGTTCTTTTACTTCGTCGGCAATCATGTAGCGCCAGTTACGTCCGGGAAATCCCATAACGAAGGTGAAGTCACCCTCTTTTACTCCTGCCAAACTAATTGTCAGGTGTTTTTTTACTTGTAGGGGCACGTTGTCTTTAGAATATTCTGCCGGCTGGCCACTTGGGTCTGCGTAAATGCGGAATAAAGAGAAGTCTCCTGTGTGACGCGGCCACATCCAGTTATCTGTGTCAGCTCCGAATTTGCCAATAGAGGAGGGAGGAGCACCTACCATGCGGATGTCACTGTAGACGGTCTTTACAAACAGATAGTACTTGTTACCGCCATAAAACGGTTTCAGTTCCAGGCGTGTTGCCGGTGTGATTTGGATTTTTTCCGCCTTTGCGAAACGGTCGGCAACCGTTGCCAGATATTTGGGAGACAAATAATTGACTCCGTTAGGATCATCATCTTTTTTGAGCTGTTCATTTACATAGTCCGTTACGTCGAGAATACGGTCGATAAAGGTTACTGTCAGTCCTTTGCATGGTAACTCTTCGTTTCGGCTCATTGCCCAGAATCCGTCTGTCAGATAGTCATGATCTACACTGCTGTGTTGCTGGATCGCCCCATATCCGCAATGGTGGTTGGTCAGTACCAATCCTTCCGCTGAGATAATTTCACCGGTACATCCGCCTCCAAAATGCACAACAGCATCTTTTAAAGCTATTCCGTCCGGATTGTAAACCTCTTCAATGGGGATTTGTAATCCAAGGTCCATCATGGCAGCTTCATTCTGCGCTTTCAGGTCAGTAAGCATCCACATTCCTTCGTCGGCACTGATGGTCAGTGCCATCAGTGCGAACGTAGTAGATAATAATTGCTTTTTCATCATTATTCAACAATCGTCATTTCGTTAATCAAATGTCCGCATCCTCCCAGTTTTTCAAGGATAAATAGTACATAGCGAATATCCAGATTGATACAGCGTTGCAGGTTGTTATCGAAATTGATGTCGCCACTCAGTGACTCCCAGTTACCATCAAACGCACAGCCAATCAGTTCTCCATTTTCATTCAATACCGGACTTCCGGAGTTACCACCGGTAATATCGTTAGTAGACAGGAAGCAAACAGGCATTTCACCATTCGGTAATGCGTAGCGTCCGAAGTCCTTTTTCTCAATCAGCTCTTTCAGTTTGGCCGGGACCACGAACTCACGGTCTTCCGGGTTCTCTTTTTCAAGGATTCCATCGGTTGTTGTGTAATATTTATAATATACACCATCTTTGGGGCTATATGGCTTCACATTTCCGTAAGTCAGTCGGATTGTGAAATTTGCATCGGGATAAGATGGTGTAGGCAATTTCATTTCACCCAATCCACGGATATATGTTTTATGTAATAAAGCCAGTTCTTCCGGCAGTTTGCCCATCTGTGCAGCCAGGTCGGTATATTTATCAAATTTAGCACGTGAGTATTGTGTGGCTATATCTTTTTCGATTGCCTTTACAGTTGGCTTTTTGATAAACTTATCAAAATTAGACTGATTTGCTAAAATTGAAGTATCATACATTGCATCCACGTATGCATTGTAGTCTCCTTTATATTCTTTTTCAATCACCTCGTAGATAGCCGGACGCTGTCCGGCAGGAACCATCTCTGCATAAAGTGGTAGCAAAGCTTTGGCTACTTTACGATCTACTTCGTGGTCGTAATCTTTATTATGGATGTTGTCAAACACCTCTTTTAATACCTTGATGTTAGCCTGAATATTAGAGTCGTTTTTCTGCTCTAACGCTTCTTTCAGTTTATCCATCACCAGATAAGGACTGCCAAATTCAATACCGCCGAAGAATGTTTCGGTCAGGCAGGTCTGCTGATATTTGATCGGAGAGGTTTTTGATACGGCTTCATTGATCTTAGATACAACCTGCATATAGTCAGTGTTATTTTTTTCTTTGGCGAATTGTGCAAATTTTGCTTCCTGGTCTGCTTTCGTGCCTAAAACATTATTATCGATAATGGCTTTGTTCATACCGATAGAATTTTTCCAATAATTGCTGGAACCTGCATATTTGTTGGCATATTGAATACGTACTTTGTCGCTGGCATTCATGGCTTCTTTCAGTACGTCCTGGCGGGTGCCGCGGATGCGGATACGGGGAGCATTGCTTGCTTCCATACGCTCTTTTACTTCCGATACAGTGAGGTAACGGCTGGTACTTCCCGGGAATCCCATAATCATTGCATAATCTCCCTCTTTCAGCCCTTTGATAGAAATGTTCAGGTGCTTTTTAGTTTTCAAGGGTACATTGGAAGCATTGTATTCTGTCGGTTCTCCGTTGGCATCGGCGTAGATTCTGAACATTGAGAAGTCACCGGTATGGCGTGGCCACATCCAGTTGTCGGTTTCTCCGCCGAACTTGCCGATTGATGAAGGCGGGGCGGCAACCATGCGTACATCCGGATATACTTTCTTATAAAACATGTAGAATTTGTTTCCGGCATAGAAAGGCAATGCTTGCGGAACGATTCCTTTTTTTCCTTTCAGGTCACTCTTTTCGAACAATTCCTTGGCCAGTTTATTGAGAAAAGCACTGCTGAATGATTCTGTCTCGGTGATTTCTTTTGCAGCGATTTTGGCATTTACGATATTAGTGATGTCTTCTATACGTTCGATAAATGTAAACTTTAACCCCGGTGTAGGCAGCTCTTTGTCTCTTGAGGTTGCCCAAAAGCCATCTGTCAGATAATCGTGTTCAACAGAACTATGTTGTTGGATAGAAGCGTATCCGCAGTGATGGTTAGTTAATATCAATCCTTCCGGTGAAATGATTTCTCCGGTACATCCCCCACCGAAGATACCTACAGCATCTTTCAGTGAAACTCCGTTCGGATTATACAGGTCTTGGGCTTCAAGTTTCAGTCCCTGTTTTTTCATCATATCGATAGAGTGTTGTTCCTGCATCAGTTGCAGTAACCACATACCCTCGTCCGCCTTTGCGGAACAAACGACCAACGCAGTCAGCGCCAGTAAGTAAAGTTTGAGTCTGTTCATTAGTTTATTAAAAAATTAGTATGATTTGTTGCTTTTCTATTTTAATCTATGATCAATTTGTTTCCTTTGATAGCGTCCATCACATTAGCGGGCGGACGTTGGTTTATTAGTTCATTTTTCATAAAGTCCATGTAAGGAGCCACATGTTTGAAGAACTGATGATATCCTTTGCACAGGTAGTTGAGCCCCGGTTCGCCGTTTGCTGTGCGGCTGAAGCGATTCTTAGGGCATTCGCCATTGCAGGCAAACAGAAATTCGCATTCCTTGCATTGGGTGGGCAGTGAATTCTGTTTCATTTGTCCGAAAGACGTCTGGCGTTCGCTGTACATCATTTCTACCAGAGTCTGATTGTAAATGTTTCCCAATTTGAATTCCGGAAACACAAAATGGTCACATGAATATACATCGCCATTGAACTCCATTACACCGGCATGTCCGCAAGTTTTTGCCATAGAACAGACACCCGGTTGTTCTCCTACCCAGTTGGCAAGCGTTGAGTCGAAAAGTTGGATATAATAGTTACCTACATCTTCTTTCACCCACTCGTCGAAAAGTGTACAGAGAAAGTTTCCCCATTGTTCAGGAGTAACGGAGAATTCAGCTATTTTTCCATCTTCCCGTTGTGTCAGGGATGCCAGATGGCGTCCGTCTTTATGGGGAAAAATTCGTTCCACTATTGGGGCAAACTGAATATAATGGCAATCTAACTCCTTGAAAAAATGATAAAAGTCGAGCGGATAGTCTGCATTAAAATCGTTCACTACCGCCATGGCATTCCATTCTACTCCATGCTTTTTTAAAAGATTGATACCATTCATGACTTTCACAAACGATGGCTTTCCAAGTTTGTTCTTTCGGTATTCGTCGTGAAATTCCTGAGGCCCATCTATCGAAACTCCTACCAACCAATTGTTCTCACGAAAAAAATCGCACCACTCGTCGGTTAGCATAGTACCGTTGGTCTGTATACAGTTGTCTATGCTTCTTCCGCGAGCATATTTCTTTTGCAGTTCCATCGCTTTCTTATAGAAAGAGAGTGGACGCATCAATGTCTCTCCTCCGTGCCAGGTGAAGAGTACCTGCGGCATAGTTTGCGAATTGATGTATTGTTCGATGAACTTTTCGAGTAATTCATCACTCATCACATGTTTGGGATTTTCTTGATAAAGTCTGGACTTTTCCAGATAATAACAATAATCACATGCAAGGTTGCATACAGCCCCTACGGGCTTGAGCATTACGTATAGCGGCTTGGCAAAGGGTGCGTAGGTAGTAGACATTTTCTATATTATACGATTACAATTTTACGGGTTAACGGGCTGACTAATTCAATAACTCATTGACTATTTGTCAACTCCGAAAGTGCAAATTTAGATAAAGTAAATGAAAAATCCGTCCTTATATAGATGTTTATAAGGATTATTAAAGAAAAGAGTCTTACAAGTTTTAAATATTGATAAAATGTTTCATTTGCTTACGAATCCGTTGTACCTTTGTCACCGAAAAAGTTGTGTATCCTATGAATAAAGTATTGCCTTTTTTACTTTTGCTTTTTGTTTTCACTTCTTGTAGCCGTAAGTATAAGATTGAAGGCGCCTCTTCTGTAACCAGCCTGGATGGTAAGATGCTTTTTATTAAAGTGCTTCAGAACGGTGAGTGGCTTAATATTGATTCTGCAGAAGTGATACATGGATTGTTTTCGATGAAAGGCAAAGTGGATTCGGTAGTGATGGCTACACTTTATATTGGCGACGAGAGTATCATGCCTTTGGTAATTGAAAAAGGTAATATTCAAGTTTCAATTACAAATACTGAATTGGTTGCGAAAGGCACCTCCTTGAACAATGCACTTTATGCTTTTATTGATAAAAAGAACTCATTAGATATCCAGATAGAAGAGTTGCAACGTAAAGAGGCACGCATGGTGATGGATGGTGCTGACTTGGCAGATATTCATGAACAACTGACTCACGAAGGTGATTCGTTGATGCAGGATATGAATGGTTTTATCAAAAAATTTATTTCCGATAATTACGAAACGGTTTTAGGTCCAAGTGTATTTATGATGCTTTGCAGTACTTTGCCTTATCCGGTTATGACTCCTCAAATTGAGGACATCATGAAAGATGCTCCTTATTCTTTTAAAAATAATAAATTAGTAAAAGATTTTATTACAAAAGCGAAATCAAACATGGAGCTGATTGAAGAGCATCAGCGCATGGAACAAAATGCAACTTTAAATCGTTAAACTTTAAGTTTTTTCCGTATTTTTGCGAAAAACTTAATGAAAATGAACACGCACTTACGATTTGGTTATCTTTTTGTTGTTTTATTTGGTCTTTTGGTTGTATCATGTCATTCGACACCGGATACAGTTGTATTATCATTGTCTCAAGCTGAGAGAATAATGGAATCTGATCCGGATAGTGCTATGACTATTTTAAAGCACATCCCAACTCCTGAAAGCCTTCATGGCAAAGCTCAAGCAGATTATAGCCTGCTAATGACTCAGGCTATGGACAAGAATTACATGAAATTTACTTCGGATTCCCTCATTAAATTTGCGGTTGGTTATTATGGATCTTATACTGAAGATATTGTATCCAAAGGAAAAGCTTTCTATTATTATGGAAGAGTGATGGAAAGTCTTGATAAAGTGGAAGACGCTATGAAATTTTATTTAAAGGCGAAAGATGTACTTCAAAATACTAAGCAGTTTAAGTTGCTGGGACTTGTGACTGAAAAGATTGGAGACTTAAATCGTAGGCAAAAATTGCTTGATACAGCTCTAAATGATTATAAAGAGTCCTTTGATTATTATGCTTCGATACCAGATTCTTTATATATGATTTATGCTTATAGGAATTTGGGCAGGGGATTTTTATATAAAAATCAAATTGATAGTGCTTACCATTATTATGATAAAGCATTGTATATATCAAATCTTAAGAAATCTTCCGTTGTGGGATCAATACTTTTAGAATTAGGAGTAATTCATCGTTCTGCGAAGGATTATGCCGGTGCAGAACAATATTTCTTATCTTTTATAGAAAAAGAAAAAGATCAGGGAAAATTATATTCAGGATATTTGGCTTTGGGAAATCTGTATTTATATATGAATAGATTGAAAGATGCAGAGAAATATCTAGTATTGTGTCTTAGAAGTTCTAATCTTATTATAAAAAGAGATGCATGTGAATGTTTATATGATTTGGAAAAAGAATTGAATAATTTTAAAGGAGCCATTGGTTATAAAGATATAGCTGATTCATTACAATTACTAACTCAAGATATAGATACTCGGAACACTATGGCTGATTTGCAAAGTAAATATGATAGTGAAAAATGGCAGAAAGAAAGTTTACAAGCCAGTATTGAGAAAAAGAACATTCTCTTAATCGGTTCGTTTATAGGCTTTATTGCTATATTGGTTATTGTATATATTTATTATAAATATCGAACTAATCAGAAGTTAATCAGAGATATTAGCCAAAGGATTCGTCAGAATGCTACCGAGATAGAAATGTATCAAGAGCAAATACATAGTTATAGAAACTTACAAAAAGAAACATTACGAGATTATAGAAATCAGATAGGAGAATTACAAGGAAAAGTGTCTGTTCTTGAAGATCAGAATAGAACATTATCTGTTCATTTAGTTGAGAAGAAGGGGAATATACCAGATAGTGATGATGGTGATCTTTATGCTATCTACATGCAAGGACTTCGTATACTACTAATGTTGAGAGAGAAAGAGGACATGGAAAATGCCTCTGATAAAAAACAACTTTTGGATGGTGATTGGGATAAGTTATTTCATCTATCCAATGCTTTACACAATGATTTCATTATACGTATTAAAAAGGAATTTCCTAATTTGACTAAGCATGATATCGAAATTTGTTGCTTGTTGAAATTTGGCATTACACATGAAGTTTTGGGACTCGCTTTTCTAACGACTTCTGAGTCGGTGACAAAGGCTAAAGGACGTTTGAAAAAACGATTAAATTTATCAGTATCCGATGATTTGGATAATTTCTTGCAGAAATATTAGTTCAATTTTATGCTGGTTGTCCGGGTATATGCCTCTGCTTGTTTGTGTAAATTGCTTATATATAGTGATTTATGTGATATTAACCCTTGTTGTATTTGTCCGGGTGATTTGTTTTGCTATCTTAGCCAAATGCGCTATATTTGACGAAACCAAAACAAATAAAATATGAAATTGCGTGTTATTTTATCATTGATTGTGGCATTGTTCATTGGACAATCCATGTATGCTATGTCAAATGAAGTTCTTCGTAGACCTATTATCTTGGATGGAGAAATTATTGAGGAAGGAAATCGTTCTATCAATCCACTTATTCCTATTTCTGCGGATATCGATGGTTCTACCTTATTTATTAAGTTCTCAAAGGCTATAGGTAATGTAGATATTGCAGTGAAAGAAATTACTGATGCTAAAAAAGAAGTTTATTCGTCTTCTATGGATGTAACAGCTGCCGGTCAGGTTACTTCGTTCTCTATTGCTGATTTAACTCCGGGAACTTATGTGCTTGAATTTACCAATGCAGCTGGTGGGTATGTATATGGACAGTTTATTGTAGAATAGTTGTTATAATGAAGAGAATTTTATTATCAACATGCGACAGAACGTATACGCAATTAGGTAATCAGGAAGCCTTGGTTTCCTTATTGAAAGGTGCGGGGTATGACGTGAACTATACATCGGAAGTAAGTGAACAAGAGTGGGTAAATTATCCTTTGATTATCACTTTTAAAGATGAAGAGTATGTTCGTGTTAAAGAAATGAATTTGCAAAACAATTTGTTGTCAGTCAATGAATTAATGGGTGATACTTGTTTGTTGCCCTCTCGTGACAGATGGACGAATAATGTGAATGATAATGAAAAGAAATCTATTTTGATTTGGGTTAATGAGTTTCATTCTATATTGAGGGTCTTAGCTCTGCTGAAAGGATATTCCACGTGGAGTACTACGTCTGTAGTCGATTTGAAATTACGTGATTTCACTCGGGTTGTACAAACTTTCCAAGCGCAGCTATGCCAGACCTCCGAAGTGATGGAGCATGCTTCGAAGGCTGATTTAATCATAAGTGATGGACTTTTCGCTGCTCAAGCTGTTTTAAATCATAAGCCTGTGATTATTGTTGATTCTTATGGTTGGAATGGTTTAGTTACTGATGCTACGTTTATGAGTCAATATGTTGCCGGTTTTACTGCAAAACCTGTTCAGAGTGATAGAGGGTATTTTCCATTATATGATTTATCTATTGCGATAAATAAGGCATTTGAAATGGAGCAGTCTGAGTTGAAAAGTTGCTCTAATAAACTCCTACAGGAGAATGAGTATATGTGTGAGAAGATTCTAAGAGTAGTTTCATCTCGGTGTTAACATTGATGTAACACTGGATTGGGACTTGTTTTTTTATATAGTACTATCATATGTTTTTAGTTTAATTGTTTAATACTTAAATGGTTGCTGTGTGCGGGGTGCGTGATGTATCTCGCACATTTTTTATTCTGTGTGCTTTTAGGGTTCTTATGGAGAGGAAGAAATTAATAAGATAGTCTACAAGAAGTTAACATCGTAATTTTACGAAGTTAACTTCTTGCAATTACGATGTTAACTTCGTAAAGTTACAATGTTAACTTCCTGTTTTTATGTGGTTTTGTCATCTACCAATATATAACATTCTTCGTTTTTTTTGTCTGTTATGATCGTATATTTGCTGCCTATTTCTTCCAAAATTCTTTTTAATTTGTTGATGGCACTTGTCATATTATTGGTTGGATCAGCATTTTGGGGCCAGAATTCTTTCTTTAAATCACTTTTATTTATTCTGTAATTTGGACTGTTTAAGAAAAAAGTTAATATTTTTTGTTGCTGATTAGGCATTTTGATCGGATGGTTTTTGAATAAGACAAAATCTTTTTCAAAAACAAATTGATCCTTTAATGATAACTCTTCTTTTATGGTAGAATTAGTTTGCTTTTCTGTTTCTACACTACTGCCGACTGGTATGGTTTCGATGATATGAGGTGCAGGCGCTGCTGTATCGGCTGCTGGTACTGATGTATTTTTTCGATACTTCCTATGATATCGTATAAACAGAATGATGATGTAGATGAGAATCAGTTCCACTATTAAATTGATGTAGATATTGGTTTTAGGCATTCGCTTCCACAAAGTTGAGAAATTATAGTCGATATACATGATGTAATCTACATTGACAATTTCATTTTCTAAACGATAGATAATCATTTCTGCATTGTGGGGGATACTACTTGGGGGCTGACTCCATATTTCTCTCTGTAAATGTTTGGAAACAATAATACCGGCATTGATATATCCTTTTATCCCATTTTTGTCTAAATTTTCAACTATTAAGTTCTGTATGTCAGTACTCTGTAAACTGTCCATCATAAGTAAGCCTAATTGGCGTGCGAAGAATATTTCAGTATCCATGTCCTGTATTTTATGTTGATAGGTAAACAGGGTATCTTTTGAGCAGAAAGTACGAGTTTCGTACATGCCTATCTTGTTGGGTGAGTTATTAAAACCGTTTAAAGGTAAATATTTGCTCTTCTGAATTGTATTGTTAATAACTGCTTCTTTCAGAACATTTTCGACTTGTGGCCTGAAAGTTTCTTTTTCTTTCTGAATAAGAGAGTGGATGATTGTATAGGTTGAAACACCTATAGCAATCATAATAAAAAGTATGATGACCCCGATTACTAAAAATATTCTTTTATTCATATTGTCAGATCTTGTGTTGGTGCTGCAAAGTTACTTTAAAAGTTTTAATTTACCACCTTGTTTGTCGTATTAATGATAAAATCAATTGCTATTTTATTGGAACTTAATATATTGATATTTAGACGTCATTAAATAAAATGACGTTATCAATAAAAGTGTTGACGTAGAATATTTGTGCGCTTCTATTTGCTCGCTTATCTTTGCTGATATTTATTAAATTATTGGCGAAATGAAAATAAAGATTTTAGCAGTATTAGTCGTTATTACAGTAGTTGTAGTCTCTATATTTATAAGAGAAAAGAGAGAAGATCCTTCATCATTAGTAATGATGAACATAGAGGCATTGGCGACAGGAGAAGGTACTTCCCCCGCTATGTGTGTCGGATATGGTTCAGTGGTTTGTCCCAATGACGGATCCAAAGTACTATATTATTATTAATTAAGACCTATGAGATACTATCTGACATTTCTCGTTTTTCTGTTGACGTTTACTGCATGTACTTCAGATTCTCCAAAAGATAGGATGTTATATGCTTCTTTTCCAAAAGAAGAGACACTACACTCCAAGGTGATTCAGCTTGATTCAGTTTATATGCGTTATCCGTTTCGGATTCATGTGTCCGGTGATCAGGCGGTCGTCTTGGATTTACATGGTAGTGATGTGTATTGTCATCTTTTTCATTACCCTGATTTCCACTATCTGTCTTCGTTTGGCAGGCGGGGAGATTCACCGGAAGAGATGCTTTCAGTAGAAACAGTGAAATGTATAGATGGTTCGTATTGGACTTTAGATGCCAACAAAGGCGAGTTAACTAGGTTTGAGTTTGTTTCGGATAGAGATTCGCTTCTGCGTGCAGAAGCGATCTCTTTCGATAAAGACAGCATTCTGCGTGCTCTCGATTTTGTTGCATTCAATGATACTACTTTTCTAATTCCCGACTATTCGGGAGATAGTCGTTTTTGCTGGGTGAACCGGCAGGGAAAGTTCTTGAAGAAAAGTGGAACAATTCCTTCTTCCAATGAAGAAGCCTTGAAGGAAGCTCGTCCGGCTTTGGCACAAGCTTGGCGTAGTTTTATCGACTACAATCCTCACAATGGTGTGTTGATTGCCGCTACTCAATTAGGAGAGATTCTTGAAATTTATAATCTTCAAAATGGTTCTCATAAAGTCTGTCAAGGTCCAAAAGGAGAGCCGGAATTTAAGTTGGCAGGTGGCTATGCAATTCCTGACGGGATCATGGGATTCTCGGATGTACAGGTTACAGATGATGCTATTTACGCTATTTTTCATGGACGCACATTTAAAGAGATCATGGCGCAACACCAGAAGGAAGGAAGAGCTACAGATGGTGGACAGTATATTTATGTATTTAATCTTGAGGGTGAACCTTTGTGTAAATACACCTTAGATCGTTATATCACAGGTTTCCATGTAGATGAAAAAAATAAGACTATTACAGCGACAGATGTTAATAATGACCAGCCCATTGTGGAGTTCCGCTTTAGTTAAGGTCAAGTGTAACAGGTTCGAAAAGGAGCGGGTAAAGCCGACTTGTCGATAGGGAAGCTATTTCTCCGCTCCTGACAACCTTTAGAAAAGGAGGTTTAACAGGCACAAATATAATAAAAAACTGATGGAAAACATAAATGAAGCATTTAGATTTTCTGCTGGAGGGAGCTGGCTCTTCCAAGAAAGGAGACAGAAATATACAAAACTACGTTAGTAAAAATGAATATATATATGAAAAAGAGAGTTTATGTGGCATTGAGTATTGCTATTGTTATTATGTCTGCTGGTTATAACATTTATCAGAACCAAAAAGCTGAAACAACCTTGTCTGATTTGACTTTAGCTAATGTAGAGGCTTTGGCCGATACAGGTGAAGGAGGTGGTGAAACCGTTAAATGTTATTGTAGGGCTTCAGATGGCAGATATGTTTGCTCCGCTCTTGGGAACCTGGCTTATTGTGGAGCTGATCCTTGTTCTAATCATGATGGAAATTGTCGTTAAACAAGTAGGTTAATAATGAACTAAGATTCATATGTGATAGTAAAAACATATGAATCTTAGTCTTTGAAATAAAGTTATTGGTTTATATTATGAAAAAAATAGCATTCTTGTTGCTTATTTGTTTTTTGTTTGCATGTAGTCGTCAAGCAAAGAATATTCCTCATTCTGGAGAGAGCCTGTTAAATAAGAAAATATATTTGGATTCGGTAATTGTTGATGCCAGTTATACCAGTGGTTGGGGAAATTTTTATTTAGTTGACTCTATTATTACGTTTGCTGATACATATTATTCTAAATTTTATGATTATAAGGCTAATTCTGGTGATTTTGTTGCTGAACATTTTAGAAAAGGCAATGGCCCTGGAGAATTAAATGAATTTATGTTTGCTTATCCTATTCGAAATAAAAAGGATCAGTGTTTAATTGTTGATAATTCAATAATGCTTCATTCCTTTAAACAACAGGATTATGAATTATTTCATCATGGACGAATTAATTTCGGTTGGAATGGAGTATGTAAAGATTATGACTCTCCGAGAGCTTATAATATGATGTATTTAACTGACTATGGAGTTGATTTCTACTATCTAAATGACTCTATTATAATTTTTCCTGTAAACTTAATAGATCGTTTCGTTTCGGAGAAAGAGATAGAATCAGATCGTTATGATAAATTGCACATTTTTGGGGAATTGAACGTAAATACTATGATGGTTGAACGTGTCACGGGAAAAATGCCGGAAATTTATCACGAAAAACCTATTCCGAATTTTGAATCTTTTCGTTTTGCAATGAGAGGAGATACTGTATATGTAAATCATTATGTGGATTCGTTGATTTATGTTTATTTGTATCCGGATGAACTTATTTATACTATGGGGTTTGAAGGTAGAGATGTTGATCGTAATTATACGCAAACAACAGAACTTGACGAGGGGAAGACATTTATGAAAGATTATAAGACTGTTGGTTCAAGTGCTGGATTAGATTATGTACCTGAAACTAATATGTTGATTCGAACTTATGTGAAAGAGAGAATTATAAGAAAAACAGGAGTGCAGTTGTATCAAAACTCAAATATGTTGGCTGATATAGATGTACCCAATTACTTTATGTTTCTTGGATACAATAACGGCTGGTACTATGGAGTACGTAAATTACCTTTAGAAACAGAGAATGATATACGTTTTGTTTTTTATAAATTCCGAATAGAATGAAAACTTTTTCATGTTTTATCACTTTTTTATTTGTGAATATCTGTATATGTTTTGGTCAGAAAAGTAAAGATGAGGTTATTTTTAATAAAAGAAGAGTTGACGTTGGCACTATTATGAATGACACATTACTGAAATGTTCTTTCAAATTTACCAATGTTAGTTCTCATGATATAAAAGTAAATAAAATCTATCGGTCTTGTAATTGCACTAAAGTTTTTGTTACAGATTCTTTACTGAGAACAGGAGAGTCATCTTATATATATATGATTGTAGATACATCTAGTAAAAATGGATATTTTGAGGTTGCTTCTGTGGTTCAGTTGAATACTTTACAAGAAAATTATGCATTAAAGGTGGTAGGGAATAAAAAAGATTAGAAATGAAATATTATAACATATTGTTGTTGATTTCGCTTGTATTAGGGGTATGTTCATGTAAAAATCAAAATGTAGAAAGAAATCTTTTTATAGTTAAGGATTTGGTGGGCCAAAATCTTATACTTCCCGATAGTTTAGTGTTTTTTAATATGGATGGTCAAAATATAGATGTTACAATTCCAAAAACTAAATATAGGATTGTAATGTATGTGGATTCTATTGGTTGTATTAGCTGTAAATTAAAGTTAGCTAAATGGAAACAATTTATTGTCGATGTTGATAGCCTGTCCGAAAAAAACACTTCTTTTCTTTTTATTTTTTATCCTAAAATGAAGAAAGATATTTTTTATGCACTTAAAAATGATAATTTTACTTATCCAATCTGTTTGGATTTGGAAAATACATTTTATGATACCAATAAAATTCCTGGTGATATGATGCTTCAGACATTTCTACTTGATGAAGATAATAAAATTGTAGCAATAGGTAACCCCATTCATAATTCTAAAATTAAAGATTTATTTTTGAATATAATTTCCGGCGGCCAATTTCATCCAGATGAAAAATGTCCTCAAACAGAGGTGAAGATAGATGCTTTGTCTATGGATTTGGGTATGTTTGATTGGAAGAAAGAACAAAAATGTATTTTTACTATACAGAATACCGGTAAGAATCTATTAGTGATTGATGATATCAACACTTCGTGCGGATGTACTACCGTAGAGTATTCAAAAGAACCGGTTCAATCAGGAAAATCGATAGATATAGCGGTAACTTATAAAGCTGAGCATCCGGAGCATTTTAACAAAACAATCACGGTTTATTGCAATTCGGAATCTTCGCCTTTGCAACTGAAGATAAAAGGAGACGCTAAATAAAGGTAAAAATATTGCCGGCTGACGATCGGGTTGTGGTGGACAAATAACCAAGGGGGGCGATTTTGTTCAATGGTTTATTTCTAGGAGTAGTTGGTAAACTTGCTGCAATTCATTGTAAGCCGGCTTTTTATGAAACATAGTATGATTGGGGTATCAGGAAAGAAGAAAATTATGATGAAGACCTATTTGCTTTGCGGATTATTGGGTGCTGTTGTCTGCTGTTCTTGTACGGAGAACAAGCGGCTGAAGTATGCTTTGGAGTTTGCCGGAGAGAATAGGGGAGAACTTGAGAAAGTTTTGGAACACTATAAGGATAGCGGGCTGAAACAGGATGCCGCACGATTTCTGATTGAAAATATGCCTCGTTATTTTAGTTATGAGGGGTGGCAGTTGGATACTTTAAAAGCAATTCATGCGGCTACAGTACATACGGATGGTTGGGTAAATAAGGAAGCTCGTAAAAAGTGGGAGCATTTCTCTTATCGGACTTTAAAAAGGGTATATGATGCTAAGGTAATTAGAGCTGAGTTCCTGATTCATCACATTGATCAAGCATTTGAGGTTTGGGAAAAACGACCTTGGAATAAATATTTGCCGTTTGATGATTTTTGCGAGTTGATTTTACCGTATCGGGTCGGGGATGAACCTTTAGAGGAGTGGCGTAGTTGGTATAAAGAGCGTTATGAATCTATATTGGATTCGCTCTACCAAGGGACAGATGTTGTGGAAGCTACTGATTGTTTGGGAACCTATTTGCGTCAGGAAAAAGATTTCAGGTATAGTGTCGAGCTGGAACTACCGCATCTGGGTGCAGGATTTTTGCTGGCCAATAGGGTTGGAAGTTGTGAGGCTTCTTGTGATTTTACGGTTTATGTCTTACGTGCTCTGGGTATTCCCGCCGCTACAGACATTTATCATTATGGTCCCGGGAAAGGGGCCGGACATGTCTGGAATGTATTGAGGGATACAACAGGGGGATATGTACCTTTCTGGTTTATTCAGACTAAAGTGGAACGGGGAGGAAATGATAAACGTGAAAAAGGGAAGGTGTACAGGCAATGCTTTGGAGCGCAGCAGGAAAAGATATCGGGTATCCGGCGTGATCAGTCGGTTCCGTTCCCACTGAAAGATCCGTATCTGAAAGATGTGACTGATGATTATTTTCCGGCAAACCAGGTTGAAATCGAAATTGATTCTCAGGTTAACAAGAAATACATTTGTTTAGGCGTGTTTACGTTGGAAGGGTGTATGCCAATAGATATTACATTGCAGAAAGGAAACAAAGCTACATTTACAAATGTGGAACCGGGCATTTTGTTTCAACCACTTTATTTTAATGGCCTTAAGTGGGTAGCGGCCGGATACCCTTTTCTTGTGGATGAAAAGGGAGAGGTGAAGTATCATAAGCCTGATTTTTCCAAAAAAGAAAGTATGGATCTGAATCGTAAATTCTTGTTACGGCAATATCTGAAAGATTATCTCAGTGCTGTGGTGGGAAGTAAGATAGAAGGGGCTAATCATTTGGACTTCTCGGATGCTTGCCTGCTGTATCAGATAGTAGATACTCCTAAGGTAAGCTATCAGGCAGCTTATCCGCCATCGGAAAAGAAGTATCGGTATATTCGTTACACATCACCTCCCGATAAGCCACTTCAACTGGCTGAACTACAGTTGTTCCGAAATTCAGATGATCAAGAGAAGCTTTGTGCGAAAGTTGTTGGTGGCAGTAATACTTTTATTGCGGATGACCGGTTCGATAGTTTAAAAGTGAATGATGGCGATGGGCTAACTTTTTTTCTCACCAAAGAAAAAGGAGCTTTTGTGACACTTGATTTAGGGAAAGCGGCAAAGATCGGAAAGATTGTCTATATGCCTCGTAACGATGATAACTTTATTCGGTTAGGAGATCAGTATGAGTTGTATTATCAGGATGGATTTAATGGTTGGATCTCGTTGGGTAAGCAAGTGGCTACAGAATTAACATTGCATTATGATAATATTCCCCAAAATGCAGTGCTTTGGCTCCGAAATTTATCAAGAGGAAAAGAGGAAACTGTATTTCGGAACGAGGCAGGTCGGCAGGTTTTCTTTGTGAAGTGGTAGAAAGATGAAAATATCAGACCATAAAAAGAAAACTATGTTGATTTTCTTTGTCGGGTATGATACAAATGCTCAAATGACCTGAATTTACTGCTTTTTGACCTGTAATTGTCCCTTAAAGCCCTTTTTTTTCTCAAACTTTGTGGCGTAAAGCTGACATAAAAGTTTGATTATCATGAAAAAAAGATTGAGAGTTCGTGGAATTTTATGGGGGATTTTATTGATAACTGTATCAAGTTGTATAGAATCTGATAGGATTATGCATTATGCTCAATTTGAGCATACCATAAATTTGAAATCCGATAGAATACAGGTTCCTTCGGTGTTATTGTATCCACGGAGTTTAGTTTTATGTGATAGTAATCTGATAGTATTCAATGAAAAAATGGATACTATGTTTCAATGCTTCCATTTGCCGGATTTGACTTTTCAATATAGTTTTGGAACACAGGGGCAGGGACCGAATGATTTCGTTCTCCCTTCTATTACCCCTGTGAAATATCAAAAGAATGGATTTGTCATGTTAGACGGAATTAACCTGAAACATATTAGTGTTGAGAAAGATAAAGCTACCGTACAGACTTCGACTTTAAATTATGGATTTAATTGTTTTAATGACTTGATAAGTATTTCCGATAGCAGCTACTGTTGTAATGGCGGCTTTGAGAATGAAAAAGAATTTAGGTTTCTTTATCCTGACGGAAATCATGAATCATGGGGAGAATATCCCGAAACAGAGGAACGTTTCGGATCTGTTTTGGGCAGGAATCAAGCGTATATAAAGATGACCGTCGCCAAGCCTGATAAGAGTTGTTTCGTTTCGTTCTACCAACATATACGCCGTTTCAGAATTTATGGCCAGGATGGAAAACTAAAAAGAGATGTAATTTTAGATCTTTTCCCGGGACAGGAATGTCCGGAGGTAGATGATAATATGAGGCTTATACATCCTATATGTGTGTACACGACGGATAATTACATTTATACGCTAAATCTGGATATGACAACAGAAGATGTAGAGGATAGGAAAACAACCCCTAATATTCAAGTCTTTGATTGGGAAGGGAAACCACTCATACAATATAAACTCGACTGTTTTATTAACACTTTTGCTGTTGATGAAGTTGCACATAAGATTTATGGCGTTTTTGTGGAGGACGAAGATCATATTTATGTATTCAATTTACCCCAGTTATGAAATTGACAGCTTTGCTTCTTTTAAGTTTTTTATTTTGTGCTCAGGTTGTTGCGCAAGTTTCTCAACCCCACGGAGATCTTTTGCGTGGTGAGACGTATGTGATTGAAGTGCCTAAAGGATGGAATCGCCCTTCTGCTGTGCGTTCCTGTGATGAACCTTTGAGGCGTACAAGAGAAGGGTATGAAACGACAAAGTTTATGAGGGTATATTCTAAGCGTAAAGATCGTTGTGGTTCTGTTTTGACTATTATAGAAGTACAAAACTGTAAATGTTATCAGGAAATATTTGAGAGGGACAGTGTTTCGGCATTAGCAGATGCTACTCGGGTAAAGGTTATATATAGATCGATTAATGGTAGAAAAAAGATGATTGTCTCTTCTTATAAAGCCGATCGCCATCCGGAAACTAATGAATTATCAGCGCTACAGAAAGTCGAATGGTATTTGCAAGGGAATAAATGCGTGTATTATATTAGTTTCTCATCCTGTTCTATGTTTCTGGAGTTACTTCCACAGGTCAAAGGGATTGTAGCATCGTTAAAGGAAATCTGAGCGGAATTGATAATTTAGTATAGTATAAATATAGCATTTTATTGGTATTATGATAATGATTAGGAGTTTTGTATTTGTAGTTTTATTGGGGATAGTTGTAGGTTCTTGTCAGCAGGATAAGAAAACTGTAATTCATAGAACTGATGATTATACATTAGTAGCGAAGGAAGATAAATGTTTTCCGTTGGACAGTGAAACGGTTCAATTATCAGATTATTTACAATTGATCTATATGGATGGAAAACTGGTTTTTTCGTTTATAAATAACTATGATAACTCGATTGTACTGTATGATTACGGGACTGTGAAAAATATGGGTAAGATTAAGTTTGAGCAGGAGGGCTCGAATGGAGTTGGCAGTATTACTTCATACTTGTTTTTGAATAAAGATTCGATTTATTTGTATGATAGGATGACACGTTATCTGTACCTGACGAATGATAGTAGTCATGTGAAAGATAAGAAACGAATAGACATTGTCAGACGTTTGAAAGGAGATTCCATTTTTGCACCTTCTGAATTGTTTCCGCGTACAAATTCTCCTATTTTAAAAATAGGTGATGAATTGTTGTTGTCCGGAACTCTTTTTTATGAATTTGAGGGTGAGAATGATTCAAATCGTCCTGTGATGGCTTTCTATAATTTGCAGAAGAACACTATTAGATATTCTGATAGTTATCCATCTATGTACCATTCGGGAAATTGGGGGGGTAGTTTTACATATCGTTTCCCTTATTATACCTTGTCTCCTAATAATGAACTGGTTATTAGTTTTGCTGCCGATCATAATATAAGAGTACATCATGTAGACTCACTGCAATATCATGAGTTTTATGCCGGAACTAAAGAAGATATCGTTATTGAACCAGTTGAGAAAAGTCTTGATTTCGAACATTTTTCTCCAGAAGCCGATAGAGATCACTATGTCCATAGTTTGAATTATGGATGCATTCACTATGACTCATATAGAGAGGTTTACTATCGTTTGGCAGGACATCCAGACAGTAGTATTGATCCTAAAGAGGGGGTGCTGCGCAAACCAATGTCAGTGACTATTTTAGATAAGAACTTTCAAATTGTGGGAGAAACAATGTTACCCCAAGAACTTTATTTATTAAATCAATGTTTTGTCGGTCCGGATGGATTTCACATTCAAGTGGAGTCAGAGGATGATGATATAATGCGTTTTAAAACATTTGAACTATTAAAATTATGAGGAAACTGGATATAGTATGGAAATATTGTGATTATATCTAATGTGGGCTGTGGTGGATGTATTTCGGAGTCAGAGGCTTTTTTGAAAAGGAATATAAATGATAGTATTGCAGGTTAGCAATCCTAAAAAAGTAGAGTGGGATTTTGGGGAGCCAGGGAACAGTTTTGAACAAACTATCCATATCCACAACAAAGATTATTCTAAAATGATATCGAAAATGTTACTTTGTTAACGCGCTTATAATAAGGATGTTACGTCTTTATTCTGCACCGTTATCTGAGTCTGTGTACCCGGGCTTGTGGGCCTGTGTACCCGGGCTTATGGGCCTGCATACCTGGGCTCATGGGCACAGGTATGCGGGACGGGATAAAGAAAAGACCATTTTCACTAAAGATAGCAAGAAAAACAAAATACAATAATAGACATAAATAGATAAAAAACCAACTATATGTATGTGCATATCAGATATTTATAGCTTATTTATCCCTTAAAAACGGAGGTGGAAGATGGAAGATGGAGGTGGAAGATAAATGGCTTAAAAACACGATCTTTCACCATGCTATTGTATTGATTATTAATAAATTAAACTTAAAAAGGTGGAAGATGGAAGATCGAAATGCGTTTTTTGTAGGAAAGTGTCTTTTCACCCAGGATTGCACAATACGGAAACCTTCTTAATCTTTTGTTTCAATCATTTTTAAACAGGATCTAAAACATTTGGTAATGTTTTTACGAATAAGATGTGTTTATAATTTAAAATGTATTATTTTTGCGAGTATAGAAAAAATATCATAATATGTAGCCTTGACTAATATATGTGGAAGAAGTTGTTATTGTGTGTTTGTTTAATAACTATTTTGTGTTCTTGTCAGAAACAACATAGTGCTTATGCACCTCCTACGTTTCCGGAAGTAAAGAACATACATGCTCATCGTTTGTCGGACGAACTGCTGATCAGCTATCCTTTGGATATGGCTGTTAGTGAGGACTATATCTTTATATTGGCTTTGGTTGATAATACATGGTTGCAAGTATATGATAAGAGCACAGGCCAATTGCTTGGAAGTTTTGTAAGAAGGGGACAGGGACCGGGTGAAGTGACTACTGCAAACATGTGCTATTATGATGCACGTGAAAAGAAAATTTCGGTGTATGATGAATCTTCTATGAAGTTATTGACTTATCAGTTTGATAAAGAGGATGATAATTGGGGAACATTGATAGAAGAACAGCCTTTTTATAATTTAGGAGCTACAGTACGCCGGGTGTGGGGACTTCGGGATGATAAATTTCTGGTGGATGGTCAGTTGGGAACAAAGTCGGATCAGCAAAAACGTTTTCGGATATTGGCCGATACTGAAGTGTCGGCTGATTATAACGATTTTCCTATAGATACTCCGGAAGAACGTTCCGTTTGGTTATCACCTGCAATTGCGGTATCTCCGGATTGTAAAAAAATGGTTGTGGGAACTTTATATGGAGGAGTCCTTGAATTATTTGATTTATCAAAAAGCATAGAATTAAAAGCTATCCGAAAATTTTATCCTCCGGTTGTGCAATATTTATCCGGAACTATCCAAAGCACAGGGGAGACTGTTTGGGGCTTCTCTGCGTTATGTGCCACGGATGAAAAGGTTTATAGTGTATTTATAGGTGACAAGAATCCCAATTTATTCAATAACTTATCTGTTTTTGATTGGGACGGCCGGGAATTAATCAAATATAATACTGATTGCCTCATTCTGAGAATTTGTGCTTCGATCCGGGAACCTAATAAACTTTATGGGATTGCTTTTTCTAAAACCCGGGAATTTTATTTGGTCTCTTTTACTTTCGATTCTTGACGGGAGATCGTATTAAAATATATATGTAGATATGAAGAAAGAAGTTTGGGTGAAACTGGTGAAACGAATCGGAAACTGGATTGTGAATATCTGTTTCTATTCTTGTGTGGCTTTTGTAGCCTGGATGGTATTACAGGTATTTTGCTTGACTTCTTTCAAGATCCCTTCAAACTCGATGGAACCGGCCTTACTTTCGGGAGATAAGATATTAGTGGATAAATGGACCGGAGGGGCACGACTGTTCAATATCTTTGCATCGTTACGGGGTGAGGACGTTCCTATCTATCGTCTGCCGGGCTTTGGCTCGTTTAAAAGGAACGATGTGCTTGTATTTAATTTCCCTTATCAGGATGGGAGTGATAGTATCGGATTCGATATAATGAAGTATTATGTGAAGCGGTGCATTGCTCTTCCGGGAGATACGTTGGAAATACGCAGGGGATATTATCATATCAAGGGGATAAAAGACAGTTTGGGGAATGTGAAGGCACAACATCGGATTTCCCGGGTCAGAAGAGAGGATTCGCGAGGGATTGTGATAGATGCTTTTCCGTGGGACGGACGTTTGGGATGGACCATTCAGGAGTTCGGTCCTCTTCCGGTGCCGGCAAAGGGGCAGGTAGTGAAGATTGATACGTTGTCCCGTTTACTTTATGGAAGATTGATTCATTGGGAACAGAAAAAGAGATTGCAACAAAAGGGGAATTCAGTTTGTCTGGGCGATAGTGTGATAAGAGAATATAAGTTTATGGAGAATTATTATTTCGTATCGGGGGATAATATGGAAAACTCAAAAGATTCCCGCTACTGGGGCATGCTGCCCGAATCATATATTGTGGGAAGAGCATTTACGATATGGCGTTCGGATGATCCTTTGCGTGAAAAAATTCGTTGGGATAGGGTATTTAAAAAAATAAAATGACGGAGATGAAGGTAGATTATATACATATTATACTCCGTGGGGGACTTTTGGCGATAGTGTGCACATTGCTGTCTGTGGTATGGGTAAATGATCCGATGCTTCCGGCAGGTGAACTGTCCGGACAATGGGCTTATCTGGCAAAGGCCGCTATGGGGGCTGCTACAGGACTTTTATTGTTGGCTTTTGTCTATTATAAAAAGAGGTATGATATGGGGAGGGATTTTTATCAGGTAGTTGTCTGGAGTCTTATAGCGTTGGCTGCTTCCGAGGCTGTTTATGGATTAAGACAACTTTATGGTTTTACTTCTTCCCATCATTCTCTATACTCCCTGACCGGGTCTTTTTTTAATCCGGGGCCTTATTCCGGTTATCTGGCCATGGTCTTTCCGCTTTGTCTGGATCAATGGCTAAAATTGCGAAAAAGGATAAATAAAAACTGGATCGAGTGGACCGGATATTATGGGGCATTGGCAGTATTGTTTCTTATACTTTGTGTGCTTCCGGCAGGTATGAGCCGTTCGGCATGGTTGGCTGCCATTGTTTCCGGTATTTGGGTATATGGTGTACATAAGTCCTGGCCGATACATCTGAAGAGGATATGGATGCGTAAAAGAGCAAAGATGGTGGCAATTGCTTCAGTTTTGTGTATAGTTGTACTGGTTGGAGGAGTTTGTCTGTTTTATCTGAAAAAAGATTCAGCCAGTGGACGATTGTTCATGTGGAAAATCAGTACGCAGGCTGTTATGGAAAAACCATTTACAGGCTATGGTCAAGGGAGTTTTGCACTTGCATACGGGACAGCTCAGGAAACTTACTTTGCAAAAGGAGATTATTCTCTACGTGAAGAACTGGTGGCAGGAAGTCCGGAGTATGCTTTTAATGAATATTTGCAGATTGCAGTCGAACGGGGAATTCCGGTTTTGTTCTGTTTCTTGGCTTTTGTTGGTTTTTGCCTGTGGCGAGGTGTCGGCTCGAAGCGTTTAGGCGTATGTGGTGGAATAATCTCGTTGCTGGTATTTGCTTTTTCTTCTTATCCGATGCAGTTGCCCGCCTTTGTTATCTCTTTACTGGTTTTATTGATGGCTTGTGTCGCAGATCGTTTTCTTGCCTGGCAACTGGTCTTTGCCTGTGTATTGGGGATTTCCGGATACTATTGGCAGCAGGCGGACGTATATAAAGAGTGTAAAGACTGGGCTAATTGTCGCATGTTATATCAGGCAGGAGCTTATCAAAGTGCCAAAGAAGGCTATGAGCGTTTATATCCGAAGTTGAAGAAAAGAGGGGCCTTTTTATTTGAGTACGGGCATTGTTTGCATAAATTAAAGGAGGCGGATGCTTCAATCTTATTATTAAAAGAGGCTTCTACCCGAAGTTGCGATCCGATGATACTAAATATTATTGGTAAGAATTTTCAGGAAAAGGGAGAATATGCTGAAGCCGAAAAATGGTTATTACGTTCCACTCATTTATTGCCGGGCCGGATTTATCCATATTACTTGCTGGCAAAACTGTATGCTGTTCCTGAGTATTTACAACGGGATAAATTACAGAAAATGGCGGAATTGGTCTTGACTAAAGAACCTAAAGTGCAGTCGACTGCCGTAAGAGAGATGAGAGAAGAAATTAGGAAGCTACTTGTAAATGTAAGTAACGAAAAAATCGTAAAAAGCAGAAAAGTAAATGATTAATATGTTTTAAATGCAAAAAAAAGTCTGCTTTTTCTTTTGGCATTTTAAATATTAGCAATTATATTTAGGGTCTCGATTGAGGTCATTCCGGCTTTGGTTTCAATGCCGGCTATATTTGTTCTCCGGAAATAGGATATCAGATAAGCAGGTTTCTACCGTGAAGAGGAATGAGTATAATAGTGAGAATAGAGGATGAAATGCGATAGGATTATCTGATTTTTTACGGATTAACCGGGGTGAAATGTTTTTTGTCCACCTCTGTTAGTAACGTAAAAATCGTAAATAGCAAATTATCAGTGTTTTAATGACGGTGCGCCAGTAGGATTTAGTCCGCCATTTATTTTGTGTGTTAGAAAATAACCAACTATATTTGCAACCATAAATTAATAGAGAAAAGTTTAATAACATTATGAAAAACCAATATCCCTTCTATACGCTTTGCCTGGCATTGGCAATGCTGACAGCTTGTTCCGGTGAGAAGAAAGAAAGTGCTTCTGAAAAAGGAGTGGAAACTGTGTTGCCCGACACGAAAAATGAAGTGTCCGTTATGACCTTGAAGAAGCAGGTATTCAACCATGAACTGGTGAGTAATGGAAAAGTATCTGCCAAGGGAATGGCTGATCTGAGATTTGAAAGTGGTGAGGTGATAGCTCATATTTGGGTGAAGAACGGAGACCGGGTGCAGAAGGGACAAAAGTTGGCAGAGTTGGATAAGTTCAAACTTGACAATCTGTTGTCACAGGCAGAAGATGCTTTGAAAAAATCCGAGCTCGAGTTGCGTGATGTGCTTATCAGTCAAGGTTATCCGGCAGATGATATCAGTCAGGTACCCGAAGAAACCATGAAATTGGCGAAGGTGAAGAGTGGTTATGACCAAAGTAAATCGCAATATGAAATGGCAAAATACAATGCAGAGCATGCTACATTGATAGCACCTTTTGCCGGGGTAGTTGCTAACTTGTTTTCGAAGCCTTATAATCTGGCGAATACTTCGGAAATATTCTGCACGGTGATCGATATGCAGGGAATGGAAGTAGACTTTACCGTGCTGGAAAGTGAGTTGCCTTTAATAAAGAATGGAGATAAGGTGGTGATTAAACCTTATTCTGATGCGGCGACAGTACATGAAGGAAATATATCGGAAATCAATCCATTGGTGGACGATAAAGGAATGGTGAAGGTGAAAGCCCGGGTGAACGGGGCAGGCAGACTGTTTAGCGGAATGAATGTGCGTGTCAGTGTGCACCGTTCGTTGGGAGAGCAGTTGGTGATTCCTAAAAGTGCAGTGGTGCTTCGGTCGGGCAAACAGGTTGTGTTTACTTTGAAAGATGGAAAGATGGCTCAGTGGAACTATATTCATACCGCTCTGGAAAATGCTGACAGCTATAGTGTTGCCGATGGACTGACAGAAGGAGATACTGTAATTGTAACCGGAAACATCAATCTGGCACACGAAGCTCCGGTCACTATCATTGAATAAGGATGAATCACTAACACAAAACAATTATGATTAAATTCCTGATACAACGTCCCATTGCCGTATTGATGGCTTTTACGGCTTGCTTCATAGTGGGGTTGGTGACGTATTTCACGTTGCCGGTATCGTTGCTGCCGGATATCTCTATCCCAGAGATTACCGTACAGGTAGCAGCGAAGAATACTTCGGCACGTGAATTGGAAAACACAGTAGTGAAGCCTATCCGCCAGCAATTGATTCAAGTGGCTGCTTTGAAAGACATGTCCAGCGAAACACGTGATGGTGCAGGTATTATCCGGCTTAATTTTGATTTTGGTACCAATACGGATTTGGCGTTCATAGAGGTCAATGAAAAAATTGATGCGGCTATGAATTATCTGCCAAAAGATACGGACCGTCCGAAGGTGATTAAGGCAAGTGCAACCGATATTCCGGTGTTCTATCTGAACCTGACCCTAAAGACGGACAGTGCTTATGAAGAGACAGATCAAAGGGCATTTCTGAATTTATGTGAGTTTTCCGAATCGGTCATCAAGCGCCGTATCGAACAATTGCCCGAAGTGGCAATGGTAGACGTTACCGGATTGTTGGAAAGACAGTTGCAGATTGTGCCTGATATGGACAAACTGGCTATGCTCGAATTGTCTATTGAAGATATTGAAACGGCTTTGGCACAAAACAATGTGGAGCCGGGGAGTATGACTGTGCGGGATGGATACTATGAATACAACATTAAATTTTCTACTTTACTTCGTACCTCGGAAGATGTGGAGAACATTTATATCCGGAAGGGAGACCGTATCATACAGTTGAAAGAATTCTGTCGCATAGCGGTGGTGCCGGTTAAAGAAAAAGGAGTATCCGTTTCGAACGGAAAGAGAGCGGTGACTCTTGCCATCATTAAGCAAGCTGACGAAAACATGGATAAAATGAAGGAGGCACTGTCGGAAACGATGGACTATTTCAAAAAGATCTATCCGGATATCGAGTTTAGTGTGAGTCGAAATCAAACTGAACTGCTGGATTATACGATATCCAATCTCCAGCAGAATCTTTCACTTGGTTTCTTCTTTATTTGTATTGTTGCCGTACTGTTCCTGGGCGATATCAAATCTCCTTTTATTATTGGACTGAGTATGGTGGTATCCATTGTCATCAGTTTCTTGTTTTTCTACTTGTGTAAGATGTCTCTCAACATCATCTCCCTGTCCGGATTGATCCTTGCATTGGGTATGATGATCGACAGTTCGATTATTGTAACTGAAAATATATCACAATACCGGGAAAAGGGCTATTCGTTGAGGAGAGCCTGTGTGGCAGGAACAAGCGAGGTGGTAACTCCTATGCTTAGTTCTTCTTTTACGACAATTGCCGTATTTGTGCCTTTGGTATTTATGAGCGGTATCGCAGGTGCTATTTTTTACGATCAGGCCTTTGCCGTAACGGTAGGACTGATGGTTTCATATTTTACAGGTATCATGTTGCTTCCTGTTTTGTATATGTTGGTCTATCGTACCGGAATAAAAGGAGGGCCGAAGTGGCTGAGGCTGAAGATTAACAATCCGTTGAAAGAACATACCTTGGATCGTTTCTATGATAAAGGAGTCGATTGGGTATTTAGCCATAAAACGCTGAGTGTACTGTTCTGCGTTATTTCTTTCCCGCTATGTATTTTCTTTTTCTTCTTTATTGATAAGGAGAGAATGCCGGACATCGATGAAAATGAATTGATCACCCGTATCGAATGGAACGAGAACATCCATGTGGACGAAAATCAGCGTCGTGTAGACGAGTTGTTCCGTGAGTTGCAGGGGCAATCTGTAGAGCAGACGGCCTCCATCGGACTGCAGGATTACATCTTGAATCGTGAGCAGGAGTTGTCGTCATCAGAGGCAGAACTGTATTTTAAGACAGAAACTTCGAAGGAGATTGCTCCGTTGCAGTCAGAGATTTATAAAAGGCTGAAAGAGCGCTATCCCTTGGCGGTAATTTCGTTTTCTCCACCGGAGACTGTTTTTGAAAAACTGTTTGTGACAGGGGAGGCTGATATTGTGGCCGAGTTGTATGCCCGTAATAAAGACAAGGCACCCGAACCTGGTACCTTACGCGGACTGGAACAGACGTTCAGGCAAAAAACGGGAATACCTCCGACGGGTATTGCTTTCGAAAATCAGTTGAACCTTAGCATTAACCAGGAAAAGTTATTGTTGTATCAAATCTCTTATAATGAACTGTACCGGGTGCTGAGAACTGCTTTCAAAGAGAACAGTGTAGCTATGTTGCATTCTTATCAACAATATCTGCCTATCAGCATTGCAGGAGACGAAAAAACGGTCAATCAGGTTTTGCAGGAAACATTGATTCAGACCCAGCCGGATAGTAAGACGGGAGAGGTGAACTTCATCCCCTTGCGTGAGTTGATAAAGGTAACTCCCGCCGAAGATTTAAAGAGCATCACGGCCGGAAGAAACGGAGAGTATATTCCTTATAAATTCTATGGAGTGGAGGATGCCGAACAACTAATGACTGAGGTGAAAGAAGTGACTAATGAAACAGGAGATTGGGACATCGGCTTTTCCGGTAGTTTCTTTTCCAATCAGAAGATGCTGGACGAGTTGGTCGTGATTCTGTTCATTTCATTGTTGCTGATGTATTTTATTTTGGCAGCCCAGTTCGAGAGCTTTATGCAACCCTTGCTGGTATTGATGGAAATACCGATTGACGTGGCGTTTGCATTGGTACTGCTCTGGATATGCGGACATACATTGAATCTGATGTCGGCCATCGGGTTGATTGTGACTTGCGGTATCGTGATCAATGACTCTATCCTGAAGTTGGATGCTATTAATGAATTGCGTAAAGAAGGGGTACCTTTGCTGGAAGCCATTCACGAAGCCGGGCGCAGAAGGTTACGTCCGATCATTATGACATCATTGACCACCATCTTCGCAATGGTCCCGTTGCTGTTCTCGTACGACCTTGGATCCGAGCTTCAGAAGCCGCTTTCCATTGCCATGATTGGCACCATGACGATCGGTACACTGGTGAGTTTGTTTATCATCCCTTTACTGTACTGGTTTATTTATAGAAATAAAGTAAAACGATAGATATGAAGAAAAGATATTATATAGTAATGGCAACCTTGCTGCTTGGAGTTTCTGTAGCGAAGTCTCAGGATCATATAAAACTTGATTTGCAGAAAACGATACAATTGGCCAATGATAGTTCACTGGAAGCATTCCGCACACAGAATATGTATCTTTCCGGTTACTGGGAGTACCGGACTTACAAGGCCAACCGTCTGCCGAGCCTTACTTTGAATATGACTCCCGCCGAATATAACCGGGATATTACCAAGCGATACGATTCGGAAAATGACTTGGATGTTTATCGTAGTCAACAGTCGTTTTATGCTTCCGGTAATCTGGCTATCCAGCAGAATTTCGACTTGACGGGTGGTACTTTCTATCTGCAATCTCAATTGGGATATATGCGCAGTTTTGGCGGAAGTAAGTCGACACAGTTTACCAGTGTGCCCATCCGACTGGGATATTCACAAAGTCTGGTAGGATATAATTCGTTCAAGTGGGAAAGAAAAATAGAACCCCTTAAATACGAGAAAGTAAAGAAGGAGTTTGTATATAATGTGGAGGCTGTATCCGTGCAGGCTACTACCTATTTCTTTAACCTGGCAATGGCGCAGGCTGAATATAATCTGGCCAAAGAGAATATGGTGTCGTCGGATACGTTATACAGCATTGGAGTACAGCGTCAGAAGATAGCAGCCATTTCGAAGGCGGACCTGTTGACATTGAAACTGGACGTGGTAAATGCACGCAATACATTGCAAAATAAAGCGAGTGCCCTGAAACGTGCTATGTTTTCTTTGGTTTCTTTCCTGAATTTGGATAAGAATACGGTTATTGATATCGATTTGCCCGTACGTCCGCAGGAATTGGTGATACCTGTGGATAAGGCTTTGCAGATGGCACATGAAAACAATCCTCAGTTACTGGGATTGAAGCAGAATGTACTTGAAGCCGAACGCAATGTGGATAAAACCAAAAAAGAATCACGTTTTAATGCGAGTGTGAACGCCAGTATCGGTTTCAACCAGGTAGCTGATAACTTTGGGGATGTGTATCATAAACCCATGCAGCAGGATTTGGTGTCGGTCAGTGTCAGCATTCCATTGGTGGACTGGGGGGTAAGAAAGGGTAAGTATAACATGGCCCGCAATAACCTGAATGTGGTGAAGACTTCTGCCCGTCAGGATGAAATCAGTCTGGATGAAGAAGTGATTATGACTGTAAACGATTTCAATATCCAGCAAAACCTGATAACCAGTGCCGAAGAAGCACTTGATCTTTCCATTCTGGCTTATAACGAAACCCGCCAGCGGTTTATCATCGGGAAAGCGGACATCAACAGTCTGACTCTGTCCCTGAACCGTCAGCAGGAAGCACAGCAGAACTATATTTCCGCTTTGCAGAACTATTGGCTGAACTATTATAAGATACGTAAACTGACGTTGCATGACTTTGCTACCGGAATCCCGCTGACTGAAAAGTTTGACTATGCGGGGGGACAACTGGTGAGATAGTGCTACCTAACATTGAAACGATGGATAATCCTTCTAAAATAAAAGCGCAGACGAAAGCCTCTTCTTTCACGCTGATTGTCGCCTTTATATGCGTGGCGTTGATTGGTTTGGCCTTGATTCCCCTGCTCCCCGTAAAACTGAATCCTTCAAGAACTTTACCGGGTTTTACGGTACAGTTTGGTATGCCCGGCACTTCGTCGAGGGTAGTGGAGATAGAGGCAACCAGTAAACTGGAGGCCATGTTGGCACGTATTAAAGGTATAAAGAACATCTATTCTACCTCCGATAACGGTTCGGGGAGCATCACCATTGAATTGGACAAGTATGCGGATATAGATGCGGTACGTTTTGAGGCATCAACCATTATCCGGCAGACCTGGCCTCAGCTTCCCGACGGAGTGAGCTATCCCTATATCAGGATGAAGCGTCCGGACGATAATGCCTCACGTCCTTTCATGTCGTTTACACTTAATGCTCCTTCTACTCCCATCTTGATTCAGCAATATGCCGATGAACATATCAAGACGAGGCTGGCACAGATTCAGGGTATCTATAAGATAGACTTGAGCGGAGCCACACCCATGGAGTGGGTGTTGGAGTATGATAGCGAACAACTGAGACGATTGGGTATTTCTTTGAGCGATATCCAGCAGGCTGTTGCCCGCTATTATCAAAAAGAGTTTCTGGGTACTTATAATATCGAGTCGGCTTCAGGTGGTAAAGAGTGGATCCGGCTGGCCCTGATGCCCGAGTATAAAGAGGAAGGATTCGATGCTTCCCGTATCCGGGTGAAAAGTACAGAAGGAAAATTGATCAGTCTGAACGAGCTTGTAACGGTGAGCCACATGGAGGAAGCTCCTCAGAGCTATTATCGTATCAACGGACTTAACTCCATTTATTTGTCGATTACAGCCGAGGAAACTGCCAACCAGTTGCAACTGAGTACACAGGTTAAAGAAGAGATGGAGGCGATACAGAAAGTGTTGCCAGCCGGATATGAGATCCACACAAGCTACGATGCTACGGAATTTATTCACGAAGAGCTGAATAAGATTTATTTGCGTACCGGGCTTACGGTCCTGATTCTGCTGTTTTTTGTGCTGCTTATCACGTTGAATCCACGCTATTTGTTTTTGATCGTGGTCAGTCTGAGTATCAATATAGCCGTAGCAGTGATTTTCTATTACCTTTTCGGACTGGAAATGCAACTCTACTCGCTCGCCGGTATTACGGTTTCGCTCAATCTGGTGATAGACAATACGATTGTGATGACCGACCATATCCTGCACCGGCGTAACCTGAAAGCCTTTATGTCCATTCTGGCTGCGACCCTGACTACAATGGGAGCTTTGGTCATCATTTTCTTCCTTGACGAGAAGATACGGTTGAATCTGCAAGATTTTGCAGCCGTAGTGATTATCAATCTGGCTGTATCTCTGTTCGTAGCTCTTTTCTTCGTACCGGCTCTGATCGAAAAGATCGGGTTAAGAAAGAGAAAGCGCCGTCAGACCAAATCCCGTTTCTTCCTTCTTCGTGCTTCTCTTCCGCGGAGAATAACAGTTTACTTTACCCGTTTCTATGGCTGGATGATACGTAAATTATGCCGTTGGCGTGTGGTTGTCTGCATCTTGTTGGTACTGTTGTTCGGACTTCCGGTATTTATGCTGCCGGAAAAGATGGAAGGTGAAGGGCGTGCCGTGGAGTGGTATAACAAGACCTTAGGATCATCTACTTACAAAGAAAAAGTGAAACCGGTTGTGGACAAAGCACTGGGAGGCAGTTTGCGCCTGTTTATCCAGAAGGTATACGAAGGCAGTTATTTCACCCGGAACGAAGAAGTGGTATTGTATGTTCATGCCAATCTTCCGAACGGCAGTACGTTGGAGCAGATGAATGAACTGATCAAAAAGATGGAGATTTATCTGAGTCAGTTTAAGGAAATCAAACAGTTCCAGACTTCGGTGTACAGTGCCCGTCGTGGTAATATTAATGTCTATTTTACCAAAGAGCATCAGAATAGCGGTTTCCCCTATACACTGAAAGCAAATATTATCAGCAAAGCCTTGCAATTGGGTGGAGGCAGCTGGGGGGTATACGGTTTGCAGGATCAGGGGTTCAGTAATGATGTGCGTGAGGGAGCCGGTTCTTTCCAGGTGAAGATGTATGGATACAATTACGATGAATTGTATGAATGGGCTGAGAAGTTGAAAGCCAAATTGCTGACTCACCGACGGATCAAGGAAGTTATAATAAACTCTTATTTCTCTTATTGGAAAGACGATTATCAAGAGTTCTACTTTGACCTCAACCGGGAACGTATGGCACAGGAGAACATCAATGCCAATATTCTGTTCTCTACGATCCGGCCTATTTATGGTAAGAATATGGAGATCGGATCGGTAGTGGCGGATAATGGTTCGGAAAAAATAAAGCTTTCCTCCAAACAGTCTCAGGAGTATGACATTTGGGCCATGCAATATTTTCCGTACGGAACGGATGACAAACAGTATAAACTGTCTGAACTGGCTACTATGGAAAAGGGACAAATGCCGCAACAGGTTGCCAAAGAGAATCAGCAATACAGGTTGTGCCTGCAATACGAATATATCGGTTCGGGGGAACAAGGAAATAAAATTCTGAAACGTGACCTGGAGGAGTTTAACAAAGAACTCCCGATGGGGTATACGGCTCAATCGGAGCGGGATAGCTGGGGATGGGGAAAGAAAGATAATAAGCAATATCTGCTTTTGCTGGTAGTGATTGCCATTATCTTTTTCACGACAAGTATCTTGTTTAATTCATTGAAACAGCCTTTGGCTATCATATTTATTATTCCGGTGTCATATATCGGTGTATTCCTGACGTTCTATTGGTTTAAGCTGAACTTTGACCAGGGAGGTTTTGCTTCGTTTGTTTTATTGTGTGGTATTACGGTGAACGCCAGTATCTATATTCTTAACGAGTATAACGCCATTCGTAGACGTTCTCCCCGAATGTCGGCCTTGAGGGCCTATACCAAGGCTTGGAATGCGAAGATCATTCCTATCTTCCTGACAGTTGTCTCTACGATCCTTGGCTTTATTCCTTTCATGGTAGGTACAGATAAGGAAGCGTTCTGGTTTCCATTGGCCGCAGGAACCATCGGTGGGTTAGTCATGTCAATCATCGGAATCTTCTTCTTCCTTCCGGTATTTGTGCTGAAGAAGAGAGTGGGGAAACGATGAACAAATACTCTTTCCACCACAGAGGGCACAGAGTAACACAGAGAAGAAATGAAGTTATTGATTGGGGATATTCCTAAAATAAGAAAATTAAAGGCAACTGATTCATTGCGGGTTAGTTGCCTTTTTTGTATCTTTAAGCAGGGACATTTACTGAATATCCCTGCTTATCAATAAAAAAACTTTGTGTTACTCTGTGCTCTCTGTGGTGAATCCTGTTCATCGTTCAAAACCGTTTATAAGTCTTGATCTTCATTCTTCACCATCCCTTTGAATTTATCGGGGAGTGCACTTTCTACAGCAGTATAGGCTTCTGCCATGGTAGCTTTAATGTTATCCGCTCCCTGACCTTTGGGGGGGATAGGGTCATGTATGGTCAGAATCATGCGGTGGCGGTGAATCCATTTGCCGGTTCGTGGCAGGATTTCAAAAGATCCGTCTATGGTTACAGGAACTACGGCAAGTTGGAGGTCGTCCGCCAGTTGAAAAGCTCCTTTCTTAAAATACCCCATATGGCCGGTGAAAGATCGTGCCCCTTCCGGGAAGACCACTAATGATATACCATCTTTCAAAGAGTCTTTGGCCTGGCGAATGGTTTCAAGTACCTTCTTCGGACCCGAGCGGTCTACGAAAATATGTCCGGCACTTTCGCATGCTTTTCCTACAAAAGGTATTTTACGGAGACTTTTCTTCATCATCCATTTAAAGTTACGTCCTAAAAATCCGTAAATGAGGAAGATGTCGAACGAGCCTTGATGATTGGGTACGAAGATGTAAGAGGTTCTTCCATGTAGCTTTTCGCGTCCACGCACTTTTACCGGAATCAACAGGAAAAGGCAGATCAACTGTGACCAGATTTTCCCCGGATAATATCCCCAGATGTGGGCACCTCCCAATAATGAACCAATGATGGTGACAATCGCCGTGAGGATAGTCAATACTAACAAAATGGGCAATGCAATGCAGATTTGATAAATATAGTATAGTATCTTCATAATGATTTTGGTTTTAGCTTGTGCAAAAATAAACAAAATAATATTGCTGTCCTGAATAATTGCTAACTTTGTTTCAAATTTCAATAGCATGATACGTATACTACATACAGCCGATTGGCATTTGGGACAAACCTTTTTCGGATATGACCGGACACAGGAACATGAACACTTTCTGGACTGGCTGGCCGGTGTCCTGACTAAGAACAAAATTGATGTACTGATTGTTGCCGGAGACGTTTTCGATGTTTCCAATCCGTCTGCCGCCTCGCAGCGAATGTTCTATCGTTTCATTCACCGGGTGACAACCGAGAACCCGGGATTGCAGTTGGTCATTGTAGCCGGAAACCATGATTCGGCTGCCCGGTTGGAGTCACCTCTGCCGTTGTTGCAGGAGATGAGGACAGAGATTAAGGGGATTGTCCGTAAGCAGGACGGAGAGATAGATTACAGTCATTTACTGGTAGAACTGAAGAATGAATCGGGGAGGGTAGAAGCTCTTTGCCTGGCAGTACCTTTCTTGCGGCAGGGAGATTATCCGGTGGTGGAGACTGAAGGCAATCCGTATGCGGAAGGAGTAAAGGAACTGTATGCCCGTTTGGTGGAATATGCTTTGAAGAAGCGGACGGACGGGCAGGCATTGGTGGCTGTCGGACACCTGCTGGCAACCGGTTCGGAGATTGCCGAAAAAGATCATAGTGAGCGCATCATCATCGGTGGTTTGGAGAGTGTATCGCCCGAGTCTTTTTCCGAACAAATTGTTTATACGGCTTTAGGGCATATCCATAAGGCTCAGCGCGTATCGGGAAGGGAGAATATCCGTTATGCCGGCAGTCCCTTACCTATGTCGTTTGCCGAGAAGCATTATCACCACGGAGTAGTAAAAGTGATTCTGGATGAAGGTTGGGCAGTCGAAATAGAGAAACTTGAATATACACCTTTGGTACGTTTGCTGAGTATACCCGCCAAAGAGCCAGCGGCTCCGGACGAGGTACTGGATGAGTTGTGCAGACTGGAACTTCCGGAGAATGGACCGAAGCCCTATCTGGAAGTCAAGGTGAAACTAAGTGAACCGGAGCCGATGTTGCGGCAGCAAATAGAAGAAATACTGGAAGGCAAGCCAGTCCGGCTGGCCCGTATTGTTTCTTCTTACAGACAGGCGGCAGAGGGGAGCGTGGAAGAAGAAGTACTGGCTGCCGGATTGCAGGAGATGAATCCCTTACAGATTGTGAAAGCAACCTTTGAGAACAGTTACCAGACGGAGATGCCGGAAGAACTGGTAAAACTGTTTCAGGAGGCTTGCCGGACAATCAATTTAGAATGAATCAAATAAGAACTCGAGGCTGTGTCGAAACTCTTTTCACTACAGAGTAGCACAGAGTATCACAGAGTTTTTTACTAATAATCAGTAACTTAAAAACACCTCTGTGTTACTCTGTGTCCTCTGTGGTGAGTTATGATACACCCTCTAAAGCAAACCGAATAACCATGAAGATACTAACCATACGATTAAAGAACCTGGCTTCCATAGAAGGAACCTTTGAAATTGATTTCCAAGCCGAGCCTTTACGTTCTGCCGGGATTTTTGCGATATCCGGTCCTACGGGAGCCGGAAAATCGACAATACTGGATGCACTCTGTCTGGCACTGTATGATAAGACACCTCGCTTTTCCGCTTCGGTCGAGAGTCTTTATATGTCAGATATCGGTGAAAGTCGGGTGAATCAGGCCGATGTGAAGAATATCCTTCGGAGAGGGACGGGAGAGGGATTTGCCGAGGTTGATTTTTTAGGAGCGTCCGGACACTGTTATCGTTCTCGTTGGTCGGTACGCCGGACAGGAAGCCGGGCTAACGGTTCTTTGCGGTCGCAGACGATACAAGTGACCGATCTGACTGCCAATCAGGAACTACAGGGAACAAGGAAAGAGTTGTTGGCACAATTGGTGACTTTGGTCGGTTTGACTTACGAACAGTTTACCCGTACGGTGCTGCTTGCCCAGAATGACTTCGCTACTTTCTTGAAATCCCGTGAGTCTGCCAAAGCCGAGTTGCTCGAGAAGCTGACCGGAACGGAGGTATACTCCCGTATTTCCAGTGAAATCTATCTGCGTAGCAAAACAGCCGATGCAGAACTGAATCAGCTGAAAAGCAATGCCGCCCTGATCGAACTGCTTTCCGAAGAGGAAATCACTCTTCTACGGACCGAAAAAGAGAGTCTGACCAACCTTCGTGAACAGGGAAGTAAAACCTTGGTAGAATTGAATGCGCAACTATCGGTGCTGCATACTTTGAAGTTGCAACAGGAGCAGCGTGATAAGAAAGTGCAGGACATGCGGCTGGATGAAGAAAAAAGTAAGAAGCTCCGGGAAGAACACACACGCCAATCCGACTATCTTATTCACTTCAGGGAACAGTGCGAAGCCGTGCAACCCGATCTTAGCCGGGCACGTGAACTGGATGTTCAGATCCAATCACTGGTCAGCCAATCTAAGCAGGCGGAGGAGATACTGCAAGGTGCTGAAAAGGTAGCGACTGCACAAGCCAATAAATTGCAATCTGTGCAGGGAACTCTGCATACTTCCTGCCATGCGTTGAAGAACCTGACGGGAGAGATCGATCTACCGGTTACGGAAGAGACGGGGCTGTTTCTTGAATCTGTTCGGAATAGGCTGAAAGAGCAGGAAGACCACCTTGCCATTCTTCAGAAAGAGAACGAAGAGCGTGTGAACCGTCTGAACGCTTTTGGGGTTGAAGCGGTGACTGACGAGCAAGCCCGATGGATGCAGGAACAAACCCGTTTGCAGAATGCCCGCCAGCAAATGTTGGAATGGGGAAAGGCGAGGACAGAAGCCGAACGTCTGAAAGTACAGCAGGAAGAGGTGGTGTACAAACAAGAACAGATGCGGAAAGAAATGGCCGCTCTGACCACCCGGTTGGCGGAGAAGGAGACTGAACTGAAAGTGCTGCAACGCCTTTTTGAGAATGCCCGTATCGCGATGGGAAAGGACGTTCGGACATTGCGGCAGAATTTGCGTGAGAATGAACCGTGTCCGGTATGTGGGAGCACTGATCATCCTTATAGAGACGAGGAGCAGGTAGTCCATACCCTGTATCACAACATCGAATTGGAGTATCAAACCGCATCTGGTGAGTATCAGCAACTAAATAACCGGAATATCGCCTTGAAACAGGATTTGCTCCATCAGACGGAACTGTCCGGACAGATAACCGTACAGTTGCAGGCGTTGCTCCAGGAGGTTGAGCAGAAACGTCCTTCATCGGAAGAGGAGCAAAATCCAGACTATTTTGAGAAACAACTGCATACCGTACACGGGAAGCTAAATCTGCTCGCAGAGAAAATGCGCCAATACCAGCAACTCCATAAGGAATGGCAACAGCACGAGGAGCGGATCAGGACACTTCGCTCGGCTTGTGAGGCTTTGCGTGAAGGTGTAGCCCGCTGCCATCTGTTGATGCAGCAAGTTCTGGCTGCTAAAGAGCAATTTACGTTACTGAAAACGGCGGAGATGACTGCTCGGGAACAGTTCCGGGTGGTCAGTGAGCGGTTGATAACTCTCCGTCAGGAACGGGCTCCTCTGTTGAAAGGCAAATCTGTCGAGGATGCGGAAGCCGCCATTCGGAAAAAAGAGAAACAATTAAACGACTCCCTGGAACAGGTGCGCAAGGAGGGAGAAGAAGTCCAGTCGCGTATTTCCGGCATACAGGGAGAGATCAGGCAACTGAACAGTTCCATCGACGAACTGATACTTCGGAAAGAACAGATAGCCGATCCGGAACATCTGCCGGAGACGATCGCCCGCCAGCAAGCAACCAATCAGGAGACGGAACGTCGTCTGTCCACCGTAGAAGCACGTCTTTTGCAACAGGAGCAAAACCAGAAGAAGCTGAAGCAACTGGAACAGGAACTGACCGAAAAACAGGAGACGGCCAACCGATGGGGAAAACTCAATAAACTGATTGGCAGTGCGGACGGGACAAAATTTAAGGTGATTGCGCAAAGCTATACGTTGAATCTGTTACTGATGCATGCCAACAAACATCTGTCTTATCTTTCGAAACGTTACCGTTTGCAGCAGGTGCCGGGAACACTCGCCCTGCAAGTGATCGACTGCGATATGTGTGACGAGGTGCGTACCGTCTACTCTCTTTCCGGCGGAGAATCTTTTCTTATCTCCCTGGCGCTGGCCCTCGGGCTGTCGTCTCTTTCGAGCAATAACCTGAGAGTGGAGTCACTTTTCATCGACGAAGGATTCGGTTCGCTCGATGCCGATAGTTTACGCACTGTGATGGAAGCTCTCGAGCAGTTGCAGATGCAAGGACGGAAGATCGGAGTTATCTCGCATGTGCAGGAGATGAGTGAGCGCATTGCCGTACAGGTACAACTCCATCGTGCGGCGAATGGGAAGAGTGCTATCACCTTGACAAATTGATAATCGGAAATCGTTTGGCTACGTTTTTTCAGGGCGGACGGCGGGCTGAACGGAAAAAACGCCTTATTTTAGCTTCTCTGATTACCGGATGGAAAGAAAATTTTCGTGTTTGCCGGTAGAATGTAAGTGAGGCTCCGCAATCTCTTCCGTAACGTACGTAAGAAAGGAAGAAACGTGTCTTTTTATTGTTCGGGTAAACTCTTGTAAGGACTCACAACTGGAGAAAAAACAGGTCCGATAAGCTAAAAAAACGCTAACAACAGATGTAATGAACAAAAACAATAGGAGATATTTGAAAAAGAAGTAAGCATATTCCGAAAATGCTTACTTCTTTCGGACCGAATGCTTACTTCTTTTCCGGGAAATGCTTACTGCTTTTGCCGAAAATCCCGGCTCTTCACCTCTTCAATCCCGGCTCTTCACCTCCGTAAGACCGGCTTTCCGGCTTTTCTTCCTCTGGTTTGCCGTTCTTTTAAAGAGAGTCTGTTTGTAAAACAGCTTATTTCCTTTCTTAATGTATTCCTATCTGTCGTGATTCCTTTCTTTATGATATTTCCCCTGTTCCCGGATATCGAACCCGGTTCTCCTCCATATCCTCCTTTGTGGCGGATACTTTACTTGAACTGCTCTTCGTTCAGCGAGTAGTATTTTCCTTTCAGTGCGAGTAACTCCTGATGGCTGCCTTGCTCGATAATCTCCCCGTGTTCCAGTACCAGAATCGTATCAGCATTGCGGATGGTAGACAGGCGGTGAGCAATAATCAGGCTGGTGCGTCCTTGCATCAATTGGTCCAGTCCTTTTTGAATCAGTATTTCACTGCGTGTATCGATGTTGCTTGTCGCCTCGTCCAGCAGCAGGATAGCCGGATCGGCCACTGCCGCGCGGGCGATGTTCAGTAGCTGCCGTTGTCCCTGACTCAGGTTTGCCCCGTCATTTTCGAGTAGCGTGTCGTAGCCCTGTGGCAAACGTTTGATGAATGAATGGGCCGCTGTCAGCCGTGCAGCCGCCACTACCTCTTCATCGGTCACGTTGAGGCGGCCGAAACGGATGTTCTCCCGTACCGTACCCGTGAAAAGATGTGTATCCTGCAGTACGATGGCCATCGATCGGCGAAGGCTGTCACGCCTGATACGGTCGATGGGATGATTGTCGATGGTGATCTCTCCGGACTGAATGTCAAAGAAGCGCGGCAGCAGGTTCAGTATGGTTGTCTTTCCTGCTCCGGTAGCGCCCACCAAAGCTATCTTCTTTCCGGCAGCCGCATGCAGGGATACTCCTTTCAGGATGGTTTTTTCCGGACGGTAGCCGAAATATACATTCTTCAAGGCTACATCTCCTTTTGTTTTTTCGAGTGTGATGGCATCCGGCGCATCCTTCTGCTCCGGTGCTTCGTCTATGATCTCGAAGATGCGTTCGGCTCCGGCAATGGCTGCCTGTATGCTGTTGTAGAGGCTCGCCAGTTCATTGATGGGGCGTCCGAATTGCCGGGAATATTGCAGGAAAGCTGCCAGTCCGCCCACGTCGAACCCGCGGAAGATGGCCAGTAAGGCTCCCACGATGGTGATGATCACATAGTTCAGCGTATTCAGGTTTTGCATGACCGGCATCATCAGACCCGAGTAGAATTGTGCCTTCAGCGATTTCTCCTTCAGGCTTTGGTTCAGTATCCCGAAGTCCGTTTCCACTTTTTGTTCGTGTCCGAAGACCTTCACCACTTTCTGTCCGCTGATCATTTCTTCCACATAGCCGTTCATCATCCCCAATGACTCCTGTTGTGCTTTGAAGTATTTCCGGCTTCGTTTTACGATTCCTTTGGCGCTGAGGAACATCAGGGGGACGGTAATCAGTGTTACCGCTGTCAGTATCGGACTGATGAAGAGCATCAGACAGAAAATGCCCGCAACTGTCAGTGCGCTCGACAACATGTCGGACAGGCTGTCGGTCAGTGCGTCGCTGATACGGTCTATATCATTGGTGTACCGGCTCATGACATCTCCGTGCTGATGGGTATCGAAGTATTTGACAGGCAAGCGTTCCATCTTTCCGAACAGTTCTTCGCGCATCCGGGTTACGGTGCGTTGCCCGATCTTATTCAGCAGAATATATTCGATGTAAGTAGCCGCTACCCCTGTCAGGTAAATGCCTGCCAGTATCAGCAGGATGCGTACCAATCCGTGGAAGTCTCCCGGCAGGATGTAGTTATTGATAATCGGTCGGAGCATGTACGATCCGGTGAGATTGGCTGCGATGCTCACAACGATCAGTACACCGATTACGATCAGCAACCGTCGGTCGCAGGCCACGTACGATACCAGGCGGAGGAAAGTTTTCTTTCCCGCCTTAGGCTTTCCGCTGTATTTCAGATGATCTCCGTGTGCCATGGTCAGATAACGATTTGTTGTGAGTGATAGATTTCCCGGTACATCTCCGAGCGTTCCAGCAATTCTTCCGGTGTTCCGATGGATTCTACCTCTCCGTCGTCCAGCAGAATGACCCGGTTGGCCGATTGCATGGTATATATGCGTTGCGTGATGATAAGCACCGTGGTATCGTGCAGCCATGCATTCAGGTTGTTCCGGATGCGGAGTTCTGTTTCAGAGTCTACGGCACTGGTGCTGTCATCCAGTATCAATATCTTGGGTTTACGCAGCAAAGCCCTGGCGATGCAGATGCGTTGCTTCTGTCCGCCGGAAAGGTTTACTCCGCCCCGTCCTAACTGGGTGTCATATCCGGCAGGCAGCGAGCAGATAAACTCATGGGCTTCGGCGGCACGTGCGGCCTCTTCAAGTTCTTCCTGTGTGGCATCAGGTTTTCCCCACCGCAGGTTTTCCGCAATGGTTCCCGTAAAGAGCTCGTTTTTCTGCAACACCATGCCGATGCGGGCATGAAGTTCGTGCAGGTTGTAGTCTTGTACGGGGATGCCGTCAATCCGTATTTCACCGGAACTGACATCATACAGGCGGGGGATCAGTTGTACGAGCGAACTTTTAGCCGATCCGGTAGCACCTGCCACGGCCACTGTCTCGCCCGGACGAACGTGGAAACTTATGTTCCGCAGCACATCCGTCTCGCCTCCGCCATAACGGAAGCTGACCTTCTCAAAGCGAATCTCTCCCTTTTCGATCTGCTGGGTGCTCCGCATTCCTTCGGGCGTATCGGTCAGCGAAGGCTGTGTATCCAATACCTCCAGGATACGTTTCGATGAGGCTGAGGCACGGGCATAAGTCATGATAATCATGGACAGCATCATCAACGACATCAGCACTTGTGCCAGATAGTTGACAAATGATATCAGTTCGCCCACTTTCAACTCTCCTGCCATCACCTTCTGCCCACCCATCCAAAGGATAGCGATGATCGACAGGTTCATCACCAGTTGCATCACCGGAAAGATGGCGACAATGATGTTGGAAGCGTGAATCACCGTGTCGCGCAGGCTTTCGCTCTTGTCCTTGAACTTGCGTGCTTCGAAGTCCTCCCGCACAAATGATTTCACCACCCGGATGTTGATCAGGTTTTCGCGTACCACCTCGTTCAGTTGGTCTACTTTCTGTTGCACTTTCAAGAAGAAGGGGAACCCTTTCCGCAGGATGAAGAATACACTGAAACCCAACACCGGGATGGCAGCCAGCAGGACGCCTGCCAGTTCCAGGTTGATACGTACCACGAAGAACACTGCCATGACGAGCATCAGCGGAGAGCGCAGCATCAGACGCATCGATACCTGGATAACTTGCTGAATGCGGCTGATGTCACTTGTCAGCCGGGTGATCAGTGAAGCCGTACTGAACCGGTCTATATCGAAAAAAGAGAGTTGTTGTATCTTGCCGAACAGCTTGGTGCGCAGATCGGTTCCGAAACCGATGGAGGCTTGCGAAGAGACATATACATTGGCAATACTGAATATCAGTCCGACAATGGAGATAAGTACCATCTTTCCGCCTACGGCAGTAATGACGGAGAGATCCCGCTGCATCACTCCGTTGTCTATAATATCCGCCATGTACATCGGCTGAATGGTTTCGCACATTACAGACACGAGTACCAGTAGCGGACATGCCAGCAGACTTGCTTTGTAGCCTTTCAGTATTTGCCAGTATTTTTTCATTTATCCAGTGTAATCACGGTAATCTCCGGCCATGCCCCGAAACGGAAAGGCAGTCCGACGAATCCCATCCCTACGTTTACGTATAGTCCCCGGTTGCCTTCTTTGTACATGCCTCCCCATTCCGGATAGATCCAGGAAGCAGGTGAATGATGTCCGATGGCCAGCTGCATGGCATGCGTGTGTCCCGCCAGCATCAGGTCGATGTCCGATTCGGGCAACACTTCACGTCTCCAGTGTGTAGGATTATGACTTAATAACAGCTTGAACAGGCCGTTTGTTCCTGCCTGTGCCTTGGGCAAGTCACCGTGCTGTGAGAAAGGAGGTTCTCCTTCGTTTTCTACCCCGATCAGGGCGATGCTGTCGTTTCCGCGGTGCAGTAGAGTGTGCTCGTTGTTCAGTAATACCCAGCCCATGTCGGCTTGCCGTTTCTTCAGGTCGTTCAGGTTGTTTACCTGGTCGCGTTTACTTTTCCATCGATAGTAGGGGCCGTAGTCATGGTTTCCCAGGATGGAGTATACGCCGTCCCGGGCATGTAGTTGCGAGAGTATCTCTTCAAATCCGTCCAATTCTATGGCCCGGTTGTTTATCAGGTCACCGGTGAATACGATCAAGTCCGGCTTTTGCGCGTTAACCAGGTCCACCATCTGTTGCAGGCTCTTGGCATTTCCTTGCCAGCTCCCGATGTGTATGTCCGACAACTGGACAATGCGGTATCCGTTGAAAGCTTCGGGCAGGCGGGAAGAACGGAAGGTGACCTCCTTTACTTCAAAACGGTCTTTGCCCACCATCGAACCATAAAGTATCAGGACTGCGTTGAGCACGGCCAGTACCAGTCCGGTTGCTATAAAAGGAGTCCGGGGCCAGTGCAGCCATCGGTTGAACGGGCGTCCGATGATGGAACAGATCGTAAAGAGCAGTTTCGGAGAGGCAAACAAGAAGAAGACAACGGCGAAGCGTCCTATCCATAATGTATGTTGTTCGGCGTATTCATAGTTGGCAAAGAAAGCTAACGATACTACTCCCGCCATCAGGAAAAGAGTGGGGAAGAAGTAAAGGATTCGCCAAAAAAGACTTAGAGTCATTTGTTTGATAAATGTCCGGTAAATGTAAATGTCCGGCAATACAAGGATTACGATCAGAAAGCCTAAAACTCGTTGCAGCATATTTTCTTAGCTATGGGTTGAATAAATAAAAAGAGGCGTAGGGTATGTCTCGGGGGGACTTGCGAACGCCTCTTCAAAGTTAGAGAGAATTTGTAAAGTACGGTTTAAGTTAAGCTGTATGATTTAATTCTTTTAACTCGTTTAGGTTCTTCTTTATTTCTTTTATATGTCTGAGGTTCCGGCGATACACCGACAGGCAGATTCCAAGTCCGACGGCCCACACGATCAGACTGCTGATGATTCCTGCAGCACCGTATTGCCAGACCTGTTTGTAGAAAGAGAAAAAGGTAGCCATCACAAGCAGGTAGAGTATGCCTATGATCCATTCGCGAACCATCCATCTGTGATATCGGTTGATGCGGGAGATGACTGTGACCAGAGGCATCTCATCGATCCGGGTCCGGCTCAGGTAATGGGCGGAATACAAATCCCAGCAAAGGGCCGGGATGCACAGGAAGAGGGCGATCCAATAATAAAAGTCCGTAAGTGCATCATCACATATCCAGAAGATCACTGCCAATGCCAGTATGCCGATTGCGGCAAAACGCAGCTTTCTGTTGAACCGTTCTATGCTGTTAATGTTGTTCCGGGTGCGTCCCAACAATTGTTTCATTTCTTCTTCCTTGATGAACTCCTTGCCTTTGAGGTGTTCATCCAGTGCGTTCCACGATTTCTTCAGATCATCCAGTTCCATATCTTATTCCTCCTTTTTCATCTTTTTTAGTTTGTCTTTAATCCGGCTCAGCTTGGTGGCTACATTGGTCACTGTCAGTCCGGTAATTTCCGAGATTTCCTCGTAACTTTTCTCTTCCAGATAAAGCAATATGATCGACTTATCCAGTTGTCCCAGTTGATTGATCATCCGGTACAGTTGCCGGAGCATTTCCGTCAGTTCGTCTTTTTCTTCCGTCAGCCAGTCGGCTTCGCGGGTGAGTGCCACGATTTCCGGAATGTTTTTCTCTTTGCGGATAAAGCTGATGCAAGTGTTCAGTGCGATCCGGTAAATCCAGGTCGAGACTTTGCACTCTTTCCGGAATCTGGGGTAAGCCTTCCACAGATTGAGAATCACTTCCTGATAAAGATCGCCGAGCGTGGCGTGCTGGGTGGTATAAAGATAGCACACCTTGTAAATCACCCGCTCGTACTCCCTGACTACGGAGAGGAACTCTTGTTCTACGGGTTCGTTGGCTTGCGGCGGACTGGTGGGGTTCATTGTCTTCTTTTCGGGATTACTTTTGTATGGTTAGTCGCAAAGGAAAGGAAATAATCACAAAATAAAAGCGGAAATTAGTGGGAATTTGGACTATTTCCGGATATTTATTATATTTGGAAACGATAAGAATCTGTGGGTGACGGAGTTTGTCAAGTATGAAACGTTTTAAATAAATCTGTATTTTTATGACTGGATGTACAAGTATGGCTTCAAATAGCGAGGACCTGAAGGCCTTTATTTTATCTTTGGAAGAACAAGCTCTGAAGTTATGGAATCGTGGAAACCCGGATGGGTTTATAGAACTGTCATCTGATGATGTTGTCTATATCGACCCCGCTTTCAAGAACAAACTGGAAGGTAAAAAGGCTCTGGAAGAGTATTATAACAGCATTCGGGGAAAAGTCGAGATTGACAGGTATAAAATGATAGAACCCACTGTATTGCTGTCATCCGATGTCGCTGTTCTGGCATATGATTATGAAGCTTATAGAGATGACCGGACATTCAGGATGCATTGTACGGAAGTATTTAAACTGGATTCGTCTGAACAGTGGAAAATCATACATACCCATTGGTCTTTTTGTCCTGTCTGATAATGGCGGACAGAATGGGAATGGCCGAATCTTTTCCCTACAGGAGGATGCCGGGATATTGAGTCCCATAATATCCCATCCATACCTGAATCATGCTTTCTTCACAACAGTTTGTCTCTGTATCTTTGTAATACTTCTTTTGGATATGTAGTTTTGTCACGTCTTCTTGTATGTCACTGGAAGAGAGGATAGAGGTACTTCGGATTTGTTTGGAATCAAACTGTTTTCTTTTGTTATATTTATAATAAATATTGTAACTTTGCCGGCAATTAACACTATAAATAGACAAAGATGAACAAGAGAAGATTACTGGGCTTGCTCTGCCTGATGGCATTGCTGGTCACCTCCTGTGACAATAAGGGGGATTATTGGGGAGCCATGGAAACTTCCAAGACAACATTGACGCTGGAGCGCATTTGTGATATGGCTATGCTTTCACAAGATTCCGTAAATCTGCTATCTGATATTATGGGAGTGAATACAGAAGAACTGTATCGGGCAGACGCTGTCATGATAGGAAAAGTGACAGGTGGGGAAGCAGGTCATTATTACTATCCCAGGTTTCTGATTGCTAAAGATAAAGAAATGAAGGAAGTGATTATGGAAGCCTATATCCGTCATAATACAGGAAATACCTTTTATGCTTTTCTGGATCCGGATATGCTGACTTTGGGCGAAACTTATTATTGTGCAATGAACGATTATCAGTATGGCTATAGCGGACGCCCGGGGTTGCTGGATCATGTATTGGGCGAAAATTCAAACAAAGAACGTTTTAGTGAAGTAAAAGCATTCCGCCTTTCTGGTCTGCCAAAACTGATTGTACACGATACCCAGTTCACAGGATACAGTTATTATTTATCTACGGAAGTACGTTTTAAAACCGATGCCGGAATTATAGAGCAAGGTGCTTGTTATAGTTCAGTCAAAGAATTGCCGGAAATTACCGATCAGAAGGCATTGGCACGGGGAACCCGGATGTATAATTACTCGAATTTTGAGGTGGAGGTGATGGACCTGCTACCTGCTACCCACTATTATATACGCCCCTATGTGACTACTGAGGAGGGGACAGGCTATGGGCCGGTGGCTGAGTTCACGACCGAACGGGGTACAGAACCGGTTATCAATAATTTTTCGTTGTATCAATATAATGGTACGGCGGTAGAGTTGTATGCTTCTTTCTATACAAATGATTTCCTTATTACAAATTATGGTTATAGTTATGGCGTTTATTCACAGGAAACGGGAGTGGTGACGAATGAACAGATGATAGAAGTACCTTTTACTGATGATTATAGACAGACGTTTGATGAAATCGTTACCGGATTGCGTCCCGGGACGCTTTATGCTTTCCGTGTTTATGCGAAAAATGGAGTAGGGATTAGTTACAGTAATTACCGGACCATTGAGATCCCTGCAGAATAAAATATAGATTTAAAGAACGAAAACAAATGAAAAGAATAATAATAGGAGTGATTGCCTGTATTTGTGCAATCACCGTGATGGCCCAGGTACAGACACACGATGTAAAAGGAGTAGTATTTGACAGAAAGCAGCAACCCATTGTGGGGGCATTAGTCACAGCCAAAGGGACCAATATCAGCACAATAACCGATGTCGACGGTAAGTTCTTCTTGCAGGAAGTTCCTCTTTCGGTCAAAAAGGTGATTGTTACTTCCATCGGTATGGAGACCCGGGAAGTGGACCTGAATGTACCGGTACAGCTCACCGGAAAGCGTAAGAAGCTTTCGTTTGTGGCACATGCCGGGATCAGCATGAGTAAGTACACTACATATGGTTCCGATTTTAAGGTGGGATATGAGTTTGGTTTGGGTATCGAAGTACGCATGTCAAAACGATGGGCTTTCCAGCCTACTCTGCAAATTTGTAACCGTGGAGCAGAGTTCAATGCCGAAAGAAACGGTGTGAAATATCAGGAAACTTGGAATCCGGTTTCATTGGATTTGCCGATGTTGTTCATTCTTCGTTATCCGGTAGCCCGTAAAATGAATCTGACCTTTTCTGTGGGACCTGTGTTTTCGTATGGCTTTGCAGGAAAAGTAAAAGCTACGGAAACAGGTAAACCCGATGAAGAGTATGACATTTATAGCAAAGAGTATGAATATGATTATTATGGCGGGAAACATTCTTTGTTACATCCTTTCAGCTTTGGTGTTGCCTATGGCATAGGTGTGGAATACAAGAAGTGGTTGGTAGGTGTTTCTGGAAAGAGTATGTGTTTGGGACAGGATGATGAAGGTTTTGAAGCGAAAGAACATAACCTGGCACTTACTTTGGGACTTACTTACCGTTTCTGATCAAGCGGATATGAATAATCGGATGTTGAATGTAAAAAATAAAAAGATATGAAAAGATATATAGCATTGGCATTGGTCTGCCTGGCACTGACAGACGTTATGGCCCAAAAACAAAAAGTGGTAGAGAAGATCGTGGATGAAGATTACTATCCGGTAGACGGGGCGGTAGTTACCTTGAAACGTACGAACCAACAGGCTGTCACCGATAAAAATGGAGTTTTTGTACTGGAAGAAGTACCTGTCTATTTCGACTCACTACAGGTGACAAAAGGTAAACGCAGCGGATATGTAGATCTCCCGATGCGTATACAAATGCGTACACAAGTGATGCAACGCTTCTCGTTGATCGTGAAGGCTGGAATTGGAGCAGGTAAGTTTATGCAAGGACCCGAATCGAAACTGAAAGACGGTCTTAGTATCTATGGAGGGGTAGGGGCCGATATCCGGATGTCGAAACACTGGGCTTTCCAACCCTCGCTTTTGTTGGTTTCCCGTAAAATGAAAGGGCATGATTTCTATGATTATTATACGGAAAATAACGGTGATGGCTCTTCATCCGTTTCTTATGATCAGGTGAGTGGTACTTACAATCCATTCTATCTGGAGATTCCTTTACTGTTTGCACTGAAGTATAGAATAGGAAATGATCTGAATCTGGTATTCAGTTTCGGTCCTTATATTGACTTGGGGATCAGTGGAGACGTTAAGAAAGAATTTCGCAAGCGTTCTTATGATAGTAGTGGAAATTATAATAGAGTGGAATATGTTACTGAAAGCCAGTCATTGTTCGGCAAACGGTTTACCGGAGGATTTGCCTATGGAATCGGAGTGGAATACGGGCACTTCCTGATAGGAGGAACCGGAAGAGTGGGGTGTACTTCATGGAATCACTCGGAAGGTTTTCTGGATGTCGCTTTTGAAATAGGATATCGTTTCTAAGTTCACCACAGATTACACGGATTTTCACAGATTATTGGCAATTATGATCTGTGATAATCTGTGAAATCTGTGGTGATAACGTATTGTATTTAAAATCTGTATCCTACTGTCAGAATCCCTCCGATCGGGTAATGTTTCTCGGTATCGCCTGCGTACAGTGTTCCTCCTTTAACCGGCTCCATGAATCCGTGCTGGAAAGAGGCATTGACCAGGTAATGTTTCCATATTTCAAAACCGATGCCTCCCTGAACCCCGATGTCGAAACGTTTCAACAAGGCATCTTTATTTTTCGCTTCAGCTAAGGAAGAGTAGGATTTGAAAGGGTTATGCGACTCACCTTTATGGCCGCCTTTGTTTGTCAGTTCATACTTTCCACCCATGCCTACGGCTAAATAAGGTCCGATATTGATTACAAACTTAACATGGTTTGACACATCCATCTTAAAAGCTGCCAGAATAGGGATGTCCAGATAAATAGGAGCTATTTTGGCTTTATAAGAGATAGGTTCGGTAGACGAGGACAGCGGAGAATACCCGTCGTACTCGGCAGTTGCTCCTTTGCTGGTGACCATCAGTCCCGATTGGATAGCCCAATGCCTGCTGAAATTATATTCCGCACCGACACCGGCACTGAATCCGGTGCGTTCGTCCAAGCCGTCCGGGCGGCGGAAACTGAACAGGCTGACTCCGGCTTTCACATTCCATGAAAAACCTTTCTCTACGGGCTGGAGCTGAATATAGACGTTGGGAGCTACGGCTACCTCTTTGCGTTCCATGCCTACGTGATAGACAACAAGCTGCTGTGCTGAAGCAGGTGCTTCTGCTATTATAAACTTGCCATCCACGTTGGTTACGGCACCAATATTAGTGCCTTTGACAACAATGGCGGCACCGACGGCGGGTTGGCCGTCACCAACTACAACAGTACCCGCTATCCGCTGAGTCTGTGCAAGGATCACTACGCTACAGGAGGGAAGTAACCATAATAACAGAATAAGAACCTTTTTCATAACTTTTTCTATTTTAAAGTATAGGATCAGTTACAAATATATCGAAAGAAAAGATTTACTGCAAGTTTGCTGCCAGAAATTTACGCATCTCTCCAACGCTTTTTCCTCTTCGCGCGGCATAATCCGCCAATTGGTCTTCACCGATCTTCCCCACCGAGAAATAGTGAGAAGCCGGATGTGCAAACATTAATCCGCATACTGAAGCGTGAGGATACATAGCTCCGTTCTCTGTCAGGCGGATACCGATCTGTTTCATATCAAGAATTTCGTCGAGAATAAAGTTTACAGACTGATCGGGTAAAGATGGGTAGCCTACAGCAGGGCGGATACCCTGGTATTTTTCGACAAGAAGATCGGGAATAGAGAGATTTTCGTCTTTTGCATACCCCCATACTTCTTTGCGGACATATTCGTGCATCTTTTCGGTGGCAGCTTCGGCCAGACGGTCGGAGAGTGTTTGTACCAGAAGATGTTTATAAGGGTCTTGTTCGTAAAGTCCCTCCATATCCGCATCAATGGAAGAGGCAAAAACTCCTACTGTATCAGTGATTCCCGAAGACAGAGGGCGTACAAAGTCGCTGAGGCATAAGAAAGGTTCGTTCTCTTTTTTCTTGACTTGCTGCCGGAGCAGCGGGAAAGTGATACCGTCGATAATCAGGTTGTCTCCGTCGGCATTGGCCGGGCAAAGTTTAAAAACGCTTTTCACTTCAAAGTCCCTGTCCAATTCGTCCAGCATCCGGTTGGCTTCTTTATAGAGTTGCATGGCTTCGGAAGCTTTGCCCCGTTCTTCTTCCGGAAAGGTTGTCAGCCAGGAAGCACGACAGGAGTCACATCCGTGGATATTGGCTATGGCGGCATAACGCGGCTGAAACCCCCAGGCGTGAAAAAAATAAATCCAGTTGATGTAGGGGGATAAATCATGAACACTGAACGATAGACGGTTTTCAAACGCTGAGCGATCAACGGTTTCTGAACGATGGACGGGGGATGATGACGGGTTATGCTTTTCCATATTTGACTGTTTTAATGCTGGTGATAATAAGTTTCATTGATCCGTTTGCGTTGGCAAACATGCTTGAATATTTAGTTTCAGATAAATATTCGGTTTTAAATAACAATTCTTTCATTCAGAGACTTATGTAGGTTTACCATTCGTATCGCGAAGGTCCTGCTTTTATCTTTCAATATATTTCCCATTCTTCTGCATTTATCGTTCCCGGTTTACCCCCTTCTCCTTGTTTATCATTTAGATGGTTGATCGTTCAGAAATTGTTCATCGTTTAAAATAGATTTCTTGTCCGCGATAAGCTTCATCTACCTGTCCGTCAGTATACAATAGGTGTCCGTTGGCAAATGTCTTTTCTACTTTCCAGTCAAAGGTACGTCCTTCGAGCGGACTCCATCCACATTTGCTTAAGATTTGTTCTGCACTTACCGTCCATAATGCGTCCGGCCGAACCAGTACCAGGTCTGCCTGATAACCGGGACGAATGAAACCGCGGTTATGGATATTATATATCTGGGCGGGTGCATGGCACATTTTCTCAACGACTTTTTCAATCGTGAAGATACCTTCGTTCACCAGTTCAAGCATACTGATCAGAGAGAACTGGATCATAGGCATGCCTGACATTGCCTTTAACGGGCCTCCTTCTTTTTCACTGAGCAGGTGTGGTGCATGATCGGTGGCAATCACGTCTATCAGGTTGGAGTTGACAGCCTGACGAAGTGCATCCCGGTTGGTTTTAGCTTTGATGGAAGGGTTACATTTGATACGTGTACCTAATTCCGCATAATCTGAAGAGTCGAATAACAGGTGCGAAACACAAGCTTCTGCCGTAATCCTTTTTTCTTCCAATGGAATATCATTATCAAAAAGAGAAAGCTCTTTGGCTGTGGAGATATGCAGGATATGCAGACGAGCGTCTGCAATGCGTGCCAGGCGTACAGCCAGTTCGGACGACTCGTAGCAGGCTGCTATCGAACGTATCTTTGCATGGTAACCCATCGGAAGGGTTTCGTGGTGAACATGGTAGTACTGATAAGGATATTTTTCAATATATTCTCTTACGTATTTTTCCGTATTCTTTTTAATTGTTTCATGATTCTCACAGTGGGCGGCAATCAGCAGATCGGTTCCATTGAAGATGTTCAGCAAGCTGTTCATCTTGTCTACCAGCATATTGCCTGTACTCGATCCCATAAAGAGCTTGATTCCGCATACACGGCTTTTATCCAGTTTGTCAAACTCGGTATAGTTATTGTTTGTTGCTCCGAAATAGCATGAATAGTTGACACTGCATTTCTCGGCAAGCAAATCGAACTTGGCATTGAGTGCGTCCAGTGTGGTGGTTTGCGGATTGGTATTGGGCATGTCCATAATAGAGGTTACCCCTCCTGCTGCTGCAGCCCGGCTTTCGGTAGATATGTCGGCCTTATGGGTTAGGCCCGGATCGCGAAAATGCACATGATCGTCGATGACACCCGGAAGCAGATAGCATCCGTTGGCATGGATTGTCTCTTCACAGGGAGTGGCCGGTTTCTGTCCTTTCTCCAGTATCTCGGCTATTTTTTCACCTTCGATGACTACCGAACCGCGTGTGGAGCGTCCTTCGTTTACTATGATGGCGTTTTGTATTAATGTTCTTTTCATATCTTAATTCATTTTGTTTTCTGCGGAAATTTGTGGAACCAGCTGTTCACTTTCAGTTTGATAACTCCAAATACCGCTTCTCCGAAAATACTGCTATTCATTTTTGATGTGCCCAGTTCACGGTTAATGAAGATCACCGGTACTTCGATAATCTTGAACCCGCATTTGTAAGCGGTGAATTTCATTTCTATCTGAAAAGCGTAACCCTTGAAACGGATGTGGTCAAGATCGATGGTTTCGAGTACCTGACGACGATAACACTTAAAACCGGCAGTAGTGTCGTGTATCGGTAGTCCGGTAACGATGCGAACATATTTAGATGCAAAATAAGACATGAGGACGCGTCCCATCGGCCAATTCACTACGTTCACTCCGCTTACGTAGCGGGAACCGATGGCTACATCTCCTCCTTGGTTGGCACAAGCATCGTAGAGCCGTGGCAAGTCATTGGGGTTGTGGCTGAAATCGGCGTCCATCTCAAAAATGTATTCGTATGAATGTTCCAGTGCCCACTTGAACCCGGTGATATATGCTGTTCCCAATCCCAGTTTTCCTTTGCGTTCTATCATAAAGAGACGGTCGGGGAACTCTTGCTGCAAGGTTTTTACGATGGTGGCGGTTCCATCCGGAGAGCCATCTTCTATGATAAGAATATGAAAAATCTTTTCCAGTCCGAAAACGGCACGGATAATGTTCTCTATGTTTTCCCGTTCGTTGTAGGTAGGGATGATTACGATGCTGTCCGATGTCTGCATATTGTGTCTAAATTTGAAGACAAATGTAACGCTTTTCCGCTACTAACCAAAGATAGCGCATTAAAACTAAGGATAATTTAGTACTTTTGCGGTGAATTTGCATCACGGGTTACATGGATTCACACAGATTGGAAATTGATTTTGAGCGATCTGTGTGAGTTGGTGCGTTTGTGATGGACTAAAATGCTATTTATGACGATTACTGAACTGCAACATCAATATGCCGGGCACCCGAATGTGGAAGCCTTGAACAAACTGTTGGGGGAGCCCGCAGTCAGACATATCTATTGCGGTGGCCTGTATGCTTCCGCTGCTTCCTTATTCGCTTCGGCACTGGTAGAGAAGAGTCCTTGCCCGTTTGTTTTCATATTGGGTGATCTGGAAGAAGCCGGTTATTTTTATCATGATCTTACTCAGGTATTGGGTACGGAGCAGATTTTGTTTTTTCCTTCTTCGTTTCGCCGTTCGGTGAAGTATGGACAAAAAGATGCGGCCAACGAGATATTGCGTACCGAGGTACTCAGCCGGCTTCAGAAAGGTGAGCAAGGGTTGTGCATCGTCACTTATCCGGATGCGTTGGCCGAAAAGGTAGTCTCGCGCCAGGAATTGAGTGAAAACACATTGAAGTTACATGTGGGCGAGAAGGTGGACACCGGTTTTATCACGGATGTATTACATAGTTACGGGTTTGAGTATGTCGACTATGTGTATGAACCGGGACAGTATGCTGTTCGCGGCAGTATTATTGACGTATTTTCTTTTTCGTCCGAGTATCCCTATCGTATCGATTTTTTTGGTGATGATGTGGAGAGTATCCGTACTTTTGAGGTAGAGTCACAGCTATCGAAAGAGAAAAAGGAAAGCATTGTCATTGTACCCGACCTTGCCGTAACCGGAAAAGTTACTACTTCTTTCCTTGACTTTATTCCGAAAGACACGACTCTGGCAATGCGTGATTTTCTCTGGTTGCGGGAACGCATTCAGGCTGTTCACGATGAATCGCTTACACCACAGGCTCTTGCTGCACAAGAGGCGGAAGAGAACGGAGGCATCACTCTGGAAGGCAAACTGATTGATGGTAGTGAATTTACTGTCCGTGCCTTAGATTTCCGGCGGATGGAGTTTGGCAACAAGCCAACCGGTACACCGGATGCCACGTTGACTTTCCATACTACGGCACAGCCCATCTTCCATAAGAATTTCGATTTGGTGGCAGAGTCTTTCAAAGATTATCTGAGCCGGGGATACACACTTTATATCTGTAGTGACAGTACGAAACAGACAGACCGTATCAGGGCTATTTTTGAGGACCGTGGAGACCGGATTCAGTTTACAGCTGTGGAACGGACACTGCATGAGGGGTTTGCGGATGACACTCTGAAACTTTGCCTGTTTACGGATCATCAATTATTCGACCGTTTCCATAAATATAACTTGAAGAGTGATAAAGCCCGTTCGGGAAAAGTTGCTCTTTCACTGAAAGAACTGAATCAGTTTACTCCCGGCGATTATGTGGTGCATACCGATCATGGAGTAGGACGTTTTTCCGGTCTGGTGCGTATTCCTAACGGAGATACGACGCAGGAAGTGATGAAACTGGTTTACCAGAATGAAGATGTGGTATTTGTCTCCATCCACTCGTTGCATAAAGTCTCAAAATATAAAGGGAAAGAAGGAGAAGCTCCCCGGTTGAACAAGTTGGGCACCGGTGCCTGGGAGAAGTTGAAGGAGCGTACCAAGACAAAGATTAAAGATATAGCCCGTGATCTGATTAAACTTTACTCACAACGTCGTGAGGAGAAGGGGTTTGCATACAGTCCCGACAGCTTTTTGCAACGGGAGCTGGAAGCTTCGTTCATTTATGAAGATACCCCCGATCAGAGTAAAGCTACGGCAGATGTGAAACAGGACATGGAACGGGATATGCCGATGGACCGGTTGGTGTGCGGAGATGTGGGGTTCGGCAAGACGGAAGTGGCCATACGTGCCGCGTTTAAAGCTGTAGCGGACAATAAGCAGGTAGCCGTCCTGGTGCCTACTACGGTATTGGCATACCAACACTTCCAGACTTTCCGTGACCGTCTGAAAGGGCTTCCCTGTCGGGTAGAATATCTCAGTCGTGCCCGTACGGCAGCACAGGCAAAGGCAGTTATCAAAGGATTGGAAACCGGAGATGTAAATATTCTGATCGGTACTCACCGTATTCTGGGTAAAGATGTCAAGTTCAAGGACCTTGGCCTGTTGATCATTGATGAAGAGCAGAAATTCGGTGTGTCGGTCAAGGAGAAACTGCGCCAGATGAAAGTGAATGTGGATACATTGACGATGACGGCAACTCCGATTCCGCGTACGTTGCAGTTTTCATTGATGGGAGCACGTGATTTAAGTGTGATTTCTACTCCGCCTCCCAACCGCTATCCGATACAGACGGAAGTGCATACGTTCAGTGAAGAGGTGATTGCCGATGCCATTAATTTTGAAATGAGCCGCAATGGGCAGGTTTTTCTGGTCAATAATCGTATAGCCAATCTCCCGGAACTCAAAGCGATGATTCTCCGTCGTATTCCGGATTGCCGGATTGCTATCGGGCATGGGCAGATGGAGCCGGTGGAATTGGAGCAGATTATCTTCGGTTTTGTCAATTATGATTATGATGTGTTGATTGCCACCACCATTATTGAGAGTGGAATCGACATACCGAATGCCAATACTATTATTATCAATCAGGCTCAGAACTTTGGTCTGAGTGACTTGCATCAGATGCGCGGACGTGTAGGACGTAGCAATAAAAAAGCTTTTTGTTATTTACTGGCTCCCCCGTTATCGTCGTTGACGCCTGAAGCTAAACGTCGTCTGCAAGCTATTGAGAATTTCAGTGATTTGGGGAGTGGCATTCATATTGCCATGCAGGATCTGGATATTCGTGGTGCAGGAAATATGTTGGGAGCCGAACAAAGTGGTTTTATTGCTGATCTGGGCTATGAAACTTACCAGAAAATATTATCCGAGGCTGTACATGAACTGAAAACAGATGAATTTGCAGAGCTCTATGCCGACGAATTAAAGGGGGAAGGCATCATAAGTGGTGAAGAGTTTGTAGAAGAGTGTCAGGTGGAAAGCGATCTGGAATTGTTGTTACCGGCCAATTATGTGACAGGCAGCAGCGAACGTATGTTACTGTATCGTGAATTGGACGGATTGACTCTTGATAAAGATGTAAATGCTTTCCGTTTACGGTTGGAGGATCGTTTTGGCCCTGTTCCTCCCGAAACGGAGGAATTGTTACGTATTGTACCGCTAAGGCGTCTGGCTGCACGTTTGGGAGTGGAAAAAGTATTCCTGAAAGGGGGGCGTATGACTCTGTTCTTTGTCAGCAATCCGGATAGCCCGTATTATCAGAGTGCCGCTTTTGGCAAGATGATCGATTATATGATGAAATATACCCGCCGATGCGATTTGAGGGAGCAGAACGGACGTCGGTCTATGTTGGTGAAAGACATTCCGAATGTGGAAACCGCCGTCAGTGTGCTTCAGGAGATAGTGGCATTGCCGGTGAGAGAAAAAGAATAGACAGTTCACCTCGGAGGACACAGAGTATATACAGAGGATAAATTTTATCTTCAAACAACAAAACTTCTGTGTCTCCTATGTTCTCCGGAGTGAATAAAGCATGAATTATCTTTTTCCGTACAACTTGTCTATCAGGTCTGCCCGTCCGATGCGGCGCAGTTCATTGATGATGTTCCGTCGTTCTTCCGGTTTATACCAAAAAAAGAATTGTCTTTGGGCCAATTTTTCCCGTTGGGTTTTGGCACTGAATACCGGTTCGAGTGTGTATGGGTGGAAGCCGGTGTACCAGGCTTCGGTAGCTACGGTCATAGGGGTGGGAGTGAAGTCCTGCACCTGTTCCAAATGAAAATCCTGCCGCTTGGTAATTACTGCCAGCTCTGCCATATCCTCTTCTCTACATCCGGGATGGCTGGAGATGAAATAGGGGATTAATTGTTGGCGTAAGCCAAGTTCCCGGTTGATTCTGTCAAATATCTTTTTAAACTCCCCGAATTGGCTGAAGGCAGGTTTACGCATGATACTCAGTACCCGGTCACTGGTGTGTTCCGGTGCTACTTTCAGGCGGCCACTGACGTGGCGTGCTATTAGTTCGCGGGTGTATTCCGCCGTACTTTTATTGACGGAAGGGTCTTTGCTTTGATGAAGCAGTAAATCATAGCGTACTCCACTGCCGATAAAGCTCCGTTTGATTTCCGGTAAAGAATCTACTGCATGGTAGATATCCAGCAATGGCCGATGATCTGTATTGAGGTTCGGGCATACTTTGGGATGGATACACGAAGGACGTTTGCAACGTTTGCAAAGTGCCAGGTCTTTTCCACCCATTTTATACATGTTGGCAGAAGGTCCTCCTAAATCGCTAAGATTTCCTTTGAAGTCGGGTAGTTGTACCACCTCTTTTACCTCTTTCAGAATGCTCTCTTTGCTTCGGCTCACAATAAATTTTCCCTGGTGGGCGGAGATCGTACAAAAGGCACATCCTCCAAAACATCCCCGATGGATATTGATGGAGAATTTAATCATGTCGTAAGCCGGAATACGTTTTCCCTTGTATTTGGGATGGGGTAAGCGTGTATAAGGAAGATCGAATGAATGGTCCAATTCTTCCTGTGTCATCGGTGGATAGGGTGGGTTTACCACTACTACTTTGTTGTCTACAGCTTGAACAATCCGGGCTGCTGCATATTTATTGCTTTCTTCTTCAATGTGCCTGAAATTGGCGGACTGCTTCTTTTTGTCAGCGAGGCATTCTTCGTGGGAATGGAGGGCAATATCTTGCTCATCAGGCTCATATTCATCGGTCAGATAAGCAATTTGCGGAATAGTAGTCAGTGAAGAACGACAGATGTTAAACGGTGAAGTCGTACTGTCCCGGTATTCATTGTGTGTTGTTAATCTGCGGACCAGTTCGCAAATGGGCTTTTCACCCATACCATAAATTAGCATGTCGGCACCGCTTTCACAAAGGATGCTTTTTTTAAGCTGATCTTGCCAATAGTCATAATGGCTGAGGCGGCGCATACTTGCTTCAATACCTCCTAAAATGACCGGTACATCGGGATAGAGTTTTTTCAGGATCTGACTGTACACGATTGAGGGGTATTCCGGTCGCATATCCGGACGTCCGTCCGGTGTGTAGGCGTCATCGCTGCGCAAACGTTTATTAGCTGTATATTTGTTCACCATGGAGTCCATGCAACCTGCACTGATGCCGAAAAAAAGGCGGGGACGTCCCAGTTTGCGGAAGTCGCGCAAGTCGTCACGCCAATTGGGCTGAGGTACGATGGCCACCCGTAAACCTTCGGCTTCAAGGATACGACCAATGACGGCCGCTCCGAAGGAAGGATGGTCTACATAAGCATCACCGCTAAAAAGGATGACATCCAGTTCGTCCCAGCCGCGAAGCTCTACTTCTTTCTTAGTGGTGGGTAACCAATCAGTAAGTCGATATTCTTTCATGGGAGCAAAGATACGGATAATTTTGCTATACGAGGGCACGGATAAAGCAGAAGATGAACCAACCACATACGGCTACCTTCAGCACGGTACCCAACAGGAAACCTGCAAATGCTCCGAATCCGGCTTTCAGGGCGTATTTGGTCTCTTTACCGCCCAGCAATTCGCCTGCTACTGCGCCTGCAAACGGACCGATGAATACCCCCCAGGGAGGAAACAGGAAAATACCGGCAAAGGTACCGATGATACATCCCCATTTGCCCCATGAAGTACCTCCGAGCCTTTTCACTCCAAACATTGGAATGAAATAGTCGAGTATTTGTATCAGTACCACAATGAACAGCCAAAGGAACAGTTGCGGAATAGTGAAGGAAACTTTATCGGTGAAGTGTAGAAATACCAATGCCAGATAGGCAACAGGAGGTCCCGGCAACATGGGGACAATACATCCGGCCAATCCGACAAGCAGGCAGATGCTGCCCAAAATGATTAGGAATATATCCATGCGCTCAGCCGATTCTTTTAATAATAGCAATGAATTCCTCGTTGGTCATTCCGAAGTCTTGCTCACGATAGTTCACGAAATCCTCCAGATAGTCGCTGGCTATGGCTTCAAGAACTTCCTTACCGTTAAGTCCTTCTTCATCAATCATAAAACGGATCATACCCTGATAGGCATGAATCGTTTTTAAGCGCTGTTCGGCTCCGGCTACTCCCATCATTTGACAATGATGCTCGTTGCGGGCAATAAGATAAACGGTAGCATAGAATTTTTCTGCGCTACCGAATGTATTTTTTATTTTTTTGATTGCCGTTACCGGCCATTTCTTTATTTGATTTTGTACTTCGCTCATAAGATAGTAAACTGTAAAGTCATCCGCTCTCCATCATATATTTCGCGGAATCCGATACCTTGTTCTGATAAATATTCCTTAAGATCCTGAAATGCGGCTACCTGATCCGTTACAATCTCCATTTTGTCACCGGAACTGGCATTACACATCGCTTTTATGGCCGGAATCAACGGGCTATAGTTTGTCATTCCGCAGGTATCAATGGTAATCATACTTTCTCCTCTTCTTCTGCTTCCTGCTTCGATAGCCAGGTGAGATAAAGTTTGATGAGTTGCTGCAACCCGAATGCTTTCATATTATTGTGATAAATCACGTCTATGCAGAGGTCGAGCAGGTCCTTACTGTCTTCTTCCTGACTTGCTATCAGCGAACGTATATTCAGTTTCAACTTCTCCAGAACGGCTTCATCTACAATGCCATTGCTGTCTATCAGATGCTGGAATAAAGAGTGTTTTTCGATGGTTACCAAATTCTCTTCAGATATTTCCATGCTGCGTGTACCGCTCGGATTTGCTTGTATTGTGTACATAGTGCTTTTATTTTAATAGTTATTATTAGGAGCAAAGATAGAATTTAAAATGAAGAATGGAGTATGCAGCAGGGATTTTTTTTGATGAATTCATATTTTCATAGAATTCCCTCCGTGAGCAGACATGCTCACGGAGGGAACCTTATGACTGTTTATCTGTCAATTGTCAAGGCCATGGCTGAACAATAATCTGAATGGTTTGCCGTCCTAATGGGGGCTGCCCCGGATTGAGCGGATTATACCATTTCATATTAACATGATATCTTCCTGCCAAAATTCCTCTTATGCGCAGAATAATCATAGTGCCAAGTACGTATGACTCTTCTTGTTCTATGCCTTCCGGCGGGTTATCGCATTCCCATATCATTGCTCCAAACATGGGATATGGAATTTCTGCTATTTCGCCCACATGAAGAAAGACCTGACTCGGCAGTGGGGGAGGTGTAACATGAGGAGGTGGAATATCTTGTTCGATTCCTTCCACCTTTGAAATCGGAACGTTCACGGAAGGGCTGTATGCATAAGCTACGCCTCTACAAAGTAGCATGACTACTACTAAAAAAAACATTTTTGTTTTCATAATTATAAAAATTGGTTCATCTAAAATGCCACAAATGATTATCCAACCATAAATAATCAGATTAGAAGACTCTATTATGAAATTAGAAAAAGATAAGATGGCAAAAACAGTAATGGTAATGGGGCAACCGAATGATGGCAGGAACAAGAACGATAGCAGCCATTATGTCAGATGGCAGCAAACCTTAAAATAAATTCACGTAAATAACAGACATTATGACAGTTTTGTCTGCAAAGAACTTGTTCTTTGCAGACAAAAGACTAATACCAAATACCGGGACATAACAATGTTTATTGAAAGTTTATTTTTCTCCGAAGAATTTTAGTATTGCTGCCATTACTGTGGCACGGTCCGTTTCGCTTTCGATGCTTTCGAATGGGAATCCCATTGCGAATACCCGATAATCTCCTTTATAGGCAATTCCGGCACTGCGTTGCCCGGGTTGATATGCGAATACCGGGAAAGCAGAACCTACCGGCACAATGCAGTCGGGAGCAGTTACCGCATAAGACTTTTCGTTAGGCAAGCGGGGAATCTGTATGGTACGTCCCAGGCCCGAGATCTGTCCGGAACGGGTATCACTTAATGAACTCTGATAGCCGTATTTCAGTACAGTCTCTGTGAATTCGCGGTTACCTTGCGAATTACTCATGTCGCTGCCTATATAGGATCCGCTGACAAGCAGGTTTCCTCCTGACTGGCAATAAGCTGTCAGTAAGCGCTGCATAGGTGAAGAGAATGTTTTATAATACGTTTTGCGGGCCAGATCACTTTGGATATCATCTTTCTCCAGGCCCAGAATGAAATCTACGATCGGATAGTGCTCCAGTTGGACACGTCTGTTTTCAACGGCTTCGTCACTGCATGAAACGAAGCTGTAGTTTCCGGCAGCCTGAATCGCTTTGCCATGTATAAATGGATAGTCGAAGGTATTCCCGGAAATTTTCATTCCTTCCAGTTCGCCGCCGCTATAACCCAGGCTTCCTTTTCCTTCTTTTCCGGCTTGAAAGCGATCAAAGTCTGTTTGTGCTCCGCAAAACGAAATATTATATTGGTAGGCGACACCGGGATCTTGTTCCAGATCAAAGCCTGCTTCATCCGGTGTGTCAATAACTGCCGGTCCGCTTAACCGATTGAAACCGTTAATGATAAGCACTTTTCCGTGTTCTCGCTTGGCTTTGTAGGCCGCCAGAATTTCAGACGGGAAACTTTCTCCTCCCCGGTTGACAGCCGTAACCTTAAATGAATAAACCAGACCCGGTTCTATTTTTAGAGAGTACGAAGGCTTGTCCACACGTACCCCGTTGTCGAAACCACCATATCCGATGCGGGTGTATACTATATACTCACGAGGACGGGCAGTGGGTTCCGATGGATCGTTCTCTCCCTGCCATGAAAGTTCCAGAGTATTTTTCTTTTTACCGAATCCGATGGCAAAGTTGCTTACGGGAAGTGGTTGTACCACATACTCTTTGTTGTGCTGGCTGCTGACAAATTGCAGTACGGCTTTATAAATGGCGCGTCCTACGGTAAACTTGAAATTCGGATCGTGTCCGAGTTTCATGTCGGCAAAGTTCTGGTGCGACAGTAACTCGATGATGGTGGATGGGGTGGCAGGCAGGCGGGTCTCGCTGTAATTACGGTCCCACATGCTGCGTCGGGTCCATTGTATATTAAAGTTGGCACGAATATCCTTTTGTATTTGGGTAAGCATGAGGTCGGCCAGATCCCGCGAAGCATATCGGTTATTTCCCGAGTTGAGCAGTCCGTTATTGAAGTTGGTTGTATAGATGCCGAGTGACCCTACTATATCGTCCGTTTTACTGTACCCGGCATCACTGTGCAGTGCCACATTCATTTCTAACGGTACACCCAATCCTTTCTGTACGGGATTGAATACGGAGCCCCCCGACAAATAATTGATGGTGTTGGAGCGTGCATTGATGTCGTCTGCATAATCGTTTTCTCCCTGTTTTCCTCCGTAAACGTCATAAGGCATTCCTGCCCATTGGGCGGAATAACGCGCACCCTCCAGATAGCGGGGTAATCCGCTCACTGTAGTACCCCGGACAATGTTTCCCATTCCTCCGCCGAAACGTACGGCGTCGGCACAGACAACTCCGCTTTCATTGCTTTCATTGCTCAGTACCACCATGCCGTAATCATTGCTGCCTTTGTCAAACTCAAATGTACCAAGGTATACCCATGTGCCACTGCCTATCTTCTGGTTGACTTTGAATTCCGTTACACCACCTTTGTGAAATACCAGATACTTGGCGTCACTAACGCTATTGGGGAGTGTCTGGTAAGATACATATACCGCATAGTTTCCCGCTTCGGGAATGGTAGGGATCCATTCGGCGAATGCCTTATTCTTTTTCTTTTCTGTACGGGTGAAGCGTGCGGTACCTGTCAGGAAGGGATTTTCTCCATCTTTGTAGACAGATTTTCTTTGTGCGAATCCATAACCGTTTGTTTGATTCCAACGGGCCTTGCGGCTTTTCATTTCCAGATAGATGGAACCGTTTCGGGTGTCATTGTCTACAATCACTTCATTTTTCTGAGTATCCCGTTCACGCGGAGTATAAACATTAGCTCCGGCGTTTTCAAGCATGGGAATGACATAAGGCAGGATGAAAGATTGCGTGAATAAGTCTTCTGTGGTACAGAACAGTCGCGGACGTTGCCAACTCCATTCGCCTTTATCGTTTTTGAAATATTTGCCATGGCTTTGCCAGAGGGAGATGTGACAGTTTTGCAGTCCTTTGGTTACTTCATAGGGGCGGGAAACATTTTTTACCCAAGGTGCTCCTCTGTATTCCGCATTCGAGAGTCGCGACTTATCTTTCTTTTTTCCACGAAAGAAGTTGGGAACTAACTTTTCGATGGGCTGGTCGTTGACATAAACCGTGGTTCGGAAAAAGCGTACGGGGCCCGGAAGTAACTCTGCTATCTGATGGTAGATTTCATCTACTGTTTCCGATAGAAAGGGCTGATAAGCAAAACTTTCGGAAGCATAGATGGATAGTTTTTTACCTTCAAAGTCAATATCTACGCTTTTTAACTTACTACTTCCGGTATTGGCAGATGCCGGGATGTAAGTCTCAAAGTAATTGCTAAGCCGTTCTTTTACGCTCTTTTCAATTTCTTGCGCAAATAAGATACCTGTGCCCGTAAGGAGCAACAGGAGGAGTATACATAGTTTTTTCATATATTCGGTTGAGTAATAGTCCGGGTACAAAAATAGAAGAAATAAATGAAAAACCGGTGATTCCGATAAGTCATTAGCAATTCAGACTGGTAATGAACCGTTTATTCGGTATACAATGCCCTTAGTCTGTCGATATCTGCTCCTAATTGATTTCTCAGGAAGTTCTCCAGACCTTGGTAATCGGAATCAATAGTCTGGAAGGCTGCTTCCAGATATTCCTTACGCACGGTGGTAAGAGGTGCGAATTCGGGATGGGCCTGTACGATCGCATCGTATTTGCCTTTTAGGTATTCGGCAGACAGCATATAATCTTCCATAATCACTTTTCTGTCTACACCCAATGCTCCCAATAATAATGCGGCGGCAATACCGGTACGGTCTTTTCCGGCCGAACAGTGAAATAAAAGAGGAGTGTTCCGTTCTTCCGAAACAATCCGGAAAAACTCCCGGTAAGTATCCTGGGCATTTTGGATGATATAGACGTATGCCTGTTCAAGTATTTTCGGAATGTTGTTCAGGTTGAAGTGAGCCATGTCGGTCATGTCACCGGCTTCGATGGACAGAGGAATGTATTGCGTTACCGTTGCCGGTATTCTGTCTGCTGCCACTTTCTTTTCCTGTATACTTCTGAAGTCAATATCCGTACGGATGGATAAAGAGGCAAGATAGGCCAGGTCGGATTCTGTCAGTTTATTGAGATCGCCCGAACGGATAAATGTTTTCCACTTTACGTGTTTATGGCCTGCTGCGGGGTAACCTCCCAAGTCGCGCATATTATATGCTCCCTCGACAGGGAGAAGACGGAGATATTCTTCTTGTTTCATGTATGATTTGTCTTTTTATTAAAGAAAAGAAGAGTGAAGAGTCTCAAACTCCTCACTCTTCTTTATTTTTATTTCACTAATAAGCTCTGATTATAGTGGAATGTATTCCACAAATGCTTCCATTGCTTCGTAAGAGGCCAATCCCAAGCTGTCGTAAAGAGCTGCGGTACCCCGGTTGCGGTCTTCGCTACGTTGCCAGAACAGGCGTTCGTCATTACCCAGGAACGGAGCACTTTCCATCTGGGACTGGTGCTTCAGGATGGAGTTACGTTTTGCACGCAATTCTTCCGGACTGATAGGCACAGCCATTTCGATGTTTTCGATTTCCCATTCGGCCCATGCACCACGATACATCCAGATACGGCAATCTTTCAACCATTCGGCTCCTTCTTCTTTTTCAAGGTCTACAGCAGCAAATACGGCATCTGTACACACACGGTGTGTGCCGTGCGGGTCAGCGAGGTCACCGGCTACAAAAATCTGGTGAGGTTTCACTTCACGGAGCAGATTGCGGACGATTTCTACGTCAGCCTCGCTGATCGGATTTTTCTGGATTTTACCGGTTTCATAGAAAGGCAGATCCAGGAAGTGACAACGTTCCAGTGGGATATTATTATAGGTACAAGCTGTACGTGCTTCACCACGGCGAATCAAGCCTTTGATGGTCAGGATATCGCGTGTATCCATATCACCGTCTTTCTTATCCTTCAGGAATTTACGGATTTCGGCATATTTTTCACTGATCACCTGATCTTCACTGTTTATAAAGATTTGGTTGAATCCGTTGATGAAATGCATGAAACGAACTACTTCCTCATCACCTACGGCAATGTTTCCGGAAGTCTGATATGCTACATGGACTTCATGCTTCTGTTCTACCAGACGGCGAATCGTACCTCCCATGGAGATCACGTCATCATCGGGGTGTGGAGAAAATACGACAACCCGTTTCGGATACGGTTTGGCACGTTCGGGACGATAGGTGTCGTCTGCCTTCGGTTTGCCACCCGGCCATCCGGTGATGGTGTGCTGCAGATCGTTGAATATCTTGATATTTACGTTATAAGCAGATCCGAATAGGGCAAGCAGTTCGCTCAGTCCGTTTTCGTTATAGTCTTTGTTGGTCAGTTTCAGGATTGGTTTTCCGGTCAACTGGCACAACCATACAATAGCACTGCGGATCAGTTTATCGTTCCATTCGCAAGAGGTGACCAGCCATGGACGCTGAATACGTGTCAGGTTGGAAGCTGCCGACAAGTCGATGGCTACATGTGCATTGTTGTGAGTCTGTAAATAAGATGCCGGAATGGTATCTGTTACATTACCTTCCACACACTCTTTCACCATGTGCGCCTTTTCTTCACCCCATGCCAGCAGATAGATTTTCTTTGCTGCCAAAATAGTGGCCACACCCATTGTAATGGAACTGATTGGCGTATTATCAATGGTTCCGAATATTTTGGATGCTTCATTGCGTGAACCGCTGTCCAGCAAAATCAATCGGGTGGTAGAATTCAGGCGTGAACCTGGTTCGTTGAAAGCGATATTACCTACGCGGCCGATGCCCAGTAAGGCGATATCGATACCGCCGAAACTCTCGATGCGCTGTTCGTACAGGCGGCAGTATTCAAAGATGGTATCTTTAGCGATCGTACCATCCGGAGTGAAGATATTCTGCTTGTCAATATCAACGTGATCGAGGAACATCTCTTTCAATGCGTTGAAATTGCTGTTGATAGCGTCTTGGGACAATGGATAGTATTCGTACATATTGAATACGATTACATTACGGAAACTGAGTCCCTCTTCTTTGTGCATGCGAATCAATTCGGTGTATACGCTGCGTGGTGAATTTCCACCCGGCAATGCCAGTACGCAGAAACGTCCTGCTTTTTGTTTATCGCGAATGACCTGTGCTATTTCGCAAGCGATATGATTTGCACCTTCTTCCACAGACTCATAAATATCTGTAGGAATTTTCTCTAATCGGGTTAATACCGATCTCTCGAATGCATTCTCCGGTCTATAATACCTGGGGGAGACCCTGTTGAGTGTAATCTGAGAACTAAGATTTGTCTTCATAAGTTTGTTATTAATTAAGTTTGACTGAGTCTTTGTCGTTATCGGAAACTCTGAACAAATATATATAAAAACAATCAACTATGCGATAAGGTTGACAGGGAATTTAAATTAAAATCTTTTTTTACCTATAAATGGGGAGGAGGGGAGTGATAAAACGATGAAGGTTAAACGATAAACGGTGGACAATGAACAGGCTGCGTTATAATGGTCTGTTCATTGTTCACCGTTTATGTTCAAAAAACGTCTATTCGATTAAAACAGCGTATTGGTTTCAGGCACCAGCTTACCCATGGCCCATACGGCTCTTACGTTGAGGTCCTCATCGAGTACCAGGATATCGGCATCTTTGCCTTTTTGCAAGGAACCCTTACGGTCGTATACACCCATGATACGTGCCGGGGTTTCGGAAGCCATACGGACTGCGTCTTCCAATGGAATTTCTGCTTTCTGTACGACGGTACGAATCAGGCGGTCCATTGTGGCAATACTTCCTGCCAAAGCAGAATGGTCGGCCAACTTACATACTCCGTCTTCGATAATAACACGCGGGTCGAAAGCTTCTTTGCTGTCACTGTCGGCGCAAGCAAGGGCATCTGTAATCAGGCAGGTTCTTTCTACACCTTTTATTTTATATACAAGTCTCAGGATAGTAGGAGGTACATGGATTCCATCGGCTACTACTTCTACGGTCATATCATCCAACAGATAAATACTTTCGACTGTACCTTCATACTTGTATTCTCTGCGCTTGTGGAAACCGGGCATTGCATTGTAGAAGTGGGTGGCATGGGTATATCCGGCTTCATATGCCGTACGGATGTCTTCAAATTCGGCTTGTGTATGTGCCACGGAAGGGAGAATACCTTTGGCAGCAATATATTTTCCGAACTGCATAGCTCCCGGAAGTTCCGGAGCGGCGTCCCAGCGCTTGATGCAATGATACTGTTCTACGATCGGAATATATTCATTCGGATCAGGGTTCTTGATGTTCTCGGGAATTTGTCCTCCTGCCATTTTCATGTTCAGGTAATGACCTTCAAGGTGCAGTCCCAGAATAGGGCTGTTTTTCTCTTCCATCAGTTTGGTGCAGGTTTCAGCAGCTTGCTGGATCATGGGGACTGTAGATGATGAAAGTGTAGGAAAGATACTTGTAGTGCCATGTTTCATGTGAGTATGGACCGCTGCCCGGAAGGCATCTTCCGTACATTCCATAAAGTCGCGGCCTCCACCACCATGCACGTGGATTTCTACCCCACCGGGAACTACATACATACCTTTGACGTCAATAAGTTCAGCTCCGATAACGGCCAGATCGCAGTTTGTGACTTCTAAAATCTTATTGTCTCTGATAAGCACGGAACCGTCTTTCATCCATCCTTGGGGGGTGAGTATACGTGCGTTAATTAATTGGGTTAACATTCGTGTTATGAGTTAAATTAGGGTTTGTTTTTTGGTACAATAAATTGATTGTCTGGCAAAATTAGATACTTTTTTGCATTTATATACTATAATTCAAGAGATATTTTTATTAAATGCGGAAATTATGTCCTGTAGATTTAATAAAGGAGAAAAGAGTCTGCGTCTTTCCAGCTGGGGAATTTATGGCGAAAGGCAGTGAGAGTTTCTATATCAAGTTCGATGGTTTGTATCTTTTCTTCTGAGTCGGGAGTCCCTGTCAGGATCTCGCCTTTAGGACTATACAAGGCTGAATATCCCGGATAGTGAAGTCCGTTGCCGTCTCGTCCTGTACGGTTCACACCGCATACGTAACATTGGTTTTCGATAGCGCGTGCGCAAAGTAGTGTATTCCATGCATGGATGCGTGGAGTAGGCCAATTGGCTATGTAAATAAGAAGGTCGTATTCGTTGTTTATATTCCGGCTCCAGACAGGAAAGCGAAGATCATAACAGACCTGAAGGCAGATATTCCAGCCCCGATAGGGGACGATCACCCTCCGGTTGCCTGCCGAAAAGTGTTCAGTTTCGCATCCCATGCGGAAGAGATGGCGTTTGTCATAGTAAAAATCCTGACCGTCCGGAGTAATCAGAAAGGCCCGGTTATAATAAGCACCTGCTTCTTCGCAGATGAAACTTCCGACCAATGCGAACTGAAACTCTGCGACATACCCTTTGAGGGTCCGGATGGTGAAACCGGAAATCGGTTCGGCCAATGTTCGGCTGTTCATGCTGAATCCCGTTGTGAACATCTCCGGTAAAACAACAATCTCCGTTGTTCCGCGAAGAGGAAGTAGCTTTTCGCGGAGCAAACGGAGATTTTCCTGTTTATTTTCCCAGATAATATCTGTTTGTACAATCGAGATTTTCATAAATCATTCAACGTCTCCAATGGAGAAGTTTTCGGGGTGTTTCCCTTTGAAATTTTTGAAATAAAGTTTTATTTCACGCATGTCCTTGTCAATATCTCCACTTGGCATGACTGCTTTAGTCGACGTAATGGTCTTGGTTGTATAGTCGATGCCGACCAGGACAATGGGTACCTGTGCTTTGAGCGCAATGTAATAGAAACCTTTTTTCCAGTTGGGGTTGCGTTTACGCGTTCCTTCGGGAGTAATAGCGAGGTGAAACTTTTTGCTGGTATTGAAGTGATGAACCATTTGCTCTACCAATGAGGTCTTGCGACTACGATCTACAGGAATACCTCCTACAGCTCTGAAAAGCAGCCCTAAAGGAAAAAAGAACCATTCTTTTTTCATCATGAAACTGGTCTTTCCTCCCATGGCACCGTAAAATAGTTTACCAATAAACAAATCTAAATTAGTGGTATGGGGAGCTGCGCAAACTACACATTTATCATATTTGGGTACTGTCACGTTCATCTTCCATCCCAGCAGGCGATAGTAAATAAAGCTATATATTGCTTTTTTCATTCTTAGTTCAGTTTCGCGATGGCGTCAATGATTTCGTTTACTTTTGCATTGAAGTCTACACGGAATTTTTTGTAGAATCCTTTCACATTTCCCGGTTCGGTGTGGCTGATACGGCTGATAAATTCATCCTGCATTTTCAGGATTTCCGCCATCAGTTCGTCAGCTTTTGCTTTATCTGTACCCGGTACGAACATGCTGTTGATCAAACACTCTGAAAATAATTCACCTGCGATATAGTTTACGTTCTTTTTAAGTTCTCTTCTCTTTGCCATAATTCTAAATGTTTTATGTGAGTATATAGAAAATATTTTCGGTAAAGATAACGACTTTCTTCGGTTCTGAGTAATAAATTTGAAATAATTAAATAATTCCGTGCTATGTCTGTCTTGTTGTTTGGTGGTTACAGGCGCATTTTAGCAGAGGGTGTAGCCATCCGTATGCCGGGGCTACACCCTATTGGCGGGAGGGCTACACCCTTTACCTCGTGGGGCTACACCCCCTGCCGGAAGAAAGAGGTTGGTATTGTCAGAAAGAAAATCCCAGGTTTACGTAAAATCCTACGTCTTTGGATTGGTTGGAGTACCCCAATGATGCTTCTAATGGACCGAACATGCTGTCCAAGCCATATCCGATGCTACAACCGTAAATCCGGTTGCCCTTCAGGATCTTGAAAAAATTATCGTCACTCAAGGCAAAGTTTCCGGCTAACGTTATATAATGTTTGCTCCCCATGCGTTGGCGCAGCTTTAGAGAAGCCACGGCAACGGAATTGTGCGTTAATTCTATATTGTAAATTCCGGCGAACGGGAGTTGCTGGGGCAAATAACGTCCGAACACGTCACTTCCCAACGCATTCTCGTAGGCATAAGGAATTTCCTGCCCGATCAGTACTCTGCCGTAAATAGCCGGGATCAGGGCCAGACGGTTGCTGACAGAGAACACACTTTCCCAGGAGGCACTGAGTGCGGAGAAGGGGGCATGTCCGTTATATCGGGCGAAGTTGTCCGTATACAATGAATAAGCACCGGAGAAGTTGCTGCCTTTGGATGGGAAGTATCCTTTGTCGAAGGTGTTGTAACGTAACTGCGCAAAATAACTGATGAAGTATTCGGAGTTGACATCCATTGTAAATTCCGGTTTCTTGAAAAGGAAATCTTTGTATTTGAAATACTCGATTCGTGCGCCGAATCCAAACCGGAGATTTTTATACCACACATCCGAAAATCCGAATTCACCCAGATGATATTTATAAGTTGTGTTGTAGGCACGGTCGCCATGATCATAAATGTTGATGTCATTGTACTGGAACATGTACGAGAAATTGATGTTTCTTTGTTGCATGGGTTCCAGGGTATAATCTACCCGGGCCATGTATCGTTTGCCCAGTCGTCCGGTAACAGAAACTTTGGAAGGAATGTGGGTCTTTAATTGTGCTGTGGCATTTATCAATAGCGAAGCTATCTCTTCCGAGTCGAAGCGGAGACCTACATTGATAGTTTTCTCATACTTTTTCTCTAACAGGAAGGTTAAATTATAGCCTTCAGGGGTATTGGTTAACGTGTAACTGGCGTTTGAGTAAGATTGGTTCCCGCGCAGAATGAATAGTGCTTGTTCAATCTGTCGCATGCTGATTTCACTGTTTTCTTGCAGTTTGCATTTTTTCATTAACCACTTCTTGTCGTTTTCTTCTACATCAGAGAAAGTAATTTCCTTCACTGGCAAAGTCCGGGTGCTTGAAAATAAGGTATAAGGACCATGTGACTCGGGTTTGAAAGTGTCTGCAATACCGATTTTCTTTTTAAGAGCGAGCAGGGAGTTCCATTGCTTACGAGCTGCCTCTTCTCCTCGGTGCATCAGAGAATCAATGGCCGAAGGGGTAAAACTGGCCGAAGAATATCCCTCAACGTTCACCTTTATATAGGTATCGGTCAGGCTGATATTTTTTTGATGATTGTTTTTGGTCGTCAGGTCAATGATTTGGGAGAGTATGTCCGGAGCACTGTTAAGTTTGTCGATCCCTTTCAAGTTGTTTTGCACATCTACACCGATGATAACATCGGCGCCCATCGATTTGGCTACATCTACGGGATAATTGTTAATCATGCCGCCGTCAATCAGAATCATGCTATCCTTGCGCACAGGTGTGAACACTCCGGGAATCGCCATGCTGGCTCGCATTGCTGTGGCAAGCACTCCATTGTAGAATACAATCTGTTCGCCATTTACGATGTTTTGTGATACGCACGCAAAGGGGATAGGCAGTTTGTTGAAATCAACGGAATCATGATAGCCTACTGTCAGTTCCGTAAATAGGTTGGCCAGATTCTGTCCCTTTATGATTCCACCGGAAACGGCGTCTTTGGGGCTTTTGGTAAAGGGGAATGAAAAGACATATTTTTCTGATTTTTCGCGTTCGTTGAGTGACATGGCACTACGCTTTACACGATCACTGAGTAAAAACATCCAGTCTTGTTTGCGTACCATACTGTCCAGTTGATGCGGAGTATATCCGATGGAGTATAATCCACCGATTATGGATCCCATACTGGTGCCTACTATATAATCGATTGGGATGCCGGCTTCTTCAATGACTTTCAGAGCCTGGATATGTGCTACCCCTTTCGCACCTCCTCCGCTGAGTACCACTCCGACTTTTTTACGTTGCTGTGCCATAGCGGGCAATGCCAGAAAAAAAGCCGGTAACAGAACTAATATCAGTGACAAATGTTTTTTCATTATAGTGTTATTTTTATGAATGCACTACAAATTTATATTATTATTTGGTAAGTAAGTAGTGAATGACACTAAAAGTGCAAGTTATGGAACTTATGCAGAAAAGAATTATCTTTGTGACCCTTTTGTGGAATAATTCCCCAATCAGGGACACAATTCCACACTTTGGATAAACGGCAGTTATGTTCGGAAGATCACTAAAACAGCTTCTTCAGGGCATTGGAGAGAGCTTTTTAGTTAAAAAGATATATTCGGGACATAGTTTGGTATCTGATTTGTAAAGTAGCTAAGAAAGGATAAGTTAATTTTAATAATACAAACAAGCATGAGACTATTTTTAACGAGAAAAGAGCTGAAACTAAGGAGAAAAAGAACAATAGTGGGCATCGTCTGTTTGGCTTTGGTGGTAGGCATTTACTGGGTTCTGACGCGGCCACATAAAGCAAAGCCGGAGATACCTACTGTGATTGTAGAACCGGCAGAAAGGGACAATGTAGAGATTTTCGGAGAGTATGTGGGGCGTATACGTGCACAACAGTTTGTCGAAGTTCGGGCGCGGGTGGAAGGATATCTGGAAAGTATGCTTTTTGCCGAAGGAACGTATGTGAATAAAAATCAGGTGCTGTTTGTGATCAATCAGGATCAGTATCGTGCCAAAGCAGATAAGGCACGGGCACAATTGAAAAAAGATGAAGCACAAGCATTGAAGGCAAAACGGGATTTGGAACGTATCAAGCCGTTGTATGCGCAAAATGCGGCCAGTCAGTTGGATCTGGATAATGCGGAGGCAGCTTATGAAAGTGCGGTGGCGACCGTCGCTATGAGCGAGGCAGATCTGGCACAGGCCGAGTTGGAACTGGGTTATACATTGGTTCGTTCTCCGCTGTCGGGTCATATCAGTGAGCGTAACGTGGACTTGGGAACTCTGGTGGGACCGGGTGGTAAATCGCTGTTGGCTACAGTTGTGAAAAGTGACACTGTACTGGTAGATTTCAGTATGACTGCTCTGGATTATTTGAAGAGCAAAGAACGCAATATTAATATCGGGCAACAGGACTCTTCTCGTTCCTGGCAGCCGAACATCACTATTACATTGGCGGACAATACGGTGTATCCTTACAAGGGATATGTGGATTTTGCCGAACCTCAGGTAGATCCCCAGACAGGTACTTTTTCAGTCCGGGCAGAGATGCCGAATCCGAAGCAGGTGTTGCTTCCGGGACAGTTCACAAAGGTAAAGCTGTTGCTGGATGTACGCGAAGGAGCGATTGTGGTGCCGCACAAGGCGGTAACTATCGAGAAGGGTGGAGCCTATATCTATACCATGCGCAGAGATTCAACGGTAGAGAAACGATTTATAGAGCTGGGACCTGAATTTGGCAATAAACTTGTAGTGGAGAGAGGATTGGCTGCAGGCGAAGAAGTGGTAATAGAAGGATATCACAAACTGACGCCGGGAATGAAGGTGAGGGCTACTTTACCTCAGTCACTAACCGAGAAAAAGGAGAGCGAATGACTCCTTTCCTGAGATAAATAAGAACGTATAATTTAAAAGAAACTCTTCCTCCCTCTCGTTGGGAGAGGGGTGGGGTGAGGCCTTATAGAATATGAAAGTTAGTTTTTTTATAGATAGACCTGTTTTCTCGATCGTTATCTCGATACTGATTGTCATTATCGGCATCATTGGTCTGACCATGTTGCCTGTCGACCAGTATCCTCAGATCACTCCTCCGGTAGTGAAGATCAGTGCTTCTTATCCGGGAGCCAGCGCATTGACGGTTTCACAGGCAGTGGCAACTCCTATCGAGCAGGAGATTAACGGAACACCGGGTATGCTTTATATGGAGTCGAACAGTTCCAATTCCGGAGGATTTTCGGCAACGGTTACTTTTGATGTTTCTGCCGATCCGGATTTGGCGGCCGTAGAAATCCAGAACCGTGTGAAACTGGCGGAAAGCCGTTTGCCAGCTGAAGTTATTCAGAACGGTATCTCCGTAGAGAAGCAGGCACCCAGCCAGTTGATGACCCTTACGCTGATGTCGTCTGATCCGAAGTTCGACGAAATTTATTTGAGTAACTTTGCCACGATCAATGTACTCGATGTAATCCGTCGTATTCCGGGAGTAGGACGTGTTTCGAATATCGGTAGCCGTTACTATGCCATGCAGATATGGGCGGAACCGGATAAACTGGCAAACTTCGGACTGACTGTACAGGATTTACAGAATGCGCTGAAAGATCAGAACCGTGAGTCGGCTGCAGGTGTACTTGGTCAGCAGCCGGTGAAGGGACTCGATGTAACGATTCCTATCACTACACAAGGACGCCTTTCTACTGTAGAGCAATTTGAGAACATTGTGATCCGTGCCAATACGAATGGTTCTATCATCCGTTTGCGTGACGTGGCACGGGTTTCTCTCGAAGCTTCTTCATACAGTACGGAGAGTGGGATCAATGGCAAGAATGCTGCCGTTCTGGGCATTTATATGCTTCCGGGCGCTAACGCGATGGAAGTTGCAAAAAGTGTCAAGGAAGCGATGGATGAAATCAGCAAGAACTTCCCGGAGGGGTTGAGCTATGAGGTGCCATTCGATATGACGACTTATATTTCCGAGTCCATTCATGAAGTATACAAAACCCTGTTTGAGGCGCTGGTTCTTGTGGTGCTCGTCGTTTATCTCTCTTTGCAGAGCTGGCGGGCTACGTTGATCCCGATAGTTGCCGTTCCTATTTCATTGATCGGTACGTTCGGTTTCATGTTGATCTTTGGCTTTTCGCTGAATATATTGACATTGTTGGGGCTGATTCTTGCTATCGGTATTGTAGTGGATGATGCCATTGTCGTGGTGGAAAACGTGGAGCGTATTATGGAGGAAGAGAAACTTTCACCGTACGAAGCTACGAAGAAAGCCATGAACGGATTGGCGGGTGCGTTGATTGCCACTTCTCTGGTGCTTTGTGCGGTGTTTGTTCCGGTGAGCTTCCTCAGCGGTATTACGGGGCAGCTTTACCGTCAGTTCACTATTACCATTGCTGTATCCGTACTGATTTCTACTGTAGTGGCGTTGACGCTGAGTCCGGTCATGTGTTCGTTGATTCTGAAACCGGATAACGGTAAAAAGAAGAACATTGTTTTCCGCAAAATCAACCACTGGTTGAACGTGGGCAATCATAAGTATGTAGTCGCTATCCGCCGGGTAATTGGTAATCCGCGTCGTGTATTGGCCGGTTTCGGGGTAGTACTGATCGGTATTCTGTTGATTCACCGTCTGATTCCGACAAGTTTCCTTCCGGTGGAAGACCAAGGCTATTTCAAGATAGAATTGGAGTTGCCCGAAGGGGCTACGCTGGAGCGTACCCGGGAGGTAACGGATCGTGCCATCACTTATCTGGAAAAGAATCCGTATATAGCGTATGTACAGAATGTGACCGGAAGCAGTCCCCGTGTGGGCAGCAACCAGGCACGGAGTGAGTTAACCGTAATTTTGAAGCCGTGGGAAGACCGCAAGAATACTTCGATAGACGAGATTATGACAAACGTTCGTCGCGATCTGAGTGAGTATCCGGAATGTAAGGTTTATCTCTCCACTCCTCCTGTCATTCCCGGTTTGGGAACCTCGGGTGGGTTCGAAATGCAACTCGAAGCGCGTGGTGAAGCTACTTTCGATAATTTGGTGCAGGCGGCGGATACTTTGATGTATTACGCTTCCCAACGCAAGGAACTGACAGGACTTTCCTCTTCACTTCAGTCGGATATCCCACAACTCTACTTCGATGTAGACCGCGATAAAGTGAAGATGCTTGGTGTGCCTCTGGCGGATGTTTTCTCAACCATGAAAGCCTATACGGGATCGGTCTATGTGAACGACTTCAATATGTTCAACCGTATTTATAAGGTATACATTCAGGCTGAAGCACCCTATAGGGAACATAAAGACAATATCAACCTGTTTTTTGTGAAGGCCTCTAATGGAGCGATGATCCCGCTGACTTCTCTGGGTAACGCATCGTATACCACCGGCCCGGGTAGCATTAAACGTTTTAATATGTTTACCACTGCTGTTTTTCGTGGTGAGGCGGCGCAGGGCTATAGTTCCGGTCAGGCTATGGAGATTATGGAGCAGATTGCACGTGACCATCTGCCTGATAATATTGGCTTGGAATGGAGTGGTCTCTCTTATCAAGAGAAAAAGGCAGGTGGGCAGACCGGATTGGTACTGGCATTAGTGTTCCTTTTTGTATTCCTCTTCCTGGCTGCACAGTATGAAAGCTGGACAGTGCCCATTGCCGTATTGCTTTCGCTGCCGGTAGCCGCTCTGGGGGCTTATCTGGGGGTATGGATTTGCGGACTGGAAAATGATGTCTATTTCCAGATCGGATTGGTGATGCTTGTCGGATTGGCGGCCAAGAACGCCATCCTGATTGTAGAGTTTGCGAAAGTGCAGGTGGACCGGGGAGGTGATCTGGTGCAATCAGCCATCCATGCGGCACAATTGCGTTTCCGCCCCATCTTGATGACTTCGCTCGCGTTTGTACTGGGTATGCTTCCGATGGTGTTGGCAACCGGTCCCGGTTCGGCAAGCCGTGCGGCCATCGGCACGGGAGTATTCTTCGGAATGATTTTTGCTATTGTAGTGGGCATTATCCTTGTTCCGTTCTTCTTCGTACTGGTCTATAAAACAAAAGCAAAACTGAGAAATGTGCCGAATGTGAACGTGAAGTTACCGTTCAAGTCTAAAAAGAAAATTGATTGAATTATGAAAAGAAGCTATTTATATATTACTCTCTTACTAACTGCATTTACCTTGGGTTCTTGCAAGATAGGAAAAAGTTATGTCCGTCCCGACCTTAACTTGCCCGATAGTCTGGCACAGCATCAGGATACCCTGAGCTTCGGAGATAGGGAATGGTGGCAGATTTATACTGACAGTACCCTCCGGAGTCTGATAGACCGGGCACTGGAGCATAATAAAGATATGTTGATAGCCGCTGCCCGTGTCAAGGAAATGGCAGCTCAAAAACGTATTTCGACAGCAAATCTGTTGCCGGACATTAAAGGTACGGTGACTGCTGAACGGGAAAACGAAAACCATGGTGGAGATGCTTTCAAACGTAGAGATACTTTCGAGGCGCAACTTCTTTTCTCCTGGGAGCTCGACCTCTGGGGAAATCTTCGTTGGGCACGTTCTGCCAGCATTGCCGAGTATCTTCAGTCCGTTGAGGCACAACGCGCTCTTCGGATGACTATTGTAGCTGAAGTGGCTCAGGCGTACTATGAACTGGTGGCTCTTGATACCGAACTGGACATTGTCCGTCAAACGTTGAAGGCACGTGAAGAGGGGATGCGCCTTGCCCGTATCCGCTTTGAAGGGGGATTGACCTCCGAGACTTCTTATCGCCAGTCGCAGGTAGAGTTGGCACGTACTGCTACGTTGGTACCCGATCTGGAGCGTAAAATCTCGTTGAAAGAGAATGATATAGCTTTCCTTGCCGGTGAGTATCCCAATAAGATTACACGTAGCCGCTTGTTGCAGGAGTTCAATTTTCCGCAGGAATTACCTGTCGGTTTGCCTTCAGGACTGCTTGAACGCCGTCCTGACATTCGTCAGGCTGAACAGAAATTGATTGCCGCCAATGCCCGGGTAGGGGTGGCCTATACAAATATGTTTCCACGCATTTCACTTACCGGCAGGGTAGGATCGGAGAGCACTGCACTTTCCGAGCTGTTGAAGTCGCCTTATAGTATAATGGAGGGTGCTTTGCTTACACCAATTTTTGGCTGGGGTAAAAATCGTGCTGCCCTCAAAGCTAAGAAAGCTGCTTACGAGGCTGAAGTGCACAGCTACGAAAAGTCTGTCCTGACCGCTTTCAAAGAGACTCGAAACGCGATTGTGAACTTTAATAAAATCAAGGAAGTATATGATCTTCGTGCCAAATTGGAACGTTCGGCTAAGAGTTACGTAGATCTGGCGCAATTGCAATATATCAATGGAGTGACGAATTATCTCGATGTACTCGATGCCCAGCGTGGATATTTCGATGCCCAGATCGGACTTAGCAATGCGATGCGGGATGAACTGATTGCTGTGGTACAGGTGTATAAGGCACTGGGAGGCGGGTGGCAGATAAAATAATGGAATCCCGATTTTAGTCACGCTCCCATGAACAGCATGAATAGATTAAGATTCTTTTTTAGAAATCTCAGAGCCAGGTTAATATGCCGCTCTATTGCTTTTTCGGTAATAGAAAAATGTTCTGCTATTTCTTTGTTGCTCATGTGCAGCTCCCTGCTCATACGGAATACTTCTTGTTGGCGGGGAGGAAGTTGCATGACAAGTTCATCGATGTATTTCTTTAAGTCAGCGGCATCCAGTTCTCCTTCCATATCATAAGATTCCTCGACTGCTTGTATCGCAGTTATTTTGAGGGCTGTTTCTTTATAGTATCTGCGTGAATGATTGAATATAACATTCCGGGTTATGATAAAGAGATAGCCCTCAAAACTTTTGTTTTCATTTAAAAAATGGTGAGATTCCCATACTTTCACAAATACTTCCTGCACAATCTCCTCAATGTCCATTGAAGCGGTGAAATAAAGCTTTGTGAAATTATAGACCTGTTTCCAGTAATGATTGTATAAAAAAGCAAATGCTTCCTGATCGCCATGCTTTAATTTCCTGACTGTTTCTTTCTCTTGCATCTGTTTTAGTAATTAGAGGTGCAAAAGTAATCTTTTTGTTCTAAATAGATGCAGTTTCTACAAGAATATTAAAAAATAACATATTTTGTTTAATTGATATTATGTTATGATGGCTGTATTGTCTTATTATATGGGCTTAATAGAATAATGTATCCACTTATTATATAAATAAAATAATAGCAACATATATTGATTGGATAAGTTCTAAAGGAACTATTCTTTTGTGAACTTTTTTGCATCTGTTCTCGATCTTATTCCATATCTGATTTCCAATCTCTGTATCTACCGGATTATTTTTGTTTTCATTCCATTGTTTTCTCATTTGTTTCTTTATCAAATTCGAATGATAGAGCTTTTTACGTCCTTTTTTGTCTAATCGATCTGATAATAGTTTTTTGATCAGATCTATTTCCTTGCTGTTTTTATCCATTTCTTAAATCTATTTTGTGTTATCTAAAACTAAATACACAACAGACCTGCTTACCACCACATGCGAATTATAACTTTTTAATTAAAAATCTTCTCTAATAATATCGATAGCATACATATCTTAGTTTTTATTGACGTTAATTCGTTGTTTTATAGCGCTATATGTTGTTTTTATCCGGTAATAATAATTGCTTGTTTTTTTATGTATAATAACGTTAGTTCCTTTAGAACTATGGTATATCGCTGCTTCTGTAGCTCTTGTTCTGATCGTGGGTGGACTTTGGATGTACTCTAATACGGGTAGAACTCAAATAGAGAAATATATTGAATTTACGGCACAAGAAAGCAGAATGTATCTATTGCCGGATAGTTCGAAAGTATGGATGCAGCCGGGGAGCTCCATACGTTTTGCCGAAAACTTTAAAGAATGCAGGGATGTATGGCTGAAAGGCAATTCACTTTTTGAAGTTCGCAAGAATTCGGGTAGTAAATTCAGAGTTTACATTGATAAAGCTTTTATCGAAGTGAAAGGAACTTGCTTTCTGATAAAACAGAATAACCCTAATGCGAATGAAATTACACTATTTAATGGGAGCATTGAATTTAATATAGAATCCACCCATGATAAAATAGCAATGAAACCACTCCAGGAATTAGTGTATAATCCTGTTAGTGCAAGAACTCAGCTGAGGCGGATAGAAAACATAGAATGGCAAAACGGGCGCTATAACTTTACCCAATTTAATTTGGAACACTTAACCCGTATTATGAATCAAATGTATGGCTCTCACATCACCATTAGCGACAAAGTGAATAAAAATTGTGCTTTCACCGGAAGTATCCGCTATGATGAATCTTTGGAAGACGTTATTGATAAAATCTGTTTTAGCCTGAATCTTAGGAGCAAAGAAATGAATGAAGGAATTCTTATTTACAACTAATATTTATTAACCCAATGTTAAATCTAAAAATTGAAGCATGAACAAGTTTTTATTTTCTTGCCAGAAGCGGTGTCTTAAATACATCGTCATGGCTCTGCTGCTTTATCCGTTGTCTGCACTTGCTGCGCAAGGACAGATTGTGGTTAAAGGTCAGTCTCTCACCATTCCTCAAGCCATCCGGCTTATAGAGAAAAGTAGTACATATACTTTCTTCTACAACGCTAATGATTTGAAAAACACAAATCTCAAGAGTATCGATTGTAAAGGTTCCATCAACGACGTCCTGAACGAAGTATTTAAAGGGAGCAATATCAGTTATGTCATTAAAGGTAATGAGGTTATTCTTAAAGTAGAGAAAACGGAAAGCACACAACAAAAAAAAGCCAAAATTATCGGTGTGGTAACAGATTCTAAAACCGGTGAACCTATCATTGGAGCAACTGTACAGCTACTGGGTACTACTACAGGCGTTATTACCGATGTGGATGGTAAGTTTGAACTTGCGGCAACTCCTAAAAATGAAATACAAATTTCATATATAGGATATGTTACCAAGAAAGTGAAAGTAGGCAGCCAAAAGGTTATTTCGGTCACCCTATCCGAAGATGCCCAGCAGTTGGATGAAGTGGTGGTGACAGCGTTTGGTACAGGACAAAAGAAGGAGACTATCACCGGGTCTATTCAGTCCGTACGTCCTTCAGACCTTTTGGTGCCTTCCGCCAATCTTTCTTCTTCATTTGCCGGACGCCTGTCAGGTGTGATTGCTTACCAGCGTAGTGGTGAGCCCGGTCAGAATTCTGCCGATTTCTTTATTCGTGGTGTTGCGACGATGAATGGGGCGACTTCTCCTTTGATTATTTTAGACGGAGTTGAGGTGTCCAAAGCAGACCTGAACTCGTTGGATCCTGAAGTAATAGAAAGCTTCTCTGTATTGAAGGATGCTACGGCATCGGCGATGTATGGTACTCGTGGAGCCAACGGTGTACTTATTATTAAAACAAAATCGGGTAGTGATCTTGAAAGGCCGATCATTGGCGTGCGTATAGAAGGATATGTGAATACTCCGATCAAGAAACCGGAGATCGTTGACGGACCTACATATATGCGTTTGTACAACGAAGCGGTTACCAATCAGGGAACAGGAGCCGTACTTTATTCTGATGAAAGAATTAACGGTACAATCAATAATCTGAACCCCTATATTTATCCTAATGTAGACTGGTATAAAGAAGTCTTCAAAGATGCAACATTCAATCAAAAGGCGAATTTTAATGTACGTGGGGGTACTTCTAAAATCACTTATTTTATGAATGTCAATATGAACCATGAAACCGGTATGTTGAAGGATCGTTCCAGTGATTTCTTCTCTTATAAAAACAATATAGACTATATGAAATATGCGTTTCAGAACAACGTGGATTTTCATCTGTCAAAGTCTTCTACTATCTCGCTGCATCTGAATGTGCAGTTGAATGACATGCATGGCCCTTTGACTACAAAGGACGGAAATGGAGTAGGAGATATATTCAGTGCTATTATGGGAACCAACCCTGTTGATTTCCCGGTTATGTTTCCGCAAGGATCGGATACATGGTACCATTGGGGAGGTATTCTTGCAGGTAACTATCAACCGCTCAACCCGGTAGCCCTTTCAAGTGCAGGATATAAAGATACATTCGAGAGCACGGTAGTGGCCAATGTGAATTGGGACCAGAAACTGGATTTTATTACGAAAGGTTTGAGCTTCAGGGCTTTGGTTTCATTTAAGAATTGGAGCTACAATCAGAAGTTCCGTCTGCAGGGATACAATAGTTACCAGCTTTCCGACTATAAACAAAATGAAGACGGTTCCTATGATTTTACCAATACACCTATCGGTGAACCGAGCAATCATACGATGGATGCTTTCTTTGGTACTAACGGCGACCGCAGGTTTTACATTCAGGGATATCTTAATTACGAACGTTCCTTCGGTTCACACAATGTAAGCGGTATGCTGCTTTATAACCAGGATGATTATAATACAAATGTAAACAGCAGTCTTATTGGCTCACTTCCCAAACGTAAGATGGGTGTTGCCGCACGTTTGTCATATGATTACGATCACCGTTACATGCTTGAAGTAAATGCCGGATACAATGGTTCCGAAAGTTTTGCCAAAGGACATCGTTGGGGATTGTTTCCATCCATATCGTTGGGATGGAATATCAGTGAAGAGAAATTCTGGAAGTCTATTAAACCGGTTATTTCCAATTTCAAAGTCCGTGGTTCGTATGGTTTGGTAGGTAATGACCAGATTGGTAGTGACCGTTTTGCTTATCTGGCAATTGTGAATCTGAACAGCAGCCCGTCTTATACAACCGGATATGGCGGGAGTACAACTTCATTATCGGGTCCTACCTATAATCGTTTCCAGAATAACGAACTTACATGGGAAGTGGGACATAAACTGAATGTGGGTGCCGATTTGCAGTTTTTCAATTCATTAAATATTACTGTTGACGGATTCAGGGAGATCAGGGATAACATTTTCCAACAGAAAAATTCGATACCGAATTACTTGGGGACTGCCAGTACTAAAATCTATGGTAACTTTGCTAAAGTGAAGAATACTGGATTTGATCTTGCTTTGGACTACGGAAAACAGGTGAACCGGAACCTCTCTATCCAGATGAAGGGAACATTCACCTATGCGCACAATGAAGTTTTGAAATACGATGAAGCGGCAGGACTTCGTCCGGCATTGTCGCAGGTTGGAAAGAGCTTGAACTCTATTTGGGGATATGTAGCAGACGGGCTGTATATTGATCAGGCTGATATTGCCAATAACCCTCAGTCGACTATCGGCAATATTGCCATTGCGCCGGGAGATGTGAAATATGTAGACCAGCCGGATGCTAACGGAAATTATGATGGGAAAATAACATCGGATGACAGAGTGGTATTGGGGTATCCCACAATTCCGGAGATAATATACGGATTCGGCCCTTCTGTTACGTGGAAGAATTGGGACTTCTCTTTCTTCTTCCAGGGACAAACCCATGTGTCACTAATGATGAGTGGTTTCGAACCGTTTGGAACACAGAGTAAAAGTAATGTCCTGAAGTGGATTGCTGATGACCATTGGAGCAAAGATAACCAGAATCCGAATGCAAAGTATCCAAGGTTGACACAATATAATAATAACAACAATACTGCATCATCTTCCTATTGGCTGCGCGATGCTTCATTCCTGAAATTGCGGAATGCGGAAATTGGCTATCGTTTCAAATGGGCAAGAATCTATGTGAATGGAAGTAACCTGCTGACCTTTTCTCCATTTAAGTTGTGGGATCCCGAAATGGGTGGAGGTGCCGGTATGAAATATCCGACACAGCGTACATATAATGTTGGTATTCAATTAACTTTTAAATAATAAATACTTATGAAGATAATATATAAACTCCTGTTCCTGCTTTTCCTGATGCTGGGATATAGTTCATGTGATTTCCTGAATATCGTTCCTGATGAAATAACGACCGAGGAAGATGCATTTAAAGATCGGAATGCAGCAAAGAATTTTGTTTATTCTTGTTATGGTTATCTGCCTCAGAGCAATGTAGCGTCGGCAAGTCTTGATTTGCTGACGGGAGATGAAGTGATTACAGCTTTTGAACATGAAACGTTTGCCAGTTTTCCGAAAGGAAACTATACGGCTTCGTCGCCGGTGATTTCTTATTGGAATACATTCTTTCAGGGATTGCGCCAATGTTACCTGTTTTTAGAGAATGTCGACAAGGTACCCGATCTGACTGAAAGTGTGAAGGCTGATTATATTGCACAGGTTAAATTCCTGATTGCTTATTATCATTATCAATTGGCACGTTGCTACGGACCTATTATCTTGATTAAAGAACTGCCGAATGTAAATGCTTCGCAGGCAGAATATTTGCCTCGGACTCCCTATGACGAATGTGTAGAGTGGATATGTAATCTGTTAGATGAAGCCGCAGCTTCATTGCCTGCCATACGTACCAATAAAGAAGATTACGGACTGGCAACCAGTGTGGGAGCAAAAGCGGTGAAAGCTAAGATGTTGTTGTATGCAGCTTCTCCGTTGTTCAACGGAAACTCGGCATTCTACAGTAACTTTGCGGACAAATCGGGCAATATGTTAATGCCTGTTACTTACGACCCCAACAAATGGGTAAAAGCGAGAACAGCCATAAAAGAGGCGATTGACCTTGCCGAGCAGAATGGGCATGCTTTGTATACGAAGCAAGACTATAAGATAGGTAATGAGGATGCGAACCCTTATCCGGCAGCCGGCCCCGTAAGATGTCTACGTACCAGTTTGGTCGATTGGGACTCTCGTAATCCGGAAGTACTGCTTGCAGAAACCCGCAGCGAAGGTTCATACGGTATACAGAATAAGTCATTGCCGTTTGTGACTGATGGCTGGGCATGGAATGGTATCGGCCCGACATGGACTATGTTGAATCGTTTCTATACCAAGAACGGTTTGCCTTGGGATGAAGATCCGGAGTATAAAGATAAAGACAAATTGAAGATTGTAAATGTGGATGCTGACCATGCTGATGAGGCCCATGAAGGTAGTAAAACGCTTCTGTTCAATCTGGAACGTGAACCTCGTTTTTATGCTTGGGTAGCTTTTCAGGGAGGATATTACGAAGTAATGAACGGGTCGACTAATCCCGCTTATGTGATGAGTAACGGAAAAAAAGACAATTCGGACAGCAGATTAATATGTGATTTTGTTTTGGGAGGTAACTGTAGCCGTGGTACTGCGACCGTACAACGTCCCGGAAATTATACTCCAAGTGGTTATCTGAATAAAAAAGGAGTCGACCCCAGTACGGTTGTATCTACCAATTCGACCAACCTGAATACATATCCCTGGCCTATTATCCGTCTTGCAGACCTCTATCTGGCATATGCCGAAGCGTGTGTGGAAACCAACGATCTGGAAACTGCCAAACAATACTTGAATAAAGTAAGAGAGCGTGCCGGTATCCCCACAGTAGAAAATGCATGGAGTGGCGTTGCTGCATTGGATCAGACAAAGCTCCGTCAGATTGTTCGTCAGGAAAGAATGAACGAACTCTATCTTGAGAATCAGAATTTCTGGGATATGCGTCGCTGGTTGCTGGCAGAGCAATATTTTGGAACTAAAGCCAAGGGATTGAATATCGCCGCCACCACTATTGAAGATTTTGCGGCAATTAAGACGATTGACTTTGAACGTAAGTTTGAGGCACCGACTCAATATCTGCTGCCGATACCTTCTGACGACATTAATAGAAATGAAAAATTAGTAAACAATCCGGGTTATTAATCTTTATAAAGAGAATTGAAGATGAAAAAAATACTGCTTGGCCTATGTGCGATACTGGGCCTGATAAATATGACAGGGTGCTCCAGTGACGAGAAGTACCCCATGCCGACCACTATAGACCAGAATTCACTGTCGGCTGAAGCTAAAGCCGGGGCTATAAAACTGAAATGGACAGTGCCGGCTGATTCCAATTATTATTATGTGAAAGTGACTTATACGTTGCCGGAAGACGGAAAGAAATGCCTGAGACTTGCGAGTGTGAAGAGCGATACCATGCTGGTGGATAACTTGTTGCACCGCTATGGCGACATTGACTTTACACTGCAACCATGCAACCGTGCGGGGGAAGGATCACAGAGTTGCAGTATAACAGCACGGGCCTTGCCTGCCCCGAAGCAGATTAAAACAGACCGGAGTGATGTGACTTTGTCCGCTAAACAGTTGTATACGGATGATCAGGAAAGCAGTGAAGGTCCTATCGCCAATCTGATAGATGGAAAGAACGACACTTATTTTCACATGTCATGGAGCAGTCCCACACCTTTCCCACATTACATTGTGGTTGACTTGGGTGAGGAGAATGCTTTGTCTACTTTCCTGTTCTCTTATGTTTGTCGTGATAATAACAATAAGGATAATCCCAAAGAGATGGATATTCTGGGAAGCAATACTTTTGATGGAAAGAATTACGATGAAAGCCAGACAACCCTGTTGGCGTCTTTAAGTGATTTGCCCAATACCAAGGCTGCATCTTACGAGTCGGATATTATAAAAGCGGGTGCGTCTTACCGTTATCTCTGGTTTAAGGTGAAATCGTCTACAAGCGGTTCCAATTGGATTGCGCTGGCCGAACTCGCCCTTTCTAAAGTAATTGTGAAAACCTATGATCCGGAAACCGGAGAGACTACCATTGAATAAAACAGGATTCAATAGGGACTAAATAAAGTAGCATGAGTCTGCGCAGCCGGTGGCTGTCGGCTTGATGCTAAATAGAAGAATCAAATAATTATCAAAAAGGAAATACAAATGACATTTTTTACCAGAACAAAATTTGTATTTCCTTTGTTTTATTTATCTTATGTTTAATTTATCCTAATAACATGAAGAAACATCTAATTTCAATGATTTTTGCAGCAATCATGCCCTTGTTGCTGTATGCTTGTTCTGCCGAAGAAGAGAAAATGGTAACATCGACCACCCTTGAGGTGGCGCAGTCTGCAATTGACTTTAAAAGTGACGCAGGGACCCGTGACATTGCTATTGTCACCGATGCGGATAATTGGACGGCACGGTCTGATAAGGACTGGTGTTCGGTTGCTGTCAACGGAAGTACATTGACGGTGAATGTATCCGGATATGACGGGAAAGAGACCAGAGAGGCAGTGATCAGAGTGACTGCCGATGCATTGACGGAAACTGTTAACGTACGCCAATTGGGATCGGATCCTGCTATTCTGATATCCCAACAGACATTTACTGTTGAGGCCAGCGGAAGTGATATTGCGTTCGATGTAACTACAAACGTGCCGGTGACGATTACATTGCCGGAATGGGTCAAAGAAAAACCGGCGGATACGCGTGCATCCGAAATGGTGACTACAACACATAGATATATTGTCTTGGCCAATCCTGAAGACGGTGAACGCACTGGCAATATTACTGTAAAAGAGGTAGGTGGAGAGCTTGAGGCTCTGGTATCTGTTACTCAAAAAGGACTGGGAGAATATGAATCCGGAGATATGGAAGGTATTAAAGACGATATTAAGGTTCCGGTAGAATCGGGCGAGGCAAGTTCTTTCCAGGGAGGCTCAAATATTGATAAATCATTCGATGGAGATATGAGTACTATTTACCACTCTAATTGGAATAACGCAGGAGAGCATTATTTTCCTATCACGTTGACTTATAATTTCCCTGCGGGTTCGGATATGGATTATTTTATATATTATCCCCGTACTTCGGGACCGAATGGTAACTTCAAGGAAGTAGAGATTCGTGTGAAGTCAAATGCGAATACCAGAGGGGCCGATGAATGGAATACTTTGATGACTAAGAACTTCGGAGGTACCAATGCCGCAGTCCGTATTAATTTTCCGAAGGCACAAATCGGCGTCACATCCGTTCAGTTTATTGTAAAATCAGGTTCGGGAGACGGACAGGGATTTGCGGCCTGTGCCGAAATGGAATTTTATAAAAAGAATCCGGGAGCATTTGACCCGTTAACTCTTTTCACTGATGTAACTTGTTCTGAGCTGAAGCCCGGACTTACCGATGAAGAGATAGAAAACTGTCCTTATTCATTCTACAAGAACATAGCTTACTATATGAAGCAAGGTAAGTATCCGACAGAGTTCCGTATTCAAGATTATAAAGCGTGGCCCAATCCGGATGATCAGTCGAAAACACATAAGACCAGTCCCTACAGCCTGCGCGACAATCCTACGGGAATTTCGGTAAAAGACGGGGAACAGTTGATGGTCTTGGTCGGCGATACGCACGGGCAAATTATCAGTGCAGTGATTCAGAACCTTGACGTCCCCGGTGGTGACGGCTTCGGAGGTACCTTCTATCCGTTGTCTGAAGGAGCCAACAAGATTACGGCCCGGAATAAAGGATTGATGTATATTTTGTATCACACCCCTGACTATGAAACAGCTCAGCCTGTAAAGATACACATTGCTTCCGGACAGGTGAACGGGTATTTCGATGTAGCCAAACATCAGGCTTCCGATTGGAATAAATTGTTGAGCAATGCGGTCGATAAGTATTTTGATGTGGTGGGACATTATGCACATCTCACATTTCCTACCGAGCGCTTCCGTGCTCACACTCCGGACGGAAAAGCATTGATCGATGCTTATGATCAGATCGTGAATTCGGAGATGGAACTGATGGGGCTATATAAGTATAATAAATTGTTTAAAAACCGCATGTATCTGCATGTGATGTATACCAGCTATATGTATGCCACCAGTTATCACACCGCGTACAATGACGGTACACTGGCGGAACTTTGTAATGTGGATAAACTGAAAACTTCTTCATGCTGGGGGCCTGCACATGAAATAGGGCATTGCAACCAGACACGTCCCGGATTGAAATGGCTGGGAACTACGGAAGTGACGAATAACATTATGTCGGAGTATATTCAGACTACGATTTTCGGGCAGCCTTCACGCCTGCAGACAGAAAATATGGGAGATGGTAGCCGGAACCGATATTCCAAAGCCTGGACCCAGATCATCGCGGCAGGTGCTCCTCACGGAAACTTTGGCAGTGACAGTGATGTTTTCTGCAAACTCGTTCCTTTCTGGCAACTGGAGCTTTATTTTGGCAAAGTGCTTGGGCAGACACCGCTTCAGCAGGCTGATAAAGGAGGATTCTATCCGGATGTGTACGAATATATACGTACGCACGATAACCTGAAGACTGCCGGAGAGCAACAGACTGAGTTTGTGTATATCTGTAGTTTGATAGCTAAAGCCAATTTGCTGGATTTCTTCACGAAATGGGGATTCCTGACTCCGATAGATGTCACTCTGGACGATTATGGAGTTGGAAAACTTACTGTCACTCAGTCCCGTATCGACGAGATAAGAAAGCGTGTAGAGGCTTTGGGATATCCGAAACCGGATGTTGCCTTAGAGTATATAACTGATAATTCGGTAGAACTCTATAAAACCAAACCCGGAATAATATCCGGAACAGCTACGCGAAGCGGTTCGACATTTACCATGACCAATTGGAAAAATGTGGTAGCTTATGAAGTAGTGGATGAAACGGGTAAAAAGGTTTGTATCTCCGATGGAGTATTAGCACCCTCAAATACTGCCACGTTTACCATGAAAACAGCCTGGAAGGACGGCTTTAAAGTGTATGCCGTCTCTGCTACAGGCGACAAGACAGTGGTGACGTTTTAAAGAGGAAGTTAGATATACCTTTAAGTAGCCGGGAAGGGCACAGAGTTCAGATCGTTGATTTTAGCTCTGTGCCCTTCGTTTGCTCTGTGGCATACCCGCAGAGAACAAAATCACCATTTTCTTTCATAATTCGGAAAAAAACACGAAATTTGCGACGCTTTTAAGTTCGAATTACTAACACCTTTAAATATAAGATAAAGAAAATGACTAAAAGTGCATTGCAAATTGCCAGGGCTGCTTACCAGCCCAAACTTCCGAAAGCGCTGAAAGGCTCAGTAAAAGCAGTTGAAGGCGCAGCTACACAATCTGTAGCCGACCAGGAAGCTATCCAGAAACTGTTCCCGAACACTTACGGAATGCCGTTGATTAAATTCGAAGAAGGTGAAGCTATCCAGCTTCCTGCCATGAATGTAGGTGTTATCCTTTCAGGAGGACAGGCTCCGGGCGGACATAACGTAATCTCTGGTCTGTTCGACGGTATCAAAACACTGAACAAAGACAATAAGCTGTACGGCTTTATCCTGGGTCCCGGCGGACTGGTTGACCATAACTATATGGAGCTGACTGCCGATATTATTGATGAATACCGCAACACCGGTGGTTTCGATATCATCGGCTCAGGACGTACCAAACTGGAAACTCCGGAACAATTCGAGAAGGGTCTGGAAATCATCAATAAGCTGGGTATCAAAGCACTGGTAATCATTGGTGGTGACGACTCCAATACAAATGCCTGTGTTCTGGCTGAATATTATGCTGCAAAGAATGCCGGTGTACAAGTGATCGGTTGCCCGAAAACTATTGACGGTGACTTGAAAAACGACATGATTGAAACTTCGTTCGGTTTTGATACTGCATGTAAAGTATACTCGGAAGTGATCGGTAACATCCAGCGCGACTGTAACTCAGCACGTAAATACTGGCACTTCATCAAACTGATGGGACGTTCGGCTTCTCACATCGCACTGGAATGTGCTTTACAGGTTCAGCCTAATGTATGTATCATTTCTGAAGAAGTAGAAGCAAAAGACATGTCATTGGATGATGTAGTGACTTACATTGCCAAGATCGTGGCTGACCGTGCTGCTCAGGGAAACAACTTCGGTACTGTGCTGATTCCTGAAGGTCTGGTTGAATTTATCCCGGCTATGAAACGTCTGATCGCTGAGTTGAACGATTTCCTGGCTGCTAACGCAGTTGAGTTCGCCAACATCAAACGTTCTCGTCAACGTGAATATATCATCAGCAAGCTGTCAAAAGAAAATGCTGACATCTATGCAAGCCTTCCCGAAGGTGTGGCACGTCAGCTTTCTCTGGACCGCGACCCGCACGGAAACGTACAGGTATCACTGATTGAAACAGAAAAATTGCTGTCTGAAATGGTTGGTACGAAACTGGCTCAGTGGAAAGAAGAAGGCAAATATGTAGGCAAGTTTGCTGCACAGCACCACTTCTTCGGTTATGAAGGACGTTGCGCTGCTCCGTCAAACTACGATGCCGACTATTGCTATTCACTGGGTTATACAGCTTCTATGCTGATTGCCAACGGTAAGACCGGTTACATGTCATCTGTACGCAACACAACTGCTCCTGCTGCCGAATGGATCGCAGGCGGTGTGCCTATCACGATGATGATGAACATGGAACGTCGTCACGGTGAAATGAAGCCGGTAATCCAGAAAGCATTGGTGAAACTGGATGGCAAACCGTTCCTGACATTTGCTGCCAAACGCGATCAGTGGGCGCTGACTACAGACTACGTTTATCCGGGTCCGATCCAGTACTTCGGTCCGACAGAAGTTTGCGACCAGCCGACTAAGACATTGCAGCTGGAACAGGCTAAGTAAGCTGTTCTCCGCATTACAATAACAGAAACCCATCGGGGCGGATTGATTCAATTCCCTTCGGTGGGTTTTTAGTTCATTTGAATATCCTTATTTATATGATGAAACGACTTTCTACTCTATGCCTGCTGGCGGCAGGTTTTTTCCTTTCGGGGCAGGCGCAGCAAGCCCGTCCGTTAGTGCTCGATTCGGTCTGTGCTCCCTTGAAAGTAGCTACTCCGCCTTCCGATGCTTATATCGGTCTGTCGCTTCTTGACAATGGTGAAGTAAGACATTACAACTATGGAGAACAGGCAGTGGCAGGAGCTGTTTATCTGTCGAGTACCGATCATGGTCTGACCTGGAAACGGGTAAACCGGGCTAAAGAGATGCCTTTTGCAGACCGTCAAAGCCCTGTGAGCAAAGAGTATATCCGTTTGGTAGATATGGGGGCGATGGGTGTTTATTGCATTCGTACTTCCGGTGGACTGGCAGGCGGACGTACCCTTACGAAAGTGGCCGATCGCAGTTCCATCATGATTAAACCACCCGTTTTTATCAGGAACGGCAAGCGTATTGTGGTGGCTGCCCATGGAGGCGTGACACCGAAAGGCTGTTATACTTACGTTTCCGATGATGACGGACTGACTTGGAAGTGCTCGAATACAGTCACTTCGCCCGACCATCGGGGAGGAGGCTTCCACAAAGGTATTCGTTGGAATCACGGTGCTGTGGAGCCTACTGTGGTTGAACTGAAAGACGGAACACTCTGGATGCTGATGCGTACTTCACAGGACCGCCATTACCAGGCTTTCTCGCAAGATGGTGGTCTGACATGGAGTGAATCGGAACCTTCGCCTTTTTACGGTACTATCACGATGCCCACCCTTGGCAGGTTGGCCGACGGTAGACTGTTACTTTTCTGGTGCAATACTACTCCTCTGCCTGAAAAAGAAGGGACGAATGGTGTCTGGGATGATGTTTTCACCAACCGCGACGTGACTCACGTAGCTGTGTCCGATGATGACGGCAAGACGTGGACAGGTTTTCGTGAACTTTATATGGACCCCATGCGCAATGACTCCGATTATGCTGTCAATGGCGGTGGAATCGACCGTGGTGTCCATCAGGCGCAGTTTGTAGAAGTAGCTCCGGGCAAGGTGCTGGCGTCCATCGGTCAACATCCCCTTCATCGTGCCATGATGATGTTCGACGTGAATTGGCTGTACGAGAAAAGCCGTTTTAATAATTTCAGCGATTCTCTTTCGCAATGGAGCACATTCAATTATATCGACGGCATTAAAGGTCATTGTGCCTATAACCGCATACAGGGGTGCCGGCTCGAATCCCATCCCGAGAAAGAGGGTTGTCAGGTGCTCCATTTGTCTTATCAGCCGGATGCCTCGCTGGTAGCAGATACACGTGGGGCAGTGTGGAACTTCCCGGCAATGAAGAAAGGGACGTTCACTGTCAGCCTGCGTATTCCAGAGGGAAGCCATTCGGTTTCATTGTTACTGAATGACCGCTGGATGAATCCTTCGGACACCGTGGCCCGCTATGAATCGATGTACGAACTTCCTCTGACCCGCAAGCAACTGGGAGTGAAAGATGACCGTTGGCATGAAGTTTCTTTGGAATGGGATTTGTCTCAGAAACGTCCGCAGGCACGTGTCCGGGTAGACGGACGGCTTCGGTCCCTGCGTCTTCCACTCAGAAACAAGTCGCAAAACGGAATTAGTTATGTTCACTTTATCGCTCCTCCAGCAGAGGCTAATCCGGGCATTTATCTGGAATGGGTCAGGGCGGAAGCTGATGGCACTATTTAGAAATGAATCCAACTCAAAATAAGAATACAATCAATGAAGTCTTCACGAACCACTTCTGTTTCTAATAAACCCGCTCCCCGTCGCCATACGTCGGTACGGAAGAGAAAAGCGAAAAAGAAAGCCTCCCGTATCATGCCTGTTTGGTTGCGCAATACCCTTGCGCTCGTTGTTGTCGGTCTGTTTTCTGTTGCTTTTTACTATTTCGTTATCCGTCCTTATTCCTATCGCTGGAAAGAATGCTACGGGCGGAAAGAGTATGGCGTTTGCATTCCTTGTGGTTACGAAGTGCATGGTATCGATATTTCCCATTATCAGGGAAACATCGACTGGGAGGAACTGAAACAGAACAAGGAGACTGATTTCCCGCTTCACTTTATTTTTATGAAGGCCACCGAAGGAGGCGACCATGGCGATGATACCTTCAAGCAAAACTTTGAACAGGCACGCCAGCATGGCTTTATCCGTGGGGCCTACCATTTCTTTACTCCCCGTACGGATGCCTTGAAGCAGGCTGACTTTTTTATCCGTACCGTAAAGCTCGATAGTGGCGATCTTCCCCCGGTGCTCGATGTGGAGCTGTCAGGCAAGAAATCTAAGAAGGAGTTGCAGCAGAGCATCAAGAAATGGCTCGACCGGGTGGAAGCGCATTATGGTGTGAAGCCTATCCTCTATACTTCATATAAATTCAAAACCCACTATCTGGACGATTCGCTTTTCAATGCCTATCCCTATTGGATTGCCCATTACTATGTCGACTCGGTGAAGTATCAGGGAAAATGGCATTTCTGGCAGCATACAGATATCGGAAGTGTGCCCGGTATTCACCATGATGTAGATTTGAATGTATTTAACGGTTCGCTCGAAGAGTTGCGTAAGATGACTATGAGGTGAACTTTACCCGCTTTGCCTGCGTTATATTCCTAAAAAAAGGAGATTCAGATGAATATAGCAATTAGCGGGGCCTCCGGTTTCATAGGCAAGCATCTTACAGAGTACCTTACGGAAAGGGGGCACCGGATAGTCCCTCTGGGGAGACCCATGTTTCGTGAAGGTACATCGGGACATTTAATTCAGGCCTTGTCGCATTGCGATGTAATCATCAATCTGGCAGGAGCACCCATCAGTAAACGCTGGACGCCGGAGTATAAGAAAGAGCTTTATGACAGCCGTATCAAGGTGACGCATCGCATCATCCGGGCCATGGATGCGGTAAAGACAAAGCCGCGGTTAATGATTTCCGCCTCTGCCGTAGGATATTATCCGGAAGATGGGACGTTTGACGAATATACCAATACCCGCGGCAGCGGTTTCCTGGCGGAACTTTGCTACGCCTGGGAGAAAGAGGCTCGCCGTTGTCCTTCACAGACAAGGCTGGCTATCACCCGTTTTGGCATAGTGCTCTCACCCGATGGCGGGGCAATGGAGCAGATGTTGCGTCCGCTTCGGATAGCACGGGTAGCCGGTGTGATTGCTCCGGGCACACAGCCTTTTCCCTGGATTGGAATCCAGGATCTTTGCCGTGCGATGGAGTTCATCATCAACCACGAAGTATTAAGCGGAGTGTTCAATCTGGTGGTTCCGCAACAGGTTTCACAATATGCGTTTACCCGGGCGATGGCAGCGCGCTATCATGCCTGGATGAAGGTGGTGATACCACGTTGGTTTTTTCGGATGCAATATGGTGAAGCGGCTTCCTTCTTAACGTCGGGGCAGAATGTGCGTCCCACACGCTTGCTCGAGGCAGGTTTCCGCTTTGATAAACCGACCATCGAAGCCTTTTTTGAGGGCACGGACCACAGTACGGTGGACGAACTGGATCTGCAACGTTATATGGGTACATGGTACGAGATAGCCCGTTTCGACCACCGCTTTGAGCGGGGACTGTCGGAGGTGACGGCAACTTACACATTGCTGCCCGACGGAACCGTTCGCGTAGAGAACCGGGGATGTAAGCATAAAAAGCCGTATGATGTCTGTAAAACAGCGGAAGGACGGGCAAAGGTTCCCGATTCGTCGCAACCGGGCAAACTGAAGGTATCCTTTTTTCTGTCCTTTTATTCAGACTATTATGTTTTGGAGTTGGATCAGGAGGAGTATAATTATGTACTGATCGGCAGCAGTTCGGACAAGTATCTGTGGATATTGAGCCGTACGCCCATTCTGCCGGAAGAGATAAAGAAGAAATTACTGGATGCTGCCATCCGCAGGGGGTATGATGTGGATAAGTTGATTTGGGTGGAGCAGAGGGAGAAGAATTTTAAATAATCTATATTAACCTAAACAAAAAGGAGATTGGAAAATGGAAGAATATGAAGTAACTCACCGCCCGGAGCGGAATCGTTTTGAACTGGAAAAGAATGGAATGACTGCTTTTGTGGAGTATGAAGTAGAAGATGGAACGCTGGACATTATGCATACCATCGTTCCTCCCCCTCTGGAAGGAAAGGGGATTGCGGCAGCTCTGGTAGAAGCAACCTACAAATATGCTGCCGGACAAGGTCTGAAACCGAAAGCGACATGTTCGTATGCTGTAGCCTGGCTGAAGCGGCATCCGGTGGAATAAACGGTACCTCTTCCGATACAGCAGGAGATGTGTCAAACGCCTTTTCACCAGAGGATTACACAGATTGCCACAGATTAGAATATTAATCATCGATGACTTAAAATTCACTCTGTGTTACTCTGTGCCCTCTGTGGTGAGTTTTGACACACTCTCCTTTGTTTATGCGTCACAGATGTCTGTTTGAGTTATGTTTCACTGTTTCCATCTCTTCAGCATCGGGAAGAATTGCTTCATGTTCATAATGGCCTCTTCCTTCGTCATTTTCACTTCCGAATCCTTGTTAAATTCGTCAACGAACTGTGCGCAATGGTTGATCATTTCGTCCATCGTGCAATCCACGGTGAAATGTCCGTCGGCATAACAATAGGTGCAGTATTCTTCGTTCTTGCTGCCATCTTTTTCTGTTCCCAATACTTCCGGGCTAAGCGGCATACCGCAGCTCTGGCAAAATTTCTGTTCCATTCTTTCTTTGTTTTTAATGAAGTGATTTAAACTTATTTCATTCTCTTAAAATCGTATCAAAATGTTAAAGCACAGCGTACAAATTGAATTGTTCCCTATATTATGGTGACCAAACTCATATATAGTGAAAGTCCAATGTACACTATGCTCGACAAAGATACGATAAAAAATGAAATATTGCCTCATCTTTCCAAGGCAAAACGTGGTTATGCCACTCAAAGTTGTCTCATAGAGGTGGTAAACGCCATCTTGTACAAGTTGAAGACCGGTTGTCAATGGGCGTTCCTTCCTGTGGAAGCCCTGTTTAGCGGCAAGGTACTGAGCTATGGTGCCGTGTATCATCATTACAACAAATGGAGCAAGTCGGGCGAGTGGAAATCCATGTGGGTCAGGTTGCTTGACAAACACCGCCATAAGTTGGACATGTCCAGCGTGGATTTGGACGGGAGCCACACGGCTGCACTCCGTGGCGGTGAAGAAGTCGGATACCAGGGACGGAAGAAACGGAAGACGACCAACGCACTCTACCTGACAGACAGGCAAGGACTTCCGATTGCCATGTCTTCTCCGAAATCTGGCGAACACCATGACGTACATGACATAGAAAAGGTCATCGGTGACATGTTCAACGACCTTGAGAAATCCCATATCCGGGTTGATGGTCTTTTCCTCAATGCCGATGCCGGATTCGATTGTGATGTCTTACGTGGTTTCCTGGGTGAAAAAGAGATCATCGCAAACATCTGCATCAATAAACGGAGAGAAAATGCCGATGACATCTTTGTTGATGATGAACTATATGCTGAAAGGTATTCCATCGAACGAACCAACGCTTGGATGGACAGTTTCAGGACGCTACTGAACCGGTTCGATACAACTGTTTCAAGTTGGATGTCTTGGAATTACTTGGCATTTGCAGTCTTGTTATTGAAGAAAATTTCACGAAAACAAAAAGTTTAAATCACTTCAATGAATTATTCAATAGGGATATATATTCTTGTCACATAGTCTTTCCTGTCCGTATCGGCAGCCGTTTCCATATCCAGCGCGGAATCATCCGCCAGAAAAAGACAATGACAGCATAGCGCCAGTCGATCACTGCCACTCGTTTCCGGTGGTGCAATGCCCGTACAATCTGCCGGGCTACCTTTTCCGGTTGCATCAATAGCGGATAGCGTTTTCCGTCGTTCAGCAGGTCGGTAGACACAAAGCCCGGGCGGATGTCCGTAAAACAGATGTTCAGTTTTTGCATACATGCCAACTGTTCCAGTGCGTCGATATAGGTGTTCTGAAAACGCTTTGTGGCAGAGTAGGCAGGTGCCACTCCCAATCCCTTTGTCCCCGCAACGGAACTGATCACAGCCAGTTGTCCGCTGCCGTGCTCACGGAAGTAATTGAAAGCAGTGTCCACCATACGGGTGAACCCTTCCACATTGGTACGGGTAGTTTCCAGTTCGATGTCCGGATTCAGCCCTATGTTCTGATAACCGATGCCGGAGCTCAGCAGAAACAGATCCATACCTCCGACTCGCCTGATCAGGTTACTCAATTTGGGGGCTGCATCCGGTTGGGTGACGTCCAGTGCGGCGACTTCTACGCGGTCCGGTGCGCTGCTCTGCAAAGCTTCGAGTGACGGAAGCCGGCGCCCTGCAATACCGAGGTGCCAGCCCTGTAGGAGAAGTTGTTTGGCTACTTCACGTCCAATGCCTGAAGTAGCTCCTATGATAACGGCTCGTTTCATATTTGAATTTACTTTTATGGTGTTCTGTTTCTTTGAGAAGAACGTTTTTTCCGTCCGGTGTGTTTATCCGTCCGGCGCTCTTTTGTGTACCATCGGGTCAGTTGTCCGGTAAGGATCCATCCTGCGAGTAGGAACACTGCCAGCATTGCGGGAGTCACCCAGATATGTTTTTCAATCAGGGCTTCGAACCATTCAGTGTTCCGTATCGGTATGAACCACAGGGCTGTCAGCCCGATGGACGAGAATATTCGTATGAGTATCCGTCTGTCTTTTCTTCTTTCTTTCTCCGAAAATCCGGTTTCCGGGTTGAAGCTGTCGGGTGCCGGCACCTTGACGATGAGTGTAGTCAGCAGTACGATTACGCAGCCCGATGCCAGCATTATCTTCTCCAATGGTTTGCTGCCTTTTGCCGCGAACTTCACAAAAAGAAAGATCAGGGCAGCAATAACAATGCCTGTAATCCAGCAGGCGGTTTGGTCGGCGGCGGAGGATGCTGTGTATATCATTTCCTTACGAAAAGGTGAAATATAACTGGGTTTGCAGCAACAAAGATAATTAAATCTTTCTAAAATGCGACCTTCCGTTTTAAAATGCTGTTTTTATAAGGTTGGCAGAATAAAGGAGGGGAAATTGTAGCGGCGATAAAATGTCATTTTGTATATTCTATCACTCTCAGGCAGTCTTGGTTTCATGCCCGGAGGATGTGGCGACTGAAAAAACGCTTGTAGGAGGATTAAGGTAAAGCAATATGATGGAGAATTTGGGGTATTGTTGGAAAATTGTGTGATATATGTTTTTATGATCTTAGTAAATGATCTTTTTTGTGTGTGATTACTTTCTTTTAGTAGATTTGATTCGTGCGGCACGGTGGCTCTGATAGTTCGTAAACAGCCCATCTTACTCTTCTTTTTTACCCGTGCGGCGTTGCTCGTAGAGGAACGCACCGTCTCTTTGAAGCCAATGCACCGTCCGTTTGGGACTAACGCACCCTTTCTTTGCTGTCAACAAAGGCTCTGATAGAGTGGGGGACTGCATATATCTGCTTTTTATTGCATTTTTATGAGAGAATAAAGGCTTGTCCTTGCATGTTTTTTCATTATCTGTTGCTCCATCTCTCTATTTGTCTCTTTTTGTAAATGGAGGCTGTCGGCAGATAAGGGGTTTTACTGTCTTTTTGAAAGAAATCTATTGGAAATTCTTTCTTGGAGTGTTTGGCTTTTGAAGGACTTAATAGTTCTCTTTTAGCCAGATACCTAAAAATTGATCGTATATCTGGTATATTCCCAACTCCTGAGTGATGAAATCTTTTTCGAGCAGACCTTTCAGAGCCGATTGTACGGAGCTGGAAGAGGATAGCTTGTACTTCTTGATAAAAGCTGCCGAAGTAATGGCCTTCGCTTTTCCCTCTTTTGTGATGGCGATTAGTAACTCTTTCTGTTTTTCCGGTATGCGGAACAGTATTTCGGAATAGGTGAACTTGAACGAGTCGATGATTTGGCGGATGGCCTCCTCCACCATCTTCACTTCACAGGTTCCCTGTGCGGGAGTCATGTCGTAAAGTGTGTGGAGCACTTTCTGCATGTACCAGGTGATGCCGTCAAATCGTCGGTAGATGGTTTCAACCGTTTCATCGGTGATGCTTTTTCCTGCTTGGGCGAAGTGCAGTTGCGCGAAAGCAGTGTATTTTGCCAAAGGAATACTTTCAAGATGCATCATGGAAACACTCTGATAGAATGGGCGCGAGGGGGTGAGGAACATATTTCCCATGATGTGGCGCTGGCTTCCGGCAAAGATAAAATGGGCATTGCTGCAATGCTGGACATAGGTGCGCAAGGTTGCTTCTACATTATCCTCCGCATATCCGGCTATCTGCTGAAACTCGTCGATGGCTACCAGGCAGGGCTTATCGGCATGGTTCAGGTAATGGAAAATTTCGTCCAGCGTTGTTGCCGGAGCTTGTATGTCTCCCAGTCCCAGACTCAGTGAAGGAGTGCCGTTGATGTCGAAAGATACGCTCGTATGCAATGATTTGACGCTTTTCCAGAAGAGTTGCAAAGCTTTCTTGCCGGAAGGTTTTAATTCTTCCAGAATCTCTTTGCTCAGTGCGAATACAAAGTCACGAAGTGATTTGGTGGCATATATATCTATAAAAAAGGTATAGTAGTCCTTCCGGATTTTCCTTTCGCGGAAGCAATGCTGAATCAATCCGGTTTTCCCCATTCTCCGGGTAGAGATCAGGGCGAGATTGTTTCCGTTGCTTACTTCCCGGATCAGGGTTTCGCTCTCTTTCTCCCGGTCACAGAAATAATCGGAAGATACATATCCACTGGTTATAAAGGGGTTTCTGATGATAGTCATGGTTCGTTACTTTAATAAGCAAAGATAATTATTATAAAGTAATAATGCAATTATAATAATAATATTCTTCTCTGTGCCTGCTTATCCAAACAGATGCCCGATTGCTTCCCAAGGTGCATAAATCAGCATTCGGGGACCGGAGAAACGCATTACTTGTTTCATCCGTTCTCGCATGGCAGGTTTGTAGCAGTGTACGCTGCATTGCTTGCATGCTTTCTTTTTCTCCCCAAAAGGGCAGCGGTCCAGCCGGGCATGCGCATAGCGAAGCAACTCTTCGCATTGGGGGCAAAGCGTGACATTCTTTTCTTTTTTACGGCAGTAAAGACGGATCATCAGCTCTACCACTCTCTTTTCCTGATCAATACGGTTTTTGCTCAATTTTAATCTCTGTTAGAATTGACGCAAAAGTAACCAACATCTCCAAAAAACTGTATCTTTGCACCCCGAAAATTGAATATAATAATGAATATTAATAGTAAGGCTAAAGGATTTGTTTGCGGAGCTGTGGCTGCTGCTACTTACGGCATGAATCCGTTGTTTACACTGCCGCTCTATAAAGAAGGGATGTCGGTGGACTCTGTATTGTTCTATCGTTACGGGTTTGCCGTACTTATTTTGGGGATTCTGATGAAAGTGCAGGGACAGTCGTTTGCCCTGAAAAGGAACGAGATATTGCCTCTGGTTGCAGGCGGACTGCTTTTTTCTGCCTCTTCACTGCTGTTGTTTCTGAGCTATAAGCACATGGATGCAGGCATTGCTTCCACCATCTTATTTGTCTATCCGGTGATGGTGGCGCTTATCATGTTCCTGTTTTTCCACGAGAAAGTGTCGTTGCTGACCGTCTTTTGCATTCTGCTCGCCCTTTCCGGCATCGGACTGCTTTACAAAGGGGAGGGAGGCGAAACGCTGAGTCTGGTCGGCATGTTGCTCGTTATCCTTTCCTCACTGTCTTACGCTGTCTATATAGTCGGTGTCAACCATTCCACGCTGAAGTTGATGTCTACGGCCAAGCTGACTTTTTACGCGCTGTTGTTCGGTCTTTCCATTTATATAGTCCGCCTGAATTTCTGCGCGGATCTTCAGGCTGTTCCTTCGTTTCCTGCCTGGGGCAATATTCTTGCCATGGCTTTCTTGCCTACCGTCATATCATTGGTATGTACGGCTGTTTCCATTCATAGCATCGGCTCTACGCCTACTGCCATTCTGGGAGCATTGGAGCCGGTGACGGCACTTTTCTTCGGGGTGATGATTTTTGGCGAACGGCTGACTCCCAGATTAATGCTTGGCATTCTGATGATTCTGGTAGCGGTCATGTTTATTGTAGTGGGTAAGCCATTGATGACTTTTATCAAGGAAGAGTTAGCCCGGGGAATGAAGAAAAAACTGATAAGATAAGGAATCCTGAAAAGCTTATAGCCGTTATACATGACTACATTTCACTCTATCGACGAGTTGCTGAAGATGATGAGCCGAGAACAGCTCCTGCTGAAACAGATGTTCAGCAAGCGGAAACAGCAATCCTTCCGGCGGGAATACGCACTGGAACTGACAGAATATAAACTACAACGTATACAGAGCCTGATCGATCACGGAGTGCTTCGTGAGAATGGTTCGTTTCTTGAGATGGAGGATATTTATCTGCATTTCTTCGAGCAGGTACTCGAAGTGAATGAAGAGATCAACACTTCGTTTGTCAACGAGCATATCAGTTATCTCAAAGATACTATCTCCTATTATCAGCAAGAAAACCACGAGAAACGGAAAACGACCTATCTGCGTACCATCAAGCGGATATTACGTAATATCGCCCTGACTACCTTGCGCAATGTGATCGACCTGAAGCGTAACATCGACAGCACTTTCAAGAATGAGCCGAACTATCAGATCAAGAAGAAAAAACTGGTTCGCCTGGACGAGAAACGGCGGGATATCGAGGCATTGATAAAAGTGAGCGAGGAGCTTCTTGCCAATGAAGAAGACCGCTTCTTCCGGCGGATACCGGACGAGGAACTGGGGCTTGTGGTGGCAAACGTACGGATACAGCTCAATGAATGTTTCCACAACCTGATCGAGATACAAAAGCAGATTATCAGCTATCTGAACAAAATAGAGTATCAGAACAAGATCCGGGTTAAGATCCGGCAGCTGAAATACCTGAAAGATCAGTTCGAACTGGAGGAACGAACCAATATCTGCGAGGTGTTGATGCAGAAAGACAGTGTCTGGTTCGAACCTGCACCGGCTTATCCGTTACGTCTCTCCGTAGAATATCTTCGTAATGATGATGAAGTGTTGGAGAGCATCCGTAAAGTGATAACCATGATCGGCAAGCGTGCCATCCTGACCCGGAATGTGGCCGGCAGCATTGCCGAAGACTCTCTTGAGACCCATATATCGGAAGAGGCTTATATCAATCTGGAGGAAGTGAAGAAGCGGTTTATGCAGGCTGAAGAAGATTTGTTTTCGTTTGTGGCTGCCTATCCTTTCGCACAAGAGGTTTCTTTTGATGAGCGGATAACGTTCTACTGCCAGATTGTATCCCAGTTTTACGAAGAACTCCGTATCACCGGTGATTATGGCAGAATGGGTGGGGTGGAATATGCACTGATTTATTCGGAAAGGACAGGCGAAATAGTTTAGAAACGAATACGATTCACCACCGAGGACACAGAGGACACAGAGAATATCTTTCTCTTAAACATCCTGATAAACAAAAGATTAAAACTCTGTGTCCTCTGTGTCCTCGGTGGTGAACCCGAACTCAAAGCCATTATAGTAATGATTAAACAAACTGCTGAAATATTTGAAATACTGAGTAAAGGAGGATTCATCTCTTCCGACAGTACCAATCCCAATATCCGCCAACTCTATACGGTGATCGAAGATAATCAGTCGGAGTTGTACGATTTCTTTGCCGCCATCAACTTTATCCTTGAGAGCGGGAATGAATATTATTATTTCTCCCGTCGGGAAAATAAAGTCGATCTGGAGCGTAAGTTAGAGATTGCCACCCGCTGGATTGATGTGCTTGATTTCATTAAAACCTACGATGCGGCTTTTTCATCCGGATTCCGTTTCCAGCCGGCCGATATGGTCGTAAAAGTAGGTACCGACCTGGAACTGAAAGAGAAACTCGCCGGATTGAAGAAACTTGTCGGACGGGAGAAGCACGAAGAGATGATTGATAAAATAGTGAATGACCTGAAACGTGACGGCTTCATTGAACTGGAGAACGAGATCACTTCCACCTATAAAGTAGTAGCGGCTTTCGGCTATCTGGAAGAGTTGGTCGCTTGTATTAACATATCAGAAGAAATACAGAATGAGATACCTGAATAAAATTGTTTTCATCAATAGTGCCCGTATACAATATGCCGAAATACAGATAGACGGCAATGTCCACTTTATCGGTACACAGGGGGTGGGGAAGAGTACGGCGTTACGTGCGCTGCTTTTCTTTTACAATGCCGACAAGACGAAGTTGGGCATATCAAAAGAGAAAAAGAGCTTTGACGAATATTACTTTCCGTACCTCAATTCATATATTATTTATGAAGTGACCGTAGACGATGCATCGTATTGTGTGTTGGCTTTTCGCTCCCAGGGGAGAGTTTGTTTCCGTTTTCTGGGAACGGGTTACAAAAAAGAATATTTTATTTCTCCCGAAGGAAAGGCTTACGAAGAGTGGGATCAGATACGCGATGCCCTTGGCAGCTTTGTCTATAAGAGCCGTCGCGTAGAGACGTATGAGGAGTATCGTGACATCATTTTCGGCAACAACCGGGGGCTTCCTCCGGAGTTACGGAAGTTTGCCATTACTGAGAGCCGTCAGTACCAGAATATACCGCGTACCATTCAGAATGTTTTCCTGAATTCAAAGCTCGATGCTGAGTTTATCAAGCAAACCATCATCATGTCACTGAACGAAGAAGATGTGCGTATCGATCTGGGGCAATATGCCCATCATCTGCGACGGTTCGATGAAGAGGTGACCGATATCAGCAAGTGGTTCAGGAAGAACAAGAACGGCGAGGTTACTGTTCGCCGGCAGGCTGACCGGGTAATTGAGCTTTATAGGGAAATGCATTATCTGGAGCAACAGGCGCGTACGCTGGCCGGGGAACTGAATTATACTTTCCGGATGGCACAGGAACTGCTCCCTTCACTGCAACAGAAGAAAGAGGAACTGTTGAAAGAGTTGGCAAAAGAGAAACACCAGCTTGAGGAACTTTCCGGGAAATTCCAGAGTGAGCGCGATCGTTTGCTGGGGCTTGTCAGGGTACAAAACGAGAACTTGAAAACTGCGCGTGAACGAAAGGAACGGTATGAGTCGCAGGATATTTATAATGTGTGCGACCGGGTGAATGCGGAGCCCGAAGCCATACTCCACAAACAGATGTTGGAGGAGCAGCTGACCATGTTGACTGCCCGCTTTGACGACATCAACAGCCAGTATAAGCTACTGAAGGAACAGGCTTCCAGTGCCTTTGAACGTTTCCGTAACGGTAAAAATGCTGAGTTGAATACGCTCCATTTACGTGCTATCGAACGTAAGGAGGCTGTACGAAAGGAGTACGATAAAATATTGAAAGAGGTGCGTGAGCATGAGGTAGGGAAGTTGACCCTCCTGCGAGAGCAGACAGAAAAGAAAAAAGAGGGCATCTATCAGTTGAAGATGGAACGGGAGAAGTGCCTGCACCGGACTTTCCATGAAGAAGAGTTACAGGCCTGCCGGACGGAACGCGTTGCATTGGAAAAGGAGAATCACGAATACCGGTTGAAGCTGAAAGAGGCAGAACAACAAATGGGGCTGGTACGTCGGCAATGGGAACTGGATCAGGCTGCCTGTGAGCAACAGTCGGGCGTTCGTCAGAAGGAAATAGAGCAGCAGATTGCGGTTGGTAGAGAAAAAGTGGCGGAGATAGACCGGTTACTTGATAACTGTCAGGGATCACTCTATGAATGGTTGAGCCGAAATAGTCCGGGATGGGAGAATACCATTGGTAAGGTGGTAGACGAAAAACTTGTTTTATTCAGTAAGGAACTCAATCCCCAATCTGTTCCGGATACCGGACAAGACTCTTTCTATGGCATCAAACTCGATCTTTCGGCTATCCGGAAAGAAGTGAAGAGTGTGCAGGAGTATGCCGTAGAGCAGGAAGCAATCCGTAAGGAGATACATGAATGGCAGCAGAATCTTGAGAAGTCGATAGAGGAAAAAGAGAAAGAGCTGGCTGTCATCCGGAAGAAACACCAGACTGTCCTTAATACTTATAAGGAAGAGATGGCTCAGTCCGCTTACTGTATGGAACAGAATGACAAGCGTATTCAGGTTCTGAAAGCAGATGAAATCATGTTGGAGCAGAAGGCAGGCGAGGAGAAACGTATATTGCTGGAACAGTTGGAAAAACAGTTGGCTGAGGCTACACACAGTTTGCAGGAGTCAGCGGCGGAACTGGAACAGTTCAATCACTTACTTGAAACCCGAATCCGCCAGAAAGAGAAGGAACGTAACCAGAGAATGCAGGAAGAAGACACTCTGATCCGTAACAAACAGGAGGAGATTCATCAGTCCATTGCTTCTGAAAAGAAGAAAACCGATGAACTGCTGGAGACAATGGATAAGGACCTGTTGCATGAACTTTCCGGAAAAGGGGTGGATACGGAACGTATCACTGCCCTGCGTAATGAAGTGGCCCGCACGGAACAGGAGTTGGCGTTTATCGAGCAGCACCGCCGTCTGGTTTACGATTACGAAAAGGATAAGCGGGAGTTCTTCGACCGTATGGACGAATTCAGAAATGGAAAGCAGTTGGCCGAGAAAGAACTGGACGGTGAGAAAGAGAAGTTCCGCTTGAAGGAAGAAGAACTGAATCAGAAAGTAACGGGACTGAACAAGCAATTAGTTGAGACAAATACCCGCCTGAAGCATTTGGAAGAGGATATCCGGGAGACTGAGAACTTCAAAACACTCAATATTTGTCCGCCTGTACTGCAAACGGGAGTGGAAGCAGAGAGTGTGAAGCGTTGCAAAAAAGTGATAGAGGAGCTGACACAGAATCATTATCGGCAGATTGAACAAGAAAAGGACTTCCGGGAAGCGGTCGGTCGCTTTACGGGTAACTTCTCCGAACAGAATACGTTCAACTTCCGTACACGTCTTACAAAGCGCGATGAGTTTATGACCTTTGCTGCCGATCTCAAAGAGTTCATTGATAATGATAAGATCATTGACTTTGAACGTCGTTCGAATGAAGCATATACCGACTTGATTCACCGGATCGGGAAAGAGACGGCGGATATGCTTTCAAAAGAAGGGTTGATTCGCAAAACTATCAACGACATCAACAGTGACTTTGTGGAACGCAATTTCGCCGGGGTCATCAAAAGCATTGCCTTACAGATTGTGCCCAGTGGCAATCGTATCATGCAACATTTTGTTACTATCAAAGAGTTTTGCGACCGGAATCAACCGGGTGCTCTGGGCATGTTCAGCCTGTTTGGTCAGGAGGAGCTTGTGGAACAGAATCGGCAGGCGGTAAGTTTATTGCAGTCGCTGGTGAAAGAACTGGCACTGAACAAGGAAAAGGAACTGACGCTTTCTGATACTTTCGAACTTCAGTTTCGCATTGTGGAGAACGATAATGACAGCGGATGGGTGGAGAAACTGGCAAATGTAGGTTCCGATGGAACGGATATTCTGGTGAAGGCCATGATTAACATCATGTTGCTGAATGTGTTCAAGGAAAAGGCATCGCATCAGTTCAACGACTTCAAGCTGCACTGCATGATGGACGAGATCGGAAAACTGCATCCCAATAATATTAAAGGTATTTTGGACTTTGCCAATAACCGGAATATTATCCTGGTGAATAGTTCGCCTACTTCTTACCGGGCAAGCGATTACAAATATACTTATATCCTGAATAAAGACAAGCGAAATATTACAAGCGTGACACGGCTGATAAAGCAAGAGGTGAGGGAGTAATTTCCCTCACTCACATCTGCAAAAGTCGTTGGCTCCGCAAGTACATCGCGGGAGCAACTGCTCCTTCAGTTCGTCACGATACAGTTCGTATATTTTCTTGCAGATCTCTTCTTTCAGGCGGAGCAAGCCTTCCCATAGGTCCGTTCCGTCTGCCGATATGGTAGGGAACAGTTCATCGAAAGGAAGATAATACCAGTGTTTTACCTCTTTGGAGAAGTGGTTACGGATTTCATCGGTTGTCTCGGAAAGGACGATGATAGTATCCCAACTTTTGTTGGTATATTCGTAGATGGAATGGGGAGGTCGTGTGTCAGGTTCGATACCTGTCTCTTTTATTAATTTCAGGACAAGCGGATGAACCTCTGCTGCGGGTGCTGTTCCTGCAGAATATATTTTCATACCTTTTTCAAACGAGGAAAGAAGAGCCTGTGCGATCCGGCTGCGGCAACTGTCAGCATTGCTGAGGATTAATATGTTCATAATAATGTATAGTTTTCCTATTAACAGTGTTAACTCGGAATGAATGATTCTGATTGTTTGCAAACAAAGGACTTCTTTTGCACAGTTAAAGGACAAGTCTTTTGTTTGTAGAAAACAAGTTTTAATACAGTGTTAAAACACGCTTTCCGGAATTTGTTTGTTTGAGTTGATAAACTGTTTAACCTCAATGATATCTCTGCATTGCGGATGATCTTTTATTAAGGCCGCCTCCTTGAAAGATTTGAGTAGATACTTGCTAATTTAGTAACTATATCTTTCTCAGAATCTCCATGCCAAAATCCGGCTGGTTTTACTACCTTGGTGCATCTCGATAATCTTATGTTCAGATATACCGACTGATTTGAGTTTGGCGGTCAGTTTACCCAGGTTCTTTTCTTTCGATACCAGACTGGTGAACCATCCGCAATTCTTTCGGTAGTTCCGGCTCTCTTCGATCATGGTCAGCAGAAAACGAAGTTCTCCACCTTCGCACCAGAGTTCGTTGGCATTGCCTCCGAAGTTGAGCCGGGCTTTGGTTATTTTTCTCCCCTTTAGGCTACTGAGTTTACGCAGCGTCCCGTTTTCAGCTTCTTCTCTGGAACTGTGGAAAGGAGGATTACAGATGGTTACATCGAAGTATTCATCCGGAGCAATGATCCCTTCAAATATCTTTTGGCTATCCCGTTGCAGCCGGAGTTCTATTTTATGGGCCAGTGCCGGATTGCAAGTTACAATCTTTCGTGCATTATCAATGGAGATAGGATCAATATCGGAACCGACGAAAGTCCATCCATATTCTGTTTGTCCGATAATGGGGTAGATACAGTTGGCACCTACACCGATATCAAGACACCTGCATGGGTGAGTGGCTTTTGTAGCCGCTTCTGTCTGTATCGGGTTTTCGGGTTGAATCAAATCCGCTATGTAATGGATATAGTCTGCTCTTCCCGGAATGGGCGGACACAGGTAATTCTTAGGAATATCCCAGTATCGTATGCCGTAACAGCTTATCAACAAGGCTTTGTTGAGTGCCTTCACCGCCTGCGGATTAAAGAAATCGATACTTGTCGTCCCGTATGCGTTCGGTGCAACGAACTTCTTCAACGGGGGATACTCTTCCATCAGTCTTGAAAAATCGTACTGTCCGTTATGCTTGTTCCTTTTATGTAATTCGTTTCTCTCTGTCATGCGGGCAAAGATACAGAGAATCTTTCGGCCGACAAATCGGGCTTGATTAAAAATGCGTATCTTTGCCGGCGAATTAAAAAAGAGCCAACCGTTGAAGTTACTTATCTTATATCTGGTAATCGTGAACACCGTTTCTTTTGTTATGTACGGTATCGATAAACGGAACGCATCCCGAAAACGATGGCGTACTCCCGAAGTCCACCTGCTGGGAATAGCCGTAGCGGGAGGGTCGTTAGGTGCATGGGCAGGGATGTATACGTTTCGGCATAAGACACGGCATCTTAAATTTAAGTATGGTATACCGGTAATTGGGGTATTGCAGGTGGGGATGGCGGTATATTATTTCTTGTCAGAATTCATATAGGGACGAATGTCTTTTAAGAGTGATTCTAAATACATTTGCAATGTCCTTTACTGTGTTTTTCCACTCGATTCTCTTCTATGCCTTTGGAATTGCTGACTACTTTTTCTATCATTTTTTTACAGTGTCACATTTGTAAAACCCTTTTCTCTCTACCCGTATTTAATAAGAGATGTCGTTTTAAAACCAGATAATATCATTATCTTAATTTAATTCCCAGTTTTTGTAATCTGGAACGTATCGCTCCGTCATTCCGTTCGAATATCTCTGTCAGTTCGTTAATGGTTTTGCCTTCCGCATACAACCGGAGAAGATAATCATCTGCACTCTTTTCCCATGGCAAATAGGCGTTGCCATACTCTTCTCTTTTGAAACTAAGAGTCTGTTTTTGCTTTATAGGGTTCAATCCCCAATATTCAATAGCTCGGTCTAATTCTTGTTTGAACTGGAGTATTTCATCCTTGTTGATGAAAATCGTTTCTCTGTGGAAACCCTTATTTCCTTGATGTTTACTTTGGGTAATTTTTAGATATTCTTGTCCGCTTAAGTCCTGTTTAATATCTAAAAAGAGTTCTCCTCCTTTTGTGGATGTCCTATAGGTTATAACATCACTGTCTGCCGCTCTCTCCATAAGGGTAGGTTCTGTCGGCAGGTAATTCGAATTGTGTAAAAATGTAATGTTTGTTTTTCCGCTAATTTGTCTGTCGATATTTCCTCCTGGTTTACAATAACCGATTATAACATGGTCCGCAAATGAAAGTATTATTTCATTCCGGTCATAGGCTGATTGATGATTAATTCTGTGTACCTGGCTATTACAGGCAGTTACTATCAATAGCCTCTTCTCTTTGAGTGCCAACTTAATATGATTACTCCATTCTTCTTTCATGCTTTCAGCCAGTACCAGAATGACTGGTATTTTCTTCTCCAATAGTATATTAAAGACCTCTTGTTCCATTTTTGAATGATTTCCGCAAAGGATGCAATCTCTTTCCGGTAATAATTGATTTGCCCAGCGATAAATAGATGCTGTTTTATTTTCAGGTACTTGCCGGGAACATAAGAAAGCAATTTTCTTCTTCGACATGAGTGCACTGTTACCTGATTGGTAGAGTTGGGGAGTGGTGTTCATTTTATATGCTGATAATTGTTTTTCAATGTATTAATTGTTAATTGTCTTATCGTTATGGGACTTACATTCCGGTGATTAACAAAGGTAGGGAAAATATTTAAGATTAGTCTTTATTACTTTTAATTTCCTCCTTTCCCACATTCTTTTATTACTTTTGCATCCATTATCTTCGAAACCCAATACCGCAGTCATTATGAAAAGTATAGAAGTCGTAGCAGCCGTTATCAGATCTGGAGGAAAATATCTTTGTGTACAACGGGGACGGACTAAATTTTCATATACTTCTTTCAGGTACGAATTTCCGGGTGGAAAAGTGGAGAAAGGTGAATCTTTGCAGGAAGCACTTCAAAGAGAAATTATGGAAGAAATGGATTATACTATTGAAGTGGGAGAGAAGCTTTTGACAGTCCATCACATCTATCCTGATTTCGAAATTACGATGCACGCTTTTCTATGTCATCCTATCGGAGAGCAATATGTATTGAAAGAACATATTGCTGCACAGTGGCTCTTTCCTGGAGAGATGGTAACATTGGACTGGGCGGAAGCGGATAAACCGGTAGTAAAAAAGATTTCGGAACAATAAAAAAATATGTTTAATTACGTGATATCAAGATGCTTCTCTCTCCAGAGATATAAGTTTATACCTTTTTTCTACTCTCTCCAATAATGATCGAATAATAACTTTATGGAAAGGACGAACCACGAAAAAGTAGAGTTTTCCCAAACGGTTGTGGTATTTGACTATCGTGGTGATTCGTAAAGTTTGGCTGTTGGCTTCGGAAACCTTACACCAAAGGGATACGTAGAAAGTCAAGTGTTTATCGGACATACCAAAGATTATTTCGTGTTGATTTCTTTCACACTCCATATCCGTGATTCGTCTGTTTGTATTGAGCCCGAAAGGCTTGACTATACTATTTCTTACTTTTAGAAGCCGGATAATCCAGGAGGGTAGTTGGTTAAAAGCTATATCTGCAAACTCGTCAGTGGAGATTGCATTCTTATTATGCAACTCTTTTGAAAAGGAGTCATAATAATCTGCCGGAAGATAGTTCTCAATTAGGCTGTCTGGATTAGTTTCTTGTTGCTTCATAGATCTGATTTCTTATGATTATGGGTTTTATTGTATCATGGTACGTCATGGTGTATTATATAATATCATGAAAATTAATTAGTTATTTAAGAACATATATATGTGTCGGTTAATAAGATCGTGTTGTTCTGCCGATCCGTTTTCTCCCATGTTACTGTGTGTAACTCCATCCAGTCGCACAACTTCTATTCGAAATTTCTGTTGCTCCTCGCTGGTTGGGAGTACGCCCGGATCAGCATCATAATCGCACCCTCTCAACGTGTATATCCGTGGCTTTTGTGTTCTTGGGATTATCATTCTCCGGTGGTCCATTGAGATAGCTTTCATTATCAGTTCCGGATGATTTGTTGCGGTGAGCATGGTTATATCACCTCCGTTTGAATGACCTATCACACAAAGTTTCTCCCATTGCAGGTTCGGTTTTAGCTTCTTAAACTCCCGGATTGTAAAGAGAATATTTTCTTCTCCTCTTTTCCAGTTAGGCATACGGGTTTCCATAAAATTTCCTTCCATAGCCAAAAGAGGATCATCGGACAATTCATGTTGGATACTTATCACATAATATCCTTTTTCTGCCAAAAAACGAGTCAGATATGAATAACTCTGGTTCGATTTATCGTTCTTGTTTCCGTCATATCCATGGTTGAATATAATGACTCCGGTCCTGGCGCTTTCTTTTTTTGGCCGGTAAACAGCTACCGGCACTATCCGGTTACGTCTTGAATCAAACAGGCTGGTTGTGAATTCTGTTTGTGCGTACACTTCTGCCAATGAGAGTAAAAGAAGCAGTATGGTGAATCCTTTTTTCATGTTGTCCCGTATGCTTGATGAACATGTTGCTATCTCACAAGTCCATTCTTACTGAAATCATAAAATGCTTCGATCTTTTCCTCCGTATCGGCTTTCAATGCTAATAGCAACTCACGGGTGAATTCCAGATAACCGGTACCGTTTGCCGTAACTATGTTCTTATCACCGACAGCTTGCTTTTCCAGGTAACCATCTTCGTTGGTATATCGTTCTCCGCCCCACTGTTTGAGCACGGCAAGGGTGTTTCCGGTATGCTTAACATTGTTTAGGAAGCCATGGGCGCACAGAAATGAAGCAGCGTTGCAGATACCGCCAATCACTTTCCCTTTTTCAAAAGCATTTTGCACGATGGGGAATACACGTTCTGCTTCAGGAGATTGCCATTGCATACCACCAATTAGGACCAAGGCAGCATAATCGGAAGGAAGGTTGTCGAAACTGTAGTCCGGCAGAGTACGGAAACCACCCAAAGAGCAGACCGGATCCAAAGTGGGGGCTACTGTTTTGACTACGTACTTGATTTCACTGCCCGGCATTAGTCCGGAATGAAGGGACGCTGCTACGAAAGCACTTTCCCAATCGGCATACTCGTTGAGAATGATAAATAATACTTCTTGTTTCATTGTTTTTTTTTGTTTTTATAATTGAATAGTGACTGTGAGGGGCTTATTTCATTACCTGGCATCCCCTGCAATAATAAATGCTTCCTCCCAGATAGTTCTCTTTCACAATGGTTTCACCACATTTGGGGCACGCATGTCCCGCTGTATTTTTTGACAGGGAGGCTACATATTGCCCGGGAACTCCAAACAAATCAGTTTCGGTGCTTCGTCCGCCCAGGCGGTAGATATCTTGTAGTGTCTCTTTCACTTGTTCGTACATTTTCTCCTTTTCCTCTGCGCCCAGTTTGTCGATCTTTGTTTTTGGATGGATATGCGCATGGTACAGGATGTCTTGCAATACTCCGTTGCCCAGTCCGGGAATTGTCTGTTCCGTGGCCAGAAAAGCTTTTGCCGATTTCTTCTGTGCATCCGGCGCATTTACCAATCCAAGAAAGTACTCCTTGTCAAAGGCGTCCGACATCACTTGTGGCTTTGTTCTGGCCGTTTCGTAATAGGCGGCCAATGGTGCGTCAAAATGCCCTCGGGTAAAGCACAACAGTGCTCCGTACATCCGTACAGATGCTAACAGGCAACTTTCGTCATCGAATGCCACCAGCAGTTGATGTTTGGAGGGTAACTTCGCTCCCGGTTCGAAATAACGAAGATTGACCCCGTCTGTCAAAACCAACATCGTGTCTCCAGCCGTTAGTTCGACCATTCCGCCTTGTGGGCAGGCTTTGTCAATGGTCTTGCCAACCAGGCGTTCGGCACACTCTTCCGGTTTACCATAAAACCAAGCAAATTTATGTGGTGTATATTGGGCGAATATATCCGTGATTCGTTTGCCGCATACGGTTTTGTTCAGTTGCTCGCACAGCAGGCGAGCTTCGGGAGCTTCTATCATGGGCGAAAGGATTAAAAGGTTTATAGATGCACAAAGATACGATTCTTTTAAAAAAAAGAGAATATAATAGGAAAATAAGGCAGCGTTACTTATAACGCTGTAAGTCGAAACATACTAATTCCCTTGCTTGCATCTAATATTATTAAGTAGTTAATCAAGATTAGCTGAATCTATTAGAAGTATAATTTATTGGTCTTTAATATTATACTCAAATTAATATTGATAACTAAATATGCATTGGTACTTAATATATTCATATTTAAACAAGGGAATTATCCTTAAAAAGGCTTCAATCTATAAGATTCTTAAATTCTACTTTAAGGTAGTCTTCCATACCTTTCTTTTGATCTATAATGGTTTTACCGGTATGCAGATGTCAACAATGTGTTTCTTTTGCGGATGGGTGGTGTAGTCGTTGTGGTACAATTCATACGCACGTCCATCTCCTTGCTGGTAGCCGCTTTCGGTGAACCAATGGCACATGGTGTTCCATGCCTTCTGAAACTCGTCCATTCCAAGTTCGAAATGCCCGACTGCATACTGACCGCCCGGAATCGTCATTTTACCGATTTCGCCTTCTACCTTCACCTCTTTGTCGACAATGATGCAGGCACTTTGCCTGATTTTGTCTTCATCGGTGATCGAAGGATCGTCGTGTGTGACGGTAGCGGTTTTAGTAACATTAGGCGTGTACAATCCCCTGGGTGTTGCCCATTGTCCCAATTTTGCGTAAGCCTGGCCAATCAGGTGGAACGGGCCGATGTGGCGGCAATAGATCGCCTTCATTTCCGGCATTTCTTTTACTTCTACAATTGATTCCATAAAATATAGTTGTTTTAGTTTTACACCGCAAAGGTCGAAATTTGCCACTGCACTGTGTGTTATATTCTTGCGGATCGCTTGCCCGTTCTTGCTAAATAGGTTTCCTTCGAATACATAGACCGGCTTATCCGTTCGGCTGAACTGGGTAGGGGTGATGCCGAAATACTTTTTGAAGGTCCGGCAGAACAGGGATGTACTGCCGAAACCGCAGCTGTAAGCAATCTCGGTGATGGACGGGAAGGGATCTTTCTGTAATTTCCATGCTGCCTTCTCCACCCTGAGACGCTGGATGTAGTCGGTCGGTGTTTCACCTATCAGAAAGGTAAATATCCGGTGGAAATGAAAGGGTGAAAAGTTGGCAACGGCAGCGATGTCTTTCAGTTCGATCGGTTGCTCCAGGTTCTGGTCGATGAAATCCATCACCCTATTAATCCTGGAATGATATTCTATCCTGCTTCTTTCTTGTATATTCATGCCTGTTTGTTTTGGTGGGCAAAAGTACGTTCTAAATATCAGCTGCGTTTGTCCATTCTTGCTTTTCTTTGTCTCTTTTTTCCTATCCCTTCTTTTTCCCGTCCCTTATCTTTGCCGCGATGATCTAAAAAACAATATATTTGTAGTCTATGCAATCATTCAGAATCATAAAACCTGCTGCGTCACTCGTCCCTTATGTCCGGCATTACTGGGTATTGAGCGACGATGCGCTTGCGCCGGTATCCGAACGGACGTTACCCGTGGGGTGCGTCCAGATGGTCTTTCACCGGGGACGCCAACTGCTTTCGCTGACCGAAGGCCGGTTGCAACCCTCTTCTTTCATCAGCGGGCAGGCGTTCGGCTATTCCGATGTCGAGTCTACGGGGATGCTGGAGATGATTGTAGTCGTTTTTCAGCCCTTTGCCGCAAAAGCTTTCCTTCACATGCCTGTTAGCGAGTTTCGTGGGATGAATGTAAATACCGAAGAGACGGACGATCCTCAGCTGGTTGATCTGGGCAGGCGGGTAGCCGATATGCCGGATCAGGCGGCGTGCATCCGCCTGATAGAAAAGTTTCTGTTAAGCCGTCTCTACGCTTTTTCCGAATACAACCTGAAGCGGGTTTCGACCGCTTTGGAGGCGGTAACCCTCCATCCGTACATCCGTACGGCACAACTGGCGGACGTAGCCTGCCTGAGCAATAAGCAGTTTGGGCGGGTGTTTGCGGAGTATGTAGGCGCTACTCCCAAGGAGTTTCTGCGCATTGTGCGGATGCAGCGGGCGTTGTACACCCTGCAATGCCAGCCGGGCATTTCGTTTGCGCAACTGGCCTACGAATGTGGCTTTTTCGACCAATCGCACATGATTAAGGAGTTCAAACTCTTCTCGGGATATACTCCGGCGGAATACTTAGCTGTTTGCGCTCCTTATTCCGATTATTTTTCCGTGGAGGAATGATGTCTGTTTTTTACTATCCGGGGCGGGTGCATTGCCCTACTTTTGCGGTGTGCTTGGGAGACGTGACTTCCGGCATACAGTATTCATCTTATTAATATAAAGAAAATGGAAAAGTTTATTGCGTTTTTTGAGATTCCGGCGGCAGATTTCCACCGGGCGGTAGGATTTTATGAAACAGTGTTGGACATCAAATTGGCGGTCTCGGAGTATGAAGAGGAGAAGATGGCCTGCTTCATGGAGCAGGGCGAAGCGGTGGGAGCGGTGTCGTGGGCACCCGATTTCCTGCCTTCGGAGCGGGGAACATTGATTCACTTCTATTGCGAAGAGATCGGCAAGTCGCTGGAACGTGTTCTGCAGAAAGGCGGGAAAGTCATTATCCCTGAGACGAAGATTGACGCTGAAGGCAGGGGACATTTCGCTGTTTTTGCCGATAGCGAAGGAAACCATATCGGTTTGTATTCGGATAAATAGCAGGTGTGAGTGATTCTCACTATATTTGCCCGAAATTGAAGTATGTATAGAGAATATCAACCTTGTGGACTGCTGGCTCCTTACGTCGATAAAATCTGGGAGTTCAAAGGAAGTCCTGAGTATGGGATGCGTATCAACGTCCTGCCGGACGGGTGTACCGATTTGATTTTCGCTTTGGGCGGGATAACACAACCGGTAGGCAACGAAGGGCGGATCATGCCGTCTTGCCGTTCGTTTTTCGTGGGACCGATGAAACGTTATTCGGAGTTGGTTGCGTATACCGAAACGGTTCACATGGTTGGTATTCGTTTTCATCCTTGCGGATTATTCCGATTCATGGACTTGCCCGTGCAGGAGTTGGCCGGTCAGCGGATCGGCAGTGCCGACTTGGGAATCAAGCTGTTCGATGATTCGTTTACAGAGCGACTCTACGAGCTTCCGGATTTGCGGAGCAGGATTCAGTGTATTGAGACAGTATTGGTGCGGTCGATGTACAAGCACGATGTAGTGGACAAACAGATTGTTTTTGCGGTAAACCACATTCATTTGTACCACGGTCAGCGGGAGATCCGTTTGCTGGCAGAAGATGCCTGTTTGTGTCAACGGCATCTGGAACGGAGGTTCAAGCTGTTTACCGGATTTACCCCTAAAGAATACAGTCGGATTGTGAAGTTCAGGCAGGCGATCGATCTGCTGAAAAGTACGACGGAGGCAAATAACCTGCTCTCGGTAGCGGTGAATGCCGGATATTACGATGTTTCGCACTTCCTGAAAGAGGTCAAGACGTTGTCCGGCGGGACGGCAGAATCATTCCTCTCTCCGACCTTACCGCAAGAGGGGCTGCTGACGTATATTGAGAAATAAAATATCGGTTGGGTGATAAAGGAAATCTCCTTTAGAAAAGCGTTTCGGATTTAGTTTCGGGTACAGGCATTGTATCGCGAGCGTAAAATAAACTATGTCTGTAAGAAATTTAGTCTGCTTCTTATTCTGTAAAAGTCGTTTTTTTACAACGCCGGGGTAGGTGGGCAAGCTTATATTTGCAGGGATTATCAATCTAAATATCATATACAATGAAGTCATTAAACGAAAGAGCAGCAGATTTGCTGCAAGGTTGTGAAACGGTAATACTCAGTTCAGTCAATCAAGAGGGATATCCCCGCCCTGTCCCTTTGAGCAAGATTGCTTCGGAAGGTATTTCTGAGATTTGGATGGCAACCGGAGAACATTCTGTGAAAACGAAAGATTTCCGGAGCAACCCGAAAGCGGGTCTTTGTTTCTACGAACAAGGGAATAGCGTTGCCCTGACGGGTGAAGTGGAGGTAGTGACAGATGCCGGACTCAAACAGAAGTATTGGCAAGACTGGTTTATCGCCCATTTTCCAAAGGGACCGACTGATCCGGAATACGTTTTACTGAAGTTCCGTTCTGAGCATGCCACGTTCTGGATCGACGGACAATTCGTCCATCGGAACATTTAACCCGTTACTCTGTATTCTGCTTCTTTTATGGTAAATCTTTTAGCTTCTGAGAGGTAGGTACAAAAAAAACGGTACTTCGATTCACATCGCAGCACCGTCACAACACAAACACAAAATAAAACACGACAAAACTACTATGCAATCTTACCTGTCTATGCCGGGGAGGCATACGGTGCGACTATTATGGATATTCCCATAGGCATAAAGCGCTTCAGGCCGATTTGCATAATTATAAACGCAGAAGAAATCAATTTTGTTCAGGAGTGAGCAAAAAAAATGTATTTTTTTCGAGTTATATGTATTTTCCCAAGTCTATGGCCGGCTCTCAATAGGCTATAACCGTGTATCGGGCACATTCAATAGAATCGCGTAGTTTGTTCGGTTCACATGGATATCTTTTAGTAAAGTGATGGAATATGTTTCAACCGTATTTCCCTGTGTTTCCTCTTTTTGCCTGATGACAAAAGATACATCCTTAGTTTTACTGACCAGTACTAACAATTCGATTAAGTGACGTAAATATTTGCTGCTGATCCAGATATTCTCTCGATGTATCTTATTATACTGATTGATTAGTAAATTTTTTGTTATTAAATATCGGTAATAGAATATTCTGAGTTAAGAATCAATCGATTGGATGATTTTCTTCTCAGAGTATCTATCAATATTGTCTACGAACAAGAAGATTCTCAAGTCCTTCGTGCACTTGTCCCGTGTTTTAATCAGAGTTTTAAGTTCCTTTTTAAATTTTGTAGTTTTATCATGGAAACTGACTTCCTTGTTCAATTGTGGACAATCATTAAGCTCTGTCTCTATTATGTTCAATCAAAGGTAGTGAGAAATATTATTGGTCAATGAACGGACAAAAACAGGAAACTATTGATAATTTTCCTATTTTATTCTCTTATAATCGGGAAAAAGAATACTTTTGTTATTGTAAAATAAGCATAATCTATGAAAGCATCTTCCAATAATCTTTTAAGCATCATAAAGGGACCACGACAGTTTGTGATTCCCATTTATCAGCGTACATACAGTTGGCAACTGGTTCAATGCAATCAATTGTTGAATGATATTTTGCGTATTAGCAACGATTCTGCCGTGCAGGGGCACTTTATCGGTTCTATCGTTTATTTTCAGGAGAGTATACATACAGTGTCCGATGTGCCTAAACTTCTGGTTATTGATGGACAGCAGCGCTTGACCACCGTCTCTTTGCTGATAGCGGCTATTGCCGATTTTATAAAAGAGAATGCAGTAGAGATAGATACCAGCTTCACTAAACTTCAGAACTATTATCTGATTAACCCGGAAGAAGATAATGAATTGCGGTATAAACTTCTGCTGACCCGCAGAGATAAAGATACCTATATAAATTTATTGAAGGGGATTCCTCAGTCCGAGGGGATGTCACAACGCATCATTGAAAACTATGACTTCTTTAAAAGTAAGATAAACAAGGAGAATGTGGTAGCTATTTATAGCGGGGTACAGCGACTGTTTGTTGTGGATGTGGCTCTTGAAAAGGAGAAGGACAACCCACAATTGATATTTGAAAGTATGAACAGTACGGGACTTGATTTATCACAAGCCGACTTGATTCGCAATTACGTGCTGATGGGACAAGAAGTTCACTTGCAGACCTCACTTTATGAATCTTATTGGTATCCTATGGAACAAGGATATGGTAGTGAATATGCGGCGCTGTTTAATAGCTTCATGCGCGATTACTTATCAGTGAAGACAGGCACCATTCCTCGTATCGATATGGTGTACGATGCTTTCAAGGCCTATGTGATAGGGGGTAAAGCTCCCGATACGATCAGCGAAGTAGTCAAAGACATTTATACTTATTCCGGATATTACGTCAACATGGTGCTTCACAAAGAGCCGGATAAGCAGCTTTGCGGGGCTTTCAAACGCATCAGCCAGTTGAGGGTTGACGTTAGTTACCCGTTTTTATTACCGTTGTACAACGATTATGTCAACGAAGTTATCAGTAGGGACGAGTTCTACGAAGCTCTTTGTCTGGTTGAGAATTATGTGTTCAGACGCGCCATTTGCGGCATACCGACAAATAGCCTGAATAAGACGTTCGCTACTCTCTATAAGTCATTCGATAAAGCGAATTATATGGATGGCCTGAAAGCTGCATTCCTATTGCTGGATAGTTATAAGCGCTTTCCGAACGATACGGAGTTCACTACTTTCCTACAAACCAAAGATGTTTATAATTTCCGTAACAGGAACTACCTTTTAAATCGGTTGGAAAATTTTCAGCGTAAGGAGATGGTGAATATTTCTGATTATACCATCGAGCATGTTATGCCCCAAAATCCTAATCTATCACACGAGTGGCAAGAAATGTTAGGGGAAGGTTGGGTAGAAGTCCAGGGTAAATATTTACACACACTTGGTAATCTGACTCTGACTGGTTATAATTCGGAATTGAGTGATCGTCCGTTCCAAGAAAAGAAGAGTATGGAGGGAGGTTTCGACGATTCTCCTATTCGCCTCAATTCATATCTGAGGAAAATCAGTTCGTGGAACGAAGAGCAGATACTTGTGCGTGCAGGGCAATTGGCTGAGAAAGCTAAAGAAATATGGAGATTTCCGTTATTATCGCCGGAGACACTCGAAGTTTATAGATCTGCGGAGAGAGATTCTGCAGAGTATACGTTGGAGCACTATGAATATCTGAAAGGGGACATACTTACTCTGTTTCAGGCTTTGCGCAGAAGGATCATGAATATAGATCCTTCCGTAAAGGAGGAACTCAAGAAGTTGTATATTGCCTTTAAGGCTTATACTAATTTTGTGGATGTCGTGCCTCAGAAATCCCGGTTGCGTCTTTCTCTAAATGTAGCATTTGCAGATATACTTGATCCAAAAGGTTTGTGCAAAGATGTATCCAACTTGGGACGATGGGGCAATGGCGATGTAGAAGTCGGTATTTCGAATATGAATGAATTGGATGATATCATGGAGTTGATTCAACAAGCGTTTGATAAGCAAATGGAAGCGAACTGATTGTTTTTGTGCGTGATGTAGTCTGCTATGAATAACTTTTGTTCGGCATGTATTTAAATATGTTGGGCAAAAGTTATTTTTTAATTTCCGGATAGGTGGTTTGCTTTTGTATTAGTCGTGTCGGTTTTTGAATGCAATAAGGAAGGCTTTGGTGCTTTTAATTCTGTATTTTGATAGATATACTAAAAATCCTCTGTTTTCTTTGATAAAAGAGAGGATTATATAAAATTATTATTAATATCTGCGGTGCGTACGGGACTCGAACCCGTGACCCCATGCGTGACAGGCATGTATTCTAACCAACTGAACTAACGCACCAATTTTATTTTTTTTATTAAGATTTGAGATGCGGTGCGTACGGGACTCGAACCCGTGACCCCATGCGTGACAGGCATGTATTCTAACCAACTGAACTAACGCACCAGTATTTCATTTCTTAATCGCTATCTCTCTCGATTGCGGTTGCAAAGGTAGGCATTTTTCCGAAACCTGCAATAGCTGAACGAAAAGTTTTTTGAAAAAAATGAAGCGGTTTTGGCTTAGTTCCTCATTTTTAAGTCATTTAGTTTGAAAAAAAAGTGTGAAAAAATAATAGTGTAATTGGTCTCCTGTTTTCCTTCTGTTTTCCCTTTCGGATAATACTTATTCGTTTTATATGCCGAAAATCTTTCTATCTGTTATAAATCTATCTTTTAATTCAAACTTCTTGCTCCGATTTTTCGTGGTTTTGCAATAATTCGTTATTTTTGCGGACTAAATGTAGTACATTAAAATGAAAGTAGCAGTTATCAAATATAATGCAGGTAACATCCGTTCTGTGGACTATGCATTGAAACGCCTGGGAGTGGAAGCGGTGATTACCTCTGACAAAGAGGTGTTGAAAGCCGCTGATAAAGTGATCTTTCCCGGGGTGGGGGAGGCTGAGACTACTATGCTTCATCTCAAAGAGAGTGGTATGGACCGTTTCATTAAAGAACTCCGCCAGCCGGTATTGGGCATTTGTCTGGGCATGCAGCTGATGTGTCGTTTCTCCGAAGAGGGGAACGTCGGTTGCCTTGGGATTTTCGATACCGACGTGAAACGTTTTGTGCCCCGGAAACACGAGGATAAGGTACCCCACATGGGATGGAATACCATCGGTCAGTTGAAGAGTGACTTGTTCAAAGGATTCACCCGTGATGAATTTGTTTATTTCGTACATAGTTATTATGTACCCGTCAGTGAGTTTACGGCTGCCGAGACCGATTATATCCACCCTTTCAGTGCCGCTTTGCATAAAGATAACTTCTATGCCACCCAGTTTCATCCCGAAAAAAGTGGGGTGGCGGGTGAGAGAATTATAAAGAATTTCCTGGAACTCTGATTCCCCCGGAAGTTTAAACCGTTAATTGAGAACAGACAGATGATAGAATTAATTCCGGCCATTGATATTATCGATGGGAAGTGTGTACGCCTTTCCCAGGGAGATTATGATAGCAAAAAGGTATATAATGAAAACCCGGTGGAGGTTGCCAAGGAGTTTGAGGCCAACGGCATCCGGCGTCTGCACGTTGTGGATCTGGATGGTGCTGCTTCACATCATGTGGTCAACTACCGGACACTCGACCTGATAGCCAGCCGCACTTCGCTGATTATCGATTTCGGCGGTGGGCTGAAGAGCGACGAAGACCTGATAATCGCTTTTGAGAACGGGGCGCAGATGGTTACCGGCGGCAGTATAGCCGTCAGGAACCCTGATGTGTTTTGTCGTTGGATAGACCGTTACGGTAGTGAAAAAATCATTCTGGGCGCCGATGTCAAAGATCATAAGATAGCTGTCAACGGTTGGAAGGACGAAAGTGACTGTGAACTTTTCCCTTTTCTAAAAGATTATACGAAAAAGGGCGTTGAAAAGGTGATCTGTACCGACATCAGTTGTGACGGTATGCTGGCCGGACCTTCCCTCGAACTATATAAGGAGATACTGACAGAGCATCCCACCCTTTACCTGATAGCCAGTGGTGGAGTGAGCAGTGTGGCCGACATTGAAGCGTTGCACGAAGCCGGGGTGCCTGCCGTCATTTTCGGCAAGGCTCTTTACGAGGGGCGTATCACTCTTAAAGAGCTTCAGGCATTTATTTAACCACAGGGTAATGCGGAGTTTTACAGAGTTCTGTTTTCTCTAATCGTTGCACTCTTTGGAGTTCTGCGTAATTTTGTGGTCAACCATTAATCAAACGTAAAATCGTAAATATAGAATCGTGTTAGCAAAAAGAATTATACCTTGTCTCGATATCAAAGACGGGCAGACCGTGAAAGGGACGAATTTCGTAAACCTCCGCCAGGCCGGTGATCCGGTAGAATTGGGGCGTGCCTATAGCGAGCAGGGAGCCGACGAACTGGTGTTTCTTGATATTACCGCCAGTCATGAAGGGCGTAAGACTTTTGCCGAACTGGTCCGGCGGATTGCTGCCAATATCAGTATTCCTTTTACCGTTGGGGGAGGGATCAACGAACTGAGTGACGTAGACCGCCTGCTCAATGCCGGTGCCGACAAAATTTCCATTAACTCTTCCGCCATTCGCAATCCGCAGCTGATAGACGATATTGCCAAGCATTTCGGGTCACAGGTATGTGTGCTTGCTGTAGATGCCAGACAGACCGGAAACGGATGGAAGTGTTATCTCAACGGTGGGCGTATCGAGACTGACAAAGAACTGATGACGTGGACCAAAGAAGCTCAGGAGCGCGGAGCCGGTGAAGTGCTGTTTACCAGTATGAACCACGATGGAGTGAAGACCGGATACGCCAATGAAGCCCTGGCGGAGCTGGCTTCCCAACTCTCCATACCCGTTATCGCATCGGGCGGAGCAGGCCGGATGGAGCACTTCCGCGATGCTTTTACACTTGGTAAAGCAGATGCCGCACTGGCAGCCAGTGTTTTTCACTTCGGAGAAATTAAAATTCCCGAATTAAAATCGTATCTTTGCGGCCAGGGAATTACCGTCAGGTAGAAAGCGCGAGCTGAGGTTGAAGATTAAAAAACTGTGTAGAAACGAATCAAGTTCACCACAGAGTAACACAGAGGACACAGAGAATATTTTTCTCTTAGACATCCTAATAAACAAGAGATTAAAACTCTGTGTCCTCCGTGTCCTCTGTGGTGAACCAAAATCAAAACTATAATAAATAAGAACCATGGATTTAGATTTTGATAAAATGAACGGACTCGTTCCGGCTATCATACAAGACAACGACACCCGCAAGGTGCTGATGCTTGGCTTCATGAACAAGGAGGCTTACGAGAAAACTGTTGAAACCGGGAAAGTAACCTTTTTCAGCCGTACCAAGAACCGTTTGTGGACTAAAGGCGAAGAGAGCGGTAACTTTCTGAATGTCGTGTCTATCAAAGAAGATTGTGACAAAGACACTCTGCTGATTCAGGTAAATCCGGTCGGTCCGGTATGCCATACCGGAACTGATACTTGTTGGGGAGAGAAGAACGAAGAACCTGTCATGTTCCTCAAGTTGCTGCAGGATTTCATTGACAGACGTCACGAAGAGATGCCCGAGAAGTCCTATACCACCAGCCTGTTCGAGTCCGGTATCAACAAGATTGCCCAGAAGGTAGGTGAAGAGGCGGTAGAAACCGTGATCGAAGCCACCAACGGCACAGACGACCGTCTGATCTACGAAGGTTCCGATCTGATCTATCACCTGATTGTATTGTTGACTTCCAAAGGATACCGCATCGAAGATCTGGCACGCGAATTGCAGATAAGACATAGCGACTCATGGACGAAACACTGATTCACTATACCGACGTAGAGATACATCAGCAGGAACTCTGTGTGCTGAGCGATGTCAATCTGCAACTGCACAAAGGTGAGTTCGTTTACCTGGTGGGTAAAGTAGGCTCCGGCAAGACCAGTCTGCTCAAGACCTTCTATGGTGAGCTTGATGTGGCTTCCGGCGAAGCCGAAGTGCTTGGTTACCGGATGACATCCATCAAACGCAAGCACATTCCGCAGTTGCGGCGCAAGCTGGGCATTGTCTTTCAGGATTTCCAACTCCTCACCGACCGTACAGTGAACGACAACCTTGAATTCGTGCTTCGCGCTACCGGGTGGAAGAATAAACAAGAGATCAGGGAGCGCATCGCTGAGGTGCTCAACCTTGTCGGGATGGAGAATAAGGGCTATAAACTGCCTAATGAACTTTCGGGTGGCGAGCAGCAACGCATCGTGATAGCGCGTGCCGTGCTCAACTCGCCGGAGATTATCTTAGCGGACGAGCCTACCGGGAACCTCGATGTGGAGACTGGAAAGGCCATTGTCGAACTGCTGCACAACATCTGTCAGGCGGGATCATTGGTAGTGATGACCACCCATAATCTCCAGTTGGTTACCGAATATCCCGGACAGGTATACCGGTGTGCCGAACACCGCATTGTCAATGTGACGGACGAATTTGTGAAAAGAGAAAATAATTAATATACATACTAATTTTAACACAGTAACGAAAATGAAAGTTTTAAAGTTTGGAGGAACTTCCGTAGGCTCTGCACAGCGGATGAAGGAAGTGGCCAAATTGATTACCGATGGTGAAAGAAAGATTGTTGTCCTCTCGGCTATGTCGGGCACAACAAACACATTGGTGGAGATTTCCGACTATCTGTACAAGAAGAATCCGGAAGGTGCCAACGAGATTATCAATAAGCTGGAGGCTAAATATAAACAGCATGTTGACGAGCTTTACGCTACTGAGGAGTATAAACAGAAAGGGTTGGAGATCATAAAATCTCATTTCGACTATATCCGTTCGTACACCAAAGACCTCTTCACCCTGTTCGAAGAGAAAGTGGTGCTGGCACAGGGCGAGCTGATCTCTACCGCTATGGTCAACTACTACTTGCAGGAGTGTGGCGTGAAATCCGTATTGCTTCCGGCTTTGGAGTATATGCGTACAGATAAGAATGCGGAACCCGATCCTATCTATATTAAAGATAAACTTCAAGCACAACTGGAACTCTATCCGGATGCTGAAATTTACATCACCCAAGGCTTCATCTGCCGCAATGCTTATGGCGAGATTGACAACTTGCAGCGTGGTGGAAGCGACTATACCGCTTCACTGATCGGTGCCGCTATCCGTGCTTCCGAAATCCAGATCTGGACCGATATCGACGGTATGCACAACAATGACCCGCGCATTGTCGACAAAACAGCACCGGTGCGCCAGCTGCATTTTGAAGAAGCTGCCGAGTTGGCCTACTTCGGTGCCAAGATTCTGCACCCCACCTGTATTCAGCCTGCCAAATATGCCAACATTCCGGTCCGCCTGCTGAACACCATGGACCCTCTTGCGCCGGGCACACTGATCTCCAACGATACGGAAAAAGGTAAGATCAAAGCAGTAGCTGCCAAGGACAATATTACTGCTATCAAGATCAAGTCGAGCCGTATGCTGCTTGCTCACGGTTTCCTCCGCAAGGTGTTCGAGATCTTCGAGAGCTACCAGACTTCCATCGATATGATCTGTACGTCGGAGGTAGGAGTTTCCGTATCTGTCGACAATACCAAGCACCTCAACGAAATCCTGGACGACCTGAAGAAATACGGTACCGTTACAGTCGACAAAGACATGTGTATCATCTGCGTCGTAGGCGACCTGGAGTGGGAGAACGTAGGTTTCGAAGCCAAAGCGCTCGATGCTATGCGCGACATTCCCGTGCGTATGATTTCGTTTGGCGGTAGCAACTATAATATTTCCTTCCTGATTCGTGAGTGCGACAAGAAGGTTGCTTTGCAGTCGCTCAGCGATATGCTGTTCAACGGCAAATAGAAATGAATTAGGTTCACCACAGATTGCACAGATTAACACAGAACTTTTAATCTCGAAATATCAACGAGATAAATTGTTAATCTGTGAAAATCCGTGTAATCTGTGGTGATTCCAACTTAAACCTCATTAGTCACTTTTCAACATGAAAACTGTATTCCCCATTCATAAATTCCGCGAGTTGCAGACCCCTTTTTATTATTATGATACAAAGGTGCTTCGCGACACGCTGGCGTGCGTCAACCGTGAGGTGGCACGTTACGACAACTTCAGTGTACACTATGCCGTCAAGGCCAATGCCAATTCCAAGGTACTGACCATCATCCGCGAAAGCGGACTGGGTGCCGACTGTGTCAGCGGAGGTGAAATCCGTGCTGCCATCAAAGCCGGTTTTCCTGCCGGGAAGATCGTCTTTGCCGGTGTAGGCAAAGCTGATTGGGAGATCAACCTGGGACTCGATTACGATATTTTCTGTTTCAACGTCGAGTCGGTTCCTGAATTGGAAGTCATCAACGAACTGGCCGCTGCCAAGGCTAAAGTAGCCAACGTTGCTTTCCGCATCAACCCCAATGTCGGTGCGCATACCCATGCCAATATCACTACCGGGCTGGCCGAAAACAAATTCGGCATCAGCATGCACGATATGGATAAGGTGATCGACGTGGCTTTGGGCATGGAGAACGTGAAGTTTATCGGCCTTCATTTCCACATCGGTTCGCAGATTCTCGATATGGGGGATTTCATTGCGCTTTGCAACCGTGTCAACGAGTTGCAGGATAAGCTCGAAGCCCGTCACATCCTCGTGGAACATATCAACGTAGGCGGCGGACTGGGCATTGATTACGATCACCCCAATCGTCAGGCCATTCCGGACTTTGCCGACTACTTCCGTACGTACGATGAACATCTGAAACTTCGTCCGCACCAGACTTTACATTTCGAACTGGGGCGTGCCATCACGGGACAATGCGGTTCGCTGATCTCCAAGGTGCTTTATGTCAAGCAAGGCACCAACAAGCAGTTTGCTATTCTCGATGCCGGTATGACCGACCTGATTCGTCCGGCACTCTATCAGGCCCATCACAAGATGGAGAACCTGACTTCCGAGGATACGACAGTCGAGACCTACGACGTGGTAGGTCCCATCTGTGAGTCGTCCGACGTTTTTGGCAAAGCCGTCGATCTGAATAAGGTGAAGCGTGGCGACTTGATTGCCCTTCGTTCCGCCGGTGCTTATGGCGAGATTATGGCTTCCGGCTATAACTGCCGTGAATTACCGAAGGGCTATACTTCGGAGGAATTAGTGTAATCTCCGAACAATCTATCTTTTAAAATTGTTATTTTTGTAGTGATTTTAATAACTTAAAATGAATACGATTATGATTTCAGAGAAATTACAGAATGCAATTAACGAACAGATTACAGCCGAGATGTGGTCTTCTAATCTGTATTTGTCTATGTCTTTCTATTTTGAAAGAGAAGGTTTTAGCGGTTTTGCACATTGGATGAAGAAGCAATCTCAAGAAGAGATGGGGCATGCTTATGCCATGGCCGAATATATTATTAAACGTGGCGGTACGGCCAAAGTAGATAAGGTAGATGTTGTTCCTACCGGTTGGGGTACTCCCCTCGAAGTGTTTGAACACGTCTTTGAGCACGAACGCCATGTATCGAAATTAGTGGATGCATTGGTCGACATGGCCGCAGCCGAAAAAGATAAAGCGACTCAGGATTTCCTTTGGGGATTCGTTCGCGAACAGGTAGAAGAAGAAGCTACTGCACAGGGCATTATCGATAAGATTAAGAGAGCCGGTGATTCCGGTATTTTCTTTATCGACTCTCAGCTCGGTCAGCGATAAGGTTGTTCACCACAGATTACACAGATTAACACAGATTGAGAAATAGATAAATCTGTGTAATCTGTGGTGAACTCCGTTCATTAGCATTAAAACTCTGTGTACTCCGTGTACTCTGTGGTGAGCGATTGATTTCTCTCATAGTTCCGGTTCTATTTTTCGGTGTTCCCCTTTTAAATTTAAATCTGTGTTAATCTGTGAAATCTGTGGTGAACCCTGATTCGTTTATATATAATGTACGCGCGCGTGTACCTTACATTTCATATTCATTCAGAAACGCTTTATCCGCCAGATACATCGCTGCTTGTTTGCAGAACCGTGTGTCATTCAAGTGACAATAGTATTCCTCCACGCTTTCGATGGCTGCCTGTCGTTCGGGTTCGCTCAGCTTTTTCCATTCGCGCCTTGCACGTCCGATGTTTACTTTGGCTGTTTGCGTCATCTCGTGATACTTTTCCCAGAAGAGGTGGAAACTCCGGTCCGACGAACTGTTTCCCGTTTCATACGCTTTCAGCTTCCCCGTCCATAAGTCGTAGTTGTTGACTCGTATCCGCATCATTCCGTTGGGAGAGGGTAGTCGCTCGATGATGCCTTCTTTGATCATTGCATTGAAGAAGTGCCGGGTTTGCGTGCGTTTCCAGCCCAGCAGGCTCGCCCAGTGGAGCAGGCTGTGGGGTGATTCTCCGCGGTGGCAGATGAAGTGCTGTCCGCACGAGTCGCACTCCGTATCCGAGTAGTTGACGTTCATCAATACCCGTATCAGGGCTTCGAATCGCCCCTCTGTTTGTCCGTGAGTGGCGAAATAGTTTTCTAACAGAGATTTTGGGATGACGATATAGCCTTTTTTCAGCATTTCGACAGTTGGTGTTTTCATGGCAGTTTTGTTTTTAATGGATTTCTAATCTGATTTCTCACCACAGAGTAACACAGAGTAACATAGAGAAAATATTTTTTCAAGTGTACCGGTTATCAAAAAGAAACAAAAACTTTGTGTCGCTCTGTGCTACTCTGTGGTGAACTCTCCGCAAAAGTACCCTCCCTTCGCCCTCTCTCCAAAAAACGGGTTCTGATTGGTTGGAACAAGTCATTCTCTGTTGCTTCCTGTTTGTTTTTCGGGGGGGATAGGCTGGGGAGGGTGGCTACAGAGGCTCCGTTTCTCTCCGGCAGAGCCTCTGTCGGCCTGTGACGGAGGCTCTGTTTGCCTGCGTTTGAGGCTCCGTTTCCTCCCCGTTTCGTCCTCCATAGGTGGGCCAGTGCCGGAGCCACCTTTTCTCTGCCTCTTATTGTTTGGTTCACAGATGTTTATGCGGTGTCTTGTCACCCTTCAAAAATATCAGGTGGGCCATATAATAAATACTAACAAAAAAAGATATATGAATATATCAGTCGAATTTCCGGTCACGATTGAGCAGAGTCTCCCTCAATTCCGGGTTTCGGGTGATCAATAATCCTGCTTCGTCCGGCATGCCCCAATGCCGGATGATGATACTGATTTGTCTGGGAGAAAGCATCAGGGTGTGCGGGTGGTATTCCGCTTCCGCCAGTTCCCGGGCAAGTCGGGGGTGCTTCTGTATTTCGCTGCGGAAGCGGCGGATTGCTGAACTGTTGGCCTGTAAGTCCGGAAAATAAGCGACGGCTACGGTGGATATCGGATGGAATCCTTCGAGTAGCCAGTTTGGGTGTTGATTGTTCATGTTTTTAAATCATTTAAATGTTTATAATTTCTGCCGAAAAGCAGTTAATTTACATTTTGGGGCGCAAAGATATATGAATTTTTTGAATAGTTCTTTTCCCCCGATCCCTCTGTTTATCGGGCATTTGGTCATTTGTCCTGATGTTTCATCGCGTGCGCCCGCAATGAACCGGAACGCGCGAGAGGTGTTATTTGTAATTAAATTGATAAAATATGAAAAAACAAAGTTTAACATTTTATTTAGCTTCTCTGGTCAAAAAGATGAAGTCGGGCGGGCGTTACGGCACTGCCCACGTGTACGATTGTGCCATGAAGTCGTTCTCCGCTTTTTGCGGAAATAAGGCTGTTCCGTTCGGTGTGCTCACGCCCGAATGTCTGAAACGGTACGAAAATCATTTGAGGGGAGCGGGTAAGAGGGAGAATACGGTTTCCACCTACCTCCGTATGCTCAAAGCCGCTTATCGCAGGGCAGTTCGCGAGAAGATAGTAGAGGACTATGACCCTATGCTGTTCAGCGACGTCGGCACCGGTACGCGTGCCGGTATCAAGCGTGCCATCGAACCCGATGTCATGAGCAGGATACTCAATGCCGACCTTTCCGCACTTCCCAAGTCGCTTCGTACGGCATGCGTACGCGCCAGCCTGATGTATCGTTTCCGTGGGATGTCTTTTGCCGACTATGCCTATCTGCCTGCCGAGGGCTTGCAGCCCAAGAAGCGGCTGACGTACAAGCGTAAGAAGACGGGGCGTGCGCTGACTGCCCTTGTTTCGGCGGAGACGCAGGCTCTGATCGATCTCGATGCAAACCCTCAAGAGGGATCGGACTATCTTTTCCCCATCCTGGGGACCTGCGAATGGGGGAGCGAGGCGGGATATAAAACGTATCAACGGGAACTCCGCAAGTTCAACCATCGCCTGGACAGGCTTTCCAAGGTGTTGGGGCTGGGTGTCCGCATCAGTTCGTATACCATCCGCCATACATGGGCAACAACCGCCTTCCGTCAAAAAGTACCGATAGGCTTGATTGCCAATGCTATGGGGCACTCGTCCGTTAAAGTGACGGAGACGTACCTGAAACCTTTTGAAGAGGAAGAGCTGAACCGTGTCAACGAAGGAATCATAAAGTACACTATGGGACAGATGAATGCTGCTGTGTAGTAGTATCTGGCTGATAATCAGCCATTACTTTGTAGGTAACGGCACGAATATAATTGCACAAAAGTGAACAAAACAAAGCAAATATCCAAATAAAACCGTAAATAATTTCGTTTAAATCTCCAAATAATCTTCCATACTGTCTTTTTTACCTGCCTTTTTATCTTTTTATGAAGAAAAACCGCATGTGAGTGGCTTTCACATTTAAATGTTTAAATGCGATATTGACATTTTATGCCGGTTGCTAAACGTATAAATGTTTTTATTTCTGATGTTTAGAGAGTAAGACGCCCGCTGACACTTCGGTCTGTCATGTGCCGTTACCTACAAAGTAACGGCCATCACACAACAAAACAAGAAAATATGCTTACAGCAATTACTCAGGAAGCCATCAGGCTTTTGCGTTATATCTATTATCGGGACACATCCTGCGGCTGTCCTTACCATCCTGCTGACTGTATTTTTGAAGATGCTTCCGTACTTCTGCTTCAATTAGAGGGCGGAGGCTTGGTTCGTTGTGTCTGTCGGGAGGCTCCGGATAAGCCGGAGTCGTACGAACTCTGTAAGCCTTTGGAGTCTGTCAACCTTTTATCCCTTTTGCTGATACTGAACGAGGGTGTACACCCGGTTTCTCCCGACGTGGACGAACAGCGTGTCTACGGACGCTATGGGGTAGTCGCTTCCCGTATGGGTGTGGTCAACCAGATGATGCGCAGCATCTTCGGTGAGATTCATTTGACGGAATTGTGTTTGTAATTTGATTTTTAGAGATTGTCTGCCATGAACCGGATTTTACTTCTGCTCCTATATGTCTTTCTGCTTTCCGCCCCTGCCTTGGGACAAGAGGGCGGCGTTTGCCCTGCCCGGCGGTGCGATTCGCTGCATACATTCCGTTTTGTACAGGGGCGTGATGTGCTGTATGCCGACTATCGTGGCAACGACCACGAACTGAAACGGCTTTTTGCGGCAGTCACCGCTTTCCGTTCCTCCATCGTGGATGGAAAGATGCGCATCTACGTAGACGGTTACTGTACGTCGGGGAGCAGTGTGCGCGATAATCTCCGGCTGGGTTATGTACGCAGCAGCCGTGTGAAATCCGAACTTATCACCCGCAAGGGGATGAAAGAAGCCTGGTTTGTGACACACAACCATGCCGTGCCGTGTCCCGACGAGGAGCGCGATGTGGTGGTGGTATGCCTGCGCGAACCGTTGGCGGCCGATACCCTGAGCCGTTCCCGCTATGCCGGGTATGCCTCCCGTTATCCTCTTTTGCCCGCACGGGCTCCTTCGTTGCCGGAGGGCGGAACGTGCCCGGTACCCGCTCTTCACGAACAGTCCCGCCCGCTCGCGGCGGAGCACGCATACCCTGCGCAGGTCGGGCCCTCGCGGGTCATCTTCTCCCTGAAAACCAATCTGTCCGACTGGGCGGGTCTGACGCCGGAGGGCCGTTTGGCGGCTTTCCGTCCCAACCTGGCTGCCGAACTGTGCTTTGCCCGTCGTTGGTCAGTGATGGCCTCGGCGGCATATTCCGGTTGGAAAGGGGGGAAGGAGCACCGTTTCTGGGGTGTTTCGGGCATTAGCCTCGAACCCCGCCTGTGGCTTAGGGGAGACGGGCGTTACCGCCGGTTCTATCTGGGAGTTTACGGGCAACTGGGCGACTTCGACTATCAGCCTTCACCTTCGGGAGATGCGGGCGCTACAGGTGCCAGCCGCACGGGATGCTACTGGCATACCGGACTTTCTTTCGGTGTCTATCTGCCCCTGTCACGCCATTGGGGGATAGAAGCCGGGATACGTGGAGGCTATCGCAATGCCTCGGCGAAGGCTTACGACAACGAGCCGCCCCATGCATACTATCATCACGATGCCTCGTCCGTCCGTTGGGGGCTGACGGGGATCAACGTGGGCGTGGGATATAGGTTTTAATAATAGTGGTGAACTAAAACAAGAAGATTGGGAATATGATATTCAAGCCGAAATATATGATAAAAGTGGTCGCTCTTATTGGCTTCTGCTTCTGCTCCTGCACCGAGCGCACCCTTGAGCCGCGTCCCGAGGTAGAGCCTGTCCCCATCCGGCTTTACACAGGCATCCGCACCCGTGCGTTGGTCAGCACCTTTGGCGAAACTTCTGTGGGCATTGCCTATGGAAGCCGCACGGGAGAGTACGACGGTGCTTGGGACGGGGTGGCTACGGACAACGAAATCCGCCTCACCCCCGAACGCTATTATCCCGCTGACGGTTCGGCGCTCTTTCTGAGGGGATATTATCCCCCGGCTCCCCTGGAGGCGGACGGCAGCCTGACTTACCGGCTCACGGGCGAAGAAGACCTGATGCTGACCGGGGAACAGTCCGGTTCGCTGTCGTCACCTTTCGGTCCGGCGGAAGAACAATCGCTGATGTACCGCCATCTGCTGACCCGGCTCAGTTTTGCCCTCACCATCGAGGCGGAAAACACCGAAGGGTTTCGCATCCGTGAGCTCCACCTCAATGGTCTGGCGGGCGAGGTCAGCCTTTCGCTTGCTACGGAACTGCTTACCGCTGCGGATGAAACGGTTTCGGTGCCCATCTATACCGTTGAGAAAGGAGGGGACGGATTAGGGTTTACCGATGGCAAACTTTCTCTTCCGGGCTATGTATTGGTGCAACCTTCGGCTACGTTCACCCTCGACCTGACGCTGGCCGTGGACGATGACCGTACGCACGACCGGGTCTACCGGGAACTTCCCATCCGTTTCGAAGGAGGCGGGGCAGGCGAGGGAGGCATCTCGTATACGGTGAAGGTGGAGTTACCCTCACCTTCAGCACCCGATCCTGCAGAGATAAGCGCCGTGGCCACAGTAGGAGAGTGGCAGGCGGGGAAACCGGGAAGCGGCGAACTGGATGGAGGCAAGGTAAACGGTGAATCCTTGAAATAACAACTATATTATTAACTATAAACTTAAAAAAAAATGATGAAAACGAAATTAAGTGTAGCGGTCATGGCATTCCTATTGGCGGGCTGCTCAAGCAATGACACGGACAGTCTGCCCGAGAATCCGGTGAACGCAACCCCTATCCGGGTGTCGCAGAGCGTACAGGGCCTGGCCACCAGCCGTGCTGTGGCTGCCGAAGGAGCCGAGGTGACAGCTACCGTGCTGATGCACGACGGAACATCGGGAAATTGGTCGGGTTTTACTCCGGTCACCAAGAACGATGTTGCCGACAACGGAACGCTGAATGCACGCGCAACCGTATCGAACACCACTTTCACGGTAGGCGGTTCTGCCGCCGATTTAGGGCTGAACCCTACTCTTTACTATCATGCGTCAAATACGAGTGAGAATTCTTTCCTGGCGGCAGTCTCTCCCGCAGGTGAGGTGAGTGCGACTACAGTAAAGATCCTTCAGACAGACGGACAGCAGGACGTGATGTATGCGAAGGAAGTAGCGGCCGGCAACAGCGGGGCATCGCAAACAGCCGCCCTGGTTTTTGAGCACCTCACCACTCAGCTTAATTTTGCGATGAAACTGGAACCGATTGCCGAGAGCAAAGGAGAGTGGGCAGGTAAAACGGTCAGCCTGAAAAGCATTGAGGTGCAGGAGGCTTATCGTCCTACCATGGTGAACGCCACCAATGGCGATGTGACGTGGGATAATATCAATAGCGGTACTCTTCCTGTCCCGGGCATTTCTAACAATGTGCTGTCGGCGGAAGCCGTGAAAGTGGGTACACCGGTCATGATCCGTCCTGCGGCTAAACTGACGGTTTGCGCCATTATCAATGTAGGTGGCACAGACATTCCTTTCCACAATGTGCCCGTTAAGGCTGCGGGCGGAGACGATCTGGCTACAGTGAAAGGCGAAGCCCACCTGATCACCTTGACAGTGAAAGAGCCGAAGGGTGCGAATGCTACCAAAGTGACGGCTACCGCTACTGTGACTCCATGGAAGGCCGGTGCTGCCGGCAGCGCGACATTAGAATAAATCTCCCTGTTGCCCATGTTGACGAAACACTCTTTTACACAGATAGGCCTCTTCGCCCTGCTGGGCGCATGGGTTTCCGGCTGTACGGCCGCCGGCGACTCTCTCTTGACGGAAGAGAGGGTCCCGGTGCAGCTCTGTGCCCGGGACGGAGCGCTGTCGAGGGATGCCGCTGCCGGCAATCTGCCGGAACAGGAGTTCGAAGCTACGGTGGCACTTTCTACTGTGAAGGGTGACTACGCTTCTTTATCGGAGGCATACGAAGGCGCTTGGGACGCCACGGTCAAGACTGACGGCGCTATGGAGTGGAAAGCGGCGGCGGAAGCCGGGCCTGTATTCCCCCCTTCGGGCGACTGGCTCTACCTGACCGCTTTCGCTCCGGCGGCCGTTCCGGTAAGCGGCGTGGCGTCTTTCGTGCTTACGGGACAGACCGACCTGCTTTATGCCGCCGAGCTTCGTGGCAACAAGTGGGAAGGTGAGCGCTTTGCCGGCAACCGCTTGAAGGCGGACCGTCCGCTGGAGTTCAGCCATCTGCTCACACAGCTCTGCTTCAAAGCCTGCAAGGGCCTGACGGACGGAGTGGCTGTAAGCATCCGCCGGATTACGGTGAACGGGGCGCTGCCTTGCGCGGACTTGACGTTGGCTACGGGAGTGCCGGTGTTCAGCGCTACGGAGGAACATCCCGCCGGACTCTCACTGAGCCTTGCCGGACCGGGAACCGAGGTGACCGGCACCGTTCCCGTGGAAATAGGAACGATACAGGTGCCCCCTTTACAGGCGAGCGACACCTATACACTGACTGTAGAAACTTCCGTAGGCACGTTCAGCGGTTTAACGGTGAACTACGCCGCCGGAGAGAATCTGTTGCAGGCAGGCATGTCCCATACCGTGACGCTGACCATCAGTGACCATGAATTAGGAATCACCTCCGTGACCACGCAACCGTGGACTACGGTGACGGTGGACGGTGACCTGGAGGCGGAATAATTTCACCACAGAGTAATTTCACCACAGAGTACGCAGAGTACACAGAGGGGATTTATTCAAGAGGTAATAGATAGAAAGACTAAAAAAAAAACTCTGTGTCCTCTGTGTCCTCCGTGGTGAACTCAAAAGAAAAACGAATTATATATTAAAGGAAAAACGAAACATGATGAACCATAATATGAAAGTTCATTGGCTGCTTGCTCTTCCGGCAATGCTTCTTGCCGTAGGGTGCGGTGAGAGCGCATTGCCCGAAGAAGGGACGGACGAAGAGGAAAGAGTAGAATTGCAGGTGTCACCGCAGGTGGCACTGACACGCAGCGCGATACAAGGCACAGATGCGGCTACGGACGGAGCTGCGATGGGAAGCATCGCGGTATACGCAAGCAACGCGACGACCAACAATGCGACGAATAATTACGGGCTCTATGCCTATAGTGGTGGCAGTTGGAGTAATAGCGGTACGGATAAGATTTATCTCTCGGCGGAAGAGGCGAACATTTATGCGCATTATCCGGCCTATAAACCGGGGACAGGCGGGGCGCTTGCGACAACCGGTACCGCTTTGAAGGTGAACGGAAGCGGGCAGGTGACTGCTAATTCTACCGTGAATATCTCTGTATTTCCGGGGACAGAATCTGCTGCGATTGATGCTTCAACAGATAATAGCGGTAGCAGTACAGCGCTTCTTACGGCTTCGGGAGAAGTGGACTATATGTATGCCGATCAAACAAGTACTCCGAAAGCCAGCTATAAAAAAGGCGTATCCGCTAAAGACGGAAAAGTCACTCTCTCCATGAAGCATGCCCTTGCCATGGTCAGCTTCCGGGTATACGCGGATCATACTTATAAGAATACCGGTGCGTTAACCAAGTTGGTGCTTAAGAATGTAAATTCTGCCACTATACTGAATAATGGCGGTACCAATCCTACAATGAAGATTTCGGACGGTACGATAACCCCGGGAAGCAGCCCTGCGGCAGCGACCTATACACGAGGTATTTCGAATTATACTTTGCAGAAAGCCTCGGCTGACGCTGATAATGCCAGAACCACAGCCCAGAACGCTTCGAAAAAAGTAAGTATCTTGGTGCTTCCCGAATCGACGCAGGACAAAACGAATGTAGAGGTCACCCTCAAGATTGACGGTCAGGATTATGCGGTCAGTCTCGGTAATGCTGAGACGAATGCCTGGAAAGCCGGCGAGAATTACCTCTACACCGTCAAGCTCAGCGGTAAAGAACTCTCTATCACTAACGTGACCGTAGCCCAGTGGAGTGCAAAAACCGGAGGCGATTTAAATATACAATAGGTAATAGTTATGAAATACATTCACCACAGAGCACGGAACGATCAACAATGAACGATCAACAATGAACAGCTGAGAACATTAAAACTCTGTGCCCTCTGTGTCCTCTGTGGTGAATAAAAACCAAATATTAGATGCCCCATCCATTTACCTTTTTACTCCTTTGGAGCGTAGCCCTGTTTTTCGGTGCCTGTTCCGGCGAAGACTCTTCCGCCACCGACGGAGACCGCGTCTCCTTGCGTCCCGGTATTCATGCCGGTGCTACCCTCGTCTCCAGCCGTACCCTTGTCAATGGCATCGGTACGGGTGCAGACCGGATCAATAGCATTGGCATCTACCTCGCAGCTCCGGATGGTAGTCTCTATCCCGGTAGCAGTGCCACGGGAGCCACCTTTACCAAAGGGTCCGGCAACAGTTGGAGCAGCACCCCGCCTACCTATGTCAGTCTCCGGACGGCAAGGCTCCATGCCTGGTCGCCTGCCACCGTGACGTTGACGGCCGGTAGCGGAACCACTCTGCCCACACTTCCGGTAACTCTGCCTGAGGGGCAGACCTTTGACGGAGCCAATGACTACGGTTGTTCCGTCCATGACTATCTGTATGGCTCCGCCACTTCCACTCAGGGATCGGCTGAGCCCATCACTGCCAACAGCCAAAGTGCCACTCCTGCCATTTACTTGCAACATGCGTTGGCACAACTGGTGTTTCGCATCCAGAATGCGACTGATCGGCCTGCGGATGCGGTGTATGACTATGTAAAAAGCGTTCACCTGACCGCCGAGGGAGGCGCTACACCCTTTCTTACGGGCACTTCGGGCGCGATGGCTTTATCGGATGGGACGCTATCCGGATTGTCTGCAAGTGGTAAGCTAACCTTCACCCCTTCGGCAAACCCGCAGAAGATAGGAACCACCGGAGCTGTTACCGTGGCCTATGGACTGGTGGCGCCGAAAACGGCGGCAGCATCGTCTGCACGGGTCACTTTGACTTTGCGGCTGGGCGAAGCCGGTTTGGGTAACACCGCCACCGAACGTGAACTGACCCTTACGACCGATGTCTTCAATCAGGCATGGGATCGGGGAAACCAATACATATATACGTTGACGCTGGGTAAGCGGGGACTGACCTTGCAGGACGCGGCCATTCTGCCTTGGAATGCTGAGACTCCGGTGGACCAGGATATGAAGCCGATAGGATGATAATTTTTTAAATGATGTGTATGAAAGCAATTCAATTCTATATCGTGTGTCTGCTGCCGGTGCTGGCCGGATGTGCCGACGACACGGCGTTGCCCTCCGTACCGGAGGGAACTCCGCTGACGGTGACCGCCGAAATAGGTGTGCCGGATGCGGCGCAGACGGTGGCGCCCACCCGTGTCGTTGCCGCCGACAATGGTTACGACCGCAGCACTTTCGTTACTGCCGACCGCATCCGTATCATCCGTACGCGTGGTGGAAGTTCGTCCGCTCCGGTGGATTATACGCTTTCCGCCACAGGAGAGTGGACCCCTTCGGCAGCGGGCTCGGAATTGCTTTTTGAGTCGGGAGCTACCTATCAGGCTATGTATCCCGCCGATTACTCCGGCATTTATGCCGATCAACGAAACAAAACGGGAGGTGTGGACGGTGAGAACTACCGCAACAGTAACTTGCTCCGTACCAGTGCCGGGGTGACTTCCGGTGCAACCGGGGTGCTCTCCTTCACGGGAGGCGAGAATGCCTTTGTGCACCGCAACACCAAGTTGACCTTGACATTTGAGGGTAAGAATGCGTTGACACAACCCTTCGCATATATGACCGTGCAAGGTCAAGGGCTTTATAGCGGCGGAACCGCTGACGAAGATATCTACCTGTATCGTCCGGACGAGACGAAATACACCTGGCACGGCATCCTGTCACCGCTGACAGCCGAATCACCTACGCCGGAGCAGAAGAAGGTTACCGTTACGGTGACCGACTACAACGGAGTGAGCTATACCGCCAGCCTGACTTGCGAGCGGAAGGCGGGCAGCCATTACAGTTACACCCTTACGTTGCAAAACAACATCCTGATGCCCGTAGGAGAAGAGATCAAAGGATGGGAGAACGGAGAGTCGCATACGGGAAGCCTCACGTAACAATGAATTATGAACGAATAACCTCTGTGTGACCTTGTGTCACTCTGTGGTAAATTAAATGATGAACAATGAACGGTAAGAGAACGAATTGGATAGGAGGAGTATGGATTGCGCTGGCTCTGGCGGCGTGCGCCCAAGGGGATCCGTTGCCTGTTCCGTTGGAAGTATCGGCGGAAATAGGACAAGGAGAGACCCGTGCCGGGGACACGCACGCGACTGACTATGACAAACGGACGTTCGTCACCGGCGACCGGATAAAAATATCGAAATCCGGTGGTGCTGCCGAAAGTGCACTCTATCAGCGCAAAGCGGAGGGTGGCTGGGGGCTGGCCGACGGACAAACAGCGCTGACCACTACCGGATCAGAGTCTTTTGCGGCTTCCTTTCCGGAGGAATTCAGCGGTATCCTTGCCGATCAAAGCACGCCAACCAATTTCTGGAAAAGCAACCGGTTGACGGCGGCAGGAGTATTGAACGGAAATAAATGCAGCTTTACCTTTGCGCCGGCAGCGGCGAAGGTGACTGTGGTGGTGACTTATCAGTCGTCGCAGACACCTGAGAGCGCCTCTCTGTCCGGGACGGGGATTCGTACCGATACAGGTGCCTCGGAAACCATAACCCCGTATTGCGCCTCGGGAAGCACGACGGCTTCCGTTCGCCATACCTATGTGGCGATAGTCTGTCCCGGCTCGCGGCAGTTCACCATCAGGCTGAAAACGACGACGGAGGCGCAAAAGACTTATACCGACACGTCACCGTTTACGCTACAGGCGGGATATAACTACCAATATAACTTCACCGCCACCAACGAACTGATTCTGACGGGTGTCACCGTGGCGCCTTTCAGCGATGTGGCGGAAGAAAATGTGGGAAGCGCAACCTGAGAAAAGAAGAGAGATGAAACAGAAAGAATATAGACCGATGAAGAATAGGAAAGCCCATAAGGGCACGATGGGAGCCGTACTGCTACTCGCAGCCTTATTCACCTCGTGCGGGGCGGACGATCCGTTGCCTGCGGGCGGCCCTTTGCGGCTGACCGGGGTGGAAGTGGAAACCGGAGAGGGAAGTGCCGCCACCCGTGCGGCCGTCACCACCGTCGAGGCGATCAGTGTATATGCCACTACTGAGGCTCACGTGGCTTATGGCAGCAATCCGTTTTCGGAGTATCGGCTGCAGAACAACTCCTGGAGCGCGGATGCTGCTCCGGTGATTACCGCCAATGCCCTTCTGTATGCCTGTCATCCTCCGGTGGCGGGAGTGACCCATCAGGCTGACGGCAACCACACTGTACCCGTATCGGTGATGACTACCGCCGGTGCCACCGATTTTCTGGCGACGGATCAGCCGGACTATCTCTATGGAGTATCTCCCGCTTCGGGGCTGGCACCGGTCACGGCCACTTCGGGTGCCCGGGCGGTCAGCTTCAGGATGAAGCACGCTTTGGCAAAGGTCAGCTTCCGGATTGTGAAGTCGGCTTCGGCGAATAAAGATAAGCTGGAGTTGGTGCAGATAGAGATACAGAGCGGAACCAGCCGTTTGCAGTCGGGTACGGGTACAATGAACCTGAAGACCGGTGTCCTCAATGGCCTGTCGTCCACCTCCCTGTTGACGCTTGCCGATGCGGCAAGGCCGGTCGTGCTGAAAGAGCAGCAGGCTACACCGAATGTGAGCTGCCTGACAGCCCCGATGACGGGAAAGGAAACTGTGCTTTCGTTCCGCCTGAAGGTTCGCATCAATGGTGAGTCGGCAGAAAACGCCCATGCGTTTGAGACGAAATCGGTAAGTGCCGAATGGAAAGCCGGTTACCACTACGTCTATCAGATTACGGTGGACAAGATGGGGGGCAGCTTGAGTTCGGTGAAGATAGATGACTGGAAGAGTGACGCGAACCAGAACACGAGTATTGGAATTTAAGTTTCACCACAGATTACACGGATTAACACAGATTATTTACTCTTCAATATCAACCAGGATAAATTATTAATCCGTGAGAAGTCTGTGTAATCTGTGGTGACAAAAATAGAACGATGATGAATAAGAGACTGAAATATTGGATAGGTTGTGGCCTTTGCTGCTTGGGGAGTCTTGGGCTGTCTGGGTGTTCGGGGGATGACATGCCCGGGGCGTCCGGTTCCGGCGGAGATGAAGGAGAGCCGGTGGCACTCAGTTTCCGGCTCTGCCGCTTGGTGGCAGGAGAGGCGTCGACGCGTGTGGACGGTGATCCGGCGGATATGGCGGACGGAAAGACATTCCAGGTTTACGCTTTTCCGGCCAATGCTTCCACAACAAAGACCCAACCGCTGGACGGTAAGACCTATACGGTGAAGAATGGAGTGGCCACGGGTGAACTCTATTTATATCGCGGGACGTACGATCTTTATCTGGTGTCGTATAACTCCTCGACCGAAGTACCGGAACTAAAGACGGACGGTACGATTCCGGTCGGGAACGGCAAAGACTTTATGTATACTACGCTGAAAGGGATCGTGGTACAACCCAACCAGATGGGAGAGAGCCACATGAGCGTGACGCTGCCCAATCCGTTTAAGAGAATGGGGGCACAGGTGCAGGTGTCGGTGGCTGGCAATACTAACTCTCCGGTCACTCCTACAAGTCTGGTGGTGAGGTCGTTCCTGATGAATGGGCTTTGCGAATCGCTTAATTATACGTTGGGCAATCCGGCATGGAATGCCTATGGCGGGAGCTTTGGAGGGAATTATCCTTTCAGTGGCTTTACGAATAACGGAACCGGATATGATGTGAAGAAGAAGCGTGAAAGTTCTCCGGTAGTACTTCTGCCGGTAGACGGGACGGCAACCATTGATTTTGCGATAGAACTTGAAGTGGGGTACAGTGATAACGGTGAGGCAAAGGTGTGGAAAGATACCTATCCGGCAAGCATCCAGAAAGTATTGCTTCCGGGAATGACCTATCAGTTTGACTTTACGCTGACTTTCTATGGAATACTTAATCCGGGGGACTTGACTCTGGCGGTGCGGGATTATGAATCGACGGTGACCGTTAATTCCGATGGGCTTGGTAAAAACAAATGAACAGAAAGATGAAAAGTAGGAATAAAATCTATAGTGTGTTATTGGTAAGGATACTTGCCGTCTTGGTCCTGGCGGGATGGCTGTGCGGGTGCGAGGATACTTCTGGCATTCCGGAAGGCGGATTCTCTTTCCGGTTGCAACAGCCTCCGGCGCTGAGGGTGGATACCCGCGGAACATTGAATACAATACCAATAAACAATGTGTGGGTATTGCAGTATAAAAGCGATAACACCGACGAGCCATTGAAGACTTACTATTTTTCGTCTGTGGGAGATGCTTTGGATAACGGGACGATCGAACTCAACACAGACAAGGCCGCCTTTAGCCGAATTACCAGCCGGTTCTACGTCATAGCCAATGTAGGAGATGCATTGAAAGATTTCAAAGGGAGCGAAGCCGACCTGATGGGGAAGACTGTTGGGTGCACTACCATTACTGACCAACCGTCGCTGCTCACTGCCGGTCCGCTTAACTATACTCCCGAAGCCGGGGAAGGGGAAACGGGTGCGATACCGATTATAGCTCCGTTGCAGCGTGCTTATGCTACCATTGAAATGTCGTGGACCAAAAAGGACTTTATGGGAAATAATATGACGATTAATTCAGTAGAGATAGCCAATGTCCCAAATGTGATGGCTTTATATGCCCGTGGAGGAGGAGGGCTGTCTGTCAAATATCCGGTGGATGCGGCTATGATAAACAAGAACTTGCAACTGGTCGGTTCGGGTGCATTGGATGACAGTGGATCCCGTACGTTCTATATGGGCGAGAATCTGCGGGGAATGGGGACGGCTCCTTCTTTTGCCGACAAGAATCTGGATAAGTACGGACCGGGTGATATAGAGGAGAATAGACTTGATAACTGTACGTATATCAGGTTGAATGGAAGTTACACGTATACGGGAGCGACGGATCCTATCGGGGTGAGTTATACTCTTTATTTGGGAGGCAACCTGATGACTGACTACAATATCCGCAGGGGCTATCTGTATAAGCTGACAATCAACATCAGCGGAGCCAATAGTGCGGACGTAAGGGTGACCATCACAGATGGTAACGTGATCATGTTCGATGAAGTGGAAATCATCCCGAATGAAGTGAATTTTAGATAATACGAAGGAGGTAAGATGAAATACAGCAGTTGTATGAATAGGTTAGGATGTATGCTCACGGTAACGGCCCTGTTGATGGGGTTGACGTCTTGTGAGGAGCGGTTCAGTGAGTCTGTTCCGGCAGCCGGTGAAGGAAATCCGGTAGAAGTTTCTCTTTCTTTCGGTTTTGCCGACGAGGAGGATGGATACGCGCTTTCGGTGCCCGCCGATACGCGTGCCGGAGAGGATGGAGAGGGCGGAGCGTTCAGCGCACGCCTGCTGCCTGCGGCGAAGACCCGGACCGGGGAAGTAATAAGCGCTCCGGATCAGTTATATAACCTGGAGATACGTCAGTATGACTCGAAAGGAGGTTATAAAAACGGGAAGGCCTATGGCAATGTATTGCTTGGGCAGCATCTGGAGGTCACTTTAAGCGCACTGACGGACTGCCAGTTGGTGATTGTGGCACGTGGCAACGGGGGCGCGATAGCTGCTTTGGATGGTAAATCTTTGGAGCAGGTGCAGAAGATGGACGTAAGCTCGTCTGTGATAAACGCTATTGATCCTTCGAATAGTGAAGATATGAAGAAGATGCCTTATGTGCTCCATCTGGAACACGTAAACGTGGTGACGGGCACCGACGGTAAGGCTGTCATTCAGAGTCCGGAGGGGAGCTATGATACCCGCCTGTTGTTGAAGCGTCTGGCTGCCCGGCTGACGGTGAGCTGGAACTACAACGTGAGCGGATATGAACTGAAACAACTCCTGTTGCAGAGCGTCCCGTTGAACTATGCGGTTATCCCTACCCCCGATAGTGAGGGAAATTATCCTTCTATTCTGGATCAGTTTCATACAGTAGAGATCGATATGAGTAAAGGCAGTTCTTATTCTTGCTGGATCCCGGCCAATGTACGTGGCGAATCTCCTGCTGCAAACTCCGATTTGCAGCGCACGAAAGCGAACGCGCCGAAGGGAAGCTCTTTTCTGAACTTTGTAGCCGTGAATGCAACGGATCCCAAAAAGAAACTGGACTATCGTGTGTACATCGGCGGGAAAACATCCTCGGATTTCAGCCTGAACAATAATACGGAGTACAGCTATGTGGTGAACTTTGGTCATACCGGTATCCCGACAAATGACAAACGGGTGACCTACATCGATCCTGTACCCGCTTCGGAGAATAATGAAAACTTTGTGCCGACGGCCAATTGCTTTATGGTGGCCCCTGGTACGGGTTTCTGCTTTGACCCGCTGGCCTATCAGAGTGACGGAGCAGAGACAACGAATGAAACCTTGAAGGGCTGGTGCCAAGGGGGGGGCATCGTTAGGGTGAAGCTTCTCTGGCAGACCAAAGAGGATGGAGACATCGGTGAGCCGGTGATGGGTATCGTAACTTCGGAGAATGACCATACGAACATCGTGGATTTGAAACGGACAGATGGAACCGATCCGGTGTCGTATCCGGTGAAGGATAAAGGGGAAGCTCGTGTTTATTGCCGTGTGGCTCCGGGCACAACGGGCGGCAGCGGTGTGATTGCGGCTTATGATAATAATGGTAAAATACTTTGGAGCTGGCATGTATGGGTGACGGACTATCATCCGGACGCTACGGGTAATGTGGATGTGCAGAAACCGTCGACTAAAAGAAAACTGAAGTTTACGTATGGCAGCCATCCAGAGCAGCGTCCGATGATGGACCGGGATTTGGGAGCTATGGCAGGGTATGCGAAGGCTCCTACTTTGGATGTAGAGAAGTTTAAAGCGCATGGATTTCAATATCAGTGGGGAAGAAAGGACCCGTACCCGAGCAGTTATTCGAACAGACCGATTATAACTGTAAAATTACCGCAAAAAATAACGGAACCGATAGTGGGTATCATGAGTTTATATCAGCCAGACGGGGTGACGTTTTTACCATTTAATCCGTCATACAACGGACAAGCCAGTTATCGGACGGCATATCAGAATCCTTTGACTGCCTATAAACCGACGACAAGCCAGTATTGGTTCACGAGTGAGGTCACCAATTCGATATCCGGTGCCTGGTCTGCTACCGTTAAAACTGTGCATGATCCGTGTCCGGCCGGATGGCGGGTAGCGAAGGCGGAGGAGTATTACTCTTTGTTCAGTGATAAGGATTATAGCGGGACGTTGCCGAGCTATTCGACTAATAATATGAATATGAGTAATTATAATACGCAAGGGGACGATAAAGGTTTTGTATTGCGATATGATAAGACAGATCAGTCGAAGGTCACTTATTTCCGATTGTGTGGATATTATGCTGACGGAGAGTTTGTTCAAATAGGTTATTTCGATTTTATATGGTGCTGTAATTGTGCTAAAATTGGTAATACTTATCAGGCGAGGCATTTACAGTTGGTTTCTACATCCTCTAGTCAACGGAGAGGTATCAATGGAATTAATAATGGAGGGACTTTGAGTGCGATGCTTCCTTTGCGCTGCATACAGGAAAGGGACTGACAGAAGAATCAATTTTGCTCTTTGACATACTGGAATAACGGAAAACAATTAGTATCTTTGTGTGTAGTAGCAATGATATAAAAAACAGAGGCGATATGGATATATGTAATACGATGTCCCGTAAACTTCCGATTGGGATACAGAGCTTTGAGAAGCTTCGTACCGGAGGGTATCTTTATGTAGATAAAACAGAACTGGTTTACCGGCTGGCGAAGGCGGGGATCCCCTGTTTCCTGAGCCGTCCCCGGAGGTTTGGCAAGAGCTTGTTGCTCTCTACGCTGGAAGCTTACTTTCTGGGAAAGAAAGACTTGTTCAAGGGGCTTGCCATTGAGCGGTTGGAGCAGGACTGGCTTGTGTATCCGGTGTTGCACCTGGATCTCAATGCAGAGAAATATGACAGTAACGAGCGCTTGGCCAATTTGCTCGAAAGCCAGCTTGAAGCGTGGGAGGCGGAATACGGGGTAACAGAGATTAACCGGAGTTACTCGATTCGTTTTATGACCGTCATCCGCCGTGCCTATGAACAGACAGGCAGGCGTGTAGTGGTGCTGGTAGACGAATATGACAAGCCGATGCTTCGCTCGTTTGATAATCCGGAACTGCAACGTGACTTTCGTGAGACGTTGACAGCTTTCTACACTGTGCTAAAGAGTGCCGATGCTTATTTGCAGTTGGTCTTTATCACGGGAGTGACCAAGTTTGCTCAAATGGGTATTTTCAGTAATCTGAACCAATTGCAGGACATCAGTCTGCATCCGGCATATACTACTTTGTGTGGTATGACCCGTGCGGAAATAGAAGCCGTTTTTGCTCCGGAACTTCAATCTCTTGCCCGAGGCAACGGATTGACGTATGAAGAGACAATGGATAAGCTTGGGCGGCAATATGACGGTTATCATTTTAATTATCGTAACTGGGAAGGTATGTTCAATCCTTTCAGTGTACTGAATACTTTTTCGACCGGTCTGTTTGAGAACGCTTGGTTTGCGAGTGGTACTCCTACGTTTCTGGCTGAAATGTTGCGTAAGACGGACTTTGACCTGCGTGACCTGGATGGTATTGAAGTGAGCTCGGCTTCATTGAGTGACGACTGTGCCGATATACATAATCCGGTTCCGATGATTTATCAGAGTGGTTATCTTACCGTCAAGAAGTATGATCCGCAATTCGGGCTGTATACGCTTGGCTTCCCCAACGAAGAGGTGAAGTATGGCTTCCTTAACTTTGTGGCTCCTTTTTATACTCCGGTGGCTTCTACGGATACTGCTTTTTATATAGGTAAGTTTGTCCGGGAGCTGACAAGTGGTGATGTGGAGGCTTTTCTTGAACGTCTGCGTTGCTTTTTCGCTGATTTCCCTTATGAGTTGAATACAAAGACGGAACGTCATTATCAGGTGGTATTTTATCTTGTATTCAAGCTGATGGGACAATTTACGGAGGCAGAGGTTCGTTCTGCCCGGGGGCGTGCGGATGCTGTGGTGAAAACAGCTGATTATACATATGTTTTTGAATTCAAACTGGACGGCAGTGCCGAGGCGGCTTTACAGCAGATTGAGGAAAAAGGGTATTCGTTCCCTTACGGGGCTGATGGCAGGAAACTGGTAAAGGTTGGCGTTTCGTTCGATGCGGAACAACGTAATTTAGGGGAATGGCTGATAGTTAAGTAGACAGGGCTGACAGGACAATATAGTTTTCCGTCCCGCTTTGTGTATCTGGAGATGCACAAGGCGGGACGGACTGTTTTCCGGGGTTTCGGGATTAGACAGTAATTTAAAAATAATGATATGAAACAGACTTGGAAGAATAAATGGTTAATGCTCTTGGGAGGAGTGATCCTTCTGGGAGGGTTGAGTGGATGTGAGGACCGGACGGAAGAGGCGGTGGTTCCTCCGGCGGATGGTGAAGAGGTGACGGTATCGATGGTCTTCGGCTTTGCCGAAGATTCAAGTGATGATGGAGCCTCAACGGCTCGCCTCAACGGCTCGCCGTTGAAAGCAGCAAAGCTGCTTTTGATGTGAACCTTTCGTCAGGAACGATGACTCGTGGCGGGACAAGCGTTCCGGATCAGTTATATAACCTGGAGATACGTCAGTATGACTCGAATGGAACTTATATAAACGGGAAGGACTATGGCAATGTAGCGCTTGGGAAACATCTGGAGGTCACTTTAAGCGCACTGACGGACTGCCAGTTGCTGATTGTGGCGCGTGGCAACGGGGGGGCGATAGCTGCCTTGGGTAGTAACTCTTTGGAGAAGGTGCAGGCGATGGACGTAAACTCGTCGGTGATCAATGCGATTGATCCTTCGAATAGTGAAGATATGAAGAAGATGCCTTATGTACTCCATCTGGAGCATGTGAATGTGGCGCAAGTAGATGGTAAGTATGTGATTCAGAGTCCGGAGGGGAGCTATGATACCCGTTTGCTGCTGAAGCGTCTGGCTGCCCGGCTCACCGTGGAGTGGACATATGCTGTGAGCGGATATACTTTGAAACAACTGTTGCTCCAAAGTGTCCCATTGAACTATGCGGTTATCCCTACCCCCGATAGTGAGGGAAATTATCCTTCTATCCTGGATCAGTTTACTACTTTGCAGATAAAAAATGTGGCACAAAGTGGAAGTTACTCTTGCTGGGTACCGACCAATATGCGCGGAGAGAAACCGGCAGCGAACTCTGAAACCCAACGGACAAAAGAGAATGCTCCTAAAGGAAGTTCTTTCTTTAACTTTGTCGCGGTGAGCGATCAGGATGCAAAAGTTAAACTGGACTATCGTGTTTATATCGGCGGGAGGCAGTCGACGAATTTCGACATTAAGAGTAATGCGAATTATGATTATACGGTGAACTTTGCACATAGCGGTATCCCGACAAGTGATAAACGGGTGACCTATATCAACCCTGTACCCGCTTCGGAAAATAATGAAAACTTTGTGCCTACGGCCAATTGCTTTATGGTATCCGCCGGAGGCGGCTTCTGCTTTGATCCGCTGGCATACCAACAGAATGGAGATCCGGATAAAACGAACGATGTATTGAAAGGTTGGTGTGAGGCTTCCGGAGGAATCACTACGATGAAACTACTCTGGCAGACCAAAGAGGATGGAGATATCGGTGAGCCGGTAATGGGAATCGTAACTTCGGAGGATGACCATACGAACATCGTGGATTTGAAACGGACAGATGGAACCGATCCGACGTTGTATCCGGTGAAGAATAAAGGGGAAGCCCGTGTTTATTGCCGTGTGGCTCCGGGAACTACCGGTGGTAGCGGGGTGATTGCCGCTTATGGTGCGGATGGTAAGATACTCTGGAGCTGGCATGTGTGGGTGACGGACTACCGCCCGGACGCGACAGGTGATGCGGATGTGCAAGAGCCGTTGACTAAAAGAAAACTGAAATTTACATATGGCAATCATGGAAACCAGTTACCGATGATGGATCGTAATCTGGGGGCTATGGCCGGATATGCCGGCGTGCCGCCGTCGGATGTGGAGAAGTTTAAGACACATGGATTCCATTATCAATGGGGAAGGAAAGATCCATATCCGAGCAGTTATTCGAATAAGCCGATCACGATAGTGAATCTTCCTACTCCGATGACTAAACCGATTGTGGGAATATTAAGCTTATATAAGCCGGATGGAGTCACTTTCCTGCCTTTTGATCCGGCTGTAAATGCTCAGGCGACTTATCGGACGGCTTACCAGAATCCGTTGAATATATATAAAAAGACAAATGTACATAAATGGATAGCGGACAGTGATCGGAATAATACATATCTGAATGCTTGGAATATTCAGAAGACAGTTCATGATCCGTGTCCGGCAGGATGGCGTGTAGCACTGATTGAGAACTATCTTTCACTGTTTAGCAATGTGAATCAAGCAGTCAAAGCATCAGACAATGGTGCTAATGTGATGAATTCGGATAGTGTTGGTGCACATGGAGGAATGGTTATGGCATATGATACAAATAAAAAACTAACGACTTATGTTCGGCTCACCGGTTATTATTATTTGGATAGTCAGTTTGCGTATATTGGAGAATCTGCTTTAATTTGGTGCGGAAATAAGTTAGGTACTGCTTCGGGAGGGGAAACAGTGAGTTATTTTAAAATAGGAAAAACTGCTTCGACAAAAGCAAGTATTGTTCTTACAGGACATGAACGTGAAGCGATTCCCCTACGTTGCATTCAGGAGCGGGCTGACTGACCGGTATGGATTGATAAAGTTATAAACGATCTGTTGTTTTGTTTGTGAAAGTTCCGCTTGCTTCCGGTGGGGAGGAGCGGAACTTTATTTATGTGGCTCCTATGGGCGTGGTGTGGAAAAGTAATTTTTAATGTTTTAGTTTTCCTTCCATTGTGCTCAGGTAGATGTCCAAGGCACGGGTCGATATCTGTATCTCACGGAGAGAAACGCCTAAAGAGGCGATTAACAGAAGCAGTGCGAGTCCGAAAATATAGATGGAAAGCAGGAACAACCCGATGTAGATAAGAAACATGGTAACTACGCAGAAGAATAGGCTGGCAATGCCGAACACCTGCATCATGCGGGTCAGGTTGAGGCGTTTGCGCAGATTCTCAATTTGAGCTACATTGATATCAGAGGGATCTTCCATATAACGGTCGCGAAGAGTGCGTACCAATTGGGCATACGAGAGAAAACGGTTGGTGTATGCCAAAAGAATAAGTGAAACGGCTGAAAATAGCAGCGCGGGTGTCGTGAGTGTAAGTTCTTCCATTGTTATCATACTTTTATATACAATAACAATGGAAGAGAAATAAAGGTTTACTTCAGTACACCTAATTCTTTACCTACTTTGATGAATGCAGCGATACATTTATCGAGGTGTTCTTTTTCGTGACCGGCTGAAATCTGTACACGGATACGTGCCTGGTCTTTCGGAACTACCGGATAGTAGAAACCTGTTACATAAATACCTTCTTCCTGCATGCGGGCTGCATAAACCTGTGACAGTTTGGCATCGTACAGCATCACGGCACAGATAGCACTCTGAGTCGGTTTGATGTCAAATCCGGCTGCGGTCATCTTGTCGCGGAAGTAGTTTACGTTTTCTACCAGTTTGTCATGGATTTCGTTGCTTTCTTTCAGCATCTTGAATACTTCGAGGCTGGCACCGATAATACCCGGAGCAAGTGAGTTTGAGAACAGGTACGGACGGCTGCGCTGGCGAAGCAGGTCGATGATCTCTTTGCGGCCGGTTGTGAATCCGCCCAAAGCACCACCAAAGGCTTTACCCAGAGTTCCGGTGTAGATATCTACACGTCCGTAAGTGTTGTACTGTTCGCTTACTCCATGACCGGTTGCACCAACTACACCGGCAGAGTGAGATTCGTCTACCATCACCAGGGCATCGTACTTCTCGGCCAGATCACAGATTTTGTCCATTGGAGCTACATTACCGTCCATTGAGAATACGCCGTCGGTAACGATAATGCGGAAACGCTGGGCTTGTGCTTCCTGCAGGCAACGTTCCAGATCGGCCATGTCTGCATTGGCATAACGATAGCGTTTTGCTTTGCAAAGACGTACTCCGTCGATGATAGAAGCGTGGTTCAGTGAGTCGGAGATGATGGCATCTTCGTCGGTGAACAACGGTTCGAACACACCGCCGTTGGCATCAAAGCAAGCTGCGTACAAAATAGTGTCTTCGGTTTTGAAATAGTCTGAAATTGCGGCTTCCAGCTCCTTATGTATATCTTGAGTTCCGCAGATGAAACGTACAGAAGACATACCGTATCCACGACGGTCCATCATCTTCTTTGCACCTTCGATCAGGCGGGGATGGTTAGACAATCCAAGGTAGTTGTTGGCACAGAAATTCAGTACTTCCTTGCCTTTAACAGTGATAGCAGCTTGTTGTGCACTTTCGATTAAGCGTTCCTCTTTGTAGAGGCCTGCTTCTTTAATTTCAGCAATCGTGTTGCTGAGGTGTTCTTTCATTTTACCGTACATAGTGTTTGGGGTTTTAGTTTCTTTTGCAAAGGACACAATTTTTCTTGGAATAAACAACATATATTTGGTATAAAAATGAAAAAAAAGTGCTTACTTTGCGCACCATTTAGCTTAATACACCTTATTAGTAAAGATAATGAAAAATATTTTGGTAATTGGAGCAACCGGCCAGATTGGTTCGGAGCTCACGATGGAACTACGTAAACGCTACGGAAACACACATGTAGTAGCAGGTTATATTCACGGGGCAGAGCCCAAAGGGGAATTGAAAGAATCCGGTCCGTCGGCGGTAGTCGATGTAACAGATCAGGAGATGATCGCCTCTGTAGTGAAGGAGTATAATATCGACACAATCTACAACCTGGCAGCCCTGCTGTCTGTTGTGGCCGAATCGAAGCCCAAACTGGCTTGGAAAATCGGTATCGACGGATTATGGAATGTACTCGAAGTGGCCCGCGAAAACAAATGCGCCGTGTTTACTCCGAGTTCGATCGGTTCGTTTGGCGAAAGCACACCTCACGTGCAGACACCGCAGGATACCATTCAGCGTCCGCGCACTATGTATGGTATCAGCAAGGTAACCACGGAGTTGCTGAGCGACTATTATTTTAATAAGTATGGCGTAGATACACGTGCCGTGCGTTTCCCGGGAATCATTTCGAATGTGACACCTCCGGGAGGTGGTACGACTGACTACGCAGTAGACATCTACTACTCTGCCGTAAAAGGAGAGAAGTTTATCTGTCCGATTCCGGAAGGAACACTGATGGATATGATGTATATGCCGGATGCGCTGAACGCAGCTATCTCGCTGATGGAAGCTGATCCGACGAAACTGGTACACCGTAATGCTTTCAACATCGCTTCTATGAGCTTTGCACCCGAAACAATTTATGCTGCCATCAAGAAACATGTTCCTGACTTTGAAATGGAATATAAGGTAGACCCGCTGAAACAGCGCATCGCCAACAGCTGGCCTGACAGTATGGATGATTCTTGTGCCCGCGAAGAGTGGGGCTGGAAACCGGCTTACGATTTGGAGAGTATGACAGTAGATATGCTTGAAAAACTAAGAGCTAAATTAAAATAATGTGATGATATAGGCCCATGTGCCCGCCGGAATAATGAAATGGTTTTGAAAACCGGTTGGCACATGGGAATATCGACACATTGCTAACTATTAAAATGAAAACAATAATGGCGGGAGTCACCGTCCTGGTGTTGTTTGCCGCATGTGGAAACAACAAAAAGACTGACGCTGACCCCTTTGCATCTATTACACATCTGGTAGATTCGGCTATGGTGAACAAAGCCGACTCCATTGATAAAGAGAAGGCTTCGGACGAACCTAAACCGATTGAAGCTGACGAATCGTTTGACGACTTTATCTATAACTTTGCTTCTGATGACGCTCTGCAAAGGCAGCGCGTAGTGTTTCCGTTGCCCTACTACAACGGAGAACGAGCTTCAAAAATTGATAAGAAGTACTGGAAGCACGATGACTTGTTTACTAAACAGAGTTATTATACCTTGCTCTTCGACCGGGAAGAGGACATGGACATGGTAGGGGATACTTCACTCACTTCCGTTCAGGTGGAATGGATTTTCATCAAGAAACGAATGGTGAAGAAATATTATTTTGAAAGAATTAAAGGGGCGTGGATGCTTGAAGCAATCAATCTGCGTCCGATTGAGAAAAGCGAGAACGAGGATTTCGTCGAATTCTATGGGCACTTTGCAACAGACAGTATCTTCCAGAGTCACCGAATCCGGCAGCCGCTTGCGTTTGTTACCACCGATCCGGATGACGATTTCTCAATACTCGAAACTACACTTGACTTGAACCAGTGGTTTGCCTTTAAGCCGGTATTGCCTACTGATAAGCTTTCGAATATTAATTACGGACAGCAGAATGATGACAATACTTCACGCAAGATATTGGCATTGAAAGGTATTGGCAACGGGTTCTCCAATATCCTCTATTTTCAGCGCAAAGACAGCGGATGGGAACTGTATAAGTTTGAGGATACAAGTATTTAGTGATTGCTTTTTATGATTATGGAACAAAAATACTCTCTTTTATCACATAACACTTTTGGCATCGATGTGTCCGCAGCTCGTTTTTTGGAGTACGCTTCAGTGGATGAATTGCATCGGTTGATTGATTCAGGACAAGTGACTTCTCCTTATTTGCACATTGGGGGAGGCAGTAACCTGCTGTTTACTAAAGATTACGAAGGTACTGTTTTACACTCGCGTATCGAAGGAGTAGAGGTGGTGGACGAAACGGATGATGATATTGTCGTTCGTGTAGGTGCAGGTGTAGTCTGGGACGACTTTGTGGATTATTGCGTGAAGCATAATTGGTACGGTGCGGAAAACCTCTCCCTGATTCCCGGAGAAGTGGGAGCCAGTGCGGTGCAGAATATCGGGGCTTATGGGGTTGAGGTAAAAGATCTGATTGTGCGGGTGGAAACCTTGAACATTGAGGGGAAAGAACGTGTTTATGATATTTCAGAGTGTGGATATTCCTATCGGGACAGTATCTTTAAGCGCCCTGCAAATAAGAGTGTTTTTGTCACTTATGTCAGCTTTAAGTTAAGTAAGAAGGAATATTATACGTTGGATTACGGTACTATCCGCCGGGAATTGGAGAAGTATCCTACGGTGACATTGGAGACCGTGCGCCGGGTGATTATCGCCATCCGTGAGGAGAAATTGCCGGATCCCCGGGTGATGGGTAATGCGGGAAGTTTCTTTATGAATCCGATTGTGTCCCGCATAAAATTTGAAGCGTTGCAAGAAGAATATCCACATATGCCTTTTTACGAAATAGATGCCGACCGGATAAAGATTCCTGCCGGTTGGATGATTGATCAGTGTGGCTGGAAAGGTAAAGCTTTGGGGCCGGCAGCGGTACATGATAAGCAAGCGCTGGTACTGGTGAATCGCGGAGGAGCCAGAGGCGCGGATGTTATAGCACTTTCGGATGCAGTACGCGCTTCGGTTAGAGAGAAGTTTGGAATAGATATTCATCCGGAGGTGAATTTTATCTGAAATGAAAATAAGAATACTTGGTAGCGGGACTTCTACCGGAGTGCCCGAGATTGGATGCACTTGTGCGGTTTGCACTTCAAAAGATCCGAGAGATCATCGTCTTCGTACCTCGGCGTTGGTGCAGACCGGGGATGCTACTTTATTGTTGGACTGCGGTCCGGATTTCAGGGAACAGATGTTACATGTCCCGTTTGGTAAAATTGATGCCGTATTGATTTCCCACGAACATTATGACCATGTGGGAGGTTTGGATGACTTACGTCCTTTCTGTCGTTTCGGAGAGGTACCTATTTATGCCGAAACGTATACGGCTGAGCGTTTGCGTAGCCGGATGCCTTATTGCTTTGTGGAACATACTTATCCGGGAGTTCCGAATATTCCTTTGCGTGAGATTGAACCCAATCGTCCGTTTCTTGTTAATCATACCGAAGTGTTACCCTTGAGGGTAATGCACGGCAAACTGCCCATTCTGGGATATCGGATCGGAAAGCTCGGATATATTACTGATATGCTGACCATGCCCGATGAATCGTTTGAGCAGTTACAAGGGGTAGATGTGCTGGTGATGAATGCATTGCGTGTAGCACCACACAACACCCATCAAAGCCTTTCTGAAGCGCTGGAGGCTGTGAAACGCATTGGGGCAAAGGAAACCTGGTTTATTCACATGAGTCATCATATCGGACTTCAGGCAGATGTGGAAAAACTACTTCCTCCGCTTGTGCATTTTGCATTCGACGGGCTTGAAATAGAATGTTAGTGATTAATGCTTAATAATTCTTTCTTTAAGTATATTTTGTTTTATTTGGAGAATTTATTATTTTTGCAGTGAGCCGATAAACAACGAATGCCATGAAACTCCGTACGATAGTGAAAATAGCCGTAATCTCGTCTGTTGTACTACTGTGTACAGGCTTTGCTATGTTTTCTTTTTTCAGATTATCAGCGGTTGAGGGGCGTAAAGACTTTAATCTTTATACGCTTGTTCCGCGCTCGGCCACTGTGGTTCTCGAAACGGATGATCTTGCCGGGATGATACAGAGTATCAATGAACTGAGCTGTAGCAAAGATCAGCATTTCCTTTATATTTCCAAATTATTTTCTTATTTGAAACTCCATCTTTATACATTGTTGGAAGATACGCCTCACGGGTTGAGTAAACAGATGAATAAGGTGTTGTTGAGCTTTCATGAGCCGGATAATGACCGCAACCAGGTGTTGTATTGCAGTTTGGGAAATGGTGATTATGAGTTAGTGGAGAAATTTATACGTAAATACTGTTCAAGCAGTTTCCCATCAAAACTGTTTGATTATAAAGGGGAGGAGATACGCATCTATCCGATGCCGGATGATAGCTTTTTAGCTTGCTACTTCACTTCCGATTTTTTGGCGGTGAGCTATCAGAAGAAGCTGATAGAACAAGTGATCGACGCACGTTTGTCGAAAAAGTCTTTGCTGACCGACAGCTCTTTTGTAAAAGTGCATGAAGACAAGCGTGCCCGTGTAGCGGCTACTATTTATGCCCGTATGCAACCCTTGAGTATGGGCAAGGCTACCGATGGGATTCGTTCGTGTACACAATTGGGGGGATGGACCGAATTTGATATGAAAATGAACGGGGATGCCATTTACTTTTCTGGAGTCAGTCATGATACTGATACCTGTATGACTTTTATGAACGTGCTTCGGCAACAACAACCTGTAGAAGACTTTCCGGGAGACATCCTGCCGGCTTCTACTTTCTTTTTCAATAAACGGTCGGTGACGGATATGCAGGCGATGCTTGACTTTACTGCCCGGCAGGAATATACAACATCAACCTATTCAGACTATATCAGGGACCGGGACGGAGAACTGCTTGCATTCCTCAAGGATAATGCCGGAGGCGAACTTGTGACCTGCCTGTTCCATTCGGCGGACACTCTTGCGAATCCTTGTGCGGTGATGACTATTCCCTTGAAGGATGTCCAGCAGGCTGAGCGGGTGTTGCAAGGAGTACTCCGGAGTGCTCCGAAAGAAGTGGACGGCCCTCCGAAGCCACGTACTACTTTCTGTAAAACGCCTTCAAGAGCTTATACGCTTTATGTGTTGCCACGTAATACATTGTTTACGCAATTGACCGGAATTACGGAATCTGCCTTATATGTCTATGCTTGTTTCTATGGAGAGAGACTGATTTTGGCTCCGGATGCGGAGAGTCTTGCCACATATGTCCGTTGCCTGGATAAAAAAGAAATTCTGAACGATACTCCCGGATACGAGGAAGCGGTAGTAAATCTTTCTCCGTCATATAACTTTATGATGGTGGCTGACTTGGGAGAAACTTTTTCCCAGCCGGAGAACTACGTCAGGTTGATACCTGCATTTTTCTTTCGCAATCAGGAGTTCTTTCGTCATTTTATTCTTTCTGCACAGTTTACCTGTACTGACGGAGTTGTCTATCCTAATGTGGTTTTGATTTATAAAGGTGATTCTGACGATGTTTCCTGACTACGGTAAGAGACACAAAACCCCGAAAGAAATTGGATAGCTTTCGGGGTTTTGTGTCTTATACTAAGGCATGTTTGCTTAGAAAGGCAAGTCGTCTTTTGCATCACCGGCAATGAATTCCGGTGCTGAAGATGGTGCCGGAGGAGGAACCGGAGCTCCCGGAGTCATGGGTGCGCCTGCGCCTACACGCTCTACTTTCCATGCACGGATACTGTTGAACCAACGATCCTGCCATTGACGTGCATCGATATCGAATGATACGGTCAACTCTTCACCCATCTGGATGTTGAATTGTTCTATTTTGTCTGCTCCGAAGATGTCGAAACACATTTTCTTTGGATATTGATCATGATTTTCGATTACATACTCCTGAGCCTTCCATTCGTTGCCGCTTGTCTTAGAAACTCCACCTCTGGGCTGGAGTATAGCGATAATTTTTCCTGTAAATTCCATTGCGATAATTTTAAATTGTGCGGCGAAGTTACAATTTTTTAGGGATATCCGACGAATATTCTCCTGTTTTTTCTTCTCTTTTATTGTGCTGCCTCGATCTTTTTTGTAACTTTGTGCTTTGCAAAAATATAAAATTTAAAATCACAGATTATATGAAATTTATCGTTTCAAGTACTGCACTTTCCAGCCATTTACAGGCTGTTAGCCGTGTGATAAACTCAAAAAATGCGCTGCCTATTTTAGATTGTTTTCTCTTTCAGTTGGAGGACGGAACACTGTCTGTGACTGTTTCTGATAGTGAAACTACGATGGTAACCTCGGTTGAGGTGAACGAGAGTGATTCTAACGGAAAGTTTGCCGTCGCTGCAAAAACGTTGCTCGATGCATTGAAAGAGATTCCGGAACAACCGTTGACATTCGAAATAAAGCCGGATACCTATGAAATTACGGTACAGTACCAAAATGGTAAATATAGCCTGATGGGGCAGAATGCCGATGAGTTTCCGCAATCGGCTACACTCGGTGATAATGCGGTTCGTGTGGAGATGGAAGCACAGATATTGCTGGGAGGCATTAACCGTTCGGTATTTGCTACTGCCGATGACGAACTCCGTCCGGTGATGAATGGTATCTACTTTGACATTACGACTGAAGACATTACAATGGTAGCTTCGGACGGACACAAGTTGGTACGTTGTAAAACATTGGCTGCACGCGGAAATGAACGTGCTGCATTTATTTTGCCCAAAAAACCGGCAACTTTGTTGAAGAACCTGTTGCCTAAGGAATCGGGTATGGTGGTGATCGAGTTTGACGAACGCAATGCTGTCTTCACGCTCGAAAGTTATCGTATGGTTTGTCGTCTGATTGAAGGACGCTACCCCAATTATAATTCAGTGATTCCACAAAACAATCCGCACAAAGTGACGGTAGACCGTATGCAGCTGATAGGTGCTTTGCGTCGTGTATCTATTTTCTCTTCACAGGCAAGCAGTCTTATCAAACTCCGTATGCAGGAAAACCAGATCGTGGTTTCGGCTCAAGATATTGATTTCTCTACTTCTGCAGAGGAAACACAGGTGTGCCAATATGCCGGTGCAGCAATGAGTATTGGCTTTAAATCTACTTTCCTGATCGATATTCTGAATAATATCTCGGCAGAGGAAGTGATCATTGAATTGGCTGATCCGTCAAGAGCAGGTGTCATTATTCCGGTAGAACAGGAAGAAAACGAAGATTTGTTGATGCTGCTGATGCCGATGATGCTGAACGACTAACTGCGGAACAGAAATAGAATCGGATTCATTACAGAGGACACAAAGATCACAGAGACATCATTCTTTGGAATTGAAGCTCTGTGCACTCGGTGTCCTCTGTGGTGAATTTAAACAAAACCGTATAAACAATGAAACTCAACCTAAAGAACCCTATTGTCTTTTTCGACCTGGAAACGACCGGGACTAACATCAACTCAGACCGAATTGTAGAAATCTGTTATCTTAAAGTATATCCGAACGGGAATGAAGAGTCGAAAACTCTCCGTATTAATCCCGAAATGCCTATTCCTGCCGAATCATCTGCCGTTCATGGTATTTTTGATGCTGACGTAGCTGATTGTCCTACTTTTAAAGAAGTAGCAAAAAGCATTGCGAATGACATTGAAGGTTGTGATCTGGCTGGTTTCAACTCCAACCGTTTTGACATTCCTGTGTTGGCGGAAGAGTTTCTTCGTGCCGGGGTTGATATTGATATGAGTAAGCGCAAATTTGTTGATGTACAGGTAATTTTCCATAAGATGGAACAACGTACTCTTTCGGCTGCTTATAAATTCTATTGTGGCCGTAATTTGGAAGATGCACATACAGCGGAAGCCGATACCCGCGCCGCGTACGAGGTCCTGATGGCTCAACTTGACCGCTATCCGGAAGATTTGCAAAACGATATGTCTTTCCTCGCCGATTACTCAAGCTATAACAAGAATGTGGATTTTGCCGGACGTATGGTGTATGATGACAATGGAGTGGAGGTTTTTAATTTTGGCAAATACAAAGGCCAGTCGGTGAGTGAAGTGCTGAAAAAAGATCCCGGATATTACAGTTGGATTCTCAATAGTGACTTTACGCTGAATACAAAAGCCATGTTGACGAAGATTCGCCTGCGTGAGTTAACGGGAAAATAACTATGCTGAACGGAAAGAAAATTATACTTGGCATTACCGGTAGCATTGCTGCTTATAAGGCTTGCTACATTATACGCGGCCTGATTAAACAGGGAGCGGAGGTACAGGTCGTAATTACTCCTGCCGGAAAGGAGTTTATTACTCCGATAACTTTGTCCGCTTTGACCAGTAAGCCTGTTATCAGTGAGTTTTTTGCCCAGCGGGACGGAACGTGGAACAGCCACGTAGATTTGGGGCTTTGGGCAGATGCTATGCTGATAGCGCCTGCGACGGCTTCTACCATTGGTAAAATGGCAAATGGCATAGCAGACAATATGCTGATCACGACTTATCTGTCAGCGAAGGCACCGGTGTTTATCGCTCCGGCCATGGACTTGGATATGTTTGCGCATCCCAGTACCCAGAAGAATCTGGATACGCTGCGTTCATACGGTAATCATATCATTGAACCGGCTTCGGGAGAATTAGCAAGCCATTTGGTAGGTAAGGGGCGCATGGAAGAACCGGAGAATATTATCCGGGTACTTGATGAGTTCTTTTCCTCTACGGGCGAGCTGGCTGGAAAGAAAGTGCTGATTACAGCCGGACCGACTTATGAAAAGATTGATCCGGTACGTTTCATTGGTAATTATTCTTCCGGTAAAATGGGATTTGCATTGGCAGAGGAGTGTGCCCGTCGCGGAGCGGAGGTAGTGCTGATAGCCGGACCGGTGCAACAGAAGGTATATCATTCACACATTACCCGTATTGATGTGGAGTCTGCTCAGGAAATGTATGAGGCTGCTATGGCGCAATACCCATTGGTGGATGCCGGAATATTATGTGCTGCAGTAGCAGATTTTACTCCGGATGTTGTAGTCGATAAGAAGATAAAACGGGAGGGAGATGATTTGATGTTACATCTCAAGCCCACCCACGATATTGCCGCTGCATTGGGTAAACTGAAGACATCGGGGCAGAAATTAATCGGTTTTGCTCTTGAAACGAATGATGAACAGCGTAATGCCGAAGGAAAACTGATCCGGAAGAACTTCGATTTTATTGTGCTGAATTCATTGAATGATGCAGGTGCGGGTTTCCGTTACGATACAAATAAAATCAGTATTCTCAGTTGTAGAGGCAGAACCGATTATCCGTTAAAATCCAAGACTGAAGTAGCCAGAGATATTATTGATCGAATGATAAAAGAATTGTGATTTATGTTACGTTCATTATACATCCAGAATTATGCTCTGATTGAGAAACTTGATATCCGTTTCGAAACCGGATTTTCTGTGATTACCGGTGAAACCGGTGCCGGGAAATCCATTATTCTGGGCGCAATCGGACTTTTACTCGGACAGCGTGCTGATGTGAAGGCTATTCGGCAAGGTGCTTCGAAATGTATTATTGAGGCCAGGTTCGATATATCAGCTTATCATATGGAAGCTTTTTTCGAAGAGAACGAGCTGGAGTATGAGCCCGAATGTATACTTCGCCGTGAGGTACAGTCTTCCGGCAAAAGCAGAGCATTTATTAACGATACGCCTGCATCGCTCACACAAATGAAAGAATTGGGAGAGCAATTGATCGATGTACATTCGCAGCACCAGAATCTGTTGCTTAACAAAGAAGGTTTTCAGCTCAATGTACTTGATATACTTTCCCACAACGAAGAGGCTTTGGATGTATATCATCATTTATATCAGGAATGGAAAAAGCTCAGTAAAGAACTTGACGAACTGATTGTACTGGCCGAACAGAGCAAAACGGATGAAGATTATATCCGTTTCCAGTTAGAACAATTGGAGGAGGCACATCTTTCTGCCGGAGAGCAGGAAGAATTGGAACAGGAGGCCGAAACATTGGCACATGCCGAAGATATCAAAGCCGGATTATATCGGGTAGAGCAAACTCTTGCCTCAGACGAAGGAGGACTGTTGCCTGCTTTGAAAGAGAGTTTGGGTACTCTGAATGGATTGCAGCGGGTATACCAGCCTGCCGGAGAATTGGCTGAACGGATGGAGAGCACTTATATAGAACTGAAAGATATAGCTCAGGAAATATCGGATCAGGGAGAGAGTGTCGAGTTCAATCCATCCCGGCTGGAAGAAGTGAATGACCGGTTGAACCTGATCTATTCTTTGGAACAAAAACACCGTGTTCAGACAGTAGAAGAGTTGATCGTCCTTTCAGAGCAATATGCAACGAAACTTGCTGCCATTACTTCGTATGATGATCGGATAGCTCAATTGACGGAACAGAGAGATGCGCAATATAATAAGGTAAAGAAACAAGCGTTTGTCCTGACGAAGGCCCGTACGGAGATTGCCCGTAAAGTGGAAAAGCAGATGGCAGCTCGTCTGATTCCTTTGGGAATGCCCAATGTCCGCTTCCAGGTGGAAATGGGGCTGAAAAAAGAATTGGGTCCCCAAGGAGAAGATACGGTGAACTTCTTATTCTCTGCCAATAAGAACGGAGCGCTGCAGAGTATATCTTCAGTTGCGTCCGGTGGTGAAATAGCTCGTGTTATGCTGTCTATCAAGGCAATGATAGCAGGAGCCGTAAAATTGCCCACTATTGTGTTCGATGAAATCGATACCGGAGTATCCGGTGAGATTGCAGATCGCATGGCGGACATCATGCAAGAGATGGGTGAACAAAACAGGCAGGTGATCAGTATCACCCACTTGCCTCAGATTGCTGCCCGTGGACGTGCCCATTATAAGGTATACAAGCGGGATAATGATACGGAAACGAATAGCCATATTCGTCGTCTGACTGACGAAGAACGGGTAGAAGAGTTGGCACATATGCTGAGTGGTGCCACTTTGACCGAGGCTGCACTAAGCAATGCAAGGGCATTGCTGGAACCTTCTTTGAAAGAGAGAAAAATAATAAAATAAGTATATAGTGGCGTGCAATGAACATTGGCGAGTTGCATACTCTAAAAATGCAGACAATTACATGATTGATAAAAGCGAAATGATTTTCGGCGTCCGTGCCGTGATTGAAGCCATTCAGGCTGGTAAAGAGATAGACAAGATTTTGGTGAAGAAAGACATTCAGAGTGACTTGTCCAAGGAGCTGTTTGCTGCTCTGAAAGGTACGCTGATTCCTGTTCAGCGCGTCCCGGTGGAACGTATCAACCGCATCACCCGTAAAAATCATCAGGGTGTAGTGGCATTCATATCTTCGGTGACGTATCAGAAGACCGAAGATCTGGTACCTTTCCTCTTTGAGGAAGGTAAGAGTCCGTTCTTTGTTATGCTCGACGGGATTACGGATGTGCGTAATTTTGGTGCCATAGCCCGTACTTGCGAATGTGCCGGAGTGGATGCTGTCATTATTCCTGCGAAAGGAAGTGTTACGGTCAATGCGGATGCGATGAAGACTTCAGCCGGAGCTCTGCATACTTTGCCTGTCTGTCGTGAACAGAACTTAAAGACAACTTTACAATATCTGAAAGATAGTGGATTCCGCATTGTGGCTGCTACCGAAAAGGGTGATTATGATTATACGAAGGCCGACTATACCGGTCCGATGTGCATCATTATGGGCGCCGAGGACACCGGTGTTTCGTACGATAACCTTGCGTTATGCGACGAATGGGTCAAGATTCCGATGTTGGGCAGTATTGAGTCACTCAATGTGTCGGTAGCCGCTGGTATCCTGATTTATGAAGGCGTGAAACAACGTACAAACTAAAACAACATTCAAATACATGAAAAAGAGCATATTATTCACATTTGTGCTTTGTCTCCTGTCACAATGGAGTGTAGCGCAAGCCCCCAAATGGGTAGAGAAGGCGAAACGATCGGTGTTTTCCATCGTTACGTATGATAAAGACGACAAAATTCAGAATACCGGTAACGGATTTTTTGTGACCGAAGACGGAGTGGCTCTGTCTGACTATTCTTTGTTTAAAGGAGCTCAGCGTGCTGTTATCATTAATTCCGAAGGAGAGAAAATGCCGGTTGAATGTATTCTGGGAGCCAATGATATGTATGATATCATAAAGTTCCGTGTCGGCATTACAGTAAAGAAGGTGCCGGCATTACAGGTGTCCACTGTAGCTCCGGCTGTAGGTGCCGAAGTCTATCTGTTACCTTATTCCACTCAGAAAGGTGGAAACGTGACCAGCGGCAAAGTGAAAAAGGTGGATAATATCGGTGGTGATAAATATCATTATTATACACTGGATATGGTATTGAAAGATAAGATGGTGAGTTGTCCGGTAACGACAGCGGACGGTAAAGTGTTCGGAGTGGCACAAAAAGCTTCCGGACAGGATACTACCTCTATTAGTTATGCAGCAGGTGCAGCTTTTGCCATGTCACAGAATATCAATGCTCTTGCACTGAGCGATGCCGCACTGAATGCAATCGGTATAAAGAAAGGCTTACCTGAAGATGAAGATCAGGCTTTGGTTTACCTGTTTATCGCTTCTACGCAAACTACTCCTGAGGCTTATGCCGTTGCCCTTGATGATTTTATCAAAACTTTCCCGAACAGTGCGGATGGCTATCTTCGTCGTGCAGGGAACTATGTGTTTGCAGGTAAGGATATGGACAAAGCGGCTGCCGATTTGGAGCATGCCCTGAAGGTTGCACAGAAAAAGGATGATGTTTATTATAACATAGCCAAGTTGGTATACAACTACCAATTGAGTAAACCCGAAACCACTTATAAGGATTGGACGTATGATAAGGCTCTGGCGGATGTGCGCAGCGCGATAGCTGTTCAGGATTTACCTGTATACCGTCAACTTGAAGGAGATATTCTTTTTGCCAAGCAGGATTATGCCGGTGCATTTACCAGCTATGACAAAGTGAACGGAACCGAATTGGCATCTCCGGCTTCCTTCTTCAGTGCTGCCAAGGCAAAGGAATTGAGTAAAGCTGCTCCCGAAGAGGTCGTTGCTTTGCTGGATAGTTGTATTGCCCATTGTCCGATGCCCATTACAGCAGATTTGGCTCCCTATCTGTTGGAACGTGCCCAGATGTATATGAATGTAGAAAAGTATCGTCCGGCTCTGGCCGATTATGATGCATATTTCAATGCAGTGAATGGCAGTGTTAACGATTTGTTTTATTATTATCGGGAACAGGCTGCCTTCAAAGCCAAACAATTCCAGCGTGCTTTGGATGATATCACAAAGGCAATCGAGCTGAATCCGGAAGATCTCACTTATCGGGCAGAGTTGGCAGTGGTCAACCTGCGTGTGGGACGCTATGCGGAGGCCGAGAAAGCATTGAAAGATGCATTGACTGTTGATCCGAAATATGCCGAAGCATATCGTTTGTTAGGAATTTGCCAGATTCAGTTGAAGCAAGAAAAAGAGGCTTGTGCAAGTTTTGCCAAAGCAAAAGAACTTGGCGATCCTAATGTGGATGAACTGATTAAGAAGCATTGTAAATAAAGTGCCGGAAATATAAAAGAGAAGAGGGTGTCCGAAAAGGGTACCCTCTAACTTTTTTCTTTTTTTGTGATTTATCCAACAACTTATAAAAATGCCCCTCATGAAACTCAATTTTCTCCCTTTATCAGTCTTATAATCCTTTCCATCCCTCCCTTTCTTAGCCTTTTTCTGCTTGCAGATCATTTTTCCGATGTTAAATGCAATAGCCAATATTCCAAAGTCCATGACAATCTTCTCCAAGCCTTTATGCCTGAACCTCTTGTACTCTTTATTCCATTTTATTTGCCCGAAGACCGCTTCCACCTCCACCGGTCTTTTGCTCCTATGTTCAAGCCCTTTTGATGAAGTGAGTTTCTCACGTGCCAGTTGCTTGTACCGCCTTAATTTATGATTCACCTTGATCTCCCTGTTTCCTCTCCCTTTGTGACATTTATTTTGTAGGGGACATCCCTGACAGTTCTTAGCACGGTAAACACTTATTTCACTTTCATATCCATTATCATTGACAGCCTTTATCGTGTAGGCAAATTTCATATACTGTCCCATCGGACATACAAAGTAATCTTCCGGTTCGTTATAATACAAATTATCTTGTTTGGAGATGTCACATTTCCATTTTTTTGTTTGTTCCATATGAAAATAATTATATTTCACATAAGCGCTTATACCGAAGCGTTCCATAAACTCATAATTTTCCTCACTTCCATATCCGGCATCCGCACAAACCTCTTTCATGAACCGGCAGTATCTCATCCGGCCATACAATAGAAATGAAATCAACGTCAACGTATCACCCGGATTGTGATAGAAAGCATAGTTTGTTATGAACTGGTTTTCCGTGGATATCTGTAGATTATATCCCGGTTTAAGCTGACCGTTCCTCATGTGGTCTTCTTTCATGCGCATAAAAGTCGCATCAGGATCTGTTTTGGAATAGCTGTTTCTTTCCCCCATTATTTCCAAGTGTTTCTCATATTCCTGCAGCTTAGGTAAGTACTCCTCATTAAGCTTTTTAATCTGACGAAGTTCACGTTTATTGCGGTTCTCCAGATTAATGGCATCTATTTTTTCTTTCAGAGCATGGCTGTCAATAGGAAGAGTTGATTCTCCAGGAGCGGTGTTGTCACCGAGAATACCCTCATCAATTTGAGAAAGTATACATTGAATCTTATTTTCCAGACGATCCTTATACTTTTCCACACTTTTGCGCCAGACGAAAGTATAACGGTTGGCTGCCGACTCCATCTTGGTCCCGTCGATATATTGTTTTTCCAGGCTGATATATCCCAACTCAACAAGCATGAGCACAATCTGAGTGAACAAACTGTGGATACAACTCTTCAAACGCTTGCTGCGGAAATCATTGATGGTACGGAAGTCGGGAGTGGACTTGCCCGAAAGCCACATGTAAAGGATGTTCTCCTGAAGTAGACGTGCTATCTTACGACAAGAGTACACATTGTTCAGGTAGGCGAAGAACAACACTTTCAAAAGCATGCGGGGATAATAAGCAGGACAACCACCACCCTTATAAGTAGATAACAACGGACTGATGTCAAGCTTATCAACAATCTGGTTGACAAGCCGGACCGGAGCATCCGAAGAAATATTTTCATCAAGACGGCAAGGAAATAAGGAATCCATACCTTGAGAATACTCCTTAAATTGTATATTTGCACTATCGATTAACATGCTCTAAGATAAACATTTTAGAGCAAATTAAAAAGTCCGAGCTTGGGAAAGTTCGGACTTTTACATAAAAAAAGAGGGTACCCTTTTCGGACACCCTCTTTCTTTATGTGGGAGATCCATTTCTAACATCTCCATTTTGTTAAAGTTTAGGTCTTATTCGGTTAAAGTTATTCTGATTCTTTTGTGTATTCATATATATAAATACGTTTGTTTGCCAAATACTGCATAGCTCTTATATTTTTTTCTTATCTTTGTTTTCATAAGAACTTTCCTGATAGGAGTTTTTTATCATCCTCAGGATATCAACTTTACCATAAATGTCAATCATTAATAAACCAAGTAAAATGAAAAAAGTAATTTGCAGTGATAAGGCACCGGGAGCTATCGGTCCTTACAGTCAAGCTATTGAAGCGAATGGAATGGTATTTGTTTCCGGTCAGCTTCCTATCGATGCAGCTACGGGGCTGATGCCCGACAGTGTGGAAGCACAAGCCCGCCAGTCTCTTGAAAACATAAAACATATCCTTGAGGCTGCCGGTCTGACCATGTCAGATATTGTAAAAACGACAGTTTTCCTCCAGGATATGTCTTTGTTTGCCGGAATGAATGGGGTATATGCAACTTATTTTGAAGGCGCATTTCCCGCCCGTTCGGCTGTTGCCGTGAAAGCCTTGCCTAAAGATGCTTTAGTCGAGATCGAGTGTATCGCGGCACGATAATAAGTCGGCTACAATAAAGCTACTGCCTCCTACGAAGATCAAGTCTTCCGGGAGGCTTTTTTCTTGTGCGGCCTTTACAGCCGATTGAACATCAGGATAAGTTTTACCCTGCAGTCCGGCAGAGGCTCCGATTTGCTGTAACAGAGTCTCTGACAGAGCTCTTTTGACGCTCGCTTTGGTGAAATAGTAGACTGCATTTTTAGGCAGTAAAGCCAGTACTCCACTGACGTCTTTGTCATTCACCATACCGATGACCATGTGGAGGCGTTCATATTTCATTTGCTTTAGTTGCTCTACGACATAAGAGATACCTGCTACATTGTGTCCCGTGTCACAAATGATGGTGGGAGAGTTTCTCAATTTTTGCCAGCGTCCTTGTAGTCCGGTCATTTGGTCTACTTGCCGGAAACCGTTTCTTACGTCATTGTCACTGATCTTATAACCTGACTTCCTCAGGATGGGAAGAGCAGACAGAAGTGTATTTGTGTTTTTTAGTTGATATGAACCTCCCAATACTCCTTCCAGTCCGGGATATGTCTCGTTTTCGTAGATCCAGCCGGAAACAGCTTCTGCTTCTTCTGCTTGTACAGCACTGGAGTGTTTTTCCGGACATTCTGTCCATTTTCTGTTCGTACAGGTTTTGAATTTTGTTGCTCCTTTTAGTCTTTGTTCTTCTTCTGCGAAGATGATAGGAGCTTCCACTTCCTGAGCTTTCTGCAAAAATACGGGCTTAGTCTCTTCGGTTGTTTCACCAATGACAACCGGTACACCTTTTTTTATGATACCTGCTTTTTCTGTCGCTATTTTTGCCAGTGTATTGCCCAGAAACTGCATGTGGTCGAAACTGATATTGGTGATAATACTCAAATCCGGATGAATGATGTTGGTGCAATCCAGGCGTCCTCCCAGTCCAACTTCGATTACAGCTACGTCTATATGCCGGTCGGCAAAGTATCGGAATGCCATGGCTGTAGTCAGTTCGAAGAACGAAGGATGCAATGGTTCAAAAAAAGAACGGTGGCTTTCCACAAAACGGATCACGTATTCTTGTGAAATGGTCTCGCCATTGATGCGGATACGTTCGCGGAAGTCGACTAAATGGGGCGAAGTATAGAGCCCGACTTTATATCCGGCCGACTGCAAAATTGCTGCCAATGTGTGTGAGCAAGAGCCTTTTCCATTAGTCCCGGCGATGTGGATACTTTGAAACGTGGTGTGAGGATGTCCCAAATATTCGTCTAATGCATGGGTGTTTTCCAGTCCCTCTTTGTATGCACTGCTTCCTACCTGTTGGAACATGGGAACGCTGTTGTATAGGTAGTCTAAAGTTTCCTGATAATTCATGTTTTATAATATTTAACGGGCAACTTCTTTTGTTTGCCTTTTTATTTGTTATCTTAGTTGCAACAATTCAACACAGAGGTGTCGATTGTCTTTTTGATTGCAAATATCAACATTTAAATCTAAGAATCATGGGAACAAAGAAAAATTTTGTGCTCGACACGAATGTTATTCTCCACGACTACAATTGCCTGAAGAATTTTCAGGAGAATGATATTTATCTTCCGATTGTTGTTTTGGAAGAATTGGATAAATTCAAGAAAGGTAACGAACAAATCAATTACAATGCGCGTGAGTTTGTGCGCGAACTTGATTTAATAACCGACGATAGCCTGTTCACCCATGGCGCCCCTTTGGGCGAAGGACTGGGCAAGTTGTTTATTATAACAGGTGATTCGGAAGCTCCTAAAGTACATGAATCGTTTCCTGCCCGTAAACCGGATCATCAGATATTGGCTGTAGCCGAGTTTCTGGCGCGGAAATATCCGAAAATGAAAAATATCCTGGTGACTAAGGATGTCAACTTACGGATGAAAGCCCGTTCCATAGGGATACTTTGCGAGGACTATATCACCGATAAGGTTGTGAATGTCGATGTTTTCGAAAAATCGAACGAGGTATTCGAAAACATAGAACCGGAGTTGATCGACCGTATTTACTCGTCCAGAGAAGGGCTGGATATCAATGAATTTGATTTTAAGGACATTCTTCGTCCCAACGAATGTTTCATTCTTAAGAGTGATCGCAGCAGTGTGCTTGCCCGTTACAATCCCTTTACACACATGGTCTGCCGGGTAAATAAAACGAAAAATTATGGAATCGAACCGCGTAATGCGGAACAGAGTTTCGCTTTCGAAATTCTGAATGATCCCGATATAAAACTGGTGGCTTTGACAGGTAAGGCCGGAACCGGTAAAACATTGCTTGCCCTGGCCGCAGCTTTGGGAAAACTTACTGAATATAAACAAATTCTGCTGGCACGTCCTATTGTGGCCCTTTCCAATAAAGATTTGGGATTCCTTCCGGGAGATGCAACTGAAAAGGTAGCACCCTATATGCAACCCCTGTTCGATAACCTGAATGTAATAAAACGTCAGTTTGCCTCAAACTCTACCGAAGTGAAGCGGTTGGAAGATATGCAGAAGAGCGAGCAATTGGTGATCGAGGCTTTGGCATTTATTCGCGGACGAAGCCTTAGCGAAACCTACTGCATAATTGACGAAGCACAGAATCTGACCCCACACGAAATTAAAACTATTATCACCCGTGCCGGAGAGGGAACCAAGATGGTGTTTACCGGAGATATCCAACAGATTGACCAACCTTATCTGGACAGTCAGTCTAATGGTCTGGTGTATATGATCGATCGCATGAAAGATCAGAACCTGTTTGCACATGTCAATCTGGTGAAAGGTGAACGCAGCGAATTGAGTGAATTGGCAAGTAACTTAATGTAATATCCATATTTTAAAGGGACGGAAGAAGAGAATTCCGTCCCTTTTTTACACTATTATTCCACTTTTATTGTGTTAAAAACTTTATTTTGTCAAATAAAAACGCACGGGTTAGTGAAAATAGTGTATCTTTGCACCGCCTAAAACAAAAACTGTAAAACAAATGAAACAGAATTTTTTCCATCGGTATCTTTCCGCGAAGGTACTGCCCATTTGGACTATCCTATTGATTGACATATTTATTATTGTCGCATCCTGTTTGCTTGCCTATTCGCTTCGTTACGATTTTCGCAGCATTTTTCTGGATTCGTCTACGATAGATAAGACCATTCTTTGGACAGTAGTGGCTAATTTGATTTTCTTCCGGGTATTCCGTACCTATTCAAATGTGCTTCGCTTTTCTTCGTTTGTGGACATTATGCGCATTTTTGTGTCGCTTACGGTCTCTTATGGGGTACTGATGATTCTGAGTGTTCTGCTGGACGCTTATCTGGGTGTCCGGATTGGTGCCATCAGCGTGCTGTTTATGGCGTACGTGATCAATTTTGCCATGATGGCTTGTTCGCGTATAGTAGTTAAGATGTTTTTTGAAGTGCTCAACTTCGATGGTAGTCATACCACTAACGTATTTATTTATGGTGCCAAAGAGGCCGGAGTGAACATAGCCAAGTCTCTGCGTGTAAATTTGCGTAATCATTATCGTCTTCGTGGTTTTATAGCCGACGAGCCGGAGTTGATTGGTAAAGTTATGATGGGAGCTAAGGTCTTTCCAAACGACGAACTACTAATTGAAAACATGAACGACCGTGATGTGCATACCATCATCGTTTCTCCGGTTAAGATGGAGAAACTGAAAAAGTCCGACATGATTGATACGCTGCTCTCCAATAACGTGAAGTTGCTGACCGCTCCTCCTCTGAGCGAATGGGGCGGACAATCACTCAATAAAACCCAACTGAAGGAAATACAGATTGAAGATCTCTTGCAACGCGAACCTATCGAGGTAGATATTCATAAGATTGCTTCCCATTTGGAAGGCAAACGAGTGATGATTACCGGTGCTGCCGGTTCTATTGGTAGTGAGATTATGCGTCAGGTTGCATCTTTCAACCCATATAAGTTGATCCTGATTGATCAGGCTGAGACTCCGTTACATGACATTCGTTTGGAATTACAGGATCGTTGGCGTGATATTGATGCTGAAACGATTGTTGCTGATATATCGAACGCTACCCGCATGGAAGCTATTTTCCGTGAATACAAGCCTCAATACATATTTCATGCAGCCGCGTACAAGCATGTGCCGATGATGGAAGACAACGTGTCGGAGTCTATTCAGATTAATGTGTCGGGTACACGTACGCTTGCCGATCTTGCCGTTAAATTCGGTTCGGAGAAATTTGTGATGATTTCTACGGATAAGGCTGTCAATCCGACCAATGTAATGGGATGTTCAAAGCGTATCTGTGAAATCTATGTACAGTCATTAGCGAAAAAATTACAGAAGGAAGGCACTCGTTCGGTGCAGTTCATTACCACTCGTTTCGGTAATGTATTAGGCTCTAACGGTTCGGTTATTCCCCGTTTCCGCGATCAGATTCAGCGTGGAGGTCCTGTAACTGTTACTCACCCTGAGATTATCCGTTATTTCATGACTATACCCGAAGCTTGTCGTCTGGTATTGGAGGCCGGTAGTATGGGTAATGGCGGAGAAATCTACATCTTCGATATGGGTAAACCCGTGAAGATTGTCGATCTGGCTAAGCGAATGATCAGCCTTTCGGGACGTACGGACGTGAAGATTGAATTTACCGGTTTGCGCCATGGTGAGAAGCTGTACGAAGAGTTGCTCAACGTGAAAGAGCTGACCAAACCTACTTACCACGAAAAGATTATGATTGCCACTGTGCGTGAGTATGATTATGACGAAGTGAAAGAGAGAATTCAGAAATTAATCGATGTAAGTTACACCTATGATCAGATGAAGATCGTAGCTGCCATGAAAGATATTGTTCCGGAGTTTGTGAGCAAAAACTCTTGTTTTGAGGCATTGGATAAGAAAGACTAATCATCAGAACCTGCCGGAATATCTTGATCTTAATTATATAATCAGAAGCTATAGGTTTAACTATAACTTCTGATTTTTTTATGTATTAATACCTTCTGCTATTTCGCAAATTTGTTAAACATATCTTTTACTTTGCCTGTTTCAGGCATATTCAATAAATAGAACTTTTCACAGGTACTTGCTCCGTATTGGCAGTTTACTGTACCGAAATCTTCTTCTTTACCCGACCGGTTATTTCCGTCCATGCGGAGGAATACATTCGGGAAGGCAACTGATTCAATGGTATATGAACCGTCGTTCTGTTCGTGCAGCTTGAAGTGTTCCCAGTCACTCGCTCCAAACTGACAGTTTACATGTCCTGCACCCGATCCTGCAAAGCCACGAATGCCACTTCCGTCCATGCGGAGAAATACCCCGGGATACTTTACTGATTCAATGGTAAACGTACCATTTTTCTGTTCTTGTACTTTAAATGCTCCGGTAGGAGACATATTTTTCTGGCAACTTACTTTTCCTGCACCTGCACCATTGGCTTGGGTAATTCCATTTCCATCCATCCGAAGGAATACATCTTTGAAAGCTACTGATTGAATCAGCAGCGGTTTCGAGAAATTTACTTTAATCATAATTCTTCTTGAGAAATATTTTATTCTCCTGTATTGAAGAGAACTTTCTTCCTACTCTATTTCCGGCTTTTCGGTTCCGCCCGTTTTTATTTATTCTTTGTAAGCTTACGACAGCAAAAGTGAAAAGAAAAGCCCTATCCTGAAAATATAAATTCCGAATAAGCTATAGTTCCTTTTAAAAGGAGGGATCGGTCTTTTGATTGCTTTCCTTGAGGGACAAGGACACGCGGCCCTGTATGCTTATAAGACAATAGCATTCATTCGGAAAAACATTCTTCCGGTTTAAAATATAAAATTGTAACCGGGTCGGGCACTCTCTATTTTTGCCGTCATAAAAGTCTGAATAGAAAATTGAAATTTATAAATAATCACAGATATGGCTGCAAAAATATTAAGTGTAGATGATGAACTCGATTTAGAGGTATTGCTTACCCAGTACTTCAGGCGACAGATACGAAAAGGTGAATACGAGTTTGCCTTTGCCCATAATGGGTTGGAGGCTTTACAGAAACTTCTGGAAACTCCTGATTTCGATATTATCCTGAGTGATATTAATATGCCCGAGATGGATGGATTGACCTTGCTGGCCAAGATCAATGAATTGAAAAATCCGGCGATGAAATGTATTATGGTCTCTGCTTATGGAGATATGGACAACATACGTTCTGCCATGAATAAAGGGGCATTCGACTTTGCTACCAAGCCGATAGATCTGGAAGACTTGTCGCGGACTATTGAAAAAGCAATCGAACAAGTCCGTTATATCCGGGAGTCACAGCAGGAACACAATCAATTGGAGTCTATCAAGAATGACCTGGCCATTGCAGGAGAAATCCAGCAAACCATTCTTCCCCGTTCTTTTCCGCCTTTTCCTGAATTGGCGGGAATGGTCGATATCTATGCCTCCATGACCCCGGCCAAAGATGTAGGTGGTGACTTTTACGACTTTTTCCAGATTGACGACGAGCGCATAGGTCTGGTGATTGCCGACGTATCCGGGAAAGGTGTACCCGCATCCTTGTTCATGGCCGTTAGCCGGACACTGCTTCGGGCAACCGCTCTCCGGGGAGTATCATCGGCTGAATGTCTCACTTATGCCAACAAGCTGCTGTGCAAAGAAAGTATGGACTCTATGTTTGTGACGGTTTTTTATGGGATCTATAACTGTAGGACCGGTGTAATGGATTATACCAATGCCGGACATAACCCTCCATCTATTCTTCGGAGAAACCGATCGGCAGCGTACTTGCCCGTCGCTTCCAATTTTGTGGTCGGAGTGTTCGATGACATTGAATTTGAAAGTAATACATTGGAGTTTGGAGTCGGAGATACTCTACTTCTGTATACCGATGGGGTAACGGAAGCCTTCAATGATAAAAGCGAACAATTTTCGGAAGGCAAACTGCAGGAAGTTCTGGGTGCTTTGCAAGAAGATACTTCAGCGAAAGAGGTCGTTACGCAGGTGCTTCACTCTGTCAGGGCTTTCTCCGGAGATTATCCTCAGTCCGATGATATCACTTTACTGTCTCTTCAACGAATCAGATAATACTAAAAAATAAGAAAACTATGGAAAAGTATGAAATCCATCCAGTTGGTGCCGTTTTGGATTCAAATACAAGCGCTGACGAACAAACTAAAATTGTAGCTCTTATTGAGCAAGGGCATTCTGTGGCGTTGGACCTCAGCAATTGTTCCTACGTATCCAGTGCCGGATTACGCGTTATGCTCTACGCCTTTAAACTGGCAAAGGCTAAAGGCAGGAATGTATGTCTTGTCGGTGTGTCGCAAGAGATTAAGGACGTAATGCACATGACCGGATTCGATAAGTTTTTTCGTTTCTATCAGACCCTTGACGAATTATCACAATCTTAAAAAATACCTGAGCAATGACGTTACTTCAGTTTCGCCCTGTCGTCGGGAGGTTGGATGAAATTCTCGATATGCTGATGCATAGCCGTGAAGTTACTTCACATCCCTCCCTGTCTTATGCCCTCCGTTTGGTAAGTGAGGAGATAATAGTCAATATTATCAATTATGCTTATCCGCAGGAAACGGACGGTTACCTGACTCTGTGTTTATGGGATGAAGGTGGAGAGATTGTCCTGGAATTCATAGATGGAGGTGTTCCGTTCAATCCTCTGGCTAAAGCCGATCCGGACATTTCATTACCGCCGGAACAGCGTGAGATAGGGGGATTGGGGATTTTTCTGGTACGTGAAATGATGGATGATGTGGCGTATGCCTACGTCAATAAAGAGAATCGGTTAACCATTAAAAAGAAGTATCCGCAATCGGAAGATGAACCTGTATGATGATCAAGTTAAGCCAAAATATAATCCGTTGGATCATAGCAGTCCCTTGTGTACTGTTGACCGTTTGTCTGGTTTTATACCGGGCCTATCGTCATTCGGAATTGGAGAGAGACCGTCTGACTTTGTCTTTGGAGGAGTTTCAGGACAAAGAAAGGCAGTCGGTTCTTATCCAACGTGTCAGTCAGCAAATGGAGGAGATTGCCTATCAGCAAAAAGACATTTCCGAAAAGAGAAGGCAGGAAGCTGTCGCGCAGACCCGGAAAGCTAATCAAATGCAGCAGCAGGCGGAAATAGCTCGTGAAAAGGCATTTACTGCACAATGGGAGGCTGAGAAAGCCTATCGGTTGGCGGATGAACGGAAGAATCTGGCAATGGAACGACAACTACAGGCTGAACAATCGAAGAGAGTGGCCGATACGTTGGCTTTTCTGGCCTTGGGACGTTCATTGGGTACGCTTTCTGTCACCCAATACCGGTCCGGCAACATGGAACTGGCCTCGTTGCTGGCATATACTTCCTGGCAGTTCACAAAACACTATGATGGTGATGTGTATCATCCGGCTGTCTTCAACGCTTTGTCCTTATCTTGCAGGCAAGATCAACTTTGGTTTAGACACAAGGGGGCTATCACCGGCATCAGGTTGTTGCACGAAACAATTGGAAACCCGCAGACTTGCCGGGATTCTCTGCCGGGATTGGTCACTGTCAGTAAGTACGGTGAAATGATATGTTGGAAGTCGGGAGATGGACAAACGTACACATCCGGATTTCTGTTGAGTGATTCCCGTTATGATTTTCGGGATGTGCTGATCCATTCGGATTCTCTGGTGTATGCCCTGTCCTATGACGGATGCCTCGTCTCCGTGAACTCTGCCGGTATGGCTGCTTACCTTTTGCCTGAAGGTAAATACCGGCAATTGATTCCGGCTGCTTCCGACCGGCTTTTAGCTATTTCTGCAACGGGTATTTATGCTTTTGACTGTATCAGCCATCAGATACAGCTTTGTTTTCAGCCGGAGTATCCGGTCACTTGTGTCGGGAAGTCAGGAGATAACCTCTATGTCTTTTTAAAGAATGGAACAGTAGCCTTGCTTTCATCTGCCGGTCAATTTGTCCGGTTTATAGAGGGGTGGTCGCAAGGGGGGAGGGTTACCTCTTTTTGCTCTCTTTCTGATGAAAGGTATGCCGTGGGGTGTAGGGAAGGAACCATTTTAATATGTGACAAAGATGGGAATGTCCAGCAAAAGCTGATCGGACACCAGGCCGCCGTCACCGCCATTTTCCGGAAAGGGAATAAACTGTTTTCAAGCAGTTATGACTGTACACTTCGTTTATGGGATCTTCATAAAGGGAAGACGGAATCTGCTGTAATTATGATAAGCAGTGGATGGATTCACACTTTCTGCCTTCATCCGGATGGTACATCCATTTTTATGGGAGACGAACAGGGCCGGTTATACCGGATACCCGTTTCGCCCGATCATATGGCTACTGTTGTCCGTCAGGGATTGCGACGCGACTTCACACAGGAAGAATGGGAGTACTATGTCGGTAAGCAAATACCATTTGAATCTTATTATTTAAAAACGTACCAGCCATGAAAAAGATACTCTTATTGATGTTGTGCCTTTGCCCGATATGTGCGGATTCACAAGAAGGAGTTCCATTCTTTGTGAACTATCCGTCTTCTGTGTATCAGGCGCACAATCGTAATTTCGACGTTGTGTGTGATAGCTGTGGGAATGTTTATTTTGCCAATTTCGAGGGTATTCTTCATTATGATTACAATCGTTGGGAAACAATCTATACGCCCGGATTTTCCCGTGTCACCCGTCTGTTCCGCGATTCGGGGAATAGGATATGGGCAGGAGGATACAATGTATTCGGAAGGATAGAGCGTGATGAACGCGGATGTGTCGTGTTGAGAACCATTGTGTCCGATCTGGACCCTTCTTCTTTCGGTGAATTGGATGATATGGCGGAAGTTGACGGACTTATTTACCTGAAAACGACATCGGGCCGATGTTATACGGTTCAGGAAGATACCCTCCTGTTTCCCACACAGATACTTCCGGTTCAGTTGCAGGAGAAGTGGCAGAAGCAAACGACATTGGAGGATATCGGCCGTGGATTATCGGTGAACGACAGTGAAGGGAAAGAACTACTTTCTATAACCGAGAATAACGGTCTGTGCAGCAATTCCGTATCTTCTGTTGCCACCGATGGGCGGGGGAACCTTTGGGGGGCCACTGATAATGGGGTATTTCATGTATTCACTCCTTCTTTATTCAGCCGCTTTACTTCCTATGAAGGTTTGAAAGGAGAGGTCGTGTCAGTCATCCACTACAAGGGGATGCTGTATGCCGGCACCTTACAGGGGTTATATGTATGGAGGCACAATGTCTTTGTACCTGTCAGGGGGATTACGCAAGCTTGTTGGCAACTTGTGCTTTCTCCGGAAGGAGAGTTATATGCAGCTACCAGTGATGGGATATATGCTGTCGGGGATTATGACCGTTTGAGAAAACTTACAGAGGTCGCAGCCTATTCGTTGGTATTCGCGGATGGCACCGATATTTTAATGGGAGCTATGGACGGGATTTATCGGTATTCTACCCGGACAAGGAAGGTCGGGAGAGTTTCCGGAATTGAGAAGGTGGTACATTTGGAAGTGAAAAAAGATCATTCTGTATGGGCAAAAACCATGTATGGAGAAATCTATCTGCAGAAAGGAGATGGAACTTCTTTTGTCCTTCAGCCAAGGGGAAACGAAGAAGTGATGACCGGATATACGGACAGCCACGGATACAATTGGCAAACGAATCTGAAGGGTAAAGAGTTGCAAGTGACGCATCCGCAGGACAATACCGGGAAATTAAACCAATGCCTGCATGCAATTCGAAACTATGTTGTGCGGGTAATTTATATAGAAGAAAGGAATGCAGCCTGGTTTGGGGGGGATTTTGGTTTGATCCGGATGGATCTTGGCAAAGCACAGGCGTTTACTCCGTTTGTTCCTCGTATTTATCTTCGTGAGGTTTGTCTGAACCGCGATTCCATATACCGGGGAGGAGATTTACCGATAAATCCGGAGGCAGCAAACCAACGTATCGACGATATATCCCGTTTTGGAGATGATGTCCGCGCCATTCGTTTCTCGTTTGCCACGGATGCGGCCTGTTTCACGGGCTCCAATGAATATAGATCCCGTCTGGTCGGTTACGATCCGGAATGGAGTTCGTGGGATTACCGGACAGAGAAGGAGTATGCCAATCTTCCTTCGGGTACATATACGTTTTGCGTGCAGGCACGTGATATTTACGGTACGATAAGCGAAATAAAACAATTCCGTTTTTCGCTGTCACCTCCTTTTTACTTACAGTGGTATAGTCTCGTTTTGTATGCCGTCACTTTGGGAGGGATACTGTTCCTGCTGTTTAAATGGCGGATGCGCAACTTGCTGAAAGAGAAGGAAAGGTTAGAGAATCTTGTCGGTCAACGTACCGGACAGTTGATGCGGCAAAAAAATGAAATAGAGGAAAAGTCCCTGAAGCTGGAAGAGGCATTGAAAGAGCTGAGGCAGGCACAAGATGATTTGGTGCGACAAGAGAAAATGGCCACTGTCGGTAAACTGACACAAGGGCTGATCGACCGTATCCTGAATCCGTTGAATTACATTAATAATTTTTCTCACCTGACTTCGGGGTTATTGCAGGATTTATATCAGAACCTGGAAAGTGCACAAAAGCTTTTGGATGAAGACACTTATCTGGATTCGGTAGATGTCATAGCCATGATGAAAGATAACCTGGCAAAAATAGAAGAACACGGAAGCAATACTACTCGTGTGCTGAAGGCTATGGAGGAGGTTTTGAAAGACCGTAACAAGCAACTGGAGAAGATAGAATTGACGGGTTTGTGCCGGAAAGACATGGAACTGCTGGAGAGTTATTACCGGAAGGAAATCAGTGAAATGCACATTTCGGTCCGGACTTCTCTTCCCGATACACCATTGTTCATTAACGGAAATGCCGAGCAACTGGGGAAAACCATTATGAGTCTTCTTAACAACGGCATGTATGCCATAATCAAGAAGTATGGCAAGAATATATATCCGGCTGAGATTGGTCTGTCATTGGAAAGCCGAAACGGACAGGCAGTCATCTGCTTATACGACAATGGGGTGGGCATTGAACAAAGTATTCTTGAGAAAATCTTCGATCCGTTCTTTACGACGAAGACAACCGGTGAGGCGGCAGGTATCGGATTGTATCTGAGCAAGGAAATCATACTCAATCATCGTGGAAAGATAGCAGTACGCTCAGAGAAAGATGAATATACGGAGTTTGCCATTACTTTGCCTCTATGGGAGGACGGGACAGGATGATCTGTACCTTCCGGACGGAACGTCCGTTCATCCTGCTTTTTACAAGCATATGTAAATGCTTTTACATACCGGCGTAAAGGTATTTACCTGCCGACGTAAAAGCATTTACCTGCCGACGTAAAAGCATTTACATGCCGGCGTAAAAGCATTTACCTGCCGGTGTAATAAGTCGGTAAATGCACTGTTTTGATTAACAGCGTAGTATCCCGTCAGATTATATAAGCTAATAATGATATAGTACTTAAAAAGATTGATTATGGAAAGAAGCATTTCACAAGAAAAACGAATTGAAGAGCTGGAAGCACGGCTCAGAGAACAGGAAAAGTTGGGGTCATTGGGATTGTTGAGTGCCGGTATAGCCCACGAAATACAGAACCCACTGAACTTTGTCATTAATTTCAGTAAATTGTCCGGGCAGTTGTTGTCCGATCTGGATACCATTGTTGATGAAACCGGGAACCGTATTCCGAAAGAATCGCTGGAAGATATTAAAGATATACTTTCCGGATTACGTGAGAACATGGACAAGATCAGAGAACATGGTGACCGGGCTATTAGTATTATCCGTGGCATTCTACTCTATTCCAGGGGTAAGGATGATGAGTTTATGCCTTCACAGATACAGAAGTTGACAAAAGAATATGTGTGGCTGGCTTATCATGCAATGCGTGCCAACTACAAGAATTTTAATATTGCCATTCATGAAGACTATGCCAAAGACATTCCTCCGGTCCGGCTGATTCCGCAGGATTTCAGCAGGGCAGTGTTGAATGTGATGAACAACGCCTGCTATGCGGTATGGAGAAAATGGCAGGATACTCCCGAAGGATATTCTCCTGAGATAACGGTGAGTCTGGAAAAGCTGGATAAAAGAATCGTGCTTACCATCCGTGATAATGGAGAAGGTATGAGTCTGGAAGTCAAGCAAAGATTGTTCGACTCTTTTTTTACGACTAAACCGGTCGGGCAGGGGACAGGGCTCGGAATGTCGATCGTCCGCGATATTATAGAAAACAAACATCACGGAAAGGTGCTGTTTGATTCGGTTCAACATGAATATACTTGTTTTCGTTTTATCATCCCGGTCACATGAAACGCTACCTGTTGTTATATATCTTCTCCTGTTTTTTTGCCGTGCAACTGACAGCACAATCGGCAGACAGTGTCCGAAATTCATTTGTAAGGGCAGAAGCGCTTTATAAAACTGGAGATATTGATCAAGCCTGCCGTATATTGGAGGAGAATCTGCCGTCTTTTCGGGGGACGATGCGCACCGAGGCATGCCGCCTGACTGCTTTATGTCTTCTGGCTTTGGACCGTTTTGCAGAAGCGGAACAATATGTTTCATTGTTGTTGAAGGACGAACCCTACTATTATATCTCGTTACAGGATCCGGAACGTTTTGCGGACATGGTCAGGAAGCACAGGGAGACTAAAGTAACCTTGGTCACGGCTTCGCAACAGGTGGAGACTCCGGAAGAAGCTCCTGTACCTGTCACTCTGATTACAAAGGAGATGATTCGGGCTATTCATGCCCGATGCCTACGTGACGTATTGATTGCTTATGTTCCCGGCATATCCGGTTTGTCTTCCAATGAAGAGATGAATCTGGCTATGAGGGGGAGTCTATTCGTCCGGACAGGAAAACATACTGGTTATGCAGGATGGGCAGCGCCTGAACAGTTACATCACGAATGCTGTTTCGCCGGATTATGGTATTAGCCTGGCTAAAGTCAAACAGATAGAAGTGCTTCGCGGACCGGCTTCTTCGCTTTACGGTAGCGTGGCGCTGACAGCCGTGATTAACATTGTCACTAAGGACGGGGTGGACATTCGTAATGGTGCCGTATCCGTCGGTGCCGGAGACCGGGGGCAGCTGGCTGCTGACTTGTTATTGGGCAAACACGACATGAACATGGATTTTATGGCATGGTTTTCCTTGTATCGTGCAACGGGAGAGCCGGTTTTTGTCCCTGCCGGCAAACAATATGCCCTTTATCCGAGAGACGGATTTATTTATCTGGACGGTTATTCCGAACTGCCCGCTCTGGATGGCGGCATTAAACTGCAACGGGGAAACTTACTTTTCAGTTTTAGTATGAACTATGCTAAAAAAAGGCAGCCTTATAGCATGTGGCTTTTTGCTTCACCCTACTCTTATAAGAAGTTCCGCACTTTTGATGGTGCCGGTCCGGGATATTCCAGATGGTCGGCCAGAGAGCAGGCGGTTTACAGTCGTACGTGGCAAAATGTGAGTTTCAGTACGACGGTCTACACCGACTGGAACAAAAATGTACGTTATGAAACCGCAGGAGATACATTGCAGGATTACCCTATTTACCTCAATCCCAATGACAGCACCAAACTCATTTTTCCGGATCGTGGAGTTTTTCAATACATCCGCTGGATGGACTTCAATGTTGGCTTTAACACTCGTGTGAGCTATACTTACGATTGGGGAAGATACGGAAAAGGTAATATGCTTGGCGGCGTGGAGTGGAATCGGTATGCACTTTATGATTCTGAATACCTGGAAGGTATGAATTTCAGAGAAATAGTCAGGACATGGACCGACAAGCGGCTTTACACCGGTCACGAAATGAACGCAAACGTATTTCTTCAATTCAAACATAATCTGCATAAAAACTGGATTGTAAATGCCGGAATCAGATACGACTATAAGAAACGGAGAAATAACCGGATAATGCAGGCCTTTTCTCCCCGTGTATCGCTTATTTATCTTCGGGACGGACTGAATCTGAAAGCCAGTTATTCCAGGTCGTTTGTCGATGCACCCTATTATTACAGAAACAATGATATGGATACTTACTCCGGTGGCGAGAATCTGCAGGCTGAATATCTGAGTTCGTACCAGTTGACTTGTGCCTATCATTATCGCCCCTTTCATATAGATGTTGAATGCAACCTTTTCTACAACCGGGCTTCCCATTTTCTGTTTACCCAACCGGAAACCCGTATTTACGAAAATGCCGGTCTGCTGGATATGGGAGGTATCGAGGTAACCGCGCGTTACCGGGCAAACCGATTAAATCTGGATGCAAACTTGTGCTATCAGAGAGTATTGGGTTATACCAATTTCTTTGTTACCGACGGGTCGGTTAACAATGTGCCGGATTTTTCCGTGAACCTTGTAGCCGGCTATTTCCTGGTAAAGAAGAAAATATGGAACTGGTCTGCCCATGTAAAAATGAATTGTAATAGCCGTTGCTATACACAGGTCAGCGTATTGGAAAACGGACTCAACGGAGATGCCACCAATTATACTGTCCGTCTGCCGGGCTATACTGTTTTCTCTTTCACTACCAGATGCAGGTACAAACAGATAGAAGGCAGTCTGGGAGTTGAGAATCTCTTTAATAACCGATATGAATGCGGAGGAGCAAATATCCCCATCCGGCAGAAAGGACGGTGGATTTCCGGCAGTATATTGTATAATTTCTAAATCAAAAAACAATAATGAAAACAAATATTCAAGAAACTTTTTTTCAGTCATTCTCTACTTGGGGTGACCAAACGGCCGTCATTGCGAAAGACGGTACTGTCTCTTATCAGGAACTGGAACGTTATTCCGGGAAAATAGCGCAAATTGTCCGTCAACATTTTCCGGTGACTCATGCATCCGGCTTCCGCAATGTCTGTATCGGAGTTTGTATGGGACGGAATAAAACTCTGGTTCCTGCTATTATGGCCATCTTTCGATTGGGGGCGACTTATCTGCCCATAGATCCTGCTTTGCCGGATAACCGTAAACGATACATGGCCGAAAATGCAGGTATGGTTTTGTTATTGACCGATTCACCGGATGGAGTCAGTGGAATTCCGGAAGCCTGCCAGCTCCATCTGGACTTGTCAGCACTCTCCGGCCCCTCCATTGACGGATATGCCGAGGTCTTCCCCGATGATTGCGCCTACATCATATATACTTCCGGGACGACAGGAAATCCCAAGGGGGTACAGATCAGTTATTCCAATCTGGGGACATTTACAAAGAACCTGATGAATACGGAACTTTATCATTTAGCCAACCCCTCGGACAGGTATCTCGCCTTTGCCAGTATCAGTTTTGATGCCTCCATATTAGAATTAATGATGTGTGTGCCGATTGGGGGGACTTTGGTTTTGGCGGGGGAGGAGGAACGCAGGGACATTTCTTTGCTGGACGGACTGATCAGGCGTGAGCAAGTGAATGTGGCCTTTTTCGCTCCTTCATTATTGGGCATGTTTGCCAATCTTGACTTTCCGTTCATGAAGACTTTGCTGTTTGGTGCTGAGGCTATCAGTGAAAAGTTGTTTAATAGGCTGAAACAACAGCCATACCGGTTGATGAATGTCTATGGTCCGACAGAGAATACGGTACTCAGCACCATACGGATTGTAAATGATGAGACTTCGTACGACAATATCGGTTATCCGCTGGAAGGAACCACCTGCCATATCTTGTCCGAAGATCTTCAACAGGTGGTTGGTGGAGCAACAGGAGAACTTTATTTGAGTGGTCCACAGGTTTCACCCGGATATATCGGGAATAAAGAGTTGAATGAAAAATCATTTATCTTCTATCATGGGGAACGATTGTACAGGACGGGCGATTTGGTTCGGCAACAGCCTGACGGCTCTATACGTTTTATCGGACGAAAGGACACACAAGTCAAGATGCGGGGATTCCGTATTGAACTGAGTGAGATAACGGAATGCCTGAATAAGGACCCGGAGGTTGAGAAAGCTCACGTAGTGGTGGTAGAACAGAATGGACGGCAATTATTGGGTGCTTACTTGCAACCATCAGTGCCCGGCTGTTTTCATCCGGAAGATGTAAAAGAACGTTTACGGTCGGAACTTCCTTATTACATGATACCTAATTTATGGCAGGTGGTAGATCGTTTTCAGCGTACAATGAATGATAAGATCGACACTCGTTCACTTCCGCCTTTTGCTCCGGTGGAGTTGGAGTATGTCCCTCCGGTGCATCCGGGAGAAATCATTTTATGTGATATTTTGAAGGAAATGCTGAATTTACCCCGGGTCAGTGTTGAGGCCGGTTTGATTGATGACCTCGGAATGACTTCGTTGGATATACTGAGGCTGGTTACCGAGGCAAATAAAAGAGGATGCCCGATTAGTGTATCTGCCGTTTATGCTACCGATACTCTGCGCCGGCTGTTGGTGGTTCCCAGGCAAGAACCCGTTTATTGGTATAAGCAGCAAAATCTCAAAAAGCCGGTTATCATTCTGGTTTGCGGGTCTGCTTATTTCAATCATTGGTATTTTCACTTTGCCGACCGCTTATACGAAAAATATGATATTCTTGTGATAGATGCTGTTTACGATCACTTCTGGAAAGTGGCCGCGGATGTTACGGGATTGCTGGAATATTATGCCCGGGCGGTACAACCAATGATCCGGGAACGTACTGTTTACGCGCTTACCGGTTTCTGCATGGGTGCCGAACTGGCAATCGGCCTGGCCGAGTTGTTACGCCGTTCTATGGGGATAACACCGAAGGTTTTCGCACTCGACGGACAGGCCTGGCAGAATCCCGCTTTGTGCCGGAATTATCCTTTACTGATATTCCCCGGAGATACTGACGAGATGATACGTGAACGGAACGAAATCATTGATATTTATTTCAGTACGACTCCCAACCTGATTTATCAGGGAGAGGTGATTGTGTTGTTATCCGGATTATTCCATCAACAGGCCGGATTGTCTCCCGAAGAGGCATGGACAGAGGAAAACTACCGTATATTCCGGACTGAATATGACAATTGCGAAAGATTGTGGAACAAATATTATCCGAATGCTTCTGTCCTACGATTACCGACAGATCATTGGCACTTTCTGGAAGGCGAATCACTGGAACAACTGATCACTGTTTTTTTTAAGTAAGTATCTATGCAGACAGACAATTTCACTTTGGGTAAGAAGGATCTTCTTATTTTGCTTGGGCTGACTCTTGTACTTCCTTTTCCGATCAACTGGGCATTGATCAGACTGAATCCGTTGACCCTGATGCCGGGTGCGGACGATGTGCCCACCTGGATTGGTTTCGGAGGTAGTTACATCGGAGGAATCATTGGCGGAGTCATTTCAATCTTGATTTTAAACAAGACACTTCGTCAAACCGGTGTACTCCACCATGACCTGAAACTTTTGCAGTTGGATACCATCATCTATACTCAGCAACAAGATTGGTTTACCGGTTTTAAACAAGAATTGGCTGAGAATCTGAAATCCATTGATCTATATGTGTTGAATACCATCGTTTCATCCATATCCATGAAGAATTATGCATATGCCAAAGAGGTCTTGAGCGAGATCAATAAAAACCTCGAATATCAGATGGTTGCTGCATCCTTTTCTTTCACCTCCTCCCGCCTTTCGCCGGAAGAGCAAAAATATATGCAATTGGTGCGTCGGATACAGACTGAATACAGTTCTTTTATCAAAGATATTCTTTACTATATTCCTTTGGCGGAGACGATGGCTTCCCGGAAAAAACTGAACTATGAGCAGTTGATGGACTATACGCTGTCCCAATACGATTATTTGCAGGGGCAGGAAGGAGAATCTGCTGTTTCCGGAGCCGTCATACCACGTGTTATGGAGATCGATCCTTCTGATAATATAGGTAAGGAGTTGGAACGGATTATGGAAGAAAGATTAACCGGGCGTACTTATCTATATCACATGAAGTCTGATCTTGCAGAGGTTACCCATCAATTAATTATTTATGAAGAACAGCGCATCAATGCCATCCTGTATAAACCTATGGGAGAAACACATTGACAGATATTAATATAAAATGGTATTTTTTTATTTCAGTATTAAAAGTGAATTTATATTTGTTTTTCTATTGATAAAAGGGTGTTTTAAACTTTATATGTCTCTTATAAAAGAATACTTTCGGAAAGAATAATCTGGTATTCGGAAAAAAAAGCGCACTATACAGAACGTAAAATTTCTATAAGTTAATAAAATCCTATTTTTGCACTAAATGAAATTTAATAAGTTAAGTTATGAGCAAAAATAGAGGTCTATACAGGCTGTTTTTGTATTTTGTCTTTATCATGCCTGTGTTTTTAAGCTGCCGACATAGTCCGGTAGAAATGCCGGACGGTATGTATGGAAGATGGAAATCATCCACAGACCGTCCGGACATAACATTAGGGACAGACAGCATAGGATATTTTGCTATTGTTCATCATCGCATTAATGACGGACGAGTCTGTCCGGTCCGCTATCCGCTTCATCTTAGTTCACCCACAAAAGGGTATATCCGGGCAGAGGGTTGTATTCTGTTTTATTATGACAGCCTGAAACATACTTTGTACTTTTCTCCCGGAGGAGATTATGCTAAATAATCGCATGGACGTACTTCAGTTAACTAACAATAAAATAATTATGAAAGAGAACTTGATCAAACCGTATTGTTATTGTGGTGAGTCGGAAAACTCATTGGTTGATAATGCTATTTTTGTGTACTTCAGTGATGAGTACAGAAGGGTGCTTCTGGATGAAATCTTATGGGTGGAAGCATCCGGAAGTTATTGTGTAATCTATATGGAGGATGGTGCCGAGATAACAGTGAGCTATCCTTTGGATCGTGTTTTCAACAATGATCTGCCTTGTAGCAAATTTAAAAGGATCCACCGGTCGTATGCTATCAATCTTTTTAAAGTGACCGGGTTTGCCGGTAACTACGTACACATCGGGAAAAAGATGTTGCCGGTGAGTGAATCTCACAAAAAGGACTTTCAAGCCTGTTTCCATAAGATTTATTCAAAACGGGCATTGGGAAAGTGACGAAAGGGAGTGGGAAGAAATCCGGCTCCGTCTAAAATTAAAAATTTACTACGCAAAGAACGTGCACTACCTTTGCATCGTAAGCTTACAAAAGAGAAAAAACAATTAAGTAACAAATTTAAAAAACAATTATTATGGCAGTTGACAAAACACCGTCGCAAGTTGCAACCAGTGCGTTGCAGGCGATTCCGTTTGGTTCTATTATTGGTGGCCCGTTGAAGGCATGTGTGGAAGCACAGGCTTTAGCAGCAAAAACAACTTGGGAGTTTATTCAGAACGTGGGTATTAATGTGAATCCGGAAACCGGTGAGAAAACAGCGGTTAACGTTTCGTTCTCATTCATTCAGGGCGGACGCCTGGTTCAGTTGAATATTCCGTTGCTGACTATCGTTCCTATTCCTTATATTGCAATCCGTGAAGTGGACATCAATTTTAAGGCTAATATCAGTGCTTCTTCTTCATCGGCAGCAGAAACAAACGAGTCAGTATCCAAAGATGCGGCCCTGAAGGCTTCGGCCAGTTTGGGATTGGGATGCTTCAAGATGAATGCCAATATGAATGCAAGCTATTCATCGAAAAAGGACTCTAAAGCGACTTCCGATTCTAAGTACAGTGTAGAGTATACTATGGACGTGGCTGTAAAAGCCGGACAGGACAGTATGCCTGCAGGTCTTTCTAAAATCCTGGAATTGCTGGGTAATTCATTGGATGTTTCCGATCCAACCGGTACTTTGGAAGTGAACAGCAACTTGCTGCTGATTGAAGATGGCAAAGAGAAAGTACAGCTGATTGCTACCTATAAGGATCCTAACGGTCTGTTGGCTCCTGAAAAACTGACTATTTCCGGAACCGGTGCCAACGCTGCTGACTTTAAGGTAAGTGGTGACAGTAAAATTATCGATTTGCCGGAAGGTAAATATACTGTTAAAGCAGAGGGAAGCAAGAAGGAAGTTATTATCGAAGTGAAGAAAGATACGGCAGCTCCTCAGGAAGGGACACAGGCTTAACATTAATTTAAAAACTTAAGAACTCATAATATGGCTCAGTTAAGTTCAGTAATCGGCTCTATATTGCGTGATATTGTTTCGGCACAGCACGAGGCCAACCTTTATTCATTGTCGCTTGGCGACTCTTACGGGAAAGACGGAAAGGCGAAAGATTTTCAACTGCCTAATGTCATGGTCAGCGATATGGAACTGGATTTAAAATATGGTGTGAAAAGTGCATCGGAAAGTCAGCAACAGTTTAATATCAAATATGATAAGTTCCGTCAATTCCTCAAGGAACTGTGCGAACAGGTTGCGAGGGTAGCTATCAGCAGTGCCGTCACTACAGTGATGACTTCGGATATAGAGAGAAATGAAGGAGAGAAACACTTCTTTGAACGGCTTAAAAAAGAAAACAAACTTCATCAGGAATTCTGCACTTTTCTGAGCCGTAATATGAGAAACTCTTTCCGGAATAACCTTTATGATGCCGTAGACAGCAGCAATGGTTCTGTGAACAACGATGTTGTGATCAGCAGGCTGACGGATGTCGTGCGTAAAAAGTTTCTTTATGATACGGACCTCGATGATCTTTTTGCCGGAGAAGATGGAGAAAAACTTCGTGATACCGCTGAAAAGAACATTATAAAAGCGATGGAAGCTATTGTGAAAAAGCTCTCGGTAGACGCTAACTTCAAAAGTCTTCATTCATTTCCACAGCTGGATGTGGCCATCACGGCTGATGAACTGATGAATATGCCTGAAGAAGCGATACACAGTTTTAAGATCAAGTTCAGTCCTCGCAATTATTCAGTCAGTCAAACGGACGATGATTCGTTACTGGAAGATTTTGTGATGCGATAATCAATCCTAATCAATTGGTACAATATGGATAAAAAGAAAGTTAGGAGCGTTAGTAGTCAGGTAATGGAACTTCAGCAATTAATTGCCGGTCCTTTGATCGCAACAATTGAAGCAGATTCATTATCTTCGCAAAGGTATCTGGATTATTTGATGAAAATAGCATTTGAATCTTATGATCCTGCAACAGGACGGACCGGTAAGATACGTATGCTTACGTTCAACTATCAGAGTCAGGATGCCGGTGGAGGAAGAAAACAAAGTGTGAGTATCCCGATACTTACGCTGGTACCTTTGCCACTGTTACAAGTGCAGGAGGCGGATTTCGATTTTGATATTAAAATCCTGGATGCTTTATCGGAGACAGCAGAAGAGAAATTCTCGCTGGAAGAAGGCAAAAGCGTGAGTGAGCCGCAAAGTGGGGGAGGATTTAAACTCCGGGCTTCGCTGGCTCCCAAACAGGGAGAGGGCAGCAGCACCTCAAATGTGCAGCAGAGCTTGTCGGCGAATATGAAAGTAAAGGTGAAGATGCGTCAGGCAGATGTGCCTGCCGGATTGTCCAACTTACTACATCTGACGGCAAGCAATATGCAAGTAGAAGAGACTGAAACTGAAGAAATAACGGAAGGAGGAAAGAAATGAATAATGTAGCAGAACATGCCCGTGAACAGAAAGCCGGGATGAAGTGTCCGCAATGCGGAACGTTTATTGAAACATCGATTTTTGAGTTGTTGACATCCAATGCCTTGCAATGTCCATCCTGTCACTTGCGTTTGAACATAGACCGTATGAAATCAAAACCGGCTTTTGACGCATTACGGAAAGTGCAGAATGCACAAGAGAATCTGGAGAGAAAGAGCAAATTCAACGGCTAAGTGTACGGACTATGAAATTAACTTTTTTCAAACGGGTGGGGGAGAAGATCCGCCATCCGTTCCGAAAGGAAAATACGGAAACTGTTGTAGTTTCGGAAGCCGTTCCTCAGCCGGAAGTGGATAATGCAGCTGAAATAACGATAAATGAACCTTCCGTTACGATGCCGGCAGACAAATGTGCGGAACAGGCACGTTGTTTTCTGTTGAAAGATAACAAACTGGTCGGTAAGCCTCTCAGTAGTTATCATCCCGAAATACGGATTATCCATGTCGATAGTTTTGTAAATGCCTTTTTGTTTTTCTTGCGTATGTGCGATCAGCGTTTGCTGACTTATCGCCAGACAGGAGAGCACTTGCATTGCACTGCTGTTTTTCCGGACGAAAGCGGGAATTTGTATTTTACTAACAAGGTGACTTGTCGTAACAAGGAAAATACAGTTGCGGTCTTAAAGATTGACTATATGGGTCTTAAACCCAGGATTAGTGAAATAAGATTTGAATTAAACATTAAAAAATAAAAGAGTATGAATCCTATATTAAATAAAATGGGCGCAAACGCCAATGAACAAAAAAAACTCCTGATGGAGTGTGCGGCAATGCTGGAAAAGTACGTGAACAGATTTCCGGCAGAAAAAGGATGTGCTTCATTCTCAGGTGAAGACATGAAATTATGGAAAGAAGTTTATTATCCCAAACTTGTCCAGACGGACATTCTGCCGGACGGAAAATTCTTTAGTGGTACTTCATCGGGAAATAGTGGTATTGGTACAGACGGTTATTTTACCGGTTATGAATTCTTCCTGTTTATATATCGTGCCTATAAGTCGCTTTACGAGCTGGAAAAGGCAGGACAGATGAGATGATAAATAAAAACTAATTGGAATATGAAAACGATTAAATTGGATTATGAAGGCGAAGAAGCTCTCTTGTTGTGTCAGGGGCTGAAACGCAATGGCTATTCAGTGAATGAAAGCCGGATTTTCACACAGGAAATGAAAGAATCGGTTGTTGATTTTCAACAGAAAAGCCAACTGGATGCTGATGGGATCGTGGGATACCGTACCTGGGAATCCCTGTTTTTTACAGGACGTCCCACTACTGAACGTTTGACAGAAGAAGATTTCGTTCTTGTCGCCCGATTGCTCGATGTGGAAGTGGCTGCTTTAAAAGCCGTACAGCAAGTGGAGACAGGCGGAAAAGGAGGATTCTTTTCTCCCGGTAAGCCCGCTATCCTTTTCGAAGGTCATATTTTCTGGAATCAGTTGAAAAAGCGGAATATCAATCCTGAATCGCATGTGAAAGGGAATGAAAACATTCTCTATCCCAAATGGGAGAAAGGACATTATAAAGGCGGTATGGGTGAATACGATCGTTTGGAACAAGCCCGCCAAATCAATCATGAAGCAGCGGATGCTTCTGCCAGTTGGGGGATGTTCCAGATTATGGGTTTTAACTATGCGGCCTGCGGAGAGAAGAGTGTCGACAGTTTTGTAAAAGCTATGTGTGCGAGTGAATGCAGCCAGTTAATATTGTCTGCCCGATTTATCAAACAATCCGGAATGCTTCCCGCTTTGCAAGCCAAAGACTGGGCAGAGTTTGCCAGACGTTACAATGGTCCTGCTTATAAGGAGAATCGTTATGATGAAAAATTAGCAAAAGCTTACCAGAAATTTTTGTAGGCCAATTACAGACCTGAAGCGTCTCAATGAAATTTGAATTTAAAAAGAACTATGGATTAAAAAGAGCGGTGAGCAAGCTGTGAAGCTTGTTCACCGTTCATCGTTATTATCTTTATTTCTCAGAAAAATATTTCAGGAATTGAGTACGTTCAAACATATTGATACCTTCTACATCTTTGGCGTTCAATTTACCTTTGAATTGCGAGATGTGTTTGAAGCCTTTTCTTTCCATCCATGCACCCAAAAAACGGTTCATTTCTCCTATAAACAAGTTGGTGTTCTGATAAATGGCACTGCATACCTCTATGGCAGATGCTCCGGCTAAAATGGCTTTTACGATTGCGTCCGGTTTATGAATACCTCCCGAAGCGGCATAATCTATTTTAGTAACCAATGATGAAGAAATACCTATCCAACGCAGGGTTGCCGAAAGGTCGGACGCGTTGCTGAACACGTCACCTGAAGTATGCTCCATCTTCTCTACATCAATATCCGGTTGATAGAAACGGTTGAAGAGAACAACTGCCGCTGCACCGTTGGCATATAGTTGATCGATCAGGGCTACGGGATTCGTAAAGTTACTGCCTAACTTCATAATAACCGGAATACGAATCGTTTTCTTTATATGGCTTAAGATATCGATGTGACGCTGTTCAAATGAACCATATTTATATTGGATGTCCGATTGCAAAGCAAGAATGTTGATTTCCAGCGCATCTGCACCGGCTTCTTCTATTTGCTTGGCAAAGTCTATCCATTCTGAGTCAGTATAGCAGTTTATACTTGCAATGACGGGAATGGTGCAGGCCTTTTTGCTTTCTTTAATCAGTTCCAGATATTCAGCCAGTTTGTGATTGCGGATATATTCAGCCAGATAGTCACTTCCTTCCGGATAATAAGACGGGTTTCTCAAGCGGTCAGCTTCCAGCATAATTTGCTCTTCGAACAGTGATTTCAGGACAATAGCTCCTGCACCGGCTGCTTCCAGCTTAGCGTTTTTAGCAGCGCTGTTAGTGAGTCCCGAACTACTGATGATAACAGGATTTTTTAAAGTCAATCCCGCAAAGGTTGTTTTTAAGTCGGCCATGGTAATTATTGTTAATGGTTTTTCAATGAATTTTCTGTTTCATTGTTTCAATTATTAATAAACTCTTTCCCCGAAAATTTTACTTCCTACTCTTACCAGCGTGCTGCCTTCTGCAATGGCGAGGTGATAATCGTGGGACATCCCCATTGAGAGTTCGCAAAAAGTCGGTTCGTCAGCAAAATATTGTTTTTTCACTTCGTGGAAGAAACAATTTAAAGAACGGAATTCCCGTTCGATTTGTTCTTTCGAATCTGTGTTGGTAGCCATTCCCATCAGTCCGCATATCTGTATGTTTGCCAGTGCTTTCCATTCGTCGGCATTCAACATCTCCTTGCATTCGTCAAAACTGAAACCAAATTTGGTTTCTTCCTGGGCAATATGTATTTGCAGCAAACAGCGAATGACTCTTCCTGCTTTGATAGCTTGTTTATTTACTTCCGCTAACAACTTGTACGAGTCGATTCCATGAATCATGGACACATACGGAGCCATATATTTGATTTTGTTTGTCTGCAAGTGCCCGATAAAATGCCACTCAATGTCCTTGGGCAGGCTTTCATACTTGCCTGTCATCTCCTGCACTTTGCTTTCTCCGAAAATTCTCTGTCCTGCACGATAAGCTTCTTCAATAGCTTCGTTCGGGTGGAATTTCGAAACCGCAACCAGTCGAACGCCGGATGGCAATTCGGCCAGGACCTGCTTTAAGTTATCAGTAACATTCATTTTGTATTGGTTTTGAGTTTTATTCACCACAGAGGACACAGAGAACATAGAGAATATCTTTCTCTTAAACATCTTAATAAACAAGAGATTAAAACTCTGTGTCCTCCGTGTACTCTGTGGTGAATCGTATTCATTTATTATACTTCCGGTTTATCATTAGGCTCAGAACTATACGGATATACATCCATAATTGCTGTTTCAGCAACAGAACCGATCTGATAATCAGCCATTGTACCTTTCATGCCTTCATCCAGCTTCTTTACAGCATCGCGCAGATCGGCGGCCTGCACCAAAACTTGAGTCGATGTTTTCTTTTCGGCACCGCTTTTTTCGTCCAGTGTGATAAAAATCAGTTTACACTTAAACCAGCGGTCAGCAGCCTCTTCTTCGCTGGGGAAAAGTTCACTATAGTTGGCTCGTTTGATATCCGATACGGTAAATTCTCCTGTAATGAACGGGGTCATCTCCTCAATAATGCGTGCTTCTGCTTCTGTAAAGCTGAGTGCATCCACGAGATAAGGTTCAGTAACTTTCTTGTTCATTCCGTTTTCCATCAATTTCTCGTAACGGATCTTACACTCAAACCAAGTATGCATTGACATATTCTCTTTTGATTTTTAAGTAGTTAATATATGATTTACTATATAGATCTGCTTGTTTGCTAATCTATTCTACCACAAAGATAGTTCAAAATCTCTCTTTATGCTGTGATAAAGATAAGAATTTATTGCCAGTTTATTGTAATTTATCACCTCGCAGCCCGGAATAGGGGCTTATTGAGGGATTTTTAGTTGATGAATTCGTAAGTTGGCACTTGGTATATAATTTCATACAACATATCAACATATCAAGGAGTAATGCTGGTTTAAACTTTTTTTTCATGTGACAGGAATAAGATATTATCCTTCTTGTTACTTCAATTTTTCCCAATAAGGCTTGAGTTGATCTTGAAGATAACTTGTCACTTCAGAAAAATTAAGTTGAGTTGATGCCTTAAGTCTTTTTATAAACGCATTCCATCTGATGTTCAAATTGAGGCTCTCTGCAAATGCAGAACTGAGGACAACGTGATTCTCTATATAATCCTTTCTGGTAGCTTTAGATAGGTTTGAATAACTTCTGCCATCACATCAATGCCTACTTTGTTGCGATACTTAATCGCATCACAAACAGAACGTTCCAAATCGAAAATAGGTAATACGATTTGTTCTATATTAATGGTGTATAAAGGACATATCCCTAGGTGAGAATAATATCGTAACAATTAACATTGTTAACCCCTTTTCCGGCCATTTTTATTTTTAAATGCAAATAGCAAGTCTTTTGCATTTAAAACACTTGTTATTTGCATCCAAAGAATAAACTTTAACTCTGTGTTAAAACAAAGCTTTTACTGACAGATGTTTTGTACTTTGAATAGCTTGTTTTTCAGCTTGTTAAGTTTGACCTTTACTTCTTTGTCTCACTGAAGGTCTCTGCTGGCTAAAACCGATATACTTGCTTTTTTGTCAACTACAAATCGGGGACTCATACTCCCTGCTATCTTCTTTTCGCCTTATTCAGTGCCGCTATCAGATACCTTCCTTTTGCCCCTATGTCACTCCAGCAAGTGTTGGCAATCAGCCGCCACACCGTCGTTCCCTTCCTTCCATAGTCCGACAGCCTGAGTATGGAGTTTACTTCCCCGGTGTCGGTAACGCTCAATCTCTTCAGCGTGTCCATCAGTCCCGGATAATTGTGTGTCATCGTATTGAAGGCGTATCCCGGTATCGGAAGAGAAGCGGAATCCTCCTTCCTTTCTTCCTCCTTCCCCTCGGGGGGAGCTGAGGGGGGGAATTCTTTATTTTCCTTTGCTTTACTTTGCTTTACTTTACTTTGTCCGGAATTGCATGCATTTTTTGCGTCAACGGCTACATGATGTACTACATTTTTCGGGTTAACAGGTGTTTTTTCCCCTTTGAACAGCTCCGGTTGCTGAATTTCCTGTGTTATAGAAGGAGTATCGGGTTTTCCGTTTTCCTTTTCCGGTTTTACTATCAGGTAGGGGAGTTCCGACAGTTCTCTCTTCCTTCGCTTCGTTGCCTCCAGCCATACCTTTTGTATGTTTTCTGAAGTCAGTATTCCGTTTTCCCGATAACTGTTTCTGTCCAGTATCCCTTTGATAAAGAGAATTTCGATAATTCCCTGCACCTCCTCGGCCTGCACTTCCCTTCCTGCCTTGTTGGCAAAGATCAGGCACTGCTCCTCATCCCACCGTATGAAGTATCCCTCCTTGTATATTTTGCAAAGGAGCTTCAGTACGATTGCGGGGCCTTTGATTCCGTATTTTGCCTCTATCACTTCCATTGCGTTCTCTTCCATGAAGTTTACGCCCATCGGGAAATAGTTGATCCCGTCGTATGCTATTGCCATTGTATTTTCAAATTAATCGTTTGTACTTTCAATAAAACATTCATCACAAATTACCCCGGATTCCCAAAGACGTTTTCACTTGATTCCTCAAAATAGAAATAATTCATCTGTGAAAATCCGTGTAATTCTGTGGTGCCCACCCTATGGCATCGGCCTCCATTCCATGAAGTTCTCCACCTGGAACGTTGTCCACCGCTGTTCGTCCACATTCCAGTAGACTACGGCACCTTCTATTTTTGTGGGATCATACTTCTTGTGGAATTCCGCTTCGTAATAGATCAGTGTCGCCTTCACCAGCCTGAAGTCTCCGTTCTGCTTCTGATAAGCAATAACTGCGTGCCCGTATTGCAGGTGGTCTGTTAATGCTTCCAGACGCTCTGCCATCCATTCGGCACACTGCTCGGTATATCCTTTCTCAAAGACAATCCGTTTCTTCCATCTCAGTTTCATGGCTTCACTCTGTGATGCCGGTCTTTTTTTCCGTTTCATACGTATATTTTTTAAGTTGATAAAATGTTATCGCCACGAAGATAGGGGGCGTTTCATGTAAGACGGATTATGATAATTCATTGTGCGTATTTTTGCGGATGATGGCTTTGTGCGGTTTGTCGTTTTCCACTTCTTCCCAAATGCTGCTGATATAGACTAATATTGAACTGATGGATAATGGTTTAAATATTCCGTTTTTAATGTTTCCGATTAGTCCTTTTTCGTAGATGTAGCGTGCGAGTGAAGCCTGACATGTATTGATCTTTTGTATGTTTGCATCCTCTATGTAAGATTCTATCAACACTCTGATAAGCTCTGCTTTGTGCGAAGTAATTCCTTCTATTGGTTTTCCTTCTTTTCTACCTCTTACTTCTTTAACTACTTCTGTATTAGGTTTTTTGTGTTTTGCTAATGGCGTTTTTTTACACTTTTGTCCGCAATCTGAAATAATCCTTTTTCTTTGTCCATAATTTCTTTTATTTTGTTAATAACTAAATGTTGTTAATTTGTTGCAAAGGTAGAAAGGAATCTATCGGCAGGCAAATAAAAGCGGAATTAAAGAAAAAATGAACGCTTTTGATAGAGTAAATATTTGATATATAGTATTGTATTAGATGAAAAAGCGAGTGTTTTAATAGACGTTCGTTTAATTGAACGCAAAGATAGAGGGTATTTTTAGAACTACAAAATGTTTAATAAAAAAAATGATTTTTCTCTTTTGCTTATCACATTAATGGACTAATATATAGTTGTTTATGAATTAATAAAAACCTATTTATTATCTGTCTGATTTTGTTTATTTCTTGCTTTTGATTTGTTTACAAAAAAGGTGTTTCAAAAGACGAACGTCTATTGAAACATTTTTTGTTTTCAATACCCTCGTTTAAAGGCTATTTAGAATAATGCTAAAATAACTTATATGGGAACAATTATCGGAATAGTTATAGGTTTTTTTGTCCTTTGCTTTTTGTATGGAATAATAGGCTTTTTGATGGCAAAATTTCCTGCTTTAATTTGGATAATAGGAATTATTGGTGGTATAACTGCAGGTATATTATCATCTTATTGGTGGGTAGGACTTCTTGTAGGTTTTTTTTTGATAGGAGTATTGTCGCACGCTCAATCTGTAGGTGGACATAAGTGTGCCCATTGTGGAAGCTATGATACAGATGTTACAGGGAAGGATGGAGACTTTGAAGTTTGGGTATGCAATAAATGTCACAATGTAACCTATGCGCGAAAACGCTAAGAATTATCAAATAGCTACGATATAAGAACTTAACATTAAAATATTTGAATTATGCAGAAAGTGTGTTTTTTGATGCTGACATATAGATGTAATCTTAATTGTATCTATTGTTATCAGAAGTATAAAACGTCTCAAAACATGACTTTGGAAACTGCAAAGTCAGTTGTGTCAAGAGAAGTTCAATTGGCACGTGAGTCGAACAATAAGGATGGTGTACGATTTAACTTGTTTGGAGGTGAGCCATTGTTGAAATTCGATTTGATAAAAGAATTGTGTACATGGATATGGGACACGATTACAGATGTCAAAGTGGATATTTTCATAACCACTAATGGAACTTTACTTGATGATGAAAAGAAAGATTGGTTTAAGGCACATAAAGAGAAATTGAATCTTGTTATGTCTGTTGATGGTAAAGATGATGTTCAGGAATGTAATAGAGGTTGCCATTCATCGGAATTACCAATCAATTGGGTGTTAGATACTATGCCCCATCGCTTCTTGAGTATGACTGTACCAAGAAAATCTCTTTCGAAATTTGCCGATGAACTGATATATTTTCATGAACAAGGTTACCATATTGAAGCAAAACCGGCTCAGGGTGAGGATTGGCAGAAAGGAGATGGAAAGCTATATGAAGAACAGCTAAATAGGATTGCAGATTATTATCTTTCCCATCCAGGCGTTAACCCTATCAATCTTTTTAAGAAAGCTTCCTATCTTCATTTGCTTAATAACGAGCCGAATGAAAAGTACGGAAAAACATGCGGTGCGGTAGATGAACTTGTAGCATATGATGTAGAAGGACGTTTGTTTCCTTGTCATCATTTTCTACCTAATGTTAATGGGAAAACTGATATATTGGATTATCTGAATACTATTGATTTCTCTGATTTTTCAAGATTCGTTGATGATGAATGCATGAAATGTGACATATTAAAATTATGCAGAACATGTTGCGCACGCAATTTCAATGAAAGAGGTGATGTCAGTCGTAGAGATAGAAGGACTTGTCAAATAATGCTTGCTGAAGCAAAGGTTGTAAGTTCGTACCAAATCAGGAAATATATGCAGAATAAGGACAACTTGAATTCTCAGGAACTTTTGAATCTTAAAGCAGCAATCAAGTGTTATCAAGTGTGTTGTGATTTTGAGAAGAAATTTTATGCAACAGAATAAGGAAACCGGAGAAGCCGATAGCCGTAAAGTGGAGGCGTTATTTTTAATTCATTTATAATATGTTAAACAATGAATTGCTTTTGGATGCTGTAGCATTGGTAAACTCTAATGAGGCAGAGATCGCACAGCTTCAGGCTGACGTTGAGTGCGCATCTGGTTGTAGTATCTGTGGCTACGGCGGCGACTAATGTTTCGCAGGAGTCTGTTTAACAAGTAAGGTTAAGCAGACTCCATTTTTATTTTATAATGTCAATATTGATATATAATGACTTTTAATATTTACTTTACCCATCATTGTTTACCAGCAATTTTTAGAAAGTAAAATTACTTTAGATGGACGGATTTATGAAAAATAAAAATGAAGTTGTCGGTAGAATAACAAACATTGACGCACTATTAGTTCAATTGTCTGCTAATCCTTATTTTGATATGCTTTCCTCGTATTGCATAGGTCAATTAGGTCAATATTACCTTGCGGAATATGCAGACAGATACGGGTGTAATGTAAAGATAAAATACTATAATTCTTTTGATAAAATCTCTGAATTACTTCCAAAACTAATAAATAAAACCTTATGCCGTATTTTGGGGTTTTATGTGGACAGTGATAATGTATGGGCGCTAAGAGCATTAACACCTTTGTTGAAAAAAAACTGTCCAGAACTTCACATTATTCTTGGAGGTCCCCAAGTCACAGGTGACCCGTATGGGACGATGCAATTAGTCCCTAATGTTACTTGTGGGATTATTGGAGAGGGAGAAGTACCATTCCTAAAACTGATACAATCAGAGGCATTGGGCGAAGACATTCTTACAAATATAGATGGGCTGATTTATTGTAATTCGTCCAAGAAATTAATTGTAACAAAACCACAGAAACAAAATCCTAACATAGATGAATTCGGTTATCCTAAAAGGGAAAAGTATTGTTTAGATCCAGACAAAGTAACTTTTTCTCAATTAATAACAGGACGTGGGTGTATGGGACGATGTGCTTTTTGTTATGAAGGTGGTCGTGAGCATACAAATTTACGTGTTCGCAGTATAGATTCTTGTTTAGAAGAAATAGATTATCTTGTTAAAACTTACGATATTAAATATATCAATCTTGTGGATGACACATTCATTCTAAATAGGAAACGAACAGAGGAATTTTGTAATAGAATGATAGATAAATACCAAGGTCGAATTAAATGGTATTGCGAAGCACGAGCTGATGTCTTATCTAAAAATATAGATATTCTGCCCTTATTAAAACAGGCGGGATTGGTTAAAATTCAATTGGGTGGAGAATCGGGATGTCAAGAGATATTGGATGCATATAAAAAAGGAGTAACTATCGAGCAATTGGAGTTTGTTACACAAACAATAGCGGAAGCAGGAATCCCATATATCTATGTTAACTTTATAATTGGCGGAGCGTTTGAAACAGAATACACTTTTGAGAAAACATTAAATTTTGCCAAGAAATTGATGCATATTGCTCCAGGACATGTGGAGGTTAGTTCGTCGGTGTTTACTCCAACACCAGGCTCCCCAATGTATAATCATCCTGAAGAGTATGGTTTGAAAATTATAGATAAAAGAAGCATACGAGGTGCAAGCTGTTCCTTTGTTTTTGCTGAAACTGAGCAGCTGAACCAATATAAGATTTGGCAACTAAGAAATAAATTTAATAATGAGATTGATAAAGAATATTTATCTTTAATAGAATCTATTTCATACGAACAGATTCAAGAAATTTTTTATCTATATACTAATTATTCCATCGAAACGCCGTGGTCTATGATATTGAAATCAAAAGCAAATTACAGAAATTATTTCGAGCCAATAGCCCGAGGCGGTTTTTGTGGATTTAAGGACATATGCAAAAGGGATATATCGTGTGCAATACCATATAGAACCACTCATTTAAGTTCTGATGGAGTTGCGTTCTATCGTATATCAAAATCAGGGGATAATATTAAGAATAGTAATTTGGAAAATGCTTTGATTACCTTGTCTGCTGGTAAATTGTCATTTCAAGAAATTGCCAACATTATTAGGACAAGTGCTATTATCACTGATGAATGTAAAAATGTAGAGGAAGAGTGTATGGCTGTTTATCAAAACTTTGACGATAATTTATCTGTTATTTGGAAAAAAGTTTAGAATAAACGAGAGCAAGATTAAATAGATAACTCATTATTATATCGTATGGAATTGGATTTTCTAAATAGTTTATTGTCAATAAATAGTGTTTCGGGATTTGAGAATCAAGCAGGGAAACTTTTTATAGATTATATTGTTCCGTATGTCGATTCAACGGATACCGATATTATGGGGAACTGCTATGCCAACATAGTAAATGAGTGTAACGACAAGAAAAAGCTAAAGTTTTTATTAGAAGCTCATATAGATGAAATAGGATTCCAAGTGATATATATTGATGATAATGGATACGTTTATATTCGTCGAAATGGAGGTGTTGATGTACAGTGCATTCCGGGTTCACAAGTAATTATCCAAACATCATTAGGAGAGGAAATTCATGGTATAATAGGAAAAACTCCTATACACCTAATAAGTCCTGAAGAGCGTAATAAAAATATTGATTTACATACATTGTGGATTGATACAGGATTAAGTTCTGATGAAGTAAAAAGTAAGATTTCGATAGGTGATGTTGTTGCATGGAAACCTAATATGATATACCTATCTGATAAAAGAATTTCATCTAAAGGGCTTGATAATAAAGTCGGTGTTTACATTATAAGTCAAGTAATAAAGAGATTATCTAAATACAAAGGGACGCCTTATCAAGTGTGCGGAGTTGCCTCTGTACAAGAAGAAGTCGGGCATAGAGGTGCAATAATCTGTGGATATAATATGAATCCCAATATTGCGATTAGTATTGATGTGGATTTTGCAACAGATGTTCCAAATTGCCCCAAATCGAAGTTTGGAGACATCTCTTTGGGGAAAGGTGTTGTCATTCATAAAAGTATTGACAATACTATTCTTCTGACATTTCTAATAGAGGATATTGCAAAAGAAGAGAATATTAAGTATCAAATTTCTGCAAGACCGATTTCTGTAGGCGGTACAAATGCGATTGTTTTACAACAAACTCAAAGTGGCATCAAAACAATAAGTTTAGGCATTCCTTGCCGATATATGCATACGCCCGTAGAACTTTGTGATTTGGATGATATAAATGCTGCAATAGATTTAATATACCACATTATTATCAAATCAGATGGTAGAATGATGCGATGATCATTGAGGGTGTCCGAAAATGAATCATATTAGTTGTTAGTTAGTTGGGTTTATTTATAATTTTCTTACAGCAATTTAATGAAATATAAATAGAGTTAGCGTCCAATTTTGACATATAGTGTTGCATCCAATAGATTTTCACCTTTGTAGCTGATAAATAAAAGAATATACTTATGGAAAAATTGCATATCCGGAAGATTGCTTCATTGGGGTTGATGCTATGCTTTTTTACGGGGGTAGGAGCACAGACACCTGTCAAAGTGGAAAAGGGAAAGAGCATAAATCGAATACTGTAATACCTGCTGTCAAGGGAAATGTGACAGATACCTTGTCACTTGTATCGTTTAACGATTTCCATGGAGCCTTTGCCAGCGATGAGGATGCTTTGATCCATGACCGTACCGTTAATAAGTGGGACTATACATCTGTGGGAGCTTATGTGACTGCTGCCTACGTGCAGAGTTTCTTGCAAAGTGAATGTGTGGCGGATGAATTGAAAAAATTACCTGTGATTGGAGTGAATCATTACGGGGGCTTACGTGCCAGTATTCCGGCCGGAAAGGTCACAAGGTTGCGTGCCGGTAATGTGCTTCCATTCGGTGGCAATGTGGTGGCTTATGAATTTACGGGTGAACGATTGAAGCAGTTGTTGGACGATGGACGCAGAAATAAAAATGGTTTTCTGCAAACTTCTTACTTAAAATTACATTTGAATTCTAAAGGAAATATTGAAACGATAACCGACTGCCGTACCAATAAGATAATCCGTGATGACGATAAATGTATTGTTGTGTTGGATGCTTTCATTACTTCCGGTGGTGACGGTTATGACAGCAAATTATTTTCAGGTTATGAAATAGGAGATTTTAATAATCAGAAACTTGAAACAACCACGGCTTTTATCGATTATTTGAAGAGTCTGAAAGGGTTTATTTCGTCTGCGGCTGCACCGATACCCATAGTGCAAAAGTAAAAAAATAGAGCTAAGATAAAAGCGATCAGACGGTTTAAAATGTAATTACACATTTTGAGCCATCTGATCGCTTTTGTGTTTTTTAAGTTTTTTGTCTTTCACTTATTAATAAATTATTGCTAAATTCGAACGATTTTTTGCAAATCGACATTGTTTACTAATAATTTAATTTATATGGAAAATCTGGAAACAGCGCTTCTGCTGATGGTAGTCGGAATGGCAACTGTCTTTGCTATTCTCCTTCTTGTGATCTATTTAGGAAAATTACTCATCTCTTTAGTTAATAAATATGTCCCTGAGGAACAACCTCTTGTGAAACAGGGAGCTAAAGTATCAGCTCCTATTCCCGGTAATATTGTTGCAGCCATTACAGCGGCTGTCAATGTAGTGACACAAGGAAAAGGGAAAGTGACTAAAATCGAGAAAATCTGAAAATTAATCTTATAGAATAATACCGAAAACGGAAATGAAAAGAGAAGTAAAATTTAGTCTGGTTTTTAGAGACATGTGGCAGTCTGCCGGTAAATATGTGCCTCGGGTAGACCAGTTAGTGAAGGTAGCACCTGCTATTGTTGAAATGGGATGTTTTGCCCGGGTAGAAACAAACGGCGGTGGTTTTGAACAAGTAAATCTATTGTTTGGTGAGAACCCCAATAAATCTGTGCGCGCATGGACGAAGCCCTTCCATGAAGCCGGAATACAAACCCATATGTTGGATCGTGCCCTTAACGGGCTTCGTATGAGTCCGGTTCCGGCCGATGTGCGTAAGTTGTTTTATAAAGTAAAGAAAGCACAGGGGACGGATATCACCCGTACATTCTGTGGGCTGAATGATGTACGTAACATTGCACCTTCCATCACTTATGCCAAAGAAGCGGGAATGATTTCGCAGTGTTCACTCTGCATCACCCATTCGCCGATTCACACGGTGGAGTATTACACCAATATGGCACTGGAACTGATAAAATTAGGGGCGGACGAGATTTGCATTAAAGACATGGCAGGTATCGGACGCCCTGTTTCTTTAGGCAAGATTGTGGCAAATATCAAAGCAGCACATCCCGATATTCCTATTCAATATCACAGTCACGCGGGACCGGGTTTTAATATGGCCAGCATTTTGGAAGTATGTGAGGCCGGGTGTGATTATGTGGATGTCGGAATGGAACCGTTGTCATGGGGAACGGGACATGCCGATTTGTTGAGTGTGCAGGCCATGTTGAAGGATGCGGGATTCCAGGTGCCTGAGATTAATATGGAGGCCTATATGAAGGTGCGGGCCCTGATTCAGGAATTCATGGACGACTTTCTGGGGCTGTATATCAGTCCGAAAAACCGGCTGATGAATTCATTATTGATAGCTCCGGGACTTCCGGGCGGAATGATGGGAAGCCTGATGGCGGATTTGGAAACGAATCTGGAATCCATTAATAAGTATAAGGCAAAACACAATCTTCCTTTCATGACACAAGATCAGCTTCTGATCAAGTTGTTCAACGAAGTGGCTTATGTATGGCCCCGCGTCGGATATCCTCCTTTGGTAACTCCCTTCAGTCAGTATGTGAAAAATCTCTCGATGATGAATGTTATCGCGATGGAGAAAGGAAAAGAGCGTTGGGGAATGATTGCTGATGATATTTGGGATATGATTCTGGGTAAAGCCGGACGCCTGCCGGGCAAGCTCGCTCCTGAGATAATAGAGAAAGCCGAGAGAGAAGGAAGGAAATTCTTTGAGGGAAATCCGCAGGATAACTATCCGGACGATCTTGACAAATATCGCAAACTGATGAAAGAAAAGAAGTGGGAGACAGGCGAGGACGATGAAGAACTCTTTGAATATGCGATGCATCCGGCTCAATATGAAGCTTATAAGAGCGGGAAAGCGAAAGAAGATTTCTTGGCCGATGTGGCAAAACGCAGGGCGGAGAAAGAACAGGCACCTGCTGAAGAGGCAAAACCCAAAACACTTACAGTACAGGTAGACGGGCAAGCTTACCGGGTGACAGTTGCTTACGGAGATACGGAACTGCCTGTTGCACCGGCTTCACAGCCGTCTGCTGCAGGTGAGGGAAAAGAGGTGCTTTCTCCGCTCGAAGGAAAATTCTTCCTGGTGAAGAATGCGCAAGAGACTCCGCTCAAGGTAGGCGATGCGGTAAAAGAAGGTGATGTGCTTTGCTACGTGGAAGCAATGAAAACCTATAATGCCATCCGTGCTGAATTTGGTGGAACGGTAACAGCTATTTCTGCAAATCCCGGCGATACGGTTTCTGAAGATGATGTATTAATGAAGATAGGATGATGAACGGAATATTTGAAAAATTATATGATATGACTGCTTTCAGCAATATTGTTGCCGAACCGCAGTTTTTGGTGATGTATGTCATCGCCTTCGTTCTCTTGTATCTGGGTATAAAGAAACAATACGAGCCCCTCTTATTGGTGCCGATTGCCTTTGGAGTATTGCTGGCTAACTTCCCCGGTGGAGGCATGGGAGTGATACAGGCTGACGAGAATGGCATGATCTTGGTGAACGGAGTAATGAAGAATATCTGGGAGATGCCTCTCCATGATATTGCTCATGAATTGGGATTGATGAACTTTGTATATTATATGCTTATAAAGACAGGGTTTCTTCCCCCGACCATTTTTATGGGAGTGGGAGCATTGACGGACTTCGGGCCGATGCTTCGCAATCTGCGTCTGTCGATCTTCGGGGCTGCGGCCCAATTGGGTATCTTCACCGTATTGTTGGTAGCTATCCTAATGGGATTTACACCCAGTGAAGCGGCTTCTTTGGGAATTATCGGTGGTGCGGACGGACCTACGGCTATCTTTACCACCATTAAGCTGGCTCCTCATCTGTTGGGACCGATTGCGATTGCCGCCTATTCTTATATGGCACTGGTTCCGGTTATCATACCATTGGTCGTTCGGCTTTTGTGTACCAAGAAGGAACTGAGCATTAATATGAAAGAGCAGGAAAAGAAATACCCTTCGAAAACGGAAATCAAAAATCTCCGCGTACTGAAGATTGTTTTCCCGATTGTGGTGACTACGGTTGTAGCTCTTTTTGTACCGAGTGCAGTGCCTTTGATCGGTATGCTGATGTTCGGTAACCTGGTGAAAGAGATCGGTGCCAATACTTTCCGTCTGTTTGATGCGGCTTCAAATAGTATAATGAATGCGGCAACCATTTTCCTGGGTTTGTCGGTAGGAGCCACTATGACGAGTGAAGCCTTCCTGAACTGGACGACTATCGGCATTGTGGTAGGAGGATTCCTGGCTTTTGCGTTGTCTATAGCAGGAGGTATCTTCTTTGTGAAACTGGTGAACCTGTTTACGAAGAAAAAGATTAATCCGCTGATTGGTGCTACGGGACTTAGTGCCGTTCCTATGGCCAGCCGTGTAGCCAATGACATTGCCTTGAAATATGATCCTAAAAATCATGTATTGCAATATTGCATGGCCAGCAATATCTCGGGAGTGATCGGGTCTGCCGTAGCGGCAGGGGTGCTGATCTCTTTTCTGTCTTAATTGAAGCCGGAAGGGTATCCGGTTTATCATAGGTGATAAAAAATGTTCCTCCGACCACGCCTGGCCGGAGGAACACACACAAACAAAACAAATAAAAGCTGCCACGATTCACATCGGGACGCCCCTACGCCCGGCATTAAACCGGGACTTATAAATATTGAAAGGGATCAACATTTATTCTTTTGAAAAGTCTTTGATTCGTTGCTCTTCCGATAATTGGCATATAAGCAGTATATTGTCTTTTTCAGCCACGATATAGTCATTCAGACCTTGTATGACTACCCGTTTCTCTTGTGAAGTATGTACCATGCAGTTCCGGCTTTCGTACATCCGGACATCTGTTCCTACTGTGGCATTGCCTTCTTTGTCTTTGGGCAACAGACTCTGCAGTGCTCCCCAGGTTCCCAAATCGGACCATCCGAACTTTGCGGGCAGTACATAAATCTCTTCTGCTTTTTCCATCACTGCATAATCTATTGAAATGCTTTCGGCTGTGGGAAATAGTCTTTTTACAGTCTCTTCCTCACGTTCTGTATAGAAGTCGGGATAAATCCGGTCGAAGATCTGTGCTATGCCCGGTGCATAAACCCGCATGACTGCTGTGATTGTTCTCACATTCCATACGAAAATCCCTGCATTCCAGAAATAATTACCTGCCGTCAGATATTTTTCGGCTGTCTCTTTATTGGGTTTTTCCCTGAAAGACTCTACATGGAATATTTCTTTATCCCTTGCTATGGGTTCGCCTGCGGCAATATACCCATATCCGGTTTCCGGACGCCCGGGTTTTATTCCGAGTGTAATGATGGCACTGCTTTTATCCGTAAACGAGAGTGCCTTATCTATTACTCTGCGAAACTCGGTGGTATCAATCACCACTTGGTCAGAAGGAGTGACCACAATGTTGGCATCCGGATATTTCTTTTTTATTTTCCAGCAGGCATACGCTATGCAAGGAGCCGTATTTCTGGGACAGGGCTCTGCCAGTATGTTGTTTTCCGGTATACCCGGCAATTGTTCCTGAACAATGTCTTTATACCTTTCAGATGTGACTACCCACATGTTTTCTTGCGGGCAAAGGTTGCCGAATCTTTCGGCTGTCAATTGGAGCAGTGTTTTCCCACATCCCAATATATCTATGAATTGTTTGGGACATTCCGGTGTACTCATCGGCCAGAAGCGGCTTCCTATGCCACCGGCCATAATTACTACATGATTATTCATCGTTGGTCCTTTCCTTTTATTTGTTACGTTTGCCGAACAGTTTCCCTATCCAGTTTGAATCACCGGTCGATTTCTGTCTGTCAGATAGAACGGGTTCGTATGGTTTTTGTTCATGGATCATCTGGTAGATGGTTCCCCAGTCGGGTAAACCTCCCAAGTTCCGGTCATCAATGAAAAGGTCTGCTTTCAGTTTGCGGGAGAATCCGTGATGATTTTTTTCTTCCTCCGGATAGTCTTTATTGACGGCATAGAAGGAGACCCCCCGCTGCCGGCACCATTCAATGGCTTCTTCAAGTAAATCACCTTCGCGTACAGTCCATAAAATCAGTCGGTGACGCTCTTTGGCCAATATCTTCAGGGTTTCTGTGGCGAATGGAATCTCTTCACCGATCTTCGGATAGCGGTGTTCTACGATGGTACCATCAAAATCAACAGCAATCGTCATGTAATTAGTGTGTGTGAATGGTTATTATTATTTAGTTTCGGGAATGTATACAATCATGGCATTGCATCCCGTTTTGTTTTCATATCCCATTGCTTCCGGAGTCGATTCGGTGATTCGTTCGGGCGCGATATGATGTTTTTCTATCAATATCTTTCGGATGGCTTCCGAACGGCGGCTGCGCAATTCCCGGTCTGCTTTCTTATCTGTAAGATTATCGCTGAAAGCAATGATTTGGATGCTTGAGTTATTATCCTTCATCCATTCACCTATACCATCTATCTTCTGTCCCTGTTCTTCACTGACGAATGAACTGAATTCATCGAACATGATGTCGATGGAGAGTGCATCTTTTTGCGGAACAATCATTAAGTTCTGGCCATCCATTATCTTCCGGCGTTCCTTTAATTCCTGTTTCATTTGCATTACCTCTTCACAAAGTATCCCTACTTTCTGCTTTATTTCCAGAAGATCCGTTTCCGGCATATAGAGTGATTGGGTACTGTTATTTATACTCTTCCGATATTTATCTCTGAAAGTATATGCAAGTCCGATTGTCAGGTTGCTTTGCATATAAATTTTGTTGTTCAGTTCCTTGTTGTAGTATTTGGGTAAAATCTTCAATCCCGGTTCTATAAATACACTGAACTTTCTGTTTACATTGTACGAAGCCTGAATTGAGAAGTTCCCCGAAATAGTGTTTACTCTTGTGTATTTCGGGTCATTGTCTCCAAAGTCATAATAGTTGAAACCGGCACCTAAAATAGCCGTCAGGTTGAATCTTTTGAATCCATTATTTCCTATCAGAGTCAGCATATAATCCAGGTTTGCGCTGAGTTGTGTGGCCTCTGCATTATTTTCTATCCGGTTCTTACCAATCTCCGCAGTGGCCCTGAAGCCCGAGAAAGGTGTCAGATATACTCCTCCGGAGACTTTGCCGCCTGCATACACGTTACCGATAGTCTTGGTCATCCATTCTCCATTCAGAGCACCCGATACAAACCAATTACCTTTTTCAAACTTTTCCTTGACGTTTGGCTGTTCCTGTGCCTGTAAGTTACAAGTTGTCAGTAGCAGTGCTGCCCCAACGATCCATTTATTTTGTTTCAATCCCAATATACCTGTCATGGTTGTGCTATATTAATACGACATTTATTGATGCAATCTGTTTCTTTTTGTTTCCCGGACCGGTCACGACAATTGAAGTGATATAGAGTTTATCTCCTTTTTCCAACTGTCTGATCAATTCCATTTGCCTGGCCGAGAATTTGTTTCCGGTGTTGGTTATTGAAGTTACCGCTTTACTGTTTCCTTTAATCAATACCATTTCAAAACTGTTAATCTCGTAGTTGGCTTTCGGACCATCACTGATTGAAGCCCCCAATTGTGTCATGTTGGATACCAGCCGTTTGTTAATGGGTACATTTCCTCGGTATTGCACTGTATTTCCATTGTCATCCGTACAGAGGATATAGGGTGTCGGATCGGGCAATGCCTTTACGGTATATCGATACTCGGCCAGTTGTCTTGCCACTCCGTTTTTTATCTGTGTGGCGGTTATGGTTGCTGTCTGTGCTTTTTCATTGGGAACGGCGATGCATTGATTTCCTCTTTTAAGTATCTTTCCATTAGTCATATTGAATGTCACCTCGTTGAATGGGATTCCCGCAGTCAGTATATTTAACGGGTTTTCATAGTCGGTATACAAGATACTTGTTAAGGTGGGTGTAATCTGTACTACAGGCAAATCCACCGTTCCGTCTCTATTTACTATCATCTGGTCTTCATTGATAAATACAAAGGTCCCGCTTTTTCCGTCTTCCGCTTCTTCATATAGCAATGACCGATATACTTCGTTTACACACAGCAGCACCTCTTCCTGTATTTTGTTTATAAATGTCACTCCACCGATGGCAGGGAGGTAGGAGAACGTCTCTTTTTCCCAGGAAATGCCTGTGCCCGGTCCTTCCGTATCCAGATAAGTGCCGACCAGTTTCCGGTGTGATTCATTTTTAATCAGTGACAGCGTCTCCGCTTTGAATGCTTCCAGTGAGAGCCTGAGCATTTTGCCTTTGCCTCCGGTCACCGACAGGAATACTTCCGGCACAGCATTCAGGTCGTCTTTAGCCTTCAGTTTTCCCGTTTCATATTTTTCTTTGTCCGCTTTCCGGGCAATATCTTCTTTCAGTTCTTCCAGTGTGCCCATCAGCTTCCCTGCTGTTGCGTCTATGCTCTGTGCTGATAAGGTTGCCTGGTCATTCCGGCTGTTGTTGATTCGTTCCAGTAAAGTCCGGTTATATTCTTCCAACTGCTCTATTTGTGGAAGATAATCATTATTCATCAGTCCATATCCTTCCAAGACATCCGATGATATATTGATAGCCAGCATGGCAATCAGCACCACATACAGCAGGTTTATCATTTTTTGTCTTGGCGGTAATGTATATTTAGCCATGTGTTTCTGTTATTTCCCTGTTTTTACGTTCATGGCATTCAGCATCTGACTGTATTGTTTGTTAAGCAATTCGATGTATGCTGCCATTTTTTCCATTTCTTTTTTCAACTCTTCCAAATTCATATCGTTCAACGACCTGGCATGTTCGGTCATGCCTTTAATCTGTGCTTCGTATGTTTCATTGAGTTTTCCGATGTTGCTTTCCAATCTTTTCAGTTGCTGCAGGTACTTTTCCGTCACCAGCGTGTCTGCTACTCCCGTGTTCGGATTTATGTTTGCGTTTTTGTCATTCAATAACGGAAACACTCTTTCCCATTTGTACTCTCTTGCCGGTTCATCAAATCCGGAGATGAAGAAAATGAATACTTCCGTAAATAATCCGATCATCAATAACAGATTATCATAAGGCATGTGAGCTATTTTGAATACAGCTCCCAGAATTACAAGACAGGCTCCCCAACAATAACAGAGGTTATAGAAACGTTTTCCTGTTCTGCTCGATAAGAATTTACTTAATTTCATTAGTCAATCCGTTTTTGAATTCTCCACAGAGTGTACCGATTTTTACCCGGTTGATCATTTCTTTTATCGGTATAAAAACGACCGCTGCCAATCAGTGTAATTCTGTGGAGAATCTCTGAGTTATTAGAATTTGTATATTACGCCTACGGTCATCATGCCGGCGGCAAACACATCATCCTTATTTTCCACATCATAGAACTTGGTGCTGATTTTAATTCCCGGTTCTGCAAAGACACTTAGTTTCGAGTTCAGTTTGAAGGCAGCCTGCAGAGAGAAATTACCGCTTATCGTATTCGTTTTCGATAAATTCGGAAAGTCGTTATCAAATGAATAGTAGTTGTATCCCAATCCGAAAATCGCATTCAGCCGGAACTTGCTGTCTTCATTTGTATAGTTCTTCATCAAGCTCACCATGATGTCTGCTCCGGCACCTGCCGTTACAGCGTTGTATCCGCCTTTCAGCCACACATTACCGGCCTCTGCGTTGACACGCAGACCGATAATCTTGTTTAACCACACTCCACCGGATACTTTACCTCCCAGCATGTTGCTTGCCGAACCGTTTAAAGCCGATAGTCCATTTATACCTCCCGACACAAACCACTCCGGTTTGAACGGATTGTCCTGTGCTTTCATATTTCCGAATGCCATCAGCAATCCTACCAAGAGCAATACTGTTTTTATATTATTCAGCTTCATAATTTAGTTATTTATTAAAAGAATGGTGTTTACAGGATAGATTTTAAACTTTACCTCCCGAGTGTTGGCTTGCTTCCACATTGGTGTAAGTTATCTTCATTCCCGTATAAAATTTCAGAGTAATCGTTACAGTTCTTCCGCCACTGATTTTGAACGTGTATTTCTTTTCGCAATATTTGGCCTGGTTCAGGTAATAAAGAATATGATTACCGCTGATACCGGCCACCAGTTCCTGATTCACTTTGTATATGCCTGTCGTGCCTTCTTGCGCTTCGATGGCACTGTTGATCATAGATGCCATTCCTTTTGCATCCGTAGCGTTTACACCGGCATTGGTTAATGCTGTTTCCGGAGTCACTGTATATTCCCATCCGGCTGTTGCCTCAAAGTTGATTTTATATTCAGGGATGGCTGTCATATTTCCTTCGTTACTCTTTTTCTCCTCTTTGTTTGTCTCGCCTATTTGCTCAGAACCGGTAGTCTTGCTACTTTTGATACGCATTGAATACTTGCCGGACAGTGTTGCTCCGGCAGGTAATGTAAATGTATAGCTGTTCGATGCCACGTCATAGGCAGCATCAGCCACTTTGTCCCAGCTTTCTCCGGCTCTTGTTGCCGCTTTCTGGTTGTACACTTCCACGTCCTCAAATGTGGCATTCTCCGAGGCTTTGTTCACCACTGCCAGCGTGACCGGTTTGGCAAGTGTCACGGCCTCCGTTGTTGCTACTTCGATATTGGCAATAGCCACCGGAGTTTCCACAGTTCCTGTTGTCACGGTAGTTGTGGCGGCTGCAGGCTCTTCATAAGGAGTGATACTTACGTTGGTTGTTGTTTCAATCGCTCCAGGAGGGACAATTACGGCTGCTTCCGCCTTTGTCATGTCACTGTGCCCTTTGTCTGTTACAATTATTTCTTCTGTCGCTTCGGCATCTATTTCCTTGGCGGGACTCTGCTTGCTTAGTTTTACGCTTAAGCTCACCATGCTGCGGTTCTCCGCATTGTCTGCAATGGTTGCCTGTGCATTATCTATACTCAGGTATCCTTCCTTTGTAAAAGTAACGGTATATGCTTTCTTACTGTCTACCGTCAGTTTGTATGCTCCTTCCGCATCTGTGGTAGCTGTAGCCTCGCCTGCCTTTACTTCCACACCGGGCAGAGCAGTGCTTCCTTCCGTAACTTTACCTGCGATGTAGTACTCTATCGTTTTCTCGGCAGGGTCCACTACTATTTCCGGCTTCTTCTCGTCTTCGCCGAAAGAGCATCCGGTTGTTCCCAAGGTAGTTGCCACCAGCAACACACCTATCTTAAATAAGTCACTTTTTTTCATAATCATTTTTGTCATTAAGAAAATATTAAAATTACTTTTTATTTCTCTCTTTTTCGATACTTCTGATCAGGAAGTATCGTATATATTCCGGTTGGAAGTATCCGCTGTTCCGGTTCTCTGCCGGACGTGTCTGATAGGTATATCCCATTTTCTTATCGGCATACTCACCCCATGACACCATGCTGTATTCGGCTGAAAAGAATTCGGCCGGCTTGATTCTTATAGCATGGTTCCGGTTCCATTTCTTTCCGGGCAACGGGATGGCAAAATGAAAGCCCCCGTTGACCTCTCCTTCTACGTACATGGCGTATACTCCCACAGCATATTCTCCGAAGTGGCGTGTGCAGTCACCTCTTATTCCGTAGTCGCCGTATAGATACCTTCCGGCCTGTAAATCCAATTGGACATTGAATTGCGGAACATAGAGCGAACCTTTCACAGCCGCATTGATGCGTTGCCTTGTCCCGATATACCATCCTTCGTCCGTGATGGCCGAATATCCGGTTGTTCCTATCTGTGCGCCCAGTTCCACACGTCCGTTCCCGGTGCGGTATTTCACTTCCGCCTGTGCGCCGATCCGGTGATTGGTAAAGTTACCTATCACGATGCGTCCCAGAAAGTTGTTACGGAACCTTATCTCCTGTGAGAGTGTCATCACACCCGGCCGTATCTTCCGGTATTCCCCTTTCATATTGGTTGCGATGGGGAAAACCACCTGTGCTGTTGCTTCTGCTCCTTTCCATAAAGCCATTTCCACGGCAGGAGACAGATTCACCGTATATGAATATAATTTTTCAAAAGTCGAGTTTTCTAAAGATACTTCCGGATACAGGACGATGTCCGCTTTCCATGCCGAGCGGTTGATCACTTCTGTGCTTTCCTTCAATAACCGCATGGGACGGTCGGTGCTGTAACTCAGGCTCATTCGTTCGTATACCTCTTTCAGCGTTATCTTACCGGCCTTGTAACCGGTTATCAATGTATCCGGCAGACAGATACTCAGTTGGGGAATGCCGTTTCCGTCCAGCGCCACCAGTTCCAGATTTCCGTTACTTATGCCTTCCATTCCGGCGACAATCGCTTTTCCTATTCCGCGATAAGTTCCCCGATATACATTGTCCTCAAAAGCAGCGATGGTTGTTCCCCCGGCTTCGGCTGTGCGGATATTCTCCAGACCTAACTCCCTGAGTTTACGGGCCACTTGCGCATGGATCATGACAGGGCAGGAGAGGAGCAGGCCGATTATAATTATCAATTTCTTCTTCATACGGATTAATGGATTAAAACGCATTCATATCGTATTCCGGCAGAAATACATTTAAACTCCCGGGTAAATACATTCAGTGAGAGATGTTTCCATAATTTGGCTGCTGCTCCTACGTTAAATCCGTCGGAGTCATACTCGGCCATGACGGACAGTGGTTTGCAAAAGGAGGGAGTATAGCTGAGACCGCCGAATATGCCGTCCTGTAAGATATACTTGTCTTTACTCAATGGGTGATAGTAACCTGCGGTCGCTGCCAGTCGATGTTCGCCTATCCTAAAGTTCTTTGTAACCACTCCGTATACGGACGCGAAATAATTTGTACCCTTGTCCTTGAACGGATCGTTACTTCCAATGACTACTGCCGGCCAATATTTACCCTCTTTCAGCGGACGTATCCTAACCGATAAAGACCTGTCCTGCTGATTGAATTTGGGCTTTGTAGCCATATAGTCACTTTTCAGCAAGATGCAACGGTAATTCAATTCTAAGAATGAAAAGAAAGTGATGTTCACGAAATAGTTTCCGGAATTATATTTAAACGGATTCAGTTCTTTGGGCAAGTAGTTGCCACCGATCATAAACGTTCCCGTCTGCTGCATCTCGGCGGTCGGAATGTTCATCATTCCCGTTGTCCCCATGGTGTACTGTGCCTTGATTCCCGATGCCATCACCATTACACAGACCGTTAATACTGCTTTTTTTAATCTCATTGATTTATGTTATATGGAGAATTTTTCTTTGGTGATGTTCCATAGGAACAAGGCATTTCCGATGATATACCGGCGCCACATCCGTTTAGGCTCTTTGATCAGGCGATACAGCCATTCCAACCCGTGCTCCTGCCACCAGACCGGAGCACGTTCCACCGTACCCGCAAAGAAGTCGAATACCGCTCCGATGGTTCCTATATGCCCGTTCACCTCCAGTTCATCCAGATGCGCATACGCCCATTTCTCTTGTTTGGGAGCCGTCATGCCTATCCATAATAAGTCCGGCTTCGCCTCGTTTATAGCATCTATCATCATTCGGTTTTCTTCTTGTGTAAACTCCGGTTTGTAGGGAGGAGAGTAAGCCTTGATCTGAATATTCGGATATATGGTTTTAGCTTTTTCTTTAATTAGCTTAAGTGTATTCCCGTTGCTTCCCAGAAAGTAGCAGATGCCTCCTTTCCGGTTCAACCGTCCCATTTCATATTCAAAAAGATCCCATCCGGCGGTACGTTCTATGCTCTCTTTCCGGAGCCACCTGAAAGCCAGCACCATGCTTGCCCCGTCCGGAATCAGTGCTCCGCCTTTAAGCAAGGCTTCTGCAAATTCATCATCTTTCAGCGCCGTATTATATGAATGGGCATTAATCGTGTTTATCAATAATTTACCTTCAGGCAATACCGATAAGTCGCTCCTGTGCTTCAGGAGTGAAACTGTTTTAAGCTTCAACATGTTTTGTGAAAAAGGAATGGGTGGTTATAAGTACGCTACGCTGTTACCTGTCACGAAGAACAGGCTTTCGAATGATGTGGTAAGAATTTCTTTGCAAAGGTATGCTTTTTCGGATAAAGAGAAAAATTTTATTGAAAAAAGATATCTGTGCATATTGTTTTCATGTGGTGTGCCTTTCCTCTGTTATTGTGACAATACTTTTTCATATAGACTAATCATCTGCTTGGCTTTATTATCCCACGATAGTTCCTCTTGACGGGCTTTGCAATTTTCAGACATTTGCTTTAGTACATCTCTGTGGTTGAATAGATATGTTATCTTCTCCGCAAAATCGTTGATGGATTGTTGCGGAGTAGATAAGGGAACTTTTACTCCCACTTGTTCGTTGACAGAATCTCCATGGCCACATACATCGAAACAGATGACAGGAAGGTTATTACCGATCGCTTCTAAAACGACATGTGGAGTTCCTTCAGCTATGCTGGTAAAAAAGAAAACATCTGCCTTCCGCATAAGTCCCTGAACTTCATGATGGGGGATAATCCCATGCCAGATACATTGGGGTGATATATTTAATTCCATCGCTAATTTTTGATAGGCGTTGTTGTTACCGCCTACGATATGGAGTTTTATTTGAGGATTTGCCAGTTGTGCTATAGTTTTTAGAGCTAAAGATAACTGTTTCCTAAAATCTAATTTCCCTACCCAAAGCAAATTTAAATCATCTTTTTCTTTTGTACTGTTTATTATGGTTGTTTTAGGATAACATCCTGTTTCATTTAATAAGGGAGAGTCAATATGAAAATATTTCTTTAAACTCTTCTGAGATTCGGAAGATGCGGATATTACTACAGAGGCTTTCTGCACGGCTTTGTGTACTCGTCGTGAATATCGTAGCTGCAAACCTGTTATATGATTTTTTAATCTGATGAATAAGTTCGCTTTTATGCCTGCACCTTTTAGATATGCCGTCGGAAACTTTTCTTTAGCGTCTACCGGTCCCCAAACAAGTGGCTTATCTATTTTCCAAAGGTATCCGGGTTCTCTAAAGCCAATCATATTTAATTGGTGTATAATATCTATATGTTGTTTGACTATTATTTCCTGTGCCATCTCATAAGTTTTCCATTGCCATTTCTTATAGTGTTTATAGAAACGCCAATCTCCTTGATTCCAACACATTTTTCTTACTTCTTCTGAAACCGGATTGTAGTAAAAGTGCATGTGTTTCCCTTGAGGCAGGGTAGGGAGTGCTGCCTCTATTTTGTCTCTGAATTCACCTTCAGTGATGATGTATAACTCACAATACTTGGCAAGATTTGTACACCAATTCCAAGCCATACCCGGTTCACTTCCCATGCTGGGAGAGCAAGCATAAGCGTTGATAAGTACAGATATCATCTCTATTTAATTAATGTTTATAGCTTTCTTCAAATCAAAGGGGACTGGAGAAAGAAATTGTAGAAATAGTGATGTGATCACTTTAAGAATATATGCCGCTGTGCATATCAGTGTAAATACAATAATAGTATTAAATGGAAATAGAAAATTGAATTTATCAGTAATGATGTGAAATTGAACAATGTATATTTCTAAAGTAAGATTAGAGATTATTAAGAGTAGCCATTTCCATCTTGAAGATTGAAATAAAGTGGTACACCAATGATAACTGGCTGTTTTATATGCATAGAAGATGAATAGATGCAAAGGTAATAAGCCTACTATTTGAAAGTAGTATTTATAATCTTGTTTTCCTTTTCCTATATAAAGAATGATAAAGTATAAAACGAACCAAAAGATCGTCCATAAACAGTCTTTCCATAATGATGTTATTTCTATTTTATCTTTATATAGATATGTCATCCCTCCCATTATCATAATACTAAAATGGCAAATAAAATGAAAGTTTGTATGAAAAATGGAGCCTGTTGCTTTAGGCATGAAATAAAAGTATAGTAAGGATACTGCTATAGAGAGCATAAAAAGTATTTTTTGCATACATATTTTACTCCCCCCCCATAATAGAAATATTGAGATTTCCAAAAATATAAAATAAAATATAATAAATTGCGATACATTGCAGAAACCAGTACTTATCAGCGATCACCAGGTCTTGCCAAGTGATGGGCGTATTCCAAATAATAGCGGCTATAATGCTCCATAAAAAAACGGAAGGCCATAGCCTTTGTATTTTTTTCTTATACCAATTAATAAATAAATCTTTTTTCTTTTCAAATCCCATCATTAGCAGAAAACCGGATACGAAGAAAAATAGGGCATTCCCATGTACTCCAAAAGTGGCCAAAGAGGGTGATATATCTTTGTATAAAGGAATAAAATGAGAATTGGTTATAAATATGGCAGCGAGAACTTTTAAGAAGTCCAAATTGTAATATCTTGTGGGCATGTGATTTTTGATTTGTTGAATTTCTCTGATATGTTTTATAAAGATAGCTGATAGAGAAAGTTATTTATATTGGGGCTACTATCATTAATGAACCTATGATAATGAAAATTACTCCCAGAATTTTTTTTGCTCCAACCTTCTCTTTAAATACCCAATAAGATAAAATCATAGTCCAAATGTAGGTGAGAGAAGTAAGAGGGAGTACTTTTGAGTATTCCATAAGATGGAGGACGTAAATATTAAGTATGGCAGCAATTAGATACAACCCTCCTCCAAAATAGAGATTGATTGATAGAATCGTCTCTTTTAAATTATTTTTTCCGGACGCTTTTTTCAGAAAAACAGAAGCTTGTGCACCGAGATATGTCATTATTAAAAGTATAAAATATTCCATGTCAATCTCCTCCGGCTATTAGTATTACTCCCGCTATTATGATAAATACTCCCATAATATTCGTTTTTGATAAATCTTCGGAGAGGATGAAGTGTCCGACGAGGCAACTGATGACATAATTGATACTTAATATGGGTTGCAAAACAGATAAGCTGCCGAATTTATATGCTATGATCATTATTAAAGCTCCTATTCCATATAAAGCAAAGCCACCTATTAAATACCCTATATTTCCGTCTGTTGCTAATTTCCAAAAGAGCTGTCCTATACAGACAGAGAAAGAGGATATAATCATTAGGTATATCCCTTTTTTGTTCTTATTGAATGATTCGGGTATCATTTATTCAGTAATAATTCATACAATTGCCTGTGTTTCTTTACTAATACTTCTAAGATAAGTCCACATGTCCATAGTAACATAGATAGAACAACTATAAAACCTGATACTATTAATGTTGGATATCTGGGCACTAAACCTGTAGTCAGATATTCAATAAATACAGGGATAAAAAGGGTAGCAGCTATAAGTAATAGAATAAATGCGATGATGGAGAAAAATATCAGTGGTTTGTAGTCTCTGAACAATTTGAATATGGTCATGATTACTTTGAAGCCATCACTGTATGTATTCAGTTTTGATACACTCCCTTCCGGTCTGTCTCTGTAAGTCACAGGAACTTCTTGCAGTAGGAAATTCTTGTCTAAAGCGTGAATCGTCATTTCTGTTTCAATTTCGAATCCTCTGGATAGTACGGGGAAATGCTTGACAAACGGTCTACTGAAGGCTCTATATCCCGTCATTATATCTTTAATATTGTTGTGGAACATCTTGTTGATTAGAGCGCGTACCATTACATTGCCTATATTGTGGAAAGGACGTTTGTTCTCTTCGAAGTAGGTTGATGAGAGTCTGTCGCCTATCACCATATCCACACCTTTCTCTAACACTAATTGACACATCTCCCGTGCATTTTCTGCCGGATAAGTATCATCTCCGTCAATCATTAAGTAACAGTCGGCATCAATATCCCTGAACATGCTCCTTATCACATTCCCTTTTCCTTGTCGGTATTCGTACCTCACGATCGCTCCCGCTTTGCGTGCCATTTCATCTGTACCATCTTTAGAGTTGTTGTCATACACATAGATATCGGCTTCCGGCAAAGCCGTTTTGTAGTCGTTTACTACTTGGGCAATGGTCTTGCTTTCATTATAGCAAGGAATTAAGACTGCAATTTTACTCATGATGCCTGTTTATTTAGATGTTTTGAATAATTTCTTTATATCGACCGTGTAATATACAAATAGTAATAAGCTAAAAATCGTCAATAGTCCGGCTCTCCATGTAAACCATCCATGCTGGATGGAGTGATTCCTCAAAACTATAAACCAAACAGGCACTATTAGAGCTATTAACAATAAGTAGCTGTATTGCTTGAAAACTTTCTTACTTTTTATAGCTTTTATATAAACCCCTGTTGCAATAACAATAATAACTATTCCGGCAAAAAACGGTCCTTTTAGATGTTTACTTTCAACGTTGCTCCAAATAAATTTTATAATATTGGAGAGGGTCATTTCCATACCTTTATAGTGGTTAGATGTTCTCAATTCGGCACTTTGTATGGCATCCGTCAAGATATTGTTACCTGTTAGTAAGAAGGCTATCATCCATTTGGATGCCCATAGTAGCCCGTATCCGGTAGCCCATGCTACAGAAAGCATGATAACTGTTTTCCAACTTTTTTCAGGTTTGTGAATTAACATATATGTTATCATTGGAAGTCCTAATGTGAGTTGAGGTGTAGTGAGGAAGTCTAAATAACTTGTTATGCCACCAATTATAAAAAAAGTACATATCAATCCTCTATTACTACGAGTTAATATTGGGTACTTCATGATTGCTAACATACTGATGAAAGCAATATAGAAACAAGTAGAAAATTGCATGGAGTAGGGTACTATAGGAAAGTTTATAAGTAATAATGATACAATAAAGAGAACAGCTGTGCCCAATGTTGTTTTTTTATAGAGTAACCAAGTGCAAATTAGTATCAAGGTAGTAAAAAGAATATAATTGATAATTCTGATCTGTGGATAAGTAAATAGAACTAATGCCGGTCTCAATATCACTTGATATCCTTGCCAATATCTACCATAACTACTTCGTTCTAGGCTATCCGTTTGACTTTTTGCTGTCTTTTCCGTTTCAAAAGCCAAATCCATGAAATTTTTTGTGTAGGCATAATTCATCATAGCAGCTTCTACGGGATGTTTTTCGTTTGCACTTGCGGCTATATTTAACATGTAAGTGTCGGTGAAATTATCCATTTGGAATAATTTAAAGTCGAAAAACTTTTTATATAACCCCTCTGCTTGCAATGTTTTAGTAGAGGTTATGATGTTAGCGTTGATTGCCGATTTAGGAATACAGTGTACACCGATAATAAGAATTGTAAATGCCACAAGCATAGCAAAGTAACTATACACAATGGAATGTAAAGTTTTTGATTTCATTTTTAGATAGAATGTAGTAGGATTTTGTTTAATCTTTCTTCGAATTTCGAAATGGTAAATTGTTTAAGATATATTTCTCTCCCTTTTTTACCCATATCGTTTTTGTCGGGATTCTCAATAAAAGAAAGCATGGCATTCTTTAGTTGTTCTATATTTTGTTGTTCTATTAAAATTCCATTCTCGCCATTTTGAATAATACTGGGAATACCTCCTTCGTAAGTGCTAATACAAGGTAAACCATATTCCATAGCTTCCAATAACACGAGGCCAAAAGTTTCACCATGATAAAATGTTGGGAATACAAAAACATCACTATAAGTGAAGAATTTTTCTTTTTCTATTCCATATTTAGGCCCGTGTACAAAGACATGTTTTTCCAACTTTTTTTCAGATATTTTATTTTGAAATTCTTTATAGGTAGTATCCCCCCAGTTGCCTACATAATGACATTCGAAATCTTTATTGTTTTTTTTGAGTAAGGTGCATGCTTCCAGCAAAATCCAGATTCCTTTTTCTGACATCATGTTACTCAAGTATAAAAAATGCACTTTGTATAATGATTCTTTTCTCTGTTTTATGACTTTTTTATATTTTTCTTCCGATAGTGTAGGGGGAAGCCCATTGGGTAAATAGAATAAATCTTTAGGATTCACAAACTCAGAAATGTCGTCATACAACTCTTTAGCAATAAGTATTACTTTTACATTGCTGAAGTTTATTTTATAAGCAATTTGAGCAAGTCGTTTTTTTGCGAAATTACGTACTCCTTTGTTATGCATATGCAGGATAATCTTTCTTCTGCATAGCTTCATTAGTAATATGGTAATGCTATCTCTATAAATCCCCCATCCATCTGATGTAGGAGTGTAATAGCATATATCCGGTTTGATTTTGATAATAGCTTTCAGTATCTGATATTGAATAGAGAATAGGAAAATAATCTTCTTTAAACTGATTTTACCAACTTCTGTGATATTGCTTGAAGCAGATGGATTAATATAATGGCATTCAAAAGTTTTGTTGATAAGTTTGCTGTCATGAATCCACTGACCTACCATAGCCGCTCCATGTACAGGGGGAGGCATGTGCATGATGAAAAGTATTTTTGGTTTCATTTTAATGGATGATATACATTATTCTACTCCATAATCTTATCATAATAGAATGGTAAGACATAGCTGAACGATATAATTTCTTATTTAGTGATATATGAGATGGTAATTTGAATTCTTTATCTCCATTTTCATCGAATTCATATTTAAAGCGGCTCCATTTTTTACAATTAGTGCCTTGCCCATCGAACCCGTCGTTTTTTACTTTACTGGTAATAGGGAATAAGGACACTTTATCTTGTAGAAATTCGGAGAACCCAAAACGTATGGCCCATGAATCTCCCCAGCCTTCTTTGACTGAGAGCAACATTCCGTAACAATCGGAACCTCCCCATTTATTAAACGCTTTTTTCATTTGAGAGTATTTATCCCAATTTTTTAATTCCCAGTCTATGGTTTTCCAACGATCTTGCCATGTTGCCCATCCCCACGAACTACTACGAGTACAAAAATAAGCATCATACGGATAATCTTTTGGAGGAGATACTTTATTGGAATATCCACATATGGAAAATACTTTTTGTTCTGTTTCATACCGATTTAATCCCTCGTTCATAAATGCGAGAAAATTGGGCGAGAAGACTAAATCATCCTCTAAAACAATTGCTTTGCCATATTTCCCAATGACAGTTGTCACTCCTTGAATGATGGAATTGCCCAATCCTTTATTGGTTGGGGAAAAGAATGTTTCAATATGTTTGAATCCAGTGATTGATTTTACATATTCCTGCACTTTTGCTACATTTTCTTTTTCATTAGGTTTATTTGCTCTTGCTCCATCCACGAATATGAACAGATCGGAATCTTTAGCTTCTTTATTTTCCAATAGGGAAAGTACCGTGTTTTTTAAAGCGTTAGGGCGATTAAAAGCAAATATGATTATAGGTGCATACATATTATTTAATTGTGTAAATAAAGTTCTACTTTTGTTTTACCATCATTTGATATTACTTTTGCGGGGATACCTACGGCTACACTATTATCTGGTATATCGGATACAACAACTGCATTGGCCCCAATTATAACATTGTGTCCGATTTTTACTCCACCAATGATTTTGGCTCCGGAAGTTAGTACTACATTATTTCCTATGATAGGCACACCACCTTTATTTCCTCTTACACTACCAATAGTGACTCCTTGGAAAATAGTGCAGTTGTCTCCTATTGTACATGTGCTATTTATGATGATACATGAAAAGTGTGCAAAACACAAACCTTCTCCTATTTGAGTTCCGATAGGTAATTGGATTCCTGTCAAATATTGATTGTGTTTATGTATCAAAAAAACTATTCCATATAATAGTTTAAAGAATATCCCTTTTTGGCGGGCTAAATAGCTGCCTATTCTGAACCAAAAGGTGATGCGGAAAGAAGCGTTGAAAAATAGGTATTTTACCCCCCCCCATTTAACTTTTGTTAATCTATTTAAGTCTGATTTTATCAGATATTTACATTCTTTGAAAGTCATCGTCCGATGCAACTATATTCAAATCCTAAATTCTTCATTTCTTGCGCATCATATATGTTACGTCCGTCAATGATTAGTGTTTTGTTCATTGATTTCTGCAATACCCCCCAGCTTGGCAGACGGAACTGTTTCCATTCTGTTATTAGCAGCAATGCGTCTGCGTTTAGAATCGCATCATACATATCTGCGGCATACTCTACCGCCTCACCTATACGGCGATGGCATTCATCCATTGCTATCGGATCGTATACACGTACCTTGCATCCTGCTTTGAGTAATTCGTCAATTGTGACCAAAGCCGTAGCTTCACGCATGTCATCTGTTTCCGGTTTAAAAGCCAATCCCCAGATGGCAATGGTTTTTCCCTTTAAAGCTCCTCCATAATAGGCTGAAAGCTTCCTGAATAAAATACTTTTCTGCCTTTCGTTTACTTCTTCCACAGCTTTCAACACTTTCATTTCGTAGCCATTTTTTTCGGCCGTTTTTATCAATGCTTTTACATCCTTGGGGAAACAACTACCTCCATATCCACATCCCGGATAGAGGAATTTACTTCCGATACGGCTGTCCGCTCCGATACCTTTACGCACCATGTTCACATCCGCACCCACCACCTCGCATAGGTTTGCGATGTCATTCATGAAACTGATACGTGTGGCCAGCATTGAGTTTGCTGCGTATTTTATCATTTCTGCCGAAGGAATATCAGTAAAAATAATCCGATAATTGTTCATCATAAATGGTTTGTAGAGTTTACTCATAAGCTCTTTGGCTCTTTCTGATTCTACGCCCACCACTACCCGGTCGGGACTCATAAAGTCTTTGATAGCAGCACCTTCTTTCAGGAATTCCGGATTCGAAGCCACGTCAAATTCTATTTCTACTCTTCTCTTATCCAGTTCTTCCTGAATGGCTGCCTTGACTTTCTTTGCAGTACCAACGGGTACGGTCGATTTGGTAACAAGTATCAGGTACTTCTTCATATTCCGGCCCACTGTACGGGCAACTTCAAGTACATAGGTCAGGTCAGCACTGCCATCTTCGTCCGGGGGAGTACCTACCGCACTAAAAACAACATCCACATTGTCCAGGCATGTTGCGATATCTGTGGTGAAATTCAATCTACCCTCCCGATGATTACGGAGTACCATCTCCTCCAACCCCGGCTCATAAATAGGGATTTGTCCTTGTAATAATCTTGTTATTTTTTCTTCGTTCACGTCTACACAAGTCACGTTGACTCCCATTTCCGCAAAGCAAGTGCCGGATACTAATCCGACATAGCCTGTACCTACTACTGCTATATTCATATTGATAATGGTTTAATGTCTTTTTTGATATGCTTTATAAATCTGTGTTATGATTCCTAAGATTGTTTTCCGGATTCCTACCATCTTAATGGTAAAAAGAATAGGATGTTGAACATGATTCTGCATCTTTTTTAATCGCTCATCTTTTAAGTTTAAAACAACTGGTAGTGCGACTTTTAGGAATGGTATACCGTGATGCGCTGACTTAAATGGTAGTTGGTAAATCCCTTTTAGATCTGCTATATGTTGATGCTGTTCAATATCCCATTGTGAACAATTCGAATAGAAATAATAAATATCGGTATGCGGATTAAGAAATGGGATGATATCGAAATATTTGTTTTTGCCACTCTTTTCTAGTCTGAAAACAAGAGGATTAATCTTTTCAGAACTTCGGCTCAATAACGATTTCAATTCGTATTGCGGATTAAATGCGATCACCTTCTTTGTTTGAAGTATGGAGCCATATAAGATGGCGGCGTATGCTCCGGCAGAGCTTCCTAACATCACGGTATGATATCCTTCGGTTTCTTTTCTTAGAAATTCGATTAGCTTTTCCGGAGTGTTTATGTTTGAATTGATTCCTGCCAAATACCATTGTTTGAATACATCTCGTATGAAGATATGTTTGTACGCTCTTTTTATGCGTGAACCGTACCATTCGAAGAAGTTCTTCTCAATAATTCTTTTCTTGAAAATCTCTTCTGTATTCGGATAATAGATATCATTGCTGCAAAAATAGACAGCGCAATAATCCCTATCCCTATACAGTGTATTGTATTCTATTAAATAGTTTGGCTGGTTGCGGTATACGTCTTGTACGATCTTAGAATCTGTTTGAAAAACAAAACAAGATTGATTGGCTATTTCCATAGTTGTGGGAATAAAACTCGGATATGAATAGATATAAAATGCTTCAGTGCTGTAGATAAACCGAAATTTCTTTTCTCAAAATGGAAGAAAGGGATCGGTTCGGCATATCCCAATGGGGAATATAAATTTTTGATACGTTGTACCAATGGGACTTCTTTTCGTGCCCATGCCGGCAAGTGGGGATTCAGGTCACATATACCTAAATACTCGGTTGACACATATATTTTAAACCCTGCTTTTCGCGCTCTGTATCCGTAATCTAAGTCACCTATGGCATGGCGGAAGGTCCAATCCAGATTTCCTATCTTATTGAAAATCATTGCAGGAATAAGAACACAGTTTCCATTGAATGTTTCGCATTCCTGTAGGTTACCATTAGGAGTTATTTTCCCTTTTGAGGTGTGGCCGCTATAGGTCGTTTCATTCCTTTGTGAGGAGCATATTGAAGCTACAATTATTGCTTGTTGATTGGTTTGCTTACTATGGAGCAATAGCTTATTTAATGTGTTGTCGAATAAGAATGTATCATCATTAAGCCATAAATAATAGTCATACTTTTTTCTTTTAGCTGCTTCTTCCCAAGCTGTGTACATTCCCCGGTTCCAAAACAAATTTCCTTTCGAATGGATTATGTTTACTTCAGGGAATTCTTGTGCGACAGCTTCCGGTGTACCGTCTGTACATCCGTCATTGGTTAGATAGATGTCAACGCTATATCCTTGGATAGGGAGTTGTTTGTAAAGATTGCCAAGGCATTGGAGTGTTTTCTCTTTCCGGTTAAAGACGGTGAGTAGGACCGCTATTGATTTCATTTCCCTTTTGTGTAAAGTTTGAATATTTCTGTAGCGTTGGTTTGCATATCATATTTTCGGTGTACTAATTTTACTCCGTTATCCGTTATGTTTTGCCGCTTCGCTGGATCGTTAAACAGAGACAATACTGTTTGCGCCAATAAATGGTAATCTTCTTTTATTAATATGGAACATTCTTGCTCTTGGTTAAAGTCGTGTAATCCTGGCACATCATAGAGGATAGTCGGTATACGACATGCCATTGCTTCTATTGTAGTTAAAGAGATGCCTTCAAATTTACTGGTCATTAAATAGATATCAGATGCTATTAAATATTTCCTAATATCACTCTGGTTTCCACAAAAGCGAATATGGGATGAAACATCCAGTTGCTGTGCTAACTCTTTTTCTTCTTTCAGTGTTTTGCCATCTCCTAAATGTAAATAAACCGCATCAGGATACTTTTGGGTTATTTCGGGTAATGCCTTAATGATATCTGTATGTCGTTTTATGGTACTGCATCCACCTACGGATATCAAGACCAGAGCCTTTGGGGCAATATCCAATTGTTTTCTGAATTTTTCTTTTTCTCCTTCTCTGGCTGAAAAAAAGCGATTGCTACCGTACCAGTTATATATCTTGATAGTTTTATTATGATAATAGCTTTTCTCATTATTATATACGGAATCACTGATAGTTTGGAATGTACATTTAAAGATGTTTTTAGCACTCCATCTGAGCCACCAATGTAATGGGTAGGAATACCAGTGTGACTTGAAAACATTATGAAATGTATATATAGCTTTACACCCTGCCTTTTGAGCGCAATATGACATTGTCCATTTCATGTCTGATCTATGGATATGTACTATATCATAGTTCTCTTTTTTAAGGAAAGATACGAATTCTGCATAATACTTTATTTTTTGTATAACACCCTTAGGACATGGTTTATGAAATACTTTGTAACCTATATTTTTAAAATAGGAGGCATATTCTCCAAGACTTGCAGCGGTATTCACTACTGATAGTTCGCAGTCTAAATATTGAAAAACCGGGGCTGCATCTACATACATAATTTCAGCACCCGAGAATTTTAATTCGTTTAATATATGAATAACTTTCATAAGATCTATTTAATAAATTAATGTATTGTTTCTTTGTGAAGATTTGATGATTTTATCTGATTTTCTGAAAAGAAGTCTTGGGGTTTTGTTTACCCCAAAAGGTAAACTACTTAATATCCATAAACGAAATTGTTTATTACTCATTATCCGATAATTTTTAGAAAAACACATTGCGATCAACATCCAGAGTGTAGTGTAGTTTATGTCAAAGATATTAAAATCTTCAACCCAGCTATAACTCCATCTAAAAGCAATAAATATGCCTATCAATTTTATGAAAATGTTGTTAGATCTATAAATCGCTATAAAACTTGCATAGAAAAAAATAGAAAAATAAAGTATTATGCCAATCAAACCCGATTGATGATAAATGTTCAATATAGATACCTCACATCCATATCTTTCTATACTTCTAATTCCAATTTGTTTGAATTTAATATCATCTAAACTGAAGAGGTTTGATTCATAGCCTTTAGCAGGAGTTCTGCCTAATATAATATACTTGTTTTTTATGGAAGACTGTATAACCTCGTCGTATAGTCCAGTCCGAGTATCTGCTGTTAGGTTATTTCCCTTGCTTTCGATATTGCCGATGTAATCCGATATTTTAAAGATATTGAAAGTATTGGCCGCTGCTAAATAAAAAAGAATAATAGGTAATATCATTAAAGATGGCTGTAGTATTTTTAATATTATATTCCTTTTATATTTCCAAAAGATCATAAGTGAGATTCCGAGGCAAGCTATTACTCTAATGCCATTACTACGTGCATCTATATCATAAAATATTGAAAAAGTACTAATGACTATTATTATCAATTTCCATTTTTTAGGTAATGTAGAGATGCATATTATGTATAGATAAAAAAATGATAAATATCGTCCGGGAGTATCTGTGTTTAACGATAATATCAAAAAGACAGGGAATATATATAATGAATATTTCATCCATTTATTTAGTAATCTAGATAAAATTTTCGGGTTAGAAAATGTAAAGCAAAAAATAGGTATAAGCATTTGAAATCCATTATTCAATAACATTTTCCAATCCCAATAATTTTCAGCTATGAACATTCCTCTAGTAAATGTAAAGATATTCCATAAGAAATAAAAGTAAATCAGGATAAAAGCTTTGTCTGTTTGGGGAAATAATGACTTGGCTTTTATGTAAATAATGCAAATTAATAAATTGCATATCCATACTGTAGCTAGTGGGATTGGAATTGGCAATGAGAATGCTAATCCTGTTATTGTAATTATAATGAGACTATAGGGGAGAATCTTTCTTACTAAATAAATCATAGTTCTTATATTGTGATAAAACAACGATCCCAATTTACATTCTTTCTTATGCAGTGTGCAGGTATTCCCACATTTAATGTGTTGGGAACTATGTCTTTAGTCACTAATGTATCCATTCCGATGATCGCATTGTCTCCAATATTGACTCCTTTTAGTATTTTACAACCTTTTCCTCCCCATACATGATTCCCTATTTTAATAGGCATCGATGGATTGATTATCTGATGTTCTGTATTGAATATCGGATGGGAATCAGAATTCCAAATTTCTATATTTTCGCCAAACATACAATGTTCTCCAATATCAATGGAATTCTGTTTTCCCATACATATCATATATAAACTGCCAAAAGAACTTCCTTGACCTATTCTGACAATACAGTTGTCTCCCCTTATTATAATTTTTGAAAAATTTAATGTCACATTGGAAGATATTTCTATACAATTGTTATTACCTGTAATCATTATACAGCTTCTCCATAATTGTCCTTCTATATCAATAATGTTATATTTGCCAGTTATTGATATATTACTGTTCTTTATAGAGGAGTTTTTTATTTTAATATGGTTTTCTGAAGAACCTGCTATCTTCGTTAGAAATAAAATGCTTTTGTATATCTGCATATATCTCTTAAAGAATCGAATGTAAAGACAAGTATAATAAGATATGATTTTTATTATTATATTTTTCATTTTTTAGAATCTCATATTACAATTTTATTGTCGGTATTACCAATAGCATGCTCCTTCAACTTGATCTGCATTGCGGGGCTTGTTTGCTTCTCCAGGACGTACCCAAAAATCATTTATTAATGAAGTGTAACTTCCATAAGGTATACCCCAAGCTTTTACTCCGTAATTGGGGTCCTCCCATCTTTTACCCCGTATGCCGAATAGTAGCTGTAATGCCCCTCCTAAGTGTACTGCCTTTTTCCCCATACGTTTTACATGAGCAGCTAACGGGAAACCATAGGCTCCACAGCCAATCAGGCAAATATCATAATTCCGTTTATTTATTTCATCTTTCATCCACTCTAATGCTTCAAACCAGTTCTGGAATTTACTGTGTTCACCTCCCAAGCTTTGTACTGCAGGAATTGTCTGTAATTCGAATTCGGGGAGTATTTGGCTGTTTTCAAAAATGCAAGTTCTTTTATTCTTGTATTGTTCTTCTATTAATTTCGCGAAGGGATGGATTACTAGAACTTTCTTGTTTTTTAGAGTTTGTGTCCAAGGTGAAGAGGACCAAAAAGGTTCTAAGAAACGTAAATGGATGAACTGTGCGTTTGCTAATTTGTTGTTTAAGATAGATTCTCCTTTTATCCAACAACCCAATAAATCAACATCTTGTGTGTCATTTATTATCATTTGACAGAATCGTTCTATATTCTGTTGTGTAGGAGGAAAGAAACCGCTCCATTTTTGCATTTGCTCCATTATATTAGGGTTCCACCACCATTCAGGTTCTATTCCTTGAATATATTTCAATATATTTTTTCTTTTATTGATCACTCCTATATAGTTTGTGATTGTCGCTAACTCCGTACTTCCGAAGCGGGCGATCATGCATGGCTTGTCATTCAATAAAAGTTCTGAAATCATCCTTGAGGCTTTTTCCGGATTCTTTTCATAAGTGAGGACTGGCTTTTCTGGAATCCGAAATGCTTTTCCGTATAATTTTCGAAGAGCTTTCAGGAGATAGATTGAAATTGTATTCATAATGCTTGTTTGAGTGATGCAGTATTAAATGTTCCGTCATTTTCAACCAGTATCCAATCCGATGAATCAGGATATCCATGCCAAAAAATGCGTGGACAGACTTTAATTCCTTGATTTAATAAAGCTGGTTTATAGGAGAATGAACTTTTGCTTGTTATTAATAAGTCGGCATATACCATGTGAAGAAATGAATCTTGTGCATTCATATTCATGCACCAATGAAGATTGGGATAATGCGCGAATTCGGGATAATCTTCTGGTTTTCCTTGTGAAAAAAAATAAATATGGACGGACTTGTTGACATTTAAATTCTCTGTTACTTGCTTCAGTACTTTTTCAAAATAGTCATTACTTAAGAAACGCATGATTAAGTTGGGATTCTGAGGGTTATTCATTATATCCCCCCTACGAACGTGAATGGCTATATTAAAGGACTGTTTATCATAGATCAATTGTTCATGTTCTCTTGCAGGAGCATGATAAAATTTTTGTTTTAGATCTTCCATCACTTCATATTGTGCAGCATAAAAATGGTCTTGCGGAGGCCAAAATATAACCTTCTGCCCATTGTAAGATGCTATTATCTTTTTAATAAAAGATATGGACGCTTTATCGTTCTCAAAGAAATGGGGAAGGCGTCTGAGTTTAAAACCTCTTCTTTGAAGCTCTTTCACACTGATTTCGTTGTGCCCGAAGCCTAAGAAATCATCCCATTGCGAAGTGGAAAATGGTATGTGGGCAAAATTTAAGTTTAATTGTTTGCTCCACCAATAACCGGCTATCCAATTGGCCATTTGATGTCCGATGCCTGCTCCCGGGTTGGGGCGTGCAGCAAAGTACATATCGTGAGTGGGAGCATAGCTTTGTTTGCTATGTAGCAAATAATGCCAATAAGAACGATAGATGAATGGATATATAGGGGTGCTATGGGTTAGCTTTATCAAGTCATTCCATAGGCGGTCTTTTGTTTTGAATATGAATGTTTTAAGGGTCATTTTACTTTAAGTCTCATTAAATCGAGAGAACTTCTTAGCTCTATGGGGAGTCGTACGATTTTTTTGTATAGCTTTTCTTTCAATGATAAGGGCTTTCGTTCGAAAAAACCTCTATGGGTATAGTCCATTTCAATGTTGTGCTTCTTAAATAGTTCGACGACCGGTTTATACCATTTCCCTCCGACTACTCCAGTGAAAATATATGGTATTATTTCAAACTTATCTAGTATTACTTGATTGGGGTCGACTACATAATATTTATGCTGTAATATTCTGGCTCTTTTCGATCCCCACCATTCGAAGTTCCAAGCGCTTTCGTAATCACGTATTAATTCTAGTAATTTCGTTCTTTTCCATAGAGAAGCTTGGCAAGAGATTACACTCCAATGATGCATGTCTACGGAATACAGATGTTTGTATGGGGTAGATGAAACAGCTTTTACGGCTTGATCGGTTAATTGTATGCAATCAATGTCTTTTGCTTTTTCCATTAATGAGATATACTCTTCAATAATTTCATTTTTAACTGTATCTTTCAAGAAGTAGTCTTCCTGCATATAGAGTATAATGTCGGTATCCATTGTTTCCAATGCCCACTTTAGGCATTGACTCCAGGTTGCGCGTTTCTCTTTAGGTATATGATGTCTTTCGCAACCTTTTACAGCTGTTATATCTAGCTCGGGATAGGAGTAGTCTTTGTACTCTGTATTTAAGTAGATTCTTCCGGAACAGTCGGTCCAGTACAAAGACCATAATTTGAAGAATGGATCCCAGCAATCATCGAATTTATCGCAGGTATTTATGAGAATGGAGTAGTTTATGTTTTGCATAATTGAATCTTTTATATAATATTATACTCAGGTTTATTGTACGTTGAATAAGTTTTTGCTCTATCTTACCCAAAAAATAGAGGCGTATTTTATCTATGAATATACTTGCTGTAAAAGTTATAAAGACTTCCATCGCAAGATATACTATCATATAGTAACTGTTTGCATGATTCGCTAACTTGAAAACGTAATAGTCCCAAAGCAATCGAGTGCTATCAAGTAGGTAAACTGCTATAATGCTGGAAGATATGTAATTGATGATATTGGACTTGAAGGTAAATGATTTGAATAAATAAAATATGGATATGGCAGATATTAGAATAAAAGGGCTGCAATCCATAGAATAAATGGTACATCGTTTATGAAAAATGTATCCTATAATGAAGTTTAGTAGATTAATAAGAAGTGTCATTGATATGAAACATCCAACAGTTTGTTTTCGAGAGAAAATTTTGTCATGGTGAAGTTTTATATATCGTCCTATTAGATATATAAATAAAAAATAGATAAAACATTTACCTCCACTTGTTACAATTGTATAATATGGATTATTAAATATTGTGGGGATGATGGATAGGACTATAAAAGAGGTGAGTAATAGCTTTTTGAAGTTTGTATGTGAACATTTTATTGTATAATTATTAATATAGGAAGATAATAACATTAGTATTAGATAGCAAGTGATGAACCAGTTTTTATATAATGGAATTACTAAAATTGAGGTTAAGAGTCCTTGAATTCCGCTTTCATATCCTATATGCTCTCGTAATACATAGGATAAAGTTTCATAACCGATAGTGAGTATAATTAATTGCAATAATTTATTCCATTTTAATTTAATTCCAAAATATCCTGAAATCAATATAAAGCAAGTTACTCCAATGTTTCCAATGCTTCCTATTATGCTTATTATATAAGCATTAAAGGGGATTACATCTCCTTTCCAGACAATGGATGCTGTATGCATTGTGAGGATTAATAATATGGATAAGATTCGCAAGGATTCGAAACCGGAGTCTCTTGAGTTTTTTGTAAGCGTCCCAAACATAGTTTTATTACACATTCTTGTCAGTGCTAGAAATTTTTTATTTTGAGGCCTGATTTGAAAGTATGCTGTATTATCAGTACTTTCGAGGGGTAATCTTCTTGATCATAGTTACTAGTTTCTCTTGTTCGTCTTTAGATAAAACTATAAAGTAGAAACATAATGTAAAAGTGCTGAAAGAACAAGCGGTAGAGCACACTAATGCGCTCCAGTCTGTTAATAGTATTGACGGTATGTATCCTGCCATGAATGCTATTAGGGCGCATATTACAGATGGAAATAACACAATATTCCAATATGTTTTGATTTTGAGATTACAATATTTTTTGCAGTAATAGAGCTTTGCTATGCTGGGTAATACAACCATTGAAAGAATAGCTACTATGTATAGCCAATAAGGTGGAAAACCTATACTAAAAAGAAACCATAAAATAATTAGAGGCAATAAATTTGTGAAAAACGAAATAATGTTCATTTCTTTGATATGTCCTTCTGCTGATAATGTGGTTCCTAAACTTATGGTTAATTGTTCTAAGAGTGTGCGTAGAAGTTGTAAACGAAAAAAAAGTATAGTCCATTCTGGTACATTTTTAAGCCAAATTTTAAGGATAAAAGGAGTCTCAATTACACATGGTATGGCGAAAAAAGCCAGTAACGCAAAAGATAGTTTACATCCAATGAAAGAGTATTGTAACATGCTTTGCCTATCTCTTGCACCTTCTTTTTTCACAATTATTGGGGTTAAAGCCTTTAGCATGTTGTTGGAGAATATTGATAGTTGTCCGTTTAATTGGTTGCCAATTCCCATAGCTGCATTTAATGCGACTCCAAAAAAGTGATTGATCAATATACCATTTCCGTAATTACCTATTAAACTTGCTATTGTTCCTGAAAAGTTCCACCCTGCAAAGCTTGTCATTTCTTTCATCATCGTCTTGTCCCAGTATTTCTTGGGTGCAATCGTGCATTCCGTATAATGTTTGTGGCAATATATTCGCATTATGGTCAGCGTGATCAGTGGTATGCATGCCATCAAAACGCCATAAACAATCAGTTTGTCTGAGAAAGTATAAACAACGATAAGTGCTACTGACAACTTCAGTAATGATTCGATGATTCCTACGATCGCATAGTATTTCATGTTTTCGTGGGCATTGAGCACTGCGTCATAAGGAACGGACATCACCGTAAACATGGTGCTGACTATTAGACAGCCATATACTACCTTTGCGGCAAAAATCCGGTCCGCTGGAATATTCAGAATGCCGTTGAAGAAAAAATATCCGGCGATCAGCAGCGCAATTCCCGCAGCCAATGCTATAAAAAAATGCAGTAGGATGCTGATGTTGAATATACTTTTCTGTTTTTTCTTGTTTCCTTCCCCTTCCGAATAGGACATAAACCTCTGCGTGGCTCCGGCCATCGCTGCGTTCAGGAATCCCAGCATGGCTATGGCTCCACCTACGATATTGAATATACCGAAATCGGCTGCTCCCAGTGAATTCAGAATCAGTCGGGTGGTATATAGTGAGATGAACATCGTGATGCCCATCTTGGCATAAAGGAATCCTGTGTTTTTTACGACACGGTTGGCGGTAGAACTCATAGATCGTTTTATAGCGTGGCTTATTGTATCTTATCGTTTTTTATTTATTAATATCCTTCATCTCACCGCCTCCATCTTTCCCACTCTCTCCACGAACCCCACCGGCATATCCACATGGGCGCAGCCCAGCATATCCAGCCTTACCGCCACCTTACTTTTCCCGTTGATGGTCACCAGCTCGCCTTCCAGTCCGGTAAGCGGACCTTTGATCACTCGCACCTGTTCGCCGGGGGCGAGGGGGGAGGAGCACACTTCGATGGCTTCTTCGGAGTAGTCGAGCATGAAGCGGAAGCGCTCCATCTGCTCGTCGGGGATGACGGCGGGAGTACTTTGTCCGCGCAGCACCATGTAGCGGCTGACGGACGAAAGGGTCAGCACTTCGGCCCGTTCTGCCGGGTCGACGTGTACGAAGATCATCATCGGGATGACCACGCGCTCTATCTTTTTGCGGCGGTCGCTCCATTGATGGATTTCTTCCTGCACGGGCAGGAAACTTTCGATGCCCATTGCCGTCAGGCGGTCACGGGTTTTCTTTTCGTGATAGAGACGGACGTAGGCGGCAAGCCAGGATTTCATGTCGGTTGGGGAGTATGGTTTGAGAAAGTGGGAGGGGCGCTCCCGGATACGCTACGCGGTTACCTGTCACAGTTGTCTGCTTGGGTAAACCGAATCTTACGTTTGATTTTGCTACAAAGATAGATATAAATTTACTAAATGCAATAAATTGTTCATTAAAATAGAAAAAATAATGAATTTTTAATCTTTGGGTTGTACTTTTGTGAGTTTTAATAATTAACATATGTTTTAAATTTAATAATAATGGAAAAAAAACTACAAGTTAAAGAACTCGAATGAGTTGCTTAGAGAGTTGTCCGGACAGGTGTTTGCCTTGGTGCGTGAGCTTCCCAAACCGCTCTCGAGGGAGGAGATGCGGGAGATGAAACGGTTGTGCCGCTTCCTGAGTAACACGGTGAAGGATCAGGAGCGGAAGCGGGAGGTGAGAAAATAAATTCGGGTGTTAAAAAGAGCCGGGAGGTGGACGGTGAAAGTGGTGTGTGGTTGGGTGTGGAAGCTTTCCGAAGGGACTTTTACGGCGGTTTTAACATTCGGAAGTGTAAAAAGTTTGTTGTTCTTTTGCATCATGGTTCATTGCAGAGGATGCGGAGTGGAAAGGGTTTTGCTTTGTGCGCTTGGCGGTGGATCGGGATTAAAAACATTAAAATTTAATACTCAATGAAAAAGAGAGAGTTTACAATTTCCTTTTTCCTCCATGTGTGGGAAAAGAAGGCGGAAGAGATTTCGTTGGAAGAGTTTCATAATGACCTCAGGGGAGCACGCTGGAAGGTGCTTGCCGAGTCGTATCGGCGGTGGATGCAGACGGGGATGGCCGAGGAAGCCAAGAAGCTGAAGGGTGCCCTGAATGCAGTGGTGGTAGCCGGCAGGTGCCGGGGCGGACATGCGGCGAACCAGGTGAGCCGGCTGAGCGGACTGGCACTGTTCGACTTTGATCACTGTCCGGAGAAACTGTCCGGGATGAAGGAGAAGGCCAAGGCATTGCCATACGTGGTGGAGGCCTTTGTCAGTATCTCGGGTGAGGGCTTGAAGCTGATTGTGCGTATCGATGCGGAGAATGCCGGGCAATACGCGGCGGCTTATCCTGTCGTCGCCCGTGAGTTGGAGCGCGTGTTGGGTCATCCTTGCGATATGTCGTGCCGTGATTTAGGGCGGGCGTGTTACGCTTCGTATGATCCGGATGCGTATTATAATCCCGCTGCCGGGGTGTTTCCGTGGCGGGAACAGGCGGACGGACTGCCGCAGGCGGAAGGGGGGTATCCTGCGCAGGCGGTGGATGGAGCTCGTCCGGCAGGCGTTGCTCCCGAAGCGGGGAATGGCTTTATGCAGGCTTTCCTGAATGATTTTGATGTCCGGAACCCGTTTGCGACGGGAGGGCGTCATGCGTTTATGTTGAAGTTGGGACGCTATGCCCGGTATAAAGGTTTTTCGCCGGAGGAAATGCGGCTGTTGCAAAAAACAGTGGTTGAGAAATATGCGCAGGCTGATTTCGGAAGCGGAGAGATTGAGAAAACGTTACTCTCTGGTTATCAGTATGCTTCTGTCAGAAAGGCGGACGCTGTGGCGACCGATTTGGGTCCAAAGGTCCAAGGTCCATTCTATGGGATGCCCGAGGAGGAGGAAGAAGAGGATTTGGAGGATGTCTTGTTCGGAAAAAGTGAAGGATTCCGGCGGGATGCGCCTTATTTTCCCGACGAGGTATTTGATCATCTGCCTGCCTTGCTGGCCGAAGGGGTAAAGGTGGCGGGAAGTCCTCGTGAGCGGGACATGTTGCTGGCGGCCATGATTGTCAATATCAGTGCGTGCCTGCCCGAGGTACGTCTTTTGTACGATCAAATGTATTATTCTCCGCATCTGTACTATATGGTGATAGCCCATGCCGGGGGCGGAAAGGGAGTGGTGGGGCTTGCCGGAATGCTGCCTGCCGAGATTCATAAGTTTTACGAGAAACAGAATGATGAGGTGCGTCTGGTGTACGATAAAGCGTTTTTCGAGTGGGAGCTGGAGCAGAAAAAGGCGCAGGCGGAGAAGCGTTCGCCGGATTTTTCGCTACGTCCCAAAGAGCCTGTCCGTAAATTGCTGACACTTTCGCCAATGTGTCGAAGAGTTTGATCATTAGCGCTTTGGAAGAGAGCGGCAAGTTGGGGTGCTGCATCAATGCTACGGAGCTGGACATGGTGTCGGGCGCTATCCGGAATGAGTGCGGAAAGCACGATGATGTATTCCGGGCTGCTTTTCAGCACGAAGTGGTATCGGCTGATTTTAAGGTGAACGGGCGTCAGGTGGTGGCTCGCCATCCGCGTCTGGCTTTGTGTCTGGCCGGCACTCCCAATCAGTTGGTGCGTTTTATTCCTTCATTGGAAAATGGATTGTACAGTCGTTTTCTGATCTATACGGGGCAGAGTGCCTGGGAGTGGCGTTCGGCGGCTCCGCGGGCGGGGTGCGAGGATCATCGCGCGGTGTTTGTCCGTCTGAGTGCCCGCCTGCTCGAGTTACATCAGTTCCTGCTTCAGTCTCCCACGGAGGTTACGTTTACTTCGGAGCAATGGGCGGAGCATACATTGCGGTTTGCTTCTCACTTGTCTGAGGTGGTGAACGAGCGGGATGACTCGCCGGGGGCGATCGTGCTCCGACACGGGTTGATGGCGAGCCGGATAGCCTGTGTGCTTACGGCGTTGCGGAAGGGGGAGTGTGCTTGGGCGATGCCCGAATATGCATGTTCTGACGAAGATTTCCATACCGCCATGTTGATGACGGATGTGTTGCTGGAGCATAGCCTGCTGCTGTCTACCTGTATGCGGAAAAGCGAGAGTAAGCCGAAGCCTTTAAAGCCTTATTTCAGATTGCGTCCGGTATTGCAGTCTCTTTCAGGAACTTTTACTTTTACCCAAGTGGTGGATAAGGCTGTGGAGATGGGGATTCCTAAAACCACTGCTAAACGGCTTTTCAGGAAGACAGTCGAGCTTAAACTCGTTGTAAAAGAGGGAGATGCGTATCGAAGGACGACTCGGAGCTGGGGAGCGGGCATCCCATAGAATGGACCTTGGACCTTTGGACCCAAAAAGAGGCTGGAAAGGTGCTTGCATTTGTATGAAAAAACTCTTAAGCCTTTTCTGAAAAGACTTAAGAGTTTCTACTAAAAGACTTGGATGTTTCGAGGGAAACGTCTAAGTCTTTTTCACGTTTTTCACCACAGAGGACACAGAGTTCACAGAGGAAAAATTTATTTTCCCCGGAACAGGTGTTTAAATTAAAACTCTGTGTCCTCTGCGTCCTCTGTGGTGAAATCAAGGTTCTCCCAGGTAATGCACTATCAGCCCGACTTCGCGCTTGAGGAAGCTGTGGCGGTATTTGTTGTAATTGACTTCGGACAGTGCCCGGGTCAGGGCAGTGTTTTTACGCATCCAGCGGTAGAGTTTCTGCAGGGCGAGCACCGGATCGAGGCCCGGGCAGTAAAGTTGTGCAAGTTCGGCTTTGGTGTACGAGCGGATAATGAAATCGGCTTCGGTTGTGTCTTCTTCTTTTCTTTGGTTCATGGTTTTGATTATCTGATTGTTATCTACCGTAAATATACGAAAAAATACCCGGAATGCAGCGTGTTTTTATACTCTTTTTTCGTCAAACTTCGTCATCGGCGCTCTTTCCTTGTCATTGGCGCATCGAGGTTGTCGTATCTTTGAAATGTGATTGAAAAACAGATGTTTAACTCTAAAAAAAAGTACGATTATGAGTAAAGAAGTTACGTATTCGGTAGTAGCGCGCAAGAACATGCAGAAGAAGGATGATCCCGCCAAGTATTATGCCCAGGCGCAGGCGAGTGGCGATGTGGGTCTGGACGAGATCTCGACCCGGGTGGAAAAGGCCTGTACGGTGCACTCGGCGGATGTGGTGGCGGTGCTGAAGGCGCTGGAGGATGAAATGGTAGACGGGCTGTCGAGGGGAGAGATTGTACGGCTGGGCAATATCGGCACGTTTCAGGTGGGCCTGAGAAGCAAGGGAGCTGAAAAGCCGGAGGATTTCAAAGCGGCGAATATCAGCAAGGCGAGGGTGAACTTCCGTCCGGGGCCTGTGCTGGCGGATGCGATGAAGACACTCAGCTTCAGCAAGGTGAGCACCCGGGCGGCGCAAAAGGGCGACGGCGACGGGGGGATTGTGGATGACCCGACGGCATGATTTCGCACCACAGTTTTTCACCACAGAGGACGCAGAGGACACAGAGGAGGAATTAAAACTCTGTGTTGCTCTGTGGTGAAACAGAGTGGTGAAACAGAAGTTTGGAAAATTAAAAACTCTGTGTCCTCTGTGTCCTCTGTGGTGAAAACTGTGGTGAAAACGTAAAACAACTTAATATAGCAAAGCAACGATGAAGAAGTTACAAAGAATCTTGGAATGGGTGATCGCGTTCCTGATGTTTCTCGGTGGGAGGAATGTCGAAAAGTGAAGGAGGGGGTATGAGGAAAATCGACTTAATCGTGATTCATTGCTCCGCAACGAGGGAAGACCGGTGCTTTACGGAGTTCGATCTGGATGTCTGCCATCGCAGGCGTGGCTTCAACGGGCCGGGGTATCACTTCTATATCCGCAAGGACGGGCGGATTGTGTCCACTCGTCCGGTAGAGAAAATAGGGGCGCATGCCAAAGGGCACAATGCGACGAGTATCGGTATCTGTTATGAAGGAGGGTTGGATGCGAGGGGACGTCCCAAGGATACCCGGACGGAGTGGCAGGTGCATTCGATGCGGGTGTTGGTGAAGACTCTGCTAAAACAGTATCCCGGCAGCCGTGTGTGTGGCCACCGGGATCTGAGTCCGGACTTGAACGCCAATGGGGAGATCGAGCCCGAGGAATGGATAAAGCAGTGTCCGTGTTTTAATGTGATTGATGATAAAAAATTACATTGATGTTTTAAAATGGAAATTGAACCGCTATAAGAGTTAATTTAATTAACTCTTATAGCGGTTTGGTTTTCATGGCATAAGTGTAACAAATAATTAATTCTTCATATTTTATAAAATCATAGAGATGTCTAAGTGTGTTTTTGGCCGTAACCATATCCATAGCCGTACTTTTTGCCGTACCCGTAGTAGCGTCCGTATTTTCCGTATCCATAGTAATAACCGTATTTCCGTTTTTTCATGTCGAGCCCGTTGATGACGGTACACAGGTTCGGAAGTTTGTTGCCCAGACGAAGATCCTCGAGCAGGGTATAGTCGGCTTTATGCGTATAGTCGGCACGGCATACGTAAACGGAGAGGTCGGCTACCCGTGCGATGATCTGTGTGTCGGTGACCAGCCCGATGGGGGCGGTGTCGAGTATCACGTAGTCGAAGTGCCTTTTCAGAATATCGATGGCCTGCACCAAAGCCTGGCGTGCCAGCAGCTCGGTGGGGTTGGGCGGGACTGTTCCACCGGGGAGGATACTCAGGTTGGGTGATATCTCCGAGGGCTGCACCATAGACAGCAGGTCGGTATGCTGCGGATTGGCCAGGTATTGAGTGATTCCTTTCTCTTTGTGCGAAAGGGAGAATACTTTGTTCAGTCCCGGCTTGCGGATGTCGAGTCCCACGATGACTACTTTCTTGCCGAGCAGCGAGAGGCTGATGGCAAGGTTGGTGGCTACGAATGTTTTTCCTTCGCCGCTGATGGTGGAGGTGACCAGGACCACTTTGTTCTCTTCGCCCAGCATGAATTGCAGGTTGGTGCGGATGCCCCGGAAGGTTTCCGCCATCAGGTCGTTTTCGTTTTCGCGGACGGCGATGCTTCCCTGCTTCCCTTCTCCCTCTTCCGCCAGGGGGATGTCTCCGATGATAGGGACGGAAGTCAGTTTCTCCACGTCCGCCCGTCCTTCTATGCGGAACTGGAGCAGGCCCATGACGTAGATGACGGCTACGGGGATGCCTATCCCCATCAGGAGCGCGATCATGTAGACCGTCTTTGTCTTGGGTGAGACGGGACCGTTGTCGGCCATGGCTTCGTCTACGATTTTGGCATTGTTGGCAGTGGCGGCCAGCGCGATGGAGTTTTCTTCCCGTTTCTGGAGCAGCATCAGGTAGAGTCCGGCTTTGATTTCCTGCTGGCGCGAGATGCTGACGAGCTGGCGTTCCTGGGCGGGAGCATTGCTGATGCGGCGGTTGAACTTGTTGGCCTGCCGGTCGAGGTCGGCTTTGGTGATCAGCAAACCTTTCTGAACGCTGTGGATGGTGGTCAGGATGTTTTCGCGCATGGCACGGATGCTGGTATCCAGATTCACGATCACCGGGTTGGTTTCCGAAGAATTGAGCAGCAGGCGGTTGCGTTGGAGCACCATTTCGTTATACTGGCTGATAAGGGTGGACAGGGACTGGTCGGTCAGGCCGACGTTGACGGGCAACACGGTGTTGAGCTTGTCCGGAGCGGAGATATATTCGCCTAAGTAGCGTACCAGGTTGAGCTGGGTGCCGTTCTCCACCCGTTGTTTCTCGTAGGCGGAGTTTTCGCTGACGGCCAGTTGGGCATCGCTTGCCAGGTCGGTCAGTCCGGCATCCCGTTTGAAGTTTTCCAATTCCTTTTCGGTACTGAACAACTCGTCGTTGATGATGCGGATACGTCCGGCGATGAACTCTTCCGTTTTCTCCGCCACCTCGTTCTTGTCGTTGTTGGTGTTCCGGTTGTAGACTTCGATCAGCCGGTTGATGAAGTCCTCGCCACGGCGCTTGTTGGTGTTCTTTAAAGAGACGATGACGATAGAGGTGGTTTTGGACGTCGGTTCTACACTGAGTGCTCCCGCATAGCCTTTGGCTGTCCACAGGGGATTGCTGACAACGGCGGTGAGCGTCTGCGGTTCTTTGACGGTGACGGAGTCGTGGGCAAGCGTAAACGTGAACGTGCCTGCGGGAGTAGTGAGCAGGGCCGGCAGCTTGGAGAACTTTTTACTGTAGGAGCTCTCTCCGATGGTGGCTTTCACGTCGAGCCGGTTGCCGGGCGACAGGGTGAGTTCGAAGACGGCCGGCGCTGCTAACTTGTCCGCTTCTTGCGGAGTGAGTCCCACCAGTACCGGCGAATTTTTATAAAGTTCCGTTTCGTTGAAACTGCCTTTGGCTGTATAGGTGGTGTATAGGTTCAGTTCGCTGACCACATGCTTGACCAGCGTTTTGGAACGTAGTATTTCAATCTCGTTGTCGATGTTCGATACCGAGCTGACCAGACCCAGGCCTTCGAGCGCGGTGAGGTTTCCTCCGCTGTTGCCCCCTTTCTTATCGTCCTTGATGACTACGGAAGCCGAGATGTTGTAGACCGGAGTGGTCTGCCGGAGGTATAACCATGCTCCCGCAAGGCAGAGGATGATCGAAGCCACGAACCAGGGCCACCGGATGATGTAGCGGAACAGCATGGCGTGGAAGTCTATTTTCTCTTCTTTCTCTTCGTATAGATCGTCGTATAAGTCTTCTTTCATTTTCGGGGTTTCTTTATTTGGCGATTGTAATGATTAAACTGGCAAGCGACACAAGCGTGCCTACCACAGAGAACCAGATGGTGGTGCTGGTGCTGATGTCGGCTGTTTTTGCCTTGGTCTTATTGGGTGTGACATACAGGATGTCGTTCTGTTGCAGGTAGTAGTAGGGCGATTGGACGATATCTGCCCGGTTCATGTCCAGCGTGATGATGTGCTGGTGTCCGTCGGCGTCCTCGCGGATCAGGCGGACGTTGTCGCGCAATCCGTACACGGTCATGTCGCCTGCCATGGCAAGGGCTTCGAAGAGGTTGACCTTTTCGTTGCTGATGGTGAAAGTTCCGGGAGCGTTTACTTCGCCGATGACAGAGATCTTATAATTGGCCATACGGACGGTGACGATGGGCGATTCTTTGATATAGTCGCTTAACTTCCCTTTGATCAGTGTTTCCGCCTCGCTTTTGGTCAGCCCGCCGATGTGCAGGGTGCCCAGTATCGGGAATTCGATATTGCCCCGGTTGTCTACCAGGTATTGCTGGAGTGCCGGCTGGCTGGTCAGGCTGTTCTGCGCGGCGCTGACGGGAGTCGCTACGGTGAGGTTGAACGGTTCAGCCAGTTCGGGGTCGGTGCAGGACACGACGATGGTGAGCAGATCCTTCGGCATGATGCGTGCATCATAAAGCTTGGCTTCCGCAACGGCACGTTGCACCTCTCCCGAGTCTTGCAAATAAGGCACTTTCTTGTAGGACTGGCAGGAAGCCAGCAGGATACAGGTTAACGTAAAAAAAAGTAGTCTTTTTGTCATTTATCTTAATTTTAGAGTATTACTATATGGGGTGGCTCACCACAGAGGACACAGAGTTCACAGAGGAAGAATTTAAGATCTTTCTATAAACCTGGAAAATAAAAACTCCGTGTCCTCTGTGTCCTCTGTGGTGAACTCTTTGTTTTAATAAGCTTCTTTTTCTCCTTCTAACGCATTTCTTACAGTTTTATATATTATATATAAATCGAGCATGAAGGTCCAGTGCTCGATATACCAGATGTCCCGTTGCACGCGGCCCTCCATTTGCCACAGTTCGTGGGTTTCTCCACGAAAGCCGGTGACTTGCGCCCAGCCGGTGACACCCGGCTTCACAAAATGGCGGACCATGTATTTGTTGATCAGTTGTGAGTATTGTTCCGTATGTTTCAGCATGTGAGGGCGGGGGCCCACTACCGACATGTCGCCCAACAGTACGTTGATGAACTGCGGCAGTTCGTCGATGCTGCTTTTACGCAGAAAGTTGCCGAATCGGGTTTTACGCGGATCGTGCAAGGTGGCTTGCAGGGTGTCGCTCTGTGCGTTTACTTTCATGGAACGGAACTTGTAGCACCAGAACTCGCGTCCGTCTTCTCCGCTTCGCTTCTGCTTGAAGAAGATGGGGCCCGGTGAGGTGATTTTGATGGTCAGTCCGACGATGATATAGATAACGGGGAAGAGCGTGCACAGGAACAGCAGGGAGAAAACGATATCGAACGTACGCTTCCTGAAGCGGTTTTCGGTGAAACTGAGAGGCTCCTGACGGATGCAGAGTACGGGCACGTTGCCCAGAAGCTCGAAGTACATCCGGCGTTTAAGATAACTGCGTACGTTGGGGACGCTGAAGAAGCGTATCAGGTGATTCTCACAATAATCGATGATGGGGAGTATCTCCTCGCTGCGGGCGGATGGCAGGCAGCAATAGACTTGTTCGATTCCTCCCCGTTTCAGATAATCCACAATCTTGCCGGGTTGTCCCAGGTATTTCACTTTTTCGGGAAAGCGACTGCCGGGCTGGTCGTCGAAATAACCGATGACACGAAATCCGGAAGTGACATCGTCCGTCATTTGATGATACAGTTCGATGATATTGCTGTTGCTGCCCACGAGAATGATGCTGCGGGAGTTTCCTCCATGCTTGCGGTAGCATTTCAGGAGTCTGCGAAACAACAGACGGTAGCAGACTAACAGCGTGGTGAACGTGAGATAGAATATCAGGAAGAAACGTGCGGAGAGGATACCGAAGTTTCCAAAGGTGAGGGCGCAGGAGAAGAATAGGGCGTGTCCGGCGCTGTTGCGTATGGCGCGCCATACAATTTGTTCGGGACGTACTACGCGGCGATACAGTATGACGCCCGATGACATGTTGCTAACCAGATAGCATAAGTTGAGTAATACTAAAACCTGTGGAAGTGAGTGGGTAAATGGATCTGCAAAGAATTTACTTCCTAAGAGTGCGTACAGAGATAGAAAGATACCATTCAAGAGAATTAAATCTCCGGCGAATACTATCCTTTTTATAACTTTATTAAACCGCAATACCTGTTTCATAATGTATCTATAGGAGTGTATGTAATAGTTGTCAGTGCTTGATCCACTATCATCTTGCTGTGTGCATTACAATTTGTTCCCTTACTTATTAGGTAATAGAATGCAGAATAACGAAAAGATATAAAATATGGCTTGGAGAGGTTAACTAAACATAAAAGAGGGGGTAGCTTATATAACTACGATGTAAAATTATCGCAATTTGGTAACTCCTGTTTGAGTAATTACATCAAACAGGAATTATGACTAATCTTTCTATTAAATGAATAAATTATTTCAAACTGATATTTAAACTGATTATTATCCACTTTATTAGAAAAGAAATTATCATTTTGTTTGTGATATTTCAATTTTTATCTCTACTTTTGCAGCGATAAAACAAACAAATCTGTTCTATTACCTAATAAGTAAGGGATCGCTTTGTTCTATTACCTAATAAGTAAGAGAACCATTTATATCACTCTTCTTCTTCCTTCTTTAGTCTCACGGCAGCAATTACTTTTTTATTCGCATTACTCAGTGTTTTATTATCAAAAGAAGCCAGGTAGATGTATGTCACCTTTTCCGAAGCATGCCCCATGCCGGCACTGATTACTGAAACCGGAACCCCCTTTTGCAGGGCTGTGGTGGCCCAGCTATGGCGTGCTACATAAGAAGTGAGCGGAGTCTTCAGCTTAAGTATTTCAGATATCTGGTTGAGTCGCTTGTTATACACCCTCAGCGCACTCCGGTATTGCTTATGCCCTTCTTCACCGGCTGCGCTAATGACCGGTAGCAGATAGATGGAGTCTGCACAGAGTGCCGCATACTTCCTAAGAATCGCTTTGGCACAGCTTTCTATGATGACCGTAAGTTGCTGACCCGTTTTCTGACGGAAGTAAACCAGTGTTTTCCCTCTCACGTCTGTTTTGCGGAGGTGCACCAGGTCGACAAATGGGATTCCACGCAGATAGAAGCTCAGCAAGAAGAGGTCGCGGGCAAAATCGAGCTTACTGTTCTTACCCAGATCGGCCTCCAGCAGACGGGAGATGATGGAAGGCGAAATAGCCCGTTTGGCGGTAGGTTCGTTGCCGATGAAAACATTCTCGAATAACTCCCGCGTATTGAGTGAAGCCAGGTTTTGCTCGATGGCCTGATTGCAAATGGAACGTAACATGCGCATATAGAGTGAGATCGTATTATGCCTTTTCCCACTCAAAAGCAAATACTGTTCGTACTCCTTGATGCTCTCGGGAGTGATTTCTTCAAAAGTAAGCGAATCTTTTCCTGCAAACTTCTGATAACTGTGCAGGGTGTAAATGTAAGTGTTGGCTGTACTGTAACGACCACCTAACTTAGCCTTCTTGGCTAAAGATTTAATGAACTTTTCAATTTCCATTTTCTTGTTTTTTTTAGTGTGTTCAACAACAATGATTCTAATAAAAAAGATTTTGAGCGGTAAGGCAGAAAATTTGCAGGAAATTAGTAAAAAATCAATAGCCATAAAGTATAGACGAATGAAAGTGTCATAAATACCCAAATGGTCCGATGAAAAAGGAGAGTAAAAAAGTGTCCCGAATTTGGATGAATAGCCGTTCTTTCGTGGTGTATTAATCAATTAAAAACATGAAATTATGGTAATAGCTTATTTGAGAGTAAGTACGGAAAAACAGTTTTTAGCTAATCAGAAAGAAGAGATTTTGCGATTTGCAGAGAAAAATGGATTATCGATCGACAAGTGGTACACAGAGACTATCAGTGGAAGCGTAAGCACAAAAGACAGGAAATTATCAGAGTTACTGAAAAGGATGCACCCGGGGGATACACTGATTGTAACGGAGATTTCGAGGCTGAGCCGTACATTGCTCGAGATTATGACTATCCTGAATTTCTGTATCAAGAAGCAGGTGGTGCTTTATAGCACCAAAGAAGGCTATGTGTTTCAGGACGACATCAACAGTAAGGTGCTGGGATTTGCATTCGGGCTGATGGCGGAAATCGAAAGGAACCTGATTTCGATGCGTACCAAAGAAGCACTTGCACGTAGAAAACAGGAAGGAATGACTTTAGGCAGAAGAAAGGGGGATACGCCTAAAATTAAATTGCTGAGTGCCAACAAGCGGGTACTAACCAGAGAACTTGACAAAGGAACTACTTACTCGGAACTGGCGGAAAAAATGGGAGTGTCCAGAACAACATTGTTCCGGTTCATGAAAACGATGTATTAGTGAACAGTGATTCACCACAGAGTACACGGAGTACACAGAGGTTTTAATAGGAGGAAGAGAGAGTAAGAGAACGCATTGTCATTCGTTGTGGATGGATGAAGTTCTCTCTCTGTACTCTGTGTACTCTGTGGTGAAACTGTGGTGAATATGAGTTCATTCACTGTTTATCATTTACCGTTCATCGTCGATGATCGTTTATGAAGGCTTTTCAGTTCGAAGGAGAGCATGACCCGGAAGAAACCGATGATCAGGAAGGTGAATGCCAGCATGTATATAACGTAGAGTGCGCCTACGGCCGGTTGCCAGAGGATGATCAGCGAACAAATGATGGCAAGGATGCCGAAGCCCATGTACCATCCCCACTCACGGGTTCCATAACGTTTCAGGTCCATGGAATAGCCTGTGGCAGAGAAACCGCGGAACATCATCCAGAAAGCGACAATGAACGGTATGACTTCCATGCTGAGCAATGGGTAGGCTACCAGGTAAATACCTAAGATCAGGTCGATAATACCTCCTGCGAGATACCATCCCCAGGACGAGATGCTTCGCCGGTTGCTGATGGAAAAGATGATTTCGATAATACCACTGATCAGCATGGAGATGCTGAAGATAACGCTGAGGGCAATGTAACTGCTTCCCGGTGCAAACAGCAGGCAGAGAGCTACGATGATGTACAGAATACCTAAGATAAGAGATAACCACCAGTTTTTTACTGCGTGTTCCATCTCGTCGAATAAAGTTTTCATATCAATTCTATTTTTAGATTATTGTCCCACGTGAACAAAGTAAGCGTACCGATTGTTTAGAATATAGTAAATAAAACTTAGAGATAACAATTATGGCAACAACAAATTTCAAAGGACAACCGGTAAAGCTGATTGGCGAATTTATACAGGTTGGAAAGGTGGCTCCCGATTTTGAGCTGGTGAAAAGTGATTTATCTTCTTTCTCACTAAAAGATTTGAAAGGTAAAAATATAGTTCTGAATATTTTCCCAAGTATGGATACCGGTGTCTGTGCTACTTCGGTGCGTAAATTCAATAAGATGGCAGCGGGATTAAAGGACACGGTGGTATTGGCCATTTCGAAAGACTTGCCGTTCGCTCAGGGACGTTTCTGCACGACGGAAGGCATTGAAAACGTGATTCCATTGTCCGATTTCCGTTTTTCGGACTTTGACGAAAGCTATGGAGTGAGAATGGCCGACGGACCGCTTGCCGGATTGCTGGCACGTGCGGTGGTGGTGATCGGAAAAGACGGGAAAGTGGCTTATACGGAACTTGTTCCGGAGATTACTCAGGAACCTGATTATGAAAAGGCACTGGCTGCCGTGAAGTAATCTGTGTAGGAGAAGATTTAGGAAAAAATAAAGTCCGTGTTCACTCCAAGGAGGTGGGAACACGGACTTTTTCATGTGGAATTGTTACTTCTTTTTGGTCATATCGAAGTCGAACTGTACTTTAGAAGTCGGTACAACCACATCTGCCAGTTTAATCTCGTCGGCATTGAGCTTCATCTTCAACTGATTGTTTTTGTAAGCGAAGCTGCCTTTTTCCGGAGAAGAAATGGTTACGGTTACGGTCTGACCCTTTTCACCTTCTGTAGCAGAGGGCAACTGGAGGATCAGCGGTTTCGGTTCGAATGCAAGGTAGATACTGTCTTTCTCTCTATTGAGAGCCGGCTTGTAACCTACTTTGTATTTCACGTCACCGAGAGCTTTGATAATGGCTTCTGCTTTGTCTTTGTCACCGATAATAGAGATGATAAGGTCGTCAACCGGCAATTTGTCGAAGAAAACGGTATCATTCTTTATTGTCGCATTGACATCCTGTCCCTTGGGAGTTTCACCTTCACCGGCATTCTCTCTGCCTGCAAGCGGAGTAACTTGGGTGATCAGTACTTTTCCGTTATAAGTGCCTGCCACGTCACCGGTCGATGGAGGAGGGAGCGGAGAGTTGTCATCGTTGTCACAAGAAGACAAGGTTACCACTGAAAAAGCAATCGCAAAAGCATAAAAAAGCTTGGATAGATTAAATTCTTTTTTCATTTTCTTAAACATTAAATTTGTTACATAAATCAGTCGTTCATCAACCAACTGTAAGGCCTAGGATTTGTTTTTTGATGAATTGTTGATTAACTGGTTTGGTGTACGTACAATAAGTAAATGCAGGGAATATAAAGATACTGCATGGAAGAGGAAAAAAAAGAAAGATTTTTTTGAGGGAGGGATGAAGGCGGAGTTTTACCACGGAGTACCACAGAGTCTCACGGAGTAATACGGAATAATACAGAGTAATAGAGAGTAGAGAGTGATACAGAGTAATACAAAGTTCTTAGAGTTCACTACCATTCGTTATCGATAGATTAAGTTCACTCTGTGTTGCTCTGTGTTACTCTGTGGTGAATGCTGATTCTTGCTGTGGAGGCACTATTTCTTTTTCTTCATTCCTTTGTAGATAAGGAAGCCGACGATGAAGACTCCGATGGCAATGAAGCAATAGCCCAGTTCGTGGCTGTATTCGGTAACTTTGGCAAGCAGTTGCTCTTCGCTTTCAATGCCGGGGACGGTGGACAGATAGTATCCGATGGCGGCAAGGATGGTGTTCCATAATCCTGCGCCTAAGGTGGTGTAGATAAGGAAGGTGTGCAATTTCATGCGGGCAAGTCCGGCAGGGATGGAAATCAGTTGGCGGACTGCAGGGATCAGACGGCCGATGAAAGTGGACAGCGCTCCGTGCTTGTCAAAGTATTCTTCGGCATGTTGCACTTTGGCTTCATCGATCAGGCACATGTGCCCGAAACGGCTGTTGGCGAATTTATAGACGATGGGACGTCCCAGCCAGCGGGCCAGATAGTAATTGATGATAGCGCCGATATTGGCTCCTAAAGTGGCAAAAAGCACTACCAGGTAGATGTTCAATTCTTCGTTGACTGCTGCTTTGTAAGCTGCCGGAGGAACTACCACTTCGGATGGAAAAGGAATAAAAGAACTTTCAATGGCCATTAAGAGTGTAATGGTCCAGTAATTGAGGTGGTCTAAACACCACTGAATGAAGGCTACAGATTCCATTTGTTTAATTTAGATTGAATTTAATATAGTTTTGGTTTTTGATTTACCACAGAGGACACAGAGTTTTTATTATCTTAGTTTATTAAGAAAAAAGATTTCTCTGTGTCCTCTGCGTCCTCTGTGGTGAATAATTATTTTTCGTCTTTTAAGAAATCATCCAGTTCACGGAGCATCTGTTCTCCATCCGCTCCCATTTCCAGGATCATGTTCCGAAGCGATTCGAGATTGATGGAGTTGCCACACATCTCGTTGTATTTCTTGAATCCTTCGTGGTCCTGAAGTACAAGGCATACAGAAGCCAGTTGTTCGCAGACTTTGGGATATTCGGGATCTTCCTCTAATACTTGCTCGAAGCAAAAACGGGCATTCTCGAGCATACGGTATTCGAGGCTGTAATTACCGATTTCCATCCATGTATCGGCTTCGGGGGCATAACGGAGAGCCAGTGCCCATTCTGCACGGGCCTGATCGAAGTTGCCCTCTTCCATGTAAATGCGTCCCTCAAGCAGATAGGGCTCTGCATCCTGTGGAGCCAGCTCTTTGGCCAGCCGGCAAAGGCGGTGGGCTTCTGCCGAGTCACCCAGATGGGAGGCACAGACCGCTTTGTTTGAATAGATATCGGACAGTAACGGAGAAGAGCCGTTGCCGCTTTCTTCGATTGCCTGAAGGGCCAGGCGGTAGCTCTCGGCGGCTTCTGCCCAGTTCTCCTGATGGGCATAAGCCAATCCGATGAACATGTAGGTGAATTCGGGAGAGAGCGTTTTATATTCCAGTGCTTTCTGATACTCTGCGATGGCCCCTTCGATATTTTCAAGGTGAAACAGGCTGTGTGCTTTGATGATATGGGCTTCGCCGAATTCTTCATCGGCTGCGATAGCGAAGTCGCAGGATTCTACGGCCTTATCAAAATCTTTGGTGGCGAACTGACATTTGGCCAGCCCCACCCAGTAAGCCGGGTTGTATGGGTTCTTGTCGATCAGCTTGTTGTAGAAGAAGGTGGCTTTTTCTATATGTGCCGTTCCGGCTGCTCCATAACAATCGGCGGTGGCTGCCAGAAAATCTTCGTCGTCCTTATACAGTTCTATCCCCCGCGTAAGCCACTGTATGCCTTTTTCCGGATAGCCTAAATCGGTATACAGGTAGACAACATCGACCAGGATGCCGAGTTCGTTTTTCTCTTCCTCTTCTATGCTGTCGAGTATTTGGTCGGCATCGTCCAGCTTGCCTTCGTTCAGCAATAGTTCGGCTAAAAGTAGTTTGACGTTGGCGGAGTAGGTGTCAGTGATAAGGTCGGCCACTTCCCGGGCTTTCCGGGGTTGGTTGAGATCCAGAAACAGGTAAGCTTGTTCTACCATGAGGTCGGTATGCCCCGGATGAAGTCCGAGTCCGTACGAAATGACTTCCTGGGCTTCCTTGAACCTGCGTTCGGAGGCGTATTGATCGGCAATATCGGCCAATTGGTCACCATCCATATAGGGAGACTGGTTGTTGGCCTTTAATGTTTCGTATTGCACGATCATATTATGTAATTCCCGCTCTCTTTCGGACGGGGAGTTCTTTCTACCCAATTTAATTAGTAATTATACAGTTAATAATGATTTGATTCGGAGGGAGAAGGTGTGTCGAAACTCACCACGGAGGACACAGAGTTTTAATTTAAAAACCGGTTCCGGGGAAAATAAATTTTTCCTCTGTGAACTCTGTGTCCTCTGTGGTGAGTTTCGACACACACTCTCTTGCCAAAAAGCTATTTATTGATTTTTCCCCAGGTATCTTTCAGTCCCACCGTGCGGTTGAATACCAGATGACCGGGCGTAGAATCTTTGTCTACATTGAAATAGCCGATACGTTGGAATTGCAGATAGGAAAGTACGGGCAGGTCGGCCACGTATTTTTCTATGTAGCAACGGGTCAGAGTGGTCAGTGAGTCCGGGTTGATCATTTCCTTCATGGCTTCGAGAGCATCACAACCTTTCGCCTCACGGATGGCAGCCATCTCGTCACGCGGGTTTTCTACTTTCCAAAGGCGGTCGTACAAGCGTACTTCTGCCGGCAGGCAGTGTGCGCAGCTGACCCAATGGAGCGTACCTTTCACTTTGCGGTTGGCATCCGGCATACCGCTTTTGGTATTCGGGTCATATTCGCAGTAGACTTCGGTCACCGTACCGTTTTCATCTTTCTTGCAGCCTGTACATTTCACGATGTAGGCGTTCTTCAGGCGCACTTCCTGTCCCGGAGTCATGCGGAAATATTTTTTCGGCGCGTCTTCCATGAAGTCTTCGCGCTCCATCCACAGCTCGCGGCTGAACTCGATGGTATGACTTCCGGCAGTGGGATCTTCGGGATTGTTAATGGCATCCAGTTCCTCAACTTGTCCTTCGGGATAGTTGGTAATGATCAGTTTCACCGGATTGAGCACGGCAGATACACGCGTGGCGCGGGCATTCAGGTCTTCGCGTACAGCGCTTTCGAGCAGGGCGAAATCATTGAGGGCGTCGTAAGTGGTGTAGCCGATTTTGTCGATGAACTTACGGATGGATTCGGGAGAGTAGCCGCGACGGCGGAATCCGCAGAGGGTCGGCATACGGGGATCGTCCCAATCGTTGACCAGGCCTTCTTTGACGAGGATAAGCAGGTTACGCTTACTCATCAGGGTATAATTGAGGTTCAGTTTGTTGAACTCTGTCTGGCGGGGGCGGTTGTCGTCCAGATCCTTGCCTTCTTTCAACCAGTCGATGAACAGATCGTAAAGAGGGCGGTGAGGTACGAACTCGAGCGTACAGAGTGAGTGGGTGACTCCTTCGAAATAGTCGCTCTGACCGTGTGCGAAGTCGTACATCGGATAGGCTTTCCATTGGGTTCCGGTGCGATGGTGTGCCACATGCAGAATGCGGTACATGATCGGGTCGCGGAAGTGCATATTGGGGCTGGCCATGTCGATTTTGGCACGAAGCACCATGGAGCCTTCCTTGGCTTCGTCGCTATTCATCTTTTCGAACAGGGCAAGGCTCTCTTCGATCGGACGGTTGCGGTACGGACTCTCGACACCGGGTTGGGTGGGAGTTCCTTTTTGTTGGGCAATCTGTTCTGAGGTCTGTTCGTCTACGTAGGCTTTGCCTTCTTTAATCAGAGTGACGGCAAAGTCCCATAACTGCTGGAAATAATCCGAGGCATAATATACGTTGCCCCACTGGAAGCCTAACCATTGGATGTCTTCCTGTATGGCTTCTACATATTCCATATCCTCTTTCGTCGGGTTAGTGTCGTCGAAACGAAGGTTGCACACACCACCATGTGCAGCAGCGATGCCGAAGTCGAGGCAAATAGCTTTGGCGTGCCCGATGTGCAGGTAACCGTTGGGTTCCGGCGGGAAACGTGTTTGTACTCTTCCTCCGTTCTTTCCTGCTTTCAAATCATTTTCTACTGCCTGTTCAATGAAATTAAGGCTTTTCTTTTCGCTTGCCTCTTCGTTTTTTATATCTGTCATATCTGTCATTATTATAAAAGCTCGTAGCTAATAAGTTGCTGCAAAAGTAGGATATTTTTTTTGTATAACCTTATTTCACGGGTATATATCCACTCTTTTTTATAATATCCTGTCCCTCGGGAGAAAGAATAAACTCGAGCAGGGGAGCGATTTGTGCTTTGTTCTTTACGTCATAATAATAATAGAGGGGGCGGACAATGGGATATGTCTTGTTGGTGGCGTTCTCTACGGTGGGGCCGGCATAGTGTTCTCCGTCATATGAAACGGACAGGGTTTTGATGCGTGGAGACACATAGGCGAGTCCTACGTAACCAATGGCACCTTTGGTCTGGCTGACCGACTGGATAATGGCTCCGGTGGCAGGCATGGAAAGGCTGCTGCTCATATAGTTTTTGTTTTTGAGGACGCTCTCCTTAAAGAATTCGTAGGTACCGGAAGAGGTTTCGCGGGAGTAAACCACTATTTTGCGGTCATCGCCTCCCACCTGTTTCCAGTTGGTTATCTTGCCGCGGAAGATGTCTTCAAGTTGCCGGCGGGTGAGTTGCTTCACCGGATTGGACGGGTGGACAACAACGGCAAGCGCGTCATAGGCAACGATCACTTCGTCTATGTCCCGTTTGGCAGCTTTGACTTTCATCTTTTCGCTGAACTTAATGGGGCGTGAAGCCATGGCGATGTCAGTGGTATTATCCAACAGGGCGGAGATACCCACTCCTGTACCACCTCCGGTGACGGTGACACGGGCATCGGGTTCCCGGTTCATGAAGCGTTCGGCTGTTTGCTGGGCTACGGGCAATACGGTGTCACTGCCTTTAATGCGTTGGGCATTGGCATTCAGTGCTGCGAGGGAGAGGGCGGCGAATAAGATAGTTCTAACTTTCATATGATTGAGTTTTGAATTTTGACTCACCACAGAGTACACGGAGTACACAGAGTCTCACAGGTCTTTAATCTCTTGTTACAGTATTTTAGAGAAAACGAATTTCTCTGTGTACTCCGTGTACTCTGTGGTGAACTTCATTTTATGTGCAAATAAAGCAATAGTGTATTACATTCTTGTTTCAAAACGTTCGATATTCCGCCTTGTAACATAAATGTAACACCTTTGAAACACTTCCTTCAAACGGTATTCACACATCCTTAATACTTACTCTGTTTCTTTGCATCATGAAAATCAGATGGTATGAAAAAGGTTTTTGAAAGGATTATAGAAGGAATTTTGACCTGTAGCGGATTTGTAACGAGTATTACGATCCTGCTGATTGTGCTTTTCCTTTTTACAGAGGCATTCGGGCTGTTCAGCAGTAAGGTTATCGAAGAAGGGTATGTGCTGGCACTGAACAAAGATAACAAGGTCAGTGAACTGACACCGATGCAGATTAAAGATGTTTTTGATGAAGAGATCACCAACTGGAAAGAACTGGGAGGTGAAGATCTGCCGATCCGGGTGTTCCGTCTGGAAGACATCACGCATTACTACTCGGAAGAAGAACTGGGAGAGGCATACGAAAATGCCGGGGCAAAGATTATGGAGTTGATTCAGAAGACGCCCGGGATCGTAGCTTTTATTCCTCAGAAGTTTGTAACTCAGCCGGATGCGGTGCATTTTATAAAAGATAATACCATTTCCGTGAAAGATGTGTTTGCCGGAGCGGAATGGTTTCCCACGGCAACACCGGCACCCCTGTTCGGCTTTCTGCCGCTGATTACCGGTACGCTTTGGGTGAGCCTGTTTGCCATATTGATTGCTTTGCCGTTCGGGCTGTCGGTGTCGATCTATATGTCCGAGGTCGCCAACCCGAAAGTGCGCGGTTGGCTGAAGCCGGTCATCGAGTTGTTGAGTGGTATTCCTTCGGTTGTATATGGTTTTTTCGGGTTGATCGTGATTGTGCCTCTGATTCAGAAGGTATTTGATTTGCCGGTAGGTGAGAGTGGACTCGCCGGAAGTATAGTGCTTGCCATCATGGCATTGCCCACGATTATAACGGTGACTGAAGACGCGATGCGTAATTGTCCCCGTGCGATGCGTGAAGCGAGTCTGGCACTCGGGGCTTCACAGTGGCAGACCATTTATAAAGTGGTGATCCCTTATTCTATTTCAGGCATTACTTCGGGGGTGGTGCTCGGCATCGGACGTGCCATCGGCGAGACGATGGCTGTTCTGATGGTAACCGGAAATGCGGCCGTGATTCCGACTACGATTCTCGAACCTTTGCGTACGATCCCCGCCACCATTGCGGCCGAACTTGGAGAGGCACCGGCAGGGGGACCACACTATCAGGCTCTTTTCCTTTTAGGAGTCGTACTGTTCTTCATTACATTAATCATCAACTTTAGCGTGGAGTATATTTCATCTAAAGGCGTAAAACGTAGTAAGTAATATGGAAATACTGAATAATACAAAAGCTAAAAGGCGTTCGCAGGGCATCGCTTTCGGCATATTCCGGTTGCTGAGTTTATGCATTGTGCTGATTCTGTTTGCGATTTTAGGGTTCATCATTTACAAGGGTATCGGTGTCATCAGTTGGGATTTCCTTACATCGGCACCTACCGACGGGATGACGGGAGGAGGTATCTGGCCGGCTATCGTGGGCACATTCTATCTGATGACAGGCAGTGCGCTCTTTGCATTTCCGGTGGGAGTGATGAGTGGAATTTACATGAACGAGTATGCGCCGAAAGGAAAACTGGTGAGGTTTATCCGTGTGATGACCAATAACCTGAGCGGCATTCCGTCGATTGTTTTCGGTCTCTTTGGTATGGCTTTGTTCGTTAATTATATGGACTTCGGAGATAGTATTCTGGCCGGTTCATTGACATTGGGCCTGCTTTGTGTACCTTTGGTGATCCGTACCACGGAAGAGGCGCTGAAGGCGATACCGGACAGCATGCGTGAGGGAAGCCGTGCATTGGGAGCTACCAAGTTACAGACCATCTGGCACGTGATTCTGCCTATGGGGATGCCGAATATCATAACCGGACTGATCCTTGCCTTGGGACGTGTGTCGGGAGAAACGGCCCCGATCCTGTTCACGTGTGCGGCATATTTTCTTCCGCAGTTGCCGACAAGCATTTTAGACCAGTGTATGGCGCTGCCCTATCATTTGTATGTGATATCGACCAGTGGCACGGATATGGAGGCACAGTTGCCTTTGGCTTACGGGACGGCTTTGGTATTGATTGCGATCATACTCCTGGTGAACCTGCTGGCCAATGCTTTACGGAAGTATTTTGAAAAGAAAGTAAAAATGAATTAGTGACGGAGTACAACAAAAAATATGGATACAACAGTGAAAATTGATGCGCGTGACGTGAATTTCTGGTATGGTGACTTCCATGCACTGAAGGGAATCAGTATGCAGATTGAAGAAAAATCTGTAGTCGCGTTTATAGGTCCTTCCGGATGTGGAAAATCTACTTTTCTGCGTCTTTTCAATCGTATGAACGATTTGATCCCTGCCATTCGCCTGACGGGGGAAATCCGTATAGATGGTGAAAATATCTATGACAAAGGAGTGCAGGTAGACGAACTTCGTAAAAACGTAGGCATGGTGTTCCAGCGTCCTAACCCTTTTCCGAAAAGCATTTTCGAGAATGTAGCTTACGGATTGAGGGTGAACGGAGTGAAAGATAATGCTTTTATCCGGCAGCGGGTGGAGGAGACCCTGAAGGGTGCCGCCCTTTGGGATGAAGTGAAGGACAAACTGAAGGAATCGGCTTATGCTTTATCCGGCGGACAACAGCAACGCCTTTGTATCGCCCGTGCGATGGCTGTATCTCCTTCGGTGCTGCTGATGGACGAGCCGGCTTCGGCACTCGACCCTATTTCGACGGCAAAGGTGGAAGAATTGATTCATGAACTGAAAGAACGGTATACCATTGTGATTGTGACGCACAACATGCAGCAGGCCGCCCGTGTCAGTGATAAGACGGCATTTTTCTATATGGGACAGATGGTGGAGTTTGGCGATACAAAGAAGATCTTTACGAATCCGGAGAAAGAAGCCACCCAGAATTATATTACCGGACGATTCGGGTAACCTGTGATTTTTCGGCGCAGATCGTCGAAACATGGTTTTATATTGTATATTTGCTTAATAATTAATTTAATACATAGAGTATGGTGAAGTTTATAGAATCAGAACTTGTTCTGCTGAAAAAGGAAATAGACGAGATGTGGACATTGGTTTACAATCAGCTGGATAGAGCAGGAGAGGCTGTACTGACACTGGATAAGGAACTGGCCCAGCAGGTGATTGTCCGTGAGCGCAGAGTGAATGCTTTCGAGTTGAAGATAGACAGTGACGTGGAGGATGTGATTGCCTTGTATAATCCGGTAGCCATCGATCTTCGCTTTGTGTTGGCTATGTTGAAAATCAATACGAATCTGGAACGTTTGGGCGACTTTGCCGAGGGAATCGCACGTTTTGTGCTGAAGAGTGAGGAGCCTATTCTGGATGGAGACTTACTGAAACGCCTTCGTCTGGAAGAGATGCAGAGACAGGTGCTTTCTATGCTCGAGGTGGCCAAACGTGCGCTGAATGAAGAAAGTCTCGAACTGGCAACTTCCGTATTCGCTAAAGATAATTTATTGGACGAGATTAATGCCGAAGCTACGGCGATATTGGCTGATTATATCAGAGAGCATCCCGAAAGCACGCTGTCTTGCCTGAATCTGGTAGGGGTATTCCGTAAGCTGGAGCGTTCTGGCGACCATATAACGAATATTGCCGAGGAAATTGTCTTTTTCATAGACGCTAAAGTCTTGAAGCATAGTGGCAAGGTAGAAGAGCATTATCCCGATAAATAATAAATCGCAAATTTTTAAACAAAAATTAGTGCTACTTAAAAAAATGTCATATATTTGTCTCCTGTAACGGTTCGGTTACAGGAGTTTTTTTTGAAATGATAATAAATCCAAAGAAAAATCAAAAAGATGTTATATGACATGTTTTTATATTTGGTTCATAACGAGAAAAGCACCTATATTTGCACCGTTATCCTGAAAACAATCTTTTTACCTTAAAAAAAAACTAATACCTATTGAAAACTGAAAAGCGGGGCTTTGTGAAAAGCCCCGCTTTTTTATGTTTATTCACTCACTCTCTCCCATTTTCTTTGTATCTTTGACCCCCGTTGATGCGCGTATGCATCTTTTTGAATGGTAAATCCTAATATTAAAAATAGAACTATGTTTTCCGGAATCGTAGAAGAGTACGCTACCGTTGTAGCACTGGTGAAAGACCAGGAGAATATACATTTCACACTGAAGTGTTCGTTTGTAAACGAGTTGAAGATAGATCAGAGTATCTCGCACAATGGAGTCTGTCTGACTGTGGTCAGCATGACGGAAGATACCTATACAGTGACTGCCATGAAAGAGACACTGGACCGCTCGAACCTCCGGTTGCTGAAGGTGGGGGACAAGGTGAACGTGGAACGCAGTATGATGATGAACGGACGTCTGGACGGACACATTGTGCAGGGACATGTGGATCAGACTGCCGAATGTATCGGTATAAAAGATGCGGACGGAAGTTGGTATTTCACATTTAAATATGCTTTCGACAAGGAAATGGCTAAACGTGGCTACATCACCGTAGATAAGGGATCGGTAACGGTGAACGGTGTCAGTCTGACGGTATGCAATCCGACAGACGATACTTTCCAGGTAGCGATTATTCCATATACTTACGAGCATACCAATTTCCACACTTTTGAGGTAGGCAGTATTGTGAACCTTGAATTTGACATCATTGGCAAGTATATCAGCCGGATGATTCAATATAAATAGCAGGACCAGGTATGAACGACTTTCTGCAATTGGTAAATGCCCGGCAAAGTGACAGGGCCTATGATAAATCACGTCCTGTGGAACCGGATAAGCTGGAACGTATCCTCGAGGCAGGACGTTTGGCACCTTCCGCATGCAATGCGCAACCCTGGAAGTTTGTGGTAGTAACCGATCCGTTATTGGCGGAGAAGGTTGGCAAAGCTGCTGCGGGGTTGGGAATGAATAAATTTGCTAAAGATGCTCCCGTGCACATACTGATTGTAGAAGAGTCGGCTAACATAACGTCCAGGCTGGGCGGCAAACTGAAAGGGAAGCATTTTCCGCAGATCGATATAGGCATTGCGGTTGCGCACATTGTGCTGGCTGCCGAAAGCGAAGGGTTGGGATCGTGCATACTCGGCTGGTTTGACGAGAAAGAGGTGAAGAGCCTGACCGGTATTCCCTCTTCGAAACGTGTGTTGCTGGATGTGCTGATTGGCTATCCGGTGAAGGAGAAACGGAAAAAGATCCGAAAAGAAAAGGAGAAAGTTGTTTCTTATAACAGCTATTAATGAACTGAATAATCTCTGATTCACCGACCCGAACACCCCCGTCCAGAACCGCATTTCAACCGGGACGGACCGTCGAGAACCCGCTGCAACCGGGACTACGGTTGCCGGAACCGTCACCGTGGGGAGCGGTGGAAGTCACCGTGAAACGTGCTGCCAATGGGCGTTTCACCGTAACACGGTGCTAAGAAAAGAATATATTAAAAGAGAAAGAAGAAGAAGGAGAAGAAGGGGAAGAAGAGAAAGAAGAGAAAGCAGAGCTACTCCCGATCCTCCTTTCACCTCAAGCACGGAACGCGTCGTGTGTAGCACCCCGTTTGGGAGAAGTGAACGGAATGACGGCACCATCGGAGGTAAATGGCGGCAGGGTGAACGGTCTCTGCCGGCAGGAGACATAAAGAAAACCCATATCGCTCTTTGACTTATCGGAAACGAACATTCACCACAGAGGACACAGAGGACACAGAGTTTAATTAGCTGCGCTCAATCTGTTTTCAGACAAAAGAACAAACGAACACATAAAAAATCATCTGCCCTTTTGTTCTTTTGTTCTTATGTCTAAAAAAACTCTGTGTACCCTGTGTCCTCTGTGGTGAGCTACAAGTCTTTCAGCAGCACTTTGCTTGCCTTTTTATAATATTCCTCCCTTGAGTCGAGTAATACTTTCCACTGTTCGCTGAATTCCTCGTCTTTATCTACTTTGAAGTCTTCTGAGCCGTAAGTATCCAGCCGGTCGAGCAGTAAAGCGACGTTCAGTTGATTGATGTCGATGGAAGGCTGATATGCGATGTCTTCACTTTTCTGATCGGTCACAACTTCGTGGATCAGATGAATCTCTTGCAGTTGATAGAGTATCTGGTTGGTCAGCCGGATAGGGATGCGATGCTCTTCGGATATCTCTTCGGCGGTGTAAGGCGTTTCATTGTTTTCAAAACGTTTGGCTATAAGAGACATTATCAGGATGGAGATGAAGTCCCGGTAACGGCGGCTGATATTCTGCGTGTCTCTGTCGAAACTGAAGTTACGGATATTCTGTCCGGCGTAGGTCAGTTCGGCACCGAACAGGCAGATGGTCCATGATATTTGCAACCATAACAGGAACATCGGCAGGGCGGCAAAACTACCGTAAATGGCATTGTACTTGGACACCCACAACTGGCTGCTGATGTACAGGAACTGAAATGCCTGGTAAGCGGAACCGGCAAGGATACCGGAGATCAGTGCATGCTTGAATTTTACCTTCGTATTGGGCATGAAGATGTAGAGTCCCGTAAACATCAGCCAGGTCAGCACGAACGGAATCAAGCGGATCAGGAATTTCAGGATAGGAGCAAGCAAAACAAAATCCGCCATACTCTTCAGCATAGTGCCCACAAAGATGGAAAGACCTCCCGATACCACGATCAGGATCGGCATCAGCAGGAACATTGAAAAATAATCGGTGATTTTGCGGTACATGCTGCGTCCTTTTTTCACTTGCCAGATGCGGTTGAAGGTGATTTCAATGTTACTGACCAGGTTGAGCACGGTCCACAACAACATGACCAGGCCGACTCCGATAAAAATACCGTTTTTGGTTTGTGACAGATACGAGTCTACGAATTGGAGGATAACATCCGTCGCTTCGGTGGAACCTCCGAAACCATCACGAAACTGGCTTTCCATCAAAGTGGAAACACCGAATCCGCGTGCAATGGCAAAGACGATGGCCAGGATGGGCACAATGGCGAGCAGTGTGCTGTAGGTCAGTGCTGAGGCTTTGTTTACGATGCGGTCTTTGTTGAAGCGGTTGACGCAGAGATAGATCGTTTTGATGATATTGTATATCGAGAACTTGGTGCGGGTGACTTCGCTTTCCGTAATCCGCCAGATATCATAGGTAATGAATTTCCATATATCGGAGAGACGCTGATTCATAGGTCTGTTATTTGAAATTAAAAAAAAGAAAAGCAGTCAGCCTATAAGCCGAGTTCTGTACCCTGAATAAATCAAGGTGCCTGTCATTTATCTGAGTGGGGTGTCACCACACCACTTTAGCGGTCTACCCTCCGACATGGAGCGAGCAACTCTCATAACGCCGGTTTACATGACCTTACAACTCCTAAGACGTACAGCCCGATATGTCACCATACGGCTGGTGGGCTCTTACTCCACCTTCTCACCCTTACCTCTCCCCGGAGGGAGGGGCGGTTCTTTTCTTCTACGTTACTCTACCCTCGCGGACAGCTTTCTGTTAGGAAGTAGGATGCTCTGTGTTGCCCGGACTTTCCTCCTGTACCGAAATACACGCGACAGACCGGCCAACTGCTTTGGTCAGCAAAAGTACAAGAATTATTTTGTTTGAGCAAACGGAAGGGAGGATTAGTTCGGTTCACCACAGAGGACACAGAGGGCACAGAGTTTCACGAATGACATAAATTCACCACAGATTACGCAGATTATCACAGATTAATAATTTATTTTACTGAGAGTTAAATTAAAATATCTGTGTTAATCCGTGTAATCTGTGGTGAACATCGTGTGAATCAATTTCAGTTCTTATTCTTAATATTTTTGAAAAAATATATCTAAAACGGAAATAGTTTCTATCTTTGCTAAAAATGTAACCCCCAAATCTTTCTTTCATGAAGAATATGACGCCCTTTGTATCGCTGCTTCTGGCAGTGTCCGCCTGTACAGGTATTCCTGAGAACAAGAAAAACGCACTTCCCCAAGATGTAGAACTGTTGTCCGGTGAAGTTCGCAACCGGTTCATTCCCGATAAGCGTGTCATCCTTTGGGATGTGGATTACGATGTATCCGGAAAGACGATTACCGTAAAGGGGGCGACTACCTCAGCGGAAGCTAAGTCGGCTTTGTTATCGGGACTGGAAGAGAAGGCTTATGAAGTGAGGGACAGCCTGCAACTGGTTCCGGACAGCGTGGCCCTGGAAGGAAAGATGTACGGCATTGTCAATCTCTCTGTATGCAATATGCGTGTAGAGGATGATTTCTCTTCGGAGATGACTACCCAGGCATTGATGGGAATGCCCGTTAAAGTGTTGCAACATCGCAACTGGTATCGCATCCAGACACCTGATAATTATATCGCATGGGTACACCGGGTAGGAATCCATCCGGTCACCAAAGCCGGGCTGGATGCCTGGAACAAGGCAGATAAAATTGTAGTGACGTCGCATTATGGGTTCACTTATCAGCAGCCGGATGAAAAGTCTCAATCCGTGTCGGACGTGGTAGCCGGAAACCGTCTGAAGTACGAAGGTACGCAAGGCGGATTTTATAAAGTCTCTTATCCGGACGGACGGCAGGCTTATATCTCACGATCGATATCGATGCCCGAAAAGGAGTGGCGTGCTTCTTTGAAGCAAGACGCTTCAAGCATCATCCGCACCGCTTATACAATGATGGGGATTCCTTATCTATGGGCGGGCACTTCTTCGAAGGGAGTCGATTGCAGCGGCTTTGTACGTACCGCCTTATTTATGCACGATATCATCATTCCTCGTGATGCCTCTCAACAAGCTTATGTGGGCGAGCATATCGACATTGCTCCTGACTTCGGTAATGTTCAGCCGGGAGATTTGATTTTCTTCGGGCGGAAGGCCACTGCCGGGAAGAAAGAGCGTGTGGTTCATGTGGCCATTTATCTGGGTGATAAAAAGTTCATTCACTCACAAGGCGATGTCCATGTCAGCAGTTTCGATCTGTCGGATGCCGATTTTGATGAGTATAACCTGAATCGCCTGCTGTATGCAGTCCGTGTGTTGCCATCTATAAATAAGGAGGCAGCCTTAAACACCACCGTTACGAATCCGTATTATAACTAAACTCAAAATAGATATGCAAAACCGAAGAGATTTCCTCAAGACCGCTGCTTTTGCCGCCATAGGTTCGGGGCTGTCATTGCAAGGTGTTTTTGCCGGCGAGAAGAGCCCCGCTTCATTTGCGATCAACAAACTCGGCCTGCGAGCAAAGCTGAAATTGCGCTTTTTCCCTTACGAGCTGAAACTGAAACATGTGTTTACGGTGGCTACTTATTCGCGAACCACCACTCCCGATGTGCAGATAGAGATAGAATATGACGGAGTCATCGGTTATGGCGAGGCTTCGATGCCTCCTTATTTGGGACAGACGGTAGACTCGGTGATGGCTTTTTTGAAGAAGGTCGATCTGGAACAGTTTGACGATCCGTTCCGGCTGGAAGATATACTGGCTTATGTAGACGGTATCACTCCGGGAGATACGGCTGCCAAAGCTGCCATAGACATCGCCTTGCACGACTTGGTGGGTAAACTTCTGGGAGCACCCTGGTACAGGATCTGGGGACTGGATAAGGCTAAAGCTCCTTCGACCACTTTCACGATAGGCATCGATACCCCCGAGGTGGTACGTGAAAAGACCCTTGAGGTGGCCGGGCAGTTCAATATCCTCAAAGTGAAGTTAGGGCGTGAGAATGACAAACAGATGATTGAAACGATCCGTTCGGTGAGCGATCTGCCTATTGCGGTCGATGCCAATCAGGGGTGGACGGATAAGAAATATGCATTGGACATGATTCAGTGGCTGAAAGAAAAAGGAATTGTAATGATTGAACAGCCTATGCCCAAAGCACAGTTGGACGATATTGCATGGGTGACCCAGCATAGTCCGTTACCTGTTTTTGCCGACGAATCTTTGCAACGGCTGACTGATGTGGCAGGATTGAAGGGAGCCTTTACGGGGATAAACATCAAACTGATGAAGTGTACCGGTATGCGGGAAGCCTGGAAGATGGTTATGTTGGCACGGGCGTTAGGCATGAAAGTGATGGTAGGCTGTATGACGGAAACTTCATGCGCAGTCTCTGCCGCCGCACAATTCTCTCCGGCCGTCGATTTTGCCGATCTGGACGGAAACTTGCTGATAGCGAACGACCGCTTCAGAGGGATGGAGGTTGTAAAAGGCAAGATCACGCTCAACGACCTTCCGGGAATTGGTGTGGTTAAATTATGAACGCGGATAAACCTTTGAAACTGTTTTGATAATGAAAAAACTACTTTATATAATTGCCGTATTTATCAGCCTTTCAGCCTGTACTTCGCGGCAGGCTCCCAAGCCTTACAACTGGGACGATGACTTGCACCAACGGTTGCTGGCGGACTTCTGTCTGACCGAATCTCAGGTGAAAGACTATATCCGCAAATACATTCCCGACGTGACGGACGAACAGATGCGCCAATGGGAAGAGAGCAAAGCGCTTGAATACCGGGTGATCGACGGAGAGAAACGTTATTTCCGCAATGCCGGTCCCAACCTGTTCCGGATAGACTCTGCCTGCTGTGCCGTCAAAATGGAGAAAGAAGGCACTTCATTGAGCACGAGCGAACAAGTCAATAAAGAACATCTGCCCGAAGTGATGGCTGCTGTCAGGAAAGAAAGAACGCCTGTCGTGCAGCCCAAGCGGATGCGGGTCACCTACACGCTGACGGTGGACAGCAACGCGGTTCCTGCCGGAAAAACGATCCGCTGCTGGCTGCCCTATCCCCGTACGGATCAGGCCCGTCAGCAAAACGTGAAACTGATACGTACCAGCGAGCTCCGCTATACATTGGCTCCGCCTTCATGCCGGCACAGCACCCTCTATATGGAGAAGCAGGCCATTCCCGGTGAGCCGACGGTCTTTTCGGAAACCTTTGAGTATACCTCGTGTGCCGAATGGCATCCGTTGAAGCCCGAAAATATACTGCCTTATGATACTGTCGGTGCTCTTTATAAAGAATATACTGCCGAACGGGACACACATATCCGTTTTTCACCCCGTATCAAAGAGCTGGCTGCCAATCTGACAGCCGGTGAAACCAATCCTTTGTTGAAGGCGCAACGCATTTTCCGTTGGATAAACGATCATTTGCCCTGGGCCTCGGCCCGCGAATATTCCACTATTGAGAATATTCCGGAATATGTGCTCGACAATCGTCACGGCGATTGTGGCCAGGTGAGCCTGTTGTTTATCACCCTCTGCCGTTGCAGTGGCATTCCTGCCCGTTTCCAGAGCGGCTTTATGATGCATCCCCGTGCATGGAACCTGCACGATTGGGCGGAAGTCTATTTCGAAGGCGCGGGCTGGGTGCCGGTAGATCAATCATTCGGCATTCCCGCATTTGCTGGCAATCCCGAAGAAAAGATGTTCTTTCTGGGAGGTATCGATTCCTGGCGTATGATAGTCAACAGTGACTATTCCATGCCGTTGGTTCCCGAGAAGAAATATCCGCGTAGTGAAACGGTTGATTTCCAGCGTGGGGAGGTAGAGTGGGAAGGGGGAAACCTGTACTTCCCGCAATGGAGTTATCATATGGATATAGACTACTTGAATTATTAAGTTCATTCTCCATAAAAGGCTTAAGCGTTTTCCGAAAAGACTTAAGTGTTTCTCAAAAAGACTTTAGTCTTTCGAGGGAAACGCTTAAGTCTTTTTTCTGCCTTCTAAATACTTGTGTGTCATGCAACGAATGCTAATTTGTCAGTCTCTGCCGTTAACCGCTGTTAAGCTCTGCAGATTCACTGTTAAAAGAGAACAAAAAAGAGTGACAAGGAGAATAACAGAATGATTTTTGTCGTTATTTTAACGTCGTAAATGTTAAATGAAAGTAGAATATTAACAATTAAATGAATAAAAAGAATAGTATGAAACAGACAACAAAAAACATTCTCGGGGTAGGAGCGGTTGTTCTTCTCAGCGCAGGAGTTGCCGGAGTGACAACGTATACGATGTTGAAACCGGAAAACAGAGACAGCCTGTCGTTCAGCGAACAGTTCCGTCAGAATCCCAATGCCCGCTTGGCTGCTTATGACGCCATTAATGCACAGCCTGTGGATCTGACGCAGGCAGCAGAAAATTCGCTTCATGCTGTGGTACATATAAAATCGACTCAACAAGCTAAAGAACAAACAGTCACCGTGCGAGATCCGTTTGCCGAGATCTTCGGAGATATTTTCGGTAATGGAGGCAGACAGCAGCGCCGTGTACAGACCCAGCCGCGTGTCGGTTTCGGTTCGGGAGTCATCATTTCGAAGGATGGCTATATCGTAACCAACAACCATGTGATTGACGGGGCGGACGAGATTGTTGTGAAGTTGAATGACAACCGTGAGTTTAAAGGCCGTGTGATCGGTACCGACCCGAATTCGGATCTGGCTTTGGTCAAAATCGAAGGAGATGATTTTCCGACCATTCCTGTCGGCGATTCGGATGCCCTGAAAGTGGGAGAGTGGGTCTTGGCGGTAGGTAACCCCTTCAACCTGACTTCGACTGTAACCGCAGGTATTGTCAGCGCCAAGGCACGTACTTTGGGCGTATACGGTATTGGCGGTGTGGAATCGTTTATCCAGACAGACGCCGCTATCAATCAGGGAAACAGTGGTGGAGCTTTGGTCAATGCAAAAGGTGAGTTGGTAGGTATCAATGCCGTTCTTTCTTCACCCACGGGTGCTTATGCCGGATATGGTTTTGCCATTCCGACGAGCGTGATGACCAAAGTGGTCAGTGACCTGAAACAATACGGAACCGTACAGCGTGCATTGCTGGGAATCAAGGGTACTTCTCTTGCGGGTGACGGCGACATGATGTCCGATCAGCCGATTGACAAGTCGGGAGCTACTTTGGCCGATAAACGCAAAGAATTTGGCGTTGTAGACGGCGTGTGGGTTCGTGAGATTGTGGATGGCGGTTCTGCTGCCGGTTCCGATATCAAGGTGAACGACATCATCATCGGCATCGATGGCAAGAAAGTTCAGAACTTCGCCGATTTGCAGGAAGCCATTGCACAGCATCGTCCGGGTGATAAAGTTACCGTGAAGGTGATGCGTGACAAGAAAGAAAAGAATATCGACGTAACGTTGAAGAATGAACAAGGTACAACAAAGATTGTGAAGGATGCAGGTATGGAGATTTTGGGTGCTGCCTTTAAGGAGTTGCCGGACGACTTGAAGAGACAACTCAATCTCGGATACGGCTTGCAGGTGACCGGAGTGACTTCGGGCAAGATGGCGGATGCCGGTGTACGAAAGGGCTTCATCATCCTGAAAGCCAACGATCAGCCGATGCGTAAAGTCAGCGATCTTGAAGAAGTGATGAAAGCTGCTGTGAAATCACCGAACCAGGTGCTCTTCCTCACAGGAGTATTCCCTTCAGGAAAACGCGGATATTACGCTGTAGACTTGACTCAGGAGTAAATTAGCTGAAAGCTGCTGTGTGGTGAGTATGGTCACACCAGTGAATCGTCTGCCGAAAAAAGTAATTGGTAGCTTAATAATAGCTAAGGAAATCGAAAAGAGAGTGCCGGCAATCAACCAGTCGACACTCTTTTTGTTTGTAGTAGTAGATAATTAATGGTGAAAAAGTTGTGGAAATTTATACGTTAACAAATAAATTGTCGTAACTTTGCACTCCAAATCTGTTTTATAAGAATGAGACAACTAAAGATTACCAAAAGTATCACTAACAGAGAGAGCGCTTCTCTTGACAAGTATTTGCAGGAAATCGGTCGCGAGGACCTTATTACTGTGGAAGAAGAGGTAGAACTCGCTCAACGCATTCGTAAGGGTGACCGTGTAGCATTAGAGAAACTGACACGTGCCAATCTTCGTTTCGTCGTATCCGTAGCCAAGCAGTACCAGAACCAAGGTTTGAGTTTGCCCGACTTGATTAATGAAGGCAATTTAGGACTGATCAAAGCTGCCGAGAAGTTTGATGAAACACGTGGTTTTAAGTTTATCAGTTATGCTGTATGGTGGATTCGCCAGTCTATTTTGCAGGCATTGGCAGAGCAATCCCGTATCGTTCGTCTTCCGTTGAACCAGGTTGGTTCGCTGAACAAAATCAGCAAGGCCTTCTCTAAGTTCGAACAGGAGAACGAGCGTCGTCCGTCTCCCGAAGAGCTGGCAGGTGAACTGGACATTCCGGTTGACAAGATCTCCGATACGCTGAAAGTATCCGGCCGTCATATTTCGGTGGATGCACCTTTTGTTGAAGGAGAAGACAACAGCCTGCTCGATGTGTTGGTGAACGATGATTCGCCCATGGCAGACCGTTCTCTGGTTAATGAGTCTCTTGCGAGGGAAATTGATAGAGCTCTTTCTACGTTAACCGATAGGGAAAAAGAAATCATTCAGATGTTTTTCGGTATCGGACAACAGGAAATGACATTAGAGGAAATCGGCGACAAATTTGGTCTCACACGTGAGCGTGTTCGTCAGATTAAGGAAAAAGCAATCAGAAGATTAAGACAAAGTAATCGTAGTAAATTGCTCAAATCTTACTTGGGATAAGCAAGATATATCAGTTTCCGAAAAAGTATTTAAAAAACGCTTCATCTTTTGATGGGCGTTTTTTTTTGTTATCTTTGCGAAGTTAAAATAATAACAGAATATGAAATACGTAAAAATACTGTTTGCCGTAGCGTTAGTGTTTACATTGTGCTCGGCGTTTTCGTTGAAAAAAGGAGAACATAAGCCCGTTTATGCTTTTGGAGTATCGGCGTCATTTACCGATACAGTGGTATACTACACCGAGATTCAGGTACTCGATAGCGTGGCGCTGGATAAAAACGGATTTCTGCCGCATAGAGAGATATACAGCTATCAACTGAAAAACTATCTGGAGATTGATAAAGGACAACCCAACCGTACTTGTATGATCTACTTCTCGGAGAATCAGAAGAAACTTGAAAAGGAGGCTGCAAAGGTATTGGGCAAATATAAAAAGAATAAATCGGTGGCTCTTGAGAAAATAGATACCCAAAGTTTTAAATTCACTAAACCGGAAGAATAACTTAAACGTTATATAAGAAGGGGATGCTTAGAAGCTCCTGATGGAGGAGCTTTTAAGCATCCTTTTTTTTAGGTTTTAAATTCAATACAGATATGAAATCAAAAATGATTCTTTTTTTTGTAAGTTTTGTCATGTTGTTCAGCGCTTGCCGGAATGAAGATGAACCTACTCTTCCGGCGTATGGTTCGCGTACGGTTTTAATTTATATGATGGCGCAAAACTCTTTGTCTCCATTTGCCCGGCTGGATATGGAAGAAATGATAAAAGGAATGAAGCAGGTGGATGCAACGTCTAATAATCTGTTGGTTTATATCGATGACTATTCGGCTCCCCGTCTGGTTCGTTTGGGTAAAAACAGTAAAGGGCAGGTTGTGGAAGAAGTGGTTGCCAACTATCCGGAACAGAACTCAACGGATGTGGCTGTTATGAAAAAAGTCATTTCAACTGCTTTCAATACTTATAAGGCAGAGAGTTACGGTATGGGCTTCTGGTCGCATGGAGAAGGATGGATACCCTCGCCGGCCAAAACGCGCTGGTTCGGACAAGACGGCAATGATTATATGAATATAGACGATCTGCACGAAGCCTTACAGGTGGCTCCAAAGCTTGATTTCTTGCTCTTCGATGCCTGTTTCATGGAGTCGGTGGAAGTGGCTTATGCTTTACGTGACTGCGGTGACTATATGATCAGCTCACCTACTGAAATTCCCGGTGTAGGAGCTCCTTATGAAGACGTGGTTCCCGCTATGTTTACTGCCGGAAACCCGACCATGAAGATTGTCTCTGCTTATTATACCTACTATGAAAACAGGTATAACGACGGGGTAGGGCTGACTAATGAAAACTGGACCGGTGGGGTTTCGGTGGGAGTCGCAAAAATGAGTGAACTTGAAAATCTGGCAGCTGCCACAGCAAAGATACTTCCCAAATATGTGACGGGAAAGACTGATTTCGATCTTTCAGGGGTGATGTGTTATGACCGGAGATACCTGGCGTTATATCATGACCTCGATCAGTATATTTACAAGCTGACAGCCGGTAACAGCGATTATGATGCATGGAAGGCGGCTTTTGATAAGGTAATGGTTTACTGGAAGTCGACTCCGCGCAACTATTCGGCATACGTCGGCATGTTTACCATGGACTCAAAGGCGAAAGGGCTTTCCACTTATATTCCAATGACGAATAGGGAGTCTACCAATACGTCCTACCGGGATACGGGATGGTATAAGGCTTCCGGTTGGGCAGATACCGGTTGGTATAAATAAGCAATAAAAGTGAGGCTGTGTCGAAACTCACCACAGAGGACACAGAATAACACAGAGGCGATTTTAAGTTATTGATTATTAGTTAAAAGACTCTGTGCTACTCTGTGTTACTCCGTGGTGAAAAGAGTTTTGACACACTTTTTATGCATTGTGTCAGGTCGGCCACCTGCCACGGTTTTAGTACTTATGGGATGAATTCTCCTTTTGTGGTGATTTTCACTTTTACTTCCAGCTCTCCTTTTTCCAGTTCAACCAGATAGTATTCGCCTGTGGGAGTTTCAAAAAAGTCGGCTTCATCTACGTGATATCCGGCATATTGTGGTGAAGAGGCAATTGCATTGGTTACCTCAACCGGTAGTGCATTCCGGTGTACGTCCCAGGAAGTGTATGCCCATTGGTTGGAGCTGTTGAATACAACCTCTTTGCTGATATTGTTGTGGATAATATCGACTTCTGTCATTCCATGTTCCACTTCAATCTCCGCCAGGCGCGCATTCGGATACTTCTCTTTTATAAAGTTCTCGATGGCTGCGGGGACTTCCGCCGGAAGGTAATTTCCCGAATCATTGTCCGTGTCTGCAACGCTTTTAATCAGGATTCCTTCTGCCGAATAATACAGGTCGAACTCTTGTTTGCCGGATTCTACTTCGATGACATATACGGTTTCCATATCCAGACGTTCCAGCATATCTACATCATCTATTTTCCATTTTGCATATTCACTGCTTTCAAAAGCACTTTTTACCGCTGAGGGCAGAGCCTGATATGGAATGTCGGTTTCTGTCATTTGCCATGTTCCGTCCGGAGTAAACCAAGCAGAGGTTTCATAGTTTTGATGGCGGAAGTCAGCCACATAATAGTTACCTTTTGTTTCCCACTTTTCATTGCTGACTGTCGGGTACTTTGCGGTGAATGCGTTTTTCAGTTCTGCCGGTACATAAGACAGATCATCATCATCATCGTTATCACAGCTTTGTAATCCCAGGGCACCCAGTGCCAAAAGAAGAAAATACATTTTCAGTTTCATTTCTACTATACTTTTTTTAGTTGTCAATTCATGTTATGCGCATATTGTAATAAAGCGGAATTATACCCGTATATGTGCGTAACATCAGTTATCGATATCGATTAAGTTAAATTTAGAGTCGAATTTTAGTTCCCATCCGTTGGACAGTTTCACTTCATAATCCGCTTTATCACGTTCTATTTTCAGAATCTTCGCGTCCGCATAGTTGGTGGTTACGTACTTCTGGATAGGAGCGGGTATTATGCCCTGTGGCACTACACTGAATTTACAATTTACTTCAGTCCAGTTTCCTTTCTTGTCGAATTCCACTTTGTTGCCGTCGGTGAAAATGACGTCGTAGCTTTTCTGTAAGAAATCGCTTTCAACTTTGGCCATGGCAATGTTGTTGCCGGCAAAATGTTGTTTGATGAACTGCTGTGCCTTCTGCGGCATTTGGCTTACCTGGATAGGTTTATCATCGTCCGCTCTTGCGATGGTTTGCAGAGTGAACAGGCATACGAATAAAATAAGTAACTTTTTCATATTCATCCTTTTTTAATGGTTTTTACTGTTAGCAATTAATTTATATTGCAAAGATGAAGGTCGATTCTGAAAAGAATTGGGAATTCTCTCCATTTTGATACTTTTTTCTAAATAAAAGTTCGATTACTCTTGTTCATCCGGTTGAACTTATACTGTATATTTACACAACATTTAACGCTGAGCGGGAAATCCTTCTCGCAATAGATATGAAAAGATTTTGTACAGGCAGGTGTGCCGGGGAGTCGTATTCACCACAGATTACACGTGTTTGCGCAGATGAATGTCGCCGGTTCTCAGTGGATTAAATTCGTTCTGTGTTAATCTGCGTAATCTGTGGTGAAATTGTTCTTCCGTAATTCGAAACAGTGTTCATCTTTCTCAAAATAATACCTGAGTGTGAGATGCTGTAATTTGCAGATGGAGTCGGCTATGGCAAGTCCCAGTCCGGTCGAACCTTCCTTTTTGCTTCCCTGATAGAATCGTTCAAAGATATGGGTCGCATCCAGGGGACGGTCTGTGCCGCTATTCCTGAAGGTCATGCTATGGCCGGTTATTTCAATCCGGATATGTCCACCGTCTACGTTGTGTACAAACGCATTTTTGAGCAGGTTCGTTATCAGGGCGACTGCTAATGATTCATTCATTTCCGCCCGGAATATTCCCTGTTCATCTAACGTCAGCTCAATTTCCCGATAGCCGTATACTTCTTCATAATCTTCTATATATCGCTTGAGCATGCTGTTGAACTCCACCGTTTGGGTCTCGGAGAATTGTCCGTTATCTATTTTGGATAGTAACAGCAGTGATTTATTGAGCTTGGTGATATGCTCCAGGGTCTGGTGCGTTTTTATCAGCTCTTCCAACTGTGCTTCAGACAAGGAGTCGTCTTCCATCAGCATTTCCAGGCGATTCCGGCAGATGGCTAACGGCGTTTGCATTTCGTGTGAAGCATTGCCGATGAATTGCTTTTGTTGTTCAAAGATGTGCTCGCTTCGTTCCGCATTGCGGATGGCTGCTTCGTTCAGCTTCCTGAACTCCGTAATTTGCGTTTCATTCTTCAAAGGGCGATTGGGACGGCCTATCCTGTAGGCATCCAGCCAGCGCAGCAGATTGTAAAGTGGCTTCATGCTGCGGTGAAATATCCAGATGCAGACAATCAGGATGGTGAGCAGCAGGACGATGTACAGAAAAATAATCCATCCCAGCATGGCGTCTTTCAGGTCGTCCTTCTCGATCGTCGGTGTCGATACGGTAAGCTCGTAATATTGCCCTTCGTCATCTTTGAATAAGGTGGTCAGTATGCGTGCCGGTTCAGTCTCTTCCTTCTCCACAATATAAACCATGGAGTCTTTGTAGCAGATATCTTCGCGTTCGTCGGCATACTCTTTGCTTACTTTTCTAAGATAGTACTGATTGTTCGACCCATTGTTTTTCGAGGGCAGTTCTTCTCCGGCCAGGGCACGGATAATGATGGTTTCCGAGTAATCCTCCAGAGAGTCGTCTACTTCGTCGTTCACTTCATCTATCACGGCTATATAGAAAAATACAGCCCATGCCCCGAGAACAACTGTCAGCATGAGTGCGATGCGGATGATAATACGGTATATCAACTTCATGGAGGTAGGGTCTTTTTTTATTCAACAGTCATTTTGTAGCCGAATCCATATACAGCCTTAAGTTCTGCCAAGGCACCGGCATCTTTAAGTTTCTTTCTCAGATTCTTGATTTGCGCATAGATGAAATCAAAATTGTCTACTTGGTCGATATGATCTCCCCACACCGATTCGGCAAGTGTGTTTTTGTTTACCAGTCGTCCGGGACGGTTGGCAAAGTAGAGAAGAATATTATACTCTTTGCGGTTTAATTCTATTTCCTTGTCATCTACGAATACCTGGAATGTATCGGGAACGATACGTATGTTGGCCAGGCGTATGTCCATTTCTCCGTCGCGGCGCTGGCGTCGGATCACACTTTTGATGCGGGCATTTAATTCGGCCAGGTGAAAGGGTTTGGGCAGATAGTCGTCGGCACCCAGTTCCAGTCCCAGTACTTTATCGTCCAGGGAGTCTTTGGCCGAGATGATAATTACATTTTCCCGTTTATGCATCTTCTTCAGTTGCTCCAGCAGATTCAGCCCATTGCCGTCAGGCAACATAATGTCCAGCAAGACGCAGTCGTAATCGTAGTCCTCTATCTTGCGTAATCCCGACTGGAAGTCTGCGGCAGCTTCCACTACGTAGCGTTCTTTTTCGAGCGAACGCTGGATAAGTTCCCTCAGTGAGGGTTCGTCTTCGATTATTAATATTTTCATAGGGCTTTTTATTTCTACCTGCAAAGAAAAGGCTTATTTCTGAAATAAAACTGAAAAGAAAAGCTATTTTATTTTTCTATCTCAACAGAAGTGTCTAATTTTGTTTCCAATAAACAAAAATAACACGAGTATGAATCTCTAATACTATAATTTATCATGTTGACTCAAATTATCAATGGACGCATATTTACTCCGCAAGGTTGGTTGAACGAAGGTTCTGTGTTGATGAGAGATGGAAAAATTCTGGAAGTAACTAATTGCGACCTGGCGCTGATCGGTGCCAATCTGGTGGATGCCAGAGGAATGTATATTGTTCCCGGCTTTGTTTGTATGCATGCCCATGGTGGGGGAGGACACGATTTTACGGAATGTACCGAAGAGGCTTTCCGTACGGCGATAGCTGCACACATGAAGCACGGTGCCACCAGTTTTTTCCCGACACTTTCTTCTTCTCCGTTCTCCGAAATACGCAAAGCTGTAGATATATGCGAAAAACTGATGGCCGAATCCGATAGCCCGATACTCGGCTTGCATGTGGAAGGCCCTTACCTGAACCGTAAGATGGCGGGAGAACAGTTTGCAAACCAAGTGAAAGAAGTCGATGTGGCAGAATACACCTCTTTGCTTGAAAGCACCGATTGCATCAAGCGTTGGGATGCCTCTCCCGAACTGCCCGGAGCACTTGACTTTGCACGTTATCTGAAGTCGAAGGGCATTGTAGGAGCTGTTTCGCATACGGAAGCCGAATATGATGGCATAAAGGAAGCATACGAGGCAGGATTTACACATGCTGCGCACTTCTACAATGCAATGCCGGGCTTTCATAAGCGTCGCGAATATAAATACGAGGGAACGGTTGAGAGTGTCTACCTGACCGATGGCATGACTATCGAGCTGATTGCTGACGGCATTCATTTGCCTTCCACTATTTTGAAACTGGCTTATAAGCTGAAGGGAGTGGAGCATACTTGCCTGGTGACCGACGCACTTTCATATGCGGCTGCTGAAGGCAAGGCAATTGACGATCCCCGTATTATTATAGAAGACGGTGTGTGCAAGCTTGCCGACCGTTCGGCCTTGGCAGGTAGTATTGCTACCATGGATCAGTTGGTGCGTACAATGGTGAAGGCTGATATTCCCCTGGCAGATGCCATACGTATGGCTTCTGAGACTCCTGCCCGTATTATGGGAGTTTATGACCGTAAAGGATCTCTCCAGAAGGATAAAGATGCGGATATTCTGATCCTGGATCGTGATCTGAACGTCAAGGCGGTATGGGCTATGGGGCAGTTGGTGAAGGAGTCGTAAATAGTTCACTACGGATTATACAAATTTACTGTTGCCCTCTTATGCCGGTTATTTGTAAGAAGGGCTTTCAATAGAAATTGTTAGTGTCGTTACTATTCTTATTCTATTCTTATAAATGGAAGGGGAGGAGGATAAGAATAGTAACGACTTACTTTTATCTGTGGTTCAATTACCGTTAATTTTCAACTTCGTCTCTTCTTAGATCGGTATATTTCCTTATTCTCTCTTTTTCTCTGATCACCTCTCAATTTCCTGAAAAACGCCCCTATAGCCTCCTTATACGGCCATCCTTTTACTTTTAAAACCAAGCCCCCTTTATCTTTAAAATCAACGCTTCCTTGGTTTTAAACCAACGAGCCTTTGGTTTAAAAGGTAGGCTTCTCCCGTTTCCGTCCCAAATTTTGCTTGTGAAAATATTGTATAATTAGGCTTTCCGGATCGCAAATGTGTTCTTCCGAATTGCATTGGCACTTGCTTTAATTGCACCTATACCTGCTCTGATTGCACCCATATCTGCTTTGATCGCAACTATACTTACTTCAATCGTAACTATCCTTTTCGGTCCGCCACTTATCCCTTTTCCCGGTAAACATTCCCTTGTCTCTCTATTGTCTTCATCTTCAATCTTTTTCTTCCTTTCGTTTCTTCTCTTCCTATTACCTGATTTAACAGGATGTTAAATCAAGGCTTTTGTCTCCAAATAACAAGTCTTTTCGAAGCAAAAGCCTTGTTATTTCCATCCCTGAAATAAATGTTTCCCCAACCGCATTAACAATGTTAACGCAGGATTCCGTTCAATTCCCGTCTGATTCTTGTTTGATCCTTGTCTGATTACTGTTTGACTCCTGCTCAATTTCCATTCAATCCCCGTCTGATTCCTGTTTTAATTTCCGTCCAATCCTCGTCTGATTCCCACCGACTTTTCAGTTTAATCCCTGTTTGACTCCCATCTGACTCCCATCTGATTCCCGTTCACTCTCCATTCAGTCCCTGTCCAATTCCAGTTTCATCCCCTCCAATTTTCCTCCAATTCCCTATTTTTCTCCGCAATTCCACCCCAAAACACTCGTTCTCCTCCCTTTCGTAGCAAATATCCTTTCCGTCCTCTCCGGAAAACTTCCCCTTTATATAATATAATAATGTGTCATTTTCCTTCTTTTCCTTTCCGTTCCCCATAATCCTGTTTTAAAACCTACCTCTCCTTCAGCCCTTTACATCTGAATTTATATTTTTATGAAAAAAACTTCCTTATATATTTGCCTTGTATTGGTAAATCGCGTACTTTTGCACCCGCTTTCCAAGAGAGGGAGAGCCGATTGAAATTGACATGTTGCAAGTGCGTATTGATTGCCTTAACGGATCACCAAAATAATCTCCTTTTTCTTTGGAGTTTAATATTAAAATTCGTTATCTTTGCAGTCCGATTCGCGATAAAAGGCGTTTATTCCGGTGCCTTTCCCTTTCGCTAAGAGAGTCGGAGAACAGACCGGAAAAACATTTAAAAAAAACCTCCAAAAACATTTGGCGTTTTAAAATAAACCTTTTACCTTTGCACCCGCTTTTGAAACGAAGCGCAATCGAAAAGAAGAGTTCTTTGAAAAATTGATAAACAATACAAGTAGTACAAGTAAAATTTAGAACCGTCAATACCTATTATATAGGTATATGAAAAAATGACCGTCAATAAATTTTCGACATCCTGAACAGAGCTAATATTGTCCCTTATTGGGATATATAACAATACTTTTACAATGAAGAGTTTGATCCTGGCTCAGGATGAACGCTAGCTACAGGCTTAACACATGCAAGTCGAGGGGCATCAGGAAGAAAGCTTGCTTTCTTTGCTGGCGACCGGCGCACGGGTGAGTAACACGTATCCAACCTGCCCTTTACTCGGGGATAGCCTTTCGAAAGAAAGATTAATACCCGATGGGATAATCATTCCGCATGGTTTGATTATTAAAGGATTCCGGTAAAGGATGGGGATGCGTTCCATTAGGTTGTTGGTGAGGTAACGGCCCACCAAGCCTTCGATGGATAGGGGTTCTGAGAGGAAGGTCCCCCACATTGGAACTGAGACACGGTCCAAACTCCTACGGGAGGCAGCAGTGAGGAATATTGGTCAATGGGCGCGAGCCTGAACCAGCCAAGTAGCGTGAAGGATGACTGCCCTATGGGTTGTAAACTTCTTTTATATTAGAATAAAGTGCAGTATGTATACTGTTTTGTATGTATAATATGAATAAGGATCGGCTAACTCCGTGCCAGCAGCCGCGGTAATACGGAGGATCCGAGCGTTATCCGGATTTATTGGGTTTAAAGGGAGCGTAGGTGGACTGGTAAGTCAGTTGTGAAAGTTTGCGGCTCAACCGTAAAATTGCAGTTGATACTGTCAGTCTTGAGTACAGTAGAGGTGGGCGGAATTCGTGGTGTAGCGGTGAAATGCTTAGATATCACGAAGAACTCCGATTGCGAAGGCAGCTCACTGGACTGCAACTGACACTGATGCTCGAAAGTGTGGGTATCAAACAGGATTAGATACCCTGGTAGTCCACACAGTAAACGATGAATACTCGCTGTTTGCGATATACAGTAAGCGGCCAAGCGAAAGCATTAAGTATTCCACCTGGGGAGTACGCCGGCAACGGTGAAACTCAAAGGAATTGACGGGGGCCCGCACAAGCGGAGGAACATGTGGTTTAATTCGATGATACGCGAGGAACCTTACCCGGGCTTAAATTGCAGTGGAATGATGTGGAAACATGTCAGTGAGCAATCACCACTGTGAAGGTGCTGCATGGTTGTCGTCAGCTCGTGCCGTGAGGTGTCGGCTTAAGTGCCATAACGAGCGCAACCCTTATCTTCAGTTACTAACAGGTCATGCTGAGGACTCTGGAGAGACTGCCGTCGTAAGATGTGAGGAAGGTGGGGATGACGTCAAATCAGCACGGCCCTTACGTCCGGGGCTACACACGTGTTACAATGGGGGGTACAGAAGGCAGCTACCTGGTGACAGGATGCTAATCCCAAAAGCCTCTCTCAGTTCGGATCGAAGTCTGCAACCCGACTTCGTGAAGCTGGATTCGCTAGTAATCGCGCATCAGCCACGGCGCGGTGAATACGTTCCCGGGCCTTGTACACACCGCCCGTCAAGCCATGGGAGCCGGGGGTACCTGAAGTACGTAACCGCAAGGAGCGTCCTAGGGTAAAACTGGTGACTGGGGCTAAGTCGTAACAAGGTAGCCGTACCGGAAGGTGCGGCTGGAACACCTCCTTTCTGGAGCGATGTTGGAAACGACGTTCATCGGTTCTAAAATTGTACTACTGGTACTTGTTTATTTATAGAATATAGATCGACCGTCTATAGCAATATAGATAGAGATAAACAAGAGAAAAACAGAAGCCGAGTCTAAAGACAGGACACGGTTGAATTGTCGAGCAAGAGAGAGCAGAAGCGATGCTTGCATCGATTATGCCGAACGCAGCCGACAATGCCGATAGGAACTCAGTCCTATAGCTCAGTTGGTTAGAGCGCTACACTGATAATGTAGAGGTCGGCAGTTCAACTCTGCCTGGGACTACCAAGACGAGATTGATATCTTGTATGATTGGGGGATTAGCTCAGCTGGCTAGAGCATCTGCCTTGCACGCAGAGGGTCAACGGTTCGAATCCGTTATTCTCCACCATTGATACGCTGGCAACACAAGTTGCCGAATGTTATCATACGATCTTTGACATGATGTACAAAAAAAAGTAAATTTAGTAAGAGCTAAAAGTATATATCGAACCATTTGGTTCAGATCCTTTTTAAGAAAAGGAGATGAACCTGGCGATAAAAGAAAGTAAATAAGGGCGCATGGCGGATGCCTTGGCTCTCGGAGGCGATGAAGGACGTGATAAGCTGCGATAAGCTTCGGGTAGGTGCAAATAACCTTTGATCCGAAGATTTCCGAATGGGACAACCCGGCATTCTGAAGGAATGTCATCCAACCAAGTTGGAGGCTAACGCAGGGAACTGAAACATCTTAGTACCTGCAGGAAAAGAAAATAAATAATGATTCCCCTAGTAGTGGCGAGCGAACGGGGAATAGCCCAAACCACCCGTGTTACGGCATGTGTGGGGTTGTAGGACCACGCTCTCGCAAGAAAGTTATTGAGAAGAAGCGGCTGGAAAGCCGCGCCATAGACGGTGATAGCCCGGTATTCTAAGGTAACTGAAGCGTAGTGGTATCCTGAGTAGCGCGGAGCACGAGGAATTCTGCGTGAACCAGCCGGGACCATCCGGTAAGGCTAAATACTCCCGAGAGACCGATAGCGAACCAGTACTGTGAAGGAAAGGTGAAAAGCACTTCGAATAGAAGAGTGAAATAGTCCCTGAAACCATGCGCCTACAAGCGGTCGGAGCAGCGTAAGTTGTGACGGCGTGCCTTTTGCATAATGAACCTACGAGTTACTTTTTCCGGCAAGGTTAAGCATCTTGAGATGTGGATCCGAAGCGAAAGCGAGTCTGAACAGGGCGGATAGTCGGAAGGAGTAGACGCGAAACCAAGTGATCTACCCTTGGGCAGGTTGAAGGTTAGGTAACACTAACTGGAGGACCGAACCGATAAGCGTTGAAAAGCTTCCGGATGACCTGAGGGTGGGGGTGAAAGGCTAATCAAACTTGGAGATAGCTCGTACTCCCCGAAATGCATTTAGGTGCAGCCTTGAGAATTACTAATGTGAGGTAGAGCGACTGATAAGATGCGAGGGCTTCACCGCCTATCAAGTCTTGATAAACTCCGAATGCGCATTAGTTCGATCTCAGGAGTGAGGGCATGGGTGCTAAGGTCCATGTCCTAAAGGAGAAGAATCCAGACCATCAGCTAAGGTCCCCAAATAAACACTAAGTTGAACTAACGAAGTCAGATTGCTAAGACAGCTAGGATGTTGGCTTGGAAGCAGCCATTCATTTAAAGAGTGCGTAACAGCTCACTAGTCGAGGAGTTTGGCGTGGATAATAATCGGGCATTAAGTGTTTTACCGAAGCTATGGGATACGTAAGTATCGGTAGGGGAGCATTCCACTCTGCGTTGAAGGCTAAGCGTGAGCTTTACTGGAGCGTGTGGAAAAGCAAATGTAGGTATAAGTAACGATAAAGGGGGTGAGAAACCCCCTCGCCGCAAGACTAAGGTTTCCTGATCAACGCTAATCGGATCAGGGTTAGTCGGGTCCTAAGGCTCAGCCGAACGGTGATGCCGATGGCAGAACAGGTTAATATTCCTGTACTAGCATTAAGAGTGACGTGGAGACGGAGGAGTGACAACGCCGCGGACTGACGGAATAGTCCGTTAAAGGGTGTAGATGTTGATTATCCCAGGCAAATCCGGGATAAGAGTCGAACCTGACAGTATACCAATTTCCTCGGAAAACGGTAATAGTGCGTGTAAACATACTCCCAAGAAAATCCGCTAAACTTAATCTTAATGGTACCCGTACCGCAAACGGACACACGTAGTCGGGTTGAATATACTCAGGCGCTTGAGTGAATCACGGTTAAGGAACTAGGCAAATTGACCCTGTAACTTCGGGATAAAGGGTCCCTACCCGGTGACGGGAGGGCGCAGAGAATAGGTCCAGGCAACTGTTTAACAAAAACACAGGGCTGTGCAAAATTGAAAGATCACGTATACAGCCTGACACCTGCCCGGTGCTGGAAGGTTAAGAGGAGATGTCATCGCAAGAGAAGCATTGAATTGAAGCCCCAGTAAACGGCGGCCGTAACTATAACGGTCCTAAGGTAGCGAAATTCCTTGTCGGGTAAGTTCCGACCTGCACGAATGGTGTAATGATCTGGACACTGTCTCAACCGTGAGCTCAGTGAAATTGTAGTATCGGTGAAGATGCCGATTACCCGCGATGGGACGAAAAGACCCCGTGAACCTTTACTATAGCTTAACATTGAATTTGGGTAATTGATGTGTAGGATAGGCCGGAGACTTTGAAGCAGGTACGCCAGTATTTGTGGAGTCGCTGTTGAAATACGGCCCTTTGATTATTTGAGTTCTAACTCGCATTTGCGAGGACACTGTTTGGTGGGTAGTTTGACTGGGGTGGTCGCCTCCAAAAGTGTAACGGAGGCTTCTAAAGGTGCCCTCACGCCGATTGGTAACCGGCGGCAGAGTGTAATGGCATAAGGGCGCTTGACTGGGAGACTTACAAGTCGATCAGGTAGGAAACTAGAGCATAGTGATCCGGTGTTTCCGTATGGAAGGGACATCGCTCAAAGGATAAAAGGTACTCCGGGGATAACAGGCTGATCCCTCCCAAGAGCTCATATCGACGGAGGGGTTTGGCACCTCGATGTCGGCTCGTCACATCCTGGGGCTGGAGAAGGTCCCAAGGGTTGGGCTGTTCGCCCATTAAAGTGGCACGCGAGCTGGGTTCAGAACGTCGTGAGACAGTTCGGTCTCTATCTATCGTGGGCGCATGAAATTTGCGTGGCTCTGACACTAGTACGAGAGGACCGTGTTGGACTGACCTCTGGTTTACCGGTTGTGCCGCCAGGTGCATTGCCGGGTATCTAAGTCGGGATTGGATAAGTGCTGAAAGCATCTAAGTACGAAGCCAGCCACAAGATTAGATTTCTTTTAGGGTCGTTGTAGACTACAACGTTGATAGGACGCAGGTGTACAGGTGGTAACATCACAGCCGAGCGTTACTAATTGCCCGATGACTTTCTTTTATTGTCTTTTATGGTTTATATATCCGTTTAGCTTTACTATTTAGATAATAGACAGCTAAGTTTACTTTTGTACATTATGTCTACCTTATTTAGGTGACTATAGCATCAGGGTTCCACCTCTTCCCATTCCGAACAGAGAAGTTAAGCCTGATCACGCCGATGGTACTGCGTAACAGTGGGAGAGTAGGTAGTCGCCGTTTTTTTCAGAGAGTTCATCCCCTCGGGTCAGAAGACACGAGGGGATGACTTGTTTTTGGGTATAAGCAATATCTCCTGATAATCTTTTTATCGGCTTCATCCCATATACTCCTGACTCAATCTTCATTTTTCCGGTTTTATCATAATTCAATGTTTGATGTATTATCAGACTGTTTATCTTTGCCATCATCTGAAAAGATGAAACGGGAAGATAAATGTGTCGGGATCGTCATAACCTTTACTTTTGGACGCTTCTTTTCGCGATTACGAACAGTTTTCTTCCTCTTTTCTCTTTTTTTATCAGATTGAATTTTGTACTTTTGGCGAGAATCTGATGAGAAACACTTAGATATTATAATATAAACTTCTAAATAGTCCGTGAATATGGAAAACAAAATTCAAGAGTTGACCGATAAGATTTATCGCGAAGGCGTCGAAAAAGGTAATGAAGAAGCCCGCCGTCTTATTGCGAATGCTCAGGAAGAAGCTAAAAAAATCGTTGAAGATGCCCATAAAGAAGCTGAATCAATTATTGCCACCTCTCGTAAATCTGCCGATGAACTGACAGAGAATACCAAATCAGAGTTGAAACTGTTTGCCGGTCAGGCAGTAAATGCGTTGAAATCAGAAATAGCCACTATGGTAACTGATAAAATTGTGACCGCACCGGTAAAGGAGTTTGCACAGAATAAAGATTTTCTGAGTGCTTTTATCGTAGCTCTGGCTTCCAAATGGAGCGTAGACGAGCCGATTATCATCTCAACTTCTGATGCGGAATCTTTGAGAAAGTATTTTGCGGCCAATGCTAAAGCATTGTTAGATAAAGGTGTTACCATAGAACAAGTGAATGGTATTAAGGCATTGTTTTCTGTATCTCCTGCAGACGGTTCATATAAAGTGAATTTCGGAGAAGAGGAATTTATGAATTACTTTAAAGCATTCCTGCGTCCTCAGTTGGTAGAAATGTTATTCTAAAGGGATGCGTTATGAGTAAATATTATTACTTGGTAGCCGGTTTGCCGGAACTCACACTTGAGGACAGTAAGCTGAGCTATACAGTAGCTGATTTTAAAACGGAAATTTACACGGGCTTGTCAGCTTCAGATCAAAAATTAATTGATCTGTTTTATTTGAAGTTTGATAATGCCAATGTACTGAAGCTTCTGAAAGATAAGGAAGCCGCCATTGATACCCGGGGAAATTTCTCCGCGGAGGAACTTGCTGAATATATCTCTGTTCTTAAAGAAGGAGGAGAAATCAGTACTAAAGAATTTCCTGCATATCTTGCTACTTTCATTTCCGACTATTTCAATACTCCGGCAGACAATGCTGTTTTACTGGAAGATCATCTGGCTGCACTTTATTATGATTATGCAATGAAATGCGGAAATAAGTTTGTGGCTTCCTGGTTCGAATTCAATCTTACAATTAACAATATCCTTGTGGCATTGACCGCTCGGAAGTATAAATGGGATGTTGCCCGCAATATAGTGGGTGATACGGAAATATGTGAGGCTTTGCGAACTTCCGGAGCCCGTGATTTCGGACTTTCCGGTGAAGTGGATTTTCTGGATCAGTTAGTGAAAATCAGTGAAATAACAGAACTGGTAGAACGCGAGAAGAAGTTGGATGCTTTACGGTGGAACTGGATGGAGGAAGCTATTTTCTTTAACTATTTTACCATCGAACGTATTTTTGCTTTCTTATTGGAACTGGAAATGATTGAACGTTGGATCTCTTTGGATAAGGAAAGAGGAAATCAACTGTTCCGCAGTATCATAGAGTCACTGAAGAATGAAGTGCAGATTCCCGCAGAATTCAGGTAATCCTGCCAAACTCGGATAAATAAATTAAAAAAATATATGGCAACAAAAGGAACTGTTAGTGGCGTTATTGCCAACATGGTGACCCTCGTCGTTGATGGACCGGTAGCTCAAAATGAGATTTGTTATATCTCAACCGGTGGCGATAAATTAATGGCGGAGGTGATTAAGGTCGTAGGTACACATGTATATGTTCAGGTGTTCGAAAGCACTCGTGGATTGAAAGTGGGGGCCGAAGCCGAATTTACCGGACACATGCTTGAGGTGACCTTAGGTCCCGGTATGTTATCGAAGAATTACGATGGTCTGCAAAACGACCTTGATAAGATGGATGGCGTATTCCTGAAGAGAGGACAATATACCTATCCGTTGGATAAAGAAAGTGTGTGGCATTTTGTTCCCCTTGTCAATGTAGGGGATAAAGTGGAAGCATCTGCCTGGTTAGGACAGGTGGATGAAAACTTCCAGCCATTGAAGATCATGGTACCTTTCACGCAGAAAGGTGTTTGCACGGTGAAATCGATTGTACCTGAAGGCGATTATAAGATTGAAGACGTAATTGCTGTTTTGGCAGACGAAGAGGGAAACAACGTTGAAGTGAATATGATTCAAAAGTGGCCGGTAAAAAGGGCTATGACGAATTATAAAGAAAAACCGCGTCCGTTTAAATTGCTTGAAACCGGTGTACGTGTGATTGACACTGTCAATCCGATAGTAGAGGGGGGGACAGGATTTATTCCCGGTCCGTTCGGTACAGGTAAAACCGTACTTCAGCATGCTATCTCTAAACAGGCAGAGGCCGATATTGTGATCATTGCCGCCTGCGGTGAACGTGCGAACGAGGTTGTGGAAATATTTACTGAGTTCCCAGAACTGGTGGACCCACATACGGGACGTAAACTGATGGAGCGTACCATTATTATTGCCAATACTTCGAACATGCCGGTAGCGGCCCGTGAAGCTTCTGTGTATACGGCTATGACGATTGCCGAATATTATCGTGCGATGGGATTGAAGATCCTGTTGATGGCAGACTCTACTTCCCGTTGGGCACAGGCATTGCGTGAGATGTCGAACCGTATGGAAGAGTTGCCCGGACCGGATGCATTCCCGATGGACTTGTCCTCAATCATTTCTAACTTCTACGGTCGTGCAGGTTATGTAAAACTGAATAACGGTGAGAGTGGTTCTATTACCTTTATCGGTACGGTATCTCCGGCCGGAGGTAACCTGAAGGAACCTGTGACTGAAAATACTAAAAAGGTAGCTCGTTGTTTCTATGCGCTGGAGCAGGATCGTGCCGATAAGAAGCGCTATCCGGCTGTGAATCCGATCGACTCTTATTCTAAATATATCGAATATCCTGAATTTGAGGCATACATTGCCGAACACATCAATGACGAATGGATCGGTAAAGTGAATGAGATCAAAACGCGTTTGCAGCGTGGTAAGGAAATTGCCGAGCAGATCAACATCTTGGGTGATGACGGTGTGCCGGTAGAATATCATGTCATTTTCTGGAAGTCGGAGTTGATTGATTTCGTTATATTGCAACAGGATGCATTCGATGAAATTGACGCCGTTACTCCGATGGAGCGCCAGGAAGCTATCTTGAACATGGTGATAGACATCTGTCATACGGAATTTGAGTTTGACAACTTTAATGAGGTTATGGACTACTTCAAGAAGATGATTAACATCTGCAAGCAAATGAACTATTCAAAGTTCAAATCGGAACAATATGAAGGTTTCCAGAAGCAATTGAAGGAGTTGGTTGCCGAGAGAAGTGTCAAATAGTGGATTGTAACTAAATTGTAAATAATAACATGGCTACAAAAGCATTTCAAAAAATATATACTAAGATTACTCAGATTACCAAAGCTACCTGCTCGCTGAAAGCTACAGGGGTAGGTTATGATGAGTTGGCCACTGTGAATGGTAAACTGGCTCAGGTTGTAAAGATAGCCGGTGACGAAGTGACTTTGCAGGTGTTTGAGGGTACGGAAGGTATCCCGACCAATGCCGAAGTGGTATTTCTGGGTAAATCGCCTACGCTGAAAGTAAGCGAGCAACTGGCCGGACGTTTTTTCAACGCCTTTGGTGATCCTATCGACGGAGGACCGGAGATTGAAGGACAGGAAGTCGAGATCGGAGGCCCTTCTGTGAATCCGGTACGCCGTAAACAACCTTCAGAACTGATTGCAACCGGTATTGCCGGTATCGACTTGAATAATACCCTGGTTTCCGGTCAGAAGATTCCTTTCTTCGCCGATCCGGACCAACCGTTTAACCAAGTGATGGCGAACGTAGCATTGCGTGCGGAAACAGATAAAATCATTCTGGGAGGTATGGGTATGACAAACGATGACTACCTGTATTTTAAGAATGTATTCTCCAATGCCGGTGCGCTCGACCGTATCGTCAGTTTCGTGAATACCACGGAGAACCCTCCGGTAGAACGTTTGCTGGTACCGGATATGGCTTTGACTGCGGCTGAATATTTCGCAGTACAACACAATCAGAAAGTATTGGTTCTACTGACCGATATGACTTCGTATGCCGATGCTTTGGCTATTGTGTCGAACCGTATGGATCAGATTCCTTCGAAAGACTCTATGCCGGGCTCTCTTTATTCGGACCTTGCTAAAATCTACGAAAAAGCGGTACAGTTCCCCGATGGTGGTTCCATCACAATTATTGCTGTGACTACGTTGTCCGGCGGTGATATCACGCATGCCGTACCCGATAACACCGGTTATATCACCGAAGGACAGTTGTTCCTGCGTCGTGATAGCGATATTGGTAAGGTTATTGTCGATCCGTTCCGTTCATTGTCCCGTCTGAAACAGTTGGTAACCGGTAAGAAGACCCGTAAGGACCATCCACAGGTGATGAATGCTGCGGTACGTCTGTATGCCGATGCCGCTAACGCCAAGACGAAGTTGGAGAATGGTTTTGACCTGACCAATTATGACGAACGTACTTTAGCTTTTGCCAAGGACTACTCCAATCAGTTGCTTGCCATCGACGTCAATCTGGATACGACAGAAATGCTGGATGTGGCATGGGGATTGTTCGGCAAATATTTCCGTCCGGAAGAAGTGAATATCAAGAAGGAACTGGTAGATCAGTATTGGAAAAAATAGTAAATAAACGAGATGGCTATAAAGTTTCAATATAACAAAACCTCCCTTCAGCAGCTTGAGAAGCAACTGAAAGTGCGGGTGCGTACCCTCCCGATTATTAAAAATAAGGAGAGTGCCCTTCGCATGGAAGTGAAGCGCTGTAAAAGCGAAGCTGCCGATCTGGAGGAAAGGCTGGAAAAACAAATCCAGGCTTATGAAGCCATGTTCGCACTTTGGAATGAGTTTGACACCTCATTGATAAAAGTAAATGATGTTCATCTTGGTATCAAAAAAATAGCCGGTGTAAGGGTGCCTTTACTCGAGAATGTAGATTTCGAGATTCGTCCGTACAGCCTGTTTAATGCTCCCAAATGGTATGCCGATGGTATACATTTGCTTAAGGAGTTGGCGCATACCGCTATAGAGCGTGAGTTCACGCTGGCCAAGCTGGGCTTGTTAGAACATGCGAGGAAAAAGACCACTCAGAAAGTTAATCTTTTTGAGAAGGTACAGATACCTGGTTATCAGGATGCTTTGCGTAAGATAAAACGCTTCATGGAAGATGAGGAGAATTTGTCTAAGTCGTCGCAAAAGATTTTGAAATCACAGCAAGAAAAAAGGAAGGAGGCAGAGGCATGATTACAAAAATGAAGAAACTCACATTCCTGGTTTATCATAAGGAGTACGAAGCTTTTCTGAACAGTCTTCGGGAACTCGGAGTCGTTCATATTGTGGAGAAACAGCAGGGAGCGGCTGAGAATGCCGAGTTACAGGATAACATCCGTCTTTCTGCCCGTCTTGCCGCCGCATTGAAATTGTTACAGAACCAGAAACATGGGAAAGATGCGGTCATTGCAACCCATGGAGGCAGTGCTGAACGTGGCCTACAGGTGCTTGACGAAATAGATGCTCTGCAAACCGAGCATAGTAAACTGTTGCAACAGCAGCAAATCTGCGGAAAGGAAAAAGATGCCTTGGAAGCCTGGGGAGATTTTGAACCGGGAGGCATACAGCGGTTGAAAGATGCCGGTTATGTGGTCGGATTCTATACTTGTCCCGAAGGTAACTACAAAGAAGAATGGGAAGCGGAATATAATGCAATGGTTATTTGCCGTATTTCTTCAAAGGTCTTTTTCGTCACCGTGACCAAAGACGGAGAAGAAGTCGATCTGGATGTAGAGCAAGCTAAACTGCCGTCGCAGTCATTGGCGCAACTTGAAATGCAGTATACCAATACCGGGATTGCACTTGAAGAGAATGAAAAGAAGTTGGTTGCTTTGTCTGAAACCGACATACCTTCGCTGAAGGAGGCTTTGAGACAGGTGCAGACTGAAATAGAATTCTCAAAGGTCGTTTTAAGTACGGAGCAGACTGCCGGTGATAAATTGATGTTGCTTGAAGGATGGGCTCCTGCTGCCAGTAAGGTTGAAATCGAAGCCTATCTGAATGACGCGCATGTTTATTACGAGATCACAGACCCGACACCGGAAGACAATGTTCCGATTGAACTGAACAACAAAGGCTTCTTTGCCTGGTTTGAGCCGATTTGCAAATTGTACATGTTGCCGAAATATAACGAACTGGACCTGACGCCGTTCTTTGCTCCGTTCTTTATGATCTTTTTCGGACTTTGCCTGGGAGATTCCGGATATGGCTTGTTCCTGTTTGTGGGGGCTACCGCTTACCGTTTGCTGGCAAAGAAACTGAGTCCGTCGGCCAAATCGATCATCTCTCTGATTCAGATACTGGCTACTTCCACTTTCTTCTGCGGATTGCTGACCGGAACCTTCTTCGGTGCCAATATTTACGACCTGCCCTGGCCGTTCATCCAGCGCCTGAAGAGTGCAGTCTTTATGGATAATAATGACATGTTCCAGCTCTCACTGATTTTGGGTGCGGTGCAGATTCTGTTCGGTATGGTATTGAAGGCTGTCAATCAGACCATCCAGTTTGGCTTCAAATACGCCATTGCGACGATCGGGTGGATCATTCTTCTGTTATCGTTGGCTTTTTCGGCGCTGTTGCCGAAAGTGATGCCGATGGGAAGTACCGTACATCTGATCATTATGGGCATTGCCGGTATTATGATTTTCCTGTTCAACAGTCCCGGAAAGAATATCTTTCTTAATATCGGACTGGGTTTATGGGATTCTTATAACATGGCAACGGGGCTGTTGGGTGACGTTCTTTCATACGTGCGTTTATTCGCTCTGGGATTGTCAGGAGGAATTCTTGCCGGAGTATTCAACAGTCTGGCAGTAGGCATGAGTCCGGACAATGTGATTGCCGGTCCCATTGTGATGGTGCTGATATTCGTTATCGGACATGCCATCAATATCTTTATGAATGTGCTCGGAGCCATGGTTCACCCCATGCGTCTGACTTTCGTGGAGTTTTTCAAGAATTCCGGTTACGAAGGCGGCGGCAAGGAGTACAAACCATTCAGAAAATAGAGAAATAAAAAGAAAAATAGTAGAATAATAAATTAAAAAATAAAATTAAGATTATGGAAATGAATTTGTTTATTGCTTACATTGGCATCGCGGTTATGGTTGGTTTGTCGGGCATCGGAAGTGCTTACGGAGTGACTATCGCAGGTAACGCTGCTATCGGCGCATTGAAGAAGAACGATAGTGCATTCGGTAACTTTCTTGTATTGACAGCTCTTCCGGGTACACAGGGATTGTATGGTTTCGCAGGCTACTTTATGTTCCAGACTATCTTCGGCATCCTTACTCCGCAGATAACTGCCATTCAGGCTTCTGCCGTATTGGGTGCAGGTATTGCCCTCGGACTGGTTGCCCTGTTTTCCGCTATTCGCCAGGGACAGGTTTGCGCCAATGGTATTGCAGCCATCGGACAAGGCCATAATGTATTCAGCAACACATTGATTCTTGCTGTATTCCCCGAACTTTATGCTATCGTGGCATTGGCAGCTACCTTCCTTATCGGTAGTGCGCTGGCATAAATGATAAGCTAATGATTTATAAAAACACTTAAGCGTTTTCAGCAAAACGTCTAAGTGTTTTCTGAAAAGACTTAAGCGTTTTCCAAAAACACTTAAGTCTTTTTTTATGCTCTGAAACCTCGTTGTAAACGCTTGTTTGTGCTATTTTGCTTATATTTTTTGTATAAAGTATTATTTTTCAATAAATAATGCGTACTTTTGCACCTGCGTAATAAAAAGAGTTTTAAACATTTATATGGTAAAAGATTTATTAACCCCCGATTATATCTTCGAAGCCAGTTGGGAAGTGTGCAACAAGGTAGGAGGAATTTATACTGTTTTGTCCACAAGGGCAAATACGTTGCAAACTAACTTCCGTGACAAATTATTCTTCATAGGGCCGGATGTGTGGCAAGGAAAAGAAAACCCTTTGTTTATAGAATCTGACAACCTCTGTGCGGCATGGAAAGAACATGCCCTCAATAAAGATAACCTTTCTGTCCGTGTCGGACGTTGGAATATTCCGGGTGAACCCATTGTTATCCTGGTTGATTTTCAGCCTTTCTTTGAGAAAAAGAATGAAATTTATACTGAAATGTGGAATCATTTTCAGGTAGATTCGTTGCATGCTTACGGCGATTATGACGAAGCATCCATGTTCTCGTATGCTGCTGGAAAAGTGGTAGAGAGCTTCTATCGTTATAATCTGACTGAAAATGATAAGGTTGTTTATCAGGCACATGAATGGATGACCGGCTTGGGAGCACTATATGTGCAGTTGGCCGTACCCGAAATAGGGACTATTTTCACTACCCACGCTACCTCTATCGGCCGGAGCATTGCCGGAAACGATAAACCCTTATATGATTATCTGTTTGCCTATAATGGTGACCAGATGGCCCAGGAACTGAATATGCAGTCGAAGCACTCTATTGAGAAGCAGACCGCACATCATGTCGACTGCTTTACGACAGTAAGCGAAATCACTAATAACGAGTGTAAAGAGTTGTTGGATAAGGCAGCAGACGTAGTGCTGATGAATGGCTTCGAGGACGATTTCGTACCTCAGGGAACGGCCTTCACCGGTAAACGCAAACGTGCCCGTTCGCTGATGTTGAACGTGGCCAATAAACTTCTTGGAACCAATATGGGCGATGATACGTTGATTATCGGTACCAGCGGACGCTATGAATTTAAGAACAAAGGAATCGACGTGTTTCTGGAATCTCTGAACCGCTTGAACCGGGACAAAGATTTGCAGAAGAACGTACTGGCATTTGTCAATGTGCCGGGTTGGGTAGGAGAGCCCCGCGAGGACTTGCAGACCCGCCTGAAGAGCAAAGAGAAGTTCGATACTCCGCTTGAAGTGCCTTTCATTACCCATTGGCTGCATAATATGACCCACGATCAGGTGTTGGACATGTTGAAGTATCTGGGTATGGGAAACCGTCCGGAAGATAAGGTGAAAGTGATTTTCGTCCCGTGTTATCTGGATGGAAAGGATGGAATCCTGAATAAAGAATATTATGACTTGATATTGGGAGAAGACTTGAGTGTCTATCCTTCTTATTACGAACCTTGGGGATATACTCCGCTTGAGAGTGTAGCCTTCCGCGTACCTACCATTACGACTGATCTGGCAGGCTTCGGTCTTTGGGTGAACAGCCTGAAGAATCAGCATGGGCTTGATAATGGAGTAGAGGTGCTGCATCGTTCGGACTATAATTACTCAGAAGTTGCCGACGGTATCAAGGATACGATCGCGCTGTTCTCGGGTAAAACGGAAATTGAGGTGAAAGAAATCCGCAAGCATGCGGCGGCTGTGGCCGAACAGGCTTTATGGAAGCATTTCATCAAGTATTATTACGAGGCTTATGATATTGCTTTGCGCAATGCAATGAAACGTCAACTAAACTAAGTATTTATTCATCAACAAGTAAACAATAACATTATGAAAATTAAAGTAAGTAATGTGAATACTCCGAATTGGAAGGAGGTAACTGTAAAGTCACGTGTTCCTGCGGAATTAGAGAAATTATCTGAACTTGCACGCAACATTTGGTGGGCATGGAATTATGAAGCTACTGAACTGTTCAGAGATTTGGATCCGACCCTTTGGAAAGAAGCTGGTCAAAATCCGGTACTTTTGCTTGAACGTATGAGTTACGAAAAATTGGAAGCTTTATCAAAAGATAAGGTTATCCTGAAACGTATGAATGACGTATATGCTAAATTCAGAGACTACATGGATGTGAAGCCAGACGATAAACGTCCTTCTGTAGCCTACTTTAGCATGGAGTATGGTTTGAATCACGTTCTTAAAATATATTCCGGCGGTTTAGGTGTACTGGCCGGCGACTATCTGAAAGAAGCTTCTGACAGCAATGTAGATCTTTGCGCGGTAGGTTTCCTGTATCGCTACGGTTACTTTACACAAACGTTGTCTATGGACGGGCAGCAGATTGCCAATTACGAAGCACAGAACTTCGGTCAGCTTCCTATCGACCGTGTGACGGATGCAGACGGAAAACCGTTGGTAGTGGATGTGCCTTATATGGATTACTACGTACATGCAAATGTATGGAGAGTAAACGTAGGACGTATTTCTTTGTATCTGCTCGATACAGACAACGAAATGAACAGTGAATTTGACCGTCCTATCACTCACCAACTCTACGGAGGTGACTGGGAAAACCGTCTGAAACAGGAGATCCTGTTAGGTATCGGCGGTATGCTGACACTGAAAGCACTGGGCATCAAGAAAGATATTTATCATTGTAACGAAGGACACGCTGCCCTGATCAACGTACAGCGTATCTGCGACTATGTAGCTACCGGTCTTACTTTCGACCAGGCTATCGAGTTGGTTCGTGCATCTTCTTTATATACGGTTCATACTCCGGTTCCTGCCGGTCACGATTACTTTGACGAAGGTTTGTTTGGCAAGTATATGGGTGGCTATCCCTCAAAGATGGGTATCAGCTGGGACGATCTGATGGATCTCGGACGTAACAATCCGGGTGACAAAGGAGAACGTTTCTGTATGTCGGTATTTGCCTGCAACACTTCTCAGGAAGTGAACGGTGTGAGCTGGCTGCATGGAAAGGTTTCTCAGGAGATGTTCTCTTCTATCTGGAAAGGATACTTCCCGGAGGAAAGCCATGTGGGCTATGTGACCAACGGTGTACACTTTCCTACTTGGAGTGCTACGGAATGGAAACAGCTTTATGCTAAATATTTCAACGAAAGCTTCCTGTATGATCAGTCAAATCCGAAGATTTGGGAAGCTATCTATAATGTGCCCGATGAAGAAATCTGGAAGACCCGTGTAACTATGAAGAACAAGCTGGTGGATTATATCCGCAAGCAGTTCCGTGAAACGTGGTTGAAGAACCAGGGAGATCCGTCACGCATTGTATCTCTGTTGGATAAGATCAATCCGAATGCGTTGCTGATTGGTTTCGGCCGCCGTTTTGCCACTTACAAACGTGCTCACCTGCTGTTCACCGATTTGGAACGTCTGTCGAAGATTGTTAATAACCCCGATTATCCGGTACAGTTCCTCTTCACAGGTAAAGCCCACCCGCACGATGGTGCAGGTCAGGGGCTGATCAAGAGAATCGTTGAGATCTCTCAGCGTCCGGAATTCCTGGGCAAGATTATCTTCCTCGAAAACTACGATATGCAGTTGGCCCGCCGTCTGGTGAGTGGGGTTGATATCTGGCTGAACACGCCGACCCGTCCGCTTGAAGCATCCGGTACATCGGGTGAGAAGGCTTTGATGAACGGTGTATTGAACTTCTCCGTGCTCGATGGATGGTGGCTTGAAGGTTACCGCGAAGGTGCAGGTTGGGCATTGACCGAGAAACGTACTTACCAGAATCAGGAACATCAGGATCAGCTCGATGCGGCTACCATCTACAGTATTCTTGAAACAGAAATTCTGCCGTTATATTATGCCCGCAACAAGAAGGGGTATTCAGAAGGCTGGATTAGAAGTGTGAAAAACTCAATCGCTCAGATTGCTCCTCACTATACGATGAAGCGTCAACTCGACGATTACTATAGCAAATTCTACTGCAAGGAAGCCAAGCGCTTCAAAGAATTGTCTGCCAATGATAATGCGAAGGCAAAAGAAATTGCAGCATGGAAAGAAGAAGTGGTTGCCAAGTGGGATTCCATCGAGATCGTTTCAAGAGATAGAGAAGCAGACATTGCACAAGGCGATATCGAAAGCGGCAAGGAGTATACGATTACCATTGTCGTTGATGAAAAAGGATTGAACGATGCAGTGGGACTGGAGTTGGTTACAACTTATACGACTCCGGAAGGAAAACAGCATGTTTATTCGGTAGAACCATTCAGCGTGGTTAAGAAAGAAGGCGATCTGTATACATTCCAGGCTAAACACAGCTTGTCGAATGCAGGAAGCTTCAAAGTATCATACCGTATGTTCCCGAAAAATCCGGATCTGCCTCACCGTCAGGACTTCTGTTATGTGCGTTGGTTTGTCTGATTGGTATGTAAAGTAAAGAGAGATTTACCATAACTATTTGAAAGGCTGTTTTGAAGTGTATACTGTCAAAACAGCCTTTTATTGTTTAATATCGATGTATTATGAGAAGGTTTTTTATTTTCATTGTTTTTGCACTGTGCAGTTTCTGGCAGTTGAGAGCCCAGGCCGATACGGCTTCGTTCCTGTTTGATAAGTATGAAGATGCCCAGGTGGTTCTCAGAGCCGGTGGTGAATTGAAGTCAAAAATGAACTACAATATAGTAGCCAACAAGTTCTATTTTGTAGATCCGCAGGATAAGCAGGTGAAGGAACTTGCCAATCCGGGAGATATTTTGCTGATCAAGATAGGAGAGCGTACGTTTTATCCGGAATCCAACGGAGCCGGAATAGAAATGTTGCCGACAAAACCGGTAGTGTATGTCCAGTATAAAGCATCTGCACGTAAGGAAGCCCCTGTGGGAGCCTATGGCACCCGTTCGGAAACAACGGCAGTTCAGAGTTACGGCTCTGTCATGAGCAATGGACAATCATACCAGTTGCAAGGTGAGAAGATGATTGTCGGCAACCGGCATCATATCTATTGGGTGGAGAAAGATGATAAAATGAAACAGTTCCGCAATTTTAAGCAATTTGCCAAAATCTACTCAAAGCATCGTGCGGAAATTGAGAAATACATTGGAGAGAATAAAGTGAATTTTGAGAATGTGGATCAGATTGTCAAGCTCTGTTCCTATGCCGATTCACTGAAATAGGTTTGGTTTTGAAAGCCCCTGTCCGGGACATTTGTGAAATGAAGAGGCTGTGTCGAAACTCTTTTTACCGCGGAGTAACACAGAGTAGTACAGAGCCTTTTTGTTAATAATCAATAACTTAAAATCGCCTCTGTGTTACTCTGTGTCCTCTGTGGTGAGTTCTGATACAGCCTATTTGTTCAATACTTCTTCCAGTTTGGCTTGGAGCGCTTCTCCGTGCAGGCCACGTGCAAGAATTGTTCCGTCAGCATCAACCAGCATGGTGTGGGGAATACTGTTTACGGCATACAACTGTGCACCTTCGTTCTGCCAGCCTTTCAGGTCGGACATCTGAGGCCAGGTGATGTTTAGCTTCTTGATGGCATCTTTCCATTTATCGGCATCCTGATCGAGAGACACGCCTACGATTTCGAAGTTCTTGCCTTTGTACTTAGCGTAAGCCTCTACGATGTTCGGCATTTCGCGGCGGCAAGGACCACACCAGCTTGCCCAGAAGTCAACCAATACCACTTTACCTTTTCCTACATAGTCGGATAGTTTTACCGGTTTTCCGTCGGGTGTCAGCATCTCGAAGTCGATAAATTTCTGACCGGCAGCAGTCGCTTTCTGCTTTTCGGTAACTTCTTTGATTTTCATAATCAGTTCGTCATTCTGATAGTTGGCAGGTATTTGTTTCAGCAAAGCATCATTCTCTTCGGTAGAGTTTTCATAGAAACTTTGTTTGAACAACATGATACCCACCGGGTTGGTGATGTTTTTCTGTACACCTTCTTTGATAGCCTGGCTGTATGCCTCTTCCAGCTGTGAGTATTCTTTTTGTTTTGCCAACTTCTGATCATCGGTCAGTGTGCTGTCGCCCATAGCCTGGTAGATGGCTGCCTGTTTCTGATCGATCACATTGGTCTTGTTCCGTATCTCCTGATAAGCGTCATTGTTCGGAGTACCGGTTGCCGACTTATTATCTTTAGACAGATTTACGTTGATTTTACCGTTTTCGAGGAAGAAATCTACATATGCTCCGTCACCGTTTTTAGAGTAAGTGATGTAACGGTTCACTGCGGAATCCTGTACGCCTTCGAATGTAAATGTTCCGTTAGCGATGATGGCTGTATCCAGTTTGTTGAACTGTCTGCTTACACGTTCCTGAATAAATACGGTATCGCCGTCGGAAGCGCCTTCCACAGTACCTGTTATCACATAACCGGGTTTGCTGTTATTACAAGATGCTACTCCCAGAGCAACCGCTGCAACAGCCAGATAAGTTAACTTTTTCATTGCTTTAGTATGTTTTATGAATAAATATTTATGCAAAGATAGCCGTTTTTTTTATTCGGAATAGAATTTCTCTGTTATATTAGATTAACATGTATGTACGAATCGGATAAATGTGTACCTTTGCACCCCAAATTAGTATGAATATGCAAGAAAGCAAATCCATTATTGAGGTGAACGGTGTGTCTAAATTCTTCGGAGAGAAGACTGCCCTGGATCATGTGACCCTGAATGTAAAAAAAGGTGAGTTCGTCACCATCCTGGGTCCTTCGGGTTGTGGTAAGACTACTTTGTTACGCCTTATTGCCGGCTTCCAGACTGCTTCGGAAGGCGAAATTAAAATATCGGGGAAGGAAATCACGCAGACTCCTCCGCACAAACGTCCGGTAAACACGGTGTTTCAGAAGTACGCTTTGTTTCCGCATCTGAATGTATATGATAATATTGCTTTCGGGCTGAAGCTGAAAAAGATGCCGAAGCAGACCATTGAGAAGAAGGTAAAGGCCGCTTTGAAGATGGTGGGGATGACGGACTATGAATACCGTGACGTAGATTCGCTGTCCGGCGGACAACAGCAACGTGTGGCTATCGCCCGTGCCATAGTCAACGAACCGGAAGTGCTGCTGCTCGACGAACCGTTGGCAGCTCTCGACCTGAAGATGCGCAAAGACATGCAGATGGAACTGAAGGAGATGCACAAATCATTAGGGATCACTTTTGTATATGTCACCCACGATCAGGAGGAAGCATTGACGCTGAGCGATACGATTGTCGTCATGAGCGAAGGACGAATCCAGCAGATCGGCACTCCCATTGATATTTACAATGAACCTACCAATTCGTTTGTGGCCGATTTTATCGGGGAAAGTAATATCCTGAACGGTGTGATGATACACGACAAACTGGTACGTTTCTGCAATACCAAGTTCGAATGTGTGGACGAAGGGTTCGGCGAAAACATGCCCGTAGACGTAGTGATCCGTCCGGAGGATCTTTATATATTTCCGGTTTCGGAAGCGGCACAACTGGCCGGCGTGGTGCAGTCGTCCGTCTTCAAGGGGGTACATTATGAAATGACCGTCCTTTGCAACGGCTATGAATTTCTGGTACAGGACTATCATCATTTTGAGGTCGGTGCCCTCGTTGGGCTGTTGGTGAAACCGTTTGATATTCATATAATGAAGAAAGAGCGCGTGTGCAATACCTTCGAAGGCAAGCTGATTGACGAAACCCATGTGGAGTTTCTGGGTTGTAACTTCGAGTGTGCTCCTGTTACCGGAATTGATGCCGGCAGCGAAGTGAAAGTGAAAGTCGGTTTCGACAAAGTGATTCTTCAGGATAACGAAGAAGACGGTACGCTGACCGGAGAGGTGAAGTTCATCCTTTATAAAGGCGACCACTATCATCTGACTGTGCTTTCGGATTGGGACGAGAATGTATTTGTAGATACGAACGACGTATGGGACGATGGAGACCGTGTAGGTATCACCATCCCCCCGGACGGTATCAGAGTAATTAAGAACTAATAAAATAAGAGTTAAGAGTGAAAAGATTATCGGTCTTTTTTTCATCACGTAAGAGTTGGACGCTCCCTTACATTATCTTTTCGGCGATCTTCGTCGTTATTCCGCTACTCCTTATTGTGGTCTATGCTTTCACCGATGACAGCGGACATCTGACATTGGAAAACTTTGCGAAGTTTTTTCAGCATCACGAGGCTATCAATACCTTTGTTTATTCCATCGGTATTGCCATCATTACCACTATCGTCTGTATCCTGCTGGGCTACCCGGCAGCCTGGATATTAAGCAACGCAAAGCTGAACCGCTCGAAAACGATGGTCGTATTGTTTATTCTTCCCATGTGGGTCAACATCTTGGTGCGTACGTTGGCAACAGTAGCCCTGTTCGACTTCTTCAGTGTCCCGTTGGGTGAGGGAGCTTTGATATTCGGTATGGTCTATAACTTTATACCTTTCATGATTTACCCTATCTACAACACCCTGCAAAAGATGGATCACAGTTACATCGAGGCTGCGCAGGACTTGGGTGCCAATCCCGTCCAGGTGTTTTTCAAGGCGGTGCTTCCGCTTTCCATGCCGGGAGTGATGAGTGGTATCATGATGGTTTTTATGCCCACTATCTCAACTTTTGCCATTGCAGAGTTGTTGACGATGAACAACATCAAACTGTTTGGTACCACTATCCAGGAGAATATCAATAATAGTATGTGGAATTATGGAGCGGCCCTGTCACTGATCATGTTGTTGCTGATTGCGGCGACTTCTCTGTTCAGCACCGACGACAAAGATAATACGAACGAAGGAGGTGGGCTATGGTAAAGAAGATTTTTGCCCAGACCTATTTGTGGATACTCCTTTTGCTGCTCTATTCGCCTATCGTGATTATTATGATCTACTCTTTCACCGAAGCAAAGGTGTTGGGCAACTGGACCGGATTCTCCACGAAACTGTATTCGTCACTGTTTACTACCGGCACGCACCATTCGCTGATGAATGCGTTGATCAATACCGTGACCATTGCTTTGATAGCGGCTACGGCTTCCACTTTGTTGGGCAGCATCACGGCTATCGGCATCTTCAACCTGAAGGCACGTTCGCGGAAGGCCATCAGTTTTGTGAACAGTATCCCTATTCTGAATGGTGATATTATTACCGGTATTTCCCTGTTCCTGCTGTTTGTTTCGCTCGGCATATCTCAGGGATATACGACCGTGGTATTGGCGCACATCACATTCTGTACTCCATATGTGGTGCTCAGCGTGTTGCCCCGCCTCAAGCAGATGAATCCTAATATTTACGAAGCTGCCCTCGATCTGGGAGCAACCCCGATGCAGGCACTTCGCAAAGTGATTATCCCGGAGATCCGTCCGGGAATGATTAGCGGCTTCATGCTTGCGCTGACACTTTCTATCGATGATTTTGCGGTAACGGTATTTACGATCGGTAACGAAGGACTTGAGACACTTTCCACCTATATTTATGCCGATGCCCGCAAGGGAGGGCTTACTCCGGAGCTGCGTCCCCTTTCGACGATTATCTTCGTGGTGGTGCTGGCATTGCTGATTGTCATTAACCGGCGTGCGGGTAAGGAGAAAAAGTGATGGCCTTTTTGTTTTAAATCGAAAAAGAAGAGAATTTACGAGAATCAAGAAACTGTATAAAGTGCTAATGAACAAACTATTAATAACCCTTTCCCTGGCGATGTCACTTTTGTTTTCCGGTTGTTACAACTCCGGTGAACCTCGCGAGAAGGTATTGAAAATCTATAATTGGGCCGATTATATCGGTGATGGGGTGCTCGAAGACTTTCAGGCATATTATAAGGAGCAGACGGGTGAGGATATCCGCATCGTTTATCAAACCTTTGATATTAACGAAATCATGCTCACCAAGATTGAGAAGGGACACGAAGATTTCGATGTGGTATGTCCTTCGGAATACATCATCGAGCGGATGTTAAAGAAAAACCTGCTGTTGCCCATCGACACTGTTTTTCCCCATTCGCCCGATTACATGAATGACGTATCGCCTTATATCCGTGAACAGATTGATAAACTGAGTCAGCCGGGGCGGATCGCCAGTCATTATGCGGTATGCTATATGTGGGGAACCGCCGGGATATTGTATAATAAAGCTTTTGTGCCCGAAGCCGATGCCGAAAGCTGGGATTGTCTTTGGGACCGGAAATATGCCGGTAAGATACTGATGAAAGACAGTTACCGGGATGCATACGGAACTGCCATCATTTACGCCCATGCCCGTGAACTCGCCGATGGTAAGGTGACGGTCGAAGATCTGATGAACGACTATTCTCCCCGTGCGATGGAGATTGCCGAGAAATATCTCAAAGCAATGAAGCCCAATATAGCCGGTTGGGAGGCAGACTTCGGCAAAGAGATGATGACTAAAAATAAAGCATGGCTCAACATGACCTGGAGCGGAGATGCCAAGTGGGCCATCGAGGAAGCGGATGCGGTAGGAGTGGAGCTGGATTATGCCGTACCCCGTGAAGGAAGCAACATCTGGTATGACGGGTGGGTGATTCCTAAGTATGCCGGTAACCCGAAAGCTGCCAGCTACTTCATCAACTTCATGTGCCGCCCCGACATTGCCTTGCGGAATATGGAAGCGAGCGGTTACGTAAGTGCTGTGGCTTCGCCCGAGATCATGGAAGCGAAAGTGGACACAACTCTTACATATTATTCCGATCTGAGCTATTTCTTCGGACCGGGTGCCGACAGCCTGCAGATTGACAAGATTCAGTATCCGGATTGTGAAGTGGTGGAGCGTTGTGCCATGATTCGTGATTTTGGTGATAAGACGAAAGAAGTTCTTGAAATTTGGTCACGCATAAAGGGCGACAATCTCGGAGTGGGCATTACTATTCTGATTTTTGTGGTAGTGGGACTAATGAGTGGCTGGATGATTTATAAACGGGTACAGCGCTATAAACGTGAGAAGATGCAGAGACGCCGGAGCCGCAGACGGAGGAAGCAAAGATGAGATTAAAGTAACGTTGAAATCTGAATTTTGATAAAAAAATAAAAGAAAATGATGATTTTGTTTCTCAATCTATTGTAAATGTCTATATTTACCGCGTATTAAAGATTTCTGATAGGATGTGTTTTATTTCCAAGGTACTTGTAGAGTAATTTATCTCCTTATTAAGACTTCTCTAACATAACAAATTTTATTAATTGTATTAATTATTTTTTTTCAATGAACATTTTTATTGCAGGCATCAGCTATAATCTTAGCAACGCCGATTTAGGAGAATTATTCGAAGAGTTTGGAGAAGTTATTTCAGCCAAAATTGTCATGGACAGAGAGACTGGCCGTTCTAAAGGATTCGGTTTCGTAGAAATGCCGAATGACGAAGAGGGAAATGCTGCCATCGCAGCACTGAACGAAAAAGAAATAGACGGAAAAACACTTTCTGTATCAGTTGCACGTCCGAGAGAAGAAGGACCGCGTCGTAATAACAATTACGGTGGTGGTAGTCGTGGTGGCTACGGTAACAACCGTGGTGGCGGTTACGGTGGTGGTAATCGTGGCGGCGGCTATGGCGGCGGTCGTGACAGATATTAATCAAAAGAGATTACCAGTCTGTCCAAACAGACTTGAAGGAGAGATGTCCGGGATTTATCCCGGGCATCTTTTTTTATGTGGTGTGTGGCGGGTGTATAATTTTGTGTACTTTCGCCACAGAGTGTGCGGAGGGTACAAAGAAAAATATTTCTTTCAGACGTACTTATAAACAAAGGATTAAAACTCTGTGCCTTCTGTAGCGTGCCCTATTTATATAGACAAACTCCGGAATGAATAAAAAAACTACGGAATATTCGTAAGATATTCGTTTTTATTTTTATCTTTGTATTTATAGAAAAGGAGGGTATATGAAAAATTCCGGGAAATTACTTTTCTTGAGTTCAATTCTGGGGGGAGTATTTTTAGTCTCTTCTTGTTCGGCTGTTCCGAAGATAGAAGAGAAGGACTTATCGGAGCAATGGCCGGTTGTGGCTTCCCGTCAGTGGACCGGTCAGGATTCTGTTGTGGTATGTGATCTAAATGCACTGAAAGATACGATTGACTTACCGCTCAGCTTCTTTGTAGAGGACTTTCGGATCATCAAGTTGGATAACCGCGATGAAGCGATGGTAGGGGTAAGCAATCTATGTGTCTCTGAAAACTACATTCTCGTTTACGGTTCTGTTTATACACTTCATCCCTGCCGGTTGTTTGATAAAAAGGGAAAGTTCATTACCGATATAGGTGCTATAGGGCAGGGACCGGGAGAGTATCGTTCTATATATAAAGCCCGGATTGATGAAAAACATAATTGCATTTATCTGATCCCTTTTGCTAACAGTAATGTTATCTATGTTTACGACTTGAAAGGGAAACCGCTGCCATCCATTCCGCTGCATCGGCCTGTCTCCAAAGCCATGTTCCGGATCAATACGGACAAACGAGAGATTACAGTGGGGGCACTTCCTTTTACCGGATACCCTTTGGTTGCATGGACACAGGATTTTGAAGGAAATCTGTTGGACTCTGTTCCCACACCTAAGCATCTGTTTGTTGTTTCCGATTATAGTAATGATATCGCGTATGGGGCCAATACGGAAGCAGTCGATCTCTATATCTCGACCTTCTGGGAGTTACGCCCTGATACACTTTATCATTATATACGTTCGGAGAGCAGGCTGACGCCCCGCTTTACGCTCGATATCGGAAATCGGAAACGTTCGATGACGATGTATTACGAGTTACCCCGGGTTTATATCGGAAAGTTGGCGGTAGATAAGCAGGTAGGTGACGGACTGTGGGAATCTCAGGATACTTCGTACTTTGTAGTAGATAAGAAATCGTTGCGCGGAACCTTTTTCCGTATAGTGAATGATTTTATGGGAGGTATGCCGGACCGGCTATGGACACCCTGGGCTTTTTACGACAGGCAGTATATACGGCTCGTGGAGCCTGGATCGCTGAAAGCAGAGATCGAAGCCTATCTGAGCGGTATGGCCGGGGAGAGTGCGAATGCCCTGCGGGAGTTTGGTCAGTCGATAGGAGAAGAAGATAATAGTTATGTAATATACGCTAAGCAGAAAGGAGCTCAATAATGAAAAAAGTATTTGGAATCTTGTTGTCGGTTCTGTTGGCCTGCACTTCGTGTGGAGATGGCAGCAGCAAAAGTGAACCTTCGTTTAAAGTATACGATGAATACTCTAAAGAGAAGAAGGTCGAAAAGAAGAATGATATCGGAAAGGCAACCTATATTTTCTGGATAAACAAAGCGGAAGCCAAGAAATTGCGCGGGTTGACTTTTAATATTAAATGTAAAGTCACGATCAACGAAGACGGTAGTATAACGATTCTGGGATATGAAAAAGAACAACCCTACACGGTGACCAAAAGTCTGAAGAAATACCTCAAAACCTTCCGTGTAGACGAGAAAGCTTTGAAAGAAGGAACGGTTAAAACGGGAGATCAGGTCGTTTTTCTGCGTTATGTTGTGCTGAAATAAAAGGCAGTGTTTTTACTGCGAGGATGTGCTGAAATTCACCAAAGGAGATACAGAGTAACACACATTGAATTTTAAGTCATTGATTATCACTATTGATAATCTGTGGCGAAAAGAACTTTTGAGGCAACCCTCTGTGCCTTCTGTGGTGAATCCGGTTGCCGAATGGCCTTAATAAAAAATCCTCCCCGGCAGGACCGGAGAGGATTTTATCGTTTTAATCCTATTTACTAATGATAGATACTGCCGATTATTATTCAGCAGCAGCTTCAGTTGCAGCTTCTTCTGCCGGAGCAGCTTCTTCTGCGGGAGCTTCAGCAGCAGCCTTAGCAGCTTCTTCAGCAGCTTTCTTTTCAGCCAATGCTTTTGCTTTTGCTTCGTTTACTTTCTTTTCAGCTTCCAGACGTGCTTTTTCGTCAGCCTTTTTAGCTTCATCTTCTTTAGCTTTCAGAGCAGCCAGACCAGACTGTTTGTTGTTCTTCCAAGCTTCGAATTTAGCTTCAGCTTCAGCTTCACCGAAAGCACCTTTAGCTACACCGCCAAGGAGGTGTTTCTTCATGTAAACGCCTTCACGAGAAAGGATGTTGCGAACTGTGTCTGAAGGTTGTGCACCTACCAGTACCCAGTGCAAAGCACGTTCGAAATTCAAATCTACTGTAGCAGGATTGGTGTTAGGGTTGTAAGTACCAATCTTCTCTGTAAATTTACCATCACGTGGTGCTCTGCTGTCTGCAATAACGATAGAGTAGAAAGCGTAGCTTTTACGTCCATGTCTTTGCAATCTAATTCTTGTTGCCATTTTAAATAAATGTTTTTAATGAATGATTTGAATTAATGCTATTAACTCGTAATAGCGGGCGCAAAGATAGGGGTTTTGTTTTGATTGACAAAGACTTCCTGTTCTTTTTTATAATAATAACTCCATTCTGAGCTTTTCGTTTGCCGCACTCTATCCCCATTATTTGCCCGCTTTGCGCTGCCAATGCCCCGAACTGACCCGTAACGACGAACTGCTTTGTATGCTGATTTTGCTGAATCAGAGCACTGACGAGATAGCCCTTGCTTTAGGAATTTCGCGTGCCAGTGTCAATTCCGGACGAAGCCGTATCCGCAAGAAGCTAGGATTGGGCAAAGATGAATCGCTTGAAGCCTATTTACAGAATATCCGGAAGTAAGCCGTCCGCTATTCAGGAATACCTCCTCGGATAACGGAATAGAATGGCCAGCAGCGCACAGATACCCATTGTAAACGGATAATACAGGTTTCCGATGATACTGAGCGGAGAGATCTGTGCCAGTCCGGCAGCAATCAGCATTTGTGCTCCGTAAGGGATGATCCCCTGTACGAGGCACGAGAAAGTATCGAGGATACTCGCTGTCTTTCTTCGGTCCAGATGAAACTTCTTCGCGATATCTTTAGCAATCGGTCCGGTAGTGATGATAGCGATCGTATTGTTAGCCGTGCAGAGGTTGGCAATGCTCACCAGTGCGGCAATGCTGAGTTCTGCTCCCCGTTTTCCGTTTACATGCCGGGTCAGTTTGTTAATAATGAAATCTATTCCTCCGTTGTAGCGGATGGTTTCAAGCATTCCACCCGCCAGCAGAGTGATGATGATCAGTTCACCCATTCCGGTAATGCCCGTTCCCATAGCTCCGAACCAATCGAAGAATCCGAGGCTGCCTGTAGCGATACCGATTACACCACTGGTGAAGATACCTATTATCAAGACCAACATTACGTTCATTCCGGCTATGGCCGTTCCCAATACGATAAGGTAAGGAATCACTTTCACCCATTCGATCTCCTGTACCTGTGGCGGAGCAGCTACCGAAAGTCCCTGAAAGATATAGATACCTAATACCACCAGTGCGGCAGGCACTACGATCATGGAGTTTACCCGGAACTTATCACGCATCACGCATTCCTGTGTCTTGGTCGAGGCAATGGTTGTGTCGGAGATGAACGAAAGATTATCTCCGAAGAATGATCCGCCCACTACCACCGCTACCATAAACGGCAGGTCTATGCCGGTTTTTTCCGCCAGTCCGATGGCAACGGGAGTCAGTGCCACGATGGTTCCCACGCTGGTACCGATAGATAAGGAGATGAAGCAAGAAGCCAGAAAAATGCCTGCCAATAAAAGGTTATCCGGCAGAATATGGAGTGTGAGGTTTACAGTGGCATCGATGGCTCCCATCTGCTTGGCACTCTGCGCAAAGGCTCCTGCCAGAATGAATATCCACACCATCAGCATAATATTTTTATTGGAAGCTCCTACCGAGAACTGATAGACGCGTTGTTCCAGATTCAGTCCCCGTGTGATGGCGATGGCATAGCACGACGAGATGAGGAAGGCCACCGTTATAGGAACTTTGTAGAAATCGTTCACCAGGATGGAGGTGACCAGATAGAGGCACAAGAATACGAATAAAGGGCTGAGTGCCCACCAGCCTGAAGTGCTTTTATGTATCTTTTCTTCGTTTATCATTGAATGATTCTTAAAATTTTGAGGTGCAAAGATAGTGAATGATAGGGAGAAAAACGGTAATTTTGCACCGACAATATAAAGATTAACGCTAACCGCTTCATGCATTTAAAAATTTCCGGAGAAGAACGCTGTGAGGCGGGAAGCTTTGGTGCGAGTTAGCAACAGGGGCGGTGCGAAGTGATTCGTGCCGCTTTTTCATGAATATGGGTACTGTTCCTGAAAAAAAATGTCTTTTTGTTTTGCGGGAATAAAAAGAACTATTACTTTTGCCGCCGATAAACAGAGTATTCACCCTTTAAATAATCAGAAAGGGTTTTAATTATGTCAGAGAAATAATATCTTCAAAATTGGAACTGAGTTGACCCGTCGGGAGGATGGGGCTTTGCAACTTTGTTTTTTTATACGCATCGCAATTCTGCTGCTGGCGATGCAGGTTGATTAGTTCCACAATCACGTTTAATTTATTTATTATTCACTTCAATGCTGTGAACAGGATGTGTTATATCCTTTTCTAAAGTATTGGTATCCCGCATATTGTCTGTTACCTGCCCGTGGCAGGTAGCCGGTATTGTATGCGAAAGAAAAACAGTATGGGAATACGTTTGAAAGATTTAAGCAAACTGGGATATAGAGACAACGTGGCCCGTAGTCTGGCCGTTGCCCTCGTCAACAAGTATTGTAAACACGAGACAAAAGAGCGGATATTGGCTATCCTGGGCGATGTACTCGGAAATCCCGAAATATATAAAAACAACGAAGTATGGAGTAAACTGGCCGAACAACTTTCTCCTACTTTAGTCGAAAAAAGTTTTACGTCGTATGATTTGTTCGACGAGCCTTTGGCTTATAAAACATACGGAAGCAAGCATATTGAAACATTGGCCAAACAACAGATGAATCTGGCTATGCGCCTTCCGGTCACTCTTGCCGGAGCGTTGATGCCCGATGCACATGCCGGTTACGGATTACCCATAGGCGGAGTATTGGCTACGGATAATGCAGTCATTCCGTATGCGGTGGGAGTTGATATAGGTTGCCGGATGAGTCTTACCCTGTTTGATGCCGGGGAAGACTTTCTAAGTCGTTATTCGCATCAGATGAAAGAAGCGCTGAAAGAATTCACTCATTTCGGCATGGATGGCGGGTTGCCTTTTGTTCAGGAACACGAGGTACTTGACCGGGAAGAGTTCCGAATGACTGAATTGCTGAGAGGGCTGCATGGCAAAGCGGTGCGACAGCTGGGAAGTTCCGGTGGTGGAAATCATTTTGTGGAGTTTGGCAGGATCAGCTTGCAGGCGGACAATGTCTTAGGAGTTCCGGAGGGTAGTTATGCGGCTTTGCTTTCCCATTCCGGTTCACGGGGACTGGGTGCTGCCATTGCCAAGCATTACAGTCTGCTGGCCCGTGACATCTGTCGCTTGCCCCGCGAGGCTCAGCACTTTGCCTGGTTGGGATTGGATACGGAAGAGGGGCAGGAATACTGGCTTAGTATGAATCTGGCAGGCGATTATGCCCGTGCCTGCCATGAACGGATTCATCTGAATCTGGCCAAAGCTCTGGGACTGAAACCTCTGGCCAATGTGAACAACCATCATAACTTTGCATGGAAGGAGGAACTTGCTTCCGGACAAACTGCCATTGTACACCGTAAAGGAGCAACTCCGGCTCAGAAGGGCCTTCCGGGACTGATTCCCGGAAGTATGGCCACTCTCGGTTATCTGGTATGTGGAAAAGGAGTGGGTGAAGCCCTTTGTTCCGCTTCTCATGGAGCAGGACGCGCCATGTCCCGCCAAAAAGCGAAAGACAGTTTTACCCAGTCAGCACTGAAGAAGTATCTTTCGCAGGCCGGCGTGACACTGATTGGCGGTAGTGTCGAAGAAATGCCGTTGGCTTACAAAGACATTGACCGGGTGATGCAGACTCAGGAGGCATTGGTGGAAATTCAGGGTACCTTTATGCCCTGTATCGTACGAATGAATAAAGAGTAGAATGATGGAAAAGACGTATTTACAAATCACTTCGGGACGTGGTCCCGTGGAGTGTTGCCGTGTAGTGGCATTAGTGCTTGAGAGAATATTAAAACAAGCCCAGACCCGGAAACTGAAAGTGGAAATAGTGGAAAAAGAAGCCGGTCCTGCCAACCGTACATTGTTGTCGGCAGTCATTGCACTTGAAGGTGCAGGTTGCGATACACTGGTGGAAGAGTGGGAGGGAACCGTGTTGTGGATTGCCCGTAGCCCGTACCGGATTCATCACAGACGCAAAAATTGGTTTGTCGGTGTGCAGACCTTCTTGCTGTCCGAAAGCCGTGAGGCAACCGAAAATGAAATCCGTTATGAAACTTTGCGGGCTTCCGGACCCGGCGGACAGCATGTCAATAAGACGGAATCTGCTGTAAGAGCTGTCCATATTCCCAGCGGAATCAGTGTAGTGGCATCCGACCAACGTTCACAATGGCAGAATAAGAAACTGGCCACCGAACGATTGCTGGTCAAGCTGACTGCTTGGAATGTAGAGCAGGCAATGATTCAGGCACAGGCTAACTGGAGTAACCACAACAGCCTTCAAAGGGGAAACCCGGTGAAGGTCATTCAAGAAGAACTCCGGTTTTGAGTATTAACGATTAAAAGAAAAAGCTATGTTATCAGAAAAATATGGTCGTACCTACCACTATCCGTTCTCTCCCGGGACGACGAGTGACGACCGAATCAACCATACCTATTGGGAGGATATCCGGGAGATAGACACGCTGGTCCATACCGAAAAACTGGATGGGGAGAACAATTGTTTAAGCAGATACGGGGTTTTTGCCCGTTCGCATGCTGCTCCTACCACTTCACCATGGACGAGCCAGTTGCGTCAGCGTTGGGAGTTGTTGAAGAATGACCTGGGAGATATTGAACTCTTCGGCGAGAATCTGTATGCTGTTCATTCCATCGAGTACAAGCGGCTGGAAACCCATTTTTATGTGTTCGCAGTCCGCTGTCTCGACAAATGGCTGTCGTGGGAAGAGGTGAAGTTTTATGCTGCTTTGTTCGATTTGCCTACTGTACCCGAATTGTGTACGGAGCAGGTAAACGGACTAACAGCCGAAACCCTGAAACAGCATGTCATCTGCCTGGCCGGGGAATCAAGTGTCTTCGGATCGCGCGATGCGCTGACAGGGATGGACTGTACCCGTGAAGGGGTAGTAACCCGCAATACCGGCGAGTATCTTACCGCAGACTTTGCCCGTAATGTGTTTAAGTATGTCCGTCAGGGGCATGTGCAGACAGACGAGCATTGGACACGGCATTGGAAGCGTGCCCGCCTGGTGTGGGAGTCGAAACAAGAGAAAGGAGGTAACGAATGATTTGGAGATTGACAGAACGGAAAGATTGGGATTCACTGGTACAGCAGTTCAGCTGGGTGCGGGATATGGATCTGGTTCCCCAGCACGCTTTGCATCATGCCGAGGGAAGTGTAGCCGTACATACCCGCATGGTACTCGAGGCATTGCAGCAACAGTCTTCCTATCTGAGGCTTGCGGAGCAGGACCGGGAGATCCTTTGGGCAGCCGCTTTGCTTCACGATGTAGAAAAGCGTTCGACTTCGGTCGATGAAGGCAATGGGCAGATCACCTCCAAAAATCATGCGAAGCGGGGGGAAGCTACTGTACGCACCCTCCTTTACAGGGATATTTCTACGCCTTTCGGTATTCGCGAGCATATTGCCTCTCTGGTACGCCATCATGGTTTGCCTATCTGGCTGATGGAACGGGAAGATCCCTTGAAACGTGCTTGTGAAGCTTCGCTGAGGCTGGACACTTCGTTACTGAAACAGTTGGCTGTGGCCGATATTTGCGGGCGTATCTGCACGGACAGGGAAATACTGCTGGAAGCTACCGAACTCTTTGAAATGTTTTGCCGTGAACAACAATGCTGGGGGAAAGCCCGGACATTTGCCGGTGATACGGCCCGCTTCCATTATTTTCATACGGATCAGGCTTATATCGATTATGTCCCCCACGATGATTTCAGATGTGAGGTTACTTTGCTTGCAGGCCTGCCCGGTATGGGTAAAGACTATTATATAGAGTCTCGATGTGCCGATATGCCGGTTGTCAGTCTGGATGCTATCCGACGTGAACATAAACTCAGCCCCACGGATAAAGCGGCTAACGGCTGGGTGGCACAAACGGCCAAAGAGCAGGCACGGGGCTACTTACGGAAGGGACAGGACTTTATTTGGAATGCCACCAACGTGACCCGCCAAAGACGTGCCCAGTTGGTCGATTTGTTCATCACCTATGGGGCACGGGTGAAAATAGTCTATATAGAGAAACCTTACTCCGTCTGGCGGCGGCAAAACGGCATACGCGAATATAAAGTGCCGGAGCCGGTTCTGGATGCGATGTTGGATAAACTGGAGGTTCCCCGGTTGACAGAAGCGCACGAAGTGGTTTATGCCGTGCAGGAACAATAGGGCTACACCCAACCGGGGGGAGGGTGTAGCCTTAGGTACCTTGGGGTGTAGCTATCCGGACCGGATGGCTACACCCTGTTTATTTTCTGGCGGTGTCTGTATTTTGTTTGTAATATTGTAACGGCGTTTTTCCGGTAAAGCGTTTGAAACTCTTGATGAAATGATTTAGGTCACAATACCCATTATCGACAGCAATACCCGTTAAGTCATTCTCCCCGTTAGCCGGTAGTTCACTGTAGGCATGAACCAAGCATCGGATGCGGCCGGAACGAGAAGAGGCAAATAAACACCGATACTGTTGAGGATTTATCATTATGTGTTTATCTTTGTGCCCGGTGAATTGATAACTAACGGTAAGGAGGGATTGCATCATGATAAAGATACTGGTTGTGGAAGATGAACAGCGTGTGGCGGAGCTGCTGAAGCGCGGTCTCGAAGAGTCCGGCTATCAGGTGGAACTTGCCTACGACGGAGCTTGGGGGTTGCGCCTGTTCCGTGCCGGAGAGTTTCAGATGGTCATTTCCGATGTAATCTTGCCGAAGATGAGTGGTTTCGAACTTTGTAAAGAGATACGGAACATCAATAACCGGGTTCCGGTGCTGATGCTGACAGCGTTGGGCACAACGGATGATAAGCTCGACGGTTTCGATGCCGGGGCTGACGACTATATGGTGAAACCTTTCGATTTCCGCGAACTCGATGCCCGTATCAAGGTATTGCTGAAACGACGACTTCCCGGTATACCCGAAACACAACTTACGGAACTCGTCTATGCGGACTTGCGCATCGACCGGCAGACAAAAACCGTCTATCGGCAGGAGAGGGAGATCAAACTCTCTCCCAAAGAGTACAACCTGTTGCTTTATATGGCCGAGAACCCCGAACGGTTACTTACCCGTGTTGAAATAGCCGACAAGGTGTGGAATACCCATTTCGATACGGGCACCAACTTTATCGATGTGTACATCAACTATCTCCGCAAAAAGATAGACCGGGACTATGATGTGAAACTGATCCATACCAAACCCGGTATGGGCTTTATATTCAGGCAGGAGTTATGAAGATAGGTACCCGGCTCACTCTCCGCTATACCGGTTTCACGGCAGCCGTTTTTCTGTTGCTGGTAGCTGCTATCTATCTGTTTTCGGAGCGGAACCGGAGCAATGAATTCTTCCGTGACCTGAAAAAGGAAGGCATCACCAAAGCCAACCTTTTCCTCGACAACCGGGTGGATGCCAAGACCATGCAGTCCATTTACCTCAACAACCGCGAATTTATCAATGAAGTGGAGGTAGCCATCTACGATACTACTTTCCATTTGCTTTATCATGATGCCAAGCAGATCGACCTGGTGAAAGAGACCCCTGAGATGATCGACCGAATTTTGCAGAATAAATCTATCGAGTTTTATCAGGACGGTTATCAGGTCATCGGGCTCCTTTACACGTTCCATGGTAAACCTTACGTCATCACAGCGGCTGCTTTCGATGGTTACGGATATGCCAAGCAACACTCTTTGCAGACCATGCTGATTGTTCTTTTCTTTTTAGGTATCGCTCTTTTGGCGGGAGTCGGTTACCTGCTTTCGCGGAGTGCTCTGGCTCCTGTGTCCGATATTCTCGGGGAGGTGGAAGCTATTTCTGCTTCCCGTCTCGACCTGCGTGTGCCGGTGAAGGACGAAAAAGATGAATTGGGCGAACTTGCCACCACCTTCAATCGGATGCTGGAAAGGCTGGAACAGTCTTTCGATTCTCAGAAAATGTTCGTCAGCAATGTGTCCCATGAACTGCGTACTCCCATGGCTGCCCTGATTGCCGAACTTGAACTGGCTCTGCTGAAAGAGCGTTCTTCCGAAGAATATCGCCGTGCCATCGGTAATGCGCTCGACGATTCGCGTAAGTTGGTGAAACTTTCCGAAGGGTTGCTCAATCTGGCCAAGGCCGATTATCTGCCCGAGCAGATCAAATTGGAAGAGATCCGTCTGGACGAGCTTCTGCTCGATGCCCGTGAGATGGTGATGAAAGCCAACCCCGACTATACCATCGAATTGATATTCGGCGAAGAAGCCGATGACGACTCCGTCCTCACGGTGTTGGGCAACGGCTATCTGTTGAAAACAGCTTTTGTCAACCTGATGGAGAACAATTGCAAGTTCTCCGCCAATCACACTTCTTTTGTCCAGATCAGCTTTTGGGAGCAAAAGTCTGTTATCCGCTTTTCGGACACGGGTATCGGTATGAATGCCGATGACATGCAACACCTGTTTTCTCCTTTCTATCGGGGAAGCAATAAAGACTATGCCCGTGGAAACGGCATCGGGATGATGCTGACTCAAAAGATCATACATACCCATAAGGGTGAAATCACCGTCAATAGCCAGCCGGGTGAAGGTACGGTCTATACGGTGGAAATTCCTCATATCTGAAGAAACTCTAATAAAAATCTAATAGTACTCTAATCGTTCTCTAACGCCCCTTTTGCGGGGAGCTCCCTACCTTTGTACTGTAAAGGCAAATGAATGAATGGGATTCTTCCAATAGGGAGCGGCCCCGTATCTCTAAAAAAAATGTACTATGATGATTTTTAGAAAGAAACAAACAGACAAGACTGTGCAGTTCAATACCGAGAAGGTATTTCTGGCAGCAACCCAACCGCTGAAGTTGGTGTATGGCTATTTTTGTACTACCCCCCACGGACTCTCGGAGGAGGATGCGGAAGAGCGGCTTAAAAGCTGCGGTGAGAATAAAATCGTGCAAGAGACGCACCCCAATCCGCTTCTGATGTTTTGCAAAACCTTTATCAACCCCTTTATCGGTGTACTGATGGCACTTGTGCTTGTGTCGTTGGTGCTCGACGTCTGGATGGCCCGGCCCGAAGAGCGGGAGTGGACCAGTATCCTTGTCATCGGAAGTATGGTGATGATGAGTGTCGTGTTGCGCTTCTCGCAGGAGTGGCGTTCCGGCAGGGCTTCGGATGCTTTGCAAAAGATGGTGAAAAATACCGCATCCGTCATTCGTAGCGGTGCCCCGGAGCCGTACGAGATCAACATTACAGACTTGGTGCCGGGAGACATCATCTGTCTGGCTGCCGGAGATATGATTCCGGCCGATGTCCGCGTCATCGAGTCGAAAGACCTGTTCGTCAGCCAGTCCTCGTTGACCGGAGAATCCGATGCCATAGAGAAGTGTGCCGTATTGGCGGAGGATCGTCACCGTTCCGGCAGTGTGGTCGAGCTCGATGATATTTGCTTCATGGGCTCCAATGTAGTGAGCGGTTCGGCACGTGCCATTGTTTTCGGTACAGGGCGAGATACCTATCTGGGCACCATCGCCCGGAGTATCGTTGGCGTACGTGCGCAGACGGCATTCGATAAAGGAATCAGCAATGTCAGTCTTTTGCTGATCCGTTTCATGCTGGTGATGGTGCCTCTGGTGTTTCTCATCAACGGAGTGACGAAAGGCGACTGGTTCGAAGCCTTTATTTTTGCCATTTCCGTAGCCGTGGGACTGACTCCTGAGATGCTTCCGATGATTGTCACCGCTAACCTGAGCAAAGGAGCTGTCTCTATGGCTAAGAAAAAGACCATTGTCAAGAACCTCAACGCCATCCAGAATTTCGGGGCGATGGACATTCTTTGCACCGATAAGACCGGGACACTGACCCGCGACCACATTGTACTGGAAAAGTTTATCAATGCTGACGGGAGCGAGGATCACGAGTGCCGCGTACTCCGTCATGCCTATTTCAACAGTTATTTCCAGACGGGGCTGAAGAATCTGATGGATCGTGCCATCCTTTCACATGTTCGTGAGTTACAGTTGGATTATCTCAGGGATGCTTATACCAAGGTAGACGAAATCCCATTCGACTTTACCCGCCGACGTATGTCCGTGGTGGTGGAAGACGAACAGAGGAAGCGTCAGATCATCACCAAGGGAGCGGTAGAGGAGATGCTTGCAATCTGCACTCATGCAGAGTTCGGCAAAACCGTTCACGAGTTGACCGATGAGCTGCGGCGGAAAGCCTTTGTCATCAGTGAGCAGATGAACAAAGAAGGTATGCGTGTGCTGGCGGTGGCACAGAAGAGTTGGGTAGAAAAAGAACATGATTTTTCTGTCGAAGACGAATCCGGAATGGTGCTGATCGGTTATCTCGCTTTTCTCGACCCTCCCAAACCTTCGGCAGCCAATGCCATCCGGCAGCTCCATAGCCATGGAGTCGATGTGAAAGTGCTGTCCGGTGATAACGAAGCGGTTGTACGTACCATCTGCCGTCAGGTGGGAGTCGATACGGCCTGTACGCTGAACGGTACGGAGATAGAGCGGCTGACGGATGAAGAACTGAAGTTGAAAATACGGCAGACTACCGTGTTTGCGAAGCTGGCTCCCATGCAGAAGACCCGTATCATCACCTTGCTGCAGGAATTGGGACATACGGTGGGCTTCCTGGGTGACGGCATCAATGACGCTTCCGCCCTGCGCCAGTCCGATGTGGGTATATCTGTGGATACGGCTGTGGACATCGCCAAGGAGAGTGCCGACATCATTCTGCTGGAGAAGGATCTGATGGTGCTTGAAGATGGAGTGATAGAGGGACGCAGAACGTTTGGCAACATTATGAAGTACATCAAGATGACTGCCAGTTCTAACTTTGGCAATATGTTCAGCGTGCTGGCTGCCAGTGCCTTTCTGCCTTTCCTGCCTATGCTGCCTGTCCATCTGCTTGTTCAGAATCTGCTGTACGATACGTCGCAGTCCACCATTCCGTTCGACCGGATGGACCCGGAGTACCTGATGAAGCCGCGCAAATGGGATGCATCCGACCTGAGCCGTTTTATGATTTTTATCGGTCCGGTCAGTTCTATTTTCGACATAGCCTTATTTCTGGTCATGTGGTATGTGTTCGGTTGCAACTCTCCCGAACATCAGACTCTCTTTCAGTCCGGTTGGTTTGTAGAGGGCTTGCTGTCGCAAACGTTGATTGTACATATGATCCGTACCCGCAAGATCCCGTTTATTCAGAGTACGGCATCCTGGCCGGTATTAGGACTAACGTCCGTCATCATGGTTCTGGGAATCGTCATTCCCTTCACGCAGTTTGGGGCTTCCATCGGGTTGATGCCGTTGCCGCTCAGTTATTTCCCCTGGTTGGCAGGCATCCTGCTGAGCTATTGTGTGCTGACGCAGCTTATTAAACAATGGTATGTGAAGCGGTTTACGAAGTGGCTGTAAACACGAATAAAGACCTTAAAAACGGGTCATCCTGTTGTTATAGCAGGATGATCCGTTTCTGCATAATCTCTTTGAGCTGTGCCTGTAACTGGCGCGCATTGATGGGTTTGGGCATGTATCCGTCGAAACCGCTTTCCATCACCCGCTGTTCGTCCGAAGCGTAGGCAAAGGCCGTAACTGCGATGATAGGGACTTTGGCCGAATATTTACGGATCTCTTTGGTGGCTTCATATCCGTCCATGACCGGCATGTTGATGTCCATCAGGATAATCTGCGGATCTTCTTTGCGGAATATTTCTACGGCTTCGCGGCCGTCCCAGGCATGAAGCAGGCGGTAATCCTGGCGGAGGATGGACTCAAATAACCTGAAGTTGCTTTCGTTGTCTTCGGCAATCAGGATGGTCAGTTTGTCTTTCTCTACCGCAATGGGCTGTATAACTGTTTTCCGGACAGGTTCGGCTGTCGATGCGGCTTCGTAAGGGAGGGTAAACCAGAATGTGGAACCTTTACCTTTCTCAGACTCCACACCGATGTGTCCGCCCATGTGGTTGACCAGTGTCTGGCAGATGGATAGTCCGAGCCCTGTGCCTTGTGCGAAACTGTTCAGTTTGACGAATCGGCCGAATATGCTTTCCTGCTCGTCCTTGGCAATGCCGCAACCGGTGTCGGCAACGTAGAAATAAACTTCTTTTCCGCGAAGCTCGTAGCCAAAGCGGATACTCCCTTTCTCGGTGAACTTGATGGCATTGGTCACCAGATTGATGATCAGCTGGGAAACACGGTTCTTTTCCAGATGAACCAGGCAGTGGTCTGCCGGAGGTACGAATTCCAATTTCACGGCTTCGGATTTCATCTTGAGCTGCAACGTGCTTTCCAGCTCTTTCATTACGGCATTCAGCTCGACGTTGGAGTATTGGAACTCAAGGGTGCCGGCTTCTATTTTCGACAGGTCGAGGATGTCGCTGATCAGTTGTAAGAGCAGGGTGTTGTTATTTTCGATGATGTTGACGTATTCCCGTTTTTCTTCTTCCTCATCGGTAGATGCCAAGATACCCGAAAAGCCTACGATGGCATTCAGCGGAGTACGGATTTCATGGCTCATGTTGGCAAGGAAAGCCGATTTCAGGCGGTTGGATTCTTCGGCGCGGTCTTTGGCCGTGGTAAGTTCCATCTCCATCTTTTTTCGTTTGGTAATGACCAGTGAAGAGCCTACCAGCGTGGTGGGATTTCCGTTTTCGTCGCGGGATTCTACGGCGGCCTGGGCTTCTACCCATTCCACTTTGTGGGTGTGGTTCTGTACGTTGATAACCCGGTATTCCTCCTTTACCTTGTCCGTGCGACCTTCAATCAGGTCTTTGTATGCCTGTTCCACCCGTTTGCGGTCTTCTTTGAATATCTTTGAGAAGTATTGCGTGTCCGGCACGGCCAGTTGCTCGTCGTTCACGCTGTTGCCGGGTGAACTGAGTTCGATGGGTTTGTTGATGTCACACAGGATGGTTTTGCTGAGCAGATCCCATTTCCATGGAATGATATTTGCCACATCCAATGCCATCGACAGCTTGTGGTTGGTGGCGGTCAGTTTTTGTTGTGCCAAGTGTAATTCGGTACTGTCCAGACAAAAAATATCAACCACGTTATTCTGATGGGTACCTTTGAGGACAATATCATAGAATTTATTGATTTTCCTGAAATAGTATGGGAAAGTAACAACCCGGTTTTCCTTGAGTGACATCTGGATGAAGTGCAGGAACTCGGGGAGGGATTCGGGAAACATTTCACTTGCTTTCTTGCCTACTGCATCTTCTCTGCGGAAAAAATTCTGTTCGAAATGGGGGTTTACGTTCAGGTAGATCAAATCTATGCCTATACCTTGTTCGTTTATTATCAGCTTCTCCTGCATATAGAGGATGGGCATGTTGTTGATCAGGTTTTTATAGCTGGTCATGGTCTCTATCTCTTTCAACTGTGTTTTCTTAAGCCTGTTCAGTGTGCGGATGCGGTACTGGAAAAACAGGACGAGCAGGACGATGGAGATGCATGTACCTATAAGGAAGTAGCTGTATTGTTCCCAGAAGGTGTGCGGTTTGTTGATGAAATACGTGTTGGCCGGACATAAGTCGGGAGAAAATCCTTTATGGATCAGTGTCTCATAATTGATGATGGGCATACCGTCCAGAGGATAATAGTAAGGGAGGGTGCGGGGTTGCCTGCCATTCAGTACATCGGAAAATATACCGAGAAGCCGCTTGTCGAATTCTGTCTGATTGTAAGAATATCCTCCGGTCATCCCGCTGCTTTTGTCTTTTACGTCAATGGTGCTGAGGGCAAACAGGGGAGGTGAAACAGTAGAAACAATTTTGGGTGATACGATAGACAGTGAAGTGTTGCCCGCAAACTTCCGCTTATAGAACCAGGAAGAAAACAGGATGCCGGTGGTCCGGGGATCGACAAAGTTGAGAGAGTCGATCAGTTGGTTGGTTTCCAGAATATTCTCAGGAGATAAAAAAGTATATTGGACTCCGGGATGGCTGGATTGTAATACTTCCTGTATTTCTATACTGTTCGTTTGATTGACGAATCTCTGATCGCCTACATAAATCAGCTTTTTCATATCGGGAAGGATATGAAACATTAACTCCAGGTTTTCACGTATGTATTGGTTGGAGTAAAGAAGGACGAGGTTATAGGGTTGGGCCAGTTCGGTCAGCGGGATTCGTTCGGACGGAGGGACGGGGTGTTTCTTCAAATAATATTCTCTGGGACCGATGTAGTCTTTTTCGGAGCAGAGTATGATCGGGACATCACCCCATACCTTTCTGAAGTCGTCCCGCAACATCAAGGTGGAATTACCCAGCAATAATAGTGCGCGCGGGGAATGGGAACCATACTTCTCGAACAGGTTGGTCTTGAATTCACACAGTGTACTGTCATTATCCATCATCAAGAGATTCATGTGTTCGGCATAAATGGCTAAGTGAGGATCATCCTTGACAAATTCGGTTGCTGTAAAGATCAGGCGGTTGCTCCATGCGAAGGCTTCCGTATAGGTGTTAATGACCAGAATATAGTCTTTGGTATTCATTGCCTCTTTTTGGGCGGATACAGGGATTACTGATAGGAAACATGTGAAAAGAACCAACAGTTTTCTCAGTAATGGGGTACAGAAAATGGATGTTACTCCAAAGGAAGTAGTCATAAAATTCTATTGAATGATGGCGATGTTTTGTTTATTCGACTGTAAAAGTATTAATAATAAATGAATTATGACCTGTTTTTACTTGATTATATGAAAAGGTTGAGGCAGAAGATCGAGTGAGGGTGGAAAACACAAAGTGTGCCGGGAAGCAGACGGGGCGTTATGAATAGCTTCCGGCACACTGTCGTGATAAGTGCTGTAACAGAGGTGTCCCGCGTTACTTCTTCAGAGCCTCAATCAGCTGAGGCATCATTGTCCAAAGGGTGTTTTCATTTTGTGCGGTATAGAAGTTACCGTCAATTTCCGATTTCCCGTCAGTCCCCTGTCCCGTCTGTATAGCGGGTTTGGCAAGCGGGTGGACGGCCAGCCTCTTTCCGGCGGTGATTCCGGTGAAATTGAACATCATGGCGGCGGCACAATGGCCGATCATAAGTTTGCCTTTTTCACCAAATACTTTGATTACTCCCATTAGGTCTACATTGTAGGCCTTTCCTGCATTGTCTTTGAATACCGGCACTGCGTCGCCACAAGCGAATACAAGTGCGTCAAATTCGTCTTCATGTCCTTTGAGATTGGCTATCACGTCATCGGCAAACAGGGTGATGCCGGAATTGGTCTTGATCTCCCGGGTATCTGACACCGCGAATACTTTGTACGGAATACCATTCTCGAAAAAACTTTCCAGATACTGGAACAAACCGAATCCGTTGACCGGATTGACTGCTAATACTGCAACTTTCTTTGCCATAACATAAATTATTAAGTGAAACAATAGTTATCTTTCGTAAGTTTATTACTTTTGTGCTTGCAAATGTATGTTTCTCTGTGCGGATAAACAAGAACGAACTTCAGAATAAGGAACTTACATAGAGATAACTATTGCTGGAACTCAATGGAATAGAAAAGATTAAAAAATGAAAAATTTTCATCCTACAGGGACATGTCCTATCAGGGACGTACTGTGCCGGCTGGGCGACAAGTGGTCGATGCTGGTATTGGTGACGCTGAACGCGAACGGAACGATGCGCTTCAGTGACATTCATAAAACGATTGATGACATTTCGCAACGGATGCTGACTGTCACGCTTCGAACACTGGAAACCGACGGACTGGTACAACGAAAGGTGTATGCGGAGGTGCCCCCACGAGTGGAGTATTGCCTGACGGAGACGGGACGCAGTCTGATTCCGCATGTAGAGGCGTTGGTAGGCTGGGCACTGGACCACATGACGGTGATTCTTGAACACAGGGAAGGAGAAAGGAAATGAAGGTAGAGCAAGTGTTTTCTGACAAGAAGCGTTTCCTCGATTTGCTCCTGCTGGCAGACGAACAGGAGGATATGGTGGACCGCTATCTGGAACGTGGGGAGATGTTTACCTTGTACGACGGGGGAGAGCTCAGAGCGGCTTGTGTGGTGACCAACGAGGGGGAAGGTATTTACGAGCTGAAGAATATCGCGACTTATCCGGAGAGCCAGCGCAAGGGCTACGGCAGATATCTGGTTGAATTCCTGTTCCGTCACTATTCGGATAGATGCTCGGTTATGTTTGTGGGGACGGGCGATACTCCACACTCACTTTCGTTCTATCAGTCTTGCGGATTTGTCCCTTCCCACCGCGTTGAGAATTTCTTTACCGACCATTATGATCATCCCATCTGTGAAGATGGAATTTTGCTCCGGGATATGGTTTATCTGAAGAGGGAAAAGTTATAATAGTCGATGTTTTCTTTGGTCAGAAGGTCAATTGGCATGTAGTTGGTGCATGTCACCTCCTTTTTGAATATCAGGTGGTCACATAGAGTCCTGATACTGTTGAATCCTTGCAACTCGGGTTGCTGGGCAATCAGGAAAGAGACGGTGCTCTCCTTCAGGCAAGCCACGTTCCGTTCGAGCAGGTCGTAACCGATCAGGTTGATATTGTTTTTCCGACGCATTTTCAAGTATTCACCGATGATGTATACTTTCGAATTGAACGTGATCCCGTTCTTCACTTCCGGATGTTCGCTGAAGAAGTCGTCCAACATACGGTTGTCTTCAATATTCGGGTCGGCGTGCAGGTCGAGTTCAAGGATATTGCAGTCGGGATGATGCTCCCGCATATATTGGCGGAAACCGATTTCACGGTTTTCCTGCTGGTTCGATCCGATCACCCCTTCGTGTATCTTACGGAAAATCACGATTTCCCGGTCGTTTCCGGCAAGCAGCATCAGCATACGTGCCGCAAAGTATCCGCTTTGGTGGGAGTTCTGACCGAAGAAGGCGAGGGGAGGGACATCTTTTATTTGTGAATCGATGTATATATAAGGTATACCCAACCCGTTCAGTGCATCGGTGAATTCTTTTGTGTATTGCGGTATGGTAGGAGCAAACATCACTCCGTCCGGGCGTTCTTCAATGACAGCCCGGCTGGTTGCTGCAAACGAATTGTAATCATAAGGATCGTAGTGAGTGATGTCCACTGAGATATTGAAATCGGAATATGTGCTAACCGCTTCACGGATACCTTTCTGCACGTCTGTCCAGTATTCACCTTCCAGATGCTTGGGTAACAGGCAGGCAAAAGTGTATTTCTTGTTGGAGGCCAGCGCACTGGCATACATATTGGGCTGGTAGTCCAGTTGCTTCAGGATTTCTTCCACCCGTTTCCGGCTTGCTTCCGATACTCCGCTACGGCCGTGGAGCACGCGGTCGACAGTTCCTACAGATACGTTTGCCAAACGGGCAATATCCTTGATTCTGATTCTTTCTGGCAATTTATTCATGCGTCTTCTTTATTTATGCGGGGTTTTGTGCCCGGACACAATAATAGTTTTATTTCTATGGACACAAATATATAATAATTTTTGTAATCATGAAAATCTGTGTATCTTTGTGTCCGCACACGGACTTTGCCGGTGTCTATTTTATACATTGCTATTGTTCATATATCCAGTATGTTATTGAGAAGATTGGGGGGTGAATAATAAATTGTAACTGAACAATTAAGATCGATCGTTTTAGAATAGAAACAAATTAAACTCAAAACTAACTAAATATAGAATTATGAGAAAGAAAGTCGTTACGTTAGGCGAAATCATGCTCAGGTTATCTCCTCCGGGAAATACTCGTTTTGTTCAATCGGACTCTTTCGATGTGGTGTACGGTGGGGGTGAGGCTAACGTAGCTGTGAGCTGCGCTAATTATGGCCATGATGCTTATTTTGTAACCAAGCTGCCTGAACATGAAATAGGGCAGTCGGCTGTAAATGCACTCCGCAAATATGGTGTGATGACAGATTATATTGCCAGGGGAGGCGACCGTGTCGGCATCTATTATTTGGAAACCGGTGTTGCCATGCGCCCCAGTAAGGTGATTTACGATCGTGCGCATTCCGCCATTGCCGAAGCCGATGCGGCGGATTTCGATTTTGACAGGATTATGGAGGGAGCCGATTGGTTTCATTGGTCGGGTATTACTCCCGCCATTTCGGACAAAGCAGCCGAATTGACCCGTTTGGCATGTGAGGCTGCCAAGCGTCACGGGGTGACCGTGTCGGTCGATCTGAATTTCCGTAAGAAACTGTGGACAAAGGAGAAGGCACAATCCGTGATGAAACCTTTGATGAAGTATGTAGATGTCTGCATCGGTAATGAAGAAGATGCGGAGCTTTGTCTGGGATTCAAGCCCGACGCGGATGTGGAAAGCGGACATACGGATGCCGAGGGGTATAAGGAGATTTTCCGGCATATGTCGGAAGAGTTTGAATTCAGCTATGTTATCTCGACACTGCGTGAATCTTTCTCCGCGTCACACAATGGCTGGAAGGCCATGATTTATAATGGTAAGGAATTCTACGTTTCCAAGCACTATGACATCGATCCGATTGTCGACCGGGTAGGTGGTGGGGATTCGTTCTCCGGAGGCATTATCCATGGTCTGCTTACGAAGCCTACACAGGGTGAAGCGCTTGAATTTGCCGTGGCGGCATCGGCATTGAAGCATACCGTCAGCGGAGACTTCAATCTGGTTTCTGTGGCAGAAGTCGAGGCGCTGGCCGGAGGCGATGCGAGTGGACGTGTACAAAGATAAATTCAATTGTAAATAAATAGATATGGCTAAATTTGATAAAATGGCTGTCCTGACTAAGATGGGGACAACGGGCATGATTCCTGTATTCTATCACGAAGATGTGGAAGTGGCAAAGAAAGTGCTAAAGGCCTGTTATGAAGGTGGCGTCCGTGCTTTTGAATTTACAAACCGGGGGGATTTTGCCCAGGAGGTATTTGCCGGAATCGTGAAGTTTGCAGCCCGTGAGTGTCCGGAAATGGCTATGGGTGTCGGTTCTGTGGTCGATCCGGCTACTGCGGCTTTATATATACAGTTGGGGGCTGACTTCGTGGTAGGGCCGCTATTCAATCCGGAGATTGCTAAGATATGCAATCGCCGGCTGATTGCATATACACCGGGATGCGGTTCGGTTTCGGAAGTGGGCTTTGCGCAGGAGGCCGGCTGTGATCTTTGTAAGATATTTCCGGGAGATGTATATGGTCCGAATTTTGTAAAAGGCCTGATGGCTCCGATGCCATGGTCCAAGTTGATGGTGACCGGTGGGGTGGAACCTACGAGGGAGAATCTGACGTCTTGGTTCAAGGCAGGTGCGTTCTGCGTAGGCATGGGGTCCAAATTGTTCCCGAAAGATAAAGTAACGGCCGGAGACTGGGGATATGTCACCGGGAAATGTGCCGAAGCCTTGGCTTACATTGCCGAAGCAAGGAAATAGGTGAAGTTTTCCGGTGTTTTTTTCACCACAGATTACACGGATTCCCACAGATTTTTGATTGTTCTTATCCATAAGATAAATCATTAATCTGTGGGAATCCGTGTAATCTGTGGTGAGCCTTTCTGTCAGCCCTTCTTCACCAGCTTCTTCAGTAAACGTGTAGCTGTGAATGACTGGCGGTGGAAGATAAATACCGGTATGGCAGCTCCTACAACCAGGGCAAACAACACAAAGATAGTGGTACTGCCATTGTGGAAGAAATCTACCAGATATTGCAAGGAGGCAGTTTCATCCTTGGTCTGCATAAACTTTGTCAGTGCCAGGATACTTTTATAAGCGAACATTCCCGGAATCATCGGCAGGAGAGACGGGAACGAGAATACCTCCGCCGGACAATGGATTGCCTTGGCAAAGGGGATGGCTAACAAACCGATAGAGACGGCAGCAAAGAAAGAGGCTGTGGCGATGTCCATCGTGAACAGATGCGTATGCATCAGGAAGTAGCGTAATCCGTGCCCAACGGCCGCCAGAAAAGCAGAGATCAATATGGCTTTCCGGGGTGGATTGGAGATGATGGCAAATCCGATGGCGGCAATGGCGGCGAATGCGCCGTCGAGTATAGTGGCGGTTATAAATTCTATATTCATCATAAAGTGCTGATTCCGGTGATTAAAAGGGTCATTGAAAGGCCGATTGCTATACAAATAATAAGCAGACAGGCATTAATAAATCTCGATGTTCCCGCCAGTACATGTCCGTCGATGATGTCCATGATGGAGTTGATCAGTGGTACACCCGGGATCAGGTAGAGGACGCTGGTACCCAAAGCCATATCCGGAGTGGTTCCCCAGTGCATCAGGTAGCCTGTGCTGCCGATCATCGAGGCGATGAACGAAGAGATGATGAATACTGCCAGATGATTCCAGTGACGTCCCATTAGTTCGGTACGGACGAAGAAGCCTGCCAGGGTGGCGGCGAATACGATACCCATAGAAATAAAGTCACCTTGGAACAGGCGGCAGAATGACGCATTGGCAAAAGCAACGAGGATCAGTACGAGCCATTTGCTTTCGCGCGGCTTGCTGACTATTTCGTGATAACGTCGCTGGAGTTCAGTGAGAGACAGATGCTCGTCATACGCTTCCCAGCTCAGGGTGCTGAGGGCGGAGTTGATGGCGAAATTCAGCCCCATGGGTTTGATTTTGTTTACTGTGCTGTACGAGTGTGAGTTATCGGCGTCGCGTAACGTCATGATGATGGTTTTCTGAAAGATGGTCATGTCACAGAAAAAGCCGAAAGACTCGGCAATTCGCGATGTGTTTCGTACGATGCGTGATGTCTGTACACCTACGGCCATCAGGCTGGTGGAATATTCAGACAGGAATTTAGATAGTTCTTTTAATTCTTGGTGGATGTCCATAAGGTTTTGATTAATTATGAGCTTTTCTTGTCTTGATGATGCGGTGGATTATCAGGGCAGCAATATAGGCAACGGCAAATCCGATAATGGAAAAGATGGCCGTTTCCTGTTCTTTGAATGATTTCCGGTGCATGGCCGGTGTTGTGGCTGTGTAAGCGGTGGTGGAAGTAGTGGCTTCCGTGGAATAGGTTGCTAACATTTCTTTTTACTCTTTCTTAAATCAGTGATACATACATGTTGCTTTTCCACATTTCCGGTGAAGGGAATGCGGTTGATGTGTCTGTATAGTGCTTCGATTCCGGTTTAGGTCTTAGATGGGGGATATCCTTTTTAACGGGTGAATTGCGTCTTTTCGGGGGACAAAGGTAATCAAAAAAATTGCAGGCAAAAGGAGAAGCAGGTTTCTTTTTGGAGAGTTGTTGATCTGTTTCAATTGAAAGGAAATGATATTTGCATAAAGGCGGAATTCCCGGAAAGTTTGTTTCCGGTTGTTATTCAGAGCCGTGAGACAGCATTGGGCTTTTGATTCGTGGGGGGAGAAAAAGATTTAAGAGTTTCCGAAAAAGACTTAAACGTTTTCTGAAAAGACTTAAACGTTTCGCTGAGAATGCTTAAGTGTTTCACTGAAAAGACTTAAATGTTTGAGGGCAAAAAGGTTCAGGTCTTTTGTTTGCCGGCCGACAACCGGATACTGAAATTCCCGTCTGCAGAGTGCCGGATGGGTATATCAGCAGTTCACCACAGAACAGCAGGCTACACAGAGAAGATAATTGCTTGGATTATCTGTAAACCGCATCTCTGTGTGATTTGCTGATCTGTGGTGAAACAGACTCTTGACATGCCCTTTTATACGCTGTTTGCCAACTTTCGGGGGACAGTCCTGTCGAGAGTACTTATTCTTCCGGGACGTAGATGATTTCCCCGTTATCCAATTCATAGGCAATACCTACCTTCTTTCCCTTCTTGCCGCTTTTCTGCTGGTCTTCCGAAGGAGTATAACGGTTGATCTTCTGTCCTTCTTTGGTGATGATTTCCATATTCTCTTTTCCGGGGTTTTTCACCATGGTGTAGTCTTCCTGAGAGAACACTTCGGTCATGTTGTAGCGGCTGACAAGAGCTACCATCAAGGCTACGGCAAATACCATGGCTACATCGAACAGGTTCGATACGACGCTGATCGGGTCGGCATCTTCTTCTTTTCTGAGCAGGTTTCGTTTCATCGGGCCGCACGTTTTTCGTTCAACAATTCGGAAAGAAACTCCAGATTGGTCATATCCTGAAGATACCAGCGCTGTTTCACCTGTTGAGTGAGGAACCCTACGGCTCCAGCTACCAGTCCGACAACGGTAGTGGCAAAAGCGATCTGCATGTTATAGGCCATCGAAGCGATGTCACCGCTTGCCAGTCCGGCAAGGGCGGGACCCATCGGAATAAGCGTGCCCATCAATCCGAGGATAGGGCCGAGCTTGGTCAGTGTTTTAGAAATGGCGAGGTCTTTGTCGGCTGCAATCTCGAAGTTGGCGAGCAGGCGTTGTACCTGTGCCGGACTATCGTGTGCTTCGAGTACCTGGCGGATATAGGATATGACGAGGGATGATGATTTCTCCGGCAATTTGGCTGCCAGTTCAGTTACAGTGGCAGGAGTGAGTGCGTTCAGTTCGTTGCGGAGCAGTGCCTCTGTCTTGCGTATCGAGAGATACTGTCCGTAGAAACTGCCGACCAACAGAAGTGCACGGCCGAATAATACGATAAGCAATACGATAACAGGAACGAGCAGTCCTGTAGAAATCCAATATAAAATGTCTGATATGATATTCATTGTCGATCAGTTTTAAAAAGTTGATTTACCTGTTGTTTTTATGATTGATTACTTTTTTTCTTCAGTCTCCACCATCCGAGTCCGATGGCGCTGCCGATGACGGTTATTCCTCCGACGCCGGCCAGTGCTCCCCAGTTCACTTCACTGACTCCGGCTACGGAAGTCTGTCCGTTCACGGTAGCGACAATCCCCAGGATGGCTACCAATGCATTAGTGAGGAAGAAGAGTTCCAACCGCAGTTCTTTCTCCGGAAGGAGATAGAGCAGCACCCGGCGTCCCACGGGGATGGCTATTAACACACAAGCGGCATACCCCCACGCCACGGTGGTGAATGGTGTCCCCGGGAAAGCAAAGATAAGATAGACCAGCCCGCTGAATAATACCGGGAAGATAAGCAGTCCCGGAAACCATCTCAGGAATCGGTAGGTGAGCAGCGTGCGGGGCTTTACCGGATAGGCACTGGCAACGTGTACCGCCAGCATGGCATAGGCCATCTGGAGGCTGACCTCGATAGTCAGTAAAACGGAAGTGTCCAGCATCAGGGCGGTGTTGTCCAGCCAGTCGGCAATCTGTGTTTTCGACTGCTCGATGGCATACGGCCACATCAGCCCAGCAAACAGGGCGGCAACGGCAGCGATGATGCCTACCGCCACTGCTTTCCAGAAAGTCTGTTTCAGCAGAAAGTTGAATGCTATTAACAGCATTAATACAAGTACGACTGTATCCATACTCCTGATTATTCTGATGTTTTACGACGTTTGCGGACAAAGAGTACGAGTGCCAGTATCACCACTACTACGGCTGCACCCACGGCAATGTTGCTCAGGGTTGTCTTTTGTTCTTCCGGTGTCTGGTTTATCTCTTCTTTCTTCATCACCATTCCTTTGGCATCGCCCGAAGCTTTTGCTTCACGTATCCTGGTGATGTTTTCCTTGTACTGTGCGGCAGCCGGAGCATCCGACTTGGAAGCGATGTATTCGCGCAGTTTGGCATTGTCGCATACAAAACCCGAGCACGACGGACGATACTTGTTTACCGTTTCGGTATGGAGTTTTGCCAGTTCGGCAACCTGCTCGGCGCTTGCTTTCCACAGACCTTTGCGGGCACTTTCGAGCATGACGGCAGTCATCTCTTCAAGGGCGGCGGGACTTTGTGTTTCGAAGAACTCTTTCACGTTCAGATTGTATTCGTCTTTTACGTATACATTGTAAATGTTGTCCCAAAGTTCTTTGTCGATGGCGGCAGGTTTCATCACGTTCCAGCCATATGTATTGGTTACAGTCTCGGCAAACTCGGCGGCAGAGGAAGAACCGCCTTTCATCTTCTCTTTGATGTAAGCGGGGTTGAGGATGGTGGTGCGGCTTTCTACACCGACAGCCTCTTTGACTTCTTGCATGCGCATGTGGTTACGGTTGCGATAATCGCTCAGGTAAGCGTCGGGGTCCTTGCCGGTCACGTTGCGTACGGCAAGGTTCATGCCTCCCATAAACTCGTATACGTGGTCGAGACTCAGTGCCCCCCATGTATTGCTCTGACGAGGCTGAACCACTACATCCGTACGGGTCAGTGCGGCTTCAAAAGCATATTTCCGGAAGGCCTCCCAGTTCTTTTCGCTACCGTAGTAAGCACCCATATTATTAAGGTAAGTGGCGGCTATTTCTGATTCATTTTCCCAGCGGTCACCGGATTCGACCATCTCCTGGATACCTGTGCCGTACATTCCGTTGGCACCGCCGAACACACGGAAAGCAGCCATCTCACGGGCATCCTTCGGGCTTACCCCTTTCTCGGTCAGTGCCCGTTCGGCTTCTACCACACTTGCCGCTACCTGGTTTTCATATTTGTCGTCTTTGGCAGCCGCGGCCATCTCTACCGCACGGTTGATCAGGAAAAGGCGGGATGCTGCAATATCACGGAGCTGTCCCGATGTCTGTACCACTACGTCGATACGGGGGCGCCCCAATTCGGCCGATGGAATCAGCTTCAAGTCACTGACACGCCCGAAGGCGTCACGAACCGGCTCTACACCGAGCATATACAATACCTGTGCGATGGTAGCTCCTCCCGTTTCAATGAATTCGGCAGACCAGAGTGTGTAGCTGACTTTACGGGGAATGCTGTCGTTATGACGGCTTCGGTAAGTTTCGATGGTCTGTTTGGCCAGTGCCACTCCTTTTTCCCAGGCCGACTCCGAAGGAGTGGCTTCTGCGTTGATGGCGTACATGTTGCGTCCTGTAGGCAGAGTGTTGGGGTTCGCAATCGGATCACCACCGGGTGAAGGTGCAGTGTATCCGCCATTCAGGGCATTGACCAGGCTGGCGAGCTCTTTCTCGGGGCTGTCGGCCAACTCCGTCTTATAGTTACCCACGTTTCGGATGGTGCGTTCCACCTCCGTCAAGGCAAGGGCAAAGTTGATTTCCTCTTTGCTGTATTCTTTTGGGGCAGGTTTCTTTTCCACTTTTTGAGGATTCATCTTTGCTTCCATCTTCTTCAGGGCTTCCGGACTGGCACCCATTTTCTTTGCCATTTCCATGGCCTTGGACGAATCCATGTGAGCACCCATCTCTTTCATTTTCTCCTTCATGGCTTCCGGCATCTTATGTGTTGCCTTTCCGGTCTTGTCCTCTGCCTTGTTTTTGGCAGCGGCAGCCATCATCATCGCCATCATTCCTTTCGGAGCATTGCGTGAAGCTTCTATTTCGCGTGCTTTCGCCAGTTCTTCGGGGCTGACACCGGCTGTACGGCAGATCAGTTCGTCTGTTGCCAGTGCAGGGTTGCTTATCAGTTTTTCTACCAAAGCACGGGCCGGATTCAGGTAACGCTGCGTAAAGAGGGAGCGGTGCTTCTCTACATCGGCTGTCGCTTTGCCACGTTGTTTGTCGAGTGACAGGAGGCTGTAAGCTATCGGCTCGGTTGCCATGGCAAGTACGGAAGAAGTGATACGCTCCGGTTCATAGGGTATACCCATTGTATAAAGCTGTCCGGTGATTTTTTCCGTGGCCAGTTCTTCGGCGAAGTTCTCCACACGTGCCACTTCATCCTCGCTGTATGGGCGGGTTAGTAAGCTGTCCAGTCCCAGTTCACGGTGAATGCCCAGTTTCACGGTGAGTGCTTTCACGGCAAGCGACTGCTTCTCTTTCGATCCGGTGGCATTATTGTAAATCTTGATTTTCTCCATCAGGTCACGGTAGATACCCCGTACGCTACTTTCGAGGAAAGGAGGCGTGAGGTAAGATTGCAGGGTGGCATACGAACGGCGTTTGGCTATCATGCCTTCTCCCACGTTGCCGATGGAATAAATGTAAAGGTGCGGAAGAGTTCCCACAAGGCGGTCGGGCCAGTCGTTGCTGCACAGCGCCACCTGTTTCCGTGGAGTGAATTCAAGGCTTCCGTGCGTACCGAAGTGAATCATCGCATCTGCCTTGAACCCGTGCTGCATCCAGAGGTACGAAGCGATGTAAGTGTGGGGAGGTGCGGCATTGGTGCCATGCACCACCTGGAAGGCATTGTCTCCGCTGCCGGCTGCCACCTGCGGCATCAGTACTACATTGCCGAACTGCAACCGTGCGATGCCCAGACGTCCGTCGGACGTAGTCATGTATTGGCCGGGGAACTCACCGTTGGCAGCTACCACTTCAGCGTATTTCTCGGGACGGAGCGATGCTTTCACCCAACTTTCGTATTGCTCTTTGGTCACCAGTTCGGGGTTACCGGTTTTCATAAATTCATCAAAAGCTCCCTCTGCATACATGCCGAATACGGCTCCCTGTGCCTGGATCATTTTCTCCAGGTCCTTGGCATTGGCAGGGAGGTTTTCCACCCGGTAACCTTCTTTCTTCATCCTCAACAGCAGGTTGTAGAGCGAGGGGCCTACTTCCATTCCGCTTGCTGTCAGCGCATTCTGTCCAGGACCTTTATAGTAGACGATGGCTATGTGCTTCTCGCTGTTGGGTTTTGTTTTCAGGGAGAGGTAGTTGTTCACTGTGCTTACGAACGTTTCCAACCGTTCGGGAACAGCAAATGAATGTTGCAATCCTTCGTCATCTTTGTATTGGGCAAAGAGGGCGAACGGGCGGATGGCACCGTCAATTTCCGGTGTCACTACGCTTTGCGAAAGAAACCCGCCGGACATACCCATCGGGTCGTTTTCCCAGTCTTCCACCAGACTGTTGATGGTGAGCGGGGCGAAGAGAGGAATGTTGTGCTCTTTCAGATATTCCACCATGGCGTCGCCCATGCGTCCGTGTGCCATGTTGATAACGGCATCCGGTCCGATTTCACGGACGAACTCCATGAACCGGGTGAAAGAAGAGACCGGATACACGTTGTGTCCCGCCTCTTCGAGTGCTTTAATCAGTTCCGTGGCATCCGCCATCTGTCCGGTGATCACAATCTTGCGTGCCCCCTCTTTATAGAGTCCGTTTTCGCGGAGAAACTTTTCATAATCGGACACGTTTAGGAATTCCATTTCGTCATCCGGATTTTTCACTCCGGCGTGGTAGAGAAGATCGGTCGGTTTCTCTACCGGTGCTTCCGGTGCAGGTGCTGAGATCAGCTTGCCGTCAATCTCTTTGCGGACATACGAAAGCAGATTCCGGTAGTTTACCTTTCCGGCATGGGTAAGATATTGGCGTATCTGTTTCATCTGTACCGAATCGAGGTTGCAGATATTGTTTGCGGGGTTGGTTGCCATGGAGGTGTACACCGGTACGCCTTTGTCGGCTGCCCGTTGTATCAGTTGGCGCTGCTCTTCGACGATGCGCAATCCCATACCGTTGACGAACACCATATCGTAGTTCGTCAGTTCGTCCAGGTGATCCGTAGAGACTTCTCTTAGTTTGACAAACGAGTTGTCGTTCGCCTTTGAAATATTTCCCAGATTGATGGTCTGGAAATTGACAAAGGCAATCTTCGTGGCACTGAAACAGGTCCGCCAGACAAATACTCCGACGAGTATTGCCGCGGCCACGCAACAGGCTGTGATGATTTGTTTCTTTTTCATATTGCTTCTTGTTCTTTGGTTTATTTCGTTCTTATTATATGCCGATCGTACGATCGGAGATACCGGCTGACTTAGCCTCTTCCGCTATTTTCTGAACATCTGATCGATGTCCAGCGATAACCCTACGGAAAAGTTGGTTCCCGTTGTATAGGGCGAATTGGCGTAATAATAATCGGGGCGATAGTTGAACAGGTTGTTGACAGCCATATTCACATTGATTCCCTTCCATACTCTTTGTGTGAGGATCAGGTTCCACATGGTATATCCCGGATAAGTTACTTTTTCCGTCCCTGCATTCGGATCATTGGAGGTGTATTGGTTGGTTTTCACCTGTGACAAAGCCCGTCCGTCCAGTGACAGATTGAAGTCATAATGATCCCACGTCTTGCCGTATTCCAGCCGTACCGTAGCCGAGTGGGGGCGGGTAGAACTGAGTTTCGTTTGTCCGTTACGCATGAACTCGTGGATGTACGTGTACGAGATGCGTGCACCTATGCCGCAAGGATATTTGGCGGAAGCATTGGCATCGATTCCGGCAATGTCTACCCGTGGAGTATTGATATACTTTTGTGCGATCATTCCGTCGGTATCTCTGAAAGAGGTGTACTCGATGCGGTCGCGCACCATGTTATAATATCCTGTCAGCGTAAAATTATAACGGTTTTTGGTGTATTCTCCCGAGAGCGAGAAGTTATGGCTGGTTTCCGGGTCGAGATCCGGGTTACCGTAAATCATCATGGTGTTTGCCATGTAGAAATTCATGTGCATCTCCTTCAAAGTTGGCGAACGGAATCCTTGCGCATAAGAGCCCCTCAGCGAACAGTTGCCTATCTTGTACATCAATCCCAGATGGGGTGAGAAATGGCGCACGTCCGATTCGGAGAAGTAGTCGAATCGCAATCCGGCAATTACGTTGAAATGCTCTGTCGGGTTCCAGTCAAACTGCCCGAAAGCATCGGCGGAATGCATCGTATAATCACCGCTCTCCTTGAATTGGTACGACATCAGGTAGTCCCTCAAATAGTCGCCTCCGACCGTCAGCGTATTTTTATCGTTGAAAGTATAATTGTAAAGGGCGCGTACACTATGTTGCACATTGCTGTAGTCGCGGATATCATTTTTGTACGATACCAGATAGTCGCTCTTGTCATACTGGTCGAATGTATAAGCCAACTCCAGATTGCTTTTCGTGTTGAAGTCATAATTCCCTTTCAGACCGCCACTGAATCCGCGATAGCGGTTCTTGGTCTCTGAGGAGGCATCCCGTTCGCGGAAATAATAACCGGCACGCGCCGTCAGCCGTAGCTGTTCGTTCGGGGTGAACATCAGGCGTTCCTTTACGTTCCAGGTCTTGTTGCCCCTAATGGTTGTATAGTCTCCCCGTTTTACGTGGATGGAGTCTATGTTGGTATATTGTACGTTAGTCTGGCTGTAGAACTTGCCGGCATTGAACCCTACTGTACCTCCATGTCGCTGATCGTTATGTACTCCGAAACGAGTATTGAGGTTCAGGTTCCACGGATCGTCCGAAGCCTTGGTGATGATATTGATTACCCCTCCAATGGCACTCGAGCCATACAGCGTAGAGGCCGCGCCTTTTACTATCTCCACTCGTTCTACATTGTCCAGGTTGAGGCGGTTGTAGTCTATATTATCCAGTGTTTCTCCAGCCAGGCGTTCGCCGTCTACCAGAAAGAGGACGGCATTTCCGCCGAATCCCTGCATATTGAGCTTTACCTGTTGATCCATTGAATAAGAAAACTCAATACCCGGCAGTTCCACTTGAAGCAATTGCCCGATGTTGGTTGCGTCCACTTTTTTCAGATCGCTGGCTGTAATTACCCGGGTGATGATCGGAGCGTCTTTCAGCAGTTTCGGAGTACGTGTTCCGGTGATAACTACGGTACCCAGATCCATCTGATCTTCTTTCAGGATGAAGTCGAGACGGCCTTGCCGGGCGGCCGTTGTTTTCTTTGTAGTGGTTACATATCCGACGAAGGAGACTTGAATAGTGTACTCCTTCTGGTCAGGCAGTGCCAGGGTGTAGTGTCCTTCCGTATCGGTAGTGGTACCGACGGATGGTTTTTCTTTTAGAGTAATGGTAGCGCCTACCAGTGATTCTTTGTTGGTATCGATCACTTTACCGGTTATTTTATGTTGTGCGGCAGCTGCTGTCGTCAACAAGAGGGCTGCGAAGAGGCAATATGCCGATTTTAGTAGTCTTTGCATATCTATTTTTATTTGTCTTTATCAGAGCATTATGGTTCGTATGGGTAGAGGTAGTCAAAAGTCATGTATCCCTTTGTGCCCGCAGCATTCATATAACTCACCAAGCGGATGGCAGCCATTGTGCCGTCTTTCATCTTGAGCAGATATACTTTGTTGGACGGAGTGTAAATGGGGGGCATTTCACTGGTATCGATGTTGAGCCATTTCGAAAGTTCCGGATTGTAGTCCGATGGGGCGTAGATCAGGTATCCGTCATCTTCCATCATGTGTGAAACATCGACAGCTATTTTGTTCGTGGTCCATTCGTCGGCGACAAAGGTACCTTGAGGCATGCTGCCTGCGTTTTTCAGTGCATTCAGGCTTTGGTATTCGGTTTCAAGCACTTCACCGCCATTGGTCTTTACATCGTATCGATGAATGGCAAGATCCCATGCGGCCGGATCATCCGCACCTTCTACGGTAACCTTGGCCGAGTCAATCTGCAGGCTGTGCAGGTTGATATAGTTCCACTTTGTATATTGGGTAGCGTCCACCCGTACTGTACCGCTGTGATTGGCACGGTCTATTGCAATGAAACCGAAATCCTTTGCAGTTTCCGGTTCGTCATAGATGTTACTCAATATCCCATTACAAGCTGAGAACGATATGAGTATCGTTCCCAGCAGAGTAATGGCTAAACAAAACAAAGTCGCCTTTTTCATCTTTTTATTTCTTTCCTTTAAATTGTGCAGTAATATCAATTGGCATGGCACCTGGTTTGAAGGTGAAAGTAATGTTAGCTTCACTATTGGTCACCGTACCCGAAATAGTTCCGGTAATTTTGGTGTTGTTGGTATCAGTAGCGCTAATACTTCCCTCTATTTTGAAAGTGCTATTGTCTGCACTGGTAACTTTAACATCTGTTACAGTGAAGTCTCCTAAATTCATACCTTTGCCTGTTTCAGATTTATTCAAATTGGAGAGTCCCTTAAGAGTGACCTCTACAGTATCGTCAGATGAACGTTTCATGCTGACTTTACAGTCTGTAATATCCGGATACGTAGTCGATCCGACGCTGACTGATAAATTGGCTTCTTTGCTGTAAGTGCCCGAAACATGATATGACAAAGGTAGTGTTCCCTGGATAAACTCAATGGCAAGCCCTCCCATCACACTTGGTACATTAACTTTGAGGGTTAGCTTTTTCTGATCATCTACACTTCCCGTGAGTGTAAAATCCTTTGTGCCAGCAGGTTTATCGTTCATAGAAAGTTCTACCTGGCCTGATCCCTCGAATGTTTTGGAAGTAACTTTGATATTATTCAATTTAAACTCACCCGATCCGGAATCATAATTTATATTAATAGTGCCATCCTCATTAGGCGCAATTGTTACTACTGACTTTTCTCCCATTACGTAGTCAGTAAACATTGCACAATTACCTATTGAGTAACCTTCGTATTTTCCGGCTACATCCTGAGGCTTATTCGTACCATCATCATCGTTATTACATGCGCTAAAAAGAGATAACATTCCCAAAAGGAGAAGTGTGCTCGGTGTAAATAATTTCTTTTTCATTGTTAAAAATATAAATGTTAATTAATAGTGCTTGTCCTTCTTATTGTATTGTATCGTCATCCCACATATTTAAAGTATATCGTGGAATCCATAATCTTGAATTTGTATCGTCTTCTGATATTGTTCTAAACTTATAATCTGTACACAGAAATTTGTTTAAATGTTTGTTTAAGACTGTTATATAACCATCCGGAGTGAATTTTAGACTCCAACTTTTTTCATCGTGACTGGCTGGGGCAGATTGATATGGTTGGAAATCACGATATGATAGAAGATAGCTCATGAATCCTATTGCTGACATTTCTTTTCCATATTCACCTTGGCAATAGAGAGGAAATTTATAACCTTGGTCACTTGGAGCTTTTGCTAATTCTCCGGTTTTTTCATTTTGTAGTTTATACATAGGTGTACTTTTGCCTGTAACTATCTCTCCGCTTTTACTACCTATTATACCTAAATTACTCCCTCTCTTTTCTAATTCAGCAAGTATTTTGGTTTTTATTTTAGGATCATCTACAAGTTCCCAAATACCAATCATTTTCTTTGTGTCACTAGCCACTAAAACAGATGTCTTTTTATTAATACTTTTTATCCATTCCTTGTAATTGAAAATATCTGAGTTGATTGTCCCATCTTCTTCTATGTATCTTTTTACAGCCTGAATTTCTGATCCCCCTGCTTGGAGAATAGTTAATGATGTGTTCTTTAAGTAGTTACTTTTGCTTATTGAAGAGGCTGTAGATGCACTGATTATTTTAAAAATTTTGGTTGAAAACTTAAAGAGTTCATCTTTATTATCAGAATGATCTATAGCTGATGTTACTACACTTAATTTTCCACCTAAAACGAAATCTACAAGTACATGTGTACCGTAATCATTTATGATTTCTTTTCCGCTGGCATGCTTTAATGCATATCTAAATTCATCAGTTAAGAAGTATTTTAGACGTTCTATACTTGAGGAACTTAAGTATAATCTACGGACATTTCGAATAATATCCATCTTATAAAAAGAATATTCATCTTTTGTTTCAAAATTACTGTCGTACTCTGCAGAAAATTGTATTCCTCCCCACGGAAGAAAACCTAGCTTTAGTTTACCTTTTGCGGAAATGGATTTTTTAAACTCTTTTTTGGATTTCTCAAATACTTCGGTAGCTGTGACATCTCCATGCATCATGGATTCTTCTATAGTACCTTTTGGAAATATTTTTTTTTCACCTGTTATTGGATCTATTCCCACACCTGACTCGAATCTTTTTAAATCGATAACTTTATTAGCAGCTCCGTTTGGATTATCTCCTGTTGCATATAAACAGTTATATCCATAACCTATTAAGTCATTGACTCCATCCCCCGAAGAACGAGTTATTTGAGGAGAATATGTGATAGTTTTAATTGTGATTCCATTTTCTTGTGGCAATTGATCCAATTCATTATTAGGATTATCTGTGACCAGATCTGTTTTATTGCATGATACTATAATGAAACTGATTCCCAAAAGACTTAGTTTGATCAATAGTTTGGAATAATTTTTATATGAAATTTCTTCTCTTTTCATTCCTATATTATTTTATTTATAACTGTTTGCAAAGGTAGGTGCACTAAAAAGGTGTTACAATACCTAAACAGAATGAAAAAGGTTGGCTTCAGTACCTATTAATAAGTAGATGTGTTAGCGAATAGAGAGCGAAAAGCTGGTTTGTGCTATGATCTGTAAAAATATGGTATATACAAGCAAGGAAATACAATTTTACTTGGCTATCTATTTTGTATATTGTCATCATATGTGTGGTGAAGAATTGAAATATCATGTAGTAGTTATGAGTCTTCTGAAAAGTGATCTAAGTGTTATGTTATTGTCTGAAAACAATTCAGTTATTGAAGACAATAATATTCCATGTAAGAATAGGAGTAGCATTGCGGATGGTCGTAGCGGAAGTTTTGGTGAAAACCGCAGTAAGGGTGGTGAAGTATCCCACCGCTTCTGAATATTGAGATCTCTTTATACTATAATAGTACGATAAACTTTGCTCCCTATATGTGATTACCGGTTGCCTGATAATTAGGCATTAATAGGTATTGTCTTCCCACAGTGCTCTGCGTACTTTTGTGCCATTACTAAAATTTCGAAGTTATGATGGAATTAATCAGCAAAACCCGTAATGGAATGATAACCTACTGTGCCCACTGTAAAGTGTATCATCTGGAATTTGGCAACCTCTTCTTTCGTCTGTCCGAGGCCGGTCTTGAATGTCTCCGCAATTATATTGTATCAATCAACGGATCTTATTGTGAGAAGGCAAACCGGAAAATGAATGCTAACCGGAAGATCTTTCTGAAGTTGCCAGCACAGAATGTTTATTTCTGTGTCTGCCAGGCTGAACTTGAAGAACTGAAGTCTCTGGTGTTACTACAGGCACCGGCCGGTGAAGAGGCAGACAACCTGATCTCTTTTATGTATGATATTTCATTGAACTAATTTGTCTGCCGGACTGTTTTAAAAGTAGATAAATATCTTATCGATAATGGTACATTCTCACGAACATCATCATGAGCACGTCCATGAGTTGACGTCGCTCAATAAGTCTTTTATAATTGGCATTACGCTGAATATTTTGTTTGTCCTCGTTGAGTTCGGCATCGGTTTCTATTATGATTCTTTGGGTTTACTCTCCGATGCCGGACACAATTTGGGCGATGTGGCAAGTCTTGTGTTGGCTATGCTCGCTTTCCGGTTGGCAAAAGTGCACCCTAACAGCCGTTATACGTATGGTTATAAAAAAAGTACGGTATTGGTATCTTTGCTCAATGCTGTCATCCTTCTGGTTGCTGTCGGTATTATCGTCACTGAAAGTGTGGAGAAATTATTTCATCCTGTTCCCGTTGAAGGTGCTGCCATTGCTTGGACAGCCGGGGTAGGGGTAGTCATCAACGCCATCACAGCCTGGCTCTTTATGAAGGACAAAGAAAAGGATCTTAATGTGAAGGGAGCTTATCTGCACATGGCTGCCGATACGTTGGTATCAGTGGGAGTAGTCATTTCGGGTATTGTCATCATGTACACCGGCTGGACGATTGTCGATCCGATTATCGGTCTGGTGATTGCTGTTATAATTGTTATATCAACCTGGGGCTTGCTGCATGACAGTCTTCGCCTCTCACTTGATGGAGTCCCTGTAGGCATCGATAGTGGGAGGATCGGACAGGTTATATTGGAACAATCTGGGGTAGAGGGATACCATCATCTACACATCTGGGCGTTGAGCACTACCGAGACAGCCTTGACTGCCCATATTGTGATAAACGATTTACGCCGCATGGAAGAGGTGAAGCACAAGATCAAGAACGAACTGGCACATGCCGGTGTCAGCCATGTCACTTTAGAGTTTGAGTATAAAGGGGCTTGTTGTGAAGGGGAAGATTGTATGTGTTGAGAAAATCAGTTCTTCTTGAAAAGCAATTTGTCAATCTGATATTTAAAACGTGTCAGAATCCCCTGTTTGGCTTCCTGTCCGGAGGCCTTGGAAAAAAACGCAGGGAAATCGCTTCACTCTTTTTTGTATTGGCAGATATTACATCCGTCCGGTTGCCATCCGATAGCAATTGGAATCCATTTTGGTAAATAAGGGTCTTCTTTTATATTTCTACTTTCTATTTGATCATTTGTCTATAACTTGGACAGTAGGTGAAATAGAAGGAAAAGATCTTTTCAATGTCTTTTCCTCACTTGGATAATACCTTCCACTCCGTATCATTATGGTATATTAGCCGGAGGGTTACGCCATCCCGGCCGGATGGTGTAACCCTTTTGTGTTTATCCTTACCCGTTTTTGCCCGGAAGTCCGTAAATTCACCCTGTTTATACTGCCCTGGGAAGGGGGGAATCCGTTCGCTTCTGCCGAATTTTCTTCTGTTTGCTCTCTTATTGCGGTTGTACGTGTTAGTGAATTCTTTTCTTTTGCATCTTTTTGTTAATGATCTACCCCATATGTCTATCTTTATGTTTATAAATACTTTGCAGACCTTGGAAATTACTTCTTCTTTTACTATAACCGAAAACAGTTTTTTACGTACCTTTGCACCACTAACAACTAAAATTAACCTTTTTATTTATGTTTACTGACTTATTGCACTCCTCTTATTTCTCGCTCTTCCTTATCGTAGCGTTAGGCTTCATGTTGGGAAGAATCAAGATCAAGGGGCTATCGCTCGATGTGTCGGCGGTCATCTTCATTGCCCTTCTTTTTGGGCATTTTGGTGTAATTATCCCAAAGGAACTGGGTAATTTCGGATTGGTACTTTTCATTTTTACGATCGGTATCCAGGCAGGTCCGGGATTTTTCGATTCTTTCCGTAGTAAAGGGAAGACGCTGATCATCATTACACTTCTTATCATTGCTTCGGCCTGCTTTACGGCTATCGGTTTGAAGTATGCTTTCGATATAGATACTCCCAGTGTGGTAGGTCTGGTTGCCGGAGCGCTGACCAGTACGCCGGGTCTGGCTGTTGCCATCGACAGCACCAATTCTCCATTGGCGTCTATCGCTTATGGTATTGCCTATCCGTTCGGTGTGATTGGCGTCATCCTGTTCGTGAAGCTGTTGCCTAAGATTATGCGTATTGATCTTGACAAGGAGGCCCGTCGCCTCGAGATAGAACGCCGGGGACAATTCCCGGAGTTGGGGACCTGTATCTACCGCATCACGAATCCGAGCGTATTTGGCCGCAGCCTGATGCAGATCAATGCACGTGCCATGACAGGAGCCGTTATTTCACGTCTGAAACATCAGGAACAGATATCCATCCCGACAGCCCATACAGTGCTTCGTGAAGGAGACTACATCCAGGCAGTGGGTAGCGAGGAAGCATTGACCCAACTGGCCGTACTGGTGGGTGAACGTGAAGAAGGTGAACTTCCATTGGAAAACACGCAGGAGATAGAATCGTTGCTGTTGACCAAAAAGGACATGATAAATAAACAGCTGGGCGACTTGAACCTAATGAAGAATTTCGGCTGTACCGTGACCCGTGTTCGCCGAAGCGGCATCGACCTTTCACCGTCACCCGATCTGGCACTGAAGTTTGGTGATAAACTGATGGTGGTGGGCGAGAAGGAAGGTATCAAAGGAGTAGCCCGTTTACTGGGAAACAATGCCAAGAAGCTGTCCGACACCGATTTCTTCCCTATTGCCATGGGTATTGTGCTGGGAGTCATTTTCGGTAAGCTTAATATCTCGTTCCCTGGAGGATTATCTTTCTCACCGGGATTGACTGGTGGTGTGCTGATGGTGGCTTTGCTGCTGAGCGCGGTGGGTAAAACAGGTCCTATCCTCTGGTCTATGTCAGGCCCTGCCAACCAGTTGCTCCGTCAGTTGGGATTGTTGCTTTTCCTGGCCGAGGTAGGCACATCGGCCGGTAAGAATCTGGTTGCTACTTTCCAGGAGAGCGGTTTGTTGCTGTTCGGAGTAGGTGCGGCCATCACCCTCGTACCGATGTTGATCGCTGCGTTCGTTGGGCGTCTGGTGTTTAAAATCAGTCTGCTCGATTTGCTGGGTACCATAACCGGTGGCATGACCAGTACACCGGGGCTTGCCGCTGCCGATTCCATGGTAGACAGCAATATCCCGAGTGTAGCTTATGCAACGGTATACCCGATTGCAATGGTATTCCTGATCCTGTTTATACAGGTGATAGCAACGGTAGTATACTAAGTTATTCCACCGGAGAGTTCCGGGGGCATGTCAAATTTTACCACAGAGGACACAGAGTGACACAGAGATAATTCTAAGTTGTTGATTACTATAGTAAATACTCTGTGCTACTCCGTGGTGAAAAGACTTTCGACGCACCTCCATGACTTAAAAATCACTCTGTGTTACTCTGCGCCTTCTGTGGTGAGTTTTTCAGTGGAATCCGATTCCTTTTCCTTCCCTTTCCAAACCTTTTCTTGCGGATTTTGTTTCCATCCTTGTAACTCTAATCCCAAGAATTATGGACGCTGCAAATACATCGAATACTTCTGATAAGAAAAAGTTTATCTGGCTGGTGATATTGCTTATCATCGCTTTTGTCGTTGCCATTGTATGGTGGTGGAACTATCGGAAATACGTCTCTACGATAGACGCAAATCTCGATGGCGGCCGTGTCAACGTTTCCGCCCGTGTGATGGCTCCGCTGTCTGCGGTCTTCAAACACGAAGGAGACAGCGTGAAGAGAGGTGAATTACTGGCCATGCTGGACAGTACGGCGACTGAGAATTGCCGGATCGTTTCGCCGGTAGATGGCCTGATAGCCAAACAGTGGGTGGTTCCCGGCGATTTGTTGCAGCCGGGCGAAAACATCTTCACTCTGAACGAAGGTAAAGAACTCTGGGTGGCTGTCTATTTGCAGGAGACTAAATTTAACGAGATCCGTATGGGACAATCGGCCCTTTTCACCCTCGACGCCTATCCCGGACTGACGTTTTATGGAAAGATTTTCTACATTGGTGCCAACGCTGCATCCGAGTTTTCCCTGATTCCTCCCGATAATGCTTCCGGCAATTATACGAAGGTAGCCCAAAGGATTCCATTGAGAATCTCGATCGACCGGGTGGAAGGGAAAGAGAAATTGAAAGCAAATCTCCGCCTGCTTTCGGGGATGTCTGCTAACGTGAAGATTATCAAAGAATGAAAGAAGGTTCTTCTTATAAGTGGATCGTACTGGGCAACATTATGATAGGCACCTTTATGGCGGTGCTCGACTCTACTGTTGTCAACACCGGACTGCCTGTGATAATGGGTACGCTCGGTGCGGACATCAATGTGGCCGAATGGGTACTGACGGGATACATGCTTTCGATGGCAAGTATTCTGCCTGCCGCCGGATGGCTGTCCGAACGCTTCGGTTATAAAAAGATCTATTTCTTATCCTTGCTTGTCTTTACAGCCGGCTCCTTCATGTGTGGAAGTTCGTCCACTATCGAAGAACTTATTTTCTGGAGGGTGATCGAAGGCTTTGGATGTGGCATGCTCCTTCCCGTCGGTATGGCTATTGTGAGCGATGTATTTCCGCCCGAACAACGGGGGACGGCATTGGGATTCTGGTCTATCGCTTCCGCCGCTTCGGTCTCTTTTGGTCCTACCATTGGTGGATACCTGGTTGATTACATGGACTGGAACTATATCTTTTACGTCAATATCCCGATAGGGATTCTCGCTTTGATCGTAACTGCCATTGTACAGAAGGAACATGTGAAAGGAACCAAAGTTCCCTTCGATATTCCCGGTTTCATCACTTCTGCCATTTTCCTGCCTGTCTTTATGTATGGGCTTTCCGAAGTCAATTCGTCCACCAACTCCATGGGATGGAACAGCCCCGTAGTGCTCGGAGCTATGTGGATTGCGGTGGTCACCTTTATTTTGTTTCTCTACTTTGAATTCACTGTCAGGACACCGCTTATCAATCTGCGCCTGTTTGTTGACAAGGACTTTGCGTTATCCAACCTGATCCTGTTTGTCTTTGGTATCGGTATGTTCGGCAGTACGTTCCTCATTCCTCTTTATTTGCAGGACAATCTGGGGTACTCTGCTTTGCAGGCCGGTATGTTTTTTATGCCTGTGGGCATTATCCAGGGAGTCGCTTCGCCTTTATCGGGTAAACTGATGCAGCGCATCAATCCCAAAGTCTTTATTGTGTCGGGCATTCTGTTGATGGCCGTCAGTTTCTATATGAACTATTACCTCTCTTTCCTGACCGAAAAGTGGTACATTATGCTGAGTCTCTATTTGCGCGGGTTGGGTATGGGCTTGCTTTTCACTCCGTTGCTGACTCTGTCGTTGGTGAATATCCGTAACAGCGATATGGCACAAGCCTCCAGTATCACCAATATTGTCCGGCAGATGGGAGGAAGTTTTGGGGTGGCCATCTTCAGCCATCTGCTGACGCAGCGTACGGCTTTTCATACACAGCGATACAGCGAAGCCCTGAACTATACAGGAGACGTATACCGCCAGACTATTCACTCTTTAAGCCGCTTCATAGAACATACGGGAGGCAACACACCCGATACCGCCAAGGAAGTGGCAGAAATGCTGGTACTGAAGCGTATCGATCTGGAGGGATATATCAGTGCCATCAACGACGATTTCTTCATTGCCTTTATTGTCACGTTGCTGTGCGTTGTTCCGGTACTGTTTCTCAGGACGAAAAAAAGATAATGTATGTAGTTTCGTACTTACATATAGGTATGAAGTGAATGATTTATCACTTCATTTTATTACTTTTGCCACTTATTCAATAACCGTATCTTAAAAACAACAAAAAACATGCGACAAACAATTGCTTCAAAAACTCCCCGTATCGAGGTTGTAGATGCCTTGCGCGGCTTTGCCGTAATGGCGATCCTGCTGGTTCACAACCTTGAACATTTTATCTTTCCTGTATATCCCAATGCTGCTTCCCAGCCGGAGTGGCTCAATATTCTCAACGAAGGAGTGTTCAGTGTCACGTTTTCACTGTTCGCAGGAAAAGCCTATGCCATCTTCGCTCTGCTCTTCGGATTAACGTTCTACATACAATATGCCAATCAACAGAAGAAAGGGAAAGATTTCGGTTACCGTTTTCTCTGGCGTCTGCTCCTGCTGGGTGGTTTTGCTACCTTGAATGCAGCGTTCTTTCCGGCGGGAGATGTCCTGCTGCTGTTTTGTGTGGTCGGTATCTTTCTGTTTATTGTCCGCAAATGGAGTGACCGGGCAGTATTTATCCTGGCTGTCTTCCTGCTGTTGCAGCCCGTGGAGTGGTACCACTACGTGATGAACCTTGTCAATCCGTCCCATTCCTTACCCGATTTAGGAGTAGGGCAGATGTATGCTGAAGTGGCGGACTATACCAAAGAGGGAGATTTCTGGAAGTTCATCTGGGGGAATGTGACCTTGGGGCAGAAGGCGAGCCTGTTTTGGGCGATAGGTGCAGGGCGTTTCCTGCAAACGGCCGGACTGTTTTTGCTGGGAATGCTGATCGGACGGAAACAATTATTTGTCACCTCGGAGAGCACGACCCGTTTTTGGGTAAAAGCACTGATCTGGTGTGCTGTGTTATTCGGTCCTCTCTATCAGTTGAAAGTACAATTGACGGATGCCGGCCAGCCGGACATGATACGCCAGACGGTGGGTGTGGTGATGGATATGTGGCAAAAGTTTGCTTTCACAGTAGTGCTGGTTGCTTCGTTCGTATTGTTATACCAAACGGAAAAGTTCAAGAAGCTGACTGCCGACTTGCGCTTTTACGGTAAGATGAGTCTGACGAACTACATCTCCCAGTCCATTGCCGGAGCCATTATCTATTTCCCGTTTGCGCTCTATTTGGCGCCTTATTGCGGGTATGCCGTCAGTTTGCTGATCGGTTTTCTGTTCTTCCTCTTGCAGGTTCGCTTCTGCAAATGGTGGTTGAAAGGACATAAGCAGGGACCGTTGGAAAGCCTTTGGCACAAATTGACCTGGCTTCGTTCGGAATAAACGGGTGGAGTGAATCCATCGGCCGTTCGTACACAAAGCGGCTGTGTCAAAACTCACCACAGAGGACACAGAGTAACACAGAGGAGATTTTAAGTTGTTGATTATTAATAAAAAGACTCTGTGCTACTCTGTGTTACTCTGTGGTGAAAAGAGTTTCGACACAGCCCCGCTTCTGTATATGACACCGTTATACTTGCCAGCCCATTGTTTTCTCTTGTATGGACCATAGCTTGTAATAGAGTCCTTCCCGTCCGATCAGTTCTCGGTGTGTACCTTGTTCCGTGACGCATCCGTTTTCAAGCACGATAATCTTATCCGCGTTCTTGATGGTCTTCAGGCGGTGTGCGATGACAATCACCGTCCGTCCGGCAATCAGCGTGTTGATTGCTTTCTGTACATCTACTTCATTCTCCGGATCGAGGGAGGCCGTTGCTTCATCCAGCAATACAACGGGAGCTTCTTTCAAGATGGCACGTGCGATGGAGACGCGTTGTTTTTCTCCTCCCGAAAGCGTACAACCTCCTTCGCCCACCATCGTGTCGTACCCATTGGGGAGTTTCATGATGAATTCGTGGCAGCAGGCTTTCCGGGCGGCATCTTCGATTTCTTCATCCGTAGCGTCTGCTTTTCCGAAGCGGATGTTGTTCTTTATGGTATCTTGAAACAGATAAACATTCTGGAAAACCATGGAGATCTGCTTCATGAGGGCTTCCGGTTCTATCTCCGACATGTCGGTGTTGTTGAAGGTAACTTTTCCCTGTTGCGGGTCGTAGAAGCGGGCGCATAGTTTGAGCAGCGTGCTCTTTCCGCTGCCGGAAGGGCCGACCAGCGCAGTAAGACATCCTTGTTTCAAAGTGATGGAAATGTCATGCAGCACTTCCGTTTCTCCGTAGCCGAAGGTGACGTGCTCAAAACGGATGTCACCACTTTGGGGACTCTGTTTGTTCCCTTGCATTTCCGGTTCGCGCATCAGGCTCAGGATACGTCCGCCTGCGATAGAGAAGTAGCGGAACTCCGCAAAGTTGGTCAGTGCCGAAGTCAATGGATCGAACACACGCGAACCGACGATCAGAAACATGACGAAAGTCAGCAGGGAAAGTTCGCCGCCTATCAGCAGATAGGCACCGCAGAGGATCATCAGTGTCAGTCCTGCCCGGATAAGCGTGATGGACAATAGCACAAAGGGACCCATTAACGCTTCCTGACGCATGCTGGCACGACGTAATTCTGCGAAGGCATGGCGCAGACGTTCGAATTTTCCTCCTAACAGGTTGTAAGCTTTGATGATGCGTATTCCCTGCAAGTATTCTTCAAGGCGGCTGCCGGCATTGATTTTTGCCCGGATATGCTTTTTACCGAGACGCATCTGCAACCGGTTGCTGCCCAGCAAAACCAGTACGGCCAGAGGGAGGGCAATGAACATGGCTACAGACATGCGCCAGTCAATCCAGAGCAGAGAGAAGAAGGCGAGGAGAGGCATCACAAGAGCCCCCATCAATTGAGGTAGATGGTGGGATATGCCTGTCTCGGCAAGGGTAAAGTCGCTGATCATCATGCTTGCCAGGTCGCCCGGATCATGACGGAACAGGCTGCCAAGGGGAAGTTTACGCAAATGCTCTGCGAGTTCGATCCTTCCTTGGGCACTCATTTCGTAGGCTCCGCGGAAGTTATATCTGTATGCCTGTCTTTCGGCCATAGCCATGACGAACATATAGGCGACAAGGATACCGAAGATGATCCACAACCGTTGCATGTCCGGTCCCTGCCCGCTGCCGTCAAAAGCGCGAAAAAGAATATTGACCACTTCGATAGACAGCATAAACGGAATAATGTTCACTAAATTAGCGAGTACAGTGTAGCCGACAGGTTTACGCAGGCGTTCCGTGTGGCCGATGGTGATATTTTTAATTGCATTCATTGATTTATTTATATTTTGGAAGATACATCAGTCAGGATGGGCATTCGGTTTTCAGAGTCCATTGGAAGGCGTCGGTGTAGGCATCCCACATCTTTTTATATACTCCTTCCTTCCGGCTCAGTTCGGCGTGTACGCCTTTCTGTACGATCTCTCCTTCTTTCAGGACGATGATTTGGTTGGCAGAGATGATGGACGACAGGCGGTGGGCGATGATAATCACCGTTTTATCTTTGATCAGTTCCTGCAGAGCCAGTTGCATTTTGTATTCGTTTTCGGGGTCGGCAAAGGCGGTGGCTTCATCCAGTACCAGGATGGGAGAGTTCTTCAGGATGGCACGGGCGACAGACACTCTTTGTTCTTCTCCTCCGGAAAGATATACACCGCCTTCTCCTATCAGCGTTTGGTAACCTTGGGGCAGCCGTCCGATAAATTCGTCACACTGTGCCGCACGAGCTGCCGCATGCACTTCCTCTTCCGTAGCGTCGGGTTTGCCCACGCGTATGTTTTCGTAGAGAGTGTCGAAGAAGAGAAATGAATCCTGGAATACGAACGAGACCCGGTCCATCAGTTGCCCGGTCGCAATCTCCCGGATATTGATTCCGCCTATTTTAATGGCTCCTTGTGTGACATCCCAGAAGCGGGGGATCAGGTTGGCGATGGTCGATTTACCGGAACCGGAAGGACCTACAAGTGCGGTTATTTCGCCGGCATGTGCGGTGAAACTGATGTCTTTCAATGCTTCTGTACGTGTGGTTTCCTTGGTGTTTTCGTACGAGAAACTGACATGCTCAAAGCGGATATCGTGCTTATGGGGTGATTGCGGTATGACGGGTTCCGGCACTGGTTTTTCTTCAAAGATGGCATCCAGGCGGTTGACCCCTTCATCAATCTCCCGAGTATTCGATGCGAGAAAAGTGAGCTTGTGAAACGGGGCGGCTACACCCGGCCCTAATATAATGAAGAACAGATACACTCCGGCCAGTACCACATTGCCCGGTTCGCGGCTCAGCAGCAGTAAGCCCACCGGGAGGATGAACGTCACGATGGAGTTGAGCAGTACGGTGAACCACACCATACCCGGTTGGTAGGTGTCGCATACGTGCAGTGCGTATTTTTTGAATGCATAAATAGATTGGCTGAACTGACGGAAAGACGCGACTGTCTGCCCGAATATCTTTACGACCGGCATGCCTCGTACGTATTGCACGGCAGAGGCACTCATCTGTTCCGATGTGTCAAAGTATTGGCGGAAAAAATCTTTTGACTTCCGGCCGAACATCAGTGAGAATTGAACGAGTATGCTGATGACAATGGCCAGCAGGCAGGCTGCTGCCATCCATCCGTTGAGGCTGAAAAAGAGGACGAACATCACTGCTACCGTAGCGGCCGCATTCACCAGGTCGGGGATGGTGTGCGCGATAAACAATTCGATCTTCTCTACATTCTGTTCAAGCGCTTTTTTGATCGCTCCGGTAGAACTGTTGTTCAGATAGCCGAGAGGCAGTCTTCCGATATGTTCGGACAACCTGACCCGCAGTCCATAGAGGATACGGAAAGCGGCCATGTGTGAGGACATCAGTGCGCCGTACAGAAGTAGCAATCCGCCGATGAGTCCGGCAAAAGCTATCCAGCCCCAATCGGTCAGATACTCTTTGTCGACGTTGTTTATCTCGCCCGCATTTTCCAGTAAATTATTCAGTACCTGGTAGACTGCCAGGTAAGGAATCAGCATGCAACAGGCACTGAGTGCCGATAATACACCTGCCAGTATCAGCAGGCCTTTCTTCTCGCCCGCTATCTCAAACAGGCGGGGCAGTCCTTTTTTCTTTTTCATGTCCTATATCAATTAAATTTAGAGATGATGTTAAATGTGTTTCACAAAGGTGGTGACCATTTTCTGAATCTGAAATACCTAATAATGATGAAAATGTGTGAACAATCTACCTTGAAGCGGTGTTACACTTATTATCCCCATAAATAGGGATTGTTCCGTAAGGGAATACTTCTTATCTTTGCCACAAAACTAAACGGATGAAACAATGCTGTCAGAACATAATGCGATGGTTTTTGCCTGTACTCTTTATATCGTACATGGCAGGTATCACGCTCTTCACCCACTCACATGTAGTGAACGGGGTGACCATTGTCCATTCGCACCCGTTTAAGAAAGATTCTCCCCATAGTCACACCACAGTCGAATTTCAATTGATTCATTTGCTGAACCATGTGGTGACTACCGGAGCCGGTCTCTTCTTTCTATCCCTTCAGTTTATTGCTTGTCTGCTCTATACGCTTTTGTGGCGTCCGGAGAGGGCAGGATACCATTCGTCTGTTACAGGCGTGGTATCGTTGAGAGCGCCGCCTTCAGCCGTATAAAGCATCTCTCTCACTCTTACTGCTTTATTTAGAGAAACTTATTTAGTAATTTTACTATCCAGAAACGAAAATGAAGAAATATATATTTTTCCTCGTTAGCCTGTGCTGTGCCTTGTTGCCGGCTATGGCCGACCAACCGGAACACCCGGAACTGAAAGCTTCCGATGCGAATATCATCGGACATGTACTCGATAAAAAAACGGGTGAACACCTCTCTTATATAACGATTGCTCTGAAAGGAACCACGATTGGCACCGTGACGGATGCTACCGGACACTATTTCCTTAAAAACCTTCCCGAAGGGGATTTCGTCCTCGAAGCCAGTTCGGTTGGTTATAAAACCATCAGCCGCAACGTCACGCTTAAAAAGGGGAAGACGCTTGAAGAAAACTTCGAGCTGGAAGAGGATGCCGTAGCCCTCGACGGAGTGGTGGTGTCTGCCAATCGAAGTGTGACCAAACGGAGGCTGGCACCTACGCTGGTCAATGTGGTGGATATGAAGATGTTCGAGAATACGAACTCGCCTACACTCTCGCAAGGACTGAACTTTCAGCCCGGTGTGCGTGTGGAGACGAATTGCCAGAACTGCGGGTTCCAGCAGGTGCGCATCAATGGTTTGGACGGCCCCTATACGCAGATTCTTATCGATTCGCGTCCCATCTTCAGTGCCCTTTCCGGTGTTTATGGTTTGGAGCAGATTCCTGCCAACATGATTGAGCGGGTAGAGGTGATGCGTGGTGGAGGTTCTGCGCTGTTTGGTTCGTCTGCCATTGCCGGAACCATCAATATCATCACTAAAGAGCCGTTACGCAATTCGGGGCAGTTGGCACACACCATTACTTCTATTGGCGGCAGCTCGTCTTTCGACAATAATACCTCGCTGAATGCTTCGCTGGTGACCGACGATCACCGGGCAGGACTCTATGTGTTCGGTCAGAACCGACATCGCGATGCGTATGATCACGACGGGGACGGTTATTCCGAAATGCCTAAACTCAAAAACCAGACAGTAGGTTTCCGTTCGTTCCTGAAAACAAGTACATACTCCAAACTAACGTTTGAGTATCATCACTTGCAGGAGTTCCGCCGTGGCGGCAACATGCTGAACCGTCCGCCTCACGAAGCCGATATTGCCGAGCAGATTCAGCATTCCATCAATGGTGGGGGATTGAAGTTCGACTATTTTGCTCCGAACGAAAAGCACCGCCTGACACTGTATACATCGGCACAGCATACGGACCGCGACAGCTATTACGGTAGTAAAAAGGACCTGAATGCCTATGGAAAGACGACGGACCTGACCTTTATCGGCGGTTCCCAGTATGTGTACAGTTTCGATAAATGCCTCTTTATGCCTGCCGATCTGACTGCCGGGCTGGAATATAACCGTGACAATCTGAAGGATGATATGTGGGGATACAATCGCTATACCAGGCAGACGGTGAATATCGGTAGCGCTTTCTTCCAGAACGAATGGAAAAATGAAAAGTGGAGTATCTTGCTGGGCGGACGTCTGGACAAGCATAATCTGATCAACCATGTCATCTTCAGTCCCCGTGCCAATTTGCGTTTCAATCCTACACAGGACGTCAACCTCCGTCTGAGCTATTCTTCCGGATTCCGTGCCCCCCAGGCTTTTGATGAAGACCTGCATATTGAGAATGTGGGCGGAACGGTGTCTATGATTGAGCGCGCCAAGAATCTCAAAGAAGAGAAGTCGCAGAGTTTCAGTGCTTCGGCGGATATGTATCACCGCTTCGGTGCTTTTCAGGTGAACTTCCTGGTAGAAGGTTTCTATACCAAGCTGTCGGATGTGTTTGTTCTCGAGAACATCGGAGTGCGGGACGGGATTCTGATTAAAGAACGTCGCAATGGTTCGGGAGCGAAAGTGCTGGGACTGTCGATGGAAGGAAAAATGGCTTACCTCTCTTTGTTCCAGTTGCAGGCGGGAGTCACCTTGCAGCAAAGCCGCTATGACGAACCCGAAAAATGGAGTGAAACGGCACCGGCTCAGAAGAAGATTTTCCGTACTCCGAATACCTATGGATATTTCACGGCAACCTATACCCCTGTCAAACCGCTCTCCGTTTCCTTGTCGGGAACCTATACCGGTTCGATGCTGGTGCAGCATATGGCAGGTTATATCAAGAATGACATAGCGGTCAATACGCGCGATTTCTTCGATATGGGAGTTAAGTTGGCCTATGATTTCAAACTTTATAAGACGATAGACCTCCAGTTGAGCGCCGGTGTACAAAATGTGTTCAACGCTTATCAGAACGACTTTGATCAGGGAGTGGAACGTGACTCCGGATATATCTATGGGCCGGCTGCTCCGCGAAGCTATTTTGCCGGAGTAAAGATCAGCTATTAAGCCCGTTGCAATTAGTCTGGAAACCGAGCCTCTGCTTGGTTGAAACGAAGGCTCTGTCCCGGTCGGACGGAGCCTTTGTTCTGTCCGGACAGAGCCTCTGTTTTACTTCGGCAGAGGCTCCGATTGAAAAAAGTATCTCTCTGAACACAAATATCTGATTTATTGTTTTTATATTTGTCGGCAGATTGGTTCGCCAAAGCTTTCCTGCTTCTGGCGATTAAAAGGGAACCGGGTGTGACTCCCGGACAGTCCCGCTGCTGTGAGGCTTTAATACAAACATTCCGATCGGATACTCTTTTGCCACTGGCTCGTGTAAGCCGGGAAGGCGTTCGGAATGGAAGCTAAGTCAGAAGACCTGCCACTCTCGCTGATAAGTCTTGGTTCCTCGTGGGTTAGGAGCAAAGCACAATAGTAACAATCAATATTAAAAACGTAGAGCGTATGGAAAAAGTAGTTCCTCCGTTCAAAGTAGACGTTGCCGGTACTTTTCTTCTGCCTCCTGCATTGAGAGAAGCCCGTGAGCAATATCGAAACGAACAAATCAGCCTGCTTACTTTGCGTGCTGTCGAAGATGCCGAAATACGGAATCTGGTAGACAGACTGAAGGCAGAAGGGCTGAAGGTGGTCACCGACGGCCGTTTCCGCAGTGATGCGTGGCCGCTCGACTTTATGTGCGGATTGGATGGCATCCGATTTCGGGATGACAGAAAGACTTCTGTCGAACTGACCGGCAGGATTGATGTGCATCGTCATCCGGTGCTCGATGATTTTGTTTTTCTTACCGGGGTAACCGGCGGAGATGTAATAGCTAAGCAGGTGCTTCCGGCGCCTTCGCGCCTGCTGGCCGAATTGATGAAGGACGCAAACCGGACGCAACTTGATCTGATTTATCCCGAACTCGAGACATTGCTGGTGGATATTGCACAGGTGTATCAGAAGCTGATTATGGAATTGTATAAATCGGGTTGCCGTTATCTGCAACTCGATGACGCAACGCGCACGGTGACAGATAATGCTATTCGTGTCAACAACATGGCTTTGGAAAATCTGCCTGCCGACCTTTACATTGCTTTTCACTCGCCTACCGAAATGCTTTTCTCACTACAGGGCATCAATGCTTTTTTCCTCGACTATGATTCGGAATGTTGTGGCAAAAACCGTTTGCTGTGGTTCATACGGGAAAAGCAATCGGTTTTTGGTTTCGTCCTTTCCCATTATCCCGTAGAGGAAGAGTTGGAAGAACTAAGGGCTAAGATCGACCAGATTGTACGTTATATTCCCTCGCACCGCTTCTCACTCTGCATTCCCAATGCTGAGGTACTACCTTCGGAATCTTATGAAGAGGCTGAGGAGAAGCAATGGCATACGCTGAGAATGGCTGAAATGGTTGCGGGAGAACTTTGGCCCGAAGAGGAATAGAACTTCTTTATAACTATAGTATATTTTCGTGGAACAGATTCGTAAGAGCCTGTTTAGAGGGGCCCGGGCGATGTGATTTCGACCGGGCTTTTTTATACCTTTTTCAGAAAATGATGTATCTTTGAACCCTGAAACAACTATATCCCTGTTTTTACAACTATGATGACACATAAACTACTATTAGCCGCACTGATGGGTTCTGTCTGCATCTCGTGCGGACATCCGCCTCACAAAGGCGGAAGCGAAAAAGAAGCGTTGGGTAAACTCCTCTTCCATGATACTTCGCTCTCTGAACCATCCGGACAGTCGTGCGCCACTTGCCATGCCGTCTCCCGGGGATTTGCCGATGAACAGTCGCGTGCCATATCCGAAGGCGCAGTGCAGGGACTCTTTTCTCAGCGCAATTCCATGTCGGTATGTTATGCCGCTTTTGTGCCTGAGTTACATTATGATGATGAAGATGAAAGCTATGTGGGAGGTCTGTTTTGGGACGGCCGTTCTCCTTCTTTGCAGGATCAGGCGGGTGTTCCTTTGCTGAATCCGGTGGAAATGGGGAATAAGGACAAACAAATGGTGGCCGAAAAGGTGAGACGTACTCCGTATTATGACCGTTTGATACGGATATATGGCGAAACGGGTAATGCCGATTCGCTGTTTGCTTACGTTACGGACGCACTGGCGGCTTATCAGTCATCCAAAGAAATCAATCCTTTTACATCCAAGTACGATGCCTATAAAAAAGGAAATTATCAGCTGACCGCACAGGAAGCGCGTGGAAAGGAGCTTTTTAAGGAGAAAGGGCAATGTGCCGAATGCCATGTCCTGGATCGTGACAAGCGGGCACACCGCACGTTGTTTACCGATCATACTTATGATAATCTGGGTATACCGAAGTTGCCGGATCATCCGCATTATAAGGTGCCGGCAGAATATTTCCTGCTAACTGCCGATTCGGTGGATTTGGGGTTGGGGGCTATTGTCAATGCTGAAAGTGAGAATGGCAAGTATCGTGTGCCTACGTTGCGCAATGTGGAACTCACGGCTCCATATGGACATAACGGTTATTTTAAGACACTTGAGGAGATTGTGCATTTCTATAATGTGCGGGACGTGAGTGATGAATTTCCACCTGCCGAGTATCCTGCTACCGTGAACAAGGATGAATTGGGAAATCTCGGACTGACACAGGAAGAAGAAGCTGACATCGTGGCCTTTATGAAAACGCTGACCGATGGCTACATGAAAGTTCATAGATCAGAAAAACGATAAATCCCCAAAAACGGCCTCAGTACCGGTTTGCCGGGTGAGGCCGCATCATCGTTTATGGTTTCAACAGAACTTTATCGATATACCCTTTTAGTTGCTCTTTGGATAGAGCCCCCATGCTTACTTGGGGCTCTCCCTTCATCGGTACAAACCAGAGGGTGGGAATACTCTGTATGCCGAAAGCCTTTGCCAGTTCCGGTTCTTTGTCTACATCTACTTTATAGATATAAATCTTTCCGGCATACTCTTTGGATAATTCTTCAAGGATCGGAGCAACCATTTTGCAGGGACCGCACCAGTCGGCATAAAAGTCTACGATAGCCGGTTTGTCACCCAGGTATTTCCATTCCTTCGAATGGTTTTCATAGTCGGCTACCTTCTTTAGAAACTCTGCACGAGTCAGGTGGATGGTTCCCGGTTGCGGTTTTTCCGTTTGTACCGTATCTGCGCCGGTAGTTGTCTTGTTCTCGGATGTCCCTTTGCAAGATGCAAAGGCCAGCAATCCTATAAATAGGAAGGGGATAAGAATGCTCTTTTTCATTTTTCTGCTTTTTAATGGTTATTAATGGACGATCTCTTTTTTCCAGGTGATGCCACTGATATCGGTCAGTACCAATTCGTATTTTCCTTTGGGCAAAGTTCCCATAGCCGGATCATTGACTGTAAGGGTTGCTTTGCTTCCGAGCGGAATCACCAGGCTATGCTTACCCGGAGCTACCCGGGCAATGTATTTGTTATCGATATTTCCGATTGGGAAGTCAGCCAGTTCTTCTCCTTTCTTTTCTAACACAACGTGTCCGTTGGCGTCTTTCAGGCTGATACCGATCAGGAAAGAGCCGTATACATCGGCACCTTCAACACGATAAACACTGAATGACAAAGAGTTGTTCTCTATTTGTGCGTCGGATATTTCAATCTTCGGTTTGACGGACTTATTGTGCAGTGGTCCCCAGACACCGTTGTGAAACTCTTGGTTGGTGTACAGGGTCAGTACGAAGATGACGATGGCACCTGCCACACTGATATTGGCAAAGCGTTTGGTCTTTAAAGGTAATTCTCCGGAGGTCAGCCATACCAGCCAGCCTGCTTTCTTCCGTAAGGCGAATTTTCGCTCTGTCAGATAATCGACCGAGTATCTTCCACCACCGGAAAGGAAGATAGTGAATCCGGCAGCTACTCCCAGAATACCGATTTGCCATTCGTCCAGGCAGGTTGTTCCTAACCATCCGGATCCTAAGAGGATACCGGTGGCCAGACTGAATACACCGATACTCATCAGGCGGGTGAAGAACCCTAACATATAGAGTAACCCGACTACCCCTTCGACAAGGGTGAAGATCACCATTGCCCACCACAACATATCGGGGGTGGATACCAGATATTCGATTACCGGACGGATACCTATCGAGTTCGGAAGGAAATGGTTGAACTTTTCTCCGATGTATCCGGCACTGTCCGGTATCAGTTTATTTTCGAGTACAAGGCGTCGCCAGAAGGCTGAAAAGTAAGTCCATCCCACTACGAGGCGCAGTGAAAGCGTAAACATGCCTGCAAGTAAGTAGGCTCTTGATTGTTCTTGTTCGTTTGCGGTTGCCATAAGATGTGGGGATTAGTCGGTTCTTTTCGGGGTACTGCCTGTCTTAAACAGGTTCAGAAGTAATCCGCCCATCACAGCTCCCCAAAGGGTGCTGTTGACCGGCGAGGAGGTAATGGGACAAGTGCCGCCGGTGCAGCCTACGTATTTCCAATACAGGAATCCTCCTACAGCTCCTATTGCCAGTCCGACAAATGTGAGCAGGTTCTTTTTGAAGAATGCTTTAATCATCTTGTTTTCGGGTATTTTTAATTAATTGTTTTCTTATAAAACAAATTTCCTGCGGAAAGTACTACGGGGATAACATTCTTTATGAAATAGAGGTAGGCGAAACCGGCACGGTTTATCAGGCGACTGTGGGGTTGTATGGGGGGGGCAAGTGGGCTCGCTACAATGTGACACAGAGTTCCGCAAGGCTGGCTGTTATTTTCCCTCTGCGAAACTCTGTGTCATCCTGTTGGTTCATTCCGGCGTGGCTGTATCCTTCTGCCGGATGAACCGTGTCCTTGTACTGAAAACAATCTGAAACTTAGCCGGCAATCTTTATATTTTCTTTTTTACTGCAATATCGTTTACATTGTTGGCAGATATCGTATCCGAGCATGGCGCCTAATATGAAATCTTCTTCCGGAGTGAGATGGTTCAAAGGCCGAATAATGATATGCCGTATGGCTTCCATACATTCGGCCTTACCAAAGAACAGATTTATCTTATTGGTATTTACTTCTTGTATCAGGTAACTGATATTCTGTTTTTCCAGACGTTGTATGGCAAACGCTTCGTGCTCCTTATTCATGGTGTAGAGCACCATGTTGCGTATCCCTTTCTTGAATTCGTATACATGGTTCAGGAAAATTCGTATTTCACCCGGAACCTTTCGTTCGATAGCCATAACGTTCGTTGGAATTTTAAATTAGTTGATACATTCTTTTTTTAAAGATTCAGTCCATTGGGCAATACGCTCGTCGGTCTTGTTGTCTTCGTTAACTTCATCCAAAGGAAGTCCCACGAATTTGCCATTGACTACTGCGACAGAAGAGTCGAATGTGTAGCCGGACGGGTCGGTTGCTCCGCAGAAGGTGCAATGGGTGTCTTTCAGCTCTTCGTACAGGATACCGATGCCGTCGCAGAAGGTATCGCCGTATGAATCTGAGTCGCCGCAACCGAAGAGCGCTACAAATTTGTGAGACAGGTCGGCCTTCTTCAGCACTTTAATGCCATCATACCAATCATCCTGAAGTTCGCCTGCTCCCCATGTAGAGGTGCCCAGCACTAATACATCATACTCTTTCACTAACTCGTCGTTCAGTTTTGAGGCATCGTGGATGTCACCTTTAGGAACGTTCAGTTTTTCTGCAATCCGGCGGGCTACATCTTCGGTAGTCCCCGTTGTGGAACCGTAAAATACTCCAATTTTATTCATTTTCTGATCTTGTTTTTAAATGATGTGGCAAAGATAAGAGGTTCGGAAGAAACAGAAAATCCCCATTTATAGTGGAAATAACAGGGTAGTTATCACTATAAATGGGGAGTAAAGGGGGCGATTGTTATTAATGATGGAATAGCCGGATGCCCGTAAAGGCCATCGCTATGTCGTATTTGTCACAGGTATCTATCACATGGTCGTCACGAACTGATCCACCGGGCTGGGCAATGTAGCTCACGCCGCTTTTGTGCGCACGTTCAATGTTGTCTCCAAAAGGAAAGAAGGCATCCGAGCCTAAAGCTACGCCCGATTGCGTATCGAGCCATGCACGCTTTTCTTCACGGGTCAGCACTTCCGGTTTCCGGGTGAAGAACTGTTCCCATACGCCGTCGGCCAGCACATCCATATAGTCGTCCGAGATATATACGTCGATCGTGTTGTCACGGTCGGCACGGCGTATCTTTTCTTTCCAAGGCAGATTCATCACTTTCGGATGTTGGCGCAAATACCAGATGTCGGCTTTGTTTCCGGCCAGGCGGGTACAATGGATGCGTGATTGCTGTCCTGCACCAATGCCGATGGCTTGCCCGTCTTTGGCATAGCATACGGAGTTGGACTGTGTATACTTCAAAGTGATCAGGGCGATAATCAAGTCACGTTTGGCATCAGCCGGAATGTTCCGGTTCCGGGTAGGCATTTCTTTTAGCAGGCTTTCGTCAATCTTCAGTTCATTGCGTCCCTGCTCAAATGTAATGCCGAATACGTCTTTATGTTCGATGGGGGCCGGACGGTATGCCGGATCTATCCTGATTACATTATAAGTACCTTTCCGTTTGTTTCTCAGAATCTCGAGTGCCTCCGGAGTGTAGCCGGGAGCAATGACTCCGTCCGACACTTCACGGTTGATGATGCGGGCTGTCGGTTCGTCGCAAACATCAGAAAGGGCGATGAAATCTCCGTAAGATGACATCCGGTCGGCACCCCGGGCACGGGCGTACGCAGTTGCCATCGGAGAAAGTTCCATGTCGTCTACGAAATAAATCTTCTTCAATGTTTCGCTCATTTCCACTGCTATCGCGGCACCTGCCGGACTTACGTGCTTGAATGAAGCGGCAGCCGGAAGTCCGGTTGCTTCTTTCAGTTCTTTCACTAACTGCCAACTGTTCAAGGCGTCCAGCAGATTGATATATCCGGGTCTGCCGTTCAGGACCTCGATGGGCAGTTCGCCTTCCTTAATAAAGATACGCGCGGGTTTTTGGTTGGGGTTACAACCATATTTCAGCTCCAGTTCGTTTGTCATATTGTTATGTTTTAGTTGATTGATGCAAAGGTAAAAAATAGTGGTGAACGATGAAGGATAATCCATGATTTTGTTGTTTACATGCCGTCCTGTTTCGTCATTTCTTGTGTTTTTTTAGTTTATTTATCGTGAAAATACCTATTTATAGTGATTGCGTACCATCTAAATATTGTGTTTCTTTGCACCCGTAATATAATTAAGGTGTTGATGGATAAACTACAAAAATATAAACCAACCGATAAAATGATCGACCTTATCGGTGATAATTATTCTCTTTTACAAGTTATGAGCCGCTTTGGGCTTTCATTAGGGTTTGGTGACAAGACAGTGAAAGAGGTCTGTGAGATGAACAATGTAGATTGCCATACATTTTTGGTTGTTGTGAATTTCATGGCTGAAGGGTTCTCACGTATGGACGGCAGTGCCGACGATATTTCCATACCGGCTTTGGTCGATTATCTGAGACAAGCGCATATCTATTTTCTCGATTACTGTCTGCCGGCCATCCGGAGGAAGTTGATTGAAGCCATTGACTGTTCGCAGGACGATGTTTCATTCCTTATTCTGAAGTTCTTCGACGGATATATGCGGGAGGTACGCAAACATATGGAGTATGAAGAAAAAACAGTGTTTAAGTATGTGGATACGCTGATTCATGGCAATGCGCCTAAGAATTATCAGATCAGCACTTTCTCAAAACATCACGAGCAGGTAGGAGAGCGGCTTACGGAGCTGAAAAACATTATTATTAAATATTGTCCGGCCAAGGCAAATACCAATGTGCTGAATGCAGCCTTGTTTGATATTTATGCTTGTGAGGAAGGGCTTGAATCACACTGTAAAGTAGAAGACTATTTGTTTGTTCCTGCCATTCTGAAACTGGAAAGGAGGATGCGAGAAAATGAAAAATAACGAATCAATCCGTATAGCTGTAGCCGAGACGTCGGTGATTATTCGCAGTGGCCTGACGCTGGCTTTGAAACGTTTACCCAATCTGAAAATTCAACCGGTAGAACTGCTGTCGGTAGAGGCACTCAACGATTGCCTGCGTACACAGTTCCCCGATATATTGGTGGTCAACCCTACATTTGGCGACTTTTTCGATGTGGCGCGTTTCCGTGAAGAGACTGCCGGCAAGGGAATCAGGGTAGTGGCATTGGTCAGTTCGTTTATCGATGCTTCGCTGCTTAGTAAGTATGATGCGTCCATTTCTATTTTCGATGACTTGGAGGCGTTGGCCAATAAAATCAATCTCTTGCAGAATATAGAACCCGAAGAAGAGGAGGATAGCCAGGAGGCTCTGAGTCAACGTGAGAAAGAGATCGTGATTTGTGTGGTGAAGGGAATGACCAATAAGGAAATTGCCGAAAAACTCTTTCTTTCTATCCATACGGTGATCACACATCGCAGAAATATCAGCAAGAAGCTGCAAATACACAGTGCGGCCGGTCTGACCATCTATGCTATTGTAAATAAGCTGGTTGAGCTAAGTGACGTAAAGGATTTATAGCTCTAAAAGAATGTTATAAAACATAAAACCGCTTGTCGGGTTAGAAAAAAGCCGTATCTTTGCAGTGCAGTTGGGAAATTGCTTTTTAAGGTAAAATAGAATATTAGGTATTAGATAAAGATTTAAGGTATTAAAAGTTTCAAGTGATTTTCAATTAGGTAAAGATTTTTAAAGGTAAAAGAATAATAGGTATTGAGAGTTTTTAGGTAAAAAGAAGATTGTGTTTTTAGGAATTTTGAGGTATTAAAGAAAAGCCTTTATGGCTTTTCTGATGTGGGGCGGGTAATTCTACTGAAGAATTTACTCGTTTTTTTATGCCCGGATTTTACTGTTTTCTCTTCACTGTTTCATATCCGGTTGATCTGTCCGGTAACCATATAAATAACAAAATCCCGACGAAATCACTTCGGCGGGATTGTTCCTTTTACTCAAATGTGGCTACGTAATAAAATTATGACTAATTAATTAAATTCTGATACTGCAAAGATAGCGTGTTTTCGCAGTTGCCACAATCCCCTTTTTAGGGTATATTACGTAAGATATCTCACTATATGTAGTTACTTTCGCCCATTCGGGCTTATTTTTTCCCAGATTTTGCTTTGCGGATTGAACTGCTTGATCACTTTGGCCGGACTGCCTGCACATACGGAGTAGGGGGGGACAGAACGGCTGACAACACTTCCTGCGGCTACCACCGAGTGCTTTCCCAGTGTCACGCCGGGCAAGATGACTGCATTGGCGCCTATCCACACGTCATCTTCAATCGTGACGGGCCGAGTGCTCACTCCTTGTTCATCTATACGTTTGTCTGCATCCTGATAGTTATGGTTAAGACCGGTCACCGTTACGTTCTGTGCCAGATTTACATGGTGACCGATGGTTGCAGGGCCGATAATTGTGTTTCCCAGTCCGATCCGGGTATAATCACCGATAATCAGGTCACCCACCGCATTGTTCAGACACGAAAAATCTTCTACTACCGAGTATTTTCCAAGAGAGAAAAGGTTGAACGGAGGGAGGTCGAGGCGTACGCTTCGGTATATCACGGAACCTTTTCCCCGCTTCAGGTAGAGAAAAGAGAATATGCGTATCCACCAGTTGGGACGTGTTTTCACCGGATGCATGATGAATCGGTGTACGGCTTGTTTAAGTGCAGGGTTCTGTTTGATTGTCTCTTTCAGTGCCATAGTCGGGGAGAGTTGGTTATTTCTTGGTTTTCTGTCCTACCAGATAATCCGGGATAGCCAGACATACGATGAATATCAGGACGTAAAGTAAGGCCCACCACTTTAAAGACAGAGTCCAGTTGTAGCAAAGCAACAGTATTGCGATGAAAAAAATGGCGGTTAAGCCTGTTCTCCAGGAAGGCAGAACCCATCTGAAAATCTTGTTGCAATAATCCCAGTGTGCCGTGAGCATTGCTTCCGGAAGTGCTGGGAGAGCCTTGGAGAATCTTACTTTATATTGTGGGATACGTATGTCATTGCTGTAGACTTTTACCGTTTCCAGATATTCGACGAAGATGCCCTGCCGGACTAATCTTCTTTCCAGATTACTCTTACGGCTCTTTTGGTTCTTCTTCAGCCATGCCAGATCTAACACCATATCCGTACCACATAAGGCCGATGATACTCCCAGGCGGATGGCTCCTTTCCGGAAGAAAGAATGATTGATTTCTTCGTTCAATGCCTGAAAGTATTGCTTCCGGGTAGAACGGTTTTCTGTGATAGGATGAAGTTGGATAGCTCTGGCTCCTCCATCGAATGCTTTATTTATTTCATTCAGAAACGCAGGTTCAATCCAAGTTGTTTTTCCGAGGATGATTACGGCATCAAAATCCTTTTCATCCAGCGTACCTACGGTTTCTGTCAGGTCTTCGTAAGTGAATACTTTATACAGCTCTTCCGGATAGTCGGGCGAAAAAGAGAAAGGAGTATCCGTAGGGAACAGAATGGCAAATCTATGTTTCTTTCCTGTCTTCGGGTATCGCGTGGCATTCTTTAAAGAAGCTGCCACTGCCGGTATTCCCAGATAGATGGTAAACAGGCTGAAGCACAGAAACAGAATAAAATCTGTTATTTGAATAAAAGTATCCATAGTTTCATATGTACGGTTATACGTTCTCTTTTTGTATAAACGCCGTGAAAGTTCTCAGGATAATTTTCATATCCAGTTGGAAGGAGAACGTTTTGGCATATTTTATATCCAGTTGCTTACGTTCATCAGCGGACATCTTCCCACTGCTTCCGCGTTTTTCTACCTGCCAAAGTCCCGTTAGCCCGGCCGGCCCCATGAAGCGGTCGATATATTCATCGCTTGTCAGCAGTTCGGCTTCGTAAAGCGGGAGAGGGCGGTTGCCCACGATGGACATATCTCCTTTCAGGATATTGATAAGTTGCGGCAGTTCGTCGATGCTGTACTTACGGATGATGCGTCCCACTTTGGTGATGCGGGGATCATTCTCCAGTTTAACGAACGCATTTTTCTTTTCTACGGACTTTTTATTTGTATAGCTTTGTTCGGATATGACGAAATCATCTGAAATAAGCATGATTTCTTCCTCATTCAGCTCCATATCATCGCTGATCAGCAGTTCTTCTTCCGCCGGGTTCTGTTCTTCCTCCTCGGCCTGATATTGGTTAAGCTGGTTGAAGTCTCTCAGGTGTTTGTCCGCATCGGTATACATGGAACGGAATTTCAGGAAATCGAATATTTTGTAGTTGCTTCCTACCCGTTTGGATTTATACACTACGGCACCCTTACTCTCCATCCGGATGGCTAACGCTGTGATTAACAGTATCGGAGATAAGCAGAGTATGGCTATCGACGAGAAAGTTATATCAAATAATCTTTTCCATAAAGGCAGTCTGAAAGCCTGTAAGTTCGATCCTTTTTCGTTGATATCGTTAATTTTTTGCTGTTTCCGTCGCATCATAAACTCCGACATGTTTTTAAATGCTTCGGAGGTAGAATCAAACGACATTGAATTATTGATACCGGCTTTCAGATAGACGGGCCTGTCTTCTTTATTGATTCCTTCAGTGACAAGGACGATGTATACACCCGGGAATTTTTTTCTCAGATACTGGATCTCAGGAATATCTTTTGATAGATCCCGTTCTTCGAAAAGGATCGCTATATCATACTTTTCACGAATCTTATCGATAAATTCGCTCGCTTTCTTGCTGTTTTGAATGGCATAAAACGCACCTTCAGCTATCTTAGAGAAATGTTCGATAGTAGCAGTATGTCTCCCGATATAAATGAGATGTGGCATTTAGTCTATGATTTTTCTGACACGGATTTTTAGCTCCATGGGGTTGAAAGGTTTCAGGATATAGTCTTCGGCTCCTTCTTCCAATAATCTGATTCTTTCGGTTGTACTTTCTTCACTGGAGAGCATAATGACGGGAATGTCTTTGAACAATTCATTGTGCTTCAGGTAATGCAGGAATTCATCTCCTCTCATCTCCGGCATTCGTATGTCTGATATTATCAGGTCCGGTAAATTACCTTCATATAACCATTCAATTGCTTTTATCGGATTTTGTACATACTGGCAATCGTAATCTTTGCCTAAATAGATTGACGCTACTTTACCAATCGTTTCTTTATCGTCAACAAGTAATATCTTCTTTCTCATAATGTGATTAAGTATCGTTATGATGTTTGCTTTGTTGTTTGTTTAAGTGTAAGATAGAGTATATTTACTCAGTACTGCAAATATATATAATATTTCTGTAACAATGTTCTCTAAAAGAAGTGTTTTTATCTGAAGGCTCTCTTTTAGACACGAAAAGAGGCTGGGTCGAAACTATTTTCACCACGGAGTAACACAGAGTAGCACAGAGTCTTTTTGCTAATAATCAACAATTTAAAATTGCCTCTGTGTTACTCTGTGTCCTCCTGTGGTGAGTTTTGACACAGCCTTCTGTTCAATAGTCTGTTCTAATTTTTATTGGTCTGGAACACTTTGGTATTATCAAAATCGTTCCACCACTTTGTGTTATTCACTCCACCGCTGGTTACCCATCCGGCAAACTGTTTATATGCATTTTGAATCTTTGTATATTCTAACGGCCATTTAAATTGGGTGGGAACTATGATGCCCCATGCCAGATTATCTTTGCTGATATAATATTTCTTTCCGTTTACGGAAGATGCATCATTGTTGCCTCCGAACAGTTCAGTATTTGCCAGTTTGGTTGGCTGATATCCGGCTACGTGGATCTCTTTTCGTTTGCTGCCTCTGTCAGTGATGATGAAGAGATTCAGTTTGTTTATATTGAGTGCATCACTGCTTGGTGCCGACGCCTGGTCGAATCTGAGTGTAAAGTTGATGATCTTGGAGTCCTTTTGGTTATTGTCACTACCGGAAACTGTATTGACGAACGAACCTGCCGGGCGCTCCATCAGTGCATGTGCATTGTCAAACAAGGGAACTACCGCATAGTCCTGGCCTTTCTCTATATTCTTATCAGTAAGGTCGAATGATATCGGACGATAGTTGTTTGCGTAAGTAACAGGCTGCGTGATGGCAGATGCCGGAATTTCGTCGAACATGATGGCGGCTGCAATTGCTTTCTGGGCACCGACAGCAGTTAACTCAATCGTCAGGTCGAGTTCTGTGATCTTATTCCATTTGTCTATACTTGTCTTTCTGTGTTTTATTTCCAGAACGATATCATTCATGTCGTAGTCTCCATACAGAGGCCACTGGTCTTCAAACAGGTATGTATAATTATGGTTGTCATCCACAATAATCGGGAAGTTAGGATCAGAAGGTTCCGGAGCAGGATCCGGCAGTTCCGTTTTTCCATTGCAGCCGGTTATGATGATATCGGGCTCGCTTGAAAAGATCACCTCACTTCCCGCTTGATACATGTCATTATGGGAACAATTGATTTTACCGCTGATATAAAGTTTACCACTAAACTTATTTGACCAGTTATCGATCTGTAATTTATCGGTCACTTTCAATAGAGAAGCTTCATCTCCTTCGCCTATAGCTGAAAAACCGGAGTTAATGGTTATTTTTTCTGCTTTTATCATTGAACCATTGGCCAACGTCAGTTTGGCATTGTCATAAAAGTATATATCATCAGCTTCTTCAAAATAATCCTTTTTCTTGTCATCTTCTTTTTCTTCTGCTATGACTCCATGATCCAGATAAATAATGCCTCCTGCTTTCATATGTTCTACAAAGAGCATGCAGTTATTATATAGGGAACCTCCCGCTTCACCGCTATCATATGTATCGAATTCCATTTCTCCGAAGTTCACGTTCTTACTTCCGGCTGCTGTATATTTCTTCGCTTCCAACTCACTTCCGGCAGCATTGTATACAATTGAAGAAGTATTCAATTTTATTTCTTCTTCTACATCTAATTCTCCGAAATTATGAATACTTCCTCCTTGAGAGGCATCTATATTGTGTTCAATATCTACTTTATTCCCATTATAGAGGAGATCAAAAGAATTTAATAGTAGATTACCCACTTCTATTTCACCGAAATTACAAATCGTGCTTTGCGTATTACCTTCCAATTTAGCTATCTTAATCTTGGCTCCGGATTGGATCGTTAAATTACTTGCATTCTGTAGTTTCAGGTATGTTCCCTCAATCGTTCCACCCTTTAGAACAATAATATCCAGGAAGTCTTGAGTAGTAGTTTGTGCCGGTTCCCAGTTTCCTTGTATATAGACAGTCGCTCTGTTGGAGTTGCTGAGAGAGGTATCTTTAAATTTTCCTTGGAATTTTCCGGTTACAATATAGGCTTTCCCTCCTTCCAAAACTTGGGAAGAACTTGTTACCGGGATAGCTCCATTGGTGTCATAGCTTTGTTCTGCTCTTTTAGGAATGTCAATTCCTCCGTTATTCCCTCTGGTGGCTACCAAAGCTCTCGTTTTGATGGCAGACGTACCTGTAAAAGAGCATTGAACATGGGAAGTTGATTCGCTGATTTCCACTTGTTTTATCTGGTCCCTGCCACGTGGGTCAGTCTGACGGACATAAAGATACTTTATATCCTTGGAAGACACTACTTCGGTCTGATAAGCTTCTCCTTTCTTGGCAACTCCTTTGGCTAAAGTATTGTAGGGATCCTCTGCTGTTGCTTCAAGCGGATTTTTATCTAATATTTCTACGGTATAATAATACTGTCCGTCAAACTCATCATCGACTTCCACGCTAAATTTTATGGAATTTGTAGACGACCAGTCGAATCCCGCCGGAGCACTGATATCCTCCATGGGATTGGGAGTTTGATAAGAGGGGTCATAGAGATCTTTGTTATCATCAACGCAAGCTGTAATGCACGCCGTCGATAGGATCATTGACGATGCAAAAAATAGTTTGTTAATTGTTGTTTTCATACTTGTTTGTTTTGTTCAGTATTTGCAAATATACAACACAAATATACAACTATTAATCGGCCTGCATTGCTTGAAATATAACTTATTATAACGTCATTAATATTTTTTAGGAATAATACGATCCGGTGATAACGAAGATGCCAAAGAGGCCTGGTGCATGGAGTGTTTATTCGGTCCTTTTGGTTATTTCGCCGATCAGGCAAGAATTCATTTTATACCTGATCTCTTTATTGTCGAGTCCATGCCCTAAGAGGAACATTAATTTGGTGACCGCACATTCCGGTGTGCTGTCGTATCCGCTGATGACTCCTGCCTGAAGCAGCTGGATACCGGTGCCATAGCGTTCCATTTCGACGGCACCGGAGGCACATTGAGTGATATTGACGATAATGATACCCCGGTCCGTAGCGTCTTTCAGTTCCCTGATAAACCACTCTTTCTGGGGTGCATTGCCTGAACCGAATGTTTTTAATACTACTGCCTTTAGTTCCGGCACATGGAGCAGTGCAGATACGATCCCCTCCTGAATCCCGGGGAAGAGTGTCAGAATGACTACGTTCGTATCAAACAGATAGTGAGGTTTCAGAGGCTTGGTCAGATCCGGTTTGCGGATCAGGTTAGGTTCATATTTAATATGGATGCCTACTCGTGCCAATGGGGGATAGTTGAACGAGCGGAAAGCGTTGAAGTTTTCAGCGTTGATTTTAGTCGTGCGGTTGCCACGCATCAGATGGTTTTCAAAAAAGATGCAGACCTCGGGAACGATTGCGGTGCCATCCGGATTTTTGGCTGCTGCAATTTCAATAGCTGTAATCAGGTTTTCTTTGCCGTCTGTGCGTAGTGTACCGATCGGGAGTTGAGAGCCGGTCAGGATGACAGGTTTACTCAGGTTCTCGAGCATGAAGCTGAGGGCAGAAGCTGTATACGCCATTGTATCGGTGCCGTGAAGGATGACAAACCCATCAAAAGAGTCATAGTTATAGTTTATAATCTTAACCAGTTTGGCCCAGAATGCCGGTTCCATGTCCGAAGAGTCAATAGGGGGATCAAACTGATAGGAAGAGATGCGGTAATTGAATCTTTTCAGTTCGGGTACGTGCTTTAGTAGATGGTCGAAATTAAAATTTTCCAGAGCACCGGTTTCCGGGTTTTCTATCATTCCGATAGTTCCACCAGTATAAATGAGTAATACGGAGGGGTAATCTGCTTTCATATCTGTATCTTTTTTGCTGTTTTGCCGACAAAGATACAAAAAAGAACTATAAACTATAAACGATAAACGATAAAAGAGACTGTGTCGAGATTCTTTTCACCACGAAGTTGCACAGAGTATCACAGAGCTCTTTACTAACAAACAACGACTTAAAATCGTTTCCGTGTTGCTCTGTGTCCTCTGTGGTGAGTCTTGTTCTTATTTTATTCCGTCAATTAATCGGAGAATGGCCTTTTCCGGATCCTTTTCTTCATTGAGCAGAGTAACAAAACGGCTGCCGATAATGGCTCCCGAGGCATTATCGCAGGCAGCACGGAAAGTGGCCCGGTTGCTGATGCCGAAACCTACCATGCGTGGATTGCGCAGATTCATCTTTTCAATCTTTTTAAAGTACGCACGTTTTTGTTCGTCAAAGTCCTGTTGTGCCCCTGTGGTGGCAGCCGACGAAACCATATAGATAAAACCGTCCGTATGTTCGTCAATCTCGTGTACACGCTCTTCACTCGTTTCGGGAGTGATAAGCATAATCACTTTGATGTCATATTGCTCCGCAATGTTGCGGAAGTGCTCCTGATAGTCTTTGAAGGGAAGGTCGGGAATGATGACACCGTCGATTCCACATTCGGCACACTGCCGGCAGAAGTTATCGAAGCCGAACTGCATAATCGGGTTGAGGTATCCCATTAATATCAATGGGATTTTTACATCCCGGCGGATATTATGCAGCTGTTCAAACAGAAGTTTGAGCGACATCCCGTTGCGTAGGGCTTGTGTGGCTGCATTCTGGATTACAATGCCGTCTGCCATCGGATCACTGAAAGGGATACCGATTTCGATCATGTTTACTCCATGTTTCTCGAGGGCACGGATCACTTCGGCTGTTCCCTCCAGTGTAGGAGTGCCGGCACAAAAATAGATGGATAGCAAATCCTTGGGATTGCTACTGAAAAGTTGGTTTATTCTGTTCATACACTTTTATTTTTAATTCATTACTTTTTTATATTCAGGGTTGGTGGAGCTTTATTTCCCCAGTTGCTCTAAAAAGAACTTGAGTCTTTCTACCTCTTTCAGTCCCGGTTTGGCTTCGAAACGACTGTTCAGGTCAAAACCCGCCAATTGGGGATGACGCAATTCTTTCAGGGTCGGAGCACTGTATGGATTGATTCCGCCGCTAAGTAAGAAAGGCTTTTTCCCTTTGTAGCTGTTCAGCATCGTCCAGTCGAATTGATTGCCCGAGCCGCCATGTTGTTCACATTTGGTGTCGAACAGGAAATAGTCACAAGATTTTTCGTATGCTTCGGTGTTCTCAAAATCCTTTCTCCGGGCGATGGAAAACGCTTTGATCAGCCTTAACCCGGTTGACCGGAGTGAATGACAGTATTCCGGTGATTCATTGCCATGCAGCTGGATATAATCCAGACTGAAACGGTCGGCAAGTATCTCGATTTCTTTTTTGTCTTCGTTGACAAAGACACCCACACGCTTTGCCGCATCCGGCATGTAAGCCGGAAGCTCGCATAGGCAGCGGGGAGACTTCGGGTAGAAGATAAAGCCTATCATGTCGACCTTTAGTTGTTCTACATCGCGGATATTGTCGGCTTCGCGCATTCCGCAGACTTTTATCAGTTTGTCGTTTATCATTCTTGTTCTTAATTGAATGGTTTTGATTTCGATTCACCACGGAGGACACAGAGGACACAGAGTTTTAATTTTCAAGTCCACAGAAATATCTTAAATTTTCCCTCTGTGTCCTCTGTGCTACTCTGTGGTGAATTTGTCATGGGAATGGGTTACTGGGTTCGATTCGTTTATAAATTCTTCCAGTTTCTTGCCCGGTTGCCCGGTTTTCATAAACGTTTCTCCGATCAGGAATCCTCTGAATCCGGCATTACGCAAGCGCTTCACGGTTTGCGGATCGGATATGCCGCTTTCCGACACCAATACTGTGTTCCGGGGCAGTTGTCCGGCCAATCGGAACGAGTTCTCCACATCCGTAAAGAAAGTGCCGAGATTTCGGTTATTGATCCCCACCATATCGATCTCCTTATTTATAAATGGTAACTCTTCGGCGGTATGGATTTCCAGCAAGACTTCCAATCCCAGTTCATGAGCTTTTTCAGCAAGGGCATGGCACTTCTCTGTATCCAGTGCGGCAGCAATCAGCAGTACGGCATCGGCTCCGACTATTTTGGCCTGATACAGTTGATATTCGTCGATTATGAAATCTTTGCGCAGAATCGGAATATTTACCAGCGGGCGTGCCGTACGGATATCCTTCAGGCTTCCTCCGAAGAACTTTTCGTCCGTGAGGATAGAAAGCGCCGAAGCACCCGAGGCTGCATATTCCGGCACTACCTGTTCGGGGCGTGCGTCTTCATAAATCCATCCTTTGGATGGAGAGCGGCGTTTGAATTCTGCAATAATACCGGTAGACGAGGAAGTTAGTGCCTGCTTCATGGAGTATCCGGGCCGTATTTCGTCAGATAGTTTCTCCTGAAGCTGTTCCGATGGGATGGCCTGTTTCTGCAAGTCTATTTCGAAACGCTTGTTGGCGATGATTTCGGATAATATATCTTTCATGCTTTTGGGTGGGCGATAGTTTTCCTATCTGTTTAGTTCAACAAATTTCTTTAAGGTCTCTTTTGCCTTGCCGCTGTCCAGTGATTCACGGGCGAGGGCGATGCATTCTTCTATCGGCTTATCCGGACAGATCACCTGGATGGCGAAGGCAGCATTGACAACCACTACGTTCTTTTGTGCTTCCGTAGCCGTTCCTTCCATAACAGCATCAAATATTTTTGCTGCGTCCTCCGGGGTATTTCCGCCGTCGAGGTCGGCTTCTCCGTAACGGTTGAAGCCGAGACTTTCCGGAGTATAGATTTTTTCGTTGCCGCAGGTAGCCACTTTAAATTCGTCGGTCAGGGAGATTTCATCATACCCGTCCAGACTATGTACAACGGCAAAGCGGGTGGCGCTCTCCTGATAGGTATATGTGTACAGACGGAGCAACGGGAGGTTGTAGACTCCAAGTAACTGATATTGCGGTATGACAGGGTTTACCAACGGACCGAGCATATTGAAAAAGGTACGTACGGCCAACGCTTTCCGTATCGGTGCCACTGCTTTCAGGGCAGGGTTGAACAAAGGGGCATGCAGATAGGCGATGTTGCACTTTTCCATAGAACGGCGGAGCCGGTCTGCATCGCCGGTGAATTTTACTCCATGCTGTTCCATTACGTTGCTGGCTCCGCTGACGGAAGTGGCACCGTAATTGCCATGTTTTACTACCGGAAATCCGGCTCCTGCCACAGTGAAACAGGCTGCGGTAGAGATGTTGAATGTATTTTTGCCGTCACCTCCGGTTCCTACGATATCGATAGGCGCAAATTCACTCAGATCCACTGGTACGCGCATTTCGAGCAACGCATCACGGAATCCGCAAAGTTCCTCTACCGATATGTTGCGCATCAGGAAGACGGTTATCAGTGAAGCCACTTGTGCGTCGTTGTATTTGCCTTGTGCAATGTTCTGCAATATGGTACGGGCTTCGTCCCGTCCCAGGTATTGATGTTCGAATAATTTATATAGAATCTGTTTCATGGGGTTTATTGGTTTAAGAAGTTTTTAATGATTTCTTTTCCTTGCGGAGTCAGCACCGATTCGGGATGGAACTGGATGCCATGTACGTTGTACGTGCGGTGCCGCAATGCCATGATTTGTCCTTCACGGCTTTCGGCGGTGATCTCGAGGCATTCGGGGAAGTCCTCGCGGCTTACTACCCACGAATGATAGCGGCCTACGGGTATTTCGTGTCCCAAACCTTTAAAAAGAACATCTTCCTTCAGGATGTTGACCGGAGTCTGTACGCCATGGTATACTTCTGTCAGGTTTTCGAGTGCTGCCCCGAAGGCTTCACCGATGGCCTGATGTCCCAGGCAAACTCCTAAGATGCTTTTGGTCGGTGCATATTTCCGGATAATGGGTAGCAGCAGTCCGGCTTCTTCCGGTATGCCCGGTCCCGGCGAAAGGATGATTTTATCAAAACGTTCCACTTCTTCCAGTGAAATTTCGTCGTTGCGGAACACTTCAATGTTAGTGGCTCCCAACTCTTTTACCACGTGCAGCAGGTTGTAAGTGAAAGAGTCATAGTTGTCCAGGAGCAGAATCGCTTCTTCCCGTCTGTTAAGGGGATCTATCTTGTTATTCATTGTTTTTTTTATTTGTTTTAGAGTTTGGGTTCACCACAGAGGACACAGGCTGCACAGAGTTTTTTTTAGACATAAGAACAAAAGAACAGATAATTCTTTATGGGTTCTTAGGTTCTTTTATCTGAAAACAGATGGAGCGCAGCTAATTAATCTCTGTGTCCTCTGTGTCCTCTGTGGTGAATGCCTTTTAGTTTTTTAGTTTTACGGCCAGATCTATTGCTTTCTTCAGTGCTCCCAGTTTGTTGTTGACCTCTTGCAGTTCGTATTCGTCCTGACTGCGTGCCACGATGCCTCCTCCGGCCTGGAACCACAATTCATTGTTGCGGCTTACAAAAGTACGGATCGTAATGGCCTGGTTCAGTTCCCCGTCCAGTCCGATGAAACCGATGCAGCCTCCGTAAGCTCCGCGGTTGTGCGGCTCTATCTCACTGATAAGCTGCATGGCACGTACTTTCGGTGCGCCGCTCAACGTCCCGGCCGGGAAAGTGTCGATGAAAGTCTTGAGCGGATTCGCCCCTTTGTTCAGTGCTCCGCTGACGCGGCTTACCAAATGGATGACATGGCTGTAATATTGCGGTTCTTTGTAAAACAGCACCCGCACGTCGTGGCAATTGCGGCTGAGGTCGTTGCGTGCCAGATCTACCAGCATCACATGCTCTGCGTTCTCTTTCGGGTCGGCCAGAAGTGCTTCCGTCAGTTCTTTGTCCTTTATGGTGTCTCCCGTACGCCGTGTGGTTCCGGCAATCGGATCGATATAGGCTTGTCCGTCTTCTACTTTGCAGTGTGTTTCCGGTGACGAACCGAAGATGCGGTATCCGCCGAAGTCAAAATAGAACAGGTAAGGGGAAGGGTTGATGCTGCGTAGCGCGCGGTATACCTTGAAGTCGTCACCGGCATAAGGCTGGATGAACCGTCTGGACAGTACAATCTGGAAGACGTCTCCCCGGAGGCAGTGGGCGATACCTTTGCGTACATTCGCTTTGTGCTCTTCGTCGGTGATGGTACTGGTGACGGGACCGGTCACTGAGAAGTTGTACGAGGCATAGTTGCGGTTCTCGATGGCCGATTCCAGTTGTGACAGACTGCTGTCTTCTCCTTCCGCCAGCATTTCCACCAGAGTCAGCTCGTTCTTGAAGTGATTGAAGACGATGATGTACTTATATAATATGTATAGCAGGTCCGGAGCGTCGTTTTGCTCGTCGTGGCTTTCTTTCACGGGGATGTGCTCAAAGTACTTCACTGCGTTGAAAGTGGTATAGCCATACAGTCCGCAGAATTTCTTATCGGCTCCCACTACATGGAACTGGTTGATGAAGCGGTTGAACGCATTCTCTACGTGGAACGTCTTGCTGAGTGGTTCTTCCCCGCGGCTGTTGTCGGGATACGTAGTGGTCACTATTCCACTGTTTATGCCGATGCTTGCCAATGGGCAGAGTGCGATGAACGAGAGGGAATTTTCTCCGGCATGATAATCCGAGCTTTCCATTAATGCCGATTGCGGATACATATCGCGCACTTTGAGGTAGATGCTTACCGGAGTGTGCAGGTCGCCCAAGACCTGCTTGCTATGGGTGGTATAATGAAAGGTATTCATAATTTTTTTCTTTTTAATTTGATTTTGAATTCACCACAGATTACACAGATTTTCGCAGATTGACGATCTGTTTTGTGGGTAATTAGATTAAAAAATCTGTGTTAATCCGTGTAATCTGTGGTGAAATGATTTATCCCAAATAAGTTTCTATATCTTTATCTCCCCGTCCCGATACGGTCAGCACGACTACATCTTCCGGTTTGAAGGTCATTTTATCCAAGGCTCCCAGTGCATGTGCCGATTCCAGTGCGGGAATGATTCCTTCCAGCCGGGTCAGTTCGTAAGCGGCACGGATGGCTTCATCGTCGTTGACGGCCAACACCAATGCCCGTTTTTTGTCGGCGAGGTTGGCATGCATCGGTCCGATACCGGGATAGTCCAGTCCGGCGGAGATAGAGTAAGGCTCTTCAATCTGCCCGTCTTCGTTTTGGATCACGAACGTGCGTGCACCATGGATGATTCCCATTTTACCCAATTGAATGGTAGCTGCCGTCATTCCGGTTTCTATCCCCTTGCCACCGGCTTCGGCCAAGACGATCTGAACCCGTTCGTCATCGATGTAGTGGTAGATAGTTCCGGCAGCGTTGCTTCCTCCGCCCACACAGGCAATCAGGTAGTCCGGATAGTCACGTCCCTCTTTTTCTTGAAGTTGCTTTTTTATCTCTTCGCTGATGACCGACTGCAAGCGTGCCACCATATCCGGATACGGGTGTGGTCCTACGGTGGAACCGATGATGTAATACGTATCCGAAGGATGGCAGCACCAGTCGCGGATGGCTTCGTTCGTAGCATCTTTCAGTGTCATGTTACCCGATGTTACCGGGATGACTGTGGCTCCCAGCATCTTCATCTTCTCTACATTGATATGCTGGCGTTCTACATCCGTTTTTCCCATATACACGATGCACTCCATGTCCATCAGGGCGCAAACGGTGGCCGTTGCCACTCCGTGCTGTCCGGCACCGGTCTCGGCGATGATCCGCTTTTTGCCCATGCGGCGTGCCAGCAGAATTTGTCCGATGGTGTTGTTTATCTTGTGGGCTCCTGTATGGTTCAGGTCTTCCCGTTTCAGATACATCCTGCAACCATACTTTTCCGAAAGGCGGTGAGCCGGGTAGAGGGGAGAAGGACGTCCTACATAATCCCGCAGCAATTGGTCGAATTCCTTTTTAAAATCCTCGCTTTCGATCACTTTGAGATACGTGTTTTTCAACTCTTCTACGCATTTGTGGAGTATTTCCGGCACATAAGCACCTCCGAATTCTCCGTAATAGCCATCCTGATCAACTAAGAAACTTTTCATAATCCTATTTTTTATTCGTTATTTGTATTTTCGGTCAAAAAAGAAAGAGCCCCGTCGCAGGTTGCGACAGGGCTCTTTCTGAATTTCTGTTATATCTTTAATGAGGTATATACATACGAGCGCTGCTCCCTTACGACTGTCGGAGTTGTAACGGGCGCCACCACCAATATGTATTTACTTGCATTTTCATCATTGCTAATTGTTATTTAACGGGGGCAAATATAGATACTTTGTTTGGAATAACAAATAAAATCTTTCTTTTTTTTATTTCCCTCCTTTTTATTTTTTGTTTTGGCGGGAATCTATTTATGATTTCTCAAATACTTGCTGTACATATTTTTAATTGTCGGATGCTCGCAGGGAGTGGTTCCTGATTCTGCTGAACCTGTATTGCTTTGTTTCTGTTGTTTTAATATTAACTTTTTTATTATCAGAAGATTATGAATTTGCTTAACTTTAAATTAGGGTTCAATGGCTCAAGGTTCACTCTATGGGTATCATACCTTGTGGGAAGATGTTGTGTTTGTTGTTAAAAAGTACTTTCTAAAAATCTTTTGCTCTTTAGCGCATTTTGGAGCTTGTGTAAAATATATTATATTGTATATGTGTATTATTTATGTCTGTTTTTAGAGTTGCGCATTATCTGTTTTTGTGTCCACTATTATTAGAGGTATTTGTGTGTAATTGTTTGATTTTAAATGTTTTATGCAGGAACTTCTTTGTGTTTTCCCCAAGGATGAATCCCATAGAATGAGCCTTGAGCCTTTGGACCTAACCGATGTATATTATATATACATTGAGTGTAAGAAAGAATTGGTGAATGCTCGAAATAGAAGTCCTTTTTAAACATTTTGTTATTTATATTGTTTCTTCAGATATAAATTATTTAAAAACAGAAACCAAACATTATGAAACAAAGAAAAGTTTTAATTGCGATTGCCGTTGTCATATTCATCCTGTTGCTGCTTTACTGGCTTTTTGTAGCCGAGGACATCAACGCTTGGCTGCCTGTAAACTAAAAACTTGTATTTTTCGTCCTAAACACTTAAGTCTTTTCAGCGAAACGCTTAGACGTTTTCCGAAAACGTTTAAGTCTTTTGCCGGAAACACTTAAGTCTTTCCTGAGAAACACTTAAGTGTTTTTTTCCGCATGATTCCCCTGCAAATCTTTTTGTTTTCCGGAAAGAAGCGATTATTTTTGTATCTGATTGAATATCGTATAAATGATGATATAAACTGATAACCTATGGATAATTTTATTTTTCAGAATCCCGTGAAGCTGATCATGGGACACGGGATGATTGCCCGGTTGAGTAAAGAGATACCGGCAGACAAGCGGGTGATGATTACCTTCGGTGGCGGTAGCGTGAAAAAAAACGGTGTATACGACCAAGTGAAAGAAGCCCTGAAGAATCATTTCACTGTAGAGTTCTGGGGCATTGAGCCTAATCCTTCCATTGAGACTTTACGTAAAGCCATTGCCCTTGGAAAAGAGGAGAAGGTGGACTATCTGCTGGCTGTAGGAGGCGGATCGGTCATCGATGGCACGAAGCTGATTTCTGCCGGACTGTTGTACGATGGGGATGCGTGGGATCTGGTGCTTGCCGGACGTCCGGTGACAAATACCGTTCCTCTTGCTACTGTCCTCACTCTGCCTGCCACGGGATCGGAAATGAACAGCGGAGCCGTGATTTCGCGTCATGAAACCAAAGAGAAATATCCTTTCTATTCCAATTATCCCTTGTTCTCCATTCTCGATCCGGAAGTGACGTTTACACTGCCGCCCCATCAGGTGGCCTGCGGTATTGCTGATACGTTTGTACATGTGATGGAGCAATACATGACAACTCCGGGACAGAGTAGGGTGATGGACCGCTGGGCGGAAGGTATCCTGCAAACCTTGATGGAGATAGCTCCGAAGATCCGTGAGAATCAGCACGATTATCAGCTGATGGCCGATTTTATGCTGTCGGCAACGATGGCACTGAACGGCTTTATCGCTATGGGAGTATCTCAGGACTGGGCTACGCACATGATCGGGCACGAACTGACCGCACTTCATGGACTGACACACGGACATACACTGGTCATCGTATTCCCCGCTACTCTGCGTGTGCTTCGCAAGGTGAAAGGTGATAAGATTCTGCAATATGGCGAGAGGGTACTCGGCATTACTTCCGGGACCCGTGACGAACGTATCGATGAAACGATCCGCCGTACAGAGGAGTTTTTCCGTTCATTGGGGCTGACTACCCGCCTGAGTGAGGAGGGCATCGGCATGGAGACGATTGATGAAATAGAACGCCGTTTCAATGAACGGGGGGTGAAATATGGCGAGAACGAAAATGTGACCGGAGCTGTTGCGAAGGAAATCCTGAAGAGCGCACTTTAGTCTTGTATTCACCACAGAGTACACAGAGGGCACAGAGTTCTTTTATGTTTTTTCACCACAGATTACTCGGAATGCACAGATATGCTAAGTACGGATGATCCATCTCTATAATCTTTTCTCTGTGTACTCTGTGTCCTCTGTGGTGAGTCTCCGTTCATCGTTCATCGTTTTCCGTCCGCATGTTTTTGGTATAAAGGCTGTCGATGATACCGTCTGATAGCCCGATGGTCGGGACTGTGATACCGGTTGCGTTCACCTGTTTTGCCACTTCCAGAAAGATTTCCGCTGCCGGGACAATTACATCTGCCCGGTCAGGCTTCAGTTTGAACTGTTTGATCCGTTCTTCTTTAGAGAGGGGCTTCAGGGTTTCGCAGATTTCCTGTAACGACTCGACGGGAAGGAAAGATTGTTTTTTGTCCTTTTTGTCCGCCAGGCGGAAAAGTTTATTGATATTGCCTCCCGATCCGATGATCTGGATGGAGGAATATTCGGCAGCCAGTGCCTGAAGGTCGGAGCGCATCTGTTCTTTTTCTTCGTTCTTTACCATGCCGCTGAGCATACGCACGGTACCGATATTATAGGAACGTGAGCTTTTGAGTTCTGCGTCGCAGATCAGGTTGATTTCCGTGCTACCACCACCGACGTCAACGTACAGGTAGTTCTGTCCCGAAGCAAAAAGCTGTTCGATGTGGTTATCGTATACGATATGCGCCTCTTCCTGCCCGTCGATGATTTCGACGCGGATACCGGTTTTCTTTTCTATTCTGCGTGTGATTGCTTTCCCGTTGCGGGCATCACGCATGGCCGAGGTGGCACAGGCGCGGTAATCTGACACTTCGAATATCTTCATCAGTTGCTTGTAGGCTTTCATCAGCCGGATCAGTTTCCCGGCTTTTTCTTCTGATATTTCTCCGGTGGTAAAAGCGTCTTCACCTAACCTGAGGGGGATACGTATCAGTTGAACTTTGCTCAATAATCCTTCGGGCGATCCTTCCTCGTTTACACTCTTTATCAATAACCGCACGGCATTGGAACCAATGTCGATGGCGGCATAGTTTACTTTCTTCATTCTGATTCTTTATAGTATTTGTATAATTCTTCCTGAGAGCGGAAAGGGACACCGCTTTCCTCCCATGTCTTGTTTTCGCCACTGCCGTTTACGATGCGTCCTTTGGCCGTATCGCGGAGTCCGTAGCAGACCACTTTTTCAGTTCATCCTGTATCGCTTTATTGTATACGGGTGTGAGCACTTCGATGCGGTTGTCCAGGTTGCGGGGCATCCAGTCCGCCGATCCTATATAATATTTCTCTTCTCCTCCGTTGGCAAAGATAAAGATGCGCGGATGTTCCAGGTAACGGTCAATGATACCGTTGATCCGGATGTTGTCGCTGATTCGGGGCACACCGGTCACCAGTGAACAGTTGCCCCGGACCACCAGGTCTATCTGTACGCCGGCTGTTGAAGCCTCGTAGAGTTTCTGTACCAGCGCCCGGTCGGTGATGTGGTTCACTTTGGCAAGGATGTAGGCCTCTTTTCCTTGTTGCTTGTTTTTGATTTCCTTGTTGATCAGTGCTATCAGCCGTTTGCGCATATCGTTGGGTGACACGAGCAGTTCTTTGAAGTTGGCGGGAAGATACGGCTTCTCGATAAAATCGAATACCGAGTTGACCTCGCGTACGATGGACCGGTGTGCGGTCATGATAGTGAAATCGGTGTACATCCGTGCGTTTCCTTCGTGAAAGTTTCCGGTGCTGATACAAGCCAGGTCACCGAACCGTGTTCCGATATGTATCAGTTTGGAGTGAATCTTCAGTCCTTCCACTCCGAAGATCACTTTGATTCCGGCATCCTGCATACGTTTGCTCCAATTGATGTTGGAGGCTTCGTCGAAGCGGGCAAGCAACTCGATGATGACGGTCACCTTTTTCCCGTTTTGTGCCGCACAGATCAAGGCTTTCACTACCTTCGAATCTTTGGCCAGGCGATAGAGGGTCATCTTGATGCTTCTCACCTCTTTGCTGATGGCCGCTTCACGCAGTACGCGTATCACCGTGTCGAACGATTGATAGGGGTAATGCAGCGAGCGGTCTTGCTTCCGGATCAGTTTCAGGATACTTTCCTCACCGTTCAGCTCCTGCTTGAAGACGGGAGGCCAGGCAGGGTATTTCAGGTCAGTGCGCCCGCAGTCGGGGAACTTCATCAGGTCTTTGAAGTTATGATAACGTCCGCCGGCTACACGGGTGTCGTTTTTGTCTACGTTGAGGCGGTCGGTCAGCTTTCGCAGCAGGTCTTTCGGCATCTGTTGGTCATAGACGAAACGGATCGGTTCACCCCGCTTCCGGCTTTTCACCCCTTTTGATATCTTTTGAAGTACACCCGTACGCAAGTCGCTGTCTATCTCCATTTCGGCATCTTTGGTGAATTTGAAGGTATAGGCTTCATAATCCGTATAGTTCATACCTATGAAGATCATCGGCAGGCAGTAGCGGATGACGTCATCCAGGAACATCAGATACGTTTTACCGTCCGAATCCGGCAGACGGATGAAACGTCCGAACTCGTTGGTGGGAAGTTCGATGACGGCATAATCTCTTACTTTCACTTTTCCCTCGCCGTCTTTGCGTTGCAGGCGGATGGCCAGGTAGATGTCTTCGTCGGTCTGGTCGTCCGGTTGGCGGGAGGTTTTATTGAGAAAGAGCGGGTTGGTAGAACCGTTCAACCGGTTCCGGTAGAGTGAAGTGATGAAGAGCTCTTGTTCCGGTGTGAGTTCGGTGTCTTTGATGACATGGATGTTTTCTTGTTTCAACTTTTCCATGATCGAAGCGAACGTTTCTTCAAATTGCCGGTAGTACTGATTGTGCAGCTTGCCGATCTGCTTCAGTGTGCGTGCGGCCGTATCACGTTCTTCGCGGATATTTTTGTCGCCATACTCCACAATACGGTTCAATGTAGCCACACGAACACGGAAAAACTCGTCTAAGTTGTTTGAGTAAATGCCCAGGAAAGTAAGTTGCTCCAGTAAGGGAACTTCCGGGCGGGCAGCTTCAAGCAAAATGCGTTGATTAAAGTACATCCAACTGATGTCCCGTTCTACATAAAGCTTTTTACGTCTCGCTTCGTCTGATTTCATTCGGATAAGAGTTTACTTATTTTTTTGCAAAAGTATGCTTCTGCGATGTAATAGATATTACATTCTTGCTATGAACTTATTACAAAAATCATTTGTTCTTTTTATATGTAGACAGAAACACGTATATTCGCAGAAAGTATGCGGGATACCCCGTTAAAAAAATGTAAGATATGAAATCAATGAATTATTCTCTTATCCGCACTATTTGTGCGCTTGTCATCGGCCTGGTGTTGGTGCTCTGGCCGGACGCGGCAATTAATTATATTGTCATAACCATTGGCATATTGTTCCTGATTCCGGGATTTATTGTGCTGATTGGTTATTTCGGTACCAAACCCGAACCGGGTGTGTCCCGCCGTTTCCCTATCGAGGGGGTTGGAAGTCTGCTCTTCGGACTCTGGCTGGTTACGATGCCGGGCTTCTTTGCCGATGTACTGATGTTCCTGCTGGGCTTTATCCTGATTATGGGAGGCGTACAACAGATTGCATCCCTTTCGATGGCACGTCGCTGGATGCCTGTGCCGGGCGGCTTTTATGTGATACCGGCCCTGATCCTGATAGCGGGTGTCGTAGCCCTGTTCAATCCTACCGGAGCACGCAACACGGCTTTCATGATAATCGGTATCAGCAGCTTGGTTTATGCCGTTTCCGAACTGATCAACTGGTTCAAGTTTGCCCGTCGCCGTCCTAAAACTCCGGTGAAAGGAGAGATAGAGGACGCGGAGATCATTGAATAAAAGAAGAGAGGGTTGCCTCACGGCAATCCTCCCCCTGCAAACTTAAAACAACCAACAAAAGAAATAGGTTTCTGAAAGGGGATGTGCCAAAAACTTTTCACCACAGATTACACCGATTCTCACAGATTATCAACATTGATAATCAATGGTTTAAAATTTACTCTATGTTACTCTGCGTCCTCTGTGGTGAGTTTCAACACACTCTCTTAAGACTGTTTATCTTATAAATAACAACTCTCTGTATTTAGGCAGTGTCCACATCTGGTTGTCGACAATCAGTTCCAGTTTGTCGATGTGGTAACGAATCTCTTCCAGAGCCGGCACGATGGTGTCGTGGTAAGCAATGGCTTTTTCGCGTTCACTTTCTATCTTATTTGCCACTTTGCGGGCTTCGATCATTGCGTCTACATGTTCCTTGATGAAAGCGGTACGGTCGGCAATCTCTTCAATCAGTTCCAGGTTCTTGGCAGAAAGTCGGGCTGCTTTCTCTTCCGGAAAGAGGGATTTCATTTTATATACATTATCTATCAGGTCTGTCTGGTACTGTGTAGCAACAGGGATGATATGGTTCATGGCCAGATCACCCAATACGCGGGCTTCAATCTGGATTTTCTTGGTATAAGTTTCCCATTTCACTTCGTTGCGGGCCTTCAGTTCTTTCCGGTTCATCACGCCCACAGCTTCGAACATGGCTATCGTTTCGGGGCGCAGATAGTTGTCGAAGATGACAGGAACGCTTGTTTCACAATCCAGACCGCGACGGGCGGCTTCTTTTTTCCATTCGTCGCTGTATCCGTTGCCGTCGAAATGAATGGCTTTGCATTCCTTGATATATTTCCGGATCACGTCGAGAATGGCCGAAATCTTGGGCTCTCCCTTCTCAATCTGCTTGTCTACATCTTTCTTAAACCGTTTCAACTGGTCGGCGACAGCCGCGTTCAGGGCTATCATTGCGCTGGCACAGTTGGCTTCGGACCCTACGGCACGGAATTCGAAACGGTTTCCGGTGAATGCGAAAGGTGAAGTACGGTTCCGGTCCGTATTGTCAATCAGCAATTCGGGTATCTGTGGGATGTCCAGCTTCATGCCCTGTTTGCCGCTCAGGCTGATCAGGTCATCTTTCGTACTTTCTTCAATGTGTTCCAACACTTGTGAAAGCTGCTTGCCCAAGAAAGAGGAGATGATGGCGGGAGGTGCTTCGTTGGCTCCCAGCCGGTGTGCATTGGTGGCACTGGAGATGGATGCTTTCAGAAGTCCGTTATGGTGATAAACAGCCATCAGTGTATTGACGACGAATGTTACGAAACGCAGGTTATCTTCCGGAGTCTTGCCCGGAGCCATCAGCAGGATGCCGGTGTCCGTGCCCAGCGACCAGTTGTTGTGTTTGCCCGATCCGTTGACACCTTTGAACGGTTTTTCGTGGAGCAGTACACGGAAGCCGTGGCGGCGGCTAACTTTGCGCATCAGGGACATGATCAGCAGGTTGTGGTCATTGGCCAGGTTGCACTCTTCGAAGATAGGGGCCAGCTCAAACTGATTGGGCGCTACTTCGTTGTGGCGCGTTTTTACGGGGATGCCCAGTTTCAATGCTTCCACTTCCAGATCTTTCATGAAAGCGGCTACGCGGGTGGGGATGGCACCAAAGTAATGGTCTTCGAGCTGTTGGTTCTTGGCGCTGTCATGCCCCATCAGGGTACGTCCGGTCAGCAGCAGGTCCGGACGGGCGGCGTATAAGCCTTCGTCTACCAGGAAGTACTCTTGTTCCCATCCCAGGTAGGCATATACTTTTTTTACATCCGGATTGAAGTAACGGCAAACGGCTACAGCAGCTTTGTCTACTGCCCTCAGCGCTTTCAGTAACGGTGCTTTGTAATCGAGCGATTCACCTGTATAGGCGATGAAGATAGTCGGTATGCACAGCGTATCGTCTACAATGAAAGCAGGTGAGGAGGGATCCCATGCACTGTAACCACGAGCTTCGAAAGTGTTGCGGATACCTCCGTTCGGGAAAGACGAGGCATCCGGTTCCTGCTGAACCAGCAGTTTTCCGGTGAATTCTTCCATCATCCCCCCTTTTCCATCATGTTCTACAAAAGCGTCGTGCTTTTCGGCAGTGCCTTCGGTCAGTGGAGCAAACCAATGGGTATAGTGTGTGGCCCCCATCTCGATGGCCCATTTCTTCATACCGGCTGCAACCTCGTCGGCGATACTGCGATCCAGTGGTGCGCCGTTGTCAATCACATCGGTGAGTTTGCTGAACACATGGCTTGGCAGGTACTTAAACATCTTTTCCTTGTTGAAAACGTACATCCCGAAGTATTCCGACGGGCGTTCGGTGGGAGTTGCCACTTCTACGGCTTTTTTCTTAAAGGCCGTTTCTACGACTCTGAATCTGAGTTTTGACATAATGATTGAATTATTTATAAACTGTTTGGGTTTTGATTCACCACAGATTACACGGATTTCCACAGATTTTTAAATCTTAATCATCAACGGAATAATTCTTTAATCCGCGTCAATCTGTGGTGAAACCGTATTCATCTCTGCTTTGTATTCATGTTACCCGTATCACATGAAAGCTTTACAGCCAGTTCTTGATGCGCCGCATTGCCTCGATGCAATCGTTTCGTTCGCCAAATGCCGTCAGGCGGATGTAACCTTCTCCGCTGGGGCCGAAACCGACTCCCGGAGTTCCCACTACATTGGCTTCGTACAACATCTGGTCGAAGAAACGCCACGAACTGGTTCCATTGGGAGTCTTTACCCACAAATAAGGTGCGTTTACTCCTCCGTATACTTTCAGTCCGGTGGATTCCAGTCCTTCTTTCATGATGCGGGCGTTTGTCATATAATAATTGATCGTTTCCTGTATCTGTTCTTTCCCTTCGGGGCTATAAACCGCCTCTGCGGCACGTTGGGTGATATAAGACGTTCCGTTGAACTTGGTGCATTGGCGGCGGTTCCACATCCGGTTCAGGGGGATACGTTCTCCCTCGAGTGTGGCTGCCGTCAGCTCTTTCGGCACAACGGTATATCCGCAGCGTATTCCGGTGAAACCTGCTGTTTTCGAGAAGCTGCGGAATTCGATGGCGCATTTCTTGGCTCCTTTGATTTCGTAGATGGAGTGGGGGATATCCGGTTCCCGAATGTAGGCCTCGTAAGCTGCGTCAAACAGGATCAGGGTATCATTAGCCAGTGCGTAATCCACCCATTTCTTCAGTTCGGCTTTTGTCAGCGTTGTACCGGTGGGATTATTGGGATAACAGAGGTAGACGATGTCAATGCGTTTCTCCGGAATGGCCGGGATGAAATGATTTTCGGCGGTGCAAGGCATATAAGTGACGTTGCTCCATTTGCCACTTTCGGTATCCAGCACTCCGGCACGTCCGCACATCACATTGCTGTCGATATAAACCGGATAAATGGGATCTGTGACCCCTACGCTGTTGTCATGACGGAGAATGTCTCCGATATTACCCGTATCACTTTTGGCGCCGTCGTTGATAAATACTTCCGTAGGCGAAAGATGGATACCCCGTGGAGCATAATCGTTCTTGATGATGGCTTCGATCAGGAAATCGTATCCTTGTTCGGGACCGTATCCGCGAAAGGTTTCGGTAGACGTCATCTCTTCGACTGCCTTGTGCATGGCCTCGATGCAGGCATTCGGAAGGGGACGGGTCACATCGCCGATCCCCAGCCGGATGATGTCCTGCTTCGGGTGTGTTATTTTAAAAGTATTGACTTTCTTCGCTATGTCCGAGAACAAGTAGCTTCCCGGTAATTTCAAAAAATGTTCGTTTACTAATGCCATATTGTTCTTGTTTTAAGTTTGAAATGTTATTCCTGAAAACTGAATCTTTATACCTTATCAAATGGACTGATACCTGAAATCCATTAACTATTCTCTTAGTTCTATTGTTCCGTCGAATACTTTAACTGCCGGTCCGGTCATGTATACATGGTCTGTTGCTTCGTCCCATTTTATGGTCAGTGTGCCTCCGTCCATCACGATATCTACGGTTCGTCCCGTCCGTCCGGTGAGATGGGCCGCTACGGCTGTTGCACAGGCGCCTGTCCCGCAGGCCTGTGTAATGCCCGATCCCCTTTCCCACACCCGCATACGGATCTTGTTTTCTCCTGTTATCTGTGCAAACTCCACGTTCGTACGGTCAGGGAAAAGCGGATGTTTTTCCAGCTTCGGGCCGATCTCCGGAAGGTCTATACTCCGGATATCGTCCACGAAGGTGACGAGGTGCGGATTCCCCATCGATACTTGCGTGGAGACGAATGGAAATTTGTTGTCGAAATCTATTGTTCCGGTTTCCAGTGGTACACCCATATCAACCGTTACGGCTTTTACCGTTTGGGCTTCAAGGTGCAGTTTCAGCACTTTGATACCCGAGAGGGTTTCCAAGGTGATGATGTTTTTTGAGGTCAGTCCGTATTCATAAAGATACTTGCCGATGCACCGGCTTGCGTTACCGCACATCATTGCTTCCGAACCGTCGGCATTGAATATGCGCATGCTGAAATCTGCTTTGTCCGAATGACCGATCAAAACGAGCCCGTCACTGCCGATCCCCGTATGGCAGGCACTCCATTCGATGGCTGTTTTACCGGGATTGCGGATAGGAAACCTGAGGGTATTTACATAGATGTAATCGTTTCCTGCCCCATGCATTTTGGTGAATTGAATCGTTCTTGTCATTTTGATCTGTATTAATCGATTGATGTATCCTTTTGTTTTATTACTATGCAAAGATATGACTTTTTGCTTTGTGTTTTTATTAAAAGCATATCTTATATCTATTTATTTTAAATATTCTTTCACTCTGTGTCAGTTGAGCGTAGATTTACTTTTAGATTGAAATAAGAATTGCATATAATCTAATAAACTGTAATGTAGCCGTTTTGTTTGCTCTCTTCAAGAAGCTTTTGTAATGGGAGCCATATCTTGATCCGGATCAATTGGGGTCTTTAATGAAATGTGTCAAAACTCACCACAGAGGACACAGCTTCATAATATGATTTCTCCCTTGAACCGGTAGGAAGCGGTTCAAGGGAGAATTAAAAAGCGATGTGATAAGGAAATTTATTATTTCAGGAGATTTTGCAGTTGTACCGGTTCGTTGGTAGTGATGAAGTCTACCTTACGGTCGATCAGCCATTTCATGTCATCTGCCTTGTTCACCGTCCAGGCATTTACTTTCATACCTAAGTCGTGGCATTCCTCAATCCATTCGGGATGTTTACGGAACACACTGTAATGATAGTCCGGACCGGCACATCCCAGTTCTTTCAGCTCTTTGGGAGACAAATTACCGTCCAGATAATAAACCGGGGTTCCTGCCGGAGCCAGGCGGATGAATTCTTTCGTGGCATGCAGGGAGAAGGTGATGTATTCCATCCGGTTTTCCAGTCCCATATCTTTTACCAGCGCAACGATTTTTTCGATGGCTTTTGTTTCGCGTTGGGGAGTGGTGTGTGCTTTCAGTTCAAGGATCAACCGGGTGTGGAGTGGTTGTGCTGCCTTCAGGTATTTGGCAAGGGTAGGCAGGCTCTCCCCGTTATCCAGTTTAATGGCTGTCAGTGCGGTAGAGGGGGAGTTTTCCATTCTTTTCCCTTTGAATGTGGGATCATGGTTGACCACTAACTGGTCATCGGCTGCCAGCCATACATCAAACTCCGAACCGTAACATCCGATGGAGTCGGCTTTTATCAGGGCAGCAATGCTGTTTTGTGCAGAACCCTCGGTTTTCCAGAATCCGCGATGGGCAATAACCTGGGTTTGTGCAGAGACATTATATGCCGAGAAAAGCAAGGCAGAGGCAAGCAGAAGTTTTTTTATTTTCATATATTTCAGTTTTTGGTTCGCCTTCAAAGATATAAAAAGTAACGCAAATGAGCTGTGGAAGGATGCTAATCTGCGTTAAACAAAGCTATAATTTTCTTAGGGTGTAGCCATCCATACGGTAGGGCTACACCCTGATGCCCGGATGGCTACACCCTTTACCTGCCGGGGCTACACCCTGTTTTCAGTATGCTTCTTTATGGACGCCTTTCACGGCACGTCCGCTGGGATCGTTCAGGTTCTTGAATGCGGTATCCCATGCCAGAGCTTCGGCACTGGAACATGCTACGCTGGGAACACTGGGGACACTGCGGGCGGCACTTTCGCTGGGGAAGTGCTCTTCGAAGATGCTGCGATAGTAATATTCTTCCTTGTTCATCGGGGGATGAACCGGAAAGCGTTCGGCCGCATGAGCCATTTGTTCGTCACTGACGGCTGCTGCGGTGACCTCTTTCAGCGTGTCTATCCAGCTGTATCCCACACCGTCACTAAACTGCTCTTTCTGACGCCATGCCACACTGGCGGGGAGGAGGGATTCAAAGGCTTCACGCACCACTTTCTTTTCGATCACTTTTCCCGGAGCCATTTTTACCTCGGGGGCAAGCCGCATGGCCACATCCAGAAATTCTTTGTCGAGGAAAGGCACACGTCCTTCCACTCCCCACGCTGCCAGGCTCTTATTGGCGCGAAGACAATCGTATAGATGCAGTTTAGACAGTTTGCGTACAGTCTCTTCGTGAAAGGTACGGGCATCCGGTGCTTTGTGGAAGTAGAGGTAACCGCCGAAGATTTCGTCGGCTCCTTCACCGCTTAGTACCATCTTGATGCCCATCGACTTGATGACACGTGCCAATAGATACATCGGTGTGGAAGCCCGGACGGTAGTGACATCGTATGTCTCGATGAAATAAATGACATCCCGGATTGCATCGAGCCCTTCCTGAAGGGTGTAGTTTATTTCGTGATGAACAGTACCGATGTATTCGGCCACTTCACGTGCCTTGACTAAGTCCGGTGCACCCTTCAGCCCGACAGCAAAGGAGTGGAGCTGCGGCCACCAGGCATCGCTTGCACCGTCCGTTTCAATACGTTTGGCTGCATACTTCTTGGCAATGGCAGAGATAACAGAGCTGTCCAGTCCGCCCGAAAGAAGTACTCCGTAAGGTACGTCGGACATCAGCTGGCGGTGTACTGCTTCTTCAAGAGCGTCATGAATCTGCCGGCAGGGAGAGGTGCCGTTTTCTTTCGCCACTTTTTCATAATCCATCCAGTCGCGGGTATACCAGCGTTTCATTTTTCCTTCTTTACTGTGATAGTAGTGTCCGGGAAGGAAGGGCTCGTACTCGTCGCAGAATCCTTCGAGTGCCTTGAGCTCGCTGCCAAAGTAGATGTGTCCTTCGGAATCTTTTCCTATATATAAAGGTATTACTCCGATGGGGTCACGGGCGATCAGGTATTCATCTTTCTCTTCATCATAAAGGGCGAAAGCAAAAATACCGTTGAGATCCTCAAGGAAACGGATGCCTTTGTCGCGGTAAAGTGCAAGGATCACTTCACAGTCACTTCCAGTCTGGAACTCGTAACGGCCGGCATACCGGGCACGGATGTCACGGTGATTATAAATTTCGCCATTGACGGCCAGTACCAGTTTCCGGTCGGGCGAGTAAAGGGGCTGTCCTCCGCTTTGAGGGTCGACGATAGAAAGGCGCTCGTGTGCCAGGATGGCACTTCCACCACAATAAATTCCACTCCAGTCGGGTCCCCGATGCCGGATTTTCCGTGCCATCTGTAAGGCTTTGCTTCTGAGTTCTCTGCTCTGAATTTTTATATTAAAAATTCCTGCTATTCCACACATAATCGTAATTGTTTTAAAGGGTTAATGTCTGATGATGAATAAACTACGTGCTGTTCACCGCTTGGCGTTTAAATATTTTTCTATCTCTGTCGCTGCTGTACGTCCGCTTGCCATGGCACGCACCACAAGGCTTGCGCCTGTTGCCGCGTCTCCGGCGATGAATACGTTTTCGGCAAATACTGGCTGTTCGGGTTTGAGGAATCCCATCGCTAATAAAACCATATCTGCTTCGATTATTTCCTTTTTTCCGGTCGGCTTCATAATAGAGCGTTCGTTGACGGGGTCCGGTAACCATTCCACTTCTTCCACTTCCACTCCGGTGACTTTACCGTTCTTTCCGAGGAACCGGTTGGAAGTCAGGCTCCAGCGACGGATACAGCCTTCTTCGTGGCTGGAGGTGGTTTTCAGTACAGCCGGCCATTGTGGCCACGGAGTGGCAGGATTATGGGCAACAGGGGGCTTGGGCATGATTTCGATTTGTGTCACGCAGGCCGCCCCTTGACGAACGCTCGTGCCGATACAATCGGAGCCTGTGTCTCCGCCACCGATGACCAGCACTTTTCGGCCTTTCGCATTTACTTGCCCGTCTTTGGAAAAAGTCTCTCCTTCAATGATTCGGTTTTGTCCGCTCAACAGCTCAAGAGCGAAATGGATTCCTTTCAACTCGCGTCCCGGAATGGGCAGATCCCGGGGTGTTTCCGCTCCGGTGCAGATGCAATAGGCATCGAAATCGGAAGTGCGACTCTCTGGAGTGAGTTTATGCGTGTCGATCTCGGTTCCCATTCTGAATTCAATGCCTTCCGCTTCCAGGAGCTTCATCCGGCGGTCGATAATGACTTTATTCAGTTTGAAATTGGGGATTCCGTAGCGAAGTAATCCACCCGGAGCTGCTGCTTTATCGAAAACGGTGACGGCATACCCCGAGCGGTTCAAGCGGTTGGCAACCGTCAGTCCGGCAGGGCCGGAACCGATGACGGCTACCCGTTTTCCATTTCGTTTGGGAATTGCCGGCATGATATAACCTTCTCGGAAAGCTGCTTCCACGATGGCTGCTTCATTTTCACGGATGGTGACAGGGGCGTCACACGATAGCTTCAGTACGCACGACTTCTCACAGAGTGCCGGGCAGATGCGTCCGGTAAACTCCGGGAAGTCGCACGTGGCAGACAATATCTGGTAGGCCTCACGCCATTTTCCCTTGTAGAGTGCGTCTTGCCATTCGGGTTGCTTGTTGCCCAACGGACAAGCCCAATGGCAGAAGGGGACACCGCAATCCATGCAGCGTGAAGCCTGAAGTTTGCGGTCACTTGTGTTGAGGGTCTGTTCCACCTCACTGAAATCAGTGATGCGCTCGTGTACGGGGCGGTATCCGGCCTCGTGACGGGGAATATTTAAGAATGCTTTTGGATCTCCCATTTTGATTTACGATTTTATAGTTTACGATTGAGATTGGTATCTGATATACAGGTTCGGCGGCTTATCTAATAGTCTCTCTGCATATCTGCGATTTTCTGTTGCAGTTTCCGCATCTGTTCTTCCTGCAACACCTTTTTATATTCGATCGGTACCACCTGGATGAATTCGTCCACGCAGTGATTCCAATTGTCGAGCATGGTGCGTGCCAGTTTTGAGCCTGTATAGAGATAATGTTGGCGGATCAGTTCATGAAGTTCTTTGCGATAGCCGGCTTCTTCGATCAGTGAAAGTTCCACCATCTCCATGTTGCAGAAATAGTCGAAGTTTCCTTCTTTGTTCCATACATAGGCTACGCCGCCCGACATGCCGGCTGCAAAGTTGCGTCCGGTCTGTCCCAACACGACCACCCGTCCGCCGGTCATGTATTCGCAACAATGGTCACCCACACCTTCGACAACAGCGACGGCTCCGGAGTTTCTCACCGCAAAACGTTCGCCCGCACGTCCATTGATGTATACTTCACCACTGGTGGCTCCGTATAGCAGGGTGTTTCCGACAATAGTGTTTTCTTCCGCTTCGAAATTGCTTCGTACCGGTGGAAGTACGGCGATACGTCCGCCACTCAATCCTTTTCCCAAATAGTCGTTGGCTTCGCCCTCCAGCTTGAAGTTGACTCCCGGTACAAGGAAGGCACCGAATGACTGTCCGGCGGAACCTTTGAATTTGACGTTCAGCGTATGTTCCGGCAGACCTTTTTCTCCATACCGGGTAGCGATGGCACCTGAGAGCATGGCACCGCACGCGCGGTCAGTGTTGGCAATGGTATATTCCAGAGAGACTTCCCGTTGGCGTTCGATGGCTTCGCGGGCGGCATGGATTATTTCCACATCTTTCACCGCCGAGATACCGTGGTCCTGATTGGTGGTATGCAGAATGGCAGCCCGGTTGTCAACCCGTGCCAGCAACCTGCTGAAGTCAATCAGGCTGTGCTTGGGGAGCATATCTTGGGGGGTGCGTTCGATCAGGTCCGTCCGTCCGATAATGTCGTCCAGCTTTTCGACACCTATTTCCGCAAGATACTCGCGTACCTCCTGTGCCAGGAAAGTGAAGAAGTTCACCAGGTATTCGCTGCGTCCGTGGAAGCGTCTACGTAATTCTTCATTTTGTGTGGCCACGCCTACCGGGCAAGTATTCTGATGACACTTGCGCATCATGACACATCCCAGAACAATCAGGGCAGAGGTGGCAAATCCAAACTCTTCGGCTCCCAACATTGCCATCAGGATGATGTCCCGTCCGGTTTTCAGCTGTCCGTCCACTTGGAGCATGACTTGACCTCTCAGTCCGTTCAGCACCAGGGTTTGCTGGGTTTCACTCAATCCTAATTCGGGTGGGATGCCGGCGTAACGGATGGAAGAGGCGGGTGAAGCTCCTGTTCCGCCTTCGGCACCGGAGATGACGATCAGGTCGGCTTTGGCCTTGGCTACACCTGCGGCAATGGTGCCGACTCCGCTTTCGGCTACCAGTTTGACACTGATTCTCGCCCGGGGATTTACGTTTTTCAAGTCGAAGATAAGTTGTGCCAGATCTTCGATTGAATAAATATCATGGTGAGGAGGAGGGGAAATCAGCGAGATGCCCGGTATGGAGTGACGGGTACGGGCTATCACTTCGTCCACCTTATAGCCGGGCAACTGTCCGCCTTCGCCCGGCTTGGCGCCTTGTGCAATCTTGATCTGTATTTCATCCGCGTTTACCAGATATTCGGCAGTCACGCCAAAACGTCCCGAAGCTACCTGTTTGATGGCACTTCTCAGGTTTGTTCCGTCCGGACGCGGGGTGAATCGCTTGGCATCTTCACCTCCTTCACCGGTATTGCTCCGTCCGTGAATGGCATTCATGGCGATGGCCATTGTCTCGTGTGCTTCCCGGCTGATCGAACCGTAACTCATGGCACCGGTAACAAAACGTTTCATGATGTTTTCAACGGGCTCTACCTTGTCGATAGAGATAGGCGACCGTTTGAATCCCAGGAAATCGCGCAGAAAGATGGGCATTTCTTTTTCATCTGCCATTTGTGTAAACTCTTTGAATTTCTTGTAGCTGCCCAGGCGGGTTGCCAGTTGCAGGGCACTGATTGTTTCCGGATTCCAGGCATGTTTTTCCCCGTCTTTTCGGAAAGAGTATAAGCCTTTGTTGGGCAGAATGTCATCACTGTTTTCCGCTGCGAATCCTTCATTGTGGAAAGCGATGGCATCTTTGGCTATCTCTTCAAGCCGGATGCCGCCGATGGTAGAGGGCAGGCCGCCGAAACAAGCCTTGCTCAGTTCTTCGCTTAATCCTATAGCTTCGAATATTTTTGCTCCCCGGTATGAACGGATGGTACTGATCCCCATTTTACTCATGATTTTGAAGAGCCCTTTGCAGATGGCTTTGATGTAGTTCTTTTCTGCTGTGGCATAATCGAGTTGGATATCTTTACCGGTAACGAGCTTGTCGAGAATGGCAAAGGCCATGTAGGGGTTCAATGCGCTGGCTCCAAAGCCAAGCAGCAGGGCTGCATGCATCACTTCGCGTATCTCGCCGCTTTCTACTACCAGAGCAGTCTGGACACGTTTGCCCACTGAGATCAGATAATGATGCACTGCACTGACGGCCAGTAAGGATGGAATGGCAGCATGTGTGGCATCGACCTCTCTGTCGGTCAGTACGATGTAGTTGACTCCCTCTACGACGGAGGCTTCTGCCTGCTTGCACAGGGCGGTCAGTGCCTCTTGAAGTCCGGCTTTTCCTTTATCAGCCTCAAACAGTATGGGCAGCTTTACTGTTTTGAATCCTTTATACCGGATATTGCATAAGATATCCAGTTGGGCATTGTTCAGTACAGGGTGGTTGAGGCGCACCATTTTGCAATGACTCTCGCTGGGGGTGAGAATGTTCATGCCCACAGCACCGATATATTCCGTCAGCGACATCACCAATTCCTCGCGGATGGGATCGATGGGAGGGTTTGTCACTTGTGCAAATTGTTGCCGGAAGTAATTGTACAAGAGTTGTGGTTTATCCGAGAGTACGGCCAGGGGGGTGTCGTTGCCCATCGAATTGATCGGTTCGGCCCCTCCGGTCGCCATCGGGGTGATGATCTTTTCGATGTCTTCTTTTGAATAGCCGAAGGTACGTAACATGCGGCCGTAGTTCTCTACACTGTGTGATACTTTGCGTCCACTTTTCAGTTCATTCAGTTCAATCCGGTTGTTGGCGAGCCAGGTACGGTAAGGCTTGGCCTCCGCCAACTGTTTTTTCAGTTCACCGTCGTAGTAGATCTCACCTTTTTCGGTGTCTACCAACAATATCTTGCCCGGTTGCAGGCGTCCTTTCTCTTTGATATCTCCGGGTTCGAAGTCCATTACGCCGACTTCGGAGGCCACTACCATCATGTTGTTGTGAGTAATCAGATAGCGGGCGGGGCGTAGTCCGTTACGGTCGAGCATACCTCCCGCATAGCGACCGTCGCTGAACAGCAGGGCAGCCGGTCCGTCCCATGGTTCCATCAGGATGGAGTGATATTCGTAGAATGCTTTCAGGTCTTCGCTGATCGGATTCTTTTCGTTGAATGATTCCGGTACCAGCATAGCCATGGCATGTGGCAAGCTGAGGCCGGACATTACCAGGAACTCGAGTACGTTATCTAAAGAGGCGCTGTCACTTCCACCCGGCTGGATGATGGGGCGGAGCTCCCTGATATCCCCCAAGGTAGGTGAGGAGAGTACGCTTTCCCTTGCTTCCATCCATCCCCGGTTACCGCGAATGGTATTTATTTCACCGTTGTGTGCCAGTAGACGGAAGGGTTGCGCCAGTCCCCATGTGGGAAATGTGTTGGTGCTGAAACGTGAGTGTACCAATGCAAGTCCGCTGGTGAAATAGTTGTTTGTCAGATCGGGGAAATAACTACGCAACTGTAAGGATGACAACATACCTTTATATATGATGCTTTTGGTAGACAGCGACACAATGTAAAAGTCGTCTTTTGCCGGGACAGATGATTTGCGTATCCGGTTTTCAATCCTTTTTCTTATCACATAGAGTTTGCGGTCGGCTGTCTCCGTTTCCGTAAATCCGGTGATGAATATCTGTTTGATGTCCGGTTCGGCTGTTCGTGCCGATTCACCCAATATGTCCGGGCAAGTAGGTACATTGCGCAGGTGCATCAGTGTTAATCCTTCTTTTTCAATCTCCTCGATAATAATACTCAGAATGGTTGCCCGGTCTTCTTCGTTTTTGGGGAGGAAAATCAAACCTGTTCCGTACTTCCCTTTTTCGGGGACAGGTATGCCTTGCAACAAGATAAATTCATGAGGAATCTGGAGCATGATGCCTGCGCCGTCTCCTGTTTTGTTATCCGCTCCTTCGGCACCACGGTGACGCATGTTTTCCAGTACTTTTAGTGCGGACTCCACAATGTCGTGCGATTTTCCCCCGTCAATGTTCACCAACATACCCACTCCGCAGGCATCATGTTCGTTCATTGCATGATAGAGCCCCAACTGTTCGGGCAGTCGTTGACAGGGCAACTCTTTTGTTTCGTTGTTAAAAAGTTCTTGTTCCTTCATTCTGTTTAGCTTTATTATACGATAATACCTGTTTGTTGTATCAAAATGTTCGGCAAAAATAGGAATTTAATTTCATTATGATATATATGGCGCACTTTTGTGTGACACTAATTCTCTTTTTAGTTTTTTAATATTTCAGATCGTAAGTAAATTAACTACTTTTTGTTTCAAACTGTAACTTGCTTCCATTATATCATTAAACGATTGTAATCTCTTTCTTTTTGAGACTGAAATAATAGATAAATTAACGTTTTGATATTAAAACAACTTTTTTGTACGTTTATGTCAAATATTTATAGGAAAACTAATCTTTATGTTATTTAGATTATGTATCTTTGCACGCGAAAACAAAAAAGGATAATATGTGTGGAATGGTAGGCTATATTGATATGTATCAGCCGAAAGGCGAAGCATCTGTTTTTATTGCTAACGGCAATCTTGAAATTTCCACCGTTATCCTCCAAGAATTTCTATCCCAAAGTTATACTTCCTGTAACAGTACCTGTACAGAGATCCCCGTTCATTTCGTTTCATGTTTCCTGCAGAGTTACCGGTTTTGTAAGACCGATAATCTATGTATCGGAAGTCCGGAAACATTAAAGTGCTTTAAACCGTTGATAATTAGTGTACCTTTGCCCGTGATGTATCGTTATGGGTCGGGAAGGCACGACAGACCGACCGGGATAGGAGGAAAAGAGTGTGATTATGGTGTGAGTTCAATAACCGATTGTAATATAGTTAAATCGAAAATAGATGGAACAACTGAAACATGAATGTGGCGTTGCCATGATTCGTTTGCTTAAACCGCTGGAGTATTACGAAAAGAAGTACGGGACATGGATGTATGGGCTCAATAAGCTCTACCTGCTGATGGAAAAACAGCATAACCGTGGGCAGGAAGGTGCCGGACTGGCATGTGTGAAACTGGAAGCAAATCCGGGTGAAGAGTATATGTTCCGTGAACGGGCGTTGGGTTCCGGTGCCATCACTGAAATTTTTGAAACGGTGCAGGCCAACTTCAAGGATCTGACCGGGGAGCAATTGCACAATGCCGGGTTTGCCAAGCGTACACTGCCCTTTGCGGGGGAAGTATACATGGGACATCTGCGTTATTCGACCACCGGAAAATCCGGCATATCCTATGTCCATCCATTTCTCAGAAGGAACAACTGGCGGGCGAAGAACCTTGCCCTTTGCGGTAACTTCAACATGACAAATGTGGACGAAGTGTTTGCCCGTATCACTGCCATCGGACAACATCCGCGTAAGTATGCCGATACTTATATCATGCTCGAACAGGTGGGGCACAGACTCGACCGGGAAGTGGAACGACTGTTCAATCAGGCCGAGGCCGAAGGACTGACCGGTATGGGCGTGACGCATTATATTGAGGATCATATGGATCTTGCAAACGTGTTGCGTACATCGAGCAAGGAATGGGATGGAGGATATGTGATGTGCGGACTGACCGGAAGCGGAGAGAGCTTTGCGTTGCGCGACCCGTGGGGGATCCGCCCGGCATTCTGGTATCAGGATGAAGAAATTGCGGTGCTTGCCAGTGAACGTCCGGTGATTCAGACTGCACTCAATGTTCCGATAGGAGAAATAAAGGAATTGCAACCGGGGCAGGCACTTCTTATCAGCAAAGAGGGAAAACTGCGTACGGCACAGATCAACAAAGCGCGGGAAAAGAAAGCCTGTTCGTTTGAGCGGATTTACTTCTCACGGGGTAGTGACGCGGACATCTATAAGGAGAGAAAACAACTGGGTGAAAAGCTGGTGCCGAACATCCTGAAGGCAATTGATAATGATCTCGACCATACCGTATTCTCGTTCATACCGAATACGGCGGAGGTGGCATTTTACGGTATGCTTCAAGGGCTGGACGATTACCTGAATGAAGAAAAGGTACGACAGATTGCCAATCTGGGACATAATCCGGACCACGATGAACTGGAAGTGATCCTGTCTCGCCGTATCCGTTCGGAAAAGGTAGCGATCAAGGACATCAAACTACGTACTTTCATTGCCGAAGGTAATAGCCGGAACGATCTGGCGGCACACGTGTATGACATAACATACGGCAGCCTCCGGGCAGGTATCGACAATCTGGTGATTATCGATGACAGCATCGTCCGTGGCACCACATTGAAGCAAAGCATTATCGGTATCCTCGACCGTTTGGGACCGAAAAAGATAGTTATCGTTTCTTCCTCCCCGCAAGTTCGCTATCCGGACTATTACGGCATCGATATGGCGAAAATGTCCGAGTTCATCGCTTTCAAGGCGGCAATCGAACTATTGAAGGACCGGGATATGAAAGACGTGATCGCAGCAGCTTACCGGAAATCGAAAGATCAGGTAGGATTGCCGAAGGAACAGATGGTAAACTACGTGAAGGAGATTTATGCTCCTTTCACCGACGAGGAAATCTCTGCTAAAATGGTGGAACTGCTGACGCCGAAGGGTACGAAGGCCAAGGTACAGATTGTTTACCAACCCCTTGAAGGATTGCACGAGGCATGTCCCAACCATACGGGAGACTGGTATTTCAGCGGTAATTATCCAACGCCGGGCGGAGTGAAACTGCTGAACGAAGCATTTATTAATTATATTGAACAGGTATATCAATTTTAAGAAAATCAGGATTTTACTACAGAGGATGCAGCGTACACAGTGGACCGGTTTCTTTTAGATGTACTTTAAAATAAAAGATGAAACCTCTGCGAGCTTTGTATCCTTTGTGGTGGATTAAAACGAAGATAAGAATGAAGAATGTAACTTTGATCCTTGACGACGGGAGCCGTTTCCACGGCAAGTCGTTTGGCTACGAAAAGCCTGTGGCAGGTGAAGTCGTGTTTAATACCGCCATGACCGGTTATCCGGAGAGTCTGACCGACCCTTCGTATGCAGGGCAGCTGATGACACTAACTTATCCGCTGGTAGGCAACTATGGTGTGCCTCCTTTCAGTATGGAACCCAACGGGCTGGCTACATTCATGGAGAGCGAACGCATCCATGCCGAAGCCATCATCGTGAGCGATTACTCACAGGAATACAGCCATTGGAACGCAGTGGAAAGTCTGGCGGACTGGCTGAAACGGGAGCAAGTGCCGGGCATTACGGGCATCGATACCCGTGAGCTGACCAAAGTGCTGCGTGAACACGGAGTGATGATGGGACGGATTGTGTTTGACGATGAACCGGAAAATGCTCCGGAAGCTGTTTACAGCGGGGTGAACTACGTAGACAAGGTTTCCTGTAAAGAGGTGATCCGTTACAATGAAGGCGCGGGTAAGAAAAAAGTGGTATTGGTGGATTGCGGTGTAAAGACGAACATTATCCGCTGCTTGCTTCGTCGGGATGTGGAAGTGATTCGCGTGCCTTGGGATTATGATTTCAATCATCTGGAATTCGACGGACTCTTCATCTCCAACGGACCGGGTGACCCGGATACATGTGATGCTGCGGTGCAGAACATCCGCCGTGCCATGCAGGACCCGAAACTTCCTATTTTTGGTATCTGCATGGGTAACCAGTTGCTGAGCAAAGCCGGAGGAGCCAAAATATACAAACTGAAATACGGTCATCGCAGTCATAATCAGCCGGTACGGATGGCAGGCACTGAACGTTGTTTCATCACTTCACAAAATCATGGTTACGCGGTAGATAACAACACACTCGGCACCGATTGGGAACCGTTGTTCATCAATATGAATGATGGCTCCAACGAAGGAATCCGCCATAAAATAAACCCGTGGTTCTCCGCACAGTTCCATCCGGAAGCGGCAAGCGGACCGACCGATACGGAATTCCTTTTCGACGAGTTCGTGAAACTGCTCTGAAGTATATTCTGCATAAATGATCAGAAACGAATACGATTCACCACAGAGGACACAGAGTTTTAATCTCTTGTTTATTAAGATGTTTAAGAGAAAGATATTCTCTGTGTTCTCTGTGTCCTCTGTGGTGGATTAACCTCAAAAACAAATTAATAATGAAAGAAAACAATATAAAGAAAGTACTGCTCCTTGGTTCCGGAGCCTTGAAAATCGGTGAAGCCGGTGAGTTCGACTACTCCGGTTCCCAGGCGCTCAAAGCCTTGAAAGAAGAAGGAATCGAAACCATCCTGATCAACCCCAATATTGCCACCGTACAGACATCGGAAGGTGTGGCAGATCAGATTTATTTCCTTCCCGTAACTCCTTATTTCGTCGAGAAGGTGATTCAGAAGGAACGTCCTGAGGGTATCATGCTTGCCTTTGGCGGACAGACGGCACTGAACTGCGGCGTGGCCCTTTACCGCGAAGGCATTCTCGAAAAATACGGAGTACGTGTATTGGGAACTCCCGTACAAGCCATTATCGATACCGAAGACCGTGAGCTTTTCGTGGAGAAGCTGAACGAGATTGACGTGAAAACCATCAAGAGCGAAGCTGTTGAGAACGCCGAAGATGCTCGTCGTGCAGCCCGGGAATTAGGTTATCCGGTCATTGTCCGTGCGGCTTACGCATTGGGTGGATTAGGTTCCGGCTTCTGTGACAACGAAGCAGAACTGGACGTACTTGTTGAGAAAGCGTTCGCTTTTTCTCCGCAGGTGCTGGTTGAGAAGAGCCTGCGGGGATGGAAAGAGGTGGAATACGAAGTAGTGCGCGACCGCTTTGACAACTGTATCACGGTCTGCAACATGGAGAATTTCGACCCACTGGGCATCCATACCGGAGAATCCATTGTGATTGCTCCTTCGCAAACCCTGACCAATAAAGAATATCATAAATTGCGTGAGCTTGCCATCCGCATCATCCGCCACATCGGTATCGTGGGCGAATGTAACGTGCAGTATGCTTTCGATCCCGAATCGGAAGATTACCGGGTGATCGAGGTGAATGCCCGTCTGAGCCGTTCGTCTGCTTTGGCGTCGAAGGCTACCGGTTATCCGCTTGCTTTCGTGGCTGCCAAACTCGGACTCGGGTACGGGCTGTTCGATTTGAAAAACTCCGTGACGAAGACTACCAGTGCGTTCTTTGAACCGGCGCTGGACTACGTAGTCTGCAAAATCCCCCGTTGGGATCTCGGTAAGTTCCACGGAGTGGATAAAGAACTCGGTTCTTCTATGAAGTCTGTCGGTGAGGTGATGGCCATCGGGCGTACCTTTGAAGAAGCGATTCAGAAAGGACTTCGTATGATAGGACAGGGTATGCACGGTTTTGTGGAAAACAAAGAACTCGTCATCTCCGACATCGACAAAGCGCTGCATGAACCGACCGACAAACGTATCTTCGTCATATCAAAGGCCTTCCGTGCGGGATATACCATTGACCAGGTGCACGACCTGACCAAGATCGACAAATGGTTCCTGCAAAAGCTGATGAACATCATGAATACTTCGGAGGAGCTTCATCAGTGGGGGAATAATCACAAGCAGATAGCCGACTTGCCTGCCGACCTGCTTAAGCAAGCCAAGCGACAGGGATTCTCTGACTTCCAGATAGCACGTGCCATCGGTTACGAAGGTGATATGGAGGACGGGAGCCTTTATGTCCGCAATTACCGCAAGAGCCTGGGCATCGTTCCCGTGGTGAAGCAGATCGATACGCTTGCTGCCGAGTATCCGGCACAGACCAATTACCTCTATTTGACCTACAGCGGCACAGCCAACGATGTAACCTACCTGGGCGACCACCGTTCCATCGTGGTGCTTGGTTCGGGTGCTTATCGCATCGGTTCTTCGGTAGAGTTTGACTGGTGCGGGGTGCAGGCACTCAATACCATCCGTAAGGAAGGCTGGCGTTCGGTGATGATCAATTATAATCCCGAAACCGTATCGACCGATTACGATATGTGCGATCGCCTCTACTTTGACGAATTGACTTTCGAACGTGTGATGGATATTCTTGAACTGGAGAATCCGCATGGTGTCATCGTCTCCACCGGAGGGCAGATACCGAACAACCTTGCTCTGCGCCTCGATGCCCAGAATATTCATATTCTCGGTACTTCCGCCAAGAGTATCGATAATGCCGAGGACCGTGATAAATTCTCCGCCATGCTCGACCGCATCGGCGTGGATCAGCCGGAATGGCGTGCGCTTACTTCGCTCGAAGATATCAATTCCTTCGTAGACAAGGTAGGTTTCCCTGTGCTCGTGCGTCCGTCGTATGTGCTTAGTGGGGCGGCCATGAATGTTTGCTCCAATCAGGAAGAACTGGAACGCTTCCTGCAACTGGCAGCCAATGTTTCGAAGAAGCACCCGGTTGTGGTCAGCCAGTTCATCGAACATGCCAAAGAGGTGGAGATGGATGCCGTAGCACAAAACGGGGAGATCGTTGCGTATGCCATTTCCGAACACATCGAATTTGCCGGCGTACACTCCGGTGATGCCACCATCCAGTTCCCGCCGCAGAAGTTGTATGTGGAGACGGTGCGTCGTATTAAGCGTATCAGTCGTGAGATAGCCAAGGCACTCAATATCTCCGGTCCGTTCAACATCCAGTATCTGGCTAAAGATAACGACATCAAAGTGATCGAGTGTAATCTCCGTGCCAGCCGTTCGTTCCCCTTTGTCAGCAAAGTGCTGAAGATCAACTTTATCGAACTTGCTACGAAAGTCATGCTCGGTCTGCCTGTTGAGAAGCCGAACAAGAACCTTTTTGAACTCGATTATGTCGGTATCAAGGCCAGTCAGTTCTCTTTCAATCGTCTTCAGAAAGCTGATCCTGTGCTGGGTGTCGACATGGCATCGACCGGTGAGGTAGGTTGTATCGGCAGCGATACTTCCTGTGCCGTACTAAAAGCAATGCTTTCCGTGGGCTATCGTATTCCGAAGAAGAACATCCTGCTCTCTACCGGAACGCCGAAACAGAAAGTAGATATGCTCGAAGCGGCCCGTATGTTACAGAAGAAGGGATATAATATCTTCGCAACGGGAGGTTCCAGCAAATTTCTTACCGAGAATGGCGTAGAGAACACCCGCGTCTACTGGCCCAGCGAGGAAGGACACCCCCAGGCACTCGAGATGTTGCACAAGAAAGAGATCGACATGGTAGTCAATATTCCCAAGAATCTGACTGCCGGTGAGCTGGATAACGGTTACAAAATCCGTCGTGCCGCCATCGACCTCAACATCCCGCTGATTACCAATGCCCGATTGGCGAGTGCGTTTATCAATGCGTTCTGTACGATGGATATTGACGATATAGCAATCAAGTCATGGGAAGAATATAAATAAGAAGTTCCGTCTTCTTCTCCTCTTTTGCTTAACAATCCTGAAATCCGGAACTTTTTCTGTTGACTGTTGTTGAAAGTACATATAAATCAATAAAGCGTGTAACAATGAGTATAGCAGAGCAATTGGATGCCGCATCCGGAACGAATCGTCTGGTGTTGGTAGAATTTTATGCAGACTGGTCTCCCCATTATGAATGGCTGGAACCTGTAGTACGGACTTACGAGAAACAAGTCTCCGAGGTGGTTAAAGTGAATATAGTGGGAGATAAGGCAGTCGCGGATTCATTCAATATCGAGACGGCTCCGGCTTTCATCCTTCTGCAGCGTGGACACGAATTGTGGAGGCAAGTGGGAGAACTGACCATCGATGAACTTAAACTGGTGTTGGAAGAGTTCAAATAGCAAAGTGCCAATCATGTCATTTTGTATTTTCTACCCGGTGTAGCATGCGCTATATCGGGTAGTTTGTTTATAAGGTTAGTAAATGAACTGCTTTTCTTTCTTTAAGATATTTTTTACTTCCGATAAATTATTATCTTTGCATTTATTGTACCTTAAAAATATCATAATGAAATCAGCAATAAGAGTGATCCTGTGGATAGCAGGTCTGTTTTTATTTACAAATCATATTGCTTATGCACAGAATTGGACTCTTCCGACGCCGTCCCAAGAGGCCTGTCATCCTGCCATAATACCGCAGCCTAAATTTATTGCTTCAACTCGCAAAACCATAGATTTTACAGAATTATCGATCTTGTTTTCTGGTTCTGTCGATTGTTCTACTCAACAAAAAGTGAAGAGAGAGGTGATAGATATTTCTAATTCACTAAAATTCACGTCGGTGAGAAAAAAAACATGCGAAATTAGATTTGCAACTCCTTCAAGGAAGCTCAAAACGGATGAAGCATATACATTACAAGTTAACAAACAGGGTATTATTATTGAGGCAAATGCATTTGGTGGGTATTTTAACGCTTTACAAACGCTTCGTCAAATGATTACCGAATCACCTCACGGCATGTTACGTTTACATTATTGTAACGTTGATGATCTCCCTGAATTTAGCGTTCGTTCGGTGATGATTGATGTAGGACGTAATTTTTTGGAGATCTCTTTTTTGCGTGAAGTGATCCGCAAATTGTCTATGTACAAAATAAATATGCTCCACCTTCATTTAACTGATGATCCCGGGTGGAGAATTGAGGTTAAGAGTCATCCTGAACTGACATCCTATAATTCTTACTGGAAAACACGACAGCCGGGAAAATTTTACACACAAAAAGAAATAAAAGAGTTTGTTGCCTATTGTGATTCTCTTAACGTAAGGGTACTCCCCGAGGTTGATATGCCTGGTCATAGTGCGTATTTTAAAAAGGCAACAGGATATGATATGCAAACCTCCAAAGGAATTGCTATACTAAAAGAGGCATTGGATGAGGTAATTCCATTATTCAAGGATTCTTTATTTCATATCGGATCCGATGAAGTTAGGTTTGCAATGCCTGAGTTTATGCCTGAGATGATTAAGTATATTCGAGATAAAGGCAAGCGGATTGTTATTTGGAGTCCCGGCTACCAGCAAGATAACGATTGTATTCGTATGTTTTGGGGTAAATGTGAATCAGGACATCAGATCAAAACAGATATACCTTATATTGATGGTAATGGATTTTATATGGATTATATGGATTCTCAGTCCGGCGTACAACAAGTATTCTTTCAGCAACCATGCGAAGTTGCTTCTGAAAACACAAATGCATTGGGGGGAGTGATGTGTGTATGGACAGACGGTGGACTTGGGGAATATCCCGAAAAGCAAATTTTAACTCAATATCCATTTTATCCTACTCTATTAACATATGCCGAAAGAATATGGAGAGGTGCTAAAGAATCAGCCAATCAGTTTGTTGCTAATATGCCTAAAAAAGGGAGTAGTGCATGGATCGCATTTGATGAGTTTGAAAATCGTTTAGTAGCTCACAGGGATAAATATTTTCAAGGAATTCCTTTTGCTTATGTCAAGCAATCTGAGCTTAAGTGGAGAATCATAGGTCCTTTTGATCATAAGGGAATCAATGATACCTCTTTTGAGCCTGAACGGATTATAAAAAGTGAATATATCGATAATAATAAGATTTTAAAATGGAAAGATGAGGCAGCTTACGGAGGAGTAGTACAAATTCGTTCTTTGTACGCAATGTTTAATATGCATAACAATAGATATCAGCCTAACTTATGGCCTACATTAATGTCTGATGATGTGGGAATTGGCAATGGGACATGTTATGCATTGACATATATTAAAAGCCCCAGGGAGCAAGACGTTTTTTTAATGTGCGGATTTAATGGTATGTGGGGACATTCGGGCGGGTATCGTTCCGAAAGAGCACCGCAACAAGGCAGTTGGGATTGGAGTGGAGGAGATATATGGCTCAATGAAAATAGGATTGAGCCTCCTGTTTGGGATTTTGAAAGTTTACCGTGGTCAGGATGGGGACAGGGGAGAATTGAAATACCGCTTACAGGGCAAGGATATTTTTATCGGGCACCAATTAAGATTAGTCTCAAGAAGGGGCTAAATAAGGTTTTAGTTCGTGTACCTTTCGGCCACTGGAATGGGGATGAAGGACAACGCAGGTGGCAATTTTGCTTTATGCCTGTAAAGTGGGATGGCATTCATTATTCAGAGGTGGAAGGATTGGAATATGAAACTGATATTAAATAATATTGTAATACTGTGTACTTCATTAGAATTCAATGTTTTGTGACCTTTGATGTTTTTCTATTTAAATCTAAAATATGCTATCAAAGTGAATTTATCTTTTTTGATACTCCTGTGGTGTCATGCCCGTCATTCGTTTAAAGAACTTGCAGAAGAAGGAGGGATTCGGAAAATGCAGTTCATCCGAAATCTGGTATACAAGCAGGTCACTGTGTTTCAGTAATACTTTTGCTTCGAGAATAACAGACTGATTGATCCACTCCATCACTGTCTGGTGACTGACCTGCCGGATCAGCGTGTTCAGGTAACGGGGAGTCAGGCATAGCTTGTCGGCATAGAATCCTACGGTACGTTCGTTTTTGCTGGATTCGTTCACCAGTGTGATGAATCGCCAGAATATCTCTTCCTGATGTGAAAACCTGTGAGAAGCGTCATTGGCTTCTTCCGTCCGTATATACTTTATATTATGCAGTAGAGCTGCAAGCAGATGTTGTACTACCTCCCGGCGGAAGGGTTTTTCCTGAACAGTTTCCCAAATCAGCGTGAAATAAGCATCCGACAACTTCCATTCGGTATCTGTCACCCGGGTGACAAGGTTCTGCCGTACGTGTGATTCAAAGAGCTGGTCACGTCGTAGGAGCGGCAGGAAGTCTTTGTCCACTGCGATCATCTGAAAATCGTAATCGGGTGTGAATTCTAAAAGTTCGACAATGGAGCCGGGGATGAAAGTGACAATGGTTTGTGGATAGACGGTATATTCAATCAGGTTGATAATGATCCGTGCCTTTCCGCGTAGTCCGCGGATGATTCTTCCTTCCTTCAGCCGGTAGGGTTGTCCCAAACGGAACAGGTGGCTTTCCATATTGGCGAAGCTGATGACAATGCCAAAATCCGGGGTGACGAAGCGATATTCGTTGTTGCATACCATGTTGCTGTGCTTCAGCAGGTCGAGTGCCAGTTCCAGAGGTTTGTTCTTTTCCATAAATCAGTTGTTATCACACGGCAAACTTAGATAAAATATGCGATTTATAAGCGAGCCAAGTAAAAGAATAGCATATTTTATCCAAAACACAATGAGATAGTGTGCGTGTATCCCGGTCCGGACCTTAACATACTGATGAGGCTGATGGGCATGGAGGATAATATAATAGGGGTATGGGTAGTGGGGTGAAGCTTGTCCTGAAAAAGTTAATATAGTTTAATCCGGAGCAAATATGTTTATACGGACAGTCTGTAATTACGAACTATTCGTATATTTGTTGATGACGAATAACTTAAATACAATTCTGCATGAAAACCACTTATTTACTTTTATCCTCCGCTTTGTTGCTGGGATGTGTATCCGCTTGCAACACCTCCGGCCAAAAATCCAAAGAAATGAAAACAGACGATGGGAGCATCACTACTGTCGAAACTGCCGGAAGCAAACTGACTATATGTGACTTATCACTCGTAAAAGACACCATAGAAGTGCCACTCAGCGAGTTTGTCGAAGATTGTCGCATTGTTCGTTTTGAGACCTCCGAAGAGGCATACTTCAAAGCCTGGTTTATTAATGCTACCGACAATTACATCGGTATCCGCCAAGGGGATCGGGGTGTGTTTAAGCTGTTTGACAGGAATGGTAAATTCCTATATAATGTCGGTTCCGTAGGAAGCGGTCCCGGTGAATATGACACCACCCTTTACGATGAATGCATTGATGAAAAGAATGGTCATATATTCTTCACGCCTTTTGTGGGGAAAAGAATCATGATGTATGATATAAACGGGCAATGGATTAAGGATATCCACCTTCCCATACAAGTCAATAAACCGAAAATATGGGTGAATGAAGATGGAAGCTTATCTATTATACACATGCCTTTCAATGAGGGAGAGCCTCTTGCTTTCCAAATGGATACGGACGGAAATATACTGAAGCAAATCCCTGCGACAGCCGCAACGAAGGTGATGAATTTCGACGGAGAAATTTTCTCATACAGAAATTGCAACGATTTCGATTTCTTCCATACCAGTATAGATACTCTTTTTACTTATGATTCCACTAACAATAAGTTGTTACCAAAATTCACCATGACCTTCCCGAATATGAATGAGAAACCGATACATTTATATTACAGACTACCTCATTATTTCATGGTCACCTATTGGGGGAAAAAGGGAACAGGAGGTGGAGATGTCTTGGTAGACACTAAGAAGAATGCTTCTTCTTATTTCCGCCTTGTTAATGACTTTTACGGTAATCTTCCTATTTCGGCTCCGGGTCACAGTTTTTATCGCGGGTACTTTATCCAGAGTATGGAACCGGGCCAGTTGATTGAAAAGATAGAAAAACATCTTGCTTCCGGCAAATGCTCCGGTCCGGATGAAAAGAAACTTAAGGAACTGGCAGCTACTTTGAATGAGAATGATAATAATGTTCTGTTTATCGGAAAGGTAAAAGAATGAAGAATCCATATGGAGATATGGCAATGTTGATTTAGAAAGAAGTTTTTCTAAATATGGAACCCCGGGAGAGTCATCTTCCGGGGTTTGCTTTTTCGGTCATCGCTTTTCGCGGACTCTAATAAGGTATGGATTTATAAACGGCTTCAATAAAAGGATAGCGTATCTTAAATCCTGAATAAATCCACAGTTGGCATTTGATTCATATGATTTATTCTAAAGAATCGAACTAATAGAACATTATTGCAAACAATTGGAACCTGGTTGCGTGTTCTTATTCTCTATCTTTGCAGGAAAGAAGAATTAATTAGGAATAGAATATGAAACGATTTATTTTTTCTTTGTCTTTTTCTCTGTTTGCCCTGCTGATATATGGGCAGATCACCCTTGAAGAGTGCCAACGGAAAACCCGGGAAAACTATCCGTTGGTGAGGCAGTATGGGTTGATAGAGAAGACTAAAGAATATAATCTGGCAAATGCGTCGAAAGCTAATCTGCCTCAGTTCACCCTTTCGGGCAAAGCTACCTGGCAGAGTGAGGTAACAGAGCTGCCCGTGCAGATTCCCGGGGTAGATATCAAGGGCTTGTCCAAGGATCAATATCAGGTAATGTTGGAACTGAAACAGAACATTTGGGACGGTGGTGAAATCCGTTCAAGGAAAGAGCAGGTAAAGGCGATGTCGGACGTAGACCGGGAAAAGCTGAATGTGGATATGTATGCACTTACCGAGCGGGTGAATCAGGTATATTTCGGGATTCTGTTACTGGACGAACAATTGAGTCAGAATCAGCTCTTCCTGGAAGAGCTGGAACGTACCCACAGGCAGATTTCTTCGTACATTGAAAATGGCATTGCCAGTCAGACCGATCTCGATGCCGTCAGTGTGGAGCAATTGAACACCCGGCAAAAGCGGATAGAGTTAACGATTTCACGCCAGGCCTATCTGTCAATGCTTTCGCTGCTGACAGGCGAAGAAGTGCCTGCCAATGCGTCTTTACAGAAGCCGGTCGCCGAGTCGGACATACAGGTGATGGCGAATAATCGTCCGGAATTGCTATGGTTCGATGCACAGAACGGACGCTTACAAGTACAGGAAGAAGCTTTGAAAACCGGACTGATGCCTCGTCTCGGGCTCTTCGTACAGGGGGCGTATGGCAATCCGGGACTGAATATGCTGAAAAATGAGTTCACCCCTTATTATGTGGCAGGAGTCCGTTTGTCGTGGAACTTCGGCAGCCTGTATACGTTGCGTAACGATAGGCGGGTGATAGATACCAGTCGCCGACAGTTGGACAGTAACCGGGATGTGTTTCTGTTTAACACCCGTATTCAGGCTACTCAGCAGGAGAGTGCCGTGGAGAGCGTGCGCCGTCAGATGGTGGATGATGATGAAATTATCCGTTTGCGGACTAATATCCGTAAAGCTTCGGAGGCGAAGGTGGCTAATGGCACCATGACCGTTACCGATATGCTCCGGGATATGACTTCCGAGAATCTGGCTCGACAGACCAAGGCTTTGCATGAAGTCCAGCTCCTGATGAATATTTATCAATTGAAATATACTACGAATAACTAATATAATAGCAGTTATGAAATCAAATAAACTTATAGGATGTCTATTCTTACTGTCTTTACTTTCCGCTTGCGGAGGCAGAACTACCGACTATGATGCTACGGGAACTTTCGAAGCGACTGAAGTTCTGGTATCGGCCGAGGCCTCGGGAAGGCTTCTGTGCTTTGATGTTGAAGAAGGTACGCGGTTGGCATCCGGTGAAGAAGTGGGATTGATCGATACCGTGCAACTTTACCTGAAGAAACTGCAATTGCAAGCCAGTATGAAGTCGGTTGAAAGCCAACGTCCGGATGTCAACAAGCAGATTGCCGCTACCCGCCAGCAAATCGCTACCGCCCAACGGGAGAAGAAACGTGTAGAAAACCTTTTGAAAGCCGGAGCCGCTAATCAGAAGCAACTGGATGATTGGGATGCGCAGGTCGCTTTGCTCGAGCGTCAGCTTGCGGCACAGATGTCGTCTTTACAAAACAGTACGAACAGTCTTACGGAACAAGGCTCGTCAGTAGCCATTCAGGTGGCACAGGTGGAAGACCAGTTGGCGAAGTGCCATATTGTTTCGCCTATCAGCGGTACTGTATTGGCGAAATATGCCGAAGCAGGAGAACTGGCTGCCGTGGGCAAGCCACTCTTCAAGGTGGCAGATGTCGATCATATGTATCTTCGCGCTTATATCACATCCGAACAGCTCTCGCAGGTTAAAATCGGTAACCGGGTGACAGTTTTCTCCGACTATGGAGGAAACGAACGTAAAGAGTATCCGGGAGTCGTAAGCTGGATTTCAGATCGTTCTGAATTTACTCCTAAAACGATTCTGACGAAAGAAGAGCGTGCCAACCTGGTGTATGCCGTCAAGATAACCGTGGAGAACGACGGACTGCTCAAAATAGGTATGTATGGTGGAGTGAAGTTTTAAATGATGCCTGATGATGAAACCAGCTGTATCTGTCAGTGACGTGACTAAATGTTACGGTGAAGTAGAAGCCTTGAAGAAGGTTTCCTTTTCCGTGAATTCCGGTGAGTTGTTCGGCATCATCGGACCGGATGGAGCCGGTAAGAGTACACTCTTCCGCATCCTGACTACACTGTTGCTTGCCGACAGTGGGACGGCTACGGTGAACGGGCTCGATGTTGTGAAGGATTACAAACAAATCCGGCAACGGGTGGGATACATGCCCGGACGTTTTTCGCTTTATCAGGACCTGACGGTGGAAGAGAACCTCGACTTTTTTGCTACTGTATTTCATACGACTATCCGCGAAAACTATGATTTGGTGAAAGATATCTACCAGCAGATAGAACCTTTTCGTAAACGTAGAGCGGGGGCTTTGTCGGGAGGTATGAAACAAAAGCTGGCCTTAAGTTGTGCGTTGATTCACAAACCCGGCATTCTGTTCCTGGACGAGCCGACTACCGGTGTGGATCCGGTTTCACGCAAGGAGTTCTGGGAAATGTTGAGGCATCTCAAGGAGCAGGGAATCACTATTCTCGTTTCTACTCCGATTATGGATGAAGCCCGGCAATGCGACCGTATCGCTTTTATCAACGAAGGAGAGATACAGGGGATCGATGTGCCGGAACGAATCCTGAAACAGTTCAGTCACATTCTTTGTCCACCCGGTCTGGAACGTGCGGAAGTACATGCCGAAAATGATTTTGCCATTGAGGTAGACCGGCTTACCAAATGTTTTGGGCATTTCACGGCTGTCGACCATATCTCCTTTCAGGTGAACCGGGGAGAGATCTTCGGATTTCTCGGGGCGAACGGTGCGGGAAAAACCACTGCGATGCGTATGCTTTGCGGATTGAGCAAACCTACCTCCGGCATAGCACGGGTAGCCGGCTTTGATGTTGCCGTCCATCCTGAAGAAGTGAAGAAGAATATTGGATACATGAGCCAGAAGTTCTCTTTATACGAAGATCTTAAAGTATGGGAAAACATTCGTCTTTTTGCCGGCATTTATGGGATGCAGGACCGCGAGATAGCCGAAAAGACAGAGGCGCTTCTCGATCGTCTGGGGTTCAGCGACGAGCGTGACACGCTTGTGAAGAGCCTTCCTTTAGGCTGGAAACAAAAGCTGGCCTTTTCAGTTTCGATTTTCCATGATCCGCGGATTGTGTTTCTTGACGAACCTACGGGAGGAGTCGATCCTGCTACCCGCCGGCAGTTCTGGGAATTGATTTATCAAGCGGCAGATCGGGGGATAACGGTCTTTGTAACCACCCATTACATGGACGAGGCCGAGTATTGTAACCGTGTGTCTATCATGGTAGACGGACGTATCGAGGCACTTGACACCCCTCGCGGACTAAAGGCACGTTTTCATGCCGATACCATGGACGATGTATTCCAGCAACTGGCCCGTAAGGCAGTGCGTAAAGCCGATTAACCTATGAAACAGTTTATAGCATTTGTAAAAAAGGAGTTCTTCCACATTTTCCGCGACCGACGGACTATGTTGATTCTGTTAGGGATGCCTGTTGTTCAGATCATTCTCTTTGGTTTTGCCATTACTACCGAAGTGAAAAATGTACGTGTGGGTGTACTCGACCCTTCGAATGACATGGTTACCCGCAAGATCATCGACCGTTTGGATGCCAGCGAATACTTTTCCGTGAAGTGCCTGTTGCATTCTCCACAGGAGATGGAAAGGGCGTTTCAGGAAAATGAAATCGACATGGCACTTGTATTCAGCGAACAATTTGCCAATCATCTGTATACAGGCGATGCCCGTGTGCAACTGGTTTCCGATGCAACCGATCCGAATATGGCTACCACACAAGCCGGTTACGCCACTAATGTCATAGCTTCCGTCCGACAGGAAATGCTTCCTCCCGGAATGTCCGTATCTTCTGTTGTGCCCGATGTGAAACTGCTCTATAATCCACAGATGAAGAGTGCCTACAATTTTGTGCCCGGTGTGATGGGACTTATCCTGATGCTGATCTGTGCCATGATGACTTCCATATCCATTGTCCGCGAGAAGGAGACAGGTACGATGGAGATATTGCTGGTTTCTCCGGTGAAACCTTTGTTCGTTATTCTGGCTAAGGCCGTTCCTTATTTTGTGCTGTCGTTTGTCAATCTTACGACGATTCTGCTGCTTTCAGTTTATGTACTTGATGTACCCGTGGCAGGCAGCCTGTTCTGGTTGATAATGGTATCATTGCTTTTTATCTTTGTGTCGTTGGCGTTGGGATTGCTTATTTCCACGGTGACACGGACGCAAGTGGCCGCCATGCTCGCTTCGGGGTTGATCTTGATGATGCCTACAATGTTGCTTTCCGGCATGATATTTCCGATAGAGAGCATGCCTCTGGTATTGCAATTGATTTCCGATATTCTGCCCGCCCGCTGGTATATTCAGGCCGTACGTAAATTGATGATTGAGGGAGTAGATATTTCTTTTGTACTGTCTGAGGTCAGTATTCTGGCTCTTATGGCAGTCGTGTTGATAACAATTAGCTTCAAGAAATTCAAAAACAGGTTATGATTAAATATCTTATAGAGAAAGAATTCAAGCAGTTGCTCCGCAACTCTTTCCTGCCGAGGTTGATTTTTATCTTCCCTTGCATGATTATGCTTCTTATGCCCTGGGCTGCTAATCTTGAAATAAAAAATATCCGGATGAATATTATAGATAATGATCATTCGGCTCTTTCACGCAGGCTGGTCGATAAGATAACGGCTTCAACTTACTTCCGGACCACTGCTTTACCGGACTCCTATAAAGAAGGGTTGGAAGCGATTGAAGCGGGGACAGCCGATGTGCTGCTTGAAATTCCCGGAGATTTCGAGAAGGACTGGGTGAATGGCGAGGCTGCCCACGTACTTGTGGCCGCCAATGCCGTAAATGGGACCAAGGGCGGTTTGGGCAGTTCATATCTGTCTGCCATCATCAACGATTATGGTACGGAATTGCAGGCGGAGAGTGGAAACATTCCGGTTGCTGCCAACGGGGATCTGCCCCGGATTGATATTCTTACTCAGAATCTTTTCAACCCTAATCTGGATTATAAACTGTTTATGATTCCGGCCCTGATGGTGATGCTGCTTACCATGCTTTGCGGCTTCTTGCCTGCGTTGAATATAGTAGGGGAGAAGGAGGCCGGTACGATTGAGCAGATCAATGTGACTCCTGTCGGAAAGTTCACTTTTATCCTTGCCAAACTGATTCCTTATTGGTTGATAGGCTTTGTGGTTCTGACACTTTGTTTTATTCTGGCATGGGCACTTTACGGAATTTTTCCTGCAGGCCATTTTCTGGTGATCTATTTCTTTGCCATCATCTTTGTTTTGGCTGTATCCGGTCTTGGATTGGTCATTTCCAATCATTCGGCTACCATGCAACAAGCCATGTTTGTCATGTGGTTCTGTATGCTGATTCTAATCTTAATGAGCGGACTATTTACTCCTGTCCGCAGCATGCCCGAGTGGGCACAATGGATCACTATGCTCAATCCACTGAAATATTTTATGCAGGTGATGCGTATGGTATATCTCAAGGGGAGCGGGTTTATCGATTTATTGCCGCAGCTGGGAGCTTTGCTGGCCTTTGCGCTGTTTTTCAATATTGGGGCGGTGAAGAGCTATCGGAAGAGTGGCTAATTAGGCAGTGGAGAGCTTCAAAAAGCATTCGAAAAGTGGTTAACAGACTGGAAAATTTAGGATAAACCTGTGTTTGCTTGCAACTTATGTGTATTTTTGTAGAAAGAAAACAGATATACTAAGATATTACGTAATGAGCAAACAAACATCAAGCCCTTCTCAAACCCATAGACTTCAGCAAACTATATATGAAAATCTTCCCGTAGGGATGGAATTGTATGATTGTGAAGGCCGCCTGATAGAGATAAACAGTGTAGGACTGAAAATGATGGGGGTGAAGGATAAACAAGATATGTTGGGTATCAACATTTTTGAAAACCCGAATGTTCCCGATGAAATGAAGAGCCGCTTGCGTGCGGGAGAGAATATTCGTTTTACAGTCAAGTATGATTTTGAATTAGCCAAATTTTATTATCCGACAACTTTATCAGGGATACGTTATTTTGAAATTACCGTATCGGTAGTCCGAGATGATGAGAATAAGGAGATCGATAAGTTCCTTTTTATAGCACAGGATGTGACCGAAACGGTACGTACCGAAGAGATATTACGTCAAAGCAAGCAAAAAACCGCATTGGCCATGCAGGCCGCCGATGTGGTTTTATGGGAATTTGATGTTCGCACCCATTTGTTCTATGCGGAGAATGAACCACTTAATAACTGCGATTCTACCCAGCCCCTCACTATTGAAGATTATAAAAAACATATTCATCCGGAGGATTGGAAAGAAGCGGAACCCATTTTGCTTGATATGCTTAATGGCTGTGATTGTCTGTATGAAATGGATAGCCGGATTAGACTGTCCGATACATCAGAGTGGCAATATTGTAAATTGAATTGTTCTCCGTATGAGAGGGGAGTCGATGGAAAAGTTGTCAAGTACGTAGGGTTTCGCAAAAACAACACAGAGTTACAAAGACGGAAGTTATTGCAAGAGAACATTTTGAATAGCATACCGTTGCCTATACACATAAAAGATGTGGAAGATGATTTTCGTTATGTTTTCTGTAATGAAGAAAGTATGCGGATGTTTGGCACCTATGAAGGTGAAACAGTAAGTGACATTCTGGATCGTGAACAGGCGGAGCGCATGCAAAAAACAGATTTGGAAGTTTTTACTACCGGCAAGCCTTATTTTGGGGTAGAAAGAATTATTTTGAAGGATGGTCGCAGCTATGATACCATTGTACGCAAGAATATCATTTATGATGGTAGCAAGCGTCTGTTGCTCAATATTCGTTGGGATCAGAAATTGCAGAATGACCTTGAACGCCGTGCCAAGGTTCTTTCCATATCCATGGAGGTGATGAATGCTTATACTTGGTTTTACGAGCCGTCGAAGCAAAGAGTCAGTTTTGGTGAGGGATTTGATAAGATAGGGCGGAATGCTTTGGACATCAATACTTTTGAAAAGTTTGCAGAATGTGTGCATCCTGACGACCGGAGGCAGTTCATCGGTACGATGGATGCAGTGCTGAAGCAGGATAGTGGTGAATGGGACATAGAATATCGTGCGGACTTGCGGGGAAACGGGAATTACGAATGGTGGCAAACCCGTGGAGTGCTTGAGACCTCTATTCTTAATGATACTCCTTATCAGTATGTCTCCGGCATGACGATCAGCATTGAATCTTATAAACAGACAGAATTGACTTTGCTGAAGAATAAGGAGAAACTGAAGAGGCTGATCCGACAGAATGAATTGGTACTGAATAATACTAATTCCGGATTGGCTTATATCACTAAAGATTATGTTGTGCAATGGGAAAATGTATCGGTCTGTTCGTCCAGCCTTTCCTTTGAGGCATATAAGCGGGGAGAGTGCTGTTATAAGAGTGCCCATAACCGGACTTCTCCCTGTGAAAATTGTGTGTTAGGCAAAGTATTGGCATCAAGGCAGATGGAAAAGATAAAGTTTCATTCGGAAAACAACCGGATTGTAGAGGTATTGGCTACTCCCGTATTTGGTGAAGGTGAAGAGATAGATGGCATCGTGATTCGTGTGGATGATATTACTGATAGAGAGAGAATGATCGAAGAACTGAGGCAGGCGAAGCTGCTGGCCGAACAATCGGATAAACTTAAGTCAGCTTTTCTTGCCAATATGAGTCATGAAATCCGTACACCGCTAAATGCGATTGTCGGCTTCTCTGATTTACTGATGAACTCGGAAGAGCAGGCTGATAGAGAAGAGTATATGCAGATTATCAATACCAATAACGAACTGTTGCTGAAACTTATTAATGATATCCTGGACCTGTCGAAATTGGAGTCTGGTTCGGTGGAACTAAAATATGAAGATTTTGATCTGGCCGAATATTTTAATGGCATGGCATCTTCTATGAAGCAACGGATGGTTAATCCGGAAGTCCGGTTGGTGACGATTAATCCTTATGATGTGTGTCTGGTGAAACTTGACAGAAACCGTGTGGCACAAGTGATGACTAATTATGTCACAAATGCCATTAAATATACTCCGAAAGGATCTATAGAAATGGGGTATGAAGTAATGGATACAGGAATCCGTCTGTATGTAAAAGACACAGGTATCGGCATACCGGAGGAGAAAAAGAATAAAGTTTTCCATCGGTTCGAGAAACTCGATGAGTTTGCTCAAGGCACAGGGCTCGGCCTTTCTATCTGTAAGGCAATTACCGAATCGATGGGAGGAAGTGTCGGTTTTGAATCTAAATACCATGAAGGCTCTCTGTTCTGGGCCATTATTCCTTGCAATCCGGAAGTGAAAACCGAGCGGGAGTCCGAAAGGCATATCGGGCCAAGCATAGATGAAGAGAATATGACATATGGTCGGAATCTGAATGCGGCTTTGGATAGAAAGACGATTCTGATAACAGAAGATATCTCAAGTAATTATCTGTTATTATCGGCCATGCTGTGTAAGCATTATAATTTGCTTCATGCCATGAATGGACAGCAAGCTGTAGAGATGGCGAAGAACTACAGGATTGATCTTTTGCTGATGGATATGAAAATGCCTGTAATGGACGGACTGACGGCAACAGTTGAGATTCGGAAGTTCAATAAGGAATTACCCATTGTAGCGCTTACGGCACATGCTTTCGACTCCGATAAGGCAGCTGCATTAGAAGCCGGTTGTAATGATTATCTTGCCAAGCCGGTAGATAAAGCAAGACTGATGTCTGTATTACGTAAATACTGCTATTCTCCAGATGTTGCTTTATGACGGTTTACTAAATAATCGCTGATTATCAAAATGTTATATTTACCATGGTTTTACATTACTATGTAAAACCATTTACCTCGGTATGTAACGTCTTTTACCTCCGTGCGTAAATCCTTTTACCCCGGTATGTAAATGCCTTTATCCCGGTATGTAAACGGAATATTCCTTTGGGGCCGGAAGAGTTAGGCCTTATTGTTAAAAGGTAGATCTGGTAATATGAAGTGATCCTTTAATCGGTTTCATTATGCCATTTGTACTCTTCTATATAATTATCAAAGTATTCTTCTTGATGAACGCCCAGCTTTTGGGCAAGTGAGATGACTTGTAGTTGTTCGACGGGAGAGAGTAAAGTTTCCCCTTTTCGCTTCTGGTAATATCGTCTGATTCCCCAAGTGGCAATTAGCTTGTAGCGGAATGTACTCGCTGCATTTACCGTCAGGACTCCCGTAGTGCGTACAAATCCTTTAGCATAACGTACTTTTTCGTTTGAACAGTAATGTTGACATCTTTTTCTTGTCGCTTCTTTATTTGCTTTCGGATTCAGTATAGACAGAAAAGTTATACTTGCCGGAACATGATCGTACGCAATGCGACGCAGGCAAGTATCGGCATTTGGACAATCTTGTTCTGTACATAAACTAAAATTATTGGGAACCATTGAGTAGTCGAACGTTTCTTTTTCCATTGTATATATAATAGGTTAATAATAGTTTTACAAAGGTACAACATATATTACCAAATTTCCTAATTAAAGCAATCTAATTGATGAAGTGCCGGTTGAATATTCAAAAAAAGATGGATGACAGACTTGATGTTATTGAAGGAATAATGATATAATGTTTGTTTTATTCCATCTTGACGTGGGCTAACTGTGTTGCACTTTATAAAAAAATACACCGGAACTTCATCTCCTTAGGGAGAATAATTCCGGTGTAGCCCTTAGTCCTCTTTGTGTTAGGGGACCTTTCCTTATTCAATGAGCTTATTTAACTTCAATGGTTCTGTCCGGTTTCTTTACTTCTTCTTCACTTAATTTGGGCAATTCAATATTCAAAACTCCATTTTCTACTTGTGCGGAAATGTGATCTTTGTCTACATTTTCAGGCAGAATCATTGTCTGCTGGAATTTTGAGTATGAAAACTCACGGCGCAGATAACGACCGTCTTTTTTCTCTTCTTTGTTTTCAGTTTTCTTTTCCATTGAAATTACCAGGTTGTTTTCTTCGTCAATACGCACGTTGAAATCTTCCTTGGTCATTCCCGGTGCAGCCAGCTCTACTTTGTAGGCTTTTTCAGTTTCAATTACGTTGATAGCAGGTGCAGTAGCATTTGCTTTTACCATCCATTCGTTATCAAAGAAATCATTAAAGATACTTGGTAACCAATTCTGAGATCTTCTAACAGGCATCATAATTTAGTCTCCTATCTTTTTAGTTAAACATTCAGGTTAATTTTTGAACTCCGGCTCTTTCTTTTGAACCGTTGTTCATTAAAGAAGATACAAAACCTGTGCCAGTGCCATATTCTTTCTTTGTTTGACTAAATGTCAGAGATGTAATGCCAATCTTGCTGTCTTGCTGTCAAATTGTTCTCCTATTTATACTTTGATAAGATATTTGTTAAAAATCCCTCGGTCGTTCGATACCATTACATGCCTATTTTATCAGTTTGAATCTAAGGCGTAATTTTCCGTCGGCATAGTCGTAGCTGATAATTTTAAAGATGCCTATTTCCGATGTGTTTTCTACGTGTTGCCCGATGCAGGCGCAGGCATCGTAATCTCCTATTCTAACAATACGCAACATTTCGCTTGCATTTTCCGGAAGCTTACTCAGGTCTACAATGCTTTTGGCTTTTTCGTGTGTCATGAACTCACTGGTTACAGGTAAATGACGATTGATGGCTTCGTTTACTTTTTCTTCAATGGCATGAATCTGCTCCCCGGTTGGGCAAACCGGAAGTTCGTAATCACATTTGCTCTTTTTCTTTTCGATATGTGCATTACGTGAACGTGGACATCCGAATGTTTTTACCATAGTAGCATTGAGCAAATGCTCTGCTGTATGCATAGGGGGATATTCTTGTTTGTTGTGGTCGTTGAGTTGAAGTTGTTGTTCCATAATTATCTAAATGTTATTCACCTTTCTATATTTTTGATATGTATTTATTCTTTTACTATTTCTATAGATTTAGGTACTAAATCTATGAAAGAGTTCAGTCCGCAGTTTGTATAATCTTTTCCGGCAAAGAGTCGGATTATAGTTGTCGGTAGCCAGCTTTTTCCAGATTGCGGGTCTACTGCCATCCATCCGTATTGTTTAAGGTAACATTCGGCCCAGGCATGACATCCATAGAATTTTTGTTCAGGTATAAAAATAAAGCCGGCAACAAAACGGCAAGGAATTCCTTTCTTTCTCATAAGTGCCGTGAACAAATTGGTGTATTCGCTACAAGTACCTTTCTTTCTTTGGAGGATATGATTTACATCCAATGTTTTACAATCACCTTTTGAAATAGCCATGGCTAAAGAATCGTCAAAACTTATATAATGGGATACAAACTCTAAGCCTTTTTTAATAATTATCATTGTACTGTCTTCACCTTTGAATAAAGAGTCTGTTATGAGTTCGATAGTAGGAGAAGAATAGTCGATAAGTTTGGTTGGGTTCAGATAAGGAGCAACCTCTTCGTCATAGATGTCATTGGGGATATAAAGGGCCTTTTCTGCTACTTTTCTTTTTAAGGTATCGTCATAAGCTTTGGATACTTTTACGGTGAAATGGTAGACACTGTCTGCCTTTTTAAAATCAGAAACCTTTTGTGGATAAGAATCTGTGACCGGAGAGTAATTTCTTGTCACCATTCGATAAGTCGTCTGAGCATGACACAGGAAAGAAAATGGCATCAGCGACAATAAAAAAAGAAATAGCAACTTTTGCATGTTTTTCATGATAACTGAGTTATTAGGGAAATATTAAAATTATTATTCCGGTATCTCTACCTTTTCCCCAAGATGTTTGGGAGCTTTATCGGTAATGATATCCATAAAGACTTTTACTCTTGCCAGTAATTCTCGAAGGTTGGTTTTAAAGCCGGCATATGCACTCACGTCCTGAGCATTATATCCAATAACCTGAAGATGGTTTTGCTGAGCCAGAAAAATAGCCCGTTCATTGTGAAATTCTTGTGAAATCAGAGTGAAACGCTCCAGACCAAAAATTAAATGCGCTCTTATAACAGAGTCCAATGTTCTCAGACCGGCATAGTCTAATATGATTTGCTGTTCGGGAATACCTGTGGCAATTAATGCCTGCTTCATTTCTTCGGGTTCATTATAATCATTTCTCCGATTGTCACCGCTCACCAATATATATTTGATTTTTCCTGCGTTATATAATTCTGTGGCAGCTTTAATCCGATAGTCGAAATACAGATTGTTTTTCCCGTTTTTCAATTTGGGCGAGGTGCCCAATAACAGACCTACTTTATTATAGGGAATATCGGATACTGTTGAATAAAGATATGCTTCACTGTTTTTCTGAATAGTCCGATTACATACATAGATGGTAATTACAAGAACTGTCAGCAATAAAGGTGCTCCTATAAAGATAATCTTTTTCATTTTTTATATTCAGAGTTCTTTGCAAAGATAGGGATTTGGGTTGAAAGTTGACTTGAAAGCATAAAAAAAGGAGCAACGCCTTGCTCCAACCTTTGTTAACCTTAAATCTAATACTATGAAAAACACATTGCAAAGATACAGCTTTTTCAAGTATTAGCAAGCGTTTTATTAGAAACGCCTGATTTTATAACATTTATTTTATTTCTTAATTGAATTTGTTAGGATAATTAAGAAAAATATGGTTTCTCTGATATATTCTAACTACTTGTTATTCTATCAAAACCAAGGTGTTTTTTATCCCGGCCACTTCTCTTTCATTAAGTCTTCCATCTTGAGCAATTCGTCCCTGTATTGGGCAGCTTCAATGAATTCCAGCTTCTTAGCTGCTTCTTGCATCAGTTTACGGGTGCGTTCCATACTTTTCTCCAGCTGAGCTTTACTCATATACTGTACGACCGGGTCTGCGGCAATATTGGGTGAAGAGGGTTCCACGTATGCACGGGCTGCTTTTTGCGTTTCCTCCATTTCGTTACCATTGCCGAATACAGCCAGGTTGCGTGCTTTCTTAATCTGCTGTGGAGTGATTCCATGCTCTTCATTGTATGCGAGTTGTTTTTCGCGGCGGCGGTTAGTTTCGTCAATGGTCAGTCGCATGCTGTCCGTGATCTTGTCGGCATACATAATTACCATTCCGTTTACGTTTCGGGCAGCTCGTCCGGCCGTTTGGGTTAATGAGCGGTGTGAACGGAGAAAACCTTCTTTATCTGCGTCGAGGATGGCCACCAGTGATACTTCCGGAAGGTCAAGTCCTTCACGTAATAAATTTACCCCGATCAATACGTCATATACACCTTGGCGAAGATCATCCATGATCTTGACGCGCTCTAAGGTATCCACATCGCTGTGGATATAGTTACAACGTACATTATTATTTAATAGATATTCCGTTAATTCTTCAGCCATACGTTTAGTCAGAGTAGTTACGAGTACGCGCTCTTCCCGTTCGATACGGAGTTGGATTTCTTCCATCAAATCGTCTATTTGGTTTAGACTGGGGCGTACTTCGATAATAGGATCCAATAGACCGGTAGGGCGGATCACTTGCTCAACGACGATGCCTTCTGATTGCACCAGTTCGTAATCGGCGGGGGTAGCACTTACATAGATAACCTGTTTAGCCATTGATTCGAACTCTTCGAACTTTAACGGGCGATTGTCCATTGCGGCAGGCAGTCGGAAGCCATATTCCACCAAGTTAATTTTGCGGGCCCGGTCTCCTCCGTACATAGCACGTATTTGCGGAACACTTACATGACTTTCATCTATTACAATCAAGAAATCATCCGGAAAAAAATCTAACAGACAGTAAGGGCGTGTACCTGCTGCACGACCGTCAAAGTATCGTGAATAGTTTTCGATGCCGGAACAATGACCCAGTTCCCGTATCATTTCCATATCATATGTTACTCGCTCATAAAGGCGTTTCGCTTCATATTCTTTGCCGATAGATTCGAAATAGGCAACCTGTTTGGTGAGATCATCCTCTATTTCATGGATGGCGCGTAAGGTTGCTTCTTTGGTAGTCATAAACAGGTTGGCGGGATATATTTTATAAGCCTCAAAAGGTGCGATGGTTACTCCGGAAACCGGGTCTACTTCTTCGATACCGTCAATTTCATCCCCCCAAAAGGTAACCCGCAGTAAATTGTCCGAGTAGGCCAGATAAATGTCTACCGTGTCTCCTTTTACCCGGAAATTTCCACGATTGAGTTCGATGTCGTTACGCATATACAGACTATCTACCAATCGTCGGAGAAACACATTGCGGTTGATGGTTCGCCCTCTCTCTATTTCAATAACATTATCATAGAAATCCGATGGATTTCCCATACCATAGATGCAAGATACGGAAGATACCACCACCACATCTTTTCTTCCGGAAAGGAGAGCTGAAGTTGCAGCCAATCTGAGCTTGTCAATTTCATCATTGATAGCGAGGTCCTTTTCTATATATGTATCCGAACTCGGAAGGTAGGCTTCCGGCTGGTAATAATCATAATAAGAGACGTAATATTCGACAGCGTTATTGGGGAAAAATCCTTTAAACTCACCATATAGCTGAGCTGCCAGCGTTTTGTTATGGCTCAGAATCAACGTAGGTTTATTGATATTGGCAATAACATTGGCAATGGTAAATGTCTTTCCGGAACCGGTTACACCCAGTAACGTTTGTGCCGGTATACCTTCAAGAACTCCTTCAGTCAGTTGTGCGATTGCTTCCGGCTGATCTCCGGTTGGCTTGTATGCGGATGTTAATTCAAAATTCATGTTTCTTTTTTCTTTCAGAAGACAATATTCGGCAAAATAGTTGAGATAAACAAATAGATTTTTAAAATAAATCCTTTACTTTGCACAACATAACTAACAAAATACAACGAAAGACATGATTTGGAATGAGAGCATCGAATGCATGGAACGCGATAATTTGCGTAAAATCCAGAGCATTAGACTAAAGAAAATAGTAGAATACGTTTATCACAATACGCCGTTCTATCGTAGGAAAATGCAAGAATTAGGTATCACTCCTGATGATATCAACGGAATAGAAGACATCTCCAAACTACCATTTACCACTAAATTAGATTTACGCGACAATTATCCATTCGGACTGTGTGCCGTGCCTATGAGTCAGATTGTACGTATCCATGCATCATCGGGTACTACCGGCAAACCGACTGTAGTAGGGTATACCCGTAAAGACTTATCGTCCTGGGCAGAGTGTTTGTCCCGTGCCTTTACGGCCTATGGAGCAAGCCGTTCGGATATATTTCAGGTGTCATATGGCTACGGTCTGTTTACAGGTGGGCTGGGAGCACATGCCGGTGCCGAAAATATCGGGGCTTCAGTTATTCCTATGTCGAGTGGTAATACGGAGAAACAGATTACTTTGATGCATGATTTCGGATCAACCGTCCTATGTTGTACACCGTCTTATGCCCTTTATCTGGCTGATGCGATTAATGATTCCGGTTTCCCGCGTGAAGAGTTTAAGCTGAAAGCAGGCGCCTTCGGTGCAGAACCCTGGACAGAAAGCATGCGTAAAGACATCGAGGCAAAATTAGGGATTAAGGCTTATGATATATATGGATTAAGTGAAATTGCAGGCCCCGGCGTCGGATATGAATGTGAGTGTCAAAACGGTACCCACTTGAATGAAGATCATTTCTTCCCTGAAATAATAGATCCGCATACATTACAGCCTGTAGAGCCCGGGCAAACCGGTGAATTGGTTTTCACCCATCTGACTAAAGAGGGTATGCCTCTATTGCGTTACAGGACGAAAGATCTGACCGCATTGCATTATGAAAAATGCTCTTGTGGACGTACTTTGGTACGTATGGATCGTATTCTGGGACGCAGCGATGATATGCTTATTATCCGTGGAGTCAATGTATTCCCCACACAGATTGAATCTGTTATTTTGGAAATGGTAGAGTTTGAGCCGCATTACCTGCTGACTATCGACCGTAAGAATAATACGGATACTATGGAACTGAAAGTTGAAGTTCGTCCGGACTATTATTCGGATGAAATAAATAAGATGCTGGCTTTAAAGAAAAAGCTGACAGCACGTTTGCAGAGTGTGTTAGGTTTGGGAGTAGATGTGAAGTTGGTGGAACCTCGCAGCATCGAGCGTAGTGTGGGTAAAGCGAAGCGTGTGATTGATAATAGAAAACTATAACGAATATAAATATAAAGTCATTTATTATGGTAGCAAAACAACTTTCCATTTTTTTGGAAAATAAATCAGGCCGACTGACAGAGGTGACTGAAGTATTGGCAAAGGAAGGTATTAATCTTTCGGCTCTTTGCATTGCTGAGAACGCCGATTTTGGTATTCTCCGCGGAATTGTATCCGATCCGGATAAGGCTTACAAAGCTTTAAAAGATAACCATTTCGCAGTCAATGTGACGGAGGTGGTAGGTATTAACTGCCCTAACGTGCCCGGTGCGTTGGCTAAAGTATTACAATATCTTTCCAATGAAGGGGTTTTCATTGAATATATGTATTCATTTGCCAATAATAATTCTGCAAATGTGATTATCCGTCCCAACGATATGGAAAATTGTATCCGGGTGTTAACAGAGAAGAAAGTTGACTTGCTGGCGGCAAGCGACCTGTATAAACTGTAAAACCTGTGAGTAGTGATGGGTGGTTAGTGAATGACTGTTGCATTGTTTATAAATTAGCCATCCATCATCGCTTGTTCACTATTCGTAACTAAACTCTATTCTTCCATTCTTTTTTATCTTAAAAAACATTGATTAATTGGTTTATTCAGCGCGAATCTTTAACTTTGCGCATTATTTAAATATAGAATGAAGAAGAACATCATTATAACGCTGCTTGCAGCTACTGTTTTATCCTCGTGTGGAGAGTACAATAAGTTGCTAAAAAGCACCGATTACGAATACAAGTATGAGGCCGCTAAGAACTACTTCGCTAAAGGTCAGTATAATCGATCGGCTACATTGCTGAACGAGTTGATAACTATCCTGAAAGGTACGGATAAAGCAGAAGAATCATTATACATGCTGGCTATGAGTTATTATAATCAGAAAGATTATTCTACTGCGGCCCAGTCATTTATCACTTACTTCAATACATATCCGCGCGGTCAGTTCTCAGAGTTGGCCCGCTTCCATGCCGGTAAAGCTCTGTATTTGGATACTCCCGAACCCCGTTTGGATCAATCAAGTACTTATCAGGCTATCCAGCAGTTGCAGATGTTTCTGGAATATTATCCCCAGAGCAGCAGAAAACAGGAGGCACAAAATATGATTTTTGCTTTGCAGGACAAGTTGGTTTTGAAAGAACTTCTGTCTGCCAGATTATATTATAATCTTGGTAATTATCTGGGCAATAACTTCATGTCTTGTGTGATCACTGCCCAGAATGCTTTAAAGGACTATCCTTATACTGATTATCGTGAAGAACTGTCTATATTGATTCTCCGGGCCAAGTATGAAATGGCGGTGAATAGTGTGGAAGACAAGAAGATGGATCGTTACCGTGAAACGGTAGACGAATATTATGCTTTCAAGAATGAATTTCCGGAAAGTAAATATCTGAAGGAAGCCGAAAGGATATTCAAAGATTCTCAAAAAGTAATTAAGGACTAAATTATAAATAGATTTATGGATTACAAGAAAACAAATGCTCCGACGAATACCATTACCCGTGATATGATGGACTTATGTGCCGATACTGGTAATGTTTATGAAACAGTAGCTATCATTGGTAAGCGTGCCAATCAGATCAGTGTGGAAATAAAGAACGACCTTTCCAAGAAACTTGCGGAGTTTGCTTCCTACAACGATAATTTGGAGGAGGTATTTGAAAATAGAGAGCAGATCGAAATTTCACGTTACTACGAGAAATTGCCGAAACCCGATTTGATTGCTGCGCAAGAGTATGTAGAAGGAAAGATCTATTATAGAAACCCGGCAAAGGAAAAAGAAAAATTACAGTAATTTTCTTCGTCGGTTGAAGAGTTAACAGTCAAGTAGTAAGTAGGAGTCTATTCTTCTATCTCTTATTGCTTGACTTTTTTATTCCGGATTAAACACAACTTTAAAAACTATGATTCAACGAATTCAAACGATTTATCTTTTGCTTGTTACTGCATTACTGATAACAAGTATGTGTCTGCCTGTCGGCAGCTTTATAGGTGCTGATGCTGCCATGTATACTTTCAAACCATTGGGGGTGGAACAGAACGGAATGTTTTATTCTACTTGGGGAGTATTTGGTATATTGTTGCTTAGTGCAATCATCGCATTTGCCACAATCTTTCTTTTCAAGAACCGTATGTTGCAGATTCGCATGTCGATATTCAATAGCATTTTGTTGATTGGTTATTATCTTACCTTTCTTGCTTTTATGTTTGTCCTGAAGAAAGATCTGAATGCTGCTTTTCAGATTTCATGGGCGTTGTGCCTGCCGTTGATTTCGATTATTCTCAACTATTTGGCTATTCGTGCGATAGGACGGGATGAAGTGATGGTAAAGGCTGCCGACCGTCTCCGATAAAAAAGATTCACCACAAAGGATACAGGATGTCTCTATGGACACCATATCCTTTGTGGTGAATTCATTTATATGCTTTTACTTCTTTATGTCAAATAAATAAGTGATTTTTGCTGTAATGGTACTATTGGCCGAACGTGCAAAATAGTCTTTTTTGGTACTGTTATAAAAATCGGCCAGTCCAAAATAATATCTTCCTTCTAAAAGAAAATTCCCGGCCTTAGTCCTGACTTCGATTCCGCCGCCACCTGCAATTCCATAGTCGAATTTATTTTCTATCCGTTTTCCATATTGTTCGTTGGGTGCCCGATTGGCTGTTTTCCAACTACCTTCTCTTTTTTCGTTTTCGCTTAACAAGAAACCTATTTGCGGTCCCAGGTTGATGAAGAACTGTGCTCCTCTGTCTTTGCCGAAAGCCAAATGGGCAAGAAAAGGTATTTCAAGGTAGTTCAGGGTACGGACATAAGAGTCTTCTGAAGAAAAGCCTTGCTCGGGGTCGAATTTTTCGTCCCATCCCCGTTGCGAGAAGTTAAGTTCCAATTGTGCTCCACAAATCATAGCGAAGTATTTTTCGGAAATATAACGTGCTGTTATTCCTCCGGTAATTCCTAATAATCCGTTTTGCTTAATGGTAGGTTGGAAAGAAACGGTACTGTAATTTGCACCTCCATTAATTCCGATGGCAAAATTATGTCGTTGTTCGCCTATCTGGGCATTTGCCGGTAGTACAATTCCTGCCAGCAAAGCAGTTCCCAGTAGGATTGATTTCAGTTGATTCTTTTTCATTCGAAGTCAAGTTTAATCAATTCAAAGTTCTTTGTGAAATGGACAAAGAATACTTTCTTGTTTACAAATCCTCCCCAGTTATTGACACGTTGGAATTTAAATCCGGTTTGGATAGGAGTTAAATCCATCAGAGGGAGATTTTTTTCCAGTTCGGAACCGTATTTGGACAGTCCTTTGAGGAAGAAGTATCCTGTGTCAAAACCCAGCATACCGTATTTCGGGTACCGTTCTTCCATCTCTTTGCTGTACCATTTGCGATAAGCATGAGTGAAGTTGATTGCAGCAGGTAGCAGATTATTCGTGTAGAATGACGAATAGAAATAGGTGTCCAGCTCAAAGAAACTTTCCAGATGATCCTTTGTATAAGTTTGCCATTCAGGATAACCGAATAGATGAATACGCGCTTCCGGGTTATCTCTTACAAGTAATGTCAATTGGGGAATGATTTTCAAAAGCGTCAAATCGTTACCGGAGGTGGGGATGAAGAAGTTCTCTTTGTCGTTACGCAAAGTTGCTTTCAGCGTTTCCACCGGGGCGTTTTCCTTTAATGTTTTCACCGGAATCCCTTTGCTTCCCAGTTCCTGTTTTAAGCCTTTGATAAATTCAATTTTATCTTTATCCACAACCGAAGATTCCAAAAGAATCACGTTAGCATTCGGGAATTGACGTGTGAAGTGCTCGTAGACTTCGGAGTACAGATAAGACTGTGGAGTATTGATTTGATAAATAAACGGGTTGCTGAATACTTCGCCTTCTTTTGAAGAGAAAGGGACAACCAGGCGAATATCATTTTTCTTCGCGAAAGCTGCTAACGGTTTAATATGCTGTTGCTGTGCCGGACCAAAAATGACATTCATATTCTTCATCTCACTTTTTGCCAGAATGTTGTTCAATGATGAACTTTCTTTATTGCAATCGTAAACGTATAGATCGATTGAAGTGCCGGTACGTTTCAGACTGTCAACTGCCATCAGGAAGCCTTCATAATATTCTACCATTCTTTTGTCGTCAAAGGGTAACAAGAGAGCCGCTTTGATGGTAGAAATGCTTTTGGGTGTTTCTTTGTTTTCACGGAACAATTCGCTGTTGCTTGGCGGTGTGATATTGGTGTCTGTCTGTGGAGTAGTGACTGCCGATTTCTCTGACGGATAGGGGATACAAAGGAATTGTCCCTTCTTCATACCGTTCTTCAACTCCGGATTGGCTGCAATCAGTTCCTGTTCAGAAATGCCATATTCACGGCTGACGCTGAAAATAGTCTCTCTGCGTTTCACCTTGTGCATGTCTCTGCAACGGGGCTTTACAGCCGGTTGGATAATGGGTTGTTCGGGAGTTGTGACTACTGCTTCTACTGTAGAGTCGATGGCTTCTGCAGCGGAAGGGATACGGATAACCTGTCCGATACGGAAGTTCTCTGCACTTAATCCCGGATTGGCGTCACAAATGGCTTTTGCAGAAACTTTATAGGTGGTTGTCAACCGATAAAGGGTTTCTCCCGGTTGAATGGTATGGAACATTTCACTTTTCTGGGCGGTTTTGTTCTGTGGGATTTTGATGGCTTGTCCTGCATAGATTTTGTCCTCACAACCGGGGTTCAGGCGAATAATATCTGCTTTGCTGACTCCATACATACTTGAGATGGAATATAAGCTTTGCCCCTTTTCAATAGTGTGAAGGAAGTAGGATTGGTTCTCTTGTGCCAATGTGCTTAAATAGGAAACACTTATAAAAGACAGGAGAAAGAAGATTCGTTTGATTGATTTCATCAATTTATTAATCTTAATTTGTAATTTTTACTATTCAATTCTCAATTGATTACGGCAAAGGTACGAATAATGTCATAGATTCACATAATATATTGAGTTAAGAAAATAATATTGTGTTTTTTAAAACTATATTTCGGGCGGAAACATTAATTTTGCAACTCAATAAAAGTTAGAGTATGCAGGAAACAGAATATATAAATGTGTACGGTGCGCGCGTACACAATCTGAAAGACATTGATGCGGAAATACCACGTGACAGCCTGACTGTGATTACCGGACTGAGTGGAAGCGGGAAATCATCTCTTGCTTTCGATACAATATTTGCAGAGGGCCAGCGCCGCTATATTGAAACCTTTTCGGCTTATGCCCGCAACTTTCTGGGCAATCTGGAGCGTCCGGATGTAGATAAGATTACAGGGTTGAGTCCGGTTATTTCCATAGAACAAAAGACTACGAATAAAAATCCCCGTTCCACGGTCGGCACTACTACAGAGATTTACGATTATCTCCGTCTGCTTTATGCCCGTGCCGGAATAGCCTATTCTTATCTCTCGGGAGAAAAGATGGTGAAATACACTGAGGAACAGATACTGGAACTGATCCTGAAAGATTATAAAGGAAAGAAAATTTATATGCTGGCACCTTTGGTGCGTTCACGTAAGGGACATTACAAAGAACTCTTCGAGCAGATTCGCAAAAAGGGATATTTGTATGTCCGTATAGATGGAGAAGTACGCGAAATCACCCACGGACTGAAACTGGATCGTTATAAAAACCACGACATCGAAGTCGTTGTGGATAAGCTTATCGTGGAAGATAAGGATGACAAGCGGTTGAAACAGAGTGTCTCTACTGCTATGCGGCAGGGCGACGGATTATTGATGATTCTTGATGCACAGACAGAGAGTATCCGTCACTACAGTAAACGCCTGATGTGCCCTGTCACGGGACTGTCGTATCGTGAACCGGCTCCGCACAACTTTTCGTTCAATTCTCCGCAGGGAGCTTGTCCGCGTTGTAAGGGATTGGGGGTAGTCAGTCAGATTGATGTAGATAAGGTGATTCCTGATAAAGAGTTGTCTATATATGAAGGGGCGATAGCTCCTTTAGGTAAATATAAGAATGCAATGATTTTCTGGCAGATCGGTGCTTTGCTGGAGAAATATGATGCGTCATTGAAGACTCCCGTAAAAGATTTGCCAAATGATGCAATCGACGAGATTCTGTATGGCTCGGACGAACGTATCAAGATAAAAAGCTCTTTGATAGGTACTTCTTCCGATTATTTTGTGACGTATGAAGGTGTTGTCAAGTATATCCAGATGTTGCAGGAGAAAGATGCTTCGGCCACTGCACAGAAATGGGCGGAACAATTTGCCAAAACCACAGTTTGCCCTGAATGTAAGGGAGCGAAACTGAATAAGGAAGCACTCCACTTCCGTATCCATGATAAAAATATCAATGAACTTTCAAATATGGACATCAATGAGTTGTATGACTGGTTGATGAAAGTGGACGAATTTCTGACGGATAAGCAGAAAATGATTGCCGCAGAGATTTTGAAGGAGATACGTACCCGCTTAAAATTCCTGTTGGATGTAGGATTGGATTATCTGTCTTTAAACCGCAGTTCCGTTAGTCTGTCGGGTGGGGAGAGTCAGCGTATCCGTCTGGCCACACAAATTGGTTCTCAACTGGTCAATGTGCTTTATATTCTTGACGAGCCGAGCATCGGGCTGCACCAACGTGATAACCTGCGGTTAATCAACTCCTTGAAAGAACTGCGTGATATGGGTAACTCTGTGATCGTGGTAGAGCATGATAAAGATATGATGCTGGCTGCCGACTATGTGATTGACATGGGGCCTAAAGCCGGACGACTGGGGGGAGAAGTTGTTTTTGCCGGAACTCCGCAAAAGATGTTGAAGACCAGTACGCTTACTTCACAGTATCTCAACGGACAAACTGCCATCGAAGTGCCTTCCAAGCGGCGTCCCGGTAATGGAAAATCTTTATGGTTGCGTGGCGCTAAAGGGAATAATCTGAAGAATGTAGATGTCGAATTTCCGTTAGGCAAACTGATTTGTGTTACGGGAGTATCCGGTAGTGGTAAGTCTACATTGATAAATGAAACTTTGCAACCGATACTTTCGCAGCAGTTCTATCGTTCTTTGCAGGATCCTTTGGAATACGATTCTATTGAAGGATTGGAGAACATAGATAAGGTTGTCAATGTGGACCAGTCTCCGTTGGGGCGTACTCCGCGTTCCAATCCTGCCACTTATACCGGTGTCTTTTCAGATATCCGCAGTCTTTTTGTCGGATTGCCGGAAGCTAAGATTCGTGGCTATAAACCCGGTCGTTTTTCTTTCAATGTCTCCGGAGGACGTTGTGAGGCATGTTCCGGGAATGGCTACAAGACAATCGAAATGAATTTCCTGCCCGATGTATATGTTCCATGTGAAGTTTGTCATGGCAAACGTTATAACCGCGAAACTCTGGAAGTGCGTTTCAAGGGAAAATCCATTGCCGATGTGCTCGATATGACCATTAACCGTGCGGTAGAGTTCTTTGAAAATGTTCCTCAGATTCTGAACAAAATTAAGACTATCCAGGATGTTGGATTGGGATACATTAAATTAGGGCAATCATCAACCACCCTTTCGGGAGGTGAAAGCCAGCGCGTAAAATTGGCAACGGAGCTTTCGAAACGAGATACGGGAAAGACTTTGTATATTCTTGATGAACCGACTACCGGTCTGCATTTTGAAGATATCCGTGTGCTGATGGGAGTATTAAATAAATTGGTGGATAAAGGTAATACTGTGATCGTCATTGAGCATAATCTGGATGTGATAAAGATGGCGGATTACATTATCGACATGGGCCCCGAAGGCGGTAAAGGGGGAGGGGAACTTCTCAGTTTCGGGACACCGGAAGAGGTTGCGAAGAGTACAAAAGGATATACCCCGAAGTTTCTTCGCGAAGAACTGAGAATCGATTGATAATTTATATATACGATATTAACTTGTTAAATAATAAAGATTTAATATCGTATTTGTACAAAGTTAACTTCCTGCAACTACGAAGTTAACTTTGTAGAGTTACGTTATTAACTTACTAATAGCAGCTTTTTTCTATGGCTGCTCCAATATACATATATCTATGAAAATCAATAAGACCAATGCTGCCCGTCTGTTGGATAAGGCCAAAATCTCCTATGAACTTATCCCTTACGAGGTAGACGAAAATGATTTGAGTGCTGTGCATGTAGCGGCCAGTTTGGGAGAGAATATTGATCAGGTTTTTAAAACTCTTGTGCTTCATGGCGATAAAACGGGATACTTCGTTTGCGTGATTCCCGGAGACAAAGAGGTAAATCTGAAGCTTGCCGCAAAGGTGTCCGGTAATAAGAGTTGTGATATGATTCCTATGAAAGAGCTTCTTTCCGTCACCGGATATATCCGCGGTGCCTGTTCGCCTGTCGGAATGAAAAAACATTTTCCCACCTATATCCATGAAACCTGTCTGGAGTTTCCGTATATTTATGTAAGTGCGGGGCAACGCGGATTACAGATAAAAATTGATCCTAAAGAGCTAATAAACGAGGTTCGGGCGGAAGTTTGTGTATTATATACTGTTTAATTTCAGTAAAAAGTATATATTTGCAGAAAATATCTATTTAATAATCTAATATTCTAATTTTATGTTTGAAGGACAACCTAAGGGTTTGTATGCTCTGGCACTTGCCAACACAGGCGAGCGATTCGGTTACTATACCATGCTTGCGATTTTTACTTTGTTTCTACAAGCAAAGTTTGGTTACACTGCTGCTGAAACTTCTACCATTTTTGGATGCTTTTTGGCTGCTGTTTATTTTATTCCGTTCTTTGGTGGTATTCTTGCCGATAAGTTTGGTTATGGCAAAATGGTGACAATGGGTATTGTAGTCATGTTTATCGGCTACGCACTGCTTGCCATCCCGACTTCCAACGATTCCGGCAAAGTAATGATGTTTGGTGCGCTGGCTCTGATTGCTTGCGGTACCGGACTTTTTAAAGGTAATTTGCAGGTAATGGTGGGTAATTTGTATGATGCTCCCGAATATAGCTCCAAACGTGACACGGCGTTCAGTATATTCTATATGGCTATCAATATCGGTGCGATGTACGCTCCGACAGCTGCTACAAAGGTAACCAACTATATGTTGGGCAAGGCAGGGCTTTCGTATGTTCCTCAGATTCCTTCATTGGCACATCAATATCTTGACGGTACAATCACTCCTGCTAACCAGGCTACTTTGGAATCATTGCAGGCTGCACAGAACTTTACCGGCGACATTGCCACATTCTGTACTACTTATATCGATAAGCTTTCTGAAGCATATAACTATGGATTTGGTGTGGCATGTGTATCATTGATTATTTCGATGTTGATTTACGTCGCTTTCCGCTCTACATTTAAACATGCCGACTACAACTCTAAACAAGCTAAACCGGCTAACGTAGTTGAGGAGAAGTTGACTCCGGAACAAACCAAACAGCGCATCGTGGCTTTGTTGCTTGTATTTGCCGTAGTTATTTTCTTCTGGATGGCTTTCCACCAGAACGGACTGACACTGACATTCTTTGCACGTGATTATACCGCACAAGAGGTGACCGGACTCGACCGTTTGGGCTTCAATATCGTGAACCTCACCTTCTTGTTGATTGTTATTTACGGACTTTTTTCACTGTTCCAGGGAAAGACCGGTAAATCAAAAATGATTGCCGGTATAGTAGTTGCTGCCGCACTTCTCTGTCTGGGATGGAGCTATAGCTCTATGGATCCTACTGTTAATATTCTGCCTCAGATCTTCCAGCAATTCAATCCGTTCTTCGTGATTGCCTTGACTCCGGTTTCACTGGCGGTGTTTGGATATCTTGCCAGAAAAGGGAAAGAACCTTCTGCTCCGCGTAAAATCGGTATCGGTATGATGATTGCCGTATGCGGTTTCTTGATAATGGCCATTGGGTCTATCGGGTTGCCTACTCCGGATGCTCTGGCAGCCAGTGGCATCGAGAAAGACGCACTGGTTTCTCCAAACTGGTTGATCTCTACTTATCTGGTGCTTACTTTCGCCGAGTTGTTCCTCTCTCCGATGGGTATTTCGTTTGTTTCGAAAGTAGCTCCTCCCAAATACAAAGGTATGATGATGGGTGGATGGTTTGCCGCAACTGCCATTGGTAACTACCTCGTTGCCATCATTGGTTATCTGTGGGGTGGCATGCAGTTGTGGATGGTATGGAGTGTACTTATCGTATGCTGTCTGCTGGCCGCTCTGTTCATCTTCTCTATCATGAAGAAACTTGAAAAAGTAGCATAACCTTCGGGTTGTATCTATACACCAAACGCCCCGTTACATTATTTGTTATTACGATAACAATATATGTAACGGGGCGTTTCTTATATTGGCATTTTCTTTACATGCGCATCAGAGTTCCAATCCCATGATATAGTCATTCATATAATATCCGTTTCCGATGTGAAAATCACCTTCACGTAGTTTTTTCATCCCTTTATGTTCATAAAAGTGCAATGCCTTGTTATTCCGGTTGACATTTAATTCCATCAGACAGGGAGACGGATGAATCTCTTTGATGTATTGTACTGCGTGGTCAAATAGTTTGCTTCCCAGGTGTGCTCCCTGAAAAGAGGGAAGGACATATATTTTCTGGAGATGAAACACATCATCTCCTTGAGGCTGTACTGATACATAGCCGCAAGGTTCATCTTCCTGGTAAGCGATGAAGTATACGTGTCCTTCTTCTTCCATTTGTTTGCGGATATTCAGGGGCGCGTACATCCATTCCATCATGTAGTCAAGTTGATCGGGCGAAAGTATTTCTTTGTAGGTAGCCGGAAATACCTGTTTCGCCAGTTTGTTAATCAGTATGCAATCATCTGAAGTGGCTTTTCGGATAGTAAACATGTTTGTTGTATTTTTCGGTTTATGTCGCAAATATAGTGATAATTTGCTTTTATAATAAGGTGGAGGTATCTTAATAAGTTAATTAGTATGAATTTAAGGTACTTTGCATTGCATAGTACTAAAGTTATGCATATATTTGTCGCATCAAAAGGTAAAGCTTATGAATGTAGATAATGTAAAGTCGCAAATGCGAAAAGGCATGCTGGAATATTGCATCATGCTGCTGTTGCATAAAGAGCCGGCTTACGCTTCGGATATCATCCAGAAGTTGAAAGAGGCAAAGCTGATTGTGGTGGAGGGCACATTGTATCCATTGTTGACCCGATTGAAAAACGATGATTTACTTAGTTACGAATGGGTGGAATCTACACAGGGACCGCCACGGAAGTATTATAAGCTGACAGAGAAAGGCGAGTTGTTCCTTGGCGAACTGGAACTTTCGTGGAGGGAGCTGAACGAAACTGTGAATCATATTGCTAATAGAGAATCCATTTAAAAAGAAATAAAGATGAAAAAAACATTAACCGTAAATTTAGGTGGAACCGTTTTTCATATCGACGAGGATGCCTACCGGTTGCTCGATAATTATTTGTGCAACCTAAAACTTCACTTCCGCAAACAAGAAGGAGCAGAGGAGATTGTGAACGATATAGAGAATCGCATCTCCGAACTATTTGCCGAGAAGTTGGCTGCCGGATCGCAAGTGATTACGATTGCCGACGTAGAAGAAGTGATTGCCCGGATGGGAAAACCTGAAGATTTTGGTGAGGAGAGTGAGGAAGACGAACCTCAAAAGACAGCCGGACATACAGGGGCACAATCCGGCACAACCATTCATCGCCGTTTTTACCGTAATCCGGATGATAAAATATTGGGAGGGGTGATTAGCGGGCTGGCTGCATATCTGAACTGGGATGTAACGCTGTTGCGACTGATTATGTTCGTTGTGCTGATCTGTGGATATGGAGTGTTGATTCCTATATACATCATCTGTTGGCTGATTATTCCCGAGGCCCGTACGGCAGCCGAGAAGTTGAGTATGCGCGGTGAGGATATCACCATAGAGAATATCGGTAAGACGGTGACTGATGGGTTTGAAAGGGTAGCCAACGGGGTGAACAATTATGTAAATTCAGGTAAGCCCCGCAGTTTTCTGCAGAAGGTGGGCGATGCGTTGGTATCGATAGCGGGTTTCTTTCTGAAAGCCTGTCTGGTGGTGCTCGCCATTATATGCAGTCCGGTGCTTTTTGTGCTTGCCATTGTTTTTGTTGCTCTGGTGATTGCTGCCATTGCAGTAGCCATTGGTGGTGGAGCTGCTCTCTATCATATGCTGCCAGCAGTCGATTGGTCACCGCTGATCTCCACTTCGCCGATGATGACCATTGTAGGAAGTATTGCAGGAGTAGCATTGGTGGGCATACCTTTGGCGGGGATCATTTATGCTATTCTCCGACAGATATTTGATTGGCCGGCTATGGCGTCCGGACTGAAATGGTCTTTATTGATACTGTGGGTGCTGGCAGCCGTAATCTTTGTTATTAACCTGTCTTATTTGGGATGGCCTTATCCTTTCCTTTTGGTCGGATGACCTGTCCATGAATAGATTGACATGTGTAGAAATACCTTCCGTTGTGTGTCCGGAAGGTATTTTTTTTGTAGATAATATGCGTTTTATTTCAAAATCGGGGATTCGGGTATGAATATCCGTAAATCATATACAACCGCTCCTTTTTATTCCGGTAATTTTGCAATTAAATATATCGGCTATCGGATTGGTATCGCGGCATAGGATGTAGCCAAAGATGTATGAGTAAAATTATAACGACAATAATATGACTATCGAAAGTTTTAAAGAGTATGTAAAGTCACGTAAGCCTCTCAACACAGAAGAAATCCACTGTTTTATGGATGATATGAGTAACGAGGCAAGGCGTTTTACATTCAGGCTGAATGCTTCTTACCATACGCCGGCCGAAGTGCGAAATTTATTATCCGAGCTTTTTGGAAGTCCGGTTCCGCCTACACTTCGCGTATTTCCTCCGTTCTATACTGATTTTGGGAAGAATATAGTGATAGGTGATGATGTATTCATAAATGCCTGTTGCCACTTTCAGGATCACGGTGGCATAACCATTGGCGACAGTTGCCAAATCGGACATAATGTAGTGTTTGCCACTCTTAATCACGGGCTTGCTCCTGAAGACCGCGGAACAACGTATCCTGCTCCGATTGTTTTAGGAAAAAATGTCTGGGTAGGGGCAAATGCCACAATTCTTCCGGGTGTGATGATTGGTGACAATGCCGTTATTGCGGCGGGAGCGGTGGTCACAAAAGATGTGCCGCCGAATGTCATTGTCGGAGGAGTTCCGGCGAAATTCATCAAATCAATAGTCCCTGAATAGAGCTGAAGATGAAGAGTTGCTAAATTCGGAGTATAACTGCCGTATATTTGACAGTACTCCTGTATGGTTTGAGCTTTAGCAAAGGATGGTGGCAGGCAACGATCGACGGCTTGCATTGCAGCAATCGTAAACGTATGAGAAAAGTAATAAAATAACTTATTAAAATATTGAATAATATGAGAACAAAATCTGTTTTACTAACGCTTTTAGCAATCTTATTTATGAATTTACACGCAGCGGCACAAAATCCCATAAAGCAGGGGCACAATGGTAAACGAATTTTAGTTGCCTACTTTTCGGCAACCGGTACTACGGCGGAAGCTGCAAAGAAACTGGCTCAGGTTACGGGTGGTGAACTGTATGCCATCACTCCTGTAAAACCTTATACGAATGCCGATCTTGACTGGCATAACAAACAATCGCGCAGCTCGGTGGAGATGAACGATCTGAAATCACGTCCGGTCCTTAAGAATAAAAAAGAAAACATAGCCGATTATGAAGTGATCTTTATCGGCTATCCCATCTGGTGGAATCTTGCACCTCGGGTTGTGAACACTTTCATTGAAAGTCATGATCTTAAAAATAAGATCATCATACCTTTTGCCACTTCGGGAGGAAGCAGTATTACAGGTAGTGTGACAGAATTGAAAAAAGACTATCACAATTTGAAATGGAAAGAGGGAAGATTACTTAATCGTGCCAATGAAAAATCCATTCGTGAGTGGGTCGATAAGTTAGGGTACTGACTGTCTGGAACCAAAAACAATGATAACGTATTTATTTATCGGTAGCATTGGCTTGTAGAGAGCGATGCTGGTCGTACTCGCCATACTGCATACGGATGACGCTTGCGAAGATTACCCCTCACGTTACAATCCTGTTTGACGTGAGGGTGATCTTTTTAAGTTAAAAAAATGTCTTATTCTGCGACTATACACAAATCTTTTGTTATTTTTGTTTGTTACACAACGAAAAAAGTATATAAGTGTATGGGCGAGCATATATGTTTCAGAAGAAATGAAAGACTGGCAACGGTAAACCCGCATTGGCGGGGTAATCCTGTGGTGAGAGGAAAGTTTGTCAATCGCCAGCATCGTTTTCGTCCCGGGATGGGAAGTGTCTTGAAATGGCGCCTTTCCCCCAATCCGCAGCGGAAAGAGAAGAAGAGTGTGAAGTGGAATCCCCGGATGAGTTATCTGCGTTCATTGGAAGGGGTGGTCGGTAATTCGCTGATATGGCTGGGGCATAACTCCTTCTTCCTTCAATTGGCAGGAAAACGTGTCATGTTCGATCCTGTTTTTGGAGATATCCCTTTTGTCAAACGTCAGAGTGATTTTCCGGCAAACCCCGATATTTTTACCAATATAGATTACCTGCTTATCAGTCACGACCATTTCGACCATTTGGATAAGCAAAGTGTAGCCCGGCTGGTGAAGAACAATCCCCGGATGAAACTTTTCTGTGGGTTGGGTACCGGTGAATTGATAAAGAGTTGGTTTCCGGAGCTTGAGGTAACGGAGGCCGGATGGTACCAACAGATAGAAGATGACAGGTTGAAGATTACTTTTCTTCCTGCCCAGCATTGGAGCAAGCGTTCGGTGCGTGACGGAGGACGAAGGCTGTGGGGAGCGTTTATGGTACAGGGTGACGGCATCTCCATCTATTACAGTGGCGATACCGGATATTCCAGGCATTTCCGTGAGATACCCGAGCTATTCGGGACACCCGATTATGCTTTGGTGGGTATCGGTGCTTATAAGCCGCGTTGGTTTATGCAGCCCAATCACATTTCACCATACGATGCACTGACAGCGTCCACCGATATGAAAGCAGCTCTTACCATTCCGATGCATTATGGTACGTTCGACTTGTCGGACGAACCTCTGCATGACCCTCCGCAGGTTTTTGCTGCCGAAGCAAAGAAACGTAGGATAGACGTGTATATTCCGGTACTTGGAGAGATTGTCAAGTTGAAGCGGATGTAAGCTTTCCGAAGGAGTAAACGGACACTCTGTTCTGCTAAAATAAAGAGGGTGTCCGAAAAGGGTACCCTCTTTTTTTATGTAAAAGTCCGAACTTTCCCAAGCTCGGACTTTTTAATTTGCTCTAAAATGTTTATCTTAGAGCATGTTAATCGATAGTGCAAATATACAATTTAAGGAGTATTCTCAAGGTATGGATTCCTTATTTCCTTGCCGTCTTGATGAAAATATTTCTTCGGATGCTCCGGTCCGGCTTGTCAACCAGATTGTTGATAAGCTTGACATCAGTCCGTTGTTATCTACTTATAAGGGTGGTGGTTGTCCTGCTTATTATCCCCGCATGCTTTTGAAAGTGTTGTTCTTCGCCTACCTGAACAATGTGTACTCTTGTCGTAAGATAGCACGTCTACTTCAGGAGAACATCCTTTACATGTGGCTTTCGGGCAAGTCCACTCCCGACTTCCGTACCATCAATGATTTCCGCAGCAAGCGTTTGAAGAGTTGTATCCACAGTTTGTTCACTCAGATTGTGCTCATGCTTGTTGAGTTGGGATATATCAGCCTGGAAAAACAATATATCGACGGGACCAAGATGGAGTCGGCAGCCAACCGTTATACTTTCGTCTGGCGCAAAAGTGTGGAAAAGTATAAGGATCGTCTGGAAAATAAGATTCAATGTATACTTTCTCAAATTGATGAGGGTATTCTCGGTGACAACACCGCTCCTGGAGAATCAACTCTTCCTATTGACAGCCATGCTCTGAAAGAAAAAATAGATGCCATTAATCTGGAGAACCGCAATAAACGTGAACTTCGTCAGATTAAAAAGCTTAATGAGGAGTACTTACCTAAGCTGCAGGAATATGAGAAACACTTGGAAATAATGGGGGAAAGAAACAGCTATTCCAAAACAGATCCTGATGCGACTTTTATGCGCATGAAAGAAGACCACATGAGGAACGGTCAGCTTAAACCGGGATATAATCTACAGATATCCACGGAAAACCAGTTCATAACAAACTATGCTTTCTATCACAATCCGGGTGATACGTTGACGTTGATTTCATTTCTATTGTATGGCCGGATGAGATACTGCCGGTTCATGAAAGAGGTTTGTGCGGATGCCGGATATGGAAGTGAGGAAAATTATGAGTTTATGGAACGCTTCGGTATAAGCGCTTATGTGAAATATAATTATTTTCATATGGAACAAACAAAAAAATGGAAATGTGACATCTCCAAACAAGATAATTTGTATTATAACGAACCGGAAGATTACTTTGTATGTCCGATGGGACAGTATATGAAATTTGCCTACACGATAAAGGCTGTCAATGATAATGGATATGAAAGTGAAATAAGTGTTTACCGTGCTAAGAACTGTCAGGGATGTCCCCTACAAAATAAATGTCACAAAGGGAGAGGAAACAGGGAGATCAAGGTGAATCATAAATTAAGGCGGTACAAGCAACTGGCACGTGAGAAACTCACTTCATCAAAAGGGCTTGAACATAGGAGCAAAAGACCGGTGGAGGTGGAAGCGGTCTTCGGGCAAATAAAATGGAATAAAGAGTACAAGAGGTTCAGGCATAAAGGCTTGGAGAAGATTGTCATGGACTTTGGAATATTGGCTATTGCATTTAACATCGGAAAAATGATCTGCAAGCAGAAAAAGGCTAAGAAAGGGAGGGATGGAAAGGATTATAAGACTGATAAAGGGAGAAAATTGAGTTTCATGAGGGGCATTTTTATAAGTTGTTGGATAAATCACAAAAAAAGAAAAAAGTTAGAGGGTACCCTTTTCGGACACCCTCTTTATTTTAGCAGAACAGAGCCTTTATTTGGAATCTGTAGTGTTTGGTTTCAACCATTTGTCCAGCCATTCGAAGAAAGTGCGTTGCCACAACACACCGTTTTGCGGTTTCAACACCCAGTGGTTCTCGTCTGGATAAATAAGCAGTTCAGCCGGTACGCCACGCATTACGGCAGCGTCGAACGCAGCCATGGCCTGATTGGCAAGGATACGGTAATCCTTCTCACCGTGGATGCAAAGAATCGGGGTATCCCATTTTTCGACGAACAAGTGCGGAGAGTTCGCAAAAGTGCGCTGGGCAACCGGATTCTGCTTTTCCCAGTATGCGCCTCCCATATCCCAATTGGCAAACCATTTCTCTTCTGTCTCCAGGTATTGCATCTCCATGTTGAAGATACCATCGTGGGCAATGAAGGCTTTGAAACGTTTGTCGTGATGTCCTGCCAGCCAGTAGACGGAGAATCCTCCGAAGCTGGCACCCACACAGCCCAGGTGGTCTTTGTCAACGAAAGGTTCTTTTGCCATTTCGTCGATTGCCGTGAAATAATCCTTCATGCATTGGCCACCGTAATCTCCGCTGATAGCTTCGTTCCATTCCACTCCGAAACCGGGAAGTCCGCGGCGGTTCGGTGCTACAACGATATAGCCGTTGGCAGCCATAATCTGCATGTTCCAGCGATAACTCCAGAATTGGCTTACCGGGCTCTGTGGACCGCCTTCGCAGAAGAGCAGTGTCGGATATTTCTTATTCGGATCGAACTGGGGCGGATAGATGACCCATGTCAGCATTTCTTTACCATCTGTCGTTTTCATCCAGCGTCCTTCAACTTTGCCCATCTCTATCTGATCGTAGATCTGCTTGTTCTCTTGAGTCAGTTGTGTTGTCTGCCCATCCAGGGAAACGGCATAAATTTCATCTCCCATGCTCATAGAGTGACGTTTGGCGATCAGTTTATCACCGAAGAGGGCAACGCCTTCATAGTCGTACATACCCGAAGTGACAGGACGTACAGAATCATTGGTCAGATCGAGTGAGTAGATTTGAGTTTCACCATGCCATACACCGGTGAAATAGATCGTCTTGGCATCCTGGCTCCATACGAATGCATCTACATTCGAATCGAACGCTTTGCTGGCAAAACGTTTTTCTCCGGTTTCCAGATTCATGATGAAGAGACGGTTCTGGTCTGCTTCGTAACCATCACGCTCCATACTTTGCCAGGCGATGCTCTTTCCATCCGGAGAATATTGCGGATTAGTATCATAACCCATCATACCTTCGGTGATATTTATTGTTTTCTTGGTATTGAGGTCGTATACATAGATATCCGAGTTGGTAGAAATGGCATAAGCCAGTCCCGTTTTCTTTCGACAGGTATAAGCCACTTTATCCGAGGTCGTGTTCCATGCCAGTTGTTCGATACCTCCCCATGGTTTCATCGGACTTTCGTAAGGCTCACCTTCCAGCACGTCTACGATGTTGGTTACCGACTTGCCATCGAAATCGGCGATAAAGGGGTGGGGGGCAGTTGTCACCCATTCATCCCAATGTTTGTACATCAGGTCGGTGATGATGATGCCGGTTGCTTTGTCCAGGTCAGGATATTTGTCAGCCGTGCTTTTAACAGTCTTTACTTGGGCGATGAACAGTATCTTCTTGCCGTCCGGCGAGATGGAATATCCTTCGATATCCCCGTCATAATTGGAAATCTGTTTGCGTCCGCTACCGTCGGGGTTCATTTCGTACAGTTGGCTGCTGCCGTTGTCGTTGCTCAGGAAAAGCAGTTTGCTTCCGTCCGTTGCCCAAGTCACTTCATTTTCCTGAAAAGGAGTGTGAGTGATTTGCCGGTTGTCGGTTCCGTCTGCGTTCATCACAAAAACTTCCCGGTTGCTTTTGTTTTCGGGTACACTGTAGTAAGCCACTGTATAGGCTATCTGCTTTCCATCGGGCGATACAGAGAGTCCGCCGATACGTCCCATTGCCCAGAGTGCTTCGGGAGTCATCCGCTTCCCCTCGATTTTGATATCGGATTTTCCGATCAGCGCCTGGTCCGTTTTGCCTGCATCCTTGGTTCCGCCACAGGATGCTAACATCATTGTTGCCGACATAATAAATAGGTTTACTTGTCTCATAAGTTTTTAATAATTGATTATTTGAGTTGCGAAGATAAGCAAAAATCAGGTCAAATCTGCTTTTTTTGCCAGTTTCCTTTCTTTATATAGATGTACGACAGAGTCAGGATACAGATTCCGTATAAATGCTCTGTAGTCCAGCAGAAGGCTACGTCTACTCTCAGATAGAGGATGACATACGTGATATAAGCCAGATAGACAGCCAGCACGCAGAGTTCTAATCCCAGTGCCGTACGTGTATTGCCCGTTCCGGATACCGCCTGGAAATAAACATTGGCCGGGACCAATATCAGATAGGCGGAACATAATACCCATAACGAGGGGATGGAAGCCTCTTTCAGATCCGGTATATCTGTATAGATACTTAACACCAGATCGGGGAAGAGGGCGAAGAACAGTATCAGAGGTAATACAAAAACATAGCCGATGCGTACATGCTGCCGGATAGTTCCGGGTACGCTTTTAATTTCTCCTGCGCCTATCAGGTTGCTCACCAGTGAACCGCATGTGGTGGCAAATGCCATCGCAACCATAAACGGAATACCCGATACGTTGCGGATAATGTTCGTAATGGCCAGTGCGCGTTCGCCCAGATGTTCCACAAAAAGGAAGAACATGAACCAGGTGGATAGTGAGAAGAAATTTTGGATCATAGTCCAAAAAGATACGTTTAATATTCGTTTTAATGTTTCCGGTTGGAAACTGGGAAGCTGGTTCAGTGCATACTTCTTACAGTCTATCCGCTTCCAGGTATAGACGATGAAGAAGATGACCGATACCATTTCGGCCAGTGACGACCCGATAGCAGCTCCGGCAATACCTAATGCGGGGAAGCCGAACTTACCGAATATCAGGATATAGTTGAATACTATGTTGGACAATACCATTACGATTGAATTCAATGTCAGGGTCTTGGTCTGTGTGGTACCTACAAAAAATGCCCGGAACATCACGCCGACGAAAGAGAAAAAGAAACCAAAAACTCTCCAGTTGATGTAGCTGATGGACGCGTCATAAATGTGCTGCGAACTGATAACCAGTTTCAGCAAATGAGGAGAGAAGCATAAAGAAAGGGTAAATGCCACTATTGCCAATGCCAGCAAAAAATAGACCCCCTGATAGAATATCGGTCCGATGGTGCGGTATTGTTGCTCGCCGTTTCGCCGGGCTATCAGGATTTGTGCTCCGATGCTGAATCCGAACGCCATCATGAAAATGGCCAGATAATATACGCCTGCGATGGCCGAGGCCCCCAGTTCTATTTCGCCTACCCGTCCCAGGAAGGCAGTGTCTGTCATACCTATTAATTGTTCCATGATCAGGCTGATCAGGATAGGGTAGGCTATGAGCCATATCTCTTTGTATGTGTATTTGGTAGTCATGTTTTTATATATTCTATAAAAGGGAAAAAAAGCCGGACAAACATATACTGCTTGCCCGGCTCTTCGGTCTTTAAGCTAATTTTTATTTCTTATCGCTTATTCTGCTTATTAGCCCGTTCTTTTGCCATCTGTTCCTGCTGTTTCTGCATGGCTTCCAGACGTGCGGCAAATCCGGTCTTCTTCATTTGCTTCGGATCTTTTTTCTTTGCTTCCAGATCGGCGAGCAACTTGTCTTCGTCAGTTGTCCGGCGCAGTATGATCATGGTTACCACACTGATCAAAGTCGAAATGAAGTAGTAATAGTTCAATCCCGAAGGATAGTCGTTCAAAACGAAGAGGAACATAATCGGCATCAGATACATCATCCACTTCATTGCTGCCATTTGCGGCTGGGCACCTGTATCCTGCTGCTGCATCGTGTACTTCGTGTTCAGGATATTGGTAATGGTCATCAGCAGGCAGAACAAGCTGAGGTGATTACCCAAGAACGGAATATGGAACGGGAAAGTGATGAATGCGTCGTAGGTCGATAAGTCGTCCGCCCAAAGGAAACTCTGCTGGCGGAGTTCGATAGCGCTCGGCACAAACATGAACAATGCCATCAGGATAGGGAATTGAACAAGCATCGGCAAACAGCCGCCCATCGGGCTTACACCGTATTGACTGTATAGTCCCATTACCTCTTGCTGTTTCTTCATCGCATCTTCCTGCTTGGGATATTTCTTATTGATCTCGTCAATTTTTGGTTTCAGTACACGCATCTTGGCCGATGACATATAAGTCTTCCAGGTTGCCGGAAAAACCACAACTTTCACCATAATTGTCAATAGCAACAGTACGACACCCATGCCTAATCCCCAACCTGACAACCAGTCGAACACGTTGATGGTGATCCATTTGTTGATCCATCGAATCAACGGCCAACCCAGATATACCAGGTTGTTGAGTTCCCATTTCTCTTCACGTCCCTTGTCCAATGCGGTCAGTGTTTTATAGTGGTTCGGGCCGAAGTAGAAATACATGTCGGTCGGTTGCTTACCGGTAGGATCGAAGAACGTACTCATTTCAGCCGAGTAATCTTTGATGTAGCCACTTCCCTGTTTCTCCATTTTCGATCTGACCGTAGTCTTTTCGAAATCCTGTTCTGCAATGAATACAGAAGAGAAGAACTGGTTTTTGAAAGCAATCCAGTCCAGACGCTCCGGTACTGACTTTTCATCGTCTTTACTTGCCGAAAGGTTGTCCACATCATCACCTGTATATTTGTAGGTGAGGTCTGCCAAACGGTTCTCGTAAGTATATCCTTTCTCGATCTGGCGGGCACGTTGTGACCACGAGATGTCCACATAGTTTGTAGTAGCAGCCAATTTGCCTTCCATACCTGTTGCTTTAATCACAAAGCTCATCAGATAATTATCCGGTTTCAGTGTATAAATAAAGTCGATATAGCTGGCACTGTCGGCGGCCAGACGCATCGTAACACTGCTGTCTGTTTTATTGACTGCTTCGAAATAGAAGTCTTTTGTCTGGAGGGCACCCTTCTTATTGTAGAAGTTGAAGTTCATGGAAGCATCGCTGCCGTTGAACAACACAACCGGTTTCTTATCTTGTCCCATGTAGTTTTTCAACAGGGCAGAGTAAACGCGGCCGCCTTTGTTATCCAGAGTGATTTCTACCAAATTGTTCTGGATAGTAGTAAACGCCTCTTTACCTTGGGTGGCATTGAAGAAGAGAGATGCCGAATCGGCGGCTGTTTCCTCTTTTTCGTTAGCCAGTGCAGCTTCGGTTTTGGCTTTCAGTGCTTCTTCTTGCTGCTGTACCACGGCTATAGAGTCATAATACCGCTTCTGGGCGGCTATTTGCTCCTCGCTGGGACGGCTCAGAAAACTGAATCCTACCAGTAATATACCTATTAAAACGAGGCCTGTGATGGTGTTTTTATCCATTCTCTTGTTTTAGTGATTAATGATTAATAATCTATACGATAGTGATTTTACTTATCGATTGCAGCCTTAATGAACGATACGAACAACGGATGCGGGTGTAGCACCGTACTGCTGTATTCCGGATGGAACTGCGTTCCGATGTACCATTTCAATGTAGGGATCTCTACAATCTCTACCAGGTCCGATTCCGGATTGATACCTACACATTTCATGCCGGCCTCTTCGAATTGCTTGCGATAGTCGTTGTTGAATTCGTAACGGTGGCGATGACGCTCCTGAATATGTTCTTGTTTATAAGCTTCGTATACTTTAGAGTCTTTTTTCAAGACGCATTCGTAAGCACCCAGACGCATTGTACCTCCCATATTGGTGATGGCCTTCTGCTCTTCCATGATGTCGATAACGTTATGTTTGGTCTTTTCGTCCATTTCAATAGAATTGGCATCGGCATAACCCAGTACGTTGCGGGCAAATTCGATGGCCATGCATTGCATACCCAGGCAGATACCAAAAGTCGGAATGTTATGTTCGCGGGTGTACTTGGCAGCTATGAACTTACCTTCGATACCACGTGAACCGAATCCCGGACAGATAACTACTCCGTCTACATGTCCCAGCTGTTCGTCCACATTGTCCGGAGTGAGGTGTTCGGATGATACATATTCTATTTTAACTTTACGGTCATTATAAGTGGCAGCCTGTGACAGTGATTCCAGGATAGACTTATACGCATCCTGCAGTTCAACGTATTTACCTACCATTGCAATAGTCACCGTTTCGGTAGCATTAGCACGACGGTTCAGGAAGTCTTTCCAAGGTCCCAACGGCGGACGTTCGCCCACAGGTAAGCCCATCTTCTGAAGTATGGTTTCGTCCAAGCCTTGTTCCTGCATCAACAGGGGTACTTCATATATAGTTGAAGCATCGATTGACTGAACGACCGCATTCTCGGCAACATTACAGAACAATGCCACTTTCTTACGCAGGTTGGCGTTCAGGTCATGTTCGGTACGAAGCACCAGAATATCCGGTTGCACTCCGAGTGACTGCAATTCTTTTACAGAGTGTTGGGTCGGTTTGGTTTTCAGTTCTTGAGCGGCAGACAGGAAAGGTACATAAGTTAAATGCACGCACAACGCATTCTGTCCCAACTCCCATTTCAACTGACGGATACTTTCCAGATAAGGCAAGGACTCGATGTCACCTACCGTGCCTCCGATTTCTGTAATTACAAAGTCGAACTTATACTTGTTGCCCAGCAACTTGACGTTACGCTTGATTTCATCCGTGATGTGGGGAATGACTTGAATGGTTTTTCCCAGATAGTCTCCACGGCGTTCTTTATCAATGACGCTCTTATAGATACGGCCTGTCGTGATATTGTTGGCCTTTGTAGTCTGGATGCCCAGGAAACGTTCGTAGTGTCCTAAGTCAAGGTCGGCTTCATGGCCGTCTACAGTCACGTAGCATTCTCCGTGTTCATAAGGGTTCAATGTTCCCGGGTCAATGTTGATGTACGGGTCAAACTTTTGGATAGTTACTTTATAACCTCTTGCTTGCAGCAATTTACCGATGGAAGATGAAATGATACCTTTTCCTAAAGAAGAGGCAACACCACCGGTTACGAAAATATACTTTGTTTCTCCCACAGCTATAACTGTTTTAATAATTTGTTTCTAAATCGTTTGATTTGAATCTTAAAAACCGCAAAATTACAAAAAAATGGGGAAGAACGGATGCTTTCTACAAAACAAATTTATTAAAAAATGCAATTCCGGGTTCCGAAATGTTTGGACGACAAAAAGTTGTATGCCTCTAACGGATGAATGGGGCTTTATCCGTCTGGTAGCATAAGTAGCATAAACCTGTCTACAGGATAAATCCGTGTAGCTCATGCATGCCATACAAATTCCGGTAAAACAGATCGGTTGTTTCATCGATCCGTTTGATCGGTTATTCCTATTAAAAATGAGCGAATTTTATGTAATCTAAACTATTTAATGTAAATTTGCCCTCAAATTTGTTATAAAAATGAAGACTAGTCACATCTCAACATTAGCATTTGCAATCCTGTTTTCTTCGTCAGTGATGGCGCAGAAGACGATAAAACCGGTTTCCGAGACAGTGCAAAATGAAGTGAAAGCTGATACACTTTCCGAGGTGCTTCAGCAGTACCTTCTCCTGAAACTGAATCTGGATGGTCCGAAGCCCAAGATGGATACAGTGTCCATCTTATATAATAATTATATAGGAGAGTTGGAATACCTCAATGATCCTTCAGTACCTATGCGTTATGTGAAAACAGATCCGGATTATTACCGCCTGTTTGTTCCGCTAACTTATTATTATTCGCCTATTGCGGAATATTCTACTATGCGCTGGAAATTTAAAGAGCCTTTTACTGCGCCTTCCCTTAATGAGCAGTTGTCACCGTGTGACACTTTGCAGTTTACCAAAATCAAGAGATCGGCCCGGCTGGTAGATGCTGCTTTGATGGATTTATACCTGAACCATCCCAATTTGGTTGTTACTACCGAAGATCATATAATGAGCCGCAAATTGTATCATGGCGATAAAAAGATTGAAATTCCGAAGACGGAAGTGAAAAGCCTGTTCCGTGCAGATAAGGTAGAAGAGAATGTAGGTGAAGCAGAAATGGTAATTTCGAAACCTAACTGGTGGGTGACGGGAGGTAACGGTTCGCTTCAAATTACTCAGAACTATATATCGGACAACTGGTATAAAGGTGGTGAGAGTAACAATGCTGTAATGGCTAATTTACAGTTGTTTGCCAATTACAATGACCGTGAGAAAGTGCAGTTTGAGAATCTGTTGGAGGCTAAATTAGGATTCAACTCTTCTCCATCGGATGAATATCATAAGTATCTGGTCAATACCGACCAGTTGCGCTTGTATTCCAAATTAGGTATCCAGGCTGCACATAATTGGTACTATACTATCACCGGTGAGTTTAAGACTCAGTTTGTTAAAGGTTATAAGGCTAACAGTGAAGAACTGGTTGCTGCTTTCCTTGCTCCTGCCGATGTGATTGTCAGTGTCGGTATGGATTATAAGCTGAAAAAGAAAAAATTCAACCTTTCCGTATTCATGTCTCCATTGACCTATAACCTTCGTTATATTGGTAACAAAAATGTGGACGAAACCAAGTTCGGACTGGATAAAGGTAAATGTTCAAAGAATGACTTTGGTGCACAGGTACAACCTACCATTTCATGGACCATTATTCCGTCCATTGTAGTCGATTCCCGTCTGAACTATCTGACTAACTATAAATGGGTACGCATTGAGTGGGAAAATACTTTCAATTTTGTATTGAACCGTTATCTTTCTACTAAGCTTTTTGTGCATGCACGCTTTGATGACAGTGCAAAGCCGACCACCGGTAGCAGTTATTTCCAGTTGAAAGAGTTGCTCAGTTTTGGTCTGAACTATAAATGGTAAAGGAATAGTTGACACAAAGATAAATATGGGGCCGGCTGGAGTTTTCAGTCGGCTCTGTTGTTTCCGGTAGTGCAAATTTCATCGCTGTAATTAAAATGTTATACTTAAAGAAAGTGCCTTATGATTAAACAAGATTATCTGATACGAATGATTCAGGAAATCATTTCATTAATTGTTAATATGATTTTGAATAAAAAGAAGTTTCGTAAGGATGAATGGACAGAGTACGACTGTCTTACACGACAGATTTTAGGACTTCCTCAGGGGCAGTTGCAGAGTATGAATCCGGATGAACTGATTGACCATTATGAAGGAGATCCTAACCGGATGGGAAAGATAGAACTGGCTGCCATGACCCTGCTGAAGATTTCGGATGAGATGGAGTCTAATATTTTGCAAAAGTCTAAACTGCGCCAGGATGGGCTCACTTTACTGAAGTATGTTCAGAAAGAAAGCAGCACTTTTTCCATTCAACGGACAGATTTGATTCGGATGATTGAGATAAATGAATGTTTGAAGATGTAAAATAAGGAAATGAACAGAAAGTGATAAAAGAATCGGTTTCTGTTTCTAATTTATTTTAAAATATCGGAGGATGATAACAATTTAGCAGTAAAGCAGGCAAAAAGCCTGCTTTTTCTGTTTCTACTCCTGATTAATGGAGTAAAAAAATACTTCAAAAAGAACTCTTATTGCGCTATAAAAAACATTCAAATACTTCGTAGTTCTCAAACTTATGCTTAAATTTGCCGCAATTTGTAATGTGCAGTTTGCAAAATGACTAATATAATAACTCATCAAGGTATTGTGGAAAACATAAGTGGTTCTCAGGTTTCTGTGAGGATCATCCAAACATCGGCCTGCTCAACTTGCAGTGTCAAGGGACATTGCTCTTCGGCAGATAGCAAAGAGAAGGTAATTGAGATTACCGACACTTCATCTGTATGGAAGGTAGGTGACGAGGTGACAATTATTGGTGCTACTTCCATGGGTATGCAGGCTGTATTTCTGGCCTTTGTTATTCCTCTCTTTCTTTTAATTCTCGGCCTTTTCGTTTTCAAGACAGTTCTTCATAGTGAACTATATGGAGCGCTTGCTGCTTTAGCGGTGCTTGTTCCTTATTATTATATAATATGGCTGAACAGAACTCGGTTGAAACAAAAATTTTCTTTTACTATAAAACCAATAAATAACTAAAAATTATGAATTTGATTCTGATTGCAGTGATTTCTTTGGGAGCTATTGCGCTTGTACTGGCTGCGATATTGTATGTTGCTTCCAAGAAATTTGCCGTGTACGAAGACCCACGAATTGCCCAGGTATCCGAAGTGTTGCCTCAGGCTAACTGCGGTGGATGTGGTTATCCGGGTTGCAGCGGATTTGCTGATGCTTGCGTCAAAGCCGGTTCGCTGGAAGGTAAGTTTTGTCCGGTAGGCGGACAACCTGTGATGTCGCAGGTTGCTTCGATCCTCGGGCTGGACGCCGGAACTGCAGAACCGATGGTGGCAGTGGTTAGATGTAACGGAACCTGCACGAACCGTCCGCGTACAAATATGTATGACGGTGCAAAGAGTTGTGCTATTGCCGCTTCGCTTTATGGTGGAGAAACCGGCTGTAGCTATGGGTGTCTGGGATGTGGCGATTGTGTGGCTGCTTGCCAGTTTGATGCTATTCACATGAATCCCGAAACAGGACTTCCTGAAGTGGATGAAGAAAAGTGTACAGCCTGTGGCGCTTGCGTCAAAGCTTGTCCGAAAGCGATAATCGAACTTCGTGCTAAGGGCAAAAAATCCCGCCGCGTATATGTATCTTGTGTCAATAAAGACAAGGGGGCTGTTGCGCGTAAAGCTTGTACGGTAAGTTGCATCGGTTGTGGTAAGTGTGTCAAGACTTGTCCGTTTGAAGCAATCACACTTGAGAACAATCTTGCTTACATTGACTACAACAAATGTAAGTCTTGTCGTAAGTGTGTTGAAGTTTGTCCCCAGAACACTATCATCGAGTTGAATTTCCCTCCGCGCAAACCCAAAGAGGAAGCACCTGTTGCCGAAGCTGCTAAAACAGCTGAAGCTTAAGAAAACGAGTAATAAACAGATAAAATACAGAATTGTATGTTGAAGACATTTTCAATTGGTGGTGTTCATCCACACGAAAATAAACTGTCAGCACATCAACCCATTATTACGGCGGAAGTTCCGGCAAAAGCTGTGATACTTTTGGGGCAGCATATCGGTGCACCTGCTAAGCCTATTGTGGCAAAAGGTGATGTGGTGAAGGTGGGCACTAAAATAGCCGAAGCCAATGGCTTTGTTTCGGCTGCCATTCACTCTTCTGTCAGTGGCAAAGTCGCTAAGGTTGATTCGATCGTCGATGCGAGTGGTTATGCCAAACCTGCTATTTTTATAGATGTAGACGGGGACGAATGGGAAGAATCTATCGATCGCAGCCCTGAACTGGTGAAAGAGTGCGAATTGACTTCGGAAGAGATTGTGAAGAAGATAGCCGATGCCGGTATTGTTGGTTTGGGAGGAGCTTGTTTTCCCACTCAGGTTAAACTCTGTCCGCCTCCTTCATTTAAAGCAGAATGTGTTATTATAAACGCTGTAGAGTGTGAGCCTTATTTAACCGCCGACCATCAGTTGATGTTGGAGCATGCCGAAGAGGTAATGGTAGGAGTTTCCATTCTGATGAAAGCCGTAAAGGTAAATAAGGCATTTATCGGTATTGAAAACAATAAACCCGATGCTATTGAGTTGATGACAAAAGTTGCATCCAGTTATGCCGGTATCGAGGTTGTACCTTTGAAGGTGAAATATCCGCAAGGAGGTGAGAAGCAGCTGATCGATGCTATAACCAAACGTCAGGTTGCGAGTGGTGCACTACCCATCTCTACAGGAGCGGTTGTTCAGAATGTAGGTACAGCATTTGCAGTATACCAGGCTGTGCAGAAAAATAAGCCTTTGTTTGAACGTGTGATTACGGTGACCGGTAAATCGGTTGCTAAACCTTCCAACTTCCTGGCACGTATCGGAACTCCGATGCAACAACTGATTGATGCCTGTGGCGGTTTGCCCGAAGACACCGGAAAGGTAATTGGAGGCGGCCCGATGATGGGTAAAGCATTGGTTAATACCGATGTTCCTACTGCTAAGGGAAGTTCCGGAATTTTGATTATGAACCGGAAAGAGGCTAAACGCGGAGAAATACAAAATTGCATCCGTTGTGCGAAGTGTGTAAGTGCCTGTCCGATGGGACTGGAACCGTATCTGCTTTCCGCTTTGGCCGAGAACACAGAATTTGAAAGAATGGAATCAGAAAGAATCATGGATTGTATCGAGTGCGGTTCTTGCCAATTCACTTGTCCTGCCAATCGTCCGTTACTCGACTATTGTCGTTTGGGTAAAGGGAAAGTTGGTGCCATGATTCGTGCACGTCAAGCTAAAAAATAATAAGTATGGAAAATAAATTAATCGTATCATTATCGCCTCACGTTCATGGTGGAGACAGTGTACAGAAAAATATGTACGGTGTGTTGATCGCACTGATTCCTGCCTTCATCGTTTCGCTCGTATATTTCGGACTGGGTGCGTTGATTGTCACAGCGACTTCTGTGATAGCCTGTCTGTTTTTTGAATGGGCAATCGGTAAGTTCTTGCTGAAGAAAGAAACCACTACTATTTGTGATGGGTCTGCTATCATCACAGGGGTGTTGCTGGCATTCAATCTTCCGTCGAATCTGCCTATTTGGATCATTATTTTAGGTGCTTTATTCGCTATTGGTGTCGGTAAGATGTCATTTGGCGGATTGGGAAATAATCCGTTTAACCCGGCATTGGCAGGACGTGTGTTTCTGTTGTTATCATTCCCTGTGCAAATGACTTCGTGGCCGGTGGTTGGTCAGTTGACTGCCTATACTGATGCTACTACCGCTGCTACTCCGTTAGCCTTGATGAAACAAGCCGTTCATGGTGATGCCTCAGCTTTTAGCCAACTTCCTGATGCCTGGAATTTGTTCATTGGCAATAATGGCGGATGTTTGGGCGAGGTGAGTGCAGCAGCTTTGATTTTTGGCCTCCTCTATATGTTATGGAAGAGAATCATTACATGGCATATTCCGGTATCTATTCTGGCCACTGTATTTGTATTCTCAGGCATTATGTACCTGGCCAATCCGGAAGCTTATGCTTCTCCGGTAATCCAGTTGCTTTCGGGAGGTCTGATGCTGGGTGCCATTTTTATGGCGACTGATTATGTGACTTCTCCGATGAGTAAAAAAGGTATGCTGATTTATGGTGTTTGCATCGGTTTGCTGACAGTTGTTATCCGTTTATTCGGTGCATATCCGGAAGGTATGTCATTTGCTATTCTGATTATGAATGCATTCACTCCGCTAATCAATACATATTGTAAACCAAAACGCTTTGGGGAGGTAGCGAAGAAGAAATGAAAAAGTTAGAATCATCATTGAAAAATATGTTGCTGGTACTCACGGGAGTAACAGCTATTTCGGTAGCTCTGCTGGCTTATGTGAATGAGTTGACCAAAGGGCCTATTGCAGAAGCAAATGCAAAAACACTGAATGAGGCTTTAAAAGAAGTCTTACCCGAATTCACGAATAATCCGGTTGCAGAGTGTGATACTATGTTTAGTGAGAAAGACGGTAAGAAGATTGTTGACTTTATTATTTATCCGGCTAAAAACGGAGATCAATGGGTCGGGACGGCGGTTGAAGCTAAATCGATGGGATTTGGCGGAGAACTGAAAGTACTGGTTGGTTTTGATGCCGAAGGCAAAATCTATAACTATTCATTGTTGTCACATGCCGAGACTCCCGGGCTTGGTTCAAAAGCGGCCGATTGGTTTAAGGAAGGCAATAAAGGTAGTATTAAAGGAATGAATCCGGGTGAGCAACCGTTAACGGTAAGTAAGGATGGTGGACAGGTAGATGCTATTACCGCTTCTACAATCACTTCACGCGCTTTCTTGAATGCCGTGAACGCTGCGTATGGTGCTTATAAAGGCAATGGCGATACTAACGGGACAACCGGTGCTTCTCAGAAAGCCGCTCCGGTACAGGAGTCTGAAACTGCGATTGTCGATTCAGTAGTTATTAAATAAGAAAGGAGTATAAAGATATGAATAACTTTAAAGTATTGATGAATGGGATTGTTAAAGAGAATCCGACATTTGTGCTCCTGCTTGGTATGTGTCCTACATTGGGTACGACTTCTTCGGCCATTAACGGTATGGGTATGGGACTTGCCACTATGTTTGTTTTGATTTGCTCTAATGTGGTGATCTCGTTGATAAAGAACTTGATTCCGGACATGGTACGCATTCCGTCATTCATTGTGGTAATCGCGTCTTTTGTGACTTTGCTTCAGATGGTGATGCAGGCTTATGTCCCTGGATTGTATGCTACATTAGGGCTTTTTATTCCGTTGATTGTTGTGAATTGTATTGTGTTGGGACGTGCAGAAGCATTTGCAGCTAAGAATAATGCTCTTTCGTCCATGTTCGACGGAATTGGTATGGGACTGGGCTTTACGATTGCTCTTACATTGTTGGGAGCTGTCCGCGAGTTTCTGGGTACAGGTAAGATATTCAACTTGTCAATCATCCCCGAAGAATATGGTATGCTTGTCTTTGTTCTTGCTCCGGGTGCGTTTATTGCATTAGGATATCTGATTGCGCTGATTAACAGCCTTAAGAAAGCAAATTAAAATAAACGATTATGGAATATATATTGATATTTATCTCGGCAATCTTTGTTAATAACATTGTGTTGTCGCAATTTCTGGGAATCTGTCCGTTTCTGGGTGTTTCCAAGAAAGTGGATACAGCGTTGGGTATGAGTGCAGCGGTGGCTTTTGTGCTTACCATTGCCACAATCGTAACGTTCTTGATCCAGAAGTTTGTGCTCGATGCTTTCGGATTGCAGTACTTGCAGACTATTACGTTTATTTTGGTCATTGCGGCACTGGTCCAGATGGTGGAAATTATTCTAAAAAAGGTTTCCCCTGCACTTTATCAGGCACTGGGCGTATTCCTTCCCTTAATTACGACAAACTGTTGTATTTTGGGTGTGGCTATTCTTGTTATCCAGAAAGATTATGATTTATTGACGGGAGTTGTCTATGCATTCTCTACTGCTATCGGTTTTGGCTTAGCCTTGGTGCTTTTTGCCGGACTCCGTGAGCAAATGAGCCTTGTGAAAATTCCCGAAGGTATGAAGGGAACTCCGATTGCTTTAATTACAGCCGGATTGCTGGCTATGGCATTTATGGGATTCTCCGGAGTGGTATAAATCCTGACGACAAACAACTGAAGGATGAGCGGCGGACAGGCTATCGTTAAGGTAGTTCTTCCGTCGCTTTTTCTGTTATTTTGTCTTAATGCACATTTCCATCATGAAATAATATTCGTTTTTTGTGCATTTATCTAAATTTATTTTGTTACATTTGCAAACACTTTACAAGAAAACCGAAAAAACTAACCATTATACACGTTATGAAAGAAAGAATTTTAGTAACAGGCGGAACCGGATATATCGGCTCTCATACTGTAGTAGAGCTGCAAAACAGTGGATACGAAGTAATCATCATTGATAACTTATCTAATTCAAATGCTGATGTAGTAGATAACATCGAGAAAGTATCAGGTATTCGTCCTGTTTTTGAGAAACTGGACTGTTTGGATTTTAACGGTTTGGATGCCGTGTTCAATAAATATAAAGGTATTAAGGCAATTATTCACTTTGCAGCCAGCAAGGCAGTAGGTGAATCTGTAGAAAAACCATTGCTGTACTACCGCAATAATCTGGTTTCTTTAATCAACCTGCTTGAGCTGATGCCAAAACATGGTGTAGAAGGTATTGTATTTTCTTCTTCATGTACTGTATATGGTGAACCGGATGAATTACCTGTAACAGAGAATGCTCCGATTAAGAAAGCTACTTCTCCCTATGGAAATACAAAACAGATTAACGAAGAGATTGTCAGGGATACTGTAACTTCAGGTGCTCCGATAAATGCTATTTTGTTGCGCTACTTTAATCCGATCGGTGCTCATCCAACAGCATTATTGGGAGAACTTCCTAATGGCGTACCACAAAATCTTGTTCCCTATTTAACCCAGACAGCTATCGGAATTCGTGAAAAACTGAGCGTGTTTGGTGATGATTATGATACACCCGATGGTTCATGTATCCGTGATTTTATTAATGTTGTAGATCTTGCCAAAGCACATGTGATTGCTATCGCACGTATTCTTGAAAAGAAACAAAAAGATAAAGTTGAGACTTTCAATATCGGTACAGGTCGTGGAGTTTCGGTTCTTGAACTGATCAACGGATTTGAGAAAGCTACAGGCGTAAAACTGAACTATCAGATTGTAGGGCGCCGTGCCGGTGATATAGAAAAAGTGTGGGCTAATCCTGATTATGCAAACAATGAATTAGGATGGAAGGCACAGGAAACTCTTGAAGATACACTGCGCTCTGCATGGGCTTGGCAGTTGAAACTTCGTGAAAGAGGTATCCAATAAATTAGAATATTGTTTTAATTAACATATAAGAAATGAACAAATGTTTTTATACATTTGTTTATAGGATGCAAATCGGCCTGATGCTGTTTATGTGTATGTGAATATCCATAATTGGTACTTATGCCTCCCCGGCATAGACAGGTAAGATTGCATAGTAGTTTTGTCGTGTTTTATTTTGTGTTTGTGTTGTGACAGTACTACGACGTGAGTCGTGGTACTGTTTTTTTATTATGAACTTTATTTGATTTATCTTCTTCCGCTTTGTCAGATTATTGTCTGAGAACAAAATGTGATTACACTTTTAAATCACTTTACCAATACTACTACCGGATTCGATTCTTCATTCAATTCTTTTAAGACACTTAGTTCTTTCTCTATTTTTATTTCGGGATGTTCCTCCAGCCAGCTAAGAATGTCGTCTGCCTGGACTAAAGAGGCATATTCTCCTTTTTCATTAAAGAAAGTAGGGTTGAAAGGCATAAGCTGAGTTAAGTCATCGATGAATTTATTATCAGCTAAAGCTATATGGGTTACCTTCGTCTTTTTATCATAAATTCCATTGTATAAAACAGGCTTTTCTGTGTATAGTCCTCTGATAAATTGGAAATAGAGTAATTTGTTATTCTCTATTGCATAGCTGACCAGGATACGGTCACTATTGTTTTCCGAAAGTGTTCGTTCTTCTGCCGGCCAATGATATTTGCCGGTATTGAATATCATGTGTTTTTCCAATTGATAATCTTTCAATGTATAAATGGTGTCAGTAAACAATTCCTTGAAACGGATTTCATTATTATTTTTCCAAAGTGCCGTATGATTAGGCACACAAATGCTCTGCTTTCCATTACTGTATTGTATGTGGATGATACCACCTAACAGTCCGAATCCTTTGCGTACGGAAATACTGCTAATATCGTCTACCTGCCCGGTACCTAATTCAGGTATAATATTAGGGATTGTATCTATAAAATTGCCTTTTTCAGAAAAGTATAATACCGAACTGGGACATTTCTGACCCAAACCACCTACATAATGTCCTACAATAATAGAATCACAAAATATAAATCCGTTGAGTCCGGGACGATTTATTTGAATACTGCCGGTTGAGGTTTCCGGAGTGGGAATGGTAATGATTCCCGCAAATTTACCTTTTTGGTCATATTTTACCAGTTGATTAGGTTCACGGTTAAAATATAACAACTGGTTTTGTGGATTCAGATATCCATTAGTATTATTATAAGCCTCCGGATCATCTCCTCTATGTCCTACGGAGCAAATAAACTTTCCGGTTTGCTTATCAAACAACAAACATTGTTTCCCATTATGGATCATAATCTTATCATCCAAAAGTTTAACTTCCGGAAAATCTCCGATTAAACAAGAGTCTGTTGTTTCTAAAGGGATGTATTGGATTGTTTTTCCAAGATCAGATACTTTGAGCTCTGCCAGTTTTTCTATTCCTTCGGCAATATCTATCTGATTGATTTCCGAGGTTTGCTGTGTTCTATTGCAAGAAGGCAATAATAATAGGGCGAAAATGCCACATGGTACAATTTGTCTCTTCATGTTTTTATCATTTATTTTAGGTTATAAAATACCTGTTGTTCGTTATGAAGGACAAATAAACTAAATATTTTAGTGATTAAACTATTTGTTGTAGTTAAATAACCAAAATATTTAGTTTTTTGATTCTTGAAAAATCTATTTCATAAGGATGACTACCGGATTAGATTCCTCGTTGATCTCTTTTGCAAAAGCAAACTTGCCATTTGGTTTAATTTCCGGATGCTCTTCCATCCATTCTAAAACACTACTTGCCTGAATAAGATCTACATATTCATTATCAGCATTACATCTACGGGGATTCAGAGGCATGAAGTTATCAATATCGTTCATAAAACTCTGTCCTTTGCTTACTTGAGTCGTTTGAGTGTTTTTATTGTATATGCCGGTGTATACCTCATCTCTCTGCCTGAACTGGAATATGATGATTGAAGCACTTTCCATCACATGATCGATTTTAATTCTTTCATCATTTTTCTTTTTCTGGTATCTTTCTTCTACCGGATAATGATATTTTCCTGTATTGAAAACCAGATAAGGATGTGACTTATTTCCGGATAAGGTGTAGATTGTGTCCAGATAAGCTTCTTTAAAACGTACTTTTCCATCATGTTTCCATAATGTAGAAAGCATCCGTGGAGATTCAATGACCTCATCACTGTTAAAGTATGCTATTATCATGCCATAGATCCCCATGTTGCCGTAGAACTCTCGTGCTTTTTCATTCTTTAATATGTTTATTCGTATTGTATTTATGGCTACGGGTATAACTGGCAGTAGAGATGGGATACTGTCTAATATTTCCCCCTTTTTGTCAAGGAGGAGAAAAGGGGGCTTCTTTTCCGTTCCTTTTATCGGGAAAAGGTCAGATTGGTAACTGATGATTAATGAATCTGTGAAAACAAAGCAAGCAGGATTTCTTGGGCCTAAGCTTTTGGAAACCTTAACTTCGCCTAAATAATTACCTTTCAGATCGTAGCGCATTAAACTACCGTTCCACCCGACAAAATATAGTTCTTCTGCCACATCATCGATCCAGAAAGTCGCTTCACTATATCCTCCCGGATCGTTACCTACATGTCCGATAGAACGTATGAATTTGCCGTTGGTTTTATCGAAGACTAAGCATTGCTTGTTTGTGCTAACGATAATGTTGTTTTTATAAACTTGTATATCCGGATTGTTATTGATCAGACAACTGTCTGTGGTTTCTAATGCTATATAATTGATTTCCTTTAGAAAATCGGAGGCTTTAAGTTCCGTTGGATTTTTAATTTTTCTAACAATATCTATCTGTCCGGGCGCTTTCGTTTCTCTTGATGGAGAGGTACAAGAGGCTAATAAAAGCATAGCACATCCGTATGCCAATAAGTAGTTTTTCATTGTATTATAATTTATGATGGGGCTATTTCAATTTCGTTTGAAAACAGAATGCCTGGCCGAAATCTAAATCTGCTATTTCTTCTTCAGGGTTGAATAAACCGAAGACAGATGAACCGGAACCAGACATGGCAGCATATACGGCTCCTTTGCGGTAAAGTTCTTTTTTGATATCTTCGATTACAGGGTACTGTGGGAAGACACTTTCTTCAAAATCATTCAGCATGTTGTTTTTCCATTCGTTTACCGGACGTTTGATGATTTCTTTTAATGAATGTTCGGGATGGCGGGGCCTAATGAATGAAAAAGCTTCCCGCGTCGAGACAAAGATATCGGGTTTTACAAGTACTAACTGATACCCTTTCAGTGATAAATCGACAGGGGAAAAGACATTCCCGATACCTTCTGCGAAAGTTGGTTTGTTTTTTATAAAAAAAGCGCAGTCTGCTCCTAACATGGCAGCATATTCTTCCAGTTTCTCATCTGTCAGATGCAGGTGAAATTTTTCATTTAGCAGCTTCAGCATGAAAGCAGCATCTGCAGAGCCACCTCCTAATCCGGCACCCGAAGGAATGTGTTTGTACAAGTATATATCTATCGGGGGTAATTGAAATTCCCGATCAAGTAAAAGATAAGCTTTTACTACCAGATTGTTTTCGGGTTCTCCACTGATTTCAAGACCGGATTGATGCAAAGCAAATTTCTGTTTAGAGTCATTCAATATTGTAATTTCCAGAGCATCTTCCAGAGGTACAGAATAGAACACTGTTTCCAGGTTATGGTATCCGTCCGGACGTTTTTCAGTAATGTTCAGCCCCAGGTTTATTTTGGCATTCGGAAATGTAATCATGTCTTTGGACTATTAATGATTCGTGGTTAATGATTAATGCTATCTAATGGACGCAAAGTTAAATAAATAATTCAGATTTGATAATGGAAAATTGATAATAGAGAATTATCTTTGCCTACATTTTGTGGATGTATACAACTTAATCCACTATTCATTTTCTATATTTCAATAAAAATACAGATGGCCGAACAAAGAAGAAATACCCGTAGTACCACTAAGTCCAAGGTTCAACCCGTAAATGATTATGGGCGTATCCAGCCGCAAGCGCCGGAACTGGAAGAAGCTGTGCTCGGGGCCTTGATGATTGAAAAAGATGCTTATTCGCTGGTGAGTGAGATTCTCCGTCCGGAATCGTTTTATGAACATCGGCATCAGTTGATTTATGCTGCTATTACCGACCTTGCCGTTAATCAAAAACCGGTAGATATTCTGACAGTAAAAGAGCAACTCAGTAAGCGTGGCGAGTTGGAAGAAGTCGGAGGACCATTTTATATTACTCAATTGAGCAGTAAAGTGGCATCTTCTGCTCACATTGAATATCATGCTCGTATCATAGCACAAAAATATCTGGCAAGAGAACTTATAACTTTTACAAGTAATATTCAGAGTAAGGCGTTTGATGAGACTCTTGATGTAGATGATCTTATGCAAGAAGCTGAAGGAAAACTCTTTGAGATTTCGCAGCGGAACATGAAGAAAGACTATACGCAGATCAATCCGATCATAGCGGAAGCTTACGAACAGATTCAGAAAGCCGCCGCACGTACCGATGGTCTGAGCGGATTGGAGAGTGGGTATACCAAACTGGATAAGATGACTTCCGGATGGCAGAAATCCGACTTGATAATTATTGCTGCCCGTCCGGCCATGGGTAAAACGGCTTTTGTACTTTCAATGGCTAAGAATATTGCCGTGAATTTTAGGAATCCGGTAGCCTTGTTTTCTCTTGAAATGAGTAACGTTCAGTTGGTCAATCGTCTGATCTCGAACGTTTGTGAAATTCCGAGTGAAAAAATCAAGAGCGGACAATTGGCAGCTTATGAATGGCAACAACTCGATTATAAACTAAAGGATTTGCTGGATGCACCGCTTTATGTGGACGATACACCCTCACTTTCCGTATTTGAACTTAGAACCAAGGCACGTCGGTTGGTACGTGAGCATGGAGTGAGAATTATCATCATTGACTACTTGCAGTTGATGAATGCCAGCGGTATGGCATTCGGCAGCCGCCAGGAAGAGGTCAGTACCATTTCACGTTCATTGAAGGGACTTGCCAAGGAGTTGAATATCCCGATTATTGCTCTGTCACAGTTGAATCGTGGCGTCGAGAGTCGTGAAGGACTTGAAGGAAAGCGCCCTCAGTTGAGTGACCTTCGTGAATCCGGTGCCATTGAGCAGGATGCCGATATGGTGTGCTTCATTCACCGTCCCGAATATTACAAGATATTTCAGGATGATAAAGGAAACGATCTCCGTGGAATGGCCGAAATTATTATCGCTAAACATCGTAATGGTGCAGTTGGCGATGTTCTGTTGCGATTCAAAGGTGAATATACCCGTTTCCAGAATCCGGATGACGATATGGTGATTCCATTGCCTGATGCAGGAGCTATGTTGGGGTCGCGCATGAATAATACCGGGAGTGTACCTCCGCCTCCAGCTGAATTTGCCCCTCAGGGAGGTAATCCGTTCGGAGGAAGCAATGACGGACCTTTGCCTTTTTAGAAATAAGATATTTATTTAATTTATAATACCATGAAAAGATATTGCCAAACACTCGAATTGTACGACGATTCGGAATTGATTCGTGCTTATGTCGCAGAACATCAGCATGTGTGGCCGGAAATTAAAGCAGGTATCCGTGAAGTCGGGATACTCGATATGCAGATTTATATCCACGAACATACTCTCTTTATGATTGTCGATACGGTAGATGAATTCGATTGGATAAAAGATAACGAACGTCTGGCTAAACTGCCTCGGCAGGCTGAATGGGAAGCTTATATGTCCCGTTTCCAGCGTTCGTTGCCCGGACAAGCATCACACGAGAAATGGAAAATGATGGAACGTATATTTAAACTCTGACGATATGCAAAAACTACTATCTTTGCCTCCTAATCTGGTTCAGTCCTTTCATGAATTAGAGCGGGTAAACCGTACCGATTGGTTTTGTACTTCCGATCCGGTAGGCAAAAAACTTGGTTCCGGAGGTGGAACAGCTTGGTTACTGAAAGAATGTTATAACGAATTTGCTGACGGGACCTCTTTTTCCGGGTGGCTGGGAAAAGAGAAAAGAATTCTGTTGCATGCAGGCGGACAAAGCCGTCGTCTGCCCGGTTACGCACCATCGGGCAAGATACTGACACCGGTTCCTGTGTTCCGATGGGAGAGGGGGCAACACCTTGGGCAGAACTTGCTTTCCTTACAGTTGCCTCTGTATGAAAAGATCATGTCTTTAGCTCCGGAAAATCTGCATACATTGATTGCGAGCGGTGATGTATATATTCGTTCGGAGAAGCCTTTACAAACCATTCCGGATGCAGATGTAGTTTGCTATGGACTATGGGTTGATCCTTCATTGGCCACTCATCATGGTGTATTTGCTTCCGACCGGAAACATCCTGAAAAACTTGACTTCATGCTCCAAAAACCTTCTTTGGATGAACTGGAGTCATTGTCAAAGACTCATCTTTTTCTGATGGATATTGGCATCTGGCTTTTGAGTGACCGTGCTGTGGAGGTGTTGATGAAGCGTTCCTATAAAGAGAATTCTGAGGAACTGAGATATTACGATCTTTATTCCGATTTTGGATTGGCTCTTGGCGCACACCCGTGCATTGAAGATGAAGAGGTGAATACTTTGTCGGTTGCTATTTTACCTTTGCCCGGGGGAGAGTTTTATCATTATGGTACCAGTAAAGAGCTGATTTCTTCCACTCTTTCTGTGCAGAATAAAGTGTACGATCAGCGTCGTATCATGCATCGTAAAGTAAAACCCAATCCGGCTATGTTTGTCCAAAATGCTGTAGTGCAGATACCTCTCTGTGCAGAGAATGCTGATTTATGGATTGAAAACAGCCATATAGGGGCTCAGTGGAAGATAGCTTCACGACATATCATAACCGGTGTACCGGAAAATGACTGGACATTGACTGTTCCTGCCGGAGTGTGTGTAGATGTGGTTCCGATGGGAGATAAGGGCTTTGTTGCCCGTCCATACGGTCTGGACGATGTTTTCAAAGGAGATTTGAGAGATTCTAAAACAACCCTGACGGGTATTCCTTTTGGTGAATGGATGGCCAAACGCGGTTTGTCGTATACAGATTTGAAAGGACGTACGGATGACTTGCAGGCTGCTTCTGTATTTCCTTTGGTTAATTCTGCTGAAGAATTGGGATTGGTGTTGAGGTGGATGTTGTCCGAACCCAAACTGGAGGAAGGAAAGAATATCTGGTTACGCTCCGAACGTTTCTCTGCAGACGAGATTTCGGCAGGTGCCAATCTGAAACGTTTGTATGCACAGCGTGAAGAGTTTCGGAAAGGAAACTGGAAAGCATTGGCCGTTAATCATGAAAAAAGTGTTTTTTATCAGCTCGATCTGGCCGATGCGGCCGAAGATTTTGTACGTCTTGGTTTGGATATGCCTGAGTTATTGCCTGAGGATGCTCTGCAGATGTCACGAATCCATAACCGGATGTTGCGTGCGCGTATTTTGAAATTAGACGGGAAAGACTATCGTCCGGAAGAACAGGCTGCTTTTGATCTGCTGCGCGATGGATTGTTGGGCGAGATCAGCAACCGCAAGAGTGAACCAAAACTGGATGTATATTCCGATCAGATTGTTTGGGGACGCAGTCCTGTACGTATCGATATGGCAGGAGGGTGGACCGACACTCCTCCTTATTCACTTTATTCGGGAGGAAACGTTGTGAATCTGGCCATTGAGTTGAACGGACAACCTCCCTTACAGGTTTATGTGAAGCCGTGCAAAGACTTCCATATCGTCCTGCGTTCTATCGATATGGGTGCCATGGAAATAGTATCTACGTTTGATGAATTGCAGGATTATAAGAAGATCGGTTCACCATTCTCTATACCGAAAGCCGCTCTATCGTTGGCAGGCTTTGCACCTGCGTTTTCTGCTGTATCTTATGCTTCATTGGAGGAACAGCTTAAAGATTTCGGTGCAGGTATTGAAGTGACTTTATTGGCGGCTATTCCGGCAGGTTCCGGCTTGGGTACAAGTTCTATTTTAGCTTCTACCGTACTTGGTGCCATTAATGATTTCTGTGGTTTAGCCTGGGATAAGAATGAGATTTGTCAACGCACCCTTGTTCTTGAACAATTGTTGACTACCGGTGGTGGATGGCAGGATCAGTATGGAGGTGTGTTGCAGGGTGTGAAGCTTCTTCAGACCGAGGCGGGCTTTGCTCAAAGCCCATTGGTGCGTTGGTTGCCCGATCATTTATTTACGCATCCTGAATATAAAGACTGTCACTTGCTTTATTATACCGGCATAACTCGTACGGCAAAAGGAATCTTGGCAGAAATAGTCAGTTCCATGTTCCTCAATTCATCGTTGCATCTCAATTTGCTCTCGGAAATGAAGGCACATGCATTGGATATGAATGAAGCTATACAGCGTGGAAGTTTTGTTGAGTTTGGCCGTTTAGTAGGAAAAACCTGGGAACAAAACAAAGCATTGGATAGCGGAACGAATCCTCCGGCTGTGGAGGCAATTATCGATCTGATAAAAGATTATACTTTGGGATATAAATTGCCGGGAGCCGGTGGTGGCGGGTACCTATATATGGTAGCGAAAGATCCGCAAGCTGCTGTTCGTATTCGTAAGATACTGACAGAAAACGCTCCGAATCCTCGTGCACGCTTCGTTGAAATGACGCTGTCGGATAAGGGATTCCAAGTATCACGATCATAAAATCATTATTAGTCGACGGGAGGTAAATACTTTATCTCTTGTCGACTTCCTTTTCTATTCCTCATTAAGTTTGCCTCTTCTGTTATTCTGATAGTAAAATAGAGATTCTGGTATCTTTAAGTCTGCTTTTTTCTTGTTTTAAAAACTCTGTTGTCTTGAGAAAGTGATGAAATAGCAAGTGATGGAGCATTAACTTGCCTTTAATTCGTTTCTTCATACGTGTACTCTTCATACGATGTTAACTTCGTCTTTGCAAAACATTAACTTCTTGTGAAGAAGAAGTTAGTTATAAGAAAATACGAAGTTAACTTCGTATAGTTACGAAATTCATTTTTATTGAAAATTCTCCTACTTTTTGCCTAACGGTTTCATTTATTGAACAAAAACTATAGAATTCTTTTCTGTAACATAGGTCAATATGAATCATTCCTGAATGTTATTTTGGAGGTATAGGATGCCTTTGCCGTTGCTTACTGATTGAAATTAGTACATGTTTATTGAACTTGTGACTGGTGATCTGATTTATTTGGTGGAGATATGATATTGGTGAAAATGGAATCCCGGTGTTTTTTATAACAACTAAGTCAGTGGTCCGTAAATAAGGGATTCCTGAGGTTACTCAAAATACAATGTGACAGAATGCTTTTGGGAGTATATAATTTCTAAACCTCTATAGATGGAATAATGAAGATTTTATTTTGTTAGGTAATTTATTTATTATCAGTATGTTATGTGGTAAGCGTAAAAAGAACAAAAAGAATAAATTCTTTTGTAATTAACTGATATTCAGCAGTGAATGTGTTTCAAAAGACGTTCGTCTTTTGAAACATCAATTATGGAGATAAAAGACCACATGCAAAATAAGTAAAAAGCTGTTTTTATTATCAGATTATTATCTGATAATCAGCACATAAAGAAGTATATTTACTTTTTCATCTAAAAATATTTTGTACATCAAAATTTAGTTTATACCTTTGTGCTATTAAACGAACGTCTTTTGAAACATCAATTGATCGAATCCGTTCGTTTCCACCTAAAATAAGTCATAAAAAATCTTGCAGTTTGGCTGAGAAAAAGAGTCTCACCCAACTGCGAAGCATACCCGGACTTAAGTAAATCACTCAGGAATATATCCTTCTAAATGTCTCAACAACAAGAATATTGGTTCGCTGCCCGTACCCGTAAGGATCAGGAGCTTACTACTCGTGACGCATTAGAGAAAATAGGCGTCGAGTACTTTTTGCCGACCCAATTTGTCATTCGTCAATTGAAATATCGCCGGCGTCGTGTAGAAGTTCCTGTCATTCGTAATCTTATTTTTGTACATGCTACCAAAGAGTTTGCTTGTGCTATTGCCAACGAATACGGGGTTCGTCTTTTCTATATGCGTGATTTTGACACTAAGAGTATGCTTATTGTTCCCGATAAGCAGATGAAAGATTTTATGTTTGTCATGAATCTCGACCCTGCTGCTGTTATCCTCAACGATGATTGTTTCGCAGTTGGCACCAAAGTACAAGTTATCAAGGGAGATTTTTGTGGAGTTGAAGGTGAACTGGCCAGTCTTTCTAATCGTACTTATGTCACTATCCGTATTCGTGGCGTTTTATCTGCCAGTGTCAAGGTTCCTAAAAGCTACCTTCGCATTCTCGCACCGTAATCAGTAATATTTTATCATATAAAATGAATACTCTTATGACCCAGATTCATGAGCTGCAACATGTGGCTCACGAATTATTGTATTTGGGCGCTGACGGTTCTCCTATCTATACCGACAGTTTCCGTCAATTAAACACTGAAGTACTTCAAAAATCTGATGCTTTGTTTGCTTTGAAAGGAGAAAATCCGGAAGAAGAAGCACGACTTTGCCTGGCTCTCTTGATGGGCTACAATGCAACAATCTATGATTATGGCGACAAGGAATCTAAGAAACAGGTTATTCTGGATCGTTCCTTGCTTGTGTTAGAGTCTCTCCCGTCTTCTTTGCTCAAGTGTCAGCTTTTGACATATTGTTATGGAGAAGTTTTTGAAGAAGAGTTGGCAAAGGAAGCTCATGCAATTATAGATTACTGGGATAATAAAACTTTATCGATAGATGAACAGGAGACTGTAGATATGCTGAAGATGATAGAGGAAAATCAGTATCCGAATAGTTATATTGATTAATATTTGACCTGTAATCTATTATCATGAAAGGCATTGTTTTGGCCGGTGGTTCGGGCACTCGCTTATATCCGATCACCAAAGGAGTCAGTAAGCAGTTGCTTCCGATATTTGATAAGCCGATGATTTATTATCCTATCTCTGTACTTATGTTGGCGGGGATTCGTGAAATATTGATTATTTCCACTCCTTATGACTTACCCGGCTTTCAACGTTTGCTGGGTGACGGTTCTGACTTTGGAGTACGTTTTGAGTACGCCGAGCAACCTTCTCCCGACGGCTTGGCACAGGCATTTATTATCGGTGAGAAGTTTATAGGCAATGATTCTGTATGTCTGGTTCTTGGTGATAATATCTTTTATGGGCAAAGTTTTACCCGTATGCTGCGTGAAGCAGTCCATACAGCCGAATCGGAGAACAAAGCAACTGTTTTTGGTTATTGGGTAAGCGATCCCGAACGCTATGGTGTAGCGGAGTTTGACAAGGCTGGGAATGTTCTCAGTATCGAAGAGAAACCTGAGGTCCCTAAGTCCAATTATGCCGTTGTGGGTCTTTATTTTTATCCCAATAAGGTGGTGGAAGTAGCCAAGAGTATTCAGCCTTCCCCTCGTGGAGAATTGGAAATCACGACGGTCAATCAATGGTTTCTGTCCGATCGGGAACTGAAGGTCCAGCTTTTAGGGCGGGGTTTCGCCTGGTTGGATACAGGCACTCATGATTCTTTGTCCGAAGCAAGTACATTTATCGAGGTTATTGAAAAACGTCAGGGATTGAAAGTGGCCTGTTTGGAAGGCATAGCCCTGAGGCAGGGCTGGATTTCTCCTGAAGAGATGAAAGCATTGGCAGGTCCGATGCTGAAGAATCAATATGGACAATATCTATTGAAAGTTATCGATGAATTATCCATAAAGTAGAATTTTTATTCCAATGAATATAATAAGAACATCAATTGAAGGTCTTGTTATCCTTGAGCCCCGTCTGTTTCAGGATGACCGTGGCTACTTTTTCGAATCCTTCAATCAGGGGGAGTTCGAATCAAATGTATGTCAAACGACTTTTGTTCAGGACAATGAATCCAAATCGAGCTACGGTGTCATTCGCGGTCTCCATTTTCAGAAACCTCCTTTTGCCCAAAGCAAACTGGTACGGGTAATCAAGGGTGCAGTTCTTGATGTGGCTGTCGATATTCGGAAAGGTTCTCCTACATTTGGAAAACATGTTTCGGTTGAATTGAAAGAAGACAATCACCGTCAGTTTTTTATTCCACGTGGCTTCGCACATGGTTTTAGTGTGCTGAGCGAAGAGGTCATCTTCCAATACAAATGTGATAATTTCTATCATCCGGAAGCTGAAGGGGCTATTGCCTGGAATGATCCGGATTTGAATATCGACTGGAAGATACCACAAGACCGGGTTATATTGAGTGGTAAAGACTACACACATCCTCTGTTACATAACATAGAATTACAGTTTGATATAAACAATACATTATATGAGTAAGAAAGAAACACTCAAGCAACAAATTCTCGATTTAACCCGGGAATACTACAAAGAGGTTCACGGGTCCTCCCGCTCTTTCGAACCCGGTAAGAGTTTTGTCAACTACGGCGGCCGTTATTTCGATGACCGCGAACTGGTGAACCTGGTTGACTCGTCCCTTGATTTCTGGCTGACCGCCGGTCCGTGGGCCCGGAAGTTTGAAATCCGTTTTGCCGCATGGCTGGGTGTGAAGTATTGCTCCCTGACTAACTCGGGCTCTTCGGCCAACCTTCTCGCCTTTATGGCCCTGACCTCGCCGCAGTTGGGTGAGCGCAGGATCAGGCGGGGCGATGAAGTGATCACGGTAGCCTGCGGCTTTCCCACAACGGTGACCCCCTGCATCCAGTATGGTGCGGTCCCTGTTTTTGTGGATGTCACCATCCCCGAGTACAATATCGACGTGACTCAACTGGAAGCCGCATTATCTCCCAAAACTAAAGCGGTAATGATTGCTCACTCTTTGGGTAACCCGTTTGATTTGCAGGCTGTCAAAGATTTCTGTGATAAACATAACCTCTGGTTGGTAGAGGATAATTGCGATGCCCTTGGCTCTACTTATACAATCGGTGGTGTGGAAAAGAAAACAGGTACGATCGGCCATATCGGTACGAGCAGTTTCTATCCTCCGCACCACATGACGATGGGTGAGGGCGGTGCTGTCTATACCGATGATCCTCTGCTGCACAAACTGGTGAACTCTTTCCGTGACTGGGGCCGTGACTGCTGGTGTATCGGGGGCGTTGACAACACGTGCAAATATCGTTTCAGCAAACAGTTCGGCGACCTTCCGGTAGGTTACGACCATAAATATGTCTATTCCCATTTCGGGTATAACCTGAAAGTGACCGATATGCAGGCCGCCATCGGCTGTGCCCAGCTTGAGAAGCTGGACTCCATTGTCGAAGCCCGGCGGTCGAATTTCGCCTACCTGAAAGAAGGCCTTGCGGGTACATCTGGCCTTATCCTTCCCGAAGCGCAGAAGAACTCCGACCCGAGCTGGTTCGGTTTCCTCATCTCGGTGAAGGAAGATGCTGGCTTCACCCGTAACGACCTTTCCCAACACCTGGAGAGCAGGAAGATCCAGACACGCAACCTGTTTGCGGGCAATCTTCTGAAGCATCCCGCCTTTGATGAAATGCGCTCCACGGGTGAGGGCTACCGCGTAATCGGCAATCTGGAAGGTACTGATTACGTTATGAATCATACCCTCTGGATCGGTGTCTATCCGGGCATGACCCGTGTCATGCTCGACCACATGATCGGTACGATCCGTGACTTTGTCTCTTCCCGCAAGTAATTTCCGGTTATTAACCTTCAGTAATCTGTCAAGCATAATGAAAGCCGTCATTTTAGCCGGTGGCTTCGGCACCCGCCTGAGCGAAGCCACTAACCTGATCCCCAAACCTATGGTGGAGATCGGTGGTAAACCCATCCTCTGGCATATCATGAAAACCTACAGCCATTACGGCATCAACGATTTCGTGATCTGCTGCGGTTATAAACAATATATCATCAAGGAGTATTTCGCCAATTATTTCCGTCATAACAGCGATATGACCGTGGACCTTTCCAACAATACGACCACCATTCTGGACAACCATTCCGAGAACTGGAAAGTCACGATGGTCGATACCGGGCTGAATACCCAAACGGGCGGACGTATCCGGCGTGTACAGAAATATCTCGGGAACGAACGTTTCCTGCTGACCTATGGTGACGGTGTCACCGACCTGAACATCGGTGATACCCTGAAGGCTCACGAGTCTTCGGGCTGCCTCCTTTCCCTTACGGCCTACAAACCCGGTGGTAAGTTCGGCGCCCTGCAGCTCGATCTCGATACGGACAAGGTCCTCTCTTTCCAGGAGAAGCCCGACGGTGACCGTAACTGGATCAATGCGGGCTATTTTGTGTGTGAACCCGAAGTGTTCGATTATATCCCTGAGGGTGACTCCACCATCTTTGAGCGTCAGCCCCTCGAGTCTATAGCCAAGGCGGGCCGGATGCACGCTTTCCGCCATACGGGTTTCTGGAAACCGATGGATACTCTGAGAGACAATACAGAATTGAATGAAATGTGGGATCAGGGAGTTGCTCCCTGGAAAGTGTGGTAATCAATGAAAGTCGATCTGTTTAATAATTTCTATCAAGGCAAACGCGTCCTTGTCACTGGTCATACGGGTTTTAAAGGCAGCTGGCTCTCTATCTGGCTCCATGAATTGGGGGCCGAGGTGATTGGTGTGGCCCAAGACCCTTTTACGGCTCGAGACAATTTCGTACTTTCCGGTATCGGCGAGAAAATTAAGGCTGACCTTCGTGCCGATATCCGCGATGGTGAGCGTATAAAGGCTATCTTTCAGGAATATCAACCTGAGATTGTTTTTCATCTTGCTGCCCAACCTCTGGTTCGCTTGAGTTATGACATCCCTGTTGAAACCTACGAAACCAATGTAATGGGAACAATCCATGTTCTTGAGGCAGTCCGTTCTACGGATAGCGTGAAGGTAGGTGTGATGATTACCACAGATAAATGTTACGAGAATAAAGAGCAAATCTGGGGTTACCGTGAAAACGAGGCTATGGGCGGTTACGATCCTTATTCCAGCAGTAAGGGGGCAGCTGAGATCGCGATTGCTTCGTGGCGGCGTTCTTTCTTCAACCCCTCGGAGTATGCCCGACACGGCAAAAGCATAGCCAGTGTACGTGCTGGTAATGTGATCGGCGGTGGCGACTGGGCCTTGGACCGTATCATTCCGGACTGTATCCGTGCATTGGAATCGGGACGGACGATCGATATCCGCAGCCCGAAGGCTGTCCGTCCCTGGCAACATGTGCTTGAACCGTTGAGCGGTTATATGCTGCTCGCACAAAAGATGTGGGACGCCCCTACGGACTATTGTGAGGGCTGGAACTTCGGTCCCCGTTCCGAGTCCATCTCGACAGTTTGGGATGTGGCCACCCGGGTTGTGTCCGAGTATGGGCGGGGGGAACTGCGTGACCTTTCTACTCCGGATGCATTGCATGAAGCCCGGCTTTTGATGTTGGATATCTCCAAGGCTCGGTTCCGTCTGGACTGGGAGCCTAGGATGAATATCGGGCAGACGGTCGGATTGACGGTGGACTGGTATAAGAGATACCGGGAAGAGGCGGTGTATGATGTTTGTGTTGACCAGATAAAAGATTATTTATTGAAATGAAGATATTATTGACGGGGGCGACTGGCTTTTTAGGATCGCATATTGCAGAAGCCTTGCTGGCAAACGATGTTAACCTGATGATAACCAAACGGTCAATGTCTTCGTTGAACAATTGTACCTCTTTCATCGATCATGTACAAGTCATAAACTCGGATAACCCTATCTGGATATCGCAAGCTTGCTCTTTTAGCCCTGATATTATTATTCATTCAGCCTGGACGGGGGTCCTGTCTGGCAATAGATACGATTGGCCGGTCCAACTGTCTAATATTGACTTTATGAATTCTTTGCTTTATATAGCAGAGAAAAGTAACGTTTCTAAATTTATAGCTTTGGGTAGTCAGGCCGAATATGGGGATTTTGATGGGATAGTCTCTGAAAATGCCGGCTTGTTTCCTGTCAATAGCTATGGATACGTGAAGTCCATGGTTTCCCGGATGGTTGGTTCTTTCTGTGATTTACGTGGGATTGATTGGTACTGGTTAAGAGTTTTTTCCGTATACGGAGAGCGGGAGTCAAACCAATGGCTGATCCCCGGTCTTTTGACTAATATGCTTGACAATATGGCTGGTATGGATCTGACTTTAGGGCAACAACGCTACGCTTATTTATATGTGAAGGACTTTGCCAATGCCGTAATGAAAGTATGTTCAGGGAAAGCTCCCTGCGGTGTCTATAATTTATCATCTTCTACTGTGATCGAATTAAGAGTACTTCTTGAACATTTGAGAGATAGATTAAATCCGGCTTTTGAGTTGCGTTTTGGTGCGTTGCCCTATCGTGCCGGTCAACCAATGTTGGTGCAAGGTGATGTGTCGAAATTTGTAAAGTCGTTTGGGCACTTTGAGAATACACCGTTAAATGCCGGTTTGGAGTATACTATCACTTATTATAAAAAACAACATGAAAGTATCTGACTATATAATATCGTATATCGAGTCCCGGGGAGTACATGCATATTCGGATATATAGGTGGAATGATCACCCATCTGGTCGATTCTGTTTCTCAGAATCCGAATATGCAATTTATTCAAACTTACCACGAACAGACCGCTGCTATCGCTGCAGAAGGCTTTGCGAAAGAATCCGGACTTTTTGGAGTTGCTATTTCGACCAGTGGTCCTGGAGCTACTAATATGATGACGGGTATTGCTGACGCATATTTTGACTCTATTCCGGTTCTTTATATAACGGGCCAGGTAAATACATATGAATACAAATATGATAAGCCTGTCCGTCAGCAAGGTTTTCAGGAGACGGATATTGTAAGTATGGTTAAGCCGGTCACTAAATATGCCAAATTGATAGATAAGGCTGAAGATATTAAATATGAACTGGATAAAGCCTTATATATTGCTTTGTCGGGTAGAAAAGGGCCTGTACTGCTGGATCTGCCAATGGATATCCAACGGGAGGAAATTAATCCGGAAACATTGATCGGATATTCCGGTGAGAGTATTTTAAATAATCCTTTGATAGCCTGGGAGGAAATCAGGTTATTAATGGAGTCGTCCCATCGTCCCATGTTGCTTTTAGGGGCAGGATGTTGCAATTCGGATATGTTTTTGCTGAATGATTTCATAAGACGGCACCATTTCCCGGTTATTACTTCTTTAATGGGTAGAGGGGCTATTGATGAAACATACGATAATTATATTGGGATGATAGGCAGTTATGGCAACCGTTGTGCTAACATGGGCGTTGCCAATGCCGATTTGCTGATTGCATTAGGAACCAGATTGGATACTCGACAGACCGGTGCCCAGTTGGATCAATTTTTATCAAATGGGCACATCATTCATGTTGATATTGATGACAACGAACTGGAATATCATCGTTTATTGAATCGTAAAAAAGTGAATTGTACCATTGATTGCTTTCTACAGAAAGAAAAAGAAATGCCGGTTTCTTTAGGGGACATTTCAGAGTGGAATTTTTTCCTGCATGGGCTCAAGCAACGATATGGTCAGGATGAAGAAATAGAGCGTTTTGTTGAAAACAAATCTCCATATCGCTTCATGCAGTATTTTGATTCTTTGACTCAAACCGACGATGTTATATGTGCGGATATAGGTCAGAATCAAATGTGGGCGGCTCAAACCTTACGGTTAAAATCCGGTCAAAAATTTGTAACAAGTGGCGGACTTGCCCCAATGGGCTTTTCATTACCGGTAGCCATCGGGTGTTCGTTTGCCAATCCAAATAAAAAAGTTTTTTCCATAAATGGTGATGGAGGTTTTCATATGGCTATCCAGTCTTTGATGCTTATTTCTCAATATAATCTTCCTATTAAAGTAATGGTATTAAATAATGCTTCTTTAGGTATGATCACTCAATTCCAACATTTGTATTTTGGTGATCGCATGTGTGGAACTACTTTTGGTGGAGGCTACAGAGTGCCTGATATTAAATCTCTTTCTGCAGCTTATGGTTTACCTTATTTTAGATTGACTGTTAACCGTTTAGATGATCCTGATTTGAGGGAAGAGATACGGGCGGCTCATAACTGTATTATTGAATGTGTGGTAGAAGGCTTGACTAGTGTTTCTCCGAAATTGGAATATGATAAGCCTATTTCCAAGCCTTTACCTTTATTGTCAGAAGAAGAATATAAGGAGAATATGCTATTAGAGGCTTGATGAATGTTTTTAGCTTTTGTTCCTTTATTCTTTATGAGGTGAGGCTTAATTACATTTATAGGATTCGCTTATGTCTATTAATTGATTAAAAAATGATTTCAAAGAGTGTTTTTAAAAAATATATATAATTTTTTGCAATTAGATGCTGCTGTCATTTACTCTTCATTAAGTAAGATTCTCAGTGGCTTTGGGGGCTTTCTAACGGTTTATTTAATCGCAAAAAAATTAACATTAGTAGAACAAGGATACTATTATACTTTTATCAGTGTATTGTATATACAGGTATTCTTTGAATTGGGGCTTAACTCTATTATTACTCAGTTTGTTGCTCACGAGAAAGCACATTTAGATTGGAAAGGAAAGGATGATTTAGTAGGAAAAGAGTTTCATCTCTCTCGTTTAGCTTCTGTATTACGATTATGTGTTAAATATTATTCCTATTTGGCTATAGGATTACTGATTGTTTTGTTTATAGGTGGCTGTGTCTTTTTTTCAATAAATAGTAATATTGGGGTTAGTTGGAAAATTCCTTGGTTACTGCTTTGTGTTTCAACATCTTTATCTTTCTTCTTAAATCCTTTCTTATCCTTCTTAGAAGGATTAAATTTAATGAAAGAGGTTTGTTTTATCCGTTTTATTCAGCAAACTGTAAGTTTGCTGATATTATGGGTGGGACTGATAGGAGGTATGAAGCTATATGTTGGAGGATGTTCGAGTTTAGCTGGTGGTGTGGCTATTCTTATTTTTGTTTCTTACAGATACAGAATTTTGTTTTTGAATATATATAGGAAAGTAACTATTCATTTTATTAATTACAAGAAAGAGATATTTCCATTTCAATGGAAGGTAGCTGTGGGATGGCTTAGCAGTTCTTTGGTTTTTCAGTTTTTCAATCCGATTCTGTTTGCCACAATAGGTAGTGCTGCTGCTGGGCAACTTGGAATGACATTAAGTGTGATAAACGGGGTCTCATCTGTTTCAATGAATTGGATATACACTAAAGTACCCAATTTGTCTAAATTGGTGTCATTACGAGATTTTAAAGAATTGGATAAATCATTTTCTAAGATACTAGCTGTATTGGTACTTTTGAGTTGTATGGGATTTATCATTGTAGCTTTATGTCTTATTCAGTTTAATATACTGCATATTGCGTCTAAGTTACTTCCGATGTCGTTGTTCCTAATAATGTCATTATCCTCTGTATTCACACAGATTACATCCTGTTGGGCTATTTACTTTAGATGCTTTAAGAAAGAGCCTTTCTTAAGGGTATCTTTAATTAATCTAGCTGTTGTTTTTTTAATAGTCTTTCCGTGTACTCTTTATTATAGATTAAGCGGATTGGTGTTGTCTTATTCTCTAGCTGCTTTGGTGGGTTTAATATTGGGTTGGCTATTGTATAATAATAGAGCTGAATTTCAAAAAAAATACGTATTATATGAGTAATCAAAGAGAAGCTGGAATAACAGCTTTTTTACCTGTATATAATGAAGAAAAACGCCTTAAAAATGTATTGGAGTGTTTTCAGTGGTGTGATGAAATCTTGTTATTAGATAAAGGAAGTGTTGACGATACGGTAAAAATAGCAAAACAATACCCTAATGTGACGGTTTTAACAAAAGAGCATACCGAAAAATATGATTCCAATGAAATTGAATATTTTATTAAGAATTGTACAACAGAGTGGTGTATGATTGTTACAGCAAGTGATTTGATTCATCCCAAATTGGCGCGGAACATGAAAGAACTTATAAATAACTGTAATTTCGAATATGATATTGTCTCTGTACCGTATAAACCATATTTTCTAGGTTGTTGTGAGAAGTATTCTCCTTGGTATACAGAGCACATGAATAAGATTTTTCGGGTAAGTGCATTGAATCTTAATCTCAACTCTGTACATGCTGTTTTAACTCCTACATCCTCCCGCTTGTATCAGATTCCTTTTACTGATCCTAAAGTTGCTTATTATCATTTGACTCATCAAAGTGCTGAGAGTATTATAGAAAGAAATGTAAGATATTGGAAAGGAGAGGCTTCTTCTTCGGAACCTCTATCCCTAATAAATAAAATCATAATAAGGACTGTGCTTCGTTTTGTTTTTTTGCGAGGTGGGTTGTTCAAAGGACGGCAAGCTTTAGCTTTATTTTATTCTTTCTTAAGCTATTATATGATGACTTATGTATGTAAATGGGAATATCAGAATGGAAAAGTAGAAAGTATATACACTGCTTTGCAAAAGGAGATTGTTGATCTTTGGAGTAAACCTAAATAAGATGAAAGTTTATATTAAAAATATTTCTAGAAAAAAAGGGGAGTTCCAGTTCTATATGCATCAGTTTGTAGAAGCTTGCATCAGACAAAACATACCATTTGTGAATGAATTGCATGTGTGTGTGCGGTTGAAACTGAGTGCTGTGATGATCAAACTGGGACATTGGATAAATTTTTTCTTTTATCGGTGTAATAATAAAGCGATTATTGTCTCTACTTGGGGTGGTGGATTAATGTATACGTCATTTCCGTATAGTCTATTGTATGAAATAATTCCAGTATTTTGGGATAGTTGGCCTTTTAATTGGGAAGAGCAGATTTATTCGTTAAGAAGATTAAATTGTAGAACATGTTTTGTGACTTCTAGCCAAGTTGCACAAAGGATAAAAGAAACACTACCAAACATAAATGTCCATTGGCTTCCTGAAGGTATAGATATATTGGATTATGTGCCTGGTCAGGATTTGACGGAACGAAGCATTGAGATTTATGAGCTTGGAAGGCAAAAGGCTGATTATCACAAGATTTTGTGTGATTTGAAATCAGAAGGTATCTTTTCGAGTTTTCTTTGTAATGAATACGATACAAATGGAATGACTACTAAACTAGCATTTCCTACTGCAAAAGCTTTGTTGAAGGCTTTACCCAATATAAAGATAGTGATTTCTTTTCCTCAAGTGGATACACATCCGGAAAAAGTTGGTAATATAGAAACTCTGACTCAACGATATTGGGAGGCAATGCTTAGCCGAAATCTGATAGTAGGTCGGGCTCCAAATGAATTGATCCAGTTGATAGGTTATAATCCTGTAATTGATGTGGATTGGGAAGATCCTAAAAAACAACTTTCAGATATATTACTTAATATAAGCTCTTTTCAAAAATTAGTCGATAGAAACTATCGGACGGCAAGAAAAATATCTTCTTGGGATAACAGGGTCAAAGATATTATAACAATTCTTCGGACTTCTGGCTATGAAATATAGTAAAAGGGACTTTGGAGAGAACATTATTTGATGTATGTAAAGAAAAGAAACAACCATTTTGAAATTTATAATTTGATGGAGCAATGCACTTATTTACCTTTGGTGTCTGTTATTACAGTGTGTTATAATGCTACTACTGTGATTGAGGCTACTATTCTTAGTATCATTGGGCAAACATATTCCAATATCGAATATATCATTATAGATGGTGGTAGCACAGATGGAACAATAGAGGTCATCAAGAAATATGAAAAGAAAATATCCTATTGGGTTAGCGAACCAGATAAAGGTATTTATGATGCTATGAATAAAGGTATTGTAAAGTCTACTGGAAAATGGATCCATTTTCTAAATGCAGGAGATGTTTATTTGAACACCCACATATTGGAAGATTGTATAAGATGCTTTAATGAGAAGAAAGTGAAAGCTGATGTTTTATATGGTGATGTCATATGCAAATTTGATTTTGGAAATTTACTTTTAAAACCTGGTGCTTTGAGTGATTTTGAATCATATTTTCCTATATCTCATCCAGCTACTCTTGTGAAAGGAGAATTGCTTAAGGAAAATGTATTTGATACTTCTTATCGGATATCCGCTGATTATGAACTGTTATATAGATTATATCATAAGGGGTGTACTTTTGAGTACATACCTATACCATTGGTTTTGTTTGATGCAATAACTGGAATATCTTCTACTAATCCTCTATTGCTTTATAATGAAAATACTCGGATACAGGACAACCGACATAAAATAAGAAAATGTATTAGAATTGCTATAATAAAAGTACGTGTGCTTTTGTCATTTATAATAAATGGACTCTTATTAAATGATTATGTGCGAAATAATTACCATAAAAAGAGATTGTTGAGAAATAAGCGTTTTAACGAAATAGATATTAATAATTTTATTTGATATATGAAGATATCAGTGATTATTCCTTGTTTTAATCAAGGAAAATATTTGGCTGAAACATTAGATTCTGTAGTAATGCAAACCTTTTCTGATTGGGAATGTATTATCATAAATGATGGTTCGATTGATAATTCTGAAAACGTGGCTTTATCCTATGTGGAAAAGGACCCTCGTTTTCATTATATATGTCAAAAAAATCAAGGAGTATGTATAGCCAGAAATAGAGGTATAGCAATGGCACAAGGAGAGTACATCTTATGCCTTGATGGTGATGATAAAATATCTCGTAATTTTTTGGAATGTATGTATCCTATTTTGGATGAAGAACAATCTGTGAAGGTGGTAACAAGTACTGTTGTGCAATTTGGTAAAATCCATCGTGTGATACCATCAACTGATTACTCTTTAGAAAAGTTAATGGGGCGAAATCTATTTGTGATTACGTCTATGTTCCGTAAAGTTGATTTTGAAAAAACGGAAGGTTTTAACGAAAATATGGCAAAGGGCTTAGAGGACTGGGATTTTTGGTTGTCTATGTTAGAGTTTGGTGGTGAAGTTGTTTGTGCAAAGCAGGCTATTTTTTACTATAGAATCAGAGGCTATTCTAGAAATAAAAGTATTTCTGAAGATTATTATTCATTATTACGTAAAACTATATACGAGAATCATAAACACTTATTTTCTACCGTTTTCTTTAATCCGAAGTATTCATTTGAGTATTATTTGATTGCAAAATCTTATGAATATAAGTTAGGTAAGTTATTATTTAGACCAATACGTTTTTTATATGATCTTTTTTAAAGTAAAAACTCGTAATCTGGTTTTTTCTTTTATTTTTCTAAGCCTATTAATTGTATCAGATCTATTATTATTTTCCAGATATTCAAATTGGGGAATAAAAACAGATTCTATTTGGCTTTTTATTGCAATCATAGATGTAGTATTACTTTTTATGCTTATTTCTTTTTTTCGATTTAAAAGAATAGTAAACCCATCTTCTGTATATCTTGTTTTTGTAGGACTATTTGCATATAGTGTATTACCACTATCAGAGAATATTCGCTTCTCGAATGAGTTGCTCTTGATAATATTATGTGGTGTAGCAGCTTATTTTGTAGGTGTATTTTGTTTGCCTCAAATACACATTATTACTTTCCCGGTTTTTACAAACAGGACAAAAAGAATCTTTTATTACATTCTATGTGTACTAACTTTTTCTTGTTTTATTTATGAGATCAAAAATGTTGGTTACATACCTATCTTTGTGATAGGACAAAGTTTAGATATTTATGGAGAAGTTGGTGAATCTAACTCCGTTTTACATACATTTGTTTTATTGACTCCTATATTATTCTATTGGTCTCTCATCTTAGCGAAAGAGGGAATTATACAGACACGAATTAGAAATTGTATTGTTTCTTTTTTGCTGTTTGTATTTGTTAATAATTTTGGTCGTACTTCTCTTTTGATGTTTATAATAACAGGATTGATATATTTAGAATTTTATACAAAATTAAGTGCCCCAAAGTTTATTAGTATAATTTTTTTGTTTATCAGTTTATTCATTATTATGGGTAATGTGAGGTCTGGAAGTACTTTTGATGGAATAAATAAAGTGCTTAGGAGAATAGGAAATACCCAATATGAAACATCTATTTTAGAATCTTATCTAATATCATATTCTTCTGTTAATTTCTATAAGATGAATGATGTAATACAACAAAAAGAAGTATTGAATTACTCTTCTAATGGTAGAAATTCATTAAAGCCAATAGTTAAACTATTGAATATAAGTGAACCATTGGATAATGTCGCAGAGTTTCAAACACAACAAAATTTATCTACTTATATCGCAGATCCATATCTTGATTTTGGATATGCAGGGGTTGTTGTTCTTAATTGTTTATATGGAATGATTGCTGTTATGTTATTCGAAAGGTATGAGAAAAAGAATTGTCCGGAATACATAATCTCATGGGGGGTAGTTGTCTTTTGTATATTGATGGGGTGTTTTTTTAATGCGTTCAATACGATGTTGGTATGGGTAATATATATATGTAATAAAATATTGCTAAAACGATGATAACAGTTTGTATGGCTACCTATAATGGAGAGAAATATATTGAAGAACAATTAGAATCAGTACTAATGCAATTGCATTCCAATGATGAAGTTATTATTTCTGATGATGGTTCTGGCGACAGTACAGTAGACTTGATTCGAACCTTCAATGACCCTCGAATAAGGCTTTTAGTCGGTAATAATTTCTTTTCTCCTATCCAAAACTTTGAAAATGCCTTAAAATATGCAAAAGGCGATTATATATTTTTATGTGATCAAGATGATGTTTGGCTTCCCGATAAAGTAGAAAGTATGCTGCAATATTTGCTTCAATATGATTTGGTTGTGTCGGATTGTAAGGTGGTGGATGCGGAATTGAATGTAATTTCTCAGTCTTTTTTTATGGGGCGTTTGTCAGGAAAAGGTTTTTGGAAGAATTTAATTAAGAACACTTATTTGGGGTGCTGTATGGCATTTAGAAAAGAAGTATTAGGTTATATATTACCTTTTCCTAGAAATATAGCGATGCATGATATATGGATAGGATTATCTGTTGAAATGCATAGTAACTCTTTTTTTCTGCCTCGCCAACTAATACTATATCGAAGACATGGCTCAAATGTTAGTTTTGGAGGGGAAGGAAGTAAATACTCATTAATGTATAAGATAAAGTATCGGTTGTGTATGCTTTTTTATTTATTAAAACGAAAATATTTGAATAAATGAGTTTCTCTTTAGTTACAGTAACTTACAATAGCGCACAGACACTACGTGATACTATAACTTCTGTATTATCACAAACTCATCAAGCTATAGAGTACATAATAATAGATGGTTTTTCGAAAGATAACACAGTGGCGATTATAAAAGAGTATGAACCATTGTTTAATGGACGTCTGAAGTGGGTTAGTGAAAAAGACGATGGCTTGTATGATGCGATGAATAAAGGTTTTCAAATGGCAACAGGAGATGTGATTGGGATTATTAATTCTGATGATTTAATATCTGATCCTAATGCAATAGAAAAAGTGATAAAATGCTTTGAATCAGATAATTCTATTGATGCTGTTTATGCTGATTTATATTATGTTGCTCAAAACGATATATCTAAAATAGTTCGGTATTGGAAATCAGGAAGCCAACGTCCTTTCAGTAAAGGGTGGCATCCAGCTCATCCTACATTTTATGTGAAGAGAGAAGTATATCAGAGATATGGGTTGTTCGATTTAGATTTTAAGTTCGCAGCAGATTTTGAGTTGATGCTTCGTTTGATTGATAAAGAGCATATCAAATTATATTATCTTCCTGAACCTTTAGTCAGGATGCGATTAGGGGGAACTACAAGTAAGAATCTATCTAATATTAGAAAAGGAAATCTTGAATGCATAAATGCTTTTAAAAAGAACGGGATAAAAGTGAGTATGCTATATCCTTTATATCGTTTATTACCCAAAATCAAGCAATATTTTCAATAATATAATCAATGAATCTTCTTTTTACTGGCGCTTCCGGTTTTTTGGGCACAATATCTATCCTTTACTAAAAGAAAAGTACAACTTAGAAACTATTGGCTTAACTCTTCTGGATAATTATACTATAAATTTAGTGTCGGATATTCCTAAACTGGACATCAAGTACGATGTTGTACTCCATGCTGCAGGAAAAGCTCATACGATACCTGAAAATGAACAGGAAAAACAAGCCTTTTTTGATGTAAATCTTCAAGGTACTAAGAATTTATGCACTGCTTTAGAGAATAGTGGTATTCCTAAAGCTTTTATTTTTATAAGTACCGTTGCTGTTTATGGTTGTGATTCGGGTGAGAATATCACGGAAGAGCATCCTTTAAATGGAACGACTCCTTATGCTTTGAGTAAGATTAAGGCTGAGAAATACCTGGAAGGATGGTGTGCTATGTATAATGTAAAGTTAAGTATACTCCGTCCTTCATTGATTGCCGGACCTAATCCTCCGGGAAATTTAGGAGCGATGATTCATGGGATTAAAACTAATAAGTATCTGAGTATTGCAGGAGGAAAAGCAAGAAAGAGTGTTCTGATGGTTCAGGATATTGCAAATCTTCTTCCTATGTTAATAGAAAAGGGTGGAATATATAATGTTTGTGACAGTTACCAGCCGAGTTTTCGTGAGTTGGAGATGGTGATATGTAAGCAATTGAATAAAAAAACACCAATATCTATTCCTTATTGGTTGGCTAAAAGTATGGCTGTAATGGGCGACTGTCTGGGAGCAAAAGCTCCGATTAATTCTTTGAAACTTCGCAAAATCACAAGCTCTTTGACCTTTAGTAATGAAAAGGCAGTACGAGAACTTGGATGGAAACCTATGAATGTTTTAGAGAATTTTCGAATAGAATAGAATAGGATAGAAGAAAGTGTGGTGAATATTCTTCTTTCGATAATAGGGCTTTTGATGGGATTGGCAGCTTTAGGCTTTTTAGGGCTTCAGTTTTGGTTTCATTTAATAGACAAGAATGAATAATTTATGTATTATTTGATGATTTTAGTTCTGCTATTCTTAGTAGAACTTCTTTATTTTCGTATCGCTGATAAATGTAACATTATCGATAAACCTAACGAGCGTAGTTCGCACACCCGGATCACGCTGCGGGGTGGGGGAATTATCTTTTATTTGGGGGCGTTGGTTTATTTTCTGACAAACCATTTTGAATATCCCTGGTTCATATTGGCCTTGACCTTGATTACTTTTATCAGTTTTGTGGATGATATCCGTTCTACCTCGCAAGGATTGCGTTTAGTCTTTCATTTTACGGCAATGGCTTTAATGTTCTATCAATGGGGATTGTTCAGTTTGCCTTGGTGGACGGTCTTTGTTGCCCTGATTGTTTGTACGGGAATTATTAATGCTTATAACTTTATGGACGGGATTAATGGCATAACAGGAGGTTATTCTTTAATTGTATTACTTGCTTTAGCCTTTGTCAATATGCAAATGGTTCGTTTTGTGGAAGGGGATCTTATATACACTATGCTTTGTGCGGTGTTGGTGTTTAATTTTTTCAATTTTCGCAAGAAAGCAAAATGCTTTGCCGGAGATGTCGGATCGGTCAGTATTGCTTTCGTTGTTCTTTTTTTGGTAGGCAAACTAATAATTCGGACAGAGAATTTCAGTTGGATCGTTTTGCTTGCGGTGTATGGAGTAGACAGTGTACTGACTATTATTCATCGGCTTATGTTACATGAAAATATTGGTTTGCCGCATCGCAAGCATCTATACCAGTTGATGGCAAATGAATTGAAAATTCCACATGTGGTGGTCTCATTGATTTATATGATGTCACAAGCTGTAATTATAGTTGGCTATCTGTTAATTCCCGGCAATGGTTATTGCTATTTGATGGGAGCAATCATCGTATTAAGTGTAGTGTATGTCTTGTTTATGAAGAAATATTTCCACCTGCATCAGATGACAGAATGATGCTTCGGTGGCAAGTCTGATGAAAAAAGCCTCCCGGTCATCCTTTTTTAAAGGTGACCGGGAGTTTTTTTATAAGCATTCATTCCCTGTCAACCAAAAAATCTTATTAACTTTGCGGGTCACTTTTGAAAACATAAAAAACTTAATGATATGAATATCTCTTATAATTGGCTGAAAGAGTATGTCAATTTCGATCTGACGCCCGATGAAGTGGCGGCTGCGCTGACTTCTATCGGACTGGAAACAGGTGGAGTGGAAGAAGTTCAAACGATTAAAGGCGGACTGGAAGGCCTCGTGATTGGCGAAGTGCTGACTTGCGTTGAACATCCGAATTCAGACCATTTACACATCACAACCGTAAATTTGGGTAACGGCGAACCTACTCAGATTGTGTGCGGAGCACCTAATGTCGCTGCCGGACAAAAAGTAGTTGTTGCCACTCTGGGCACGAAGCTTTATGATGGTGACGAATGTTTTACGATCAAGAAGTCGAAGATTCGTGGTGTAGAGTCTATTGGTATGATTTGTGCTGAGGACGAAATTGGTATCGGAACATCACATGACGGCATCATTGTATTGCCAGAAGACGCAGTGCCGGGAACACTTGCCAAAGATTATTATAATGTAAAGAGCGACTATGTACTTGAAGTAGATATTACTCCGAACCGTGCGGATGCTTGTTCACACTATGGAGTGGCGCGTGACTTGTATGCTTATCTGATACAGAATGGTAAACAAGCTGTATTAACCAAGCCGTCTGTCGATGCTTTTGCTGTCGAAAATCATGATCTGGATATCAAGGTAACTGTGGAAAACAGTGAAGCATGTCCTCGTTATGCAGGCGTTACTGTGAAGGGCGTTACAGTAAAAGAGAGCCCGGAATGGTTGCAGAATAAGTTGCGTATCATCGGATTGCGGCCTATTAATAATGTAGTGGATATTACTAACTACATTGTTCATGCTTTCGGGCAGCCGCTTCACTGCTTTGATGCGGACAAAATAAAAGGTGGCGAAGTGATTGTGAAAACAATGCCGGAGGGTACACCGTTTGTTACACTGGACGGAGTAGAACGTAAGTTGAATGAACGTGACCTGATGATTTGCAACAAAGAAGACGCCATGTGTATTGCAGGTGTTTTCGGAGGTCTTGATTCCGGTTCTACAGAGGCCACAACGGATGTGTTTATCGAAAGTGCTTATTTTCATCCGACATGGGTACGTAAGACTGCCCGTCGCCATGGTCTGAATACAGATGCTTCTTTCCGTTTCGAAAGAGGTATTGATCCGAATATCACTATCTACTGTCTGAAACTGGCAGCCATGATGGTGAAAGAACTCGCCGGAGGTACCATTTCTTCGGAGATTAAAGATATCTGTGCTGCTCCTGCACAGGATTTTATTGTCGAGTTGACTTACGAAAAGGTACACAGCCTGATTGGTAAAGTGATTCCGGTAGAGACGATTAAGAGCATTGTTGCCAGTCTTGAAATGAAAATCATGAACGAGACAGCCGAAGGACTGACATTGGCAGTACCTCCTTATCGGGTAGATGTACAGCGTGATTGTGATGTAATCGAAGATATCCTGCGTATCTACGGATACAATAATGTGGAAATTCCATCGACTTTGAAGTCGAGTCTGACTACTAAAGGAGATTGTGACAAGTCGAATAAGTTACAGAATCTGGTAGCCGAACAACTGGTTGGTTGCGGTTTCAACGAAATACTGAATAACTCTTTGACTCGGGCAGCCTATTACGATGGTGTGGAAACTTATGCTGCCAAGAATCTGGTGATGCTGTTGAATCCTTTGAGTGCAGACTTGAATTGTATGCGTCAGACATTGTTGTTCGGTGGCTTGGAAAGCATTGCTCACAATGCAAACCGTAAGAATGCCGACTTGAAATTCTTTGAATTCGGTAACTGTTATCACTTTGATGCAGAAAAGAAGAATCCGGAAAAGGTATTGGCTCCTTATTCAGAAGACTACCATTTGGGCTTGTGGGTAACCGGTAAGATGGTATCAAACTCTTGGGCACATGCAGATGAAAACAGTTCTGTGTATGAACTGAAAGCTTACGTAGAGAATATTCTCAAACGTTTGGGACTGGAATTGCATACACTGGTGGTGGGTAACCTGAGTGACGATATTTATTCTACAGCCTTGACTGTGAACACAAAAGGTGGCAAGAGACTGGCTACGTTCGGTGTAATTACCAGGAAACTGCTGAAAGCTTTTGATATCGATAATGAAGTTTATTATGCAGAGCTGAACTGGAAAGAGTTGATGAAAGCCATCCGTTCAGTGAAAGTAAGCTATAAAGAGATCTCTAAGTTCCCGGCCGTAAAACGTGACTTGGCTCTGTTACTGGATAAGAAAGTACAGTTTGCCGAGATCGAGAAGATAGCTTATGAAACGGAGAAAAAGCTTCTGAAAGAAGTTTCTTTATTCGATGTTTATGAAGGCAAGAATCTTGAAGCCGGTAAGAAATCGTATGCTGTCAGCTTCCTGCTTCAGGACGAGAGTCAGACTCTGAACGATAAAATGATTGATAAAATCATGTCGAAACTGGTGAAGAACCTTGAAGATAAACTGGGAGCAAAGCTCAGATAATACGGAACATAAAAATAACAATTAAATAATTAATAAAACTCACGCTCGCTTTTTCTATCGGGATAGGGGAGGCGGGGTGAGGCAAATATTTTAAACCAATGGGAAGAGCGTTCGAATATAGAAAAGCTACCAAGCTGAAAAGATGGGGCAACATGGCCCGTACATTTACGAGAATCGGTAAACAAATTGCTATCGCTGTAAAAGCCGGTGGTCCCGATCCTGAAAACAACCCGCATCTGCGTGCAGTAGTTGCCACTGCCAAACGTGAGAACATGCCGAAGGATAACGTGGAACGCGCTATCAAGAATGCAATGGGCAAGGACCAAAAGGACTACAAAGAGATGAATTATGAAGGTTACGGTCCGTTTGGTATTGCAGTATTTGTAGAAACTGCTACAGACAATACGACCCGTACTGTGGCTAACGTTCGCAGTGTCTTCAATAAGTTTGGCGGAACATTGGGTACTTCGGGTAGCCTTGATTTTATGTTCAGCTGGAAGTCAATGTTCACTATCACAAAGAAAGAAGGTGTGGACATGGATGATCTGATTCTGGAACTGATTGATTACGGAGTAGAAGAAGAATATGATGAAGATGGTGATGAAATCACACTTTACGGTGATCCGAAGTCATTTGCCCAGATTCAGAAATATCTTGAAGAGAATGGTTTCGAAGTGAAGGGTGCTGAGTTTACCCGTATTCCGAATGATGAAAAGGACCTGACTCCGGAACAACGTGCCACGATCGATAAGATGGTAGAGCGTCTGGAAGAAGATGAAGATGTACAGAATGTGTACACAAACATGAAACCTGCTGAGGACGAAGGCGAAGAATAATGAAATACGTTTATAAAACCAAGGGCACTTGCAGCACGAACATTGAACTGGATGTTGAGAATGGCATCGTGAAGGAAATTGCTTTTTGGGGTGGATGTAACGGCAACCTGCAGGGCATTTCACGTTTGGTGACGGGAATGCCTGTGTCAGAGGTGATCACGAGACTTGAAGGGGTCCGTTGCGGGACTCGTTCTACTTCATGTCCCGACCAACTATGCCGTGCTTTGCACGAGATGGGTTTCTAAAAAACAAAGTCTGTATTCGGGGTAAACAGAGCCTTTGTCAACTACGAACGTAGCTTCTGTTTGCACCATTTAAAGGCTCTATTTAAAAATAAGAGGGTGTCCGAAAAGGGTACCCTCTAACTTTTTTCTTTTTTTGTGATTTATCCAACAACTTATAAAAATGCCCCTCATGAAACTCAATTTTCTCCCTTTATCAGTCTTATAATCCTTTCCATCCCTCCCTTTCTTAGCCTTTTTCTGCTTGCAGATCATTTTTCCGATGTTAAATGCAATAGCCAATATTCCAAAGTCCATGACAATCTTCTCCAAGCCTTTATGCCTGAACCTCTTGTACTCTTTATTCCATTTTATTTGCCCGAAGACCGCTTCCACCTCCACCGGTCTTTTGCTCCTATGTTCAAGCCCTTTTGATGAAGTGAGTTTCTCACGTGCCAGTTGCTTGTACCGCCTTAATTTATGATTCACCTTGATCTCCCTGTTTCCTCTCCCTTTGTGACATTTATTTTGTAGGGGACATCCCTGACAGTTCTTAGCACGGTAAACACTTATTTCACTTTCATATCCATTATCATTGACAGCCTTTATCGTGTAGGCAAATTTCATATACTGTCCCATCGGACATACAAAGTAATCTTCCGGTTCGTTATAATACAAATTATCTTGTTTGGAGATGTCACATTTCCATTTTTTTGTTTGTTCCATATGAAAATAATTATATTTCACATAAGCGCTTATACCGAAGCGTTCCATAAACTCATAATTTTCCTCACTTCCATATCCGGCATCCGCACAAACCTCTTTCATGAACCGGCAGTATCTCATCCGGCCATACAATAGAAATGAAATCAACGTCAACGTATCACCCGGATTGTGATAGAAAGCATAGTTTGTTATGAACTGGTTTTCCGTGGATATCTGTAGATTATATCCCGGTTTAAGCTGACCGTTCCTCATGTGGTCTTCTTTCATGCGCATAAAAGTCGCATCAGGATCTGTTTTGGAATAGCTGTTTCTTTCCCCCATTATTTCCAAGTGTTTCTCATATTCCTGCAGCTTAGGTAAGTACTCCTCATTAAGCTTTTTAATCTGACGAAGTTCACGTTTATTGCGGTTCTCCAGATTAATGGCATCTATTTTTTCTTTCAGAGCATGGCTGTCAATAGGAAGAGTTGATTCTCCAGGAGCGGTGTTGTCACCGAGAATACCCTCATCAATTTGAGAAAGTATACATTGAATCTTATTTTCCAGACGATCCTTATACTTTTCCACACTTTTGCGCCAGACGAAAGTATAACGGTTGGCTGCCGACTCCATCTTGGTCCCGTCGATATATTGTTTTTCCAGGCTGATATATCCCAACTCAACAAGCATGAGCACAATCTGAGTGAACAAACTGTGGATACAACTCTTCAAACGCTTGCTGCGGAAATCATTGATGGTACGGAAGTCGGGAGTGGACTTGCCCGAAAGCCACATGTAAAGGATGTTCTCCTGAAGTAGACGTGCTATCTTACGACAAGAGTACACATTGTTCAGGTAGGCGAAGAACAACACTTTCAAAAGCATGCGGGGATAATAAGCAGGACAACCACCACCCTTATAAGTAGATAACAACGGACTGATGTCAAGCTTATCAACAATCTGGTTGACAAGCCGGACCGGAGCATCCGAAGAAATATTTTCATCAAGACGGCAAGGAAATAAGGAATCCATACCTTGAGAATACTCCTTAAATTGTATATTTGCACTATCGATTAACATGCTCTAAGATAAACATTTTAGAGCAAATTAAAAAGTCCGAGCTTGGGAAAGTTCGGACTTTTACATAAAAAAAGAGGGTACCCTTTTCGGACACCCTCTTATTTTTAAATAGAATACAGCTTCTTATTTATACATCTCGGGAGTAACTGTTACCTGCATCAGCTCTTCTTGCGTTTTACCTGACAGATAAATATATTTAATCGTCACATCTGATTCTCTGTACACTTTCATCTCTTCAGTGTTCTTTATAGTTTCCGGGAGCGTTTCTTCAAGTGATTTCTTTAATTGTTCCGACATGGTAGGATCGTCAGCCTGTCCGCTCAGGGTATAGAAATAGGTAAATGTATTGTCTTTGCCCGAATAAGTGGTACTGTCCATTCTTGTCATTTCATCTACAGTGATAGGGCACTGTTTGTTTACTTGTTCAGAAGCCAGTTCGAAAACCTTTTGTTTAGCTTGTTGGCAAGAAGCCAGCGTGAAAAGAACAGCGCAAGCTCCGAGAATGATTTTTTTCATTTGCTTAATCTTTTTAATGTGTGAATATGGAACAAAGATAGTTGTTAAAAGTGAACCGAACAAGGTTCTTGCTTGTTATTAATAGCTATCTTTGTAGATACATTCTGTAAATTAGAGGAAAAACAAGAGACATGACATCCTTATGAAAAATATTTTTAAAGATTTGAGAAGTAAAGACCACAAACGCTATCTGGGAGGTTTGGACGTCTTCAGATATATTGGTCCCGGTTTATTGGTTACTGTAGGTTTTATTGATCCGGGCAACTGGGCTTCTAATTTTGCAGCAGGTTCAGAATTTGGTTACTCACTGTTGTGGGTGGTCACGCTGTCCACCATCATGCTGATCGTATTGCAGCATAATGTTGCCCACTTGGGGATTGTGACCGGACTTTGCCTTTCGGAGGCTGCCACACAGTATACTCCTAAGTGGGTATCACGCCCTATTCTGGGTACAGCCGTACTCGCTTCCATCTCCACATCGCTGGCCGAAATACTGGGAGGGGCTATCGCTCTGGAGATGCTGCTTGATATTCCCATTATCTGGGGAGCGGTGCTGACAACTGTTTTTGTATCCATTATGCTTTTTACAAATTCATATAAGAAAATCGAACGCTCTATTATCGCTTTTGTATCGGTGATCGGGCTGTCGTTCATTTATGAACTTTTTCTGGTAGACATTGACTGGCCTATGGCAATCGAAGGTTGGGTGACACCGTCTATACCCAAAGGAAGTATGCTTATCATTATGAGTGTATTGGGAGCGGTGGTGATGCCTCATAATCTTTTCCTCCATTCGGAGGTGATTCAAAGCCACGAATATAACAAGCAAGATGATGCATCTATAAAAAAGGTATTAAAGTATGAACTGTTTGATACCCTCTTTTCCATGATTGTGGGATGGGCCATCAACAGTGCTATGATTCTGCTGGCAGCCGCTACTTTCTTTAAAAGCGGTATCCAGGTGGAAGAATTGCAACAGGCAAAGTCATTGCTTGAACCCTTGCTTGGTAGCAATGCAGCCATTGTTTTTGCTCTGGCATTACTTATGGCAGGTATCTCGTCTACAATCACCAGCGGGATGGCAGCCGGATCTATTTTTGCCGGTATTTTTGGTGAATCTTATCACATCAAGGACAGCCACTCTCAGGTAGGAGTCATTTTATCGTTGGGCATTGCGTTGCTGTTGATCTTCTTTATCGGTGATCCGTTTAAGGGGTTGATCATTTCCCAGATGGTGCTGAGTATCCAGCTTCCGTTTACCGTTTTCTTACAGGTAGGTCTGACCTCTTCGCGTAAGGTGATGGGAGATTATGTAAACAGCAGATGGAGCACGTTTGTGCTTTATGCCATTGCTGCGATAGTGACTGTATTGAATATCATGTTGTTGTTCTCATAAAATATAGACGATGAAAATTATAACTTATAACGTGAACGGACTTCGTGCCGCGGTGAATAAAGGGTTGCCCGAATGGTTGGCAGAAGAGAATCCCGATGTGCTTTGTTTGCAGGAAACCAAATTGCAACCCGACCAATATCCGGCAGAGGCATTCGAGGCGCTTGGATATAAAGCATATCTTTACTCTGCACAGAAGAAAGGGTATAGCGGAGTGGCCATATTGACCAAAATCGAGCCCGACCACATCGAATATGGGATGGGTATCGAAGAGTATGATAATGAAGGGCGTTTTATCCGTGCGGATTTTGGCGACTTGTCGGTGGTAAGTGTTTATCATCCTTCGGGTACGAGCGGAGATGAACGTCAGGCTTTTAAGATGGTTTGGCTTGAAGCGTTCCAAAAGTATGTGACCGAACTGCGAAAATCCCGTCCGAATCTGATTCTTTGCGGGGATTATAATATTTGTCATGAACCCATCGATATTCATGATCCTGTACGTAATGCCACCAACAGTGGTTTCTTGCCTGAAGAACGGGAATGGATGACTCGCTTCCTGTCCGCAGGGTTTATCGACTCCTTCCGCACGCTTTATCCCGAAAAGCAAGAGTACACCTGGTGGAGTTATCGTTTCAACTCACGCGCTAAGAACAAGGGGTGGAGAATTGATTATTGTATGGTAAGCGAACCGGTGCGCTCTTTATTGAAAGAGGCCGTTATCTTGAACAATGCCGTTCATTCCGACCATTGTCCGATGGCATTGGAAGTCGGCTGAATTATTCGAGAATGGTGATACTCAGTTTGCGTCTGTCTCCTCCGTCACGGAACTCACATAGGTAAATGCCCTGCCAGGTTCCGAGGTTGAGCCGGTGGTTTCGGATGGGAATGGTGACCGATGTTCCTATTAATGATGCCTTAATGTGTGCGCTCATATCATCCGGTCCTTCTTCGGTATGGATGAAGTAAGGTGCCCCATCGGGTACCAGTTTGTTGAAAAACGTATTAAAATCATGGCGCACGTCCGGATCTGTATTCTCGTTGATGGTGATGCCTGCCGAGGTGTGTTTGATGAACACGACCAACAGTCCGTTTTCCGGTAATTCAGGGATAAGGGAGAGGACGTCATGAGTGATCAGATGAAAGCCGCGCGGATAGTGCGGCAGTCGTATGTCGAAGGTTGTTGCCATAAAAATCATTGGTTAGTTGCCGGCAAAGATACTTTTTTAATAAATTTGCAAGAAATTAAAAAGATATAAAATGACACTGGAAGATAGAATAAACCGGGCCTCTGAGCTTTTTAAGAGCGGTTATAATTGTTCGCAGTCTGTAGTAGCTGCGTTTGCCGATATGTATGGATTTACTGAAGAACAGGCACTGCGTATGGCTGCTTCGTTCGGTGGAGGTATCGGGCGCATGCGTGAAACGTGCGGAGCGGCTTGTGGCATGTTTCTGCTTGCCGGATTGGAGAAGGGAGCTGTCGACGGAGCCGATCGTGAAGGGAAGGCTGCCAATTATGCTTTGGTGCAAGAGCTTGCAGCCGAATTCAAGAAACGAAATGGTTCGTTGAATTGTGGCGAACTGCTTGGTTTAAAGAAGAAAGCGCCGGTTTCATCCGAACCGGAGGCCCGGACAGAACAGTACTATGCCAAAAGACCTTGTTCGAAAATGGTAGAAGAAGCAGCCAGAATATGGGCTGAATATCTCGAAAAACAGAAAAAATAGCTGTTAAATTGATGTTTTCATTACAAAGAAGAGAAAAAACTTACTAATAATCTGTTATATAACATAATTATAACTATCTTTGCAGCCGAAATAAAATCTGATTTGTTCAGGTTTTAACTCATGTCTAACTAAAATTTCTAAAGCAAATGTTGAAAGAAAAAGCAGGTGAAATTGCAGGTAAAATCTGGAATGCACTGAATGGAACAGAAGGACTGACTGCCAAGCAGATTAAGAAAGCGACTAAGTTGGTAGATAAAGATTTGTTCCTTGGCCTCGGATGGCTGTTGAGAGAAGACAAGATCTCTACTCAGGAAATCGAAGGTGAAATCTTCGTTACATTGAACTAAGGAGTGGGCTACTTCCCCAATAAAAAAATGCGTTGATACATTATGATATGTTATCAGCGCATTTTTTTATGTTCTGGCATTTGTGTATATTTGCGCACCAAATTAAATTAAGATAATAGTATCAGATGGATAAAATCAGAAATTTTTGCATCATAGCTCATATCGACCATGGTAAATCAACATTAGCGGACCGCTTGTTGGAGTTCACTAATACCATTCAAGTGACAGAAGGGCAGATGCTTGATGATATGGACCTGGAGAAGGAGAGGGGGATTACAATTAAAAGTCACGCCATACAGATGGAGTATGCATACAGGGGGGAAAAGTATATTTTGAACCTGATTGATACTCCGGGTCATGTTGACTTTTCGTATGAAGTGTCCCGCTCGATAGCTGCCTGTGAAGGTGCGTTGCTTATTGTAGATGCATCACAAGGGGTCCAGGCACAGACCATCTCAAATCTTTATATGGCTATTGAGCACGATCTTGAAATCATTCCGATCATTAATAAATGCGATATGGCGAGTGCCATGCCCGAAGAGGTGGAAGACGAGATTGTAGAGTTGCTGGGATGCAAGAGGGATGAAATTATCCGTGCATCCGGTAAGACGGGTATGGGGGTTGAAGAAATACTGGCAGCAGTAATAGAGCGTATACCTCATCCGAAAGGTGATGAAGACGCACCGTTGCAAGCTTTGATCTTCGACTCTGTATTCAACTCCTTCCGTGGAATTATAGCTTATTTCAAAATCACGAACGGAGTTATCCGTGCGGGGGACAAAGTGAAGTTCTTTAATACCGGAAAGGAATACGTTGCCGATGAAATTGGAGTGTTAAAGATGGAAATGGTTCCCCGTAAAGAATTACGGACGGGGGATGTTGGATATATCATTTCCGGTATTAAGACCTCGAAAGAGGTGAAAGTGGGAGATACGATTACCCATGTAGCCCGTCCTTGTGATAAAGCGATTGCCGGATTTGAAGAGGTGAAGCCGATGGTGTTTGCCGGAGTTTATCCTATTGAGGCCGAGGAATTTGAAGATCTGCGGGCTTCGCTTGAGAAGTTGCAGTTGAACGATGCTTCGTTGACTTTCCAGCCGGAATCTTCTTTGGCGCTGGGATTCGGTTTCCGTTGCGGTTTCCTGGGGTTGCTTCACATGGAAATTGTACAGGAGCGTCTGGATCGTGAGTTCGATATGAACGTCATTACTACGGTTCCTAACGTATCTTATCATATCTACGATAAGCAAGGCAATATGACGGAAGTTCATAATCCCGGCGGTATGCCCGATCCGACAATGATTGACCACATAGAAGAGCCTTATATCAAAGCTTCCATTATTACAACTACCGATTATATCGGACCTATCATGACGCTTTGCCTTGGCAAGCGGGGAGAGCTGTTGAAGCAGGAATATATATCTGGAAACCGCGTCGAGCTGTTTTACAATATGCCTTTGGGCGAGATTGTGATCGACTTCTATGACAGATTGAAGAGTATCTCGAAAGGTTATGCTTCGTTTGATTATCATCCGGATGGTTTCCGTCCGTCTAAGTTGGTGAAACTGGATATTCTGTTGAATGGCGAATCGGTTGACGCGCTTTCTACCTTGACTCACTTCGATAATGCCTACGATATGGGACGCCGGATGTGTGAAAAATTGAAAGAACTGATTCCGAGGCAGCAGTTTGAGATTGCCATCCAAGCTGCCATCGGTGCCAAAATCATAGCACGTGAGACGATCAAGGCTGTGCGTAAAGATGTTACGGCGAAATGTTACGGAGGTGATATCAGCCGTAAACGTAAATTGCTTGAGAAGCAGAAAAAAGGAAAAAAACGTATGAAGCAGATCGGCAACGTGGAAGTGCCGCAGAAGGCGTTCCTTGCCGTGCTTAAACTGGATTAGGAAATAAGGGCTGCAACGTGATAAAAAGCAGAAATCTTTCTGAACAAATTTCGTTGCAGCCAGTTTCTAATATACCAGGTAATTGCCATCTGTCCGCAGAGCTTTCCCTGGCAATTGCCTTTAAAACAACGATAAACAATAAAAATGAGAAAAGTTCTGTCTTTTTCGGCCTTTTTGATTATTGGCCTTTTACTATCACAATTCCTGCCATCATTGGCAGGTGAAGGATATGCTGCTGTAAAAACTGTATCTAGTATTCTTCTTTATGTCTGCCTGAGTTTTATCATGATTAATGTCGGGCGTGAGTTTGAAGTAGATAAGACCCGTTGGCGAAGTTACGCTGAAGATTATTTTATTGCGATGGCTACTGCCGCTATGCCTTGGTTCCTGATTGCCCTTTATTATGTGTTTGTACTTCTTCCTCCTGAGTTTTGGAATAGTTGGGAGGCGTGGAAAGAGAATTTGCTGTTAAGCCGTTTTGCCGCTCCTACGTCGGCAGGTATCCTTTTCACAATGCTCGCTGCTATCGGACTTAAGTCAAGTTGGATTTATAAAAAGATTCAGGTGCTGGCTATCTTCGATGACCTTGATACGATTTTATTGATGATTCCTCTGCAGATAATGATGATCGGTATGCGCTGGCAACTGATTGTGGTTATCTTTATCGTCTTTTTGCTGCTTTCATTAGGTTGGAAACAGTTGGGCAAATATAACTGGCGTCAGGACTGGAAAGCGATAATGGGCTATTCGGTACTTGTTTTTGTTGCTACACAGGCTGTTTATTACTTCAGCAAGCAGTTGTATGGCGAAGAGGGCAGCATTCATATCGAAGTGCTGTTGCCGGCTTTTGTTCTGGGTATGATCATGAAACACAAAGAGATAGATACTCCGGTGGAGCACAAAATTTCGACGGGAGTCTCGTTCCTGTTTATGTTTTTAGTCGGACTCAGTATGCCGCATTTTATTGGGGTGAACTTTGCAGAGACGCATGCCGGAACCCATTCGGTGACAGGCTCACAGGAAATGATGTCATGGGGAATGATAACGTTGCATGTGTTGATTGTTTCACTGCTTTCAAACATAGGTAAGTTATTCCCCGTATTCTTTTACCGGGACCGGAAGTTCAGCGAACGACTGGCACTTTCTATCGGTATGTTTACCCGTGGTGAAGTAGGAGCCGGAATTATTTTTATTGCCCTTGGATACAATCTGGGTGGCCCTGCTTTAGTGATCTCAGTGCTTACGATCGTGTTAAACCTGATCCTGACCGGCATCTTTGTTCTATGGGTGAAGAAGTTGGCATTGCGGAGTTATACAACTTAGCAAAGGTATAAAGTTACTTAAACCTAATTCTATAAATACATATTATGACAGTTTTACGTTCGATGAAGGATTTCTCGTCGATGAATATTACGGCGAGTATTTTATTATTTGTAACAGCGATTGCTGCTGCGGTAATTGCTAACTCTCCTGTGGCACCGGTGTATCAGGAATTTTTGTCGCACGAACTTCATTTCCGTATCGGAGGCTTTAATTTACTTTCGCATGCGGGACACAATCTGACAATGATTGAGTTCATCAATGACGGATTGATGACGATTTTTTTCCTGATGGTCGGGTTGGAGATTAAGAGGGAGTTGCTGGTAGGTGAGCTTTCTTCGTTTCGTAAAGCTGCACTGCCATTCATAGCCGCATGTGGCGGAATGGTAGTGCCTGTTGTAATCTATTCCATGATTTGTGCTCCGGGCACTGAAGGAGGACAAGGGTTGGCTATCCCCATGGCGACCGATATTGCCTTTTCCTTGGGAGTACTCAGTCTGTTGGGCAAGCGTGTGCCGCTAAGTTTGAAAATCTTCCTTACAGCTTTTGCGGTAGTCGATGATATAGGAGGTATTTTGGTGATTGCTATCTTTTACAGTTCACATGTGGCTTATGAGTATTTGTTATGGGCGGCATTACTTTACGTACTGTTATATTTTATAGGTAAGAAAGGAGCCACTAATAAGATTTTCTTTTTAGTCGTTGGGGTGGTTATCTGGTATCTTTTCCTGCAATCTGGTATCCATAGTACGATTTCCGGTGTCATTCTGGCTTTTGTCATTCCCGCTAAACCTCAGTTGAATGTCGGTACTTATATTGAGCGTATCCGGCGTATTATCAGTACATTCCCCGAAATGGGAGCAAATAATATCGTATTGACCAACCAGCAGATAGCTAAGCTGAAGGAGGTTGAGTCGGCTTCCGACAGAGTCATCAGTCCGCTTCAATCACTTGAAGATAATCTTCATGGTGCGGTGAATTACCTTGTTCTTCCATTATTTGCTTTTGTCAATGCCGGTGTTATGTTCAGTGGTGAAGGCGAGGTCATTGGCGGAGTTACCTATGCGGTTGCTCTGGGGCTGTTGGCTGGCAAGTTTCTTGGGATTTATTCTTTTACCTGGTTGGCCATCAAGAGTGGACTCACTCCAATGCCTTTAGGGATGAACTGGAAGAACATATCCGGAGTGGCATTATTGGGGGGCATTGGTTTTACGGTATCACTTTTTATTGCCAATCTTTCGTTTGGCTCCACTCACCCCGTATTGTTGAACCAAGCTAAACTCGGTGTTTTGTCCGGTACGGTAATAGCAGGTATATTGGGATATCTGGTTTTGCATTGGGTCTTGCCCCGGAAAAGATAATTTTCTTATATAATAAGGCAGTCTTCTAATCTCCTGCTAAGGTTAGTTAAATAACTTATGATATTAGTTGAATAACTAATGGTTGCAGTTGTTTGTTCTGAATGATTTATTATCTTTGTGGTATCAGAACCTTTTAATAGAAATCATGCGCATATTCTGGAAAGAAGGTGCGATGTTTGTCCGCGAACTTCCGGAGTATTATGACGAACCCATTCTTTTTTTGATTACGTCCCACGTAGCTGTCTTCAGAAAGCTTTCTTCTATTTGCAACACCATTTTTTTGAATTTGTTAAATGGAATGGCAAAAGACAAAAGGTCGGATTTCATACATTTGCGTGCCGAAGGGTCGAATGATCCTAACACTGCCCGATTGGTTCCGTTCAGTTGTTCCCGGTACGGATGATAGATAATGGAGGCACAGCCTGCACCGAAAGGAGCAATCACTGCATCAGGATCTGCATTGTCAAAACAAGCCAGTGTGAACAATCCGGAGAGAACATCGGCAGATGCAAAGAAAATAACCGCTTCCGGTGTGTCTTCTGCTTCCAGTTTGTCCCAACGCTTGAAAATCAGGTTTTCCCCCTTGATAGGAAGTACGGGTAACTGTGCCAGAGCCTCCGCAGCCAATTCCGGCGTTTGTTTGTATCGTTCTCCTTCTCCTTGCCCATTGTGTGAAAGGAAACATTCAAACCCGGGGAACATCTTGTCCGTAAAGCTTGTATACCGTTTTCCACCCCGGCATCCCACAGAATCTGCCTGTATACAGAGAGTTTTTCCTCGTTGTACTTGTGTCAGTTGGGCAATGATACACCGATGTCCTTTCGGAGCTTCCACTACCGGAAGATTCTGTGTATCTGCCGAGTATTCAAATGCTATGGGGAGTCCGGCTTGTGGAAAATAAGTATCCCACAAGGTAATGAACTGATCCTTAAGTGTTGTTTCCATGACCTTATATCTCGTTGTTTTATCAATTAATCATCTTCTCCGCCATCGTCAATCGGTAAGATTTTCCGGCTTTCTTCGTGTGGGAGCTCTTCGACCTGCCGGAGCTTGCGTTCGATGGCGCGGGTGCGTTTTCCCATTACTTCTTCCAATTGGTCACCTGCACTTTGCAGATTCTTCTGCACCTTCTCAAGCAGTCCTCCGAATTTTCCGAATTCAGTTTTTACGGCTCCCAGTACAGTCCATACTTCACCAGTACGTTTCTGTATGGCAAGTGTCCGGAATCCCATTTGCAGGCTGTTCAGTATAGCTCCCAAAGTAGTTGGCCCGGTTACGACAATCTTGAAATCCTTTTGTAGTGTTTCCACTAAAGTTGTGCGGCGGATTACTTCTGCATAAATGCTTTCAAAGGGGAGGAACAGGATGGCGAAGTCCGTTGTAAACGGCGGGTCGACATACTTGTCATGAATATCCTTTGCCATCTTTTTTATGGTTGTTTCCAGTTGACGCCCGCATGATTCCATCAGTACAGCGTCACCTGCCTCAAAGGCATCATAATATTGCTCGTAAACATCTTTTGGGAATTTTGCATCGATTGGCAGATAAACGGTACTGTTTGCATCGTCTTTCCCGGGAAGTTTGATGGCGAACTCTACAAATTCGGTTCCGCTCTTCTTGGTCTTGACATTTGCTTCATACTGTTCGGGACTCATCATCTGCTCCAGAAGAGCACCTAACTGGACTTCTCCAAAAGTCCCGCGCATTTTCACGTTGCTTAGAACTTTCTTGAGACCACCCACGTCTTGTGCGAGAGACTTCATTTCTCCCAGGCCTTTTTGCACGTTTTCAAGTTGCGAACGGACTATCTCGAAGGAGTGTCCGATACGTTCGTTAAGAGTCTTTTGTAATTTCTCTTCAACCATCACGCGCATGTCATCCAGACGCTTCTCAGTAGACTGTATCAGCGTTTCCTGCTGACGTGCCATTGCGTCGAACTTCTGGCGTTGCAGTTCTCCGGTAGTCATCATGTTCTTATGCATGGCGTCCTGCAACTGTTGTAAACCCTGATTCAGGGTTTGCGTCATTTCCATGCGCAACTCACGAATGCTGCGATTCAACTCTTCCCGGTTTTCCTGCATTTGTTGACGCAATGCCCGTTGCATCTCTTCGCTTTGCGAGCGATTGTTGCGGGTGAGTGTCAATACAAGCTGGACAACCAGCAAGACTGCAATAATCAAGAGGAGAGTCAGTTCCATTTAATAAGTCAATATTTCGTTTCCGGTTTCAGTAATCAGAATCATATTTTCCCATTGTGCAGACGGCAATCCGTCGTCTGTGCAGACTGTCCAGTCATCAGCAGAGTCGACAAAGACCTCATACGTTCCCATATTGATCATCGGTTCGATGGTGAAAGTCATGCCCGGAAGAATTAACATTCCTGTTCCCCGGCGTCCGAAGTGTTCTACGTCGGGTTCTTCATGGAATTTGATACCTACTCCGTGCCCGCATAAGTCACGGACCACGCTATAACCGTTCTTCTCGGCATGTTCCTGAATAGCGGCACCCACATCTCCTAACCGTGCCCAAGGCTGTGCGGCTGCTATACCGATTTCCATACACTCTCTGGTAACTTGCACCAGTCTTTGTTTTTCCGGACTGACTTCACCGATCATGAACATACGTGATGCATCGGAGAAATAGCCTTTGTAAATAGTCGATACGTCCACGTTGACTATATCTCCGCTTTGCAGAAATTCGGTCGGACTGGGTATTCCGTGGCATACCACATCATTGATACTGGTACAGACGCTTTTAGGGAATCCTTCATAATTGAGAGGGGCGGGAATAGCACCGTGAGCTGTTGTGAAATCATAAACCAACCGGTCGATCTCTTCTGTAGGCATTCCTTCACGAATGTTTTCCGCGATGTGGTCAAGCAGCGCCGTATTGATTTTGGCACTTTCACGGATACCTTCAATCTGTTCCGGCGTACGGAGCACTTTGCGTGGGGGAAGTTTATAGCCTTGTTTTCTGTATTTCTGTATCTTATCTTCTATTTCATCCGGATAATTGGAAGGAGTAAACCGGACTCCTTTAATAAACTTTTTCATTTTACTATCTTGATTTTTTATTCGTAGCACAAATGTAGGGAATAAAAAGGGGAAATGCTGTGTATCGGGAAAGATTATTTCTGCGAATCGGAGGTGAAAAGCAGCAATTAATACTCAATAACTCATTTTGTCATTTTATTTTAGGGGAATCTTCCATAAGGATACTTTGATCTTTAGTGTGAGTTAGCAAATTCTTTATATATCAAACAACTTGCGGGCTATTCATGTTTTAAGCTTTCTTTTTGAATTGATTATTAGTGATTTTTGTATTTCGTAGTTATATTAGGAAACTTTTTAACTGTATGTTTACTTGATTCTATTTAAGAAGAATGTTGTATAACATGCTTGGAAATTATCATGTCAAAAAATAAATGCTTTTCTTCACATAAAAATGGAATGACAAATGAGAATAAGAATTGAAACAACTTCAAGTAAGAAAATCCTTCCTTTTGATTATCAAGGGAAGTTGATTGGAGTAATTCATAAATGGTTAGGAAATAACGAATTGCATGACAAGATATCTTTATACTCTTTTTCATGGCTGTTAGGTGGTGTAATGGTTAATAAAAAAGGCTATATATTTCCGAATGGAGCCGAATTGCTTATTAGCTTTTATGAAGATCAGTATCTTAAGAAGATAATTGATAGTATTCTGTTGGATCCAGAAATCTTTTATGGCTTATGTGTGAAAGATATTACTATTGTTGAGAGTTCTATTTTTACAGAAGGGCCGCAAAGATTTTTTTTAGCTTCTCCTATATTTATTAAACGGCGAATAGAAGAAGGTATAGGCTATAAATATTATTTCTATGATGATCTGGAAAGTAATCAACTTATGACAGAAACCTTGAAACATAAAATGAGGGAAGCTGGGTTACCGGAAGACGATACATTAAGAGTAGAATTTGATATAAGCTACTCAAAGAAGAAAAAGAAAATGGTGACTATTCATGGTATCAAAAGTATAGCCAATATGTGTCCGGTTATTATTCATGGCACTCAGACTAGTAAAAGGTTTGCTTGGGTAGTTGGTTTGGGGAACGGAACTGGTAGCGGATATGGAGCTTTGATTTAAAAGGTGTAAATATGAAATATTATGTAGTAAAATATGCAGGACCTTTTGGCTTTATTAAGCCTTGGACTGCGGTTCGTGATGCCAGTGGCGGAGAAACTTATTCTCAGCAGTTTCTGACTCCTTCCATCATTGAAGGAATTAGGCAGAAGTTGGAAGTGACTGCAATCATGAGACATAAACTCTCTTACGCTGGCATAGATCTCCAACAGGAAGTGGTGCAGGCTAAGGCTTGGAGTAAGAAAGGAAAAACATATGTAAAGGAACGCTCTATTTTAAGGCGGGGAGTAATGCTTTCTCCTGTTATTTATATTGCTTTTTCCACACTGGAGGATGCCTGTAAAGCAAGTTTGCAACATATTTGCCTATGTCGAAATGAAGATATTCTTTTGCCTGAATCAAATATTCAGGAACTGTCAATATCTGAATTTGATAAATTGGAAGGGTACGAACTCCGTTTCGGTGAGAGTGAGCAATCATTTCTTGTTGGCTACAATCGTTTTAAAAATAATGAAGAAATGTATGGGTGGATAGAAATAGTAGGTAACCCTACAAAAGTACATAAATATGGGGAGTAGATACGATTATATTCTCGCTAAGAGTGAGAGTAACGGTGGTACTCCGCTTAAATCCCATTTAGAGTCGGTGGCTTTTTTTGCTCAGATAGCGGCTCGCTATGCTGGAATGGATGAAAATGTAGTTAAGATTGGCGCTTTACTACACGATATAGGTAAAGCAAGCCCACTCTTTCAGGCACGTTTGAAAGGGGAAAAAACGCCCTATGAAAAGGTTTTCAGACATGAAGTAGCATCTTTGTTCTTTTTAAAACTGATAGAGCGGAGTTTATGGCCAGAAGTGATTGATATGATAATCGCACACCACAAATCCGTTTATAAAGATAGAAGCAGTAGTGGGCTTCTTGATTTAAAGGACTATTATGGAGAAGAAAACACTTTTAGTGACCATGTGGCTGGTTTTCCATCTTGGAATGTAGACGCTATAGGGATTTTGAGAGAACTGAACTTTCCGGGTCTATCTGCCGATTCACTTCTTTCGGAAGAAGATGCATTGGAAGCCTATCGATATGCAATTGAACATTGTAGAAGAAAGCCAAAAGGATGGTCCAAGTGGAAAGGATTGTTGATGGGAGTGGATCATCTGGCATCTGCGACGGAAGAATTCAAGGAACGAATTCCTACCTTATTCTCTATCCCTGATGTAGGTTTTTACAATCGTCAACATCCCTTGTATCCACTATCGCAGGTATTGTCAGAGGCTAATAAAAAGCATACATTTGTTAAAGCTCCCACCGGTGCGGGTAAAACTGATTTTTTATTGAAGCGTTGCCAAGGGCGTATATTTTATACTCTGCCTTTCCAAGCATCTATCAATGCTATGTACGAGCGTATACATCGTGACTTGAATGGAATGGTAGAGGATGTGAGATTACTGCATTCCATGTCTCGCTTGGTGATTGAAGGCGAGAAAGCTTGGGAAGAAAAAGTAATACAGGATAAGATAGGTGCATCCATAAAAGTTTTGACTCCCCATCAGTTGGCTTCTGTGTCTTTGGGTACTAAAGGATACGAAACTCTTCTGTTCGATTTGTGTGGGTGCGATATCATTTTAGATGAGATTCATACCTATTCCGATATAATGCAATCAATTATATTAACTATGATTGAGGTACTTGTACACATCGGATGCCGGATTCATGTAGGGACAGCAACTATGCCATCAGAGTTGGAACAGAAGATTCTTGATATTTTAGGTCGGGATAAGACACAACAGGTAGAATTGTTGCCATCCGTTCTTGATTCGTTCAATCGGCACATCGTCCATAAAGTGACGGATTTTGACTCTGTTCTTCCTGTGCTTAGGGAGGCGATAGAAAATGACCAGAAAATACTGATTGTATGTAATCGGGTAAGGAATGCCCAGATTCTTTTTGAAAGAATAGATGAGTTATATCCCGAAGTAGACAAGATGTTGATACATAGTCGTTTTAAACGAAAGGATAGAAATAGGCTTGAAAAGGAATTGCAAGACACCTATAATAAAATGCCTCGGGCTTGCATCGTTGTTTCGACTCAGGTAGTAGAAGTTAGTTTGGATATCAGTTTTGATATGATGATAACCGAAACTGCACCCATTGATGCTTTGATTCAGCGTTTTGGACGTATTAATCGTAAGCGAAAACCCAAGGAAGAGAGAACTTTGAAACATATATATGTGATAGCTCCTCCTGATAAAAAAGAAGATTGTTTGCCTTATTCGCAAGAAATACTACAACGCAGTTATGACGCATTACCTCAGGATAGCTTGTTGGAAGAATCTTCTTTGCAAAGGCTTATTGATCAGGTATATCCTCAAGTGAATGTAATAGATCTGAGTCTAGATGCTGCGTTTGCGGATGGAAAATGGAGATTGAAAGAATTGTTTCATTTACCAAAATCCGCTTTTATTGAGAAGTTGGATATTGATTCTGTATCTTGTATCACGCAGGAGGATGCTGACACTGGAAAATATCGTGAAGCTACGGCTGAAGAAAGAATTTTGATGGAGATTCCGATGCGATACAGTTCGTTGCGGTGGAAAAAGCTTGAAACATTTCCGTATGGTTCGCATCCGTTTGTGATTCCAGATATTGCTTATTCATCCGATAGAGGCTTGGATGTAACAAAAATGGGAGCTGAAAATTATGATACTAATTATCAAATGTTATGATCTATGTATACAACAACTATAGGAAAAATATTTTTGAAGGCTTATAATCGGAAGTATCAAAAGGAGCATACAGGCAAATCTTTTTTTATTGAAGAATTTGTGCCTTTATTTTTCGATCATCAGAAATATATGATGACTGCCGGAAACTCTCCTCTTGAAAATCCTAAATTGAGTTGGGAAGATATGATTAAAGGTAAGAAGCCGTTTGAAACTCCAGAGCAAAGGCAGGCAAGGATTGATAAAATGATTCGAAAAATAGAATCTGAAGAGGCCGATGCGAGTATTGCTGTTGGATATGGAGTTTCTGATAATACTGCGGCTACCACCGGACAGGTTACCAATATTGATTTTCCAGACAATAAAGAAAATATATATTTGTCTTGGATCGGTGCTGGACTAGGAGTAGGGGTCTCCGGAGGTTTGACCATCTCGTTTAACCACGAACAAATACTTCTGGATATTTTTGACGGATGGAAATATTATCGTGATTATTTAGAGCGTTACCCGTGGATGAAAGGAAATCAGATAAATACTTGGAATGCGCATTGGATAACGCATCGTTACGATGATTATCTTTATGATGTTGACAATCCGACATCCGGCATGAATCCTGTGGTATCTGTAGAAGGGGAAATTGTCAATTTACCTACTATTTCTTGGGTTCCGGTCGTTATGGGAATAGCCCGATATTTCCCAATAGACAATTTGGTCGGGTATCTATACAGTATTGGACAGTCTAATACAACCATTGGCTTTATGCCTTTTAGACTTCAGGACATAATAAGTATAGAACACCTATATTCTAAAGTATTTGGATTACCTGCACTTAACGATAATAGAAGAAAGATTGAAAGCCTTTTGGGAACCGCTTTCGGGTTAAGAATAGCTTGTCAGGCTGGAACGATCGGTATACCAGCTATGGAGCCTAAAGGGCTCAAGGCTTATTTTTCCACGGGAAAAGGACTAAAAAAAATTGTGTATAAAGACGATAATGAACAAAAAATAATAATCAATATTTACTTAATTTGGATATTAGCTATGTTGAATAATGAAAAATTATGGACTTTGTCTGAGGAATTCGCGAGATTGCTGTTGCAATATGAAGCGGATGCCGGTAAAATGAAAAGAGATAGAATGAATCAGGTTGGCCAATTATTTGCTTCAGTATCAGCCAAGCAATTTTTGAATAATTTGATTCCTATTATAGAAAATGAGAAAGAAGTAGAAGGGTATAGAAATATGGGAAAGGTACTTCATGAAATGCCTAAAGATAATTTTCCTTATTTCAATACATTGATCCGATTTCAATATGCATTGTTAAACAAATAATAAAATAAAACTATGAAACCGTATATTTATTTAAGAGGATTACGTCATGTCGACCTATCTGTGTTTTGTGTAGAGAATGGACAAAAGAGATATTGGGATCCGGTATTTAATGTGTGGGCACCTTATTCAAGCGGTCAACAGGTGAAACGAAGTATTCTTAATGCCATCAACGATGAATTGCAAGCAGAACCTTCTCCTGTTACTTTTGTTTTTGATGTTAATAAAAACACATTAGGAGAAGGAGAAGTGTTGTCATTATGTGATCCTCAATACTTTGATCAACTTCTTGGAGGATGGATGAAAGCTGCTAAAGGAGGTAAAGAGCGCACTCTTAAAAGAAGGAGTCCTTTTTCTATTTCTGCTATGCGTCCATTGCATCCTTTGTTAGGTGGACGTTTTATAGAGAACGCTACATTTGACAGAAGTGATCGACCAGAATTGCATAAAGTAATAGTTCGGGATTCTTCGGGAAAGCCTATGACTGAAGAGCAAATAGAAGAGCTGCTGGTAGATACAGATAGAAGCCTTTACCGTAAATGGATTCCTGAAAACAGTAGAGCAACCGGACTTTTTGTATATGATGTAGCTATTGATATGCGAACCTTGTTCACGGTGTCTACTAACCAATTGGAACCGGAGCTTTCTAAAGAAAAAATACAAGAGCTTAAGGAAAAAGGTTGGGGAATCACTCAAAATGTATTTGGAGAATGTCTGATAATGCCTGAAGTGGAAAGATTAAAAGTGATTCCTGCTATTGCAAAAGCGCTTGTCAATTGGAGAATCTCTAGTAATCAATCCCGAACATTTAGCTTAATGGAAACATTGGCCGTGGCTATTAGCGATAATGCTAATACTTTGGCTGGGGCAATTCGTGCGAAATTATTGGATAATAATCCGGATAAACCTCAGGCTAAACCAGTGATAGATGAAGCAGCCGGTGCAGAATTGTTTGTTACTTTACCCTGTTCTGGCTATGTCGTGACCGAGAATGAGTCGGCAGACGCTTTGCAAAAGGCAGAAGCAAAATTGATTGCATTATTGACTGCTTTTGATTACGAAACTCAGAAATAGGGTATGTTAGTTTTATTAGGTGAGGGAGATCATCTACCTCACCTATGAAATAAAAAAGCTATATATGAATTTGATAGGTACACATTTCAATTATTATCAGGTTTGTAAACGGAAACTTTGGTTGTTTGCCAACGGCATACGCATGGAGCATACATCCGATTTAGTTTATGATGGAAAGTTGATTCATGAAAACTCATATCCTCAACGTTCTTCCAAATATGAAGAGATAGAGATAGATGGCATTAAAGTAGACTATTATGATGCTTTACATAAGACAATTCATGAAATCAAAAAATCAGATAAGGTAGATATTGCGCACGAATGGCAGTTAAAATACTATATTTATGTGTTTGAAAGAAATGGTATTATGGATGTTACAGGAGTGTTGGAGTATCCTATTTTGAGAAAAAGGAATATAGTGTTGCTGAGTGAAATAGACCGTGAAAAGATTAGTGAAATGGAGACAGATATCATAAGAATCATGGATTCTGATATTTGTCCTTCTTTGGAGAGAAAGAGGATTTGTAGGAATTGTAGTTACTTTGATTTTTGCTATAGTGGGGAGGATGTTGAATGAAAAAAACTTATTATCTATTCAATCCTGGAGAATTGGAGCGTAAGGACAATACGTTGAAGTTTACTCCGATTTCGGAAGATGGTTCAGAAAACAGTGTGGGGGAACCTCGTTATTTACCAGTTGAAGATATAAATGAGTTCTATGTCTTCGGTTCATTACGTGCAAATAGCTCTTTATACAACTTTTTGGGACAAAAAGATATTGCAGTACATTTTTTTGATTATTATCAAAATTACACCGGATCTTTTATGCCCAAAGATTCTTTATTATCCGGGAAAATGATCTTGGCGCAAACTTCTGCTTATCAAAATAAGAAAAAAAGGATTGTAGTTGCTCAGAAGTTTATAGAAGCTGCGTCTTGGAATATGCTAAAGAACTTGCAATATTACAATCGTCGTGGTAAAGATATGGAGGATTTGATGGATGCAATTAAAAAGTATGCTTCTCAGCTATCTGCAACAACTTGTGTTCAAGAATTAATGGGGTTAGAGGGTATGATAAGGCAAACTTATTATGATGCTTTTAATTTGATTCTAAATGATTATGAGATGGGTGGTAGGAGTAAGCAACCTCCAAGAAATGAAGTAAACGCTCTTATCTCTTTTGGGAATATGATGTGCTATACTATGTGTTTGCGTGCCATTCATCAGACTCAACTAAATCCAACAATTAGCTTCTTGCATACTCCAGGCGAAAGACGTTACTCATTGGCATTGGATGTTGCGGAGGTCTTTAAACCGGTAATTATTGATAGGGTTATATTTAAAGTCTTAAATAAAAAGGAAATCCAAGAAAAGCATTTTGATTGGAAATTGAATAAATGTTTGCTCAATCAAACAGGTAAAAAAATCTTTGTAAAGGCAATTGAAGATAAGTTGGTTGAAACAATAAAGCACAGAACCCTAAACCGTAATGTCAGCTACAGGCATTTGATAAAATTAGAGTGCTATAAGTTGTGTCGTTACCGGAAGCTGACGCAAGTGGCATCGAGCATTTGATAAAATTAGAGTGCTATAAGTTGGCAAAACATTTATTGGAAATAGAGGAGTATAAACCGTTTAAAATGTATTGGTAAATATGTATGTTATTTTAGTTTATGATTTTGGTGAAAGGAGAGTTTCTAAGATGTTGAGATTATGTCGTCGGTATTTGAATTGGATCCAGAATTCTGTGTTTGAAGGTGAACTCTCGGAAGTACGTTTAAAAGAGCTATTATTATTGGCAAAAGGGTTTATGAATCCCGAAGAAGATTGTATTATCATTTTTAAAGGGGCTACTCAATGCTCTTTGGAGAAGGAAATAGTGGGTAAAGAACTTTCTAACATCGATAATTTTTTGTGAAACGGTTGTCGAAGTGGATCGTTATTGTGAATTATTCAATGATAATGCAACCGAAACGCTCTATGACGTGTTGATACATAGATGTTTAGCGCCTATGTCGCTAACCCATGTTTTTTATATTATTCTTGATCGACGCATTATTTCTAAATAAAAGTATTTTTTCTAAAAAGTATTTGTCTTATTACTAAGTGATTGCGTTGGTTGATGGACAGAGTGTTAATTGTACCTTATGGAATTGAAACAATTATGCTGCTTCTGGTTCTGCTTCAATTAGTTGTGTTAATTGTACCTTATGGAATTGAAACATTGATATGCGACCTTTTAGGTTTAACAATTGTGTGTTAATTGTACCTTATGGAATTGAAACCAAGTCCTTGCAAAGTTCGGATTCATTGATGAGGTGTGTTAATTGTACCTTATGGAATTGAAACACTTTTATGGCTGGTATTCGTGCAGGTGGTATTTCGTGTTAATTGTACCTTATGGAATTGAAACTTACGTAGTGCTTTTGGTAAGCCTCTTATTGTTAATTCGTGTTAATTGTACCTTATGGAATTGAAACCCAACAGCATGATTTACAAAACGAGAACGATAACCGTGTTAATTGTACCTTATGGAATTGAAACAAATAAAAATTCTTAACTTCCATAACTAAACAGGGTGTTAATTGTACCTTATGGAATTGAAACAGAGTAGAAAGAGCTATCTGTTTTTCCTGTGGCAAAGTGTTAATTGTACCTTATGGAATTGAAACAATATCGACGAATCAAAAAATACAAACGCTTAGAAAAGTGTTAATTGTACCTTATGGAATTGAAACCTTTAAAAAAAGTGATTCTTTTGATTCACGATATGTGTTAATTGTACCTTATGGAATTGAAACTTCTTTGTATTATGCACCTGAGGAACTTCGGTTGAGTGTTAATTGTACCTTATGGAATTGAAACACTTTCATGTTATTGATCGTTTTACTGATCGGTTTGTGTTAATTGTACCTTATGGAATTGAAACACGTAGAGGTCGTTAATTGTCTTTAGTTTTTACTCGTGTTAATTGTACCTTATGGAATTGAAACGCTTATTTATTATAAGAAAAGACGCTTTATTCATGGTGTTAATTGTACCTTATGGAATTGAAACATGCAAGCACATCGTTCGACCCGTATTTGTGGTTGTGTTAATTGTACCTTATGGAATTGAAACACGAGCTTTAACAGGGTCTTGGGACCAACGATCCATCGTGTTAATTGTACCTTATGGAATTGAAACTACGAAAACAAATTACTCATTTTTCATCAAATTTAGTGTTAATTGTACCTTATGGAATTGAAACTACGAAAATAAACTACTCATTTTTCATCAAATTTGTGTTAATTGTACCTTATGGAATTGAAACTATTAAACAGGTTTTTTGTCAACCTCTGCAATCAAGTGTTAATTGTACCTTATGGAATTGAAACAATCGCCAGCTCTTAGAAACAAACTGTCTAAAACGTGTTAATTGTACCTTATGGAATTGAAACACTTAATAAGTCTAAGTATGCGTCTGTGGTTGATGATGTGTTAATTGTACCTTATGGAATTGAAACGATAGAATCATAAAGGTTAAAAAAGATTTACTCATTGTGTTAATTGTACCTTATGGAATTGAAACCTGTCGGAGTGATGAAGTGGAACGGTAGCTCAATAGTGTTAATTGTACCTTATGGAATTGAAACAGTAACGTTCCTGAGAGATGAACTTAAACTTGATGTGTTAATTGTACCTTATGGAATTGAAACCTGAGAAAAAAGCAAAATAAAGATAAAATGACAGGGTATTAATTGTACCTTATGGAATTGGACTAAGGAAGATGTATATTTATAAGATTGGCTTAATAGAATGAATTTTTTTTTCTTGCTAGCATATTCTCTCATTATCTTTTGGGAAATGTTTTTATTAATTCTATTTCCTTTTTATTAGAAAACAATCCTTATATTTGTCCCTTGTATTATTAATTTAATGACAAATGACACTTATGAAGACATTGAATTTTATGAAGACGCTGCTTTTATTGGTAGCTATAGTAGGCTTGAGCTCTTGTGGCGACAAGTATTATTCAGATGATTATTTGCGAAACAGTAATGCAAAGTTATGCGGAAAGACTTGGGTGAATGATTCTGATAAAAATGATGCGGATGAATGGGTGCGCCATACATTGAAGTTTGATGATAGCGGACGGCTGGCAGAAACTTATGCCTATTATCATTTGAATGAAAACCAACCTTACCGGACAGAAACAAATAATCTGACTTGGTCCTGGATAGACGATTCGATGGAAGGAATTGTTTTTGACTATGGCGTAAACGGGATGACTTATTTTGATAATGTGTGGGTGCGCGAACATAATCTTTCCGGAAAGCTGAACGGAAAGGTCGTTGTATTTGTTGATTCAAAATACAACAGAAACTAATTTAGAAAAGGAGATAGAAAGATGAAAGGCTATTTAAAGATTCTGCTGGTACTGCTGCTGGCTGTCGGACTGGCATCTTGTGAAGACGATCAGGGAGAGATTGAATATGTCATTGCCGGACGGGCATGGACAGGAGATGTGGGGATGAATGCCGATAACGGTGAAGCCTTGTTTAGTACCTTTGAATTCGGGCTTGACGGTTTTGGGGTGGAAACCCAGTTTTATGCTTCTGACGGCGCTTTGTATGATCAGTATCGTTTCCGGTGGTATTGGGGCGACTCTTATAATCGTAATTTAGTGTTGGATTACGGAACTAACGGTATTTCTTTTATGGATGACGTAAGAGTATACGGAGATCGGCTGAGCGGTATCTTTTATCTTTCGGACAATGCACCGGGATTTAATTTTGAGCTTAGGATGGAATAATACTTATATTTGACAGGTGGGATATATCAAAATGGGCGTGAAATAGTTGTTTCACGCCCATTTTAGTATCATTTTCTGAGAAACAATTTCTTGAATGCCGGAGGATAAGGAGTTTCAAATTCCATCAGCTGATCTGTTACCGGATGATAGAAACAAAGTTTGAAAGCATGCAATGCCAGACGCCCGAGAGGATTGGGACCGCCGTCGATACCGTAACGCCCGTCTCCGATCAGAGGATGCCCTAAATCCTGCATATGTACACGTATCTGATTTTTACGTCCGGTTTCCAGTCGCAGTTCTACCAATGAATATCCATTGGCGCGTTTGATAGTGCGATAGTGGGTGATTGATTTGGAACCACCGTCATCGTAGCTGCTTGAACTGACATATAAGGTACGGTCTGTCAACCAGGATACGACGGTGTTGCTGTCCTTTTCCATCTCGCCGGTAACTACTGCTACATAACGACGGTCCGTCACGATGTCATGCCAGTGGTCACGCAGTGTACGTTGTGTCTTTTCATCTTTGGCAAACATCATCAATCCTGAGGTGTCACGATCCAGACGATGAACTACAAAAATACGGTTTCCACGCCCCGAACGCCCCACATATTCACTTAAGATATGCTGTGCTGTGCGTTCCTTCTGCCGGTCGGTGCCAACAGAGAGTAAGCCTTCTTTTTTCTCTACTACGATGATATAAGCGTCTTCATAGACGATTTTCAGCAGCGGATGACGGAATTCCTTTTTATTCTTATCTTTGCTGATAAGCACTTTCATGCCAGGTTGCAGAGGGAAGTTGAATTGTGTCGTAATCACATTGTCAACCAGTACGATTCGTTTGCTGAGTAGTGACTTTAATTTGGTACGGCTGGCATCAGGCATTTTCGCTGCGAGGAAGTCCATTAGTTCCATAGGCTCTTTCACCAGATAACCTGTATATTGCGCACGTGCCTTTTCGGCCGGAGTTCGTTTCATTCTTTTCATATTCGTTTCCTTATTTAAGTTCGAGCAGCACTACGTTTTCCACGTGATGGGTATGTGGGAACATATCTACCGGTTGCACTGCTTTCACACGGTATTTAACGTCGAGCAACTGAAGATCACGGGCTTGCGTTGCCGGATTACAACTAACATATACAATTCGTTTTGGTTCGGCAAACAAGATTACGTCTACCACATCCTGATGCATTCCTGCCCGGGGAGGATCGGTGATAATTACGTCCGGACGTCCATACTGATTGATGAAGTCCTGAGTCAGGATATCCTTCATGTCTCCGGCAAAGAACAACGTATTCTCTATTCCATTAATTTCCGCATTTACTTTCGCATCTTCAATGGCTTCGGGCACGTATTCGATGCCAATCACTTGCCGTGCCTGTCGCGATACAAAGTTAGCAATGGTTCCTGTTCCGGTATACAGGTCATACACCAGTTCGCCACCCGTTAATCCGGCAAAGTCGCGCGCTACCTTATAGAGGTTGTATGCCTGCCCCGAATTGGTCTGATAGAACGATTTCGGTCCCACTTTGAAACGCAGGCCCTCCATCTCTTCAAAGATATGGTCGTTGCCACGGAATACGTGTACATCGAGATCATTGATGGTGTCGTTGCATTTATTATTAATAATGTATAGGAGAGAGGTTATTTCCGGAAATTGGTCGGCCACATACTGCAATAACTGCTTGAAGAGATCCATTTCATGCTCTTCGGTAATTTTACAAATCAGAATTACCATCAGTTCGCCGGTACTTGAAGTACGCACAATCATGTTGCGGAGCATTCCTTCCTGTGAACGAAGGTTGATGAAAGAGTAATTGTGCTCGTAAGCATAATCACGGATTGTGTTTCGGATGCGATTGGAAATATCGTCTTGTAACCAACACTTTTCGATAGCCAGTACTTTGTCGAATGCTCCCGGGATATGGAATCCCACTGCATTCATCTGGTCGTACTTTACATCCTGTTTCACTTCTTCTGCTGTCAGCCAGCGTTTGTTTGAGAAGGTAAATTCCAGTTTGTTCCGATAAAATTCGGTTTTGGCAGATCCCAGGATAGGAGAGATCTCCGGTAATTCGATCTTGCCGATGCGACGGAGGTTATCTTCCACCTGTTTCTGTTTGTATTTGATTTGTTCGGCGTAAGGCAATACCTGCCATTTGCATCCGCCGCATACGCCATAGTGTTGGCAAAAAGGAACGGCACGTATCGGCGAGAGTTCGTGAAACTTCACCGCTTCGGCCTCGGCATATTTATTCTTTTTTCTTTTGACTTGCAGATCCACCACATCGCCCGGCACTACGTAAGGCACAAAAACTACCAGGTCATTTACTTTTGCGATGGCTTTTCCTTCGGCAGCCACATCCGTTATTGTCACCTTCTCCAGCAGGGGAAGTTCTTTTTTCTTTCTAGCCACAATACTCCTTGAATTATATTAAAATGATTTCTTTATGTATAAAGCGTGAATATATAAAATCACCATTCTACGCCATATTAATAAAATCTTTCGCAAAAGTAGGTATTTTTTTTCGTATTTCTCTATATGAAGTGAAATAATGCAGATTGCAATGTCGAAATTGCATTTTGATAGAAAGTTTTTCATATAAAAGTTTTCTGGTTTGCGAAATATCCTTAGATTTGCGAACAGAAAAGAATCACAACTAATAACTTTAAAATCGTATTATGGACAAAAAAAGAGTTTATACCTTTGGTAATGGACTGGCAGAAGGAAAAGCCGGTATGCGAAACTTACTTGGGGGTAAAGGTGCGAACCTTGCCGAAATGAATCTGATCGGTGTCCCCGTACCTCCGGGCTTCACAATTACAACTGACGTTTGTACCGAATATTACGAGATGGGACAGGAAAAGGTCGTATCTCTCCTGAAAGAAGAAGTAGAAAAAGCCATTGCAAATATAGAGAACCTGATGCGTTCAAAATTTGGTGACGTAGAGAATCCGTTGCTGGTTTCTGTGCGTTCGGGTGCGCGTGCATCCATGCCGGGCATGATGGATACGATCCTGAACTTGGGATTGAACGATGAAGTGGTTGAAGGCTTGACCCGTAAAACAGGAAATGCCCGTTTTGCATGGGATTCTTACCGCCGTTTCGTACAGATGTATGGTGATGTAGTATTGGGTATGAAGCCTGTTAACAAAGAAGACCAAGATCCGTTTGAAGCCATCATCGAAGAGGTGAAACATGCCAAAGGCGTGAAACTGGATAACGAGCTTGAGGTAGAAGACCTGAAAGAACTCGTGAAGAAATTTAAAGCTGCTGTAAAAGCACAGACCGGCAAGGATTTCCCGACTTGTGCATACGAACAGCTTTGGGGAGCAATTTGCGCCGTATTTAATTCATGGATGAATGAACGTGCCATCCTGTACCGTAAGATGGAAGGAATTCCTGACGAATGGGGTACTGCCGTAAGTGTTCAGGCAATGGTATTCGGTAATATGGGCGATGGTTCTGCTACAGGTGTTTGCTTCTCACGTGATGCTGCCACAGGTGAGGACCTTTTCAATGGTGAATACCTGATCAATGCACAGGGCGAGGACGTTGTTGCCGGAATCCGTACTCCGCAACAGATCACGAAGATCGGTTCTCAGCGTTGGGCCCAGTTGGCCGGTGTGAGCGAAGAAGAGCGTGCTTCGAAATACCCTTCTATGGAAGAAGCAATGCCGGAAATATATAAACAACTGGACGAATTGCAGACTAAGCTCGAAAATCACTATAAAGATATGCAGGACATGGAGTTCACCGTTCAGGAAGGCAAACTTTGGTTCCTTCAGACACGTAACGGTAAACGTACCGGTGCTGCCATGGTAAAGATCGCAATGGATCTGTTCCGTCAGGGAATGATTGATGAAAAGACTGCCCTGATGCGTGTAGAACCCAATAAGCTGGATGAATTACTCCACCCGGTATTCGATAAGTCTGCTTTGAAACAGGCTAAAGTGTTGACTCGCGGTTTGCCGGCTTCTCCGGGTGCTGCTACCGGTCAGATTGTATTCTTTGCTGACGACGCTGCCGAATGGCATGCTGCCGGAAAACGCGTCGTAATGGTTCGTATTGAAACATCACCGGAAGATTTGGCCGGTATGGCAGTTGCTGAAGGCATTTTGACCGCACGCGGAGGTATGACTTCACATGCAGCCGTGGTTGCCCGCGGTATGGGTAAATGTTGTGTTTCGGGAGCCGGTGCACTGAACATCGACTATAAAGCCCGTACAGTAGAAGTGGACGGCGTGTTGCTGAAAGAGGGTGATTTCATCTCTTTGAACGGTAGTACGGGTGAAGTTTACCAAGGTAAAGTAGAAACGAAGGCTGCTGAGTTATCGGGTGATTTTTCCGATTTGATGAAGTTGGCCGATAAATATACCCGCCTGCAAGTACGTACTAATGCCGACACTCCGCATGATGCTGAGGTTGCCCGTAACTTCGGTGCGGTAGGTATAGGCCTTTGCCGTACGGAACACATGTTCTTTGAAGGTGAAAAAATTAAGGCTATGCGTGAAATGATCCTGGCAGAAAATGCTGAAGGGCGCCGCAAAGCACTGGCTAAGATCCTTCCATATCAGCAAGCCGACTTCAAAGGTATCTTTAAGGCTATGTCCGGTTGTCCGGTGACCGTACGCCTGCTCGATCCTCCTTTGCATGAATTCGTTCCTCACGATCTGAAAGGACAGCAAGAAATGGCCGATACGATGGGGGTAAGCCTGCAATATATCCAGCAGCGTGTAGAATCACTTTGCGAACACAACCCGATGTTGGGTCACCGTGGCTGTCGTTTGGGAAATACGTATCCCGAAATCACACAGATGCAGACTCGTGCCATTTTGGGTGCCGCTCTTGAACTGAAGAAAGAAGGAATAGAAACACATCCCGAAATCATGGTGCCGCTGACAGGTATTCTTTACGAGTTCCAGCAGCAGGAAAGTGTGATCCGTGCCGAAGCAGAAAAACTTTTCGAAGAGGTGGGAGACCGCATTGACTTCAAGGTTGGAACCATGATCGAAATTCCTCGTGCAGCTCTGACTGCCGACCGTATCGCTTCGTCTGCCGAGTTCTTCTCGTTCGGAACCAACGACTTGACTCAGATGACTTTCGGTTACTCTCGTGACGATATCGCTTCTTTCCTTCCGGTTTATCTGGAGAAGAAGATCCTGAAGGTAGATCCGTTCCAGGTACTCGACCAGAATGGTGTAGGCCAGTTGGTACGTATGGCAACCGAAAAAGGGCGTGCTATCCGTCCGGATTTGAAATGCGGTATCTGCGGTGAACATGGCGGTGAGCCTTCATCTGTGAAGTTCTGCCATAAAGTAGGTTTGAATTACGTTAGTTGTTCTCCGTTCCGTGTGCCTATTGCACGTCTGGCAGCGGCACAAGCAGCTATCGAAGACTAAATAGATTTAGATAACTGGTTAGGCGAGGCTACCCGTGAAAGGGTAGCCTCGTTTTTTTATGGAAACAGAATAAGAGAAAGCAGAAGCAGGGGGAGTGGATAAAATGTAGAGTGAATATTTGTATAATTCAAATAAAAATATTTCCTTTATCTTATGAAACCTTACTTATTATATTTTTAACAAACTAAAATTACAGAATTATGAAAAGAAATCTTGTGTTTGTATTGTTTGCCCTTTTTTCGGTTGTGGGCTTTTCTCAAGTGAGCTGGAATGCCAAGGTGGGAATGAATATCAGTAATTATACCGGTGATTTTGACATGAATGCCAAAGTAGGATTCAAGATAGGCGGTGGTATGGAGTATGGATTTAATGAAATCTGGTCTTTGCAACCCTCTTTGTTCGTATCTTCCAAAGGTGTCAAGAAGGATGAACTGAGTGTGAATGCTGTTTATCTGGAACTGCCGGTTATGGCTGCGGCGCGTTTCAAAGTGGCCGATAATACCAATATTGTGTTGAGTGCCGGTCCTTATTTTGCTTGCGGTATCGGGGGTAATTCTAAAGTCGATTTAGGTAAAGGACGTTTGGAAGTTGATACCTTTGGCGACGACGGTCTGCTGAAACGTGGCGATGTAGGTTTGGGTATCGGTGTGGCCGCGGAGTTTGGCAAGATCATCGCAGGGCTTGACGGCCAGTTCGGATTTGTCGATGTAATGGACGACGTAAATGGTAAAAATCTGAATGTTTCGATCAGTGTAGGTTATAAGTTCTGAGAAACCGATAAATATTAAAATAGAGAAGCCGCTGTAAATCAACTACAAGCGGCTTTTCTTTTATATTCACTCAGCGAATAATGGCGGAAATAGTTGTTTAATTAATGAATATACTATACTTTTGCGCCCCGAAACAAAAGTGAAATAATTCTTTTGTTTGTTTTCAAAATAGGTACATTTAATTAAAACTACTAAGAAGATGAAAAAGATTGTATTGTTTTTATTTGTTGCTATTGCAACTTTATCTGTCAAAGCTCAGGACATTTACATGGGAGGTACCGTAGGTTTGTGGCGTAATGATGACGCTAATACTACTTCTTTCAAGCTCGCTCCGGAAATCGGATACAACCTGAGTGAACAATGGGCACTGGGCGTTGAACTCCAGTTTAACCATGATTATATAAGTCATAAAACGATTAATTCTTTTGCTATTGCTCCTTATGCACGCTTTTCTTATTACGAGAACAAGATTGTACGTCTGTTTATCGATGGTGGGTTTGGCTTTGCTACCACTAAGGTGAAAGATGGCGGAGATGCAATAAACGGTTTTGAGATCGGTCTGAAACCGGGTATTGCCATAAAACTGAACCAACATTTCAGTTTGGTTGCCAAATGTGGTTTCTTGGGTTATAAGGACGACTATATGAATAACAGCGGATTCGGCTTTAGCGCAAGTAGCGAAGACTTAACATTCGGATTCCATTACGAATTTTAATCAAATAGGTTTCAACGAAATAGGGTGGCTTCCCTTCATAAGGAAGTCACCCTATTTTATTTAGTCCGTTGTTCTTTGGCTCAGTCCGCCATCTTTTTCAGTTTCTTGAAGTGTTCTATCACTGCCAGATAATCTCTGTCGGAACAGGCATCGAATTTACCCCACAAGTCTCCTAAAACCACTGCACCTCCGAATCCGAAATCCTTTACTTCCAGTATATTCTCCGGCGTGATGCCTCCCAAAGCCATTACTTTGCCATCGATGATTTTGTCTTTACCTGCCTGACGCAATTCTTCAGCCGTGTAAGGCGAGTTATATCCTTCTTTTGAGATACTGTCGTAAATCGGGCTCATAAACACATAGTCGTAAAAGTGTTTTTTGTTTTTCACTTCCTCCACCGAGTGGCAGGAACAACTGATATGCCCGGAGTAGTCATGCGGCTCTTTCGGGTTGCGGGCATTCAGGTGAATTCCCATCAGGTTGAATTCTTCTTTCAGGTAGAAGTGTTCATGGGTGACAATGCGTTTATGATATTTTTCCGGAATCAGTGTGAGCAAGCGTTCCGAATACATAGCCGGCGTTTCCGGTTTCCTGAGATGCAGAATATCCAATCCCTCTTCAAAGAGAGCAGTGATAATCTTATCTTCTTCTACAAAGAAAGTAGGCGTCGTTACTACGATAAGTTTCATTTCTGTTGTTAAACTGTTAAGTTTAGCAAAGTTAGTAATTAACTTACTCAGAAACCAACCTTTATAGTGAAAATATGTTAGATTGCAATGTCCGTAAGTCAATTGTCCATAGTTTGCCTGCCAGAACCTCGCCGAATCCGCAGATAATCTTCAGGACTTCGGTTGCTTCCACACTGCCCGTCACTGCCGGTGTTACTCCGACTACCCCTTTGGGAGGGGGAGGCATACGCAACATCTCTTCTTCATCCGGATAGAGGTCACGGTATGTTTTCCGTTGTGCCCCGCTCCCGTAGTTAAAGACAGAAACCTGTCCCTCGAAACCACAGATGGCACCGTACACATAAGGTTTTCCCAACTCTACACAGACGTCATTTATCAGATATCGGGTGATAAAGTTATCGCATCCGTCCACTACGATGTCGTACTGCCTTATCAATTCACGGGCATTGTCTTTGCTGAGCCGTCCCGGACAGGCATTTACCTCTATTTCCCGGTTCAGGGCACTGAGCCGCAGTGAAGCGCAAATCGCTTTCAGGTCTCCCACCTCTTCTTCCGTATAGAGCACCTGCCTTTGCAGATTGCTGAGGCTTACTTCGTCGTTATCCACCAGTCCGATGGTACCTACTCCTGCACCCGCCAGATAGAGGGCGATGGGAGAACCCAGTCCTCCTACGCCCACAATCAATACTTTGGCAGCTTTGAGTTTTGCTTGTCCTGCTTCTCCTATTTCCGGAAGCATGATTTGCCTGTTGTATCTTTCCATGATTCGTCTTTATCGTTAGCATTGAGTCAGGGTCAGTGCCGTGTCCCAGTCTTTGTAAACGGGTATCCGCCCCAGTGAACGCAGTGCGGCATCCACTTCCACGGCTTTCCGTTCGTCGCTGACATGAAACTGCTCCAGTGCCTGCGGATAGGTAAAGTAGCCTCCCGGTTCCGTTTTACTTTCGGCGCTCATGGTAGTCACCCCGAGCGTAGCCATGTGGTTACGGAACTCTGCGCTTTCGCGGGTAGAGTAGGAGATATCCACATCGTGGTCGAAGATGCGCATGGCAAAAGTCACCTGTGCCAGTTCCCGGTCGTTCATCACAACATTAGGTTGGAAACCTCCGTTCTCCGAGGGGCGCATCCGGGGGAAGTTGACGCTATATTTCGTTTTCCAGTAGTGCTTTTGCAGATAGCGCAGATGGTAGGCCATCATTGTGACATCCGTGCGCCATTCTTCCAGACCGATCAGTACCCCCATGCCTATTTTGTGTACACCTGCTTGTCCCATACGGTCAAAACCATTGACACGCCACTCAAATTTCGATTTCATACCACGGGGATGATACACCTTATAATTGGCTTTGTTGTAAGTCTCCTGAAAGCAGATGACTCCATTCAGTCCGGCATACGTAAGCCGTTCATATTCTTCTGCTTTAAGTGGCATTACCTCAATTTGCAGATTAGAGAAATAAGGCTTTGCCAGCAGGAGGGCCCGTTCAATGTAATCTACTCCTGCTTTGGCAGGATTTTCGCCTGTTACTAACAGCAGATTTTCGAACGGAGCCAGTTTCTTGATCGCTTTGTACTCGTTTACCATTTCCTCTTCCGTAAGGATGGTCCGTTTCATCGGATTATTGTGGTTAAAGCCACAGTATACACACGAGTTTGTACAAGAATTTGTAATATAGAGTGGAACGAACATCGAAATTGTCTTTCCGAAGCGTTCCAGCGTATATTTCCGGCTGAGACGCGCCATAGTCTCCAGATAGGGGGCGGCAGCCGGCGAAATCAATGCCATAAAATCGTTTACATCGCAATGTTCCTTTGACAATGCGCGGCGCACATCGGCGTCGGTTTTGGAATAGATGATTTTAGTCGTCTCTTCCCAGGAAATCTTTTCTAATTCATCTGAAAACATTTTATTTTTTCTTTTTATTCTTCTGATTTATTTTCTTCAATGTGTTCCGCACAGTTGTTTTTACAGCGGTCGAATACAGTTCCGTATCTGTGCTTTCCAGTATGGTCCGCAGTTCGTTGAGCAGTTCGGGTTCGTGCTTGCACAGGTGGTAGGCCATTCGGACGGCTAAGGATTGCACGCCTATGCTTTCGTGGCGAGACAGCATGCAATCCAGACAGAAGTTAAGCAATTCAACCGATGGGATTTCTTCGGCGGGAGCATGGTAGAGTATGGAGAGAAGCAGGCGCTTGGAACCATCGTGTTTGCAGGTCACCAGCCTTCCGGTCAGTTCTTCCCGGAGCGGGGCGAACCAATCGGGGTATTGCCTGCAAAGTTTATCGCATACCCACAGTGCCCGCCAGGAGACTAATCGCTTCTCGTCTGTCGTCAGATGATAGAGGGCCTCAAAGTTCTCCGGCTGCCGGCGGATCTCCTCAATGATCCGGTCTATGGATAGTTCGGAGATGGGTACGTCCAATGCTTTCCGATATTCGTCTGTTCTTTCCATGACAGTTGGTCTTATTCTTGTTTTTTAGTTTTCTTCAAATCCCGGCTCAGTCGCATTGCGCAGAAGTTCGGTCCGCACATGGTGCAATATTCTCCGTCCGTGTGTCGTCCGGCATGGAAATAAGAGAATGCGCGTTCCGGGTCGAGTGACAAGTCGAACTGGTCTTTCCAGCGGAATTCATAGCGTGCTTTGCTCAACGCATTGTCCCGTACCTGGGCTCCTGGATGCCCCTTGGCCAGGTCGGCTGCATGGGCGGCAATCTTATAGGTGATCACTCCGACGCGTACATCTTCTTTATCGGGCAATGCCAGGTGCTCCTTGGGCGTCACGTAGCAGAGCATGGCTGTTCCGAGCCAGCCTATTTGTGCCGCACCGATTGCAGAGGTGATGTGGTCGTATCCCGGTGCAATATCCGTCACTAACGGGCCGAGTGTATAGAACGGGGCATTGTGGCACTTCTCGATCTGGCGTTCCATGTTCTCGCGGATTTTGTGCATCGGCACGTGTCCGGGCCCTTCGATGAAGGCTTGTACGTTCTTTTCCCAGGCGCGCACCACCAGTTCGCCCATGGTATCAAGTTCGGCAAACTGTGCCTCGTCATTGGCATCGTGGGTGGAACCCGGTCGCAAACCGTCTCCCAATGATACCGCTACGTCATATTGTGCCAGAATATCACAGATGTCGTCAAAGTGTTCGTAAAGGAAACTCTCGCGGTCGTGCACCAGGCACCATTTACTCATGATGCTCCCGCCGCGGGATACGATTCCGCAAAGCCTCTTTTCCGCCAGGTGCACATTGTGCCGGCGGATTCCCGCATGAATGGTGAAGTAGTCCACTCCCTGCTCGCACTGTTCTATCAGTGTGTCGCGATACAGTTCCCAGGATAGGTCCTCTACTTTGCCGTTTACCTTTTCCAGTGCCTGATAGATGGGTACCGTACCCACCGGAACCGGGCAGTTGCGTATGATCCATTCCCGTGTTTCGTGTATGTTTTCTCCCGTTGAAAGATCCATCAGCGTGTCACCTCCCCATTTGCAGCTCCACATCGCTTTCTCCACCTCTTCGTCGATGCTCGACGTGGTTGCGGAGTTACCGATGTTGGTATTGATCTTTACCAGAAAGTTACGGCCGATAATCATTGGTTCGGCTTCGGGATGATTGATGTTGGCAGGCAGAACCGCCCGTCCTTCGGCTATCTCTTGGCATACAAATTCAGGAGTAATGTGAGTATCGATACCCAGTTCCTCACAGTTCATGTTTTCGCGGATAGCCACATATTCCATTTCCGGAGTGATGATACCTTGTTTGGCATATGCCATTTGGGTGATATGTTTCCCGGATTTGGCCCGGTAGGGCAGTGCGATGTGCTCAAAGCGGAGAGGGTCGAGGCTTTTGTCGTCCCGCCGCATCCGTCCGTATTCCGAACTGATCTCCGGAAGTTGCTCTACATCCCCCCTTTTCAGTATCCATTCTTCCCGCAGCCGGGGGAGACCTTTTTTCAGGTCAATCTCTATGTCCGGGTCACTGAAAGGTCCGCTTGTATCATAGATATATACGTGTGGGTTGGGAGTTATGATTTTCTTCTCTCCTTCGAAAGTGGTGCTGGGCACTTGCTCTACTCTCCGCATACCTACGCGGATTTCGGGGAAAAGTTTTCCGGACAGGTACACTTTCTCGGAGCGGGGGAATTTTATTCTTTGTTCCATAAATTCGTTATTAGAGATGGGACTGTTTTTTTATTCGTTTAAAAATGCCGTCAGCGGTGAACTTGCTTCTGCCACCAATCCGGTAGTCTGCATGCCGAGTCCTGCTTCATAGGCCATTCGTCCTGCTTCGACTGCCTGCTTGAAAGCCTTTGCCATTTCTACCGGGTTGCCGGCTACGGCAATGGCAGTATTTACCAGACACGCCGATGCTCCCATCTCCATCGCTTCTGCCGCATGGCTCGGCGCACCGATTCCGGCATCCACTATTACCGGGATACCCGCCTGTTCGATAATGATGTGGATGAATTCTTTGGTCTGCAAACCTTTGTTGGTTCCGATCGGTGCTCCCAACGGCATCACTGTGGCCGCTCCCGCCTCTTCCAGTTGTTTGCAGAGTACCGGGTCGGCCTGGCAATAAGGCAGTACCACAAATCCGAGTTTCACGAGTCGTTCGGTTGCTTTCAGAGTCTCTACCGAGTCGGGCAGCAGATAGCGCGGATCCGGGTGTATCTCCAGCTTCAGCCAGTTGGTCCCGAAGGCTTCGCGTGCCATTTGTCCGGCAAACACCGCTTCTTCCGCATTGCGCACTCCCGAGGTATTGGGCAGCAGTTGGATGTGTGGATGCACGATATGTTTCAGCATGTCGTCTTCCGAATTCTCCATGTCGATACGTTTCATGGCCACTGTTACCATTTCGGTGCCCGAGGCCAGTATCGATTGTTCCATCAATTCGTTTGAGTTGAACTTTCCTGTTCCCAGGAAGAGGCGGGAGTTGAATTCACGTCCCGCAATAATTAGCTTTTCCATTTCTGATTTTGTTTTGAGCTTTATTCACCACAGAGGACACAGAGGGCACAGAGTTTTAATCTCTTGTTTATTAGTACATTTAAGAGAAATATATTCTCTGTGTCCTCCGTGTACTCTGTGGTGAACTCGTATTCATTTCCTTATATGTTTAGAATCCTTCTTGTTTCTTCTACCGGGTCCGGCGCTTGCAGGATGGCTCCTGAGAGGGCGATGCCGTTTACGCCTGTTTTCATGATGGCAGGGATATCTTCCGTTACGATGCCTCCGATGGCGACTACCGGAATCCGGATGCCGCATTCATCCATTTGCGATAAAATAGAGGTATATCCTTCGAGCCCCAGTACGGGGCTGAGGTTCTTCTTGGTTGTAGTAAACCGGAACGGGCCGATGCCCAGATAGTCGGCACCGGCGCTGAAGTGCATTTTCACGTCTTCAAAAGTATTGGCTGTACCTCCGATGATGAATGCTTCGCCCAGGATTTTTCTGGCTTCGCTGACAGGCATGTCTTTTTTGCCCAGATGCACTCCGTCCACTTCCAGTTTTTGGGCGAGTTCCACATGATCGTCAAGAATCAGGATGGCTCCGTGTGTCTTGCAAAGAGGTTTCAGCTGCCGGGCTACTGTTTCCACCTCTTCCGGAGATGCCTCTTTCATGCGCAGTTGTATCCATTTGCATCCTCCTTCGAGGGCCATACATGCCGATTCGAAATAAGAGTATTTCCCGGTCTGGTGAGTGATAAATTGCAGGCTCAGCATGATTTATCCTCCACAGGCTGCTTTAATCACAATCAGGTTGTCATTCTCGTGCAGGCTGAATTCGTCCCATTGCGGACGTGGGATCATTTGGTTGTTCACAGCGATGGCAATGCCGTTTTCGGGAAGTTGCAATTGCGTGGCAAGCCCGGTGATGGTGCTTGCGGTAGTTTCCACTTCTTTGTTGTTCACTTGTACTTTCATATTCGTATATGTATTTATAGATAAATGAAAGTAAATACAAAGAGAGTGCATGCGGAGAGAAACGATAAGAAGAAATACACAATCCCTTCGGCAGTACTAACTGCATCAGGTTCTTAGGGTATGATCTCAGCCACCGGGTGGCACCCCTTTGTCTTTACGGGAGCAAAGTAAGTGAAAAAGGAGATAAGAAAAAAGTAAATCAGGGATTATTTCACCACGGAGTAGGCAGAGAGTGGTGCAGAGGAAACAAAAGACGCAGAGGACACCAGAGTCAAATTCGTTCTTTTCCCGAATTTGAAACTCTGTGTCCTCTGCGTCCTCTGTGGTGAATACTTCTGAATTACAGTCGTTTTTCCACTACATCCCAGTCGATGATCTCCCACAGTTTATTTACGTGGTCGGCCCGTCGGTTCTGATAGTCGAGATAATAAGCGTGTTCCCACACATCGAATCCCAGTAGCGGTTTTAGTCCGGCACGCACCGGGTTGCTTCCATTGGCTTCTTTGGTGATATGCAGTTTCCCGTTTTTATCCACAGACAGCCAGGCCCATCCCGAACCGAACAATCCTACGGCAGCCGCATTAAATTCTTTCTTGAAGTTCTCAAAGCTTCCGAAGTCGCGTTTGATGGCTTCTCCCAACTTACCTTCCGGTTCGTTTTTCGCCGGTTTCGGTGCGAATTGCAGGAAGTAGAGTGTGTGGTTCAGCACCTGTCCGGCATTGTTGAAGATGGCTCCGTCGGGAGCCGAAGCTACGATGGCTTCTACTGTTTTTCCTTCAAATTCGGTGCCCGGAACGAGGCTATTGAGATTGTTTACATATGTTTGAAGATGTTTACCATAATGGTAATCAATGGTCTGCTGACTGATTACAGGTTCCAACGCATTGTTTGCGTACGGAAGTTTAGGCATTTCGTAAGTCATGGTTGTAAATATTAAAGACATTAATAATGTATTCATAAATTCAAATCTTTTATTTCATTTCTATAAATATATAACGGGATATAGGGCCTAAATGTTCGGAGTTGTCCAAACTTTCCTCTATCTTTGCCAGTGAATAGAGATTTAACAGATAAATTTTATGCCCGACTATATCGAAGAACTTAATGAAAGCCAGCGTGCAGCGGTGCTCTACGGTGATGGTCCTTCACTGGTCATTGCCGGTGCCGGTTCCGGAAAGACACGCGTACTTACTTATAAGATAGCCTATCTGCTCGAGAACGGTTACAATCCTTGGAACATCCTGGCACTGACTTTTACTAACAAAGCCGCCCGTGAGATGAAAGAGCGCATTGCCCGGCAGGTGGGCGAACAGCGTGCACGGTATCTCTGGATGGGTACATTCCATTCGGTGTTCTCCCGTATTCTTCGTGCCGAGGCATCCCACATCGGGTTTACGTCACAGTTCACCATCTACGACTCGGCGGACAGCAAGAGCCTGCTCCGTTCCATCATCAAGGAGATGGGGCTTGACGAAAAGACCTATAAACCCGGCAGTGTACAGGCTCGCATTTCCAATGCCAAGAACCATTTGGTGTCTCCTTCGGGCTATGCTGCCAACAAGGAGGCTTACGAGGCAGATGCTGCGGCCAAGATGCCTGCCATACGCGACATTTACAGCCGTTACTGGGAGCGTTGCCGGCAAGCCGGAGCAATGGATTTCGATGATTTGCTGGTCTATACCTATATTCTTTTCCGCGATTTTCCCGAAGTGCTGGCGCGCTATCGTGAGCAGTTCCGTTATGTGCTTGTCGACGAGTATCAGGACACCAACTATGCGCAGCACAGCATTGTGTTGCAGCTCACTAAGGAGAATCAGCGTGTTTGTGTGGTGGGTGACGATGCGCAGAGCATCTACTCTTTCCGGGGAGCCGACATCGACAATATTTTGTATTTCACCAAGATATATCCCGACACAAAAGTCTTCAAGCTTGAGCAGAATTACCGTTCTACCCAGACCATCGTCCGTGCAGCCAACAGCCTGATCGAAAAGAACGAGCGGCAGATCCCCAAAGAGGTTTTCTCCGAGAAAGAACGGGGGGAAGCCATCGGTGTATTCCAAGCCTACAGCGATGTGGAAGAGGGCGATATCGTGACCAATAAAATCGCCCAGCTGCGTCGCGAACACGATTATGGCTATTCTGATTTTGCGATCCTTTACCGCACCAATGCCCAGAGCCGTGTCTTCGAGGAGGCCTTGCGTAAGCGGAGCATGCCTTATAAGATTTACGGCGGCCTCTCTTTCTATCAGCGTAAGGAAATAAAAGACATCATAGCTTATTTCCGTCTGGTGGTCAATCCCAACGACGAAGAGGCGTTCAAGCGGATTATCAATTATCCGGCACGCGGCATCGGTGATACTACGGTGGGGAAGATTATCAAAGCCGCCACCGACAACAATGTCAGCCTGTGGACTGTGCTGTGCGAACCCATCACTTACGGACTTACTATTAATAAAAATACACACACCAAGTTGCAAGGCTTTCGTGAACTGATCGAACAGTTCATGACCGAGGTGGCGGAGAAGAATGCCTATGAAATAGGTACGGCAATCATCCGCCGGTCCGGCATTATCAATGACGTCTGTCAGGACAATTCGCCCGAAAACCTGAGCCGCAAAGAGAACATCGAGGAACTGGTGAACGGTATGAATGATTTCTGTGCCATGCGTCAGGAAGAGGGGAACACAAATGTTTCACTGATCGACTTTCTCTCTGAAGTATCCCTGCTCACCGATCAGGATTCCGATAAGGAGGGAGATGGTGAGAAGGTGACTTTGATGACGGTGCATTCTGCCAAAGGGCTGGAGTTCCGCAATGTATTTGTGGTAGGGTTGGAAGAGAATCTCTTCCCCAGTGGCATGGCGGGCGATTCACCGCGCGCGATGGAAGAAGAACGCCGCCTGTTCTACGTCGCCATCACCCGTGCCGAGGAACACTGTTTCCTCTCGTTTGCCAAAACCCGTTTCCGTTACGGAAAGATGGAGTTCGGCAGTCCCAGTCGGTTCCTGAGGGATATCGACACCCGCTTCCTGCAACTTCCGCAGGAGGCAGCTTTAGGTCGTAGCGTTGACGAAGGAGCCGGCCGTTTCCGCCGCGAAATGGAGGAGGGATACTCCCGCCGTCCGTCTGCCGAGCGTTTTTCTGCTCGTCCGTCTGCCGACCGTCCGCAGCGTGAACGTCCGAAGGAGCAGATCATTGCTCCGACCGTCCCCCGTAACTTGAAGAGGGTGAGTGGTACCACGGTATCCCCATCGGCAGCTCCCGGAGCCGGCATTACAGGTGTACAACCCGGGCAGACCATTGAACACGAGCGTTTCGGCATAGGCCAGGTGATTCGTGTCGAAGGTTCGGGCGACAATGCCAAAGCAACGATCCATTTCCGTAATGCGGGCGATAAACAGTTGCTGCTGCGTTTTGCGAGATTTAAAGTAATAGAATAATTATTCACCACAGAGGACACAGAGTTCACAGAGCTTTTATTTTCCGGGTTTATAGAAAGATCTTAAATTTTTCCTCTGTGTCCTCTGTGTCCTCTGTGGTGAACCTTGTAGTTGACTATGATAGATTTTACCCAATTTCCCTCTCCGTGCTATATCATGGAGGAAGAATTGCTGAGAAAGAACCTCAGTCTGATAAAGAGTGTGGCCGACCGGGCCGGAGTTGAAATCATCCTTGCTTTCAAGTCTTTTGCCATGTGGCGTTCATTCCCTATTTTCAGGGAATACATCGGACATTCCACGGCAAGCTCCGTCTACGAGGCGCGCCTGGCACTCGAAGAGTTCGGCAGTAAGGCACACACTTATTCTCCGGCTTATACCGAAGCCGACTTTCCGGAAATCATGCGTTGCAGCAGTCATATCACGTTCAATTCCATGGCGCAGTTCCACCGGTTCTACCCGATGACCGTGGCCGGAGGCAGTGACATTTCTTGCGGCATTCGCATCAATCCCGAATATTCCGAAGTGGAGACCGAACTCTATAATCCGTGCGCTCCCGGCACCCGTTTCGGCATCACTGCCGATCTGCTGCCCGAACGGTTGCCGCAGGGGATCGAGGGTTTTCATTGCCATTGCCATTGTGAATCATCTTCGTTCGAACTCGAGCGTACTTTGCAACATCTTGAAGAGAAGTTCTCCCCGTGGTTCTCTCAGATAAAGTGGCTCAACCTGGGAGGCGGACATCTGATGACCCGTAAAGATTATGATACCGGGCACCTCATAGGCTTGTTGCAGGGCTTAAAGAAACGTTATCCGCATTTGCGCATCATCCTTGAGCCCGGTTCGGCTTTCACCTGGCAAACCGGGGTACTGACTTCCGAGGTGGTAGATATTGTCGAGAGCCGTGGTATCCGTACCGCCATTCTTAACGTCAGCTTTACCTGTCACATGCCCGACTGTCTGGAAATGCCTTATCAACCGGCCGTTCGCGGGGCGGTGATGGGAGAGGAGGGACCGTTTGTCTATCGGCTCGGAGGTAATTCCTGCCTGAGCGGAGACTATATGGGTTCCTGGAGTTTCGATCATGAATTGCAGATCGGCGAACGTATCGTTTTTGAAGATATGATACATTATACGATGGTAAAAACAAATATGTTTAACGGGATTCACCATCCTGCCATTGCTTTGTGGACGGCGAGTGGAAATGCTGAAATCTTCAAGCAATTTTCCTATGAAGATTATCGCAATAGAATGAGTTGATAATCAAAACATTTGTCGTTTGGCAAAAACAAAATGCACATTTTCCTGAGAAAAAAGTATCCCGAATGCTTGCAGATATCAAGAAAATGCCTACCTTTGCAACCGCAATCGAGAAACAACGGTTGCAAATGCGGAAATAGCTCAGTTGGTAGAGCATAACCTTGCCAAGGTTAGGGTCGCGAGTTCGAGTCTCGTTTTCCGCTCTCTTTGAAATGTTGGAAACCTTTTGCCCAGGTGGCGGAATTGGTAGACGCGCACGTTTCAGGTGCGTGTGTCGAGAGGCATGCAGGTTCGAGTCCTGTTCTGGGCACAAAAGGTGAGAATAGTTCAAAGCTTTAATCGAGATTGGAGAGGTGGCGGAATTGGTAGACGCGCTACTTTGAGGGGGTAGTGACATTACTGTCGTGGGAGTTCGAGTCTCCTTCTCTTCACATTCTTTATTAAAGTTGTTTTGCGGAAATAGCTCAGTTGGTAGAGCATAACCTTGCCAAGGTTAGGGTCGCGAGTTCGAGTCTCGTTTTCCGCTCAACAAGAACGTCGGTTATCTGTTCCTCTCCATTTAAACAGCAGATTCCTGATTAGTCAATGCCCAGGTGGCGGAATTGGTAGACGCGCACGTTTCAGGTGCGTGTGTCGAGAGGCATGCAGGTTCGAGTCCTGTTCTGGGCACTACATTGCGGAAATAGCTCAGTTGGTAGAGCATAACCTTGCCAAGGTTAGGGTCGCGAGTTCGAGTCTCGTTTTCCGCTCAAAGAAAAAGGAAGTTGAATCATTTGATTCAGCTTCCTTTTTTTTGTTTACCGTTTACCGTTGCTTTAAGATAACAGTGGATCAATGTAAAAATCTGAGGGCTTTTCTTTTTATGCATATAATTTGGCGAGTCTGTACAAGAAAAATGCTTTATCTCTTACTCCTCTGAACTGTGCCCTAAACGCTTTGATTTTAGCATTAAATGATTCTGCTGCTGCATTGGTAGCCCTTCTTTCAAAGAAGTTTATTATATTCAGATAGTGCGTTTGTATAGAGCGCGCTACCCTTCCAAAGGTGAGGAACTCCGATTTGTCTACTTCATCATACCACCTTGCAAGCCTTGTCAAAGCAATATCTTTAAACTTACACTGATGATAGATTGAGCCTAACCGCATGGCCAGATAATATCCCTTCTTTATATCGGGATATTCTTTAAATAGAATCTCGGCCCGTATCCTTTGTGACTGAGTCCATAGCGATTCTTTTTTGTAAAGCAGATAAATACTCCTTGCCAGCAACTGTTTTCTTGTATCTCCATTAGCGAAAACGGGCGCATGATACATCTTTCCGCAGGCCTTTGCGTAAGCAATCTGTATGGACTCTTCGTCCAAAGCCTCCCAGCGAGCTTTCACGCGCATCTCCTGAACAGCTTCATAGGCTAATTTCTGTACATGGAAACGATCTGTAACGCGTTTGGCGGCAGGGAAGCAAGTCCGGGCAATCTGTGCCATATTGGGGGCCATATCCAATGTTATCTCACGTACCTGGTAGCGACGACGACGGGAAAGTTTAAGCAGGACAGAGGTGACTGTACAAACAGCCGTACCTTTAATGATAGCGATAATACTGCCTTTACCACCGTGAGCCTCTTTATTAATCAACACAGTATAGAGTTCTCCACGAGAGAGAGCCACTTCATCAATGCAGACGTAGGCACCAATGTTCTTTTCAAACAAAAGCCAGTTCTCTGCGTGGGCAAGCTGCTCCCAGTGGAGGTAGCCACTTAAATGGTTACGGTATTGACGTTCAAATAAATCCCCGTCAACGCCATATAAAGTACCCAATAACTTGCAGCTGATCGGATAATTATCAATATAGTTCTTTTAAAAAAAACGCAAAATCCTGCGTCATACGAGTACCCTCAGCTAACATGCGCCAGTTACGGCAGATATACTCATTGCTCTTCTTTAATATCCAGCGACGACGGCGAATGTTCAGATACACTTTCTTGCCACGAAGGGGAAAGTCCTGGACAACCACTGGATCATAAAAGCCTTTGCTCTCAGTGCCCTCACCGGCATACTGCTCAGGAACCAGATTATTCTCTTCAAGGTAAATCACAATCTCATTCACGCTTTCCTTCACATCAACAAGAGCAAAGTAATCCAAGGTGCCTTCAGGAAGAAGAAGGCGATAACCATTTAACTCCATTTTCTATAAATTTGAAGGCAAAGATAAGAATTTATAATTTCACCCCTCAGAGTTATTCATTGATCCATAACAGTCAGCGTTAAATATTCGCAAGAGTTTATATTTTGCTTGTTTAATTGTATCTAATTGGTTACATTTGTGGTATGAAAGCAACAGATAAGAAAGGTAACGATATACGTGAACTTTATTTCTCGGATGAATTTGTTGAATTCTATAGTATGTTACAGGATAAAGTAAAGGTTAAATTTGAGCATACGATGGATATTATTAGAACTGAGTATGTACTTAGCACGAAGTTTGTGAAGCACTTGGAAAATAAAAATTTATACGAGATGCGGGTGTCTGTAAATACCAATGAATACAGAACTATTCTTTTTGCTGTTGATAATGATAATATCATTCTTTCAAAAAAAATACTACTTCTGAATGGTTTCTTAAAGAAGTCCACAAAGGATTATAGTAAACAAATAAAGATTGCAGAACGAATATTAAAAGACTTTGAGCTATGAGAAAGTTAGATGAAAATAAATTAGCCGGATTGCATACGGCAGGTGAACTGCTGGACAGCAAATATGGGGAGGTCGGAACTGAGTCTCGCACAACTTTTCATGAGAAGTCAATAGCATGGTATTACGGCGAGATATTACGTGATCGCCGAAAGCAATTAAAGATAACTCAACAGGAACTGGCTGAAAAGGTTGGTACTGCAAGAAGTTATATTGCCCGTGTGGAAAAAGGAGAGACGGATATTCAAATTTCAAGTTTTTTCCGCATAGCTCGTGCTCTTGGGATAGAGTTTACTCCTACGTTTTTATGATTGAGCAAGAATGATTTGAATAATAAATTTGTTTTATGTTTGTGAAGCTGAGATTTTTTAATAGTTTAAAAATGAACGAGGGTTCACCACAGAGTACACGGAGTACGCAGAGTTTTATTGCTAATGAACGGAGCTCACCACAGATTACACAGATTTATCTATTTCTCAATCTGTGATAATCCGTGTAATCTGTGGTGAGCTGTGGTGAATTTAAAAGCTTTCCTCTTTCACCTCAAAGCACGGGCATGCCTTGATCCACTCTTCGGGTTCTATCTCTCCGTTTCTGTTCAGGTCCGGACTCAGATCCCTGTGTCCGCACAGCCTGCTTCCGGGATACTCCTTCAGCAATACTCTCACCAGTACCCGCATTGAATGTTTTTGCCATTCTGTCCGGGTGTCTTTGGGTCGTCCGTTGCAGTCCAGCCCTCCTTCGTAGCAGATGCCTATGGAGTGTGCGTTGAATCCCTTGGCATGTGCCCCGGCCCGTTCCACCGGTCGGGTAGTGATGATCTTCCCGTCCTTGCGTATGTAGAAGTGATAGCCCGCTCCTTCGAATCCCCGTCTTCGGTGACACTCCTCCAGGTCATGCTCCGTGAAGCAGCGGTCTTCTCTGGTTGCGGAGCAGTGAATAACAATCAGATTGATTTCTCTCATAGTTCCGGTTCTATTTTTCGGTGTTCCCCCCGCGGAGAAACATCAGGAATGCCAGTAGGCATTCCAGTATTTTTTGTATTTTCTTCATTGTTTTTGCTGTATTAAGTTTCGTTGTTTCACCACAGATTTCACAGATTATCACAGATAAAGATTTATTTTCTCTGTAATCGAATTTAAAATTTAAATCTGTGTAAATCTGAGTAATCTGTGGTGCGGATTTATGCCGTCGGGTCGTCCACAATGCCCCCGTCTCCGCTTCCTCCGCCTTCCGGAGCGCCTGCCGAAGCCATGGCAAACGTCACGTTGTTCGGGCTTCGGGTCATGCTCCGGCTGGCGTTCACCAGCTTCATTGCCTTATCGGGTATGAACCGCACGTTCACCCGCTTGATATTCTTCACCGTGCACTCCTTCTCGGTTTCGCCCGGCAGGCAGGTCAGCGTCATGTGGAAGGTTCCCAGTCCTTCTATTTTCACTTTGTTTCCTTGCGTCAGCACCTTTCGCAGCTGTTCCACCAGCGCCTCTATGGTGTGTTTCACATCGCCCGTTGTCAGGGCGCAATTGGTCTGGATATCTTCCGCCAGTGCGTCGATATCCATAATTTTGGCTGTTCCCGCTTTCTGGCGGATGTAATACAACACGGGAGAGTTCTCCTGATTGACATACTTCTTGCGCTGATAGCGCTCCACTGATACTTCCATACAATAAAAAGTTAAGGTTTAGGTTAATAAATTTCTTGTCTCAATCACTACGTAAAGATACGAAATCAAACAGGCAAAGTCAAGTAAAATGATGAAAATAACGATGTGTAGGTTAAGAAAACGGAGCCTCTATCTGGCATTCTTTTTTATCCATTCCATGGGCGGAACGTAGTCGCCTATTTTGGTCATGCTCTTGTTGTGTCCGAAGTATACGTTTCCCGTTTCCCCGTTGCGGTGTTTGGCGATGATGGCTACTCCCAGTCCCTCCGTCGGATATCCGCTTTGTTTGTCTGTTGCCAGATGTGCCAGTGCCGGACGATAGAGGAGGAGCACCAGGTCCGAGTCCTGTTCGATGGCTCCACTCTCACGCAGGTCGGCTAATTCCAGACGTCCGTACGCCCTGTTTTCGGAGCCACGGTTGAGTTGGCTTAGCAAGATGACCGGGATGTGCAGCTCTTTGGCCAGCAATTTTGCTTTACGGCTCGCCTGCGCCACCTCTTGTTCCCGGTTCCGGTTGGTTTGTTCGGTGCGCATGTCACACAGTTGCAGGTAGTCTATGATGATAAAGTCACACTTCCCTTTGCTTTGCAGCAACCGGGCGCTCGAGCGTACACGGTCTATGCTCATATCCGGGTTATCGTCTACGCAGATGGGGAGCCTTGCCAGTTCTCCGGCCGTTTGCCGGGCCTGTAGCCATGTTTCCTGTGATAGCTTTCCGCTTCGCCAGAGGTATGGGTCCATTTCTCCTGCCGACAGGAGCCAGCGGTCGCCCAACCGCTCGGCTTGCATCTCGAGGCTGTACACCACCGTGTGGTGTCCGGCCGCTGCCGCAGCTTTTGCCAGATGGAGTGCAAAGGCGGTTTTTCCCACTGCCGGACGGGCGGCGATGGTGATCAGATCGCTGTTTTGCCATCCTCCTGTCATCTTGTCCAGTTCGGCCAGTCCGGTGGGGATTCCGGTCACTCCGTCCTTGTTTTTCTGCATGCGTCCTTCCGCTTCGGTCAGGGTTGCCTGCATCAGCGTGTCCATATCGCGCAACTGCCTGTTGTGCCCGCATGCCCCTTCCAGCCTGTCCAGCAGGTTGTGTCCATCCACCAACGTGTCTGTCAGGTCGATGGTTTCGTCGCCGGAGAGTGTCAGCAGTTTGCTGAATCCCACGATCATTTCCCTTCGGATGTACTTTTGGTGAACGATGCGTGCGTGATATTCCAGGTGTGCCGAACTTGCCACCCGGCTGCTCAGTTGGGTGATGTAGAACGGCCCTCCGGCATCGTCCAGCTTTCCACGTTTGCGAAGCTCCTCGGTGGCGGTGAGGATGTCGATGTTCGTACCGGCGTGGAACATCGCCTGCAATGCGGCGTAAATCAGTTGATGACGGGTGACATAGAACATTTCCGGTTTCAGCAGTTCGTCAATCAGTGCCATGCCTTCTTTTTCAATCAGGCAGGCTCCGAGGATGGTTTCCTCGAGTTCGGGTGCTTGGGGTTGTAACATAATGTTTGGATGGTATATGGTTTGGGGTATAGTTCACCACAGAGGGCACAGAGGGCACAGAGTTTTAAGCTTTTATTATGGGATATTGAAGAGAGAGAAATTTCTCTGTGCCCTCTGTGTCCTCTGTGGTGAATAATCTTAAAATTCGTATTCGTTCAGAAACGCCTTATCTTCCAGATATGTGGCTGCCTGTTTACAGAAGCGTATGTCCTTTTGGTGGGTGTAATACTCCTCGATGTTTTCCAGTGCCAGTTTCTTTTCCGTTACCGTCAGTTTTTTCCATTCTTTCCGGGCACGGGCTATGTTTATCTTATCTTTTTGGGTGACCCGGTGATAAAGATCCCAGAAGCCGGCAAAGCCTTCCGTCGCATGGCTGTCCCGGGTGGTGGCGGCTTTTTTATGTCCGGTCCAGAGGTCATAGTCTGTTACCCGGAGCAGGGTGATTCCGGCGGGATTCTCTACCACCTCCATGATTCCGGATTTGAACAACGTTTCGAAGAAGCGGCGGGTGCGGTATCGGCTCCATCCCAGTGTCTTTTCCCACTGTTTGTAGGTATATACGGTTTCACCCCGCCGGCAAACGATCCGGTTGCCTTGTACACAAACCTCCGTATCGGAGTAGTTGACCCGCGTCAATACCTGTATCCATGCTTCCAGGTAGCCCTCGGTTTGCGATCCGGTTTTGAAGAAATCTTCGATCATGGATTTGGGAATCAGGATATATCCTTTTTTCAGAATTGTCTCGGTCGGTGCGTTCATGGAATTTCGTTTTAAAGGTTATTGAATGTGCCGTCCTTTCCCGAACGGCATGACAAAGCTACGCATAGAAGGGCAAGGATGCAAAAGATTGGTGCAGATTGGTGCAAAAGTGTACGGCGATCCCTATTGCCGTCCTACGCACACTCTGCCGGGGTGAAACCGAGCCTTGTTTTCACCCTTTCAGACCCTCTGTTGCCGTCATTCAGAGCCTCCAAATCACCAACACGGACACCAGCTTTTAGGTTTGTAGTCCGTTGTCCGTCAGTTGTTTACGGAGGCTGTTCCGGAAGCCGCCAACAGGCAGACCTGCACATAAATAAATAATAAGCAAAAAGATATATTAACATATATCAGCCGAATTTGCGATCGGCGAACAGTTTTTGGACCCGATCCTCCGGATGTTCGCGTAGCCATTGGTACACCGTGTCGGGCATTCCCCAATGCTGTATCACGATACAGATTTGCCGGGGTGTCAGCAGTGTATTGGAGCGTTTGTATCCTGCTTCCAGTAGTTCGGCATGCAAGTCCGGATATCGTTCTATCTGCTCACGCATCTGTCTGCCCGCCGAGCGGGGATAAACACAAGTTGTAAAATACGCCATCGCCACGTCCGACAGCAGGCAGCTTCCACTCAGCAGCCAGTCAAAATTTAAGTCTTTCATTCTTGTTGTTTTTGTTTACGTGGCAAAGTAGCATATTCTCTGCTTATCGAGAAAGACTTTTTTACTATGTAACGGAACTGAATGCTTGCATGGGTATTGTTCTGTTCTTTCACCACAGAGGACACAGAGTCTTTTTAGACAGAAGAACAAAAGAACAGATAATTCTTTATTGGTTCATCTGTTCTTTCGTCTGAAAACAAATAGAGCGCAGCCAATTAATCTCTGTGTCCTCTGTGTCCTCTGTGGTGAAATCGTTTTTATCCCGGTTTTGAGCAAAAATCCTCCTCAGTTGTTATTTACAGAAATAAAGATCATCCATACATAAAACCAACACCATGGAAAAGAATATTTTTAAACTGGACAACGAACAACTCAAAGGAATTGCCTATGCATTCCGGGAGAAAGTGGAAGAAGGATTAAGTAAAAAAAATGCAGAGATACAATGTATTCCTACCTTTATTCTGCCCAAGGCGGCCGATGTCAAAGGGAAGGCCTTAGTCCTCGATCTGGGAGGTACCAACTACCGGGTGGCGATTGTCGATTTCACGCGAGAAAAGCCGGTCATCTACCCGAACAATGGCTGGAAGAAAGACATGTCCGTCATGAAGTCGCCCGGCTATACGCGCGAAGAACTGTTCAAAGAATTGGCCGATCTGATTGTGGAGATAAAACGGGAAGAGGAAATGCCTATTGGCTATTGTTTTTCTTATCCCGCCGAATCAGTGCCCGGAGGAGATGCAAAGCTGCTTCGTTGGACCAAAGGAGTGGATATCCGGAAAATGGTCGGGCAGTTTGTGGGGAAACCTTTACTCGACTATCTGAATGAAAAGAATAAAATAAAGTTTACAGGCATCAAAGTTCTGAATGACACGATCGCCAGTTTGTTTGCCGGGCTTACCGACAAGAGTTACGACGCCTATATCGGCCTGATTGTCGGGACCGGTACGAATATGGCCACTTTTATTCCCGCTGACAAGATAAAGAAACTGGATCCGGCATACAGCGTAGAGGGTTTGATTCCTGTCAATCTGGAGTCGGGCAACTTTCATCCGCCATTCTTGACAGCGGTGGATGATACGGTGGATGCAATGTCCGACAGCATGGGCAAACAGCGTTTTGAGAAAGCGGTGTCCGGCATGTATTTAGGGGATATCTTGAAAGCGGCCTTTCCGTTGGATGAATTTGAAGAAAAGTTCGATGCCCGGAAGCTGACTGCCATCATGAACTATCCGGATATCCACAAAGATATCTATGTGCAGGTGGCCCGTTGGATCTATAGCAGATCGGCCCAACTGGTTGCCGCGTCCCTTGCCGGACTGATCGCATTGCTGAAATCATACAACAAAGATATTCATCGGATTTGTCTGATAGCCGAAGGAAGCCTCTTCTGGAGTGAGAGCCGGAAAGATAAAAGTTACAACATTCTTGTGATGGAGAAATTGCAGGAACTTCTTCGCGAGCTCCAACTGGAAGATGTGGAAGTTCATATCAATAACATGAGCAATGCCAACCTGATAGGAACCGGTATTGCAGCACTGACTTGATTGTATTTGGGGCTCACCACAGATTACACAGATTAACACAGATATTTTAATTTAACTCTCAGTAAAATAAATTATTAATCTGTGAGAATCCGTGTAATCTGTGGTGAACTCAAAACCATTCTTTTAAGACACAACACGTAAAATACAAAAGAAAATGTTATCTTTGTATTTATAAGTTTGTCTGTTATTTATCCGGAATAAAAGAATATGAGCAATAAAATCTATCCTATCGGGATACAGAATTTTGAGAAAATCCGTAAAGAGGGCTTTTTCTATATTGATAAAACAGCATTGGTTTATCAAATGGTAAAGACCGGGAGTTATTATTTTCTGAGCCGTCCCCGTCGCTTTGGAAAAAGTTTGCTTGTTTCTACCCTCGAAGCCTATTTTCAGGGAAAAAAGGAGCTCTTTGAAGGGCTGGCGATGGAAAAGCTCGAGAAAGAATGGATAAAACACCCGATATTGCATCTGGATTTGAATATAGAGAAATATGACTCACTGCAAAGTCTTGAGGATATATTGGAGAAAGCAATTGTGGCATGGGAGAAACTCTATGGAGCTGAACCTTCGGAGCGCTCTTTGTCTCTGCGCTTTGCCGGTGTCATAGAGCGTGCTTGCAAGCAGGCGGGGCATCGTGTAGTCATTCTGGTCGACGAATATGATAAGCCTATGCTGCAATCCATCGGGGATGAAGAATTGCAAAAGGAGTTTCGCAAGACGTTGCAAGCCTTTTATGGAGCCATCAAAACAATGGATGGATACATCCGGTTTGCTTTTCTGACCGGTGTCACCAAGTTTGGTAAAGTGAGTGTGTTCAGTGCTTTGAACAATCTGATTGATTTGTCGATGGACGAACGTTACGTGGCATTGTGCGGCATCACTGAAGAGGAAATACGGACTAATCTGGAGCAAGAATTGTACGAACTTGCCGACAGGCAGAGGATGGGTTATGAAGAGGTGTGCCGTGAATTGAAGGAATGCTATGACGGGTATCATTTTGTGGAAGATTCGATCGGCATTTACAATCCTTTCAGCCTGCTGAATACGTTCTATAAAATGAAATTTGGAAATTATTGGTTTGAAACGGGTACTCCTACCTATTTGGTAGAACTGTTGCAGATGCATCACTATGATCTTCATAAAATGGCGCATGTGGAAACCGATGCGGATGTATTGAACAGCATCGACTCTTCCTCTACCAATCCTATTCCTGTGATTTATCAAAGCGGTTACCTTACCATTAAGGGGTATGACCGTGAATTTGGAATTTACCGTTTGGGATTCCCGAACCGTGAAGTGGAGGAGGGGTTCATGAAATTCCTGCTTCCCTACTATGCGAATACCGATAAGGTAGAAGCTCCGTTTGAAGTTCAGAAGTTTGTCCGTGAGATTCGCGCCGGAGACTATGACTCTTTCTTCCGCCGTTTGCAAAGTTTCTTTGCGGATACCACTTACGAGAGATAGTTCGCGAGCAGGAACTCCATTACCGGAATGTGCTCTGATAGGAACCGGTATGGCAGCGCTGACTTGATTGTATTTGGGGCTCACCACAGAGTACACAGAGGATATATAAACAAGAGATTAAAACTCTGTGTCCTCTGTGTCCTCTGTGGTGAAAAGAAAATGTTATCTTTGTATCTATAGGTATAAGGATAATAAAGAAGGGACAATTGTTGCATCCCTTACATTTTTGTAACCACGTGTGAGAATCTAAAAAATAATTGTGTACATTTGCAAAAGACTAACTTCAATGCCTCATGGATACACCGATCAATGCCCCGCTTAGAAAACTCCCGATAGGGATACAGAGTTTTGAGAAACTGCGCTCCGAAAATTTCCTTTATGTAGATAAGACCGCATTGATTTACCGGCTGGCTCAAGCGGGCAATCCCTGTTTCCTGAGCCGTCCCCGCCGCTTTGGCAAGAGCCTGTTGCTTTCTTCTTTCGAGGCCTACTTTCAAGGTAAGAAGGAACTCTTCCGCGGATTGGCTATCGAGAAATTGGAAAAAGAGTGGCTGCAATATCCCGTGCTGCATCTCAGCCTCAATGCGGAGAAGTATGACAGTCGTGAGGGGCTGGTCGATATACTTGAGCGGCAGTTGCGGCAGTGGGAAGAGTTATACCGGACGGGAGGAGAAGGCATTACGCACTCCGGACGTTTCATGACCGTCATCCGGCGCGCCTGCGAACAGACGGGGCGCCGCGTGGTGGTGCTTATCGACGAATATGACAAACCCTTGCTGCGTTCGTTCGACAATCAGGAGTTGCAACACGATTTCAGGGAGACGCTGACCGCTTTCTATACTGTGCTCAAAGATGCCGACCCCTGGTTGCAGTTCGTCTTCATCACCGGAGTGACCAAATTCGCGCAAATGGGCATTTTCAGTAATCTGAACCAACTGAACGATATCAGTTTCGACCTCGACTATAACACCCTCTGCGGTATGACCCGTGCGGAGATAGAAGCTACCTTCTCTCCCGAATTGGAAGCCTTGGCAGTGAAAAGTAATGCGACCTGCCGGCAGGTGATGGACCGGCTGACTCGCCAATATGACGGATACCGGTTCACCAAAGACGAGGAATTCACCTCCATGTACAATCCCTTCAGCGTGTTGAGTGCCTTGCAGAAGCGTTCGTATGGCAATTACTGGTTTGCGAGCGGCACGCCCACCTTCCTGGTGGAGATGCTGCAGAAGACCGATTTCGACCTGAGGGAGATGGAGGGCATTGAGGTGAATGAGGCTTCGCTGAGCGACGACCGCGCGGATATAAACAATCCGATACCCATGATTTATCAGAGCGGATATCTGACGATTAAGGACTACGACGAGCGCTTCCGGATGTACACGCTGGGGTTCCCCAACGAGGAGGTGAAATATGGTTTCCTCAACTTCGTCAGTCCCTTCTACACTCCTATAGCCCAGACAGACACCTCGTTCTATATCGGCAAGTTCATCCGCGAGTTGGAGAGCGGCGATGTAGACGCTTTCCTCACGCGCCTGCGCTGCTTCTTTGCCGGTATCCCCTATGACCTGAACGACCGCACGGAGCGGCATTATCAGACGGTGTTCTACCTCGTCTTCCAGCTTATGGGGCAGTTTACGGAGACGGAGGTCCGGAGTGCCCGGGGGCGTGCCGATGCGGTGGTGAAGACACCGGACTACATCTACGTGTTTGAGTTCAAGCTGAACGACAGCGCCGAGGCTGCCTTGAGGCAGATTGATGAAAAGGGATATCTGCTGCCCTATCAGGCGGACGGGCGGAAAGTAGTGAAGGTGGGTGTAGCCTTCGAGAAGGAAGAACGGAATATTGGGAAGTGGGTGATAGGAGGATAACTCACCACAGATTACACGGATTCTCACAGAAGTGTACGGGCGATACGAAATTAAAGAGCAGAGGCTACTTCCCCTTCATCCACCCCTTTCTCTCTTAAAATATCCCAGTACCGTGCAAGGCGACAGCTTGTGGCGGTCGCGATAGCGTGACTCAAACTCGTAGCGGGTGCAGAGCCAGCGGCAGAAGCAGCGGTAAGTGATGCGGAGGTTCAGGCGTCGTTGCAGGTCTTCATAAAATAGGGCGATCCGGCTGAAAAAGCTGCCTACCTGTTTTCGGGTGATTTTTCGTTTCCGGGGGGCTTGTGGTGAGGCGGCTTGTTCCTCCCTAACTATCAGGTAGCGCAGCACACGGATGTCTTTTTCTATCGATTCTTCTTTTTCACGCAGTCGCTGTTGTTTCTCTTCCTTCTTTCTTAATGACTCTTTCAGGTCTTGAATGCTCTTTTTCATTTTACTTTGAGGTTTGTATGGGATGGCGGATGCCAATGTTTGTTAAAACGACGTTAGGATCGGCAAAGATATACAAAAAGAGTATAGCATATCGTCCCGGGGATTGTTCTGCAAAGTCTCTTTAGATGTTTTTTGTAAAGATATAGATTCTATTATCCGGCTATTTACACAATTTATATCTAAAGGAGATTTGTAAACTAAAAACAATGGATAAGATGAATGAAACATTAACAGTATTTATGATTTCGGAGATCGAAAGGCTCAAAGAAGAGGGGCGTGAACCGGCCCGGCGTATCTACCATAATATGCTGCGTACGCTTAGGGAGAGTGCAGGAAAAGAGGAGATCGGATTCGAAGAGGTGAGTCCGGTGTTTCTGGACAAGTATGAACATTGGCTGCTGGGAAAACGGTTGAGCTGGAACACGGTATCGACTTACATGCGTGCCTTGCGTGCGGGCTACAACAGGGGGATGAAAGGCCGCCCGGGATATGTGACCGGGCTTTTCGATAAGGTATACACCGGTACGCGCTCCGACGTGAAACGTGCTGTCAGTCCGGGGACAGTGGGGCGGATGATCCGGATGGCAGGACATCCGGACGGAGACGCTTCAGGGAAAGCCGTCGACTGGTTTGTGCTGATGTTTATGCTTCGGGGAATCCCGTTTGTCGATCTGGCTCACTTGCGCAGGAATAATCTCGATAAAGGAGTGCTGACCTACTGCCGCCACAAGACGGGGCAGGAGGTGACCATTACCGTACCGCATGAGGCGATGGAAATTATTAACAGGAGGATGGCTGAGAACTGCCATCCGAGCTATCTGCTGCCTATCCTGGGGCAACCCCGTACCCGAAAGCGGCATACAAAGAAAAATCCCACTCCTTATCAGGAATATCAATGTGCCCTGCGTAACCTGAACCGGCAGTTGGAACGGGTTTCGGTGGAGTTGAAACTGGGAGGCAGGCTCAGTTCATACACCGCCCGCCATACGTGGGCCACGGTCGCTTTTCATCAGGAGACTCCCGTAGGAGTTATCAGCCGTGCGTTGGGACATTCCTCGGTGAAGGTGACCGAAACTTACCTGAAGCCTTTCGGGGACAGGGAAGTAGATCGGACAAACAGGAAGATAATCCGGTATGTGCTGAATGCGGTTTGAAAAACGAAAAATAGAGTGTATTATGCTTGTAATCAGAGAAGTGTATAGACCGTTACTTTGTAGGTAACGGCAATGAATTATTGCTGCAAAATTGGATATTATTTTTCACACAAACAAATAAAAAGACAAGTTTTTTATAAAAAAGGCAATTAATTTTAAAAAAGATGCATGCTTTGCATTAGTTTTCCCTATTTTCTCCTAAAAAAACTATAAGAGGGGTTGGCCACGTTTACTGTTATTTAACGCGGATGATTATTCTATTGCCATCATCAGATGTTTTTTATTATTTAAATCTCAGTGTCCTGTCAGGAACGCTATCCGAATCTATTTTATGTTAATTACCGTTACCTACAAAGTAACGGACGATCACACAACAAAACAAAATAGCTTATGCTTACGCCGTTAACTTTGACAGCCATATCTGTCTTGCGTCATATTTCCCTTCAGGAAACAGTAAACTTCCAGGAATTAGAAGGTAGTTGTAAGCCTCTTGACGAACTTCTGGGGCAATTGGAATCCGCAGGGCTGATACGTGTCAAGGCGGATCATGCCGGTGATGTCACTCCGGAAATCTATGAGCTGACCCGTCCCCTCTTCCAAATTTCCCTGCTCCATGTAATGGAAGCCACGGACCAACATCTGAATTGCAATCAACCGGATTGTGAGAAAATGTACGCACGCTATCACCATGCCGCGCATAAGTTGGGGATCATCAACCAGATGACCCGCGTCTACCTGTCGGAGATACCTCTGACCGATTTATGAACGGATTGCCGGTTTGTTTCAGATAAACTAACAGAATGAAAAAACAACTATTCATATTGCTTTTGCTTGTTTCGGGCAACGTGCTGGCACAGAGGGCAGCAGTTAAAACCAATTTGCTGCACGATGTCGCGACCGCTCCTTCGCTTGCCGCCGAGTGGGCGTTGGCCTCCCGATGGACACTCGATGTTTCGGGAAGCGCCTGTCCGTGGAGCTTTGAGAACAACCGGAAGTGGAAATTCTGGATGGCACAGGGGGAGGCGCGCTACTGGCTTTGCCAATCGTTCTACGGGCATTTTCTGGGCGTGCATGCCGGAGGGGGAGAGTACAACCTGAGCCGGGTGCGTCTGCCTTTTGTCTCCCATTCGGCCTCTTCCCGCTACGAGGGATGGGCGGTGATGGCAGGGCTTTCATACGGCTACTCGTGGGTGCTGGGCAAACGCTGGAATCTGGAGGCTACCGTAGGCGCGGGATGGGTACATGCCGAGTACAAACGCTTTAATTGCCCTGCCTGTGGCGAATATCGGGGAGCGGATAAGAAAAACTTCCTGGCACCGACCCGTGTGGGCGTCAGCTTGATTTATATGCTAAAATGAAAAGTTTTATGAAAGAGAAGATACGACCGACCCGTTTAAGAATATGCTTTCGGAAGGCTTTGGCGTCAGCCTGTTGCCTGGCGGCCTTTGCCCTGTGTTCCGGCATGCCGTCTGCCCGTGCGGCGGGGCCGTCCGGAGGAGTGGCCCTTACTGCTGTCCGAATGCAGCGTGCGGGTGGACAGGTATATGTCTCGTTTGCCATAAAGATAGCCCCCCGCGCAGTGCGTGCCCGTCACCGCTGGGTGATTACCCCTTGTCTGGGCAATGCCTCGGATAGCGTGTTGCTCAGCCCGTTTGTGGTGACGGGGCGCATCATGGCACGCAGGGCGAGGCAGCAACGTCTCTTGAAAGGCAGTGCCGGTGAGGCGGGTCATCGGCTGACCGCCCGCAATGGAGATACCTTCTTGTATACCGATACGCTGCGCTATGCTCCGTGGATGGAGAGTGGTTTGAACCTGCGGCTCGACATCGACCGGGAAGGTTGCTGCCGGGTACAGACGGTGGGGAGCGTCGTTTCCTCCGGTGCTTTTCCGGTGGCTTTGCCCTATCGTCCCTCGGTTTGTGAGGTTGCTCCGCAGGTGAGCCGGTCGGTAGCGGAACATGCGGCTGACTATCCGTTCTTGTGTGAGGCGGGCAGCCGTCCCCTGCGTGAAAGCGGCATCGGTATTCGTTTCCGTGCGGCGTCGGCAGTGGTGGATACACTATACTCGGCCAATGCCGGAAATCTGCGCCGGATAACGGAAGCCATCGGATTGCTGCGTGCGGACAGTTGCGCATCCCTGCAAGGTATCTCGATCACCGGATATGCTTCGCCCGAAGGAGCGACGGAGCTGAACCGGAAGTTGTCGGCGAAACGTGCCGAGGCTTTGCGACATGCTCTCTCGGGCCGTATGAACCTGCCTGTATCGTTGTTTGAACTGAATGCCGGGGGAGTAGACTGGGGCAGGCTGGCCGAACTGGTAAATGAAAGCGACATGACGTATAAAGAGGAGGTGCTTGCCATTCTTCGCAGCCATCCGGAGGAAGAACGGAACGACAGGCTGAAAGCTTTGGCGGGAGGGCGTCCGTACCGTTCGGTGCTGGATGTGCTCTATCCGCAGTTGCGCGATGCCTGCTACATCCGTGTGGAGTATGCCAACCGTCCTGACAGTGTGGCGGATACGGTGAACCGTGCGATAGCTGCCATTCGGGTGCGGGATTATGAAGAAGCATTCCGGCTGCTGAAAACAGTAGAGGCGGACGAACGTTCGTGGAACGCACGGGGAGTATGCCATCTGTTGTGCGGAGACGACAAAGAGGCCGGGATATGGCTGCACAGAGCGGCGAAAGCCGGAAACCGGGAGGCGGAAGAGAACCTTAAAAAGATGAATGCGGAACAACGGGCCGCGACAACCGGTATAACGCAATAAGTGTATCACATAATATAAAAAGAAATGAAAAGACTAAAGTACATGAGTATGATGGGGTTGGCTGCTTTGCTGCTGACAACCTGGTCCGCCTGTTCCGACGATACGGACATCCCGGGCGGAGAGAATCCGGAAGAAGCGAGAGCTTATACCACAGTGACCATTGCCGTGCCGAACGGCGTGGCGGAAACAAGAGCCGGTACGACGGCAGATACTGACGATAACACTACTGAAGCCGGTTCGGAGGATGAATACAAAGTGAAGACCGCCAACCTGTATTTGTTTCCGGGAGGAGCGAGTAGTAGCTTTGGTAGCGCTAAGTTGAAAGAGATTATTTCCATCGACCAGTTTACACAAATGACAGCCAGCACTGCCGACGCTAAAACGATTGTATGGACCAGTAAGAAAACAGCCTTGACCCCGGGAGACTATCGTATTTACATTGTGGTGAACGGTACGGTCAATGGAGTAGATAACAGCAAGAAGGGTGACTTGACCGAAACCGATTTCCTTGCAAAGACAACGGCTGAAGCTACGGGCGTGATAGCCGCTGTGCCGGACGCCGGACTGGTGATGGCGAGCCGTTCTCCCAACAGTGATAATACGAATACTCTTCCTTATATTGCCCAGACGATCACCAAAGATCCGGAACAAACCATTGCGGCAACCGTAGAGCGTATGATGGGAAAGATTACGGTGAAGGCGGAAGGAACCAATGTGGCTTCTGCCGCTAATAAATACACTTCGTTTTCTACCACAGTGACTGCTATCGGCAATATTACGGATATCACCCTGAAAGGCTATTATGTAGTCAACGCACGGAAAGAGGGGTATTATTTCCGTCATGTGGATCAAGAAAGCACTGCAACGAATCCTTTGACCGAGGCAAATTATGGTAACTCAAGCACTTCATTGCCGTATGTGGTAGATCCGAAAACGTATAATAAAACTTACACCAGCACACCTGCAGCTTTAGCCAGTGACTATGCCACCTGGTATCTGCAAGGATCAGGCGCATTCAGCTTGTCGTCTTTCGGTTCTTTTTCAGGAACTTATACGGATATGCCGGGCTATTCTTCCAGTGCGGCAGAAACCAAAGTCGCCGCTTACTGCTATGAAAACACGATGCTGAAGGATAAACAGAAGAACGGATATACAACCGGTATCGTATTTAAAGCGGAAATAGCTCCGAGTAAAATGATGCAAAAAAAGACTGGTAGTGGTGGTGTGGAAGAGAACTCCACATTTACCAGCATGTCTGAAATCTTCTATCATTCCGGCATCTTTTACAAGGATATTGCAGCGCTGAAGGAAGCCGGCGTATTGCTGGCGGACGGAACTACTTCCAGCTCTGCCAGTGGTGCCCCTGCTGACCTGAAGAAGAACGACGTCCAGTGCTTCAAAAAAGGGAGTGCAGATGGCAAGTTCGTTTGTTATTATCCGTATTGGATCAAGCACATCCCTTCGGAAAATGTGGCAGAAGACGTGATGGAGTTCGGCATTGTCCGCAACAATGTCTATCAAGTAACCGTCACCGGTATTCAAGGTGTGGGCAAAGACGGTGTAACCGAAGATATCATCACCGATACCGAAACCGATGATCCGACCACCGTATTGCTGAATGTGAAGTTAAGTATCAAACCCTGGATAGTACGCGCGAATAGTGCCGTATTGGGACGTTAACCCACTCACCACAGAGTACACAGAGTACACAGAGTACACAGAGTACACAGAGAACATATTTTTCTCTTCAATACCCTATAAACAAGAGCTTAAAACTCTGTGTCCTCTGTGTCCTCTGTGGTGAACCCTCTTGTTCAATCATAAAATCTCCCCAACCATGTCCGATAACTTTCAGACCTCCTGTTTCTCCCATTCCGGCAGTCGGCTTCTGCCGTTCTTATGGTTTTGCCTGTTGGCGGGCTTATCCGCCTGCTCGTGGACCAAGGACGATCGCGGCGACTGTCCCAGTGGTTTTCGTATTCGTCTTCAGCCTGCATTGCATGCACAGATACAGCCCGGTAGCGGGATAGGCATCATCACCGACGAGATTGACACATTGTCCTTCTACGTGTTCGACGCACAGGGACAGTTTGTCTGCCTGCACACTGAAAACAGGCAATCGCTGACTGAAAACGGATCTATCATTACCCTGCCACTGGAGTATAAAGACGGAGATGTTTACGAACTGGTGTTCTGGGCGGGAGGGGACAACCGGCATTACCGGATACCGCAGCTCACACCGGGCAGTTCGACCCGTGACGAGTTGGTACTCTGGCTGGAACGTGACGGGGACGGACGTCAGGATGACGAACTGGGACACCTGTGGTATGGGCATGTCCGGCTGAGCCGGATACAGCCTTCGGAACTGACATCGGTCAGTGTGCCGATGCTGAAGGACAGCAACCGGTTCATCATCACCCTGCACGACACTTCGGGCGAGGGGCTGGATGCCGATGATTATGACTTTACCCTATTGGCGGATAACGGTCACCTGAATGCCGACAACGAGATAATAACGGGCAACCGGGTGACTTATGCCGCCTACCATACGGAGTCCGCGTCCGAAACGGAACCGGCGGCCACCCGTACGGGAGAAGTCAGCCTGGCACGTGCCCGCTTGAATACATTGCGCCTACTGGCAGGGCAGGAGGCCCGTCTGGTGGTGACGGACCGCACCTCGGGACAGAAAGTAGTGGACGTCGACCTGACGCATTATCTGCTGATGACGCGTCCCCTGTTTGAAGAGAGCAGCGGTGTGGAGCTCAGCGACCAGGATTACCTTGATTACGAAGATCAGTTCAACGTGATTTTCTACCTTACCCCGATGGGAAGGCTGGAGGCGCTGAACATTAACGGATGGATTATCAGACTGAATGATGCACAACTGTAAAGGCAGCATATTTATCTTGTTTTTTCGGTTTCTGCTCTGCCTGCTGGCATGTGGATGTTCCGACGATACCGATATGCCGGGCACTCCGGCAGGGACGGATCGGGTGACGGCGTGTGTCCGTTTCTCGGTGCGGGTGGCGGGAGCAAGTACCCGGGCGGCCGTATCGGCGGGCGAAGCGGTTGAGGAAAAGATCTCTTCTGTCGCCGTTTTTCTGGTATCTGTCGACGGGAGCGGAAACGAAGATTGGAATGATGTGCAGTACGAAGTGGTTTACGGCGCTACAAGTGGTGCGACGGACGTGTATCAGGCCCGCATACCGACTGCTCCCGGACGGAAGAAGGTCTATGTGGGTGCCAATCTGTTGCCCGGCCAGGTGCATGCCATTTGCGGGCAGGCGGGAGGCCTGGGATTGTATACCGCTGCCGGAGACGGATATGACGAAGTGATCGGACAGTTTGCCCGTCAGGCGGAGGGCATTGCCATGATCGGAAAAGCCGCCGATGCCGTAACGGTCAGTGCGGGTACCGATGTGAATATAGATCTTACGGCCTCGCCTGTCGCGCTCGAAAGGGTGGTGGCTAAAGTGCTGCTGGTGTGCGATACCTATACGGACGACGGAGGGGCGTATGTACGGATGTCCGACAATGCGGCTCGTCCGGCGGATGATCCGGGCTGGATCCGTTTGTCGGAAGTGCGGTATGCCCTCAATACGGTGAACCGGAAGGTGTATCTGAATGCGCCTTCGGATGGGAAAGATCCTAACTATGAAGTAGACCCGTATGTGGTAAAAGATGGTGGCGGCAATTATGTGTCGGCACCCGATGTGCCTGAACAGCAATTCGCTTACCGTACCTTGGGCAGTGTCTGGGCAGAAGGTAGCGCTCCGGAAGCGTATGACGCCACCCGATACAATGCTACGACCACTGTCCCCTCGACAAGCGGCGCTTATACCGGTGGACTGTATTGTCCGGAGAACACGACTGCCACTTCTACCGCCTCTCTTGAAGGCGGGCTGGATCTGGCAGGAACGCTCAGTTCAACCCAAGCGGAGATTCCCCGCCTGGTGGCTACCCATCTGCTGGTAGCGGCGAAGTTTGTCCCCAAACAGATTATTACCGGGGTCGGAACCACGCAAACCCTGACATCTCCCGCCGATGCCGCTACTTACTTGCCCGCAACGACGACACTTGCCGAGGCGGAAGCACATGCGGCAGGCACTTACTTTACCAACGGGAGTGACTGTTACAGCTATGCGGGCATGAAGGCCGCCATCGGTGCGGGTACCCTGAAACGTACTGATTTTACCGCTTACGAAGGCGGGATCGGTTATTATTACACTTATATAGACGGTGCAACTGCTGCCGACGGCACAATTGCTTTCAGTACGGATTCCGGCATTTTGCGCAACCGTTATTATCTGCTGCGTATTACCCGGTTCAGCCTGCCTTCGGCCGCTTTGCCGCAGCCGATGCGTGCCACGATGAAAGTGACGGACTGGGTGACGAGTTCGGGTAATACAATCACAGTCAGGCCGACGTAGAAAGGAAAATAAATATGATTCACCACAGAGCGACACGAAGTTTTAATCTCTTGTTTATAGGGTATTGAAGAGAAAAATATGTTCTCTGTGCCCTCTGTGTTGCTCTGTGGTGAAAGCTGAAAAAGAAAGCATACAACTATGAATAAAGAAGAAAAAAAGAGTGGATTCTGCCGGGCATGCCTGCTGCTTTGCCTGTGTCTGTTGTCTGCCTCGTGTGCATCCGGAGAAGGAGAGTACGAACAGGAGATACCCATGGAGGTAGCTCTCACCCGTACGGATGGGGTGGCAGGCAGCGAAAGCACTCCGTTACTGCTGTTCTGGAAAGAGACGGATTTCAGTGCGGGGACATTGGGCTCTCCTTATAAAACCTCCACTCCGGCAGGGGGGATCGGTGATTACGCCGATGCACCCTATAATACGGAAGCGGATTATCCGGCTGATAACTCCCGGGTGGTGGTGATGGGACTTTGCCCTTCGGCCATGACTATGGCAGATGGTCACGGCACCTATTCGTTACCGTCTTCGGGAGCAGGGCTGACCGATGTGCTGGTTACTCCGAATGGAGTTACGGGCAGCAGGAAGCAACCTTTCGGGCGGGCGTTGGAGTTCGCGCATGCCGCCGTACGCATCGTGCTCAAGGCAAGGCGTACGGACAACACGGTCGGTAAGCTGTATGTCAAGAACCTCAAGTTGACAGTACCCTCACGGTTAGTGTGCGGAGGGGTGAAATGGGATACGGGGGTGAAACACTATGTAGGGGCTCCGGCTTCCGCCGATTTGGTTATCGATCATCCCGGTCAGATATTGAGTACGGAGGATACGCAGATTGCGGTATTCTATCTGATACCCTGTGCGACGAACGACTTGCTGACCGATATTTCCTCTGTGGGTACACCGGGGCTTACGTTGACAGCGGATGTGGCCAAGGATGTAAATTTTACGACCGGAGCGCGAAAGGCAAGCTTTCCTGTTTTGGATGGCAATCTGAATTTCATGGATCAATCCGGAACCCCGGTAACTCAGTTGCAAGCCGGAGAGTCGTATGGAACCACTCTCAATTTTGATATCGACTCTTTTACGCTGGAAGGCGAAGAGAAAGAGTGGGGGGATGGAGGAAAAATGACCATTCCCGTGGTGGTTCCTGAACCGGTTCCAAGTACATAGATGAACGGTGAACAGGGAACGGTGAACAGGGAACGATGAACAGGGGAGGGGCTGTAAACTTAAATACTCCAACTCTGTGCCCTCTGTGTCCTCTGTGGTGAATCTAAATAAAAAGAGCTGAATATATGAAAACAATAATACGATTCTTTCTTTCAACCGTAGCCGTGACTGCTGCACTGGTTACCGGCTGCACTCCCGAAGAGGAACACATACCTGCGCAGGGTGGTGACAGCTTTACACTCTCCTCGAGTGAAGAGCAGGCCATCACCCGTGCGGGAGATGTGTCGGTGAATCATTTCACAGCCGGCACTAAATACCGGCTATACGGACTTATAGGGAGTTCGTGGAGCAGCAGACTCTCTACGATGGATGGGCAGGAAGGCACGGAGGCCGTGGATGCGGACGGCACACATCAGATAGAATATCTGAGTGCAGATACTGACGAAGACCGTTTTGAAGGCCGAACCCTCGACTTTTATGCACTGACATACGGTAATACGACTCTGCCGGCATGCAGTTCCGAAGCAGATGGCGTACCTGTTTGCAACGTCACTTCCTCTGCCGGAGGAGCACTGCCCGACTTGCGCCGTGCTGTGCTGACAGGACAATCGGGTATCAACTCGGGAGTGATTACCTTACCCTTCAAGCATACTTTGTCGAAGTTGAAGTTTGAGGTGGTGAAGCAAAAGCCGGAAAGCGGTTCAACGGATACGGATGTATTGCAAGATATCCAATTGAAGGGTATCTCTGTCAGTGATTATAGCGAAGGAGCGCTCTTGCTTTCGACCGGAGAATACAGCCATACGGGAGGGAAAAGTGACCGTGCGGTTCTGGGCAGCGGATTCTCTCAAGATGTGACGGAAAGTGTGCAGTCTGTAACTATAGACGGGCAATCGGGCAGTGCGGCTGCCGAATGCCTGATATTCCCGACTCTAACCACGGCTGCGGAGGGACTTAAAATAAAAGTAGCTACGACGGGAACGAACAGTGGAGATCGAACGGATACGTATGAAATTCGTGTTCCGGTTATGGGAGATGACGGGAACGTTCAGAAAGATGAAAGTGGTCAAACCGTGACGGAGCCTTTCCGCTTCCTGCCCAATTACGAGTATACACTCACCATTACGATCACTAACAGTGATGTACAGATTATTACTATTATTCCCCGCCGGTACGATTGGATCGAACATGATGATGATTCGCAATATCTGGGGCAACCCCTGACTTTTAACGGCCTAATGTGGATGGACCGGAATCTCGGAGCTACCAGTGCGGATATGACAACCGCCGAGGGATGGGAAGGAGCCAGAGGATATGTGTATCAGATGGGAAGAAGTATTCCATATTATCTGCCTAAAACAGTAAACTATAGGGGAAGTGACGGAGTGACGCGTCAAAGACCTAAAAGTATGGTTGATAGAGACGGGGGTGCAAAACCTTACCCACAGATAGTGGGACATGAAAACGATGCTCCTGTCGGGCGGCCTGCGGTGGGAACCTTAGCGCTTAATCCGGGAGATGTCGGTAAGACATTTAGTTACGTTATGATCGGTGGTGATTGGGATAATACTGCCGCTACCAGTTCTACTTATTGGAAGAACACAAAGAATGACCCTTGTCCGACGGGCTGGCGCGTGCCTACTAAGGCGGATTTTGATGGAATTATGCCTACGGCAGAGAAATATGGCGACTTGACATTTGCAAAACATAGCGGAACGTCCTGGAGGGAAGTTGCTTCGAATGACCCGGAGGCAGGTGCCCGAACAGTTTATGTATGCCAACGGGCAAGTGGTGCACCGTATGGAGTCATTTATGCAATTAAGTATCAGGGAACTTCACAAGCTTATCGCCTGATGTGGACGGTGGGGATGGTTGGAGACAATCAGTCTGTAACGGATTATGGAACACGCTATCGCGCCTATGTTACAATCTCGAGGTTTCCATGTGATAAAGATGCCGACCTGAATATAAATACCTGTAATACGGATTATGATTGGGTGCATCCCAGTGATTTTATCAATCTGCCTGTTTCCGGTTATATTTATCCCAATCAAGCGGCACTGTATAATGCCGGTGCTGAGGTAGTATATGCGACATCGACCCCTAACGGTGCTTATATGTATGCTGCTTCGTTTAAATATACGGGCAATGATAGTCGTCGCTACTTTGCGGTATATGACACGCCAAGGGCTGCCGGCGTTTCCGTCCGTTGTGTGCGGGATGTCACTTCACAATAAAATGGTAAGTATGAAAAGAATGATTGTCTTCAAAAGTTGGTTGTATGTAATCATGGTTCTGCTCTGTACGGCATGTGTCCCTGCCTCTCCCGAAGAGGAGAATACGGAGGAACTGGTACAGGTGAATCCCATTGCCGGCGGATATTACGCTTCTATGCTTCCTTCGGTCCGTACCCGTGCAACGGCACAGGATAGTGAAACATTGCAGGATAAACCGATTTATCTGCTGGAAGACGGGAGTACGATACGACTGGTGGTATATGATAATACCAAGAACTTAATGGAAGAGTATTCCAAAGCCTATCTGGTACGTAACGCCGGTACGTCAGGCAGCAGTTTGCTTTATCCCTGCGAGGTAGACGACGACGGGACGGTAATATCTTCAAGCAGCACTCCTCTTTATATGAAGGCGGGTACTTATTACTTCAGAATCCTGTCACCTGCCAAGGCCTTAAACTCAAAGGGTTTTGTCAATATCGGTAATGGAGAATATCTGCTTGCGACCGACGACCGGTATACGCAAACAGCCATGACAGCGGTGACCATTACGAAAATTGATGAAGGGGGTACATTGAACAATGTTCAGACCCTGTATCTGCCCCCCATCATCAACCAGACGGCACGGATGCAGTTTACTGTCAAAGCGGGTGAGGGCGTACACTCCTTGGAGATGCTTGCCGAAGGAATTGAAATCAGTGGCATACAGCAACCACTGGACAATACAACCAGTTTTGACTGGGTGAATGGAGAGGTGCTGCCCGTGAAAGTGGGCGACCAAAGTGCATCGGTACGTATCACACAAGCCACCCAAAATGCCGATAACAGCCTGATGGCACATACCGGCATATTGCCCACAGATGCACGTTCGCACTCTATCAGCGTGTTGCTGAATCTGAAAGTGAATGGTAACCCCACTCAGTATCAGATGTTACTGACCGGTTTGTATCTGACAGCAGGGCATTCGTATAACTATACCGCTACGGTGAAGATCAGTAACGGGGTGACTGTACTGACCTGGCAAAACCGTTCGTGGACGGAAAATGTGGAAATGGATACATAAGAGCTCACCACAGATTACACAGATTAACACAGATTTATAATTTATCTCGTTGATATCTACGATTAAAAGTTCTGTGTTAATCTGTGTAATCTGTGGTGAAATGAACAAATTAGAGTAATACTTAATAATAGTCCCATGAAAAGATTTGGATATATCGTTTTTAGTGTTTGTCTGCTTACGTTGGGTGCCTGCATATCCCATGAACCGATGGATCAGGAAGAGGACGTGGTAAAAGTGTCGGTTGGGCTCACTGCCGCTTCTTTTACCAATGATGCGGTTACCCGTGCGGAGCAGCCGATGGCACCCGATTATGAAAACCTGATTGGTAATTTGTGGATTCTGCAGTTTGACCGTGAAGGTATCCTGATCGGCAGTGAACAGATAGTGCTGGCCACGCCGGTGCTCAATACAACGCTTGAAGGAGTCGCACTGAGGACCGGGCGCAGTACCCTTTGCATAGTAGGCAATCTGACGGATGCGGAGACTCCCGCGTGGCCTGATAACCTGAATGGTTTCAAAAGTCTGGTGGTAGATATGGGCTGGATGAAAGAACGGAGTGCTGACCGGAATGTATGTCTTTTCGGCTATTATGAAGGAGAGATTACTACCGGAACTACCGCTGTGAATGTGGTATTGGGACGTCTGGTATGCAGGCTCAACATAGCTGTTTCGGCCAAGACGGCAGGAGTATTCAGCAACGTGAAAATTCAATTGAAGCGGGCGCAGACCAAAGGTTATCTATTCCCTTCGGATACGTATCTGGCACCGGAAAGCGGTGATTATACGGAAGAGGTGATCACCACTGCCGGAACATTGGGAACAACTTCTTCTTATCGTTATTATTATATGGCGGAAAATGTAACCACAGGAACAAACCGGGATGAACGCACGCAACTCCAAATAAAAGCAACGAAAGGGGGGACTGAGTATACAAAAATCATTGATCTGGGCAGGAGTGATATCAATGACTATTCTCTCCGCCGAAACAATAACTACACATTCAATATCATTTTAGAATAATCATATATCTTAATCGTGTGGAAGCTATCTGTGACAGACGCTTCCCCTTGCTTGTTTTGTTTGTTGCAGGTCCATGCTTTCCCGGTGGGGAAAGGTGGACTTGCTCGGTTTATATCGGTTATCATTCATATTAAAAAATTAATGGGGTAGTCAGAAGAAATAGCAATTCAATAAGAGAAAATAGTTGTTTGTCGTCAGTAAAGCTTCTACTTTTGAGGTGTAAGCTTATAAGGAAGAATCCGAAAATCCTGATAGTAAATAGAGTAGGAGACTATAATTATATTTTATATGGGACTGACACAGTTAAGAACAAATCCGCAAACAGTATTGAGTAGCGAACATTTTTTTGTTGATACACGTAATTTAGTTCAAACTCCTTTAGGATGTACTGTACAGATAAATGAACAGTTGAAGAATGGAGTGTTTTATTGGGACATTGCTAATCATCACTCAACAGATTTTTATTTTCCATATGTGCAGGGCAATGCCGGATATGTGGGGATACAAACTCCTATTCAGGATGGAACGGTTGTAGTGACAGGAGGAATGAATGGATGTGCTTTGGAAGTTTGCTACCTGAATGATAACTATTATTTTTATCATGATGCAAACGGGAGCAATATGCATAAACAACGCAATGTGGGAACACAGGTATGCAGAATTGAGGCTGGGAACTATTGGAATAATAATATAGCAGGGCAATCAACGTTTTATATACCTACCATTCAGTTTGTTTGTGTTTATAAGGCAGGTTTCTGGCATGTAGGAGCTTCTGGCATTTATTATACTGGTAATGACTTTGCTTCTAAAGAAATAAAAGGCGTATTTGTGCCTGAGGGAGGAAAGTATAGAGGTTACTTTAATGATACAATTCATCTGATTCAAAGGTGATGATTGCTAATAACTGATAAAAACGTGCTTGTTTTCATTGTCGCTACGAAGGATTCGACAGATTACAAAAAGAAAGGAGGGCTACTATAAGGTCCAAGAGTGTAAATGGGAGTATACTGGTAGGATTAGTCTGATTGCTATGTTTGTGGTGACAAGAGAGGGAAGAATTTGGTCTGCTCGTAAACAAAATCTCGTTTCGGATGTTGTTCTTTGTAAAATTAAATCCTATTATTGCAGATGATGTACCTTACTATTATAGTCAAAATTGTGGTAGGCATGCTGGGCGTGCTCTTCTTTCTTCGTATCTCCGGTAAAACACAGATGGCGCAACTGACTCCTCTTGATTCAGTCAATGCTTTTGTGCTGGGTGCGCTCGTCGGAGGTGTTATCTATAGTCCCGATGTATCGGCATGGCAACTCGTTTTCTCTTTGGGGGTGTGGACCTGTTTCAACATGGGTATTCGCTATCTGCTTCGTTTCAAAACGTTGCGTCGCCTTATAAAGGGAGATACGGTGATGATTGTCCGCAATGGTCAGATCAATCTGAAAGAATTTAAACGAAACGGGCTGGAAATGGAACAGTTCCGTACCCTTTTGCGTGAGAATGGCATCTTCTCGATGATGGATGTGGATGATGTGCGCTTTGAAACAAACGGGCAACTTACGGTATCGACCCGCAATTCCAAATCGGAATCGTATCTTTTCGTAAACAGTGGCTCAGTGCTGGATTCTTCATTGGAGAGTGCCGGTAAAACGGAAGAGTGGCTGAAGGATAATCTTGCCCGGCAGGGGTATCCGGACGTCAGTGAATTGTTTTGTGTGGAGTGGACGCCCGGACGTGGTTTCTATGTTGCAAAGAAAAACTCGGATAATGGTATCATAGGCAAAGAAGAGAATGATGTGTGTAATTAAAATCAGTTAACGAATCACTTTCCCTTCTTCCGTTATCAGCAGAATAGTCAGTTCTCCGTTGGGCAACAGTGGGTCGCAATGGCGATGGCATTGTTCGATCAGTAATGAACAAAATGCCTGAAGTTCCGCTTCGGGCAGGAGTTCCCAAAGTTCCCGTGCCAACGTGATGCCTTCGATGGCTGTTACAGTGGCAGTGTTGCACCCGGACTGACGGGCTATCTCTTTCAGGAATTCTTTATTCATCGTTACTTTTTTACTATGCGTGTCGAGATGTCCTTCTGCCAGCTTTACGGCTTTACCGATCATAACCCCCAACGTGAGTTGCAGGATGCCGAGTTCGGCAGCGATCCGGATGGTTTCACCAATGAAGTTACCATAATGGACGAAAGCCTGTGAGGGTAATTCAGGGTAGAGGCTGCGGATGTATTTTTCGCTCTTGGCACCCGAATTGATGACGATGCGGGGAGAACCTGTAGCCTGGGCTACCGACATTTCTTTACGAATGGAATTGACAAATGCTTCGGAAGAAAATGGCTTCACAATACCGCTGGTGCCGATAATGGAAATGCCACCTACAACACCGAGGCGGGGATTGAAGGTGCGAGTGGCAACCTCTTCGCCTCCGGGGACAGAGATGGTGACATGTATGGGGGCAGTGGGCAGGGGTTTGTGCCTGTCAAGGATATGCTGCAGATTTTCTGTAATCATTTGCCGGGGAGTGGTGTTGATGGCCGGTCCGCCTACTTCCAGTCCCAATCCGGGCAGGGTGACGGTACCGACACCTTGTCCGCCGTGGATTTGTATAACCTGTTGCCGCTCACCTCCGGTGTGCGGCTTTTCTTCAGAAATATCGATGGATACGGTAGCTACAATGGGTAGCCCGTTCGTGACATCGGGATCATCGCCTCCGTCTTTGATCACAGTGCAGGAGACTTCCATGCGCCGGTCAGTGAACGAGCCGGTAACGGAATGGACAGGGACGGCAATCTTTTCTCCGTTGGGGAGCAAAACGGAAACGTCTTCTATTCTATTTCCGGGTATGGGCGACAGGAGTTTCCGCAGAGCTGCGTTGGCGGCTGCGGTTGCGCATGTCCCGGTGGTAAGTCCGCTGCGCAGGGGCAGGAAGTCGGGCAGAAAGTGCTCGATGGCACGGCGCATTCCATTCACTCCATTCACTGTCTGGTCATACGGGGGCAGAGAAGGGCGAAGAAGGATATAAAGACGGATTCCCTGTTCGGTAATGATGTTCACTTTCTCGGAGAATCCTCCGGACACGCCGCTTTCTTTCAGAAGAACGACTTCCGGAGAGAGTTGCCGGAGGAGTTCGGGCAGGTTCTCTTTGCCGGGAGTATAATAGACCAAGCGGTCTTCGGGAAAGCCTGCCTTCCGGACTATCTCGCGGGAGCTTTCGCGGTCGAGAATGCGGAAGTAACACTCACTTTCCTTTTTCTTCCAGAAGGGTTTTAGTTTGGGGATGGACTGGACCCCGGTCAGGGCAAGTACCCGATGTATACCTTCTTCGTTGAGTAACTCTGACAGTTCTTCATACTTTTCCCTCAGTTTGAGCGGATATTCATCGTACATCTCTTCATTAAACAGCTTGAACAGGTCATCATATATGCGTTCGTACCGAATGCAAGGGATGCCGAGCGCCTGTGAAACGGCGGTGACCGTTGCGTGCAGTTGTTCTGCAAAGGGATGGGCGGCATCCACCAGCAGGCGGATACCGTTCTCTCGGCAAAAGGCTTTCATGGTGGTCTGGGTCAGCGCACCTGTGAGCCGTATTCCGTGTTGCAGGCTGATTTCCTGTTCGTCTCCTTTGGTTGAATAGTAATAAGGTTTTCCGGCTTCTTCGGCAATGCCGACGACCTTCCTTCCTTCGGTTGTTCCTCCTAATATCAGTATCATTTTACTTACGGAATAGATGTTTAAATTGGTGTGAGTACAGGCGTGATAATCCTTCACGGTTGTCGATGGCGTCGCCTACGACAATCATGGTGGTCAGTGTCAGGTTGTTCTCCTTTACGATTTGTGCCAGATCCTTCAGCTCGCCACGATAGATGCGTTCGTCTTTCCACGTCAGATGATAACAAGCGGCAACGGGGGTAGTGGGAGGATAATGTTCAAGTAATTCCTGTTGAACCTGATCGATCACACCCGCACTGAGGAAGATGCACATGGTGCTTTGCGAACGTGCCAGCAGGTTGAGTTTCTCTTTCTCGGGCATGGGCGTGCGTCCTTCGCCTCGGGTGAGGATGATGGTTTGTACTTTCTCGGGGATGGTGAACTGTGATTGCAAGGCAGCGGCCGCGGCCTGGAATGACGAGATGCCCGGAGTGATGTGATAACGCATGCCGTATCGGTCGAAGAAGTTCATCTGTTCCTGGATAGCACCATAGATGCAGGGATCGCCCGTATGCAGGCGGACTACCAGCTGTCCGCGGTCGTAAAAGTCTTTCATCAGGGCAAACTGTTCTTCAAGAGTCATGGACGCCGAACTGCGTATGGTGGCTCCGGCTTTGGCACATTCGGTCAGTTCGCGCGGGACGAGGCTACCGGCATAGAGAATCAGGTCGGCTTCTTCAAGGAAACGGCGTCCGCGTACCGAAATCAGTTCGGGATCGCCGGGACCGGCTCCCACAATTTCGATGTGCCCTTGGCGTACGGCTACGCTGTCCAGGGCAATGGCAACGGTAAAGTTCTCACATTTCTGCTTCGGCAGAATCAGCGGGCCGCCTCCGGCTGTCAGCAAGGCTGAGGCTTCGGATACGCTGGGCGTACCCATGTATTTATCGACTACCTCGCTTGGGGTAGGTACATCTACCTGGCTGAGTTGGCTGGCTGTGTACAAGTGCAGTTCATAAGCATCGGCAAGCAGTTTCAGTACTTCTTCATGCTTTTTCTCTTCAATGGAGGAGATGGTCCGAATGGCGGCAGGTATGATGTTTGCCTCCAGTAAGGTGTTCATCAGGCGGGTGATGACGGCATTCTTCGGGCCGGCGTTACGTGCCAGTCCCATACCCATGTGCAGCACTTTGGGTACATAGTAGAGTGCTTGCATGCCGGAAGTTTCATACAAATAAGGAGTGACGAGCAGCAACAGGCGGTATTTGCCGGTATCTATGTCCTTGAAGTTATAGAACACATCTACGTGTGACGGCAAGGTGTGTTCCAGTTGGGCAGTGCCTTCGTCACGAATATCGAGTAACAGAGCGGTCGGTGCACAGTCGACGAAAAGGGAGATCAGGTGGTTCATGTCGCAGTTTTCGCTGGGGATTGCCTGCCAGTCGTATTTCTTTCCGAGGGTGTCGAGTGCCCAGAGTCCGGTGCGGTCGCTACGGGTGGTGATGACAGGTTCGGCACCCAGAATGCCTGCCACATATTGGGTGAGTCCGTTGGCACCGCCGACGTGTCCGGAGAGTACGGAAATGACGTAGCGTCCCGTACTGTCTACGCATAGCACGGCGGGATCTGTCTTCTTATCTTCAATGCAGGGAGCGATGGCACGCACACAAATGCCCATCGCCCCGATAAAGATAAGTGCGTCGGAGTCGCGGAACAGTTGTGGAACTGCCTCCTGAAGGGCCGGGATATGCCGGCAGTCGGCATTTGCGATGGTAGAGAAAATTTCAGACTCAGGTAGTTCCTGCTTGAGGGTTTTTGCCATGGATATGCTGGCTTCTGATATTACGATAATAGCTGTTTTCATTGTTGTTCGGCTTTGAGTATTTCAATGGGGTTGTATTCATTGACGGCAATTCTTGTTCCGCTGAGGAGCCGGAGTCCGGCTTCTCTTATCCCTTCGATAAAGAGCGACTTGCTTTCTTCGGATACGGAGTTGAAGACAATGCATCCTCCCGGAAGGAGGTAATGGGAGATGCGTGTAATTATTTCCTTCAGATGTCCGCCATGCCCGCCGATAAAGACGGCATCGGGGCGGGAAATGGTGTCGAGGTCGGCTTCAAGGAAATCACCTATGAGGATGGTGATGCCCGGAGTGCCGAAACGCCGGCTGTTGACCTCCATCAGTCTTTGTCCTTCGGGACGGATCTCAAAGGAGGTAACGTGCAGGTGCGGGAATTGCAGTTTGGCTTCGATGGATACGGAGCCGGTACAGAAACCGACATCCCAGAAAGAGACGCGGCGATTCAGTTCCAGCGCACTGAGTGTAAGCAGACGGATGGGAGCTTTGGTGATCATCCTGGTACGCCCGTCCAGCAGTTCGAATTCTTCATCGGGGATTCCGAGTGGAGGAAGATTTATACGCGCTCCGGGGTGGGTGGGAGTATAGGTGTCGGGGTACTGATGGACAATCAGGCAGTTGGGATATTCAAAGGTCAGTTCTGCCGCCTCTTGAAGTTCCAGCCGGCGGATACGTTCCCGTTCCGGGTTGCCCAGATGTTCGCCGACGTACATCGTATAATGAGTGTAGCCATAGTCCAACATACGTCGGGCTATAGCGGCAGGGGTGTGTTCCCTGTCGGTGAGAATGCCCATTTTCGGTGTGCGTTCTATCAGTGCCCGGTCAAATTCATGCCAGGGACGCCCTGTGAGGGATACGGTGCGCATGTCGTCATAAGGCATGACTAATCGGTGAGCCAGTGTTTGCAGGGAGTTGAAGGTAGGATAAAGTTGTATCCCCGCCTCGGGCAAACGCCGGCGGATGGTATTGGCGAATCCGAAAAAGAGCGGGTCACCCGAAGCGAAGACAACAATGTGGTCGTAGGCCTCGTAACGGGCAAATACCGCGTCGAGAGGGACAGTGATATCGATCCATTCCGCCCCTTCGGGAAGGAAGGCGGAGATGATGTCATGGTGACGCAAGCCCCCTGAAAAGACCTTACCCTTGCGTATCAGTGCCTGTATCGAGGGTGGGAGATAAGGAGCAGGGCTGTCGTCCAGACCGATGACAATGAATTGGGTGGGATGATGGTGATCTGTCATGTCTTTAAGTTTCTAATGGGTTTTCTCTCCTTTTAAACGTCTCTTCCTGGTCTTAATTGTTCGGCATCCGGATAACAGAGGATGGCGTTGACCAGTGTGGCTGCCAGGTTACTGCCTCCTTTACGGCCTTCTACAATCAGTTTGGGGATGTGAACGAAGGGTTTGGTCATGTGCTTGGACTCCTGTACGTGGACAAAACCTACGGGAGCGGCAACGATGCCGGACGGGTGCGCTCTCTCTTTGCGGATCAGGTCGCACAGTTCCATGAGTGCCGTGGGAGCATTGCCAAATACGAATAGAGCGTCCGGGTGTTCTTCTACGGCCAGGCGGATACCGGCTTGTGTGCGGGTGATGCCTTTAGAGGCAGCCATTTCTGCTACCCTTTCATCATTCAGGTAACATTTTACCTCGACACCCAGACGTTGCAAGGCACCTTTGCGAATGCCGGATGCAGCCATGGTCACATCTGTGACAATCGTTTTCAATTTTCCCTCACCGATGGCATGATAAAGTGAAGCCACTGCACCGGGGTCGGTGTAGAGTAATTTTTCCATATCAAAGTCCGCCGTTGTGTGGATGGCATGGAGCAAAGCCCATTTATGGTCGAGCGGGATGTTTTTGTTTTTCAATTCTCCATCGATGGTACGGAAACTGCGTATCATAATATCCTGTCCGATGCCGGTTGCGTCTTCTTTTGTCTCACGATAATACCCGCGGGGAGTAATCATCGTTTCACCGAAAGAGTAGGTTTGCGAATTACCAATGATGATGACCGTGAACATGTCTACTTCTTCCGGATCGAATGCGGAAAGAGTCGTTACGTGTATTTCCTGTTCATCTCTGCCCGCCTGGCGGACATATCCCACCGGAGTCTCCGGCGAGCGCCCTTCCTGCAGAAACAATTCCCGGAGGCGGTATAGCTGCCAGTAGCGTCCTTCGCTTTTGGGGTTGTAGACGGCAGTTACAAAATCGGCTTGTGCGGCAGCGATGATACGGCGTTCAATGCGTTCCCACGGAGTCATCAGGTCGGAGAGGGAGATGACGCAGAAATCGTGTCCTACCGGAGCACCCAGCAGGGAGGCAGCTTTTTGGAAAGCACTGATTCCGGGCAAGGCGATGATTTCCACATCGCTCTGTCGTTCGCGTTTCATTTCATATATCAAGGGAGTCATGCCATAGATACCTGCATCGCCCGAACTGATGACGCAGACTGTTTTGCCTTGTTCGGCGTATTCGAAAGCTTGTTCGGCACGAACCCGTTCGCGCTTCATTCCGGTGTCGATACATTCGGCATCCGGACGGACAAAGTCACGGATAAAACGAAAATAATACTTGTATCCCACCACTACATCTGCTTCACTCACGGCAGCGAGCACCGCAGGGGTAATATCTTGTTCACTTCCCGGCCCGATGCCGGCTACGATTATCTTGGGTTGTTTCATAATTTATCGGTTTTGAGTATTATTCACCACAGAGGACACAGAGGGCACAGAGTTTTAATCTCTTGTTTATATGGATGTTTAAGAGAAAGATATTCTCTGCGTCCTCTGTGTCCTCTGTGGTGAACCTGATTCATTTCCTATTCCTGATTTAGAGAAACTATGTAGCAAAGATACGGATTAATCCGTTTTTAGCCTTTTATTCGGGAACATAAAGATGGGTGGACCCTTTCATTTTATCTTTTTATTTTCTTTCTGCATTTACGTTCGATGTACCTCACTCCGAGCACTACACCACTCAGCGAACAGACAGTACCGCCCAGCAATAGTACCCAAAGAACGGTTTTACGGAGTGTAGGCGAAGAGTTCAGCCCCTGTATGCGTAAGCGGTGCAGGGCAGTGTACATCCAGTATTTCCAACGGGCCGTATCGTTCACATATCGTACGGTGCCCGTTTCCGGATGGATGTAGTAACAACTCTTGTCTGCGTCGCCGACAGTGACTTTCCAGACGGGCAACAGACTGCGGTTACGGTACATCCGGGTCATATCCCTGTAGTAGGTTTCAAATTCGTTGATCAGTGTTACATGTAGCCGGGCACTGTCACCATGTATGGCTCTCACGGCATCCGTTATCTGCTTTTCGTCCAGTTTCAGCGGGCGCGACAGGGAGTCCGATGCATCGATATATAGATCTCCTTCACTTCGTTTTACTATATAGTAAGGTTGCGAGCGGAAATTACTCCATTCTATCTGGCGTACGTCGGGATATTCGGTTAATATCCGGCGGTAATCCAGCACATACTGCTCTAACCTCGGTGCTCCTTTCTTTATTTCGCGTGTGGGATTTTTATCTAATACCGGTTTGCTGATCCAGGACGGAACTTCTGCCAGTGACATCATTCCGCTGAAACAGAATGTCAGCACGAAGAGACCGAAAACGATTCCCGTCACATAATGCCAGTGATACCACTTTTTGCGATAGGGAGAGAAACTTTTTCCCTGTTTGCGTGAGCGGCGCCAGATGTCGATACCTATCCACAGTCCTGCAATCGTCATCAGGCAGCCAATGCCCGACAGCCAGATCACCGTGACGCTCCATAAAGCGGCATCTTGCCGGAGCCAGGTGAAGTAAACCCAATGTGGAATAGCCCCCAGCCATGCCCAGAAACGTTCGTTACGGGTGGTGAACTGCAATACTTCTCCACTTTGTGAGCCGATGTATAACTGGTGTCTCTCCGCATCGGCAAAGTGGAACTTATAAATGGGAAACTCCTTCTTCAGGTTACCGAACGGAATCCATTGGTCGAGCCGGTTCAGCGTATCTATCCGCTCCACCGGCGCACTGCACCATAGGGACGCTGTCCGGCGGATACGGGATCCGTCTACAGATGGTAGTACCTGAGCAGAGTCAGCGGGCAGATTATGTTCACCTTTGTCCGTGCGGATGTGGAAGACGGTCTGTCCGAGGTATCGGTCTATCCGGATTCCTTTCACTTTTTCACCTTCGGGCAGTCGGGAAGTGATTTCGCCGACAAAAGGCAGTGAAGGAGACAGGGGTTCCAGTTTCTCTAATTTTTCAGCTTGAGATGCACGTGGAAATCCGTGGTACATCATGACAAAAGCTGATAGGAACCAAACTAAAAACAGGATACTGAGCAGTGTGCCCAGTACCCTGTGAATGGTATACATCAATTTCGTGATCATCATTATAAAGTATAAGACGCAGAAAGCATGAAATTACGTGGCATGCTTGGTATCAATTGATTGCCAAGTGCCTGGTTGCAGTATTCCTTGTTGAACAGATTGTTGACGTTGACTCCCAGACGCACATTGCTCTTTAATGTATAAGAGAGACCGAGGTCGGTCAGCCAGTAAGCATCGAACGAACTTGTATTGTCTGAGTTGCGGTACACTTTGTCCTGGAAACTGGTAGAGAGATTCACTCCCAAACCTTTCAGCATACCTTTTGAAACCGTATAGGCACCGAAAGCGTAGAAGGTATTTTTAGGGATATAAGCATACTGCTTGCCTTCGCTTGCGTTTGTCTGCATATAAGGGTTGTTGGCCAGGTCACGCACTTTGGCGTCGGTGTATCCGTATCCGGCACTCATAGACAGGTTGTAAATAGGACTCCAGGTAATATCAATATCGAATCCTTTGGAATCCATTCTACCCACTTGCCCTACAACTTTTTTGTCCAGTTCTACACCATTGGCAATGTCTCCTTTGTTTGCAAGAGTCTGGCGGATATTATCTTTATTAATATAGAACAAGCTTACGTTAGCCTGCAACGTACGTGTGATCTCGTATCGTGCTCCCACTTCTACCTGGAAACCTTTCTCCGGCTTGAATACCTCTTTACCATTTATCGGAATAAACTCTTTACCATCTTTATCAATGTAAATGGTATTAGCGTCATAAAATGCGCGGATAGGTTTGAAGTAAGTACCGTATGAACCATAAATGGACACTTTGTCAATAGGCAGATACACCAATCCGGCACGGAACGTAAAGGCACCGTTGGTGATTTTGTTATATGCATCGTCATCCGGTTTGTCATAATGGCGTCCTCCGTCGCTGGTGTTCAGGTTGGCGGTCTTGTACATGAACAAGTCATAACGTCCTGCCAGCATCATTTTCAGTTTATCACTGAACTCCACCAGGTCTTGCAGGTAAAATCCGTGGGTGAATGTTTTCTGTGCGGTGACAAATCTGAAAGGCGCTTCCATCCAGCCAATGCTGTGTGGATTATATACCGAACCGTGTCCTGTGGTTCCGGGGCCGGTAGCTCCGGTACTTCCGCCACCATAAGCCATGTAAGAGTCACGCATCAGGGATACAAAAGAGTAACCGCCCAGATAGTTGTGCACAACGTCTCCAGTATAGAACTTACCGCTTGCTTCCAGTTGGTTGTTCACTGTTTTAGCGATATGTGAGAAGCGTAGCGGATAACTGTAATAGATGGAATCCAGACAGATATACTTTTTGGTGTCGTTACCTTGCTTGTCTTTGGTCATGTAATAATGATCATAGATAGGGCTGTCACTTGTCAGATAGTCCAATGACTCAGTACCGAAGTAATCAATATCGTCATACGTATAAGAGAGTTTGTCCATCAGCTTGAACGCTTCGCTGAAGGTGTGTTTATACAGGACGGATACGTTGAAACCACGGTTGTACATAAAGTCCGATTCACTGTTGTAGCGGGCTTTTTTGTTCAGTCCGGGCAGGGCATCTCCTTTGCTTAGGTATTTGCTGCCGTCTGTGGCTGAGAGTATATCATAAGACATTGTGGGAGGTAAACCGATCTCGGTCGGATAGAAATCGCGGTTGGCGCCGATACGGATGTCCAGTTCGTCGCTTTCAGTCAGATGTCCGCCAAGGGCCAGGTATCCGGAAAGACGTTTGGTAGCATTACTTCTCCATCCTTCCTGATCTTGCCAGTTGACGCTTGCACGATAGTTTAGGGGACCTACCAGTTTGCCGCCTAACGCCATTGTAGCCTGTTTGTTATAATAACTGCCATAAGCGAGACGTGCGTATACGCTTTGTTTGCTTACGGGAGCTTTACGGACAATGTTGAGAACGCCACCTACGGCGGACTGTCCGTAGAGTACCGAAGCCGGACCTTTCAGCAATTCGATACTTTCAACGGAAGACAGGTCCATAAACGGATAGGAATTGTCGATGGATGAACGTTCGTCACGCACTCCGTCCACCATAATCACGGAATTATCGAACCCGCGGATGGAGAACTGCGTAAAGGCTCCGTAGGAGGTGCGGAAGCGTACGCCTGGGAGGAAACGGGCAGCTTCCTGTATGTCCCGGATGTTTCGTTTCTCAAGCATTCCGGAAGTGATTGAATTGGTTGAAATGGGAATGAACTTGGCGGGAACATCCAGTTTCAGGGCATCGGTCTTTCGTCTGTAGTTGGTTGCCACTACTACTTCGTTGATTGAGAATATAGAATCATTGAAGTTGGTATATTTTTTGTTTTGCAGCTGTGCCTGCGAGGGGAGCAATAGTGCACTGCCTATTGCCATTAATATCACTCTTTTCATTCGTCTTTTTCTTTTGCATATTTGGCTTTTTTCTTCATAATGTCCACCATTTTGTGCTTCAGCATAAACCGGGCATGGTCGATAAACAGTTGTTGGATAGCGGGTATTTCACCCAATCCCTGCATACGTACATCTACTTTCAAGCCTTCCTTTTCAAGAGCTTCTTTCCAGTCGACGGCAATGTCGTTGTTGGCATGGTCACCTGCTACAAACATAAAGGGAACCAACGTCACTTGCTTGGTTTTGTTATCCTTCAGTTGCTGAAGCATGGTGTCGAATGTAGGGTAACCTTCGATGGTACCTACATGAAAGTTTTTCAATCCTTTGGCTTTCAGCATATAGTCGATCATGGCATAAGTAGCTGTACTTGGGGTATAAGTGCCATGTCCGACGAGGACCACACTGCCTTTTTCCGGCTTGCTGTTGCCCAGGATATCCACCACAGCCTCAGCGTCTTCTACCGAATAAAGAAGAGGGTTACCTACCCGGATCTCTTTAAAGAATGACGCTACTGAGGCAACGTCACGTCTCAACGACTCCATCTCAACACCTTCTATAATGTTAGTACTCTGCACAATGACATGTGTATAGCCATCTCCGAGAAGTTTCAACAGTGCTTCCAGTGGACTGGGTTTCTCAATGCCGCGAGCTTTGAGGCGGCGCATGACAATACGTGAAGTATAAGCCTCGCGCATTTCTAGTTGTGGGAATGCTTCTTTGGCTTTGGCATTGATGGCATCGATTGTTTTGGTACGGGTGTCATCGTATGTAGTACCGAAGTGTACCATAAGAAGGGCGGCTTTATCGCCCGGTTGCATGGTGGCCAGCATATCGGAGGCCACGAAGTTTCCCCCTTCGTGCGCGGAGCAGAAGAGGGAAACTAACAAGAGTAAAGAGAGAATAGATGTTTTCATTGGTTATTTCTTGAATCGGAGAGTTAAACTTACATATGCCATACGTCCCGGAGAAAGAAGTGCGTAGTTAACGCCATTGGGACGGGTATCACGTTTGTTGAAAATGTTGTCGAGCCCCATGCCGAAGTCCAGTCCCAGGTGTTCGAATCCTGTCAGTGAATGTTTTACGTTCAGGTTCCACACCCCATAACCCGGAGCGTCACCATAGCTGTGTCCCGGATGGAAGCGTTTGCTCTGGAAACGTCCGTTGATGTTGATGTTCAGCAGATAGTCATCCCAGGAATGGCTGTAATTCCCCGCTACGGTTCCTGTGTGGCGTACCGAGCGTTCAATGTTACCCCATACACCGTCCACACTCTTGCCACGTGCATAAGCGTAAGCATAGTTTCCGTTCAGGCTGAAGCCTGCGCCGAGGTTGGTGGCTGCGTTTACTTCAAAACCTCTGACAACACCTTTGTCGAGGTTGCCGTAGAGTTTGTAGTTAGCTAACGCTTTTGTTTCAGAGTCTGTCAGGTTGAACTCTTTTTGGGCCTGAGCACGTAACTCTTCACCGTTAGGAAGATCTGCAAGTTTATATGTAGTAGAATTAATCATATCATCTATATAATTCAAATAACCGGTAACAGAGACATTTAAGCGGTTTGTATTGTATTCCAAGTTAACAGAATAATAATTACTGTGTTCTGCTTTCAAATCTTTATTACCTTGTGTGATCGTTTTGCCTTTATTCATATAATAATAAAGTTCGTCCAGACCAGGGGCACGGTAACCGGTGGAGTAAGTACCACGAATATTGAAAGCACCTACTGAATACATCACAGCCACTTTCGGAGTAAAGCGTCCTCCTGCCAGTTCGTGATAATCGTAGCGTACACCGGCAATACCGGTCAGACAATTCCATAATTTAATTTCGTGTTGCGCATAAGCAGATGCTGTATACACAGACTTATCTACCTTTGCACTGGGACGGTCCAGGCTTTCTGAACGGTAATCTACTCCGACTACAGTCATATTGTTTCTGGCAAAATTGAAGATACCTTTTAACTCTGCGTCATAGAAATGTTGTTCTTTAGTTTTGGCATAGTCTCCGATGGCAATCTTGCTTTTGTCGTCAGCCACAGTATATTTATAATTTTGCATGTAGTTGTCATTCATCAAATCCAACTGAATAGAAGACCGCTTATTGATTTTATAGCGTCCGCCTACACCGAAGTTATATGATTCGTAATGCAAGTTATATTTAGAACCTCCGTCGATGCTTTTATCGTATACAGGGCGATCTGTTAATTTCCAGTAGTAACCTCCATTAGCATAGAAAGAGAACTTCTCAGTCGGTTGGAAAGTGAACTTTTGATTTACTAAATTTGAGTGGAAGCCATTGGATGTAGGCGATACGGTGGGAATAGTTGATACTGCTCCTGTTTTACTATCTGTTACGTATGCTAAGTCACTGTTTCTCCACCCTGCGCTTTGTTCATGTTTGTAGGAGGTATACGAACCGAACTTTTCAGTAGCGATGTCCGCATTTACCATTTGTGTCAGTTGGCGGTGATCTTCATATCGGGTGGTAGAAGTCACCTGCATCAGTTCTTTCGGTTCATTGGTGATGATGTTGATTACACCTGCAATGGCATCAGAACCATAAAGTGATGAACCTGCGCCGTCAAGCACCTCGATGCGTTTCACGCGGCTCATGTCGATGCGTGAGAGGTCGATATTGTTCGCTGTGTCCCCTATCAGTTTTCGGCCATTAATCAAGATGAGTACATATTTGTTGGAGAGGCCGTTCATCATCAGGTAAGAACCCATTGAGTTGGTAGAGAATGAAAGGGAAGGAACGAGCATGGTCATTGCCTGCTGAAAGTCTGTGATACCGGCTTTCTTTATTTCGTTGGCAGTTACTACTTCCACCGGAGCCGGTGTGTTTTTCAGTCTTTGGTGTGTACCGGTACCTGTCACAACTACAGGGTTCAGGTCCACAGTCATCTCTTTGTCTTTGCCTGTTGCGTGTTGCTGTGCAAACGCACTCACCGCTGCACATCCTCCCAAGAGAATGGTCAGTAAGCATCTTTTGTCCATTGATGTTTATGAATAATGTGTTAATAAACGGCCTTCCTGACCCCGGGACGGCACTGTTATCTATGTCTGCTCGGCAGGTTTCCTGACTATCCCTTTTTTAGAAAGCAACCTTCCCGCCTTGCCTTCCGGCATCGACAGTGGTATGTGTAGAAATGCTTTCCTTTCCTCCTTTGAACAGAATGCGGAGTATATGGGCATCACAGTAGCGGGCACTGTTCCGGATTCTCACCGGATTCCCTTTTATGCATCGAACGGAATGCTTCGACTGCATCACCTAAGCGGGGGCAAAGATATACATTTATTAGTTTATATAGAAATAAATTAAAGAATATACTTATTTATAGGTATATCGGAGAAGTGAAGCCTTTTATATTGGGAAAGGCGGATGTCTTTTAGTCAAAAGGACGCGGTTTACTGCTTATTTGTAGCAGAAAGAAGGGATTTACTCTGTTTTTAAAACAAGGGAAGAATTCTATATGTGTGAAATAGAAAAGTAGTCCGCATAAATATGGCATTAGTATACGATATCCGGACTGTTTTGTGATTAAATATACTTTGGATGATCAGAGATGATCGATTTCTTGCCTTTAGGAAGTTAATATTGTCTTTATATGAAGTTAACATCGTATTCGGAGGAAGTTAACATTGCGTTCAGAGGAAGTTAACATTGTATCCGGGTGAGGTTAACACTCTAAAAAGTGGCACTAAAAGCTCTGTTTCTTACGCTGGTTGACTCCGTCTCGATGCTCGGCCGGATTAATCGTTTGGATTGTAATATCAGTTATTTATATGCTTTATGCTACAGAATGCAGTGGATATATTTTAATTTGCTTGGAAGATATGTTCACGAATGTTCTTTTGTTTTTGGAGAATTGTAAATACGGCACTTTTTCCGGAGAGGCCTGGGACAGACTCCGAAAAATGCGCTACAAGCCACATAGAAAATACAAGATGACAGAATGTCAAAATGTCAATGATGGAAGATGCTGAATGGAAGCAGGAAAGCGGTGCGAAACAAGATTTGGATAAAATGAAAGGTTGCATCATGTCTCTCTTTCCTATCTTTTTTGTACTTTTGCGGCCGATTTTAAAAAGTGAGCATTATGACTACAAATGAATCTTTGATTTCCATATCCAAGTTCATTGCCGGATATTCGGCCCATCTGATGGGAGCAGGTGTGCACACCTCACGTGTCATCCGTAACTCGAAGCGTATCGGAGAAGCCTATGGGGTGGATGTGAAGTTGAGTGTTTTTCATAAAAACATTATCCTGACCATTATTGATAACGAAACGCGTGAGGCTTGTAACGAAGTAATTGATATTCCTGCCCATCCGATCAGTTTTGAACACAACTCTGAATTGAGTGCTTTGAGTTGGGAGGTTTATGACAAGCATCTGCCTTTACACGAGTTGGCGGACAAGTTCAATAAAATTATATCGGCACCGAAAATAGATCCGTTGTTTGTGCTTTTGCTGGTTGGATTCGCCAATGCTTCGTTCTGTAAGTTGTTTGGTGGTGATATCGTTTCTATGAGCATTGTCTTTTCGGCTACTATCACGGGACTTTTCCTGAAGCAACAGATGCAGAAGAAGAAAATAAATCATTATATCATTTTTATTGTTTCCGCTTTTGTTGCGTCATTATGTGCGTCGACGGCACTTATTTTTGACACTACCTCTGAGATAGCCCTTGCAACCAGCGTGCTTTATCTGGTACCGGGCGTGCCGCTGATCAATGGTGTGATCGATATTGTAGAAGGATATATCCTCACGGGATTTGCCCGGTTGACGGAGGCTGCCCTGCTGATTGTCAGCATTGCGATAGGTCTTTCGTTTACATTGTTAATGGTTAAAAACAGTTTGATATGATAGCTTTAGATATTCTTTCCGATGGATTTTTTGCCGCAATTGCGGGTATTGGTTTTGGGGCTATATCCGATCCGCCGTTGCGGGCTTTCAAGATGATTGCGTTACTTGCGGCTGCCGGACATGCCTGCCGTTATTGCCTGATGACTTTTCTGGGGGTGGATATTGCTACGGCTTCTTTGTTCGGAGCATTGATTATCGGTTTCGGCAGCTTGTGGCTCGGGCAGAAAGTATATTGCCCGATGACCGTACTCTATATACCGGCATTGCTTCCGATGATTCCGGGTAAGTTTGCTTATAACATGGTGTTTTCACTGATTATGAGTCTGCAAACAATGAACGAGCCGGAGCGGCTGGGTAAATACATGGAGACATTCTTTGCCAACGGACTGGTGACCTGTACCGTTATCTTTATGTTGGCGGTGGGAGCCACTTTCCCCATGTTCCTGTTTCCTCACAAAGCATTTTCCCTGACGCGGCATTAATAAATTAATCTGTTTAATAAGAATCTATATTTTATGGAGATATTCTGGAAAACTATTGCGTATTATAATTCTGCTACCTGGATCTATCAGTTGCTGATCATTGTTGCCGGCTTGCTGCTGACAGTGATGCTAATAAAGAATCCCCGTCCATGGGTGAAGATGGGCATGAAACTGTATATGGTTTTTCTGTATTTGTGGATTGCCATCGCATACTATGCCATCTGTTGTGACGAGCGCAGCTATAACGGGGCATTGGCTGTGTTTTGGATTGTTATGGCTACGATATGGGTGTGGGATGCCGTCACCGGATATACCACTTTTGAGCGTACGCATAAATACGATATGCTTTCGTACGTGCTGTTGGCTTTGCCATTCGTATATCCTTTGGTGTCTGTCGCAAGGGGACTTGCTTTTCCCGGCATTACATCGCCGGTGATGCCTTGCTCGGTAACCGTTTTCACCATCGGTCTGCTTCTGTTATTCTCGCGCAAAGTGAATATGTTTCTGGTATTGTTCCTGTGCCATTGGTCTCTTATCGGTTTGTCGAAAACTTACTTCTTTAATATTCCGGAAGATTTTTTGCTGGCCAGTGCAACGATTCCCGCATTATACCTCTTTTTCCGGGAGTATTTCCTCAACAATCTGCATGCCGATACCAAGCCTAAAGCAAAATATATTAATTGGTTACTTATTCTTGTCTGCGTATCTATCGGGATTTTACTGACCACGACCATGTTTCTGGAACTGGTGCCGACCCAGCAGCCATAGCGCATTTTTACAGACAAAGATATACCCTTAGAGAGAAATATCCGTATCTTTGCAGGATAAAAACTGACAATATGGAGTATAGGATGATTTCTCAGTTTCTGATAGCAGCCCCTTCTTCGGGCAGCGGAAAGACAACGGTCAGTCGCGGATTAATGGCACTATTGATAAAGAAAGGGTTGAAAGTACAACCTTTCAAGTGCGGGCCCGACTATATCGATACCAAATATCATACGGCAGTTTGCGGGCGTCCTTCCATTAACCTGGATACCTTTATGGCTTCGGCAGAGCATGTGGGGGAACTTTATGCCCGCTATGCCACAGGGGCCGATGCCTGTATTGTGGAGGGGATGATGGGCATGTATGACGGATATGACCGTGACCGGGGTTCTTCGGCCGAAATAGCCCGCTTGCTGAATTTACCCGTCGTATTGGTAGTCGATGCCAAGTCGGCGGCCTACTCGATGGCTCCTCTGCTTTCGGGTTTCCTTCATTTCCGTCCTGAGATAAGAATAGCGGGAGTTATCTTTAACCGTGTAGGGTCTCCCCGTCATTACGAAATGCTACAGGAAGTATGTAGCGAATTGGGTATTTCCTGTTTAGGATATTTGCCTAAGCGGGAGAATCTGGTGCAGGAATCCCGTTACTTGGGGTTGGACTTCAGCCGTTCGGGAGGGACGGATGCACTTGAGGAGTTGACCGCCTTAATGGAAACACACATCGACTATACCCGCCTGCTTGAAGAGACAATGCTTCCTGCCCCCATACCTTCTACTCCGGATACTTTCCGACAAGGAGATTTAAAAATATCCGTGGCATGCAGTGCAGAGTCTTTTTCTTTCATCTATCAGGAACATCTGGATATACTTCGCCGTTTGGGAACCGTTACCTTTTTCAATCCTGAACACAATCGTCCGTTGCCGAAAGGAACCGATCTGCTCTATCTTCCCGGAGGCTATCCGGAGAAATGTCATACCCGGCTGAGTCGGGCTTGGCGAAGAATGCAGTCTGTCCGTAACTATGTAGAGGCGGGCGGGCGCGTGCTTGCCGAATGCGGAGGGATGATTTACCTTTCTAAAGGTATTCTCTTCGACCGGCCGGAACATCCGGGGATTGCGACCGGACCGCAAACAGGGGTATTTCCTTTCTATATTTCAAGCCGTAAAGCTGATAGGCGTTTGACGTTGGGGTATCGGTCTTTCGATTATAACGGACAGCATCTTCGCGGCCACGAGTTCCACTATACGCAATTCGAACCGAAGACGGAAGAACTGCCGGAGTCTGTCACTCAGGCATACAATGCCAAGGGAATACCTGTCGGTACACCTGTGTTCCGATACAAAAACGTGATAGCCAGTTACACGCATCTATACTGGGGAGAGATTGATTTACTTAAATTATTTGAATAATGAAACGAATCTATACACGGACCGGCGACCGGGGAACAACCGGTATTCATGGTGGAGAACGGGTAGAAAAAGACGATATCCGGATTGAAGCAAACGGAACCATCGATGAATTGAATGCGGTGATCGGCATCATCCGTTCATTGCTTCCGCAAACACATGATTGGCAAAGGTTGCTGCATACCCTCCAGCAGGAGTTGATGGTGGTTATGAGTCATGTAGCGACCCCGTCGGCCATTCGCGACAAGAACCCGAACAGTCTATCACCTCATCTGGCAACCTTCTGTGAGCAGGAAATGGATGCGATGACGGCCGAGCTGAAAGAGAATGGTTATTTCCTGCTGCCCGGAGGCACACCGGTTTCTGCCCAATTGCAGTTTGCCCGCACAGTTGCCCGAAGAGCAGAACGCCGTCTTTGGACTTTGAACCGGCAAGATGCCGTCCCGGAAGAAATCCTGAGCTTTATCAACCGCTTGTCCGACCTGTTTTTTGTTATGGCACGCTATGACATGCAACAACAGGACTGGCCGGAAGAGCGCTGGCAGTCGTTCGCATATAAGACAAAGAAAAAATAAGGGGCCTATCCCAAATTCTGTCAAAACAAAGCAAACATAATGATTAGCAAAACTCCTTTGGACAATGTAGCCAAACTGAATAAGATTTGTGCCGATGCACAAATCGGATGGTGGGAAGTGAACTTTAACACAGGACAATGCCTTATTGCGGAAACCCTGCTTAAGGCGCTGGAAGTCAGCAGTGAATTGTTGAGCATAGACGAATTAATGTCCACCGTACGCCGGGACTATCGCAAACGCATTATGGACGAATTCATGTCCATTCCCCAAAAAGGAGTATTCGAACAGACCTTTCCCGTATCTTCCAGCCACGGTAACATCTTCTGGATGCACTGCGCACTGAGCATGGAAGAGGAAAATGAAGAAGGACAGCTGATTGCTACCGGATATAGCCAACGGATAGAAAACCCGGAGACAGAAGGTTATCAGTGCGTATGGAGCCAACGTAGCGATAAGTTGTTTCACGATATATTCAACAACATTCCGGTCGGTCTCGAGCTATATAATAAGGAGGGCGTGTTGCTGGACTGCAATAACCGGAACCTCGAGATATTCGGAGTAACAGACAAGAACCGGATCATCGGCCTGAGCCTGTTTGAGAGTCCCAATGTGACTCAGGATATGCTTGAAAGCCTTCAAGCCGGCTGTCCCGGCAGTTTTCATTTGCATTATAACTTCGACGAAGAACGCAGGCTCTTCCGGTCGGAACGGAGAGGGATGGCCGATCTTGATGTGCGGAGCCTGATGCTCTATGATGCGGAAGGGAATCTGTCGAACTATCTGCTGATGAATATAGATAATACCGAACGCAATAATGCACTGAGCAAAGTGCATGACTTTGAGAACTTCTTCTCTATTATTTCCGACTATTCCAAGGTGGGATATGCGAAAATCAACCTGCTGGATCACACCGGATACGCCATCCGCCAGTGGTACAGGAATCTGGGTGAAAGCCATGACACGCCGCTGACGGATATTATCGGTGTGTTTTCGTACATGCACCCCGATGACCGGAAGTTGGTACTCGATTTCTATGAAAAGGCCAAAGCGGGTACGGAACGTTTCTTTGACGGTGATCTGCGTATCCGCCGGGCAGAGGGTTCGGACGAATGGAACTGGATACATAAATCTTCCATGGTGACTGCCTACCAGTCGCCCGATCCGAGACTGGAATTAGTAGAGGTGAACTATGACATAACGGTCCAGAAAGAAACAGAGGCAGAGCTCAGGGCGGCCCGCGATAAAGCGGAAGAGTCCAACCGGTTGAAGTCCGCTTTTCTGGCAAATATCAGCCATGAAATACGTACGCCGCTTAATGCCATTGTCGGTTTTTCCGACCTTCTGATGACAGTGGACGATCCGGCGGAGCAGGAAGAGTTCCGCCAGACCATACAGAAAAACAACGTATTGCTCCTGCAACTGTTCTCCGATATCATCGACCTTTCTAAGATCGATGCAGGTTCGTTTGAGTATGTGCCGAAGCCTGTTTATCTTTATCAGTTCTGTGCCATGATGCTACAGAAGATGAAGGATAGAGTACCCGAAGGAGTAGAGTTACGGATCGATGAAGACTCACCGCTCGATGCCTGGTTCAACGCCGACAGCGGATACTTGAACCAGGTGATTACCAATTTCGTGAGCAATGCGATTAAGTTTACGCACCGGGGCACTATCACCATCGGTTACCAGATCGATGCCGCCCGGCAGCTTGAAATGTTTGTAGAAGATACCGGCATCGGTATCTCTGCTGAGAATCAGACGGCAGTTTTCGACCGCTTTATGAAAGTAGACAGTTTCGTACAGGGTACGGGCCTCGGCCTTCCTTTGTGCAAGGGCATTATCGAAAAGATGGGCGGACGTATCGGCGTCACTTCCGAATTGGGGAAGGGCTCGCGCTTCTGGTTTACGCTTCCAGTTTCTTCTTGTATACCCACACGCTAAGTCCGAAATAAACAACGGCCTGTATCCATAAGGTAATGTATTCCGGTTGTATGTCTGCCATATCGGCCCCCATCGAGTTCAGCTTGACGAAGGCGAGAGTAGCGGGTGCGGCCGGGATGATGTAGTGCATCATACGCCAATACCACGGCATCAGCTCCAACGGATAGGAGACTCCCGACAGGAAAATCAGTCCCACCGAGAAGAAAGCGATCATCAGCAGTGGGGCTTCCGAATCGGTGAAGAAACGCGAGGCGGCCAACCCGAAGAAAGAGGTTGCCATCAGGTAAGGCACCATCATGGCGGTGATGTACAGTCCGTTCCCAATGTTGGGGATACTGAAGAAGTGGGGTAACAGCCCGAGCAGGAACATGGAAAAGATCGCATAAAGCCCGCAATATACAAATGTTTTTCCCGCCACAAGGCGCGTTGCCGCTCCCCAAAGCCCGTTTTTACCGGTCGTCCTGAATGCCGGAAGTAACGGCTCTGTGGCACGGTGCTGATATTCGTCGCCCGTCAGCATACCGATGACCATCAGCAATGTCTGAAAGATAATGACCATCATGACAGCCGGAATCAGATAGGAGCCATACCCTTCGGTGTGGTTATAGAGTGCCGTGCCTGCTATGTTGACAGGTTTAGCCATCATTACGGCAAGCAGTCCCTGCGGAGGAAGGAATACGGCACCATCCATGCGGTGGGCATCATTGAGGGCAAGGTATACGCGTGAAGTGGCTTCCTGCAACGCCTCGAAATAGAGAAAGGCATCTGTGGTGGCGTATAGCGAGAACACTGCTTCCCGTCCTTGAAAGACGCGGGTTTCGAAATCATGCGGAATATACAGAATGCCTTGCACTTTGCCTTCTTTCATCCATTCGCGGGCTTCCCGGTAGTCCATTGCCTGTGCATAGACGGCTACTTGCGGCGTGGCGTCCAGCCAACGGATGTATTGGCGGCTAAGGCTGCTGTGCGAGTTGTCGACAACTGCTACGGGAGCGTCGGTCACGATGTTGGGAGCATACATATAATTATAGAGCAGCCCATAAACAAAGATACCTCCCATCAGCACCAACAGTACGGCATAACTGGTACTGATGGCACGGAATTCACGTGTGATGATGAAGGAAATCTGCGATAGTTTACCGGATATTTTCATATTTACGACTGATTATGGCTCGTCTGAGGTGGGGGAGCATCGCCAATGCCAATAGCGGGAAGATACAAAGTATCACTGCCGAAGGCCATAGGTGGATGAATCCGCCACCATAGTAGAGCATGGTTTGTGTAATCTCGGTGTAATGGCGCACGGGGAACAGATAAGAGGCGTCTCGCACCAACGGATACATGTTGAGTACCGGGAAGGTGACGCCGGACAAGGTAGCCCCCAGCGATCCGACCATGGATACGATACTGATGATGATTGCCACGGCAGGAAACAGGGAGAAGATGAACAGAGCCAGTGCCTGGGTGGCGATAATGAAAAGTACCGTCATTCCATTGAGTAGCAACCAGCTCCCTTGAAAAGGTATGTGCAGGATGCCGAACATGACAAAGTTGCCCAGTATGCCGATCAGGCTGAAAATAAGTGTATAAGGCAGCAACTTGCCGATAACGGCTATCGTGATGTCACCCCCGGCCGCCTGTAACCATTCGCCGGCCGTACGGAACTTGATTTCGCTCCCCACCGCATATACCGTGATAAGCAGTACCAGCACCTGGAAGAGTACAAAAAAGAAGGGCTGGCTCAGGTAGACCGAGTAGTCCAGCGATGGATTGTAAATCGGGTGATTGTTGGCTTGTACGGGGAGTAGGAAGGTTTCTATCTGCTGTTCGTTTACGCCCAGTGCCACGGCCTTCATCACGATAGGTGAGAGGGCTACGGGAGCAAGCGAGCTTTCGAAGGCGGCCATCAGCTCGCCTCCCACTGAGAGCAGTGCATAGTGATAATAATAATTCAGCGTAGCGTCCTGTCCCGATATCATATCTTGCTCAAAGCGTGGAGGAATGGAAAGGTAACCATATATTTCTTTCTGCTGTACCGCTTTGCGTGCTTCGGTTTCGTCGACGAAGTGACGAACCACCCGGAAGGTGGGTACGGCAGACATCCGCCGGGTAATATCCCTCGAGGTGGCCGTATTGTCCTGGTCGACAATGCCGATGGGGATGTTCTCCATCTGTCCGTTGCCGAATATGGTAGCCATGAAGAAAAGCGTGAATAGCGGAAGCACCAGGCAGACGCCGAAGTAAAGGCGCCGTGAGGTCATCCGTCGCCACTCACGTTGTACGACACGGGTGATAGGGGATTGTTGCATAATGATTGGTTTTTGAGTTTGATTCACCACAGAGGACACAGAGGGACAGAGAAAATATATATTTCTCTTTAATATTCTATAAACAGAAAATTTAAACTCTGTGCCCTCTGTGTCCTCTGTGGTGAATCGTATTCATTTCTATTCTCTATTTGATCTCCACCAATACCGACATCCCCGGACGCAACCCTTCCACTTTCCGGGTAGGGCGGGCGTGGATCTCGAAAGTCCGTAAGTCGTAGCTTCCTGTTTGTTTGGTCGACTTCCAAGTGGCAAAACTCCCCAGCGGACTGATATAGTAGATTTTAAACTCGATTCCCTTTTCGGCGAGGGCCGGCACGTCTCCAATGAATGTACCTCCCATGCGGAAGTTTGGCATCAGGTCCTCCCTTACATTGAGAACGACATGCACGTCGTCCATCACTACCAAATTCATGATCGGAGTGCCCGGTGCCACAAGTTCGCCCCGTTTTGGGAAGATCGTTGCTATCTGCCCGTCTTCCGGCGCAATCAGGCGGGCATCCACCAGCAGTGATGAAACTTCATCGACCGTGCTGTTGGCCGCGTTTACCATGGAGCGGGCCGAAGCTTTATCTTCACTCTGCGCCCCGTCCACTGCCATCTGGTATTGTTCGTAGGCCGCACGCTCGGCTGCCTGAGCCGCTTTATACATGGCTTCTACCTCGTCCTTGCGTTGAGAGGTGACCACGCTGTCCTTGTATAAGGTGAGGATGCGGTTATACGTTGTCCGTGCCAGTGCCAGGTCACTCTGGGTTTTGTTCCACAGTTGCTGCGCCGTAGCTATGATTTGCCGGCGGGTTCCGGCATCTATCTTCTTGTTTTGCTCTACAGCCACTTGCTTTAATGCGTCCACCTGGCGGTATTTCGCCTCTACGGTGGGACTGTTGATGACCACCAGCGTATCACCCTGTTTCACCCACTCGCCTTCGTCCACCAGGAAGGTGTCGATGCGTCCCGGCAGTTTGCCGCTGATACGGATTTCGGTTGCTTCGGCCTGACCTTGCAGGATCAGGGGCTGGCGGCGCATGGCAATCATTCCGATGGCAGTGAACAAGGCTACTGCCACAAGTACGGCGATGAAGGCGATGCTTAAGGTTCTGCCTTTTTTAGATTCTGACTTCTCCATCTCTTTATTATTGTTTTATTGATTATTTTGCAGGTTCGAGTATTGTTCCGGTATGCCGCACAGTGCCAGCAGATTCATCAGGGTTACGTCATACTCGTAGTAGGCTGCCAGTCTGGCCACCTTTGTTTTCGATAGCAGAGTTTCTGCGTCTACTACTTCTGTTGAAGTTGCCATTCCCTCGGCGAAGGCTTTTTTCCGCATCCGCACCAATTCTTCGCTCAACTCGATGGTAGTGTTCAGTGCCCGCACGTTATCGAGTGCCTTTTGCAGACCGGTGTACAGTTTGTCCACTCCGACGGAAAGATCGTCACGTGCTTTCTCCTGCCCCAATGCGAGAGTCTGTTGGGTCAGGCGCGATTGCCGGATCCGCTTCTCCCGTTCCAGTCCGTCGAAAAGGTTCCAGGTGAAACCTATGCCGACCATGGTGCGAGGCAGCAGATTGCTTTGTATGCCATGAGAGTAAAGCGTCTGCTTACCGAAGAGGGCGATATTGGGCAGATAGCCGCTCTGGTCTATCCGGACCTGTTGCTTGGCCATGTGTTCCTGAAGGTTCAGTTGGTTGAGCAGGTAGTTGCTGATGCCTACCACCTGCAAAAACTCCATCTTGGGAGGTAGGGTATCGTTGATAAACAGGGGAGAGGAAGGTGTGATGTCTCCGCTTGTTTCCAGATTGAGCAGGGTTTTCAGCGTACGTTGCACCACGGCCTCTTCCTTGCGGGCGGCTTCCAGCTCGCGCAGTGCCTCGTCCATGTTGACTTGGGCAAAGAGGCGTGCCGCCTTGTCTATCATGCCGGTGGCCTCCAGCTTTAACGCATTCTCGTAATGGAGCTTCAGTGCCTGGTACGATTCCCGGCGGACACTGACGACTTCCTGCGCCAGGCGCAGGCCGTAATAGCTTTCGGCAAGCAGCGTGCGCTGCGTGGCGTCTACCTGTGCCCGGTTTTCACGGGCGAGGTCTATCATTGTGTTGCCTATCTTGGTGGCATGAATACGTTTGCCTCCGGCAAAGAGCACCCATTCGGCGGTGAGGTCTACAGTGGTCAGGTTACGCGGCGCCAACGGGAAAATAAGTGTGTTCGTGCCAATCTGGTCGAGTATGGACGATATGATCTTATCATCCGGCAGGATGGTATGTACAAAGTCTTTGGCCGGATCGGTGAACTGGGAAAGGGGTTGTTTCACTTCGATCTTTTCGGAAAGGTGCACAAATGCGCCCGTCGATTGCAGGCTGGGCATCCAGAAGGCATTGAGCTTTCCCCGTTCGGCACGGGCTATGTCGATACCTTTGTCGGCTATCTTGAGGCTTTGGTTGCCCTTGTGCAGCAGTTGCAACGCTTCATCAAAGCTGAGTTGCTGCTGCGAAGTTTCCCGCGTGGGAGGGAGGCTTTGCGCCAGAACGGTGTTGCTGTATAAGAGTATTCCTGCCGCTATCATCAGCGCGACCGGTATTTTCTTTTTTTCCATACGTCTGTTACGGTTTAGGTTTATGAGTCCTTGTAACAGACGAGGGGGGAGGTTTGTTCAGAAAATGTAAGTGAATGCCGTCTTTATAATTCGACTTCTTTGTCCAACTTTGAAGGATGTTGGTGAGTATGGAACAAAGTTACGATGTATATGCTTTCTTCCTTTTCATCTACATAATATATAATTTTATAAGGATTTACGAGTAAGTATCGGCAGCTAATCTTTTTCTCTTTGGCAAGTATCAGTTCTACAGTTCCTCGGAATGGGTTATTGATTAGTTGCAATGTTTTTTGTTCAATGGTTCTTGCCAGGCGATCGGTTGCTTTGTTACCAAACTCTTGTTGGCTGTATTCTAAAATTTCAATAACCCTTCTTTGTGCTTGAATTGTCCATGCTATCTTCATCATAATAGATAGTGTTTAAAAGTAGTGTGCATTTCTTGGCTGCTGATGATTTGTCCTTGTTGTATTTCATCTATTGCTTGTTCTATTTCTTCTTTAATTTCATCTTCTGTGAGCTGGCAGGGAGCTGCTTTCTTAACAGCAGTTTTCTCTCTCAAACCGAGCACATCGTGAAGTTTCTGCTTCACTTTGTCGATGATCTCTTTGCTGTCTATATTGGCAATAGTCCGGATCAATTCTGCTTTTTCTGCTTCCAATTCAAGATAAGCCATACTATTGTAAGCTACTACCGGTTCGGATACTTTGGTTGTTTCCTCTTCTTGTTGCTTGTATTTTTTAGACTCCTTCATAATGCGTCTTGTTTTTTTAGTATGAATACAAAGATAATAAATTAATTGATAGCGAATAAGGTTCCGTTCAGAATTAATTTCATTTGCCTAATTGATATCTATAAAACGTTTTCGGAATCAAAAAGACGGCTAATGGCCTTTTCCGCTAACTATCCCTTTTCATCTTCTTGCCCATATAGGAGAGAATGTCCCGGAACTTTCCGCTTCTTCGCCCGGAAAGCCGGGCTTGGGAGGAGGAAGAGCCGGCGTTTTCACTTTGAAGAGCCGGCATTTCGACTAAAAGAAGTAAGCATTTGCTCCGAAAGACGGTTGCGTTTTTCAAAAATGAATAAGAGTTTTGCCCAATATCTCTATATGTTTTCTTCCATTACATATATTGTTCTTGTTTGGGAGTGAAAACAGTGGTCCTATTTCTCTGGTTGCTTTCGTAGAGTGATAGGTTGATGATTGATAAGAATATGATATTTTATTGGTTTTTGTTTCTGTTGTTAAACGATAATGCAAAATAGGTATCCTTTTGTTCTCGTAATTGATGTATTGGTTTCCAACGGTATTCTCTTGATGCGAAAATACGGCGATTTTTGCCCATCCTTGGTACTTTGTACGGGAAAAAGCGAATCTGAAGCGTTTGGATTATCATTTTGATAAAAGGGTACTTTGTGTCTGGCTCAATTCCCTTCGGGATACTCGGTTCTATCTTTTTTATATTACCAGCGCAGCGATCTCTGGTGACAGCTCGATGTTTCCGTCTTTGCGGACAATGATGAAGTTGGCATCCCTTAGTGCGTTCATCACACTCTTATACGTAACCAGTCCCATGCCCTTGAAGCGTCTCAGGCTTTGCCATCCGTTCTGGGTGGTGTATTGCAGAAGGTCGCGTACTGTCCTGAATCCCATCTCTCCATATAAAACATTATAGGCATGCGCGCCGACAAGGTTTGATAGGGGAGTATTTACGGGTGTGACCGTATTGCATTTATCGAACATCAGTTCCATCGTCCGACTGCGAAATGTGGCGATTCGCCCCTTATGTTCGCCCAGAGTCCGGAGGATGGAACTATAGTTAGTCGCCACTCGTGCATACGTCATTTTGTTACGTTTCGCCACCCGTGCGATGGGTTCGCCACTGGAGACGGAAAGGAATATTTCCCGTTCGTGATCGTCCGTAATCAACTGACCGAGTTCCTGAATGAGGATATGGAAAAGCGGTTGGTGTAGTTTCTGGGTTTTCAATAGAAATAGTTCGTCGTCACATTGTGAGAGGAGTACTTTCACGTTCCAGTTCCTTTTCTTTGATGATCTTTTCCAGATAATTCTCACCTAAATCTTTGGTCTGGTGAACATCAAGATATTGGGCCAGGCTTTCGTCATCAATCATTAGGACGTTCTCTATCCTCGATGAAGCGATATATCCCAAGTTTGCCCATGTGCGGAGGTCGGATTCGGCAATACCGCGTTTTTCCGACAGTTGTTTGAGGGTTATCCAGTTAGCCATGCCTGCCCCTCCTTGTTACTTCTTTGGTTGGTCTGTTCATACCTTTCTGATTATTATGAACGTCCACATCCTTATGTATACCTTATATATATAAGAAGTCGGGCGCTGAGTTCATATTTATCCAGACGAAAGGTAGTACCAATACCCCTGTATATAATAAATATGTTCACACGCCCGACCCTACGTCGTACGCATGAAACAGATTTATTGATATACAGTTTTTGCATTAAATTAATTTGGTACTTTCTTCGTCTGCAAAATTGTTTCAATATGCCGCATTTCTCTTCGGCTTTCAAGTGACAAAGATAAAGAATCTTGTGGGAATAGCAAAGAATGTGACAAGAAAGTTTAGGGAAACTACACCTCAGTGAGGAGGTTACCAGTCAATAAGGGGGCTGTTTATGCTTTTCTGATTATTATAAATGCTTATATCTTGATGTATACCTCTTTATATATAAGAAGTCGAGCGCTGAGTTCATATTTATCGGATGAAAGGTACTACCAATACCCCTGAACTTAATAAATATGTTTACACGATCGACTACCTTTTTGATTGGCCTGTCATTCTTATGAACGTCCACATCCTTATGTATACCTTATATATATAAGAAGTCGGGCGCTGAGTTCATATTTACGCGGAAAGAGGTAGTACCAATACCTAGAACTTCATAAATATGTTCACACGCCCGACCCTACGTCGCACGTATGAAACTGATTTATTGAAGTTCTTGTTTTTATGCATTAATTAAATTTGGTACTTTTCTTTCCGCAAAAAACGTTTCAATATGCCGCATTTCTCTTCGGCTTTTAAGTGACAAAGATAAAGAATCTTGTGGGAATAGCAAAGAATGTGACAAGAAAGTTGAGACTGTTATGACTTCCGCATGGAAGCACTCTGCATGGATTGGGGATGTGTCATTATTCACCACAGAGTAACACAGAGTTCCATAGAGCAAACTTAATCTGTTGATAACTAATGATACTTATCTGTATAAATTTGTTGTGAATACGAGTTTCGACACACCCCCTCTCTGTGTTATTCTGTGTTCTCTGTGGTGAGTTTTTGATACCCCCACTTGTCCCCCCCGAATATTTTCACTAAGTTTGTCGCCCATTAACGTGACAAACACGATATGAATAAGAATTTACACCCTTTAATGTTGGCCGGAACCGGTAGTGATGTGGGTAAAAGCATCATTGCCGCAGCTTTTTGCCGCATATTCCTGCAAGACGGTTATCATCCGGCGCCATTCAAGGCACAGAACATGGCATTAAATTCATATGCCACTCCCGAGGGACTTGAAATAGGAAGGGCACAAGCTGTGCAGGCCGAGGCCGCAGGCGTGCCTTGCCATACGGATATGAACCCGTTGCTACTGAAACCATCGTCCGATCATACTTCACAGGTGGTGCTCAACGGGCGCCCCATCGGTAATCGGAATGCTTACGAATATTTCCGCCGTGAGGGACGGGAGGAGTTGCGAAAAGAGGTTCATGCCGCATTCGACCGTTTGGCTGCCCGATATAATCCGGTAGTGATGGAGGGGGCGGGGAGCATCTCCGAGATCAATCTTCGTGACAGCGATCTGGTGAACCTGCCTATGGCTATGCATGCCGGAGCAGATGTGATTCTCGTGGCGGATATAGACCGTGGAGGAGTGTTTGCCAGTGTTTACGGTTCGGTGATGCTGCTTCGGCCGGAAGAGCGGAAGCATATCAAGGGGATATTGATTAATAAATTCCGTGGAGATATCCGTCTTTTCGAGTCGGGGGTAAAGATGCTGGAAGATCTCTGTGGTGTTCCGGTGGTGGGAGTCGTGCCTTATTACAAAGACATTTATATCGAAGAAGAAGATTCGGTGATGCTGCAAACCAAGAATATCCGTGCCGGACAGGGGAAGGTAAACATAGCCGTAGTGCTGCTCCGGCATTTAAGTAACTTTACCGACTTCAATGTATTGGAGCGCGATCCGCGTGTACACCTGTTCTATACCAACAATACGGACGAACTGATGAAAGCTGATATCATCCTGTTGCCCGGTTCGAAAAGCACTTTGTCCGATCTGTATGAGTTACGCCGTAACGGAGTGGCGCAGGCCATCGCCCGTGCCCACCGCGAGGGTGCCACGGTGATGGGCATTTGTGGAGGTTACCAGTTGATGGGGCAGGAGGTTTGCGATCCCGATCATGTGGAAGGTGAGATAGAACGCTTGCCGGGATTGGGATTATTGCCCGTCAGCACCCGTATGCAGGGAGAAAAGATTACGCGGCAGGTACGTTTCCACTTTCTTGAAGGCAGCGAGACCTGTGAAGGATACGAGATACACATGGGCACAACGACGCCCCTTGCCGATGCTCCTGCTTCGCCACTCAACCATCTGGCAGACGGAAGGGAGGACGGATATTTTGCCGACCGTACCTGTATGGGGACATACGTACATGGCATTCTCGACAATCCTTCGGTCATCGACTATCTGCTGGAACCTTTCGCCGATAAGCTGAAGGAGACCACTTTCGATTATAAAGCGTTTAAAGAAGAACAATACGATAAACTGGCAGCCCACGTCCGCAAGCATGTCGACCTGCCGCTTATCTATCAAATATTGACAGACAATGATTGAAGGACACGGAGACGATTCTTATAAATACCTCCACCCGATACGGAGTAATTTCAGTTCGAACGTATATAATAAGGTAAACCTTGACGGGCTGCGGACGCATTTGTGCGGACGTATCTCCGCCATTTCCGCTTATCCCGAACCGGAACCTTATACATTAGAGGCCCGTCTGGCCGACCGTTACGCTTTGCCTGCCGCTTCGGTTTGCGTGACGAATGGTGCCACAGAAGCCATTTATCTGATAGCGCAAACCTTCCGGGGGACGAATACGGCCATCCTGATGCCTACGTTCAGCGAATATGCCGATGCCTGCCGCATGCACGGGCATAGGGTCACATCCCTGTATACGCTGGAGGCAGTGCCGGAGGACGTGCGTATGGTATGGCTCTGCAACCCGAATAATCCGACAGGAGAGGTGCATGGTAAGGAGCGCCTGACCGAACTGATCAGGAAACATCCGCAGGTTTGCTTCGTGATCGATCAGTCGTATGAATACTTTACGTTGGAGGAACTCTTCACCGCACGTGAAGCTGCCGGATTTCCCAATGTGATCCTCTTGCATTCCATGACCAAGCGATATGCCATACCGGGGCTCCGTCTGGGATACGTAACTGCGCAGCCGGGGCTGATGGCTCGTCTGCGTACGAACCGCATGCCTTGGTCGGTCAATCAGCTTGCCATCGAGGCAGGTCTCTACCTGCTTTCCGAGGGCATTCCGGAAGCTCTCTCCATGAAGGACTATCTGGCAGAGTGTGCCCGTCTGAAAAGTTCGCTTGAAGCGATAGGCGGACTGGAAGTATGGCCTACCGATACGCACTTTATGCTGGTTTGTTTGCGATTCGGTAAAGCTGCCGCCTTGAAAGAGTATCTGGCCCGTGAAGAAGGAATTCTGATTCGTGATGCTTCCAACTTCGAAGGGCTGGACGAACGTTTCTTCCGCATTGCCACCCAGACACCGGAAGAGAATGATGAACTGGTGAGGGCCATTGCGAAGTGGATGGCGGAATAATGACAGATTAAGGATGTATCAGAGTATGGACGAGATGTTTTTTTGGTTTGTTTGCCTTGTATATTTCTGCCGGCTGTCCCCCTTGCCTTTGGCTTGGCTGCTGGATCGCTGGTTGGGAGACCCTGCCTGGTTGCCGCATCCTGTGGTGGGATTCGGCAAACTGATAGCCTGGGGAGAAAAGTCGATGAATGTGGGGAGTGCCCGCGTTTGGAAAGGTGGGCTGGTATCGGCAGTGCTGATTGCGGGAGTCTATCTTTTTACTTTCTTCTTTCTCAGGGTGACCGAAGAGTATTCCATCGTATTGACGGCTCTGATAAAGACCTTGCTGATATTCTGCTGCCTGGCCGGAACGACGTTGATACGTGAGGTTCGGATGGTTTTCGAGGCGGTGGACCGTTCGTTGGACGAGGGACGCCGACAGGTGGGGCGTATCGTGGGGCGGGATACTTCTGCTTTATCTGCGCAGGAAGTGCGCACGGCAGCTTTGGAAACCTTGGCGGAAAATCTGAGTGACGGAGTGATTGCACCCCTTTTCTGGTATGCTGTGCTGGGAGTACCCGGCATGATGGCGTATAAGATGGTGAACACGCTCGACTCGATGATTGGTTACCGAAACGAGCGCTATCGTCAGTTCGGCTGTATAGCGGCCCGGATAGATGATGTCGCCAATTACATTCCTGCCCGCCTGACGGCTCTGTTGATGATAATCGTCAGTGGACGGCTTTCTTTATTCAGGTTTGTGGGTAAATACGGCAGTCGCCATGCCAGTCCCAACTCCGGTTATCCGGAGGCGGCATTGGCAGGTATCCTGAATTGCCGGTTCGGCGGTCCGCATTATTACTTCGGGGAGGAGGTATGGAAACCGTTCATCGGTGATAACGAACGGGTATTGACAACAGCGGATATGAGGAAAGCGGTATCCGTCAATCAGAAGGCAGAGACGTTGATGGTCGCGTTGGTGTGGCTGACTGTTCTGCTGTCTTTGGGTTAAGTTGCAGCCGGACTATTCCACCGTAAGGTGTCAGTGCGCCGAAAGCATCTTCCATCTTTAATGTTCCTGCATAGATCTGTGCACAAATCAGTACTCCGCCATGTGCGAAGACAGCCACGCGCCCGTACTTTTGCCTGCTCACTTCATCCAGAAATTCGGAGACCCGTTGAAGTTGCATTATAAACGATTCTCCGCCTGTGGCTGCTACATGGAAATAGTCGTCATACCACTCTTGCAGTCGCGGATCATCTATTTTGTCGAACTCCTTCATTTCCCATTCACCGAAGTCCAGTTCTTTCAGACGGGCATCACGAATGGCATCCGGATAGCCACAGTGCTCTGCCAGACGGGTGCAGCGGCTCAAAGGACTTGTGAATACGGCATCAAACACATCATCCTGCAACTGTTGAGCCGTGATTGTGGCTTCTTCTTTAAAACTATCCCGTAAGGGAACATCGGTCTGGCCATAACAGACGCCTTTGGGAACATCGACAGAGGTATGTCGGATCAATATGATTTCCATGATCTTATTGGTTTAAGTATGAGTTTGATTCACCACAGAGTAACACAGAGTTTTACCGGTTTTTAAATTATTGTCTATAAGATGTTTAAGAGATAAATCATCTCAGTGGAACTCTGTGTTACTCTGTGGTGAGTCAAACTATATGAATATAAGAATAACTACCCCCAGGTAGAAGGACAGTTCGCTTAAAAGGAACAGTGCACCGCAGCAATCGCCTGTATACCCTTGTAACTTTCGTTTCATCAGCCTGTATAGTAGATACAACACTGCCAGCGGGAATATAATGGCAATCCAGTACCTGTACGGGAGCAGGAGCGTCAAAGGAAGTATTCCGCATAAAAGTCCGAAAGCAAATTCTCCTTGCGACATTCTATTATAAACCACCTTCGCCTTGCTCTCTTCTTCTTTCCGTGCGTAAGGCAGGAAGTTAATGATCTGTGATGAAGTCAACTTGCTCACAGTGTCGCCTGCAATCAGTACAGAGCAGGCGAAGGAGAGAGGAAGGCTTGTCAGGAGATTCCATAGCAGGAAGAAGTATACGATCAATCCGATGACCCCATAACTGCCGATGTGCGAATCCTTCATAATAGAGAGGATACGTTCCCGGCTGGTGCCTCCGCCGAATCCGTCAAAGAAATCCGCCAGCCCGTCTTCGTGCAATGCGCCTGTAATCAACAATCGGCTGGTAAGTGCCAGCAATACGGCAACGGTGCAGGGGAGAACCTGTGCGGCCGACCAGAGTACCCCCGCCATGATGCCGCCCGTAAGCCATCCTGAAAGGGGCCAGTAAGGCACCACGTGCTTAAAACATTCTGCCGGAACTTCCCGGATGCGCCAGAAGGGGAGACGGGTGAAAAAGATAAATGCTGCTAATATATTCATGTGGGGCTTCTTTAAAAGTATTTGGTGATGGACGCATGCGCAAAGTTGTCCATTTCGTTGATCATCCGCACCGCAGAGTCTACGATAGGATAGGAGCAGATGGCTCCGGTCCCTTCTCCAAGGCGCAAACCCAGATTCAATAACGGCTTGGCTCCCATGGCATCAAGCAGAAGCTTGTGTCCAGTCTCGTCTCCCTGATGGCCGAAGATGGCGTAGTGCATTACTTCAGGGTAAAGCCGGGATGCCGCGAGGATGCAGTTTGTCATGATGAATCCGTCCACCAGGATAATCATTTTCAGTTCGGCTGCCTGAAGCATGGCACCTACCGCCATTACCATTTCCAGGCCGCCGAAGTAACGAATCAGGTCGCGTACGCTTCCGTCTCCCTGATAATTGTCCAGTGCCCGCTGCAATACGCTGTATTTATGACGGATTCCGGCATTGTCGAGTCCGCTTCCGGCGCCGACGCATTGTTCGAGGGGAATACGGGTGAAGCAGGTCATCCACATAGAGGAGGATGAAGTGTTGCCGATTCCCATTTCACCCAAGGAGAGCACATTGCATCCTTCGGCGTGGCACCGGCGGACTATCTCTGCCCCGCGGTCTATACACAAGTCCATCTCTTCTTCCGTCATGGCCGCTTCATACAGGTAGTTGCGTGAACTTTTGCGTACTTTCATATTGATAATTCCCTTGTCGTAAGGCAGATCGTAATCCACTCCGGCATCCACGATCTTTAATTCGAATCCGTGTTGGCGGCAGAGGAAGTTGACACCTGCCCCTCCATGAAGGAAGTTGCTGATTTGCTGCCAAGTGATCTCTTTGGGAGAGAGGCTGACACCTTCGTCGACAATGCCATGATCGGCTGCAAATATAATGTTCTGCGGACATTTCAGCGTGGGAGTCAGTGTCTGCTGGATAAGCCCGATTTGCAAAGCCAGTTCTTCAAGTGTTCCCAGAGAACCTTTGGGCTTGGTCAGATTGTTTATTTTGTCAGTCAATGCTTCCCGGATTGTTTCGTCCGGTCTGGTGATTTGAAATGTTTTCATTTTATATAGGGTTAGTCTATCGTTTGTTTTTCATCTTTTACTTTTACGGGAATGCCCGATACCATTAATAAGACCTGATTGGCCCGGGTGGCAATATACTGGTTCATCCACCCCTGCATATCGGTGAACTTTCGTTGTATAAGGTTTTCTGAGGTGCCTCCCATGCCGATCTCGTTGGTGACGAAGATAAAGGTGGCTTCCTGTTCTGTCAGCCGGTCAAACTCGGCTTTTATGGCGGCGAGTGCCTTGTCTGTATCCGCTTCAAGGTCGAAGAAGTAATTGGTACACCAGAGTGTTACGCAATCGATCAGCACTACACGCCCTTGCAAAGAATGGCGGCTCAGTTCCTTTTCTTCTTCTATGTTGGTCCATTCCGGTCCCCGGTTGGCCTGATGACGTAACACCCGTTGACGGAACTCTTCGTCCCAGATGCGTGAGGTGGCCAGGTAGACCGGATTGGGGGAGAGAGATAATGCTAACCGTTCGGCATAGCTGCTTTTGCCCGAACGGGCCCCTCCGGTGATTAGTATGATCTGTTTCATGAATCTATCTGTGTATTTTCGGTTAGCAAATGTACGGTAATATTTTATATTTCCGTTCCCGGATGCAAAATATTGTGCCATTGCCATGGGTATTTCAGAAACAATATTTATCTTTGCACTGCTTTACAAAACGGAAGCAATTATATTGCGGTAGTAGCTCAGTTGGCAGAGCGGCGGCTTCCCAAGCCGCAGGTCACGAGTTCGACCCTCGCCTACCGCTCAATTCATGTTTTCAAGTCAAAAGTAAATATCGCAGGTTCCCTTGATCTTTTTGTGAGAAAAGAATGATGGAATCTGCGGTTTTTTTGTGTATTTCCTCTTTCACTCTTTGTTCTTTTCTTACCTTTGTGAATCAATTTTAATAGATAATCACATGAATAAGAAACTAATCTTATCTATCTTCGTTCTGGCGGGGGCTCCTGTACTGTTATCGGCTGCGGGAGAAGCACGATTACTGCGTTTTCCTGCTACGAACGGAAAGGAGATCGTATTTTCGTATGCGGGCGATTTGTATAAAGTGCCTGCTGCGGGAGGTGAGGCACAGCGTCTGACTTCCCATGTGGGATACGAAATGTTTCCCCGGTTTTCTCCGGACGGCAAAACGATTGCATTCACCGGACAGTATGATGGAAATACAGAAGTGTATACCATGCCTGCGACAGGGGGTGAACCGTTACGAGTTACCTATACGGCTACCAATAGCCGCGATGACCTGGGTGACCGTATGGGACCCAATAACATTGTTATGACCTGGACACCGGACGGACAGCGCATCGTATACCGTAACCGTATCAGTGATGGATTTTCCGGCAAACTGTTTACAGTGGACAAGGAAGGCGGATTGTCAGAAGCAATTCCTCTTCCGGAGGGCGGATTTTGCAGTTACTCACCGGACGGAAAACAGTTGGCGTATAACCGGGTGATGCGTGAATTCCGTACCTGGAAATATTATAAAGGCGGTATGGCGGATGATATCTGGGTGTATAATCCGAACAGCAAAACAGTGGAAAACATTACCAATAATGTAGCTCAGGACATTTTTCCGATGTGGATTGGCGATGAAATCTTTTTCCTTTCCGATCGTGACCGCATCATGAATATCTTTGTATACAATACGAAGACTAAACAGACTGCCAAGGTAACTGATTTCACTGAGTATGATGTGAAGTTCCCAAGTGCCAGTGGAAATACCATTGTCTTTGAGAATGGTGGATATATTTATAAGATGGATGCCGCTACCCGGAAGGCTGAAAAGGTAAACATTACACTGGCTTCGGATAACATCTATGCCCGTACCGATTTGAAAGACGGAGCGAATTATGTGACTGCGGCCAGTCTGTCGCCGGATGGAGCACGAATGGTAGTGACAAGCCGGGGTGAAGTATTCAATCTGCCGGTAGAAAAAGGGGTTACAAAAAATATAACTCGTTCGCCGGGAGCTCACGACCGTGACGCACAGTGGTCACCGGACGGAACACAGATTGCCTATATCTCTGATGCTACAGGCGAAACCGAACTTTATCTGCAGAATGCGGCAGGTGGCGAACCGATGCAGTTAACCCATAAGAACGATACATATATCCGTGGCTTTAAATGGAGTCCGGATTCTAAGAAGATAGTGTATATGGATCGTAAGAACCGAGTTAATCTGCTGGATGTGGCTTCCGGGAAAGTTTCATTATTATTGCAAGATCCGATGGGAGTGCCGGGTGGAGTTACTTTCTCTCCGGACAGTGAGTGGTTGACTTATACACGGATGGGTAAAAATGAAATCAATGTCGTATATGTCTACAATATTGCGGAAAAGAAAGAATATCCGGTGACCGACAAATGGTATAACTCTTCTTCTCCGGTGTTCAGTGCCGACGGAAAGTATCTGATATTCTCTTCTGCCCGTGATTTTAATCCGACTTACGGATCATTGGAATGGAACCATGTATATAATAATATGTATGGTGTGTACATCGCTTTGCTGTCTAAAGATACATCGTCTCCTTTCATGCAGAAAGATGCGGAAGTGGCTGCATCTAATGCTACACCCCAAAGCGGGGATAAGAAACCGGCAGATAAAAAGGAAGTGGCTGATGCTTCGTTGGTGAAGTTCGATCCGGATGGCATTACCGATCGCATTGTTCGATTGCCCTTGTCTCCGTCTTATTATGGTAACTTCTATTCGGATGGCAACAAGGTGTACTACTGGGGACGCGGTGGTACGAAAATGTATGACTTGGCAAGTCAGAAAGAGGAATCGATTGCCGATGGAGCTTCGATGGATGTTACTTACGATGGTAAGAAGGCACTTTTCTTTAAAGGCCGTCAGATTTATGTGACCAATCTTCCTTTGGGTAAGACAGAACTGACCACTCCGGTCAATTTAAGCAATATGAAGATTACTGTGGATTATCCGAAAGAGTGGGCACAAATCTTTGATGAAGCTTGGCGTGCCTATCGTGACGGATTCTATCAGGAGAGCATGCACGGTGTAGATTGGAAAGCAATTAAAGAAAAATATGCGGTCTTGCTGCCTTACGTTAAAACTCGTTTAGACCTGAATTACATTATCGGTGAGATGATAGGTGAATTGAACTGTGGGCATGCTTATGTCAATCCGGGAGAAACGGAACAGCCCAAACGGATCAATACCGGTTTGCTTGGTGCGGAGATTACCCGCGACAAGAGTGGCTTTTTCCGTCTGGAGAAGATATTCCCCGGAGCATCTTGGAGCAAAGAACTGCGCTCTCCGCTTACGGAACCGGGGGTTGATGTGAAAGCAGGAGAGTACATCGTAGCTATTGATGGTGTGCCGACCAATACAGTTAAAGATATGTATTCTTTACTGGTGGGTAAAGCAGAGATACCTACTGAAATTTCGTTGAATGCCAAACCTCAGCTTTCCGGAGCACGTAAGGTTGTGATCAGTCCGCTTGCCAATGAATATCCTTTGATACATTACAATTGGGTACAGGATAATATAAAGAAAGTGGACCAGGCTTCCAACGGACGTATCGGATATATTTATATTCCGGATATGGGACCGGAAGGCTTGAACGAGTTTGCCCGCTATTTCTATCCGCAACTTGATAAAGAAGGGTTGATTATTGATGATCGTGCCAATGGTGGAGGTAATGTTTCACCAATGATCCTGGAACGTCTTTCCCGTGAACCTTATCGCCTGACTATGGGTAGAGGTACCAGCCATGTGGGAACAGTGCCTGATGCTGTACAGGTGGGACCGAAGGTTTGTTTGATTAATAAATACTCCGCTTCTGATGGCGACCTGTTCCCGTGGGGCTTCCGCGCACTTGGATTGGGCAAGTTGATAGGTACGCGTACCTGGGGAGGTATTGTTGGCATTAGTGGTTCATTGCCATATATGGATGGAACAGACATACGTGTTCCGTTCTTTACCAGTTATGACCCGAAGACGGGACAATGGATTATCGAAAACCATGGTGTGGACCCGGATATCCTGATCGATAATGATCCGGTGAAAGAGTGGAATGGAGAGGATCAACAGCTGAACAGAGCCATCGAAGAGGTTATGAAACAGCTTCAAGACCGTAAACCATTGGCTCCGGTACCTGCTCCGAGAGATTTTAGTAAATAAAAAACTTACTGAGATTGCAGTAAGAGGTTTTCACCACAGATTCCACGTACTTTTACAGACTCATTATCAGAGTCATGTATAGAACCGCGTAATCTGTGGTGTTTCTTTTTGATACATACCTTCTAACGTTTATGAAACAAGAACTAAAGAATAAACTTGCATTTTTGGCAGATAAATACGAGGTAGCCGAATTTATTATGGATGACCCTGTACAGTTTCCACATCGCTATACCGGCAAGGCCGATATTGAGATCTCTGCCCTGGTAGCCTCTTGGATTGCTACCGGAAACCGGAAGGCTATTATCAAAAGCGGCGACCGGATTGACCGTGAACTGTTCTCGAATGCTCCTTACCGGTATATACTTAGTGAGGAGTGGAAGAAATATCGAGGAGTAAAAACCAGCTTCTATCGTTATTATTCCTGGAATGATTTCTATTTACTTTGTCAGGCTTTGTATGCGGCCTATCAGGAACATGAAGACCTGGAGTCGCATTTGTGCCATTCGCTTTCTTGGGGTACTCCGTTGGAAAGACTGCAATCCGTGTTCGGACATATCAATGGGATGCCTGCTTTGGCAAGTGCTTCCGAAGCGAAAAAGATGTGTATGTTCCTGCGCTGGATGATTCGTCGGGATTCTCCTGTGGATCTGGGTATCTGGCGGAGTTTTGATCCTTCGGATCTGATTATTCCTCTCGACACGCATGTGCATCGCATTTCAGTCGATCTTGGACTGACCGATGCACGTAAATGTCTGAAGACTGCGCGTTGTATTACCGATGCATTGCGGGAGATATGGCCGGATGATCCGGTGAAGGGAGACTTTGCACTTTTCGGGTTTGGTATCAACGAATCCGTAAGAAGTTAGACGGTGTTATAAGAAACTTTTTAGCTTGACTATCTGTTCTTTAAGCGATAAAGGATATGTTAAACCTCCTTATGGCGTAAAATTATGACTAAGAAAGAAGAAATTTTAGTAGAAGAGGGCAGTCGGCAAGCACCCGAGAAGTATTATATCAAAATAACTCCTGACGGCCCTTATCTTGTTTATGGTAATCCTCCCATTGACCAGGAAATTATTCTTCCCAATGAAGAAGGTTCTTCGTGGGTGTATCAACGCGGGCTGAGTTTCGACAGTTCGGCCACTCCGGTAGCTCTGTGCCGTTGCGGGCATTCCCGCCATAAACCCTTCTGTGACGGTTCTCATAAGCGTGCCACCGATTGGGACTCTAATGAAACCAATAACAAACGTCCGTTACTTGAAGAAGCCGAGGAATTGGAAGGCCCCGCCATGGTGCTTGCCGATAACGAAAAGTATTGTGCTTTTGCCCGTTTCTGCGATGCACGCGGCCGAATCTGGAATCTGGTACAACTCGCTGAAACGGAAGAAGAGCGTGAACTTGTCCGTCGCGAGGCCGGCCATTGTCCTGCCGGGCGGCTCGTCGTTTGGGACAAAGAGACGCAAAAAGTCTTCGAACCGCCTTTTGAGCCCTCTATCGGTATTATTGAGGATCCTGGAATCAGAGTGAGCGGACCTATTTGGGTAAAAGGCGGTATCCGCATAGAGAGTGCGGATGGCAAAAGCTATACAGTCAGGAACAGGGTGACTTTGTGCCGTTGCGGACAGTCGTCCAATAAACCGTTTTGCGACGGTACACATGCTTCCATGGGATTCAGCGACGGACTTCTGTTGGAAGAAAAAGGCAAGAAGTGGTGATTCTGCTTTCTGAAAAATCATAAATAAGCCGGTTGTCAATCGATAAACCGGCTTGTTTATGAACTGGTCTGCCGGGTTCCCTCTTAAAATTATAGATAAAGAATGATCACAGTTCACCCATTTTTAGTATTTTTGCATCCTGTTTTGAAGATAGAAAACTTTAAAAGAAGAAAAATATAATGGCAAAAGAACTGAAAGACCTGACCAAACGCAGCGAAAACTATTCGCAGTGGTATAATGATTTGGTAGTGAAAGCCGATTTGGCAGAGCAATCGGCTGTACGCGGATGTATGGTGATTAAGCCTTACGGATACGCTATTTGGGAGAAAATGCAACGTCAGCTGGACGATATGTTTAAGGAAACCGGACATGTGAATGCTTATTTCCCGTTGCTGATTCCAAAATCATTCTTGAGTCGTGAAGCTGAGCATGTGGAAGGCTTTGCCAAAGAGTGTGCCGTAGTTACTCACTACCGCCTGAAGAATGCCGAAGATGGTTCGGGTGTGGTGGTTGACCCTGCTGCAAAGTTGGAAGAAGAACTGATTATCCGTCCGACTTCCGAAACAATCATCTGGAATACTTATAAAAACTGGATTCAGTCTTATCGTGACCTGCCTATCTTATGCAACCAGTGGGCAAACGTTTTCCGTTGGGAGATGCGTACACGACTGTTTCTCCGTACAGCAGAATTCCTGTGGCAGGAAGGCCATACGGCACATGCAACACGTGAGGAGGCAGAAGAAGAAGCAATCCGCATGCTGAATGTATATGCTGACTTTGCAGAGAAATACATGGCGGTTCCGGTGGTGAAAGGGGTGAAGTCGGCCAATGAACGTTTTGCCGGTGCGCTCGACACCTATACCATTGAAGCGATGATGCAGGACGGCAAGGCGTTACAGAGTGGTACGTCTCACTTCCTGGGACAGAACTTCGCGAAAGCGTTTGATGTGCAGTTTGTTAATAAAGAAAATAAGCTTGAGTACGTATGGGCTACTTCATGGGGTGTTTCTACCCGTCTGATGGGTGCATTGATCATGACCCACTCGGATGACAACGGTCTGGTATTACCTCCGCATCTGGCTCCGATTCAGGTAGTGATCGTTCCTATATATAAGAATGACGAGCAGCTGAAACAGATTGATACCAAGGTAGAAGGTATTGTAGCGAAGCTGAAGGCATTGGGCATTTCGGTCAAATATGATAATGCCGATAACAAACGACCGGGCTTCAAATTTGCCGATTATGAACTGAAGGGTGTACCGGTTCGTCTGGTAATGGGCGGACGCGACCTGGAAAACAATACGATGGAGGTGATGCGTCGCGATACATTGGAGAAAGAGACCGTCACTTGCGATGGTATCGAGACATATGTTCAAAATCTGTTGGAAGAGATTCAGGCCAACATCTACAAGAAAGCGCGTACTTATCGCGATTCACGTATCACTAAGGTAGACAGCTACGATGAATTCAAGGAAAAAATCGAAGAGGGCGGTTTCATTCTGGCTCATTGGGACGGAACTACGGAAACAGAAGAGAAGATCAAGGAAGAGACAAAAGCTACTATTCGTTGTATCCCGTTCGATTCGTTTGTTGAAGGTGACAAAGAGCCCGGTAAGTGTATGGTAACCGGCAAACCTTCTGCTTGCCGTGTGATATTTGCTCGTTCTTATTAATAATTAATATAAGGTATAAGGAAAAAAGGTTGGAGGTACCGAAATGAACTTCCGACCTTTTTCTTTACTACCGTTATTCTAATAGCCTATGAATCCATTCTTGAATCTTATCTGGCTGCTGTGTGGCGGCATTTTTACTGCGATAGAGTATCTTATTGCAAGTCTCTTGATGATGGTTACCATTATTGGTATTCCATTTGGCTTTCAGACGCTGAAACTGGCCGGGCTTGCTTTATGGCCGTTCGGCAAAGAGGTGAGGACCACCCCCGATTCGGGAGGTTGCCTCAGTATCATAATGAATATAGTCTGGCTGTTTCTCGGTGGAATTTGGATCAGCCTCTCTCATCTGGGATGGGGAATTCTGCTTTGTATCACAATCATTGGTATACCATTCGGGAGACAACACTTCAAACTTGCCGGACTGGCTCTGACTCCCTTCGGAAAGGTTATTGTCGATAAGGGCTTTTAATCGTTCTATCTTCTTCACATCCCTTTTCGGTATTCATACACTTTCCGTTTTTGTATTCTTTCTTTGTAAGAGAGACATACGAAAATAAAGACTGAAGAAAAGAGAGCGTCACATCGGATGCTCTCTTTTCATTTCCGATTTAGCTTTGGTGATGTCCTTTACCGTGTCATTCGGGATGCTGTCTCGTGCGGTAGCCTGTTTCTTTCTTAGGTTTCTCAACTTCCATTTATTCCAGAAGAGAAGTTCACTCCATTTATTAAAATCTTTTTTGTACATGATACCGATTCCTTGGGTAGTCAGGTTGGTTCGTGTATAATAACGGTCGTTCGTTTCATTATACGCCTTCAGACGTATGTCTCCTGAGCGGTTGAGCAGCCATTCCGCTTCAAAGTCTCCGATGAAATTGGTATTAGCTAACGGATTATCCCGGTAGCCGAAATTACCATTAATAATCAGACGGTTGTTCAATAACTGTCCGGACAGGATACCTTCTATTTCCATGTCCGTCCAGCCTTTGTCACCGGTACTGAGATTCGTTCCGATGTTCCAGTTGTTGTTATCGAATACCTGCGATAACAGATTGTTTAACTGTCCGGACAGGGTAGAGAATAGGGCTGACGATGTCATATTGGAGTTTTGGGTGCCTCCGGTACTCTCCTGTGGATAGAACTTGCCGATACCCAGCAGATAGAGTATCTGTATGTTCATCTGCTCTTCCGTACTGATGTAATTGCGTACCAGCGTCTGTATCTCGTCCCGTTCGTTGGGGAGTTCGATACCTAATTTAATATTGGGGCGCCAGAGAATTCCGGTCAGGTTCATGATGCAATTCACCTTTACATTGGGTTGCTGGGTGATCGGGTCTGAGGCATCGGGGATCAGGTCATTCAGCGAAGCAGAGTTCACCGTATAACTGGCTTGTATATCGAGCGTCGCATCCAACGGGGGACCGTTGAAAGTGATACTGCTTCCGTCTTTTATGATAAAGTCCTTGCGGATGACTTCCTGCAAGCTGAACTTATAAATACCCTGGCTGATGCGGTAGTTTCCGAACATTTTCACATCTCCTTTATTAAAGAACTCTGTCCGTATGTTGCCGGAGCCTTTACCGCTGATGTAGTCTCCGGCAATGGGGTCCATGATAATTTTCATAGTAGCGTCCGGAGTAGCATCTATCAACAGATTCAGGCGGATATCCGTTTTTGTCTCTTCCTCCTCCATCTCCTGCTGCAGCCGCTCATATTCTGATATTACATTGATGGAATCTTGAACGAATCTGCGCGGAGTTTTGTCGATAAACTTAATGAACTGGTTGCTGGCTGCTGAAGCAGTGGCATTGGTTATGTAGACAAAATTGGTATTGCGGTTGGTCGTGACGGCTGCATTGACTTGCAGTTCCTGCGGATTGCCAACCAGCATCGCATTGCCGGTTCCATACACTTTTCCGTAGAAGTTGATATCAGAGCTTTCTTTCGTGTCCATCAGTAACATGTTGTTCACGTTGAATTCGAAGTGATAGCTCAAATCCCTGAAATGCCTGAAATTTAGTTTGCCGTTCATTGTGCCCTGGTGCCCTTCCATATCTGCGATATGTATATTGTCGAAAGTGATACCGGTGGTGGACAGACGGATAGTGTCTTTTACGGCAAATGATGTGTTTAATATTCCTATCTTCAACGACGCATCTGTCATCAGATCCCCTTCGATGTTGAGCTCCTTGAATTTTCCATAGAAATGAGCTTTGCCACTGGTACGTCCATGCAGGTCTTCGACAATGGAGCGCATGAAATATTGGAGGAACTGAATGTTTGTATGCTCCGTTTCTATATTCAAATCCAGTTTACTTTCCGGCTTTAACGGATAGACGTGCCCGATGACGTGCGTTTTCGATAGCCCTTCTTCTTCCATGTGAGCATCCAGGAAGATGGCACGTTTGTCGTTCTCCCATGCTCCGTAAATATCCATTGCTCCCAAAGAAGCATCATTGAAGGTGAAGTTTTTAAAATGTAAGCGGGTATTCATGACCGGCTCCTTCAAAATGCCACTGGCATATGCCGTTCCGGTGGCATCTCCTTTAAAGTCCACATCGTCAAAATCTACCACATCGAATACGTAACCCACATTGATGTCCTTCAGGTCTACCTTCAGTGTGTCTTCGGCATGTTCCGAGATGCGTCCGTCGATGCGGATGTGACGGTCTTTATGCGAGAAATAGAAATCGTTTACATCTACTTTGCCCGAATCTACTACTACTTGTGACGGATGAATCTGCCACAAAGTATCGTTCAGGATAATGTCTGTCTGCTTGATGTCTACGACTGTTTTCAGTGACGACTTTTCTTCGGCCTTGCGGAAGAAGCTGGCAGCAGCGGATAATCGTCCGCTATAAGTATTGATGGTATTATTGCCCCAATTGATGTTGGCACTTATGGTATCATTTTGGGCTTGCGCATCCAGTGAGATGCTTACGGCACTCTCTTTTTTCAGGTTATTGAACCGTATCTTGGCCTTGAACTGGTCAGTAGGATTTTCACAGAGCACCAGTCCGGACTCGATAAACGTGTTTTGATATTGTAGCCGGGGGAAATAGCCCTCTACTCGCAGCCGCTGTGCCTGGTCATTGAAGTAACCCTTTACAGTCGAGTGCGTATATATCTTCAATGGGATGTCGAATACGGTAGACAGCAGTTCTGTATTGAATATGTGGACATCGAAACTGAAGTTGTTATTCGTTTCAATCGGCTTCTTATCCGGCTGGATCAATGAAGGAATGTATCGCCGCATAATATTCATTACGCTTGCCGGAAGTGTGTGATACAGATAATTACCTTCAATACTTGCTTTCAGGAAACTGGAGGTCAGTTTCAGTTGGTTTTGTTTGTCTTGTCGAGTGGCTATGATGTTGATATTATCCAGAAAGTAATTCTTTTCGGGTGCGGTGAATTGTAGACTGTCTATGTTGATTTCACCTATCATTTCATCGATGGAACCGCCACGGAAGTTAGCTTTCAGCTTCAGAGAGAATTCTGCGTCCGGATAATCCTTGGTCAGGTTCAAGTCGTGCGGGCGTACTTTATCTATTACAGCATTGAAGTTGAAAGTCGGGATTTTCTCGACTACATTGATGTTACCATTTAAATGTATCGAACCGTTTTCATCATCCAGTGCCACCTTTCCGTCGAAGCCGCCACGTTCGAACTCTCCGTCGAGTGTGATATTCTCATATTTATAATTACTGTATTCGAGGGCAGCTATCAGGCCTTTTAGCGTGATGGCGGGGTACTGGTTACGGTAGTGGCTGCCTTGAACATTCAGATTAAAGGTAATTTTGCCCAGTTGCTTGTTATCCAGCAACTGTCCCAGCTCGAAGTCGGTGGTCTTTACACCTCCCGAATAAGAAAACAAGGCTTTGGCTTTATCGGAACTGAGCTTTAAGTCAGTTTGGACAGAACCAATGTTGGTACGAAACAGACCGTACATGACCAAATCTGTGAAATACCCCGATATTTCACCGTGAAAGGAAGCATTTCCTAAACGCTGCAGAATAGGAGGAACCCCATTGTAATGCGGACTCAGGTTGCGTACCAGGAATCCGATTCCATCGTTATTGGCAGATAGATTGGCAAGATGCCCGTATACATAGGCATCTTGCGGGCGTGATAGATCCTGTAAAGAGACATCTCCCTTCAGTCGGAATTTATCGCCTGCATTAATTTCCAGCGTTTTGCAGTTCAACTGGTTGAGTGTACCTTCTACATCGATGCCCAGATCCAGCTTTTCTTTAAAGTTGGATAGTGCCGGAACAAAAGCTGAAATATCATTCAGGGTCACGTAGGATGGCAGAGTACGGAAAGAGAAACGGACTTCATCGGCAAAATGATTGAGTGCTCCCAAACTGTCATATTCCATCCGAATGGTATCCATTTTCATTTCGGTACCCGGCATTTCTATAGCAAAATTCTCTATTTTCATGCCTCTGTCATTAGCTATGACTTTCAGGCTCAACTTTCTCAGCTCAAAGCCCGATTGTTCATCCACGCTTAGCCGTTTGATGGCCGCATTGATCGAATCGCCTTGAAGTGCTTTGAGAGAGATGTTGGCAATGATATTATGCAATTTGACATGCTGGGGGTTGAACTTTCCGGGAGTTTCTTTTTCCGACAGTACATCGTAAGCCAACTTACCACGGCGTATCAATATAGAGTTGATACGCAAGTCGAGGCTCTTGTCTGTTTTTACTGTGTCTTTAGAGGCAAATGTGTCAAGGACAAATTTGAAATTAGGGTCCGTATTCGGAGTAGGTTTGTTCAGGTTGATGTTAAAGCCGAACAATTGTACACTGCTGATTGCGATTTTTCCGTTGAATAGGGGGATAATATCAAACTTGGCGGAAAGACGAGTAATTTTAAGCATCTCTTTGCCCGATTGATCGTCGAGCAGCACATCGTCTATGATGATACGATTCAATAGTCCGATATCTATCTTACCGATAGTCAGTTCAGTACCTAATGTCCGGGATAGTTCTTTTGCGACAAACGTGGTCATATTTCGCTGAATAAAAGGAATATTCAGCAAAATGATAGTTCCGATATATATACCTAATATAATACCGATAACCCAGCGTACAGTCTTCTTCAGCGTTCTGATAAGCGGTTGTTTTTATTTTGCGAACAAAAATATAAAATAGTTCGTTATGAATCCTACTTTTATCATTACTTTTGCATCGTTTAAATATCAAAAAGCGTATGAGTACAATTATATTAGGAATTGAGTCTTCCTGTGACGATACGTCGGCTGCGGTAATAAAAGATGGTTTTCTGTTGTCGAATGTAGTGTCCAGTCAGGCGGTGCATGAAGCTTACGGTGGTGTAGTACCCGAATTAGCATCACGTGCGCATCAGCAAAATATAGTACCTGTGGTGCATGAAGCATTGAAACGTGCAGGGGTGACGAAAGAGGAATTGAGTGCGGTAGCTTTTACGAGAGGTCCCGGACTGATGGGATCGTTGCTGGTGGGAGTATCTTTTGCGAAAGGGTTTGCCCGCTCATTAAACATTCCCATGATCGATGTTAATCATCTGACAGGACATGTATTAGCACATTTCATTAAAGAAGAGGGTGAAGAGAATGAACAACCCACTTTCCCATTCCTTTGCTTGTTGGTGTCCGGGGGTAATTCTCAAATCGTACTGGTGAAGGCATACAATGATATGGAGATTTTGGGACAGACAATTGATGATGCTGCCGGAGAAGCTATTGACAAATGTTCAAAAGTGATGGGGCTTGGTTACCCGGGCGGTCCTATTATTGACCGTTTGGCACGTCAGGGCAATCCGAAGGCTTATACATTCAGCAAACCCCACATCCCAGGGTTGGACTATAGTTTTAGTGGATTGAAGACATCGTTTCTTTACTCGTTGCGTGATTGGATGAAAGAAGATCCCGATTTCATCGAACATCACAAGACTGATTTAGCCGCTTCTCTTGAAGCGACTGTTGTAGATATATTGATGGATAAACTCCGTAAAGCAGCCAAACAGTATAAAATTAACGAGGTAGCTGTAGCAGGTGGTGTGTCCGCCAATAACGGTTTGCGTAATGCTTTCCGTGAGCATGCGGAGAAGTATGGCTGGAAGATTTTTATTCCAAAGTTTAGCTATACCACGGACAATGCTGCAATGATCGCTATTACGGGATATTTTAAATATCAGGATAAAGACTTCTGTCCTATGGAATTGCCGGCTTATTCACGTGTGACTTTATAAAAGAAAAGAGGGTAGATCTTTCTTCTTCTTTATATCTATAATATTGAGAAAGCTAAATAAAAAAAATCATGTTTGCAGAGATAATAACCATCGGTGATGAGTTGCTGATAGGCCAGGTGACTGACACTAATTCGGCATGGATGGGACGCGAATTAAATAAAGTCGGTATCGAAGTTATTCGTGTAGTGTCTGTACGTGATCGTGCAGAAGAGATAACCGAAGCAGTGGATGCCTCGATGAAAAGGGCGGATATTGTATTGATGACAGGTGGTTTGGGTCCTACTAAGGATGATATCACCAAACAAACCCTTTGTGAATATTTTGGTACCAAACTGATTTTTAGTGAGGCTGTATTTGAAAATGTGAAGCGGGTATTAGCTGGAAAAATACCGATGAATGCGTTGAATAAGAGTCAGGCGATGGTGCCAGAGAATTGTACGGTCATTAATAATCGGGTGGGAAGTGCCTCTGTCAGTTGGTTTGAAAAGGATAGTAAAGTGCTTGTTTCCATGCCCGGTGTTCCTCAGGAGATGACTACGGTAATGAGTGAAGAAGTGATTCCTCGTTTGTGCGCAAAGTTTCATACAGATGCCATTGTACATCGTACTTTTACTGTGCAAAACTATCCGGAATCAGTGCTGGCTGAAAAACTGGAGCCTTGGGAGGTGGCGCTGCCGTCCTGTATTAAACTTGCTTACTTGCCTAAACCCGGTTTGATTCGTTTGAGATTGACAGGACGTGGACAAGATCGTCAGGAAGTAGAGACATACTTAAATGTTGAGAGCGCCAAATTGGAAGCCATTTTAGGTGAAGATATTTTGGATGAAGAAGATACACCGATTGAGATTCTGATTGGGGAACTTCTGAAAAAGAAGAAATTGACCCTTTCCACCGCAGAAAGTTGCACCGGTGGAAGTATTGCAGCCCGTGTTACTTCGGTTGCCGGAAGTTCGGAATATTTTAAAGGAAGTGTAGTGGCATACTCTAATGAAGTAAAGATGAAATTGCTGGGTGTGTCGATGGAAACGCTTGAAAAGAAAGGTGCTGTAAGCGAGGAAACCGTAATTGAGATGGTAAAAGGTGCGATGAAAGCGCTGAAAACTGATTGTGCAGTCGCCACTTCGGGTATCGCAGGTCCTGGTGGAGGTACTAAGGAGAAGCCTGTTGGTACAGTCTGGATTGCTGCTGCCTATAAAAATGAAATTTGCACTATGAAGCAGGAAACTGACCGCGGAAGAGAAATGAATGTGGAGAGAGCAGGTAATAATGCTCTTCTGTTACTTCGAAAATTGGTGAAATGAAGAAAAATTACTGCTGAATAATGAATTTATTTAAGAAATGCTTGTTTTATATCTATAAAAGTGCTTACTTTGCGCTCTGTTTGAAAGAAGTATAGATTAAAACTATAAAAATAAGATAGAAATGTCGAAGATTTGTCAAATTACCGGAAAGAAAGCCATGATTGGCAACAATGTTTCACACTCAAAGAGAAGAACTAAGAGAACCTTTGATTTGAACTTGTTTAACAAAAAGTTCTACTATGTAGAACAGGACTGCTGGATCAGCCTGAGCCTCTGCGCTGCTGGTTTGCGTATTATTAATAAGAAAGGTTTGGACGCTGCTCTGAATGATGCAGTTGCCAAAGGGTATTGTGATTGGAAAACCATTAAAGTTATTGGCTAAAACGTAAGAGGAGAAACTGATTATGGCAAAGAAAGCAAAAGGTAATAGAGTTCAGGTGATTCTGGAATGCACAGAACACAAAGATAGCGGTATGCCGGGAACATCTCGTTATATCACAACTAAGAACAGAAAGAATACTACAGAAAGACTTGAGTTGAAAAAATACAACCCGATTCTGAAGAGAGTAACAGTACACAAAGAAATTAAATAAAAAAGAAAGAGTATAACCCATGGCAAAGAAAACAGTAGCAAGTTTGCACGAAGGATCTAAAGAAGGTCGTGCTTATACTAAGGTTATCAAAATGGTTAAATCTCCGAAGACTGGAGCTTACATTTTTGATGAACAAATGGTTCCTAACGAAAAAGTACAAGACTTTTTTAAGAAATAAGCCGGTTGCATTAGATTGCAACCTGAAAAATCCTCTCACTGATATTCATTGAGGGGATTTTTTTTGCCAATTTTATTCGCTTCAATTTTTACTTTACGCCAGTTTTATTATATCTTTGTAGCATAATGTATTATACAAATAATTGTAATCATGGGATTTTTTAGTTTTTTCTCAAAGGAAAAGAAGGAAACTTTAGATAAAGGATTATCTAAAACCAAAGAAAGTGTATTCAGCAAGATTGCCCGTGCGGTAGCCGGCAAGTCGAAGGTGGATGATGAAGTGCTGGATAATCTGGAAGAGGTGCTTATCACATCGGATGTGGGAGTAGAGACTACTCTTAATATCATTAAACGTATTGAAAAACGTGCGGCAGAAGATAAATATGTAAATACACAAGAGCTAAACTCAATTCTGCGTGAAGAAATTGCAGCATTGTTGACTGAGAATAATTCGGATGATGTTGCTGATTTCGATGTTCCGGTAGAGAAAAAGCCTTATGTCATTATGGTAGTGGGTGTGAATGGAGTTGGTAAAACAACTACCATTGGTAAACTTGCTTATCAATTCAAGAAAGCTGGTAAATCTGTTTACTTGGGTGCGGCCGATACATTTCGTGCAGCAGCTGTAGAACAGCTTGTAATTTGGGGAGATAGAGTAGGTGTACCGGTGGTAAAACAAAAAATGGGTGCTGATCCCGCTTCGGTTGCATTTGATACATTAAGCTCGGCCGTTGCTAATGATGCGGATGTTGTGATTATAGATACAGCAGGACGCCTACACAATAAGGTCGGTTTGATGAATGAACTGACGAAGATTAAGAATGTAATGAAGAAGGTGGTACCTGATGCTCCGAATGAGGTGTTGCTGGTGCTTGATGGTTCAACCGGGCAGAATGCCTTTGAGCAGGCTAAACAATTCACGTTGGCTACAGAGGTGACTGCCATGGCTATAACAAAACTGGACGGAACGGCAAAGGGAGGCGTTGTTATCGGAATTTCAGATCAGTTTAAGATTCCGGTGAAATATATTGGATTGGGTGAAGGTATGGAAGACCTGCAGGTTTTCCGCAAGAAAGAATTTGTAGACTCCTTATTTGGAGAGAATGCATGAAAAGAAAAACTATAGATATCATAACATTAGGGTGCTCTAAGAATTTGGTGGATTCGGAACAGTTGATGCGTCAGTTGGAAGAAGCCGGATATGATGTTACCCATGACTCGGAAAAACCGACAGGAGAAATAGCAGTTATCAATACCTGCGGTTTCATCGGTGATGCGAAAGAAGAATCAATTAATATGATTCTGGAATTTGCCCAGGAAAAAGAAGAAGGAAATCTGGAAAAACTTTTTGTTATGGGCTGTCTTTCGGAACGCTATTTAAAAGAATTGGCGATTGAAATTCCTCAGGTTGATAAGTTTTATGGTAAATTCAACTGGAAAGAGTTGTTGCAGGACTTGGGAAAAGCCTACCATGACGAACTTCATATTGAACGTATGCTAACTACCCCTAAACATTATGCTTATCTGAAAATATCAGAGGGGTGTGACCGCAAATGTTCTTATTGCGCTATACCAATCATTACAGGACGTCATGTGTCTCGTCCCATGGAAGAGATCTTGGACGAAGTGAGATACTTGGTTTCCAATGGTGTGAAAGAGTTTCAGGTGATTGCCCAGGAGTTGACTTACTATGGAGTCGATTTATACAAGAAACAAATGCTCCCGGAATTGATTGAGCGTGTTTCTGAGATTCCGGGTGTGGAATGGATACGTTTACACTATGCATACCCGGCACATTTTCCTGAAGACTTGTTTAGAGTGATGCGTGAACGGGATAATGTATGCAAATACATGGATATAGCATTGCAACATATTAGTGATAACATGTTGCAACGTATGCGGCGTCATGTGACCAAAGAAGACACCTATCGGTTAATTGAACAGTTTCGTAAAGAAGTTCCCGGTATTCATTTACGTACAACGTTGATGGTGGGGCATCCGGGTGAAACAGAAGAGGATTTTGAGGAATTGAAAGAGTTTGTCCGTAAAGTCCGTTTCGATAGAATGGGGGCTTTTGCTTATTCAGAGGAAGAGGGCACGTATGCGGCAGCTAATTATGAAGATTCTATTCCTCAAGAAGTGAAACAGGCCCGCTTGGATGAACTGATGGATATTCAACAGGGGATTTCTGCTGAACTTAGTGCATCTAAGGTGGGGTGGCAAATGAAAGTTATCATTGATCGTATAGAGGGTGATTATTATGTTGGGCGCACTGAATTTGATTCTCCGGAAGTAGATCCTGAGGTATTAATAAAGTGCGAGGGAGATAGTCTGAGGGTTGGTAACTTTTATCAAATAGAGGTGATTGATTCCGATGAATTCGATCTTTTTGCGAAAGTTATCTAAAGATATTTCCCTAAGAATTTGTTTTTTTCATTCGGATTGACTAATATAGCAACACACTTTTAAAATTGTAGTATTTTGAATAACAAAGAATTTACTTCAGAACTTTCGCGCAGGTTAGGATATAATACAAAAGATACTTCTGACTTGATAACTACTCTGCTGTCTGACATCATTCAGGAGCTGCAGGAAGGTAATGCTATAGGAATACAGGGATTTGGTGCTTTTGAAGTAAAAAAGAAGGCTGAGCGTATTGTCATCAATCCTGTCACCAGACTACGCTTGTTGGTTCCACCCAAACTGGTGTTGGCATTCAAGCCAAGTCCAATCTTAAAGGATAAGTTTAAAGAAGCATTTCCGTATGAATGAAAGGTTGACTATACAGAATCTTGTTGATTTACTGGTTAGCAGGCATGGGGTCCCTCAAAAAGATGCCGATGTTTTTGTTCGGGAGTTTTTTCTGTTGATAGAACAGGCTCTGGAGAATGATCAGTACGTGAAAATCAAGGGGCTGGGAACATTTAAACTGATAGGGGTTAATAGCCGTGAAAGTGTAAATATCAATACAGGCGAACGAATTAAGATAGAAGGACATACAAAGATTTCTTTTACTCCTGATCCTTCTTTGCGGGATATTATTAATAGGCCTTTTTCTCATTTTGAGACGGTTGTACTGAATGAGAATACTGTATTGGAAGATACGCCGATAGAGGAATTGGAGGGAGATCCGGTGGATGTGCCTGAAGTAGAAGGAACACAGTTTATGGAGGATGTCTCAATTGAAACAGAGCCTATAGAGGCAGCAAAGCAGATAGAAACAGCAGAATCGGAGGGTATGCTGGAGCAAAACGCAGAGAATGCTGAGACTACTACAGGGGATATTGAGGAGGATACGAAAAAAACGGAAAATATAGAAATTGGAAGTCGAATGGTTGATGTGCCTGAAGAAGTTGAAAAGGAAACCTGCAAGGATACGGGCACAAAGACTATCATAGAAATAGAAGGATTATCTGTTGATGAAGTATCGGAAGACATTAAACCAGATAAGACTGACGAAGGATTCGAGGAAGAACAAGAGCAGGCGGAAAAAGAAATAGAAGAAGGCGAGGCTCCTAAACTGACTGCAGAAGAAATAATTGCTCGGGAGATTCAGAAAACAGAAGTTCCGATTGTTCCTATGGGAAAGGAGAGGCACCCCCAAAAAGAAATTAAATTCAAAAAAGAGAAGTCTCCTGTCCCTTATTTGGTAACTATCATAGCGGTTGTTATGCTGCTTTGTGGTGCGGCTCTGGTTTTTGTTTATTATCCGGATTTGTTTTCTAAAAAAGAAATGCAATCAACCGTAATTGAAGCGGTGGAGAAAAAAGAGCCTATAAAGGAAGTCCCGTTAGATACTGTTATGAAAACAGATACTATAGCCGAAGTGGTGGCAAAAATGCAGGATAAACAACAGGTAGTGAATCCTAAACCTGTGTCGGTGAAAACGGATAAAGTATCGGAGAGTAAATCGGTTGCTCAGGAAAAGGTTACTAAGAAGGTGGTGTCAATACCTGTTAAGCCGGATTCTGTAAATTACATAATTACCGGTACTAAGACTACCTATACGATGAAAGAGGGGGAGACTTTAACCAAGGTCTCTTTACGCTTCTATGGTACAAAAGATTTGTGGCCTTATATTGTTAAGCATAATCAGGGAGTGATTAAGAATCCGAATAGTGTGCCATATGGTACTGTACTTAAAATACCGGAACTTGTTAAAAAGTAACGGCTTTGTATGGCACCCGGGTGTATAAACTTGTATACATCCGGGTGCCGTGTTTATGTTATACAAATACAAAAGCGTATGAAAGTACCTTAATCTAAAGACTTCGCATTGTTTTTTAATAAAAATTAGTTGGAATGGTTAAAGATATAGTGTACTTTTGGAATCGAAATTAAAAAGCCTTACAACATAGGTTTCATTTACATTATAAGTAAGAAATTAAACAATAAAATAAAATAATTAGTATTTATGGCTGAATCAATTGACATCCGCGAATTGAACGAGCGGATTGAAAGACAGAGTGCTTTCGTTACCAATCTTACAACAGGCATGGACCAGATCATTGTGGGTCAGAAACATTTGGTAGAGTCACTGTTAATCGGGCTACTTTCTGACGGGCATGTATTGCTTGAGGGTGTACCAGGATTGGCAAAAACTTTGGCAATCAAGACATTGGCTTCGTTGATCGATGCAAAATACAGCCGCATACAGTTTACGCCTGATTTGTTGCCTGCCGATGTTGTAGGTACTATGGTTTACAGTCAGAAAGATGAAACCTTTCAAGTGAAAAAAGGTCCGATTTTTGCTAATTTTGTATTGGCCGATGAAATAAACCGTGCGCCTGCCAAAGTGCAGAGTGCCCTGCTTGAAGCCATGCAGGAACGTCAGGTGACCATTGGTAAAGAGACATTCTTGTTGCCTGAGCCATTCCTTGTGTTAGCTACACAGAACCCGATTGAGCAGGAAGGTACATATCCGCTTCCGGAAGCTCAGGTAGACCGTTTTATGCTTAAGGTGATTATTGATTATCCGAAGCAGGAAGAGGAGAAATTAATTATTCGCCAAAACATTAATGGAGAGAAATTCAATGTGAAACCTATTTTGAAGGCAGAAGAAATAATTGAAGCCCGTAAAGTAGTACGCCAGGTTTATCTGGATGAAAAGATTGAACGCTATATTGTAGACATCGTATTTGCTACACGTTATCCCGAAAAATATGATTTGAAAGAGCTGAAAGATATGATTGGATTCGGTGGTTCACCTCGTGCTTCCATTAATCTGGCTTTGGCTGCACGTACTTATGCATTTATTAAACGTCGTGGCTATGTGATTCCGGAAGATGTACGTGCTGTTGCACATGATGTCCTCCGGCATCGTATCGGATTGACATATGAAGCGGAAGCCAGCAATGTAACTTCTGATGAAATTGTAAGTAAAATATTGAATAAGATAGAAGTGCCTTAATTTTAATTGAGAATGAATAATCCTCAATTACCAACTTTCAATTCTCAATTAAATAGATGGAAACAAGTGAAATTCTAAAAAAAGTTCGTCGGATTGAAATAAAGACGCGTGGATTGTCGAACAATATTTTTGCAGGACAGTACCATTCGGCCTTCAAAGGTAGAGGTATGGCTTTTTCTGAGGTGCGTGAATATCAGTTTGGTGATGATATACGTGACATTGACTGGAATGTGACAGCGCGTTTTAACAAACCTTTTGTGAAGGTGTTTGAGGAAGAGCGTGAACTGACGGTGATGTTGATGGTGGATGTTTCCGGTAGTTTGGAATTTGGCACCGTAAAACAACTGAAGAAGGATATGGTAACAGAAATTGCAGCTACTCTCGCATTTTCTGCTATTCAGAATAACGATAAGATCGGAGTTATTTTTTTTTCAGACAGAATAGAAAAATTTATTCCTCCCAAGAAAGGGCGTAAACACATTCTGTACATTATTCGTGAATTGATTGATTTTAAGCCCGAAAGTCGTCGTACAAATATTCGCCTTGCTTTGGAATATCTGACGAATGTCATGAAAAGACGTTGTACAGCTTTCATTTTATCCGATTTTATAGATCAGGAAAGCTTTAAGAATGCAATGACCATAGCCAATAGGAAACATGATGTTGTCGCTATTCAAGTATATGACAGGAGAGTAGCTGAGTTACCGGCAGTAGGTTTGATGCGGATTAAAGATGCGGAAACCGGACATGAACAGTGGATAGACACATCTTCGGCCGGAGTGCGTAAGGCGCATCATGAATGGTGGGTAAATAAACAAACTGAGTTAGACGAGACGTTTACCAAAAGTAATGTTGATTCTGTTTCGGTACGTACTGATCAGGATTACGTGAAAGCGTTACTGAATTTATTTGCTAAACGAAATTAACAGGAAAGATGAATAAAAATATATTTCTGATAGTATTGTTATTTCTGGTTTCTGGCAGAATTGCTGCACAGTCTGTGACTGTCGATGCTAAAATAGACTCTTTGCAAATTCTAATAGGAGAACAGGCAAAAGTGCAGTTACAAGTAGCGATGGATGTGAAGCAGAAAGCTGTTTTTCCGGTATTTACAGATACGCTGGTACGTGGGGTGGAAATTGTGGAAACTGCTAAACCTGATACACAATATTTAAATGATCGCCAGAGAATGTTAATTACCCAGGAGTATACGGTAACTTCTTTTGATTCAGCTTTATATTATATTCCTCCTATGGGTGTGAAGATTGATAATAAAGAGTATAAATCGAAAGCATTGGCATTGAAAGTGTACTCAATGCCTGTGGATACTTTGCATCCTGATCAGTTTTTTGGTCAGAAGACCGTTATGAAGGCTCCTTTTGCATGGGAAGATTGGTATGGCTTGATTGGTTGCTCTTTTTTGGCATTACCACTGTTAGGATTGCTCATTTATTTGATTGTTCGCATCCGTGATAATAAGCCTATTATTCGTAAAATAAAGGTTGAGCCTAAGTTGCCTCCACATCAACTGGCAATGAAAGAGATAGAGCGTATTAAGACAGAGAAGATATGGCAAAAGGGACAGCCGAAGGAGTATTATACGGAATTGACAGATGCCCTTCGCACATATATTAAGAATCGATTTGGTTTTAATGCATTGGAAATGACTTCATCTGAAATTATAGATAAATTGCTTGAATTTAATGATAAAGAAGCTATATCAGATTTAAAATATTTATTCCAGACAGCCGATTTGGTTAAATTCGCTAAGCATGATCCGCAAATGAACGAAAATGATGCGAATTTAATTAATGCAATTGATTTTATTAATGAAACCAAACAACCGGAAGAAGAGAACCTGAAGCCACAGCCTACTGAAATCACCATTATAGAGAAAAGGTCTTTGCGTACAAAGATATTACTGATATGTGGTATTGTATTTTTGTCGGCTACTCTTATTGGAACCTTTGTATATATAGGGTTACAACTCTATAATCTGTTTGCGTAATAGGTTTTTACTTTTATCATATAAAATAAGAAATAGTAAATTGTAAATAGAATGGTTTTTGCCAATATTGAATATTTGTTTTTGCTGCTGTTGCTTATACCATATATTGTGTGGTATATAATGAAGCGGAAGAAGACGGAGCCGACTCTTCAGATTTCTGATGCACGTGTATATGCACATGCACCGAAAAGTTATAGGAACTATTTGCTGCATGTACCTTTTGGTTTGCGCATCATTGCTCTAATATTGATCATCTTGGTTTTGGCACGCCCTCAAACAACCAATAGCTGGCAAAACAGCGAAATCGAAGGTATTGATATTATGTTAGCTATCGATGTATCTACCAGTATGTTGGCAGAGGACTTGAAGCCTAATAGATTGGAGGCTGCTAAAGATGTAGCTGCGGAATTTATTAATGGCCGTCCGAATGATAATATAGGTATTACGCTTTTTGCCGGTGAAAGTTTTACTCAGTGTCCTTTAACGGTAGATCATGCTGTATTACTGAATCTATTTCAAGGTATTAAGTGCGATATTATTGAGGATGGGACAGCAGTGGGAATGGGAATTGCTAATGCAGTAACTAGGCTGAAAGATAGTAAAGCAAAATCAAAAGTGATTATTTTGCTGACAGATGGTACAAATAATAAAGGGGATATTTCTCCATTGACAGCTGCTGAAATAGCAAAAAGTTTTGGTATACGTGTTTATACTATTGGTGTGGGAACAAATGGTATGGCTCCTTATCCGGTACCGGTTGGGGGAACAGTACAGTATATTAATACGCCGGTTGAAATTGATGAAAAAACCCTTACTCAAATAGCAGGTATTACGGATGGAAACTATTTTCGTGCTACCAGCAATTCGAAACTGAAAGAGGTTTATGAAGAGATTGATAAATTGGAGAAAACGAAATTGAACGTGAAAGAGTATAGTAAGCGTCAGGAAGAATATCGTTGGTTTGCGCTGGCTGCTTTCTTATGTGTACTGCTTGAACTACTGTTACATAACTCAATATTGAAGAAGATACCATAAAATAGATAGAAAGATGTTTCGATTTGAAGAACCTGCATATTTATATTTGTTGTTGTTGCTACCATTGTTGGTAGCCTTCTATCTTTTTTCTAACTATAGAAGGAGGAAAGCTATTCGTAAATTCGGGGATCCGGTATTGATGGCACAACTGATGCCTGATGTATCTAAATATCGTCCCGATGTAAAGTTCTGGTTGGTATTTACCGCCATAGGTCTGTTTGCGGTATTGTTAGCCCGTCCACAATTCGGCTCTAAACTTGAAACTGTAAAGCGTAAAGGAGTAGAGGTTATGATTGCATTGGACATTTCTAACTCTATGCTTGCACAAGATGTTCAGCCAAGTCGTTTGGAAAAAGCTAAGAGGCTTATATCTAAATTAGTGGATGGTATGGAGAATGACAAAGTGGGTATGATTGTATTTGCGGGAGATGCTTTTACTCAGTTGCCAATAACGAGTGATTATATTTCCGCTAAGATGTTTCTGGAATCTATTAATCCTTCGTTAATATCTAAACAAGGTACAGCTATTGGTGCAGCGATCAGTCTGGCAGCTCGCAGCTTTACTCCACAAGAAGGAGTAGGACGTGCTATTGTAGTGATTACCGATGGTGAGAACCATGAAGGTGGGGCTGTTGAAGCTGCTAAAGAAGCTGCCAAAAAAGGTATTCAAGTGAACGTTTTGGGAGTTGGTTTGCCCGATGGTGCTCCTATTCCAATTGAAGGTAGTAACGATTTTCGCCGTGATCGTGAAGGCAATGTAATTGTGACCCGTTTGAATGAGGCTATGTGTCAGGAAATTGCAAAGGTCGGGAATGGGATTTATGTTCGTGTAGATAACTCAAATTCTGCGCAAAAGGCTATTAATCAAGAAATTAATAAGATGGCTAAATCAGATGTTGAGTCTAAGGTTTATACAGAATATAATGAACAATTCCAAGTAATTGCTTGGATGATATTGCTTTTATTATTGGTAGAGATGTTGATTTTAGATCGTAAAAATCCATTATTTAAAAACATTCGGTTGTTTTCTAATAAGTAATAATGTGTATGTCAAGAAGTAAATATATATTATTCGCTCTGTTGCTATCCCTCTCTCTGGGTACATTTGCACAAAAAGCTGAGCGTGATTATATCCGTAAAGGCAATCGTCTTTTTAAGGACAGTGTTTTTGTGGATGCTGAGGTTAATTACCGAAAAGCATTAGAGGTGAATCCCAAATCAATTGTTTCTATGTATAATTTGGGTAATACGTTGTCGCAACAGCAAAAGTTTAAAGATGCGATGGAGCAATATGTAGCTGCAACTCAAATAGAAAAAGATAAGGCCAAGTTGGGACAGATTTATCATAATATGGGAGTATTATTCCAGTCTGGTAAAGATTATCAGAAAGCGGTTGAAGCATATAAGATGTCTTTGAGAAATAATCCGAAAGATGATGAAACCCGTTATAACTTGGCATTGGCTCAAAAGTTGTTGAAAGATCAACAGCAAAATCAACAGAACCAAGACCAAAATCAGGATCAGAATAAAGATGATCAGCAAAAGCAACAAGATAATAAAGATCAGAATAAGCAAAATGATCAAAATAAGGATAAACAGCAACAGCAACCTCCTAAATCTGAGAAAAACGACAATGAAATGTCTAAGGAAAATGCAGAGCAGTTGCTTAATTCTGTAATGCAAGATGAAAAAGGTGTTCAAGATAAAGTGAAGAAGCAGCAGACTCTTCAGGGAAGACGTTTAGAGAAGGATTGGTAATAATAAAATAATTGATGATAAAAACTTCAGAGGAAATGAGAAAATTGATTTTCTTATTGATTACACTGGTAGCGGTGACTACACAGGCGTGGGCTGATGGGAAGGTAGTATTTACTGCATCTGCACCTGATGCTGTAGTAGTGGGTGACCAGTTTAGGTTATCGTATACAGTAAATACGATAAAAGTAAGGGATTTTCGTGTGCCTTCTATAAAAGGGTTTGATGTATTAATGGGACCTAATCGTTCGCAACGTATGCAATCGATTAATGGGGTTACCAATAATAGTATTACTTTTACTTATATTCTGATGGCTACGGCTGAAGGAGAATATTCTATTCCGGGTGCTACGATTACGGCAGATGGAAATCAGATGGTTTCTAATTCGGTAAAAATAAAGGTTCTTCCTCCCGATAAAGCTGGAGGAAGTACTGGCGGTAGTAGCGCTTCGTCATCAAGTAGCCCAACTGGGACATCCTCTTCCGTTTCCAATCAGGATTTGCTTATTACTGCTACAGCCAATAAGACTAATGTATATGAACAGGAGGCTTTCCTTTTAACTTTTAAAATTTATACTCGTGAGTCCCAACTTCGATTTGAGAATGTGAAACTACCTGATTTTAAGGGATTCCATTCTCAAGAAATAGAAATGCCGGCTAATGCAAAATGGTCACAGGAACATTATAAGGGAAGGAATTATTTTACGACTGTATATCGTCAATTTGTATTGTTTCCTCAACAATCCGGAAAGCTGACGATTGAACCTGCACGTTTTGATGCTACTATCGCAAAAGCTGTACAATCTGATGATCCATTTGATGCTTTTTTTAATGGCGGTAGCAATTATGTAAATGTGAGTAAGGTAATCGTGACACCCAAGATTACAATTAATGTAACTCCGTTGCCTGCTGGTAAACCCACTAACTTTTCAGGAGGAGTAGGGGAGTTTAGCGTCACTTCTTCTATTAATTCTAAAGAAGTGAAGACGAATGATGCTATAACGGTAAAGTTGGTAATTTCAGGAACTGGTAATTTGAAATTAATAGCCAACCCGGAAATAAAATTCCCGGAGGATTTTGATGTATATGAACCGAAGATGGACAGTAAAGTTCGTTTGACTCAAGAAGGACTTTCAGGGAGTAAGGTTATTGAATATCTTGCCATTCCGAGACATGCTGGAGTTTATAAGATTCCGGGAGTTTCTTTCAGTTATTTTGATATAAAGTCAAAGTCTTATAAAACACTGAGTACTGAAGATTATGAAGTCAAAGTGGAAAAAGGGGCAGGAAATGCAGATCAGGTTATTGCAAACTTTACTAATAAAGAGGATCTGAAAATATTAGGTGAAGACATTCGCTATATAAAATTGAATGATGTTAAGCTTCAGCCAAAAGATAGTCTTTTATTCGGTTCTTTAATTTATTGGCTATTCTACATTATTCCTGCTGTTATATTTATCATATTCTTCATAGTTTACCGTAAGCAAGCTGCAGAAAATGCAAATGTAGCTAAGATGCGTACAAAGAAAGCTAATAAAGTAGCTGCAAGGCGAATGAAGTTGGCTGGAAAATTGCTTGCAGAGAATAAGAAAGAAGCATTTTATGATGAAGTACTCAAAGCTTTGTGGGGGTATATTAGTGATAAACTTAATATTCCGGTTTCTCGTTTGTCAAAAGATAATGTGGAAGATAAACTTAGAAATCATGGAGTCAGTGACGAGTTGATAAAAGATTTCTTGGCTGCTCTGAATGAGTGTGAGTTTGCACGTTTTGCGCCGGGAGATGAAAGCCAAGCTATGGATAAGGTTTATTCATCATCGTTGGAAGTGGTTAGTAAGATGGAGAATTCAATAAAACGCTAAATTAGAGAAGATAAAGTCATGAAAAAAATATTGTTTTTTACTTTGGGCTTGTTAGTGGCAGTGACTTCTTTCGGGCAGGATTCATTAGTAACAGATTCTACTCAGAGGATGGAAGGAGATTCTGTCAATATTCGTAATACAGAGTTTTCCAGTTCTAAATTAGAGGATGCTACGAAATCTGAAGGCGACAGTGCTTATATAAGAAATGATTTTGCATCTGCAATTCAAATTTATGAATCACTATTACGTAAAGGAGATGCAGCTGATGTATATTATAATCTTGGAAATAGCTATTATAAAGTCAATGAGATAGCAAAGGCTATCTTAAATTATGAAAGAGCATTATTACTTCAACCTGGTAACGGAGATATTCGTGCTAATTTAGAGATAGCTCGTGGTAAGACTGTTGACAAGGTGGAAGCTGTGCCCGAGGTGTTCTTTGTGACGTGGACCAAAGCATTGATTAATAGTATGAGCGTAGATGCATGGGCTGTATGGGGTGTTGTGAGCTTCCTGTTGCTAATCGTATCTCTCTATTTCTTTATATTCTCAAAACAAGTGGTGTTGAAGAAAGTGGGATTTATTACAGGCATAGTCTTTCTAATAGTTGTTGTAATGGCCAATGTTTTTGCTTCTAAGCAAAAAGAAGAATTATTGCATCGGGATAGTGCAATCATAATGAATCCAAGTGTTACGGTTAGGAGTACACCCAGTGAGAATGGTACTAGTTTGTTTATTCTTCATGAAGGGCATAAAGTTGATATTAAAGATAGCTCTATGAAAGACTGGAAAGAAATTCGTCTTGAAGATGGAAAGGTAGGATGGGTACCGGTTAGTTCGATTGAAATTATTTGAGAATAGAATCTATAAATATTTTATCAAAGTCCCTCTTTAATAGTATTGGATCTATTGAAGAAGGACTTTATTGTATTATAAGAAGTTACTATTGATTTAGATTGTTTTAGCGAAAAAAGAAGCACTTTTTTTTTGTTTTATCTTTTTTTTTCCTTAAGTTTATAGCGTGATAATATAGTCACGTAGTATTAACCATTAAATTTATGAGACATGAGAACAATAACATTTAATGAACTTCGTAAAATTAAAGATTCATTGCCTAGCGGTAGCATGCATAGAATAGCCGACGAACTAAATTTAAACGTCGACACGGTGAGAAACTTTTTTGGTGGTCATAACTTTAAGGAGGGGAAAAGTGTCGGAATACATCTTGAGCCTGGTCCGGATGGTGGATTGGTTATGATTGATGATACCACTGTGCTTGATCGGGCATTAAGGATATTGGATGAATTGAATATGAGAAAAGAAGAAGCTACCGAAGCTATGCAGGCTTAAATAAAAGATAAAGTCAGAATCCCAATTGGCAAAAACAATTGGGATTTCTTATTTGTTAAATTCAATAAAACAAACGAATTATGGAAGACAAATTAGTAACTTTAGCTATTCTGACTTATACAAAAGCTCAGATATTGAAGAATGTTCTTGAAAATGAGGGTATAGAGACGTATATTCACAATGTTAACCAAATACAACCGGTTGTGTCATCTGGTGTGCGTTTGCGTATTAAAGAAAGCGACTTGCCTCGTGCTTTAAAAATCACAGAAAGTTCAGCTTGGCTTGCTGAAAGTATAGTGGGAGAGAAGGCGCCTAAAGTAGAACACCGTACTAAAAAGGTACTTATTCCAGTCGATTTCTCTAATTATTCGATGAAGGCTTGTGAATTTGGCTTTAATTTCGCGAAATCTTATGATGCGGAGGTAATACTATTACATGTTTACTTTACACCAATTTATGCTTCATCACTGCCATATGGTGATGTATTTAATTATCAGATTAGCGATGAAGAGACCGTAAAGAATGTGTTGCATAAAGTTCATGATGATTTGAATGCTTTATCAGAGAAAATAAAACAAAAGGTAGCGTCAGGCGAATTCCCTGATGTGAAATATAGCTGTGTGTTACGAGAAGGCATTCCTGAGGAAGAAATATTACGGTATAATAAAGAACATCGTCCTAGAATCATTATAATGGGTACACGTGGTAAAAATCAAAAAGATATTGATCTTATTGGTAGTGTAACCGCTGAAGTGATAGAACGTAGTCATACTACAGTATTAGCTATCCCTGAGAATACTCCATTTAATAGTTTTAATGAAGTGAAACGGATAGCTTTTATGACAAACTTTGATCAGCGTGATTTGATTGCTTTTGATTCATTTATCAATGGACTTGATCCATTTCATTTTTCTGTTTCTCTTATTCACTTATCAGATGTAAAAGATACATGGAATGAGATAAAACTGGCAGGCATTAAAGACTATTTCCAGAAGCAATACCCGGATCTTGAAATTCATTATGATGTGGTAATGAGTAATGATTTTCTGAATAGTTTAGAAAATTACATTAAAACAAATCAGATTGATATTATTACATTAACTTCTTATAAGCGGAATATATTTTCTCGTTTATTTAATCCAGGCATAGCTCGTAAGATGATATTTCATTCTGATACACCGCTCTTAGTTATTAATGGATGATCAAGCTCTCAAAATGCACGATTTAAAATAATGGAATAATCTACATTATGTTTAATAGAAAAAGGCAACTTACTATACTTAAGTAAGTTGCCTTTTTGATATTTTTCTGGAAAAATAAAGAGGTATCACTTTAGCTTGTGATACCTCTTTTTAAAGACAAGTTTTGTAATTTATATCTCTGATTAATCCATCAGTGAGATTAATTCATCAGTTTCTCTATAGCTTCAAATTCCGGTCCCATATTTAAGTTATAATAAACTCTATAAAGACCTTGCAGCCACAAATCTTTCTGATCAGGTTTTAGTTCTCTTGCTTTTTCGTAATACGGTTTAGCTTCCTCGTAGAACTTTTTGATGTTGGCTTGTGCTGTAGCATAATTCGGATCATTAATATCTGTTGGTGCTTTATCAGCATAGTCTTGTGCCTGTAGCAGATAGACTAATCCCAAGTTTGAGCATGCTTCTGCATATGTAGGGTCTACATCAAGAGTCTTCTTATAGAATTCAATTGCTTTCTCATAATCTTTCATATTATGATACAAATACGCTTTTACATACAAATATAATTTGTTGTTAGGATCTTTAGCTAACATGTCATTAGCAAATTGCATTGCTTTGTCATTCTGGTTAGAGCTACTATAATAATCAACCAGATTAGCAAAGAAATATTGATTTTCTGGGAATTTAACAATACCTTCCTGCAACTTCTCTACCCATTTGGCAGTATCGCCTTTAGCTTTATAAGCGTCTGTTAACAACTGCATTGCGAATTGGCCATTTTCTTTATCTTTCAAGGCATATTGAGCATATTTCATGACAGCATCCTTATCGCCTACTCTATCGGCAGCCAAAGTTGCATAATATGCTACTTGCGGTAAGATAGTGTCTTTTTCCAGTAGATTTTCTTTTTCTAACATAGGCAGTGTAGCTGCATCTACGTAAGCAGCAAAGAATTTTAATGCTTCTTCGTTTTGGTTTAGGTTAAAATACTGAATACCACCATTAATTAAATTGGGGCGTTCTGCCAGAATCGTTTTTGAGTTGGCACTTCTATATTTGTTTTTAATCTTACCCTTTTCATTGGGAATCTGTGCCAATTCGTCACATTTAACAAAATAATTATACATGTTCAGTACACTGTTGTATACCTTCAATGTATCATAGGGTTTTCTCAGATAAGCATTTTCCATCTCCTTTTCATTGATTCTTTTTTGGATATAACCAGCTACATCCCAAGTAGCTGCATTATCCTTTGTTTCAGGATTGGTTAGTGCTTCATTAATCAGCTGTTCAGCTTTTGCGAAGTCTGGTTTTACTTCACCGGCAATACTTTTCGCTTCTTTCACATTCTTTTCTTGAGCGAAAGCAAAACTTACAGCCATCAGTAAGACCATTGAAAATAATACTCTTTTCATGATTGTTGTTTGATTAATTATTAATATTATGTCTATTCTTCTGTTTCATTTACCAACGTGTCAGTTTCTGGATTACTTGGAATATTTCCCTCTCCCTCTTCTGCAGGAATTTCATCTTCCAAACTCTCTGACGTTACTTTACATACCGAGCCAATCTGGTCATTACGTTTCTCAAGATTTATCAGACGAACTCCTTGAGTTGCACGTCCCATAATACGAACATCAGCTACTTTCAGACGAATCGTGATACCTGACTTATTGATAATCATCAAGTCATTGTCATCTGTTACAGACTTAATTGTAACCAATTTGCCTGTTTTTTCGGTGATATTCATTGTTTTTACACCTTTACCACCGCGATTCGTTTTGCGATAGTCTTCAATATCGGAACGTTTACCATATCCTTGTTCTGAAACAACCATTACAGATTCTGTTTCAAGATCCTTGATGCAAATCATACCTATCACTTCGTCCTGTCCGTCATCATCCAATGTGATTCCTCGAACTCCAGTTGCTGTACGTCCCATAACGCGTACTGCTGCTTCATGGAAGCGTATTGCACGTCCATTACGATTAGCGATAATGATTTCATTGTTTCCGTTTGTCATACGTACTTCAATTACACGGTCGTCTTCACGAATAGTTATGGCATTTACACCATTCTGACGTGGACGCGAATATTGTTCTAATGATGTTTTCTTTATAACACCATTCTTGGTACAGAACAGTACGTAATGACTATTAATATATTTCTGATCATTCAAGCTCTTTACACGCAGGTATGCATTAACAGCATCGTCTGAATCTATGTTCAGTAAATTCTGTATTGCACGTCCTTTTGAGTTTTTGGTACCTTCGGGAATTTCGTATACTTTCAACCAATAGCACTTACCTTTTTGAGTGAAGAACATCATAGTGTTGTGCATTGTTGCCGGATAAATATGCTCAATAAAGTCTTCGTCACGGGTTTCAGTGCCTTTGGAGCCTACTCCGCCACGGTTCTGGGCACGGAACTCAGTTAATGGTGTACGTTTGATATATCCCATATGCGAAATGGTGATGATCATTTGGTCGTCTGCATAGAAGTCTTCCGGATTAAATTCTTCTGAAGAATATACGATTTCGGAACGTCGTTCGTCACCGTATTTAGCTCTTACTTCCAATAGTTCATCTTTAATCACCTTACGGCATACTTCATCATCAGCCAAGATACTTTCCAAATAAGCTATTTGCTTCATAACCTCGTCGTATTCAGCATGAAGCTGATCCTGCATCAAGCCGGTTAATTGGCGCAGACGCATTTCAACAATAGCACGTGCTTGAATTTCGCTCAGTTTGAAACGTTCCATCAGCCCGGAGATTGCGTCGTTAGGTGTTTTTGCTGCACGAATAATACGGATTACTTCATCAATATTATCCGAAGCAATAATTAACCCCTCTAATATGTGTGCACGTTCTTTAGCTTTACGTAGATCAAACTGGGTACGGCGAATGACCACATCGTGTCTATGCTCTACAAAATATACGATTAAGTCACGTAAATTCAGCATCTTAGGACGTCCGTTGACTAATGCTACGTTGTTTACACCAAACGAAGTCTGCAATGCTGTCATTTTATAAAGTTTGTTCAGCACTACACTTGCGTTAGCATCACGCTTGATATCGATAACAATACGCATACCTTCACGGTCGGACTCGTCATTAGCATTGGAGATGCCTTCTATTCTCTTTTCATTAACAAGGTCAGCAATTGCTTTGATCAATTCTGCCTTATTAACGTTGTACGGAATCTCTGTAACAACGATCTTGTCATGTGTTTGTCCAGACTCTATTTCGGCTTTTGCACGCATGACAACACGCCCACGTCCTGTAAGGTAGGCTTCACGTACACCACTTATACCATATATATATCCTCCTGTCGGAAAATCGGGTGCCTTTACGTATTCCATCAATTCCTCTACAGTAACATCTTTATTGTCAAGATAAGCTTCACAGGCATCGATGACTTCAGACAGATTATGAGGTGGCATGTTCGTGGCCATACCTACAGCGATACCCGAAGCCCCGTTGACCAGTAAGTTAGGAATACGTGTTGGCATCACTTTGGGTTCCATCAGTGTGTTGTCAAAATTAGGCTCAAAGTCTACAGTTTCTTTGTAGAGGTCCTGCATCATTTCTTCACCTAATTTATTCAAGCGTGCTTCAGTATAACGCATGGCAGCAGGACTGTCACCGTCTACAGAACCGAAGTTTCCTTGTCCGTCTACCAACGGATAACGCATTGCCCATTCTTGAGCCATACGTACCATAGCAAAATATACGGAAAAATCTCCATGCGGGTGATATTTACCAAGTACTTCACCTACGATTCTAGCTGATTTTTTATAAGGTTTATCTGACGTATTTCCCAGTTCCATCATTCCGTAAAGAATTCTACGGTGAACGGGCTTAAATCCATCTCTAACATCAGGAAGGGCACGTGAAACGATGACCGACATGGAGTAGTCAATGTACGATGACTTCATTTCCTCCTCAATGTTAATCTTTATAATTCTGTCTTGTTCAAGCATTTAAAAAGATTATTAATTATACATTTGTGGCTTATGAAAAACCACGCTAAAGTACTACTTTTCCTTGATATACGAAAGTTTTAACGAAGAAAGTTTTTAGGCTTTTTAAAAGGGTCCGAAGTTAGTTCTTATAATATGATGATGCTTGTATACCGGCTGTATCAATTTCTTTTCTTTAGTAGTTTTTGTGTGTTTTATTGCTCTATTATATTATAATGTATAGAAATGAAAGAAATAATGGCACGACATTTGTTATATAACAAATAAAGCAAATGATGCATAAGCAAACGATATGAAATGCGTATATTTGCAAGTAAATAATCTCTTAGAAGAAGGAAGAAAAGTATGAATAATCAATTCTCACAAAAAGTTTCCGATATTATCGTATATAGCAAGGAAGAGGCCAACCGCCTGAGAAGCAGCTATATAGGCCCTGAGCACTTATTGCTCGGCATGCTTCGCGATGGTGAGGGAAAAGCAATTGAGATATTGTCTAAGCTCAAAACAAACCTGACCGACATAAAGAAGCAGATTGAGGCCATACTGAAAGAACATGCAGATGACATGCTGCTGCCTGATGCTGACGTTCCATTGTCAAATGGGGCTGCAAAGATATTAAAATTATGTATTTTAGAAGCACGTGTGATGAAAAGTCAAGTTGCAGATACAGAACATGTTTTGCTGGCTATTCTTAAAGATAAGGATAATTTGGCAGCTACAGTTCTTGAAGCCAACCATGTAGACTATCAGCAGGTGTTTGAACAATTGTCGTTACAACCTGATATCAGTGCAGGTATGGGATTCACAGAGGATGATGACGATGAAGATGAGATGAATCAGTCTCGGTCCGCTCATGGAGCGGGTGAACATCAGCAACAAGCACAGACAGCTTCCAGAAAGCCGACAAATGATACTCCTGTGCTTGACAACTTCGGTACGGATATGACTAAAGCGGCCGAAGAAGGTCGATTAGATCCTGTTGTAGGACGTGAACGTGAAATAGAACGTTTAGCACAGATACTTAGTCGTCGTAAAAAGAATAATCCTATCCTGATTGGTGAGCCGGGTGTTGGTAAATCGGCTATTGTGGAAGGATTGGCGCTTCGTATTATTCAGAAAAAAGTGTCCCGCATTCTGTTTGATAAACGTGTGGTAGCGCTTGACATGACTGCTGTTGTGGCCGGAACTAAATACCGTGGGCAGTTTGAAGAGCGAATACGTTCTATTTTGAATGAATTGCAGAAGAATCCGAATGTGATTTTGTTTATAGATGAAATCCATACTATTGTCGGAGCCGGATCAGCTGCCGGATCGATGGATGCTGCCAATATGTTGAAACCAGCTTTGGCACGTGGTGAGATACAATGCATCGGAGCTACTACTCTTGATGAGTACCGGAAAAATATAGAAAAGGATGGTGCTTTAGAGCGCCGTTTTCAAAAAGTGATGGTAGAACCTACTACGGCTGAGGAGACTTTGCAGATTCTTCGTAATATTAAAGATAAATACGAAGATCACCACAATGTAAATTATACAGATGCTGCACTGGAAGCTTGTGTCAAGTTGACAGATCGTTATATAACTGATCGTAATTTCCCTGATAAGGCTATTGATGCATTGGATGAAGCCGGTTCACGTGTACATCTTACAAATGTCAGTGTTCCGAAAGAGATTGAAGATCAGGAGAAACTGATTGAGGAGGCTAAGAACAAGAAAAATGATGCAGTGAAATCGCAGAACTTTGAGTTGGCTGCCAGTTTCCGGGATAAAGAGAAAGAACTTACCACTCAATTGGATGTGATGAAAAAAGAGTGGGAAGAGCGTTTGAAAGATAATCGCGAAACGGTTGATGCAGAAGAAATTGCTAATGTTGTATCTATGATGTCGGGCATACCTGTACAGAGGATGGCGCAGGCTGAAGGTATAAAATTGGCCGGTATGAAAGAAAACTTACAGTCGAAAGTGATTGCTCAAGATGCTGCTATCGAGAAGTTGGTAAGAGCTATTTTGCGTAGCCGCGTCGGACTGAAAGATCCCAATAAACCTATCGGTACTTTCATGTTTCTGGGACCGACAGGTGTCGGTAAAACCCACTTAGCTAAAGAATTGGCTAAATATATGTTTGGCTCTTCGGATGCGTTGATTCGCATTGATATGAGTGAATATATGGAGAAATTCACAGTTTCGCGTTTAGTTGGTGCTCCTCCGGGATATGTAGGATACGAGGAAGGCGGTCAGCTGACTGAGAAAGTACGTCGTAAGCCCTATTCCATTGTTTTGCTTGATGAGATAGAAAAGGCACATCCTGATGTGTTTAATCTCCTGCTTCAGGTAATGGATGAAGGACGTTTGACTGACAGTTATGGCAGAATGGTTGATTTTAAGAATACGGTAATCATCATGACATCAAACGTTGGTACTCGTCAACTAAAGGAGTTTGGCCGTGGAGTCGGATTTGCTACACAAAGTCGCTTAGACGATAAAGAATTCTCGCGAAGTGTAATTCAGAAGGCTTTGAATAAATCATTCGCACCTGAATTCTTAAACCGAGTGGATGAAATTATCACCTTCGATCAGTTATCATTGGAAGCTATTACGAAGATTATCGATATCGAGTTGAAAGGCTTATATGATAGAATAGATTCGATTGGTTATAAGCTGGTTATTGAGGATAAGGCTAAGCAATTCATTGCTTCTAAGGGCTACGATGTACAATATGGAGCCCGTCCGTTGAAGCGCGCAATTCAGGCTTATCTGGAAGATGGTTTATCTGAACTGATCATTTCGGCTGCTTTGAAAGAAGGAGATACAATAACTGTTTCTTTGAACGAAGAAAAAGGAGAGTTGGAAATGAATCATGAAGCCAAAACGACTGAATAGCTAAGTTATTTCCTTTGAGTATACGTCAAAATGTCAGACCTTCGGGTCTGGCATTTTTTTTGTCTGTATCTCTACAAAAAATAATTCGATTTAATAACCAGATAATTAAAAAATACACGTTATTATGCAAAAAGGTAATATTGGAGTTACAACAGAGAACATTTTCCCTATCATTAAAAAGTTTTTGTACAGTGATCATGAGATTTTCCTTCGGGAATTAGTCTCCAATGCTGTTGATGCTACACAGAAGTTGAATACACTGGCTTCTATCAGTGAGTTCAAAGGTGAATTGGGTGATTTGACCGTACATGTTTCATTGGGCAAGGATACTATTACCATTTCCGATCGAGGCATCGGTTTGACAGCTGAGGAGATTGATAAATATATCAACCAAATTGCTTTCTCGGGGGCAAATGACTTTCTGGAAAAGTATAAAAATGATGCTAATGCCATTATCGGGCATTTCGGTTTAGGTTTCTATTCCGCCTTTATGGTTTCTAAAAAGGTAGAAATCATTACCAAATCTTATAAAGAAGGTGCACAAGCGGTAAAATGGACTTGTGATGGTAGCCCGGAGTTTACTCTTGAAGAGATAGAAAAGGCCGATCGTGGAACAGATATTGTATTGTATATCGATGATGATTGCAAAGAGTTCCTTGAAGAAGTTCGTATCTCTGCACTCTTGAAAAAATATTGTAGCTTCTTACCTGTACCTATTGCCTTTGGTAAGAAAAAAGAGTGGAAAGATGGCAAGCAGGTTGAAACCACTGAGGATAATGTAATCAACGATACTACTCCTTTGTGGACTAAAAAACCGAGTGAGCTTTCTGATGAAGATTATAAGAAGTTCTATCGTGAGTTGTATCCAATGTCTGATGAACCATTGTTTTGGATTCATTTGAATGTGGATTATCCGTTCCATCTGACAGGTATCCTCTATTTCCCGAAAGTAAAAAGCAATATTGACTTAAATAAGAATAAGATTCAGTTATATAGCAACCAGGTTTATGTGACCGATTCGGTAGAAGGTATTGTTCCGGATTTCCTTACTTTACTTCATGGAGTACTTGATTCACCGGATATTCCGTTGAATGTGTCCCGTTCATATTTACAAAGTGATTCAAATGTAAAGAAGATCTCGACTTATATTTCAAAAAAAGTTTCAGATCGTTTGCAGTCTATCTTTAAGAATGATCGTACACAGTTTGAAGAAAAGTGGAATGATTTAAAGATCTTTATTAATTATGGAATGCTTACCCAAGAGGATTTCTATGATAAAGCACAGAAATTTGCCCTATTCACAGATACGGATGGAAAGCATTACACTTTCGAAGAATATCAGGCTCTTATTAAAGATAATCAGACAGATAAAGATAAGAATCTGGTTTATTTATATGCCAATAATAAAGATGAACAGTTTGCTTATATTGAAGCTGCCAAAAATAAAGGATATAATGTATTGTTGATGGATGGGCAGTTGGATGTGGCAATGGTGAGCATGCTCGAACAAAAACTGGAGAAATCTCGCTTTACTCGTGTAGACAGTGATGTTATTGACAATCTGATTGTGAAAGAAGATAAGAAAAGCGAAGTGCTTGAAGCCACTAAGCAAGAAGCTCTGACTGCAGCTTTCAAGAGCCAGTTGCCAAAGATGGAAAAGGTTGAGTTTAATGTGATGACTCAGGCATTAGGCGAAAATGGTGCTCCTGTAATGATTACGCAAAGTGAATATATGCGTCGCATGAAGGAGATGGCAAATATTCAGGCTGGAATGAGTTTTTATGGCGAAATGCCGGATATGTTCAATCTGGTATTGAATTCAGATCACAAACTGGTAAAAGAGGTGCTGTCTGACGAGGAGAAAGAATGTAGCGCAGCTATTGCACCGGTACAAGCTGAATTGGATGAAGTGACAAAACGCCGTGATGCACTCAAGAAAAAACAAGAAGGTAAAAAAGACGAAGATATTCCTGTTGCTGAAAAAGATGAACTTAACGATTTGGATAAGAAATGGGATAATTTGAAACAACAAAAAGAATCGATATTTGCAGGATACGCAGGTAAGAATAAGGTTGTTCGTCAGCTGATTGACCTGGCATTATTACAGAACAACATGCTGAAAGGTGAAGCCTTGAATAATTTTGTAAAAAGAAGTATTGAGTTGATTTAGTCTATCACATTTAATTCATATAACATAAATTAAAAGAGCATTGCGCACGATAAAAGTGTCCGTAATGCTCTTTTTTTATTAATAAATGTGCTGTCAGAGTCGATAGATTAGAAACTATTGTATATATTTGAACGTTAAATCAACCATTTACACGATGTTTTGCTGAGCCTTATGAAGAAAGTTTTTTTATTGTTATTTCTCTTTTTACTGTTCTTGCCAATGCTTGTCCACGCTCAGAAAGTTGGGTTAGTATTGAGTGGTGGCGGTGCAAAGGGGCTGACACACATAGGAATAATTCGTGCTCTGGAAGAGAATAATATCCCAATTGATTATATTACAGGTACTTCTATGGGAGCTATTATAGGGTCTCTTTATGCCATGGGATATTCACCTGATGATATGGAGATATTGCTGAAGTCAGATGACTTTAAACGTTGGTATTCTGGTGAAGTGGAAGAAAAATATATGTATTATTTCAAAAAGAATCTTCCGACTCCTGAACTTTTCAATATACGCTTTTCGTTCAAAGATTCACTTAATTTAAAGCCACAGTTTTTGCCAACCAGTGTGGTTAATCCAATTCAGATGAACCTTGTCTTTATCGATCTTTACGCACGGGCAACTGCCACTTGTGAAGGCGATTTTGATAAGTTGTTTGTGCCTTTTCGATGCATAGCTTCCGATGTGTATAATAAAAAACAACTTGTCTTAAAGCGTGGTGATCTTGGAGATGCAGTACGAGCCTCTATGAGTTTCCCTTTTATGTTTAAGCCCATTGAAATAGATAGTTTATTGGCATATGACGGTGGAATTTATAATAACTTTCCTACAGATGTCATGCGAGAGGATTTTCATCCGGATATAATTATAGGTAGTGTTGTTTCTACCAACCCAGGAAAACCGAAAGAAAATGATTTGATGAGTCAGATTGAGAATATGGTAATGCAAAAGACTGATTATTCTCTTCCGGATTCGGCTGGAATATTGATGACATTTAAGTACAACGATGTTAATCTGATGGATTTTCAACGAATGGATGAACTGGTGAAAATAGGATATGATCGGACCATGGGCTTAATGGATTCTATCAAAAGTCGTGTTCATCGTAGAGTAAATATGGATAATATACGACTGAGGCGGTTGGTTTATAAAAGTAATTATCCGGAACTCCGTTTCAAAAATATATATATCGATGGTGCTAATTCTCATCAACAGGTTTACATAAAGAAAGAATTCCATACTTCAGATGATAAAGAGTTTACCTATGAGGATTTGAAACGGGGATATTTTCGTCTATTATCTGATAATATGATCTCAGAGATTATTCCTCATGCAGTTTTCAACCCCGAAGATGATACTTACGATTTGCATTTGAAGATAAAGATGGAAAATGAATTTTCTGTTCGTTTGGGTGGAAATGTGTCCACTACCAGTTCTAACCAAATTTATCTGGGACTTACATATCAGAATCTTAACTATTATTCGAAGGAGTTTACATTCGATGGACAGTTGGGAAAAATATATAATAATGCTCAGTTTATGGCAAAAGTAGACTTTGCCACTACTATTCCTACTTCTTATCGCTTTATTGCTTCGATCAGTACTTTCGATTATTTTAAGAAGGATAAGCTTTTCTCTAAAAATGATAAACCGGCTTTTAATCAAAAAGATGAGCGTTTTCTGAAACTCAAAGTTGCTCTTCCTTTTCTTTCAAGTAAACGAGTGGAGCTTGGGTTTGGAATTGCACAAATAGAAGACCGGTATTTCCAAAATAATGTAATCGACTTCGATAAAGACAAATATGATAAAAGTGAATATCGTTTGTTTGGCGGTTCAGTAAGTTTTAATGGTAGTACATTGAATTTTAGACAATTTCCTACTCAAGGAGCACGAGAGGCACTCGTTGCACAGATATTTACAGGGAAGGAACGCTTTCGCCCTGGGGTGAATTCTGAGAGTAGGAAATCTACCGAAGAGAAACATTCATGGTTACAGTTATCTTATATGAAGGAGAAATACCATAAAATGGGAGCAAATTGGACATTAGGATGGTATCTGGATGCATTATATGCGTCTAAAAACTTCTCAGAGAATTATACAGCTACAATGATGCAGGCCAGTGAATTTGCACCTACTGCACATAGTAAATTAACATATAATGAAGCTTTTCGTGCCAATCAATATCTGGCAGCCGGGATACGGCCTATTTATCGTTTAAATCAGATGTTTCACGTTCGTGGAGAGTTTTATGGCTTTTTGCCGATTTTTCCTATAGAAAGAAATCCAATTAATAAGGCTTACTATGGAAAAGCTTTCTCTCGTTTCGAATATTTGGGAGAAGTTTCAGTGGTATGTCAGTTACCGTTTGGTGCAATCTCGGCATATGTAAATCATTATAGCTCACCGAAAAGGGAGTGGAATGTCGGTTTGACGCTCGGTTGGCAATTGTTTAACTATCGTTTCATCGAATAATTTATTTGCAAAAAAGTTTGCTGAAAGCTTGCAAATTCAAGAAAAGTCCGTATCTTTGCACCCGTTAAACAAAAACAATGGTCGCGTAGCTCAACTGAATAGAGTAGCTGACTACGGATCAGCCGGTTACAGGTTTGAATCCTGTCGCGATCACTTTAAAGTTTAACTAATGGCCGCGTAGCTCAACTGAATAGAGTAGCTGACTACGGATCAGCCGGTTACAGGTTTGAATCCTGTCGCGGTCACTCTAAAAATAACAAACGGTCGCGTAGCTCAACTGAATAGAGTAGCTGACTACGGATCAGCCGGTTACAGGTTTGAATCCTGTCGCGATCACAAAAGAAGGTGTCTTAAAAGGGTACCTTCTTTTTTTGTTATGCCGCCATTAGGATCATACCGGGATCAACGTAAGTTGATGGACTGCCTTTCTCGGATCAATGTAAAAATCTCTTCAAGAAAAACATCAATACGAAGAAGGCTGTGTGACAGAGGAAAGGTCTGGATATACAAACAAAGAGTAAAGTCATTTTTTATGTAACTTTACTCTTTGTTTTCTTATAATGATTTAGTTATTAGCATTTTATATTTAACTCGTTAAGTACGTTTCGAATGGCTTCAAATGTTGTGATACGTGTTGGTACCAGTGGCAAACGAAGTTTATTCTCGATCATTCCCATTGCATTCAACATTGATTTTACTCCGGCAGGGTTTCCGTCTACGAATAACAGGTTAAATAACTCTGTAAATTTATGGTGTATGGTCAGGGCGTTGGCAAAGTCACCTTGCAATGCCAGGCGTGTCATCCTGCTGAATTCACGTGGAAAAGCATTTCCAATAACTGAAATAACCCCTACAGCTCCTAATGTGATTAAAGGGAAAGTAATGCCATCATCTCCGGAAATAACATCAAAATTGGCTGGTTTGTTTTTGATAATATCGTCCATCTGAGTGATATTGCCTGATGCTTCTTTAATTGCTATGACATTTTTGAAGTCTTTAGCAATGCGTAAAGTCGTTTCTGCGGTCATATTAACCCCTGTCCGACCGGGAACATTATACAATACAACTGGAAGCTCTGTAGCGCCTGCAATTGCCTTATAATGTTGATAGATTCCTTCCTGTGAGGGCTTGTTATAGTAAGGAACCACGGATAAGATGGCATCCACTCCGGTGAAATCATCATTTTTGAGTGTTTCTACGATAGCTCGTGTATTGTTTCCACCGACTCCTAATAGAATGGGAATTTTTCCGTTGACACGGTCGATTACCATTTTTTTGATTTTCTTTTTCTCGTCTTCGCTCAGAGTTGGAGTTTCGGCTGTCGTTCCCAGCACACACAGAAAATCTGCATTATTTTGAAGCAGATAGTCTACTAATCGCATTAATGCATCGTAATCAACGCTTTCATCCTCTTTGAAAGGAGTAATCAGCGCTACCCCCATTCCTTTCAATCTAGTCTGTATCATGAGTATTAATAATAATCTCTAAATAATTTGCTCGCAAAAGTACGAATATTTTCTTTTTTTACAGCAATAATAATATATAAAATAAGAATATAGCAGAAAAATGTTACAATATAAGCTTTAGAAATTCCTCTTCGTTCATAATTTTAATCCCCAGTTTATTGGCTTTTTCTAATTTAGCAGGTCCCATATTATCTCCGGCCAAGATAAAACTGGTTTTGGCGGAAATACTTCCCACATTTTTTCCTCCATGCTTTTCAATAAGATCTTTGTATTCGTCTCTTGAATGATGGGTAAACACACCACTAATAACGATGGATTGCCCGGCCAATTTGTCAGTATGCTCACTTAGATCTTCTTCCGGTCTGTATAACTGTAATCCTGCTATTTTCAATCGGTCAATTAATTTACGGTTTGAATCGTTTGCAAAATAGTTAAGAATACTCTGGGCAATTTTTTCGCCGATTTCATCGATGCTGACTAAAGTTTCCAAATCTGCATTTTCCAATTCTACTATGTCTTTGAATGATTTAGCTATTTTTTTAGCTACTGTCTCACCTACAAAACGAATGCCTAATGCAAAAATAACTCTTTCAAAAGGAATTTCCTTACTTTGCATAATTCCTCTGATGATGTTTTCCGCAGATTTGTCTCCCATACGATCGAGATTCTTAATGTCATCAGTCGTCAATTGATAAAGATCGGCTGTATTATGAATTAGATCTAAACGATAGAACATATCAACAGTTTCAGGGCCTAATCCGTCTATATTCATTGCTTTCCGGCTGATGAAATGTTCTATTTTTCCTTTGATCTGTGGTGGACAGGCAGTTTCGTTCGGGCAATAGTGGGCAGCTTCTCCTTCATATCTTATTAACTTGCTGCCACATTCCGGACAATGAGTGATGAATTTTACTTTTTCACCGATCATAAAACGGGCAGCAACATCTACGCCTGTGATTTTAGGAATGATTTCTCCTCCTTTCTCTACATAAACCATATCACCTATATGTAGATCGAGTCCTTCGATGATATCTGCATTGTGTAGAGATGCGCGTTTTACGACTGTTCCGGAAAGCTGTACCGGATCAAGGTTGGCTACAGGTGTAACAGCTCCGGTTCTTCCTACCTGGTAAGATACTGTATTCAGGCGAGTGAGTGCCCGTTCAGCCTGAAATTTATAGGCTATTGCCCAGCGTGGAGATTTGGCAGTGAATCCAAGATTTTTTTGTTGTTTGAGACTGTTAACTTTCAGTACGATTCCGTCTGTAGCAACATTTAAGTTTTTACGTTCTACGTTCCAATAATTAATAAAATCGAATACCTCCTGTAATGTTTGGCATTTACGCATTAGAGGAGAAATCTTGAAGCCCCATTTAGCCGCTTCTTGCAAGTTTTCATAATGTCCGTCAGTAGGCAAATTATCGCCAAGCAAGTAGTAGAGGTAGGCATCCAGTTTTCGGGAAGCCACGATTGCTGAGTTTTGTAATTTTAAAGTTCCTGAAGCGGCATTTCTGGGATTAGCGAAAAGAGGCTCTTCACGGGCCTCTTTTTCCCGGTTTAGCTCTTCGAAAACTTCCCATGGCATTAGGATTTCTCCACGGATTTCGAAAACATCCGGATAATTATTTCCATGCAGAACAAGAGGGATACTCCGAATGGTTTTTACGTTGTCTGTTACATCGTCTCCTTTTTCGCCATCGCCACGGGTTACGGCACGGATAAGTTTACCATTTTCGTAGGTCAAAGAGATCGAGGTACCGTCATACTTCATCTCGCAACAGATCTCAAAATCTTCATTCAATGCTTTTCGTACTCTGTCATAGAAATCGGTTACTTCATTCTCAGAATAGGTGTTTGACAATGAAAGCATTGGGTATTTATGAGCTACTTGAGTAAAGTTTTTATTGATATCGCTACCTACACGCATAGTAGGTGAGTTTTCATCTTTATATTCTGGATGTTCCTGTTCCAAAGTCTGGAGTTCTCTCATTAAGTCATCAAATTCTTTGTCGGAGATTTCCGGAGCATTCAGCACATAATAGTTGTAATTATGTTGATGGAGTTGGATTCGAAGCTGATCTATTTTTTCTTTTACAGTCATATATTCTTTAGATTGTTTTAGGCAAAAATACAGGTTTCTCTTCGAATATTTGTACTTTTGCGAAAAATTAAAGATTATGCGTATCGATATTATAACAGTATTGCCCGAAATGATTGAGGGTTTCTTCAATTGTTCTATTATGAAACGGGCTCAAGACAAAGGGCTTGCTGAGATTTATATTCATAATTTGCGTGATTATACAGAAGATAAGTATCGTCGGGTAGATGACTATCCTTTTGGTGGATTTGCCGGTATGGTGATGAAGATAGAACCTATTGAACGATGCATTAATGCTTTGAAAGCAGAACGCGATTATGATGAAGTGATATTTACTACTCCGGATGGCGAGCAGTTTGATCAGAGGATGGCCAACAGTTTATCATTATCTGGTAATCTTATTATCTTATGCGGGCATTTTAAAGGTATTGATTATCGTATCCGGGAGCATCTGATAACGAAAGAAATTAGTATTGGAGATTATGTTCTGACTGGTGGTGAATTGGCTGCTGCCGTGATGGCGGATGCTATAGTGCGGATTATTCCGGGAGTAATTTCTGATGAACAGTCTGCTCTTTCTGATTCTTTTCAGGATAATTTGTTGGCAGCTCCTGTTTATACCCGTCCGGCAGAGTATAATGGTTGGAAGGTACCTGAAATCTTGCTTTCAGGGCATGAAGCCAAAATTAAAGAGTGGGAACTTCAACAATCGTTGGAGCGCACCAAAAGACTTCGCCCCGATTTATTGGAAGACTAATTCTTATTGTATGTAAAAAAGAATGTCTTGTCTTTTAGCAAGACATTCTTTTTTTATGAAACTATACTATTAATAATGGAATTTGTTTTCATGGAACTTCTCTATTTAATACCAGAATTTGTCTAACTTATTCCGGGATTAACAGAGAAAGGAATATCCATGTTTGAATAACTTTTTTATGGCTAATTGTGACGAAGGGCTATTATCTGTTTGTTACTATACCTCAAGTGCACCTATAATTTCAGAAACGGACTTGCATCCATGTCTTTCCAGGTAATCATTTATACCATCCATTACTTTGATGGTGATAGCCGGATCTATGAAATTTGCAGTACCAATCTGTACAGCTGAAGCCCCTGCAAGCATGAACTCGACGGCATCTTTCCAGTTCATGATACCTCCTAATCCTATGACTGGAATATTTACCGCTTTAGCAACCTGCCATACCATCCGTAATGCTATTGGTTTTACAGCTGCTCCCGACATACCTCCGGTTACGGTTGAAAGTATGGGACGTCTGCGTTCAGCATCAATAGCCATTCCCAGTAATGTATTAATTAATGATACACTATCGGCACCATTAGCTTCAGCTGCCCGTGCCATTTCGGCTATATCGGTAACATTGGGGGAAAGCTTAACGATAAGTGTCTTTTTGTAAGCAGAACGAACTGCCTGAACAACTTCTGATACTCCTTTAGTTGTTACTCCAAAAGCCATACCTCCTTGTTTTACATTAGGACATGAGATGTTTAGTTCGATAGCAGGAATTTTGTCAAGTTCATTAATAATCTCTGCCGTTTTTACATAGTCTTCAATAGCCGATCCGGAAACATTCACAATCATATGGGTTTGAATGTCCTTAATACGGGGATATATGTGATCAGAAAAATATTTCACACCCTTATTTTGCAGTCCTACAGCGTTTAACATTCCGGAAGGAGTTTCAGCCATACGCGGATATGGGTTACCTTCACGCTTGTGAAGAGTAGTACCCTTCACAATGATACCGCCTATTCGCGTTATATCAATAAAATCTGCAAACTCTTCACCATATCCAAATGTACCCGATGCTGTCATTACGGGGTTCTTCATTTGTAGTTTACCAATATTTACACTTAAATCTGCCATAATAGTTTATTTATATTAAAAACCGGACCTTCTTTACAAACGCACAAATGCCCTTCTGTAGTATTCTCAACACAACAAAGACATGCACCTATGCCACATGCCATTGTATTTTCCAATGATACTTCACAATTGATATGATTAGCTTTGGCATATTTGGCTACTGCCATCATCATGGGCTTGGGACCGCATGTATATATCTGTTCGAAGTTTATTTTATTTAATATAGAATGTTGAGTGACATATCCTTTTTCGCCATAACTGCCATCTTCTGTTGTGGTGTAAACCTCTCCGTAAGCGGTAAACTCTTCCAGTTGGAGCAGATCTTTGTCGCTACGTGCTCCTAAAAGGAATGTTGGTTTGCTACCGCTTTTGAACAGCTGCTCGCCTAAATAAAGCATAGGAGCTGTCCCTACACCTCCACCTACTAATAGTAACTTGTCAGAAGGTGTTTTAGGCATTGTGAAACTGCTTCCAAGCGGGAGTACTACATTTATTATATCTCCTTGAGCGGCTTGTGCAAGGCGTTTTGTTCCATCACCGATGAGTTGAATCAGAAACCATACTTCGTTACGTTGTCTGTCTACATAGTTAATAGAGATAGGGCGGCGCAGGAAGGTGGTAGGTGAACCATCCACCCGAATTTCCGCAAACTGTCCCGGTAGCATATCCGGGAGGACGGACTGAGATGTCAATTTCAGCAGAACATAATTAGAATGCAATCTGAGATTCTCAGTTACTGTCAGATCTAAAATAAATTTTTTCATGTATGTGAGTAAATTCGTATTCGTGTTGCAAAGATACGGGAAATTGTGCAAACAGTGATTTATCTGTCTTATTTTTCTCCTCTGAATGTCTCGTATGTATTATCATCGAAGAAAATTCTTATTTCAGTGATTTTTCTGGAAGGCTTTTCTATATATCTAATTTCCTGTTTTACAATCTCTTTATGGGATGTTTCGGGACTTTCTAACGCTATTTCTCCGCGATTTTCCGGAGCCATCGTCTCATTGGACGGAATTATAGCATTCTCAGCAAATAAAGAAGGCTGAAAATCGGAAGTCGGTTGAATGGTTTCTTCCGACATATTGCCGTGCCCATATAATAACCATTCCAAATTTACATAATTATATTTTTGATGTACTTTCATGATAACATCTAAACTGGGATTGTTGCGGCCATTCAAAATGTGCGAGAGAGTGGATTGTTGGATACCTATGCTTTCAGCGAAAGCACCGGAAGCCATATTCTCTTTTTCCATGATCATTTTAATCCTATCTTTTATTTCCATATCCTTTGAAGGTTTTACAAATGTATGACTTATATATTAATTCACAAAAGTAAATGGCATATTTACTAATGCACAAAAGTAAAAAATAAAAATCACAAAAGCAAATTACAAATACATAATTCATATTTTACTATTGTAAACGCAAGATAGGACTTCCTCTTTAATTCTGTTTGTATTGCCTATACAGTCGTAACAATATATAAAGTATTACTTTATATAGATATTATAATATATTGATTTATTGTAATATGTATCTATGGATTTTATCTTGTGTTGCTTGTTTATTACAAATGTGTCCATATTTTCATGCATTAGTTGAATATTTGATTGATATATATTTTTTTTCTTATTGATTATTCTGTCATTAGCATGTAAAAAAGGAAATGTTAACTACTCCCCTATTACATCTACAAATGTAAATACACATATGTAATGTCGTCTATTTACATTTGTGCTATATTTATTTGCTATACAAAAATGATATTATTACTTTTGTAAATCCATATAAGGGCTATAGTCCTTATTCACAATTGTCATATTGTATCGTTATATATGCAACAAATAGCATGGGAGTTGCTTTTGTCTTTATGCCTATTGGATATAGATATAAAGAATAGCGTGTCATCATACCTTACATTTAGGCTATAATGCCAAATTTTTGCGTTATTTCCGTATGGTTGGTTATCCAAATGAAATTATTCGATTCTGAGGAAGTCAAATATTACCTAATTATTTGATATATAGAAGAATATGCTTGTTTTTTGATATATATTTTTTTTATATTCTAGAAAAATGAATCTATACATAGAGAAATAGCATTATGATATAATTTATACTACTTTAGATAGCATTATGATGAAGCATTAGCACCATATCACACCCATATAGATGATTGATAGGAATCAGTATAATCACAATTTTATTATATGGGATATGTTATCTTCTTTTTGTTGATTTTTATATTGTTCTATTGGGAGTATACTTATTCGCCCCATGCAAAATCTGTTTTCTTTTAGAAGAAACAGAATACTATATTTAAGTTTTATATGTATGGTAGAGACAGGGAAAAGAGTGTAAAATTGATGTGAAGAATAAAGTGGATAATTATAGGAAAGTATATTTCGGATTATGAGGATATATTTACTCCCCATACACATATTTTATACCGGCAAAATATATGCATATAGGGAGTAGATTTAAAGTGGATTGTTTTTAATGAAGAATCTTGAAGACCAACTCGCGGAGGATGTCTCCATCACTAATTGAACCATTGCCCACACCTTTCGATTTAGCATCTGCATATCGTATTTCTCCTACAATTTGCATTGTTTTTACTCCACTGTATTTTCGCATTGCTGCCAGATAATCGCGAGCTTGCCATGGGGTTTTTAGTCCTAACATTGTGGCTACTCCTTGCTCTGATTTATCCGGTGCATAGTACGCTAACATAAGATTTGAGTAGAAATTAAATAGTAAAGAAAGTGTCATCTGTATCGGGTTTGTTTTAGGATTTTCCTCAAAGTATTTTATTATTTTATTAGCTTTGAGTATATCTTTCTCAACCAGTGCACTACGCAATTCAAAGTTATTATAGTCTTTGCTAATTCCTATGTTTTTCTCTATCTGTTCAGGTGTGACACGTTTTTGACCACTGGGTAATGTAATAATTAGCTTTTCCAGTTCGCCTGTTAGACGGCTGAGATCAGTCCCTACAAAATCGGCCAACATCGCAGTGGCTTTGGGTTCCATATCTATGCCTTTACGTTTCATGTACGAACTGATAAATGCAGGTAGTTGCGCCTCTTTTATCTTTTTAGATTCGAATAGGACACCTGCTTTTTCAACTTCTGCAGCTAATTTTTTTCTACGATCCAAAGTGCCATGCTTATGACAAATGACTAAGATAGTTGAATTTAATGGCTTTTGCAGATAATAAGATAACTCTTCTATATTGCGTATAGCTTGTGCTTCTTTTACTATTACAACCTGATGTTCGGACATCATCGGATAACGTTTAGCGGCATTAATTACGGTTGCTACATCCACATCCGCGCCATAAACCACAGTAAGGTTAAACTCTTTTTCTGTATCCGTCAATACATTGTCGGTGATATAATCGGCTATCAAGTCGATATAATAAGATTCTTCTCCCATCAAATAATAGATGGGGCGATATTGTTTGGCCCTCAATTCTTTGAGGATATCGTCGCAAGTCAGTTCTTGTTTTGCCATATAAATGTTGGTGTGGCGTTACCAGTCGAATTTCAAGTGTTTTACAGTTTTCTTTTCGTCAATAATCATTCGTAATGAAGCAATACCTATCTCTACATGTTCCTCTACATAGTTTTTAGTAACTATATTATCGCTTTTATCGGTTTTCACTCCTTCCGGAATCATAGGCTGGTCGGATACAAGCAGCAAAGCACCGGTCGGAATATGATTGGCAAAGCCACAACTGAATAAGGTTGCTGTTTCCATGTCAACTGCCATTGCACGAGTTTTCTTCAGGTATTCCTTAAAGGCGTCATCATGTTCCCATATACGGCGGTTGGTTGTGTAGACGGTTCCTGTCCAGTAATCGCGTGCATAGTCGCGGATGGCCGATGATACGGCACGTTGTAACATAAATGCCGGTAACGATGGAACTTCGGGTGGAAAATAGTCGTTTGAGGTACCTTCTCCCCGGATAGCGGCAATTGGCAGGATCAGATCACCTATTTTGTTCTTTTTATCAATTCCTCCACATTTGCCCAGAAACAGACAAGCTTTGGGAGAAATGGCGCTTAACAGATCCATGATAATGGCTGCATTGGGACTTCCCATGCCGAAGTTGATGATTGTAATCCCTTCTGCGCTGGCAGATATCATATTGGCATCTCTGCCAAGGATAGGAACATTAAATTTTTCCGCAAATATTTCTACATACTTGTTGAAGTTAGTCAACAGGATATACTCTCCAAAGTCTTCCAGATTACGTTTGGTGTAACGGGGCAGCCAATTAGCTACGATTTCTTGCTTTGTTTTCATAAGATTCCATTAAATTTGTGCTTCCAATAACAGGAAGCCATTATTTAACTTACAAAAATAGTAAATGTTATCGTTAAACCTACCAGTATTTGACACTAAAATCGCCACTCGAAATGGAAAAAATGTTATTTTCGATGTGATTCGCCGTCGTTATGTCGCGTTGACCCCCGAGGAATGGGTCCGTCAGCACTTTGTACACTTTCTTATTGTCTATAAAGGATATCCGTCGTCTCTGATGGCCAATGAGGTGCTGTTGAACTTGAATGGAACCAAGAAACGATGTGACACAGTGCTTTATAAGCGTGATCTTACTGCCAGAATGATTGTTGAATACAAAGCTCCCCACATTGAGATCACACAAGCTGTTTTTGATCAGATTACTCGTTATAATATGGTTTTGAAGGTTGATTATCTGGTTGTCAGTAATGGTATGCAACACTATTGCTGCCGGATGAATTATGATACTCAAAGTTATTCATTTCTGGCTGATATTCCGGATTATGCTATCTTGTAAAATTAACAATGTTAACAGTGAATTCGGACCTTTATTGATTTATCTTTAGGAAGTTAATATCGTAAATGTAAAAAGCTAATTGTTTATCATTACGAAGTTAACTTTAACACACTGTTAAAGTTAACTTCGTAATGACAGATTGTTGTCTTCATAATTTGTTTATAATCAGAACTATTACCTAATAACTCAACATATTCCTATTTTTATGGAATAAGCATGAAAGCACTTAATTGTTTTTGTGATAAGTATAAGAAAAAGTCTATTGTCATCCGAGATTCAGCTCGGTGACAATAGACTGTGAAATGAAAAGGACGTTTTTTACAATAGAGATAGTGATATAGAGAACTATTTCTTTTTCTTCCGATCCAAGACGTTTTCTTGGAATTTCTGCATCAATTCATAAAAATTGGGGATATATACGGTTGCCAGCAATGTATTCAGTGCCATACCAAAGACAACAGCTGCCCCAAGAGCAATGCGGCTTTGTGCCCCGGCTCCGGTAGCGAACAGCAATGGCATTACTCCTAACACAAAGGCGAAAGAAGTCATAAGGATTGGGCGTAAACGAACGTGTCCGGCTTCATAGGCAGCGTCACGTATGGAGTTGCCTTCGGCACGGAAATCGCGTGCGAATTCTACAATCAGAATTCCATTTTTAGCTGAAAGGGCAATCAGCAAAATAATTCCAATCTGAGTGTAGATGCTCACTGGGGTACCCATGACGAAGCAGCCTATCATGGCGCCCAACAGAGCCATTGGTAGTCCCATGATAGCTGATAACGGGCTTGTCCAGCTTTCGTATTGGGCTGCCAACACCAGAAATGCTACCAATAGTGCCATAATGAATACAATGGTCGTTGTGTTTCCTGCCTGCGTTTCCTGGTAAGCTACTGAAGTCCATTCGTAACCGAATTCATTGCCCAGTTGCTCTTTTATGAGATTCTCCATCTGTTGTATTCCCTCACCTGAACTACTTCCTGAGGCTACGTTGCAGGTTATGGAAGCTGTTGAATACATATTGTAGCGGCTTATCTGGTCCATACCCAGACGTTCTTCAACTTTTGTAAAAGAAGAAAATGGTACCATATTTCCCGCGGCGTTGGGGACACTGAGCTTCAATACATCATCGATCACTTTCTGTGCCTGTTCCCCGGCTTCTATTTTTACCTGATAGATGCGTCCGAACTGAACAAAGTCGTTGACATAGGCTGCCCCCATGTAATAACTTAGCGTAGAGAATACATTGTCCAACTGGATACCCATAAATTGGACTTTATCACGGTCAATATTCAGGAAGTATTGTGGCACATTGGCCTGGTACATACTGGATATGGATGCAAGGGCCGGTTGTGTGTGATAGGTAGCCATCAAAGTTTCGATAGCTCTCTGCATTTCTGTCGGTCCCAGATTGTTACGATCTTCCAGTTGTAACTGTAAACCTCCCGAGGCTCCTAAGCCGGGAATGGCCGGAGGCACCATCGCAAATATCTGCGCTTCCTGAATGCCGTAAGCCATTTCATTGAAACGCTGTACTACAGCTGCAGCAGTGTGTCCCTTTCCTTTCCGTTCATCCCAGTTTTTCAGTACAACGAAATAGGTACCTGTATTTGATTGTTCGCCACCTCCCATAATAGAAAAGCCACTGATACCAATGTAGTCTTTTACTTCCGGATAACTGTCTAAAATTCGGTTTACTTTTTGTCCGACAGCTTGTGTGCGTTCGAGGCTGGATGCCGGTGGTAATTGGATGACAGCGATAAAGTACCCGTCATCTTCATCGGGCACGAAAGTTGAAGGCCATTTCATGAACAGAATGACAGCTATCGCTGTAATGATCCCATAAGAGATCAGTGCAAGTCCCGGACGAATGAGTAATCCTTTTACAATGCGGTCATAGAGATTCTGTGTCTTGTCATATACTTTGTTGAATCCTTTGTATATGAAAAAATTGGATGGCTTGTTATGTTCCAAAAACAAGGCACATAATGCAGGGGTCAGTGTCAACGAGTTAATGCCACTCAATACAGTAGAAGCGGCAATGGTCAAGGCAAACTGTTTGTAAAGCTGTCCGGAGATGCCACTGATCAATGTAGTTGGTATGAAAACAGCCAGCAATACCAGTACAACCCCGACAATTGGGCCGGTGATCTCTCCCATTGCTTTGGTGACAGCATCTTTAGGAGAATACTGTCCCGTTTCCAATAATCGGGAAGCGTTTTCTACCACTACTATTGCATCGTCTACCACTATCGCTACGGCAAGTATTAATCCAAACAGAGTTAAAGTATTGATTGAGAATCCAAGAGCAGCCATTACTGCCAAAGTACCAATCAGTGATACAGGGATGGTGATGCATGGGATGATAACAGCCCGCCAGTTTTGCAGGAACAGGAAAATAACAAGTACTACCAGTAAGGTGGTTTCCAGGAAAGTTACCAATACTTCATCGATAGATGCATTGATGACATCGGTTGTATCCAATGTCACATTATAGCTGACGCCTGCCGGGAAGTTTTGTGCAAGCTCCTGCATCTTAGCTTTGACTCCTTTGGAAACATCAAGCGAGTTTGAACCCGGTTGTTGATAAATAGCAATGGCAGCAGTGGGATGTCCTTTTAGTTTAGAGACAACATTGTACGAGGAACTGCCAAGGTCGATGCGTGCTATATCTTTCAGTCGGAGCATCTTCCCTCCTTCTCCGGTTCGGATAATGATGTTACCGAACTCTTCGGGAGATGTCAGCCGCCCCTGTACATTCAACGTATACTGGTAGGCGTTATTATTATTTTTTCCAATAGGTTGTCCGATATAGCCGGCACTGACTTCAATGTTTTGTGACTGGATAGCTTGATAAACTTGCGCAGGAGAGAGATTACGGATACGCATTGCTTCCGGATCGAGCCAGACACGCATACTGTAGTTTCCTGCCCCCATTACATTGACAGCTCCTACACCCGGTACTCGTGTTAATTGATCTACCAGATTTAGTTGTGCATAATTCGTAAGATATAGTCCGTCGTATACAGAGTCTTTTGCCTGCATTGTGAGAAACATCACAATGTTGGACGATTGTTTCTGTACAGTTACTCCCTGGACTACAACTGGTTCCGGCAGTGAAGATTGCGCTACACTTACCCGGTTCTGTACCTGTACGGTAGCCATGTCGATATCTGTGCCTACGGCAAAGGTTATAGTCAGTGAATAGGCACCCGAACTGGATGCGGTGGAACTCATGTAAAGCATACCGTCTACTCCGTTCACTTGCTGTTCAATGGGGATGCCGACAGTTTGAGCTACAGTTTCAGCATTTGCTCCCGGATAGAAAGCAGACACCTGTACTGTAGGTGGAGTAATCTCCGGAAACTGTGCGACAGGCAATATATTTAATGTTACCAATCCCGCCACCACGATAATCAATGCCAGTACCGTGGCAAATATAGGCCGATTGATAAAGAACTTTGAAAACATGTACTTAATGATTAGAGGTTTGTGACTCGTGATTGACTGATATTGGCTTGATTTTCATGCCGTCACGCACTTTCATTAATGCCGTTGTGACGTATTGCTCTTTAGCCGAAAGCCCGCTTTTAATTTGACGTAACGTATCGTTAACCAGCTGTCCCGGCTGGATGTGGCGATAGCGCACAACATTCGAATCATTTACAATATATAGGTATTTTCCTAACTGGTCTGTTCCAATAGAGGCTTCTGGTACGAGCAATGCTTGCTTCGCTTCGGCATATGGCAATGTAATGCTGACATATAGTCCGCTTTTCAGAACCCCTTTCGGATTATCGAGGTTGGCGCGTACGTTAAGTGTTCCTGTACCCAGGTCCACATTGGGCGATAAGTAATCCAGTGTAGCCGGATAGTTTTGTGTACCGTTTTCTCCCAAGCGTACGATAACATTTTTGGGAAGTTCTTTCTCCTTACCGGTTTGTGAAAGTAGCATGGATAGCCATTGGTTGTCTGCTACATTAAAGTAGGTGTACATTCGGTCGTCTTTATAGATCGTGGCCAAAGTGACAGGTTGTCCGGCTCCGCTGATATAGCTTCCTACATCGTAAAGCGAGCGGCTGATTGTTCCATTGAAAGGAGCACGAATGTAGCAGTATCCCAGATTGGTACGTGCAGTATTCAGGGTGGCTTCAGCATTGCTAACAGCAGCGGTGGCTTCGGCAACGTTTGATTCTGCCTGTAAAACCTGTATACGACTGACTGCATCACTTTTCAAAGCTTCTTTCATTCGGGTATAGTTATTGCGGGCATATTCCAGTTGTGCAAGCGCAGTTTTCAATTGCGCTTCAGCCTGTGTTACATTATCTTTGTAGATAGTAGGTTCGATAACGAACAGGAGTTGCCCCTGCTTTACACGAGTCCCCGGTGTGAATGAGGCGGATTGCAGGGTGCCGTTGACCCGGGCTACCAGATTTACGGTTTGTTCGGTAGTCAGATATCCCGGATAATCTTTTGTCAGGGTAATGTTTTGTACGAGTGGATATGCCACACTGATTTCCGGAGTAGGCATCTCTCCTCTTCCGGCTTCTTTTTTTCCTTTACATCCGGTCATTACCAAAGGAAAGATGAGAAAAATATACATTAGTTTTTTCATTATGATAGGTCTTTATAGTTAATCATTTAGGTTTCCGGACCATCCGCCTCCCAGGGCTTGGTACATGGCTATCAGCTGGAGCAAGGAATATCCTCTTGCTTGGACCAGTTGGTTCTCATAACTGAGTAGCGAGCGTTGTGCATCCAGTACATTCTGGAATGGGGTTAATCCTTGTTTATAGAGTTCCAGTGAGAGTGTCAAGGTTTCTTGTCCTTGATTACGCACTTCGCGTAGAGCTACTATTTGCTTGATGGAGTTCCGGTAAGCATTCATGGCATTGTCTGTCTCTTGTACGGCAGTCAATACAGTCTGATTAAACTGGTTGATAGCTTCGTCTAATTGTGCTTTAGCCAGTTTGGTGGCATTTACCAATTGAGTCCCTTTAAAAAGTGTCCAGCTTAATGCCGGTGCTATTTCATAGGTCATGCTCTTATGATGGGTCAGATCTTTCAGGTCCTTAGCAGCATAACCAAGCGAACCTTTTAGAAAAATCTGAGGCAGCCAGTCCGATTTGGATGCCCCCACTAAAGCCGCTTGAGCATTCACACTTCGTTCTGCACTACGGATGTCCGGACGACGAAGCAGTAAGTCGGCCGGAAGTCCTACTCCAATTGGTTCCATATAGTCAGGCAATATTCCTGGAGACTCTAATGTGGGACGTATCTCCTGAGGATAAGTGCCTAATAGTATAGCAAGGGTAGTAATGTATTGATTGATACCCGATTCAATTTGGGGGATAGAGGCTTTTGTGCTGAAAAACACAGATTTAGCTTGTGCTACGTCCAATTTAGAAACGAGTCCGGTATTGTATCTCACTTCTGTGATTTTCAATACGGCTTCCTGCGATGCGCAGTTCTTTTGTATTACCGCCAATTCTTGTTGCAGCTCCCGCAGGTTGATATATGCTGAGGCTACTTGGGCGCAGAGTGATACCATTGTACCGGTGTACTCTTCTTTGCTGGCAGCAAAGTTTTCTTTCTGAGCTTTTACACGGTTACGGATGCTTCCGAAGAGGTCTAATTCCCAACTCATATTCAGCGAGGCATCGTAATAATGCTGAGTGGATTGAGGCAATTCACTGGTATTGCCACTACTTTGTTGACGAGTCCATCCGGCATTCAGTCCGATCGTTGGAAAAAAGTTTCCACGTTCCATCCTCAGGTTGGCTTTTGCCATATTGATACGGTCAATAGCGGTCAGTATCGAGTAGTTTTGTTTGACCGCAACAGAAATAAGAGAATCGAGAACCGGATCCTGAAAAGCTTTCCACCATTGGTCATCCACCGGCAATACTTGCTGAAAAATTTGTGCATCTTCTTCCCATTCTTGTGGCAAAGGTTTGTCCAGATAGCGGTTCGTAGCCTGTGGAAAGGCTACGGACGAAAGAAACAGCAAGAACATGATATTTCCTATTCGTAGTTTCATAAGTTTAGGTTATTTAGAAATGAAAACATAACAACGAAAAGAAATATTTGTTTATCCTGTCTATAAGAGAATCACTATGCTTAAAGGGAATATACTTTCTTTATTGAAGAAACGGATATTAATGAATAAACCCGTAACTTTACTATGCTAACAATCGGGCTATAGTAAAATTACGGGTTTTAAATATGATGAATTCCGAACTTTTAAAATTGGACCATCAGAATATCAATGCAAGGCTTTATTCAGCTTTTCTTCTGATAGCTCTTTTGGTTGTAACGGGTGCTTCTTCTACTTTGTGCTCTATCTCCACACCTGCCAGTTCCGGGTCGATCATGATGCGTCCGCAATATTCGCAAACGATAATTTTCTTACGTGAACGGATATCCAACTGTCTCTGAGGCGGAATTTTATTAAAACAACCACCGCATGCATCACGCTGTACGTAAACAATACCCAATCCGTTACGTGAATTCTTGCGGATACGTTTGAAAGACTGGAGTAAGCGCGGCTCTATTTTTGTTTCAAGATCTTTAGCTTTATCTCTCAATTTTTCTTCCTCTTGTTTAGTTTCCTCGATGATCTCGTCCAGCTCATTCTTTTTCTGGTCAAGGTCTTTCTGGCGTTCCTCCAGTGCTTTGGTATTTTTCTCTATTTCTTCAGATTTTTCCTGCTCTTCTGCAGTGAATTCTTTGATTCTTTTTTCGCAAAGCTCTATTTCCAGGGACTGGAATTCGATTTCTTTTGTCAGGAAGTCATATTCGCGGTTGTTACGAACATTGTCTTGCTGTGATTTATATTTCTCAACCGAAGCTTTGGCTGCTTCAATTTCCACTCTCTTACCGGCGATAGCTGATTTGAGTTCGTCTACTTCCGCCTTGATCTTATCGATACGTGTACTCAGACCGGCAATTTCGTCCTCAAGGTCTTGCACTTCCAATGGAAGTTCACCTCTTAACGTTTTAATTTCGTCAATTTTAGATAATGTTGTTTGCAGCTGAAACAAAGCTTTCAACTTTTGTTCCACTGTCAACTCTTTCGGTTCATTTTTAGCTTCTCTTGCCATTTTACTTATAAATATTTAATGGGATTCGTGTTAACCTTACTAAATTGGAGTGCAAAATTAGGAAATAAATCCCGTATTATGGAATAAAAAATTTCTTTTGTGTATTGTTCGCTTTCGTAATGTCCTATTTCTGCAAGTAAAATGTCTGTTTCACGACCAAAGTAGTCATGATATTTAATTTCACCTGTGATAAAAACATCAGCTCCGCTACCTATAGCTTGTGGAATAAGGAAAGCTCCTGCCCCTCCACAGAGGGCAACTTTCTGAATCAGGCGGCCTGTTAGTTTGTTATGTTTCAAACACCCTACTTCAAATGTCTTCTTTATACGCTTCAGGAATTCAAGCTCCGATTCAGCTTCTTCCAGCTCTCCGATGATTCCTGCTCCGACCTGTGCCCAACTATTGTAAAGAGGATATAAGTCGTATGCCGGTTCTTCATAGGGATGTGTCAATAGTAACGTACGGATAACCTCTCTTTTCTTATATTCCGGCAGGATGGTTTCAATCCGTACTTCCGCTTCATGATGAAGTTCTCCTATATATCCACAAAAAGGTTTACTTCCTTCCTGTGCACGGAAAGTTCCCTCGCCTTCTGTGTTGTAGCTGCATGAGTCATAGTCGCCTATATATCCACATCCGGCAGTGAATAAAGCATTACGGACCTCTTCGGCTTGTGCGGTCGGGACGAATGTGACTAACTTTATCAGGCAGTTCTCTTTGGGTTCAAGTATGCGTACATCTTTTAATCCTATTTTCTCAGCTATTTTATAGTTCACTCCCCCCGGAGCATTGTCAAGATTGGTATGGGCCGAATAAATGACGATGTCGTTTTTGATTGCTTTTAAGATGCAACGTTCAACATAATCTTTACCGGTAATCGATTTATAACCTTTAAAAATAAGGGGATGATGGGATATAACAAGATTACAGCCGGACGCGATAGCTTCGTCAAGCACAGCTTCGGTAACGTCAAGACACAACAAAGCCCCTGTTGTTTCCGCATCTGTCAGTCCGATTTGCAGGCCGGCATTATCAAATCCGTCTTGCAATGGCAGAGGCGCGAACCGTTCAAGGGCGCTTACAATTTCTTTAATTTTCATTATCAGTAGAAAATTTGTTGCAAAGATAAGAAAAAGCCAATACTTTACCTTGCTTTTATTGATTTTTTAATATATTTACCTCCAAATTTATAAAAGCACAAACCGATGAAGGCAATTCTATTATTATTTTTTTCTCTCTTTTTTATTATTTCATGTCAACAGCATAAAGAAACTCCTATATCTGCTACTGAAGAGGAAAATGGATTGCAAGAAACAGTAGATAGCCTTTCCAAGGCAACGGCTATTTTCTGGATCGATAAATACCATATGAAAGAAATGAAAAAGGACGATGCTCTTTCTTTTCGTACGGCCAAGGCTAAAGTTATTATTCGGACTGATGGGACGATTGCCCTTCAGTCCTTTGTGGAAGTACAGCCTGCAAATGCACAACGATATATCCGTTACCGGCTGAAAGATTTCAAAGTTAAGAAGATACTGATGGACAATCGGTATATTAATCCTGGCGAGCAATATGTGCAACTTCGCTACATACCTGCACTTGCTAAGCGTGTCAAATAGTGATTTCTACAATATTTCCTTCAGGATCCAGGATTGCACTTTCGAAATAGCCGTCTCCTGTAGTCCGTGGCTCACTTGCGATCGTAAAGCCATCCTTGCGTAGACGTTCGGTGAGTTTCAATACAGCTTCTTTACTACCGGCAGAAAAGGAGAAATGGGCCAATCCGAGGCTATCTTTTAATGCCGGGGTAGTAATGTCTTGTCGTTGCATAATTTCCAGGGAAGCGAATCCTTGGTCAAAACTGACAAAATAAGATTCAAATCCCTTTTTAGGATTGATATACTTTTCATGGCTTGTTCCGTTGAAATAAGTAATATAGAAATTTTTTAGCTCTTCTAAATGGGTACTCCAGATAGCAATGTGACTGATGTACATATTCTTTGTAGTATTGTTTAATTATTAATGTTCGCAAATATAGGCAAATATTGATAGTAATGATTTGATTTACATCAATAATCATATCGTTTCTTTATCATTTTGTTTTTCATTGCATATTTTTCATCGACTACCCGATCGGTTGGATAGAATGTGAATGCTATGCGCCAGCCGGATTGTTGATAAATGAATTTTCTTCCGTTGGCACCTTGAATTATCTTCGCATGCTTTTCTTTTAAAAAAAAATCTATTCCTTGGGGGAGAAATTCTCCAGTTTGCAGAAAATCTGTGGTAATGAAGAATCCCGGAATATGTATTTCGCTTATTAATTGTAAAACGGAGTCGGTCAGTGTCATGGTTACTTATTTAAGGGATTCTTTGGTTATTTGTAACATACGGCCATATTCATCGAATGATTTACGGGAGGCCAGTGAGATGGTGATCATTAGTGATAGCATGGAAGCCGTAAAAGTAATGACCATAATCATCATTTGGTATTTGATGGCGACATTCGGGCTGCTTCCTCCCAGAATCTGTCCGATCATAGTACCTGGGAGTGCTACTAATCCCATTACTGAGATGTTGGCAATCAGTGGACTGAAGGATTTTATAATAGCTTGCCGTATAAATGGTGCCTGTGCTTCCTGGCGGGTGGCGCCATTGCCGAGCAGATAACAGTACAATTGTTGCTCCCGTTTCAATCCGCTGTAATATGTATTCAATGCAATGACATTGCTTGATAACATATTTCCCATTAAGATCCCGAAGATGGGGATAAAATATTGAGCGCTGAAGACGTTGTCCAGTTGCAATACAATGCCTATGAAATACATGCCAACCAGAACAACACTACACAGAAATCCAACGGATATAGGGATCAAAAGTACTTCACGTTTTAGCCCGGTGCGCATTAAGGCGGTTTGTCCGGCTACAAAAATCATGATGATAACCCAAAGAAAATTAATCCATGGATTGTTCCACAGGAACAGGTATTTGAGGTACATGCCTATCAGGAAGAGCTGTATAATCATGCGCCCCGTCCCTATCAGGGTGGCTTTCAGTAATCCGGTCTTGAATTTCCACAGGTAGAAAAGCGGGATTGCCAATAGTAGTAGTCCTACGAGTAGGTTGAAATAAGATATATCGATAGTTCCCATATAACTATAATGTGATTAGCTGGTTACATCCGTAGGCGAATGCCCGGTCATGTGAAACGGCAAGTATAGCTGTTCCTTTTGTTGTCTGGTTACGTAGAAAAGCTAAAACTTTATCTGTAGAACCGGAATCCAATGCAGATGTCGGTTCGTCTACAATAATCAAAGGCTTTTCCAGCATAGCTGCCGCTGCTATCATAATGCGTTGGCGTTGTCCACCGGATATTTCTCCTACCCGCTTCTGGTATAAGTCCTTGTCCAGACCTAATTCATCAAAATAAGTGAAGAGTTTTTCCTCAGAAAAAGAGATATGTCGGTTGGCTTTTAGTGCAAAAGGTAGTGCTATCATTTCTTTTACCCATTCGGAGGGAAGCGCTAACTCTTGTGGAATCCAAGCTATATGTCGGCGTATAATATCAATGGTGGCAGGTTCAAGTAAAATATCCCCTACTTTGATTCGGCCTTTCCGTAAAGGAACGAATCCCATGATTGCGTTGAGCAGAGAAGTCTTTCCACGTCCGGATTCTCCTGTTATACAAGCTGTTTCGCCTTTTTTAAGCTGCATGCAAAACTCAGAAAAAAGTATATCCTCCCCGAAAGCAATGCATGCATTGTCTATTTGTAACATTGTGTATCTTTAAATCTATCTTGCAAAGTTAGTGAAAATTCATAATATGTGCGGGATTTCTTTTATCTTTGTATCACTAATTAATGGACAAGATATGATACTGAACGAACGAGATAGTCGCCACGAGCATATATTGAATGTGGCACGGCAGATGATGACTGCTGCCCGTACCGCCCCTAAAGGGAAAGGAATTGATATCATAGAAACTGCAGTTGTCACCGATAAAGAAATACAGTTACTTTCGGACACATTGAAAGTTATGTTCGAAGAGATGGGAATGAAATTTTTCTTGCGGGATGCAGATAATATTCTCCAGGCTGAATGTATTCTGTTAATAGGTACACGGGAGCAAGCACAGGGACTGAATTGTGGGCATTGCGGTTATGCTACTTGTGCGGGGCGTGCCGAAGGTGTGCCTTGTGCATTGAATAGTATTGATGTGGGTATTGCTATTGGTTCGGCATGTGCTACAGCTGCTGATCTGCGGGTAGACACCCGTGTAATGTTTTCGGCCGGATTGGCTGCCCAACGTCTCGACTGGTTGAAGGGGTGTCGCCAAGTAATGGCTATTCCGGTTAGTGCTTCTTCCAAGAATCCATTTTTTGATCGTAAATCTAATAAATAACATAGATAGCAAGTGGCATTCAAAGATGTATCCACTTGTTATCCGTATCCTATTCTTCAAAAAACTAAAATATAATGGGAATAATAGTCGGTCTTCCTACTTCAGGAGGTTCAGAGAAAGATTTGCAACTGAGCTTTGGTTTAACTGTCGATGATCAGGTAGAGATGTTGGCTCCTTTTCTGCCTGCGGAATGGTTTTTGCAAAGTGGTGTGCAATTAACATGGCCGCATGCTGAAACAGACTGGGCATATATGCTTTCTGAGGTTCAGGAATGTTTTATCAACATAGCTCGTGAAATTGCCAAGCGTGAACTTTTGCTTATTGTTACTCCCTGTCCGGAGGTGGTAAAGAATCAGATAGCCGGAGTAGTGAATATGAACAATGTACGTTTTCTGGAGTGCGAAACGAATGACACTTGGGCACGTGATCATGGGGCCATCACTCTGATGAATACGAATGGAGCATGTTTGCTGGACTTTACTTTCAATGGTTGGGGAGAAAAGTTCGAAGCCGGTTTAGATAATCAGATAACCCGTAAGGCTGTAGAGGCTGGAGTTCTGAAAGGGCAATATAAAGATTGTCTGGACTTTGTGCTTGAAGGTGGTTCTATTGAAAGTGATGGTATGGGGACATTGCTAACTACTTCCGAATGTTTATTGTCTCCGCATCGTAATGCACCGATGAATCGGGTTGACATAGAGGAACACCTCCGCAGAGTATTTCATTTGCAACGGGTGTTGTGGTTGGATCATGGTTATCTGGCCGGAGATGATACGGATAGTCATATAGACACATTAGCCAGGTTTTGTTCTCCGGATACAATTGCATATGTGAAGTGTTCCGATCCCAAAGATGAACATTATGAGGAGCTTTATAAAATGGAAGAACAGTTGAAAACATTCCGTACGGCATCTGGTGATTCTTATCGTTTACTGGCATTACCTATGGCGGATAAAATAGAAGTATCTGGAGAAAGACTGCCTGCAACGTATGCTAATTTTCTGATTTTGAACGGTTCTGTGCTCTATCCCACTTATAATCAGCCGGAAAATGATGAACTGGCAAGAACAGTGCTTCGTGAAGCTTTCCCGGCATATGAAGTGGTGGGCATTGATTGTCGTGCACTCATTAAACAACACGGGTCATTACATTGCGTAACAATGCAATATCCGATGGGAGTCATTAAATAATAAAATTTGAGTATGAGAAAAATAAAAGTAGGAATCATTCAACAGGCCAATACGTCAGATATTAGGATGAATCTGATGAATCTGGCTAAAAGCATTGAAGCTTGTGCCGCTCATGGCGCACAACTCGTCGTTCTTCAGGAACTTCATAATTCATTGTATTTTTGCCAAACTGAAAATACTGATCTATTTGAATTGGCGGAACCGATTCCGGGACCTTCTACAGGATTCTATTCCGAACTGGCGGCAACTAACCGGATAGTGCTTGTTACTTCTTTATTTGAGAAACGTGCTCCGGGATTATATCATAATACAGCCGTTGTTTTCGATCGGGATGGAAGCATTGCCGGTAAATATCGTAAAATGCATATACCTGATGATCCGGCCTATTACGAAAAGTTTTATTTTACTCCGGGAGATATTGGTTTTGAACCGATACAGACTTCTTTGGGTAAATTGGGAATATTGATTTGCTGGGATCAATGGTATCCCGAAGCTGCCCGTCTGATGGCATTGAAAGGAGCTGAAATTTTGATTTATCCTACTGCCATCGGTTGGGAAAGTTCAGATACGGATGATGAAAAAGCCCGTCAGCTCAATGCTTGGATTATTTCTCAGCGCGCACATGCGGTGGCCAATGGACTTCCGGTGATTTCTGTAAATCGTGTAGGCCACGAAGCCGATCCGTCAGGGCAGACCAATGGTATTTTGTTTTGGGGGAATAGTTTTGTTGTTGGTCCTCAAGGTGAATATCTGGCGCAGGCAGGAAATGAACGTCCCGAAAATATAGTTGTTGAAGTAGATCTTGAACGCTCGGAAAATGTACGTCGCTGGTGGCCTTTCCTTCGTGACCGACGTATAGATGAATATGGTAACCTGACGAAACGTTTTATCGATTGAAGTCTTGCGTTTCTGTAAATATAAAAAGTCCCGCAGAGTCTATAATCTGCGGGACTTTTTATTGAATATTTTAAAATAGTTTTTATCTAAATGTAAGTTTCTTATTGACGATGAAGTTTACTGTTCCGTAGATAAACAATCCCAGGAATTGTGCCAGATACTCATTTACATCCCCACATTCTACCAAAGTAACTAAAAAGAGGAACTGGGCGCTATATGCCAATCCGAAAGCTGAACAAAAGAATAATATCTGCTTCCAGATATTATTCTTTTTATTTTCAATCGGAAAGATCCAATATTTGCTCCAGATAAAATTATGTATCTGGGCTACTATGTACGCTGTAATGTTAGCCGGAATGTAATCGTATGACAATTCATCCATCATCAGCCAAATAACAAAGGCTGTGATTAATGCATTGAGCGTACCAATTACGGCAAATCGAAAAATGCGTACTGACTCTTTCACTTACTCCTTAATATCTACAATCAGATTCAGTTCTTCCAGTTGTGACGGATCAAGTGCTGCAGGAGCATCCAACATAACATCACGGCCTGAATTATTTTTCGGGAATGCAATGCAATCGCGGATTGAGTCGAGTCCGGCAAAAAGAGATACCCAACGGTCCAATCCGTAAGCCAAACCACCGTGAGGAGGCGCACCGAATTTGAAGGCATTCATCAAGAAACCAAATTGTTCTTGTGCACGTTCCGGAGTAAATCCGAGTAGTTCGAACATTTTATTCTGTAACTGGCTGTCGTGGATACGGATTGATCCTCCTCCTACTTCTACACCATTGATTACCATATCGTAAGCGTTGGCGCGTACAGCTGCAGGATCTGTATCCAACAGATGGATATCTTCCGGTTTGGGCGAAGTAAACGGATGGTGCATAGCCATTAGACGACCTTCTTCTTCACTCCATTCGAATAGTGGAAAGTCTACTACCCATAAGCACGCGAATGTGTTTTTATCACGTAATCCCAATTGATTACCCATTTCCAGACGCAGTTCGCAGAGTTGCTTACGAGTTTTCATGGCATCATCTCCTGATAAAATCAGAATTAAATCGCCTGGTTTAGCGCCAAAAGCTTCTTTCAATTGCTGTAATACTTCTTGCGTATAGAATTTATCTACACTTGATTTTACAGTACCGTCGGCTTCAATACGGGCGTATACCATGCCTTTTGCACCAATTTGCGGTTTTTTCACAAATTCAGTCAAGGCATCCAGTTGTTTACGAGTATAGCTGGCTGCACCTTCGGCACAAATACCACCAATATATGCAGCATTATCAAATACAGAGAAACCGTGTCCTTTCAGGATATCCATTAATTCAACGAATTCCATACCGAAACGAATATCCGGTTTGTCGCTACCATACAGTTTCATTGCTTCACTCCAAGGCATGCGTGGGAATGGTTCTGTCAGTTCAATATTACGAATAACCTTAAACAGGTGTTTGGCCATTCCTTCAAATGTAACGATTACATCTTCTTGTTCTACGAAGCTCATTTCACAGTCTATTTGAGTGAACTCCGGCTGTCGGTCGGCACGCAGGTCTTCGTCACGGAAACATTTGGCAATCTGGAAATAACGATCGAAACCGGAAACCATCAACAATTGTTTCAAGGTCTGTGGAGATTGTGGCAATGCGTAGAATTGCCCCGGATTCATGCGGGAAGGTACAACAAAATCACGGGCTCCTTCCGGTGTTGAACCGATCAATACCGGAGTTTCTACTTCCAAAAAGCCCAGTTTATCAAGATAACTACGCACTTCTATTGTCATTTTATGACGTAACTCCAGATTTGAACGGACAGCGTTACGACGTAAGTCCAGATAACGGTATTTCATGCGGATATCGTCACCACCATCTGTGTTATCTTCAATGGTAAAAGGAGGAGTAATGGCCGAATTCAAGATATTCAGTTCCGAAACGATAATTTCAATATCACCGGTCGGAATATTTCCGTTCTTACTAAAGCGTTCGTTAACGGTTCCGACAATCTGAATAACGTATTCACGACCCAGCTTGTTGGCACGTTCGCAAAGCTCAGCGTCTATTTCTTCATTAAATACTAATTGAGTGATACCGTAGCGATCACGAAGGTCAACAAAAGTCATACCTCCCATTTTACGGCTGCGCTGTACCCATCCCGACAGCTTGACTTGTTTATTAACATCGGAGATTCTTAATTCTCCGCACGTGTGCGTTCTGAACATATTTAATATATTATTTTTATATTTTTGTTAAAGTAGTCTGCAAAAGTACATATTAATTCGGATTCTGTACTATTTCTAAAGGGCTATTTTTTAGTAAGCTTTTGTATCAGCTGCTTATTTTTTTTCAAAATAACTTTGTTTTTATGTGCTATGTCTTCTACGATGGCTTCATTCATCAGCTTGATACCATTCACATATTCTTGTGCTTTTTGCAGTACGTTGGAATTATCTTTTTTTTTATCGGTAGGTACAACGACTCGTAATCCTTTCTGAATCAGCTCTATCTTGATATCTTCATCAGCCTGCATCGGATCACCGTCAAAATGGACTACTCCCGGTGAACTGCGGTGGATGCACAATTTCTTGCAACGGAAGGTTTTAATTCGGCTGTTCTGGTCAATTGTTTTATTGAAGAGTTGGAAAGCCAGTGCCGGAACATCCAGTACGGTAAATGGTTCAAGAATGGTTACGTCTAACAAACCGTCTGTCAACGTAGCTTGTGGAGCTATATAAGCATTATTTCCATATTGTGAAGCATTGCCGCAAGCTATCAGGAAGGCTTTGTATCTGGAAGTACCGTCTTCTGTTTCCAGTTCATAGGTTTCTGGTTGATACTTCAGGCTTTCTTGCAGAGTTTTCTCCAGATAAGTCAAGAGTCCGCGTTTACCCGCATTGGCAAATTTCAGACTGACAAAAGCATCAAATCCTACTCCGCAGGTGCAGAAAAAGTCTGTACCATTTATTTTTCCATAATCTATAATATCAACTAATCCGTCATTCAAAATCTCAAGTGCTTTACGCGGATCCATCGAAATTTGAAGATGTCGTGCCAATCCGTTTCCGGAGCCGCAAGGAATGATGCCCAATGCCGTATTGGTATGTACCAGCGAACGGGCAATCTCATTGATTGTTCCATCGCCTCCTACAGCCACTACTATATCTGTGTGGCTATCTGCCGCATCTGCTGCTATTTCGATTGCATGTCCGGCTCTTTCGGTATACACAATTTCCCAAGTATACTTATCCTTATCTATCTTCTCATCCAGTAGACTCAGAACAAGTTCCTTACTTTGTGTACCCGAAATTGGATTAACGATGAATATTATTTTTTTCTTGTTTTCGATCATGCAAGTTGGTTCCATCATTTATATGTTGTGGTCGACAAAAGTAATATAAATATCTTAATTTTTGCCCTTTCCCAGCTTTCTAAAACTATAAAGAGTATATTTTTTCATAGAAAAAGAACAGCTAAAAACATATTTTGTTATCTTTGCCCCCTGTTTTAAACACTTGTTAAGGAAAAAGGATTTAGACTATTATAAATAAGGTAGTCAATAAGCGAATTATATAAATAACTATTCATGGGATTATTACAAGAGAAGTTAGCTAAATACGACCTCCCTCAGCAGATAAAGGCTAAAGGCGTATATCCATACTTTCGTTGTATCGAAAGTGAACAGAACACAGAGGTGATAATGAGTGGCAGAAAGGTGTTAATGTTTGGCTCGAACTCATACTTAGGCCTGACTAATCATCCGAAAGTAATTGAGGCTGCTGTTGAAGCTACCCGCAAATATGGTACGGGTTGTGCCGGATCGCGTTTTCTGAACGGTACACTTGACCTTCATCTTCAATTGGAGAAAGAACTGGCCGAATTTGTTGGCAAAGAAGATGCTATCATTTATTCCACAGGATTTCAGGTAAATTTGGGTGTAGTTTCGTGTGTGACAGGTCGTGAAGATTATGTGATCTGTGACGAACTTGACCACGCTTCTATTGTTGAAGGACGTCGCCTCTCTTTTTCTACCATCCTTAAGTTTAAGCACAACGACATGGAATCTCTTGAGAAGGAGTTGCAGAAGTGTCGTCCGGATGCAGTGAAACTGATTGTAGTAGATGGAGTATTCAGTATGGAAGGTGATATAGCCAATTTGCCTGAGATCGTTCGTTTGTCTAAGAAATATGATGCCAATATCATGGTAGACGAAGCACACGGCTTGGGAGTTCTGGGCAATAACGGACGTGGTACTTGTGATCATTTCGGGCTGACTAAAGAAGTGGATCTTATCATGGGTACATTCAGTAAGTCATTGGCTGCTATCGGTGGTTTTATAGCTGCTGATGAATCCATTATTAATTATTTGCGTCATAATTCCCGTTCGTATATCTTCAGTGCAAGTAATACGCCTGCTGCCACTGCCGCTGCTCGTGCCGCACTCCAGATTATGAAAAACGAACCAGAACGTATCGAACACTTATGGGACATTACCAATTACTCTTTAAAGTGTTTCCGTGAGCTTGGTTTCGAAATCGGGCACACCTCCACTCCTATTATTCCGCTATATGTACGTGATATGGAGAAGACATTTATGGTAACCAAAATGTTATTTGACGAGGGCGTATTTGTAAATCCGGTAGTTCCTCCCGCATGTTCTCCGAACGATACGTTGATTCGTTTCTCATTAATGGCTACACATTCCAAAGAACAGATTGACTTTGCTATCGGTAAGTTGGTGAAATGTTTCAAGGCACTTGATCTTTTATAAACAAGATAAGGAATAAATATACGAAAGGGATTATGTTGTTTGACATAATCCCTTTTTCATTTAAGGCTCCTTTGTTTCCATTTATAGTTTACGTTATCAATATCCTTATCCTTATCAGGGGTATCCCATGACATTATCTATTCTTTAATTGCATCTATTGGATTGGACTTTGCAACCCGCCAACTGTTAAAACTAACAGTGCATATTGTCATGACTAAAGTTATCAATAGAGGAAGAATAAAAACTTTCAATCCAATGGGGGCTCTATAAGCGAATTGCTCTATCCAGTGCAACATTAGTGTATATACAATGGGAGTTGCGATGATAAATGCGATTAAGATATAACACAAGAATGGACGATTAAGTAACCAAACGATTTGCCAGGTGGAAGCACCGTTCACTTTACGAATTCCTATCTCCCGAGTGCGTTGTTCGGATGCGTACCATGCTATGCCGAACAGACCAAAAGCTGTCAAGAATAAGCTTATGATTGAGTATACCAATAATAATTGAGAGAAATTAGTTACTTCTTGATTGAATGACAAATATTTCATGTACAAATCTGTACCGGTAAAAGAACGATTAGGGAAATGTGTTTCCCATAGTTGTCGTATCTTTTGTAAGGTTTCAACTCGTTGGTCCGGATCGATCTTTAAAGATATATAATAACATTGGTTCTCGGGGACTTCTTGCAAGATCATTTGCAATGGGGCTACCGGTTGATTAAAAGAGGTCAGTTTAAAGTCTTTGATTACTCCTACAATAATAGCTCCTTGCTGAGTATTATTCTTGTTGTATTTGTTCAGTGGCTGACTAATGGGGTCTTCTCCTGCGGGTACAAAATGATGTTGGAAGGATTCATTGACAATAACCGGTATAGCGGTTTGGGCTATTAGTTTTTTAGTACGTTCCGGATGAAGTAAAGTCATGTCATATAGTTCCTGAAACTTCGGGCTTTCATTGTACAAATTAACCATGACCAGTGTTTCTTCCTCTCCTTCCTGGTTCACAGGTACTGCCATGCTCCAGGGTTCAAAAATGTTCCCGCGGGTAGTAATCGCACTTTTTATTCCAGGTAGACTTTTTAAATCATTATATATTGGGAGTAATGATAGTTGCTGTCCATCTCCAAGTTCAATTATATTTTCATAACGCTTTCCTTCATTCTCTATCATATTTAATTGTGAACGTATAATTAAGAAAGTTGTCATTAAGGCAATAGATATTATGAACTGGAGTATAATCAGTATAGAGACTATGCGCCTCTTTTTTTTACCAATAAAGAACAGGCGGTAATTACTTTCTGACAGAGAATACATCTTCCTGCTCATGTAAAGTGCGGGAATGACAGATAAGATTATAATAAACAAAGCTAATAATGGCAATACCTTTCCCGAAAATATGAAACCGAATGTTAAATGCGCTGCTACAAGAGAGTTGAATGCCGGTAAAAGATCATTTATCAACAGTACAGACAGCAAGAACGCAAGCATGACAGTCAGAAAAGTATCGGCAAATAGTTGCTTGTGTATATATTGACGGGTAGCTCCCATTAATGTTTCTACATGGAGCATTCTAACCTGTTTCAGCAATCGTGAAAAACTAAGATTGACATAATTAAAACAGGCTATGGATAATATTAACAAAGCAGATAACAGCCCTATGCTGAGTAATGTAATTTCTCTATGTTCCATAGTTTGGGAAGTATCAGAGAGGTCTGTATTGAAATAAGAATCTTGCAGACCTAACAACTGATAATTTCCTTTTCCCATCAAAGTAGGCAGTCCTGTTTCTTCAAATCGTTGACGAAATGAGGCTGACTGGACTTCTTTTTTCAGGAGAATCATACAAGAGCTTCCCTGCTCGGGATCTGACAACGAGGTAAGGATATCAGCTTGTAACATGGCTTGTGGATAATGTCTGAATACCGCAGTTACTTGTACCGTATAAATGGTATCGGGCAATTCCAGTGTAATCGTACGATTTTCATAATTCTCATTTCCAAAATAAAGACGAGCTAATTTCTCGCTGATGGCTACTTGACCGGGGTGAGATAATACTTCAGGCAAATTACCATATACTGTTTCAAAAGGGAAAAAATGAAGTAGTGAACTATCTGCTTTAACTATTGTTTGTTTGTCGAATTTTTCATTTCCGACCCGAATACCTGACGTTTGAAGTTCATTCATTCGCAGATAGCTTTCAATTTCCGGGAATTGGGATACAATGTCTGGAACACTGCCTCCATAAACAAAGGTCCCTTGTTTTTGCTTTTGCATAACCGGAACATTTTGTGTTAGCCGGAAAATATCTTCTTTTCTTGGATTGGAAGATTCTATAGTGTACTCATAAGTAACGAATGATATCAGCAAGATAGTGCATGTAATGCCAATCGCTAAGCTCAATAAGGAGATGGAGGCGAATAGTTTATTTCGCCACCAACTCCTTAAAATAAGTTTCAGTATAACCGGATATTGCATTCTGTTTAAAGTTAAATACTTACTTCTGTTACTACCTGACCATCAAACAGATTAATCACTCGGTCAGCAAATCCTGCATCATGTTGGGAGTGTGTCACCATGACGATGGTAGTTCCTTCTTTATTAAGTTCATTCAGCAGTCCCATCACTTCTTTACCATTCTTGGAGTCAAGGTTACCGGTAGGTTCATCGGCAAGAATCAACTTCGGATTAGCAACGACTGCACGTGCTATGGCAACACGTTGTTGCTGACCTCCTGAGAGTTGTTGGGGGAAATGTTTGCTGCGGTGAGTGATGGCCATGCGTTCCATTGCTTTTTCCACCCGTTGTTTACGTTCAGAAGCGGGAATACCCATGTAAAGTAATGGCAGTTCAATATTCTCGTATACATTCAGCTCGTCGATCAGATTGAAACTCTGGAATACGAAACCGATAACTCCTTTGCGGAGATTGGTACGTTGCGATTCCGTATACTTGGATACTTCTTTCCCATTCAGGTAATATTCGCCTCCTGTAGGATTATCAAGCAGACCTAAAATATTGAGCAAAGTGGATTTTCCGCAACCGGATGGTCCCATAATGGCTACAAACTCGCCTTCTTTCACTTCTACACTGACATTGTTTAACGCCCAGGTTTCTACTTCTTCGGTTTTGAAAATTTTCTGTAAGTTTACTGTTTTAATCATAATGGTAATTTTTTATTGGTTTATATTATTCATTTTTAATGATATCGGCCGGGTTGAGGTGCATCACTCTGTATATTTTGTATGCCGTTGTTACAAAGATAAGCAAACCTATTACAATGAACAGGTAAATGCCCCAGGCAAATCCGCTGACACTGCTGATTGGAGAACTTTTGGTCATATCAATGATCAGTAGCCGTAACAATGGATAAGTGATCATATAGGCCAGTATGAATTGGATGATGTAGACTCTTCCAAACATGAAAGCGATCACTTTAGGTGTAGCACCGTTAATTTTACGAATGGCTACTTCTTTTTGCCGACTAACGGTATCCATGGAGATCGCAGAATACACACTTAACACCACAAGCAATATACTAATGATAGCAAGTAACAGTGAAATATCACCCATCATGTCCCTAATTCCCTGAGTCGTACTTTTTCTTACGTCCAAGGGCTCTATGTCTAATGCCAGTGATTCTGGTACATAGTTACGGCATACCTTCTCTATTTGTGCTTTCGCTTTAGAAAAGGCAATGTCATTTCGAAAACGAATGTATATGACTGATATTTCTTTGGTGGGGAAAAATACGGATATGTGGTATTGGTTATATTCGGAAAGATTTTCTCCGTAGCAGGCTTTATAGGTTCCTAAGATCCGGTAGCTCTCCTCTCCTAATTTCACGTTTCCGCTGATAGAATCTTTGTCCAGTTGTTGCCGGAAGGCTTCGCTGATATAGACCACTTTACTTGCATCGGCATCAACAGTTTCCCCTTGAAATGGAATCCGGAAGAACTGGAAATAGCTGGGATCACCTTGCCGGACATTGATGGTAAGTGTACGATGATCCGCAGACTCATAGCTGCTGGTCAAGAAAGAGTTGAATGAGCCGGTCATCAAAGCTGCGCTTGTTTCTTCCACTCCGGGTAACATCTTTATTTGTGAGAGGATAGCATCTTTGTTTTTATAGAGTGTAACGCTATTCATTTGAAGGCAGAAAGTACGGCCTGTTTCTTGGTCGGATAAAGGAAGGTATAGACGGTTATCCTCCTTATTGAATAAATGAACGGCAATGGCTGTTCCCAAGAAGAAAATACACACACATAGTTGTATGCACATCATGATATTGCGGAAAATATGTTTATGACTTTTCCCCGTAATATTGCTTGCAAGTCCGGATCTTTGAAGTCGTCTGACTGGAAAGAGAATAATGATTGCACAAATTATGAGTAAACCTAAATATACTTGGAATTGGATAGAGTATAATGTTTGTATATCTATTGGAATCATTTCTTTTGGCGGAATGTAATATACAAGAAGACCACTTACACATTCAGACAATACCAAAGAAAGAAGTAAAGAGAAGGTAAGCATCCAGAAAACTTCCGTAAACAATAGTCCGAACAAACTTCGGGCAGTTGCTCCCATACTTTTGCGCAATGCCAGTTCACGGTTTCGGTTATAGAAAGATTGTATGATAAACTTTAAAAAGTTAATCATGCCTGATAACAAAATTAAGGAAGATAAGAAAGTGATGAATGCCATAGCAATGAGGCGTTGTGGCTCTTGATATGAATCGGCTTCTTTGGAGGCAACAAGATATGTCATTTCTCCACGATGCAGAAAAGGGACTCCTTTTAAGCTTTCATTTGCTTTATCAAGTCCGTCAGGAGTGTCTAACACTCCTTCCATAATAAATCCATTTTGCTGGGCATCGTCTCTGCGATAAGAGAAATAGATATCGGCTTGTACACGGAGTACTTTCGGCAACTCTTTTACTACGTTAACGACTTTGTAATAAATGTCTTTTTTCTTTTCTTCTTCTTCTTTGAATTGTACTATTTTCAGCAGAGTACCGACCGGATTCTTTTCTCCATAAACTTTGCGGGCACAACTTTCGGATAACACAACCTCGTCTGGTTCAACAGGAAGTGTATTCCCGTATAAGAATGACGCTTGATAATGCGGGAAGAAGTTGGGGTCTGTACTTATATAAGATACAATATAGGGCTTTTCCTCCTGTTCTTGATTGATAAAGACGACTTCAGATTGACTTTCAAAGGATCGGCAGCTGAGCTGTTTGATTCCGGGTATAGGATGATCTGTTAATGTTTTGATTTGGGAAGGGGTGAGAAACCATCCCCATGCCCTGTCTTCCTTATTGTTGGGGTTCATGATCCGGAGTCCGATTCTCTGTTCAAAATTGGGCAGACGACGAGTGGCGCCATCTATTTCACTAATGTAGAAATGTACAATACAGAAACAGGTCATACCTACCGAAAGGCAAATGGCTGAGATCAAGCAGTGAGTCTTGTACTTCAAGAGACTGCGAATGGCTATTTTTAAATGATGTAGTATCATAATGGTGTATAGTGTAATTTGTTTTTATTCGTTTTTAATAACTTCTGCCGGGTTAGTTCGTGCAATATGGTATATTTGCCAGCTAACAGTACCTGCTATAATTATTATTAAGAGCAAAAGAGAATATATCCAAAGCCATGGGTTAGCGTAATCAAATAGAATGATTTTATGTTGGCTACCTGTAATCATGATAAACAAACTGCTCAAACTCCCTAAAATAGAAGATATTAAGAATAAAATCAGGTAGGTTTTCCCAAATAACCAATAAATATTCAACAGGCGTGCACCATTAATTTTACGGATAGCCACCTCTTTTTGTCTGCGTACGGTGTCAATACTGATTGCACCATAAATTCCTAACATCGTAATCAGTAGGCAAATAGAGGAGCAAACAATGAATAGCCATATAAGTGAGATAGTCCTCAGACCGATTTGTTCTTTATATAAGCTGATGAACTCAAAAGGTTCGTTTTGCGGCAAATATTGATTTATCTCCCCGGCCATCTCTGCTTCTATATCTTTGTGAGAAACATTGGAGGCTAATTGGATATAAATTTTTCCAATTTCATTGTTCATTGCAGAAATGGGCAGAATAGCGAGTAGCTTTGCGCTTGGTGAGTCACAACCTATATGTACCAAACCTTTCACTGGATATATTTTGTTTTGATAACGATAGATTTCCGGAGTAGAATCTGTCTGTAAAGTCTGATATAGCTGTTCGTTTACATAACAAAATGGTTCCCCTACCTGGTGTTTACAATCTATATTCATCAATTCAAAATATTCGTCTGAAACGTAAATAAGTTCTGTGAACCCATAATCCTGAGCATAATCTCTGTTACTATATGCCATTTTTTCGTTCCAGTGGCGTGAACGGAGAAAACTTATAAGTTCCTGCCGGTTCTCTTCGATACGGTTATATCCTCTAATATCCAATACCATGATTTCTTTCTTTTCTTTAGCACTCAAGTACGGATTGGCTATTCGGTTATACTCCTGCATCTGCATCCAAATACTGACTGTTCCAATGACGAATAAAAGGGAGAAGAAAAGTTGGAAACCCAATAAAGAGTTTCTTATGATGTGACGCTGACCGGTAGCAGTTCCCCCCTTTAAACCTTGCGCCGCAGTTTTACGCGTAATATACCATGATGAAAGAAGAGAGACTAAGGCACTGATTGACAGTATCCCAATCAAGTATTGGCATTCGTATTTCCAGAGCCGATAGGTATCAATATACAATTCTTTTTGCATCTCATACGAAAACGTACTTATAAACCAGGGTAGGAAACTTTCGGTGACAGCTAAGGTGATTATTCCACTAATCAGGATAACGACAGCTTGTTCAAGGAAAAGTAGCATGAATTGTCCTGAATAAGTAGCTCCTAATGTACTACGTAGACTGATTTCTTTGCAGCGATTGGCAAATGTTCCTATGCTGAACGAGAAATAGTTGATCATACCTACCAATAAAACCAATATCCCAAGAATTGCAATCCATAATTCGGCACCGGACTTGTGCTCCATTTTGCTTTCTAATACTATTTGAGGTACCCATTCCGGGAATTTTGGAAAAAGTTCCAACTTTTGTAGATATTGAGAGAGCCGTTCGGCATCTTCTGCATGTTTTAATAAGATTTTGTGTGCTCCAAATGAAGCGTTTTCTGCTAACGGGAGAAAAACATCATACTGATTGTGGTAGTTGTTCATTCCTGCCGGATAAGGCTCTATGACGGCAATAATCGTATAGTTTCTTCCATTTTCAGTTAGTATGTTCTTTCCCAACGGAGATTTATTACCACAGAATTCTCTTACAAAATCAGTAGTTACTACTGCCTCATTATATGATATTCCAAACTGTTGTAATGACCCGTTCACACACTTGGCAGGAAATACTTTGAAATAATCGGCATTGCATTCAGTTTTGCTTATCTTATAATAAATGGTTTCATCCAAAGTAATCTTGGCATTAGCGTTGAAATAAAAAGCAACTGCTTCAAAGTTCTCTTTTCCGATTTTTTTTTCAAAGTCTTGTATTGGAATATTTACTTGGTATGCATTTCCCTCTATCCATATTTCAGCCTGACGTTCATAAGTCGCTAAATCTTTATTGCCAGTACTGAAAATACGATTATAATAATTGCAAACACTGAAGCAAAGCAATCCGCAAGTGATTCCCAATATAGAAATGATAGTCTGCGTTTTGTGTTTTATCAATTGCCTGAATGTAGCTTTTATATAATGTAATATCATAATTCGTTTGTATTATTTGTTTTTATGTCTTTATTATTGTTATTATAGATTCAATAAATGTGCCAAACTTGTATAGTACTGTATTCATGTATATTACATCTATTGCTCATTCAAAAACAGTGTGTGATATTGCACGATTCCGGTGCGAATACGCACTCTGACGGCTTATTCACTTTTCATACATTCCGCCGGATTTATTTTAGCTGCTATTATTACTTGTTTTATAACGGAAAGGATAACAATAATACCGGTAAAAAGAAACACACATATAAACAGCCATCCGTGGAAGCCCGTGTGGTATGCGTAGGTTTCCAGCCAGCGGCGGATAAAGATATATCCTAACGGAAGAGCAATCGCATTACCGGTTAAAGTCAGCCATAAATACTCTTTAAAAAACAGGCACAAAATATCAGAGAATCGTGCACCGTTTACTTTCCGAATGGCTATTTCTTTCTTGCGTTGCTCAGTAGAGAGCGAAACCAGAAAGTATACTCCGAATGAAGAAATGAGAATGCAAAGGATAGCCAATAACAGGAAAATACGGAACATCATCTTTTCCGGCCGGTTGAACAATTCCATCAATGTAGAGAGCTGAATGATCTGTGCATCTTCAGTAATCTCTCCTTTGCTATATTCCGGATAAATCTGCCGGACATGTTCCAATGCTTGCTTTTCTTTTCCCGGACGTACCTTTATATAGAAGTACCGGAAACCGTTGTAAGCTTTCGCAGCATCGGCATTGCTTTGATACATAAAGAAGGTCTTCGACAGAGGATATTGCATCGGACAATAGTAATAGTCGCGTAAAATACCACTGATTCTATAAGACTTTGCATCGGTTCCTGTATTATTGATAATAGGACGACCTGTTAAGGAAGGGATATTAAGTTGGCGTGCCCCGGTTTCATTGACAACGATATCTTCCGTTCCTTGATTTTGTATCCATTCTCCTTCTTTCATCTTCATCCCAAAGAATGGGAGAAAATTCTTTTGTACGATGACGCAGTTATCCTCCTCAGATTCATCAGAATTCCGTCCTTCAATAGGGAAATTGGTAATGAAAGTACAATACCATTCCCCTCTGAAAACAAGGATCGGCTGTGTTAAAGCTGTCACTCCTTCGATAGCAGAGCTTTCTTTTAATGCTGCTATAAAAGGACTGCAGTCTTTATTATAAGTCGCATCATATCCTAAATCGATTTGCCATATATGGTCTGTAACGAGCCCTTTATCTGTGTGTGTCATGAAGCTATATTGACTGTAGAACATACATGAAGTGAAAAGAAATAAAGCACCAATAAATATTTGTCCGATGATTAATCCGTTTCGTAAGGACGTTGAAGTCCCATGACTGCTTCGTTTCAGCAATCCGATGATGGGAAGCAGACTTATGACAAGGAAAACAACACAACATAACGGATAGATCCAAAGAGCTGTTCCAAATATTTCCTGTCTGGTGATGCTTTGAATCGTGCCAAAATAATAACTGTTACTCTCTGCCACCAAGCTGGTATAATCTTTATAATATGGAAATAAGAACTCACAAACTCCCATTGATATCAAAAAAGCGATGAATAAAGGTATAATGAGCTCAAGCAGGTTTTTACCTACCAAGCTCAGGGTAGAAGCTCCGAGAGTTGAAAAAGTTGAATTATACCGTGCTTTTCGTTGCTGTTGTCCGATGAACAATGCGAGCAGATTCATTAACGCACTGACAAAAGCCAGTAAACCTGCTGTTGCCAAAATGCCGATATGTTGAAATCTTCCCTTGAGTTCCGGAGAACAGTAGACATGAACCTCGGGCAATGAACGTAAGTGGAAATGCCATTCGGAATAAGTATCCCTTTGAGTGTCTGCCTCTTTAATCCGGAAAGATGTTATTTTCTTATTCAGATGTGATGCATTGGCACTGGAGTGTAATAATACATAAGTGGTGCTACGCTTCACAATATTGGCTTGGGGGGTATTCAGAATGAGATACTCAAACTTAAAATCACTGTTCTGCGGATAATTCTCCATTACTCCCGCAACGGTGTAAGATATTTCTTTATTAATTTTCACTTCTTTCCCTATACAGCTGCTGTCTCCATAAAGATGTTTTGCCATTTTCCGGGTCAGAATTACAAAGTTTGCGTTATAAGGCGTTTTATGATAATTTCCTTCGATCATCCGGCATTGGAAGATATCAAAAAAAGTGGAGTCTACTGCCATTCCTATCCAACTTCTTTCTTTACCATCTGCTTCATATTTCACATCGCTGACATGGCATACCTTAGCTATTTCAGGGAATGCTATTATCTCTTTCTCTGCCAGCTGGTGTATTTGGTTCAGTTCTCCTTCCAACCCATCGGCTGTTTTAAATATTCCGGTAGTCGTCAAGGCATAAGTATGTTCACTTTGTGGATGAAAACTGTCAAAATGGTGCTCCCAGTAGTACCAGTAGCCACCTAACAAAAAGGCTATAAAACCGATGGAGAGTCCAATAATGCTGAGTATGTTCTGAACTTTATACTTCAGAAGATTCCTACATGCTATTTTTAAATAAGATCGTATCATGCTATTTTTTTATTCTGTTTTTACTACTTCCGCCGGATTTTGTCGGGCGGCTTTCCACACTCTCCAACCAATACAAAGGCTTATGACAATAGTAGTTCCTGCCAAGATAACGATGTAAATCCAAGCATTTATATAGGTTTGTTCCACATAGCTCTGTAACCATGACTTCATGACGACATAACCGAGTGGAAATGCCAGAAGAGAAGAGAGCAGTATCAATATGAGGTACTCTTTTGCAAAAATAGAGAGTATATTTTTAAGTGTTGCTCCGTTCACCTTTCGAATAGCTATCTCTTTGCGACGTTGTTCGCAAGCCAGTGTTATTAACGAAAATATTCCAAAAATTGCGATCAAAATGCAAACTATTGCTACACAGCTTAATAATTTCAAGAGTGCATGTTCAGATTTTAAATAATCGTTATAAACATCTTCCATGTTGGATAATACGATTTTTGTGTCCGGATATTCTTTTCGGCAAAGATCTTCAACAGCCTGTTTCAGTTTAGGCCACTCCCCTTCCCTGTATTTTATCAGAATATCTCCTTTGCCAAGATAGAAACCGGAAAACCCTTTGGCTATGAATGCTATTGGTTTTACAGGAACAGTGGGCGAAGTAGTGTGGAAGTCTTTGACCAAACCGATGACAGTGGTGGCTGTTCCGTTAGGCCTGATTAATTTCTTGCCAATCGGATCGTTCCAGCCCAAAGTTTTTGCAGCCGTTTCGTTGATAACAATAGTGCTTGCGTCACTCTCTCCTTCTTTCAGCATTTTCCCTTTTAAAAGCCGGATGCCATAGAATTGGGCCAATTCCTCACTTTCCATCAGTACTTCCATGTTCATATCGGGGTCCGAAGGTTGTTTGCCATCCCAGTCCTTGAAAGCCATAGACATAGACACTGTTCTCGGGAGCAAAGAGAAATGTCCTTTCAGTATTTGAGTAACAGAAGGCATCTGCTCTATTTTATCTGCTGCGGGAGGTAGATTGTCTTGCGGATACAAGCTTAAGGTAGCAATGTTTTTACGTTCTATGCCGATATCTGTAGTACTTAGGAAATAGAGTTGTTTCATTATAATGCAGATACAGAAAATGAATCCTATACTGATTGATAACTGAAACAGGATACTTGCCTTACGAATGAAATATCGATGTCTGTTTGTGTTACTCTTCTGTATGTTGGTGTGCAGGGTCTGTCGGTTGAAATAGAGAGTGACGGGCATGAAGAGGCAAAGAGAACATCCAATAATAATCATAAAATACAGAGATGATTCCCAATATATATTTCCGTCTGTCACTCCCGAAAGCTCCTTAAACTCCGACAATACTAATTCTATTAATGCCATGCCTATCAATCCGGCCGAAATCAGGATAACCAGGAACTCGATGGTCAGTAAAGCAAACAGGTTCCGATTGGACGAACCGCAAACTTTGCGTAATGCAAGCTCCTTGGCCCGCATCCATAGGCGGCTGATAAACAGTGACAGATAGTTGATCAACGAACAAAGGATCACCAAACCTCCAATCACAGCGAAGAGAATAATATAGTTGAACTGAATGGCATTATTGTCTGCCAATATCGTGTAATGGCATTTACTGACAGGCATCATTAATAACTCCTTGATAGCCCCCTCGTTTTTATTTGTCTTTATTTCTGTTTGCTGCAGTTTATTACTTAGTGCCTTGGCATCTACTCCTTGATGAAGTTTAATAAAAACATAGAATCCATTATTGTACCAGACGTCCTGCCATTGCCGTATTCCGCCTCCTAATATGGAGAATGGTAAATTGGTATGTTCGCTCCAGCTGTTGACAATGGCACAAACTGTTTTGGGGTCTCCATAGACTTTGATTTCTTTACCGATAGGGTTTTCTGTTCCAAAAAGACGGTTGGCAGCTTTGTCCGTCAAGGCTATCTTATTGGCTGATTCTAAAAAGTCAAGGTTTCCCTCAAGAACCCGTATCCGAAACATATTCATGAAACAAGAGTCAGCATTGATCCGGTATAGCTGTTGTGTGGCACCGTCATTGACAGTTATATCCGATTTATAAAATTCAAAAGCACATGCATCCTCTATTTCAGGGAGCATTCTTTTTAAAGAAGTTGAAACCGGATATGGCACCGTTTTATCAAATCCTGTAGCATCCAGTATGGATTTCTTGTATATTAGATGGATTCGGTCGGCTCCCTCGTGAAAAGTGTCGTATGTCATTTCATAGCGAATCCATAAAACGGTAAGAGCGAAACAGGTGAATCCCATAGCCAGTCCGATTATACTAATTATACTTTGGGCCTTATATTTCAATAAGTTTCTGAAAGCAATCTTAAAATAGTGTCGTATCATACTTTTCCTCTTTTATTCTGTTTTTACTACCTCTGCCGGGTTTTGCCGGGCAGCACTCCATACTCTTGAGAAAATACTGATGACAATAACTCCCGCTATGCCTGTAAAGATGGCGACGTACATCCAGGCCGGAATAGTCGTTTGCCGGATGTAACTTTCAATCCATGTTTGCATGATGATGTGGCTGATTGGAAACGCAATGATGGCGGCTATAAACAAAAGAATGAAATACTCTTTAAAGAACATCTGCAAGATGTTCTTTATGGTAGCTCCGTTCACTTTGCGGATAGCTATTTCTTTACGTCGTTGTTCGCATGACAAAGTCACTTGAGAGAAAATGCCAAAAATGGAGATAATGACACAGACCAAAGAAACAATTCCCAATAAGGTCATAAGTGCATCTTCGGAGCGCAGATATTTGTTGTATTCCTCTTCTTCGTTATACAGTCTCATGAAAGAAGACGGGAAATCTTCGTTCTGCATTTTTTGAATTGTGTCCAGACAAGCTTTCCAGCTTCCTTCTTTAAACTTGAATAGGATACTGGCACGTCCCCACAAATATTGCTGCTCTTCGGCACGGACAAAGGCGATAGGTTGCGGAGCAACCGTAGGGGGAAGATGGCTAAAGTCTTTCACAACTCCTATCACATGATAGAATGTTTTCTGTCCGTCGTATTCTGAGTAGAATTTCTTTCCGACGGCACTTTTCCACCCGAATTTTAATGCGGCGGTTTCATTGATGATAACATCATTTGTAATACTCTTATCAGATAACCATTCTCCTTCCGACAAATGCAATCCGTAGTATTTGAAGAAATCTTCGCCCGAAGGCATGATACCGACCGAATATGTTTCATCATTTGTTTTGTTCTGTCCATCCCATCCGTTGATCTCTGTATACATCATTGGCCCTGTGGGAATGATCGGGAAATAGTGTGGCGGCAAAGTTTCCGTAACCATGGGCAAACCGGCAATTTTAGTATTCCATTCATTGATATCACCTCCCTTCATCCAGATGGCAACGTTGGCTAAGTTGTGTCGTTCCATACCCAGATCTGTGTTTTTCAGATAATAAAGTTGTTTCATCATGACAGCTGTGCAGAAAATGAAGCCTAAGCTGATAATTAACTGCATGACCAATCCGGATTTGCGAAATATCCCCCGTTGGGCGGTCTCTTTTTTGTTTTGAATATTATTTTGTAAGGTCCGTTTTCTGAAGTAATACAGAGGGATTTGTGAAATGATAAATGACAGGATAATTACCGCAATGATGTATATCATTGCTTCTGAATATAGTGATGTTGTTTCTGATATTTGTGCCAGTTCTATAAATCGTGATAAACATAACTCTATAAGGACCATTCCTGTTGCAGATCCGGCAATCAATACTAACAGGTATTCGATGGAGAATAGTGCGAACAGTGAATGGTCTGTGGCACCACAAACTTTGCGAAGTCCCATTTCACGGCCACGCATGCGAAGACGACTGATAAAGAGAGTCAGGTAATTGAATAGCGAGCATAGGATGACCAGAGCCCCTGCTATGGCAAAATAACGGATATAATTAAACGAAATAACGATTTCGTCTCTATTTAAGTAATCTGAATAACGGAGTGAGGTAATCGGCGTTATGGTCAATTGGCCCAAACTGCTCTCTTTTTCTTGTTTAGAGAGGTTGATAGCAGATACTCTTTTTTGAAAGCTCTCGATGTCCGTATTGGAACGTATGCGAATAAATATTTGTTCCGTTTCACTTAACCAGTCGGGGCAATGGCGGATGGGTAGCAAGATACTGTATGCCAGATTGGAGTGTTGTGACCAATCGCTGACGACTGCACATATCCGGCAAAGACGCCCTCCCAACTCAACCTCTTTTCCTAAAGGGTCTTCTTCTCCGAACCAACTTTTAGCCAGCGATTCGGTGATGGCTATTTCTTTTCCTCTTTCTTTAAGAAAGTTGACATTTCCTTTTAGGAGACGTATATCGAACATGTTGATAAAGGCAGAGTCTACTTCGACAGTCAGCAGATTCTCACTCCTGTCATTGAACTGAAGTTTCCGTCTTATGGGAGAGATTCCGCAGATGTCTTCTATCTCGGGTAAATTCTTTTTCAGATATTCTATGGCAGGATATGGCAGTGAATTGCTTAGTACACCGGTTGCCGATTTGAGCTGTGCTCTAACCATATAGATATTGTCGGCCTTTCTATGAAAAGTATCGTATGTCATTTCATAGCGTATCCATAAGGTAGCAAGCGTGAAGCAGGTAATTCCTACAGCCAATCCGATAACACTGATGATACTCTGAGTTTTATATTTCTGCAGATTTCGGAATGCGATTTTAAAATAGTGTCGTATCATTTGGTTCTTGTTTATACAAATAGTGTTTCAAGAAGTATGCCAAAGAAGCAACTCGTTGAGACACTATTGTTTATATGCTTATGATGTATAGATACACCGTGTGAATTTGCACGATCATAGTGCGCATGCGCACAAAAATACAAATTTACTACTCTCCTTTCAACACTTTGGCCGGATTGATATTGGCAGCTTTTCGTATTTGCCATATCAGAGTGGCCAGCGAAATGAAGGAAGTCACTATGGCAGCAACAGCAAACAGCCACCAGGATATAGGAGCTTTGTTGGCAAATCCTTCCAGATATTTTGAGATGATATACCAGGACAGAGGTGCTGAGATGACAAATGCCACTCCCAGAATAATCGAGTATTTCTTTAACAGGAGCGGATAGATCTCCTTTAGGGTGGCTCCGTTCACTTTACGTAGTGCAATTTCACGATATCGCTGACGGATGTCGAACATAGATAATCCGAATAACCCCAGGCAAGATATAAGAATGGCAATGACACTGAACAAGGAGTATATCTCGGCAGTTCGCTTATCTTCTTGATACATGGTCGCTATCTCGTCTTCTAAAAAGCTGTATTCAAACTCACCTTCGCCCAGTATTTCATCGTGAAGTTTTTTCAGGAAGGCAATGGCTTCTTGCTTTTTTCCGGGAATGATTTGTGCCATCAGCCGATCTCTATAACTGCCCCGCGGATCTTCGTAAACAATGAAGAGCGGAGGAGTGGTTTTTGATAAGTGACCGATCTTGAAGTCTTTGATCACTCCGATAACCTGATATGGAGGATTCTTCTCCATTTCTTCGGATTTTGAAGAAGACCACCACAATCTTCTTTCGGGTTGAATCAGGGCCGTTTCTATATTATCTATTTCTAAGAGTGATTTGGCCGATTCATTAATGATCATTTTATAATCACTCCATTGATCAACAGAGTCATTCCACAGGCGCCCCTCTTTTAGCTGAAAGCCGAACAGTTCAATATATTTGTTGCTTAGACTGCTATAAATAACTTGCTTGAACTCGTCCCGCTGCACATTCCGCACATTATTATAATTACCGTCCAATTGATTCGGGTTCTCTCCATACTCCCAACGGATAAAGAGCGGAGAATGGTCCATTTCTTCTTTGATGTAAGCCAGATTACTTTTCTCTCTTTGTTTACGTCTCTCCCACTCTTCGTTCGACATATTTAGATCATATGAAGAACGTTCGGCATATAACTGACACTGAATGATGTCCTTGGTAGTATAGTTCAAATCGGCAGCCAACATGAAACGCACTTGCTTTGTGAAAAAGAGAGAAACAATAATAAGCACAAAGGTGATGAGGTACTGAACGAATAAAAATAGCACACGGGATACGATGGAATGTCCTCCTGCATTCACCGAACGGATAGATACGGAAGGCGAAACGTAATTGTATCTGATGAATGGATAAATAGAAGTCAATAATGGCAACAGAATCAATACTCCGACAGAAAGTATGGCACTGAATTCCGTATTGGAGATTTGCGGTATCCGGAGCACATGTTCCATCATACCACCGGTTATTTCGATGATGCACCAGGATATACATAGAGCCATGCCTGTCAGGATAAAATTTTCAGTGAAAATCTGTGCGAATACATCCTTTGTACCGGCACCGTATACCTTTTTAACTCCAAACTCTCTGGCGCGTTTGAGCATCATTACCGTATAGATATTGATGAAATTGAACAAACCGATTATCAACAAAGCAATGGTGACAACAGCAAGTACTAAGATATTATTATAATTGCCTCTTTGGAAATTACTCTTACCGTTATCATAGATACGAATGGTCTTGTCGAAATAGAAATCTTTTAATGGAAAAAATTGCAGGCGAGTCGGTGTGTCCATATAGCACCTTAACTTCATAAACTTTTCGTTCTTGACGTTCAGCTTCTTAAAGTCCGTTCCGGGCATCAGTTGTATCATGCTATAGCTTGAACGTGACCATGAATGTTGCAATTGTTCGGATACAATCAGGTCGAAATCTAAAAAGCTTTTCGTAGGTGGCTCCCCTATTACTCCCGTAATCGTGATGATGTCTCCTGTGCTGTAAGTCATTGTTTTCCCAATCGGATTCTCTCCTTTGAACAGTCTTTCAGCCAATCGCCGGGTGATGATGGCATCATTCGGAGATTTCAGAGAGGAGATACCGGATACAGACGGATATGGCAGTATTTGCAGAAACGCACTGTCTGTCACCACGGTTTTCACATTGTATATCTGTTTGCCGACTGTAATCCTGTCTTCCGAGAAATTAATCCACCGGGTACTTTTCAGAACAGACGGATCTTTCAGCGGATCGATAAAGTTGGGGTCGTTATTTCTATCTTCATTGCTGCTTATTGTCCGCGTTCCATCTTCATACTCGCAATATAGCAGATAGGTGTTTTCAAGGTCTTTGCAGAAATGGTTTACAGTAACCTCTTGATGGATATACCGTAGGATGATAAGTACACAAGCCAGACTCAAGGCGAGGCCCAGTATATTGATAAATGTATATGTTCTGAAACGTGCCAGGGCTTTCCAGGCCAGCTTTATAGTTTTCATGTTTGTAATGGTTTTGAGTTTGATTTCACCACAGAGCACCACAGAGTTTTAGTCTCTTGTTTATAGGATGTTAAAAGAAAACCATCTCTATGCTACTCTGCGGTGAGTTTGATCCATTTTTTATATTACTTCAGTATTAATTCTTCCGCCTCCCCAAAGGTATCATATCCTGTCGTAACGACATAATCTCCGAGCTCTAATCCTCCGGTGATTTCATATTGCTGAGGATTTTGGCGTCCGATGGTGATGGGCGTACGTACTGCCTTTGTTTTTGATGCATTGGTTTTGTAGATCCATTGTCCTCCGGTAGCCTGATAGAAATTACCGCGTGGGATGACAATGGCCTGTTCTGGTTGTCCCAGTTCGATCTGTACACGGAAACTCTTGCCCACACGTACATTATCGGGCATTTCACCGGTGAAAACCAGATCGACATCGAACATGCGGTCTTTCACTTCGGGTACGACTTTAGTAATTCGAAGCGGATACCTCTTGCCCTGATAGTTGACGGTAGCAGGTAGTCCGGTGGTGATGCGGTCAATATAATACTCGCTTAATGAAGTGTGAATCTTGTACTGATCGAGTACCTTGATTTCGGCAATGCTCTCACCTGAACTTACCTGCTGTCCCGGTGTCACTTTGACGAAACTGAGTTGTCCGCCGAGGGGTGCCTTCACTACCAGATTGCCCAGACGCTCTGTGGCTCGCTCATATTTCTTGCGTTCGCGTTCCATATCTGTACGTATCAGATCTTTACGGATGATGGTCACAGCCGAGTCGTGGCGCAGACTTTCACGTTGCAGTTCGGCATTTTTTACCTTATAGTTATATTCGTCTTCCGATACTTCAAGTTGTGCCTTGCTCTTGATACCCATACGAAATTCTTCTTTATCCAGCGCAAAGCTCTTTTTGAGCCGCGCCAGTTCATAATTGGTTTCCAACGTTTGTTGTTTTAGGTTCAGGCTTTTCTGTTCCATTTCGATCTCTTTTTCCTGGTAAGTGATGCGCTGCTTCTCCCAATCGTCCCGTTGGTCCTCGATGCTGCGCAACAAATCCGGATTAGAAAGGGTAAGGATCGTATCTCCCTTTTGTAGCAGGCTTCCTTCCTCAGCGATGATACGCTCTACGCTGCCGGCTTCGCGGGTGTTCACTTTGATAGTGAGAATTGGCTGGATCAGCCCTTCCACATCTACATATTCCATAAATTTACCGTCTTTGACCTCGGCTATCTGTATGTTTTCCGATTCGATGCGGAGCTTGCGCGGACCGACCGACAAAATAATGACGTAAACAAGGAAAGCGGCGAATGCAATGCCTCCGGCTATGTAGAATTTATAGCGGATGTACCAGGGTTTCTTTTCAATTTTAATATCCATATTATTTTTATTTTTTTTCGATTAACGATTTTTGTTTCGGATCAGTCTATCAACAGATCATAATTCTCGGTGAGTGGTGCCTTCCCTTCAAAGTCGAAGAGAGTGAGGCTGCGTAAGGTGTAATACAAACTCCAGTAGTTATAAAGGGCTGTTATATAATTACGGCGTGCCTGGTCTTTCTCTGTGATGGAAGCATTCAGGTCGAGAATGGTCGACTTACCGAGCAGATAGAGCTTGCGTGCCACGTCGCTACGCCGTTGGGCAGTTTCGTCGGTACGTGCGGCTATCCGTACCCGCTGCGCTTGAAGGTTGAATTGTTTCACCAGTTTGCGCACATTTAGTTCGAAGTCGGTTTTGTCCTGTTCCACCTGTGTGTATACAAGATCGCGATTGGAACGTGCCACACGCACCTTGCCTTTGCCGCGTCCCCAGTCGAGAATGGGAAGCGCAATGCCCAAACTGACGTATTGCTGGTCTAAAGGCCGTTTGTATGCACTCCCCAGTTTATCGGCTGTCTGTGTCAATCCGAAACGCAGATAAATATCCGCTTTCAGTCCGGCATTGGCTCGGGCATACGACACATTGCTTTCACTTTCCAGTTTCCGGCGCATCATGTTCTGTATCTCCGGGCTGTTCTCGTTGGCCAGCAACAACGCTTCGTGCAATTCTACACTGAAGTCCGGCACATGGTCATTGACTTTCACTTTTAGTTCTTCATCACTTTGAATGCCCAGATACGAGCGTAGCTCCTGCATGCAGTTGTCCATCTCAATACGGGCATTCATTCGGTTGGTTTCTTCGGTTAGTTTGTTCAGTTCCAGTTGCAACATTTCGTTTTCGGTAATGGTACCGATGTTATAGCGCCCCTGGGCATATTGATAGAGTGTGTCTGCGTTGGCATAATTGATGGTGGCGGTTTCGTAATTGCTTTGTGCGGTGGCAAGGTTAAAGAACTTCTGTGTAGCCCGTGCAGCTACCAATTCGAGTGTTTCTACATACGATTTTTTTGCTTCCCGGTAACGTACCGGTTCAATGCGGCGGTCCCATTTCAAACTGTTGTATCCGAAGAGCGACTGGCGGTAACCTATATTAATAGGTGAAGTCTGCCAAGCCGTTGTATGATCACTGAAGAGATCCATGCGTTGCGCTGCCGTCTCTATGAAAAGTGAACCTCCGGTCCAGGGAATATTCTGAGTCAGGCTTAGGGTGAGGTCTGTGCTGAGCATATTCTGTTCTACGAACTTTACGGTTCCGTCTCCCAGTGTCACTTTGTTGATGGCCCGGTTTAAATTGGGGTCCGAAGTCAGGCTCAAAGCAGGCAAATAGTTTGCTTTATAATATTTGTAATTCCAGTAAGCCGAACGGAAGCTATGGCGTGCCGTTTGTGCGTCCGGCGACTGAAGCTTGGCAAGCTTCACGGTCTCGTCCAAAGAGAGCTCCATCGTGTGTTCCTGTGCGGCGACCAATGAGATGCAACTGCATCCGGCAATAATAAATATCGTTTTCAGATTCATTGTGTATTTACTTTTTATATAAATCATTCAAAAGGTATGCCATGAATGTAAGTTGCTTTTTAATAGCATTTTATATGTGCGCGCTTCTTTGTCTTCATGTGCATATACGCACAAAAATAGTGCGAATTAGCACACACAACGCATGAATATAATCTGTATCTTTGCCCTCAGCCTAAAGGTAAGCAGTTGTATCCGGCTTACATTGGCATCATTGCATAGTGAGATAAGATGTACGAGATGTATAACCGGGATATGACGAGCTGTACAACTGGTATATCTCATCTTTTAAAGGAACATAAATTAGCTCGTAATATAATATGGAACAGCTTGGAAAGATATTAATTGTAGATGATAATGAAGATGTATTGTTTGCCCTCAATCTTTTGCTCGAACCTTATACCGAAAAGATTAAAGTGGCTACTACCCCCGATCGCATTGAATATTTTATGGCTACTTTCGGCCCGGACATCATCCTGCTCGATATGAATTTTAGCCGTGACGCCATCAGTGGGCAGGAAGGATTTGAGAGCCTGCAACAGATTCTGAAGATTGACCCGCAGGCAATCGTGATTTTTATGACGGCATATGCCGATACGGACAAAGCTGTACGGGCCATCAAGGCTGGTGCAACAGATTTTATTCCCAAGCCATGGGAGAAAGAGAAACTTCTGGCAACCTTGTCTTCGGGTATGAAACTCCGACAGTCACGTCACGAAGTGAATATGCTGAAGGAACAGGTGGAAGTATTGAGCGGACAGGGAGGATCAGAGAACGAGATCATCGGTGAGTCGGCAGCCATGCAAGAAGTGTTTGCTACCATTAATAAATTGAGTGAAACGGATGCGAATATCCTGATCTTGGGCGAGAATGGTACCGGAAAGGATGTGATTGCCCGTTTGCTCTATCGTTGTTCTCCCCGTTACGGAAAGCCCTTTGTGACAATTGATCTGGGCAGCATCCCCGAACAATTGTTTGAAAGTGAATTGTTTGGTTATGAGAAGGGTGCTTTCACCGATGCCCGGAAGGCGAAAGCCGGGCGGATGGAAGTGGCTACGGGCGGAACTTTGTTTCTGGATGAAATAGGTAATCTTTCACTTCCAATGCAATCGAAGTTACTGACTGCGATTGAGAAGAGGCAAATCAGTCGGTTGGGTTCCACTCAGTCGGTGCCTATCGATGTACGTCTGGTATGTGCAACCAATGCGGATATCCGGGCAATGGTGGATGAAGGAAACTTCCGTCAGGACTTACTTTACCGCATCAATACGATAGAAATCCATATTCCTCCCCTGCGTGAACGTGGTAATGACGTCATCTTACTGGCCGAATTCTTTCTGGAACGTTATGCCCGCAAGTATAAAAAGGATATGCATGGGCTGACGCGTGAGGCGAAGAATAAATTGTTGAAATATAACTGGCCCGGCAATGTGCGCGAGTTGCAACACACCATAGAGCGTGCTGTGATTCTGGGCGACGGCTCTCTGCTGAAGCCGGAGAATTTCCTTTTCCACTCTTCTGTACGGCAGAAAAAAGAAGAGGAAGTACTCAATCTGGAACTGTTGGAACGGCAAGCCGTAGAAAAAGCCATGCGTCTGAGCGAAGGCAATATCACCCGGGCAGCCGAATATCTGGGAATCACCCGTTTTGCTCTTTATCGTAAACTCGAAAAACTCGGCTTATGAAACGCTATTCTATCAGTGTAGTGCTGCACATCCTTTTGTTGGTAGTACTCTCCATCGGAGGATATCTGCTCTTCCATTACGAATTGTGGTTTAGCACTTTGATTGTGATACTTTTGCTGATTGCCACAGGAGTGCACCTCTATTCCATTCAGATGAGATTGGCAGGCATGATGCGGCGACTGACGGATAGCATCCGCTTCAATGATATGACGCAAAGTTTTCAGCCGCCGTTTAAAAGCAGGATGATGATTGAACTGGCGGATGAACTCTCGCAAACGCTGAAATTGTTCCGAGGCAGACTGCTTGAGGAAGAAGTAAAGCATCAATATTATGAGAATTTGTTAAGTAAGGTAGATACGGCTGTGATGGTGACCGATCGCTCAGGCCGGGTAGAATGGATGAATCATGCGGCTGTGGCTTTGGTCGGGCAAGAAACCCAATTGCCTCAGGAGTGGCTTACCGCTTCCTGGAACGAGACGCAAGTAGTACGTATCCGGCAGCAAGGAACTTCTGTCGAAATGGCTGTGTCCTGCACCCTGTTTGCTGCACAAAACAAGGAAAGGTTACTGGTCAGTCTGAAAAATATCCATTCGGTATTGGAACGTAACGAGATGGAGGCCTGGCAAAAATTGATACGGGTATTGACTCATGAGATTATGAACTCTATTACTCCTATTATTTCTCTGTCTGAAACATTGAGTGAACGTGGAATACCCGAACGGCTTAGCGAGAAAGAATACGGTGTCATGTTGCAGGCTATGCAGACCATTCATCGGAGAAGCAAGGGACTGCTCGGGTTTGTGGAAAATTATCGTCGGCTGACCCGTATCCCTACTCCTGTCTGTGCATTGGTGATGGTAGACGAACTCTTTTCTGATCTGAGGAAACTATTTCCGGATGCGTTTATCCATTTTGCGGCTACACATAGAGGTGCTACTCTCTACATTGATCGTGCACAGATAGAACAGGTATTGATTAATCTGATTAAAAACGCGAAAGAAGCCTGTGGACAAAGTACTGCTCCGCAGATTGAAGTGGAATTGGAACAAATACCCGGAAAAGTCTGCAGTTTGACGGTCCGTGATAACGGTGAGGGCATTCTTCCGGAAGTGATGGATAAAATATTCGTTCCGTTTTTTACGACGAAACCTTCGGGGTCCGGCATCGGACTCAGTTTGTGTAAACAGATTATGAATCTGCATGGGGGCACTATCACTGTTTCCTCAGAGATAAGTAAAGGCAGCTGTTTTACACTGATGTTTCCGGGAAGATAGGGGCTGTTAACCCCTATCCAATCCGCTCATGTCCGGATTGAGTTCTTTTACTGCATCGCGCACTTCTTTTTTGGTGGCTTCGCTGTAAGTTCCGGTTTGCTGTACGGGTACTTTGTCTTTAAGTACCTTTTCAGCCTTCTTCTGTTCTTCCGATGAAGTTTTCTCTTTTTCAGTATTCATAAATCCGATCTCCTTTATTTAGTTAATAATAATGTAAACACCCCCACAGATGGATGGTTCATTACATTTTAGTTATTTTCTGTTTCTAATTCTTTGATTTCTTTGTTCAGGAATACCGATAATATGGTTCTTACGACAACGATACCGCCTAAAATAATCAGTTCGTTCATTGTAGGCTCCAATACAGTTTTCAGGATGTCCGAAGCAATCAGAAATTCTAACCCCAATAATAAATAGGTTCCGAATACGGCTCTCAACTTCCGTATATTAGTTGGGGTATAGGTGCCGGTTATCCTCTTCAGTTCATTGAGGATAAAAGAGAGGATAGCAATCAGCGCCCCATAAGTGACAATCAGCAAGCTGATGACACTGATAATAGTAGCCAATAGACTTAAAAATTGTGTAAGCATAAAAGTTGTTATTTTTGTGATGGATAAAGCGGGTTACCTGTCTCGTCTACTTCCGTCCAATCCTTTACGCTGACGGAAGGAATAGAAACGGAACTGCCATTGATCACCGCACTGAATAAGTAAGAATCTCCGGCTTTCAGCTCTCCGCTTGGGACAGGGATCTGAACGCTATAAGTTTTCGAATTGTTGTTTCCATCTGTTTCCACTTCAAGCGTAAGTGTCATCGGATCATTGGTCTGCAGTGGAAGCATGATATATTGCGCCAGAAATCCATTAATGCCCATTTTATCGGGTTTGTCATATGATGTTGCGGGAGGAATAACTCCGGTGGAGAGTGTCATGCTCGCTCCTGGAACCGGCGGAGTGATAGTAGCTGATAGTAGCCTGCTTAATTGAATACCATCTCCGGCAGAGACTTCAACGACAACTTGTGTACAGGCATGCTGGAATACAATGGGAATATTGATCTGTGCACTGCTTACATCCTGGTCGGTACTACCCCACCAAAGATAATCGATGCCATTGAATAAAGGTTCTGACTCTTGTCCGGTAAAAGAAGGCGGTATGGTTGAGAAGTTGTCGGATACGGCGTAAAAATTATAGATGCCGTTCGCAAGATACATTTTATACCCGTCTTTTCCGGATAATACCCCCGGAGAGGAAGTGATGTACAACCCTTCGGCAAACAGAGTTTCCTGACTGGTGGTACTCTGTGCCTTTTGATAGGCGTACAAAGTGCTTTTGATTCCTTTTTTCATAGGAGACATGGCACGGGTCAGGTTTCGGCTTTCGACAGAAGCATTGAAAGTGACGAGTGTCGTCTCCTTTTGTGGAGTTTCGGGAAGGTTATCTTCTCCGTTGCCATAAATAATGGTGGTATTTTTGGCACAACTGCCCATAAACAAAGCAATACCGGCGAAAGCAATGAAATACATAGGTTTAGGAATTCTAAGTCTCATGATATTTGTTTTTATAGTGATGTTTCTGTATTATACGTTTGAAACGGGATTTAGTTCACAGCTTTCGGAAATATTGCCGGAAAGTACCGTTTAAAATCTATCTAATAGTATCAAACTTCATTAACAGAGAGAACTTTTTCTATGTTTTATTGTCATTATAGCATAACAATAAAACGTAGAACATATGGCTAAAGTAATTAATAGGGATGTACCTATCGCAGAAGAAAATACCACCCTGACCGGTCAGCCGGCATCGAACATGTATGATGACTGGAGTGAAGAGATGGTGGATCGTGCAGACAATGTGTATGATGATACCAAAAAGAAGCCTGCCCAAAGCAAAAAGATAAGAGAAAAGAAGATCAAGGAAATAGATGAAGTGATCAAAGAGGATCTTGAATAACTTGTCTCTGTCGTGTGTTTAGCATAAAAGTCCTGATTCTGACGGAATCGGGACTTTTTAGGTTAATAGCTTCTATTTTTCTTATATATCCAAATATGTGACTGATAGGATGTTAAAAAATAAATATGAAAAAATACTTCTTTCACTATTGCATATTTAAAAATAGTCCCTATCTTTGCACCGCTTTTGAAAGGAACTTCCCTGTAAGAACGGGGTGTAGCGCAGTCCGGTTAGCGCACCTGCTTTGGGAGCAGGGGGTCGTGGGTTCGAATCCCGCTACCCCGACAAAAAAAAGGAAGTTCTCTTTTTTTACAAGTGTTTCGGGGTGTAGCGCAGTCCGGTTAGCGCACCAGCTTTGGGAGCTGGGGGTCGTGGGTTCGAATCCCGCTACCCCGACAAAGAAAAATGCTGATATTTAAGTTTTAGAACTTGATTATTGGCATTTTTTTTTCTGCTAATAGTCATTAAAAAAAAAGAGTTTAATTGCATTATTTGGATGAATTTTGGGCATTTCGGATGCCGAATCATGCAAAAATCATGCAAATCTTGAGTATTTATTATGGCTTCTATTAAATTGTATTTCGACAAACGTGTGAATAGGAAAGATGGAAAGTTTCCTCTTAAAATTAATGTCACACACAAAAGGCAGCAGGCCTTAATCAATCTTGGTGTTTTATTATCTCCAGATCAGTGGGATTCCACAAAAGGAAAGGTGATCAATGGTCCTAACAAGTCATTCCTTAATGGCTATATCTCCCAGCGAGTGCATTGTGCTGAAACGGAATTATTGAATTTAAGGATTGCCGGAAAGTTGGACTTAATGACAGGAAAACAGTTCAAGGAGCATCTTCAACGAATATTATTGAGGGGAAAATTAGAGGAGAAACAGGAAGAAACTGGATGTTCTTTTGTGCAGTATTATACAAGGTTTGTGGAAGGAAAGAAAAATCCCCAAACGAAGGCAGTCTACCAATATACACTTGATCGCATATGTCGTTTTGTGGATGTACCAGATAAGTTTAGATTTGAAGATGTGACCTATGCTTGGCTAAAGAGTTTTGAGATTCATCTTTCAGAGACCTCTAAAGTTAACTCGATTAGTATTCACATGAGAAATATCCGAGCTGTATTTAATGATGCTCTTAATACTGAAACTATTTCATGTTATCCATTTAGGAGATTTAAAATAAAACAAGAGGCAACTGCAAAAAGGGCATTGACTCCAGAGGAACTTGTGACTCTAAGAGATTATCCTTGCGAAGAGCATCAGAAGCAATATGTTGATATTTTTATGTTAATTTTCTATCTTGTAGGCATAAATACTGTTGATTTATGTCGTTTGGAGAAAATTAGAAACGGCAGAATTGAATATCGAAGGGCTAAGACTAAGAAAATATACAATATAAAAGTAGAACCCGAAGCAGCCGAGATAATCGAACGATACAAAGGAAGTAAGTATTTGCTTAATATTCTTGAGCGTTACAAGAATTATAAAGATTACGCTCACAGACTTAATGAAAACCTCCAAGAGATCGGAAGTGTTGAACTAGTAGAAAAGGTGATTAATGGTAAAAGAAGACGAGTAAAAAAACGCTTTCCCTTATTTCCAGAGCTAACGGTTTACACCGCGAAACACAATGCTTTTGCTATCTAACTGAAAATTAAATAGTTCTCTTGTTATTTTTATTTAATAGGTAACTATTTAGAAACGAGCGAAATTCAGCGGCTTGTTTCATCTTGCATACATTCAAAGGACGTTTTTGTTATGCAAAAATAAGGTTTTCAAGTGAGAAAAACAAAATATCCTTAGGCTTTATCTCCTAAAAACTACCAGTAATGGGGGGCTGGAAAACAATCCTCCTTTTGAAGATATTTCTCTTCTTTTATGTACATATCCGCGTATGCTTTGCGGAACAAATGTCTTTTTCTATTATTAATATTCATCATTTCCTTTTTTACCAAACGCATCTTACTATCAGGTCTGTCCTTTTTTCTATAGTTGTGTCCCTGGCATAAGACTGTCCTGCCGGGTTACGGGTATGGAAGTGTTCCTCTTCCCCTTTGTCTGGCGGTTGCATCTCAAAGGTTCATCCCGGGCAAGGCAGCCGGTAACACAAGCAGGGCGGTCCGTCGGAGTCCACGTAATAATTTCACATTTTCTGTGTTTCTTTCTGTAAGGCTTCCTTCAGCGTCTGCTTGTCCAGTGTTTTCTGTTTCGACATGAGCAGCTGCAGGGCGCAACGGCGCACCACGTTGGTTATGGAAGGAAAGGTAAAAATAATAAAAGAATTGATTCGCTTCAATAAAAATCCAGTTTTTTTCATATCGGACATTATACCTTTGTTGTTTCGGGTATATTAAAAGGCGTGCCATAAGAAACTTTACAAAAGTATTAGGACACAAAATCAATCTTTTCTATGCAGATATATGCTGAACTGATTAACCCAAAGGTCGGAGAAGATACGGACAAAATTTTCGATAAGATTAGTTTCATATATCGCTTAGCTAATTAGAAATGTATTCTACATAGAGATACACTTGGCACAAAAAACATCGTAAGATATATAACTTGATGCAATCCTTTCCGCACAGCCATGCAAGCGTCGGAACAAACAGGCGGGATATTTGACGTAACTTGTGCACCGCTTATCAACCTGTGGGGATTTGGCTTTACAAAGTTTGACAGCATCACTCCGCAACTCGTAGACAGTATCCGCCACTTTGTAGGCTTCCGAAAAGTGCATTTACAGGGCAACCGTGTGATGAAAGACGATCCCCGCATCCTGCTCAATTTCTCGGTGCTCGGCGGCGGTACTATCTGTAACATAATCGCGTGTTTGTTCGACCGCAAAGGCATATCGAACTATATGATAGACATCGGCGGCGAAATGATAGCGAAAGGAAAGAACCCGCAAGGGTGGAATTGGTGCATTGGCATTGTCAGACCGAAGGATGACAGTACCGGAACAAACTCCGAGCTTGAACAAATTGTGCAACTGTCGGAACGGCTGGGACTCGCAACTTCCGGCAACTACCGTAATTTCTATCTGAAAGATGGAAGGAAATACGCTCATGCCATCAATCCGATAACAGGATATCCGGTTCAAAAGGATATATTGAGTGCTACAATTATTGCCCATCAGTGCATGCTTGCTGATGCCTATGCAACGGCCTTTATGACGTTGGGGAGCCGCAAAGCCCGTCAGTTGTAGAAAGAGCATCCGGAAATTGACAATTTCATTATCTATACGGACAGTTGCGGAAACTACCGGACAGAGTACTCGCCGCGAATGAAAAGGTATCTGGCAGATTAATGTTTTCTATATTCCTGCGGAGTAGAGCCGGTGAACCGTTTAAAGAATTGGGTGAAGAACGCCGTATTTTCAAATCCCAGCGAATGGGCCATCTCCTTTACGAACATATACGCAATTACTTCGGCGTGAAAGTGACAAAGGGAGTCGCTTTCCAGTTTATGGTGAACAACCTGTTGAGCAAGGAGTGCGGCTATCGTTCGATAACATTCATGGTGAAATTGGATATTACTTTTTAACAGTAGAAGGATAATAACCAGGAGCCGTAATGGAGAGATTACTTTCGTTACGACTCCTTTCGCATGCCGTCTGCATGATTTTAACGTCTCAACTCTCTTATTCACAGTCGTTAGACCATGTGTAGCCATGTGTATCGCATTCCACATCATTGTAGAAAAAATGCCCATCAGACATTTGCATTATGCAATATGAATAATTCATAAGGGTCTGTTTTACAGCAATATGATAAATATCCATTTATTTGGCACGGTGATTGTCTATTCTTTAGCGTAAGACGATAAGATGTTTAACAATTTAATAATTAGCATTATGAAAAAGGTATTGTTTGCAGTAGCACTGGTAATGGGATTAGGTAGTTCAGTAGCATTCGCTAACAACATGGCATCAGATGTTGAAATCGTTGCAATGGTGAACGAGTTTAAACCGATTGATATAAAGGAACTCCCGCAGGCAGTTCAGGACGCCATCAAGAAAGACTATGCTGAATCCACCATTAAGGAAGCAGCCGTAGAAGTGGCAGAAGATGGCGTAAAGACTTATAAAGTAACTTTGGTTGATGCCGTCGGAACCGAAAGCGTTGTGTTTTTCAACGAAAAAGGTGAAATGCTGAAATAATTCTGAATGGTTATTTAGGATAACAGTTACATTTGCACATAAAATAAACAAGGCTGTCTCAAATAAACTTTGGGATGGCCTTTTTTGTGTCTGCAAAAAATCGGGTAAGCCCTAACTTCGCTCAGCCAGAACTTGCCCATCTCCCTAATTTTTTGTATCTTAGGGCATCAAGTAAGATATCCCAAAGATAATGTTTAAAAGTTACACATCCAACGATAATCTGCTTTTACCTCCATGTTTAGGCGATTTTATTCCCCGGAACGATCCGGTCCGGGTTGTTCACCGCATCATTGAACAGATAAACCTTGAAGCACTTTACCGTAAGTATTCCCCTAAAGGCTGTTCTGCGTACCACCCACGCATGATGCTTCAGATTCTTGTCTATGCATTTGCGTAATATCTATTCCAGCCGTCGCATAGAAGAGTTCTGTCGTAATGACATACGCTTCATGTGGCTTACCGGCAATGTAACTCCTGACCATAATACCATCAACCGTTTCCGCAGCAGCCGGCTAAAGGATGTGCTGAAGACGATATTTGCAACCATTGTAAAGTTTCTCGTGGCGGAAGGTTTTGTAAGTCTGGATGTGGCCTGTACTGACGGGACGAAGATGGAGGTGAACGCCAACCGTTATACGTTCGTCTGGGGGGCAAATCTATACATACCCGCATATCCAGAATCGCGGAACAGCTTGAGGAGATATGGCAATACGCCGAGTCCCTCACCAAGCAGGAACTGCGTGATTCCGCTCCGGTTGCCTATCAGGATATCACCCCGGAGAAAGTGGAAAAGGCACTCGGGCAGATAGATGATGCCCTGAATGGAGTGGATGCTGACAAGAAGATGAAAGCGAAGGTAAGACGTGTAAGGAAGTCATGGCCTGAACAGCTCAAGAAATATGAATCGCAGGGAAAGATACTTGACGGACGTAACAGCTACTCAAAGACAGACAATGATGCTACTTTCATGCGCATGAAAGATGACCATATGAAGAACAGACAACTCAAACCCGGATACAATCCCCAGTTCAGTACCAATAAACAGTTCATTCTGAACTATACCATCCATCAGTGTTGGGCGATACCTCCACCTATCCTCTGCATATGGATGATTTCCATTCCCTCTACGGCAGATACCCTGACGTGTCTGTCTGTGATGCCGGATACGGAAGTGAAGAGAACTATCTGTATGCTTTCAGACATGGCATTGAAACCTTTATAAAGTACAATTATTTTCATAACGAAGAAACCGACGGCATGTATTGTCCTACGGGACAGAGAATGGAAAGACTCTCCGATGCAAGGCGGGTAACAAACAACGGTTTTGTGCAGACCATATCAAGATACAAGGCACGTAACTATAAGGGCTGCCCGTTAAGATGCCGGTGCTACAGAAGCCGCTCGGAAAGGATTGTACAGGTAAATCACCGTCTGAGGAAAATCAAGGAAAGAGAACGTGAAAAGCTACTCTCTGATGAAGGTCTGAAATATCGCAGTCAGCGACCACAGGATGTGGAAGCCGTATTTGGAAACCTCAAGAACAACAAGCACTTCAAGAGGTTCCATCTTCGTGGATTTAAGAAGGTTGAAATTGAGTTCGCCCTGCTAGCCATAGCATATAATCTTGCAAAAGTAGCCTCTTAGGAGGCTTATGGCAACGAAAAAGCAGTTTGAAAGGATGAAATCTTCAAAAGTAAGTTTGTAAACACCTCTTTTGAGACAGCCTCTCCTTTTTTAGTAAATTTGTATCTGTCTAATTTTTAAGCCCCTATATCCATACTCAATCTAACCAAACATCGCATGAAGTGGTACTGCTTCATCCAAATGCAACTGATAGGCACGTTCGTACATTATTTTGTGCTTGATTGTATCGTTATATCCATTGCAGCCATTATCTGTAGTCCATTTGTATCCATGACCCATTACAGACAGGCGTTGTTCAGTATGACTTATTTTTCCTCCCTGGTGTTTTTTATGGAGTATGCATTGTGCATTTTGCGGCACCGGCCAAATATCCGGATAGAGGCATAAACCGTGCACGATGGAAATATATTTTTTCATTCTACGGTTTGTGGACTCCGTGACCATTTTCCCTTATATGTTAACCTATATGTATTGGGATACGAATATTGTCCATGCCATTATCCTCCTTTACATTTTTATTATTGTCAAATAGATAAGATACTCACGGAAGAGTGGGTTATGGCCTATACTGCCTGCGGCATCATGGTCTGTTTTTCTGCTTGTACTATATAGAGCTTAATGTACAGCTTGAGGATTTCAAAAAAATTGTGACGGGCTTTGGCAGGCAGTAATTCTAAGACTTTTAATGAAGAAAAATTAAGCCACCCCTTAAAAAAGGAGATATTTCCTTTGAAAGAATTCATTTCTTTTATTACATTTGTATTAGTCTTTTAAAAATAGAAGATTTATAGTAAAGCGTTAAGGCATTATCCAAGTTCAGGAAATCCCCAATTTCGAAACAACAATTGGATAATACATTGGACGCTCCACGTACTATTTATATAGATTTTTGTTATATATAGGCGTGGGGCTTTGTGTATTATATGTTGTTGAGTATGGGGATACTTCTGAACGGTAATACCAAAGTTCCCACGCTTAACTTTATATAAACACAACTCCAGGGAACAGGGTTGGCTTATTATAAACATTATGAAAGCAACTTGTTTTAAAAGCGAGACAACTGTCTCCAACGACTTCCCCCCCTTCGTTTGTTACTGTCTTTTGTGGAATATTCTATCCTTTCATTTCCATCCTGTCTCTTTCGGGACATACCGTTCATTATCATACAAATTACATGCCAAGACACTTTTCTGCCTTCTCCTTCTATGGTACTAGATAATAGTAACTCCCCCTGTCACACAGAGGAAGAACTTTGGTTGCAGGTACTTTCTCTATCAAGAGAGTTGCAGGACTGTAAAGCTAGTCTGCACCATAATACTTTGGACTGTATTTCCGATAAGATTGAAGGAATAGAAAGAGAACTGGATATCTTATTGGATATTCTGCAAGGAAGACAAGACAAAAAGACACCATAGCACTATTTTTTGTGACAATTTGTCTATGCGGATAAGTATCCTATTATTTAAGCCTCGTTTAAGAATTCCGTTTTATGGGTTACCCACAATCGAATGGAATTTTTATATACAGGGAATAACACATAATATTAGTAATGGATTTTCAATATTCAGAGTGATAATGGATAAACGAATAGAAAACGCCATGAATGAGTTGATCAATACAGAAATATGGTCAACCGGTTTATACCTGTCATTGCAGGTCTATTTTGAAGATGAACGGCTTCCAATACTTAGCTCCTGGCTAAACTCCCAAGCACAGGACAATATGAACAAGGTTTATCAGATGATGAATCGGATATGCCATGATGGAGGATGTGTTGCAATCAATGAAATGAAACGGGATACACATGAATGGACAACGCCATTGAATGCCCTGAATGAATTGCTTGAACACGAGCAGTACATATCATGTCAGGTAAACACATTTCTCATATTATGCCGGAATGTGAACATGTCCTTCCATTCTTTCATCAGCGGGCTGTATGCAGACCGTATATATGTAAGTACGGTATTTATGGAATTATTACGTATCCTCGCCAAGGAAAACGAACGGAGACTACCTTATTTTTGACGGTATGGATTTAAGATTGATATTCTGCAAAATTTAATATTGCAGAATGCTATCTGGTATGTTTTTTGCGATATAATAATCGACAATAAAATATATGTCATCATGGATATATTTGTATATATAACATTGTGTTTCACTTCGCTATTCACCTTGATGGACCCGCTTGGAGTGATGCCGGTATTCCTGCAAATGACTGATGGAATGGATACGAAAGAACGCAGATGTATCGCCTTGAAAGCATGTACCATTGCATTTATCATATTAGTCCTTTTTACATTATCGGGCAGGTTCCTGTTTCATTTTTTCGGCATCTCAACAGACGGATTCCGGATTGTGGGAGGTATCATCATCTTTAAAATCGGATATGATATGTTGCAGGCACATTTCACCCATGTGAAACTGAATGAAACTGAACGAAAAGAATATTCCAAAGATATAACCATCACACCTCTTGCCATTCCGATGTTATGCGGTCCGGGAGCGATTTCCAGTGGAATAACATTGATGGAAGATGCTTCGGAATATACTTTCAAAATAGTATTGCTTGGCGTAATCGCTTTGGTCTGCATTCTTTCATTCTTTATTCTGTGCGCGTCCACCCAGCTTTTAAAAATCTTGGGAGAGACGGGAAACAATGTAATGATGAGACTGATGGGACTTATTCTGATGGTGATCGCCGTGGAATGTTTTATCAGCGGGATACGTCCGGTATTAATTGAAATTTTGAAACAAGCCCATGCTTGTTCTTAAAGAAGAGAGATAATTTGGATTTATTATTAACATTAAAAGTTTGATTCGTCATGACTGAAAAATTGCAAAATGCCCTGAATGAGCAAATCACAGCAGAATTATGGTCTGCCAACCTGTATTTATCGATGTCTTTTTATCTGGAAAGAGAGGGCTTTTCCGGAATGGCTCGCTGGATGCAGAAACAATCTGCAGAAGAGATCGGGCATGCATATGCCATTGCTGAGTACATGATTAAGCGTGAGGCAACCCCGAAAGTGGACAAGGTCGATGTGGTTCCACAAGGTTGGGGTAACCCTGTTGAAGTATTCGAACATGCTTTGGAGCATGAAAAACATGTTTCCAAACTGATTGATGAATTGGTACAGGTAGCATCCGAAGAGAAAGACAATGCCACTCAGAACTTCTTGTGGCAATTTGTTCGTGAGCAGGTAGAAGAAGAAGCGAATGTACTCAATATTGTTAGTCGGCTAAGGAAAGCCGGAGACAGTGCTATCCTTTTTATGGATGCAAAACTGGGTGAACGGGAGTCATAAACCAGAATAATCAATAAAAATAAATAAGATGAAAATAGTAGATTTATTGGGAGGACAGGCTGAGTACTACCTGAACCATACATGTAAGACGATAGACAAACAACTTATCCATATTCCGGGACCGGATATGATAGATAAGGTATGGATGAATTCCGACAGGAATATACGCACCTTGGAGAGCCTACAAGCCCTGTACGGGCACGGGCGTTTGGCCAATACCGGGTATGTCTCCATCCTGCCGGTGGATCAGGGGATAGAACATTCTGCAGGAGCGTCTTTCGCCCCCAATCCGCTTTATTTCGATCCCGAAAACATCATAAAGCTGGCCATTGAAGGAGGATGCAACGCCGTGGCATCCACATTCGGAGTTCTGGGAGCTGTGGCACGTAAGTACGCCCATAAGATTCCTTTCATCGTGAAGTTGAACCATAACGAGCTGTTGACTTATCCGAACAGCTACGACCAGGTAATGTTCGGTACGGTAAAAGAGGCATGGAACATGGGTGCTGTAGCTGTCGGCGCTACCATTTATTTCGGTTCGGAACAAAGCCGCCGCCAGATAGTAGAAGTGTCACAGGCTTTTGAATATGCCCACGAACTGGGAATGGCTACTATTTTATGGTGCTATTTGAGAAACAGCAGCTTCAAAAAGGATGAAACCGACTATCATGCCGCTGCCGATTTAACAGGACAAGCCAACCATATCGGGGTTACCATCAAAGCCGATATCGTGAAGCAGAAGCTCCCATCCAATAACGGCGGTTTCAAGGCTATCGGATTCGGAAAGACAAACGAGCGTATGTATTCGGAACTGACCACTGACCATCCGATAGACCTTTGTCGTTATCAGGTGGCGAATGGCTATATGGGACGTGTCGGATTGATCAACTCGGGCGGGGAATCCCATGGGGAATCCGACCTGCATGATGCCGTCGTAACGGCAGTAGTAAACAAGCGTGCAGGTGGTATGGGGCTGATCAGCGGTCGTAAGGCTTTCCAGAAACCGATGAAAGACGGAGTTCAACTTCTGAACACCATTCAGGACGTATATCTGGATTCTTCAATAACCATTGCATAAAGGAGAAGTATCCATGAAAAGAATAGTGTTATTACGTCATGGCGAAAGCCTATGGAACAAAGAAAACCGTTTTACCGGATGGACGGACGTGGATTTAAGCGAGAAAGGAGTCGAAGAAGCCTGCAAGGCAGGCGATGCATTACGGGAGGCCGGATTTTCTTTTGAGGCAGCTTACACTTCTTACTTGAAACGTGCCGTAAAAACGTTGAACTGTGTCCTGGACCGGCTGGATGAAGACTGGATTCCGGTTGAAAAGACCTGGCGGCTGAACGAGAAGCATTACGGCATGCTTCAAGGACTGAATAAGAGTGAGACGACGGTCCAATATGGTGAAGAACAAGTACACATCTGGCGAAGAAGCTATGACGTGGCTCCCGCTCCGGTAGGCAAAGATGATCCCCGTAATCCGGGCATGGATATCCGCTATGCCGGTGTGCCAGATAGGGAACTTCCCCGTACGGAATCCCTGAAAGATGCTATTGGGCGTGTCATGCCTTACTGGGAATGCATCATCTTTCCCGCATTGATGTATAAGGACAGCCTGCTGGTAGTCGCCCATGGCAACAGCCTGCGCGGAATCATCAAGCATCTCAAAGGGATTTCCGATACGGATATTTCCAACCTGAACCTGCCTACGGCGGTTCCTTATGTCTTTGAATTTGACGACAGACTGGTTCTTGTCAAGGACTACTACCTTGGAAACCCGGAAGAGATACGGAAACGGACAAAGGCTGTAGCTGAACAAGGTATGATCAGACGATAAAAGTCAGTCAATCAGACTGGATTGTATTGTCTTTTTGAATATTTTATTTATTAACAATTAAAAAAGGAGGTAAAAATGGTACCTGTAAAAACAAACTCAAACTGGTTGCCGAGTATTTTTAACGATTTCTTCGAGAATGAGTGGCTGGCAAAAACGGGAGTTACGGCTCCTGCCATCAATGTCATTGAGAATGACAAGGACTACAAGGTTGAAATGGCGGCTCCCGGAATGACAAAGGATGATTTCAAGGTGAATGTTGACGAGAACAACAACCTGACAATCTGCATGGAAAAGAAAGAAGAGAAGAAGGAGGAGAAGAAAGACAAGAAGTATCTCCGCCGCGAATTCTCATATTCCAAGTTCCAGCAGACCATCCTGCTGCCTGAAAATGTGGAGAAGGATAAGATCTCCGCAAAAGTCGAACACGGGATTCTGTCCATTGAAATCCCGAAAATGAAGGAGGAAGAAAAACAAAAAACTTTCAAGGCTATCGAGGTTAAATAATTCCAGATCTGGAATGTCGTAAGGTCGGACAGGCTTTTCTTGTTCGGAAAAGCCGTCCGACCTTTAACAGACACTTCCGGAACAGGGAACCGGCACAACCGATGAAGGAATTCAATTTTGAAAAAGAACTACTTGGCGTACAGGACGAACTGTTCCGTTTTGCGTACAAACTGACAGCTAACAGGGAGAAGGCGGAAGACCTGTTGCAGGATACCCTGCTCAAGGCAATGCTTCACAAAGAAAGTTACAACAAGAACACGAATTTCAAAGGGTGGCTGTTTATCATCATGCGCAACACGTTTATCAACGGTTACCGGGCGGAGGTCGGTCATACCCGCCTGTACATATCCTCCGATCCTGCATATTATTCGCGGATCATGGACGAGTCCTGTAGAGAGGAGGTGGACAAGAACTATGACCTGGAAAAGATACGTAATGCCATCAAAAGTGTACCGGAGTCACATTTCATACCTTTTGAGATGTACCTGTCAGGATTCAAATACCGTGAGATAGCGGAAAGAACCGGCGTGAGTTTGGGAACTATAAAGAGCCGTATTTTTCACTGCCGGAAAAAACTGAAAGCTATATTGGCAGAATGAAACAAAACAAGAACTGAGATAGATGAAAAAAGATGAATATATAGGAATTCTGACTTCCGGAGGGGACGCTTCCGGAATGAATGCGGCTATCCGTGCCGTGACCCGCGCCGCTATTTTTAACGGATTTAAAGTGAAAGGAATTTATAGAGGTTACGAGGGGCTGATTGCCGGTGAAGTGAAAGAACTCACTACGGAAGACGTAAGCAGCATTATCCAGAGGGGAGGTACCATACTGAAAACAGCCCGCTCCGAGACTTTCATCACTCCCGAAGGACGCAAGAAAGCTTATGAGATCATACAGAAAGAGAACATCAATGCATTGATAATTATCGGTGGAGACGGTTCCCTGACGGGAGCCCGGATCTTTGCGGAGGAGTATGATGTGACGTGCATAGGATTGCCCGGCACCATTGACAATGATCTGTACGGCACCGATTTTACCATAGGATATGATACGGCCCTGAACACCATCGTGGAGTGTGTGGACAAAATCCGGGATACGGCCACCTCGCACGACCGCATTTTCTTTGTCGAGGTGATGGGGCGTGATGCGGGCTTCCTGGCACAAAACAGCGCAATAGCTTCCGGTGCTGAAGCGGCCATCATTCCGGAAGACCGGACGGACGTGGACCAGTTGGAAACATTCATCGGACGTGGATTCAGAAAGACGAAAAACAGCAGCATCGTAATTGTGACCGAAAGTCCTGAAAACAAGAATGGAGGTGCCATGTATTACGCCGACCGGGTAAAGAAGGAATATCCCGGATATGATGTCAGGGTTTCTATCCTGGGCCATCTGCAACGGGGTGGCGCTCCGAGTGCCAATGACCGCATACTGGCAAGCCGGCTGGGTGAAGCCGCAATCCAGGCCTTGATGGAAGGCCAGCGAAATGTTATGATAGGCATACGGAACAACGAGATTGTTTATGTTCCTTTTGTCCAGGCAATCAAAAAGGACAAGCCTATTGACAAAAGCCTGATCCGGGTCCTTAACGAATTATCGATCTAAAATAACCGTTAATATGTCAGAAGTTGCTCCTTTAATATCGGATCTTGCCATAATTCTGATTATTGCCGGTATTGTAACCGTCATTTTCAAGTGGCTGAAGCAACCGGTCATATTGGGCTACATTGTAGCCGGTATTATGGCGGGTCCTTCCGTTTCCCTGGTCCCGACTGTTTCCGATCCTGCCAATATCAAAATATGGGCGGACATCGGTGTCATTTTTCTGCTGTTCGCGATGGGACTGGACTTTTCGTTCAAGAAATTGATAAATGTGGGCATTACGGCTATCGTTGCCACTGTCACTATTGTATGTGGCATGATGTTCATAGGCTATACAGCGGGGAATGCAATGGGGTTCTCCCACATGAGCAGTATTTTTCTGGGTGGAATGTTGTCCATGTCGTCCACGGCCATCGTATTCAAGGCCTTCAATGACATGGGACTTCTCCAACAGAAATTCACCGGCATTGTCTTGGGGATTCTTGTCATCGAAGATCTGGTGGCGGTAGTGATGATGGTTATTCTTTCCACGTTGGCGGTAGGCAAACATTTTGAAGGGAAGGAGATGCTGGAAAGTATATTGAAGCTGGCCGCTTTCCTGATTTTCTGGTCGGCATTGGGTATCTATCTGATACCTACCCTGCTGAAGAAGATACGCCGTTTCACCAGCAACGAGATTTTATTGATAACCTCTCTGGGACTTTGCCTGGGAATGGTGATGATTGCGACAAAAGCGGGATTTTCTGCCGCATTGGGAGCCTTTGTCATGGGGTCCCTGCTGGCAGAGACCGTTGAAGCGGAAAAAATCGCACATATCGTACAGCCGGTAAAAGACCTGTTCGCTTCCATATTTTTCGTGTCGGTGGGAATGATGATCGATCCTGCCATGATGTGGGAATATGCCGTCCCTATTCTTATCCTGACATTGCTGGTACTGTCCGGTCAGGTCCTGTTCGGGAGCTTTGGTGTCCTGCTTTCCGGCCAGCCGTTGAAAATTGCCATACAGTCCGGCTTTTCACTGACACAGGTCGGTGAGTTCGCATTCATCATCGCATCTTTAGGCGTCAGTCTGAATGTCACGGACAAGTATCTCTATCCGGTCATAGTGGCCGTATCTGTCATAACGACTTTTCTTACCCCCTATATGATACGGCTTTCGGAACCGGCATACCGGTTTATAGACATCCACATGCCTGGATTCCTGAAAGATTATCTCGTACACTATACGTCCGGGGCAATGACTGTAAAACACCAGGGCACTTGGCATAAACTGATCCGGTCTATGCTGGTGTCTGTCACACTCTATCTGGTCGTATGCGTTTTTTTCATCACTTTATATTTTTCCTATGTGCATCCTTTGATTAGGAAAAGTCTGCCGGGAATGGAAGGGAACTTGTTGGGCTTCATCATCATCTTTCTTGTCATATCTCCGTTTCTATGGGCCATCATCATGAAAAAGAACAATTCAGCCGAGTTCCGTAAACTCTGGACGGACAACAAGTTCAACAGAGGGCCTTTGGTATCAATCGTACTTGTCAAAATACTGATTTGCACGATTATCATGATGAGTATCATTACCCATCTTTTCAATGTTGCCTTGGGAGCCGGGCTGGTAGTTTCTTCCCTTATCATTGCCGTCATTTATTTCTCCAAGCGGATCAAGAAACGGTCGCTGACTATAGAGAGACAATTTATGGCAAACTTTCAAGGGACGGATGGGAATGGACTTTCTACAGAAAGTGATACAGGCTCCACCCTTGGCAGCAATATCCCGTTCAAGGAATTACATTTGGCGGATTTCACAGTATCCCCTGATTCCATATATGTGGGCAGAACATTAAAAGAAAGCAGCCTGCGCACCTTGTTTCAGATAAATGTGATTTCAATCACCCGTGGAGAAAAACGCCTGGATATACCACAAGGGGAAGAGCATCTCTATCCATATGACAAGGTTACGGTCGTAGGTACGGACCGGCAGTTGGAAAGCTTCCGGACATCCATGGAGCAAAAGAAGGTAGAAAGGAACGGGAACGGAACATCCTCGCAGGATGAGATGGAAATAGGGCAATTTCCTGTCGAAGGAGGTTCACCATTGATCGGAAAGACGATCCGGGAGGCAGACATATCGGATAGCATCATTATCGGAATAGAGAGAAGTACCGTGAATATTATGAATCCAGACCCTGATACAATTTTCAAGGAGAATGATACGGTATGGATTGTCGGTAAACGAAAAATAATAAAAGGATTGAATAAAGATTAGAACTTATTTAATTTAATATAAAATGTCATGGAATATTCAAGTTATAATGTAAATACCCCTCAATGGAGGGAGATTACAGTAGGTTCACATCTTCCTGCAGAACTGCGGAAGCTTGCAGAAATCGCACATAATCTCTGGTGGACATGGAATGATGACGTAAAGAAACTGTATTGTGATTTGGACCCGGGACTTTGGAAAGAGGTGGAACAGAATCCGGTATTGTTTCTGGAGCGGATAAATTATGAAAAGCTGGTAGCGCTGGCACATGATGAGAACTTTGTCTATAAAATGGATGCCGTCTATTCCGCCTTCAAAAAATACATCGATGTGGAACCGGACCACCAGCGCCCGTCAATAGCTTATTTCAGCATGGAATACGGCTTGGATGAAGTTCTTAAGATATATTCCGGTGGTTTGGGAATGTTGGCGGGGGATTACCTGAAAGAGGCGTCGGACAGCAATGTGGACCTTTGTGCCATAGGACTTTTGTACCGTTACGGTTATTTTGACCAGTCGCTTTCCATGGACGGCCAGCAGACAGTCAATTATAAAGCGCAGAATTTCGGGCAGCTCCCGATTGAAAAGGTAATGCAACCGGATGGGAAACAACTGGTAATCCACGTCCCCTATGCCGACAGTTTTGTGGTACATGCCAATGTTTGGAAAGCCAGTGTGGGGCGTATCCCCCTTTATCTGCTGGATACGGACAATGAACTCAACAGCGAGTTTGACCGCCCTATCACTCACCATCTGTATGGAGGTGACTGGGAGAATCGGCTAAAACAGGAAATTCTGCTTGGCATAGGCGGGATGATGACGCTGAAAGCTTTGGGTATAACGAAGGATGTATATCACTGTAATGAGGGGCATGCCGCATTGATCAATATCCAGCGGCTTTGTGATTACATAAATGGCGGCTTGAATTTTGGGCAGGCCATGGAGCTGGTACGTGCTTCCTCACTTTATACCGTACATACTCCCGTACCCGCTGGTCATGATTATTTTGACGAAGGGCTTTTCAATAAATATATGAAGGGATATCCTGGCAAGTTGGGTATAACCTGGGATAACCTGATGGATCTCGGGCGTCACAATCCGGGAGACAAGGAGGAACGTTTCTGCATGTCTGTCTTCGCCTGCAAGACCTGCCAGGAGGTAAACGGCGTCAGCAAGTTACATAAATCGGTATCCCAGCAAATGTTTGCGCCGATCTGGAAGGGATACTTCCCGGAAGAGAACCATGTGGGTTATGTAACCAACGGGGTACATCTGCCTACCTGGTGTGCGGCAGAATGGAAAAAGCTTTTCAAGGACAATTTTGATGAGAACTTTTTCTGTGACCAGTCCAATCAGAAAATCTGGGAGGCTGTCTATGGCATCCCAGATGAAGAGATATGGAATACCCGGTTAAAACAGAAAGCAAAATTGCTGGACTATATCAAAAGCAAATGCAGCAAGGACTGGCTCAGGAGTCAGGTTGATCCGGCATTGAGCGTTTCCATTTTTGAGAGATTCAATCCCGATGCCCTTCTAATAGGTTTCGGACGCCGTTTTGCTACATATAAGAGGGCTCATCTTCTGTTCACGGATATAGACCGACTTGCTAGGATCGTGAATAATCCGAAATATCCGGTACAGTTCATCTTTGCAGGCAAAGCCCATCCCAATGACGGTGCCGGGCAGGGACTGATCAAGCAAATCGTGGAAATATCCCGGCGCCCGGAATTTTTAGGTAAAATCATATTCTTGGAGAATTACGACATGGACCTGGCGCGCCATCTTATCTCGGGTGTGGATATCTGGATGAATACCCCTACGCGGTTGGCAGAAGCTTCGGGTACGTCGGGCGAGAAGGCATTGATGAACGGTGTGCTTAATTTCTCCGTGCTGGACGGTTGGTGGTATGAAGGATACCGCAAGGATGCCGGATGGGCACTGACCGATAAAAGTACTTATCAGAATGAACAGTACCAAAACCAGCTGGATGCCGAAGCCATCTATTATTTGTTGGAGCATGACATCCTGCCACTATATTACGAGCATGGGGGGAAGAACTATTCGGAAAACTGGGTCAAGTATATCAAGAACTCAATCGCACAAATCGCTCCCCATTTTACCATGAAAAGACAGTTGGACGACTACTATGACAGGTTCTATAACAAGCTGTCAGAGCATTTCCATATTCTGGCAGCCGACAACTTTGCGAAGGCGAAAATGATGGCTGACTGGAAAGCAAACGTCCGGAGCAGATGGGATGCCATAGAAATCAAATCCATAGAGGCTGGGAATGGGCTGAATGCCACGGTTGAAGCCGGAAAGGAATATGAGGTGACGGTTGTCGTTGATGAGAAAGGCCTGGATGACGCAATCGGAATAGAATCGGTCATTATCAGGCATGAAGGCGGTCAGGATCACATATATGAGGTAATTCCCCTTTCGTCAGTTTCCAAGAATGGGAATTTATATACCTTTAAGGCGACATCCGGCATTTTCAACGCCGGAAGCTTCAAGCAGGCCTTCCGTATGTATCCCAAGAATGCTTTGTTACCTCACCGGCAAGATTTCTGTTATGTACGATGGTTTTAATGAACAGTAAAAGGATATGCAAAAACAACGTATGAGCGGGCAAAATCAAAAAACAGATAAACGGATAGCATGGCCGATCATCATCATGAACTTCACGGGAGTGTATGACTACGAGGCGTTTGCCCGGAACAATAAGTTTATATGGCTGGACTGTCGTCATCTTTATGGTACAGAGGGCTACTGTGACAGGGATGGTACTTTGGCTTTGAAGCGGATGATTGCTGATTATCCGGCGGAGGGAGTCCATTTCATCGATTCAGGCAATTATCATTATTTGACTAAATTCTGGACAGACAAACTCGAAACTCCGTTTTCGCTGATTGTGTTCGACCACCATCCCGATATGCAGCCACCGTTGTTTGACAACATACTTTCTTGCGGAAGTTGGGTAAAGGATATATTGGACCATAACAACAACTGCAAGAAAGTAATTATCGTAGGTGCTTCAGACAAACTGATACAGGCTGTGCCGAAAGGATATGAAAGACAAGTCCGGTTTTACAGTGAAACTACGCTCATGCACGAAGAGGGTTGGCAGGACTTTTCTTCCGGACATATCAACGGGCCGGTTTACATTTCCATAGACAAGGATGTCTTGAATCCGGCTTCGGCAGCAACAAACTGGGATCAAGGTTCTCTCAGCTTATGGGAATTGGAGAAACTGCTGGCTGTTATTCTTCAGAAAGAACAGGTAGTGGGCATTGACATCTGTGGGGAATGCTCCACAACACTCAATCTTTTTGAAGAAAAACGGGAAACCATCATGGATAGCCGGGCAAACAAAGAATTGCTCAGACTTATCCGGTCATCCTCCGGCCTTCAATAGAATTAGTTTTTTCTTGTTATTATAATTTATCATATAAAAATAATTTAGCTTTATGAAAACAATTGTTCGAAGAATTGGGCTTGTTGCACACGATGCAATGAAAAAAGACATGATAGAGTGGGTTCTCTGGAACTCGGAACGTCTGATAGGACATAAATTCTATTGTACGGGTACAACCGGTACACTAATTAAAAAAGCCCTTGAAGAAAAACATCCTGAAATCAAATGGGATATCACAATCCTGAAATCTGGTCCTTTAGGAGGTGACCAGCAAATTGGTTCGCGGATCGTAGAAGGAGAAATAGACTATCTGTTCTTTTTTACAGATCCGATGACACTACAGCCGCACGATACGGATGTGAAAGCATTGACCAGACTGGCTGGAGTTGAAAATATTGTTTTCTGCTGTAACCGTTCGACTGCGGACCACATTATTACGAGTCCTTTATTCACTGACCCAACTTACGAACGTATTCATCCGGATTATACCAATTACACGCAGCGTTTTGAAAACAAGGGAATCATATCTGAAGCAGTGGAGCAAGTGAAAAAGCGGAGGAATAAAAGTGAGAATAACATTTCCAAATGAACTGTAATAAGTAGTAGCATATTTATAAGGCTATCTAAGAAACAAGTTGTTTACATCTTTCAGAACTGGTATCTACTGAATGGTAATCTGCTTCCACCAACCCTTCTGGTTGGTGGAAAGGAACCACTTATAAAATATTTCGCTTCCTTTATGCATCCCAGTCGAAAAAGGACAAGGGCATTGCGGGTGTACATCACTCCTTTCACCTTCTTGTTTAGTCCTTCCAGCAAAGTCTTGCTACCAGTTTTTTCTGGAACTACCTTGTGAAAAATTATGCGAAAATCGCCTTTCTGTGCCCGGATTCATCCGCAGGATCCCATGCCAAAGGGACATGGAACATGCCGGTAGCTTATCCCCCACGACTCCGGAGCATCAGGGGGTAGGGACGGTTTGGCGGCAGGTTGCCGTTAAACCGTACGATTTTCGTTTAACGAAAACACAACTTGCTGTCCCCTAATGGGGACAACGTTTTGAATATCACGCTATATCCATATAGTGCTATAAAGCCTTTTGTCAGGGGAAAAATGCATACGGTTTCTGCCATTTTTTCCGCATTTCCGGTTTTTTGAATGTAAATGTTTCCCCACAGAACATGCGTCTTCCCACTATACTGCTATAACTATATAGCCATATAAAAGAATCAGAAATTAAAATATCATTGATTGACAGCATAATTCACCGATTTACGGGAATGTCTTCTGTAGTCTTTAGTCCGCTATACCACTATCAGTATAGCTTTAGTTATCTCTATTTCGAGGTCATCCTCTATGCAGCTCACCATATCATGTTATATCACTATCAGCATATCCCCGTTTATCCTTATTCCGATGTCACGCCCTATACCGCACGGCATTCGTTTGGAACCCTGATGCTGTCCTCCGGCATCCCGATAGAGAGCATCGCCAAGATGATGGGCCATACGAACATCAACAGTACGCAGGTCTATGCATAGGTTACCGACCAGAAGATATCCGGTGACATGGACCGGCTGATGAAAAGAAGACAGAAAGGGAGTACGGTCCCCCTAACGGAAATATCCGAATAATGAAATGCCAGCCGAAACCGATGTTTAATGGTTCCGGCCGGCATTCTTGAGTATTGAACGTCCGATTATATCAGGGCCTCATGATAATTATCTTCCAGGAGTTTCTCAATGTCGGATACCTTATACAAAATTTTTCCACCTAGCCGGATATAAGAAATACGCCCCTGGTCCCTATAATCCTGCAGGCATCTGCGGCTGATTTTTAACAGGTCCGACAATTCCTTGTCAGAGAGAAAACGCTCACCGTTAAACAGGGGGCGGTTATCCTCCGCAAGCCTTTCCAGCTTCGTCTGAATGTTATCCAGCAGGCCAAAGAATCGGCGGACACTGCACGTCTCTTTGCTAATAATTCCTTCCATGTTGCATCCAATTAATTATTCATTCTTTCTTTTTTCTCTCACCGCCTTTTCCTTGCGTTTCATGGCGGCATAGACCATCAGCTTTTCCACGTCCTCCGGCCTGTAGTAGATTTTCCGTTGGATTTGGGTGAATGCCAGCCGTCCGGTATCCCGGAGAGTCTGCAGGGTACGTGGAGAGATGTCAAGGCGCAGGCAGACATCCTGGTTATCCATTCACTCTCCCGGTTTCTTTTCCCTGTTTTTTTCATACAAGCGGTCCACCTGTGCGGACAGGCTATCAGCCCTAGCCAGCATTTCCTCAAAGATTCCGGCTTCAATGTAATATACTTCCATTTTTCTTGTTTTTATTTAAAATAGCTTCCTTTTAGAAACTCAAATTATTGAAATACAGTTCAAAATACTTTCCAAATGCACTTCCGGATGGGAGTCGTGATTTCCGACTCCCCCTCCAGAGCTGTTTTAAGGAGGACTTCCCGTCATATTACGGCTGTAACAGTTTGTAATCTCGTCCTGTGATCTTCTTTATCATGCCGGCGTTTTCTTTGATATGTTCAACCAGTATGCGGCTTATAACACCGGAAACAGTAAAATCCTTACGTCTGACTGCCCAGACAATGTCTGAGATACATTCGTACACCTGTGCATCAATATGCAGGGGCTTGCGCCGGTTGGATGAAAAATTGTTCAGGAGGGCTTCAATGTATTTTTTTACCTCTTCATCCGTTATCGTCTTTTTACTTTCCGCCCGGGATGAAGACTCCTTGTGGGGCGGCACCTCTTCCAGATTCTCGGAAATACTGCTCAAATATGAGCCTTTAGCGGCAACTATATCCAGTATCTCCTTCTCGTTGATATTATACGGTTTTGTTTTTTTCCTTTCAATGCTGTCCATAACTATGATTTATACATTAATTCCATGTGACAATTGGGCGTTTTGTAAGGCGGATGTTCCTGATGGCGGATTATCGTCCTACTCTGCAAAGAAAAAAAGAATAAACGTGGGAAAGGATACCTTGTCAGTTATAGTCATATATAGACATGAATAGTCAATGCCAGCAAAAGACATAACAAATGGCAGTCCGGCGGGAGGCCAGGATTCTCCCCGATGTTGCTAGGATTGTGACATGTCAAGCCATGGAGATATTGACAGCTTACATTCTTGGGATAATGGTACACCAGGCTACGGATATTGTAACAGCTTATGTTATTGGAATAGTGATATGTCAAGCTATGAAGATAGCGGGAACTCATGTTGGCAAGATAGCGATATACGAGGAGACAGCAGGACGGGAACACTACGGCGATGAAAAGAAAAATCCCTGTTGGTCCATGTGAGACCGGCAGGGAGCGTAACAATAAAAGGAACGGGCTTCTCAGCCCCTGATGTAACCGTACTTTTTCAGGTCGTCCATGAACTGCTCCGGGGTGTCGGTTCTCACCGTCACCCCGTGCAGTTCCCTGTACCGTCCGGAGAAATTCACTATGTACTCCTCGTCGGTGCATCCGCTGTCAAACCAGCTGCCTTCACGCAGGATGCGTACAAACTCGGAAGGGCCGGAGGCGGCAATCCTGCCGCCATCCGCTAAAATATATATGCCTGTTCATGTCGATATTTTTTTAGTCCTTAAATTTATAATATAGTTTCTGTTCACTGTCGAGGAAGGGGATGTTCTGGAGCGCGGTGGCCACAGGCACCTGTCCCCTCGTGGCAAAGGTAACTAATTTGTGGAGAAACAGTACCCAGTTGCGCATTTTTGTGAAGCAGGTCGTTCCGGAATGCTGGCGGAACTCGATCGTCTTGTGCCGTGAGTAGGCCTCGAGGTCCACCTTATGGTAACGGTCACCGATCCTTCCTTTCAGCTCGTCCACCATCCGGGCGGAACGTATCATCCCGTCAGAGACATGACCCAGGCCACGGCAATAGTAGTTGTCCCTGCGGGATGCCGGTATGAACCTGTCGATGACCGGTTCCAGGTGCTTGTAGCTCAGGGACAGGTTACGCCAGGTTTCCATGCTGAAACCGGCGGCATCGATATGTACATGAAGCCCGCAGCTCCCGTTCACCTTCACGTCACACAGGTCAAGCACCCAGCAGCCCTTCTCCAGTTCCTGTAACCCGGCTTCACCGACCAGGATCGGACTGACCAGTTCAAAGGTGTCGTTGCCGTTCAGACTGCCGTCCGTCACGAGTTTCCAATGCGGACGGGTGGTATGGTTATAACTTTCCACCATAACCTCGATACCGGCCTCCCTGAGCTCGCGTGCGAGCCGTTCACGGGAGCAGTTGTAAGCCTCGATCTCGATACCGAACTTGCGGGTGAAAGTATAATCCAGTGCAGCTGTCGCCGGATGGATATTCAGACCGCCCTCACGTTCATTCATCCGGCGCAGGGCGTTCACGACAAAACCGTAATTACCGTTGGTCACCATCCTTGCGATTTCCGCACGGGGAATCCCTAAAAGATACAGTTGCCGGATCTTGCTCGTTTTTGTTGTCTCTTGTGCTAAAATGCTTCTAACTTGCTTGTTCATAACTTGTTAGCTTCTTTATTTACTCTACTAAGATAATGCTTTTATAGGAGAAACTATAATCATAAGAACTTTATTATCACTGCATTAGCTTACTTTGTTTTAGACTAAAAGTCCTTATTGGGGGGATCCTTATCTTATCCGCTGCAAGTCCCGGATGACAAAAGGCGGCAATATATCGGAATAGTCAGATAACGATATATCATGATATGGCTGACCGCATAAGATGTGACATCGAAATAGGAATAGACGGGGATATGTTGATAGCGGTATAACGGGTTAGCCGGATAGCGATATATCATGATATGGCGAACCACATAGGGGGTGACATCGAAATAGAGATAACTAAAGCTATGCCGATAGTGGTATAGCGGACTAAAGACTACAGAAGAGATTCTCGAAAATCAATGAATTATGCTGTCAATCAATGATATTTCAATTTCCGATTCTTTTTTATATGGCTATATGGTTATAGCAGTATAGCGGGAAGACGCACGTTCTGTGGGGAAATATTCCCCTTCAGAAGATCGGAAATGCAGAAAAACCGGCGGAAACCGTATGCGTTTTTCCCCTGACAAAAGGCTTTATAGCACTATATGGATATAGCGTAATATTCAAATCGTTGTCCCCATTAGGGGACAGCAAGTTGTGTTTTCGTTTAACGAAAACCGAATGGTTTAACAGCATATTTCGCTGCCAAACCATTATTCAGTTCATGCTCCTAAGTCGCACAGAATCATAAAACCGATATCTGTCTTTGGACTATTTATCCCTACAAATTGCGCTATTAGATTCTCATACCACACGAAAAAAAAGACATCCAGAGACTTTTACAATGTATGGGATGTATACAATCGGCCAATGTTCAGTATATCGCAGCAGACACTCAATCCATACTTTAATACCATCATTCAATGCTAACACATCACCTCTATTTTTCGATCAGTCCATTCAAGTATTATAACATAGATTATAGTAATGGACTGTAAGACCATTGCTGAAGACAAGAACAAGATTTTTTATACCTATTTCAATACTCTGGACATCATCCTTGCTAATGTTTTGAACAGATTCTCCTCCATACATAATCTCAACGGAAATAAATTCTATATTACGATACTGCTTGTACCATCTCTCGAATAGAAAATAAACTACACCTTTCATCTGGCAAAACAGAACGATTGACATCAAATGGGAAACAGTTTTCCAACCACTCATGAGAAGGAGGATAACGAAATAAACCAAACACTCTACATCTATTGGCTGGGATAAATAGCTAAAAAGAAAATTTGCGAATCAAATATCATTTTATATTTTTGTTTCTCAAAATTTTTAATGAACTAAAAAGAATTAAAATGCCTGCAAAACTCACTCGTCCAGAGAATTCTTTTAATAATATTTATATGCGATATTACAAAAAGTCTTTTCTATTTGTAAAGTCGTATATACACAATGAGATGGTAGCCGAGGATATTGCATCTGAATCACTCATCAAACTGTGGCAATGGATACAGGACAACCCGGTGGAAAATATTGAACCGATGTTGCTCAGTATTTTGCGAAATAAAGCCTTAGACTACTTACGTCATGAAAGCATGAAACAACAGGTCATCACACGGATTAGTGAGAAACAAAATGAAGAGTTAGCTCTTCGCCTCTCCTCACTGGAAGACTGTAATCCAAATGAAATATTCTCGAAAGAAGTTATGGATATTGTGCAAAGAACATTGCAATCATTACCTGAACAAACCTCCCGTATATTTACTCTCAGCCGATTTGGAAATAAAACAAATCGGGAAATTGCCTGCGAATTAAATATTTCAATCAAAGATGTGGAATATCATATATCCAAATCACTTAAGGCTCTTAGAAAAACGCTAAAAGATTACCTGCCTTTATTTTATTTCTTTTTTTACCATATGTAACACCGATTACTACGCACGTTCCTTTATCTTTTGAAAAAAATATTCTTTTTCGTTTAGGGTAAACCGAAGATGAATCGTTATATAAATGAAAACGATAAAAAGATGGATGAACTATTACAAAAATATATAGCAGGAAATGCCTCTGAAAAAGAGTCACAGAGGATAATGGAGTGGCTGCGCGAAGATGAACAGCATCTTAGAGAATATAAGCGGCAACGTAAATTGTATGACATTACGTTATGGCAGACTAAAAGTCCCGTTGATATACAACAAGAGAAGAAAGATCCGCTGAGGAGGGTTCTCGATGTTATTGTACGGATAGCGGCTGTCATTGTTTTTACTGTGGCAACCACTTATTTTTACACTCACCACGTTTTACAAGACAAGGAGGAGAATATGCAAACGGTAGTTGTTCCGGCAGGCCAGCATGCCGAATTATACCTGGCTGATGGAACGCATGTATGGCTGAATTCCGGTAGCCGGTTGACTTTTCCGGGACGGTTTTCTAAAAAGGTACGTCATGTAGAATTAGATGGTGAAGGATATTTTAAAGTCAGTTCTAATATAAAACAACCTTTTATTGTTGGAACTAACCGATGCAATATCCGGGTGCTGGGGACAGAATTCAATGTGCTGGCCTATGAGAAAGATAGTATATGGGAAACAGCCTTATTGGAAGGTGCTGTAGAAATTCTGCAAAAGAAAAGTGAAGTATCTCTCATGAAACTGAAACCAGGTGACATGGCCAGACTAAGTAAAAACCAACTTACTAAAGAAAAGATACATACAACAGACTATTTTCGTTGGAAAGAAGGGCTTATTTGTTTCAACGATATCTCCCTACGCGATATAATGGAGAAATTAAAACTCTATTATGATGTGAATTTTGTCATTAACAATCAACAGATTCTTGATGCGCACTATACCGGAAAATTCCGGACCCATGATGGGATTGAACATGTAATACGTGTGCTTGCCCTCAATAATAAATTTACCTATATTAAAGATAACGAGAGCAATACGATAACCATTAATTAACTTTTTAATATTTCTAATGCCTATGAAACAATAAAGAAACATTTAAAAAAGAAAAGGGGACAGTGCTGCAACACCATCCCACATTTTCCATCAGTTTATACCAACTGACAAAATAGTTCTAGATCAAGTTAAACCTAATAAACTAATATGTTGCGAAAATATGAAAAATTCTCTATACCAGGAATTATTTATAGAAAATAAACAGTTATTCCGTATTATGAAAATTATTGTTTACGTCTGTTTCTTATGTGTAGGAAATCTTCTAGCTATAGGAAGCTATGCGCAGACAGCTCATGTTACGATTGTTTCCAACCATATAACAATCGGACAAGTGATTAATGAAATAGAGAAACAAACGGACTATCTGTTTGTATTCAACGTAAAAGATATCAATATCAAACGTAATGTCAAAGTGAATGCGAAAGATAAAGCCGTTAATGAAGTTTTGAATGATATATTCAAGGATACAGGCATTCGCCATGCTATAGAAGGTAAAAACATCATGCTCATTAACTCTACGGATAAGGAAAAGGGTGCGCAGCAAAAAGATTTTTTAGTTACGGGGATAGTAAAAGATGAAAATGGTGAGCCTATTATCGGAGCAAATATTCAAGTCGTAGGAAAATCGGCAGGCACAATTACGGATATGAACGGACGTTTCAGTATCAGTGCCTCTGCCAATTCTACATTGCAAATAACCTATATTGGCTACCAAACGCAGACTGTCAATATCGGCGAGCAGAGGAATATTAACATTATTCTACAGGAAGACAATGCGCAATTGGATGAGGTAGTCGTAGTGGGGTATGGTACGATGAAGAAGAAAGATCTCACCGGTTCGGTAACAGCTGTTAAAGGAGACGAACTTGCTGCCCGTCGTACCACCCAACTTTCCACAGCTTTGCAAGGCGCGCTTTCCGGAGTAATGGTCAGTCGTGACAATGGAGCTCCCGGTAGTAGTGCTTCTATCCAGATACGTGGTGTAACAACTATTGGTGATTCCAGTCCGTTGGTGATTATTGACGGAATTCCGGGTGATATCAACTCCGTAAATCCTGAAGACGTAGAAAGTATGTCCGTATTGAAGGATGCTGCTTCGGCTTCGATCTACGGTTCACGTGCCGCAGCCGGTGTAATTGTCATCACGACCAAACGTGCCAAGAGCGGTGATGTGGCTTTGAGTTACAACTTTGAGTACGGGTGGGAAATACCGACTAAGTTGCCGACCTATGTAGGAGCCCAGCGTTACATGGAAATGGTAAATGAAACACGCTATAACGATAATCCAGACGGTGGATGGTACCAAACATATACGGAAGATGAAATTACCAACTGGAGCATAAATAATGCGACTAATCCGGACAAATATCCTATGACGGATTGGGGAGATATTCTGTTGAAAAGCTCCGCACCCCGGCAGACACATACTCTAAGCATTGTTGGTGGGGGTAAGATTATTCGTACAAAAGCCTCTTTCCGCTATGACAAAACGGACGGCCTCTATGTAAACAAGGAATATGACCGTTTTATGGTACGCGTGAATAATGATTTCAATATAAATAAATATATTTCCGCAAATCTGGATTTGAACTTTTCCCGTTCTAAAGCTCTCTCGCCTAATTCCAACCCCATGGGGGCAGGTGGACGAAACATTCCGCCAATTTATGCTGCTACATGGACCAATGGCTTATGGGGTGATGTGAAAGATGGAGAAAATATGCTGGCCAAAATTACAGATGGCGGCACTTTTACCAACTGGGGAACCAATATTGGCGGTAAACTCGGTATTGACATAACTCCTGTCAATGGGCTGAAAATATCAGCAGCCGTGGCGCCCAATTTCAATAATGTAAAGAAGAAAACTTTTGTCAAACAGATTCCATACACCCGTTCAGAAGATCCGAATACCACTGTTGGTTACATGGGAGGTTATCGCACTACCAATTTGACGGAAAATCGTAATGACAGCCATGATATAACAACACAGTTCTTTGCCAACTATGCCAAGACACTGGGGCGCCATGATTTCTCTGTCATGATCGGTTACGAGGATTATTATGCTTTCTGGGAAAACCTGGATGCATCCAGAGACCAGTACCAGTTGACAAGCTATCCTTACCTGGACCTCGGTTCGGAGGATTATCGGGATAATGGTGGCAATGCGGAAGAATATGCTTACCGCTCATTATTCGGACGCATGACCTATAGCTATGCAGACCGCTATCTTATCCAAGCAAATCTCCGCCGGGATGGTTCTTCACGTTTTGCATCCAATTGTCGTTGGGCCAATTTTCCTTCCGTGTCACTTGGTTGGGTAATTTCTGAAGAGAAGTTTTTCAAGAATATAAATATGGATTGGTTTTCTTACCTGAAATTGAGAGGCTCTTGGGGAAAACTGGGAAACGAACGTATCGGGGCTTATGACGATGACGGTAACTTTATTTATAATTATTACCCTTACCAGGCTGCAATTGATTACAGCACTGCACTATTTCAGAATTCACAGGGGATTGTTTCTTCCGTGACTACGGCCGCACAGCAGAAGTATGCCGTACGAGATATTTCATGGGAAACAACAGAAAGCTGGGATATCGGTTTAGATGCTAATTTTCTGGATAACCGTCTGCACTTCTCCGCTGACTATTATAGAAAAAATACGAAGGACATGTTGCTGGCACTGGAAATTCCACACTTCATCGGCTACGACAACCCGGAAGTCAATGCCGGAAACATGCACACTACCGGCTATGATATTGAAGTTGGCTGGAGGGACAAAGTCGGTGATTTCACTTACTCCATTTCCGCTAATCTGTCAGATTTTACCTCCAAAATGGGAAACCTGAATGGTACACAGTTCCTAGGCAATCAGGTAAAAATGGAAGGAAGTGAATATAACGAATGGTATGGTTACGTAAGCGATGGCTTGTTCCTGACTCAGGAAGACGTGGACAAGTCGCCCAAACTGAACAACAGCGTCAAAGTGGGTGATATTAAGTACAAGGATATTTCCGGACCGGACGGTGTCCCCGACGGAGTTATCTCACCTGAGTATGACCGTGTACTTTTGGGCGGTTCCCTGCCTCACTATATGTTTGGACTCACTTTCAATGCTGCCTATAAAGGCTGGGACTTTGGATTGACACTACAAGGTGTTGGAAGTCAGAAATCTCAAATCAGTGCTGCAATGATTGAAGGGCTTCGAGACAACTGGCTCAATTTCCCTACTATTCTTGACGGCAATTATTGGAGTCCGAAAAATACGGATGAGCAGAATGCGACAGCCAAATATCCGCGCCTGACTCGCACCAATCGGGATGCTAATTTCTGTATGTCTGATTATTGGCTTTACAACGGTCGGTACATTCGTTTAAAAAATCTCTCTGTCGGTTATACGCTCCCCAAAGCATGGACTACGAAGGCGTGTATGAATACAGTCCGTCTTTATGTAAGCGGAAGTGACCTGTTTACCATCAGTAATGCCCCCAAAGGATGGGATCCGGAAGTAAGTACAGAAGGGTATCCTATTACCACCTCTCTAATATTTGGTGTTTCTATTAATTTCTAGCCATAAAAAACATGAAAAAGTTACTCTTATATATCGGGGCAGGAATACTCTTACTCTCTGCCTGCCATGATCTCAATTTAAATCCATTGTCAAGCGGTTCTACTGAAAACTGGTATTCCACGGAAACTGAAGTGCAGATGGCCGTTGATGAGTTATATCGATATGACTTCTGGCCGGAAGACGGACAACAACAGACCGACTGGTCGGACGACTATACTTCACGCGATCTCCTGACCTCTTTTGATGACGGAACTCTAAATGGACAAAATGCTTGGGTTACCAGTTTATGGGGCAATCAGTACAAAGCTATTTCACGTGCCAATGCAGTTATTGAGAAATCGCATCGTGCTATCGAAAATGGCGCATCTGCCACTACTATTAACCGCCTGATTGCCGAAGCCAAATTCCATAGAGCTGCCGCTTATGCCAAACTGATTGTAAAGTTCGGTGACTTACCATTGGTATTAACCGATGTAAGTACAGAAGAAGGGTTGACAATGGGACGTACGGATAAATCCATCGTATTGGCACAAATCTATAAAGATTTTGATGATGCAATTAGTGTGCTTCCAACTTCCTATACTGACCAACAGCGAGCCACCCAAGGTGCTGCACTGGCACTAAAAGCCCGGGTTGCCTTGATTATGGAAGATTGGGAAACAGCGGCCGATGCAGCCAAGGCGGTTATGGACTTGAATATTTATGAATTGCATCCCGATTTTGGCAATCTTTTTTTGTCTACTACAAAAAACTCGAATGAATTTATTTTCAAAATTCCACGTGATGCTACATATGACATTTATCTGGGAACAGGAAACGGAGGAGTTAACCAGGTATACAATGATCTACCCCGTAACGTAGGAGGATGGACGCAGACCTGTCCGTCATGGGAGTTACTAGCTGCATTCACCTGTACCGACGGTCTGCTTATTAACGAATCACCACTCTTCGATCCGCATGAACCATTTGCAAATCGTGACCCACGTTTAGCAGAAACCATTGTACCATTTGGTTCCAACCACCTCGGTTATGAATACAACCCACACCCGGAGGCACTGACGTGTATGAACTATAATACGGGTGAAATCGTGACAAATTATGATACACGTGCCAATGCCCAATATGCTTCTTTCGATGGTCTGGTGTGGAAAAAAGGGATAGACGAAACATGGCTTCAGAATGGTTTCAAGGTAGACCAGGATATTATCTATTGTCGTTATGCCGAAATATTGTTGACATATGCCGAGGCGAAAATCGAATTAAATGAGATAGATAACTCCGTATTGGATGCACTGAATGAGGTTCGGGCGCGTGCTTATGGTGTGGACAAGTCCGATAAGGCAAGTTATCCGGCTTTCACTTCTAACGACCAGTCCACACTTCGCCACCAGCTACGTGTAGAACGTCGTATGGAAATGGCAAAGGAACACATGCGATATACGGATATCATCCGTTGGAAACTGGCCGAAAAGGTTATGAATCGCAAGACATATGGTATCCTTTATCCGGCCTCACTATGTATCGAACGGGTAACCAGTCAGGGAGATTGGTTTTGGGCTTTCACACCGGAAATGGACGAGGATGGTTGTGCAGATTTCTCCAAATTGGAAGAAGCGGGTAAATGTCAGGCACTTGCTGTACGTAGTTGGAACGATCGCCAATATTTGTGGCCTATCCCTACTACGGAACTTCAGATCAACGAGAACTTAAAACAAAATCCCGGCTATTAAATGCAGGAAAGTTGTTGATAGTCCGGGAAAAGGTAACTCCTTAATTATTCACCCTTTTATTTTTCTAACTTTATGATTGGAAAGAGCTATATTTTTCACCTTTTTCTATTTCTTCTCATATTACCAGACAGTATTTATTCTCAAGATAATATTTGTCTGATCCCGCAAGTTGAAAGCATGGTCCGGAAAAAAGGTACGCTATCCATCGAACGTCTGGAAAGCATCCATTTCCCGGACGAATGGAAAAATACAGGAAACCTCCTTGTCAGCGATCTGAAAGAACTGGCAAATTTGTCTGTCATGGTGAATGCCTCAAATCCTTCCATTCATGTAAAAAAGGTGAAAATGCAGGAGCCGGAAATGTACATGCTGGAAATTACAAAGCAGGGGATCATCATAGAAGCAGGTGACCAGACAGGTATGATTCATGCTTTTTCCACTCTTTTACAATTGATTCTGGGAAGTGAGGGAAAAGAGTTACCCCGGCTCATAATCCACGACAAACCCCGTTTTAGTTACAGGGGAGTCATGATAGATTGTAGCCGCCATTTCTGGACTATCGAACAACTTAAAAAGTATACCAAACAATTGGCCTTTTTTAAACTTAACACTTTACATCTGCACTTGACAGACAATCAAGGCTGGCGTCTGTATCTGGACCAATATCCGGATTTAGCGTTCAAAGGTACGTACTACCGGACATTCGAGGATCTATCGGGACATTATTATCGTAAAAGCGAGTTGCAGGAATTGATCAACTATGCCGCCATGTACGGCATAGAGATCATTCCGGAGATTGACCTTCCGGGACACTGTCTGGCCTTGCTTGCAGCCCTTCCCCAACTGTCATGTAAAGGCGGAAAATTTGAAGCCTATCCAGAGGAACTGGACGGACAAAAACGGAAGAGAGCAGATGAGAATATGCTGTGTATAGGAAATCCTGAAACCTATAGGTTTGTGGAAAAACTGGTAGCAGAACTCACTGATCTCTTCCCTTCATCATTCATACATCTGGGAGGAGATGAAGTGTCGACACATCTATGGGAACAATGTCCGAAATGCCAAAAGATTTACAAACAAGAGAATATGACTTCATGGCACGAGTTACAGGACTATTTTACGAAACGAGTTAGTGAAATTGTACGTTCCAAGGGAAAAAGGATGATAGGTTGGGATGAAATAAATGACCGTAATGCCGCTGACATCAGTGACGTGATCATGATCTGGCAACGTGATGGAAGAGAACAGCAACAGAAAGCTTTGAAAAGAGGGTTGTCAGTCATTATGTCTCCTAAGGATCCCTGTTACTTTGATTTCGGGTATTCACGGAATTCCACACGCAGATTGTATGAATGGGAACCAGTTGGCAAAGAATGTACGAATACTCAAGCACATCTCGTCAAGGGAGGACAGGCTAATTTGTGGACTGAATTCATTACAACCTCGGATGAGGTGGAAAGGATGTTATATCCCAGAACTTGTGCCTTGGCCGAAACCCTCTGGAACACGAAAGAAAAGAAAGAATGGGAAGGGTTCCGACAACGTATCAGCAAGTTCGGTGCTATTATGGAAAAACTGAATATCTGTTACTTCAAAGACGAGGATTGGGATAACACAGGTTTTGTTCCGCAAAGCGAACAAAGGCCCCGTCTTGTATGTCCTGCCCGTATCGATACCAATATGAAGGGAATCAAGTATTATATGCCTGAATATGCGTTTGACGGTGATATACAGACTTTCTTTGCAACCCCCTATTCCTTAAAAAAAGGAGATTATTTTACTCTTACTTTGGAAAAAAGACAAGCAGTACAGGAAATCAGAATTGTGTTTGATGTTTCAAAGGAACATCCGGAACATGTACAATTATCTGTCAGCGAGGACGGTACAATATTTAAGAAAGTAGCTGCAGATAACAAAAATGGAGAATTGTCAGCATCTTTCAGTACACTAGCCATGATTAAAGCCCTCAAAATGGAATTGACAACTCCACTGATGGCCCGGCTGACTATCAAGGAGATTATCCTTCGCTACTATGAATAAACAAGTATAAGAATAATGAAAATTGTTATGATAAAAAAAATTATATATATTTCTCTCATCTGGATGGTATTTCACGGAGCGAGTCTTCATGCTGCCAGTTTATTGGTAGAAGCAGAAAGTTTCACGGAAAAAGGAGGCTGGGTAGTGGACCAACAATTTATGGACTTGATGGGATCACCTTATTTACTGGCACACGGTCTAGGTAGTCCTGTTGAAAATGCGAGTACCAATGTACAACTTCCAGAAAATGGCACATATTATATTTTTGTACGCACCTACAACTGGACGTCTCCATGGCAGGAGGGTGAAGGGCCCGGATTGTTCGGTTTGTCAGTAAACGGAAAGAAAATCTCTTACCGGTTGGGTATTATAGGCAATCAGTGGATATGGCAGTATGCCGGGCAATATCAGGCAACAGAAAAGAATATTCACATTGTTTTGCATGACTTGAAAGGTTTTGACGGGCGGTGTGATGCTATTTATTTTACGACACGGAAAGATGATATTCCGCCATCGGATATGGCGGCTTTAAATAACTTTCGTCGTGCTAAACTTGGATTATTAGCCCCCCCAAAAACAGAATCATATGATTTAGTAGTTATAGGTGCAGGTATTGCAGGTATGAGTACAGCAGTATCTGCCGCCCGCCTGGGCTGTAAAGTCGCACTTATCAATGATCGCCCTGTAGTCGGTGGAAACAATAGTTCCGAGATTCGTGTTCATTTGGGAGGAGCTATCGAGATCGGAAAATATCCTGAACTGGGGGGGCTGCAAAAAGAGTTCGGTCCCGTCAAGGAGGGTAATGCACAACCGGCAGGCAATTATGAAGATCATAAAAAAATGGAATGGCTGCAAGCTGAAACTAATGTTTCCCTGTTTCTTAATTATCGGGCATTTTCGGTGAAGAAGGAAGAGGACCGGATCATCTCGATAACCGCTTGTCATATTGAATCCGGTGAAGAAATCGAATTTTATGGTCGTTTATTTGCTGACTGTACTGGTGATGGCACTATCGGTTATCTGGCCGGGGCAGACTATCGTATGGGCCGTGAAAGCCGTTCTGAATACGGTGAGACTATAGCTCCCGAAATAGCTGATAGCTTAGTAATGGGCACTTCTGTTCAATGGTATTCTGTGGAAGACACAAAAACATCCTATTTTCCGGAATTCCGGTACGGCATCGAATTCAATGAGGAGACCTGTGAACCTGTCACTTATGGTGAATGGACTTGGGAAACCGGAATGAATAAAAATCAGATTAATGATTCTGAACAAATACGTGACTATGGAATGTTAGTTATATATTCTAATTGGAGCTACTTGAAAAATCAATCGGAACGAAGAAAATATTATAAAAAACGTTCATTGGAATGGGTAGCCTACATTGCCGGAAAGCGGGAATCCCGGAGGCTATTGGGCGACTATGTACTGAAAGAGGATGATTTAACAAAGCACGTAGCCCATGAGGACGCATCTTTCACTACTACCTGGAGTATTGATCTGCACCGGCCCGACCCCGAGAATACCCGGTATTTCCCGGGACGGGAATTCAAAGCGACGACAGACCATGTAGTAATTTATCCCTATCCTGTTCCCTACCGATGTCTTTATTCCCGTAATATAGACAATCTGTTCATGGCAGGACGCAATATCAGTGTCACACATGTTGCCTTGGGAACCGTACGAGTTATGCGCACTACAGGTATGATGGGGGAAGTTGTAGGCATGGCAGCCTCACTATGCAAAAAATATCAAGCCACTCCCCGTGACATATACCATTATTATTTGGAGGAATTAAAATCACTCATGCAAAAGGGAGTGAATAAAAAGGGATTACCGAATAATCAACGATATAATGAAGGAGGCAGGCTAAACCAGATACCGAAGGTAAAGTAAGGATACATCTCTGTCTGCCAGATTTCCACATACGAAAGTTTAACAATTTATTAGATTAGGCATTATGATAAGAAAAATCATATTCTTAGAAATGTTATTATTGGGAATAGCTACATTCCTGTATTCGCAAGATGAAATTTCCAAAATAACAATAACTCATGGACCTTACTTGCAAAACGTGGGATCTAACGAAGCTACCATTGTATGGATAACGGATAAGCCCTCTATAGGATGGGTGGAACTGGCCTCAGATGGCAACGGCAGTTTTTACGCCAAAGAGCATCCGCGTTATTTTGACACGTCTAATGGCATCAAGAATACATCAACCATCCATGCCGTTAAAGTCAAGGGACTGACACCGGGAAAACAATATCGTTACCGTGTTTTTGCTCAGGAAGTGTTGAAACATACTGGGTATAAAATCATTTATGGAAGTTATGCTTCCACTGATGTCTATTATCGTAAACCGCTTACTTTTCATACCTGCAATCCGCAAGCGCCTGCCACCTCTTTTGTAATGGCCAACGATATACATGGGGACAACAAACTGCTGGAGGACTTAATGTCCCGTTGTAACCTTACGCAAACCGACTTTGTTCTTTTTAATGGTGATATGCTCTCTTTCATAAATAGTGAAGATCAGCTTTTCAAGGGGTTTATGGATACGGCTGTACGACTTTTCGCTTCTGAGATCCCGATGTACTACGCCCGTGGCAACCACGAAACACGGGGAGTATTTGCAACCGAAATCCAACGTTATTTTTCTCCCTGTCAGGAACATCTTTATTATGCCTTTCGACAAGGTCCTGTCTATTGTATTGTTCTGGATACGGGAGAAGATAAGCCTGATTCTGATATTGAATATGCCGGTATTACCCAATATGACCTCTACCGTACCGAACAGTCCGAATGGTTGGCCAGTATTTTGGAAAGTACCGAATATAAAGAAGCGCCTTTTAAAATAATTGTAGCTCACATTCCTCCCGCAGTTACTGAAGCTGGTCCCGATGAGGATTGGCATGGAAATGTAGAAGTAGAGCAGAAGTTTATGCCTTTATTACGCCAGGCTTATCCGGATTTAATGCTTTGTGGACACTTACATCGTTTTGTGCGTCATGATGCCACTGACAAAACGTCTTTCCCCGTAGTAGTTAATTCCAATACATCTTTGCTACGTATTTATGCCACGACCACACAGATGAAGATAGAGGTAATGGATCGAGACGGAAAAATGCTGGATGAATTTATCATAAAAAAATAAAAAGCTTTGCATTAGTACTTGGCAAGTAATTATTCGGGTGACAATTACTTCTTAATCAATGAAGCTGGTTTCTGCAGATTCTGCATGTATGAGAGGCTGATGAATTTAGGAATAACCAACATTTACGGGGTAATCCAGTCGATGTGCCTACCATGAGCAAGGAGAAGTTACGCAAGACCAATGCTGTGAATTGTAGCAAATTGGCCCACGAGTTACCTTTCGGTTCATTTGAAAAGGAATTATATTCTGGGGAGGAAACCACAAAAATACGCTCTTTATAAGACTAAGAAACCTGATTGCAAAAGACAGCATACATACCAAGAACCGTATCAAGTCTTTGCTCGTTTTTATGGTGTGGAAATATCGAGAATGTTTGCCCGATGTACCATTAGCTAGGGATATTCCTAAAATAGGAAAATTTAAGGCAACTAATTCATTGCGAGTTAGTTGCCTTTTGGAGTTTGCCCGACATGGGCATAATCTAATGGGTGTAAGTCCCCATCGCAGCCTTATATCGGCAAGCGTACAGCCGACGGCAATGGTGTCCGTAGTGATTCGGCATCTAAAGGAAGTCTTAGGCAAAGCACTGACCTGACGTACAGAAACTTGATACTAAGGCATATGAGTGTGGGTAAGTCTGCCAAACAAGATAAAGCCCTATAGCTATATGGAACACTCGGTGTAAATCAAGCAGGTATAAGTGTGAAAGATTATATTCTTAATCGGGGAGGTCTCACGGACGTGTGGAGCATGTGTTTAGATTGCCAAACACGGAGTAAAGCTTATTGTGAGAAGTCAGCAGAAGCCATAGTACTTAAGTTCTTTTTAAGGAAGGGCTGAATCGCAATAGCTATAAACACGTAACTAACTCTAAATAGGAAAGAATGCATAAAATAAGAGTCATAGAAAGTACACTTGGCTACCCTCAAAAGAATAGGATGGAATCCGAAAGCTATGAGGGAGTGCAGACCTATATGGACATGAAAGACGGCAGTTTGATAGCAGTGCAACCAAATAAAGATGACTTAATGAGTCAAATTCTTTCTCCCGACAATCTCAATCGTGCCTATCTACAAGTGGTACGAAACAAAGGGGTTGGAGGTGTTGATAGAATGGATTTTAAGCAACTGCTTCCCTATCTTCATGAACACAAATCAGAACTTATCGAGTCGATACGCATTGGAAGGTACAAACCGAATTCAGTGCGTAGGGTAGATATAGCCAAGGATAACGGGAAGAAACGGCTTATAGGCATCCCAACCGTTGTTGACCGCTTGATACAACAAGCCATCGTCCAAGTGCTATCGCCTATCTACGAACGCCAGTTCAGCCCAAGCAGTTTTGGGTTTCGCCCCGACGTAGTGCGCATGTAGCATTGCTCCAAGTGTGCTGTTATACAAGCGAAGGCTACAAATATGCTGTAGGCATAGACCTTGTTAGATTCTTTGATACGGTAAACCATAGTTTCTTACTGAGAATACTGTCAAGGACAATAAATGACGGGCGTGTCATTTCTCTTATACACAAGTATCTTACAAGCGGAGTAATGATAGGTAAGCATTATGAACCAAGTATAGAGGGTACACCACAAGGCGCCCCTTTGAGCCCCTTGCTCAGCAATATCCTGCTGAACGAACTAGACAAGGAATTGGAGAGACGTGGACACTGCTTTGTACGCTATGCAGATGATAGCATGATACTGTGCAAAAGTAAGAGGTCCGCCGAACGCGTATGCTCAAGCATAACGGACTTTTCCTTCTATTTCACGAAAGGCAAATGCAGGCTGTATGTTCACAAGACAACAAAAGAGAAATTCAAACGTAAGGTTAAATCTCTTACCAGACGTAGTAACAGCATGGGTTATGCCCAACGTAAAGAGATACTCTGGCAAACCTTTAGAGGTTGGATAGGGTATTTCAAATATGCAGACATGAGGAGTCTGCTGATTCCATTAGACCAATGGTATCGCAGACACTTGCGTATGTGTATATGGAAATGTTGGAAGAGAGTGAAGACTCGCTTTTCAAATTTGCAGAAATGTGGAATACCGAAAGGTAAGGCTTGGGAGTGGGCAAATACTCGGAAAGGGTATTGGCGTTGTACGCGTGCCTTTCTTCAGAATGCTATTGAGGACGAGGCTCTTCGGAAAGCGGGGTATCCAATGTTATCTCATCTTTATAAGCAAATACATATAGATTGCGAAACCGCCGTATGCGGAACCGCTTGTACGGTAGGGTGAGATTGTGCCACGAGAAGCATGTGCTAAATGCTTCGCAACTATGTAGGAGATGAGGGTAGGTCCCTCGCAATCAACTTGCAGGAATCTCCTCAGTACTGAATGCTTTGATAAGATTGCTGTCGACCAATTCTTTAAGTGGACATCAATTCCTACATCTAATGTGTTACTTTGTACACGTCTCATAAGCTATATCGTTTTAGTTAATGAGTTATGACTTCAATATAATATGAAGTTTACTAAAATGGTATAGCTTTTTTAGTGCTATCTACTGTTATCCGTCACTTCAGATTTTAAACATAGAAACTTATTTTTTTATAATCATACCGTCCAATTTATTATTAATTTTCCAGCAAGGATACCTTCGTCAGCCACTATACGTTTCATTGGAAGATCCCGTAATCCATTTATAAAATCAATAGCTGATTTTAATGGAGGTTGATTCTTTATAGTATCACTTGAAATATAAAACTTAGTTCTAGAACTAAAAAGTAAGTAAACAAAAAGGCGGAGAATAGCAGTCTCCACCTTTTTATTTATTCTTTGGCCTTTTGTATTATAGTAATTGTATTATAGTAATTCCCTGCTTGTATAACTGTTGTAAATCTCCTTTCCAAGCCTGTTAAATTTGAATCAATCCTGATAAAGATTGATTTGCGACCTGTTTTCTCCACATAAAGTCCACCACCTTCTATTACTTGAACATTAAGGGAGTGTGTTCTATATATCGTGTCTTTAGTAGAGATTTCAGTCAGCCACCAGTCGTCACCTTTCCTGGTTCGTAACTCTATAGAATCTTTACTGGATTTAAAAAATACCTCTTTAGTCTCTAGTCCTATCGTATCTGTTCCCTTGCCAACGACGTCATCGCTACATGAAATGAATACAAATAAAAGTAACACGAAAGACAGAAAATAATAAGTTTGTCTCATATTTCTTATTTTATTATGTTAATATATGGAATTATTTCTACATTATATGGATAATTACCCTTGCCGGCTGCTCTAGTAGAAGGAAAAGTAGGTCCTTCACCTCCATTAAAAATACCCGCCAAATAATAACCATTACTATTACCATTCCAGCCCCAGTTTAGATGCAGGTAATCTTCTTTCTCCGTATACGAATGATGAACTTTATCGCTTCCTTTTCTATAGACATCAACATTTCTCTCTCTATGAAAATAGCCATCAGAAACCCAAGCATGACCATTTTGGTAATATTTAATACCCAGTATTTTCTTTCTTACCGAATTGCCACATATTATAACCGGACATTTAGCTTTAATAGATGTTATAACATCCCATTGACTATAAATTTGAGGATTATTGGGTTTCCTATATCCCATTTTCTCGAAGCATTGTGGTATATTTTTTCTTTTAGCTCCGCTTGTATCTGTTCCCCAATCCATTTTAACCAAATCACCTATAGAGCGGAATAAATGGGCAACTGCTGGAGTGGTGGGGAATTGTTTCATTTCAGACCAATTATATGACACCCCATTATACCCTGAAGGTTTTTCATGATATGCCATTACTTGAGCTATTGCAGTAGCTACACAGCCTGTGAGGGCTCTTTGTCCTTCTATAAGAGGTGCCGCATTGTTATATGGACTCCTTTGTCCCCATTTAACAGAAATCAAAGGTTGTACTCTTTCCGTTTCTTCCCATTCTCCAGGTTTCTTTATATAAATAGGACGTCTTCTACCCCTTGTTTGAGATGTGTCTAAAGAGTTATCGTCATCATTTTCTTCTTTGAACTCTATCTCATACTTTTTATTATTAGAAATGTAATTTTGAACTAAATCAAAAAAGAAAGATAATTCCTGATATTGAAGCGTGTCACTTAAAGAAAGATTGCCAGACTCTGAATAAGCAATAATAGGAGTTGTATATAGGTTGGCCGATACTATTGCATAGCCATTGCCACCCTCTGCATTGGCTATATAAAATGAGGGATATGTCTGATTAGTAATTGTATCTCTATAGAAATAGATTTCATTGTTTATTGAATAATTAAGAAAAGAGCTATTTCGTGTATTGTTTCTATTATTTTTAATAAAAAGTTCCACTTCAATAATAGCATTCTCTTTAGTACGATAAGTCGGGGCTTTTTCTGTTAAAGATGGTGGCGAAGATTCTTGTTTCATCACTTCTGTGTCATCGGAACATGAAGTTAAAAACATAATTGTCAAAATCAATAAATGTGCATGTTGTTTCATAATTTATATAATTAAGGTTAATACTGAATACGTTAAAAGTCAAAAGTGCCATGTTTATAAGAGGACCGGGAAGGTTTATAATAATCCTCACCCGGGGTCTGGGGTTGTATAAAATCTTGTCTGAATATTTCTGTAGGATTATCTGTAATTAAATCTGCATCATGGGTATATATGTTAAAATAGCACTCTGGATCTGTTTTTTGGTTATATGGTCCTTCTCCCACAAAAGAAAATTTGTAAAAACCAATTTTTTCTCCGTCTTTTCTGACTGTAAGGAACCAGACATTACCACTACTTATCGTTTTAAATCTCAATCCGTTTAATGATGAATAAGTTTCCTCTATAAACTGGCCATTCAAATATGTCTGTTTTTTACAAGTAAAAGGTAACTCAAATCTACCACCTTCAGCTGGTAGAATAAAAGGATTCTGTTCCGAATGGATTTTATACACAAATGTCAACTTTCCTTTATCTATAATTAGTGGAATTTTTTCTACTTTTATGCCATTAATAGTAGAGTAAGAAATCTGTAAATCAGCATTCAAAATTTTATCTTCTTTATTAATATTTGAGGTTATATTTAATACTACCTGATCGCCCTCCACTTTTATTTCTATATCAGAAAAAAGAGTTTTATCAAATTCTACCGAAACATCCCTGGGAATAATCGGAACCTCTGAACTTAAAACATCATCTATTAATGTTTTTTTTATAATCGTAATAATACGTTTCTCTCCAAGACAGCTAAACGGTTTGGATGCGTCCTTACTTGTTAATACTTGATACTCTGTTTTTCTATTGTTTTCCTCTTTTTGACAGGATAACAATGCTAAAGAAATAAACAAAAGAATAAATACCTTTCTCATATTAATGCAAATTAGTTACTATAAATAAAAGTAATATTTAATATTGTTGAAACCTCAACATCTGATACAATCTTCAAGGTCTTTTGTAGAGTTTACAAACTTATTTCCAGCATTATAAGACAATTAAACAACAAACTTTTTGTTTTGAGGGCTTATTTTGACCGTTATCTTTTCTGTCTTATTGGCATGGTTATAAAACATACAGTATAATTCTGGGAAAAGACGTTGAATTTCTTTATAATGCAAAAACTTTTTTCATGATAAAATTAATAATATCATACTACAAAGATAAGACTAAATCGATGTTTTATAGTTATGGAAGAAAATATAAAATCTAACAAAAACATTTATACACATCTTATAATCAGATATTTATTATTGAGATGCTTAATATTATCTAACGTAAGACTAACATTTATATTTTAAGACGTTTTGATGTCGACTTAAATATCCAATATTAGTTTCTAAAATAAATAGTAATATACAGGTATACTATCTCAAACGATTGAATTTTGCTTCCGTTAAATACATATATGTCTCAGTACCAAGAAGGGGTAGTACAGTTGTCGGCAAATACGAATATCCGATCGTTTTTGAGTGCAATAAAGTTTATTGTATCGACTGGCTGTATTTTGTCGGCAATATGAAGGAACTACTTAATTATTTTGAACTGATGGACTAAACGAATGAAAGTATACTTCTGCATCACCTGCCATTATATAGTAAGTCAGGCATGTATCAAAAGGTATAGATTTTGTACTGCCATTTTTTAAGAAGTGGATAGGCCTACTGGGTGAAGGCTTCTTTGATATACGAGGAAAAATGGGTAAAGGCGTACATTATCTTATGGATAAATATACCTCAAAATATATTCCTGAATGAAAGTTGTATATTCTGGAATATATTTTGCTTTTAACAGAAAACAAGTTTCGCAAAGAAAATCTATGAATTGAGACTTCTATTCTCTCACGAGTTGTGAAGCATCCGATAGTACAATGGAAAATATCCCTGATTGCCGAAGAAACGTGATTCTCCCTCATTCATCGCCAAATAAAAACGGGAGAACCGAATGCTCTAGGTATTGCTCATATCCTTTACGTACTCAGGTAGTCCGCCTATGGGTTGGGAAATGCCCGTTTGGCAGGATTTTTTTCCCTTATATAGAACACAACGGGCTCATGAGTGACACATTCTTCGGATGGGTATAGCGGATTCAGATACCCCTTTATAAATATCTTTTCATCTCCTGACAATTGCTGACTATCCATGACTATTCCTGCCATCAGTCCGGTCCAGTTTGGCAGGTATCGTTTTTTCTCTTACATTCGCATCAACGAATATTTAAAATCGATCATATGGAAATATATTACATTGAAGCCGGTATCTTTGACAGGATGCTGGGATGTGTCGAAAGTCTATCGACACGCGTGGACAGGCTGTATGAGAAAAATGCGAATAAAGGGGTTGGTGAGTGACTGGACGGTCAGGATGTCTGCCTGCGCCTTGACATTTCTTCCCGTACCCTGCAGACCCTTCGTGATACCGGACGGTTGGCGTTCACCCAGGTTCAGCGTAAATTTTATTACAAACCGGAAGATGTGGAGAGGCTGATGACTTATGTCGGTATGAGGCGCAAGGAGAAGGCGGTGAGAGACAGAAGAAAAAGCAATAACTTTTAAAAAAGCAAGAAATGGAAGGAATTATCGGTAAGGAGAGTGAGAGTATCCTGCGTTTCTTTATTCTGCTGGAGAATATTCAGGTAAAAATGGATCAGCTAATGGAGGGTAACCGCCCGCCTTTTAACGGTGAACGGTTCCTGACTGACAGGGAGTTGTCCGGGCTGTTGAAAATCAGTCGCAGATGTCTGCAGGATTATCGTGACCAGGGTCGGCTCCCCTATGTCCAACTGGGTGGAAAGGTGCTGTATAAAACGTCGGACATTGAAAAATTATTGGAAGGTAACTATCACAGGGCGCTGATATAATATTGCCCTTTTTAGGCTTTAATGGGATGAGTGTTGGGACTGTCAAGGATTCCGACACTCATCCCATTTTTTATCTGGACATTTTTAGCTCTTAACCCAGTCCGTATCCTTCCGCTTTCTTCTTTTCATGAGCCAATCCATGTCCGAGGATATTTTCTGGTCAGTGACTTGCGCATATACCTGCGTGCTATTGATGTTTGTGTGTCCCATCATCTTGGCGATGCTTTCTATCGGAATACCGGAGGTCATCATTAGAGTTCCGAACGAATGCCTAGCCATATGATAGGATAAATTTTCCTTCATCCCCAGTGCTACACCCAGCCCGTGGACCTCGTACCAGAGGATATCCCGGACCGGTAACGGAAAGACCGGCTTCTCGTTATCCGTGGTGTTGTAAAGTTCTAGTATTTGTTCGGCTACCGGGTGTAACGGGATAAATGCTTCTGCGCCCGTCTTAGCCCGGCGGATGCGGATGTATCTTCTTCCTAGGGAACTCTTTTCAATGTGGCGTGGATGGAGTCTGCGCGTATCCACATAGGCAAGCCCTGTGAAAGAGGAGAATATGAATGTCCTGCGTGCCAGCTCCATCATCGGGTCGGGCATCGGGGTCTCCATTATCAGTTTCAACTCATTGCGCCCGATGTGCTTCAATTTCGGACTGTCCTTCTTCTCGTATGCCACGTCCTCTATCGGATTGGCTCTCAATACTTCCCGGTCCACAGCGATATAGATGAGCCTGTTAAGCCAGCACAGGCAGTGGTTCACATGTCCGTTCCCATGTCCCAGCTCTTTCTTGAGAAAGATTTTGAAGGATTCGGCGAACTCCTCGGTGATGTCTGAAAAGGCGATGTCCCTCATCCCCCTGGATTCGATGAACTGCCTCAGATTGAGCTGGGTTGTCTTTGACTGGCGATAAGTTGAGGTGGAGTTAATCTCGACTGAACGGATTCTAAGCCGTTCCCGTTCTGCCTCTCCGGTCTGCAGCAGGAATTCCGGAATGGAAACGGTATTTGATACGGTAGCTTTGAGTAATTCCGCCGTGACCACTCCCTGGTTCTTCAGCAGGTTCCCGTATGCCTCTTCCAGTCGGCTGCGGAAAGCGGTAAGGCGGTTGTTTTCTTTGTTCATCCTGATTTCTCCTTTGTTACTGTCCCAGTCACTGGGCTTGCAATAGATGCCTGTCGTGACAGCTGACTTCCTGCCGTCGATGCTGATCCGGCAGAGGATGGCTGTCGTTCCGTCCGATTTCACCTTGTTACGGTTGATGTAGAACATGAGTCTGAATGTACTGCGCATGGTAATGACGTTTTTAGGATTAAAGAATTAGTTTGAGATCACGTGTCGCCTCAATGAACCTGTCCATGTCTTCGAACAGTCTCTTCGGGGTTACACGGGCGTAGATTTGGGTGGTCTTTATGTTGGAGTGTCCCAGCATCTTGCTGATGGTCTCGATCGGCACTCCCTCCTCGAGTGTGATCAGAGAAGCGAAGGAATGCCTTGCTGTATGGTAGACAAGGTCCTGGCTGAGTCCTGCCATCAGGCGCAGGGATTTCATATTGGCCCTGAGCGTATGGTAGTCCTGCGGTGGAAAGAGGGTCATGCGGGCATCATCACGGTACTTTTCGATCAGCACGAGGGCTTCCGGCAGCAGCTTGACGCGCCCGAGGTAGTTGGTCTTCTTCCTCCGGTACTTCAGCCAGAGATTGTTTTCTTCATCCGTGAAGAGGTTCTCCCGAGTGATACTTACCACATCAGCATAGGCTGTGCCGGTGTAGCAGGCGAAGAGGAAGAGGTCCCGGGTGATGACATGCGACCTGCGTTTCTCCGGAATCTCCAGATCACGCAGTTTCTCGAAATTCTCCCGGCTGAGTGCTTTCGGTGTACTTTCCTTCTGTTTGGGTAGTTTGAAGTGGCAGAAATGGTATTTCTCCGAATGTCCCTCCTTGTAGGCGATACGGCAGATCTTTTTCAGGATGGCCAGGTAGCCGCGAAGCGTGTCCACGGCATGTCCTTTTTCCATGAGGATGAAATCCTGATAGTCGCGGATGAACTGCTCGTTGAGTTGCCCGAATGCCAGGTCCGAGACCTTGAACTTCGCCTTGATGAATTCGGAAAGCGTGCGGTAGGTGAAGAGGTAGGTCGAGAGTGTGGTGGGCGCACGGTCTACGCCAACACGGGCCTTCATTTCCCCATTGTGTCGGTCGAGAAGCTTGAGCAGGGTCATCTGTATGCCCGCATTACCCTGAAACATGTCCCTGACCGCGGCGGCATCGAAGTCCTTTTTCCTTTCCATGAGGGAATTGAAGGCCGAGTGTACGGCAAGCAGTAGCCTCTCTATTTTTTCATTGGTTTCCACCGCTTTCCGGCTTTTGCCGTTCAGCCGACTCTCACGTGCGTTCCATAGCTCAGGGGTACAGGATAGCTTGCAGCTGAACTGCGCCATCGTGCGGTTGAGGGTGATCCGTCCCATGATCGGGGCTTTGCCGTTCTTGTCCGGCTCGCTCTTTTTCAGGTAGAGCAGTACCTTAAATTTTTCCACTTTCATAACGCTCTTTTTTAGGTTGTAAAAATACTCCTTTGAAAAGCGCCCTTTGGCATGCAAAATATTGATGAACAGTGAATACAAATCCGCTTTGTTCTTATCGATAAAAATCGGTTACCTGTCGTCGTTTCAGAAACAGGCGGCTAACAGCCTGGTAACTGAAACGCTGCAATATTTTGTTTTCTTTTGCAGGCCAGCCTATTCTGCAATTCTCGTAAAGTGCTTAATTATAAACGTTTTACGTTTTATACTCGCCATTCCGTTTTTTACTGCATTTCTAAATATTACTTATTGGGCGCGTCATACATGGGCGACAATAGCACATAAAATAGGAGTGTCAAAAGATGTTATTTCATTGGCCCTTGGTCATGAATTTGGGTGTAAAACTACAAGTATTTATATCGATTATGATATGGAGAAAGTGGACAAAGCCAACCGACAGGTGCTTGATTATTTAGAGAACTTGAAATGAAATACTGTTGAAGAAAAGAATAATATTGCCTACGTTTCCCAACGTAGGCAATATATACTGAATACTAAGCATAAGAGTTTTTTTAGTCCTTGCTCTAAGAAATAGATTTTTAACTAAACTTCGCTTCATGCGATGTAGTGGAGAGGGGATATATATATTTGAAGCAAACTCCCCTCTCTTTGGTTGATACACACTGGATTTATAATAGAGGGATAAGTCTTGTTTTACAACAATCTAATAAATTATTACTTGCGTGTTCCCGGCCATCTATTCACATTCAAACAGCCCAATGGTCATGTTGGTGTTATTAATTATATTGCCTGCGTTTCGCAACGTAGGCAATACACTGTACAATTTTGTTTAGCGTAAAAAACATCTTCGCTTCTTCATTTTGTAGAAGCAGTACCAACAATTATAAAATTATACTATGCAAAAGTGAAAAATGTAATATCATACATTTACTATATACAGAAATCTCTTTTTCTGTTTTCCTATCTTTTACACTAACTAAACATAATCGAGTGTTCCGTTTCCCAACGAAATATTAACCGTTGCAAATATAATATTATATAATTAAAACATAATATATACTTGGATAAAAATACACCTTTTTAGAAAAATTTATTTAGGATTTTCCTGTTTTAAAGATATGCACTTTTTCAAGGAAGGGGGAGTACCAAGAAATAGTGATTAGCACGCGCTCTTTAAGTTAGCAAAGGGAGATCTGAGACACGGGAAGGATAAATCTTTAGGTGAGGATATGAAAACAAAATCCCGCCTCTTATCACTAAGAAGCGGGATAGAATAAAAAGATTACTATTTATGAATAGCTTTCTCGAGAATGACCGATAGTGCAAGAGGGGTAATATTAAGCCATTCCCATATAAAACAAACTACCTTCCGCGTTTCTCAACGAGGATTTTGTGGCAAATAATTTAATGAAAGATTTTTTAGAAAAAAGTGTACATATAAATTATAATTCGCTTTAAACCTACTTTTTTAATTCCTGCTTCTTATCACTAAGAAGCAGGACACTATTAACACATTTACGCTTGGAGAAGGTACTAATCACTGTTTTGCCTTCAAGAGGTATTTATTCCCCTCTTTTTCGTACTTAAAGATTAAAAAAAGAAATTGATTTCGTCACATAGTGAATGAAATGCTTTCCTTAGCAATCTTTTTCATTCACAGGTTCCCCTTTTTCATTCAACAATACAGTTATCTCTTCAGTTGATTGGTCTTCTTTGATTGCTGTTACAATTATCTTGTAAACCTTTCCGTTTTCTTTTTCAGCAACGAAAGCCTCTTTAACTATAGTTCCTTCGTAATCCTTGGACAAAGTACTCTTGACTACTTGCGGAAGCTCTTTGACAGTAATCTTTGTGAATTTGTCTTGAGATGTTTGTTGATTCTGTTCCATAGCGGGGAGCTTAACCGGTTCTTGTGCAAACGCTACTGCGCTGCCCATCCCCATAACCATTGTCAATGCTACTAATACTTTCTTCATAATTACATTTTTAGTATGGATAATTAAAACTAACTTTATCTATCAAAGAGCAAGGTGTATGCCAAAGTTTTATAATAAGTATAATATGCTGACAAATAGATTATTATATAATATGACTAAAAAAAGGATTGTAGAAAAAGTGTAGAATCGCTATACATATTGTGGCATAATTCCCCAAAATCACCTTGTGTATTTCAGTAGATGACCTTGTATATTCGATAAATAACGGGACTTTTATCTATAGGGAAACTACCATATCCATTGAAGTAAGTTATTAAATAGGGATAATGATTTTCCAAAACAAACCCCGCCTCTTATCACTAAGTGGCGGGGATACATATAAAAATTTAACTTAAACACTGAGTGGGGATCATTTATTAGTGAAGAGATATGTATCCCCTAGTGTAGATTGGAGATTTTTCTTCTCCTTTTCTATAAAATATAAGCAACTCCCGCGTTTCACAACGAAGTGTTTTTATGGCGAATAAATATATTTTTGCACAAAAGTATTTCATTAATACATTCCTGCATACTATTATTGGTTAAAAAAGTTAAACTATGGAGAACTCTACTTTAATTTACCTATAATTAGGTATTCTCCGTTGTATCTCATTTATATTTTGTCGTAATACCTCATAAATGCAAAGTGTTTTCTTCTTTCGAGATACCCTGTTTCTACCTCTTTTACCTTAGCCTCCATCTCCATGGCCGACGACATATATGCCCTATGGCCGGCTCTGCCCGGATCCGTCATTCCCTGACCCCAAAAATACCGTACGAAACTTATGAACCACTCTGTCAGATAAAGTATATAGAAACTCAAAGGGCATAGGGTCAGTATCCATGGGGTAAACAGGACGGCCGGTAAAACTGGGAGTATAAAACACTCTAAATACTGTCTTTGGTGTATTTGCTCATGCCGGATCAATGCAGGCGGACATTCTTCTTTCCTACTTTTAGTCAGGATAATGCCAAATAACATGATTGTCGAATACCCCGGAAACAGCATGCGTTTTGCAAGCCGGCTGTTATAAATAATAAGTTTCATGTCGATGTAATTTTAATGGTTGCCGCAAAGTTCGCATACTCTTTTCAGGGCGTAAAGGACATCCTAGTTCTTATGGAACTTGGAAAATACCCCGGACGGGGAGTAAAAACAAAGCGAATCAAAAACAGTAGAAATAAATCATTTAATAAATTACGATTATGGCAAAAGCAAGTTGGTGCAATGTAAGCCCCATGTCAGGAAGTAAGAACGGGACTTTAACAATCAGTGCGGCAGCACATGCCGGACGGGAGGCCCGCAGTACGACAGTGACCGTCACGGCTAAAAACGGAACGAAACCCTCGGCCAGTATAGCGGTATCGCAAGCCGGCGTAGGAGTGCAATTAACGATGGATACCTCTAAACCGGATTTACCCGGAGAAGGAGGGTCTGTCACTATTAACGGGAACTCTAACAGCCCGACATTGAAAATATCGGTTCCTCTGATTAACTTTCCGGGGGTTACCGCTTCCGCAAAATTCAATGCTCCGGGAATTACTGACAAAGTGCTTGCCGCCTCAGAGACGGTTACTATCCCAGGAGACCCCGGAGCGAACGGTTCTTATGCGTTTTCCATCAAACTGGAAATAGCCCGCAATCCGTTGCCCACACCGTTAGCTCCTAATGTTGACGTGACTAACAGTGCAGGAAAAATGGTAAGGTGCCAATTTAAATGGGCAGCGGGAGCATCTGCTCTTTCGGTGAACAAGTCCTCGCTATCGCTTGTGAATGCAGGGACAGGACAAACGGTAGACGTTACCTCCAATGACGAATGGGCAGTATCATAAGAAGCAAGGATAGGTTGCGATTTAGACGTTTCCTATCCTTTCTCTTTATATCCGATTAAGAGACGTTCCAATCATCATTGGAAGTAACATTTACGGTTTGCCCGGTTCCACCGTTAACCAATGATAAAGAGGACTTGTTCACTGAAAGAGAAGACGCACCCGCTTTCCAAGTGAAAGTACATTGTTTAGCTGAATCGGTATCATCCGTCAGCCTAAAAGTCACTACAGCGTCAACCGGAAACATCGAAGCGGGAAAAGTTAATGTCGCCACAAAGTTAAAACGCCCCGATGCTCCGGGGTCCCCCGGAATAGCCACATTATTTCCTATATTCCCACCGTTTACCGCCACTTTTACATAATTATCGTCTATAGGCATATCTACTCCCACAACTCTTGCGGTACAGGTCCACTTTAATTTTGAACTATTAGACGTTCCGTTTATGTTAACGACTCCTCCGGAAGAGGGAAGGTCAGGTTTGCTTGTATCCATGGTTGTGGATACCCCTGCACCTGCCTGAGATACCGCTATACTGGCTGAGGGTTTCGTTCCGTTTGCCGCTGTTACGGTAACTACTGTATTTCGTGCTACACGTCCTGTGTGAGCACCTGCACTGATTGTCAAAATGCCATCTCTCTTGCCTGACATGGGGCTTACATTGCACCAACTTGCTTTTGCCATACTTGTAATTTATTAAATGATTTCTACTGTTTTTAATTCGCTTTGCTTTTACTCCCCGTCCGGGGTATTTTCCAAGTTCCATAAGAACTAGGAATCAAACCACCTCCCACATGATATTTGATTCGACCCGTACCCTGACCTGCCCTCCTTCTGAGGGTATTTCCACCTCCCCGGGCAGAAGTTCGATGAAAGGCGGGGCGTTCTCCCCGTCCATGTCCGGGGTGTAATTGGATTCCCGCTCGGCAACCTCGATATCGAGCACCAGGGATGTCGGCTCCTTCATGGGTTCTTCATAACCGTACTCTTCGCAAGTTACCAGTACACGCCTTCGGGCGGTTCCGTTAAGCAGCCGGATATCATCCGAGGAGAGCAGGTCCTGAATGAATTTCAACTCTGTTTTCCTCTTGAATCCTGTATTCAGCTTCATTTTTTGCAGGAGGTCGGGCCTTGGACATCCGGTTATATAATCACCGCCCTCTTCATCGAATGTCCGGTAGTTTTCATCATCCCCCCGGTCAAGGGAGTAAATCATTTTCCCCGGCATTTCTATCACTTCATAGCATCCCAAAGAGTTTCTGAAGAGAAATGACAGTCCGTTTTCTGATACTTCCCCGGGTGTGAAAGAGATGTCAAAGGCTTCTTCGGCCGGCACCAATACCCGGATGAATGACACGATCTGGTTATACCTGTGGAAAAACTCCCGCCGGATCCGCCCTATGTTTAAAGCATAAACTTCTCCGGCTGTCCCTTCAGGCAGTTTTATTCTGTTTCCATATTCGGATTCCACCTGTATCCTTTTGTCCGGATGAATGAAGATCAGGGGGGAGACTTCGGTTTCCCTTATCGCAATATGCTTCCCGCGGGTCCGCGTGGTAAAGAGGAATTGCGATGAATAATCCCTGAGCCGGTTCAGGATAAAGTCCGTTCCCCTTCCGGACATTTCCCTTGCCGCCTGTTTGCTGATCCCCCCACATATCGCCTTGCCGGTGAGTGTCCGGGTCTCCCGCCCTTTTACCTCGAGCGTGTAACCGGCCATAAAACCGGATACGGGCAGGATCAGATCCTCCGAGTCCTCCAAGGGCCCGGAAGTAACGAAGGGCTGCAAGATTTCGGCAATGTCGAAATGGATCCTGTCACCAAAAGGTACGTAGGAGGCTGAAAACACCTCCTGTGTTCCAACCCTGAGACGGATTTCAATTTCGGCCTCCCCGGAGGTTTTTACCTCAAAGGCGATAGGGTTTGCCACAAAGGCGATCTCTCCGGTTTTTCTGATAATCTCGAAACTCATACGCACTTATGAATGATCGTGTTGTTAATGGATAGCGGCCGCGTTTGGGTATTCTCAAGCAGAAAGGATCGCCTTTCCACGCCGGGGGTTGTCATAAACCGGTAAAAGTCCTCCGGGGTCTTGTCAGCCCCGTATCTTTGGCGGTAAATCCCGTAAAGCTCCCGTGTATTTTCCAGGGAGGGCGCCGTCACTATCTTATTTTGATTTTTTGTTTCCATGCTGCAAAAATGACCGTTTGGCACGGTAGTTTAAAGGACAGGATTTATATCTTTACGGCAATGACTCCCGCCCTGTAGTTTACAACCTCCTCCTGTGTAAGCCCCGGTGGATACGGTCTGTATTTGAGCTTCCCCTTATAGGTGTACATGATCTTCCTTCTGTCGGCAACATCCTGCAAGGATGGTGGCGGGTACATGTCGAAATCACCCTCTTCCGGCTTGGTCAGCACCTCTTTTGCCACGACGTCGACCCTGATGATCCCCGGCTGCTCCCGCAACTCCTGCACCCTGAGTTCCATATCCCTGTCGAAATAGGTAAAGACCTTCCATGTCGCCTGCTGCGGAGTCATCGGCACCAATTCCTGCTCCTTGTCCAGGTCGTAGGGCTGCAAGAGTTTAAGGGAACGCAGTTTCATCTGGCAAGGGCGTCCTTTGCGCAGCGGAAGCGCGTACTTGAGGCTTTCGACCATCATTCTTTGTCCGTGCAGCATGACGGGCCGGGAAGTGTCCAGCTTCAGCAGTCCGGCCTTGTCCGGGTTCATCTGCACCGCATAGACATGATCGGCATGCCTCAGGACTGCGTCGTACTCCTTAAAGAACCGGTTAAACGCCCCGTCCTCTCCCCTGAAAACCAGTGAATACCTGTAAATATTCCCCCCGGGTTCCTGAAAGTATTCGCCTTTGGGCCCCCGGCAGAGTGAGCTGCCGAAATAATACTCCTCCACAAGGGCCCCGGTCCCTATAATCTGATTGGTTTTCCCCATGGCAAAGCAGAAAGCCAGGGGTGTCTGCTTCTTCTCCCCCTGCTCCTTGGCGGCCCCTCTGAGGGTTGTGTTGATGTTGACCGCCCCCGCCAGATATCCGGGAGTCAGCAGCCCCGTTTTAAATGCCATGGGGACACATTCGTCCTTTCCCGTTATCTCCAGGTATTCCACACCGGGGGTGCCCTTGTCCCATGGGAAAAAGTCGCTGGATATCCACTTCTTTTTCTTGTTCACGATGTCCCGCTTGTAATATCTTCCGGTGGAAGGCTGGTAGGTTATGTACAGTTCGTCGGGCACGTCCCGGTCCCCTGTAAATTCCGTAATGATCCCCCCATAAGGCTTAAGGAATTTCTCAAAGGAGTCCGCCGCCGGTTCGGCTTCCTTGAACGATGTGCCCGCCGAGAGCTTGAGCTGCTTTGCGGGCGTGTAGCTTATTTCCGGTTCCGAGGCCTTGAGCGGTGTCCAGTCGGCGGATGCCGTTGCGCCTATCGAATCCTTGAGCAGGCGTATGACGGCTTTCCGGCCGGCATTTACGTAAACCTTGGCCCCGGTACGGCAAAACAGCGCGTCCAGGAACTCGTTGACGGTACAGTCCGGCATCAAATTCCTGTAGTCGATCTCTCCGGTGACAATGGTGTCCGCCACATTGTTGAGCACGACCATCTTGCTGAGCTGGTAATCGGTGGCAAAGGGATTCTCCACCAATGTAAAGCCGTATGCCGAGAATATCATCTCCAATATGCGGGATACCTTCAGGAACGGCGATATCCCGTATCCTGCGGGAACCTTTACATCTACGGCCTGGCCCGATATGACAACCCTCTCGGTCCGTGCTTCCTTCAGCAGGGCGTATGTCTTCCCGTCCGACCCTATGGGGTTGATGAACTCCGGATACTCCGTCTCTTCCAGGGTTTCAGACGCCACCTGTATGCGGAACACGTGATAATCCGCCGGGGTTTGGTAGCACATCACTTCCTCCAGGTGACGGGCAAGGGCTGCGACGCCTTCCGGGTATTTGATGACCGGCAGTCCCGGAAGTTCCTTGAGTGAAACGTTTTTCCAGGCTTCATACATCAGGCTTTCGTCAAACCCGATATTGCATACGATGCCCGACTCCGTTGACACGGAGGTGATATTGAGTTTTCCTGTCCGCCGGTAAACCCCGTCGGTCACCACCGCCGCGGCGTCCCGCTTTGGCGCATTGCGGATATCCGGCCGGTGGATGTAATCCACCATCGAAAGATTGTGCCCGGTTGCCGGCAACGTCGATGCGATCGTCTGGCTGCCCTTGTCGGTGTATATGGGCGACGTGTTCTCTATCTCCACGCTGAAATCCCGGGGAAGGTCGAATATCCCTTTCTCTGTCTGAATGGTTAATGCCATACTGGTTGTATTATTGGTCTGTTCTTGTAAATGGTTTCTCTGAACTCTTCTGTAAATCCTGAGCCGCGTTGATGTCGCTCAGCAGGACGTAACTTTTTGCCGGCCGGGAGAGGTTCCTTGAGGCCCTTTCCAATTTCTCCGCCGCCCGGTTCAGACGGTCGATGTCCTGTCCGGGGCGCTCTCTCTCCGTGACCTTCCCTCCCTCGTAGTACCCGGGCCATGGATTGGCCGATGTCCGGTTGCGGCGTATGCTTTCGATGACCTTTACCATGTTGACCACCCGCTTGTTCTTCATTTCCGGCACCGGAATGACATACTCCCCCCTGTGGACGACGCCCGCCACCTCGTAGCGGTCTCCGTCCCCGGTGTAACCTCCCTGGTCATATCCCCCGGAAGCGTTCACCACCCTTTCGGCGCTTACGGGTGTGGAGCCGGACGCTCCGGAGAGCGTCATGCTCTTTACCTTTTGTCTTTCAGCATTGGCCACGGCCAGCTGGGCGGCCCCGGTTACTCCCATCAGTGCTGCTGCCACCGGTCCTGCGATCGGTCCCAGTTGCGAGAGCGCTTTCATGATGGCCACGGCCGTGTCGGCAATGATCTGGCTGGCTTTTACGGCGAACTGCACGTCGGCGTATTTCTTCTCGATCTCCAGCTTCTTCTGCGCCTTCTCCGTTTCCAGTCGTTCGACCTCCTGCGCGTTTCCCTGTGCCGCGGCGATCTCGGCGTCATATTTGGCCTCCATGTTCGCGATCTCGGCGTTTTGCAGGGCAGAGACAGCCCCTGAAAACAGGTTGGAATAATAATCGAAAGCCTCTTTCCAGAACTGTATCTTGAGCATCTTTTCGGCCTTTGCATATGCTTCGGCACCTATCAACCCCTGTTCCTTCTCCCGCTTGAGGGCCGCCACCTGCATGGCATAGCGTTGCTGGAATCCGAGCAGCCCGTACTTCTCCAAAATCCCGTTTCTGCGCTCTTCGGAACCCCGGGTTATGTTCAGTTTTGCGGTGCTGTACGCTTCTTCCAGCTCCCTTTCCTGCCGGGCGGCCTGGTCCTTTGTGACAAGCTCGTTTTTGAGCGCATTGCGGATCAGTTCCAGCCGGGCCCGGTATGACGCTTCCAGCACCTTGAGCTGAAGGTCCGTTTCATCCGGCAGATTGAAAAGGTTGAACTCTTTTTTGAAAGAGGAAAGCATGGTTTCGATCGCCTTTTGCTGCGCGGCCCTGTCTTTGGCGTTGGCCAGCTCCGCCTCCAGTACCTTTTGCCCGGAGAGTTTGACGGCCTGTATTTTCACATCCCCCGTCTGTAGCTCCAGGGCTTCCACATCCTTCCGGTATTCCTTCAGGATACCGAGTCTTTCCCGGGAATTGGACTCCTCCAGGCTCAACAGCAACATGTCGCGCTGCTGCTGCGTAATATGCAGGTTTGCATAATTCAATTCTATCTGTGCCCTGGTGGCCTTGTACGTATCCTCCTGTATGGCCAGTTTTTTATCCCGCTGTTCCTGTAGCAGGGCAACCTCGTTTTCATCCAGTTTCCGCTGTAACTCCAGTATTTTGGCGGAGCTTTCCGTCATTTTTGCCCGGATGTCGGCCAGCTGCCTGAGTCTGGTCCGGGCGGTCTTTTTCTCCAGCCCTTCGAGGATACCGAGCCTTTGGGTGTGAAACCTTATGTCTTCCGCCAGCACGGCCTTATTATATTGTGCCTGTGTCTGCTGCTGCCTCTCCTTGTTTTCCCGGATCTTGAGCAGTTCCTTTTCATGCCTCTCATTCAGGGCCGAGAGGACCTTGTCGGTCTGCGAGGCGAATCCATCCGGGGTTTCCCGGATAGTCCCCAGCTGCTGCAACGCTTTAAGCTCCTCGTTCAACTGTTGGAGTTTCCGGTTTTTGGCGGCCAGCAGGGCCGGCGTCGAGGCGACTTCCCGCTCAGCCTGGGCAATCTCTTCCTTTTTGGCCTGGATAAGGTCCTTGGTTTTTGCCTCGGATTGGGTATCGACCTTAATGATATCCTGCTGTGAGGCCGTGATCTCCTGCGTAAGTTTCTTTTCTTCCTGGTTCAAGGCTTGTATTTGATCGAATTCCCTTGCAAAATAGTCATGGATGACCCCCTCCGACCAGGCGTCGGAATACCCCTTTACCGCTACGGACAAGGAATTGAACCCTTTAGCGAGCCCCAGTTTGAAACTGTCCCAGAGATTCCGGTTTGCATGGATATCCTTACGTTGTTCCTCCAGTGCCCTTTTTTCTTTCTGGATCTCCTCCAGCCTTGAGTTTGCCGAGCGTATCCTGGCCATGGACAACAGGTTGTCCGTGTAGTCCTTCACTGCGGCCGTGGCTTCCCTGGTGTTGATTGTTTCCAGCCTGAGACCGCCAAGGTATTCCTCACTTAAGGCGTTGAGCCTTTTTATGGCCTCCATCCGCTGCTCCTTGCTTATTTTCTCGTTGCGTGCGATTCCCAGGAGGGTATTCAGTTCCCGGGTTTCGGTGGCTACGGTGTCGGCGGCCTGCGCCCGCACCCGGTGCAGGCTCCGCTCCGCTTTTTCCGTCGCCGTAAGTTCCCTGCGATAAGACACCAGCTTGTATGTCAGGGCGGCGACCACGGTAGCCACTATGGCCAGCGGGCTTATTTTGGTGATTGCATAAAAGGCCTGCATGGCAATCCGGGCCTTGTTGATATTCCCGGTAAGCACCGCCTTGGCGGCGGCAAACAGATAAGTGGATGCGGTGCATGCCTTTACCAGGATGTTGTTGGACGCCACCGAGGCATTATACATTTTCATGGCGGCAGCGCTTCTGAGGATGTTTCCTCTCTGCATGGCCACAACCGAGGCGTAGGCCAGGCTGACCGCCTTGCCCAGCATTAAAAGCCCGTTCCATGTTTTTTGCAGAAGAATAACCGTTTTATAAACCAGAATAAAACCGGTAACCACGGAGATAAGCGTAATGATGCTTTTTTTATGTTCCAATACCCGGAGCGCCACATCTGAAAAACCGAGCTTGAGAGACTGGAAGAGACCGCTCCATTTTTCTTGCAGGGGAAGCAGGAGCCTTCCGATTTCCATCTGCCTGTTTTGCAGCTCCGCGGCTTTTTGAGCGGCCTTGTCCGCAGCCGACACGTAATTCTCCCCCGCTTGTGCGAGTTGCCTGTCCACGATTGCAGCCACCGCTGCCATCAGATCCCCCGTTTTGGCCATCTCCTCGTTGACCTCCGCGGCCGACAGGCCTAAGTTGTCGAGTATCAGCAGTGATTTACGACCCAGTCCGGTTATGATCGAGTCAGTCAGATAATCCACGCTCTGTCCGGTCTGCTGTGCTTTTAACCGGGCAAACTGCAAGTATTTCCCCAGGTCCTCGAGCGGGATACGAAAGTCTTTGGCGCGTACCGCGGCCTGCATGAGCTCCAGGTCATTCACCGTATCTTTAGTGGCTTTCCTGAGCTCCGAAAGCATCCCCGGGCGGTCGAGTTTGTCAAAAGCGCGCCTGACACCGTCGGCGTTTGCCGCCAGTCTGATACCTTCGGACATCCAGGACCTGGCCTCCGAGATGCTGTTTGCAAAGAAGGAGCCGGCACTGGCACCTATACCTGCGAAAAAGCCGACTACCGCGGATTTCATCCTGGTAAGGCTGAAAAACGACTCTTTCACCGCCTCGGCTTTGGGTCTTAGCTGCTCCATCGCCTCCTTGGTCTTTGCCAGTTCCGCCTCCAGACGGGCGTACTCTTGGGGTTGTAACGACTTTACCGTATTGTCCAACTCCCTGCGAAGCTGTCTGGCCTGTTTTGAGAGCTGGGCATACGATTTGTCGGTGTTGTTCAGCCGGCTCTCGAGCAGGCGGAGCTTCTCCCCGTTCTCCGAGATGGTACGGCTGTTGGCCTTGAATTGCGCATTCAGTTCCTTATACTCCTTGCTCTGGAGTTTTCCCTGCATGGCAAGCTTTTCCATGGAGGATTTCAGGCGCATATTCTCGGCCTTGAGTTCTTTGGTGTTGTTGCGCACCTCCAGCATCTCCTTTTGTAACCCGTCCGCATTGACCGAAAGCGTCCAGGTGATATAATCCGGTTGTAATTTTCCCATAACGTTATTTTTAAGGACAAAAATAGGCGGGCCGTCTCCCGGACAAAAGGACAATATGTCTTTAGGAATCCGTACGTATTTCCATTCTTTGGAAAGCTTCCTGTAATCCGGCATAAATACGGTCGCGGACCTCCTTGCCATATCCGTATTTTATGGTCTGGAGCGAATTGTTCCAGAGGATTCCCCATACCTGGCGGTTATAGATGCCATAGTTTCCATGTTTCTTCATATCCAGGAAGCGGATATAGAGGGGGACGTTGGAAGTGGCGACCACCCCCCGCCCGGAAAACCCGACGCTGTAAACGGGGTTGCGTAAGGCGCTGAGCAGCAGGCCGGTAGTGCCCCGCACCAGGCGTCCATACCCCTGTTCCCGGACAAGGCTCCGCCTCTGTCCGACCTGAGTCGGATAGATGGCAGAGGTATACACCCTTTCGGTGGCGATCAGGTATTGCGCCTCGAAAATGGCCCGGATATCCCTTTCGATATTCTCCCGGACAAACTCTTGTTTTATCAGATCCTCGTTCATGGCGTTTCGAATTCAAATCCCAGGCTCCATCCGGCAAAGACCGAATAAAATCCCGCTTCGGGAATGGTGGATAAGCTCGACAGGTCCAGACGGGAGAACAGGTGGCATCCCGCAGCCTTGTCATCGATCATCTGCGCTTTCATCTTCTCCATGACGGGCTGCAACTCCTTTAACACCTGATAAGTCCCCTTACGCTGCGGATCGGTCTTGTCCATCAGGAACGCTACGCAAAGGTTTAATTCCAACAGGTTGTCCACATCCGGGGATTTTCCTTTGGCGCTTGGGATGATGAGTAGCAGCGCCGGTAGTTCGTCCGTTTTAAGCCCTTGGACCAAAGCGCCCATGTCGGGGTCGAAGGTGACAGGCACCACCTTCTTTATTTGCGGAATCCTCTCCGTTATACCCGACCAATATTCTTCATATTGCTGTAAATCTACCATAGCTGAACAGTTTTAGAGTTTTAATACCTGTTTTCTGTTTTTGCCTGTGCGGAATGACACATGCACCCAGGAGAAATCCTTCTCGTCGATCAGCTGGTCGAAAGGCAGTTCCTTGCGGATGATCTCGAAAAGCCGGCGGTTTCCCTCCTTGCTGCCTACGGTAATATCGGCGGCCTGACCCAGCCGGTGCTGGCTGGAGGTCGCCCCGTTCACGCTTCTGTTCAGCACAGCGCTCCGGTAACCGGAACTTACCCGGATGGGCTTCCCGTACTTTTCACGGAGCGGGTCGAGGACGTTTTCCACCAGCTCTGTCAGGTTGTGAACCACCTCCCCCGTAGGGGTATTGTCAATCCCGCGTGCCACGGCCGTATCGCTGTGGCTTAATTCCTTGATTGTGAAATACTTCATTGCTTCTTATTGTTATGTAACATTTCAAACCTGCATTTATAAATGTATAGCATCACATCCCAGAAAGGGGTGTCGTTTACCTGTCTGAAATCACCGAAAACACCCGATGCGGCCACGTCGTACGAGATTCCCACCCAGCCGGTATTGTCCCCTGCATTCCCCCGCCCGGATTTCTCGAACAGGATCGAGAAGTCGATGTCCTTCCCGTTGGTTGAAATGGGGACACTGTAAATCAGTTCCCAGACTGCGAAAAAGAAGATGTATGCGTGGAAGCAGACCGGGAAAGGAGGAGTGCCGATTTCCTGAGGGCCCTGTTTCTTATAAAGCAGTCTGCCTATGGAAGATATCAGTTCCCCTATACCCTCTTCATTTCCCTGCTCCCGGGCGCGCTCCATTTCCGCCATCACACCCATGCACTCGATAAACTGTCCGAAAGTAATCCCCGAGAGCATATCCCCCGGGCCTTTCCACTCCTTATAGGCGGACAGCAGGTTCCGGCCAGTTTTCAGGCGGGCGTCGTAAACCGTCATCCCGTCCTGCGAGGTGATATCGAAGAATCCGTCCAGGGCGGGGAGTTGCGCCAAAAGCTCTTCCTGTATTTCTCCCCGGCACAGAAGAAGGCTGTGCTTCATCCCCAGAAGGCAGGAAAGCAGCTTGCAGCGCATCTGGAAAGGAGAAATCTCCCCTGCATTCATCATTAATACCAACTCCAGGTAACGGTAATACTCCTTGGGGGATAACTCCTCCAGGGAGTCCGGAATCTCTTTCTTTTGATTGTTGTATGTAATTTCTTTCATAGTCAGAATGTTATGCCTTTTGATTGAAGGGTGATCGAGGGTACATACAGATCCGGTTCGTCCGGTGCGGCGTCAAGCGCCGCGACCAGGTCCTCCAGCGCGGCAAGATCCCGCATGGCATCCTGTTCCAGGCTTTTTGCCACTGTCTTGCGCGCTTCGGCTTCCGCCCTGAGCTTTTCACGGACGCTTCCTGCAAGCTGCACCTGCACCACACCGTCGGGCAGGACCTCCACGGGCAAACGTTCCACGGCCTTGCTCATGGACAGCAGGGCCAGCGGCCGGCAGACGGCGTCTCGGAACCCCTCTGCCACCTGCTGGCCCGCTACCAGCTTTTCATAACGGCCGTACGTGATTATCGGGATGATATGCCTCTGTTGCACCTCCCGGATGATGGGTGCCAGGGTCAGAAACAGCCGGTGGCTGCCGGTTACATAGTAAAAATCAAATGCCTCCTTGCTACTCAGGAGCAATTCCGATACAGCCTTCCTTTTGGGGCTTTGTATCCAAAAATCGAACTTTTCCTGCTCCAGATATGCTATCAGGGCATCTACCGACTCGTAGGCCTGACTCAGGATGTTGGCTTCATCCTTGTACTCCTGTAAGGCTGTCAGCCCCTTTTCGTGCTCCCCCAGGCGCTTCTGCCTGCCTGTGTTCCCATGCTGCGCATCCAGTGTGGGGATGATTTTCAGCCAGGTAAACAGCGCTACGGACTGCTGCACCATTCCCAACAGGCGGGTGAGCTTGCCATCCGGATCGACGCTTGCCGATTGGTAGAAGTCGAGAACCTTGTCATAAACCTCCTGCCCTATGATGGCGGTCAGGCGACGTATGCTTAAAGGTATGTACGGCTTCCATTTGGAGAAGTCCGTGCGGGCATCGATCAGGCCCAGGGCGTCGACCAGTTCCTGCGTGCCGTTTGAATCTTTATCAAATATCAGTTTCATATTGATAATGTTATATTAAACAAAAAGTGCCTGAACTTATCCGCCCGGGCACAAAAAAGGCGGTAATTTATCGAATTTACCGCCTTGTCATGGAAATACTGTATTTTATCTGCTTTTACGGAAGCTTATAACATGGATTGCTTGTTTATTAGTTATTATTTTATAATAATTCATCATTATATTTTGTTACTACCTCAAAAAAGCTTTCCTTTGTACCGAAAGATGGTCCCTTGCAAACTGAAAGGCTACGTGTTTGCGTAGCTCACCAGGTAGGTTTCAACGGGCCATCTTTCTTCTTTTTAGACTTGGAAAGAACCCGTACGCAAGAGTATGGTTTAAAGTTCTAATGGGAATAAGGATAATTCATTTTTATCGGTATAAAAAAACGGTAAATTCAACATGTCAAAGAGCAATTGCCGATTTAGGCTCGGTTTGCCTCATTATTTTGTTTTTATATGTTTTCTTTTAGACATTCCCGGATTCACCGAAAAACAACCGTAAGGACAAAGACCAGTACGGCAAGAACCAGTCCTGCCAGCATGAAGTTTATCGATACATTGCTGAGCCTGGCTCTTTCCGCATTTTTCTCGTTTTGGGCATCTATTTTATATTGCAGGTTCATCAACTCCCCTGCCATGATATAAGCGTACTTATTGGCGAATCTGTTTTCTTCAAAATACCTGCAGTTCTTTCCGATTTGGAGGTTTTCCGGTGATCTGCCCGCCGGCATCACCCCATGTGGCCTCATAACCTTAACCACATACCAAAGCGATATTGCGGTGAAAACCACAATTGCCATGCCGGCATTGATCAATCCCATATCCCGGGTTTTATCTATTTGGGCGAGTACGTACCCGACCACCGCTATCTCTACTGCATAATATATACTGAACAGCCGGTATGCTCTGTCGGTAATCAGGGACTCGATTTCCTTTAAATCGGCCATCCGTTTGCCCGCTTCTTCGTGATAAAGCCGTATAAGATCTTTGTCAAGGGTCTTCAATTGGTTATAGTCTATAAAAAAACGGTTCATGGATCCTCCTTTTTTTGTTTTTATATATTTTCTTTCATCCTGTTTGCGGGTGATACACTCTGCTCGGATTCCACCACACTCCGGTAAAGCCCCACCTGTGTTCTGCTTCCCGGATAATTGGCCCGTATGTAGTGCATCAGCGGTTTGCACAGGATCATGTCCGGTATGGCTGTCTCACTGGCATTGTACACCTTGATGGAGTACAGTTTTTCCGACCCTGAGGACAGCTTGTTATCCATGATCAGGTTTGAGAGCACCGGATCCAGTCCGAACCCGGATGTGGCCGCGGCATCGGCCTTGTTGGCGATCTTGATCTGGCTTTCGATATAATCCCTTATTTTCTTGTCGATGGGGGTTATCGTCCAGCCTTGGAAATCATTGGCGTCCGCATCCCAGAACCTGGTCGTGTGCATGTATTTGCCCACATTCTCCCTGCCGGTCACTCCTGAAGCGAACTTCTCCATGGCTTCATCCTTGAATTCCTCGAGCATTCTGGCCGAATAAGGCACCCCCTTACGCTTGCATATTTCCCTGATCCTGTCCTCTGCCGCATCCCAATAGGCCTGCGGGCTCTCTATATGCAGGCTCAGTGCCGACGCGTTGGCGTTGTAGGCGGCCAGCAGGGGGGCGATGGTTCCTGCCAGTTCCAGCCACGGGAAAGCCCCCAGAAAACGCGGCGTACTGATAAAATCCCTGCAAAAGGAGTATATGTTGAAATAGCCGACCGACACCGGATGGCGGAACGGGTCCGCCGGATTGAAAACGGGATATTTGGCCAGTCTGTCGGGGTCGGGGAAGGGCCAGTCGCCCACATATACGTTCTGTGGCAAATCGTGTCTGTCATCGGGATATTCGAAGCGGCATTTCCTGTAAGGGACATGTTCCAGCCTGATTATCCTTCCACTCTCTCCGATACGCGGTCCCCGGTTACGGATGAACTTTACCCAGAACCCTTGCATGTGCACCAGGTCCACCAGGCAGCGGAGCATATAGTCACGGTAATCCCAGCTCTCCAGATCCGCCTGTATGACGTCATCGAGTATCCATTTGCGGTAAAAGCGGTTGTTTTCGGAGTCGATGGCATCCTCAAAGAAGCGGGGGCCCTCTCCCCACTGCAATCCCTGTATTTTACCCATGATACCCTCACCGCCGTAAAAGTTATCCAGCAGGCGTTGTACGTCGCCGGGAAGGTCGTTATTGGCACCCATGGGCACGATATTCACACCCGCGACCCGTATCTTGCGGGTCTGCCAGCTCTCCGGGCGGCTGAAGCTGATGGAAGAAGGAGACCATCCCTTTCCCATGGCGAAGGAGATAAGCTGCCCCTCCCCGGTATCTATAAATCCGGTATTTCCGGTTCTTCTGATTTCCATAATCTACACATAAGTTTTAATTCCGTTAAAACTGGTCACAAGAATCTGCCAGCAATTGATGGCCCTGCCCGTATCGGTATCCACCAGAAAGAGCTTATAAGAGGCATTCTCAATCTCTTCATCCGAAGCCTTCGGGCGAAGCCGGGCGTGGTTGAGCCTTACCGTATCCCCGCCGCTGTGTCGCTGGCGGTCATATTTGCGGAAAGAGAGGGAAAATGTTTCCCCTTCTTGGGAAAGGCGTTTCATCTGCTCGATGGCCGTATAAACGTTTATCCTTTGAATATCCTTTTCCATAGCGCTTTGATTTCAGGCAAACGTTTACATAGCATACGCAGCAGGAGGTAAGCACCCACGATCAGGCCGGCCGGCAAAGCGATTCTCCGGAGCAGTGGCCCGGGTGTTGTCTTCCGATCGCTCCGGAGCTCTTTCCTGTCTTCCTCTTCCCAGTGTGTGCGTAGCAGTGAGGAGGAGTCCGCCCGTCTGCTTTGGAAGGAGTAGACCGCCGCGGTGGACCCCGATTCCTCATGAAGCGCGGTCCCGGTAAAAGAGATCTGTTTGACGGGGGGCAATCCGGTTTGTGAGGATACCGGTTTTCCGGTGTCGAACATAACCACGATCCGGTCCTGCCGGGCTTGCCGGATGTACCCTGCCGAATCGGTCCGTATTTCGCCTTCCCGCCGCTCGAAGTTACCCTTGATTTCCACCAGGCTGTCGGACATTATCCGTCTGTCCGTTTTCTCCCGGACCGACTTGGAGCTGCCACACCCCTGGAAAAGGGCGCACAGGAGCAGGGCGTATAAAACATGTTTCATATCACTCCTTTTTTGAGGTTCCGTTAAAATAGTCCGCAATCGCCTTGGCAGCTTCCGCGGGCGTGTCTTTGTATTTGGCGATTTCCACGGCAAGCAGGGCCACGTCGGTGAGCTCCTTCTTGACCTTATCCTCCGCCTTTTCCCGTATACTCTTGATCTCGATGGCGGCTACAAAGAACGCCCCCGCCAGGGTAACGAACGGGAACGTAGGAATATGGTAATCGTAATAACTGTTGAGAAACCAGCTGCAACCCATGTGCATACAGTCCACAACCACCAATGCCAGCAGCAGGTTATAATAACCGGCCACTTTCTTTACGCTTCTGCGATACCGGTCCGAGGTGATCCTTTCACCGCGCTGCCGAGCCTTGCGCACTCCGCTTATAAAATCCAGTATGGAGAAAACCAGCGGCGTAAGAAGCAGGCCGAATAAAATACAGCCCGCCACAATCAGTTCTGTCAATCCTTTCATCCTTTTGTTTTTTAAAGCAAATTTGCTCCTTTCAGGGGACAGGATAAAGGACAAAGCCGACATCATGCAGGTCGGTATCGGATATTAGCCGGACAGGAGCGAAAATACAGGTTTGAATAGATGTGAAAAAATGCAACAGGTATTCTTTAAAATAATAAATTGATACATCCTAAGAGGCAACAACAGTTATATCACACAGTAAAAAAAGAGGCTGGGGAAAGATCATTTTTAAGAGGAAAAAGCTAAATTCCATCCCAAAAACGAGATTTTTTTTCGTTTTGCCTTGATTTTTGCACGAAATTCATTTAAAACGTGTTAAAAACATCGTTTTTGGACATAAAATTTTGGTCTTTCTTTCGTTAATTTGCTTGTAATAAACCTATTAACTGTTTTTACACGCGCAAACACTTGTAAAGAATTCCTTCCGAAGACCGCGCCGCTCAGAAGCCGAAAGGCAATTGCCTGAGAGGCAAATGGTGAAATATGATTACATTAAAAGCAGGCAGGCAGAAGGGGTGGGAACGAAAAACCGCTTCCGGTATTTCCGGAAGCGGTCAGGCAAAACAAGGCAATTGCCTTTCTTATCCCCCCGTCAGGTCATCGAGTCCGGGCATGTAGGGACCGGACCTGCTGCGGCCGGACTTGCCCCTGACGGCACGCCTCCAGGCTCCCCGCATCATCAGGTACTTGAAGGCGTCGGAGAAGTTCGTGGAGAGCATGGGCAGTTTCTTGGGCTCCAGCTTCTCGGACTTCTTGACCTTGTAGATGATCTTCTGCTGTCCCTTGTAACGGATACCCGCCGGCGCCTTTTCGATACTGGAGATGGTCTCGCGACAGTTCACCGCGTCAACAAGCAAAGTGGGGAGGGCATCGTTGTCGCCTGTCATCAGCTCCTGCATGAAATCGTACTCTTCATCCTGGCGGATATTGGACTGTTTGCGGCTCATCAGGTTGACGGCCCATCCCGTGCGGTTACCGTCACCGTCTATCTCGATGGCCTGCTTGAGCTTGCGGGCATAGTCCTCTTTCTGCTTCTCGAAGTTATTGCCCGCCCGGTCGTAATACAGGTTCAGTTCCTTCTCCTCATGGTTAAGGAAGAATGCCAGGAACTGGTCGGCCAGCTGCCTGAACCATCCGGGAGGAAGCTCGTAAAAGTTCTTGTGAAGGCGGTACAGCGGTCCGTCCTGCTGTCCTACTATCAGGGACAGCTGGTTGCCGAAGTCCACGCCGCCGTCGATGGGCTCGCCGCACCTGAGGAAACGCAGGTCCAGGCAGCTTTGCGCAGGTTCTCCGTACCGTGTCCCGTCGGTATACTTGTGCCTTTCCCCGAAAGCGATATAGAAGCGCGTGTCACGGCGAAGCCCCGGACGCATCCCCACTACAGACTTAAGGAAGTCGTGGAGTTCGAGCGCCCCGTCGAGAAGGCGACGGACGTACTCAGGCGTAAGGATGTCGATGTTGGTAAAACTCGAGGCGTTGATGAAGTAGGTCTGCCCCTTGCGCATCTTCAGCAGCCCCGCCTCGTACCAGGCGATTTTCTTCTTAAGAGCCCCGCAGTCCGTCCGTGTCCTTCCCGCTTTTACCAGGCGGATGCGCAGGCTGTTCAGCTCCGCAGCCGCCTGGGCGATACGCAGGATGCGCTGGGGATCGACCAGGCAGACGTAACGGAAGTACCAGTCATACTCACCCTCCAGCACGTCGGGCATGTCGGTGGTAATGGTCACCCCCAGAAAATAGTGGCTGCATCCGTAACGTATGGCATCCCCGCGCAATACGGGCATGGCCCGGTTGACTTTATTGTCGGGGGCGTATTTGGATTCGTCGAAGAACAAATGAACGACCGATTTGCCCGCCAGAAGGGAGGGGTGGTCCAGGGATCCCAGAAAGATAATGCATCCGTTGAAGAAAGAGACCGTGTTCTTGTAATCGTCGACGATCACGCTGCAACGCCTGCGCCAGGATTCCGGTGGCCGGCAGGACGATACATAGTGCACGCCTTCATAGAGTCCCATCAGTTCCCAGCCGGTCTTGACGGCCGGCATGATATTATCCCTTAAGTTGGTATATGTATTCCCCACGAAAGCCAACGGCGCACCGGGCATGTCATACACGCAATCGGCCGACCGGCGTGCCTGTATGACGGTACTCTTGGCCAGGCCGCGCCCGCCGACGACAACCAGGTTGGTGGTGTCTATCCAGTCGGTGATGACCTTGATGATATGGGAGTAACGAACCTCCACATCATCGGTGGGGTTATTGTGCATCCTGCCCTCCGAACTCTTCCGCATCTTCCAACATCCTTTTTTTCAGGTCAAACTTCTTTATGCGTGCATCCTCCTTTACCCTCTCACGTACCACGGAAGGTACCTCGGGAATGGAGTCGATGAACGCCTCCAGCTCCTTGCGGTCCGTATCCGGAACACCCATATCGGACCGGTCACATGTATAGATCACCACGGGTTTCCTGTTTAAAAGTTCCTGGGGTATCTCCTGTTCGTCACATGCGAAGCGCAACCGGAGCCTGGCCGCCCGCTCGAGTATCCGGGAGGCTTCCTCCCCCTTGCCCGTCAGGAACATGGAATCGGCCCACTTCTCCAGTTTTTCGGCATAGAGGTTGGCAAAAGCCTGCGGGCGTATGTTTTCCTGGCTGTAGAAGAAATTGACGGAGTCGGCGTATACCTGCCGTGCCATCCAGTCGGAAAGCCCGTATACCTCAGACTTGAGCAGCCGGATGATCCCGGCTTTTGTAATCACCTTCCCGTTATACCTCATACGGGCACGCAGTCCGCGCACCATCTCCATCAGGTCGTAATACGCCCGCTGCTCCTCGGGAAGCGAGTCCAGATCACCGGTGGCGAGGATACGCCCTATCTGTCCGATATCCGCTTTTTCAAAATCCACCCTCGAGGGCTTAACCAAATTCGTCTTCATCGATTTGCTTCACTATTATTTCAAAACTCCTGCGGCCACGCACTTTCTCCAGCAGTTCCATGGCATCCAAATCCCCTGACAGTGCCTGTTCTTGCAGTTTTAGCTCCACTCCGGCCCCGGCCTTCAATGCTCCCCGGCGCATAAGGGAATACACGGTGGTCCCTTCCCTTCCGGCGTCAAAGACAAAGATCTCCGCATCCAGCCCCAGATAAGAGGCGATATCGTCCGGAGCATATCCCAGGGAGGCCATGCGCTCCACCTCCTGGCGGAGTTCAAGGTCCAGGAAAAAGGTGTCCGCCGGCAAACGCTCCATATTATTCATATAAATTCATTAAACGGTTATTACAAGAGAGGATCTCGTTATCCAGTTTTCGTGCCTGCATGCCCGCTTCACTGCGGTCGCAGGGATGAAGGTAACGGGTCCCCATTTTCAGCCAGGAGGCCCTTTTGATTTCCAGCCTCCGGCGATGAAAAATCAGTTTTTTTTTCTGGATTCCATTTCAGCCTCCAGCAGATTTTTGCGTTCCGTCCATTTGCGGGTCTTCTCCATGGCCTTGACCCTCTTTTCTTCATCCGGTGCCTTTTCGAGTTCGTTTTTCCCCTTGGATATGTTAGACTTGGCATTACCCAGCTGCTTGGACAGTTCCAGGTCCGTCAGGGAGGAGATTTCCTGTTTCTCCCTGGCCTGCCGCATGGCCTGCGCCTTTCCGAGGATTTCTCCGTTATTCTTATAATACTCCAACTCTTCCCACATTTGGCGGTTCTCCAGGAAGTTCTCCACGGCCGTTTTAGCCCAAAGGTAAGTCTCCCCGGTGGCCACGTCATCCGGTGTCTCGACCAGCATGCGGTGGCTTTCCCGATAGAGGTCATAAGCGGAGAACATGTCCGCTACGAGCACCTTGAGTTCGTCCGGACAGTCCGGTTGTCTCAGGAATGGAAACTCCTCCCGGAAGCGGATAGCCTTACGGACGGTTTCCGGTGCCTCCGAGTACTTGCTTTGTGCGTTTTCGAGTTCTTCCTTCAGACCCCGCACCTGTTCCGTATCCGGACTTTGGGAGAGCCGCTCTTTTACAAAATCGTCGCTTACCAGTTTTTCCACCGTTACCCCCAGGCGTGAGGCAAGGGCGATAAGCAGGTCGTCCGCATACATCCTGACAGGGGCAGGGCTGACAGGCTGTTCCGCCTTCGACGGAATATGGTGCGCCTTCCTGTGCATGCCGGCAAATTCCGCCTCGCTCATGCCGGAAAGCTTGCGCAGCTCCTCGATAAGGGTTTTCCTTGTCATCTCACACTCCCCGATCTGCCGGAACTTGGCCTTCAGCATACGGTTGGGACCGAACTGTTCATACAGGGCTACCCCTTGGGAGTAATCACGCGGTCCTTCTAAATAGGAAATGATTTGCTCTTTCATTGAATTGAATTTTAAATGATACGCCGTAAAGATACCCGATACCGGCTGCGGTACAAAGGACTGAAAAAAGGCAATTGCCTTGCCCCGTAAAGGGAAAACAAGGCAATTGCCTGAAAGTGGAATGGTCTTGATATCAGACCATCATACAATCCTAAGGGCATTAAACCTCGAATCTCGACTGTTCCACACACTGGATGACTCCCCCACCGGTATCGAAGGCCTTGAAAGTAATCTGGCTGCCCGGTGAAGCGGTGAACGTCTTTCCGTTTTTCAGCATGAAGGCTGTCTGTCCTGCCTTTTCGATTGTAGGAGCTACGCCGGACACCACCCCGAGCAGGGTGAACAGGTCGCCGTGTTTGGCCCCCTTAATGGTAGCGATCTTGGCCGCTCCGGCGCTTAGCTGGTACTGCCCGCGGCCTTTAAAGGGAATTTCCGTTGCCGATGCGGGAACAGTCGCCACCGGCTCTTCGTGTGGGATGGTGCCTTTATAGATACCGATATCGTCTCCTTTGCTTATCTGCGTGAAGGTGAACTCCGAGGCGTTGCCGTCTTTATTTCCGGTATAATTGACCGACATTTCCAAAGGGTTGCAAGGGGAACCCAGGATATCCGGATCCTGCCCGTTGCAGTATTGCAGGATAGCTATGCAGTGGCGTCCCAGCCAGTTGGTCTTGAACTCACGAACCTCCTGTTTGTTACCCGGATGTTTTCCCTTAACCGAAGGGGTGAAGCCCTTGGCGTCGGTTTCCCCTTCACCGTTGGAGCTCAGCTCCACAGTACCGGGAGTTAAATACAAGTCCGTGGAGTAAGCCGACGGCTTTACCACGATGTCATCCTCCAGCACCACTCCGGCACCGTCACGGGGAGGGAAATAGACCAGATCGTCGATGTCGATCAGGGTGAGCACGTCTTTGGGGTTGATACCGTTTCCGGGATTGCCCACCGGTCTGGGAACGGAAGTCTTAACGTAATTATTCATATATCTCGATTTTTAAGTGATGAAAAACCAGGGGGGGATCCCCCCCTGGTGATAAATTATCAGCCGCGGGCCACTTCATAGAATTTTCCGTCATCAGCCTTTACCAGCCTGATGAATTTCCCCGTACCAAGGGTCATCCCTGAGGTAAGCACAAAGTTGCCTCCCGCAGCAATCGTGCTGGCATTCTTATCCCCATTTCCATGAATGGTATAGGTCTTGCCGGGAACAGCGTCGGTAAAATTCGTTATTGCGGTAGGAGTTGTGTTGGCTCCCGTTACGAAGACGTCACCTCCCTTAAGCGATGGCGTTGCTTCATCATCCGGGAATTGGAGGGCTCCCGTGGCACCTGTTTCCCGTCCCAGTTCGATGAATTTGCCGTCTTCACGTTTCATCAGGCGGATCATATCGCCTTTCTTGGGTTCCCAGGCCGCGGAGATCAGGTCGAATTTACCGCTCTTGTCAATCTTTACCCCCTTGTTCACGCTTCCGCATTTCAGGGTAATGACACTTCCGACCACGGCATTCTCAATGTCGGTAATTGCCAAAAGGTTCGTATTGCTGGCCGTCACGATCGAGGTATGGGAGCCGGCCGATGGCTGGGCGTCCTTGTCAGCTTCCACAAAATAGGAAGCCGGGCGGTCGTACTCGTTGCAGAAAATCATCTGCCGGGTATAGTCCATATCTTCCTTTTTAGTGTATTTGAATCCGACGGCATAAGCCCACACGGACTCTTTCCAGTTACTCCATACCTTCAGCGTCCAGTCCTGCTGCTCGATGTTGAACCGGGTCATTTCGCCGCTCTGGTGCTCGAACAGGTGTATGTTACCCTCCATAGTCCAGAAGATGCGGTGGTGGTTGTCAGCGTTGGGAACCGGTATGAGCTTCACGGACGGATACTCCTTCACAAACATGATACCCGCCTTATAGTCCTGGTTCTGGCCATAGTGCATCTCATTGTATTTATGGTACCACACGACCATGTGTGAGGGCATATACAGGGCCAGGGAACCCGAGTCGCGCAGGACCGCAGGAATCATGGAGGTGCCCAGGTAGATCTTCTCACCGATATTTTCAGGAGAAAGGGTACCCAGTTCAAAGGGTTTTACCTGGTAAACCAGTTTGCCGTTATTGATGTCAATGTGTCCGTTCACCTTCTTGCCCAGGAATTCGTACAGCCCGTCGGCAGCCTCCATCGCACGTCCGGGCTTGTTCAGGTCCGGTTCTTTACGGACGCCGTTAATACGTCGCTGTTCGCGTTCATTGTGCAGCTTTTTGGCAGTCTCGGCCAGAATGTACTCGATGAACGACCATTTGATGACCTGCGACCCCTCCTTGTTATAAGAACCGATCCATGATTTTTCAAGTGCCTTGAGGTCTTTAAACTTATGCGCGAACATGACGCTCGACATGCGCAGCGTTTCATTGTCGAACTCGTAATTACCTTTCGTTACATTGTCGAAATCACTGGCGGTATTGTCAGCCTGGGAGAACTCACCCAACCAGATGTTTGTCAGCACGGCCAGATCCTGGTATCCCGATTCCAGCGGGAAGATACTCTCGATGGAAGGAAGCAGGGTCAGGAAAGACTGTAAACGCTCCTGCCAGGGGATGCGGTAGAAGGCTCCCAGGTCCTCTTTCAGGCGGGAGTAATCGATCGAACTGGCAGTGGGCACCTGAACGGTCAACCCCTTGCGGTAAAGCATCTCTGCGCGCAGGCGCTGGTTATAAGGGCGGTCCATTGCGAACATCTCCCCCGAGAGGCCGCCCAGTTGTTTTTCGTCATCCCAATTCATAACAATATCTTTAGCGTCCGGTTCCAGACGTGCATGCTGGGAGCCTTTCCCCCCGTCCTGCTCCGCAAGGCCGGAAAGGGCCTGGATCTTGGTCTGCAAACCGGTGATTTCTGTTTGTTTGGCGGATACCTCCTGTGAAAGTTCCCCTTTCTCTTTGGTAAGCACGGCGATTTCCTCCTGGGCTGTAACCAGCTTGGCAGTCATATCAGCCAGTAATCCTTGTATTACTGCGTTGGAGGTATTGGGGTCAGGACCACTGCCTTTCGTGCCCGACTCCCCGTCCTTGCGGGAAGAATCCTCCGGGAATCCATCCTTCAGGGCCTCACAAAAACCATTGATAAAGGTGTCATTGAAATTCAATGCCTTAAGTTTCTGCTTTTGCTCTTCCAGTAACGCGTCTTTCTTGTCGGCGTCCTTACTCCAGGCCTCGATACCCAGAATGGCCTTTACGGCCGGAATGAATGATGCGAAATAATTTTTCATAAACAAATTTACTTTTATAGTGAGTATTAAATCATCTTGTTAGCCCGCTTTACGGTTTTCTGGGCGGATACCCACAGGATGGCATCCTCCAGGCTTCCGTAGGCATCCACATACCCCTTGGCCAGTGCCGTATCGGCAAAGAAAGTCTGCCCTCTGAACAGGGGATCCTGCGCGTCATACTTCACTCCCAGATTTCGGGCGATGGTCTGTGCAAAAAGATGGTGGTAAAACGACAGGTTCTCTTTAATTAAGGTGTCATCCTGCTTTTCTTCCTTGTCGCGATAGGCGCGGTTCTTCAGGTCCGCACTGTCGGGGTAAATGTCCTCGATCTCAATCCCCATTTGCGCGTAATACTCCTTGAAGCTCTGGAAAGTGTAGACCACCCCGCAGGAGCCGATTTCATCCATGGGCGAGGAGACGATCTGCGTGCGCATGCGGAAACGAACCAGAAATGCGCCGAAGCGCATACGCCCGTGATATAGGCCACTATGGGTTTGGGGGACTGCCGTATAAGCTTTTCCAGGACATCCACACGCGTAATCATACCTCCGGGCCCGTTCACAAACAGAACGACACCCGATATGCGGTCGTTGGCCATCGCGGCGGAAATATATCTCTCCAGCCGGTAGGTCTCCCAGCTATACAGCACGCCTTCACAGGTAAGCACCACTACCGCTCCTTGAGGGAGGGAGGCGTCATCCAGTTCCCATCGGTCGGCTACATAGGGGACGGCGGCATAGGCCTCTATATGCTTGACCCCCAGATATTGTTCCACCGACGCTAGGTTGCCGTTTTTCAGACCGGGCAACAGAATGGAAAGGAGCTGGTGGTATCTCCTTTCCTCAATGGCCCACTTATCGAAAAAAAATTGCTGAATCTTATCCACGGTTTCTTTTTTAATGCAAAAGAAACCTTTTGCAAATCCTTTAGAAAGGACTGTGATAGGCCTCGATATAAACCTGCTTACCGGATAACTTGCACTGGTATTTGCCCGAAACAATGGAAAAAGTAAGTTTAAGTGGTGTTTGCGGGCTGCCTGAAACAATACGCTCTCCCGCTTCATTCGTATAAATGGCCACCAGGTCCTGAAGGCTCAAGGCAGATAACAACTCCTGGCTGTCCGGTCCTGTCAAGGCAACCTCGAACGTATGCCCTACATTATAATATATAGTTCCTGAATCCGCCTGCTCGGATTCGACTCCGGGAGTGAATGATCCCGGAATAACAGGAATGCGATAAGAACCATCCCGCACGGCAATAAAAGCGCGCGGCAGGATGACTGCAAAATCACTGATACACTCCACCGGAACCAACTCCAGATCACAAACGGGGGTATAGGGTCTTTTTATTGTTTTCATATTGTATAACTTATTGATTTTCAAATACTCCGTATTTTTCCATCAAAAATACGTCAAAATTCCGTCATTTTTCCGTCAATTTTACCTCCTAAAAAGGACAATTAACTACGCTTGGTAGGTGAAATATATGCTACTTTTTCTTGTAGGGCCGCTTAAGGCTGGAACGTCTTACCCGGTCACGCCAACGTTGGTAGTCTTTCAGAAGAGCATCCTCGCTTAAGCTGTCAATGCAGTACTTCTTCATAAAGCAGTGGACTGACTGAAGCTGGTCGATACCGAACCGGTGCTTGTTCTCGTCAATAAAGTCATGGAGCTCGGCGCGCATCATCAGCTTTAGCTTCTTATTGATGATACCCTGGCTGCGCTGGCCCAGATAGTTGAAACGCTCCGGGGATTTACCACCGGGGACGTCACCCTGCCTGCGGTCCGGCAAGACGATCTCAAGATTGCCATTATCCCGGGGACAGTTAACCGGGCGTTTTTCCAGCAGGTTATAAACCAGATGGTATACATCCAGATGGTCCGCAAAGCGGACGGGCATGCTGCCTTCCGGATCGGAAGAATATTTGGCGTAGCAATATTGAGCCAGGTGCGGCTCTACTGTTATTTTCGTGGTTATCATAAGTTGATGTTTTTTTTACTTGTTTCTTAATTTAATATAACCCATTTCTTCCAGGGTCTGTAGTTCCTTCATATCCTCCGGCCTCACATCGGCGGGAGTTTCACCGTTAATGGTCATACCCTCGGGAAGCCTGAATCTGTCACGGATCCGTCGGCGATGGTGGGCGGTGGATTTCTTCTGCCAATAGATGACGACTTGCATGGTTTACAAGGAGGCTTTGGCCTTTACACGGGCCTGATAGACATTGTAATCACACAGGTATCTGCCGACAGATTCCGCCGCCGCTTCCACTCCGGGCGGATTGTTGCCGAAGAGTAAGTTGATGGCATCCGGATCACCGCCCCAGGCCTTCCATAAAGCTATCGGGTCATATCCTGATGGCAGGCAGGGGAAAAACTCCAAAAAAGCATTAAAGTCGGCCTTGGCCCGTTCACGTTTCACGGCTATACCCTGTACGCCCAACACAATACCGGCGGCAAAATCCTCCGTTCTGGAAAAGCCTTTTTCCACAGCCCGGGCCATCCGCTCTGTCTCTTTGCGAATGATCACTTCACGGCGTTCCTTGCAGAAATCCGATAGGGTGACCATGACCGCCTGATTGTTTAGGCTCTTTCCCCAGACAAGCTGCCCGCAACTTCCGTCCTTAAGGCGGGTAAAGAAAATGCAGAGCTCGGCCAGGTTCAGGAACCAGTATCCTGAAAGCATCGCCAGCGCGGTTTCCGCCATCTGCTCGCGGCTCAATTCAACGCCGGCGTACTTCAGAACGGATTCCAGATGGCTTGTGATAATCCGAACGGATGTCGAATTACCGAAGACCACACCCACATCAGCCAATGTAGGGATTTCTCCGTTTGCGGCGACATCGTAAAGTGGGACGCCCATGTTTAGTTGGGCAATTGTCCCGCCCCATTCATCCACCAATTGAGAGGCCGTCGATCCAGTTTTTAACGAGATCTGGAGAGGCGTCAGCTCCTTCTTTCGGACACAGGATTTCTGCAACTGAGACGGGCTCAGAACCGCATGCAGGGTGGTTTTTACTAGTTCTACTTCCATCTTTTTTTAATTTTTCAAGTTCAATATTCAACCAGTTTGCGAAGTGTGACATGGCATCCTTGGGTGACTTGACTATTTCCCCTTCATTCTGGAGTTTACGGAAGAACCTGTCCAGAAAGCCATAAAACAGCTCCGGGGTAAAATCCGGATAATCCAGACGGATGTTCATGCAGAATTGCTCCATCCAGGGGATATTCGCTTTCAGCTCCCCGTAACACTCGGTTAAAGACTTGTCTGAAAAAAGTCTGATTCCGGAAATGTCTCCTTCACGCGCGTGAGGAGGGGGAGATATTCTTTCCTTTACTTTACTTTGTGTACTTTTGCATGCAGAAACTCGGTTGGGCTGGGTTTCTGCATGCAGAAACTCGGTTGAGGAGGGTTTCTGTATACAGAAATTCGATTGAATGGGGTTATTGCATACAGAAACCAGATATTCGGGAATATACTCAAATCCTTCACGTCTGGAAACGGCGCTTTTGAAGCGGTTTTGAATACCGTTTGAGGTAAGGATCCTGTATTGGTCGAACAATGACTTGTCGAAGAATCCCACTTGCACGGCTTTCTTTACTACTTCCTCTACTGCGCCCTCGGTGGTACCAATGGTGTCAGCCACCACAAAAGGCAAATCTTCATCCCACTCGATGTAATACCCTTTATCTCGATAGATATTACACAGCAGGCAAATTAGTATGGAGGTCGAAGCCGGACCGCAAGCCTTGGAGATTCTACGGACTTTAATGTCCGAAAAGAAATCCACATCAAGGGAAAAGTATTCAATACCTTGTTTCGTTGGTCTTGCCATAATAAAACGGGTCTGGGTAATAGTTGCGTTATTATTTATTCCAATGCGTTATTTTATTCCGTCAAATCTACGTTTTCGATCTTCCGATGTCTCAGAATCGCACGGTTGCCGGGAATAATACTTGGTATCAGCACCACAGCATTTTTTCGCTTTCTTTCCAGAGCCACAAGGGCACACTTTATTTCTACCTGTCTTTTGGGCTATTAATCCTGTAAAGCCGTCTTTCGGGATTAACACAGAAACCATTCTCTTTTCTTTCATATCTTTTTGGTTTTGAGCCATACGGCAGACTTTTAACCGCCATATGGCAGTGTTATCACTCTTCTTCGAATTCATCTTTATCGTCCTTTTCTTCGCCGACATCTTGAAGACGGGAATCTATTTCACTTGACAATTCTTTGAGTAGATTTCGTTGTTCTCTGTTTGCAAGTTCGCTAAGGGACTCGTCTATAAAATCTAAAATTACGTATTTCATAAAATTCTACGCTTACCTATACAGCATTAGGTTCAAATTTTATTTGTTATATTTTAATCACCAATAATCTGACGAATGCTGTATTTCTGCTTTCCTTTGAAATCTGAGAAATCAACTAAGGACTGTTTATGATAAAGAGCAAGGGCTACTTTCCGAAATCTTTCATAATTATTCCGATCGATAGGTTGGAGACCCCATTTCTTCATATCTTCAATTAATTCCTTACGAGTATGGGCAAAGTGTCCGTGGCAGCTGTCTCTACCAAAATCATGGTCAATAGTATGGACATGGTATTGATCACTTTTAGACAGAAAGATTCTCAACCTTTCCAGTCGAGTAAAACTCAATCTCTCAATCCCCTGCCTGGATGTTTCTTTTTCTTCCAGCCAGGCAACAATCTCAAGGTCGTAAAAACCTTGAGAATAATTTCTTTTGTAGAAATAATGTATTTTCATGTTTAAACTATTAAGAATTTAACTTTTCATATATAAATCCGAAACACCATTTCATCATTCTGCGTTGCAGCCAATTCATGGGCTGAAAAACGGGGATAATTGATTTGGTGTATTCATGTACTAATTGAGCGACAGCCTTTGGTTGCTCAAAGAAAAAGGATGTCTGTTTTTCGTTCATATTTGTTTGGTTATGCGTTAAACATAGTTTATTTCATTATCAGGGATTTTTATAACTTCCCTATCCATCATAAATGGGGTAATATTTTGTTTATGATTGGGGTGCTCAACTTCTTCAATTACGTTATTTCCGATTACACAATGCTTGTTGTAGCATACGATATAAACCGTTTCTTCATCCGAAAAACGGAATAAATCGCCTGTGATAAGAGTATTGAATGTTGTTGTCATAATTAGCTTCTTTTTTAATTGTTTTAAATCACACAAAAACATGAATTACTTTACCAAAAGTATCTTTCATAATTTTACAGGGACACGTACCTTGACGGTAATGTAAGCATGTTGTATTACATTCTTCGGTGCATACATGACCAATGACCGTAAACGGGACATCATTATCTATCAGTCCTCCTAATTCATCATTATCATTCATAACGAATATTTCACCACGAATTTCAATTGCTAAATATTTCTTCATACCTTCAAGTTTAGAGGATGATTTCACAATCGGATTCAATAAGAAAAAAGCTCTCTCTCGTGTCTTTATAAACTCTACGTTTCGCACCAAGAGCTTTCAATTTCTTATGCGAGATTATCACTCTGACATCTTCAACTGAATCTATACCGTCAATGCAGGTATGAATCTTAATATTCTTTTGGGTTACCATCCAGGCCATATTTATCCTTTATTTCTATCTTTTTCTAATCTAAACTTCGGTCAATAAAGAGCGCGCCAAGAGATAAAATCAAAGTGTCGAATTTTAAAATTATCATATAGAAAGACGCGCTCCTTACTTTTTATTTCTATTTTTGCCATTGTCGAATTTTAAAAATTATCACCATGAAAAAATTTATTGAAGTTTCAACAGAAAATGGCAAATTTCTTGTGAATGTTAACACTATCAGTTGTCTGTACACTATAAAAGACGGCCGTACGCGCATTACACTCACAGCGCCGTCGTCCAAGGGGGACATCTTTATTAACGCTCAAGAATCTTACGAAGAAGTTAAGGCTTTGATTAAGGCTGCTCTTTAACCCACTTGTAGATCTCGTTGGCGGCATCGATAGCCTCTCCGCGAGATAATTCGTTTGCTGCCAGCGTTATGCACCATTTGCGCAATTTCATATCTTTGCGCTTTCTCAAATACCGGATAATTTTTTTTATCATAATCGTAATTTTAAAATTTAACAAGTTTATTTTCTGAAAAACATATCTCCGCTTATGGATCTGGCGGTATCATCACCCGTTAACCGTATGTACCGGAAGAAGTTATGCTCACTCCGGTGTCCGGTGAGTTTCATGATCTCCAATGTTTTCATGCGGCCGGTCAGATACATATTCGTGGCAGCCGATCTCCTGGCGGTATGACTGCTGATTAACTCCCATTTCTCTTTAGTTACCGTATGCAGTTTCCCGCCTTGGGTAAATGAATAGGAAACTTTGTCAGTCAAGCCTATTTCACGCATGATCACCTTAAGATATTTGTTGAAGTGCTGGATACATAGTCCTGTCGGAATATCCCCGTCGTACTTCTCAAATATCTCTTTGACATAATCATGTGCAGGAACCTTTACATCCACATTCGTTTTCCTGGTACGCTTGACTATGAAACATCCTTGCAGGTTGTCTTGGGTCAATGTCGAGTAATCCGAATACCTTAGGGCGGTCAGACAACCGATGACAAACAAGTCCCGGATTCGCTCCTTGGCTTTGCGCTTGTCCTGTTTGGCGAACTTGTAATAGTAGATACGGGTGATCTCGTTCATACTTAAAAAAATCGCATTCGTTGGCTCTTCTTTCATGTCAATTTCATCATAAGTGGTATCCACGGCGTAGTTATATTGCGATGCCCGCCGGATAAGCGACTGGAGCTTCTGGATATATCCTACAATCGTATTATGTCGTAGCCCGCAATTCTCAAGATAGATTATGAAGTCATCCAGAAACTCGGCTGTAACCGAATTGGTGAAAATATCACAGTCGTATTCTCTCGAGAAATTGTCTACGTGCTTTATGATGGCATCATAGACTGCGGCATAGTGTGCAGACTTTCGTCTGGAGCGCTTTTCAAGCATTTCCTGGGCAAACGAGGTAAAATAGATGCCTTCCAGTGGTTTGCTCTGGCGAAAATGGTTGATATAGTCCTTTCTGGGTTTAACCTCGCAAGCAGGACTGACAAGGGCAAGCATGACTCGAGGCGTTTTATGCTGTTGAACCGTATGGGTACACATCCACAATAGCCGTTTCCGTAACCGCTCCTATCTGATAATCGGCCATCGTGTCTTTCATTCCCTCGTCCAGCTTCCTCACGGCGTCACGCAGGTCGGCGGCCTGTACCAGCACAAAGGAGATAGCTTTCTTCTCGGCGCCGCTCTTTTCGTCCAGGGTGATAAAAAAGAGCCTGCATTTAAACCAGCGGTCCGCCGCTTCTTCATCACTGACAAAAAGTTCGCTGTAATTGGCGCGTTTAATGTCCGATACCGTAAACTCTCCTGTTATAAACGGGGTTACCTCTTCAATAATGTGTGCTTCCGCTTCCGTAAAACTCAAAGCGTCTACCAGATAGGACTCGGTAACTTTCTGAATCATTCCGTTTTCCATCGTCTTTTCGTAGCGGATCTTGCATTCAAACCAGGTATGCATTGCCATATCATTCGATTTTTAATTGCTGTTTATTTCTTTGGTATGCTGAAGCTTTCAGTGACTTGCATCTCCTGCACTCGGAACTGAAAGTAAAATATACCTTCTCTCCTCTCTTCAGGGTTCTGGGATAAAACCGGTGAACGCCATACCACTCACCGCAAACGGAGCACTGTTTTATCACACGACCGTCGGACAAGGTGCGATAATTGCCTCTTTCCCGCCGTCGGACCAACTCGCAGCCGGCGCACTCTTCATCCGTAAGCTTATACCTCCTGCAATGGGACAGGGATTTCTTTCCGCATTTGGCGAATGCCTTGCAATCGATACGGGGGATGGTCTGGATGATATTCATAAGCTGATCATTTTAAGCCTCCCGCTTCGGGGGAACCGAATCCCGGGGACTTCTCCCCGGGGAGTGGTTTGCAAAATATAAAACTTAACCGGGGCACACTCCCGACGGCATCCTTTAGTACCGGCATTGGTTATTGTTTAACATGTTTCCTGCATTTAAGCAGGACTCCTTTTATGATGATCGCCCGGTCCGTTGAGATCGTTCCCTCTTTGGACCGATGCAGTAGCGTACCTTTTTTGATTCCTATATCGTTTTCGCTCAGATGTTCAAAAATGGCGCTGAGCGAACCGAAATAGTAGTTCTTCTTTTTGAAGATCAAATGCACATGTATTACTTTCATGTTCTCAAAAGTTCCATATATGTCATATTTGGTCGTTTTCCTCAGATTCCATCCGCTCTATCTCTTCCAGGCAACGGAGCCATCCGGGAAACCCGCCGAGGTTCTTGTCATCGATGTAGATATTGGCGTATATCTTGCCGGATCCTTTCCCGTACCGCTTTATATTTTCCGGGCAGTGGTCGTTCACCCTGTCAAAGGGAATGTTGTGCTCCAGTAGCCAGTTGATTGCATCAAGCAGGTTCTTTCCGCTACGGCAGGTCCAGATAATGATATAGTGGCCTCTTTCGTGCAATTTGCGCAGCACTTCACCGGCATACGGTTGTTCCCCCAGGATATCGGGAAAGCTGCTTCGCGCAATCGTTCCGTCAAAGTCAACGGCCAGGATCATGACGTTCGCCTCCTTTGCTTTTGGGACATGGCCGTGTCTTTTCTGCCAATATGACCGCCTCTTAGGCGCAGTATTTCTCTTATAGATTCCTCTTCGAGGATACTGTTCAGAGCACGGAATTTGCCGGATATTTTCCCGCTTTTCAGGCAGCCCGGATCATCCGCTATCTTCTTTTTAAGACTGAGAGGCGCTTCTTTCAGTTTCTCAATGGTATATGCTATCCGGTCTTTGCCGTCGAGTTCGGGGCTCGGATGGCGGAATCTGATATTCAGCAAGAGGCTTTCTACCACATCTGTTTTCCTGACGAGCCTTGCGCATTCGTCCAGACCCTTTTTTCCGGGTATGACCATCTCCCAGATTCTCTCGATATGCGGAGCCAGCATAAATTTGGCTTCCAAGGGTGTTATCTGTAGCACATAGGCCACTTGTATATGATTCACTAACATGGGTACTCCTTTCCCGTTTATGGTTAATAATCTTTTGAATCGTAAAATCCCTGATTGCGCAGGTACTCCTTCACCACATCGGAGGAGGAAGCCCGCCCGCCGATCCGGTCGTGGATATATTGGTACTTCTCCATGGACATGCCCGAGAGGACGGCATCGTTACGCTCTACGTTTCCGGCATAGATACAGCCGGCAATGGTCGTTATCGTAATGATTGCGATAATGATATGTTTGGAAAGCTTATTCATGTTTGTCATCTTGTTCTTCATTTAATGGGTTAAGCTCTTTTTTGAGAAGGAGCGTCAGGCTCTGTGCTTCCTCGTATCTCTCTTCTTCGATAAGGCTGTTTATCTTTTCCTCCAGAGTCAGGAGGTATATTTTTAAAAGACGGGAGTCTGTTTCGCCTATCTTGCCGCGAAGTCCGGTAAGATCCTGCCTGATCCGGGATTCCAAAGCCCGGAACAGGAATAGGATGGCCCAAAACAGGCCGATGCACAGACACATGGACAGGGCGAGGAAAGTTTCATTCATAATTGTGCCCTCCAGAATCTTATGATTTCCTTACCTTCGTAAAATTTTCGTGCTGACTCACGGCGAAATCCGCATTTTATGCGTCCGCTACTGGTATATTCCCTTAAAGTGTTGCGGTGTATTCCGAGTATTTCGCAAGTTTGGGTTACGGTATAGCGACCGGTGCTGCTTACTGTTGGTTCTTCGGATGTGATCATGACTTATTCCTCCTTGTCTTTAACAATTATATCACAATTTTTTCGGGCTGCAAAGCTTCCGCGTGCAGGAAGCCAAAGGCGGGTGTTGTCACGAAGGTCAATGTTGGGACAGTTCATATTTACGACAGTAGCATAGCCTGACGCCTTTACAGAGGCATGATAGCCTGAAACTCCAACAACGGAATCTCCCTCGGCAAGGATAGTGGAGCTTCCTGCCGCAATGACCATCGAACGTTCACAGGTTATTGCAGAGACCTCTCCAAGAAGGAAAGCGCATGCGCGTCCTTTGATGAAGGCTCGTTCACTTTTCCAGATTACAGCCGTGGCAGTTCCGGAAATATCAACCGCAGTGCCGTCCCATATTAACATATACCCGGATGAGCCTCCGGAGTTACATTTTATGCCGGCAGATAGAAATACGTCTTTAAAATCTTCTGCTATGCCGGGGGAAAGGATACCTTCCTTTGCCAGATATCCGATATCCTTTTTGATAATAGACATAAGAGTTTCGCAGTTTTGAGCCAGCTGTATATTCATATAAAGCCTAGATTCGGACGTCTGGTCAATATTCTTCAGCAGCCTGCTTTTCAGTTCATGAAACTTTGATTCCATATTCTTATCTCCTTAAAAAGCAAAGCTCGAACCTTTCATAGGCCTAATGTGGAAGTTTGCCTATTACTCGGAACGAGCTTTTATCAATGTCTTTGTTAACCCTTAAATCTCGCGGAAACTTCCACGCAACCGCGCCGCTTTCAAATTCTTATACGAATTATTGGATAAAAGAAAAAGGCTGGCTATATTTGCGAATGGATAAATGCGAAAATATAGGTGACGAGCGCTCTCGACCAGCCCTTTTTTGTATCCGTTTTCGTTTGAGTGATTTGAATACGGGGACAAATATAGTGGAATATAAACCACTATCAAAAATATTGGTGGTATATTTTCAACTATTATAATTTATTAACCTAATCATCTTATGGATATAATCGACAGAATTAAGCAATATCTTAATCATAAAGGAATTAGTGATTATAGATTTGAGAAAACATTATCCCTATCAAAAGGGTACATAAATAAAGCTAAAAATCCAACCGCGGATATATTAATGAAGATGTGTGGTATATATACCGACATATCTACTGAATGGCTGCTTAGAGGTGAAGGTGAGATGTTGAGGGAGAAAAGAGAAGACCTTGGCCTTCATCGGGCTGAGTCAGCATCTACAGATGAAAACTCTTTAATCTATAAGATGTATAAAGAGAAAGACGATGAAAATAAAACCCTAATCAAGCAGAATGCCGTTTTAGAGGAACGCATCCGCCAACTCGAAGCTGACAATGAATCATTAAGAAGTCAGTCAGGAGCTGATAGGATAACCGATACTTTTTCCGATCTACCATTAGTAGACTACGAAGAAGATTATCCGCCCGTAGAACGTCCTTCAAGTTCCAAACATCCGTTAGCAGGAAAAGCGTGACATTTCTTTGGGTGATTATTGAGAGGTTAAGCAAAGGAAACGATTAAGTTATTAAATGAAATATGGACCAATTGCAATTAATACAAAGCAAAATATACGAGATACGTGGACAGAAGGTTATGCTGGATTTTGATTTGGCGGAAATGTACGGTACTGAAACTAAATATTTAAAACGTTCAGTAAAAAATAATATTAAACGTTTTCCATCAGATTTTATGTTTGAGCTAACGAAGGAAGAATTCGACAGTTTGAGGTGCAGTTTTAGCACCTCAAAAAGAGGCGGGACCCGATATATGCCTTATGCTTTCACTGAACATGGAGTTGCTCAACTTTCTTCAGTTCTTAACAGCGATTTGGCAATTGAGATTAATATTCAAATTATAAGGGCATTTATAGCAGTTCGTCATTTAATCTCCAATCCTCCGATTGATAGAGTCGATAAACTGAAAGACGAAATCAAAGCATTAAAAGACTACATCGAAGAAGCATTTGCTGACTACAACGATATAAATGATGATACGCGCATGCAATTGGAATTAATTAATCAAACTTTGGCGGAATTGCAGGCGAAAAAGAAAGCGGAGGAAAAACCTCGTAACCCAATAGGGTTTATCAAACCTAAACACTAAATAATGGATATGCGCTGATACCCAATGAATGGTAAAAGTGCATAATTCTTAACTTTGAAAAGAGTTCTAGAAGAATATAAACCATGTATGATATTGTAGCGCAGAGGCTTAGACTGTTTTTAGCTAAGAAAGATATCACTTGTAAAAAATTGTCGGCTATGATTTTTATGTCAGAGGCGACGCTTAAAGGCAAATTGAATGGTACAAGAACGCTAGATCTTAATACAATAATATCCATTGCAATACGGCTTGAGGATCTTTCTGTTGAATGGCTTCTTCGCGGTGAGGGTGATATGTTGAAATCTAGTTCTGGTGTTTCTATTGTATCTTCATCAGTACCTATATTTACAGGGGAGACCTCGTTTATATACAGTATGTATAAAGAAGAAAGAGAAGAGGTTAAAACTTTATTAAAGCAAAATGGTATATTGGAAGAGCGTATTCGTCAGCTCGAGGATGACAATAGATTATTAAGAGATCAAGTTGTAACAGAATTAAATCTAAATACTAAACTGTAGATTATTATGAGTTTAAATGATCGTTTACGAATTGTTGTAAATGAATTTTTTCATGGGAATAAAGCGGCTTTTGCTCGAGCCGCAAAAATATCGGACCAAAGAGCTTATAGTTTTTTATCTGTTCGGAGTAATACAGAACCTCCGGCTAGAGTTTTGGAGAATTTAGCTAAGTATCTACCGAATTTAAACGCGACTTGGCTTTTAACCGGAGAGGGAGAAATGATTCAAGATAAATCCACTCCTGAGATGCCGATAACTCTTGTTTCGGTAAATGAATATAAAAGTCGATTGCAGCAAATGGAGGTAAGATTGGAAGCTCTAAGGGCTCAGGTGGTATTAAAAGATAAACTACTAGCCGGACTACTCCGAAAAGTAGAGAACAAGACTAAATAGCTTGAATGATATTTTATTTTGGATCTATCTAGCCCGTATTTTTATTTGCATTATGCTATAGTGTAATATAAGACGTTTTCATGACGACTTTATGTTAAATACTTTGAGTCAATTTATAACCTCAAACAAAAGGGATGGAACAAGGTATATGCCTTTTGCTTTTATTGAGTTGGGCGTAGCTATGCTTTCCTCTATTTTAAACAGTGAAGTTGTAATTGAGATTAACAAAAGATTATATCGAAGAAGTGTTTACTGACTACAATGATATAAATGATGATACGTGCATGCAATTGGAATTAATTAATCAAACTTTGGCAGAATTGCAAGCGAAAAGAAGGCGGAAGAAAAACCTTGTAATCCAATAGGGTTTTATTAAATCTAAATAATGAATAATAAGAGTGTATAATCCTTAACTTTGAAACAAATCTAATAGAATATAAAAGATGCATGATATTGTAACGCAAAGGCTTAATCAATTTTTAGTTGAAAAGAATATTACTTATAAAGAATTATCTGGTATGATTCTTATGTCGGAAACGTCACTTTGTAGAAAGTTGACTGGTTCAAGGAGTCTTGATTTGCATACATTAATATCTATAGTAGCATGCTTGCCAGATGTTTCTTCCGAGTGGCTTCTTAGAGGCAAAGGTAGGGTGTGTAATTCTTCTTCGAGCATTAGTTCCGATGTCTTAGTAGAAGAACTTAAAATGGAAAATAACCTATTAAAACGAAAAATTCAAGTTCTTCAAGAATTGTTGGAGTTTAAGATGGAAAAAATCAGGACTGAGAATGGTAACATAAAAAAATGATCTAAAAAATGTGCTTAATTGTTTAGTTGTGCTACAGTCAAATTAAATCTAAGTACTAAACTATTATGAGTTTAAATGATCGCTTGCGAGTTGTCGCAAATGGATTAAAAGATAATTTATTGACTAAGTTTATGTTAAAGGATAGATAATAAACCTAAATATGACGGCTAAATTTATTATTATGGTATTGGTGTTAGCTTATATCATGGTTATAATCGCTATATCAATTTATTTAATAAAGATAATATGTACTCGTTACAACCAAAACTCAGATCAGATACTCCCTCCTCCCAATATGCACTCTATTCAGGAGAGTGCATCCATGCATTTGGTAAGAATAGGACAGTTGCCTCACCCAGGACCTGGATATTGTTATTACGAATTAGGAGGAATGAGATATCAAGCGCTAACAGGATTTGACATTGGCGTACACGAAGGATATGCAAAAGCAGAGCTTAATAATCGGTATGATAAATATGCGGTTGGAGTCTACAGAGAAGGAGATCACAAATTAATGGGATACGTTCGAAGAGAACAAAATAGAGAGCTTTATGAATTTATGTTAAATAATAATTGTATAGCTAAAGCTAAATTTCGAATATGGATACACCAAGGAGAAATCTATGGAGTAGCTTACATAAAAGAAGAATGGAAATCTTCATTAGGCTTTAAGTCTGACATTAAAATTTAGAAATAAGTCCTTTTGCGTGCAAATTTCATGCAAAAGAATGATCTCTTATTTCTATATAATTGATATATAATATATTATCAGCGTTTTATTTTGCTTTGGGAGCAGGGGGTCGTGGGTTCGAATCCCGCTACCCCGACAATAAAAAAACACTGGTAATTAAGTTTGCAACTTAACTATCAGTGTTTTTTATTTATCAGATGGGTATTAAAAGGATTTAAGTTCTTCTTCAAATTTGGTGATAAGTTTTCTTTTACTCATGGAATCTAATTCCGTTTTCGGAAGTGTAAGCCCTCGCTTATAGTTGACAAAAAAGCAAGTATCCCGGCTTTCCCCCGAAGAGTCCATCCGTGAGGTGAAGAAGCGAATTTTAGGATAAACCATCTGAAAATCAATATCTTTAAAAAGTAAGATTTCTGTTCTCAAAAGCTTGTTTTAACACAGAGTTAAAGCTTATTCTTTGGATGTGAATAACAAGTTCTTTAAATGCAAAAGACTTGTTGTTTGCGCACAAGAACCTGACAACCTGCAAAAGGCGTTAACAATGTTAATTGAAGAAAGGTATAAGGATGAAGATACCGGCTCGGACGCCGCAAATTTACTTCCGAAACTCGAGTTATCTTATTCAGGCGGTGTCTGGTCTTTCTTATTAAAGCAAGCAAAAAGGACAATTATCAACTTGAAAATAAAGAAATAAAGAATTTAGCACCAAATTTGAAAAAGAACCAGGATTTATGATTCTTCAAGAATGAAAATACTGCAAAAAACGCAAATTTTAAAATGTTATCCATATAATTCTACTTATGCCAACCTGTGAAACAGAAAGATGAGAAGCTCCCATTGAAAATTAGCATATCGTACATGCAGCAATTTACACTGATAAACTTAAATGCTTTCTTTCTCTTCTAAAATGGGATACAAGAAGGGAATAATTTGTAGAATAGCCAACCATCTTATATATACCTTTAATTGTTATCTCTCAAATGAATCGGGCTATTGAAAGTAGAAAAAGATTTGAAGTTAAGCGTTCTCAATTGACCGATTTGCGGGATAGTGATACTTTATGCGATGATTCTGATATGGTGATATTCATTCATCGCCTGGGATATTATGAGATATTTCAAGATTATAAAGGAAACGATCTTTGCGGTATGCCTGAGATAATTATTGCCAAACTCCGTAATAGTGCTCTTGTTGATGGTTTCTTGCGGTTCAATGGTGAATTGGTTATGTAATTGTTGATGCACATCGTATAATACCAAGAATACCATCTGCGACAGAACGCTTGCACGGCTTTATAGATGGAACTTGTGTTAGTTTTTTCACATTTTCAGATAAAAATCCCGGGTGAGTTCTATATACTTTTCACTATATTGATGACGGGAGGTTTCAGTCAGTAATTCTTCTGTTTCGCATGTCTGTTTGGTGAATCTAAATGAAATTAGAGTTCGTTTGGGCGTTCCGCCGGGCTTGGTTATGATAAAGAGTTGACGTGAAGGATATAGCCCATATTTATGAGCAAGTGTTTTAATTTGCTCACCGACATCCATTGGTATCACTATAGTGAATGCTCCCTCTTGCGAAAGTAGTCCGGATACACCTGCTAATAATTCTTCATATGTCAGGCTGTCGTTGTGACGGGCTTTATTACGTTGTTCGTCAGAACACTTTAATGAAGCGTTAAAGTAAGGAGGATTGGAAACTATTGTATCAAATTTGGATATACCATTTTTACTGCTATAATGTTTAAAATCTTGTTGGATTACCTCTATTCTATTTTTCCAGGGCGAGCGGTTTATGTTTTCTGTTGCTTGGGCAGCAGCGGCTTCATCAATCTCAAGGGCTGTAATGGAAGCTGTACTGCGCTGGGCTAACATAAGTGCCACCAGTCCTGTGCCGGTACCAATGTCGAGAATGCGGACCGAGGATTTTACGGGAGTCCATGCCCCGAGCAGGACGCCGTCTGTACCTACCTTCATGGCACATTTATCGTGCCAAACGGTAAACTGTTTAAACTGAAAATAAGGTTGGCTCATTTAGCTAATAAATAATTAAGTTCGCCAAAAATAGGTAAATATTGTGATATGACATTCCGTCCGTATTATTATTTGGCATTGTTTTTGTGTTTTTATCGAACAGATGTTTTATTCTTAATGAAGAATCGATTAACTTTGCGAACGTTTTATGCTCGCTGATATGACATAAACTAATTTATACGAAATGAAGAAAGAAAGATATTTAAGAGAGATGGATGACCAGAATGATAACGCATTTTCATTGATTGCCGATTTTGACGGAAATGAAGATCAAGTGTTTGATATTAAGGTTGGTGAAACTCTTCCGGTTCTCCCCCTCCGTAATATGGTATTGTTTCCCGGAGTATTTATGCCTGTTTCTGTAGGTAGAAAATCATCTTTGAGATTAGTGAGGGAAGCTGATAAGAAAAAATCCTATATTGCAGTAGTTTGCCAGAAAATGGCAGAAACAGACGAACCGGCATTCGAAGATTTGCATCCAATCGGAACGATAGGTAAGATTGTACGTGTGCTTGAAATGCCTGACCAGACGACAACAGTCATTATCCAAGGGATGAAACGCCTGGAGTTGAAGAACATTACAGAAACACATCCATACCTGAAAGGAGAAGTGAACATTATTGACGAAGAGATACCTTCGAAAGACGATAAGGAGTTTCAGGCATTGGTAGAAACCTGCAAAGACCTAACAATACGATATATTAAGTCATCGGACTCTTTACATCAGGAATCGGCGTTTGCCATCAAGAACCTGACGAATCACATGTTCCTGGTAGATTTTATCTGCACGAACCTTCCATTAAAGAAGGACGAGAAAATAGAATTGTTACGCATCGATTCTTTGCGCGAACGTACCTATCGGTTACTTGAAATTTTGAACCGCGAGGTACAACTGGCCGAAATTAAAGCATCTATCCAGATGCGTGCTCGTGAAGATATTGACCAGCAACAGCGTGAATATTTCCTGCAACAGCAGATAAAAACCATTCAGGATGAATTGGGTGGCGGAGGCCAGGAACAAGAAATAGAGGAAATGCGTCAGAAAGCGGAACACATGAAGTGGAGTCCCGAGGTGCATGAGACTTTTCTGAAAGAATTGGCTAAACTGGAACGTACTCATCCTCAATCACCTGATTACAGTGTGCAGTTAAATTATCTGCAGACGATGCTTAATCTTCCGTGGGGAGTATATACCACTGACAATCTGAATCTGAAGAATGCGGAAAAGACTCTTAATAAAGATCATTACGGTCTGGAAAAGGTGAAAGAGCGTATTCTGGAACATTTGGCGGTACTGAAGTTGAAAGGTGACATGAAGTCTCCTATTATCTGTTTATATGGTCCTCCGGGAGTCGGTAAGACGTCATTGGGTAAATCCATTGCCGCTGCATTGAAACGGAAATATATCCGTATGTCATTGGGAGGTGTGCACGATGAAGCGGAAATCCGCGGACATCGTAAAACTTATATCGGTGCAATGCCGGGACGTATCATCAAAAACCTGATAAAAGCCGGATCTTCTAATCCGGTGTTTATTTTGGACGAGATTGATAAAGTAAGTGCCGATCGCCAGGGAGATCCTTCTTCTGCTTTGCTTGAAGTGCTTGATCCGGAGCAGAATACGGCTTTCCATGATAATTTTCTGGATGTGGATTATGACTTGTCTAAAGTGATGTTTATCGCTACGGCAAACAATTTAAATACTATCCCGGGACCATTGCTCGACCGTATGGAGTTAATCGAAGTAAGTGGTTATATCACCGAGGAAAAAGTGGAGATCGCACGGAAACATTTAGTGCCGAAAGAATTGGAAGCAAACGGTATGAAGAAAACCGATATCAAGATTCCAAAAGACACCTTGGAGGCTATTATCGAATCATATACACGTGAAAGCGGTGTGCGCGAACTGGAAAAGAAGATCGGTAAGATCCTTCGTAAGTCCGCCCGTCAATATGCTACGGATGGTTTCTTTTCCAAAACCGAAATTAAACCGGCTGATTTGTACGACTTCCTGGGGGCTCCGGAATATACACGTGATAAATATCAGGGCAACGATTATGCCGGTGTGGTAACAGGTTTGGCATGGACAGCTGTAGGAGGTGAGATCTTGTTTGTCGAAACCAGCTTGAGCCGTGGCAAAGGCGGTCGTCTTACTTTAACCGGAAATTTGGGTGAAGTAATGAAAGAGTCTGCAATGTTGGCACTTGAATATATCAAAGCACACGCTTCACTTCTGAACCTGAATGAAGAAATCTTTGATAACTGGAATATTCATGTCCATGTTCCCGAAGGAGCTATTCCCAAAGACGGTCCTTCGGCAGGTATCACAATGGCTACTTCATTGGCTTCTGCTTTGACACAGCGTAAAGTAAAGGCTAACCTGGCTATGACCGGCGAGATTACCTTACGTGGTAAGGTGCTTCCGGTGGGTGGTATTAAAGAGAAGATTCTGGCTGCTAAACGTGCCGGTATCAAAGAGATCATCATGAGTGCCGAAAATAAAAAGAATATTGACGAAATACAGGATATATATCTGAAAGGACTGACTTTCCATTATGTGAATGATGTAAAAGAAGTTTTTGCTATTGCGTTGACCCAGGAGAAGGTTGCCGATGCCATTGATTTATCCGTAAAGAAAGCCAGCCAGGAATGACATTCGAACTACAATATACAGACGCAAAAAGTAATGCCCGTGCCGGTCTGATCACGACAGCCCACGGGCAAATACAAACCCCTATATTTATGCCGGTAGGTACAATCGGCAGTGTGAAAGGAGTACATCAGACTGAATTGAAAGAGGATATTCAAGCTCAGATTATTCTGGGAAATACGTATCACCTTTATTTGCGTCCGGGACTGGAGGTGCTCGAGAAGGCCGGTGGGTTGCATAAGTTCAATGGATTTGATCGTCCGATGCTGACCGATAGCGGTGGTTTTCAGGTGTTTTCTTTATCCGGAATTCGTAAATTGCGTGAAGAAGGAGCTGAATTCCGTTCACATATCGATGGAAGTAAGCATATCTTCACTCCCGAAAAAGTAATGGACATCGAACGTATTATCGGTGCCGACATTATGATGGCATTTGATGAGTGTCCGCCGGGAGATTCGGATTATGAATATGCCAAAAAGTCATTGGGATTGACGCATCGCTGGCTTGACCGTTGTATTCAACGGTTCAACGAGACGGAACCTAAATATGGCTACAATCAGTCTTTGTTTCCAATTGTGCAAGGATGCGTATATCCTGATTTACGTAAACAATCCGCAGAGTATATAGCTTCTAAAGGTGCAGATGGCAATGCCATAGGCGGACTCGCTGTAGGCGAGCCTGTAGACAAGATGTACGAGATGATAGAGTTAGTGAATGAAATACTTCCGAAGGACAAACCTCGTTATCTGATGGGTGTGGGCACGCCGGTTAATATTCTTGAGGGCATTGAACGTGGAGTTGACATGTTCGACTGTGTAATGCCTACCCGTAACGGGCGAAATGGAATGCTGTTTACGAAAGATGGTATCATGAATATGCGTAATAAAAAATGGGAAGCAGACTTCTCTCCTATTGAGGCTGATGGTGCTTCGTATGTGGACACGTTGTACAGTAAAGCATATCTGCGCCATTTGTTTCATGCTCAGGAACTACTGGCCATGCAGATAGCATCTATCCATAATCTGGCGTTTTATTTGTGGTTGGTGGGAGAAGCACGCAAGCACATTATTGCAGGGGACTTTTCAACCTGGAAACCTATGATGGTGAAAAGAGTGTCAACAAGACTATAAACTTATGAGAAGCAATCGGTTTATTAAACGCCTGGACTTGTATATCATCAAGAAATTCTTGGGGACATACGTGTTTGCTATTGCATTGATTATTTCTATTGCAGTAGTATTCGACTTTAACGAGAAAATGGATAAGTTTATGGAGCGAAGTGCACCGTGGTCGGCTATCATCTTCGATTACTATATGAACTTCATTCCTTATTTCGCAAATCTGTTCAGTCCGTTGTTCGTATTTATTGCTGTCATATTCTTTACTTCAAAGTTGGCCGAGAACTCTGAGATTATCGCGATGTTCTCTACCGGTATGAGTTTTAAACGCATGCTACGTCCTTATATGATATCGGCCGGTATCATCGCGATCTCTACCTTTATATTAGGATCGTATGTTATCCCGAGGGGAAGTGTGACGCGTTTGGATTTTGAAGATAAATACGTAAAGAAAAAAAAGACTACTTATGTACATAACATACAGTTGGAGATCGACACAGGCGTGATTGCTTATATTGATAATTATCAGGATTATAACAAAACGGGAAACCGCTTTTCGCTGGATAAGTTTGTAGATAAGAAGCTGGTGTCTCATTTGACCGCCCGCAGTATAACTTATGACACTACAGCTGTTAATAAATGGACGATCAAGGATTATATGATTCGTAATCTGGACGGATTGAAGGAGACAATTATCCGTGGGGATAAACTGGACTCCATCATACCGATGGAACCTGCCGATTTTATGATCATGCGTAATCAACAGGAAATGCTGACCAGTCCGCAATTAAGCGCTTATATTGATAAACAGCGCCAAAGAGGCATCGCTAATATCAAAGAGTTCGAGATCGAGTATCATAAGCGGATCGCCATGTCATTTGCATCGTTTATCCTGACTGTAATCGGAGTATCTCTTTCTTCAAGAAAAACAAAAGGGGGAATGGGGTTACATTTGGGAATCGGGCTTGGTTTGAGTTTCTCATACATCCTGTTCCAGACCGTAGCATCCACTTTCGCAGTGAATGGAAATATGCCTCCGGTGATCGCAATGTGGATTCCTAACTTACTATATGCACTGATTGCATTTTACTTATATAGAAAGGCTCCCAAATAATGGAGTGCATCTGAATATGAAAGGTCTAAAAATAAGAATTTCCGCCTGCTCCTGTGAAATCACAAGTGCGGGCGGAATTTTTTGTTGTATTCATTTCCTCTTTTGTCTCGTTCCCAAGACCGAAGTCCTGTAGGGAACCCCCACTCTCTTCTTACGCCTTAAAATCAACCTTTGATTTTGTTTGCATAAGCAGAAAGTTCTGCAGCAGAGATGTTTTTGGCTATAATCACACCATTTCCATCCAATAAATAGTTAGTGAAACCCCGGTTCAAACGGTATTTCTTAAACAAGCCGGAGCTTTCGCCTTTAGTTTCCACGAAACAGGTGGGCGTAACTATTTGGTCCTTACGAATGGTTTCTTTAAATACCGACTGGTACTCGTCAAACGAAACGGAAACCATTTCCATATCTTGAGAAGTTGATCGAAGCGCATTGCTTAAACTTGCGTTTTGCATCCGGGACTGCGCATCATAACTTGCCCAGAAACTAAGCAGCACATATTTACCTTTCAAATCGGTTAAATCAAGATTGTGCTGTACATCTGACGTAGTTTCGATTCTGAAATCAGGGGCTACGTCACCCACGTTCAAACCTCCGGTGGGTTTGTCTTTTTCTACGAAAGAAGTCAAGGAACTAATTAGTAATACAACAAAAATCCATTTTACATGCCTCATGTAATTCGGTTTTAGTTAATACTATCCGGGACTGTCCTCTAAACAGTGGTCTCTCCCCGAAACATCGTCTTTTTAGGCACAACAGAGAGGAATCTGTTGACTGTCAAGGCCTTTAATTCAGAAACCGGGTGCAAAGGTAAGTAAATATTATTTCAACTTCCAAATAAACAAGTAAATTTCTCACTTTTTAGGTGCAGTTTTTTATGTTATTTAGCATAAATACTGGGAATTTTCTCCTACTTTTGCAGGATACTTAATGAACAATCCGCTATGCAACCATCAAAAACAGAACTAATTCTGATCCGTATCACCGGTGAAGATCGTCCGGGACTCACAGCTTCCGTAACAGAAATATTGGCAAAATACGATGCTACTATTTTGGACATTGGTCAGGCAGACATTCATAATACTCTTTCGTTGGGTATTCTTTGTATGACTGAGGAGCAACTTTCGGGATTTATGATGAAAGAGTTACTTTTCAAAGCATCTTCTTTGGGAGTGACTATTCGTTTCTATCCAATTTCTGCGGAAGAATACGAAAGCTGGGTAAATCTGCAGGGTAAGAACCGTTATATTCTTACTTTGTTGGGACGTAAGCTCACTGCTCGTCAGATTGCAGCGGTAACCCGTATCTTAGCTGAACAGGACATGAATATTGATGCCATCAAACGCCTGACCGGACGTATTCCATTGGACGAAAGGAAAATGCACACTCGTGCTTGCATTGAGTTTTCAGTTCGTGGTACCCCCCGGGATAAAGAAGCTATGCAGGGACAATTGATGAAGTTGGCCAGTGAACTTGAAATGGACTTCTCTTTCCAACTCGACAATATGTATCGTCGTATGCGTCGTCTAATCTGTTTTGATATGGATTCTACCTTAATAGAGACCGAAGTGATTGACGAACTGGCTATGCGTGCAGGTGTAGGGGCCGAAGTAAAAGCAATCACCGAACGTGCCATGCGCGGGGAGATTGACTTTACGGAAAGCTTTCGCGAACGGGTTGCATTGTTGAAGGGGCTGGACGAGTCTGTTATGCAAGAGATTGCCGAGAGTTTACCAATTACCGAAGGAGTCGATCGTCTGATGTATGTACTGAAGAAATATGGTTATAAAATTGCTATTCTTTCGGGAGGCTTTACCTATTTCGGACAGTACTTGCAGAAAAAATATGGTGTTGATTATGTATATGCTAATGAACTTGAAATAGTCGATGGCAAACTGACAGGCCGTTATCTGGGAGATGTAGTGGACGGAAAGCGTAAGGCGGAATTGCTCCGGCTGATTGCTCAGGTAGAAAAAGTGGATATTGCTCAAACCATTGCCGTGGGTGACGGAGCCAATGATTTGCCAATGTTGGGGATTGCAGGTCTTGGCATAGCCTTTCATGCAAAACCTAAAGTAGTAGCCAATGCCAAGCAGTCTATTAATACAATTGGGCTTGATGGGGTACTCTATTTTCTGGGCTTTAAAGACTCATATCTGAATATGTAAGAGTGGGAATAATAAAAGAACCCGAAAAATTTGTACTACGTAGTGAATTTTCTATCTTTGCGAGCAAATAAAAAGAAACGATGAAGTTTTCCGAATTACAATTAAATGACAATGTACTTGAAGCACTCGACGCTATGCGTTTTGAGGAATGTACTCCCATACAAGAACAAGCGATTCCTGTAATACTTGAAGGTAGAGATTTAATAGCAGTAGCGCAAACGGGAACCGGAAAGACGGCTGCCTTTTTGTTGCCTATATTGAATAGATTGTCCGAAGGCGGACACCCGGAGGATGCTATTAACTGTGTGATCATGTCCCCTACTCGTGAACTGGCTCAGCAAATAGACCAGCAAATGGAAGGATTTTCTTATTTTATGCCTGTTTCAAGTGTAGCTGTCTATGGTGGAAATGACGGAATACTTTTCGAACAACAGAAGAAAGGCTTGATGCTCGGGGCTGATGTGGTTATAGCTACACCGGGACGCTTGATTGCACATCTGAGTTTGGGTTACGTTGATTTATCCCGAGTTTCTTATTTTATTCTGGATGAAGCGGATCGCATGCTTGATATGGGCTTTTACGAAGATATAATGCAGATTGTAAAATACTTGCCTAAGGAACGTCAGACCATTATGTTTTCTGCTACCATGCCCTCCAAGATACAGCAATTGGCCAATACTATTCTTAATAATCCGGCGGAGGTCAAACTGGCAGTATCAAAACCGGCTGAAAAAATCGTTCAGGCTGCCTATGTTTGTTACGAGAATCAGAAATTAGGCATTGTACGAAGTCTCTTTGCGGAGGAAGTTCCTGAAAGAGTGATCATCTTTGCATCTTCCAAATTAAAGGTAAAGGAGGTTGCAAAAGCCTTGAAAATGATGAAATTGAATGTCGGAGAGATGCATTCGGATCTTGAGCAGGCACAACGTGAGTTTATTATGCATGAGTTCAAATCGGGACGTATTAATATTCTGGTTGCTACGGACATCGTATCCAGAGGTATTGATATTGATGATATCCGTTTAGTCATCAATTTCGACGTACCGCATGACAGTGAGGATTATGTACACCGCATTGGACGTACTGCGCGTGCAAATAATGATGGAGTCGCTCTTACGTTTGTTAATGAAAAAGAACAGACAAACTTTAAAAATATCGAGAACTTTCTTGAGAAGGAAATTTATAAGATTCCTGTACCTTCAGAATTAGGAGAAGCACCTCAATATAACCCTCGTTCGAATAATAGTGGCGGAAGAGGAGGAAGAAACTTTCGAAATGGAGGTAGAAGAAACAGTAATGGGGGACGCTCTGCATCACCCAGATCGGGCAGAAAATAAGCGTACGCTTTCTGCCCCCTACCCTTTTTTTCTAAAATATGTCTCTTTGATATCTTTTACAATCAGATGCTTATTTGTATTTAGCAGCTGCTATATTCAATTGTCCATTAAAGCTAATGGTCAAATTCACAAGATTGCATACCGGACTTTCCGGAATGCAAACTAAGGCTTGGTAATGATAACCTGTGCGATCAATTCCTGTAAAATTCATATCGGACAAAATGGCTTGTTGCAAAAAGTCCGCAGGAATCACATCAACAAACATTTGTTTGGTGATATCTTTGGCATATAGACTCTTTTTGCCTTCATACACACATATATGCATCACGTTATCATAGTAAATGTTGTCCATACTGATACCATCGTCTGAATATGTTGTTTTCACTACTTTCATTTGTGACGGATTAATGTATACGTAGGCTCTGTAACGGACACCATCGTATATTACTACACTATCTTTTTTAGTAACTTCCGTATAAGTTGGGATAACTTCTGCAGATTTGCGAGAGAATACCAATGTATCATTCGGATCTTCTGATTTATGCAACTTGACAATGTTGTCAGCCAGAGAATGAAACCAAAAAGAGTATTCACTCTGTTTGTCAATCTGGTATCGGGTTATATCTTTGCCATATGTATAAAGAGTATCTTTTAAAACCTTGAAGTAAACCGGAGTGCTCTGAGTGTCGGCATAATATATAGTATCTCCGATTATGCGCATCAGGGGAGTTTCTGTTTCATCATCAAGCCAAATGCCTTGGAGGATTTCTTTAGCTTTGGGGTCTTCATTGTCTTCAGAGGGCTGTTGTCCTTTGCCATTATTGCATGCTACGAATAAGACCATCAGTAACAATGTTGCAATGTACTTTATCATCTGTTTAATTTTGTGCAAAATTACTCATTTATATCGATAAAGATATAAAAAGGAGCTGAAAAGTAAGTCGGGGATTACAAAAAAACTCCTGACTTTTCAGCTCCGTTATTACTTTTTTGAGGATATGGATATTGGATATTATTTACCGATGCAGTGGTAAATAAAGCCTTGTTCCTCCATTTCTTTTTTATCATAAATGTTACGACCGTCCATGACTACCTGTTGTGACATTGTCTTTCTCACAACAGCCCATGAAGGCAGACGGAATTCTTTCCATTCGGTAACCAGCATCAGCGCATCGGCATCCAAAACGGCATCGTACATGTCGCGTGCATAATATATGGAGTCGCCGATCCGCCTTTTACACTCATCTGCTGCTGCCGGATCATAAGCACGTACGTGACATCCTGCTTTAAGCAACTTATCAATTAATACCAGCGCAGGTGCTTCACGCATGTCATCTGTTTCGGGTTTGAATGCCAGTCCCCATAATGCAATGGTTTTGCCTTTCAGGTTTCCATTGAACTGTTTTACTAACTTATCGAATAACAGGCTTTTTTGAGCTTCATTCACATCCTCTACAGCCCGTAATACCCGCATTTGATATTCATTCTGTTCAGCCGTTTTAATCAAAGCCTTTACATCTTTTGGAAAACATGATCCGCCATAACCGATGCCCGGATAGAGGAATTTACGTCCGATACGGGTATCTGAACCGATACCACTGCGTACCATATTGACGTCGGCCCCTACCAATTCACACAAGTTTGCAATGTCGTTCATGAAACTGATCCGGGTAGCTAACATTGAGTTGGCAGCATATTTAGTCATCTCAGCAGAAGGAATGTCCATGAATATCACACGAAAGTTATTTAGCATAAACGGTTTGTAAAGCTTGGTCATTAGTTTCTCTGCACGTTCCGACTCGACGCCAATGACAACACGGTCAGGACTCATAAAATCATTAACAGCATTACCTTCTTTCAGGAATTCAGGATTCGAAGCCACATCAAATTCTATTTTGGCTCCCCGTTTGTCCAGTTCTTCCTGAATGGCAGTACGAACTTTACAGGCTGTACCTACGGGTACGGTACTCTTGGTAACTACCAGTTTATATTTTTTCATGTTCTGTCCGATAGTGCGTGCTACTGCAAGTACGTAACTCAAGTCGGCACTTCCGTCTTCATCGGGAGGGGTTCCAACAGCGGAAAATACCACTTCTACATCATCCAGGCAGCTTTCCAATGAAGTTGTAAACTTCAGTCTTCCGGCTCTGGTATTGCGGATAACCATTTCTTCCAACCCATTTTCATAAATGGGAATAACACCTTTTTTAAGTGCTTCTATTTTTTCGTTGTTCGTGTCAACACAAGTGACATCCACGCCTATTTCTGCAAAACAGGTTCCTGTGACCAAACCTACGTATCCGGTTCCGACAATTGCAATTTTCATATTCTTTTGATTATTGAGGGTTTCTATTCAAAATACTCTGCTGCTCGGAAATTTCCTGCCTGCCGGTCTTTTTCCGACATGACGAGTTGTGAATCGGCAATAGGCCAGTCGATGCCCAATGCCGGATCATTGTATATTATGGAGGCTTCCGCCTGAGGAGCATATATATTATCTACTTTATAAGTAAAAACGGCCTCTTCGCTTTTCACCAGAAATCCATGAGCAAAACCACGAGGAATAAAAAGCTGGCGCTTATTGTCATCACTTAGCAATACGCTGATATGTTTTCCGAACGTGGGAGACGATTTTCTTAAATCAACAGCTACATCCAAAACTTCGCCTTTAATGACGCGTACCAGTTTAGCCTGGCAATAGTCTCCTTTCTGATAATGGAGTCCGCGCAACGTGCCGAATGAAGATTTGGATTCATTATCCTGTATAAAATTTATCTGCCCGATAGTAGCATCAAACTCTTGCTGTTTAAATGCTTCCATGAAATATCCGCGCGGATCAGAAAAAACCTTCGGTTCAATGATCCACACACCATCTATTTCTGTTTGTATATAATTCATTCGTTTCTGATGATATTATTAAGTAGCGCAAAAGTAGGCATTTTTTCTAATATGACAGGTATAGATAGATAAGAAAGGAAGGTTGAGTTTAGCATTTGTTAATAATAAAATGTGCAGTTTTATGGCATATCTTGAATTAATCTGTTAATTTTGCACACATGATTGAATTGGCACAGCATATTGAAGTATTATTATTGGAGAATGATTGTGTAATTGTTCCCGGATTTGGTGGATTTATCGCTCACTACGCTCCTGCTATGAGAGTGGCTGAAGAGAATATATTTCTCCCTCCTACCCGTGTTATCGGTTTCAATCCCCAATTGAGGTTGAATGACGGAGTATTAGTGCAATCATATATGGCTGTGTATGATACCAATTTCTCGGATGCCACAAAAATGGTGAAAAGAGAAGTGGCAGAGCTTATTGCCGTTCTCCATGAAGAAGGAAAAACTGATTTACCTAATATTGGAGAAATCCGTTATACTATTCATAACACTTACGAGTTTATTCCATACGACAATAAAATTACTACTCCTTATCTTTACGGACTCGATTCGTTTGAGATAAAAGAGTTAACGTCTTTACGACGTCCGGAAAGAGAGAAAATTCTTCCGTTCATTCCTAAAGAAAAGAAAAATCGTGAAATCAGCGTAAACTGGGCATTTTTAAGAAATGCAGTAGCAATGATTGCTGCAGTTGCATTGTTTTTTCTAATGTCTACTCCTGTCCAAAATACATATGTAGAAAAGGGCAATTATGCTCGATTGCTCCCTACTGATTTGTTTGAGAAGATAGAAAAACAATCAGTAGCAATGACTCCGGTTATGCTGAAAGCAAACGTTGCTACTCCACAAGCTAAACCGGTAACTACAAAGAAGAAAACGACGACTGTCTATAAAGCGTCTGTAACAAAACCGGTTGCAGTAAAAGAAGTAAAAGTTGCCCATCCGGAAAAGCCAATGAAAACAGCTGATGCAAAGGTTACAGAAGCTTCTTTTCCATATCATATAATCATAGCCAGTGTAGCTAATACCAAGGATGCTGAGTTAATGGCTGCCGAATTGAAAACTAAAGGTTATGCAGGTGCCAGTGTATTGACAGGTGACGGCAAAATTCGTGTTAGCATAATGTCATGTGCCAATCGTGAAGACGCTAACCGTCAATTGTTGAAATTAAGAGAGAACGAGGCTTATAAGAATGCCTGGATGCTGGTTAAATAAATATTTTTATAATGAAAAGAATTCTTTGCCCTAAGTGTGAAAATTACCTTTCTTTTGATGAAACCAAATATAGCGAAGGCCAATCATTGGTTTTTGTATGTGAACATTGTGGTAAACAGTTTAGTATCCGACTGGGAAAGAGCAAAATAAAAGCTTCCCGTAAGGAAGAGAAGTTGGACGAGGAGGTATATAAAGAAGAATATGGCTGTATCGTCGTGATTGAGAACGTATTTGGTTTCAAACAAGTCCTACCCCTGCAGGAAGGTGATAACATCATTGGGCGTCGATGTATCGGTACAAATATCAATACTCCGATTGAAACCGGCGATATGAGTATGGACAGACGTCACTGCATTATCAATGTAAAACGTAACAAGCAGGGGGAATTAGTTTATACTTTACGTGATGCCCCGAGTCTGACAGGTACTTTTCTTATGAACGAAATTTTGGGTGATAAAGACCGTATTCGTATTGAAGACGGAGCTATCATTACTATTGGAGCTACTACTATTATTCTCCGTTCCGCAAGAGAAAGAGAGGAAATCTGAATTCTCAATAGAGTATGAACAGTGATATACTTTTTATGCTAATAATCTGAAAAACAGTGTTTTTAGGAAGTTAATATCGTAAAGGCAGGAAGTTAACTTCTTGCAAACAAGATATTAACTTTCTATCCTTTATGAAGTTAATATCTTACCCCTCCCTTTAAAAGAGTGTTTTTTCCATATTATTTTAAAGTTTAAATTCATAAATATCTGGTTTGTCTTTGCATCTCTAAGTAATTTTTTTAATTTTGTGTTCGATAACGATAAATAAAATCGAAATATAAATAGAATATATTGTATTTATAATCAACAATATACCTTGGCTTTAATACAAATAACTATTCTGTACAATAAAAACACAAAGAAATGAAAAAATTTATGGGTAAGAACTTCCTGCTGCAAACAGAAACGGCTCAGGAATTATATCACGAACATGCATCTAAGATGCCGATTATTGATTATCACTGTCATTTAGTTCCCCAGATGGTAGCGGACGATTACCAGTTTAAATCTATAACCGAAATCTGGCTCGGTGGTGATCATTATAAATGGCGTGCCATGCGCTCAAATGGTGTGGAGGAGCGTTTTTGTACAGGAAAAGACACATCAGATTGGGAAAAATTTGAGAAATGGGCGGAAACAGTTCCATATACCTTACGTAATCCTTTATATCACTGGACTCATCTGGAGTTGAAAACAGCATTTGGTATTGATAAAATATTGAACCCCAAAACAGCACGTGAAATTTATGATGAATGTAACGATAAACTGGCTTCTCCAGAATATTCTGCCCGTGGAATGATGCGTCGCTATCATGTGGAAGTCGTTTGTACGACCGATGATCCTATCGATTCATTGGAGTATCACATTAAAACACGTGAAAGTGGATTTGAAATAAAGATGTTACCCACTTGGCGGCCGGATAAAGTGATGGCTGTAGAAATACCATCAGACTTTCGTGCTTATGTTGAAAAATTATCGGAAATAAGTGAGGTCGATATCTCTGATTTTGATGATATGATAACAGCCTTGCGTAAACGCCACGATTACTTTGCCGATCAGGGATGTAAGCTGTCTGATCATGGAATCGAAGAATTTTATGCTGAAGAGTTTACGGATGGCGAGATTAAAGCTATTTTCAATAAAATTTATGGTGGATCTGAACTAACAAAAGAGGAGGTTCTGAAATTTAAATCGGCTATGTTGATTATACTGGGTGAAATGGATTGGGAGAAGGGATGGACACAACAATTTCACTATGGTGCAATTCGCAATAACAACAGCCGGATGTTTAAATTGCTGGGACCTGATACTGGGTTTGATTCCATTGGTGAGTTTATGACTGCTAAAGCAATGAGTAAATTTCTGGACCGTCTGAATTCAAAAGGTAGACTGGCCAAAACAATTCTATATAATCTGAATCCTTGTGCAAATGAAATGATTGCTACTATGATAGGTAATTTTCAGGATGGCAGTATCCCCGGAAAAATTCAGTTTGGATCGGGATGGTGGTTTCTTGATCAGAAGGATGGAATGGAAAAACAATTGAACGCCCTTTCTTTACTTGGATTGTTGAGTCGCTTTGTAGGAATGCTGACGGATTCTCGTTCTTTCCTCTCTTACCCTCGTCATGAGTACTTCCGCCGTACATTGTGTAATCTATTGGGGCGTGATGTGGAAAGCGGTGAAATACCGGCATCTGAGATGGACCGTGTCTGTCAGATGGTTAAAGATATCAGCTATTTTAATGCTAAAAACTTTTTTCAGTTTTAATTACCTGTTTATTTAACTGTTATAATAAATTAAGTCGGAAACTGGTTCTCCAAGCCTTTTTCCGGCTTTTATTTCATGAGTGGCTGGTCGGATTGGCAAAAAATCTTATCTTTGCGTTCGATTATCAATTAAAAAAAGAAAAACATAAATGAACAATTCCCCTCAGCCTGCTGCTAAAGGGTTCACAAGAGCCTTTTATGTCAGCAACACAGTCGAACTGTTTGAACGCATGGCTTACTATGCCGTGTTTATCGTTCTCACTATTTATCTATCTACAATTTTAGGTTTTAATGATTTTGAAGCAAGTATGATTTCCGGCCTTTTTTCCGGTGGATTATACTTGCTTCCTATTTTTACCGGAGCATATGCCGATAAAATTGGTTTTCGCAAATCAATGCTTGTTGCTTTTTCATTATTGACAGCCGGATACTTGGGCCTGGGAGTATTACCCACGTTACTTGAAAGCGCCGGATTAGTGACTTATGGAGAAAGCACTCATTTCGATGGACTGACGGATAGTGCCTCCCGTTGGTTGATAGTCCCGGTTCTATTTATAATTATGATAGGCGGCGCATTTATTAAATCGGTTATTTCAGCTTCTGTTGCCAAGGAAACAACTGAAGCGACTCGGGCACGCGGATATTCTATTTTTTATATGATGGTTAATATCGGTGCCTTTACCGGTAAAACGGTTATCGATCCTCTACGGAATGTTATTGGTGACCAAGCTTATATCTATATTAACTATTTCTCAGGAGTCATGACTCTCATCGCTTTGTTGGCTGTTTTCTTTTTGTATAAATCGACTCATACCGTAGGAGAAGGAAAGAGTATGCGTGAGATCGGACAAGGTTTCTTGCGTATTGTCACTAATTGGCGTTTGCTGATCTTAATCCTTATTATTACGGGATTCTGGATGGTACAACATCAGCTTTATGCTACAATGCCTAAGTATGTTATTCGCATGGCTGGTGAAACTGCAAAACCGGGGTGGATTGCCAATGTAAATCCTTTTGTCGTTGTTTGTTGTGTGAGCTTTGTGACTCGCTGGATGGCCAGACGAAGTGCTATCACTTCGATGAATATTGGTATGTTTCTGATTCCGATATCAGCGCTGTTGATGGCATGTGGTAATCTCTTGGGCAATGAAGTTATCTCGGGAATGAGTAATATTACGTTGATGATGATTGCCGGCATCGTGGTACAAGGCTTGGCAGAATGCTTTATTTCTCCGCGTTATCTGGAATATTTCTCTTTACAAGCTCCTAAAGGTGAAGAAGGCATGTACTTAGGTTTTAGCCATCTTCACTCTTTTTTGTCTTCTATTTTTGGCTTTGGGCTCGCAGGGGTGCTGCTGACCAAGTATTGTCCGGATCCTGCCCTGTTTGAATCCAGAGAAGCTTGGGAAGCCGCCAGTGTAAATGCTCATTACATCTGGCATTACTTTGCAGCAATCGGTTTGATTGCAGCAATTGCATTGCTTATTTTTGCAAAAATCACCGATTTCATCGATAAAAAGAAGAAAGCTAACACCTGATTGTTTCCTTTTTTATGTATATTTGCCGTCACTTTGCCATAAAAGTTGACGGCAATTTGCATTTAAAAGAAGAGAATAATAATGAAGATTAGATTTATAAGCCTGGCAAGTGGCAGTAGCGGAAACTGTTATTATCTGGGTACCGAAAAATACGGCATACTCATTGATGCAGGTATCGGAATTCGTACCATAAAAAAAACGTTGAGAGATATAAATGTGACGATGGATTCGATACGCGCAGTGTTTATAACGCATGATCATGCTGATCATATCAAAGCTGTGGGGCATTTAGGTGAGAAGTTGAATATTCCGGTATATACCACAGCACGTATACATGCGGGGATTAATAAAAGTTATTGTATGACAGAAAAATTGCATGCTTCTGTACGCTATCTGGAGAAAGAAGAGCCTATGCAATTGGAAGACTTCCGCATTGAATCTTTTGAAGTTCCACATGACGGAACAGACAATGTGGGTTATTGTATAGAAGTTGATGGTAAAGTCTTTTCTTTTCTAACAGACTTGGGAGAGATTACTCCGACTGCTGCCCGATATATCTGTAAAGCCCATTATTTGATTCTTGAAGCTAATTATGATGAAGAAATGCTTCGTATGGGACCTTATCCTACATATCTGAAAGAACGTATTTCAAGTAGTACAGGCCATATGAGTAATGTAGATACTGCCGACTTTCTTGCTGAGAATATCACGGAACATCTTCGTTATATCTGGCTTTGTCATCTGAGCAAAGATAATAATCATCCGGAACTGGCTTATAAAACGGTTGAATGGAAATTAAAGAATAAAGGCGTCATTGTTGGGAAGGATGTGCAACTGCTTGCTTTAAAGAGAAATACGCCATCAGAGCTCTATGAATTTGAGTAAGTGTGAGAAAAAAAGAATAAAAAGATTCCTATTTGTTTTGCAATATGAAATAAAAGCCCTACTTTTGCAACCGCAAACGAGAAACAAGCACTCTTAGCTCAGCTGGTAGAGCAATTGACTCTTAATCAATGGGTCCAGGGTTCGAGTCCCTGAGGGTGTACAAAAGGAGATTATTTATAATCTCCTTTTTGTTTTTGTGACATTTTGAAATATTATCTTATCTTTGTCGCCGCAAAGAATAAAATTGATGAAAACAACTTATCTGTTTGACATACTTGTCGATTATTTGGAACTGGCTTAGCTACGGTTTCACCTTATTTTGATATGCCTTTTCTCGTAATGGTATATCTCATTCTTCTTTTCCTCCTGTATAAATGCAACAGAGGAATGATCTCATTCTTTATCTTATTTCAACTTTAATATGAATAATTGGAAGAAAAAGTTTATTATTATATGGACCGGGCAGCTATTCTCTATACTAAGTAGTTCTATTGCCCAGTTCTCTATTGTTTTGTGGATTAGTCTTAAAACTGGTTCTGCAGAAGTATTGTCATTTGCAACAATTGCTGCCCTATTGCCACAGGCGGTATTAGGTCCTTTTGCCGGTGTATTTGTCGATCGTTGGAATCGTAAGTGGACTATGATTGGAGCAGATAGCTTCGTCGCCCTTTGTTCCGGTATAATTGCATTGTTGTTTTATCTTAATACAGTTGAGCTATGGCATATATATTTTTTGCTTATGTTGCGCTCTGTCGGTGGTGCATTTCATACGCCTGCCATGAAATCGTCTGTGCCATTGCTGGCACCCGAGAAAGAGCTTATGCGCATTGCAGGTATCAATCAGGCGATTCAGTCAGTATGTAACATCGGTGGACCAGCTCTGGGGGCTATATTACTGCTTGCCTTCGACATGAGCCTTGTTATGCTTTTGGATGTATTTGGAGCCATAATAGCTTGTACAGCTTTACTTTTTGTGTATATTCCTAATCCTAAAAAAGAAAATGCTTCTGCTAAGAATGTGCTTTATGATATGCGAGATGGGTTTAATGTCATCATGCGCAACAAAGGAGTCAGTTGGGTTATGGTAACTGAAGTTCTTGTTACATTTTTTGTTATGCCTATGGTAGCTTTGATGCCATTGATGACCTTGAAGAATTTCTCGGGAACGGCATATCAGGTGAGTTTGATAGAGGCCCTTTTCGGTGCAGGCATGCTGGCCGGTGGTGCATTGCTGGGTGTTTGGAATCCTAAGATACGGAAAATTCTGCTGATTGCCACCTCTTACTTTTTACTCGGTCTGGCGTTGGCATTCTGTGGAGTGCTTCCGGCTGAAGGCTTTATCTATTTTGCCATACTAACAGTAGCACAGGGCATAGTTGTTCCGTTCTTTTCCGGACCTTTTACTTCATTGCTTCAGACTCAATTTGAACCGGCATATTTAGGACGGGTATTTTCACTTTTTGATAGCGTGAGCTTACTCCCCTCTATTATAGGGTTGTTTATTACGGGATTTGTTGCTGATAATCTGGGGATAGCCAATATTTTCATTTATTGCGGAATAGCAATTGTGCTTACCGCCGTTTTGATGATGTGTATTACAGCCGTTAGGGATTTGGAAAGAAAAGGCAGGTAGAACGAATTTATTTATTATAAGTCATCCGTTTATGCTCACTGTTTACCTCTTGGGTTGCGAAGAGATAAACAGTGAGCATTTTATGAAATATAGTATAACCTGAATATATTAAAGACTATTGATTAGAAAATGAATTGGAATCTTCCCTGAACTACGCTGAAGTTTTGGTTGCTTATCTCTTTTATATTAGCTCCGGGTATCATATAGCTATAGTTTAATTTTACTCCGATGTATTTATTAATGTAATAATTAAGTCCAACGGAGATATCTTTTTGTTCTCCTCCCCAGATAGCAGCTTTTCCGTCATTAAGTGTTAGATAATTAAATCGGGAACAGAGCTCCAGGCTTTTTCCTTTCGGCCGGCCGGGACATGCGACTGATTCGTCATATAAATAAGTCTGACCGGCTAAAAGCCAAGAGCATTGAAGATAACCACCTTGTGCTACATAATTTTCAAATGCATCATCCCGCTTCACATGTGTGCGTATATATTCACTTTGCAGACAAAAACGGTGATAATAAACCAATAATTCGGTGCCAAACTTTATCTGATGTGTCGCATGGTCGACAGTGGCTGCAACAATGTTTCGGTTGTCAATCGTGCTCACTCCAGGAGATTTATAAGAAAATACGTTTTTGTCTTCTTCATTCAATGAACCGTCAGGAGTACGATAGATTGTTGCAAACCCTATATGGATAAGCTTCTCATCTTCAAATACCGGTCGATATACTATCCTGCCATCCAACGCATAGCCTTGTGAAACATTTTTCAGATTATTGACATCATTGTCGGTAAATGCCCCTCCCGACAAATAGTAACGTTTACTTCTATAGCTATATGCGACTCCCATTCGCCGGCTGTTTGTCAAGGCAAGAACGACTCCGGGAGATTGATTAAAGCGAAGGTCGAAAGTACTACACAGCATTTCTAAGCTGAAGGGTTCATAAAATTGTCCAACCTGTATAGTGTGCTTTTTTTGTGTATACATTGCGTAAGCATCCTTGATTGCTGCTTTATTGCCCGTATAGCCTATTTCAACTTTCATATTCCAGTTTTGATAAGCAACTTTTGCGCCTATGCGAAGATCACCAAATTCCACTCCATTACCAAAATGGTTATCATTTTTAAGATATACGCCTCCATCCAGAAGCATTCGTCCTGTCACTTTACATTGTAGTTTGTCCGAGTTGGGCTGTGCCGAAGATAATAAAGCGTAAGATATGCCTAACAAGTAGGAAAGAGTGTGTTTTAGATATAAGTTCATTTGTTATTAGATTTTTAGCCTTGCTATTTATTTCGGATACAAAAATACATTAAAAGAAATATAGATGAAATGAATATTTATAATTTATTGATATATTGATTTTTTTTCATTAGAAGATTGTAATATAAATCTAATTAAATAGATACAGATAATTTTATAAATTATATATTATAAGAGGTATTATACATTTATCTGTTGAATTATAATAGTTTACGTAAATCGTACTATATAAAATGCTTTAATGTGCGATTAAAAAAACTTTTTTAAAACTTAATCTTTGACCGGAATATGTTTTTTCTTTACTAAATCTTAATTCAACGCTTCTTGGTCTAATATAGATTATTGTAAATGAGACAATTTATCATGTATGATTATTTATGAATGAATACTTAAAAAGATACAAGTGTTTCATTAGACAGAATAAAAGACATTCTTTAGACGAAAAAATTCCTTCAAACATTTGCAGTTTAAAAATAAAGGTTTACCTTTGCACCCGAAATCAAGAACGCTTGATAACATGCACTCTTAGCTCAGCTGGTAGAGCAATTGACTCTTAATCAATGGGTCCAGGGTTCGAGTCCCTGAGGGTGTACAATTCATTATAAATCCACTGCATATAAAAATGTAGTGGATTTTTTATGTGTTTATTTTTATTTTGCTTCTGTTCTTCAACAAGATATTGAATTAATCGGAAATTTTTGTTGGTGCTCCTCTCTTTATATTTCTGCATCTTAGCGATGCCTTTGTCGCACAACCTTCTTCGTATTGATGTTTTTCCTGATAAGTAAGGATAGTCCATCAATAATGAAACCTAAAGGTTCAGGTGGAGGAGTATATTTTGATCCTTGGGAAAATGGTTGCTTCCTATAATTCAAGTTCATCTTGGCAGCTAAGATACAGATCTTGCGGGCCAAGATGTGTATCTTGCGAGCTAAGATGTAGATCTTAGCCCGTAAGATGGACTTTAACTATCGGTCTGAAAAGTTTATTTTCTATGTTTCAGCACTTTATAGTAAAGTGATTTGTTATTTTATAATTGGGTCTTTACAACCAATAAAAAGAAATGTATACCGCTCCTGTGGTTAAGTTCTGATTATATTTCCTTAGGTGTACTTTAATCATTTTTATGGGCTGCAATCGGACTGTCCCTTTTTACATAAAGATGAATGCCAACAAAAATTTCCGATTACTCCGTTTTTATGTATTTGATAGTAAATAGATAGATAATTATAGCAAAAAGACTGGAAAAAATTGGATTTTATTTTGTTTTTAACCTTGAAACTTACTATCTTTAGGAAATAGATTATAATTGGGGGCAATTAATAAGTCCTGGCCCACAGGCGAATGATATGAGAATACAATTTGAAATTAAGGAAAAGTTACCTGAAATAATCGGGGAAATTCTGAATTCCGAAAGATGGACGACCCTTATTAAGGAAGATATTTCAGGTAGGAAATTAGTCGTAATCCGTGATCGTGCATTCGATTCGGAGGCAACTGTGGAGATCTACTCTCGTGAGGTTACTATTAAAACAGCATGGTCCAGATACACTTATCGGCTGTTTATATTGGGAGATTGTGTGTGGTGTGAATACAACGGTGCTTATCGTGGATTATTAGAACAAAACTTATTGCCGTCTATAACTCCTAAAGAGAGTTTATTGGATTCGGAAGTTTTGGATAGTTCATTGTATGGGCATGAAAAGAAAAAACTCCGGGAATATGCTGAGGATAATCTTAAACTGAAGAAATTCAGACGTGAGAATTTTAATGAAAATCGCACTGGAGTAGCTCCGTTTGATCATCCGAAAAAGGTGTATGACGAATTCATTAAAGAAGATTACATTGCTCCTTCTTCGGAAAATAATAATAAATAAGAATAATAAAGGAGGATTTTATACTATTCAGAGTATCAATCCTCCTTTATTTCTATAGAGGATTACTCTCTGTATCCTCCATTTCCGGTGCATCATGTATACTTTTCATTATAAATGCCCACGTGATAAGCAAAAAAGCTATATAAATAATTATATATTCCATAATCCCTCTATTTTATTGACTATATAACAGGTTGGATTTTGAAAAGATGTTCGTATTACATTTTTTTTGCATATTCGGATGAAAATAAATGCATTGTTCCTGAGAATACGATACATTTCTCCAATAATAACATCAGTAAGAGATTTATTTGTCATCAGAGTAGCCATATTCTTTAAGAGTATTTCTGCCAATCTCCTCCAGACAGCTTCTCAGAAACTTCCCTATTTTTTTCATGATCACATTCCTTTCATTTTAGTTGTCATTCGCCGATACAACAAAAATGATAATTCATGAGTTGTATTTTGATATTGCTTTTTGGGGGGATCTGGCTATTATTTGATCTGTATCAAGTAAACAATACAAAACGGATAGTTGTTTATATTATAAAATCTAAAAATATAAACTTATGATTTACAAATTTTTATTTCCTCTTAAACCAGACAGTATGGGAGCATCCGCATTCCTGCTGATTCTAAGAATCTCGTTTGGATTATTGTTAATGAATCATGGCATACAAAAATGGAGTAATTTTCAGGAACTTTCCACATCCTTTCCTGATCCGTTGGGATTAGGTTCTCCCCTCTCCTTGGGGTTGGCCATTTTTGCAGAGTTAGTATGTTCGATGGCCTTTATTATAGGTTTTCTTTACAGGTTGGCCATGATTCCAATGATCTTTACTATGGGTATTGCATTCTTTGTTATTCATGCAAATGATGCATTTGCAATGAAAGAATTGGCATTAGTATATTTGATTGTTTTTATTTTGATGTATATAAGCGGACCGGGGAAATATTCTGTCGATTATATGATAGGCCGGCAACTCCGAAACAAAAGGAAAATGTAAGCAGAAAAGTAACCTAAATTTGTTCTCTTTAGCTAAAAAGAGTATATTTGCAGATTATAACAGGATCGTTTTTATATAAATGATCCATAATATTAACCTAATAACAAATAAAAAAATTAGTATGAAAAAGAACAGATTAACTTTGGTTGCTGCCATTTTTCTCAGTGGTACTATCCTGTTTAGTTCATGTGTAGGATCATTCGGATTGTTCAATCGCATTTCGTCATGGAATCAGTCCATTGGTACAAAATTTGTAAATGAACTTGTTTTCCTTGCTTTAAATATCGTTCCGGTATATGGTGTCGCTTATCTGGCAGATGCATTGGTGATTAACTCAATCGAATTCTGGAGTGGCACCAATCCTATGGCTAATGTAGGTGATGTGAAGAAAGTAAAGGGTGAGAACGGAGATTATCTGGTAAAGACCCTTGAGAATGGTTATTCCATCACTAAAGAAGGTGAAGATTCAGCTATGGAGTTGATTTATAACAAAGAAGCAAACACTTGGAATGTTGTTGCTGACGGAGTCAGCACGGAATTGTTGAAAATGAACAATGACGGTACTGCTGAAATGAATTTACCGAATGGAGAAAAGATGAACGTAACTCTTGATGCACAAGGTATGATGGCTGCACGTCAGGCTACAATGGGCGGACTGCTTTTTGCAGCACGCTGATTATCGAAATAACTATAAATATAAAGATGAAACCGCTCTGAGAGTCAGTTTCATCTTTTTTTATCTCTATCCTTAATAGAATCAGAATGGATAGCCTACAGCAAAATGAAATGCGAAATCACGGCTAAATTTAGGATGAATAATAGGATAACGTTCTTTTGTTTTCTCATATTTAGGATTTACAGCTTTCATACCTCCGTCAAAACGAAGTACAAAAAAGTCAAGGTCCAGTCTGAGCCCTAATCCATAAGCCACTGCGATTTGCTTATAGAACTTGTCGAATTCAAAAGCTCCTCCCGGCTGGTTTTCATATTCACGGATAGTCCATATGTTACCTGCATCGATAAATGCCGCTCCGCGGAACTTCCAAAACAGACGGGTCCGGTATTCGATGCTTGCATCCAATTTGATATCTCCGGACTGATTCATGAAATTTCCATCGCCGGCAAAAGAGCCCGGTCCTAAATTACGTACAGACCATCCTCTTACGCTGTTGGCTCCTCCTGAGAAATAACGTTTCTCAAAAGGAACTACCTTTGCATTTCCATAAGGTACGGCAACTCCTATCCCCGCATGAAACGCAAGGGAATTGCGATGATCGATTATAATATTCTTGGCAAAATCAAAGTCACCTTTCAAATATTGTGCATAAGGTATCCCTAAAATAGCATATTCCCCATCTTTATTCTTTCTCATATTAATCATTTTAGAGACTCCGTAAAGAATGTTGCCTGCAGATTCGAAGCCTGCCCGTATGGAATAAGAATTGGAAGTTATCGTATTATTGACAAGGGTTCCTCCTGCACTATTATAGTTATAAGTATATCCCATACGTACAATAAGACGATTTTCATAATTATATCTGAGGATGTAGTTGTCTTTGTCCTTATCAATATAGTCTTCCTGGAATTGAGGAGAAATCCAGGGAAGGTAGAGGTAACTGATATCCAATAAATCGATGCGGTGCTGAATCTTTTGTTTTTGCATCCATTTGTAGCTCCATGAAGCCGAAGCAATGGTGCGGGAGAACTCGGGGCGTAATTGATAATTGTATTGTAGTCCGAACTCTGTCGTTGCTCTTATCCGCCGTTTAAAGTCAGAAGTAAGAAAGGGAAATAAGAAACTGGGGAAATTGATGCTTGTTTCAACTCCGTATTCAGTATAATTATGGTTTTTATATCCCGGCTGTAATCCGGATATGGCCTCATAAGCTCCTCGGAATTTTACCATGAAAGTTTCTGAGCCGCGAAATAAATTTCTATGTTGAAAAGAAACGGACGCGGCAGCTCCCAAATCACCTGCCGAATTAGTACCTTCCAACTCAAAAGAAATGGATTTATGCTTGCTTTTGGTTAGCATTACATAGCAATTCAGTCTGGTACTATCGTCATTTTGTGTCTCAAAAAAACGAATGTTAGTATACTTGAGAGCTGAAAGCCTCCCAAAATAAGTATAGGTCTTTTGTACGTTACGTTCATCATATAAATCTCCGGAGGTGAATCTTAAGTTATCTACGAGCACTTTAGGACGTAAATACAGTTGGTCTTTATAATAGATCGGGAATCCGTTATAATGCAAAGAGTCATTAATTTCAATGCTGCTCAGAGCTGATGATTGCAAGACATCATAATCAGTAATAAAATTGATTTTGTTGATCTTGTACTGAGGATGTTCTTTAGGAACATCACCAACATAAGCTTTATAGGGCAACAGATGTAAAGTCAAATCTACTTGATAAGTATTGCGGGCAGTATCTGCCGTATAAGTAATATAATCCTTATTAAATTTATAATAACCGTTACACAATAAGTAGTCTGTAATACGTTGCCGTTCCGCATCAAGTGTGTTTACATCGAAAAGCATTCCTTCTTTCAACGTTGATTTGGTAGAATCATTTTGAAGATATTCGGCTATTTTCTTATCAGAAATATCATACTTCAGTGTGCGTACAGTATAAGGTTTGCCTGAATTGATTTCATAAAACAGTTTTAGCTTTTTCTTTTTAGTTTTTATGGTTCTTTTTACGGTAGCTCCCATATAGCCGAGATTCTGCACTGCTTTTGCAATTTCTTCTTGCGAACGGATAGCATCGGCTTCATTATAGATAACCGGAGCATCTCCTATCTTGCGCAAGAATTTATTGAGCCATTTCGTAGAATCCCTTCCGGACCAATTATACACATACAGTTGAGTCTTGACTGCACTGAACCATTTCGAGTTAGGATTCTGTCGCACATAAAGTCGCATGTCCGACGGTTTTATGTCTTTATTATCAGTATGTATTTTTACTTCATCCAACAAATAAGAACCCTCCGGCACAAACTTAGTGGCAGAACACGAAGCCAGTGACAAAACAAAATAAAGAAGAATCGTGTAAAGAACCCCTTTCTTCATATACGGTTTTTAATAGATTACGCCAAATAGGTTACAAATATAAACCATATTTTTTGTTTTGGGAAATAAAAATGCCGGAAGAGCATTTCTACTTTTCCGGCATTTTTATAGATGATTACATCATTTAAGCCTAAACCTGACCGGAAGTGTAAATCGTGAGTTTACATTTTCACCTTTGTGTTTTCCTGGGATCCAATCGGGCATTGAGTTTACCACTCTGATAGCTTCGGCATCAAGTAGCGGAGATATGCTTTTTACAACAATCGGGTTAAGCAGTTTACCATTCTTAGAAACAATAAACTGAACTACTACCTGACCTTCTTCCTTGTTTTCAATAGCTTGGGCCGGATATTTGATGCTCTTTGCAATAAACTGTAAGCATGCCTTCATTCCATCCGGAAATGTAGGAGCACTATCAACGACATCATACACTACGTCTTTTAGTATAGCTACAGAGTCCGGTACTACTTCTTCTTTAAGGGATTGTGTGGCACTTACAGAGTCTTTCACTTCGGTAACAGCCTGCTCGTTACTTGTTTTACTCCCGCAATTGCTAAACAATAGCAACATGGCTACTACCGGCAGAAATATCAGAAATTTGCTCTTCATAATTTTTTGAGTTCTTTTTTCGTTCAACATTTTAATTCGTTTTTAAAGGTTATACATTAGGATTAATATCTGGATTTGCTGCAGCCAATCAGAGCTTATTTATTTTTTAAGAGAAGATACTGTTCTTCTTTCTTTATTGTATTTTATGTGTCTGGGCATACCTTCTTCGTTCTGGATATCAATATAATGATGTATTACAAATCTACTAAATTTAAGTAGATGGTTTATATTTATCAATATAAAGTTTGTTAATGGTAAGAAAATAAAGACATAAAAAGGATTAGAAATATAATAGTTAATTGGGAATATCTTTATAGCTTTGCCGTAAAATTAGAGTTAGATGGGAACATTAAGTAAAAATAGAGTTAAATATATCCGATCGCTGGAATTAAAAAAAAATAGGAAAGAAGAAAGAGTCTTTCTGGCAGAAGGTCCCAAATTGGTAGGTGATTTACTGGGACATTTCCCTTGCAAGTTTCTGGCGGCCACTTCGGAATGGCTTAGAGAACATTCTGCAGTTAAGGCTGTGGAGGTAATTGAAGTCGGTCCTGAGGATTTATCTCGTGCCAGTTTGTTGAAGAGCCCTCAACAAGTACTGGCATTGTTTGAACAACCGAAGTACGAGATCGATACAGAAGTTATTCGTAATTCTTTATGTTTAGCTTTGGATGATATTCAAGACCCCGGTAATCTTGGGACAATCATTCGTCTTGCAGACTGGTTTGGTATTGAACACATTTTCTGTTCGCCCAATACTGTTGATGTTTTTAATCCTAAAGCCATACAAGCTACCATGGGAGGCATTGCCAGAGTAAAAGTACATTATATCGCATTGCCAGAGTTGATTCATGTACTGGGAAATGTACCGGTATATGGTACCTTTCTGGATGGAAAGAATATGTATGAGCAGCCTTTGTCAAAGAATGGAATAATAGTAATGGGGAATGAAGGAAATGGTATTGGAGCCGAAGTGGAAAAGCTGGTAAACCGTAAGTTATACATTCCAAATTATCCTCAGGAACGCGAGACCTCAGAATCATTGAATGTAGCCATTGCTACCGCAATTGTCTGCGCTGAGTTTCGGCGACAGGCCGCATTGTAGCAAAGTCAAATGGAAATAACAAATAAGCCTGCCATTTCATGCATGAGGTAATTTCCTGAATAGTAATACTTTGTTCATCGGTATTGGTTAAGTTGAACAAAGTATTATTTATATCCATCCTTTCTTGCGGAATCAATAAAATGACACCGGGAAACCATTCTACAGATTCAATTTCTTCACTACAGGGAAAAATACGATAGACATACTCTCCCTCCATTTCTATGGCATGCAGTTTTAAAAATCCACTTTCCGGAATAAATATATAATGTGCAGCAAAACGTTTCATCTTATTTTCTAATTATTCTGACGACGCAATGGTCTCCTTGGATTAGTTCGTTGCTGTCTTTCTAATTGCTGTTTTTCTTTTTCTATTTGTTGCTCTTTCTCTCGTTGTTCCGGTTTAACGGGACGGACATCGTTATTGGGGCGGTTCAAATCCTTTGGATTAGTCCGTTGATGTACCGGCGTCGTTTGAATAGTATCTTGGGGAGCTTTCTTCCGGATAGAATCTACCTTATTTTTTTCTGTTATTGAGTCGGCATTTAAAGAGTCTTTTCCCATTTGTGTTAATGAGTCATTTACATGATAACGGGTCAACGAAATGTCACTAACCAAAAGTGTTGTTGACTTTTGGGATTGCGGATAGAAAATGAATCCTTTTATTTCCTTGATAGTCATCGTATCTGATTGAAGACGAATGTCCTGAATTCCTGATTCAAATATATGTTTCGTGCAACTATTGGTCACACTGTCGTTCTTATAAACAATCTGCATGGCCATTACCGGAGCCATTGTTGAGTCCGGCATTCCATCCAGGAAGTTATATTGTATTTTCCAGAGCAATACATCACGTTTCTTGAAATTTGTATCAGAAGGTAATGTGAACGTGAACCTATTATTCAATGGAGATCCCGTTAACTGGGCAACCCGCTGCCATGCCCAGACATCAATACTGTCGCCTGGAGCAGACATCTTAGGCTTATTATCACGCAATGCTATTAAGTGGTTGATGGCATCCTGTTGGGCTTTCAGCCTTTTATTTACCTTTTCATAGATTTCCGATAGTATTTTTGTGTTGCGTGTATACCATACCATAGACGAGTCAAAAACTTCTTCTGTTGTACCATATTTCTTAAATACAGCTTCTACATACAGTGCTTTTTTGTAATTCTCGCCACCAGGCATGTTCTCACCCATCGCTTTGGCAATGTGGTAATCGTATAGCAGATTTTCCATCTGTGATTCTGATATAACGCTATCAGGTCTTTTCACCTTACAAGCAGATGTTATCAGTACCAAAAGACAGATACAACATAATTGAAACCGGAAATACTTTTTCATTACCTCTTTTTTACTTTTTGGTCACAGAATGATGGTATGAATCATTCAGATATTTGCTATAGAACAGTAATAAGGCAATAATTCCGCAGCTAATGGCGGCATCTGCGAAATTGAAGATCGGACTAAAGAAAATGAAATGCTCTCCACCTACAAAAGGCATCCATGCCGGCCAGTTTGTATCGATAATCGGGAAATAAAACATATCAACTACTTTACCATAGAACCAAGTGGAGTAACCACCTCCTTCGGGCATAAAACTGGCTATTTGTGAATGTGTGCTTTCGTTGAAAAAGACTCCATAGAAAACACTGTCAATAATGTTACCCAGTGCACCGGTCAAGATTAACGATACACAAATGATATATCCGGTTTTTAATCCTCTTTTTACTATTTTATATAAGTACCACCCTATCAAGCCTACTGCAACGATTCGGAATGTAGTCAGAAAGAGTTTTCCAAATATCTCCATTCCAAACGCCATACCATTATTTTCGGTAAAATAAATATAAAACCAATCTGTAATACGGATACTCTCATGCCAATACATATGAGTCTTGATCCAGATTTTAATCACTTGATCAATGATCAGCACAGAAAAAATGACGAGCAGAGCGATTTGTCCTTTCGTGAGTAGTTTCTTCATTTTGTTAAGCTATCAGTTATATAAGATACGAGCTACCAATTACAAGCTAAAGAGAAACACGATATTGCTGTGTATACACTTGTCTCTTGCAATAGGTAGCTCGTAGCCTACTATTTATTTCTTTCCACTGTTCTTTGCTTCAATGCTCAGTGTAGCATGAGGCACAGCACGCAGACGTTCTGCCGGAATTAATTTTCCTGTTTCACGGCAAATACCATACGTTTTATTCTCGATACGTACAAGAGCAGCCTGTAAACCCTGAATAAACTTCAGTTGGCGTTGAGCCAAACGTGTAGTCTCTTCTTTCGACAATGTATTTGCTCCTTCTTCCAAGACTTTATATGTGGGGGACGTGTCATCTGTGTCATTTCCGTCCAGCCCCATTAAGCTCAGTTTTAACTGTTCATAGTCACGTTGTGCTAGTTCCAGTTTTTCATTAATGATGGCACGGAATTCTTCTAACTCCGCATCCGAATATCTTGTCTTTTCTGCCATAACTTTTACTGTTTATTAGGTTATTAGTATTAGAATTATTCTTTCACTACATTCACAAACAAAGAGAAGTCGTCGAAATTTAATTCTGTGCCGCCTTTTACTTCGTCTGCCAAAGTAAGGGATGTACCCAAAACTTGGTTACAAATATAACCATTATATTCATTTACCGCATCATCTGTCTGCGGATTTTTAGATAATGTTATTTTTATTTTGTCTGTAATCTCGAAACCACTTGATTTACGGATATTTTGAATGCGGTTTACCAATTCACGTGCAATTCCTTCACGGCGAAGTTCTTCCGTTACAGTAACTTCCAGCGCAACAGTCAATTTCCCTTCATTGGCAACCAACCATCCCGGAATGTCCTCGCTGAAGATCTCTACATCTGCAGTTTCTATAATAGCTTCTGCCCCATCTAAATTAAGGGTATAACGGCCGTTCTTCTCGAGTTCGGCAATAGCTTCCTGTGACATTTCTGCTACAGCTGCTGCTACAGCTTTCATTTGCTTTCCGAATTTTGGTCCCAGTTTCTTGAAGTCACATTTAACCTTTTTCACCAGAACGCCGGCTGCACCATCAACGAATTTAATCTCCTTTACGTTGACTTCACTCATGATAAGTGCTTTTACAGCCTCGATATGGGCTTTTTGTGCTTCATCCACTATAGGAATCATGATACACTGCAACGGCTGACGAACTTTAATATTCACTTTACGACGCAATGCCAACACCATGGAAGTAACGTCTTGTGCCATCTGCATTTGTGCTTCGAGTTCCTTATCTACCATTTTTTCATTGTATTCCGGGAATTTCGCCAGATGGACAGAAACTACATTATCGCGTCCTGTTGCACTGATTAGGTCGCCATACAGACGGTCTGCATAGAAAGGAGCGATAGGTGCCATTAATTTGGCTACCGTTTCCAGGCATGTATACAAAGTCTGATATGCAGATAGTTTATCCTGAGTGAATCCACCACCCCAGAAACGCTTACGGTTCAGGCGGACGTACCAGTTAGACAGATTATCGTTTACGAAATCAGAAATTAAACGCCCTGCTTTAGTCGGTTCATATTCGTTATAACAGGTATCTACTTCCTTTATTAATGTGTTCAGTACAGAGAGAATCCATCGGTCAATTTCCGGACGATCGCTCATCGGAACATCAGCCTCTTTGTATTCAAACCCGTCTACATTAGCATACAAAGCAAAGAAAGAATAGGTATTGTATAAAGTACCAAAGAATTTACGACGAACTTCCTCGATGCCTTCTACATCAAACTTCAGGTTATCCCATGGAGAAGAATTGGTAATCATATACCAACGCAAGGGATCGGACCCATATTTCTCGATGGTAGAGAACGGATCAACTGCATTTCCTAAGCGTTTAGACATTTTATTGCCATTCTTGTCTAATACCAATCCGTTTGAAATGACTGCTTTGTATGAAACACTGTCAAATACCATGGTTGCAATGGCATGTAAAGTGAAGAACCATCCACGTGTCTGGTCCACACCTTCTGCAATGAAATCTGCCGGATATACCTGATGGCTATCCAATAACTCTTTATTTTCAAATGGATAATGGATCTGTGCATAAGGCATCGCACCCGAATCAAACCATACGTCAATCAGGTCTGTTTCGCGTTTCATAGGCTTACCATCTTTTGAAACAAGGATAATATCGTCTACATATGGGCGATGGAGATCTATCTTATTATAATTTTCTTCATTATATTCACCCGGTATGAAACCTTTATCTTTATAGGGGTTCGATTGCATATACCCTGCGGCAACCGATTTTTCGATTTCATTATATAACTCCTCAACCGACTCTATACATTTCTCGTCGCTGTTGTCTTCTGTTCGCCAAATAGGCAACGGAGTACCCCAGTAACGGGAACGGCTCAGATTCCAATCATTCAGGTTTTCCAGCCATTTGCCAAAACGTCCGGTTCCGGTAGATTCCGGTTTCCAGTTAATGGTTTTATTTAACTCTATCATGCGCTCTTTGCACGCAGTAGAACGAATAAACCAACTATCCAGCGGATAATAAAGCACCGGTTTGTCTGTACGCCAGCAGTGCGGGTAATTATGCACATGCTTTTCTATTTTGAAAGCCTGATTATTAACTTTCATCATCATACAGATACTTACATCCAATGATTCATCCTGATCGGATAGATTCGGATCATAAGCATTCTTCACGAAACGACCTGCATACTCTTTGTATAAATCTACGTTAACGCGCTGTTTTACAAAATCTTCATCCAACTCATCTAAAGTATAGAATTTACCGGTCAGATCTACCATCGGACGAAGTTCACCTTTTTTATTAACCAACTGTAATGGAGGCACACCGGCAGCTTTTGCCACTTGAGCATCATCCGCACCAAATGTCGGAGCGATGTGTACAATACCCGTACCGTCCTCTGTTGTTACATAATCGCCCAGTATTACACGGAAAGCACCTTCTCCCGGATTTACCCATGGAATTAATTGTTCATATTCCATGTCTACCAAATCGGTACCTTTATATTCAGCAATTACTTTGAAAGGAACCAACTTATCACCTGGTTTATAATCTTCCAGTTTCAGTTCGGCTGCTTTCGGGCTGAAATGTGCATTCAACAATGCCTTTGCCAATACTACCGTGATTGGCTGTCCTGTATATGCGTTATACGATTGAACTGCAACGTAGTCAATTTTAGGACCTACACAAAGTGCTGTATTCGAAGGTAGTGTCCATGGAGTAGTAGTCCATGCTATAAAATAAGGAGTACCCCACTCTGCCATTTCGGGTTTAGGGTTCTTCATCTTAAATTGTGCCACTACCGTTGTGTCTTTCACGTCACGATAGCATCCCGGCTGATTCAGCTCATGCGAACTTAATCCAGTCCCGGCTGCCGGAGAATATGGCTGGATAGTATATCCTTTATAAAGTAATCCTTTTTTATACAATTGTTTCAATAACCACCACAGTGTTTCGATGTAACGGTTGTCGTATGTGATGTACGGGTGCTTCATATCCACCCAATACCCCATTTGATGAGTCAGGTCTTCCCATTCTTTTGTGAATTTCATTACATCCTGACGGCAATGAGCATTGTATTCTGCTACAGAAATTGTTTTTCCAATATCCTCTTTGGTGATCCCTAAAGACTTTTCTACACCTAATTCTACAGGGAGCCCGTGTGTATCCCAACCTGCCTTACGTTTCACTTGATATCCTTTCATCGTTTTGTAACGACAGAAAATATCTTTTATAGAACGAGCCATTACATGGTGAATACCCGGCATACCGTTAGCTGATGGAGGCCCTTCGAAGAAAACAAACGAAGGACAGCCTTCACGTTCTGTCATACTCTTGGCGAAAACCTGGTTTTCGTCCCATTTTTTCAATACGTCCTTATTCACCTGCGAGAGGTCGAACTGCGAATATTCGGCAAATTTCTTGCTCATGGCTATATTTACAATTTTACTATTTTACAATTTAAGATCGGGATACCCTCCCTATTTTAAGGGTGCAAATGTACAAAAACATTCGTTTTCATACAAGAAAAGCCTTTTTAATTTCAGTCTGACAGGAAGGGCCACCTTGTGAAAAGAGTGTAAAAAGTAGTAAGGAGAGCAAAACAAAAAACTATATGCCTTGTTTATCAGGGAAATTTTAAAACCCTATATGTTATGAATTACGGTATTAGTATATTGTTCAGAGCAATTCCTTTGGCGATGGCTCTGTTTTGTTTCGGCTACGGAGCGTTTATCAGTGTATATGGAGATGATCCTAACCGATTGGTGGCAGGTCCTGTAGTCTTTTCATTAGGTATGATTTGTATTGCATTGTTTGCAACGGCTGCTACTATTATCCGGCAAATCATACATACTTATGGGCGCGGTTCTTTGTACGCACTGCCTATTATCGGTTATCTCGCTGCTGCCGTTACTATTATTGGTGGAATCTGTATGTTTACCGGATCTGCCTCTGCCTCTTCCTTTGTGGCTGGGCATGTGGTTGCCGGAGTAGGACTGATAACTACTTGTGTAGCAACCGCTGCAACATCTTCTACCCGTTTTTCACTGATTCCTGCCAACTCAAAAATGATTGGTAATGGTATTCCTAAAGGAGCGTTTACTAAAGGTCAAGAACTTGTATTAAAAACAATAGCTATTATTGTATCGTTGATTGCTTGGATATGGGCTTTTGTTTTATTGGCCAAAAGCGATGTACATCCTGCTTATTTTGTAGCAGGGCATGTGATGGCAGGTCTGGCTTGTATTTGCACAAGTCTGATTGCTTTGGTCGCTACTATTGCCCGTCAAATCAGAAATGTATATACGGATAAAGAGCGTAAACAATGGCCGAAACTCGTATTATTGATGGGAACTATTTCCCTCCTTTGGGGGCTGTTTGTTATTTTTGCCGATTCAAGCAGTACAAATGGGGTTATCGGATATATTATGATTGGGCTTGGCCTTGTTTGTTACAGTATTTCCAGTAAAGTAATTCTACTGGCAAAAATCTGGGGACGAGAATTTGCTTTGGCCAACCGCATCCCTCTGATTCCGGTATTGACAGCATTAGCTTGCCTGTTTCTGGCCTCTTTCGCCTTCGAATTAGGTACAACACGCGATGATTATTTTATCCCTGCACGCGTATTAGCCGGTTTAGGGGCCATTTGCTTCACCCTCTTTTCAATTGTCAGTATTCTTGAGAGTGGAACATCTTCAAAATAAATGCAATAGGACAATACTAAAAAGAAAGCGGAGTTCACAATTCCGCTTTCTTTTTAGAGAGTTCATTTATTCATAGAATTTATTAAGTGAGACATAATATTCTAATCGGGAATTGGGTAATGTGAATGACATATAATTGCCAAAATATACATTTGGACAGCCGGTTTCACCAAGAATTTTTCCTGCATGAGATTTTTTAATAGCAGATGCAAATGTCGACGCTCCGGAATAAGTGGTTTCATTTACCAATACTGTAACTGTTCCTTTATAAATATCTGCTTTATTCCGGTTTCCCGCTACAGAAGAATCTTGAATAGCAAATAAAGATCCGTCAGGTAAATTTTTGATCTCTTCATAGGTTTCCGGATGTTTTTGCTTATTATACAGTTTTGAGTATGAACTGATTTTTAAATCAGTTTTAGTATATAATGTATAAGCATCATGCGATAAGTATGATAGAAGCATGTCAACTCCGGCACTTGACCCTCCTTTGTTATTCCTGATATCTATAACCAAATTGGGTACATGCTCTCTGTTAATCACCGAAAAGACAGAGTCACAAAATTGTTTTAGTTGTGGTAATTGATATAAGTTCATTATTTGCAGAGTAGCAGTCTGTTTATCGGGGCTTAGAGTATAACTAAATTGCGGCAGGCTTTTTCCAAGTTTTGCTTTTAAAACAGGGAGGGCATCTATTTGTCCGATGCCATTCAATGATTCTTTCCAGATCTTATTTCCCCTTTTAATTGTAAAATCATATTTGTCACCCCAATTATATTTATACCATAGCAAAGTAGAAAGATAAAGGGTCAATTGATTTTCCTTAATAGCGTTTCCTTTTTCAGCTCCCAGTAAAAGATACAATTGGCTTAATATAGTTTGACTATTTATATTATTCATACATGTTATTTCATCATTTTCCTGCATCGAACAGGATATTAAGGGGAAATCAACTACTATCTTATCGTCTACTATTTTTAAGCGTAAAGGCAGAGTCAGTCCTCCATGATTCAAATAGTCTATTCTGTCTGGAGTAGCAGGAATTGCGAAATTAGTATGACCATCTTTTACAGATGCAACAAATGGAGAGACTATAAAGTAGAAATCGGAAACGTTTCGTTCTTTATTCAACAAGCGATATATTGAATCATGCTTTTCTTCGAATTCTTTTTGCGTTTGATACATAAATAAATCCGGATGTACTTGACATAATAAGCTATATAAGGTGTCAAAATCTTCTTTTTGCTGGCGGGAGGTTAGTACTTGAGCATTTATTGGGATGCTGAGATTACATAAAATAATTATCATCAGAATTAAAGATGGAGTTTTCATGTTTTGCCGTTTTAAGATTAGACATTTAATGATTAAGCTATTTTGTGAATGCTAATATAGATAATCTCCTGGAAAGCTACTTTATTCTAAGTACTAATTTATATTTTCTTTTGTATTCCGGTCATCCCCAACCAATATTATAAATAGCAATGTTCCTTTTTAATTTAAATCTACTTCAAAATTGTATTTAATACAAATTAATAGCCTTTTATACGTTTATTGGCATATTTTTACTTACTTTGCACCATATAAAGGCACAACTATGCACAAAAAACTATTAGTAACTGCATATTTTGTAATAGCGGCATTATTGCAAACTATGACAGGCAATTTCCCCTTATCTTTTTTTGCATTCCCTCTGAATGTAATTGTAGCAGTTATATGGGTCTATTTATTATGGCGTCTCTATAAAGAAGGGAATAAGTTGCCGTTAACCCGTTTTCTGCTGTCTTCCCGGACAAGTATTTTATCAATCTTATTATTAGTAGGTGGCAGCTTGGTTATCGGGTTGTTTCCCCAATTATCGGAAGCAGAAGCTGCATCCATATCAGGAGTCCCAGCCTCATTGGGATGCTATAACTTTATGACTTCCTGGATATTCATTGCCATTCTTTTTCTATTATTGAGTAATCTGGCAATGGTGGTTATCCATGCTTTCTATCATCGTGTTCCGGCGAAGAAGCGTTTTCTCCTGAACCATTTGGGATTATGGCTCGCTTTATTTGCCGGATTCTTCGGTAGCAGCGATGTGCAGACATTACGGATTCCGCTTTATGCCGGACAACCGGGACGCGAAGCCTATAGTATGGATGGGAAAGCCTATTATCTGGATTATGAATTGGAACTCTACTCTTTCAATACAGAGTATTATCCGAACGGGATGCCTTCGCGTTTTGCGGCAGATGTACGTATTGGAGAGCAGAGAACTACGCTTGAAGTAAATCATCCTCACAGTTACCGTTTGGGAGAAGATATTTATCTGACCGGATATGATACACGTAATGTGGGAAATACCCGATATTGCATTCTTCAGATTGTACGTCAACCCTGGAAATATGTAATGGTGACTGGTATTTTAATGATGTTAGCAGGAGCTGTTCTGCTATTTATTGATGGTCCTAAAAAAGCTAAATCATGATAACCTGGGATAACTTCTATCTGTTTGCAACTGTCTCCATCTGCCTTTGGCTTACGGGTGCCATATCGGCACTTCGTTCATCGGGACAAAGTAAAATAGCTGTTGTACTGACTGTAGCAGGAATTACTTGTCTGGGGATATTCATTGCCGGGCTATGGATATCTCTGCAACGCCCTCCTCTTCGCACTATGGGTGAAACCCGTTTGTGGTATTCCTTTTTTATGGGGATTGCCGGGCTGTTGACGTATATTCGCTGGAAATATCGATGGATACTTTCTTTCTCTACTCTGCTGTCCACTGTTTTTGTTATCATCAATTTGCTGAAGCCCGAGATACATGACCAATCACTTATGCCGGCTTTGCAAAGTGTCTGGTTTATTCCCCATGTCACAGTTTATATGTTCTCCTACTCTGTATTGGGATGTGCTTTCATTATTGCTATTTGCGGGCTTGTACACCACAAAGAAGAATATTTGGTGACAGCAGATAATCTGGTCTATTCTGGTGTGGCTTTTTTATCGATCGGCATGCTTCTTGGATCTTTATGGGCAAAGGAGGCCTGGGGAAATTATTGGAGTTGGGATCCCAAAGAGACCTGGGCAGTGGTTACCTGGATGGGATACCTATTATATATGCACCTGCGCTTACGGGGCAGGTTTCGTAAAAAGATGCTGTATGTCATACTTATTTTCTCCTTTTTGGCTTTGCAGATGTGTTGGTATGGAGTAAATTATTTGCCTTCGGCTCAACAAAGTGTACATTTATATAATCGTAATAATTAACTAAAAGAATCCACAATGAAGAAAAGTACAAAATTTATCATCGCATTACTGGTGACGGTCGGAGCTTTGGCTATCACTTACCGCGTTGTAAATCAGGCTCCGTCAAAAGAGCTTGCCGCTGACGCTCAGATGCAAGAGATCATTACTTCCGGTGGCTGCCTGCAATGCCATTCGGGTAGTCCGGATCTTCCTTTTTATGCAAACTGGCCTGTTGCCGGCGGAATGGTTCAGAAGGACGTGGAACAAGGTTATCGCGCTTTTGACATGACCGAAATGGCCGAAGCCTTAAAAGTCGGTAAACCTGTAGGAAAAGTGGCTTTGGCCAAAGTAGAGAAAGTGATCATGGACGGAACAATGCCCAAACATGCTTACTATATGGTACACTGGGGAGCCAGTGTGACAGATGCTAAAAAGGAAATGGCTATGGCGTGGGCAAAACAACACCGTCTGGCACATTATGCTAACGGGCTGGCTTCAGCCGAATTCGCTAACGAGCCGGTGCGTCCCATCGCTGATTCCATTCCGGTAGATATGCGTAAAGTGATTTTGGGAGATATGCTTTATCACGATACTCGCCTTTCGGCCGACAACACCGTTTCATGTGCATCATGCCATGGATTGAATACGGGAGGGGTAGACAATAAGCAATATTCAGAAGGTGTAGGTGGACAGTTCGGAGGTGTGAATGCTCCGACGGTATACAATGCTGCCTACAATTTCGTGCAGTTCTGGGACGGACGTGCCGGAACACTTGCCGAGCAGGCTGCCGGTCCTCCGTTGAATCCGGTCGAGATGGCTTGCCAGTCTTTTGACGAAATCATTGCAAAACTCGAACAGGACGCTAATTTCACCAAAGCCTTTTTAGCTGTATATCCCGACGGATATTCGGAAAAGAATATCACTGACGCTATCGAAGAGTTCGAAAAGACATTGCTCACTCCCAATTCTCGTTTCGACCTTTATCTGAAAGGTGAAAAGACTGCTATTAACGATATGGAACTTGCCGGATACGAATTGTTTAAGAAATACGATTGCGCTACTTGCCATGTAGGTGAAACTTTGGGTGGTCAGTCTTACGAGTTAATGGGTGTGAAGAGAGATTATTTTGCAGATCGTGGCATTGAATTGACAGAAGAAGATAACGGACGCTTCAAACAGACCCAAAATGATCGTGATAAACATCGTTTCAAAGTTCCCGGTTTAAGAAACATTGCCCTGACAGCTCCTTACTTTCATGACGGTAGCATGAAAACAATGAAGGAGGCTGTGGATTATATGGCCAAATATCAGGTAGACAAGAATCTGCCGGAAGATGAACTGAATAAAATAGTAGCTTTCCTGGAAACACTGACCGGAGAGTATAAAGGTAAACCACTGACCAATGATAATCAGAGCAAGGCATTGTAATGTCTGCCGGATAAAAACAAGAAAAGGATACTCTGCAAAGAGTATCCTTTTTAGTTTTATGCTATAAATGGATTAGTTACGAGGCAGGGCTTCTTTAACAACCATCTGACGGCCTTCGTATTCAGCACCGTTCAACTCAGCGATAACATTTTTGGCTTCGTCGTCGTTCGGCATTTCAACGAATGCGAATCCTTTAGATTTGCGAGTCTCGCGGTCGGTGATCAGTTTTACTGAATCAACTGTTCCGTACTCTTCCATTACTTGTCTCAAATCTGCTTCCTTAACACGATAGCTAAGGTTTCCAATGTACATGTTCATAAAATAAAAAAAATAAAAATTGATAAATAAATTTAGAAACAACAGAAGTTTGAGATTAGATCCGGATTCGACTGATTCAGTAGAAAATAGAGTAAAATAAAACGATCAATTGTTTTCGGCAGCAAAGAACGCCATAATATTTGGATTATCAACTATAAAAGGGCATTTATTTTTCAATAAACGCCCTTTTTTCTTACAGATGTGTCTCTATTAATGTTTACTCAGATAGCTGGCCACTCCGTCTTCGGTTGCTTTCATGGCATCTTTACCTTTCGACCAATTGGCCGGACAAACCTCGCCATACTCTTCAAAATGTTGCAAGGCATCCACCATACGCAGTACTTCGTCTACGTTACGTCCCAATGGTAAGTCGTTGATGACACAATGTCTCACTACACCTTCTTTGTCAATCAGGAACAGACCGCGGAAAGCCACCGGTGCCCCTTCGCATACCCAATTGCCATTTTCATCGGGAGCATAGCTTCCGGCCAGTACTCCGTAACTTTCAGAGATTGATTTAGAAAAGTCGGACACAATAGGATACTTCACGCCTTGGATACCTCCCTCGCTCTTGGGCATCTGCAACCAGGAGAAATGAGAATATTCAGAGTCGACCGAGCAACCTACCACAGCTACGTTCCGTTTTTCAAACTCGTCGAGCTTTTCCTGAAATGCGTGCAGTTCGGTGGGGCATACAAAAGTAAAATCCATCGGATAGAAGAAGAATACTACATACTTTTTCCCTTTATACTGATCCAACGAGAAGTCCTGAACGATTTCATGCCCATTGATTACGGCCGTGGCATCAAATTTCGGCGCTTGTTTTCCAATTAATGATCTCATAATTTTCTTGTTTTAGAAGTTATTAAACGATTCATTTCGGAAACAAAGCTATCAGAATCTTTGTTTGCTACCAAAGTTTAACGATTTATAATATCTATCGGATAATAGACAAAATCTATTGCGGCTTCTTAAATCTCACTTCATATACATCGTTCCGGCGATCTTTCAGGTTACGTACACTGCCATAAGTATGCAACTCGTTCAGCAAATCGAGATCTACGTCCGAAACCAGGATCATTTCCGTATTTGGAGTGGCTTCGGCGCGCTTTCCGTCCGTCGGGAAGGCAAAGTCGCAAGGTGTAAATACCCCAGACTGGGCATACTGAATGTCCATGTTATGTACACGGGGAAGATTGCCTACGCTGCCGGCTATTACAACAAAACATTCGTTCTCAATGGCACGTGCCTGTGCACAGACCCGTACACGTGAATAAGCATTTTGAGTATCGGTGAGGAACGGCACAAACAGAATCTGCATTCCCTGGTCGGCCATCAGCCGGGAAAGTTCGGGAAACTCTACATCATAACAAATCAATATGCCGATCTTGGCACAGTCTGTTTCGAATGTTTTCAACTGTTTGCCCCCGCTCAGTCCCCAGCTCTTTATCTCGTCCGGAGTGACATGAAGCTTTTCATACATTTCGTAAGTTCCGTCACGCCGGCAGAGGAAACCGGCGTTGTACAACAGTCCGTCCTCTTTTATTAGCGGCATGCTGCCCGTAATGATATTGATATTGTAGCTGATTGCCAGATTGATAAAGCGGTCACGGATTTCCTCGGTATATTGGGCCAGTCCGCGGATAGCTTGTGATTCGCCTTTATCATTGTACTTTGACATCAGTGGCGCATTAAAGTATTCGGGGAAAAGCACAAAGTCGCTTTTATAGTCGGATACGGCATCAACGAAAAATTCTACTTGTTCGAAAAGGTCGTCCAAAGTTTTGTAACTGCGCATCTGCCATTGCACCAATCCTACGCGAACCGTCGTTTTGGGAGCGAGGTATTCCTGTGTAGGGGGCTGATAGTAAATGTTGTCCCATTGCAACAGGCAAGCATAATGTTTGGATTCTTCATCATTCGGCAGATAATTGGTCATCACCTTCCGAACGTGGAAATCATTGGAAAGTTGAAAAGTGAGCACCGGGTCGTAGATTTCCCGCTGGCGTACGCGGTCAATATACTCTTTGGGACGCATCTTGTCAGCATATTTATGGTAATTCGGAATACGTCCGCCAAACATGATCGCTTTCAGGTTAAGCGTTTCGCAAAGTTCTTTGCGATATTCGTACATGCGCCGTGCCAACCGTAATCCGCGATATTCGGGATGAATAAAGACCTCGATGCCATATAGGATATTTCCTTGGGCTGTGTGGGTATTGAAAGTCTCCTTCCCTGTGACTTGGGCATAAGTGTGGTCGTTCTTCACTTTATCATAATCTACAATGATAGAGAGTGCACAGCCAACGATCTTCTCGTCGACTACGGTTACAATCTGCCCTTCGGGGAAAATCTTGATTAGTTTCTCAATCTGTCCGTGTGTCCAGAAGACATCACTTCCGTCCGAATATACACGTGTAAACGATTGGGATAATTGAGCGTAATCTTCAATCTGGAGGTTACGGATCTGTACCTTATTAATTTTATGAGGATAATCCATAGTAACTTGTATTAAAAAAACGTTGCAAAGGTAAGCTTTATCTTTATAACCGGACAGCTTTCATATAATTTTATACCTTTGCACTTCATAACAACTATCAAGAGTATGCGTAAATTTATTATTTCTTTCTGCTGCTATGTTTTCTTTATTTTTACTTTGGCAGCGCAGGACAAGGCTCCGCACTACACCGTAATTGTTTCGTTGGATGCCTTCCGCTGGGATTATCCGGAGATGTATGATACCCCTAACCTGAACCAGATGGCCCGCGAAGGGGTTAAGGCAACGATGCTCCCCTCCTATCCGGCATCTACTTTCCCCAACCATTATACATTGGCTACGGGGCTGGTACCTGACCGTAACGGTATTATCAACAACACTTTCTGGGATGTAAAACGGCATCGGCAATACTCCATGGGAGATCCTGCCACACGAAACAATCCCGACTATTATCTGGGTGAACCGATTTGGATAACAGCCCAGAAGCAAGGTGTAAAAACAGGAAACATCTATTGGGTAGGTTCGGATATTGCCATTAAAGGTTGCTACCCCACTTATTACCGGGAATATGCAGAAAAGCCCCGTCTTACTTTTGAGCAACGGGTAGATTCGACCATCGCTCTGCTGAGAAAGCCGGAAGCGGAACGTCCCCGTTTTGTTATGCTTTACTTTGAGGAGCCGGATGGAGTGACGCATCATCATGGTCCTTACAGCGCGGAAGCTGCCGCTATCGTACATCGTATGGATAGTCTGATAGGAATGTTGCGACAGGGAATCGCTGCTCTCCCCTTCGGAAAAGATGTCAACCTGATTGTTACTGCCGATCATGGGATGACGGAAATCAGTGACGACCGGGTGGTAGATATGAATAAATATCTGCGTCCGGAATGGTGCGAAGCGGTAGACGGGCGGACACCGACTTCTATCTTTACCAAGCCGGAATATCGTGACTCGGTATACAATGCTTTAAAGAATGTAGCCCACATCCATGTTTGGAAAAAAGAAGAGATTCCTGCTGAGCTGAATTACGGAAGCAGTGACCGTGTTGGAGATATTGTAGTGGCTCCCGAATTGGGATGGCAATTTACCGATGTGCCGCGTGCGCTGAAAGGTGCTCATGGTTATTTTCCGCAAAGTCCGGATATGCAAGTAATGTTTCGTGCCTGCGGTCCCGATTTTAAGGAAGGATATGAATCGAAAGGTTTTGTCAATGTAGATATTTATCCGTTACTGGCGTATTTGATGAAGATCACTCCGGAGAAAACGGACGGACAGTTTGAAAGGATAAAAGACATTCTGAAAGATCTGTCTTTTTGATAATCTACTGCGTGTAGAATAGCATATTTCTGTCCAACGGCAAGGCGGACAAAAAAAACGCCCGGAATTTGAATCAGTCTATTTAAGAATGCAAGCCTATTGCGCGTATTTATTACAATATGCGCAGCAGGCTTGTGTTATTTTAATCTTTATGATCGGAGTCGGCTCTAAACAGTGATCTTTTTTCTATTTTTCGCTTGTTGATCTTTTGCGCTCAAATAGAGAAAAAAGGTCTGCGTTCTTACCATTTTATAATATCATTATACCATATGGGGCAAATGTAGTAATCATCCGGACGGGATGGTTACGGCATAATGAGCAAATGCAGTAACCATTTTCTCTCTTTGCTTACTGTAATTTGTCCGAAAGCCTATTGTTCTACCCCTCTCACGTTACTTCTGAGAGGGGTAGGACTATAGGCTTCGTGTTATTACGCTTCCGGTTCGCCGGATTCATAAAAAGTGCATGTCAGCAAAGATAAGTATATGCTACATTCGGTCAGTATTCAGACCATTCTGCTTTCAAAGTGGAATGGGGCAAGAATCCTCTCCCATCAATGTTTTTTCCAAAGTTTACTCATATCTTCCAATGTCTTTCCTTTGGTTTCGGGCACCCAACGCCATACAAACAGTGCGGCAATCACACAAATGACCCCATAAAGGCTGTAAGCAAACATCGGACTGAAATCATAGAGGGCAGGGAAGGTGGACGAAACAATGTAATTGAATATCCATTGAAATGCTACGGCAATGGCTACGGCTTTGCCACGGATGGTGTTGGGGAAGATTTCGGATATCAGTACCCAGCAAATAGGTCCCCACGACATCATGAAAAAGGCTGCGTATACAATTACCGACAGCACGGGAAGTATCCCCTTGACGCCCATGCTGTCGCACAAGGCAACAGCGAATGCCCCGGCCGCCATACCGATGGACCCGATGATGAGTAAGGGCTTACGACCGAAACGGTCGACGGTAAAGATGGCTACCAGTGTGAAGATAATGTTGACAATCCCCATAATGACGGTTTGCATCATTCCTCCCCCTTCGGCGCCGGCATTTTCGAATATTCGAGGTGCGTAATAAAGCACGGCATTGATGCCGATGGCCTGCTGGAAGACGGAAAGCAGAATACCGATGACAATCACTGTTGCGCCATAAGTGAACAGCTTTTCTGCCTTTTCCTGCGAAGTAGCCTTTATATCCGCCAAGATTTCTTGTGCCTTGGCGGCTCCGTTCACTTTCTTTAGAATGGAATATGCTTTCTGATCCTGATCGATCATCACCAGATAGCGGGGAGTTTTGGGTACAAAGAAGAGCAGCATGCCGAAGAAGGCAGCCGGAAAAGCTTCGGAACCAAACATGTATCGCCATCCTTCGGTTACGGTCCACATATCCGATTCGCTGCTGACGGAAAGTGTACCGGCGGCATCTTTCAGGATGATCGGATTTTGGTGGTCACCCAAAATCAAGAAGTTTACAAAGTAGACTACCAGCATGCCGAAAATAATGGCAAACTGATTGCAGGACACCAGTGTACCCCGGATATTGGATGGTGCTATTTCGGCAATATACATCGGACAGACGGCAGATGCCAGCCCCACACCGATACCACCTACGATGCGGTAAAGGTTAAAGGCTATAAGCAGGTTCATATCAGCTTTTCCATATTCAAAGAACAGGAACTCGGGGTAATATGACCCCAGTGCCGAAAGGAAAAAGAGAACGGCAGCCAGTCGCAGCGAGTTGCGGCGACCCAACCGTGAAGCAAAGATGCCGGACAATGCACCACCCAGTACGCAACCAATCAGTGCACTTGAAGAGGTGATGCCGTGCATCACTTTGTCGTATTGAAAATCTGTGGCTGTGAGGAAGAAGGCTTCGAGCCCTTTCTCAGCTCCCGAAATCACAGCGGTGTCATAGCCGAACAACAGTCCACCCAGGATGGCTACCGATGTAATGGAATACAGGTAGAGCTTGCTACCTTCGTTGGTATGATTCATGGCATTAGCTTTTTTGAATTACGGTTTGCAGACGGAAACTGTCTGCAAACCGCATTGTACGGACTTATAGTGAGTATATGTTAACGAGCGCTTCATACAACTCCTGTTTACCACTGGTTTGTTTCGGCTCACCATTGGATTTTGCATAAGCAACAAGTTCATCCAGAGATATTTTACCTTCTTCAAACTCTTTCCCTTTACCTGTATCGAACGAGGCATAGCGTTCGGACAGCATCTTCCGGTAAGGAGATTCATTGAGCAGATTGGCTGCGCTTTCCAAAGCACGTGCCATCGCGTCCATTCCGGCAATGTGGGCAATGAAAATATCCTCCGGATCGGTAGAGTTCCGGCGGGTCTTGGCGTCGAAGTTTGTTCCGCCGTTGCCCAATCCGTCATTACGGATAATCTGCATCATGGCTTGTGTCAGTTCGAAGTTATCAATCGGGAACTGGTCGGTATCCCATCCATTCTGATAGTCGCCGCGGTTTGCATCGATAGATCCTAACATACCGTTATCTACAGCCACTGCCAGTTCGTGTTCAAATGTATGTCCCGCAAGGGTGGCATGGTTCACTTCAATGTTCACTTTGAAGTCGCGTTCCAGCCCGTGAGCTTTCAGGAAACCGATGACAGTTTCGGTGTCGACATCATACTGGTGCTTGGTCGGCTCCATGGGTTTCGGCTCAATCAGGAAGGTGCCTTTGAAACCTTGTGCGCGGCCATAGTCACGGGCAATGGTGAGCATTTGTGCCAGATGTTCTTTTTCTCGTTTCTGGTCAGTATTCAGCAGCGACATATATCCTTCGCGTCCGCCCCAAAAGACATAGTTTGTCCCCCCCAATTCTATAGTGGCGTCAATCGCATTCTTAATCTGAACGGCAGCACGGGCCACAACATCGAAATCGGGATTGGTAGCCGCACCGTTCATGTAACGGGCATGGCTGAATACATTGGCTGTTCCCCACAATAGTTTGATACCGGTTTCGGCCTGCTTCTGCTTTGCGTAGGCAACCATCTCTTTCAGGTTGGCTTCATAGGCCTCGATGGTATCAGCTTCTGCAACCAAGTCTACGTCGTGGAAACAATAATATCCAATACCCATCTTCTGCATAAACTCAAAACCTGCATCCATCTTGTTCTTGGCTGCCTGTAAGGGATCAGGGTCACCGTTCCATGAAAATTGTTTGGTTCCGCCTCCAAACTGGTCACCGCCCTCGGCACAAAGTGTATGCCACCACGCCATTGCAAACTTCAGCCAGTCTTTCATCTTGCGGCCGTTAATCACTTTCTCGGCATCGTAATAACGAAATGCCATCGGGTTCTTACTATCTTTACCTTCGAACTTAATTTTCCCTATACCCGGGAAGTACTCTTTTGTTGCCATATTATTTAAAGTTTTAGGAGCTTCGCCCGCTCCTTCTTCATTTGGAGAAGGCACAGGAGACAGCTTTGATGATTCATTTTTTTATCTTATGATTATTCGTTTTTTTTATTCATCTGCATAGATCGGGCCAGGCATTGTTTCCAACGTCCATATGCATCGGCATATTCCTGTTGCCGGGCCGGATCGGGTTCAACGACTTCCAGCTTGTCGAGTGACGCGAAAGCCTCTTGATGGTTTTTGTAGATGCCTGCTCCCATCCCGGCACCCTTGGCTGCGCCGACAGCACCATCTGTGTTATAAAGTTCGATGGTAGCTCCCGTCGTGCCGGCCAATGTCTCACGAAAAATGGGGCTGAGAAACATATTGGCATGTCCGGCATGGATCTTTTCGACAGGGATACCCATTCCTTCCATAATATCGATACCATATTTAAAGGAAAAGACGATGCCTTCCTGTGCCGCACGGATCAAATGCGCCTTGTCATGCATGTTGAAGTCAATTCCGTGAAAACTGCAACCGGTCGTCCGGTTGTTCAGCATGCGTTCCGCTCCGTTACCAAAAGGCAGAATGCTGATGCCTGCACTGCCAACCGGAACCTGTGAAGCAAGGCGGTTCATCTCTGTATATGAGATGCCTTCCGGAGCGACATTGCGTTTTATCCACGAATTTAGAATCCCTGTTCCGTTGATGCAAAGCAATACACCCAGACGTGGATTCGCGGCAGTATGATTGACATGCGCAAAGGTGTTGACACGCGACTGCGGATCATAGCTGATTTCCCCGTTTACTCCGTATACGACTCCCGACGTTCCGGCAGTGGAAGCTATTTCACCCGGATTAAATACATTCAAGGAAAGAGCGTTGTTGGGCTGGTCGCCAGCACGGTAAGTGATCGGTGTACCTTCCTGCAATCCAAGTTCCCGGGCAGCACTCCCGGTTAATAGTCCCTGTTCGGCGAAAGTTGGCCGGATGTCGGCTATCAGAGAAGAATCGAACCCATAATATTGCATTAGGAAATCTGCCGTACGGTCATTCCGGAAATCCCAAAGCATACCTTCGGAAAGCCCTTCGACTGTCGTACAGATTTCTCCGCTCAGTTTCATGGTAATATAATCACCCGGCAACATAATTTTATCAATCTGTGCGTAAATGTGCGGCTCGTTTTCCTTTATCCATGCCAGTTTAGAAGCGGTAAAATTGCCGGGAGAATTGAGCAAGTGCGCAAGGCAAAACTCCTCTCCGATTGTTTCGAACGCCTTTTGTCCATAGGGGACCGCACGCGAATCGCACCAGATTATAGCCGGGCGCAGCACGCGCTGCTGTCTGTCTACACATACCAGGCCGTGCATCTGATAAGAGATGCCGATGGCCTTGATGTCTCCGGCAGCTATCCCCGATTCTGAAAGGACGGACTGTGTGGAGAGTTTCAGATTCTCCCACCAGTCTTCCGGTTCCTGTTCTGCCCATCCGGAGCGTACGGCAATAATGCCTGCCTCCGTTTTCGGAAAGAATGCGGAAGCGACGCATTTGCCTGTCCCGGCATCTACCAAGCTCGCTTTGACAGACGAGCTGCCTATGTCATACCCTAATAAAAACATGATCTTGTTTATTAATTAATTTGTGATTTAAAATAAAATCTCCATAAGACTTACCGTCTTACCTTATTATATATCTTTTTGTCGAATTTATAATAGCGGGCTGCCCGGTGGGCCACTCCGGTTTGTTTTTCTTCCAATGGTACGACGTACTCCATCAAGGCTATCTTTTTATGGAAGTTGCGTACATCCACTGCTTTGTCGTATACCAGTTCGAACAAGATCCGAAGTTGGGAAGCGGTAAACTTGCGCGGCAGCAGATCAAACAGCATTGAAGGATTGAACTCCACAAATTGCCGGATATAAATCAGCGCCTCTCTGATAATCAGATTATGGTCAAAAGCCAACGTCTTTATATCTTTCAGTGCCACCCAACAGGCCTGGAACTCATCCAGGTTTTTGTCCAACGCCCGGTCTATCTTTACCATCGATAGATAAGCTATGGTGACAATGCGCTCTACTTTCGATTGCATTGCCCGTTCCAACCAACGCACATCTTTAGGATTGCTCGTCCGGTTTTTAGAACCAAATGCTTTAAATTGCATCAGGTTGACGCTCCGGATACCTGTCAGTTCGAATAAAACACGTTGTGCTGCTTCGTCCAGGTCTTCATCCATGTAGATCAGGCTCCCGGGAAGCTTCATATCATGGTAAACTTCTCCGTTTTCCTCTCCTACCCGCTTAATCAACAGGACTTTGAGTTGCTCTCCGTCAAAACCAATCACTACACAGTCTACTGAGATATGATTGTTTGCCAATGGGGTTTGTTTCGGTATGTCATGCATAATATTTAGTCTTTGAACATTGCAAATATAGAGATATTCTCATCTGGTAAGCAATTAAATTATATGCTATAAAGCATTGTTTTTCATATATATACATATCGTATGTTTTACACTAAGGAGTATTCATCTTATTGTATATACAACAATATGTATTTCTACCTTCCAGGAAAGACAGTAATTGTAGAAAGTACAAAAAGACGGGGATACTTTATAATCAGCTCTTTCGATTGATGGCAGACCATTGGTTTTACGGCGGACTTATTGTATTTTATAAGGTGTGTCATTTTGTATCTTCTTTGTTTTTATCCTATCTTTGTTGTAGAATTATTAAAAAAAACTAAAATGAAACGTTATCCGGTTGTTCTTTCTATTGCCGGTTCCGATTGTTCGGGAGGGGCGGGTATACAGGCAGATATTAAAACGATTTCTGCTCTGGGCGCATACGCGGCATCGGTGATTACCGCAGTCACCGTACAAGATACAAGGGGAGTGAAGGCTGTACACACGGTTCCCGCTGGGATTGTGCAGGGACAGATTGAAGCGGTAATGGACGACTTATGTCCAGATACTCTGAAAATAGGTATGGTAAGTGAACCGCTCCTCGTAAAAGTGATTGCGGATTGCTTACGAAAATACCCTCACCGCCCGGTGGTTTATGACCCCGTTATGGTGTCTACCAGTGGGCGGAAATTAATGACTGACGATGCAATACAGTTGATTAAAGAAGAACTTATCCCGCAAACAACCTTGATAACTCCCAATCTGGATGAAACGGAAGTGCTGACGGGAATGAAAATAGCCACAGTGGAAGAGATGATAGATGCGGCCCGGACGCTCTCCACGATGTATCATACTGCGGTATTGGTGAAAGGAGGACACTTGCAGGGAAACGAAATGCAGGATGTATTGTTTGCGGGCGGAAACACCTATATATATAAGGAGAGAAAAATAGAAAGCCGGAATTTACATGGTACCGGATGTACTCTCTCTTCTTCAATCGCCACCTATCTGGCATCAGGACTTCCAATGGATCAGGCAGTAGGTAAAGCTAAAACATATGTCAGCAGGGCCATTGATGCCGGAAAAGAAATAATTGTCGGTCATGGCAACGGCCCGTTGTGTCATTTCTGGGGACCGGAAAAAGCCAGTATATGGGAAGATAAAGAAGAGGAATAAACCGAAAAACACTTCTCTATTGCACAATTTTGTCAATTCTGTGCTATCATATTGCAAAAATATATAACTTTGCACCCGCAAATTAAATTAAAAAACAAAAATATGAAAGCATTTGTATTCCCCGGTCAAGGCGCCCAGTTCGTAGGTATGGGCAAAGACCTGTATGAAACTTCAGCTTTAGCAAAAGAATTGTTTGAAAAAGCAAATGATATCCTGGGATATCGCATTACAGATATTATGTTCAACGGTACTGATGAAGACCTCCGCCAGACCAAGGTTACCCAACCTGCTGTATTCCTTCATTCTGTTATCTCTGCGCTTTGCATGGGGGAAGATTTCAAACCGGAAATGACTGCCGGACACTCATTGGGTGAGTTTTCTGCATTGGTTGCTGCCGGTGCTCTTTCTTTTGAGGACGGTTTGAAACTGGTTTATGCACGTGCCATGGCAATGCAGAAGGCTTGTGAAGCTACTCCTTCTACAATGGCTGCCATTATCGCTCTGCCTGATGAGAAAGTAGAAGAAATCTGTGCGGCTGTTGCCGCCGAAGGCGAAGTTTGTGTACCGGCTAACTACAACTGTCCGGGACAGATTGTAATTTCCGGATCTGTACCGGGAATCGAGAAAGCTTGCGAACTGATGAAGGCAGCCGGAGCAAAACGTGCACTTCCGCTGAAGGTAGGTGGAGCGTTCCACTCTCCTCTGATGGATCCTGCCAAAGTAGAACTGGAAGCTGCTATCAACGCAACCGAAGTCCACACTCCGAAATGTCCGGTTTACCAGAATGTGGATGCTCTGCCTCATACAGATCCGCAAGAAATCAAAAAGAACCTGGTTGCTCAATTGACAGCTTCTGTACGCTGGACTCAAACCGTAAAGAATATGGTTGCCGACGGTGCTACCGACTTCACAGAATGTGGACCGGGCGCCGTATTACAAGGGCTGATCAAGAAGATCGACTCTACAGTATCTGCTCACGGAATTGCATAAAAGTCTTTTTGAAGACTTTTTCTAAATACAACACCGAAACTCTTTCTATAGGGTTTCGGTGTTACTTTTTTAAAATAACATATCCGATATCTTGATTTTACAATCTTTCTTCTGGTTTTAAGGAGATATCCAGTTGCCTTTATATCCATTTTGCACATGTGAATCCGATGGGTGGACATATCTGGCGTGTCCTGAGTACTTTGCAACCTTTTTGCCTATGCTTTTGTTATAATTAGAAACAAACCTATTTGTCCAATGAAAGTACACGAATATCAGGCAAAAGAGATTTTCTCCTCTTACGGAATACCTGTCGAAAAACATGCTTTGTGCCATACTGCAGACGGCGCTGTAGCCGCTTACCACCGTATGGGTGTAAACCGGGTCGCAATTAAGGCACAAGTATTGACCGGGGGCCGTGGAAAAGCCGGTGGGGTAAAACTTGCCGATAACGACAGAGATGTCTATCAATATGCTCAAACGATTTTGGGGATGACCATTAAAGGATATCCCGTAACCAAAGTCCTTCTTAGTGAAGCCATCAATATCGCCGCAGAATATTATATCAGTTTTACGATAGATCGTAATACACGTTCTGTTGTACTGATCATGAGTGCAGCCGGTGGCATGGACATTGAGGAAGTGGCTCGTCAATATCCCGAGAAAATAATGCGTTACAACATTGATCCTCTGGTCGGGATTCCCGATTATCTGGCACGTAAATTTGCTTTCTCTCTATTCGAACAAGCCGAGCAGGCCAATCGGATGACAACCATTATTCAAAACCTTTACAAAGCATTTATTGAAAAGGATGCCTCACTGGCTGAGATTAATCCATTGGTACTTACCCCTACGGGTACATTACTGGCAATTGATGCGAAAATGGTGTTTGATGATAACGCACTTTACCGTCATTCGGATTTGCAGAAACTATCAGAACCTACAGAAGATGAAAAGCTTGAAGCTATTGCCAAAGAGAGGGGATTCAGTTATGTCCGTATGGATGGCGAAATTGGCTGTATGGTTAACGGAGCCGGTTTAGCTATGGCAACCATGGATATGATTAAACTTTATGGAGGTAATCCGGCAAATTTTCTTGATATTGGCGGTAGCTCGAATCCTATCAAAGTAATAGAAGCAATGAAATTATTGCTGGATGATAAAAAGGTAAAGGTTGTCTTTATCAATATTTTCGGTGGCATCACCCGAGGTGATGACGTGGCTATCGGACTATTGCAGGCATTTGACCAGATACATACGGATATCCCTATTATTGTACGACTGACGGGCACGAACGAACGTATGGGACGTGAATTATTGAGTAAAAATAGTCGTTTTCAGGTAGCACAAACAATGGAAGAAGCTACTCGGATGGCTGTAGAATCATTAAAAAAAGAATCGATATGAGCATACTTATTGATAAATCCACCCGACTCCTGGTACAGGGAATTACAGGCAGGGACGGACTCTTTCATGCAAAAAAGATGGCTGAATATGGAACTAATGTAGTGGGTGGCACATCGCCCGGAAAAGGAGGCACAATGGTAGATGATAACTTTCCGGTATTCAATACCATGTATGAAGCTGTCCGCCGCACACAGGCCAATACATCTATTATTTTTGTACCGGCCCGTTTTGCTGCTGATGCTATTATGGAGGCTGCCGATGCAGGTATCCGATTGATTATTTGCATTACAGAAGGAATTCCGACACTGGACGTGATAAAAGCCTATCGGTTTACTGAACAGAAAGGAGCAAAACTGATTGGACCAAACTGTCCGGGGCTTATCTCTCCGGGGAAAAGTCTGGTAGGTATTCTTCCCGGACAGGTATTCAGTCCGGGCAATATAGGAGTGATAAGCCGAAGCGGAACACTGACTTACGAAATCGTGTCACATCTCACAGCCAAAGGTATGGGGCAATCCACCGCTATCGGCATGGGGGGAGATCCTGTTGTCGGACTTTATTTCCGTGAATTATTGGCAATGTTACAGAATGATCCTCAAACAGATGCTATTGTTATGATTGGTGAGATCGGAGGAAATGCAGAAGAACTGGCCGCAGCATATATTTGTGAACATGTAACTAAACCTGTAGTAGCATTTATTGCAGGGCAATCTGCCCCGCCGGGCAAGCAGATGGGACATGCCGGAGCCATTATATCCGGAAGTTCCGGTTCTGCTGCCGAAAAAATTTCAGCATTGGAGATTGCAGGAATCAGGGTCGCCGGCGAACCTTCGGAAATACCGGACCTGTTAAAGGGGCGTTTTTGAACAAATCATTTTAATTCATCAAACTTATAGACTTAACGATATGAGTAGGCGCAAGGAATTAGAGCATGAGGTATCTCTTGCTCAGGAAAGAATTAAGAAAGCTCCCAATGATACCCCCAGAGAGATACTGAAGATATGGGAGCAAGAGTTGGTTGATCTGGAAGTGGAACTTAATAATTTGGTCGACGACGAGGAAGATAATAACGATTGAATCACTTTTCTGCCTAATAAAAGGCCCGTACAAAAATTGTACGGGCTTTTTCAAGGAAATAGAATACTCCCAGCTACCTTCGGGAATGGCTACGCATAAAGGGTGTACGGCTCCCTCACTTTATCAGTTGTATAACATTTATAATAAGACGGTATTTTATCTACTTTGTTCCGTTTTCATCCATCTTTTAACTATTTATTTTCACATTTACTCTTTGTCGGGTTATTCTTTGATAAGATGTAACAGGATTATCCTGCAATCATTGACATACATCAAAAACAAACAGTTTAAAACAGCCTTTTTATCCTACGTCAATTCAATCGTCATATTTCTCCCTTACATTTGTAATGTTTTCAAGGTATAACATAAAAATTTGAGATTATGAAATGGGTAAAAAGATTGTTGGATAGAATCGGTAATTCCGATTCTATGATTTGGGGCTATGTAATGCTCCATGAATAAAGGATTATAAAACAGAGTTTGATTGAAAAAAACGTTTGAAAAAGGAGGCCGGGATTATCGCGGACTCCTTTTTTAGTTAATCCCCCTTATTATTTGCACAAATATGGTTTATTTTACTCTTCTTGTTCCAAAGCCGGATTATCCGGTAAAGAGTACTTGAGATTTACACTAAAAAATGCAAAACCAGAATAAAAACATGACTTAAAAATTCTGTATTTGAATGTTTTTCTGTATATTAGGAACATAACCAAATAATGTAAAATGGAATTAGAAACAATTGGAGAAAACGCCGGCAAAGTATGGCGCACCCTGAATGAAATGAGGGGAAAAATATCTATTCAGGAACTTAGTCGGAAAATTAACCTCAGCGCTGAAGATGTTGCACTTGCAGTAGGTTGGTTAGCCAGAGAAAATAATATTTTTATTCAGAGACACAACTATCTGCTATATGTCAGTCATGATGCTTTCTGATTTTACTTTAAGAGAATTGACTGTCAGAGTCTAAGAAATATAATAGGGATTATTCGTCACCGGATAATCCCTATTATATTTCTTATGATTTAGGACAAGTATGCGTGTCACTCTCTTTCCTAAAAATTAAATTTGTCAGAAAATAAGCTAACTCTACCATCATGATGCCAATGGTAGCACCGGCCAATACGTCACTTAGCCAATGACGATTGTTTAATTGGCGTGTGAAGCCGGTAACAACAGCCGGCAGGAAAGTGGCAATGGTGGCTAAAGGAGTCTTGAAGCCATATTCTTTATATAAAAGAGTAGCAGCCGTAAAAGCAGTAGCCGTATGGCCTGAAGGGAAGGAAAGAAAATCCGAACCGTCTGGACGGAGAACACCCGCCAATGATTTCATGGAGATGACTACTGCTCCCATCAAAACATACGCAAATGCAGTTGAAACGAGCATACGTTTCCAGTTACTACGACTTTTTACTCCTGCAAGTTTCAATATAAACATGACAACAATCGGTAGATAGGGTAGAAAATCATCATACCGATATGCAAAAGTCGAAGCATGCATATTCCGCAGATGATAGATATATTGATCTGCACTTGTCAATAATCCGGCCCGCAGGGCACATACTATAAGGGTACAGGCAAATAGCCAAAGTATTAATTTACGTGGACTCATTTCGTTCTATTATAGGTTTATAGTATATGCCTACAAAGATAATTCTTTTGATGCAGAAGACATTAGGAACAATTAATATGAAAATATTATTTGTCTTATTATAACATTCATATTAATAAATATTCCGGGAGCAGCAAAGATCGAACGAAAGTAGATAACTCAATCTGTCAAATGTCAGAAAAACCGGAGCCCTACTTCTGCTGTCACATTTTACAATAAATAGAAGCAGGCATTATTCTCAAAAGCATTGCTACATATCTCCACCTTCTTGAGATGTATACAACTTTTCTTTTCCGAAAGATTGCCCGGTATATCTGTTGTACGGCTTTCTGTAGTGGAGTGACCCAAAACAACCCCTCTCCTTTAGCCATCGCTGTGTCTACGAATCCTGGGCGTATGTCCGTAATGTGAATGGGGTAAGATAGCTTGGCTGCTTTCTTCCTCAAGCCTTCCGTATAATTGATTTGATAGGCTTTCGAAGCATTGTATGCCGGTGCTATTCCTTCACCACGCATCCCGCCTACAGAGGAAATTGTAACCAGATGCCCCGATTCTTGTTTCTGGAAAAAATGAAATGCCCAGTCTGCTACATTGGTGAATCCGATAACATTGGTCAAAAGAGTCGGTCTCTCTAAATTATAATCGAGCTCAGGGTTTAGTTCCCCTACCCCCGAACAGAACACGAGTATATCCATACCTCCCATTCTGTCCACAAGATTATTGAGTTGCCGGATTGTATCAGTTTCCTTTGTAACATCTGATATGGTATAAAAACAGTTTTTATTTTGTGAACAAAGCTCTTGCAGTTTATTTTCCCTTCGTCCCGTTATGCCAACCATATTCCCTTCCTGAATAAACCGTTCTGCCAATCCTCTGCCGATCCCGGATGTAGCTCCTATTATGATAACCTTTTTCATTTTTATTCTTTTTAATGCTTACACAAAGGTATTGGGATCGGAACAAATGAATCTTGACTGAAATCAAGATTTTATTTTTGTACTAACTTTCTTCGAAGACGGCTGAGTGTTTCCGGACATATCATCAGATAGGATGCCAGTTCCTTCAATGAAATCAAATTCAACAGTCCGGGACAACGTTCAAGTATCTCCCTATATCGTTCTTCGGGCGTCATGCTGTACATCGATATCATCCGTTCATATACTTCCCATAACAATATTTCAGCTATATGTCTGCCCAATTTCAGATTCGTGTCGTCCCGGTCATAGAATTCCTCTAACTGTCTGTTGTTTACTATATAAACAGTGCAGTTACAAATGGCTTGTATATCTACATTTGAATTATCTCCTAAACGGAATGCCGGATAATTACCCACAAACGAGTGTTCGAATGTATAGCCTACAATTTTATTTTCTCCCCGACTGTTGGTACAGCAATAGCGGAAAGAACCTTCTGCCACATACCCCATCAATTTGCAGGATTCATTTTGTCGGCAAAAGAAATCTCCTTTTTGATATTGGGTAAGTTGCCCATTTTGAAGTACAAAATCTGTAATGGGGGCAAAGTTAACCTTCGATGTATACTTATTGAAATCTTTTGCTTCTTCCATGATATAATTTCATTTTGAAGTGCGAATATAAATAATGCGGACTGAACTATGATACTCAATCCGCATTAAAATGATCTTTGGGGGACTTTATCCGCAATGGAAGTACTTGCTTACTAATGCCAGCATCTCCTCCGGTTTGCCCTGTATCTCTATACGCAGGGTAGCATCATTATAGCTTCGTAATCTACTGATAATGCCATCAATCATAGCAGGGCTGAATACATTATACTGTTCAAATACAGTCCGTTGTTTCTGTAAGCAGTCTGCTGATGCCGCACAGCTATCCGGTAGTTGTGCTAAGTTTTTCAGTTTATCAACATTTTCTTTCTGATGGATATTTACGTTAACGTATGTCTTCTCTGCAATGGTTAAGGCGTTGTCTATCTCAAAACCGTGACGACAGGCCACTGCAAGTCCTGCCAGTAATTGATAGAGATCGGCTGATCCGTCCGGTGAACGCATTTCCACTGTCTGCTTTTGCGTCGTATCATAGTGGCTGTCCAACTCCAATGGATTGGCTAACGCACACATATCTGTCTTAGCAGACCATCCCAATGGAACTCGTACCAATACAGAACGGTTTCGATCGCCCCAACAAACATTAGTCGGCGCCTCTTGATGTGGTACAAGCCGGAAATATGAAGTAGGATTTGTATTTCCGAAAGCCGTGATGGATGGGGCAAGCAGCATCATGCCCGCAATGGCTCTACGAGCTGTATCAGAAAGAATCCCACCTTTTAGCATCTGGTTCTGTCCGTCTTTCATCATGCGCATATGGATATGTAATCCGGATCCAGCTTTGCCCACTGTAATTTTCGGAGCAAATGTAATATCATAACCATATTGGTAAGCTAAGTTGCGGATAACCCATTTGGCTATTATCAATTGGTCGGCAGCATCTTCTGCACGGACTGGCAGAAATTCTATTTCATTTTGCTCGTAGACTTTATCATCAAGCATAAAATTACCGACTTCAGAATGCCCGTATTTTATTTGTCCACCCGTTTGAGCTATGTAAGACATACATTGTGTACGGAAATCATTGAATTTAGCATAAGGTCCTGATTCATGATAACCGCGCTGATCGGTTGCCGGAAACATTCCGTCGTCCTCGGCAATCACATAATACTCCAATTCTCCCATAGCCTGAAACTCCATGCCTGTTACTTCCGTGAACGCTTTACAAGCTTTGTGTAAGGTATATTCGGGAGAACTTTCCAGAGGTTCTCCATCTTTATTAAAGAAAGAGCAAAGCATCACGAGTGTAGGTAATTCTGCAAATGGATCAACGAATGCGGTACGGAAGCGTGGAATTACATACAAATCACTGCTCCCTGCCTCTATAAAAGGAAACAGGCTTGATCCATCCACTCGTTCACCACAAGTCAGGATAGCATCCAGATAGGCAGCGTTGTTTATTACAAAATTCAATGTTTTAAGTCGTCCGTCCGCAGCAGGATACATAAAGTTGACCATGCGGATTTCATTTTGTTGGATATAGGAAATAATATCTGCTTTTGTAAATTCAGCAGCAGGCTTTTGCAAAAATGTCACCAGATGATTGGGACTCATTAATAATTCTTGATTCATCATACGTTGATTGTTGTTTCATTAATTATTTGGGTTAACAGATTATTTTATGAACCAAAGATACACAAAAAGTTAGCAAATCAAGATTTATTCCCATGAAAAATAATAGTTCCCTTTCATCCGCTGACGATTCGGCTATTCTTTAATTTAGACTCACTCCTATGCTACTTACTTCTTTGTTTTTTATACCTTTGCATCCGATTTTAAATAAGGTATAGAATATATGGTACAAAATCAGGTCCAACCGGTTCGTAGGATTGCATTTCCTATATTGATCGCATTAAGTATTTCTCACTGTTTAAATGATCTTTTGCAGGCTGTCATTTCGGCTGTATATCCTCTCTTTAAAGAAGATCTCTCGTTAAGTTTTGCTCAGATTGGATTGATAACTCTTGTTTACCAGATGTCCGCTTCCGTGTTTCAACCACTGACCGGTCTTATTTTTGACAAACGTCCTATAGCATGGTCACTTCCCATCGGAATGAGTTTCACACTGGTAGGTATGTTGAATCTGGCTTTTGCATCCAATTTACACTGGTTGCTTGCATCCGTTTTTATTATTGGAATCGGTTCTTCTGTCCTTCATCCCGAAGCATCACGTATAACCTTTTTAGCTTCAGGAGGAAAACGGGGATTAGCGCAATCACTCTTTCAGGTGGGCGGCAATTTGGGCGGATCATTAGGCCCTTTGTTAGTGGCGTTGTTAGTGGCTCCTTACGGCAGGCATTATATTGCTTTGTTTGCAATTCTTGCTTTAGCGGCTATCTGTGCAATGTTCCCTATTTGTCGGTGGTACCGGGCCTATCTGAACCATCTTAAAAAACGTCCCATACTTGCAAGAACCTATATTGAACGCCCGCTCTCTCCAGGCAAAACAGTGTTTGCCATTACGATACTGATGATCTTGATCTTTTCTAAATATATTTATATGGCGAGTCTGAATAGCTATTATACTTTCTATCTGATACATAAGTTTAATATAAGTATTCAGCAATCACAACTCTTCTTATTTGTATTTCTGGTAGCTACTGCCATCGGTACATTAATGGGAGGCCCTATCGGTGATAAGGTCGGGCGCAAATATGTAATTTGGGGATCAATCCTTGGCACAGCACCGTTTAGTTTGTTGATGCCACATGCCGGACTTGTATGGACTGTACTTCTTAGTTTTTGCGTCGGACTGATGTTATCGTCCGCTTTTCCCGCTATTTTGCTTTATGCGCAGGAACTGCTTCCTAATAAATTAGGGCTGATTTCGGGACTCTTTTTTGGATTTGCATTTGGTGTTGCCGGTATCGCCTCTGCTGTCCTTGGCAATATGGCCGATAAATTTGGAATCGATGCGGTATACAATGTTTGTGCATTCATGCCGTTATTAGGATTGGTAACTTGGTTTTTACCGGATTTAAAAAAAACGAAAAAAGAAAAATAAGAATAATTGAAAAGTAGTCTGTATCTGCTTTTTATATTTGAATAAATAAAATCCGGAAGCACTTTTCCGGATTTTATCCTTTTTAATGCTATTTTCTACCAGTTTTTTTCTTATATCAATTCTCCCTCTTAATTATTTTACTAATTTCGTGGCGTACATATATGAATCAAGTAAATGAAAATGGAGAATAACGCATTAACCGGAAAACCTTATAACATTGGATATGCCTTAAGCGGAGGCTTTATTAAAGGATTTGCCCATTTGGGAGTTATCCAGGCCTTATTGGAGCATGATATTAAACCGGATATCATTTCAGGAGTAAGTGCCGGAGCTTTGGCCGGAGTTTTTTACGCCGACGGTAACGAACCCTATAGAGTGTTGGACTACTTTTCCGGACATAAATTTCAGGACTTGACCAAACTTGTGATTCCCAAAGTCGGTTTATTTGCACTGGGAGAATTTATAGACTTTCTGAAGTCGAATCTTAAAGCACAGAAACTGGAAGACTTAAAACTTCCACTTATCATCACCGCCACTGATCTGGATCATGGGCGCAGTATGCATTTTCATAAAGGGAATATAGCCGAACGAGTGGCAGCTTCATGCTGTATGCCGGTATTGTTTACGCCTGTAAAAATAGGAAATACACACTATGTGGACGGAGGGCTTTTGATGAATCTACCGGTTTCTACCATCCGAAATGAATGTGAAAAAGTAGTGGCAGTAAATGTCAGTCCGCTGATGGCAGAGAAATATAAAATGAATATTGTCAGTATTGCCATGCGCTCTTATCATTTTATGTTTCGCGCCAATACGTTTCCGGAGCGCGATAATTGTGATTTACTAATAGAACCTTATAATCTGGAGGGTTACAGCAATACTGAGCTTGAAAAAGCTGAAGAGATTTTTGAGCAAGGCTATAACACAGCTTCCGAAGTTTTGGATCAACTGATTGAGGAGAAAGGAAAGATATGGAGATAATAAAAACCGGATTGGCTGCTTTTGGTATGTCGGGACAGGTATTTCATGCCCCGTTTATCAGTACGAATCCGCATTTCAAACTTTGTAAAATAGTAGAGCGTACCAAGGAACTCTCTAAAGCACGTTATCCGCAAGCAACGATTGTGCGTAGTTTTAATGAGTTGACAGAGGATCCCGAGATAGATCTGATTGTGGTTAATACCCCGGACAGTACACATTATGAATATACCCGAATGGCTCTTAAAGCCGGAAAAAACGTGGTAGTTGAGAAACCTTTTACTTCTACTACAGAACAAGGAAAAGAATTAATAGCTTTGTCTGAACAAAAAGGACTAATGCTTAGTGTGTATCAAAACCGCAGGTGGGATGCAGACTTTTTGACAGTACGTGATATTCTTGATAAGTCGTTGTTAGGTCGCTTAGTGGAATATGAATCAACTTTCGCCCGTTACCGAAACTTTATCAAGCCTAACACATGGAAAGAAACCGGAGTATCGGGAGGTGGACTGACATATAATCTGGGATCACACCTGATTGATCAGGCAGTTCAGCTTCTCGGAATGCCTGAAGCTGTTTTTGCCGATTTGGGTGTACTTCGTAATGGAGGAAAAGTAGATGATTATTTTATAATTCATTTGTTACGTCCTTCCTTGGCACCTGATGTGAAGATCACCCTGAAAGCAAGCTATTTGATGCGGGAAGCCGAACCACGTTTCATGTTGCATGGGACGTTAGGATCGTATGTCAAATATGGAGTCGACAAACAAGAAGCTGCCTTATTGGCTGGTGAAATGCCTGGCAGCCCTAATTGGGGAGAGGAATCGGAACAAGAATGGGGATTATTGCATACAGAAATGAATGGAAAAGAAATCTGCCGGAAATATCCGGGTATATCCGGTAATTATGGTGGTTTCTATCAGAATATATATGAACACTTGTGTTTAGGAAAAACGTTGAAAACGCATGCACAAGACATCTTGAATGTGATACGAATAATCGAAGCGGCTTATCAGAGCCATCGGGAAACTAAAATAGTTAATCTTAAATAGCTTTTATAAAAATGAAGAACGAAGAAAAAATGATTATTTATCAAGTGTTTACGCGCTTGTTTGGAAATAATAATAACCACTGCATCAATAACGGAGACATCTTACAAAACGGTTGTGGAAAAATGGCTGATTTCACAGCCAAAGCTTTGGGTGAGATCAGAAAGCTCGGAGCGACTCATATTTGGTATACCGGTATTATCGAACACGCTACTCAGACTGATTACAGAAGATATAATATCCGACCGGATCATCCGGCTATTGTAAAAGGCAAAGCGGGCTCTCCTTATGCCATTAAGGATTATTATGATGTAGATCCGGATTTGGCTACTGATGTTCCCGGACGAATGAAAGAGTTTGAAAACCTGGTAAACCGCACACACAGGGTAGGACTAAAAGTGATTATCGACTTTGTACCGAATCATGTAGCGCGCCAATATCATTCGGATGCACAGCCGGATGGTACCAGCCAGCTCGGAGCCAACGATGATCCTAATTACTCGTTCAGTCCATACAATAATTTTTATTATATTCCACAATCGGAATTGCACGGTCAGTTTGATATGACAGGAAACGCAGTGGAACCTTATCGTGAATTTCCTGCCAAAGCAACTGGTAACAATCGATTTGATGCTTACCCGAATATAAATGACTGGTATGAAACTGTAAAGCTGAATTATGGAGTAGATTATCAAAATGGAGGAACCTGTCATTTTTCACCGACTCCGGATACCTGGATTAAAATGTTGGATATTCTTTTTTTCTGGGCTTCCAAGAACATTGATGGATTCCGTTGTGATATGGCTGAAATGGTTCCGGTAGAGTTCTGGGAATGGGCTATTCCACAAGTGAAACAAACCTATTCCAATATTTTGTTTATTGCTGAAGTATACAATCCTCACGAATATAAAAATTATCTGTTTCGTGGTAAGTTCGATTATCTCTATGATAAAGTAGGACTGTATGATACCTTGCGTAACGTGGCTTGTGGTTATGATTCAGCAACTGCCATCACCCGTAGTTGGCAGTCTTTGGGGGGGATTGAAAAGCGGATGCTTAACTTCCTTGAGAATCATGACGAACAGCGCATTGCATCTGATTTCTTTGCCGGAGACCCACGCAAGGGCATTCCCGCACTAATCGTATCAGCTTGCATGAATACGAATCCGATGATGATCTATTTTGGTCAGGAGTTCGGAGAAATGGGAATGGATAGTGAAGGATTCAGCGGACGTGACGGACGAACCACTATTTTCGATTATTGGAGTGTAGACACCATTCGGCGTTGGCGTAACGAAGGTAAATTTGATGGAAAAATGCTAACTGAAGAACAAAAGCATTTATATGCAATTTACCATAAGGTTTTGACTCTATGTAATGAAGAGCAGGCAATATCAAAAGGTGTATTTTTTGATTTGATGTATGCCAATGAAAATGGATGGAGATTTAATGAACATAAGCAGTATACTTTCATGCGTAAGTATAAAAATGAATTGCTGTTTGTAGTCGTAAACTTTGATAATCAATCGGTAAATGTTGCAATTAATGTACCTTCTCATGCCTTCGATTTTTTGCAGATTCCCCAATTTGACTCATACAAAGCAACCGATTTAATGACCGATAAAGAAGAAGTAGTCTGTTTATTGCCTTATAAAGCCACAGAAATAGCTTTAGGAGCATATACCGGTAAAATACTGAAGATTAAATTTTAGTTGAATATAAAACAGCCCTTGCAATCTAATCTGTGCAAGGGCTGTTTTTTATCTGTTTATTCCCATTTTTATTTGGTTCTTTTCAATACCATTGCTGTTCGCGCAGGAATATAGAGTTTCAACCATTCTTTCTTTTCTTTTTTATATAAAGAATCGGGCAATGTGAAATGTTTCACACTATCGTCTGACAAGCCATTGCCTCCATAAACTACGTTGTCTGTATTCAATATTACCTCATAAGTTCCGGGGGTTACCAAAAATCCATAATCAGTAAATGATTGTTTCGGATTGAAATTGAACACAAAAATCAAGTCTTTACGTTGGTATGCCAGTACTTGGTCACCATCGTTATGCCAAATTTCCTGTACAGGAGTCTGCTGAATGTTTTTAACGCTCTTGATTACTTTCAGCATGTCAGCATCAAAATCACCTAAGTAATGGTAAGTCAGGTTTTTATTATCAACCAAATCCCACTGGCGGCGAGCATATTTACATGACCATCCGTTACCTTCACGCGGGAAGTCAATCCATTCCGGATGTCCGAATTCGTTTCCCATAAAATTCAGGTATCCACCGTTGATCGTACTTGCCGTAAGTAGACGAATCATTTTATGGAGAGCAATGCCCCTATGAACCATATAGTTTTCATCGCCCTTCTGCATATGCCAGTACATGTCGGCATCAATCAGGCGGAATATGATTGTCTTATCCCCTACTAACGCCTGATCATGGCTTTCGGCATATGAGATTGTCTTCTCATCCTGTCGGCGGTTAGTTACTTCCCAAAACATGCTGGATGGCTTCCAGTCTTCGTCTATCTTCTCTTTAATGGTCTTAATCCAATAGTCGGGGATATTCATAGCCATACGATAGTCAAATCCATACCCTCCGTCTTCCACTTTGGCGGCAAGTCCCGGCATACCGGATACCTCTTCTGCAATGGTAATAGCCTTAGGATTCACTTCATGAATCAATTCATTAGCCAGTGTCAAGTAACAGATGGCATTGCCATCCTGATGCCCATTAAAATAATCTCCATAATTACAGAATGCCTCGCCCAATCCGTGGCTGTAATAGAGCATAGAAGTGACACCATCGAAACGGAATCCATCAAAGCGATACTCTTCCAGCCAGTATTTGCAGTTTGAAAGCAAGAAATGCACTACTTCGTTTTTACCATAGTCGAAGCAAAGTGAATCCCATGCCGGATGTTCTCTGCGTCCGCCCGGATAGAAATATTGGTTCGGATCACCTGCAAAGTTGCCCAACCCTTCTACCTCATTTTTTACGGCATGCGAATGAACAATGTCCATAATAACGGCAATACCCAGTTCGTGAGCTGTATCAATTAACAGTTTGAGTTCCTCTGGAGTGCCGAAACGAGATGATGCCGCAAAGAAACTTGACACATGATAACCGAAACTACCATAATATGGATGCTCCTGTATGGCCATAATCTGGATACAATTATATCCCTCTTTGGCAATGCGTGGCAAAATTTTCTCGCGAAATTCATTATATGTTCCAACTTTTTCCTCTTGCTGTGCCATACCGATGTGGCATTCGTAAATCAGCAATGGATCGGTACTGGGTTTAAAGGTTTTCTTTTTAAATTTAAATGGCTTCTCCGGTGCCCATACCTGAGCACTGAATATTTTGGTGCTTTCATCCTGCACGACCCGGTTAGCCCAAGCGGGAATTCGTTCTCCCTGACCACCTTCCCAGTATACATGTAATTTATATAGATCGCCGTGTTTGATAGCGTCAGCAGGCAATTTAATTTCCCAGTTACCATTTTTCAGGCGTTTTAGTTTATAAGTAGGTTTTTCTTCCCAATTACTGAATGTACCTACCATGTAAATATGCGACGCATTCGGTGCCCACTCACGGAATATCCATCCTTTATCAGTGCGATGTAAACCGAAATAAAGATATCCGGAAGCGAAGTCCGACAACGTAGATTTTCCCCCATTGGTCAATTCGGCCTTCTTATCCATGGCATGTTCAAAACGTCCGACGATAGCGTCTTTGTAAGGTTCCAGCCAAGGATCATTTTTAATCAGATTAAGAGTCTTTTCCATAAAAAGGATGTATTATGTGTTTCAGAATTTGTTTTTAGAGTCATTCAGGATATACCTATCCAATCGTTATTCAAAATCATCGATAGTAAAATTCGTAAAATCAGCAAAGCGTTTGAATTGCCGGAACACCTCTTCTGTTTTATCCAGAATATCAGGAGCCAGGAAAAAACTGTCTGGCACAGAATAAGCACAAGTAAATTCTTTAGGTTTCAAATAATCAATGTATTTGAAATCTTTAGGAAAACCTTTAGGAGCAGTTTTTAGAAAATCTTCACCAACAACTGGAAAGAACTTTTTGAATTCAGGATCTTCCACAATCGAACGATACTCGTCAATGTTATCATAAATAGATTGACGCAATGCTTTTAAAACGTTGGGTGGCAGGCATAAACTACCTCCGGCCAGCATACAACCTTCTGGTTGTATATGTACGTAATAACCACTATGATTGGATTTTTTCCCTTTCGCATTAATATATCCTCCGAAATGATTCTTATAAGGAGTTTTATCAGAAGAAAAACGGGTGTCCCGGTAAATACGATAGGTACAATCTTTGGGTTGAATGCCACGGATACTTTCGTCAAAGAGTGAAATACGGGCAATTACGGAAGAAAGGAAGTTTTCAAATTCTATGCGGGCTATTTCATATTCACCCCGATGTTCATTAAACCACTCACGATTGTTATTCGCAGTAAGGTCTTTTAAAAAACGAAAGATAACAGGTATATTACTCATTGTGTCATTCTTTTCTGTTTATATCCCACAAATATATAAGAATTATTTGTAACTATCCATAAAATGGACGAAAAACAGGTATAAAAAAAGTGTCGGCTACAAAGAGCCGACACTTTAACACATTTATCAATAAAACAGACGCCTCTGTTTCTGACGTACTTACTTATCACAAGCTGGTACAATCTCTTTAATTAATCTTATATCTAATACTATGAAAAACACATCTATATAACATGCCCCAAAGAGGTTTTGTTCAAACAGACCAGAAATAAACTTGTTAATAATCGTTATATCCGTATGAGATCCTGATTGACATCAATCTTTATCTTACCAAAGTCGATCATTGCGTTGAATAAACAGATTTGAGAGTATTCAAACAACCGCTCTACGGTTATTTCTTTTTCCTTGATTAGATTCATAGCTAACAATGATGCTCTTCGGGTACCTTTAAGGAGAGGCTGTTTTGGGGTATACCATTCATTTCCATCGAAAAGAGCAATATTACCTATAGATGTATCTGTCAGAAGTCCATTCTTGACAATTAGTATGTCGTCTTGTTCCTGTCTGCGAGCGAAAAGTTCATTAATTACACTCCGATCTGTACTTTTGTAAGTGTAATCGATATCATCCGAATAAACAATCTGTAAAGAATGTACCGGACGTATTTGATAAGACGTATATGTAATCTCCTCTATTTCGCGACCATAGATTACTCTGCACTTCATCACTCCTTCGCTTGATACAGGATAAAGGTATTTCGATAGCTCTAACGCAGGCTGTTCCGGCCAAAAAACTGCACGTGTCCGGTTCATCCGATTCGTGTGATAATCCAGATTATATATTATTCCTCTCTCTATATGTATTGTTTCAATAAATTGGCACATAAACTTTCTGCTTCATTTCATTATATTCACTTTCTAAGTCACTTTTACAGGTAATCCCTCCTCCACTCTTAAAAAACATTTTTCCATCTTGTTCTTCAATGAAACGAATCATGACGGCACTATCCAACTTTTTTCCGTTATAGTATCCGGTAATGCCAGTATAAAACCCTCTATCATAATTTTCCGCCTGTTCTATTATCTCCATCGTTTTATGTTTTGGGGCTCCCGTAATGGAACCGGCAGGGAGAAGCTTGAAAAGAATATCTCCCAAACAGGAAACATAATCTTTCGGCAAAATCCCACTGATTTCCGAACTGGTCTGTAAAATAGGGCCGTGATTTGTATGGAGAGTATCTACATAGCGATAACGGGTTACAGCTACACAATCTGCCACCATACTCAAATCATTCCGTATCAGATCAACAATTGTGGCATGTTCTGCCGCCTCCTTTTCATCCTCCATCAATACCTCCAAGGCGGAAGGTAAAGTTGCGTCCATTGTTCCTTTCATAGGATAAGAACAAATCTTCCCATTCTCTATACGAATGAATATCTCTGGGGAAAAAACGACAAAGCGATTCTTCAGCCAAAGTTTGTATAAAGCTTGAGAATGATAAAAAATATCTTCCAATCCTAAATTTGTAGCGACCGGAGTTATACAGGTGAGATTCGTTAAAAAACTATTTCCTCCCAGAATATTTCTGCGTACAATATCGAACGAAGTTTTATATTGTACAAGCGATATTGGGGTCGGCCTCCATGTTATAGGAGATTGTAAAGGTATAGGTACAGACGTACAGTTGCTAAAGCCATTCAGATTATAAAGAAGCTCAGACGGGTCTATATTATCTATCTGCTCTACAAAAGAACAATCTTGTTTATAGTTTATAATAAACAGAAACGCTTTTCCTGTTTTGGCCAGTTTATTTATACGGTCGATAGCTTCATTTTTACTATAGGATTGCATCATTCTTTTTTTCACTGTTTAGTTCAAGTGACAAACTTACAATAAAAAACAGATGCATACAAAAAAATAGGGTTGCTGATTTTAGCAACCCCATTCTCTTCTATCTTTAGGATAATCTTTTTATTTTATCATTCCTTTTGCTTGATCTTGCATCTGTTTGATTTCAGTTCTATTGGGTGACAAGGTAATTGCCTCTCCCAGGTAGTCTACGGCTTTTTTGAAATCTGCATCTGCTTTGGCTTTCTCGGAAGCATATTTTTCTTTGTTCGAATTTGCTAAAGGAGTTGCTTTCTGCAGAACACTTGCTCCATTGTTATAGAACAAAACTCCCAAGCTATATAAAGCATCAGTCTTCCACTTTTTACTGCTCACGTCAGTTGCATGTTTATAATTCTCTTCTGCTTTTTCAATATTGCCTGCCTGCTGAAATTTCTGCCCCTCTTTTAAATAGTATATTGCATATAGCTTTTCAAGCGTTGCATTGCCTGGAACAGCTTTGATACCTTCTGCCAATGTAGCAATATACTCCTTATTATTCTTCATATCACGATAGGCAGCCGATTTACCGATATATGCATTTGCTAAGTTGTACCTTTTTTTAATTGCAATATCAAAATAGTTGGCAGCTTCATTATATTTCTTTATGTTATCCGCACATACGCCACAGTTGTATGCAGTAACAGAGTCCTGATTATTAGTTAATTTCAGGTATTCGCTATATTTCTCATAAGCAACAGCATAATTTTTTGCATTCAAAGCGTCATTACCTTCATTCTTCAGTTGATTCGGATCAGTAGTCTGCGCAAAGAAATTATTTGCGGTAAAACATAAAGCAAGTAATAAAATAATTTTTTTCATGGTTATTGTGTTTTTTAATTGTTTATCGTTCAAATGTAACACGAATCTTATGTAAACACAATATATTTTTTCATCTTTTGACTTTTTTGAAAAGTCAATAACGATAGTTATTTTTCCGTTAAAAAAAGTGATAAAATACCAATCTGATAATATTCCGGAAGCCATACACCAACTTTATGCCCGCTGCAAAATACTTTTGTCCGTTGGCATTTTCTTTATAAAATCATTACCTATCGGGTATGCCCCCATTTCATCTGAAGAATATGGTTTAAAGAAATATTCAATATTCTCGCGGGATAATTCAGGATTCAGCCACTGTTCTTCATCTTCCGGTGACAAAATAGCCGGCATTCGGTGTTTAGTGTTATGTATGTAATCCGTCAACGAATTTGTAGCAGTCGTTATGATGGAGAAAGTAGCATGCTGCCTACCCGATTCCTTATCTGTCCAGATGTCATAAATGCCTGCCATTGAAAAGATGGATTCATTTTTAACATAAATATAATAAGGAGTCTTCTTACTCTCTTCATGTCTCCACTCAAAATATCCAGTAGAGGGAACGATACATCTTTTCCTCATTATAGATTCACGAAACGACGGCTTTTCAAATATTGTTTCTGCCCTTGCGTTTAAGGTCATTTTACGCATCTCTTCAGCATCCTCTTCTGTCTTTACCCAAAAGGGAATAAGTCCCCAATTGAATACCTGTATCTCATCAGATGCAGTGATAATCGGATATTTGGGAAAGTTAAAGGCATTAATGTGATATTGTTCGTTAAGAACATCCCGATATATCTCAATGATATCAGATTTTCGTCCGTAACGTGTAGCCAGTTTTATAGCTTTGGCAGACATTGAATTATGAAAACACATGGTTTAGTAGTTAATAGTTAGTATTTCATTAATATTGGTTATATAACATCCAGATGGCTTTACTTGTTTCCATCCACTACTTTAGTTGTTTTCTAAATTCTTTCTACCATGCCCCTATTGGGGCATGTTTTCTACCTTTTTGAAGAAATTCGCACGATTTTGATCTGAAACGATATAGTACTAAGTGTTTGATAGCCAGAAAAATGACGAAAGGCAAGCAGTCTTTTTACAGACTACTTGCCTTTACGTTGTGATTCCGAAGCGATTCGAACGCTTGACCCACGCCTTAGAAGGGCGTTGCTCTATCCAGCTGAGCTACGGAACCATCCTTGATTGCGAGTGCAAAGGTAGTGCTTTTTCTGAAATCTCCAAAAGAATCTATGACTTTTTTTACTTACATTTTCACCACACTATTCTATAATCCTAAAGGTAAGCCAGTTAAATACCAAATAAAAAGTAACATAGTCCAGCCTATCAATATATATACAGAATATCGCCAGGTATATTTTAAAAGCGAACCATAAGTGGTCTGTTTATCGTATTGTTGCATATAGGTTAATACTAAAGGCATATAAAACATAAATGGGGTAATGGCATTCGTCGCACTGTCACCTATCCGAAAAGCGCATTGCGTCATATCCGGTTCAATCCCCATCCGTGCAAATACAGGTACGAAGATAAAAGCCATAAAGGCCCACTTGGCAGTCGCAGAAACCATAATCAGATTGATTGCAGCAGTGAACAATATAAACAGGATGAGAGTCCATAATGGACCTGCTTGCACCGAAGAAAGCAAATTGGCCCCTATGATAGCCACACATTTATCAAGATGTGAATATTCAAGGCAAGCAAACATCTGAGCAGCAAAAAAAGCAATGACAAGATAGCCACTCAATAACTTCATCGGTTTTGCCAGTCCCTCTATTACATCTCCGTCCGTACGATAACGTCCGGAACTAAATCCGTAGACCATTCCCATGATTGCAGCTCCCAACGATAGTAAGAATAAAATGCCCATAATGAAAGGTGAACGTATCAGTCCTCCATTTACTCCCCGCAAAATACCCCAAGATGAAAAAGTAGCCCATAGTATGATTGAGGCGTAGATCATCCCTACTACGATTGCCATAGTCATAGCCCGACGTTCTTTCCGTGAGAGTTGTTTATAGACCTCAGATATTTGCATTCCTTCATATTCTCCCAAAGAAGGAATCAGTTGTTTACAGGTTATTCTATAAATAATAGCTCCAATAATAAATGTAGAAACAGACATGAAATAATAATTGCATAAAGGTCCTGTGTTTCCCTGATATACTCCGGAGTCGATGGCCGCCTCTTGTGTGGTACGGGCTATCAACGGATCCATTGTACTCAACATCACATTGGCACTGTAGCCACAAGATACCGATACGTATGCAGTGATGATTCCTGCTACCGGATTCAATCCAACCGAATAGAATAGAGTAGCTGCTATCGGCAGTAGTATGATATAACCTGCATCCCCCACTATATTCGATAACAATCCCAGGATAATCACCCAAAGAATTATTTTTTTAGTGTTTCTCCGGTTCTTCACTCCCTGTCGGATACAAGCATCGATAAATCCGGAATGTTGGGCTACTCCGATGCCAAACATTGCTGTCAGTACCATGCCCAGCGGTGCGAACCCGGTAAAGTTAGTGATCGCATTCCGCAACATCCAGCGAATCCCCTCCGGACTCAGCAGACTCTGCACACGAATTTCCGCTCCTGTTTGCGGAAGCTGTACCCTTAGTCCATAGATATCGAATATCCAGGATAAAAAGATGACTGCCAGCGTAAACAGGAAGAACATCGTTGCCGGATGCGGAATGCGCCATTTACTCTTCATCGGCTTCCAGATTGTCCAGATCGATAATGCGAAGTTCTAATGCACGAACCACCAGCCGGGTTGCGTTTACTCCCACCCGTTCACCTTGCGGAAACAACCTCCCAATCAAATCGTTTTGCCGTTTTTCCAGTGATTTCACTCCGAAAGGCATACCCTTCAGGTTAGCTATCATCTCTTTGGTATATCCTAAGGCCAAGTGGCGGAGAAACCGTTCGTCATATTCATCGATATCATAGCTTATGACAGCTTCCTGACGTTTAGCGTCATTGGCAACCGATTTTTTAAACCGCTCGACAATCTTCTCCAGAATTGGATAATTAAATACCAGTTTTTTGCCATCCATCACGGCCTGCACATCTGTTTTGGTCAGTAATTCACCTGTTTTCAATATAATTCCATCTGCTCCGGCGTTCAATACGTCTACCCATAACTTTTCATTTAGAATTTCTCCTGTGAATATCAGCACCCGCACCCCTGGATAGCGTTTAAATATGTTCCGGCAAATATCGACACCGATCGTCGTAGAACCTCCCAACCCTAAATCCAGCAATACCATATCGGGTAACTGAGTCTCCATCAAAGGCCAGAATTCATTTTCCGTCATTGCCGTACCAATTACCTGGGCATTCGGTATTTCATGACGGAATATTTCTTCGGTTCCTTTCAGTTCCAGTTTGACGTCTTCTACAATAATTACTTTAAATTTCTTTTCTTCCATACTATTATCTATGTATATTAGTTTTCTTATCTTTTAGGTACAGTAAAATAGACTGTAAATCCTCCCCCCTGTGCCGGTTCGGCATTGATGCGACAACCGCGTCTTCCGGCAAATTCATCATGATCACGGATAATTTGTTTGCATATCAAGTATTCAGTTCCGCGCAACTCACCTTTTTCCCCCGAAGTCATACGTGCCAGATTCGGATAAAACAACAGGTTCAGTTCTTCTACGTGTTTTTCACGTCTTCTGTCTGTAAACAGGAAACGAATGTATTCTCCGTCTGCGACAGCTTTTAATATCAACTCTCCATCCTGATGGAAAGAGAGGGCTTCATCAATCAGGTTTTCCATAAGAAAACGCAATTGATTGATATCTCCTATTACTTTAGCTTCAAGAGGCTCTATAGCCATCGTTATCTTATTAGCACCCCCTTTACCAGCTTTCTTGAAATACTTACCGGCATATGCCATTATATCGGCAACCGGAATTGTTGTTCTCCGAAATGTAACCTCTTCCAACTGACGTGAAGCACACGAACTCAATATCGTAAAAATACCTTTATAATATTCTATCAGCTCACTAATGGTCTCTACACTCTCCTTCTCTTCCTCTTCTGAGAGGGACTGCACATTCAACCTGCCGATGATCTGTTTGATTTTATTCGGATAATAAATCGTTTCATGTTTAATGGTCGAAAGGCAATTATCCAGTACCATGTTCTGTACATGCAGCATACTGTCTTCCCATGAAGCTCTTCTTGTTTCTTCATGTGCTGCTTCAATATCGCGGTATTTCGTAGCAAGCCTGACAACTGCATTAAAAACCACAATGCCTACATATCTGGAGATCAATTGAAACAGCAGGCGGTCTGCCTCTTGCATGCTTTCTTCCTGCCTTTCCAAATATAATACACCCACACACTGATGTTCACCTCCCGCATCGACCAGCAAAGGCAATGCTTGCATGTCTTTGTCCGAAAGATAAGACTGACAGTCAAAACATTGTTGTACAATTTCCGGAGTCACATTCATGCGAGGACTGGAAGCAAACTCAAGCCGATGTCCCATTTCGTTATATACAGCAATGCCTAACCTCTCTATGGTCAAAAGTTCGTTTACCGAGTCAAAAGCTTCATTTACAATTCTCTGTGGTATCTCTTTCAGCGTATCTTCTTCGCGTTGCAAAGCTTCTGCCGATTCTTGCGTACGTGTCAGTGAAGAGGCAAATACTTTTTTGTTAATCTCCAGGACTTGCTCCAGATTCAGGCGGTTCAGGAGCCGTTTGCGCATGTACAAAAGATAATAGCCGCAAAGAGAAACCACTAACAAAAGAATACACAAAATAATCCCTACTGTCTTATTAGTAGTCGACCGTTCCAGTTGACGGCAATAACCTTCCAGAGACTGATCTTCTCCAGTCAGTTTATATAATGCCGTATAAGCGACATTATTGTAATTATATGCATCCAGTTTTTTGAGACCTAAGAAAGCGACTGACGCTTCGTTTCGCACATCCAATATCACATGGAAATCGGTATTGAACGGTTCCACCCACCATTCCAGTTCGGCCGGTACTCCACTCCCCACCAGTTTCATATATCGTTGAGGATGGCGAGCATACTTTTTATAATGTGCATTCAGTCGGTTTAGTGCCGAATCGGCATACTGCAAAGCGAGTTCAAAATTTTCTATCACATTACAATAGTACACTGTATCAGCAAAGCGGGAAGCTTCGTCTAATAAACGTTCGTATTCCTCTTCAGCTACCAAGGTTACGGAGTCGACAGGGACATCTTTCAGTTTCTCCGGCATCGGTTCATCCTGACAAGAGAAGAAACTGCAAGATATGATCAGGTATAGCCAGATCCCGAAGATCTTACGTATCCCGGGAGGCAACCGGAAATAGAAGCGACTTCCTTTACCCGGTGTGCTCTCTACGTTAAATGTACACACCCTGAACAAGTCGTTGGTCTTTTTGTATTTCTCAATAATTCCCTTACAGTTCATCAGTCCGAACCCACTGCCTTTACTGCGTTTCAGTTCTTCTTGATCCGTACTTTCTTTCATCCCTATCGATTGAGAATCATAGACTTTCTCACCGATAATTTTCGTTATATCTTCAGACGAAAGTCCCCGTCCGTTATCCTCCACAGAAATCTCCACATATTCATCGGTCGTCCCAGCATATATCTTCACGGTACCTCCCTCCGGGGTATATTTGCGGGCATTCTCGGCCAGAGTGTTAATCATAAACAAGGTCAGAGCTTTATCCGCCTTTACCAATGCCCCTGTCGGTTCTATTTCAAGCCTCTGCTTCTTCATTTCAAAAGCTTTACGCCCTTTGCCTATTAACTCAAACAGTTCGTTCAGCTCAAAATTTTCAATATTCAGGCTAAGTGAACCTTGTCTCATTTTAATCCACAACGCCAATATATCATTGTATTCATTGATAGTAGTGACCAGTTCGTCAATGTACTGGTACTTCTCTTTTTTTATCCGGTCGTCATTAATAAAGCCTTTTTCCGTCAGCTTGTGGACTTCGTTAATAATCCGATCTATATACGGATTGATTCCGTCTACGATAGCCAGGCAGGATTTTTTTATCAGGTTCTGACGTTTGTTTCCGGCGATGTGTTGTTCATAAACATACCTTTGTTTTTCCAGCTTATTTCGTTCATCACCCAATGAAATAAATGTCATTCCATTGTCTAATGCCCAAGCAATATAAGGAGTTATTACTTTCACCAACGCCTGTTCGTCTTTATTCAGCCGATGGCGGGTAAAGAGAATCAAAATACCGATAGGATCTGTTTTATCGGGTACATATAAATTAAAGTCGGCTCTTATACCAATCTCGCTACCCGGCTTTACTTCAGTTTCCTGTTCACTTTCACATTCTTCGTCAAACTTAATTTCTCCAGCTTCTTCATCCCTCACCCCGATTCTGATTCCTGTCGCACTAAACAATTGTTCCATATCCGGCAATATCGATCCGGCGATGGCACGTACAATCTCACTTTCATCCGCCACATCAGCCGGGATAGAAGCGGTGATTTTCTGACAGACATCCAATGTTTGTTTCAAACGGGCAATATGGATGCGGTTTCGTACTTTCGATCTTTTGTTGAACAGCCAAAACATGACAGCAACCAGTACGAGCCCTATAACTACGAAAAATAATACCACATTCAACTGTCTGGATTCTTGTTCCAGAGACAGGTAACGACTCTCCAGTTCCTTGTCTTGACGGGTATATCGCAAGATATCCAGATAGACATTTCTATTATAATCCGAAGCCGGTTTCATACCCAGACACGCAAATGACACACTCAACTGTTCACGTATTCTGGAGATCCATTCCGGCACAGTTTTCACCTTTTCTTTCCCAAGCCAGGTTACTTCAGTATATGCCACATCTTTGTTTGGGACAAACACCTCCAGTTTATCAAGTGTATCTGCTACAGAATGGTAATATGTTATATGGTGCTGGTTCACGCAATCCAACGCTTTTGCCAATGTGTCCAGCGCTTCTGCATAGCGCCCATGAGCATTCAGGTATTTACCGATTGATACATAGGCACCCGCTATTTGATAAAGGTCGTTATATTTACGAAAACGTTCCAGTGCCATTTGTCCTAATCTCAACGGCAACAATGAATCTACAGGCATACCGAATCTTGTCAGAGCATGCGAACGCCTGTTCAGGAATAATTCATAACTACCCGGAGATGCCATCAGATTGGCAAGCCCCTGCAAGCCATTTCCTTCGAAGTATAAATATCCTTGCTCCGATGCCATTTTCCAAGTGGTATACAGTTCATCAAACTCTTCAAGCTTCCGGTCTTCCGGTGTTTTCCCCTCACATAAACCGGCTGAACCTTTGATATAATGAAAATAGAGAATTTGGTTTGTATCGGCTGCCAACTCCTCGTTTTGCCGTATTTCGTTCAGCGAAGCCATCGCCTCGGCACGTTGTTGCAGATAGTAGTAATAAACCGCTGAAACGATAAAAAACTCTGTAAAAGCATAATTCAACCGGGCACTTTCGTGACGATCTATAAACAGGTTACTTTCTTCATCAATCCGCTTCATTCTCCGGATTGCACTATTCCTGTAATCATAGAACTCTTTATTCATAGCTGTCCGCTGATAAATTTTCATCAGTCCGATATCAGCAATCAAAAGCTCCAGTTCATTTTTCGTCAGATTGTAGACCTCTTTATACAAACGTTCCGCATTATCAAAATCCATCCGCATGAAAGCGCAGAAAGCAAGATTATTGGAGGCTTCCGCTTTTCCCTGCTGGTACATGCTAACCTCTTTATAGGCCTGCGACGCGGCCCGGCAAGAAGAATCCAGATTTCTATATCGATAAGTATATGCCAGTTGGTTTAGCGAATCGATATGCTGTACCTCCTTGGTTGGAGCTGTATCGACACAAGAGAAGAATGTCGTTAGCAACAACACACAAAAAAGCACTATAGGCAAACGCGGATTCATTTCTTTTCGGATACAATTAGTGTTCAGGTAGCAAAACTACAATTTTTTCTACAATAAGTCTTTTAAAATGCCCAGATAATTCATACCTTTGCGCGCAAATTATAACCAATAGGTAACAACTATTACACACAATGAGCGAAAAAGCACCCTTTATGGTATTCTCGGGAACTAATTCGAGATACCTGGCAGAAAAAATCTGCGCAAGCCTCAATTGTCCTTTGGGAAACATGAATATCACCCACTTTGCTGATGGTGAATTTGCAGTTTCTTATGAAGAGTCAATTCGTGGCGCACACGTATTCCTGGTTCAGTCCACTTTCCCTAATTCTGACAATTTGATGGAACTTCTTCTGATGATCGATGCAGCCAAGAGAGCGTCTGCAAAGAGCGTCGTTGCAGTTGTCCCCTATTTCGGATGGGCACGTCAGGACAGAAAAGATAAACCACGTGTTTCTATCGGCGCAAAGCTGGTAGCAGACCTGCTTTCAGTTGCAGGCATCGATCGTCTGATCACAATGGATTTGCACGCAGACCAGATTCAGGGCTTCTTCAATATTCCGGTGGATCACTTGTATGCTTCGGCCGTGTTCCTCCCCTATATTCAGTCATTGAAGCTGGAAGAACTCGTAATTGCAACTCCCGACGTCGGTGGTTCAAAAAGAGCAAGTACATTCTCCAAGTATTTGGGTGTACCCCTGGTTCTCTGCAATAAGTCACGTGAGAAAGCAAATGAAGTAGCCTCTATGCAGATCATCGGCGATGTAAAAGGTAAAAACGTAGTATTGATTGACGATATTGTTGATACAGCCGGTACTATTACAAAAGCCGCCAACATCATGCTTGAAGCCGGAGCCAACTCAGTACGCGCCATTGCCAGTCACTGTGTAATGTCCGATCCCGCATCATTCCGTGTTCAGGAGTCAGGACTGACTGAAATGGTCTTCACCGACAGCATTCCTTATTCTAAAAAATGTGTCAAAGTAAAACAGCTGAGCATTGCCGATATGTTTGCCGAAACAATTAAACGTGTAATGAACAACGAATCCATCAGTTCACAATACATTATCTAAGAAAGATAGGATAAAGGACAATAAAAAAACGTAGAACTTTCAGTTCTACGTTTTTTTATTTATGCTTATCTCTGCTCTGTCTATTGTTCCAGTCGTCCGAATTTGTAAGTTCCTTTACGGATTACTTTTCCGGTACTATCTGTTTCTACAAACGGTCCATTTTTCTTACCTTGCTTGAAGAAGCCTTCATAACGATTCCCGTTTTTATCTTCTTCCACTCCATTGCCTTCCTGCAATCCGTTCACAAATCCACCTTTATATTTGGTACCGTTTGTCAAAGTAAGAGTACCTTTACCATTAGGCTGGTTATTCTTCCATTCTCCCTCGTACACATCCCCGTTGCTCCATTTATAGGTTCCATGTCCGTTACGCTTGTTATCTTTCCATTCACCTTCATATACGGCACCGTTAGCCCAGGTAAACGTACCTTCACCATCCTGCATGCCATCTTTGAAGTTACCTACATATTTGTCACCATTAGCATGATAATATATACCGGAACCGGTACGTTCGCCCTGCAGATATGAACCTTCATAGCGGTCGCCTCCCAGAAAGAAGATACCTTTTCCATGTTGCAAGTCGTCCTTCCAGTCACCCACATATTTTTCACCGTTTGTATATTCAAAGGTTCCTTTACCTTCACGGACATCATTTTTCCAGTCACCGTCATATCTACAACCGTCATTCCATTCCAATACGCCTTTACCGTCTTTTTTATCATTTTTCCAGTCGCCCACGTATTTGGAACCGTCTCTCCAAGTGTATGTTCCTTTACCTTCACGTTTGTCGTTCACCCAGTCACCCACATATACGTCTCCATTATGGTAATACATCGTTCCCGGCCCGTGCTGATAATCCTGAAACCACATACCGTCATAACGGTTATTGTTCATAAAATAGTAGATTCCGTTGCCATGTTGCTGGTCCTGGTACCACTGTCCTTCATACCGTTCACCGTCTGGGAAAGTATAAACTCCGAATCCCTCACGCTTACCTTTTACGTACTCCCCTTCGTAAACGTCGCCATTCTTAAAAACAGTCTTACCTTTACCGTTTGGCTTACGTCCCTTCATTTCTCCGGTATATACGGAGCCATCCTTAAACGTGTAGTTTCCTATTTTAATTTCAGTAGAGAAGGTGTCCCGCACTTTGCTGAAGAATCCACCTTTATTTTGTGCGACAGCACTCCCTTGCGAAAGAGCCGCTAAAATGAGTGCTGTATAGATGTATCTTGTTGTTTTCATTTGGCAAATATACAATTTATACACTAAAGCTGCTTTCTTTTGACGCATTTTTATGCTAACTTTTTACCTGCAATGACCTCTTTTAAATTCTCTTTGCACAAATAACGACCTGCTAACTCCCGTATTTCTTCCGGCGTAACCTCCTTCACAGCTTGTAGCGAGCGGGCAAAATAAGCATCATCCAAACCGGAAGTAAGGATAAACATCCAAGCGTCAGCCAGTGAGAAAGGTGATTCATAATTCCGGCACATCTCTCCAAGCATATAGTTACGTACCATGGCCAGCTCCTCCGGTGCCACCCGGTCATTCTGCAATTTATCGATCTCCTTGTAAACTTCCTGTATCAACGGTTCTACATATTCATTCGCTGTCTCCGTGCTGATGCCAAGCAGGCCACTACCCGGATAGAACATGATCCCGGCAGAAATTCCATAGGTATATCCTTTATCTTCACGAATATTCGACATCAATCTACTGCCGAAATACCCCCCGAACAGAGTGATCAACACTCGTAGTTTCAGATAATCGGGATGTGTTCGCAAGATAGTTGTAGTTCCCAATTTCACCGCACTCTGCATTGCATCTTCTCTTTCCGTGAAAATACGCTTCTCCGGGACCGCAACAAACGGATATTCTTTCTTAACCAGCCTTTGCTGATGATTGCCAAACGGAACCGTACCGAATGCAGCTTCTATACGGCGGGTAATTTCGTCCGTTACTTTACCGGAAAGGTAAATATAGCAATTTCCCGAATGATAATACGTATTATAAAACTCACGCAATAAGTCTGGAGTTATGTTATGATAGTCTGTCTCCTCCACATAGCGTCCGCATGGATGTTCTTCACCATAAAGTGCCCTCAGTAGACTCCTGTGTGCCAGAAAATCCACTTTTGACGTATTAACCAGATACTGCTGAATATTGGCATCTATTACCGTATTCAGTTCTTTTTCCGGAAAAAGCGGCTCTTTGATAATTGATTCAAGCACATCGAGCGTTTCGGCAAAATACTTATTCAGTGAGTACAGTGTGACATATGCATATTCCGCCGAACTGGACAGTTCGAGCCATGCCCCGTAATAATCCAGCCTTTCAGCAATCTCTGCTGCCGTATATTTCCGGGAGCCTTCACGCAACATACGGTTCGCAAACAATGCCTGTAGTTTTTTCGACTGTTGCCAACGTCCGCCACCAAACAAAATGTCAACGCGTACTACATCCTGTTCGCCGGCATTGATAACCGTCAATGGTACTCCATTCGGCATTACCGTACGTTCCGGAGGAAGGATGTTGAACTGAACTAATTCCTGAATTTCGGGTTGAAGTGTCCGGTTCATAATAAATTATTTTTCTGTAAAAACTTCTCTGCCTCTTCCAGATCCTGAGGTGTATCGATCCCGATTGTCTCTACTTCACTGATTCCAACTTTAATGGTATACCCGTTTTCCAGCCAGCGAAGTTGTTCCAATGATTCAGCCAGCTCCAACGAAGACTGTGGGAGTGAAGTTATCTCTTTCAGTACTTCTGTTCTGTATGCATATAGTCCGATATGTTTATAATAAGTGTGATTTTTCAACCAATCTTTTTTATCCGCGTTACGTTGGTACGGGATCACAGATCGGCTGAAATACAATGCATTCATGTTCTTATTCAGCACTACCTTCGGAGAATTCACATTTTCCAGCACGGCAAACTCGTCATCTGCCGGAAAGGGTTTCACTAAAGTAGCAATCTGTGTAGACACATCTTCAAAGCAGGCTTTTACAGCTTTCAGCTGCGAGGGCTGAATAAAAGGTTCATCTCCCTGTATGTTAACCACTACATCAAAGTCCCCACCTATCTTTGTACAAGCTTCATAACAGCGGTCTGTTCCACTTTTATGGTTAACAGAAGTCATTATTACCTTGCCGCCAAATGCTTTTACAGCAGCTTCGATCCGTTCGTCATCCGTGGCTACATAGGCATCATCAAGCACACCGGCCACTTGTTCATATACACGTTGTATCACCGTTTTTCCTCCCAGCATGGCCAATGGTTTTGCCGGGAAGCGGGTAGAAGCATAACGTGCGGGAATTATTCCTAAAAATTTCATATTTCTTATATTTAGTTGCGAGCCATAGGCTACTTCAGTTCTTCAAGTCCTTTGAGAATATAGTCTCTTTTCAAGTCTTCCGGTTTCAATACTCGGTTATCAAAAACGAGTAGGTCGATATCCAGACAAACCTTTTCCCTCTTTTTGTCTTCCTTCTCTCTTCCAGCCTCCTTTTCGATTGTTTTCAACTCTTTCACCACCCGTTCGGCGTCCGCATCAGTATAGAAGCGAGCCACTTGGTTAGAGAACAATGCCGGATTACGAAAGAATAACGGCCTTGTTTCCTGCTCACCCGTAAAGCGGATGGAGGGAAACAGAGCCGTCAGCCTCCTGCGGGCAAGAAGGAGATTCTCCTTCCGGTTATAATTACTTCCGATACAAATCAGACAGGAGTGCATCACTGACTACATTAATTGAATAAATCGTCCAGTCCCGATGCCGGTTCATCTATGATGCTGTCCCCCGAAATACTGAAGTCTTTGCACGGGTCAAATCCGTCAGGGAGTTTAAAAGTCTCTTTCGGATCATATCCCAATGTCTGGTCTGCATACACCTTATGCATGTATTTTGTCCAGATGGGCAATGCCAGCGCAGCACCCTGTCCATCTCTCATCGAGTCAAAATGGATATCCCGTTCTTCACCGCCTACCCAGCAACCGGATACCAGTGAAGGAGTGAATCCCATAAACCATCCGTCCGAGTTGCGCTGAGTCGTTCCGGTCTTACCACCCATATCGGCTGTTATTCCGTACCTGCGGACACGTCCTCCTGTACCTTCATTGATTACGGCACGCAGCATTACCAGCATCTTATAGGCACTCGATGCACTGATCACCTCTTCCATCTGTGGCGAGAAGGTGGACAACACATTGCCTTCACTGTCTTCTATTTTGGTCACAAACAAAGGTGCTACCCGAATTCCCTTATTCGCAAAGGCTGTATAAGCACTGACCATCTCTCCTACCGAAATTTCGCACGGACCAAGACAGAGAGATACTGTAGGTTGAATTTCTTTATTGCGTACCCCGAAAGTGTGGATCAGACGTGCCAACGCATACGGGTTCAGTTTACTCATCAAATAAGCCGATATCCAGTTATTTGAGTTGGCAAGTCCCCATTTTAAAGTTACCATTTCACCATAATGTCCTTTCGAAGTATTCTTCGGTGACCAAGGCTTTCCATTTTCATCAATAAGGGTGATTTCCACATTGCGTGTTTCATCGCAGGGAGAGAATCCGTTTTCCATTGCCAACGCATATAGATAGGGTTTAATAGTAGATCCCACCTGTCGGCGCCCCACCATCGCCATGTCATATTGGAAATAAGTATAGTTCGGCCCACCCACATATGCCTTTACCTGTCCGTTTATCGGATCCATCGACATAAATCCGGCACGCAGGAAGTGTTTATAATAACGGATGGAATCCATTGGAGTCATAATGGTATCTTTTTCACCGTGCCATGTGAAGACTGACATCGGCTCCGGCTTGTCGAATGCCTTCTTGATCTCTGTTTCCGAGGCCCCGGCTGCTTTCATGCTCTGATAACGGCTGGTCTGCTTCACTGCCCTGTCCAGAATGCGGTCAATCTCTTCTTGAGTCAATTGATTGCTGTACGGAGCTTTTTTGCGTCCTTTCTTCTCTTTGAAGAACAGAGGTTGCAGATAGTCTCCGATATGCTCTTCCACTGCCTCTTCGGCATAACGCTGCATGTGCGAATTGATGGTTGTATAAATTTTCAGCCCATCCGTATAGATGTTATAGTTCGAACCGTCCTTTTTCTTATTTTTCTCACACCAGCCATACAACGGATTCATTTCCCAGTCGATCGAGTCTTCATAGAACTTTTGCATCTGCCAGCCACGATAGTTACTGCGAACGGGTTTAGGAGCAGTCATCACACCACGCAGATATTCGCGAAAATAAGTAGCCAATCCTTCTTTATGGTCCACCCGGTGGTACACCAGCTCCAGCGGCAGGTTCTGCAACGAGTCACACTCCTCCTCCGTGATATATCCGGCTTTTCTCATCTGGTCGAGTACAGTATTCCGTCGTCCACGCGAGCGCTCATTAAAGCGTACCGGATTGTAGAGTGAAGGATTCTTACACATACCGATCAGCGTAGCCGCCTGTTCAACTTTCAAGTCTTTCGGTTCACATCCGAAATAGGTATAGGAAGCTGTTTTGATTCCTACTGCATTGTTCAGAAAGTCAAACTTATTGAGATACATACTCAGAATTTCCTCTTTGGTGTAATATCGCTCCAATTTCACGGCAATCACCCACTCTATCGGTTTCTGAAACAGACGTTGCAGAGTGTTTTTGGCAACTTCATCTGTGAACAGCTGCTTGGCAAGTTGCTGCGAGAGCGTACTACCTCCACCTGCGTTTTTCTGCATCAATAATCCACGTTTCACTACAGCGCGTATCAGTGCCTTGGCATCAATGCCCGAATGTTCGGCAAAGCGTACATCTTCCGTTGCTATCAGTGCATTGATGATGTTAGGTGAAAGTTCATTATATGAGGTATATACACGATTCTCCTTACTAAGCGACCATGTTCCTAAAACCTTACCGTCCTCCGAAAGAATTTCGGTGGCAAACTTGTAATTGGGATTTTCCAATTCTTCCACAGGAGGCATATATCCAATCCATCCATAAGCGATAGAAGCAAATACTGCAATTCCTGCCAGCACCATCAGTGCAAAGAAAATCCAAAGGCCTTTTACTATCTTCTTAACCATTTTATTCCGTAGTTTTATTCGAAGTTGCAAAGATAATCATTCCCTTCCATCTGACAAGCGTTCCCTTCCATGTTTGCACACAAAAAAGCCTAAGCGAAGTAAAAAAAGGCTCCCGGCCGTCCCGTTTTTTCGGAAACCGGCCGGAAGCCATACACACATCCTGTTTTCTATTCGTCTGTTACAGGATCATTACCTCTCCGTCAGCCGTTTTATGCCGTCGGATCATCTACGATACCTCCGTCTCCTCCATCAGTTGTCCCTTTCAGGTAATCGTCCAGACTGATCAGGTCCAGTTTTTCACCCGCACGGGTAGCCGTTTTGGTAATTTTCAACTCTTTGTTAGCCTGAAAATAGATACGTACAGCCTCTACACTTTTGGCCGTGATATCTTCTTTCTTTTCGGCACCTTTCGACTTGGCTGCGAGCATAAACACCCCCAATCCTTCAATGTTTACCGCTTTTCCTTCCAGCAGCTGCTCTTTCAGCTTTTCTACAAAATTCTGAATCGTACTCTTAATGTCACCTACCGAAAGTGATGAACGGTCCTGGATTTTCTGTGCTATAAACTTCAGGTTTACCGACCGCCCCAATGTAATGAGTTGCGGATAATACCTCTTCGGAGAATTCTCAACGCGCGGATCTGACGGGCGTTGCACTGTTTTAAAAATTACACTCATACTACGTTTCTTTTTAAAGATTTAAATTTCATTTTTATAGTCTCGTTTCGTTGATCAACAGTGCAAATATCCGGTTTTCTCTAAAAAGTTCCAAACAAAACAGCCCCTCACGGAGTGTTTTTTCAGGATTATGATATAACTCGCTTATTATCAACTGATCTCACGACTACATTACAGAATAGCTTTATTTTCTTTACTCTGCCTTTAATTTCATATTATTTCTGTCGCCAATATGGATGCAAAGCTGTTGCAATATTAAAATCTGATACATTAAATTCATAATCCCAATCAAGTCGAGTCCATAAACCTGAGTTTTCTCCAATGATAAATACTACACTATCACAAAAGACAGCTTCAAATTCATATGGATGCCGCCCGATCTGAAAGTTTAGAATTATAAACCGAACTGGGGACTTGTCTTGCTTTGGAATCACAACAGAAGTGCATTGGAAAATCGATTTAGCTTGCCGACCGATAGACCTGTTGTTTTTGCTCATCACTTCAATGGCTTTCTTTGCGTTTCTTGATACCGCCTTTGGATTGTAAACTGGGCCATATTGAGGCTTGATATCAGCAAGTAATAAATCCATTTGCCTTGATAACTTCGTAAGTCCCTCGATAATCATTTCTTTCATGTTCGTTGGGCTGATTTTACAAAAGTCTTCCCATGTGGCAAGTTGTTTTTCAGTGGGAAAATTTTCATTCCCGACATCAAACCACGCAACAAAATCTCCATTCAAAGAATCTATGTTGATTGGATGTTTGGTTTCATATAATCCTAGGTCTCCAATTCTCCAAAATTGGGAATTGAAACCTGATATGTTATTTACTATTTGTTGAAGGCAAGAGAGCTGATGTTGTTCGCCTTGCTTTAAGGCACCAACAGTTTTTATTCGTTTCTTTTGTAATAGATCAATAATATCTTTCATTTTATTCTTTAAGTTGATAATGTCCACTGGCTATCTAACTACGCAATTTGTTCGATACGACTCTTTTGGCATACTATCACATATGGAACAAATGATATTTTCACACATAGAGTCATTCCTTCCGAGATTTACAACATCAGCTTATGGACTTCATCATAATTCTAATATCTAATAAATTAATTATCAGAAATTTATATACATATCATCCGACCGCACATAATCATGTCTCTAAAAATACGGTTTTGTCTAATTACTCACAAAGGAATCTGTTCTTTTTTTCTTCTATCCTATAAAATAGTATTTCATGACAGTTGTTACTCCAATCATCATATTATTATGATTCGTAATAGTAATCATCTTACCAAGATACCCTTTCATAGATGCAGACAATTTTGTAAAATGTAAGTTAGACAACAAAATAATATTCTAAAAATCAAAAAGATATAGTTCCTACAAAGAGAATTATCGGAAGGAGGTAAGACTGATTACCTGAAAAGGGTGTAGCTATCCAAGGTGAAAGGTGTAGCCATAACGATCGGATGGCTACACCCAAACAACAGTTGGGCTACACCTTTCTCAAATGCAATTTTGGAGAAAAGCTAAAGAATAATTGCGTCCGGGAATGAATTGTACGAGCATAAGAAGATAACGATACAAATCTGAGGATGATTCTGAAACCATGGCACAATAAAAAAGAAATCTCAATGAACAATCGCATGGAGAAAAGGAATGATCTTCATAGATTAGTCACCACAGATTCACAAATTACACAGAGAAAAAAGAAATCAATAGATGTGATTTGAATATCTGCGTAATTTGTTTAGCTGTGGTGAAAAGAGTAGCTGGTATTATGTAGCAAACTCTATTTAAACAGTCCGGGATAAATCTCCCCTCCTGTTTCGCTTACATTAAGAGTCTGTAAGAGTTTACCGTCCGGAGAATAAAACAACTGAAATTCCGAATCAGTGTCATATTCCTCCACTTCGATTATGATGACCGCCGGCTGCTTGGGAAAAGTGATGATTCTTACATCTTCCAATTGCATGGACGCCATCGTACTTTGCATAAAGGCCTTTGCCACAACAGGAGGAACAGCCTCCAAAGATTCGACATCGGTCTCTGTCATCAACCATTTACCTTTATCACTGAACCAGACGTTTAGCTCCCGTCCTTTCACCCTGATATCGGCAATGTGATAATCTCCTTTTCGTTCCCAATCGACCGTGGTCACTTTAGGATACATTTTCTGAAAGGCTTCCTGCACTTTATCGGGAGGAGGAAAACCGGCTGAAAAAACAGTGGTGGAAATGAATAACAACATTGCCATCAACAAAAGGGGGTTAAGCTTCTTTATCATTTGGGTTTCTATTAATTTAAGTTTGATACAACAACAACGTCAAGCGGATTTTGTTTGTGGATTTATTCCACAAAATTGTGGTGAATTCCACATTTACATCCCCGTATTATACTTCATTAGTGCCTTATACCATCTTTTTACATCTGGCATAATCTTTGTCTACTTCATCAATTAGTTTCTTTTCAGAGAAACCGGAATAATTGTATCACTTAAAAGAAAAATTATGAAAAAGTAGAAGAAAACAAAAACTAACAAGACTTCGATTCCGAGATGAGGACGGAGTTGCAAAAGAAGTAAAAAACTGAAAAACATGTTTAACTCAAACCTATTAATTTATGACGAAAAAAAGTAACCTATCCTTAAGGTTTACAAGAGTATGGGAAAAACACTGCCTGAAAACAGTAGTTGCTACTTTGTTGCTGTGGTGCGCACAGTCGGCACAAGCGACGACCGATACTTACAAAACACAAGCGACTGCCAGTATACAACAACAAACCGTGAAAGCCACCGGTGTAATCATCGACAACACGGGTGAACCACTTATCGGAGTTTCCGTAAAAGTGCAGGGCACCAATACGGGAACCATCACCGACCTGGACGGAAAGTTCTCTATTGACACTCCCAAAGGAGCTATCCTCGAGTTTTCATTTATCGGTTACAAAACTGTCACAACGGAAGTGACCGGAAAGGAACTCCATATCACCATGCAAGAAGATTCAAAGCAACTGGATGAAGTGGTAGTTGTGGGCTATGGTTCACAAAAGAAAGTAAACGTTACCGGATCTGTAAGTATGGTCAATGCGGACGTCCTGGAGTCGCGCCCCGTACAGAATGTGTCACAGGCACTGCAAGGAGTTATTCCGGGACTGAATATGTCCGTGGGCAGTAGCGGTGGTACACTGGATGGCGAACTAAACGTAAACATCCGAGGAGCAGGTACGATAAGCGATGGTTCGAGCAGTAGTCCGTTGGTACTGATCGATGGAATCGAAGGAGACATGAATACAGTCAACCCGAATGATATTGAATCGGTATCTGTACTGAAGGATGCAGCTTCTTCATCGATCTATGGTGCGCGTGCGGCATTCGGGGTCATCCTGATCACTACGAAGAGTGGTAAAAGTGGCAAAACACGTGTAAACTATTCGGGTAATGTACGTTTCTCGGATGCCATTCAGTTGCCTGACATGGTGGATTCTTACACCTTTGCGCAGTATTTTAACCGGGCTTCGACCAATGGTGGGGAATCTCCTACCTTTGACGAAAAAGCATTGCAAAATATTCTGGACTTCCAAAACGGAAAGTTTACCGATCCTTCCACTCCCGAGTATTACGGGTTGGAAGCCGGACCGGACGGCAAATGGAAAAGCTATGCAGGATCTTTTGCCAATACAGACTGGTTCAAAGAGTTTTATAAAAGCTGGACACCCTCTACGGAACACAACCTCAGTATCAGTGGAGGAACAGAGAAGCTGACTTATATGATCAGCGGCAGTTTCCTGAATCAGAATGGCCTTATCAAGCACGGCGAAGATAATTTCAACCGTTATACGATGAATGCTAAAATCTCGGCAAAACCTGCGGAGTGGATCACGTTAAACTACACGAGCAAATGGACCCGTGAAGACTATGACCGCCCAACTTACATGACAGGCGCATTTTTTCATAACATTGCCCGCCGCTGGCCGACCTGTGCTCCTATGGATCCGAACGGTCATTACATGCCCAATATGGAAATCATTCAGTTGGAAGAGGGAGGTGTGCAAACGAGCCAGAAAAACTGGTATACCAATCAGCTGCAAGCTATCTTCGAGCCCGTCAAAGACTGGCGAATTGTAGTAGAGGGAAGTATGCGTACCTATACACGAAAGCAACATTGGGCAGTATTACCGATCTATGGATATGACGTGAACAACAAACCTTACTTATTGTCGTGGAACGGTGGAGCGGCCGGATATTCAGAGGTTCAGGACGAACGTGAAGATGAAGATTACTTCTCCGGCAACATTTACAGCGACTATGCAAAAACAATCGGTGATCATTATTTTAAAGTGATGGGTGGTTTCAACGCCGAACTTTTCCGGCCAAGCGGAATGACCGGATTCGGAACTGACCTGATCAGTTCGAATGTTCCTTCTTTAGGATTGACTCAGGACAATCAGAAGGCAAATGCATGGGCACGCGAAAGAGCAATTGCCGGTTTCTTCGGACGTGTGAACTATAACTACAAAGAGCGGTATATGTTAGAAGCCAATCTGCGTTATGACGGTTCTTCACGGTTTGTAGGCGATAAGCGTTGGGGATTGTTCCCTTCTTTTTCAGCCGGATGGAATATCGCACGTGAAGATTTCTTCCGTCCTTTGGCCGGTATTATCGGCACCTTAAAGCTGAGGGGCTCTTGGGGGCAGCTTGGCAACAACAACACGGATAAGGCCAATGCCTGGTATCCCTTTTATCAAAATATGATTACGGGATCTGCCAATTCCGGATGGCTGATCGACGGCAAGAAACAAAATACAGCTCAACTGCCGGGCATCGTTAATTCACTGATGACATGGGAAACCATTGAATCATGGGATCTCGGTCTGGATTTTGGTTTGCTCAATAATCGCCTGACAGGATCGGTCGGTTATTATAACCGTTACACATACGATATGATAGGTCCTGCTCCTATATTACCCCCCGTACTGGGAGCTCTACCCCCTCAAGTGAACAACTGCGACATGAAGTCATACGGTTGGGAGCTGGAGCTCTCATGGAGAGACCGCATCAGCGAGTTTGATTATAGTGCGCGATTCGTTTTATCTGATGGAAAACGTAAGATACTGAAATATCCAAACCCGACGAATTCACTCTCTTCGGACGTATACTATAATGGACAGATATTGGGTGACATCTGGGGATACAAAACTGTTGGTATCGCACAAACCCAAGAGGAAATGAATGCGCACCTGGCCAACGGAGGCACACCCAACTGGGGAACAAACTGGGGAGCCGGTGACATTATGTATGCAAACCTGGATGGAAAAGAAGGGGTTAACAACGGATCGAACACTCTGGAAGATCATGGTGACTTAACAATTATCGGTAACAGCACACCCAGGTATAATTTCGGTCTGACACTGACCGGAGCATGGAAAGGATTCGATTTCTCAGTATTCCTACAGGGAGTGATGAAAAGAGATTACTGGTTGGACGGTCCGTACTTCTGGGGAGCAAATGGCGGATTATGGCAATCAACTGCATTTAAAGAGCACATGGACTATTGGCGTCCGGAAGGTGATCCTCTCGGTGCAAACACTAATGCTTACTACCCAAAACCCTATTTTAATACAGATAAAAACCAGAAAGTACAAAGCGGATATCTACAGAATGCCGCATATTGCCGTCTGAAGAATGCCCAGATTGGCTACACTCTGCCCAAAACATGGACCCGGAAAGCAGCAATGGAATCGGTACGTGTTTATGTGTCCGGAGACAATCTGTTGACCTTCTCGGGAATCAGCGGAGTATTTGATCCGGAATTATTGGGTAGCGACTGGGGAGACGGTAAGCTCTATCCTTTGCAGAGAACGATTTCTATCGGCTTAAATGTTAACTTCTAATTTTACCAGACAAATGATGAAACTAAAACTGAAACATATCTGTTTCTGCTCGTTAATCGGAATGGGCGGACTGGCACTGACTTCATGCAACGACTTCCTGGACCGTTCGCCAATCAGTGATATCACTCCGGAAGATTACTTCAACACAGTAGATCAAGTGGGAAGCTATGTTATCAATTACTATGACGACTACCTTGAAAATTCAAATACAACCAAGATGTATCACCAAAGGGCATGGAACTCCGGAGTGGTAAGAAATGATGCTAACACCGACAATTTATTGAGTGATGATGGAAACCTTGATTATTTTGCGGGAAACAAACAGGTGCCCGAAGGGAAAAATATTCAGGAACCTCTGAACCGTATTCGTGTGTGGAATTATCTCTTTGAACAAGTACTGCCGAAAGAGAAAGAGGGTACGATTCCCGGAGATGCAGAATTGTTGAAGCAGTATATCGGAGAGGCTTATTTCTTCCGTGCCCTGGCGTATTATAACGCATTGGTACGTTTTGGCGATTATCCCATCATTACCGAAGTATTGCCGGACGACTCCGAAACACTGATCAAGAAAAGTCAGCGCGCACCGCGCAATGAAGTGGCACGCTTCATTCTAAAAAATCTTGACGAAGCTATCAGTCGCCTGAAAGAACGTGGTTTCCAGAATAACCAGCGTATTAACAAACAGGCTGCATTGGTGCTGAAATCAAGAGTTGCACTGTTCGAAGCAACCTTCGAGAAATATCATCAGGGAACGGGGCGCGTACCGGGTGATCCAACATGGCCCGGAGCCGTAATAAGCTATAACAGTGGAAAAACATTCGATATAGCAGGAGAAATAAACTTCTTCCTGACGGAAGCAATGCAAGCAGCGGCAGCAGTTGCCGATCATGTTCAACTGGCAGAAAACTCGCATGTAATGAATCCTCCATACAATACACTTTATGGGTGGAATCCTTATTTCGAAATGTTCAGCCAGCCGGATCTTTCGAATGTGGAAGAAGTACTGCTGTGGAAACAATATAACCTGTCACTTACCGTATCACATTGTGTAGGTGCACGCCTTAAAAACGGAGACCGCACCGGACTGACACGTTCACTGATCAAAACATTTCTGATGAAAGACGGTATGCCTATCTATGCAAGCAACAATGCTATTGATGACAGAACGGTTTCTGATGAAAAGAAAGACCGCGACGAGCGCTTGCAACTGTTTGTGTGGGGAGAAAAAGATGCGTGGATGACAGATGAAAGAGCAGATACAGTGAAGAATTACAATAAGGACCAGGCGGGAAACATGGTAACGAATCCCGTACCTGTACCTTGGGTAAAATCTACAGTAATCAGTGATCAGGAACAGACACGTGATATCACCGGTTATCGTTCCCGTAAGTTCTATCCGTATGATGACGAACAAAGCAGATCGGACGAATTGCTGGGGACCAATGCCTGTCCTATTTTTCGTGCTTCCGAAGCATATCTTAACTATATTGAGGCTTGTTATGAGAAGAATGGTTCGTTAGACAGTAAGGCACAGGACTACTGGAAAGCCATTCGCAGACGTGCCGGTGTCGATGAAGACTATCAGAAGACGATCAATAGTACGGATCTGAGCCGCGAAGACGACCTCGGAGTTTACTCGGGAGACCGAATGGTAGATGCGACGCTTTACAATATTCGCCGTGAACGCCGCTGCGAATTTATCGCCGAGGGCATGCGCTGGGATGACCTGAAGAGATGGCGCTCTTGGGACCGGTTATTTACACAACCGTATATTGTAGAAGGCATCAACTTCTGGGATGAAGCCTATAAACTCTACACAACCACGGATAAAGACGGAAATGAAAAGTCTGCTGTAGTAGCCGATGGCAGCACATCTGCCAACATGTCGCCGAAATCGGACGGGAAATACGTACGACCACTGCGAAGGACACAAACGAATAATCAACTTTATGACGGATATACCTGGAAAAAAGCTTATTATCTGGAACCACTCGGACTACAGGATTTGCAATTGTCGGCCACCAATCCGGAAGACATCAATACATCCATGATGTATCAGAATCCATATTGGCCTGTCGGTACAGGAAAAGCGCTTGAGTAATGTCGCCAAATACGTAAAACCGTAATATAACAAAGTTCACCACAGAGTTTATACAAGGTATGTTTGCCGATGTATCCTGTGGTGAACAAAATCAAACCTCCGAATGAACCTAAGCCAAGTCTTTTAAGTTATATGATATATAGAAAAGAATAAAATCTGATTTGATCAGATCAGACCGACTACAATAAACAACAACTTTAAAATATAGGAAAGTATGAATGTACATGAAGAATTATTCGGTGGAAATATACCACAAGATGTAACTGAGAAACAAGGCGAAAACGCTATTTTTATTGTTTATGGACTGAAGCAATCGGACGATGCAATCAAGCAAGTAAAAGATGTATGTGCTAATTTCTCCGCCCTGATACGCAGTATGCGTAACCGTTTTCCTGATATGCAATTTAGCTGCACGATGGGGTTTGGTGCCGATGCCTGGAGCAGACTTTTTCCGGAGTTGGACAAACCTAAAGAGTTAAGTACCTTTGAAGAGATAAAAGGAGATAAATATATAGCTGTATCTACCCCGGGCGACTTGTTACTGCACATCCGGGCTAAACAGATGGGTCTCTGTTTTGAATTTGCCTCTATAATTGACGAAAAACTCAAAGGTGTGGCAGAATCCATCGATGAAACACACGGGTTCAGATATATGGACGGAAAAGCGATCATCGGTTTCGTAGACGGTACGGAGAATCCGGCCGTAGATGAAAACCCTTATCATTTTGCAGTTATCGGTGACGAAGACCCGCAATTCGCAGGAGGCAGTTACGTTTTTGTGCAGAAATATATCCATGACATGATAGCATGGAACTCGCTTCCAGTCGAAGCACAAGAAAAGGTGATTGGCCGCCGCAAATATAATGATGTGGAATTGTCGGACGAAGAGAAACCGCAAAATGCCCACAATGCCGTAACCAATATCGGTGACGATTTGAAAATCGTACGTGCCAATATGCCGTTTGCCAACACTTCTAAAGGAGAATATGGAACATACTTTATCGGCTATGCCAGCACCTTCAGTACTACCCGCAAAATGTTGGAGAACATGTTTATTGGTGACCCTGTGGGGAACACCGATCGTTTGTTGGACTTCAGTACTCCGGTAACAGGCACATTGTTTTTTGTACCTTCGTACGATTTGCTTGCTACACTCGGAGAATAGTAATCACTCTCCATACAGTACAGTCTCCGCTATCCAGGCAAAAACATTGGCTATCAGTTTGGAGGCATCATTATTAATGGTCCCATCATCATTATTTATACGATTATTAGTGGTCCCTCCTGTACCTGTTCCCGAGTTGCCTATATCCGTATCGCCCCAATAGACTATTCTTCTTGAGTAGTCTATGCCTAAAACAATTCCTCCTGAAGATCCCATCAATATAGGAGTGATGCCTTTAGAAGCATCGGTATTAAGCAATATCTCACCATGAAAAGAATCGTAATTGCGTAAGGAAAAACCAGTGCTGACAGGAGTATATGAACCACTGGTAAAAGGACCGGTGCTAGTAAAATAACGATTACTGTCTACCGGGTTTGCCAAAGGAAATGCTCCGGTATTACTTCTGATAAAAGAAATGCCACTATTTCCACCCAATATCTCTTTTAATAAATTCTGGCTGACATCACTGGCATCATAAGAAACAATCAATACACGGTTCTTTTTAGCCTTCACCCAATTGTGCGCTTTCTGGGCATCCGAGATCCCGAATAAAGAATTGCTCATATAATGGACATAAACGACATCAAAAGCCGCGAAAAGAGCATCTGTCAGATTATTATTGCTCGCACTCACGCCAATCAGATTATATCCTCCGCATTCAACTGTTCCGGCCGGACCGAAATTATTTTGATTATTGAGTATTCCGCGAAGACCGGTTGCGCGCGCCTCTGCATTGCCAGAGCCAATTATATTCGTTCCTAAATATCCCAAACCGGCATTGAATGTTAAAAGATCAATTGTTTTGTAGGCAGCGACATCATATCTCTGCTGTATATTCACTAAAATACGCCATCGATGGGCTGTAATCATAAAGTTTTGAGTACGGCGGATATTGCTTGCCGAATTGTTCTGCAGAGCTGTAATCACCAGTTGACTCCCATTCTGTGTTTTTTCTACTTTAAAGAATTCATTTGCTAATGACTGGTCGGCGGTTCCTTGGGGAGTTCCTGCCGCGTCGGCCCATTGTAAAGTATAATCCGGAAGATCGGTATTCACACTGATGATTCCTGCCGAACCGGCTTTGTTCTTGAGGATGATCTCTCGCGAAGATACCCCAAAATGATGTTCTCCATCGAAACTCATGTCAATGGTATAATCATCCCATGCCTGTACTTCGGCTACGATATGGGCGGAACGATTATTCGCCGCTTCGTCCGGACTACCCCACCCCGGACCTGAGACCTTCTTTATATTGAAAATATACTTATGATTACGAAGTACTTGCCCGAAAGCATTTTCAACATTATCGGGATCAAAATCCATACGGTAGTAACCCGGTTGATCACTTCCTTCATAATAACCCTCCACAATAATACAGGTTGCCTGACTGACCCGATTGTCCGGGGCTGGTGAATCGGCCTCAGGCAAGTAGAGTTGGGCTGAAAATTCATTCAGGTCCTCAGCAGGTACAGGATACAGGACACTGTTTACATTTCCGGTACTTCCGGCAGGTACGCTCGGAAGCGTAACCCTGACGACTCCGGTTTCATCGGGTATTATCTGTAAGTGGTCATTGGCACGATATGCTTTCACCCCTGACAGCTTAAAGTTTGCCACTTCCGTAGCTTTCACGTCTACCCGGGCAATGGAACGTAACATCTTTATCCCGGTAATATTATTTATAACCGTTGCTTCTAATCCGCCGGGCAATTCATACTCCCCATACATTGGAAAATCGGAAGTGATATTGTTGAACCGGAGATTGATGTTCTTTTTCACCAAATCTTCGCTATCATCCACCGAAGGCTCATTGGCTATTACCGCATCGGTAGCATTGGCTAATATGAGTAATTTTAAAGGCGAACTGCTTGATTTTAATAAAGCTTTAAAAGAAGCAGCGGATGAAGTGTTGTTGATGGATATGCCGGGTACACGGTACTTATATTTACCTTCTTCAAACACTAACACTTGAATCTCACTGATTTTAGACTCATGATCGGTCGTCGCAAATGTTCCTCGCGTCCGGGCATATGTAGTGGAGGCCGGTATGGTTATCACTAACCTTACCGATACATCCTCTGTATTATTTCTATCTGCATCTCCGGGCACTTCCATACTGTCGGTACATGACATATATAAAAGGCCGGTTATCAGAATAACCATTAATTTTTTCATTAGGGTTTAGGTTTATTTTCTCAGATACAAAGATGGACTTTTTCAGGAAGGAATCCGTGGCGTTTAATGAATGGTGTAAACAAAGATTTTTCTATTATCACATCTCACATGAATTTGTTGTCCAATTATGCAACAATCGGAAATGTGTGTAAAGACGTGTATCCATTTTCGAAACTTCGTCATAAACTTGTCACCAGTTCTTGTTGCCGGTTAAAGAAATGGATTCGCTGAACCTCACCACTCTGCGAAATCAAAGTTGAATACTTCTTTAATGACTGTATCCATGCCTTCAAATGCTGAAATAGCAAATCATCTTTCGAAGTTATGGAATTAATAGAAAAGACCCCTATCAGGCATTGATGGTAGATATCTGTTTCTACATAACTATATGTAGACTCAAAATTGATATCGGATATATATATTTTCACATCTTTTCCGGATGAATATTTTCCCTGAGCTGAGATCTCCTCCAATTCATTCAGTAATACCAATAATTCCTTCTTTATTCTTTTTACACTGTCTTCTGATATCAGATTGATATTTAAGAAAAACTTGATCTCATTGACCAATCTGATAAATATCTCTTTATCCCATATATAATTGGTTGTCTGGAATAGCTGGGATAAATTTACAAATTCTTTTTGCTTGTCAATCAATTTTTCCGGAATCTCCAAATCTTCATAATGCCTGCCTGCATATGTGCTTTCATGTTGGTAAATCCATTTGAAAAGCTGGAATTTGGATAAGGCTTCATACTTTAAATACAGGGTTTGCGGAACGGTATTTGAGGAGGTACTTCTTTCCGAACTTTCCCGTTCAATCAATTGACCGAACAACTTTATATACGAATCAATAATAGAATAATAGGTCTCCGCAGGGCATTGACATTGCAACATATTCAGATTAACGATAGCGTTGTCATTCAAATCGGCCCCTACTATTTTATCAAGAGAAATGCCCATGTGTTGAGATATGGTGGCAACTTCGGCAAAAGTGAACGGCACTTCACCCCGCAACCGCCTGTAAGTAGCTTCTTTGCCAAGGTAAAGAATGTCCATCAGCGCATTTGCAAGATTATTCCCCTTGGGTAAGTATATTTTCATTGCATCTATTAAATCTGTATTTATATCACGCATAATCATTGTTTTTATATTTTTATCTGTAAACAAGTAATCTGTAACTTTTGTTGCGCCTATCGAAACGAACAATCCCTTTGATGACGGTGCGTTGCATTATCAGAGCTTTCTTTTTCAGGGGTTGCTTCAATAGACACTTTTTGTTTATAAATACATTTTTAAAGTCACAAATCGTTGCTGTCTGGAAGGTATATTTGTTATCTGAAAAAAACGTAGTATATCCACTTAAATAAAAAGATAATGAAAACAAGTAAAATCTTTATGACTACACTGGTTGCATTGACTATGGCCGCATGCAGCAATGACAATGATTGGGTTGACCAGCCCAGCAATCCGGACGTAATTGCCCCGGATGCATATGCCTCTTTTTCCATCAGCATTCCCCACGCATCGAAGACACGTGCAGTATCTACAGATCCGGGAATTGCAGCGGAAAATACAGTGAAATCCCTACATGTGTTTATTTATGACGCAGAATCTCCCAATACACCTACTGTAGCTGAATTTACGGTCGCAGGAGGTACGCTCACACAGAAACCAGCCGGGAGTTCTACCTGGGTGACCAGCCAACCGGTCAGTACCAAAAAGACGGATAAATATATTTTTGCGGGAGTAAACCTTAATGCAGAAATAGTGAACTATATTACTTCTAATGGATTAGGTGCATTCAGCTATAAAGATTTCACACAAGAAATAACAAAATTGGCCGATCAAACAAATGGATTTGTCATGTTCAATAGTGCTTATCCGACCCTTACGCCCGCTACTGATTTATATGAGAAGAAAAGTGAAGCCGAAAACAATCACATAACCATTTCTGTAAATCGCGTCACTGCAAAAGCGGCGGTGTTCCAATCACAGAGCTTTGTAGTGAATGGAGGCGGAACGATGACAGATCTGAAGTTCGGCTGGAGAAACCTGAATAAAAAATTCTACTTTATTCAGGATAACAGGGACGCTCTCATCAAAGACTATAACTGGGCTAATTATACCGCAGCAGATTTTACGAGGGGAGCAGATGCCATCAACGTTTATGCTTCGGCTGATGTGCCTACCTCTTTTTCTTATGCTACGGAAAATGCATTCCAGTATATTTCGGGTACATCCAATGTGGATGCAGCAACTTTTATCAGTGTCAGCGGGGTATTTACACCCACTAACATCATATCTGCCAAAATAAATCCCCCTACAGTTGCGGCTGATTTTGAAATCATCGTGAATCCGAAACCGGCGGATAAAACATTCTTTGTCGTGCGGACTGCCGATGGTGTTGCCAATTACTTTATAGATGGACCTACGGCAGAAAAGTTTGCGGAGCTATGTGCCGCAAATACTCCGCAAATGCCATCTATCAATGGGGCCTACCTATTATCGGAGAATACGTATAGCAACGGATTGTGTTACTATCATATTTTTGTTAACAGTGATGCAGTCACACCACAGGCTCCTTATAATATCTACAGAAACCAATATTTTAAGATCAACATCAATTCTATACAAGCACCGGGAAATCCTTCGGATAACTTTGACAGCGGAGAACCAATCAAGCCTAATTCATGGATTGGAGTCGACATCCAGATTATCCCTTGGGAGGTGATTGAAGAAGATCACGATTTATAACCAGCTAATTAATGTCCCACAGAATGTTCACCTGCAAGATAGAAGCCGGATTCAGAGTATTCATATTCATTATATTGCCTTTCGTACTCACGAATTGCATTCGGGAAGATATGTCCGGATGTCCCCGGGATGATGGAGGGTTGGCCCTCAAATTCAGCTATGATACAAATGCAGACTCAAGACAGAACACTCCACAAGGTATCGATCGGTTGGCTGTTTTCATATTCGATGAAAAAGGGCTTTTTATCTCTCAGGTAAACGATTCTATGACTTCAATCAATGACGATTATGTCATGGAGCTGCCTTACAAACAGGGCAGTTACCAATTTGTAGCATGGGGTGGCTATGATAAAAGTACTTATCAGACTTCTGAATGTGTGCCGGGAAAAACTTATATCGATGATTTCTTTCTATCTGTAAAACGTCAGGAGGACAACCGGGTAATCAATCAGCCCAAACTGCTCTATCACGGTATGCACGATATAGTCGGGCTTAACAGTAAAGAAAAAACAATTGTATTGATAAACTTGAAACAAATGACGAATCATATCCGGGTCATTGCTCATAATTTGAATCAAGACAGAAGTGACAACATTTATATAGAGGATAATAACGGTAAGTATGGATATGATTCACAATTCTCCGATGATGACCAGATAAGCTATATTCCCATTTATGAAGCATCATCGGGACAATCAGATCCGTTGATTGCCGACTTCAATGTAATGAGACTGGAAAAGGATAGAGAACCCCGGCTGCGAATTGCCGACAAAACAGGTACAATCCGCTATGATGAGAATCTTATTGGTAAACTCATAGGCGAAAATCCCAATATTGATTTTGAGCATAACCATGATTTCACCATTGAAATATCCTTCGATAACTACATCCCGGTCATTATCAAGATTAATGGCTGGGAGATAGTTAATGAAGAAATATAACTATAAACTGCAGAAGAATGAAACAAAGAAAGGTACACTCATATCAATGAGGATTCCGTGAAAGATGGCAACAGGTATCATGTCCTTTCCCGAATAGTGAGTAATGGACGGCAACAATACATCCATTGAATTTACACCGGCAGCAGAAATAGGGGCCAGTTTCCCAAAATATTTCCTGATCAGTGGTGCGCCCAGCAATGCCATCATTTCGCGGAAAATATTGGCCAGCAAAGCAATTGTACCAAGTTCCGTTGCCAACTGTAATCCTACAGAAGCTTCCTTAAACTGAGTAATCAAGATGGATGAAAGGGAATAATATGCAAATCCACTTCCCACTGCCATACAATCGAATACACTCCACTGACTCAACAATAAACTGGCAAAAGCTGAAAAAAGAAGGGTTCCGACAATAGTAGCTATCGGCACTAAAAGCATATTGGGGCGTAGACTTTTGATCAGAAATTTCAGATTCTTATTGCTTCCGATACTGATGCCAACCTGCAACATCAACGCATAAAGTATATACATAGAAAGATTGTGCATGTCAAACTGGAAATCATTGAAGATTCCGACCAAACAGCCTATACAGAAAAATGCGACAACAATCAGACTACCTTTCATGATTTTCCTCCTTTCTTGAAAAACAGGCGTAATACGAGAAAAGAAGCCAACATGCTGCCCAAGATACTTGAAGTGGCCAACACAATGGCTTGCCATCCGAATTTACCCAGATTATTTACGATTAAACTATTGGAGCCTATCGAAAGGCCCAGCACAAAAAGTAGCAGGAATATCGTAAGCGAAGTACTCTTTTCTACTTTCTCCAGAAATTTCAGGTTACGCAGCAAATAACCGATGCCAATACCTAAAAACATGATAGATATAATGGAAAACATACTCGTATATTTTAAAAAGTTACACAATGCAATCCCTGGCAACTTTTATGTATGAGCTGCCGGACAGATCCTCCCTTTCACCTTATATTTAATAAGGGGAACGAAAAGAGATAAATCAAACTACAAAACAGGGAGTAATTCAGATAAATCCGCTAAACCAATGTACATGCACAATGCAGTGTCCGTACAGAATCTTATTTTCTCGCACGGCATTGTGTATGCTATATGTAGTAAACAATCGGTTCATATCATTCATTAATTACAGTGCAAAGGTAATACTATTGCGCATATTTTCCAAATAATTATGCAAAATATAAATAGTCATAGTAGTGGAATTACTCATAAAAAGACGATGAAAATCTTGCAGAACCTATATTTTTCTTCGTATCTTTACAAACCGAAATAAAGGATATATCAATAAACATATAACGATATGGAAAACAGAAGTTTAGTAACCATAGCGGAGCATTCGAAAGAAAAAATCCTCTATATGCTCGAAATGGCGAAACAATTTGAGAAGAATCCCAACCGCCGGTTATTGGAAGGTAAAGTAGTGGCTACCCTATTTTTTGAACCTTCTACCCGCACCCGGCTAAGTTTCGAAACCGCTGCCAATCGCCTGGGCGCACGGGTTATCGGATTCTCGGATCCTAAAGCCACCAGTTCATCCAAAGGGGAAACTCTGAAAGATACAATTATGATGGTTAGTAACTACGCTGACGTGATTGTAATGCGGCATTTTCTGGAAGGAGCAGCACGCTATGCCAGTGAAGTGGCCCCTGTGCCTATCGTAAACGCCGGAGACGGAGCCAATCAGCACCCTTCACAAACAATGCTCGATCTCTATTCCATTTATAAAACACAAGGTACACTGGAGAATCTGAACATCTATCTGGTAGGTGACCTGAAATACGGACGTACAGTACACTCTTTACTGATGGCAATGCGGCATTTTAATCCGACTTTCCACTTCATTGCTCCCGAAGAGCTGAAGATGCCGGAAGAATATAAGATTTATTGCAAAGAACATAACATAAAATATGTGGAGCACACAGACTTCAACGAAGAGGTAATTAAGGATGCGGACATTCTTTACATGACCCGAGTACAACGTGAGCGTTTCACTGACCTAATGGAATATGAACGGGTGAAGAATGTATATATCCTGAAAGCGAAAATGCTCGAAAACACTCGTCCCAACCTCCGTATACTGCATCCATTGCCACGTGTTAACGAAATAGCTTATGACGTGGACGATAGTCCGAAAGCATACTACTTTCAGCAGGCACAGAACGGTCTATATGCCCGTCAAGCTATACTTTGCGATGTATTAGGAATCACTTTACAAGATATTTTATAAAATCATGAGCGAGAATAAACAAGAACTACAGGTGGCCGCACTGAAAAACGGCACTGTTATTGACCATATCCCTTCGGAGAAACTCTTTACTGTAGTTTCACTGCTTGGGTTGGAACACATGACGACCAATATTACTATCGGATTCAATCTGGACAGCAAGAAACTGGGTAAGAAAGGGATCATCAAGATTGCTGACAAGTTCTTCTGTGACGAAGAAATCAACCGTATTTCCGTAGTAGCACCTCATGTAAAACTAAACATTATCCGTGACTACGAAGTGGTAGAAAAGAAAGAGGTACGTATGCCGGACGAGTTAAAAGGTATAGTGAAATGTGCCAACCCGAAATGTATTACGAACAATGAACCGATGGCCACGTTATTCCATGTGATTGACAAGGATAGTTGCGTTATAAAATGCCATTATTGCGAAAAAGAACAGAAAAGAGAAGATATCACAATCATTTAGTTACGTGTCACAGCGCTACGAGTTTTAAAATACTGTGCTATGACGTAATAGCACTTGTAGCGCATATAGCACGCTATTAATAAAAAAGATGAAGCAAGACTGGAAACCCGGAACCCTGATTTATCCGTTGCCTGCCGTACTGGTAAGTTGCGGAAACAATGAAAGTGAATACAATATACTTACGGTAGCTTGGACCGGAACCATTTGTACCAATCCACCGATGTGCTATATTTCTGTCCGTCCCGAACGCTACTCCTATCCTATTATAAAAAAGAATATGGAGTTTGTGATCAACCTGACAACCCGGGATATGGCTTTTGCAACAGATTGGTGTGGGGTACGGTCGGGTAAGGATTATCACAAATTTGAAGAAATGAAACTGACACCGGGTAAATGCACGGTGGTAAGTGCGCCTCTCATTGAGGAATCTCCCCTTTGTATCGAATGCCGGGTAAAAGAAATTGTATCTTTAGGATCACATGATATGTTTATTGCCGATGTGGTAAACATTCGGGCAGATGACCGTCACTTAAACCGGGAAACCGGAAAACTGGAACTGGCAGAAGCTAATCCGCTTGTATATGTACATGGGGGATATTATAATCTGGGAGAAAAGATCGGTAAATTCGGTTGGTCAGTAGAAAAGAAAACAAAGTGAAGCTATGAAACGAGTGATTCTCCTTTTTATATATATGTGGATTACTTTTGCCGCTTATGGTGAAGGTGATCATAAAAAGGAAAAACGCCCGGATGACCGCAAAATAAATGTAGGAATCAGGGGTGGTTTTAACTCTTCCATGTTTTTGGTTTCCAATCTGAAAATCAAAGATGTAACCATTGACGAGATTCAGAATAATTATAAAATAGGTTATTTCGGTGCTCTCTTCATGCGCTTCAACATGAAGAGACATTTTATACAGCCCGAGATATCGTATAACATCAGCAGATGCGAAATCACTTTCGACAAACTGGGTTCACAACATCCCGATATCGAACCTGACTATGCATCGGTTAATTCAACTATTCACAGTATTGATTTTCCGTTGCTTTACGGCTATCACGTAGTAAGACAAGGCCCTTACAGCATGTCTCTTTTTGCCGGACCGAAACTAAGATATCTGTGGAATCAAAAAAATAAAATCACCTTTGAGAACTTCGACCAGCAAGGCATCCATGAGAGGTTACATCCCTTCAATGCCAGCGCAGTGATCGGAGTAAGCGTCAGCATTTCACGTATTTTTTTCGATTTCCGTTATGAACAAGGACTTCGCAACTTGTCGAAGTCTGTTACTTACGATAATATAGACGTCGAAGGTAAGCCCGAAGTAAGTAATATCACTTTTCGACGCCGTGATAATGTACTTAGTTTTTCACTCGGAGTTATATTTTAAATAACTTTTTTAGCTAAAAGGTTGCACACTCTTTAAATATTACCTAAATTTGTGCGATTATAATAATAAAGGTTTCAAGATATACTTTAATCTTATTATAACAAATAATGAAAAGAGACGATTTAATTTTCGAGATTATCGAAAAAGAACATCAACGTCAGTTGAAAGGCATTGAGCTGATCGCATCAGAGAATTTCGTGAGTGATCAGGTGATGGAGGCAATGGGATCTTGTCTTACCAACAAATATGCGGAAGGATATCCGGGTAAACGCTATTATGGCGGCTGTGAGGTGGTAGACCAGAGTGAACAAATTGCCATCGACCGCTTGAAAGAGATTTTTGGTGCAGAATGGGCCAATGTACAACCTCACTCAGGAGCACAGGCTAATGCTGCTGTATTTCTTGCTGTGTTGAACCCGGGCGACAAGTTCATGGGACTGAATCTGGCACACGGAGGTCACCTTTCACATGGTTCATTAGTAAATACTTCGGGAATCATTTACACTCCCTGCGAATATAATTTAAAACAGGAAACTGGTCGCGTGGATTACGACCAGATGGAAGAAGTGGCATTACGTGAGAAACCCAAAATGATAATTGGAGGAGGTTCAGCCTACTCTCGTGAATGGGATTACAAACGTATGCGCGAAATTGCCGATAAGGTGGGTGCGATCCTTATGATTGATATGGCACATCCTGCCGGATTAATTGCAGCAGGACTGTTGGACAACCCGGTGAAATATGCTCATATCGTAACTTCAACTACCCACAAGACTTTGCGGGGACCTCGTGGCGGTGTAATCATGATGGGTAAAGATTTCCCCAATCCATGGGGAAAGAAAACTCCAAAAGGAGAAATTAAAATGATGTCTCAGTTGCTCGACTCAGCTGTATTCCCCGGAATACAGGGTGGTCCGCTGGAACATGTAATTGCAGCTAAAGCCGTAGCTTTCGGTGAGTGTTTGCAACCGGAATATAAGGAATATCAGAAGCAAGTACAAAAGAATGCTGCCGTATTGGCACAAGCCTTAATTGACCGTGGCTTTACCATCGTTTCCGGCGGTACGGATAATCATTCGATGCTGGTGGATCTACGCAGTAAATATCCTGACTTGACAGGTAAAGTTGCCGAAAAAGCACTTGTATCTGCTGATATAACAGTCAATAAAAACATGGTTCCGTTCGATAGTCGTTCTGCGTTCCAGACTTCAGGTATCCGTTTGGGTACTCCCGCTATCACGACTCGTGGTGCAAAAGAAGATCTGATGCTGGAGATTGCAGAAATGATCGAAACCGTTCTATCGAACGTAGAGAACGAAGAAGTGATAGCACAAGTACGTGCACGTGTCAATAAGACAATGGAAAAATATCCGATCTTCGCTTATTAAATAGCACATTTTAGTATTAAACAATAACATACGTGGGCTCGCAATTCTCTGTGAAGAAAGTTGCGGGCATTTTTTTTGCTCTTTTAACATGGCATTAACACCCCACCCTAAAACCTTTCCTTCCCAAGAACCGTTGTTAAGTAGTTAAAAAAAGAAGATATTCACTTAATACCTAAACTGATATGAAAATAAGAAATTTAATGGTTGCAACTACATTATTTGTTGCTGCAGGAGCTATGGCTCAAAATCAGGATTGCGCCTTCTTCTTTCCTAATCAAGAAGGTGAGCAAATCACTCGTAATTGTTACACCGCTGATGGTAAACTCACCAACATCCTTGTCTACAGAGTAGACCAAGCCTACGATTACCCTTCAGGAATGGAAGTAGTAGCCAACTATACATTTACTGATGCTTTCGGAAAAACACTCAATTCCGGGCAAATGGTAGCTCGCTGCAATGACGGTAACTTCTCTATGAGTATGGGAGATGTGGCCACATTCCCCACTGCACTTAATATGATGAATGCCGATGTATATATGATGGGAGATTTAATGAATTACCCGAATGCATTTTCCGATCCAATGAATCCGGGAGACGATGACGAGTTTGATGACGGCACTCTGCGTCTTTATCAAAAAGGCAATAAAAATAACCGCGCCGAAATTTCTATCTTCGACCGGGAATTTGTTGCTACCGAAACGGTAAACACTCCAGCAGGAGCATTCTATTGTACCAAAGTAAAGTATGAAATGAATATCTGGACTCCTCAGGAAACAATAAAAGGTTATGGATATGAATGGTATGCACCCAATATTGGAATTGTCCGCTCTGAACAATACAATAATAAGAAGGAGCTACAATCGTACAGTGTGTTAGAAAGAATCAAGAAGTAGCACACTGGACTCTATATATCCGTCATCCCCGCCATTCTTTCAAAAAGAATAGCGGGGATTTATTTATTGCTTTATATCGGACTATCTCTAACTCAATCCTTCAATATTACCATCCACGATGTCAATATGCAGAGCTTGTGGTTCTTTAGGTAAACCCGGCATACGCATTATTTCGCCCGCAATCGCTACGATCATCTCGGCACCGTTATTTATAACGATATCTTTAATATGAAGTTCGAAATTATCTACCGCACCATATACTTTCGGATCGGCAGAGAAAGAATATTGGGTTTTAGCAATACATACAGGATAATGACCAATACCCATTTCTTCAATCAATTTAATCTTGTTACGGGTCAGTGTACTATAAGTCACGACACTTGCACCATATAGATTGATTGCGATTTTCTCGATTTTCTGCTGTACGCTGTCTCCATCATTATATGTAAACTGTAACGGTTCAGACGGTTTATTCTCAATTGTTTCAACCACAAGGTTCGCCAGTTCGACAGCACCCTCACCTCCTTCCGTAAAGGCATTATTGATAGCATAGCCTACTCCTAACTGCTCACAGTGCTCACGAAGCAACTCCATTTCTTCATCCGTATCACTCGCAAATTTATTGAAAGCAACGATAACCGTCTGACCGAACGAATGAAGATTACGAACATGCTTGTCCAAATTGCGCAAACCTTCTCTCAATCCTTCAAGATTCGGTTCTTTAATTCGGTCCAGGCTTACTCCTCCGTGCATTTTGAGCCCTTGTGCTGTGGCAACAATCACTGTCAGACGTGGTTGAAGCCCGCTCTTACGACATTTAATATTATAAAATTTCTCTGCTCCCAGATCGGCACCGAAGCCGGCTTCTGTGATAACATAATCTCCAAAAGTCATCGCCATTTTTGTTGCCAAAATAGAGTTACAGCCATGGGCAATATTAGCAAATGGGCCACCATGTACAAATGCAGCGGTGCCTTCGGTAGTCTGTACCAGATTCGGATGTATAGCATCTTTCAGCAAGACAGTAATAGCCCCTGCCACACCCAGATCTTTTACAGTAAACGGTTTGTTATCATAGGTGTAGCCTAAAAGAATATTTTCGATACGACGGCGGAGATCATCTACATCCTTTGAAAGACAAAGAATAGCCATAATTTCCGAAGCCGGTGTAATGTCAAATCCGGATTCCTGTGTAATACCATTTGTTTTCGGACCAAGACCAACTACGATATTGCGCAATGAACGATCGTTGACATCGAGTACGCGACGCCAGAGAATCTCTTTCAGACCAAAACCTTTAGATTGATTCTGGTATAAATAATTGTCCAGTAATGCAGAGATCATATTGTGAGCCGAAGTGATGGCATGAAAATCACCGGTAAAATGCAAATTAATCTTTTCCATCGGAAGTACCTGGGCATAACCTCCTCCTGCTGCCCCTCCTTTCATACCGAAACACGGTCCCAGGGAAGGTTCACGCAAAGCAACAATTGCCTTTTTACCTATCTTGTTTAATCCTAATGCAAGCCCTATGGATACAGTCGTTTTACCAATCCCTGCTTTCGTTGCGGTAATGGCAGTGACCAAAATCAGATTGCTCTGTTTCACCTTTTCTTCATCAATCAGATATTCAGGGATTTTTGCGATATACCGGCCATAATTTTCTACTTCATCGCGAGGTATGCCGATGCTTTCAGCCACTTGTTTTATTTTCTTCAATTCAACACTACGTGCTATTTCTATGTCTGATTTCATATTGAGAGTTATTAAGTTAGTAAATGAAGTCGCAAAATTAACAATTAACTCCATATCAAAGTTGTCTTTATTACCTTTTTTTAGTGGAGATAAAAAGATGCCACATCATTGCTGGATTTTTCAGGGAAAAAAGACGTATATTTGCTACTTACAAACAAACAAGCAATATGATACGATATATAATCTTTGTGGCTCTATGTATCTGTACCGGAATAGTATCAGCTATAGATCACCATGCAAAAGACAGCCTCTTACTACAACTAAAACATACAACAGTATCCGCTCAACGAATCAGTATCTACAGAAACTTGGCAGATATCTGTTTTGAAACACCGGACGAAAAAACATATTTGCTTGGCATGTATAGAGAAGCTAAAAAGGCAGGTGACACACCCATGATGCTTGATGCATTGAATGATCTTGCATGTGGAGAGGCTAAAGAATACCGCATGGATTCAGCGTATCATTATATGAATCTGATAAAAGCAACTCATAATGTCAAAGAAATAATTCCTTTATCAGCTTATCTTCACATGCGTTTTTTCGATGTGCTATGCAGCCATAACGAGACAGAAGAGGCCATTGCGAAGGAATTGCAGTTTACGGAAGAAAAGAAATCGGACGCACCATCTCTATACAGTAAGATCGTACAAGCTTATATCACCGGAAGTAGCCTTCATTCCAATGAAATGATGAAAGAAGCACTCCCCTATTTGGAAACAGCAATGAACTTATCCAAGCAATTACCTCCTGAGAAACGCATTAAATTTGTATCAATGATTGTTTGGAAATTATCCAATATCTATAGCTTTTTGAACGAATGTGACTCAGCGATCCGTCTTTTGGAAGAAGATTTGGAAAATCAGCAACTGTATTATAAAGATCATTACGAAGCAAAACGCCCCTTTTACAATCTGGCTGCACGTGAGTTACAAATCTATGCGTCACTGTTGACAAATGCTATCATGGTAGCTCCCGAGAAGATGGATTATTACTGGCAGCAAATAGTAAAACTGAACAAGGAGCTGACAAATCCGTACGACCGGTACAATTATTTCCTATCAATGGACAACTATTACTTGAACTTAAAGCCTCACCCCAATTACGAGAAAGCATTAATTGCCAATGACAGTCTGATTCAAATAGCTCAAACGATAATTCCAAACAATCTGCCAGGACTCTACGACATCCAATCACAAACATATGAGGCCATGGGCAATTTTAAGGAGGCGCTGGCATACCTTAGAATATCTGCTCAGTATAAAGATTCGCTAAACACTGAAAATATGCAAAAGCAACTTAGTGAACTCCAAATAAAATATGAGGTGAACAAATTGAATAATGAAAAGTCACAACTTGAAATAAAAAATAAACGCATCTTAGTGATATGCCTGTTCATCATCCTGACCATTGTAATCGTTATCTGTCTTTATTTATATCACAATCTGAAAAAAGAAAAAAAAATGAAGATTCACCTCCGGAATCTCAAGCAAAAGGCCGAAGAAAGTGAAAAGATGAAAACAGCTTTCATTAATTCTATTTGCCACGAGATACGAACACCACTTAACGCCATTGTCGGTTTCTCTGATTTGATATTCAATGATGAAGTAGATAAAGAAAACCGCGAAAGCTTCTCACACGAGGTGCAGAAGAACACGGTCTTACTGACTTCACTGATCAATAATATGCTCGAGGTATCCAGCTTGGATGTATCACAGGAAAAACTGCCTTGTAAACAAGTCGATTTACATCATATCTGCATACAAGAAATGAAGCAACTAAGCCGGTATCATAAGCCTGATATAGAATATCATATGGACTTACCGGAACACCCTGTCATTTTGTCTACCCATGAGAAATATTTATCATTGGTTATAGAACACTTGTTGAACAATGCTAATAAATTTACCGAAAAAGGAACTATCACCCTCCGTTACCGCATGGATGAAGCACACCAACAGCTTCATATCAGTGTGACAGATACCGGATGCGGTATTCCGGTTGACAAGCACAAAGAGGTATTCGAACGTTTCTCGAAACTCAACACGTTTACTCCGGGAAATGGATTAGGACTATATCTGTGTCAACTAATTATCCGCAGGTTATCCGGAGAGATAAATATCGATCCGACATACAAGGAAGGTACTAAAATAACAGTAACCATACCTGTCCAATAGCCCCTCCTTAATTTTTAAGAGTAAATCTACTTGAAACGTGAAGTATCCACACCTTCACGTTTCTTCTCTTTATATCCTCCGAATTTATAGGTAAACGAGATACCCAATTCACGAAAAGCGGAATAATGGTTTGTTACGTTCTGCGTGGCATAACGAATATGCGGAGAGATTTGAGCCGTTTCAAACAAGTCATTGCACCGAAAGGTTAACAACGCTTTCCCACCAGCAAAGGTATATCTGAGTGCTACATCTACATTGCCGGATACCGGTAAATCATAAATGCCCTGTATTGCCTTACTGCGCATCATCCCATTCACAATCAACCTGAGATCCGGACGGGAAGAAAGGGTCAGGGTATGATTCATATTCAACATGGCATAATATACATTCCTGTCAAAAGGAATATTCCAGAAGTCACTGTCTTTCTGGCGATCGTAAACGCCGGTCAACGTAAAACGTGAACTTAGCCAGCGACCTATCGTAAATGGAACAACAGCTTGTATACCTGCTTGTTGCTCAAAATCAAAATTGAAGTATTTATAGATCTCGACCAATCGGTCGGGGGACTGATAAAGAGTTTGTGTTGCATTATCTTTAGTATGGCTATACCAGACATTGAATATATATTTACTCTTCAGAATATAAGTCAATTGTAGCTGATAATTAATTTCCGGTTTCAGATAAGGATTTCCATGAATTTCCGAATATTCTCCGCCCATATAGGACACGGCATCTTGAGTTGCCCAATAGTCGGGATAACTTTTATCGCTGCTGAGTGACAATTGCCACACGTTTCCCGGTGCCGGAGTGTAATTGAGATTAAAAGCCGGATATAGACTCCATTCATTCCATACAGTCGTATGGAATTGTTCGGCAGCCAACGAGGCATCCAAAGACAAGTTATCGCCAAAACTCTTGTTAAATCCGGCATAGAAATTCAGTGTTTGTTCCCGCCGACGAGATTTCATGTTGTTGCTTTCCAACATCATGTTGTCATTCTCAGAATTATAATAATATTGATAGCTGTTGTCTAAACTTGTAGTATAGACAGCTCCATAGTTTACTCCCCATCCATTAGGCAGTTCATGTTCTTGAGAAAGGAAAAGCTTCCAACGATTGATACGCTGAGAATCGCTACTACGAAAATTCAATTCATCGCCTTCTAACCGGCTATGTAGCAATTGTGAAGAAGGCGAATGATAATAAGTATATTCCACTCCTGCTTTCATTCCGAATGGGGTGTGATAATCGATCCGCCCGTTATGTAGTTGATCGACCATCCGGGTACGGGCATTTGAGGTTTGTGTACCATTCACTGTACTTAAATTAAAGCCATTCATAAACTGGGCATTGTATGTCAAACTGAGCTGATGATCGTCGGCAAAAAGATAATCACCTCCCAAGCGTAAATTGTGTCTGTTAAAACGACTTTTTTGAGATTCGTTGGTGTTCATGGGATGTATCGTACCATCCGACAAGGTGTGCAAAGCCTTCTTATCCGTCAAGAAATAGTTCCGTCCATGACTGTAAGAGTAAAGAAAGTCTACAGAAAATTTATGTCCGGAATATAGAAGGCTCGCACGCTCAGTCAGGTTTTCATAATGCTTTTGCCGGTAGTCACTGAAAATTTCTCCTTGCAGGGAGGCTGCTCCGGAATCACCTTGCTTCAGACAAATGTTTATCATGGCTCCACGCACCTGATAACGTGCTGGAGCCGAATACATCACTTCAGCTTTCTCTATACGACTGGCAGGAATACTTTTTAATAGAGTGTTCAGTTGTTCGGGAGTCATTGTAGTCACTTTGCCATCCAATACAACAGTAACGCTCTTTCCACCTAAAGTAAGGTTATCGTTCATTTCCGTGACACCGGGAAGCTCCTTCACTGCATCATAAGCATTATCTACCGCTAAATTCCGGAGGAGCCGTGGCAGGTCATATATAAGTTTGCCTTGCATAGCTTTCACTATCGGGCGTTCACCTACCACCATCACTTCCGGCAAGGATCTGTATAAACTGTCTAAACGTCCATCCATCGTAATCAGGCTATCTGCAGAAAGTATCCGGTCTTCATTTTGCGCTGCCACCTGCCAACAGACAGCAGCAACAAACACTAAAGTTACGTAAATCCGTTTCATCTTTTCGTTTTTTGTTTGGGTTACAGCTGCAAAGTACCGAAGAAAAGACAAAACAATGAGTTATCACCGGCTTATTTAGAGTTATCTACTGTTATCGGGAATACTATTCTTATATTTACTCAATTGTATCATGGAGCAGCATCTACCTATCCCGACAATAGCAAAGACTCATTTCTTTAAGACCTCTCTTCAATCGATTTAGGCCGTCAATCAATATCTGTCGGGGACAGGCTATATTGATACGGATAAAGCCTTCACCGGCTTCTCCATACATACTTCCTTCGTTTATACAAAGTTTTTCTGCCTTCAATAATAACTCTGCAATTTCCTTTGAACTACGATTCAGCACCGAACAATCTACCCATACCAGATATGTACCTTCCAATTTCACAACAGGAAATTGTGGAAGATACTTATTGAAAAAAGTCCTCATGTACAGGTAATTATCCGACAGATAACATTTCAGTTCCTCCAGCCACTCTTCCCCGTCATTGTAGGCGGCCACTAAGGCTTCCACACCAAACGGATTCACGTCACAAACCTCATTCAAATTGATTGCTTTATCTATTTTCACACGTACAGATTCATCAGCCGCAAAGATATTGGCAATCTGCAATCCGGCAAGGTTGAATGCTTTGCTTGGCGAAGTACAGGTAACCGAACGAGTTCGGAAATCATCCGAAATAGAAGCAAAAGGTATATAAGTATGCCCCGAGTAAACCAACTCACAATGTATCTCGTCCGCTACAACCAGTACATCATTACGAAGGCAAATTTCACCGATACACATCAGTTCTGCCCGGGTCCAAACCCTTCCTACAGGATTGTGTGGATTGCAAAGTAACAATAGTCTTACTTTCGGATCGGTAGCCTTCCTTGCCAAATCGTCAAAATCAATCCGGTATGTTCCATTCGTGTATACAAGGGGATTAGCTACTATTTCGCAACCATTATTACGAATAGAAGAAAAGAAACAATTGTAAACCGGGGTTTGTACCAGCACACGGTCACCCGGAACTGTCAGGGCTTTGATTATGGCAGATAAAGCCGGAACGACTCCCGAAGTGTATATAATCCAATCTCTATCTATCTGCCAACCATGCCGGCGTGTGAACCAGTTTATAATGGCATCATAATAAACCGGAGGGACTTTGGTATAGCCAAAAATGCCATGATCCATCCGCTTACGTAACACTTCAACCACAGCAGGAGCCGTACGGAAATCCATATCGGCTACCCACATAGGCAGAACACCCTCTTCCATCACCGCATCCCATTTATAGGAATTGCTATTACGACGGGAAATTATTTCATCAAAATCGTACTTCATGCGCTAAAGCAAGTTAAGTTGTCCCATAGTTGCAGTGCGCAGTCAGCAGGAGCTTTAATACTTCCATCCATAATGATTTCCCCGTAGCTTTCTGCCGTTATACTGCCGGTACGCGGATTCTTCACACTATGTACCGGAGTGTTAATAGTTGCCTGCAAACTGCTGTATTCAAAACAAAGGTCAGCATCATCAGCCATCATACAATTCTCCATAACAAGGTCGTGAGCATAACAAAGTGGCTGCGTTCCCGAGATTCTGCAATTTACCAGACGTAGATTGTGAGAGTGCCACCCCAAATACTCTCCGTTCAATTCAGAGTCATACACGGTTACATTCTCCGTATTCCAAAAGGCATCTTTCGAATTAATGACAGCATTATGAATTTCTACGTTCTTGCAATACTGAAAAGAATAATTCCCGTTCTGGCTATAATTATCAATACGGATATTTTCACTATGCATGAACAGGTAATCGGCCTTATCTATCTGTACCTTTTTTAATTCTACATTACGACAATGCCAGAACGTTTCCAACGCATTGGGAAGTTGTACGTTTTCCAATTTGATACCATCCATTTCACGAAACATTTTCGGAGCTTCTACCACGGTATCCATCATCTGGAGATTTTGTGAATACCAAAGTGCGGCACGTGCTCCTTCCGTAAAAAAGCTGCTTCTCACAATGAAACCATTCGTGTGCCAGAAAGGATATTTACCTTCAAAACGGCAGTTCACTGCTATGATATTACTGCACTCTTTTAATGCGGATTCACCGGCATGAATCGTTACGTTTTCCAATTGCAAGTCGTGTGTGGCAAACAAAGGACGTTCGCCTTCATAGTCCTTATTCTTAATTATTTCCATGATTTGATTGTTTAGTTATCGATTTTATTTCTTCCCCTGGTATATCCTCCATCAAAGTAACTCAAAAGAATGATTATATCATATTTCATTCCCATATCCTTCTTTTTTATGGTTCACCCGATACATGCGCAGTTGAATCAGCGTTTAAATGGAATTGATAATCAGAATATTATATTTACCTAAATTTTACTATCGACGTAAATCCATTTACCCAGGCACGTAAAAGCTTTTACCTGGGCATGTAAATCCATTTACCTCGGTATGTAAAAGCATTTACCCCGGCCGGTAAATGGAACCGGCATTCAAGGTTACGGATGTCCGCACCTGGAGCTAACGTCAAGACAACGCATTCTTCGGATAAACCAGATTCCAGCAATGCATGAGAAAAAACTACGCATTTGTGTCGGATGAACTTTTATTATTTCAAATATGTCTTAAAGAAATCCTCCAATTTGTCGAACGGAATAAAATTCACGCGGTCGTAAAGATCCACATGACCCGCACCAGGCACAATATAGAGTTCTTTTGGTTCGGCGGCAAGCCGGTAGGCATCTTCACTGAATTCACGCGAATGTGCATTCTCTCCGGTAACAAAAAGCATCGGACGTGGTGAAATGGTTTCAATATCAGCAAACGGATAAAAATTCATAAACTTGACATTGCTGCTGAGCGTGGGATGTGTAGTGGTCAATGGGGTTGCTCCTTCAGGAGTATATTCTCCCCGTGAAGTACGGTAGAACTCATAGAACTCACGTGCTATCGGATCGGAGTTTTCTGTTATTTCATGAGGAGTTCCACCAGTATATCGGGTTTCTCCACCCAAGAACTCTACATAGCGTTGTTCAGCGGCTTCGACCATGATTTGCTTCCGTTGCTCCAAAGTCAAGGCATGCTTCAGCCCATTACGACTGGCTGTCCCCATGTTGTACATACTTATGGTTGCAATGGCCTTCAGACGAGGATCTATTTTTGCCGCACTGATGGCAAAACTTCCACTGCCACAAATCCCAATCACACCGATATGCTCACGTTCGACAAATGAACGTGTCCCCAGATAATCGACTGCAGCACTGAAGGCTTCCGCATAAAGCTCCGGAAGGACTGCATTGCGAGGCTCTCCTTCGCTGCTTCCCCAGAAAGATAAGTCGATGGATAAAGTTACAAAACCGCGTTCGGCCATTTTCGTAGCATAGAGATTAGCACTCTGCTCTTTGACGGCTCCCATAGGATGTCCTACAATAATTGCCGGACGTTTCTCGTCTGCTTTCATCTCTTTAGGCAAAAAGAGATTACCTGCCACTTTCATTTTGTACTGATTGGGAAAGGATACCTTCTCCATATTTACCACATTGCTTCTATAGAAATTATCTGCATCGGTTTGAGCAAAAGAAGGATTTGCACTGAGCATCGTAAACGATGTTGCTGCCAATAATAAATTTCGTTTCATATCTTCCTTGATTTTAGTAATTAAATAATTGATTGTCTTCTTTCTACATTGCAAATATACAAGGAAGAAAAGAGACTCCTTGTAGACATATTACAGACATCATAACCCGAATTACAGATTATGCTTCTTTATGCCTACACCAATTTTAAGTTTGGCATAAAGTGCCACTGCGATACAGACAGCTAACTAACGGCATTACGCAAAAAAGCATTCCATACCTTACAAGGACAGAATGCTTTTTTTGATATCTACCAATATGTTGGAAATGAAACACACGGACCATGTCCGTGTTATCAGTCTATGGGACCTTACATCACATTATCGGTATTCGGAGAAACTTTTTTCGCTTTCATGTCAATCACAAAACGGTACTTGACATCATTCTTCTCCAAACGTCGGAAGGCTTCGTTTATCTGATCAACACCAATCAACTCTATCTGAGCCGTAATATGATGTTCCGCACAGAAATCAATCACCTCTTGTGTTTCGGCAATACCGCCAATATTGGAACCGGAGAAACTTTTGCGGCCATTTACAATATTGAATGCACCGACTTCAAGCGGTTGGTTAGGAAGGCCAACTAAAACGAGACTACCGTCCACTTTCAAGGCATTCAGATACATATTTACGTCATGCCGTGCGGAAACCGTATCCAGGATCATATCAAAACGAGTCTGATATTCCATCTGTCTGGGGTCGGTGGACAGAACAGCTTCGTCTGCACCCAATTCTCTGGCTGTATTCATTTTTGAAGGAGATGTTGTAAACACAGTAACATGGGCTCCCATCGCCTTGGCAATCTTTATTGCCATGTGGCCTAACCCACCGATACCGACAATACCTACTTTCTTTCCGGGACCTGCCCCCCAATGCTTCAATGGCGAATAAACGGTAATTCCTGCACACAAAATGGGAGCTGATGCTGCAAGATCAATCGTCTCAGGAAGTTTCAGTACATAATTGGCATCGGCCACAATAGCTTGCGAAAAACCGCCATAGGTCTGTCCGCCAAGATATTTATCGGGCGAATTAAAAACAACAGTCCAGCCTTCATCACAATATTGCTCTTCACCGTTGTGACAGTGTTCGCAATGTCCGCAACTATCAACAATGCAACCAATACCAGCTAAATCACCAACCTTAAATTTTGTCACATCCGAACCAATTCCTGTAACACATCCTACAATCTCATGTCCGGGAACTATGGGATAAATAGTTCCGCCCCAGTCATTATGCACAGAATGAAGGTCTGAGTGACAAATTCCACAATATAAAATATCAATTTCCACATCGTTCGGTAGAAGTGAACGACGCTGAATATCCAAACGATGAAGCGGTGTTTCAGCCGATTCTGTTCCGTAAGCTTTTACTGTCTTTGTTTCCATACTGTTTTAGGATTATGTTTTGAAATAATTTATTCTATACCAATCTATATTATGAAATTTGTTTCCCCATTTCATATGCTTCTGCCAATGCCGGATTACCTTTTATTTCACCCACATGCCAAACACCGGTAGCAAGCACTTTACCTTTCACTACCGGATTTTCCAGACAATCGATAAATCCCATGAGGTTATCGAATACATGTTCCAAATAAGGAAGTCCCTCTTTACCCTCGGCAGCAGAAGCGAGAAAATAAAACTCCTTATTAATCATTTCGGTATAAGGGCCGCAACAACGGTCGAGTAACGTTTTCAACTGTGCACTCATTGCATAAAAATAAACGGGTGTCGCTAAAACGATAACATCGGCCGATAACATTTTCTCAATAATTTCCGCCGCATCATCTTTCTGAGGGCACGGCTTCTTATATTGGCTGCATACGCCGCATCCCGTACAATAGTGGATGGTCTTGTCCCGTAGAAAAACCTTTTTCACTTCGTTCCCCGCCTCTGTGGCTCCACGCATAAACTCATCACAAAGTGTATCAGAATTTCCCCCGCGTCGCGGACTGGATGATAAAATCAATACTTTCTTGCTCATAATTATCTATTGTTTAAATTGTTGTTTTTCATGTTACAAAGGTATGTGGTTAAGAGAATATACTTAGTAGATAAATTACGGGGAATATAACCCGAATTACAGATTCTGCAATTAGGCATCTACCTGCTGTTCGGCCTGGTGGATTCAATTGGCAGTAGGGGGGTGCGATACTGGGTATCGGCGTGGTTTTATCATGAATTGAATAAGGTGTACGGCTATAATTACCTCGACCGGTTGCCGGCAAGCGATTATACCCTGCGGGAACAGTTCACCTTTGAAACTTACATCAACACTCCCGAAAAAACTCCGGCTGCGGAGCTTATAACAGATATTTATATCCCTATTACAAAAAAAGAAACATGAAATACTTAAACCAAGAAATAGAAAATGAATTAAAAAATCATGGAGCAGGACTGGTTCGCTTTGTCGGCATATCGCATTTGGACGAAAGGCAAAACAGACAACTCCCGAACCGATTGTACACCGCCTTCAAATCACGCATGTAGGTAGAGATGGTATTGAGGCTCAACCCTTTCGGCCCCCTATCTATCTTTTGCGCCCCTTCCTTGCCGGAGCTTCTCTTTCGCGCCCCTTCCAGTTTCATCCATTCCTCATACTCCTTCAACCTGCCCGGAGTGAAAACTTCACCCACCGGCATCGGTGTTCCTTCACCCCCGTAAAACTCCGTAACAGATTTCAGCGCATACGTGTACGTATGTACCGCCGAACGTTTCTTGTCCGCTTCCAACTGTCCGATCACCGACTGCATGTAACATGCCAGATCCGGTAAGTTCGTGGTTAGCGTCCCTCCTGCATTCTTTTCTTTTTCATCCATAATACTCTGATTTTTAGTTCCGCATCGCGCGTATGTCCTGAAACAGGCACGACGACGGGAAAGTTTTGGGATGCAAAGTAAAGAATGTGAGGGAGTGATAAAGAACACAAAAGGGGAAATAAAAGAACCCGGCAAATATTCAATTTCAGGCGTAGGCTGTATAATTTATCTATTCCGGATGTCCAGGTTGGACACCGAAATAACCACCAACTTTATCCGCCGCTGTTCTTTCACTTATCACGATAAAACGATCTGTTTTTGCTTCTTCTCCTAACACAGAGATAAGAGCAAGTTTGGTTAAGTGATGCAAGGGAAAATCAATAATGCTAATTTATAGTTAAGGGGTACCCTCAAATTATTAAATAGAATCCTAACAGAAAGAAATTTTACACTAATGAAAATATAATCACCCATTTCTATATGTAAAGTATTGAATCTATAATTATATTAAGGCATTCCCTATTTTCTTTTAAAAGAAGACTACTTATGGTAACCTTTAGCACAATCTATTGATTAACTTTGCACCCAAAGAACAAGAAATATATGAAAATCAATGCTGAAACAAAATATTGCCAAACGTGTGGAATCCCATTAGACATAGATTATACCAATCTTAAGGCAAACCAAAATGTGGAGTATTGCGACTATTGTTTGCACAACGGGGTTAAACTCTATGATTTCTCAATGGATTATCTCATTTATCTTTGGGGGCTTTTCCCCGAAGAATATTATAAAGAGACAGGAGTCAATCTCACTTCGGAAGAATTGAGAGCGGAAATGTCCAAACGGCTTCCGAATATCAAGAGGTGGAAACAAAAGATCAATATGGCTCATGTGCAATATGATTTGATTATAAGAGTTCAGGAGTATATCAACCGCCATTTGTTTGACGACCTTGATTCCGACAAGCTATCGCATGTTGCAGGTATCTCCAAATATTATTTTCGCAGGCTTTTCAAAGCAGTTTGTGACGAAAATATGGGAATGTACATTCAACGACTGAGATTAGAGTACATTGCATTTAAGTTAATAACAACTGATATAAGTGTCCCGAAACTTCTCGGGCAAATCAATTATCAGAACAAGCATACACTTTCGAGGGCATTCAAGAGTTATTTCAATTGTTCCATTCCGGAATTTCGCAAAAAGCATTCAAACGTCAATCCTGAAAGAAAGAATCCGATACGAATTGAACCAAGTATTGAAAAAATATCTGGTATCCGAATCGCATACTTGAAATTGGAAAGAACAAATAATGTCATCCATAGCTTCTCTGTTTTGTGGAAGCAGTTGCTACAATTTTCCGAAAAATATGAATTGTCTTCAAAAGGATGTAAATACATAAGTTTGACTCTCGATTATCCGTATATCACGCCAGAAGAACAAAGCCGTTTTATGATTGGGGTAATATTGCCCAAATCATTTGAAACGCCGAAAGGCTTTGGCGTTTATGAGATTCATGCGGGAGAATATGCAATCTTTCGTTTCAAAGGGTTTTATCATGAACTGAATAAGGTGTACCGCCATATTTACCTTGACTGGTTGCCGACAAGCGATTATACCCTGCGAGAACAGCTCACCTTTGAGACTTACATCAACACTCCCGAAAAAACTCCGGCTTCGGAGCTTATAACAGATATTTATATCCCTATTACAAAAAAAGAAACATGAAATACTTAAACCAAGAGATAGAAAACGAATTAAAAAATCAAGGAGCAGAACTGATTCGCTTTGTCGGCATATCACATTTGGATGAAAAGCAAAACAGACAACTCCCGACCGCCATCGTTTTTGCACTTCCGCTAACCGCAGAATATGCTAAAATGGTATTTAATATTCCCGACTACGTACAAGCACGGATAGCGGATAATTACAATTTCGATGATGATGAATATTCGCAAACCGAACATAAGGCGGGAGAAATAGCAGACGAATTAGCCAAGTTCATTACCGGGAAGGGCTATAAAGCCATATCGCAATCCGATACAGGATTAGTGGCTGATGGCGTATTCAATTTTGAAACAAAAGAATCAATATTGCCCCATAAAACCGTTGCACTACTTGGCGGATTAGGGTGGATTGGAAAAAACAACCTGCTAATTACCCCTGAATATGGCGCAGCACAATGTCTCGGCACGGTTTTGACTGATACTCCACTGGAAACGGTATTGCATGAACCCTTATCTCCAAAATGCGGAAATTGCATTACTTGCGTCAATATCTGCGAGAAAAAGGTCCTTAAAGGTAAAGTTTGGAGTAGATCTGTTTCAAGAGATGAAATCGTTAACATACATGGATGTAGTACCTGTTTGAAATGCCTTGTGCATTGTCCCAGAACACAAACATATATAAAGAGGAAGATTGTCTGAATCTCCACAAGTAACAAACGAGAGTTCACAAGAATAAAAACGGAAGAGAAATCAATCCCTTCCGTTTTCATTCTTATATTTTTCCATAACCAATAATCGAAAAATCTAAATCCTTCGAATTACCCTGGCGGGGTTACCTGCCACAATCGTGTTCGGTTCTACATCACTGGTCACAACACTGCCCGCTCCTACAACACTATTCTCACCGATTGTAACTCCCGGAAGGATCGTAGCCCCTGCTCCTATCCATGCCCTGCTACAAATATGTACCGGTCTACAAGTAATAATCGAGCGATTGTCAAGATCATGATTATTCGATATCAGTTGTACGTTGGCAGCTATCTGAGCATCATCGTCAATCGTAATACCACCGGCAGACATCATCAGGCAACCATTCATAATAATGACATGGCGGCCAATCTTCACCTCATGGGGACGAACGACAGTAAGCGGAGTATTCACACGACTGCCTTCCCCCATATCCGGAAAAAGACGATGAAGCAGCTCATCATATTCGTCCGTCATCGGCATAGTATGGTTCAGGCGGAATACCAATTGTGCCTGTTCTTTCGCCAAAGCAAGTTCCGCCTCACTCTGGTGTGCGCAGTCTATTCTTATTTCTTTCATATATAATGCTACTCCTTATTTCAATCTCTTCCCATCCGAAAAGGCGTTACCTACCTTTTTACCCACTTCCAGGTAATCGTTATTGAACGGATCGAATATAATAGGAGACACTTTGGATACATCCACCTTACCATTTTCGTCGAGAACACGTTCATCTACACTTACGTTTATTATCTCACCACGCAAAATGCAGGTTTCAGGATTATAATCCTTCAACTTACATTCCAGCACTACGGATAATTCGTCGATCAACGGTGCATCTACAAACTTCGAACGAGTAGCATGGAAACCTGCACGAGCAAATTTATCCGAAACCTTATTACCGGAAACAATACCCACGTAATCACAGGCAACCACCTGTCCGACCTCCGCCATACTCACGGTAAAAGCCTTACGCTTCAGTATATTGGCAGTCGTTTTATGTCCCTCACTAATACAAATACTAATTTCATGCATCTCGCTGATACCACCCCAAGCCGCATTCATAGCATTGGGAGTACCATTTTCATCATAAGCAGCGATAATAAACACCGGCTGCGGATAAGTAAAGGGCTTTGCCCCAAAATTCTTTCTCATAACAATTTATTTTTTAGTCCATTTCTTAATATCTTCTTTCGTCGCACCATTCAGAAGTTGACCCTTCTGCCATTTCATATCAGGATAGGTTTCCTGCAACTCTTTTTCCGCATTAGAAATACTACTGCTACCCGATGTAGCAAACGGAATAATCATTTTACCTGCAAAATCACCGCTTTCAATAAAAGTATTGATGATTCTCGGAACTGAATTCCACCAAATAGGGAAACCAATATAAATGATATCGTAATCTGCAAGATTCTCCGGTTTAGATTTTAATGCAGGGCGTGATTTAGCATTTGACATCTCCACACTGCTACGTGAAGACTTGTCATGCCAATCCAAATCAGCAGTGACATATTCCTTTTCAGGTTGTATCTCGTAGAGCGTACCACCTGTAACTTCTACAATCAACTTCGCTGCTTTTTCCGTCGTTCCTGTTGCCGAAAAATAAGCCACCAATGTTTTATTACTCTGTTCCTGTGCATTTATAGTGATACATAACATCATGATCACTGCCATAATCATACTTTTAATCTTCATTGCCATTTATAGTTTTAGTCTCTATTATCATGGTACAAAATTACAAAATAGTACCCATCATAAAGGTATATAAATCACTGATTATCTAACCAAAATCACTGATAAAAGAAAAAACGAAGGACGAGCTTAAATCTATATCTGGGTTACCGGTAACTTCAATGATGCGAAAAGTCTTTTAGATTTAGAAATAGTATGTGTAAGAGGCTATGTCGAAACTCTTTTCACCACAGAGTATCACAGAGTTTTTTACTAATAATCAGTAACTTAAAAACACCTCTGTGTTACTCTGTGTCCTCTGTGGTGAGTGATGACACCCTCTTACACATAAGTTATACATTCATTATCAATACATTAAGAAATCGACATATTAGCTATCTTTTGAAACTCAGTATATATGCAGACAAAAACAGACAAATTCTCAATTTTATATATTTCCAATCCAAGTTATCGAAGTAACAAACAAATATTTTATCTTTGCCTGAAAGAGAGTTCTTTGAAGATTGATGCAGAATAATGAAATTGACCTCAAAAATCAACCGTTACCTAATTCACTATTCATTTTTCTTTGACTTCACGAATATCCTGCTAATCAGGCTATTTCGTCACTGTAGTTTTTGACTTTAGTGTTATTTAGTCTTATCGCCCGCTACCATACAAAACAAAGAAAAACAAGGTAATAATACCGATAACAGATTGAATAACAACATCATGTGTCAATTGTTGGATTTTTAGGGAGATAGGCTTTACAGGTCAAAAACAAGCCTTTTGAAGACAAGTTAGAGTTACCAATTCGTTACCTATTCCCAAATAAATCGTTACCGGTAACTATTCAATAATAAATTGTGTATCAATCATTTACAAGGGCAACATTTCATAGTACTGCTTCATTTTTCATAGAGATCATCTGAAAAGAAAGCATTAATTTTATCACCTAAAAAGATGTTCTTATGGAAGAGAAAAAATCGACATTCAAAGTGCTATTCTATTTAAAGAAGAATGCACCTAAAAAAGACGGAACAGTACCCATTATGATTCGTATTACTGTTAATGGAGTAGACAAAACAAGAAGCGCAAAGATAAGCGTACATCCCGATCGTTGGGATAAGGTAAAGATGAGAGTAACAGGGAGAGATGCCTACGCTACGAAAATCAACAGTACGTTAGATCTTTGGGAACGTAATATTGGAGCTAAATACGATACGCTGTTCCATTATGAAGGATATGTTACCGCAGAGAAAGTGGATAATGCAGTTATGGGAACGGATATTAAGAAGATGACCCTCTTAACATTGTTCAAACAACACAATGATGAATTTAAGTTGAAAGTCGGAAAGACCAGAGCCGAAAGTACCCATCGCATGTATTGTGATGTGTACAATCATGTCTCTAACTTTCTGAAACTGAAATATAACATATCAGATATTCCGCTAGTTGAATTAAAAGAAAGCTTTATTAAAAACTTCGACTTTTATTTACGCTGTGAAAAGAATTTCAGAGCCAACACTGTACGTCTCTATATGGTTCCACTGAAAAGAATTTCAGCAATGGCACATGACTACAATATCATAGCCATTGATCCATTCAAGCACTTTGTAGCAGAAAAAGAAAGTGTGGATATAGGATATCTAACAATGGATGAAGTTGAAGCAATGATTTCGGTAGAATTACCGACTAATTTATTAGAAATTATCAGAGATATGTTTATTTTCTGCTGTTTTACATTTGTTGCACTAATAAATATTACTCTGTAAATCAAAAACTTACTCTTTGTTTTTTGATTAATAGGTAACGGTTTAGAAACCACCCTTCTGCATCGTTCTGCCTTGTTTTCAGTCTATCAAATAGCTCATTAGGTTGATGCAAAGGTATAAAACATTCTCTGAAATACAAGTAATTAAACTGTTTTAAGTAATTTAGACTATTCGTTAACTTGAAAAATAGAATAAATCTTTTAATTTGTAAAAAGATTTGTATGGCTATTTGATAAAAAGGCAGTTACATACTTTCCACTAACAAAAACACCTATCATTATCTAGGCGTTTCCTACTTTCTATTCAATTAACCAAAAGTTACTGATTACTATTGTATTGATCTGCATTGGATAGAGAACGTTATAATATTTTTTTGCAATACATCATGCAATAATAACCCATAAATTCCAAACTCAGGTCTATTTAGTTATTAAAGAAACAAATATCAGACCCAAGTAGAGAGAACTGAAACATTCTTAATTAAAACCCTTACTGGAACAGAGTGTTTTCAGTATTAATGTAAGATGTTTAAAAAGACAATATGATTCCACCATAAGGAATGCAATCTTGTCCTAAATTTACTTTATAAAAATTAGAAATCTCCTCTTTAATAGGATTACCCAATATATTATGAATTCCCAAACGAAGTGTTAACTTGTTTCCGGAACGAGGAAAATATTTGACATAGGTATAACCTATATCAAATTTGTAACTGAATGGATATCTTTTTGTATACAATTCATCCATCGAGGCCAAAGGCTCTTTGGGAATATTCACAATTACACGTCCGCTATGTAATTGTGTGCCAATCGAGAAAGCAGAAGCCTCTGTCAATCTATAAGATATGGTAGAGTTAAAGACATGGGGAATATCATATAATGATGGTATGTTGTGTCCTTTCCTAAAACCAGTATATGACTCAAGACTTTTGGACCATGTATAGGCTGCCTGCACTGATATCTTCTCCCAGCCTTTGAAAAAAGATAGTTTCAGGCCATAGCTTTCACCTCTACCTTCCAAAAGAAAGTTTTTCCAGTTCTCACTTGAATAATATGCTTCAGGATTTACAAATAGGATTTTATCCCGTTGTTTGTAATATATGGATGCATTTGTATATCCTCCATTTAAATAGTGCTTCCACCCCAGCTCTGTATGCACAGAAGTTTGGGGTTTAAATTGATTGATGCTTGGCATACGAAGATCCGTCGGAAAATCCATACCGTAAAATCGAAAATAATGATAAAATTGTGCCATCCGTGATATGTCCAGACTAACTACATCTCTTCCCCAATTATACGCCATGGAAAATCTTGGCTGGAGATTCGAATAATGCTTACCACCTTTGGGCATGTATATAACTGTATTTATTCCTATTTGAATATTCCATTTAGAAGACAGACTGAATTTATTTTCATAATATGCGGATATTTGATTTATATCTGATTTTTCAGTTCGCTGGTCATCATTAATATTACTAAAAACAGAATGAGTTCCCTTAATCCCATAAGCCATCAAAACTTTATTATTGAAGTGGCAATTAAAAGAGGAGTTGAAAGAAACTTCTTTTATACCTGCAGTAACATAAGGATCTGCCTCAAAACCGAGAATATCTGCATGCGCTTTATTGGTATAATGAGTGTAAGCCACTTGGGTTGTATTAAAAAGCTTCTCTCCTAACTGACAAGATAACTTTAAAGCATACATTCCATTAGCCCAATGGATTATTTTATCTTTCTTTCCTTCCGGAATAGGAGAATAATATTCATCAATGGTATGATAGGTGCTGATTTGCATGGAAGTTTTTGCAGATATATCCCAATGCAATTTGGTATAGATATCGTAAAAAGTATAATTTGCACGCTTACTGGCAGGAATAGCTTTGTCCAGGAACTCCATCCAACTACGACGCCCACTAACCATATATGAAGCTTTTTCCTTTTTAATAGGACCTTCAAGCATTGCGGCTACTGAAGGAATGTCGAGAGACAAGCTTCTCGAATGTTTCTTTTTATTGCCTTCTTTTATTTTGATATCCAGTATTGAGGATAGTTTGCCTTCATATCGGGCGGGAAAGTAACTGCTATATAAGTTTACATTCTTTATTACACTACCATTGAAAACCGGAAGCATATAATTTATATGGCTGTTATGGTAAATGGGCACACCATCTAACAAAATTAAATTTTCCTCACTGCCTCCTCCATTAACATTGATATCAGCACCAGAACGAGACATGATAACTCCGGGGAAGACCTTCATTTCAGACAAAACATCTAAATTACTATAAGATAACATATTCGGTGGTGAAGATGTACTGAGTTCATTGGCAGAACTCCGTTGAGGTGAAATGACCACCTCGCCCAATTCAAGCATCATAGGTTTTAAAAAGATGTCTATTCTTTGATTACAGATTAGAGTCACTATCTTCACTGATTTTAAATACCCCAAATAGTTTGTTTCAATATTATAGGTCCCTTCGGGAAGAGCAGTAGAGAAAAAACCGGAATCATTAGTGATACAACTCGAAACAATAATGCCATTTTTCTTAAAGAACAATACAGCCCCGTATAATTTTTCCAAAGTCTCTGTCTCTCTAACCACTCCGTTGAGCTGATAGATATTTTTTCGGTCTACGGTGATAATTATCTTACGAGGATTTGCAACTACAATAGTTGTTTTGTAATCAGACAGGATATTAGTCAGTAACTCTTTTATTTTAATGTTTTTCTGGCTGAAATAGCAAATCTTATTTATATCTATCATTCCCTCATTGTAAGACAGGATTATGTCTTTTTTTTTAATCAATGAGAAACATGCTGAGATCGTAGCAGAGGAAAATGGAAGACTAATAACCTCTTCCATTATACTTCCTTTATCTTTATCCTGTGCCATGACATTAAAACAAAAGATCCAGAAAAACAATATGTAGGCTACAGCTTTTGCTTTCATTAAACTTGTTACTTATCTTTCAGTATAAAACACAAAATGCCGGTCTGAAACCTTATTATATTTCAAATGGCACAAAGAAGACAACTCGTTCAGAACTTCATCTATGCTATTTTCAAAGAATGCTGTAGTTATCATATTCCCTTCAGGAATATCCCTCAATTCGATAGTAACATTATAAGATTTTTCTATCTCTTTAATTACTTCCTTTAAAGGTGTTCTATTAAAACTAAGACTTATTACAGGATGCCCCAACTCGAAAATAGCGATATTCAATATGGTATCTCTGCATAGAGTATTGTTCTTTGTTAGAAATGCTTTTTGATTGCGCTTTAAGATTTCGTCCTGATCATAAGCACTAACTTTAACAACCCCATCTTTTACAAAAACAGCAGACTGGTCAGAAATGGTAGCGTCAATCAGAAAAGATGTTCCCAGTACCTCTACACTAACATCCGGAATTTGCACCAAAAAAGGATGAAGCGTGTCCCTTTTTACCTGAAAGAAAGCTTTGCCAACAAGCACAACATCCCTCGTGTTTTTCTTAAAACAGTATTCTAAAGTAGATTTTGGGAAAAGATTCACTGAAGACCCATCAGGTAAAATCACATCTACGACTTGCGTATCACTACCTTTATATCTAATAACTTCTTCTTTCTGTAGGAACCAAAAAGATAACCCTAATAGTAGCAAAAAAGAAGCTGCAACCATAGTTATTTTAACAACCATAGCCTTAAACGCAGACTTTGGATGTGATTCCAGTTTTGCATCTATCCGCTGCCAGGCCATAGAAGTGTTGACATTAATGATCGGTTCTGAGCTATCAAACTGTTTAATTAACCCAGCTAGCTTACTATACTCAGCATTATTCTCTTTTTTCCATTCTTGAAACTGCTCTTTCTCCAAAGAAGTCATTTCCTCTCCTGCAAAAAACTTCGCTATAAGTTCATTTATGTTTTCCGGGGTTTTCATAAGCGTCTAATTAAGAATAATATCAGATAAAACTAAAAATAAAATTAGTGTATATGGATGTGAAGCAACATAATCACGCAATAACCGGATAGCTTTCCCCATTTGGTTTTCAACTGTTTTTTCAGAAATATTAAGTTCCTCTGCTATTTCCCGATATTTCATCCCATGCAACTTATTCATCCTGAATACAAGCGAGCACTTAGTAGGCAAGACACCCAAAAGATGTTCTATTTTCTCAGAACTTGCCACCCCTTCTTCTTCACATTCCTCAGTCAATGAACATACTTTTTGGGAAACCGGTTCATCGGCTATCGAAAGTACTTCAAAAGTCTGTTTCCTCAAAAATGAAATACAATTGTTTCTGATAGAAACTTTAAGATATGGAACTAATTCACTCTCAGGTAATAAATCCTTCTTATTCTGCCAGACACTTAACATGGTATCCTGAACAATGTCTTCGCTCGTTTCCTTATCTAACAGGTATCTATATGCGATATTACATAACACAGGATAATATTTTTCAAAACTTCTTTTAAACTCTTCCTTTCTTTTGTCTACCATATATCATTGTATTATAACATCTTATAGCACTTCTTCTGAATGTTTTTTAGCTATTAACCATAGGCATAGAGACTTTTATGATTTGCAAAAGTACATAGATTTTAATGGCTTGCTAGATATTATCTACACACTTAAAGTTTAATAACGATCCTTCGTTTTTTTTAGGCCGCCCTCAAAAGTAATTTGCCAAAATCACTAACAGAGTCACCGCTTTAACACTTATTAATAGGGGATTCGAATTATAAGTGCGTTCTAATAACAAACGACTAATTAAATAGCAGAATGAAAAAGGCATTATCAGAAGCAACACATTTTCTATTACTTTGTTTGTTAGTAAGTGCATGCACGATTGATTATGACGTAGATATTCCTTCGTCATCAATTAATAAATTAGTGCTAAGTGCCTGTCTGGAAACAGAAAGTCCAATAATCTGCAAGTTCTATACATGTAAATCAAACGATAAATATGATCCTGCAAAAGAGGTAAATGTAACTCTTAAAGAAGACGGGCAAATTATTTATCAGGGAATAATCAATCAAGGAGAATTAAAGTTGGATTATCTGCCTAAAGCTGGAAAGAAATATACTATTTTAGCTCAAAGTGATGGGTTTATGGAAATTTCCGCTGAAACAAAAATTCCACCTCTTCTTACATGTAAACCTGGGTTCGATCAGGAGAAATCGATGGTGACATTATCAGACTTTTCTGAGAAGCATAATGGCAATAGTTTGTGGATTACGGCTTCTTCATTACATGAACAAGACATAACTGTTCAATATCAAGAGTTATATAGCTATAACAGGTTAATTGACAATGTGAATAGAGAAGAAGGTAGCTATGTAAACAACAATATCGCAATTACTGGATTTTACAAAAGCTTCATAAGAATAAAAAAAACGAATGTTCCTTTGTTGGATGAACTACAGTTCGTGCCATTTTATGAACAAAAAGTATCGGAAAAAATGACTGGGATTGAAATCGATATCATCAATGCTAGTAACGAATACGATCAATATTGTCGTACTTATTATCAGGCGTTGTCAATCCCAAGCAGCGGAGACTTATCAGGTATGTTTTTTCAACCTTCTACAGTCTATAGTAATGTAAATAATGGATTGGGAATCTTTGCAGGTAGATCTGTGACGAAATACCTGTTTTCAATTACTAATCAATCAGACAATAAACAATGAAAACTAAATATTTAAATTTACTTTGCTTGCTAATAATTAACGTGTCTGTCTTAGCACAGACTCGGAAACAAACGATTAATGGAATTATCAAGGATAGCCAAAATGGAGAAAGTATACCTTACGCAACAATCATATCCGGAGAATATTTTACAACTTCAAATAGTGAAGGTTATTTCTCTATACCCACTAAAATACAATTCCCATTTAAGCTTGAAATATCTTACATTGGGTATGAAACCTGTCATGTCATGATAGAGGCATCCAAGCAAGATAGCACAATCGTTATTGAATTACAACCAGACATCATAAATTTGCCAGAGGTAATAATTCGTCAAAAAGAACAGTTACTCAAGCAGAAAAGTCTTGGTAATGTCCAATTGGATATGGGAAAACTAAATCAAAGTCCCTTATTTCTCGGAATTAATGATCCAATTAAACTAATACAATTTTTGCCAGGTGTATCCGGAGGTATGGAAGGAAGTTCACAACTGAATATCCGGGGAGGTAATAGTGACCAGACGTTATTCTTAATGGACGGCTTGCCTATTTATAATCAGAATCATGCATATGGTTTCATCTCTTTTATTAATCCGGATGCAGTTAAAAGCATAGAGCTATATAAAAGCGGAGTCCCAAGTATGTATGGAGATAAACTATCCGGTTTTGTAAATCTCATGCTAAAAGATGGTAATGTAAAACAACATCACCAATCATTATCTATAGGTCCTATTATGGGAAGTTTTACTTTAGAAGGTCCTATAAAAAAGAATAAAGTCAGCTACTTACTTACAGCCAGACGATCGTTGATAGATTTGCTTTATTTAGGAGCATCTGCAATAGGTGGAGTAAACGCTTCAGGAGTTCCAGTTGCTTCTTTCTATGACATAAATGGAAAAATAGCATGGAATATGACCAATAACAGCAAACTTTCATTACAAGTATATAATGGATATGACGATATGTTCAATAAAACTAAAGAAGAAAGTTTCACCCAAGACAAACTCAATAACAAATATGGACAAGGCTGGGGAACATTTAGCTCTTCTTTGAAATATGCTGTATCGCTTCGCTCGAAACTTTATTTGTCAACGTCCTTATATTATACGAACCTGAATAAGTTTGATTATTCCAATCAAAAGATAACATTTAATAACCAAAAAGCCATACATAAATTCAAGAACTACTCTAAAATGTACGAATTTGGTTTACGTACTAATTTAGAACAATATATTACCACGAACAATACATTACAGTATGGTATAAACTTATCATCGCAAGAGTATCAACCGGAGCAATACAGTATTAAAAGCGCAGATACAAATTTAAAATACGGTGCAGGCTCATATAGGTTATGGACCGCTTCTGTCTACGTTTACAATGAATTTAAAAAGAATGGTTGGATACTTGGAACAGGATTACGTTCTTCACTATACAATAACACAGATAGAAGTGTATTTACGCTTGAGCCGCGAATTAATCTGACTAAATTCTTAGGAAGGGCAGATAAATTGATGTTAGCATATGACAGGACATCTCAACCCACTCATTCCATTTACGAAACGAACTATAATATGCAAAGTGACTTTTGGGTACCATTTAAAGAAAAAAATGTGCCAACTGCTGATCAACTATCTTTGGGATGGAAAAATTTTGCTTTGACAAACTGGGAGCTCTCAATAGAAGCGTATTACAGAAAAATGAAAAATTTAATCCGGATAAACAATTTAGAAAACTATTTGGATGCCGGTATTGATTACAGTAAAGGAACGGGAGATGCCTATGGAATGGAATTCATGGTGCAATATAACAAAAATCGTTTTTCTGGTTGGTTTTCATACACTATATCTAAATCAGAGCGCAAATTTGAAGGTAAAAAATATCCTTTTAAATATGATTCCCCCAACCAGATTAATTTATTTCTTAGCCTGACGACCAAAAAGACAGCAACTAAAACACAGCGCTTGTCAATGAATTTACAGTATAAGACTGGGTATCCTTATGCTGTATCCAATGTGTCATACCCCAGCATAGGTTTGCCTATGTTCCCTAATGGATATCCGGATATAAATACGTCAATTGTGAAATATATCCCACAAGAGCCCAATACTCGCCTTAAAGACTATTTCAGAATAGACCTCAACTATACCATGGAAAAGAAGTTGAAACATGGTTCTCGAATTTGGCAATTTTCCCTATTAAATGTAACCGGGCATAAAAACCCATATAGCATTTATCGAAACAATAGTGGACAGTATAAGGCATTTGTACTTATACCATTTATGCCGTCATTCTCTTATACAAGATATTTTTAATAAACATATAACCAAATAAAACTTATGAAATATATAACATTTAATAGGTATATCAATACAAAATTATGGATTCTATTCATAATCAATATCGCAATCTATATCATATCATTAACTCTTGAATTAAAGTTTATTTATTCAGATAGCTTCTATTATCAGGAATTAGGCCACAAACTGGGCAGTGAAGAAGCATTTTTAAAAGAAATGAGTGTGCAAAGAGGAATGGACATATATAATTATTTGTGGATACCAGTGCATATTTTAATATCATGTAGTCTGATTGCTCTATGTTTATTTATTGGCTTTAACATAGCAAATATTAGATTGAATATTAAAAACTGTATCAGGTTTTCTTTAGCTGGAATCATTGTGTTTTCAATTAATTATTTAATATCCGTCATCCTGAAAATATTTGGTATTGTTCAATATAACTATAATACAGTTGATGATATATACTCCTACCAGTCTGTCAATGTATTGTTTATCGGGAAAAAATTACCGGCATGGGCATTTAAGCTGTTGGGACAAATAAATATAACGGAAGTTGTATTCGTTTTATTTCTATCACTCCTCATCAGCCGGTATTTTAAGTTTAAGTACCCAGCCATCTTGTTAAAAACGAGTTTAATATATGGAGGAGGGTTAATTATATATGGAATATTGTCCGCTTTTGCAGACATTATATTATAATCAATTTACTAATTTAATTTTTTTATTATGAAAAAGATTTCAAATGAAACATTATCACAGGTTACAGGTGGTAAATTTTGGGGCTCAAGAGTAGAATGCCGTGTGCAGGCAAATGGTCATTGCATGTGTCGCAAAGTCTATTACCGCTTTGGAATTAGAAGTTACGGCGGATGGTGGCCGGCAAATCCCAGCCAGTGTTAACAATGTAAATTAACCTAAAGAGGTCAGCTCTAAGAACTGGCCTCTTTTCTAAAAAGCTATTTCTATGATTATGCGCACAATCTGTACTTTCGTATGTTTAGTGATGTTAATAATCACAGGCATATCTTTCATATTTATAATTAACCCGAAAAGGACCAAACAAATACAATCCAGTTTTGATTTAGAGCAACCTATCAAGGATATCAACGGACAGAATATACAGGAGAATTTGAATCTTCAAAAAAACACGATAGTGCTCTTTTTAAATTCTGATTGCGATTTTTGCAAACAGGAGATTGACTTTATAGATAAAAATATAGATATCTTTAAATCAAAATATAATTTACTGATTGTGTCTTTCGAGAATCGAGATAAATTGAAAATATTTGAGAATCTGACAAAAATAGATAACAACTCCCCCTTTATTATTATTTCTGATCCGGATTTTGATCTGATTAATAAATATGAAATAACCGAGTTCCCTAGCCTTTTTTTGTTTACCCCTGACGGAAAAGAAAGGTTATCACACAGAGGGATAGCCCTCGATACATTAGAAGAACTTTTAAAACAGACATTTTAAATGAAATATAATTTTAAGAAAATCCAAGACGCATTTGTTTTTCAGAAGACACAAAACTCCTGTGGTATTGCCTGCCTATGCTCAATAATGAATTACTTTCAAAAGGATATAGACGAGGTACATCTCACTTATTTAAGTGGTACAACGCAAAATGGAGCTACACTTTTAGGACTGAAAGAAGCAGCAAATCAGATCGGATTAGCATCCGAAGGCTATGAGGGGAATTTATGCGACCTCAAATCCTGTGAATTACCGGCAATTCTACATGTTGTCAATGAATATGGTTTCACACATTTCGTCGTTTGTTATGGGTTTGACTACACATCAGGTCATTTCATTATCAGTGACCCGGCAATCGGAATAAAGCAATATACAGAGGAAGAATTGGATGATATATGGAAGTCTAAAATCTTACTTACTGTTGGAACATTAGATATTGATACGCTATCTACTAAAAATTTAAAGAAGAACAACCTCAAAACCTATTTGCTTCCTTTAATAAAATCAGATGCTAGAATTTTGCTCCTTAGTCTCATTCTAAGTTGTATGACAGCATTGATTAGTTTGGCTACTGCTGTTTTTGTACAAGCCCTTGTCGATACGATATTGCCACAAAAGAATATAAAGCTTTTAATGCTTTATATATTGATATATGGCATGGTCGTCTTACTCTCACAACTTGCATCATATGCAAACTCCCGTTTTATCATCACGCAAAATATTTTATTTAACGTACGAATCATTAGGATGCTGTTGAAAAAGATTTTCCAATTACCTAAATCATTCTTTTCGATGATTAAAACCGGAGAAATTATCTCCAGAATAAATGACACAGAAAAAATTCAGGGCTCCATTATACTACTGGTTAATTCGATATTTATAGAACTGCTAATTATGTCTTTCTCCATCTTAATCTTATTCTATTATGATTGGAGTATCGCTTTGACAACAGCATTCAGTATTCCTTTCCTGGCTGTTTTTTCATATCTGTATAGTAAGAAAATCAATCTCCACCAAAAAAAACTCATGAATGAATATGCAGCCTTAGAAACCTATTCTATAGACATGATCTCTGGAATGACATGCATAAAATCATATCAGAAAGAACATGTGTTTTTTAGAAGGTTACTATTTTTCTATAAGAATACACAAAAAAGAGGCAGAGACCTAAAGGTAGCCAACGCTAATTTTGACTTGTATATTGGTACATTGAGTAGCATATTTTCAATCATGGCAATTATGTTGAGCTCGTATTATGTAACCATAGGCCGGATTCAACTGGGAGTTTTATTTGCTATAGTAACAATATCAACCATGATCATTCAAGCATCAATAAAAATCTCTTCCTACATAGTAGATATACAGGAAGCCAGGGTTGCATTTGAACGTTCTGCCTTTATTTTGAATACCATAACAGAGAAGGAGCTTATAAAAGAAGGAAACACTGCTGTACATATGTGTTCTCAAAATGAACTTGAATGTCGCAATGTATCATTCAGATATCCTGGACAAATGACATTATTAGAAAATCTGAATATAAAGGTAGGAACAGGGAATTTCATTTCTATTTTTGGTAGTGTCGGTTCGGGGAAGACAACCCTCACCGACTTATTACAAAGAAATTATGTACCTTATTCGGGAGAAATCTTGTTTCAGGGAACAGATATTAAAAACTACCAGTTATCACAATGGCGTTCATACCTTGGAGTCGTATCGCAATACACTAAAATATTTATAGGGACTGTGGCGGATAATATCACAATGTTTAAATCGGTTTCTATTGAGGATGTTTCAATATTTTGTAAAGAATTAGGGTTAGAGCAATTTTTGCAAGACGATAATCTAAACCTGTATAACATGTTGGATGAAAACGGGAATAATCTCTCAGGAGGACAAAGACAATTAATTGGCATTGCCAGAGCGTTATATAAATCACCGGAAATTCTAATAATAGACGAACCGACAGCTTCTATGGACAAAGTAAATGAAATGCAAGTTTTAAGCCTCCTGCAAAGACTGAAAAATAGAATGGCCATATTAATGATTACCCATAAGCCGGAAATTGCCCGAATGACAGATTGCATATACGTTCTGGACAAAAACACTTTCTTGCAACACGGAGATCATCATACCTTAATGCAATCTACTAATTTGTATAGTAGAGCATATGAAGCGTTGTTTTATGGAACAACACAGTAATAGGGAGAAATTTAGTACCATTAAAAACTAAAACGTATGCCAGAATTCCAGACCCATTCCCAGCGTTTATAAATAATGTTATACTGATATTCAATTCCGGTTTTTAACTGTAACTTTCTATTAATATTATAAGAAAAGCCTGTGCCGATATAATATTGAGTAGCCGTAGTCGGCAATACTACAGTCCGTTTTTTATCAATGGTATAACCGCTATAAATATGATACTCTAAGCGATTTGTAAGCCCTACGTGGGTATCAGTATGTCGTTTTATCAATACCCGGGAATCTCCTGTATCCAACTGAGAGTTTATAAATAACTGCTTATTGCTAAACAGATGGATTTTCATTGAGAGTGAATCTTGCCATATATTTAATCCATTAATTTTAAAAGTCGATTTGGGATATTTCCCTGTAAAAATATCAGGTTTGTACATTTGAAAATCTTCAATAGGCAAAATTGCAGAGTGAGAATTTAGCAGACGCTTTTCAGGAAGGAACGCTTTGCCAAGTTCATTTAATGCCTCTTTGTTTATTTGGATTTCAGTTTTTCCTTCCAACATTTTCTTTAATTTCAAAGAATCATTTGGTGTCCACACATCTTGTCCCTGCATAACCAAAGGCAGAAATAAAAGAGATATGACGAGTAATATGAGTTTCATTAAATCCTATCAAAAGCTGAAATCTATTAATAATCCGTTATATTTCTTATCCTTTACACTATGAGTGGATAAGTTTCTCTAAAACGTTATAATTATAACGTGAACATTCAATATATCCCCTACATACTTTCTTGATATTTAATATAAATAAACCCAAATTCACAAGAGTTTACCGTTAAAACCATTCAAAACATGTAGTAAACTTATCAATCCTATAGGCATCTACTCATCATACCCACTCCACTCTTCGTCAATAGGTATATGTTTTTCTCCCTTTTTTAAACTCATCCATATATAGCCTGCTTTACATTAGAATTTCAAAGTCTAGAATTCCTCCGTTTTTGAAAAGTCCTATTATTTTCCAAACCATTAAGGGATTAGGTCTTTATGCGAATAAACTTCTATTTTAGCCTTTTTCTATCTGAAGTAATGATATTACTGGATATAGTTTTTTGTACAACGAAAAAAAATAATTGACCAAATCGATCTCTTTTGAGAAATCTGTTGCCACTGAAGAAACAGTTCGGCTTATTGGGAACCCGCCTTTTATTTGCAAATCGTTTTTCAAAAATAGTCTTTAAATTTTCTTTACGTGAGAAAATAGGTATCTGCCATGGCGATTTCTTGATATCGAACAGCAACATATCGTTGGAATAACCACCCACGGTTCAATACTGGGAACCTCTATTTTTAGAGTATTTATTGTTTTCTGATAATGTAGATATAATTTATCTGTAAAATTAACCTATCTAGGCTTTTTCTCCAATACCGACAATAAGGTATTTTTGTTCAGGTATACGCTCCTTCTTTTATTTCATGCCGACTCCGGAGTTCTATATCTTGGAACGGTTGGCAGCGGAATATGCCGTTAAACCATTCCGTTTTCGTTAAACGAAAACACAACTTGCTGTCCCCTCTACGGGGACAACGTTTTTAAGTAGAACTGTAGACTGCTCCACTTGGTGCTTTCTTTTCAAGGTTTTTCTGATGTGTGTCCGTACTTTTCAATAGATGGTGCAGTTTTGTCGAGAGCTTGATGCCGAAAATAGACTGAAATAGCTGGAAATAATTCTGATTCTGTAGATAATAAGCTGTAATCTAACTGATATTTGGATAATTATGTAATTAGATAAACAGATATTTGTGTATTCAGGTATTTGGATTATTGTGTAATTGGATAAATAGATATTTGTGTATTTAGATATTTGGATAATTGTGTAATTGGATTTATTAATGGACAGTTCATTTTAGTAAACTACTATGATGGGCAACTTTGTTTTACTACTGATGGAATGAATTGGACTACAAAAAAGCCGATATCAAGTTCATATTTTTATGATATTGCTTATGGAAATGGGAAATATGTAGTAGTCGGTTATCAAAGTTATATCGCTGTTTTAACGAATGATTTCAAAGTTGAATCATACAAATGGATTAAAGATACTATTGATGACTGCTGGAAAAGTATAATATTGGGCAACGGAAAATTTGCGGTTGTCGGTGATAGATACGGTAGAACTAGTTCATCGGCTGATGGTATAAACTGGACACCAGTAAAACAAGAAAGTGGTATTGGAGTCACATATGGCAATGGAAAATATGTTTCAGTTGGTAATGGAAGTATTTCAGTATCAGCTGATGGAGAATATTGGAAGCGCGCAACGATACAAAATGGTAGTAGTTATAATTGAACTTCTGTTACTTATAAGAACGGGAAGTTTATAGTGGTAGGTCATGAATATGTTAGTTATAACAATTACATGGGTTATACTATAATATCTGCGGATGGTGAGAATTGGAAAATGCTGGAACAACTAAAAGATGAATCGGGCAAAGTAGTTACAGCAAATCTCAATGGCGTTTGCGCTATGCCATAATTCAAAAGATATATCAAAACTTTAGTAGGGCATGCAGGGAAACTGGCATACCCTATATTGGTTTAATGAGATGTTGGCTATTATAAATTGCAATTCTGAAGGTGAAAAATAAATTATCATTTCTCATTGTATTTCATAGAATGGAGCGATATTTTATTTAATTTTGTAAATTGAAGAATTGTAATTAAAAATATAATAGAGATGAATACACGAGGCTCCGAATGGAGAAAATGGGATTTGCATGTGCATACTCCTGCATCATTATGTTCTGAATATGGAGGAGATAACGACGAAATATGGGAACAATTTATTCAAAGAATAGAAAATCTGCCATCTGATATTAAAGTATTAGGTATTAATGATTACCTGTTTTTAGATGGGTATGAGAAAGTACTTAAATATAAAAAAGATGGACGAATTCCTAACATAGAATTACTATTACCTGTTATAGAATTTAGGCTTAAGGAATTTGTAGGAAGTAAGGAACTTGGTCGAATTAATTATCACATTATATTTGCTGATGAAAGCTTGTTAAGCCCACAAGATATACAATACCATTTTTTACAAGGACTTCGTAGTAAAGCAAATCTTTCAGCTGACATTCCAAATGGATGTACATGGGGAGGTATAATTACGAGAGATACATTAATAGATTTAGGCAAACATATTAGTGCTTCCATACCTAAAGAAAAAAGAAAAGGAGATCTTAGTCCATTAGAAATAGGTTTTAATAACTTAAATTTCGAGTTGTCAAAGATAGAAAACCTATTAGGCGAAGGAAGTGACCCCAACAAATATCTAGAAGGCAAATATTTTAAAGCAATAGGAAAAGCTGAATGGGAGGATTTCCGTTGGGATGGTTCTATATCAGATAAAAAGACAATTATAAATAATGCGCATTTTGTTTTTACAGCTTCTCCGACTGTAGAACAAGCTAATAAAGGAAAAGACTCACTAATAACGCAAAATGTAAATGGGAGATTATTACATTGTAGTGATGCTCATAAATTTGCCCAAGACACAAATAAAACATCTCCTAAGGAGTTGGGGCACTGTTATACTTGGATAAAATCAGATACAACTTTTGAAGGATTAAAACAAACTATATTTGAGCCAGAACGTATAAAAATACATAGTAGTAAGCCTGAAGATAAGGAAAAATACCGAGTAATAGATTCTATAAAATTATCGTCTGACACTTTTTGGAATCAAACAATTCATTTGAATCCTAATTTAAATGTAATTATAGGAGGACGCTCAACTGGTAAATCGACATTGCTAAAAAGTATTGCTTTGGTAACTAATCCTAATAATACAGAATTGGATTCGCTAGAATGTGACTTTGTGAAAGAACATTTAGATAACGTTGAAGTTTTATGGGCTGACGGTGCAAATACACCTCGTGATATAGACTTCTTCCGTCAAAACTATATGCATGAGATTGCAAAAGATAAAGAACAAACTGATAATTTGATACTACGTATTTTAAAAGATAAATCCATTTACTCTATTTGGCAAGATTATCAAATATTCTGTTCAAATAATAAAGCTGAAATACAATCTTTAATAAATAAGGTTTTTGATACAAAAAAACAGATAAATAATAAGTTAATAAATTTGAATGAAAAAGGCGATAAAGAAGGTATTAGTAAAGAAATCAATGATTTAAATCAAAAAATATCAAGTATAAAATCGCAACTCGATATTTCACCAGAAGAGATGAAATTGTATGAGGATATTATGAAACTTATTACAGATAATGCGAATAAGATAAAAACTGTAAATTGTTATATGGAGGAATTGAATAAGCTAAAAGTTTTCCCTTTTATAAACTCTTCATTTGATACTCAATTAGTTTCTTTATCATCTTATCTAAAAGTGGCTCTTAAGATAAAAATTCAAGATTGCCAACATGACTGTCTTGAAAATATAAAAAGTGAGATAGATAAATACATTAAAGAGTTATTACAAGATGTGTACAGTTTAAACTCTTCTATTGAAAAGGCAAAGCAGAATTCGCTATTTGTCAAAGGTCAAGATGTGAGTTCAAAAAACAAAGAATATAAAGAACTGATACAAAAAGTTGAGAAGGAGCAGGTTAAGCTCCAGACTATAACCAATGAATTGGTTATTATAGATAATCTAAATACTGTTTTAGAACTATTGAAATGCGATTTATTAGTAAAACATATTTCATATAAAAATAAAGGGATTGAAGTTGTTGCTATATTAAAGATAAAACATGAAGGTATTGAAATAAAATCAAATCTTATTTATGATAATAAACGTTTGCAACTTTTTCTTGAAAACCGATTGAATTTAAGAGGATGGGAACGTCAGTCGTATATCCAAAATATGTGGCAAAATTACTCGAAAGATACAAGTAATATATCTATGATTTTTTTAAATGATGTTCTATCTGATAATATTGACTACAAGGCATCAAATCGAGATGAGAATGTTCTATCTGAATTTCTTTCTGAAAATTGGTTTAATATCTCTTTTGATTTAATATACGAGGGGGATTCATTTGTGAGTATGTCACAAGGTAAACAAGCTTTTGTTATATTGAAATTGTTATTGGAATTTAGCGATAAAACATGCCCAATATTAATAGACCAACCAGAAGATAGTTTAGATAATAGAGCTATATATAAAGATTTAGTCAAATATTTAAGAAAAAAGAAGATTGAACGACAAATAATCATTGTTACTCATAATCCAAATGTCGTTGTTGGAGCTGATTCCGAATTGATAATTATAGCAAATCAACATGGTAAAGATTCTCCCAATCAAAATCATATAAAGTTCCAATATAAATCAGGAAGTCTTGAAAATACGGCTGCTCTAATAGATACTAAAGAGTGTATTCTAGATAAACAAGGCATAAGAGAACATGTTTGTGAAATTTTAGAAGGTGGAAAAGAAGCTTTTGAGAAAAGAGAACGCAAGTATGGATTTGTCATTTAAGTTATACATTGCCATAACAATCTTCACATTAAAGATTGTTATGGTTTAAATCAACTATTCATTATACTCAATCGTTGGTACAATAAAGTATATAGTTGCGTGATTCAATTTTCAAAGAGAAATAATTCATCTAATCAAAGTTTTGCTTAACTTTGGATGTATCAAATAATGACTCATTATATGCGTAAGAAAGAAGAAATAGAAAAAATTGCAGAATTATTTGCGAGATTTCGAGCAGAAGTAGAAAATCTAAATAGTTTAAATCTGTATGACATTAATATCCATGCGGAGAATGTAATCATTCCCATTCTAAACATTGTATATGGATTAAATCTAGTCAATATAAATAATGAAGTGAAAAATTCTTCTGCAATAGATTTAGTTGATACGGACAATAGAATAGCAATTCAAGTTACATCTACTGCTACTGGAGAGAAAATAAAGCATACAATAGATGAATTTATAAAAAAGGAAGGCGTTTTGAAGAATACGATAATTTGCTTATATATATTATAACCGAGAAGCAGAAAAAAATATTCAGATAGTACTTTCGCTATAGCTCATAATAATGAATTAGAATTCTCAGAGAAACATATTTTAGATTATAGTGATATTCTTAAGGAAGTAAACTCTTGGATTAATATTAGCAAAATAGATTCTTTGTTACAATTGTTAAAAGAAGAGTTTTGCGAAGAAGAAATGAATAGGAGAAAGTATTTGTTAGAAAATAAGGAAACCATAAAAACAGACATATTATTTCCTAACATCCTTCAAATAGTATTACCTCAAAAGATTTATATGGGCATCACAGGAATAGATCGTGATGAAATAATCACGCAATCCTGGAGTACTCCATATAAACTTAAAAAGAAAGCTCCCATGGGGAAAGTACTCAGTAAAGCATTTGAATTATTAAAAATCCCATATAGCAGGGATTGGTTTACTTTTGAAGATAAAATCATATCTTTTAAACCTTTAGATAACAGAGATGAGCCATTAAATAAATTAATAGAAATAGGTACTGTTGAAGAATATTCAATAAATGAATTTGCAGATATTAGTTTAAAATATGAAGAAGCACTACTTCATTTGATCAATCGGTCTATAGAAGAGTTGGCTTCTTACAAAAACATACAGTGGGTAGGCAAAGACAGGTTCTTTAGATTCAAACCTATAGGGGTGCCAAGAGAACGGAAAATAACTTGGAAAAATAAGAAAACTGCAACACGAACTGTAGTTGCAGAGATATGGAATAACGAAAAAAAACAAATTCTATATTTTAGACAGCTTTCATTTAGAATCCAATCTTTTAGATCTGATGAAAAGTGGTTTATTAGCATAACACCTGGATGGTCTTTCACCTATGATGGTTATTCGAGCTGTAAGCAAGAAAGTCAATTAATTGCTCAGAAAAAGAACTTGGAAACAAATTCTGCTGTATATCAACATTTTATGTTTATATCATTTTGTCTTTCCAATAAATTAGAAGATAATGAATCTGAATATAAATACATATCATTCTCTTCACCTTTTGATTTAAAACTTAATTATACCCCTCAACATGGATATTAAATTATTAGAAGAGCCTTTATTGCAATTCGGTAAAGGAGAGTATATCTGCCCACGAACAGGTATATATAAGTATAATGTATCTGACATTAACGACATAAGACCAGATAAAATAGTTATCGGATTTATTGGACTTAGTGAAAGCATAAACATTGCTATTAGTTGGATAAAAAAGTGCCGTAATCATATTGAGTCAAAAAAAAGCAAACAACCCAATCTTTTTACAAACTTACCAGGTTTTAATGAAACTATTGCTTTTAGAAGTGAAGTAGTTTATGATGAATCGTATATACGTAAAATCAACAACTCTGCACTTGACCAAATAAAGAGAGAAGCCAATGATATTGATCAGCTAATTATTAAAACAGTGGATCTTTATTTGGCAGAAATACATTTTCTAGCAAATAATAAAAAACCAGATGTTATTTTATGTGTATTAGATGAATCTCTAACTAAAATAATATATGGAACTAAAACAATTGAAATTGATGATGATTTTAATGAAGAAGATCCAGTAGAAATTGAGGTAAATTTCAGAAGATTACTTAAAGCTAAAGCTATGGAATATAACATTCCAATTCAAATATTTAGGGATAGAATCGCCAAGCCTTCTTCAGAAATGCAAGATGAAGCGAGCATAGCATGGAACTTTTATACTGCATTATACTACAAAGCAGGTGGCATCCCTTGGTCTTTGAAAAAAGAAAGTAGTAATATAACCTGTTTTGCTGGAATAAGTTTCTACCGTACACGAGATAAGAAAACTATTCAGACAAGTGTAGCTCAAATTTTCAATGAGCACGGTAACGGAGTTATATTAAGAGGTACACCTGTAAAAGAAGATAAAAAAGATAGACAGCCACATTTAACAGAGGTACAAGCATATAATCTTTTAAAAGAATCTTTAAGTGAATATTATAATGCGATTAAAATTTTTCCTCAACGGCTTGTTATCCACAAAAGTTCTAACTATTCAGAGGAAGAAATCGATGGATTTAAGCGAGTCGCTTCTGATATGAATATCAATTCTATAGACTTAGTAACGATCATGCCTACTAACTTCAGGTTATATAGAGATAATGACTATCCACCACTAAGGGGGACTATGTTCAGCCTTGATAAATGTCGTCATTTTTTGTATACTAGAGGATATGTTGAGTATTATGGGACGTATCCTGGTAAGTACATTCCTAATCCAATAGAAGTAAGACTATTTTCTTTTGATGAGTCCCCAGAACAGATATGCAAAGAAATATTATCTCTCACAAAAATGAATTGGAACAATACACAATTTGATAGAAAATTCCCAATCACAATTGAGTGCAGCCGGAATGTTGGAGAAATATTAAAATATGTACCCACAGACCTGAAGCCACAAATTAAATATAGCTTTTACATGTGATTCTTTTCTTTATAAAGTAACCTTTTATGATTTATTAAAAAGCATGAATAAAAAGAAATTTATCAGTAAATAATTGGGGATATCTAATTGATTAAATCGACAATATTTTCTGTAAAGATATTATTATTAATTATACAGAATTTCTCTTCGACATAATATAGGTATAATAAACAGAAATATAGGGAGTCGTGTTTCCCGACTCCTTATATTTCTGAGAAAGATAATTGAAAAGAAAAAGATAGATACTGAATAAAACGACTTAGGATCTGATAAGACGTCATAATTAATTAGAAATCCATAATATATTACTTCCTATATTATCTAAAAATTGACTTGACATGACTATTCATGACTATTATGGACAAAAGAATGGATTACTTGTATTATCCATGTTTCTCTTTTATTTTTGTTCAAGATTCATATATAATTTGATAAAAAGTAGAAAAACATGGAAGTATATTACATTGAAGCCGAGATCTTTGAAAACATCATGGACCGGATTGAGAATTTATCCACTCATGTGGATCACCTTTGTAAGAAGACAGAAGAGAAAAAGCTCGGTGAATGAATGGATAACCAGGATGTCTGCCTACGTCTTAACATCTCCCCACGAACTTTACAGACTCTCCGGGATACCGGAAAGTTGGCATACTCGCAAATCCAGCATAAAATCTACTACAAAGCGGAGGATGTAGAGAAACTGGTGACTTATGTCGGCCTAAAACGCAAGGAGAAAATATTGAGAGAAAAAAGAAAAACGGTTAACTTATAAAATCAGACAGACAATGGACGACATTATAACCAAAAGCAATGAACGTGTAGCCGGTTTCTTCCGCACACTGAACGAGATGCAGGTGAAAATAGAAAAAATAATAGACAACAGTCGTCCTCCACTTGGAGGAGAAAAGTTTCTAACTGACAAGGAGCTTTCCGGGTTGTTGAAAATCAGTCGCAGATGCCTACAGGATTATCGCAATCAGGGACGTATACCTTATATTCAGTTAGGTGGTAAAATCTTGTATAAAGCATCGGATATTGAAAAGCTATTGGAAGATAATTATCATAAGGCTTTGGAATAACAGAACGGGGACAGCCTTCACTGGTTGTCCCCCGTTTTTTGTCCTGTCTCTTTCTTCTTTCATGGCTACATCGCCTTGCCGGATGTCCGGTTATCATCTTTGTCTTCTTCCTCTTTCCAGCCGTTGTAACGTCCGCATTGGTAAACTCTCGGCGTCATTTTATCATCAGGCAGACTGTATTGATTCTTTGTCGTATCCGCAAGTCTGAGCAGATCCCGGTTGACCTTCTGGTTGGTTATTTCGGCATAGATTTGTGTTGTACGAATAGAGGAATGCCCCATCATCCTGCTGATGGTTTCAATGGGTACACCATTACCGAGGCAAATGAGCGTGGCAAAACTATGCCTGGCCATGTAGAAGGTCAGATGACATCCCAGTTTGCATTGTTCTTCTATCATCTTCAGGCTGCGGCACAAACTGCTGGTTGCCGGTACGAAGAAAAGTTTTCCGTCCTTTCCCTCTCCCTTGTATTTGTCGATAATGCGACTTGGAATATCGAGTAACTTGATATGGCATTCCGCCTTCGTTTTCTGACGTTCTATGTGAATCCATCTCGAACCGTCCGGTTCCGTGACGATATTCTCGGAAGTGAGGTTGGCAAGGTCAGCCCTGCCAAGTCCGGTAAACGTCGAGAACACGAACAGGTCACGTGCATGGCATAGCCGGTAAGTAGGTAACTCCACACCCGTCAGTTTGGCAAACTGTTCTCCGGTGAGATAACGATGGTTCACCGGAACGGATTCCAGCTTGTAACCGGCGAACGGATCACGCTTAATGGTTCGTTGCTTTACCGCACGACGGGCGATTTTGTGCAGGAAAATTAAGTAGTCGTTCAGTGAGACGGTTTTTAACCGGAGTACCGTGGAGAGGTAGAACTTGAAATCCTCGATCAGCTGCATGTCAAGCTGACGGAGCGGAATATCCTCTATTCCATATTTATATTGTAGGAAATTGGCGAGGTGCTTACGCCCGGTGAGATACCTTACATAAGAATGATGCGTCCGGTCCGTGTCCACCCGTCTGGCATACTCTTCATTGTGCTCATCAAACAGGGCAAGCAGGGTTTCTTTTGTCTGCGCCTTGCCGGTAAGGACATTCTTGATAAGCTCTGCGGATACGTATCCTATTTCTTCCACCTTTTCGTTATAGGCTTTCTTTGCCTTCTCTTCCAGTCCGTCCAGATGAATATTCAGTTTCCTTACCTCGTCCTTTGCTTCGGGAGGAAGGTTCTCCAGCCGTTTACCTCCCGACATGGCTCTGCCGGTTTCAGGATTCCACAAGTCCGGTTCGATCTCCAGTCCGGTGGTGTACTGGGTCATCTTCCCGTCAATGGTCACTCTTCCCATGATGGGGCATCTGCCGTTCTTCTTTGTTTTCTGGCGGTTGATGTAAAATAACAGTTTGAATGTACTACGCATAGGTCATATTATTTATCGGTTATTATTGTTCTTTTTTCACTCTTGGTCATTGGCCTTTTACTCGGGCGGTATTTCCGTCTGCTCACGTCTTTCAGAATGTGGGAGGGTTCGGAGTCGATTCCCTGCAAGGTGAATTTGTCCTCTATATTAAAACTTAATGCGGTCACGTCACGGTCTATCTTTTCCTGCGTGATTTTCGCATACCGCTGTGTCGTGGAAATATTGCGATGTCCCATTATCTTGCTGACCGTTTCAATAGGCACTCCCTGGGAGATACAGACCACGCTGGCAAATGTGTGCCGGGCCTGATGGAAGCAAAGGTTGCGGTCTATGCCGCATTGTTTGGCGATTTTCTTCAGGTGGGGATTGAAGCTCGTGTTATGCAACATCGGGAACAGTTTCCCATCCGGTGCCATTCCTTTATACTTTTCTATAATAGTGATGGCAATATCCAGCAGACGCACATTTTCGGGCGTACCTGTTTTCTGGCGTTTCGTTTCGATCCACAGACTGCCGTCATCGGCCTTGACTATATTAGATTCTCGCAGGTTGCACATGTCGCAGTAGCAGATTCCGGTGAACGCTGAAAAAAGAAACATATCACGGGTAAAGTTCCGGTTGGGCGTGTCGAATGTGGTCGTCATTAACTTTTCCAGTTCTTCACGGGTGAGGTAAAGTTGCTTCTGTTTCGGTTTCAGGGGAGTGAATTCCTTGAAAGGATTAAAAGAAAGGATGCCACGATATACCGCTGTCTGTACGATGTGCTTCAGACGTTGTACATGTCCGATGGAACTGCCGGTCTGCATCCCCTTGTCAATACGGAGGTAAAGCTCGAACGATTCGATAAACGATCCGTCCAGTGCTTTTACCGGAATATCGGACACTTTGTATTTGTCCGTAATGTATCCGGCGACATGGTGATAGGTGTTCTTGTATTGGTAGAAACTGTTTTCTTTCCGGTTCACGCCCACACGCAAGGCATATTCCTCATTGTGCTCCCGGAATAATCCCAGCAGGGTGGCTTGTGCCGTAGCGATTCCTTGAAATGTGTTTTTAATTTCCTCAGCGGTGATGTCGGCCTTCATATCCAACAGCTCGTTATACCGTTGGCGTAGAAGGAGCAGCATCTTCTCAATCTCACGGTTGGTGTAGACCGCTACTTTACTCTTGCCGGTGCAACGCTGTGAGGTGGCATTCCATAGGTTTGGATTCACTTTGAACTTGCATGCGAATTGTGCGACGGAGTTCGTTTTTCCTTTGACGGTGATACGCCCCATCAGGGGGCATAACCCTTCCGCATCCTGCCCGTTTCGTTTCAGGTAGAGCAGCACCTTGAATTCTGTTTTCATACTCTTCATTTTAGTTGCAATAATACTCCTAATTGGCTTTTGACCGGATATGAAAACTTGGGCGAAACGTTGCAACGGAACCCGGGCAAGTCGGAACCGCTGTTCCTGTCTGTCTTTCGGGCTATGTTTCTTCATTCTTCCGCAGTCTGTTAAGCATTGATATTCAGCGTTTATCCTCGTCTAAAATAGGTAACGACTTGGTAGCTGAACCGCTTCTATATTTTGCCTTTTTCCCTCTTTCGCTAAAGATGCGATATTGAGCAAATCTATTATAATTCAACGGTTTACGTTTCACTTGCTGCGGTTGTTACTTGGATGCGATTGGGGTGGTTTGTTGTTTTACAGGCGTTTCGCATACTGATTTAAAAATCCTCACTAAGCAAAATATACAAGATTTTTTTGATGGAAATAGTTGGCTAATATATAGGCGAAGAAAGACCCATATAAAATCAAGTATACCATTATTAGAGATCCCGAAGAAACTACTGGAAAAATATCGTGATTATCAAATTGGAGATCGTATTTTTCCTGTTCCTGAATATGATCCGTGTAATAATCTTATAAAAATCATCGCAGGGTTTGCTCGTATAAATAAACACCTGACGTTCCACATGAGTCGTCATACATTTGCCACGATGATGTTATCAAAAGGTGTTCCTATAGAAACAGTCAGTCATATGTTAGGGCATTCCAACATTACTACAACACAAATATACGCAAGGGTCACCAATCAAAAAAATAGGTGATGACATGTATAAGCTATCCGGGATATTGCACGATTTTGAGAAATCGTTAGTCGATAAAATCTAAAAATGAAGTCCGTTAGAGAATCATCTTTCTAACGGACTTTTTTAATGACAAGGCATTAATCCAATGCACTCTCCTACTCCTTATATAATTTCCTCTCAAATAAATGATTCTTTGTAAATGCCTTGCCAAATGGCTGAATATGTGGCAAAATTGCAGCTACAAAATTAGAATGCAGAGCCTTGAAGTATAAATGCAGCCCAAAGACTTGTTTGTTTCTTTATATTTCTAACATCGATCATCGCTTGTTGAAGAGCAGTAATCTTATTGCTGCCAGTTTTAAGATATTGGTAAAAATGAACAAAGAAAATCTCTGTTGCTTCGTCATCAACAGGCCACAAGCTTGAAATGACACTTCTGGCGCCAGCCATTAGCAAAGCGCTGGATAGTCCTAACTGTTCCTCTCCTGAATAGACTTTATATTTACCTGTTTCACATGCACTTAAAATGGCAAGCTCTATGTTTAATTTCAAATCAATAATATCTTTTGCCCTGATCACCATTCCTTGACTTAGCTTAAGTGCAGATTGGAAACCATTATCTTCTCTATAGTAGCCATGACCTGTAAAATGAAACATCGAAGCTGACACAAGTTTTTCAATAAACATTTCCTTTGAAACATTTCCAGTCAGAGCCTCTACATGAAACATTTCAGCTAGTTTTTTAGCTTCCTGGTCAGCAAAATGTAAATCTCCTGTAGGATTTCCAATGATATTGACTTTTGAAAACATATATTTTTCATTACCATCACTATTCTTTCTGAACTGTATGTAGTCCCAACTTTGTATGCTTGAATTATAAAAAACCGGATTACGCATAATCAAGGGTTCTCCCTCTAATATTAAAGCATGGAGAGGCAAATTATGAATAATACCATGAGGAATAAAGCAAATAATATCATTAGGCATAGTATAGCTGGCCAATGGCTCAATAAGTACACTACTCTTTACGAAGAATTCTTCATCTGCTTCAGATATGTTCCTGAACCCCTCCAATTCTTTTTTCAGGGAATTTGCAGATAAAGGGATTATCGTTCTAAATGGACGTTCCCATATAGATGATACAGCAAGTAGATGAATAGAATCACATACTACAAAGTAATATATAAAAAACAACTTCTGATTACTATTGAGCCTATTCTCCTCATTAACTATTTTTCTTTGTAATGTTACATAGTCAGGTAGTATTTTCAATTTGCTTTGGGCATATTTTCTTAATTTGGGAATGCCCAACATTTCCTTGTACAAAGAATTGAGTTGCCTTTGTATTTCTCTGGACTTGACAATAGAGATGTGGCTTCCGGATATCTCCTTTATTTCATTTTCCTCCCTAATAAGCGGATGCATGGAAGAAGGCAACGACATATTGTTTGATAGGATAGAACTCAGAGATCTTGAATAGGATTTCTCAATCCATAAGATACATTCTTCCCATTTTTGCTCAATATAGTAAAAATTGAAACCCTGCTCCAACAACTGCCTGGCATCTCTATACAACGATATAGAAGCTACAATCCATTCACTATTTTCTTTTGGGCGGATTTTTGTAAACAGGAGTGTATAGCTTTCCAGTGTTTCGTTCAATAAATTCTCCGTTTTTATGGCAAACTCCTTTTGTGCATCTGGGTCAACTAAATTATACTTTAGGATCTCACTATGACAAACAAACAAAAGAAAATTAAGTCTCCAGACAAAATCGAACAATTCACTATCAGATAAGATTCGAATACCTTTTTCCAGGATATAGATCGCTTCATTATAAAATTGAATGTCCCTGTTTTGCCTTGCTATAGTTATGAGTAATCCACTCAAATAGTGCATATTCTGGGCATACAGACGCAGACAGCCTGCATTCATAAAATACTCTTCTGCCTTCTTGTAACAATTATAAGTCTCCGCTATATTATGATTCAGGCATGCTAAACCATAGTATTGGTAGTATTGCCCTTTCAATATATTCCGGTTTGGCAAGAAAACGATGCTATCTAATTGGGATTGGATGATTTGGAAATTATCAACGATTACAGGATCAGACAACAAATTCACTGACGGGTCTTTAACCTTTTGAATATCTTCAGTCAAGAAGTAAAGCCGACACTGCAATTCATCCTCTAAATAGCCTGTTGCATGATATAGTTCAATAGCCATTAACCAATGTTGGTTTCGGGGAGTATTCTCTGCCAATGCTTTGAATTTATAATATTGAGCTAACAGGACACTCTTTTTTAATGGGTATAGCCTCTCTATCTCCGCCTCTATCAGATTAAGCAGTCTCCTACTCACCCCCAGTTTGATACCGCTATTCATCATCATACATATAATTCCGGCCCTTGTATTCTCACATATAGAACCTTCCAGATATTCGCTTGCCAACGTCATTGCCTGCTCGTAGTCCCCACTGGCATAAATTTTATGGAGAGTCTCTAATAGTTCTGTTTCTTTTTTATAAGGAAAATCTAAAAAATCAACATCTATTTTATTTGCCTGCTTGAATTCATACAGCAGAGTTGTCTGGGAATTATTTTCCAGACATGCGATTGCTTGTTTATAAAGTGAATCAGCCTGTTTGTAATATCCCAAATGAATAAACTCTTTTATCGAACTGGTAATCCATGTAATACCTTCCATGCTTTCCAATTCAAGCAGGTGAGAGCCATATTTGCTCTCAATAAAGGCTTTACCAGCCACATATCCAGCTTTGGAGCAGAACTCCAGCACTTCCTTCAGTTCGACTGGTAATTGGTTCTTCGGCAACATTGATGTTTCTGGATATTGAACTCTCAATAAAGGTATGATACTTGCCAAATAGACCGGAATAATATCTAAAAGGGAATCCGGCGTATCTATCCAATGTTGATAGCTTTTCACCAATTCACACGCCTTGATAGCATCCGGACAAGGATAGTTATAACTATCGTTCACTAACGCAGCCAGAAAATCAAAAGAATGCTCTTTATCTATTACAAAGAACTTTTCCAAAAGCTGTTTCCCGATTTCTATGTGTTCTTTTTTATCTTCGGCATTCAATATACCCCACGTAAGCATCGCGCTACGGATTTTGTACTTGACTTCATCAGCAAAACACATAAATTCATCATTCGGAAAATCCTTCTGGGCATTATCACAAAGCTCAATAATGCGATTAGCCTTCTCTATAGAATATCCACATAGTAAAAAGTCTATCTCATTCTCGATGAGCGTGGCTTTAGCCGAATAGATAGGAGAACCAGAATTTCGCAACTTCTGCAAGCTCTTTTCCGCTTCTTTCCAATTCCCCATAGTACAAAAGGCATGTACGGATAATAAACTGATTTCGGGAGTTATATCCTGATCGGATAAAGATTTATAGTAATCAGAATATCCGCTTAAGTCACCCTTACGGTATAAATTCCGTAATGAATCAAATATCAAACTCATCATCATCGTCTTTATCGCTCAATAAAGAGATTTGTTTGATGATTGAGGATTTCCCCAGTGAATCGACCCATTTCTGCATATCCTTTGCAGAACCCTCCCCGTCGATCTTGATAGTACTGGTATCTGTTTTTATAGTGATGGTACCTTTTAGTTTGTTTATTTTACTGATACTGACGAAAGCTTTAATCAAGGCTACAATAACAGCAGATGAAGCAGAAATAATAGCTATTATAATAGCCGGATCATCCAATACTCCCCGCTTGTTTTCTTTCTCATCAACTTTGACTTTTTCTATAGCAATTTCTTGCTTCAGGCTTTCACAAATTTCCTGAATTTCAGTAAAGGACAGGAGTTCACTGGCTATTTGAACCTTCTGAATAAGGGCCTTATCACTTGTTTCCATGCTTTATATATTAGGTTTAATCAAAAGTAATAAAAAAATCTGTATCTACTATTTTTTTACACACCAAATTCCTTACCGCTTCTATATTTTAAGACTTCAGCATCACCCCTCAGATTTTTCCACTTTATCCATTATAGTTATCTTCCAGTACCCGCATAATATCAGACTCCTTATATATGATTTTTCCAGGTAACTGTATAAATGGAATAAATCCATCATCCCGGTACTGCTGCAATGTCCTTCTTGATATATGCAGCACCTTGCAAACCTCTTCATGGTCCATATATATTTCTCCGTTCATCGTTGGCCTACAAGTCTGGGAGATGCTCTCTATTCCTTTTTTCAACCGCTGGATAACCGAGAATAACTGTTGCACGACCTCATGGTCTTTAGTCATTAATTCCATCTTTGTTTTTTGTTAAGTTTTTCAATAATAACTCCACATCACTCAATTTGAAATAACTTTTCCTGTTAATACGGGAATGCGGTAAGATTCCCTGGTCCTTATAGTTTTGCAGTGTTCGTTTGCTGATATTCAGCATCAAACATACATTCTCATGATCCAGCCACTGAGCATGTTCCGGTTTAAACTTTCGCAATAAATCTTCAGACATTAAGATCACGTTATCAACTTCCTGCTGAAGATCATCAAATGTATTTTTCTCTATTGTTACGACTTCCATAATACGATTATTTTTGTTTCCGGAGTAAATGTATGCAGATATATAATTCTATCCATCAATCCTTTACCATCCCTGTTTGTATTTGCCTACATTTGCGTTTATATGCTTGGTCAGGTTCTAAATAGTAATACGACAATACTGTTCCAGTTACTTTCGACCTTATGGTGATTTATAATAATACAGTTTTTGGATATATTCAATTCTACAAAATGGAAATGTATAACTTGTCCACCCTTCATTTTACACTGTTTACTATTTGGCTGAATTTGTCTCATTCCCGTCCGGTTTTGTCTGTATCGGAATTATGCAGTTTCGGGAGAACAACCTTAACTTTGTATCCGACAAAATCTATCAAATATGAATGGTGATTTAAGAGTTTCGTTCAAGTCTGTTCCGGCTACAAAAGACCGGCATAGTGTTTACGTTCGCATGACGGCTAGTGTTAACGGCACGCGCTTTCGTATGGCTATTCCATCTGGTTTCAAGGAAAAACTGTCCTTGTCATCCACCTTGTTTCGTATTTATAAAGAGGCACTATTACAGAACAAACTTATCACGGCCCAAGAACTAAAAAAGCAGTTCATGGCTGCACCCCCTTCGTTATTATATGACACCATACACCGATCCAACGCTTCCGTTCTTCTCAATATTGGTAAAACAATATCTTATGAACAATATCAATTCCAGCTAAGAACTATAAAATCTATCCCCATATTCTGCCAGCTAACCTATGGAATACCGGAAATATCTATATCAGCACTACCTGATACATTTTTAGACCAGTTAGAAGAATTCTTCTCTAATCATTCGACAGAGAAGCACCGAAGCCGAGGACAAGTACAGTTGATCCGTACCATCTTATTGAAAGAGCACCGAAAAGGCAAAATCAGACTATCCGAACCTTTAAAGCAGCAACTGATTCTACATAACACTTCGGAAGAACTCACACCGAAAGATGTGCTTCGCCTCCAGGAGATCCATCTTCCTTACCACTATGCAGCCATAAGGGATATTTTCTTATTTAGTTGTTACACCGACTTATTACAGTAGAAGCAAGAAAGAGAGAATTAGGGTAATTGATTGAATGATAGAAATGTACGTCTTTTAGTGTCTTTGGGTGTCCGATAGTGAAATTGCAGGAAAAAGCAGATTTATGCAAACTTTCCATTTCTAAATCGTTACCCATTGTAATGAGAGAAAAGCACAGCAAACCAATGACCTTGAACGTCTGGTTACAGCACTGTTTGTCTGCTTGTTACATTGTTCAAATAACTCACAGAGAAAGTAATTTTACGAACTTAAAATGTGAGCGTTATGAACAACGAACTGAAAGTGTCCTTTTACCTCAAACGGGAAGGAAGTACAGAAAGAACAGAAGTAAACCCCGATACTGTTTATCCGGTTATCGGAAAAATCATTATTGGCAACTCTATCGCCCAATTCAGTGCCAAACTGAAAATCGAAGAACGGCTTTGGAGTGTTAAATCTGGTCGGGCTACCGGAAAAAGTCGTGTAGCCATTGAACTCAACAGAGGGTGTCCGAAAAGGGTACCCTCTAACTTTTTTCTTTTTTTGTGATTTATCCAACAACTTATAAAAATGCCCCTCATGAAACTCAATTTTCTCCCTTTATCAGTCTTATAATCCTTTCCATCCCTCCCTTTCTTAGCCTTTTTCTGCTTGCAGATCATTTTTCCGATGTTAAATGCAATAGCCAATATTCCAAAGTCCATGACAATCTTCTCCAAGCCTTTATGCCTGAACCTCTTGTACTCTTTATTCCATTTTATTTGCCCGAAGACCGCTTCCACCTCCACCGGTCTTTTGCTCCTATGTTCAAGCCCTTTTGATGAAGTGAGTTTCTCACGTGCCAGTTGCTTGTACCGCCTTAATTTATGATTCACCTTGATCTCCCTGTTTCCTCTCCCTTTGTGACATTTATTTTGTAGGGGACATCCCTGACAGTTCTTAGCACGGTAAACACTTATTTCACTTTCATATCCATTATCATTGACAGCCTTTATCGTGTAGGCAAATTTCATATACTGTCCCATCGGACATACAAAGTAATCTTCCGGTTCGTTATAATACAAATTATCTTGTTTGGAGATGTCACATTTCCATTTTTTTGTTTGTTCCATATGAAAATAATTATATTTCACATAAGCGCTTATACCGAAGCGTTCCATAAACTCATAATTTTCCTCACTTCCATATCCGGCATCCGCACAAACCTCTTTCATGAACCGGCAGTATCTCATCCGGCCATACAATAGAAATGAAATCAACGTCAACGTATCACCCGGATTGTGATAGAAAGCATAGTTTGTTATGAACTGGTTTTCCGTGGATATCTGTAGATTATATCCCGGTTTAAGCTGACCGTTCCTCATGTGGTCTTCTTTCATGCGCATAAAAGTCGCATCAGGATCTGTTTTGGAATAGCTGTTTCTTTCCCCCATTATTTCCAAGTGTTTCTCATATTCCTGCAGCTTAGGTAAGTACTCCTCATTAAGCTTTTTAATCTGACGAAGTTCACGTTTATTGCGGTTCTCCAGATTAATGGCATCTATTTTTTCTTTCAGAGCATGGCTGTCAATAGGAAGAGTTGATTCTCCAGGAGCGGTGTTGTCACCGAGAATACCCTCATCAATTTGAGAAAGTATACATTGAATCTTATTTTCCAGACGATCCTTATACTTTTCCACACTTTTGCGCCAGACGAAAGTATAACGGTTGGCTGCCGACTCCATCTTGGTCCCGTCGATATATTGTTTTTCCAGGCTGATATATCCCAACTCAACAAGCATGAGCACAATCTGAGTGAACAAACTGTGGATACAACTCTTCAAACGCTTGCTGCGGAAATCATTGATGGTACGGAAGTCGGGAGTGGACTTGCCCGAAAGCCACATGTAAAGGATGTTCTCCTGAAGTAGACGTGCTATCTTACGACAAGAGTACACATTGTTCAGGTAGGCGAAGAACAACACTTTCAAAAGCATGCGGGGATAATAAGCAGGACAACCACCACCCTTATAAGTAGATAACAACGGACTGATGTCAAGCTTATCAACAATCTGGTTGACAAGCCGGACCGGAGCATCCGAAGAAATATTTTCATCAAGACGGCAAGGAAATAAGGAATCCATACCTTGAGAATACTCCTTAAATTGTATATTTGCACTATCGATTAACATGCTCTAAGATAAACATTTTAGAGCAAATTAAAAAGTCCGAGCTTGGGAAAGTTCGGACTTTTACATAAAAAAAGAGGGTACCCTTTTCGGACACCCTCCATACACACGCATTACAAGGTTATTTTAGAGCGTACCGGAACAGTTACAGCCCAAGAAGTTAAGAACGCATTTCAAGGGATTGCAACCGCACAGAAAACACTGCTCGTTCTCTTTGGCGAAATGATGCAGGACTTCCAAACACGTATCGGAATAGACCGTTCCCAAGCCACCTATCACAAATATGTTACCATCAGAAAACAAGTCAAACGTTTTCTGAAAGTCAAGTATAATGTTCAGGATATACCCCTGAACCAGTTAGACCTGACCTTTATCGAAGCGTTCGATTTTCATTTGAGAGTGGAAAGGAAAATGACGGATGAAACAGTTTCGGGTACTATGTTGGTGCTTTTCAAAGTCGTACGTATCGCCCTGCATCGGAAATTGATTATCAATCCTCCTTTCTTTGGCTATAAGTTAAAGAAGCCCGATTTCAAGATACGTTCGCTCACAAAAGAAGAGTTTCAAAGGCTTATATCTACTCCGATAGAATCCAAAAGCCAATGCTTTATTCGTGATATGTTCGTATTCGCGGCTTTTACGGGACTTCCTTACATTGACCTAAAGCAACTTACGTGGAAAGAGATTATTACCGAAGAAGATGGTAGTCTGTGGATTTCCACTGACAGACAGAAAACCGGAACACCGTTTAATGTTAAGTTGTTGGATATACCCGTACTGATTATAGAGAAATACAAAGGACTGGCAAAAGGAGAAAACGTATTTCCCATGTTAGGACCGGGACGTATTAATTTTGCGCTGAAAATTATCGCTAAACTCTGCAATATCACAACCAAACTAAGCTTCCATGTCGGGCGGCATGTTTTCGCTTCCGAATTATGCCTTTCGCAAGGCGTACCCATTGAAAGTGTCAGCCGGATGATGGGGCACAAGAATATTCAGACTACCCAACGTTACGCACGTGTCAATAATGAGAAGATAGGCAATGATATGAAATTGCTATCTCTCCGTATCTCTGATAAATATACTTATGTCGAACAATAAATTCCATATAACAATGAAAACAAATAGAAGCACTTTCGCTATATTATTCTACCCGAACACCAGTAAAACCAAGAAATCAGGAGCTTGCCCGATAGTCGGGCGTATCACTGTGGATGGAAAGAACACCACATTCAGCACCGGATTGGAAATAATGCCCGACAATTGGGATAATCAAACAGGGGCAGCAAAGGGACAATCTAAGGAATTAATATCTATCAATAAGCAAATAGAAAAGCTTCACAAAGAAATATCTTCCCATTATAACAATATGGTGAATAACAATGGTTACGTTACTGCCGAAGCTCTCAAAAATGCGTTACGTGGTATCGGTATAAACCGTAATACCTTGATGCAGGAGTTTGCCGAACTGTTGGATGAAAAACGGAAAAGTATCGGAATACGGATAACCGAAAGTACATTTCCTGTATATATCAATGCCTACCGCCACATGAAAGAGTTTCTTCAAGAAAGACATAATCTTTCCGATTTGCCTTTTGGAAAGATTGATACTCCATTTGTAGAGAGCTATTTCCATTATCTGAAAATTGATTTGAAAATGACACCCCGAACAGTTAAAACTAATATGAATCCATTTCGTCAAGTTGTTGTAAGGGCTTGTAATAAAGGAGTATTACATCAGAACCCATTCTTTGATTTTGTCCCTGAACGGGTAATTCCTAAACGTCCGTGGCTCTCTAATGATGAGATACAACGAATGATGGAAGCCAAGCTCAAACTTGCCACATGGCGTTTTACCCGTGATATGTTTATTTTTTCGACCTTCACAGGAATTGCAATCATTGATTTACGAAATCTGAAACATTCCAATATTCAGGAAATGGAAGACGGTAGCCAATGGATAATTCTCGACAGGCAAAAGACCGGAACAACTTCGTATATCCCACTGCTGGATATTCCTAAACGTATTCTTGAACGATACAGAAGTACGGATTTTGCTGGAATAGGTGGGAAAGTTTTTAAATTTCAAACCCATGTGAATATGAATTGGCAACTGAAACGTATTGCCAAAGCTGCCGATATAGATAAACGGCTGACATTCCACATGTCAAGATTTACTTTCGCTACAACGGTCTGCTTGACACAAGGTGTTCCTATTGAGAGCCTTAGCCAAATGATGGGACACCTCTCGATAAAGACTACTCAAATTTATGCGGAAGTTACCCGTACCAAAATCAATGAGGATATGACCAACCTTGCGGAACGGATTGAGGGTAAATATGAATTATCTGAAAATGATAGTAAAATCTACAAACAGGGTAGACGAAACAGAAGGTTTCCTGAAAGGGAAATCAATGAGAACAATTTCTAAATGATTATCGGGAAAGTAAAATGCTTTTCCGATAATCATTTAGATTAGCCAATCTTTAGAAATTTCAAGTATATTACCTATATCATCGCCTGTATTGTCGATTATTTTCCCTTTATTTACATAGTTGAATTTCAATCCTATTTTATTGAAATCCATTTTATTCTCGGAAAGGGGATGTTCATAGAGCCAATAATTAGCAACAGGAACATTATGTGGATATACTTTGGATACCAAAACGCCAGTAAGATTTTTAAGTCGAGCACCTTTCTCATCACAAAACACTCCATCTAATTGTCGTATCCATTTTTCGTCTTTGCTTTCCGGATTTGTCGACCATGATAATGCTAATGTCCCCCAAATAGCATTATCAACGTCTATTTTTCCCGATGTTCTAATGTCTAACGAATTTAAGCATATAATAAATGGTTTATCCAACTTTCCGTACCTTTTAGCCTTTTTCTCAATAGAATTCTTGAGAGATTCTTCGCCTCCTCCCCAAAACGCTTCTGCTGGATATATACCTATCGGAAGCACCTTTTCCTCTCTTGCCGAAAGACTTACAGGGATAGGGCTTACTATAATATGAACATCCCTATTCTTATATTCTATCTTCGGGAAATTTTCAATGCCATTTTTTTCTAATTCTTCACTTAATATGTCAGGGTCTATTCTCTTTAATTCTTCCTCTATATATTTTATCATCCTTTTTGTACTTGGTTGTTTCTGAGTGAGAAAACAAAGGTGTTCAATATTTAAAAGGAAATCTTTTGTGTTTAACTTATTTAGATTATCATATAGCTCATTTCTTTTTCGCTCAAAAGCTTCCTGTTCCATAGTTTTGCTCTTAACAACCTTTGCTTCAACATAGAATTCTAAATTATTTTTAGATATTAGAAAATCTGGTTTCTTGGGCGAAGAAGCTAAATCGGGATGAATGGTAATATTATATCCTAATTTACAAAATAGTTCATATAAGAATAATTCATAAAATGAAGAATCAAAATCTTTTTTAAATCGACTCTTTAGCTCTTTTTTTTCTTCTTCAGGATAATTATAGAACCATCTCTCTAAAGTATCTCTCACTTTTGACATATCAGCTCGTGCGCTGTTATTATAATACTCGTAAGTATTATAATTGTGTTTTGCAAATTCGAGACATGTTCTTTCAAATGAATCAAATAAACTATTCATATATTTTTCTTTTTTGGAGTAAAGATATAAATTTCAATGTTTTTTCAAGCAAAAGGAAATGATTTTTTAGTTGGTTTCAAAAGATGGAGTATAACGAATGGGAATGGGTGTATCTGATGCAAACACTCAATCATAAAATATATTTTTTCCTTTTTTTCTCTGATACACATTCATTATATGGAAAGAATAAATAAGTCAACACTTTTTAGAAATTTACTCTTTTTCGGGACGAAAAAGGAAGAAATTTCTAAAAACCCGTAGGGCTCGGTGTTGCCGTTTTATTCTTGGAATATACCTTTGTGTTCAGAGAAATAAAGGATTAATTAAGATTATTACATTGAAAAATAAGATATTAGATTGGCTACGGATATTGCATAACTCTCGCCATCGATGGAGTAAAAGCCTAACTTCTTGGCAAATGTACTGCTTTTGATGTTGGCACACTCAATGCCGATATAATTGAAACTATATTTCCGGGCTACTCCGGTCAAAAACCAAAGAAAGTGTGTTCCGTGTCCTATCCGCTCTTTACTGAAACCTAATCGGGCAATAATCAGGCAATCAGGCGGAAATTGGCTTTCAATTCGCCTGATACGCAAATACAAATCTACTCGAGTATTCCTACGGGTGGTGGTGATGTTATCCACTGTTAGCCGTACAAGCGATTTCCGATATTTGAAACGCTCCATCAGGTAGCAATCTATATCGGCTCTTAGTTCCTCGTATTCAATCATCGTCTTATCCCTTTCTTCTTTTTCTTTTTACGTTTCTGTGCCTGTAAATCTTCTGCCTGTGTAGCATCGTAATTGTTGCCATCTCCCAATGAAAAGATAGACAGCAGAGAATCACTGCTACTATTATTTTCTTGATTATGAGAATGTTTGTTATCTGCTTTGCTATCAAGATTGCAAGAAATCATGTTTTCTTTTTCACCGGATTGGAATGTTTCTTTTTTATTTTCGCCAGTAAAGTTTTGTTCTTGCAATTCAAGTTGTTCAGATATAGAAGCGTTCTTCATCGTATTGCGGTAATCAAATGATTCGGATTGTTGGCGGTTGTAGCCGAATAACTTATCAAAGCCCTGTTCTGCCTGTTGGAATAGGTTTACACGGTCAAAACCACCCATTACCGTCCCCTTCTTGGTGTTCTTGTGGTTGGTAAGCGGTGATAGCTTCTTTTTGTTGGATTGGTCTTTACGGCTGATAATCAAATGGCAGTGCATATTTAGCTCGTTGTCGGAACGGTTGCGGTCGAAATGGATTTTACCATAAAACTTTATATCCGCTTCGGATAATCCTTTGTTGAAGTTCTTGGCATACTCAGGAATAAACACTTCCCGAATATACCGCTTCATGGCTTCCGCTTTCTCCTGCTCAGTGTTTCCCATTGCTTGAAGCTCACTTTCCGATGGGCTGACATGGATAGCGAAAAACTTAGCATCTGTTTTCAGCAATTGCCCGATATTGGTATCTATATCCTTAATCACCTTTGATTTGTAGATATTATCATCCGATAGGTTGAAAAAGCCATCGGTATAGATACCCTTTTCCATACGTTCTAAATCTTCATGCTCACAATAATTTGCTAATTGTCGACTACTCCCTGCATTGTTGTATGTTCCTTTTGATGGTGAGGCAAAATCTATGTGCATGGCTCTATGTGTTTATCAGATTGGTAATTTCTGCTTTTAGGCTCTCTTTCCGTTTACTATCCATTACACCGCAAGCGGACAGTTCCGAATAAAGTTGTATAAGTTGAAGTAACTTCTTATAGTCCCGTTGGTGTATCTGATACAAGGCGGTGAGTTGTTTCCCCTGCTGATTGATTACATCAGCGTGTTTCCCGAACTGCTCACTAACTTTTTGTAAGACTGCTGTTTGCTTCTCCCTACTGGATTCCAGTTGTGAGAGGATAAGCGTTTCTAATGTTTTGCCAATGGTATCAAAACGAACTGCAATAGAATTGGCGGTTCGCATCATCGGATTGAGTTGTTCTTCCTCGTAGTGTCGGATGAAGCGGATTATATCGTCCTGCCGTTTGTTTAACTTCGCCAGTTCCGATTTTACGGATTCCGGTGCTTCGGACGGGTTGATACACGCTTTATCAATATAGACAAATGCCAGCCTGACTATTTCCCCTTTTTTCAGCGAATAGCGTTTGCAGAGTTTATCTATCAACTTACCCGTCTGTCGGTCTATCCCGATGGTGGTAAGTGTGGATATATTATTAGTCTTATCCATGATTATAACTTTTTTATAAAGAAAGTAAGATTCATTCAGTTGATTATGAGTGATATACGTTTTTGGTTAATAATCACTGTTATAAACGGTTACGAATGTAACCTCTTAAAGCCGAAGGCTTTACCCCGCAGGGCAAGAGGGAAGAACAGGACTTGTCCAGTTCCCTCTTGCTTCATTTAGCGAAGTGAGCAGAGCCACAGGGCGAGGCAATTTCTGCTAAATGGGGAGCGGTGGCTTTTCTTCAGGCGGTGATATTAGCCACCTTGTTTTGCTTCGGTTTGCTTATCGAGTTGGTTCTCCTTTTTGAATCGCTCGTAGGTCTTACAATCGGCATTTTCCTGTACAAATGCATGAATGTCAGCAGCGCGATAATAGGTCTTATGGCTTATCGTAAAATAAGGAAGTTTGCCACTTGCCCGATACCGTTGAAGGGTTCGGAAAGATACTTTCAGCAGGAAAGCTAAATCCTGATTATCCAATATCTTGTCGTTGGGGTCTAATACCTTGTCAGTATTGATTAGTGATTTCAGGTCTTGCCCGATTTCGGAGAGTTTCTTTGATAGTCGTTCCATCCACTTGTCGAAGTTTTCATTGTCTATATACATTTTGCTTCATTTTTTAGTTCAACATTATTGTTTTCAATCGATTGATGAAGCAAAGGTCGGCAAATGGGTGCAAATAAGTTAGGGGAATACCACTGGTACTCCCCTATAAATAGTTGGTAAGTTGTTGATTTACATATATCCTTTATTCTTACTTTCTTCGGCAATGGCTTTGCGAAGTATATCTAAAAACCCGGTTACTTTGGATGGCTTACGCTTAATAACACTCTCATGCTTCTTGTGAATGTCACCCAGTTTGATATTAAAGAGGTACTCAAACGCTCGACCGATTTCTGTAAGTGGTGATTCTGTTCCGTTGTGGGTAACTACTCGTTTAGATAAGAACAGTCCGCTCACCATCTCCATAATTTCAATAAGGTAGGTTTCGTCTGTGAGATAAAGCGGTGAGAGTGGAAATTTAGTCTTCCGGTTTTGGAACTGAACCGGATATTTGATTCGCATATTAAGTATGCGAATTTCTGTATTTACAAGTTCTATTGCTTCGTCAATAAGCAATAACAAGGCATTTTTCCCCCTGCCCAAATTGCACACGATGCGATTTGAGCCTGTTAAGTCCAAAGGAGAAATAGCGTAGTAACACGCTATAATTCTGTTCGTTCATACTAAAATTAGCTAAATGATTAGCTAATTCTTCCATAGCTTCTGCCAATTCTGATACAGAAACTTTACGCTGCGAGCATTCCAATAATAATCGGAAAAATCTCTGTTTGAGCAAATTATCCGTAAGCATAAAATTTTAAAGGTAAATATGATATGTTTTTATTATAGCGTACCTATGAATGAAAAGCATTTCATTATTTGGTCTGTTCTAATATTTTTAGCATTGTGAGTGAAAATTTTACTATTTCATCTATATTGGGAGAGTGTGCCGAGTTCTCAAATGAAATAAATTCTTTGTGTGGAGCATTGACAATTTCGAAATACTCTTGGGCTAACGCATGTGATACCGTTTGGTCATACTTGCCATGTAGAAAATAGACAGGCAGGTTAAATGATAATGATGATTTAAAAAGATTATCAGCGAACAGATAAGGAAAGAGATGTTTTGTGTGAAATTTAGAACCGCATCCAAAATTGATTTTTTCTAAAATAGTATATCCTTTAAACTTGAAAACATCACTTACTAACTTTGACATTGAAGATTTTCCTCGCAATGTCCCAACCCCGTATTTTTCTAAAAGCTCAGACCTTATAGAAACCAGATAATCATAGTTTGGGAAGTCCTCCGTATTACGGTCAAACTTTCTCAGTTCTTTTTCAGATTTAGTATCTCCAATAGCAGATGCATGTTGAAGTAAATAGTCATAAGCCAAACGTTCCGACTCTAATTGATTTGTTATTTGACTTATGGCTATGTATGCAGTATATTCATCCGGATACTTTTCTATAGTCTTAATTCCGAGGTAAGTTCCCCATGAGTGAGCCACCAAATATATTTTGTTTTTTCCAAAACGTAGTTGAAGGTATTTTGTCATTTTACAAACATCATCAACCATCTGTTCGATAGTTAAATTATCCAAATTGATTGATTTGTTGTATGACATCCCTACATATCGCTGTTCCCAATAACATATAGTAAAATACTTTTCTAATCTTTCCTCACTCTCACGTGGAAGAATAAAAGGTAATTCAGGAACACCTCCATGTAAATACAATATTATTGGATTTTCTAAATTTTCACCACGAATGAAAAAGCCCTGCGAAACTCCATTAATATCCACTTTTCCTTTTTCAGAGATAGAATTAATAATATTTTCACCTGCTTTATCAAGTAAAGGAGGTAGATTTCCTGAACTTTGTGTTATTATGGTTACTACAGAGCGACCACTTAAAAGTGTATTTTTAAAAACACTTGCTATTGTTTTCCCAATCTTTTTCATTTTCTTATTTTTGAGGATTAAAAAATATTCTGTTTATTTTTGTACAAAGTTAGTATCATCTGTTAAGTCAGGCAATTACTAATTTTAGCTATATTAAAATATGCAACCATGAATGCAGAAAAAAAACAAAAGATATGGGAAGCTCATAAAAGGCATATTGAGCTGCTTGCTAAAGTAAATAATAGTTATGTGTTTGTTGTAGAACAACATGTAAAGTACCTTTATTTGTCAGATAGTTATATTCGTTTTTTTGGATATAACCCAGGTGCATTAGAATTTCAGAATAATGAAGAAATCTACTTCGAATCCCGCATACATCCAGAAGATTTAATTGCATTAAGCAATACACAGGAGAGATTATTTGAGTATTTGCAAACAACTCAAGCAAATAAGATTTTAGAATATAAGCTTGTTTATGAGTTTAGAGTTCTAAATTCATACAATAAATATGTTCGTATCGTCAGCCAACATCAAGTATTAGAGTTAGATGAAAATGGTAATCCTTGGCTTATAATGGGTATTGCTGATCTATCCCCTAATACAGTACCGTTAGATAACATCAAGATTCAAGTAGTGAATTTTATCACTGGCGAAACCCTGCCTTTAAATAAATTTGAGGAAAAAGAACTGATTGAATTTACCCCAAGAGAAAAAGAAATATTACTTTTAATAAAATCAGGTATGCTTAGCAAGGAAATTTCAAATCGGTTGTCTGTAAGTATTCATACGGTAAATAAACACCGTCAAAATATAATGCAAAAAATGAATGCTGACAACATAATTGAAGCCATTGAATATGCAAGAAAACTTGGATTATTGGATTAGGTATTATGAAATTTGAGAGTCTGACAAGATAAATATGTGAAAATTGTATAAGCTAAAAAATTAATGTTTATCTTTGTCACAGAGTTATTTGATAATGATGTAAGCCAAAGCAGGCGAAAGAATTTCGCTCGTTTCTATGTCGTTACCCGTTGTACTCTTTCCTTTCTTTAATTATCTGTATTTCAACGGATAAGTTTTAAATCTTCTATTGCTATACGGGTTTGAATTATGCTTCAATCAGGCAACTGACATGTCGCCAACTACGAACAATGTCGGACGGTTCTTTATGGCTGTTTCTGAAAGACAAACAGATTCCCCTACCCGACTTGTCGAGAAAAATATCTAATAAGTTATCAAAGATCAGTAACAGTCAGTTACTTTTCAACAAAATACCTACGATACAATATATCAATCAAGTCCTCCATATCATTGCTTTAAAAAGCAAAATATGTACAAACATCACATTCAAATTGGCAAGTAAATATTACCTTTCCCAGCAATCAGTGATAAAATCAGAAAAATGAAACCTAAATATTCTTCTCCCATTTTTTCCTAAAAAACACAATTATCATAACATTCTCTTGTTAACTTTTAACCCTTTATCAGTTTCACTTACGGTTGAAATATAGCTAACATTTTTAAGTACCTCAAGCAGTTTCGAGTTGTAACTGGTATTTTCAAGAATAGGATGTTTTTGATCATGTTTCGCAATATCCGCATAAGGAGAAGGTAATTGACATAATAAACTTTCAATAAGGTCCATATCATCACTACAGTTCTCTATGACGTAAGTAACGACAGCAACCCGGTCGTTGATGTTATGAGATATCCGCAAAATCGTTTTAAGAATATTCTCATTCAAATCTATCCGTACCTTTGTCAGAAGAGAACAAATCTCTGTTGCCAAATCGCTATTATCCTTTATTGTATCAAGATTCAACGCTGATACAATTTGAGACTTCTCATGAATCGCAAAAGCACTCGATTTCAAAAGGCATATCGCAAGATTTGCCGTATATTTGAAAGTTTCTACTTCCTGTAAAAAATCATTCTTATGGCTAATCAGGTATTTTGCCATTATTGGTGCCTTATGTGAAAATAATGCAAGTGTATTTTCATACGTATATTCAATTCTATTTTTATCAATTAGAAAATCAACTCGTTCAGATTCAAGATTAGAGAGAGAATCACCATCGTCAATTGTATTATCAAACGAATTAAATAACTTCTTGAATGTATCTATATTCAATTTATTTGAAACCAAGAGTAAATTAAACAACAGATATTTGACCTCTATCGAATCAACACATTCTAAATATCCTAAATCATCTCCATAATGTTCAATGTATGATATCAGATTCTCTGGAACAGATTTTCCAGAGGAACAGAAATATGACGCAACATTCTCCCAGGTTGGCTTTACCAGGAAAAGCTTAACAGCCATATCTCTAAAACTTTCTGTTATGTCCTCTATATTTTCTATTCGATTACGTTGATTTGTCAGATAATTGATCTTATCCTCTTCATCTATATTTTCATTATTCAAAATGAACGAGAGAGAGTCCTCCTCTTCATCATTAACTGTGTCGGAGAACTGCTCCAGGCAGTAATCAATGTTATTCTCTATATACAAGATGAAAGCATTGTTTCCCGTTCCTTTTATGCGTGACAAATTAAGATTACCGGCATTGACATCATCACTTTTATTCAAATAGTTTGTTATAATGCACAGATTCTCCTTATTCGGTAAATAGAAATTATTGGCAATTATAAAATCCAATAGCTCACGGGAATCCGTATTTAGGATAACATATCTTTGTTCCTTTGAGAGTCGTTTTATCTGCTCCAGTCCGATTACCTCTATATGATCCGTCAAGAAAGAATAATTGTCATTTAGCCATTCTTTTTGTTCATCAAGTAAATTAGCGGCATCACAGAATCTAAGCCAACCTTCTATAAGGACTGTACGTCCTACAGTATCACCGTATTCGATGATTGTCGTCCAACTATCTTTTATGCTCCATTCTATAAAACACTTGAATAGACTTCTGGCATATTTACTGTTCTGATAGTACTGAATCATAAAATCTAAAGGAACATCTGCTCGTTCAATCCGTTTCACAAACAACTCGTATTTCTCCTGGAAAGCAGGTTTCTGACAAGAAGATATTAGAAAATCAGCCAAATCATTATTCAGAACGCAATCATGATTGAATACATACAATGGAACCTTCTTGGCAAAGTTTTCGACTTTATCAATATGGGCTTGATAATCTCCTTTTATCGTCTGTTTCATGGCCAGCAGCAAATCCCTGTCATTCTGTGACACCATATCCGGATAGAAATAAGAGATATAATCATAGTATTCCTCATCAATATACCCCCGACGTATAAAGACATTCATCAACGGCTCTAATTGGATTCGAGTAAAATCTTCACACTGAGTAAAATCAAATGCAGAAAGTAACTGTGATAACTTTAACGATTTGATACGTCTTTCCTTATATATTATATCTTTCCGTTCTTTTATAATTTCTTTAGGAAAATCTTCAATAGCCTTTTTCCGTTCCCAGTAAGACTTACAGATAGATTCCGGTATATTTAAAACGCGTCTACCATTTAGGTGATTATAATCTTCATATACATACTCAATTTCTTTCAACGATAATATATTTTCAAAGATTGTCTCATTATCTATAATCACCTGAATATCAGCCTGGTTATCGTTTATCATTATTGATTTAGGATATCGATACATTTCCTTTATAATCTGATATGCTATTATACTTCTTAAGTCTCTTTTAGAAAGATGGGCATTTTCAGTATGTAGCTTAATTTTTTCTTCCAAGGCTTTTTTCTGATTATCAAGTGTCCGTTGGGCATATGCTACAAATTTACTTTTTGATGAAATACATTGATATACTTTTTCTTCACGATTATGTAACAACGCAAAGTCTCTTGGGAAATAGTTCTTATAAACAATCATTGCTAAAAGTTTTGTCGGATTCAACGATATTTTTCCGGCAACACAAAGTCGTTTACGATATTGCTGGTATTCATTAGCAATATTGCGTAACAGACGCATATCGTTAATAAAAAAAGCAATCTCTTCCAAATCATCATCCGGTATATCTTCATATCCTCGTATGCGGAGTTCCTCTTTGAGCTTATCTTTTGAATTTGAGGGATTTATCACAGGAATAACAGTAGATATATAATCAAAAAATTTAGCTCTTTGTGAATCCTTGAATACATCATCTTTAACTGCATAAATAAAAGTGATATGTCGTCCGATTTCTTTGGAGTCATTAATCAGTTGATTCAACTCTCTAAGTTTAAGATATATGTCTGACGTATTAAAACGATCGAGATCCTCAATAATTAATACATCGTAATTCGTGACCTGAAAAAAATAAATGATTTCGTCCAGATGTTTGTTGAATATGGATGTTTCTTTTTGTAACTCAACTTCTCCATCTTTCAGATTGAGTTTGCTAAGTTTATAGCCGCAATAGGTCAGAAGCGCCTTCCGTACGCAGATAAACAAACAGGCAAGCATATATAAGACACTAATTATATCAAATATTGTATTGATAGTCACACCCCAATCAAAAACCTTATACATCGCATCTACCCGTAACCACGTAGGTTCAAACGCAATAAGGTAAGCAATAAAGAATCCGACAATGCCCAAAGTCCATTTGCATAACTTCCCTTTTTCAAAGTGAAAAATTCTTCTGAATCGGGAGTTTGGTAGGTTCTCATACTTCTCACGATATATCAGTTGTTGAAGTATGCTGTACTCGATCAAGCGGTTTAGCTTCTCGACTTCTTCTTTCTGCTTCTTATCCCCATCAGGAATATCATATGACTCCAATGTTGCCAAAGATATCTGCAAATAATGAGGATTCGGATAATGTTTCTGTAAAGTAAATAGCACTGAACTTTTTCCAGAGCCATAAGGCCCGGTCAAAGCTATATTACGTAAATTACTATCTGATTTAAGTTTATCCCCTATTTCCTTAACGGGAAGAAATTGCGGCTCTTTCTCATCTATAATCGTGGGCATCATTGTCTGTTGCTGGACATTAATGTCAGTAGAATCTTGCTGTGTAATTCTATTTGTCTTATTCTTAAAAATACTAGGTATATTCATGCTGTCTAACTACTTTATATATGCAAAATTACAATATATTTTCGGAGCAGAGAAATGTATGCATATATTAAATTACTTCATTTCAAAAGATAGAATAGCATATACATATCACCCCAAAAACGACTTTTCCATTTTTAGTAAAAAAGACTAATAATAATGTCCGAGGATAATAATATCACCCCAATAGATCCATTTAGAAATTTTGTCGCAGAGAAAGAGTCCATTGACAGAGGCTATTAACAACGACACAACATATCATCACATTCTTTTAAAAAGCAGTATACGCACCCTTTTCACATTCAAATCAGGACGTAAATACTATCTTTTCCACCGGAAAGAACAAAAACCCAGAAACATGAAAACCTGAACACACATTTCCCGTATGCAGAATTTATCATATCTTTGCCCCCCAAAATAGCAACCTTAGATTTATCAAATATGAATAAATTCGTTTTCCAGTGCTCAATTTCGACTGACCAATTGAACTTGATAAAAGATTTCTCTGATAAAATGCAAATTAACGGCGATGCAGTCGTACAGTTCGATGAACGCGGACAATTTTATTTCCTATGTTCTAAGGAGAGTGATCTTCAACAGCACTATACTGATGATAACGGTTGGTTAATTACTTACAGTTATCCATTTAACAGTGAGTTGATCATTGGCCAGGGCTTACATGAAAATACCACCTATGCCGGTTATCTGCATACATTTGAGGACAAGGATAAAGTAAGGATGTGGAATGATATTTTAGATTTCGCCTTTCGCAGTGACTTTCATCGAGTGTTCTTTCCTATGGAGAACTATTTCAAGGGTTTTCTGAAGTTGGACGACAGCCTTTGTTTCTATCTTTATGATTATGTACCTGTTTCACGTAACCTCAAAGCAAGTACGGATCTAAAGAAAACGACCAATTTGCTTTTTCGCATGAAAGAAGGCCACGTAGTTCCCCTCACCGCCAAACTCTTTTCATTGGCTATGAGCCGCATTTACGCCATCACCGGCAAGAAGGATAACTCTATTTTAATCCCGATCCCTGCATCCACCCGTGAAAAGCACATGCAACGGTTCTCTTACTTCTGTCATCTGCTGTCCGAAAGGACGGGCATCAAAAATGGCTACAACGCCATCCAGATTGAATCCGACCGGCAAGAACTGAAAGGAGCCCGCAATGTTGACAAAATTTTCAATCTAAAATTCAATCCATCACTATTCTGTGACAAGCAGGTCATACTCATCGACGACGTACTGAATTCCGGTACCGGCTTTATTCAGATCAAAAGAAAACTTATGGATTTGGGAGCAAGATCAGTCATTGGAGTTTTCCTGGTAAAAACGATACAGGAAGAATAAGCTTTATTCCAGCATAATTATATCTTTCTTTTTTGGGGAGTCATGTTTGTTTTCTGTAATTTCCTCATAGGTTTCTCTACTTGTTCCTTTGTTTGTTTCTGCACAGGACGACATAACAATTGCTTATGTTTTTTGTCGAAAGTAATCACACAGTTATCGTGTACCTGATAGTCTGTATGTACATTTTTTACGATCAGCGGTTTGCCATTATACAGATCTTTCATTTGCTCAACTGTATAATCACTGGATTTTGTTGCATTTTCCAGTGTTCTGAAGAGTGAGTAAATATTACTTCCGCTACGTACAGCCATCGGTACTCTGGCAGGCTCAAACGCATCTTTGAAGCGTATGGCAACTTCCAGGCAAATCTCCGGAGTACAGTTCTTCGGAGGGATATAACAAAAAGATTTCCAGCTATGCTTTGCCGCTTTAAGATAAAGTTCCGGTGTCAGCATATCCTTTCTTACATTTCTTAATAAAGAAAAGGAACCGGAAACTTCTACCGCCTTTTCTATACGTTCCTTTGTCTGAAGATGTACCGGTATAACATTCAGACTTTGCCCCACTACTTTTGATACCAGATAGTCTACGATTTCATCATTCATCACTTCCGGACGAATATATCCGGCTTTATCCAATATTTCGATCGGTTTATCCAATGGCATTTTTTTAAGTTCTTCAAGACAAACCTCTGCAAAAGGAATCTCCTTTATCAGGGTTGAAAGTCCGTTTTGCCATTTCCTCTCCGTCTGTATGGCTAAGCGACACATCTCCGGTGTCTTTACATAGTCAGGAATCAATGCCAGGTTTTCTCCGTCTTTTAGAACAGCATGCCAGCATTTTTGTGGAGTACGTTCAAAATCACATAAATCACCAAAATATTTCTTCTTTTGTTCGTCTCTGTGAACTTCCTCCTTATATTTTTCCAGAAGATCGGAATAATGCGCTATAGGTAAAAGCTTGCCGGGTTCAAGCTCCCATTTTTTGAGTTGGAGATGGTCCAGCAGGACTTCCCGTTTATAGATATAATTATTATGAATCACCACATGCGGGAGCTTCATGTTTTCTTCCGTCATCCATTCCACCCCCTCTTTACCGGCAGGTACTAATCCCATATTGAGTAATTGCTTCTTTGCCTGGTCGATATTATCGTTTATCAAGAGAATAAACGACGATGGATAACACCGCAAAAAGTCTTTTCCGGACTGTATTTTTATATCATTTTCCATAACTGCCATCTCTTTATTTATATTGCTTTTCAAAGATAGCCGACAAGAAAGCACAAATATGTTTCACCTGAATCATTTGATACTTTTTGCAGTCGTTTGCTATACATTTCCACCCATTATTCATCAACCAGATTTATTTAATTGATTGGAAAAAATTCTTTACTGCCTGGTAAAACATCGTCGAAGGTATATCTGTATCGGTTACTGTTCAATAATTATTTTAAAATCTCCAGACCTCCCTTCGGGTGCTAGTATTTAAAAATAATTCTTGACCTGTATCCGCTACAGACCTTCTTATTGCCGATGTTCTTCCCAGTCAGTTAAGGGAAATTTTAATGGTTCGGGGAAGAGCGACAAGCGGTATTCCGCTAAAGAGTCAAGTACAATAACTTAAAAAAAAGAAGATGAACAAATTCATGATTTCAAAATTCAAGAGTGTTTGCCAGGAAACAGGCAAGGTTATTTCAAAAGGTGAATACATACTGTATGATACAGCCAGTCGGAAAGCGTACAGCTCCCAATCTAAAAAATACAAGTCAGAACAGGAATGTGTACAGACCGCAGCTTACATACAGGCACAGGAAGATGCCTATTTTGATAATTTTTGTAACAAGTACGGAATATAGATCATAACCCATTAAAAAGAAACATTATGAAAACAATTTATTTACAAAGACAAGGTAGCAGCAATAGTTACAATACCAATAACTGTATTAACAGCCAATTAGGGTTCTACATCGGGATACAGCCGATAACAAATGATAAATATCATGCATCGATCGTATCACGGTACAATCCAAAAGAAGATGGAGAACAAAGGAAGAGAATAGAGATTGAAGTGGTTGCTCCATCATTGCCGGATGTATTCAGACGTATAGAGAAAGAAATCCAAAAGGAATTATCCGAGGATATTATCATAGCCGACACGATAGAAATGTACTGCCATGACAACTATTGCTATTTTAAGGTTGAAGATAAATATTTGGCTGTATGCTTCTATGAAAAATCAACCGAAACAATAAGGCTATATCCCGAAAATTATTGTCTTGTTTCTTTCAAACACAAAGGCACAAAGGATTATCTGCAAATGGACAGTGCAACGTTGAAATTTCTTCCTATCCTTGAAGAACAGGCCGCAGAACATGAGAAAGAAAAGAATTGGACTTGCCACCAAGATAAATCTGAAGATTTCCTCCGGGAACGCTTCGCATGGCTAATCGGAGAAAGTATTAAGAAGGAAAATAATAATGTGAAATTCTGCATTGTGGATTCTCTGATTAGATAAACCCTCCCAAAGGCTGATGTAACAGTCAGCCTACTATAACAAATTGTATAAACGAACATATTTTTCAATGAATAAAATGACAAAAAACAATATAGCAATGATAAACAGAGAACCGGGGTTCAGATATCGTCTTTTAAGCCGGTTACAGAGCGATTGTGATTATTATTTAGGCAACGGCAACAGGTGTAAAAAACACCTGTGGGCCGGTGATGAGCAAGAGCAAATCAACCTAATGATAGAACTGCACAACAGTTTCGGACCGGATAAGAAGCCGGAGTGGTTAACAATGGATGAAATTTTAGAATACCGTAACAAGATGGTGGCTACCACCTAAAGAAGAAATAAACAAGAAAGAACTATTATCACGAATTGAATGGATGCTTTCCTATAATGACGAGGGAGATGCGGGGGTATATTCTTTTAGTAACAATCCGGAAATATTAAAGATTACCTCCAAAACTTATGTGAAATGTTTGAAAGGTGGAACAGTTGAGTTCTTTCTTTCAGCTCCGAAACAAATTTGTCACCGCCTCTATGAATTATATCGCTCCGACTATAGAATAACTACGGTAACAACATATTCATACAAACTATCGCTTTATAATTTGAGCGCTAAAGAGCTTACCATGATATACATAGCGATGAAGCCTTATTGCAAGCATAACGGGAAGCTTATTTATAAATAAATAATCAAATAAAATCAATAACAGATATGAAGACTATAACAATTGGAGAGATAGCACGGATAGCAAGCGGGATTAACTGCAAAATTATCAGTAACGGGAAAGTACATTTCCACCAAATGCGGGATTATAATACTGAAACAAAAACGTTTGCGAAGAAAGATATGACTGATCTAAATAAAAATGCAGTATCCCACCTTTTACAGAAAAAAGACCTGCTAATTACGGCTAAGGGGGCAAAATTTTATTGCGCAATCTATAATTGTTCCGGAAAGAAGGCCGTAGCTTCAAGTGCTTTTTTTTGTAGTGAGAATTTTTGATAAAAGAATAACCCCGGAGTATTTGTCCTGGTTTCTTAACCAACCCGAAATAAGCCAAACACTCATTCAATGGAAAACAAACTATTTTATCTTAAACAAAGACGCAATAGCTTCACTATCCATACCTCTGTTAGACAGGACTACCCAGGACAATATCCTTACTTTATACAAAGAGCAGAAAGAAGCGGTAAAATTACAAGAGAAAATCTTTAAAGAGTCACAATCAAATATTTTAGCACTAATCCGAAACGAAAGCTGATCAGTATTTGTAACGAATACCTTTCGCTTTCAGAAAGTAAACCATTATTTATCAACTTACTAAAGTTTAAAATGAACATGAAACTAAAAAAATCAAACTCATCCTGCATCATGGTATTATTTGGGGTTCTGTTGTTTTCTCACTGACTTACCCATCAACTTGGGTACATAGTAGTAATATCTTCCTCCGTTTTCTGCCGACATGCCTGAGTGCAATCGGTGCAACTTTGGCCATATCGGATATAGTTAAATATAGAAAAAGTAGAAACAAAAACAAATAATCAGATTATGGAAGTAATAATAGAGTCTATCCTTTGCCGGTGGAACGAAGATGTAACAGAGGCATTTTTCAAACTATTGAATGTATGTCTTTTATCTTGTGGTGAGACAAACTTGCGCAAGGCAATAACTGAACTGAGAGAAACAGATCCCAGCATTGATAAAAACTTTGCTTTTGGCTATGGAGCGGCCCATCTTTGGGTACACCAACGTCCCAATGACAGTCCCAAACAACAGTTACCCAATAGATTAATAATCGTTCGTTTTTAAATATCAAGTTATGAAAATTACAAGAAACAACAATCAAGAGATAGAAATTAAATATGTAAAGGTTGAACTTCCTATCCGTTATGGTGAAGAAGATATGCCCAAAGATTTTCCGCTCCGATACGAGGTCCCAACTGATGAAAGCGGATACGACTGGTGGAAAGCCACCATTGAGATCGACACCGGAAAGATACTTGAATGGCCTTTAGGGAAGGTCGGCAAGTTCTACATTAAGGTTTGTGACGAAGGTTCTTATTTTTTATTGGACGAAAGCCGGAATATAATAGCTGCCATTGAGATCAATTATGTCCCGAATAGGTTACTACCACCGAGAGACGGTTACGGAGATTATGTAACTTTTAAAATCCAAGCTAATGGCGTAATTTCTAATTGGTACAAAAACCCATTATTAACGGATTTTCTCGATTGAGTAAGTTCCCGGACTGATATGGCAATCGGTCCGGGAACATGTTGTCCACTATTATACAGCAGATTTATAGAAAAAAGTCCCCAAAGGAAACTTCAAAAGTTTCCTTTGGGGACTTAATAATAAACGGCTACAAGAATTTAATTAATGAAGGCCAGCCGCTATTATATTAAAGGTTCGGGGTGAACCTGTATTTTTAGTGAATACCCTTTTGTCTCCCATGACTTGTATTTTTAACTCCGAGGTGTAACTTTGCTGGTTTGCTCCAAGACTAACCCGTATCCCGTTACCTCCTTGTGCGGCAGCCACCTGGCTCATCGCATTTTGTATTACGGAGAAAGTACAATTATAAGTATCCATTATTTGCTGGGATATACTTAACGGAAGAATAAAGGTTATGCCCGAGAATGTACTTCTCAACTCCGTTGGTGCTGCTGGCGGATTGGTTGGAAGATTCGTATAACGGAATCCCATAAACTGGAATAAAGCCTGCGCATTTGCATCATTAAATCGAAGGGAACGAGTATCAGAGAAACTATTAAAAATAGACTGCAACAAGATTACTGTTGTTTCGGTTTTATAATACACAATCCCCGCATAACCATCAGATAGTACCGCATACCCTTTATAATACAGGTTATCATCCATTCTGACGGCATTCGCCAAATCATTTTTTTCCACACTCGTCAGTTTACTAAAGGTCGTCACTTCAGTTTTTCCGGCTCTGGTAGAGATCTCGTTTTCACTTTGGTCGTTATGGCCAATTCCATCATTAAAATATCCATCATTACAGGACATGCACACAAGTGCCACGAATAAAAACAAAGCTAACTTTCTCATAATATTGATATTTAAAAGTGAATAATTATAAATGCAAAGTTAGCTGTCAAAAGTAAATTAATGACATTTTATCCGTTAATTTAGTACAACGCTCGTTATACCTTAAAATCAATAAAAAGCCATTTTAGCAGTATTTGATAATTAAAATTAAGTCTATAGCATAATATAAATTTCTTTATATACAATGTTCATTCTACTTACAAACACGCTAAAATAGATATGTTAAACATTCTAAATCAAAAACCATTATTAATATTTTTGTATTCATTTATCCTTCTTCCCAATAAATAGATCAATATGATTCAGAGTTTTTCTTGGTGCTTATAGTTGAGTTTAAACATAACTAGAACGTATTTAGAAAATGGATAGAACGACTATAATTTTACCCGTTAATTCGATGAATTTAGTTACTACATCCATATCAAGAGTGATTTAGCTACAGAGATTGAGGCTAGTTTGCTGTGAGTATGGAAATTCACAGGAAATAAGCTCTGGTAATAAGTGGATTTTTTGTTTTGACTCAATTCAGTCAGAATAGTATTCAAATATGTACAATTATTCAGCGAAATAGATATTTTGAACTTATATTCCTGTTTTTCCTTGGTTAATCAATTTCTTTTCAATAAATTTCCAACGCATTTGTATAACCTGCAAAATAAGTAACGATAGAAGTTTGTACATAATGAAAATAAAAAAGGTTGATGGAAGTAAGTAACTGTTTCTAAATTTAATGTTCACACTTAAAGCCATTGAAATTACTATGTTAACAACAGAATATGTATCAAAATACCAATTTAAATATGGAGTATCCTTATTTATAGATCTAATATTATGCATTTTTTTTATATTTTGTAACAAAACGGTTTCTCTTCTTGCGCTAATCCTTGTTTTCTTGTTACTTAAAATCGTATTGTGTCGGATCTCTATAAGACAGGAACGAAACAGAGAGTATAGAGATCTTTTGACTGGATTATATAACCGTAACTATCTAGTTAATAAATACCTGAAAGGTACAGAAAGTAAAAAAGCCACCTCCTTAGTAGTTCTTGATATTGATGATTTTTCACAGATAAATTCAGAGAAAGGATATAAATATGCTGATAGAATCTTATATCAGGTTGCAGAAATTATGTCCAATGTTTTTAAGGATGACTATATTTTTAGATTTGGCGGAGATGAGTTCGTTATAATGGGGTGTTCTGAGGTGGGTATATATGCCAATAAGGTCGAAGAACTAAAAAAGAAGTTAGCATCTAAGAATGTAAAGATCAGTGGTCTGCATACGTCTCTTACCAGTAGCAGCAGCAAGGGGGATCTGATCTACATGGTAATTGATAAAATGATAAAGAAAAAGAAGGAAGAGAAAAATTTTTTATAAAAATATTATTACAATATAATATTATGTGGGCAAACAAGAAACAACAGATAGAAGCATTATCTCAAAAATACAATTACTCAATATTTGAGGTATTTTTGGTGGAAATTCAGCGGCATGGAGTAAATCTAAAAAATTATAAGGAATGTAACATCTTACCTAAAGAATTGAAAAGAGAATATAAACATTCTACTTTGATTGTACAGGCTAATTCTTTTACTTTTACTCTTTCCGATCCATATAATGAGGTAAATCCGGACAATTGTTACAAAACGCCCTATTCTGTAGAATATAAAACTGGATTTTTAAATCTTTTCTATAATAATGAACGGATTGATATTTTCAAAACTTTTCGTTTGATAGCTATTATAGGAATGGCATCTGACTATTACTATCCTTTCAAAAAAGAAGATGGTTCGCCTATCAGGGAATATATGGTGTTCAATCCATATAAAAATTGTGCAAATAGGTGCAAAGGGTGCAGTAGACTCTCTTTTTTCAAAAATAATGACTATAAGAAAACTACCGTAGATGTATTGGAGAAAATAAAACAGGAAACTTCCCTTACGGAGGTAAAATTTGTTAATTTGATCACAGGGACAGTTTCCAGTCCTGACGATAATTTAAGTTTGTTTAGATATGTAATTGGCAAATTTAGGGAAAATGGGTATATCAACAGTTTTGGGGTTTATACGAGCCATATATTTAATGTAGAGCAATTGAGAGTCCTAAAAGAGGATGGAGTTGTGATGTTTACCTATACAACAGATATTCTGACGAACGAGGGTAGAAAAAGAATATTAAGTAATACTAGAGATAAAATAAGACAAGGCGAAGATAGTATACTTGATTACATTGTGACTCTAAAAGGACTATTTGCTTATGTCAACATGAACTTGATACTTGGCTACGATAAAAGGTTACATTTAATGAATATGTTGAGAAGAGTGAAAGAAACAGGTATTGGTGTCAACCATTATATTCCTCGAATATATCTGAGTGAACAAGACCATTTATTATCGAATGATGCAAAGGAACTGGAGTATTTCTTGGAGTTATCATCCTTTATTGAGCGAGATATAAATAAAAACTCTCAAAATACAATGCAACATTTTTTTGAAAAGAACTTGGCTATTCCTAAATTTCAGAATAGATTTCGTTCGTAATTATTAGTTAATAGAAAAAACATTATGAATATTCCGAAAGCTAAAACTCTTGAATCTAACTGTGTAAAGCGAATAAACAGAAGATTTAGGTCCCCCAAATATGATATGTTAGAAATTTCTTTATGGGGAAGCTGGCAAAATTATATCAATATAGTGATTTGCCTGTTAGCTTGGAAGATTCTTAACAATTAAAATGGATGATATTGTTTTTCTTATTAATCAATTAAAAAGCGACCTGGAAATAAAATATAGTAAATACAAATCTTTGATTGTGAGGGTCCAAAACTGATAGAAAAGCATGCTCTGTTTGATATTGATAAAGAATACTACAAAGATCTATATGAATTTGGAGTTCCAAGCATGCGAATGGTTGATAGTAGTTTCGTTATTGACTTTCCTCCTATTTTGATGATAAAAGATTGTCGAAAGTATTGGCACTATACAAAATGATGGACAGTGCCAAAGTATTTCATCCCCTGTAATCGCCCAAATATTTTCTTTACAAAATATCCATATTTCCCCCTTGGAGCGCTAGTATTTTGTGAAAACATTAGTTCTTGGTAAGTCCCGATAACTTGAAAGCTGCAGGATTACTTAACATCCACAAAAAGCACAAATATATAATTTCCAGAACCTGTCTTTCCATTGATAAGAAGTTTCTGTGCCCTTCCGGTGAAGTTACAATCAAATAAGGAAAATAGCAATTCTTTGGTTAATTTACGATCAAGCGGGCTGATAATATCCTCAAGCAGCAAGGTGTTATATCTCAGCTCGCTTGTCTTCAGGTACATTTCAGTACGTATACGGTCACGATACTCTTTTTCAGTCTCTACCAGTTTAGCCCCGAAATTACCCGAAAGCATATCCTGTACCGGAAGTTGCAGAATAACCTTGTAGGCTTCGGACCTCCCCTTGTGTTTGACGCATTCCAGCTGGATGATTGTCTTTTGATTGTTCATGGTTCTATTTTTAGTTATAATTAGATGCACCCCGAACATTATCGTCATTAATCGGGTATATACTGACTATCATAGGAGCAGTACATATTAAGGCGCATGGTAATAACCCTGTGTTTAAGCATAGATATTGCAGAGGCGGAATATGAAGAACTTGGTATCGTTGACGCCGTGCAGTTTGGCTCTGAAAGCCTTGATTTTTGAGTTTATTGATTCGGCAGAGGCGTTGGTAGAGCGGTTGTTAAAGAAGTTGAGTATTTCGTCAGAGTGTTGGTAGAGTGTAGCGGCTATGGTGTTGAATGATTTGAAGCCGGAGTCTGCGACTCGATTGTACCAACGGGCGAGATTCAGACGTGCGCTGTCTTTGGTTGATTGTTTGTTGAATATGACCCTGAGGTTTTGCGATAGCCAATAAGCCTGTTTCAAATCAGGGTAGAGATCGAACAGTATTCTGGCGCGTGTCCGTTGGGTGTCAGTCCAATTTTCAGGTGATTTGAATAAGACATAGCGCCCTCTTGCCAACAGTTCTTTGAGCGTATCTCCATTCTCTATACGTTCCGCTGTATATTTTCGCCCTTCAAGTTTCGCAGCCTCTCTGGCTATCTGTTTCGGCATTGATGGCCTCCCAGCGGTGCTTTATGCGTATTTCCTGGACTGCATCCAAAGCAAGCCTCTGCACATGAAACCTGTCGATTACCCGCGATGCCCGCGGAAAAGCCATACGGCAGATTTTATGCATGCTGTCGGACAAGTCAAGCGTTATCTCGGTGACTTTATTGCGTAGCTCGCTTTTTATTTGACGCAAGGCATGTATGACGGTATCGGCTTCCGTGCCGAGTACTATGGCTACAATGGAGTTCTCTCGACCGTGAGCCTCCTTATTAGTCACGATTGTATATAGCTCTCCGCGACTCAAAGAGGTTTCGTCGATACTCAGATGCGGCCCAATGTTTTGCGGAAATACCCGCCATCGTTCGGCATGAAGCCCCTCTGCCGTGTCTTTCCATTGCCAGTAACCGCTCAGATGACGCTTATACTGGCGTTCAAACAGGTCTCCGTCTATATCGAAAAAACATTCAAGAGAGCGGCCCGTAATCGGGTATTTGTCCAAGCATATCTTTTAAAAAAGCCGCAAACTCTTTCGAGAAGCGGGTACCTTCGGCCACTAAATCCCAGCGTCTGCTGACGCTTTTACCCGTCTCAACCTCAATCCACCGGCGACGCTTTACATGAAACGACATCTTACGCCCTCTGACCGGATAATCCCTAACGATGCTCTCTTCATAGAAACCGTTAGACCGAAGCTGTCCTGACTCGTAACCGAAAACCCCATTATTCCGTTCCTCCAAGGTTACGTCAAGCCTTTCTGTGGTTTTATCTACCTTGACCACCTCAAAGTATTCAATCATTTCTTCAGGCAGAAGACATTCAGCCAGCTCTATATAAGCATTCTTTTCCATCGCACTGCGTTTAGTGATCAAAGATAAGTGTTTTACTACATATACACAGGGTTATTACCATGCGCCCATATTAATGCACCCTCATAATTATGTTTCTTAACTATTGCTTATTAGTTTGTCCTATTTCACCTACTTCCTCAACCGAAAAATCTGTATTTTCCGGCAATGAATGGGAATGGTTTAGTATAAATTCATGTTGTTGGTCTATTTCTCTATTAAGCTTATTTATTGAATCAGATAGTTGCTCAATTTTATCTTCAGAATCTACTTTTCCATGTTTAATATCAAAAAAGGAGAAAATCAAAGATAAAATACTGAAAAATATTGTAACTCCCAACGCTACACGAGCAATCAACATTGAATGGTTGTTATCACATTGTTGTTTTCTATATACCAGTTGATTATACTGGCTTTGGAGTTTTGTTAAATGGATTTGAGTATTTTCTACATACGCATATGCAATATTTTTCTTTTCCTCAGTTTTTTCGCTAAGATATTCACGATAAAATTCGTGATATTTGGTTGAGAATTTTTCGATAAGACTATCATATTGTTCTATGCTATCTTCCAATCTTTTATCATCGCTACTTTTTTTTAACTCTTTGTATGAATTGGATAGCAATTTGGATTGGGCAATCAAATTGCTTTGTCCATCTTTTCCCTGATATTCTTCTGACAATGTACTTAATTTATTCATATATATAATTTCATTTTAGGGTTGTTCCGGCCATGGTAAATGTTCTGAATCTGGATCAACTGCATACCTATTCACTTTGGCAATCAAATTAGTTTTAAATTCTTCGCCTTCTTCAATAATAGTCTTGGCATCAATTATCTCCCAAGTAGCTTGGGGCACTTTCAGTAAGTCGGTAATTGTATGCTGTGGGTTGGTGTCCCTTATTGTACTTATTCTATTTGAACAGGTTTCATAATGTATGGTAGTGAATATAACAGGAGTCGTATGTTTTTTTGCTTTGATAAAGTTATTAAAAAAAACTTCTCCTGTTATACTTCCCCTGCCTTTAGTATTTTGTTTTAATTCAAAATCAATTATGTATAATGAAATCTTTCCATCTCCGTACGAAGCTAATTTTTTTTCAAATTCTTCTTTATGTTTTTTATATTCACTATTTGAATCATCCATTGAAAGTTGTATCATAGACCGGAACACACGAAACTCTTTAACATTATTTATCTCCGGAAATACTCTATATAATCCGGTAGTTAATAACATACTTTTAATTGCTTGAAAGTGCCCATACACATCTTCTATTATTACAATATTTTTCATGACTTAATTGAATTTTAAAGGAATAAATACTGAGAACCATTCACCTTTTGTCTCTACATATAGATTGTGAACATTCTTTGCTTTTTTCAATACATTATAAACCAAATTTAATCCGCTGTTCTTATTTTTTCTAAGTTTCTGCATAAAATAGTCGGATGATTCTTCTTTTTCACTATAGTTGTTGGAAATCACGAGATATGGCATATCCTGATTTTCTTTATCTGTTTTGAAATCAATCACTATTTTTAGTCGTGACTCTTTTGTAATTTCAGAATAGAATTCCGTGAGAATATGCTTTCTTATATTATAGATTATTTCAAAAACTATTTCTTCAAAAATGTTTTCCTGGGGAAATTGTACTCTCAAATTTAATTTATGATTTGGAATATTGTTGATAAATTCTACAAGTTCATCGACTTCATCTTCGTTGTCAATAACATCTGTTGAGTCACTATAAAAATTGATTATTAGCTTATATTTTTTTTCAAACTTATCTGCGATTTCCTTTAAGCTATATTCTGTACATTGAACTTCTTTTATTTGTAATAGATCTATTTTATAAGTCAAATGCAATATCGCCATTTTAAGATATTTTTTGTTAATATCATCTTCTACATTTTGCAAATATTTATTTATTGATTTCCTGTAAGTGCTAAGCCCATGCTTTAAACTTACCCTATAATCTTTCTCATTTACTTCTTCAATATATGCTTTATATGCATCAGTTACATATTTTCTTTTTAAATAAGTACTGATTTCATTACGAAGTATATGTGCATACCTTATATTACAGATACTACTGAAGTTACGCGGACATTTCTCGTCCTCGTTTATTTCCTGATCATCATAGAAAATGAATACGGCTTCGCCTTCTAATTTTTCATCTTCTTTATGATAGCTTGATATGCGAATAAATAATATCTGTTTTGCATTTGTCTTATCTATCTGCTTTATATCGGAATATTGGGATATATTAATAGGTATTTCATCCTGGCCTACCCACTCGTTTCCTTTTTTAGTTATATAATAATTAGTCCATGTATACGTTTCGCCATCACTTTCTTTGAGGTAGTTTTTTCCGTTCAAAAATTTGATAGTAAAACTATCTAATGGTATATCTTCAAAACTATTAGCAAGGCTTTCATCTCCGGTTTTTCCAATTACAATATAGTTGTTTTTTTCTAGAATCGAATCTAAGTCTTGGTATTTATATAAGAGGAATGCTCCGCCCCATTTTTCTTTTTCTGTACCTATGGTAGTGCCAACTATTTGGGACAAGTCTTCCACAAGTTCATCTTCCTGAAAAGGATTCTTTTCTTCTGATTTATTTTTATTTCCCTGTTCTTTAATTTTTTTTTCTAATTTTTTTCTGAGATCATATACTTTCTGAAGTCTTTGTATTTCGTGTCTTCCTGCAAAGTCGATAAAGTCAAAGGATCTTTCGTCATTTTCAGTAATGACGTTTTTTCCCTTGTCCCGAATTGTCGAATAGGTTTCTTCTTCTTTATAATTTTTAATTGTTTGGTGTATAATATTTGTATTCTCGAGAATTACTAATTCGAGGAATGAGGTATCTTGGTTTTTTGCTTTACTGAATACTTCCCTGAGATTTTTCTCCAATTGGATACTGCGTTGTTCATTATTGTGGAGGGAACGTATAATATGAGCTGCACAAAATATTTTAAAATTTTCAAACGAATAGCGCATCTTGAACTTAAATTTATTGTATAGCGTTTTGTTATGGGTTTGTTCTTCGGAATGTGAAGTATCAATGTCAAATACAAGGCCTAACTGATTGCTGGGTTTTGTTTTTTCTTCTATTTTTTCAAGATTTATTTCTCTAAAGGCTATAACGAGTTTATTGATAGCTTCAAGGAAATCTTTATGCAACAAATAAGCTATATTTAGAGAACTTGCGTATTTTACAAGCACTCGCAGGTAGTTTACGGTATCGATATAGGTGTCTATCTCCTTTGCTGTCTCCAGTTTATCCGGGTTTTCTGCTTTTTGTAATATGCGGAAATCTGTATGACTACGATTTTTATCTTCTACTTCGTCTTCTAGTGATAATATTGCTTTTGTGGCAGCAATTAAGTCGTTGAGTATCCAATAGAATACTGAGATTAATACTCCTCGATGTTTTTTAAAAGACTGTTCAGAGAGTACCTTTATAAGGTTTGCTTTAAATTTAAAGTCATTTACTACTTTTTCTGAATAAAGTTCCTGTGTCTCTTTCTTTTTTAGATTTAGCTGTTTATTTTCTACAATATATTGGCGTAATGCATTAGTGAAAGCATTAAAATTGAGATATTTGTCTTCATTATTTTTATCGGGCATTTCCTTTTCGTACAGCCGACTTATGGATTGTGCTTCGGATTTACTCTCATCGTATGCTACGAATGGACTTTGTATGTTACCTGTAGCTATGAGCGTCGGTATTTCCATTTCACCAACGGTTTTTTTTTCAGCCTGTGCTTTTGCATAATTATCTTCATACTGGGCGAATCCCTCGTTCAGAAAGTTAATAAGTACGGTTTTTAGTGTTGTACTGCGGTATTTTTTTTTCTTATAGTGCAAGTCTTCTTCCGTTAAATTATCTTTTTTAACGGTATGATAGTATGGTAACTCTTTTAATGCAAAGTACTGTTTGATGCAATCTAATGATACCCGGTCTATCAGTGCTTCATATTTCTTCTTTTCTTCGCACAAAGGGCATGGTATTATAATACTTTCAGACACCTTGAAGTCCACAAATGAGTAAATACTTTCGACGTTTTCTCCATCATTGTTTTTTGCAAGGCATTCCACAATAGTATGATGACTGTTAAAGTCCATACGGTTAATCATGCAGAATACTCCGTTGATACGCTTTTTCCTGTCTGGAGTTTCTGATTTATTCTGAGCATCTTTTATAATGCTGTCAAGCGATAAGAATTGCTTACCGCTTAGCATGGAGTTATCTACAAAGTATATCCTATCTGCTTTCGCAATGGTACTTTTGAAGAATTTATCAAAATTGAGGTAATGGTCGCTGTTTTTGTCGAAGCGTAGTACCTCTGCCTTGTCTCCGAAAATTTCTCGATTGATTAGGTTAATAAATCCTCCATTTTCGCCTTTATCGGGAGCTATAATTAGGATATTGGCTTGAGAAAATGTTTTCTCAACTTCTTTTTTAATATCTTCTCTTGCCCATGTTTCTATGCGGCTTTTATTCTTATTGATGAAATCAAAATAATGGAGATAGTAATTATAATGCTTATTGTCTCCGCTATAGTGTACCCAATGTACATTACTAATGATTGCAGACTTAGTAGGCGCTTTGGTAGCATCGCCATCTTTATCGAGAAGAAAATAGGGCTTATAGGAGAGCTTATTGGGCTGATACCATTGGGGGGCGCTAAAAATAAGAGACGGGGTAACGGAAACTTTATCAGTAACGAACAGCGGACGTTCTTGTACGGGATCTGCCGGAAAGCAATGCTTGCAGTTTCCGGGCTGCCGCCACTTGGACTTTATATAGAGTGTAAAGTGATTCCGACGTTCTTCGTTTTCTTTTCTATTTCTTGTTGTTATAATCTTCTCAGTTGTATCAAATTTTTTCCAGCATTTGTCTATTGCACTGAAATCCATTCCTGAGTCTTCATCTCCTTTATTATTTTCTTTGTTGAGAAAATGCTTTTCTATATCCTGTATATCAAAGGGTTTATCATTATCATTACCTTCTGTGCCGTTACCATCACCTACTACTACAATGGTGTAGAAAGGGCTGAGGAATGTAAAGCGGTCTTTGTGATATTTTGCTTTTTCTTCTATTATCTCTTGCTCTTTTTTATTTGAGTTTTCAATCTCTTTTATTTTATTTTCTGACACAATTTCATAAAATGCATTTTCTATTCTCAGACAGGTGGTAAGCGTAGATGAAATGGGCACAACAATTATAAGATTTTCTCGGGTCTTCTTGTCTTTTCTTGTCTGAAAATTATGTATATAGTCGGAGAATGATATGTTGATGGTATCTTCTACAATAACATTTTCTATTTCTATCTTGCCCTTAAGGTGCGGATATTGTTCTATAAAGAACTGTATAAAACCACTCGCGCGACTGACGAGCAACTCTGAGTACCGTCCGTAGCCAATAAGTGTGTAATAGTCGTTTTCTTCACATTCTTGCGGCTGGTTGATTTTTTTATTTAGCTGTCTGAGAATGTCTCTTGCCAGGAGGAAGGCAAAAACGGATGCATTTCTGCTTTGTTGAAACATTTTTTTGCCATAAATAAAATCGTCAAGATGGAGTTTTGAACTGATTTTGAGGTGCGTTTCGTGCCAGTTGTATCCGCGCTTGTTCTCATCATTATCGTCAATAGAATCATTGAGCTCGTCCGTTACCCGTTTTTCGAACAGGGTAATTCCTCCCTCTGTGTAGGGTACTAGAGTGTGTATTTGTTCAAAGAATTTTTCACTATAGTTCGGTGTATTGGCATCGGTGGCGCTTGTTGTTTCTTGCCAGTAAGGAAGACAGAAGTCTTCTACAAAACTAAAAGGTGTTCCCTTTTCTTTAAGACTATAATTTATCTGTATGCAGTTTTCTTGGCTGCTTCCTGAAAGGAGCGCAAACTCGGCTTCGTCAGTAAGTATAACGATGTCTATTATAGAAGGTTTCCGCCTAAAATCATTAAGTAATTCTTTTGCAAGCCATTTTGAGGCATTACCTAATACGATAATTTCTATTCCTGGCAGTGGTTGGTTGATTGCCCGTGATACGGAACTGAGGTCTTCGCTACCGTCGAGATATATAACAATCATCCGTGTGGTTTCTGTGATGGTTTTCCACGTATTTTGTATAGAGTATATCTCCCTGTCACTAAGTTCTGCCAGCTTGTATTTTTGTTTATCGGGCAGTGGTAATAACTTTAGTGGCAATAAGGACTCGAGTGTTGTTTTGTCGATGGCTTTTTCGGGCTCGCTCCTGGATCTATTCTGGAGTTGTACCATTGGCTTTTCGTTATATTTTTTTATCGGAAGTATCACGTTATAGGCTGTCCCAAAAGGATTTTGTGAGTTTTTTATTGTTGGTTCCGTACAGTTTTCGGGGTCGGGGTATGCAAAGCTGATAGTTTGAGAGACTTTGAGGGCAGAGCTTGTCTGTAAACTGAAAATACCGTCTCCGTTTGTAACAAAGCGGGTAAAGATGGAGAGTCCACGGCTATTTTGCGCAGCATGTTTTTGTCTTTCGAGCATGGGCTCAATACTAGTATTATAGTACATATCGAATAGCAACTTTGTTTCTGCCTCTTTATTGTTATTGCATTGCTGTAGTTTTTTCGATATGGTTTCGAAGTCTTTTTTCCTGATCTCCTCTGTTATTATATCTGTTCTCCACTCTGACCGAAGCATATTTTCGAGTGAAGTTTCAAGTATCCCTTTTTCACCTCTGTCAATGACTGATATGTCAAGGTATCGCTTTTCTTTTTCTGCAAATTGAAGGTTTTGTGTCTTACTCTTGTAATTATCCCATAATCCAGCATTTTCCGATTCGTTCTTAATATGTGATAATGATTCCTGAGACAGAGTTTTGACCGTAATTATCCCGCTTTGGTACTGGGTATGATCTACAATATTCTTGGCGAGTTCGTATATACCTTTATATATCTCATCGACAGTGTTGAATTGTTCCTTTAAGAATGTGACGTATTTTTCAAAGTTCTTCTCTTCGGCTATCAGAGTCTTATTTTGGGTTTTATCTGATGCCTCCGGATTATTTGCTTGATGTATTTTTATATAGTTTTCCCTGACAAATTCAGCGTTGAGTAGGGGTAAGAGTATAAGCGAAAAATAAACAGGCCTGCTCTGTATATCGTTCAAGATGCTTTTTTGAATATAGGTAAAATAAGGTGTATGGTGGTAATTATCGGATTTGTATTTGCTGCTGTCATACAGGCAGTGTATATTGTCGAGCAGCTTATAAAAGTGTGTTATGAGGTAAAGCTCTCTGCTTTCATGTTTTATCTCTAACTTCTCTATATGTTTTTTATAGAATTGTTTGTATGTACATTTTCCAATCCTATAAATATTATTGTTATAGCTGAGTAATTCTTTTGTTGTCTTTTTAAAATAGTAATCAAAATTTTCTTTGTTTATTACTACTAACGGCAGGTACTTTTCAGAGATTTCTGCTTTTTTTACGGTAGAGGTATTGTCTTTGCCATATTGCTTGATATCATCATCCAGATAACTGCAATAAGTAAAAAAATCAAGGTTCTCTTGCGAAAGTAGTCCAGAGGTGGAGAGGTGAAGAAATTCAAATGCCGAACCGTTATATGCATGACCAAGGATTACAAAATTACACTGTAAGCCTTGATTAAACAAATAGAGGGTGGATATAAAGGTAGATATGAATCTTTCAAAGTTTTGGGGCAGTATTATATAGATGTGGCTACCATGGTAATTATTTTGATTTATCCAGTTGTAGAGATGTAGGAACCGAGTATTTTCAGCATCACCTATTACAGTGGTTGTTATATTGATCAGAAACTCGGTGTTTTCCTGATTGGCATGTATTTTTAAAGATGTATCATTGGTCTTGAATACGGATTGCAATGATAATGCAATTGGAATAGTCTTTTTCAGACCTGTTATAGTTGTGTATTTCATATCGTTACTTAAGTTTATCCTTTTTATTATTTAGTAATACTCTCTGTTCTTACATCTGTTATATTTATGTTTTTTATTTTATCAAATCTACTTTTATGTTGTACATAATCTTACTTCTCCCAAAAATAGATTTTTTTTTTTGTTTTTCATCTTTTTACTTAAAAAATTATTATTGTCATATGAATTTTATAGCCATTTTCTTGAAAATGTCATTATTCAAGGGAAAATTAGTCTTTATTTTCCATTCCCAACTTTTCTTTTATAAAATCTCAAAGGAAAGAAGGAGGGGGATAGTTGGCTCTCAAATGATGTAATTCCATATTATATACTTCTTGTTAATAATAGTTTTACAAATAATAAATAAAATCAGAACTGGCAAAAATAGTATCACTATTTATCAGATAGTTTTATGGAAAAGTTTGAATTTTATTTAAGTTATTCAAGTTTAGAAAGTTGAACTATCAAGTTTTAATCTTCAAATATCACACACATGAGAGAGTTCATCAAAATATCTTCATCAGTTAGGGCAAATAGATTTGCTATAGCTATGACAACACCTCAAATCACTCCCCATATTCTTTCGGTGATCTAGAGCTACAAAAATCCATTGGTTGCTTCCTCAAATATTTTTCCTATTGTCGTAGTCATTTCCCTCAAAACGACACTTTATACAACCATTCTCACCGATTTTTATCATTCCCAGATAATCGCATGGTATATGCCAGTAACGGATAAACTTGATGATTGCTCCATAATCAAACCAGCTATTTGCCAGATCATTGCGAAAATGGAGACCTTTGCTAATACTACAATCTGTATGAATTTAAAATTTCAAGCGTACAAATGGTTAGTGGCTGCCTTATTGAGTATAAATCTTATATTTAGAATTTTTATACCAGGTTATTCAAACATACATTTTTATATTGCTTCTCATATTTACCTCCCTTTCACAATGGAATATTTCTATAGTTGGATCTAATTACAAAATTCCCACAGAAATCGGTTGATAAAACATTGTCGAAGGTATTTCATCCCCTGTAACCGCTCAACTATTTTTCATAAAATCTCCAGACCTCCCCTTTGGGGTGCTAGTATTTTATGAAAAATAGTCGCTCTTGTTACCGGAGATGACCTTCTGATTGCCAATGTTCTTCTCAACCGATTTCCAAGAGGAAATTTTAATGGTTGGGGGAGAGCGATAAACGATATAAACAAAAAGATATGGAAAAAAGAACATTCAGACACACGCATTTGCAGAACTTGACCTGTGAGATTGTCGAACCTACCAACAAAGGGTACAAAGTGTTACAAACAGAAGTATTTGCCGGTCGGAGGAAGCCTAAAACAATAACGGCCTACTACTATGACGCAGATTTCAAAGAAGGTGGTCTTTGGAAAGAAATAAAAGCCGAATAACAATCCACCAAATCCAGTAATAACCAAATAGGCAGAGCAATCTGTCTAATAAAACTTTTGATATGTTAGAAGAAATCAAACAAAATGGTATAACCATTCTTCATAGCACGGATGCAGTCTCTATCCCTGTTATATTCAACAACCTTACAGGAAAGAACTTCCAGGGTAACGAATACCATGACTATATTAAGTATGTGGCTATTGAGTCTATGGGATTCACATTCGGGAAGATACAGCTATACAGAGACGGAGAACAGATAGAAGAAAGTGTAATAAGAAAATAATAAATAACATGGAAACAACAAATATCATTCAGCAAATCAACTTATCAGATATTCAGACAAGTAACTTTATAAATCACCGAAAAAGATTTTCAGAAAACGAACTGATGGAACTTGCCGACAGCATAAAAAGGAATGGAGTTTTACAAGCTATTCTGCTTCGTCCTTCCGCCGATAGTGGTTATGAGATCATTTTTGGAGAGAGACGATATAAGGCTGCATTTTTAGCCGGATTAAATGCCATTCCTGCCGTTGTCCGGGAAATCAGCGATGAAGAAGCAATGGAGATCGCCTGGGTTGAAAATGTGAAAAGGCAGGATATCACCCCACTTGAAGAAGCGGACTTTTATCAGAAGCTCTTGGCGACCGGTAGATATGATATAGCTTCTTTATGTACCCAATTGGGAAAAAACGAGGCTTATATCCGCATCCGACTGAAACTCAATAGTTTGATAATAGAGTTTAAGGAATTATTAGAGAATGAAGTTTTAAATATCGGCACTGCTTTTGAACTGGCTAAATACACAGAGGTTCAGCAGGAAAATACATATAACGATCACTATAAAGAAGAAAACAGTATGCAAAGTTGGAGAGGATTTCCGACAAAGGAAATTATCACCCGTCTAAAAAATGTTTTGACATGCAAATTGGATAGCTACAATTTTGATAAGACAGACTGTTATAGATGTTCCAGCAATACCAATAACCAATCCCTTTTCCCTATCGAGGGAGAGTGCGGAAGCTGTTCAAACCTTGCTTGTCTTAAAATTAAAAATACACGTTTTTTAGTAGATCGGGCAAAGGCGATTACAGGTTCAAATCCTCATTTGCAAATCTGTCGGCAACACTATCAATTCAACGAGGAAGCAGTAAACCAGTTGGAAACAGAAGGATATACGGTTACACCAACCGATTATCTTCCTCAATATCCGATAGCACCGGTTCAACCCCTTCCCGAAGATTACGAGAATACTGATGATTATAACGCAGACCTAAACGAGTATAATACCGAGTATGACGAATATAAAGGATCTATTGACAGAGACGGAAACACTCATATTGTTGAATATGACGAGGTATTCAGCTTAATTTTACATGAAGGAGAAGAATTACAAGAAGTATTGGTCGCACATATCTGGAGAACGTTCGATGGATTCATTTGGAAAAGTAAAGAGCTTTACGAGCAAAACTATCCCCATCATGTTTTTATTGATATGATAAATGCAATAATGGCAAAAAAGAGTAAAGGGAAGGCAAAAAAGAATATTTCAAAATCAGCAGGTATTAAATGTGCTCATTTTAATTATCTGGGAATGTTTAATATGATTGCAGGGGCACATGTTCTTCCATTAATATTTAATAATACATGTTGGTCATGGCAATATATATCCGAATCATTCTTAGCCGCAGGTATAAGAGGATATGTTGGTACAATATGGGCTGTAAATAATGAAGTTGCTAAAAATGTAGCTGAAACATTTTATGACAACTTATTTCAAACTACAGTTCTTGACGCATTACAAAAATCGCTATCTCATACAAAAGGACAGAAAGATGAGAATATTTATATGTACTGGGGAGTACATTTTACTAAATTAAATAAAGGGGTATCAATAGACAATACTCGGCAAACTATCGCAGGCCTACTTATGAAATCCTACAGTTCTTGGACACACAACTTTAATAAAACCAATAACAAGGACATTAAAGAGAATATAAGAAGAATAATGAACTTTATATCCAATTTACTATTCAAAGACTTTAGAAAAGAATGAGCTACTCTCAGATTCCCTTTTCTTAATTTTCGTAAACAATAACTATTTATACTTTGTAAAAGCGGAGGGGTGGACATTACAAGATATATCTGTTAGGATTAAGTGATTCTAGTTTTGTTACCCCTCTTTATCATTTTCCGAATAATAATATTAGGTATAACATCAGATATATGTATAGCTTCTACTTACATTTTAACACATGATAAATATATGTTTCTCAACATATTTACATAACCAATCGATTCAGCTATAACAATTTATCCCGTTTAAAATTCCATCTACATGATAGGGATAAAATGATTTCCATTTTATCTCATTTAGCTGCATGCAGCTAATAACCGATCGATATCGCACCCGGCAACGGTATAACGCATAGTGTATTCTTACGGAAAATAATATTAAATTTATAATTGGGCATTCGCAAAAAAACGAAAAAACAAGTCTCATAATATCTGAACAAAAATCTTTTTGTTAACATAAATTCGATTTTGATGGATAATAAACTAATTGCTTACTATTCTTCCGCAATGCAGCGCGTCACTAAGCAAATCTCCGAATTTGACCTGAACCGGGACAATCTTATTCATGATTCACGAACCATGATTACCTTCCTTAAAGAAGAGCTCACTCAGCTTAAACAATTCCTCTTCACTTATACCTTTGAAAATGAAATGGAAGAAATAGATTTTTTCAAGTGTAAGAAACCCGCCATGTTGAGCTGGCTCATTTACTTCAACAAAATCTACTGGATCGAAACCAATGCTCCTTCGTTCAATGAAGAAATCCGTAGGGATTATTATCTCAGCCAGCTTCAACCGCTAAAAGAAGCATTTGAGAAAGATGCCATTTTCTACCAGTACTATCGCTCCGGTGCGACGCATTGCGACACCTACTATTTCCTTCGTGGACAATCCGATGTGAATATCTATACCGAATCATTCTTCTTCGATTATGATATCAGCTTCTCTACTTTCTACGATTACAAGATCGCCTGTCTGCTTGCCAACGAGAAACTCTTCACCTTCCTCTGCAATCGGTTGAAGAGTCGCAGCACCACCCATAATGCACAGGAAGAGATCAATCGGTTGCTCGGAGCAAAATACCAATGGACGGAAAGTATTGCCGCATTGGTACAATTGATCTATGCGCTCCATGTGGTCGGTTGTATCAACAATGGCAGGACGGAAATAAAAGAGTTGGCCGCATTATTTTCCACTGTGTTCAATGTCGATCTCGGAGATTTTTACCACTCCTTCATCGCACTCAAAAACAAAAAAGGTAATCCGACCGCATTTCTTGACAGCCTTGTCCGACGATTGAAGGAATATATGCAAAGAGATGAAGACTGAAAGCAATGAAATTCGTCCGGCACTTTGATTATTCATCATTAATCCATACCTTTACGTCAAAATAAGGAGAAAGAACATAGATGGAGGCTGACGAATGCTCCCTCCTTGTCTAAATATATAACATAACGTTTGCAGAAGATCTCATATAGAAAACTGGCGCTTTCAATAATGATAAGATATTCAGCGTACGTCTGTGCTATACATCGTATAGCGTGGATTTGCCTGTATATCATTGGGTATGCCAGTACCTCTATATGTGCAGCGTAAGTTCCACGCTTTTTTGCTTTATATCATTTTCAAAGGGAAGGACTATTTACTTAAAATTACTACGATCATGAAAACAATCCGACTTCTTACGTTCTCCAGTCTGGACGGATATCCGGTATATCCTGCTCCCGACAATATTATGTACCTCAGGAACTTCAACCTCAAATCCCACCTGCTGCAAGGAGAAGGGCCGCTTATCATTTCAGGTGAGGACTATGCCGAAATTTTCCAGCGGAATGCCGGTTGGCCGGTCACTGAGATCCAAACGTATGTCATCTCCTCTTCCGATATGAATGTCACTCCCGAAGCTCCGGTCATATTCATTACTGAAAATCCCGTACGGACTTTACACAAATTAAAACATGAAAATTCTTCCGGTTGCATATTCGTTATTACTTCCGGTATAGGAACCGGTATTATTTCTTTCCTGTTAAAAAACAAACTGCTCGACGAAATACACCTTATCACACTCCCCATCGTACTTGGCAGTGAAAGCAAGGCTTCTGGATTGTTTGATAACGTTCCTTATTCTAAGTGGAAACTGTCTTCCTCGACAGCGCATCCTTCGGGGGTACTCGAAACCTTTTATCGCCGGATACAGTCTTGAAATAAACTTCGGAGTACTTCCTGGCATGTATCAGCCTTCTTTTATTCCTCATTCTTTTTTATGTACGTTGGCTATACATTACATACAATCGCTTTTACTCAAAACGACCGGTTCTTTACCGGTTCGTATGACATTTTACGATAACGCTCTTTATTTTAACATACTGATTATAAGAAATATACAATACATCATTTACTTCTTCTCTTCAAAAATAAATCTTCTATACATTGCATGCAACGTATAAAAGATATATATTTCAATACCCCACCTTTGCCTCCGGAATTAAAATATAGTAACTATTAATCATTTGATACTACTTAAAAAAATGGAAGTAATAACTATCGAGAGCAAAGCTTGGCAAGAGCTCGCCGGACGGATCGGTTTGATTTCGGATTACATTCTCAGCCGGGAAAATGATGTAGAAAAAGAAAATGAGATGTGGGTGGATAACAATGACGTCAGTCTTTACCTGCACGTCAGTCTGCGCACGCTTCAACGACTCAGGGCATCGGGGGAAGTCAACTATTCCACCATTCGCGGCAAGCACTATTACAAAGTCGGCGAAATCCGCCGCATGTTGGAAGAGAAACTGATCAAATCCAATAGTGAGTACCTCAAAGATTTAGTAACCAACAGTCGAATGACCCATGCTGGAAAAAGAAGAAATACTAAAAAGGACAAATAACGGACTGGACGTATTTCGTCATTACATATCCGGGAGTTTGCGTATCGGCCGTAACTTTCTCAATCCGTTGTACAAGGATAGCAAGGCCTCCTGCAATGTTTACTTCAATCGGAAGACAGGTACATATTACATGAAAGATTTTGGTAACCCCTCTTACAGCGGTGACTGTTTCTTTCTCGTAGCCTCTCTTAAAGGACTGGATAATAACAATGCTTCGGATTTTGTTACCGTACTTCAGGCCATTAACCGTGAAATGAATTTGAATATCAGCACGGATACCGCCTCTAAAGGAACCTCCGATACCGGAAGTACCTGGCTTTTGGTACCGAAAGGGCCGCCCGAAGCCCTTCAGGAAAAGAAGTCATCCAAGCCCCGTCCCTACAGTTTTACCCAACAGTCCATGACAGATCCCGAATTGCAGTATTGGGCCAGATCGGGGATTGGCCCGCACGTCTTGCGGCAATACTCTGTCATTTCTCTCAGAGATTACAAGAGCGAGAACAAGGACGGCCAGCCTTTCCATTTGCAGTCATCAGCGGCCGAACCTATGTTCGGCTATCAGCACAAGACTTGCATAAAGGTTTACCGGCCGTTCTCCAAACTACGTTTCCTGTATGGCCATAGTGGAGAGCTGTGCGAGAATTACGTCTTCGGGCTTGAACAACTTCCCGCAAAAGGTGATCTGTTATTCATTGCCGCCGGAGAGAAAGACGTGCTCACCCTGGCCGCACATGGTTTCTCCGCTATCTGCTTCAATTCAGAGTCATGTAACATTGATGAAGACATCATTCACCGTCTTTCTTTCAGGTTTAAGCACATCATGTTACTTTACGATGTGGACAAGGCCGGAATGGAAAATTCCGTCACCCAGGAGACACGCCTCTCGGGGTACGGAGTCAGGCGTATCATCCTGCCGCTTCCCGGAACAAAAGAACAGAAGGATACCACCGATTATTTCTCACTGGGTCATACCCGTTCTGACCTGCTGCAATTGTTTCTTAAACATCTTGACATCTTATATAATTCAACTATGTCAGCACTCAAATCATGTGAAATAGATTTCCGCAATCCCCCTCCTATCGCCCGGATGATTGTATCTGCCGGGGAAGTTCCACTCGGGACCGAAGGCAATTTGCTTTGTATCACCGGTGGCGAAGGAACAGGAAAGAGCAACTATGTTGCGGCCCTGATCGCCGGTTCGATCCGTCCCGAAAATGCCTCGGTAGATACTCTCGGAGTTGACGTCGCGGAGAATACGGAGAACAAAGTCGTTCTCCTTTACGATACCGAACAGTCCGAGGTCCAACTTTTCAAGAACGTTTCCAAACTCCTCAAAAGAGCCGATTTGAAAGACAAGCCGGACGAGCTTCGTGCGTTCTGTTTGACTGGAATGTCCCGCAAAGAGCGCTTACAGGCCATCGTCCAGAGCATGGACAAGTTTTATTACCAGTATGGTGGCATCCAGGTAGTAGTTATCGACGGCATCGCAGATCTTGTAAAGAGTGCCAATGACGAGGCCGAGAGTGTTGCCGTGATAGACGAACTGTACCGGCTGGCGGGTATTTACAAGACCTGCATTATCACCGTACTGCATTTTATTCCGAACGGGTTGAAATTGCGCGGACATCTGGGCTCCGAGCTTCAGCGCAAGGCAGCCGCCATTCTTAGTATTGAGAAAGATACCACCGATCCGGGCATCTCCGTTGTCAAGGCGCTCAAAGTCCGTGACGGTAGCCCGCTCGATGTACCGTTAATGCAGTTCGCCTGGGACAAGGAACGTGCCATGCACGTCTATCACGGGGAAAAGCCCCGGGAAGAGAAGGAGAAGCGCAAAGAGAAAGAGTTGCAGAACGTCGCCGCTGAAATCTTCACCCACCAGCAATTCATTACCTATATCGACCTTTGCGAACAGATCCAGTCCATAATGGACGTAAAAGAGCGCACCGCAAAGAGTTATATCAAATATATGCGTGAAAAAGAGGTCATCATCCGTGATCCCTCCAATAGTACCTATTTTATAATCAATCATCAATAAAGAAATCGCCAAAGAGTATGATATACAGTTTAACACGTGAAGAGTTCATCGCCTGGATGGAACGGATTATGGATCGTTTCGATCAGATTAATTCCAGATTGGAAAGGAAGGAGAAGTTAAAGAATTGCCTGGACGGAGACGTCCTGATGGACAATCAGGACGTTTGCCTGCTTCTAAAGATCAGCATACGTTCACTCCAGTATTACCGTTCGAGCGGTAAATTGCCTTTTTCCAAGATCTCGGGGAAAGTCTATTACAAGTCATCCGACGTGCATGAGTTCATCCGCAAATCCTTCGAAGAAGATTCCGGTACCGGCCATAAGCGGGCATCTTCCGAGGACGGGCTTGAAAAATAAGAATGACTGTTCTTAACTGATAGCGCCACGATCCCTACCGGAACCGTGGCGCATTTTTATGAGTCACTTATGAATACAAGTTTATTTCCAATTCACGAATACAGAACCACCTTAGGCAAAGGTAATATCTGTTTCCGGTAGAATCCCGTTTGCTGTATCGACAGAATTAATTGAAATCTTTGCCGCATGCAGCCAGGACAGTTTATGTTTTAATTTCTGTTGCCAGACACTCATTTTAGTTTTTCGCTCATTCTCATTCATTTCATCGAACTCTATCCATGCTATAACAACGACTTTCTCCGCATCATTGAGCAATATCTCATTGATTCGGGTGAAAAAGTCCTTTTCGTTCGTAGAAAAACGGGCCGCATTCGTTGCCCCTGCGATGGTATCCCTGACCTTAACGGCTATCCTTCGCATAAGCTCCTCCCCTCCGGCTTTCAGGACTTCTTTAGTTTCAGGATCACTGGTATGTCCCCTGTAATTTTTCACCTCTACAAAATACAATTTCTTGTCCTTGTAGATTCCCAGGAAATCAACGGCCTTAGTTGGCTTGACAACATTACTAATCTTTCCATGAGCCACATGTTCATCGTATTTTACGACACTCCATCCCGCTCCTTTAAAATCAAAATTTAGATTGCTTTCCTGAAATTTACTCATAGTCATTGATGAATGTTTGCTCTAAATCATAATAAGCGGCATATTCCTCCAAGATAGGATTATTAGTTATTTCAGCTAAAGTATCACCTTCTTCCACGACGATTTTTCCCTCCTCTTTATTCAAACTGAAGAATTTTACGAAGGCCTTCGTATGCTCCTTATATTCCGAATGTAAAGACAGTGTATGTGTCAACAGATAGTCATGTGTAGCAATAAAAATCTGTAAACCGCACTGTTCAAGAGTCAGGATAAATTTTGCGACAATCTTTATCAGGGCCGGATTCAGGTTAGACTCCGGTTCATCCCAGAACAAGATTGTCTTTTCATTTATTTCTCCGTTTAAGATAAGATACAATATGGATGCCAGCTTGCGCAATCCCTCTGCCACCAGATGGGCTTCCATATTTCTGCCTTCCGTTTGTATATAAAAACGTCCGTTCATTTGCAGTACCTTAAATCCCAATTCTTTTTCCAATAGCTCAACAGCGGGATTCAGCGGATTTTCTTTGTTATCCTTTAGTACGGGAAGAGACAGCGAATGGGCCAACTTGATATACGTTTGGTCAAAAGATATCTCTCTTTTATTGGTTAATCCGATAAATCCTTCAAATAGAGAAAACATCTCACGAGGCGGTATATAAATAAATTGCTTTTCTTCCCATTTATTATCCACATCCAGTTTGACAGTCGTTTTTGAAGAGGTGGCAAAACTATAAGCCAAGCTCTTGCCCTCGATAGCAACGTTTACACTTGCCCTTCCGGATGCAGCGTTTTTATAGACCAGATTTCCTAAAGTATCCGGTTTGAAATAAGCCACTAAATCCTCTGCGATTATGTACTCGAATTGTTCTTTCGAGGCTGATTGCTTAGACAAAAAGTCATGCCTTGCCTGCAAACTTGCAGCCAAACTTTTCAATATATGTGTTTTGCCCGTTCCGTTTTTACCAATAAGGACGTTCACGCCTTTTCCGAATTGAAAGGAGTTCTCAACGAAACTGGTGAAATTATTCAATAATAGGCTATCAATCATTTTGTTCATTCATTTTTCAATGTTCTACAAAGATAGTCTAAAACTATAAAAAGAGCAAAAACTTACCCTCTGATTTTCAAAATCCTCCTTTGATTTGTTGCTTTCCACACTGGAACATAAGGAATGAATGAACAAAAAGCCATAAATTATTCATCCTCGTAAGATAAGTTCCAAGCATTTTTGTCGAAATAAATTCTTTTTTGCATCCCGACACACACTAAAAGGTGAAAAATCCTTGTAACGTCATCGCCTCGACTATAACCATTGTTCCTAAATCTTTCTCCTATTGGCAGTACGTTCATCCCGCTGTTGCTTCGAATGGGGTCTCCGGCTATCTCCGGAGCAATCATGAAAATGCACCTTACCTTTCATTCGATCTTTATATGCTTGTTTTTCCTGGAGCAGATGTTTCTTATCAATAGCCGGGCAAATAGGTTCCGGTCCGCCTGTATTGAACTGTTTGCCATCTACTATTTTCCCCTTCCGTTCCAGTTCTTTCTGTTTGGCGGCATTCATGTCGCTATAACTTCTGACTAACGGTTTTAGCATACGCCCCGCTATTTTGAACATCGTATTGATTATTTTTCTGACAAGTCCGAATAATCCGATATGCTTTCGTTTTTGCGCCTTAGCCTGCCTCTCGAATGGTTCTGGCATTTCTTGCCCCAGACCTTTGAAGAGATCCGCCAAATCACTCAGGATTCCTCCTAAGAATCGTCTCACCCTTTTAAGCAACGACGGACGTTTCACCTTTTCCTGATTCACTTCAGGTTGCTTTTCCTCTTTTTTCTCTGTTTTCACATTCTCTTCCATACTACTTTATTTTATAATTATCCATTAACAAAACCTGCCATCCTCAAACAAGGAAGCAGCTACCGGTTATCCGTTTTTTCTAAATATGTTCCGCACCTGAATCCCTTACGTGGAGAAAAATCCTCAAAATCACAGGATTTGAACAGGCAGACTTTATTCACCCAATGCGCCAGATCCTTTTCATACCCCGAGGGCGTGCGTTTGTTTCCAAAATCCCGGTAAGGTTGGACGAACGGCATAATACCTAATTCCTTCAGTACCTTTATCCGGTATAAATCCTGTTCCATCGTTGAATTAAATCCTACCAGCACATAACAGCATATCTTGTAGGGTTTGATATATTTAATAACCTCTTTTAATTTCTCTCTCAGGTCAATTTTCGGTAAATCCCAGGCAATATGAATCCTTTTCTTCAGTTTCAGTTTACTTAGGTAAAATGCCTGTTCCTCGTCCATGATCCGTATATCCACTCCATGAAGATTCACCGGTTGTGCCTGCTTTTTAAGATATTCGACCGCAGACCTCCAATCCGGATTGGCGAAAAAATTATTATCCAGCACTTCGATCCACTCACCGTGCGGATTTAGTTCCACCGGGATAGCAGGACGAATACCGCCCTCCTTTTCGTGTACCAGGCAGAACGGGCAATGACGGATGCAGCCCCTTGAAAAGAATTGCAGACTGTACCGGTACTGCGGATATATCGAATAATCCATCCTGACGGACTCCTCTATCTCGGAAGGCAACCGGCTTCCAATGTCATATCCCGTACCTCCTTTTACGAGCTGGTCTGCCCGGAGCCCATCGTAATCGTATTCAGGGGTAAAAGTGAATACCTTACTTGCATATACCGTATCATAAGATTCCGGTAAAGGACTGGCCCATTCCACCGGAATACCTTTATTCTGGTAATATCCCGCAATTTTCAACAGGGCAAAATTGGGAAAATGATGCCCGTCCACACTTATGATTCCTATCTTATTCATTTGTTATCATTTTTAACTATGTTATCAAAATTTCCTGTTCAAAGCCCCTTTTATCGAAAATCCGCGAACCTCTTCGATGGTCTTTGTCGGAATGTTATTTTTCGGTTCCGAGAGCAGTTTGCCAATCGATTCCAGCGCCTTGTCTTTCGCGTCCTCATTATCTTTACCTGTCAGGGCAGGAACAGAAGTTCTGTTTGGGGATAAATCACCCTTAGATTGTTCCGGCTGTTTATCATCTGCCGACTTTATCCCCAAAAGATCCGTATCGAGTCTCTTTAGTTCTTCCTTTAGTTCCATCAATTTATCGCTCTTTCCCCAGGTAGTATCGGCCATTTGCCGGAACAGGGGAATATCCTTTTCTATATCCTGCTTTTTTTCATTTTCCCCCTCAATCAAACCGGGAATTTTTTCAATGGCACTAATAAAATTACGTGCGGCGGTAAGTGGCTCGGTAGCCATATTACCGTTATTATAAGTATAATAGATATCACCGCTGCCCTCGACAAAGAATCGGTTATGCTTATAATCGAAACCATCCTTTTGTGACGCTTCCGTCTTTACCATCAAGTTAAATCCGTACAGTGTTCCGATCTGTTGGTACTCTCCGCCGGTTTCAGCCTTTTTATCTATTTCATTCAACTTTTCCCCGACAATTTTAGGGTTACTGCTTTCCAGTCCGTATAAACGGACCGGATTCTTATGGTAACCTTCATCGTTCATCTCGACGACAGACGTAAATTTGTTCCAGTCATTTTTAAGGGCCTTGATCCGTTCCTCATATTGTTCCACTTTGGATACCGAATCGCGTAGCTTTACCTGTGCCTCATTGACACTGCGATTGAATATCTTTTTCTCACTTTCGAGCACCACGACTTTTTTCTCCAGTTTGGCTTTATCCAGTAACCTCGTATCACCCGAAAGAATAGCGACGTATTCATTATAATTCATACCGCCCTCGTCATCCATTCCTCCCTCGTCGATTCTTCGGCTACCGCAAGTGTTGCGCATGATCTGGCTGATAATAGTCTGTTTGTGATGGAGCAGATTAAATTTGTAACTGTCCAGGGTACGTTGTACGGCATAAATGAGTACGTCCACTTTATTATCGGCATGAAGTTTGGCGACCCAGTTACCTTTTCTCACGCCCCGCCCATCCCGTTGGTCCAGGTCGGAAGGTCGCCAGGGACAATCCAGATGATGAATCGCCACACATCTCTGTTGTGCGTTCACCCCCGTCCCCAGCGTTTCTGTGGAACCTATCAGGACACGGATTTCACCCTCATTCATAGCCTTGAAAATCGCTTTTCGATGGTCTGCCGACTTTACTTCCTGAATGAATCGGATCTCATCTCCGGGAATACCATATTTATTTTCAAGTACTGTTTTAAGTTCCGAGCAGGGAGTCCATTCGCCCGGCTTATAAGTGCCCAGATCCGAAAATACGAACTGGGTTCCCTTATGTTCGTCATAGCGGTGATAATACTCCGCTATTTTAGCAGCACAATGATTGACTTTATTGTCCGGATGGCCGTCGAACTGGTCGAAATCGAGTATTCTCATATCCAGTGACATCTTCCTTGCATAGTCGGTAGCAAGTAACATGATCGCTTTTTCCTCTTTCTCGGTCAATGTTTCTTTTCCTAATCCCAGGACACTGACATCCCTTTCTTTGGCAAACGTCATCAGCTTCTTGGTAAATTCCTCCTGATCGGGAGTTGGAGGGATATCATGGAAGATCACATTCTTTTCCGGACGGTCGATACCAATCTCTGCCGCCGTACGGAAATCCGAAAAGGCGGTAAGCATCAATGCGAGTTCCGGTATCTTGATAAAACTCCTGAATCTCTCCTTGGGCTTTATCTCATTCGTCACCGAGTACTCATAGTCGATACTCTTCTCCGCAAACACCGCAGCCCACGCATCGAATGTGCCCAGCCCCATCTCCTCCAGTTTTTTCGGAATAAGATATTTGAAGAGCAGGTACAACTCCGTCAGCGAATTGGATATGACTGTGCCCGAATAGAAAGAGGCTCCCAGATCCCTGCTGGAACGTTCCTGAATACTTCTCAGGGCGAGTAACATATTTAGTGCCCGTTGACTCCCTTGGGGATTCCCCAGTCCGGCGACTCGTTCGTGCCGTGTGGTAAATGTCAAATTTTTAAATCGGTGACTCTCGTCTACGAATAAATGATCTACCCCCATCCGCTCAAAATCAACCACATCATCTGTCCGGATCTCCATGTCATGGACGATTTCTTTTAGTTTGGCTTCAAGGTTCGCTTTACGTTTCTCGACTCCTCTTCTCATATCATTGGAGACGTCGCCCCCCTGTTGGTCTATAACCTGAAGGTTCTGCTCTACGTCTTCGAGTTCCTGGTTGAGTATTTTTTCTTGTATTTCAAGCGATTGAGGTATCTTACCGAATTGTTCATGCGTTAAAACGATAGCATCCCATTCGTTATTTTTCATTTCATTTAAAAACCTTATACGCTTTTCCGGAGTGAAGTCCTCTTTTCCCGGATAGAGAACCCGTGCGTGCGGATAAGCGGTACAGAAAGTCTCCGCTATATCATGGATATTGGCTTTCAGCCCGGTCAGTATCGGTTTATTGATCAGTTTGAGGCGCTTCATCTCATAGGCCGAACAGCACATAATGAGTGTTTTACCACCACCCACCTCATGTCCGATAATTCCTCCGCCATTCACAATTTGCATCCAAACCGCATCCTTCTGGCTCGGATACAGGCCGGGAATATCCAGCCCTTGCAGGTCCAGTCCTGGAAAATTCAGATGCGAACCGTCATATACGGGTCGGCAGGTATTGTTGAATTTCCGGTTGTACATATCCGTGATCCTCTCTTTGAATTCAGGCGATTGCGCTTGCATCCATTCATAGAAGCCGTCCCTTATTTCATCAATTTTACTATTCGCCAGTTGGATCGCCTCTATATCCTTCACCTTTACCTTTTCATCTCCAATTCCCACTTCTTTCATGATATTGGGCGATGTATTATGCAAGGCGTGCCTCATTAGGTTTATACCGTCGAAAACCCTGCCGGACTGAGCTTTTACCGAGAAACGTTGCCGGATTTGGGCATTCCGTCTCGATTCGGTTTTTATCACATACTCATCACCGCTTGACAGGTAGTTGATAGTGGTTTTAGAATCGAATAGCCAGGATGCGTATTCACTATAGATATTTGTCGGAATCCAGCGCTCTCCGAAATTAAAATCCAAATCTGAAAAAGAGATCCGCTCGGGAGCGGCCTTACGAAGTGCGTCCAGCGCCCCACTGATCTCTTTATTATCCGGATCGGCCGCCAGCAATTCTTCTACCATCTCCGCCTTGGAAACAACATTACCCGAAAGGAACCTTTCAGCTATCTCATAATCTCTAATAAGTGGATTGTAATAGACACGTCCTTCCAGTTCTTTCAGTATATCCTCTTTCCCCAGATCGGTAAGTGAAGAGATATAATCGATATCAAAAACACCGCATTTGTTCAAGCAGGCAGCCATTGCCTCATGTACATCATCCGTATGCGATAGTTCATAATCACAGATCGCTACCGGATGATCGAAAATATCCGCTTTAACGGCATTGCCATCCACAAAGCGTTCCAGTGCTAGGATCTCCGCCCCATGACGGTCCATACGGATAAGTCCGTTATTTTTAGAACTGTTTACCTCCCCGTATTCATTCTTGAAGGTATCATATAGTCCGTTAAGCATTTCCCTCAATGCCGGATTAGGCTTTTGTGTCCTGGCTTCATTGTCATACAGATGACAATAGGTATCTCTCATCTCGATATACATCGAAGCTTTCCGTAGTTGCCTGTCGGACAACTCCAAAGGATGGAATTGGGCAGACAGCGCACTCGTTCCGGACAGATACCCGATCTCGTCTCCGTCTGCAATCAGGGCCCCCTCTTTATAGTGACTTTTATAATCTCCTGTCAGTGGCCGTCCGTTTTTACGGGAACGTCCCTTCTTGATATCCGCCTCTGTAAATATATCCTTACCGTTATTCACTTTTCTTTCTCTCGGCTTACCGCTACGGGGCCTTTCCCCCATAAGAGTACGGCCGGTTCCTTCATCGGATTGTTGGCTGAAAAGATCCGGCTCAGCTTCGTTTCTTTGCATATCATCTTCAAGACTCCGTACTTCAGTATCATGTTGGGGAGGAGCCACCGGTTCATCAGTATCACGGATTACAGGATTTACCGTATCATGAACTTCTAAATTATTATCAGAATGAACGGCACCTGACGGACTATCCTGAGATGACACAATTTGCACCGTACTTTCGCTTTCGTCCTTTTGAAGGGTGATCGGTTCGGGAGTGGCGGGTTTTGCCTCCGTCACCTCGGTTGCATCCGGTTTGTTAACCACCGGACCGTTAGATGGCGGGAACAAGTTTTTCTCTGCCGGTTTTCTTTCTGTTTTCCTCGACTTTTTCCCCCTTTGCGATTTTATTTGTGACCGTTCTTCCTGGTCCATACCGAACAGGTCATAAAGAGAAAGGACAGGTGCGCCCGAATTGGGAGTCGGCACTTTTTGCCCTCCTACCCTTTCTTGTACTGGCTCATTGGTAACAGGTTCATTGGAAGCCGGCTCGCTGAAGACAGGCTCATTAGGAACAGACGCATGAGGTACGGAAGCATTCGGAACAGGTTCGTCAGGAAACAAAGAAGCGCTTACCCCATTCATCTTGTTTTCGACAGGCTGTTTCTGTTCTGCCCCGACTTTATCCGGCACGGCATTTTCTACCTCTTTCTCCGGAAATAACATAGCCGCCTTAACAGGATCGTTTACCGGCTTTTCGGGAATGCTCCCTTCCTCTGGCGCAGTCTCTATGACAGGAGACACCTTTGGCGTATCCGAGGAGTCATTCAACTTTTCGAGTGCTTTTTGCAGTACTTCCTCCTGCACGCTTTCGGGTGAAAGAGCATTTGCTTCGGTTTCGACTTTCCGTTCTTCACTATACGAGGCAACTTCCTGAACCTCCTTATGAGTCATTTCCGGACGCTTGTCTGCTCTGAAGGACTCATAAAGTTGCTTATCCAGGTTTGCGTGAAGGTCAGCTTTCAGCATCCTTTTCAAGTCACTGGCAATTCCTTCTATGCCTCCACTATGCAGATAGACCATTCCAGGTTTACCGTACTGATCCTTATCGGCTTTCGATTCCGTACAGATAACACTTGCCGTTTGCTTCATGTATTCGTTAGTTGGAATGTTTCCGTTTTGCCGGACGGCATTTAAGAACGATTCTTCCGGTGCCGTCAGTTTCCCCTCTTTATTGGAGTTTTTCTGAAGTACGATAAGGTCACTGCCCACGCTTGTTCCCGCATGATCCGTAAACAGGTTATTCGGTAACCGGATAGCTGAGACGAGGTTGGAATTTTCCATCAGGTATCGGCGTACCCCGGCATTAGACGGAGTATTCATAACCGCCTGCGAAGTAATGAAAGCCAGAATACCGCCCTCTCGCAACGTATCCAGTCCTTTGGCAAAAAAATAATTATGGATATTCCGGGCAGTTTCCCGTTTCAGGGTATTCTTACTGCTGACGAACTCCGGATCAAAAGCCGCGACATCCCCGAAAGGAATATTACTGCTTACAACATCAAAACGCCCGTTATAATAGGGATCGATCGTTTCAAACGCTTCAACATTAATCTTTTCTTTCGGATATAAATGCTGAAGTATTTTTCCGGTCATCAGATCTTTTTCAAATCCGACAACCTCCATATCATTTCCTTCGGAGGTAGCTTTAAAGGCAGAGATAAACTCCCCCATTCCCGAACAAGGATCGAGGAACCGGTCAGGCGTGACTCCGTTTTCACGCAAAGTATCAGCAATAGTCTCCACAACGGGAGAAGGAGTATAAAAAGCGGTTAGAATAGAATTTTTTATCCCATTCATATACTTCTTATACTCTTTTTCGTTTTCTGTATTCTTACGGACCACCTGGTGCAGCTCCACCACAGGCTGGAACAGTTCCATATCCGAAGGAGTCCAGGATAAAGCGTCTTCTACCGTTTGTATCGGATTGAGAACGCACTTCAAAGCGCCGAACCCGACATATCTCCGAAGAATATCCATTTCATCGGACGTCGGTTTACGGTTTTCTTTATCAAGTAAGAATGCTGTTTTTATTGCTTCAATGTTATCTCTTAAATGTGCCTTTCTATTGAAGGCCATTTACCGCAGAATTTGGTGAATACCAGAGTACAGGCATAATTTCGGTGAAGTCCGGCATCCATACCCGACAGACAATGCAGTCGTCAGAAACATTACCGGAGAATTCCATCATTTTTCTTGTTCGCATATTTTTTTGGATTTAGTGGTACAAATAATCGCCACTAAAGTAAGGCATCCATCTTGTAACTAATGAATTACAACACTCTATCGGCATCTTTTGCCACTATTTACTGCGCTTTGCGCTTTACTTCTGCTTCGGATAGATTTAATGACAAAAAGAGAATATATTGTTCAGTGTCATACTTCCTTTTTCTATTAAATGTATTGCAGCCTATATTGCTTTTCTCCATACAGCATCTCTTTCATTTATTAGGATTGAAGATAGATTTGATTGCTTCCGGCCATGCCGGGGGCTAAATAGTCTCATAAACGTAATTTTAATGCGTATAATCATCTCTTTCCCTTCTTTTATCGGTTCCTTTCAATGGCTGAATTATAAAGAAGATAAATAAATTACTTAGAATTATATTCAATCATCACTATTTTACTATCTTTGCATAAAATATTAAGTATGGATATAATTCAGTCATATAAGCAAATAGCACGTTATCGGTTACATAACGACTATGGGATACCGAAAGACAGTACGATAAAATCCCGTTTTTACAATTGGAAAAAGCAGGGGATATTGTCACATGTCCGTAAGGGGGTATATCTGCCTTCCGACCTCCAGGATAAATTCCGTATAGCGTGCAATGCGGTTGAAGACGGTTGTCTGGTTTACCATTCCGCATTGGAGTATTATTTGTTGCAGACACAGGAATTCAATTGGTTATATATTCATAGTTCCTCCAATTTTCGTACCTTTACCTACCGGAACGAATCATATATGTACAAGCCGGTCAAATTCTTGTACCGTCCGGTAGTTATTGGCGAAGGTGAACCATATCCTGTTCGGGTGACGTCCCTGAGCCAGACCATCATTGATTGTCTGTATAATATCAATCTGGCGGGGGGATTGGAGGAGTTGTTGTATGCGTTGGCGGAGCTTGATCCGAATGAAATCCATGAGAAGGATCTGCTTTATTGCTTAAAGGCTTATGGGAGTAAGAGCTTATACCAACGGACGGGATTTGTGTTGTCGCATTTTAAAGAAGCACTATCTCTGTCAGACGACTTCTTTGAGACTTGCAAATCCGGTATGGCACAGAGTATAAGCTATCTTGTCAATCCCTATCACTGTGATTCGTTTTCCAAAGAATGGAATCTTTGCATTCCGAAAAATATAATGAAGCAGATCCAAAAGGATAATTATTATGAAATTTGAATATAGCAAGGCTGAAATAGAAAGGGTGGCGCGTGAGCAGAATTACACGGTCAACAATGTGGAGAAGATTTTAAGATTGTCTTTCATTTTGAATGATTTGAATGTCATGCCCGAGTTCAAGGGCAAACTGCTATTGAAGGGGGGGACCGCCATCAATCTGATAGCCTTTGACAAGCTACCCAGGCTATCAGTCGATCTTGACCTGGATTTTGCCGAGAACCTGTCAAAAGAAAGAATGCAGGAGGAACGGGAAAAGATCAATCGTCCTTTGGATAAATATTGCCAGGAAAATGGATATCTCAAATCCGGGCGCTGTTCATTTTCATTGGATTCATTCTCATTATTCTATACTACGGCAACCGGCAGTCGTGATAAACTAAAGCTGGATATTAATTATCATAACCGTTGCCATATTCTTGAAGGGGAGGTCAGCGAGATTCCATTCCCATTTTCCATGAGAGATGGTGTTTTGACCGTGGCTCATGTAGCTGTGACGGAACTGTTTGCCGGCAAGATAAAGGCTTTTTACGAGCGGTACAAGCCAGGGACATTTATGACATATACAGTCTTGCAAAATCCGGCATACTATCATCTCAAGAAGAGCGAAATCTTTTGAGGCAATGTATCGTATTTTATAGCACATTAGGTAATATTGAACATCCGGAACTGCTGGAACAGGATGTCAGCCACATTTTAGACATGCCCTTTCAGGATATAAAGACACAGCTCTTGCCCATGCTTCATATCAACGCCGGCAAGTACCCTAAAGATGAGATCAATCGTATTGTGATAGAGTACCTTTCTTCCCTTTTGAAACTGGAAGAAGCAGAGAAGCAATATATTAATGAGTTTTATAAAGGAAACTATAATCCCTTCTTATTATTTAATGACAAAACTGCCACTACATTACTTGCTCATCCGGTTGCTTTAAGGACACAATTACAAATCAAAGAAATAAAAGAAAAAATAAGCGAGAACTAACCTACAAAATTTAATATGCGAAAGCAGGAGCTTTGCGCATAAAACATAAAAAGAGGAAGTACCTCCACACATGGGAGACACATCCTCTTTTCTCTTTTCAGCCACTGTACTATTTATTCTCTTACAACGGTTTACCTTTAAAGATCAATACCATTATCTTCAATGTAAGTTACTATCCGGCCGGTTATCTCCGTGTACAGAGCATCATATTCAGGACTGTCCTCAAAATTTTCATGAAGTTCATACTTGGCAAATACATCTTCACAGACCGGCATCATCTTCAGCGCAAACGGTCGGAACTGCTCTTCTTCGAGTTCTTTCGTAAATTCCTCGGTTAATACGGCGAATATCGTATCGAATTTAGAAAAGCCTAATCCCGCATAAAGAGTGCGGTTTGCTTCTGCGGACGCATCCAGATAATTACTCCCGCTGCGGACAGCATCTTCAAATGCTTCGGCGGCTTCTTGTGATCGGTTGGAAATAAACTCTTCATCATCCAGAAATTCCGGATAACTACTTTTAAGCATGCTTATCAGGTTAAGCCTGTAATAATTCAGATCTTCTGTTCTTTCTTCTTCTTTTTCTGTCATAACATTTGGATTTAGTGGTAAATTAATCTATTATTTAGAAGAGTATCTTTTTTAGTGTAAAGGCATCCGGTGTCCCCACCAGATGCCACCACTAAATCTCAAATTCATTTATGAACAAGTCAATTCTGAATAGAAATTCAGTGGTAAAGATACATCTTTTATTTAATCATCATTTAATATCACAATCAAAAACTTAAAAAGAGCACCATTTTACTCTTTGTTTCTATGGCTATCGTTAAAATACCCGTTTCATCACTCAGCTCACAGTATCCTCCATTTTTTGATGGTAGGTAGTACTGTTTCATCAATTCCCAGCGAGTAGGAAGTAACTGGATTCAAGCTGTCGTATAATGGCTTAGCCTGTTCCATGCCCCATAGTTTTTCAATCATCGCTCCGGTCAGAGCCCGTGTTCCCGGGTTATAATTCATTGCCAGTCCTATCAAACGATCCCTTTCGCTGTCAGGTAAGTCTTTCAATAGATACAATAAACGTTCGCACGATCTGTTTACATTAGCGTCCGGTATCTCCTTTATCATCCTGATAACATCGAGTAGTTGAAGCAGCGGAATCGTCTCCTCGGTTATTTCATTAACCTGCTGTACAAATATCACACAATAGATTCCCCTTCGTATTTTTACCTTTCGCTTATTCGTCGCTATCTGAATTACATTAGGCACTTGCGTTGTCAAAGCATATTTATTAAAGAGGACATAACCGGTCATATATCCGATTCTCCTCCCGTCCTTAACCAGCAAATCCTTCAAAATCTCCTCACGGCTTGGTTCTAATTCTCCGAATACGGACTTCTTCGGCTTATAGAACTTTCCTTTAGAAAACTTCTTCAGCTCTCCTTCCCGAACCATCTTGTTCAGAGCCTTGACAGCACATTCCGCAAAGCAGGGTGGCAAGTCGAGATCCCGCAATGTAAAAATCCAATCGGAATCAAAATTTCCGACCTTATTTCTTACTTCCCTACTAACAGTCCATGCAGCCATTTCAATCTTCTTTTCCGCAAAGATATTAAAATTTCCTGTTTTTATTCCAAAAAACTGGAATTTTTTTATCCGATTATAAATCACAATTCAAATATTATTCATATTATCAGCTATTTACTATGCCAAATTACGCAGAATATTCTATTTCCACTGAGTTCGACAATTACCTGGCGTATCTTCTTCTGACTATAGCGTCAATTTACTTTCCGGTTCCCAAAATGAAAGATAAAGTATGTCCCTGAAAAGAGTCTCTCATTGACTTATTCTCTTTTCTTATTATTCCTATGATTCATTTCAAGAAATTATTTTCATCGAACTAATAATAAAATGAAAGGGAGGAGAAATAAACAACACAAAACAACAATACATAACATTTTATTAAATTCCTATTATACAATATATTATATGCAAATAAAAACAAATACATAACATTTTAAATGTTATTTTATTGATAAAATGTTTGTTTTACGAATATTCTGTTTATCTTTGCACCGTCGTCAGAGGACGAAGTGACAAGTATCTGATTACAGATGCCTATTTTACTTTTAAATACGTGTATCAATCAGAGCGTCGCTCAATAGGAATTATTAATAAGAAAAAGAAATTTTAAAATGACAATAAAAGAAATTTTAAAAAACAAAGGTAAATCAGTTAAAGAATTGGCCGATCAATTACATATCCATCCTAATTCTCTTAGCCGAATTATCAACGGTGCTCCAACCAAAAAAAGCACATTGGAAAGCATAGCGAAAGAATTGGGAGTATCTGTGGATGATCTGACAAATGAGCCTAACAATATTTTAAGGCTACTGGATAGCGACGAAATGCGTATCGTTAAAATCATAACGATTGTAGCACCTACCCCATACGGGAAACAAGAGATCGGATATTTCATGTATGAACGCCCCCTTACCGCAAATTATAAGTTTACAGAAAGCGAAGCACCTTCATCCTTTGTTGAAGAGTATCCACGTCAACGAGACTACCCTCATGACGAATTGGACAAGATGATACTTAGAATAATCCAGACCGAATATCCGGAATCCAAACTCCAGAACAAATTCGTATCCTTCAATTTGGATTTAGAACATATTAAACAATTACAGGATCGTCCATCCAAAGAACTTAAAATATGGCTGACTCCAAATCCGACAGAGATAGAATCAGGAAGGACATATTACAAATATGAGAAAATATTTAATTTCTACACGAACTTCAGTGAGTCATTAGTAAGACAACTTTTTGTGTCTTCGTACTCCCTGGCCCAGGAAAAGAGGATGAATGAGCAACTCAATACAATGACTGCTCTATAATTAACAATATAATAATAGATAAAAGTATGAAACAAACAAGAATCATATGCTTAAAAGGCCGACATAACTGCGGCAAGACCACTACTCTTAATTATTTGATCGACCTTCTGGAAGTTCGAATCAATGGAGGAACTATGCCAACACCACATAAGGGAGATAGGCGAAAAGTATTCATTTACAAAGGTCTTATAATTGGGATCTCCACCTACGGAGATACCGAAAATATTCTCACACAAAACTGTAAATTCTTCGAAGATAACGCTTGCGATATTGCCTTTTCTGCCTGCCTTACTCGCGGTAAAACCTGCGCCGTATTAGATCATTTCGCTGCAAATAATCCCGGAAGTACAGTTACTTCCGTAAAGAAGATTATAGAAACGAATGCGAACATGCGATCGCAGAAAAACCTTAATCAGGCAACAGATTTACTGAATATGATTTGATAAGGTGGGCAGTCTAAACATTCAACTCGTTAGACTGCCCTTTTTTTATCCACATGGAATAACGACCAATACGAATAAGACAAGTCGTTTGCATTTACAAAGAGTCCGCACTTTCGTTCATTACGCTAAATCCTATTATTTCCTTTTTCTATTGTTCGGAAAAATAAAAGTAACTTTATATTGTTCATCAAACCCCAACGCCGCATCAAAGAGTTTCCCCTTTACGTTCTTGAACCCCTTTATCACTTCCGTTTTACCTTTCGTCACCAATGATGTAATTTGCTTATCCGTTAGCTGCTTGCCGCTTCGCTCACGAAAAACCGTCAGTCCACAATCCGGATCACTGCATTTGGCAACTTTATTGTAGAGCAAAATTCTTCCTTTCCCACATTTCGGGCAAGGGATATTCTCGCCGGATGCAATCGCCAGTTGGCTACTTAGTAATTCAGTTGTAATCTGGGTCGTATATACCTCTATCCCTTTATGGAAAGTAATTGCATCCATCTCACCGCTCTCAATTTTGGTAAGTGCATTCTCCCAGCTACCGGTCATCTGTATATCGGTTATCTTTTTGTCTTTTACAATATCATATACCGCCAGCCCTTTTTCGGTCGGCACCAGGTTTTTCTTTTCACGGACAATATATCCGCGCGAAAACAACGTTTCAATAATAGCGGCACGGGTAGCGGGAGTACCGATCCCGACATCTTTCATGGCGGCCCGCTCCTCCTCATTTTCCAGCTCTTTACCTGCGGTTTCCATAGCAGATAAAAGAGAACTTTCCGTATGTAACGGTTTGGGCTTGGTTTGTTTCTCCACATTATCACAGCTATTCGCAACCAGGGCTTCTCCCTCTTCCAGTTCCGGCAAGACGGTATTATCCTCTCCTTCCTCCTCTGAATTAAGTACGGATCTCCATCCGGAAAATTTAATAACAGAACCTCTTACTGAAAACAGAATACCTTCACTGTCCAACTTGACCGAAGTAACCTCTTTTATACATTTCTGTGAAAAAGCTTCCAGCATGCGTCCGGCAACCAATTCATAAATGGCACATTCATCGGAAGAAAGCTCACCCGGCAAAATTTCCGTAATGATGAGTGCATGATGGTCAGTCACTTTCGCATCATTAACCGGACGGTGGTTCAAAGAAGAAGTGTCCATTGCAGCTGCATAAGCCGCAAATCTGGGATATCGTGCCAACAACGCTATACGTTCCGGCATTTCTTCGAATACATCTTCCGAGATATAACGACTTCCGGTTCTCGGATAGCTTAGTACTTTCTTTTCATACAGGGTTTGCGCAAGAGTTAGTGTCTTGTCCGCCGAGAAGTTCAATTTCGTATTCGCCTCCTTTTGCAGCGCAGTCAGGTCATATAATAAAGGAGGTTCTTGATTAACCGTCTTCCGTTCCAGTTCGCTAACAGTTACTTTTCCGGATTGCATAACTTTTTGACCGGCAAGATCCGCCTTCGTCTTGTCACTGAACTTCTCTACGGACTGTGCGGAAAACGATATTTCTCCTTTGTCGGTTACCAGTTTCAGTTGCCAGTACTTCTCCGGTACGAAGTTCTTATTCTCCAGCATCCGTTTGCATATCATAGCCAGTGTCGGAGTCTGTACCCTCCCGAGTGAGAACACTCCGCTACCGGCGGATATGGTCAGAGCTTGCGAAGCGTTAATGCCGATCAGCCAGTCAGCCTCCGAACGGGCACGGGCAGAGAAATACAGGTTATCATACTTATCTCCTGGTTGCAACTTTTGGAAACCTTCTTTAATGGCCCGTTCGGTAAGTGAACTTATCCATAGTCTCTCACAGGGCTTATTGCATCCAATATATTCGTACAGATAGCGGTGAATAAGCTCGCCTTCTCTTCCGGCATCAGTGGCGACAATTATCTTATTGCACTTCTCAAATAACCCTTTAATGATTTTAATCTGTTTAAGCACTCCCGGATCGGATTTATACTCCTTGCCCGACTTAATCTGGCGAGGTATCAATTTGAACTGTTCAGGTAATATCGGCAGATTCTCTTTTCGGAATCCCGCAATTCCATATTCTTCCGGAAAAGCCAGTCCTACCAAATGACCGAACGCCCAAGTAACGGCATAACCGTTACCTTGAAGATATCCGTCTTCTTTGTTATTTGCTCCCAGTATCGTCGCAATTTCACGGGCAACACTGGGCTTTTCAGCAATCACTACTTTATCAAAATTTTCTGTTTTCATTCTATTCTTATCTAATTATTAAATCAACCGCATGTTACCGACTTACTTAGCCGCTGCCTTTCATCTTGCAAAGCCAACATCTCACGGTAGAAACCATAGCTTCTATGTTCATCCAAGTCTGTTTGCAGTATTCGATTGACGATATAGCGTTTCTTTATCCCCATATTACTCTCCGTTCTTTCTATTCCGGTAGTGCTGCACACCGCATCGAATGAATATACTCCGAACTCAATGGCAAAATACAATCCTCGAAAATCCAGATCCTTCACCGTGGGAAACTCCCCCTCCATTATCCAGGGCACGAAGATATTGTTCGTGAACTCTTCCGAAGGATCTTCCGGCAAAAGAGGGAGCTGTGACACATCCGGAAAGTCATACCTTAAAATTCTGTATGGCGGAATATACAAATCCGAACGTGTATGCTTCAGATGATATCTCACATACTGTTCGAACGCATAATCCGTCTCATTACTCTTATGAGCCAATGTACCCAATACCCAGCAATAATCGATCACTTTGTTCTCAGCCGTCATTACGGTGAAAAAAGAGAGGGTCTCCCGGAAATAAAAGAAATCTACGATTTTACGCAGTAGCCTTTTCACATTCATATCAATTACAATTTAGGACCTCTTTTCTTTTTAGGAGCCGGCTTATTTTCATTATTATCATTCGATTGCTTATTCTTATTTTTCTTCTCCTGTTTCTGTTCTGCCTGTGCTTCCGTAGGGGCCACCTGGCCGGTTTGAAGAGGTTTGTCAATATGTTTGGTAGCTTCATTGGTCTTACCTTCCGAGTTTACGGCAACCTGGGTTTGGTAATCCGCGGCAGGTTTTACTTTCTCTTGTTCCAATGCAGCTTTATACTCACTTTCAAACATGTGCCTAAATCCCGCTTCCGGTTTCCATGTTATATATCCCACATAAGGTTCTCCATTTTTATCCGTTTTACCGGAAATTTTGATTGTACCCCCGTTAGCAAGTTCATTTTGGGCACTTTCGGGCAACTTATGATTGCGATAGGCTCCTGGAACCTTATTCATATCTTCTGTTGCATTTGCCTGAGTTTGTTCTTGTTTCTTTTGAGGTTGGTTTGCGACCTGCTCGACTTCTCCTAACGCCAATCTCTTATGATATTCTGTCGGGAACATAAAGTCCGGCTTATTTTTCTGGAAGTTCCAAACCATATATCCCTGATAAGGCTTATTGGTATTCTTACCAATCAAATCCGACACATAGATCGTACCACCCTCAAACAGCGTTTTTTTCTCTTCCGAAGTATAAATATGGTCCTTGTATTTATTAGGTAAATCAGCCTCAGACTTCATGGCCTCTTTAGGGGCAGCAGGAGTTGGTGTGATAGGTTCCCCGTCATAGGCCGGTATCTTCCCCGCTTTCAGGGCTTCCTCATACTTATTGGCCATCACGAAATTGGGTTTTCCCTTCTCCATATCCCAGGCAAGGAAACCATCATAAGAAGTACCGCTTTTCGCTACGATTCCCGACAGATATACACTCCCACCCTGTTCCAGCTTTTTATGTTGCTCATCAGTTATTTCTTTACCTCGGAACTCGTGCGGTATATCATTTTTATGCAATTCCTTATGCGCTTCAATAGCCAGTTTTCCACGATCTTCGAATAAATATTCCACATAGCGTTTCTCTGCGTTAAATTGTACCGGGCAATCAAATGGTTCTCCTTTTTTGGATATCATCCCTTCCAAATAGACAGCCTTACCTTGACTAAGTTCTGCCTTTTGTTCATTAGTGAGCTTCAGATTACCTATTTCATCAGGTACTCTGATTTTTTCGGCTGGACAAGCAACAAAACCATTTGTCAGATGATCCACACTGATTATAGAGGGTACAATTTCTCCTGTGTTCGGATGAACAAGATCGACAATACGACCCATATTCTTTGTCTGTGCCAGATTTTTCGCATCGTCATCAGAGAATTCATGTCCCATAAATGGGAAATGGAACTCCGGTTTCCGTTTCACTCCCTCGATTGCCATATAGATCGTACCATCCTTACGTTCACGAAGGCTGAGTCTCGCATCACTATTAAGCACAGCACCACCCAGATGAACCGAAACATAGTGTAGCCCCGGAGATTTATACCCCTGTAACAACGTATCGAGCACATTGGCTTTGACTAATTTATCTTTTGTCAGGCCAAAAGCTTTAACCGAATCCCAGTCTATTTTATCCGGATCAAAACGATACTGTTTCGCTTCGGGCTGTGATTGTTCTGCCGTACCTTGCGGATTTACTTCCGGGGTTACAGTCTGTTTTGTAGAGTTATTACTTGCAGGACTCTGTTCGGCCTGCTTTGTTGCTGAAGCGTTAGGTCCCTCGACCTGTTCATTCTTCTTCTCTGGATTATTCTTTTCTTGTTCCATCTTTTCTAATATTTCTTTAATTAGTTCGGGAGTTATTTCATGCTTTTTCATTACTTTGGTAATCGCCTCTTCTGGATTATCCTTATGTCTCTGGAAGAGCTTACTGATTAGACCGGATATCTTGTCCGGTACTTTGAAGAATTTGACCCGTGTAGGGTCTTTTGCCTGACTAATGAAATTCGACAGGAAATTGGATAGTACATCTCCGCCACGATCCAATTTCAGAAAATCATTATTATGTTCTTCAGTAGCCGGGACAGTTTCAAGATTGCCGTCCTTATCGACACCCTTGACGGCTCTGACCTCATTTTTTTCCTGATCGAGTACAAGAAGAATATCAGACATCTCATCGCTTCTGTCGTCAAGTTCTGCCTGATTGAACAAGTCATTTAGTTCTTCTTCGGAATAAACATGTTCCTCTGATTGTTCCCGATTTTCCTCCGGAGGAGAAAATTCTTCCGGAGATTGCTGCTTCGCATCCGGCTTTTCTGTTCCCTGGTCAGGGTTTGCAGCCTGCTGCGTGCTTTCTTGCACATTAACCTCTTCTAATTTTTCATCATCCATAACATTTGCATTTTATCGTTAGTAATAATTTCCGGCTAAATTACAATTGTTATCTTTGTTATATATTGATTATCAGAGCGTTTGATATTCTATGCGCTTACTTGCATTAGTTTGCGTTACAACGATGATTTATGTAGAGTCGGGAGATTAAAAAAGTGGATTGATTATAGAAAACGGATGATCATATAGTAACAAAAAAGGTGAAACACGCCTGTTCCACCTCACAATTATGGGGTACATACTATCTCACGACAGGTACGAAGGTATCCCAAACACAAACAAAACAAACAATAATTAATACCTGGTTGGGGCTAAAACACTACTGTTTCTTGTAATCAATAAAAGCCCCCATCCTAAGGCTTCCGCCAACCTTGTTACAACAAAGCGCATCAGACCTTTACGGACAGAGGCAAATATCTGGTTAAGGCATAGTTATAATATAGTGCGATTGCTAAGTTCTGGTTCATGAGTTTTATTGTTTACGAAATCTTGTTTACTTTGATTGCAAAGGAAGCCAATTCGTATGTAATTCAGTTATCCGATTTCCTCAAACACTTTCCCTTTTTCCCTATTTTGCTTTATTAACTATTAATGAGTAACCATTTACTTTCCTGATTTCATTTGAAATCAAAATTTCATAAAGAAACTATTTGGCAAAACATTGTCGAAGGTATATCAGTCCCATTTACTGCTCTAATTATTTTTATAAATCTCCAGACCTCCCTTTCAGGGTGCTAGTATTTAAAAAAATAATTAGATCTGTAACTGTGACTGACCTTCTGATTGCCAATGTTGTTCCCAAACAGTTCCCTAAAGGGAATTTTATTAGGGGGGGGCGACAAGCGATATTAAAGAATGTATAACATCAAAAGATAAGACAATGAAAAGGAGTTTTGTATTAGTAAGAAATATGGATGCCGTTATCAGAAATATGATAGCCGCCAATCAGTGGAATAATACTTCTTACGAAGTAACCCTAAATCAATCGGTCACCCACCTATTGAACGACCCGTATCTAACGCCGGATATTGATCTATTAGAAATCAAAGACTTATTCAACAAGCACTTATTGAAGATAATATCCAATCCGGATATATGGATAAAAAGAATGAATGAGTACTATACAATCAATAGTTCTTTATCACTCAAAGAGATAGAAAAGCAGGAACAAATCGTTTTAAAAAGCCGGCTTTACCTTAGTTACATTTTCACAAGTATTTATCACCAAATATAAAAATCAAAAGAATTATGGGAAATCTCATTTATATCAGAATATTACAGCACGATACAGAGGATCAAATCCGCATAGGCAACTCCTACCCGATCAATGACCTGGATAAAGCAGAAGAGAATATCGTCGCTTTATACGAGAAAGATACAGCCTGGTGTGGCGGATTTGAAGCGGCTTGTAAGCAATATTACAAACACATAGCAATCATTGATGCCGGCACATTGGAAGTTATCCGATCTATTTATGGAAAAAAGAAAGAGTATGTTTTCATCATCGAAAACAGTCAAAGAGAAGTCATAGGTACAATAACAATACAGGCAGAAAGTCTGCCTTCACACATTACCATTTGTCAATCGGTGCGTGAAAAGTTCCCGTTGGCAGCCACCTATAAGCTTCAGAGTGACTATAACATACTGCAAGATCCATGTCCGGTAGAAGATCCCAAGAGTATAAGCGGATGTTCACCGGAAGAAGCATCAAAACGTTCCTTCATCGCAGGATCAAAATATATGAAAGAGAAAGCCATCGAAGCATTCAAAAAAGATTGTCCTTGTTGGTCGAGATTTGAAAAAGGCAAAAAATGCGATGAATGTTCCTGGCTAAAAGATTTTAGAAATTCACTTGACCATTAATTAATCCAATATAAATAAAATTATTCACATGAGAAAAGAACTTATTTATCTGAAACGTCGTTTTAAACGTCTATCCAAAGTTGATAGATGCATGTTAACATTTGATTTTTTGACAGTGACTATAAATCTATTGTGCTGTGTCATTACCCATAATATTCTGTATTTCTACATTGCTTCATGGATAGGAGCATGTATGGGTAGTCACATTTATTATCAGAAGAGAATCCGTCTTTATTCCATCGGTTATTATTATACCGGTAAAATAATTGGAATGAATGCGGCCTATAAATATCATCAGAATAAAAACAGTAACAAAATATTCATGAACTAACAAAATGAATAAGATACAAGAACGGAGTAATGAAAATCAATGAATATATAATTATGACTACAAAAAACAAAACCTACCCCTCTCCGGCCTTATTTTGGAGATGCGTAACATCATCCACAACAATGGCCGTTTCTGTTTTTCAGATTTTGCCCGCGATATTGAAATCTTAATATCCATGCAGGAAAAGATGAATGATTTCATTCAATATTGGGCAATACGAGAAAACGGTACAAAAATAGCTGATTATAGCCATGAAGTAAAGATTTGGGCACAAAGTTGTAAATGCCAGGGGATATACAAGATCACATTTGAGAATGGCTTTTATTCATTTGAGAGGATTAACATATAATCCGGTAGTCCCTTCGGGCTACCACAATAAAATAAAGGAAGACAATATGAACAATTGAATATATTTTTTTAACTAGTAACAATAAAATATGAAAGCAATGAATTTTTTAAGTACAAAAATCTTATTAGCGATTTATAATAAGCTCAGTGATATAAGTGTAAATATTGACGATATATTAATGAAAAAGTGTATGAAACTTATACAACCCTTGATAGAGCAAGATGAATTTGAAAAGGCAAAGATGGAGATAAACAAGTTCTTTGGCCCCCAATCAGAAGTATCGGTAGCCAAGAATTTATGTATTTTCCAATTAGTTAACGCTTTTGATAAGTATAAAGAAAAGCAAAATTTAGGGCAATGCGATAATAATCAAACTGAAAAACACCGGAGAGATACTGTTTAAAATGAAACAGCATCATAAAGCATAAGGAGAAACAAAATTAGAATTATGGCAACAAAAGAGAAACTAATCAAGGTCGTATTCCAAAAATACAAAAATGGAGAGGTCATAGCCCTTTTTCCTGAAATGCCCTGGAACACCCACAACTATACAACAACCTCATATATGCACTTAGGGCAACATGGAGATGCTGATTACTCGGGAGTAATAGCCGATACCGTGCCCGCTAATTTCGAGGAATATCAGTCTTTGTTTAGGGAATTACAAAATATAGGCTATCAGAAATTACGAATTATCAAACGATCCCGACCGATATATCGCTAACTTTTGATATAGACGTATCGGTAAATCGTAACAAAGCCATAGCAGGATGGCAAATTTATCTTATTGCATATACTTACCTGTGGAATTTTAAGTGAAATAAAGAACTAAAGGAAGAAAGGGATTCCAATAAAAAAAGGAACTGTCTATCGCTCATTATTGTTAGACAGTTCCAAATACATAGACATAGAGATTAATTAAAACAACTGTGTCATCCAATTTATTCATTAGCAAATTCCATGTTACTTTCCTGTTTCTCCCAAGCAACGCTTCCTGATTTAGGCATCACTGACATAATTGATGGAGAATATAGAGAGATCATTCAACCCCAATAAAGCTTTGGGCGTAATAAAAAACCTGCATATTAAAAAAAACATTATATTAGCAGTCTTTATTCACAAGTATTATTTGTCAACGATCATAAGAAATGAAAAAACTATATATCATTGGAAACGGCTTTGATTTATATCATGGTCTTCCGTCTTCTTACTACAGTTTCAGAGATTATGTGAAAATACATGATCCTGAATTATTCGATCGTATTGAGATGTATCTCTACCCAACAAGTAATTCTCCAGAAGCCAATCTTGATTTATGGAAAAACTTCGAAGAGTCCCTTGGTAATTTGGATGATGATAAATTAAGGGATTTTGCCAGAAATTATTTAGTTGAATACGGTGATGATGATTGGAGCGAAGATTATAATTTCACTTACCAGCGTTCTCTTAGTGAGATCACAGATAGTCTCAATATACAGTTACGTGACCTTCTAAGGAGCTGGATTCAAGATGTTGACAAGGTCCTTCCCAATAAAAATAGAATACCTTTAGACAAAGATGCCAAATATCTATCCTTTAATTATACGCATACTTTGGAAAACCTATATGAACTATCTAAAGACATACTTCATATTCACGGCTTAGTAAGTGACGAAAACTCTCAGTTAACACTTGGTCACAGCCAAGAACCTAAACCTCGACGTACGGAAGAAGATATCAAAAACAGCATGAGTGCAGAGAGTTACGAGGAATATAAGGAAGAACGTGCCGGGGATGATCCCAGGATTTATGAGGGTGAAGATATTATCGGGGAATATTGGGAAAATTCATATAAAAACACGTCAAAGATTATTTCCGAAAATCAGTTTTTTTCGATGATTTAAAAGATATAGAAGAAGTCCATGTTATAGGATTGTCATTTTCTCCTATTGATTTAGATTACCTGCATGAAGTCTGTCGTCAAACGCCTAATGCCAAGTGGTACGTTAGTTTTCATACTCTTAAAGAAAAAGAAGAATTCAGGGAAGTACTTATCAACATTTTAGGGGTCAAGGAGAATAATATTCAACTATTTCATCTATAACCAAGACCAGTTATCGCATTGATGTTTTATGCCTACAATGTGAACATTGTTCTTTTGAGCAACATAAATACTTTATTAGGTATTGTACTGGTTGTGGAAAATAGTTGCAAATTATTTTCCTATATCAAAAAGCTATTTTTCTAAACTATGATTGATTGGGGTACAGTTGTACCCCAATCTGTAACCATTTAATTTTTTACGATCATGATATAGCTTGCTGTAAGATCTGATAAACAATTTATCTCTTCTATGTGAAAACATAGAGCAGAGGGATAATTATGTTTAATTTTAAATCAGATCAAAATGAAAGCAAGAGATCTTTTACGTGTTTGTTACCAGGTTGTATATACCGCTATTTGTATTATACTTCTTGTGGATTTAATTTGTGGCGTCAAATTCATATCAATGAATGCCATAAGTTTTGTAGGGAATTTCCTAAGTATTACACCCAATCTTATAAAAGGCGGGATTGTATTACTGGGAAGAATATTAAATAAAATAATCTAAATCAAAAAGCCGGAAACAATTAATGTTTCCGGCTTTTTGATTTCTGTCATGTGTAAGGCTCAACAATTCGACAGTTACTGACTAAATTAGAACTATTTCTAATCGAAAAAGTATTTCACATTCATCATCCTCTTTCTTCAAAAAATTGTATATTTGCTGAATATGAAAAAACATTTGTTGATGATGTGATTCGTTACAGAATGAGTTTAATAACATTAGAGACGAGTGGTAGATATTGTTTTCCTGACAAGCACAAATAAATTATGAAAAAAAATGTAATATTGGCGGGAGCCGGTGTATCATTAGACCCACCAGCAAATTTCCCGATAGCCATAAGAATCATAAACCAACTTAAACAAGTGATTTGGCCTAATCATATTGAACTTCCCAAGAATGATATTCGAGATGGTGACATTAATAAGTTGGAAGGAGATTTTATTCGTTTTGAACAACTCATAGACACTTTGTCGACCTATGATCCCGAATTGACGGTACTTGATGCCGTCGGTTACTATCAGACCCCAAATTTGAATCATTTCAATTTAGCCCAAGCCGCTATAATGGGAGATTATGTTATTACCCCCAATTTCGACTCTCTGATAGAACAGGCTATTTTGAAACTAAACTATATTCCGAAGAGTATATGTACAGAAAATGATTTCAACGAATATACCCCCAACAAGGAAGCCGTGCCTGTATTCAAGATTCACGGGAGCTTTTTCAAGTACACCGGTCACAGGGATGAATATGAGATCAAGAAAGAGACAATGCAGGCTTCCTTGACATCGATCGCTGCCCGAAATTCCTTGTTTAGTTTGAGCGAAGAGAAATTCCACCTATTAAAAAAAGCCATTGCGGAATCCGATAAGCTGATAATCGTTGGATATTCAGGCTCTGATGATTTTGACATCATTCCTAGTCTGATTGATATTCGTCCAAGTCATGTGGTTTGGATAGAACACGAAATGAACGCACCAAAAGATCATGTAACCCTTGAGGACAAGAGTGAAGAAGTTCTGTCATCCATACAAAAAATGGCTGGTGTTTTACCTGGAAAGGAAAATTTCTTAAAGCATCTGGCGGACTTCGGTTCTACGATTGAATATTACCGCTTGAATACCGCTGCTTATTTATCTGCTTTATTTGGACAGAAAGAACTACCGGATGAACCTGCTCCTACATTGACCTTAAACTTCGAACAACATATTAAAAGTTGGGGAAATAAACTTTCCATCGAAATGAAGAAGGATATGGTTGCAAGGCTTTACTATGACCTTAGTATGTATCAGGAAGTTTTAGATATTTGGGGAGACATTGAACCTACCTCCCCTATGTACATAGAATCCCTTTTTTCTTGCGCCAAATGTCTGGACCAGTTGTCAAGATATAAAGAGAGTGCAATGATAATCGATCAACTATTGCAATTGGACAATATCATGAAACATCCTTTATACCCCCTGCTACTGGAAAAGAAAGCATATGTGAATTCTAAATTTGGCGAGAAGGAATCAAATCGCTTAAGTAATCAAGAAATTGAAGCCTTATTTTTAAAAGCCATTGACATCCAAGAGGGTAACAATTCCAATTGTTTTAGTTTTTATAATAATTATGGACTCTTTTTACGGGATAGAAATCGGATAAGTGAAGCTGAAAAATATTACGATCTTGCCTTGAAGCAAGCATACGAAAAAGGTAATCTAAAATATATTACTTGGATTATGAATAATCAGGCGACCTTATTATTCGATAAGGGAAACTTTAACCAGGCATTGGCTATCGGCAACGAAGGATTTGCACTGTCAAAGAAGATTGGAGACTACCGACAAGCAGGGGTGTTTGAGAATTTACTGGCAAATATTTGTTTCATTAACGGACAAATAGAAGATTCAATCCAATATTGTAAAATCAGTATTCAACGTGATATAGTCCTGGGAAATGAACCAGACTCTTCGGTAAACTGGTTGTTACTTGGTGAATGTTACTTTGAAATAGAAGAATATAGTGAAGCCAGGAAATGTTATGACAAATCGTTACTTTGTTTCGATAATTCAGCAGATAAAGATTTCCTTTATGAACTTCGTTTCCTAAGATTGCTTTTGTTCTTGACTATTGGCTCATTTGAGAACGCATGGGAGGAATGTAACCAAATGGAGGATAACTCTTTCGACTTAAGAGAAACTCTATTCCACACACTGGCAAAAGGCATTATGACTCCATCTTATAATTTCGATGAAGTTTTGAATAGATTACAGGAAGATTTGAATGAGATTTATGTATATATCAATATGGTATATTATTTATCCTTATTAGAAATTCCAATTGAACAAATTGGAAAGAAACATATATATTATGCGTCTGACAAATTTATGGAACTTAAGAACTGGAATAGGTATAATCGCCTTCTAGCTTGGAATAAAAATAAAAAATAGAGAATATAAATACTTTATGGATATGATGTATTACGATTATTATCGAGATGATTTTGATATCTCAGAATGTCAACATCCTCTTCAGCCGGATTACAATTATATGATAAAAAAACTCAAAGAGTACAATATTTCAGAAGCAGAGGTGAAACTATTGTATTCTTCGGGGTATTACTGTTTGGAAAACATAGATATGATTGTAGACCGCTTTTATTTTGGCAGCCAACTTATTTATGACGGTGTGTCAGGATTTCATTTCTCTGAAATATCAAGATTATTATCAGAACCAAGATCAAGGGTATGGGTAAAGCATGCTGGTTCTCTTTCTGAAGTATTGTCTATTATAGAGAAATACCCCGAACAACATGGTACTTTATTTCGAGGACAAATTGATAATTATTTGATAAATAGAGAAATCAACAATCCTTTTTTTACCATACCCGGACTTGGAGAAGTTTCCCTTCTACCCTCTCTATGGAGGATTGTCAAAGAGAACCTCCCCAGTACTTATATTTCATATATTCCGATGAAGTTGCTTGAATGGTCATTAATATTTAGTCAGCAATTTGATTGGCAGAACATCCGTGAACAAATAGAGCGAATAAAGAAGACAGAAGGTCATTATCCTTCACTTACAGAATTGGAGGAGTGTAATGATGAATCATTAAAAGAATATGGGAAGATGGCTGTAGATCTCATGTATGGCCATAATACATATTACGCTGACACATTATCCACCTTATTGCAACATTATGGACTCTATACTCCACTACTCGATCTGACTGAAGATCTCAATGTTGCCCTATTTTTCAGTACACACAAATTTAATAGCAGGAATACTTCTTATGAGTTTATCGGCAATAATTCAGGGAAATCGGTCTTGTATCTAATTGAATATGATCCGGACAATATGAAAAAGTTTGAAGATAGGGAAAATTTAATCCAAACTTTTAAACCTTTAAGACCTATTCTCCAAAAATGTGTCATTTGTAAAAGTGATCCATTTTGTATTAATTTGCCGGCTATGTTTTTGAAAGGAATTATATATCTGGACTTTAAAATTTCTGAAAACATTTCAGGAATCAAACCTGAAGATATTTTCCCAAATGAGACAAAGGATCTTTTTTTATCCTACATTTCAAGAGATTCGCTTATCGGGAAACATGTAACCCGTTTCTAACAAAAGCACTCAATTGCAATCTGGATTTAAGAGGTTTAACCACGCATTGGTAATGTCTGCCACGTTGGTACATTCTACAATGGCAAATTCATCATGCCCATGTTCTATCTACAGTTAATAGATAAAATCTCGCTTATATTAGTTGTATAGCATTGTGACAAATTGTTTTGCCTCAAATGCCATTTTGCAGCTTTATCATTTCCTTGTGCAGCTATACGAACCCCATGCTTGTACTTTTCGTTAATCCGGTCAATGGCCTGCATCAGCATGTCGGATTTTCCTGTGTCATTTGCTTTAAAGAGGTTCAATTGGACACGATTCTGATCAGCAATCTCCATGATAATTACCCCTGCCTTTTTATATTGAAACCCCGGACGAAATACTTTCTTTAGCCCAAGTTGTGCATAATGAATAATCTCTCTTGTATCAGAAGAAGGAATGGGTAGTTTGACAATGATGCTCTTTGCATATTGGGGCTGGTCAGTCCGGAAGTGATTGGTATGTATAAATACCATTATCGAAACAGCTACCGACCTTTGTTGTCTTAACTTGCGGGCACAACTGCCGGCATAATTAGCAATAGCTTCTGCCACGACTTCATATTGGGAAGTCATCTCACCGAAAGACCGGCTGGTGCAAATTTGTTTTCGTGAAGAAGGCATAAGTTCCATATCAAAACACGGTTCGCCCAACAATTCCCAATAAGTACGTTCTCCCATGACGGTCATGTTTTTACGTACCCATTTGACCGGCATACGTATAAAGTCATATGCCGTTCTTACTCCATGTCTTTCCAGTTTGGCTGCCTGACGTTTCCCTATTCCCCAAACATCCGATATATCGAATAACTTCAATGCTTTCTCACGTTTGGCACAACTGTCAATAATACAAACGCTTCGGTAACCAGGATACTTTTTCGCAAACTTATTTGCCATTTTAGCAAGGTTTTTTGTCTCACCAATTCCTAAAGAGACAGGAATACCGGTTCCTCGTCTAACTGTTCTTACGATTGTTTCCCCATATTCATAAAGATTATAGTTTTGAAATCCTTTAAAAGAAAGAAAACTTTCATCGATCGAATATATTTCATATTCTTCAACGAAATGTCCGAGTAATGTCATTACTCGATTAGAAATATCTCCATATAAAGCATAATTTGAAGAATACACTGCTATGTTATGTTTTTCGATCAGTTCCTGACTCTCGTACAAGCTTTGTCCCATTTTAATACCAAGTTCTTTCACTTCATTTGATCTGGCAACAATGCAGCCGTCATTGTTCGATAAAACAACAACCGGACGATTATTTAGAGAAGGATTGAACAGACGTTCACAACTCACATAAAAATTATTTCCGTCAACCAGCCCTACCATTTAGTCTCCTGTAATGAAATTGCTTAATATTTGAAACAACAATTCCCCAAACAAGAAAATCATCTTCCTCTGATAATTTAATTGGGGAATAGGCCGGATTGGAAGGTAAAAGCCATGCACTATCATTTTCAACCTTAACTCTCTTCAAGGTGAACTCACCATTGATGTAGCAAGCTGCCAAACATTGGTCATAAGGGGTAATAGATTTGTCAATAATCAAAAGATTACCGTCTTCGATGCCATCTTCAATCATAGAATCTCCAACTGCAACAGTCACAAAGGTTGTCGATGAATTCTTGAATAGAAGCTGGTCGAAGTCAATCTTTCCAACGATCTGTTTTTGTACAAAAGAAGGCAGACCTGGATATTCACCAGTCAATACAGGCAGTGACTCAATGTTATGATGAAAATGTTCCTTATAGGTTTTGATGTTGGCTGTTACTACTCCCAATACTATCAAATTGTTTTTATCATTATTCCTAATCTTCCTGATTAAAAATTCACCATCTTTGATATAAGCGATAATATCATTATCATTGGGGAGGAGCGATTGGTCAATAACCAAAAGGTTCCCTTCTTCAATATTCTCATCAGACATTCCTCTTTCAGCGACAATGACAAAGGTATTATTGGGTTTTGGAGCAATAACCCTGTTCATATCAATGCTTTCCTGCAAATAGTCCTGCGCTGGATTTGGAAATCCCGCTTTGATTCCATCTGCAATGAATAGAATTTCGCTAACGTGCAACTCCTGCACGCCATATATATTTATTTCCTTTTTTCTCATTAGTGATCTCCTGTCACAAAGATAAGAGCAAGTTTGGTTAAGTGATGCAAGGGAAAATCAATAATGCTAATTTATAGTTAAGTGGTACCCTTAAATTATTAAATAGAGCCATAACAGAAAGAAAGTTTGCACTAACGAAACACTCAATTCCTGATAATGTCAAGCTCATATAGGACAAAGTAATATAATCTGTAAAGTTTTTCTAGGACAAGATAAAAGCTAGGTGCAAGGTGCAACTCTATATCTATATATAGGTTGCACCTTGCACCTAAGCAAATAATTGACTATCAATACGATTGCTTTAATAATTAAATTTTCATTTATGAAACTCTCTACATATACGGACAAATCCGGTCAAACCATAATAACTTAGGGGTCTAGTTTAGACTTCTTCTACAACTATATTGAGATATAAAATGGCCTCTACTATTCCTTCTATAAACATCAGCAAAACAAAGCAGTACAGCGAAGCATATTCAAACAATAGATTCGTTATCTATTCAAAATACATATTATGTAATATTCTAGTTTATAGACAAATATACTTATGTATCATTTTTTAAACTGATAACACTCTAATTACACAAAAAAGTTATATCTTTGCAAATAGAGAGCTCTTTGAAAAACAAAGCAAGACCATGAAATGATTCCTAAAAATAAAATCGTTACTTACTCGTTACCTATTTTTTGTTCGAGTTTCATAAATATCATTCTATCAAAACATTAGAGACACTGTCTAGTACTCATTCGGGTTATCTACTGTTATTGATACAAATGAGAAAAATGAAGCGAAACAAAGACGATAAAGAGTTAACAACCTAATAATAAGCCAATTATTACGTTTAATAACGAAAGCAACAGGCATAAATTTATTTTTAGATTAAAATCGTTACTAACTCGTTACCTACTTTTTTTCAGTGTCTATAGGTATCTGTGTAACAGACTGTTAATTTCACTTTTCTGTGTTATTTAGTCTTATCAGATGTGATAATCCAGAAAGTTTACTATTATCTTTGTTTGCATGAAACTCCCCATAAAACATATTGCCATACTCGTAATAGCCTCTTTGATAGCTATTTTTGCCTACCAGACATATTGGTTGGTCAGCATGTACCATACCATGAAAACAGACATGGAGCATTCCATTACCGAGGCTATGCGCACATGTGATTATAATGAAATGATGTTACGCATAGAATGCATGCGCCGTGATGACAAAGATCATGGTGAGATCTCTGTCTCTGCCGGGTACAATGATGAAGGTGGAACACTGGTTCGCAGCAGCACTACAGTTCATAAAGAGAAGGTTCCCAAAGGTATGGATGTACAACAGGACACCATTCTTAGAACCGAAAAAAAACTGGACACCCTGATCGTAGTCCGTAATGATCAGAGGGAAATAAAAGTAATCCCCCAGGACTCTACTTCGCAGGAAGTGAAAGCTGCCATGCTACAAACGAAAGGTGGTCTGGACCTATTATTGAAAGATCAGAGTAGCATGCTCGAACTGGCTACTTATTTTCAAAGGGGATTACATTCGGGACTTGACATAATCATGGATCCCGACTTTCAGTCCTACGACAGCCTGCTGACACTAAACCTGCAAGAAAGGGGAATAACACTTCCATATCGGATAGAATATCTGCGTTTCAGCCACACTCTCGATTCTACTCAGTTTTTTACCGATACCTTGGGAGTTGCCGGTACAGCGGACTACATCCCCGGACCGGATGCACATACTTACGACTATACTTTCGACATCCATTCACACTCGCTCTACCGCCTCCGGATGGATTCTGTAGCCGGAGTTATTGTCCGGCAGATGGCTGGTATACTTATTACTTCATTTATCATCTTGTTGATATTAGGATTCTCTTTCTGGTACTTGATCCGTACATTGCTGAAACAGAAAACACTGGAAGAAATGAAAAGTGATTTCACCAACAACATCACGCATGAATTAAAGACCCCTATAGCTGTGGCATATGCCGCCAACGACGCATTGCTAAACTTCGGACAAGCTGATGAGAAAGAAAAGCGAGACAGATATCTAAATATCAGCCAGGAGCAACTGCAAAGACTCAGTGGGCTGGTCGAACAGATACTAACGATGAGTATGGAACAGCGTAAGGCTTTCCGACTCCGCCCGGAAGAGATAACTCTTATCCCTTTGCTCGAAACATTAGCAGAGCAACACCGACTCAAAGCAAAGAAACCCGTCAGCATTGACTATAAAACAGAACCAGAAGATCTTACGGTATTTGCCGACCGGACTCATTTCAGCAATATTCTGAGTAATCTGATAGACAATGCCGTGAAATACTCACCAGAGAAAGCCGTTATCCATATCCGCTGTCGTGAAACAGAAGTTAACGGAAAAGTAGAAATCTCAGTCACCGATGAGGGAATAGGTATCGCACAAGAGAAACAAAAACATATATTCGACAAATTTTACCGTGTACCGACCGGAAATCTCCATAACGTAAAAGGATACGGTCTGGGACTCTACTATGTGAAAACAATGATTGAGAAGCATGGAGGCACAGTTTGTGTAGAAAGCGAACCTGGACACGGTAGTACATTCACCATTATGTTATGAAAGAGAAAATTAAAGTATTATTAGTGGAAGACGAACTGACCCTCGCCATGATTATCAAGGATACACTTGAAGAGAATGACTTCACCCTCACCATTGCTGCCAACGGTGAAGAGGGATTGCGTATGTTTTTCGACATACGTCCGGATGTACTGGTAGCCGACGTGATGATGCCACGTATGGATGGCTTTGAGATGGTAAGACGTATCCGCCAGACCGATAAACAGACCCCGGTACTTTTCCTGACAGCCCGTTCGGCCATCAATGACGTAGTAGAAGGTTTTGAATTGGGCGCCAATGATTACCTGAAAAAGCCATTCGGAATGCAGGAACTGATCATCCGTATTAAAGCATTGGTAGGTAAGGCATTCAGTTTTGCAGAAGAAAAGAAAATAACCACACGGTTTGAGATAGGCAACTATTTGTTCGATACCCTTGCACAAACACTGACACATGCCGGATTGAAACAAGAGCTCTCCCATCGGGAAACAGAAATTCTAAAACGGCTTTGCGAAAATCAGAATCAGGTAGTCAACACACAGAATGTACTACTCGACCTTTGGGGAGACGATAGCTTTTTCAATTCACGGAGCTTACATGTTTTCATCACTAAACTCCGACATAAATTATCGGCTGACGAACGTATACGCATCGTAAATGTCAGAGGAATCGGATACAAATTGATATTAAACTAAAAAAACAGCATGATAACCCCAAAGATATACAGCACATTTATACTGGCAATCATGTCTACGATAGCCTTTGCACAAACGGAACAACCGCAAGACAGCGTCACAGGTTATCGCAGGACTGTGCCCGAAATCCGTCAGGAATTACTTGAACGTATTCGGGCAATATTCACTTAATGGCCAACGTAACTCTAAAATGGGCTATATGGTTACCGATCTCTATATGCAAAGCCATTTCGGAGGTACACTCGACTACATGTTCAATGATAAATTCGGTATTACCGGGGGAGCTGTCCATGAATTTAATCCAATAAAAGGGCACTGGGAAACCACCCCTGTTTTCGGTCCCGTAATTCATCTAAAAAAGAAATAAAGGATTCACGGCAAGCTGATTATTTTCATATCTTTGCGACACTAAAGATAAACCCAACGGATATGAAGAAGCTGATATTCTTTTTGCTGCTGTTACTGAGTACGGCCTCACTTTCTGCACAGTCGGAATTACCGTCCGACAGCATCCGGCATTTGCCCTCTACCGTCAAACAATACGGAGACTTCCTGATCGACATGGGACTGTTTATGGCAGCTCCTCCCAAACTACCGGAATATAAATTCGAGCTGCCCGATGCGAGCAAAGATTATAGCCGAATATTCAGTCTAAATCCCGACATTATAATGACACAAGGGTTATCCAATGTATTCACGCCCTCTCTTTCATACGGATTTGGTGGTTTCTTCTCGTCTCCACAACAACTCCAGATGGGATCGTTTAAACTGAAAAACGGCATGCGCCTGAATACATACGGAGAATATAATGCCAAAGGCCAGAAGGTGCCTAACCATGGTGCCATGCCATGGGAAAAGAATAACTTCAAAGGTGCTTTTGAAATGAAATCTTCCGATGGTAATTTCGGTATCCGCATCGAGGTTCAACAAGGACGCTACTATCCATATTAAAAAAGAAAGAAATGAAAAACATACTGATTATCGGTGCAAACGGATTTACGGGTCGCCGGATACTGAACGATTTGTCGGCTAAACCTATCTACAATGTCACCGGATGTTCTTTAAGAGATGATATCTGCCCCGGAAAGGGTTACCGTTTTGTACGTACAGACATTCGGGACACAGATGCCGTACAAAGGTTATTCAATGAATCCCAACCGGACATTGTAATCAATACTTCTGCCCTTTCGGTGCCGGATTATTGTGAAACTCACCATGCAGAAGCTGAAGCCACGAATGTAACGGCTGTTGAAACCATTTCACATGCCTGTGAACAGTATGGCAGCCGTTTCATCCATCTGTCAACTGATTTTGTATTTGATGGTAAAAGCAATCAACTCTACAAAGAAGAAGATGAAGCCTCTCCGGTCAATTATTACGGAGTTACGAAACTGAAAGCTGAAAAAGTGGTGGCTGATTGCTGCAGCAATTATGCAATAGTGCGTGTAGTTGTTGTTTATGGAAAGGCTCTCACGGGGCAGCATGGCAACATTCTTCAGTTAGTTGCCAACCGGTTGAGAAAAGGAGAAACAATTCGTGTTGTATCCGACCAATGGCGTACACCGACTTTTGTAGGAGATATTTCGGAAGGAGTAGAAAAACTGATGTTTCACCCCTCCAACGGAATCTATCACATTTGCGGGAATGAATGTCTCACGATTGCCGAAATCGCCTACCGGGTAGCCGATTTTCTGAAACTGGACCGTTCTTTGATTGAGCCCGTCACTACCGAAGAAATGCAAGAGGCTACTCCCCGTCCCCGCTTTAGCGGATTGAGCATTGAAAAAGCTAAAACTGAAATCGGATACAACCCACACACATTGGAAGAAGGAATGGCAGCCTGCTTGTCTGAATAGTATCGACACTTATATTTTTTCACCACAGAGGAGACACAGAGGGCACAGAGTTTTAATGTTCTTATTTGACGTATTCGCAAAATCAGATATTAATCCTCCGTGCCCTCTGTGGTGAAAAAGCGGGCTTCATCCTAACTTCTCCAACAATTCTTCAATACTCCCCACCATCACCACTTCTCCTTCCTGCAGATGCATAATGAATCCATTACCCTCTTTCAAATCACCGGTTTCGATATAAATATCGGACTCGATGTTACGATTTGCCAGAATTCCATTACGCTGCAAGGCTTTACGTACCATGGCATATTTCTGTCCGTGCCCTACCAGACGTATTCGTGATGTATATTCATTATCTACCCGGAACAAACCGGTCTCCAGATCGAATACAATACCTTTACGAGCGAAGAAACTACTCAATTTACCACTTAGGGAAAGATCCTCGGGAGTGCCGATAGTCACTCCATTCATCTTATCCATCAGCCATATTTTATCGGCAATCTGTAAAGCCAACTCTAAGTCGTGGGTAGAAAGGAAAATCGTTTTGTTGGTCTGCCGGCTCAATTGGTGGAGCAATTGCATCATCTCCACTTTACTGGGAAAGTCGAGAAAGGCTGTCGGTTCATCCAGAAAAATCACCGGGGTTTCTTGTGCCAGTGCTTTGGCAATCATTGCTTTCTGGCGCTCACCATCACTCAGGGTATGTACCATGCGGTGCGCCAGATTCTCAATCTTTACCAGAGCAATAGAACGTTCAACCACCTCTTTGTCTTCTCCACGAAGTGTCCCCCAAAAACCGGTATACGGACTCCGACCTAAACCTACAAGCTCGTGTACCGTCATATTGCGTATGTCACATTTCTCGGTGAGCACCACACTAATCACAGTCGACAACTCCTTGTCGGTATACGCATCGATTTCCTTACCCACAATCTCTATCTTGCCTCCCAGTTTAGACTGAAAAGCCGAAAGCGTACGCAACAAAGTAGACTTCCCCACTCCATTGGCGCCCAGTAAGCAAGTCAATTCTCCACAGTTAATGCCGGCATTGATGCGGTCGGCCACCACTTTGACATCGGTCTTACCCAGATAGCCTATCGAAAGATTCTCTATATGAATGGTCTTCTGCTTCATATCTTTATTCACTTAATTCACTTTTACGTTTACGGAACAACACAGATGCCACGACCGGCGCACCGACCAATGCTGTCACGGAGTTGACAGGAAGTGCCCCCTCGAACCCCGGCATACGGGCCACCAGATTACACACCAAAGCCAGTGACGCCCCCGCCAGCAAAGTAGCCGGCATCAGGATGCGGTGATCCGAAGTGTGAAAGATGGCACGGCAAAGGTGGGGAACCGCCAAACCGATAAACATGATCGGACCACAATAAGCCGTCACAATGGCGACAAGCACTCCCGAACAAGAGATTACCAACAGCCGGGCACGCTTTATGTTCAATCCCAGGTTACGGGCATATCCATCGCCAAGCAACATCAGGTTCATGGTTTTAATCAACAAGAAAGAGAGCGGAATCAGTACGACCATAATGCAGACAAACAAAGTCATCTGATCTCCGGAGACACGGGCAAAACTTCCCAGTCCCCAGATCACATAGGCACGGATATCTTCTTCCACACTAAAATATTTGAGTACACCGATGATAGCACTTGCCACATACCCAATCATCACACCGATTATCAACAGTGTGACGTTCCCTTTCACTTTTTGCGACACATATACAATAAGTGCCATAACCGACAAGGCTCCGATAACAGCCGCTAACGAAAGTGCCACTTCACCCATATATCCCAGTTTGCTAAGTGCCACACCTCCCAACGCACCGGACAGCAATACGACAAAGGCTACCCCCAGACTGGCACCGGAACTGATTCCAAGTACGGAAGGTCCCGCCAGCGGATTACGGAATACGGTTTGCATCTGCAAACCACTGATGGAAAGCCCAGCACCGGCCACTAAAGCTGTCAGGGCCTGTGGCACACGTGATTTCCAGATTATATTCTGCCAGATAATGGACTCATCTGTCCCTCCCCAAAGTATGTTCCATACCGAACCGATAGGGATGGAAACCGAACCCAAAAGAAGGTTCAACAGGAAAAAGATAAAAATAGATGCCGCTATAAGCAACATAAGAGGTACTGTCGGTCGTTTCATCAGGCAGATCAATTGAGGCGTTCGTAATAAACAGGAGTATAATCGGGCAACAAATCCGGATGAAAAGCTTTAATCAAATCCTCCAGTACAACTTCCGGCTGGGTAGGCATACTTTCATAAAACGGCTTCTCCCGCATATTGCAATAAATCACCCCTTTATCACGGAAAGCCCGGAAATCGGCATATCTCGGATCTTCGCTTTTCAGTGCATCATAAGAAAAGGCTCCGTCGAAACTATTGACGATGCGCCAATAATCGGCATTCTCTGCCTGGCTATACACCGTTTCAAAATCGAGCGTGACACCTCCTGAACGGGGATCGTCTTTCAAGAAATAGTCGGCTCCTGCGTCACGGAAAAGTTGTGCCAGAAAACTCTTACCTCCTACAGCATACCAGTTGCCTCCCCGGATTTCTCCACTGAAAACTACCGGACGCTTTTCTACATGGGCAACCCGCTCTTTCAGTTCGTTATAATGCTTTTCAATAGCCGCAAACTTCCGGTTGGCCGCTTCTTCTTCACCTATAAAAAGTCCGATAAACTTAATCCACTCGGCCTGCCCCAACGGAGTCATCTCTTTGTAACCCAGATGCGGAACCAGCGGAATACCTACTTCACGCATGGCATCGTATCCGCCTCGTTTGAATGGTGAGATGAAAATGACATCGGGATTTACACTCATGATTACTTCGTTATCGAAATTCCCCTCAATACCTATCTTAGCTGTTTTCCCTTGCTTCAGACGTTCGTTCATCTCTTTGTTGAAAAGATGGCGGGTGCTCGTAATACCTACCACATGACTTAAAGCATCCAGTTTAATGAAATTTGATAACTGCAAGGAGGTCATACAGATAACACTTTTAACAGGCGTTTCTATGACCGTATAGTCAGCAGGAATATTTTCGGATTTCACGCCTCTGGGTACAAGCGCATAATGAAAAGACTCGCTGCCTTCCTTCTGAGGATCACTGATATCGACCAAACGGCACGTAGGTGTATAAGTCACTCTGAATCCTTTGGCATAAACAGGTGTGATACGGATGGAAGAAGTATCGGCCGCCTCACAGGTTACAGTTGTTACGTTCTGGTTGTTCTTCGGACGGCAACCGGCAAAAGAAATACAGGCCAGCAGTGCGCATCCAATCAGGAATTGTTTCATCGGTATTCGTCTTTTAATTCAGATTATAGCGGTCAAAGATACTTAATAATTCTTGTTTCATAGGGATATTTTCCTCACTTTTGCAGAACATTAAGATGATAAACCGATAGCAAATGACAACATCACACCCCATACGTTTCGTATCTTTAGGACCGGGTGAACCGGACCTGATAACGCTGAAAGGATTCAAAGCCCTGCAAACGGCCGACTGTATCTTTTGTCCTGCCACCATGACCCGCGACGGGAAATCTTCGTCACGGGCACTTTCCATCTTGGACACTCTCGGATTCTCGGACACCGTACAATGTTTTCGGCTTCCAATGGACAAAGATCGGACACAAGCTCTAAAAGCCTACGAAGCTGTATACGAAAGCAGCAAAACACTCCGTGCGGAAGGAAAAAACATTGTAATTGTGGCGGAAGGAGATGCAGGTCTCTACTCTTCCATCCATTATATTTACGACAAGTTGCGGGAAGACGGTATCCCTGTAGAACAGATTGCAGGTATTCCCGCTTTTATAGCTTCCGGAGCAATGGCAGGCATGCACATCGTCAGCCGGGAAGAACGGCTGATTATACTACCCGGACTTGTCACAACCAAAGAGCTGGAAAATTACCTGAAGCAACAAACCGTAGTGGTCATTATGAAGCTCTCGCAATGTGTAGAAGAAGTACACCAATGCATAAACAGCCATCCGGAATATCAGTATCACTATTTTGAGAATGTAGGAACAGAGAAGGAATACTACTCTTGCTCCAACGAAGAACTCCGTGAGAAGAGATTCCCCTATTTTTCAGTAATGATTATCAGGTTCTAACCGGACTTTATCCGGTGAAGGTCTTGAACTACCTATAGACGAGTTGTGTACCCCGGCATATACCGGTTGTACAACTCGTCATGGACCGGTTGTGTAACTCGCACGGATCTTTCATACCCTGCCTTCCTCTCATGCAAAAAGCGCGTTTCGATCTTCCATCTTCCACCTTTTAGAGTGCATATCGTTGATTGTGAGATGTATAGATTGGTGGAAGATGCGGTTTTTATGCCATTTATCTTCCACCCCCATCTTCCATCTTCCACCCGCTGTTTTAGGGGACATTTCAATAGTAACGATTTGGAAAACAAATGGATATGTCCAATTTCTTATCCGTTTATCTCTCTAAAAGCATTTCATTTCCCTTACTCTCTTTAGTGCAAATGGTCGGATCTTTATCTCAGCCCGGGCATGCGGGCTCATCGGCCCGGGTATGCGGGCTCATCAGCCCGGGTATGCGGGCTCGTCAGCCCAGGTACGCGGGCTGGGATAAAGAGTTGTATGACAATGGTTAATCTACTACACTTCTCCGGTAATAGTCGGCCGGATTCTTTCTTAAAAAAGAAACAACGAAGCGCTGTTTCCACATCGCTGTGTGCGAATGGAAGGTTTTGTGGGGAGGGACAAGGGAGGAAGACGGTTGTTAGATGAAAAAGCCGTGTGTAACTCGTCTATTATTGGTCAGGACGATTGCATATTTGAGATGGAATAATTACCTTTACATGCCCCTAATACGATGATGATTATGAAAACAACCAAACTCCAACTTTCCCTTTTAGCCCTTTTCCTGGGATGTGTTTCTCTGCAAGCACAATACAAATGGGCAAATCCATTAAACCAAGATATCCATGTGGTGCGCGGACAAGCATGGCAGAGCGAATTAAAAGATTCATATGCCCGACTGCCTCTACGGGCCCGGGATAAAGTGCACAAGCCTTTATGGGATTTGGCGCAGCAAAGTGCAGGACTGTCTGTTGCGTTCCGTTCCAATGCACCGGAAATAAAGATTCGTTATGTGGTGAAAGGCGGACTCTCTATGCCACACATGCCGGCAACCGGAGTTTCGGGTGTAGACTTATACGCTACGGACAACAACGGACGGGAACGATGGTGTGCCGGACGATACTCCATGGGTGACACGATAACCTACAGTTTCAGCGGACTTTCATATGCAGCCAAATCCGGTAACGGGTTCGAATATCAATCATTTTTGCCGTTATACAATAAAGTATCGTGGATGGAAATAGGAGTTCCTGCCGATGCCTCTTTCCGTTTTCTACCGGTCTCACAAGAAAAACCACTGGTTATATACGGTACTTCTATTGCACAAGGAGCTTGCGCTTCCCGCCCGGGCATGGCATGGGGAAATATTTTAAACCGGAAATTGGGACATCCGGTCATCAATCTTGGTTTCTCCGGCAATGGAAAGCTGGAAGAAGCGCTCTTTGATCTATTGTCTGAAATTGATGCGCAATTGTATATCATCGATTGCATGCCCAATCTGTCGGGAAAGAAAGAATCCGCCGTTGTATACGAGCGCACTCTGAAAGGAGTGAAAAAGCTGCGTGAAAAGAGCCGGACCCCTATCTTGCTGGTAGAACACGACGGTTATAGTAACGAATATAGTTCCGAAAGTGCGGAAGAATCTTATCGTGTAGCCAATGCAGAACTGCGCAAGGCATATGAAACGTTACAAAAAGAGCAGGTTCCGGCTGTATACTATCTGACCAAGGAAGAGATCGGTATCCCGATGGATGCCATGGTAGATGGTGTTCACTCCACCGACCTGGGTATGCAACAATACGCTGACAGCTACCAGAAGAAAATACGTGAAATTTTGCGTGAAGACAATCAAGGACCTGCTTCGTGCATCCCATGCAAGCAACAAAGAGATCCGTATGATTGGTACGGCCGTCACGAAGAAATCTTGAAACTGAACAAACAAAGTGCTCCTGAAATAGTGATGATCGGCAACTCGATAACACACTTCTGGGGAGGCGAACCCATCGCGCATAACCAGTTTGGCAAAGAATCCTGGGAGAAATTATTCAAAGGGAGAAGTGTACGCAACCTCGGATTCGGCTGGGACAAAACAGAGAATGTACTATGGCGCATCTATCACGGAGAACTGGACGGTTTCCAGGCTCGCAATATATTTCTGCTGATAGGTACCAATAATCTGTCATTCAACAGTGATGAAGAAATTATAGAAGGTATCTGCCGGATCGCAAAAGCCATTCATGAACGTCAGCCGCAGGCAAAACTCTGTATCATGGGCATCCTGCCAAGAAAAGGGATGGAAGCCCGCATTGCCGGAATCGATGCGGAATTACAAAAACAACTGGCAGGCAAAGACTGTACTTACATTGACCTTGCTCCGCAACTGACGCAAAAAGACGGATCGATAGACTCTTCTCTGTTCCGTGACGGACTGCATCCGAATGCAGAAGGATACAAACGGATCGCAAAGGTGCTGAAAGGGTATCTATAAGCAGAGATCCGGTTGCTGATAAATACATATCAACCTTTCATCATTACAAGATATTCAGATGAAAGATCTGAGATATACCTGTTACCGAAATCTGTATGCCGATGCAAAATGTAAAAAAGGCTACGAGCTTATTTATAATCTGATTGCCTACAGGCCCGAGTTTCTGAATAATCCTCTGCCCCTGTGAGAGGAAAACATACAGTATCGCAGCCATACAGATGATGACAAGTGCGATAACAAAATAGTTGATTCCGGTCTGCAGTAGTTTCCCTTTGACACTGGCAGAGGCCATCAAAGTGAATATGACAGATATACTGCCGGGACCGATGCTGATGGGGAATGTGATGGGGTAAAATATCTTCTGTTCTATATTCTTCCATTTAAAGCTATCCAGATTCTGGTTAGACTCTCCCTTATCAGAAGAACCGGAATCGGCAAGCAATTCCATTGCCGTTTTACAAATCAGTATGCCGCCTCCAAGCTGAATCACAGGAATGGCCAGACCGAAAATCAACAAAAACAGATGCCCTATCACCAAAGTACCGACACCGATCATTATAAAGTTGAAAATCAGCTTCTGAATGGCAGTCTTTCGCTGTTTTGGGTCCAGGTCTGTAAAAAAGCCATTTACAACAAAACCGTTTCCCAAAGGGTTTACTACGGGAAACAAAGCCATAAAGGAGGATGAAAATATGATTAGCAGATTACTCAACGACATAGTTCTTGCTTTTTAAAACACTTTATTAAGAATGCAACACTCATCTACAAACACAGATTGCCTCTTATTGATGTTATAAATGTAAGAAACATCTTCTTATTGTGATATTTTAACAGTCCGTCATATACGTGCCAAAGCATATGCTAACGTACGTACCCCACTTAGAAATCCGGATGATGCGTCACCCGAAAATGACCTTCACTTCCGTCCCCTTCCCTTCCTCGGAAGCAATCTCTATTTTTCCTCCGTAAACAGAAAATATTTTCGCTGAAAGGCTGAGTCCAACCCCCTGACCTGTATATTCTCTCGTATTACTTCCCCGGTAGAACGACTGGAAGATATGTTCTATCTCGTCCTTGGGAATTCCGATTCCGGAGTCCCCGACCGCTATTCCCCATCGTTCCCCCTCTTTGTAAAGCCGCACAATCACCTCTTCTTGCGAATACTTGCAGGCATTGTCTATAATGTTCTGCAAGGCTATCTTAAACAAATAGGGATTTGCATCGACCACAGCACTCTTTACGCCCTCCTCCGGATATTGCAACCGGAGGCGGGGAACAGCAGTACTCATCTCCTGTAATAAGTCTGCCAGATAAATCTTTTCGACGTTGTTTTTCCGGATATCCTCTTCCTGCCTCGACAAAAACATCAAATGCCTGATCAAGTTAGAGAGACGTTTGCTTTCCCCGGCAATTCGTTGAAGGGCTTCGACATATTCCTCCGTGCTACGCTCCTTTAACAAACTGATTTCACACTCACCCTGAATGGCGGTAATGGGATTATTCAATTCGTGGGAAGCATGGCTGACAAACGATTTTTCTGCTTTGAACGCAGTGTCGATACGGTCGAGCATACTGTTTAATGCTTCTATCAAATGATCCAGTTCATCTTTATTGCCGGTAGTCTTCAGTCGGCGGTTCAGGCTATTGCCCCGTATCCGCTGCAGCTGCAATAAAATATGTTGTAAGGGGATTAGTATTCTCGTAGAATAAAGTTGCCCCATGAAGAAGATCAATACTGAACTGCTGAGTATCAGGAAGGTAGATAATACCAGCAAATGTTCCTGTATTTTAACCCCATAGCCATTATGCGACATTACGATTACGATAAAGTTTCCCTCATTGTCAGGATAGTACAAAGCAGCTCCCAGCATATCTTTATGGACAAAAGATACCGATGACATCTCCTTTGAATCAAGGAGCAGTTTTTGTTGCCCGGCAGAAAGATATTTATTCAACGTATCACGTACCACGACGTCACTGTCCATATTCAGCAAAATCTCTTTGGCCTCCGGCAACAGTTCATCATACTTCCGTTGAATGGCCAGATAGCTTTGTTCGTCCACCTCATCCCGTTCCCAATGTTTCTGGGCAGTCAGAAAAGCTTTTTCCCGAAGATACGACTGATACAATCCGTCGATATACCTCGAACTGAAGAGATAAAACACTCCAATGACGATCATGGTGGTCAACACTGTTATCAACGTATAAAAGAGGGCAATCTTACGTCCGATTTTCATAGTCAGGTGTTTTTTAGTCAGGCATACATGATATATCCGGAACCAACTACAGTATGAATCAGTTTCTTACTAAAGTCTTTATCAATCTTACCACGAAGGTAGTTTACGTATACATCCACTACATTGGTATTCGTATCAAAATTCTTATCCCATACATCTCTCAATAATGTCAGGCGCGAAAGCACCAATCCCTGATGGGTCATAAAATATTCCAGTAAACGGTATTCCTTGACGGTGAGGTCTATCTCCGCTTCTCCACGTCTGGCACGGCGGCTGTTACAGTTAAGCACCAAATCATCACATACCAACTGCCGGGCGGAATCTTCTCTTCCTCTACGCAGGATGGCCTTGATCCGGGCTTCCAGTTCCTGAAAGCTGAAAGGCTTCACCAAGTAGTCGTCAGCTCCCGCATCCAATCCTTTTACGATATCCTCCGTCGTACCCAGCGCAGTCAACATAATCACCGGAACCAGATAACCATACTGACGGCGATAGAGACGGCAAAGCTCCAAGCCATTCATTCCGGGCATAATAATATCTATGATCAGCAGATCGAATACTTCCTGCCGGATCAGTTCCCATCCGGAATTACCGTCATTGGCAACTGACACTGTATGTCCGAACTCCTTCAGTCCCCGTTCTATGAACGAAGCTATATTCACTTCATCTTCTACCAATAATATCTTTGCCATAACTTTTGAGTTTTAAAGTGACAAATATACGGTTTACACTCGTCTTTGCCGCAGCTTTCCATCTTTATCAAACAAAGTTTTACCATAAATAGCCTCTACAATCAGCGGAAAAATAAAAAGCGTAAAGAAAGTATCACACAATACGCCACCGATAATAACAATGGCAAGCGGACGCTGCGACTCGGAGCCGATACCATGGCTCATGGCTACCGGCATCAGTCCGATAGCAGCCATAGTAGCCGTCATCACAACCGGCCGGACCCGCGAATGAACCGTACTCTTCACTGCTTCGGCCAAAGACATGTGCGAATGCACATTCGACTTAATACCCGAAATCATAATCACTCCGTTCTGAATGCAGATGCCGAACAAGGCTATAAAACCGATCCCGGCAGAAATTGAGAAGTTGAAGTGAGTGATCAACAGGGCAATGATACCGCCGGCCGCCGCAAATGGGACATTCAACAATACCAGTCCTGCATCCCGGGCATTGGAAAACAGGATGAAGAGGATAACGAATATAATGGCAATACTGACGGGAACAACCTGTGCAAGGCGTTTGCTGGCACGTTGCTGATTCTCAAAATCTCCGGTCCATTTCAGTGTATATCCGTCCGGAAGATGTACCGAAGCTTCCACTTTCTTTTGTGCTTCGGCAACGGCAGACCCCATGGCACGACCACGTACAGAGAACTTAACAGCACAAAAACGGGTATGGCTGTCACGGAATATAAGCAATGGTCCTGTAATGGTCCGGATATCTGCCAATTCCTTGATCGGGATCATCGCACCATCCATCGCTGGTACCAGAATCTTACCTATCTGCTCTTCGTTCTGGCGGAACTCTTCATTATAACGAACCATGATATTGAACTTACGCTCGTCTTCATAGAGCAATGAAGCAGATTTACCTCCGATGGCCATCTCAATAATAGATTGTACATTTTCTTTCGATACACCATAACGGGCAAGCTGTTTTTCGTTCAACTCGATGCGAAGTTCCGGCTGACCTATATTCCGGATCACTCCCAGATCTTCAATACCCGCTACGGTTCCCAACACTTTGTTTATCTGTACAGCCAGTTTCTCTGCCTCATATAAATCCTTCCCGAAAACCTTAACGGCAATAGAACCTTTTACACCCGAAGCGGCTTCCTCCACGTTGTCAGTAATCGGTTGTGAGAAATTGAAATCGGTACCGGGATAGAGAGCAAGGGCAGATTGCATTTTTTCAATCAACTGTTCTTTACTGAGTCCGCTCTCCCACTCTTTCTCCGGATAAATATCAACATGAAATTCCACATTGTAAAAACCGGTAGCATCAGTCCCATCATTCGGGCGCCCGGTTTGCGAGAGCACCTGCTTTACTTCGGGAAAAGCCAACAGCTCTCTACGCATTCTGTTGGCAAGTGAAACTGACTCATCCAGAGAAATGCTTTGCGGAAGGGTAGCACGAATATAGATGGCTCCTTCATTCAACTGCGGCAGAAACTCCATCCCCAGAAAAGAGTAAAGAAACAGCCCGGCTCCTCCGACCAAAGAAGCTAATCCGATGGACAGCTTACGATGAGCATGAAAAATGGCAAATAAGGCCGAACTTTTCTCTCTAATAAAACTCACCAAAAAATTACTTTTCTCACTCACATTTTTCCTTAACAGGATGGATGACATGACCGGAACCAGGGTCAAAGTAAAAATCAAGGCCCCCAGTAAAGCAAACCCCAATGTATAAGCCAAAGGAGAAAACATTTTCCCTTCCACCTTTTGAAACGAGAATATGGGGATTAACGCCGTAATAATAATCAGCTTGGAGAAAAAGACCGCTTTGGCCTTTTCTTTGGCAGTATTCCGGATCAGCCCCATCTTCGACATCCGGTTGAAAACGGGCATCCCCACTTCTCTCGCTTTCCGATCGAGAGCAACGAATATACCTTCTACCATCACTACGGCCCCGTCTATTATGATCCCAAAGTCAATGGCTCCCATAGAAAGCAGATTGGCGGACATCCCCATTACATGCAAGCAGATAAAAGCAAACAACAGGGATAAAGGGATAATGACAGCTACCACTACCGTTGTCCGCCAGTCCGCCATAAAGATGAATACAATGAAAGTTACCAATAGTATGCCTTCCACCAGATTGTGCGTTACTGTATGTACAGCAAGATCCACCAGGTCTTCCCGATCATAAAAAGGTACAATCTTTACATCCGTCGGTAAGATGCTTTCGTTCAATTCATCTATTTTCATCTTCAGCCCGGATATCACTTCACCCGGGTTCTCTCCCTTGCGCATCACTACAATACCTTCCACGACATCATCCTCGTCCATTCGCCCTACCTGTCCCAGACGAGGTAAACAAGATTCACGGACATCAGCCAGATTCCTCACCAGAATGGGAGTACCATTGATATTTTTCACTACAATGTTCCGCAACTCCTCCAAATCGTTAATCAGCCCTATACCTCTTACGACATAAGCCTGGGAGCTTTTGGTTATTACATCTCCGCCCACATTAATATTACTCTTCGAAATAGCATCATAAAGTTCCAGCGAGGTGATGCCATAATTGATTAACTGGTTTGGGTTGACACTTACTTCACAGGTTTTTACTTCACCACCGAAACTGACAATATCCGCCACACCCGATACGGCACGCAGATTGCGATCGATCACCCAATCCTGAATCGTTTTCAGTTCGCGTACACTCCGTTTGTCACTTCGCAGGGTATAGCGGTAAATCTCTCCTGTAGGTCCGTAGAGAGGCTGCACCTCAGGAGTTACTCCTTCCGGCAGATCGGCATCATTCAATAAATTATATACCTGTTGACGAGCAACAAAATCATCCACATGATCCTCAAACAGCACATTGATGACTGACAACCCAAACAAGGTTGTCGAACGGATATCTGTCTTCTTCTGTACCGAATTCATGGCTATCTCCACCGGAATCGTAATAAACTTCTCTACCTCTTCGGCACTGCGTCCCGGCCACTGGGTAATGATGGTCACTTTCGTATTCGTCACATCGGGAAATGCATCGATCGGAGTGTGTCTGAATGAAACCACACCGGCGATGATGGCAATCACCGTACAAAAAAAGACGAAAAACTTATTCTTCAACGAAAAAGCCACAATATTGTCTATAAACTTATGCATAGTTTTTTTCGCTTTTAGTCTGCATTCAAAGCATTGTAGACCAATAATACATTTTGATTCAACACTCTGTCACCTTCTGAAAGTCCGGAACGGACATAACATTCCTTACTCAGCTGTTTGTAAACATCAATCTCCTTAATCGATAAACGGTGGTCCGTAGCCACTGCCACAACATAGTTTTTCCCTCCTTCGAATATCAGGGCATGTGCATCGATCCGGGGCATTTGTTTCCCGGACGACTTACACTCCACACCGACATTGGTAAACATACCCGGCTTCAGCAAGTAATCTTCATTACACAATTTAATGCGCACATTCATCGTCTTACTTTCGGTATCCAGCATGTGATAGACTTTATCGATACTTCCGGAAAAGACCTTATCGGGATAAGCCAAGGTAGTGATATGTACGGGTGCTCCTTCAACTACTCTGCTAATATCACTTTCATAAACATCTGCCATCACCCATACATTTTCCAGGCCGGAAACAGTGAATATCTCCTCACTCTGATCGGAGCGGAGTTGCATGTCTTTACTCACCTTTTTGTCTACAATAAAACCGGAAACCGGAGATTTGATTTCGTAAAATGATCGACCGCTGAAATGGTTGATGGAAAAGATTTCTTTGATGCGGTTCTCTTCCGCCTCTGCATTAGCCAATTCCTGTCGCACCTGCAATACGTCTTTATCAGACGCCAAGCCTGAATCGAACATATCCTGAGTGGCATCCATATTTCTACGGGCAATGATAACCTGCTGGTTTGCTTCCTTCATTTGTTTCTCGTAGTCAGCCACTTCACCGCTACGGATCACCGCAAGTATATCTCCTTTTCGTACGTAATCCCCTACTTCGGCATGAAGCTCCGCCACAGTACCGCCAAACATAGGATAAATGTGCGCTACCTGCTCCTGATTGAAAGTCACACGCCCGTTTAGAACCAGTTCATCCGTCACATCATGCAGATGTACCGTATCGACAGAGACTATTTTCAGTAAACTATCTGTCAGACATAAATTTGTATGCACCTCAGATTGCTTCATCTTTGATGAACAACCTCCCAACCCCAGAATCAATATACATGGAAAGTATTTTGTCCAATTCATAAATTATATGGATTTAATTATTAAAGACATGTTGCCCGACTACTGCATTCAGATTCTCAATGCCGAGAAATACGTTTTTCTTTATATCATAAAGCTGAATGCAGGTCTCTTTATAGCTATCGTAAAAATCGATAAACTCTAAAAGACTGATATTACGTTTGATAAAGTTTTCATTGGCTCCGGCTATCAGTTTCTCAAAGTTATGTTCCAATCCCCTATCTACTGACCGATAAAGCCTGAACGCTTTATCTAAGGCAGTATAGGCAGCATACAGTTCTGTCTCAGCTTTACTGCGAATATATTCCTGCTCCCGGCCTGCCTTCAGGAGATTGAAGCGTGCCATCTTGATATTCCCTTGGTTACGGTTAAAGATAGGAACAGACATACTAAACCCGATAGCGAAATAATTATTAATAAAATTACCTTGACGATCATAGTTACCTTTCACTGAAAATTCAGGAAAGGCCAACGATTTCTGTAATTTCAGATCGGCTTGCGAAGCAATGATATTACTACGTGCCATCTTTTGGTCAGGCCTCACGGATACCATCTCTTGTAAACCGGCATAAGACAATCCATTTATGGTCAGACGTTTAAGCGAACCTTCATCTACTATTGGCTCAGTGCGAAAATCAATGGGCAAGTTCAATAATAAATTCAACTCTCCCCGCCGTGATAGATAATGGCTCTCACATTCGCTCATATCCTTTTTCAAGGAGAACAGCATTGACTCGAGACGGGTCATCTCCATTAAAGAAACATTCCCCTTCACATGCTGTTCCTTAATTCCTGCCAACAAATGTTCAAGCGAACTGACCTCTTTATCATAAACCGATAATGACTTTGACAGATAGTAAACTTCGATAAAAGCTTCCCCAAGCTCCTGACGTAAAGTCCGCATTACCTCCTCAAACTGATAGCCGGCAATTTCCCGGTTTATTTTCTCCAACCGTATTTGCTTATTCCGTTGTCCGGCAAGACGGATCACCTGTTCTATCTCTACAACAGATTCACCGCTCTTACCAAAATCAAAATAAGTGCCATTAAGCCGGTTGTAAACATTTTGTTCGAATGAGATCACCGGGTTATCAAATAATCGAGCTTGAAGCAACCTGGCTTGTGCCATATCTATATTGTAGCGTTCGGCCAATAGGGATAAATTACATTTCAGGAAACGTTGCTCGGCCTCTTTCAGCGTCAAGCTCCCGGAGGGTTGCTGTGCTCCGGCAATTCCGAAAAATCCAAGAAAAAAGAGAATAAAAAACTTTCTGGTCATAGTCCTTGTTATTTTGATGACAAAAGTACAATTCACACTTCACGCAGACCGTTTGAAAGCAATTATAAGATACTCAGATGAGATTAGAAAGTTATTAGAAAGCGGAAAAAGCAGGACAAGGAAGAATTGCTAATACAATAGGAGAAATAGCTATCTGCCAATAACTCCGATCTTCCTATCTTTGCAACATCAAAGAAACAAACAAGTAGTAACCCTTTAAAAAATAGAAATATGAAAGTCATCGATTTAACCAAAGAAAGTTTTGTAGAAAAAGTTGCAGATTATCAAGGATATCCGAAAGAATGGAAGTTTAAAGGCAACAAGCCCTGCCTGGTAGATTTTCATGCTCCCTGGTGTGTATATTGCAAAGCACTGTCACCCATACTGGATCAACTGGCTGTAGAATATAATGGTAAAATAGATATTTATAAAGTGGATGTAGATCAGGAACCGGAATTGGAAGCGGCTTTTGCCATTCGTACAATCCCTAATCTGCTGCTTTGTCCTGTTGGAGGAGAACCGACCATGAAATTAGGAACCATGAATAAAACGCAACTAAAAGCGTTAATAGAAGAGGCACTATTATAATTTACCTGACTAAGCATTGGGTACGTCAGTCAACCACGGTAAAACGTAAGCTGACTGACGTACAAATCTTATGATTCTTTTTTTCCGGCAGCAAGTACCAGCCTTATATCTGCATATGAAACCTCATCACCCAAAGCAGCTTTAATTGCCGTAAGTCCTTTGTCACTTCCATTAGCTTGCACATAACGGGTAATTTTCATAATCTTTTCTTTCGGAACGAGCTGCTCTATCTTAACTGCTCCCAAGCGTACATAATGCTCCAGATGTCCGGCTATAGTCCCTGAAACCAACTCACGTTCCTTGGCTATCTCTTCGATATTTTTCCCCTGCCTGAAAAGACGATAGGTTATCTCTTTGGTGTCAAGTTTTGGCTCCTTCACGGGTTTATTTTCTTTTAGAGGCTTTGGCTCTTTCTGTTCCTTAGTTTCTTTTTTGAGGGTCAATGTTATTGCAGGCATTGGTGGACGTTCTATTCCCTGTTCCTTTACATACCGGCTCACCATTTCAAGCAAAACATCGCCGTACTTTTCGGCACCACGCTTCCCAAAATATGGAATACGCACTAACGAAGCCGTATCACAGGGCAATAAATTCACAATGCCCAGTATTGCTTTCTGTTGTATAACAGTGTAAACAGGAAGATTAGCTTTCGAAGCTTCTGAATTTCTCCATGCAATCAACTGTTTATACAGTTCCGGATGTAGGATATCGGTAGGAACTTCTATTTTTTCAGCAGTTCGGGGTTTACGTTCCGATCTTCCGGACGAGGATGTACTTTCTCCTCCGGAAACGGATAAGGTCAGGACAGCCTTATGTTTTAGAAAAGCTGATACGGTAAAACCTTCTTTTTCGGTATAATAGAGTGTTCCCAGCTTCACATGGAGTGTCGTCTTCAATGTATCTAACGCTTCGGAAAATTTCTTTTTCAGTTCTTTATTATCCGTTTCTACCTTTGTAGAAACCATCAGTGGGTTTAACAAATCCTCCAGGTGTTTACGGAAATAATGGGCACCGGCCACAATTCGTTCATTCAGTTTCGGATTTGCGTCATAGTCCTCCACCTCCATCAACAGAGTCGAATATTGCAACTTGAAAGTATCGGCAACCTTCATTATCTGAGCTTTATACAGATCGATCGTTTCTTTATACCGTTCCAGCAACTTTGGATAGAGTCGGTATAAGTGTTCATCGAGCAGACGCAGAACACGTGCGAAATGTTGCTCAAGAGGATGAAAATCGAATTGTTCACATAGCAACTCGTAGAAATAATGTTGACGCAGCAGAGCCAGCTTATGCTTATCAGGGGTCAGTTCTCCGGCATTACGGGTGAATTCGTCAATCGTGTCGTCACTGATAATAGACTCTCTCCTTAAAGGAGAACTGAGTACCAGTCCCTGAAGAGATTTACAACGACTCAGCGCAACATAAACCTGCCCATGAGCAAAAGAAGCGTTTGCATCAATGATGGCACGTTCAAAAGTCAAACCCTGACTTTTATGGATCGTTATAGCCCATGCCAAACGAATAGGATACTGCCGGAAAGTACCTTCAACCTCTTCCGTTATCTCTTTCGTCTGCGGATTCAGACTGTATTTACTATTTGTCCATTCTTCCGTTTCAAGTAAAAAGTCCTGCGATTCTCCATTTCCTTTCACCCGGATGCCATCTTTACCAACAGCCGTAACCAAACCGATCATTCCATTATAATATCGATGTTCCCCAGAAGAGTCGTTTTTAATAAACATAATCTGAGCCCCTTCCTTGACAGTGAGCATTTCATCCGCCGGATAAGCCGATTCCGGGAAAGTACCTTCTACCCTCGCCTGAAAGCTGAAAGCCCTGCCGGAAAGAGAAAGCAGCTGTCTGTCATTATATTGCTGGGCCTGATAATTATGTGTCGTCAGCCGGATGTACCCTTCTTCTTCTCTCGGACGAAACTCCGGAAGATAACGTTTATTCAATTCTTCCAGCACAGATTCGTCGGCCTCTTTGTCTCTGATTTTATTTAATAATCCGACAAAAGCCGTATCGCTCTGCCGATAGACTTTCTTCAACTCTATAGTGATATATTCAGTCTCTTTCAGTGAATGACTGCCAAAGAAAAATGCCGTGTCATAATAAGAGGTCAACAAATTCCAGTCTTCTTCCTTTACTACCGGAGCCAACTGCTGTAAATCGCCTATCATCAGAAGTTGAACACCTCCAAAAGGTTTCGAACGATCCCGATAACGACGCAACACTGAATCCACCGCATCAAGTTGATCGGCACGTACCATACTGATTTCATCGATCACCAACAGATCCATGCTGCGGATGATATTGATTTTTTCTTTCCCGAATTTATGGAAGCTTTGTTGGGCAGAATTGAATGTACTCTCCGGAATATAAGGCGCAAAGTTTAATTGGAAAAAAGAGTGTATGGTGACACCTCCGGCATTAATGGCAGCAATCCCCGTAGGAGCGACCACTACCATGCGTTTGGGAGTTAATTCCTTTAACCGACGAAGGAAGGTTGTTTTTCCGGTTCCGGCCTTTCCTGTCAGAAACAGATGGGTACCGGTATTTTCAATGACTTGCCAGGCTAATTCTAATTCGTGATTTTCTTCCATGAAATAATACTTTGCTACAAAGTTATAGCAAAAGAAAGAAGAAACCAATATAATAATAAGTTATTTTGCCACAGAAGACACAAAGGCTACGGACGATGATTGGTTGTCAGTTTCTTCATTGATAACAACTCCGCAACCTTTGTGCCCCCTGTGGAAAGTTTAAGCCATACTACCGCCCACAATATCAAGCAACTCGTTTGTAATGGCTTGCTGGCGGGTTTTATTATACTGCTTTGTCAGTTCCTGAATCAGTTCATTGGCATTATCCGTTGCTATTTGCATAGCTAAAGTACGTGCGGCATGTTCGGATGCATTAGAGTCGAGAGCAGCCGTAAAGATCTTTTGACTCAAAACCTGCGGAATCAGATCTGCTATCAACTGGGCTGCGGAAGGTTCTATGATATAGTCATTTACCATTCCGGTTTTCCCGTCTTCATTATGAACGGCAGACAGATCAATCGGCAAGTATCTTTCACGCAACAGCTCCTGTATTCCCATCGATCTGAAATGATGATAAATCAACTCCACCCGGTCAATGTTCTTTTCCAGAAAAAGTTCCATCAACAATCTGGCCAACGCAGCAGCTTCATCGTACGAAGGCTTATCTGCCAGTCTCTGATAGCTCCCTTGAGGAAAAAATCCTAATTTTTTCACAGCTTCCTCTATTTTCTTGCCAACCGGATAGATCAGGATATTATCCTGCCCCAGCTCACGATATTCTCCAACCGTCTGCAAAAACATCTTTAGTACGTTCGCATTGAAAGCACCACATAAAGAGCTGTTGGAAGAGAAAGCTACAATAGCAATACGCTTGACAGGGCGTTCCGCACAGAATGGAGACTCTACCGGAAGGTCAGCACTCAGAAAGTTGGTCAATATCTTATTCAGTTTCCTCTGATAAGGCAGCATGTTTTCAATGGCTCCCTGTGCCTTGTGTAACTTGGCAGAAGCCACCATCTTCATTGCTGAAGTGATTTTTCGGGTACTCTGTACCGAATTTATTCTGGTTTTTACTTCTTTTAGTGAAGCCATAGTCTTTATGGTTTATAATTAACTAAACTGTTTCGCAACCATCGTTGCTGTTTCCTCAATCGCTTTCGTTACTTCATCATTGATTACTCCTGTCTTCAATACGTCCAGTACATCCGACTGATGATCGAGAGCGAGTGTATTGAGAAATGCCGCCTCAAAGTCTTCTACCTTATCCAGTGGAACATTTCTCAGCAATCCGTTTATACCACAATAGAGAATCGCAATCTGCTTCTCTACCGGCATCGGAGAATATTGAGGTTGAACCAATAAACGGGCATTCTTTTGTCCTTTGTCAATGGTCAGTGCGGTAACCGGATCCATGTCTCCGCTAAATTTGGAGAATGCTTCCAGTTCACGATATTGCGCCTGGTCTATTTTTAACGTACCGGCCACTTTTTTCATAGCCTTAATCTGAGCATTACCTCCCACACGGGAAACTGAGATACCGACATTGATAGCCGGACGGTTACCCTGATTGAATAAATCCGTATCAAGGAAAATCTGACCGTCTGTGATGGAAATCACATTAGTCGGAATATAGGCAGAAACGTCTCCGGCCTGTGTTTCGATAATAGGCAATGCCGTCAGTGAACCTCCGCCTTTCACTTTTCCTTTCAGACTCTCGGGCAAGTCGTTCATTTCACGAGCCACCTCTTCCTGATTGATAATCTTGGCTGCACGTTCCAGCAAACGGGAATGCAAATAGAAGATATCACCCGGATAAGCTTCACGACCGGAAGGACGACGGAGAATCAAAGATACTTCACGATAAGATACCGCCTGTTTGGACAAGTCATCATAAACCACCAACGCATGACGACCGGTATCACGGAAATACTCACCGATAGCAGCCCCTGCAAACGGAGCGAAATATTGAAGTGCAGCAGGATCTCCGGCTGTGGCAGCTACTACAATAGTGTAATCCATCGCACCATATTGGCGTAAAGTATTCACAATAGAAGCCACTGTAGATCCTTTCTGTCCGATAGCTACATAAATGCAATATACCGGATCGCCCGCTTCGTAATTACTACGCTGGTTTATTATCGTATCAATGGCTATCGATGTTTTTCCCGTCTGCCGGTCACCGATAATCAACTCACGCTGTCCACGACCGATAGGAATCATTGCATCAACTGCTTTCAGACCTGTTTGCAACGGCTGATTTACCGGCTGACGATAGATTACCCCCGGAGCTTTACGCTCCAAAGGCATTTCATAGAGTTCACCGCCGATCAATCCTTTTCCGTCCAACGGTTCTCCCAACGGATCGATAACGCGTCCTAACATACTTTCTCCCACACGGATAGAAGCGATTCGTTTGGTACGTTTCACTGTGAAACCTTCCTTGATCTTATCCGTAGGTCCGAGCAAGACGGCACCCACATTATCTTCTTCCAGGTTCATAACAATGGCCTTGATACCATTATCAAACTCAAGCAGTTCGTTGGCCTCGGCATTGCGCAGACCGTAAATACGTACCACACCATCACTCACCTGCAGCACCGTACCGATTTCATCAAGCTGCACCTTGGTCTCGATTCCTTCAAGCTGTTGGCGCAGAATCTCAGATACTTCGCTTACTCTTATATTTTCAGACATAATTTTTCACTAATTATACAATTCTTCGATTCTTATCAATGAACTGTTGTTTCACTTTCTTCAACTGTGTAGCGATACTGGCATCAAGTCGGTAATCGTTAATATCGAAAACAAAGCCACCTTCTATAGAAGGGTCGACCACTGTTTCCAACTCCATATATGCATGCAAAATATGTGCAGCAGTTTGTCGGATACGCTCTTCAGTAGCCTTATCTACCGGGACAGCAGTGATCAGTTTACCTACACCAATATGCTTCTTCTTCCGGTAAAGATCCAGATACATCAGACTCATGAATTGCAGATAAGTCTCCCTTCTCTCCTTGAGTACCAGACGGACAAAACGAATAAACTCTTCACTCGGTTTATTGTCTCCATCGGCTGCCGTACAGATCAGACTGAACTTTTCGTCAACAGAAACAATGGGATTATCAAGTACGGCACAAAATCCCTTCACTGTACGGAAACTGTGTGCCAACGTGACAAGTTCATGATATAGCCTGTCTTCCGCTCCTCTCTCTTCCGCATAAGCCATCAGAGCTTTCGCATACCGCATTGAAATTATTCCGACTTCCATTTTCTCTTAGTTCTTCGTTAATACTTCATCAAGCATACGGTCTATCATTCCCATCTGCTCTTGTTTATCAGCCAGATTCTTACGAATAACTTTCTCAGCTATATCCACAGATAGAAGAGCTACCTGACGACGAATATCGCGTATGGCTTCTTCCTTTTCAATCTGAATCTGTCGTTTCACTTCGTCCAGTTCTTTCTGGGCAGCTATTTCAGCTTGTTTGCGGGCCTCGTAAATAATTTTCTCACGTTCCTGCATAGCCTCTTTCATGATACGTCCCTGTTCCTTATTAGCGGCAGCCACAATAGCTTCGCCCTCCTCTTTCAGTCGTGACAACTGGGCGTTTGCTTCTCTGGCTACCTCCAATGATTCGTCAATATAGGTTTTACGGCCTTCCACCATCTTAATGATGACGGGGAAGCCGTATTTAGCCAATACCGCGAATACAATTCCAAAAGAAAGGAGCATCCAGAATATCAGGCCACTATCGGGTAGTAACAATGACATAATCTTCTTTGTTTATTATAAGAAAAGTACTAACAGACAAACAACCAATGCCAACAATGCCACACCTTCTACCAAAGCAGCAGCAATAATCATATTCATACGAATATCTCCCGATGCCTCCGGTTGACGTGCAATACCTTCCATGGCCGAGCCACCAATCTTACCAATACCGATACCTGCTCCGATAACAGCTAAACCAGCTCCGAGGGCAGCTCCCAATTTACTCAATCCTACTCCTGCAGCAGCAGCTTGCAATAATACTGATAGTAACATAATTTTCAGTTTTAAAATGGTTTATATTATTCTTTTACTTCTTCTTTTTTACCGCCTTCCTGAGCCAGTCCGATAAATACAGCCGATAACATTGTAAACACATAGGCCTGAATAAAGGCAACCAACACTTCGAGCAAATTCATAAAGATGTTGAACAGCACCGAAGCCACCGTAAGCGAACCGTTAATGGCAGGCCCCATACTTGCCGATATAAATATCAAACAGGTAAGAACCAACATAGCCATGTGTCCGGACAACATATTGGCAAACAAACGGATCATCAATGCGAACGGTTTCGTAAATACACCGAAAAATTCGATAAATGGCATCATGGGTATAGGCACTTTCAGCCACCAGGGAACATCGGGCCAGAAAACATCTTTCCAGTAGTGTTTCGTCCCGAATATATTAACGATGACAAATGTAAATAAAGCCAATACCAGCGTTATAGCGATATTTCCGGTCACATTCGCTCCTCCCGGGAAAATCGGTATCAGTCCCATGATGTTATTGATGAAAATAAAGAAAAAGGCTGTCAACAAATAAGGAGCGAACTTTTTATAGTTAGGCCCTACACAACTCTTAATCACATCATCATGGATCATCATAATAAACATCTCCATAAAACCGACAAATCCGCCAGGGGCATAAGCCCCCTGTTCACGCTTACGATACCAATGCGCCACACTAAGGATGATTATTAATAAGATAGCACTATTGATAAATAGAGATAAAGTAACCTTAGTAATAGAAATATCCCATGGTCGAACCTCTTCTCCCGCCGCATTACGTTCTACAATTTTGCCTTCGTACCTGCTTCCGGCAGGAGCGATATAGAATCCTTCGTATTTACCGTCATTCTCTTCAAGGCGCGATGACAAAAAAGCATGCCAACCTGAAGTTTCGCTATATACGATAATCGGCAATGGAATACAGATAGAGGTTTTTCCTATATTTGTGATGTGCCATTCGTAGGAGTCGCCGATATGACCGAATACAATGCCTTTTACATCTACCTGATTTGCCTCCTGATTGATTGTGTCTTTCCCCACAATAATCTCTTGCTGTAAAGCAGTGGCGGTATCGCCCTCCACAGGCTCTTGTGCAGAGACCATAACAGGCAACATACCTCCTATCAGGATCAACATTCCGGTAACTATGTTACGCAACTGTTTCATATTTTTTTGATTTCTTTTTTAGTTTCTGATTCCATTCGAAAACGAAGAAAAACCAGCTTTCATATATAAGGTAGCCCAGATAGAATGCCAGAAATGTCAGCAGAAATTCCACAGCAGAATCGGGCACAGCCACACAGTAAATTATCAACAGAAAGACTGATATAATCATCTTCAGGACCTTTGCTACCAAAAAAAGCATCACCATCTTGTCCGGTGCATGACGCCTGCAGGCATCAAACATATAAATGTAAAATACACCGAATATATAAAAGTATACCGGTATCAACGGATAACCTCCGAAATAGTGTCCGGGCTCAAGATAATGCAAAACCAAAGCTCCCAACCCACCTCCGACAAGAGTCAAAATGGTAAGATAACTCAGGAAATTGCGTTTTGTAATGCTCATATTCATAGTAAAAACAGGTTCTTGTGTGGATCAAGGTCAGGATACACAAACGGAAGCTTCTCCGTTACTTAGCTCCACAAAACCGCTGTGAATATCCAACGTATGCTCTTCGCCATCCGTTGTCGTGTAACTGACTGTTCCTTCTTGCAGAGAAGAGACAATCGGCGCATGCTGCGCCAAAATGGAAAATACTCCACTGGTTCCCGGAAGAGTAACACTCTTCACTTCACCATCAAATACCTCCTTTTCCGGCGATACAATATTCAAATGCAGTTCTTTCATGATTCCTTATTTTATTTATTGGCTTGCTCAAGCAGCTTCTTACCCTTTTCAATAGCTTCTTCTATCGTACCTACATTTAAGAATGCCGGTTCGGGCAGATAATCCACTTCACCGTCCAAAATCATCTTAAACCCTTTGATGGTGTCTTCAATAGAGACCATTGCTCCCGGCACACCGGTAAACTGTTCGGCTACAGTAAACGGCTGAGACAGGAAACGTTGTACCCTGCGCGCACGGTTCACAACCAAACGATCGGCATCGGACAGTTCCTCCATACCCAAGATGGAAATGATATCCTGCAATTCCTTGTTTCGTTGCAGAATCTGCTTCACACGCTGAGCCACATCATAATGCTCTTGCCCCACAATATGTGGGTCAAGGATACGAGAAGTAGATTCCAACGGGTCTACAGCCGGATAAATTCCGAGTTCAGTGATTTTTCGACTCAATACAGTTGTTGCATCCAAGTGAGTAAAAGTGGTTGCCGGTGCAGGGTCGGTCAAGTCGTCAGCCGGCACATATACAGCCTGCACCGAAGTGATGGAGCCCGTCTTGGTTGAAGTGATTCGCTCTTGCATAGCACCCATTTCCGTAGCTAATGTAGGTTGATAACCTACAGCAGAAGGCATACGTCCTAACAAAGCTGAGACCTCGGATCCTGCCTGAGTAAAACGGAAAATATTATCAATGAAAAACAAGATATCCCTGGCACCCGACTTGGCCCCCATATCCCGGAAAGATTCGGCAACAGTCAGTCCCGACAGCGCAACCGAAGCACGTGCACCGGGAGGTTCATTCATTTGTCCGAACACCAATGTAGCCTGCGATTTCTCTACTTCGTTATAATCTACTTTCGAAAGGTCCCAGTGTCCTTTTTCCATACTTTCTTTAAAAGCCTCTCCATAACGGATTACACCCGATTCAATCATTTCACGAAGCAAGTCATTACCTTCACGGGTACGTTCTCCTACCCCGGCAAATACGGAAAAACCATTATGCTTCTTTGCAATGTTATTGATGAGTTCCATAATAAGTACCGTCTTACCTACTCCGGCACCACCAAACAGACCAATTTTACCTCCTTTTGAATAAGGTTCAAGCAGGTCGATCACCTTTATTCCGGTGAACAACACTTCCTGTACGGTGGTTAAATCTTCAAATTTTGGGGGATCACGGTGAATGGAATAGGCACCCTCACGATTGAGTTCTTTCATTCCGTCAATAGAATCGCCGACTACGTTCATCAAACGTCCTTTGATTTGTTCACCTACCGGCATTGTGATAGGACCTCCTGTAGGAAATACCTTCATCCCGCGTTGTAAGCCGTCGGTACTGTCCATGGCCACGGTACGAACAGTATTTTCACCAATGTGTTGTTGTACTTCTACAATCAGCTTTTTGCCGTTGTGCCTTTTTATCTCCAATGCGTCGTGGATACTTGGCAATATCAAGTCCGATTCTGTACCTTCAAAATACACATCGACCACAGGGCCAATTACCTGAGAGATATGTCCTATAATCTGTGACATAAGCAATCTTTTTATATATTATTCTTCTAATACTCTAAAGCGTTATAGCATGGTAAGTCGCGTTTTTACCAGTTTCACTATTAACATAACGTTCGATATTCGGTTTTGTTCACACAGATAGTTAAACAAACAACTTCGCAAATGTAGAAACTTTTTTTTCCCGTTGTACCATTTTTCTATATTTTCTCTTTAGATAACATTCATTAAACTTACAGCAGCGTGAAAATGAACATTATTAGTGCCCTTTTTACTGTTATACAAAGCATGTTCAGGCAAATAGGCACTGTTCTCAATCTAACAAGGCGACCTATCGAGTTTTCAAGTACCTATAGTGTTTTCAGTCAATTAGTCAAATGTTAGATAGTACAACATGCAACGAGTTTTATATTGATAAAAGAGAGTTGTGTTTGAGGGTCATTTTTCGGTCTCTGCAGACTTAACCGGGCAGAGTATTAACAATTGCAAAAGAGCAGAAAAAGACAGAGGCATAGACTAATAAAAAGACAGGTCTCTGCCACTTCTTAAGCGACAAAGACCTGTTATTGGATTTTCAGAAAGAAACCTCCGTATTTAATATACTTCTACTTTATCAGCTATTCGTTTTGCCTTATCACGCAAAGCATCCAGATCAGAACCGTTCGGAGCATAACAGAGTACTACCCCCATACGGCGATTCACACGTGTATATGGCTTACCAAATATACGCAGATAGGTGTCCTCTTCTATGGTAACTTCCTCCATGCCTCTATACTGCGGACGTTCCTGGCTGGCAATCGGTGAAAGAATAACAGCACTCGCTCCTATTCTCTCCTGCTTTATACCCGGAATGGGTAATCCTAATACGGCACGTAAGTGAAGTTCAAATTCATTCAGGTTTTGTGTTCCCGCCAATGTTACCATTCCTGTATCGTGCGGACGCGGAGACAGTTCTGAGAAGTAAACCCCATTTTCATGACTCAGGAAGAATTCAACTCCCCATAATCCGGCACCGGTCAATGCGCAGGTTACTTTTTCAGCCATCTCTTCCGCTTCCTTCAGATGTGCCGGGTCAATGTGTGCGGGCTGAAAACTTTCACGATAGTCTCCTCCCTTCTGTACATGTCCGATAGGTGGACAAAATAGTGTCGGACCATTCTTCTGAGTTACCGTGAGCAAAGTTATTTCACTATCGAATTTGATAAACTCTTCAATAATCAGTTCACGAATATCTCCGCGGCTGCCGCTACAACCATACTCCCAGGCATGCTCCAACTCAGCAGCACTTTTTACCAACGACTGCCCTTTGCCCGATGATGACATTAAAGGCTTCACAACACAGGGAAAACCTATCTTCGCAGCAGCTTCCTTCAATTCCTCCAACGATTTGGCATAATAGTATTTCGCAGTTTTCAGCCCCAATTCCTTAGCGGCCAAATCACGGATGGCTTTGCGGTTCATGGTATAATTCACTGCACGGGCACTCGGCACTACCTGAATGCCTTCCTTCTCGAAATCGTATAAACGTTCCGTGCGGATGGCTTCAATTTCGGGGACGATAATATCCGGCCGGTGTTTCTTTACAATACGCTCCAGTTCTTCACCGTTCAGCATATCGAAAACTTCATATTCATCGGCTACCTGCATAGCAGGTGCTCCGGCATACGAATCACAAGCAATGGTGTATTGACCTTTACGTTGAGCAGAAATTACAAACTCCTTTCCCAGTTCGCCCGATCCGAGTAAAAGTATTTTCTTCATGATTGAATATTTTAAGATATAATGACGCAAAAATACTACTTTTCTTCCAATAAATCCCGAACGAGCTACTAAATGATTGCAATAAAGGAAAGAAAAAGGGAACAGTATAAAAAATGATTAACAAGTAAAAGGTCTGCAAAACATATTCAAGAGAAAACTCTCCTCCTAAAAGAAGAATGGAGTATTTCCACTTCATAGAACATCACTGATTTTCAACCACTTAAAGCACACATAGAAAGGGATTATACGAAGTTAATATCGTATATGCAGGAAGTTAACTTCTCGACTTTACGATATTAACTTCGTATAATTACGTTATTAACATCGTATACAACAGGATGTTAACTTCATAAACGGCATAAAATAATTTCTAATATAGAGACAAATACAAGAATGGGTGGCCAAAACAAAGTGTTAATTATTGGTCTAATTACACAAAAAAGAATATTTAAAAGGATGAAAAGAACCAAATATAGCATATTATCCGGAATTAATGCCTTACTTTGCAAAACCAAACAACAAGAGGTTTTTATTGGTCTAACTCTCACATGTATTTCCTCAATGTTCGCATTGAGAACTTTCATTTCTGATTTACACTTCCTAAAGCTTTATTGTTATTTTATTAATTTTTTATTTTTGTATATTTATGAATATGTACATTGGAAATCTTAGCTATAATGTTAAGGAGTCAGATTTGAGACAAGTTATGGAAGAGTATGGAACAGTAGAATCAGTAAAACTGATCACAGATCGCGAAACAAGAAGATCTAAAGGTTTTGCTTTTGTTGAAATGCCGGAATCTTCAGAAGCCAGCAATGCCATTAAAGAATTGAACGGAGCAGAATATGCCGGTCGTCCGATGGTAGTAAAAGAAGCTTTACCAAGAAACTGATCTGATAAGCAATAGAATAAGAGAAAGAGGGTGTCCGAAAAGGGTACCCTCTTTTTTTATGTAAAAGTCCGAACTTTCCCAAGCTCGGACTTTTTAATTTGCTCTAAAATGTTTATCTTAGAGCATGTTAATCGATAGTGCAAATATACAATTTAAGGAGTATTCTCAAGGTATGGATTCCTTATTTCCTTGCCGTCTTGATGAAAATATTTCTTCGGATGCTCCGGTCCGGCTTGTCAACCAGATTGTTGATAAGCTTGACATCAGTCCGTTGTTATCTACTTATAAGGGTGGTGGTTGTCCTGCTTATTATCCCCGCATGCTTTTGAAAGTGTTGTTCTTCGCCTACCTGAACAATGTGTACTCTTGTCGTAAGATAGCACGTCTACTTCAGGAGAACATCCTTTACATGTGGCTTTCGGGCAAGTCCACTCCCGACTTCCGTACCATCAATGATTTCCGCAGCAAGCGTTTGAAGAGTTGTATCCACAGTTTGTTCACTCAGATTGTGCTCATGCTTGTTGAGTTGGGATATATCAGCCTGGAAAAACAATATATCGACGGGACCAAGATGGAGTCGGCAGCCAACCGTTATACTTTCGTCTGGCGCAAAAGTGTGGAAAAGTATAAGGATCGTCTGGAAAATAAGATTCAATGTATACTTTCTCAAATTGATGAGGGTATTCTCGGTGACAACACCGCTCCTGGAGAATCAACTCTTCCTATTGACAGCCATGCTCTGAAAGAAAAAATAGATGCCATTAATCTGGAGAACCGCAATAAACGTGAACTTCGTCAGATTAAAAAGCTTAATGAGGAGTACTTACCTAAGCTGCAGGAATATGAGAAACACTTGGAAATAATGGGGGAAAGAAACAGCTATTCCAAAACAGATCCTGATGCGACTTTTATGCGCATGAAAGAAGACCACATGAGGAACGGTCAGCTTAAACCGGGATATAATCTACAGATATCCACGGAAAACCAGTTCATAACAAACTATGCTTTCTATCACAATCCGGGTGATACGTTGACGTTGATTTCATTTCTATTGTATGGCCGGATGAGATACTGCCGGTTCATGAAAGAGGTTTGTGCGGATGCCGGATATGGAAGTGAGGAAAATTATGAGTTTATGGAACGCTTCGGTATAAGCGCTTATGTGAAATATAATTATTTTCATATGGAACAAACAAAAAAATGGAAATGTGACATCTCCAAACAAGATAATTTGTATTATAACGAACCGGAAGATTACTTTGTATGTCCGATGGGACAGTATATGAAATTTGCCTACACGATAAAGGCTGTCAATGATAATGGATATGAAAGTGAAATAAGTGTTTACCGTGCTAAGAACTGTCAGGGATGTCCCCTACAAAATAAATGTCACAAAGGGAGAGGAAACAGGGAGATCAAGGTGAATCATAAATTAAGGCGGTACAAGCAACTGGCACGTGAGAAACTCACTTCATCAAAAGGGCTTGAACATAGGAGCAAAAGACCGGTGGAGGTGGAAGCGGTCTTCGGGCAAATAAAATGGAATAAAGAGTACAAGAGGTTCAGGCATAAAGGCTTGGAGAAGATTGTCATGGACTTTGGAATATTGGCTATTGCATTTAACATCGGAAAAATGATCTGCAAGCAGAAAAAGGCTAAGAAAGGGAGGGATGGAAAGGATTATAAGACTGATAAAGGGAGAAAATTGAGTTTCATGAGGGGCATTTTTATAAGTTGTTGGATAAATCACAAAAAAAGAAAAAAGTTAGAGGGTACCCTTTTCGGACACCCTCTTTTATTTCTCCCTCGACTATTGGTGTTGTTCACGCAACAGATCATTTACCGTCTTCACCGGATTAAATGTAGAAAGCGGAACTTCCACAAATACCGTACTCCAATCACTCATGGCACCATTCCACAAGCCGGGAAGCTCAAGAGCTTTCAAGTCTTTACCACTCTTCGACTTATAAGATATGAAGCCTGTGGCTTTATCCACGTATCTTACCAGATCAAACTTATGTCCTTTGTAATCACGTACCGCACAAACCAAATCTACCGGATTGAAGTGGGTACCTTTCTCAAACATTTCTTTAGCTTCCGGATTATTCATATCGATCTGTGAACTTTCAAGGATTTGCAATGAAATCGTTCCGTCACTGTTATAAGCAAGGAACGGACCGCCACCCGGTTCACCCACATTCTTCACCATACCACAAACACGCATCGGGCGGTTCAATTTATTCTTCAGATAGATGACCAATTCAGCATCTTCCAGATCCTTCGTTTCTGGATTCTTGCAGAAAAGTTTCTTCTGCACAAATTGCAGAATATCCATTACCTGTTCGTGTGTGTAGCGGCCGCTATCCAAAAGTTCCAGATATTCAAAAGCCTGCTTCTGGAGGGATACAAGTACACCGGCAATCAATTTCTTATAAAGCACCGTATCACCTTTTAATCTGTCCGGAACGACATTGTCTATATTCTTAATAAAAATCACATCCGCATCCAAATCGTTCAGGTTCTCAATCAGTGCTCCATGACCACCGGGGCGGAACAAAAGCTTGCCATTATCGCGGAAAGGCTGGTTTTCCATATCAGCGGCAATCGTATCGGTACTTGGTTTCTGCTCGGAAAAACTAATATTATAATCTACTCCATAACGTTTGGCAAAGGCATCGGCTTTTTCGGCTACCAATGATTTAAAGAGTTCACGATGTTCGGTTGAAACAGTAAAGTGGACATTCACCTTTCCGCTTTTACCGGCAGCGTACATAGCACCCTCCGCCAAATGTTCTTCAAGCGGAGTACGTGAGCCTTCTTCGTACTTATGGAACTTGAGCAAACCTTTCGGAAGTGCACCATAGTTTAATCCCGCTACGTTCAGCAATCCTGAAACAACTGCCTTGTAGTCACCATCTGCAATCAAACCGGGAATATCTTTACCTTCTATCCTCATACAGGCAGTATTCAGATCATCATAGAAAGCAAATTTCTCAATTGAGGCAAAGAACGTTTGTTCGAACTTTGTAGTCGGCTCAGCATAGTCAGCATCCAGAAATTCAAAAAGATTTTTGAACATACGGCTGGCAGCACCCGAAGCGGGTACAAACTTTACAATCGTTTTGTCAGAATTGGTATAAGCATCCCAGGCTGCGAGATAAGCTTTCTGTTCTTCGGCATCGGGAGCCAGAATACCTTTTTCTACAGATGCGGCAGCATCTAATTTCAAATAAGGAAAGCCTTTTTGGAAACAAGTCAACTGTTCAGCGATTTGTACTTCCGAAATGCCTTTTTGGGCAAGCAATTCTTTGTCTTCAGGTGTTATCATACTATCTAATTTTATTAATTCATGCCCAAAAATACAAAAAAAGGAAGAGGACACCCTACAAAACCCGGAAAAAAACTATCTTTACCGACGATAAATTTGAGCTGCTTATGGAAAGAGATGAATTCTTTACGAAAGAAGAGAGAGAATTATTGTTCTCACTATACAAAAAACTACTGCGCCTCACCGGAGAAACCTTACAAAAAGGAGACTGCAGAAAGCTGAAAAAGCACCTTATCGACTCCACACAGAACAATGCGATGCAAAGGGACAGTTTTGGTCTGAATCCTGTCATCAAAGATATGCAGACTGCTGTAATCGTAGCCGAAGAAATCGGTATGAAACGGGCATCTATTCTGGGTATCATGTTACACACACCGGTGCGTTGTCACTCGTATACAATAGAATATATTCAACAGGAGTATGGCGAAGATGTAGCTGGAATTATCCGGGGACTCATTAAGATTAATGACCTTTACGATAAGAGTCCGACTATCGAATCGGAAAATTTCCGTAACCTGTTGTTGTCTTTTGCCGAAGACATGCGTGTGATCCTGATCATGATCGCCGACCGTGTAAACGTGATGCGGCAAATAAAGGATGCCGAGAATGACGAGGCCCGCAGACGAGTGGCTAATGAAGCCGCCTATCTGTACGCTCCGTTGGCTCACAAACTGGGATTGTATAAACTGAAATCGGAGCTGGAAGATTTGTCATTGAAGTACACCGAACATGACATTTATTACCACATCAAAGAGAAACTGAACGAGACGAAAAAGTCACGTGACCGTTATATTGCCAACTTCATCGCTCCGATACAACGGAAACTGGAGGAAGCGGGACTGCATTTTCACATGAAAGGACGCACCAAATCCATTCATTCCATCTATCAGAAAATGAAGAAACAGAAATGCCAGTTCGAAAACGTGTATGACTTGTTTGCCATACGTATCATTCTGGAATCCCAGTTCGAAAAAGAAAAGCAGGAATGCTGGCAGGCTTACTCCATTGTGACGGATATGTATCAACCTAATCCGAAACGTCTGCGTGACTGGCTGTCGGTTCCCAAAAGCAATGGTTACGAATCATTGCACATCACTGTAATGGGGCCGGAAGGAAAATGGGTCGAAGTGCAAATCCGTACGGAACGTATGGACGAGATAGCCGAGCGCGGACTGGCCGCACATTGGAGATACAAAGGCGTGAAAGGTGAAAGCGGGTTGGACGAATGGCTGACTTCAATACGCGAAGCATTGGAGAATACAGAAAACGACCTAGAAATGATGGATCAGTTTAAACTGGATCTGTATGAAGACGAGGTATTTGTGTTTACGCCGAAAGGAGACCTCTTCAAACTGGCAAAAGGAGCTACGGTACTCGATTTCGCTTTCCACATTCACAGCAAATTGGGGTGTAAGTGCATCGGTGCAAAGGTGAACGGTAAAAATGTACAGCTGAGACAAAAGTTGAATAGCGGAGATCAGGTAGAGATTATGACATCGAACACACAGACTCCGAAACAGGACTGGCTGAACATTGTCACTACCTCAAAAGCCCGTACGAAGATCCGCCAGGCCCTGAAGGAAATGGTAGCACGCCAGCACGATTTCGCCAAAGAAACATTGGAACGGAAATTCAAAAACCGGAAGATGGAATATGACGAAGCAGTAATGATGCGTCTGATCAAACGCCTGGGATTCAAGAATGTGACAGAGTTTTATCAGAATATTGCCGACGAAGTGCTTGACGTGAACGACATTCTGGATAAATACATCGAACAACAGAAACGGGACGGTGAACGTGATGAAGTGATCTACCGCAGTGCCGAAGAATACAACCTGCAAAACCAGATAGACGAAACCACTGTCACTAAAGAGGATGTACTCGTCATTGACCAAAACCTGAAAGGACTGGACTTCAAGTTGGCCAAATGTTGCAACCCCATATATGGAGACGACGTATTCGGATTTGTCACTGTATCCGGAGGTATCAAGATTCACCGCAACGACTGCCCCAATGCGGGACAGATGCGCGAACGTTTCGGATACCGTATTGTCAAAGCACGCTGGGCCGGAAAATCGGAAGGTACTCAATATCCGATCACACTCCGTGTAGTGGGTCATGATGACATCGGTATTGTGACCAATATCACCTCTATCATATCAAAAGAGAATGGCATCTCACTGCGTTCCATTGGAATTGATTCGAACGACGGACTCTTCTCGGGCACGCTGACCATTATGGTGAGTGACACCGGACGACTGGAGGCACTGATTAAAAAGCTACGCACAGTGAAAGGTGTAAAACAGGTTAGCAGAAACTGAGAATGGAAAAATTCAGTATAAAAAAAAGGATACAAAGCTTCGGATATGCCTGGAAAGGCATTCGGAGTTTTGTAAGCAAAGAGCATAATGCCTGGATACACTGTGTGGCAATCATCACAGTAACAATCGCCGGATTTTACTTCGGTATCACCCGGAACGAATGGATAGCCATCATACTTTGTTTCGGAATGGTACTGGCAGCGGAGGGATTCAATACAGCTATAGAAAGATTAGTCAACCTCGTATCCCCGGAACACAATCCGATTGCAGGTGATGTGAAAGATATTGCGGCAGGTGCAGTGCTGATATGTGCCATAGTTGCCGCCATCATAGGAGTCATTATCTTCATGCCTTATATGCTTGCGGTTTTATTGTGCAACATGGGATAGACAATAAAAACGAACTCCGTAGTTTTGCGACAATTCATCACCAAACTACGGAGTCTGTTTTTCAGATATACATATATCGTTTATCTCACCTTCTTCCTTTTAAAATAAGGATATGTAATCAGGACAAAGAAAGCCAGAGCCACGATTGCCGCCAACAATCCTACCCGACAAACCACATGTTCATTAGCTGTGAGATGTAAGTGACAGGCAGATGCAATACCTAAGCCGACTCCAAGTTCCCATGCAAGTAAATGAGTCGTATTGGCCGTGCCACGCTGGCAATGTTGAGACAGCTTGACAAACATCATCAAGAATTCCGGAGTAACCAATCCAAGTCCTAATCCCATCAATATCGCTGCCGGGACATTCCAACCGGTTTCAGGAGAAAACAACAAAGCCATCGCTCCGATCATAGTTATCAACCCGGTGACTATCTGCAGCCATATCTTGTTATCATAACGGAAAAACAGTCTCACCACCATTACTGACAAGAGAAAACCGACTCCGGCCAAAGCAAAGAAAGGTATCAGTTCACCTCCTACCGGCACATCACTTGGCGCACCGGCAAGCACAGGAAGCAACAATCCGGGCACAAAAGCGATCAACATCAGGTTAAATGCCGGAATAAATCCACGGGGAAGCAGAAAACGGTCCATCGAACAAACCTTCATCCCTATTGGTGCACGGAAAGGCACATATACCCTCGACACAAACAGCATTCCCAAGGCTCCCGATGCGACAGAAACATATAACAGAGTTTCAAAGCCATGTGTCCGGAATAAAAACACTCCTAACGCTGTCCCTATAATCATCCCCAGACGTGCTGCCCAAGAAAAGACTACATTGCCGGCACTGCGAAAAGTGGAATTGGTGACATCAATGGCCAATGTAATGCCTGCCGTAGCAGCCATTCCAAAGGAGATTCCCTGTACCAAGCAAAGCAACAACAGATGTGTGGCACTTTGCACAAGTGTGTAACCGGCAGTCGCCGCTACCATTATCCCAAACGAAAGCATACATATATATTTTCGCTTGTAGACATCGACCAGATACGCATGAAACGGGCCGATAAAAAACATGGCAAGCGTAAAAAGTATATATATTCCCCCCGTCTGACTGACTGGCACGCCCAAACGTGAAGCCATCACTACCGGAAGCACAGGGTACAACAGGTACAGGGATATGAACAACAATAAATTAGCAAGGCATATCCGCATAAAATGCAATGTCCATAATTTAGTTGCCATACGACAATTAATATTGTTCTTTCTCGTTCGGGAAGTCGCAGTTCTTTACGTCCGAAACATAGTGGCTGATTGCATCAGTCATCACCGTATAGAGGTCGGCATAACGACGAAGGAAACGGGGACGGAAACCATTGTTCATACCCAACATGTCCTGAATAACCAATACCTGTCCGTCTACATCGCCACCGGCACCAATGCCGATAACCGGAATAGTCAGTTCGCTTGCAACGCGGGCAGCCAATGCTGCGGGAATTTTCTCAAGCACAAGCCCGAAACATCCGGCTTCTTCAAGCAGATGTGCATCACGAATCAGCTTCTCTGCTTCTGCATCATCTTTGGCACGAACGGTATATGTACCGTATTTATTGATAGATTGCGGCATCAGTCCGAGATGTCCCATCACCGGAATACCGGCACTCAGGATACGCTTCACAGTGTCGAGAATCTCTTCGCCGCCTTCCAGTTTCAAAGCATCAGCGTGGCTCTCTTTCATAATACGGATAGCCGAAGCAAGCCCTTCCATCTCATTTCCCTGATAAGAACCAAAAGGCATGTCAACTACTACCATTGCACGCTTCACACCGCGCACAACCGATTTACCATGATAAATCATTTGATCGAGAGTAATAGGAAGTGTAGTTACATTGCCTGCCATCACATTTGATGCAGAATCGCCTACAAGGATAACATCGATACCGGCACCGTCTACAATCTGCGCCATAGTATAGTCATACGAAGTAAGCATAGATATTTTTTCGCCTCTTTGCTTCATTTCGATCAGGCGATGAGTCGTCACTTTTCTTGTGTCATCTGATATATAACCAGCCATATCCAATCTTTTTAAATTAAAAATCGGGCGCAAAGGTATAACTTTTAATTCATACCATACAAGTAAAAGCGAATAAATTAGCGCATCCGCATTAAAAGGTCAGCAACCATTTTTGCAGTTCATCAGTCCATAACTTCTTATATATGAAGCTATCACGAAATCCGAAGCTATGTCCGCCTTCCGGATAAATATGCAGTCCGGCAGAAACCCCATGTTTCAATAATGCTGTATAATAGACAATACTGTTGAGAGGAGATACCGCCTGATCATCCTCAGCCAAAACAATGAATGTACGAGGAGTATCGGCTGTGACATGAAGTTCAAGAGATAATGTCTCTTTCAGACTTTCCGGAATAGTTTCTCCCAACATACGTCCGCGTGAAGGCAAATGGGTCAGTCGGTCGTTCATGCTGATAACAGGATAAAGCAATACCTGAAAGTCGGGGCGGTCGGTCCCGGTATAAAGAGTTGCGGCAGTAGCAGCAATATAGCCTCCGATAGAAGCTCCCATAACACCCAGTTGATGGATTCCCCACTCTGCCGACTGGCGGCGGATCAGGCGAATCGCTTCACGAATATCTTCACGAATCACTTCAACATCACCATGAGGCATGCGATAATTCAGTACGGCATATGTGATACCCAGATTATTAAACCATACGGCAAAATCGCGACCTTCATGATCTGAAGCTACTTGATTGAATCCGCCACCGGGACACATAATAATGGCTTTACCTCCTGGCTTACGAGCCGGATAAACCCAAAGAGTAGCCGAAAAAGCATCTTTTCCTAATGAATATTCAATAAAACTCTGTTCCATAACTTTATTCCTTATTATTTAATTTCCTGAATCATCTTTTTCACTATGCCCGGCCCTTCGTAAATAAACGAAGAATAGATTTGTATCAGATTGGCCCCCGCATCCAACATTCGACGGGCATCGGGGGGAGTAATAATTCCGCCTGCCCCTACTATCAAAAGGCTTTTTCCGGCATGGGCACGCAAATAGCCGACGGCTTTTAATGACTTCTCCCCTATCCCGCGTCCACTGACTCCACCGGCTCCGATCTTCTGCAATTGTGCAGGCGAATAACCTTTTAAACAAGTACGCTCCATGGTAGGTCCGGTAGCTATCACCCCATCTACCCGGTACAGACGAGTACAGTCGATCACATCATCCATTCCTTCTTCTGTTATATCGGCAGGAAGTTTGAGAAGTACCGGAACATGTATATTCTGTTCCAGACGAAAAGCAGCCAGCGTTTTGAGTACCCGCTTCATCAGAGTAATCTCCACCGATCCCCAATTAAGCGTGAAATAGCCGGCATAAGGATATAACTCTTTGTATAAATGCAAAAAGTCTGCCACAGCTTGTTCGCCTTCCGAAGAGGGATTCTTATTGATATTTACACCTAAAACATATGAACCGTGTTTCTGTTCAAGACGGCGTTTAATAATATCCAATCCGGGATTATTGAAACCTGTACGGGAAATTAAAGATTCACACTGAGGTAAGCGAAAAATACGGGGACGGGGATTTCCATCCTGGGCATCGGGAGTGACAGTACCGACTTCAATAAATCCGAAACCATAATCGGCCAATTCATCAAAAACCTCGGCACCTTTATCGAAACCGGCCGACAGGCCGATACGGTTTCGGAAAGTAAGATGGTTCCATATCAACTGTTTGTCGGAACAAGTATAGAGATGACGCATCCAGCATTTGCACCATGGCAAATGCCGGTAACATTTGAGGAAGGAAACCAACAAGGTGTGTACCTTTTCGGGTTCCATCAGAAATAAAACAGGGCGAATCGTTTGCTTATACATGATTTTCTCCTTAATTCCGCAACACTATTATAAAATATTTTTTTTAAGTACCTGAGCAACAAAAAGTTGCTCAGGATTTTGCCATGTCAGAGGATTCACTTAACTTAGTGTTGCAAAAAAATAATCAAACAAAACCTCATCAGGCATGGCAAAAATACAAATAAAATCCGAGAAGCTCACTCCTTTTGGAGGAATATTTTCAATCATGGAGCAATTTGACTCCACATTGTCATCTGTAATCGACTCGACACTCGGTCTAAGGTGTAGCTCGTTCGGTTATCAGTACAGTGAAATCGTCCGTTCCCTCATGAGTATCTACTTCTGTGGTGGCTCATGCATTGAGGATGTCACTACTCATTTGATGAACCATCTCTCGCTCCATCCGACACTTCGTACTTGTAGTTCTGATACTATCCTCAGAGCGATAAAGGAACTGACGCAAGGAAACATCTCATACACATCAGATACGGGTAAGAACTACGATTTCAACACGGCTGACACACTCAATACCTTACTGCTCAATTGTATGTTTGCATCCGGCCAACTGAAAGAGGGCGAGATGTATGATGTTGATTTCGACCATCAGTTCATAGAGACTGAGAAGTATGATGCAAAGCCTACATACAAGAAGTTCCTTGGTTATCGCCCTGGCGTGGCGGTTATTGACGACTTGATTGTTGGCATTGAGAATAGCGATGGTAACACCAACGTTCGTTTTCATCAGAAGGACACGCTGAAGAGATTCTTTGAGAGATTTGAGCAGAACGGACTTACAATCAATCGTTTCAGAGCTGATTGTGGATCATGTTCCGAGGAAATCGTGGAGGAAATAGAGAAACACAGCAAATCCTTCTATATCCGCGCAAACCGCTGCAGTTCGCTCTACAATGACATCTTTGCTCTTAGAGGCTGGAAGACTGAGGAAATCAATGGCATTGAGTTCGAATTGAACTCTATTCTTGTTGAGAAGTGGAAGGGTAAAGCATACCGACTTGTGATTCAAAGACAGAAACGGATGGACGGTGTGCTGGATCTTTGGGAAGGAGAATACACATACCGTTGTATCCTGACTAACGACTATGAATCTTCCACAAGAGAAATTGTCGAGTTCTATAACCTTCGTGGAGGAAAGGAACGTATCTTCGATGATATGAACAATGGTTTCGGGTGGGACAGATTGCCCAAATCCTTCATGGCAGAGAACACTGTGTTCCTTCTTCTTACGGCACTTATCCGTAATTTCTACAAGGCCATTATCCACAGACTTGACGTAAAGAGGTTCGGACTCAATGCAACAAGTCGCATAAAAGCGTTTGTCTTCAGGTTTGTCTCTGTACCAGCCAAGTGGATCAGAACATCAAGGCGGTATGTGCTGAATATCTATACCTGTAATAATGCTTACGCAGATATTTTTCAGACTGATTTTGGATAACGCCTACAACTTATGGGTATGATACTGCGTATTGCCTCAAGTCGCATAGTGGGGCAAGGGGATATTGTGGGCAGAAGTGGGTATTTCAGCCTCAATTTATCTGCTAATTCAGTGATGAGAGGACGTTTAGACGCAAGAAGGACGCTGAAGAGCTTAGTTGCGGATTTGAGGTTTCTCTCTTTTTTTAATACCATGCAAAGCTAAGGGATTCTTCCCTGAGATACTATTCAATCTTTCTTATCAGATATAACGTGAAGTTATAGTCAGCAGCTTTTCGTAAGTCATTCCTTTGAAATCGTCTATCACATAGTCTGCCTTATCAGCAATAGCTTCGCGTGGATTTGTAGTTGCCAATCCGACAACAGTGGCACCGGATGCTCTGCCGGCCTGTAAACCATGAAATGAATCTTCGAACACATAGGAATCTTTTGAATCGGAACCGAAAATCGTCATTCCCAATAAGAAACATTCCGGATCGGGTTTAGAACGTTTAAAACGCTCAGCGGTCAATATTTCATCAAAAAGGGATTTAAACTCGGGATGTGCACGATAAACATTCTCCATTTTAGCTGTATTGGAACTGGTGACCAAGGCTATTTTTACACCATGCTGACGCAGATCTGCTATAAACTCAACTATTCCGGGAACATAGTCATAACTCATTTCTATTTCAAAACGATTCAATGCCTCGGTTATGTCCCTTTGTTTCTCCGGTTCTCCCGCAAAGTATTTATCATAAATCTGTACCAGCGTCTGACCTTTAACCTTGGAACCGAAGTTTTCATCGTTTACGTACTTTTGTCCCATTTCATTCCAGAAAACAGTATATTGTCCTTCTGTATCGACAATTACACCATCACAATCGAATAATGCGGTAATCTTCTTTGTTGTATCCATAAACATTCTTTTACCTGTTTGTTAAACTCTGTGGGCAAAGTTCAGAATAATCATCGAATCAGGCAAATTATTTGTACCTTTGCCGCACTTAAAAATATGTAACGCTTCACTATATGGCACAACAAACCGATCCTCGTATACTGGGCACAGAACCTATTGGCAAACTTCTGTTACAATACTCCATCCCGGCCATCATCGGAATGACTATTACGTCACTTTATAATATCATCGACAGCATTTTCATCGGGCACGGTGTCGGTCCCATGGCTATCTCCGGACTGGCTATCACTTTTCCGCTAATGAATCTGGTCGTGGCCTTCTGCGTGCTGATCTCTGCAGGTGGTGCCACCATCTCCTCCATACGCCTGGGGCAAAAAGACATCAAGGGAGCAACCGATGTTTTGGGAAATACATTAATGCTTTGCCTGACGAATGCAGTGCTGTTCGGCGGACTGGCTTATCTGTTTCTGGACCCGATATTGTTTTTCTTCGGTGCCAGTAGCGGCACACTTCCCTATGCCCGCGATTTTATGCAGGTAATTCTTCTGGGAACTCCCATCACCTATACCATGATCGGACTTAACAACGTGATGCGTGCCACCGGATATCCGAGAAAGGCAATGCTGACATCATTGGTGACGGTTATTGCCAATGTTATCATCGCCCCTGTCTTCATTTTCCATTTCGGTTGGGGAATTCGGGGAGCTGCCATGGCCACAGTCCTGTCACAGTTTATCGGAATGATATGGGTAGTAAGCCACTTCCGTAACAAAGAGAGTTTCGTTCACTTTATGCCGGGCTTCTGGAAGATGAAGAAACGCATCATCGGCAGCATTTTCTCTATAGGAATGTCTCCCTTCGCCATGAATGTCACGGCATGTATCATCGTCATCCTCATTAATAATAGTTTGCAAAAATACGGTGGTGATATGGCTATCGGTGCCTACGGTATCATTAACCGACTACTGATGCTGTATGTGATGGTAGTTATGGGATTAACAATGGGAATGCAACCCATCGTCGGATACAATTATGGTGCACAGAAGATTGACCGCGTGAAACATACGCTCCGTCTGGGTATCATCGTCGGTGTATTGATTACGAGCAGCGGCTTCGTTATCTGTGAACTTTTTCCGCATACAGTTTCGGCTATCTTTACCGACAGCGATGAACTGATTGACATGGCATCGTCCGGACTACGCATTTGCACGCTGATGTTCCCGTTCGTAGGTGCACAAATCGTTATATCAAACTTCTTCCAGAGTATAGGGATGGCTAAGATCAGTATCTTCCTGTCACTCTCACGCCAGTTAGTATACCTGCTTCCGGGATTACTTTTGCTTCCCCCTTTATACGGTGTAAAGGGAGTATGGATCAGCATGCCTGTCTCTGACGGATTGGCTTTCATAACAGCGGTAGTGATTTTGATGGTATATATTAAAAAGGTAAAAGAGAAAGCATCCGGACAGAGCCTCTAACCCTATGAAACAGAGGCTTGGTATAGATACGACAGAGGCTCAGTTTCAGTGAAACCGAGCCTCTGTCGTATAGTCTTGAAACATTACTCAGATTTAATGCTGTTCACCGGATTTTCGTTGGCCACTTTCCATGCCCGTAGCATTACGCTGACAACAATCAACAGCAACACAACCAATGCAATGCTGAGGTACAACCAGGCACTGGGGACAATGGCATCGCTAAACTGCTCAAGCCATTTACCACCGACAAACCAGGCTGCTGCTGCACCCAATAGTACAGCAGGCAAGGCTGTCCAGAAAATATCTCTTGAAAGAAGTTGCAAAACATCTCCGGCCTCAGCCCCATTTACTTTACGGATCGCAATCTCTTTACTACGACGACTGACTTCATCGTTAGTATAGCCGAAAAGTCCCATCAAGGTAATCAGCAGGATGGAAATAGAAGCAATGATTACCGAATCGCGGAAACGACGAATCGCTTCGTATTGCTGATCGATTATTTCCTGCAAAGGGATAAACACAATATCCTTCGTAGTAAACAGTTCTCCCATCTTTTGATTGAGAGCTTTCAAATTTTGATCGAATGGTTCTTTCAAACGTACATGGGGAGCTCCGGAAGCAAAAGGACTGCTGATATACATCACTATATCCTGAGGAGTATATGCACTTCGTATCGGAAAATCCTTTGCGACTCCCACAACAGGAAGAGAAGTCCCGATATTGACCTGTTTACCTACCGCACTGTCTTCCCAATGCATCTTCCGCACAAATTCTTCATTTACAATAGCCTGTTTGGGAGAATCAAAATTTTTACCATCAATAAGCTGAACTCCCATCATTGACAAAAAGTGGTAATCGCACATTGAAGTATGTGCATCGAAAAGCAACTTTCCTGTACTGTTGTAGACACTGAAACCACTATAGTAATCGGAAATAGGAAACCAGGCAAAAGCAACATCTTCTACCATCGGCAAACGACGTATATCAGAACGGGCATTATCAACTTCGTCATCGCTGAAGTAACACCTCGCAACAGCTATCCGTTCAGGATTATAATTCAACTCACGATTCATCACACTATAGTATTGAAGCAATACGACTGCCAATAAACCAAAGACAAAAGGTACTCCGGCAAACTGAACAAAAAGTAACGGGCGCTTCCAGGTTGTCTTCCGTTCGGTATAACGACGAAAAACCTGACTCACCGGAATAGACGAAAACATATATCCGGGTATCACTCCTGCCACGAAGAAAACAACTGCTATCACAAGCAAAGGCACCCATAAGGTCTCCCAAGTGAAAAGTGCACCGACCGAGGCGTTCAGCGTATCCTGAATCAGTTCCCTAAGATTCAGAATCAACAGGCCGACCAATACGAGTGCAGACAATATAATAAACATGGTTTCCCATAAAAACATACCGAATATGTTACCATCACTGGCCCCACTGCATTTATGGACTCCCACTGCTTTTGCACGACGTGCCAATGACGATACGGAAATCAAGACATAGTTCAAAGCAGCTATCAATAAAATGGCAAAAGCAAGAACCGACATGATAAGCACCATTTTTCGAACCTCCGGCTGACTACTGTGGTACTCAGATATAGGTTGAAAAGAATACTCTTCAGAAAAACCATCCTTCCCCTGCGGAAGATACTTTTTCTGCATTTCCGGTAACCGTCCGGCAACCCTCTCAGGAGCTTCCGTATCATTATGGAAACGAACCACCCCCATGTAACTGATATCATATCCCCAACCGGCACGATCCTCTCCCATCCGCTTATACAAAGTAGCAAACGATACGATTACATCATATTTCAGGTCTGTATTCTCCGGCTGATCGGCAAATACTCCCCGTACAGTGACCGGATAGTTCTTTTCCCATAACATGGTTTGCCCGATAGGGTCTGCATCACCAAAGACACGTCGTGCCAATGATTCATTAATGAAAATAGCGTCGGGAGCCACTAAATCAGCTTTGTTCCCTTTCAGCACTTCTACCCCCATAGTTGGGAGGAAGTGATCGTCTGCATAAATAGTCTGCTGTTGATCAAAACGTTCGTTTCCTTTAAAAAATATTTGCTGACCAACATTACGCAGCACAGTAGCCTCTTCCACCTCATCAGGAAAGTTCTCCCGGATAGCAGCAGGCATTGCACCATAAATATAAGGACTTGGCTTCTCCTGCTTTCCTTCATAGGAGTAAGAAGCCTGTATCAGAAACAGGTTTCTTGACTCCGGATAAAAATGGTCATAACTCAGTTCAAACGCGACCCGGGCAAACAGTAGAAGTCCGACAAACAGTCCCAAAGTTAACGAAATAATCTTAATGACATTTGAACTGCGTCCACGGACTAAGGTCCGAATGGTATAATATATGTGTCTTAGCATATTGATCTTTATTAAGCCTTTACACTTGCCACCACGCTACCGTCAAACAGATGCACCGTGCGATGGGCAAATGAAGCATCATGTTGGGAGTGGGTCACCATAATAATTGTTGTTCCCTCTTTATTCAATTCGGTCAACAGATTCATTACCTCCGCACCATTCTTGGAATCAAGGTTACCCGTCGGTTCGTCAGCAAGAATCAATTTCGGGTTAGTCACAACTGCACGGGCTATAGCCACGCGTTGTTGTTGTCCACCGGAGAGTTGCTGTGGGAAATGCTTGGCACGATGACTAATATTCATCCGGCGCAGCATATCTTCTACCATCTGACGCCGTTCAGAAGATTTTATACCCAAATAAGTGAGAGGAAGTTCCACATTTTCGTAAACATTCAGTTCATCTATCAAATTGAAACTCTGGAAAACAAAGCCCAGTTTACCCTTACGTACCCGTGTACGCTCCTTCTCCTGAAGACCGGCTACCTCCTGGCCCATCAGCTGATAAGAACCTTCTGTCGGGTTATCAAGTAATCCCAAAATATTGAGCAACGTAGACTTGCCGCAACCGGAAGGTCCCATAATGGCAACAAACTCGCCCTCCTCTATATCCAGGCTCACATGGTTTAACGCTACGGTTTCTACTTCAGAAGTACGAAAGACTTTACTAATGTCACTAATCTGTATCATAATTTATTTTATTTGTTATTCACTCTTAATACTATTCACCGGATTTTCATTGGCGATGTGCCAGGATTTCCAAATAATGCATATAATGATAAAAGCCAGTAGGCAAATAGCTATTGCTACATACCAGCCTATACTTATACATACCGTATCCCGAAATTGGCTTATCCATATTTGACTTACTAAGTAAGCTCCATATGTACCGATAGCAATTGAAGGAATAGCTACCCAGAAGATATCTTTAGATAACAAAAGCAAAACAGAACTTACTTCGGCGCCATTTATCTTACGAATAGCTATCTCTTTACCACGTCTGCGAACTTCATCATTCGTATACCCGATCAATCCCATCAAAGTGATAAACAGAATCGTTATAAAAGCCAATATAGTAGTATCACGAAATATCATTGTAGGACGATAGCCCCTTTCCAAATCCCGCTCCAAAGAGGTGAACTCTATTTCTTCTTGTGGATATATCTTTTTCATTTCATTATTCAACATACGCAGATTATCTGCAAAAGGTTCTTTAAGACGTACATGCATATTTACTAAATTAGTCCCCCATTCAATTTCTATGGGTTCATAGTCAGGTGGAAGCGTACCAAAACAGCAAGGAGCGAGTATTCCTACCACTGTTCCTCGATTAGGGATTATTTCACCAACGCCACTACCTGTCCAACCCATCTTTTCTACATAGGGTTGATTGACCAGAAACTGCCTTTCGCCAGTGAGGTTTTGCCCGGCCTTAAGCCGAAGCCCCATAAGTGGGACAAAATCTTTGTCAAATATACCACAACGGGGAGTAAAAAGAGCATTCCCGTTCTCATCAGTCACCTGTCGGTTCCCAAGCCACATCATACCTCCCTCAGCAGTGGCTACCCCTTCTACATAAGGCAACGATTTCAAATTATTACGTGCATTATCCGGCTCAGCAAACTTATGCCAACAAGATGCTATACGTTCCGGTCGATACCCCATATCTCTATTTGTAATATAATGGAACTGAAAAAAAGTCACACACATCAATCCAAAAATAAAAGCTACTCCTGCAAATTCTATAAATAGAAGTGTCCGCTTCCAACCCATATTCCCTTTAGTGTAATGATGGAAAACCTGCGTTACCGGAATTGAAGAGAAAACTTTTCCCGGCAATACACCTCCAATAATAAACAAAAAGGCAACTACCGACAATGGAGCCCATAGATTGTGCCAAGTGAAAAGAGATGATAACGACACTCCCGCCAATTCTTCAATTTTTTCCTGGAACTGGAATAAAAGTACTACCATGAAAAGCAGAGAGATCCCTATAATCAAAGCTGTTTCATATATAAACATCGAAAGTATAGCCCTATCAGACGCACCATTACACTTGTGAACACCGATTCCTTTTGCCCGCTGAGAAAGTGAAGAAATAGAAATAAGTACATAGTTCATAGTGGCGGCAAAAAGAATGGCAAATCCTAATAAAGACATTATTAAAATTGTCTTCCGCACATTAGATTGCTCCAAATGAATAGTACGTAAAGGTACTACAAACATATGTAAATGCAGATTCATTTCAGGAGGAATGTGCTTTGCAATCACCTTATCAATACCGGCATTGATAGCATCAGCGCTTCTTTCTCCGTCTTTTAAGCGGATAAAAGCATTATAATTACCACCACTCGTCCAACCCGAACGTCCCCAACCATATTTATTATGGCTGGCAAAAGAAAGAACCATTTCGTGACGTTCCAGCGATACATTATCCGGAAGATCGGCATAAACTCCTCTCACCAAAGCTTCAACTTGAGTGCCCCAAACCATCAGATGTAAGGTTTTTCCTATAGGATCCTCTTCACCAAATACTTCTCGTGCAACAGACTGTGACAAAAAAACCACATCTGGGTTGGTCAAATCATTCGGATTGCCATTAATAACTTCTATCCCCATGGTACGAAAATAAAGAGAGTCAGATAAAATGAAAGACCGATTCAACTTTCGGTTGCCTATCTTTAAAGTAGTTCCGAAAGACAAACTCGAAAAAGCTGCACTTTCTACCTCTTCCGGAAATTCCTCAGCAATGGTAGAGGCTACCGGAATCAATGTATATACTCCGGCATTCCCTTTAATCACTCCATTCTCAACCCACTCCGTTTTTACGATGTAAAGATCATCCACATCCTGAAAAAAGTTATCATAACTAAGCTCAAAAGCAACTCGAGAGAATAAAATAATAGAAACTAATAACCCCAATGTCAGAGATATTACTTTAATGACATTACTTCCGCGTCCGCGAATCAATGTCAGAATGGTATAATAGAATTGTTTCATCGTTTTTACATATTAAATCATCACTATTCATTTTTTATGCTATTCACCGGATTCTCATCAGCAATATGCCAAGATTTGCCAGTGACACTTCCTACAATCAATAACGATATTAATAAAAGAAGCAAAAGAAAATGCCATGCGCTGAGACTAATTTGATCGGTAAATTGCTCCAACCATTTGTTTCCAACGACATAGGCCAATACAATCCCAATAAAAATGGATGGTAAAGCAATCCAGAAAATATTCTGATTCAAAAGATTAACAATATCCCACGACTTAGCCCCATTCACCTTACGGATGGCAATTTCTTTACTGCGGCGTTGCACTTCATCATTCACAAACCCCAATAACCCCATCAATACGATCACTAAAATCGCAACAGAAGCCACAACCACGGTATTACGAAAACGGCGCACTTCCTGATATTGATTATCGACCTCTTGACGGGCAGATCGGAATTGAATATCTTCCGTAGGAAATGTTTCCTTCATCAAAGCAGTGATTTTCGAAAGATTCTCTGTAAATGGTTCTTTCAAAATCAGATTCCGTTTATTAGCTTCCCATCTCCTTTCCAAATTGTTTACCAATGCCACAGGAACTTGTGGCTGATATGCGCTTTGCGCCACATAATTTTTAAGTACCCCAACCACAGTACCCCACTCATAGTTAGCTTCCATCAATTTCTGACCTATAGGCGAATCAACCCATCCAATTTGCCGTACCAATTCTTCATTTACCAATACTTCACCATCCTGACGGACATTACGTCCCTGCAAAATCTGTAATCCTAAATTCGGAACATAATGCTCGTCTATAAATTCGACACGCCCCATGAAACGTTTTCCATTAATATCAGTAAAAGATTGCCTCATATGCCCATCATAAATAAATGAAGCACTATTACAAGATGTCTCAATAAAAGGTAATCCTCGGAGAATGCCATCTATTTTATCCATCGAATCAAATGGTCCCCACCCTATAACTAAATTATCTACTCTATAGCCCATATTCCGACTCATAACCTGATTATACTGTAAAAGGATAATCATTAATAATCCCAATATGAAAGCAACTCCTGCAAATTGCACAAACAACAATGGGTATTTCCAAGAAACACGGTATCCAGTAAAACGATGAAAAACTTGTGTCACAGGAATTGAAGAGAAAAGTTTTCCCGGTAACAAACCAATCAGTAAAAACAATAAAATGATTACTAATGCAGGTACCCATAGAGTACGCCATGCAAATAGTGTCGCCAATGAAGCACCAAACAAGTCTTCTATTTCCAGTTTAAAACAAAGTAAAAGGACTATGACAAATAAAAGAGAAATTAAAATCAATAATGCCGATTCCCATAAAAACATACAATATATATGTCCAGTTGATGCTCCACTGCATTTATGTACTCCTACTGATTTGGCCCGCTGTGGCAAAGAAGAAATTGAAATAAGTACATTATTCATTCCAGCAATCAGCAAAATAATAAATCCGAGAATCGATAGGATATTCACAATCTTACGTGATTCTTTTTTTTGCAAATGAAATTGAGAAGGAGTTATAAACGAAAATTCTTCAGACCAGTCTTTAGTATACTGCATATATTTTTTCATCATTTCAGGCATACGTGCCGTCACCTTCTCTACATCTTCCGAATGGCGAAAACGAACCATACATATATAGCTGATATCACCCCGCCATCCACCACGTTCATCTCTAAATCTTTTTGCACGAGTCACAAATGAATAGACCCCATCAAAACGAAATTCAGCGTTCTCAGGAATATCTTCAAAAACGCCCCGAACTGTTAATGGATAATCAATGTTAATCATTACTGTCTTTCCAATGGGGTTAGCATCAGCAAAAAGACTTCGGGCAAGAGAACGAGACACAAACAATGCATCCACATTGTCCAACTCAGACACATTGCCGGAAAGTACTTTAATGCCCAAAGTGGAAAAGACATGGCTTCGAGAAGTAGCCAGTATTACATCTTTTTTTTTCTCGCCTTCATGATAAAGTGAACTACGACTAAACAAATCAATCAAAGTTGCATCTTCCACTTCATCAGGAAAATTTTCACGAATTGCCACCGGAAGTTTTCCGTAATTATCATAAACGGGCTCTTTCTTCTCACCCTGCGAAACAACTGTGCGTAAAGTCAGAAAAAGTTTTTCCGACTCTTGATAATAGCTATCGTAGTTTAACTCAAATGCTACGCGGGAAAAAAGCAATATTCCAACAAATAGTCCCAAAGTCAGTGAAACAATCTTGATGATATTGTTTCCCCGTCCTCGCAGTAATGTCTGAATGGTATAATATATATGTCTTAGCATATTGTGATCTTTATTAAGCCTTTACACTTGCCACCACGCTACCGTCAAACAGATGCACCGTGCGATGGGCAAACGAAGCATCATGTTGGGAGTGGGTCACCATAATAATTGTTGTTCCCTCTTTATTCAATTCGGTCAACAAATTCATTACCTCCGAACCATTCTTAGAATCGAGATTTCCCGTAGGTTCGTCAGCAAGGATCAATTTCGGATTAGTTACTACCGCACGGGCAATGGCTACACGCTGTTGCTGTCCTCCGGAAAGTTGCTGCGGGAAATGCTTGGCACGATGACTAATATTCATCCGGCGCAGCATATTCTCTACCATCTGACGCCGTTCAGAAGATTTTATACCCAAATAAGTGAGAGGAAGTTCCACATTTTCGTAAACATTCAGTTCATCTATCAAATTGAAACTCTGGAAAACAAAGCCCAGTTTACCCTTACGTACCCGTGTACGCTCCTTCTCCTGAAGACCGGCTACCTCCTGCCCCATCAGCTGATAAGAACCTTCTGTCGGGTTATCAAGTAATCCCAAAATATTGAGTAACGTAGACTTGCCGCAACCGGAAGGTCCCATAATGGCAACAAACTCGCCCTCCTCTATATCCAGGCTCACATGGTTTAACGCTACGGTTTCTACTTCAGAAGTACGAAAAACTTTACTAAGATCATTAATTTGTATCATAATCCTTTTTATTTTAATCGGTTTATTTTTGTTTATTCATTCTTTATACTCTTTACAGGATTCTCGTTGGCTATGTGCCAGGATTTTATCATCACACTAATCACAATTACAGCCATTATAGCCAAAGCAATCAGTACAAACCAATACACCTTCAAATGAATCTGTTCGGTAAATTGTCCCAACCAATGAATACCCATAAAATAGGCTCCTGTAGCACCTAACAATACGGCTGGCAGAGCTACCCAAATGACCTCCTTGGAAAGTAATTTTAATATATTGGAAGCTTCGGCACCATTCACCTTACGAATAGCTATTTCTTTGCTATGACGACGTACTTCATCATTAGTATATCCTATCAGTCCCATCAGTGAAATCAGCAAGATAACAATAAAAGCCAATATCACGGCATTGCGAAAGCGAAGTACGCTTAAATATTGGTTATCAATGGTTTTCTGTAATGATATAAATACAATATCTTCAGTAGGATACATTTCTCTTATTGTTTTATTAAGCAGACGAAGATTTTCCTCGTAAGGTGCCTTGAGCCGGACGTGATAACAATCATTCACATCCTGTTGCCCCATAAATACCACCGGTTTTAATTCATTATAATAACTGCTTACCGGAAAGTCTTCCATCACTCCCACAACTGTAAAATCCTCATATCTCATGCCCACAGCCCCATCAGTCCAATGGATAGACTTTACAAACTTTTCATTTACCAGAACCTGATTGGGACCATCCAAATTCTTCCCTTCTTTAATACGAATCCCCATAAACGGAGCATAATTATATGAACAAACATTCAGACGGGCTGTGAATACAATAGTTCCGTTATCATCAGCAACAGGCTGACCGCTATAACCGGAAGTTATGTTTGACCAACAGACTGCAACATCTTTTACCATTGATAAACGACGGAGATTATCCAAAGCAGATTCCGGATCATCAAAGCTGTGATAAGTGAAAGCCACTCCGTCAGCATTATACCCTAAAGGTTTGGTTGTAATCCGATTGTACTGTATAAGAACCACGCACAATACACCAAAAATAAAAGTCATCCCGGTAAACTGTACAAAAAGCAGAGACCGTTTCCAACCTCTCCTCCCTTCAGTATAACGTCGGAACACCTGAGTGACAGGAATAGAGGAAAATAGATATCCGGGAATGATACCGGCAAATAAAAACAGAACCAGAATAACACAAACAGGTACCCAGAGAGTTCTCCATGCAAAAAGAGAACTTAAAGAAGCGGAAGCAATATCCTCTATTTGCTCATCAAAATTTAAAACCAAGCTACCGACCAATATCAAAGATACCAAAATGATAATGCTTGTCTCCCAAAGAAACATCGAAAAGATGTTTTTGCTACTGGCTCCACTGCATTTATGTACACCTATCGCTTTGGCACGACTTGCGAGTGACGAAACAGAAATCAAAACATAATTCATTGCAGCTATAAAAAGGATAACAAATCCCAATAAGGACATAATCATTATCATTTTATGTACAACGGGAGTCTCTGCGTAAACTTCACGGATCGGTTGAAGTGAATAGCGCATTCCAAAGCCGTCATTTTCAAGATCGAACGGCAAGTACTTTTCAATCACCTTATCTATCCGAGAGTTCACTTTCTCCAAACTTCCGGTCTCTTTCAGGCGAATATACCCTTCGAAACTATCGCCACAAGTCCAGCTGACACATTCCCACTCATATTTTATGATGGTAGCAAAAGATATTACCACATCATGGCGTAAAGAACTATTCTCCGGAATATCCGCATAGACACCTTTAACAGTCATGGGAAAGGAACGCTTATAAAGTAGTACTTTCCCTATCGGATCTTCATTGCCAAATGCTTTTCGTGCAAAACTCTCGGAAATGAACATGGTTTCCGGATTACCCAGCTCATGCGGGTTACCTTTTAGGACCTCAATACCCATCGTCCGAAAAAAAAGAGAATCGGCAAGAATGACCTTAGGCTCCAAACGAGTATTTCCATTGAACAAAGTATTACTACGACTTTGCACACGCACCACTGTAGCCGACTCAATATCTTCGGGAAAGTTTTCACTAATAGCAGCCGGAACAGGAGCCATCACTGTCGGGTAAGGACCTTTCTTTTCACCATCCTTATAATGCACTGTAACATTGACGGCACATAATTTATCAGCCTCGTAATAATGGTTGTCAAAACTCAATTCAAAAGTAACACGTGCAAAAAGCAGTATCCCCATAAATAATCCCAAGGTCAACGAAATAATTTTAGCCAAATTTAAGCCCCGCCTATTAAGAAGAGTCCGGAAAGTATAGTAAAGTTGTCTCATATCTCTGTCTGTATATTATTATTTTAGAAAAACAGAAGTAACTCAATAATTATAAAGTTATTTATCTATTATAAAGCAGAAAGCGTGCCAAGAGGATTTATCTATTGACAATCAAACCATTGCATTTCACCATCTTCATTCTACCTGTCTAATTCTTAGACACTGCTGTCTATTTATTAGACAACAATATTTGCTTATCAAGAAGAAAACTCTATCTTTGCATCGAGTTTTCAATTCAAAAAAAATAGTTTATGGATAAGAAAAAAGGAATAATCGGAATCTTTCTCTCTTGCCTGTTACTTACCGGTTGCGACATGATAGACTACCATCCCTACGATGTCAAAATCAAAGGCGAAAGAGATATTAATAACAAAAATATCGAGAAGATAGAAGCCAAATGTCTGAATAAGACCACTATCCGCTTTATAGCTATGGGTGACTCGCAACGATGGTATGACGAGACAGTAGACTTCGTAAATGCCGTAAATAAACGAAACGACATCGACTTTGTAGTGCATGGAGGAGATCTGAGCGATTTCGGACTAACAGACGAATTTCTATGGCAAAGAGATATCATGAACAAACTAAATGTGCCGTATGTCGCTTTGATTGGTAATCATGACTGTTTGGGAACAGGAGAAGAAGCATTCAGGAAGATATTTGGAGATACTAATTTTTCATTTATCGCAGGAAGAGTAAAGTTTGTATGCCTCAATACGAATGCAATGGAATATGATTACTCGGATCCGATTCCGGATTTCAATTTTATCGAAGCGGAATTGACAGAACGTTCGGACGAGTTTGACAAGACGGTATTTTGCATGCATGCCCGCCCTTTGTGCGATCAGTTTAATAACAATGTAGCCAAGATCTTTCAAATGTATATACGTCAATTTCCAGCCCTGCAATTCTGTACTGTAGCCCATGAGCATCGTATCAGTGCTTCGGATGTATTTGAGGACGGAGTAATGTATTACGGCAGCAATTGTATGAAAAACCGCAGTTATTTAGTATTCACCATAAAACCTGAAGGATATGATTATGAAGTGGTTGAATTTTAAATCTACTCTTTATACTGTATTGGCACTGTTCTTGTTTTGTCCGGAAGACGCTTTGGCACAGGCAGACAAAAGTGATGAAGAAGAAACCAAAGATACTGTTCTGGTCTCCAAATCGGAGCCCAGCAAATATGATAAACGCATCCACCGTTTCCGGAAAGGATGGAACTCTTTGATACCGACTCACAATAAAATACAGTTTGCCGGAAATATGGGCATGTTCTCTTTCGGAACCGGATGGGATTACGGACGGAGGGATCAGTGGGAAACCGACCTTTTTCTGGGATTTATTCCCAAACATGACTCACATCGCACGAAACTGACTATGACCCTCAAGCAAAACTATATGCCTTGGAGTCTTGAGTTGGGGAAAGGCTTTTCTACGGAACCTCTGTCATGCGGGCTCTACTTTAATACGGTATTCGGACACGAGTTCTGGGTAAAAGAACCCAGCCGCTATCCGGAAGGGTACTATGGCTTCTCTTCCAAAATCCGTACCCACATCTTTTTGGGACAACGGTTAACCTATAACATAGATAAAGACCGTCGTTTCTTTACCAAGTCTGTCACACTCTTTTATGAATTGAGTACTTGCGACTTGCTGCTGATAAGCCGTGCCACAAACCGTTACTTACGGGCACGTGACTATTTAAGCCTATCTTTCGGATTAAAATTCCAGTGGCTATAATGACATAAACAAAAGATAAAATTTTATCTCCCCTCTTTCTCCTGTCAGGAGGGGAGATAATAAGATATTTCCCGGATTTAGATTCATTTTGATCCTCTGTAATAGAGAATTGTTATTAACTTTGCCGCTAACAATTAAATTTCAATCTTCTAAATGGGAACCATTATCATTGTCGACGATAACAAAGGAGTACTGACAGCAGTGCAGCTATTACTGAAAAATCATTTTTCGAAAGCCATCACCCTCTCTTCACCAGTCAGCTTGTCATCTGTTCTGAGAGAAGAAAATCCGGAAGTCGTCTTATTGGACATGAATTTCACTTCCGGCATCAACAACGGCAACGAGGGCCTATTCTGGTTGCACGAAATCAAACGCCAATACCCCAATCTCCCGGTAGTACTTTTCACCGCATACGCCGATATTGATTTAGCTGTACGAGGTATCAAAGAAGGCGCTACCGACTTTATCGTAAAGCCATGGGATAACCAAAAGTTAGTCGAGACTCTGCTAAACGCTGCTTCACAGGCCAAAGAAGGCAAAAAGAAGAACCAAAAGAAAGAAAATCCTTCTATAGCTGCCATGTACTGGGGTGAAAGCAGTGCTATGCAACAACTTCGCATGCTGGTAGAAAAAGTAGCTACAACCAATGCCAACATATTGATTACGGGAGAAAACGGCACCGGAAAAGAAATGCTCGCCCGGGAGATTCACGCCCTGTCATCCCGTTATAAAGAAACGATGGTCTCCGTAGACATGGGGGCAATTACCGAGTCTTTATTCGAAAGCGAGCTTTTCGGACATGTGAAAGGTTCTTTTACCGATGCACATGCCGACCGCACGGGTAAATTTGAAGCAGCCAACCATAGTTCTCTCTTTCTTGACGAAATCGGGAACCTCCCCTACCACCTGCAAGCCAAACTGTTGACAGCCATCCAACAAAGAAGTATCGTACGGGTAGGTAGTAACGAACCTGTTCCTGTAGATATCCGGCTGATTTGTGCTACCAACCGGAATCTACAGGGAATGGTTGATAAAGGAGAGTTCCGCGAAGACTTACTTTACCGTATCAACACCATTCATGTAGAGATTCCGCCTTTGCGTAATCGCAGGGAAGATATTGTCCCACTGGCCGAACGCTTCATTACACGTTTCTGTAAACAATACGACAAAGCTCCCATCAGCCTGACTGCATCTGCTTGTGAAAAGCTGACCGCACACTCCTGGTACGGTAACATCCGGGAACTGGAACATGCCATCGAAAAAGCAGTCATCATCTGTGACGGCAATTCGATACCTGCCGAAATGTTTCAATTGGTACAAAAAACAGAAATACAGCAAACCGAAGCTTCCACACTTGAGGAGATGGAAAAAGCCATGATCCGGAAGGCATTGGATAAATGCGGAGGCAACCTTTCGGCAGTAGCTTCCCAATTGGGAATCACCCGCCAGACACTATACAATAAGATGAAAAAGTTCGGCTTATGAAGACTCACATCAGACTACTTACCGAACGATATTGGTTCCGCCTCGGAGTGAGCCTCTGTTTTGCCATAACAGCGGCTCTGTTTTACTCAAACAGAGACTTCGTTTGGATGATATTGAGCCTCTGTTTTTTAATCTTCAGCATCTGGTGGCAATTATCTCTATACCGCATCCATACCAAGCGGGTTCTTTTCATGATCGATGCGCTTGAGAACAACGACAATGCCATTCACTTCCCGGAAGAAAAAACCACACCCGAAACCCGGGACATCAATCGTGCACTGAACCGGGTGGGACACATATTATATAATGTAAAATCGGAAACGGCACAACAAGAGAAGTACTATGAACTTATTCTTGACTGTATAAACACAGGAGTATTAGTGCTCAACGATAATGGAGCCATCTATCAAAAAAATAACGAAGCACTCCGTCTGTTAGGATTGAATGTACTTACTCACATCCGCCAACTGAGTAAAGTAGATGTGACATTGATGCAAAAGGTGGAATTCTGCCGTACCGGAGAAAAACTACAGATTACTTTTAATAATGAACGGGGCACAGTCAATCTTTCCATTCGCGTATCGGATATTACAATACGCAAAGAACATTTACGCATCCTCGCCCTCAGCGACATCAACAGCGAATTGGACGAAAAGGAAATTGATTCGTGGATACGCCTGACGCGTGTATTGACTCACGAAATAATGAATTCGGTAACTCCCATCACTTCACTGAGCGATACCCTGCTCTCACTTTCCGATACCCATGACGAAGAAATACGCAGTGGTCTCCAGACCATCAGCACTACAGGGAAAGGGTTATTAGCTTTTGTAGAGTCTTATCGACGTTTTACCCGTATCCCCACTCCCGAACCATCTTTGTTTTATGTAAAAGCCTTCATCGATCGCATGGTAGAACTGGCACGGCATCAGAACACTTGCAAAAACATCACGTTTCATACAGATATTTCTCCTGCCGACTTAATTGTTTATGCCGATGAAAATCTAATCTCACAGGTTGTCATCAATCTGCTCAAAAATGCAATTCAAGCTATTGGTACACAAGCTGACGGAAAAATAGAAATCAGTGCCCGCTGTAACGATTCGGAAGAGGTACTGATAGAAATCAAGAACAATGGTCCCGTCATTCCCCCGGAAATAGCAGACCATATCTTCATCCCATTCTTTACGACCAAAGAGGGAGGTAGCGGCATCGGACTTAGTATCTCTCGCCAGATCATGCGTCTGTCCGGAGGAAGCATCACCTTATTACCGGGTAAAGAAACTAAATTTGTGCTGAAATTTAAGTAAAACCATTGTTTCCAAAATGCGATATCAGTATTATTAGCAACGCAATAGCAACAGTTACCGGCAAACAATGAGAAAAGATTCCTGTTATTAATAATATATCAATTCAATCTTTAAAGCCATGACCTATCTTGCTAACAACCCTTTATTCCACGGAATTTCGCCCGAAACGCTATCCCGTGATTTTGACGGAATCGTTTCTCACCTCCGTATGTTCCGCAAAGGTGACATTCTTGCCAGACAAGGTGACGTATGCAACCGGCTGATGATATTGCTAAAGGGCAGTGTCCGGGGAGAAATGATCGATTATTCGGGCAGACTGATTAAAGTAGAGGATATTACTGCCCCTCGTGCGATAGCCCCACTTTTCTTGTTTGGTGCCGACAATCGTTACCCGGTAGAGGTCACAGCAAACGAAGCTACTGAGATTTTTGAAATTCCTAAAGAAAGTGTACTGAAGCTATTCCGGAGAAATGAGAGATTCTTAGAAAACTATATGAACCTTTCGGCCAATTATGCCCGGACACTTGCCGACAAACTATTTTTTATGTCTTTCAAGACGATCCGGCAAAAACTGGCCTCGTACCTGCTCCGGATTTCAAAGCAGCAGGAGGGAAATCCTATACTACTCGATCGCTCACAGCAAGAATTGGCCGATTATTTCGGAGTGTCACGCCCCTCACTGGCACGCGAACTGGCACACATGCAGGATGATGGCCTGATCAGAACAGACCGGAAATTAGTGCACATCCTGAGAAAAGAAGATTTAATGCAGTTGATACAATAAAATCTCCAATCTTTTTTCTATTGTTTGTAACATTGGTTACAGAACTACCTCAAATCCTCCACCTATCTTTGCCTTCAATTAAGAAACCAATTAATACGTAAGAATTATGAGTATGTTCTGTTATCAGTGTCAGGAAACCGCAAAAGGTACAGGCTGTATCCTTAGCGGAGTATGCGGGAAAACTCCCGAAGTAGCCAATATGCAAGACCTCTTGCTTTTTGTTGTACGCGGAATCGCAGTCTACAACGAGGCATTACGCAAAGAAGGACGTTCTTCTGCCCAGGCAGATAAGTTCATCTTCGATGCCTTGTTTGTCACTATTACAAACGCCAATTTTGACAAACGGGCCATTATTGAAAAAATAAAGAAGGGCCTCGAACTTAAAAAAGATTTAGGTAGTCAGGTTACTATCGAGTCCGTCCCCGATGAATGTACCTGGTATGGCGATGAATCAGAGTTTGAAGAAAAAGCCCAAACTGTAGGCGTACTTCGCACTCCGAACGAAGACATCCGTTCACTGAAAGAACTGGTTCACTATGGCATTAAAGGTATGGCGGCATATGTAGAACATGCCTATAACTTAGGATACGAAAACCCGGAAATATTTGCTTTTATGCAACACGCACTGGCAGAACTGACCCGCGAAGATATTACGGTAGATGAACTGATAGCCCTCACACTCACTACCGGAAATTATGGGGTACAGGCAATGGCCCAGCTTGATACTGCCAACACCAATCATTACGGAAATCCGGAAATATCTGAAGTGAATATTGGCGTCCGGAACAATCCGGGTATCCTTGTCAGCGGGCATGACCTGAAAGATATAGAAGAATTGCTACAGCAAACAGAAGGTACCGGTATAGACATTTATACCCACAGTGAAATGCTGCCGGCACATTATTATCCCCGGCTGAAGCAATACAAGCATTTAGTAGGAAATTACGGCAATGCCTGGTGGAAGCAAAAAGAGGAATTTGAGAGTTTCAACGGTCCCATCCTCTTCACTACCAATTGCATCGTTCCACCACGCCCGAATGCCACTTATAAAGATCGGATTTACACAACGGGAGCTACCGGTTTGGAAGGTGCTATCCACATCCCCGAACGTAAAAACGGAAAGCCCAAAGACTTCTCTATCATCATTGAACATGCACGACGTTGCCAACCACCGGTAGCAATAGAAAACGGTACGATTGTAGGCGGATTCGCCCATGCCCAAGTAATCGCATTGGCCGATAAGGTGGTAGAAGCAGTAAAAAGCGGTGCTATCCGTAAGTTCTTCGTCATGGCCGGATGTGACGGCCGAATGAAAAGTCGCAGTTATTACACAGAGTTTGCAGAGAAACTTCCGGCAGATACAGTGATCCTGACAGCAGGATGTGCCAAGTATCGATATAATAAGCTGCCTTTAGGAGACATCAACGGCATTCCCCGAGTACTGGATGCCGGACAGTGTAATGACAGTTATTCGCTCGCTATCATCGCCATGAAATTGCAGGAAGTATTCGGACTAAAAGATATCAATGATCTGCCAATCGTTTATAACATTGCGTGGTATGAACAAAAAGCCGTTATTGTTCTGCTGGCTTTGTTAGCACTTGGAGTGAAAAAGATTCATTTGGGACCGACACTTCCTGCATTCTTATCACCTAACGTAAAACAGGTACTGATCGATAACTTCGGAATCGGAGGTATCAGCACAGCGGATGAAGATATTGCAAAGTTCCTGGCATGATATGAACGGTAAATGATGAACAGTAAACGATAAACGGAGGACTCTTGCCTATGGCACACAACCGGTTTATCGTTTACCCTTCATCGTTTATCACTCTTCTCTCGGGAGCACCAGGTTCAACCCTACTCCTACCAATGCAGCGAGACCGATTCCTGACAATGAAAACTCACCCCATGTCAACACGGCTCCACCTATGCCTATTGTCAAGGTCAGAGAAACAATTATGATATTGCGCGTCCGGCTCAAGTCAATGCAATTATTGACAAGATTGGCAATTCCCGCACAAGCAATCGTACCGAAAAGAAGCAGCATGATTCCTCCCAATACAGCCGAAGGGATAGACTTTAGCAAAGCACTGACTTTGCCGATCACTGAAAACAGGATTGCCGTGACCGCCGCAATTCGTATTACCTGAGGATTTGTCACCTTGGTAAGTGACATCGCTCCGGTTACTTCCGAATATGTAGTCACAGGAGGACCTCCCAACAAGCCTGCACAAAGACAGGCCAAACCATCTCCCAAGAGCGTTCGATGCAATCCGGGATCTTTCACATAGTCCTTTCCGGTTACAGTATTTACTACATACACATCACCGATATGTTCTATCACCGGAGCAATCGCTACCGGCATCATAAACAAAATAGGCTCCCAGGAGAACTTAGGAAATACAAACTGCGGAAAGCCCAACCATGCTGCATCTCTCACTCCCGACAGGTCGACATCATAAAAGACCAATGCGGCAACATACCCCACGATAATTCCGCAAAAGATAGGTATTAGCTTCAATAGTCCTTTAGCACGGATAGATACAACCACGGCAGTCAGTAATGAAAGCAATGCAAGAGTCCAGTTTTCTTTTGCCATATTGACTCCGGTTCCGGCAAGTGAAAGCCCGATCAAAATAATTACCGGACCAATAACCACCGGAGGGAACAGGCGTTCAATCAGTCTGATTCCCTGCCATTTGACCAAAGCACTCATGACAAAGTATACCAATGCAACCCCCACCATTCCGGAAAGCGTGCCGGCGAGTCCGTATAATTCGGTTGCTTTAATAATGGGAGCAATAAACGCAAAGCTGCTGCCCAGGAAGATAGGAACTTTCCCCTTTGTTACCAAATGAAAAAGAAGTGTACCGATACCGGCCGTAAATAAGGCTGTAGAGGGGTCAAGTCCGACCAATAAAGGTACGAGAACAGTAGCGCCAAAAGCCACAAAAAGAAACTGTACTCCTACCACGCCCTTACGTAAAGGAGAAAGATGATTTGAATCCATATAGATATAGAATGATATTATTTTGGCTGCAAAAATAACATTTTTAAACTATTTTACGGCAATTTGGGACATAAATACATCCAAAGAGGATTTCTATTTGTTACATAATTTAAGTAACTTCGCACAGTGAAATGTAAAATAACAAATTAATAACCTTCAGCACTTATTGCTTATGATATTTACCGCAGAAAACATTCTACTCATTGGTTCTATCTTACTATTCGTTAGCATTGTTGTCGGAAAAACCGGCTATCGTTTCGGAGTACCCGCTTTATTATTATTTCTTCTCGTAGGCATGTTTTTCGGAAGCGACGGTCTGGGACTGCAGTTCCACAACGCTAAAGTCGCTCAATTTATAGGTATGGTAGCCCTTAGCGTCATCTTGTTTTCCGGTGGTATGGATACTAAGTTCAAAGAAATCCGTCCCATCCTGTCACCGGGAATTGTACTCTCTACTGTAGGAGTACTCCTCACAGCTCTTTTCACCGGTTTGTTCATTTGGTATCTTTCCGGAATGGGTTGGACGAATATCCATTTCCCGCTGATTACTTCCCTACTGCTTGCATCGACCATGTCGTCCACCGATTCTGCCTCCGTGTTCGCTATCCTCCGTTCACAGAAGATGAATCTGAAACATAATCTGCGTCCCATGCTTGAACTGGAAAGCGGAAGCAACGACCCGATGGCTTATATGCTGACCATTGTCCTGATACAGTTCATCCAATCGGATGGTATGGGTACAGGCACCATTATCGGCTCATTCATCATCCAGTTCCTGGTAGGCGCAGCCGCCGGATATATACTGGGAAAGCTGGCAATACTGATCCTTAATAAAATAAATATCGATAACCAGTCACTTTATCCCATTCTGTTATTGTCATTTGTATTCTTTACTTTTGCCATCACCGACCTACTCCGCGGTAACGGATATTTGGCTGTATACATTGCCGGTATGATGGTAGGTAACCATAAAATAACCTTTCGGAAAGAAATTGCAACGTTTATGGACGGACTTACATGGTTATTCCAAATCATTATGTTCCTCATGCTGGGACTACTTGTCAATCCGCACGAAATGCTTGAAGTTGCTGTTGTAGCATTACTTATCGGAGTATTCATGATCGTTATCGGGCGTCCTTTAAGTGTATTTCTTTGTCTGTTGCCTTTCCGAAAAATCACTTTGAAATCGCGTTTATTCGTTTCGTGGGTAGGTCTGCGGGGAGCTGTGCCTATCATTTTTGCAACCTATCCGGTAGTAGCCAATGTAGAAGGATCGAATATGATTTTCAATATTGTATTTTTCATCACGATTGTTTCGCTGATTGTGCAAGGAACAAGCGTATCGTTTGTAGCACGCTTATTGCATCTGTCTACTCCTCTTGAAAAAACTGGAAATGAATTTGGTGTCGAACTTCCCGAAGAAATAGATACCGACCTCTCGGACATGACCATCACTTCGGAAATATTGAGTGAAGCCGATACGCTGAAAGATATGAACCTGCCTAAAGGAACTTTGGTAATGATCGTAAAACGCGGAGATGAATTCCTGATTCCTAATGGCACACTAAAACTGCACGTAGGGGACAAATTATTGCTGATCTCAGAAAAAAATAAAAAGGAAATGGCTGAGAGTGAATAAAAGCTCATAACGAAGTACACAGAGAACACGGAGATTATATATCACCCTGATATCATAAGACGTGTCTCTGTGACTTTTATCGGCTTAATAATAGACAAATAAAGCTCTCCCATCCTCCGTTAATTTAACGTAAAACTTTACGAAAGAATTCGGTTTCCGTTAATAGAATATTAATTTTGCGCAGTTTTAAACTGAATGTGCAAAAATTACAAAATGGAACAAGAACAACGGTTCATTGGTTATATTGAACAGAGCATCATAAACAACTGGGATGCAAACGCCCTGACAGACTACAAAGGAATCACCCTTCAATATAAGGATGTAGCCCGGAAAATAGCCAAATTTCACATCATATTAGAAATGGCCGGCATTCAGCCGGGAGATAAAATAGCTGTCTGTGGACGTAATAGTGCCCACTGGGCTGTAACCTTTTTGGCTACTGTGACCTATGGTGCAGTAATTGTTCCTATCTTACACGAATTTAAGGCTGACAATATTCACAATATCGTCAATCACTCCGAAGCAAAATTGCTTTTTGTAGGTGAGCAGGTGTGGGAAAACCTTAATGAGGACCGGATGCCGCTACTTGAAGGCATATCTTCCTTAACTGATTTTGCCCCACTTGTGTCGCGCAACAATAAACTGACGTATGCACATGAACACCGTAATGAAATATACGGGCAACGATATCCCAGAAATTTCCGCCCGGAACATATCTCCTACCGTAAAGAAATGCCGGAAGAACTGGCTGTCATAAATTATACGTCGGGAACAACCGGCTATTCCAAAGGAGTTATGCTTCCATACCGGAGTTTGTGGTCAAACATCGCCTATTGTCATGAGATGCTTCCGGTAAAACCGGGAGATCATATCGTCTCCATGCTCCCTATGGGACATGTGTTCGGCATGGTCTACGACTTCCTTTACGGATTCTCTGCCGGCGCCCATCTCTACTTTCTGACGCGTATGCCGTCTCCTAAGATCATTGCACAGTCATTTGCGGAAATCAAGCCGAGAGTGATCTCTTGTGTGCCGTTGATTGTTGAAAAGATTATTAAAAAAGATATTCTCCCCAAACTGGACAATAAAATAGGTAAATTGCTGTTGAAGGTCCCCATTGTTAATGATAAAATAAAAGCCGCTGCCCGACAGGCCGCTATGGAGATCTTCGGGGGAAATTTCGATGAGATTATTATCGGAGGAGCTCCATTCAATGCAGAAGTGGAAGCCTTCCTTAAACAAATAGGATTTCCATACACCATTGCTTATGGCATGACAGAATGTGGGCCCATTATCTGTTCAAGTCGCTGGGAAACCTTGAAACAGGCTTCGTGCGGAAAAGCAACCAGCCGTATGGAAGTGAAAATCGACTCCCCTGATCCGAAAAGCATTGCCGGAGAAATCATTTGTAAGGGTATGAACCTAATGTTGGGGTACTACAAAAATCCGGAAGCGACTTCACAAATCATCGATGTAAACGGATGGCTCCATACCGGAGACTTAGCCACAATGGATTCGGAGGGGTATGTCACAGTACGTGGACGAAGTAAAAACATGTTACTAACTTCAAGCGGACAGAACATTTATCCGGAAGAAATAGAAAGTAAATTCAACAACATGCCTTATGTATCCGAATCATTAGTCCTGCTCCAGAAAGATAAACTTGTGGCATTAATCTACCCTGATTTCGATGATGCCTTTGCACATGGACTATCACAAACAGATATTGAAAGGATGATGGAAACCAACCGGATTGAACTCAATCAGCAATTACCCTCTTATTGCCAGATTACTAAAATAAAGATTCACTTCGAAGAATTTGAGAAAACTGCGAAGAAGAGCATCAAACGATTTATGTATCAGGAGGCAAAAGGATAAAAGCATTAAAGTACCAATTCCCGGAACAATCGCTCCAATGTCTCCTCCAGATCATCGGAGTAACCCACATGAGGTCTTGAAGTTTGAATACACGAACTCCGGTGTGCAGTCAACCATCGAAAACGTTCCGGGATTTCCAATTGGGCAATAGCTCCTCCTGTACGGCAACCGGCACAAATTTTGCTAAAAGCCTCCAGATGTTCACGGAAAGAATCAATATCAAGTTCCGGTGCAAATAGCCTCAGCCTTTTTTCATTGATATCATAACGCATCCTGATAAAGCATGCTTGTTTGGAAAACAGGATAACTCCAACATTGATAAACTCCTCACGTTCCACTTTCGGAACAATCCGGATAACGGCGTATTCATAAATATGCTTCTCTGGCATGTTTTGCTTCTTTTACAAACGTTTCAGAATGTTCTATCCTTTCTATAAGAAATTGGTAATAGATATCACGGATATCTTGGGGAGTTTCATTTTTGTCACGCCACTCCACCCAGTCATCCGGAATCAAATTTACGATCTCACGAATCTTCTCCGATGTCAGTAATACCCGAAATTCGGCATCCACCTCCTCCAACTTATCGGCTTGCGGCAATAGAGCATGATCTTTAATCTGAGTAAAAGGACTCATTGCATGTTTGTGCCAATTGACCCATGAATGCTGAAAAAAGAGAGAGGCACCATGATCTATCAGCCACAACTCTTTATGCCACATAAGCATATTGGTATTTTTCGTGGTACGGTCCACATTAGTCAATAACGCATCCAGCCATACAACCTGTGACGCCAGTTTGCCGTCGATCTCAGTAACAACCGGATCGAATGGTAAAGCGCCTGAAAGAAAATGCAAACCCAGATTCAATCCCCGGCTTCCCTGCAATAAGTCCTGTATCTCTTCGTCGCCTTCCGAACGTCCGAAAGCTTCATCTAAATTCAAAAAGACCAACTCCGGCAGACGAAAACCCAACATCCGTGCAATCTCACCACCAATCAATTCTGCTATCAGTGCTTTAGTTCCGTGCCCTGCACCCCGAAACTTAACAACATATTTAAAACCATCATCAGCTTCGGCCAGCGCCGGTAGAGAACCACCCTCACGCAGCGGCATGATGTAACGAGTGACATCGACTGTACGCAACTCCATAATTCAAACTCCTTCCTGTATACTGTTACAGGTGATAAAGATACAATAATGTTTCCATTTCACCAACTTCTGTTTATAACACTCCATACGAATATATGTTTATACAAGCCGTTGACATACAAAAATACAACTATGCCTCAATTTGGCAGAAAAATCCCTTATTTTTGCACAAAATTCAAAAGTACATGAAAACAGTAAAATCACATATTACCCAATTATTGTATGCCATGAACGAGGGAATCTTTGAGAAAGAACATCCCATCGCATTATCACTTTTATCAGCCATTTCCGGAGAAAGCATTTTCTTCCTCGGACCTCCGGGAGTCGCCAAAAGCCTTATCGCAAGACGATTGAAACTGGCATTCGACAGAAGCACTTCCTTTGAATACCTGATGTCCCGTTTCAGTACCCCCGATGAAATATTCGGTCCGGTATCCATCTCTAAGCTGAAAGACGAGGATAAATATGAACGTATTATCGAAGGCTACCTTCCATCGGCAACGATCGTATTTCTGGATGAAATATGGAAAGCCGGACCAAGCATACAAAACTCATTGCTGACAGTCATCAATGAGAAAATATACCGCAACGGACAATATACGATCCGGTTGCCATTGAAAGGATTAATAGCAGCTTCTAACGAACTGCCCGCTCAGGGAGAAGGTTTAGAAGCTCTGTGGGATCGTTTCCTAATACGCTGTTTCGTAGGGAACATCGAACAGGAATTCGCTTTCGACCGGATGATAGCCTCAGTAAATGATGCTGAACCGGTAATTCCATCCGGACTTTCCATTACAGAAGAGCAATACAGGGACTGGCGAACTCAAATCAACCAAGTCAATATACATTATACCATCTTTGAATTAATTCACTCCATCAAACGGCAGATAGAAAAATATAACATACAGAAAGAAGAAATCCCCCACTCTGTTCTTTATGTTTCTGACCGCCGATGGAAAAAAATCGTATCCTTACTCAGAACTTCTGCTTTTCTGAACGGAGCAGATACCATTCGCTTCTCCGACTGTACGCTATTACTACATTGCCTGTGGAACGAGGTGGAACAAATCCCGGTTGTCGAACAAATAGTTTCGGCCGCACTCCGCGAGTGCATCGACCACTATCTTTGTGGTGAACGAATTTTAGAACAGAAATTGAACAGTATCCGGGAAAACATGAAATCAGAACACAGCCTGAGAGAAATAAAAGATCCTGCATTACAGATTGTAGATACTTTCTATCATCAGATTGAAAGATATCCTGTAGCAGGCAATTTATTGATTTTTGCTTCCGACTACCAAGGTTTAAGGAAAGATACTCAAAAATTGTTTTATATCCAGAGAGATAAGTATCGTCCTGTAAATTGGATATTAAAGGTATATGACTATGTCCGCAATCGCAATGTATCCCAATCAGCCGTCGTCTCACTTAAAAAAGGCACTCGCTCTGTATTCATCAATAATCAAGAGCACCCATTAACCTGTAATACAGGATATGACATTGATATTCCGGAAGAGACATATCAACCTTTTGAATTTCGGTTTCAGGAGTTGATTGACCTATGCCACAACCGCGAAAATGACTTAAAGCGCATAACTGACATCGAATTACAATATTGCAAGGAACATTTATTTATGGACGATAAACAACGCAGTATGATTAAACGAGTATTAAACAGCCAGAAAGAAATGCTGGACATCTGCCAGAATGAAATCCGGGAAATAGCATATACACATGGATTGGAAAATAAGGAATATTAGGCTGCAAGAACTTAGAGACATCTATCTGGAAAAGCTGGAAAAGGTAACTTACCAACTATACGAGTCACATCTTCGGAATGATATTATCAAGCAAGAGGAACTTGATGAAGAAATCAAGTCTTATTATCAACACACTCAACCCTCCCTGCAGGAATTTTATTCACATTATGCTGCGCAATGGGAACATTTTTACGAAAGTCGTGAACTTACGGACACCGCTTTTTTGCATTTTCTTGAGAATTCAGCCTATCCGTTACAAATGAAATACAACCGCGGTGACTTAAATATTCAATACTATATCAGCCGATTTCATACACTTAAAAAACGGTCGAAAGAGTGGAAAAACCTTCGAAATCTTTTTTTCGGCAAATGGCATCACCTGTTAGCTAATAATGAATATAATTATCAGACAGAACGTATCGACGGACTTTGTGAGAACTTCTACCAACTACAGAAAAGTATAGCCGATCAGCTGCCCCAACGTGGTAGCATCCGCTTAATGTGGTTATTAAGGGGTCACAAAGAACTGGCTAAACAACTTTTCCATTACGACGAAATAGCAAAAACTCACCCGGCTATTCGGGAACTGGCAGAAATTCTCGGAAAACAACATCAAGGTAAGGAGAAAAAATTCCGTATGATTGCAGGCATACACCAGGAACAGATCATTACGCCTGCTGCCCAAAGCGATATAAGAGGAATATGTGAAGGCAATGATTTAAACAGCCTCTTACCCATAGAGTATTGTTATCTTTCAGATCCAGTCTTACAATCTCTTTTCTTCGAACGATTCAGCAAGAAGAAGTTACAGATGATAGACTATGAATCAAAAGAACAACACCGCATAAAAGATGTAAAGGTACAGGGAAAAGATATTGTAGAAGAACAATCAGGACCATTTATTATCTGTGTGGATACTTCAGGATCTATGAGTGGAGAAAGAGAAGAGTTTGTCAAATCGGCCATTCTTGCCATTGCCGAACTCACAGAACAACAAGATCGAAAATGCTATCTTATCAGCTTTTCCGACGACATAGCCTGCATTGAGATAGAACGTTTAAGCCAAAATATACAGGAATTAGCAGATTTTCTTTGTCAAAGTTTTCATGGAGGCACTGATTTAACCCCTGCACTTCTTCACGCTATACATATTTTAAGAACTAAATCTTATCGGAATGCTGATCTGGTAATGATGTCCGACTTCGAAATGTCTCCTTTAAATGACGAGCTTTCGGAAGAAATAAAGAAAATCAAGCAACACAATACCTACATATATGCTCTTTCTGTACAAAAACAATGTGAAAAAACTTATTTAGATATCTGCGATAGATTCTGGTTTATTTAAATTATGTTATAAAGCATGCTTTTTTTCTTGGATAGTTTGCAGATTAATTTATCGTGCGTATATTTGCAATGTGTTTTTCATAGTATTAGATTTTAAGGTTAACAAAGGTTGGAGTACGGCGGTACTCCTTTTTTTATTTATATATTCTCAAAGCACAAATCCTATTAAATATCCAATCAAACAGGTCAGCATCTTACTCACAAAACGGTAAAACAGTTTTTGAGTAAAAAGTCTCTAAAGTAAGGTTATAACCCCATTGTTCAGGTACCAAGCCGTTCCTATATCCACGACATCCCACTATCTTTAATCAACGAACTTCTGTTCATCCATGAATCCTTCCCTTATTTGGGTGGGTGTAGCGTTCAGGTTACGCCTGCAAAAGTCCCAGAAATAGTTGCTCGACTCAAACCCGCAATCACCCGCAATCTCTTTCATGGGAAGGTTGGTATGGGTGAGCAGCGTTACTACACGCTTTGCTTTTTGCTCCATCATCCATTTGCGGGGAGCAGCCCCGAACTCCTCTTTGAAACGACGTTCAAAAGTATTCACCGCACATCCGCATTTCTCCGCCAGTTCCCTGACGGTCTTTGCTGTAGGGAAGGCAGCCATCACTTTGTCACGAAAAGAATATTCTTTCAAGTGTGGCAAGTACTTTTCCGCCACTTGCAGATCCGCTTCGCTGAATACGGGAATATTCCCTTTTCGGTACTCCTTTACCCTATCACGGCGACAAGATAGCAGGTAGCCCGTTAGTTCGTTGTACAATCCGTTCAGGTGCGGATAATCCTCATTATCATTGATGGCAGCCTGCATCCGGCATAAGAACAATATCCCGTCATGGTCTTTCTTTTTGATATATACTTTCATTGTATCCAATAAATATCCCAAAGAATCGTTGTCGTTATGATAAGCAGCCAATATCAGGTAAGCCGGTTCTTCCTGTGTTTTTAATGAAGGGCAAGGGCAATGTTCCTTCAACAGTTTCACCAGACAGGGCATATTATCCTCGTCCCGGGACAATCTTTCCAATGCCATCCACGTTACCGGATTCTTCACATCCGTCTGCCACACAGCGACCTGTACCTTTTTCATCCACTCCTGTAACCCTGTTTGTCGAGCTTCATCCATCAAAATCTGACCCAAAGTTTTTCCCATACTTTCTATTTTAAATGGAAAAGTTATATGAACTTTATTTCATTCTGTTTAGCTGATCTTTTCCAACCGCATCCCATGTACTGGTTCTTATCGCCCTTTTTCTCATCTATTAACAGGGGCAGCGGTTCCGATTCCGGGCTACACATCTTATACGTCCAATAAACTGATTCCCCAAAATAAAACATGTCGTACTGCATTTTATTCAGTTGCTTTCATATTACTTTACTCTGCTTGTTATAAATGCCGTGCAGCCTGCTGTTTATTATTATCAAATATATGCGAAAGGTGTATAATACCAGTGCCCATCCTGTTTATTAACGTCAGTTTAACACGTTAAAGATAAAAACAAGCTCCGGTCATAATCTTTTCCCGATTGAAATTTGCCCTTTCCCTGCCATATCCGTAACTTTGTAAATCAAAGAATCCGATATGAATCAGGAATTATTAAAGCGCACGCTAAAGAACCGCCGCATAGAGCTGACGAATCAGGAGAAAAAGGATTACTATCCTAAAGAACCTCTTTTTATGCTTCTGTTTACTTCTGTCGCTTTACTGTTTTGCCTTCTGATGGCAAAGATTAAGGGTGAAACGATAGAACCGGAATCTGTATGGTTTGTCGTATTGTTTCCGGTTGTTTTCGCTGCGGTTGGTTACATTACCTATCGGAATAAGAAGAACACGCTCAAACTGCATTACATCAGTACGGCACTCACCCCCAAGAGCAACAAAAAGTCCTGATACGGCTGGCTAAGGAAAATCAGTGGAAAATAATATTGTACAACAAACAGCAATTCGTAGCCGATGACATTTGTATGCGCTGGCGTGTGCGTATAACCGTCATTTTCGGGAATCCGCATATAGCTTACAATAGCCGATGCAATCCCACTCGCCGTTGGCACGCTTCCGGTGGCAGGAATTGTGATAACCGGGAAGCAATCCGTCAAGCTATCGAAAGAGAATGGACAACCAAAAACAAGAACTAAAAGGTACGGTATAAACAACAATATGATAGAGTACATGAACATTCCGGCTTTGGTCTGTGTCTCCCTGTTAGGTGCGGGAGCCCTTGCCATGATAGTAGGCTCGCTATTGAAAATGCAATGGGCTACGGAGGGGAAAAAGACTTCGCTATTCACTTATCTTTTATGCCTGATTGCAATGGCAGGTTCCGGCTGGACATGGTATGATAGCATACACAAAGCCCGCGCGTTGGCAAAAGGCAACCGATACACTTTAGCCACTTATGAAAAAGTGTCGGGTGTCATTAAAGGGGGGCACAAGGTACGCCAGTTCGGTTTTTATGTGGATGGGGTGAAATATAATACTACGACGACATACCCCAAATTTTTGGGTGTCAGCAATCCTTTGCGCATCATAGTGAGGTATGCCGTCAGCAACCCTGAATACAATAAGGCTTTCGGGGACGAGTTTGTCCCCACATGGGTACTGTCCCCACCGAAAAAAGGTTGGAAACAATACCCGCCTGCTATTCATTGGGAAGGTGCTGTGCTGGATTCTGTTTATATGCAATCATTACAGGGTAATAATTAATCCGATGACGGTAAGTGCCGTATATACGCAGTTGATATAAAATGCAGCCATCAACAGCCGGGGGATATATTCCGACTTTCTGAATAAAGAGGCAGGCTGGATGATTAGCAAAGTAATAAAAAGAACAATGCTAAAGCCGACCTGGCTCATCAGCAACCATTGCGGATATTCCGTTATGACAGCCGCAGACCATGCTTGGAGCAAAGGAGTTATATTTTGCAGAAATACGTGAGCCGCAAAATATCCCAAAGAAGAAACGGCTTCTTTCCTCTGCCGTAGAAGCGCATTGATAGTATAAACGCCTATTCCGGCTTGTCCCAGCAGTATGGATAACTGGAAAAAGTCGAAAATCCAATAGATGGGATTGCTGGTAGTGCCATCGTTGGCAAAATAATCATAGAAACAGAGTGAGGACACGCAACTTATTGCGACCAATCCTGCACAGATAAATGAAATGATTCTTTTATTCATTGTCTTTCATTTTTTCAGATGCTTTTCCAATGCAATATACACTTCTTTCCGGTAACTGACAAAGATAGTTTTATCTGTTTGGGACGAATCTTTCTTTTTCCCGTCATAGTGCGGAATATTGGATAAAAACAGGCTATACGAGAAAATTATGTTCTCCTCTATTTTACGGGAAGGTTTGAATGACTTGGCAGGTATATAAGAATAAATACCCTCTTTACAACGGTAGGGCTTATACATTTGCACAACTCCCCACGAGTTTATCTCATCCACCCGGATGCTTCTTTTCCCGAACAGGCTTCGTGCTTCTATTCTATCCTCACAAAGTAAAATCTTACTGGGTAGTGCCCAACAGATTAACAGGATAGACAAAGATATGGGCAACAGGAAAATAAAGAGGACTTTATTCTCACTTAAATTGGCTACACATAAAAAGTAGATCATAAATGCACTGAATATACTGCATATTACGACTCCTGCCCAAACAAACTTATTTGTAGGGTAAATCCAGAATGTCTTTTTCCCGGAATCCTTATCTCTCATTTTATCATTATTCTTTTATATTCTCCTTATGCCCTCTAAGGCACTATATCGTAAATGGTCTGATCGTTATTCTTGAAAATGGTTTGTTCAATCAATTTTCCGACATGAACGATGCTGTCAATATCCGCATTGACTTTCAGGCTTAGAACCGGAGCATATTTCACATGATCGTAATCTATGGGCGTGTTGTTATAGGTCGTTTCGATAATTGGGTAATTATGCTCTTTGGCAAACTGCTTTAATGTATCCAGATAGGGAAGCTGGTCTTTGCTCATGGCTTCAAAATCAATGTAGAACTTTCCGTTATCCTGCATGAAATAGATACAATCCACACCATTGGCACAGATACCCGTAAAATCATATTCCGTTCGTCCTGCCTGTACGTTTTTCAGCACGCCCGGCAACTTATCCATTGTAATCTGTGCGGCTACCGGAATATAAGGATTTATACTCTCACTCTGCGTAGCTCGCTTGTTTCCATATCCACATCCCAGTAAACTCAGAATAGAGGCAAGTATTCCCATCGTTATTATTTTAAAGTGTTTCATATTCAAATTACTTTTATGATTTCATCTATTTCATTGAAATAGACTGCAAATATACGTTATGTGCTTCAATCCTATACTCTGATTTTTATCATATATATTCTGATAACGTCTGGTGGCTAATCGACCATCAGGGCGATTCATCCGCTTGTTTTCTGTATTATTTTATTTCTAAACAATATGTATGACGCCAATAAACAAAGTAAAAATGGTATTGTAGTATCATACAAGCACATTGTTCCAGAAAATAAAATCATCAAAATAGGAATAAGAAAAAATGATAGGGAACTAAACAGTATGCTGTTTCTAACTCTTGCAAAGCAGTTCAAGAACAAAGTGATTGCTCCGGTAGATAATGCCAAAATTCCCAAAATTGACCAAGCCAATGCCATGCCTCTATAAGAAACATCCATATCTGGTACAGGATTTATATTTTGAGTCTTTAGCCAAAGAATACCCGTGGTACACAATAGACTAATACATAGTATTCCAAACCATATTTTCAATAAGAGTTTGATTATATAGTATTTCTGTTTCATTTTTCGTTTATTTATTATCAAGTTAATGTCCGGTGGCAGCATTTTAATTCAAGCTATCTTTCATCATTATTCGTAGTTGTTTTTGTGTAGGTAATGTTTTCCACCCTTTATCTGGCGCTTTTAGAGTAAACCAAAATGGTACGCTGTCTAATATAAGATGTCGGTCGGGGGCTTTGGCTAAGAATGTTACAAAGTAACGGGTTCCGATTGGAGTGTTTTTACTCTCGGCAAATGATATAAAAAAACTTCCTTCATATAAAGTCTTATTATATATAAATTCATATTTTGCACTTTGCCCTCTATAAGCAGAACCGTATTTAACAAGAGTTACGATAGAATATATACCATCCTTTCTTATATTGTTGTTTCTAATTGTTGAGACAGCATACAATAGAATGAATACTACAATAGGGATTATAAATTTTAAAATCTTGGTTTGCTTAATCATATTTATTGCTATTCTATATACTTTCATTTTTTTACTCTGTTGATAATGGGTTGCAGCTTGCCGCCGTTAGTCGGAACAGGTGCATGTTATAAGCTAAATTTCGTATTCAATCTTGTAATCTTCATATACATTGAATACCGTTTCACAATCAGATAAAATACTTTCAAGTAAAGGTTTGACTTCACTATTCCAATCCAACTTACCCAAACCAGCACCTATTTTCGGGAGCGACACAGTTTTGATACCTCTGCTTTCGCACACTTTTTTCAAGCGTTTCAAACCTTTATTCAGATAGGTAAGTTCCGCATGATACATATCGGGTTGTGTAGCGATGTAAATTATACCCGGAGAGAAACCTTTGATTTCTCCTATGAACACATCGCCAGCTTGAAACTTAGTGTTTCGTGTGTACTTCTTAAAGAGCTTTTGGATTTCAGGGAATTGACTTGACAGCTTAAAGGCAAGCCCAGTCCCTAATCCTTCTTGTGAGCCAATAGCTACACCTTGTGCTATGTACTCATCTTTACTCTGTAATATATCTCCCGAAATGTATTTTATCATATTGTTTCCGTTTTTCTGTTGCTTATAATGGTTTGTAAATAGCTGACCGTTAGGGCTGCTCATTCATATGTTATTGTCATTGTTATACAGGTTTCATCATTATTTCTGGAATTTTCCACACAGCTTTTAAATTATTCCGTTCATGTTTATATTCAATTATTTCGGGATAATTCTTTTGGTAGATTTCAGATATTAACTCATTGCGAATACTATCACTGACAATAGGTTCAAATCGCCAAAATAGCATAAAAGCTATACCTTTATCACACAATGGATGCCTTAAAACATGAAAGACTGTATCTATATTACCAAGAGTGGGAAGATAGCAAGCTATACCATATAAATCCATTGTTGAAGAACAAGAATCTATCTGTTTGTTCAGATATTCTCCAAACCAAGACCTTACTTCCGTTTCATCATAAATACTATATGGCTCTTCTCCGTTAACGTCTTTATACATGAAATCGGGAATAGTAAAAACATTGTATCTGTCATTTATCGGATTATAATGTATATCAGTTTTGAGATAAAATCCATTATTATAATTGGTGATGATTACTTTTATAAGCTGGAATACAGCTATATCTTCATATATTCGGGTGGTATTCCACTTATAAATAGTGAAGTCTTGAGGTTGTGCCTGCCAAAAAATCATTAAAGCAGTGGCTTCGCTACATATAGCTTGCTCCACAATCCAAACTAATATTGGTATGTGAATATCCCAATTCACCACATTTGCCAGATAGTGCAGTTCGTCAGGTTGTGTTAATATAGACAAACCGTTTAAGTCAATATCCGGATTCTCAACAATGCAGTCATCTATATATTGTTTTACTTCATCTTTCATATTTTATTCATATTGACAATAATATCCGATAGCGTTCCGCTTTTCAGTCGGTAATGCTGTTTGTTATCGCGATTATTATACTATAAAATCAATTTGCCTGTTACCTCTCGCATTTTATCACAATAATCTGAAATTTCATCTTTTATATCGTTGTAATTTATAATAGAACATAGGTCATTTGGCGCTAAATGCCAATAAAAGCAACATAGAATATATTCAAACCTATCAATTATACCAGCCGCTATTTTTTTGTAATATTCAGTTCTACCATTGCTTATGTAATAGTTTGCCATTTTATTAACATTAACGATAAGCAATTGAAACTTCTCTCTATCAAAAAAATTCTTCTCATGAAATTGGTATAAGAATGTTGTTTCAATATTAGCTTCAATTTCTTCTATCAATAATTTTTCTAATTCTTCCATTTTTATAATTTTATTTGTCGCGATAATGTTTGACAGCGTGCAGCCTTAGGCGGTTTGCTGTTTGTTATCAGTCTTTAACTTCATTGCTTTTAAAATTATTTCAAGTATCTCTATTGGTGCAGCATCGTTATCATTAAAAGCATCAGTTCTTATATTAAAACTTTTAGGTAAATTCAAATTTTTCTCTAATAAAGGAAAATAGTACACACAGTTTAAAGGAATCCAAAACCATGCTTTGACCCATTCTTTAGGATATGGCATATCTTCATAGAGTTCAGGATAAGGTTCATATTTAGGTTCACATATTCTTTGAATGATTTCAAATAATTCCTGTTCTAATAAAGGTGTTACAAGTGTTGGAGGCTCTGATAAACAAAATCGAAAAGCGAGTTCTTCTGTTCCATCACCTTCCCAATGTTCAAATAAATCATTTTCAGTAATATGTTTACCTGTTAGTATTGAAAGCTGCTGAATAATTTCTACACACTTTTCCTTATCCTCAATATTGCAAGCATTGTCGTATTTATCAATCAAGTCCAATACTTGTGGATAAATTTGTTTGGCTTTAATAATATTACATTCTATTTCATCTCTTAATTTCATAATATTTTCAGTTAATTCCTGACTGCTAATGGGATTCAACTAACTGCGTTTAGCAGTTTAGGTGATTGTTATGTGCCTCATTGTCTTCTTCTATTTGCATAAGAAATATTTCCTGCAAATCTCCACTTATTATTTTACCATTCAAGGTTAATTCAAAAAATCCTTCTTGGTTGGCAAAAGATGATACGTTATCCAATTTGGCAGAAACATTAGATAATGTATCAGTCATGATTAAACGGACAAAAGATTTTAGCTCTTGCCGTTGTTTTTCATTCAAATGACTATATAATTCTTTGCTATCATTCCATCGCTCATCACCACCGCTCACCGGAAATGTATTTAGAGTGTTAAAATAGCGATTATATAAGTCATTCAATATTTCTCTTTTCAATGAATTAACAAATTCTGAATCATTCATATTTTTCCATTTTTAAGTTGCACATAATGTTTGGCAGCGTTCCGCTTTGTTCAGTCGGTTTGCTGTTTGTTAGCATCATCAGAAATCCATAAACGTATCATTTTCCATATAATAGTTCAACGCATCAATATAGTCATTAATTGATGCAGTTTCTTTTTGATCAAATACGGACATCAATACATCTTCAAATTGTTGCCCGTAATAAAATAAATCCAAAGACTTATCTCTTACAAAATCTGGATATACTTCCTCATCATTATCATCTATCGTAGGATATAGTTCCAAATAGCATAATTGATTTGGTTGGACTATACCCTCATTGGAGTATAAGCAATAGTTAGAGTCAGTGAAGCCATTATTAGCTATATTTTTAGAAACTATTTCGATAATTTCTTGTAAACGATATGGTTTTCTTAATTCTAATTCTTTCATAATTTCAATTTTATATGATGCTAATGTCTGGTGGCTAACCGACTATTAAGTAGGTTGAGCCGCTTGTTATCAGTATTTACTTAGTTAATTTCATTAGAATTTTTGAAGCGGATAGCTTTTCGTAATCGAATAAATCTTTCTCCAAATTACAATTATTCATTGTATTCAAAGCCGCTTCTAAATGAAATCTTGATTTATCGAAGTCGTTCAAGCCGAAATACAATTCACCTAATACACAGTTAGAACGAATAAAAGATAAATCATCTTTTTCTTCTTGTGATGTTTTTATGACTTCCTGCAAGATTTCCATAGCACGTTCCATCTTTCCACAATCTAAAAGTCGTATTGCTTTATAAAATTCTAATTTCGTTTCCATTATTGTTTTACTGATAATGGGATGCAGCTTGCCGCCGTCAGGCGGTACAGGTGCTTGTTAGGCGATTATTTAATCACGATTTACCAAAGTCATACTTTTTAGGATTATGAATTGAATTAACAAGCAAAGAAGCACTTTGGGCAATATCGCTATTCGTTGACTTTGCTAAATCTTCAAACAAAGAAATATTCTGTTGAATTAAATCTATTGTACTTCTCTGCATGAAATTTCGGTCTATGGATTTGAATGTTTTTATGTAATCGGCATCCATTATTCCGTCAAAATCTCTGTCAAAGAGTTTTGATTTAATTTTTTCATATTTCATCAGATTGCCTTTGGTCGGATTATAATTGGTTGCAATATCGACCTGCATATTATAATTTGCAGCTTCAAAAAGCACATTTATGTTTTGTAATAATATGTCTTGATGCGATTTGTTTTCCATAAGTAAACAGATATAGAATTTAAGTCCCCAAGGGGTAATTCTATATAGCGTATCCTGACATTCAAGCCTATCAATCACGTATTGATAATCCGACATTTCAGCAGTATCGTTGAACATCTTTACAAAGATGCCTTTTAAGCCGATTGAATTGGTTTCATATACCGTGGCAAATCTATTCCACGGAAAATTGTTCATGCACTTTAAGAAATCCATAACCTAATATTTTTTTGTTTTACTATTTTGCGCCTAACGTTATGCTAACAGCGGTCATTTAATGTTTCGCTGTTATTTTCTCTAAGTATTTTATTAAATCTCTTCTTCTAAAATATCGTCCAACGGACTTTTAATTTTGCTTTTGTAAGTGTCTGCAATATGGACGTACATCTCGGTGGTTTCAATATTTTCATGCCCCAACAGTTCTTTTATGATTTTCAAGTCTGTTCCTTGTTCTATCAAATGTGTAGCGAACGAATGGCGGAACAAGTGGGGATATACTCTTTTTGTTATTCCTGCTTCATGGGCTATCTCTTTCAGTTTTTTGGAAACGATACTTTCAGAGAATTGTACTGCGGCTTCACGTTCAAAAAGCCACTTTTCCGGCTGATATGCTATCCTATATTCTTCCAGTTTATTGATAAACGGTTTGGATAGCAGCGTATATCGGTCTTTCTTCCCTTTTCCCTGTCGCACATGTATCAGTGAACGGGAAATGTTTATATCATCCGGTTTTAAATTCAGCAATTCACTGATACGAAGCCCTGCCGAGTACAACAGCGAATACATGCAATAAAACCGCAAATCTTCTTTAGCTACTGTTAGAAAGTCTTTCACTTCTTCCTTGCTCAATACATCCGGCAATGTCTTCTCACGTTTTGCACGGTTTACCTTGTAGCAGTGACGTTCGTTGCCCAGCACCTTTTCATAATAGAACTTGATCGCGTTGATACGTTGGTTCTGTTGGCAGGAAGAGATATTTTTCTTGTCTATCAGATGAAGCAGGTAGGCATTAATTTCGTCCGGCGAAATCCTTTTCAGGTTGCTTCCGGCAAAATACTGTTGAAAATCTCCGATATAGGTAGTATATACCCGTATTGTATGATTGCTGTAACGCATCTGTTTCAGCTTTTCCCAAAAGCCCGCAGGCAGTTCCGAGCGGATGGTCTTTTCTTTCTCCGGTTTATTTGTAGTGTCTGTTACTTTGGAATAGTCAATAAATGCAAGATTCACATAACGGTCGAAGAAGTCTGCCAAAACAAAGTCTTCTGCCGGCAGGTATGCCTTGTCACTTTCAAACAGCACACCCTTCTCCTTTGACAACAATAGCCTTGCAGCATCGTTATTTCCGAAAGCTACCTCAATATACCTTCTCCTTCTCCGTATGGAGCGGGAGAGAATCATGCGTTCTTTTTTCCGGTATGTTTTTATATTCTTTATTTCGTCAGGCATAATGTCTGTGTTATATGGCTTCTTATTTACTAAATGACGATATTGGGCAAATTTACGCTATTTCCTTCTATTCTCTATTCTGATTTTTATCACATACATTCTGATAATTCATCAATATCAGTATTATGACCTCTAAAAATACGGTTTTGTCTAATCACCCACAAAGGAATCTGTTAGTTTTTTCCTATATCCTATAAAATATAACAATACGGCTCCTCGTTTCGGAAGAATTCCCAATTAACAATGTTAATGCTATTCTTAAAGTATTCCATTCTTGAATAGAAAGAATAAATCTTTTGCACTTAAAAGACTTCTTCTTTATCATCAAAAGCCTTGCTTTAACACTGTGTTAAAACAAAGCTTTGACCGACAAGCAACAAAGCATTCTAATCATCTAATTTGCAGATATATAAATAAAATACTCAATTTGTATCCCCTGAATTCCGTTCATACATTCTGAAAGGAGATAATTACTTTTCTGACAAGTAAAGTTTCATTCTAAATCAATACTAACGTAAGCTATTTATTAGGGCACAGCGATAAATTACAAATAAAAAAAGCCGCAAAATCTTTTTATAGACTCTGCGGCTTGGGTTGTGTGTGCTTTTTTAGATCTTCATGTGTATTAGTTGGCTAATCCCGGATTGGCAGCAATAGCATCTTTCGGAATAGGAATCGTATAGCGTGGATCATCCTGTTCCAATATATAGGTTTCGCCTTGGAGGACTTTCACAATCCGTGGACGCGTAGTACGACGAAGGTCAAACCAGCGATGTCCCTCAAAAGCAAGTTCACGGGCACGTTCATTCAATATTTCACCAATCAAAGCATCTTTATCCATTGTATTCACAGCATTCTTTTTCTCAACATAAGCTACGGGAGTGTAACGTTTCTGCATCAGTTCCAAAAGACGTGTACGTGCCTGCGGCAATTTGTCCAGACGCGCAGCAGCCTCGGCTGCATTGAGATAAAGTTCACCTACACGGAAAGTACAGGAGTAATCTCTTTTCCCTCCTTTAGAACTCTTTCGATTTCCATTTTCATCGGGAGCAGCAAAATAGGCAGCCAATCTCCTGTCACCTTCCTGATAAATAGTAAGAAAAGAGGCAGGAGCCCATGCGGCGTTATTGACTACTGAACTCATAACTTGCTCCAATGCCGTTATGGTTTCAACTGATTCAAAATGATTAGGCAGGACAAAGGAGGCTTCGTTCATATCAACAAGAACAGATTTTTTTGCTAATACTGCTTCGGCAGATTCCAGACATTTCTGCCACTCACCCATATATAGGCTGACACGGGACTGCAATGCATCTACTGCCAAAACGCTGAACCGATAAGAGAAAACTGTTTCCCATTCTTCTTTGTTTATCAGTTCACGAGCCCGTTCGATATCTGACAAAATAGAAATATAAACTTCTTCTACAGTATTGCGTCCTAATGTCTTTTCAATATCCGTATCCAACTTCAAAGGTACTGACTTTGAACTTAAGGCTCCGGGCTTAGTATATGGCTGACCATGTAAGTTTACCAAAACAAAATGCATATAAGCACGAAGTAGATAGGCCTCCCCCACCAGCTGGTTCACTACTTCAGGAGTGCCCTCTGTAATTTCTTTTTCATTCTCGATCAACTGGTTAGCTATAAAAAGTACATTATAGAAATTGGACCAGGTAAACTGACTCGTCCCCGGAAACGGAGAAACATCATTCCAACGTTCGATGTCTCCGAATGAATTCCGGTCGTATTCATTATCATTCACCATCATCTCGTCCGAACGAAAACAAGCTTGTCCGCGGTCCTTCGGTACATTCAGATAAGCACGCGCCAATAAAGCGCGATACTCTTCAGCAGTTTGGGGGATCACGCTTCCCACCGGTTTTATGTCCAGATAACTATCACAGGCAGATAGCATCAACAGACAACTCAATAAAGTCAAAACATATATTTTTTTCATCTTCTTTTTTCTGCTTAATGATTAAAAATTTAAATTCAAGCTAAACGTTACTGATTTAGGAATGGGCGGTGCATACGGATTGTACATTGATTCCGGATCGAGAAAATTTTTGTAGCTTGAACCAAATACAAGTAGATTACGTCCTTCAATAGCTACCGAAGCTGCCCCCATTCCCAAAGCTTTGGTCATTTTCTCCGGTAAACGATAACCTAAACGCAGATTCTGCAAACGGAAATAATTCAGCTTCTTCACCCAAATATCCAGATGCCGATATATATCACTCTTTTGATCATACCAATAATACTCATCAGCACGTTTTTCACTGGTAATCAATGCCGGTAAATGTCCGTCGGTGTTTTCCGGAGTCCAACGATCCAAAATGTCACGATTCACATTCTGTCCCCGATCAAAATTGATAGAGTTATAGGAAGGGGTCGTACGTACATATCCTCCTAAATTAAAGGATAAATTCGCTGTCAACTCCCAGTTTTTATAACTGAATGTATTGATCAGACCACCGGTATAAGGAGTATCTTCCGAACCCATATATGAATAAAATCCACGTTCTTCTGCCGGAGTTACATCCGAACTAACCGTAAAACCTAATCCATAAGGATCCTGTAAGCGATACAGTTCTTTCAAAGTAACCTTCTTCCCTTCTTTATCATAGAACAGAGGATAACCATCCGCATCCAATCCGGCAGTCTTTATCGCAAAAATAGCACTGACCGGATATCCTTCACGCCCCGGAGTAGTCTGAGCCTCCGGAATAGCTTCCTGCAATACCTTGTTGTTATTGTAGGCAAAGTTGAAGTTCGTATACCATGAGAAATTTTTGGTAGCAACGTTTCGTGTGGAAAGAGATACTTCCACACCTTTATTGGTCATACTCGCCCAATTGACACTGGTCGAAACAAAACCGGTTTCAAGAGGCAACATTTGTCTTCCGATCAGATCTGTACCTTTACGATAGTAATAATCCACACTCAGGTTAATTGCCTGATTGAGTACCGAGAAATCAAACCCAACATTCACGGATTGAGTTTTCTCCCAACGAAGTTTCTTGTTCGGAGCCGAGTTTATATCGATCATATGTTCGGATCCACCCGGTAAAATATTGTCTACCACATATTTGCCCAACAAGAAAGGAGAAGTGTTTTTATCTATATTTCCCTGAATACCATATGAAGCACGGAATGCAAGATTATCCATCCACTTTCTGGCTCCCTGCATAAAAGGTTCATTCGATAACCGCCATAATCCACTTATTGAATACAGAGGAAGATAACGGTACTTCTTATCGACACCAAATAAATCCGAACCGTCAAAACGGATGCTTCCTCCGAATGTATAACGGTTCATCAACGAATAGGAAGCTGTGGAGAAGAAAGAAACATAAGCATTCTCTTTATACGTTTTCTTATGGAGTGGAAATTGTTTGGCACGATCTTCGTCCGGAAAGATAACCGGCTTCGTAGTCAACGTCTGTCTGTCGAAACCATATCCCGCGGAAAAGAGTGTCTCATACCAGGTTTTACGCAATTCAGTACCCACCATTATTTCCAGTTCATGAATATCATTGAAGCTATCCCGATATTCTCCCATTGCCTTCCAGGTAATCTGAGAATTCGTGTTTTCATATGCTTTGTGCACGCCTCCGTCCGGTATGAAGTATTTGTTGCTTTGAGAAGCAGAATCCCAATATTTACTGTTCTTACGGGTTAAACGCATTGAGAAACTTTCCTGGTCGGCAATCTGTTCTTTTGAGGCCTTATCTAATTGCAACCCAAGCTGGGTAGTAAACTTCAGCTTATCATTGAATCTCAGTTCAGCATCGAAAATAGATGAAATCGCATTAATTGTCTCTTCGTTCGATGTATTTTTACGTTCCTCAAAAATATTAAAACCTAAATCTGTATCAGAAGTATTTTGTACATCGAAATCGTACACGTAATTTCCATTTGCGTCGAAAGGCTGATAATATGGATTGGCCTTGCGTGAATAGTAAACCGGATTCACTAATCCGTACGTATCTGTCAGGTAAGTTTTGTTATTACGACGGTTGGCAAACAAAGAAGCACCGAACTTTAACATGCGGTTGACTTTATACGAAGTCTTCGCTACAATATTCAAACGATCCAACCCAACACCTTTTACGTTACCGTTTTCTTTATAATATCCGATAGAGGTATAATAGGTTACACGTTCGTTACCTCCCGAAAGGCTCAAACTATACTCCTGATTAAAAGCATCACGAAAGAGAATATCATTCCAATCGGTTTCAGTATCCCGTAACCGGTTGATATCGGCTTGCGCTTCAGAAGTCAATGCTCCCCAGCCCCCGTTTTTGTATGCATCGGTCAGACCGTAGCCGGAAATGATTTTAGAGACTCCACCCTTATTATTCCCATAGGCAAAATTAGAACGGAGCAGTTCAAGTTCCAGATCTACTTTCTCCTGAGAGTTCAACAGATTCAAACGCTTGGAACTCAGTGTAGGCATATAAGTAAACTTTGAAGAAAAGTTAATCACCGGCTTCCCTACTTTTCCTTTTTTAGTAGTTATCACAATCACACCATTTGCAGCGCGAGCCCCGTAAATGGCAGTAGCAGCCGCATCCTTCAGTACGGTAATATTTTCAATATCCGCAGGATTCAATCCGGCAATAGACGACTGTTGTATATTAGAAATATCATTCAAGATCTCTGGCTGAGGTACATCCGTACCTTCCAATGGAATACCATCCAGAACCCACAACGGATCCTGAGTTCCATTTAATGACGAAGTTCCACGAATACGTATTTTTGCCGGTGCACCGGGTGCACCGGAAGTAGAGGTTACGGAAAGTCCGGCAATTTGTCCGGCCAATGCCTGATCGATACTTTTTACAGCACCAATAGTTTCATCCGAAATGTTCAGCTTCCCAACGGCAGCTGTCAGTTTACGACGTTCTACAGTTTGATAACCGGTCACTACTACTGCATCAAGCATTTGTGCCGATGGAGAAAGAGTTATTTCATATTGATTCTTCCCGGGAACAAGCTTAATTTCCTGCACATCATATCCTACATAACTACAGAATAGACGAGTTACTCCCTCGGGTACTGAAATATTGAATTTACCATTTATGTCGGTAATCACTCCTGTCATTGTCGGAGAGTTGCCGTCTTTTGACAGATCCTCTGCCTTTATATAGACAGAAGCACCTATCAACGGCATATTATCTTCCGATGAGATCACCACTCCTTGAACTTGCCTGTCGGCGGCAAATGCAGAAGTCAATGCTCCGACAAAAGACAATAAAAGAATAAAAACGTGTCTTTTCATTTGTTACATCCTATAAAATTAATACTCATTTTGAAAACTGTCTTTTATTTATATAAATACACAAAGCCCCTCGCTCAGCAAATAAAATCGTTGAGTGTTTGTCAGAGGGAACTTTGTGTTTTTGGTGTATTTACTTAGAAATGCCTAACGCAGTGTTGATACGCAAAATTAAATCTTTATAATGATATTTGGTGGCTACATCCGATGTACCCAGACGGCTCTGGAGCAAATCTTTAATGCGGAGCAGCTCTCCCCGTTTCACTGAAATGGCATCGGAAATACGATTTATCTGAGAACCATAAAAATTCAGTTCACGGCGTGCCCCCATACGGTCGGCGTATGCCGAACGATGTGCATGATCGTCACAACTGCAAAGCGGTGCCTGATGATCGAACAAGAAATGGTTATCGGTCAACTTTTTGTTCACCTTCACTCCTTCGCTTTCGGCAGCAGCAGTAATCAATGCATCTACAAAGCCTTTTTGCAAATTGCGGGTCATCACATCGGGTAAGCCGCCACGCTCGGTTACGGCAAAAATCCCCTTATGCAGACCATCCATCATTTCCACGGCTGTGAAAGCCTTTCTGCCGTTTACAGACTCATTCTCAAACATACGCATCAGGCGATTATTTGATAGCAAGTCCCAAAAGATATAGGACTGTGCATTTTTCAACACTTGAGTCGGTGCATTCTCCACTACTCCTAAAGGTGTATTTCTGAGCAGATAAGTATATTGTGCAACCTCCGGATCGAACAACCACTTAGGATAACACAATACTTCATCGAGCAAAAACTTCAAAGCAGCCTGCTGCTTCTCTTTTTCCACAAACGTATAAGTCTTCTCGCCATCACCTACGGTTGTATTCTCAATATAGATACCCCCGATATTTGCCATCACATGATAGAGATAATTATTCCATTGATTGATAACTGCGTAATACAAACGTGACGCCTCTTCGTATGTTTGCCCTTTCTCCCCGGTAGTGGTCCACTGGATTATTTGAGGAACAATACGCTTCAAATTGGCAATACCATACTGCGAAGAACGGATGGGGTCATCACCAAGATCCTCGTTCTGCGCACGAGGGTCAACGGCATCCCGGGGATCCTGTGCCTCGCTATACTTGTAAAGCCGATCGGTATGTTTTGCCAGAAAATCCTGCAACAATCCTTTTTCTTCTTCCGGAGTCTGTTTGCCATACCAACGGTAACCATATTCTATGGCAAAAATATCATAAGGTCCGATATGAGGTGACAAAGCTTTCACACCGTCACCGGGCTGTGCCACATAATTAAAGCGGGCATAGTCCATTATGGATGATGAAGTAGAATTCATCCGGTCGGTAAAAGCTTTCGAACGAAGAGAGTCGGTAGGAAAAGCCCAAGAACCCATCATATTATGACGTAACCCGAGTGAATGCCCTACTTCATGGCAAGCGACAAAACGCATAGCATCCCCCATCAGACTATCCGGCAGTGTTACGCCGCGAGCTTCGGGACGAACCACACCGGTTTGTACCGTAATCCACTCCTGAAGCATTGAAAGCACATTATGCCACCACATTATATCAGCCTCAAGTATTTCCCCCGAACGCGGATCAAGAATAGAGGGTCCCATCGCATTTGCCTTGGTAGATGCGGCATATGTCAATACAGAGTAGTTTACATCATCCATATCCACCTCCATATCATCGGTAATATCTTTGGCTATAATGGCATTCTTAAATCCGGCACGCTCAAAAGCTACCTGCCAGTCTTCAATTCCCTGTTTGATATACTTCCTCCACCGATAAGGCGTAGAGTTTTCTATATAAAATACAATGGGCTTATGGGGCTCTACCAGTTCACCGCGCAGATATGCTTCCCTGTCCTCAGGCTTTGGTTCAAGACGCCAGCGGGTAATGAATTGTTTTTTATTCACCCGTTGTTGACCATCACTGAAGTTAGTCAGAGGATTAGTAAAATACCCCACGCGAGGATTATCCAGACGTCCGGTCATCGGCACTTCGGGAAGCAACAGGATAGACGAACTTACCTCCACTGTCACGTAGATAGTAGTAGTCCCTTCTGTGACACGTGTAGTGAGTTCTGAAGTTGCCACTACATTATTATCGAAAGACTTAATGGATAAAATTCTCGATAAGTTCTTTATAGCCGATGTTCCCAGATTAATATTGGTAAATACGTTATTAATACTTGTCTCCGTACCATCATATATATCGTTTACCTTAATCAACATGCTGGTAGAGTCATTATTATATGCCTCTATCTTGAAACCGGCTATTAACGGAGATATATAGTTGTCCTTCACCGATTGGCTGATAGCATCTTCGGATGGAGAAAGAGGCAAAGGCCGACTTTGACGGATTAATAATTTATTAGCCGGCTTGTCCAGTTCCAAACGGATCATTTGGTTCTCATAGTTAGTTCCGCGGTTCACTCCGGCCTCATTCAGTTCCGAAGGTACTCGTTGCAGTTTATTTACTACCAGCATATCACGTCCCAACAAAGTGGCGGGAATCTCAAAGTAGTAATCATTCTTCTTCCGGAACACATTGAACATACCGCGATGAGCGACACTATCGCTTCCCGTCAGTTTCTCATACTCATTCTCAACTTTGACGCTGTCTTGGGGATTACTCTTCTTTTTCTTTTTCGAGAACCATCCCATTTCAGAAATAGCGGGAGGTTCAACACGCATAGCAGCGACAGGCTCGCACAAAAATGAACCGGTGGCCACAGTGGTCAGTAGGATTGTTTTTAGTCTCATGTTAAATCTAATTAGCACTTAACCTTATTCTACGCTATGGAATAAGGGGGCGCAAAGGTAACAAAATAGCCCATAATACCTAATAAGAATGATACATTTTGACTTTTTTTCTCTATTTCATGAGTAAATATCACATTTTTATGCAAGTTTTCGATTAAAAAGAAAGTTCAGTTCTCCCCTCTTTCTGTGCTGAAGTGTCCGTTTTCTCGTACAATAATCGTATATTTGCCGCGAAACTAATTAAATAAATTAATCCCATGAAAAACTATTTAGGACTGATTTTCCTTCTTTTTGCCTTTACGGCAATTGCACAAAACAATCGTTCGGCCCTGTTGCCTATGCCCAATCATATAGAGCAACTGCAAAGTAAACCTTTTAGCCTGACAGGCAAAAATATCTCTATTCATCCAGAGCAACCGGAACTTAAGTTTGCGGCTACCACCCTGCAAGCCATCCTGAAAGATCGGATGCAAATAAATATCCCTCTTTCCGGTTCACGGCAATCAGCCATCCGGTTAACTATTGATCCGCAACTAAACGGGAAAGAACATTATAAACTCAAAATAGATCAGAAAGGAATTACCATTAGCGGAGCCAGTGCAGCAGCTGTCTTCTATGGGGTAATGACGGTTGATCAAATACTTTTAGGAGATGTATGTACCACCAATCGGAAAGAAATGGCTGCAGTCAGCATTGATGACGCTCCACGCTTTGAATATCGGGCTTTAATGCTCGATCCTGCCCGGCATTTTTTGCCGGTAGAAGATGTAAAATTCTACATTGACCAAATGGTACGATACAAATACAATGTGCTTCAACTCCACCTGACAGATGATCAGGGATGGAGAATGGAGATCAAAAAGCACCCGAAGCTTACAGCCGGACAACCTTTTTATACTCAGGAAGAACTAACCGATCTGATTCATTATGCAGCTGAACGCCATATTGAAATAATCCCGGAACTGGACATTCCCGGGCATACGGTTGCTGTATTAGCCGCTTATCCGGAATTGGGATGTACACATACCGATACCATTGAAAAGAATGTGGGTAAAACAGTAGATTTAATGCTTTGCGCCAATAATGAAAAGGTATACACGGTATACAAAGACATTATTGACGAAGTAAGTGCTCTCTTCCCTTCACGCTATATCCATTTGGGAGGCGACGAGGCAGTAATAGAAAAAAACTGGACCAAATGCGAACGCTGCCAAAAGATGATGAAAGAACTGAAATATGAAAAAGCATCTCAGTTAATGATTCCTTTCTTCGACCGAATGCTCAGTTTTGTACGGGCAGATGGAAAACAGCCGATCCTTTGGTGCGAACTGGATAATATTCGTATGCCTGCCAATGACTATCTGTTTCCTTACCCCAAAGATGTGACACTCGTAAGCTGGAGATACGGATTGACACCTACTTGCCAGGAGCTGACCCGACAGCACGGCAACCCTCTGATCATGGCACCGGGAGAATTTGCATATCTCGATTATCCCCAGTTTAAAGGTGATCTTCCGGAATTCAACAATTGGGGAATGCCTGTCACAACGCTCGAAACTTGTTATCAATTTGACCCGGGATACGGAAGACCTGCATCCGAACAAGCACATATTCTGGGCGTAATGGGAACGCTTTGGGGAGAAGCAATAAAAGATATCAACCGGGTAACGTACATGACCTATCCTCGCGGACTGGCATTGGCAGAAGCCGGATGGACCCAAATGGAACATCGCAGCTGGGACTCTTTCAAAGAACGGTTATATCCGAACCTGACCAATTTAATGAAAAACGGTGTTTCAGTGCGCGTGCCGTTTGAAATAGTAAAAAGAAAATAATTATTATCCAACATAAACTGTGAATGAGCGAACTTATTGTCTATAAAGCCTCTGCCGGTTCCGGGAAAACATTCACCCTGGCCGCTGAGTATATCAAGTTGCTAATACAAAACCCGCGTGCCTACCGCCAGATATTGGCAGTGACTTTCACCAATAAAGCTACTGCCGAAATGAAGGAACGTATTCTCAGTCAGCTATATGGAATACATATAGCTGACCCGGACTCGGATGCGTACTTAAAACGCATCATCGCTGAGACAGGCCGTTCGGAAGATGAAATACGAAAAACAGCTGGCATAGCTTTGAGCTACATGCTCCATGATTACAGCCGGTTTCGTGTCGAAACCATCGATTCCTTTTTCCAATCCGTCATGCGTAATCTGGCCCGCGAACTTGAGCTGAGTCCCAACCTGAATATCGAGCTGAATAATATTGAAGTATTAAGTGATGCCGTAGACAGTATGATTGAAAAATTGGGCCCTAATTCACCGGTATTGGCATGGCTACTTGATTACATAAACGAACGCATTGCTGATGACAAACGCTGGAATGTTTCGGATGAGATTAAAAATTTCGGACGCAATATTTTTGATGAAGGGTATATTGAAAAAGGTGACGGTCTCCGTCAACGTCTTCGCGACCCGAATGTAATCCGCGAGTATCGCAAGACATTAAAAGAGATGGAAACAGCCGCTCTTGAACAAATGAAAGATTTCGCTCAGCAGTTTGAAAATGTACTTTCCAGCCAATCGCTAAAGCCAACTGATTTAAAAAACGGTGCTAAAGGGATAGGAAGCTACTTTAATAAGCTCAGGAATGGTATATTAGGGGACGAAATAGCGAATACAACCGTAGTAAAATGTCTGGAGGACGAAACAAACTGGGCTGCCAAAACTTCCAGATACTATACTGACATCATCGTATTAGCCTCCTCCATCTTAATGCCGCTTCTGCAAGATGCTGAGCAACATCGCTCACGCAATAACCGGATTGTAAACAGTTGCCGGCTCTCAATGCAACATTTAAACAAAGTACAACTATTGGCTAATATTGATGAAGAGGTACGTCAACTAAATCGTGAAAACAATCGCTTTCTCCTTTCAGACACCAATGCTCTGCTCCATCAACTGGTAAAAGACGGAGACTCTTCTTTTGTGTTTGAGAAAATCGGAACAAACATCCGTAATGTGATGATTGACGAATTTCAGGATACCAGCCGGATGCAATGGGATAACTTTAAACTGTTGCTTCTTGAAGGCCTCTCACAAGGAGCGGACAGCTTGATCGTTGGTGACGTCAAGCAATCTATATATCGCTGGCGAAACGGTGATTGGGGCATCCTGAACGGATTGAACAAACGCCTTGGATACTTTTCCATCCGTACAGAAACACTGAAGACCAACCGACGAAGTGAAACCAACATCATACGGTTCAACAACAGTATCTTTACGGCTGCTGTAGATTATCTGAACGAAATACACAATAAGCAATTGGGAAGCATTTGTGAGCCTTTAATTAATGCATATGCTGATGTGGAGCAAGAATCCCCCCGGAACGAACAAAAAGGATACGTTAAAGTCGAGTTTCTCGAATCAGATGAAAAACACGATTATACCGAACAAACCCTTATCAGCCTCGGAACGGAAGTAGAACATCTGATACAATCGGGTATAAAGCTGAACGATATCGCCATTTTGGTAAGAAAGAATAAAAGTATCCCCCGCATTGCCGATTACTTTGACAAACAACTGCATTATAAGGTTGTGTCTGACGAAGCCTTCCGGCTCGACGCTTCACTTGCCATCTGCATGATGCTGGATGCCCTGCGCTATCTTTCCGATCCGGAAAATCGGATTGTAAAAGCTCAACTTGCAACTAACTATCAGTTACAAGTACTTCATACCGAAAACAATCTTAATTCACTGCTCTTCCATAAGGCTGAAGAACTATTGCCTTCTGCTTTTCTGGAAAGGATGGCAGAACTCCGTCTGATGCCTCTCTACGAACTACTGGAAGAACTTTTCAACCTCTTTGAGCTGCACCGCATCAAGCAGCAGGATGCTTATTTATTTGCTTTCTTTGATGCAGTGACCGATTATCTTCAAAGCCACTCTTCAGATACGGACAGCTTTATCCGATACTGGAACGAAACTTTATCTGGTAAAACAATACCAAGCGGTGAAGTAGAAGGCATACGTATCTTCTCCATCCATAAGTCCAAAGGGTTGGAATTTCATACAGTACTTCTCCCCTTCTGCGACTGGAAAATGGAAAATGAAACAAATAATCAACTCGTTTGGTGCGTACCCCAAGAGTCTCCTTTCAACGAGTTAGATATTGTACCGGTAAACTATTCTTCTGCGATGGCAGAATCGGTATACCGGAATGACTACTTGCACGAGCGCTTGCAACTTTGGGTAGACAACCTGAACCTGCTCTATGTAGCATTTACCCGTGCGGGCAAGAACCTGATTATCTGGAGTCGGAAAGGACAAAGAAACACAATGTCTGAGTTATTGGCCGGAGCATTACCGCAAGCAGCCTGTAAGTTGGAGCAAGAATGGGACGAGGAGCAAGTATATGAGTTTGGTGACCTCTGCCCGTCCGAAGATGAAAAAATGGTCGATTCAGGCAACAAGCTTACACGCAAACCCAAGAAACTTCCGGTTAGCATGGAATCCATGCATCCGGATATTGAGTTCCGGCAATCAAACCGTTCAGCCGATTTCATAAAAGGACTTTCTGAAGAAGAATCGGATGACCGCTTCATAAATCATGGACAATTATTGCATACACTGTTTTCTGCCATTGAAACGAAAGAAGATATAGAATCTGCCATCCAAAAACTGGTATTCGAAGGTGTTATCGGCAGCAAAGAGACAGAAGGGGAAATACGTACTTTGACCATGAAAGCCTTCTCTCTGCCTGAAGTACAGGAATGGTATTCCGGCGAGTGGAAATTGTTTAACGAATGCGCCATCATCTACAAAGATAAAGGAGTATTGCAAACCAGGCGCCCTGACCGAGTGATGATGAAAGACGGGCAAGTCGTCGTAGTGGATTTTAAGTTTGGTAAAGAAAATAAGAAGTACAACAAACAGGTGAAAGGATACATGCAACTCCTCTCCCGAATGGGATATAAAAACATCACAGGCTATCTGTGGTATGTGGAAGAAGAAATAATTGAAAAAGTATGAAAACATTTCTCCAGTTGGTCGCACAGGACCTCTATAGCAAGATAGGGAACGATCTGTCACGTACAGCTATCGTTTTCCCAAATAAACGTGCCAGCCTGTTCTTTAACGAGCATTTAGCCAACCAATCCGATCAACCACTTTGGTCACCTGCTTATGTAAGCATCAGCGAACTGTTCCAACAGCTTTCAGTCTTGAAGTTAGGAGATCCGATTCGTCTGGTATGTGAACTCTACAAGGTATTCCGTGAAGAAACGAAAAGCGAAGAATCACTTGACGATTTCTACTTCTGGGGTGAGCTACTGATAAGCGACTTCGATGACGTGGACAAAAATATGGTTGATGCCGACAAGCTATTTACCAATCTTCAGGACCTGAAAAACGTCATGGACGATTACAACTTTCTCGACGAAGAGCAAGAACAAGCGATCCAACAGTTTTTCCTGAATTTCTCTATTGAAAAGCGAACACTGTTAAAGGAGAAATTTATCTCACTTTGGGATAAATTGGGTAATATATATCGTCAGTACCGAAGGAATCTGGAAGAATCAGGACTTGCATATGAAGGTATGCTCTACCGGAACGTCATTGAACACCTTGAGCCTGAATCATTGAAGTACGATCGTTACGTATTTGTCGGCTTCAATGTACTGAACAAAGTAGAGACCCACTTCTTCCGGCAATTGCAGAGTACGGGAAAGGCCCTGTTCTATTGGGACTACGATGTATTTTATACTCAACTTCCTTCACAACACAAACAACGCCACGAAGCCGGAGAATTTATAAATCGTAATCTCAAACTGTTCCCCAACGAGCTTCCGGCCGAATTGTTTGATGAATTGAGAAAACCCAAGAAGGTCCGTTTTATCTCTTCACCCACCGAAAACGCTCAGGCCCGTTATCTGCCCGAATGGATCAGGAAGAACCTGAGTAGTGAAGAAAAAGAAAATGCTGTCGTTCTATGTAATGAAGCCTTACTCCTTCCTGTCTTGCATTCCATCCCGGAAGAAGTAAGGAACGTTAATATCACCATGGGATTTCCACTGGCACAAACACCGGTATATAGCTTTATCAATGCCATACTCGAACTGCAAACCAGCGGATACCGTACAGAATCAGGAAGATACACTTATGAGGCCGTACAAACTATATTAAAACATCCGTATACCCGTCGTCTTTCGGACAATGCCGAACCATTGCAACGGGAACTCACTAAAACCAACCGCTTTTATCCTTTTCCTTCCGAATTAAAGAAAGACAGGTTTCTGGATTTATTATTCACTCCCCGTAATGGCATTCGGGAGCTCTGTATTTACATAACGGAATTACTGAAAGAGGTATCTATTCTATACCGTCATGAGCAGGAGAATGATGATATTTTCAACCAACTGTACCGTGAATCTCTTTTTAAGAGTTTCACTCTGGTAAACAGGTTACTCAACTTGATTGACAACGGTGAACTGCAAGTGCGTATAGAAACTCTGAAACGCCTGCTGAACAAAATATTAAATGCCGCCAATATCCCCTTCCATGGTGAACCGGCCATAGGAATGCAGATAATGGGAGTTTTGGAAACACGCAATCTTGATTTTCGTAATCTGCTCCTCCTCTCGCTTAATGAAGGACAGTTACCTAAATCGGGAGGCGAATCATCGTTTATTCCATATAACCTACGTAAGGCTTTCGGCATGACTACCATTGAACACAAGAATGCAGTTTATGCCTATTATTTCTATCGCCTGATCCAGCGGGCAGAAAATATCACCCTGATGTATAACACTTCATCGGATGGACTAAACCGGGGAGAATGGTCACGCTTTATGCTACAGTTCCTGATCGAATGGTCACATGAAATCAGCCGTGAATATCTGGAAGCAGGCCAATCACCACAAAACAGCCGGGACATCCGTATCACAAAAACACCGGAAATCATTGATCGTTTATACCAGACCTACGATTTCTCACATAACGCCGATGCCTTGATGCTTTCTCCATCTGCACTGAATACATATCTCGACTGTCGACTGAAGTTTTATTTCCGTTACGTGGCACGTCTCAAGGCCCCCGATGAGGTCAGTGCAGAGATTGATTCCGCTCTGTTCGGAACTATCTTCCACCGTTCGGCTCAATTAGCCTATCTGGACCTGACAGCCCACAAGCAAGAAATACACAAAGAAGATATTGAACGTTTGTTGCGCGATAATGTCCGTCTGCAAAATTATGTCGATACAGCCTTCAAAGAAGAATTTTTTCACGTTCCTCTTGACGAAAAGCCCGAGTATAACGGAGTACAGTTAATAAACTCAAAGGTTATCACTTCCTATCTCCGCCAGTTGTTACGTAACGATCTGCAATATGCTCCTTTCCGAATGATAGGTATGGAACAGAAAGTAACGGAAGATATCCAGATAGAAGGCCCCAAAGGAATGTTATCATTAAAGATCGGAGGTACGATTGACCGTATGGATAGTAAAGAAGGTACACTTCGGATTGTGGACTACAAAACCGGAGGAAGCCCCAAAGTGCCGGCGAATGTGGAGCAACTATTCACACCTGCCGAAGGGCGTCCCAACTATATTTTCCAAACCTTCCTTTATGCCGCCATCATGGCACGCCAACAAACATTAAAGGTGGCTCCTTCTCTATTATATATCCATCGGGCAGCTTCCGAAAGCTACTCTCCTGTAATTGAAATGGGAGAAGCACGCAAACCCAAACTACCTGTCGATGATTTTTCTGTTTATGAAAAAGAGTTCCGCGAACGACTATTGGCACTACTTGAGGAAATATACAACGACCAAGAGGAGTTCACCCAAACCGAGGATCTAAAGAAATGCGAATATTGCGATTTTAAAGCTATGTGTAAACGATAAAAAGCTCCCACTGGTATAATCACACGAATGAATCAGACAAAATAAAATGGTGCAGACTTATTTTTAGAAATATAGTCTGCACCATTTTTATCTACTTGAATAGTCTGATTCTCAAACGATCCACCCAAACTGCTGAAGCCTTATTTTTTCAGTGGAATAGAAAAATAGAAAGTTGAGCCTTCACCCTTAACAGAAGTAAACCACAACTTACCTCCATTCTTCACTACGAAATCCTGGCACAACAGCAAACCAAGTCCCGAACCTTCTTCATTATTAGTCCCGAAAGTACTGAAGTGTGTATCGGTGTGCAATAGTTTCTTCTGACTTTCTTCATCAATACCACATCCGCTATCCTTCACACTAACGATTGACATTCCATCCATATCTTCTAGTTTTATAAGGATCTCAGAACCTTCATTACTGAATTTGATAGCATTGCTTATTAAATTGCGTATAACTGTTTTTATCATATCAATATCAGCATATACAGCCTGATGTTCCGGTGCTTCAATACGCAAATGAATATTCTTCAAACCGGCCACCATTGAGAAAATCTCTCCAACTCCCTCCACAACTTCAACCATGTCAATATCCTGATATACAACTTTAAGTTTACCTATCTGACTTTTTGTCCACTTCAACAAGTTGTCCAACAGAGAAAATACATCTTCAGTAGTCTGATTAGCCATGGTCAGCAGTTCGTACATGTCTTCACCTATTTTTTCTTTGGGCAAACTCAAGATCAGCATATTAAGTACCATCTTAATAGATCCCATAGGCGAACGAAGATCATGAGCTATAACCGAATAGAGCTTATCACGCCCGATAATAGTCTTTTTAAGCTCCTCCGTTTTAGCTTCAATAATACGTTTGGCTGCTACTAAAGAAATTTGGTGTGTGACACGGATTATCAACTCTTCCTTATTAAAAGGTTTAGATATAAAGTCATTGCCACCTACCTGAAAACCTTTCACTATATCGGCAGTGCTATTCAGTGCTGTCAAAAAGATAATTGGAATATGAGCTGCTTCGGGATCAGCCTTTAATTTCTGAGAGACTTCAAAACCGCTCATGTCCGGCATCATCACATCCAACAATATCAAATCCGGATTCTCTTTTTTCACTTGATCCAGTGCCTGGATTCCATTACAGGCTGTCACTATGTTAAACTTCTCATTGGTCAACAATACTTTCAGCAAAAGGACATTTGACATTACATCGTCTACAATGAGAATTTTATATTCCGAGGGATTAATTTCCATATTCATCTTTATGTAGCTTTAATCTTGAGTTCTTATTTTATTATAACGTGTACTTCTTTTTAAAATAATCAATCATACGATCCAGACCTTCATCCAACAAAATTGTAGGCTGCCATCCCAGCTTTTCCTGTGCCAAACTAATATCAGGCTTACGCTGTTGAGGATCGTCATGAGGCAAAGGTTTGAAAGTTATCTTTGACTTCGACCCGGTTTTCCGGATAATCATCTCTGCCAACTGAAGCATGGAAAATTCATTGGGATTACCAAGATTTATAGGTCCCGTAAAATCATCATCCGTATTCATCATCCGAATCATACCTTCGACCAAGTCATCTATATACTGAAAGCTACGGGTTTGCTCACCGGTCCCATAGATAGTTATATCATCGTTCTTCAACGCCTGAATGACGAAATTAGAAACCACTCTCCCATCATGGGGCAGCATCCGTGGACCGTATGTATTGAAAATACGAACAATTTTAATACGTACGTTATTCTGGCGGTGATAATCCATAAAAAGGGTCTCAGAGCAGCGTTTCCCTTCATCATAACAAGAACGGATACCTATCGGATTGACATTTCCCCAATAAGATTCCGGTTGCGGATGTACCTCCGGATCACCATATACTTCACTGGTCGAAGCCTGCAGAATTTTAGCATTAAGCCTTCTGGCTAATCCTAACATATTGATAGCTCCCATCACCGATGTTTTAATGGTCTGAATAGCGTCGTACTGATAATGTATGGGAGAAGCCGGACAGGCAAGATTGTATATTTCGTCTACTTCAGCACTATATGGGAATGTTATATCATGACGTACCACTTCAAAATGGTGATTATCCATTAAATGGATAATATTTTCTTTTGATCCGGTAAAAAAATTATCCAGACAAATGACGTCGTGTCCCTCGTTGATTAGCCGAGTACAGAGATGTGAGCCAATAAACCCGGCACCTCCGCTAACTAAGATTCTTTTCATGTAATTATTTTATAATGACAGAGGGCAAACGTGCGCCCTCTATCATTTAGATCTGCACAAATGTAAACGATTTGATTAAAATATGCAAGTTTTCCGAACACATATTTTTAATAAAAAGCCGCCAATTCTAAAAATTCATTTATACTCCGAACGTGCTGCGCCAGCTTTCAAATTCCGCTTTTTTTTCTTCCGGAATGCTGATTTCCATTTCATCTGCTCGACCCGTCTGTACCAATGTGTGTTCAACAAACTTCTCAATCATGGCATTACTCAGCATAACACACTTCAGTACAATCTCATATGCATGATAAATACGATCAAAAGCATTGAACTGCGAATACAAAAAACAAAGATGACGCGCCGAATTATCGTGTGCACTCCAACAATCTCCTTCCTTATACAAAAAAATACGGCTTTTATTGTCTATTTCTCTAAATAATACTTTTTCTAAATCCATAATAATCATTTTTAGGGGTTTAACATAAAAACGGAACTTCCGACTCGGTGTATACAAAGCTACATCAGGATCAGAAGATATTCGTGACCGATAGAATGTTTCTGTTTCAGAAATGCTTTCTCTCTATCTACATTAAGCGGTATCAACTCACTTATTATGCAAATAGAGGCTGCAAATGAAAAAATAGTTGCGAATACCGAAACAAGCCAGGGTGCAAATATGTTAAACAAAGAAACAAAGGCTATGATAATAAACGAATTAAATACAGGCTTAATAGAAGCCGCAAAAGAAAAAGTTCCGGCCGGAGCCAATCTGGCAAATACATTGATGGATATCTTATATATAGGTAAAGAAGCTATCTATCGCCGCCTGCGTGGAGAAGTACCATTTACACTGGCAGAAGCTGCTGTCATTTCAAGAAAATTAGGAATATCGCTCGACAAAATGATTGGTGTGAGTTTCAGCAATAACGCAGTATTCGATCTTAATGTAGTACACCATAGTAACACATTCGAGACTTACCATGACATCCTCACAAGATATGTCAATGCATTCGACAGTATCCGTGAAGACCCTACAACAGAAATGGCAACGTCATCGAATATTTTGCCTCAGGCACTATATCTCAAGCATGATATTCTTTCGAAATTCCGTTTGTTTAAGTGGATGTATCAGAACGAAAATATCAGATGTAAACACTTTGACGAACTGGAGATTCCACACAAAATATATGATGCCCAAAAAGACTTCGTCAACATGACACAGCAGATGAGAACTACAGATTACATCTGGGATAATACCGTTTTTGAACATGTTGTGAGAGACATACAGTTCTTCTCGGAAATCCATCTGATATCTGAAAAAGATAAAGAAATGATAAAAGATGATTTACTACTTCTGACGGAAGAATTGGAGGAACTCGCCGGGAAAGGTAAATACGAAACCGGCAATGATGTACGCATCTATATTTCGAATATTAAGTTTGACGCCACTTACAGTTATGTGGCAACCAGCAACAGTCACATCAGCATGATACGTATATATTCTATCAATGCCATTACTACCCAGGATGACGGCATGTTCCGCAGTTTGAAAGAATGGGTGCAATCACTCAAGAAATTCTCAACACAAATATCCGAAAGCGGAGAGATGCAACGTATACGCTTCTTTAAAGAACAGCGTGAAATAATAAACACCCTGTAACTTTCTTAAAACGAAAAACGAAACAATTGGGGAGAATAGTGACAATTATCGAAAACAGGTGGCATTGCCATCTGTTTTTTTTCATTCCCAACCTGTCTTTCCGACAATTATTTCCCAATCAGAAATACCCTCTTTTTTCCACACATGATATGCCACACAAAAGTTCGGGTTACTTACTCTATATTTGTATATGCCACAAGCTATTACAATTATTACAATATTATTAATCAATAACCCAAATGGCAGTTATGAAAAATTATATCGTTAACGAGCTTATTGCAGCAATGAAAGAGCGGATTCCCCGGGGAATAAATCTGGCTAACTATCTGACAGATGCGCTATGCATGGGAAAAGAAGCTGTATACCGAAGATTACGGGGAGAAGTAGCCTTCACTTTCGACGAGGTTGCACTGGTTTCATGTAAACTGGGGATATCAATCGACCAGATTATTGGGAACCACCAGTCAAACCGGGTGACTTTCGACCTGAACTTACTGCATTCACCCGATCCCCTGGAGAGTTATTATGAAATTATAGAGCGTTATCTTCGCATCTTCAATTATGTAAAGGACGACAGTAGTACGAAGATATATACGGCTTCCAATGTGATCCCTTTTACTCTTTATTCTTCGTATGAATACCTATCGAAGTTCCGTTTATGCAGATGGATTTATCAGAACGGGAAAATACGTACTCCTAACAACTTGTCGGGTATGCAAATACCCGTCAAAGCGGTAAATGCCCACAAGTTATTGAGTGAAGCAGTTAAGGCGTGCAGAAAGACTTGTTTCATATGGGATAGTAACGTATTCTACTCGTTCGTGAAAGAAATGAAATACTTTGCCGGATTAAATCTGATCTCGGAAACAGACCTGATGCATTTAAAAAACGAACTGGTACTGCTGCTGCATGAATTGGAACAAATATCCGCAAAAGGAGAATTCGGTAACGGAAACAAAGTGGCCATTTACTTATCGAATATCGACTTTGAGGCAACCTATAGCTATATAGAAAAGAAAGATTTCCAGATCAGTCTCCTCCGGGTATATTCCATTAATTCGATGGATTCTCAGAGCCCACGAATTTGCGGGATACAAAAAGATTGGATACAATCGTTAAAAAGGCACTCTACACTGATCTCAGAGAGCGGAGAGGCACAAAGAATCAGCTTTCTTGAACAGCAAAAAAGTTTTATCGACACATTATAAGCTTACCCGACGAAGATATGCATAAAAAAGATGGCTACGCCCTTTAGTATATAGGGTGTAGCCATCCCGACGTTTGGGTGTAGCCATCCGCCCCAGATGGCTACACCCTCCCACCTAAACTCCATCGACCTCTTGTTTCCGAATCAACCAACCGTTGATCTGCACATCCACACTAATATAGTTTCCATTGCTATCCATGCCCTTAAAGAACAAAATGATACCATGCTTATCAGCACGATCCAGATATTCCTGCAGAGGTAAATCAGAATATTGCTGAAGCCTCAACGCGTTGAGATACTTATTCAGAGAGATGTCAAGAATCACATTGCCCGATGGCTTATGTGTAATAACCAATCTGTTTTCTTTGTCAGTCATCAGTCGCAATGTGTTCAGTTCGGCTATAGCTCCGGTTTCAGAATCGTTTTCGGTATGGTAAGTAGTATATTCTACTTTCTCGTCCGTTTCATCTCCCAAAAGGCCGTTTTCATGATCGTACCTTCCATTGGGTGAAACGATCCGAAAATCATAATCATCCACATCAATGTTGCTATCATCAAGCATTTGCATGATAATGCGAAATTTTTTCGTATTTTTCAGCAACGAGACAGTAGTGACATCATTATTATATTGCGGAGACACTTCTGCCTGCTTGCCATGCCATAGCAGATGGAGTTCCCTATCGACCACTCCCCCACCACTCCGGGTTTTCAAGTTATTGACGCTGACCTCCAGATCCGCCAGTGTAGATACTCCGGGAGTGAGTGCAACCTTATCATACGACTCGCCGTACAATCCGGACCAAGCAACAAAAATATACTTCTTGCCTGCCATGGATTGAGGTAAAGTCATCAGATAATCCGGTGCAAAAGCACCGGATTTTTCTTCAAGTTCTGTCACAAATACGCCTTTTTCATCGAATACATACAAGTTCATCTTGGTTGCCTGCTTATGAAACAGGTCTATGTATTCCAGGTTGTAGTCGTATACAAAGCGGACATAAGAGTTGCAATCTTCATCCATCCCGTCTCTGACGCAGGAAGCACATAGCAGAAGGCAGCAACATGCAACCTGTATGTATCCGATAAATCTGTTCATAGCTACTTCAGTTTAGTTTAAATAAGAAAGAATTTATAAAAGTTCCTCTACATTCTGATTACGGATATACCACCGCATAATGTTGACATCTGCCGAGATCCAAGAGGTATCTTCATCATCCGGATCTGTTCCCGGAGGATTGATCACCGGCTGTCCCGGACCAATAATCTTATTGATGCTAAGTTGGTAAACGTTATTACGCACTACGCCATAACGTCCATATCCCATCAGTACGGGTACCATATTATTGGAGAAATGGCGAATCAGGACAGTATAATAGCACACTCCTTCATAGTAGAAATTAAGGCCACCCACCGAAAATGAAGCCGTAGGCGAGTTAAACGCATTCGGATTCCATGCCAGTACATCGTTGATAGCCTGTTCCAATCCGGCGTCACGCAATTCCTGAGGAATCAGGTTCCTGTCATTCACCATGTCTCTCATGGCTTCTACTCTGATAGCATTACCTTTGAAATAGTAGAAGCTGATGCCACCACTGTTACGAGTTGCCACCGATCCAAAGCCATTCGGTGTATAAGTACCACTGATCACTACGCGGGTAGTAACGTCATGGCGCTGTTCAACAGCTTCCATTGTATTTTCCAGAGTATAATCATAATCATCAAAATCCTTCGTCAACTCCGGAGTTCCGGACAGGTATTCAAATTGCCCGGCAGGATTTCCACCATTCCATGCACTGAATCCGGTAAAGTTCGGGTCCTCGGCATATCGTTCTTCCCTGTATCCGCTATTGAGCTGTTCCATTTCGCCCGGCACACCACCCGAATTAGCGATAAAAGTCATTTTACGCATCCAATAAGTATACTGGTTGGTTACATCCAGCCCCCATTTCAAATTATCAATCCGGTCTCCGTGCGGCACTACTTCAGGCACCCCACTAACAACCACTTTTGCTACTGCACGCTCTACTTCTACCCTCACCGGATTTTCCTCAGCCATCCGCTGATTATCCTTCAGCTCTACTTCAGGAACAAAAATAAGATCCTGATGATTGGTCATATAAAAGTTATTGTCTGCGGCAATACCATAAGGCTGTATCAACGACTCTTTTGTCATGTTGGCAGCACGTGATAAATAACTTCTGGGATTTCCTTGTTCGGTTATTTCCAGTAATTCGCCGGGAGGATTGATCAGAATAAGCAATTCATAGTCCTGCTTCACCACTTCACGCCCCACCGTCACAAAACGGCTCACTGTAGGAGTAGCCGAAGGCACGTCTTCTCCTCTGACTACATCTCCTCCGGTAAATTCATTCACTCCATCAGTAGATACATTCAGGTCCCAAGAGTATCGCACCGTATTATTCTTGGTTTCATACAGCACCATGCGTACATGATTTACCACCTGTTCTTCTGTACGTCCCGAGGTTGTCGGGTCGACTGCCACCCGGGTACCGGCCAACGAACCGGTAGATAAGCGCATGGAGAGAAACGCTTTCTCCGTTGGTTCCGGCACTTCTTTACCGGGACTGCCGCCAGGGTCAAAATTCTCTTCATCGCTACAAGATACCATCATCATCATTCCGGCTCCGATTGCGAGGCCGAACATTAGTTTTTTCCATTCTACTTTCATAGTTCTACAATTGTTTAATTAATAAATACATTTATTGGTCACTCCTGGGTTTTTAGCCAAGCCGCTAACTGCCCCATATTGTATACTGCCGTTTGTATACCGGCATTTATTGCTTTCTCCAGATATTCTCCTCCTTTCCCATATTCCTGTTTCATCAGGTAGGCCACTCCTAAATTATTCCACGCTTCGGGCATATCCAGCTTTTGGAGACGAATAATAGCAGCATCTACAGCACCCTTCTCCAATTCGAGTGCCGCCGTATTAAGCTGTGCTATCGGATCATCGGGATAAATACGAGCAGCTATGTCGAACACTTCTTTAAACTCCTTGCTATCCTTGGGATAGGTATCGGCTACAAGAAACATCTCATTCAGACTGAGATACCGGGGTTTTGTTTTAATCAGTTCTTTTGCTTCATCTACATTGAAAGCACGTGCCACATAGGCAATGGTATATTCGTTACGACGCAAAGGCGGATAATAGTCTTGCAATAGCATTCGGTAGGTAACGCCCCCATTCAAAGCCTGCAACCGATTCTTTCGCCGGGTAATATCAGTCTCCCCATCGATAAGAGCGAGTATAACCTCTTTATCATTCAGGCGAGAAGCTGCGACTTCATTACGCAGACCTGTCCAGTCTTCTCCCTTCCAATCAACGGTTAACAAAGACCTGTCAACTCCCCCACGATTCCGCAAATAACCGACCAACGCCAATGCCCGATTTTCCGACAACTTCATGTTACGATTGTAATTGCCCTCAGGTGATGCATAGCCTGTAACCTTAAATTCCGTTACAGTCAGGTTGGAGTCATTATGTATCTCATGGACAATCCGATCTACTTCACCAAGTACATTGGCATTATTCTTATAATTGCGTAACAAAACGTGTTTATCTACTTCGAAATTCAGACGGGCCGTATACGTCTCGCTACGTTGCTTCAACGGTTCCACCGGTGGAGTTACATAGCTCAATTCATACCGGGGCGTAAACACTTCGTCAAATACCGATGTCATGACAATATGCTCATCCCGCCCGACAGCACAATCGGCACAACCGGTCACTTTTTCATGGAAAACAAATCTTGACTGCCGCATCCATTCATCATATGGTAACCTGAGATGGATATCCACCATCTGGGGCATTCCGTTTTTCCGTTTTTCGACAAGCATAGGAAGCGTATCAAAATCAGCAGAGCCAAAAGCCAAAGCTCGTTTCAGGGCCCGATATCGCTTGGGGCCGGCAATCACTACAGGAGCAAACTGTTTCTGTTCCCCGCCTCCGGCAGATTGCAGAATCGGTGTAAGTACAACCATTTGCTGACTACCCAACTTCACGGTTTCCAAATCAAGGGATACATCCAGATTCAACTCCCCTCCCTTCCGGACTACATGATGCTGTCCAAAAACGATATGACCTTGATAAGTATTTTGCGCTTGAATACCCATGCTATAAAGGACAAAACCCAATATCAGAAAATAAAACCTTTTCATATCTTTCATTTTAAAAAAATTCAACTTAGCGAATAAAATAGACTAAAGAGAGAGCTGCTTTAGTAGGACCTACATAATTTTTATGTCCACTCTTTATTTTAGGGCTACAGTTCACACAACGATATTTATCGTATACCCAATGAGCATATCCCACTCCGACCGAGGCTTCCAGGTTCCAACGCTTACTCAGCACCCACTGATGTCCCACACTGACGCCTCCTCCATAGAAATACCCTTCATAACGATGATCTTTGAGTGAAGGAAACATCTTAAAAGGCAAATGGATACCGGCCACGCTAAATTCACCCCCATGCAGGTGTAGTCCCCAGAAGGTCCCATTGAAACGTTCGCAGGTCCAGTAACGAAATTCCGGCTGTACCAGCCAATGCTTGAAACGCTTATTACCTCCAAACGTAAACGGATTGTAACCGCCATACAGATCGAGTGTGGTTTTCTTGCCCAGCCCTATCTCCAATGCCAGATTCGGTGTAGTGGTAGCATCATACAGAAGGTTGTTTTTCAGAGCGACATGCTGTGCACTTATGGCTACTGAAATCGATATTGCGGCTCCAAACAGAATTAGCTTTTTCATACTCGTTTCTTCTATTATATATACTGACTAAAAAACTTGCTCAAAATGAACATGACAAATATCGCGGAATTGTATCATTCCGGGAATTGTATTCATTTCTCTTATAGAAGAAAAAAGAATAATAAAAATTCTAATAATGAGGCTTTAACGAAAGGAAGTTGCTAAATGTAAAAAAGGGAGGGGAAAGTTCTGCGTAGTTTCGCTTTCCGCAAACAAAACAGCAGTATGTTGCGATCCGGGCAAAAAGAAGGGGCAAAAAAACAGGCATAGATTCTACACAGAATATGCCCGTCAACGATGGGATATATGCTTGTAAAATCTATGCCTGCAAGATTAATTTAACGGGCAGGCTTCTTATCAACATTTCCCGGCTGGTCCTCTTCAGGAATACTAAAGTCGCGGTTGGCAAACAGATCAGCCAGACCCGATATTTGCTTTAAGCGCAACAACTCATCCCGATCCATACCAATATTCTTCATTATCCATTGGTCGGACATGCCTGCTTTATCCAGTTCGGCAACAATGTGACACATCAATTCTATATTGTGTGTACCCCGGGCACGATTATGGCGGATAGTGGAACTCATACGATTGGAAAGATCTTTGTCGATCACCACTACAGGCAACATCCCATTTTCTCTCTGAAAGATACGTTTGGAGGTCTTCAGCACAGAATAACGATGGAAACCATCGACAAGGATATAAATATCCTTCTCCTTATCATAATAACAAACGCAAGGCATAGTGAACCCATCCTCCCAGATAGAAAGTTCAAGGAGCTTCATTTCCGGAGGAGCCACTATATTGGGATTGTAATCATTGGCCTGTACTTTTTCAACCGGAACCGCAATTACATTATATACCGGACTTTTCTTTATACTCATTGCAATATGTTTTTATATTGTTCGATTACTTGATTTCGTTTACTCATCTCCTCTTTCGTCGGAGAGAATCCCATATACTTGCAAGCATGATCATTTTTCAAGATACAGATACACATACGCTTGTAAGTGGGAATTTCCCTGAATTCCGGAATATCGACATCATCCTGATATTCCATACGAACCGGTTTCTTGTTCGTTTTATAGTTGGAGCTATCCATAACGATAATAGGCACTTTTGCCGCATTCAGTCTACGAATTGTTTCGTCACTCAGACATCCTCCTTTTGTACGCCAAAACTGAACGCTGACCTGCAACTTACGAAGATATCCGTTTCGGGTTCGATCGGGTAAAGTGGAAAGCAGGAAATACATAAATTCCCGCCAGGTATATCCTTCCGGAAGTTTGATGGACTGCCATCCCATCGCATGAGTTCCTCCATACATACTCGTAAAATTGACCCCATTGACACGGCCTATCATTTTCCCCCATGTATTCGGATCAATAGCACGATAAAGTGCCAGACTCTCTTGCGCCTCACCTATGAACGGACTGGCTACACGCTGACGCTCCAGATTAACCCCTGCCCAGTAATAATAATCATATAGTTTATTGTAATCCCACTTAAATTTCCCGTTAGCTGTCCATACGTCCGTTGTCTTCCAGTCATATATAGGGTATGCATTAAAGATGTCGTTTCCCACCTTTGAGGTCCATCGATAGCGATGATACATCTGATATTTACGATTGAGATAGATACAACGCCAACGGTTGAAACTTTCTTGTGTACGGATACCAATCAGGCAACAAGTACGCACGGCATCCTTTTTAGTATGCAGCCAAGAAGCAAAACGCATCTGGAACTCATAGTCCCACATCTGTATATTATAAAAAGGAAAGTCTTCCTTCGTCATGGCATTCTCAGGCATCGGACGTACCCACAATTCCTTTTTGCTGTCCTCCCACGGACGCCAGAAAGACTGATACATGGATGTACAGGTTGCTACCCGGAACGGTACACAGACACGGTATACTTCCAGAATATCCTTATTGTCCTCCAACATACGGGCAATGTAATCGATTGTCATTTTATATTGTATCTCATAATCCATATGGAAAACCCCGAGTTTTATTTTCAGGTTATTCTTACGGATATAATCAATACATAAACTCAATAACACCCCGCTGTCTTTACCCCCCGAAAAGGAAAGATAGACATTATCAAACTCATTGAAAATGATACGCAAACGTTCCTGCGCTAACTCATATACATTTTTAGGAGTAGTTGCTGTTTTAGTCATCATTCATCTTTTTGCATTTTTACATAACGTTTCCATGCCTTCTCTACTATAAACCCATGTTTTTCAAACACTGCCTGATGCTCGACCATGACAACGGCACACAACCGTACTTCCGAGCCGATTGCCTCCAAGGTGGTGGTAATTAATGAAGAAAGTATTTCACGGTTATCATCACAGACATAATAGTTATTGATAACACAACCGCTTCTCCTCCGCTCCACCGGCATGAAGCCAACAACAGACTTTTTATCTACAGCAATGAACCACACATAGTGTTCAGTCGTTTTAAAAGGATAATTATTATTTGCACTCAAAACATCCGGATTCATCACTAACGGAGCTATAAGTTGGTATAAGCGTTTTTCTGTTCCTTGCACTTGTATTGTTTGTATCATGGTATCAAAGCCCTTTTGGTATATAATCTATGCAAATGGCAAAAATAGATAAAAAATGAAAGCAAAATGCAGATATAACTATAAAAAACCAAAAAGAAAAAAGATGGCACGATTATAAAACATTGTGTCTTTTTAATATAAAACTTCCCGCTTTCCTTTTTTGTTCTTATATAATTATTAAAATAAGAAATAGCTTGACTATGAAATTATTACATATAAAACGACACACCACTTGCCTCAATTATGTATCTGATTACAACATATGCTTTATTCACCAAAGACTCTTTTCAGGAGGCGATTTTAAAGTAGATAATCATCATCACTCGTGCATTTTATTTCTTTTAAAAGGAGAACTCCTGACATCTTGCAGTGAGTTCCACAATCAACAAGTTGCTGAAGGAAACATGATTCTCTTTCCCCAAAACGACCCGAATAAAAGCAAGAGCATGACAGAGACAGAATTTGTATTGCTATTCTTTGACAACCAGATAAATCTTTATAATAAGACGTCTATCGAATCGCTTACCATTCACTCTGAATACGAAAATACTTATTTCTACTCCTTACCTATCTATCCCCCATTGCGACATGTGTTGGACAGTATTTGCTACTATCTAAAACAGAAGGTTCAGTGTAGCCATATACACGAATTAAAACAAAAAGAGGTATTCATGGCATTCGGAACATTCTACAACCAGACAGAAATGGCACATTTCCTGATGCCTATCATAGGACGAGATCTAAACTTCAAGAGTTTCGTACTCGCAAATTACAGACAAGTACGAAACATCAAACAGTTTGCACAACTATATCATTGCTCCGAACGTTCTTTCAACCGTAAATTTAAAAGTTGTTTTCATGATACTCCCTATAATTGGATTCTCACCCAAAAAACACGCCACATCAAAGGGCAATTAGCTAATCGCGATATACCCATCAGTGAGATAGCCCGAACTTTTCACTTTGCCTCACCCTCACATTTCACCACCTATTGCAAAAAAAAGCTTGGAATCACTCCAAGTGAATTCAGAGAAAAAATTGCAGAATAAGAAGTCCTGACCCGAAAAATGGAAAAAATAGAATTTGTATTGCGACGGGAACAAAATAACAGAAATGGCATTTATCTGAACTACGTCAACGGCTACTGGTATACTTATGAATGGTCGGCTTTCTTGTTATGTATGCTCTTCCCGGAAATCGAAGTAAGAAAACTCTTTGGAGTGCAGCCTGAAGAGAGTTACGCCATAGCACGAGTAAAAAAAACAATTATAAAAAAGCTTGAAAAAAAATATCCGACATCCGTGATGGATGACTCCATCAAAATTTTGCTTCCTCCTTTCAACGAAGATGAAAATATCTTCCTGAATTGGAAAGCATTACTCCCTCCGTAAAATCGACTATCACAGCATCTCACTAAGAAAGGCACTGCAGAACCGTACATTGGATATTCAAATATTAGGGGAAAATTCTTATTTTATAGTTAGTCCCCCCTTATAAATCATTTATCGATATTTAATACGGTTGTATGTTTAATTTCACTCAAAACAAATGAGCTCTGCATTTTAATGATACCGTGTACCTTAGTCAGTTTCTCAAAAACAAATTGATTATAAGCATCCAAATCTTTTAAAACTACTTTAATGAAGAAGTCGTAAATACCACCGGTAGAATAACATTCCATGATTTCATCTATATTCTTTATCTCTTCTTGAAAACGTTTAATATGTTCGTCATCATGAACTGCCAGAGAGACATTACAAAAGACAATTAACGGCAGTCCTATCTTCTTATTATCTACCAAAGCAACATACCCTTTTATATAGCCATCATTTTCCAGCCGTTTGATGCGTTCGTATATCGGAGTTTTGGAAATATGAAGCTTCTCGGAAAGCTCCTTAGTGTTTACCTTAGCGTCTTTCTGTAATACCTGAAGTATTTCAATGTCGGTTTTGTCTAATTGCCCCATAGTCTTTTTTCCTATTTTAAATGGTTTAAGTTCTCCTTTTCAGGAAAATAGAATAGAAAAACAAGCGAATATAGGAATAATATCGTATTTTAAGCCGACATATAGGAAAATAATCCATTATAGATAACTTTGCAAGCACAAAAGCAATATAAATATATGGAAACAAAGAATCTTTCAAGTGCCACACACAAATGTGTTTTAGTGATTGATAACGCCCAACCTACGGGCATAGTAGCTAACATTGCCAGTGTCTTGTCCATGACACTTGGGTGTAAAGTCAATAACATTGTGAGTCATGATGTATACGATAAACAAGGCGAAAAACATTTAGGCATAACCCAACTCCCAATTCCTATACTTGGAGCTTCGCAAGAAAAGATAAAAGAAATCCGTAAGCTCTTCAATTCTTTAAAAATAGAAGAGCTGGTATTAGTCGATTTTTCTACTATTGCTCAACAATCCAAAACTTATGATGAATACGAACGGGAAATGTATAGTGCCAATGAAGCAGACCTGCACTACATTGGCATTGGAATTTGTGCCGAGAAGAAAATTATAAATAAAGTAACCGGCTGTTTAAGCCTGATCAGATAAAATGTATAAAAGTAAGAATATACTATACCCTATTATCGCTCTATTGACGGTTGTTATATGGGATACCATTTTTGTTTCTACCAAAGTATTAATCAATGAAGGATTATCATCGGTAGAGATTTTATTATACCATTTTATTTTAGCTTATTCATGTATATGGATAATATTACACGGAAAACTTTGGGCTAATTGCCCGAAGGATGAATTACTTCTTTTCCTTGCAGGATTATGCGGAGGTTCTCTGTATTTTATTGCAGAGAACACAGTTTTGGGAATAACACCGGCTTCCAATGTATGCCCGGAACATTGCAACACAACAGAAAGAATCAGAATCATTTGAAAAAAACACAATAGTCCAAGCTATTTGGCATATTCTACTATGCCATAAAAAACAATCGTTATATTTGCTTACCAAACAGGCATCCAATTTGGATATACGTTCGTTGGTCGATGTTGAAACATTCGAAGGAATATTGAATTTTCAATACAAATTAAATCTTAAAACATTATATAAAGATTACATAAAAGCTATTGAATATTATCTAAACCATGACGAATTCCTGAATAAATAAAAGTTGAACTTATGAGAAAGAGATTGTATTCACTTGTCGTACCATTGATATTGGTAGCATGTAGTCAAAAAGTTGAATTGGGTAGTACCGGAATGTATCCGAACTATCAAGTTGGTGAAGTGGTTAGTCTTATTCCGGTAGACTCCCTGACTTATGGAGATGTGATCGCATATTATGCATATATACCCGGCTTTCAGGAGAGGGCATTTAAACGAATTGTCGGACTGCCTGGTGACACTATCCGTTTTCAGGATCAGCAATGTATCATTAACGGCAAGAAGTGCGAATGGGAATTTATACGAAAGCTTTTCTATGAAGATGATGAATGTGAAGAGTATTGCGAACGTCTGCCCAACGGCATAAAGGTAAACATCTGTAAAAGCGTTGTACCCATAGATTCGACAACGGCTACCACGTCTGCGATTGTTGTTCCGGCGGGCAGCTACTTCGTTGCAGGGGATTACAGAAGTGGCTCAATTGACAGCCGTTCGCAAGGATGCATAGCTGCGGATTCAATTATCGGTAAAAGTGCAAAAAGAAAATGAATATCTGAGGATATCCCCGATTTATCATACCACAAAACAATGAATAGCAAGAACTTCAAATAGGTTAAAGTTGATATCACTCAAGCGCAACGAATTTTATAATTACCTAAAGCCCATTGTTCAACGATACAGATGAACTAAAAGAGGGTGTGTCGAAACTCACCACAGAGGACACAGAGTAACATAGAGTAATTTTTAAGTTATTGATTATCAACATTCTTATTCTGTGATAATCTGTGTAATCTGTGGTAAAAAGAGTTTTGACACAGCCCCGGATATATACAGATCCTATTGAAACATAGAACATTTACTATTTCGCTTCTCTTCCGCTTTGATCCGGGTTTCGCTCTATATAGTATTTGATTCTTTCGGACCAGGGTTTATCTTCAAGTGGAAACACATTAGAGCGTTCCGCCCATTTATTCCACTTAGCCTCCAGCTTTTTCACTTCTTTCGGATATTGAGCGGACAGATCTTTTGTCTCAAATGGATCCGTCTTTAAATCAATTAGTTCCCATGGTTCATTCCGGCTGCCACGTACCAGTTTCCAATGATCGGAAATAATAGCGCATGAACCTTGGTGTTCAAAGTATAATTCTCTGGGCTTTATTTTTTTCCCATTAATTGAAGGAAGTAAGCTTTTACCTGGCAAATTCTCTTTGAAATCCGAAGGATAAGTGGCTGTGGCAAGATCTATACAAGTAGGCAGTATATCAATAATATGAGCCGGTTGTCTGCAAATCTGACCTCTCATCTTATTTTTTTCAGCATCTCCATAGGATAAGATAAAAGGTGTACTTGTACCTCCCTGAAAACATTGTGACTTATAACTTCTATAAGGGGTGTTGCTCAAGTCAGCCATAAGTTGTCCCAGATATCCGCCTTCTTTTGTTGCGCCATTATCACTTAAAAAGATAAATACGGTATTATCCAGCATCCCTTTTTGCCTGATTGTTTCCACCAATTCACCAATTCCGCTATCCACGATTTCAATCATAGCAGCATAAGTAGCCATATCGGTAATCCATTGTTCCTGTTGTTTTCGTGTGAGTGTTTCCCAAGAAGGACGTTTTCCACCAAACTCTTTTTGGAAGACGGGATAATCCATTTCGTCCGGAATGAACTTCAACTTCTTTAATCTCTCGAAACGCTGCTTGCGTAACACGTCATATCCCACCTTATACCGGTCCCTGCATTTTTGCACTTGGGCAGCAGGGGCCTGAAGAGGCAAGTGAGGAGCATAATGAGCCACGTACATAAACATCGGTCTGCCTGCAGGATGTTGTTTGACAAAACTTACTGCCGAATCGGTGATGGCAGTGGTGTAATAATAATCATCGGGGAATTCGGTAATTCGGGTCAGATTGCTGTATACCGGAGTCGGTTTATAATAACTTCCGCCTCCGCTCAGGCAACCGTAATATTTATCAAAACCTCGCTGGGCCGGATAGCTGCCGTTAGGATCATCAAAAGCCCCATCCACTGTAACATGCCATTTTCCGCTCATATATGTACTATAACTATTCGCTTTCATCACTTCAGCAATGGTAGGAATGTTTTTCGTAATCTGTCCTCTGTATCCGGGACGATGTTCATCTACTGCCGTCATCCATCCCATGCCGACTTCATGCTGGTAATGTCCTGTCAGCAAAGCAGCGCGGCTGGGACAGCTTCTTCCTGTATTCTTGAACAGACTGAAGCGAACACCGTTTTCGGCAAGACTGTCGATGTTGGGGGTCTGGATTTCACTTCCGTAACAACCCAGGTCGGAAAAGCCCATGTCGTCACATAAAATCAATACAATGTTAGGAGGAGTATTTGTCTGGCCCTTTATACAGGTGAGCCCGGCTCCTAACAAGAATGAAGTATACAATACTCTGTTCATATGATTATAATTTAAAATTGAAATAAATATGTGTTTATTCTATCCACAGCAAGCCGGGGTGATTATTCAAAGTCACTCTGCTGTTTTTCTACCTCTTTTAGTTTCAGGCGGCTTAATTCCTGTTGCAGGTCAAGGACACGCTTTTCACAATCAGAAGAGACAGTAATTGCTTTTTCGTTGTTACGCCCGTCTGTTGATTGGGCTTGTGCCAGTTCCTCTTTGTCCGCTATCAGAGTATGCTCTGAAGGAAAAGTGGAAATAATCAATTCTGCCGGAACGGGAGTCTGTTTGCCTTGCCATACCACCGATGCCCGAATTTTGATTTCTCCGGGTGTAGTAGTTGACCTTACCAGCACCGGGGCAGTTCCCCAAAGTACCGGACGGGGATTGGTAAATGTCGCTTCATCGGCAACGAGCTGCCCCTGTCCTTCAATCTCAAATTTGACTTCGTAGTTATTCAAACGTTTGATATTCCCGTTTTCATCTGCGATGGCAGCTATCACTGTCACCATGTCCGAACCATCCGCTTTCATCTGTACTTTCTCATCGTCCGCCCAAAGCAATAATTTCACGGGACGACGGGCAGGCGTTACTTTATGTGTCACAACCACCTTTCCGTTCATTATTCCTTCCGCCAGGAGATAAGAATCCGCCTGTTTGTTTTGTCGTGCCAACTTTTTGTCGTGCATGACATCAAAGACATCCTTAAACATGATAACCGGTGAAGGCATTCCGGCTTCATTCGCCGACTTATGGTAAGTATATCGCTTGCCTCCCTTACAATAGGTAAGGCGAACTTCATCGCAGTTGCTATATACTGTCACATCTTTTGGGGAGAAAGGAGTCATCGCATTGGCTATGTAAACCATCGGTCCGTTATCGGCTATCAGTTCTTTGTTGGGTTCGGCAGGACGCTGGGAACAGAACATATAATAAGATAGCTTGGGTTGCCGGAAAGCATCCATGATTCCCCCGTAGAACGGATCGGGATGATAGCCTCTCTGGTGGTCGAAGGAGTGCCAGAAGCAACCGCCTATATGTTGTCTGGGAGTCCTGTACAGTATATCATAACTTGTAAGCTGATAATCATTCTTAGCATATCCCTGTGCCTGAATCAGCATAGGCACTTCTCCCCAGCTGCGGTTGACCCGGCTCGGTGAGTTATGAGAGTTCCAGTCGTCCACATTATCTCCCCATTCGCGGGTGAAATAACTGATTTTAGGGTCTAAATCTTTGGAATTAAAGGCTCCGCCGCCACCGTTTATCGGGTGGGTAAATTGGACGGGGAAATATTCATGTCCGCGTGCCGTCGCATCACATCCGGCATAACAATACAGATATGGATATTCTTCTTTGAGAACATCTACTACCTTCTTGGCGAAATCCGCTGGATACCAGGTTTCATTCAGGACCGGTTCCCACATCCATACGCAAGGATGATTACGGTCCCGGCGAATCATATTGCGGATATCACTGAATACTCTCCGGGCAAAGATCGGCTTGTCATTCCAAAACTGCCACCCCGGTGTATTGACAATCACAAAGAGTCCTAATTCATCGCAAGCATCCATAAATGCCGGATCTTGCGGACAATGGGCATTCCGGATAACACGCAATCCGGCATCACGCAACTTTTTCGCATCGCGCCAATGCAGGCTGTTGGGCAGGGCATTGCCTATTACAGCATAATCCTGATGACGATTGGCTCCTATCAGAGGATACGGATACGGCTTTCCATTCAACCAGAAGCCATCTTTTCCCTTGAATTCAATGCTGCGGATACCAATACGGCGGCAATATCCGTCAATGATGTTATCGGCTTTGTCTTTCACATAAATGTGCAGTTTGTAAAGGTAGGGAGTGTCGGGTGACCAGAGGTGAGGCTTTTCGACAGTTGCTTTACAGGAAAACTGTCTGGCAATCCCGTTACTCACTGACAAGCCGGTTTCTTTGGTAAGAATGCATTTGTTATCTTGATCATAGAGTTCATACGTTATTTTTCCGCCAAAAGATTTTCCGGAGTTGTTGCGTATATGGGTGTCCAATTTCAACTGTGCAGACAACTCGGACACTTTGTCGAAGGAGACAAACAGCCCGCCTCCGGCAGCCTCGTCTTCATAATTGGGATCGGTAATAAATACCTGGTTGTGGACTATCATCCAGCAGTCGCGGTAAATTCCTCCAAAATAAGCAAAATCCAATGCGTCCTGTGGTTTTCCGGGAGGATAATCGGGATCATCACCATTGTCCGCCCATACGGCAATTACATTATCTTCTCCGTATTTCAGGTATGGAGTGACATCAACGATTACAGGCAGATAACCACCGAAATGTTCCTTCAGCAACTTTCCGTTCACCCATATTCTGGACTTTCCCATAATAGCTTCGAAATGGAGGAATTGCTGTTTGCCCCTCCAACACGGTTCGGGAGTAAAATGTTTCCGATACCAGACCTCACCCTGATAATTGACGCATCCGCTGGCCTCAGTGGGGAGATACTCTATGCCATCCGGCAATGATACGATATTCCAGGCCTTGTCATTGAATCCCGGCCGTTCCGCTCCTTCGATATTTCCTTTATGAAGTCTCCAGGCGGGATTCATACTATACACCGCACGTCCTGTGTTGGGAAGTGAATAAAAGCCGGCAGTGGAATAAGATGGCTGGTAGCCGTCTGCATAAATACCTGTTGCTCCGGTCAACATCAGACAGATAAGCACAATTTTCCAAAAGATTAAAGAATATCTCATAATTCTTCTATTTTACTAAATTAAGTATTTTTTCTTATATCAATGATAGACTATTTTACTTTCTCATAGAACTTCATCCGGCCAAGGCACTAATTTCTCAGTACTTTTAAATCTCGGACGCTGAGCCTTATTCTTTCTCAAATATTTACCTAATTCATCTGATAATCTTTTCACGATATCGGGATGACTTTGTGCGAGATTCTGTTTTTCTGAAAGATCATTGGCTATGTTGAAGAGTTCTTTCTTTTGCGTACCATAGTAGTAGATCAACTTCCAGTCGCCTTTACGGATAGTACAACTGGCTCCGAATCCGGGTCCTTCTTCCCCCCATCCATTGGGGAAATTCCAGAAAAGGGCCCGATTTTTAGAGGTATCCTTTTTACCGGTCAACAACGGGATAAAGCTGATTCCATCCACACGCTGTACCGTATGGTAACGTTTGATTTTTGCCATTCCAAGAATAGTAGGAAAAAAATCCTCTATAATTACATATTTGTCACATTCAGTCTGCGGTTGAGTTACACCAGGCCAATAGACCATCATCGGTTCGCGGATTCCCCCTTCATGGGCCGATCCTTTTCCACTACTGAGCGGAGCATTCTGTACATACAGAGGCGTGTGCCAGTAAGGCTCCGACGCCAGCCCTCCATTATCCGACATAAAAAGTATGATTGTATTATCCATCAGGTCATTCTTTTCCAGATAATCCATCAGATCCCCAAGGCTTTTGTCCATTCCTTCAATGAGTCCCGCGTAAGCAGCATCATTATCTGATAGTCCTTTCTCCTTATACTTCTTATAAAATCGCTTATCTTTTTCCAGTGGCACATGAATGGCATAATGTGCCATGTACAGGAAAAACGGTTGGTTTGCCTGCTTCACTTTATCGAGTACCCTGACCGCTTCCAAGGTAAGTGCCTCAGTCAGAAAAATATCTTTCCCGCGATACTCTTCAAGACCGGGAGTAGCAAATTTTGATGGCGCATGGCCTTCATAGGCATTTCCGAAATGTGTAAGTCCCTGATAAGTGCCGGGAGCCCCGGGAGCTCCACCGGCAATATTAACATCAAACCCCATATTCAGCGGATTTTCACCCGGTGTTGAACGTGCGGCAAAATGTGCTTTACCACAATGTATGGTATAATATCCATTGTCTTTTAATAACTGTGCCAGCGAAGTCGCATAGGTACAATGCTCAATCTTGTCCTGTTGACAGAATCCGTTTACATTCCATTGTGGATAGATGAGTTTGTCACTTGGAGCATCATTGGAAGCATTTCTATCCAGAGTCCAATTGGTAACTCTGTGACAGGTACTGTTCATACCTGTGAATAAACTTACTCGACTGGGCGAACTGATGCTATTGGCATATGCCTGTGTGAACTTCATACCTTTCCGGGCAAGACGTTCCATGTTGGGCGTCTCGTAACGTTCATTAAAAGGTGTCTTCTGATTCCAAAAAGGTACGGAAGTATCCTGCCACCCCATATCATCTACCAGAAAAAGAAGGATATTGGGACGCTTGTCCACTTGTGTAGCCCCTGAATGTATATTGCTTGCAAGACATAACAAAAATAAGGAAGCAATTCTTTTCATTTGTAGTTTGTTGTTAAAGAAGAAGCATTGCAATAGTCTTCTCTCCCCACTTTTCTTTTTAAAGGAGAAAGAGTGGCTACAAGAAGAGTGGTGGTAGGATATATAATAATGACTATTTGCATTTTCACCTACCACCCGGACCCTTGCAATAACTTCTTTTAAATTGAAATTTTATATGTTTCTATTTAATACCAATCGGTCCTTCATTAGCTACAGTTGGCCACCCCGGATTCTGGTAAATAACAGAAGTACTGAGATCGTTAGGGTCTGAAGCAGTAATTCTGAAATGTGTAATAGCAATTGGATCCAGATAATGTGCTTCACACCACGAATATCCGGCATCATACATTAGATTGCTTGTTTTGGTAGTACGATAAGGGCATAGATACTTACCACTATTAGCATAACTTGAAACATTGGAGTTCGTTTCACCTTCCTGTACTAAAAGATTCTGGCCATCCTTCATATACATATCTTTCAAATCAGATTCCCACAGATTGATACCTTCAATAATGTAACCCTTAACTCGGTCCAATGCTCTCCACCGTTTTAAATCCATCATACGAAGACCTTCCGCCATGAGCTCACAACGCCGTTCACGACGTATATTATACAATAAAGGAGAAACTTCTTTTCCTGCCGAATATACCGCCCAATCTCTCTCTCTGGAAAGATCCGTATTATTCACTGTCACTGCATAATCTCTCGGCAACCCGGCTCTTTCACGGAGATCTCCCCAGTAACCGGCTGCTTCTGAGCTGATAGATGTACCGTTATGTTCCATACAGTCGGCTTCTATATAATTCAGATATGCCTCGGCTGCACGATATACCGGACAACCTTCGATCGCCGTATTGCCATCACGATACCAATGATCGGAAAGCCCTTTGCGAACCTGATAACCTGTTACACATTTCGCTTCTGTTATATCCAAAAGATTCGGAGCTTCCGGTAGCAAATCCGGGGTACCATTCATGATAGTCGGACTCAGTGTTTCACTGGGAGTCATCATGAAAAGTTGCAGACGCAAATCTCGGTTTTTACGTACATTCAGTAATGACCCGTCCCCCTTATATTCATCGCTTGCATAAATCGGTTTGCCGTCACGGCAAAGGAAACTCTCCACATAGTTCCGGGTATATCCTGTATTTCCTCCCACTCGAATATAATAAGGAGCCGAATGCATGATTTTATACTCAAGCAGATTATACTGACGCCACATTAATATTTCCGAATATCCTTCCAGGTTATCTGCGGAAAATTGGGCAAAATAAGGATTGCTCATTTTATACACGTCTTCATCTGTCTTAACTATTTCATCCGTGCAGTCTTTCGCTGTATTCTGTACCAGGGCCGCATTGCCGATCACTTCCTTAGCTGCAGCCTTAGCCTCCTTCAGAAAAAATGCAACTTCTGTATCTATATTAAAACCCGTTATATCTTCCGTCTTTCCCGGCCACCCCGGGCCACCCGGAACTAAAGCCGTACCTTTATGATATGTCAGCCAGGAGGCTTCAAATAAAGCAGCTCTTGATTTCAATAATAAAGCCACGTTTTTGGTTATACGGTTCTTTCCACCGGGAATATTATTGCTTAGCATATCGATGGCATTATCCAAGTCTTGCAAAATAAAACGAGCGACTTTATAACGTGGTTCCCGTTTGCTGGCTCCGACCAGAACTCCGCTTTCGTCAGGCAATGTTTTTGTTATGATAGGAAAATCACCGAAAGTCTGTAATTTAGATAAATAATTTTTAGCACGTAAGAAATACATTTCGCCAATATAATGTTTGATATTGGCTTCCGTACCTTCTATTTCTCCTTTTTCAAAACGGGGTATTACTGTTTCAAGGAAATAATTTGCTTCACGAATAGGCGCAAAAGACCAGGGATCGTTATTAGAATTACTATAAGCTTCCGTCACTTTCCATTGACCGGGAATCCACTTATTATCATAACTGGTAGCAGCCTGATTATCGGTTGCATTATCATTTTTCCAAATACCTGCATTCCATCCGTCATGAGTCGTGAAATTGTAATGTTTCACTGCATAAGCTGCCAAGTCACTTTCATTAAAGAAGAAGTTGTCTGGGATCACACTATCCAAAGGTTCTTTATCCAAAAAATCATTGCAAGAAGAAAGAATAAAACTTCCCCCTGCCAACAAAAACAAATATTGAATTATCTTTTTCATACGTCATCAATTAAAAATTAACACTAAATCCTGTGGAGAAAGTACGAGACAACGGATAAGTCTTTCCTGAAGTATATGAACCTGATCCGTATCCGGTACCGATTGTTTCCGGGTCAAATCCTTGCGGCAATCCCGTAAGTGTGAACAGGTTTTCTCCTGAGAAGAATATACGCAGGTTGGAAATACCCATTTTAGACGTTATCCGTGCAGGTATAGTATATCCGATCGACAAATTCTTCAGCCGTACATAAGCGGCATTTTGCAAATAACGGGTCTGCGCCTGTTGGTTCTTAGCATAATTGACAGATAGTGGTCTCGGGAAATAAGCATTTGTATTAGGACTCCAGAAATCATCGCCTTCACGGAAGAAGTCAAGATGAGGAGTAAAACATGCTGATTGCCATATATCGCCTGTAGCTCCCCAGAACATATTATCACCTAACCATGCGTCACGTTTTGCAACTCCCTGGAAGAACAAACGCGCATCAAAACCTTTCCAAGACGCATTCAAATCCAGACCGAATTTGAATCGCGGAGAGTTATTGCCGATAATCTTCCTGTCTCCCGGGTCATTGAGAGTGGCCCCGGAGGAAATCTTACCATCGCCATTCAAATCGCGGTACATAATATCACCCGCACCCCATTTACTGCCTAAAGCATCCTGTCCGCCATTCGGCAGTGAAGCAAGATGGGCGTCCATTTCTTCCTGACTCTTGGCTACACCGATTGTTTCAAATCCCCATATGTTACCGCTGTACTCACCTGCATACCAAGTGTCAATTTTGCCTGTCTTATTAGGATACTTCAAGATTTTCTGACGGTCGTCCGAAAGTAACAGGTGTACTCCATAATTAAATCCTCTGATTTGGTCCCTCCATCCTAAATCCAGTTCAAAACCGGTAGACTGCATATCGGCATTGTTCACTTTAGGAACATTCGCTCCCAAAGTCACAGGAAGTTCGGGAGCCGGTCCCACCATATTAATGGTTTTCCGATTGAACCAGTCAAGGCTTACAGTCAAGCGGTTGCTCAACAATCCCAAATCGAAACCAATATTCCATGACCGCATGGTTTCCCAGCCTAATAACGCCGAGATCAAATCCGGTGCATTCGCCGTGTTGGGACGCTTGTTTTCAATCAGCCAATTAGAGTTAGGATCTTCAGCAACAAACTTCATCAACTGGATATACGGATATAGATTTGTCGTATTCTGATTGCCAAGCTCTCCCCAAGAGCCACGGACTTTCAAATTATTGATAACATCGTTATAAGGTTCCATAAATGCCTCACGCGCCACATTCCATCCGGCAGAGAACGAGGGAAACAAGTTCCAGCGTTTATTCCTTGCAAAACGTGAAGTTCCGTCATAACGCAGATTTATTTCGAACAAATAACGTTCTTTATAATCGTAATTGAATCGACCGAAAAAGCCAGCTGTAGCCCAATGAGTCAGTTGGGATCTATCAATAGTTGATTTTCCCGTAGCAGCATTTATGTTAGGGATAGATTCTGATATTAAATCCAGCTTCGTAGCCTTCAACTGTCTCCATTTGCTTAATTCAGCCTGAAATCCTGCCATCACTTTCACATGATGTGCCTCTGCAAAAGTTCTGCTATATTCACTATAAATGTTAGCATTGAAATAATTAGTCCGCTCGGCTCCCTCCGTAACACTCGACGTTTTCCTATCACCCAAATATGACTCACCAGCTACATTCATCTGTGTCAACTTCAAATTGTCCGTATGAGAAAAATTATCTATCACTTTATAATTGAGTTCGCCGAAAAATTTCCAGTCTTTAATCGGTTCTACTACCATCTGAAACTGTTGGTATAGCCAATCAGTTTGCGAATTACTATCGCCTCCATAAAGAATAGGACGAACCAGAGAGAACGGATATCCGTTAGGATCTACAGTAGGCTCCATCGGCCAACGTTTGGAAATATTCTGATAAAGAGTATTATCGGTCATAGCAGTAGGCTTGGAATAATCCTTTCTCATGTATTTCATACTATAATTCATATGAAGCCAGGGAAAAAGTTCTGCATTAATCTTTCCTGTCACCGAGTAACGCTGCAATTGATCACGACGGATAGCCATCATGCCTTCCTGCCCCATGTAATTTCCCGAAAAATAATACTGTATTTTCTCCGTTCCGCCACTAACACTCAGCGAATGCTCCTGTGAAAATGCCGTTCCTCCGAATACTACATCATACCAATCCGTATCCGTATTGCCGATCCAGTCCCAAATAGTAGGGGTATTCCTATTAGGCTGAGTAGTAGTGGTAATCACTCCCGATGCATAATCTTTGATAGCTTGAAGGCGGGTATCATCAAACTGTACTGCCGTTACACCGTCATTCCGCTGCATAGTATTGAAATACATAGCATATGTGTATGCATCTGCCACATGCGGCAGATTGATAGCCTGCGACCAACGAAAACTGTTATTGTAATTAACGGTTGCCTTCCCGGCTTTTCCTTTCTTAGTTGTTATCAACACTACCCCGAAAGGTGCACGCGAACCATAGATAGATGAGGCGGCAGCGTCTTTCAGAACTGATATGCTTTCAATATCATTCGGATTCAGCATATTCATATTTCCTTCCATACCATCGATCAGGATTAACGGAGCCGCATTGGAACCAGCGCCGATAGTACCTGTTCCACGAATATTGACCTTCATGTCCGCACCTATCTCACCGCCATTGCCATCGGAAGCATAGGAAAAATTCATTCCCGGAACCAATCCCTGTAAAGCCTGGCTTACGTTGGAAACCGGACGCGACAATAATTCATCAGCATTTACCGTAGATACAGAACCGGTCAGATTCACTTTCTTTTGTGTACCGAAACCTACGACCACGACTTCATCCAATGTTTGCATATCCTCTTTCAGAATAATCGACAAAACTTTGTCACCTTGCGCCTTCACAGTCTGAGATACATAACCTACATAAGAAACTGTGATAGTAGCGTTAGGCGAAGAGACATCCAGAGTGAAATTTCCGTTCAGATCTGTTATCACGCCGTTTTTAGTGCTATTCTCCATAACAGTAGCTCCAATCACCGGATCGCCGGATATGTCCGTCACCTTTCCCTTTATATGTATTGTCTGTTTTACGGAAGATGTATCCGGTATCTTCGTGGACAATATTATTTTCTTGTTATTTATAACATATTTTACATTAGTATTTTTAAATACCTCATTCAATATAGTAAAGATGTTATTGTACCCGGTTGATATTGATACCCGGCGGTTAATATCAACATGACTATCATTATAAAAAAAACTAAATTCAGATTGTGACTCAATTTGGGAAAGTACTTCTTTTACAGTCTGATTTTTTGCTTCCACATTGATTATAGTGCGTTGGGCATAACTGTCGCTGGCACATAGTAAACCAACAAAACAAAAAGAAAACACAAAAAGCAATTTCATAGTTAATGGAAATTTTTTCCAAACGGCAGGCATGGGATTATCCGCCCATAATTGTTGGACATAGTTGTTTTTCTTCATATCTTTGCATGAATTAAAGTTAAGAAATAATTTATTCTGTTTGCGCGCAAACAGTTTAAAGGCTTTCACATACAGGCAGATGTTGGCGCATCATGCCTGTATGTCTTTTTAATTAAGGAGGCTTGTAATGTTTCATAATAGTATCAAATTTAGTTAAACATAAGGGTTCTTTCTAATATATCTCTATAACCCGCTTCTTCTGATCGTTATCTTTTGCCTTAATGACCCGCCAACGAATGCATGATGAAATTTTAAAGTTTTCCAAGATTTCGTCTACATATTGATCTGTAAACATACCGGTGAATGTATATTTGTCATACTTAGAAGTATTTACTATAAAGTCTACATTATAACGTTTCCCCAGCATGCGTAATGCATCCCTCATAGGAGTTCGGTCAAATATCATTTTCATATCTTTCCACGACAATTCCGATTCTCCATTCGTACTCTTTAATAAAATTTCTTCGTTCTTTTTGTTATAAATGGTTTTCTGTCCCGGCTTCATTGTCACTTTACGTTTAGTACCTGCCTGCTGATATATAAATTCTACTTTACCTTCTATCAACGTTGTAGTGACTTCATCCATATTGCCGAATGCTTCCAGATTAAAACGTGTACCCAAAACCTCCACTTTAGAATTTTGAAGCGTTGAAACAATGAATTTGCGAGTGGAATCCTTAGTCACATCAAAATAAGCTTCACCATCCAAGCTTACTTCACGAATATCACCAGTAAAAGCTGAAGGATACTTCAAAACTGAACCAGAATTCAAATATACCAAAGTACTGTCCGGTAATCTAAATGAGGTAATCATCCCAGGCTGTGTACGGATTTCGTATAATTGGGTACGGACAGGCGCAGCAGATCCCGATTGATAGAGCAAAATAAAAATAGTAATTGTCATCGGTATAAGTAAAAACACGGCTACGCGCTGCATCCAACTCCACCAAGGAATATGATACTTGCTTCCCTGCATATGCCCTTTCACTTTGGTTAACTCTTCATTCAAATCTATATTTTCAGCGACTTGCTGTGCGTCGGTCATAAGAAGAAGAGTATAAATGTCAATAGCCTTCTTTTTATTTCCATCTGACGACTTGATCCAGGCTTCTATTTCCCGTACTTCATCTGCTGTCGCTTTACCATCATAATAGCTAATGAGCAAGTCTTCTATATTCGAATAATCCATTTCCATGATAAATTTATTAAAGAGACAACCGGGAAATAAAAAATACTAAACTCATTTTCATAATTAACATTACTTAATATTAATAAACTTTATAATTAACAACAGTGATTGTATATATTTAAAATACAAGCATTATCATTGCAGACATGGAACACAGCAATGAAGATGCATATTTATTAATTGCACTGAGAAAAGGAGAAGTAATAGCTTTCGATAGTATATTTAAAAAATACTACCCAATTCTTTGCGCATATGGGAATAGGTTTGTAGATAATGAAGAGTCAAAAGAAATAGCCGGAGACGCAATTTTGTGGTTGTGGGAACATCGCCAGACACTCCAGGTTGAAACTTCATTAGGTCGATATTTACTCAAATCGGTATATCACAGGTCACTCAACTGCATTAAGCAGAAAAATTTGAAAAATCAAGCTGATACCATATTTTATGAAGAAATGGAAAAGCTAATACATGGTGTAGAAGCATTTCAATTTCAAGAGCTTTCCAGACGGATAAAAGAAGCCATAGATGGCTTACCAACTTCTTATCGGGAGGCTTTTCTTATGCATCGTTTTACCAAAAAGAGTTATAAAGAAATTGCTGAGATTTCCGGAGTTTCAATAAAAACCATTGCTTACCGCATACAACAGGCAACAAAGTTTCTTCGTGAGGATCTTGCAGATTTACTAATCACCACCCTCGTTTGTGTATTGACAATCATCCGTTAGCTATTGAATTAGTTTTTCCTCAGTTGCTGAAAAAGAATTCTTAGAGTAAAAAATTACTATCAGAGAAGTCCCCTTCCAACAAAAGTAGAAAACATTTTAACAGAGGAAAGTCTTGGTTCTTGATTTTTCTCGTTTGCAAATGCAGCAGAAACAATATTTACCCCATACTCAATCTCTTTCCGGGTAATTAGCAGAAGAGGGACTTCTGATTCTGCCAAGTTTCTACCAATGAAGAATGATATTGTTTTTTGTTCTTCTTTTGGCATATTGTCTATCACCAGAGGAAGTCTTTTCATAAAAAGATTTATGGTATGGGTTATGTATTCCTTTGTAGGAAAGTGAAAGATTCCTCATCTTTTTTATTCAATCCTAATCATATTACCCAAATTATAATTAAATTTGTCTGAAACCTTAAAGACATACATCCATGGAGCTAACCAATTATATACCAGTTAATACCACAGAAAAATAGATTTGATAATCAAAGAACTTTTGGAAGAGAATCTACTAAACAATAAAGTTTTCCAATTAAGAGTCATGAATATGATTAATAAATATAAGATACAACTCTATTTCCTTGAACAACTGACTGAACTAAGGAAAATTAAACAGGTCACGCAAAAGAAAAAGGAAGCAGTATGCCAAGAGGAAAAGGAACTAATACGCCAAAAGAATTTTTTAGTTCCCAATCCAAACGATTCCTATAGCCGAAAGAAATTCAAGAATCTAGTTGGAATGACTATCGGAGACATTGCCAAAGCATATAATGTAAAAGTAAACGATATATTGGAACTCATCAAAACAAAAAATCCGTATACAAATTCATGTTTATCCACTTCCAAGTTGGAAATAAGAGATTTATTTATCAATAGATCTTACTTTAAAGGAATAATTTCCAATTATTTATCATTCAAAGCACAATGCAAAATACAGAATAACAGTTTTAAAGGTTCTTCTTCAAATTTGGTGGTAAGGGAAGTGTAAGCCCTCGTTTATAGTTGACAAAAAAGCAAGTATCCCGGCTTTCCCCCGAAAAGTCCATCCATGAGGTGAAGAAGCGAATTTTAGAATAAACCATCTGAAAATCAATATCTTTAAAAAGTAAAATTTCCATCTTCAAAAGCTTTGTTTTAACACAGAGTTAAAGCTTGTTCTTTGGATGTGAATAACAAGTTCTTTAAATGCAAAAGCCTTATTATTTGCGCATAAGAATCTGACAAACTGCAAAAGGCATTAACAATGTTAATTGAAGAAAGGGATAAGGATGAAGATACCGGTTCAGACGGCGCAAATTCACTTCCGAAACTTGAGTTATCTTATTCAGCCGGTGTCTATTTTTTCTTATTAAAGCAAGCAAAAAGGACAATTATCAACTTGAAAATAAAGAAATAAAGAATTTACCACCAAATTTGGAGAAGAACCGTTTTAAAGGAAAGAAACACATGGGAATTTATGAACGTAAAGTTGATATGGTAGAACCATTAAAAGCTGTCCTTATCTCCACTCCTATGGGAGGACTAAACAAAGAAAAAGGTAGAAGATAGATAGCTGTGTCTTGGCATGTTACTCAAAAGAAAGGATTAGTCAACAAACTGAAGTGGAATGGGACACCAATAATACCAAAACAAGACAAAGAATGCATTAAATTGCAAGACTGCTCTGAACGAAACTCCATACTGTCTTTTTTGCTTATATGACATAAGGATCTCATCCTTTTACAAAATCACTTTACATGATAAATGATGGACTTAAGATAGAAAAACGTATTCATATAAGACGGAAGGTACAAAATTTAAAAAGTAACCAATATATAACATTCATTAGTTCAGTTAGTTAAAATACATGAATATTACGCATGGATTGGTCGCACGGGTTACTAATAATTGGTCGCATATTATGCACACCATTTTTAAAAGTGTAGCAAAGGTAAGAACATAAAAAAAGCACTAATATATTGAATATCAGTGCTAAATATTTGTTCTCAATTCTCCTTTGCGGTGCGTACGGGACTCGAACCCGTGACCCCATGCGTGACAGGCATGTATTCTAACCAACTGAACTAACGCACCAGAATTTCATTTCTTAATCGCTATCTCTCTCGATTGCGGTTGCAAAGGTAGATATTTATTTTATATCTGCAATAGCTAAGAAAGATTTTTTTTATCTTTCTTATTCATTTGTTGATTATAAGTAGATTATACCTATCTTTGTGACACAAATTATAAAGCAATAAAAAGAAACATGAAAGATACACCTATCAAACGGCATCTTATTGATGAAACTATCGAAGAATTTCAAATAGCCGACTTTTCAAAAGCAACCATCCGTGAAGTAAAAGCCATAGCAGCGAAAGCAGAAGCAACATCTGGAGTTGAATTTATAAAAATGGAAATGGGAGTACCAGGTCTTCCCCCCTCTTCTGTAGGAGTGAAGGCCGAAATAGAAGCACTGCAAAACGGAATAGCAAGTTTATATCCTGATATTAATGGATTGCCGGAACTAAAACTGGAAGCATCAAAATTCATAAAAGCATTTATCAATATAGATCTCAAACCGGAAGGTTGTGTACCTGTCACAGGATCTATGCAGGGTACTTTCGCATCTTTCCTGACTTGCAGTCAATGCGACGAAAAGAAAGATACAATTTTATTCATAGATCCTGGCTTTCCGGTACAAAAACAACAATTAGTTGTTATGGGGCAGAAATACGAAACATTTGATGTTTACGACTACCGAGGGGACAAATTAAAAGAGAAACTTGAAAGTTATCTGAAAAAAGGAAATATTTCAGCTATCATATATTCGAATCCCAATAATCCAAGCTGGATTTGTTTGAAAGATGAAGAGCTGAAGATTATCGGTGAATTAGCGACCCAATACGATGTGATTATCCTTGAAGACCTGGCATATTTTGCTATGGACTTCCGTCAAGATCTAAGCAATCCATATCACGCACCTTACCAACCTTCGGTAGCACACTACACAGACAACTATATTCTACTTATATCCGGTTCTAAAGCATTCAGTTATGCAGGACAACGTATCGGTGTCAGCTGTATCTCTGATAAATTATATCATCGCCATTATCCCGGATTCGACAAACGCTACGGAGGCGGCACTTTTGGTACTGTATTTATCCATCGTGTACTGTATGCTCTCTCGTCAGGAACCAGTCATTCGGCACAATTCGCTATGGCAGCTATGCTGAAAGCAGCCAATGAAGGTAAATACAATTTCCTAAATGAAGTGAAGATATATGGTGAACGTGCCCGTAAGTTAAAAGAGATATTCTTACGCTACGGCTTCCATTTGGTATACGATAAAGATCTTGAAGATCCTGTTGCCGACGGTTTTTATTTCACCATTGGCTATCCGGGAATGACCGGTGGAGAGTTAGCTAAAGAATTGATGTACTATGGAGTGAGTGCAATTTCTTTAGTTACCACAGGAAGCCATCAACAGGGATTGCGTGCATGCACTTCTTTCATTAAAGAGCACCAATATACTCAGTTGGATGAAAGAATGAAATTATTTGCCGAGAACCATCCTATATCTTAAAAAGAGCACACTAAATCGAAAAAAAGAGGAATATTGTTTGTTCGTGTAAAATAAATCTTTAAATTAGGGGCATGAACATCAATTCCGACATATTTAAGATCCAATCGAATAACGTAATGCCGTCGAGAGGAAAGATTCTGATATCAGAACCTTTCCTCCACGACGTAACCTTCGGAAGGTCAGTAGTATTACTTGTTGATCATACTGAGGAAGGAAGCATGGGATTGATTATAAATAAACAACTCCCATTGATGCTCAATGATATTATTAAAGAATTTAAATATATAGAAGATATTCCGCTACACAAAGGTGGTCCTATCGGAACCGATACCCTATTCTATTTACATACTCTACGCGAAATTCCCGGAACCCTTCCAATCAATAATGGATTATACCTCAATGGAGATTTCGATGCTATCAAAAGATACATTTTACAAGGAAATCCTGTAAAAGGAAAGATACGCTTTTTTCTCGGATATTCCGGTTGGGAGTGCGAACAACTAATTCAGGAAATAAAAGAGAATACCTGGATTATTTCAAAAGAAGAAAACACCTATTTAATGAATGAAGATATAAAAGGCATGTGGAAAGAAGCTTTAGGGAAATTGGGTAGCAAGTATGAAACCTGGTCCCGCTTCCCACAAGTTCCTTCTCTAAACTAAAATTACCGCTTAGGATTCATACATTGCACAAGTACTGCATCTTTATAACCTTCGTGTGTCAACAGCCAATCTTTCAATACCCCACATTGGGTAAACCCACAAGAAGTAAACAATCGTAAACTGGCCTCATTATCTATAGCTATATGGGCATACAATTGTTTCACAAATAAAAAATTAAAAGCATATTCACAAAGCAGCTTCAATGCATCGGCAGCATACCCCTCCTGTCTATAATTCCTATGAACGGCAATTCCGACTGCTCCCCTTGAATGCAAGGGCACAAAATCAGTTATATCAACTGTTCCCAAAGCACGATTGTCATTCCGGCGCATAATCATCAACCTCAGCTGTTTATCAGCAAACATGTCGCTCTGTGAACCTTCAATGTATTGTTTCAGCACAAAACGAGAATACGGAACTGTAAAACTACTGATATCCCACATGGAAGGATCATTTTCCATTTCGTACATGATATCCAAATCCTCCGGTTCCACTGCACGGAGGTATATTCGCTCATTGGTTAAGAAAGATTGTTTCATCATTTATTCTTTGTTGATATGTAGCTCGGCACGTAATCTTTTCTCTCCCGGAAGACAGAAAAAGGAAGCCGTCAGGCCTATAAGTGCACATAGCGCACCTGTACTGCTAAGTGTAAAGTAGTAACCTGCCAGATTAAACACCACTACAAATTCCAGTAAAGCCAGCCGAACAGCACTCCAAAGCATATAGCGGCTCAATGCCACCGGAAACGTCAGTTGATCTATTTTCTTTGTCAAAACAAAACTGAATAATTTAAGAGAAAGTGGTATACAGACAGCCGTTATCAAAATACCGGTTGTTTCAAAAACATAAACGGCCCTTACATTGTCTGCTTTTATTCCAACAGGCAACACACCAGCTTCTCCAAGCAATACCAACAGTAACGGAATGATCCAAAAAGAAATATACTGTATCTTCTGGCTTTTCACAACGCGTTTTATTTGTTCTTCCATTTATTATATATAATGATTATCAATTACAGTAATTCCATTTTAAACGGTTCCGGTAAACGTTGTGCGGTTCACGATACTTCTACCTAATGTTATCTCATCAGTGTATTCCAACTCGTCACCAATAGATACCCCGCGGGCAAGCACACTCAGTTTGACACCCATTTTCTCAAGTTTACGGTAAATATAAAAATTTGTAGTATCCCCTTCCATGGTTGTGCTGAGAGCAAGAATGACTTCATTTATTCCGCCTTCGGCTACCCGACGCACCAGGCTTTCTATCTGCAAATCGCCCGGCCCCACCCCATCCATAGGTGAAATTACACCACCCAAAACATGGTATAGCCCACGATATTGCTGAGTAGCCTCTACAGCCATCACATCCCGTATATTCTCTACGACACAAACCATAGAAGCATCTCGCTGCGGATTTGCGCAGATCTGACAAGTCTCTGTATCAGATATATTATGACACACCTTGCAATATTTCACCTCATGCTTTAAAGTTATAATAGAACTTCCGAAAGCTTCTACCACAGATGTATCCTGACGCAATAAATGAAGCACCAGTCTCATAGCTGTTTTCCGTCCGATACCCGGCAATTTAGAAAATTCTCCGACGGCTTTTTCAAGCAACGTCGATGGATATTGTTGATTCATATACAAACAAGTATATCTATTTAATTTTCAATAAAGTATATATCAATACGCATAGAAGCGACAGATTTAATATAAAAGCACTTCAACTCTCTCATAAAGATATTGTATACTTAATGAAGCACAAAGATACGCATATTTTATAAATGGCAAATCTGCCACTGATAAAATAGGAAACTTATTCAATCGGCATGTTCATTTCTTCTATTACAATTTCCGAGACAACCTATCATTACGGAACTATAAAAACAGCTCAGAATAACGATCACAGACACATACCGCAATCAGGTTCGACACCGCCGAACGATCATTTTCAAGTATCAGATGATGAAAATTAATCTCAAATATTCCTAAATGTTCAGATCATATTTCTTACGACATGAACAAGTGCAGTTCCCGATGGCTACCCCTTATACGTTGAACAACCAACGGCACATTTTTGTTATTATAGCTAAATAACTAAAATTATGAACTTACAAAAGACTACTTTCTATCTATTCACCCTCATTAGTTTAGTGCTTACATCCTGTAGCAGCGATGATGAAAACAAAAATGATACGCAGGTATTAGTCACTGTGATCAGTGCTGATGACAAACCCCTGTCTAACGAAATCGTCCAAATGTTCGATGAAAAAACTTATGAAGAGTTCAAAAAGGATAATCGAACGACTCCTACAGCATATGCATTAACCAACTCTAAAGGAGTGGCCACTTTCATTTTTACTTATGATGAGTGGTTCGAGTCAAGTAAAGACAGATTCTTTACTTTCGCCGTTCAATATGGCAGTGGTACGGAGAACTATGAAATATGGTCTTCGGGACGTACCATACGTTCGGGCTCAGTTACACAAATAGAGTTGAAGTTAAAACCTTTGTAAACGGAAAGCGGTTTTATAAGCGGTTCCAGGTTATAATCTCACGGAATTACTTTTAAAACCGCTTTTTAGATTTTATCTTCAGCAAATTCCTTTTTTCACAAATATCAAACAGATCAGAATGAAAGCCGCATATTTTTAACCAGTATTTAAAAACTCCTATGCCCATCCGCCAATTCATAGCTATTCTGAAATGAACTGAGTTTTGGCTCGTTTGTGCCGGGCATTCCTTCGTCATTTTGAGAACGAAAATAAAAAATTATCTTTGCTCCCTAAAATACAAAAACAATGCAGAATATCATTATTACATTTATCGTCTTTTTTACACTCAGATTGTTGTCCTTGTCCTATTCCATTCGTAACGAAAAACGTCTCCTGAAAAACGGAGCTGTACAATATGGTAAAGTTAATTCGTTATTACTGACATTAGCGCATGTCGTTTACTATTTATCCGCCCTTTATGAAGCGTATATTTCGGGAACTACCTTCAACTGTTTCTCCGTGTGTGGTGTTCTTGTAATGGGCTTTGCCTATGCTATGTTATTCTATGTCATCTATAAACTACACGATGTATGGACAGTGAAACTTTATATTGTTCCCGGTCAACGCATTGAAAAGAGCTTTCTTTTCAGGACGGTGCGACATCCCAATTACTATCTGAATATCATACCTGAGCTAATTGGAGTTGGTTTACTCTGTAATGCCTGGTACACGCTATTTATCGGGCTACCTATTTATGTATGCTTGCTGGCTGTACGTATCCGACAAGAAGAGAAGGTGATGAAAAAACTACTGGAAAACTAAATCCATTTCACCACAGACTACACGGATGAGCACAGATTCTTTAATCTTATTCTCAACGAAATTAATTATCAATCCGTTTAATCTGTGGTGAAATCAGAACCATGACAAATCTGAACTGAATCAGCTCCCACTTCTCACCGCTCCCAAAGTGCCTCAAACAGAAACTTTTTATCCGTAACCAGTATTTGAATCGTTCTTTATCCATTATTATTTCTAAATTTGCCGGACTTATTTATAAAGCACCCCAGTCATAATGAAAACGATATCAAGAATCGCTACCGTTCTCGCGCTATTGGCCAGCATTATTCCTGTCTATGCCGTCATGGGCATCGTATTAGATCCCAATGGCGATGGAAATCTGTTAATAACACTCGGCACCCTGACACCTATATTGGGTGGACTTTTGATGGGTATCGTGAAACTCGTGAAGAAATCACCAAAGTCTGCCACTATTTATTCTATAATAAGCCTCTCAGTTTCGGCAGTTGTTTATGCCGTCATATTGACATAAATATGGTTATTCATCATTTGCTTATCAATCGTTAATATCTAAATAAACGCAGCATAGGCGGGTGTTTCAACTGTTACAAGAGGATGTGTTTACCTGCAACAGAGCGGTGCGGATGATTACCAAACTTTTATTATTTATTCGTCTATAAATATTGCTGATCCATATATAAAATTCCATTATAGACCCGTAGAGATAAATATCAAATTTTAATTAGCAATCATCGTTTGCAAAATAAGTGTTACCTTTGTACCCGTTATGATGATACTTGTCACTATTGTATGTTACTTTGCCATTCTCTTGCTGATAGCCCGTATCACCGGACGGAAAGGAGGTTCGAATGCAGCGTTTTTCAAAGGAGAAAACCAGTCTCCGTGGTACATCGTTGCTTTCGGAATGATTGGCGCATCCATTTCGGGAGTGACTTTCGTATCTGTACCCGGCATGGTAAAGGCGATGGATATGACGTATATGCAAACTGTATTCGGATTCTTTTTCGGTTACCTGGCAGTTGCCCATATACTCCTCCCACTCTATTATAAACTCAACCTGACCAGCATATACACTTATCTGGATACCCGTATCGGAAAGCGCGCCTACCGTACAGGAGCTTCTTTTTTCCTTCTTTCGCGTATGCTGGGCACAGCTGCAAAACTATACCTCGTCTGTCTGATTCTATATACCTATGTGTTTCGCGACATGGGCATACCATTCTGGAGTATTGCTGCCGGATCGGTAGCCTTAGTCTGGATATACACTCACAAGAGCGGTATTAAAACTATCGTCTGGACAGACACCTTACAGACCTTCTGTCTGATTGCCGCACTGATCTGTATCCTTGTTTTTGTCACAGCAAAACTAAATCTTGACTTCAGCGGAGTCATACAGACAATCAGTAACAATGAACACAGCCGCATTTTTGTATTTGACGACTGGATGTCACGCCAGAATTTCTTCAAGCAGTTTCTGAGCGGGATTTTCATTGTTATCGTTATGACCGGACTCGATCAAGACATGATGCAAAAAAACCTTTCTTGCCGTAGCCTGCGTGACGCACAGAAAAATATGTATTGTTATGGCTTCGCATTCGCCCCGCTCAACCTGCTGTTCCTCGGCCTTGGCATTTTATTACTGGTCCTTGCTCAAGAGATGCAGCTGGAACTTCCGGCAACCGGTGACGATATCCTGCCTATGTTTGCTACTCAAGGGTATCTGGGAGAAGGAGTGCTGATTCTATTCACAATCGGTATCATTGCCGCCGCCTTTAGTAATTCGGATTCGGCTTTGACCGCCATGACAACGAGTTTTTGCATCGATCTGCTCGACACAGGGAAAGACACAGAAGGAATAGCCCGTAAAAAACGAAACCGGGTACACATCGGGCTCTCCATCCTGCTTGTTTTCTTTATCTGCCTTGTCGATGCATTGAACAATCAAAGTGTTATTGATGCCATTTACATCATAGCTTCCTATACGTATGGCCCTCTTTTAGGAATGTTTGCTTTCGGTTTGTTTACCCGACGGCAAACAAACGATCGGTACATACCGTTTATTGCGATAGTTTCACCGCTGATATGTTACGCAGCCGATAGGCTTGCCCGTCAGGAAACCGGCTATCAGTTTGGTTATGAATTACTGATGCTGAACGGTATGCTTACTTTTGCAGGAATGTGGATCGCATCAAGAAAAGCAACTAAAAAATGAATTTAAAAACTAACAAGAAATATGGAAATAACCAATGCTGAGTTTGTAATTAGTAACACGGACGTGAAAAAATGTCCTGCAGGCACCTTTCCCGAATACGCCTTTATCGGCCGATCCAATGTGGGCAAATCCAGCCTCATCAATATGCTGACCGCCCGAAAGGGACTGGCCATGACTTCCGCCACTCCCGGTAAGACAATGCTTATCAACCATTTTCTGATCAATAACAGTTGGTATCTGGTTGACCTCCCCGGATACGGATATGCCAGACGAGGCCAGAAAGGACAGGAGCAAATACGCACTATCATCGAAGACTATATCCTCGAGCGGGAACAGATGACCAATCTTTTCGTATTGATAGACAGTCGGTTGGAGCCCCAGAAAATAGATATAGAGTTCATGGAATGGTTGGGTGAGAACGGAATCCCCTTTTCCATTATCTTCACCAAAGCAGACAAGCTAAAAGGAGGACGACTCAAAATGAATATCAACGCATATCTGAAGGAGTTACGGAAACAGTGGGAAGAACTCCCCCCCTACTTCATCACTTCATCGGAAGAATGCCTTGGTAGAACAGAAGTATTAAATTACATCGAATCAATTAACAAAGAACTTTATTCAAAGTAAAAACAGAGATATCAAAATGAAAAGAGAACTATTATCATTGGCAGTTCTTGCCACACTGCTGCTTGTACCGGCCACAGGTCGTGCACAATCCATTAAAGATCTATTCAACAAAGACAATATTTCCAAAGTGGTCAATGCGGTCACCGGACATACCGAAACAGTGGATATGACCGGAACCTGGCGTTATACCGGCTCCGCCATTGAATTCGAATCGGAAAATCTGCTGAAAAAAGCCGGAGGAACGGTTGCCGCTTCCGCTGCCGAACAAAAACTGGATGAACAATTAGCCAAACTCGGCATAAAAGAAGGGCAACTGAGCTTTACGTTCAACACAGACAGTACTTTTGTCAGCACTTTAGGCAAACGCAAGCTGAACGGTACCTACTCTTATAACCCCACAACCGGTATGCTCCAGTTGAAGTACATGAAATTGATCCCCATGAACGCAAAGGTCAACTATACGACCCAGCAAATGGATCTTCTGTTTGAAGCAGATAAGTTACTGAAATTAATCACTTTCTTATCCAGTAAAAGCAGCAGTGCCACTCTCAAGGCCATCAGTTCATTGGCAGACAGCTATGACGGCATGATGCTTGGATATGAACTGAAACGATGAGAGCTCTTGAATGATGAACGGTAAACAACGATCAACGATGAATAATAAAGTAATTAGCGAGTAAAATAGGTTATCATAATTCTCTCTGTTAATCACATTATTCATCGTTGATCGCTTATTGCTTATCATTCAAAAACCTTCATCGTTTGCTTTCCGTCAAAATACACCCATCCATCATCCTCACAATACGGTTGGCCTCCCGCGCATTCTCTTCCGAGTGGGTCACCATTACAATAGTTGCCCCATCCTTATTCAACTCTTTCAACAAGGCCATCACCTCATTACCATTGGTAGAATCAAGATTACCTGTCGGCTCGTCCGCTAATATAATCCGCGGATTCGTCACAATGGCCCGGGCTATAGCTACACGCTGCTGCTGACCTCCGGATAGTTGTTGAGGATAATGTTCCGCACGATGGGCAATCTGCATTCTTTCCAACGCCTTGTTCACACGTTTCACACGTTCACGAACCGGTACTCCGGCATACAGCAATGGCAATTCCACATTTTCAAACACAGTCAGCTCGTCTATCAGATTAAAACTCTGGAAGACAAAACCAATATTCCCGTTCCGCATATCCGTCCGATCGTTTTCCGAGTAGCAGGAAACCTCTTTGTCAATGAACCACAGCTGCCCCGAAGTAGGATTGTCCAGCAAGCCCAACATATTCAGCAAAGTTGATTTTCCACATCCCGAAGGCCCCATGATTGCTACAAATTCTCCTTCTGATATTTCGATGCTAATTTCGTTCAATGCGGTAGTCTGCACACTTTCTGTACGGAATATCTTTGTCAATCCAATTGCTTTTATCATAATCTTTCAGTTTTTTTATTATTCATATCTCAATGACTTTACCGGATTTTGTGAAGCCGTCCGCCAAGTCTGGCCAATCACCGTAAGCAAGGTGATACCAGCTATAATCAGTCCCACCAACGGAAACAGCCACCAGCTGATCGCTGTTTGATAGGCAAAATCGCTCAACCAATAGTACATCAGGAGATAACCCGACGGACAAGCAATCACAAAGGCAATGCCCACCCATTTCAGGTATTCCAGACAGAACATCTTTACAATCCGATCCGAATGGGCACCATTCACTTTACGGATACCGATCTCTTTAGTACGCTGCCGGGTAGAGAGTGAAACCAGCCCGAACACTCCCATCATGGCTATAACAATAGCAAGTACGGTAAACGAAAACAGCATCCGGCCTTGTTGTCGCTCTTTCTCGTAATTCCGATTCAAAGCATCTGAAAAAAACTGATACTTAAACTCCTTGACAAACAGGGGAGCCATCTCCTCAAACTTCTTTTGAATAAACGCCAAAGTTTCCTGCTTATGCTCCGGAGAGATCTTAATGTGTATATTCACCAGACATTCCGGACTGTACATCAGGTATGCCGGTTTAATTTTTTCACGCAACGATTGAAAATTAAAATCCTGCACAACGCCCACAATACGTTTCTTAAAACTCCCCACACCAAAACCTCCGCTAATCTCCATACCCACGGGATCAGACACATTCATTGCCTTCCAGGCTGTTTCATTAATAATTATCGGAAAATCATACACTCCACTAAAATAAGCTCCGCCATCTGCCTTTAAAATCTCTCCTTTCAGAAGTTTCAGTCCGAAGGTATTCACAAAATTGCCATCAGCCCAGATACACATCATCCGCAGTGAATCGACCTTTCCTTCCGCATCCGTCCACTGCAATACATCACCCTGCCCCTTGCTATCTTCCATATAATCGGCAATTTCAGCCCCCATCGAAACACTGAGGATATTCGGATTCTTTAGAATTTCTTGTCGGAATCCATCAACGTTATACCATAAACTCGTATAGACAGAAACTATATTCTCTCTATTCAGACCTAAATCTTTATTCTGTAAATAATTCAATTGTTTGAATACAATGCCGGTATACAACAGCAGCGTGATGGCAATAACAAACTGTACGCAAAGCAGACCGCGTATCAGGCCTCCCTTTTTTCCCGACTTTTGTCCTCCTTTGAAAGCCATCAGCGGATTTATGGCCGAGAGATAAAATGCCGGATAACTGCCGGAAAGACATCCCACACCGACAATTCCCACAACAATATAGACCAATACACTCCAGCTGAATTGCAGGGTAATATCTTTACCCATCATCTGATTGAAGAGTGGTAAAAGCAGTTCTGTCAGGGCTAATGCCAACACCAGTGAAATGAACGCCTGCACCAGACTTTCGGAAAGAAACTGCACAATCAGTGTTTTACGCTTGGCACCGGTCACTTTCCTCACTCCTATCTCTTTATAACGTAACGCTGCCCGGGCTGTAGAAAGGGTAGTGAAATTAAATGCCCCCATAAAAACAATCAATACGGCCAAAGCTATAAACAGGAAAATGGAAGTCATATTGCCGTGATTCCGGACAGATACATCCACAAAGTCGGTCTTTAAATGTATATCATTCAAGGGCTGAAACCGTAGTAAACGTTCTGCATGGACACGGTTACTCAACAAACGACTCATTTGGTTCCTGTCTGCATCGGACATCGACGAACCGGAACGCATTTTCACGTAGACATTCGCTTCTCTGCGATCCCAGTCTGTGCCGCTCCGGTAGATGCATACATTCTCGTTCATCTTATCAAATAATGCCTGTCCGACGACAGCATCAAATTGCAGATGACTCTTACGGGGCACTTTTACCACCCCGACTACCGTAAGGCTGTACTCAGTATCCATACCTTCGGTATATATCAGCTGTTGTCCGATTGCCGAAGCTGTACCAAAGAACTTTCGGGCCATTTTCTCGGAAAGTACTATATGGTTGAAGCCCGATTTGAGTTTGGAAGGATCACCTTCTGCCACTTTGAAGGGAAACATATCAAAAAATGTCGTATCGACACATATCATATCGGCAGAAAGATTCCGGTCCTTCAAGCACAAAGACCTTAACTCCCTGGCTTTAACGTATGTTGCCTGTTCCACCTGAGGGAACTCTTTACGAAAAGCTTCGGCCAAGGGTATGGCTGTAAAAGGGCTTTCCACTATTTCCCCACTCTCAGTACAATTGGCTTCAATCACCCGGAATATCCTCCCTGCATCCGGATTATAATCTTCAAATGTCAATTCATCCACTACCCACAAATAAATCAGGAATGCAGCTGCCATGCCCAATACAAATCCCAACATATTAATGGTAGAAAACAGGAAGCTCCGTTTTATCAACCGAAGAGCTACTTTTAAATAATGGCTTATCATATTTACCTATTTAATAATTAACCAGATATTATCAGCCTCACTCAACTTCTCCACTTGCCCATTTTCCCGCATCTGGGCCGGATACAACTCTAACAAAGAACTTTTAGAGAAAAACCGGGCCGGATTGCCTTCTATACTCCGGTTGGGCCAGAAAGGTAAACTTTCCGGCAAATCGGCAATGATAAGCGGCTGCTCCGGATTCACTTTATCAGACACCACAGGCAAGGAGAAAAACTCTCCGCTCCGCTTGTCATACACCAGAGAATAAAGTTTCACACTCCTGTTTTTACGGGCATTTATGCTATCATATCCTTTATCGATACTTAAGAAAAGGAAGCGATCCGTATCAACGCACGAAGTGAGGAAATAAGAGTTACCCACATCAGCCCCACCGACCACCCGGGCCCCTGTCAGGTGGGGCAATGAACCGAAATCGAGTTTATAGGCAACTTCCAGAGTCGAAGCATTTTTTATTCTGTATATCTTACCGCCATACGCATGGTAGAACATGGTGTTGCCTTGATAATAGTAAACGATATCCCCTTCAGCCTCAAAAAGCCGGGCCTTGTACCGCTCGTTATCCCCCAATACGAAATGGCAAAGCGTATCACCTTTCAATCCCATCGTATAAAGTTCATCCGAACAACTGACACGCATTCCATAACCGTCGGGCATGGAAAAAAGATAATTTCTGTCTATCGGGAGCTTACTGCGGATAGACTTTAACTCTACCGGCTGAGGAGATGCCAGCAACTCTGCCCAGGGAGTAACCACTAAATGCGCTTTGCCCGTCTTCATATTCTGGCATGTAAATCGCAATTGTTCCTTGGCAGAATCATAATAAAAATCTCTCAGGAAATATCCTCCTTCAACTTTCACTGAACCACCTCCGCTGTGAATAACCTTTAAATCCGAACGAACCAGCATTTTCTTTTTCTCAAAATCCCGGTCCAGCAACCAAAGTCCGTCTTCGGCAAACACCAGAAAGTCATCATCAATCCTAATCAGTGAGCTCCCATCACATCGGGGTTCCATCTTTTTATAATTCACCTCCTTCCCCAAATCACTGAGCCGGAAAGGGCGGACATTCTTCAATGCCGATTCAACATTCAGCACAATCGCACCTTCAGTCATGATCCGGGGCTGATATTTGATACCCGGAGGAGCCTGATAATCTTCCGCAAACTCCGATGGTGCGCTTTCTTCAACCGGAGAATCCTTTTGAGTTCTGCCTTTGACAAATTCTTTTTTCAGTTCTTCCTTACTGACTCCCGGATTCTTACTGCCACAAGCTGACAAGCAGATAATGCCTGCCAGAAACAAACTTTCAATATAACAACATCTTCTCTTCATACCGTTCTTCTTATTTCCTGTTCATACTCCGATGCCCCAATGCCATGCGTTATTTTAATAAGATAATGACAAGAAGCATACCAAATAAGCACTCCCTTATTTATCAGCCGATTGACGCAAACAGCAAACCGGTATTTTGCACGATACCGTGCACTTTTTGTACGATATCGTACACCGCTTATTCAAACATATTCCCTATCTTTGTCGCTATACAAGACATCCGACTATGACACTAAAGCGAGGAAGAATACTGATTGCGGACGACAATGAAGACATCCTCTTCACGTTGAAGATGTTGTTGCGTCCCATTGCGGAAACAATAACCGTCACCACCGACCCGCGGGAATTGTTGCCGATTCTCTCACGTACCCATCACGACGTAATACTGCTGGATATGAACTTCCGCAGCGATGCCGTAAGCGGACGTGAAGGTTTCCGATGGCTGGAAGAGATTCTGAAACTCGATCCCAAGGCCGTAGTAATATTTATCACCGCATACGCCGATACGGAAAAGGCCGTACAGGCCATCAAACAGGGAGCCACCGATTTTATAGCTAAGCCCTGGCAGAATGACAAGATGATAGCTACGGTATCTGCCGCACTGCAACTCAGTTTCAGCCGCACGGAGGTGGAATCTCTCAAAGAACAGAAAGAGGCTTTGGCAGCACCCTCGCCCGAACCCACCCGCATTATCGGTGAATCGGCCGCCATGCAAACCATCTTCCAGACCATCCGTAAATTGGCCGATACGGATGCCAACCTTTTATTGTTGGGCGAGAACGGTACTGGGAAGGATTTGATAGCCCGATATGTATACGAACAGTCGCCCCGCAAAAACGGGATATACGTACCGATCGATTTGGGTAGTATCCCCGAAACACTGTTCGAGAGCGAACTTTTCGGATATGAAAAAGGAGCATTCACGGATGCACGGAAAAACAAACCCGGCAGGCTGGAAGTGGCTTCGGGAGGTACGTTGTTCCTCAACGAAATCGGCAATCTCAGCCTTCCGCTACAAGCCAAACTGCTTTCGGTCATCGAGCAACGGAAGAGTTCCCGACTGGGAGCCACTGCCTCTTACCCGGTAGACGTGCGGCTGATATGTGCCACCAACACCGACCTCTATACGGCTATCGACAACGGACAGTTCCGGCAAGACCTCCTCTACCGCATCAATACCATCGAAATACGCATCCCTCCATTGCGTGAACGGGGAAACGACTTGTTCCTGCTGGCCGACCATTTCTTGCAACATTACCGGAAGAAGTATAAAAAGGAAGTCCGTACCATCTCGAAAGAAGCCCGCAAGCGCATGCAGCTCTATCACTGGCCTGGCAATGTACGCGAACTGGAACACACCATCGAGCGGGCCGTCATTCTCTCAGGAAGCTCCACCCTGACACCCGACGATTTTATGCTCCGTCCCGCCCTGCAGGAACAGCCCTCCGAAAAAGAGAGATACAACCTTGAACGGCAGGAACGGGAAACTATCGATGAAGTACTCCGCCTTTGTGCCGGCAACATCACAGTGGCTGCGGAAATGCTGGGTATCACCCGTACATCGCTGTACAGGCGCATTGAAAAGTACGGATTATAAGAGCACCAAACAGAAACAACATGAAACAAAAATGGGTGAAACATCCCCTCTTATTAACGGCAGCGTTGCTGCTCTGCTGTTTTATCACCATCTGGCTCGGCATGCACGGGTTTTATATCAGTCTGCTTGTCGCAGGCTGTGTCACCCTTTTCGTGGCTTACACCATTTACCGGTATATCCTCCGTTCCGCACGTGCCATGGCACAACTCATCTGGGCCATTCGTTATTCCGATTTCCTCTCCTTGCCCGCACAGCGAGAAGAGCACCTCCATTCGCTCCCTGCAGAACTTTGGGATGAACTGAACGAAGCCTTGGACTTCTATAAACAGAATCTTCAGAAAAAAGAGAGCCAACTCCAGTATTTTCAGGCTCTGGCCAATCATATCGACCTGTCGGTCCTTGTCTACACCCCTTCCGGAAAGATAGAATGGCTGAACGAAGCCGCCAAAAGATTACTGGGAAAATCCACACTGAAAAGTGTCGAAGATCTGGCCGACTTCCAACCCGAACTTCCTTCGCGGCTCTATTCGCTCAAAGCCGGAGACCTGTCTGTATTGCAGGTGCAAAAGGAAGAAGAAAGAATACAACTCGCACTCTCAGGCATGGAGTTCGTCATACAGGGACGTCCCCTGATCGTAGCAAGCATGAAGAACATACACTCTGTATTGGACAATCAGGAGACGGAAGCCTGGCAAAAGCTGATCCGGGTACTGACGCACGAAATTATGAATTCCATCACTCCGGTCACCTCTTTATCGGAATTGCTGGAACAGCAGATAGGCAACTTCGACGGTGATGCCGAAGAACGGAAAGAAATACTCCAGATGTTACAGACCATCCGCCGGCGGGGCGACGGACTGATCCGGTTCGTGAACAGCTACAGGGAAGTATCCCATCTCCCACAACCGCTCCTGAAAATATATACAGACCGGGAATTACTGGCAGGGATAGCACAACTGATGCATACAGACCGGGATGACTTGCACCTGGTATTGCCGGACAAGCCCCTGCGTCTTATTATAGACAAGGATCTGATAGAACAAGTACTTATCAACCTGATCAGGAATGCCCGCGAAAACGATGCGACCGACATTCGGCTGTCGACCGGATTAAGCTCCGGCGAACGTCCGTATATAAGGATTGAAGACAATGGGACGGGAATCGAGCAGGAAGTGCTCGAACGTATTTTCGTACCGTTCTTCACTACCAAAACTACCGGTTCGGGTATCGGACTGACCATCTCACGACAAATCATGCACCTGCATCACGGCACCATCACCGCTTCGTCCGAAACAGGTAAAGGCAGTAACTTCACCCTCCTGTTTCCACCCCTTTTTTAAGGAGGGTGTAGCCATCCGGGGCATTGGGTGTAGCCATCCGCACCTTAGGGCTACACCCTATACACCGGATGGCTACACCCTCTCCATCAGACGGTTTTTAATACAATTTCACCGTCATACGACACCATTTATCAAAAAAAGCCTTAACTTTGTCGCCCACGAAACCATAAAAAAGAAATAGAAAATGAAGAAAATACTATTTTTTATCACTATGATGGTACTGAGCGTCGGTCTTGTCCAGGCTCAAGGTAAAGCAGAAATAAAGTTTGATAAGACAACACACGACTTCGGGACATTCTCTGAAAACAACCCGATTGTCAGTTGCACATTCAAGTTTACGAATATCGGCGATGGTCCGCTGGTCATCCATCAGGCAGTGGCATCATGCGGATGCACCGTACCCGAATATACCCAGGAACCCATCATGCCGGGAAAAACAGGTACAATTAAAGTGACTTACAACGGAACGGATAAATATCCGGGACACTTCAAAAAGTCGATTACCCTGCGTACAAACGCCAAAACAGAGATGATACGTCTTTTTGTGGAAGGCGACATGACGGCCAAAGACGCAAAGTAAGCAAAAATAAATAACAACAAAGAGGAGAATCTTTCGGGATTCTCCTTTTTTTTTGCTTACTTTGAGGCTGTTTTGAAAAACCAACCGTTTGGAAATCCGATAAACTATACATAAACTACAAAAAACAATTATGAAACAAGAAGAAGACAAATTTACGGGCTTGCCCGAAAACGCGTTCCGGGAACTAAAGCCGGGAGAAGTGTACAACCCGCTGATGAGTCCGACGAAAACGTATCCGGAGGTCACTCTCTGGTCGGTAGCATGGGGAATCGCCATGGCCATCCTCTTCTCTGCTGCCGCAGCCTATCTGGGGCTCAAAGTGGGACAAGTATTCGAAGCAGCCATCCCCATCGCAATCATAGCAGTCGGTGTGTCCGGTGCAGCCAAGCGTAAAAACGCACTCGGCGAAAACGTAATCATCCAGTCCATCGGTGCCTGCTCGGGTGTCATCGTAGCAGGAGCCATCTTCACACTGCCTGCCCTCTACATCCTGCAAGCCAAATATCCGGAAATGTCAGTCACCTTCATGCAAGTATTTATCAGTTCACTGCTGGGCGGTGTGCTGGGTATCTTGTTCCTGATTCCTTTCCGCAAATACTTCGTAAGCGATATGCACGGTAAATATCCTTTCCCGGAGGCAACAGCCACTACACAGGTGCTGGTGTCGGGCGAAAAGGGCGGCAGCCAGGCAAAACCATTGCTGATGGCCGGGTTAATCGGAGGTCTGTACGACTTTATCGTGGCAACTTTCGGCTGGTGGAACGAGAACTTCACCACCCGCGTCTGTGGTGCGGGTGAAATGTTGGCAGAGAAAGCCAAACTGGTATTTAAAGTAAACACCGGTGCAGCCGTACTGGGTCTGGGCTATATCGTAGGATTGAAGTACGCTTCCATTATCTGCATCGGTTCATTGGCCGTATGGTGGATCATCGTACCGGGTATGTCCCTTTTCTTCGGCGACTCTGTACTGAACCAGTGGAATCCGGAAATCACCGCCACTGTAGGTTCCATGAGTCCGGAGCAGATCTTCTCCCATTATGCCAAAAGCATCGGTATCGGCGGTATCGCCATGGCGGGAGTGATCGGTATCATCAAATCATGGGGCATCATCCGCAGCGCAGTGGGACTGGCAGCTAAAGAGATGGGAGGAAAAGGAGACGTGGAGAAAAACGTCATCCGTACGCAACGCGACCTCTCCATGAAGATCATTGCCATCGGTTCCATCATCACGCTGATCCTGGTAGTGCTGTTCTTTTATTTCGACGTAATGCAGGGTAACCTGGTACATACACTGGTAGCCATTTTACTGGTAGCCGGAATTTCATTCCTGTTCACCACCGTAGCGGCCAACGCCATCGCCATTGTAGGTACCAATCCGGTATCGGGCATGACGCTGATGACGCTGATTCTGGCATCGGTTGTAATGGTAGCCGTCGGGCTGAAAGGTCCTTCGGGCATGGTTGCCGCATTAGTGATGGGCGGTGTAGTCTGCACAGCCCTCTCTATGGCAGGCGGTTTCATCACCGACCTGAAGATCGGCTACTGGCTGGGCAGTACGCCCGCCAAGCAGGAAGCGTGGAAGTTCCTCGGAACAATCGTATCCGCTGCCACCGTAGGCGGTGTAATGATTATCCTGAACAAGACATACGGATTCACAAGCGGACAACTTGCCGCACCGCAGGCCAACGCGATGGCTGCTGTAATCGAACCTTTGATGAGTGGTGTAGGCGCCCCCTGGCTGCTGTACGGCATCGGTGCGGTGCTGGCCATCATCCTGACGTTCTTTAAGGTTCCTGCACTGGCGTTTGCGTTGGGTATGTTCATCCCGCTCGAACTGAATGTACCGCTCGTAGTGGGCGGAGCTATCAACTGGTATGTCACCACCCGCAGCAAAGACAGTGCGCTCAACACCGAACGGGGCGAAAAAGGGACGCTGCTGGCATCCGGATTCATTGCCGGAGGTGCCCTGATGGGTGTAGTCAGCGCTGCCATGCGCTTCGGCGGAATCAATCTGGTGAACGATGCATGGCTCAACAATACCCTCTCACAGTTGGCTGCCCTGGTAGCTTACGTACTGCTAATCCTGTATTTCATTAAAGCATCCATGAAGGTAAAATGAAGTATATAGCTGAATTTCATGCATCCGGGAGGAGCGTATGTCAATCCGGCTCCGCGACGGAGTGAAATTCTCCAGATGACATATAAAGAAACTCACGAAACAACATTTATAAAGATGAAAACAATTCGTACACTTTTGTTATGTACCAGCCTATTGGCCGGAACAGTTGCAGCACAGGAGAACAGTCTGGTGCTGAGTAACGGACTCGGGTTCGTTGATACCCCCTATAAGGCAGGTACCCTTGAAGTAGACGATGCAGAAGACCTCATTATCAATTGTGACGAGGTGGACTGCACCACTTTCGTAGAATATGCACTGGCAATGGCACTCTGCCCGCAACAGGGAGACGACATGCAGGAAAGTGACTTTGCCCGTAACCTGCAACGTATCCGCTATCGCGACGGAAAAATTGACGGTTATACCTCTCGTCTGCATTATATATCCGACTGGATCAATAATGGTGTCCGCCAAGGCTTTCTTGAAGACGTAACGGCTGCCCACAGCCCTTTCACGCAGAAACTGTCGATCTCTTACATGAGCACACATCCGCAACTCTACAAATCGCTGAAGAACTCTCCGGAAAATGTAGCGCAGATGGCAAAGTATGAAAAGGCACTGAGCCGTAAAGAGGTTCATTACCTGCCGAAAGACAAACTGGAGCCGGACGGATTGCCCTGGATCAAGAATGGGGACATTATTGCCCTGACCACCAATACTCCGGGGTTGGACGTAAGCCACATGGGCATTGCCATTTACATCAAGGGACAGCTGCACCTGCTGCATGCTTCGTCCAAAGAAGGCAAGGTAATAGTAGACAAGAGTGCACTGAGCCAGATGTTGAAAGACAGAAAATCACTGACAGGTATCAGAGTGCTGAGAATGAAGAAATAAACCGGAAACAAACCATACCGGACTTATCTGATCCCCGAAACCATTTTGATGCGTTTCGGGGATTTTTCTTTTCAGTAAGAAAGAGAATAGCCTTATTTCCTGACAGCCCCTTCTGCTTTTCAACGGCAACGGGAAGCACAGAAGACGGAAAACAGGACTTTTCTTCCCGAAAAGCCGGGGTTTTGCGTCCGGAGAGCCGGGGTCTGCCCCGAAAAAAGCCGGGATTTCTATGAAAAGAAGTAAGCATTCGGCCCGAAAGACGGTTGCATTCCGCTGAAATGCTTACTTCTTTTCAAATTATCTCTATATGTTTTCCCACTTTACATCTGTTGTTATGGTTTTATCGTTAAAAAGAGAAGGATTATTCTCTGGTTGCATACCGTAAACGAACAAGTCCCGACTGTCAAAAAGAAAGCCGTAAGCATCCATTGATACAACTCTTCACGCATTTAGCTTCGCCACACTTACATCATGCCAACTCTTAAAGTCTTTCCGCATCAAACATAAAATCGCCAACCTGTAAGGAGGGCGATTTTATCAGGCAACCGTATCATTGGATGCAAACAGAGCAAACCAGAGAGGTCTGATTATCATTTTGACAAAAGGAAAGTAAGCAGTTCGCTCCCCAGCCTCTCTTTTACCTCGTCCATATCAACACTGTGTCCGAGTTCTTTCTGAAGGGAAGTCACGCCTTTATCAATAAAACCGCAAGGATGAATGTAACTGAAATAGCGTAAATCGGTATTCACATTCAGCGCCAGTCCATGCATCGTCACGTAATGACTGCTCCGAACCCCTATCGCACATATCTTACGGGCACGGGGCGTATCACCTTCCAGCCAGACTCCTGTCGCCTTCTCTAAACGGCCGGCCTCGACGCCGTAAGATGCACAGACACGGATAACGGCTTCCTCCAGTAAGTGTACATATTCCTTCAGCCCCAATCCGAACTCCTCAAGATTAAGAATCGGGTAACACACCAATTGCCCGGGACCATGATAGGTGATATCGCCGCCACGGTCGATGTGATAGAGGGTGGCACCGATAGCCTTCAGTTGCTCCTCTCCCAGCAGCATATTATTTTCCTTTCCGCTACGCCCCAGGGTATAAACGTGCGGATGTTCACAAAAAATGATGCGATTCTCGTACTTTTCTCCGCCCTGCTTGGCATGGACGAGGGCATCGAACCATTCCGTCTGTCGGCTCCATGCTTCAGAATACGGAATAAGTTCCCAATCGGTTGTAATTGTTTTCATACGGACAAAGATAAAGAAATAAAAGAAAATGTGTATATTTGCGTGATTCAAAAAAAGAAAGTAATATGAAGTTTGACTTTCCACAAGTAGATCTCCCATGCGAACTTCTGGCATGGAATGATGTAACTGAAGATATCTTGAATATCTACAAACAATCGTGCAGGCTGAAAGCCGGCATCTTTGCTATTTGTACGGAAGGTAAGATGACCGCAACCATTAACCTGATCGATTACGAAATAAAACCGAACGATCTGATCACACTGCTGCCGGGCACTATCATCCAGTTCCGCGAACGGACAGAGAAAGTACGTTTATGCTTCGCCGGATTCTCGTCGGAATGTGTAGAACGAATCAACCTGATAAAATCGATGGTCAGCTCTTTCTCTAAGATAACCGAGTGCCCGATTGTGGAATTACAGGAGGATATAGCCAGTTATCTAAAAGATTACTTCTCCCTGTTGGCACGAGTGACATGTGATGAAAGGTTCTCTCTTCCCTCCGAGATGACGGAAGTATCTTTGAAATCTATTCTGACCGCCGTCGGACTGATTTATCAGAAATATTCCCGGAAAGATCACAATACGAACCGTAAAGAAGAAATCTGTCGCGAATTGGTAGGATTGGTCACAGAGCATTATGCGGAGGAACGCCGTGCCCAGTTCTATGCAGACAAGTTGGGAATATCACTGCAACACCTCAGTACCACAGTCAAACAAGTGACAGGACGCAACGTACTGGATGTGATAGCCTATGTGGTCATTATCGACGCGAAAGCCAAATTGAAATCGACTCACATGACCATTCAGGAGATTGCCTATTCGTTGAACTTCCCCAGTGCTTCTTTTTTCGGAAAGTACTTCAGGAGATATGTAGGCATGAGTCCGCTGGAATTCAGAAACAGCTGACACCTTTCGTGGCAAAAAGATTTTCACCACAGAGGCCACAGAGTATTCATGTTGATCATCCATGACTTGAAGTTTACTCTGTGTCCTCTGTGGTGAGTTAGTTTTGAAAGGACTTGTTATTTTCTGGCCAGACTCAATGAATTCAGTACTACACTAACACTTGAGAATGCCATTGCCGCACTGGCAAGCATCGGGTTCAGCAACAGTCCGTTGATAGGGAACAGGATGCCGGCTGCAATAGGGATACCTATGAGATTATAGATAAATGCCCAGAACAGATTCTGGTGAATCAGTTTCACAGTCTGTCTTGACAACTCGAAGGCGCGGGGGAGCAACAGCAGGTCGGATGTCATCAACGTAACCATTGCTACATCCATGGCTATATCCGTCCCTTTCCCCATGGCTATGCTGACATCGGCCAGTGCCAACGCCTGTGAGTCGTTAATTCCGTCACCTACCATAGCTACGGTTTTTCCCTGCATCTGGAGTTCACGCACAAACTCTTCTTTATCATCCGGCAAGGCATCTGCCACAAAGCGGTCGATGCCCAACTTACCCGATACGGCAAGTGCCGTGCGTTGTCCGTCGCCGGTCAGCATACAAATGTCGATCCCCTGACGTTTCAACTCTTTCACAGCCTCGGCCGAAGTCGGCTTTATCTGATCGGCAATGGCAATTACGGCAAGCACCTCACTGCCACGGCCAAAGTATACAATGCTGTTTCCATCCGATTCGTATTGCACCATCATTTCGGCAAGCACATCAGAGAGCGAAGCGCTGAAATCTTTCAGTAACTTGTGGCTGCCCACCCAATAAGTCTCCCCTTGATAAACCACCTTGATTCCTTTTCCGGTGATACTCTCAAAGCTGTCCAGTTGGGCAGGAACTATTTTCTCCACTTCCTGCAGAGAAGAGACAATGGCTCCGGCAAGCGGATGTTCGGATTTAAGTTCGGCCGCCAACAGGACATTCTTGAAATGTTCTTCCTGCACCTGTGCCCAAAGCCATCCGGAAACCGTGGGATGTCCCTCGGTCAACGTCCCGGTTTTATCGAGCACCACTACATCTACTTTACGCATCTGCTCAAGGGCAACCGCATCCTTAATCAGGATATGATTACTGGCTGCTTTGCCTATGCCCACCATCAGAGCGGTAGGTGTGGCAAGTCCCAGAGCACACGGACAGGCAATGACCAGTACGGATACTGCCGAAAGCAGGGCATGTGAGAAATAATCGGTACCTCCCACCAAAAGCCAGATAACAAACGTCAGCACGGCAATACAAAGCACGACAGGCACAAAGATTCCGGTCACCCGGTCTACGATGCGCTGTACGGGCGCTTTACTCCCCTGAGCCTCCTGCACCATGCGGATGATGCGTGCCAGCACCGTCTCGCTTCCTACACTCGAGGCTTTAATCACAAAAGAGCCTTTCTGGTTGATAGTTCCCGCCAATACACGGTCGCCCGTTTTCTTTTCTACGGGAATCGGTTCGCCGCTGATCATACTTTCGTCTACATAAGATTCTCCTTCGGACAACCGCCCGTCTACGGGAATCTGCTCACCGGGACGTACCACCACCAAGTCGCCTGCCTGCAACTGGTCTATCAGGATATCTTCTTCAACTCCTCCCCGAAGCACACGGGCCACACGGGGTTGAAGTCCCATCAACTTCCGAATGGCAGTAGAGGTATTCCCCTTGGCACGCTCTTCCATCAGTTTACCGGTCAGCACAAAAGCGATGATGACTACTGCCGCCTCATAGTAAACGTGAGGTTCAAGTCCGCGGTTATACCAGAACTCGGGAAAAAATGTGTTGAAGACGCTGAACAGGAAGGCGATGGAGGTACTGAGTGCCACCAAGGTATCCATATTACTCCTCCCCAAACGTGCCTGCCGCCAGGCATTGACATAGAAAGAACCTCCGAAGAAAATCATCACGGGAAGGGCGAGTATCAACTGAATCTCGTTAGAGAAAGGCACATGCATCAAGACCATAGAAAACAGCAACATGGGGACAACGAAGATCCATGCACCGATGACCTGCCGCTTCAGCAGTCGGTAATGTTTCTCCTGGGCCTCCTCCTGACGCTCCTCTTTCAGGGCCTCTTCCACTATCAGGTCATAACCTGCGGCAAGTACGGCCGCACGGATTTCTCCGGGAGTCAGCTTGTCGGCTTCGTACGAAACGGACAGTGTGTTTGTGGCGAAGTTGACCGATGCGTCTACCACACCGGCCAATTTCTTCACTGTTTTTTCCACATTATTAGCGCACCCCGCACAGTGCATGTTCAGTACAGGAAACGCTTTCTTTATAATATTACCCATAATCTATTATTATATATACTATCTAATAAACAATGAGGTAAAGAACAATGTTCACTTCTTGTCCGTTTCCTTTGCTTCCTTTATGACTACAGCTTCGTATTTAAATTTCCGAAAGCCTTCTTTCAGTTTTTCAACATTCGTCTTTTCCGCATCGTAAGTGATGGTGACGGTTTGAGTTTTCAAATCAGTCTTAAAGTTTTTAAGTCCTTTTTCGAACTTGATATTGTTCTTCACCTTTCGTTCGCAGTTGGCGCACTCCATCTGTACCACTTTGAAAACAACGGTACGAAAGTCTTTTGCCGCAACGGCAGTCACCGAAAGTAAAGCCACCACCAGTGTGGCAATCATTTTTTTAGTCTTCATGAATGTAAGTATTAGTAATCAATAATTTTAGTCGTTCGTTTTACTCTCTTTCAATCTCGTGCCAGGTTAAACCTCACTCCGATATATCCCTTTGCTCCATGTACCGGTCCCCATATCATAGTCGAGTCAAAATGATCTCCCCAAGGATTGGCTGCATCGATAATCGGATTCTTTTGTTTGAAATTTGTCAGGTTCTCACCTCCAATGTATACCGACCAGCGTCGGAAATAGCGCGTCACCTGTGCACTAAGCTGACTAAAGCCTTTATAACGGGCATCCCACGAAGGAGTGCCGTCAGCAAGTGTATACGGATCGGGCATACGTCCTCCTCCATTCATCTGCCAGGTGGCATCAAACTGCCACAAGCCCAGCGGAGTCTGATAAGAAGCGGTTACAAGTCCTTTGTATTTCCCGGTCAGCGGCTTCTCCATCAACCGGTGATTGTAAGTCGTCTTGGCGTCTGTCCAACGATAGGCAGCTGTCAGCGAAAAACCCTGAAAGAACGGATAGGTAGCCTCCACCTGAAACACTTGTGAATACGACCGTCCGTCGAGATTGTAGAATGCCACCTCATGGGGATTCGTATCCATATCGACAACGACCTGTTTCAGGAAGTCGGTGTAATAGTATTCCAGATTCAGGTTCAGCGTTTTCCCGAAAAGCGGAATGTAACCCGATATACTTGCGCCATAGTTCCACGCTTCTTCCTGGTCGAGGTGACCGGCAATACTTACCTTCCGGCTACTTGCCATCAGATAATTGTTTTCGGCAAGCACGTGATTCGTACGATACCCTTTTCCGGCAGAAAGACGGAAATGAACAAAGTCATTGGGGTTGTATTTAATGTGGGCACGTGGAGTCACGAAAAAGCCGTACTCACTGCTATGGTCGCCACGAAGTCCGGCCATCACCACCAGTTTATTCTCCAGATTAAAAGTGTACTGCGCATAAGCTCCTCCTACCGATTCGCGTGCAAAAGCCTTCGTCAGCGGAGTGTCAGCATTGTTGGTCAAACGGTAATGCTGGTCATATCCGTCATAATTATAACTGAATCCCGCCGAAAGACTGTGTTGCTTTGTAAATTCGGTTTCAAACATCAGCGAAGCATAAGCGTTGGACTGGTCAACATCATAAATCTTACGTCCATAAAGCGCATCCTGGTTGTGCAGCGTACCGGACAGAATCAGCGCAAGATTCGTATTCTTCTCCTTATTAAATATATAGGCATTCTTGGCAAAAGCCTCGTAACGGCGGGTTTCAATATCGATAGCATAGCGATCGGCTGCCGGCACGCCGCTATGACTCACCTGACCGCCTTTTCTGCTTTCGTCCAGCGCTTTGATGCCTGCCTGAAACACATAGTGGTCACCCATATAGGCCCAACGGTTCCAAAAATTATACTGCTCTATCCGGGGAATATCGGCAAAGCCGTCATCGTTGCCGTCATGTGCTTTCGTTTCATTTTCGTAATGTGCCAGCAACGAAGTACTCCATCGTTTGGAAAGTTTCACCGTGGCATCCGCATTCGCCTCATAACGATTGGTGGTACTGGCAAAAAGATTGGCCGAAACCCAATCCGCCTCAGGCAGTTGCGGCTTCTTAAATTCAACATTGATCTGTCCGGTAAGGGCTTCATAACCATTCTTCACGGACGAAATCCCCTTGGATACTTGTATGCTGTGCATCCAGGGACCGGGAACATAACCCAACCCGTAAGGAGAAGCAGCACCGCGATAGTTCGGAATATTCTCGGTCAGCATCTGTACATAAGTTCCCGATAGTCCGAGCAACTTGATCTGCTTCGCTCCGGTAGCGGCATCCGAATAGCTGACGTCCACTGAAGGATTGGTGACAAAACTCTCGCCAAGATTGCAACATGCTGCACGACAGAGCTCGTCACTGGTAATGATCTCTTCGTTCATCACGCTGTTGCGCAGCTTCAGTGTGCTCAACTTACGACTGACAATATTCACTTCACTCAGTTCCATCCCCTCGCGAAGTACTACGTCCAGAACGGCGTTCTTGTCTTTCACTTGTATGGTATCGTTTTCATAACCTACAAAACTTACAATGAGATGACTGCCCCTGTCGGGTTTGGATATGGAAAAAGTACCGTCCTCACGAGTGGCTACCCCACCGGGAATATTCTTCCAGAAAACGTTGGCACCGATAATCGGTTCGCCGGCCTGATCTTTCACCGTACCGCTCACTTGCGCTTGTACAGTCAGACTGCCGAGAAGCAGTCCGGTCAATAATATATATTTCATTAAATAACTTCGTTTGTCTTTTTTATTTGGTTTATATTCAATAAGAAATAAGTAGGATTCACCACAGATTACACAGAAGAACACAAGTTGTCCCGCTTCAATAATTAACGGTATTACCCCTTAAATAGTGAAAGCCTGTGCAATCTGTGATGCAATCCAAACAGTAAAATATTGAAGAAACTAAATAAGCAAAGTAGAATAAAGAGCTAAATAATGCCGGGAACTGGTTTTAGGTGGCGGTACTACATAAGGAGTTTCCAACACCCCGTCACGGAAAAGCGCACACAGCAGATCCGATACCTGGTTACAAAGGAATACGCTGACAGGAGCAGGGACAGAAGATTCGAACGCCTGCTTCACCAGGTCAAGTTTATAGATAGTCGCCGTACATCCCTCACCCCGGCACGATTTATGGAATTCAAAATCGAACTTATCACAGAAGCCGCATTTGTCGGCACAACAGCAATTTGCCGTCTCACAACCACTGCAACAATATTGAACGACAGAGACTCCCGCCCCTACATATACTATAAGGAGGGAAAGAATAACAGCAAGTATATAGCGGAATCTCTTCATAACGGTTGCAAAGATAAGCAGATTTAACCAGCTCTCCTCATTCTTTTTTCTTTTTTTATGCTGCCGATTCACTAATATGAACTATATTTGTCGATAGTGAACGATTATATAAATGTTGAATTTAAAGAAGAACCCCTTATGAAAAAACAATATGTCAGTCTGCTTGCGATAATACTTGCTACAAGTGGCTTTTTATTTTCTTGTGGTGACAAGATGAACAAGAATACCGGTGCGCTGGAATTCGACAGCATACAAGTGAACGAAACGGCACATCTCTTCGGAGATACGGCAAAGCCGGCATGTAACCTGACCATCAATTTCACGTATCCGGTGAAGTCATCGGACAACAAATTGAAGGATAGCCTGAACAGCTACTTTATAGCTGCCTGCTTCGGAGAAGGATATATCGGTGAAAAACCGGCAAAGGTGGTAAAGGAATATACTGAACATTACGTAAAGGAATATCGCACAGACCTTGAACCCATGTATGCCGAAGACGAAAAGAACAAAGAAAGCGAAGGGTCCATCGGCGCATGGTATTCGTATTATAAAGGAATAGAGAGCCACGTGCAACTCTATTATAAGAACCTGTTGGTTTATCGCATCAACTACAATGAATATACCGGAGGCGCGCATGGCATTTACATGACAACCTTCCTCAATATGGATCTGATAAACCTGCGTCCACTGAAGCTGGATGACATTTTCACAGGTGATTATAAGGAAGCACTGACCGACCTGTTATGGAACCAGCTGATGGCAGACAAAAAAGTAACGACCCATGAAGCACTTGAAGATATGGGCTACGGTTCTACCGGAGATATCGCCCCGACAGAAAACTTCTACCTCGACAAAGACGGCATTACCTTCTATTATAATGTATACGACATCACTCCGTATGCCATGGGACCGGTAGAAATTAAGATTCCATACGAGATGATGGAGCACATGCTGGGCAGCAACCCGATCATCGGAGAGATGAAAGCTCAATAGATTAACCCTTTTTATTAAAATACAGATATATTACAACCTTATGGATACAACAGAACAAACTTCCTCCCTCCCCTCTACCGGAGGGGAAACCGGAGTGGAGCTTCTTCTTAAATACTTTCCTGACTTGACGGAAGAGCAACGCAAACAATTCGCAGCTCTTTACGAACTTTACATTGACTGGAATTCTAAAATCAACGTAATCTCGCGCAAAGACATCGAAAACTTGTACGAACATCATGTGCTCCATTCACTGGGAATTGCCCGTGTCATTCGTTTCCGTCCGGGTAGCAAAGTTATGGATCTTGGCACCGGAGGCGGATTCCCCGGTATCCCGCTGGCTATTCTTTTTCCGGATACAAAGTTTCACTTGGTGGACAGCATTGGAAAGAAAGTACGTGTAGCAACCGAAGTGGCCAATGCCATCGGTCTAAAGAACGTCACTTTCCGTCATGCCAGAGCCGAGGAAGAAAAACAAACATTCGACTTTGTCGTAAGCCGTGCCGTGATGCCCCTGGCCGATTTGATAAAGATAATCCGGAAGAACATTTCGTCCAAACAGCAAAATGCCCTCCCCAACGGGTTAATCTGCCTGAAAGGCGGCGAGTTGGAACATGAAGCAATGCCGTTCAAGCACAAGACAACCATGCATAGCCTGAGTGAGGATTTCGACGAAGAGTTTTTCCAGACCAAGAAAGTGGTATATGTAACGATTTAAACGATCAAACAACATAGTCATGAAAATAAAGAGATTTGAGTTCAATATGTTTCCCGTAAACTGCTATGTGTTATGGGATGAAACGAACGAGGCAGTCGTGATAGACCCAGGCTGCTTTTATGACGAAGAGAAACAAGCTTTAAAAAACTTCATCGTCACCAACCATCTGAACGTAAAACATCTGCTGAACACTCACTTACATCTGGATCACATCTTCGGTAATCCATTCATGCTCCGTGAGTTCGGACTATCTGCCGAAGCAAACCAGGCGGACGAGTACTGGATAGACGAAGCTCCCAAGCAGAGCCGCATGTTTGGTTTTCAGCTGAACGAGGCACCTGTGCCATTGGGAAAATACCTGCATGACGGGGATATCATAACTTTTGGAAATACAACGCTGGAGGCAATCCATGTACCCGGACACTCTCCCGGAAGTCTTGTATATTATTGCCAGGCAGAAAACTGCATGTTTTCAGGAGATGTATTGTTTCAGGGAAGCATCGGCCGGGCAGACCTGACCGGAGGCAACTTTGATGAACTGAAAGAGCATATTTGTAGCCGACTGTTCGTGCTGCCCAACGAAACAATCGTTTATCCGGGGCACGGCGCACCGACTACCATTGGGATAGAGAAGGCGGAAAATCCGTTCTTCAGGTAAGAGAATATCAACAAACCTTATTATAAATAAATCATTAATAACATGAAAACCGATTTATTAGCCTGCCGTCACATCGGCGTCAACAAAGCGGATGCCGAAGTAATGCTCCGGAAAATTGGAGTTGGTTCGCTCGACGAACTGATTGATAAAACCATTCCAGCCAATATCCGGCTCAAAGCACCTCTGGCACTGCCTGCGCCGATGACCGAATATGAATTTGCCCGCCACATTGCCGAGTTGGCAAGCAAAAACAAGTTGTTCACGACCTATATCGGCATGGGGTGGTACAACACAATCACTCCGGCAGTCATCCAACGCAACGTCTTCGAAAACCCCGTCTGGTATACTTCCTATACTCCTTACCAGACAGAAGTTTCGCAAGGCAGACTGGAAGCTTTAATGAATTTCCAAACCTCCGTATGCGACTTGACTGCCATGCCATTGGCCAACTGCTCTCTGCTTGATGAAGCAACCGCCGCTGCCGAAGCTGTGACAATGATGTACGCTCTGCGTTCACGCAACCAGCAAAAATCCGGAGCCAATGTGGTATTTATCGACGAGAACATCTTCCCACAAACCCTGGCTGTCATCACTACCCGAGCCATCCCGCAAGGAATTGAAATCCGTACCGGAAAGTTCCATGAACTTGAATTTACAGACGATCTCTTTGCCTGCGTCTTACAGTATCCCAATGCGAATGGTAATGCGGAAGATTACCGTGAGTTTACGGAAAAAGCACATGCAGCCAACTGCAAAGTGGCTGTAGCCACCGACATCCTGAGCCTCGCCCTGCTTACACCTCCGGGAGAATGGGGGGCAGACATCGTATTCGGCACTACACAGCGTTTGGGTACTCCGATGTTCTACGGTGGTCCCTCGGCTGGCTATTTCGCTACCCGCGACGAATACAAACGTAACATGCCGGGACGTATCATCGGATGGTCAAAAGACAAGTATGGCAAACTCTGTTACCGCATGGCACTCCAGACGCGCGAACAGCATATCAAACGGGAAAAGGCGACCTCAAATATTTGTACCGCACAGGCATTACTGGCTACGATGGCCGGATTCTATACCGTCTATCATGGACAGGAAGGTATCCGTAACATTGCTTCACGCATCCATAGCATCGCTGCTTTCCTTGAAAAAAATATCGGAAAACTGGGATATAAGCAGGTAAACAAACAATACTTTGATACCCTCCGCTTTATCTTGCCCGATAGCATCTCAGCACAGCAAATCCGCACCATCGCTTTAAGCAAAGAGGTGAATCTGCGCTACTTTGATAATGGCGATGTAGGCTTGAGCATTGACGAAACGACCGATATAGCAGCCGTTAACGTCCTATTGTCTATCTTTGCTATTGCTGCCGGAAAAGACTTCCAGAAAGTGGATGACGTACCCGAAACAAGTACCATCAGCAAAGAACTGAAACGCCAGAGCCCCTATCTGACACACGAAGTATTCTCTAAATATCACACGGAAACGGAAATGATGCGCTACATCAAGCGCCTTGACCGCAAAGATATTTCACTGGCGCAGTCAATGATTTCACTTGGCTCCTGCACCATGAAGTTGAATGCAGCAGCCGAAATGCTACCGTTGAGTTGTGCCGAGTTCATGTGCATGCATCCGCTTGTTCCGGAAGACCAGGCTGCCGGTTACCGCGAACTGATCCACAACCTGAGCGAAGAGTTGAAGATTATCACCGGGTTTGCCGGAGTGAGCCTGCAACCCAATTCCGGTGCTGCCGGTGAATACGCCGGACTACGCACCATCCGCGCTTATCTTGAAAGCATCGGACAAGGACACCGGAACAAAGTATTAATCCCTGCATCTGCCCACGGGACCAATCCGGCATCTGCCATACAAGCAGGCTTCACTACCGTGACTTGTGCTTGCGATGAACACGGAAACGTAGACATGGACGATCTCCGCGCCAAAGCTGAAGAAAACAAGGAGGATCTGGCTGCGTTAATGATCACCTATCCCTCCACACATGGTATCTTCGAAACGGAAATTGTCGAAATCTGCCAGATCATTCACGATTGCGGAGCACAGGTATATATGGATGGCGCCAACATGAATGCTCAGGTAGGATTAACGAATCCGGGATTTATCGGTGCAGATGTTTGCCATCTGAATCTGCACAAAACATTTGCTTCTCCTCACGGTGGCGGCGGTCCCGGTGTAGGCCCGATCTGTGTAGCCGAACATCTGGTACCATTCCTTCCGGGACACGGACTGTTCGGAAACTCACAGAACGAGGTTTCTGCCGCTCCATTTGGCAGTGCAGGCATTCTGCCCATCACTTACGGCTATATCCGCATGATGGGAACCGAAGGACTGACAATGGCAACCAAAATAGCAATCCTGAATGCCAACTATCTGGCAGCCTGTCTGAAAGATACATATGGCATCGTATACCGGGGAGCCAATGGCTTTGTGGGACACGAAATGATCCTGGAATGTCGGAAAGTATATGAAGAGACAGGTATCAGTGAAAATGATATTGCCAAACGTCTGATGGATTATGGCTATCATGCTCCTACCCTCTCCTTCCCGGTTCACGGCACACTGATGATTGAACCGACTGAAAGTGAGAGCCTCGCCGAATTGGATAACTTCATCCATACGATGTTGACCATCTGGAATGAAATTCAGGAAGTGAAGAACGGTGAAGCCGATAAGGGGGACAATGTGCTTATAAATGCTCCACACCCCGAGTATGAAGTAGTAAGCGACCGGTGGGAACACTGCTATACGCGTGAAAAAGCTGCATACCCGATAGAAAGTGTACGTGAAAATAAGTTTTGGGTGAATGTAGCCCGTGTCGATAATACATTAGGCGACCGCAAACTATTGCCGACATGCTATGGCTGTTTCGACTGAAATTAATTTGATTCACCACAGAGTTCACAGAGTATCACAGAGTTTATCTCTTGTAATTTCTACTCCGTGATACCCTGTGTTACTCTGTGGTGAATTTAAACTTGAATCCGATACTCTATTCCACAATGGTTATTGTACCTTCTTTCACCGTTTTTTCCTTCAACGATACACCTTCTGCCTGATATCCCAAAGCTACGCAACCGTAAACTTTATGGTTCTCGGGTACTCCAAGAGAGGTCAGATACGCCCGGACTTCCGGATCATCGCAAGTCGTCCCGAGTTGATTGATCCAGCAAGAACCGATGCCCAAAGAACGGGCTGCCAAAAACATATTCTCAATGGCACAGGCACAGTCCATCCCGGCCCACCACTGGGTAGGGTCATTAGAAACAATGACCAAACTCGGAGCATGATAATAACAACAATAAGTCTCACTATGTCCACGTTCCTGAAGGCGCTTATCGTCACTTTTAGCAAATGCTCCCTTGATACGATTGTTCAGTTCTTCAAGTTTCGCCGCATTACGGACTGCCGTAAAATGCCACGTTTCATAATGCATGCCGCTCGGTGCATAGGTAGCTGCCTCCAGTATGGCATTCAAGTCTTCCGACGGTACCTGCTTTTTATCATAGACACGCACACTACGGCATGCCTTAATCGTTTCTAAAACTTCATTGGTTTTCATCATGAATATCTATTATTATTGTATTCCTTATCTTTTAATTAAACCAATCTTGGCATTCAGTTTGAAATAGTATACACCGTTCTCCCTTTCAAGGAATCCATACTTGTCTTTATCAACCGATCCTTTTTCAAGACGTGAATTCAGATAAAGGAAGTCTTCAAACGTTTTCTTTTCCGACTTATGATAGCACAACACCTCGCCACTGCCATCAACCAGTAATATACCTTCAACAGCCGAGTCCATCCCGTTGTATATCTTTGCCGGACGCATACCCAAAGCGAGCGCCAATAAGAATTGCTTCATTTTAAATTCATAAAAACCATGCTTACTGATCAACTCTTCTTTTATCTTGAGAGGATTTACTGTCTTCATCAGTTCGGTCAGTTCACTGATACGTGTGATGCCGTCCAGATGCATCGTACGCACCATCTCTGCCAACACACGGGGAAAATGCAAGTCAATCATCAGCAAGTTACAGCGAAACACACGGTCTGCCACATCCGAGTATTTCAACACGCCTCCCAGACGTTCGATCATCATCATGCGCTCGGCAACCTCCGTAGGCGATTCGGGAAGGGCATTAATTTTATTTACGGTAGGTGCAGCAAACTTTACACCGGATTGCTCCAATTTCAGGTTTGCAGCACGTCCCCCATCCAGCAACGGATTCATCGCACTCAGACGCGAACGGACATTGAAACCGGCTAACGGAGCTTCGGGATGCCAAAAGGCGATTGAGAAATCGGTACGATCTTCCGTCCGTGCTTCAAGATCAAAGATTCCGGCTTCGTCCAAAAACTCCTCCACCCCATCGGGAGAAGTGACTTCATCGGTAGACGAACCTTTTATCGCATTCAGAATCAGGTCAGCCACCGTTGCAAAATCTTCGCGGGGCAAGCTTTTTCCGACTTTCTCACCTTCCATCCGGATATCTTCTCCTTCGATATAATAACACCGGGTGCCATCATGCTCCTCACGCTGAATCATCGCAATGGGCCAGCACTTTTCATCTTCTTTCTTTGCTTGTGGAGTTCCGAGAGAAACTTTTCCGTCCGCCAGCAGACGAAAAAAAACATATAGCTCACTCCACTCTCTTTTTGTTGCTTCAAATGCCATTCTATCTATCTTTTTATTATGTGTGGGAAGAAAACCTCCCCCCTGTCTTATTTCTTTCTCTTATTCATTTCCTTCTTCTTCATCTAAAATACGTGCAGTCTCCACTTTTTCCAACCGAGACCTTAAGCGAGGCATCGCCGACTGTCGGATGCGAAGTGTCATGCTGCAATCCATATCATACGACTGGGAGAGAATTTCCGGTTCCTCCTCTTTCACAATCCGCATCACATCGTTCATAAACGGATATTCAAAAAGCACGGTTACTTCTTCATCCACCGTTTTCTCTACAACAGTGGCAGCGGCAATAGCCTCGGCGGCGGCGGCTTTATAAGCCACAATCAATCCACTGGTTCCCAACTTGATTCCCCCGAAATAACGAACCACGATAATCAGAATATCCGTCAGTTCGTTGGAATTAATTTGTCCCAGAATCGGTTTGCCGGCCGTACCGGAAGGTTCTCCGTTGTCGTTTGCACGAAAGTTTTTACGTTCGTGCCCCAACATATAGGCATAACAGACGTGACGGGCATCGTAATATTTCTTCTGATACGTCTCCAGATGATTCTTAATCTCTTCCAATGTACGCACTGGAAGAGCAATGGCAATGAACTTACTACGCTTCTCGGTATAGGTACCTTCTGAAACTTCAGTGATGGTTTTGTATGTATCTTCTGACATGATATCCGGAATCATTTTTAGTGGTTCAGGCTATACCTAACAACTGTACTTCAAAAACCAGGGTCGAAAAAGCCGGAATAGGACCACTGGTACGTGTCCCATACCCCATGGTATACGGGATGTAAATTATCCAACGATCTCCCACCCGCATTTTCTGCAAAGCGATCTGCCATCCCTCGATGACCTCACTCAAACGGAAAGCTTCGGGACAGTTCCGTTTCCAGGAATTATCAAATTCCCGTCCATTGATCAGTGTCCCCCTGTAATGGACAGACACCACACTGCCGGGCCGGGGAGTAGCGGTACCACTACCTTCCTCCAAAACCTTATATAATATGCCACAAGGCAATTCGTATACATCCGCTTCGGCACGTAATGCCTGCATGAATTGCTCGTTCTGCAACTTGTATTCTTCTTTTCGTCCCATAGATCTATTCAGATAATAATTACTTCGGTCACAAAGATACGGAAAAACGTACATATTTGGATAGCCCGGAATACAAAACGAGGATGTTCCTCTGTTTTAGAGTAACATCCTCGTTCTTTTTCTACATCGATACGCTCTTTATTCCAACTCGTGTATCACCAGTCCGGAACGCAGTTTCGGCTCGAACCAAGTGGTTTTCGGAGGCATAATGTTTCCCGTATCGGCAATATCCATCAGTTGCTTCATTGAAACGGGATAAAGGGCCAGTGCCACTTTCATCTCTCCGCTATCCACCCGTCTGCCCAGCTCACCCAAGCCACGGATACCTCCCACAAAATCGATCCGTTTGTCCGAACGCAAATCTTTGATACCCAGTATTTCATCCAGAATCAGATTGGAAGAGATCGTCACGTCCAATACCCCAATGGGATCATTGTCGTCATAAGTTCCCGGTTTGGCTGTCAGGCTATACCATTTACCTTCCAGATAAAGGGCAAAATTATGCAATGCAGCGGGTTTATAAATCTCTTTCCCCTTCTCCTCTACCACAAAATTCTTTTCAAGAGCAGTCAGGAATTCGGCAGGTGTCAGACCATTGAGATCTTTCACCACCCGGTTGTAATCAATAATAGTCAACTGGTTCGCCGGAAAACATACAGCCATAAAGTAATTATATTCTTCGTCTCCGCGATGACCGGGATTCTGTTTCGCCTTCTCGGCTCCAACCAGAGCGGCAGCGGCCGAACGATGGTGTCCGTCGGCAATATAAAGTGCCGGCATAGCAGCAAACTCTTTTGTGATCACAGCAATGTCATCGTTATCATCAATCACCCAGAAAGTATGCCCGAATCCGTCACCGGGAGCAATAAAGTCGTATACCGGTTTTTGAGCCGTATACTTCCGGATGATAGTGTCGAGCACTGCATTATCGGGATAAGCAAAGAATACCGGTTCGATATTGGCATTGTTCACACGAACATGCTTCATACGGTCTTCTTCCTTATCACGCCGGGTCAGTTCATGCTTTTTGATAACGCCGTTCATGTAATCGGGCACATAAGCGCCTACCACCAGTCCGTACTGCGTCTTGCCGTTCATGGTCTGGGCATAGATGTAATAATTCTCTTTATCATCCTGCACCAACCACCCTTTATCGCGAAACAGACGGAAGTTTTCTGCCGCCTTGGTATAGACTTTCTCGTCGTGTTCGTCTGTTCCGACCGGAAAATCTATTTCAGGTTTAATGATATGATACAGTGATTTCTCGTTTCCGGCAGCTTCTGCACGAGCCTCTTCTGAGTTCAACACATCATACGGACGTGATGCGACCTGTTCTACCAAGTCCTGTGGAGGGCGGATGCCTTTAAATGGTTTTATTGTTGCCATAAAACTGGGGATTATTTGTTCACTCTAAATTTTTCGCAACCCTCTTTCAGGAAGCCTACAATCTGTTTCGCCGCAGCAATACCTGCATTGATATTTGCCTCGGCAGTCTGAGCACCCATCTTCTTCGGTGTTGAGAAATAACGTCCGGCAAAGAGTTCGGTAAACTTCGCATTGGCAGCAGGCATAATATCGGTGATGTATTTAAAGTCCGGACGTTCTTCCATCAGCTGAATCAGTTCATCCTCATTGATCACCTCTTTACGGGCCGTATTGACCAAAATAGCTCCTTTCGGCATATTCTTCAGTAAATCACGGTTAATGGAATTCTTTGTTTCGGCTGTAGCCGGAATATGCAGTGAGACGATATTACAAATTTTGTAAAGTTCTTCGGCCGAGTCGACGGCTTTCACTCCATCTTTTTCAATCACATCTTTCGGGCAGAAAGCATCGTAAGCGTAAAGCTCCATGCCGAATCCTTTGGCAATACGTGCCACATTGCGTCCCACATTGCCATAAGCGTGGATACCCAGTTTCTTTCCCATCAGTTCCGTACCCGACGTTCCATTATAGAAATTGCGGACGGCATAAACGAGCAGCCCGAACACCAATTCGGCCACGGCATTCGAATTCTGCCCCGGAGTGTTCATTACGCACACACCGTGTGCGGTAGCGGCGTTTAAGTCCACATTGTCATATCCGGCACCTGCACGGACTACTATTTTCAATTCCTTCGCAGCCTCAAGCACTTCCGCATCGATGATATCGCTGCGAATGATAATGGCATTCGCATCTTTCACCGCATCAAGTAATTGAGCCTTATCTGTATATTTTTCAAGCAGAGCCAATTCGAATCCGGCTCCTTCTATTTCTTTCTTTATACCATCTACGGCAATTTTGGCAAATGGTTTTTCGGTTGCAACAAGTACTTTCATTTCCTTTGTTATGTTTTGGGGATAATTCACCACAGAGGGACACAGATTTGTCTTTCTTCTTCAATTATGGCACTCTGTGGTGAAATCACATTATTAATGAAGTTTCTCAAATTCCTGCATGCAGTCAATCAGCGCCTGTACACTTTCCTTCGGCATCGCATTATAACAAGATGCACGGAAACCACCTACAGAACGGTGTCCTTTAATGCCGGACATACCTTTGTCCGTAGCGAATTTCAGGAAATCGGCTTCAAGGTCTTTGTATTCCGGTGCCATTACGAAACAGATATTCATGCGTGAGCGGTCCTCTTTAGCAGCCGTTCCCACAAACATCTTGTTGCGGTCTATCTCGGCATACAGCATATCTGCCTTTTCGGTAGCCCGGCGATCCATCTCTTTCACGCCACCCTGAGCTTTGATCCAGCGCAAAGTCTGCATCGCAGAATATATAGGCAATACGGGAGGTGTATTAAACATAGATCCGCCGTCAATATGGGTTTTGTAATTCAACATACTCGGGATGTAACGTGACACTTTGCCCACTGCATCGTCCTTTACGATAACAAAAGTGACACCGGACGGAGCCAGATTCTTCTGTGCACCACCATAGATACAGATGTACTTCGAAACATCTACCGGACGAGAGAAAATATCAGATGACATATCGGCAACCATCGGAATTGGTGAATCGAGATCTCCCTTCAACTCTGTACCATAAATCGTGTTGTTGGTTGTCACATGGAAATAGTCTGCATCAGCAGGTATGGTAAAGTCTTTAGGGATAAACGTATAGTTTGCGTCAGCCGAAGAAGCTACCTCAACCACTTCGCCAAACCCTTTCGCTTCTTTCATCGCTTTCTTCGCCCAAACACCGGTGTTCAGGTAAGCAGCTTTCTTTTCAAGGAAGTTGTAAGGTACCATACAGAACTGCATACTGGCACCACCGCCCAAAAAAAGTACCGAATACCCTTCGGGAATATTAAGTATTTCCTTAAACAAAGCTACGGCTTCGTCCATGACTGCCTGAAAATCTTTGCCTCGGTGGCTGACTTCCAAAACAGAAAGACCTGAACCGTTGAAATCGAGAATAGCTTTCGCTGTTTCTTCTATTACTTCGCGAGGGAGAATGGAAGGGCCTGCACTGAAATTATGCTTTTTCATTTGATGAGTGTTTTTGGTTATACAATTTCGTTATTTTATGTCTACTGACATGGCGAATTTACGAATTTATTTCCTCTCAACAAACGTTTCTCTATAAAATTACAATCTCAGAGGGCATTTATCTTTCTTTTTAATGGTTTATGCAGGAATTATACACCATTTTGTTATCCATACATGCCAAGATGGTAGAAAAAAGTTCAAACTGATATTATTACAAGGCTATCTGTTTTGAAATGAAAGAGAGAGTGACTAAAAAGTGAATATTTATAAGAAGAAGAGGCAAAGACCGTAAAGAACCGGGGGCGGACAACCGGAGCGCCGGGGTACAATGCCCGGAGCGCCGGGATGTAGGGAAGGAAGAGCCGGGATCCGAAAAGCTGTTTCACCACAGAGGACACAGAGGGCACAGAGTTTTAATCTCCTGTTTAAAGATCTATTCTCTGTGCCCTCTGTGTCCTCTGTGGTAAAATAGCTATCAAATAAATCCGTTTTAATCCGCCTCTTCAATCACCGTCTTCATCCCTTTGATCTTCTCACCGCGTATAAGCGTCAGCAATTGCTTGACCTTAGACCGCCGCACGGCTACAAAAGCATAATGGTCCTTCACATCGATTGCTCCAACATCTTCACGCGCCAGATTTCCTTTCTTATAGAGGAATCCGGCAATATCGATCTTACTCAATTTGTCCTTCTTCCCTTTACCTATATAAATAGTTATCCACTGAGGTTTAGACGGACGGGGCGCGTTCTCCGGTAAGTCAAAGATATCGAGTTCCGAAGGTATATAATCCGGCACGCGTTCCTCCGGATTCAATATCAGATAAGAAGTACCCGTCGCATCCCAGCGGGCAGTACGTCCGTTACGATGAGTAAAAGCTTCTTCATTCACCGGGATATGATAATGAATGATATGCTCCACCTCCGGGATATCAAGTCCGCGGGCAGCCAAGTCTGTAGACACCAGCACCGGACAGCTGCCATTACGGAACTTATACAGTGCCCGTTCCCGATCCGGTTGCTCCATACCTCCATGAAAGCGTTCATTGGAAACTCCTTTTTCCGTTAGTAAGGCACTCACACGGTCCACCGCATCCCTGTGGTTACAGAAAACAATACTCGAACTGCTTCCCAACGTACAAAGCAACTTATAGAGGGTTTCTATCTTATCTTTAGCAGGCGAAACCACCTTCATCAACCGCAAACGTGATTCCTCCACATCGTTTGTCAGGAAATCAAGCTTTATCGTACGGTTCAGTCCTGTAAATTGCGGAATCTCTTCCGCATCTGTTGCCGAAGTCAGAAAACGCCGTTTCAAGTCGGGCAACTGTCCGATAACCGTTGCCATCTCTTCCTGAAAACCAAACTCCAGGCATTTATCAAATTCATCGATCACCAACAGGGCCACTGTGCTTGCATCGAAGTTCTGCTTGGAGAGATGGTCGTTCATACGGCCGGGCGTACCGATGATAACCTCCGGCTGCATTCCTTTCATCGTCCTATGCTCTTCCATTGCCGGACGTCCGCCATAACAACTCATTGCCTTGAACTCTGTTCCCATCGCCTTGAACACCTGCTCTATCTGCAACGCCAACTCGCGCGAAGGCACCAGCACCACAGCTTGTACTCCTTTCACATCAGCCCTCAGACTACCGACCAACGGTAACAAGAAAGCAAGGGTCTTGCCCGAACCTGTGGGCGAAAGCAATATCAGGTCTTCGCCACCTTTATTAAATGCCTCAATAGATGCTTCCTGCATCGGATTGAGCTGTTCTATTTTCAACCTATCGAGTATCTCCTTCAATCCATTCATTGTTTTTTCTTTCTCTTGTTTAATCCTTTAATTGATATATAAAGTAAGGGTCATCATTATAATAAGTAATCAGCATCAGGCGGTTCAACCGTCCGTCCACCATCATAGAAATGCTGAAATTATCCAACTTATACTTTCGGACCGGATTACCATTCCAATCGTACTGCTCTACGTACATATAGCGATTTCCTTTATCATTGTCACTGCCCACTGCATAAGGTGTACGTCCCGAATAGGAAATATACACATAATCTCTCGTCGGAGACACCTGCATATAATGCGTTACGTTCGCATCCAATCCATCAGCAATGTTTAAAGTTTCATCATCAAAACCTTTTTGCTGGAAGTTCAGAGTCCGGACGCTATCACCTTTCATATTCATGAACTTCACTATCTTGAAGTATTTATAAGCATAAACCATCCGATTTCTCTGCGGATTGGCAGCCAAAGATCCCAAAACCGGTGATTTTCGAGCGAACCTCAATGTCAACGGATAGCGTTTTTCTTCTTTCAATGAATCACCCTCCACCTTGATTGTACGTATATAGCGTCCTGACTGATAAACAAATTCATTCTTGCCAATCTCTTGCAAATCGTTTACTCCCCATTTTTCTGTAGGAAATAACGTATAGAGATACGTTTGGTTCAGTTCCTTATCCAACCGATATATCCTTCCATTACTTCTTTCATACAGACAGCATAATGCTTCCTTATCAACCGAAGGCACCACCTCCGGTATAAGAAATTCATCCGGTCCGTTACCCTTTACCCCCACAGTCTTTATGTAGGTCATGGCCGGATAATGGAAAACAAAGTAAGGTGCCCTATAATTTTTCTGCACCAAAATACTGTCCGAGCAGAGTAACATCCTGTCTTCGGACGTCTTGAATATAAAAGTATCGGGCTCAACGATCTGCTGCCCCTTCAGTTCGACAACTTCCCCAAACGGATCCTGATCTTTCAGAAAGACCTCGCCCGTCTCCAGTGGAGCTAAAGAAACGATATCCTTCTCCATTGCTTGGGCAATGACACTGTCCTGCACCTGTACTCCGTCTCCGGCTGCACTTTTCTGTCTTCCGCCACACGATAGTAAGTTCACGCCCAATAGAACGAAACAAACTGAACTGACAACTCTGTTTTTCATAGCTGTTTCAATTTTAATGATGACACAAAGATAAAAAAAAACTGCTTCCGGACAGCCGAAAGCAGTTTCTTTATTATAATTCCCGAAGGATTATCCACCGAAGTTATCAAACATCAGGTTCTTAGCCGGAACACCAAGATCGTCGAGCATCTTCTCAACAGCCTTGCTCATCGGGCCAGGACCACACATGTAATATTCAATGTCTTCCGGAGCTTCATGGTTCTTCAGGTAAGTTTCGTAAATCACGTTGTGTACGAAACCTGCTGTATACTTCACGCCGGCTGCGTCTGCTGCAGGGTCCGGACGGTCGAGTGCCAAGTGGAACTTGAAGTTCGGGAAATCTTTTTCAATCTGCAGGAAGTCTTCCAGATAGAATACTTCGTTCAGTGCACGGGCACCGTAGAAGTAGTTCATCGTACGGTCAGTGATATGCAGTGTCTTCGTCAGGTGCATAATCTGAGCACGCAACGGAGCCATACCTGCACCACCACCAATCCACATCATTTCGTTCTTCGAGTCGAGGATCGGGTGGAAGTCACCGTAAGGGCCACTCATGGTCACCTTGTCACCCGGCTTCAGCGTGAAGATGTAAGAAGAAGCGATACCCGGCATCACATCCATAAAGCCCGGTCCCTGGTCTTTCGGTTTGAAAGGAGGAGTAGCGATACGTACAGTCAGCATGATGCGGTCACCTTCAGCCGGATAGTTGGCCATAGAGTAAGCACGGATAGTCGGCTCGTCATTGCGGCACTTCAAGCCCAGCAGACCGAATTTCTCCCATGCCGGAAGATATTCGTCACCGATCAGGTTCTTATCGATATCCTTATCATAATCCATTGAGAAAGTAGGAATCTTGATCTGAGCATACGAACCCGGCACGAAGTCCATGTGTTCGCCCGGAGGCAGAGCCACGATAAACTCTTTGATAAACGTAGCCACGTTCTTGTTCGAGATCACCTCGCACTCCCACTCTTTCACACCCAGGATAGACTCGTCGATCTTGATAGACATATCCTGTTTCACCTTTACCTGGCAACCGAGGCGCCAGTGATCGGCCTGTTCTTTACGAGAGAAGAAACCGGTTTCGGTAGGCAAAATCTCGCCACCGCCTTCGAGCACCTGGCAACGGCACTGTCCGCACGAACCCTTACCACCACAAGCCGATGAAAGGAACACATTGTTGGCAGACAACGTACCCAGCAGTGTACCACCCTGAGATGTTTTCAGTTGTTGCTCTCCATTCATCGTAATCGTAACCTCGCCCGAAGGAGAAAGATAGCTCTTCGCAACGAGCAGTATAATGACAAGCAGGATGATCACCACAAGGAAGACTCCGATACTTGCTAATATTAAAGACGTCATTGTTTTATTCTTTTTACTTTAGTTATAACTTCAATCCAGAGAAACACATAAAGGCCATAGCCATCAGTCCTACTGTGATAAACGTAATGCCCAGACCTTTCAGCGGAGCGGGAACATCAGAGTAGGCCATCTTTTCGCGGATAGCAGCCAGACCAACAATAGCCAGTAACCAACCGATACCCGAACCGAGCGCGTATACCACAGCACTACCTACACCGGTGATGGCCTGCGGGTTCGACGGATCCATCGTGATTCTCTGCTGCATGAACAGTGAAGCACCCATGATGGCACAGTTAACGGCGATCAGCGGCAGGAAGATACCCAGTGAAGCGTAGAGCGAAGGGCTGAATCGTTCCACTACCATTTCTACCAACTGCACGATACCGGCAATAACGGCAATAAAGAGAATAAAACTCAGGAAGCTGAGGTCAACACCTTCAATGATAGCATTGGCAGCCAGCACCTTTGTCTGAAGCAAGTAGTTGACCGGCAACGTAACGATCAAAACAAAAGTTACGGCGATACCCAGTCCTACAGCAGTTTTCACATTCTTCGACACAGCCAGATATGAACACATACCCAGGAAGAAGGCGAATATCATGTTGTCCACAAAGATGGAGCGGACGAATAAACTTAATAATTGTTCCATAATTTTTCTTTTACTTTCTTAGGTTGTATTACTTTTCCTGGAGTTCTTTGCAACGGCTGCGCTGATACCAGATGATACAAGCACAGATGATCAGTGCCATCGGCGGCATCAACATCAAACCATTGTTGATATAGCCCATCTTGTAGAATGACTCAGGGATAATACGGAAGTTGAGCAACGTGCCCGATCCGAGCAATTCGCGGAAGAAAGCCACGATAATCAGAATCTTGGCATATCCCAGACCATTACCCACACCGTCGAGGAATGACTCCCACGGGCCGTTTGCCATGGCAAATGCTTCCAGACGTCCCATCAGGATACAGTTTGTAATGATCAGACCTACATATACCGAAAGCTGTACGCTTACGTCGTATGCAAATGCCTTCAGCACCTCACTTACTATAGTTACCAACGCAGCTACTACCACCAACTGTACGATGATACGGATACGGTTAGGAATCGTCTTACGCAGCAAAGAGATAACGACGTTTGAGAAAGCCGTAATCACAGTTACCGAAAGACCCATCACGATAGCCGGTTCCAGTTTGGCCGTTACAGCCAGCGCCGAACAGATACCGAGCACCTGCACGGTTACCGGGTTATTCAATCCCAGCGGAGTAGCGAATACTTCTTTATTCTTTTTAGAAAATAATTGGCTCATATTCTATCGTTCCTCCTTAATTATTAGTTAAAAATTTATCGTACTGGCTCAGACAAGCTTTGATCATGGCGTCCACACCTTTCGAAGTGATTGTACCACCCGAAATACCGTCCACCTGATAAGCAGGGTCTGTCACCTTTCCGTTTTTCTCTACAGCCAGTGCAACCTGTCCGTCTTTCAACACCTTCTTGCCCGAGAATTCACCCTGGAAAGCGGTTGTCGCAATTTCGGCACCCAAGCCCGGAGTTTCGCTGGCATGCGAGAAATAAACACCATAAACAGTGTCCTTATCAGCATTTAAAGCCACATATCCCCAGATAGCGCCCCAAAGGCCGGCGCCATAAACCGGTACCACATACTTGGTCTCTCCGTCTACATCACATACGAAAACGTGCAAACGATTGTTTTCCTTTGCTTCTTTTTCGTAGCTGATAGAGAAACCATCCGTATTTTCTGTCAGAGTGCCATCTACGTTCATCAGCATGTCACCCTTTACATATTTATTATATTCAGCATCGGCGTCCTTCACATCTCTGATGTTCAAAGCAGCCAGAATTTGCTTCTTCGTATCCAGCTCCTGATTCTTGTTCTGAATCGCTTTCAGTGAAGAGCTGACGAATGCGAGCAGGAATGCCACGATAACAACCATTACCGAAGCATAAATGATAGTATAAGAATTACTATTTGTATTCATCTTTCTTGTTCGGTTTAATTGTTAGACTTAATAGCGCGTTTTTCACGCAGTTTGATGTTGCTCTGAACCACACAGTAGTCAATCAGCGGAGCGAAGATGTTCATCAACAGGATAGCGAGCATCATACCTTCGGGATAACCGGGGTTCAGCACACGAATGATGATGGCCATCGCACCGATCAGGAATCCGAAGATATACTTACCGGTCTCCGTACGTGCAGAAGTCACAGGGTCGGTAGCCATAAATACGGCACCGAAGCAGAAACCACCCAGCACGAGGTGTTCGTACCAAGGCATGTGAGCCATGGCAGTGTCCGGACCTACAGCATTGAAAATCCAGCCCATAAAAGCACCACCTACGAATACGGAAAGCATCGTTTTCCAGCTTGCGATACCTGTCCACAACAGGATAGCAGCACCAATCAGAATAGCAATCACACTGGTTTCACCGATAGAGCCCGGAATCAGACCGGTCACCATATCCCACGAGAAAGCCGGGAACCCGTTCGGATCGGTAGCAGTAGATGCTACACCCAACGAAGTGGCCGCTGTCAGTCCGTCTACCGTATTACCCAGTCCGAAGATACTGTCTTGCGCCACCCAAACGGCGTCACCCGACATCTTGGTAGGATATGCGAAGAATAGGAAAGCACGGGTAACGAGCGCAACATTGAACACGTTCATACCTGTACCGCCGAATACTTCTTTAGCGAAGATAACAGCAAATGCAGTAGCTACCGCCAGAATCCACAACGGACAGTCCACCGGTACGATCATCGGAATCAGGATACCCGAAACGAGGAAACCTTCCTGAATTTCTTCCTTCTTCCACTGTGCTACGACAAACTCGATGCCCAGACCCACTACATAAGATACGATAATCTTAGGCAGTATGGCCAGGAAACCGTAAATGAACATTTCGATGAAACCACCCTGAGCTCCGGTGTGAGTGAAATGCTGGTAACCTACGTTGTACATACCGAACAGTAAAGCCGGTATCAACGAAATAACCACAATCGACATGATACGTTTGCTATCAATCGAGTCGTGGATGTGCGCTCCCGATTTCGAAGTGGTGTTTGGCACGAACAAGAATGTTTCGAAACCGTCGAACACCGAACGAAACGCGTGGAGTTTGCCGCCCTCTTCAAAGTTCGGCTTTATCTTATCGAGATAATTTCTTAACGCTTTCATTAATTATGAATTATATAAATTATGTGTTATGAATTACATCATTTCAGCACGAAGCATATCGAGTCCGGCACGAACGATGCGTTGCAATTCCAGTTTCGAAGAGTCGACAAACTCACACAAAGCAAAGTCTTCGGGCGCTACTTCGTAGATACCCAGAGCTTCCATGCGGTCGATGTCTCCGGCAATGATTGCTTTAATCAGGAATTCAGGCAGAATGTCCATCGGGAACACCTTGTCGTATTCGCCGGACATGATCATATGGCGTTCGCCTCCCTTGATACGGGCATCGAGCACATACTCTTTCTTATTCCCCATCAACCAGCTGAAATACGAACGGTTCACGCTGAACTGATTGAAACGTGGCATAATCCATCCCAACATTTCGTGGATGTCGTCGCCTTCGGGAATCACGGTCAACTGACTGTCGAAAGCACCGAGGAATCCGTTTGGTTTCACCTGCTTGCCTGTCAGCACATTACCGCTGATGTAACGCAACTCCTTATCTTTTGTCACGTTTCCGGCAAACACATTGGTCAACAATGCACCTACTTTCAGTTTGCAATAAGCCGGTTTCAGGACTTCAGAGCCTGTAACGGCTACAGTGCGTGTCAGATCCACCCGTCCGGAATTGAACAGACGTCCGATGAAGATCACAGCTTCTGCGCCGATGGTCCACACGGTTTCACCTTTCACCACAGGAGCTACATGATTGATTTGCACCCCTACATTTCCGGCAGGGTTCGGTCCGTCAAATACGGTTACCGTGACATTTTTAGCCTGTGTCAAGGCTGTCGTTTTTTGTTTGCTGCTAATACCGAGATACGTCTTGGCGATCTTAGCCAGGGCATCCAGTCCAGTCTGGAAATTAGCTTCTTCCCCTTTCAGAGCGAACTCAAAATCGGGTGCCAGCGGGTTGCTGTCGAAAGCAGAAATGAAAATAGCCCGCGGAGCGACTGTCGGATCGGCAATCACGTCATACGGACGCTGTCTCATAAATGCAAACATACCAGCTTCCAAGAGTGCAGCTTTCACAGCCTCACCGTCGAGTTTGGATACGTCCTTCTTGCCGAATTCTTCATAATCCTGCTCAGCAGCGGCTTCAACCACGATGTTCAGCACCTTACGGCGTGCACCGCGCTCCACGCTTGTTACAACGCCGCTAACGGGCGAAACAAATTTAACTTCAGGATGGTTCTTGTCGATAAACAAGGGTCCCCCGGCCATCACATATTCCTGTTCTTTCACCACCACCTTCGGAGTCACTCCTGGGAAATCATCGGGTACGAGTGCGTAGAATCCCGGTTCTTTCACCGTTGAGAGCTCTTCAGCAGCTTTTCCTTTCAGGTTGATGTCAAGGCCTTTACGTAACTTTATTACATTTGCCATGTGATTATATAAAATAATGGTTTCATAATTTGCCCGCAAAAGTAATAAATAATAATGTGAATAAAGAGGAAATGTGAAAGGAATTAAGGAGATATTTCTTTAATTAGCATCGTTAACGATCACAAAGATACTAAAAAGGCTAAAATTATCACTGATGAACGGTCAACAAAGAACGAGGAACAGGCTATGCTGAATGAATTATTGACGGCGAACAGGGGATGCCGGAAAGTATAAATTATGGGGGGACATAGCCATCCGGAAAGAAGGGTATAGCCTTAGTTGTAAAAGGGTGTAGCCCTATGGATGAAAGGGTGTAGCCCCAACAGCAAAAGGGTGTAGCCATCCGCGGAGGACAGCTACACCCCTTTTTATTTAGCGTCGATCGTTTTGAACCCTTCAATCGATATATAAAGATATGTATTCAATCTCCTCTCCCCCCCAAAGGACGCTCCCCTTATAAACCGGGGGAGAATGAAGGCAATACACAAACCTGTTGACCGTTTATCATTCAGAGTTCATCGGTCAGCGTTCCTTTCACTCTTCCGGAGCAAACATCGGGTCCCAGGCAGGCAAACGAACAGGTTTCTGCTTCAGAACTTCCAACACTTTGGAAGTTGCGAATTTCTTTTCTACCACCAGGCGGAACATATATTCGTTGAACCACTGATCCGTCATAATCAAGTGTCCCTGATAGCCATTGGCAGCTCCCCAACTGTTTTCCACCATCCATTTCACCGGTTTGCCATCCTTAATGTCTACCGCCATCAGAGTCATGGCATGGCTCGATCCACTGGCAAATGTCTGCACACGCTGTTTCTTATCCATACCGAAAGTGGTACCCATCAACGAAGCATAGTCATAGTTGTTCACATCCAGCAACCCGCGTTCCGAGTTCAAGAATTTACCTACATCACACGAAAAATACATCATCGTACTATCCTTCAGCGAAGCGATGGCCATCTCCTTGATTTCATCGGCCGGCAGGTTAACATACGTCCAGTTACGTCCGTCATAACGGTGACGGTCAAAGTCGATTTCATAACACTTATAATATTCACGGCTCGGATCGTTCATCAGCATCACGTAATTGTCCAGCAGATTCTTGTCGCCGTATTTTTCGAGGAACGATATCGGTGTGTATTGTGCAGTCTCCACCGGATTTCCTTTTTCATCTTTACGCGTCCAGGTAAACTCCGTAGGCGGAACCCCCAGATTCAGCACCAGCATGCGGTATACGGTGCCCAGCATTTCCGTTTTACTGTTTTCAAGCGCAGGCAGTTTGTCTCCATTTGCAGCCTGATCACGCAGTTGCAGACCAAATTCACGCAATTTTTCAGCAATCAGCCCAGCCATACGTGATGTATTCTCGCTGCTGTTCGTCTCAGGCATCACCTCTTTGGGCACCAGACCATATTTAGAAACGATGTCGGCTACACCTGTAAACGTACCTCCGTCACTCAGCGGATTACGGAACAGCCACTCCACCATTTTGTCGTCCATCGGCTTCTCACGGGTGTCGATGACACCTTGCAGGAAAAGATTCGCTTTCTCCAGTTGATCCCAGAAGAAGTTGTAATTCTGAGAAAACTCAAACGATCCGAGTCCGTACCGGGCGATGGCTTTGGCGCGCATCACATTCAGGCCGGTGAACAGCCAGCAACGACCGGACGATTTCTGGTCTGTAATTCCTTTTGAGTCTACTTTAATAGAAAAATGGGTATCCATTCCCTTCAGGTTGTCCTGATTCAGAGCCAACTTACGGATATCGTTGTTACCGATCGCGTTACGGATGGCCTTGTCGGTTGTCGTGCCCTGGTAGTTTTGTTTAATCCGGTTCAGCATTTCGGGGCTGATACCTCCCTTGTCCTGCTGTGCATACACACTTAAGAATGCGGCACTCAGAACAAAAACAGATAATATTCGTTTATTCATGTGGTAAAGTAATTTGGTTAATAAAGGAGCCTTCTCCTTTTTCTTTGCAAAAATAGCATCCTTTTCCGGATTTTTTGTCACAGTATTTAGATTTATTATCTATTCGAATGAAAACTAATCCAAATAAAATAGTTTCCTTTGCACCCATATTCGTACAAAGCAATGAAAAAATATATAATAGGTATATTGATGGCGATCATGCCCGCCACATTCACTGTGGCTCAAGAAGAAGGCACTACGCTCAGCACTGACACGACAAATCAAGACAGCATTCCCGCCCTATCCAAGCGCGAACTACGACGTCAGCGGGTGGCCCGCCGTAACCTTCACTACAATATTCTCGGAGGTCCCAGCTACACTCCCGATTTCGGTCTGCTGATTGGCGGCAGCGGGTTGATGACCTTCCGGATGAATCCCAGCGACACCACCCAGCAGCGCTCTGTAGTGCCCGTAGCCATTGCCCTGATGTTCAATGGCGGACTCAACCTGTTCTCCAAGCCGCAACTTTTCTTTAAGGGCGACCGTTTCCGTATTTTCGGACAGTTCAGTTATAAAAACACACAGGAAAACTTTTACGGCATCGGTTACAGTACCAATAAGGATTATGTGCGCAGCGACACCACCAGCCAGTATCGTTACAGCGGATTGCAGATCAACCCTTGGTTCCTGTTCCGCCTGGGCGAAAGCAACTTCTTTGCCGGTCCGCAAGTCGACCTCAATTATGACCACATGTACGATCCGGCCAAATACCTTGTCGACCAACCCTCTTATAAAGCGGCCGGCGGCACAGAGAAAGGCTACAAGAACTTCAGTTCAGGTGTCGGTTTCCTGCTGACTTATGATACACGCGACGTACCCGCCAATGCCTATCGCGGCATGTATCTCGACTTCCGAGGCATGATGTACCAAAAATTCCTGGGAAGCGACAACAACTTCTACCGTTTGGAGATAGACTACCGCCAGTACAAAACGTTGCGCAAACGCGGTGTGCTTGCATGGACCGCCCAAAGTAAAAACGTATTTGGCGACGTTCCACTCAATAAATACGCGCTAAGCGGCACTCCGTTCGACCTTCGGGGATATTATATGGGGCAATACCGCGATAAATCGTCACACGTCGTCATGGCCGAATATCGCCAGATGATCAATACGGACAAGGGCAACTGGGTGAAACGCATGCTCAGCCATGTAGGCTATGTGGCTTGGGCCGGATGCGGATTTATGGGTCCCAATCCGGGAAAAATAGAGGGTGTTCTGCCCAACATGGGCGTGGGTCTCCGCATAGAAGTACAGCCCCGTATGAACGTCCGTCTCGACCTGGGACGCAACATGGTGAACAAACAAAACCTGTTCTATTTCAACATGACCGAGGCATTTTAAATAAATTATATTCAAATTCAATGCTATATTTATAAAAAAAAGGGGTATATTTAGGGCATTAGTTGCAGATTTGTCTTATCTTTGCACAGATTTCACAAGCATACAGACAATATATACAAATAAATATACCCGTTTATGAAAAGAATCCTATTCATATTCATTAGTATACCCCTACTCTTATTTGGTGCAGCTTCTCTTGTATATGCGCAGGAAACCAGCGATTACTCTAAACTGACTACGGAAGACTATACTAATATTTCCCTCCCCCCACTCGACCTTCTGTTCGAAAATGCCAAAGGAGGACCGATCTATGAACTGGCCGGTGTAAAAGAGCAGATAGAGCGCAAACTGCTGGCCAAGGAAAGACGCGCGTTCCTGAAGTTCTTCAGTGCCCGGGGTAGTTATCAGTGGGGAAAAGTAGGTATGGATAATACCTTTACTGATGTATCTACGCCCATCATGTACAACTACAATACATCCAAACAAACCATGTATACGATAGGTGGCGCTATCAACATCCCCTTTGACGAATTATTCGATCTGTCTCCTCGCGTTAAACGCCAGAAGCTGAATGTAAAAGCCGCTGCCTTGGAACGGGAAGTAAAGTTTGAAGAGATGAAGCGGGAAATCATCGAAATGTACGCAACCGCAACCTCTCAACTCAATGTATTAAAACTGCGGGCGGAAGCCTTGGAGTTAGCAACTATGCAGTATGATGTAGCCGAGAAGAATTTTGTAAACAACATCATTGACACGGGAAATTTGTCTGTCGAGAAGCAAAGACAATCCGCTGCATTAGAAGCTTTCGAAAAAAGTAAGTTTGAAGTAACCAAAAGCCTGATGATTCTGGAAGTCATCACCCGTACACCTATTTTAAGAAAATAAACAATTATACATTATGGACTATGTATTTTATCTGCTCCGTTCCCTCTATCGCGTGAAATGGTGGATCCTGTTGGGTACGGCCCTTATTACCGCTTTTGTATATTTCCGTATAGGACGGATGCAGGGAGGTTACAATGTGGAATCCACTCTTTATACAGGGGTTGTATCGGGCTATGGCATTGAAGAAGAGACTAAAGTAGACTGGGCGTTGGCTCAAAACTCAATGGACAACCTGGTCAATATCCTACAATCGGAAAGTACCCTGAAGCGTGTCTCCCTACGTCTTTTCTCACGCGTCCTGGTAAAAGGGAGGCCGGATAAAGACAACGAAGGAATCACCGCCTCCAGCTATAATTATACTTACAATCACATGAAGAACAGCAAGGATGGTAAAGCGCTGGTTGCCTTGATTGATCGGAACAGCGAAGACAAGACCATGGAGAACTTCATGAAATATGAACGTCCGGACAAAGAAAATTACATTTACGGATTGTTTTATTTTCAGCATGTATTTTACAGCTTTCAAGCCCTGAAGAAGATCAAAGTAGAACGTAAGGGAAACAGTGATTTAATCAAGACCAGCTATCAGTCCGGTGATCCGGGCATTGCCTATAATACGATTGACATCCTGATGAAGGAATTTGTCAACGAATATCAGGCACTCCGTTACGGAGGCACCGATAAAGTGATTGAATACTTTGAAGCTGAATTGAAACGCATCGGCAAAGAACTTGCCGGACAGGAAGATAATCTGACTCAATATAACGTGGACAACCGGATTATCAATTATTATGACGAGACCAAAGAGATAGCTGCCATCAATAAAGAATTTGAATTGCGCGAACAAGATGTCGAGTTTGCTTACAACAGTTCGAAAGCGATGCTTATGGAACTCGAGAGACAGATGGATGCAAACTCCAAGCTACTGATCCATAACGTGCAGTTAGTGGATAAGCTAAAGCAGACGAGCAATTTAACCGGAAAAATCACTGAGATGGAAACAATTTCATCGCCAAGTGACAGTACCGGAACCAAGCTCCAAGCCTACAAAGACCGCTTAGCGCAGAATCGGAAAGAATTGTCAAGCATTGCCAGCCGATACGTGAACGGACAACATTCCAAAGAAGGAGTTGCCCGAAACACCATCGTGGAACAGTGGCTCGACCAACTGCTGCTTTTTGAAAAAGCGAAAGCCGAACTGAAAATCGTACAAAAAAGCCGTAACGACCTGAATGCGAAATACACTCACTTCGCTCCGGTGGGCACCACCATTAAGCGCAAAGAACGCATCATCAACTTTACTGAACAGAGCTACCTGACCAATTTAAAGAGCTATAACGATGCCCTATTGCGCAAAAAGAATCTGGAGATGACAGCCGCCATCCTGAAAGTGCTCAATCCGCCTGCCTATCCGATCAATCAAGAATCTGTAGGACGCCGGAAAATTGTAGCGATGGCATGTGTCGGCACCTTTATCTTTTTAGTGGCAGTATTCCTATTGATAGAACTGATTGACCGCACTCTGCGTGACACGACCCGTACGCGCAAGCTGACAGGCGGCATTGTACTGGGCTCCTATCCTGCTCCCATGAAGCCCGGTCCCGTCAATAAACAATGTGAGGATATGGCCACCCGTTATATGGGCACCGCTATTCAACGTTTCTTTACCGGACGAGCAGAAGGGCTTCCTTTTATTCTCAATCTTCTCAGTACCGAAGAAGGCAGTGGCAAGTCCTATTTGGCAGAGCGCCTTAAGAACTATTGGGAATCGCTTGGCCTGAAAGTACGACTGCTGACCGACGGGATTGATTTCGACTCCGGTTCACCCGGCTTCATATTATCCCAAAGTCTGAAAGACATCTATACGCCTCAGTCCGAAGAAATCGTGATTGTGGAATACCGCAATCTGAAGCAAATAAACATACCGACACCCTTGTTGCAAGAAGCTCAATTGAACTTATTGATTGCTTCGGCTATCCTTGGTTGGAAGGCGACTGACAAGGTATTACTCCAAAAGCTCAGGTTACAGATAGGAAAGCCTCCTTATTTCTACCTCAACCGCGCGCCGAAGTACGAAGTAGAGACTTACACCGGTATGCTTCCGCCATATACCTGGATGCGCAAACAGATGTATCGGATCTCTCAACTCGCACTGACAGAAAGGTCTCTATACCGCCTCCGCAGCAAGAAAACCTCCAAAGACAATCTCCAGGATGACGATGATGACGAATGATGAAGAAATCTATAAAGAACGGGATCCGGATACATCCGAGCCCGTTTTTTATCTTTTGTTTGCCTCTCAGTTGATACTGATGTTGATGGGGATGTTCATGTCTGTCAAAATGGGTCTGGTCACTCTTCCGATAGTTACCGTATTGGGTGTGATTGCTTTAGGCAGATGCAGCAGCCGGAGTACAGACTGGAAACGGGGAAGAAACTTAATGGCAGGACTTATCCTGATATGGGGGCTCTATTGCCTGTTCGAAATAGGCAATCCTAACCACGTGCAGGAAGCCTGGAACATAGCCATCACCCAATACTTTTTCTATCCGTTGCTTTGCGCATTCTTAGTGCCCCTGACCATCCGTAACTATAAAGGGATAGAAGCTCTGCTGCTGATTTGGTCTGTTTTCGTTTTAATAGCCACCCTGAAAGGTTACTGGCAAAAAAATCACGGCTTCAACGAACGGGAACTCTATTTTCTTTACGTATTGGGCGGATATCGCACCCATATCATCTGGTCCGGCATCCGCTATTTTTCCTGCTTTTCCGATGCAGCCAACTATGGAGTCCACGCAGCCATGGCCGCCACCACATTCGGCCTGTCCGCCTTCTTCGTCCGTAAAAAGTGGATGAAGATATACTTCGGTGTCATCACCCTTTGCGCTCTTTATTGCATTGGCATCTCGGGTACCCGGGCAGCCGTAGGCGTACCGTTGGGAGGAATCCTGCTGTATGTTTTAATCTCTAAAAACTGGAAAGGATTTGTGCTTGGAGTCGTTTCACTGTTTGCCGTCTTTTCATTTTTTTACTTCACTAATATCGGAGACAGCAACCAGTATGTCCGCAAAATGCGCTCTGCCTTCCGCCCCAACAAAGATGCGTCCTATCAAGTAAGGGTTGAGAATAAGAACAACATGAAAGCATTGATGGCAGTAAGACCCATCGGTTACGGGCTCGGCCTGTCGAAAGGAGCACGTTTTCAGCCCCGGGAGCTGATGCACTACCCGCCCGATTCGTGGTTGGTGAGCGTATGGGTAGAAACGGGAATCATAGGACTGGTGCTCTATCTGCTTGTTCATGGAGTACTCTTTGCCTGGTGTTCCTGGCTATTGATGTTTAAGGTGATGAACAAGCGCTTGAGAGGCTTGTTGGCCGCCTGGCTTTGTATGGCTGCCGGTTTCTTCGTTGCCGCCTATGTAAATGATGTGATGCAATATCCCAACTCCATTATCGTTTATACCGGTTTCGCCCTTTGCATAGCGGGTCCTTATATCGATCCCGTGATGCAGAAAGAAGAAGAGGAACTGAAAAAGAAGAAAAATAAGACAGAGCAAGAAGAATTTTATTAATAATTGAAATAGAAATGAATACGATTCACCACAGATTACACGGAGGACACAGAGTTTTAATCTCTTGTTTATTAAGATGTTTAAGAGAAAGATATTCTCTGTGTTCTCTGTGTCCTCTGTGGTGAATAATACTCAAAACCGTTACATAAATGAAACAAACATCTCCTATCATCTCTTTTATCACCATCTGCTACAACGGCTTGAATGACACTTGTGAGCTGATAGAGTCGCTACGCACTACCATACACTCCGTCAGTTACGAAATCATTGTGGTGGACAACGCGTCCCGGCAAGATGAAGCCCGGATGATACAGGAACGATACCCCTTTGTGCGTACCCTCCGCAGCGAGAAGAACCTCGGATTCGCGGGAGGCAACAACCTCGGGATACAGATAGCGCAAGGACAATACCTGTTCCTGATCAACAATGACACTTACCTGACCGAAGACGGGTTGCCCGCCCTGATAGAACGGTTGGAGAGCAACCCCCGCATCGGGGCCGTATCACCCAAGATCCGCTTCGCCTTCCCACCGCAAAACATCCAGTTTGCCGGCTACACCAAGTTGAGCCCCTATACGATGCGCAACAAGGCTTTGGGTATGGGATGTCCGGACGATGCTACTTTCAGCACGCCCCGCCCCAGCGCCTACCTTCATGGAGCCGCACTGATGCTGAAACGGGAGGTCATCTGGAAAGCCGGGCTGATGCCGGAGATTTATTTCCTCTATTATGAAGAACTGGACTGGTGTACCAGCATGACGCGCGCCGGCTATCAGCTTTGGTACGAACCGCGCTGCACCGTTTTCCATAAAGAGAGCCAAAGCACCGGCAGGCAGAGCCCCCTTCGCGCTTTTTACATGATGCGAAACCGAATGCTTTACGCCTGGCGCAACCTGTCGGGAATGGAACGTTGCCTGTCCATCGTTTACCAGATGCTGGTAGTAGCTCCCAAAGACAGCCTGCGCTTCGCCCTGAAAGGACAGCCCAAGTTAGCAGGGGCCGTCTGGCGCGGAGTGAAGGATTTCTGGACGCTGTGCTGAATCGTCCGTATAAATGTTTAAACAATAACCCAATATCAGACTTATGATACTAACCTTGATCGACTGGATTTTATTCATTCCGCTGGCACTCTGCGTCAGCTATCTGCTGGTGTATGCCATCGCTTCCAAATTCTATCGTTCCCCCATCTATCCGGAAGCGGACAAGTTGCACCGCATCGCCGTATTCTTCCCCGCTTACAAGGAAGACAAAGTCATCATCGACTCCGTACGCTCTTTCCTTGAACAGGACTACCCCAAAGAGATGTACGATGTATACGTCATCTCCGACCACATGCAGGACTCCACCAACGAAGCCCTTCGGCAGCTCCCCATCCGCCTACTGACAGCCACCTACGAAGACAGTTCCAAGGCCAAAGCTCTCCTGCTGGCCATCCGTGCCATCCAGGAGGACGGAAAGGCAAGCGGGCTAAGCGACTACCGGCTGGCTTACATGTATGACATCGCCGTGGTAATGGATGCCGACAACGTAACCGTCCCCGGTTTCCTTTCCGAAGTAAACCGTGCCTACTCTGCCGGAGTAAAGTCGATGCAAGCCCACCGCACAGGCAAAAACCTGAATACGGACATCGCCCTGCTGGACGGGGTGAGCGAGGAAATCAACAACGGATTTTTCAGGAAAGGGCACAATGTCCTCGGATTGTCCGCCGGCTTGGCGGGTTCGGGTATGGCTTTCCAGTATTCCTGGTATTACGAGGCTGTGGATCAACTCAAAACGGCGGGCGAAGATAAGGAGCTGGAGCTTCTGCTGATTGAGTACGAAATGCATACCGTCTACTTGGATCACCTGCCCGTCTACGACGAGAAGACGCAAAAGAAAGAGAACATCAAGAATCAGCGCCGGCGCTGGATGGCAGCACAATTCAGCATTCTGCTCAGGGCGTTGCGCTTCATAAGAGACGTCAAGGAGGATGCGGGATGGTGGCGATGGTGGCCGGAACCGGATTTGACCAATAAAATCGTCCAATGGATGCTCCCCCCGCGCCTGGTGCAACTGACGGCCGTTTTCGGGCTGACACTGCTCGCCACATTAGTGAGCTGGCAGGCGGCACCCAAATGGTGGATATTGTCGGCAGCACAGATGGCAGCCATGTTCATTCCCGTCCCCGCCCGTCTGCTCAACGGCAGACTGCTGAAGGCACTGATGCAAGTACCCTCGCTGGCACTGGGAACCATCGCTAACCTGTTCCGGCTCAAAGGAGCTAACAAGAAATTCATACATACCGAACACGGGTGAGTGATAAATCACCACTCCGTGACACTGAGTTTCACGGAGTTTCAGTTCGCCACAAATTTCACAGATGAACACAAAGAATTTATTTTCTTTTGGATACCCATAAACGAAAGACTGGAACTCTATGAGCTTCTGTGATAAATCATCCTCTGCGAAACTCTGTAAGCCTCTATAGTTAATTATCACTGAGTTTTGCAGTTCCTTCTGTTCCTCGTTCACCGTTCCTTGTTCAAAAACGCTCATCGTTGGTGCAATAGACGCAATCACCGATTTGAGAATCAAGATCCATCTTTTAATCAAAACAGTTTCGGTCAATATGTTCATAAGATTTCATTTTAAAAAGTTGAGAGTATGCCTTCCTTTCGGGGAACGACCGGACAAAGCTAAGCATTGGAAGTAGAGAATACAAAAAAGTGGTGCAGATTGGTGCATTTCGGTGCAAAAGAGCACAGCGCTTTCCCGATGAAACACACCCTCTACCCAGGTTAAACAGAGCCTCTTTTACTCCCTTTTGAACCTTCCATTTCCACCATCCAGAGCCTCCAAAACACCAACACGGAGACCAGCATGCTTTCACACCCGCAATACTCTTTCAATCAGCTGTTTATAAAGACTGCATCGAAACCTGCCAACATGAAAACCTGCACATAAATAAATAATAAACAAAAAAGATATATTAAAATATATCAGCAGAATTTGCGATCGGAGGACGATTTTTCACTATCATCTGATCTCACTGCTCCCGAAACAAATCCAGGGCCCAGCATCATAAATCGCACCAGACTGTCCCGGAACTATTGGCAAGCTTACGAAAAAAAGCGAATTTATCTACCACACAGGCCTCCGAGATGATGGAAATAAGCCGCAGCTTGCTATGCAAACTGGAGCACGGCAAAAACATGTCGACTGAAAAACTGGCAGACATCATCGCTTACTACATTGCTTTCATAGAAGAAAACTCGGAAGTGAAAATCAGTTGCCGGGAGATACTGAACGAAATCATCATGCAGGCCTCACCTTTTTCCTGAAGGAGAAAAAGACTTTATTTAAATCTTTTTGTGTATCTTTGCTCTATTGAACCGTACCTCATACAAACAACATGGAACAACCTAACGGGCACCCCAAGGTGAGTGTCATTATCCCTGTATATAACACCTGCAACTACGTGCAGGAAGCACTTGAAAGCATTTGCCGGCAGACATTGACGGACTTGGAAATAATCGTGATAGACGATGGGTCGACTGACGGAAGCCGGGAAGTTATAGACAAGATAGCTGCCACAGACAGCCGTATCCAGGTATACGGACAAACGAATCAAGGATTGTCTGTCACACGCAACGAAGGCCTCAAATATGCTGTCGGAGAATATATTTATTTCATGGATAGTGATGACCTCTTAGAGCCGGACGCACTTGAGCTTTGCTATAACAAATGTATAGCAGAGGCTCTCGACTTCGTCTTTTTTGATGCGGAAACCTTTAGCGGTGAAGCCAATACAGGCAATAAGCCTTTCGATTATAAAAGAACCTCAGGACTATCTGAAAAAACATATAAAGGCACAGATATATTGAAACAACAATTAGAAACCTACAAGTTTAAGTCATCAGTCTGCCTCAACTTATTCCGACGGGAATTTATCAGCACTGAAAAGCTTTCATTCTATCCCGGAATATTGCATGAAGATCAACTTTTCATGGCACAAGCCTATCTGCATGCTTCACACATAGGATTCATCTGCCGTGCGTTTTTTCACCGCCGTGTCAGAACAGACTCTATCATGACCCGAAAATTTACATGGAAAAACATGGAGGGATACCTTACCGTAACCAACGAACTATTGAATAAAATCCCAACTTATCCCAAAGAATGCCATTACATCATATCCCTCTTTTTGCGACAGATGCTCGATGCTGCCGTATGGCAAGCCCATACATTACCTTTACGACAGCGCCTCAAGCTATGCCTGCTCTGCCTGCGGCATTACAAACGATACGTCAGCACACGGACACTGATGGTGCTGATGCTAAAAAAACAAAAGTTATGAATCCATTTCACCACGGAGGACACTGAGGACACAGAGAATATCTTTCTCTTAATTTTCTTGATAAATAAAAGATTAAAACCCTGTGTCCTCTGTGGTGAACCAAACTCAAAAACACCATAAGAATGACGTCTATCAAACATCAACTTTTCTCCGGAGTATTCTATACCGCCCTTGCCAAATACAGCGGCATAGGGGTGTCACTCGTCGTCGCGGGCGTATTGGCACGCCTGATTTCGCCGGACGACTTCGGCGTGATGGCCATAGCCACGGTGATCATTGCCTTTTTCAACCTGTTCACCGACGTAGGCCTGTCACCCGCCATCATCCAGCACAAAGGATTGACCCGGGAGAACCTGTCCGGACTCTTTTCTTTCACCATCTGGACAGGCATCGGCCTGGCACTGCTTTTCGCCGCTGCCTCGTGGCCCATTGCCGCCTACTACGACCGGGAAATACTGCGGACGCTGTGCCAGCTGCTGGCCGTCAACCTGTTTTTCGCCTCTGCCACCATCGTTCCCAACGCACTGTTCTACCGCAACAAAGAATTCAAATTCATCGCCCTGCGAAGCTTCGTCATACAGATCGCCACCGGTGCGGCAGCCGTAGTGGCGGCTCTGTGCGGAGCCGGATTGTATGCGCTGGTCATCGGGCCCATCCTGTCGGGCATCCTGATTTTCGTGGTCTCCATACGACGCTATCCGCAGCGCCTGAGGCTTACGTTGGGGCTCGACGTGTTGCGCCGGATATTCTCCTACTCTGCCTACCAGTTCCTGTTCAACATCATCAACTACTTCAGCCGGAACCTCGACAAACTACTGATCGGCAAGTACATGGGAATGTCTCCCCTGGGTTATTATGAAAAATCGTACCGCCTGATGATGCTGCCGTTACAAAACATCACACAGGTGATCACCCCGGTGATGCACCCCATCTTCAGCGAATACCAGAACGACCTTGAACGCCTGGCATCGGGTTACGAACGCATTGTCCGCTTTCTGGCCTTCATCGGACTGCCGCTGAGCGTGCTGCTGTACTTCACGGCCGGCGAAGTGACCCTGATCCTGTTCGGTGACCAATGGATGCCCTCCATCCCTATATTCCGGATACTCACGCTGTCGGTAGGCATACAGATCGTCCTCTCCTCCTCCGGATCCATCTTTCAGGCGGCAGGCGATACGAAAAGCCTGTTTGTGTGCGGCCTGTTTTCATCGGTACTCAACGTGGCGGGCATCCTGCTGGGCATTTTCCGGATAGGCACACTCCAAGCCGTAGCCACGTGCATCACACTGACGTTTACCGTCAACTTTGTGCAATGCTACTGGATGATGTACCGGGTGACACTGCACCGCAGCCTGCGGCATTTCGCGGTTCAGCTTGTATCACCATTAGCGGTCAGTGTGCTGCTGATAGCCGTACTCTATCCGCTCAGCCTGCTGACAGAAGGAGGCAACATTTTTCTGACCCTGATTGTAAAAAGCATTATATTTTTCTGTATATTTGGGTGCTACATACAGTTGACCGGTGAATATGACATCATCGGCAAGGCAAAAGGCATCCTGAACAAACGTAAAAGCAGGGGGTGAAAGCCCATCTTAAAAACAAAACAAACAATGAAAGCACTGTTTCTTATCTTCCACGGATTCGAAGAGGCAAACGGGATCAGCAAGAAAATCCGTTACCAGATAAAGGCACTCAAAGCGTGTGGCTTGGAAGTAGATACCTGTTGGCTGGATGACGCCCACGACCACAAACGGCGGATGATAAATAACCATGTCCTCCGGGATTATGGCAACGGAATCCGGGGAAAAATTCTGAAACGCACCGAATTAAACAGCATCGTCCATTATGTAAAGACAAACGGAATGCAACTGGTTTATGTAAGAAGCGACCACAATACAACTCCTTTTTTGATCTGCATGTTGTGGCGCCTCAAGCGGGCCGGCGTAAAAGTTGTCATGGAAATACCCACCTATCCCTATGACCAGGAATACAAAGGTCTTCCATGGGCATATCGGCGTGTATTAATGGCAGACAAGTGCTTACGTGGATTAATGGCCACGCAAATCGATAAGTTTGTCACTTTCTCAGACCACAAAACCATCTTCGGCCGCCCTACGATACAAATATCCAATGGAATCGATTTTGACTTCATTCCCCTCAAACAGAGCACTGCCACTACCCGCGAACTGCACTTGATAGCCGTAGCCACCATACACCCGTGGCACGGATTCGACCGTGTCATCCGGGGATTGACACACTACCTCCGGCACGAGCATCGGGAAGATGTCAAGCTACACATCGTAGGTCAGGGCGTACCGGCAGTCGTCGACGAATACCACGCCCTGGTGGAGGAAGGGGCAATAGAACAAAACGTTATCTTCCATGGCCCCTTGTTCGGAGAACCTCTGAACCGGGTATTCGACCAATGTCAAATAGGAATAGGCAGCCTGGGGCGCCATCGAAGCGGAATCACAGACCTGCGGTCACTGAAAAATCGCGAGTACGCTGCCAGAGGTATCCCTTTCATCTATTCAGAAACAGATGCGGACTTCGAATCGATGCCCTACATCCTGAAGATATCGGCAGACGAATCTCCGGTAGACATCGGACAAGTGGTCCGATTCTACCATTCGGCAAAAGAGATCCGACCGGCTGACATACGAGCCTCCATCCGGAATAAACTTTCGTGGGAAGTGCAAATGAAACATGTAATCGAGGAACTATGAAACAACCCATAAAAATAGCCTACTGTATCCCCGAACTCACTGTCGCAAGTGGCATGGAGAGGGTACTTACATTAAAAATGAACTATCTGGCCGACGTTTTGGGATATGACATATACGTCATCCAGACTGAAAATAAAGAACTGCCTCCTTATTATCCTTTATCAGAGAAAGTCCACATCATCCATCTGGACCTCAATTTCAATCACATATACACAACCGCCAAGTATCTGTGGCAGCGATTGTGGAAATACAGCCAACTGCAAAGAATCTATAAGAAACGGTTGACTGAGGCATTGATGCAAATCCGTCCGGATATTACAATTTCCGTTTTGCGGCGAGAGATTAATTTCTTAACTTCCATCAAAGACGGTAGCCTGAAAATCGGCGAATTCCACTTCAGCCGGCATAATTACCGCAGCCTGGAACACCAAAAGTTCCTTCCACACTTCGTCCGCCGGAAATTATCAGAATTATGGATCGGGCAACTGATTAATAAACTGCGTAAGCTGGACCGTTTTGTCGTGTTGACAGATGAAGATAAAGAGATGTGGCCGGAACTGGACAATGTCATTCGCATATACAACCCGATCTCTTTTAAAGTAGAGCATACAGCCGAAGGGACGGCACACCGGGCTATTGCCGTCGGGCGATACACCTACCAAAAAGGATTCGACATACTGCTGCCTGCATGGCAGATCGTCAGCCGTAAACATCCGGACTGGGAACTGGAGATATTTGGCGCAGGCGACCGAGCTGCTTATCAAGAACAAGCCCGGAAACTGGATATAGAAAAAACATGCCATCTGAACGGCATTACCAATGACATAGCAACAGAAATGCGCCGAAGTTCTATTTTCATACTTTCATCACGTTATGAAGGGTTTGGCATGGTCATAACAGAAGCTATGGCATGTGGAATCCCTCCGGTAGCATTTGCCTGCCCATGCGGTCCACGCGACATCATTACAGACGGAAAAGACGGATTGCTGGCCGAAAACGGCAACATCGAATCCCTGGCCGAAAAAATCATCTACCTGATAGAGCATGAAGCTCAACGACAGCAGATGGGAAAACAGGCACAACAAAGCATACGAAAATTTCATCTGGATACAATCATGCAACAATGGGACGAACTCTTTAAAAAACTACTATCATGAACATAACGCAGCTTATAACCCGGATATACCATAAATTGAAATATGGCAGTACGGTGGAGTGGTATAACTTTTGGTATATAGTTCTCCGCAGACGGCAAAAGATTATCCCTCAAGTGGCATCAATAGATGAAACGATCCGGAAAATAATACAAGACCGATGCTCCGTCAGCCGCTTTGGTGACGGAGAAATGTTATTGACCAACGCCCACAAAAGAATTGGTTTCCAAGAAGGTAATCCCCAACTGGCCCAGCGGCTCAAAGAGGTGTTGACCAGCGATAATGATAAACATTTAGTATGCATATCCGATGTTTTTCAGCATTTGGAACGCTACAACCGGAAAGCGCGAAGATTCTGGCGCACTCACTTCTTTATCTACGGCCCGTGGTGGGACCGGCTATTACTTCCCGGACGAACCTATTATAATACATTTGTCACACGTCCTTATATGGATTTTAAATCGAAAAGAGAATGCGGGAAATGGTTCCATGACATGAAAGGCATTTGGGAAGGCAGAGACATCATATTTATCGAAGGCGAAAAAAGCCGTTTAGGGGTGGGCAACGACCTCTTTGACAATGCACAGAGCATCCACCGGATTTTATGCCCGCCCTGTAACGCTTTCAACTCTATAAATCGCATCCGGGCAGAAGCATGCAAACAAAACAAAAACGTGCTCTTCCTGATCGCATTGGGCCCCACAGCTACAGTATTGGCCTACGATTTGTTCAAAGCGGGATACCAAGCTATCGACATCGGGCACGTGGATGTGGAATATGAATGGTGGCGTATGGGCGCGCGACGCAAAGTGAAACTCGAACGCAAATATGTGAACGAGGCCCTGAATGGAAGCCAAGTAGCCGATGCGGGAGAAGAATATAACAGACAAATAATCACAAAAATAAATTAAGAGAATAAAAAAACATTATTTGAAACATTAAAAGTAACAAAAGAGTAAATGATGAAGTGGTATACAAAATATTTGCAAGTATACGAAAAACCTTTTGCTGAAGCACCGCAAAATGTCATTGACGAAGTTCGTGAGAATTTGAGAAAGCTACAGTCGGATTCTCCGGTTGTTACAGTCTCCGTCATAGGATATAACGAAGAGAAACGTTTATTGGCAAGCCTGTGGTCCTTAAGTGAGATGAAGTGCAAATATCCGGTAGAGATTATCGGGACAGACAATGATTCTAAGGACCGGACGGCAGAAATCTATGAAGCGACAGGGGTACCATATGCGATAGAATATCAACACAGCTGCGGACACGCCCGACTTTGCGGATTAAATCGTGCGCGGGGAAAATATCACATTAATATTGATTCCGATACTTTGTACCCTCCGCACTATGTCGAGACAATGGTTAACGCATTAGAGCGTCCCGGAGTTGTGGCGGTAAGTTCACTATGGAGTTATATACCCGACAAAGAACACTCCCGGACCGGATTAAAAGTATATGAGTTTCTCAGGGATATTCATCTATGGATACAATCAATCAAACGCCCGGAATTAAGTGTAAGAGGACTGGTATTCGCATACCGCACGGATTACGCCCGCCAAACAGGGATACGCACAGACATCAAACGGGGTGAAGACGGATCGTTGGCCTTACGGCTCAAAGAGTATGGAAAAATATACTTTATACGTAAAAAGAAGGCACGTGCGGTCACAGGATATGGCACCATAAGTGCTGACGGATCATTAGCCGGCAGTTTCAAAGTGCGGGCGATCAATGCTCTCAGAAACATAGGAGGAATATTCACCTCCCGAAAAGAATATAAAGATGAAGACGACAACCTGATTCAACCTAAATAAAATTAAAATAAAAAATACTATGATCACCGTACAAATTCTTTTCTGGCTTGCCCTCTTCCTCGTATTCTATACCCACTTGGGATACGGAATACTGCTTTACACACTGGTCAAGCTCAAAGAACTCACTGTGAAACCCGTCAAGCGGCAACTCCCGCCCGACAAGCTGCTGCCGGACGTGACACTTTTTATCACAGCCTTTAACGAAGAAGACGTTGTGGACGAAAAAATGCGCAACTGCCTGAAACTGGACTATCCCGAGGACAAGTTGCACATTGTGTGGACCACCGACGGAAGCAACGACTCTACCAACGAACGACTGAAGGCATGGCCGCAAGCCACCGTCCACTTCCAACCCCTGCGGCAAGGAAAAACCGCTGCCATGACACGGGGGATGACACTGGTGGACACGCCACTTGTGGTATTCACCGACGCCAACACAATGCTGAACCGGGAAGCGATACGCGAAATCGTGTTGGCTTTTGAGGATCCGGGGGTGGGATGCGTGGCCGGAGAAAAACGCATCGCCGTGCAAGAAAAGGATGGAGCCGCAGCCGGTGGCGAGGGCATATACTGGAAATATGAATCGACACTGAAAGCACTGGACGCACGTCTGTATTCGGCTGTGGGAGCCGCAGGCGAGCTGTTTGCCATACGCCGGGAGCTGTTCACGGTGATGGAACCGGATACACTGCTGGATGACTTCATCCTGTCGCTGCGCATCGCCATGCAGGGATACAAGATAGCCTATTGCACCCGGGCATATGCCATCGAAAGCGGATCGGCAGACATGGGCGAAGAGCAGAAAAGAAAGGTGCGCATTGCCGCCGGCGGACTGCAATCTGTCTGGCGGCTGAGGGAACTGCTCAATCCCTTCCGTTACGGAGTGCTGAGTTTCCAGTATATATCACACAGGGTGCTGCGGTGGTCGGTGGCCCCGGTGCTGCTGTTCGCCTTGCTCCCGCTCAACGTTGCCATACTGCTGATGGGGGGCTCTCCTATCTGGTACGGCACCATTCTGGCACTTCAGGTATTGTTCTACATCTTAGCGATGGGAGGCTATTACCTGTCTGCCCGGCAAATAAAAAACAAGCTGTTATTCATCCCATATTATTTCCTGTTTATGAACATTAACGTGATGAAAGGTGTTAACTACCTTCGTAAAATGAAAGGAACAGGAGCATGGGAAAAAGCCCAAAGAACGAAAACAGAATCCTTAAACCAATAAACCAAACGAAGCATGGATAGAATACTGCATGACGTAAACAATGCCCATAAGATATTGCAACTGACAGCTGACACACTGATCTTGGTGGACAAAAACGGCACGTGTCTGGACATCGACCCGCACAGCGATTTGTGGTTTCTGCAAGAAGACAGGCTCTTGGGAAAAAATCTGTTCAATCTGCTTCCCGACCATACCTTCCAGAAACTGCTGCCGGACTTCCGCCGGGTGACCCAACAGGGGATAACGGTGAACCGCAACTACAGGCTGCCGTTGGAAGGAGGCGAAACGTACTACTTCAAATGCATCATGCAGCCGTATGACGGCGACAAGGTGTTGTGCCAATATCGAGACATCACGGCACGGAGCAACGTAAAGCTGCAACTGGAACGTACGAATTACGAACTGAAAGAGATACAAAAAGCGGCACAGATAGGGCAATGGAAATATTCATCGCGCGAAAAGACATTCTATTATCGGGGATACAACGGAATAGTATGTACGGAAGAAGAGCGGAGCATCAACTTTCAGGATTATTACGAGACCATTCTGAGCGAAGATCTGCCTGCCGTGAACACATGGATGGAGGCAAACCGCCGTAAACTGGTAAAGGAGTACATCGAATACCGCATTCTGCTGGAAGGACAGGTATACTATATGCGCCAGCAATGCTACCTGAGGGGTGAAGAAGAAGACGGTAACATCATTCTGGAAGGATATATACAGAACATTACGGACATCCAGCGGAAGAGGAATGACATCAACACGCTGACGCATGCCATCAACAATGCCAAAGAAAGTATTTATGCGGCACGGAAAGACGGCACGCTGATATTTGCCAACAGACAGTTCAGGCTCAACCACCGGATCGCGGAACAGGCGGACCTATCGCAAATACGGATTTTCGACATTGTAGGCGACATGGACAGTCCGAAGGATTGGGAAGAACGTTACCACAGCATACGGGAAGGACAGAATTTCAACTTCCTGGCCTACCACCCGCTGAAGCATGATAAAAGCACATTGGCGTTTGAGGGTACGATGTACAGCGTGACAACGGATGACGGAGAAGAAACCTTTTGGTCGTTTACACACGACATATCGGAACGTATACGGTACGAATCGCAGATAAAACGGCTCAACCGCATCATGGATACCACGATGGAAAACCTCCCGGCGGGGATCGTTGTGAAGGATATAGAGAATGATTTCCGGTATATCTACCGAAACCGGGAATCGTATAACCGGGATATCAGCGCGGAAAACGCCATCGGTATGAACGATTTCGATTATTATCCGCTGGAAATGGCACAGCAGAAACGGAAAGAGGACATGGAAATTGCCAATACCGGAAAAGGGATGCACTGGATCATGGAAGGTAAAGACAAAAATGGCAATCTGCTGATTCTGGACAAACAAAAAATCATAGTAGAAAGTGAAGACTTCTCGCCCATCATTGTCAGCATCGAGTGGGACATTACTCAGCTGGAACTGATGCGCCGCGAACTGATGGAATCGAAAGAGAAAGCAGAGACGTCGGATAAACTGAAGTCGGCCTTTCTTGCCAATATGAGCCACGAAATACGGACACCGCTCAACGCCATCGTAGGATTCTCACGCATCATCTCGGAGAGCGAAAACCCGGAAGAGCGAAAAGAATATTATGAAATAGTGGATGCCAACAACGAACGGTTGCTGCAACTGATCAATGAAATACTGGATCTGTCGAAAATAGAATCGGGCATCGTGGAGTTCACTTACGGACCGGTAAAGCTGCACACGCTTTGCAAAGAGATTCATGATGCACATGTGTTCCGCTGCCCGCAAGGAGTGGAACTGAAATTCGACTCGCCGGACGAAGCTTTGAGCATTCACTCGGACAAGAACCGGATTTTCCAGGTATTCTCTAACCTGATAGGAAATGCATTTAAGTTCACGACACAAGGCAGCGTGAGCTACGGCTACAGGCAAGAAGCCGAAAAAGTGGTGTTTTACGTAAAAGACACCGGACTGGGCATCGAACCGGAGAAGTTGGGACGGGTGTTTCAGCGCTTTGCCAAGCTCAATAACTTTGCTCAGGGCACGGGGTTGGGACTGTCGATATGCAAGACTATCATCGAACGTCTGGGAGGAGAAATATCCGTTTCTTCGGAAGTGGGGACAGGTACTACATTTACCTTCTGGCTACCTCTGGAAAGCGCAATGCAAGATGTGAAGGCCGATAAGGAAGAACATCGGGACGGAGAAACCGACAACCGGCAATATCCGGAAGCCGACGACCGGACAAAAGAGCCGGCGGGAAGCAAGGAGGAACGTAAATCCATGGAAGTAACGGAGGCGGAAACCGATAAGGCTACCATCCTGATAGCAGAAGATACCGACAGCAATTATGACTTGCTAAATGCGATCCTGGGCAGGAAATACCACCTGGTACGTGCCAGAGATGGCATGGAAGCTGTAACCATGTACGATGAAGCGGAACCGGACCTGATATTAATGGATATAAAAATGCCCAATCTGGATGGGCTGGAGGCTACCAGGATCATCCGGCAATTGTCCGCAGATGTACCTATCATCGCACAGAGTGCTTATGCTTATGAATATGACCGGAAAGCTGCCGAAGAGGCAGGATGCAACGATTTCATCTCGAAACCGATTGCTCAGGAAAAGCTGAAGGAGATGATAAAGAAATGGTTGAGATAAAGAACCTCACCACAAGTTCACCACAGAGGACACAGAGGACACGGAGTTTTTATTTTCCAGGTTTATAGAAAGATCTTAAATTCTTCCTCTGTGAACTCTGTGTCCTCTGTGGTGAACTTATGGTGGACTAAAATGCAGAATTTAAAACAATGGGAAAGAAAGCCGTATCCAAATTATTTTATTATACCTCTGTCGCACTGACTTTTGCTTTGGCTGGTGTCACCGTCACCGGTGCATTTGCCGGGCATGTTCCCCCGGAAAGTTCGACTTTAATACCTTTCATCGGGCTCTTGCTGTCGGGGCTCTTGTTAATCAACCTCGCTGCGGCCATCTATTGGGGCATACGCCGCCGGTTCTGGATAGTCATTCCGCTGATAGCCATAGCTGCCAACTGGCAATATCTGGGACGGATATTCCAACCACCCTTTCCGGCGGAAAAAGGAGGTGGAAAAACTTTGAAAATAGCAACGTATAACGTAGACAGTTTCGGTAACGAGCAATCGGGGTACTCGTGCAAAGAAATCGCGAAATACATGGAAGAGCATCAAGTGGACATCGTCTGTCTTCAAGAGTTTGCCGCTAACCGATATTTCACCGCAGACAGCATACGAAACACTTTTGCAAACTGGCAATACGTCATTATCCCGCAAGCTCCGGACAGCATCTCCATCCTGCAGATAGCTTTATTCAGCAAATATCCGGTGAAGGACAGCAAACTGATCACTTATCCGGACTCAAGGAATTGCAGTATGTGGTGCGACCTGGACGTAGACGGACAAACGGTTCGTGTTTTCAATAACCACCTGCAAACAACGGAGGTCAGCCAAAATAAGCGCAGACTGGAAAGGGAACTGGCTAAAAACGAACTGACAGGCAGAGAGGAAGCAGCGGCCAGGCAATTGTTGGAGGGACTCAACGAGAACTTCAGGAAACGTGCGGCACAGGCAAAGACTTTGGAACAATTAATCCGCACCACCCCCTACCCTATACTGGTTTGCGGTGACTTTAACTCTCTCCCATCGTCCTACACATACAGTACCGTGAAAGGTGACAATCTTCAAGACGGATTCCAGACTTGCGGACATGGGTACATGTATACGTTCCGGTACTTTAAACGCCTGCTGAGAATCGACTATATTTTCCATTCCAAAGAATTTAAAGGGGTAGACTACTATTCGCCTGACCTCGATTTGTGCAGTGATCATAATCCGGTAGTGATGGAGGTGAAGATGTAAACGGGAGTGTATCAAAATGCCTTTTCACCACAGATCACACAGATTATCACAGATACCATAGATTAAAAATATTAATAATCAACGAATTAAGCTCACTCTATGTTACTCTGCGTCCTCTGTGGTGCGTTTCACCCCCATAACTCTCTCGTTATAATATAAAAGAAGGCCGTCCTGATTACTCAGAGCGGCCTTTCTTATTATAAATGAATTAGTTTCCTTATTCTACTTTCTTCAAAGAGTCTGCAACATATTCAAACTGTCCTTTACCTGTCACTTTATACTTAATGGTATATTGTGTGGTAGAAGAACCGTCGTAAATGGCGAAGTTAATTGTATAGAACACATCTACGCCTTCTACCACATCAGCACTGCCGTAGATTGCTTTCAATCCCGGAAGGAATGCTTCTGGCAAACGTTCGAACATCAACTTAGTAAGATCGGCATCTGACATCGAGCCATAAGCGGAAGCACTTTGTGCCTTCCATGCGGAGGGACGGAAGTCGAAATTGTTATTGTAAGCCGAACCACCATAATAATAATCGTTGTTACCGTATGAAGTCACATACTCAGGATGGTTCTCTTTCACCCAATCGGTGATGGCCTGATAGAACGCAGCAGACTCCGCATTACCCTTCTCAGCCTTCAACGTGATTACTGTACTCGGGTCAAAGTTCCACTTACCGTCAGACAGTACAAACTGCTCTGTCTTATCAACAATACGTGTATTCAACTCCCATCTCGCTTTTTCGGCAGAATAAGTGTATTCATCACTGTAGATATTCAAAGCTTTGCCGTTATAGAATCTGTAAACTACTACACGTGCATCGCCATCAACAGGATATGCCACCATCTTAGACAAATAAGCAGGCAGATAATTCACAGCCGGAACATCAGAAGTAAAGTAACGTTTGCTCTGTCCCATATCTCCATAATCGGCAAATGTGGGAACATATACGTTATTGTTCTTATCCTTCCAGCTCTTACCATCGTACACTTTCACTGCGTAAGCAGGAGTAGAAAGACTGTTAGCCGGGATAGAAGTACCTACCATGATGTTATCAATCTGATAAGTAGTAGTCTTTTTATTGGCACCATCACCTACATACTTAAAGGCTACATAAACCTTCTTGCCCGCATAAGCTGATAAAGACATCTTACCGGCAGATGCAAATGTACCGTAACCGCTTGTCGGCTTGGTAGGGATGTTGAAATCCGAAGTTACGTCAGTCCAGTGAGCAGCTTTAACATCTTTACCATCAAAATCTTCTGAGATAAGCACTGACAGACAGTTGGCATTGTAATAACCCACAGTTACATCAAAACCAAGATAATCACCGGCAACAACAGAAACAGCAGGGGTAACCATCCAAGCTATACATTCACCTTCCATCTTATTGGCCGAGTATTGCACATACTGATTATCATCATAAGAAGTCACTTTCCACTCGGTTCCACCAACAGAACTGAGAAACCAGCCTTTCAGCTCAGTTAAGTCTCCGGTAGGAAGTGCTTCAAAATCCTGCCACATCAACGGATTCTCCAACTGTCCCTCGCCCAACTTATAGTCAACGAAAACAGCAGTTCCTTTTTCAGCATCTTTAAACTTCTCGTTCAATATCTTATACATTTGGCCTTCAGTCTTTTCATTCAGATAAGGCGCAAACGCATCCTCACCATAAACCAACTTGTATTCGGCATCCGTCGGTTTCAGATATTTCACCGAAGCATACTCAGACAGCAAAGAAGACATCGCTTCTTTGTACTTATAAGTAATCTTTGCACTCGAGCCCTTATCGGCGGTGTAATACTTATCAAGCAAGAAAGCAGGGATATAGGTGGCTCCTGTAATCTTCTCTGTCAGATAAAGATTGGTCTTGATGTTCTCAAGATCTTTAGATACACCACCTGCTTTGGCGATATCTTTATTAGTAGAGTTCGTACTGATAGTTGCATAATCAGCATCAGTCAGCGTATATTCTATCTTCATCAAATTCGTCGGTTGGGTCATCTCGTCCAATCCTTCGAAGTTGTCATCATTATATTTACAGCCGGACAGCAGAATCAACGATACCGCTACAGGCATTAATAGATTTCTATTCATAATTTAAACTTCCTGTTTTAGATTAGAAATTAACTTTTAATCTCAAGCTATAAGTACGGCCAAATCCGTAGAACACATTATAAGCGGTCTTCCAGTCGTGATTGCTACCATCTGTAGCATCAGAAATATAAGTCTGGTCGAATAAGTTGTTCACGTTACCTGACAGCACTGCATTCAACTTACCAAAATTGAATTTATAACTTGCGTTCAAGTCGAATGTGCTTGCTGACGGAATACGCCAGGGAGTAGAAAAGTCTTTTTCACTGTTCATCACCAGGTCGTTTGAGGTTAATGCCCAGTCAGCATAGTTACGTGCGTATAAATTCCAGTCGATACCCAGACGAATGGCCTTATCAATCTTGAAAGTAGCACCCAAAGCAGCAGTAGTCTGTGCCGATCCTCCCACTTTCACATCTTTCAGGTTCAGTTTCATTGTACCCGGTTCCAACCCATTGGCTGCGGCATTAACAAGAACTGTTATATCCTTACCATCATTTCCCTTAATAGATGCACTGTTTACAAATTGACCTTCAACAGTGAAACTTCCTGATGCATTGCTATCCCAGCGCCAGTTACCGATAGAGAACATACCGCTCAAATCCAGCCATTGGAAAGGTCTTGCAACAAAATCAAGTTCAACACCCTGGTGTAAGGCGTTTACACCTTGCATATTGATAACAGATTTGGTAGAAACCAGCTTACTTGCATCATAAGGCTCGCTAAGACTACCTTCGTAGTAATTATTAATATCTTGCGAACGAGTAGTAGTCTTATCCATCCAGCGAGTGTGGTAAGCATTGACATTCACCGTCAAATACGTTGAACGGTAACCATATCCGATTTCGAAAGAGAAAACTTTTTCGTTTACTGCATCCGGATTAGTCGCATTGCTGGTAGTTGAATTCAGAAAAGCACCGCCCGAGAAGAAAGGAGCACGGCTGATATAACCGATATTAGCAAAAACGTTATGATTTTCGGTAAGGTTATAATTCAAACCTCCTTTTGCATTCCATCCGATAAAGTTGGTGGTTTTTGATTTAGCGTGTGCCTTGTCATAATAGAAGCGGTCATAACGCCAGTAACCGGTATTAGAAACCGAACCGGAAATGAAAGCACTCAGCTTATCTCTGTTGTATTCACCCTGGGCAAACACACCTTCAGACATTACATAACCATCGTAGTCACGATAAACCACATCACCCACTTTCAACTTCTGATTTACGAATGCCGAACCGGCAGCAGCAGCGGCATTGTTGGAAGTAAGCACATTGGTTCTTGAACTGGAATCTACATAAAAGTCACCACCATAGAGGTCAACCAATTCATTCGTATGCGTACCTTTATAATAACGGTAGTCTATACCACCATAAAAATCAAAATAGTCACCAATCTTGGTTGTATAAGTAGAGAGCAGACCATACCAGTTATGGAAGTTCTTAGACTTCGACATAGCCATAACCGAACCGTTCTCGCTGGCTTCGTTCAGAGCATAGATTTCATCATAAGCAAATGTTCCGTCAGCTTTACGGAATGTCATATTCAGCTTTCCACTGTTACTACCATACCAGTTGCTACGATCAGCACTGGTCAATCCCTGACCGGAATAACCATATCCACGACCGATAGAAGCATACAAGGCTGTACTTAAGCTTGATTTATCATTAATCTGCCATAAGTGGTTCAACGACAACTGAGGTTTATTATATACATTATATGCAGATGATTTTCTTTGTCCATTCAATCCAAAACCGTAAGTAGGATTATAACGATAAGGCTTTTCACCATTCATATAGTTTTTAGCAACTTCTTGCCATCCCTCGATAGTAAGTCCGTCTTTATTTCCACGCTGATTGTGCCACTGAGGAGCAGCAAAAGCAGTAAATGACAATTGATGATTGTCGTTGAAACGTTTTGTGATATTCACAAACCAGTTATAAGCCTCGTAGTCGGTTCCCTGGATATAACCATCTGCCCAGGTCTTACCTCCCAAAAGGGTCATAGCCCAACCTGACTTAGTCAATCCGGTAGATACCTTGAACAGGATCTTGTTTAATCCGTCATTACCCATACCATAAGATACGAAACCGCCCTTATTGGCATCAACTGTATTTGTCACGATGTTGATAGAACCACCCACAGAAGGAGCTGCTACCTTTGACGCACCCAAACCACGCTGTACCTGCATGCTACGAGTCACATCACTCAAACCGGCCCAGTTAGACCAGTAGATACCACCCCACTCCATATCATTCATCGGAACACCATTAATCATCATAGCAGAGTTCTCAGTCTTGAAACCACGTATGTTTACTTTGGAGTCACCAAAACCACCACCTTGCTTAGTTGCATAGATACCCGGAGTTGACTTCAGAACTTCAGGAAATTCCTGCGTTCCGAGTTTTTCTTCGATAAAGACGGGGTCAACTGTTGATACAGCTACCGGAGTTTTACGCGAAACAGCAACGGAAGATGTAATGATAACGTCGTTCAATACCATTGCATCCGGTGCCATTTTAATCACGCCCAAATCTTCAGTACCCCCTTTGTGGGTGATCTTCTTACTGAAGTCTTTGTAGCCAAGGTACTTGATAAGCAGTGTCGAACCGGAGGCAGCTTTCTGTGTAAACTCACCATCCAGGTTAGTCACACTACCTTGGGTAGTACCGACAATCGTTACGGCTGCACCAATCAATGGCTCACCTGTTTCCGCATCCACAACTTGACCTTTCACTGTTACCTGGGCAATAGCCGTAGCGGCAGAGCATACCGTCAGTACTGCAACCAGCAGGAAATGAATTAGATGTCTTCTCATAATTCTCTTTGTTAGTTAATAGAACTTGTTAATTAATAAATTGTAAATAAACGTTTTGGAGCACAAAGGTAATTAATATTCTTTATATATACATTACAAAGATGCTACAATTTTTTAAGAGAGATAAACATATTATAGCTCTATGAAACAAAAAAGCCCCGCAATTAATTTGCGGGGCTTACACATTGTTAAGTATTAGTCAGCTATCAGCTTTCTATATCTCACGCGCTTAGGCTCTTCGTTGCCAAGCCGTTTCAATTTATTCTCTTCGTATTCCGAGTAAGAACCTTCAAAATAGAACACGTTCGAATCGCCTTCAAAAGCAAGAATATGAGTACAGATTCGATCGAGAAACCAACGGTCATGCGAAATCACAACGGCACAACCGGCGAAATCTTCCAAACCTTCTTCAAGTGCACGCAAGGTATTGACATCAATATCATTGGTCGGCTCGTCGAGCAATAATACATTTCCTTCTTCCTTCAATGCCATGGCAAGGTGCAAGCGATTACGCTCACCACCGGAAAGTACTCCACAAAGCTTTTCCTGATCAGCACCCGAAAAGTTGAAGCGTGAAAGATAGGCGCGTGCGTTAATGTCACGCCCTCCCATGCGGATCAAATCATTTCCGCCGGAAATTACCTGATAAACACTCTTATTCGGATCAATATCTTTATGTTGCTGGTCTACGTAAGCCACCTTCACGGTCTCCCCTACTTCAAATTCACCCTTATCAACTGTTTCCAGTCCCATAATCAAACGGAAAAGAGTTGTTTTTCCGGCACCATTCGGACCGATAACTCCCACAATACCATTAGGAGGAAGCATGAAGTTGAGATCGTCAAACAACAGTTTATCACCGTAAGCTTTAGCCACATGTTTAGCCTCGATCACCTTATTACCCAAACGAGGACCGTTCGGTATGAAGATTTCCAGTTTCTCTTCTTTTTCTTTCACGTCTTCGTTCAGCAATTTATCGTACGAGTTCAAACGGGCTTTGCCCTTAGCCTGACGTGCCTTGGGTGCCATACGTACCCATTCGAGCTCACGTTCCAGAGTTTTGCGACGTTTGCTGGCAGTTTTCTCTTCCATTTCCATCCGTTTGGTTTTCTGCTCCAGCCAGCTGGAATAATTACCCTTCCAGGGGATACCTTCGCCACGGTCAAGTTCAAGAATCCATCCGGCCACATGGTCAAGGAAATAACGGTCGTGTGTCACAGCAATTACCGTACCTTCGTATTGCTGCAAATGCTGTTCCAACCAGTCGATAGACTCAGCATCCAAATGGTTGGTCGGCTCGTCGAGCAATAAAATATCAGGTTTTTGCAATAACAAGCGGCAAAGCGCCACACGGCGACGTTCACCACCCGAAAGATTAGCCACAGACTGATCTTCGGGCGGACAACGAAGAGCATCCATTGCACGTTCCAGTTTACTATCCAGATTCCAGGCATCCGTCGCATCAATAATATCCTGCAACTCTCCTTGCCGTGCAAAAAGCTGATCCATCTTGTCCTGATCTTCATAATATTCAGGCAAACCGAACTTCTGATTAATTTCTTCGTATTCGTTCAGTGCATCAACAATGGGTTGCACACCTTCCATTACGATTTCTTTCACTGTTTTAGTGTTATCCAGATAAGGCTCCTGTGCCAGATAGCCTACTGAATATCCGGGAGAAAAAACCACCTCTCCCTGATAAGACTTCTCCAGACCGGCAATAATCTTCAGCAAAGTAGATTTACCCGAACCGTTGAGACCGATAATACCAATCTTAGCTCCATAGAAGAAAGAAAGATAAATGTCTTTTAGCACATTCTTGTTAGGTTGGAAAGCTTTGCTTACTCCCACCATCGAGAAAATTATTTTTTTATCGTCAGCCATATATAAATAATGTGTATTGATATTTATGGCACAAAGATAACAAAAATGTTCGGAATTTATTTGCAATTATAAAAAATAGCTCTATCTTTGCACCCGCTTAACAGCAATAAAGGATTGATTCGCTAGCTCAGCAGGTAGAGCACAACACTTTTAATGTTGGGGTCCTGGGTTCGAGCCCCAGGCGGATCACTGAAAACAAAAGAAAAATCAAGCAAATCCCTGATAGTCAGACATTATCAGGGATTTCCTTTTTCTGGCAGGTAGCAGAAAATAGCTGTTTCAAGCATATTATCGGTGGATAAATCGTGGGACTAAAATTTAGTTCGAAAAAGTCCCACGAATTTGCATCTTTCTCACTGATTCATAGTATTTTGCATGGTCGTACTTTGGAAGAGAATACATAGTTTTGTAACTCTAAAAACGATGTAAAAATGGCTAGAAAATCATTTTCTGTTTTGTTCTTTATCAAAAAAGCCAAGTTATTAAAGAACGGAGAAGCGCCTGTGTGCATGAGAATCACTGTAAACGGCTGTATGGTAGATATTTCTATCAAAAGAAGTTGTCCCGTAAACCTATGGAATCAGGCAAAAGAGAATTCAAAAGGCAAAGACCGCATGTCGGTGGAACTGAACCACTACTTGGAAATCACACGTTCTCGCATACACCAAATTTATAGAGAATTGGAAACTTCCGGCAAGGTGATCACTGTTGATCTTGTGAGAAAGTTGTTTTATGGTGTGGACGAAGATAACAAAACACTATTGCAGGTATTCAGGGAGCATAACGAACAAAGTCGTAAGCTGATCGGCAAAGACTTTGTAAGCAAGACTGTTCAACGGTATGAAACCACTACCCGATATTTGGAAGAATTCATTAAGAAAGAATACCAGCTATCGGATATTGCTCTGAATAACTTGGAAGCCAACTTCATTTCTAAGTTCGATGCTTTTTTGAAGATTGAAAAGGGTTGTGCGCAGAACTCTGCTATCACCCGATTGAAGAACTTGAAGAAGATTATCCGCATTGCTTTGGAAAACGACTGGATAAAGAAAGATCCGTTTGCTTACTACCGCTTCAAACTGGAAGAAACAGATCCTGAATTTCTGACGATGGACGAAATTAAAATCATTCTTGCCAAAGAGTTCACCATTAAGCGAGTAGAACAGGTACGGGATGTTTTTGTTTTTTGCATTTTTACCGGTTTGGCGTTCAGTGATGTAAAAGACTTATCACCTGAACACTTGGTAAAAGACAACAAAGGAGAGCTTTGGATAAGGAAGAATCGCCAAAAGACAAAAATCATGTGTAACATTCCTATGTTACCAGTGGCAGCTTCCATACTTGATAAATATAAGGATGTGGCAGAGTGTACCGGAAAACTATTGCCAGTATTGAGTAATCAGCGCATGAACAGTTACTTGAAAGAGATTGCCGATGTATGCGGAATTCATAAAAATCTTAGCACTCACACGGCCCGTCATAGCTATGCCACAAGCATTTGCCTTGCAAATGGCGTGAGCATGGAGAATGTTGCTAAGATGTTAGGTCATGCAGATACAAGCGTAACAAAACACTATGCAAGGGTATTGGATCAGAATATTTTCAAGGATATGCAAAAAGTAAATAGCTGCCTGTCAGAATTGGCTATATAATAAAGATAGTAGCTAATATTGAAAAAGGATTGGGAAGAATGAATTTCATTTTCTCAATCCTTTTCTTTTATAGTAAGTTTTCCAGAACTCAATATGAAGCATTGACAAAGGTAAGTTCCGTATTTAGCCTGTTCAAGTCCGAGCCTTCGGTTTAGATGAAAATCTTCCTCTCACTATGTTCGAGCGTATTTTCATCTAAAGACTTGCACAGACTAAATACTTCACCGAGAAAGTCAATGATTCAAATTAAATTCCGAAAAACAATGTTTTGGGCTTGGCAGGTTACTCTTTCCAACTTTCAAAGTAGTGCTTTTGGAACAGTTTATCAATATCACTCTGACGGTAGATGATTTTACCTTTTATCTGGATAAAGGGGATTAGACCTGTATCTCGCCATTCTTGCAGGGTTCGCAAACTGACATTCAGTTTCTTGGAAACTTCATGGTTGGAAAGAAAGCGTTCCCCGTTCAGGTGGGGCTTGTAATGCTTGACTATAGACTCAATGCCGTTCAGCATCGAATCAAGCAAAGAAATAAATTCTTTGACTTGTGGGGTATCTTTATTTATTAATTCCATGATTGAAAGATTGTTTTATTGAAATCTTGATTTCAAGATTGCTATATGGCTGATTAGTTGCGCAGATAGTCACCAAGTGATGAAATACTAAGTACATCTTTTGCCGGATCATAATCTACATAGAGCCGTTTGGATGCAGCAGCAATAAAATACTGGCTACCATCTTGCTGTATCTCATAAGTAGCAGGCGAAGCCTGTTTGGTTGTTTCCGATACATATATAATAGAAAGAAGGTACTCTTTATCGCTCCGATAAATGATTATCGTAGGATTCAGATTAACGCTTTCCCATGTGCCGACAATGGAAAACAGGTTGAAGGACGGGTAATCTTCTTTAGTTCTTTTCATAAGGCATAATTTGTTTGGGTAATTGATTTTGTGTTTCACTGTCCGCAATAATTCTTTCAATATCGGAAGACTTATAATAAATCTTGCTCCCTATTTGAGAATAAGCCAGTCGTCCACTGCTTCGGTAATATTGCAATGTTCGTTTGCTAAAACCTAACAACAGGCACACTTCTTGACTATCCAGCCAGTTTTCTACTTTCTGGGTATGAGTGCTGCACAAACTTTCTATTCGTTTGGCAAACTCGGTGAACCGTTCGCAGACATACGAAAAGGTTCTCTTTTCAATGGTTACTACTTCCATACTTTCTCTTTTAAATGGTTTATAAAACGTGTTGATTCTATTTTCATCGGCAAATGAAAGAAGAATCAAGAGACGTTTTAAAAACTGTCTGGAAGTGGTGGCATTTGACTATTACAGGCTTCTTATTGAAATAAGAAAACAGATAAATAGTATATATGTTATCGCTGAAACATATTAGATTAAGAATAGATACGCATCATATTGCCTTATTATTTTTTCTGAAACTTGAAGGACTACAGCCTTTGTTTTTTCTAAAGAATTTACTCAAATGGCTTTCATCGGTAAATCCTAGTTCTTCGGCAATCTCATTTATTCTCATTTGACTATGTAACAATCTGCTTTCGACCAATTTTAGCTTATAGCTTAATATGTATTGCTGCATTGTTTCGTTGGTGTGCTTTTTTATATAACGTCCCAAGTAACTTTCAGATATACCAAAATGCTGACTGATTTCTTTTGCCCTAATTTTACCTGTTTGATAGATATTTGCTTGGATATATTGAAGAATATCGAGAGACTTATCATCTGAACATTCATCGACTTGTTGAGGTAAAAACATAGCTATATTTCTTGCCACAACAATAATTATAGTATTTATCAACTGCGTGATAATCTCTTTATTATACAGATTCCTATTTACATACTCCCGAATAATTGCTTCAATCATTGGTTTCACTAATAACTTATCCACCTTATTTCTAAGGATGCAACCCGGTTGATGATTTGCATGTTGTAAAATAAATTCCAATCTCTGGATGTTCTCTGAACCAAATATGGCTGAATGTATATAGATGTCATTAAACTTGATGTTAATGAATTTTGTAGTTGTGTGAATCTCAAAGGAATGAGAATCATTTGGAGTTATCAAGAACAAGTGTCCATCATGATATGGGAACATACTATTGTTAATCCATTGAATACCTGTTCCTGTTAAGATGTAGACTAGTTCAAAAAAAGTATGCTCATGCTCAGTTAATAACGATTCACTATGCTCGTTAAAGCTGATCTCAAATGGTTGATGAAGATTTTCTTTTTTCATACCTCAAATATAACACATAAAGCGGAATTATACCAATATAGCGAAAATATATACCTATATTTAGAACAAAATAGGTATAACTTTGCCATAAATCAAAATTAGATTACTTATGAACTTTTTAGAACTATCAAAACAACGTTATTCAGCAAGAAACTATTCTTCTGATATGATTGAGCAAGAAAAACTCGACTACATTTTAGAATGTGCCCGTTTTGCTCCTTCTGCTGTAAACTATCAACCTTGGCACTTTTTTGTCGTAAAAAGTAATAAACCCAAACTACTGATTCAACAATCTTATCCACGTGAATGGTTTACCGAAGCTCCACTCTATATTGTAGTTTGTGCTGACAATTCAATATCTTGGGTGAGAAAATCAGACAATAAGAACCATGCAGATATTGATGCAGCAATAGCGACTGAACATATTTGTTTAGCCGCAGCAGAACAAGGATTAGGTAGCTGCTGGGTATGTAATTTCGATCCTGATATGCTAAAGGATAATCTTCATTTATCTCCCAATATGTACCCTGTGGCAATTATTTCATTAGGTTATGTAAAACAACCACCTGAAAAATCATCTAAAAGAAAAGATATAACCGAAATAGTTTCAATCTTATAAAAATGTAACAATTATGAAAACAGAAATGGAAAAATGTCTGGCTGGTGAATGGTATGATTGTCATAACCAAGTTTTCTTGAATTTAAAGACCCGAACACATAAGTTATTAATGAAATATAATTCATTACCTTATGAGGATAAAGAAGAAAAACACAGCTTGCTAAAAAAGATGCTAGGTAGTATCGGAATGAAAGTTTCGGTTGCCAGTCCATTTATTTGTGATTATGGCTGCAATATACATATAGGGGATAATGTTACTGTAAATACTGGTTGTACCTTTGTGGATTGTAATAAAATCACTATCGGAAGTAATGTTCTCATTGCCCCTAATGTTCAGCTTTATACAGCAACTCACCCTATTGATTTAGATGAACGGCTAGCACCTGTTGAAACAGAAGACGGAATAAAACGAGTTCGCCGCACTTACGCTTTGCCTATTACAATTGAGGATGGATGCTGGATTGGTGGAGGTGTAATAATCCTTCCCGGAATAACAATTGGGTACGGTAGTGTAATTGGAGCAGGTAGTGTTGTTACAAAAGATATTCCGGCAAATAGTTTAGCCGTTGGAAATCCATGTAAAGTGATACGTCAAATCAATCAAACTAAGAAACTATGATAAAATTGGTCGCTTTTGATTTGGATGGTACAATTGCCGATACAATCCCAATGTGTATCGAAGCCTTTAAGCAGGCAGTATCTCCCTATGCATCAAAAATATTGTCAGAAGATGATATTGTGAAAACATTCGGACTTAATGAAGAGGGAATGATTAAAGAGGTCGTTTCAGAAGATTGGGAAAAAGCTCTGATTGATTTTTATGTGAAATACAAAGAAATGCACACAGTCTACATTCAACCATTTGCAGGGATAAGAGAATTGATAACAGAATTGAAGAAGAACTCAATTATTGTATCTTTAATAACAGGTAAAGGTCAAAGGAGTTGTGATATTACGCTTCACCATTTTGAAATGGAAGCTCTTTTTGATAGTATTTCAATCGGATCGCCAGATAGAAACACAAAAGCAGAATCAATGACGGAACTAATGTCAAAATATAATATCCAACCAGCAGAAATGGTATATGTTGGAGATGAATTTTCCGATATTACCGCTTGTAGTAAAGTTGGAATACAATGCTTATCTGCTGCATGGATAGCCTCACTCTCAAAAATGAAGAAATTAGAAAAGGAAAATCAAGGATATGTGTTTAGTTCTATCAAATCACTTCATTCTTTTCTAAAGAAAGAAGCTCATTTAGTTTAGATTCATATTCGTAGATTGATTTTAGTATTTTCTGGCATAATGGATATTTATTGGAAATATAAAAGCATGAAATCAAACGTTAAGTCTTTCTATATAATACTTACCATTAAAATTATGCTTATGAATGTATTGTTAAACATGAGGATGTTCGGACTATTCTCTGAAACCTCACAAGAAGTAACTAATAATGAAATGCAAGAAGCCTATGGCGAATTTGTTGAACAGATTAGAACTATAAGTAATGGAAATGATTATTCAACTACTTATCGAATTCTTGCAGCTACCCGTATCGAGATAGCTTTACTTGAAACAATACCTCTTTACGGGCAGGGGGAAAAATGCGCTTAAAAAGCTGTTCATACAAAAGGTACAGGCTACTATTACCGCAGAAATGGAACTGCTGAATCTAAAAATTCAGTACCCCAGCCAATTTCAAAATAGAATAAACAGCCTTCCACCTTCACCACTCTATTTGACCGACAATACCAACCTAGTTGAAATCATGGAGTTGATTAGTGGACTATTCCTATCACAAAGAGTAGTAACCCATGCCGGAACAAAATCTCCATTAACAGAAATTGGGAGAGCATTTGAACACCTCTTTAATATCAAATTAGGAGATGTTCACAAGAAGCACGAAAGCGTCATAAAGCGCAAGCCATCTAAAGTAACTGAATTTTTAGATACACTTCGCAAAGCTATTGCCGAAGAAAGTAAAAAGAAAGGCTATCTATAAATCAAGAACTTACCAACAATTGTTAGGGGAGTAGATATACTACACCCCTAATTTATTTGCATCCATTTACCGTACTTTGCTTCATCAATCGATTGAAAATAATAATGTTGAACTAAAAAATGAAGCAAAATGTATATAGACAATGAAAACTTCGAGAAGTGGATGGAGAAGCTATCTAAGAAACTCACTGAGATAGGACAAGACTTAAAATCCCTTATCAATACCGATCAGGTATTAGATGAAAATGAACGATTACTTGATAACCAGGATTTAGCATTTCTGTTAAAAGTGTCTTTCAGAACTTTACAACGCTATCGACTAAAAGGTAAGCTCCCCTATTTTACTATTGGGCATAAAACCTATTATCGGGCTAGCGATATTAGAGCTTTTGTACTTGAACGAGCCGATTATCAAACTTATAAACAGTTTGAAAAAGTTAATCAATTAGAAAACAAACCCTGACTGCAAAATGCAGCAGAGGAGAGAAGCTTGTGTTTAAGCTATCACTTTGTGTTACCACCCCGATTTAGCAGAAACCGCTTCACCTATCGGTTCAGCCCGTTTCACTAAATCGAGCAAGAGGGAACTGGACAAGTCCTGTTCTTCCCTCTTGCCCTGCGGGGCAAAGCCTTCGGTTTTAGCGTGTTACAAAAACACGCTGTAATGACACCTGTAATAAGTATTTTCTTTGAAATGCTTATTATCAGATATTTATCTATTCATATTTCTATAAAAAAGTAATTATCATGCCAAACAGCAGTCGAAAAACGATATTCACGACCATTTCCATAGACAAGGAAACGGCAGCTTTGGTAGAGAAGATATGCAAACGCTATTCACTGAAAAAGAGCGAAGTTGTAAAGTTGGCGTTCGGGTATATAGATAAGGCGCATATCAATCCATCCGAAGCCCCTGAATCGGTAAAATCAGAACTGGCGAAAATAAATAAGAGGCAGGATGATATTATCCGTTTCATCCGTCACTATGAGGAAGAACAACTGAATCCCATGATACGGGCAACAAATTCCATCGCTTTGCGCTTCGATGCTATCGGCAAAACTCTGGAAACTCTTATACTTTCTCAACTGGAAGTCAGCCAGGAGAGACAAACAGCCGTGCTTAAGAAGTTAAGCGAACAGTTCTGCAATCATGCCGATGTAATAAACAACCAATCCAAACAGATTAATGCACTTTACCAGATACACCAACGGGATTATAAAAAGTTGCTTCACCTAATACAGCTCTATTCGGAGTTATCCGCTTGTGGTGTGATGGATAGCAAAAGAAAAGAGAACCTGAAAGTTGAAATCAACAATCTGATAAATACATAGGATTATGCACATAGACTTTGCCCCACCATCTAATGGTATATATAATAATGTTGGTAGTAGCCGACAACTAGCAAATTATATGGAACATGAGGATTTGGAACGGATGGAGAAAGGAACCTATATTGATGGATTTTTCAATCTGACGGAGGATAACATCTATAAATCAAAGGTCATAAAAGATATGGATACCAATATCGGACAACTTCTAAAAACAGATGCTAAGTTCTACGCTATCCATGTCAGCCCATCGGAAAAAGAACTTAGAGCAATGGGGAATACAGAACAGGAACAAGCCGAAGCAATGAAAAGATATATTCGTAAAGTATTTATTCCTGAATATGCCAAGAACTTCAATAAAGGATTATCTGAAATTGATATAAAGTTCTATGGTAAGATTCATTTTGACCGTAACCGTTCCGATAACGAACTGAATATACACTGTCATTTGATTGTCAGTCGGAAAGATCAAGCCAATAAGAAAAAGCTATCACCGCTTACCAACCACAAGAATACCAAGAAAGGGACAGTAACAGGTGGTTTTGACCGTGTGAACCTATTCCAACAAGCAGAACAGGGCTTTAATAAATTATTTGGCTATGACCGCCAACAATCCGAATCGTTCAACTACCACAACACTATGAAGAATAACTCCATATTTGAGCAACTTAAACAACAAGAAGTTCAAATCTGTGAAAAAAAAACAGAAAACAAGGAAAACAACAATCAAGAAAGCTTGTTATCTATCAATCCTGAAAACAATATAACCGATGGTCAGGCTTCCAATATCACAACTAAACATGAAAAGCATACTTCTTCAGCTAATTCTCTTTTTCCTTTTTTCTTGCCTAAAACCAGTTCAACAGATGAAGAGAATCTGCTCATAACCAAGAAAAAAAGAAAAAGAGCACTTCACAAACGGTAGAAAGCATCTATCTATCAAAAAAAGCAATACCAATCAACAAAAACCATATACGATATTGTTCTAATTAAAATGAATATATTATTTTTGCATATTATGAATTATATAGATCTCTTTGCTGGAGCAGGTGGACTTTCCGAAGGTTTCACTAAAGCTGGTTTTAATCCGATCGCGCACGTTGAATCGGACAAAGCAGCGTGTTTTACCTTAATGACTCGACTTGCTTACTATTACTTATCTTCTAAAAATCAGCTTGATATATACAACTCATATCTCAAAGGCGAAATTTCGCGTGATTATTTGTATGGTCTTCTTCCTGAATCCATTTCTAAATCAGTCATAAACAAATATATATCAAGTGATAATAATATCGATATTTTTGCTCAAATAGATAAACTTCTTGGTGAAAATGAAGTCGATCTAATCATTGGAGGTCCCCCTTGCCAGGCATATTCAAATATTGGTCGAGCAGCGTTAAAACATGTCACAGACGATCCAAGAAAAAAATTATATATTGGATATGGTAGCTTTTTATCGCACTATCGCCCTAAGTTATTCGTATTTGAAAATGTTCCCGGACTAAAGTCATCAGATGAAGGAATACATTATCAAAATATTAAATCTTATTTCAAAGAACTTGGATATGTTGTTGATGATAAACTTTTAAATTCGTTAGATTTTGGAGTGATTCAAAACAGAAAACGCTTAATTATTATAGGATGGCGTGAAGATATAAATTTCAATTATCCGGAATTTGAAATAGAGGAAAATGAATACACTTCTAAGGATTTATTTAGAGATCTCCCTCCCCTAAAACCAGGAGAAGGAAGTAGATGGAATGAATACACAGAACCAGCAAATTTATATCTGCAAACTAGTGGAATAAGAAATCAAAATGATATCTTAACACTACATATCGCAAGACCTCACAATGAAAAAGATTTGAATATTTATAAATTAGCTATCAGTAAGTATGAAGAAGGTGTTTTTTTAAAGAATGATTTAATACCTGAACAGCATAGAACACAAAAAAACACTAAAGACTTTCTTGATAGATTTAAAGTTGTAGGTAAAATTCCTCACACACTGATAGCTCATATAGCAAAAGATGGACATCATTTTATATATAATAGTTTAGATCAAATTAGGTCTATATCTGTTCGCGAAGCAGCAAGAATTCAATCTTTTCCGGATAATTATTATTTTGAAGGGGAAAAAGAAGTGGGGAATCGAACTTCTGCTTTTAAACAAATAGGTAATGCTGTTCCTCCATTAATGGCTCAAAAAATAGCATTGAAAATACGAACTCTTTTAAATGACATACCATGAATCAACATATTTTTTCTTTTAAAGCTAATAGTCATATACTAAGTTTATTAGGCGATGAATTAATAGGTAGCGATAATCTTGCAATATTTGAATTAGTGAAAAATTCGTATGATGCAGACGCCAGCCATGTAAAAATAATTTTCGACAACATCAATACTCCTGAAGCAACTATAACAATTGAAGATAATGGATGTGGTATGTCTCTCGAAACAATTGAAAAATCATGGCTCGAAATAGGGACAGACTTCAAAAGAGGGAAAAATAAAAAAATCAGTCGCAAATATAAACGAAATTCATTAGGAGAAAAAGGAGTGGGACGGCTAGCTGTACACAAATTGGCTACTGCTATAGTTTTAGAAACTAAGGAAGAAGGTGTTCTATTTGGTCATACTTTTGCTATAAATTGGAAAGACTTAATAAAAAACACAATGTATATAGAAGATACAAAAGTTTCTGTTTCGGATTGTCCCAATACAACTTTTATAAATAAACAACATGGGACACGAGTCATTCTATCCAATCTAAGAAGAAAGACATGGCTAAGAAAGGATTTCAGAAATTTAGCTAGAACCATCAATACTTTAATCAGCCCTTTCGAAAAAAACAAAGACAATTTCTCTGTAGAATTAGTATTACCAGAAGAACAAGAGAACTGGATAAAAGACATATTCAATATTAATGATATAATTGAATCGGCTATTTATCATTTCAAATTTTTCATCAATAAGAATGGAGAGTATACTTGGATATATAAATTTGTACCCCCTTCAGTATTTGGGCTTGAATGTTCTAAAAAAGCCGTATACCATGATAAACTACTACTTGATAACAATAAAAATTTAACATTAAAAGCTAACGACTTAAATCAAATAGGAACAGTTGCTGGAGAGTTTCATGTATTCAATTTATCATCGGATATATTGAATACGTTTAACCAATCCGAAACGATCAGAAAATATTTAAAAGAAAATGCAGGAGTCCGCATTTATAGAGATGGTATACGTGTTTACAATTATGGTGAGCCCGGAAATGATTGGATGGGATTAGATATAGGTCGTACGAATAACCCCAGTTCAAAATTTAGTAATAATACGATCTTAGGTGCATTCAGTCTGGATTTAAAAACGAGTACAGGGCTTCAAGAAAAAACAAATAGAGAGGGATTTGATGAAAATGAAATATACGAACATTTTAAAGACTTATGTTATAATATTGTAAATGATTTCGCAATAAAGGCACAACGTGATCGAGAAAAACTTGATTTTGCAATAAAAAAAGATAAACCTATAAAAAAAATCGGCTTTTCAGAGTCGATTAATGAACTTAAAGAACAGGTGCAAAAAAGAAATCTTGAACCTGAGTTAGGAAAAACGATTCTCAAAGTAGAAAAAGATTATCTCGAAATGCGGGATGTTATGATAAATTCCGGCATGGCAGGATTGAATCTTGGGTTAGTTTTCCATGAAGTTGAAAGAGAAATAAGATATATAAACGAAGATATAAAAAGGGGAAGTGACTTGCACGAGGTATCAGTTAAAATAACCAATATTATGCAACTGCTTGATGGATTTGCTCCAATACTCAGACAGCAAAATCGCTCAGCAGAAAATATATCAGCAATTTTCCAACGTGTATACAAACTAACTAAAAGCCGTTTTAAATACCATAGAATAGTATTTTCTTCACCTTTATTGTCGAAGGAGTCTGAAGATTTCCAATTAGTTGGGCAATCCAATTTATTAGTAAGTGCAATTAATAATTTAATTGATAATTCAATATATTGGACTAGAATAAAAAGAGAAAAAGAAGAAAATAGCGAATATATACCATATATATATGTATCTACAAATACAACAGAGTTTAATGGACCTGCTTTAATTATTGGCGACAATGGAGATGGATTCAAATTACCACCTGAAGATTTAACTCGCCCTTTTGTCACCACTAAGCCTGGTGGAATGGGATTAGGATTGTATTATGCTAGTTTAGTAATGGAAATGTATGGAGGAAAACTTTTATTTATAGATCCCAGAGATTACGATATACCGTCCACTGTAACAGGGGCAGTCTTAGCCTTAGAATTTAAAAAAGAACACTAGAATATGACAGACTCTAATTTTCAAATAATAGCAGTTGATAACGACTCTAGGGAGTTGGATAAAATAAGAAAGGCATTTGATTTATTAAAGACGCCATGTCTCCCTATATTATATAATGAAGGTGATAATATTGATGAGAAATATTCAAATATAAGAATTGCTTTCTTTGATATAAATCTCGGAGGGCTAGGCAATCCTGCAGATCCTCTCCTTTGTAATATAATAGCATCAGCATTAAAAGAGATTTTGGATAAAAATAATGGTCCATATGCTCTTATTTTTTGGAGTCTACATATTAGTAAATTACCAATAATAAAAAAATATATAGAAGAAAGAGAGAAAGATGATATCCCCAGTCCGCTAGTTATTGATACCATCAATAAAGCACTAATCAACAATGTTGATGAACTAAAAGCGGAAATACAAAGAGTATTGGCAAATTCGACTCTTAATGCGATGTTAGATTACGAGAAGAAAGCCCATGATGCAGCTTCAAAAACAATAAATTCCCTTTTTTCATTAATTCCTAGAGGAAATGACAAATGGGGAGAAAATATTATCTTTGAAAATAATTTTGATCTTATCTTTTCCAAAATGGCAGCTAATACTATGGGCATAAAACTTGCAAGAAAGACACCTGCAATAGCCATTCAAAGAACTTTATTTCCTATATTACAACATAATATAAAAAAAGCAGACTTATCTTCCGTTTGGATTAACAAATTATCCTCATTAAATCAGGATGCCAAGCTTAAATTTCCTTCCGATTTTAAAACGGAAGCATTAAATACTATCTATCATATAGATAATGATAAGTCACACTTGAAGAAAGATGAGAGAGGTGTTGTTATTAAAGTAAAGAAAACCTCTACACTATTCAAAAATATATTTGGGAAAAAGAAAAATGAACTTATAAAAGAATACTTTAGTTTTCCTTCAATAAAAGGAAAAAAAGAGGAAGAAGTTGAGAGTATTAGACTCCAATATATTGAAAAATGTATTCCTGTATTTGTAGAGATTAGTGCTAGCTGTGATTATGCTCAACAAAATCCAAGAGCTTTAAAATATTTGTTTGGTATTAAATATCCAATAGATCCAACAATAGCTAAACCTTCTAGTGGTGAATATAAATTTTTCACTCCTTCTTTTCTTCTAAATGATGAAAAGTTCGCTATCATATTAAATTTTAGATATATATATGGCTTTCAGATAACAAATGCGATTCTAGATGAAATAATATTTAAGTTAAGTGACAACTTAATTAATCAAATAGGAAATAGATATGCCAATTATGCATCAAGAATAGGAATTATATCACACGAATGAAGAATATCTGGACATATGAAGAGCATATTTTGGCATTTAATCTTTACTGTAAAATTCCTTTCAGCAAGATAAATGCTAATTATCCACCTGTAAAGGAGTTGGCTAAAATTATTAATCGTTCTAATAGCTCTGTCGCTATGAAACTTGCTAATTTTGCAAGGTTAGATCCTGCATTGAAAGCAAGAAATATTTCAGGTTTAACCCAAGGAGCCAAGGGAGAAAAGATTATCTGGGAAAAATTCAACAATGATTGGGAACAATTATCTTATGAAAGTGAATGTATACTTGCTAAATATAAAAATAAATCTATCGAATATGAACTATATGATATTCCATTGTACCTTGAAGGGAGAGAAAGGGAGATTATCGTCAGACAAAGAGTAAATCAATCTTTTTTCCGAAAAATGATCTTAGCATCTTATAATAATAAGTGTTGTGTTACAGGTAGTAATTGTGTTTCTCTTTTATCAGCGTGTCATATTAAACCTTGGAATAAGGATGTTAAAAATAGGATGAACCCACAGAATGGTCTTTGCATGAATATATTACTTCATTATTCATTTGACCAAGGACTATTTACAATAACAAATGACTACAGAATTTTGCTATCAAGAGAAGTATACAGCCTAAACGACCCTTTTATGTCAAAAAATCTTCTTTCTTACGAAAATTGCAAAATAACTTTACCACAGAAATTCATTCCTGAAAAAGTATTCTTAGAGTATCATTATGACACAATATTCAAAAAATAGTATTCAATGACCGATATTTACACAAAGGATAAACGTTCTAAAATAATGTCTAATATTGGCTCTGTAAGCACGAAGCCTGAAATAATTATTCGTAAATCACTTTTTTCAAAAGGATTTCGCTATAGGATTAATTACAAAAAATTACCTGGAAAACCCGATATTGTACTCCCCAAATATAGAACAGTAATATTTGTGCATGGTTGTTTTTGGCATGCTCACTCTAATTGTAAAGACTCCCATCTCCCAAAATCGAATATTGAATTTTGGGAAAATAAAATATCATCAAATATCAATAGAGATAAAAACAATATAGAGCAACTAGTTGATTTAAAGTGGAATATTATTGTTATATGGGAGTGCGAAATTAAAAAGAAAAGTTTGGAAAGTCTTATTGAGGAAGTTGCAAATTGTATATTGACTAAAACATCAAGGTAATATCATATCAAGAGTTTTTTGATCTTATTAGTCATATCTTTCAGAATATTCATTATCTTTACCCCCAGTATTCTCCATGAGCAAACTACCGCAAAAGCACGTAGCAAATTAGTGGGATAATTCATGGGATATGCTTGAAGCTAAAAATATAACGTTTTAAATATCAGTGTGGTAACTCTATTAGGAGAATCCCAGGCGGATCACATAAGAACAAAGCCAAACGGCGACAAAAAAGAGACAAGTCCTACAATATCAACGTATTGTAGGACTTTTTTTATTGTTTCAGTCTTGCTTAAAAGACAAAAAAGGGGCACGAAAAGACACGGTTGAGTATCCAAATCGTACCCCCTTCCCCAAAAAACGATTAGGGGGTACGATTGTCGGAAAATGGCTTACTTTTGACGTGATTTGTCTATACTCTATTTATCTCATTTACAGTGATTAAAATTAGTTTTGCAATCTAAAAAAAGTGAGATTATGAAGTATAAAAAAAGTACTTTCAGCGTATTGTTTTACCTGAAAAAAGACAAGATGAAAAAGAATGGTTTAGTACCCATTCATGCCCGTATCACAATCAACGGCAAACAGACCCAATTCAATACCAAGTTAGAAGTATTAGAAACTAACTGGAAATCCGGCAGAGCCATAGGTAAATCAATGGAGATACAAAGGCTTAATTCCATGCTGGACGACATCAAAGCAAATATCCGTTCACACTTCCACAATCAATTAATGCGGGATAGCTATGTTACACCCGAAAGCGTGAAAAATGCACTATTGGGAAAAGAGGAAGAAGCAAATACCATTATTTCTTTTTTCACCCAGCACAACGACCAATACAAGAAAAAGGTCGAAGCAGGAGAAGCCACACCCAAAACGTACAGCCGATACGAACTGACAAAGTTACGCTTAACCCAATACATGAAAGATGAATATCGTGTATCGGATTTGCCGATACGCCAAATCAACAAAGTATTTATTGAGAATTTCTACCTGTATATAATAAAAAACCACGATTGTTCACCCAATACGGCAATGAAGTTTATCCAGCGTTTCCGCACGGTGGTAAACTTTACAGGATTGATAACAGCCGCCCCGTTCGCCAATTATAAACTGAAATTCGAGTATATAGAAAGAGGGTATCTTGACAAAGACGAGATAAGCAGGATATGCAATAAGGATTTTGCTTCAAAGCGATTGGAGCAGGTACGGGATATTTTCATTTTTAGCTGCTCTACGGGAATTTCATACGTGGATATATGCGAATTAACCAGCAACGACATACGTTTGGCATTTGATGATAATCTATGGATGTACCGAGCAAATTTACAGGTCCCTTTTTTGTGCAATTTAACAGTACCCACTTTCCTTAGTTCTCTTCTTTACTTTCATTAACCCTTTTTGAGGTGCAGTCCCTATCTGTTGATTGCTAAAAATTGTTTTCCTGTTTTCCATGCGGTAGCTTTTTCCTGATAGCCTGATTATCTCACAACAATAGAGTAGTCTGTCCAGTAGAGCTGCCGCACAAACTTCGTCTCCTGCCATCTCCAGCCATCCGGTAAGATCCCGGCTTGCGGCAATGATAAGTGATGTCTTACCTTGAACGCAATTCACCAGTTTAAACAGCAGCAGTACATCTTCTCCTTTCAGGGGAAACAGCGTAACATCATCGATTGCCAGCAGCTGCGCTTTCATTATTCGTTTGTATGTTTTCATCGCGGGTCGTGATATCTCCTTAGTCTTCAAACAGACAAGCAGTTCTTCCAAGGTCAGCAGGTATGCCTTATAACCCGCTTTCACTGCTTCATGGATAAGTCCTGAAGCAATGAATGTCTTTCCGGTTCCGGAATCTCCTACCAGCAGAAGATTATATGTCCTTCTTATCCATACCAGTTCACGCAATTCGCGCATCTGCCTTTGGTCAATCCCTTCGGTACGTGAGAAATCATATAGATCCAGATCATACCTTGCAGGCAATCCTGCAAATTTCAACCTGGTCAGATAACTTCTCCTTTCCTTGTCCCGAAGTTCCCGCATCAGACAAGTTGACAGAAACTCGGAGTAAGTCTGTTGCTTTTCCTGTGCTTCATGTAGTATTTCATCCAGGTGTTCTGCCAGGAATGGCAGCTTCAGGTTGCGGGCACATTCGGTCAGTTCTTTCTTATACCTTGCCATTGTTTCTAAAGATTTCATTATATGTTTTTACCAATCCGGTTGACTGTGTCCGGGAGGCAGGATTTTTTCCTACATCCGATTCTCCCATTTTCTTCTTCCATATATGTCCGCACAGGCTTTTAACGGACTCACCATTATAGATTCCCTTGTCCAGACATACACTAACCGCTTCTGTCAGGATGGCTTTGTCATATCCGGGAATTATGCGTAGAATTACCTCCAGATTCTCCCTGTAATAACGTTCCTTCTTTCTCTGCAGGTTCTCAAGCCATAAGGCGACCTCTCTATTGTACGATACATAAATAAGAATGCGTTCAGCCAGCTTTTGTGCTCCGATATTTCTTTGCCTTCTGTGTCCTTCACCATAGATAGTCTTTCCCTTGAGTTCGCACAGATCATGCCGGCAGACAAGCTTTCCCGTCTCCTTATTATAAAGCTCCAGGCATCCGTCTGTTTCATGGAGCCATACTGTCGTTTCTCCTCCCCGATAGGTTCCGCATGGCAGGCTATAGTAGTTTCCCCTGTACTGTACGGTATTGTCTTTACGTACATGATATTCCTTCATTTCTCCACCGGGTGAATGCGGAGTACCGTGATAGGGTACAAGGTATTCTCTTTCCTGTGCAAATTCCTCAAGGGGAATCCGGTGTGTGGTACCATGTTCCTTCCCGTTTCCCGTTCTTTCAAGCCAGAGACGTGCTTCTTCATTAAGTCTGTCTATATTCTGAAAAATACGTGCCGTGAGGAAATTCGTCTTCACATATTTCACAACATTCTCTACCTTCCCCTTTGACTCCGGATCGGCCTTGTGACAGAACACGGGATGGAAATGCTGCTCTTTTACAAATGCCTGAAATTTGCCGGTCAGTATCAAATCCCCCATGTTCGCCCGTGCTATAAGTACTTTATCCTGGTCGTAAATGATCTTTTGCGGCCTGCCTCCGAAGTATTCGAAGGCAAGTTCATGGGCATAAACCGCAAGCCCGGTGTCAAAGGGCCTCCGGCTAAAATAGATAAATTTATATCGTGAACGGGACAGGACAATAGCAAAGAAGTACACTTTGATGGACTTCCCGTTTTCAGTGCGCATCCATTTCTCCCCAAAATCCGCCTGTGCGTATTCCCCGTAGGGAGTATCAGGCTGCTTCTCGTAGTTTCGCTTATGCGTTTCAACCTTTTTCCCGATGCCGTATTTTTTGCGTACCCTTTCCACGAAACCGGATACGGTTCTGTTACATACACGGGGGAAGTCCGGATAGCATTCCTTCAGCCAGTCATGTATCCTGGCGGCCGATATATACGGGTATTCTTCCAGGTTTGCACGTACATATTGCTCGTAGTTTTCCAGTTTCAGCCTGTACTTGCGGTGAGAACTTTGTTTTTTAACAAACTCCTCCATAGTCATATTCAGATACCGTCGTACAGTCTTACGGTTCACACCCAGATATATTCCAATTTGTGTTTTGTTCAGTCCTTTCAACTGAAGCTCCCTTACTTTATGCCACATATATTGTTTCTCCTTAAAATATTGTTTCCTTATTTCCATTCCGGTGTCTGTCTCTTTGTTGAGCCGGCAAAGATAGACATTCTCGCAGGGCAGAAAAATCATGCCCCTGTAAAAGTGAGACATACCACTTTCCGTTTTTCCACTGGTAAAGTTACAATCTACATCTGTGGCTTCTTGTGAAACGTGAGATGGAATCCGGTATATAATTCGAAGGCAATATTGTAATAGGAAAAGACAACTTGTACAGCCTTACACATGTACTCACAATGGAACACGTAAATTTACTGTTGAATATTACCAGGAAACAGTTTATTAGGAAAACTCAAAAAATGCCATTAAAAGAAAATGATATGGAAGACATGAAGTTTTAACCTTTGAAGAAATAGAAAATAAGTATCTGGGGAGAAGGGTACTCCTAAATGGAACAAATACGGAGCGACCCTGCATTCGTCTCCGATTGGGTAAGCGATCAAACAAACCCGGCAATCAAATTACCTGACCAAAAAGGAATCAGTAATTTGATCGTGGTGCAAAGGACACGTCTCTTCCGGATCGGGGGAATCCCCAAGAAAGGAAAAATACCGCATCCGTGCAAGGGGCACAGTGCTCTCGAATCAAGTGTGGGAAAACCTGGCTGTTTCTACTATTTCCAGAGTGAATATATCAATATGCCCTTTTATCTGAAAAGACTTGAACTTGTTTCCCCTTCCCCGGAATCCTTTATAACGAGCTCTATATTGAGAAATAGAAATATCATTTCTATTTTTTCTTGTCCCAGGTTCATTTTACCATTAATGAACATGGACATGGTACTTTTATTGATTCCGATATGTTCCGCAAGGTCTTTTGCTTTGATCTTGCGGACTTTCATTGCTTCTTTGATAACTTCTCGTATCATATCTCTTTCACGGAATACACATTAGGATCATTAATAAGTGCTCTTGTGATTATCTCCATCCATTCTTTTGAATGGAACTCAATCACGGCACGATCGTGTATTCCAATGGACTCACGATATTGGACCGAAAAGTCCCCATCAAACGAGGCCCAGTCTTCCGGAGCTTCATTCCAATATAGCTCCTTACATTTATTTATTAATCTCTCTCTTCCGTTAGAGAAAGTCAAACTTCCATTTTTGTAAATCACTTCGAATTTATACCCCATAATATTATTTTTTAAATTGTTATTACTTGTTTATTTTGATACTACAAAGATACGAAAAGTTTATGTAATACCGAACTTTTGAGTAGAAAAAGTTTGCGTAATACCAAACTTTAACATTTTGTTACATATAAACAATTTAAGCATGTTATAAAACATACTCAAATTGTTTTGATATATAAAAAATAATCACTTTCTTTGCACTGTTACAAAGAATTAATCGTACCTTATGGAATTGAAAAATTGACTAAAATAACTTTGTAACATTTTAATCGTACCTTATGGAATTAAGACTTTATAGAGTTGAGCTAAAGTCAAAAAAGAGCATCCCCTTTGAAAAGGATGCTCTTTTTTATAGAGCCATTCAATATTGTGTTTTATACCTATCCTCTCTTAAGCAGTCACCATTCCCGTAAATTAGAGAGTCCACAATATAAGGTCACTTCCTGCCGCTACCGGCACGCAGAAGTCTTCCGACCTTAATGATAGCTCTGGATGTAGTATGCACCGACGTCTCTTTCCACCGGACGTTCCGGAGCGTATGGTAGCCAGCTCCGACCTGTTCCGCGCTCAGGTGGTCATAAATGGCGGCGATGCTGCCGAAGAAATAGTCTTTCTTCTCAAAAACGAGATGTACATATACCACTTTATTCATTGTTAGTTATTTTTCTGCGAATATATGCAAATAATTAATATATGCATTATTTCTCAATAAAAACATGCAAATAATTATTATTTGCATATAGAGGCAGTAAATATTGAAAAGTGTATTTTACTTTCTAAGTAAAATACTTATAAAAACACTAAAGTAAATAAATATTTAAAGTATCTGTTAATGATTACTTGTATGAATAGAAAATCCCCGTCTTCCCTTGAAAGGAAAAACGGGGAGGTGTAATAATAAAGGAAATAGCCTCCGTTACATCTCTTTGGCGTATCCTGTCCGAATCAAATCGGCAAGGAAATTCTCCGGTGTATCAGTGGCAATCTTCACACCTGCCTGAATCACGTAACGTTCGGCAAAATTGCACATATACTGTTCATCTGTGCAGTTGGAATCCATCCAACTGCCCGTCCGAAGTTCATGTACAAACTCTTTGGCATCGGAGGCTGCTATGCGCTCATCCCCCGGCAATATATACATCTTCTTATTCATATTCATTCCATTAATTTTTTTGTTCTTAATTTATAATATAATTTTTGTTTTTCCTCCAAGAAAGGAAAATCCTCCAGTCTGATTCCCGCAGGAAGCGAAGATGTAGATGCAAAGATAATCAATCTTCCCAAGAATCTAACCCAATTCTCTATTTTTGTGAAATTGATCGTTCCCGAGTGTTGTCTGAACTCCACTGTCCTGTGACGTGAATAAGCTTCAAGGTTTACTTTCATGTACCTGCTTCCGAAGAGTCTTTGTAGTGACTCGATACTTTCCGCCGATCTGATATCTTCATCGGAGAACGCTCTGAGAGAACGGCAGTAGGTACTTCTGTTTCCCCTGCGTGAGGCAGGCATGAACTTGTCTATTTCAGTTTCGGCATGTTTGTAGGAAAGGATTAAGTTCTGCCAAGTTGTAAGATTAAAGTCACCCGCATTAAAATGCACATGGACTCCACAGCTGCTATTTATCTTTACATTGTATGCGTCCAGCACCCAGCATACCCTCTCCAGTACCTCCAAACCCTGCTCACCGCAGAGGATCGGGCTGACCAGCTCAAAAGTATGGCTTCCCTCCAAACTTCCGTCCGTGGTCAGTTTCCAGTTGCTGTTGGTCTCGGCATTACGGCTTCCAATTTCCACAGGGATGCCAGCCTCCCGAAGCGCATCCGTCAAGGTCTGTCTCGGGCAGTTGTAGGCTTCGATCTCAACCCCGAAGCAACGGTTGAAAGTATAGTCGGGTTCTGGTCTTAAGACAGTCGCTGTCTGTGAAGCGGGAAGCAGGCCCTCGTCCCTCATTCTCTTATAGACGTTCCACACGAAGCCACGGTTTCCACGGGTAACGAGGTCGGCAATTTCACGGTGTGAAAGTCCGATCAGAAGAAGCTTACGGATTTTTGAGGTTTTTGTTCCACTCTCGGCTAAAATGCGTCTAATTGTTTCATTCATAACTTGTTATCTCCTTTATTATTATATAACAAAGGTAATGATTTTTCTCCGTTCTTGCAAATTCAAGCATGCTCTTTATCAGCATATTAGCTTACTTTCGCTTCTGCTAAAAGTTGTATCCGTCCCACCGGAAACAGGGTGTTTTTTCTTTCATGGGGGGGATTTTTTTGGGTGTCCCGTCGCTCTCCCTTGCAGCCTTCCCACCCTTTTGCGATGTCATGTCTTTTCAGGGGAGGAAGTTCACCGGCAGTCATGCCCCTGCCTGATGTTCCGGGCCTCTCGGAAGCGTCCCGGGCTAAGGGCCGGAGGTCCCTTAGTAAATTCCTGATAAGGAAGAGCAAGAGGAGTTCCCGCACACGGGAACACAAATCAACGCAAAGCGCTGATAATAAAACAATTATGTGTGTGCAGCTTATACTTCGGTGTAGACAAACGTATACAAAAAAGACTTATTTTGTTGATTATTAAACAAATAGAGTCTCTACATTCGGTAAATTTTCTGTAAACGGCTTTTTATTTTACTAATTTTCAAAACATTAGAAAACGTTATCCCCGGAGTGACAGTGTAACGCTTGACTCCAAAAGTCCTTTCATATACCTTTGTCCCAGAATAATAGCCAGTAACAAAAATGAATACAAACAAGGAAAATTCAACAAAAATGATCCGAATCTCTCCAAGTGTTAAAAAGCGTATGGAGATTTTTCAGGGAGGTGATTCTGCCAATTCCTGTATCGACAGGATGATTACTTTTTTTGAAATCACAGGGTTCAATCCCCGCTATGCGTCCAGAAACCCCACAGCATTAGTCGAAAAGAGGATTGAGGATGTTGTCAGGATTATCAAATCCCAGGAACGGGATATATTCAAGCCCATACTTGAGAAACTCTCCGGCATAAATGCTGCCCCGCAGGAGTCACCTGACTATGCCCGGTTGATGAATGAGCTCCGGGATCTGAAAGATGAAAACCGGAAATTGAAGGAACGGATGCAGACGGAAGATCTTCAGGCGGAGGGTGCCGCCATATACAAGGACAAACTCAGGCGGTTGGCCGAACTGGTAAAATACCAGCTCGATCCCGGTAAGTTCCCTATGATAAAACTCAGTGATGATGTCAGGGTTCCCATTAACACTTTGCAACTGCTTATCAAGAAAATCAACGAGGAATATGTACTGTAAACCGCACCGTCCCGTAAACACTCCGCAGGTATCGGACAATAAGGGAAAGTGTACCCAACTGGTGGATTATCTCAGCAAGGAGTCCCGGGACGAACGTCCTTACTACGACAATTTTTTCTCACATCAAAAAGATTATGTGACTCCCTATGCTGTCAAGAATCATATAGACAACAACCACAGGACCCTGAAAAGCAACGATGACAAATTCTATATGCTTTCCATCAATCCCAGTGGTGACGAACAGAGACATCTGATAGAAAGGGTGACCGGGCGGAAGGTCGGGGAGTTTTCGGAACTGACTCCCGGGGAGCAGGAGAGTGTACTGGCACAGATGAAGGGATTCACCCGCGAATGTATGGATGAATATGCCCGTAACTTCTACCGTGAGAAAATAAAATCAGGGGATGACCTGGTCTGGTACGGACGCGTGGAAACGGAACGCCACTATAAGAATGATGATCCGGAGGTTAAGGCCGGCAGGGCAAAGGCGGGAGATAAGAAGCCCGGGCTCCAGCTTCATGTGCATGTGATCGTTTCCCGCATGGATAGGACGCAGACCGTATCACTCTCCCCGCTGTCAAAAAGCAGGGGAAACCGGCAGGTACTTGAAGGCAGGGAAGTTGTGGTAGGTTTTGACCGTTCTCAATGGTCCTCCCGGTGCGCTTCACGCTTCAATCAGTCATATGACTATTTCCCTAATTACTATTCCAGGGATGAAAGCTTGAGGAAGTACTCCGAGAATTGGCAGGCCAAAAACGAACTGAAGAACGAGGCGGTATCAAAGCTCAAACAGGAAGTTCTCAAAGGGGAGCTGAAGGAAGAAAGACGTCTGTATGCCAACACCTTCCGGATTTACCGGTTTGTGGTAAATCCCAGGAAGGCAATTATTCAGGAACTTAAAAGGCTGGGGACGGATCTTCTTTCCGGAAGGGATCTGTAGCCCCGGCCTGTCCTTACTATTCACATGGGAAAAGGGAGCGTACCTCCTCAAGGATCCTGGCAAAATTCCCGGATATTTCTCCCGGTTCCAGGACCCGGACGTCGGGCAGCGGTTTTTCATCCTTTTCTTTAAACTCCCCGAGCATCACCTTGAAATATCTGACATTGGCACGGGTGGCGGATCCGATGAACTCTCCCGGCTCGAGATCCGCAAAATCCCTTCCCTGGTAGATATCCTCTTTCTGGGAAGAGATGGTAACGCTCCGGTTCGAACTGCTGCCGCTTTTTCCCGTGCTCCGGGATTTTCTTTCCTTTTCCTCCTTACCGAACATCTGCGGATAATATTTCAGGGCTTCCACATCCTTGGTACGCCCGAAGAACTGGATTCCGAAATTGGCTTCCACGGAGGCCCGGTCGAGTTTACCATACAGGGCTTCCAGTTTTGCGCCGGACTGTGTAAGCAGCACAAAGCCGACCTTGTATTCGCGCAGGACCGAAGGCAGCGTCTCAAAGTTCTTGATATTGACCGTTGTCATTTCATCCAGGAAATAGACGAAAGGCACTTTGTTCTGCATGGTGAACTGGCGGGTGGATATGCTCATAAGCATGCCTATCACCGGGGCATAGACCGAATTCTTGGAAAAATTGTTGCTGATGGCAAAGAGTTTCGGATCTTCCGGATCGATCAGGTTGAAGTCAAAATCATCCCCTGAAAGGATATAGGCTATCTCTTCATTCTGTGAAATGGTCGACAGGTTGTTACACAGGGTGGAAAGGTAGGATGCCTGGGTCTTTTCGGAACCTTCGGCCTTGAGATACGCGCCGGCCATCATTTCCGCAACGAGGTTCTGCTGCAGGAATATGGACAGCTGCCTGGTAGAGGCGGTCATGATAAAGGCCATGATATGGGGCAGCGTGCAATACTCGGGAAATTCATCCCAAAAGCGGAAGGCTACCCCGCGCAGGATACCCAGCCCCCCGGCCACCCATTCATTCTGCTTTTCCCCCTTGGGAAGCAGTGCGAGCAGGACATCTTCCATGAGCTGCATCAGCTCGGTACGGTCCTTTACCACCTTGAGCGGGTTGAACCGGTATGAACGTTCCGGCTTGTCGAAACTCACGTAGTAAAACTTGTGCGGGTAGCCGTACTTCTTTGTCAGGTTATAGGCCGTCTGCGTGTAGTCCACGTCCTTAAAATCGTAGATGAACCCTGCGAAGCCCAGCCTGATATATTCCTCCAGCAGCCATTTGCCGATACTCTTTGTCTTTCCCGAACCGGCCCCTCCATAGACCAGGAAATTGGAATAATAGTAATAGAATTCCAGATGGCGGTATGGAACCCCGGAAATGACGGGCAACCTGATCGGGGACTTGTTCTCTTTCCGTCCTGAAGGCTTGAGATGTTCCCATGCGGTGGAGAAAGCGAATATGGCCACCGAACCGCAGGCCGGCCATAATGCGTATGCGGGAAAGAACAGGTATGCCATGAAGGTCTCGCCCGCTATGCATATAAGAAAGACAGGCAGGTTGACATACCATTTCCGGTTCAGGGTGCAAACTCCCGTCACCAGGCAGGCCAGTGCCAGAATAATAAGCTTGATATAAGGAATAAGATTCTCCATAACAATTTACTTTAATGATTTACTTCAATAATCTGATTACTTTAATTTGATTGATATACGATTTACTCTTTAAGTATTTACATGTGTCATACTACATTTCCGTCTGGAAAGCCCTGTTCCTGCCCCTGGTTATTTCCAGGCACCTGAGAGTATATCCGGATGGGGCTTTGAACAGCATGAACGGCTTTTCACAACCCGGCAGGCGTGTAGGCTGCCCCCGGAGCAAAGAGATCCACCTGGCGGGAGAGAGTTTCCCGGGATCTACTCCGGATCCGCGGAGAATATCCAGCATCGGCTTCGTGTCATAGGGTATGCCCCCCACATACAGGCTGATTTTGTCTGAGGAAATGGTAAACTCCCTGTTTCCCCAGGAAAAGGAACGCAGGGTCGTATGTCTGCCCTCCTGCAGGGGCCCGTCGAAAGAATCATTCTTATCCATATTCATAATCCAAATCTTATATTTCCATTTCTGCCGTTTTGATACTCCGGAGAGCCGGAGCGGTTATCTTCAGTCCATATCCGGCCGGTTCCTTTACGGCCATAAGCATCCTGCCGTCGGGAAGCGCTATTCCTTTACCGCTGAAAAGAGATTTCCATTCCTCCGGACTGAGGGAGGCCGGCTTCAGCCCGGCCCTCTTCATCTCCTTCAGGAACGGTGTGACATCCCGGACTCCGTCTTTACTTCTGAGAGATCCGGCGGCATATCCGGGGGTAAGCTCAAGTTCTCCTTTCGGGGTCTGTATCTTTTCCGGTATGCGGGTGGCCGCCGTTCTCTTCAGGTTTTCCCGGCTGGCCGCGAGCAGACCCTTCAGCTCCCTGTCATCAACCTTGATGCTGAAACCTAACTTCCGCAGAAGGTTCCTGAAGGCAAGGCGGATCTTGTCCCATACACGGGCATCCGCCCCGCTTTCGGCCATACATGCCAGGTATTCTTCCGTTGCGGTACGTATATCCATTTTTCCCGTACCGGCCAGCCGGATAATCTCCCCGCGCACCTTTTCCCCGCATCCGGCGAAGATGTCATCCAGGAACGCGTCCATATGCTTCCGCCCGGCCAGTCTGCGCAGGCCGTAATGCCCCACTCCTTCGTGCAGCAGGGTACGCTCGATATCCTCCTTGCCGCGCGCTTTGGGCAGGTACAGGCAGATACGGTCCGAAGGGATGTCATACCAGCCCCTTATATCCTTCCCGCCCGCAATAAGGGCACGTACTTTGGGAGAATCCACCTCGCCGATGGAATGGATGATGTTCACGGGGATGTGCTGTTTGCGGGCCAGGAAAACGGCATGGCGGGAGAGTTCCGCCATCCGTTCATCCCCGGAAAGGAAAACCTGCCCGCTTGCTGTACAGGCAGGAGTGAAGGCTCCCGTCCCACCCGCAAGCCGGAACCGTACACCTTTAATTTCCGACGCCAGTTTCACAGCCTCGTTTCTCGAGGATTCATCCTTGGGTTTATAAACAAACACTTGCAGCCCGCTTTCACGGACCGCTTTGGAAACGTCTTCACTTACATTCTCCGGCACGACCGCTGCTACAAATTCATTCAAATAGACCGGACGCTCGAATTTGGTTTCAAAATACATGGCGGGATATTCATTTTGTATGGCATCAACCATCTCTTTAAGTTGCCGTACATCCTCCCCGGTAAGTTCCACCCCGTACTCACGTTTGGCAAAACTCCCGGGATCAGGTTTCAGCGCGATATCCCCCACACGGTAAAGGCCGGTATCATCAAAGGTGCCGCCGCCCGGGTTAAGCTTGATTCCCAGATTAAAATAGACCTCCTGCCATTTGTCCCTGAATGCCTCCAGATCACTATGGTCAGTGGTCAGTCTTCCTTTCTGCCGGCGAATACCGTCCAGTGTGCCGACCGGCTTCATAAGAGCGGCCGCGAATTCAGAGAAGGAGCCTCCCCAGCCGGTTGCGGCGGCCAGGCCCTGCCGTTTCATTAACCCGGAGACATTCTCCAGGGTATGGGGAAGATAGATCCTGATACCATCCGGAGTATAACCTTTGAAAAGTACCTCCTTGATACCGTATTTGTCCGCAAGGCTTTCCTTCCACTCCGCATACTGCCTGCTCAGCGCTTCCGATCCGTCGATCTTATCCAAGGCATCCTGCAGGGTATGGTAGGTATCAACACTGCCGGCCTGGCGGATATCTGCCTTCACCCTGTCATAGAAGTCTTGTACGGAACTGTATTCATAGCCCCTTTCTTCTATATCATTCAGCTTCTGGACCGCTTTTCTGTAAGCCAAACCTTTTTGTTTTTGTTCCGGGAACGCTTGTATTTTATCCTGTAATACCCGTTTCCTTGTTTCGATATAATCTTTGAATTTTGTTTGATCACCACCGAAATTCTCTTCTATATAAACCTCCAACAGGGCCGTGTTGCGTTCATCATAGTCATCGAGCGCGTCGATGGCGGATATCCGGTTCCGCAGATGTTCCCCAAAGAGCGGCTCCACCTTCCTGAATTCGGGTGCCTCGCCCCTTTCATATAAAAACTGATAAGCGAACGCACTCCCCTCGTCGCGCCCGTCCATGTAGCTGTTCCAGGCACTGCGTACATTCGGTTGCATCTCTTGCGGCAGCCTGGAAATGGCATCCCGGACACGCCCGCTACCGTCACCGGAAAACTGCCTTTCTATTTGCGGATAGACGGGGGTCCACGCGTCCCCGCTGAATGTTCCGGCATTCCTTCCGGTACGTTTGTCAATCATGGAAGAAGGGAGTATCAGGGAAATCTCCCCGTATCCTTCATGTGACTGCCTGGCTATATCAATCACGGCGGCACTGGGATTGGCAAGCCCTCCAAGCTTCAAGGCTTTAAGCAGCTTCTCCTCAGTGATATTATGAAGGCCCACCAAAGACTTGCCGCCGTCATCCTGGATGATCTCCCTGAACCGGATGTCATCCTGACTCTCAAGGAAGCTGCCCGTATTCCGGCTGGCGGATTTTATCTGGTTGGCGGCAAACGAGATATAATCCACCGTGCGGTCATTTCCGGAACCCATGTCGGCACTGTCCGCCACATCTGAAATCACCACTCCGTCATACCCTTCCATTTCCGCCAAATTGCCCAAATCGGATGCCGCCACTTTCTCGCCACCGTATTCTATGGAGGAGAAATTTGCCCCTTGGGCATCCACTTCCAAAGGGTTGCGCAAGTTCAGGTACACATCATAGATGTTGCCGCCATATTCTGAGGCGTTCTTCCTGTCCGGGCTGAAAAAATGCCCACTGTTTATAAGACCGTCTGTCCACCGCTTGAATTCGTAAAAGTTTTCTCGGCTTCCATGATACACCACCAGAGGCTCTCCATTGGCATCTCTGACCTTGGATGCTTCATCCGGACAGTTCTCCCAATCCCCGAACCACTCCCTGAATGCCCGGGTACGTACCTGTGCCCACTGCTTTTCATTCAGGTTGGTTGCCTGTCTGTTCGGAGCTTTCATGTAACTGCCTTCCGCCTTACTGCGGGCTATGATTGCCTGCTCCTCGGTTGTAAAAAGATATTCGGATATTTGTTCCATTCCATGAAAGAATAAGTATGATACATGATTTAACTGGTTTATTATAAAAAGAGAAATACTTGTTTACTTAAGCAGGACTCAAGTAAACAAGTAAATTCAAGAAACATGTTTTTATGTTACATGTCGGCACTGGCCTGCCGGGTCAGGCTGTTGACCGTATTCACAGCTTTTACCGCATACCCGACCGGAGTCTTGGTAAGCATGAAGGAGGCTCCCTTTGCGGCCGGCTTGGACGCTCCGGATATAAGGGAGGGTTGTATGGCCTTTCCATTCATCAGGGAGTGCCACTCTTCGGCTTTCATGGCTTCCACCTTGACTCCCTTCCCGCGAAGATCCTTGAGGATGCTCTCCACGTTGCACCCTTTCTTTTCGGGGACGGCGGATGAATTGAATTCCTCAAAGGCCTTGATAAGTCTTTGCTCCCTGTCCTTACCCTGTGGGAGTTCCCGGATTTCCCGGAGCTCCTTATCCAGTTTGGTTATTGCCGTCTTAACCTGCCTGGCGGAAGGTTTTCGCGTGGATTGCGTACTCTGTTCGGTCTTTTTTCTGGGTGTGCGCCGTGTTGCGGAAGATTCCGGCGCTTCGGATGACGGCTCCGCTTCCCGGTCCGCCGGCTTCTCCTGCTTCTCCAGCTTCAGCCCGTACATCTCTTCGGCCTGTTTCCTGACTGCCTCTGAAGGAGAGCTGATAAGCGCAGCCGCCTCCCTGTCGGCATGCAGGACGGAGAACTGGACTTTCTCCGTAGGATTTTCAATATACCGTATATTCAATGGATTGCTTCTGACGGCAGCCAGTTGTACCACCTCCGAGGGTTCGGACACATACCTGATGGTTTCTCCTTTGGCTTGGACTGCCGCCAACTGTACGGTATCTGCCGGGGACTTGATGTGCCGCAGGGTATCCGCGTTGCCTTGAATAGCCATATGCTGTACTTTCACCGTAGGTGATTCAATGTGGCGGATGTATTCAGGGTTCTTCTGGACCGCCGCCAGTTGTACCTTCTCGGCCGGTTCTTTGATGGAGGCGATATGTGCCGGATCTTTCAGGACAGCCATTAACTGTACCTTTACCGCAGGCTTGCTTATCAGGGAGATACATTCAGCCCTCCTTTCAACGGCTGTCAATTGTGCTTTTTCCGTTGGATTGGAAATAAAGCCGATGTAGGCCGGCCTGCTCCTGATAACGGAGAGCTGCACCCTCTCACCGGGCGAAGCGATGAAATGAATATTGTGTGGTGCATTCCTGACTGCGGCGAGCTGTACTTTTTCCACCGGCTTGTCTATAAAGCAGATGACACTTTTATCCCTCCGGATGGCGGCCATCTGGACCCGTATGGAAGGATTCTCGATCATACTGATGGCACGCGGATTGCGGAGGACGGCCCGCATATCCCGGCTGAACAATGCGGCCAGGCGTTCTAAAATGGTAGGCATGGCGATTAGTTTTTAATGGGTTTGACTTCATCCAGGAATTTCTCAATGGCGGCTCCGCTTGATCTTCCATCGGCTTTATCCTTCTTCATCTGCAGTATCAACTCCCTTGCCGCATTCAGGACACCCGGCACGGGAAGAAGTTCCGCTTTGAGCATCCGTTCCACGGCCATGAAGCAGGCGGCAGGTGCGGGAGTATCTACAAGCAGGATGCTTTCCGGGCAGGCGATAACCGCCGCAAGCTGCACCTTTTCTCCCGCAAGCGGCAAGCTGGCGATCAGCTCAGGTTTCTTCTGTACGGCAGCCATCTGCTGCTTCAGGGAAGGATTCTCAATTTTCAGGATCATGTCTGGATCGTCCAGGATCCTCTCGGTCAGGATCCGGTCCGAGGACCGGTTGTTTTCATTCAACATAACATGGTTTGTTTGGGGTTATACATTTATGATTTCGGGGACAAGATACGGCAGTTCGTTGCAATTATATTGCGACATACGTTTTTTCTCAGGAAAGAAGCATTTTTATCGTTAGAACAGTTTTCTGTAATTGGCTGATAATAAAAAATGCCTGAGCCTATCCGGCCGGACACAAAAAAACGGCAAGGTACTGAACCTACTGCCTAATGTTATTTTTTATGGTATCTTTTTATTATTCTACAATTCGCGATCGTTTTCCCAAACTGTTGTGGATCCTAGATTGAATCATATTCTATATAAAAATGTAATATATATATTGTTATAAGAAAAAAATTTGTGATCGCCCCCAATGATTGGAATCGCAACAGCTTCAATTGTCAGCTGCTTGATATCACCGAATAATAAACAATAGGGAAAAGGCATATACATGTAAACGTTTTTAGGGGGTAATACTACTTTCCTCTAGTTAAGAATGAATACTGAAAGAAATATGCAGTCAGATTGTTACTTTTGCAAAAAAAAACTATTTTTGCGAATTGTTTATCTTAAAAATACATAGAATGTCGACACATGGTAGCCTTTCGGAAGTGGAACGATTCAATCTTTTGTATAAAAGTTCGTTTAATAAGGTTTGCAACTTTGCATGCTTTTATGTGCGCAATAAGCAAGCTTCTGAAGACATCACTATGGACGCCTTCCTGCAACTGCTCGAAACCATGAAGGTGGAATCGGTTGATAACCCCATGGCTCTCCTTATCACCATCGTGAAACATAAATCGTTGGATTATCTCAAAACACAAGTACGACGGGAAGATACCAAAGATGATCTTATACAATGGAAACAGCGCGAACTAGCTATCCGAATCTCAAACTTGGAAGGCTGTAATCCCAGCTATATTTTCTCACAGGAAATCAAATCTATCGTAATGAAAACCCTCAACCAATTACCGGAACAAACCAAAAAGGTATTCATTATGAACCGCTTTGAAAATAAATCGGGAAAGGAAATTGCCCAAACTCTGGGCATCTCGGTCAAAGGGGTAGATTATCACATGAACAAGGCCCTTAAAGAACTTCGTGCTGCCCTCAAAGACTACCTCCCTATCTTAACTTGGCTCTGTTTTATGAACCCAATCAATAAGGGGTGAATTTCTTAATAGAAGTTAATTTCCTGAATCAACACTAGGGAATCCCTTCCTTCAGTCGCCATTATTACAAACGATAAAGAATTATGGACGACGAATTATTAATAGCTTATTTTAAAGGAGAGGTTTCGGATGAAGAAACTCAACGAATTACTGAATGGATAGAAGCGGAGATAGAACACCAGCGTTACTACCAACAGCTTTGCCGTCTGTTTGAAATGAGTTACTGGATTGAGGACATGTCCGAACAAACAGAAGTTGCCCTCCCCAAAAAAGCTAAAATCCTCCCGTGGAAACATTATGCCATATCTTTCATGAAGGTAGCGGCTATCTTCGTGCTGGGCTTTGCCCTGCACTTCTTCTTGAACCGGCAGACAACAACAACCCACCACGAACTACAACACCAAATCCATGTACCAACTGGACAGCATGTAGAAATAATGCTGGCCGACGGATCCAAGGTATGGCTGAACTCCGGCAGTACCCTGACCTTCCCCTCGAAATTTAACGGAAAAAAACGCCTGGTAGAACTTGACGGTGAAGGATTCTTCGAAGTAAAATCCGACAAGGAGCATCCCTTTATCGTTTCTACTTCTAAATATCAAGTAAAAGCGGTAGGTACTTCCTTTAATGTATACGACTATCAGGATTCTCCTCAATTTGAAGCGGCCCTATTGAACGGTAAAGTGGAAGTCACTACTAATGCAAAAAAATCATCGGCCGTAATTCTTACCCCCAACCAGCGTGCAGCGCTATGCCAAGGAGTATTGAAGGTCAAACCGATTGAAAATACTAACAATTATCTGTGGCGCAAAGGGATACTCTATTTTAACGAACCTCTGTTGGAAGTGTTCGACAAACTGCAAGAATACTATGATGTTGAATTCCAAATCAGAAATACTTCTTTAACCAGAAAATCACCCTACTGCACCGGTAAGTTCCGTGCCAAAGATGGACTGGAACACATCATACGAGTGCTGAAAGAAACCAATCATTTTGACTATCAAATTGATTACGAAAATAAAAAAATTATCATCTTATAAATTGTGTAACTTATAAATTATAAAATGCCTATGTAAAACACCCTATTGTAGCGTAACGTAAGGCGGTTCCGAAAATAATACCGCCCGTGGCTTGAAGCCATCTGATCTTAAACAAAATACTAATGATTAAATTAAAGTAAATTATGGATTTTAATTCCTACAAAAAAGTTATTTCAAACTGTAACCATATCGTTAAAGTTGGTATGGTTTCGGCTTATGCTCTTTTTTTAGGCGTAAATACTGCCCTGGCGAGTGTAACCGAGTACATGGATCAAAAAGTATCCCTTAAGACACAGAATTATACCATTGAATCTGTGATTCAACAAGTTGAGAAACAAACGGATTATTTGTTTGTATATGACAAGAACGATGTGGACGTAAAACGCACCGTATATGTAAATGGAAGCAATACCGATGTAATAGAGCTGCTGAAAGGCATCTTTGACAACACCGATATTGATTGCAAGGTGCTAGGTAACAATATAACTCTCTCTAAAATTACTAACGTAGCGACTAGAATTGCTCAACAAGACAAGAAAACAGCCAAAGGTAACGTTATCGATTCTACTGGTGAACCGGTAATCGGTGCTTCAGTAGTAGAGCAAGGTACTACCAACGGCACTGTGACCGACATCAACGGTAACTTTACACTGAATTTGAGTACCCCAAATGCCAAAATTGAAATTTCTTTCATCGGCTACAAAACTCAGGTACTGACTGCACAATTTGGCAAACAGATGGCTGTAAAGCTGGTGGACGATACCGAATTACTGGACGAAGTTGTTGTAGTAGGTTACGGTTCGCAGAAGAAAGTTAACATGACCGGCGCTGTTGCTACGATTGACTCTAAATCATTGGCTTCTAGACCAATATCCAATATATCTCAGGGATTGCAAGGTTTAGCACCGGGTGTAACTGTAACCAATGCCGGCGGTCAGCCAGGTCAGGATACCGGTAAAATTCTAATCCGTGGTTTGGGTTCATTCAATGCTTCTTCTCCGATGGTTTTGATTGACGGTGTAGAAGGCGATATGAACGTGGTTGACCCGAGCGATATCGAAAGCATCTCTGTATTGAAGGATGCTTCTTCAGCTGCCATCTACGGTTCTAAAGCTGCTAACGGTGTAATCTTGATTACTACCAAGCGCGGACAGAGTGGTAAACCCAAATTGACTTACAGTGCTTTGTTCGGATGGTCAAAACCTGCCGATTTGATGGACCGTACCAACTCTGCTGAATTGGCTGAATTGACCAATGAAGCTGAATACTGGGATGCCATCTCTCAAGGCGCTTCTTCTGAACAAGCTGAAAAGAGAAAACCCTACACTCAAGAAGACATCCGTAAATATGCCGAGGGTTCTGACCCATACGGTCATCCCAACACTGACTGGTACGACTTGTTCTATACCGGCTCTGGTTTCATGAACCGCCATAACATAGGTATGGACGGTGGTTCTGAATGGGCGAAGTATAGAGCTTCCCTGGGTTATGTAAAACAAGAAGGTATCGTTGAAAACGCTTCTAACAGACAGTTCAATGTTCGTACCAACTTAGATCTGAAGCTGACTGAACGCTTGAAATCAAGAATCAATCTGGACTTCGCTAATACATTGATGAAAGAGCCTACTGACCCGATTTCTTGGTCAGACGGTGCTGCTTATCAAGTATTCAGACAAGTAAACCGTATCTCTCCGATGGTTCCTTACAAAAATGAAGATGGTACTTATGGTGCCATTGCCGATGGTAACCCCATTGCATTCCAAGACTTGGGTTCTACCGGTGATACAGACAAAGATTACTTGAATGCTTTCGCTGAATTTTCATACGATATCTGGGACGGTTTGAAAATTACCGCCAACGGTTCTTATAACGTAGTGAACAAGAGTTACAAGCTGTACAGAAAAGACTTGCAATATAATGCAAACAAATACGACGGTCCAATCCGCCTGACTAAGAGCCACACTAAGGAAATCCGCAGACAAGGTGATATCTTGTTGAACTACGACAAGACCTTCGCCCAGAAGCACACCGTAAACACTTTGGCTGGTTTCCACACAGAACTCTATTCTTATGAATATGATGATGCTTACAGACAAAACTTCCCGTCATCAGACGTAACTGATATGAATGGTGGTTCAGTAGTAGGTATGAGAAACTCTGGTTATACTCGTGAACTAGCAATGAATTCTGTATTCGGCCGCTTGAAATACAACTACATGGACAAATATCTGTTCGAAGCTAACGCGAGAGGTGACGGTTCTTCCCGTTTTGCAGAAGGCAACCGTTGGGGATGGTTCCCCTCATTCTCAGGTGCTTGGCGCGTAACTAACGAAGATTTTATACAAGGTACTGCTTTCAACGAAGTAGTAACCGACATGAAAGTAAGAGGTTCTTGGGGAATGCTCGGTAACCAACAGATTGGTAACGACTACTATCCGTACATCAATACATATGCTACCAACGCGAAATATCCATTCGACAACAAGGTAAGCGGTGGTGCAGTACAAACTGAAAATAAAATCCAGGATATCTCTTGGGAAAAGACTACTACTTGGGGTGCAGCTGTAGACATGACTTTATTCAACGAACTGCAGGTCACTTTGGAATACTACAACAGAAAGACAACTGGTATCTTGATGCAGGTAAATGTACCGAATACTTATGGGTATCCTGGTTACTGGGACAATGTGGGAGCTATGAGAAACCAAGGACTTGAGGTTTCTTTGGCTTGGCATAAAACACTGGGTGGAGTTCAGCTGAACTTTGGCGGTAACTTTACTTACAACAAGAACGAAATTTTATCACTGGGTAATGTAGACGTTCAGAAAGATGCCCGTACTATTCGCATGGTAGGTAAGGAATTTAATGCCTTCTATGGTTACAAATCAGACGGTATCTTCCAAAGCAAGGAAGAAATAGCAAATGCTCCGAAATACACAATGATAAGCAACGACCGTTTAATTCCTGGTGATATCAAATTGGTAGACATAAACGGAGATGGTGAAATCAACCCTGATGATAAGGTAATCTTGAGCTCAGAAAACCCGAAATATACTTTCGCATTCAATCTGGGTGCCAGATGGAAAATGTTTGATATCAACTTGTTCTTCCAAGGTGCCGCTGGCGTATCACGCTACTTCACTGATGAATTCTACGGTGAATTTAACGGTGACTCTGGTCATCCTTCAAATCACTGGTTAGGCCGCTGGACCCCGGAAAACCCAACCAACAAATGGCCTAGAGCTTCTAAATTCAGAACATATAACTTGCCGGAAACTACCTGTTCAGACTTCTGGTTGGTAAATACCAACTACTTGCGTCTGAAAGATATCCAAGTTGGTTTCAATGTTCCTAAAGAATGGCTGCAAGCTGTACGCTTGGGATCTGCTAGAATTTACTATAGCGGTACTAACCTGCTTACATTCAGCAAGACTCCTCAAGGTATCGACCCTGAAGCTCCGGCAGGATGGGGTGCATACTATCCGCACGTGAAGACTCACTCTATTGGTATTAATATTACATTATAATTTAGCAACTATGAGAAATATATATTTGTCACTTATTTCAGGTCTCTTATTCACAGCTTGTTCGCTGGATAGAGTGCCGTACGATGCCTTATCTACCGCTACTTTCCCAAAAACAGAAGCAGATGTAGAAATGTTAGCTGTAGGTTGTTATGATGACTATGCCAACCAAGATTATACTATATACAATGACGTGTTCAGTGATAACGGTTATTGTGCCATCAATACTAACTGGGCTGTTTTTGCCAATGGTACAGCTACTCATGCCGTTCCAGGCATCAACTGGTATAACTACACTCTAATTACCCGTTGTAACAACTTCTTGCATCAGGTTACTACCAAAGAAATTCATTTCAATGATCCCAGACGTTTGGAAGTGTTGAAAAACGAAGTTCGCTTTCTACGGGCTTGGCGTTACTACATGATGGTAACTGCATATGGTGACATCCCCTTGGTTACAGAAGTGGTTCCTTCTTTGGAAGATGCCAAACTGCCGGCTACTCCAGAAACTGATGTAGTGGAATTCATCCTTGATGAACTAAATGACATCACCAAAGACGGAGCACTGGACGTAAGTCCAAAACAGAAAGGAAGAATTACACGCGGTGCTGCTTTGGCCTTGAAGGTAAGATTGTGTCTGTTCTACAAAAAGTATGATGAAGTGATTGACGCTGCCAATGAAATCAAGAGCTTGGGTGTGTATAATCTGTACCAAGAAGGTGAAGTTCCTTACTCTGAATTGTTCAAAGAAGCCAATGAAGACAACTGCGAAATCATTCTGGCTGTAAAGAAAGTAATGAACGACTACAAAAACCAAACCATCATTGAATTCTGTAACGTAATCGATGGCGGTTGGTCGGCATTCGTACCCATCCAATCTCTGATTGATGCATATGAAATGAAGGATGGTCTGACAATCGAAGAAGCTCAGGCTAAAGGTGAGTATAATCCAGAACATCCTTACAAAGATAGAGATCCTCGTTTCTATGCTACAATCCTTTACTCGGGTGCTGATTGGATGGATAACAAGGGTAGAAAGAGAATCTATAATACGCTGGACAGAAACATTAACGGTGAACCTAACAAAGATCATCGTCTTGATTCTAGAAATGCTTCTCAAACTAGCTATTCTATCTGTAAATACATGAAACCACTGACTCAATATTCAGATATAAACAACACTGGTCTGGATATGATTGTGTTCCGTTATGCTGAAATCCTACTCTCAAAGGCTGAAGCTATGATTGAAAAGAATACAGACCTTTCGGGTGCTACTGACTTGATTGACCTGATCAGAGAAAGAGCTGGCATGCCAAAAGTAGACAGAGCAAAATATAATACACAAGCTAAACTGAGAGAATTGCTCAGAAGAGAGCGCCGTGTAGAATTTGCTTTCGAGGGCTTGAGAAGAGATGATATCATCCGTTGGGACATTGCCAAGGACGTACTGAATGGTCCAATCTATGCTTCTAACCAAGGTACCGTAGATATGGATACAAGCATTCCCCAAGAGGAGCGTGCTACAATTTTCCAAGGTGAAAAGAACCAGGTGGTACTCGAGATCCGTAAATTCAGGAACCGTTACATGCCGATTCCACAAGCTGAATTGGATAAGAACCCGAACTTGAAACAAACTAACTTCAAAATATAATTTTATTAAGTAGTCCTAATATTTGTTGGGTCCCTATGCTATGATGGATGCTTGGTGTCGTCATCGAGTATAGGGACTTACTTTTTAATTGTATACCATGAGAAAAATATCAATTTTAATTGCGGCTTTAACCCTCAGCATAAGCCTGAAACCACTTGCCGCTCAGAATAAAAAGGTTTTTATCATCGATAAACAGACCGTCTATCAAGAAATAGACAACTTCAGCGCCTCAGACGCTTGGCGCTGCGCCTTCATTGGTAAAAACTGGCCTCAAGAGAAAAAAGAAAAAATTGCCGACTTACTATTCAAACGTGAATTTGACGAAAAAGGTAACCCCATCGGTATGGCCTTGACTAACTGGCGCGTAAACATCGGAGCCGGAAGCTACGAAAACCGTGAAGCAAAGGAGGTGGATAACTCCTGGAACCGTACCGAATGTTTCCTCTCACCCGATGGTAAATATGACTTTACCAAACAAGCTGGACAACAATGGTTCATGAAAGCGGCCCGTGAACGAGGCATGAACAACTTTCTGTTTTTCACGAACTCAGCTCCCTACTTTATGACTCGTAGTGCTTCTACAGTTTCTACTGACCAAGATTGCATCAATCTGCAAAATGATAAATTCGATGACTTTGCCCGTTTCTTGGTGAAGAGTGCCCAACATTTCCGTGAACAAGGCTTTCACGTAAATTACATCAGCCCGAACAATGAGCCAAACGGGCAATGGCATGCCAATTCCTTCCAAGAAGGCAGCTTTGCCACCAAAGCCGACCTTTACCGCATGGTAGAAGAATTGGATAAAGCAATCAGCGAAGCTCAAATCGACACAAAAATTCTAATTCCAGAAGTAGGTGACATGAAATATCTATTTGAAATTGATTCGATAGCTAAAACTCCAGATGATATCATCCACTCTATGTTCTACAAAGACGGACAATACAGCGTGCTGAAGTTCAAAAACCTGTTTAACTGTGTAGCAGCACACGACTATTGGTCGGCCTACCCCGCTACCTTGCTGGTGGATATACGTAACCGAATTCACAAAGAGCTCTCAGCCAACGGTCACAACACCAAATTTTGGGCATCAGAATACTGCATTCTGGAAAAGAATGAAGAAATTACTATGCCAGCCTCTCCGGAACGCAGCATTAACCTAGGCTTGTATGTAGCCCGCATCATCCACAATGATCTAACTTTGGCAAATGCTTCGGCTTGGCAATGGTGGACTGCCGTATCACTAGGCGAGGATGTGCCCATTCAGCTATTGCCACTTGAAGGTTCAAACGGATTGTCACTACAATATGACGGTGAAATCTCTACCACCAAAATGCTGTGGACTACTGCCAACTACAGTTTCTTTGTACGTCCGGGTATGAAACGTATCGCCATAAAACCTACCTATAAGATAAGTGACTTGGAAGCCGCTACTTCACTGATGATTTCATCGTATACTGATGGGAAAGAAGTGGTGACCGTAGCCATCAACTATTCAAAGGAAAATCAGGTGATTAGCCTAAACTGTGACCATGCCCAAAAAGGAAAAGTTTATCTGACCACCATCGACAAGAATCTGCGATACATGGGTGAACAACCGCTGAAAAAGTTGCAGCTGCCAGCACGTTCGGTAGCTACCATTGTAGTCGAAGACAACTAATTAAACCCGTTGGCGGAATTAACTTAGTATATATTTAACTCTGCCAACGGGTATCTTAAATAAAATAGAATAATAAAAACGAACTCTATTGATCTGTAAATTGGCCATTCCAAACGGAGAGCCACAGAAAAAAGAATAATTCAAAAGATTGGATAATCAATGCACTAAAGAGAAAAATAAAAGATAAATAATTAATTTTACATATTAACTTTTAATCATTTCTTTTGTATACTTGTGAAATCTCACACCTAAAAATACATAATAAAAGCCTATTGTTTATTTTTATCTTTTCTTTATTAGTTCTTGTAACAAAAACTCTTTAAATGAGAATGTAGCTCAATAAGAAGAAGCTAAGTTTTCTATTTCTAAAGGTGATAATTACAGAAGCTATCAAACAACTTTTTTCTTCTCACACATCCCAAACGCTCTCCCTTGAAAGTAGGACATTATTAGACGAATATAATTTCACAAAATCCATGATAGCAAATCTTTTGGATAAACAAGAAAAACTCTACCTTGTACCCTCTACTAAAAAGGAAAATGAACTTTTAGCAGGGATTATCCTTAATGATGAAATTATTTATCTACTAAAATTTTCAAAGGCATCTGATAACATTTATACTCTTTACAACGAAACAAACGAACCTATATGCGATGTCAAATATGATTTTGAAAAACAAAATATAGTTATTATTAGCAACTATGGAAATGATGCTATCCCCCCTACAACACAAGTTGGTACAGTTTTGTTTGTAATATAGGCATTGGATCGCTGCAGGTGCACTTGTGGCACCAACAATGAGAGCCAGTGTTGGTATGGTTGTATATAAGGTATTAGTACAGATGTTGATGTGCTAATAGCTACTTTTTTATTCAAGTCGCTTCAAATATAAAAAATGAAAAACAAACAATTAAAATAAAAAGCGATATTGATTATATTGGATTCTATCGTTTTTTTACACTATCTACATTGCAATACCTATTTCCAGAACATAAATTATCTCTGTTCTCCAACTCATAGTCAATACCGACTTCCTATTCCGCCTGCACCACTCCTGTTAAAGGATCAGTAGCTATTTTATCACTTTCATTTCCACCGGTTGCTCCTTCGTTTCATCCAAAGGATCCGCTTGATATTTTACATTGTCGAAATTTATCGTTTTCAAATCAATGCAACGGATGTTGCTGTTGTACATGGTACGATAATAAACCTTCTGGTCCCGTATATCGCACGCAACGGTAAACTGGGTGGCACTCGGTACATTGGCTGACGCCTTTCCCCAGGGCTGTTCACTACCCGTCGGAATATCAAAGTTGTTCAGAATATGGAACGCTTGGAACACACTTCCTTTTGCATCGGGTTGTTGTGGTGCCGTAAGTTGGAAAAAGGTGGCACGCACAAAACGGGATGGAGGTGTAAAATCACCGGGAAGTCCCAGCAGACCACTGCCATGCCCGAAAGACTTCGGCTCCAACGGCCCGAAGTTATGTTCAGGTAACGTGCCCGGTTGTAGGTTGATGTAATTGTTCAGATTGGTCCAATGCCATTCAAGACCCGGTGAATTGGTTAACACGCCCAATGGATTGTCGTAGAAGTTCATCATTTCATTTACAATCTCCAACACCACCTGTCTTCCGGATGCTTCGGTAAAGCGCCAATGCACCGTGGACGAACGGGGATCAATATTGATGACACGCACCTGCGAAAGGGCCTCCTTCACTTCATCTACCGTGCTGCATTCTGCCAGCACATATGATACCAACTGAAAATCCGCAAGACTCTTGTCCCTCTGTGCCGCATCATAAACAGGATACCTACCATAGTTCGGAAAATAGTATAATCCGGCGGAAAGTCCCTTTTCGTTCATGCCCTCCACCACAAATTCCTTCTGCTCTACCGCCAGGCCCACAAAGCCATGCTTTGCCCTGAACTTAAGTCCATCCATACCGGAGGGAGTCAGTGACTGCAACTCTTGAGCGCGCGGCACAACCACATACATACAGTTCATTACACTTTCCGCCCATTCAATGGTACGTGCGACAACGGTTGCACCATCCTTGCTCTTCAAGGTAATACCCGTACAGGCTCCCGCCGGTATTTGCGGAACGCTACATAAAACTGACATCAATAATGCTGATAATTTTGTATTCATACTTTCTATTTTAATGGTCGTTTATGGTAGTGTAACACATTCCATTCCCGAAAGGTTGATTACAATAGAGAGGAATTATTCATTTTAAACAGACAGGGAGATATGAATATATTTTCCTTAAATGGCAGCATACAGCAGAAAAATGCAAGGAAGAGGACATATCCCCAAGGAATAGACCACTCTAAATATTACATTTGAGTATTATTTGTAAAAGCTGGTTTTACAAACTTATCTTTTGTCGTGGTGAATTTTACCAGTGGTGAGATACGAATATCAAAATTAGATGTCTGAATATCACGAGGTGTTACTGCCCGACCACAGATAGGGCCCATAAAACTGTCATCTGTAATTAGTTATTAATAATAAAAGGTGACAAAATTGAATCAAATTGCTCTTCTGTATATTCCAACCCTGTGTGGACTGTATACGTCATTTGTTGCTTTCGTTGTGCTGCAACATAGCCAATCTGCTAACCACAGAACTGTATACATGGCAAATGGTAAAGAGAATGTCAAGCGTAACCGTATGAAAGGGTCGGACAAGACAAAGTACTAATTTTACGATATGTACAAAACGGAAGCTGGCAGGTACGGTAATTGAAGCGTGTTTGTTGCCAGCATGAAACGGCAGGGTGTAGAAGTGCATTTCAGGCACATGGAACAGAGCAATAAGCTACAGGACATCGTATTCACTATGGACAGCTACCATTTCAATGGTTCCAAAGTGGGCAGGCGTTTCAGTTATTCTAAGTTTGGTACAACTCTTTTTTCGTGGGCTGTACCGCCTCTGTTTGCCAGTGGAAGCCTCTGCTGCCGGATATGAGTTTATTTCCATATGATATGTCTCTTTGGCTGTACTTCTTGCGACATGCCCAAAAACAGCGGTCCCCGTCTACATCCGGAGTATCCGCTGGAGAAGAATTCAAGGTGGAGTATAGGGCTTTCTCAGGCCGCCCTTGGCAGGTCTTTGTAGAGCATGATATCGGTATAGGAGGAGTTGTAATTCATCCGTGCGGTAAGTGTGGACCGGCCGGCTCCCTTGAAAGGATTACCGATCCCGGGATGCTCTTCCATCCAGCGGCAAAAATCCAGTATGGGGGATTTCCCGGAAGTGAAATAGACAAACGGGTGTCCTTTCAGTACCAGCAGGACATCCAGGTAATCCGCCAGCTTCCAGTCCATCTTGTATGTACTGATATCCGTTCCCATATAGGGGGGATCAACCAGGAATACCACTCCCGGAAACACCCCGTATGTGTCTGCCAGTTCCTTATAGTCGTAGCAGACTACCTCAAGCCCGTCCAGATAGCCGTCACACCGGTAGTCAGACTGGCGTATCTTGTTATAAAAATACAATCCTTCAAGTTCCTCCATGTTTTGTGCGTATTTTCCGGAAAACAGTAGGGAAGTAGAGAGGGTAAGATAGTCCACGAAACCGGTTGTCTCCTCCAGCCTGATGCGTTCAAGGAAAGCCTCGCGCATTTTTCCGGTAATCTTCTGATGGCGGGGATATATCCCGACTATTTTACGGAGATCTCTCAGCAGGGTATTGGTCCGGTCAATGTTTTCCAAACGCTCGCGGTAGTTGTCATGGTCATTGTATATGACCACCGCATCCGGCCTTTCACGTTTGGTAATGTGTGATAGCAGGCCGGAGCCGCCGAACAGGTCGACAAATATCGTTTTGTCATCAAAATGTTTCAGGATCTTTTTGAATTCCGATACGAACATGCGCTTCTGCCCCACGAAAGGGAGCGGAGCACGGGAGTAAGTCTTTTCCTTTTTCATAATCATTTTGTCGTGTAATATATGTGTTTGTATTTCCGGGCAGCAAAATTCTTCAGTTTTTCCCATGAAAACAAAAAACGGACGGCATTTATACTGCATGGAACGTACACTCCTTTTTGAATCTTCCGACGATTTCATAGATCTTCCGTTCACAGACGCCGTGCCGGATGGAGAGAACGGCGACGCAGTACGTCACCTTATCACCCTGCCGGCGCATCTGTTCATACTCCTTGTACAGGTCGATATATTTATAGTCATCCGGTTTGAAACCCATGCGGGTCAGACGTTCCAGTAGTTCTCTATTAAAATTTAAAATCTCAAATAGTGTCATAGCGAATATTTTTTTATCTTTGCAAAGCCAATCATTCATATACAGATAAAAGCGCATCCCGCGACAAGGGTATTTACCCCCGGTCGTGCGGTGATGCGCATCTGTATGTTAACGAGTGATTGGCGTTGCTTTTTAACAGGCCGGGGGCTTTTTCTTGAACTGCCCACAGTGAATTCCCTGATCTGGAAATCCCCGAAACTCCTGTCCGTATATGACCTGATGTCTTTTGCGCCCGCAAGATAAGACAGAAAGTCGCAATTTTATTGCGATGTAGCTTTTCCCATGAAAGAAATACGTTATTTAACCAAGTATTCTACTTAAAAGAGTATATTACTAATATAGCATAATACATCACATATACATTGTTACTATTAAAGTATTATACTATTAAATGTATTTAAATATAAATACTATTAAAGTAAAACATGACAAAAAGTTTGGTCAGCTCCCCAAAAACAGTTACATTTGCAGGGTAATAATCAAGGAGGTGCAAACGTATGAAAACAATTACAACGGCATGTGTGAACCATAAGGGAGGTGTCGCAAAGACAACCTCGCTGCTGAACCTGGCAGCCGGGATCGCACGGATGTATAAGAAAAGGGTCTGCATTATCGATGCGGATCCGCAGGCGAATACGACAATGGCAGCGTTCGGGGAGGAAATGGCAAGCCTTCCCCGGGAGGTTCTGCTCGAGAGTGCGCTACAGGACTGTATGCAGGACACTCCGCCGGAGTTAAAGCCGCAAAAGTGGCTGGAGAAGGTGGACATACTGCCGGCCTCCCTGGATCTGGCGGCTACGGAAGTGATCATGTACACCACACCCGGAAGGGAATTCCTTTTCAGGGAAATAGTAAAGGGGCTGGAAGAGAAGTATGACCACATACTTATCGACTGTCCCCCATCATTGGGGATCATCACGCAAAACGCGCTGATGGCAAGCGATTACGTGATCATACCTACGGACGGAAATTACTTCGCCATGAAAGGAATTGAAAAGATACACTATATCATCGGCCTGCTCAAAAGGAAGCTGGGAGCCGATGTCCGGGTACTCGGATACTTTATGACCAAGTACAATGCCAGGAGAAAGCTGGATGTGGATATCAGGGAGAGTCTGGTAAGAAGTTTGGGAGATGGTGTCTTTGAAACGGTAATACGAAGCAATGTTGCCCTGGGAGAGGCACAATACAAGGCACAGAGCATATTTGACTATGCGCCTTCGTCAAACGGGGCTGATGACTACAGGGAGCTGGTCAAGGAGTTCCTGGGCAGAATTAAAAAAATAAATAAATAGAAGAAAGGCAGGATTATGAAAGACTTTACATCGAAAGGAATATCCCTGGAAAACATGGTGGGAGAAACCCCGGGAAAAGAAAAAGGTATGACAGAAAAAACATCACCCAAAACGAACCAGACCGTCGCGCTGACGGAAGATCTGAAATGGGAGTTACGGACGTTCGCTTCGGACCATCGCTGCAGGGGAGTCAAGACACTGCTTGAAACGATGATAGAATGTTTCGTCAGGGAAGACGGTACGCTTGACCGGGATAAGCTGGAAAGATTCTGGCGGGAATACGTTAAGAAGTAAAATCTGAAAACGCATAAAGAAGTAACTTCCAATAAAAGTAAAACACTGGGTTTTGTAAAAAGTAAAATAATGAAAATATTTAGATATATATTGCTCGCCTCGCTAACCTGCACGCTTTTCTCATGCGGCCCGGATGAACTGATACCGGAATCCGTGCCACCGGTGGTGAATCCCGGGGATAAGGACGAGCCGGGTGAAGAACCGGAAGAGCCGGAAGAGCCGGAAAAGATACAGTTAGCCATCACGGCATCGTTGCAGGACATGCAGCAGACCAGGGGAATCATAGAGGCTTTTGCTCCCGGCCATGAAATGGGAGTGTTTATCAGCACAGACCGGACGGATGAAGCGGCAGGTACAAAGAACGCCTCCTATCTTTTTGACGGGAAAGTGTGGAATGCCGGACAGGATGTACCGGTGGAAGCGGACGCCGATGTGGTCGCATACCTCCCATATAACCGGGAAGTGACCGATTTCAAGAGCGTGCCTTTCGATCTGGCAGCCCAGAATGACATCCTGTACGGAGTGGCCAAAGTGACCAAGGATGTACCGACGGCCAGCCTGATGATGCAACACGCCATGACACTGGTACGTGTGCGGCTGATGAAAAACGAATATATGGGCACCGGGCTTGTCTCGGATATGACATTCGCCGGTGTATTTATATCAGGAACAGTCAACGCCCTGACCGGAACGGTTACAAAAGATTATAATCACGGCCGGGGTTCGGTAAAAGTCGGGGGGAACTATATGCTCAATGACGAAAGTCCCGTCATTGTCGATGCCATCATGATACCAAGATCCTCTTATGAAGAACAGGCGGCTTCTGTCAGCTTTGTCATCGACGGGCAAAAGCACACGTACACTTTTCCCATACAGCATGAATGGAAAGCCGGCATGAAATACACCTATACCCTGAAGATGACAGGAAACTACAATGCGCCGGTCAATAAAGAGCAGGTGGATATCGATGTTGAGTATTGGGGACAGTATGGCAAGACCGATGATATTGTACTCAATCCGAATCCGGAAGATTACGAGTTTACCATCTGGCCCAATTATACGGAGTACGGATATGACTGCTACCAGAATGAAGGCAAGGTATTCGGGACATTCTATTACCCCTGGTGCGGCACTTCGGAAGGTGAAATGCGTTTCGTGTTCATGAAACAGGGTACGAATGAAATTGTGGAAAAGTTCCAGCCGATCGACATCAAGACGAATGGTGGATGGGATGGCAAGCGCATCCAGTGCTACATCACCTCCGTGCCGGGAACATACCAGCTCGTTCCGTTGTTCCGCAGGAAAGGAGAAACCATGTGGTGTAGGGCAGCGGATTATGATCACGGCAGTACGGATTGGGAGTGGCTCTATGAAGTCAAAGCACCCGCACCGGATGATCTGCCGGCATTGCGCATGATGGAGGTGGAAGGACAGGGATATACCTCAATTCTTGTATATCCCGTCCCTGACGAGACTTCATGGAATCTGGTATATACTTTATCCAATAAGGGAGAAAAAGCCCTGAGAGGCGAAATAAAAGCGGTCTGGGAGAGGGAATTCAAGCTGAAGTCCAACTCGTATCGGCCAAGTGACAAAAAAGAAGGTGCTATTAATGATGATCAGTGGAGAGATGAAGTAGGCCGTGTATCGGTTAATGTTCCGGTAGGAACCCGTTTTTGGAAGGGAATTATGAGTTGCCAGTTTCCGGAAAGGCGATTAGAACCTAAGCATGGAGGTATTGGATATGCAAGCCCTATTATACACTTGTACTGGAAAGCTGAAGGTTCTGGTGAATGGGTTTTACTTCGTTGTGATGCTGATTATTTATTCAATCGCAATTACGGTGAAGGATACATATGGGATGAAACAACGAATTTTATAAGAATAATGCCCCAAAGTTGGCAACAAAAATAGAAAATATGACAATATTTACAACAGATAATCAACTGAAGTAAGCAAAATATAATGTAATTCATTTGGCATAAAATGAATTTAAGGTGGAGAAGTCCCCGCTGCAGTGATGCACCGGGGCTTCATTATTTATGATGATTTATGGCATGGCACTCTTTTACTTAAAGAGAGTGCGTCAAAACTTACCTTTTATGCCTTCTATCGTCGTTGCAACCTCCTGTCTTGCTATTTACTACTTCCAAGCGGGCGGTACAGCACTGTAATTAGAGGCCTTATTGCAATTTTTCGCAAATGCATTATAAGCCTTTATTTTGGGATAGAGGGAGGTATTCCACATTTCCGGCAAAGATGTTATCCAGGAACAGTTCTCAAAGCAAGAGGATACATTTTCAATCGCCCTGCAATTCTCAAAAACATTACCGGGTACAGTAGTAACATGGGACTGCCGGAAAGTTCCCCTGAAAAAAGTCGCCTTTACGCATTTTGCGAATAAACGTTCGGGGACCGTACTTATGTTCAGCAGCTCAAAAGTGGAAGCAAACTCTTGCGCATTTACGCAATCATCAAACAATCCTGCCGGAATTGATAAAATATTAGGTATAGCCGAGAAGGTAGAATTAAACTTTACGGCAGAGGAACATCCCCTGAATGTATTGGCAGGAATAGAATTTAGGGCTGTGTAATGGAATGCTAAAGAGAAATCAGTGCATTTATCAAAGCCTTCAAACAATCCATTATAAATGGTATGCAAATTTGTACATTGATCAAAAATATTAGCGCAGGTTGTCACTCTTCCTTTACAACTTTCAAACAAATCACATTCTATGCTTTCCAATGATTTCATTCCGCTAAAAGCATTCTCCAGTGACGTTACACAACTTATATCAATCGTGTTCTTTAAAATAGACTTTGCCGGACAGGGATTTGTATACTGAAGATCACTGTTACGTGTACCTCTAAATGAAAAAGCAGTAGCAGTCGGTCCCTTGATTGTAACAGTGTACTCCCCATCTGCTGAGTATGTATGGTAACTGCCTGGATATTGGGTATATCCGGGAGCACGAAGGTCTACCTCTTGGGCTACTGTACCATCTCCATAATCGATAATATAAGGACCGGAACCCAGAACCGGCATCGGTACAATTTTATTTGCACTGGCACGTACGGTAAATACCAACTCAGCGCCGGATTTAAAGTTTGCGGTAATCGTACTGTTGCTATTATGCAGGGTCGCGGTGGTAGCCGGGCTGCCCGGGTTCTCAATCGTTACATCACCCTCTGTGACCGTCCAACCGGCAAATTCGTACCCGCTCTCCGGGGTGGCCGTAATGCTGATCGGCTTCTCCACGCGGTAGCTGTTTGTACCTGATGGGGACACCGAACCTCCGGTTCCGGCATTCACTGTTAGATCACGCTTCTTTTCTTTAAAGCCACAGTGAAAAGTGTGATCCTGGCCTTCTAAGTAAACATTAAAAGCAGATGTTCCTGACTGTGTATAGTCATACTTTTTAGGTTGGTTTTGCGGACCGCCATAGAAATAATTAACTTCATAGCCGGCATCAGGATGGGCTTCCACTGGAATGGCTTTTTTACCATCATATAGCCCTGCTCCGGTTGCATACCCCCCTTCGAAATCCACTCTTCCGTCCGAGGATCTGGTTACCGGGCCTATCATCCCTTCTCCCTCGATGATGATACGCGTATCACCGGTAGGGGTTGGTTTGTTGTTATCCAACTCTTGTTCCGCCACTTCTTTCTGGCAGCCTGTAAACATGGTCACCATTGCGCCCAACAGTAAAAATCTTACTTTTTTCATAATGAATCGTTTTTTAATGTTTGTTATAATTGTATGTATCATACTCTTTTTCTTTAGGCGTATCCAATACATCGGCATCGATACGGGCTTCAACCGTTGCATGTAATACGAAATTATTTCCAAAGTAATACGTATTACGCCTCCTGCTGAACCTTATCTCGGCTCCCATCAGGCGGAGCTCCTCCAGATAATTGTTGATTGTCCGCCTGCTTACCCGCAGCAAGGAGGCCAGTTCGTCCAGGCTTCCGGTCCTTTCCATCCGGATCAGCCGGTACACCCGGTTGATCCTCTCTATATAGCTGATAACTGAAAGGGTGGTCATAATCCATCCTCCTGTCCGGTTGATTCCAGGAACTTGCGGAAATATCTCTCTTCCAGGTACAGGCATTTCATCAGCTCCGCTTTTCCTTCCCGTTCATACTTCTGCCGCAGCAGGGGAAAATCCGTCGAATAGAGGTACCATCTGATCAACCCTTTCGCCTTACTGTCGAGAACCGTCGTATCCGTCCCTTCCATCGCGTATTCCAGGGAAAAGAAATACAGGTTCTTCAGTCCGTATTTCTCAAGGAAGGCAAGGTCTTTCGGGCAGGCCTTCAGCCCGTCCAATGCGATACACTTCAGTACCAGCTGTTCTATTTCCTGTTCAATCGTCATAGCCATACCAGTATGGTTTTATAGGTTTACCGTTTTTTCTGATTTCATAATGCAGGTGGTAGCCCGTACTCTTTCCCGTGCTTCCCGCAAACGCGATTACAGCCCCTCTGTCGACTTTTTGACCTTCTGTGGTGTAATACGCGGCTAAGTGAGCGTACAGCGTTTCAAAGCCATAAGAATGGCGTATAATGACACATCTTCCGTACCCCCCTTTCCTTCCCGCGAAAGAAACCGTTCCCGAGGCGGTGGCGTAAACCGGGGCTGCCAGCTCCACGCCCATGTCAATACCTGAATGGAAACTGCGTTTGCCGGTTATGGGATGGATCCGGATGCCAAAGCCGCTGCTCTTCCTGAACCTGTCTTTCAGGGGACAGGCGAGCGGGAGCTTGTCGGACACTCCGTACCGGGAGAGTATATCCCGGTAGCTTTCCAGTGTCTCCAGGCGTTCGCACCTTTCCAGTGCCTTGTCGAGTAGTTCCTTTCCGCCGTTTGAGCCATTGAAGGGGAGGCAGAAAAGCAATAGGGGCAGCAGTAGTTTCATCGGGCTATCCTCCTTAATATTTTGTCGGCTTCATCCTCCGTTTCCTGTTGCTTTCTGCTTCTGAATACCTCCTCTGCTGTCAGCAGCGACTTGTTCTTCAGTTTGTACAGGAAATGCCGGCCGCCGTTCCTCTCCTGGATCTCGATGATAAGCCGTTTCTTATCCGGGATGGTGAACTTGTTCATGGCCACAGTGAATGTCCGGCTCTCATGCGCCGGTATCTCTTCCGGATAATCGAAAGTGAACAGGATGTTCTGCTCGAGCTGCTGCACCGCCGTTTTTTTGCGGATCTTGGCATCCTGGATATAGAAGCGCATGAAATCCGTCGTATAGCCGATCTGTGTACGGTTTGTCAGTGTCATGCGCAGCAGCAGGACATCCCCGTCGATGAAGATATTTCCGACTTGGAACTCCATGCCGGAATTCTTGTCCCTGAGTCCCAGATCCAGCGGGGCACGTTTCGCGACAGCCTCCCTGATCCTTTCCTTCTGCCCGTAAGAGCGTTCCTTCTCGTCAAGTATGGCCACCCTCTGGGTATCCTCCTTGTCGATGACGAAGCTGAAACGCTCCGGAGCGGGCACATAGCGCAGGTCGAAAGTGTAGAACTTTCCCCCTTCAAGCACGACCGATATGTTCGTATCCTCCTTATAGGGCTGGACAGCTTTTACGGCCAGGATATTATCCACCCCCTCGGCCTTGTCTACCTCCACGTTCGTGCTTCCATAATCCACGTAGGTGATACCGGCAGGGAAGATAAGGAACAGCTGCTTTTCTTTTCCTACCGGCAGCGTATGCGGTGCGGGGGCTTCTCCGCCTATACGCACATAACTCTGAGCCGGATGTGCGTTGTAGCTGATGGAGTACGAATAGAACTTTGTGTCGGCCGTCACCACCGACAGGGTTGTTTCCCCCGGGAAGTTCTCTTCCGCCGCCTTCAGGCGTATGATTCCCGGGCAATTGACCACTTTCTCACCGATGACGTAATCCCCTCCGATGCTGTAATACTTCACTTCAGTAGGGAAGATCAGGTGCAGGGTCTTTTCATACCCGATCTGCAGAGGAACTGCGGAGAGTTCCTCGATCTTCTGCGCTTTCCCTGAAAGGAAAAACAGGAGAAGCAGGGTGGTGATGTAAATTGGTTTTAGTCTCATATCTACTTATTAAATTTTGTTTTAATTACTTTGTCCGTTAGAGTTATTACGCAGTTTTATTACTTTTGTACTCAGTTAAGTATTCATCATAAAATATAATCTCAATGGCACAAACAACAAGTCTTTTTAAGGACCTCTCTGAAATAGTGACAAAATTCCCAGAACATTATCAGGACTTTATCAGATGCTTTATTATCTGCTCTTTCATGTTGTATCCAACATTTTTTCTGTTTTCATCTTCCTTTGAATCATATACATTATATACACAACTTTTACTCGTAGTGGGAGGCTCTGCCATATATACGGCTATTTTTATCCCCCTATTTGTCATATTGATCGGAAAAGCAGGAATGAATTGTCCGCCTTTTATATTGTCCTTGTTTCTTGGTTATACTATTTTTAAATTCCAGTATGAATTGGGCATCTCGAATGAAGCTCGATTTTTTATGAATCTTTTAGTTGTCAGTACTATTGCTGGTTATATTATAGTTTTTCTTAAATGGTGCGGAGATTCAATATATAAGAAAATAAAAAAACGAAAGAAATAGCTATTCATTCTCCTTGGAATAGTTTTCGGTATTTTTCGGTTTTTCTTTCTTTTCTTCTCCATCCACAGATGCCTTTTCATCACTTCTGTATATAGACAGTATTAGAATAACTCCACAATAGAAGCTTAGAAAGAGTATGTCGCTTCCCGATAACTCTTTTATTTCATTTATAATTTCCTGTATTGTCATATCACATCGTTTTTAAATTCTTTATTTGATCAAACTCCTTCAGGTACCGGGCTACATCCGCCGCCATCGGGCAGATTCCGTCAAATAGCTTATACATCAGTTCCGGTCTCTGCGGCCGGTTCTGATATACTATCACTTTCTTTCCGGCTCCCTTCATCCATCCCGCCTCGGAATGTGCCGAAGCTCCGCAGGGAAGTACAAGTACACATACATCCGCCCACTGCATGGCATCGAAATCCGAGCGGAATCCCGCTTGTGCCAGGGGATGCTCCATCGCATCCAGATAGTCCTCCGGATTCATATTTTCCCAATTTTCATTGACCTGCGACCAGTGGAAGTCCGTTTTTCCTGCCGGGTGACGAAAATCATACACTTCGTGTCCCCTGTAGCGCAGGAAATTTACTATGTACGGCTGGTACGGGTTATTCCAGCTGCTTGCCACATATATTTTTGCCATCGTTTTCCTCCTTTTCCTTATTGTTTCATGACTTTTTCCTTCCTCACTCTTTCGGTTGCCTGAGCAGTATGCGGTAGTTGGTTTTGATTGTCACCTTTACCTTCCGGATATTCTTGCTTGCTGCCGACTTGGTCGCGTTGATGACGCTGTTGGCCGCTCCCGCCACGAGCTGGCTTCCCATATCAAATCCTCCGGAGATATTGGTATTCGCGCCGCTTATTCCTGCCGCCTGGGCTTCCTGTGCGGTTTCCGCCTTCACATTGCCCGGCACATAGATTCCCTGGATAGCGTCCTCGGAATAGACCTGCTTTTCAAAGGGGAGTATGTTCCCACTTAAGTTCACCGAGACGATTTTTACCAGGACGCGCTCCCCGTCGATGCCCGTCACCTCCCCGAATACGGGGGTTCCTTTGCGGATGCGCTGCCCGTCATCGGTCAGGCAGTTCTCGGCCAACTGCATCTTGAGCGTGGAACCGACCATGACGGTCTGTGTGGAATGTACGAATGCCTTGATGACATTCCGTTCTTCCTGTCTCACGAGCCGGACCGTGTTGAATCCCCTGCGGGCCGGTACCTGGGGCACACTATCCACGGCTTTGCGGTGCTTGGGCTGCACTTCCTCTTCCTTCTTTTCCTGCAGGCCGGTGTTTTCCTTTCCCCTGGAAGAAACCGGTTGTTGTACCGGGACCGTAATTCCCGCTCCGAGCTCCCGCTCGTTATCCCGGATCAGCTCCTGGATACGCCGGATCTCCCTTTCATTTCCGGCCGTGTCCGCAGGCTCCTCCGTAACCGAGTCGAAACCTGAAAGGGAAGCGGATTTGCTTGTATTTTCCTTCTCGACTTTTTGGAGCATGTCATCCAGCGTAAAGCTATCCTTGATCCGGGTTCTAAGGATTACCTCACCCGTTTCCGGCCCCTTGCTCCCGGAGCCGGACAGGCTGGCGATGAATGCCCACACCAGCAGGACAACTACAATCCCTAAGCCCGCCAGTATGGCTATTCTGCTTTTCCCGTCCCGTGTCATAAGAGTTCGTATTGCTGGTTATAGGTACGGAAGAAGAAACCGGACGTATTTTCCGGAAAGCGCGGAGTGGCATGGATGGCGGTACCCTCACTCACAATCCGTACTTTCCTGATGTCATCGCCATTAATAATGCTCAGGATGGAGGAGAACCTGACATGGTACTCCTCACCGTCGGCACGTATATCGATGATCTTTTCAAACTCCGTCTTGTAGACAACCCCGAGTTCCAGCGCATCTCCATAGGCGCGGTCCGCCTGGTATTTGGCAAATACGGTATTCGCGTCTGGCTTGTTGACCAGGAACAGGGCACGGGCACGGTTCTCCTGCAGGGAAAGCCTGTCAAAGCTGTTCAGGAAATAGGCCGTCCGGCGGCAGTGCCCTCTTAGGAGGCTTTCGTACAGCAGGTCCTGCTGCATGGACTTGAAATGGACGAATTCCCCTCCTTCATTGACCACCAGGATCTTGTTCATCGCATTGTTCACCACGCTGTGTGCGAAGAACAGGACCATCGCGATGGTTATCCCGCAGAAAATAAATACCAGTTTGGTGCGGAACGTATGGTTCTTTCTGGCTTCCGCCAGGCTGGAGAAATCCTTGAGTATGCTTTTTACTTTGAGTATGCTTTTTGTTGCTTTCATGGAAGTTTCATTGTATAATTTATAACCATTTGTTTACTGTGGCCTTTACCGTGCCAAGCATCGTGAGCTTGAGCAGGAAAGAAAAAATAACCATCAGCAGCACCGACCAAGATCTTTGCAGGACATAGTTCGTGACGATCAGGTCCGAGAAAACGCTGGCAAGGATAAACCCCGGATAGAGCATGTAGCATCCTAACATCTGTTTGACCCATGTGTAGAAGGAGCTGCGCGTGTCATTGTTGTACAGGCAGGCTATCGCTATGGGAGAAATGATCTCGAGCAGTAGCAGTATCAGGTAGCGGGTACAGAGGAACAGCAGCATGATGTAATCATAGGCCACTCCGAAGAGACTGCCTATCGTTCCTGAGATAAGTGACCATTTCAGGGTATCGAGCCCGTTGACGGCTATGTCGGTGATGTCCCCGTTCATTAGTTCGTCCAGCATGGCACTGATCGGATCTTTCCAGATATTGTGCGGGTTGTAGACTCCTCCGTTGGCGAGTGACTTCATCAGCTCGTCGGCGCCATAGGCCAGTACTGTCTCGAGCGTTCCTAACAACACGGGCATGATACATACCAGGCCTATGCAGAAGATGTACTCCCTGCCCAGCTCGTAGAAGTGCTTGGCATTGAATCCTTTTCCCTCGCTTGTCATCTCCTTGAGGATTCCCACGAGCTTGAAGATGAAAGTCGTTATGACAAATCCGGCGACAAGCGCATAGAACCCTTCTATGACTACCATACCCTTTATATGCAGGTACGCGGCGTTCAGATTTCCGTATGCTTCTTCCATCCCCGTTATCTGAATGCCCTTTTGAGCCGTTCGTACTGACTTATGATCTGGGAGATCTTCGCTATTTTCCTTTCCTCCTCGAGAGTCTGTTTCTCTATGTTCTGCAAGGTAGACAGCCGCTCGGCGTCATTCATCTTCACGCTTGTGGAGAGGATCGTCCTGGACAACTGGATCAGTCGCCTGTTACCGGCCATGATCTGTTCAACGCTGCCGGTGAGTGTCTTCAGCGTCGAGGAATTCAGTTGCTTCCCGCTGACCAGGTCAACGCATTTTTGGGAGAGCCTTGCCTGGCGCTCGATAATATACCGGGTCGTCTCACAGTCCGACACTACGGAGTTGACCTTGCGCATCAGGTCCAGGCTTTCGTCCAGCTTGTTCTTCTGTTCCTTGAGGTAGCCTACCTGTTTTTGCAGCTCCTTGAAGTTTTTAAGGTTCTGGCTTAAATTGCCGGCATCCGTCACGGCCCATTGTGCTGATGCGGTGGCTGCCGCCATCAGCACGATTAAGGATAAAAATAATTTCTTCATACGGTTCTTGTTTTAATGTTCGTTTATATATTCTTCAATAGCTTCCTGCATGGACTTGCCGCTTCCGGTTTTGTCCTCAAGGTCGGACCAGATCTCGCCTTCCGTCTGGAAAGCAAGAAACTTCTCCCTGGAAAACTCCAGGCGGGTAACCGTCGCGTAATTCTCACCCATGCGCATGAAGCATTCCGAGTAGGGACGGGAGGCGGCGAAGTTGTTCCGCATGGATTTCATCAGGGCTATCTGGCCGGGCTGCGTCAGCTTGAACTTGTCGATGATGCTCTGGTAGATAACCTCCTTGGTCGGCAATACGAACAGCATGTCCGTGTTGCTGATGATGTTTTTCGTGTTCTCGTCATCGGGCAGCTGGTCAGGGGTCTGGACAATGGTATATACGGCTCCGTTCTCTTTCCGTATCTTCTGGTAGCAGAAGGCCACGGAACTGTGTATGCCGCTGCCTGTGGCCGTATCCACCATCTGTGCGGTTTCGGCATACTCGTCGAAAATCAGTATGCCGCGCTTTCTCCTGTCACTGAGCAGCTTTTTCTGGATAATGGTGAATATCATGCTCATGACCAGGTTTGAAAGGAACCTGTCCTGCTTGATCTGTGTAAGCTCGAACACGATAAACTTCTTTCCGGAGAAATCGATTTTCATATCCTTGCAGACATTCTCATACCGTTGCCCGGGCATGAATTCCCCGCAGTTCAGTTTGAAGGATTCGAGGGTGAAATACGTACCGGGAATATGTTTTCTCTCGAGGATCTCATTGTAATTGTCTATAACATAATTATAGAAACTCTCAAAGTTATGCCCTTGCCGGACATGTTCGTAATAGTCCTGGATAAACTGGGTCAGGGCGACTTCCTTCTCCGACTCGTCCTTGGTGAACATGTGCTTCCAGTATCGCTGTACGATGCCGGAGAGCATTTCCAGGTCATTATTGTCCAGTTCCTCTCCCTGCAGGTCAAACGGGTTGATCCCTAAGGGGGTCTTGCCGTCATAGTCCACATGCAGCGAGATATCCGGATAGAGTTTGCACAGCTGGCTGAATGATTTTCCGAACTCCACGACAATGGTCGTATAATCCTGTTCGATCAGCTGCTGCGTGAAATTCAGGGTGAAGGCTGACTTTCCCCCGCCCGTGCCGGCAATAACCATCCCGTTGCGGGCATTTACCCTTTTTTTTGCCGCGTCCCAGATATCCTTGCGAAGGGGAACCTGGTACATCCTGTCGTGCACGTAGATCCCTTCGGCATCATTGCTGAACTTGCTGCACTGGAGAAAGAAACAGAGTGCTATGGGCAGGGTAGTTAGGAAGAGATACTCTACCGGCATCAGGCTGATCTGTCCGGGAACACAGGCGAAGTGCATCTTTGCCAGGTTCTCGTAGCCCGGTATATAATATTTAAACCGGTTCAGGTTCAATACCTCCCTGACCCTTTTGTCCGCTTTCTCCAGTTCGGTATCCGACCCATCGAAAACACAGACCGAAAAGAAGGAGCGCACCAGCATCTGGTTGTCCTCAATGATCTCTTTCTGGAGTTTGTCCAGCTCTTTAAATTCCCTTTCGATGGTCTTGTTCATGGAAGAATTACTCCCGTAAATGTCTATGTTACGTGCGATCCGGGAGCGCAGTTTCTCGTTTCCCTCAAAATAGATGACCTGGTTGACGATGTGGTTGTAGGGAAGGTACATGCCTAACTGTTCCATCAGGGGATGGTACAATTGTGAAGCGGCCGGTGGCAGCGACTCGTCCCTGACATAGGATTCGATACTTCCTTCCGGAAGGAAGGTCTCGTCGCATACCGCATAGCAGCGCGCGTGATTCTTTCCCACATGCAAGCTCCCGTCGATATGTATATCCACCACAGCGTCCGTATCACCGAACAGGCCGGAGTATGCGTGGGTGAATGCGGATATCCGTTCATGGGACATGGGCAGCACCGAAGTCCCGCGCATGTTCTGCAGGATACTCACGGCATTGTCAATCCCTTCGAGAAACGCTTCCAGCTTCTTGTAATCCTCCCTGTGCAAATGTTCCTTATAGGCCAGGGGGGAGGATACATACGCCTTTTCCAGGCTTTTCAGTCCCGCAAGTACAAAATGCAGGATACAGGTATGGTCGATGTACAGGCGCCCTTCAAAGTGGCGTGCATCGGCACGGTCCAGGAAAGAACCGGTACCTTTGCCGCGGTGGTAGTCCTTTTTAAGGAATACATCCTGTTTGTGTACGTAGGTACCGTCGGGCATGTGCCTGAAGGCTTCCCGGTACATCCCGTCCCTTTCGTCGATGTCTTCCGGGGAAAGGGAATAGCACTCCGGCTGCCGGAGCTCGAACGGGATACATATGCTGCCGCTCCGGGTCAGGATCACGCTTTGTCCTTCAGACTCGCTGATAATGTCAAGTATGCTGTATGCTTCTTCTTCTTTCATCTTGTTTCTTCTTCAGAAGTTGTCTGTTTATGGTTAAGTTACTCACAGTCATGCCGTACTTTGATTCCCTGAATTTCGTAGACTGTGCCTTTTTCCTGAGTTTGTGCCTCAGTACCGGCAGTACCAGCAGCGAGACAAAAAGAACCAGGAGTGCCTGGGTCCAGTCGCTATCCATGATTCCGATCCTGACACTCAGGAAAAGCAGGATAAGCGCGGCGGCACAGCAACCCACGAAAATCCAGTAGTCCGATGAAAGGAAGCCCCGTATCATGCAGGGGCTTTCCAGTCCTTTCCTGATGGTGTATTTCATATCAGATTATATGGATAAATCAATGCCCGATACCGCGGCTTTGACCCCTGTTATCACAATCCCTGCAAGCAGGGCATAACCGACATACCAGGCTATGGCGAACAGGCCGTCCCTACGTGTTCCCCGGTTCTCCTTGTCAATGATGTTGTCCCACTGCTGGGACAATCCCAAAACAACGGCGAAAAGTGTCAGGGCAATAAAAAGCGGCACGGCGAAACCACTCATTATTTTATTTAATGCACTCGTGGCATCCTGTGCGTGCCCGCGCAGGGTTGACGCAAGCAGAAAGGCAAACAGTAGAAATTTTCTTTTCATGATGGTTACTTATTTTTAGGGTTGGATGGTTCCGGTATAGTCTCCTCCTGTTTCCCAGGGGCGGGCACTCACCCCGGAGAGCATGAGCACCCCTTCTTTACTCAGGGTCAACGCGTAATCGTACCTCTTTCCGGCTTCAAAGGTATTTGCCGGAAGATACCAGTCATAGCTATGGTCCTGATAGCGGACCTGTGCCTTCCTGTTTTCAAGCCTGCCGGGCAGGAGCAGCAGCATGTTTGTGCCGGAAGAAATAGTTCCGTTTCCCTGTTTTACGGACAATATACCACCTGTAAGGTCGTATGTGGCCTCTGTAGGTACGGCTTCCACATTCAGGCTGCACGCCTGGCTTCCGTCCACGGTAAAGGCCAGAAGGGAGAGCAGGTGCTTCATTTCGATACTCGCCAGGCGGTTCTGCCAATCCAGACGCACTTCATCCGATGCCAGGTAATCCGTCTGGGGACTCAGGCTGACAGCCACTTCCTTTCCCGGGATACTCCGGAACGGGGAGAAAGCGAACAGCCGGCAGGTTTTCTGGGTAAGTGTCACCTGCGGAAAATTCCAGCTCTCCCCATAGGTCACATGCAGCGGATTGCTGACACCGGTATATGAGCCGCCCGTTTCATCGAGCAGCACCATGCCGAAGTCCTTTACCGGAACATGGCCCGTATCCGTACCGGTACTGCGACTGAAACAGTTTTCTATCTCAAGTCCCGCCTCTCCTGTCCCGGGGAGGGAATCTTCCTTGCCGGAACAGCCCGTAAGGGCCGCCGGCAAAAGAAACATGACTATGTGTTTATACACTTTTATTTTCATTTTTTGCTATTCATTTAATTAAGGATTGATATCAATTGAAGTTTTACCCTTCTGTCTGACGGTCAGTGTCAGTGTCTTTCCGCTTTCTGCCTGTGTAAGGGTCACGCTTCCGCTGCGGATCTCCTTGGTCGGATTCTCGTCATAGCTGACCGAGCTGCCCGATACGTGAATCCAGCTGTCACCCGACGCACTCCAGGAGAGCTCTTTGATGCTGTTTCCTATAGTCTTGCGGCTCGTTATACTTAGCAGGAATGAACCTGCCCCCGCTTCCGTACGCTCACTGTGAGCCACCGTTCCGTCTGAATACTCGAAAACATAGCTGACCGGGGGAGCTTCCTGACTGATGGTGGCCGTAGCGGAACTACCGCCATGACTTGCCGTAAATACGCAGCTGCGCGCGGATGCCGTATTGTTCTCCGATACGCTCACCGTGTTCCCTGAAAGGAAAAATCCTTCCGTACCTCCACTGATAGAGGGCGAACCTCCCTGGAGAGTCTCTTTAACCCCATTGACGAACACCTCACGTGAGGCGCCCGCACTGAGCGTCGAAGTCCCCCCTTTCCAGGAAATGGCGGAAGGATTGGCCGTCAGGGTAACTGTCCAGGATCCGTAATTCCGGTATTTAGGCTCGAGGGTACGGTCCGCAAGCACCTCAAAGCTGTATTGTGCGGTACCGGATACGATCCTTCCCCCTTCATACCAGCCGGCAAACTCATAGCCCGGCTTCACGCTCGCCGACACCGTACAGTTGCTTCCCGTATTGTACAGTCCCGCACCTGTGGTGGTTCCTCCGGGGGTATAATCCAGGATGGTAATCTGTTTTTTGTAGTCCATCCGGTAATTATGTATTTTCCCTTCTTCGGTGACCATGTCGGAGGTTCCGCGGAGCTTGATGCCGGTGGTTCCCGTAAGGGACACATAGTTGGAGGAGGTCGTAAGCCTTTGTGCGGGGATGGTTACCCGGAACACTGTGGTTCCTCCCGCCTCCGAGTACTTGTACATCGTACAGTTTCCCTTGCTTTCATCCGTGCTGATTCCCCCTGTAAGAAGATTGAAACGGCTTGTACGTTTCACATTCTCCATCGTGGCTTCCCTCACACCGTCATTTCTCTCGATCCTGACCTCTACGGTCGACATCCTGTGTTTGAAATTCAGTGGGACCGTGTAGTCCCGGATAGGATCGGTATAGGTCGCTGTCATGAAGTCTGCGGAAATCCAGCCCGCCTTTTCGTTCTGGTTGCCGGCGGTATGGGAGATCCCGGTTATATCGGTCTGCCCTGTCTTGAAAGGGTAATACACATAAAAATCAAAGTCGGTTCCTACCGTTACTATGATATTGTCCGCTTCCGCCTCCGGCTTGAATTTCTGTCCGTCATACGTATACTTGTTGTTCACCGCCCAGTACACGCCGGTCTTCGGTTCGATGGCGAATACGCCTATGGCATCGCCTGTCTCGAAACTGCCTTCCTGGCTGCTTCGCGTTTCCCCTTGTCCGGTCATGGCGGTAAATGTCACGATCCCGCTGCCCGGAATGGTTTCCTGCGGCCCGGTATCTTCCCGGCTGCAGGAAAAGGACAACAGCAGAAGGAAACTGCAGACAATCGTTGTTATTGCTCTTACCATTATTCTCTTTTTATTATTTGACCGGAACAAGGGTGATGTCTTCTTCAGTGGAGGTCCAGCCTTCTATGGTTACCGACTGTCCGTTTTCTCCTCCGATCTCCGCATCGTTGGAACGCATGGTGATCGAGTAGATGTATCTCTTTCCCGCCTCCCAGGTTATTTGTGGGATGGCATAGGTATAGGTTGCACCGTCGATCACCACTTCAAGCGACACCTCGCCCGCGGCCAGCGTCATCGGATAAATGGCTGCGGCATAATCCACCGCCTGCTGTCCCTGTGCCGGAACGGTTGTATTCGGGCTCCAGGTCAGCTCCGTGCTGGTAGGTTGGAACGTAATTTTTCCCCCGTCGTTCAGGTTCATGGTTCCGGTAGTGGCGAACTTGGCACCTGTCGCCTTGAGTTTGGCCGAGGTCAGGTTTCCGTCGTTATGGTACTCGGGTGAAACTTTCAGCCGCACGACAAACTGTGAAAGCGCATGCTTCATCGGAATCCTGGCATCCGTCTCGATTACGGATACCTGGTTGGTGCTTTTGCCCCACATGTAATCGACGGAGGTACCGACATTGATAGGAACCGGTATTTTAGTACCGTCCGTCACGGCCTGGTTATACGGATAATAGGCCCATATGGTGGCCTTGTCTACCAGCAGGTACACCGGGCTGGCCTGTGACCAGCCGTTCGCCTGCCTGGTCGACTTGTTGTTCTGGGCATCATAACGCGGGTAGGCGTCTCCCCAGCCGCTGGACTTGTACATGAACAGGCCCATCGCGTCGCCTGCCGCCCAATCTGTCTTGGGATCGAAACCGGCCCTTGTTTCGGTGCTTTCGGAACTTACGGTAGGTACGATATTCAGCTGTGCCCCCGAATGCTCGCCGTCCGTCACTTGCTCATTAAAAACTTCTTCACTGTTGCTGCATGAAGCCAGCAGGCCTGCGGCCATTACCGCTGAAAGAAAAAAACTTGTTTTCATTTTCATCTGAAAAAAATAAATAATTAATTATAGTTTGGTAATTCTGTTTCCGGGATATCCTCCCAATCCGGAATGACAACCGGTTCTCCTATGGTCAGTTCCTTGCCGATGTGCAGGTCCAGTTCCAGAGAAAGTTCATCGCTGTCAAATCCCCGGAGATACGGGGTCAGGTCCACCTTCTGCTCTTCGTTGAATACCGAATCCTTCCCGTCCATTTCAATCTTTACCGAAAGGATATTCTCCGCCGCGGGGTTGAACCCGAAAGCGTACAGGCTTGTCTTCCACCGGTCGGTTTCCGGTTTACGCGAGAACAGGCTTGTGACACTTGCGTTTCCAGTCCTTTCCCGGGAGACAAGGTACCGGCCGGTGGAAATACCGGTGAGGGTACCTTGCAGGCCGGCCAGGGGAGTGATATTACCCGAGACGTTGATCTGGATATTCAGCCGTTGGACGAATGCGGACGGTGTTATGGGAACGCGCTTGGGCCTCTGGTACTCCAGGCGCTGGCTGAAACCGGCCGAACAGCAGAACTTCTGCACGCCGGAAATGTATACCTCGCCCTCCAGGGTATCTGTCCGTGCCATAAGGCGGGCCTCGTGATAATCCCGGATGTCGCTCACTTCATAATTCCCGGTATAAAATAGGAATTGGTATTCACCTTGTGGAATGCTTTGGCGCAGGGTATCCTGCGTAAATGTCATCTGTTCCCCGGAAGGAATATCCATACCGGAAGGGAATGCTATGATGTGCCTTTCCTCCGGTACGGGAGGTGTTTCCCGGATCCCGCTGAAATCACACCAGGCGACCAGCTCCCCGTTCCTGATACAGAAATCCTCGTTGAACTCGCAGCCGCTGAGAACGGCCGCAAGGACTGTAAAAGATATGAATCTGTTAGTATAGTTCATCTTTATATAAATTATAAGTTACTATCAGTTTGTTGATTTCCGGATCGAGCTTGCCCCTCCAGATCTTGGAGTCATCCTGGTCACAGGACCTGACATACATCTTCAGGGCTTCTTTCTCCCGTCCCAGACGGCTGTAGAGGATAGAGAGCAGGTAGTTCCTGTCAGAGGTATCCGGCTGTTTGAGCATGACATCCAGGGCACGGCTGTCATAGCCTAAGGACATCAGGCAGACCGCCGTATTGTAGTCCTCCCCGTAGAACTCTTCCAGCATGGACAGCGCCTGCTTGTATTGCCTGTTCTCGATCAGGCTGACCGCGTGCATGTAGGTACTGTCGATGACCGGCATCACAATCGTATCCTGGATCATATCCCGGCGGTGGAGGTGGAAATTGAATTCCACACAGCGCAGCAGCGGATAATACCTTTCCCGGATGCGTTTGTAGTCGGAAGCATATTCGCGCAGGGCATGTTCCCGGCTGTCGGGATTCTTCGTCTCTTTCAGGATACGTAAAATGCCGGCCTTGTTTGCCAGGCTGTCATCTGAAAGGACCAGTTCGTGCAGCCTGCTCCAATCCTCACCGGTCCAGCGCGGGCGGAAAAGCGTATCGACCCCTTCCCGGTCTTCCGTGCGTGCGGCAAGGTATTTCTTCAGTGCCAGCGCACGTTCCCTGGAAAGGGAAAGGTTCATTTCGGAGCCGCCCTCGGGGGACGAAGTGGCCGTCATGCGGATGCTGTCTATGAGGAACTCTCCCGTATAATTGATTCCACGGATGGTCTCGAACACCTTGTCGATCTCCGCCTTGTTGTTCCCGGTCTTTTCATCGAACCCGGTGCTGCCGGTCTTATAGGTCACATAGGCCCGCAGGCTGACTTCATCCTTGCGGGTGATGATCTTCTTCCTGTAACGCGGCGTGCGGTCGAGGAACTGCACCATGCTGGAGATATAATAGGTGATCGTGTCCGATGGCGGAAGCTGGGTCCGTACCTCGTCCCTGGAGAGGATCTGTCCGTCAAGCGTCAGCTCTATCTTCTTCGTGTTTTCGGTGGCGGGAAGTTCCTGCTTGTAATAATACACGAAGCTGTTGCCTTGCCTGATGACCGTATCCAGGCGTGCGGGCTCATAAGGAAACCGCACATACTTTTCGTACATCGCACCGGCCTGCTCCTTTCTTTTCTGGTTCTCGGCTATCTTCTTGTAATCGGTAAAGCGTTCCGTTATGGCCGCCGAATCTTCCGGGGTGATGCTTCTCGTGCGGATTTTATAATTACCTTCGGCAAACATCTTCCATTTGGAAGGAATGTATTTGCCGTCTATTTCCCGGCGCATCCAATAGGCGGGAAGGTACTCCAGGATGGAATTGTATCCGGCAATGGCCTGCCGGTTACGTTCCATCTTGTAGTTGAACAGTGCGAACCGGGCATTGGTCTTGTCTGACCAGTCGACCCAGCGCTCCTTGGCGATGACCTCGTGCTTCCAGGCCTGGAAGTATTCCTCCTCCAGCTCGGCCAGTGCCTTCTTGTAGCCTTTGCTGTCGAGCAGCCGCTGCATATACAGGCTGTCCGGGATGATGGAGTTCATGAACGCCCGGTAGCGCATGTACCCTTTCTCCTGCATTTTGGCAAAGTCGGCCCCTGAAAGGAAGATCTTGTCCAGGTACAGGGTGTCGGACGGTTTATAGGCTACGGGAGTGAGCTGGACCTGCCACTTGTTGTTGATCAGCTCACCGGGGACCGTTACGAGAAAGTCCAGGTTGATCTTTCCGTTTCTCTCGGCTACCTGTTTGCTTTTTGCCATGACAGTAACTTCCGAGAGTTCGATAAGGGTCATATTTTCGCCCGTGACACTGTCATGGGATACCTGTTTGACCAGGTGTTCTTCACCTTTGTCATCCGTCCAGGCAATTTGACCGGGCAGCTGTTTGCCGGTATCCGCAACCGTCTCCTTCATCTGCGGCTGAGAGATACGTACGCGTGCCAGACGGCGCTCTGTGGTGCATGAAATCAGTAATCCGCAGAAAACAAAAGGTATGATACGTCTCGTCTTTCTCATTTTCTTAAAAGTTAGAACAGGTACACCAGATTCACCGCTGCCCGGGTGGGAAGGAAATGCCAGCCATAATTTTTGGATACAAGGTCGCCGCAGCGCTTACACAGGTACTTGTCATGGCCCAGCCATACCGCGCCGGCGCCGATTTCCCACTCAACGTTCCAGCGCGTACTGAGCTGGTAGGCTTTGCCTATGCTCACGCCCACACCGTAGCCTTCACCTTCATAGCGGTACCTGCTGCCGAAGAGGTTGCCCACACTGTATGTACCGGCGGTGCCGTGCATGCCGATAAATGGCCCCATATAGCTCTCGAGCAGCCAGTAGCGTACACCCGGAGCGACATATAGGTTACGGAACTGCCGGTTCCTGCTGAAGCGGAACGGGTTATACTGCACGGGCAGGTGAAGCGACCATTTACGGCCCAGGGTCATGGATGCCTCCAGGTTCAGGTTGGTCGTAGCCAGACCCAGGACGTTGGTACGCAGGGAATAGGACTGGGCCGATACCCCTAAGGCAAAGGCAAGCAGGCTTCCCAAAAGAAATGATCTCTTTTTCATGCCGGCTGTTCCTCCTTTTGCTTAATGACAGTCACTTCCCAGGCTGTCAGCGTATTGAACCAGCGGTTCTCCCACTGGCGGGCGGAGATGTCAAACCGTACGTGTACGGTCATACCTACCTCGACGGCGTACCGCTCGATGTTGGCGTTCATCAGCTGCAGGCATACGCTCTGCGGTTTGCTCTCTTCTGTCTCCAGAACGAATTCCCGGCTTTTCCATTCATTGCCGGAAGTCTTGCCGATCCCGTCCTTGACGGGAAGTACGGCGATGATTTTTCCTCGTATTTCCATTTTTATCAATATTGGGTTTTTAATGCTCTGTTTATTTTCGCACTCCCTCCGGCAGGCTGTCACAGCTTACCGCAGGGCTGCGAAAAGGAAAGGATACACCCTGACTGTTTTATTTGAGATGAAAGAATGAATGTGTCACTTTAAACAGGGGTATCCTGATTCTATATATTACTGGTTTTTAGATCGCTGTTTTATATTTGGCCGGCACGCCTATTCTTTCCATACGGCCAGAAAACGCCTGTACCGTTCCCGGGCCCTGACTTCGTCGATAACCTCCATTTCTATAACCTTGCAACCCTCTGACCTTTCTCCGGTCTCTTTATGAAAGGAACCGCAGGAAATTGTCGGGATACTTAGCGGGTAGAAATAGGTTTCGAAGCTCTCCTGCCTGTTCAGGAACCGGTCGGATAGCAATACATATTCAAGAGATTCTCTTTACCGTGCATGACCTTCCCGAATTGCCCGATTATCAGCTTGTCGGGAGAATATGGAATGTAGTCGGCCTTTCCGGCTTCTTCATTTAGTTCGGCATACAGGTCAGCCTTAAGATCATCCGGCGGAAGATCCTCTTTTTTATCGGGCATGACCGCACCTGTCCTGTCCCCGATTGGCTTGCCTATTGCTGTCGCGGGCTTTCTGCGGGCTCTTATCCGCATATATATAATGTAGGGCAGAACGACAGCCAAACCACCCAGACAGCCCCAAAATACACTGTTCAGAATATTCATATACTTCTTGTTTAGAGGGTTATTTCACATTTGTTATTAACCATGCCATGCTTCTTTCATCTGCTGTTTTTGAACTATACGGTAAATGGAAATCTGCCACATAGTTGGTCTGTTATTTATTTCTCGACGCTTCTAAAACCGGAAGATTGGTCTCCGTTGGTATGTATATCACTGTTTTATCATTTAAATTGCTTTGCTGACGTACCCATAAATATTGGATATATGCAGGGGTAATACTCCCATTCTCTATTCTGATGGCTTCTGCGGCACCTTTGGCACGTTCAACTTCGGCCTGGGCATTCAACTTTTCTGCTTCCAGATTAGCTTTCGCCTCTTCAATCTTAATCTTACGGTTCTGCTCTGCTTTTGCAAACTCTGCTTTACCCGACATTTCCTGTTGCCACACATTGTAATAAGGGACAATAAAAAGACCTCCCGTCATCATCGTAGCCACCAGGATGACTGTCACAATTCCTAATTTATTCATATAATGTTCATGTAGGTTTTATAAAGCCGCCCAAGGCTGTTTAATGCGTTTCTGTATTGTTTCTATCTTTGGTACAAAGCAGGTATGTGCCGTAAACGAAAGGAAAACAGATACTCAGTAAAAGGAATATCCGGCTTCCCACGGAAGGGGTGGAGGACAGGAGTTCCGCTCTTGCGGCGAGGATACAAAGGACTGTCGCTCCATATACCAGATAAGTTATTCCCAAGGCTTTACGGTTCATAATCATCTTATAAAAGATGCTGTGTTTCTTTCCCTGGGGGATACTCTTTTTTTTGTCACAATCTTGTTCCTTCATTTTTTAAATCATTTGTTTTTTTCTTTCCGGGGGAAACGGAGATATTTTCTCAGGATATAACCACAGCTCTTTGACAGGCGCAGGCGGAAGGTCTCCTCACAGGGGAGTACCTCCAGTGTTACCACTACGGGCGAGTCCTGCCAGGTGATTTTAGGAAATACTTCCTGGAGTGTCCCTTGGGAAACCTGCAGGGCTTCCTCTCCATTCCAGATCCCGGTATCCCTTTCGGGCTTGTAGGTAAAAAGATGCCCCGTGCCGGCATAGTCCACGGCATACCAGTATGTGCCCTTCATTCTTTACCTCCTGTCTTTTCCCCGAGAAAGAAACCGCTTCCTTCTCCCAGAAGGTTTCTTACTTTCGTAATCGAAATAATACATACCAGGTTATCCGGCTTTCCTTTCACGTGGATGGTCCATTGGATCTCCCGGTTGCCTGCCGCATCCAGATGCAAGGATTGTGTACGTGGATACTTGGCGTCAAGTTCCTCAATCCGGCAGTGGAGTTCCTCTTTCAGGTCATCCAGAACCTCCCTGTTCTTTATCAGGCTGTCCTTAAGCTTCAGGACATATTCCTGGAGCTCGCTTCCCTTCCGGTTCACCGATGTATAGGTCTGTATGGAGTGTATGAAATACATATGGCTGTTATTTAATGGGTTCCTGTCTTTTATCCTGTATCTCCATTCTCCGCGTGATACGTCTACGGTTTATATGTCTCAGACAGGCCGTTAGTAACATGAGGGCTATGATTACCATAATTCCGGCCGGTACAAGAGGGGATCGTTCCAGATTAAACGCAAAGGGTGCCGTCAATATTCCGATAGCCAAAAAGATAGAAACTACAAACAGAAGTGGCCAAAAGATGGAATTCTCGGGCCTTTCCTTTTGGATCATTCCCTCTATAAACCCGTTCCGAAGATACTTTCCGGCAGGCAGTATTTCCTCAAATTGGATGGACCGGTTGTACCTGCATCGCAGTTCGCCTCCTGAGACTGTCTTGAAAAAGCAGACTACACTCCCCACAAAAGGGGTATCACCATTAAAGGAGACATGAAATGTGATGACTACGTTCCGTAGCACCTGGTTCATTTGGGAGATTGTATCGGAGCACTCCCGGCTTTTTGCTTCCAGAAAAGAGCGGAAGTCGGGGGTTGACAGTGCGTACTCCCAAATATTCCGGCTTACTTTCCGGGAGAAAATGTGCACTTTCGTTTTACCGGCGGGCATGTCTTTCTCGTGGTATGTGTAAACTGTCTGTATGTTATATGTAATTTCCATTTCTGTCATTTTATGCATTATTCTATTTCTTCGCCCCATAACTCCACGTCAGTAGGGGCATGTTTGATTTGGTATCCCATCCATAAGATGACCGGGATATACAGGACGGTAAGCGGTATCCATACTGTCATCATACATTTCCTCCGTTTATTTGTCGGTGCAGGCTGATACTCCGTCCGTCACCCATTCCGGAGCTATAAGCCGAATAGTCGGTCTTTGACTTTCTTGGCTGCACTTTGGAAGGACTTGTCCCGATTGTTTCCAGGTATCTCTCGATAAGGGCATTATGGCAATGCACCAGAGCGGTTTCACGCACTTCCTCCGCCGGAGCGCACCGGAGTGCTTCAAACTGGTCTCTTAGTCCCGGTGTCACGCCTTCGAGGTACGAACGTATATACTTTTTCCTGTACTTCTCAGTACGGTAATATCCCCGTTTGGTCGATACATACTCCATGTGCCTTTTATCTGCCAGGCGGCGGAAAGCCGTACGCAGGTAGTCATAAAGTACGGTTACAGCGGCAATATTCTCCTGCGTACCCACAATCAGCATGTCGGTGGTTCCCTGGTAACGGAGCATCCGGCAGTAATTGTATTCACACAGCACGCGCAGCAGGTCACGCTTCCAGTAGTTGCCGAATGCGTCCTTATAGCTGATCGCTCCGGACTCCCTGATTTCAAACACCGTCTCCGGCCGCTTTTCGTTCACGTCAAGCAGAGAGAGGTTATATTCTTTCAGAAGCCGGTTCACGTGCGTGGCGGCGGCTTTGGCTTCGCCTTCCGACGTGGTTGATTCCTTCAGGCGTATCAGTTTCCGGATACGTTCCAGGATCTTGTCCGGTATGTCATTTTCCTGTTTCATTATTCTATTTTGTTATCGATTCGTAAATCCTGCCGGTTAAATGTCCCGTTTACCGGCTCTTCACATTTCCCGCCCGCTTACCGGGCACTTGATTTTCTGCAAAAACTCGTTGAAGTCATTGCATGACGGATACAGGCGTTCCGCCTCATTCACCAATACCGTGTCCTTGGGAAGGAAATGCCGTATCTTTCTCAGGGCCTCGCGTCCCGGAGCGTCGTTGTCCAGGAAAGCGTGTACCTTTTCATACCTTGAAAGAAAATCCTTTGACCTGTCAACGATTGCTGTGGAGTTCAGTACGCACAGGTCCAACTTTCCCAGTGCCGGCATCTCAGGATGATCCTTCGCGTATTGCTTGAAACTCAGCAGGTCGAAGAACCCTTCAAAAACGGCACAGGACTTGTTACCCGCAGCAAGGCCGGTAATGTCCTTGGCAGTGGCACATCCCTTAAACATGCTGTTACGCAATTCGAAACCTCCGTGATCATTGGGGAACCCTAACGCGTATTTCTCGCGGGGATTCTTCTCGAAGCAGTAATGCACCTCCACGCAGTGGCCACGGACGATATCCGCATCGATGCCCCGTGAAGCGGCATAGTCAAGCAGGTGCCTGTTCTCCAAAGGAATGACTTTCAGAATGGTCATTGAAGAAGCCCGCTGTACCGCTTCCTCCGCCGCTGCCGGCCTTTGTACCGGGACTATGCCGCCGAAGCCTAATTCCCCGATCTCTTTCATAGCCTGCGGGAAAGAGCAGTTCTGGATGCGCATGACCAGATCCACGACCCTGCCGTGACTGCCGTCCCCAAAATCATACCACCGGTTCTCGTTCTTGAAAACCTTGAAACTCGGAGAGCTGTCACGTCGGAAAGGGGAGCGGTACATGTCGTATCCCCCGTACCGTCTGGACGGTTCGTAACCGTAGCGGGAAAGAATATCTCCCAACGGGATTGAATTGGCTTCCTGTGATGTCATAATCATATAATTGTTATAGTTCTCTAAGAATTCACTCTTCGGGGGCTTCAGGAAGAAACCCGCTGTACCGATAAAAATATTGCCGTAAAAAATGCCATTATGGAAGGCACATACAACCAGAATATTGTCGGACTGAGCCCGAAAAGAGGGACAACAGCAAATCTGGCAAGCAGAAAAAGCAGAATCGCCGCCAACATGAGGTACCTCGCTTTTTCCATGACACAGGAGACGGATTCTTGCGTCTTTCCGGAGAGTTCCTCCAGATAATTTCTGAATTCCGTCCCGGGAAGGGCACAGTGTTCATACCGGCAAATAAAACCTGGAGGAAAGCTCTTGTACCGGTAGAAACTGATACTGACTATCGGTTCCCCGGTATTCCTTGCATCCACCCGTAGAATGGCGTATACCCTGGCAAGTCTTTCGTTACCCCCGGCCTCCCGGATATTCCTTGTGAAGAATTCCGGAAAGTCCGGCTGACAGGCCACGGAGTGCCATACCTTCTCCAAACTTCCATCCGACAGATGGATGCTTCCGGAAGGAAAGTTGCAACTTCCCCTGAGTATTTCGACTTGTATTTCTTTGAATTCCATATGATTAATCTTTTGATATTTATGCTGATACGGCCTTCCGCATCCGGCTCAGGAGGAACATGGTAGGGCTTTTGATCTTTTTGTTTCCCCAGGTTTCCTTTAAGGCTGTATCCAGCACTAAGGGTGCAACGGAGGCAAGCTGGAGGATTTCCTGCTGGTCCTTCACCGGAACGCCCAGGAGCTCGAGGGTTTTACGCCGGGTGCGCAGGATCTCCTCCTGTTGCCTGGCACGCTCTTCACTTCCGTGTTCGGCATTATACTTGGCTATATAGTTCTTAATCAGGGGATACAGGTAATTTTCCTTGGTCAGTTGGAAATTGCTTTGCTCCATGTCAGAGATCGCCTTTTCGATAGGGAAATCCGGATAACGGCTTTTCAGGAGCCGTACCCATTGAATGATGTTGGAATCCACGCCCAGATATTGGAGCTTCCCTGAAAGAGAATTTCTCTCCTCCTCCCTCTCCGGAGTGTAGCCGGACTCTCCGGAGGGGTTTGGGGAGGATATATTTTCTTTTCTTTTATTTTGTGGTCTATTTTCGCGAATTATTCCCGATTCTTCGCGAACTACCCCGGCGGCGCTTTCCGGTTCTTGCAGCCTGCGTTTAAAATCCGCAATGGCTTGCATCAGTTCCGTATCCTTCTCTTTTTCGCCACTCCGCACGGGTTCCGCAACAGGTGCCGTATGGGTGGCGGGACAGGGAGCGGCAACCTGCGGGGAAGAGGTGGTGGCCGGGGCAGCCGCGTTCAAAAGCAGGTAGTCATCCGAGATGGAAGGCTTGCGGTGGATCGACTTGCAGATGCCCATATACCTGTTCTGTATCTCCTCGCTGGTGAGGACCTGACGGCTCCGCCAAAGCCCTTTGTCGAAAAGCCCCAGCTCGGCGCAATAGTCGACAATACCCGCGATGCGTTGCTCGTCCATGCGGGAATAGTCCGAGACGTCGAACAGGCCGTCGGAGTCCATGATCATGTAATAGCCTTCCACGCGGTGGATCTCGTTCACGATGAAATGGAACACGGCCCAGCCTTCCATGCCGAATTTATTTTTGAGTCTCTTGACTTTGGGGTCATAAAAATGATCGGTATCGAACCCGTAATAGGTGAAACCTTTTTTAGCTGTTCTTGGCATAAACTTATGTATTTATTAGTGGATAATAACCTTATGAATCAACTGGCCGAAAGAGCGAACTCCTCCTGGATGTAGGTCATGCCGCATAACTTGAGGTAGTCCTGCTGGATGGCGGCAGAAGTCAGTACTCTGTGCTTCCTGTACAGTTCGTCATTGAACAGGCCGACCTGTACGCAACCGTCCACGATCCGGGTAATGTCTTCCAAAGAGGCATTCCAGTAAGAGGCAACCGCACGCGCGGTCTCCTCACACCAGGGAAGGAAATACTCCCCCTTGTAGAGGGCCTCACTCACCAGATAACGGTAGATGCTGTATCCACCGAATCCGTAATTACGCGTCAGTCTCCTGACTTTCATATCAGAAAATTGCGAAGTGCTGATCTCATAAGAGGGACGGACCTCGCGCCCATGCCGCTGTGCATGCCCCGAAAGAGAGCGGCAGGTACCGGTTTGACGTTGGGTATTCATATATTTAGTTTTAATTATTGTTTCTCTCCATGAAATAAGAGGATAGCCCTCTGTATTTTCAATAGCCATTCAGGGAGGTTGGTTTTTGCGTCTGCTCATCCATTTTTTTATCTGCTTTCTGAGTGTTCAGGCCCAATATCCGCCGAAGGCGAATGTGTACAATACTTACACATCTCACATAAATGGATCTGAGTCATTTCTATTCGGTTAGGAATTAAGTTTTGATAAAATAAAATCAGCTAATTCTTGCGTCTCTTTTTCGGTTTCTTGTTTTTGAACTTGACAAATGAACCTCTTTATATTAAAGAACTGGCCATCAGATGAACCTTCAATGATATAAGTGCCTTTACGGTCTGTCGTTTTTACAAATTTTGTTTTCATTGCTGTATGGTATTGAGGGTTATTTACTAACACACTCCGGCGATTTGCTGCCAAGTGGATTCATATTCTCATCATAGTAAGTCGCAGTGTACATAGTTTCTTTAATCTTATGCTTACCACACTTACTGCATATATAGGTAAATGGAGCATCGAAAGGCTCTACCCATTTATGACGATGTTTATTTGTTGATTTATTCATATCTGTATAGGTATTCGTTAATCTCTGGATGAGTTAATATCATCTCCATTCTCTTCAAGTATCTCTGTAATCAAGGACTGAATATCAGTTCCAAGAGTCTTATAACATGCAATCTGTTCTTTTACAGTACCATTGCCCTCAAGTGACGTTTTTTTGAAGCCACCAGAAAGAATATAAATTAATGTATCTAAATCACTTAACAGAGTCCTAAGTTCATTTACCTTATCTTTCATAATGTTCCTTCCTTCAAGTTTAGAGGATTATTTCACAATCGGATTCAATAAGAAAAAAGATCTCTTTCGTGTCTTTATAAACTCTACGTTTCGCACCAAGAGCTTTCAATTTCTTATGCGAGATTACCACTCTGGCATCTTCAACTGAATCTATACCGTCAATGCAGGTATGAATCTTAAGATTCTTTTGGGTTACCATCCAGGCCATATTTATCCTTTATTTCTGATCAACTTATGATGTTTGCTATATTAAAGATGTGTATATGATGATCCGGAACCCGCTATTAATAGCAGGACCGGACTGTTATCTGCCCGAAGGAATATCATATTTCTTTCGGATGAATTGCACGTAATTATGTACAGTCTTCTCACAGACTTGTGGGAAGGAGGAAAAGTGTTCCTTTAAATGGTCGTGGACACGGCTGCTTGAAATGGAAGGAAAACTGATAAGTAAAGAGAGGATCTCACGCTCGTAGTTCTGGAGTTTATATCTGTTTCCCTCTTGGGTCTGACACTCCCGAACAAGTTCATCTGAAGTTAAAGATTGCAGATGTCTCACTGTATCGCGTGAAACACCAAGACGATGTGCGGTTCTTGTTATATTGATACCTCGAGAACGAAGATCAACGATATTACTCCATAAAGTGTATTTTTTCCTTAAAATTTCGGTATCCATGATCTACTAAATAGATTTTGCATATGGGACATCCAACTATGCAAGAAAATGATACCGCTAAATTAACGCCTACATCTATGGATTATAAAGAAACGTCACAAGACTAAAGTAACATCAAACATCCGCTTGCTGGATATTTCTAAAGCCATCCTGAACAAATACGAAGGAAAACTGAAAAACGATCAGTTGTTACCTGCAGTCAGCCATGCGGGGCAGGAACAGTATATCGCCCCCGTGCAACGTCTCTTCGCGGAACAGGCTGCTTGTTCCTGGCAGAATACAATATAATTCACACCCTTGTTCTTATTGCTAAATGTTTCACCGATTGAATAACATGCTAATAAAAAGTTGCAATTATTCGGTGTCTCATCACATGGTAGTAATAATTTGTTGTTTTTGCTCATGGTCACTCATTTATTTCTTTTTATTCCCGGTTTCAAATGCGCCCCCAGACTATTAAGGCAGAACCTTAGATAATACTGGATGGCACATATCTGAATGTTTGGTAACCGAAATACACCGAAAGAGGGTTAGTTCTCACTTCCAGAGACATCAGGTTCCAGATGGTGTATGGATATTTTCCTTTCAAATTCAGCTAACAAGTCATTGACTTTTTTTATTAGTTCTGTTTTATCATCATCGACAAGAAAAGCATAAGTAATACTGTTCAGAACAAATGATTTTATTTCTTCATACGAGAATCCATAACGTAAAACTGCCAAGGTATATTGCTCCGTGAGCGAGGTGCGCAGAATGCCGGGGTCGTCCGTGCAGAGAATCACGGGCACTCCCGCCTTATGATAGAGTGCGACGGGATGTTCCGAGTCCTTCACGCCGAGGATGAACTCATTGCTCGTCAGGTTTATTTCTACCGGAACCGGGCTCTCTGCCATCGTCTACAACAACGCGTCGCTGTCCTGCTCGAACGGCAGGTCTACGCCATGACCGATGCGCCGCACCCGGGCCGTGTTCACCGCCTGGCCGATGTGATAGGTCAGGTGTTCGGGGCGTCCCAGCCCCAAGGTCAGCTCTCCGGCATGCAGCGAAGTGTTCACCGTGGGGAACTCCCGGGCAAGCCGGGCAAATATCTCCATGTGCAGCCGATAGTAGAGCATGGACTTCTCTCCGTTTTCCGCCGCCACAATGTTGCAACCGGTCAGCAGCTTGCCCTCGTCTTGCACGCATGCTTTGTGCACCACGTAGAGTTGGGCAAACACCTTGAGGGGCTCGCTGCCGCACGAACTGTATCCCTGATAGCGGCACACTACCTTATTCGTATCCACATCACGGAGGTGGCTCTCCAACTCATTGCTCAGCTCGTCCAGTTTGTGTATAAAGTCGATATAAGTGCCTACAACCGTGTCTGCGTTTTTGTAGAACAAGTCGAGAATTTCGTTAAACACTTTCTGCAAATCCTCGCCATACGTTCCGCTTTTCACACAGTCTTTCAGCCGCTTGTCCAGCTTCGCGTACTCCGCTCCCAGACAACAGTCCGTGGGCACGCCGGGCGAAGTGGCCATCACTTCCAGATATTGCACATTCTCCTTCACTGCCCGCACTTTCAACTCGTGCATCAGATAGGCAAGGTTTTTCACATCCCCCGTCAGTGCCGAGAGCAAACCGAACGTACCGAAGAAGTATTCGTCCGGGCCCAGCGGATATTTGTAGGGCTGGAAGTTGCGGATGCTCCATTTGTCGATAAGCGCCATGCGGTAGTTGTGCAGGTCGTCCATGTCTTTGGAAAGCCGGATGGTTTCAATATCCACTGGCTTTTTGGCATAGAGACGGCCCGTTTCCGGATTGACGAACATTCCTTTGCTTGCCGCCAGCTCGAAATAGGTTTCGGCATAAGCCGATCCGGTCAGGTGGTTGTGAACGTCGCCTCCTTTGGGCATGGCGGTGAAGAACTGGCGGAGTGCCGCATGGTTGCCTTTGATACTTTCAAAGTATTCCTGCACCTCTTTCGGAGCATTAATCCTATTCTATTTTCGTCATAATTGTTTCTTTTTTAAAGTTTATAACCTTTTTCGAGAATTGTTGTTCGTCCTGTAGCTGTGTGTCCTCCTTTCTTTGGCGGGACGGGGGTTAATAAATCGTTTTATCTCGCAGCTTCCGCACGCAGGCCGCTAAAAGGCCAGCACGGCACGGACTTTATAGGTATCGGTTTTGGGCTTCGTGTCATAGTAGGGAGAGGCAAGATTTACAAACCAGACAACAGTACTCGATTCGTAGCTGCTCCAATACTCCCCGGTAAGCTCATCCCCGGCTGCCTTATCAATCTGGGGATTGATTTCTTTGAGCATCTTCAGATCCTTGTAACAGTCAACAAAACCAGTAGGCATACCGAAACACAGCGTGGCAAGCTCATATATGCCCGGTAAGAACCACCCGCTGCTGCCTGCGGGCGCGGGGTGCTCGCCAGCATAAGTGGCTATCGCATTGCGGGCCGGAAAGGTGGTGTCGCTGTGCCGAGAGCCGTACAGTGCCATTAAACGGGATCTGCAATAACCGAAACCTGTATCGGATTTCTGTATTTCTTCCCAATCGGCCTGCTCTCCGGTTGTGAATTCGTTGAATGAATCGGCCCAAGCATAAGTAGACTTAGTCGCCCCCTGTTCGGTGGCCCACACCGCCCTCTGAGAGGCATCGTGCATCGCAACGACCATGCCGTGCACACACTCCGGATGGTCGTGCATCAGCAGGTGGTCGCCTGCTTTGTCGCCGGTCGGCGTCCAGTGTATCCCCTTGTTTTCACCCACCCAGAAGACTACGCCGAGACAACTCTTCCGTAGTTCATCACGGAACGGCTTGACATCTTCATCCCCGGGCAGGATGCTGCCGTCCTGCATATAGTAGTCACCCGCCTTTAACGGCCGGAACTTTTCTGTCACCTTACTGTCGCCAAGCGTGTGGACGGTGTATTTTCCGGGCTGAAGATTTAATTGGGAATAGTAAAAAATGAAAGTCTCCTTAGCTCCGTTGTAGTAATACTTATATGATCCCTGAACCGAGCCCGCGGTTTCTTTAGTGTTCACCAGCCGGCGGGCCGTACAGGGGTTCTCCTGCCAATATGAATTTTCACTGATCACCGCCGTGTAGCGGTAATAACTCTTAGAAATCTCTTGGCCGTCTATCTTTTCGGTATAGGTATATTTCGTAGCAGGCACCTGAAGGATGAGCAGGGACATGCGGTGTTCCATCGCGAAGCTGAGCGTGTGGTTGTTATACACGCCACGGGCCGTCATCAGGTCGGAGGCGGTGTATTGGGCGTAGGTACTCTGGTTGTCTTTAACAGACCAAGCCTCGACTAAAAGCTTAAAGAAGTCTTTGTCGCCGGGCGATACCTTGCCGTTCATATCGCTATCGTTCCGGTAGGGATAATAGGCATGATAACTCTTATCGGGTGAGTATAAGAGCTGGGAAGCGCCGGCAGGCAGCGTCCACTTGCCTCCCTGTAGGGTAAGGCAGAGGTTTTTCACCTCCAGGGTTCCGTCCTTCACCACGTAGAGGCCGATGCAGTCGCCTTCGGTGAAGACGGTGCTGTAACCGCGTTCCTGGGCGCGGGTTTGCCCGGTGGCGTACATGCCGCCGTCGCTCACGGTGATGGTGAGGGGGCGGGCATCGGGGTCGGTGCCGGCAGGGGGCAGTTCGTCCAGTGCATCGGACGTGCATGCCGCCAGCATCAGGATGAGGGCGCAGGCCAGGGATGCTGCCGGGGGAAATATGGAATGATGTTGTTTCATACGGTTTCTTTTTTATTGATGAATTTAGTTGCTACTGTTCTACTCGACCGGCTGCCACGTACCTCCTTCTTCTTCCATGTTGATATTTTTGATACCTTCCGAGGTCACGGTGAGGCGGTACTCGTACATCTTGCCACTGAAGAAGTTCGCTTCGCCTGCGGCGGGGGTGTAGTAGAAGGTCTTTCCTCCGATGACTATTTTCACGAACTTCCGTCCCGACATATTTTGGGGAGGAAGCAGGGCGCGCACGGTGCGTACGTATTCGTCGGCGGCAGGGGTCACTTCGTTGGGGGTGATGTGGTCGGTGCCGGGGGTCACTTGCCGTGCGGTTCCATTGTCGGAATCGATTATCCCTCCCTTGCACGTGAGGTTTTCAAAGGTTACAGTGGCGGTTCGCAGTTCATCGTCGGTCACGCCGTTGCCCTTTTTGAGGTGTACCACCACTTTAGCTGTGACGTGGCGGAAGACGAGGGTCTTATCGGGGGACGTTACGGTGATGCAGATTTTGGGAGCAACCATGTAGTCGCTATCCTGATATCCTTCATTGTTCTGGTCGGCCAGTACAGAGAAAGAAGAAGATGTCGGCGAACGATATATTCCATAAATCTCCTTTTCTTCATCCGGGCTTTTCCAAGTGCAGCCGACATCATTTGTAATCAGCTTTCCATCGGAATCGACGTCGAGGGATGATGCCCAAGTCATACCCCCGATCTTAATCCGCAGATTCACCACTTCTCCCCCTTCCCACCTATTTTCAGTGGTAGCCCGTGTCTGGGCGTTGGCGGAGGAATATCCCTCTACGGCGGCGTAGAGTTCCAGCGGCACGCCGCCTTCGGGCCATGCCGCGTCGTCATCGCCTGTGCAGGCAGCCAAAACCAAGGCTGCCCACAGGTACATTATATATATTGGTATGTTCGTCTTCTTCATTTTTTTCTTTATATTTATTGTTTATGGGTTACTCCTGAAATGCAGAGCCTTCTACGGGTGCGCCTATGGTTTCCCAGTCCTCGATTTCGGTTTCCAGCCTCAGTTCCTTATAGTCCACGGTTATCTTATAGATGTACCGCTTGCCGCTTTGCAGCTTCAAGGCATCTCCGGCGGGAATTTTGTAGACGAAATTCGTGTTGTCTGCCAGCTTCACGCGGATGAAGACGGTGCCTGCGGTTAGTTCTTGGGGCACCACGATGGCTTCGGCGTACTGGAGATTGGTGGCGTTAAAGTCTGTCGTCACCAACGTGGGGATGGTAATCGGAGCGGCGGGGTTGGGGTCGGCAGCGAGGGCTATCATCGCCTGGCGTTCGGTCTCGCTACTCATGTCGGCGGCTTTCTCGGGGGTGAAGGTGGCCTTCAGGGCGGTGTTCTCCAGGGTCACGGTGGCACCGGTGAGGTCGGGGGCGCCGTTGCCGCGCTTCAGCACTACTTCTACTTTAGATAGCAAATGGTAGAAAGTGAGAGCCACCTTAGAGGCGGTGGGGGCCACGTTCCGCTTGGTGGAATAGAGCAGGTCGGAAGCGGCGTAGGCGGTTTTCGTGGTCTGGTCGGCCTTCACTTCGTGGGACACCGATGCGGGGAAGCTGTCTCCCACCGGGGCAGGGTTGGCATGGATGGCATAGATGTTCACGGGGTCGGGCGAGATGTAGTACATATCGGTGGCGTAAGTGAAGCCTCCGGTGCCGTCGGCGGTGAGCACGTTGTTCTGGTAGAGGGGGAGGTTTTTGCTGTCGTCCACCCAGGCAGATACTTCCAGTCCTGCGCCAAGCTGTGTGTCGAGGCCGTAGGAACGGGTCTGGGAGGTGATGCCGCTGGTGAGGCGGATTTCGCCGTTCCAGTTGTCGGTGACTGCTTCGTTGTCGTTGTTGCAGGCGGCAAGCGCAAGGGCTGCTGCGGCAATGATTGATAAGTTTCTAAGTTTCATAATCTTACTTTTTTTAGTATTATTGATTCAATTGTTCGTCTCCATTCCTGCCGAGCCTTCTTCACTGTTGCCCGGTGTCCAGTCGGTAATGATAGCGGAAAAGTCCGCTTCCGTAGGCGTCTCTACTATTTTCCCGCCCAAAGCAAGTGGCTTATGCTTGTCGGCGTTGAAGGCGGCAAGCTCCGTGGTGAGATCACTGTCGAGGGTGACCGGCCCGGGATTTCCTCCTGCAAAGTAGAGTTTGGCGTTCAGCTTCTGCTGCTCACCTGCTACGCCGAGCAGACGCACCGTGGCCGCCCATTTTCCAGCATTGGCACCTTCTGTCACTTTCGCGAACGCCAGTACCACGTTCAGCGGCGTACCGTGCGTACCGTTGTCCATATCCAGCGTCGAGGCAACCCCCGAAAGGTAGCCTTCGATTCGCTCTATCCTATCCGTGGTGTTGCCCGTCGGCTCAATGAAAAGCGTCAGCCGGCGTATTTGCTGCTGCATCGCAACGGTAAGGGTGTGGTCGGTGTCCGCTTCTATCGTAGTTTCCGTCACGCCCGTAAACAACCAGTCCGGCATCTCCTGCACGAAGGGACCCGCTCCGGCTACGTTGCCCGAAGCCCCGGCGACGGTTGCCACGCTGCCGCTCATGGTGATATGCTTCGGCGTGTTGTAAACACACAAGTGGCAAACACCCGGCTCAAAAAGGCGGTCGAGCGTGTTGGTGACATCGCTCACGGTAGCCATGTATTCACCGGATGCCACCGTGTAGTTTGCCGGTATATCCACGCCCGTCGTGCGTCGCATCCAGTCTGTTGTCAGGATGATTTGCCCTTTGTCAGGATGCGGAGTGTTGTAAATCGGGTCTTTCACATCACAACCCGCAAGGAGGAGAACTGCCGTCCAGATACAAAGTAATGTAATCGAATTTCTCATATATCGTATTTTTATAGTTCTACTTATTTGCTGCCAATCGTCCACACGAGGCTGATGCCAGCCTGTGTCGGTCCCCATAGGTTCTTTGTTCTGTTCCGTTTCTTATATACACGTATGCCATCGGTCATGCCGAAACTGTCATATTCGGAACGGGTGTAGCCCAGACCGAGGTTGAAGTCGATGGAGAAGCCGCGGGACAGGTAAAGCTGGTAGCCCACGGTCAATCCCGCATTCCACAGCTTGCCCTGATAGCCGGTATCCTTTGAAACGATACCGCCCAACATATACTTATATAGGTTATACTCCCCATAGCTGCCCGATATCCCTGCATAGAAACGCTTTTTATCCCAAAGATACCGGCGCACTTCGGGGTTGACGAGCCACATTTTCTGCACTTTGCCGCTGCTACCGCCCCACCATGTGAGACCACCGTCGAGTTTAATGCCGACATGCTCATTTATCCGCCATTCCACGCCGAGCGTAGGCAGCAGCAGGGCGTCATACAGCAGGTTTGTGCGCACTGCAAAGCGATAAGGTTTTTCCGTTTCCCGGATGCGTTGCTCCGATACGGGGGCAGGCTGTTGTTCCACTGTGGAGGGTTCGGATGGTTTCTCCACGGCAATTTCCGTTTTTTGTTCTACGGTTACTTGTTTTTGTTGGGGTTCTTCCCATTTTACTTTTTCTTGGGCGGGCATCGTCTCCGATGTAGCCTTAGCCGAAGGGATACGGAGTGTCACTACCACCAAGTCTTTATTATTATGATACGCACGCGCGTAATTGGCGGTGATGAAATCCGCTTCTTTCAGCCCTTTCTGCGTGATAAGTTCCGACTTTACCCGGTTGGCGCGGGCGAATGCCGTGTTCAGGTTCTCTTTTGCGGTGGGCAGTGAGGCGCAATAGCCATCTACATAAACGGGCATTCTACCTGCCGTAATCTCCGCCCTGTGTTTGTCAACCAGCATGTAGAGCCGTTCCAATTCTGCCTCGTTACCTTTGAGAGAAAACATTTCCTCACCCGGAAGAAAGCGGAAAACGACCACTTTATCCGGTATCTCTTGTTTATCCGGTGCCTCTTGCGCGTAAGCTCCTGTTCCGGACAATAAAGCCATCAGAAGCAAAGCCAGTAGTTTTTCTTGTAATTGTTTCATAAAGTTCATTTGTTATATGTATATTAAATGAAATAGGTTATCTCTATCCGCGATATCTGTCTCTTACAGTCAGTCGTACAGCCATCGTTTTTTTCCCCTGCCATGGAAGATTTAACAGCTTCCGACAGTTCTGCTTTAATCACCTTTTCCATCATTTCTTTTTCTATGCGTGTTCGTTCCAATTGTTTAGCTAAACAGTCCTGCTCACGGATGCCTTTCGCTATATAATAATTGCACTTCTCAACTATCTTCCGGCAATGCAAAAAGACCAAAGCCACAATTGCCAGCGAGCAGAAAACAAGCCCCAGTGCGATAAGGAAAATGTAATTGTCCATAGATATTTCTTTTTCTTGGTGCAAAGTATGTGAAATACGGGCTGAAAACTATTGCATTTTGTCCCAAGTTTGTGGCATTTTGTCCTTTTCTGCCGTTTTTCAAGCTTTCGGACATAAAAAAAGCACGGTGAATCCGTGCTTTTAAGTTTTGGAGCAGTATTTTTTATTTTTCTTGGGACGTTGCCATTTTCCGGTATTCTGTCGGGCTAATGCCATATTGTTTGCGAAACAGACGATAAAAAGTGCTCGGTATATTAAAACCACAACTGAAAGCTATCGCTTCAATCGTTAATTCGGGATGGCTGTCGAGCTTTCGGCGTGCCTCTTCCACTTTCAGAGTACGCATATACTCCATGGGAGATTTTCCCGTAACGGCTTTGACGGCATCTGTCAATGCATTCTTATTGGTGCCAAGTGCGGAGATTATATCATCGCGGTTAATGTCAGTATTGGACAGGTTATCATCGGAGAGCAGATACTCCTGCAATCGAATAACCAGATTCTGCTGTTCGCCGGAAGGTGCAAATAGTTCCGTAGCTCTGGCTGTTTTGCCGGAATCCTTAAGTGAGGATTCCGATTGGCGGGCATTCTCCAATCGGAATAATTCGTCCGCTAATCGGTCTTGTTCTTTAATTCGTTCATACAACTTACGATTCTTGAGGGCAATAGTCCGGTTGTAATAGAAAGTACCTGCCAAGAGCAAAGCGAGAACCAGACAAATGGCAAGAGCAAAAAGGAGGTAATGGAAATTACGCTCTTTCTCGGCAATATGTTTTTCCACTTCATATTGGGTACGTAATTCGTCGAACTGGGCATTGACCTCCACGTTTTTTATAGTATCATTGGTAGCTATAAACTGATCCAATAGTGCTAACGCTTCGTCAACACGTCCCATCCGGGCAAGTATCTCCATCTTTATTTTTCTGGTATCATTGAGGCTGAAGTCCGATTCATCAATCCCGACCGTTGCACTGTCTATTACGGCAAGTGCTCTGCGGTAGTCTCCCTGTGACTGAAAAATCAGTGCCTTTGCGCGCGCCAACTCATATTTGGAAATATTGTTATTGACAATACTTTCCAATTTGGAGAGATATTCCCCGGCTTTGTCGTAGTCTTTCGTATCTATGTATGTATTCATCAATGCTACATAGAGATTTCCCCGCGCTTCGGGCTGTGTTCTTCCGGATGATTTCTCGAATCGCGCAATCGCTTTTTCATAGTCAGGCACAAGTTGCAATAGTTTATCATATTGTGCCTGTGCCCGGAGAGCAGTGCATAAGAACGCATAGGATTGTGTCAGGATATTGTCGTATCCCGAAACTTCCCATAATAAGCCGGCACACTCTCTGAAACATTCTTCTTCCTCTTTCCACCTATTCTGAACATTATAAGTGATTCCGGTAGCATAGAGCGCCAATGCCATCCCTGCCTTATCCTCCCGCTTCCTGGCACGGTCGAACATGAGTTCCGCCGCTTCGGCTGCCTGTTTATAATCCCCTTTCAGATTATAGGCAGTGATTAGCTGCATATTGATCTGATAATAGAACTTCCACAACTCGTGCCGGATATAAAAGTCAAGATAGCCGGGCGCTTTTTGAATGATTTCGTCATACTCCTTCCGGTTTATATGAGATATGATGGTATTTCCATACACCATTCCCTGCATTTCTACGTTTCCCTGCTTTATGGCTTCGGCTTCAACCCGGCTGAACAGCCTCAGCAATGTATCCATCTTTTGGTTGTCGGCAACTTCCGACATATACAAATAGTACAATCTATTGTATGACTTCAGTTTATCAATACCTTCAGAGTGTTCGATCACTTGCCGCAAAGAGTCTTTTTGACGTTGTAGGTTATTTTGTGCTAAAACAGGTAAAGTGAAACATAAAAGGCTTCCCCACAAAATAGCTATCAGACTGGTTTTATATTTCATATTGGTTGTGTGTTTACATAAGTTCTTGATTTATAATTTTTCAAAAATACAAAAAATATCATCAGATGGAACAAACATGAAAGAATTTATAATAAATCACCAAATTATGCCACAAGCAGCCACTTTAGTGCCACTTGGTGCCACGCTATTCAGGTTCCATTGAATTACAAACACTTGCATCTACTTTCGCCCCGCATTACGATAGATGCAAGTCACATAAAGCAAATTACAATGAAAGAAAATCAGAATGAAAAAGAAGTATTACTCGTGGCCGACAAGGACGACGACGGACGTGTTTACCGACATGCTGGGATATCCCGAAAACAACAGGATCTCATCGACCTGTACAAGATCAATCCGAATGATTATCCGATACTGGTGCAGGAGCAGAAATCTCCCACCGCAACGGAATAACAGTCGTTTACCGGTTCCTCCCCCGGACAATCCGAAGCAGGGGAACAAGTCCGCAACCGTTGGGCTTTGAGAACCGCATGGATTGGGAACAACTCGCCCGTCTGGGCTTCACGTCGGATTGTTTAGTGGAATATTCTATTATAACAGTGGCTACAGCCTCGCCTGTTCCGCCTTTGGCGCAGCAGAGCATTTGCTATAGTCTTTACCAACTTCAGGATCAACTGGATTGTGGGCACACAGTCCTGCGAGTTCGGGATGAATCGGAATAGCTTGATTATCTTTTTTTCTGCCACCAGAGTAATTACCGGAACCGGAGCGTAGTGCAGCGATGCAGTCCGTTGAAGGAGGTGGTTTCTTTGATGATGGCATTTATATTGATGGCAGTTCCGGGAAGTGTTGTATTACCGCAGGATCTACGTTATGAAAAAAACTGCTTGAAGGAAGACTACACCGGAATTCAAACCATAAATTTGGTCGGGGTTCCGGTGTTTTGTCTTCTACGGAGAGTTACTATCCTTTCTTATCTTCTGCCCTGTCTTCTGCGGCAGAACCAGGTTCGGAAGCGAATGGAAAATCATCGAAATGGAAACTTTTGTGAGGAGTGAAGTGAAGGATTATATCTTTCATTTATGTACCAATTACAAATCATCTTCCAATGCTGTACTTTTTGCATAAGCAGTACTCTTAGCCTCAAAGAAATCAGTCTTTACCATATTGGCATTGGAATATTGTGATACCCAACGCATGCTTTCGGGTTCTTTTAAATTGTCTTCATACAATGGAGTAAATCCAAGACTGGTCCAGCGGAGGTTTCCTAAATAACGAATGTAGTCTTCTATCATTTTCTTATTCAATCCCTGGATCTCGTCACCTATCACATATTGCCCCCATTCTATTTCCTGTTTCACTCCTTCACGCATCATCGCTTCGTATACTTTCACCCTATCAGAAGTAAACAATTCCGGTTCTTCCTTCTTCAATTCCAGAATGATATTACGAAACAGCCAAAGATGGGTATTTTCATCCCGATTGATATAACGGATTTCCTGAGCAGATCCAGACATCTTTCCGTTACGACTCAGGTTATAGAAAAACATGAAGCCACTGTAAAAATAAATACCCTCCAGTATATAATTGGCTATCAATGTTTTCATCAACGTAAAACTGTCCTGGCTTTCCTGAAATTCATTATAGCAATTACCTATAAAAGTGTTTCTTTTTAATAGATGTTCATCTGTTTTCCATTGATACAGAATGTCATTGCGCTCCTTCGGACTACATATAGAGTCCAGCATATAACTGTAACTTTGGCTATGGACGCACTCTTGAAAGGCTTGAATATGCAGGCAGAGATTGACTTCATTTGCTGTAATGTATTCACTGATAGTAGGCAGATTGTTACTCTGCAGGGAGTCAAGGAAAACAAGGAAGCTCAATATCTTGTCATAAGCTGTCCGTTCCGCCTTATCCAGATGTGGATAATCCTTTGTATCCTGAGTAAGATTGATTTCTTCGGGTATCCAGAAATTATTCATGGCCTGACGATACCAGTCACTTACCCATTTGTAGTGCATATTGTTGAAATCATTCAAATTAGTTGTATTCCCGCCAATCATTTTTCTGAGACGGAGTTCGGTATCACCCTCGGGATTGAAGAGGGCATTCTTCTTTAATTTCTTTATTTCCATATTTATTATTTAATGTTAGTCAGGATGCACAACTTTCACATTCTTCCACTTCCAGCGATTTACTGCGTACATAGTACACTGTCTTCACTCCGCATTCCCATGCCAACAGATAAAGGTTTAATACCTGTCTCATGGTAAAATCATTGGTGATATACAAATTCAAGCTTTGTGCCTGATCAATATGCAATTGCCGGATACCCGCAGCACGTATGCTCCATGTCTGGTCTATCCGGTAAGCTCCCTTATACAACCAATACGTCTTATCAGACAATGACGGAGCCACTCGCGGAAGCATGGCACCCTTCTTTTCTTCAAGAAAAAAACGTTTCATGACCGGATCTGTTCCGGCAGTTGTTCCGGCAATGATACTAGTGCTGCTGGTAGGAGCAATAGCCAGAAGATAAGCATTTCTCATGCCATCTGCCGCAACCTTGGCCGCCAAATCTTTCCATTGAAGAGAATCATAACCACGTTTCGCAAAATAAGCTCCGGTTTGCCAGTCACTTCCTTCGAAATAAACATATCTTCCTTTTTCCTTAGCAAGCCCGGCACTTGCTTCGATGGCGGCATAATTGATACACTCAAATACTTTATCAATGAAATTAAGATGCTCCACGCTTTCCCAACGGATACCGCGCAATGCAAGTGCGTGATGGTAACCGCTCACCCCTAAACCGATGCTACGGTACCGATGGTTTGTTATCCGGGCAAAAGGGATAGGATAGAAATTCAAATCAATCACATTGTCAAGCGCACGTACTACAACAGCTATTTTTTCTTTCATCTGCCGTTCATCCTCCAATGGAAGATGTCCAAGCGACAAGCTGGCAAGGTTACAAACGACAAAGTCACCGGGACGGACGGTATTGACTACAACCGTATCACCACCTTCCGTACGGACCTCAGTGGAAACAGTTTCAATGGATGACATATTCTGAGCTATTTCCGTACATAGGTTAGAACAATAAATAATCCCCCGATGCGAATTAGGATTAGCCCTGTTCACTGTATCCCGGTTGAATGTGAAAGGCGTCCCTGTCTCTACGGCAGAGCGTAGTATCAACCGGACAATATCTTTGATGTTCAGAACCCGCTTAGAGAGAAGGGGATCGTTTATACAATCCAAGTATTTTTGCTCCCACTCTTCTCCATAATAATCCTCCAGGCAATACCCTTTGACATTCATAATTTCGTTGGGACAGAACAAGTACCATTGCTGATTCAGGTCTTCCTTTGCCATACGCCAGAACAAATCAGGATAGCATACGGCAGGAAAGATATCATGTGCCTTCATCCGGTCGTCTCCATTATTGGTGCGGAGTTGCAGGAATTCGGGCAAATCTTTGTGCCAGACATCCAGATATACTGCTACAGCTCCCTGACGCATACCCAGTTGGTCGACAGCTACGGCAGTGTCATTTACCAGTTTCATCCAGCGTATCACTCCGCCTGCCACTCCCTTAAACCCTCGTATATTTCCTCCTGCCGCACGCACCTTACCAAAATACATTCCCATTCCTCCGCCAAACTTACTGACCATGGCAAAATTATCGATACTGCGATAAATCCCCTCCAGGCTATCGGGCACTGTATCAATAAAACAACTGGATAACTGGTGATAAGGCTTGCGGGCATTGGACAGTGTAGGGGTTGCCATGGTTACTTCTAACCGACTCAGCATATCATAGAACTTCTTTACCCACTGCAATCTATCACACTTTTCGGACATACCCAAATGAAGCGCAATCCCCAAATACATTTCTTGTACCGATTCCATTGGTTCATGTGAGTGCGTACGGATAAGATAACGTTTCGCGAGAAGATCCAATCCCGAATAATTGAAAAGTTTATCACGTTCGGGACACATAAACCCGGCAGCCACTTCTATTTCTCGTGGAGAATAAGCGCTCAGGATATAGTCACCATACAAACCTTCATCCGTCAAATAGCGCAGCTTGTCATAAAAAGAATAAATACCGGCAATTTCTGCCTGTACCTTTAACTTCTGCGTCAACTGAAAATTAAACAAACGGGCAGCAATAAATTCCCAGTCAGGCGCCTCTTGCGTAGTAAGCTCTACGGCAGCCTTAATAAGAGTCGTCAACCTCTCTTCAGCTGTCATATCGGTTTTGCAGAGGTTTACAAACTTCTCTGCCAGTATCACCAAACTATATTCATTGGCAACAAAATCCTTTTGAATATCTTTCAATGTGTCAGCCAACGCTTCAGAACCTATACTGCTGACAATATGGTTAAAAGCTTTTCTCCGTTCCGTACGTTGCCAACGATAAAGTATATAGTTTTTAGCTTCGGCATAAAAGCCATGTTCCATCAAACTACGTTCTACCTCATCTTGAATCTGTTCCACGCTACGGTGTACTTCATCACACAAAAAGAGTTCTACTTCATCTACAATTGTGTAAACGGTTTCGTCCGGTACTTCTCTTCCGGTACTGGCAAAACTCTTCCGTATCGCAACGGCTATCTTTTCTCTATTATATGGTTCCGTTGCCCCATTCCTCTTGATTATTTGCATGAAATGTTCTTGAAATGAATTATTTTATCGTTTCGCACCGTTTCCCTACCCCCCGAGTAGAAACAGCCTTTGATGAATGGCAGGTCTTCTGACTGACTCCTCCTTTCCGATGCCTTCCCACACTTCTCCTCATCTACTTGGGCAATGCAGTGGCAATAAGTTTAGTATCGGTAAGTCTACCGGAGTTTCACAGCAGCGGGACTGTCCGGGATTTACACCCGATTCCCTTTTAATCACTTATGCAGAAAAGCATAAGTGAACCAATTCGCCACAAAATAACGAAAGACTTCAGTAATATACAAATAATTCCGTAGTTAAAAAAAGTTGCCATAAAAATAGGTATCCATGCCCCAGCCGCTTATTACCGGAACTCCTTAAATTTTCCTTCTACCGAATTACACAGATGGATTATGCGCAGATTATCCACCCCAGCTGAATTTGTTATATACCAGAAGAAAACATGAAAAAGGCACACGACCAATAATGTCAGAATAAAAGATAAAAACGATTAATGCAAGGCAAACTGAAACTGGTAGATAAAATCCTAAGAAATGAGGATTGCCCGCTCTGGAAACATGGTCTACCTTTGCCGCAAATTCTAAAAATATGATAAGAAAACTATTTTTCCTCCTACCCTTTTCCACAATGGTTTCAGCTAATGAACCCGATACGGTATTGGTTAAGCCTATCAATCTGGATGAAGTAACGATAGTAGGTTTTAAACAGAACAGTCCCAATCGTGAACCACTTTCTATTTCTACCTTAGATAATCGCTTCCTTAAAGAAAATGAAATATCGGGAGCTAAAGACTTAAGCTCCTTACTGCCTAATTTCTATATGCCCGATTATGGATCTAAACAAAACTCTCCGGTTTATATCCGAGGCATAGGAGCAAAAAAAGATGCTCCATCGGTGGGGTTTTATGTCGATGGAATTCCCCATTTTGAAACCTCAGCTTTCGATGTTGACTTGTCGGACATAAGTAGTATAGAGGTGCTTCGCGGCCCACAAGGCACTCTCTACGGACGTAACTCCATCGGTGGAATTATCAATATATACACCCATTCACCCCTTGATTATCAAGGTACACGTTTTCGGTTAGGATATGGCAGTTACAATGATATTCGATTGATGGCTTCAAACCATACAAAGGTAAACGAACAACTGGGCTTATCCATTAGCGGCAATTACCACCACAATGATGGCTTTTTTACAAACCTGTATACCCATAAGAAAGCGGACAAGCTTGATAATGGAGCAGGACGAATCGGACTGATATGGAAACCTGCAGCCCATTGGACCACCCGTTTCATAACTTCCTACGAGTATTCGAATCAGGGAGGATATCCATACGGATTGTACAATGCCGATAACGGAACAACAGAAGCCGTAAACTACAATGATGAAGGACTGTATCGACGAAATCTGTTGACTTCCGGGGTTAATGTACGCTACGATGGTTCCCGCATTAGTTTCAACAGCCAAACCTCCTATCAGTATATACAAGATAAAATGGGGATTGATCAAGATTTCTCGCCCCGCAATATATTCTACGGGCAAAACCGGATACGACAGCATATGTATTGCCAGGAGTTTACAGCAAAATCTGTCAATAACAGTCGTTATCACTGGATAACGGGGCTTTTTGCTTTCCGGCAAACGGTAGATAGGAAAGTTGACCTCAGTCGTTTTACAGATACCACCCGGCATCTTACTAATAGTGAGATCCCCACTCAAGGGATTGCTTTTTATCATCAATCCACACTCGATCTGTTCCAAGGTTTGTCCTGCTCTGTGGGTTTACGTTACGATTATGAACAGGCCCGATGCGATTTTTCCAAAGTGCAACAGCCGTTGGATGGTAAGGGAGAAACAAAATCTCTCGGACAATTCGACAGATCCCTTCACTTCAGCCAGTTTACTCCCAAGTTCAGCTTGCAATATCTCTCATCCCACAATCAATTGCTTTACGCTTCCGTATCCAGAGGATATAAAACCGGAGGATTTAATGTTTCTTTCCTCAACGATGACGAGTATATCTATTCACCCGAATATAACTGGAACTACGAAATAGGCGCCAAGCTATCTTTCCTGAATGGTCGACTGACAACCGACTTAGGATTGTTCTATATAGATTGGCGCAACCAGCAGATAACCAATACTATTCCAGCTGTAGGTAATATAATCCGAAACGCCGGTCGCTCTCGCAATAAAGGCGTCGAAATAAGTTTGCAGGCTCGTCCGGTAAATTCATTGGTCGTACATATGAATTATGGATATACAGATGCCCGATTTGTTCACTATAAGAAAGAAGAACGTGGCACCCTAAAAGATTATGGGGGTAATTACCTGCCTATGGTCCCCTGTCACACCTTCTCTTTAACAGCCGGATATACATTCTACAACATCTGCTCCTGGATCGACCGCCTTACACTCAATGGTGGCGTATCGGCAACAGGCCCAATCTATTGGTACGAAGACAACCAAGCCAAACAAAACCTGTATGCACTGGTCAATCTGAAAATTGGTGCGAGTAAAGGAAACTTTACGTGGGAAGTCTGGAGCAAAAACCTCACCAATACCGACTATCTGAGCTACTACTTCGTGACAAGCAAAGCCTATGCGCAAAAAGGAAAACCCATCACCCTGGGGACATCTGTCAGCGTCCGTCTTTAATCAAGCAACATCAAAAAATGGAAATAAACAGATTTTTCCCACTATCCCAGAAGACACTGAACCTTGGTACGTTTTTCTGTCTATATATCGCACAGGCCATCCCGATGAGTTTCTTCTCTACTGCCATACAAGTATTGATGAGACAGGCTGATTACTCTCTTTCGTCCATCGCCTTATTACAGCTTATCAAACTTCCATGGATATTGAAGTTTCTTTGGGCACCACTCATCGACCGGCATTGCATCACCATGAAAGACTATAAACGCTGTATCATTTCATCCGAAATAGTATATGCTTTACTGATCCTTTTAGTAGGGCTACTCGACATCCAGACAGACCTTTACCTCATTATCGGATTGGTGTTTCTATCACTTGTAGCTTCAGCTACACAAGATATAGCCACAGACACACTTGCTGTACTTTCTTTTGACAAGCGGGATAAAAGTTTGGTCAACAGTATGCAATCAATGGGTAGCTTCGGAGGTACATTAATAGGAACGGGCGTGCTGCTTCTTGTTCTCCAACACTATGGCTGGCATGCAGTGATACCGTGCTTATGCATTTTCGTACTATTGGCAGTTATCCCGTTACTGAAGAATAAGCGCATGAAAATGACTGTCAAGGAATCTGCAAAGCGAGCACGACTTACCGATTTTATATGGTTCTTTGCCCGCCGCAGTATCTGGAAACAAATAGGATTCCTACTACTTTACTACGCCAGCATTATCGGCATTTTATCGGTACTGCGTTCTTACCTGGTTGATCTGGACTATTCGATGAAAGAGATAGGCATTATGATAGGCATCGTAGGTACCGGAGCCGCTTTCGCATCATCTTTTCTGGCCGGATTACTGGTTCGCAAAATCGGACGATATTATTCCAGAATACTATTCGCGATATTCATTCTGTTTACCACACTCTATTTTATGTGTATTTCGTGGACGCCTCCCTCACTCCCAATGCTCTGTTTGGGCATCGTACTATTGTGGAGTGCCTACGGTATGGCAACCATTGTGGTATATACCACTGCCATGGATTGTGTACGCAAAGGATGCGAAGGAACTGATTTTACCATTCAAACTGTACTCACACACCTAAGTGGTCTGCTTATGGCCTTTCTTAGCGGAGTGGTGGCCGACAGGGTTGGTTATCACGGTCTATTTATCTTCGAAGTCGTATTGGCTTCCATATCGCTGATCTATATCTTTTGTTTCTTCAGAAAAGAATCTCAAACTATTCATTCTTAACACATATGTATACTGAAATAATCAATAAATACAATGTACCGGTACCCCGATACACCAGTTATCCACCGGCCAATTATTTTGAACCGTTTACCAACAGCCGCTACCTGGAGGCTGTGCAGCAATCGAACAAGGTTTCAGAACGTGCGTTATCGTTTTATCTGCATATCCCGTTCTGTCGACACTTGTGTCACTATTGCGGATGCAACTCATATCCTATGGCACGTCCCGAAGTCATTGAATCCTATGTAAAGGCCTTGCATCAGGAGATGGATCAAATTCTTCCTTTGTTGGACAAGAGCCGCCCGATCGCACAAATACATTATGGAGGCGGAAGCCCCACAGCCATTCCTATAGCCTTGATCAAAGAGCTGAATGCTCACCTATTATCATCATTCCGGATGATCGATCGTCCGGAAATAGCCATTGAATGCCATCCCGGATATCTTTCTGAGAAAGATTGGCTACAGTTAACCGAATGTGGTTTCAACCGTGTCAGTATTGGCGTGCAAGACTTTAACATCGAAGTCCTGAAAACAGTGAATCGCCGCCCTTCCTTAGTAGCGATGGAAGATATCTTTGCTCTGCTACGTGAAAGGGGGGTAAGCATCAACCTTGACTTTCTTTATGGCTTGCCCAAGCAAACAGTAGAAAGCTTTGCCCGTAGTATAGAGCAAGCCATTTCCTTATCACCCGACAGACTGGTCACATTCAGTTACGCCCACGTGCCTTGGATCAATAAACGACAGTTGATTCTGGAGAAATCAGGTCTACCCGATAATCGTGAAAAACGGAATATGTTTGTCACTGCTGCCAAGCTATTGCTTGAATCCGGTTATCAATCTATCGGAATGGATCACTTTGTACGCCCAAACGATGAACTGAGTATCGCCATGCAAACCAAAAAATTACACCGCAACTTTCAGGGTTATTGTACCCGACGCACTACTGCACAGGTATATGGCTTGGGCGTAACTGCTATCAGCCAACTCGAATCGGCCTATGCTCAAAACACGAAAGATATTCCCCACTACATCGAGATTATCGGCAAAGGCGAACTATGTATTACCAAAGGCTACGCCCTTTCTCCAACCGAGCAATTAACCAGAGAAGTGATTGAAACCTTAATGTGCAATGGATGCATCGATTGGAAAGCTCTGTCAAACCGTTTGCACGTATCAGTACCGACTCTAAAAGCCGCTACAGCCTATGATGAACAGAAACTGTCGGTCTTTGCCAATGACGGGCTGATTTACTATACTGATGACTATCTTGAGATGACAACCGAAGGTTCGGCATTTGTACGTAACGTAGCCGCTTCACTTGACAAGCTTATGCTCCATACCCCACACTCATATTCAAAACCTTTGTAAAAATGAACCAACCAGAAACAAAAAATTATCGTTTGCGAGACACGATTATCATTGGTGCAGGTCTCACCGGACTGACTATCGCCTATTACCTCACTCGCAAGGGATGTGATGTCGAAGTAATCGAACAACAATCCCGCACGGGCGGTCAGATATGTACCTACCACGAAAGTGGCTTCACCTTCGAAAGCGGACCGAATACCGGTATAATCTCTCACCCTGAAGTAGCCGAACTTCTCGAGGCACTCTCTCCAATCTGCCGTTTAGAAACAGCCCGCGAAGCTTCCAAACAACGTCTTATATGGAAAGGTAATCGTTTTCACCCTCTCCCCTCGGGACTGTTCAATGCAATTACCACACCGTTGTTCAGTACAAAAGATAAATTAAATATCCTATGCGAACCTTTCCGCTCAAGAGGAAACAATCCTGACGAAACCATTGGCGAACTGGTACAACGTCGCTTGGGCACGTCTTATCTGCATTATGCGGTAGACCCGTTCATTTCGGGTGTCTATGCCGGTGACCCCATGCGGTTGGTCACCCGTCACGCCCTCCCTAAGCTTTATCAGCTTGAACAGACCTATGGCAGCTTCATTCGCGGTGGCATTGCAAAATCGTTTTCACCCCGAAACCAACGCGATCGACTGGCCACACGAAAAGTTTTCTCTACCCATGGAGGCCTCAGTAATCTGACAGGAGCATTGGAACAGGCCATTGGAAATAAACGATTCTCATTGGGAGCCACCTCAACATCCCTGATACCTTGTGAGCGTGGTTGGTTGGTTTGCTTTACAGATGCCAACGGAAAGGTCGATCAAATTCGTTGTCGGAAGGTGATAACCACCATACCTGCCTATGCCCTGCCTCCACTTCTTCCTTTTATCCCCACCGAACAAATGAACCGGATTAGCAATCTTACCTATGCTCCCGTTATGCAAGTCTGTGTGGGTCTGCGTAATACTTATGGAAAAGAGTTCCCTGCCTTTGGGGGATTGGTTCCTTCCTGTGAACAAAAATCTGTTTTAGGTATTTTGTTTCCATCGGCTTGCTTCAGCAACCGTTCTCCAAAGGATGGCGCCTTGTATTCATATTTCCTGGGCGGAACAAGGCATCCCGAACTCCTGACAAAAAGCAATGACGAAATTACCACGTTAATTGGCACTACCATGCACGAGATGCTGAATTATCCTGTTGGAATAATACCCGATCTGATACGCATCTTCCGGCATGAAAAAGCCATTCCCCAATACGAAAGCAGCAGCGCCGACAGGTTTACCACAATTAACGAACTACAAAAGCAATATCCCGGATTGGTATTGGCAGGAAATCTCAAAGGAGGAATCGGTATGGCCGACCGCATCAAACAAGCTGTCGAGATTGCCCGCGAAAAATAAACCTTTCTTATCGCCTACCTATATTTACAAACAGTCTGAAAAAACACCTATCAATCCTTACGACACTACTTAAAAGAAAGGATTGGGAAAGATGAAATTCATTTTCCCAATCCTTTTAAAGGTATTTATCAATACCATAATAATAACCTTTAGAGCCTCTTTAACTTTTTGACAGGAACATCAGATTTTCTTTCCTATGTAGAACACATACCCATAATATTCCTTATACTTATAGTAAAGTTGGGTCTCATGACGCTGGTTGGCAATAAAATCCACAGCAGCTTTATTACCGGCATATTTTTTCAGAAAATTCTCCTGGGCTTCTACTTGTGGAGTATAAAAATGTTCTATCCAACAGTTTTCAGGTAAAATAAAACAGGCAACAGGGATATACCCGGCCCTTTGCATTTGGGCAACCTTATTGGGAATAGTATCTATCTCAGGATAAGCATCCATCCAGAAGTCATTAATCTCGGCAGGCCGTTTATCAGTAAACCAGGAAACTTCTGAGACAGCGATATAGCCCCCTATTTTCAAATATTGCCACCACTCTTTCAGCCCATGCTGAAAACCTATATTATAAATTGCTCCTTCGGACCAGATCAAGTCCAACTCTTCTCTACTGAATGGAAGATTGTCCATTGAACCTACAATTCCCTTTACCCGATCTTGTAAGCTCAACTGACTGGCATGGTAGTTGAAAATGTCTATAAAAGCAGGAAACAAATCTAAACCTATGATTTGTCCGGATGTATGCCCGGCTAATGTCATTGTCTGAGTGCCTGTACCACAACCAAGATCAGCTATACGAGAATTTTCGTTCAGATCCTCAATAAAACTAAGAGCTTTAATGGTCACTTCAGGACTGCCAGGCCCCTGTCGTTTTATACTTGAGAAATATTCGCAGATTAAATCGAAATCGAATTCGTGAATTGATTTATTATCGTTATTCATGATGCTTTAATTTATTAATGTATATATATGAAAATATCTCAGACAAAAAATATGCCTGAGCCAGAATTGCAGCATAACCTCAAACTTACGTTTAAAAGGTTATTTACTTCACGGAATCCTTCTTAAGTTTAAACATCCAAACTTTTTTAGTAGAACGCAAAGATAACCACAATTTTTATTATGACAACAGTTGGAACAAGTTTATCTTATAAGTGTTTTCAAACCATCTGGTAAACATAATGCAATAATACTTTTTAATCCGTAATAAAGGTAATAAAAGCTGTAATCCATATCCTATATCAACGAACAAAACCGACTATTTTTGCATTTGAATCAAAAAGGCAAAAAACAACTGAATGATCAGTCTAATGCCGGTAAATGTGTAATCTAATAATATATGATTATGGAATATGTAAAACTGAACAATGGCATTGAAATGCCGATTTTAGGGTACGGAGTATATCAAGTAACTCCCGAAGAGTGTGAAAGATGCGTATCAGATGCTATCAGTGTAGGGTATCGGCTGATCGATACAGCCCAAGCCTATGGAAACGAAGAAGGCGTGGGAAATGCCATCCGAAAATCAAACATTCCCCGCAAAGATCTATTTATCACTACGAAAGTTTGGATATCGAATGCAGGCTACGAAAAAGCAAAGGCATCTATTGAGGAATCTCTGCAAAAATTGCAAACCGACTATATCGATTTGCTTTTGATTCACCAACCTTTCAATGATTATTATGGCACTTATCGCGCCATGGAGGAAGCAAACAAAACAGGTAAAGTGCGAGCTATCGGAGTCAGCAATTTCTATCCCGACCGCTTTGTCGATCTGGCAGAATTCTGCGAGATAAAGCCAGCGGTGAATCAAATGGAAACCCATGTATTCAATCAACAAAGAAAACTACAGGAAGTCATGCAGGAATACGGCACAGAACTAATGGCTTGGGGACCGTTTGCCGAAGGTCGAAATGATTTTTTCACCAACGGGACTTTGGCCGCCATTGGTGTCAAATATGGAAAGTCGGTTGCACAAGTTGCTCTACGTTTCTTAATCCAGCGTGGCATAGTAGTAATACCCAAGTCTACACATAAAGAACGTATGATTGAGAATTTCAATGTCTTTGACTTCAGTTTGACAGAAAGAGAAATGACGGTTATAGCCGCACTTGACAATGAAAAAAGTCTATTCTTCTCACATTATGATCCGGAAATGGTAAAATGGCTGATTAACTATGTGAAATAGCTGCAAAGTATATATCTGTATCTACACTTGACGATTGACATTATACAAGCAATATCCTCAGATCCTGATCAGAAAATCGTAGAAAGTCCATTTTGACTAACTATTCATTTTTCAAAAAACAGCGAAACAGGAATGAATCGGCAAGTAAGATGCAAATATTCCGCATATTTATAGGATGAAAGCCGGAAGTCGTTAACAAGAAGTTAACATCGTAAAAATAAAGAACGAACTTCTTATCAAGAGAAAATTAATATCCTGAAAACAGAAAGTTAACTTTCTGTTTTCAGGATATTAATTTCAGAAAGCAAAACAAGGTCAAGTCGTGAGAAAAATGATAAACCGAACCAAAAAAAGGCAATTTTCTTCCAGAATTCAACTATAGATGAACATCTGGAGAATAGCATTTTGGAACCATTCCGCTATTTCAGCATTCAATTTTATTACAACATTCGTCAATTGCCCTTCATCGTGGGCACAATATTTCCCAAATGCAAAACGCATGAATTATGCTATTGCAAAATCCACGCATTTTTATTCTATTTGTCATCGTCAGTCCGTAAAGAAACGTCTCTCCGCATTTCTAAAATACAAAATGACAGATTACTTTTCCGATATTCCCAAAGTCAATCCGCGGCGAGGATGGAATTTCATAAGTCTCTTCGTTACAACCATACGTGTTGTTCCCTCTCCTCCTCCGTTTTCCGATACACCACTCATTGTTTTCAATGCTACACTCAGCAATGTCTCATTCGTATTACCAAAAGGCAGATAAGTGCTTAAATAAGAATCCTCGTTATATTCATATGCAGGTTTGAAACCGTTGACATAATCCGATTTTTCTTGTACGTTGAATACATTACATACAGCTAAATTCAGGATGAACCGATCCGTAGGATGAACAAAAGGCTCTGTAGCAACATATTCTCCCGCAGTTTGAGTTCCTATCAATATCACCTTCATATAAGGGTTAAGGCAATTGATAACCATCTCCGCAGCTCCTCTCGTAGCATTGGTAGTCAATACATAAACAGTAGATAAGTTGAGATTTGCACCCGACTGGATAAGTTCCGGATTGAACGTCAGATCCTGATTCGATTCTACACGTTTATCATTATACCTCAATAAAGCAAGCAATTGATTCATTTTATCAGCCGGTGCAAGCATAGTGCAGAGCAGCTGTACACAATCTAAACTGCCACCGGTGTTATATCGGAGATCTAACACAAACTCATTTACACCATCTGTCTGGAATTTCCGGAAAACTTTCCGTAAATCGTCATTATAGGCCTGGCTATCCGCTGTTGATCCCGCTTTAAACTCATTGTACATCAGGTACCCAACCGTTTTTCCATCCCAAGGGATAACATCGAAATAATGGACAGGCTTATCGGTCAAAGAACGTGAAGCAGATATCGTTGTGTCCCCTATCGGTACGACACTACCAGTTGTTTTGCCATCTTCCCCAACTACCTCTTTATATACACCTATTTGAAGCGTCCGGACACCTCCTTGTTGCAATTCCGGCTCTACCTTTTTGGTGATATAATCTCCATCCAGCATCATAATCCAATGCCCACGCTTCAATCCGGCCTCTTCGGCCGGTGACCCTGGAACAACATAAGAAATCAGAGCATTATAAGCCGTATCGTTATCAAGCACTTTGTATAAGCTATAGTCGAAGCCATAGCTTGGGATAGGCTCGTCAAGCAGAGAGTCAATATTACTGAAGCCCTTATCCATGGAAGCAACAGCCTTTTTTAGAAATTCTGCCGGCTCCTGAAAGTAATCCGGAGCGGCAGGTGAAGGCATGTCTTTATACCATAAATACTCCTGACGCATCACACTATCTATCCAAATGTCACGTCCCGTCTCCGGATAATATTCCGGCCAGCGGTCTACACCACAGGAAAAAAGACTTGTCAGTATAAGGGTTCCCAATAAGGGAAGTATCAATAGTTTTCCTCTTTTCATAATCTATCAGCAATCATAATCTGCGCAAATGTAGTGAATACTTAGCTTTCATACCACTATTACGATATAAAAAAACTATCTTTGCTTTCATTCAATAACCGGATATAAAATACAAAACACCTTATTACTATGATTGTACAAAATTTAAATTTTGATCAAACGGTTGCATTAGCAAAAGCCAAAGCTGAAAAAATGATAGAAAACGGACTTTATTCACGTTTCAGGTTATCCGATAAAGAGAGATTGGATAAAGCTCTGTTAGGCTGCATCGGAGAGTTAGCATTCCAACAACATTTAAGTAATCTGGGAATTCCATTCGAATTGGATCATACAGACTTCCAATCCCATCATACCGATGAATTTGACGTAAAAGTAAACGGTGCCAAAATAGATATCAAAGTGGCAAAGAAAACAACCGCCAATCCTCCATCCGACAACTGGACCTATGGTTATCCACAGGAACAGCACCCCGAAACAAAAGATTACGTCGTTGTAGGGTGGGTAGACTTCAACAGAAAAGAAGTTGGCTTTTATGGTTGGATCAGAGGGGAGCAAATAGTAAGATTTAAAGTTGTCACCCGCAATTCTTATGCCAAGTACCCTTATCTGACACCTAACCATGAATTCAAATGGGGATGTCTCACTAAAGATTTGAACGAGATTTTGAAGTAAAACGATTAGATTGTCCCTGAAAAACACTCTTCATTAAAGTTTTTTTCATTTTTCTCCAGAAACTCGTAGGGTATTCTCTGTTTGAACGATCTTATGTATAGGAAGCAAACTATTATTCACCCTTTAAACTCTGAAAAAGATGAAAACGCAATGGATAAAATCAATCGGATGTGTACTGGCAGTTTTGATTCTGTCGGGTGTTATTCCACTGGCAGCACAGGACAATGTGGAAAAATATACGATAGTCAGTGGCGTAATCAAGGATAAATCGAATAAAAAGAAGCTGGAGCATGTCAATGTCTCGATACCGGAAAGTAATATCGGTACCATCACCAATACTGACGGAGAATTCTCTTTAAAAATTCCCGAATCGATTCAAGCTAAAGACATAGAAGTTTCGCATATCGGTTATCTCAATGCCCGAATCCCCCTGAAAGGAGAAAGCCTCACGGAACAGACCATTTGGCTCTCTCCTTATGCCAACTTACTCAGCGAGATTATAGTACGGGCCAGAGATCCACGAAGCATTGTGGAAGAAGCACTTCGCAAGATTCCAACCAACTACAGTCCGAAAAGCAATATGCTCAAGGGATTCTACAGGGAAATTGCCCAAAAAGGACGACGGTATATCAATATATCGGAAGCCGTAATAGACATTTATAAAACACCCTACAATGAAACAGCCGAACGAGACCGGGTTCAGATTTCCAAAGGGCGCAGACTGCTAAGCCAAAAGCAAAGCGATACACTGGCTGTAAAATTACTTGGAGGTCCCAATATGGCCATTTATATTGATGTAGTAAAGAACCCTGATTGCCTGTTGGCTAAAGAAGATTTATTGTTCTACGAATTTCGTATGGAAGACCCGACCAGCATCGGTGACCGGTCACAGTATGTCATCAGTTTCCGCCCTAAAGTAAAGTTGTCTTATCCTCTGTGCTATGGTACACTCTATATTGACAAGGAACGCCTTTCGTTCACGCGGGCAGAGTTCAATCTCAGTATGGATGACAAAAACAAGGCGACTCAAGCTATTCTGAGGAAAAAACCTTTCGGACTGCATTTCAAGCCGGTAGAAGTATCCTACCTGGTATCGTACAAGAATCAGGGAGACGTTACTTATCTGAGTTATATCCGGAACAACATTCGTTTCAAATGTGACTGGAAACGCAAACTCTTTTCTACCAATTACACGATCTTATCGGAAATGGTAGTGACAGACAGGGAAGAAAACAACATAACAGCCATTCCCTATAAAGTCGCTTTCAAACAAAACCATGTATTTTCCGACAAAGTGGATAACTTTACCAATGACAACTTCTGGGGAACTTATAACATCATAGAACCCACCGAATCATTGGAACATGCGGTAAACAAACTGAAAAAGCAACAGAAACAGTAACCACTTTTTTTAGTATCTTTGACGAATTCTAACTCCCAATACCCCCGATATGCTGAACGACGTATTCGTACTCACTCAAATAAAAGAAGGAAATATAAAGGCGTTTGAAACATTATTCCGCCAATATTATACTCCGCTTTGCCTGTACGCCGCCAGCATAACGGGAGAAACAGACGTAGCAGAAGAAATTGTTGAAGAATTGTTCTATGTACTCTGGAAAGACCGTGAAAAACTTGAAATCTTTCATTCTATCAAGAGTTATCTCTATCGGTCTGTACGCAACCGTTCCATCCAGTACTGCGAACACCAAGACGTCAGAAAACGCTATCAGGATGCGGTTCTATCTATTCCGGAAAATGTGGCTTCAGCCGATCCACAGGAACAGATTGAATACAAAGAACTGCAACAGCTGATAGACAAAACCCTTAAAAAATTACCGGAGCGCCGTTTCCAGATCTTTCGTCTGCACCATACAGAAGGAAAGAAGTACTCTGAGATAGCTTCCCTCCTCTCACTATCGGTGAAGACTGTGGAGAAAGAAATGACCCGGGCACTCCAAACATTACGAAAAGAAATTGAGAACTATATTCAGACATCATGAATCGAATAGAAAAAAACAAGATCAAAACAGACCGGGCGTGGAACAAGTTATATAATCGCCTGGAGACAGATGGGCTGCTACCTGCCGAGGGGCACAGCTCCGCCATACGTCCGGTTGTATGGATCAGCACAATATCGATTGCAGCAATCATATTCCTATGTATCTATCTGCCCATAACATTACGAACCGACAGCCAACCATCTACCGGTGAGTTACTGGTCAAGGCCAATAAAGAAGAGAACATACTGGTCACCACTCTTGAAGATGGTTCTGTAGTCTATCTTTCCGGACAAACCTCATTGCAATATCCTAAACACTTTTCTGAAAAAAGAAGAGAGGTAAGCCTAAAAGGGAATGCCCTTTTTGATGTAGCGGGCAATCGTGCACGTCCTTTCTTCATTGAAACCGGAAAAGTACAGATTGAGGTGATAGGTACAGCCTTCCATGTAAAAAACAGTGGTAATTCTCCATTTGAGTTATCCGTCCAGCGAGGCGAAGTAAAAGTCACTCAAAAACAGAACGGACAAGAAATACACGTCAAAGCAGGAGAAACTGCCACTTTATTACAGAATAAATGGCACCTGACTGCAACCAAAGATTCCAAACAGTTTGCCCGTTATATGCAAAAGATGTGCTTTAAAGACGAACGGCTGGACAATATCCTGCATGCCATTAATCTACGCCAGTCAGAGATCCATTTAGAGAGTTCCCCGGAATTGGACGAACATTTGCTGACAGTTTCTTTTTCGGATGACTCCCCTGAAAAAATGGCCGAATTAATTAGCATGGCACTGAACCTGAAGTGTACACGTAAGCATAATGTAATCACTCTTACTAAGTAGCTCCGGAACTTAAAGAAGAAAAAGAAATGAAAACTTTGAAAAGTCTCTCCCTGCAATATTTATTCACTTGTCTGCTATTGTTTATGGCAGTTCGGGTGAAAGCAGACGGCTCCGGTATCTTCGACCGCATCATCCGGCTTCCAAGAACTGAAGCAACAGTCTATCAATCTTTGGCCAAAATAACAGAAGAGACAGGATATCTGTTTATCTATGACAGCAAACTGATTGACAATGAACGTAAGATAAAATTAAAAGGCGGAAAACGAACCGTACGTCAGGCCATTTATGACATCATCGGCAGCGACAGTCTTCAACTCCGCTCTGTGGATAAGCACATTATTATCAACCAACCGGAAACCATAGCAACAACTGAACGGGAAGCAAGCTCGCACAAAGACAACACATTCTTTTTCACCCTTGAGGGAATATTAATAGACCAACTTTCCAGAGAACCGATTCCCTATGCTACCGTAAGTGTGCAGGGAACCTCTATCGGCAGCGTTAGCAATCAAAATGGAAGTTTCAGACTTAATCTGCCCGACTCTCTCCAAAACAGGCGGATTCACTTTTCACATCTGGGCTATGTGCCACAAACGACGGACGCTTCCCTCCTTGCCGGACGAAGCGGTACTTTTGCATTAGAACCCAAAGTAATTCCTTTGCAGGAGGTTATCGTACGTATTGTCAACCCGGTACGCCTGTTGAGAGAAATGCTCAAATTGCGAAAAAAGAATTACTCACAAAATCCTGTCTACCTGACTTCTTTTTACAGAGAAGGAATCGAACAAAAGAATCGGTTTGTCAGTCTGACAGAGGGAATTTTCAAGATATACAAAGCTCCTTCGGACGATCCGGAGAAGGCTGATCAGGTGAAGTTACTGAAAATGCGACGCATCACCAACCAAGCCGTAAAAGACACTTTAATTGCTAAAATGAAATCGGGTATCCACGCCTGTATCGAATTGGATCTTATCAAGAGTCTGCCCAATTTCCTACTTCCGGACTCCAAAGAGTGTGTATACGTTTATACTTCCAGCGATCTTGCCGTAATCGATAACCGGCTTGCCAACGTGATCTACTTCAAACAACATCCGGGCATCAAGACCCCATACTATTGTGGAGAACTCTATATCGATACTGAAGATGGTGCCCTGCTACGCGCACGATTCGAATTGATTCCCCGGTATATACACAAAGCCGCCAACATGCTGGTAGAAAAAAGAAGCCGCAATATCCGGATTATTCCACAAAAGGTAGTCTATACGGTATCTTATAAGCCCTGGAATCAAACGTATTACATCCACCATGTCCGTGGAGACTTACACTTCAAGATAAAACAAAGGAACAAATGGCTCAGCAATACAAACCTGCATACTTGGTTTGAAATGGTCACTTGTAAGATAGAAACGGGCAATGTCAGCCGTTTCGCTTACAGTGACCGACTGGCTACACATACCATTTTTGCAGAAACTCCATTTGTATACGACAAAGATTTTTGGGAGGATTTCAATATAATTCCTCCCGAAAAAAAGTTAAGTGAAGCCATCGAGAAAATTTCTTCAAAAATAGAAGAGACCGAAAACTGAAGACCATACAGATCTACTTTTTCTTGCCTACTCCTCGTTCGGCAATATAGACTCCACTCAAAATCAATGCCGATCCCAATAGAGCAACTATCGTGATTGTCTCGTCAATCACGATAGCAGAAGTCAGTAAGGTAATAAGCGGAACAACGTAAATATAACAGGTAGTGCAAACCACTCCCAATTGTTTCACTGCCGTATTCCACATAATGTAGCACAGCATCGAAGCAATCACTCCCAGAAAAAGCAGGTTTAAAACAACGACCGGTTGGAAAAGAATATGTGTATCCATCTGCAAAGGAGAGACAAAAAAGAGAGGTAAAAGGGTCAGCAGACCATAAAAGAAAACCTTCCGTGTTATGAACAACGTTGGATAATGAGTATTCATCCGCCTGAGAAGTAAACAATAGAAAGCCCACATCAATGCTGCCGCCAGAGTCAGAATATCGCCAACCGGACTAAGCTGCAGAATGAAACTGCCATTGAACACAACCAGTCCCACTCCAATGAGTGCTATCAAAGAGCCACCTACCAAACGGGCCTTCAATTTGTCACCTTTATAAAAGAAAGGAGCCAGCAGCGCTGTTAAGACAGGAGTTGTACAGATAATGAGTGATACATTTGAAGCAAGCGTCATCCCCAACGCAGTGTTTTCGGCAACAAAATAGAGTGAGCCTCCACACAATCCAAGCCCCACAAACCGCAGTTCGTCCTGCCAACTTTTGGCCCGTAACACACGGGGAGAGAAAAACCAGATACAGATATATGCCAATAAAAAACGGTAGAACAGAATATCGACAGGCGACAGACCATATTTTATCAGGACCTTGGTAGAAACAAACGTAGTTCCCCATATCATTACCGTCACCGCCGCCATCACGTGATACCATCCGGCCGTTTTTAAAGTTGTTTTCATATTTGCCCGATTTGCTATAAAATTTTCTCCGCAAAGATAAGGATTGCAGACGGAAGAAAATCGTATCTTTGCCATTCATTTTCCACAAAAATACCATTATGCAAGGAATCAAGAATCTGACTCAAGGTCCTATCAACAGACAACTGTTCAACCTGGCTATGCCCATTATGGCAACCTCCTTTATCCAGATGGCATATAGCCTGACAGATATGGCCTGGGTAGGACGCCTCGGAAGTGAAGCCGTCGCTGCCGTAGGCTCAGTAGGCATTCTTACATGGATGTCCGGTTCCATTTCTCTATTGAATAAAGTAGGTTCTGAGGTTAGTGTCGGACAATCCATAGGTGCACAAAATTACGAAGATGCCCGTTGTTTTGCTTCGCACAACATTACCATTGCACTTGTTATTTCACTCTGCTGGGGCGGACTGCTCTTTCTATTCGCCCGTCCCATCATCGGCATTTACGAGCTGGAAGCACACATCACCGAAAATGCAATTGCTTATCTGCGCATCATTTCTACCGGACTGCCTTTCATATTTCTTTCGGCGGCCTTCACCGGTATTTATAATGCGGCTGGAAGAAGCAAAATCCCATTCTATATCAGTGGCACCGGATTATTACTTAATATTATCCTCGACCCACTTTTCATTTTCGGTTTCGGATTGGGTACCAACGGAGCGGCCTATGCTACCTGGATTTCACAGGCAGCAGTATTCGGCATTTTCATCTACCAATTACGTTGCAGAGATGCTTTGTTGGAACGGTTCCCGTTTTTCACGCGGCTAAAAAAGAAATACACCCATCGCATCCTGAAACTGGGGCTACCGGTAGCTACTCTCAATACTCTGTTTGCTTTCGTCAACATGTTCCTTTGCCGTACTGCATCCGAACAAGGAGGGCACATCGGACTGATGACTTTTACGACCGGAGGACAAATAGAAGCCATTACCTGGAACACATCGCAGGGATTCTCCACAGCCCTGAGTGCTTTTATCGCCCAAAATTATGCAGCCGGACGAACGGACCGCGTAATAAAGTCATGGCATACGACTTTGTTGATGACTTCGGTTTTCGGTACCCTTTGTACCTTACTATTCGTCTTTTTCGGGAACGAAGTATTTGCACTTTTTGTCCCCGAGCAGGCTGCCTATGAGGCCGGTGGTATTTTTCTCCGTATCGATGGCTATTCACAGCTCTTCATGATGCTTGAAATCACGACACAAGGAGTATTCTATGGCATCGGACGAACAATTCCGCCTGCCATCATCAGTATTACATGTAACTATATGCGTATTCCACTTGCTATTCTGTTTGTCCGTATGGGCATGGGTGTAGAAGGCATTTGGTGGGCCGTGTGCGTCACTACAGTTGCTAAAGGACTGATATTGGCAGGGTGGTTTGCTCTGATTAAACGAAAAGTACTGTCACGCCCCGTAGTCTGAAAAGAAATTGTTCAACTCAGGCAACAAAAGTATATACCTTCTTGTTTTTTTTACAAGGCAAATGACAGGCTAACCAAATAATCTGTATATTTGCCATGTTTTTATAAAATGGAGGTATCCATTTAATTATTAACTATATAAAAAGAGCTTAATTATGAAGAAGATTAAATTTATGGCTTTGTTTCTGAGCATGGCCCTCGTTTTCGGAAGTTGTGGAAGCATGAACAATACAGCTAAAGGCGGTGTCATCGGAGGTGGTTCGGGAGCTGCTTTGGGAGCTATCATCGGTGGTATTGCCGGTAAAGGAAAAGGTGCAGCCATAGGTGCGGCAGTAGGTACTGCCGTAGGTGCCGGAGCAGGTGTGTTGATTGGTCGTAAAATGGACAAAAAAGCTGCCGAAGCTGCAAAAATTAAAGATGCGCAAGTGGAACAGGTTACTGATAACAACGGACTGGCTGCTGTAAAAGTAACTTTCCCGTCAGGAATACTTTTTGCATTCAATTCTTCCGCACTGAGCGCAGCATCCAAACAATCTTTAGCTGAATTTGCCAATATTCTGAAAGAAGATCCAACAGTCGACGTAGCCATTATCGGTCATACAGACAAAGTAGGTACTTATGAAGCGAATCAAAAAGTATCTTCCAACCGTGCATATGCAGTAGAAAATTACCTTCAGTCTTGTGGTGTTAAACCTTATCAATTCAAAAAGGTAGAAGGTGTAGGCTATTCGCAGTACAACGAAGCTGAAACACCTGAACAAAACCGTCGTGTAGAAATATTCATGTACGCCAGTGAGCAAATGATTAAAAACGCTGAGGCTGGTAAATAATAATTTCATAACGCACCCATAGGTGTTTTATGCCATGTGCCAATATACTGATTAATCCTGAATGATGGAGGATATATAAAATCGGTACATTGGCACATTCGTATACCGAACCAACAATATCACACACAATGAAACTCCGGAAACCCTTTCGCATTCTGCGTAACCTGATCCTCTTCTTTTTTATCTCCTCGATCGGCGCAGTCATTTTCTATCGATTCGTACCGGTATATGTCACTCCGTTAATGATTATCCGTTCTGTTCAGCAACTCACTTCCGGAGAAAAAGTGATATGCAAACATACATGGATACCATTTAATAAAATCTCTCCCAGCCTGCCAATGGCTGTGATTGCTTCCGAAGACAATCGCTTCGCTTCACACAACGGATTCGATATGATAGAAATCAAGAAAGCGATGAAAGAAAACGAAACCCGGAAAAAGAAACGGGGCGCCAGTACCATCAGCCAGCAAACTGCAAAAAACGTTTTTCTTTGGCCTCAATCTTCATGGATAAGAAAAGGATTCGAAGTATATTTTACGTTTCTGATCGAAAGATGCTGGTCGAAAGAACGGATTATGGAAGTCTACCTAAACTCCATCGAAATGGGTAAAGGCATTTATGGCGCACAGGCAACAGCTAAATATAAGTTCAAAACTACAGCCGCCAAACTCACCAGGGGACAATGTGCCCTAATTGCAGCTACTTTACCCAACCCAATACGATTTGATTCGGCACGCCCTTCACCTTATATCAAACGACGTCAGGGGCAAATTCTGCGTCTGATGAATCTGGTTCCAAAATTCCCTTCTGCCGATAAGAAAAAAGAGCAAGGAAAAGATACGAAAAGCCCTCAAAATAAGAAAAAGAAAAAATAACAACTTTAAAATAAAAAGACGATTAATTTGATCACAGAAACATTGTTCAATAATAGCTCAAAAGTCTCAGATCATGTATACGGAGAAAAAACTCCTTAAAATAAAATAATATAAGAATAATAAAGAAGGCTGCCTCTGTGAATAGAAGCAGCCTCAGATTTATGTGAAACAGGAAATTACTGTTGAGGTCCCGTACCAAAAGCCGGTGCCTCTTTATCATACCAAACACGTTCTTTGCTCAACGTTACAGGCGAATTACTCATTTCGCCCTCATACGTATATCCCTGTGCTTGATAAGCTGCAATCGTAATGTCACGGAGCAAATCAGAATCAAGAGGTTTACTTACCGGGAAGCGTCGTGGAATTACGTACTGGTCGCCCAATAACGGATCGAAGTCCTGATATGGTAACAAGGTACTATTCTTCATCGGTACTCCCGAACGGCGAGCAGTAACAAACATATCCATCGGAAGCATCAGATAATGAATGTATTGCTGAATATAAACCTTCTCAAGATCTTTATTCAGATCACCGGTCAAGTGGTAAGCATCATGTGACAGCATTTCATCAATCATACCTTCCTTCAGACTGATTGTTTTATCATGTACATCGTTCGCATAGGTTTTATCATAGTAAGGAATATGATTCTTACCGGCAACAAAATCATAACCGCGGACAGACATTTCCACGCCTGCGTTCAAATACTGTTGTGCGGTCATCGGCAGATTGGCTCCTAACAATTTGAACTCCGCCAACAAAAGGTTTGTTTCACCCGCAGAGAAATACAAACCATACCATCCGTACTCTTCCTTATCCTGTACAGGAGCTACATCGGGCACATCGGGGAACGTGTAAATAAGCAAACCTTTAATATTTTCTGTATTCCGGTAAGCAATCGGAGTATAGGTCTTTTTCGCATCGTCTTTGCTCAGCAAATAGAACAACTCGTTGTTGGGATCGAAATAATCTTTATATTCATCCTTTTTATTGATATCCACCTGACAAGGAACCCCATAATAGCGTACCCAAGGCTCTCCGGGAGCCTTCCAGCTCTCAAAATGTTTCTTTCCGTCAGCATCGACCGTATAATTCACATTGGCCTCTACATAAAATGGTAAGGCTCTTTTCTGATCAAAGAAACCTTGAACTACATTAGAGTTATAATCATTCTTCTGGAAGAAATAGAACAGACGTGGATCGCGATTGCTCACCATAAAATCGATCAACTGCTTGGTTCCTGCACCAACGGAAATATCATTGTTCCAATTATTATCTCTCTTACCTTTATTGAAAACAAAATCATCATCAAGGGATAAAATAAGACCGGCCGGATTCTGGACAGCTTCATTCACAATGGCAATTGCACGGGCCTTGTCTTTATTAATCAGACGGGCAGCAATTCTAAGCTTCAATGAATTAGCCAGTTTGGCCCATTTGTCAAGCTTTCCTTTATAAATAAAATCCTGGGCACCAAGCACGTCCTGCGGATTTTTTTCTTTCAGATAGTTAATCGTTTCGTCAAGCTGTTTCAACCAAAGCTCAAACAATTCTTCCTGCGTATCGTATTTCGGAGTCAGAGTCCCACCGTAGCGAGCCATTTCTGCTTCTGAGTACTGACGGGAACCATACATGTCCGAGTCTTCAAGTCCCAGATATACCAACATCGGGTTACATAGATAAGCAATATATTCATACTTTTCCTTCTCGTCATCCGGCATCAGACTGATCTGATACTTTATTTCATTGGTATAACGAAGCACTTCGTTGACCTGATAGCCACAGCCGGTTTGAGTTACCACATTCAACTTGCTGGAGTTTCCACCTCCCGCTGCAGTTGCCTGTACCCAGGTAGACATTGCATCGAAGCCGGCAAACCACTGAAGATAATCGGCCGGTTGAAAACTCATGGCACATTGAGTAAATAAATAGCGTACGTTAGGTTTAGAAACTGTAGAGGGATCGGTATTCTGCCCGGCAAACTCGTCTTTACAAGACGACATCAGGAACCCTGTACCTACAACAGTCATAGCTGCAAGATATAGATATTTTTTCATTATTCGTTTCATACTAAATATCACATTAAAGGTTTAGAAATCTAAATTAACAGTCATCATATAGTTAGCCGTATAAGGTTCATAACCACGGATACGGAACTCAGAAGCCGTATTACCACGGACACTCTCAGGATTCAGATGGTTAGGTAATGAATTATACAGATATCCCAGATTGCGTGCAGAGAAACTCAACCCCAATCCCTGAGCGCCAAACTTACTTGCCACCGATTTCGGAAAGCGATACGACAATGTGATCTCACGCAACGCAATGTAATTCAACTCATGTACCCAAGTGTCGAATATTGTATTCTGTCCCCAAGCTGCACGATTCACATGATAAGTTCCGGCATGTGTGGGTTCCAGTTTTCCTTCTGCCACCAGCTGTTTATAGGACATACCACTTACATCCATTTTAGTTCCGTCTACAAGTGTTGCGAACGTACCGTTCTTAAATACTCCGTCAGGGATAACACCATCACCATAAGAGATACCTTTGCTATCGCCATACTGACTGGTCCAAGACAAGCCACCATGTTCAGGGTCACGCCATTTCAAAGAACTCTTGATCCATCCGGCCTGTGTGCCATACAAGTTGGAATAAGAGGCTACCAACCCGCCAAAACGCATATCAGTAGCAATATGCAAACTAAGGTTTTTCCAGGACAGCGTAGTGGATAAGGACCCTAAAAAGTCAGGAGTCATTTTACCCACTTCCTGTACTTTTCCGCTACGTGCTTCATAAGCCCCTCTCCAACTGTCGTCCCATTCCAACAGTGTTTCTCCTTTGTCATTTTTGGCAGGGAGAATGTCAGACATCAACAATCCGTAGTCACCACCTACTCTGGCAACCGAACCGATATGGTAATCGTAATCATTAGCATAACCGCTCAGCGCAATGTAATCGGCTACGTTTTCATGTAATGAAATAATAGTATTTTTATTCTTTGTATAAGTCATTGCGACATCCCACTGCCAATCCTTGTTTTTATATGGAGTGGCGTTTACAGCAATCTCAATACCTTTATTCTGAATATTACCTGCATTTATCAACTGAGTGTTGACACCCGAAATAGCAGGAACTTCAATCGACATAATCTGATCCCTCGTATTTTCCTTATAATAGGTAACGTCAAAATTCAAACGGCTATCAAACAAACGCAAGTCCAGACCAATCTCCCAAGCATTCTTACGTTCCGGCTTCAACTTCAGACTCTTCATTGTTTTATCCAGAGTGTTCACATAGATATTGCCATCATACATTTCTTTGGTTCCAAAACCATATACCGAATTCACATAATAGGGATCGGTATCGTTACCGACCTGTGCCCACGACCCACGTACTTTGGCAAAAGTGATCCAACGCGGCAAATCAAATGTTTCATTAAGCAGCCATGAGCCGGATACTGATGGGTAGAAATAAGAATAAGTACCCATTCCGCTTTGATATACCAAAGAAGAAGACCAGTCATTACGCCCCGTTATATCTAAATAAACTTGATTTTTCCATCCCAGATTCAGGGCAAAAACAGCAGACATCATTCGCTTAGTATTCGAGATGCTGGCTTCCGACTTTTTAGGATTCTTTGAGTTATCGACAAACCACTGTCCCGGTACTACCATACCACCATCTGTATATACTTTGTATGCCTCCGAACGGCTCGTATAGTACTCGTACCGCGCAAAACCACCTACACTGAAATCTTTTATCTGCTTATTGACAGTAAATGTTCCGCCAAAAGTAGCTTGCTCTTTCGTAGTTTGCCCCATTGTGTACTTACCGCCTTCATTTGCATATCCACTACCCAACTGTTTTTCTTCAAATTTAGTATAATAGTAGTTCATATTAGCATCGGCCTTAAATCTCAACCAATCCAGAATCTGTACGTTCACTTCCATCTGGGGGCGAACTACGGTCTCTTTCTGAGAATAATCGTATTTGTCAATCATGAAAAACAGATCACGTCCAGGAACAGAACCATACTTATCACCATAGCTTGTAGATGCCAGTCCACCATGCTCACCCAGATATTTATCACGGAAATAATTCACATCCAGCATCGGAGTCATAATGGTGCCGTTCGGATTGACGAAACGTTCTCCCACCGTTCTCGGAGAGTTCTTCGGATTCGAATTAGTAAAACTCATAGCTGCCGAAACCTCCACCCGGTCACTGATCTTATGCGAACCTTTCAACAAAAACGAATAACGTTCGAATGTATTTTTTTCGCTGGTAGATCTTGCTTTTTTATAAGAAAGAGAGGTGTAATATGATGTTTTATCATTCCCACCGCGAATAGCCACATTCGTATTGGAGTTCAGTCCCAATTGATACAGGTCCAGCATATTGTCCTTATGAGGTGAATAGTTGGTCCAAGTACCGTCATAATTACGGATCGGCTGACCATCATATTTAGGTCCCCACCCGTAACTACCCGCACCAATCAAGGTCCGGTCTCCTTTATCATCAAGTTTAAACTGAAAAGGATCCCATACAGAGCCATTGTTGTCCGTGTCTTTCCAACCAGGCATTACCCCTACTCCATATTCAGTCTGGATATCCGGTGTTCTGTAAGCATGATCGATACCAAATGTTTGAGATACGGAAACTCCGAAACCTTTAAAGCCTTTACCCGATTTGGTAGTAATTACTACAGCGCCGTTCAGACCACGCGAACCATAAAGTGCAGTCGCAGCTGCACCTTTCAGTACCGAAACTGTCTCAAAGTCATCCGGATTTAAATTCTTCAATTCATTTCCATAATCATTTGCGTTATTGTTTCCGGCATCCCAGTCCATTGTTGTATTTCCGGAAGTCGAGTTATCAAGGATAACCCCATCAATGACATAAATAGGCTGGTTATTGCCTTTCAAGGTAGAGGCGCCACGAATCTGAATTTTTGTAGCTCCGAACATACCTCCGTCCGACTGACGAATCTCGACACCGGCCACTTTTCCTTGTAAAGCAGCCACCGGAGAAATCGTATTGGCAGCTTTTAAATCGTCTCCTTTGACCTCGGTCACTGCATATCCCAAAGCTTTCTGTTCACGTTTCAAACCTAAAGCTGTCACTACAACCTCGTCCAATATCTGGGTATCTTCTTGAAGCACAACATTAATAACGGTTTTACCTTTTACGTTTACATCCTGTTTCTTCATACCGATATAAGAAAATTCCAAGACTCCTTCTACAGGAACATTAGATAAGGTGTAATTGCCATCAATATCTGTCACTGTACCATTTGATGAACCTTTAACAAGTACACTCCCTCCGATAATCGGTTCACCGGTTCCATCTTTTACAATTCCTTTCACTGTTATATTCTGCGCAAAAGCAGTAACAGATAAAAAAGACAGAACAAGCACGAACATTTTCTTCATCAATCTCACATTGATAATTTTCGAGTTATTCATTCATTTTTCTTTTTTAGTTAAACAATATGTGTTAATTTAGGTTATAATAAAGATTATAGTTCTCTTAGAACTTGGTTATTCTTGAAAAACGTAAATTATATACAATATTAACCTCTTTATTGCAGCGTAATTTTACATTTGTCAATGAGATTTAGTTGTATATTCTAAAATAAGGAGTTGCCAATCTTATTTTGCGGAGTAAATATAGATATAAAGTATCAAAATACAATAAATATACTATAATATTTTTAAATACTAATTTCTACTTTTTCCCCTTCGGCAATTAACAGCCACCAGAATCCCTATAGAAGTGCCTATAATGTATCCAAGAACTGAGTTCTAAGAGAACTTAGCTTATATGTTTTTCTACTCGCCCAAGATGGGTTTGAGATGTATATGTCATTTCTCAGATTAACTTCATCCATAAGGTTTGATCACTATTTACAAGTAAAAGTTCTATCCATACTTAAAAGCTTAGAAAAGATTCCTTATTTCTTTTTTGAATATAAAACCAATATTTATTTACTAACTACGAAAAACAATCAATAGATTTCTACCCAAACAGGATATTACAAATGTAATATCTAACCGAAATCAAATATTATAGCAAATATGACAGTCAAATATAGCTATCAGACTTTCTTTAATTGACCAGACAACCTACAGAAAATAGGCATCTAACTTGAGGAAAGGGCAAAAAAACAAGGACCGCCCCGGTTTACACCGGGAACGGTCCTTATCCACTCTATAACAATACAACTTTTAAACGTTATGCCGGTTCTTCACATCTTTCTACATAAGCCAATGCATCTCCCTTATTGACCAAAGCACCCTGTTTGGCACACACCTCAATGATACGTCCGCTAAAGTTGGCCAATACCCTGTCATAAGTATGCCACGGAGTGGCAATATAACAGAATACATCATCCGGCTCATACTTATGCCCTACTTCCGGAGGCATAGAAGGTGACTCCACATCAATTTCCCAAATGATTCTTCCTTTTTCCATCGCGGTTATTGGTTCCGCCTTGGCACGCTTCATTCTCTTCACGTCTTCTTCAGAGAAACCTTGTTTGACTAATGCCGCATCTTTGGCACGTTGCAAATCCTCTTCAAACCTTTTTTTAGCTACCCCCGACTTATAGTCACGATATTGCCTGTCATGCATAGCCAGTTCAAAAAGTTCTTCGTCGTCAGGTCCGAATTTCCATCCGTTCTCCAACATTTCTTTCCGGTACTCTTCAAGCTGATCAGGGTAATTCTTCTGTGGATCTTCATCCGTAAATTCATATCCTTTTTCTTTTGCCAAAGCTATAATTTCGGGATCCAAAGGTCCGGGCAAACGTCCGCTTTTCCCCAGAATCATCCCCCAGGTATTATTATCTATCATACTCCAACGCTCCTCACCCTTCACATGTGCCATTACGTTCATCAATGCCACGTTCTTCACGTACTGGCTAAATGGAGTCACCAACGGAGGATAGCCCAACTTGGGCCACACATATTCTACTTCGTCGAACAGCATCACAAGCAGATCGTCAATGCTGAGCTCAGGTTGATTATTATTCCGAAGTATCATATTGATACCGGCATGTACTCCTTTCAGATCGGCCATCATAGACCCCATCATCCCACCCGGTAAACCACATTTCAACAATAATGAAGACATATGCTTGTTGGTCGGATCCATGAAATAGCCGAGGAAATCATCAATGAATTCCTGTGTCATGGCACGTGCTTTCATATATGCTTTCATGTTGATCTCAGGAACACGGAAACCGGCATCTTTCAACATGGCCTGTACGGAGATCACATCCGGATGAACTTTACCCCAGGATATGGGTTCCATGGCTACGTCAATAATATCAGCACCATTCTCGCAAACTTCAAGAATGGAAGCCATTGATAATCCGGGACCACTATGCCCGTGATATTGAATCAAGACTTCAGGATGACGCTCTTTTATAGCTTTCGTCAATCGCCCTAACATGACAGGACGTCCTACTCCCGCCATATCTTTCAGGCAGATTTCAGGAGCACCGGCCTCAATCAGTTTGTCGGCAATGGCTGTGTAATACTCCACCGTATGTACCGGCGAGAAGGTAATACACAAAGTCGCTTGTGGAATCATTCCCCCCTCAAGCGCATAGTGTATAGAAGGAATAATATTCCTCACTTCATTCAATCCACAAAAAATACGGGTTATATCTACCCCTTGAGCATGCTTGACTTTATACATCAACCGACGGACATCGGCAGGAACGGGATACATCCGCAAACCGTTTAGTCCCCTGTCGAGCATATGGGTTTGTATTCCGGCATCATTGAAGGGTTTGGTAAAAGCCCGTACTGCTTTGTTAGGATTTTCACCATAGAGCAGGTTGACTTGCTCAAAAGCTCCTCCATTGGTTTCCACACGGGCAAAACATCCCATTTCAATAATCAAAGGTGCAATTCGTACTAACTGGTCGACACGGGGTTGGTATTTACCGGACGACTGCCACATGTCCCGATATACGAGACTGAATTTAATTTCCTTTTTCATTGCCGTAAGTTATAAGTGATTTCACATTCATAGGTTAACTTGTCATTACAAATATACTGAGATATCTGACATAAAGACAAAAATCAACCTTAAAAAGTTTCCATAAAAGATATGTTATATATCATATTGTCACAAAAACAAAGGAGCAAGGAGGGGTTCCCTCGCTTACTCCTTCTTTTGCACAACTAAAAATCTACACTAAATCAGTATCTAAAAATCAATCTTTCTAATTATAATCAGTATCACCTTAATTAAACGAAGTCCTTCAATTCCTGTTGCAGTCTCTGCCGGGTAAAAAAGATCCGGCTCTTAACCGTACCGAGTGGCAATTCTAATTTTTCAGCTATTTCACGATATTTAAATCCGGAAACATGCATTGAAAACGGTACTTTATATTCTTTAGGCAACGCATTTACTACACGGTGCATTTCTTTCAAGTCATAGGCTCCTTCGGTACTTTCAAATCCGGAGTCTTGCGGGAGATTCAGATGGAAGAGGTTGTCGGTTTGGTCTACATAAGTTTGGTCACGCACAACTTTGCGGTAATTATTAATAAAGATGTTGCGCATGATTGTATACATCCAGCCTTTAAAATTAGTATCCGGCATAAATTTATCTTCATTATCTAATGCTTTCAATGAAGTTTCTTGTAACAGGTCATTGGCTTCTTCGCGATTGGCTGTGAGTTTATAAGCAAAACGGAGTAACTCTTCTTGTACTCCTATCAGGTCTTTTCTAAAACTTAAACTTTTCATACGTTGCGGTTTTTAAGCGGTTAATATTTCGTTTCTTTCTCGATGATGCAAGTTTAAGGCTTATTTTAGATTTCAGTAGGGTAAATTTCACCAATCTTTGGGGTAAAAACTATCAAATGATAGTTTTTGGGTGCTATTTGACAGTTTTTGGGTGTTATTTCAGGAAAGTTTCAATACACTTCGAGAGGTTTGTTTGATAATTAATGTTTTTTATTATGCGCTTTTTGTAAATAGAGACTGAATCACATACCTTTGGATCAAGTTTAACAACGTTAAGAATCAAAAGAATTATGAACTTACTTATCATTTTCGGGATTGTAGTCATCCTCGCCATTATCATTGCTTCCATGTACAACTCGCTGGTAAAACTGAGAAACAACCGTGAAAATGCATTTGCCGACATCGATGTACAGTTAAAGCAACGTCACGACCTTATCCCACAATTGGTAGATACAGTAAAAGGATATGCAGCTCACGAAAAGGACACACTTGAACGCGTCATTCAGGCTCGCAACGGAGCTGTCAGTGCCCGAACAATCGATGAAAAGATTACAGCAGAAAATCAACTTAGTTCCGCCCTCGCGGGATTGAAAATCACCTTGGAAGCTTACCCCGATTTAAAGGCCAACCAAAACTTCCTCCAGTTGCAGGAAGAGATTTCGGACGTAGAAAACAAACTGGCTGCAGTACGCCGCTACTTTAATTCAGCTACCAAAGAACTGAACAATGCAGTACAGACATTCCCTTCCAACTTGATAGCCAACATGTTCGGCTTTCATAAAGAAATGATGTTCGATTTGGGTACTGAACAACGTGCCAATCTGGAAGAAGCCCCGAAAATCAAATTCTAATCCCCAGGAAAGTATATACACATGCAATACGTCGGAATACAGACACAACAGAGCCGGAATAACCTACGTTCCGGCATCTTACTGTTCCTTTTCCCTTGCCTGGTGGCAGTACTGACTTATTTGTTCAGCTACCTGCTCATCACTTTTACCGTGACAGATGATTACGGGCAATACGACACATTGGCAATGACCAATCAAATGTTTATTAATCTGATTCCTTATATTATAGGAGGCGTTCTGGTCTGGTTTATTATTGCCTACTTTGCCAATTCCAGTATTATCAAAGCAGCTACAGGGGCACGACCATTGGAACGTAAAGAAAATAAACGCATCTACAATTTAGTGGAGAATCTCTGTATGTCGCAAGGGATGAAAATGCCTAAAATCAACATAATCGATGACAATTCACTCAATGCGTATGCCAGCGGAATTAACGAACGTACTTATACGGTCACCTTATCAAAAGGAATCATCGAGAAACTCAATGACGAAGAACTCGAAGGGGTCATTGCACACGAGTTGACACATATCCGTAATCACGATGTCCGACTGCTGATTATCTCCATTGTATTCGTAGGCATCTTTTCGATGTTGGCACAAATAGCACTGCGCTCCGTTTATTACTCTTCGTGGACACGCAGCCGGAATGATAAAAACAATGGTGCCATCCTCATCTTGGTTTTAGCCATGATTGTAGCCGCCATCGGCTATTTCTTTGCCACGCTGATGCGCTTTGCCATCTCCCGCAAACGTGAATACATGGCCGATGCAGGAGCAGCAGAAATGACAAAGAACCCATTGGCTCTGGCCAGTGCTTTAAGAAAGATATCTGCAGATCCCGATATAGAAGCTGTGGAGCGCGAAGATGTAGCGCAGTTATTCATACAACATCCTGGCAAACAGGCTAAAAGCGCATTGAGCGGGCTAAGCGGGCTCTTCGCCACCCATCCGCCAATCGAAAAACGAATTGCCATTCTGGAACAGTTCTAACAGAAATATCCTCCACCCCCATATAGACCCAAAAGTCTTCTTCGCCACAGGTTATACAGATTAAGCATTATGTAAACGACGATTTAAAATTCATTCTGTGTTAATCAGTGCAATCTGTGGTAAGTTTTGACATGCCCTCCTTTTTTATTCTTTGTGAAATCCCATCCGGTAAACACGAAATAATATTAAATCATTTGTCTGCTTTATACATTTTATCTCTTCCGACCGTTATCTTTATGTAAACATCCGAAAAACAATCATTGATATGAAAACAAGCAAATGTATCATCCTTCTGATGTTGCTCATCATCGGAACAGGAGTTTGCCCGCTTCAAGCCCAAAGCCGGAAAGAAAAGAAAGAGCAAAAAGAGCAAACAGTAAAAGAGCTGATCGAATCGGAAAACTACCGGATTGACGTATCTACAGCATACCCACGCCGAGGGCATATGATTCCACTGACCTCAGTTTATTCTGTGGTAGTTCGAAACGATTCGGTCTTTTCACAACTACCCTATTTCGGGCGTGCTTATTCTATTCCCTATGGAGGAGGGCAAGGACTGATGTTCAAGGCTCCGATTGACAAATATAATATGGTCATGGGCAAACGCGGAGCAGCAAAGATAAACTTCACCGCCAGAAACTCCGAAGATCAGTTCAAGTTTAGAATCACTATCTATTCTAATGGTTCGTCCAGCATAGATGTCGATATGCAGAATCGTGAATCAATCAGCTTCTCCGGTGATCTGATACTGCCGGACTAAAATTAGTATAAGTCTACTCCCCTTTCAGGATAGGCAAACAGATCTGATATTTCACAGCCAATGCGCGTACCACAAAAATGCAACAGCCACTGATGACCTGTGTTAAAGCAGCATCAACACCCAGACGGTCGAGTCCCCAATAAATGACTCCGCCAATAACGCATGCCATGGCATAAATCTCTTTACGGAAAATCAACGGAATCTCGTTGATAAACACATCGCGGATTACGCCACCGGCCGCTCCGGTCATTGTGCCCATAATGATGGCCACCCAAAAGGCATAGCCCAAATCGATCGTTTTGCTGATACCAACTACCGTAAATAATGCAAGCCCAATGCTATCGAAGATAAAAAACGTGTTGTGCATATGAATCAGATGCTTCCGGAAAAAGATAACCCACAGAAGGGCCAGCGCCGAACAGATAAGATAAATGGGATTCGTCATCCAGAACGGAGTAACGTCCAGCAATACGTCACGTATAGTACCACCGCCAATGGCAACAGCCACACCGGCTACATAAGCACCAAACCAGTCAAACTGTTTGGCAGATGCAAGACGAATGCCACTAATGGCAAAAGCAAATGTCCCGATAAACTCCAGAATCTGGATAAAGGTCGGAATCTGAAAGATTGTTGGCATATATCAAGTTTTTTGTGTGCAAAGAAACAAATAATTCCGCAAGAAAGTGTACATTTGTTCCTTGAAAATTGTAAGAATACGAAGATGAAGATAACGATTGTTGCCGGGGCTCGCCCTAACTTTATGAAAATCGCCCCTATCACCCGGGCTATCGATGCCGCTAAGGCACAAGGTAAACGCATTTCTTATCGCCTGGTTTACACAGGGATAGAGAATGACACCAGTCTGGATGCATCCTTATTTGCAGATCTGCATATGAAAGCTCCCGATGCCTATCTGGGCGTAAACGGCAATAACCCTACAGAACTTACTGCGGGAATAATGATCGCCTTCGAACGTGAACTGACGGAAAACCCTACGCACGTAGTTCTGGTAGTCGATGACCTCACTGCAACTATGAGTTGTGCGATCGTAGCCAAAAAACAAAATATAAAAGTGGCACATCTCGTAGCCGGCACCCGTTCGTTCGATATGTCCATGCCCAAAGAAGTCAATCGTATGATAACAGACGGACTTTCCGACTATCTGTTCACAGCCGGCATGGTGGCCAATCGTAACCTGAATCAGACAGGAACAGAAAATGAAACAGTCTACTATGTAGGCAACATCCTGATCGATACAATACGGTATAACCGCAACCGCCTGATAAAGCCAATATGGTTCTCTGTCCTGGGACTGAAAGAGCATGAGTACATCCTGCTGACCCTCAACCGCCATGTGCTGCTGAACAACAAAGAAAATCTGCGGAAATTGATAGAGACCTTACTTGAAAAGGCAAACGGCATGCCGATTGTGGCACCACTGCACACTTATGTACGCAATGCGATCAAAACTCTCGATATCACAGCTCCTAACCTGCACATCATGCCCACACAAAGCTATCTCTCTTTCGGGTATCTGATGAACCAGGCAAAAGCCATTATAACAGATTCAGGCAATGTGGCGGAAGAAGCGACCTTCCTGGGAATTCCCTGCATCACCCTCAACACCTATGCCGAGCATCCGGAAACCTGGCGCACAGGCACCAACGAACTGGTTGGTGAAGATCCGGCAGCATTGGCTGCCAGTATGGATAAACTGATGAACGGAGAATGGAAACAAGGCACCCTGCCCGAACGCTGGGACGGACGGACCGCAGAACGAATTGTACAAATATTATTGGGGGAATAATGCCGGATTCCCCCTCCTTACAGGACTCAAAAGATACACAAAAAAGGTTATATAGTCCGTTCAATCAAAAGGAATTTATTACCTTTGCAGTCTCACGATGAGATGAAGTGTGTATGAAACAACAATATTCTAAACTATTAATAGTAGTCTTCCTTATCCTCTCTGCACCACAGGCTTTTGCACAGTTGAAGGGAGTAATCACTGATTCTATTTCACATGAGCCGCTAATGTACATTTCCGTTTTCTATGAAGGAAAAGGCGTAGGCGGTATATCCAATGCTAACGGAGAATATCAGGTAGAAACCCGCAAAGGTTGGAACGAACTGACCTTCTCTGCAGTGGGGTATATCACCAAGAAAGTGAAAATTCCGGCAGGTGCCAAAGAACTGAATGTGGTGCTCTCACCAGATGATGTCATGCTGGACGAGGTGGTGATAAAACCTAAAAAAGAAAAGTATTCCCGGAAAAACAATCCCGCTGTGGAGTTCATGCGAAAGGTCATCGACCACAAGAAAGCTCAGAAGCTGGAAACCAACGACTATTATCAGTACAACAAGTATCAGAAGATGAAGATGTCACTCAATGACGTGACACCCGAAAGCCTTGAAAAAGGAATCTATAAAAAGTTTTCTTTCCTCAAAGACCAGGTTGAGGTTTCGCCTGAAACCAACAAACTGATTCTGCCTATCTCGGTGCAGGAAACGTCTTCCAAAACCATTTACCGGAAGGACCCGGAAAGCAAAAAGACCATAATCGAAGGTATGAACTCCAATGGCGTGGAAGAATTCTTCTCAACAGGTGATATGCTGGGTACCATCCTCAATGATGTATTTGCCGATATCAATATCTATGATGATGATATCCGCCTGTTGCAACGCCGTTTCGTAAGTCCAATCGGAAGCGGAGCCATCTCTTTCTATAAATTCTACCTGATGGACACTGTGATGGTGGATAAAGATAAATGCGTGCATCTCACCTTCGTCCCACAGAACTCTCAGGACTTCGGATTCACCGGACACCTGTATGTACTGGACGACTCTACCTATGCAGTGAAAAAGTGCACCATGAATCTGCCTAAAAAGACAGGAGTAAACTTTGTAGAAAATCTGGACGTCGTACAACAATATGAACAGCTTCCCAATGGCAACTGGGTGCTGACAGACGACGATATGACTGTGGACCTTTTAGTCATGAAAGCTATTCAGGGCATCCAGGTAAAACGAACAACCAAATATAGCAATTATGTCTTCGACCCCATCGAGCCACGACTTTTCCGTTTGAAAGGAAGTGTGATCAAAGAGGCGGACATGCTGACCAAAAGTGACGAATATTGGGCCGGAGTACGCCAGGTGCCTCTAACAAAGACCGAGAGCAGCATGGATCTTTTCATGAACCGGCTGGAACAAATACCCGGATTCAAATATGTGATATTCGGAGCAAAAGCGTTGATAGAAAACTATGTGGAAACCGGGACCAAAGAACATCCGAGTAAGTTTGACTTCGGACCGATCAACACCATGATATCGAGCAATTATGTGGATGGTACCCGTTTCCGTCTCAGCGGTATGACTACCGCCAAGCTGAATCCCCACTGGTTCTTCAATGGATACGGAGCGTACGGACTCAAAGATAAAAAATGGAAATATGAAGGTAATGTGACCTACTCTTTCCGCAAATGCGAATTCTTCCCCTGGGAATTCCCGAAGCATTACATCTCGGCCTCCTACCGCTACGACGTCATGTCGCCAATGGATAAATTCCTCGACACGGATAAGGATAACGTATTCGTAGCGTGGAAAACCACAACCGTCGACCAGATGTCATACGTACGGGACGCCACACTGAGATATGAAATGGAAACTTTATCGGGTTTCTCGGTTGCGGCCATGGCGCGACACCGGGAAGATACTCCGGCAGGCAAGTTGCAATACATCCGTAATGATGCTGCCAAAACCATCGTACCCGATATAACTACCGCCGAATTGGGGCTGACCTTACGTTATGCGCCGGGCGAGACCTTCGTCAATACAAAGCAACGCCGTCGTCCGGTATCGCTGGATGCTCCCATCTTCACCCTCTCCCACACTACCGGATTTAAAGGTGTTTTAGGAGGAGAATATAATTTCAACCTGACGGAGGCAAGTATCTGGAAGCGCTTCTGGCTCTCGTCCTGGGGTAAAGTAGATGTTACCTTAAAAGGAGGTGCACAATGGAATACCGTTCCGTTCCCATTACTTATTTTGCCAGCCGCCAACCTATCGTATATCACACAGAAAGAAACGTTCAACCTGATCAATAATATGGAGTTCCTCAACGACCGTTATGCATCGCTGGCACTCACATATGACATGAATGGTAAACTTTTCAACCGCATCCCGCTGATTAAGAAACTGAAGTGGAGAGAAGTATTCCGTTTCCGCGCTCTATACGGCAACCTGACGGATAAGAATAACCCGTTTAAGAGCAATAATCCGGAACTGTTTGATTTCCCGCAACGGGACGGCAGCTACACCAGCTATGTGATGGATCCGAAAGTACCTTACCTGGAAGCCAGTGTGGGTATTTACAACATCTTTAAATTGTTGCATATCGAATACGTACGCCGTCTGACTTACCTGAACCACCCGGGAATCAACAAACAAGGTATCCGGTTTATGATTCAGGTAGTATTCTGATCCGCCTATCTATCATTCACACTATAAAACCTCAATACGATGAATTTCACAGTACACACCTGCAATGGCATGAAGCTATGGTTGGTTTTTCTTATGTTAAGCAGTGCAATCCATGTTTGCCGGGCGGATTCCCCACGACAAACCATCAACTTCAACCGAGAATGGAAATATTGCCGGGGAGACTTCAAGAGTGCTTCCCGACCGGATTTTGACGATTCCGACTGGGAAAGGACGGGACTTCCCCACTCTTTCAGTACTCCATACTTCATGTCGAAAGATTTTTATGTAGGTTACGGATGGTACCGTAAAGCCTTTCCGATAAAGAAAGAAGTGCTTGGCAAAAGGAGCTTTCTTGAATTCGACGGTGTATTTCAGGAAGCAGAAGTTTTTGTGAACGGACATCGGGCAGGAACCCACCAAGGAGGATATACCGGATTTTCCATTGATATATCGAACTATCTGAAAGAAGGAAAAAACCAGATAGCGGTTCGGGTTAACAACTGCTGGCGACCTGACCTCGCTCCACGTGCAGGCGAACATGTATTCAGCGGAGGCATTTACAGGAACGTACGCTTAGTGATCAAAGAACCGACCTATATCGATTGGTATGGCACATTGGTCACCACACCGGACTTAGGAGAAAAAAAGGGAAAGTCAGGGAGCGTCCACATACGGACAGATGTATGCAATCGTTCCGGAAAAACAGAAACTTACCGACTTCTGACCACTGTTATCGATCCCCGAGGCAAAGAAGCGGCTTCTGTTTCTACATCACAATCATTGCCGGACAACGCAACCTACACATTTGAGCAGCAAACCCGCGAGATTCAAGCACCGGAACTGTGGCATCCCGATCATCCTGCACTTTACAAAGTGGTCAGCTCGCTTTACCACGGAGAAAAATTGATAGACCGCTATGAAACGTCTTTCGGATTCCGCTGGTTTGAATGGACACCGGACCGGGGATTCTTCCTGAACGGGGAACATTATTATTTTAAGGGAGCCAATGTTCATCAGGATCATGCCGGATGGGGAGATGCCGTGACCGAAACCGGTATGCGAAGAGATATCCGTCTGGTAAAAGAAGCCGGCTTCAACCTGATACGAGGTTCGCATTACCCCCATTCACCGGCTTTCTCACAAGCATGCGATGAAATAGGTATGCTATTCTGGGCAGAGAATGCATTTTGGGGAATCGGAGGTCACAAAGGAGATGGCTACTGGAACGCAAGTGCATATCCCGTAAATGAAGCAGACAGGGCAGGATTTGAGAGCAGTGTAAAAGCCCAACTGAAAGAATTGATCCGCATCCACCGCAACCATCCTTCTATTGTTGTATGGAGTATGAGTAACGAACCGTTCTTTACCGCACCCGAAACGATCGACCCGATGCGCAAGTTACTGTCAGAAACCGTCAAACTCTCCAAGCAACTCGATCCAACCCGTCCGGCGGCCATTGGCGGTGCTCAACGTCCGTTGGGAGAGAAACGAATTGACAAGTTGGGTGATATAGCCGGATATAACGGTGACGGTAGCTACATCCCCGAGTTTCAGCAACCGGGCATACCGACGGTAGTTTCAGAGTATGGCAGCACGACAGCCGACCGTCCGGGAGAGTACGATCCGGGCTGGGGAGACTTGGCAAAGAATAATGCGCAAAATGGCTTTGCCTGGCGTAGCGGACAAGCCATCTGGTGCGCATTCGACCACGGGAGTATAGCCGGAAGTGCTCTTGGGAAAATGGGAATTATCGATTATTTCCGGATTCCCAAACGTGCCTGGTATTGGTACCGCAATGCCTACAAAGGGATTGCTCCGCCGAAGTGGCCAGAGGCAGGAACACCTGCACGCATTGCCCTGACAGCCGATCAAACGAACCAGATAAAGACAGACGGGACAGATGACGTTATGTTGTCGGTAACCATTCTGGATGCAGACGGTAAACCGGTCAACAATTCTCCGGCAGTCAGCCTCAACATCATATCCGGTCCGGGAGAGTTTCCTACCGGTACCTCGATCCTATTTGAAAAAGAGAGTGATATCCGTATTCTCGATGGGAAAGCCGCGATTGAATTCCGGTCGTACTATGCCGGAGAAACCGTGATACGGGCTACCTCGCCGGGGCTCGAGCCTGCCGAGATCACGCTCCGGTTCATCGGAAGCACTCCCTATACCGAAGCCTTCAAAGTGAAAGACCGACCTTATACACGTTTTGAGGTTCAGGATAAAACAGATAACCTGCAAACCTTCGGGCCCAATAATCCGACCTTCTGCAGTTCATCGGCCGACGGACACTCGTCCGCATTTGCTGCCGATGGAGATGGAGCCACCTATTGGCAAGCTGCCGGCAACGACCCGGAACGCTCCTGGACATTGGACACAGAGAAAGGTTTGTCCATACGCCACATCCGAATCGCATTTCCGGATACGGACCATTACCAATACAAAGTGGAGGCATCGATGGATAGAGAACACTGGACACTTATTCCGGATCAGACCAACTATAAACAAAACGAGAACATTCGGATGATCCAGGTTGTTCCGGGTATACAGGGACGTTTCATACGTATCAGTTTCATCGGAGAAAAAGCCGCTATCACAGATGTACAGGTGATGGGGACGGTGATCGACTAATAAACAGATTCATTACAAATAGATATGCAACCATTAGCGGAAAGGCTACGGCCAAAGACATTAGATGATTATATCGGTCAGAAACACCTTGTGGGACCGGGTGCTATCTTGCGCAAGATGATTGATGCAGGACGTATCTCTTCATTTATCCTGTGGGGGCCTCCGGGAGTCGGTAAAACAACACTGGCCCAGATAATAGCCAATAAGCTGGAAACCCCTTTTTATACACTGAGTGCCGTAACATCGGGCGTGAAAGACGTGCGCGAAGTGATAGATCGCGCCAAAAGCAACAAATTCTTCACTCAGTCCAGTCCCATCTTGTTTATCGACGAAATACACCGATTCAGCAAATCTCAGCAGGACTCGTTGCTGGGAGCTGTCGAACACGGGACAGTTACTCTGATAGGTGCCACCACGGAGAACCCGTCTTTTGAGGTAATCCGTCCACTCCTCTCCCGTTGCCAGCTCTATACACTGAAGTCTCTGGAGAAAGAGGACCTGCTTGAATTGCTTCAACGTGCCATCACTACCGATACCGTACTGAAAGAACGTAAAATAGAACTGAAAGAAACCAGTGCCATGCTTCGTTTTTCGGGAGGCGATGCCCGCAAGCTGCTGAATATACTGGAACTCGTAGTAGAGTCGGAAACGGAAGAGACCGTAGTTATCACTGACGATCTGGTAACCGAACGCTTACAGCAGAATCCGCTGGCTTATGATAAAGACGGCGAGATGCATTACGATATTATTTCGGCATTTATCAAATCGATCCGGGGCAGCGATCCCGACGGTGCCATTTACTGGCTGGCACGTATGGTAGAAGGAGGAGAAGACCCGGCATTCATTGCCAGACGTCTGGTCATCTCGGCTTCGGAAGACATTGGCCTGGCCAATCCGAATGCACTGCTATTGGCTAATGCCTGTTTTGACACGTTGATGAAAATAGGCTGGCCGGAAGGAAGAATCCCATTGGCGGAAACCACCATTTATCTGGCAACCAGCCCTAAAAGCAACTCAGCCTACAATGCTATCAACGATGCACTGGCATTGGTGCGCGAAACCGGCAACCTACCGGTACCTCTGCACCTGCGCAATGCTCCCACCAAACTGATGAAGCAGTTAGGATATGGCCAGGAATATAAATATGCCCATAATTATGAAGGTAATTTCGTAAAACAGCAATTCCTGCCAGACGAAATCAAGAATAAGCAAATATGGCAGCCCCAACACAACCCGGCTGAACAGAAACATGCCGAACGAATGAAACAACTCTGGGGAAATGAAAAGAACTATTAAACATCTGTAATTGTTTTATTAGATAAAGAGTTATTAATTCAGTATTCAAGTACACAAACTTAATACTTAACACCTAATAATTTATGAAGATAGTAGTTTTAGACGGCTATGCCGCCAACCCCGGAGATCTGAACTGGGATGAATTGAGAACTTTAGGTGAGTGTGAAATCTATGATCGCACAGCCCCCGAAGAGGTGCTTACACATGCGAAGGACGCCGAGGCCATCCTTACCAACAAAGCCGTGATCACCGCAGAGCACATGGCCTCTTTGCCTAACCTGAAGTATATCGGCGTAATAGCCACCGGATATAACATTATTGATATTGCGGCAGCCAAAGAACGCGGTATTGTGGTTACCAACATCCCGGCTTACAGCACTCCATCCGTCGGACAGATGGTTTTTGCCCATATCCTGAATATCACTCAGCGAGTGCAACACTATGCAGACGAAGTGCGTGGAGGGCAGTGGACCCGGAATCAGGATTTTTGTTACTGGGATACCCCGCTTATAGAGCTGTTAGGAAAGAAAATCGGTCTTATCGGACTGGGACAGACCGGATATAATACAGCCCGTATCGCAATCGGGTTCGGAATGAAAGTGTGGGCCTATACCTCCAAGTCACGGCTTCAGTTGCCTCCCGAAATCAGAAAAGCGGAACTCGACCAGATTTTCCGTGAATGCGACATCGTCAGTCTGCATTGTCCGTTAACGGAATCAACCCGTGATCTGGTTAATGCCCGCCGCCTTGAACTGATGAAACCAAACGCCATCTTAATCAACACCAGTCGCGGCCCTTTGATCAATGAACAAGACCTGGCAGACGCCCTGAATAATTATAAGATTTATGCTGCCGGATTGGATGTACTCTCCACCGAGCCTCCACGTGCGGACAACCCATTGCTGACTGCCAGAAATTGCTATATCACCCCGCATATAGCCTGGGCTACTTCCGCCGCCCGTGAACGTCTGATGACCATTCTGGTTGACAACCTGAAAGCATACATCGGTGGAAAACCCATAAACAACGTAGCCAAATAAAGTCAGATATCAAAAAAGACAGGAATACTATCGGGATTCAAAATATATCCCGATAGTTTCTTCAACTCTTCTTCCGCATCCATCACTGCACAAGAATAACCGGCAACAGACATCATCGGCCAATCGTGCATCGTATTACCTACCACCAGAATCTCCCGCAAAGAGATTCCCAACCTCGAACATAGAGTCATCAGTCCATTCTTTTTTCCCGCCCTGCTGTCCACCACTGTCAGCAACCGGCCTTCCTGATACAGTTGATATGCCTCCCCCTCCAATCCGGCCGACAACCGAGTAGCTTCCCGGACAGTAGACGCAAGCACGGCATACTTAAAGATTTCCCCTTTCCAAGTATAACGAGTGATCCGGCAACCGGGGAAATCAAGAGTCACAGGATGTTCAACCGGAACACATTCAACGGTATCTTCATAACACAGAAAGCCCCCATCGGCAAAAACCCCTCCCGAAAACAAGTCGAACACATCACCAAGCCGCTTCTTGGCGTGTGCCATCGGCAAGGCAGTACTCAGGTACAGAGGTAAGCGACCGGACATATATTTTAGTGCAGAAACGGTACGCCCGGGAATCCTCCCCTGCACATCTGTCAATGTACCGTCAATATCAAAGAATACAGCCCTGACCTTTTTCCTCTCCGGTATACGCCACAATGCCCCTTCTCCCATCATTCTCCTCAGAGGCGTATCCCGCAGATTGCTGAAAGCAATATAGCAATCGCATACTTTACGGAGACAAGAAGGCTGAAGGAGCGAAGCAGAATCATCGTAGAAATTCCCTGTCCGCACCCCACTTCTCGGGCAGGCATACATCCCCCCTTCCCGGTCAACAAACAGACTCTCTCTGCCTCCGGAACAATTATTCAAACATGCTTTTGCGTTCCGCCGATCATAATCGAACAGATTATCCATCTCGTTAAAAAAGCGGACATCTTCCTCCGAAAGCGGCTTCCGTAAACCTTGCATTGCGTTCACAAACAAGTAAACCGACGGATCCAGCAGCAGCCTCAACCTCCGGATCTGTTCCTTTGCCGAAGGATCACCAACCACTCCCGCACAGACCTCAATACCAGCCGCATGCAGTTTTTCTATTTTAGACGCAAAATCTGTGACATCCGCCATTTCAGGATGGTAGCTCCCCCAGAATTTGATTTTGGTGACATCTGCCCGAGCCTCTTCAACTTCATCCAGAAAACGGGAAACTGAAAAGGACAGGTTGGTCTGACAAGAAACCCCGGCCACATGGGGCATGGCAGCCAGACGAATGATACCTTCTCTGTAATACCGATGTATCATCGCTTCTCCATAAGGGATAATCAGAATACGCAACGCCCCATGCTTCCACTGACCGATACGTGAAATAAAACGGTGCAGCGCTTCCCGGTCACTATCCGTATCGGCAGATGCGGATTTCCTGCCAAACGGACAATACGAACATGTATAGTTGCAATATTCCAGACTGCCCCTATAATAGATATTCCGGATAGTACTCAAAGCCCCCATCGTGCAAAGTTGATCAAGGATATATATACTCAGACATCAGTCTCCTTACGGCAGGTGAAACAAAAGACTGGCCGATGTAATCGGAATAAGCCATTCCTTCCTCCGTAAGAAGCAGAACCCGGTTTTTCTCTTCAATCCACCCACGGTCTGTAAATTCCCGGAAGAGCGTTCTGTCCGGCTCCTTACCAAAACGTTGTTCATACTCCGCCGTGTCCAGCCCCCGATAATACATCAGGTTCTTTATAATAAACCTTATTTGTACCTCTTCCGCGGAAAGCAAATAACCATTGGTTACCGTCAAAAAATCAGCAGTCCGGATATAACGGTCTATCTCTCCGGCTATGGCTTCCTGCCGCACAGCGTATGGAGTGGCATAATGTAAATCTCCCAGATAGCTCCGTCCCCCGGAACCACAGGACAGCATGGTTTCATCGCCACAGGAGAACTCCAGTTCCACTGTTTTCCGTTTAACAAAGCGACGCATGGAAGTCTGCACAAATCCCTGCTCCACCAACAGTTCACGAGCTGACCTGTAAATAGCATAACACATGTCATCCGTTGAGCGTACATCGATACGTGTACCCGGCCGGACATAAAGAGGATAAATAAATAATTCGTCGGGGCGATAAGTAAGCGCAGTGGTAAGCGAGTGAATAAAGCTATCCACCGTCTGTCCCTCAATGCCATAAATCAGGTCGAGGTTCAACTGCGGGAAGTCCGCTTCCCGAATATTTTGAAGTGCATCGATCACGGTAGCAAGCACAGGCCTCCTTTTCAGTTTTTTCAACTCCGCATCATTGAAACTCTGTACACCCATGCTCAACCGTTCCACCCCCCTCGTCCGCAATTGCCGCAAAACTTTCTTGTCGGCATACTCCGGTGAAGTTTCGATGGAAGTGAATACCTCCGAAGGACGTACGCCGAACAGCTCGGCTATGCAAAACAGTTCATCCAACTGCTTTTCGTTCAGAATAAGCGGAGTACCTCCCCCAACTGCAAACGAAGTAAATTTCAGATCTTGTGCCGCCACGGACAACTGTTCTGCCTGACGGCGCATCGTACGGAGATATGCCGAGATACGCCCTCCATCACAGCTCTGCTGTGAAAACAGATTGCAATAACCGCACTTATGGGCACAGAAAGGGATATGAAAATATAGACTTGCCTGCCCCCCTGCCAACCGTTCAAAATAAGGGGCAAGAGAGACCGGAGGATTAAAAGTACGGTAAGCCGTCTTATGCGGATAACTGTACATATAGCTGATATATCGTGAAATCTGCTGCTGATCGTTCATTTTCTGAGAATAAAATGTTTATAAGGCACCGTATATACCTTCTCGTGGGAAATGCAGTGATACTCGTAACCGTCCTCACCATAACAGGTGCCATGATCGGACAAAGCAATGACCAATGTATCCGAACGTCTTCTGAAAGCCTCGAACAAGCGGGGCAACTGACTGTCAACGTATCGTAAAGCCGCAGCATGTGACTCTTTGTCGTCTTTCTTCTTACCCTCTACATAATGGCAGTTGGGATAATGGATGGCCGAGAAATTGATATACATGAATACTCTCCGGTCCGCCGGATACTTTTCCAGTTTACTGACAGCAAAGTCCACCTGATTGGCGGCACTGTTCTTATCCGTGCAGCCAAAAGCAGGCAGCCAGTAACTTTTATTGAAATAACCGGGAAATACCCTTCCGATGTCATTCCGTTTACTGAAAAAGCTGACTCCGCCGATACAGATGGTTTCATAACCGATATTGGACAGGCTCTGTACGAATGTAGCTTCTTTAAAAGCATAACTGCCCTCCGGAGGTATGCGCCCCGTGCCGGCCTGAAAAGGGAAAAAAAGCCACTTCCGGCTGCGCAACACATGGGGTTCGGCAGGTGAAGGCAAGAATCCGGCAAAAATGGCGAAATGCGAGGGATAGGTAAAATTGCCGGGAGCATGCCTCTTCTCCCAGCCACTGCCATAGCTATTCAGTACGGGAGTTCCCCCGGAAGCCTCTTCGGCCACACTGACGTCATAGCGCAAGGTGTCGAAACAGAGCATCAGTATGTCATGCGTGCCCACAATTCCATTCATATCTATATCCGGTTTCCGGTCTTGCTTACCGGATGGCAGTTCATCTATTTCCATTGAAAAGTGATTCTATCGTTCTTATCTGATTGGTGTATATCTTATTCTCCGTAAACATATCCTGATAGATATGATCTCCCTGTCCGTTCACCTCTATAATATAAGGTGTATCCGTGTTCCGTGCAATCAGCACATCTATGCCTGCATACCGCAGTCCCAGAGCCCGCGTGGCGGCAATGCTCCGGCAAAAAAGCTCCTCACGGACGGAAGGTGCAAGCGAAAGCTCTCCGAACAGCCTTGCTTTGTTGTTCAGATGAAGATTGGTTATGGCACCTTTGCTACAACGTACCACGACATAGTCGACTTCATCTTCCCTACAGACAACACGCAAGTCATAATTCTCCCCTTCCAGTTTTTCTTTTACCATCCACTCTTCAAGGACAGCTCCGCATCGCATGACTTCTTCTGCCAGCACAGCAATCTCTTTCCGGTTTGTCAACCGGCAGATACGTTTTTCATTACAAGCATGATCTCCCGCCCAACGCATGGTCGTATAAGCCACCCATTCGTCCCGGCGATGATTGTATCTGACAGCCATTACCCCTCCGGCTCCGGAGCCATAGCGAGGTTTAAGAAACCCTCCCCTCTTCTGTCGGTAAAGCAGTTCGGCCAGTTCATCAAAAGTGCGTAGTGCCGCCGAGAACAACGGGGTTGTTTTCAAGCCTGCCCCGGCCAGTTTCTGCTGAGTGCGGACCTTATCCAAAGCACAGAGAATTGCACTCGGCTCGTTCAGAAAATGCACGCCCTCCGGTCTATCCACAGCGGCTAAGCGCCTCAACATCTTCCTGTAATCCCGGCAAAGCGAATTGTATTTCCGGAAGTCCGTTTCCTGAAACACCGGAGGTTCCAGCTTCACAACCGTATCACGATACTCCGGAAGAGTAGCCATCAACTCATCGTATGTGACAAAGCAGGTATCCGCCCCGAGGCTTCTACCCGCTTTGATAAAGTAGTCCGTACGTTTTGAAGTCGAATTACTGACAACACATATCTTCATTCATTTACTCCGTAATCATTGGGAAACTGTAATCATCATCATACTCTTGTGAGTCGGAAACGTCGATCTTCACCGGCAGTGCCTTCTGCAACTCCTTTTTCATCTCGTCACTCAGGTAATTGTATTTCATATTGATAAACTTCAAGTGGCTGATCTTGTCCACATGATCCAGCAACAGTTGTGCTCCCTTGTCTGTCAATACTCCGGCAGAGATATCCATCGTCTCCAGTTGGGGAAGAATATCCGATTCGAGGAACATCTCCACAACAGCATCTTGTTCTTCCGCATCGACAATGCCCAGCCATTTCAGTTTAGGAAAACGGTCTTTGGAGAAGAGAGGCTTGAATACAGCCAGATCACCCTCAAATCCGTAGTCTTCCACTCCTACATAAAGGACCAGCTTTTCAAGGTTAAAGAGGTCGGACCCCAGAATGTCCTCCACCACCGAATCGGGCAGGCCACCACTGATAATCTCAAGTGACTTCAGGTTGGGACGAGGTTTCTTGCCAATGCTCAGATTATTGGTGCCTTTAATCTTGAGATTGTTCAGCAAGGGCATCACGTCCAACACCGGACCTAAATCCACCTGCTCAATCCAGGAGATCTCCTGTTCTTCAGAATCCATGTCTCCCCAGAACAGGCCCTCAAGATGGGCAAACTTTTCCTTATTCGCCACAATGCCGTCGGCAATAGCCGAGCAGTCCTCTCCGTCGTACCCCCAACAGCCGATCGTGATCTGCCTGAGCGACGGCAGCTTTTTATCCTTCAATATCCTATCCATCAAGTTCACGCCTTCTTCTGCCTCGTCATAGCTCAGCGCATACTTTTTAGCTTCCACCTTCATTTCCTTGGCAACCTCTTCCCGGGTTTCCACATATCCTTTCTTCGTCTTCTCCGCCACTAATTTGGCAGCGGCCTTTTCGGCCTCTTCGACCGACGAGAAATTCTTTACTTGTGTTTGTCCGTCTGTTCCCAACTTGCCATAGTTCACAACAACATCGGTTCCCCGAACATCGATGCTCCAGAACTTATGAGACTTAAAGTCTTGAAATACAAATACTCGTTTCATAGTATGTCTGTTTAATTACTGATAAAAACAATGCTTATCCGCCTTCGTTTGTCAAGAGCAGATAAGCATCGCTACAAAAGTAATAAAATTCCGATATCCTGTACTTCTATCTGATAAAAATCTTAGTAGGCATGTCCGCCTTCGTCCATTTCCTTTGCATCGATCTTACGATTGTCGATGCTGCGCCAGGCGTAGAAGATGTAGGCGATGACAAACGGAACCAAGATAGAAACGTAAGCCATGGTTTTCAGCGTAAACTGGCTGGAACAACTGTTGGCAAGGGTGAGAGAGCTTTGTATATCCGTGTAAGACGGATAATAAGCTGTATTGTTATATCCGGCAGTAAGCAACAGTGCCAGGACGGTGAGTACCGTACCAATGCCGGCAAACCAGATCCCTTTATCGAATGTCTTCTTCAACATTGTTTTGCCAATGCCGAACAGCACCAGCACAACCCCTGCAAGGAATATAATCAGCACTACCGGCATTTCGATAAAGTTATTGAAATACTTATAAGGTTCCATATAGATCTCCTTTGTTTCCGGATTGACAGCATATCCGTCGGCCAGCAAAGTGCGGATCACAAAAGTTAGGAAGAACACCAGAAACAGGGCTGTATTCGCAATCAACGAACGACGACACTTGCCGACGAGTTCCTTATCGGCTATGTTATTGATGAAATAGAGAGCTCCCAGGATGCGTGCCAGAAAAAACACGGCCAGTCCCAGAATCACATTCCAGATATTGGTCAGCGCATCGAGCCCATGCCAGCCGTTGCCCCAATGGCTGATGACAGGCATAATCTCGTTCACCATATTGCCCTTATTGATATAAAAATCGGACCCTGTGAAGAAGGTAGCTACCGCACCTCCCAAGAGCAGAGGGCCGACCACACCGTTGATCACCAGAAAAGTACGGTAAGTCTTCTTCCCGAGCAGGTTGCCCGCTTTGCCCTGAAATTCGTAGCTGACAGCCTGCAATACGAAGCTGAAGAGAATGATCATCCAAAGCCAATAGGCGCCGCCGAAACTGGTACTGTAGAACAGAGGAAATGAAGCAAAAAACGCGCCACCGAAAGTGACCAGTGTGGTAAACGTAAATTCCCACTTACGTCCGGTGGAATTTACCATCATCTTGCGATGCTCCTCCGTTTTACCCAAACAAAACAGCAGAGAGTTGCCACCCTGCACAAACAGCAAGAATACGAGTATAGCCCCGAGCAGTGAGACTACCAGCCACCAATATTGTTGTAGAAAAATGTATGTACCCATAGTTTAAATGATTAATGGTTCGTGATTAATGATTAGCCGCCGGTCCCTTCTTGATCTCCCGGACCATGATGCCGATTTCCGCAATCAGCATTACCGTAAACAGAATAAGGAATATGAAGAATGTGGCCTGTACAGAGCCTACATCCAACTTTGAGATGGCTGCCGACGTGGGCAGCATGTCCCGTATCGCCCAAGGCTGGCGACCACATTCGGCCACTACCCATCCTGCCTGTCCGGCAATGTAAGCAAACGGAATGGTCCATAGTCCGATGTATTGCATCCATCGCATTTGCGACAGGTCTTTCTTATAGACAAAGAAGAGAATCGCAATGAAGAACAGGATAAAGTATCCACCCAAGATCACCATCACGCGGAAGGCATAAAAGTTGAGCGGCACATTGGGAACCAATTGGTTCACATCCTTAATATAACCATAACCAAAATAGGCAACATTCTCTTTCAGCGTGGCGGATGCCTGCTGCATAGCAGCCTCGTCACCGTCTTTTTTAGCCGCACGATAGGTGCCCAATGCAGTAATCGCTTTTTTACCCCGTTCTATTTTCTCGGCAGCCGAAAGCGCTTTCGTGCCGTCTTTCAGTTCGTATCCCCCCTCAATGATATTTTTGATGCCCGGCACAAAAGCATCTGCTTTACGCTCGGCCAGGAAGGAGAGCATCTTTGGAATCTCTATACGGAACAAAAACGGATTCTGACCGTCGTCATAAGTCTTCTTATCAGGATTCAGCACCCCGACAGCTACCAGCCCGGCTCCGTTCTGTCCTTCGTAATATCCTTCTACCGCTGCCAGTTTCATCGGCTGTGTTTGCGCAACGGCATAACCGGAACCGTCGCCGGTCCACACCGTCAGCACCGAAGCTACCAACCCGAAGATGGCACCAATCTTAATGCTGGCTATGGCAAACTCCTTGTCTCTCTTCTTCAGCAAGAACCAGCAACTGATGCCTATCACGAAAACAGCTCCCAGCACCCAACTCGAGAGCACCGTGTGGCAAAATTTATTAACGGCGACAGGCGAAAAGGCAACTGCCATGAAATCGACCATCTCGTTGCGCACTGTATCGGGATTGAACTCCATACCTACCGGATGCTGCATCCAGGCATTGGCTACCAGAATCCACCAGGCGGAGATCGTAGCTCCCAGTCCTGTGAGCCAGGTAGAAGTCAGGTGGAAACCTTTGCTGACCTTATCCCACCCGAAAAACATGACGGCAATAAACGTGGCCTCCATAAAGAAAGCCAAAATGCCCTCGATGGCAAGCGGCGCGCCAAAAATATCACCTACAAACCAGGAATAGTTACTCCAGTTGGTTCCGAACTCAAACTCAAGGATCAGTCCCGTGGCTACACCTACGGCAAAGTTGATACCGAAAATCTTCATCCAAAACTTGGCTGTCCGTTTCCAGAACTCATTGCCTGTTTTATAATAAAGGGTTTCCATGATACCCATAACGACTGCCAAGCCGAGAGTGAGCGGCACAAAAATCCAATGGTACATGGCTGTCAGAGCAAATTGGGCTCTCGACCAGTCAATAAGTGAAGTGTCAATACTTTCAATCATATCATTAGTAGTTAGAGTTAAACTTCAGCCGTTTATTGCCCGCGTTGTATCAGTTCGCCTGCAACGTATTCTTCCTTGTCCTTGTCGGTAGGCTGGCTGCTCAGAAAGTTAGGAAAGAAAAAGAGGCGGAGAATGAAGAACATGATGAAGAGTTTCACCAGTATAATCAGCCACAGGGTGCGGCCCAGAGTCATGCTTCGAAAACCTTCGACATAGAAGTTCCAGATATGGAGCAGTGTATTCTTCATAATACAGGGTAATTTTATAACATATCAAAATTAGTGTCTATACAAATAATAACAAAGATAATCTTAAAAATGTTGATGAAACAAGCAAAATAAACGGTTCTTACTCACCACAGAGGACACAGAACGACACAGAATCGAATCTAAGTTTCTGATTATTACAAAGATAGTCAGGCAGCCACTCTGATAAATCATAGGAATGGGATTGCCCACATTGGCACGGTCATCGTTCAGTGAAGTGGAGGGCACTTCGATTCCTTCCATCTCCCGTAAACCGAAATTGGTCTTCTGCAGCATTTCCACCAGGAAAGCAGGGGTTCCGCCGGTGAACCAATAGTCGCCAAACGAGTTTATCGTACTCGTCGATAAGCAGTTTTTCGAAACTTTGTATCCCTATCGGGAGTTTCCGCAACGGAATGGTTACGGGTGTATTCATGACTCTATTGTGTTTTTAGATACGTGCAAAGATAACATTTTACGACGGATACCCATCCGGGCACCCCCTCACCGACAGCCGGGCTACATCCCACCGACAGCCGGGCTACACCCCACCGACAGCCGGGCTACACCCCACCGACAGCCGGGCTACACCCCACCGACAGCCGGGCTACACCTCACCGACAGTCAGGGACCAGATCTCTGACAGCCGGAGGCCCTTATTTTCCGATCGCCACTTCTTCCGGACACTCCAAGCAAGTGAGGTAGACAAGAGATAGATCTGCAATCCTCCCGCCAATGCCTCGTACCGATAGGGATATGCCCGATACAGCATTGCCTGTCGATCCGCGTTTCGTCCATCCTTATCCGCCGGTCTGTCCGGAAGCCAAACAAAGATTGTATGTTCTCCCCAACAACGGCAGTGGTGGCAGCAATGGCGGCGGCAACAGGAACAAGCACGGAGGTTTCACTTTTACTCTTTTCTGTTGTTTCTGTTGTTGTATTGTATTGTTCTGTATTGTTCTGTATTGTATTGTAGGTTTTTCTGGGTTTTTCTTCCTCAGCCACAGCAAGTTGCAAAGGTTCTTCCGCAACAGGTTCCGTAACCTCTTCCATCACTTCCGGAATCACATTATGCACAGTACGAGCCACCTTTGGCGGACGTCCTCCTTTCGCTCCATTACGACGGCTGTTTGCACATCTCCGGTCCATAGGTTCCATCACCCGGTCCAGATAAAAAGAATGAAACTCCGGCTCCTCTCCTTCACCAAAATCAAAAAGCCCGAAGTTGAGCAGCACATCTCTGAACAACTCAACAGTACCGTTATTGCAACGCGCCAACTGGCTCAATAAGGAAGGTCTGTAACACGTCGTATAGGCAGGCTGATGACGCAAGTAGATCAGAATTGCCATATAGGCTCCCACTCCTCCCGGTCCGAGAGCTTCTATCAAGTCTCCCACTTCCCGTGTGTTCAGGAAATCTTTCTCAAGAATAAAAAATTGTTTTCTTTCCATTTGTTTTTGAGTTTAATTCACCACGGAGGACACAGAGAACACAGAGAGTATCTTTCTCTTAAACATCTTAATAAACAAGAGATTAAAACTCTGTGTCCTCCGTGTACTCTGTGGTGAATCGTATTCATTTCTATACAGTTCATCGTTCTAAACGTTCCGGCTTACAAAAGTAAATATTTACCTTTTAAGAAGTGTGACCTGACAGGTCACACTTCTATCAAAGTTCCTGAAACACACCTCCTTTTTACCTGTGAGGGCAGTTACCGGTCACCGGGACATTTCCCACTCAGGAAATCTTAAAAAAGATTCTCTGTGGAACTCTGTGTCACTCCGTGGTAAACTTCATTCATCGATTATAGTTCATCTTTTATCGTTAAAACCTCCGCTCCCGTCTATCGCTTTTGCGCCTCTTTCTTATACGCTGTACCTTTGTTTCAGTAAAATCAAAGAACCAAGCGTATGACAAACGTAAAAAGAATCACCCTGATAGCCCTCTGCCTGGCAGCCACCCTGCCCGAAGGCGGATTGTGGGCGCAACAAACCGGAACCTCCGGGCAAATGCAGGCCAGCGACTCGGTGGCAATACCTGCCCGGTGGGACCTGCAAAGCTGCATCGATTATGCTTTGCAGCAAAACATCAGCATCCGTCGCAACAGAATCAACGCACAAAGCACACAGGTGGACGTGAAGACAGCCAAAGCGGCCCTCTTCCCCAGCCTTTCATTCTCCAGCAGCCAGAATCTGGTGAACCGTCCCTATCAAGAGTCGAGCAGCATCATCAGCGGATCGGAAGTGCTGAAGAGCAGCAACAAGACAACCTACAACGGAAACTACGGGCTGAATGCACAATGGACCGTATACAACGGCAGCAAACGCCTGAAGACCATCGAGCAGGAAAAACTCAACAACCGAGTGGCGGACCTCGACGTGGCTACTTCGGAGAATGACATCCGGCAGTCCATCGCCCAGACCTACATACAAATACTGTATGCGGCCGAGTCGGTGAAGGTGAACGAAAACACCCTGCAAGTATCCGAAGCCCAGCGGGACCGCGGCAAGCAACTGCTGGATGCGGGAAGCATCGCCCGGAGCGACTATGCCCAACTGGAAGCACAAGTCAGCACCGACCGCTATCAACTGGTCACGGCACAGGCCACGCTTCAGGATTATAAACTGCAACTGAAACAACTGCTCGAACTGGACGGCGAACAGGAGATGCAGATATATCTGCCTGTGCTGGGTGACGAAAATGTACTGTCGCCCCTGCCCACCAAAGCAGACGTGTTTCAGGCTGCCGTGGCCCTACGGCCGGAGATCGAGGCAAGCAAACTCAGTGTGGAGGCTTCGGAACTGGGCATCGGAATAGCCCGGTCGGGATATCTGCCCAGCGTCAGCCTGACAGCCGGAATAGGGACAAACCATACGAGCGGAAGCGACTTCACCTTCGGGGAACAGGTGAAAAACGGATGGAATAACTCCATCGGACTCAGCATCAGCGTACCTATCTTCAACAACCGGCAGACGAAAAGCGCCGTAGAAAAGGCCAAACTTCAGTATCAGACCAGCCAACTGACGCTGCTCGATGAACAGAAAACGCTGTATAAGACCATCGAAGGGTTGTGGCTCGATGCCAACAGCGCACAACAACGCTATGCGGCAGCTGTAGAAAAGTTGCGCAGCACGCAGACCAGCTATGAACTGATCAGCGAACAGTTTAATGCCGGCATGAAGAATACGGTAGAACTGCTTACGGAGAAGAACAATCTGCTGCAAGCACAGCAGGAGTTGCTACAGTCCAAATATATGGCCATTCTAAACACTCAACTGCTGAAGTTCTATCAGGGAGACGAGTTGACAGGACTCACCGCAGAGAACAAAAACATTTAATACGTATAAACGATATGAATAAGAAAAAGATCATCCTTATCGCCGCAGGCATCGTCGTACTGGCAGGCGGAGGGCTTTGGCTCTTCGGAAGCCCGACGGCCAAGCACAAAGTGACCTATACCACGGCGACCGTGAGCAAAGGCGAGATATCCGAATCGGTGACCGCCACAGGAACCATCGAACCGGTAACGGAAGTGGAAGTCGGTACACAGGTATCCGGAATCATCGACAAAATCTATGTGGACTATAATGCGGCAGTGACCAAAGGACAGTTGATTGCCGAGATGGACCGCGTGACGTTGCAGAGTGAACTCGCTTCACAACGCGCCACTTACAATGGAGCGAAAGCGGAATACGAATATCAGAAGAAGAACTATGAACGCAGCCGGGGACTGCACGAAAAGGCGCTGATCAGCGATACCGACTACGAGCAGTCGCTCTACAACTATGAAAAGGCAAAAAGCTCGTTCGAGAGCAGCCAGGCTTCGTTGGCCAAAGCGGAACGCAACCTGTCGTATGCCACCATCACTTCACCGATCGACGGCGTGGTCATCAGCCGCGATGTGGAAGAAGGACAGACCGTAGCTTCGGGATTTGAAACACCGACCCTATTCACCATTGCCGCCGACCTGACTCAGATGCAGGTTGTGGCCGATGTGGATGAAGCCGACATAGGCGGTGTGGAAGAAGGACAACGGGCTACATTCACCGTAGATGCCTACCCGAACGACGTATTCGAAGGAACGGTCACGCAAATCCGACTGGGAGACGCAAGCAGCACCAGCACGAGCAGTACGTCGACCACTGTAGTCACTTACGAAGTAGTGATCTCCGCCCACAATCCGGACTTGAAGTTGAAACCCCGCCTGACAGCCAATGTCACCATTTATACCCTGGACCGCAAAGACGTGCTCTCCGTGCCCGCACGCGCACTGCGCTTCACCCCGGAAAAGCCGCTGATAAGCGACAAGGATGTGGTAAAAGACTGTGAGGGCGAACATAAACTGTGGACACGTGAAGGAAATACATTCACGGCACATCCCGTACAGACAGGTATCACCAACGGTATCAATACCGAAATCACCGGAGGAGCCTCCGAAGGAATGGTAGTAGTGACCGAAGCAACCATCGGAAGCATGCCCGGTGGAAACGTAGCACCCGAAGCCGGACCGGACGGTGGCGGAGAGCAAAGCCCGTTCATGCCAAGCCACCCGGGCAGTAAGAAGAAAGGAAAATAAGTATGAGCAAAACAGTCATCGAACTTCAGAACATCAAACGCAACTTCCGGGTGGGAGACGAAACGGTACATGCGCTGCGCGGAGTTTCGTTCACCATCACCGAAGGGGAGTTTGTCACCATCATGGGTACTTCCGGTTCGGGAAAGTCGACGTTGCTAAACACGTTGGGTTGCCTCGACACACCCACCAGTGGAGAATATCTGCTGGACGGTATCTCGGTGCGTACCATGAGCAAGCCGCAACGCGCCGTATTGCGCAACCGCAAGATAGGCTTTGTCTTTCAGAGCTACAACCTGCTGCCGAAGACGACCGCCGTGGAGAATGTGGAGCTCCCGCTGATGTACAACTCGGGAGTCAGCGCCTCCGAACGGCGCCGGCGGGCCATCGAAGCCCTCCGCGCGGTAGGGTTGGGCGACCGGTTGGAACATAAATCCAACCAAATGTCCGGCGGACAAATGCAGCGTGTAGCCATCGCCCGCGCGTTGGTCAACAATCCGGCAGTCATCCTCGCGGATGAAGCGACGGGTAACCTCGATACACGCACCTCTTTCGAGATTCTGGTGCTGTTTCAGAAACTGCATGCCGAGGGGCGTACCATCATCTTTGTGACGCACAACCCGGAAATAGCCCAATACAGCAGCCGCAACATTGTGCTGCGCGATGGGCAGGTCAAGGATGATAGTGTCAACCCGGACATTCTTTCGGCAGCCGAGGCACTGGCCGCACTGCCTGTGCAGGAAGAATAATACAGTTTAGAAACGAATACGATTCACCACAGAGGACACAGAGGACACAGAGAATATATTTCTCTTAAACATCCTGATAAACAAAATATTAAAACTCTGTGTCCTCTGTGTCCTCTGTGGTGAATAATACTCAAAAACCTTACCATTATGAATGGAACCAATTTATTTAAAATAGCCCTGCGTGCCCTGAACAACAACAAGCTGCGCGCATTCCTTACGATGCTTGGAATCATTATCGGTGTGGCATCTGTCATCACCATGCTCGCCATCGGACAGGGATCAAAGAAAAGCATTCAGGCACAAATCTCCGAAATGGGCTCCAATATGATCATGATCCATCCGGGAGCAGATATGCGCGGAGGAGTCCGTCAGGACCCCAGTGCCATGCAGACACTGAAACTGACCGACTACGAATCATTGCGGGACGAAACCAGTTTTTTAGCTGCCGTCAGCCCGAATGTTTCCAGCTCCGGTCAACTGATAGCCGGTAACAATAACTATCCGTCATCCGTCAGTGGCGTGGGTACGGACTATCTGGAGATACGCCAGCTCTCGGTCGACAACGGCGAGATGTTCAGCGAAGCCGATATCCAGTCCAGCGCCAAGGTGTGCGTGATAGGAAAAACCATTGTAGACAATCTTTTCCCCGGTGGAGAAGACCCCGTGGGACGCATTGTCCGGTTCAATAAAATCCCGTTCCGCGTAGTGGGCGTACTGAAGTCCAAAGGCTACAACTCCATGGGTATGGACCAGGATGACATCGTACTGGCCCCCTACACCACCGTGATGAAGCGCCTGCTGGCACAGACCTATCTGCAAGGCATCTACGCTTCCGCCCTCACCGAGGATATGACGGACAATGCTACGGAAGAAATCACAGAACTCCTCCGCCGCAATCATAAACTCAAGGAAGGGGACGATGATGACTTCACCATCCGCAGCCAGCAGGAACTGAGCAGCATGCTCAACTCCACCACCGACCTGATGACCACCCTGCTTGCCTGCATCGCCGGCATCTCGCTTGTGGTAGGCGGAATCGGAATCATGAACATCATGTACGTCAGCGTCACCGAACGTACCCGGGAAATCGGCCTGCGCATGTCAGTCGGTGCACGGGGAATCGACATCCTGAGCCAATTCCTGATAGAAGCCATCCTGATCAGTATCACCGGCGGCCTTATCGGAGTAATCATCGGGTGTGGTGCCAGCTGGCTCGTGAAAAGCGTTGCCCATTGGCCCATCTTCATCCAGCCCTGGAGTGTATTCCTGTCGTTTGCTGTGTGCACCGTCACCGGGGTCTTCTTCGGATGGTATCCGGCCAAGAAAGCAGCCGACCTCGACCCGATCGAGGCAATCCGATACGAGTAATCTATCACAGAGGACACTGAGAACGTAAAGTAAAAAAAAGTATAAAGAACGACGAAAGCCCGATATTCTATCAGTAAAGCCTATGATGCTGATTGCTTTCATTGCCTATTATATATTCTTTATACATTATATATAGTAAACTCTGTGTCCTCTGTGGTGATCCCCGTTTATCGTTCATTGTTCAAAACGTCCCAAACGTAAACTAAAATTAGTATCTTTGTCCCCATGAAACAGTCTCTGACATCAGCCCGCCGCCCTCTGGAAATACTGATACATATTATCAGCTGGGGGATCGTGTTTGGTTTCCCTTTCTTCTTTATCGATCGTGCGGAAAACAGCATCAATTGGAGTGCCTATCTGCGCCACTCCGTCGTACCCATCTCCTTTGTCACCGTATTCTATCTGAACTACTTCCTGCTGGTCCCCTTCCTCTTGTTCCGGGAACAGAAGAACAAGTACATCATCTATAACATCCTGCTGGTCTGCATAATCGGCCTCCTGCTGCACATCTGGCAAAGCCTGAATGCCCCGGTACCCCCCATAAAGAAACCTCACATGCCTCCCGGATGGATCTTCTTTGTACGGGACATCCTGAGCCTTATCTTCACCATCGGCCTGAGTGCCGCCATCCGCATGAGCGCCCGCTGGGGAGAAGCCGAAGCCGCCCGCCGCGAAGCGGAAAAAAGCCGCACCGAAGCCGAACTGAAAAACCTGCGCAATCAGCTCAACCCGCACTTCCTGCTCAATACGCTGAACAACATCTACGCACTGATTGCCTTCGACAGCGACAAAGCGCAGCAGGCTGTACAGGAACTCAGCAAGTTGCTCCGCTATGTGCTTTATGACAACCAGCAGAACTACGTCCCCCTCTGCAAAGAGGTCGACTTTATCCGCAACTACATCGAACTAATGCGTATCCGCCTCTCTGGAAACGTAGAGGTCATTACGCAACTCGACATACAACCGGACAGCCAGACGAAGATCGCCCCGCTGATCTTCATCTCCCTTATTGAGAACGCCTTTAAACACGGCATCTCCCCTACCGAACCGAGCTTCATCCACATCCTTATCTCTGAGAATAAAGAAGAGATCCGGTGTGAAATACGTAACAGCTGCCATCCCAAAACCAATATGGATAAAAGCGGATCGGGCATCGGCCTCGAACAGGTGAGCAAGCGCCTCGAACTGTCTTACCCCGGACGCTACCGATGGGACAAAGCCATCTCTGAAGATGGCAAAGAATATATATCGAAATTATTAATATTTAATCATCCACAGCCGTGAAACTACATTGCGCCATAGTAGACGACGAGCCTCTGGCACTCAGCCTGCTGGAGAGTTACGTCAACAAAACCCCTTTCCTTGAACTGGCAGGAAAGTATTCCAGCGCTGTACAAGCCATGAAAGAACTTCCGGGACATCAGATTGACCTGCTGTTTTTGGATATCCAGATGCCGGAGCTTAACGGCCTGGAATTCTCTAAAATGGTAGATGCCCGTACCCGTATTGTCTTTACCACCGCCTTCGGTCAATACGCCATCGACGGATACCGGGTCAACGCACTGGACTACCTGCTCAAGCCCATCTCGTATGTCGACTTCCTGCAGGCGGCCAACAAGGCATTGCAGTGGTTCGAACTCGTTCAGAAACCCGAGGAAATAGACAGTATTTTCGTGAAGAGCGACTACAAACTGGTACAGGTAGAGCTCAAAAAGATATTGTACATAGAAGGTCTGAAGGACTATATCAAAATCTATACCGAAGATGCTCCCAAGCCCATCCTATCACTTATGAGTATGAAGTCCATGGAAGAGCTGCTTCCCCCCACCCGCTTTATACGTGTACACCGCTCTTTCATTGTCCAAAAGGACAAAATACGCATCATCGACCGCGGCCGCATCGTATTCGATAAGACCTACATCCCCGTCAGCGATAGCTACAAACAAGCTTTCCAAGCTTTCCTTGACGAACGAAGTTGAAAGGATTTGCAGCTGATTTATCGGTAAAATGTGAGCATTTGTCGATTATTATTTATATATAAACAAAAAAATCTCTATCTTTGTAACAAACAGAACGGAAGTTGTGAAACTTCCAAGAATAGAATAGTTTAGTTAAGTCTAGTTTAGTTTTTGTGTTGAAGGGCTTCTACCTCAGAGGAGGATTTAGAAGCCCTTTCTATTTATACCTTATAATTCTAATAAGAGACATCTACACTTGTTTGAGTCTGAGCGTATTCATCATTCTCTCTATAAATGGTTTTTCGTATGTCAGAGCTTCAAGGAATACATCTGGTAAAATTCCAGGGGTAATTGTATCCAATGTTGCCAATAATGTACTATATTTAGGTCTTAATAGTTCACACCCTTTATTATAGCAGCTATTTACGTATTCTTGCCACTGTCTGACCAACATATGCCCCCGTTGCTCCTCTAAATTCGGGATACTCCAGTTATCTCCACACCCCAAATGAGTAGCAGTAGCAGGCATACCTGAAGCTTCCATAAAAATACTACACGGAATGCACGAACCAATCTTAGAAGTTCCGGAACTCAAAGCAAACTCAACACACATCTCCTGCCTTTTATCCATAGTATTTCCAAATTGCATTATAGCCTGAGTCATCCCATGATTACTTTTGAATAAAAACTTTCCATCTAAAATGTCTAAAGATTCTAAGAGTTCTTTAGTAACAGTATCTGGAGTTTTTTCGCCACTTAAATATCCTGTAGGGATGTAGTGCCTTAATGACTTAAATTGTTCACTTACTTTTTTTATGCACTCTAAAGATTGATTAGTAGTTTTAGCCGCATCTTTGTAAGCAGTACTAATTTTTTCTTGTTCGTAAGTGTCAATTTCTCTATAATGGGGAGAATAGATTTCTAATTTTGAAGCTCCTATAAAAGATATAGTTTTCTCTACTATCTTATATAGCCCTCCTATATATGCTCCACGAAGAGGATTTTGGGCAGCTTTTTGTAATTGATCTACAACAACCTCAAAGTCTTTTGCCCATTGACTAAACTCTTCTACCGTCATTCCACCATGTTTAGCCCCAACAAAAGGCAAGTGAGATGACGGAAGTGCTTCTTTTATATCTACATTACACCCCACATTAGCCAATAGTTTTTGGATTTCCTTATGCTCTTGAACGGTTTTCGCATTTTTATCACTAATTTTTGCATTTTCTATAGCGATCCTCTCTTTTTCTTGCACAGTCATCGTTTTACTTTCTTGAACTAACGATTTTTGTTCATATATAAGCTGCGTCCTTTGTGGTTTTCTTTCAACAATTGATTGGTGAATAAACCCCACTGCAATGGCAGTACATAGAACATCTGCATTGTTTGAATTTAAAATAGCCATAATATTCCTGTTTTTTTAATTAAAGTTAGTGTAAGCTTACGATACAAAAGTATGCAATAGGAAGGTTGGAAGCAATTATAAATTTCTGATAAGGAAAATAACCTTTCGGATGCAAGAGGATTTCTCTTAAATGAGAAAGCCCCGATTCCTAAGAACCAGGGCCATAAAAGTAGAAATTAAGTTGAAAAGCTCACTATTCCTTCACAATCTCACCTTTTTCATTCAAAAGAACAGTGATATCTTCTGTAGATTGATCTTCCTTGGTTACAGTCACAATCACTTTATATACCTTACCGGCTTCTCTTTCCGAAACGAAAGCCTCCTTTATAGAAGCACCTTCATAATCTTTGGCCAATGCATTGATGACAGGAGTAGGAAGTTCCTTTGCGGCAACTTTTGTAAATTCGTCCTGAGGAGTTTGCAGAGTTTGTTCTACTGCTAAAGTGTCACCCGATACGCCGGCAAATGCTACTGAAGTGCCTAATCCCATAATCATTGCTAATGCTACTAATACCTTTTTCATAATCGTAATTTTTTAGTGTGAATAATTAAAACTAACTCTTATGCCAAATAAAAGGCAAAGGACATGCCAGAATACTAACAGGCCGCAAAGCGACTATAAAACAGCAAGTTACATTCAATATAATAAAAAAAAGATTGGGAAATAAATGGGGAATAGACACACACTTTGGGGAATAAATACACAATAAGCTCCGAATCTTTCGATCCGGAGCCTTACACGGTTATAAAAAAACAACGAGGAGAATCGCGTAGTTTTCCGTTTACACAATATTGGAGATAGTTACTTTAGGTGCCAGGGTTACCGATTTACTACTCAAGCAATATATTTCCATACTACCTCGGATATTTCTTCCTACCCTGTGATCACTTTTCAGAACCCGCCCATAACATTTAAAGCACATCAACTAAAGTACCGGACAAATAAAGAACTCCTTGGTTTTGCTGCTTTGTGCAAGTATATAACATGCTTGATTCTCTTTGAACGAAGTAACCGTATCATAAAACGAATCAAGATTTCCATTATTTAAATCTTTGTCTGTTTTTCTATCTGTAGAAAGTTCCCACATAAACCAACGTCTATCTTTCTCGCTGTGGAAATATGCAATAGGTTTGCCCAAATGCACAAATGCAGTCACACTTGGGTAATAGCGTGCCCAATTGCCACATCTCAATTCTGATTGACCGTTCCATTTTGTAGATAACTCAGAAACAAACCATCGATTGTCTTGTGCACTATGCGCAAACAAATAACTACGCCCATTTTCGACAAAAGGTATTAAGACCTTGTAAAAACGTGCCCAACGCCCTTCTTTAATCCTGTTCTTTCCATCCCAATTAGTGGACAACTCAGTCATAAACCAACTCTTATCCGAACTGCTATGAGCAAAAATATAATTTTTACCGTTTTCATTAAAGGGGATCATAACATCATAGTCTTTGCCGAATCCCTGGCCATTTTTTATTTCTTTCTGTCCATCCCATTTAGTAGATAACTCAGAAATAAACCACCGATTTCCTCTGTTACTATAACAGAATATGTAATTTTTTCCATTCTCAACAAACGGAACCTAAGAATTATAATACCAATGCCATTTATCATCGATAAAAACCTGACCTTCTCCCTCTGACGTCAGAGATGACAACTTAATCTTATTTCCATCAGCACTATGAGAAAAAAGAAAATTCTGACCATTCTCCTCAAATCTCACCATTGGTGAAAAGAAATAACTCCAATTTCCTCTCTTCATACCTTTCACATTAAGCAGGTTGCCCGCTTTTCCGTTACCCGCAATATTTCCTATATTGAAACCTGCTGTATCCATCTTTTCATTCATAACCCTAAAAATATTGTTCTACTCTATCAAAGGCTTTTCGAAACCCGCCTATACGTTTTAACTATTTCTGCAAGCTTACGATACAAAAATATGGGATAAAAAGGGAGGGAACAATTATGAATTTCTGATGAGCATATTGGCCTTCCGAAAACCGGGAGATTTCTTTTAAATCGAAGAAAAAAAACAAAATAGCATCAGTCAGATGGATACCGGAAAGGTAATATTACCAATATCATCTAACATATTTGTGGTATTTTTCATATAAATTTTAAAAAAAAGCAATGAAATGTGTTTGTTTTCCGGCATAGAATAATAGTTTTGTAAAATATAGAAGTACCTATTTTAATCAAAACCTGAATATATATGAAGAAATTTAAAGTTTATAGAGATAATCAGATGTAGGCGAATTCTTTCCACAAGAAGAATTCGCCAAGTGATATTTCAATCATAAGATACCTGAATATGATTGAGCATGCTATGGATCTGAATAGCATAAAATCGCATTGATGATACAGTTCCGTTGCACGTTTCTCGTGACAACATTAATACACAGTCGATACCTGTTCGTATTATACCTAATTTAATCCACCATAATTTACTTATTCGAACCACAACATCCGTTTGGTTCTTTGTTTAATTTAAACATTAATTTTATGAAAAAACAAGTAGCAATTTTCATTCTGTTAGGAATTATAACAATTCCTTCATCTGTAAAAGCACAGAAATTAAAAGTTAGTTTGGATGTCGGTATCTCCAAGAGTATTTTAAGTAGCGACGTTTCCAATCTGGTCAATACACGTTACAATACCCAAACAGGGGTTGCAACCGGTGTAAATCTTGAATATAACTTCTTTAAAGACTTTATTGTGGGAACAGGTCTGGGATTCATACAAAGAAACTATGAATATAAAAAGACGGATAATATTACGGGAACGCATACACTGTATAAAAACAACTTTATGAATGTACCGCTGAATGTAGGGTTATATATTTTCAATAACCCTTATAAAGAGAATGGTGTATGGCTCAAAATTCAAGGCGGTGTTTACTATGAATACTTTACAAGAATGCACCGGAAAGGAGAATACCCGATCTTTGCACAATTACAGAAAGACGGTTCCTATATCAGAGCTCAAGTGAATGAAACGTATGATTTCAAGCGAAATGAAAATAACTTGAAAAGAAACCTGTTCGGGATAGAGGGCACAGGAGAAATCGGTTATTCTTTTAAGAAGATCGATGTTTTTGCTTCATATACCTATCAGTATGGTCTAACCGACATATACAAAGCAAAAACTTCTTCGAATCGTAAATCGAGAAGAATCTCAAACATAATATCATTGGGCGTCGCCTATAAATTCTAAAACTATAGATTATGAAAACTAAAAAATATAATTGGACATTACGTCACTTCTTTCTTTTATTTCTTGTGCTCTTTATTTCTGGAAGTTGCGTTGAAGACGTTACAGAATCAACCAAAGAACCAACACGGTATACAGCAAGTGATATAAAATCATATTCTGACCTGTTCGATGTGTTTTGGAATACAATGAACCAGAAATACAATTATTTTTACGAACAGAGTAGTTTGAACTGGGAAGCGATATATAAAGAATATACTCCAAAGTTCAAAGAATTAAAAACGTTTAACAGGGATAAACAGTATACCAAAGCTGAAATATCAGATGATTGTAACAGAGCAATAGAATACTTTACAGAAATCATTGATCCTATCATAGACCAACATTTCTATGTAAAAATAGCACTTCCCGTGTCACATAGTTATTTCAAAAGCACCATTTTTTATGGTGGAATGAAGAGTAAAGACAAGATATATGCTTATCCTTTTGATCTAAAGTATGAATATATGAAACCTAAGATACAACCTGACACAGGAGTATTCGGACATAAAAATGATATGTTAGGTGGCTTCTTATCAGACAATCCCGACATATACTATTTCGGTTTTAAGTCGTTTACAATAAGTAATGATTATATAGTTTCTTTTGGTGATGAATACTTGGTTATAGATGATAAAAGCCCGTATTATTTAACAGGAAAAGAGATAAGAGATACCATTGAAGCGAAAATAAAAGACCCTGCTGTAAAAAGTGTCCTGATTGAGAAGTCTATAGAATATATAGATAAGTTTAACTCTTTCATGATGTCCGAGATCGCGCAAGATGCAATAAAAAAAATAGAGAACTTTAAGCAATCTGAAACTATAGACGAGAGTTTTGTCGAGGCATTACTCAAAGCCAAAAAGAATGCACCCAATATAAATTTAGAGCTATTACAGCTAAGCGGTCTGGAAGAGTTTAAACTAAATCCGAATTATACCAAGTGGTTTAAACAACGCTCGACCGAGCATTTACAATTAGCATGTGAGTATACAGTTTTTCTCTCGGATATAGATAATGTTATCAACAATCAATATAAGATAGATTTCTATAAGAATTTCCTGATACCTCTCAAAAACGGGGATATAAAAAAGATAATACTGGATCTTAGAGGAAACGGTGGTGGTATGGTTCTTGATGCAAGAACATTTACAGATCGCTTTATCACCAAAGACGCCATCTTTGGCTACCAGAGGTTCAAAGAAGACAATAATCCATTCAGTTATACCCCATGGACACCCTGCATGACAAAGCCAACAGACATTGGGATAAAAAAAGAAATACCGGTAGTTATTCTCTTAGACAAGAACAGTGCAAGTATGTCTGAAATCAGTACCCTAATGCTAAAAAGCCAGGGGAAACATGTCACTGTCGTAGGACATTATAGTGCCGGTGCAACTGCCGGATTAGGAGATTCGGATCAGTTTAACGGAGGGCTGAGAGGTAAAGTCGGTGATTACTTAGAGTTTTATATGCCTTTACTTGCAATGCAGGATGCAACTCATACTGTAATAGAAGGAATCGGGATTAAACCGGACTTCCTAATGGAACCACTAACCGAAGAAGAAATTTATGAAATGGCCCTTTCACCTTATACCCATATTGATCGCACGTTAAAACAGGCTGTAGAAATATTAACCAACAATTAACAGCCCTTTTACGATTAAGACCGGAGAGAGCCGGGAATCGACTAAAAATTAATTGCCGCATTGATGTTCCGGTCATGATGTGCCCTGTATTCAGTGTACAATCATTGACGGGATATCAAGCGGCATCCCTCCCGGCATAGCAAATTTGAGAATGTAAATCGAAGCCAGTTGATTTCATCCTTCTCTTTTTAAACTATATTTGTGACCCAATAATAAAAAAATGAATATATGCTTATATTAAGAACTATTTTAGTCTTCATACTTGCTTGCCGGCATTTGTGAAATTGGTGGCGGATATCTGGTATGGTTGTCAGTTAAAGAGGGTAAGTCGGTATGGAGATCCATCTTTGATCCAAACCAAACATAAATTCAATTTATTTGTTAATTATATAATCATAATAACGAAAACAGATATGACGCAACTAATCAAGAAATTCTCGGTAATTATTATTTTATCCCTCCTACCCTTCTCTATCTATGCCCAAACAGAAAGCCATCAGCTAAGTACACACATACTTGATATTAGTAAAGGAGAACCGGCACAAGGAGTTGACATCACCCTCTATAAATTAAATCCTTCCACCCCAAGCCAATGGAAACAGATTGCAACCGGCAAGACTGATGTAAATGGAAGAATCTCCAATTTTTTACCAGGCATAGAGGATAATACAGGTATATATATGCTTAAATTTTATACAGAGCCTTATTTCCTGAAACAAGGCTTAAAATCAATCTATCCGTTTGTCGAAGTTATATTTAGAATTGAAGGCAAAAAGCATTATCATATTCCGATTACTATGTCAGCCAACGGGTATTCTACATACAGAGGGAATTAATATATTCCTTATTACAATTTATAAAGTAAGGCAGCTTTATGAGGCTGCCTTACTTGTTATCTTTCATTTCTGTTCTTCTACATTATACACTACTCTTTGTATTCACTAATACTCTTTCTCAGCACGAAGTTGCCAGAAAGCGATGGCAGACGCAGCAGCCACATTGAGCGAATCGACCCCATGTGACATAGGGATGCGAACGACATAGTCCGCTTCGGCAATCCTCTCATGCGAGAGCCCGTCTCCCTCGGTACCCATCACAATAGCCAACTTGGGTTCGGTTGTCAGCACAGGATCATCGATGGAAATAGAATTATCCGTAAGCGCCATGGCAACCGTACGGAAGCCCCACCGAGCCAGATCACTGAGAGGACCATCCAGCCAAGTCCATGGTACAAGGAAGACCGCCCCCATAGACACCCGGATCGCACGTCGGTTTAATGGACTACAAGAGTTGCGCGTAAGCAATACCGCATCTATTCCGAGAGCGGCCGCCGAACGGAAGATGGCACCGATATTGGTAGTATCCACCACCCCGTCTATGATCACGATGCGCCTGGCTCTCCGGCATACTTCCTCCATACTTCGCGGAACCGGAAGACGCATGGCACAAAGTACACCACGTGTCAAAACGTATCCGGTCAGCGTAGCAAGCAGTTCTCTGTCACCTGTATAGACGGGTATATCACCACAGCGTTCAATGATATTCGCAGCATCCCCCGTGATATGTTTTTGCTCACACAAAATTGCTAAAGGTTCATAGCCTGCATCCAAAGCCACTTTAATGACTTTGGGACTTTCCGCTATAAACAACCCCTTTTCAGGCTCGAGGCGATTACGCAACTGAGCTTCGGTAAGGGTACTGAATATCTCTACTCCGGGATGGGACAAGGATGATATTTCGATAATAGGCATATTGTTATCCTTTATAACATTTGATTAAAGCATTCATATTTCACAGGCTTTATTCCGTTTTTAATCCCTTCTTATCCAGATAAGCTTTAAATTTATGAAGATATTCGTCCGATGGTCCGTCAAAGAAAGAGACACCGGACGCACCATTATCAAACGCCTCATCCAATGCTTTCTCAAAATCATTTTTTATATCAGGAAACATCAATCCTGCATACACTTTCGCACGTCCGTCAACCGTCTTCACACTCTCTTGAACCGAACGTCCGATCCACTCCGGCCCTTCGTAATAAAAGCCGTTATAGATCATCGGGAAATAAGCATCCAGTGTCCAATTTCCCCAATCCTGACGTACCATCTTCTTGGCCATAGAAGGTCCCGGGAATACTGCGGCAGAAATTGCTTTTCCGTCAGCTTTCACCGCTTCAGTAATCCGGTCTACAACACGGGTAATGGCATCCAAACGAAAATTGATCCACGACTGATCTTCCATCGGATACTTCAATTCCAACGGATCACGTCCCGTCTGCGCCTTAAACTTGGCACGACAAACCTCACAATAGCAATAATCATATTCAAAATGTTCACTCGTCTGTTCTATGCCATAATTTTTCCACAAACTGACAGGCAGAACCACATCCGGAAAACGAACATAATCCAGATGTACCCCATCTACATAAGGCAAATGAGCTATTTTCACATAATCATCCGCCAGGTATTGCGCCACTCCTTCATGGTTAGGACAGAGAAAACGGTAATAATCCACATAAGCAGGTTTATCATGCGTAGATTCCCCCTTGCGGTTCACCGCAAACCAATCGGGATGCACGTTCAGCAGTTCCGCACGATTCATTGTCCATTTCCAGAAATGGGCCTCAAGACCGGCTTCTTTACACATGCGATATAGATTTTCATCATACCCTTCAAACATCACCCCACTGATTCCGCACTCCTTAAGCAAAGCAAACCACTGACGGTAATCTGCTTCACTTTTATTCTTATTTATACGTGTCCATACCCAGTTCTTCACCTGACGCGGAGCAATCTTCTCTGTCCAGAAACGTCCTTCATTATTAATAACGTAACGCTTGTTTTCACCCGGAACAGTAATAGCTATCTGGTATGTATTCCGGGTAGCGTCAACTGAGATTTGCGCACCCTGCGGGAGTCCTTTCAACTCCGCATCCGTCAGGAAAAAATCTTTTTCCGTACGTAAATAGCTTTTCTCTTTTGCATATCTCTCCTGCTGTGCATAGAACATAGCCCAAAGCAGTTTATACACAGCAGTATTATACGGTAGCGCAACAGTACGTTCGGGCGCTCCTACTGCCTCGTCAGCGAAAAACAAATATCCCCAACGATCCGGCATGTGCATATCCACCTTTCCCGTAGGTGTCCAAACCCAATTTTCTTCAGGCCCTCCGGCTTTCAACCACTGTACCCGTGAGAAGTTAATTCGCCAGCAATTGCCTGCTTTCAACGGGTTGTTAAAATTCATAGTCAATGCCTTATGAGGAATAGCCATCTCCACACTCCAATATTTATCTTTGTCTTTCGATTTATTCAACGTACCTTCACGATGAATAGCCAACTTTAATCCCGGACAATCCCATTGCACCATAAAGTTGCCTCCCGACCGATAAGGTTTGTCCAGCATCAAATCGAATATAACACCCCGGGCATTGGTCTCTATTTCAAAATAGTTGTGTCCATCCCAATCAGGATCTATAAAAACCTCAAAATCATTATCATAGTAAATAATGGTATCCCGCTGAGTAAGACGTGCCTTGATGTCGTCTTCCTGTAAAATTGCCCCGACATACAAATATTCATCATCCCACAACATCTTAGCTGTAGTTTCATATTTGGGCGTAGGGAATCCTTCGCCACTGATATCTACAAACGGAGCTGTCGATTTTGCCTTCTGCCATGAAACTTCATCCAGTTTACCATCTATTTTCAGTTTACCGTCCACACGATAACACACGTATGAACGAGGTTCCGTCAGGAAACGATCGTATTTCTGAAAAATGCTCTGTGCCCCGGACGGCAAACTAAAAAGAGAAAAAAAGAGAAACAGCTTCACTGCCAGGCAATCTAAATGTATTTGCTTCATTATTGATTAGTTTTAGTTACAGCTTCAAAGATATGAATTATTCTGAAACCCGTAAATAATACCACCCATAATTATAACTTCCATAAAGTAGATATGACTTTTTTATTTACTTTTTTGATAAATCCGACAAAACGGGCAGTGAACAAATGCCGCCATTTATTCACTGCCTATATAACCCGTGCCTTATCCACTGTCTTCCTTATTTCAGGCCAGGCATTTTAGATAAGTTCTTAGTCATTTCTGTCTGCAAATCTCCTGTCCCTGCAAGCCTACAGTACAAAAGTATGGCAGGGGAAAAGCGGAAATAAATATAAATTTCAAACCATTCTATTTACCTCTCAAATACAGAATCATTTCTCCTGAACAAAAAAATAGCCCCGGTTCTTTCGAACCGAGGCTTAACATAAATTCAGTTGTGTGCTTTCTTCAAAAATTGGGAAACTATCTATTCAGTATATTCCCTCTTTCATTCAAGAACACTGCCTGTTCATGAAAATCGCTCGATAATATAATCACTTTGTAGAGTTTACCTTCCGAACGACTATAGGCCATAAAAGCCTCTTTAATCAGTGCTCCCTCACAGGATAACTCATCAATCACTGCCTCAGGAAGATTATTAACCTCGATTGGCGTAAAATCTTCCCGTGAGTCCCTCTGTTCCACTTTCGCAGATTTTTTCTTTAGAGGTTCATCTGCTTTTACTACTGAAAATCCCAATCCCATTACTATTACCAATGCTACTAATACCTTTTTCATAATTCTTGAAAACTTAATTGTTTTAGATCTACTAACTATAACTAAACATCTGAATATTATAATGCAATACACATGCCAGACATATACCAATCCAGATCAACAACTCATTTTCAGGCAATTATATAAAAACAGCTTCCATTGGAATAGTGGAATATGAAGGAGTATTCCACATTTATTGTGGAAAAATTCCACAGAATCGCAAATTGATTACATACTTTTAAGTCACTTCTCCTCCAGCTTCTCCCTGATACGATACAGGCGAGTAATAGCCGGATTGTAAAAAGCATCCGGATAATGGGCCCTGATGCAGGACAAATCAGATTCCACACAAAGTTTCACATCGAAAATGCGCTCCGCTTTACTCAGTTCAAGTTCCTGAGGCAACTGTGCTGTCTGTGCCCATTCCATTAATTCTTTCACACTTTGTTCGTCAAATTTATATTCCATCTTACTCTTGTTTTTCCGCAAATTTACAACTTAAAGAGCATAAAAACAAAACACACTCCCCTTTTCCCTGCGGTCCGATCCCTACTTATAGTGATTGACCTCTTCACAATACCTAAATCGAGTGATTGCTCCACAACACCAAACCAGCTATCTTTGCCAATACATTAATTAGTCATAATTATTACGTAAGTCACATTTAAGTGAGATAAGCCAATCCGGCCGAAGTGATTCTCCCGGATTCCATTTTGTTGAGTTGTTATTTTAATTATCATACTGTTTAATTGTTGTATGTAAATAACGTATTCAAATAGAACGAAAAACGTCCGGTCTGTGAAGATCGGACGTTTTTTTATTTCTTATCTGCTGACAACCTTTTCGGCAGCCGCATTATCCATAAACAACTCCACGTTATCGGCGTGATGCGCTATATAAGCGGCCGGCCCGGTATCCCCCGAATAGAAGATATCTTCTACAACCGGACTTTTTACCTTTCCCGTTATCAGAAAAATGATCCTGCGGGCATTCAAAATCGGAAGTCCTGTCAAAGCTATTCTCTTTTGGCCGTTATTCGGATTAAAATTTGCCTCATATATATGATCAGTTGAAAGCAGTTCCTCCTGTCCGGGAAAGATAGACGACGTATGTCCGTCATTACCCGCTCCTAACAACACTACGTCAAACACCGGAAAATCATTCTCCATCGGTACCTCTTTCATCACCAGTTTTGAATAGCGGGCGGCTTCCTTTTTCGGATTCTTCTCCCCTTGTATTCTAAATACATTTTCGTATGGAATAGGTACAACGCTCAGCAATAACGACCGCATCATGCCATAATTACTATCCGAGTTCTCAGGAGGCACACAGCGCTCATCCACCCAAAACACTTTCAGTCGTTCCCAAGGAGTGATATCCGTATATTCATTCGCCCATAAGTCAAACATCAGTGCCGGAGTGCTTCCACCACTAAATGCAATGCAGAAAGTCTTGTCCGGTTCATCTAACATCAGTTTTACCAAATGTAATATCAGTGCGCGTGCCGTCTCTATGGACGAAGGAAAAATATAGGGTTTCATAGTTCGCAATATTGATCTGTGTTTGTTAAATTCTTACATGGATTGGTCCAGTCAGCACCATGTTCATGCATCATAGCTTCACTCTCCAAAGGTCCCCAAGTTCCAGCAGGATAACCATACAACGGCGCCTCGGGATGTTCATTCCAATAACGCAGAATCGGATCGAAGAAATGCCAGGATGCTTCTACTGCATCACTCCGTGTAAAGAGAGTCTGGTCACCCAGGATACAGTCTTCTATCAGACGGGCATAAGCATCTCCGCTGGGAACACCTCCCAACTGATCATAGCTGAAATCCATCATTACCTGTTTGACCTCAAATCCGGGTCCGGGTACTTTCATGCCAAATTTCAATACAATACCTTCATTGGGCTGTAAACGCAGAATCAGCTTATTTGCTCTCGGACAATTACCACCCGCACAATGGAACATCTGGTGCGGAGTTTCACGGAAATGCACCACTATCTCGGTCACTTTTGTCGGCATCTGTTTTCCGGTCCTGATATAAAAAGGTACTCCACTCCACCGCCAATTACTAATACCCAGTTTCATTGCGATGTAAGTCTCTGTACGTGAATCCGTCGAAATATTCTTCTCTTCCCGATATCCCCTTTTATTTCCTCCGGCCGTATATTGCCCGCGAACAATATGCTCACTCAAATCCGTTTCGGTCAAAGGAGTCAGAGACTCGTATACCTTCACCACTTCATTACGGAAATTATCCGCGTTAAATACAGCAGGCGGCTCCATAGCAGTCAATGCCACCAGTTGGATCAGATGATTCTGTACCATATCCCGCAGTGCACCCGTCGTATCATAAAAACCGCCGCGTTGCTCGATTCCGAGATTCTCCACGGCAGTCACTTCCACATAATCTATATAATTACGGTTCCATAGAGGCTCGAAAATACCATTGGCAAAACGAAAAGCTAACAAATTCTGAGCTGTTTCTTTACCTAAGAAATGATCGATTCGGTAAATCTGATGTTCGTCGAATACAGAAGCATAGATCTTATTCAGTTTCTCAGCTGATTCCAGATCATACCCGAATGGCTTTTCAACGATAATTCGCGCACGGCCTTTATTCAGATGCACCGACTTCAGGTGCAACGGAATCACTCCATACAATGATGGAGGCGTAGCAAGGTAAAACAGCAAGTCATCCGGTCGGCTGTCTCCACTCAGTTCTTCAATTCGCAGGCGGAGTTGTGCGTATCCGTTTTCCACTGCCGGGTCTATTGCCAGATAGTGAAGATGTGCAACAAAAGCTTCCATCTTCTCCTTGCTTTGCTCTTCCGGCTTCACAAACTTTTCCATCTCACTATAAATGTAAGCCCGATAGTCCGCATCTTCATAAACCGTACGTCCCACCCCAAGAATTTCAAATTCTTCCGGAAGACGCTTGGCTACATACAACGAATACAATGCCGGCATCAACTTACGCTTCGTCAAGTCACCCGAAGCACCAAAGATAGTCATTACAAATTTACTCATATTTCTTTTTCTGCTTATACATTATACGTACCCGACTTTGTATCTCCTCCGTGCCCAGTCCAGTTTTCATGGAAAAAGACTCCTCGTAACTCATCTTTTCGCTCGAATGTATGAGCACCGAAATAATCGCGCTGTGCCTGCACCAGATTAGCCGGAAGATCAGCAGACACCAACGAATAGAAATAATTCAAAGCCGAAGAGAAAGCCGGAACAGGCAGTTCCTCACGCATGGCCTGTGCCACCAGATTCTTCCACCCGGACAACAGCCCTTTGATCTCTTCTTCAAAATAAGGAGCCAGCAGCAGATGTTTAGGCTTTTCTTTTGCCTCAAATGCCGCAGCAATATCATTCAGGAAAACACTGCGAATAATACAACCACCTCTCCACATCCGTGCAATCGAAGCCAGATCGAGGCTCCATCCAAACGCATCGGAAGCGCGCTGCAATACCGCAAACCCTTGAGCATACGAAACCAGTTTCGAAGCATACAATGCCGCGAAAATCTCTTTTTCCGTATCTTGTTTATTATATACAGCCATCGAATGTTTAGATTGATACTGTCGGGCGGCGGTTTCACGCAGTTCCTTCTGAGCCGACAAGCTACGTTCAAAAACGGCCGTAGCTATCAATCCTAATGGCATACCTAATTCCATGGCGTTGATCACCGACCATTTACCTGTCCCCTTCTGACCGGCAGCATCCAGAATCTTATCAATCAGATAGGCCCCTGTCTTATCTTTATGACGAAGTATATTGCCTGTGATTTCTATCAGATAACTCCGCAACTTACCTTCATTCCAACGGGTGAACACAGATGCCATCTCTTCATTAGTCATATCCAGCAGTTCTTTCATCACCCAATAAGCTTCAGCAATCAACTGCATATCACCATACTCTATCCCGTTATGGATCATCTTCACAAAGTGTCCCGATCCGGCAGGCCCCACCCACTGACAGCACGGACTGCCATCGGGAGCTTTGGCTGCAATGCTCTGCAAGATGGGCTTTACCTCCTCCCATGCTTTTTCCGAACCGCCCGGCATGATAGAAGCTCCATTCAAGGCTCCCTCTTCTCCACCCGACACACCGGCACCGACGAACAGAAAGCCTTTCGACTCTGCCAGTTTCACTCTGCGGTTTGTATCTTCATAATTTGAGTTACCACCGTCAATCAATATATCACCCGGAGAAAGATACGGGAAAAGTTGCTCCATCAGCTCATCTACGGGGCTACCGGCACGCACCATCATCATTATCTTACGAGGCAAAGCGATCGATTCTACAAAAGCCTCTATATCCGTGAAGCCCTCTATATGCTTGCCTTTAGCCCTTCCATTGATGAAACGTTCCACCACTCCTTCTTCCACACCCGGCACCGTACGATTATACACCGATACGCTCCAACCTCTGCTTTCCATGTTCAGAGCTAAATTTTCTCCCATCACAGCTAAACCAATCAGGCCTATATCTGTTTTATTCTGAGTTGCCATAATTGTAATATGTATCTAAATTAGTTGATATTTTGTTCTATTTCTTATTATTTATAACACATATCGAAAATATTTGTTCGGATAGTTTCAGAATAAAATATTACTTTTGCAACAAACTTCTAAAACCTCGTAATGAAGAAAATACACATAGGACTTTTGCCACGTATCATCATAGCTATTATACTTGGTATTGCTATCGGAAATTTCCTGCCGACACCTTTGGTACGGCTGTTCGTGACCTTCAACTCCATCTTTGGGGAGTTTCTAAATTTCTCCATACCACTTATCATCCTCGGACTGGTCACCATTGCCATAGCCGATATTGGTAAAGGGGCCGGACGAATGCTACTCGTGACGGCACTCATTGCATATGGTGCCACTCTTTTCTCCGGATTTCTGTCCTACTTTACCGGAGCCGCCATTTTTCCTTCGCTCATTACTCCCGGAGCACCTCTCGACGAAGTGAGCGAAGCACAAGGAATCCTCCCTTATTTTTCTGTTGCCATTCCACCCTTGATGAATGTTATGACGGCACTGGTCCTTGCCTTTACCCTCGGCCTGGGGTTGGCAAGCCTGCATAGTGACGCCTTGAAAAACGTAGCACGAGACTTTCAAGAGATTATCGTACGTATGATAAGCGCAGTCATCCTCCCGTTACTGCCCATTTACATCTTTGGCATTTTCCTTAACATGACACACTCCGGACAAGTATTCTCCATCCTTATGGTATTTATCAAGATTATCGGCGTTATTTTTATACTGCATATTTTCTTGCTGGTTTTTCAATATTGCATTGCGGCATTGTTCGTCCGTAAAAACCCGTTCCGCCTGTTGGGACGAATGCTGCCGGCTTATTTCACCGCTTTAGGTACTCAGTCGTCAGCCGCCACCATCCCTGTCACACTCGAGCAGACCAAGAAGAACGGTGTATCAGCCGATATAGCCGGATTTGTCATCCCGCTTTGCGCCACCATTCATCTATCCGGAAGTACCCTGAAGATTGTGGCCTGTGCTTTAGCCTTAATGATGATGCAGGGCATGCCTTTCGATTTTTCCCTGTTTGCGGGTTTCATTTTCATGCTCGGCATTACGATGATTGCTGCTCCCGGCGTTCCTGGAGGCGCTATTATGGCTTCTTTAGGTATCCTCCAGTCCATGCTCGGTTTCGACGAATCAGCTCAGGCATTGATGATCGCCCTTTATATCGCTATGGACAGTTTCGGTACAGCTTGTAACGTAACCGGTGATGGAGCCATCGCTCTGATTATAGACAAGATCATGGGGAAAAGAAAAACTCCCGAAAGCCTCTAATGGCTATCGGGAGTTCACCCTGTTTGGTTATTAATTCCGTTTTATAATGTCATAGCCTGCCCACCGATTACACCGGCTACAGCACTTGCCACAGCAATAATCAACTTCAATATAATATTCCATCCCGTTTTCTTCATATTCTTCATACCTCCTTTCATTTACAATAATTATTATATCTGCAATAAACTTTATCAAGCTGTCGGATCATCTACAATATCTCCATCTCCACTACCCGATCCACCATTAATTGCTCCCCCTATCGCACTGGCTTTCTGGAATTCCACTCCCTGAAGCAAAGCACGGGTAGTACCGATAGCTGCCGGACGAGTATATTCCGCGGTAAACAGGCAGCGAAGAGCCTTCACCTGATTCGGATTCACCTCCTCCTCTTGATCTACCCCATTCCCTTGTGTACAAGCTTTCATCGTGAAAGTACCTAATCCCTCCAGACGTACCGAACGGCTATTTAACAATTCTTTACGCATGGCAGTCATCAGGTTACGAATCACATTATGAACATCACCCGGTGTCAACGATGATTTTTCAGCTATTACTTCGGCCAACTGTTGTGAAGTTACCATTTTTCCAACTTTCACCAGAGTCAGGTGCCACTGTTTCTTTCCCTCTTTCGTTTTCAACTGCGATTGTCTCGCTCTATAAAATAAAGGCATAATTTTTCTCCTTCTTTACTAATGTTACTACTACGTTTCATTCATATTTCGTTGATCAACACTGCAAAGATGAAGATTTACAAATTATCGACAAAGGAAAAAACGGTCCGGAAAGCAGTTTTCTCAGAAAAAGTTGTAACACCCTTATTATCTGCACAATAATTTTAGGAGCCTCATTCAAAGAAACGCAAAGCCATTCGCCCGTAGTTGCCACACGATAGTGTTCACTTTTGTTTTGGGAGACAAATCAAACCTTTTGGTAGTAAAATATTAGCTGCAAAAACCTCTCATAGGCATCTTGAAGATTCCCCGCATTCACTCGAAATAGTTTTTTTCTAAATTCTTTTGCGAAAAAAAGAAAAAACTTAGTCATCTGATAATATGAAGATTATTCTATATTAAGAAAAAATAAGTGTAAAAAGAGATGCGCAAATAATAGCTTTTACGTATATTAGCAAATCATTTGCGAAAAAAGGATTGATATGTTATGCGCTCTTTGAAATATTGTTCTATATATCAGCAACTTACGCAACATAGTTTTAGGGTTGTTTTCGAAACTCGCCCACCCCTAAATATCCAACGATTATTTGCGAAAAATGAAGTTTACACAGCATTCTAATTATCAATCATTTAGGTCAAAAAATCACTATTTACACATCAGAATTACAGAAAAAAAGACCTACTTTTGCGAAAAAAGACTTAGATTCGCATCTACTATTCTGGTTTACAACCTATTATGATCACAGACAAATACATTTAAGAATATATAATAGTCTAATAATCAGAGTATGTAGATCTATTCCAGTATAATAAGGATTAAGACCCCCGATGCGTTGTGCGGCATGAAAAATTTTTATCAATGTAGATCTATTCCAGTATAATAAGGATTAAGACCCAAGCCATAACACCTTCAAGGGTTACTTTAACAATGTAGATCTATTCCAGTATAATAAGGATTAAGACGTTCTTGGTTACATAGGTAATGGTGTCATTGGTATGTAGATCTATTCCAGTATAATAAGGATTAAGACTTCCGGAGCTTCATTCCAATATAGCTCCTTACAATGTAGATCTATTCCAGTATAATAAGGATTAAGACGAAGGCAATTGCTTTTTTTGCCAGCCAATTGTAGAATGTAGATCTATTCCAGTATAATAAGGCTAACGGTTGGTTCTTCTTCAAATTTGGTGGTAAGCTTTCTTCTACTCATGAATCTAATTCAGTTTTCGGAAGTGTAAGCTCTCGTTTATAGTTGACAAGAAAGCAAGTATCCCGGCTTTCGCCCGAAAAGCCCATTCGTGAGGCGGAGAAGCGAATTTTAGACTAAACCATCTGAAAATCAACATCTTTAAAAAGTAAGATTTCTATCCTCAAAAGCTTTGTTTTAACACAGAGTTAAAGCTTATTCTTTGGATGTAAATAACAAGTTCTTTAAATGCATAAGACTTGTTATTTGCGCACAAGAACCTGACAACCTGAAAAAGGCGTTAACAATGTTAATTGAAGAAAGGTATAAGGATGAAGATACCGGTTCAGACGGTGTAGATTCACTTCCGAAACTTGAGTTATCTGATTCAGCCAGTGTCTGTTTTTTCTTATTAAAGCGTAAGCATTCGGCCTCGTGCGTGTTTCTCTCCAAGTTATAATAAAGTCAAAAGCCAGACGTATTTCGTCTGGCTTTTGACTTTATCAATTTATCTTGTTTTACAATCTGACAAAAAATGCCTTCCCTTGCATACAGATAAAAAAACTCCCGATCGCCTTATGGGCAATCGGGAGTTAACTCTATATAATATTGTTTTGTAACCCTATTATTTATCCGACTATAACTTATCTTATTTTTTAGAATATATTAGACCTATGGCAGAAAGCATAATATTTCCAATATCACTTCGCTTGATGCAAGCAAAAGAAACGCTTCATAAATAGAATATAGACCAAACTCAGCGCAATAATGGTACCCGACAAATACCCATATTCATTCCCCGGAAATAGAAGATACCCGGCTATAACTACTGCCTGCACCAACATATACACCAATGAAACCACCACGTGAGGAATTTTCAGTTCATTTGCCATAATCTGGTACAAATGTTTCCGATGTGGCAAACCAATATTCTCATGCAACATCAACCGATGAATTATTGTCAGCACACTATCCACCCCATAGACTGCCAACAAGACAATCCAGCTGAAATTTTCCGTACGGATTATCAACATACCGATCAGAAAGAGGATCACGAAAGCAATGCTAACCGAACCTACATCCCCCGCAAAACACTTTGCCTGTTTCCGGAAATTGAAGAAGTTAAAGACCAACACAGCACAAAGCATGGTATAAATCAAAGCCGGCTCTACAAATGGAACATATACCCCATTTATAAATGCTAATGCCGCCAGCACCACCAACGAGTATCCACCTGTAATGCCATTAATACCATCCATAAAATTATAGGCATTGATAATCCCTGTGCAAACAATCAAAGCAACCACAATGGTCCACCAAGGCAAGCTGAACAACCCCCATTGATAGAACATCAAAGCCATCGCCGTAAAATGAAACACCAAACGTAACCCCTGAGAAGTAGAACGAATGTCGTCTACAAAACTGATAAAAGTAATCAATGTCAGAGCCAGCATAAACCAAGGATACTCAAACTGATTCGTCAGAAAGTAAGCTAATGCGCCAAAGAAGAAAATGATTCCTCCCCCTCTCAAAGTGATCCGGGTGTGCGAACTCCGCTCGTTCGGTTTATCGATGATATTGCATTTATCAGCAATACGGAAATAAAAAAGTTCTACTAAGAATAGCAGAACCAGGATTATTAAATAGTACATAACTTATTTAGTTTCTTCAAATGAACGAATGGTTTTAATCAATCCCTCTTTAGCTGTCACAGGCATTTTATCAATCCCGAGAGCAGCTTTGATCTTAGCATTACTTACCACATAATTCTCTGTCAGTTTACGAAGCCTTTCCGTATTCAGTGGCAAATGGAGTAAAGTTCCCAGTCCGGCACATCCTTCCATAAAGCCCTTATTCATCTTCCAGATATGGGGCTGTTTTCCCATTGCCTCACACATGATGGCAATCAACTCATTTGTTGATAAAGCTTCATCATCCCCCATGTGATAAATGCCCGTAGGTACCTCTTTAGTCAATAATCCCTCAATCACATAGCATAGGTTATCAATTGAAGTAAACGAACGACGATTTTCGAAGTCACCCAATGGCCAGAGAATTCCTTTCTTCACCACATTATACAATAGATTCAGATTTCCTTTATTCCCCGGACCATGAATCATACAAGGTCTTAATATATAAACCTGTTTTTCTGTAAGCGAAGTCATCTCCCGAAAAGGAGAACACTCGCAGGAAGAGACAGCAGGAAATACACAATGTTCCTTTATATACTCTTCAGCTCTTATTTTACTTTCCCCATAAGGACCAACAGGAGCCGGAATAACATCCTCAGTAAGCATATCTCCCACTACACTATCAGCCGCAGCTTTTACTGAACTAAAAAATATGAATTTCTTCGCAGAAGACTCCAAAAAGAAATCAAATATCTTTTGAGTCAGACCGGTATTAATATCAAAATAAGACTGAGCAGCTGATTGGTTTTTCGTATCATGAGCCTTTCCGGCAAGATGAATGATTGCATCAAATTGGGGGAGAGTTTGTAATGGGAATGACTCTGGATCAATATCTTTCCAACAAAATGTTTTCAGTACACCTTCTCTTGTCGGACACACGATATCAAGTCCGTAAAGGTTGTGTTTAATTTTTAAATTATTAATCAGATTAGTGCCTACAAATCCATAAGCCCCTGTAATAAGAATATTCATTTAATTCCATTATTTAAATAAATCACTCAGATTGAAAAACTTCTATTAAATTATCAATTATCTTTTTCTTTGCAAAAGATAATTGATAATATTCCTTCCCGGCTCTCCCTTTTTCATACAGCATATTTTTATCCATTCGAGATAATCTTTTCACATTGTTTGCCAACGATTCAAAATCTCCGGCATTAGCTGTAAAGCCGCAGTTTGCCTCCTTTATTATTTCATTACCAATACCATTTATCATAGAAATAATAGGTTTTCCAAAAGCCATATAAGATTGTATCTTTGATGGAATAGTTAAAGAAAAAATATTCTGGTCTTTTAAAGAGACAAGCATTACATCTGCATGAATAAACAGATCCGGCATGTCTTCCAAAGGATAGCGTCCTAATAAAAAAACAGTATCACATAAATTCAACTCTTTAACTTGCTGCTCTACAAACTCTTTTTTTCGTCCATCGCCAACAATTACCCACTTAATATCTTTATACTCTTTGGTCCGAATGGCAGCTTTCAATATTGAATCAAAATCTTGGGCCTCTCCTATATTACCAGCAAACATTACAACAAATCCATCAGGGATCAACGACTTAAAATGTTCCTTATTAATCAAAGAATCATCAGTGAACAAATCTTCAGCCCAGTTAGGAATATAACTAATTTTATGCTTATAATCTCCTTTTTGCAGTATGGACTGACTAAAGGCTTCCGACTGTATACAAATCCCATCGACTTTTTGATAGATACTTTGTACCATCTTAGTTAACATCCGATATACTAAACCAGAATTCATCTTACCCGCAGCGGACACACTTTCAGGCCACAAATCCTGAACCCAAAGATAAGCACGACTACCAAACAGCTTTTTGTGAAGTAGAGCTGCATACACCTGAGTAATAGGAGAAATTGCAAATGTTAAAGAAATATCAAACTTTCGCTTATGAAAAAGTATGTATAAACAAGAAAACAATACAAAAGACAAATAATTCAATGCCAAACGCAACCCTGAACCTTTACCACGAGGTATTAACGGAACACGAATCAGTTCAATACCTTTATAATATTCTTTTTTATAGCCCCAAAAACTATATCCCTTATAAATAGCCCCTTGAGGATAATTAGGTTTTCCTGTTAAGACTGTCACTTCGTTACCCCGTAATACAAGCTCTTGCGCCAAATCATTAACACGAAATGTCTCTGGCCAGAAGTATTGGGAAACCAATAATATTTTCATAAATATAGAGTTCGGTATAGCTCCTGTTTATTCTGCATCCAATCATATTGTTCCCGAAGCATCTCTTCATATCCGGGTACAACATAACTAAATCTTGCGGACTTTGCGATCGACTTGTCTATTCCATTTCCATCAAATGGCAGGATCTCAACATCTTGTTTGTGCCATATACGGGAAAACAGATGTAACAAATCATATTTACTTATACCAAGGCCATTACTCAGTTGTATCAAACCGGTTACTCCCTGATCGATGGCCACATCAATGGCTTTCGCCAATTCCAGAGTGGTCACACCTCCCCAAATAGCAGTCTGGAAACCATTCACACAACCATGCTGATGCATAAACCAATGAAACAAGCCTTCGCCATTCTCCTTCAATTCAGGACCTATGATAGAAGTACGGATTGTCAGATCTTTGTCATTGATTATCTCACCGAGTGCTTTGCTACGACCATAAACATCGTCAGCATCCCGGAAATCAGTTTCTGAATAGTTGCCTTTTTTACCGGAGAAAACACAATCCGTACTGATATGAATCAACTTTGCTCCCACTTCATCCGATAGTTTCTTGAGCAAATGAGGGAACCATGCATTTATCAGAATAGCATTGTCCGGATGTTCTCTGGAACCTCTTATCAATACGCCAATACAATTCAGGATAAAATCGGGACGGACTTCACGAACGAGCCGACTGACAGCATCCCCATCCGTCACATCCACAACGATACTATCATCAGTCAATTGGGTACGATAAACTACATTCACAAGATCGTATTTCCCCGTACATTGCAGATAATAATAAGCCATATGCCCGGCCATACCTGTGGCGCCGAACAACAGAATCTTCTTTTTAACCATAAAAAATAAAAAAACAGGAACTAGATTTCTTTATGCCAAACCGTACGGTTGACATAATCTGTATAGGAAAGAATGATACGGACTACTTTTTTAGATACATTATCCGAAGCATAATCAGGAATAGAGTGAATTACGTCTGCACCTTCTGCATACTGGGAAGTTACAATTTCGATAGACTCCAGAATACGGTCACTATTCAATCCGGTCATGATCAGCGTCCCTTCATCCATACCTTCAGGTCGCTCGTGTGCCTGACGGATAGTTATAGCCGGAAAATGAAGAATAGAAGATTCCTCCATGATCGTACCACTGTCAGAAATAACACAAAAAGCATTCTGTTGAAGTTTAATATACTCCATGAAGCCAAAAGGTTTCATAAACTCAATCATCGGATTGGAATTAATAAAGCCAATAGATTCCAACTTTTTGCGGGTACGGGGGTGGGTGGAAACAATCACCTTTTTATGATACCTGTCCACTATGGCGTTCAGAGAAGAAAGCAGGTCAGAAAAGTTCTTCTCGGAATCCACATTTTCCTCACGATGCGTACTTACAATAAAGTAATCACCTTTTTTCAACCCCTCTTTTTCTAAAACATCATTCTCTTCTATTTCCGCCTTATGATAGATCAAAACCTCTGTCATTGGCGATCCGGTTTTGATCACGGTCTCCGGACGTAACCCTTCAGCCAGCAAGTATTTACGTGCATGCTCTGAAAGAGGCATATTGATATCACTCAAATGATCCACAATCTTACGATTGATCTCTTCAGGAACACGCTGGTCAAAACAGCGGTTACCAGCCTCCATATGAAAAATAGGAATCTTACGCCGTTTTGCGGAAATCACGGAAATACAGCTATTAGTATCACCATACAACAATAAAGCATCCGGTTTCACTTGGTCCATCAATTCATCCGATTTACGGATTACATTGGCTATCGTCTCTGCGGCATTCTTTCCGGCAGCATCCAGAAAATAGTCCGGCTTACGGATGCGAAGTTCCTGAAAAAAGATTTCATTCAGTTCATAATCGAAATTCTGACCGGTATGGACCATAATATGTTCAGTGTATTTGTCCAACTCAGCCATCACACGGCTCAACTTTATGATCTCAGGACGAGTTCCGACAATCGTCATTACTTTAAGCATACATCCTCCTTTATCATATCAAGTTTCAATAACAACTGTTTCATACCGTCCACATCCAAACGATGGGTATTATGTGAATGGTAGTCCTCGAATTTAGAGACCTTCTCTTGGCCTTCCACAAAATATTTATCATAATTCAGATCACGGGCATCACAAGGTATCCGATAATAATTACCCATATCTTCCGCCTTGGCCATTTCCTCACGAGTCACTAATGATTCATAAAGTTTCTCACCATGGCGTGTACCGATAACACGTACGGGGGTATCCTTTTTGTAAAGTTCCTTTAAAGAACGGGCTAGCGTATCAAGAGTAGCTGCAGGTGCTTTTTGGACAAACAAGTCGCCATTATGCCCGTGCTGAAAAGCATAAATCACCAGATCAACCGCATCATCCAGTGTCATCATAAAACGGGTCATGTTCGGATCGGTTATTGTGATATCCTTACCGGCCTTCATTTGCTCCACCCACAAAGGGATCACTGATCCGCGGCTTGCCATCACATTGCCATAACGGGTACAGCAGATAGTAGTTTGACCACCCTCTCCCATTTGACGTCCTTTAGCAATAGCGACCTTTTCCATCATGGCCTTACTGATCCCCATGGCATTGATAGGATAACAAGCCTTATCCGTCGAGAGCACAACTACATTCTTGACTCCATGCTCAATGGCTGAATCAAGCACATTCTCAGTACCTAATACGTTTGTCCGGACAGCTTGAACAGGGAAAAACTCACAAGAGGGAACCTGTTTCAGTGCAGCGGCATGGAAAATATAGTCCACCCCATTCATCACTCCATCCACAGAACGTTTATCACGCACATCACCAATGTAGAATTTCACCTTCTTATTTTGAAGGTGATGGCGCATATCGTCTTGCTTCTTTTCATCACGGGAAAAGATACGGATCTCTTTGATATCGGAATCCAAAAATCTTTTCAATACGGCATTACCGAAAGAACCTGTTCCACCGGTAATTAAAAGGGTCTTGTCTTTAAAAATGGACATTTTTATTAATATATTTTGAACAAATTTTTAAATACATCTCAGCTCTTTCAGCTGCTGTCTTAAATAAGTTAACTCTTTCAACCCCATTATTTACCAATTTTTCTTGTAAAGATGGGTTCCTATATAATTTAATAATAGAGTTTGCTATATCTATAGGATCAAGAGGATCGAAATATAAGGCTGAGTCTCCACAAATAGAATGTGAGAAGCTTAGATCAGAAGCTAATATTGGTTTGCGCATTATCATCGCCTCAGGAAAGTTCGCTGTAAAGCACTCCAATAGTGAAGGTACAAATGTTGCATGACATTCTGAATACAATTGAGGAACCAACTGGGAAGGAATAGGTCCAACATTAACCACAACTAAACGATATATCTCAGGAATTAATCTCAAATATTCTTTTTGAGAAATAGTCAACACAAATTTAAAATTGAAAAATCCTTTTTGATGCAAGACATCTATTACTGGCAATATTATATTTAGATTTTTATGGGGATATGCACTACTTACGGATAGTAATCTATATTCATCCATCTCCAAATTGGGCAATATTTTATCGTTAAGCAAAGCATCTTTCTTAAAGGAATGAAAATTACGGCTATAAGTATTTGAAACTGTAAAGCAAGGCTTATGGAGTAACTTAGCAAGTCGAATAGTAGCATCTTCTGTTTCAGTAATAAACGCATCAGCATCTCGTTTTAAGAAAAAAAAATGGATATTTTTTTTTATAAGCCAAAACAGTTTATCTTTCCAAGGTACCATTCCCCAAAATGGTGAATCACTATATAAATAATGTCCCAATGCAAATCCCATAATATGTGGAGCTCTAGATTTCCAATACACAGGACCAAAAATAGAAAACACAACATCTGGAACAATTTCCCTTTCAATCTGAGATAAATAAGTATGAAATTGGTAAAATCTCAAATTTGGAATATTATAAAAAACGAAATTAGTCGGATAGCTTGTTACATCAATTTGAGAAGATACATTTTCACTCATAAATACGTAATAAGTGTTCTCGGGTATCAAAGCACATTCTTGAATAAAAGAAAGAGCAACCTGTAACCCCCCTCCGACATAATTCAAAGACGCATTTATTATTAACTTCATTTATATATAAATTAATTATGAACTATCTTCTTTTTTCGGTATACCAATTGAACTATAATTATAAAAAGGATAATAGGATATATACCTTGAGTAATACCAGACAATAAATCACCTCGAATAAATTTACCAGAACATTGAAAAAAGAGTAATGCAATAATTACTGATAAATAATTTTGAGATAATATAAATCTAAAATATAATTTAGAAAAATATCCGCTGTAAACTCCCATTAAAACAGAGTACAAAAATAATCCCAATAATCCACCGTTAGCCCATCCTTCACCAGCAACTCCAACAGCAAACGAAGTCCTCCATTTTACAAGATTTTCAACAGAATAATCATTATTTCCATATTTTGCCTCTGTTAACACAGTGCCAAACCCTATTGGCTTTTTAGGAAAAATAGCACGTGGAATTGGATTACAAAGTACTGTTCCTAATGTATAAGTTACGGGAAGAAATGAAATCTTACTACCATAATTATCGAATGTAAACTGCAAGTCGCTTAACATCAAATCTTTTTCAGATTCTCCATACTCTTCCGTTCCCTGAGATAATTCAAAAGAGCTTAAATGTTCATATAAATCAGCAATATCATCTAATTCGATCCCTCTAATAAAAGTAAGAATAAAAAACAAGAAACAAGAAACAATAATAAGTGAGCAATATTCAAACATCCTTTTTGAATAAAAAGCGAGTTGCTTTACACTATAAAATTTCACATAAAATAAATCAGCTAATATTAAAAACAAAATAGGAGATACAGTTGCTCCACGAGATCCCTTTGGGAAAGAAATTAAGATCAAAATAGCAATTGGTATATAAATTAGGGCTGTCTTTTTATGATAAATATTTTGAAATAAACGAAAAACAAATATTAAAGATATTATAGTAGTCATAATAAATACTTGCATATTAACAAGAAAAGAAGGTGCCTCATCAATAGTCTGACGCACATAAAAACGCGTCATTGCAGCCTCAAAAGAGCCATACAGCCATGTGTTCAACCATAAATCAAAACATGCATAAAGAAAAACAATAAATATAAAAAAGGAAAAAACGCTTCTTTTACACAACAAATCTCCATTACTATTTTCCTTATGAATAATATCATTAATAAATGATACACTTTTTTTTATAACGAGCCTAGTTCCAATAGAATAAGAAATTAAAAATATCAAAAATGAAAATAATAGTAGCATTTCAGATCGTAAAGAAAATTCCACACTTTCATATCGTCCATAAAAATTATAAAAATTAACACAAATCATTGCTAACGGAAGAGTCACAAGTGTTTGTATTTTCCCTTTAACATGTACGATTATTAAAAATAACACACAAAGTGAAATTATACCTGCATAAGTAAAATGCATCGAAGAAAAAATTAAATTGACAACGTATTGTATATTATAGAAGTTGTATCTACAGAGGTATATAACCTCTCTGCTCCCATCTTATAATATTCCATACTATTTTTTATTTTTAATATTTTATTCTTAATTGAATTGGTCGACTGCATATCAAATACTTCACCAGCCATAAATTTTTCAAAAGGAATAGATAAACCTGGAATATTATTACCTATCATTGGTACTCGATAACCAGAATATTCAAATATTTTATTAGGAGCACAAAATATTTGATTAAGTGAAATTGGATTATAGATCAAAATACCTATATACGCTAAAGATGTTATATATAGATGCTGGGGTGAAGAAATTTGGGGTACATAAATAATTTCTGGACAACTTTGAATATAGTCATTTAATGGTCCGTAATCACGTCCCATAATAACAAATACAAATTCATTTCCTAATTCTTTCACAGCCTTTATTGCAGGTAACAAATTTCTATCATATGAAACGACTCCTTGATACAAGATTATTTTTCTGTTATTCTGTATAGCATCATATAATGGAAAAGATTTCTCTTTTACAAATTCAATTGCGGCTTCTTTCTCTAACAATCTATAAGGTTTATTAGGAAGGATAATTGGATATTTATTTAAATTAAACCACATGTTAAATATGGCAGCACGATGTTCCTCACAAACAACCATATTATAAACGTATTTTGCATATTTATCTATTACATATTTATAAAATATAGAATTTTCATAAGTTTCTAAAATATGGAAAATAAACTTATAGCGATTAAATATATTACTACATAACAGAGGAGCAATACTATCCGCATTTACAAACCATATAATAAAATTTGTATCTAGTTGTTTTAATATCCTTAATACAAACATTCTATATTTCAACCAAATTTTTAGTCGACTTATGAGGCTAACCTTTCCACCTCTTAAATATCTATTTATATTAAGGCTAAAATATTCGATATTCCTTTTATGTAATTCCAACTCCCAATATTTATCTATAGATAAGGTTATTAGCTTTACAGATACGCCCAAATCACTTAAAGTTTGAAGTACCATCTGAGTCGGAGGTTCCACATTGATGGAATTCTTATGTACTATTATTACATTCATCTCTTCCATATGAAAACTTTTACATCAAACTTTCAATAATTCTATTACATGCGAACCCATCTCCATAAGGATTAACAGCTTTACTCATCGCATTATAATATTGACTATTATTCAACAATTGAGTTGTTTCTGAGATGATCTTATCATAGTCAGTTCCCACTAATCTTACAGTACCTGCCTCCAAAGCTTCAGGTCGCTCTGTTGTATCACGCATTACTAATACAGGCTTGCCTAGTCCTGGCGCCTCTTCTTGTATTCCCCCACTATCAGTAAGAACTAAATATGCCTGTTCCATTAAATATACAAAGGATAAATATTCCAAAGGTTCTATAAAGAAAATATTCGACAACTCTTCGTTATCAAAAATATCATGAATTGGCTTACGAACATTGGGATTTAAGTGCATCGGATAAACTAAATCTATTTCCGGGTTTTGTTTTGCTAATACTTCTATTGCTTTACAAATAGAGACAAAACCATCTCCAAAATTTTCTCTTCTGTGCCCCGTTATTAAAATCATTTTTCTCCCCTCTTTCAAACGATTTACATCGTATCCTACAGTTTTCATTTTCGTACACAGTTCTATTTCAAGATTTTTATTGCTCTTAATCTTATCAATTATCATATATAAAGCATCAATCACAGTATTACCCGTTACGATAATATCTTTTTCATCCACCCCTTCCATTAACAAATTTTTCTTACTAATCTGCGTTGGAGCAAAATGAAATGTTGCAATACGACTAGTGATCTGACGATTCAATTCCTCAGGCCATGGACTATATATATCATATGTACGCAATCCAGCCTCTACATGTCCAACTGGAATTTGTTGGTAAAAAGCCGCTAATGCTGCAGCAACTGAGGTCGTTGTATCACCATGAACTAAAACAATATCCGGATGAGTATTTAATAAAACACCACGCATCCCAAGCAGGACTTTTGTAGTAACGTCATATAAATCCTGTCCACTTTTCATAATATTTAAATCATAGTCCGGAATTATATCAAATAAATGAAGAACTTGATCCAGCATTTCACGATGCTGTCCCGTAACGCACACAATCACTTTTACAGAATGCGATTTTCTTTTTAATTCTCTCACTAATGGAGCCATTTTTATAGCTTCTGGACGAGTTCCAAAACAAGCATAACTTTTTTCATATCATTATATACTTTTTACAATCTTTCTTACACAATATAGTGGATAAAGACATGCATTTATCACATATAACCCCTTCCCCTTATATCCCAAAGATTTATCATATTTTTTTTTATTTATTCTATCATATTCCACTTCCCAATTTTTCATCACTCTATCCATATCATATACGTATCTAAATAATTCAAAAGCCTTATTTTCTGCTTCTACTCTAAAAATATCATCACAAGATACCTGCAAAATAGCATCTTCAAAAGTTAATCTATATGATTTATACCTCCAGTCCCCTCCTATTGCATTTCTGTCCAACGAAGGCTGCAATCCCCAAAATCCCCATGCATACTCCATCATCCCATCAAACCCACTGGCAATTATAATAGCTTTTCGATAAGAAGCCGCCGTTAGAAGAGCTGTGCCAACTCCAATAAAAGCAACACAATTCTGATATAATACATCTAAATCAGTACCAACAACAGTTCCTTTCATTACCACAGCATTATAACCTACTTCGTCATTTACACTCTTAACTAAACATTCAATCTCTTGCCTTAAAATGCCATCTCCTACAACATACAAATATTTAATTAATCCATCCTTTTTCATTTGTAAGTAATTACCGAATGATTTTATTACAGACTTCAAGTACATTTTATCTTCAGCCAAACGTCCTACCGTCAACAGATAATTATTATTTATAAAAAGAATTATTAATATGAGGTACAGGTATTGGAATTGGAATTGGAAGAATATAAGTACAGAGAGAAGTCTTACACTTATATTCGATGTATGAGTGCATATTTGCTGTCAACGTATAAAATAGTCTTCTGATTGCTAGGTACTTAGTCAAGTAACATAATTGTAAATTGCCATTATATGAAGTTTCCAACAACACATTTAATATATAAGGGATACGATGATACTTATATGACATGGCAATAAACAAAACAGGGGTCGTATTATGTGCTTCAATTACATCAACTTTATTATCTACAAGTATTTTGGAAAGCTGATTTAACGCTTTCTTTAAAACCAATGGGCTATAACTATATGGCATTTGAGCAAAAGTATTCACAATAAAATGCTTTACTTCTACGGGTAACATTTCAACAAAATCTCCACCGCATGAAATTACAATTACTTTATGTCCATGCTCTATCAACCATTTAGATTTTCGAAGAATATAAATCTCAGCGCCGCCTACTACAAATTGTGGAGTCACAAAAGCTATTTTCATTTTATAACAAATCCTTAAATTACAATATCAAATTTCACAAACACACATTAACTATCATAATTAATCTAATTAGCTACCCCATCTAAAGCTAGCGATTAAACTTTCTTTCGAAAAAAAATCCAGTTTTTATACTAAGTTTACGTAAACAAAATAAGGTACAAACGATTAGAAGTAATACCATTCCCAAATAAGATATCATACTATTACTCACATAACTAAACAAAAAGTACTAAATATAAATAATGATACTATTACAACAAGTCTCAAAAAGTTGAATCATGATAGAAATTATACAATTTTCGAGTAACAATAGAATATAGAAAACATGAAAAAAAAGACAACAAACAGAAAAAGAGATAGCAATACCTTCAACTCCCCAAAAATGATAAAACATGACATTTAGACCTAAAACATAGATGCTAGCTACTCCTTCTAACCAAAAAAAAGTTTTTCTATCTCCTTTTGAGAAAGAAATATAACTCATTGGAAATGCAATAGCCTTAAAAAATAATCCTAGACTAAACCAACGTATAACAGGTATTAATGATATAAAACTCTTTGTAAGCAATAAACGTATAACTAAAGGTGAAGTGACAATTAACAGTAAAACCAAAGGTGCTACTATAAGAAGTACAACCTCAGATTGTTGATTCACCAACATCTAACCTTATTATTATCAGAACAGATAGCTGATAAACGAGGGAAAAAATCTAGACTCATAGCTGTAAAAACTAAACCGACATATTGGTTTGTAATTGAATTTGCCGCCTGATATAGACCAACATCTTCTATTGATCCATAGTTACTAATATATGCATTCAATAAGTAATTAGATAATGTACCCAACAGAGTCGCTATCATCATAACCATTCCAAGAGAAACCATCTTGCGTACTAAAGGAAGCATTCCAAACCAAGAAACTACAACTGTAGACACAGATATTTTACTTGAATGGTAACGATAAAACACAAAGACAACAATTGAGAGAATAATCATTGATGGTACAATACCATCATATCTATAGAAATAGTAAAGTGGAACACCAATAAAAAGTCCTACAAATGCTCCTACAATAGAAGCAAAGGCTATTCGCTTTAAAAATTTAACCCCCTGTAATATAGATAATTCTCCATTAGAAAGCGTAGTAAAAAATACCACAATAGATAAACATATAAAATGCCAACGATATTCAATATTACCAAAAGCCCATTTACTCAATTCCGAAGAAAAAATAACTGTTATTATAGCACCAATTGTAGCACTGCAATATAGAAGACGTCGAACTATTACAATTAATCTGGATAGATAATTGCTCTCTTTATTTCCACTAGCTTGAGATACTTCTCTCACTATTGACAGATTTAACCCTAAACTACTAAATTGTTGAATAGTATTAGAGGAAGAGGTCAAAAAAAAAAAAATCCCCATTCCTTCAGGTCCAAGAAAAAGAGCAACCAATTTCCCTCGAATCAAATTAATCACAATATTGAAGACTTGTACACCACCAAAAATAGCTGTACCTTTTAATATTGTGCGATACCCTGATTCATCTTTATTATCTTTCATTCTCTAAACCCTAAAAATCCGATTTAATCTAATATAAGTCATTTAACACATATAAAACCTACTTCTTCTTTAGCAAAACATATATTTTTATCAAAGAAAAAAAACATATAATAACTACGAGCAAACATCTTTAATATAAGATACTTAACCTCATTAGATTCAAATTCTAATATAGAATTCTATATTTCCAATATATTTCTTTTAATTTTTGCCTCTTTTTTTTTCTATCTTGTAACAGATTCTTATCTTTTACACATTTCATCATAAAAGATGTCCAAAATAAAAGATTTTTTTATTTTTAAAAACAATTTTAATTCTTCGTCTATGGAATCTTTTAAATAGTTCTAAAATACGTATATTGGTTTCAAATTGAGTCAATTCTTTTAAACTAACTTTCTTTGTATAAGCATTTGGATCACACTGGTTATAAAAAAAGAAGAGCAACAGAATCCCACATTCTCACAGCTTTTCAGATATACTAATCCCGTATACTCGTCTGAATTATATGAAAAAGTAAAACATCCGATAGATTTAACAATAGACACTTTATAAAATGCATTAGGTGATACCTTACAATTATAAGCACATAATTCAGCTGCTCTTTCACCTGTTAGCTCCTGTCCTAACATTTTTCTTGCATTGAAAAATAACCAATCATGGTCCTCATAGTGCATATAGAGATTAGGCACTAGGGCATCATATTTTCGCAACTGCAAAACATCATTAGCCGTTTTAAAAAAATCTTTATCAAAAGAATCATCTTTTGATGAATAAAAATAATAATCTCCTGATAAATAGCGGATTCCATAATTAATTGCTTTTGCTGGTAGCCCTTCATTTTCCTTTGTTACAATCCGAATTCTAGGATCGCTAATAGCCAAAGATGTCAAAATATCCAATGTATTATCAGTGGATCCATCATTGACACACACAAGTTCCCAATTAGCATATGATTGGGCTTGTAATGACTGTATTGTCGGTATTACTTTTTCTCCCTCGTTATAATATGGAATCAACACCGAAAACTTCAAACTCTCATTCATTACTCAAAATTATTTAACAGCTCAATTATTTTTTTTTTTTTTTCTTCTGTTATCACTGAACTCATCGGTAAACTCAACTCTTCCGCATGGATCCGTTCTGTAATTGGAAAACTTAAGTCATTCCATTCTTTATAACATTCCTGTTTATGAGGTGGAATAGGATAATGAATAATAGTCTGTACCCCATTATCCATTAAATATTTCTGTAGTTCGTCACGTTTTTCACAACGAATTGGGAATATATGAAAGGCATGACTGCTCAATCATTCACTAACGGAGTAATTATCTTAGAATTTGTGATATTTTCAATGTAATACTTGGCTACCATTTTCCGAATGGATACATCCTCATCCAAATACTTCAATTTAACATTCAAAACAACCGCTTGTATTTCATCTAAGCGACTATTACGACCCATATATTTAAAAACATACTTCTTAGTTGAACCATAATTGGCTATAGCACGTACCACATCCGCCAATTCTTCATCATTTGTAGTAACGGCACCAGCATCACCAAATGCTCCAAGATTCTTACCAGGATAAAAACTATGTCCAGCAGCATCACCTAAAGAACCTGTTCTTTTACCATTATAAATGCATCCGTGCGCTTGGGCATTATCTTCTACTAACTTTAAATTATATTTCCTACATATATCCGCTATTTTTTGTGTATAAGCACATTGTCCGTATAAATGGACTATCAGTATCGCTTTAGTTTTAGCAGTTATTGCAGGCTCTATTTTACTATCATCTATTTGATAAGTATCAATAGACGGCTCTACTAAAACAGGTTTCAAGCCATTCTCTGAAATTGCTAAAATAGAGGCAATATAAGTATTTGCAGGTACAATCACTTCATCACCTACTTCCATCACTCCCATCTCTATGTAAGCTCGAAAAATCCAAATCAAAGCATCCAAACCATTAGCGCAGCCCACCGTATATTTAGTTCCAATATATTTTTGAATAATTAGCCTCAAATTTTTTCATTTTCATTTCCTTGTAGATACCAACCTGAATCAACAACTCTATCTACAGCCTCATGTATCTCTTGTGAATACTTTTGAGTTATTTTTTGTAAGTCTAAGAATTTAATCATAATATTATATTTTGAAGATTCATATCTTCTCCATGTCACACTTAATCAAGCAATTCTCTGTTAAACATTCGTTAATCAAGCACTTAACACTATTATACCATAAAGTACGATTTCCACCAGGTAACTTTACACAAGGAGATAATCCTTTCAATAATAAATCACCAACAAATATAAAATCATCAATGGAAATACACATTCCACCTTCTGAATGTCCGGGAGTTTTATAGAGCATTATATCATAAGTACACCAAAGTAATGATGTGTTTTCACTGATTACAATATCAGCGCTTCCCACTTGAAAACCTTTTCCATCATAAAATAAAGACAGATTTTTCTTTGGGTTTGTTATATATTCTGATGCTTTATCACTAGCAACTAAAGCACAATGGTACTTATCCCTCAATTGGTCAACACACCAAATATGATCAAAATGTTCATGAGTTATAAAAATCAGATCAAGTGTCAATTGATATTGTTTAATAATAGAATCAATTTCAACACTATCCAATGAGCCAGGATCTATTATTATACAATTATTATTTTCATTAGGTAACCAAACAATAAAACAATTAGAGGTAACCGGATAATTAGCCAAGCGTATTACTTCCAGCTTCATAGATTACAATGCGACCATCTCTTTAGTCAATTCAAATGTCTTATCTTTTTTTTTAATATATTATTTTCACAATCAACAAAATAAAAAGGATTATAAAGTAAACATTCATGATATGCATCTGCCGCAACTTTTTCTTCAACAATCGATATCGAACTGTCCCCTAATTGTTTTTGAGTGCAATCGAATTACGATACATATCTTCTTCATATATATAAAATTGCTATTGGGACTCACTGTTGCATAACGAACAAATAAATCATATTCATTCTTCTCCATACGTCCTCCCACAATACTAGTACCTAAAAACTTTCTGTCATATCTATAATCAACACCATACAGCCATTCCAAATAATGCATATAAGTAAAGCAATCACCTATTTTTGTCCCTAAAAATAAGAATTTCACATTATCTCTATGCCTCAGCTTGTCAAATGTTGAATTATCCCCTATAGAATGCGTTGATATACCTAGAGCAATATCTTTATCCTCTCCCAATAAAGCAATAGACATTAATGGGTCATTAGAACGAACAACGTGTTCTTGTTTTCTAAAGAACTCATTAAGAACACCCATTTTACTTTTAGACAAGAGAGGATCAAAAGTCAAGCCATTACAATAGCTAAATGTAAAAGTAGGCATACACAATGTAGGCACATTTAAGTGAAGTAAAACAGTATAAATTTCCAATAGTAGCTCCGATCTCTTTAAATTAGGATTAGGAAATCCAAATGTCAATGCACTATGTACATATAAAACCTCACATTTGTTTGCTCCGATCTCCAATAAAGATTCATACAAATCAATATTACTAACCCAATATCCTGTAGTATCTCTAAACAAATCTACTCTTTTCATTTTATATATATTTTATAACACGGAACGCCCGCCATCAATTTTAATAAGTTGTCCTGTAATCCATCTAGCTTTCTCTGATAAGAGAAATTCAACATAATCTGTTATATCCGAACATTCCCCAAAGCCTAAAGGGTAATCTCTCAATTGTCTCTGCCCTATTTCACTATCTAATAACATTTCAGTCATAGGGGTTTTCACTGCTCCTGGCAAGATAGAATTCACTCTAATTGTAGGTGCCAATTCTTTAGCCAAAGAAAAAGTTAATGCATTCAAAGCGCCTTTTGATGCAGCATAAATGCTATTGCCTACTTCACCACGAATACTCCAAAGGCTAGAAATAAAAATGACATTCTTCAAACTTTTTTTTATTGTCTTTTTCAAAAGCGTCTTCAGAATCTCTATGGCCGAAAATAAATTAACAGTAAAAATTTCATCAATATTCATGACTGATATATTCTTTATCGGAAGTATTTTTGTTATACCAGCTGAATAAATCATATTTTGGATTGTTATATTTTCACGAATAAGCAATGCAGTCAACTGTTGGAACAGACAGGCTCTCTCACTGGATAAATCACATATAAATAGTTTATGATTATCCGAATTATAACATTTTAATCGCACCTTCTCTAATTTCTCAGAATTACGTCCAACCAGTAATAAATTAGATTTTTTAGATAAAGAAATAGCCAAGGCCTCTCCTATACCCGAAGAGGCTCCAGTAATCAACGTATATTCCATTAGCCCAAAATTAAAGCACACAGATTCCCTATTGTATGAGCCTCTCTGACAATTTCCGCTGTTAAATGTTTATTATATTGTTCGGAAACCATTGCAATAATAGAAAGTATTGTCAACGAATCCCAACAATCAAAGGTACTCAAAACATCACTATCATTAACTTTCTCAACTTCTAACAAACCCGCCAATTCTTTTTTTAAATTTTCCATAATCAATAATTTATTTGTTCACAAAAAGATAAATTTCCAACTTTCATTAATAAGCTCCCCCATGTCAATCCCACACCAAAACCGGCAAAGCAAAGATTTAACTCTTCATTTAATAATTTCTCTCCTAAATTAAAAGTAATATTAGTAGGTATGGATACTCCACTTGCATTGCCAAAATTTTCAACCACATTACTAGGAAGTTTTTTATGAGAGACTCCTATTTTATCCGCCAATTTATGCAGCATAAATCGATTCGGTTGATGAAACATATAATAATCGACCAAATCTTTATCAATGGAAGCATCATTCAACAAAGCTTTTATCATAGGAGGAACTTCTAATTGGACAAAGTTAAAAACTTCGTCTCCTTTCATAACAAGATTATCTTTGGAGCGAAAATTTCCACTAATATCTTCTTTCATAACCGCTGTCTCAGTTGATGATGGTTCACGAAAACCTCCTGCTGGAATTATTAATGCATCGGCCCTGCTACCATCCATCTGTAGTCTGCCATATATTAGAGATTCATAATAAGAACGCTCTACAATAGTAATAGAGGCACCATCCCCTATCAAAGGATTACTATTACGATCCCTTTTAGACACTTTTTGACTTAATACATCAGCATTCAGCAAAATGACTTTATTTACCTCCGGCTGATCAAGCAACATAAAAGACTGAATTAAACCTATAATAAATCCAGCACAACCTTGATTAATATCCAAACAAATCATATCCTTCTTTAACCCCAGTTTTCCTTGGATAATATTACTTGTAGGTGGCATAAAATGATCAGGAGATTGCGTTACAAGAACTAAAGCGTCTATCTCCTCCTTTTCTATTCTTTTATTAGTAATCAAATAGTCTAATCCATAACAACACAAATCAGATACACAAACACCTTTTTCCACAATACGGTGCTTATTATATCCCATAGCCAATTTCAATTTTAGAGATTTTGCATGAGAGAAATTATAATTATCCATTTCATCTTCAAACAGAACCTCTTTCTCGGGTAAAACTGTCAATATGCCCGATATTCGTTTATTATGAAATAACAACTTCATTATACCACTCCATTCTTTTTTAGAAGTTCCATAATATTTTCTAAAGAAGAAAAATTTTCCGGTAACACATCAATACCATCAATAGAAATACCAAAGGTAGAATCCAACTCATTCACTAAATTAATTACATCAAATGAGTCAAGCATCCCTTCTTCAATAAAATTAACCGACTCACTAAAATCAAATTCTGGTCTTAAACCATTTAGAATTGCTATAATCTTTTCTTTCATATATATGTCATTTTTTAATTAAAACATAATCATATAGTTTTTCTGGAATAAACCCATAATGCAAATAACGTTTTATCGCATTTTCATTTCTTGAGATCACCCAAAGCATCTGCCGCTTCGATAGAATTCCTTCATGCATAAAAGCATTAAACAACATGGCGCCAACTCCCATCTCACGAAATTCCGGCACAACAAACCAATATCTCAAATAGAGAGTGGCTCCAATAAGTTCATAAATAATAAAACCACATATAGAATCATCCTTCTTATAAAGTAGCATTCCTTTATTTGCCACAAAATGTATTAATTCCTCTTCTGAAGGTATTTGCTCTGATAATGGATCAAAATAAAAGTTAAGTAACTCCTTAACCTCCTTAATATTATTCAGTTCTCCTTGTTTTATGTTTTCAGATATAGGGAATGAAACATTTGGATATCCAATCCTATTCATTCGATAAAGTACTTCGTACTCTTCAAATCCCGCAAGTATAAATTTATTTTTAAGTGGTAATATAAATTCATTTCCTACTAAATCAACAACATAAGTCCCAGGTTCCTTTTTAAGAAATATGGAAACGGATTCCATAACAGAGTAAATATCTGTTGAGATAAAAAAAAGATAGGAATAAGACTCGTTCCGTTTAATCAATAAAAAACAATCTCCAAAACATTCATAAAAAAAACTATTATGTCTTATCCAAAACGAATGCTTCAAATTATCAAGAAAGAAGTTTGTAACAAAACCCTTCTTTTTATCCCTTATTTGCTGAATCAGGGTTTGAATTTCATTAATCGATTGTAGATTATCCATTAATCTTCTTATTATAGAATAGTCTATCAATTTTACCATTTGTGTTACGCTGTAATTCATCCAATCGATAGAAAGCAGTAGGTAACATGTATTTAGGTAACTCTTTCCCTATTTTAGTTCTAAATTCTGCTGGTGAAATATCTTTCTCTGATTCATAAAAAAGAGTAATTTCTTTATGGGCAAAATTATAAACTATACATCCATTCTTCACAAGTTTCAACTTATTTATGATAATATGCTCTATCTCCCCCAGTTCTGTACGATATCCCATGTGTTTTACTAAACTGTCTTTTCTACCTTTAAAAACAATTTCTCCTAAAGCATTGATATATACAATATCCCCTGTACGATAAATAATTTCAGGATAAGCACAATTCAATGGATTTTGTACAAAAGCAATAGCCGTTTTTTCCGGATTATTATAATATCCCATCGCTAGAGAAGTTCCCCTAACGCATAACTCACCTTCTTCATCAACCTCTGTGACAAGTTTATTACTTTCGTTGAGTATTAACACATCTGTATTCCGACAAGGAAAACCAATAGGAATAGGTTCTTCATCTTTTATATCTCGGTCTACAATATAATATGTACAGTCTAAAGTTATTTCAATTGGCCCATATAAATTAGCAAACAGGACATTAGGTAACTGCTTCTTCCAATAATTAAATTGTTTGGTCGGGAATACCTCTCCTGCAAACCAAACTGTCTTCAAATCCGGTAATTTTATCGTTGACAGCAAATCCATATTAGCAATATTAACCATAATGGTAGGTACCCAAAAAAGGAATGTAACTTTATGTTTTTTCAATATTTGTAATATAGAAGCGGGAAAAGCGGACAGCTGTTCTGGAATTACCACAATAGTATTTCCCTTTGCCATCAATAGACAAAGTTCAAAACTATATATATCAAAAACTAACGGTGATAAGGACCCAATTATTTCATTTTCTAAGAAATTAAATACACCTAATGCCCATTCTGTAAAATCAATAAAACTTTTATGATTTAGCACTACCCCCTTGGGAGTACCAGTAGAACCAGATGTATTTATAATGCATAGAGGATCGGTATCAATAAGCTTTCGCAAATTAGCTTCAAGTATAACTTCATCAACAGATAATCCCCAATCCATTTCATCCAAATTCACTACCTGCACAGAATCAGGGAGAATATTAGCAATATTCTTTAAATATTGATTGTTAGTGATAATAGTTACAGGAGAAATCAAATCTATTATATTTTTTATACGTTCAGATGGAGTTTTCACATCTAGATTCATATAAAAATTCCCTGAGTAAATAATAGCCAAATCTGCACATACACTTTCGATGCTCTTATTAAGATAAACAGCTACAGGCTGTTTAACCACATCTCTTCTTAACAATATATTAGCAGCTAAAAGTTTCGATCTTTTAGATAACTCTATAAAAGAAATATTCCTTTCTTTATCTATTACAGCTATCTTCTGAGGACATTTATCCACTGTTTCCTCAAAATATTCGATTAAATTGATCTTCATATCATTTATTTATTATATTCCACTCCAAGAAGATTTGTACAAACCTCAACATGTCTCATTTTATTATTATTAAAAAGAGTTTTATCAAATCTTAAATAAATATTTTCTTCATCCTCTTTTATAATTTCTGGTTGAAACGACATATTGAATTTGATTACAGATTTATTATTCTTTCTTATATCAGCATAATCACTTTCTAGTCCTAAAATATCATAAGCAATTTCTTTTACGATTATACTAGATAGTACAGAGAGTCCCACTGGAGACGTAGGTAAAAAGACCCAACTACCTGATGTGAAATCTTTTTCTGTAATATTATATAAGCGAGAAACCCCATAATCAACACCACGAAAACTATAAACAAAATAATATTCAATACCTTTCTTTTCTCTCTCTTTATAACTTTTTATCCAATTAACTTGTGCAATTACATCATCTGACGTAAAATGAATATATTTATTTAATTGAGGATTTGTACGTAAACTAACTATAAACTGAGCATCACTCTCTTTAACAAGACGCACATGTACACCGTACTTATCCATCTGAAAATCAAAAGGCAGAATCATTTTTACACTTCTTAAACATTTCATAAACTCTTATATAATCATTTTCATCATAAACGTGGGAAGCTAATACTAAACAGACAGAACCTGAAGAGAATCCCTGTTCAGAAGCCCAAATACCCGGAGGAATATGTAATCCGTAAAAAGGACGATTTAACAATATGGTACGTTTATTAATCCCATCATCCAGTACGACCTCGAATGCTCCACTAGCCGCTATCAGAAATTGATGGCATTCCTTATGAGCATGAGCGCCACGTGCCTCACCTCCGGGAATATCATAAGAATAAAACACTCTTTTTATAATAAAAGGGATATTTAAATTCCCATGAACAGGAGTTATATTTCCTAAGCGACTCTCTATTTTAGGGAGTTCTATTACAGAACAGTCATAAACAGTGTAATTTTTCATTGTTTCGAATTAACAAACTCTTTATAATCATATATATAATCTTGAGGATTATATGAAGTAGATGAAAGAACCAAAGCCAATGAATTCGTAGAAAAGTTATTCATTTCACGCCATAATCCTTTAGGTACATAAAGCCCATAATAGGAACGATTTAAAGAAAAAACTTTTCTATTACTACCATCATCCAAAACCACATCAAAGCTCCCGGATAAAGCCACAATAAATTCTTCATTTTCTCTATATGCATGTCCCCCACGTGACTCTCCTCCTGGAACATCATAAATCCAGTAAGTCCGTTCTATTTTGAAAGGGATGTTCTTGAATTCCTCAATAATGGATAAATTACCTCGTTTATCCAAGATTTTAGGAAGCTCTACGATTTGAGCTGATTCAGTTTTCATTTTTAGAAAGTTCTTCTATTACTTTAAGCAAATACTGCCCGTACTGATTCTTTATCATAGGTTGTGCCATTATTTTCATTTCCTCTGTAGAAATCCAACCTTGCCTCAGAGCAATACCCTCTAAACAGGCTATTTTCAATCCCTGGCGTTTCTCTATTACCTCAACAAATGTGCTTGCTTCCGACAATGAATCATGTGTACCTGTATCCAACCAGGCAAAACCACGCCCCAGTAATTGAACCTGTAGGCCTCCCCTATTCAAATACATTTGATTAACTGTTGTGATTTCTAATTCTCCTCGAGAAGAAGGACTTATATTCTTAGCTATATCTACCACACTATTTGGATAAAAGTATAATCCCACGACTGCATAATGAGATTTAGGGACAGTAGGTTTCTCTTCAATACTAACCGCCTTGCCTTCTTTATCAAAATCCACTACTCCGTAACGTTTGGGATCATTCACCCAATAGCCAAAAACAGTGGCTTTCTCTGCTCGCTCAGCCGCATCAACTGCCTCTTGTAATTTAGGAGTAAAACCTTGCCCATAAAAAATATTATCTCCTAAAACTAAACAAACAGAATCACTGCCAATAAACTTCTCTCCAATAATAAATGCTTGTGCTAAACCATCAGGAGAAGGCTGCTCTGCATACTCAAAATGTACTCCAAAATCAGAACCATCACCCAGTAAACGTTGAAAACCCGGTAAGTCATGAGGAGTAGAAATAATTAGTATTTCTCGTATCCCAGCTAACATAAGTACAGAGATGGGATAATAAATCATGGGTTTATCGAAAATTGGAAGAAGTTGTTTGCTTACTCCTTTAGTAATAGGATATAAACGTGTACCAGATCCCCCAGCTAAAACAATGCCTTTCATAAGTCAAATAAATAAAAAAATAGAATTATTCTATTCCATTTCACTATAAGGATATGGATTCTCTTCCAAAGTTCTCAAATTATTGATTGCCTCTTTTTTATCTTCAGAAAGTTCTTTATCTTTCCAACTTTCTATGATAGTATGCGCCTCTTTCGCCAACTCCTCTTCAAATACCTCACCATAACAATAAGTCAACAATTGGCATTTCAATAAAGTAGCAGGAAGTTGCTCAAGCACATCCCAACAACGATTGAGAACAACTTGCTTTTTCTCCTCCTTGTCACCCTGATTATAGATGGTTGCATTGTAACCCATCAATAATGCCAGACAGATGTTTGCTTCCTCTTCGGGAGTAGCACCACGCTGAGGATACAACGCATCGGATTGTTCTAAAACTTCTTTGTTCAACTGACGGAAATGATCGGTATAAATAGGAGCACCATCCACACCTAAATAGAGTAACTCGTGCGCGAGACTCTGTAATTGTTCAATTTGAGAAGTGAGTGTATTCATAACTTAAATGACACGTAAATAACTTTTAGGAACTTTGACGCTGGCGCTCAATACACCGGCAATACGAATAACAACATAAGTTTTGTTGGCCTCGCTGGCAAGTTCGCCCTCGACACCACAGAAATCACCTTTAACTACCTGAACCCTGCTACCGACAGATAAATGGTCATTATCGAAACTAACGCCATTCGGATCTAAATCCATGACAAATATGAAGTCCTGCATCTGTTTATCAGGAACTATCAGCATAGCCCTGGTAAGCAGGTCTTTCATATAAAAAAGCTGGATATTGTATTTATTAGAAATATCACAAGCATCTTGCTTGGTAGCTTGGATGAAGATAAGATTCTTAATAACAGGGACTTCCACCCGTTTTCGACGATACTTCAACTGCCGGATGACAAATTGAGTGGGAAGATAGTAATTGAGATCAAGTTCAGTCTTCAATTTTTCAAGAGAGTCACGAATAGCAAACTCTTGCTTATCTCGGGTACGGGCGGCAAACCAATACTTCTGTTGTTCAGACATTTACAATTTATACTTGGGGAAAATTTCCTTTGTTTCGGGTGCGCTTCGCGGTTTGAACGAGACATCTTTTCTCTTTCAAACCGTCAAATTTTACGAAACATTTTTAGAAGTTGAGAACGAACGAATGTGTTTCAAAAAACGTTCGTCTTTTGAAACAGCATTTTTGAATTTTTTTTCGATGAAAAAATGAATATTGTAAAGTAGCTGAGCAGAAAACTTTTTCTTCTCTATATGTATTTGAAAATCAATAACATAAAATCTTTGATAAAATTTTATCCACTAAATATTTTGTACATTAAAACAGACTCCTTACCTTTGTTCAATCAAACGAACGTTTTTTGAAACAACACCTATATCTTAAGATAAACAACTAATAACAAGATCCTTACACTTCAAGATTCTCCCTTTAAGCTAAAAAAACTCCGGTATTCTTTTATATTTATATTTTTTTATACAAACTTTGTCCTTTCATAAATTCATTTAATAACTAACATTATGGAAGAAAAAAAGTAGTTATCTCATTGAATGATAACTTAGTAACCATCGAAGTAAATGGAAAAGTAATCTTTGCGGGTAAAGCCGACTTGCAATTCAGCCTCAATCAAAAGGTTAGAGAACCACTACGCATCACAAAAGGCAAAGGAAAGCTAATGGAGGCACTTACCGAAAGCTTTATCAAAGGCGGAATCAACGACATGGAAAACAGACCCATTGAAGAACTACAGGAAACAATAAAAGAATATCTCACCTTTGAATATCAGCGCAAAGGCATTGCTACAGAGCCCAATAAACGTTCTTTTCTATCAGAGCTGAAAAAATATGCCAGAGCATTCCGGAAAAAGCGAAATGAAAGCAAATAACCGATTGTTAAAATCCTGTAAAAGTCCCTTTCTAAAGTACTTTTACAGGATTAGTCTATTCAAAACTTATTACCGTACTTTGCCACGGGTAAAAATAAAAGCCCGACAATAACTCATTAATAAACTTAAAAAAATCAATTATGAAAAAGAACAGGAAATCAGTATCGAAAAACGAAATGATGAAAGGAAAATGGAAAAGACAAATCATGCTCGAAAAGGACTACACAGAACAGTGCTCCGAATGGATGGCAGAACGACTGGAAGCCCTCATAGAATATATGCAATATGGACATGCAGCCGTAGCTTATATGAAACAGGACGGAACATTCAAACTGGTGAAAGGAACATTGGTGGGATACGAAAAAGATTTCGGAAAGCAGTATGACCCGATGGAAATAAAAAACACAGTGGTCTACCGGGATGTGGAGCAACAAAGGTGGATGACCTTCAAAATAGAGAATTTCATGGAATGGAGAGCGATCGTATAGGAGAATCTTTCAGTGACCAATTAATCAGCAACATAACAACTTAACAATTATGGCAACAACATACGATGGAATAAATTACTTTCCAATAGCTGTAAATTTTATGGAAGAGAACGCAATGGAGGTAATAGAAGCAAAATATGGCATGAAAGGACTCGCGATTGTACTGAAACTCCTATGCAAAATATATAAAGAAGGATATTATATTCCGTGGGGTGAGGAACAATGCCTTATTTTCGCCAACAAGACGGGAAAAGAGGCAGACGCAGAAGAGGTGCAGGGGATTATCGAGATAATGATCGAGAAAGGAATGATAGACAGGGGAAGCTATGCGGAACATAAAGTACTGACCTCTGAAGCAATACAAAAAGTATGGATAGAGGCAACCAAGCGAAGAAAGAGGAACTGGACAGCCATGCCTTATCTACTGATAAAACCGAAAGAGACATGTAATGAAGAAAAGACCGTCTGCACGCAAAATGTAGAGCAGGATGCAGGCTCTGATGCAAAAAATGCATGCAATACCGAACAAAGTAAAGTAAAGCAAAGCAAAGAATTTCCCCCCTCAGCTCCCCCAAGGGGGAAGGAAGAGGAAGTCAATGCTACGCCGGTCAGTATGCCCGGATACGCATTTAATACGATGACACACAACTACGTGGGATTAATGGGAAACCTGGAACGATTCGGAATAACAGACGAAAAAGAGATCGAAGCAATCCTGCGACTGTCGGATTACGGGAGAAAAGGAACCCCTGTATGGAAACTGATTTGCAGCACGAACTGGAGTAACATCGGAGCAAAAGGAAAATACATGATCGCAGCGTTGAACCGGGCAAAGAAAAGAAGCGGAACCTAAAAGAAGAAGAATTTTTCTGACAAACAGTATGTTTTTATATTCCGGAAAATGCTGTTTGCTTGCAATCAATTAAAGAATGCAGCTGTTTTCCTCCGGAAACGAGCACTGATTCTCAAGGGGTTGAAAAGCGATTCAAAAAGCACTAATACGAAGTTAAAATCGTGACTTCAGGAAGTTAACTTCCCAGAGATACGATTTTAACTTCATAATGTTATGATATTAACTTCGTAAACGACAAGATGTTAACTTCGTAAACGGCATCATCCGGACATCAAAGCTATCAAAAAAGATTGTCAGACTATAGTATTTCAGACAGTTGCCAGACTTGTATGTGACGAATCCCTTCTTTGGAGGGCAATGTGGTATCGTCCATAGAAACGACCCACTTTTCATAATTGTCTTGTATCATCTCCAGCGTATTGTACATTTGCTCCACTTGAAAATCATCATTGAGCAGAGGTGCACATTGCAAATACACAATGCGGTCTTTCTTCCTGCCAACAAAATCGACCAGTTTACCCCCACGAAGCACACCTACAAAAACGGTATATCCGGCACGCCGCAGTTCCAGATAAACCTGGTTCTCAAAGCAGGATTTTCGGGAACCGGCAAAAAAAGGATAAAGATGGCGCATGAACGCCCAATCGTTAATATAGTATTTGCAGCTACCCAGAAGGATCTCTTTGCTGCGGATCTGATAACGTTCCACGCGATGAATCAGAGAGGTATCTTCCAGATAGCAGATATAATTGGCAACCGTATCATAACTCGTCTTCCGGTTCTGGGAAGCAAAGTGACTGACCAGCTGACCGATGGTAATCAACTCAGCGAGATGGGTGCACAAATAGACGAACACATCTTCGAGCAGGCGGGCATCCTTAATCCGATACCGACGGATGATGTCACGAAACAGAATCGTATCGCGAAGAGCGGAAATGGCTTTCCATCCGGCCTCCGCATCCGAAAGATTGAAAAGAATGGGTAGTGCCCCCTTACCCATATATTCCGCGTAATTTTTGCCGGTAGCCTCTACCCTCTCCAATATCCTGTGCTCGGAAAAGCTAAAGGGAAATATCTCAAAACTGACGTAATGTCTGGCCAAAAGCTTCTCGGCTTCACCCGAAAGCATATCCTGGTTGGAACCACTGATAAACAGCTCGCAAGTATCTACAAAATCCTGTGAATGGGAATGGACAAAATGTTCCCAGCCCTCCACTTTTTGTATTTCTTCAATAAAAATATAGACTTTACCTACCGGATGGATTTTCTCACGATAGATAAAAAGCAAGTCGTCCAGATCACGATAGCCGGAAAGTACGCCCGAATCTGTGAACTTCTTACTTATATATAGAATGTTCCGTGATGAAACGCCATCGGCAATCAACTGATAAATGATCTGCCGCAACAGGCATCCTTTACCTACCCCTCTCTGTCCGGTCAGGACCTTTACAAGGCGGTTACCTACATACCCGAATATACGGTTTGTGTAACTTTTACGGGCAAATTCCACTTTCGGAAGTTTTCCATTCCAGTAGTTGGACAACGCCAATTCATCAAATATATCGTTCATATATGAATTTATTTAAAATAAAATCCATTATATAAAATAGAATAGATATTTCAATATTAAAAATCATAATATTCATTTCTATTTTAATAAATTACAGCAAAGATAAGTTTTTTCCGTTGAAAAAAGAAAATAATTCAGCAGATAGATTGCCCGTTCTTATGAAAATACCGAATATTGCATCGTCAAAAAGATTATAAACTCAAAACAATAGACATGAAAAAAGCTCTTATTTCAGGTATTACCGGACAGGATGGTTCATTCCTCGCCGAGTTTCTTCTTCAGAAAGGTTACGAAGTACACGGCATCCTGCGCCGTTCATCTTCTTTCAATACAGGCCGGATCGAACACTTGTACTTTGATGAATGGGTGCGCGATATGAAACAGAAACGTACAGTCAACCTGCACTACGGAGATATGACCGACTCAAGTTCACTGATCCGCATCATCCAGCAAGTACAACCCGACGAGATATACAACCTGGCGGCACAAAGCCACGTAAAAGTATCGTTCGATGTACCGGAATATACCGCCGAGGCGGATGCACTCGGTACATTGCGTATGCTTGAAGCTGTCCGCATCCTGGGACTGGAAAAACAGACACGCATCTACCAGGCTTCCACTTCCGAACTCTACGGAAAAGTACAGGAAGTGCCGCAAAGCGAAACGACTCCGTTCTACCCGCGTTCTCCGTATGGAGTAGCCAAACAATACGGTTTCTGGATCACCAAGAACTATCGTGAAAGTTACGGAATGTTTGCCGTAAACGGTATCTTATTCAATCACGAGAGTGAACGCCGTGGCGAGACTTTCGTAACCCGTAAGATCACGCTGGCAGCAGCACGCATCGCACAAGGCGAACAGGATAAATTATATTTGGGTAACCTGGATGCCAAGCGTGACTGGGGCTATGCCAAAGATTACGTAGAATGTATGTGGCTGATCCTGCAACATGACGTACCCGAAGATTTCGTAATCGCTACCGGTGAAATGCATACCGTCCGCGAATTCTGTACACTGGCATTTGCCGAAATAGGCATCAACCTGCGTTGGGAAGGCGAAGGCGTCAATGAGAAAGGAATCGACACGGCCACCGGTAAAGTACTGGTAGAAGTCGACCCGAGATATTTCCGCCCTGCCGAAGTGGAGCAATTGCTCGGTAACCCGACCAAAGCCAGAACCGTATTGGGATGGAATCCATGCAAAACGCCATTCCCGGAACTGGTAAAAATCATGGTACGCCATGATATGGCCAAAGTGAAAAGAATGATTGCGACTAAACATGATTGACAGAATGGATAAAAACGCAAAAATTTATGTAGCCGGACACCACGGACTGGTGGGTTCGGCTATATGGAAAAACCTGCAGGAAAAGGGATATACGAATCTGGTGGGACGCACACATAAGGAACTGGACTTATTGGACGGTGCGGCCGTAAAGCAGTTTTTTGATGAGGAAATGCCGGAGTACGTATTTCTGGCTGCCGCCTTTGTAGGAGGGATCATGGCCAATAGTATCTACCGTGCGGACTTTATCTACAAGAACTTACAGATACAGCAGAACGTGATCGGAGAAAGTTTCCGCCATCAAGTGAAAAAGCTGCTTTTTCTGGGAAGTACCTGCATCTATCCACGAGATGCCGAACAGCCGATGAAAGAGGACGTCTTGCTCACTTCTCCGCTGGAATATACCAACGAACCTTATGCCATAGCCAAAATAGCCGGACTGAAAATGTGCGAAAGCTTCAACCTGCAATATGGAACGAATTACATCGCCGTGATGCCGACCAACCTGTATGGGCCGAACGATAACTTTGACTTGGAACGCAGTCATGTGCTGCCTGCCATGATCCGTAAAATTCACTTGGCACACTGCCTGAAAAAAGGAGATTGGGAAGCTGTGCGTAAAGACATGAACCTGCGTCCGGTGGAAGGCATCAGTGGTGCCAACTCCAACGAAGAGATCCTCAGGATTCTCCGGAAATACGGCATTACTGAAACGGAGGTGACACTTTGGGGAACAGGAACGCCTCTAAGGGAATTTCTTTGGAGTGAAGAAATGGCAGATGCCAGTGTCTTCGTAATGGAACATGTGGACTTCAAGGATACCTACAAAGCCGGTGCAAAAGACATCCGCAACTGCCACATCAATATAGGCACCGGCAAAGAAATAACGATCCGCGAACTGGCAGAACTGATTGTAAGCACAGTCGGCTATCAGGGAAAGCTGACTTTCGACAGCAGTAAGCCGGACGGAACCATGCGAAAACTTACCGACCCGTCGAAATTGCACAACCTCGGATGGCATCATAAGATCGATATTGAAGAGGGGGTACAAAGAATGTACGAGTGGTATCTGGGATAATTATTCACCACAGAGGGCACAGAGGACACAGAGTTTTAAAATAGAAAAAAATAAAACTCTATGTCCTTCGTGTTATCCCGTGATGAATACAATGAAAGCTGCAAAAGAAAAATTTAAATAGCTTCTAAGTTTTCAAATCTCAATTAAATGGCTATATTTGCACAATTTATCATCAAATGTGCAAAAAACAATGGAACAAAGTTTTATAGCTTACATTGAAAACAGTATCAAAAACAATTGGGATCTGGATGCCCTGACAGATTATAAGGGTGCCACCCTACAGTATAAAGACGTAGCCCGCAAAATAGAAAAGCTCCACATCATCTTTGAAGAAAGCGGAATCCGTAAAGGAGACAAAATAGCCGTTTGCGGAAGAAATAGTTCCCATTGGGGAGTTACTTTCCTCGCGACTCTCACTTATGGAGCGGTTATCGTCCCCATCTTACATGAATTCAAAGCAGATAACGTACACAATATCGTCAATCACTCGGAAGCCAAACTCCTGTTTGTAGGAGACGTGGTCTGGGAAAACCTCAATGAGTCTGCCATGCCGTTGCTCGAAGGTATCCTGATGATGAACGATTTTACGTTACTGGTATCACGTAGCGAACGACTGACTCACGCACGTGAACACCTCAACGAAATGTTCGGGAAGAAATTCCCAAAAAATTTCCGTAAGGAACATATCGAATATCATAAGGATCAGCCTGAAGAACTGGCTGTTATCAACTATACCTCGGGAACCACCAGCTATTCAAAAGGTGTAATGCTCCCCTATCGCAGCTTATGGTCGAATACGACTTTCGCTTTCGAGGTACTTCCACTGAAAGCAGGTGATAAGATCGTATCCATGCTGCCGATGGCACACATGTACGGACTGGCCTTTGAGTTCCTGTATGAATTTGCGGTAGGGTGTCAGATCTACTTCCTCACCCGTATGCCAAGCCCAAAGATTATCTTCCAGGCGTTTGCCGAGGTAAAACCCAACCTGATTGTGGCTGTTCCGCTGATTATCGAAAAAATCATCAAGAAGAGCGTACTTCCGAAGTTGGAGACTCCTACCATGAAGCTGCTGCTTAAAGTGCCGATTATCAACGATAAGATTAAAGCAACGGTACGCGAAGAGATGATAAAAGGCTTTGGCGGCAACTTTGAAGCTGTCATTGTAGGTGGAGCCGCCTTCAACCAGGAGGTGGAACAATTCCTGAGAATGATCGACTTCCCTTATACAGTGGGCTATGGTATGACCGAGTGTGGTCCTATTATTTGTTACGAAGACTGGAAACGCTTCAAACCGGGTTCATGTGGAAAAGCTGCACTCAACATGGAAGTGAAAGTCCTTTCGCCCGACCCGGAGAATGTGGTAGGCGAAATTGTTTGCAAAGGCCCGAACGTAATGTTGGGTTACTACAAAAATGAAGAGGCTACCGCCCAGGTAATCGACAAAGACGGCTGGCTGCATACCGGTGACCTCGCTTTGGAAGATGCCGAAGGAAACATCACAATCAAGGGACGTAGCAAAAACATGTTGCTCAGTGCCAGCGGACAAAATATCTATCCGGAGGAAATAGAAGATAAACTGAACAACCTGCCATACGTGGCCGAAAGTATTATCGTACAACAAAACGACAAATTGGTAGGATTGGTTTATCCGGATTTTGACGAAGCCTTCGCGCATGGCTTGAAGAATGAAGATATGGAACGGGTAATGGAGGAAAACCGGATTACCCTGAATGAAATGCTCCCGGCTTATAGCCAGATTTCGAAAATGAAAATCTATCCGGAAGAGTTTGAAAAGACTCCGAAAAAGAGTATCAAACGCTTCTTGTATCAGGAAGCCAAAGGTTAAAAATAATTTCTATTTTCATTAAAAAGACATCGATTACGCAGATTTGCATAGATTTTAATAGGATAATCCGTGCAAATCTGCGTAATTTGCGTTTTAAAAACTTAGCTTATGAAGAAAATCATTCTTGTTGCAGCTCTTCTTTCGGCTGCAGTCTGTCTGCCTGCACAGAATAAAGGCGGAAATAAAAGTGGTGGAATTAATCTTTCTTTATGGAAAAAAGCATGTACGCAACCACTTGACAGTACACAGACTACTTATGTCAACCTGGGACTTTTCTCGGCTATGCATAAGTTACATGGTGTAGGTATCAATGCTTTCGGCAGTATGGTGCAAAACGATATGAACGGTGTTCAAATCTCCGGGCTCGCCAATCTTGCCGGAGGAAGTATGCGTGGCGTACAAATTGGAGGTATCAGTAACGTAAATGGTAACGACCTGGCAGGATTGTCCGTCTCGGGACTCGTAAATATTACGGGAAATAAAGCGAAAGGCGTATTGATTACCGGCTTAAGCAATATCGCCGGAGACAATACACGCGGATTAATGATCAGTGGTATCATGAACATCACAGGTGATAAAGCCGCAGGTGTACAACTGGCAGGTCTTGCCAACGTAACCGGTGAGGAATATGACGGACTTATGATGTCGGGACTGCTGAATGTAGTGGGAGAAAAAATGAATGGGTTGCAGCTCTCCGCACTCGCCAACGTGACCGGCGGCCAAATGAACGGAGCACAATTGGGGTTGTTCAATTTTGCGTCGAAAGCGAAAGGATTGCAAATCGGACTTTTCAATTATTATAAAGATGACATGAAAGGGCTCCAATTGGGACTGGTCAATGCAAATCCGCAAACCAAAGTACAATTAATGGTATTTGGAGGCAACAGAACCAAAATCAATGTAGGTGCCCGCTTTAAGAACAAACTCTTCTACACTATACTCGGTGGAGGTACACATTATCTCGATTTCAATGACAAATTTTCTGCAGCTTTATTCTACCGGGCAGGTCTCGAACTTCCTCTCTACAAAAATCTGTTTGTAAGTGGCGATTTAGGCTTTCAGCACATCGAAACTTTCCGGAATAAAAAAGTAGAAGGTATTCCGGCGCGTCTCTATGCCTTACAGGCACGCCTCAATCTGGAATATCGGTTTACGGATAAATTCGGTTTATTCGTAACCGGCGGTTATGGTGGCAGCCGTTACTATAATAAAGCCAAGACTTATGACAAGGGACTGATCGCTGAAGCGGGAGTGGTTCTGTTCTAATTGATTTACCACAGAGTCCCACAGAGGAATAATTTAAATATAAACTCTGTGGGACTCTGTGGTGAACCTGATCAGACCTTCTCCTTGATCAACCCGATCCGATAAGCTACCAATAACTTCTTTAAATCCTGAATTTGCGTTACCAGCTCTTTCCCCTTATCGGTATCTTTCACCATCATCCGCTGTGAATTGAATTCAATAACAAAAGTAGTCGACTTAATGTCCTGCCCCTCCTCTATTGCCTTCTGAGTAGACTGGAAAGGTTCATGCTGGACCAACTGCAGCCCATGCGAATGATATACCAGCGTATATCCGGCAATACCGGTCTCCGGTTGATAGGCTTTTGAAAAACCGCCATCGATCACCAATAATTTTCCACCTGCTTTCATGGGTTGTTCCCCTTTTATGGTTTTTACCGGCACATGCCCGTTGATAATATGAGTATGCTGTCCCGTCACTCCGAATTCTTCAAGAATACGGTCACAGATTTCTTCTTTATTACGCAACGCATAATAATATCCTTTCGTCTCTTTATGCAAACTTTTGTCCGCAATGAAATAACGTTCAAAAGTAGCCATCTTATCTTTATCGAACGAGGGAGCATCCGGACCACACCACAGATACCAGATATAATCCATCGCAAAGCGTTTCTCCTCTTCGTCATCTTCATCAAAATAAGCCGTACGGATTAGCTGATCGATCTTATCCAGCAAATTCTTTCCCCAATATTCTTTTCCGCAGATATTCACATGTTTGAAACTTCCATCTTCGTTGAGAGGCACAGAGGCATGATAAAGCAGATTGGAATTGCACACCAGATACATACCTCCATAGGTAAAGAGACAACGCATATGCTTCTTCAACTTCTCACTATTCATAAACGAATAGTGTATCTTTTCGATCAACTCCTGTTCTTCATCACTCAGGCGATAAGGGTCTGCCGGATCGACCGTGGGGAAGTTTGTGTCACGCAACGAATATTCTTTGCCCTCATAAACAAATACCCCCCGTTCAAAATCGATTTTCTCAAGTAGTTTGCGGCCTTCCATACCAAATTCCGGACGACGATTGATGATGCCTGCCTCCAGCTTAAACTGAATGATAGTGATGGCTTTATGCATCTGGGTAATCAACCTCAGAGTCTTTTCATTATAAGTAGAATCGGCAAAATTGGTCTTAGGCGCAAAAATAGTGCAGGGATCATCTGCGTAAGTATCCATCGCAAAAGTAGCAAGCGGCAAAAGATTAATGCCATAACCGTCTTCCAATGTCCCGAGATTACCATATCGCATGGAAAGGCGAATGACATTGGCCATGCACGCTTCATTTCCCGATGCCGCTCCCATCCAGAGAATATCGTGATTCCCCCATTGGATATCGAAATTGTGATAATCGCACAAAGTATCCATAATGATATGGGCACCCGGACCACGGTCGTAGATATCGCCAACGATATGGAGTGAATCGATCGTAAGACGCTGTATCAGATTGCACATGGCTATGATAAAATCGTCGGCACGACGGGTTGAAATGATAGTACTGATAATCACATTGATATAAGCATGCTTATTGGGCTCGATAGTCGATTCGTGAAGTAACTCCTGGATGATATAGGAGAACTCGGCCGGCAATGATTTGCGAACCTTCGAACGGGTATATTTGGAAGATACATTCTGGCACACCTTCACCAGCTGATTGAGCGTGATCAGATACCAATCGTCAATATCTGTTTCGGTAGCTTTTATCAACTGCAGTTTCTCTTCCGGATAATAAATAAGGGTACAAAGCTCTTTCTTCTCAATTTCACGGAGAGTGTGGCCGAAGATCTCGTTTACTTTCCGCTTTACGGCTCCCGAAGCGTTCTTCAGCACATGCTGGAAAGCTTCATATTCGCCATGTATATCAGTCAGAAAGTGTTCGGTTCCTTTAGGGAGATTCAAAATAGCTTCAAGATTGATAATTTCGGTACTGGCGGCGGCAATGGTCGGGAAGCTGCGTGAAAGCAGTTGCAGATAACGCAGATCGGCAACGATACTTTCGGGGGTTATATTACTTTGAGCAGTCATATGATTTACGATTTAACGATTTACAATTTTAAAATTCACCCTAAAATGATTACAGAAGAAACATGAGCAACACCTGGGCTATAATGACGCGGAGGAACATACTCAACGGATAAACCGTAGCATAAGCTACCGACGGATTATCCCCGGGAATGGTATCATTGGCATAGTTCAGCGCCATCGGATTGGCCATACTGCCACATAACATGCCGGAAACGCTACCAAAGTCGATCTTCATAATCTTAAAAGCAAAGAAACCCACAAGCACAGTAGGCACAACGGTCAGACCGAAGCCAAGGCCGATCCACAAAAGACCTTCGGGACGAAAAACCGTATCGAAAAAATGGGCACCTGCATCCAATCCCAGGCAGGCAAGGTAAAGTGACAATCCCAAAGCACGCAGCATCAGATTGGCACTACGGGTGGTATAAGTAATCATATGCAAACGGGGACCGAAAGTTCCGATCAGGATACCCACAATGATAGGTCCGCCCGCCAATCCGAGGCGAATAGGTGTACTGATACCGGGAATTGAAAACGGCACGGCACCCAGAGCCAATCCCAGGATAATACCTACAAACACAGCCACAAGATTGGGTTCTTTCAAGCTTTTAACAGCATTTCCAAGTACCTTTTCCACATTCTGAATAGCAGCTGCTTCACCGACTACTGTCAGGCGGTCACCCAACTGCAATGTCAGTTCGGGAGTAGCCAACAACTGCACACCCGAACGGTATACACGGCTGATATTGATTCCGTAATGATTACGAAGACGAAGAGCTCCCAACTTCTTCCCGTTCAATTCTGGACGGGTAACGACAATGCGTTGTGAAATCAACTGGCTGTCGATGGCATTCCAGTCGATATCTTCTTTATTCCAATCCGTATTCTCTTGCTCGCCAAACAACACGGTAAGCGCTAACGCATCTTTTTCGGAAGTAACAACCAACAGGCGGTCACCCTCTTTTATGATCTTTTCGGATGTGGGAATACTGACATTGCCGTCTCTCCACAAGCGGGAGATAACAAATTTGGGATAGCTCATGTGAGCGATATCTTTAATGCTTTTATCAAAAATAGCGGGGTTGTGTACCTGGAAAGCGGCAATATAGGTTTTGTTGGCATCATCTTTCTCCTTCACTTCAAGGTCTTCACGACGCACTAACAGTTTACGGATCAACAGAACAGCCAGAATGACTCCGATCACTCCAAGAGGATAGGCCACTGCACATCCCAGAGCAGGTGTACTGCTTTCAAGCCCCATCTGTTTCAGTGTCTGCTGGGCTGCACCCAAAGCCGGGGTATTGGTCGTGGCACCGCACAGGATACCAACCATATTGGGCAATGAAACTTCTGTGGTATAACTGCAAACAACCGTAAGAAGAGTGCCCAGAATCACCACGGCAATAGCAAGCATATTGAGGGTAACTCCTCCCTTACGGAATGAACTAAAGAATCCTGGACCAACCTGTAACCCCAAGGCATATACAAAAATAATAAGTCCGAAACTCTCGGCGTAGTTCAGCATCTGCGGATCTATGGACAATCCGAAATGTCCGGCCAGAATGCCGGCAAAAAAGACAAAAGTAACGCCAAGTGAAATGCCACAAACATGAATTTTGCCCAATCCAAGCCCAATGGCGGAAATCAGGGAAAGAACGACAACTGCCTGCAAAGCAGAATGTTCGATAAAGAGACTATATAACCACTCCATGTGAATAATTTACCAATGTATCCATAAGCCAATGTATCCGTGAAACGCATAAGGATACATTAGCGTCCGCAAAGATAGCAACTATTTACGACCTCACAAAGCTTTTATTAACCCACTTCATCCCATACCAGCGACGGACAAAAATAATTCCTCGAATGTTCTCGTCGAGAGCAAAAGCAACCCACATACCGCAAATGCCCCAGGCCCAGTAAATTCCAAATAAATAACCGACACCGACAGCAACACTCCACATCACAATCAACCCGACATAAAAAGGATAATTCACATCACCCGCTGCACGCAGGGCATTCGTCGCAAAAATATTAATGGGACGGCCTATTTCAAGTACCACATCAATCAGCAATACAATCACTCCCATACGGATAATTTCGGGATTGGAAGTCAGCCAACTCAATAGAGTGTGGCCTGAAGCCGCAATAATACATGAAAGAATCAAAGTAATCATTACCGACTTCTTCATCACATATTTCCCAAGCAGAAATGCTGCATGGGGTTTCTTCTCCCCTATCAGATGTCCGATACAGATAGCACCTCCCTGTGCCATGGATATACTGAATAAATAGACAAACATAATGATATTGACACAATAGGTGCGGGTAGCCAACGCTTCAACTCCAAGCATGTTAATGAAAAAAGTAATGACTACCTGCGATGAACTGTATGAAAGTTGCTCACCTGCAGAGGGCAGACCAACCCGCATCAAATTTTTCAGCTCTACAAAAGGGAAAGGCCGGAAATAAGCCAAAGGGAAACGATGGATATGTTTGCGGAACAGAATAATAAACAGAATAACCATAGACACTCCCCTGCTGAAAGCAGTAGAGATTGCAGCCCCTTCTACCCCGAGTTCGGGAAAACCGAACTTACCAAAAATCAGCGAATAGTTACCGATGATATTAAGAATATTGATTACCACTGTTACCAACATCGGATATATAGCCTTATTGGCACTGCGTAAAGAAGCTGAAAGTGTAAGAGAAATGGCCTGAAAAAAGGCGAAAGCACCCACGATACGCATATAATCCATACCGTCAGCCATCAGTTCGGGTCCCAACCCCATCCATTGCAGAATGGTGCGGGCCATCGTAAACAGAAGCACACTGATAATCCCTCCAACCAATAAATTAACAAGTAACGACACACCTACCACCTGTACCACTTTCTTTTCGAGCCTCGCACCAAGATACTGCGAACAGAGTACGGACGTACCCAAATTGATCACTTCAAACACCAGAAAAGTCAGCATGATAATCTGATTGACAACTCCGACCGCAGCTACACTGTTATCAGAATGGCGGCTCAGCATAATGGTGTCGACCGCTCCCAGCATCATTATCAGTAATGTTTCAATAAAAATCGGAACGGCCAGTTTTGCCAAGCGCCTCTTTATGCTCTCCTGTTGAATTCTGTGTGTCATTTTACCTTAATCCTTTTCGGGCTGCAAAGGTATTTAAAAACACTGAAAAAGCGGATTGACATATATCAAGAATATATCAATCCGCCTACAATTATTTCAATAAAGGTTCGGGTTATCTCACTCCTGTAAAGTCAACATAATTATCATGTCCGTCCAAGTATCCGCTCAGTACATTCCCCCTGATCCAGACATCATCCAGATAGGAAACATCACCGGGACCATAGACCATCCGGAGAGAATATTGAGAACGGTCTTCCCAATTCCAGGTAAAAGAGTACACCGATTCGGAATAACGTCCATTGGGATATTCCACACGAATATAATCTTCACCATGACGGTCCAGATAAAAATTCAACTCCTGATAACAATAGTTTCCGTCAGCATCATAAAACGTATCTGCCCAGGTACGACTGCAAAGATCGAGGGACTTGTTATAATAGGAACCGCCAATGTTATCATCGTCATAAAAGTCATCTATCTCTATCTCACATGAAGTAAGATTTACCATTGCCACTGCCAGCAGAAACAATTTTAAATATTTGAAAGCTAAAGTTTTCATATCGTATAGTTTTTTAGTTATATCAGTTTGATGTGAACAAAAGTAGGGAAACAAATGATCTCAGGAAAAAGAAAAAACCTACATCTTCGGAGGGAATCGCCTAATTAAAAGAGGGAAACAGGAGTAAGAAGACCGAAAGCTCTAAAAAGGACATATCAAACGTTAACAGAAAACGACAATTCGCTAAATAACGTTACAAAATGGAGATTTATATCCGAATAATTTGCAGATATAATCCAAATCCGTACATTTGCAATGTGTTTTTCATAGTATTAGATTTAAGGTTAACAAAGATTGGTTGCTCGTGAGAGTAGCCTTTTTTTATATCCGATAATCTGCACTCCCACCCTTTATATATAATTCCGGTTACATGCATTGAGAACTATGACTCATAAATCTGATTATTATACCTAATAAAAGGTATTGAACGCAAACCTGAAACTCGCTAATTTTGCAACCATTCATACTAAACATACGAAATGGACGTGCGTAAAACCTGTATCTTATTGCTTTTAATTTCCGGAATGGCTATTGAGCTATATGCCCAACAGTCCCAAAGAGTCAGCGGACAAATATGGAGCATGGCAGCAGACGCAAAAGAAAAAGAGTCCTTACCTTACGCCAGCGTTCTCGTCATCAACGAAAAAGATTCTACGCTTGTTAAAGGCACGACAAGCAACGCAAATGGGAAGTTTAGCCTCCGGTATCCTGCGTACAAAGATAAACGCTATTTATTGAAAGTTTCTTATACAGGAATGCAACCAGTATTCCATAAGTTAACAGAAAATGTTCCTGACATTCATCTGGAAAACATTGTACTGAAAGAGGGTATCGAACTGGATGAAGTAACAGTTACCGCACAAGTACGTGAAATAGAGCAGATAGGCGATACTACCATAATCAATGCGTCTGCTTATAAAACACCGGAAGGTAGTTATCTGGAAGATCTCGTAAAACGTATTCCCGGGTTGGAATACAACAGCAAAGATAAAACTCTGGTCTATAATGGTCTGCCCATTACTGAAATCAACGTTAACGGTGAAGCCTTTTTTTCCGGAAATAACAGTCTGGCATTGGAAAATTTACCGGTAGAACTGATCAATAAAATAAAGGTATACGATAAAAAAAGTGATCTGGAAAAAATGACAGGAGTCAGTAGCGGAAAAGAAAATTATGTCTTAGACCTGCAAACCAAAAAAGAATTCAACAGCACTTTGCTGGCATCGGGTAAAGCCGGACTGGGCAACTATAATAAGAAGGACCTCGAATTATTAGGTAACTACTTTAAAAAAGGCGGTGAGAACCTTTCACTGATCGTCCGTTCGGGTAACCGTAACATGACAACCAGTTACAAGGACAATATACAGGATAACATAGCACTTAACTTTGTGAAAAGATTCGGCAGAAATTTGACCATTAATGGTAATACGACTTATAATCATAACAATAACGGTAATAAATCGGCCGGATACTATGAACAATACCTGAGTACGGGAAATAAATACCAATATTCTGCCGGTGAAAGTACAAACCGAAACCATACCATAAACTCTATGCTTGCCCTGCGTTGGCAAATAAACGAAAAGACCTTTGTGAGCTTCTCCGGCAATCTGAACTCAGGCAGAGGGAACAACACCAATAACAACCGGCAAGCCGCATTCGACGAGAATCCCAATCTCGAAACATCAGACCCTTTCGGCAATATCGGTAATATCCCCGATGATATGCGGCTCAACGATATAACAATGAATTCATTATCTACAGACAAGCGCCTCCAATATACTTTCAATGCCAACATCACGCGCCAAATAAACCGAAAAGGAAGCAGTCTCAGCCTGATGGCACAATATAGTGACAGCAAAGGTAAAAATGAAAGTTTCACTATTTCGTCAACCACCTATTACCGATTGGAAAATAGCTTAGGGAATGACTCGGTTCTCTATCGGAATCAATATCAGCGAAGCCCTAACGGAAACCGGAATCAGAATATCGGACTGATATTCACTCACCCTTTTACAAAAAAAGTTCAAATGCAGCTCTCTTACAATTTGAACTATAGCAAACAGCAGAGCGACCGTAACACTTATAACCTATCCGGTCTGACGGATGAAACAACAGATCCTCCCGGCTATCTGCCTCCGCAGTATGAAACCGGATATACCGACAGCCTTAGTAACCGAAGCCACAGTCACACACTCGGACACGAAGTCTCTTTCCATATAAACTACTCCACCCGGGTATGGAACATTGTTACCGGACTATCGATTCAGCCTGAGCAACGCAGTCTGGATCAGAAGACAGGGCTGAGACAAGCTGATACTACCATGTATTCAGTCGGATTCCGACCGACATTCACCATTCTGTGGAAAAAAGGGAAAAGTCTGATACGCTTGAACTATCGGGGAGATACCCGACAACCTTCCCTAACCGACTTGCTTTCACTGACCGACAATAGCGACCCGCTAAATATCACACGCGGCAATCCTGACCTGAAGCCCTCATATAACCAATCTGTCCGTTTGGAAGCACAAAACATCCGAAAAGGTATATTCGCTACATTGAACTGGCAAAACGAGGTAAACAGCCAGACCCGTACCATTACTTATAACCGGCAAACGGGAGGGCGAGAGAGTTATCCGGTAAACATAAATGGTAACTGGAACATCCATGGAACACTACGTTACCAGAAACGCATCCGTAGTTTTAATATTTCGGCCGTCGGAGGAGGATCTTTTATCCAAAATGTCGGTCTCATCAATGAAGGGGAAAGTGAACAACCGGACCACAGTACTACCCATAACACCGGACTGAACGCAAATTTACGACTGGGATACTTCCCTAAATGGGGAAGTATCGACCTGAATGGGAACTGGCGCTTTCAACACTCTTCCAATTCATTGCGGCAGACAGATACGTACACCCGTAACTATTCTCTGGGATTCAATGCCTATGCCGATTTACCCGGCAACATACAATTAAAAACCGACGCGACCTATACTTTTCGTAATGGTACAAATATCCGGAAGGGAGAAGACGACCAGATAGTATGGAATACAGGTATCACCTGGCGCTTCCTGAAAAAAAAGCAGGCCGAATTATCAGTCTATTGGGCAGACATGCTGAATCAAAAGAAAAACTACAGCCGAAATACAACATCGAGTGGTTTTTCCGAACACCACACCCAACAAATAGGAAGTTATTTTATAATCTCGATGAAATACCGCTTTAACCGTCCTCTACACAAGCAGTAATAGCACAATTCTTTTTAACATAAATATCTTCCATAAAAAGTCATCTCATAAAATACAAACTACAACAACCAATAAAATATATTTATATTAAAAAGTTTACTATTAAACTTCAACAGCAGAATACCCATAAATGGGTATTGTACATATTTTAAACCGCATATAACTTTGTAACCGGATTAAAACAAATATTAATTATCAAAAAACCCATCATTAAACAATGAATAAAATTCAAACGTATATTAGCACGTTTATAGCAGTTTCCGGTATATGTTTCACTTCATGTACTAACGATAACAACATTGATTGGAATGGAGTGGAAGTGACAAATACTGAACTAAGAACTATCTTGCAACAAAAAGGATATACCTTTAATGCAGAAGGCAAACTGGTACAGGATGATAAAGTAAAAAGTACAACTTCGCTTGATCTATCGGGCACCAAAATTGCTAATCTATCGGGACTGGAAGTATTGCCTAACCTTGCTGAAGTTAATCTATCGAACAATGAGTATGGCCCCGTTTTCGACTTCTCCGCATTGCCCAAAAACATTACTGCGATTGATTTATCAGGTAATAAAATATATGATTTTAAAGGTTTGGTAGATGTGAAAATGGTAAATGATGAAATGAGCACTACTGTCTTACATCCACTCACCAAATTTTATTTACCGGAAACGGCCAAATACAATATAGAGGATCTGGTTCCATTCCATGCCGCCAGTGCAGCCACCGACATGCAGATGCAAAATGCAAACGGAACCCTGCAAGCCTATACCACCTTGCGTGATATTCCCGATGAATACTTCCGCACTTATCTGAAATCGAAGTTTGCAAGCCTGTTTACAAAAGATGGAAACCAGATTGACATTAGTAAGCCAATGGGCCTGACCGAACAAGGCAGCGGCATTAACATAGATGCCTGGTATGCGGATAATGAAAATATACATTCAATTGAAGGATTAGAATATTTTATCAATAATCCTTTCTACAAACCATTCTATGTGCAAGTTGAGTGCATGAATCATTGTTCGGTTGCTCATCTTATGCCTCGTGACAACCTTAAAGCCCTTTTCATTCTGAATGCAGAGACCCCTGAGGGCATTGATCTTTCACAATCTGCCAAGTTGGCAAGTTTCGGTTCAAGCAACAACAAATATTTGACAGAACTGGATCTATCAAAAACACTTGTCACCAATCAGGAAGCAACCGACTTTGATAAAACAGTCTCTAATGTACTACATGTATTCGATTGTGAGAATTTAAAAGAAATCAAATTTCCGGAACAGAGCAAAGGGCTTGTCTCTCAATTAGAACTGGCCAGCCTGCCTTCATTGAAAAAAATGGATTTAAGCTTTCTCCGCGGTTTTCAGGCTGTCATATTATTGCAACTCGAGAATTGTACCATCACTTATCCCAATTTCCAGTATGTCTATAGTGCAGCGTACGAAACACTAAAGCCACTGGCTGACGCACAGAAAGCCACAATCCTTATTTCAGAAAATGAATTCAAGCAAGAGGCATGTAAAACATTCCTTAGTACTTACAAAAAAAATCTAAATGACTCCGGATACAGAGACTACAGTGATTATGGTGCTTTCCGTTGGACAAAGAAGATTTAACAGCTAACAAGCATATATATATGTGTTATTTTTTATTTTAATTTTAAAACCAATCTTATGTTGAAAAAAGTTTTTATCTGGGGAATAGCTTTATTCGGAATGACAGCTATTTCAAGTAATGTTTCTGCAAGTGCAGCAAGTGACGTATATTCAGTAGCAACTGTTGCCGAAAGTCTGGAAGGTAACTATCAGGGTAACCTGATCCGAGTTTACATGAATGGAGAAAAAAATCCGGTTTATGGAAAGGTTGCCAATGTAACCGATAATGGAGACGGAACGGTCAATATTCATATTGATTCATTCAAAATAGGTTCGATGCCGGGATCGATTACGGTCGACGCGATGGACATCACTGTCCCTGCATCCGGAGGAAACTTCAGCCAGACCTGTGAAAGTGCCGTAAAACTCAAGATCGGTATACTCCCCCTATCCTATGATGCTTTAGTGGAAGGAGAAATTACCGGAAACTACCTGAAGTTTACAGTTACCGTAAATACTCAATATTCAGGTTCACTATTCGAAGCAATTGTTACATTTGAAGGAACAAAGTGAATTTTAGTGGAGCATAAAGTTTTTTATAATATTCTCCACAAAATGAACTAATGTACCATAGGTTGTTTTCTTGTCACAACAACAAGAAAACAACCTTTCATTCATATAAAAAAACAATAACCGAATATTCATTATATAAACCATAAAAAACTATTTTTCAAGATGAAAACAATAAAATTATCCTATATCATTCTTTGCAGTATCTGTTTATTTTTGGCATCCTGTTCATCCGACGAAGAAATAACCAAAGGAGGAGCTTCGGAAGAGCTCGTAAAGAAAGCAAAAGATTTTCTGACCGGAGAAATCGTATTGAATACCCATGCCACCCTGAATGGTGTCAATAAAACATTGCTTGAAAAAGGATGCCCCACCAAATTTAAGTTTGACTGGAGCAATACAGATACAAATACTTTCAGTGTGTCTCTTCTTAATTTCACCGTAGGCAAAATGGGGATGATCATCAACTTTAAATGTGACGTACAAACCATGCAACTCAACACATGGGAAAAAGACGAATATCCGGGTGCAGGCTGGATCAAATTCTATGGTGAGGACGGCTCTACTTGGGGGGAAGAAAAAGACGGCACTCCGGCCAATGCTAAAGGAAGTAGTGTAAAAGGCTATTATAATACCGACACTCACCAGATTAATTTTATTGTGGACTACAACATGATGAACGTTCGCTCGGAGTGTTTCCTGCAAACAATAGACAAGACGCGCATCAACAACTATGAAAAGGAGTTCGCACAATTTGAAAAAGACTTGGAAGAGTATAAGAAGAAACATGGGTTATCATAAACTGTGAATCACACACCCTTTTAGAAAAATGAAAAAAAGAGAATTTGTAACGATCACATGCCTGCTTCTGTTTATATGTACCGCCTCTATGGCCCAAACAAAAGTGCAACTCACAATACTGGAAGCAAAGACCGAGCAACCGATAATAGCGGCAAATATAGCATTTGCAGAAAATGATAATCCGGAAAAGACGTTGTATGCCATCACTGACCTGAATGGCAATGCCATCTTGAAGCTCCCTCGTCCCGGTACATACCATTACCACATCACTTCCGTAGGCTACATACCCCTGAAAGGAAAAATAACACAAGCAACCCGAAACCTGACCCTTCACATGACGGAAGATGTAATGGGACTGAACGAAGTAGTGATAACGGGTTCACGCACGGCACGTCCCATCAAACTTTCTCCGGTGACCACGCAGGTGTTGGGAGGAAAAGCACTGGTAGACGCCGGATATGGAAACTTGCAGCAGGCTCTGCAGCAGGAAACACCAGGATTGAACATACAGAAAGTAGGCTTTGGCAATGAAATAAGCATGCAGGGACTTGATGCACGCCATGTGTTATTCCTGATGGATGGAGAACGACTGACCGGAGACATGGCCGGAAACCTGGATTACGAACGTTTCAATCTGCATGCCATAGACCGCATCGAGATTGTGAAAGGTGCCAGTAGTACTCTGTATGGTTCGCGTGCGGCAGGAGCCGTTATCAATCTGATAACTAAAAAGACGAACAAACCTCTTAGTATCGATGCCGGAGTGCGTTACGGGCAAATGAACGAACGTAATTATAAAAATCTATCAAAGAGTGACTTCCTCTACATGTTCGAAAAGAATGCTGACCGCCCAAATCTGCAAAGTTGGGTCTCCGCAGGTTTTAAGCAGGGAGCATTTACCTCGCAAACAGATGTATGGTACAGCGAAAGTGATGCTTTCTATCTTTATCAGGCGGAAAATGACAAGAAGATATATACACAGGAAGCCAATCCCTTCCTACCTCACGATATCATTGTAACCAGTGCTACAGCGCGTCCGCCTATGGGAATCGAAGGAACCGAGCACATTTCAGCTTCACAAAAGGTTTATTACGATCCGAACAAAGATTTATCGGTTTTGCTCTATGGCAGCGCATTCTTCATGAATACATACGACCTGATACAAGATCTGACTTTTAGTCAGGCACGTGACTGGACGGGAGGAATCAAAGCCACTTACCATGTGAAGGACTGGTTTTCTGTAACCGGAAGTTTACATAGCGATTTTTATGACCGCTTTAAACGACACGAACGCCGGAATGAACGGCAGAAGGTATATGAAAGCCGAATCTTGCAACCACGACTGACCATCACCAGCAATTACTTTAAAGCCCACCATCTGATCTTTGGAGTGGAACATATTTCGGATGACCTGACAAGCGACCGTTTTGTGAATCGCAAAATGACTACACGGTCACTGAAAGAAACGGAATATTTTCTGCAGGACGAATGGGAAGTGTCTAAACAATGGATGATTTCCGCCGGGTTGCGTACTAACTTTTCCCATGCTTTCGGATTCATGGGAATGCCCAAAATCGCAGCCAAGTTTTCACCCAACGACCAATGGAGTTTCCGTGCCAACTATTCAATGGGTTACCGTTCACCCAGTATCAAAGAGCTTTTCTTCAACTGGGACCATCTGGGCATGTTTCAGATAAAAGGCAACGAATACCTGCAACCGGAGAAAAACAACTACATGTCAGTTGGAGCCGAATACACCAACGACCGGCTATTCTTGTCCGGTACGGTTTACGGAAACTACTTTAAAGATAAAATAGAAGGAGTCTGGAGAATCTATGACATGCAATACAATTTTGAATACACTAATCTCAGCAAACAGCGCTTACTGGGCCTGGAGGCACTGGGACGTTGGCGCATGTTTGACTTCCTGACACTGAATGCCACCTACAGTTTTGTCAATGTGAGCAAACTTAAAGGTGTACAGGTTAACACCACCTCTCCTCACGCAGCTACAGCCAGTTTGGACTATAAGCACAATCGCAAAAACTATCGGTTGGGTGCCATATTCAGCGCATCATTTATGGGTAACAAGAAATTCGATGTGCAGGATCGTGTATGGATTGAGGAGGAGAATACCAGCAAGGATGCCTACTTCCGTTGCAATCTTCCGGCATATGTGCTGTGTAATCTGGCCGTTTCACAAACCTTCTACAACAAAGTAAAAGTGACACTGGGTGTCGACAACCTTTTAAACTATAAGCCCAAAACATTGGGTTCGGGAGTGACCATGTTCAATGTGCCCGCCACCCCCGGTGCCCGCGGACACGTACAGATTGAGTTTATGATAGACGACGTAATAAATGCATTAAAGAAAAAGAAATGAGAGAAATGAATGTTTTTAAAGCTTTATGCTTGTCATTCTGCTGCATTATAACAACTTCGTGTGTAAAATATGATGCCGAACCGTTTACCGGTAAGACACTGCCCCGCACATGCGGTTATTCCACCGGTGTTACGAACGATTGGATTTATTTCAACTTACGTACCGGAGAGCGGTTTAATACCCTTTCACCTAATCAGGATATTACTGAAGGAGAACAGAAAGAGCGCACAGATTGGGATCTCGCATTCTGCGGATATCGCCTGCGCACCAACAGTGGTACCAGTGGCATCGGTCAGGGTGCTGCCGCTGACCTGGGATATGGAAGCTATGACAAATGGAAAACTGTTTCGCAACTACCCGCTGATTTGAAATGGACGGTAGACAATGATACTGAAGTATACGTCACAATGTCGCAAAATGACTGGAACAAATATCTGATAGAGCATGGGCTGGATTTTAATGAGAATCCGTGGTTCGACCCCAATACCGGTCCGGCTAAAACATTGACCAGCGCCAATCCGATATTGGCTGAAGCCATGAGTTTCGCCGGCCCCCCTCCGGTTTACACGCCCTCTTATCACACCTACGTGATACGTACCGCCGATGGTAAACGATATTTCAAGATACAAATCATCAGTTGGTATAATGCCGATTCGGAGATAGGCGACAGTGGCGGACAAATCAGTTACTATTGTGATGAATTAAATTAAGTATAACCCAAAATGAGACAAACAACAATGAAAAATCAAACCAGATATTGGTGGAAAACAATTGCTTCTTTTCTTTTAGTTCTATTTACCATGCCTTTGGGACATGCCCTAATGATTATGATGGAGCATCTGATCATTCCTACTGCACTCCATTATACGGCATTTGCCATGGGAGGAGTAGGATTGCTTATGGTTATCATCGGTGTCTTCGCACGAAACGACACGAAACAAACGCTTTGGGGACTGTTCGGTGGCCTGCTTTTTTGGACAGGCTGGGTAGAGTTTTTATTTATGTACTATGCCAACCGATATGGAGTACAGCCCGAAATGCTAAATGGAGAAGTAGTAACACGACCAGAATATCTGATTATGCCGACCTCATTCGGATTCTGGGCTATGTTCATGGTGCTCTATCTATTTAGTGTAAAGACAGGCTGTAACTTTATCAATTGGTGTCAGACGGCATTGTTCCGAAGTAAGAAAAGTGAAATCGTGGCACGCCCCATGACCCGTCATACATCTATCGTTACCTTCATGGAACTTAACATGATGTTATGGAGTTGCTACCTATTACTGATGTTCTGTTACGACAGTAACTTCCTTGGGGACCATCATCCGGTGACTATGTTGATAGGTATGGGTTGCCTGGTCGGTTCAGTGTTCATGTTTCGCCGACAGTTACGACTTGCCTCTTGGGGAGCAAACATCCGCATGGCAATAGCCACGGTAATCGTATTCTGGACACCGGTGGAAATATTGGGACGAATGGATTTCTTCAGCGAAATATGGGTTGATCCGTTAGGGCATCCAACAGAGATGATCACGATTCTGGCTGTTTTTGTCATATTGGCTATCTATTTATGGTATATAGCCTCTAAGAAAAAACAAAAAGCGGCACATCAACCCTCTCGGTAATCAACGCATCGCCAATTTATTCATAATCTTCGGGAACTGAACAGCGAAGATGGCTGTGCAACAAATAGCTGCCGTAGCATCCGATATGCCTTCGGCAGCATAAACTCCTACCACGCCCATCAGATGCGGAAGTATCAGAGCCAACGGAACCAACAAAATCACCTTACGGAGCAATGCTATGAAAATGGAAACTTTTGCCTGCCCCAGTGCGACAAACATATTCTGGCATGCCCGCTGCAATCCGAAAATCGTCATTCCTGCCAGAAATACAGGCATCACCCGCACTACGGTTTCTATCAGTTTTTCATCGGACGTAAAGGCTGAAGCGATGACAGACGGAAACAGGATCATCAGCAGAATCAAAATAAAATTGAACAAGAACATAAAGGTCATCACTATCTTAAAGCATTCTTTAACCCTCTCCCGGTTTCCATGCCCGTAATTATAACTCACAATAGGTACAAATCCCAATGCAAATCCGGAAAGCGGAACGCTGACAAAAAGCATGGCACTCTGCATGATCGTCAATGCGCTCACGTAGATATCACCAAATGTTTTCAGAGACCCATTCAAGACAAAGCCAACCAGACTTTCGGTACTCGCCATAATAAACGGTGAAGCGCCCAATGCCAGTATAGCACCCACTACTTTCCTATCCAATTTCATATATCGGGATTCAAGTCGCAAAGAAGCACGGCCGGATGTCAGAAAAACCAATACCCAAGCAGCACTGCAAGCTTGCGAAATGATAGTAGCAAGCGCCGCCCCTTTCACTCCCCATCCAAAAACAAAAATAAACAGAGGATCGAGTAGGATATTGAGTAGCGCTCCGATAACAATCGACAACATAGCGATACCGGGACGGCCCTGAGTATTAATAAAGGTATTCAGCCCTACAGAAACCTCTACAAACAGAGTACCGATCAAGTAGATCGAAAGATAATCCGTAGCATATCCGAGAGTCTGATTGGACGCACCTGTAAACAAAAGTACCGGCTCCATAAAAAGATAAGATAAGGCAGATGTCAGGAGCGTAAAAAGTAATAATAGCACAAAACCGTTCCCCAATATTTTTCCTGCATGTGAGCGATTGCCCTGCCCTAAAGCTATGGCTGCAAGGGGTGCACCTCCCCCCGCCACAATAGCAGAGAAGGCGGAAATCAAAATAATCAGAGAACCTGCCACACCGATACCAGCAAGCGCCTGTGTACCAATTCCGGGAATGTGTCCGATATAGACTCGGTCTACAATATTGTAGAGTAGATTTACAATTTGTGCAATTACTGCAGGAAGTGCCATCCTGAATACAAGCGGCAACATACGGTCAGTACCAAGCCTCTCTTCATATTTATCATTCATAACCCAAAAGCAATAAAAAAGCCCTTTACGTTATCGTAAAAGGCTGATTATTAATTCGTAGTGGGTACGAGAATCGAACTCGTATTACATGCGTGAGAGGCATGTGTCCTAACCGTTAGACGAACCCACCGACTGAAAATTAGATTCAAAAAAGAGCCAAGCAATAAACTCGGCTCTTCCCTTGTCATCTTAAAGTTGAGATTTGGTGCGGAAGCTGGGGGATTCGAACCCCCGGTACGGTTACCCGTACGTCAGTTTAGCAAACTGGTGGTTTCAGCCACTCACCCAAACTTCCTTTTTAACCGCATTTCCTCTCAAATGCGATGCAAAGATAGAGGGAACTTTTGAACTACGCAAATCTTTCTACAACATTTTTTTCACGGATTTTATGCGAAATAAGTTAACCAGCTAAGTTTCAAATGTTAAAGGAGAGAACTTTTTTTTCATACTCTCGCTCTCCAGGGCAGTCATTGGAGTAGAAGGAATCTTTTTACTTTGAAAAATTGATTTATATCAACTGATTTTCGTATTTTTGTCTCCGCAATCTATAATAACTTATCAATATATACATGATGGAAAACCTGAAAGAGACAGTGGATGCTGTTGTAAACTCCAGATATCCGGAGATGAACAAAGAGGGACGGGAACTACTGGCACAGGTCTTGATACGTAAAGAACTGGAAAAGGGTGAAATGTTGTTGAACGAAGGACAAATAAGCCGTCACATGGTTTTCGTCGGAAAAGGAATGTTACGGCAATTCTATTATAAGAACGGGAAAGATGTCACCGAACACTTCTCATACGAAGGATGTATTCTGATGTGCATCGAAAGTTTATTGAAACAAGAACCCACCCACTTGATGGCCGAAGCGTTGGAACCGGCAGTGATATACATGCTTCCCTACGACATCCTGCAAAAGTTACTGGAACAGTCCAAAGAGATCAATGCTTTCTATCGCAGAGTGCTGGAATATTCACTCATTGTATCACAAATAAAAGCTGATTCATGGCGTTTTGAAACGGCACGTGAACGTTATAACCTGCTTTTACATCACCATCCGGAGATTATCAAGCGGGCACCGTTATCACACATCGCTTCCTACTTGCTGATGACCCCGGAAACACTCAGTCGTGTACGTTCGGGAGTACTGTAAAAAATATTTTTTGATTTATATCAAAACGTAATCCAATTACATGCTGTATTTTTGCAGCAGTTAATAAATAGGTTGTTTTTTATAGGAATAAAGATTAGTTTTTAGGTAACAATTAAAAAAACAGGCAGTGTCGGAAATCCGCCACTGCCTGTTTTTTATAAGTATACCTTCCCCATCATTCATAAAGGTCGTGTTTCACCATCTCTTCGAAAAGTCTGGCGAGCTTCTCCACGATCGGTTTCACATAGCGTTCACCTTTTTCAGCAGTAGCTTTTCTGGGATCTCCCACTCCACTGTCTGCTGTCGCTTTATCCCAATGGCGGGGCACCCAGGCTACTTTCTCATTCAACGAAGCGATGGCAAACGGTTTCGACTTTCCGTCACCGGCTTCAGCCAGATTCACCAATTCCGGATGATAATGCATCATCACAGCAGTTTCCGACTCTCCGGCATGATCGTCAACCTCCGCTTCAAAATACCCTTTGGGAGAAACCACTTCAAACCAGTTTGCGGCAGCAATCAGAAAATCGGGATATTCAAAGGCAAGATCACGAATCATCCCCTTAAAATTGTTTCCTCCGTGTCCACACAGGATGACCAGTTTCCGGAATCCCTGCACATAAAGAGAAGATACGATATCTTCCAGAATAGCCTGTTGAGTAGCATAACGGGTATGAATACAAAACGGCAATTCACGTTGTCCCGGATTATGCGCTCCAAAAGGTACGGGCGGCATCACCATACAACGCACTCCCGAACGTGCAAGTGCCATTTCGGCTGCCTCTACGGCAATATCGTGAGGAAGAATACAATCGGTAAGATACGGTAAATGCAGATTATGGGGTTCCGTAGCTCCCCACGGTAAGATGATAACGTCATATTTCAGCCCTTTCACCTTTCCAAGGCAGGATACTGAAAGATCTACTTCTTTATTCATGGTCTTCTTTTTTTTAATTCAAATGTAACATCGCAAAGATATGAATAAAAACATTCCGACGAATACCTGATAAGTAAAAACGAGTTCACCATAAAATAGACAGAGCCCCACAGAGTTTTTCCTATTTCTTCTCGATAAAACTCTGTGAGGCTCTGTGGTGAACCCTGGATTTAATTCATTATCTTTATTCCCACAAAATAAGTCCGCGGCTGAGTCGGTCCGTAAAAGTAACCTGCATCCCGGAACTCTCCTTTATCCAAGTCCTTTTGGAAACTATTGAATATATTTTGTATTCCACCGTTCACCTGCATCTTGATATGATCTTTCAGCACAAAAGTATAGTTCAGTTTCAGATTAAGGTCCACAAACTGCGGGGTGTGCTCCATACGCGACTTCTCGATGTATCCCGCCATATGCGGCACAATCATCTTACCGGTATAAGTACCGGAAAGTGAAAAGTCAAAGCTCTTCAACGGTGCCGACGTGAAAGTGAAATAACCGTAATAATCCGGTGTACGAGGCATCCGTTTCGTTGTCTGTTCCTCTTCCCCTTCACTGGTCCATATCTCTGCCCGGTTGTATCTGCTGCGTTGCACTGTAAATCCCAATTGCAACTGTGCCTCACGCCCGTGAGCTACCTTCGCATCCAGATTGACACCATATACTTTCGCCCCGCTACCATTCCGGCGCTCCTTTATCTTATCTCCATTCTCGTCCAGACCGATATCCTCGAGCACAAATACATGATGCAGATCAGTATAAAAACCTTCCAGAAGAATATTAGACTGCCAGTGTCCCATTGGGAACGACCAATCCACCGAACCACTAAAGCTGTTGGAACGTTCTTCACGTAACCCCTCAGCCAGTCGGATCTGCACCCCTTCACCTCCCACAGCTGTCACATGCAGGTCTTCATCGTAAGCCTGCGGGGCCCGGAAGCCGGTAGAGTATGTCAGACGTGCCTGCAAATTATCGCTCGGCTTATATAGAAAATTCACACGCGGGCTAAAGATCGGATGATCGATCAGGTTATGCTTGTCCAGACGTGCTCCCACGAGCATGGTCCAGCGGTTCAAGCGCCATTCGTTCTGTACAAATCCTCCGGCAATACGGACATCCTGCTGCATGTCACGATGATACCCGGTCATCACATCGTGCAGAGAGTTATTCTGATACTCTACACCACCTGTAAATGTAGCAGGGGCAAAAAGACAACGGTCCATATTTCCCACATACATACCTCCCACTACCCAAGTCAGATCGTTTGTTTTACCATACGCATTCATATCCTGTTGAGCACCGTAATAGCTGTTGCGATCCGTATGCTGGATAGATCCATATACAGACATCTTATGCTTCTCTCCCCAATAACGGTCATAACTTAATCCTCCGCTATTGATAATATGTTTTGTTTGTTCGGTAATATCCGATTCGTGAGGTTGTAAATTGAATTTATTGCCACCCCGGCGAAATTCATTTGTTGTGTGATACTCCACATTGATGCGGCTGAAATAGTTGGGACGATAGTATGCACGCATCCCGAAAGTATTCATATTCAATTTGCCCAGTTCCGAAAAACCATCCCCGTCCGCATCATAAGGATTACGATTTCGGTATGTCTCATACAAAGCGATACCGTACGAATTATCTTTCGCAACCAGAGAAACGTTTCCTCCCATATATTGCTCCCACGACTTACCATTCATATTAGACATCGTGCTTGCCACCTGAAAAGAATTGTTTATCGGATCTTTTGTAATAATATTGATTGTACCTCCCACAGCATTGGCCCCAAACAGAGCCGATCCACCTCCGCGCACCACTTCCACACGTTCGATCATATTTACCGGAATCTGTTCCAGCCCATACACTCCCGACAATGCGCTGATGATAGGACGGCTATTAATCAGAATTTGCGAGTAAGGACCTTCCAATCCATTGATACGTACTTGCGGAAAACCGCAGTTCTGACAATTGTTCTCTACCCGCAGCCCTGATTGAAAATTAAGCGACTTCGCCAGGTCGGTAGAATTCACCGTTTCAAAAAGCTTGGCGCTCATCACGTTCACCACCACCGGCGCCGCCTTCCGGCTCACCTCATTCCGGTTGGCCGAGACAACCACTTCATCTGTCATAAAACTCTCTTCTTCCATCTGGAAATGAACCACCGATGTGGCCTCTGCACTGACCGTGATTGTTTTTTCCTGTGTTTTATACCCCATTACCTGTACACGGAGTGTATATTTCCCGGCAGCCAACTTACGAAACTCAAACTGCCCTTCTTCATTGGATACCGCACCACGGTTGGTCCCTAATATCATTATCGTTGCGAACGGAATGCTTTCTTCAGTGCCTTTCACAATAACGTGTCCGGCAATCATATTACCTTCTTTAATCGGATTGACTGCATACAAACTCATGCTTACACACGCAAGCACAAGCATAACTATATAATTTTTCATTGTTTGTTATTAGCTATGATATATAAAAGAGTAAAAGAAACGGAAAGGGGCTCTCCCCTAAATTTAGTTTAAGCCTGTTCGGCCGGAGGGGCACGCAAAGAAATTACCCGTAAATGTGTTTCTGTTGTCACCGGTATACTCTCAGGTATCTCTACCGTAAACAGCACCGGCCGTTCGGGTGTAAAATCATATTGCACATGGGCTTCCAGCGAATGGAATGTAGCAAAATGGGCAATAACAACAATATTAGATGTAGAATGTGAGTGAGTACCTTTATAGGGGTGAGAGTGCGCAATCATTACACCGTTTACGTAATGCACATGGGTAAACATCGTAATGCTCACCTGGTACGTCACGAACAGCGTCAACAACAGAAACGATAATAGAACTCTTTTGATGTATCCCACCTATTGCACTCTTATTTTTAAGTCGGCAAAGATAGTTATTATTTTCATAAGTATCTGCACATTTCTTCCAGATATTTCCGGTCGGTTTCATCAAAGAAATTCAGGAGATCACTGTCTATGTCCAACACTCCCCATACCCTACCTTCCTTTATCAGTGGAACCACAATTTCCGATCTGGAAAGCGAGCTGCAAGCAATATGTCCCGGGAAAGCTTCCACATCCGGAACCAACTGGGTTTTAGCTTCCTCCCAGGCCGTGCCGCAAACTCCTTTACCTTTTCGAATGCGCGTACAGGCCACCGGTCCCTGAAACGGTCCCAGTACCAGCCGGTCCTGCTTCACCAGATAAAAACCTACCCAGAAAAAATCGAAAGCTTCCTTCAAGACAGCAGCTACATTAGCCAAATTGGCAACCAGGTCCTCTTCCCCCTCTATCAGAGCCTTTACCTGAGGCAACAAAGAGAGATATTGTTCCTCTTTGCTGCCCGATATAAATGTAAGTTCTTCAGCCATATTCTATTATTTAGTTCCAAACAGATATTCATAATCCCTCTCTGCAGCGGGCTTCACCCACTCTTCGGGAATAAATTTCCACTGGTTCAACGCACGGGGATTCAGTGTGCCTTTCTTTTCGATATACTGCATCAGATAAAAACGGAGATCTTTATCCGTTGAGAATATGATACGCTCTTTCAGCTTTTCTTGTGGAATTCCCGATCCCTTTGTCAGTAGTTCTCCACCGCCGTTGCCACGGTAAGAGTTCAGTGCTACCTTATATATATGATCCATTCGGAACGGAGCACCGTCTGCCATGCTGACGATGGTCACTTTCTCTCCTTTCGGTTTAGTCACATCCACTGTATAAATGATTCCGGCAGCCGAATCGAAGTTAAAGCTGAAATTCTGGAACGAGGCCCGGTCTTCGGCACCCGCCGTACGTTTCTCCTTCAACCACAGCAAATGATCTTCCGGCGACTTCATCTGATTCGTCCACATATAATAGGATTCCTCCAGAAAATCTTTAATCTCTTTTCCCGATAGCTTCATTACATAAAGCATATTTTCATATTTATACAGGTTGAACATATCGCTCACGCGGATATCTCCTTTCTTTATCTCAGCATCAAACGATAGCGGAGCGGCAAACGAAATGTCTGCCCCCGAAATGTCGAGTTGCAGCGAATGGATAAAATCGATAAACGCCGACGAACCGAAATAGGCCGGACGAGTAGACAGATCTTCCGTAAACACACCGATTTTCTTCGAAACAAACTTCTCTACCGCACCATATTGCACTGCGAAATGTCTCATAAAGGCTTCACTTACACCATATTCTTTTGTATCCGTCAATACCCCGTCTATTTGTTTGCTCACCACTCTGCCGTCTTTCAGTTTCAGTGTCACATCAATGTCCGACACTACAATCCCGTTACTTGCCGGATCAATCACCAGCACGGAGTCACCCGCAACGTTCACTATCTTTTTGCACTCCTTGGCATGGTCATGCCCCATCAGTACCATATCGAATCCCGGCACATTCTTCGCCACATTCAACGATGCATTCTCGTTATACTTACCCGACATGACAAAAGCATCCTGACCTGCATGAAACAGCCCGATTACCAAATCCGGTTTTTCTTTCTCACGGATCACTTTCATCCACTTCCGTGCTGTCTCCTCCATATCGTCAAACCGTAGCCCCTGCCACAGATTCTCCGACAACCAGGCAGGAATAGCCGGTGTAATCATGCCCAGTACCACAATCTTCACCCCGTCACGTTCCAACACTTGATAGGGAGGAAGATGGGTCTTGCCCGTAGCCGTTTCGATAATATTAGCCCCCAGCACCGGAAATTTACACTCACCGATCCAACGATCGAATACAGGGCGACCCGTTTCTACATCATGATTTCCCATGTTTCCGGCATCGTATCCCATAAAGTTCATCATTTCGGCACACACATGTGGTGCTACTGTATCTATATAATTATAGTAGTAAGCCGAAGGCTGTCCTTGCAGAATATCTCCGTTATCCAGCAAAATAAGGTTCTCTTTATAAACTTCCCGATTCTTTTGCACCAACGCATACACGCGTGCAAGGCTTCCGCCCCACTCCTTCTGAGTGATAAAATTATAAGGAAAGTAATTACCATGCACATCGCTTGTCTGCACAATCTTCAGTTTCACCTCTCTCTCTTGTGCCGGCAATACACACACCAGGCAAAGCAAGAAAGCACAAATACAAATCAATCTTTTCATCATAATAATGGTTTAAATTTGATTCACCACAGAGTCTCACTGAAAGGATTTAAATAGAGAATAAACTCTGTGTGACCCCGTGATAGTCTCTTTTTCTTATAACGGATGCGAAACAACAAACCTCGCCCCTCTTTCATAGTCAGGATCAATCCAGATACTACCACCCCATTTATCCACTGTCAGCTTACAGATCGAAAGTCCTAATCCGGTCCCCTGAGCATATTCGTTCAGCTTCTCAAACCGTTCGAACACCTGCTTCTGTTTCTCTTTCGGAATGCCGCAGCCCGTATCCGCCACAGCAAACAATACCCGCTTCTTCTCCCTGTCTACTTCAAACTGCAATGTGATTGTACCGTTTTTGGTAAACTTCGCCGCATTCGTCAGCAAATTGATAAGCACCTGCTGCAAACGCTGAACATCTACCTGTAAAACAAAAGAGTCGATCTTGGTTTCAAAAACAAACCGGTTACCCGATTCCCGGCGCGACATCTCTACCGACGACAACGCCTGCCTGCATAGCTGAACCACGTCACAGTCTTCCGGAGTCAGCGTCACTTTATCTGCCTCCAACCTCGAAAGATCGAGTATATCATTAATCAGCCGTAACAACAAATCGGAGTTCGACTGGATAATTCTGAAATAATTCCGCTGATCCTCGTCCGAGCTTCCACCCGAAGCCAACACGTCCGAAAAGCCCACGATCGCATTCAATGGTGTCCGTATCTCATGGCTCATATTAGCAAGGAAAGCACTTTTCAACCGATTCGATTCTTCCGCCCGGTCTTTCGCTTCATACAAATCCGCCTGCGAACGTTCCAAATCATCCTTCAGCCGTTTCGTCCGCAGATAGAAATAGATAGAAATCAGCAGTCCCATAACCAGGACACACAGAACGCCTACTCCACCCCAGATCTGATACCGGTATTGCCGATAGAAAGAGGGTGATTCGTTTACCAGCTTCACCGCCATAGGCAATGCAGCCACGTTTATCTTCTGTTCCTTCACTTTTTTACTATCCAGTAGTGCTTCCGTGCCTACCACTTCCACCCGTAGTGTCGTATCTCCGGGATTTTCCAACAACCGGGCTGTTTCCGCCGCCAGCTCTTTACCAAATGTCCGGAAAGCAGGCACTACCCCTCCGACAGCCCAATAACCCAGTCCGATGGAAGTAGCTGTAAATGTCGGTATGTCCGGAATCGCTTCCATCATCGAATACGTGGCATTCCTCATAAAATAGCCTTCGTTCTTGTCCACCCTCCACGTGCCTATTAGTACAGCCGTATGTTTCGGCAGTTTCCGAAGTTCGTCCACAATGGTATAAATGGTGTGTTCGCGCCCGTCCAGCAGAATCAGGTTCAGTTCAGGAAACTGTTTCATCTCCCTCCGCACATGCGCCTGCAAAGTGACACCCCCATAAGTATTGTCCGATATAAAAGCGATATTCTTTGTATCCGGATAGATAGCCCGGATCATGCGGATGTTCGATGCAATGTCATATTCGTACATAAATCCGCCACGTACCTGCCGTTTCAGATTATCTTCATAAAAATCCGATGATTCCGGCATCCAGTGTGCCAAATCTTTTTCATCATCCGGAAGTAGTACCACATTCCGGCTGGTCAGTGCGCACAACACGGGCACTTCCCCTGTCACCGAATCGTTCAGTGACAAATAAGAGGCCCATGCCTCCTGTCCGAACAGAATAATCAACGCCGGCTCTTGATTCCCCCGGTATTTATCTAAAATGTCTCTCATCACCCCTTTCCAGCGAGGAAAATCAGAGAAGCTCTTACAGTTCATATTTTCAATGACCACTCCCCGTTTGCCCCCTAATCTCTCATATTCATCCATAAAATCGGAAACATTGGCTGAAGTAGGATACGCTCCCGGATTATACGAACAGATCATAAGGATAGGTTTCTCTCCGGTAGCGGCATATCCCGTCAGGGGACGGCAGAAACCCATAACTACCAGAAGCAAAAAAAGAATATATTTAAGCGACACCGGCATATTCATCTGTTTTAGAGTGTGTGTATCCGTTTTTTATGCCCGCAAAGATACTAAAAGTTGATGGTTATAGTAGATTATTGCGTACATTTGTCGCTCAATGTCCTAAAAATAGTTTATGGAAATCTTTCACAAAATGATTTCGGCAGCGCTCAACCTGCCGGAAAAGCAAATCAGCAATACCCTCAGGCTATTGGCCGAGGGAGCCACTATCCCTTTCATCAGCCGCTATCGTAAAGAAATCACGGGCGGCCTGGACGAAGTGCAGATAGAAGCTATCAAAACGCAGTACGATAAACTCTCCGACCTCGCCAAGCGTAAAGAGACCATTTTCGGCACCATCAGTGAACAGGGCAAACTGACACCCGAATTGCAGCAACGCATCGATGCGACCTGGGATGCCACTGCCCTTGAAGATATCTACCTGCCCTACAAGCCTAAACGCAAGACTCGTGCGGAAGCCGCCCGTCAGAAAGGGCTCGAGCCCCTCGCCCTGTTGATAATGATGCAGCGGGAGAACAACCTCAACGCCCGGGTTTCCGCCTTCGTGAAAGGCGATGTCAAAGATGCCGATGATGCCCTGAAAGGCGCCCGGGACATCATTGCCGAGCAAGTCAGCGAAGACGAACGTGCCCGCAATGCCGTGCGTAACCTCTTTGCCCGTCAAGCTGTTATCACTGCCAAAGTAGTAAAAGGAAAAGATGAAGAAGCTGCCAAATACCGCGACTATTTCGACTTCTCTTCTCCCCTGAAACGCTGCACTTCACACCGCCTGCTCGCCATCCGCCGTGCCGAGGCCGAAGGTTTGCTGAAGGTCAGTATCACCCCTGACGACGATGAATGCCTCGAACGACTCTATCGCCAGTTCGTACGCAGCACCAACGAATGCGGACGCCATGTATCCGAAGCCGTGCAGGATGCCTACCGCCGCCTGCTGAAGCCTTCCATTGAAACTGAGTTTGCCGCCCTCAGTAAAGAGAGAGCCGACGATGAAGCCATCCGTGTTTTCGCCGAAAACCTGCGCCAACTGCTCCTTGCTCCGCCTCTGGGGCAAAAACGTGTCATGGGCATCGACCCCGGATTCCGTACCGGCTGCAAGGTAGTCTGTCTCGACGCGCAAGGTAATCTGGTACACAACGAAAATATCTACCCGCATCCCCCGGTAAACAAAAAAGCCGAAGCCGCATCCAAACTCCGGAAAATGATAGAAGCCTACAAGATAGAAGCCATCGCCATCGGCAATGGGACTGCCAGCCGCGAGACAGAAACCTTTGTCACTCACCAGCAGTTCGACCGTCCCGTACAGGTATTTGTCGTCAGTGAGCAGGGTGCTTCCATCTACTCCGCTTCCAAGATAGCCCGCGACGAGTTCCCCGATTATGATGTCACCGTCCGCGGCGCCGTATCCATTGCCCGCCGCCTGATGGACCCGTTGGCGGAACTGGTAAAAATCGACCCCAAATCCATTGGTGTAGGTCAGTACCAACATGATGTAGACCAGACGAAGCTGAAAAAATCGCTCGACCAGACGGTTGAGAACTGTGTCAACCAAGTAGGCGTCAACCTCAATACTGCCAGTAGTCATCTGCTCACCTACATCTCCGGGCTGGGTCCGCAACTGGCACAGAACATCGTCTCCTACCGTGCCGCCAACGGCGCCTTCTCTTCTCGCAAAGAGTTGATGAAAGTGCCCCGCATGGGAGCCAAAGCTTTTGAACAGTGCACAGGGTTCCTTCGCATCGCCGGAGGTGAGAACCCACTGGACAACACCGCCGTACACCCCGAGAGTTATGGCATCGTCAATCAAATGGCGAAGGATCTTTCGTGTACCGTACCCCAATTAATTGCCGACAAAGCCCTGCGCAATCGTATCGAAGTAGAAAAGTATATCACCCCCACTGTAGGGCTCCCCACTCTGAAAGATATTCTCCAAGAGCTTGATAAACCGGGACGTGACCCGCGCGACACGATACAGGTTTTTGAATTCGACCGGAACGTTCGCACCATCAATGACCTCCGCGAAGGCATGGTGCTTCCCGGTATCGTCAGCAATATCACCAATTTCGGTGCTTTCGTGGACATAGGCATCAAGGAAAACGGACTTGTCCATCTCTCCCAGCTTGCCAACCGATTCATCACCGATCCCACCGAAGTGGTCTCCATCCATCAGCACGTCACGGTGAAAGTACTGAGCATTGACTTCGAACGGAAACGGATACAGTTGACGATGAATGTCGAATAATGGCTTCAAACAAAGATTTCACCGCAGAGGTGAATAAAACCCCGGTACCTCCTTCAATTAGCCCCTAACAAGAATAAACGACAACCACTGTTGTACATGCTCTTATAGAAAGAGGTAACCGGGGTCAGACAGATCTTCAATGTCTTTATTTCTTCTTTGCGTCCCGTGTCGCCAGATAACCGATTAACTGGTCCATCGATGCGTCCTTCAGGATCACCCGCTTCCGGCGGTCCAGCAAATAGAGGCTCGGCGTGGCATGAATGTCATACAGCTGCCGGCTGCGGATATCCCCCGCCTTATTCCAGCCTACAATCCATCCCCGCGGCATGTGTGCCGACTTCACCAGCCATTCTTCTTCGTTCTCATCCGGATAGACAGCCAACACGCGCAGCGTCCCTTGTTCCACCATCTCTACAAAAGCGGGCATCTCCTCAAATACCTTCTCAAATTTCCGGCAGTTTGAGCAGTCCGGATCATAGAAAAACAGCAACGTATACTCTGCCTTCAATCCGCTCATCCGCCCGCTCTCACCCTTCGGGGTGACGTACGCAAAATCTGCTGCCTTCATCCCCGGCCGGTTCTTGCGCACCTGTTTCAAGCGATCCGCGGGGCGTATCTTCTCCCACTCCGTCAGCCGCCCGGATGCCACCATTTGTTCCAACACAGCGATGTAATAATCCTCGTTGCGCATCGGCGAGTTCGGTTCGTAAAGATACTTCTCACCCAGCAGGCAGAAACGCTTGTACGCCGTACTGTCTGCCTCCATCCTCACCATCATGGTATACAACGCCTTCAAATTTGCCTCCGGCTCGGCATACTTCAGCGCGTCGATGAAGTCGGCATACAGTTGCTCCGTATCCATGCCGTTCACCCACGCCGTATCATCCACCAAGTAGTCATCCCAATAATGTTTCACGTAATATGCCGCCCGATCCGCCGGCTCAGTCATCACCTGTGGTATCTCCGGCCGTGTGTAATGCACTACATGTACTGAATCTTTCGCCGCAGATCCAACTACCGGTTCTATTCTCACCTCTTTCCATTCATCCGTCCCCGAACAAACTTTTACCAGCAGCAGACCCAGACAAACCACCACCAGGGCCATCAACACTACCGTCGATACAAATGCCACCAACTTCTTCTTTATATTCATTTTGTTCATGCTTATTATTTCGCCACAGAGTCTCACAAAGACATATAGTACTTAATTCCATATATTAAGAAACTTTGTGTTACTATATATCTATCGTGGTAAATCCGTTTATTGTCCCTCATCTTCTCCATCTTCCCCTCACCACCCACACCGCAGGCAACACATACACCTTTCCTTCATCATCCTTCAATCGTACCGCAGGACGATATTCTCCCGGTTTGAGTTCCGGAATAGCCGCAATCACCTTCTTATCCGAATATGTATACACAAGTTTGATCTCGATTACCTCCACCGGTTTCCTCTGTGCCACCAGACACAATTTAAAATCCTCCAGCGCATAATGTCTCAAATTACGTCCCCAAACCACCAACGGTGCCATTGGTGTGATCGTCCCGTCTTTCTTTCCGCTCAGCGGATCATAAATACCCGTAATCTCCGGAATATCCACACCTCTCCGTACCTCTTCAATCTTCCTTATTTCTATCATACCCTTCCTGGTTAATCGTTTATAGTTCATCATTCATCACGCTTCTTACCGGAAACCCATATTTCTTCATATCGTGCATCAAATACATCTGTCGACTGGGTTCTACGCAAAGCGAATAGCCATATACCGGACTTTGACTACTCCCCGTCCAGTAACGATGACCGTGCGGAACCACAATCCGGCAGCCGTTGATATGGCTCCGGTGTCCGCACAGCGGCAGGTATACTGGTACTCCGTCGTCACTCAGAAGGCAGATATTCGTCCGGTCCTCCTCCCGTTGAAGCTCCATCGGAGCAGCGGGACTGTTCATCAATGCCTCCATTTCAATACGCGATGGTAGCCTCCACCCCTCCGGTGAAGGGTCCAACTCATTAATCCGTGCAGGACTCTCTGCCGTGCCATCGTACCAACTGCCGCGACAGGGCGTAAAATTCTCCTCCCATCGATCAGTAGGACAGCCAAACTGAAAATACGTACCCTGATTAAGTGTGGTACCCACTTCCAACCCCAACGGGATGGCTACCTGTGCTAATTTCCCGCCTGCCGCCAGATTACGGTCCAGCCAATATTTACCCCGGATACGTACGTATCCACCTTGATAAATAAGGATATCGCGTACCACGCCCGTATCATTCACCAACGAGAGCACCGTGTGACGCGCTGCCGGAAATCCACCACGTACCCGGTATCCTGCATTAGAATGTACCTTCACCGTGAACCGTCCGTCATAATGTCCCTGCAACAGTTCAGGTTCGCTCACCTCCACCCAGGCCGCCGCCTCATCGCTCACGATACGCCACGACTGGTTACTGTCCACACACACACTGTATGTCCTCACCTCCTCCCTGTAACCCGGTGGCATCTCTATCACCCCGCTATGTCGTGCACAAGGATCTTCCGGCGGATACTCTATATAATAATCAAAGCAGACACCCTGCATCAATAACAGATCTGTCGTCTGGCTGAAAGGATATGTACCCGTCTCCAACGTCAGAGCCAGCGAGCGCGAGCGCACATTGGCTGGTTTCGCTTCAAGATGTACTTTCAAGTTCTGACTCCCTTTCTGTTGCAGGCCCACAGGCGGATAGACCGAATACCAACATCCACCGTCGTTAGCGTTAGCACTCTTCACGCACCAACATGCCTGTTCATTGTCAGGGATAACGGTTAGCGTCACAGCCTCGTTCTTCCGCCCGGCACTGACATAGAGCCGACGACTGACCGTCAACGTGGGATGAATACCCATCACCTGCTGACGCACCTTGAGCAAGTGTACTCCCTCGCCATTCCCTATCTCAATGGTTGCCTCCCGTTCCACGGCAGAAAAGTTGGTACGAAACTGCATCAACAGCCGGTCCCCCTCACGGCGCACGGCAAGCCAGTTATCCGGTTCACCTTTCGCATAATGCACGCTTCCCGTATACCATTGTTCGCTACACCCCTTCAACTCTACCGGAAGATCCTTTGCCATTGCGTCCGTAACCAATTCTCCCGGAAGCAATGCATCCAATGTGGCAGAATCGGTCTTCTCATTTTCCTCGTCTGTTTCCGTACCGGCAGCTATCAACTCCAACGACGCGCCATGAACAATCTCCTGTAATCCAGTTTCGGCAATACAGATGCCGGTATGACCGGCAAACAGGCGATCCACATCATCACGATGATGTATCCCGCTCAGGCAAAGCGCATGGGGGGTGAATAGCACACAGAAGTTCAACATCCCCTCCTGTACAGTGCAACGCAGCCGCCATTTCTTTTTCCGTTTCAGCACATCCGCCTCAGGGTACTTGCGCACCAGATATCCTCGTCGGTCAAAGACCAACAAGACCGCTCTCCGGCACTCTTCCGACAAATAATCCATACGTTTCAGAATCAGACTCACCGGCCACTCACGGGCAATGTGCACCTTTCGGTTTACCCGCCAATACTTCACGGCGTTGTATGTCATCCCCGAAGCGATAAATGCCATTGTTGCTATTTCCGCTATATCCATAACTTTCGTCAGTTTGTGTTTTCCATTTTTCTTTTCACCACAGATTACACAGATTTTCACAGATTCTTTATTCATACTTTACTAAATGCAACCACACGGAGAGAAAAAACGACTCCGTGTGAATCTGCGTATTCTGTGGTGAGCCTTTACTTACTTTGCACGAAGCGCAGTGCCCTCCCTGCCGGCACGCTTCCTCCTGCCTGTGCCAGGCTCAGGTAAACTTCCGCCTTTCCCTGGTCACCTTCAAGCAGACAGAGAATACCCATATTACACCCGGCTTCAGGCAGGGTGGCAAAGCGTTGCAGATATCTCCGGGCACGCTCCGTATCGCGACGCAACAAGGCTACTCCGGCAGCGTTGATGCACGCCACCGGACTGTCCGGATAAAGACGTCCCGCCAAGTCCATCAAGTCATTGAATTCAGCCGAACCTACGGCATGTGCTTCTGCCAAGCGGCAGAAGTCCGCCACCGAGAATGCTTCCGGTTTGCCCGAAGCAACAACTGCCTCCCCTTCTGTCATGCCTATCGATGGCTGCGCCGCCAAACTTCTGTCTACGTAGCTTACCTCGTAGTCGATACGACGCAACTTCCCGAAGAAAGCTGACGACAAATAGTGATAGGCAGTCCCACCCGCCAAATCCATCAGCATTCGTTCGCGCCCGTCCACCACATCCACTGTACGGATAATGTCGAGTACAGACTCTTTGAATGCCATCTCCGACCCAACTATCAGATCGGTCAGTCCTTTCCAATCCTCCGCTATCCAGTTCACCTCAAAAGGCACTGTGCCGAAGCTTTTCTCCCGCCGGATATAATCTTTCAATGCCAGTGCGCGTTGTAAGCCCAGACGTTCGTTTGCCCGATAGTCACCGTCCGGAGCCGTATAACCTGTCAAACGAATACCTTCCAGACTCACACCCGGTGTTTCTTTAAGCGGACGTGTCACAGCCAAAAGTTTGTAAACAGCTTCTACAAAATTACGCTCATCATATTTCGTCTTCTGCCCGCGACTGTAATCCAACACGATGCTGCCACGCACCGTCTGCCGTACTTCCTCAACCTTCGGTGCCTCCGTAACCGAAGGTGACAAAAAGTCTACCCACGAGAGCAACATGCTGTCCGTAGGTAAGTTAACTTTCACCTCGCATACGGACAAGGGGCGTACCGAAGTAGACTTTCGAGTACCCACCGGGGTTATTTTCTGTCGTACGTTTTGTTTATTGTTCATTGCCGACGCCGTTTTTTTCTCCGGTGAGTCGGCACTGGCCTTCACTCCTGTCATTCCCGGAAGCAGCAGCAGACACAAGACTATGCTCAGTTCTCTTTTCATCTTATCTATTTAAAATCAATTTATTAAAAGGTGTGGATAGTCCGCTCACATTTACCGAGCCTCTCCCATCACTTATTATCAGTCATTTTAAACTACACTTGGAGTGTTATTCTGAATGGTAGTATTATCCGTCGTATACCCATTGTCGATTACATTCGCATTCGGAACAATCTGCACATCATTGATTGTCAATGTAACATGATAGTATCCTCCTGCATTCAATGCATCGACAAACTTAGTAACCGTGACCGTACGGACTTCGCCATCTACCGTTACCGAAATGGTCAATTTACTATCGGTCAAAGGTTGCGGAGGGAGCAAGTATTCATAAACCCGATTGCCGGATGAAATACTCACGTTCGGATTGTGTACATATCCCCCCGCCGCAGGGGTCCCTCCGGTAATCACGCCGGTAGTTATATCGACTTGCCGCTGAAGATAAAAGTTGGTTGAATTATTCTTCAACACTATGTTTTCTATTTTACATGCACGGCCTGACATCACATCGGCCCCTCGGACAAATGTAAGTTTCAACCGGGCATAGGCATGTCTCATGTCAATAAATTGCACTGCTTTATGATCATTATTTATCTCCGGCGATCCATCTGTAGCCGCAGCGGTACCGTAACACACATCTTTAGCTACATCATAAATTTGAGCAACTAAAGTCGCAGTCGTCGTGTTATCGACAAATGATACAGACTGGTAAGGGTAATATGCGTATAGACCCACCGGACGGTGATCCACCAGTATTTCTGTGAATGCGGTCCAACCGGCTGCGCTATAAGTATAGGGAGCATCATACTGAGGTGGATATCCGTTAGCATCTGTACGGAAAAGACCTAATTTATAAGTAGCAGTATTGATGACTCCACGCGTGGACACTCTCGTACTTAAAGAAGCTTCTGTAACCCCGATAGGCACTTGTCTATCGGTTGGGATAGATCCTTCTTCCTCCTTCCCGCAGGAGAAAAAGAGGAATAGACTTAATGAAAGCAAACAACATTCTAATACCTGTTTCATTGGACATACAATTTATCGTTTAACACATCTTATCGTTCTGCCATCAGCCCGCGCCCAGCTTGTGTTTATAAAGGCACTATTCGAGCCTTGAGAGGCATTAAGCCCTTTAGCTGTTGCTCCTGAAGGAATCCGGGACCAATAAAATGCCCAAGAATCGCTTGCTGATATAGGGTTGTTTATTGTAGTAGATGACTGATTTCGGCTTCCCAGAGCAAGCAAGAATACACCATTGTTCCCTCCAAACCAGAAACCTTTAGGAGAACTGCTATAGGTGACTCCCGCATTAATCAGATCTTGTAATTGTCCATCAGAAGGTGTTTCCCAAGTACCGGGAGGGACTACTTGGTAACAAGGATCATTGGCTGTAGAGTAATTTCCACTATTATATTTAGCTACACCAATATCAAGAGTATTCCATCCGATGAATCCTCCTTCTGTCGCACCACCATGATAATTTGTCTGAGAAGCCTCAAAGTAAAAATTAGATCCGCTTTTATAAAGATTTCCCCTTGCCCATTTATAGCTCCTCACTGATATATAATTTGGCACAATGCTAACCGTTATCTTATAATTACCGGCTGCACTGAATAAACGGTTTGTAGCACTAACCGTAATGGCGTTATTCATTTGTCCATTACCGATTTTTAAAGTAGTAAACTTAATTGTAAGTGTACGGTTACTTTGAGGGAGTATCTTATACACATTACTATTCACTGTGGTAGCATTCGGATTGGTCCATGCCACGTTCAACGTCCCGCTTGTCCCTGTTACAGGAAGAGTTGTCTGGCTCGCATTCCAGGTCACAGGGCTGTTGCTAAGTCCCGAGATAGTTGCCGCACACTGCTGAACCGTATTATTATTAAACTCTTTAGCCACTACACACAACTGAAGTTGGGCACACTGCCTTGAAAAACTAATGCCGCTCAACAGGCATTGCCCGCTTGCATTGGCCGTAACATTTACCCCGGTCTTCTGACACAACATGAAATCCTGGTTATGCGTCACTGTTGTCGACCAATTACCGGACAAAGCGGCCGGAGCTGTATTGGTTCCGTATGAATAAAAGACAAACGCATACGTCCCGGGCCTTAACACCCACTGTCCGGAAACACCTGCGGGAGTGGCTGTATTCGCTACAATCGAGGCAATGCCGGAAGCATTGGTACTATAAACCGCTGTACCCGCATAATTAGCAGCCGTTATGGAATTGTTTTTATAGGCTACAACCCGAAACTGCATATTGGCCATATTGCTACGCGTCTGCACCGGATTAACGGGAAGTAAAGATTCAATTGTCGTTTCTACATCATAGCCCGAATCATAAGTACTGTCCAAAGGCTGCACTATCTTTGTCAAAATCTCTCCGGAACGGGTAACCGCACCACCTAAAAACTCATCTACCCCATCTACTTTTACGTTGATAGATACCATCTCCCCATCTCCCTTTATCGGATCATGATGTCCCGAAGGAAATCTTTCATCTTCCTCCCTGCCACACCCTGTCACTGCAAGCAAAATCAAGAACAAAGAACATGAACGAGCCATTAGGCGAATCATACTTCTAAGTATTCCCGTTTGCGTCCTGTCAATTATGCATCTCATATTTATAATCAAAATTAGTATTCCCTTGAGTCCCGTAATCATTCACTGTCAAAGCATTCGTAGGTACCATCTGTATATCTGTAATCGTCAGAGATACATTGTAGTATGATCCGGCATCCAACGAACTGCCGAATCCCGTAATATTCAAAAAACGCACTTCACCGTCCACCGTCACAAGAACTGTTAATGTATTGCCGGCAAGTGGCTGTGGAGGCAGCAGGAAGTCATAGCTCAATTGCCCCCCGATCGCTATATCCACATTCGGATTATAAACATAGCCTGTTGCGACGGCAGTTCCTTCGGTTGCGCCGGCTACCGTAGCGATATTCAAATGACGTTGCAGATAAAAACTTGTATTATTAGATTTCAAAGTAATATTTTTGATATTACATGCCTTACTCTTATCATAATTCGTTCCGCGCAGCAATGTCAGTTTGAGCCGGGCATAAGCGTGTTTCATAGCTGTAAACTCCACTTCCGGAGCATCATTATTAATCAGGCTTGCACTTCCCACAGGTAGCCCCTTCCCATAACACATATCTTTGTCCGCACTGTAAAGTTGCGCATTCAGGACGGCTGTTGTCGTATTATCTACAAAGGAAACGGATTGATAAGGATAATAAGCATACAAACTCACCCCGCGATGATCCACCTTCACTTCTGTAGAAGCCGTCCATCCGGTTGCTGTATACGTATAAGGCGCATCATACTGAGGAGGGTAACCTTTGTCACCGGTACGAAACAGTCCCAATCGATAAGTGGCGTTAGCAATCAGCCCACGCGTAGTCTCCGCACCGTATTCAGGAACAGCAACTGTCGATATTCCTATAGGAATCTGCCTGTCGGATAATACTTCGGATGAAGTATCCGTTGTAATCTCTGCCCCGCATGATATAAACAATCCGCACATGGCAATAAAAAACATATTATTAATTTTCATGACCAAAAACAGTTTAAAACAGAATTTGTATGTATAGTAGCCTCACCTATCAAGTCTCCCGAAGCCTCTTGGGGCGTAGGCCAGTCAACAGTAGAAACTCCATTCGCCCCAATGACGATTCCATGCGCCCCCTGTACGGTAATCTCAATCAAATATTTTTTCCCGGCTTCCAATTGAGACAATTTAGTAAGCGGAATCCCCAATGTATATACATCACCATCTACTGTAAGGTCTACTTTCATGCCACAGTCAGCTACTCCCAGAATGGTTCCGATCGATCCTAATGTGCAAGGCGCGATAAGGAAGCCCACCTCTACATAATCAGTTTCCAGTTCCGGAATCGTTTCGTCCACTTTCTCTGCGATTCCCGGCTCCGGAGTGGCTTCAGAGGCGGCATAAGTTCCGTTTGTAATATCCAGAGTAGTGTATGTCAACACATTGGATACCTTTATTTTTGACAGCTTAGCATCTTTGGTATACTTATGTCTGTTGACCTGAAAAACGACCCAGCTATAAGCATGCTCCATATTTAAAAAAGAAATATCTACAGGAGTTTTACTTTTTACAGGCTGAGTAAAACTGGTCTCATCGGCTATTCCGGTTCCCGGCCCATAGCACAAATCTTTCTCAGCCGAATACAGTTTTGACTTTAGAGGAATGGCTGTCCGATCCGTATAATCCAATCCGTTTTCCTTATCGGCATGATAAGGATAGATTGCCCAAAGGTTTGCATAAACTCCTTCGGCCAGTGACACAGTGTTTTCATCATCAATCGGCGTCCACTTTCCTGTCACCTTGGCATATTTACAGTTATTCCTGTCCGAATATTTTCGGGTACTACCAGCTCCATTCGCCGCCACATCGTCAGTCAAAAAGACCCCGATGGATTCTCCGTCATTAAGTGCGGCACGAGTATTGACCTTATGCGGCTCGATTACACTCACGCTATTGACAGTGCAAGGTACGGTGGCATCATCGGGTATACCATCCATATTGTCATCCTGGCTGCAGGCGACCAAAACCAGTAGCAGACACCAAATCCTGATCAGATCATTTAAATTATTCATTATTCATTTTTTACGACATTACACTTCACCATTTTCAAAATTTTCATCTTTTGACGCATCTTATCGGGAATGCATCCCAATACCAATAATAGTTATTTTTAACAGCATAACTCTGATTAAACTCCAGATAATAGCAACGCTTATTACTGGCGCCCGTACTGCTTCTGTAATACCCCGTTTCACGCCAATAGTTTACATTATTTTTACCTCTGTTTCCCATTGCAGGCAGAAAAACTTTATCACCGCCAAAAAATCCTCCCCTCTTACCATTCATATTTCCAGACCTATAGCCACTATTTCCCAGATTCTGTAACTGGTTGGCAGTCGGAGTACACCATGTTCCTTGGGGAAGAACCTGATAGCAAGGATCATTGTTGGAGGAAAAAGAGCTTCCTCCATACGTATTATTACTGGAAGAGAGAGTATTCCAGCCGAAAAAAGATCCACCTTCTGTACCACTGTGATAACCACTTTGTGAAGACTCTAAATAAAAATTACTCCCACTCCTGTAAACGTTCCCTTTCGCCCACGTAGCTCCTCCCACAGTAATACCGTTTCCGGTTATCTTAACAGTTATCTTATAATTACCTCCTGCCACAAATTGACGTCCGGTGACATTAACCGTCACTCGGTTGTTGTATTGTATATTGCCAATTCTCAAAGTCGTGAACTTAATGGTTAACGTACGGCTGCTCTGAGGCAGCACCTTATATACATTACTATGAACCGTAGCCGCATTCAAGCTGCTCCAGGAAAAGTTTACAGCTCCTCCTGTGCCGCCTGTTGAAAGGGCTGCCTGACCGGCATTCCAGGTTATGTTATTGCTATTCAAGTTGGATACAGTGGCTGCACATTGTTGAACCGTATTATTAGAAAAATCATTGGCCGTGACAGCCAGTTGGAGTAGAGCGCACTGACGTGTAAAGCTGATTCCTCCCAATGTAAACTCTCCCCTATCATCGGGAGCTACTACAACTCCTTCTTTCCGGCAAAGCATAAAATCCTGATTGTGCGAAACGGTTGCGGACCAATTACCGGACAGCATTGCCGGTGTACTATTCACTCCATAAGAATAGCACACAAAAGTATATGTGCCCGGCCCCAATATCCATTGTCCGGCACTATTGACAGGAGTAGCTGTCTTGGCTACAATAGCCGCGACTCCCGAACCATTTGTCTTGTAAACAGCTGTCCCCGCATAATTAGCGGCAGACGAAGCATTTGTTCTGTAAGCCACTACACGAAACTGTACATTACCCAAGTTGGCACGGGTCGACACACTATTCTCCAATGGAACCGACTCCACTGTTGTCTCCACATCATATCCGGTATCATAAGTAGAATCCAAAGGCTGCACTAAACGAGCAACAGTTTCTCCAGAACGCGTCACTGCCCCTCCGTAAAATCGATCAACCCCGTCCACACTCAATTGTATCGGAACCATCCGGCTTTCATCCACAGCAGGCTGTTCTTCATCCGGAATCGATGGATAAAACGTATCGCTTTCCTGACTGCAACTCATTACGAAAAGAGAAAACGACAGGCTCAAACAAACCATTTCCATGTACCGTCTCATTCCGCCATTTACTTTTAGTTTATCTTTCAGTTGTATCATCTTTATTCTCCGTTTATGTTATAATTCCGTATCTATCGGAGTATTTCCTTGTCCGCCAAAATCATTGACAGTAACAGCCGCCGATGACAGGATGATTCCCACATCCGTAAATGTCAGCGATACTCCATAATATTTCCCCGAATCCAAAGAACTGCCTAACGTTGAAATGTCACAACTCCGAGTCACCCCGTCGACAGTGACAAGAATAGTCAATTTACTACCGGCAAGTGGTTGCGGAGGAAACATATACTCGTATGTCACGCTTTTACCGGCGGCAATATTAACGTTAGGATTATGAACATACCCGGTAGTCACAGCGCTTCCTCCGGTAGCTCCGGCAGTTGAAGCAATATCGAGGCTACGTGTCAGGTAAAAATTGGCATTATTCGATTTGAAAGTAATATTCTGTATATTACATTTCTTAGTCTTATCAAATTTTTCCCCGCGGGTCAGTGTCAACCTCAACCGGGCATATGCGTGTTTCATATCCAGAAACTCAACAAACGGATTGTATACACTAACCGGACCTCCACCCAAGGCTCCACCTGCTCCATAGCAAATGTCCTCTCCGGCATTGAACAACTGTGCTTGCAGGGTCAAGGTAGTGCCACCTGCCAGTCCGGCATAATTTCCGGTCGCTGTATGATAAGGATAATAGGCAAAAAAAGAAGCATTCCGATAATCTACCTTGATTACATCATCAGATCCCCACTCTCCTCCTGAATAAATATGCTTCACATTGAATAAAGGCGTATAAGTACCGGCAGTGGTCCGAAAAACCCCTAAAGCGTATGTATCATCGTTTATAATTCCGCGTGTTGAGGGCCTATCGTCGGAAGAAGCGGACACTACAGCCAGTGCCTTTTCTCCGGATACCTTGTCTTCTTGTTCACAAGAGACTAATGCAAATAGGATGCAAATAAAAAATAATAGGTTTGTCTTCATACGTTTAATATTAAATTACAGTGCTCCTGATCCATTTTCTGTAGGATCCGACGCCCAATCTTCTGTTCCCACTTTACCACCATCAATAATGATCTCTGTTGTATCTTTAATAGTAGTGGCATCACCACCGTCAAATTCTGTTGATTGCCACTCTGTCGTGGTAACCTCCACTATATTAATCGGTATTCCCCCTCTGATATCCAATCGGACTACGTGGCGCTTTCCTGCTACCAGCCCGCCAAGATCCTCCAGTGGCACAATCACACTGAAATCACGTTCATCGATGGTCAAAGTCAGTTTCAACCCGGACGCGAGAGTCTGAGGAACAAACAGATAGTTACAAGTGGTATCTCTCGCCGCTTCTCCTACCCCCAATCCCGTGTCATGCATAGGTCCGGAGGTTGGATATGAATAAGAAGTAACATCCGTTGTGTTTTGCAGGCTCCCGTCTTTTATATCGAACGTCCCGGTGTCAACCATCGGGTCCCCGTTTTCCAATTCTATACGTACATTGGTTATTTTACACTGCAACGGATACCTTCCGTTACGAATCATCTCCAAAGAGAGCTGAGAATAAGGTTTCTCTAATAAAAATTCTATCTGTGGTGACAGATTATTGACTGTGAGAGTCGCATTGTCTTTGGCATACCACCAATCCGCCTCCTCCGTGTAAGCTTGGTTTTTTAATGTGGTCTGTGTAACTGCGGAAAAAGTAACTCTACCATATGGATAATACGCACACAGACCGGCTCTTGCCCCGCCCACCCAAACAGGGGTCTCTGACGTCCATTCGTCATCAGGCTGATAAGTGTATTTCACATTACTCTGAGGGATAACATAGTTAGCATCCGCTATCAAAAAAACTCCGATACTGCTCTCTTCAGGCAAGGGTTGAGCGGTGGCTCTTGTAGTCACATCCGCCTTGAACGAAGTGAATACGCTTAAAGGCACACTGTCCGTTTTTTCTGTCGGAAATAAAGTTCTTTCCTGCGAACAGGCAACCAATAATAACATCATTGCATATATGGCAGCCACAGAAGTATTTATATTCATATTGAGTTTCATAATCATGCTGTTCATTTTTGTATAATCATTAAGGTCGTCGGGGAAGCGGTTCGTAATCTATACCTTCATTCAGTATTTTCTCATCCCAGTCAGTAGTGGTTACGGTCACCGATTTAATTGCAATCCCTCTCAATTTCAAAGAGACAACGTATTTTTTACCACTCTCGAAATCAGAGAGATCGTCTATCGGAATGATCACCGTTGCCGGAAATCCGCTTACATTCACTATAATGCTAAGCCCTTTAGTCGGTTCAAAAGGGTCAGGCAATAATTTTGTAGGAATCATAAGCAGATCAGCCTGGTATTTTTTATCAGGACTGTCTAAAACATAAGGAAGGTCTTTTGTAATGTTATATCCACCCCTGAATTGTTTCTCCGTATCATCCGGATGGATGCCAACAGTACCACTCGTAATATCTATCACCGCTTTTCGAAACAATGAGTCGTTTGCCAAAGCCACCGAATTAATACTACATGTAGCCGGATAAGCATCTTCGACCCCTATATTCAATACTAAACGTGAATAAGCATGCTTAAAACGCATATTTACAAAATATTCCTTAGCATCAACTTCCTGGTTAGTCACATAATACAGTTCTTTTAAAACGTCATAGTTTTGTGTCTCCATAGGAATTTTAGTACGGTCCTTATAAAGCTTATCCACTGTTTCTTCCGTATAGGGATAATACCCGCACACATCCGCCTTCTCGCTACCTAAATAAATGGTACTCGCCTCCGACTCGGCTGTCCATTGACTCTCACCGGCATTTAGCGTATATTTTCTGTTATTCACAGGCGTATAACTCGTTTCGGCAGCCTGCCCATGACAAAACAAAGCAATGGAACTTCCGGACGTAAAAACTGCATCGGCACGGGTCTGTAGATTGCCTTCCACAATGGAAGCAGACGCAATCTCCAACTCAGTACGGGCTGTTTTGTCTTTTTTCCAATCCGGTAAGCTATCACCATCGCTGCACCCCAGTAACATGCAAACTAAAAAACTTATGTATAGTACTCCTTTCATAGTAGCTCAGTTTTAAATATGATTTTATTCAACAGGATATTTATCCCCGCCATTGACCTTATCATCTTCCCATTCCAATGCTTTGACGGTAGGCACGATTTCTGTTCCTTTGATCTTTAATCCGATAACATACTTCTCTCCCTGCCTGAACTCTCCAAGTTCGGAATACGGGATCTCCACGAGCATCTGTTGTCCATCTACCACAAGGCTGACAGACAGCCCGAATTGTCCTCCTTCCGCATCTGTCCGCTCAATTTTAAGCGGAACCGGAATCATCAATACACGGCGTACATAAGATCCGCCAACAGCCAATGTATAAGGTGAAGCCGCAGTTACTGTTGTCAAATCATAATTCCCTGTTTCCGAAGCCTGTATGCTTCCGTCAACGGCAATGTTAATAGTGCCTTTTTTTATTAAAGCAGAATTCATCAAGGTTATTTTACTAATTTCACAAGGCATGAAGTAGTTCTCACGACTGATCTTTAGCTCCACCAAAGAATAAGCATGCACCATATCAAAAGTAATCGCAGGAGTAAAACCATTTATCATTGTATTCAATGCATAATAGATATCTTCAGTATCCACATAATCCTGTGATTGTAATGGAATGACCGTCTTATCCGCATACAATTCATTATAAGGGTAGTAAGCGCAGACATCAGCATCGTTACCCACTAAATAAATTGTATCATTAGCCGTCAGAGGTCCCCAATGACCTTCGCTGTAAACGTATTTACGGTTGTCAATAACTTTATATCCGCTATCCGCTTGTCCGCTTTCAGGTTCTGTGCCCGACAGAAAAATCCCTATGGCCCCCTTCGTCAGAGCTACCGGATCGGGAGCTAAACGTGTAACTACCTCCTGCTTAATGACTGCCGAAGATACCTCGAGCGGTACTCGAAGTGCAGATGCTTTCCATCTCCCGTCATCCATCTCACTGTCATCAGAACAGCTACTCAATAAAATACCTCCCACCAGGATCAATAATAAACGTTTCATAATCTTCATATTCTAATTAAAACTGGTATCATAATCACCGCCACTGCCTCCGGTCCCTGTCTGCACCTCTGTCCAATCCCTGTCAATCAAGATTTTGTCACTCAGCAAAGTTAACTTTCCACCTTTGACAACCAATGACACAGTATATTTAGTACCTCTTACAAATGTGCTCAGTTTATCGACCGGAATAGTGACGGAATAATCCATGCCATCCACCGTAAGTGTCAAGACTACGCCTCCGGAAAAAGTTTGTTGGGGCAGCAGCCAGTCAAAACTCGTATCATCTGTAACCCCTATTGCAAATCCGTCTTTTAAACCGGTCGTCACAGTGTGAATATATTGAGGTGTTTGTGTTCCGCTTCCTTCGGTTCCGGTACTGATGTCAACCGTATTGGCTGTGATTATATTTCCGGCAGAAGCCTTTATTTTTGCTTTCGTTATCTTACACGTGTTCGGATACGTGGCATCCCGTACCACAGACAATACCAAACGGGCATACGCACGCTTCAATTCAAAATTCGCAGTAGGAGTCTTTTTCCAGACTTCATCTCCCCCACTGACAGCAAAACGCATATCTTTCTCCGCCGCATAAGTCTGCATTGTCAGGCCGGCTTCTGTTTTCAACGAACTATTTTTAAACTCTACAGAGTTATAGGGAGCATAAGCACATAGCCTGGCGTAAGTGGCACCGACATATATCACAGTAGAAGCCGGCTTCCAGTTTTCTCCCGCAACACGGTTATAACGAATATTTTCCAATGCCGTATAATCCGTCTCGGGTAAACGGAAAATTCCTAATGTTCCTTCAGTCATTTCTACAGCAGTAACAGCACGAGTGTCGACCTCTGCACCGGTTGTAGCCCGGATTTCAAGAGGTATCTCTCCGTTCTCACCCCCTACAGAGTCTGCAACCTCTACTTGTGAACAAGAGCTCCAGCCTACTATTAAAAGCCACATCAGCCACAAGCGTCTTGCCAAGTGAGAATCCGGATTATGCGTATAAAGTCGTTTCATGATTCATCCTTCCTTTTTATGGTTCCGGATTATATTCACCATCTACCGGTTGATTATCCCACGGAGTATCTTTTACACTCAGTTCAAGTGCAGTACCTTTCAGTTTCAGGCTGATCTGATGAATAATGCCTTTGGTTAATGCGCCCAATTTAGTATACGCAACCGGAACTGTCATCAGTTGACCGTCCACCGTCAACTCCAGTGTCACTCCTGTATCTCCATTGTTGGCCAATGTACAGGGAATCATCAGTACATTACTTTTTATAGTCCCCGATTCAGGAACCACAATGCCATCTGCCTGCTTTGCCACATTTGTCCAATAACTGAACGCAGCATTGATTTTAGTCGATGTATAAACCGCTGTTGCCAGGTTCAGCGTAGCATTCTCAATTATATTCGCGTTCTTTATGGCTATTTTAGTTACTCTGCATGTATTAGGATAATTCTCCCGGCTAAAGACAAATTCGATTTGCGAATAAGCATGTCCCATGATAAACTCAACGCTCTTAGCGGCAGAAGTACCATTCACTGTTTTCTTACCTGCATATACCAAATCAAGTTCGGCGTCAAAAATCTGAGAAGTCAAAGAAACAGCTTCTTTAGTTGCCAAATCTAATTTCGTTGTTTTCTTATAAGCACACACATTGGCATTCTCTCCACCCAGATAAATTGTTTCCGTGTTTGGTTTCCAGCCGGAGTTATAGTCATACTGTATATTGTCTTTTTTTACATAACTGGTTCCGGATTCGCCTTCCAGAAAAACTCCGATCGAACCTGATGTAAGTAATTGTGGCGTGACGGCACGTGTCTGCACGTCACCTGTTACAAATGCAGAAGCAATCTCTAAAGGAACTTTTTGTTCTTCTACCGGAAAATCATCATTACCACAGCCCGCCAGTAAAATCAGCGATAAAGTGGCTATTATAATTGGTTTCATATCAGACTTGGTTTTCATTACTATCCTTTCTGTTACAATCAGTTATTAATCTAAAGTCGCATCGTTATCACCACCGGGTACAACAGAGGTATCCCATGGATATACTTTCACTCCCGAAATATCTACTCCCGTACCCTTGACCTCCAGGAAAATGGTAGATAAATACCCGGCTTTCAGAGCTTTCAAAGTCTCGTACGGAATCGTTACCGAATATTCACTTCCATCAATTGTCAATATCAGTTGGGTATTGTCCTCAAAATCCTGTGGAGGAAACAATTTGCTGATACTTACATCCGTACTCCCTTGAGCTATCCCTGCTGTCCCCATAGCAAGCGCAGATGTATCCAGCGTCCAACCGGAAGCTGTGCTCCCTCCCAACTGTCCCGCATCCGCAGCGGATTTACTGATATCCATGCTACGTTCCACATAAAACGTCTTTCCGCTCGTTGCGGGTTTCATCACAATCTTGGTTAACTTGCACTTCAACGGATAAGTCGAATGACAAGCAATGCTGAACTTCACACCGGCATAAGCATGCTTCAGCAAAAAGGAAGCAACCGGATTGCGGTTATTGACTGCCGCTAAAGGAGCATCGGCATAACAAAAATCATTATCCGCCGTATTATCTTTCACTGTCAAAGCAGTAACCGTACTATTATCACCATTAAAAGTGACCTTACCATACGGATAATAGACATGCAAAGAGGCGTCCGTACCGCCAACATATAGTTTATCTGCCAAACTCCATCCGGTTCCGTCGTGAGTACACTGTACATCATATTGTTGCGGAAACGTAGCAGTGTAAGGTGCCGTGCGAAATATTCCTATACTGGCATTTGACAAAGCAACCGCACGTGTTTCAACGCCATTATCCGCAACGGTTTCCACTCTGACAGGAACATACTCGTCCTCCCCGCCGTTATCCACCGGATCCATCCCTCCGTTGCTACAAGCAATCAATACTATTGCCATCATCATATTTGCCAGAATGTGTTTCATCTTTCTCTGCTTTCTTAAAAACATATTTATTCCTTTCTGTCTCTTTATTGCGGCACAAACGGATCACCGGAGTCTCTGACTGCCTCTTCTATCCATTCCTCCACATCCACAGTTCCTATCTCTACTTCAGTGGGACGAATAATGACATCTATCTCATACTTTGTCCCTTCCACCATTTTCTTGTTCGTACCACAAAGCTCGGCAGCGCCAATCTTACCTTTCATCTCCTTTCCATCTACCATTAGTGTAAAAGAAAGATCCCCGGTGAAGTCAGCAGGCACCACCATATAATCCAGGACGGCAGGAGCTGCAACGGTTCCGATAGTTATCGGAACGGTATAGCTGAACATCACCCCCTGCACTCCTCCTTCAACGATCCCTGTAAACAGATCCAGTGTTCCGGTGATCCGTAAAGCCGCAGAAAATGTAAATGAGCTGATCTCACCGTTCCCGGTATACTCTCCTTTATTCAGAGCCACATCCGTTACTCCCCTGATAAAATTGAATCTCAGGAGCGAATAGGCTCTGCGTAAATTCAGCGTTACGGCACCTGTTGTATTCGAAGCCTTAAAAGGGCAATAATAGATTTCTTTTGAAGCCGCATAGAGCTCACTGTTCATCACCACACTACTTGTCCGATCCTCTTTATAAGGATAGTAAGCCGTCAGTTCCGCCGGCCCATCGATCAACACCAGTTCTTCCCCATCCGTCTTCCAGTATGGAGTTCCATATGTATATTTTCTGTTATGAATGGCTTCGTAGCCATTCGCGATATCTTTTTTCTGAAAAATCCCGATAGCGTCGGTTGCTGTAGTAAGCTCAGCAGCCGAACGCGTAAGTACCTCTAACCGCCCTGTTGAAACCCCTCCTATGCATAAAGAAGTGCGCTCTCCTTCTCCTGTCCTTCCGTCATCCGGAACAGCGCAGTCATACTGCGAACAGGAGAAGAGCGCAACACACAGAAGAATGCAGGACTTCTGAAAACAATCTATTTTACACTTCCTTATTATCATCGTTCTCATTATCTTTTTATGAAATCATTCAATTCACTTCTACATCCGGTGGAGTTACTATCCCATCGGGAACTTTCCAATCGGTAGGGACAGTAACCGTTCTTATACCAAAACTACCCGCTCCGTATGCCTCATCGGGAGTGTCAGCCCCCTGACTCAAAACATCTTTAATAACCACCGTATAAGCATTGTTACGTCGTAAATACTGCACATCATTTTTATCGATATTAATATTCACCCGATACCATCCCTTATAAGGAGACTTTTCACATTGCAGCAGCAGACATACCGCCTGTGTCTGTAGCAGATAGGGAGTATGAAGGGTACGCAACACCTCAGTGGCATACAAACCGCCTATGATACTGAATTGCTCCGGTGCATTTTTTTCATTTGCATAGGTCAACGGCAGGAAAGCCATATCCTGCGGATCATTAAATACAGGTATTACCGGTGAAACATTACGAAGCATAGCCGATTTCAAGAGAACCGTCCCCCTTTTATCCTCAGCCACCCGGACATCTATGCGTACGGCGGCACGCAGTAGCTGTACACTCATATCTTTCCCTGCTTCTTTGAATGTTGTTCCGCTCATAAGTAAACTGTTATCTGTAACGGTATATGTTCTGTCCGTTATTGACTGCAACGGCATATCTCCCCGGAGTTGCACCCGCACTGCATTTTCAGTCTGTCCGGAACAATAAGTATCAAAATCCATTCCGGGAAAATAAGCAGAAGCATTGGCAAGCACCAATACATTATAATCCGTATGATTGTCGATGCTTCCGCTTTCCGGTATAATCACCGATATTTTCCCTGTCTTAGCCAGATGATTGCCATCGACGGTTCCCTGCAAGGAACCGGCATACAACCCGTTGCCATGTTCATCGTAAATGAAAAATAAGAGCTTTACATCATTTATCACACTTTCCTCCGGACGGGCCACAGGTATTTTCCCTCCTGTATCGGATGCCCTTGTTTCCGGATCATCAGCATCGGGGATGGTATAGTTCAGCGTGAAAGCGACAGGCTTGACAGGCTGCATATCACGTCCCTCTTCACTTGAACAGGCTGTAACCCCCATCAAGCAAAATACGCTTAGAAGCATACATCCTTGCCATATATTTCTTTTAAATCGTTTCATAAGCCAACTAATCTATGTTTAATTATGCAGTTCATCTTCCTGGCTTCCTCCGTTTCCCCAATCATCGGGAGAACGGTCTACCTGAGTCAGTTTATAATGCACTGTCAAATTCTTTACTTTTATATAGAAGTCATCGTCATAAGCCTCACCGGTGGCAAGGTCTCCATAAGACTTTTTGGCCTTTACGGTAAGCGTACCCGCAGTGACGGTTATCTCATAGCGTTCATTGGAGATTACGGCCGACACTGCACCGTCAGATACCTTTACAGGTGCAACCGTCGCATTACCGTTAACCGGACTCGACGCATCAAAACTCAACTCCCAGAAAGGACCGAACGCGACATCGCTTTCTATGGGAATGGATTTCAGCGAACCTGCGTAACCGGATAAAACGAGCTTCTTTGTACCCGAAGAGAACCAGTTCTCACGGTCAAAGTCAATTTCCGTATTCACGTCTATCCAGTCAATCACTTTCACATAGATATTCATCGGTACCCCCGTAGCCGCATCGTCAGGATTGTCATACCCCGGACCCGAGACATTCATAATCTGAAAAGTGTACTTATGATTGCGCAATAGTTCAACCAGTTTTTTCGGATCGTCCGGATCCGTCAGATCAATCCGGTAATAAGTGACATCCGCATCGTCTCCATAAATTCCGCCTACCACCAAACGAGTGGTAGCCACTTTGTCGTTGCCGGCAATATATCCGGGCTGATCAAAGCCGTTATCCGAGTAATAAGTGTTTTCGTATAGATAGAGCGGTCCGGCAAGGGGCAAAGAAGACTCACTCTTCAAAAAAAGCTTGTCACCTATCGGGCGAACCCCTAATTTGGCGGGTAAAGTCGTTTTAACCACATTACGGGTCTTTTTCTCGTCTTCTGAACCTGCGGCAACCACTTCATAGGCCTCCTTTAACGGAGCCAACCTACCGCTATCCGCCGGGAAATAAGCATAAAACTCACGCAACTTAAAAATCACCTTACCATCGCTATCTAACAACTCACCCGGATTTCCCGTATGCGCGTCATCCACTTTTGCCTGTACAGCGGCTACCGAACGCAGCACCGGTACACTAAGCGTTTGCCCTACCGACTCTTTCGAAACAGTCACTCCTGACAAAAAACCATGCATAGGCAAACAGTCTATCCCGGACAGATTATTCTCCACTTTGGATACCATTTTTTCCAATAATGCATTCATCTCCATCCCTAAACCTTTATAGGCACCGCTACGCACCAACTCTGCATGGCTATTCGTAAATACATGCACTTCCAATCCTTCTCCCACAGGCATAGTCACCTGAAACGTATTTTTACCGGCAACCGGAGTTCCTTCGGATGCTGATTTCAGATACAGCCGGTTCCGGTCAGACACTCCCGGAGCAAATACCAATACGTCAATGCCATTGATCACCGTCTCTTTGTTATCCGTCCCATCGGCTCCGGAAGCATAAGTGCGGGGAACATTCACACGGAGGTACATGTCTTTATCCGGGTTCTGAGAGATACTTTCGGAAGTATCATCCGAACACGAAACCAAAGCCACGGCCAGAAATACCATCAGTTGACATATCAGAATTCTTTTCATGCTATACTCTCCTTTTATCAGCTTACTTACATATTACTTTCTATTGCCGCCACTTTCCATCCGTTGACACGAACTTGCATAACGGGCTTCACATAATGTCCGTCAATCACCAAGTCAATATAATTGCCCGGAACAGAAGTCAACTCAATAGGAGCACAATCAAACGAAGCGACCTGTTCATCACGAATAAACACGTCTACTCTCAGGAACTTTCCTTCCGAAGAAAAAGAACCGAACCAGGGAGTCAGTACATTTCCGGTACTTTCTTCGTAATAACATTCAGGTTCAAGTATCACTTCGTCCGTATTTGCTTTATTATTATAATCTACACCACTACGCGTACCGTAAAGGTGGAACTTAAAATCTTCGGGGGAAGGAATAATACTGCTTGCGGCACGTGTTGCTCCTCCTTCTTCAACGACCTGATCCTCTACTGTCTGAGGAATCATTGTTATACGCGTACGGCATACGGCACGCACAAACGGAATAGTCACAATATTGCGGTTTTCACGCAGGCCGGCATCTATGGCAATGCGTCCGTACAACAGATCGTCTACAGGCCGGCAGATTCCGCTGCCGTCGGTAATTTCTTTTAATTTCACATACCCCTCTCCTATGGGAGTATCAGGAGTATCTACATAATCAATTGCCTCATCATATGTCCAGGCTATCAGTTCCAGACTGTCTATATCATCAAAGGTTTTCAAGAATCGATAAGGTTCGGTCAATCCTACTTCATCCAAACCTATTTCCAGTTCCCGATATTTATGCTTCTGTTTATAAAAATGAAGTTGCGTAGGAGTAGAAACCGTTTCGAAAAAACGATTGGCTCCACCATAAATATAGCTGAAATAGATGTGCATATATCCGGCACAAGCATCCATATCATCTTTAATACATGAATTCAGCAATAGGGCAACCCCCAGAAGTATCGGTAGCAGTTTCTTCATTTTAGTTTTGTATTCTTCTCTTTCCGAAAAAGAAAGAGATATAAACCGGAGCGGATTTTCCATCCGCCCCGGATCATATAAAAAAAGAGATTCTGATTACATATTTATATTGTTAACAACATATTTCCATGGCTTAACAACTACCTGTACAAGCATGTCAATATTATCCGAATTGATAGCATCTTCAATACTCTTGGCACCCAAAGTAGTAATAGTACCTGTAATATGATAGAATGTGTTGCGTTCGGTAATCTTCATTGAGGTTGTTTCGTCATCGCTATAGTTGGCAACATCAGCACGATAGTAACGTTTGTCGTTAGGTTTAATCGTAATAGCAGCTTCTTTCTTAGCGTCTTCCGTTTCACCTCTCAACGCAAGTTTATACGTCTCATTCGCTTCCAGGAACGCAACCAATGCTTTTACATGATCAGCATCATCCCAGAAACCAGCAGCCAATTTATCATAGGTGACAGATCCGTCAGTAGAAGTAGCACCTTGGAAAGTGCCATCTGCCAAAGCTTCTTTCAACATTTGCTCCGTAATAGTCGGTTCAAGCAGGGTATGTGTACCGATATAAGTAGCCTGGGTAACTACCACAGTAGCACAACCGGCATTATCGGCATAGTTAGGAGTTACATAAAAATAAGGAGAATATAACTTGTTGCTCTTAACGTATACCATAGATTTTTCATCAGCCTTCTGTCCATCAGTCAGCGCCTTCTCACCAACAACCCATGTCAGACGATATTCTTTCGCAACAGCATTGTATTCCCCTTTATTCAATGCCAGAGTCGTTCCGGCAACTTCTGCAGTACCGGGTACAGATTCTTTCTCACCTGCAAATGCTTTCAACCAGTTCAGCACATCCCAGTCTTTAGCAGTCGCATCCGCGCTCTGCGGGAAATACCAGTCACGAGTCTGTGCTGTGAACGGAGATACACGTCTCGGGATACGCACTACGACAATACCATCAGGATCTTTAGTACTTGTCGGATTTTCCCATTCTGCATCTTTGATTTCCATCTTACCATAAGCCTCGTATACGGGGTTGGTAGTAACGGAAGCATTAAAGAATACTTTCGCTAATTCACGGTTCAAAGGAATCGAAACTTTTACGGTAGATCCATTCGGAATATTCGGGTTGGTAGGAATAGCCGATACACCTGCCATGATATACTTTTTAGTTTGCTTTCCGTCTGCAGTAACGGTCAGATCATTCAGGTAGCTCTTAGACAGATTAGAGATGTAGGCACGGATAGCGGCTTCCGATTTGTCAGCCTGGTGTGCCAGTGTCTGAGCGGTAGCAAGGGTCATCTGAGGATCATTCACAATGACATAAACGCTATCTCCCTGACGTACGCCGTTAAACGTACACATATTTTTCTTCGTTCCGGGAGTCGCAACATCGCCCTCACCAATTGCGTCTGCCACATCAGTGTCTTCCGCATTACTGTCACCTGCCACACGCTTCACAGTCCAGTCACCTACTTTCGCGCCTTCATGCTGCGGATCATTTTCTTTGGCAAACAGATAGGCCACATACACGTTATTTTCAGTACCTACTCCTTCTATTTCACCCTTATCCGCACGGGTGGCAGGAGCTGTAGAATTGGTAAAAGCAATGCTGATAGCATCAATCAATTCACCTTTTTGACCACCATTGTCAATTCCCGGTTCATCATCATTACTACATGCAGCCATTGCAAGAGCCGCCAATGTAAACGTAAATAATTTGTTTAATTTCATGTTACTAAAAAATTTAATTATAGATATAAGTTCGAATATTTTATACTCTTATCCGCTTTGGATATTCCTTTCTCCCTTCCGAATCGCGAAGGGTGAAAGGCAGAGAGAAAAAATGCGGATACTCCCTGTTCCATCGTTCTGTTAACTGTCACTGTCTGTTTCGTTAATCAAAAATTCCTTTCCATCACTTTTTAATTCTATTATTACCATTCACTAATTAATTTGAACTATATATTATTGCATTAACTTCAGCTTCTTTCTTTCGGTCAGCAATGCGGGAGCGGTGGCATCAGGTATATACAATGTCATGCCGCAATGATCGCTAATCGTAAATCCGCCCCGGCTCTGTGACATAAAGTTCTCCGTAGCCGCTTTATAGATTATCGCTTTCTCCAAGGCCTCATCAAAAGCGGCAGACTCTTCTGCGCTTCCAATCCTTTCCACATAGGCCGAAGCGTCATAAAAGAGATGTTGTCCATCCGGCAAACGATCAAAACTCTGTAAGCCGCTACGGTCTATCCACTCCCAACGTTCCACCCGGCTCTCGGCTGCACGAAGTTGCGACTTCAACATTTCCAAGCCGTTAGTCCGGATCACACTGATGGTAGCCGAACGGTAATCCCCTTCCAGATTGTTATAATAATCATAATAGGCGGCAGCCACTGCCGACAGATCCGCTTCCTTTTTATAAAGCAACGGAAACATTTGTTTGTATACCGGAGTGAAGCCCGGTGAAAGCATCTCGGCCGATGACCCGACCACATATTGTGTTTTATCTTTCAGTTCATAGGCTACCTCGAGTCCGGCCATGAAACAACCTTCGAAAAGGATGAAATTGAACTGGCCATCCGGGATGGCTGATGCAAAATCCTGTAAAGTCATTTCAGAATGATTATCCTTGACAACCGAACGGGTCATACCGCCCGGAACCACTGCCGTACCTACCGGCAGCCATCCGCTGGTATGAGAAAATACGATCAATCCCGGATCAACGGAAGGATACCGGGCCATAGCCTCATTGACAACCCGTGCAAATACGGAGGCACTGGCTGAATTCTCCTGCTTATACTTAGCCAATATTTTTGTTACCTTTTCTCCCTGTTCATCAAAACAAACCTCTAACAAGCGGGTACTATCCGCTCCTTTTTTATCCTGATAAATCAATAGATGCCCCGGAAACCTGTCCCATGCCTCTGCTAATGCTGACAATTTTTCGTCGGTCTCATCGGCTAAATCATTATCCCCTCCCATATAAACCAAAAGGGTACGATCAGACAGACGTTGCTCCAACAGCCCATCCGCTTTCTCACCGACTACACAACCGGCAAGCAACAAGCAAAGCATATATCCTATGTAATACATTCTTTTCATATTCTTATTTTACGTATCTAATACGACATGACACTCGCCGGAGCTTCGGAAAATATTCCCGCAGCAAGACTCCGAATGTTTTCCCTTTATTCAGCGTTTTCAAAGATTTTTTCCGTTGATTGTTATCTTTTACGGCACGCAGGATTGAAAGAATTTCATCACGCTCCGGAAGGTCGGAAAGTTCTATATCTTTCTCAAACTGTTCCCAATCTTCGCCTACCCACTCAACCGCGATCTCCATGCGTTCGCCATATTTATTTTCAAGAAACTCCTGAAGAGCTTTGGCACGCTTCTCGGCCAGACGTTCGTTATTCAAGGCATATCCTTCCGGGGAAGAGTAGCCGGTAACAGTGACTCCCGATATGGAATTCCGGTTATCCCGCTCAATAGAGTCCACCTGATTAACGAAATGCATCCAAGAGGCACGGTTCAACTCATGATCGGGAAGAATGCGCATTTCGTTAGTAGGGAAATAAATATCAGCTTCATAGCCCGCCTGAATAGGAACCACCTTCCTATGGGAAGAGGCATCCGCAATCACAGGTGGCTGTTCAGATACATCCGGAACTACCCGGACGGTGTCACGAATCACAATAGTATCCACCCGCTCTACAATCAATGGGGGTATCTGCTCTGTCTGCATGGCAAAAGGTACCAAACGGGCATCACAATTGCAATTGGTATCCCGCATCCACACTTTCACATCTTCCATCCATGCCGCATAAGGAACTTCGATTCGATAATGGATGTAAGGCAAGGCGTGATCTCCCTCACGAAGCACAGTATAAGGAGGAATCTTCTCCAATCCCGAAGTAGTGCCCAAGGCCCGGCGTCGGCGATACATCAAATCGCTTTGAGGCCCATTGAGCACAATGGGAGGCAGCGACAACGAATCGGCGGCATTGCCCGAAGAGAGTAGCGGAAACAGATAGACCGTACAGTCCGGCGCCAGATGGACGCTGGTTAAGTCGACAGCCAGATCGACCAACAAGACAGAGTCCCGGCGTTCCAAACGATACACCTCTGTACGGACAGGCTGCGTAGATCTATCTGCCGCTAACACTGATAGAGAGATGAAAAATGAGAAACTTATGAAAAAAGCTTGCCTGATATTCATGTCTTACCCCTCCCCTACTTTAAAAGATAGATAATGGACACACCAACCTTGGTAGGGCCTACATAACCGGTCCGGTAATGATCGACACGCTCACCGCAGGTAGGACAATAAAACTTATCATAATCAACTTGAAGGTATCCCAAACCGATATCGACTCCGATATTCACCCGGTTACTGATAATCCACTGATAACCATAAGTAACCCCTCCACCATACAACTGACCTTCAAGCCGATAATCCTTCAGGATGCCAAAAGGAAGGTTACCGAAGTTGAAGATACCTCCCGTAGCATGCACGCCCAAATAATGCCCCTTGAAAACTTCACTCAGCCAGTAACGGTATTCTACCTGCCCGACCAAATGTTTCATTTTCCGGTTTTTAGCGTAAGTAAAAGGATTATATTGAATAAGACCGGCTACACTCATCTTTGAACTAAAAGCATATTCGACTCCTACATTCGGAGCAGCCGTGGCCCAGTAAAGACCATTGGTAGTCAAGCCCCATTGCTGAGCGCGCCCCATACAAGGAAACGCTAAAAGCAAAGCAACAACCACCCCCAATGTGCATAGTACCTTTTTCATATTTATGGTTTGTTTGATAATTAGGGGCTCTTTCTTATAATGAAAGGGAAAGCTTCAGAATTACCAACATAATCACCTGTAAGACAGAAAAATAAAAGAGTACCGATCCGGAAATGTTTCTGATTTTTTTTATTTTCAGAAACAATTGCAGGAAGTATGAAAGTAAAGCACTGATTCATAGAGCATTGCTTGATATTGACTCAGAAACGATTTCAGAAACATAGATGGAAAGGGCCGTAAAAGAGCAACACGAAGGATGATGTACGACCTGCATATATCTGATTATAAACAGATTAATCATCCTTGTGAATAAATAACGGCATGTGCCTGAAGCAGTGGGGACGGGCAGATGAAAACCGTTGGAAAAGAAATAGCGAGAAACCGGTGTATGCTTTCTTAGAAGAGTCTGTAGACAAAAAGAAGGTGTACAGGAGGATGTTTTTTTCTATATGGAAAGAGAAAATAAATAATTGACAGCAAAAACAAAAAAAACTAAAAAAAGATTTGCTTTATTAATAATTTAATATGTATCTTTGCAAAAGTTATTTGAGATCAGAGGGTATCTCACGGTTGGCTCTTTCATTATAAGAAAGAGTTTTTTTTGTCCTTTTCTCACCCCCTCTTTACCGAAGACAGTTTATCACTAACCGATTGGCCCTGTCAAGCCGCGTAGTATCTATACGATCCAAATAGATGCGTGTAGTCTTCTCCGATGTGTGTCCCATGCAGTCACTGATGACCGAGACAGGTATATCGTTCGCATGAGCAAGGGTCGCCCAGGAGTGGCGGGCCACATAAAACGTAAGCGGCACCTCCAACCGAAGCCTGTCACCCAATTCGCGGATCTGTTTGTTAAGCTTGCGTTGCTGTCGGCGGTAATCCTGATAGCTGTCACCACGGCGGAGCATCGGGAGCAGATAATCCGATGAAGAATCGGCATAGCGGTCAATCAACTCACGCAAACCGTTTTCAACTCGTATCCGCAACTCTTGTCCCGTCTTCTGCCGTTTATAGCAAAGGTAGTCTCCTTGCAGATTTTCTTTATTAATATAGCACATATCTACAAAAGACATTCCACGCGTATAGAAACTGAACAGGAACAGATCACGAGCCAACTGCATATCGGCACGGGAAGCAGTCAAATCGACTTGCTCGATCCGTGCAATCTTCTCGCGGGAAATGGCACGCTTGGCAGTCACCTCTTCTTTAAGGTTCAGCCTCCGGAAAGGTTTCTGATCAGTATAAACCAAGTGGTCGGCACAGGCGCGATTGTAGATGGCACGCCACTGGCGGAGATAAAACGAAATGGTGTTTGGCTGATTGCCCCGGTTGCGGAGGAAGTCGGCAAAGCGGTCGATTACTTCGGGGGTCAGTTCTTCGAACGAGAAAGGACGGTCACCCACAAACAACTCGAACGCCCGGCGGGCACTACGGTAATTGGCGGCTGTGCCCTGACGCCCTTTATTTTCCAGACCGGCTATCACGGAGTCGGCGTAGACCAGTACCTGGGTCAAATCATTGTGATAGTTGTAGACGCGTACAATGTCGTCCACCGTATAAGCACTCCCCTTCTCCGCTTCCAGCGATTCGCAAATAGCTGTCAACTCCTTCCTTATATATATAAGGTATTCGTTGGCTTCGCGAACAGTGAGCAGGCGACGGCGATTGCCACCGGTATTCTCTACCATTTCTAAACGGGTGTTGAACTCTGCCTCCCAAAATCGGTAAGGCGTATAAATCTCTCTTTTCTTTCGATGGCGTATGATCTGTATCACGAGTGGATAGCTGCCATCACGACCCTCGCGCGAGCGATTGAGCCGTGGAGTGATGGAGGTCATCTTCTTTTTTACTTTTGAAAATTTTGCAAAAGTATAACAACGTCCACTATCAATATGTTGGCAGCTTTTTGACTTCACTATCTTAAAAAATCTTATACATTTTGTTTGTACTCCCCTCCATGAAGAGAGGAGCAAATGTAGCCCACCCCCCGGAAACGACCTAAAAATAGCCGTTGCATTTTTGCAACACCTCTCTTTTTCAGGGTGTCGCAAATATGCAACACCGGATTTCCATCGATGAAATGGGCTATTTTTGAACTACCTGCATGATTTTCTTTATTTCACCGGGAAGAGAAAAAAATCTGTCCGGATAAAAAAGGCATGGATATTATGGGGTATCATATGATCTAAACTTTCGATTACCCGATTAGCACAACAAACAATAACCTACGCCATATACGCGATATATATGAAAAGTATATACACGATAAGAAAACATGAACCCCATATTACCTGCTATTTGTTAATCAGAAGTTATCGAGACTTCAACTATAAATAACACTCAGAATGCTTTCCTTTCATTGAAAAAGCGCAGAAGCAGCACTTATCTTTGCACTGCAAAGCGTAATGTTTGCTCTCGTAGATCAATCGAATCACTTATTTGGCAATAGAATCTGAAAATTGTCATTTTGTATTTTCTATAGCTTATAGAATTCATTTTTTCCGTCCAAGTTCCAAGGTTAATCAAAAGAAGCTCAAGAATCCGTATCAGAGTAAATCGAAAAGAAAGCAAATAAGGCAATACGCAATCCACAAAATCGGCATGCGTAACCGATTGCAATATAAAAGATAAATATAATTCCAATTATAGATCATTTTCATATATTCAGAGAAGTCATAGACGAGAAGCAACCAGAAAAATATGCAGTGTTTTATGCCCCTTTTCCGAAAGAAAAAAGAGAGTTATCGGCTGCAAAGCAACTTGCCACCGGTTAGATGTTAACTTCCTGCCGGCACAAAGCTAACTTTCTGCCGACAAAGAATTAACTTTGTGCAATTACAAAGTTAACTTCCTATAGATAAAAAAGTGAATATCCGGTTCTTTTTTACTACCAAACTCTCTTTTCATCTGTCTTTATATCCCCGCAAAGCCCCTATTCCAAGAAAACGGAGCATTGCACGCGTCAGCAAAAAAGGAAATATCAAAGCAAATAGTTAGAATTTGAAGGAAAATCAATACGTCCTCTACACACTCTCAGAATAGAATCCACCAGCCAATTCATATTTAAGCAAATCAGGAGTTCTACTTATCAAAAACATTTCTGAAAGTTTTCATTTTTTATCTGTATCTTTGCCCCAATTATATGCGGCCGGAGAAACAAATCGGTTTTAGCAACATAAACGATAGCCTAATCGTCATCAGAATCACCACCTCCGATAACCAAAGAAAGGCTATAATAGACTTACTCATTGGGGTAACTGTACCGTCTCAGGACGTGGTGCACTGCCATTGAGTAAGCAGGCTTGTGGTGAGCCTTGATGACGTATGGCGGGCGCACTACGTCTTTTTAATATATATATGTTTGAATTGATTTTGAAATTATTCACATTTATTATGGGGGAAAAAGGACGCTGTGAGAGTTTTGTCCACGGGACTCGCAAACATTGTGCGAATAGGACATAACCAACATCTGACATTGAAATCAAACATAAATATGAATCTTAAAAGCCTTCCTTTTCATAAAAGAAACGAGTATCTGCAAAGAAAATACCACCAGTTCAAGAATATAGAAAGTGCGGAACAACAAACGATCTATTACATCTATTATAGTACAGTGGTCTGCTTCAGTATCGGAATCCTGGCCGACCTTTGCGTCTACCTCATGCGAAATAACTTATTGCTGGCAATATGCAATATACTCTCCCTGGGATTATTTGCGTTATTCACTTATTTACTGATTCGGAAAAAAGCCCGGATCGTATCTCTACTAAACAGTGTTTTCTATACGATACAAGGCAATATACTGATCTCGATGTACAACCGTATCTACCTACCGCCGGAAGAAGCCGGATTCTTTTTGTCGCAGGACCTGATTATCGGAATGGTGACCTGCGGACTGGCTTCCATTTCCGTAAAACGCCACACGGTCATAATCCTATCCCTCTCACCGGTTTTGCTCTACCTGGGCATCGGACTCTATACATCGTCCGACCTCTACCTTATGAATTTTCCCAGCCTGACGGTAGCTTATATTTTTCCTCCGGTAATGCTCGCCAAGTTACAGGAAATATTGCGAAGCATGCACCGGCAAAAAAAAAGGATGACTTCCGAACTAAAGCTATGGGCGGCTTTCAACGCCCTGCACCTTCAACCCAGCAACAAAGAAATACAATTCTGCTGCCTGATATTGGAGAACAAAACAACCGAAGAGATAGCTGAACTTCAATATATAGCCCCTTCGACTGTGAGAAGCAACCGGAGCCGGCTCCGACAAAAATTACAGATAGGGCAAGAGACTGATTTACAGGAGTATTTATCAGAATTAATAAAAAAAGATTTCGATTAGTTGAAAAATGTAAATTAAAACCTCTATATTTGTCACCGACAAGAATAAACGACAGCACGCTTTAGACAGAAGTGAGCGCGTTTATGAATACATTTAATTTAAAACTAAATTTCCCCAACTTGTTGTGGGAGATAGCCGGATATAATTTCCCGTCTCTATTCGGGAAACGGGCTATACTCTTTATTTTCATAGCAATATCTTTTCAAGTATCCGCCCAACGTATGGCCATCAAGACTAATACGCTGGAATGGTTAGCGGCATCTCCCAATCTGGGAGTGGAATTCCCGCTAAACGATTGGATGACAGCCGAAATTTCGGCATCGGCTAATCCCTGGAAGATTACAGATAAACTTTTCTACCGTCATGGGCGCGTACAAGCTGAAGCTAAATATTGGCTTCGGAACCTGCTGGCGCGCCATTACATCGGTATCACAGGATTCTATTCCATGTTCGACGTAGGAATAACCCCCAGGGCATATTATGGAGATGCCGTAGCTGCAGGTGTCACGTATGGATACAACTGGATTCTGTCACGCCGCTGGAACCTTGAGGTTTCAGGCGGTGTGGGTGTGGCACGCTACAGGTTGGTGCGCTACCAACCGGGAAGCACTCACGGTGAACCGAATGAATCGGGATGGGCCCCCATACCGGTTAAACTAAGTGTATCTTTTATCTATATAGCCAAATAAAATAACCCTAATGAATATCAAAAGATTTTTGCTATTGGGGATAGTGACCCTATACGCCATTATTCCGGCATGGGGACAAGCCCAGAAAGTAGAAATACGCGGAAGCGTAATCGATGACGAGGGAGAGCCTGCCATCTCTATCGTAATCAGAGACCAGAATGAAAAGGGAGATGTATACGGCATCACAGACCTGGACGGAAAGTTCAAGATCATGGCAGATCCCAGTACGACCCTCCATTTCTCGGGCTTTGCCTACGCATCAAAAACAGTAAAACTTAAAGGAAAGACAACGATAAACGTAGTGATCTCGTACGAAGCATCGATGATTGACGAAGTGGTGATCACCGCCAAAAAAGTGGTGGACAAACTGCTACCGGAACCAACCGACATCGAGATCATCGGAAATCAATACATCATCCACCCTAAAGTAAAAATTCCCAAAGAAATGTATAAGCCGAACACACGTATCGTAGTGCAACCGATGTTGGTGAATATTACCCGTAAAACACAGAGCCTGTTCCGCCCGGCAGTGGTGACCGGAAAGGAGTATGCCATCACATTGGAACGAATGATGGAATTCGACCTGAGCAGAGACCCGTTAGCACCTTTTCAGGAGAAAACGCAAAAGATTGATAAAAATGAAGTGATTGCCTACGTAGACTCCCTCTATATGGATAACCCGGACGATGAATGCCGGTGTGACATCTACATGTATCTGGTAGAATATAAAAAACTGGCATACAAAGATACAGTAGTGATAGCCAAAGGTACGGTAAATCCGATGCGTTTCTTTACGTACCAAGCGGATGGCATGAAAATCAGAGATGAAAAATACATCCCTAAACCTCAAAAACAACAAAGAGGCGACAGAGGAGAAGTGAAGCTGAACTTCCTGATCAACTCGGCAACGATAGACGAAAAGGATCCGAACAACCAAAGAGAACTGGAGAAAATGCGCTTGCGCCTGCAGGAAATAGAAAACGATCCGAACTCGGAATTCCTGTCGTTTTCCGTCAAAGGAGTATCGTCGCCAGAAGGTCCGTATCAGTCGAATCTGAAACTGGCACAAAAACGCACGGACAGTACGCTGAAACGTATCTTTGGTTTTCTGAACGGAGGTACTATAGACGCGATAAAAGACAGTACATATACAGAAGGAGTGGTGGCCTCATGGGAAGAGGTAGCAGAATTGATGGAACACGACTCACTGCCTACAGACAAGTTACGGGAAATCATCAATTGCTATCCGGACAACATGGCCTCGCAATACAGCCGGATCCTACGACTACCGGAATACCGGAATGTCATTCTAACGACTTACTTACCACGGCTGCGCCGGGTGGAATATAGTTTCAACTATTCGGTGATGAGATTACTGAACGATGAAGAAATACGCATAATGTATAAACAGGACTATAAAAAATTGGTACCCTATGAATTTTGGCGGATATACCTGAATGCCGATAATGACTCTACACGCGAAGTAATCTGCCGACAAGCACTGGAACAATATCCTAAATTTATGATTATGGCCAACGAATTGGCTGCATTACTGATAGAACAAAAGAAAGCAGACAGCAAATTGCTGGAACCGTTTGTCAGCAGATCGGCTCCCACAGAACTACTCTGTAATCAGGTAATCGCCTTAATGGACGAAAGAGCTTATAACCGGGCGGACTCCATTATAGACTTTTTGCCGGACAACGACATGACACAAGACGTAAGAGCCATCGTTGGAGCTTACAACGGGCATTTTGAGGATGCTTATGAACGGTTCGGAACACAAGGCGGCATAAATGAAGTGGTATTATTAATGGCCATGAAGCAAAATGAAGAAGCGTGGGAAAAGGCACAAGAACTACCGGATGAACCACTCAGCTATTATCTAAGGGCGGCATGTGCCAACAGGTTGGACAAAGTGAGCGAAGCATATGCTTTCATAAAACGGGCCCTGAACGAAGATCCGTCACTGAAAGAGATTGCGCAGATAGACGGAGACGTAACCGACCTACTGCAACAGTTGGAAGAGGAAAAGAAAGAACAGAAGGATAAAGCGGAGAAAACAAAAGAAAAAACCGAAACGGAAGACACCGAAACGGAAGAGAACGGCTTGAATGAAGAAAGAACGATAAAGCAATGAAGAATATGAGAAAGAGCTATAAAAGAATCCTGCTGTTAGGAGTCGGTTTCGGCTTATGCGGAACTCTGGCAGCACAAGAGCAAAAGCAAGATTCAACAGCGGGAAAAAACAATATAGAGGCCTCAGAATATTTGATACCCAAAAGAAAGGGAGCGGAAAAGTTCCATTCGAAGAGAGGGGCGGAACATCTGTTTTTCTCTGTCGGATCGGGCATCGGTTATCTGTTTAACGTAGGAGGCGGACAAACCGCTCACGGACCACGGGCATCATTCATGGCAGGCAATTGGCTGACTCCCGTCATAGGATTACGGGCCGGAGGGGAATATACACAGTGGAAACAAGGAAATACGGATATGCATCTGGCAGGAGCCAATGTAGACTACCTGATCAATATCAGTGCATTTGCCGCCAGATACAACCCGAAGCGGGTATTCGAAGTGATCGGCGCTCTCGGACTCAGTTATCAGGCCACTATCATAAAAGACCAAAAAACAATCCATTCATACGGATTGAGGGCAGGATTACAAGGGAAACTGAATGTATCGTCTGCTTTTAACCTGTTTATCGAGCCACAACTGGCACTTTATCCGGACCGGGTGGACAACCAGCCATCGTGGAAAAGATATAACCTGGCAGGATCACTAATGGCAGGTATTACTTACAAACCGGCAGGATACACTACCCTGACCTTCCTTAAAGGAGGTTTTGCCTCACTGGCGGCCGGCACGGGAAACACCGGAAATGTATTGTTCGACACGGAATTCGCTTTAGGTAAATGGTTCGACAAAATTAACGGAATGCGGATCAGTGCCGGCAGTAGTACCGCCTTTTTAGATAATGAAGAAAGCGGAAGCAACCGCGATTTTAATATCAGCCTCAACATCGACTATCTGTGCAACCTCACAAGGCTTTTTTCCGACCGGGACAGCCACGTGTTCAACCTGACAGTGGCAGGTGGCATCGGGAGCTATTTTCCCGGAACGGAATCATCATCTTCCATCATCCTGAACGGCCGCATCGGACTACAGGGAGAAATCAGGTTGTCGGCGCATACCGGGCTTTGGCTGGAACCCCGAATCAATATATTTAAAGACAGAAGTTATCGGGCTGACCTTCAGGAACCCATACGGGGAACAGTGGGGTTAATGGTGGGAACAACGTATAAATTTTAGAATAAGATTCACCCCCACATACTTTATGCTCTCTCTTATGGACAAATTAATATAAACCTACATTGATGCAAGTGTTATAATGGCTGTTGTACAGCTTTTATTTTGTTTTGTTTGTGTTTAATAGTGCGCAACAAACTTACTGCGAAGTAAATGCGTCCTTGCTTTTCCACTCTGACTTACTGTGAAGTAAATGTGGTGTTTGTTTTATCAATGTCCCAGAGTTCAGCGGAACATGGGACATTTTTTTATTGTTCAAACCACCAGATTATGAGCAGTGTAAAGAGCGTTGCCAATGCCGTGCAAACCAGCGAACCTTCAAAACCAAATGCTCCTCCGTTGATCAGATTATTTGCGGGCAGGCGAAGTGAAAACAAGGTTTCACAGAAACGATTGCCACTGACTTCAAATCCAAGCACGGGCCCTTGAATCCAGTTCCAAAAGAAATGAAGCGAAATTGGAAACCAAAGGTTACGGGTATAAAGATAGGCAGCTCCCAGTAATAATCCTCCCAACACCAGATTAAGCATAGGCAAAAAAGCCACATTGGGATTCATCAGATGGAGCAACGCAAACAAAAAGGAAGAGATGAAAAGAGAAATAAATTTATTGAGTCGCGTACGCAATAAGCGCCCCAGAATATATCCGCGCATCATAGTTTCTTCGACAATGGCAACCATAGCGAAAAACAGCCCGCTCAAGAACAGATCGCTCCAATGAAAATGAACACCGACAACCTCAATCTGACCGGTCAGCAAACAAAGAGCAAAGCCAATGGCATAGATAAGCAATGCCATCAAAAAGCCGTATAAGATGTCTTTACCACGTCCTTTCAGACTGAATCCTAAATCGGAGAAGGGACGATGATCCAGAAATTGCATCATCAGGAAAGTAACAACAAACACGCTCAGCAACATAGCTCCCTCCCCAATAAAGAAAGCCCCCATTCTCCACTCTTTTAATACAGGGATAGAACTCAGGATAATCCCAAACAGAGGTATAAGAATATAGAAACCCACCAGAAATAATGCAATACTTGCAAATGCCGGAATTCCTCCCGAAGAGGGGATCGGACTGTTCTCTTTTTCTTGTTGTTCCATTTTGTTAATTTATTAGTTGAAGGACAAAAATAACTATATTTTCCTAAAACTCTCAACGAGATAAAGTATGATTCGCTATATTTGTCTAAACATTTATCATAAATATGAAAATAAAACATCTGTTTATAGGAATAGCCCTTGCTGCCAATCTATTTGCAGCTACAGCACAAGAAGTTAAGAAAACATATTTCGTCAGCAAACCGGGAACTCTTATTTCGATGATGACGGAAGAAGAAGCAAACCAGGTGACTCACCTCACTCTGACAGGAAAGATCAACGCAGTGGACTTCAAGCATCTGCGCGATGAATTCAAAAATCTGCAAGTGCTCGATATAGCGAATGCAAGTATCAGTATGTATTCGGGAAAAGAAGGTACGTATCCGGATAAATTCTATATTTATATGCCAAACTTTGTTCCGGCCTATGCTTTCTGCAAGATGGAAAACGGCATTGCCAAAGGGAAACCGACCCTAAAGAAAGTGGTTCTTTCGGAAAAAATCAAGAACATTGAAGATGCAGCCTTTATGGGATGCGAGAACCTGAACATCTGCCAGATCAAAAAGAAAACTCCTCCCAACCTGCTGCCGGGAGCTTTGGCTGACAGCATCACTGCAATCTTTGTACCGCTGGGAGCAAGTGATGAATACCGGCTGAAAAATCGTTGGGATAACTTTGCGTTCATTGAAGGCGAACCATTGGAAGCTAAAATAGAGGTAGGTGCTTTGAGCACGCTGGAAAGTGAAATACAAAAAGCAGGGCTACAACCGAAAGAGATCAACTTCCTGACCATCGAAGGTAAACTGGATGCAGCCGATTTTAAACTGATACGGGATTATATGCCGAATCTGGTTGCCGTAGACATCGAAAAGACCAATGCGACAGCTATCCCGGACTTCACTTTCTCACAAAAAAAATACCTGCTCCGCGTTCGTTTACCTCATGGACTGAAAAGCATCGGACAGCGGGCTTTCAGCAATTGCGGACGTCTGTGTGGAACCGTGGAATTGCCGGAAAGCATTACAGCCATCGAATATGGTGCTTTCATGGGATGTGACAGGCTACGCTACGTAGTTGCCAAAGGAGATAAAATCACAACCATAGGAGACAATTTATTCGGGGAAGGGAAAAATAAGTTGATTTATAAACGATAAAAAAACGGGAGCATATCAAAAAACTCACCACAGAGGACACAGAGGAACACAGAAGGAATTTTAACGACACGAATAATCTGTGGAAATCAGCGCAATCTGTGGTGAGAGGACCTTTGACACAACTTCACTCCTTCTTGTTCATCGCTTTTTTATCCAATAACCTATACCCAAAAGAATAAGCAAGCCGGTGAGGATAAAGGCCCAGATGTTGGGTACGCGCGACTCGGCAGTCAAAAGATATTCGCCTGCCAAAAGACGATAGGCATCTACTTTCCAGACCCAATGACCATCCTCCCTAAAGGTTGTATTTGCCGAAAGCATTTGTCCGGGCATATTGAGTTCATATTGAATCACCACTCCAAATAACTCAACGGAACGTGTTTCCTCATCAAATTTTTGATCCACTTCCTGCTGTTTTTCTTTATAGAGAAGCGAAAAGCAATCAGTATGAAAGTGAGTATCAAGTAATTGACAAACGAGTGCCGGAGAGAAGTCCGGATCATCATTCTGAGGCCGATATGCCTGATACAATGAATCCTTAGCCGCATTCAGGCGTGAAAGATAGTCACCCTGCTTCAGGTCAGCTATAAAAGGCCGCATCACTTCAAGACTTAATTCATAGAGACTACGGTTGTACCATTGAACAAATTGTCCTTCCAAACGATCGAGCACTTCTTTCATCTCCAATCCGTTCATTCCCCGATACGCAGTGTCGTCGCCCTGAAACCAAAGTTTCTGTTCCGACTCGTTCAGATAGTTTTTCAGAGGTACAGGCCCTTTTTCTGTCAGTTCGGGATAAACACCGTTATAGGTATAATACGTATAGAACCAACGGAAATGTTTGGTCAGTGTTTCCCGCGGAGTCACCAAAGGACGAAACATCGGATCTTTAGGCCGGACCTGCTCCGAAAATAAGTCGACAGAAGCCTGCTCCCTGCTGGCACACACGTTTATCTTTTCCTTCTCTCCAAAATAATTATGCATCCGGACAGAATCAAAACGCGTCACCGTCCAACCGGAATCCAATGAGAACATAAAAGGATTTTGTGCCCGATTTCCGGCCATGAATGCAGAATCGCCAAAGGCATAAACCTCCCTACGAGCCGATCCATCAGGAAAAACCTGGGTTTTCACTTGATAATAGGTGGTGCAGGACACCATTGAAACGGCCAGCAACAATATCGGTAAAAGATTTTTTGTTTTCATACGCATCTATTTTTTAAAGATCACTCACTCTTCATTATCTGTTTATACTGAGTATAAAGCCGTTCTCGTTTAAGCATTTCCCTTTTCCGATTACGGGATGCGGTAAAGAAAAGTTCCTGCTTCTCTCCTATCGTCAAACCTCTATGCTCCAGACTGCCTGTGAAAGTATTCGATTGATAGGGCTCCGGTATGATGATTACTTCAGACGAGGGAAATGAATCAACAGACATCGTTTCTGCTACCCATATCGCCAAGAGCAAAGTTGCAGCAATGCCCGAACACCAGGCAACAAGATTCGGTCTGCGCTTGGCCGGACTTCTGAAAGAAGCCGCCTTGACAGCACGCATAATATCTTCGGTCAATGCCTCCGGATTTTCCAGAATGGGGGGTGTCTTTTTTAACTGTCCCAACCACCTTTCATAATTAATTTCTTCCTTTTTCATCTTTCTTTATTTATTTCATTCAACTTCTTACGGATACTCTTCCGAGCGAGATAGAGGTTTGTTTTGATCTGGATCGATGTAAGTCCGGTAATAATCTCGATCTCTTTGATTTCCAACTCTTCTATATCGCGCAATGTAAATACCAGCTTCTGCTTAGGAGTCAGTTGTTGCATAAAGTACAGGATATGTGCTTTCAACTCCCGGTTGACTAACACTGCTTCGACGTTATCATCGGAAAGAATGGGCAACTCGGAAAACGCAATATCGGAAAGCGCTCCGGCCGGCGAGTGTTGTAAAACCCGCAAACGATCATAACAAATATTACACGCAACCCTGTAAAGCCAGGTCGCAAAGCGAAATTCAGGACGGTATTTGTCCAACGAAAGCCAGACACGCAGGAAAGTCTCCTGTACCATATCCCGCGCTTCCTCTTCATTACACAACAAGCGGAATGCCAGGCGAAAAACAAAAGTCTGATACTCTGCCACAAGCAAAGCAAATGCACTTGCATCTTGCTTCCTGCTCCTTTCTACTAATGCCTGTATTTCCTTTTGTTCCATAAGCCACGGTATATGTTGTTTATATATGATACGTAATAAATGGAGAAAGGTAAAATAACGATGAATGATAAACTATGAACGATGAACAACAGTAAACGATAAATAAAGTGAATGCGAACAAAAAAACGATGAACAGGTGCCCATTCAGGCACAACCTGTTCATCGTTAATCGTTCATCGTTCAAAACCGTACATCATTACTTGTACATCTTGGCTCTCAGCTCTTTGATGTGATCGGAAGTAATGTATTCGTCGTATTCCATCATCTTATCGATAATACCGTTCGGAGTCAGCTCAATCACACGATTGGCAACGGTCTGAATAAATTCGTGGTCATGTGAAGAGAAAAGGATATTGCCTTTATAGGTTTTCAGGTTGTTGTTGAATGCCTGAATAGACTCCAAGTCGAGATGATTGGTCGGAGTATCGAGAATCAGACAGTTGGCATTGCGCAACTGCATACGGGCAATCATACAACGCATTTTCTCACCTCCCGAAAGTACACTCACTTTCTTCAGTACTTCTTCACCGGAGAAAAGCATACGTCCCAGGAAACCTTTCATATAAACTTCATTGCCCTCGCCGTATTGGCTCAACCAGTCGACCAGATTCAAATCAGTATTGAAATATTCGGTATTATCCAAAGGAAGATAAGCAGTTGTAATTGTTACCCCCCAGTTGAAATGTCCTGCATCAGGCTTCATATGACCGTTGATGATCTCAAAGAAAGCAGTCATCGCACGCGGATTACGGGAAATGAACACAATCTTGTCACCTTTCTCCACATTGAAGTTCACGTCGTTGAACAATACAACCCCTTCTTCGGTCTTCTTGCTCAAACCGGAAACTTCCAATATCTGATTGCCCGGCTCACGCTCCGGAGTAAAGATGATACCCGGATATTTACGGGAGGAGGGTTTGATTTCTTCAACATTCAACTTTTCGAGCATTTTCTTACGACTGGTAGTCTGCTTGCTCTTGGCAACATTGGCACTGAAACGGCGGATAAATTCTTCCAGTTCTTTCTTTTTCTCCTCAGCTTTGGCCTTCTGGTTCTGCTGCTGACGGAGGGCCAACTGACTGGATTCATACCAGAAACTGTAGTTACCGGCAAAAAGATTAATTTTTCCGTAATCGATATCGACCGTATGTGTACAGACAGAATCGAGGAAGTGACGGTCGTGACTTACAACCAACACGGTATGTTCGAAATTAGAGAGATACTCTTCCAACCAGGTAACAGTCTCCATATCCAGGTCATTGGTAGGCTCGTCAAGCAACAGGTTATCCGGATTTCCGTATAATGCCTGTGCCAGCATCACACGCACTTTTTCCTTACCGCTCAATTCACCCATCAATGTATAATGTTTATCTTCTTTCACACCTAAACCGCTCAACAACATAGCTGCGTCACTTTCAGCATTCCATCCGTCAAGTTCGGCAAACTTCTCTTCCAGTTCGGAAACCTTCAGACCGTCTTCATCAGTAAAATCTTCTTTGGCATAAAGGGCTTCGCGCTGCTTCATAATATCCCACAACACGGTGTGACCCATCATTACGGTATCCATTACCGTATAAGCGTCCCACTTAAAGTGGTCCTGGCTCAATACCGAAAGGCGTTCGCCCGGACCTAACGTAATGTTTCCGGTAGTCGGGTCGAGGTCACCGTATATCGTACGGAGAAAAGTTGACTTGCCGGCGCCATTGGCACCGATAATACCATAACAATTTCCACTTGTAAACTTCAGATTTACATCATTAAACAATACCCTTTTACCAAACTGTACCGAAACGTTTGAAACTGTAATCATTCTATTATTATTCCTTAATTTATTTATTATCAAATAATGCGGTGACAAAGGTAGACATTTTTAGTGAATAACGAACTATCAGTAATGTGTCAATCTGACATAAAAGTATTACCTTTGCTGCGTTTTTTGGCAAAACAAACAAACTGGCAAAGTTTTTGCTGCAAAGCCAATACATTAAAATGCCGTATTGACATGAAACTAAATCCGTTTAACAAGAATAAAAACAGAATAGATATGGACCCAAAAGAAAAAAAAACCAAGAAAGAAGAAGAGTTGACAGTAGACGATATTCAGGATACCGTTGAAGGACAGTCGCAAAACGAAGAAACCACTGAAGAAAGCACACCGCTGACCGCAGAGGAGAAACTGGAAAAAGAACTGGAAGAAGCCCATAGCCAGATCGAAGATCAGAAGGACAAATACCTCCGTCTTTCGGCTGAATTCGATAACTACCGTAAACGGACCATCAAAGAAAAAGCAGAGTTGATTCTGAACGGTGGTGAGAAGAGCATCAAAAGTATTCTGCCGGTAATCGACGACATGGAACGTGCACTGACAACTATGGAAACGGCTACGGACGTAGCTGCCGTAAAAGAGGGTGTTGAGTTGATATATAATAAGTTCCTGTCTATCCTGTCGCAGGATGGAGTAAAGGTTATCGAAACCAAAGACCAACCGCTGGATACGGATTATCACGAAGCCATCGCTGTGATCCCTGCTCCGACAGAAGAACAGAAAGGTAAAATACTGGATTGTGTACAGACCGGATATACCCTTAACGGCAAAGTAATCCGCCATGCAAAAGTAGTTGTGGGTGAATAACCGGGACACGACAAACTTGCTAACATAATTAAAATCAACGAAACTAAAATATGGCAGAAAAAAGAGATTATTACGAAGTGCTGGAAGTCACGAAAGAGGCAACAGTCGAAGAAATAAAGAAAGCATACCGGAAAAAAGCCATCCAATATCACCCGGACAAAAACCCGGGTGACAAGGAAGCAGAAGAAAAGTTTAAAGAAGCAGCCGAAGCGTATGACGTACTGAGCAATCCGGATAAACGTGCCCGCTACGACCAGTTTGGTCATGCAGGAATGAGTGGAGCAGCCGGAAACGGCGGACCGTTCGGAGGATTCGGTGGTGGAATGTCCATGGACGACATCTTCTCTATGTTCGGTGATATTTTCGGCGGCCATAGCGGCGGCGGATTCGGTGGTGGTTTCGGAGGCTTCGGCGGATTTGGAGGCGGAGGTTCTCAACAGAGAAAATTCCGTGGCTCAGACCTCCGGGTGAAGGTGAAGCTGAATTTGAAAGAGATCTCTACAGGAGTTGAAAAGAAATTCAAACTAAAAAAATATGTACCTTGTTCGCACTGTCACGGAACAGGGGCGGAAGGTAATGGCGGTTCTGAAACTTGTCCGACCTGTAAAGGCAGCGGTTCGGTAATCCGTAACCAGCAAACCATCTTAGGAACCATGCAGACACGTACTACGTGTCCTACTTGTAATGGCGAGGGAAAAATCATTAAAGACAAGTGTAAGGTTTGTAGTGGAGAAGGTATCGAATACGGTGAGGAAGTAGTAACAGTAAAAATTCCCGCCGGAGTAGCAGAAGGCATGCAACTCTCTATGGGCGGCAAAGGAAATGCCGGAAAACATAACGGTATCCCGGGCGACCTATTGATTTTGGTGGAAGAAGAGCCACATCCGGAGCTGATTCGTGATGAAAACGATCTGGTATACAACTTATTGCTGAGTTTCCCTACAGCAGCTATCGGAGGTGCGGTAGAAATTCCAACCATCGACGGAAAAGTGAAGGTAAAAATCGAAGCAGGTACACAACCGGGAAAAGTGCTCCGACTCCGCGGTAAAGGGTTGCCAAGTGTAAACGGTTACGGCACAGGAGACCTGCTGGTTAACGTAAGTGTATATGTGCCGGAGACACTGAGTAAAGACGAAAAAAGTACTTTGGAAAAGCTGGAAGAATCGAAGAACTTCAAGCCAAGTACTTCAATTAAAGAAAAGATATTCAAGAAGTTCAGAAGTCTTTTCGACTAAGAAGTTTCACCACCGATCACACTGATCTACACAGAGAATATCTCATAAAATCTGCCCGGGTATACGTCGAAAGATGTAAGCCCGGGCAAATTTATATAAAACAGAATACCGGATAGTTGGATAGTATCCCGATGATTTATCAATCTGCCACCCTTTATTACATCCCGGCTTCAAAAAGACATAAAACATGCTGTTTGAAAAACGCCACATTTCTTTTTTGAGACACATCTGGGAGAAGGAAGTTCCCTCAAGGGGACTTTGCAAGCCGAAAAGCCGGGATTGAAGGCTTCGAAAGCCGGGATTTTGAGAGAATAGCGCCGGGCTTTCCGGAAAAAGAAGTAAGCATTTTCACAAAACGCTTACTTCTTTCGGGACAAATGCCTACTTCTTTCAGAAAAATCTCCCCATGTTTTTCCATATTACCCATATTCTTCACAGTCGAAAGCCGAAAAGTGACGAAAATTTCCCTGGTTGCTACTCCGAAACGAACAAAGCAAAAATGACAAATAAGCGGATATTCGGGATAATTACTGTCTATAGGTTCTGACTTTCACCGAAAGTAACGTGATTTTATCTACTTGTTTCTCCATTCAGATGACAGAAGTAAAATCACTGATTTCCTTGGGAGACGTTTTTAGCCACACTGTTTAAGAATGGGCCGAAAAAGAGCAATCCAGGAGAAGTTGAAATATCATTTTGGCAAAATGTCAGAAACCGTTTGTGTGTTTTGCAATTTTAATACCCCGGATTCTGTGTCAGATTGGGATTCATCAAACGGATTTTCTCCGGAATAGGAAATACTGTAGTATAGCCACTTTCCTCACCCGGAAGCCGGGGCCTGCTTGTATAAGCACGGGTATATTGGCGAAAACGAACCAAATCTTGCCTGCGCCAACCCTCCCAGGCAAACTCTAATTGACGTTCCGAAAGCAAACTTTCTAATGTAGCTGTCCGGAAAGGAGCATTCACACGGGAGCGAACAAGATTCAGTTCTACATCTCCATTTTCTCCGTTACGGACTTTGGCCTCACTCTTCATTAATAAAACATCGGCATAACGATAGAGTACAATATCATTTTCCATCAGTTTACCATCTTTTGTGGCGGTTTCATCAATCTCATACTTTTTCATCCGTGCGCCTGCGGTTTTTTCATAGGAGGTATTGGAGATATCGACATCCACCTTCCAAGGAAAATACTCCAGCAAAGTACCGTCATCGAGTGTGATGACCTTTCCCTTCAAATCGTAAACAACACCTGCAAAATAACATTTATCAAAACGGGGATCGACAGTTTGGGTATCATACCCAAAGGTTCGAAGTACTTCCACAGTAGCGCTTGAACCATTCTCTCCTCCCAATCCGTAGGCCTTGGCATGATTATAGTGACGGGAACGGAAAAGATATTGCATCTGGTTAGTATATAAAGTCTTACTCATTGGAATGGTAAAAATATTCTCGGCAGAAGATTCATTGTAAACAGCAAAGTTTGCTTCATAGTTATCTTCCAGACGATATCCCGCCGCAGTAATGGAATCACAATATGCCTCCACCGTTTGCCAAGCATTGAGCCGGTTGCCATCTACTTCAAAATAGATGTCTCTTCCATCGGGATATTGTGTATCGGTCCAGTTATCATCCGCATATATCTCAGCATTCAAGGCAAGTTTGGCAAGCAAGAAATGGACTACAGGACGGGTAATCCGCCCATAATAACTGCCGGAACGATTGCTATATGTTTGCGCCAATAAAGGGGCAGACTCCTGTAACTCCTTCACAATAAAATCAAAAACTTCTTTACGGTTGTTTTGTTTCACCTCTTTCAAAGGTATAGCAGATGAGAGAATAAGAGGAACACGTCCGAACAAGTCCATTAAATGATAGTAATACAAAGCACGGAAAGCACGAACCTCTGCCCGGTAAGCAGGAAGTTCCATGTCATGGTGAGTCTCCTGATAAGTATCGATTCGTTCAAGTGACTGATTGCAAAGACCTATAACCTTATATAAATATTCCCACGTAGCCTGAATAGCATCATTATCGACTCCCCAACGATGAAGAAAAAGTCCCTGCCAGAATCCTCCATCATACCAGTCACCTCCACGGGTAGGCATAATAGCCTCATCGGTGGTAAAGGTATTCAGATCGTAAATTCCCCTGCCGGTGCCCTGCAACCCCTGACTATCACTATAACCTCCTATGTTATTGTATAAGGAAGCCACTGCATTATAATACAAATCGGTGAGACTCTTGTAAGCATCCTCTTCGGGAATCTTGTCTTTAGGATTTTCATTCAGAAAGTCATCGCATGAAAACAGCAGACTAAACATCAGGATACAGACAAAGGAATATATATAGTGCCTTTTCATAATTAATCCTCCAAATTAAAAGTTAATACTCAAACCAAGCGTATAGGTACGTGCTAAAGGATATCCCCGTTTGTCATCCACTCCCAAAGTAGAATTAACGGTAGAACTGTTGATCATAGGTGACAGACCGGAATATCCGGTAATAGTAGCCAGATTATTGACAGTCAGCGCGAGACGGAGGGACTGGACGTATTTTTTCCACTTCGACACCGGAACATTCCAGCCTATCGTAACATAATCGAAGTTTACATAATCACCTTTCTCCAGCCAATAGTCCGTAGCGGTCTGGTCTTTGATATTACGTCCGGGAGCTTTCTTCATTACATTGTAATCAGGGAAAATATTCATATTCATGTAGGTCAGTGAAGTACCGTTATAGATTTTATGACCGAACGCCCCGTTTATCTGTACTGAGAGATCGAAACGTTTATAGCGAAAACTGATATTGGAGCCAAGTAAAGTCTTGGGTACCGCCTGACCTGCCACATAGCGGTCTTCTCCATCTTCAAGGCTCACCCCTCCACCGTTCAAATCGGCAATGTCATACGTATACCCACCATTTCCATCGGAAATAAGCCCTTTGCAATGAGGCAGGTAGAATACCCCTAAGGGTTGTCCTATCATCTGATACACAATATGATTATATCCACCATGAAATCCGGCTCCGTCCAGACTTGCCAGGCTTTTATACTCAGGTGCCGAAATATTCTCTCCACCATACATTCCACTTAATGAAAGCAATTTATTTTGCTGGAAAGTGACATTAACATTAATGTTCAATTCCATGTCGCGGGTCTTCAAAGGAGTGATGCCGACAGCAATCTCCGTACCGCTGTTGCGCATGGAACCTATATTTGCCAAAAGAGTGTTATAGGTAAAAGGCGGCACACTGACATTATAAAGATAAAGCATATCAGAGGTCTTGGAATTATAGTAGTTCAAAGAAAAGAGTAACCGGTTGCCAAACATACCAAGATCCGCACCTGCATTAAAAGTACGCTTTACTTCCCATTTCAAATCGGGATTGGTATTACGCATATTACCCAAAGTAACCACCTGTGAACTACCAACAGGAACAACTCCGTTAGGCTTTACCAGATTAAGCGTCGTATAAGAGTCGATGCCACTCTGATTGCCGGCCAGCCCGTAACCGATACGAAATTTCAGATTATCCACCAATGAAATACGTTTCATAAACTTCTCTTCACTGACAACCCAGGCAGCCGACACGGATGGAAAAAAGCCCCATTTATGATTGGCACCAAACTTGGAAGAAGCATCGGTACGGGCATTCACCGTAAGAATGTACCGATCGTCAAACGTATAATTGAAGCGACCGAGAAAAGATGCCAACCGCGGCTGTTCAAAATAAGAGTTCGTTCCTTCCCAAAGGCGAATGGCACCTGCCTGAAGGTTGTTATAACCAAACTGATCGGAATTGAAATTGGTCACAGTGGTGTAAAAACCGCTATAAGTCTCTTTTTGAAGTTCCGCCAGGGCCAGCACATCAAAATAATGTTTATTCCGGTTCTTTTTATAGGTCAACATCAGATTGCCAAGCAGTGATTCCATTTTCCGGGTACCTTTATATGCTTGTCCGTGTGCCCATACAGATGTAGGCAGATACTGGGAATTTTCAACAATATTATAAGTATAAGAACCAAAAAGAATCAGTTTAAGCTCGCGCAGTAAGTTAAAGGTCAGCCGGGCATGAGTACTGATATGTGAAGTCGCATCATGATCTTTCACTTCCATCCAGGCCAAAGGGTTAGTGATCTGGCTGGCATTGGTAATCTGATCCCAGGAACTGGTTTCCGGATTACGGTGATCGGGATATGTAGGATTAAAAGTTGCAGCCGAATAGAATGTTTTTTGAAGGTCAAACAAATTATGGTTCTTTTGGATAGAGCCAAACATACCTAACTCGCACACCAGAAAATCATCAAAAACATGCTGGGTCATGTTCATATTCGAAGTGAAGTTCTTCATATCCTCGTTCAATATAATGCCCTGACGATCCATAAAACCCAACGAAACACGATAGCTTGAAGCATCCGTCCCACCATAAAATGCAACATGATGATTCTGTTGCAGACCTGTTTGCTCTATCTCCTTCAAAAAATTGGTTTCATTCCCTTTATCAAGTATTGAAATGCCCTGTTGCTGCGCCAGATTGCGAAACTCACTGCCGGAAAGCATCTCCAGATTTTTGTATACGGAGGATATGCCGAAACTACCGTTATAGCTGACTCTGGTTTTGCCCCGAATTCCTTTCTTGGTAGTGATCTCGATAACACCTGAAGCACCACGGGAACCATATTGTGCTGTCTCCGAAGCATCTTTCAAGATAGTAAAGCTTTCTATATCGGTAGGATATATAGAAGTCAACATACTGAGATCACCAAACACACCGTCAACAATAATCAGAGGGTCGTTACCACTGGTCAGTGAAGTGGTTCCCCGCAAACGTACGGCATCCAAAGCAGCCGGACCATTGGTTCCTTTTTCTATGGTGAGTCCGGGAACACGTCCACGGATAGCCTCCAGAGGATTGGTAATCTGATCTTTATTCATTCCTAACTCCGTAATTTTTTCCACCGAACCGGAAATATTCTTTTTATTCCCGGTGGCGTATCCTACAGTAATAAGAGAATCTGCCAGCCAAACAGGCTTATCCTGTGCTCGCAAAACAGAGGTGGTAAACACCAAAAACAAAGCTAAGACGAATGTTGGTATGTGAATGATCCGGTATTGTTTCATACTATCATCATTTAAGGTTTGCATATAAAATATAACAAAAAAAGAGGGTATCTGGTTGCCCGGATCCCCTCCTTTCTTATCTTTATCTGAACGGATTATTTACTCTCGATCACCAATGTACCTTTTTTCAGGCCCTTCGCGGCAGCCTCGAGTGTAATCTTTCCTGCTTTCTCGGTAGATTGCACAATAGCTGTCATCATGCCACTGAACACTTTCATCTTCGGAGTCTGGAATGACTCGAGTGAAGCCGGATTACCATTGGCTCCTGCGCGATAAGTACCTGCCCCTTTCACCTTGAAGCTGATTTCATTGTCGGCCAACGGGCAAAGATTACCATCTTTATCAACCACCTTAACCGTTACAAACGAGAGGTCCTTACCATTAGCATCGATCACACTGCGGTCTGCCACCAACTCAATATGATCGGGCTTGCCGGCAGTATGAATTTCTTTTTCCGCAACGGCCTTACCATCCTTGTCATAAGCGACTACTTTCACGGTACCCGGTTCATACTTCGTATCCATCCACATCAGACGATAACGCTGCTGACGTTTGAAATTGGCGACAGAAGCAGAATCACCACTATTATGTACTGTAACCGAAAGGTCTTTTGTGCGTTTACCCTGGCTTTTACCATTGATAAACAGCTCGGCCGAAGGATAGTTGGTATATACAAATACAGGGGTCACTTCACCTTCACGTCCTTCCCAATTCCAGTGAGGCAGGATGTGCAAGGTTTCCGCATCTTTATTCCAGTGGCTGCGGTAGAGGTAATAACGGTCTTTCGGAAGTCCGGCAAGGTCGATAATCCCAAACAATGAAGAGTGACTGGGCCAATCAGTATAATACGGAGTAGGCTCACCTAAATAATCGAATCCGGTCCATACAAATTCACCAATGCAATAAGGCAGATCTTCATGCTGGATAAAATCATCTTCAGGAAGATTGGACCAACCACAGTGTTCTACATCATACGATGAAGACTGGTGGTCGTCATATTTCTGCATGGCACGACGTACCACCGGGAACTTGTAAACCCCACGTGAACTGACAGTAGAAGCAGTTTCGCTACCCAAAATAATCTGTTGCGGAAGTTTCTTGTAATTTTCCTGATATTTGTGAGGGCGGTAATTGAAACCGGCTACATCCATCACGGCAGCCATGTTGTTATTAACCACAGCATCAGGCGCATCCATACCCTGAGTAACGGGACGTGTAGGGTCTTCACGATGGCAGATGTCTTGCAGGAAACGTGAAAGCTTCGGTCCACGATCGCCGTTCCACTGATCCGGCACTTCATTACCGATACACCACATAACCACACTTGGATTGTTACGATACTGATGAATCAGATTCACCAGATCTTTTTCTGCCCATTCATCAAAAACTTTATGATAACCGTTCTGCACTTTGGCCGCTTTCCATTCATCGAATGATTCCGCCATAATCATCATACCCATCTCATCACAAGCCTTAATCAACTCAGGAGCGGGCATATTGTGTGAAGTACGGATGGCGTTACACCCCATATCCTTTAGGATACGGATCTGACGGCGAATACCGGCTTCATTGGCGATACCTCCCAACGGACCGAGGTCATGATGATTGCAAACACCCTTGAACATGGTTTTCTTTCCATTGAGGAAAAAGCCTTTGTTCGGAATGATCTCAATGGAACGGATACCGAACGGAGTAGTATATTCATCCTTCAAAGTGTTGCCTTCGTACACTTTTGAAACCGCATTGTAAAGGTTAGGAGTATCGGGAGTCCACAAAGCCGGAGCAGTAACAACAAAATCCTGTTCAAAAACATTGCCGTCGAACTGACTGCCCTGCTTTTCATTAGTTGCCACAACCTTACCATTCTTATCCTTCAATTCGGTGACAATACGGTATCCTTCAAATGTTTTGCCTGCAGGTATATCGAGTTTTGTCTTCAGATTGACCTTAGCAAATTCGTCCTTCACTACCGGAGTGGTCAACTGAGTACCCCAAGTAGGAATATGAGCGTCTTCATTCACTACCAGATGTACATTGCGATACAATCCCGCACCGGGGTACCAGCGTGAAGATTCGTTTTCGTTTTCAAGACGAACAGCCAGTGTATTCTTTTCACCCGGCTTCAAATAAGGGGTGGCATCCACATAAAAACTATTGTAACCGTAAGGCCAGTAACCGGCCTCTTGTCCGTTGATATAGACATGAGCATGGCTCATAGCACCATCAAAAACCAAAGTAGCCTTCTTACCTTTACTGAATGAAGGAGCCTCAAAATCGAGACGATACCATCCTACACCTACAAAAGGAAGCCCACCGGTACGTCCGGCATGCTCCATCGCCTCTTTTTGTCCATCTTGCGAAATAGCCACATTCTGCTTATCGTTATTAATGCTGAATGGCCCGTAAATAGCCCAATCATGGGGTACCGTTACCGACTGCCACTTTGCATCATCATAAGTGGAATTACTGAAGTCCTTACTGTCTTCACGGGTAAACTTCCACCCTTTTTCAAAGGTTTGTTCCGTACGGACCTGTGCACATACCAACAGTGGCACAGCGAGCATCGAAGCAAATGCAATTTTGATTTTCTTGTTCATGATTGATCTGTTTTTATTTTAATATAAATTCCATCGTTCCGGCATGTACCAACTCATCATGGCTGATACGATAGCCTGCATGTTTCTTTCCGTTCAACCTCACCTCTTTGATCAAATCGGCATCATTTCCGGGACGTACTGCCGTAATAACCAATTCTTTTTCTTTGTAATACTTCGGGTCAAGCCGAATAGTCACTTTGTCGAAAGTAGGTGTAGTCAGCATATAATCGGGCATTCCCGGACAGTCGGGATAAAGGCCTATCATACTGAAAATGGCCCATGCCGACATAGTTCCGGTGTCATCATTACCGGGAATACCATTAGGCTGGTCAGTGAAATATTCAGCAAGCAACCGTTTCACCTGTTTCTGAGTACGCCACTCTTCTCCCTTGAAGTAGCTGAACAAATAAGGATAGGCAATATCCGGTTCATTAGCCGGATCGTATAGCCCCTCATCAAAGACTTTCTGCAATTTATCCACAAACTTCTTCTTACCTCCCATCAGACGGGTTAAACCTGCAATGTCATGGGGAACATAAAAAGTGTAGTTCCAGGAATTGCCTTCATGAAAACCGGGACTGGGAGCAAAATTGGCACCCTCCATCGGGTCGAACGGAGAGTAAAATGTTCCATCGGGTAAAATAGGACGCAATGTACCAAACTCTTTACTGTAATAATGTTTATAACCCAATGAACGGTCATAGAACAATTTTGCATCTTCTTTCTTTCCTAAAGCCTGAGCAAAACGAGACAAGGCATAATCGGCAATATAATATTCAAGTGCATGCGAAACAGAATTGTCATACTGCTCTGTCAAAGGTACATATCCTTTAGCAATGTAATCATCGATATCGGGACGCATCAGATTATCTTTACCCGGAGTCGTAGCGGACTTATACATGGCTTCATAAGCTGCCTGTACATCAAAGTCACGTAAGCCTTTCATCCAGGTATCTACGATAACGGGAATACTCGGATCACCCTCCATAGTAAGCGTTTCACGGCCGTAAAGTTCCCATTTGGGCAGCCAGCCGTGTTCTTTATACATATCGACCATCGTGCGAACCATATCCAGTTGGCGATCAGGGAAAAGCAGGGTCATCAGCTGATGTACATTACGATAGGTATCCCAAAGAGAAAACACGGTATAACGATTTCCCTTCGTTGTAAGGATCTCACTGCCTTCCATAGCCGGATATTGTCCGTTCACATCCTGCAAAATATTCGGATGGATCAGCAAGTGATACATAGCGGTATAGAATACTGTCTTCTGCTCTTTCGTACCACCTTCAACGAGGATACGCGAGAGATCGTCCTCCCACATGGAACGTGCTTCGGCACGAATCTGATCAAATCCTTTACCAGCCTGTTCCTTATCCAGATTAAGACGGGCATTGGCCATGCTGACAAAGGACACTCCCATGCTTACCTCGATGGTTTCGCCTTCTTCGGTATCGAAAGTAAACCATGTACCAATGTCATCGCCACTCATCTCCTTGGTATAAGCAGTATACAATTTATTCTTGCCGGACGTATTGTCCCATTGGGCTTCTACTGTCATCGGACGCATCTTTTTCCAGTAGCCACGGGCACGAGGGACCTTATTGATACGCATTACAAAATAAATGGGAAACACAGCTTGCGGATTGTAGCAAAAAGTACCCAGTAGTTTAGTTCCCTCTATCTCACGCTCATTGACAAAACGGACGGTAGCTCCCGTCTCATTAGTCAACCCTTCACCAAGATTCAGCAAAATATTACTTTCTCCTTTAGGAAAAGTGAAACGAGTGATTCCGGTACGTAAAGTGGCCGAAACCTCATTCTTGATTCCGTATTTAGTCAGGATATTCGAGTAATAACCGGGCGTGGCCTTTTCGTCTTTATAAGCACTTCCGTACTGTAAATAATCGACGTTCAGCTTTCCGGTTGTAGGCATCAACAGTAGAGAGCCCAACTCCGGACATCCCACTCCACTCAGATTGACGTGTGAAAATCCGGTAAAATAAGCATTAGTATGTTCATAAGGAGTAGACCACCATTGGCTGTCTTTATCTATTTTATTACCAACGGACTTTCCTCCCATCACATTGAAAGGGACAACCGACATCATGCCTTGAGGACAGATGGCTCCGGGATTCGTTGTTCCGTAATTCGTTGTTCCGATAAACGGGTTCACATAATCCACCGGACTCTCTTGCGCAGAAGCTACTGCTATGGACAGCCAAACGGCTGCAAGTGATACTAAATAAGGTAGTTTCTTCATTCTTTCAATACTCTATATTTATCTAATTTATACGTTCGGTTTTACCGGACCTGCGGAAAGAGTTACTTTACGACGATTTCGTCTGTAAACACCCATCCCCCGAATTCCTCTCCGGCACGAGCCTGGTAACGGACATAACGTCCTTTGGCATTTCCGTTCCATGCATAGTTCTTAAATACTACAGCATCCGATTTAACCACTTCATGCGTCTGACGGCTCAGCTCAGTGAAGTTTTCTCCATCTTCCGAGACAGAAATTATCACTTCGACAGGCAGAAATACTTCAGGACCCACTACCTGCATAAAATCAGCACCAATCAAATGCAGATCTGTCGATTCTCCCATATCGATAGTTACGTCCAAACGATCGCGGGAAATAAATCCCTGCCATGCCCCGTCGCTATAGGTCCAACTCCCACGGATTCCATCAGTCAGGGTTTTATCACCTTGTGCCGGATAAGACGAATTGTAGGGAGCATTATATTTTACGGTCTTGCCCAATGCAAGATGCTGAATCGGTTGCGCTGCTTCCGGCCGATTGCCGATCTCCTTTTTCAAATCGAACGGATGATATCCTTTGGATTGTAAATATCCTACAGCCTTTAAAGCACGGGGACGAAAATCGGTCCATGATTTCCGTTCAGGTGCAGACCACGCGACCTCTGCCAGCGCAAGAATACGAGGGTAAATCATGTATTCACAATGCTCGTCAGTCTGAATATATTCTGCCCAAAGATTGGCTTGAACACCATAAATCAATTTTGCTTCATCGGGTGTAAGCGAAGCGGGAATCGGATTGTAAGAGTATACTTTTTCCAATGGCAGATATCCTCCGATGGCTTCGGGCTGAGAATAAGGAGCATCCTGATAACTATCTATATAACAGTGCGAACCGGGAGTCATAATCGCCTGATGACCGGATTTTACGGCATCGATACCACCTTGTTCACCACGCCATGACATTACAGTGGCATTAGGTGCCAATCCACCTTGCAGAATTTCATCCCATCCCAGTAACTTGCGGCCATGGGCATTGAGGAATACCTCCACACGATGAATCAGATAACTCTGTAACTCATCTACATTATCCAGTTGCTCATCCTTCATGCGTTTTTGGCATTTAGGGCAGGTTTTCCAAGCAGCTTTTCCGGCCTCATCACCTCCAACATGAATGTATTGGGAAGGGAAAAGCTCCATAACTTCCGTCAACACATCTTCAAGAAAAGTAAAGGTTTTCTCGTTTCCGACACAAAAATCGGCATTCTTATAAGGCTCTCCTGAACAAGACAGTTCCGGATAGGCAGTCAGAACCTCTTCCGAATGGGCAGGCATCTCTATCTCAGGAATAATAGTAATATGACGTTCACGGGCATAATTGACCAATTCACGAATATCATCCTGCGTATAATAACCTCCGGAAGCACCGGGAGCATCAAAACGACAATATTTCCGCCCACCTTCATTCCACCATCTTTTCCAGTTGGCTTCCGGACGCCAGGCAGCAAGTTCCGTCAATAAAGGATATTTCTTAATCTCGATACGCCAACCGGCAGCATCGGTAAGATGCAAATGCAGGCGATTAAGTTTATAATAAGCCAATGCATCTATCTGCTTTTTCACAAACTCTTTAGAACGAAAATGGCGGGAAACGTCAAGCATCAGCCCACGGTATTCGAAACGTGGCGAATCCTGAATCGTTGTAGCCTGAACTGACCAGGCACCCTCCATTGCAGGTTGAGCCATTTGCAAAAGAGTCTGAACGCCATAGAATAATCCGGCACCGGAAGTAGCCTGCACTGTTATTTTATGCGGAGTTACCTCCAGTGTATAGCTCTCGGGAGAAGATAACTGAGGATTAGCCTTCGTTATCATAAGAGAGACCACGTTCTCTTTCGTTTGCTTTTTACCGTTTTTGAAATGGATAGGTAATGTCTCCAGATAATCCATCAACATTTTCTTCTCTTCACCTTTCAGGTTGGTATACAGCTTAGTGTCACCGGTAAATAGAAAAGTACCGCTACCTTGCTCCATCCGGAGAGGAATAGGAATGACAGACTGCGCTTTCACACCAGCTGTTGCTATCATCAAACCGGCCGCAAGCAAGAAAGTACAAATTTTCATTGTAGGTTTTATCATGATATGATTGGTTTTAGTTTTTTGTTTTCAATGTACAAATATAAGTAAAATGTCAGATTATCTGCAATCAGTCAATCATTATCTTAACTATTTCCGGGGTACGGATTCCCGGCTTCAGCTCACCATTGATATTAAAGAAGGTCTGTCCCTGCCCTGTCAATGCAGCACCGGCACGGGCAACATCTTCACCCCGAACAGCCTCTTCCCACTTATCCCGACGTGTATTATAAATCAAAATCCGGTCATTAAAACGATACCATCCTGCCGGATGCAACATATACTTTTTTGCTTCCAACTTCAGACTGTCTACAACAGTTTGCTTGCCATTCGCCACGGCTGTCTTCATCATTTCCTCGCGCTGAAGAGCAGAAAAGAAAATATCTTTGTTGACTCCACCGGTACAAAGTATCAAACTGTCCGTCAGTGCTATACCGGCTCCACCACCCAAAGCGACAGGCACAGAATCATTGCCAACCGGAACAGATACCGACTGCCATTGTTGCAAAGATGGAGAATAGCAATATCCGTCAGTAGAAAGGCTTGCAGACCGTCCATCGGATGCACCGGCAAAACCTCCCCATAAATATAGAAGGGTTTCCCCCTCTTTACGTTGTCCTACACATACCGGTTGTACACGGGGAGAACCCGGAAAATCGGGAAGCCTCTGCCATCCGGTCTCCGGGCTACTCAGACTGAGGCAATAAAGTGCATTCGAAGGTTTACCATCCACATTGCCTCCGGCTACGAAAAGTGTATAATCCACTACTGAACCGCTCATATTATCCATTGTACAAGGTAAAGAAGGTAGTGTATCTACAATCACAGTCTGTTTATCGTCAGTCAAAGAAAGGCGGTAAACAGCAGATAAGGATCCATTTTCGTTCGATCCACCCACACAAACTACCCCTTGAGGAGTCGAAACCGAAACTCCATAAGCAGCAGCAACAGGCAGCTGACCGACTTTTCTCCATATGAAAACTGAGTCTGCAGAAGCGTCAGCGGCATAAATACCTTGGTAGAATTTCTTCTTTCCTCCTTCGGCTGCCGGCGTTTCCGGAAAATTACATCCGCCGGCAATCAATAACTCTCCCTGATAGATGCCGGCATAACATGCCGATACACCCAAAGAAAAACCGGGTTCTCCTTCGGGGAATCCGGTCATTTTCTGCACGCTAATCCCTTCTTCATTAGGCGCAACTTGCCGGGAGCTGCACGAAGCAACCATCCCGGCAAGTAAACATCCAATGATAGAAAGAAAACGAATCGTTTTAGTTTCTGTCATTTCTATTTTTTCAATTCAACGTAATTTCATCTACAAATAAGAAACCCGGGTTACCTTTACCACCATGCCATGCCGGAATGGAGTGTTCCGACGTTGCAACCACTTTCACATAACGGGTTTTTACCGGATCGAAAGTCAATTTGTGCTCATAAAGCCCATTACGGTCGGTCTCTTTCATCTCGGGATATGCTTCAGAAGCAACTTTAGTAAAAGTCTTATCATCATCTGAAACCTCAATTGAGAAAGAACGTGCATCGAATACCCAGTCACCCTTCTCAACACAAGTAGTGATAGCTACACTTGAAATTTCGGTAGGTTGCTGCAAGTCAATTGTTACATCCATATCATTCTTATAGAATGCGATCCAACGGCCGGTTTTGTAGTTACCATTTCCTTTCAGTCCGTCTACTAATGTAGAAACACCACCAAATTCATATTGCTTGTTTACAGGCTGATTAGCTTTAATAGGCTTTGAAGTAGATTTACTGAAAGCAATCTTTTCAGTCAGCATTTTGCTGTTTCCGGTAGGACGAACAGCAACCGCCTTTAAAGTACAACTTTCCTTAATCGTAAGAATACTGTCACATACGGGAGAAGCTGCCGTAGGCTCAGTTCCATCTAATGTATAATGGATGGGAGCACCGTCAATAGTAGTCATCACTACATCTACTGCTCCTGTGGCCGAATTAGCAACAAACTCGGATTTCACATCAAATACATGTTTGGCATAATTATATCCTTCAGCTTCATATATATTAATCAATTGTGGCAAACGGGTCAGGAAGTTTTCATAATTCTTCTTTTCAGGATTAGACCATTGCACCTCTGCTAAAGCAGCCCAACGCGGCAACACCATATACTGAGCCTGAGAGAAAGTAGGAATGTATTCCGTCCAAAGATTAGCTTGTACACCAATAATATATTTTTGCTCTTCCGGAGTCAATGAAGAGGGCATTGGCTCATAACTATACACTCTCTCCAAAGGTAAATAACCACCAATAGCCAAAGGTTCATTCTCAGTATCTTTGGTCTGATAGTAGTCAAAGTATAGATAAGTGTTCGGAGTCATGATAACATCATGTTTCTGCTTGGCAGCCTCGATACCGCCACCTTCACCACGCCATGACATCACGGTTGCATTCGGAGCGAGTCCACCTTCCAAAATTTCATCCCAGCCGATAATCTGACGTCCGTGCTCGTTCAGGAACTTTTCTGCATGGTTGATAACAAAACTCTGCAAATATTCTTCTTTTGAGTGCTTAGCATCGCTCTTGATTCCCAAAGCTTTGATACGAGCCTGACACTTCGGACATTTCGCCCATTCACTCTTCGGACATTCATCACCACCAACATGAATATATTCAGATGGGAAGATATCCATAACTTCTGTCAGTACATCATCGATAAAGGTCAGTACGCTGTCGTTACCTGCACACAATACCTGATCGGATACTCCCCATATCTTCCAAACTTCATACGGACCACCGGTACATCCCAAATGGGGATAAGCAGCCAATGCTCCCTGCATATGTCCCGGAAGGTCAATTTCCGGAATAACAGTGATATAACGATCGGCAGCATAAGCTACGATTTCTTTTGCTTCTTCCTGAGTATAGAAACCACCATAAGGTTTTCCATCATATTCTCCTGAATTACGTCCGATTACAGTTTCCGATCTCTTTGAACCGATTTCTGTCAACTTAGGATATTTCTTGATCTCAAGTCTCCAACCCTGGTCCTCTGTCAAATGCCAATGCAAACGGTTCATGTTATGCAAAGCCATCATATCGATATATGTCTTTACTTCATCTACTGTGAAGAAATGACGTCCCACATCAAAATGGGCACCACGATAGCTGAAACGAGGATAGTCGTTGATTTCTACAGCCGGCAATGAAGGAGTTGTACCAATGGCAACCGGAATAGACTTGCGTAACGTCTGGATACCATAGAATACACCGGCTTCAGTGGGAGCAGCAATGGTTACACCATCTGCATTCACACTCAACTGATAAGCTTCAGGGTTCTCTGATTCCATACCCAATTTAAGCAGAATAGCACCTTTACCTTCAGTTCCAGCTTCAACTGCATAATCCTTACCTGTAGCTTTCTTCAGATAATTCGCCAGAAATTGGGCATTACGTTGCATCTTCTCATTTCCTTCCGGATAGATGATTTTCACACTACCATTCAATGTAAATGGTTGGCTTTGAGCAGTAGTAATTTCCTGAGGTAAAGGAATTACCTGGTAATTAGCTGTAGTCTCTTTGTCGTTACACGAAGAAATAAATCCCGTGAGCGCCAGTAAACCGGCAATTTTAAAAAGATTTCTCATACAAATTATTTAATAGGTGTTAGTTATAGGTATCTCGTACATGTTTCACTGTAATATTTTGCTGTTCTCCTTTCTTAATATCCGGAGACGTAATCGTTATCTTCTTGTTTTCCCCCGGCAACAGATCAAAGAAATTATCACTGAAACGGGCGCCCTGAACAGGAATCTGGATAAATACATCTTTAGCCAGCTTAGAAGACGATAAGGTCACTTCACACTTACCATCGGATTGCTTTACTTTCATAGAAACATTTGTTTGGGGCAACTCCAAATCCTTAGTCTTATTAAAGAAATAAACCTCTTCAGCTATTTTCTTACCGGTTTTATCTTTCAAAGCAAGTAGTAAGAAACTGTTTTTACGATGTTCCGATGTCACCCACTCACTCAACGGTTTACGAAAGATGCAAGAAGAAACATTCGCCGGAACCTCGACTGCCCTGACAACTTCCTTATCTAATGTCTTGCCATTAAAGTCAATCACTTTCATTTCAAGTGTAAGTTGACTCTGTTTCTCCAACAAATCAGATATCAGATAAACACTCAAACTATCACCTTCTTGTATCGCATTGACCAGCAGTGGTGCAAAAGCTCGCTTTGCCTGATAGTGCAATGCCTTCCAATTGCCATAATAGTCTATACTTGACCAGGAAACGACAGGCCAACTATCATTAAGCTGCCAGTACAATGTCCCCATACAATAAGGCCGGTTGCGACGATGTGCTTCCATGCCATGGCGCATACCATGCCCCTGAAGTACAAGTCCGATATATACAAAGTCTTCAAACTTCTCAGGAACAACATAATCACGCTCCATATAAGTTCGTATCAAATCGTTACCGATACTGCTTTTCTGGTGTCCGTTCATTACCTCCGATTCAATCTGATAATCTTTCGTAGACGCAAAAGTAGCAATCGTCTTCATTTCAGGGAACGACTGGAAACCGAATTCGCTCATGAAACGAGGCAAATCGGTATCTAATGACTCAAAAGGCTTTTTGCCATACCACACACCCCAGTTATGACTATCGCCCGTGCCCCAGGACTCCGGACGTCCCCAATTTGCGAAATAGGGAGAAGTATGTTTGTAGAAACGCCCTTCATCAAGTTCTTTCACCTTTGCAGGCAGCAATCCCCGGAATAACTTATCATATCCCCGGAACATGTTTTCATATACTTCCGGAGTATAATTCTTTTGCCATCCCCAGTATTTTAATCCTTCCAGAATTTCATTATTCCCACACCACATGGCGAGTGAAGCGTGGTTTCGCAGACGTTTGATATTATATTCCGCCTCCTCTTCCACTCGCTTCAAGAAAGTAGGATCACTTGGATAGGAAGTACATGCAAACATAAAATCCTGCCAGACAAGAATACCATTTTCATCTGCCAGATCATAGAAACGATCGTCTTCATAAGTTCCCCCACCCCATATACGAACCATATTCATATTAGCCTCTTTCATATCTTGAAACAGAGTCCTATAACGTTCGGTAGTTATATTGGGGAGCAACGCATCATCAGGAATATAGTTTGCTCCTTTTGCGAACATCGGGATGCCATTCACCTCAAAATAAAAAGATTCTCCATCTTTGTCTTTTTCGTTCACTACGCGTATCGTACGAAGGCCGATTCGATGCTGTCGTGCGGCGACCGTTTTGCCATCACACACCACCTGCACTGAGAAATCATATAAATGAGGTTTCCCCCACCCATTGGGCATCCAACGCACGGGGTTCTGAATATCCAATGGAATTTGGACTTGATTTAAACCCGGTTTTAATGTTACATTTTCCTTTACCATCACTTCCTCTCCTCCTTCCAATGAATAAGAGATCAAGACCTCAGCAGGCTTTTCTTTCTCAGAAATACTATTAATTTCCAATTCATTAGAGAGTTTTGCAACCTGATCTGTCAGACTAAGCTGCTTCACATGAAAATCTGCAATAGTAGCAACATCATAAAAACGAAGAGTAACAGGACGCCAGATACCGCTTGTAACCATACGGATTCCCCAATCCCATCCATAACTATAAGGAGCTTTCCTGGTAAATACACTAAGACGTTTTTCGTGGTGATCATTATCTGCCGGATAATTAAATCCATTGGAGGACCACTGTGGAAGGGTTTGTTTTATCGGAGAATGAAAATAAACATGCAGCAGATTCTCCCCTTTACGTAATACTTGTTTTACGGGAACTACATAGCCCACAAACATATTATCTGATTTCAGAATCAGAGAACCATTCAAATAAACATCCGCATAAGTATCCAGTCCCTCAAAGGAAAGCTGGGCGGCATCTCTCTTCAACTGCTCTTCTGTAACGACAAAACTGGTTTTATATTCCCAATCCTCATTTTCCACCCACTGAATCTTCTTTTCATTGGTACCATAGAACGGATCGGGTAGCAATTTATGATGAATCAAATCCTGATGAACAGTGCCCGGGACAGTAGCTGGTAGCCATTTTTCTGTCCCCACCTGTGAGAATGACCAATCGTCATTCAACATTAACACATCCGAAGTGTCCCTGTTTTGCCCATAAGCTAAACCGCAACAACATACAAGTCCATACAATAATTTTTTCATCATAAACTGCTCTCTTTTTCAAGTTTATCTTCCCCAGTCCGTACGGAACGTAGATACCGGTAAACCATCACCATTGACCAGATTGGCCCGGGTGAAAGGCTGCCAGCCGTAACGTACACGAAGAGGATTCTTCACTTCTTTACTATATACTTTTATTTGATTTCCTACAACTTCGGCTGTAGCCGGATAATAAACATCCTCTGTTTCAGCCACTTCGAATGTTCGTAACGGTTTCCCATCCGATGAATGCATACCTTCAGCACAATCAAATGACACGTAAGCAGCACCATCACGGAACTCTACATTGCGGAACATCGGCCCCGAAGGCGTTACATTCTTCTTTCCATAAGTATGATTCAAAGCCCAATGTGCCAAACGCTCCCCAACCGGCTGTTTGTGCTTGGGGTGTACATCAAGCGAATCACCCAGGTCACTCGATACTGCCATACCTGTATTAGGAATCTCATACATCATTCTGCGCTGGCTATCACGGAACCATGGCCATGACGGACGGTTGATGCTTGACAACTGCACATAATAAAATGGCAAATCTTTATTTTCCCAGTTTTTACGCCAACTTTCAACCAATAGTTTAAACAATTTCTCGTGTGCTTCAGGATTATGTGCATTCGATTCACCTTGATACCAAATAATACCTTTAATAGGATATTGTTCTAAAGGACGGATACCGGCCTCATACAGGTAACAAGGTTCATAAGGATGACGTTGCTGTTTGCTATCCGCCTTTTTCACATTAAGAGCGGCACGACCGCGTACCCAGTCTTGGATAAAGTCATTTTGAGTCCAGTTACGTAATATAGCCGGAAATTTATATTCCAATGTATTACGGTCTACCCATGCTTCGGTAGGCGAACCGCCGATTGCGTTACAAATCAATCCGACAGGTACCTTTAGACTGTCCTGCAGCATTTTACCAAAATAGTAAGCTACCGCAGAGAAAGAACCGGCAGTAGCAGGCGAACAAACTGTCCATTCGGTATCTTTATAATATTGCAGATGATTTAATGAATCCAATACGGACTCATCCCATTCAACAGCATCTGTACGCCAGCGCGCCTTCATATCGAACAAACGAATCTGATCATTGGCGGCTTGCGGAATATCCCTTTTAGCAGTTTTACTCCAACCAAGGTAGAACTCCATGTTCGATTGTCCGGAACAAAGCCATACCTCTCCGGCCAATACATTATTGAAAGTTTGTTTCTGCTTTCCGGCAGAAACAGTCAAAGTATATGGGCCGCCGGCCTTCAAAGGCTGGAGAGTGATCGCCCAATCACCATTGGAAGCAGTTTTCACAGACTGTTTCTGTTTAGCTATTGCTACAGTCACTTTTTCTCCTGCGTTTGCTTTGCCACGGATAGTCAGAGGCTGCCCATGTTGAAGCACCATATTGTCAGTATACAGTTCAGATAAGTGTAATCCACCGAAATCTCCCGTAATCGCAGAATATACCGTTTTCGCAAGAATGCCGGCACCCTCTACATTAGGATGTACAGCATCCGGAAGAAGATACGGATACGGATAAAGCGGCGCATGGAAATCTATCAACTGAACCCCGGCATATTTAGCTATTGTCTCGATACTTTGCTGAATTTCTCCATGCCAATCACGGGTACCCGACTCAAAACGAGGATGACGATCGGCAATCGGTGTCAGTCGGGCAATAATAATATGACATTTAGGATTAACAACACGGAAAGAATCAATCAATGCCAGATAATCTTTCACGAAATGATCACGATAGTTCGGCCAGTCACGAGGATCCGTATCATTGATTCCCAAGTGAATAACAACAATATCACCGGCAAAGGCAAGCGCTTTTTTAAATTCTTCCTGCTGCATGTAAGGGCGGTGTCCTTTATTTAATAAAGTAGCCCCTGATTTTCCGAAATTTCCAACTTCATAAGTATCGCCCAAAAGTTGCTGCAACTGTGAAGGATAAGAATCCGTTGCCGGATTTGGAAGAGTATACCCATACGTAATACTATTCCCCACGCAAGCAACTTTTATCCGCTTCTGTGCGGACAAAACTGCGCAAATCATCAAAAATAGAGATAAGAATAGTATCTTTTTCATTTCTTGTTTATATAAGGTTTAACAATATCCACCCATTTAAGGTAGCCTTTACCCAGTAAGTGTAAACCATCATTTGTATACTCAATATTCATCTTGCCGGTCTTCTCATCAACAAAATGAGAATAGAGATCAATATAGGTCACGTGTTCTCTGTCAGCCAGCCGAAGCAGCCCTTCATTAATCTTTTTCACCTCTTGCCAACGTGACGTATGTCCGCCAAACATCTTATAATGATCGGTTACCGGAAGTACACTTTGCAAATATAGCTTTGTTTTTGGAGATTCTTGTTTAATTTTTTGAGTAATCATACCAATACGATGAACAATTGTATCCGCAGAGGTGCCCCGGCTTACATCATTTATACCGATCAACAAGAATATTTTAGCGGGTTTTCCTTTTAAAATCGCATCCAGCCGATCATAAACACCCATACAGATATCACCACTGATTCCCCGGTTTTTGACATGCTTATTATTCAATAATTCACTCCATTCTCCCCCGTTAGTAATACTATTACCCAGAAAAATGATATCTTTTGAAGTCACAGGCAGCTCCTCAAACAGAGTTGCACGTTGATAATAGAACGTAGAATATTTGCGTTCCTGTGCGTTGCCCGCCATTGAGGCGAGCAACAACATCATTAATAAAATTTTCTTCATTCGTTTTTATTTTTTCTCGATCACTTCGTTTTGTCGGGCGAATAGATAAGTCCGTCCACTGCATTTTCTCCGTCAGGAGTTACAAAAACTGTAGTAAACATCCACTTCACCAACCGCACCTCGGGCATATTGAATTTGCCAACCGGCAATTTCAGGAAAACTTTATTCCAGCCTTTATTCAGATGTACGGCGATAGGCGGACGTGCCACACAATTTTCATTTCCCAACGCTATTTCATTACTCTTTGTACTATGAGTAGCTGTCCATACAGGCGGCTGTATTTCTTCATTATTGATCCAGATACGGCTGCCTTTATAGTCCCATTTACCTTGTAACGGAGCCAAGTCCATTTCCGAACGACCATAATTCTGAAATTCAGCCCATAGCCCTACTTCCTGATCTTTCGGAGAGTAAACCCATGTATAGGCATAAGCCGTATGATTCTCTTGCGGATCTTTATAGAAAGTAGGTACCATTTTCCCCCATACATGACGAAGATAGATACCCGCACCAATGGCAGGGTGTACCCCATACTCTTTTCCTTCATATAAATAAGAATCCTTCAATTCCTGTTCCGGAGGAAAGACTTTATTCAAATCTCCACCATTAGGAAATGCATCAGTAATATTCCATTTTACATTCGTCTGTTTTACATAGGCGAACGGATATCCCTTAAATGTATGCTCTTTATGCCAAAGCATACGATTCTCAAAATCAGCAAATTCTTTAAACTCCGGAGAGTCTTCAGAAGGTAAGATAGTACCATTCTTATCAAAATATTCTGTACCTCCGCCTTTCCATGCACGTTCAGCAATAGCCAGCATATTAGGATAGAAATTATTCTCAAGTATAATATTGCGTTCGTTAGCTACGTAACGGTCATTCCAGATGGCAAGAATTGTCCCTGCAATATCGTCACTTCCTTGCTCAACATTATAAATACGGCTGTTATACAATGCAATGATATCGCCAAAAGTATCAAAATGATTGAGATAATGAAACTTAGAATCAATTGCGGGAATACCTTTTTGGGCTTTTCCACGATAACTCCACAAATGCGTCATATCAATTTCGCCAGGTTTATAATGCCATCCCGGATTCCACGAAATTACTTTCTTTCCTTTGGCACGGACATATTCGACCATTTCCGGAACGAACTTTAGATTGGTAAACCGAACTTCATCCGTACCAATATGAAGATAAGGTACATCAAAAGTCTCGCAAACTTCATCTACCAGCAATTTAAGAATTTTCATTCCTTCCGGGCTCTGCATATCATGACGGAATGTACGGACAAAAGCCTCACTATGCCCCGGCATATCAAATTCCGGGATTAAAAGTATATTATGCGCTTTACAAAAAGTGACTAAATCTTTCGCTTCTTCCAATGTATAGTATTTACCCGGCATACGAGTCGTATTCACACTGTCATTCAGCATCGGAAAAATTTTACTTTCCAGCCTCCACGATTGATTTTCAGTCAGGTGCCAATGAAAGACATTAATTTTAAAACGTGAAAGAATAGCAATTTCACGTTTCAATTCTTCAATCGACATATACGTACGCCCTACATCCTGCATAAAGCCACGTATTCGGAAAGCAGGCCAGTCAACAATTGAACAACCGTTGAATGTTGCCTTTTTCTTTCGCACATCCTGTAGCTGGGCCAAAGTTTGCATAGCCCAATACACACCATGCTCCGTCACAGCCTCAACCGTAACTTTACCATTATTTACCACCAGGCGATAAGCTTCGTCTGCGTTCAAAGGTACCTCTTCTAATGAAGGTACCAGTTTCACTTCAATACTTGCACGAGCTTTGTCATCAATGACTCCACCCCTATCGACAACAAAAGCTTCCCACTCTTGCCGAAGCACCGGAGTAGAAAGCTTTGTTCTGCCCAGTACAAAACTGGAACTTAAAGGAGTAAACTTTTGCGGCTCCGGAAGCAGGTGATATTCACCTGCCCGGACCGTAGAAATTGTGCATAAGTAAATAATGAAACTGATTAAGAAAATTTGTTTATTTCTCATCGGTGTTTATTTAGTTTATGGGGGGAAATTTCTCATTTAATAATGTCTTTCAACTTCACTGCCTGGAATGTCATATGTGCCACACTGCTTTCATAAAGAATACCAACCGTTTCTTTATCAATCATAGTAAGACAAGAATAACCCCAGTTATTGCCTTCATCCAATAAAAGTTGGTGTTCGGGTGACCAAGTCACACCACCATCCAGACTGATTTTAATAGTAGTATTATAACGTCCTTTCGTCGTATTAGGATTAGAGAATATCAATAAATCCTTGCCCAAAACATTATCTTTGGCTTTCACGCTTATCAAACTAGCCATGCAAACCGATTCCGGCAATGCCTTGCGAGAAGATTCATGTTCTGTCCATGTTTTACCCAAGTCTTTTGTAATAGCCACAGCACGACTTCCACCACGATTATCACGCATATTCAACATCAATACTCCGGGCTCGACCTCGGCAACCTGAGCCTCTGTAGTATTCGTGCGTGCATAATTGTGCATTTTCCAGTTTTTACCACCATCTTTGCTATACATGATACCTGCATTGGGTACACGTGTCGAATCAATAAACTGAGTAGGGAATACCAAAGTACCGTCACTCATAGTGATGCCCCGACCCGGACCTTGCAACAGAAAATACCAAGACGGATCTTTTACCTGTTCTGTGATATTAATAGGTGCAGACCACGTTTTACCGTCATCCGTACTTTTGGCAAGAACAAGTTGCGCAGTATGATTCATATCCATACCCGGATGTGAACTCCACCATGCACGTTGGTTACCCATACCATGTGTCCAGGCAGCAACCACCCAAACATTATTTGTTTTTGTATCAACAAGGATAGAGGGGTCTCCTACTCCATTCTGACCGGCAGGCAGACCACCGAACTCCCCAAATGCCAAAGGCAAACGCATTTTCTCCCAGGTTTTTCCACCATCTGTACTACGGCTTAAACCAACATCAACATGCTCTTGCAAGTCCACGCTACTATTATACCGTACATCATAAACTCCCAGCAGTGTACCTTTATTAGTAGTCACCAATCCCGGGATACGGAATGCGGCAGAATTATCATCCCCGGCATGACGTACTCCTACCCCCATGCGGTGTTCAATTCCTTCTTGCGAAACAACGTCCAACAGAGCCTTCTTACCATCCAGAGTGACCGAAGCAATATCGGCAGTCACTTTACTGGTAAGGGATGTACCCGGCTTCATTTGCAGGCTAATCCAGAAATAGTTAATTCCCGGAAACAGTTTTTGGTTCCCTTTCAAAACAACTTGATTGCCAGGATTACTCACTTCCGATTTTTTTATTGAGTAAGAAGGATTGGCGGCAAGCGTTTTTCCCGGAGTGTTACTGGAGATGTATCCCACAGGAGCAAAACGTTTCTTATCTCTGTCCTGCAATGCTTCTGTACCACCATAATAAAGTTTTATAGACTGAATTTCAGACAGATCCACTCCTTTACCAAAATTCAACACTACATCATTAAGAGTCTGGCTCTCTTTAGCATCCAAACGAAGATAGAACAAGACATTATCTTGTCTCTCTATCAAAATAGGAATACGGGTCTCACGAACAAAAATTGTATCTGCGGCTCGAACTACCGGTATAGCACACAGAAAACAGAAAAGCGAAAATAGAATTACAGCTTTTTTCATGGTATCGACTAATTAATATTTATGTTATCGGGAGCAAAGATAGTATTTTTTATTATACAATGGCTATATTAATTAAATATTTTATTATATATCAACCTATTAATAAACTACACACAAGTTAAGGGATTGTTTTTAATTCTATTTGCCATAAAAGCCTGTCTAAATTTCCTTCGTCTGTTTTTTCACAGAACACAGACACTCCCAAAAGGATAGAAAGAGACTAAGAGATCAATTATAAAACGACAAATCCCTCTTTCAAAGTGCTAAAGGACCGAAAACAAACTTATCTAAAATGGTAATCAAACTTCATCCTGGCTGCCAAGATAAACTTGGCTTGTACGAAGAAAACATTTCTCTAAAGATCAAGATATATTTTACTCTGAATCTTTCGGATTCTGAGTTTTAACTTTGTGATGAGCATATCTGAAGTCAGAATAAAAAAGAGAGAGACGTTATCTTCAATAACACCCCTCTCCTCTACTTTATTTTAATAATCTATTGAAAACCGAATTATTCTTCAGCAACCTCTCCAATCTTAGTTGGCCAATAAGGGTTCTGGTATAATACAGACGTTTCTACTTTTTCATCCGGAGACAGCAATTCCATCTCGCGAACCGGCACAGGATTGAGATAATGGGCTTTCTGCCAGGTATAACCGTCGTATACGTCATTATTGGCTTTCAAAATGGCATAAGGACGCAAATACTTAAAGGTACGTGAAGAGATATTGGAACCTTCTTCACCGGAATCTTTAAATGTAATCTCAGCACCATTCTCATCTTTGTTAGCCGACTTATACATTTCATCCCAGAAATTACATCCTTCAGGCATATAGTTTTTCGTCAGCAAGTGATCCATCGAACGCCAACGAACCAAATCATCCCAACGCATACCTTCACCAATAAATTCACAACGACGCTCACGACGTATATTTAATAAGGTAGCATCTACAACTTGGGCACCTGAATACTTACCCCAATCTGTTTCCTGATTCAAATCAGTCGCATTGATAGTTTTTGTAAAATCAGGATCCAATCCGGCACGCTCACGAATAGCTCTCCAATACTGAGCTGCTTTACCTGTAACGTTACCATTCTTCATATAATAAGCTTCCAGATAATTCAGATAAGCCTCTACGCCACGATAAATAATACATCCGGTAGTCGACTCAGCTTTTCCCCATACATTCTGTGCCATATCAAAGCTGGCATATTTACGAATACGATATCCTGTCTGGTCTCTCATCTCTTCACGGTTAGATACAGGATGCGGAGCAAACATTTTCACAGTGCCCGGTTCCTCGGTCGAATATACTGGTACAAAATTGCTTTCACCAAACATAAACAACTGAAGACGGTTATCGCGATTAGCCTTCACATCATCCAATGTAGCATCCCCCTTATAAGGTGCTGCGCTACTGGCCGCATACCAAGGCAGACCATCCTGCATCAAGAAGCTTTCAACATAGCTTTTCAACAAGCCATGATTAGAACCGGACGCAATCCATGCCGGAGTACCATGCATGATAGAGAAACTACCGGTTTTTGCATACTGACGCCAGAACAACACTTCGTCATAGCCGCTTAAATCAACATTGGCATACATTTCAAAATAAGGATTCCATCCGGATATAATAGAAGGACTAGCAGGATCTTCAACCTTTGTATTAGGGGTCAAAGTTATTTTATCTGCAACTTCTTCCGCTGCTTTCATGGCTTCTGTCAAGAAGAAGTCAACCTCAGCTTCTACATCCAATGAGAAATTAGAATGTACTTTCTTTCCCGGCCAGTTATCATCTCCCGGTACACGTCCTGTACCCTTGTGGTATCTTTCAAAAGAGGCTTCATACAGTGCCACCCGGGATTTAATCAGCAAAGCTGTCTCACGATTCAAACGGGTATTATTTTTAAATCCCTTACTGTACATCATATTGGCAGCATCATCCAAATCTTTCAGGATAAAGCGGGCAACCAGATTACGAGGTTGGCGGACACCTTTTTCCATCAGCACCGTTTTGTCATCGGGCAAAACCTCTGTTACGATCGGAAAGTCACCGTAAGTACGCAATAAATTATAGTACACAAGAGCACGCATCAGATGCATTTCGCCAATATAATGGCGAATATCGGCATCTGCTCCGGCAACCTCACCCGCTTCATATTTAGGCACAGCATTCTCAAAGAAGTAGTTGCAATAACGGATATTGCTGAAACTCCAGTTACCATCACTGGAAGGAACTTTCCAAAGCCCTTTTACATAGCGACTACTACGCCCTCCGGCCACCATATTATCCGTTCCACCATCGTTATTCGCTATACCTGCTCCATAACCACCATGCGAAGGAAAATAGTTTTGATACCTCGCTATGGAATAAGCGGCAAAGTGATCCACCGTTTGAAAGTAGACTTCCGGTGTGACAGAAGAAAGAGGTTCTCTATCAAGAAAGTCATTACAGGACGTGAGCGCCATTACCCCTCCCGCAACAAAACATGCTTGTACAAACAGATTTTTTATTTTAAGCTTCATAATACTTCAATTTAAAAATTAACGTTAACACCAACAGATATCACTCTTTGCAAAGGATATAACTTACCGGATCCTGTTCCGGCCAAACTTCCGGTAGCTTCCGGATCGAAAATCTTAGAAAGACTGGTTATAGTTGCCAGGTTATCACCCGAAACATATACACGTACAGAAGATATTCCGGCTTTCTCTGTCCATACCCGAGGCAATGTATAACCCAACTGGACATTCTTCAAACGCAAATATGCTCCATTCTGTAAATAGCGTGTCTGAATCTTGGTATTACGGCCCCCACTAAAGTTGACGCGCGGATAATATGAATTCAAATTAGCACCTAACGGGTCACCCTCCGGACGGAAGAAATCCCAATGTTCGGTAAAGCCGGTAGATTGCCACTCATTTCCTTGTCCGTTGGCTCCCCAGAAATAACATCCGTCCAGCCACAGGTCACGTTTTCCAATCCCCTGCATAAAAATGCTGAAATCGAATCCTTTCCAAGCAGCATCCAGTGTAATACCATATTTAAAACGAGGAGTCGAATTACCGATAATACGATAATCGCCCGTATCTCCTAATTTATTGGTTCCGTTACTGATTTTTCCGTCACCATCCAAATCGGCATACATAATATCACCGGCACCCCAATTGGTTCCTACAGAAGATTGATCGACTTTTGCCAAATGAGCATCCATCTCTTCCTGTGATTTAGCAATACCGATTGTTGTCAATCCCCAAATATCATTCAAATGTCTACCTTTATAATACGAACCTACGTCATACGAGTCATTCGGATAGCGCAGAATCTTCTGTTGGTCATCAGAAAGTACAAATTTTGCTCCATAAGAAACTTCACCGATCCGATCTCTCCAATTTACCTCCAATTCAAAACCATACGATTTCATGTCCGAGTTGTTAATCTTCGGAACTGAAGTTCCCAACAAACTTGAAAGTTCGGGAGCCGGGCCGATCATATCATAAGTATAACGTACGAAATAGTCGAATGAACCGGATAAACGGTTATTGAAGAAAGACCAATCCAAACCGACATCCCAAGTCTCTACTGTCTCCCAAGTTTTCTTAGAGCTGACAATACCCGGATTTGTAGCATAGTTAGGACGTTCGCCATTTACTAGCCAACCGTAATTAGACCCTACAGGCATCGTTTGATAAAATGGATACCACGCATCATTGGTATTCGTATTACCCAACTGACCCCATGAAGCTCTTAACTTTAAACTTCCCATATTAATTTTTTCAGCAAAGCTCTCCATGAATGGTTCGCGAGCAATATTCCAACCGGCAGAGAATGATGGGAAGAATCCCCAACGTTCTTTTCCTACGAAGCGGGAAGAGCCATCATATCGGCCATTAGCCTCAAACATATAACGGTCTTTATAACTCCAGTTGACACGCGCAAAGAAACCGGCTACTGAGTTGTCAGCATAACCACCATAAGCCTGCGGATCATCAGTTGCCGTATTAATAGTAGGTACCCCCGGGGTAATCAATGTATTTTTCTCAGCCGTGATGTTTCTGGTTTTATATAACTCTGCATTAAAACCGGCCATCACTTTAAAATAATGTCCGTTATCGAACTGTTTGAAATAGTCCGAATAAATATTTGTGGTATAATAATTTTCCTTCCAACTATATTCATTCACGCGAGAAGAACCTGCCGCATAAGAACCATATCCCATATCCCACACTGTATAATAGGGATCTCCATCCACATTGTAGGCATAAACAGGTAATACTTCCCAATGCTGATATTGAGTAGTGGTACGTACACTACCTTCAAGATTGATTTTCCAGTTTTTAATAGGCTCGAAAACCAGTTGCAACTGATTCGTATAAAAATCTTTCTGGCTATTCTGCTTTCCACCATTTTCCATCTGTTCCACTTCACCTTCGTCCATAGGGAATCCGTTAGGATCATAAGCCGGATGCACAGGCCATTTACGAGCTAAGTTATGGAAAAAGCTTCCTGTCAAGTAAGTAGGACGTTCAAAATCCTCACGGGTCCATTTAGTAGAATACGTCACCTTGAACCAATCAGTGACAGCCGTTGTGATTTTACCATTCAATGTGTAGCGTTGAAACTTATCTGATCCATGACGCATTAAACCTTTCTGATCCAGAAAACTTCCACTAATCAAGTATTGAGTTTTGTCCGTACCACCATTAATACTAAGGTTATGTTCCTGAGATGGCGCCCAATGATCATAAAATTCTTCAAACCAATCCGTGTTTCCATTCGCGTTAGCCCATTTTTGCCAAATACCTGCTCCATTATCAACTGTAGTAGCTTTCAGCGTTCCTTCTTGATAAGCTTTGATACGTTCCATTACAGCAGGGGCAAAAATATCACCGCCACCCTTATTGGCAGAAGCACGATTGAAGTACTGAGCAAAAGTGTAAGAATCCATAATGTCCGGAATACCAATAGCGTCTGAGAAACGAGCACTACCGCTATATGACACATTGGTCTTACCGCTCTTACCACTCTTCGTTGTTACAAGAATTACACCGAACGAAGCTCTTGCACCATAAATAGAAGCCGATGCAGCATCTTTTAATACCGAAACAGATTCGATATCATTGGGATTGACAGTATTCAGATCACCCTCAATGCCATCAATCAAAACCAATGGAGAAGAACCCGATCCATCACCAATCGTTCCGGCTCCACGAATATTCATGTTTAACGTTCCATCAAGGGCACCACCGTTATTACCAACAGTAAGGTTCAAGCCGGGAACAACACCCTGCAATGCTTGTGAAGCATTTGCCACCGGACGCGCTTCCAACGCCTCGGCACTAACCATACCTACAGCCCCTGTAACGTTCACCTTCTTTTGCGAACCATAGCCGACTACAACAACTTCATCCAAAACCTCCGCATCCTCTTTCAGCACAATATTATAAGTGCTTTCAGAGCCAACTTTAATTGTTTGTTGCTTGTAGCCAATATAGCTCACCAAGAATTGTGAATTAGGTGCCACCTTTAACGAGAACTTACCGTTTAAATCAGTAATTACTCCATTAGTGGTTCCCACTTCTACAACACTTGCCCCAATAACGGGCTCCCCGGTAACATCTGTTACCAGTCCCGAAATCGCCTTTACCTGTGCCATCACATTAAACGATAGCAAACAGCCCAACAAAATAAAAAGGACTTTTTTCATAAATTGATTTTTAGTTAATAAAAAAGGAAAATTATCTCTTCTAAACTCCATAAATATAAATACCTGAAAATGAGTACAGTCCTATCGGGACTTATCCTTTTAAATAGTAATCCCAGAATCAGATAAAAACATAATTGTCTATAATACAAACTATTACGTCTTAATAGTGAATCAAAATAACAGGGTATTTTTAGTAAAAAAACACTTATGAATTAATAATGGTGAAAAGTAGTGAAGCACTAAATATTTTTTTCTCGCCCCAATTCCTCTAAAATCTACTTTTCAATAAGCCAAGAAAAATTATCTATATTTCAACACAAAGAAACACCTTATAACATATAATAAGGTTTTTGAATATATTCTCTCGCCCTTTTCAAGTCAGTCCAATAGCTTTTTAAAACAATAATATATTACATATACCTATTCTAAGGTGAATCGCTATATATATAATATAAGAAATCAATATTATATGAGAGAGGATACCCCATAAACAATCTTTTGTGAAATTTCCAAGTGGATTATCTTAGTTTTTCAATATTATTTCGTCTATATAAAAAATATATTTAAAATATGCTTGTGAGTTTTTAATATAATATATATATTTGCAACGGTTTGATAGTATATAAATGAAAAGAAATAATAAATTTAACCTTTTTCATTTATTATTTAGGTAATGAAAATACCAAGTACCGATAGAACTTAGTAAAAACAATTATAATTTTCTTTATTATTAACTAAAAAGCAATACTTATGAAGAAAACCATCTTCTTGATTTTGTGCATTTTATGTTCTCTTGGGACCATGGCGCAAAAGAAATCTATCACGGGTGTGATTACAGATGGTGCCGGTGAGTCAATCATTGGTGCAAGTGTCGTTGAAGTCGGTACAACTAATGGTACCATAACTAACTTTGACGGCGAGTTCTCTTTAACGATAGCTACTGGTGCTAAATTTACAGTTAGCTATATTGGGTATAAATCTCAGACGATTACTGTTGGTGCTGAAAATACCTATAAGATAGTACTGAAGGAAGACACAGAAGTGTTGGATGAAGTAGTGATAACAGGATATGGAGGTTCACAAAAGCGTGCTACTTTGACTACTGCTATCTCTAAATTGGATAACTCGGTACTTAAAAATGCGGCTTTCAGCAACGCAGGACAATCCTTGCAAGGCTCTGTAACAGGACTCCGTGTTGTAAACAAAACAGGTCAACCCGGTAGTGAACCGGATATTACATTACGTGGTGGTGCCACTATTACAGGTGATAATAGTAAAGCACTTATCGTAGTCGATGGTATTGTCCGCAATAGCATGAGCGATATCAATCCTTCCGATATTGAGTCGATTCAAGTCCTTAAAGATGCTGCTTCAACCGCTATTTATGGAGCGCGTGCCAATGGCGGTGTTATTTTGGTTGAGACTAAAAGTGGTAAAGAAGGTAAAGCATCTGTTAACTATAAATTCAAAATGGGTGTGAATTTCGCTCGTAAAGGTTATGACTTTTGCGATGCGCACGACTACATCTACTACAATCGTTTAGGTTACAAAAGAACCGGACGTACCAATGTAGATACACAAATGGGATATGGTATTGGTAACAATCTATTTGACATCCGTTATTTGACAGATGAAAACGCTAACTTAAAGAATGAAGGTTGGGCTTCTATGGCAGACCCATTTTATGATGGAAAAACAATTCTATATAAAGACTACTCAGGTGAGTTGGATGATGTTGTTTTCAATAATAGCGCTTTGACACAAGACCATTATGTAAACATTACAGGCGGTAACGATAAAGGAACCTTCTCTGCCAGCCTAGGCTATTACAAAGAAGATGGTCAGATTAGAGGTACCGGATACGAACGTTTCAATGGAGCATTGAACGGTTCGTATAAAGTATTCCCTTTTTTGACGGTAAAGGCAAATGCGACTTACTCTTGGTCAACTCAACCGGAACTCTGGATCGGTCAATATGAATTTTTCTACCGTACACGCTCTCAACGTCCGACATGGAATCCTTGGAATGAAGATGGAACTCCGGCCTCCGGTTTCGGTACAGGAGACGGTAATCCCGATTATTACAGAGATAAGTTGACGAGCGAGAACAGCACTAATAAATCAACCTACAGTGTTGGATTTGCCCTTGACATTTTACCTAAAAAATTAGTGTTAAATGGCAATGCTTCACTTTATCGTTATGACTGGCAGAGAGAGAAGTTTAATAAATCTTATCAAGCTCAATCTTCCGCAACTCCTGACAATACACGCCAGGCTGAGGCTTATGTTCAGAAATACAATCAAATTCAGTTGAACGGAACACTGACATACACAGATACTTTTGCAGAAAAGCATAATCTGGAAGCAATGTTAGGAACCGAATATTTCACTTATGATCAGTTCGATTTTGAAGCTAAAACTCAAAATTCTCCGACTGATGATATTCCTACCTTAAACGCAGGCTCTACAAGAACCTATACTTCAACAACCAAAACAGCATATCGTATTCTTTCCGGATTCGGACGTATTAACTATAACTACGATATGAGATATTTAATTTCGTTTGTTGCTCGTTATGACGGTATTTCGAAACTGAAAGATAATCGTTGGGGATTCTTCCCGGGTGTGTCTGTCGGTTGGAATATTATGGAAGAAAGATTCTGGAAAGACTCTAAGATATCAGGAGTTATTTCTAACTTGAAACCCCGTTTGAGCTATGGTGTCAATGGAAATGTGAATGGAATCGGAAATTTTGATGTATATGGTGCATATTCACAAGTAGGTGCAAAAACATACGGAGGTTCAACCGCATTCTACAATTCAGGTTTGGTAAACACTGGATTACGTTGGGAACAAAGTCAGTCATTTGAAGCAGGACTTGACATCGGATTCTTAAATAATCGTTTGAGCTTTATCCTCGACTATTATAACCGTACTACAAAGGATTTGTTAACCAAACAAGCTCTTCCGGGATATACCGGTTTCACGGAAATCATGACCAATATGGGAACTCTGCGTAATTATGGTTTTGAAATGGAAGTCAGAGCTAATATTCTGAATAATCCGAAAGGGTTAACATGGGATGTAACAGCCAACCTGTCTTCTGTTGCAAACAAGATCGTAAAATTGCCCTACAATGGTAATCCCAATAATCGTGTTGGTGGTTATGAAGTAGCAACCGGACGTAAAAAAGCCGATGGAACAGATGAAACCAAATGGATCGCCGGTCGTCAGGAAGGTGGTAAACTGGGAGAACTAGTTGCCTATAAACAAAACCACATATTCAAAGATTGGGATGATGTGAAAAAATATGCCAATAATCGTATCGATGAGGTAGCCAACTTATATGGTCCGGGACTTGCAGCCCAATATGCCGGAAAAGAGGGATGGCAACCTATCGAACCGGGTGATGTTTGCTGGGAAGACATTAATGGCGATGGTGTTATTAATGGATACGACCGTCAAGTAGTAGGAAATATATTCCCAAAAGTTACCGGTGGATTCTCTACTACATTGGGTTATAAAAACCTCTCCTTATATGCCCGTTTCGATTATGCTTTAGGACATACGATTTATAATGACCTTGCAGCACGTTCATTGGGGCAATATCAAGGTTCGTTCAACATCATTAAAGAAGTTAAAAAAACATGGAGTGAAACAAATACCGATACTGATCTGCCTGCATTCTATTATGCCGACCAGTTAAGTAAGAAGAATATAACACGTTCAAATAATGGTCTTACGGCTATTGACAATAACAGTTCACGTTTCTATGAAAAAGGTGACTATTTGGCCCTTCGTGAACTGACATTGAACTATAATCTGCCTAAAACATGGATTAGTAAAGTAGGCATGACAGATGCCTCTGTTTATGTAACAGGTCAGAATCTATTCTATATCACCGGATACACAGGCGTTTCACCTGAACCGGCTGTAGATACGACTTATGGCCGTGGAATAGATAACGGCCGTTATCCTACTCCGAGAACAGTTTTATTCGGTTTGTCAGTGACATTCTAATTATATATGACTAATACAAATAGCATTATGAAGAAAATATTTACATATATGTTAGCAGGGCTTTCTCTCCTGCTGTTTTCAAGATGTGATGCGCTGGATATTGATCCTACCAGTTCTATTGCAGATAGTAATTACTGGAAGACAGAGGCCCAGTTCAGCACTTTTAATGTGGGGTTGCACGCATTGCTTAGAGAATGCAGCTTTAACTTTTTCTTGTTAGGTGAGCCTCGTGCAGATATTTACGGAGATGTTCCTTTCGGAGGAGAAGCAACTCAAGGTATGGAGCGTCTGCCTTTCAATACAATCAATAAAGAGAATACAGGAATAAGCAACTTCGCAGGAATGTACAAAGTGATCAATCAGATCAATCTGATGATAGCCAAAACAAAGGAAACGACAGTACTCTCCGAAGCTGGTAAAAACTATTACTTAGGCGAAGCTTATGGAATGCGTGCTTATCTTTATTTCCATTTGCTACGCTCTTGGGGAGATGTTATCCTCTATCTTGACTATACGAATGGGGCTTCTTTGGATTTAAGCAATCTATCGAAAGCAGCTTCTCCTGCGGAGGAGGTGATGAAACAAATCAAAGAAGACATTACAGCGTCCGAAAAAGGATTTGGCAGCGATTATTCTTTCAAATATGGCAGATATTACTGGTCGATGGCTGCTACACAGATGTTAAAAGGTGAGGTTTATTTATGGAGTGGTCGCCAAATGGGTGGCGGTACAGCCGACTATACTACAGCTAAAACTGCTTTGCAATCAATCGTCAGCAATGCAAATGTTAGTTTGCAAGATGATTTCTCAAAAGTATTTGCTTATAACAATAAAGACAACTCTGAAATCATTTTCTCAATACGCAACGCTAAAGACGAGTATAATATGTGGGACGATAGATTCAGACAGAACCTGGTGCCCCAACAAGCATATATGACCTCTACTTATTGCAATAAAGAGGGAGTGTCATTTAAAGATTTGCCCGAAGGACAATTGAACGGTTTGATTCGTCTACAGATAAGATATGATTTGTACAATAAAGCATTCCGCGATGGAGACACCCGTAAAGATGCTTCTATGACGGCAGTCTACCAGAAACAGCAGGATGGTACAGTTAAATATATTGCTCCATTTTGTAATAAATACCAGGGAGTTCTACTTGATGGAGCTTCACAACGTAGCTTCTTGAATGATTATCCAATCTACCGATATGCCGACTGCCTGTTATTGCTTGCTGAGGCTAAAGCATTGTTGAGTGAGGATCCGACTGCCGAAATTAATCAGGTCCGTGAACGTGCTTATGGAAAAGAATTCTTTGAAGCCAACAAAGCTACATTGGCTTATCCCAATGATAAAGGAGACTTCTATACAGATAATAAATATATGTCCGGTGACGAAGATCCTTTGGAAGCTATTTTGAAAGAACGTATGCGTGAGTTTATGTTTGAGGGAAAACGTTGGTATGACTTAAGATTGCTTGGTGCAGACTATGTGACTAAACGTACTTCAGCCGTTGCTACCCGCTTATTATGGCCGATCAACGAAAGTGTATTGACAGATAATCCGGCATTAAAACAGACTCCGGGATATGAAAATTGATTAGTTAGTATAAGCGGGGAATGTCCGGTCGGACATTCCCCGCTTTATTTTGTTCTCCTCCATCTGCATATATAAAAATCGGCTCTATGATTGGAGAATAAGGAGTAATGTGTGTATGGCTATGAAAAAAGAGAAGCTGTCTCAATAATAACCGAGACAGCTTCTACATTTAATAAATAATCATATTTAAAACCTATTGATTAAGTTTTATTTTTCATATCCAGGTGTCTGTTTCAGCAACGGATTGACACTCATAATGTTAACATCGATAGGCCATAATAACTTATATTCCTCACTTGAGTCCAAAAGAGGTTTATCCGAAGGATAATTCGCAGTAGCAGAGAAAGCAAGAGATTTGCCATTAGCATCATGCATACGTACTACATCAAACCATCGCTTACCTTCCCAAACAAACTCTTTATCACGTTCCTGGAGAATGGTCAATTCATTCTCTGCATAATTTCCTTCCGTATATTTATTAGCCTCATAATTGGAGCCATATGCACGTTCACGCACTTCATTAATATAACCTGCGCAAGGATTTCCTAAACCATTTTCTATTTCAGCCATCATCAATAAAGCATCGGCATAACGGTAAACAATCACATCGGTATCATAAATACGATTGTTGTTCGAGTTGATAGAACCAATAGCCTTAAGCATAACACAACCAAAGCCTTCTTTATTCTTTTGGGTATAATATTCTAAGAATGTTGCATCACGACGAGTGTCTTTATCGCTATAGCTTTTCCAGAAATCTTCTGTATATTCATGGCGGAATGTACCTCCGGTACCTTTCAAATTTAATGTATCCGTTTCAATTTTATTATCATCACGGTCATATACCTGTCCAATGAATACTGCCTCCTGATAGAGGAACATGCCTCCCCAGTTTGTAGCTTCGCCATCAGCAAAATGTAAGGTGAAAATAACCTCTGCATTATTACGGTTAGCTGTACTAAATACATCGCTGAATTTATTTAATAGCTGAAATTTGCCTATCACTCCATTCAGAGCTGTTTTGGCTGTTTCTAAATCCGATCTTCCAGAAGCTGTATAGCCATTTATTGAAACTTTAGCAGCCCACATATAAATTTCCGCTTTCAACATCAGAGTAGCAGCTTTAGACCACATTGTCTTATCATATTTATTGGTCACTTCTTCTGTACCAAAATAGTTTTCAGATTTACCGATATCTTCTTTTATGAAGGCCATAGTGGCCTCGGGTGTAGCACGTTCGACATAAAATTTATCTGCAGTCACTTTGCCATCCAGCAACTCGACTGTTGTTACAATAGGTACCCCGCCGTAAGTTTTATAAAGCATAAAATAATAAAGAGCCCTTAAACCATATGCTTGTCCTAAATAGGCTTTTCTGTCTGCCTCACTTAAAAAATCACATTCATTCTCAACTTTTTGAATGAAATGATTAACTTGCATAATCGGACTATATAATCCAAACCAGTTGCTGAATCCCGGATTATCCTGGCTTAAAGTGTTGGTACGCAATATGGCATAGTCCAAACTGGTGTTTTGTGAAGAACTACCAACGCGCTGTGTACCACCGCGCAATTCTCCCAAACAATAAAACATATTATAGTTACCTCTCAATTGAGAGTGCATGCCATTCATAAACCCTTCCACCTGGGCTTTATTATTCCAGTAGTTGCCGCTTCCGAAATAGTCTTCCGGAGCGAGATCCAATGCATCGCATGAAGTGTAAAGCACAGACGATACAAATAAGGAAATGATATATATTATCTTTTTCATAATTTGTCTTTTTTATATTTAGAAAGAAACATTAATACCAAAAATCACTGTACGAGGTAATGGATATCCTCCATTATTATCTGCTTTTTCCGGTGAGAATAGGTGTTTTGCTTCTGTCAAATAGCCTAAGTTCTGACCTGTAATAGATAGTTCCACATTGCTCAACTTAGCTTTTTGCGCCCATACAGATGGTAATTTATAGGATAATGAGAGTTCACGCAGCGCCAGATAATTTCCATTATAGGCAAACATGGATGAGCTACGGCAATAATTACGTTTACCCAATTGATCGGCCCATACATAAGTTGGATATTTAGCATTCGGATTTTCAGGAGTCCATGTGTTTTTGGTCTCCTCAATGGTATTATAAGTACCTTGAGCACATGCCATGATCCACATTGTTTTCCAGTCCACTGCGGTGAATCCCAATGCATAGTCGAAACGTGCAGACAAGGTAAGGTCCTTCCAGCTTACAGTAGTATTGATACCTCCTGTCCATTTAGGAACAGTATTCCCAATTTTCACCATGTCATAATTATCAATAACTCCATCGCCATTTACATCTTTCCATTTCACGTCACCCGGCTGAATCGGAAGGGCATTGGCTTTTTGAGAATCTGTTAATTTATTGTAACCTTCTGTTCCACCATAAAGAGGACGGCCACTTGAACCGTTATTACCTGTTGTCAAGTCAATCAAGTTAGCCGGGATTTCGTCTTGAGATTTATAAAGTCCTTCTGCCACAAACATGTATAGATCGCCCGGACGTTGTCCTTCCTGATATCCACCAACCCACATTTTTTCATCTCCGTTTCCAGTATAAACCTGATAAGCACTTTGACGATTTCTTTCAAGTCCATTGTCCGGCAAAGAAACAACCTTGTTTTTGTTCAAAGCACCATTCCAGTTCAAGTTCCACTTCCAGTCTTTGGAATCAATGATCCGGAATCCTAATTCAAATTCAAATCCTTGATTCTGGAACTCACCATTGTTTGAAGTAACAGAACTTACACCTGAAGTAGACGGTACTGTGATATTAGCATATTTATCACTAGTCAAACGGTTGTAATATGTCAAGTTAGCATTGATGCGATTTTCCAAAAAGCCCATATCTAAACCGACTTCAAAAGTTCTCGATTTTTCCCACATCAAATATGGGTTAGGAATGCTGCTTAACAAGAAACCGGTTGAACCATTATAGCGATTGCTGCCATAAGCTCCCTGAACTGTATAGTTTCCAACAAAGTTCTTGTTTACATTACCATTTAAACCAAAGCTGGCACGTAATTTACCGAATGAAAGAATAGATGCTGTGTTTTCCATAAATTCTTCTTTACTGAACACCCATCCCGCTGATACACCCGGAAATACTCCCCAACGGTTTTCTTTAGCTAATTTGGAATATCCATCCCGTCTTAAAACCAAAGAAAGCAGATACTTAGATTGGTAGTCATAATTAACACGTCCAAAGAATGACATAATACGTTGACGAGAATGTGAAGAGTCTATAGAACGCATTCCTTCCTCTTTTGAGGTGTATTCCAAATCCATAAAATCATCGGTGGGAGCTCCAGAACCAGAAGCACTGAATCCCTTGCCGTATGAATCATAGTATTCAAAACCAACCATTGCATCCAAGAAGTTGTCCTTATTGATCTGATAATTATAGTTCAATACGGCATTATATGTTTGGTCTAAAGTACGGCTATATGAAGCAGAGGTGGCGTGAGATGTAATCAAGTTACCCGGAGAGCTCAAATAGTCTTTATTAAAAGCTTCTGTTTTTTCTTCGGAATAATACCAGATGGCTCCTAATTTCAATGAGAGACCTTTCATGAAATCAATTGTGAAAGATTGATTCATCGTAAACTTATCCGTATTATTATCACGAACGAATTGCTTAAAATTGTATTGTTGGTTACCATCACCGGAGTTCGGTCCTAATAGCATATCTCCATCTGCATTATAACCACGGAAAGTAGGAGGTAATGAAAGACAGCGTGAGAAATAGTTAGCCTCAGCTGTTTGCGATGCAGGAAGTCCGTTCCAGGTCGCATCTGCAAAATTGAAACTTGAATTAGAAGTTAACCATTCCTTAAGTTTATAATCAGCATTAAAAGTAAAAGTAATTCGTTGATACCAGTTACCTACTGCTGTACCCTCACTCTTATTGTAGCCCAAGCCGGCATAATAACTTCCTTTATCATTACCACCGCTTACGCTTAAGTTATAATCCTGAGAGAATGAAGGTGTGTTTATATTAAAATCGGCAATGTCTGTATTTTTATAAATAATTTTATCTCCATATACCGGGTCAATCATAGTCTGCCATCCTTGATTGAGCAGAAAAGATAGATTATCTGAATAGATCATCGGACTCCAAATAGCAGAACTTGTTTTATTTCCGTCTAATGGCGTTACACCATCCTTGTCAAAATATAAATTACCTGTTCCATAAGGAGTTGCAGTAGTCAATCCGCTTAGAGAAGACCATCCTTTCACATTAGCGCCGTCCGGGTGTTTCATATCTCCAACGTAAGCATTCATATAACCTGTACGCATCCAATAAAGGTAATCACCGGCATTCATAAAGTTATAAGAATTCTTGAAGTAGTTCAAGCCAAACTTTGCTTTTAGATTTACCTCTGCTCTACCCGCCTTACCACGTTTTGTTGTTACAAGTACTACACCATCATTAGCACGTGCACCGTAAATAGCAGTTGCACCGGCATCTTTCAACACCTCCATTGATTCAATATCATCCGGATTAATATCACTCAGCGAAGAGCGTACCTGACCGTCAATTAAGATCAGTGGAGAACCGGAACCATCAAAGTTCGTACCACCACGGAGTACTAAAGTTGGAGCACTACCCGGATTACCCGAAGTCTGACTTACTGACAAACCTGCTACAGCACCGGAAAGAGCTTGAGCCGGATTAGTAAACATACCTTGTTTTAAAGTTTCCTCTTTTACTTTGGCTATGGAGTTAGTCACTTTAGAACGCAATTGTTTACCGCCATAACCTGTTACAACCACTTCATCCAACATTTCAGAATCTTCCTTCAACTTAATATTAAAAGAATTTCTGCCCTTTACATCGATCGTTTGAGGCTGATAACCAACATAAGAGACTTTGATCTTTCCGTTGGGATCGACCATTAATGTAAACTTGCCGTCAATGTCGGTAATTACACCATTGGTAGTGCCGACCTCGACAACACTTGCTCCGATGACTGTTTCACCGGTAGCATCCGTAACCACACCTGTGATTGATTTCTTTTGCGCCATGGCTCCAATGGAACATAACAAGCACAAAATCAAGAAGATGGTTTTCTTCATAAGTATTGCTTTTTGAGTTAATAATAAAGATGTTTATATGTGTTTTTAAAACTGTTTGCTAAGTTCTATCGGGACGGTAGGCGAAAAATGGAAGGAGAAGAGAAAGAGAGTAAGCAGAAAAGAAGCTGATATACAGATATATACAATTTGTTTTTTAAGCCCCCAAAGGCTAATATAGGTGAGAAAATAACTTTTTTCAGACGGTAGACTAATGGTATAAAACAACAGATAAATGTTATAAAAATGCAATATAAACATTACTGCGGACAAGAACAGGGGAAAAAGAAAGTCATTAGAAATAATATTGATAATTATTTACAATACAGACATTCTAACACAATAGAAAAAGCAATGCCACTATTAACATTTTATAGTACTAAGTGACGGATACTTGAAGGAAAATAAATTCAGCTATACTTATAGAGATAATTATTTAAAGAAAAAGCTTCATAGAGTTTATATTTAAGGCAGTACCCAAGTATACAGAAAGATACTCAGATACTGCCTTTTCAATTTGTGCAGCATGCTCGTGCAACAAAAAAGGAACTAATCGGTTTTATACAATATACCTATCGATCTTTTTTATTTTCTATATTGTCCAATTTAAGAACCCATGCATAATCACAAGGTAATTCATCTGCGTACAGAGAAGGCATTGTGATTTCAAGATCATTACCTTTTTGTTTCCAAAGGACTTTCTTATCTGATCCTAATAAAGCAATCTTAGTCTTATTCCTTGTTTGAACGTTTTTCAACACAATTTTATTTTTAGGATATTGAGGTAAAATAGCGTATACGTTTTCTCCCTTTTGGGTGAAAAAAACTTCTTTTACCGCATATCCGGGCTCCGGATCGACTGTCTGTTTCAATATAGCATCTCCACTGACATAATGCTTCTCTTTTGATTTCCACTCCCTGTTACCCTTAGTCCATTGGCATGAACGGTTCCAAGCGCGTGTCCCATAAATCGCTTCTCCGTTTACCTGCAGCCATTTACCTATCTGCAACAAGCGTTCCTGCATTATAGGAGGAATTTTGCCATTAGCGTTTGGACCAATATCCAATAGTAAGTTTCCACCTTGGCTAACTATGTTTGCAAGCGTCAATATTAATGCTTTCGGTGAAGTGTAATCTTCCAAATCTTCATTCTGATTATATCCAAAAGAGAGGCCAATTCCGCGGCACTCTTCCCATGGCTTATCAAAAGTACTGTTAGTACTGCTATATTCTCGTGTATAATAGTCACCATGTTTTCTGCCGGTGTTATTGGCCCAGCGGTCATTGACCACGATGCTGTCTTTTACCGGAGATTCTGAATACAACCAAGCTAATGTCCTTTCAGCTTGCCACTGTTTGTCATTTATCTGATCAGGACCGTCAGCCCATATCAGATCCGGCTTATAACGATTTACCAAATCTTGTAATTGCGGAAACCAATGGCGTTCATAAAACAAATCCATTGTCTCTTTATTATAAAGTGGATTATCCCATTCTCTTAAAGAAAAATAGCATCCGACTTTGATATCCGTTTTCCGTAACGCATCTACATATTCTCCCACCAGGTCACGATGTGCTCCAATTTCCATACTATTCCATGGTCTGCCATAGCTGATTGATGCCTCTCTACTTGGCCATAAGGCAAATCCATCATGATGCTTGGTTGTCAGCACTACATATTTTGCACCTGAGCGCTCAAATAAATCAGCCCATTCTTCGGGATCATAACTAAGAGCTTTGAACATGGGGGCAAAATCTGCGTAAGTGAAATCTTCTCCATACATTTTCCGATGGTAATCATATATTTCTGTTCCTGTAAAATTTCCATTACCCATCAATGTTCTTTTATCAAGCCAATATTTATACCATTCCGAATAAGTTCCTTTGGGCGACCATGCCGGTACAGAATATAATCCCCAATGTATAAAAATGCCAAATTTCGCATTTTCAAACCATGCAGGAACCGGCCTTTTATCTATAGACTCCCAATTCGGCTTATAAATAGGCTGCCCCATTAAAGGAATACATATTAGACAGAATAGAAGTAAGCAATATTTTTTCATATTATATAATTATATTAAATAAGTTATTTTACACTCACTCACAATGTTAGCAAAAAAGATTCATTTATACAAACTAATAAAAAAGATTCTTAGTAATAGCATGCAAAAACATACTATTACTAAGAAAAGAGTATCAAATATTAATAGAAATCACATTTGATATAACTAACATATTAAGTATGCAGATATTGTGTTATTCTTCATACCCTGGAGTTTGCTTTATTGACGGATCTTTATCAAGCATATTCTGTTCAATAGGCCAAAGAACTTTGTGACTCTCTGTCGCTTCATTTAAGATTGGCACTCCATTATTTTTCAAATTAGCTTCTTTACAGAATACTAAATGCTTACCACCTTTTGTCAGAGTCATGCGTAACACATCCCACCAACGTTGCCCTTCTTGAACAAATTCTTTATCTTTTTCATGTAATATGGCCAACTCATTTTGAGTGAAATCTCCTGATTTATACCCATGCTTATTTTCGTCCCAATTGGAAGCATAAGCACGTTTACGAACCAGGTTGATATATTTCTCAACACCAGAATTATCACTTTCCATATTAGCAATTTCGGCTAATGAAAGATAAACCCAAGGTAGACGATAGAATGCATAATCCCCACAAAAAACACGATTGCCTTCAGAATTTATGTAACCTATATTCTTTTGGACATGAGTTCCCCAAAGACTTAAATTACCATCTTTATCTTTTTTATAAGAAGCCAGGAAAGTCGCATCACGACGAGTGTCTTCTACGTCAAATAATTGAAAGAGTTCAGGAATATACTCACACCATTGAGCACCACTTTTCTTTAATCCTAAAGGATCGTTCCATGGAGTCCCATCTTCACGAAAACCTCCTTTATCTATCTCTCCCTGACTCATGTATGTATAGTTGACATTTCTATTGGTCGCTTCTCCTTCAAGATAACGAATCGCAAATATTATTTCATTGTTGCCTTTATGGGATTTAGCTTCGAAAACATCTGAAAAATTATCCATCATACTCAGACCGTAATTATCAATGACACTCTGTAAATGTTGTTTTGCTACTGCCAAATCAGCAATATTAGCCTCGTTGTCACCTGTAGTAACCTTGGAAGTCCATAGATAAACTTCTCCCATCAAACACTCAGTAGCTGCTTTGGACCAATATACTTTTTTACCGCGATTATATGGATCAAAAGCTGTTACATTGCCAAAATACTCCATTGAAAGATCCAAATCTTTCTTGATTTGCGTCATTACTTCTTTAGGTGTTGCACGAGCCATATATAATTTATTGGGATCAAGCACTCCATCAATTACTTCTACATCCAATCTCAAAGGTACACCGCCATAAATACGATAAAGTTCAAAATAGATAAAAGCACGTAAACCATATGCCTGTCCTAAATAAAATTTCTTCTTGGCATCATCTACATAATCTGCTTTCGTCACACGGTCAATAAATAAATTAATATTAGCCAAACGTCCATAATGACCTCCAAAACCGGTTACACCTGTATTGTTCTTATCAAAATTCTGCAATATAATACTGCCATAATATAGTGCGTTACCATCAGATGCATTGCCACTTTTATAGATTCCTCCTCTTAGTTCTCCGAAGGTGAAAATGTGTTGTTCGGCTACATCACGCAGATGTTTATGAAGACCATCCATATAACCGGTAACTTGTGCTTCAGTGGTCCAATAAGAACCACTTCCGTAAAAATCAATTGGAGATAAATCCAATAAATCACTGCATGAAGTCATTATGCCACCAGATATTACCAGTAACATACCTGATATAATTATTGATTTTATTGTTTTCATATTTCTTATATTTCAAATTATTAAAATGTAACATTAATACCGAAGAGTAAAGTACGCGGTAAGGCATATCCAGAACCGGCACTTGAAACTTCCGGAGTTGCTACATTGGCTGAAGTAATATATCCTAAGTTTTGACCTGTTACAGATACATCTAATTTCTGGCAATAAAATTTCCGTGCGATATTCTGAGGTAAAGAATAAGACAAAGAGAGCTCACGGATTGCCAGATAATTACCTTTATAAGCAAACATGGTAGAGGTACGATAATAATTGGCAGTGCCTAACTGATCGGCCCATACATATCTTGGATATTTAGCGTTAGGATTTTCTTCGCTCCAAGTATTGAATACATCGGTTGTTGTATTATATCCACCTTGCATACATCCCAAGAACCAAGGAGTCGTATTATCATAAATCCAATAGTCCAATGCAAAGTCGAAGCGTCCATACAGCGTCAAACCTTTCCATGTCAATGTAGTATTGAAACCACCGAACCAATGAGGAGTCGTATTCCCTATTACTATCTGATCAAAAGCATCAATCATACCATCATTATTAATGTCTTTCCATTTTACATCACCGGGTTCAATCTGAAGAGCTTTCGCTTTTTCTGCATCTGACAATGCAGCATACGCTTTCGGACCATATTGATATTTTCCTTGATAATTTCCTGTTTTTACGACCAGATCTTCAGGAATATCCTTCCAATCTTTATATAATCCTTCCGCTTTATATCCGACTAAAATACCCGGTTCCTGTCCTTCTTGTTTGCCACCTACAAAAATTACTTCATCTACTTGATTCCCCGCTTCATCTAAAACTTTACGTCCGGTATAAATTTGCTGGCCACCAATACGATTCTTTGGCTGACCATTGTTCGGTAAGGTAACAACTTTATTTTTATTATACGAAATATTACCTCCCATTTTCCAAGTCCAATCTTTTATCTTGAGTATTGTACCAGATAGCTCCATCTCAACACCACTGTTACGAAAATCTCCATTATTATTCTTTACTGATGAAAAACCGGTAGTAGTAGGCAAGCTCAAATCAGCATATTTATCCATCGTTAAACGGTTATAATAAGTAAAGTTTGCGTTCAGTCGGTTATCAAAGAAGCTTAAGTCTATACCAACTTCAGTTGTACGGGTCTTTTCCCATTTTAATCCCGGATTAGGGAGAGAGCCAATCAGATATCCTACATTACCATTGTATTTTTGAGAATTATAAGAACCCTGTAAAGTATAAGCTCCAATACCTGTTGCATTACCATTCACACCATAGCTGAAGCGTAACTTACCAAAAGACAAATCAGGAACGGCATTTTTTATGAAGTCTTCTTTGCCAAAAATCCATCCGGCAGATACTCCCGGGAAAAATCCCCAACGGTTATCCCCAAGCAACGAAGAATAACCATCATAACGGAACACCCCTGATAACAGATATTTCCCCAGATAATCATAATTCAAACGACCAAAATAAGAAAGAATGCGATACTGGCTATGCCATGAATCAATTGTGCGCTTCCCTTCCCCGTTATCTGTCAGGTTGAGATCTGCAAAATCGTCAGTAGGAGCACCGGAACCTGCCGCACTAAATCCTTTTGTCTTTTTATCGTAGTATTCAGAACCCAACATGACATCTATATTATGATTTTGAGCAAATGTGTTATTATAATTTAGTACCACATTATAAGTTTGAGAGAAGTCACGTTCAAATTTGGCAGAAGAAGATCTAGTTGTATTGAATTTACCCGGAGCTGTTTCGAAATCTTTGGTAAAACTCTCATAGACACCTTCCGAATAATACCAGTTGGCGGTACCTTTAATTACGAGGTTCTTCATTGGCCTGATTTCCAACGATTGGATCATTGTAAATTTATCTGTTTGGTTATCTACAAGCCATTTTTCAGGCTGATATGACTGGTTTCCATCGCTATGATTAGGACCGAGAACAGGATTTCCATCTTCATCTTCATATCGAACAGTAGGGGGTAAAGACATTATACATCCAAAATAGTTCCCTTCATTATCTTGCGAACCGGGCATAGAACGCCAATTAGCACGATTGTAATTAAAATTAGAACTTGCGGTAATCCAATCAGCCAACTTATAACTGCCATTGAAAATAAAGCTATAACGCTCATAAAAAGAAGAAATGGGAAGTCCTTCTGATTTATTATACCCTAAACCAGCATAATAAGTTCCTTTATCATTTCCACCTGACATATTTACATTATAATCCTGAGTTAGAGAAGGGTTATTCAAATTATAATCAGAGGGTCTGATATCTTTATAAAGAAGGGTCACTGAAGGATCAAGCGGATCCTGCATTTGTTGCCAGCCTTTATTCAATAGAAATTCGTTTTCGTTGTCCTTTACCAGTAAATTCCAAACCAAATCGCTGCCATATTTATTTCCTGTCCCATAAGCGGAGGCACCATCCAATGATGATTTACTGGCCCATGGTGTCGTATCATAGGCTGTACGTAAAGCTGTGATAAAATCCTTAGCTCCTAGAAAATCATAGGGATTATTAATGTAGTTCATACCTACCTTAGCCTTAAGATTAATTTCCGCCTTACCGGCTTTACCCGTTTTGGTTGTAATCAATATTACACCATTACTGGCTCGTGCACCATACAATGCAGTAGCACCTGCATCCTTCAAAACTTCCATAGATTCGATATCTTCCGGATTGATATCATTTAAACCGTCACGGAGCTGTCCGTCGACCATTACTAAAGGAGAACCTGATCCATCCCATTCTGTACCTCCACGGAGTACAATGGTCGGTGTACTTCCTGGATTACCGGAACTCTGTGTCACTTTTAAACCGGAAACCGCACCTGATAGCGCTTGTGCCGGATTAGAAAAGACACCAACCTTTAATGATTCCTCACTAACTTTTGAAATAGAGTTCGTAACCTTCGTACGTAGCTGTTTACCACCATAACCGGTAACAACCACTTCATCCAGCATTTCAGAGTCTTCCTTCAACTTAATATTAAAAGAATTTTTGCCTTTTACGTCGATTACTTGAGGCTGATAACCAACATAAGATACTTTGATCTTTCCATTGGGATCGACCATTAACGTAAACTTGCCGTCAAGGTTAGTTATTACACCATTGGTGGTACCGACCTCGACAACACTTGCTCCGATGACTGTTTCACCGATAGCATCCGTAACCACGCCTGTGATTGATTTCTTTTGCGCCATGGCTCCGATGGAACATAACAAGCACAAAATCAAGAAGATGGTTTTCTTCATAAGTATTGCTTTTTGAGTTAATAATAAAGATGTTTATATGTGTTTTTAAAACTGTTTGCTAAGTTCTATCGGGACGGTAGGCGAAACAGAATGAAAGAAAGATAACACAACAGAACATCAATAAACTCATTTACAAACAATTACAAATAATACAATCATGTAAAAAAGGGAAAAATTGAATACTGTTTTTAATGAAAAAGTAGTGGTATCATAATAGTATAAAACAACAAAGTAGAACCCCTAAAATTGAGAGGAAATCAATATAAGAAACACATAAGAACAATAAAAGAACCCTATCTAATGAAGTATGAAAAAAAAAATACAGATGAAGAGAGAAATATATCAAGCTATCCAATATCTTTATTAACATTTTTATACAAATATCCAAAGAGAATATTTAAAATGGTTGTTAGATTATAATAATGTCACATTTATAGTCGTCGTTGTTATGTAACTATGATTATAATTCACCTCCAATAAAAAAGCCAACTGACTTATCATCAGTTGGCTTATATTTATATTATCCAGAAAACATCCCCGAATATTGTTAACAACTTTTACTTATTTATAACCTGGAGTTTGTTCCAATTTGGGGTCATTGTTCAACGTATTGACATCTATTGGCCACAACAATTTATAGGCTTCACTTTCTTTGATTAACGAAGTTCTCTCATCGGGAGTCTCATTATTAGGGTAGTTAGCTTCAGCAGAAAAAGCTAATGATTTTCCACTTGCGTCATGCATCCGTACTATATCAAACCAACGTTTTCCTTCCCAAACAAACTCCTTGTCTCTTTCATGTAAGATAGCCAATTCATTTTCAGAGTAACTTCCATCAGTGTATGCAAAACTCTTTGGATCCCAATCTTTAGCATAAGCACGCTTACGAACTTCATTAATGTAAGATGCACATTTTCCATTTAGCCCATTTTCTATCTCTGCCATCATTAATAATACATCAGCATAACGATATACAATAATATCTGTATCAAATATCCGCTGATTATTAGAATTGATAGAACCAATTCCCTTTTTCATAGCAATGCCAAATCCCTCTTTCTTTGCACTGGCATAATGATCCATGAATGTAGCGTCACGTCGTATATCTTCATCATCATATGAATCCCAAAGTGCCTTCTTATATTCATGAAGAAATTGTCCTACTGTCCCTTTTAAATCCAAAGTATCTTGCATCAATTTTCCATCACGACCATAACGTTGTCCTTCGAATATGTTGCCATAATAAATAAAAGGACCTGCCCAATTGGTTGCTTCTCCATCCTTAAAATGAATAGCAAAAATAATTTCATCATTTGCTTTCTTAGAGAAAATCTCTGAAAAATCATTTAATAATGAAAATTGGTTAATCAAAGGTTGAAGAGCTGATTGAGCAATTGCTAGATCACTATTCCCTGTTGCTTGATGATCACCTGTAGTTACTTTTGCTGACCACATGTAAACCTCTGCTTTCAACATTAAAGTTGCATATTTCGTCCACATTGCTCTATTTATGGTAAAATTGCTTCCGAAATTAGATTCAGATGCTTCAAGGTCACTCTTAATGAAATTGAGTATTGTTTCTGGAGTAGAACGTTCTGTATAGAGAGCATCTGCTGAAATCTTTCCCCCTTCAAGTACTTTTACATCAGTAATCAAAGGTACTCCACCATAAGTTCTATATAACATAAAATAATACAGTGCTCTTAAACCATGTGCTTGACCTAAATAAAATCCCCTTTTACTTTCACTTAAGAAAGAACATCCATTAGAAACCTCTGATATAAAGTGGTTTAATTGCATAATCCTGCCATATAGATCATACCAATTGCTAATACCAGTGTTATCTTTAGTCAGCATATTGTTTTTAATAGGATCACTATAGGTCATAGATGTACCTAATGATGATGTACCATAGCGAGATGTTCCACCACGAGCTTCCCCAAGTACATAGAACATGGTATAGGAACTCCGCAGATTATTGTGCAAACCATTCATATATCCCTCAACTTGGGCTTCTTTAGTCCAAAAGTTACCACTACCATAGTAATCTTCCGGCGAAAGGTCCAGAGCGTCACATGATACATACAGTAACGCAGATAAAAATAATAAAATAGATGTTATCTTTTTCATATTTATTACGATGTTAATTTTTTAAAAGGAAACATTAACTCCAAAAATAATAGTCCGTGGTAATGGATATCCCCCATTATTGCTACTATTTTCCGGAGAATATATATGTTCAGCTTCTGTCAAATAGCCAAGATTTTGTCCGGTAATAGAGAAGGAAACATCACTCATTCCTGCCTTCTTAACCAACTGTGAAGGTAGTCTATATGCTAAGCTAAGTTCACGGAGAGCTAAGTAATTGCCATTGAATGTAAACATAGAGCTACTACGTGCATAATTACGTTTTCCTAGCTGATCAGCCCATGTGTAAGTGGGGTATTGTGCATTTGGATTTTCAGGGGACCATGTGTCTTTGGTATCTGAAATCGTATTGTAAGTTCCTTGCATGTTACCCATAATCCAAGGAGTTCTCCAGTCAATAACTGTAAAACCTAAAGCGTAATCAAAACGTGCTGATAATGTCAAATCTTTCCAAGATACAGTTGTATTGAAACCACCCGTCCATTTAGGTGTTGTATTGCCGACTTTCACTTGGTCATATACATCAATCACTCCATCACCATTTACATCTTTCCATTTTACATCACCCGGTTGAATAGGGAGACCTTTACTTTTTTCTTGATCGGTTAATTTAGCCCATGCTTCCGGACCATATAAAACTTTATTGTTAGAACCATTATTTCCTACAGACTTATCAATCAAATTACCAGGAATTTCTGATTCACTTCTATATAGCCCTTCTGCTTTATATGCGTAAATATCGCCAGGACGTTGCCCTTCCTGATATCCTCCAACCCACATCTTCTCGTAACTTCCATCATCTAATTTACGGCCTGTATATACTTCCATCGCATTCTGACGATTTCTCTCGAGTCCATTATATGGCAGTTCTAGGATTTTATTTATATTATAGGCCGCATTGAAGTTGATGTCCCATTTCCAATCCCGCTTTTCAAGAACTTTAAATCCAAATTCCAGTTCAAGACCTTGATTTTGGAATTTTCCATTATTTGAGGTTATACCAGAAACTCCAGATGAAGATGGCAAAGGAATAGTGGCATATTTATCGTCTGTCTTACGATTGTAATATGTCATGTTAGCATTAATTTTGTTTGCCAGAAAGCTTAAGTCCATACCTACTTCAAAAGTCTGTGACCTTTCCCACTGTAAATAAGGAATAGGAAGAGAACCCAATAAATATCCTGTATTACCATTATATTTGTTGCTGCCATAAGAACCTTGAACGGTATAGTTGCCTACCCAATCCTTATTTACATTCCCATTTAAGCCGTAACTTGCACGCAATTTAGCGAAAGAAACCACTTGCTGAAGAGACTCCATAAACTTCTCTTTTCCGAAAACCCATCCTGCAGAAATACCCGGGAACACTCCCCAACGATTATCTTTTGCTAATTTAGAATATCCATCTTTTCTTAATACCAGTGATACTAAGTACTTACTTTGGAAGTCATAATTTATACGTCCAAAGAAAGACATGATGCGTTGGCGACTGTGCCATGAATCGATATTACGTTTTCCTTCTTCATTACTTGTAAATTGGAGATCACCGAAATCATCGGTTGGGGCTCCGGAACCAGAAGCATTAAATCCTTTTTGATAAGCATCATAATATTCGAAACCTAACATGGCAGCCAGATAATGATCCTTTGTAATCTGGTAATCATAATTTAAGACGGCGTTATAAGTCTGATTTAGTGTTCGATCGTATTCAGCTGAAGTAGAACGGGATGTGTTCATATTATTGGGACTTGACAGATAGTCTTGATTGAAAGCTTCATATTTAGCTTCATCAAAATACCAGTTTGCTGTTAGCTTTAAATTCAATCCTTTCATCAATTTTATATCGAAAGATTGTACCATGGTAAATTTGTCGGTATTGTTATCACGCTTAAATTTACTTAGATTAAATGCTTGATTTCCATCTGAGGAATTAGGCCCCAATAACATTTCGCCATCAGCATTATACCCACGGAAAGAAGGAGGCAATGAAAGCATTCGGTTGAAATATTCCACTTCACCTCTGGAACCCGGAGAGAGTCCATACCAAGTAGCATCTGCAAAATTGAATGAAGAATTAGATGTGAGCCAAGACTTAATTTTATAATCAGCATTGAATGTAAAAGTTAAGCGTTTATACCAGTTACCGGTAGCTGTACCATCTGTACTGTTGTATCCGATGCCAGCATAGTAGTTTCCTTTATCATTACCACCAGAAATACTGATGTTATAGTCCTGAGAAAGAGAAGGGGTATTTAGATTGAATGATGCAGGATCTGTATTTTTGTATATTAACTGATCGCCATATACAGGATCTGTCATAGTTTGCCAACCTTGTTTCAATAAAAAAGCCAAATCATCAGTATACTTCATCGTACTCCATACAGCGCGTACGTCTTTGTTTCCATCAAGCACGGCCCCAGTGCTAGGATCAAAATAAAGATTACCTGTACCGTATGGAGTTGCATTATTTAAGCTATTCATATCCGCAGTACCAACCCAATTGCCTTTAGAGTCTTTATAAATTTGTCCAGAACGCTGATAGGCTGTACGCATCCAGTAAATATAGTCACCTGCATTCATGAATTCATATGGACTATTATAATAGTTGATACCGACTTTAGCTTTTACACTAACTTCGCCTTTTCCTTCTTTACCGCGTTTAGTAGTAACTAAGATCACACCATTATTGGCACGAGCACCATAGATAGCAGTAGCACCAGCATCCTTTAGAACCTCCATTGATTCAATATCTTCAGGATTGATATCACTCAAGCTACCACGAACTTGTCCATCGACTAATACCAAGGGAGACCCTGTCCCATTATAATCGGTCCCACCACGCAAAATTATAGTAGGAGTCGCTCCTGGGTCACCCGATGTTTGAAGAACACGTACACCAGATACAGCTCCAGACAAAGCTTGTGCCGGATTAGAAAAAAGTCCTTTTTGTAGAACATCATCTTTTACCTTTGCGATAGAGTTCGTAACCTTCGTACGTAGCTGTTTACCACCATAACCGGTAACAACCACTTCATCCAGCATTTCAGAGTCTTCCTTCAACTTAATATTAAAAGAATTTTTGCCTTTTATGTCGATTACTTGAGGCTGATAACCAACATAAGATACTTTGATCTTTCCATTGGGATCGACCATTAACGTAAACTTGCCGTCAAGGTTAGTTATTACACCATTGGTGGTACCGACCTCGACAACACTTGCTCCGATGACTGTTTCACCGATAGCATCCGTAACCACGCCTGTGATTGATTTCTTTTGCGCCATGGCTCCGATGGAACATAACAAGCACAAAATCAAGAAGATGGTTTTCTTCATAAGTATTGCTTTTTGAGTTAATAATAAAGATGTTTATATGTGTTTTTAAAACTGTTTGCTAAGTTCTATCGGGACGGTAACCCAAATGTGGAGAAATGGAATAATAAGCACATTTAATAAACAGCTAACATACAGCAATTTAAATAATTCACATAATTATAAAAAAGAAAAAAATAGACCCATTATTTATAAATATTAGCGGTAGCATAAGGGTATAAATGACAAACAAATAAGGTTATATTATAAATATAATCTTCATAATTAACTTATATCATAATAGACAAGACGTTAGTTTAAAATAGTTGACATATATAAATTGGCATATCGAAAAGAACACAATTAGCTATTAACATTATTATACAAAGCGTCAGAGAAATCTTATGAAACATTGTACTTGAAATAATAGAAATAGAGTTATCTTTGTAACCGCGGTTACAGTAACGCCCGTTACAAAGTAAGGACTAAATAAACAAAGAATATGAAGTTTTACAATAGGGAGAATGAATTGGCTGAATTACAAAGGATACAAGAATTATCTTTTGGAGAGAACTCTCGTCTGACAGTAGTTACCGGAAGAAGAAGGATAGGTAAGACAAGTCTTATTATGAGAGCCTTTGAAAAAACTCCTACTATCTATTTGTTTGTGGGGAGAAAAAATGAAGCATCTCTATGTCGGGAATTCATAACCTTAGTTTCCCAGGCACTTGATATTTATGTACCAGAAGAAATATCGACTTTCAAATCCCTCTTTCGGTATATTATGGAAACTGCTACCAGACAATCATTCAATTTGGTTATAGATGAGTTCCAAGAATTCTACAATATCAATAAGTCAATTTATAGTGATATACAAGATATCTGGGATCAGTATAGACAAAAAACCCACATGAATTTCGTTGTGAGTGGCTCTATTTATTCTTTAATGGAAAAGATTTTTCATAGTGAAAAGGAGCCGCTTTTTGGCCGTGCTGACAACATTATAAAACTTTCTGCTTTCAGTCTGAATGTATTAAAGAAGATCATGAAAGACTATCATCCCCAATATACAAATGATGATTTATTGGCATTATACTCATTTTCTGGTGGAGTTCCTAAATACGTCGAATTATTTTGTGATAACAGAGTGTTAACCGTTGATGAAATGATCGATTTTATGGTCAGAGACAACTCCCCCTTTACAGATGAAGGAAAAAATCTATTAATAGAGGAATTCGGCAAGAATTACGGTACTTACTTCTCAATCCTGAGCGCCATCTCTGGCGGATATAATACTCAGACGGAAATAGAAGCACTACTTGGCGAAAAGAGTCTGGGCGGTTATCTAAAGCGATTAATTGAAGACTATAACATAGTAGTACGCCAACGTCCTGTCTTTTCTAAAGAGGGTTCTCAAACTGTCAGATATGAAATATGCGATAACTTTATTCATTTCTGGTTTAATTATTTCGATAGAAATCGTTCACTCATTGAAATAAAAAACTTCGTTGGCTTACGAAAATTAATAAAAGCTGACTATCCGACATATTCAGGAAAAATCCTGGAACAGTATTTTAAGCAAAAATATGCTGAAAGTTATGAGTTCCGTCTTATTGGTTCGTGGTGGGAGCCCAAAGGCAATCAAAACGAAATTGACATTGTAGCTATTTATTTAGATAACAAAAGTGCAATTGTAGCAGAAGTCAAACGTCAAAAAAAGAATTTCAAGCCAGAACTTTTCCAAAAGAAAGTGGAGCACTTAGAGAATAAAGTTTTGGCTAAATACCAAATAAATACAGTCTGTTTATCATTAGAGGATATGTAGTAGATAAATGTTCATTAGTAAAATGATAAAAGTATCTCGCTATGGAGCAGCCTGTTTTTTGAATACCCCTTTTATCAATTTGATATATTGGTACAGATCTGACATTTTGTATTTCTTGATGTCTCTACATCGTGCTAATCAGAGGGATGAGAGGAACCAGAATAGAAAAAACAAAATCTGAACCGTTTTATCAAATCAAAGGAAAAGTGAAATCACGATTCTACGATCAAAAAGCATATTTTTACCGACTTACGATTTACTTTTGCATAGAGATATTTCAAAAAAGGAACATAGCCACATATTTCTTTTTTCTTAATTTCATTGTCAAATAGAACATATAAAAGATTATTTTCACACTCTTAGCAGTGATTTAGACCGTCTGTTGACAGAGAACTAACAACTTGTTTTCAAGAAATTAATTTCGTATCTGTACGAAGTTAACTTCTTGAAAACACAAAGTTAACATTCTGATTTTAGCCAGTTAATATCTTCCGGTAGCAGTAATGAATTTATATACATTACTTTTGCCAATACAGTATATTATTCCTCAATTTATTCATATTATCTTCTATTTGTAGGATAGGAGATAATATTACAGGATTCTCAAACAAATAAAATACTATCTTTTTGCATCATATCTTATACTGTCACTTACTATATGTCCAATTGTATATTTCAGCAATTAAAAGGAGCATATCAAAAAATAAAACTATATTTGTAAAATCTATAAAATTTAAATCACATGAAAAATATTTTTTTAATAATTGGAATATCACTATTTTTTAATGGCAGCCTATATGCTCAGTCCGATGGCTGGTCTCCTAAGGATCATAATTTAATCACGTCTGCACGTGAGGACGGGCGATTTTTAAGCTCTTATGGTGTAGTGCACGCTATGCTCAGAAATACTAAGCCATGTTATGCTTTTCATGATGACTTCTCTCCCAAACAATTTCGAAAATGGCAAAAAGGACTTCGCCATGCGATGGAAGAAATAATGAAATTTCCTCAAATAAAAAATTCTCCTGCTCCTGTTTGTATAAAAAGAGAACAGCGGGAAGGTTATCGATTAGAAAAATGGGAATTTTATCCGCTTCCTGAATGCGTTTCTACTTTTCTTGTTTTAATACCTGATAATATAAATAAACCCGTACCTGCCATTTTATGTATTCCCGGTTCCGGAGGAAATAAGGAGGGACTTGCAGGTGAACCGGGGATAACTCCCCAATTGGACGACCGGTACAAAGATCCGAAACTGACCCAAGCCCTCAACTTTGTAAAAGAAGGATATATAGCGGTAGCAGTAGATAACCCGGCTGCCGGAGAAGCCTCAGACCTGGAGAGATATACTTTGGGCTCTAATTATGATTACGATGTTGTATCTCGCCATCTTTTAGAATTGGGATGGAGCTATTTGGGATACGCTTCATATTTGGATATGCAGGTTTTAAACTGGATGAAGACCCAGGATCATATTCGTAAAGATCGCATTGTAGTAAGTGGATTTTCTTTGGGAACCGAACCTATGATGGTATTGGGTACGCTTGATACTTCAATTTATGCTTTTGTTTACAATGATTTCTTATGTCAAACTCAAGAACGGGCGGAAGTGATAACTATGCCTGATAAAAACGGACGCCGTCCATTCCCTAATTCCATACGTCATTTAATACCTGATTTTTGGAAAAATTTCAATTTTCCAGACATTGTAGCAGCTTTGGCACCCCGTCCTATCATACTGACTGAAGGGGGATTAGATAGAGACTTGAATCTTGTAAGAAAAGCGTATGCTATAGCAGACGCTCCCGATAACGTGAAAGTATATCATTATAAGAAATTCGCAGATCCAAATACACGAAAAAATGTAAAACACTTACCTGAAGGACTGGATCGTAATGAATATTTTCGAATGGTAAATGTAGATGGTCCCAATCATTATTTTAAATCAGAACTGGTTGTACCATGGTTGAGAGAATTATTGGAAGAAAGATGAAATGTAGTAATTGAAACCTAAATAAACAATCAATTTTAATTGAGGAGACGGAAAACAAAAACAGGAAGAAAAGAATTTTGTTATCCGCCCTCTCATATCACCATGTATACTGTTCGGTACATGGCGATTCTTTATCTATGATACAATTTACTGTAATACTCCACCAAAGTGGGATATTTCGCCTGTTTCAGTTTGTCATTATTCAAATCAGAGGACGGATAAACGGAATCTACCTTTATGCAGATAGATAGTTATCGAGCTCTGTCTCGTCTTAATGGACGGACAAAAGACATGCCGTATACTAAACAAAGTACACGGCATGTTGGCAATTAAGATTAATCGTATTTAATAATACCTATTCTTGTTTTTTATAAGTAGCATACCCCGGAGTTTGATAAATCAAAGGATCATTACCCAATAAGGTTTTGTCAACCGGCCAAAGCACTTTATGAGCCTCAGTTGTTTCGTCTAAAGTAGGCGTATCTGTTCCAATGCTTCCCTCTTTACAAAAAACGAGATGTTTTCCTCCTTTAGTCAATGTCATGCGACGAATATCCCACCAACGCTGTCCCTCTTGAATGAACTCTTTATCTTTTTCATGAAGAATCGCTAATTCATTTGTTGTATAATCAGAGTTTTTATATCCGTATATTGCCTCATTCCAATTAGTGCCATAAGCACGTTTACGAACAATATTAATATATTGAGCAACATTTCCTCCTTGCATATTCTCAATTTCGGCAAGCATTAAATAGACAAGTGGCAAGCGATAAATAATATAATCACCACAATAGATACGGCTTCCCTGAGCATTCACATAACCAATGTTTTTACGAACATGCGTTCCTCTTAAGGTCAGCTCATTTGTCTCAACATTTTTATTATACGAAGCAATAAATGTAGCTTCACGCCGCGTATCTGTTACATCAAAACTATTATAAATTTCATGTTTATATTCCAACTGCTGACTACCTGTATTGGCAATATTCAATGCATCAAGAAATTTTTCACCATTAGCTAAATAATTATCTTTAGTACTTCCAGTAGCCATTGCATAGGTGAACAAATTATTGTTATTAGTGGCCTCACCTTCTGCATATCTAACTGCAAATATGATTTCAGAATTCCCTTTTCCATTTTTGGCATCGAATACTGATGAAAAGTCATCTAACATTTTCAGTCCATAATTGCTCAAGACGTTTTGCAAATGTGTTTTTGCTATTCCCAGATTCGATTCATTCGCAGAATCATCTCCAGTAGATACCTTGGAAATCCAAAGATAAACCTCACCCATCAAGCACTCAGTAGCGGCTTTGGACCAATATCCCTTTTTATTTCCACGATTATTTGGATCAAATGAGTTATTATCACCAAAATACTCCATGGATTTATCCAAGTCTTTTTTTATTTGATCCATGACTTCTTTGGGAGTAGCACGCGCCATGTATAGTTTATTGGGGTCAATAACTCCTTCTACTACATCTGCAGAGAGACGTAAAGGTACACCACCATAAGTGCGATACAAATCGAAATAGTAAAAGGCTCTTAAACCATAAGCTTGTCCAAGGTAATATCCTTTTTTGGTATCGTCCATATAGGTGGCATCCGTTACTCTGGCGATAAAGAGGTTTATATTAGTCAACCGCCCAAAAATATCACCAAATTTATTAATGCCTCCAGTATGGTCTTCGTCAAAATTCTGTAATTTTATGTCACCATATAACATACCCATGCCATCGGCACTAGTACCGGAACTTATTAAAGCACCACCACGGGCTTCTCCCCAAATAAAAGTATGCTGAAAGGCCGCATCACGTAAATGCTTATGTATACCATCCATATATCCTATTACGTGTGCTTCTGTTTTCCAATATGAACCACTCCCATAGTAATCAATCGGGGAAAGATCTAATTTATCGGCACAAGAAGTACAAAGTACTCCGGAAGAAGCTGCCAGTAGGCTATATAATATTGTAGATTTTATTCTTTTCATATTTATTCTATTTAGTAATTAATTACTTAAAATGTTACATTAAGTCCAAATAAGAGAGTTCTCGGCAATGCATAGCCTGAACCCGCATTAGAAACCTCAGGTGTTGCTACATTGGCAGAAGTTATATATCCCAGATTTTGACCGGTGATTGACACATCTACTTTTTGGCAATATGCTTTGTTTGCCCATGCTTTAGGAAGTGAATAACTCAAAGAAATTTCCCTGATAGCTAAATAGTTTCCCTTGTAAGCAAACATAGTTGAATTTCGTGCATAATTAGCATTCGTTAAGACGTCTGCATATGCATAACGGGGATATTTTGCATTAGGATTCTCTTCTGACCAAGTATTGAATACCTCTTTAGTTGTATTATAAGTACCTTGAGCACAAGCTAAGAATATCTCAGGTAAAGTGTGGTCATAGATCCAATAGTCCAAAGCAAAGTCAAAACGACCATAAAGTTGGAAATTTTTCCAGCGTAAAGTAGTGTTGAAGCCACCGATCCAGTGGGGAGTTGTATTACCTGCTACGACTTGATCATAAGAGTCAATGATTCCATCTTCATTAATATCTTTCCATTTCATGTCACCCGGCATAATAGGCAAAGCACTTTTTTGTTGTTCTTTGGTTAGTTTTTTCCATGCTTCAGGACCATACATTTTTTTACCAAAATAATTACCGGAGGTAATAACCAAGTCCCCGGGAATCTCATCCCAACTACGATAAATTCCTTCTGATTTATAAACGACCATTACTCCCGGCTCTTTCCCTTCCTGATAGCCGCCAACCCATTTTTTTGCATACTCTATTTCACCTTTTTCATTAGTGAACTTTTCTCCTGTATAGATTTGTTGTCCACCTTGACGATTGAGTTCCAGACCGTTTTCTGGTAATGCAACTACTTTATTCTTATTAAATGAGATATTTGCGGATGCTTCCCAACTCCAATCTTTTGTTTTCAGAATTTTTCCAGATAGTTCAATTTCAATACCACTGTTTCGGAATTTTCCATTGTTATTTTTGATAGAGGAAAAACCGGTTGTTGATGGTAAACTGAAATCTGCATACTTATCAGATGTCAAACGATTATAATAGGTAAAGTTTGCATTCAAACGGTTTTCAAAGAAACTCAGATCCATACCAACTTCAGCTGTTTTTGTTTTTTCCCATCTCAATCCCGGATTAGGTAAAGTTCCAATTAGAAAACCTGTATTTCCATTATATACTGCTGTATTATAAGAACCTTGTAAAGTGTAGGCACCAATGCCTGAAGCATTACCATTAACGCCATAACTAGCACGCAGTTTACCAAATGACAAGAACGGAATGGCATCTTTTATAAAATTCTCCTGACCGAAAATCCAACCGGCAGATACACCTGGGAAAAATCCCCAACGGTTATCACCTAATAGAGAAGAATAACCGTCTTGACGGAATACTGCGGATAGAAGATATTTACTCTTATAGTCATAATTTAGACGGCCGAAATATGAAAGAATACGATATTGTTCATGCCAGGAATTAATAGTACGTTTTCCCTCTCCTTTATCTGTTAAACTCAGATCAGAGAAATCGTCTGTCGGTGCACCACTTCCTTTTGCTTCAAATCCACGTTTGTAGTTATCATAATATTCCATACCTAACATTAAATTAACATTATGATCTTTGGCAAAAGTATGAGTAAAGTTCAGGACTGCATTATACGTTTGCGCAAAGTTACGTTCAAACTTGGCGGTACTTTCGCGAGTTTTAGTGTAGTGTTCAGTCAACATATTATCCATATAATCTTTAGTGAAAGATTCATATAAGCCTTCTGAATAATACCAGTTTGCTGTACCTTTGATAAACAACCCCTTCATGATATCAATCTGAAATCCTTGAATCATGGTAAATTTATCTGTTTGATTAAAATTTTGCCATTTTTCAGGTTGAAAAGCCTGATTTCCATCAGCAACGTTAGGACCTAAAGTCGGATTTCCATCTTCGTCTTCAAAACGAGCCGTAGGAGGAGTTGACATGATACGACCAAAATAATTTCCTTCACTTCCATTTGATCCCGGCATGTTTTTCCAGTTGGCTCGATTATAGTTGAAATTGGAAGTACTTGTCAGCCAATCTGTTATTTTATAGTTAGCATTTAATACAAAACTATAACGTTCATAGAAAGTACTGATTGGAAGACCTTCCTGACGGTTATACCCCAGACCGGCATAATAATTTCCCCGATCATTTCCTCCTGACATATTAATGTTATAATCTTGTGAGAAAGAAGGATTATTTAAATTATAATCGGCAGGATTAATATCTTTGTAAATAATCATATTTGAAGGATCCAATGGATCAACCATTTCCTTCCAGCCTTTCTGCAGCAAGTAAGCATTATCTGCTGTTTTTCCCATAATATTCCAAGCAGATTTACCTAATACATTCCCTGTACCAAAAGGCGAGGCACCTGTTAGATTAGCCAATGGAGCAATTGACACGTATTCACCATCAGAACATTTATAGCCAGATTTAGCATAGGTAGTACGCAAAACGTTGATATAATCCTCACCTCCCAAGAATTCATATGGATTATTCACATAGTTAAGACCTAATTTTGCTTTAAAGTTTATTTCACGATGACCGGCTTTACCATTTTTAGTTGTAACCAATATAACACCATTACTGGCACGTGCACCATACAAAGCGGTAGCACCTGCATCCTTTAAGACTTCCATTGATTCAATATCCTCAGGATTAATATCATTCAAACCATCTCGAAGCTGACCATCAATCATAACCAACGGAGATCCTGTTCCGTCAAGATTGGTACCACCACGCAATACAATTGTTGGAGTTGCTCCCGGACTACCTGAAGCTTGTGTTACCTTCAAACCTGCAACAGCTCCAGATAATGCCTGTGCAGGATTAGAGAATAAACCGACTTTTAACGATTCTTCTTTTACTTTTGAAATAGAGTTCGTAACCTTCGTACGTAGCTGTTTACCACCATAACCGGTAACAACCACTTCATCCAGCATTTCAGAGTCTTCCTTCAACTTAATATTAAAAGAATTTTTGCCTTTTACGTCGATTACTTGAGGCTGATAACCAACATAAGATACTTTGATCTTTCCATTGGGATCGACCATTAACGTAAACTTGCCGTCAAGGTTAGTTATTACACCATTGGTGGTACCGACCTCGACAACACTTGCTCCGATGACTGTTTCACCGGTAGCATCTGTAACCACACCTGTGATTGATTTCTTTTGCGCTATGGCTCCGATGGAACATAACAAGCACAAAATCAAGAAGATGGTTTTCTTCATAAGTATTGCTTTTTGAGTTAATAATAAAGATGTTTATATGTGTTTTTAAAACTGTTTACTAAGTTCTATCGGAACCCCAGCACATTATTACTCTCAAAGCATTAAATAGGGAGAAACATTATATTACTATTAATCAATTATTTATAATCACATTTATAAATTAGATGCAAATACATAATGCATATATTTAGTCTATTAAAAGACAGTATCATAATAGTCATTCTCTCTAAAAAGACATTTACCTTATATAGAACATAATAACACTGATTATAAGCAATATATAAATAGAGGAGAGAGAATCTTATAATAAGAAACTCTCTCCTCTCCCATTTGCATAGAAAAAATAAACATCTATCAAATCAATGATGATAGAAATTTACATAACAGCTCTATAATAAAAAACGCCTGGATTATTAATATTAACAATCCAGACGTTTTTTTTATTATGCGTTTAACAAACTACAATTTAACTTTTGCTATAAGTTTACGAATCTTACCTTGTCCGATAAGGGGAGCATGGGGATCCTCCGGATATACAATCATGAATTGTCCCGGGAGCAAATCAACGAATGTAGTAGGCACATCAGAGTAAAGAGCACAATCCCCTTCTGCCGCATAAGGTTTCATTTCACTCTTTAGATCTTCAATAGCTTTCCAGCCTATAGTCTCTGTTCCTTCCAACAAAATATGTACATCAATGTAATCGCGATGTAACTCCAAAACTTGTTTATCGCGTGTAACACACTCAGGATTCACATTATTAATAAATAAGTTATCACCATCTATCTCAATTCGTCCTAATTCGGCATGAAGTAAATCATGTGTTTTTACGTAATCAAACAGAGTTTTAAACAGTGGGTGAAGTCCTTCTACCCTTTGGCTGTTCTGTAAATTAGATACAATCATTTCCTTTTATTTTTATTCCATATTATCTGTTTTCGGACGCAGGAAGTAGAGTTGTACTGCCAGTGCTATAAATACAATGATAGCCAACATGGCAAAACCTAAACCTAAATTTCCACCATCGGTCCACTTACCCAGCAAATCTGTGATAAATGCTCCTGCAAATACTCCTGTCATATTCATGATGCCATATGCTGTTGCACGATATTTAGAAGAAACGAACTGACAAAGAATAGGCATATTATTAGCATCAAAAATACCATAGCCGATACCGAATAACAACCCAGCCCCAACAACAGCAACAAAACTATGCCCAAATCCCAATAATAACAAAGAGGGAATCGTCAATCCCAAACCAATTGCACCGGTATATACACGCCCACGAATATTTTTTTGTACCCATTTATCAGAAAGAGTACCACCTAAAATTACACCAATAAATGAAGATAGTGCAATTGTTATAGTCGACATAGGTCCTGCCTGTGACATTGGAATATCAAGGTTTTCAGCAAACAAAGTTGGAAGCCAATTTTTAGTAGCCCATCCCGGCAAACTAGGAGCCGCAAAATAAAGCAATATAACCCAGAAAGCTATATTACTGAATAGTAATGATAAGCCTTTAAACAAACCTGCTTTCTCGCCATTCTTGGATGAAGGTTCCGGACGTTCTACTTTAACATGCTCTTTTTTATCTCTTAAAAATAATACCAAAACAAAGGCATATGCAATACCAATAATACCAAACCAATGAAAAGTAGTATGCCAAGAGAAAGCAGCCGCAACCGTAGCGCCAAAGCCACCAATAGCCTGTCCGGTATAAAGTCCGGTCATGTGAATACCAACCGCCAAAGAACGTGATTTTTCACCATGATAATCAGCAATTAAAGAAAGGCCGGCCGGAATATAAAGAGCTTCGCTCACTCCCATCAATGCACGTAACCAAAAGACTTGATTAAATGTTTCTGCAACTCCCATTAAATAGGTCACAAAAGACCAAACAAAAAGACTGCCAACAATCAACCATTTACGATTCAGTCTATCGGCAATCATACCAGAAATTGGGCTCATAAGACCATAAATCCAAAGGAAAACGGCCATTAAACGGCCAAAATTAGTTGCCGACTGAAGTTCTACAATATCTACTTGCATAGCATCTTTCATCGTGCTAAGCATTTGTCGGTCCATATAATTGAGTAGGGCTACCCCCCATAGGAGGGCAACCACTATCCAAGGATAAATTTTTGAGTTTTTCATGATATAAATAAGAGATTATTTTTCTGACAGCAATTCCTGACAAAGTGCATAGCCTTTCGTCATCATTCTAGGGATGTGGAATGGTCCCTTAAACAAATTTCCTTTTGCAGGCTGAGAAATTGTTCCGTCACGATGAAGATAACCGTACCATTCACCAAATTCCGGATCAGGGAAATGGGCATAAGTCCAATCACTGATTTGTTTATGCATAGCCAAATATTTCTCATCTTTAGTAGCTTGATATGCATATAATGTTGCAATAATGGCTTCTGTCTGTGGCCACCAGAACTTCATATCATGTGCGTAATCTTGCGAAGGCAGGTTTCGACAGTCACGGAAGTTTATAATACCTCCAAATTCCTTATCCCAACCCCATTCCCAGGACCAATCAAGAATCGTAAGCGCTGTATCGACCATCTCTTTATCCCAATTACGACTCTTAGCTTCTTCAAGAATAAACCACGAAGTCTCGATACAATGCCCAGGATTAATGGTACGAGTAGCATTTGTATCAATAAATTCTCCATTGGGACCTACTGTTTCAAGCAAAGCTTTAAACTCCGGATGCATGAAGTCTTTACGCAAAATGGCTATAGATTCCTCTATTTGTTGATCAAGAACCGGATCATTAATAGCAGCACGAATACGTGAAGCTACATTAATAAGAATCATAATAATAGAGTGTCCTTTCATCTGTACGCGTTCACAATATTTCGGTTCCAGAATTCCAGGAGTAGAAAGAAAGCGCCGGATATCATTGAACAGTTTCAAGGCTTTAACAGCGTAATTATGATCGCCCGATGCGATAGCATATTCCGACATCGCAATAGCAGCAAATGTTTCAGAGAAAACATAACGACGTTTACGAATAGGCAAACCCGTTTCAGTCACTTCAAAAAACATACGCCCATCTGTATCGAAACAATGTGCTTCAATAAAATCAAGGGTACTTTTCGCAGCTTCCAGCCATTCTGAATTATGTTCAATGTGATTATATGCATATGAACATGTAAAAGCAAATCTCCCTTGGAACCAAACAGATTTGGTTGTATCCATCAGCTGGCCATCTCGGTCTACGCAGGTATAAACACCTCCGTTTTTGCGATCCCAACCATATTTCATCCAAAAGGGCATGATATTGCTTATCATGTCATTTTTATAAGAGTCAGACCATGTCTGTAGATATTCTGTAGTATTCATAGCAATTGCAGTATTAGTTTATCTTAAAACTTATTGCAACGATCAAAGAAATGAATAGCCTCTAACTCAGCTTTCATACGTATTTCTTCATCATCTGTCATATTCTGGAAAGGAGTACGATTCTTACCTAAATCCAATCCTATCAATTTCATAATCCGCTTTCCACCTACAATATTTCCTCGGAAATGACAGATTACATTAATAACTTCCTGAGAGAAATTCTGTAATTCGCGCGCTTTATCAAGATCTCCGGCTTTCCATGCTTCTATAATACCAACCAGATTTACACCATTATAATTGGTAGTTCCTCCAATGCCGCCTTGAGCACCACCCATAGCCAGACATGGAAGAATGGTTTCATCTTGCCCATGCAGCATATCAAATTTACCTCCTTTATACAAGCGGCACTGATTGTATTCATACATACTCTCAAAAGTATATTTAATTCCCGCAAAATTCGGAATACGTCCATCTACTGCCTCCAGAAATGAAACCATTGATAAGAATGCTCCATTAAATGCAGGAATATGATAATAATAGAATGGAAGATTTGGAGCGCCACAGGCTATTTCTTCACAGTATTTCACGAGTTCTTCGACACGACCCACTTTCGGAAAAGGAGGAGCCATAGCGCCAATTCCCCATGCACCGATTTTCTGAGCATGTTCGGCAAGCTTACGACTTGACTTTACACAGCAACTACCTACATGTACAATTACCTTAAATCCTTCCGGTGAAACTTCTACCCAACGTTCGGCGAGTTTCATACGTTCTTCATCGGTTAACATATATCCTTCACCAGAAGATCCATTAATGAATACACCTTGCAGACCGTTCTTTACTAACATCTTAGCATATGCTTCAATGGGTTCATAATTTACTTCTCCATTTTCATAAAACGGAGTAAAAGGAGCATTGATCAATCCAATAATCTTTTCCATGATAATTTCGTTTTTATATTAATGATATAGAATTTTAATATGGATTAGGAACTAGTTTTTCATAATACACTCGTAATATCCTTAGCATATCGGTACAAATATACGCATATTTATTAAACAATCAACATATAATAAAATATTTTATTAATAAAAAGAAGATTCAAATATCCGCTTAATAAAATTCATTCACTATTATTATCAATTAAAAACAATAGAGAAACATCTTTTCACCCTGAAAAACCTGAATTAATAAACAAATTAACTATCTTTGTAGATATTACCAAAATAATTAATCTATATGAAACAACATCTTTTAAAAGAAATAGAACTAGGAACCAAAAGCGCTCTTCTCAAAAAGAAAATTATTACACATTATATATATAATGGCAGCTCAACAATTACTGACCTGTCTAAAGAGTTGGATCTTAGCGTCCCCACAGTTACAAAATTTATTAGTGAAATGTGTGAGGAAGGCTATATTAACGACTACGGTAAATTAGAAACAAGTGGAGGGCGCCATCCTAATTTATATGGCCTAAACCCGGAATCCGGTTATTTCATAGGAGTTGATATTAAAAGATTTGCTATTAATATCGGTTTGATAAACTTCAAGGGCGACATGATGGAACTTAAAATGAATATCCCTTATAAATTTGAGAATTCAATAGAGGGATTGAATGAATTATGCAAACTCATTTCAAATTTCATAAAGAAACTGACAATAGCCAAGGAGAAAATACTGAATATCAATGTAAACGTTTCAGGCCGTGTTAACCCGGAGTCCGGATATAGTTTCAGCCAGTTTAACTTTGAGGAACGTCCATTATCAGAAGTCTTGGCAGAAAAGTTAGGATATAAGGTCACTATAGACAATGATACACGCGCCATGACCTATGGAGAATATCTAAAGGGATGCGTAAACGGTGAAAAGGATATTATTTTCGTAAATATCAGTTGGGGATTAGGTGTTGGAATTATTATCGATGGCAAAATTTATACGGGCAAATCAGGATTTTCCGGAGAGTTTGGCCATACCAGCACTTTTGATAATGAAATCATTTGTCATTGTGGCAAAAAAGGCTGTCTTGAGACCGAAGCTTCTGGTTCCGCACTACACCGTATCTTGTTAGAACGTATACAAAACGGAGAAAACTCTATTTTATCCAGCCGTATAGGAGATGTCAATAATCCTATAACACTGGACGAAATCATTGCTTCTGTAAACAAAGAAGACCTTTTGTGTATTGAGATAGTGGAAGAAATTGGGCAGAAACTAGGAAAACAAATTGCCGGACTTATCAATCTCTTCAATCCAGAACTTGTCATTATCGGTGGAACAATTTCACTTACAGGTGACTATATCACCCAACCTATAAAAACCGCCGTCCGCAAATATTCACTTAATTTAGTAAACAAAGACTCAGCAATCGTAACATCAAAACTTAAAGACAGGGCAGGTATCGTAGGAGCTTGCATGCTTGCAAGAAGCAGAATGTTTGAGTGTTAAAACTCAAGCATTCGCTCCATAAATAATCGGGCAGCCTCCTTGTCAGCAACTGGAGGTGCCCAAGATGCCAGATTCTCCGGAGTAAGAGGTACAAAAGGCCCCTGCTTAATTTCATAAATAACCGTTCCTGATTCCAAGACAATAATAGTATGCCATACGCAAGGAGGAATCTCAATTCCATAACGACCTTGAGTCGGATTCAGATTGACCTTTTCCATTACATTACCCTCATCATCAAATAAAATAGCCAATAAGCTCCCTCGTAAAACCAAGTAAACTTCTTCCTTATCCGGGTTTTTATGGCGATGAGGGGGCAAATAAGTTCCAGGCTCTAAAGCATTCAACATCCTATGAATAGCAGCTTCCATGGATTCATGGAAATTATAATTCATTCGAAGACGTGAATTCTCCTTAGCCTGATCAGTTACTCTATCAAGAAGTTCTTCAGTAATCAGTTTCATTGTTTTTCTTTTGATACTACACAATCTGCAGATACTGTAGCCAAAGCACATCCCAACCCTTCAATCCGAAGTAACAACTTATTGTTTCCCTGACATTCAACTAATTCAGCCACTAATCCCTGCAACTGTCCACGAATCACCTGTACAGTAGCTCCTGGAACAAAATCTGTAGGCGCGAACTCAACCAATTCATGGGAACGTTCTATCATCGTTCTGAAAGTTTCCATCTGCACCTCAGGTATAGAAACGTATTGTCCCTTTTCCTTCAGCAAAAAAGCTACTCCATGAATACTGGTTATTTGTGCAATCTCTTCAGAGGAGATATATACAAATAGACATCCCGGAACAACAGGAATAAAAATCTTTTTCTTACGATTGTTCCACATACGAATCACTGGCTGAAGAGGCAGGTAGTTATCAATACCTATCTTATCCAGTTGTTCCTTCACTTTCTTCTCTGCTCTTGGTGCCGTATATACAGCATACCAACAAGAAGCATTTTCTTTTATTTTTCTGGCTGTTTCTTCCATCCGTTCAATAAATCTTTAACAAAGAGAATCCATCCTATACTACCAACACCCGCTAAGAATACAAAACCAATTAAAATCATGATTTTATTAGGTTTAGCCGGTCTCAAAGGGACTGTTGCAGGTTGTACTACAGTATAAACAGGAGTAATTTCCTGTACTTTAGCTTTCGCTACTTGCAATTGTTGCGCCACTTGAGTGAACACTCCATAAGCCAAATTTACCTCATTTTGCAAGCGCTCTTGCTCTGTACGAAAACTCTGCATAATGATATTCTGGTTGCCATCCATGAAGTGAGCATATTTCTGCTGAGCCTCATAGTAGTTCCCCTGAGCTTCATCAAATAGTTTCTCCGTAAAAGCCAAATCATGACGCGCTTTATTTGTGCGATAATCAGTTATATAATTTTGCAAGCAATGCATTACTGTATCTGTTAAAGCTGCAGAAATTAACGGATCCTGCATTGTTACAGAAAGTGTAGTCACTCCTGTTTTCTTATCTACTGAAACAGATATACGATGACTCAAAGCATCTGCAATCCCGGCCTGATCCGGAGTCAGACAAAAAGGATTTATTTTTGCGTCTCCAAGTTCTTCCGGTGTATCTTTAAACAAAGAAACCACCCAACCTAATGCTTTAAAAGGAGCTGATGCAATCGCCCCCCACCATGGAGATCGCTGATGTTTATCCAAGTACTCATATAGAGTCGTATTAATTTTGCCTTTCTGGTCAGTCACTTTTACATCAAACATTTCCAACAAGAATGGCGTAGAGCTGACAATATCCGGATATAATTCGGGAGAAAGAGCATCTTCTCCACTTGAACTGCCAATATTGATACCAGCCATAGCAGCTAATGCTCCCATACCTCCTGTAGATGACTTACTACCAGTCTCAGGCGCCAGCGTCACACTAGTAGAATATTCTTTGGGAATACTAAAAGCTACCACAAGGCCTACCAACAGGGCAATCCCACAAACTTTAAATACCAATTTCCGACCAGCCCAAACTTTCTGAGCCAACTCTATCAAATCGATCTCTTGTTCTTCAGGTTGTGGAGTCGTTTTATTTATATTCTTATCTTCAGTCATAGTCATTACTTAAAAAGGTTAACCATAGTTGCAATCATAGTAGCTAATGAAGCCGCAGAAGTACCCATTCCTATAATTTCGGCTGCCGACATTCTCTTCTTCGGATCCTTACTTGGCACAATAATCTCACATCCCGGTTCTATTGCCTTGGAATTACCTGTACGCAGACGAGAAACGGTACCATTCATATAGACAACAAAAGCTCTTTTCTTTTTCGCAAGACTTGCAAAACCACCAGCCTGATTAATATAGTACTTCAAACTTTCACCCTTCTTATACAAGACTGTATTAGGATACATTACAGCACCATTGATTTTTACTGTACTTACATATTCCGGCACGAACAGAATATCACCTTCACGCAACACCATATCAAAGTCCGATCCGGGATTAGCCAAAGCCTTTTCCAATTCTATACCCACAGAATAAGTATCAGAAACATCCAGTGTCTTGACAGAGATAGAATCAGCCCCACCTTTATTAGCCATGCGGAGCGCATCTTCCTTGCGCCGTAATTCCTCTTCAGTCATTTTACGAATCAAACGCGCACCTTTTACATAAGCATCTTGAGTAATCCCACCGGCCTTGGCAATCAAGTCACTAAGGCGTTCATTCTTTTTCGATAACGCATAGCGACCACCAAATAAAACTTCACCGCCAACCGTAACATTTTGTTGTTGATGATAAGCAGGACTACGACGAATATACACCTCATCAAAAGGCTCCAAATGGAAATCCTGATCGCCTCCAACAAGGAAACCATCCTTCAACTCAAAAGAGAAAGTCTTACCAACCACATTGCTCAATTCTGTACTTTTTGAATTTTTAATTCGACGGGACACATCAACACGAGCTGTTGAAGCAGCTTCTAATAATCCACCGGCCTGCAAAACAAGATCCTCAACCGACATATTCGACGAGTATAAGTAAGTACCCGGATTGGCAACCTCGCCATGAATAGTAAGTGTCGCTTCTTCTTTCAAATCTTCAATACTTGGAATATAAAGTATATCATTCTTCTGAAGAGGAATATCAGCAACTGTGCCATTCAACAATCCCTTCAGATCAATTTGAATCATTTCATGAGTAAGGTCGTCGTTTTCACGATCGATAATGGCACGATTCAAAAAAGCATCTCCTCTTACCCCTTCAGCTTTCTTTATTAGCTGTTTTACAGTATTTACAGTACCATCAATTTGATACATACCGGCACGATAAACAGCTCCACGGACTTCTACACGATTCTCAAAACGTTCTAATACCGAATCAACAGCTAAAACGTCTCCATCATCCAGTTTAAATACCGAATAGTCCATTTCGTCCACATTATATACTTGATGTTCACGACCCGTTTTACGAATCAGGCGTATAGCTTTCTTATAAGCATCTCCAGTGAATCCTCCTGAGTATTTCAAAATAGTAGCCATCGTCTCAGAAGGTTTCATTTCATAAAACATTGGTCTTTTTACCTTGCCAGTAATTTGTACTAAGGATTCATAAGGATCAACAATAACCACATCACCGTCTTGCAAGCGGACATCGTCATTCAATTTACCTTTCATTATAAAATCGTAAACATCCAAATCGGCTATTTTCTTACCGTTACGCACGACTTTGATACTACGCAGACTACCGATCTTATTAACGCCACCAGCGCGATACAAAGCATGGAATACAGAAGAGAATGCCGAGAGCGCATAAGTGCCCGGTATAGCCACTTCTCCCATAATACTGATTTGGATAGTACGTATATTCCCCAATGTTAAATCGACAGAGGTGTTAGGGTTCGGACCTGAAATGCCGGCATAGATTTTTGAAAATTCACGACGTACCGTGTTATTAGCTTCACGAACAGTCATCCCGCTTAAATAAATAGGACCGAGATTATCAACTAAAATACTGCCCTCTGGCGAAATAGTCTGTCTTATTGTTGTCTGAGAAGCTCCCCAAACATCTATAATCACCTCGTCTCCAGGACCCAAGCGATAGTTTACAGGAGTAGCAATATTTACATTAGGCTCAAATGTAAGATTCTCGTTAGTGAAGATATTATGTCCAAAAATCTGTTGTGTCGGATCCTCTTCCGGTTTCATCATATATTCATCAGACCAATCCTCTTCATACATCATGTCCTCATCAGTCATTTCCTGATTATCATCGCCCATACCCCGTTTATTTTTCTGGTTAGCCGATTGACGGAGACCTTTTATATTTTTCTGATTCTTTTGATTTTTCTGATCCTTCAGGTTTTTCTGAGAACGATTCGAATAGTCACTTTCATCATTTTGCTGAGTACGTGTACGAGACCTTGTTGTATTCTGGTTACTCTGTGTACTTGTACTACCATTTCCATTTTCATATTTTTCCTGAATACGCTCGACCTGTTCCTTCGTAACGCCTCTTCTCATCAACTCTGTTGTAATCTGCTTCTGAGTTTTACCCATCTTTTGAGCATCTTTTACATACTGTACGACCTGATCATCGGACATTTGCTGAGCTACAGCTACACCGGATAAGGTAAAAATCAAGAAGAATAGTGTAATAAATCTACGCATAAGATATTCTGATTAATCTTTAGTGTTCCTCTAATAAATTATAAACCGGGCACAAAGGTAACATATTATTTTCATAATATACATTTATTTCATTCCTAAGTTTTCGAAAATAGATTAAAAAGAGGCTTTATCCAATATCTCAAACTCAGAATTCTTACTAACAAACTCTGGAACGATCTTTTTCATAGAAGCAACAATGCCCATGGTGTCTGAAGTATAACTCAAATCTATTAACCTTTGAATTTCTTGCTTTATCTCCTCATAATCATATTCACGAACTTTTGCTATCATTATTTTTTCATGATAAGTAGGACAAGTAGACTCTTTTACATTCAGCAACTCTTCATACAGCTTCTCACCATGTCTTAATCCGGTAAACTCTATTTTTATATTTTTCTGCCCACTTAAATAAATCATTCTTCGCGCCAAATCAACAATCTTCACAGGATTACCCATATCAAAAATATAGATTTCACCTCCATTTCCCATGCTTCCAGCCTCCAATACCAACTGACAAGCCTCTGGAATAGTCATAAAATAACGTATAACCTGAGGATGTGTCACAGTCACCGGACCACCCTTTTCTATCTGCTGCTTAAATCTGGGTATTACAGAGCCATTTGATCCGAGTACATTTCCAAAACGAGTTGTGATAAACTTCACTTGTGCCCCATCTTTTGCATATTTAGATAACTTACGAGCAAGGGACTGAACATAGATCTCGGCAAGCCTTTTACTGCACCCCATAACATTGGTCGGATTAACAGCTTTATCTGTAGAAACCATCACAAACTTATCTACGCCATATTTCACAGCCAAGTCGGCCATAATGCAAGTTCCCAATACATTCACCTGTATCGCTTCAGACACATTATCCTCCATCATTGGCACATGCTTATAAGCAGCAGCATGAAAAACATATTGCGGCCGATACTCCTTATAAATATACTCCATCCTCGTTCGATTAGTTACATCAGCCACCAACATTTTAGCATCAATATCCCGCCAATTATCCAGTAATTCTAATTGCACATTATGTAACGGAGACTCCGCCTGGTCAACCAAAATCAACTTATATGGGTTCAGCCCCGCTATCTGCCTAACCATCTCACGTCCTATAGACCCAGCAGCTCCCGTGATCATAATCCGCTTCCCTTCAATGTGTGAAGATATTTTCCGGATATCAACATGTATTGGATCCCGTTGTAACAAATCTTCAATCTGTATATCTTTTATTTGCACGCCTTGCCTTCCAAGATCATTGATAGGAGGTACTGTAAGAATACGGATATCTTCAGCTATCAACCGATCAATCATGCCGGAAGTTTCAAGACGATGTACTTTCTCGGAAGAAACAATAATAGCCTCGACTCTTTCTTCTTCTAATATATCAAACAAAGACTCATTATTCGCGTATACCCGGCAACCCATCGTTTGCTTCCCAATAAATCCCGTATCATCAGAAATAAACCCTTTCAATCTAAAATGATTACTTCTACTAACCCGTAGCGATTTGGCAATATTAATACCAGACCCTTTTGAACCATAGACAAAAACGCGAATACTGTGCCTACGATCAAAAGTCATCAACTCATGTATCATTTTCACCAAGATTCGCAAACAAACCATCAAGGAAAAATTAACTATATAAGCTGTAAGAATAACACTAATCGGCAGAACTTCTCCTCCACTCCACCCTATCCAAAGCAAATTGCCGATACAAACAACAAAATAGCCCAGAGTTAAAGAAATAAAAATACGAGAAATGTCAATAAAGGAAGAATAGCGAATTACTCCTACATAAGTACGATTCAGATGAAAGAAACACACATTACATATCACGCAGAATAGAGTTGTCCACACCCATAGTGAGAATTCAAAAACTAACACAGACAAACCTATTTGCAAAAGGCTCGCCAAAAACATTGAAAAAATCACTAAAAGAACATCGACAGCAAGTATCAGCCATTTTGAAGCAACTCGTGATGAAAGATACTTATAATAAAATCGTATATTCATAGTAATATAAAAGTAGATTTATCAGTAAATATGCAAAGATGAGTTTTAATATTTGAATCTACAACTATTTTCTAATTTAATCCTCAACCTTTTTATTTTATAAACATTTCAGAGAAAATATCACGAAAAAAGTATAGATTCATTTTGTTTTTAAAAATAAAGATGTAATTTTGCACGCCGTAAACGATAAAATGCAACGCCGCTATAGCTCAGTTGGTAGAGCAACGCATTCGTAACGCGTAGGTCGCCAGTTCAAGTCTGGCTAGCGGCTCTTTTATTATCCCAAAGGTGTAACTTGTATATAAATACCTGTTACACCTTAATTTTATCCATACAATAGCTGCTAACAATAATCATTGGAATACAATAATGCCTACGTACCCACATATTACTCGAAATTTCAAGCTTTAAATTTTCAATATCATGAAAAACAAGCGAAAAAAGTCGTCTAAAAAATATCATAGAAATTCGTTTAAGAGTATTTTCGGAATAGCTCTATTTGCAATCTTACCTTTAATTTATGGAATCTATCTTTGCATACCGGAGATTCAGACTACCCTCTTTCAGACAATAAAGGAATCAAAAGAGAAAGCTGTACCTAACTGTTTACGTTATGAGAATCTGGAGATTCCAATTTCTCAACACTCGCTAAACGGACAGCTGGTTTGTCACAAGGGATACACTGTATCTTATAATACAATACCTGTTGGCGGAATTAATTTAGTGCATACTTAATTCTGCCAATGGGCTTGTCGTTAATGAAGTTTACGTATTGCAGAATGGTAAGTGCACTAATTTTGCCAATGATTCTGGCAAACAAACCATTCGTTATTTTCGCGTAGTTCCTGATGACCAAGAACTGGTCTGTAAGTTGTGAGAATATTGTCTCAATCCTCTTTCTTGCCTTTGCAAACGGAATGAATGTCGGTTTCCAATCCTTTTGGTTGAGCCGATACGGACACTCCAGTCTTATGTGTGCGGTTTCGAACAAGTCAAGCTGTACGTCAGCTCCAATATACCCTTTGTCACCATAGATGCTACAGTCGTGATAAGTATGTTTTACATCCTTCATATAATGGAGGTCAGCCACACTTGCCTTTGACAGATCATAGGAATGGATAACTCCACTTAACCCACAGAGAGCGTGTAACTTATAACCAAAATAATACGTGTTCTGCGAAGCACAGAAGCCGAAGTCGGGAGCTTGCGAGAAATTGCCGGCACGCCCCATCTTGCAACGTTTTCCTCTTGCAACCCTACAGACCTCTATCGGCTTGGAGTCAACAAAGAATTGTTCCTCTCCGCCATCCATTTCCATGGCAATCCGCTTGCGCAGTTCCTCACACAGGCCTGACGTTTTCTTCCTGCGGTCATTGAACTGTCTCCTTGATATGAGATTGGGAATGCTGTCCTTGTATTCTTGCAATTTATAGTCGAACAACCACTTCTCACTATCAATGCTCTCGGTCTCTGCCGTCAGGGATAGCGCCACCACTTCCAAATCCGAAAACTTGGGAACAGGACCACGACGTGGAACATTACCCGAATCATTGACGAGATTTTCAGAGAATTGCTTGCATATCTCAAGTATTTTGACGAATTTTGCATAAAGGTTGTACATACGATGGTTTGAACTTAATGTTTTAATCACCACTAAGTTACTAAAAATCAGCGACATGTACAACTTTTTACTCATATTTATCAACTTAAATTAATTCCGCCAACGGGTAATACAATCCAAAAGATTCCAAACTGGGTAGCTTATGAACTCACTCGACAAGAAACAAAGGGAAATGCCCAAAGAAACAATCAATTCCTCGCCGATCCTTCTATCAAAGGCAATATGGCAACTAATTCTGATTATTCACATTCCGGATTCGACAAGGGACATATGGCCCCCGCTGCCGACATGAAGTGGAGTAACGAAGCTATGAAAGAGTCTTTCTATTTCAGCAATATATGCCCGCAACACCCCGAATTAAACCGGCGAAAATGGAAAGACTTGGAAGATAAAGTACGTGAGTGGGCAGTAGCCGACAGTTCCATCTTCATTGTCTGCGGTCCGATAATGAATAAAGAATCCCATACAATCGGCAAGAACCAGGTAACCGTACCAACAAGATTTTTCAAGGTCATCCTTTCTCTTTACGGTTCTCCCCCCAAAGCTATTGGATTTGTTTTCAACAACGAACCTGCAACAAAACCACTACGAAATTATGCAGTCTCAGTTGACAGCGTTGAACAGCTCACCGGCTTAGATTTCTTTTCTCCTCTTCCCGATTCTTTAGAAAATAAACTAGAGAGCCAAACAAATATCGCTTTGTGGAAAATATGAACGGGAACAAAAGCGTATATCAAAAACTAAAAATGAAAAAGTAAATACCCCTAAAAAGTAAATAATAACTAAACAGACAGAAAACATTTATTATCCAAGAACAAACATCTTTGAAATCTTCTTAACTTTGGCACAACTTTATAAATAGTGAATATTCTATATGAATAAGAAAAGAAAAAATATATTTTTCAGCATACTGGCTATTATTCTCTTCATTGGCATTGCTGGTTCCGGAATAGTTTATTACTATTTGTTCTATCCTCAATTTCATCCAAGTAAAACCACTTATATTTATATAGATCGTGATGACACTACAGATTCTATTTTCAACAAAATAAAAAAGCAAGGAAATCCTCATAACTTTGATGGTTTTAAATGGATGGCCCATTTCCGTGAATTTAGTAAAAACATCCACACCGGACGTTACGCTATCAAACCGGGTGATAATGCATACCACCTATATAGTAGGTTATCAAGAGGATACCAAACACCTGTCAATTTGACCATCGGAAGTGTACGAACTCTGGACAGATTAGCCCGCAGCATAGGAAAACAGTTAATGATTGACTCCACTGAAATTGCTACAGCGTTATACGATCCCGCTTTCCAAGAGAAAATGGGATATACGAAAGCTACCATGCCTTGCCTTTTTATCCCTGAAACCTACCAAGTATATTGGGACATCAGCATAGAAGACTTTTTCGCCCGGATGAAAAAAGAACATAATAAATTCTGGAACGAGGACCGATGTTTAAAAGCTAAAACAATCGGAATGACACCTGAAGAAGTTTGTACATTAGCCTCCATTGTAGAAGAAGAAACTAACAACAACGATGAAAAGCCGATGATTGCGGGATTATATATAAACCGTTTACATACAGGTATGCCTCTGCAAGCTGATCCAACAATCAAATTCGCCTTACAAGATTTTAGTCTGCGCAGAATTACCAACCAGCATTTAAGCATACAGTCTCCATATAACACTTACCTGAATACGGGTCTTCCTCCGGGCCCTATCCGGATACCTTCTCCCAAAGGGCTTGATAGTGTATTGAATTATGTAAAACATAACTATATTTATATGTGTGCCAAAGAAGATTTTTCGGGTACTCATAATTTTGCTTCCAACTATGCAGACCACATGGTCAATGCAAGAAAATACTGGAAAGCACTGAATGAAAGAAAGATTTTTAAGTAATCCCGTGATAAAATGATCTTAAAAACGTATCTTTGCCCGATATTATAACAAAATACGTGATTAACACCAAAAGAAAATAAGATATGAGCAAACAACTCTTACTTGGCGACGAAGCCATTGCACAAGCAGCACTGGATGCCGGACTTTCAGGCGTTTACGCTTATCCCGGCACTCCATCCACTGAAATTACCGAATACATCCAGATGGCTCCTATCACGAGCGAACGTAACATACACAACCGCTGGTGTGCCAATGAAAAAACGGCTATGGAAGCTGCCTTGGGTATGTCTTTTGTCGGCAAGCGTGCATTAGTCTGCATGAAACATGTGGGAATGAACGTAGCTGCTGACTGTTTTATCAATTCAGCCATCACAGGCGTAAAAGGGGGACTGATTGTAGTTGCGGCAGACGATCCCAGTATGCACTCTTCACAGAACGAACAAGATAGCCGTTTCTATGGCGACTTCTCATTAATACCCATGTACGAACCGAGCAACCAACAAGAAGCTTATGACATGGTATACAATGGTTTCGAATTTTCCGAGAAAACCGGTGAACCGATACTAATGCGCATGGTAACACGTTTGGCTCACTCTCGTTCAGGTGTAGAAAACAAAGCACAAAAAGCACAAAACGAAATCTCATTCAGTGAAGATCCACGCCAGTTTATCCTGCTACCGGGCAATGCACGCAAGCGTTATAAAGCATTACTTACACGTCAGGATGAATTTATCAAAGCATCCGAAGAATCACCTTATAATAGATACGTAGATGGCCCCAATAAAAAAATGGGCATCGTAGCCTGTGGAATCGGCTATAATTACTTGATGGAAAATTATCCTGACGGTTGCGAATATCCCGTTTTGAAAATTGGGCAGTATCCACTTCCCAAAAAGCAATTAATGCAATTAATCAATGATTGTGACGAAATCCTCGTATTAGAGGATGGACAACCATTTGTTGAGAAGCAACTGAAGGGATATCTGGGCATAGGATTAAAAGTAAAAGGTCGTCTCGACGGTACATTGTCACAAGACGGAGAATTAAATCCGGACACCGTGGCATGCGCTGTCGGCAAAGAGAATCGTTCCGAATTCAGTGTTCCGAATCTTGTAGAGATGCGCCCTCCGGCTTTGTGCGAAGGCTGCGGGCATAGAGATATGTATATAACATTAACTCAAGTATTGAAAGAAGAATATCCCACTCACAAAGTATTCAGCGACATTGGTTGTTATACGCTGGGAGCAAATGCACCATTTAACGCAATCAATTCTTGTGTAGACATGGGAGCATCTATCACTATGGCTAAAGGTGCATCCGATGGCGGACTCCATCCGGCTGTCGCTGTAATCGGAGACTCTACTTTTACTCACTCCGGAATGACCGGACTTTTGGACTGTGTCAACGAGAATGCCAATGTTACCATTGTCATATCCGATAATGAAACGACAGCAATGACCGGTGGACAAGATTCTGCCGGCACAGGCCGACTTGAAGCTATTTGCGCCGGATTAGGCGTAGATCCGGCTCACATCCGTATAGTTGTTCCTTTAAAGAAAAACTATGAAGAGATGAAACAGATCATCCGTGAGGAAATAGATTATAGAGGAGTATCCGTTATCATCCCACGCAGAGAGTGTATACAAACATTAGCACGTAAAAAAAGAAGTAAGTAAGCCATGAAAAAAGATATCATATTATCAGGTGTAGGTGGACAAGGTATCCTGTCCATCGCTACAGTAATCGGAAAGGCCGCCCTCAAAGACGGTCTGTACATGAAACAGGCAGAAGTGCACGGCATGAGCCAGCGTGGCGGAGATGTACAGTCGAATCTCCGAATCAGTGACCAGCCCATTGCATCAGATCTGATTCCCTCAGGTAAATGTGATTTGATCATCTCCCTTGAACCCATGGAAGGGCTTAGATACCTCCCCTACCTCAGCCATGAAGGTTGGTTGGTAACAAATGAAACTCCATTTGTTAATATCCCCAATTATCCCGCTGAGGCAGATGTTATGGCAGAAATCAATAAACTGCCGCATAAGGTTGTTCTGAATGTAGATAAAGTAGCCAAAGAAATAGGCTCTACACGAGTTGCCAATATTGTTTTATTAGGTGCCACTATCCCATTCTTAGGCATCGATTATGAAAAGATACAGGATAGTATTCGTGAAATATTCCAGAAAAAAGGTGATACAATAGTCGAACTCAATTTAAAAGCCTTGGCTGCCGGAAAAGAGATCGCAGAAAAAACGATGAAATGACCAGGAACAATTGAATATAGAAAAGGTGATAATGTGATCGGGACAACCGTTGCATTATCACCTTGATACATTATCCCCCCTACTTAAATAATTTATAAGCCATGAATACAAAATATTGGGAAGAAGAGATAGAGACCATGAGTCGTAAAAAACTGCAGGAACTACAACTCGAGCGACTCAAGAAAACAATTAATATAGCAGCCAATGCCCCTTATTACAAGAAAGTATTTCGAGAGCATGGCATCACTTCGGAAAGTATCCAATCACTGAACGACATCCGTAAACTGCCCTTTACCACAAAAGCAGATATGCGAGCCAATTACCCTTTCGGACTTGTCGCCGGAAATATGAAAGAAGACGGAGTACGTATTCACTCTTCAAGCGGAACAACAGGAACACCAACGGTTATTGTCCATTCACAGCATGACTTAGATTCATGGGCCAATCTGGTTGCACGATGCTTATATTGTGTAGGCATACGTAATACAGATGTTTTTCAAAACAGTTCCGGTTACGGTATGTTCACAGGAGGACTCGGATTCCAATATGGAGCTGAACGGCTGGGAGCTTTAACTGTACCTGCCGCTGCCGGTAACAGTAAACGCCAGATCAAGTTTATTACCGACTTTAAAACAACTGCCCTCCACGCCATCCCCAGTTATGCCATCCGCTTAGCTGAGGTCTTTCAGGAAGAAGGGATCGATCCATGCAGTACCACTCTCAAAACTCTCGTAATCGGTGCAGAACCACACACAGACGAACAGCGAAAAAAAATAGAACGCATGTTAGGTGTTAAAGCATACAATAGTTTTGGAATGACCGAAATGAACGGCCCCGGTGTCGCGTTTGAGTGTACAGAGCAGAATGGCATGCACTTTTGGGAAGATTGCTATTATGTAGAAATCATTAATCCCGAAACCGGAGAACCTGTCCCAGAAGGAGAAATCGGAGAACTCGTACTCACTACCCTTGATCGGGAAATGATGCCGCTCATACGTTATCGTACACGTGACCTCACTCGTATTTTACCGGGAGAATGTCCCTGTGGACGTACCCATATCCGAATTGACCGCATCAAAGGCCGTAGTGACGATATGTTTATCATCAAAGGAGTCAACATCTTCCCCATGCAAGTAGAAAAGATATTGGTACAATTCCCCGAATTGGGAAGCAATTACCTTATCACACTTGAGACTGTTAACAGCCAAGATGAAATGATTGTAGAAGTAGAATTGAGCGATCTTTCTACAGACAATTACATTGAACTTGAAAAGATACGTAAGGACATTACCCGCCAGCTAAAAGACGAAATACTTGTCACGCCCAAACTCAAATTGGTAAAGAAAGGCTCTCTACCACAAAGTGAAGGCAAAGCTGTCAGAGTGAAGGACCTGAGAAACAATAAATAATCATCCAATGAACCCAATATGCCGATGTACCATCCGAATACATCGGCGCATTGGCATATTGGGCACATTAACTTATTATTATAATCATGCAATTACTTAAAAAAAGAATCCTGCAAGACGGAAAATGCTATGAAGGGGGAATTCTCAAAGTAGATAGTTTTATCAACCACCAGATGGACCCGGTACTAATGAAGTCAATTGGCGTAGAGTTTGTGCGCCTTTTTGCCGGAACAAACGTCAATAAGATCATGACCATAGAAGCCAGCGGAATTGCTCCGGCCATCATGACGGGCTATTTGATGGACTTACCCGTCGTTTTTGCCAAGAAAAAGTCGCCAAGAACCATACAAAATGCCTTGAGCACTACAGTACATTCATTCACTAAAGACCGTGATTATGAAGTAGTCATCAGCTCTGACTTCCTTACCCCGAAAGACAATATATTATTTGTCGACGACTTCTTGGCCTATGGAAACGCTGCTTTAGGTGTTATCGACCTCATCAAACAGTCTGGTGCCAATCTGGTAGGAATGGGATTCATCATTGAGAAAGCATTTCAAAACGGACGTAAAACACTTGAAGAAAGAGGAGTAAGAGTAGAGTCTCTTGCCATTATTGAAGATTTATCCAATTGCCAGATTACAATAAAAGATTAACTCTGTAAAAAAGCCTTTGTATTCTCTCGGACAGGCTATACAAAGGCTTTTCTTTATAATACTTTCTACTTAGCTGATTCGTGTGAAATACTCACATTAGGGTTTAAATACTGCCCTTTACTTCTGGTTCTTTTCCCATATTGCACTGCATGCTTCGGACAAACGTGGTAACAAGCCAAACAAGATGTACAGTCCATCCCCCACACCGGTCTCCACCCTATCACAACTACATTCCCAACCGGACATATTCTTTCACAGCGCTTGCAACCGATACAATCATCAGTAACATAAAACGGTTTTGCAGAAGTCATAAAACGATTAAAAAGCGGATTCAGTATCTTCGTTTTCAACCATGGAAAACTCCCCTCATTGCAATGAAAACCCGTCTCACGAGCATTTATCGAGTAGTTAACTTCTTCTACCCTGCCGACAGCTTTTTCTAATTTCTCTTTCTCCAATTCTTTCTTATCCACGTCAAATCCGGGAAGCAACACATAATTATTAGGCATCGTCACCGAAAATCCGGCATTACACTCTATTCCTTTACGAGATAACGCCCTGCAAAACACTTTCTCCGTCAATCCTGTATCATCTCCGCAAGAACACACGAAATAGACATATTGGGAGTGATAATTAGCCAAAGTGACCCAATCCAGAAACTGCAACACGGCCAACGGAGGTCCCCATGAATAAACAGGAAAAATAAAACCTACTTTTTCATTATCCGCCAACACAAACTCTTTTATTCCATCCCTAATGGCATTCGGCATAAAAACAAGTGTTTCGTTTTGTACCCTTGCAATCTGCTCCGCAATCCATTTAGAATTTCCAGTTCCTGAAAAATAGAATATCATAACTATATGTGTATTTAAAAGAAAACAGCATAAAAAAAGGACGGTAGTCTTTAAATGATTACCGCCCTTTTCCTTTATTAAAAAGCCGCACCGATGATGTGATGAAACTCCGAATGACATGATTTGAGTGCCCGTCCTCTTTGTAATCCACCGACTATAAAGTTATCCCGAAGGATGTGGCCCGCCATTGAGAAGCGAAGCTTGTCTCGGTTTTCAGTTTAATTGATGAGTTTCCCGATCCAATCAATGCGGCTAATATTTTACTACAACAAATGTAGTTACTTTTAGTGAGATAAACAAGGAAAAAGAAGATTTTGTTTCTCTCTTAGACTATTTTTTAAATTATAAACCCAGCTTTAAAAATGAAAAATGCCGGTTACAGTTAATGTAACCAGCATTTTGTAAATCATAAAACTGTCGGAACTTAAGCTGCTTTAGCCTTAGCGACTACAGCTTTGAAAGCTTCCGGATGGTTAACAGCTAAGTCAGCCAAAACCTTACGGTTAATTTCGATACCGGCTTTGTGCAGACCACCCATCAGTTTAGAATATGACATTCCTTCCAGACGTGCAGCAGCATTGATACGTTGTATCCAAAGAGCACGGAAGTTTCTCTTCTTGTTTCTACGGTCACGGAACGCATAGGTCAAACCCTTTTCCCAAGTGTTTTTAGCTACGGTCCATACATTTTTTCTTGCACCAAAGTAACCTCTGGTCAATTTCAAAATTTTCTTTCTTCTTGCTTTTGAAGCAACATGATTTACTGATCTTGGCATAGTTTTCTCTTTTTTGAATGTTAGCGCCGTTACTTCACGTAACGAACTTGAAGCTAAAGCATTCGGTTAATAACTTTAATAATACTTTGTACGCTTTTGATTACTTCATAGCTAAGAGTTCCTTAACCTGGCTTACATTTGTTGTATCAACAGTTGTTGAATAACACAGGTTTCTTTTTCTCTTCTTAGACTTCTTAGTCAAAATGTGACTGTGAAAAGCGTGCTTTCTTTTGATTTTACCTGTTCCGGTAAGGGTAAACCTTTTTTTAGAACCGGAGTTAGTCTTCATCTTTGGCATCTTAATTGTTTTTAAATTATTAAATTATATGGCAACGCACTATACCTGCGCGTTACGCATTTTTCTTACTCTTCATTGTTTTCAGCAGGCTTTTCTGCTTTTACTGTAGCCGGAGCAGCTGGTTTGGGAGCCGCAGGCTTCTTTACAACTCCTTCTTTCTTCTTCGGAGAAAGCTGAATCGTCATACGTTTACCTTCCAGAATCGGCAATTGATCGACTTTTGCATAGTCTTCCAGATCATTAGCAAAACGCAACAGAAGCACTTCACCTTGTTCCTTAAAAAGGATGGAACGACCTTTGAAGAAAACATAAGCTTTCACCTTGTCACCATCTTCCAAAAAGCCTTTAGCATGTTTCAACTTAAAATTATAGTCATGGTCATCCGTTTGCGGACCAAAACGTATTTCTTTTACGTTTACTTTTACCTGTTTAGCCTTTTGTTCCTTCTGACGCTTCTTTAACTGATACAGAAACTTGGAATAGTCAATAATACGACAAACAGGTGGTTGGGCATTGGGAGAAATCTCCACGAGATCCATTTCTTTTTCTTCAGCCAATTTTAATGCCTGAAAAATGGGATATACTTTAGGCTCTACATCATCACCTACAATGCGGACTTCTTTCGCACGGATCTGTTCATTGATCCGATATTGCGATTTCATACTGTCATTCTTCATTAAATAACGTTTACTTCCAGTTTGTTTTTTATTGTCTACCAAATTAAATTATGTATTAAAGTAAAAGCTGTCTTTAGAACATTATCAAAATGCTGTGCTTTTACAATTGGGCGCAAAGTTACCATTTATTTATCATATTCTGAACTTCTTCGTTCAAAATTTCACCAAAATCTTCAAATTTCATGGTTCCTTTGTCTCCTTCTCCCTGTCTGCGGACAGAAACTTCACCATTTTCAGCTTCTTTCTCGCCGACAATCAGCATATACGGAATGCGCTTCATCTCGTTATCACGAATTTTACGGCCGATCTTCTCATTGCGATCATCCACAATTGCGCGAATTTCTTTTGTTTTCAAGTAAGTCTTCACTTTTTCCGCATATTCATTGAACTTCTCACTAATCGGGAGAATAACGACTTGTTCCGGAGTCAGCCATAACGGGAATTTACCGGCGGTATGTTCAATCAATACAGCAACAAAACGTTCCATAGATCCGAATGGAGCGCGATGGATCATCACCGGACGGTGCTTCTGGTTATCCGATCCCATATATTCCAGTTCGAAGCGCTCCGGCAGATTATAATCCACCTGAATAGTTCCTAACTGCCAACGACGACCGATAGCATCTTTCACCATAAAGTCCAATTTAGGACCATAGAAAGCAGCTTCACCATATTCGATCTTAGCTTTCAGCCCCTTTTCTTCGCAGGCCTCAATGATAGCTTGTTCAGCTTTTTCCCAGTTCTCATCACTGCCAATGTATTTTTCACGGTTCACTTTATCGCGCAAAGAAATCTGTGCTTCAAAGTTAGTGAAATCCATAGAACGGAACACGATTGAAATAATATCCATCACACGAAGGAACTCTCCCTTCACCTGATCCGGACGACAGAAAATATGTGCATCATCCTGTGTAAAGCTACGCACACGTGTTAATCCATGAAGTTCACCGCTCTGCTCGTAACGACACACAGTACCAAATTCAGCAATGCGCAGAGGCAAGTCCTTATACGAACGAGGGAAATTCTTATAAATTTCACAATGATGAGGACAGTTCATCGGTTTCAGGAAGTATTCTTCACCCTCTTCCGGTGTATGAATGGGTTGGAATGCATCTTTACCATATTTTGCATAGTGCCCCGAAGTCACATACAATAACTTGTTACCAATAGGCGGAGTAATCACTTCCTGATAATCGTAACGAGTCTGGATACGGCGAAGGAAATCCTGCAAACGCAAACGCAAAGCAGTTCCTTTCGGCAGCCACATAGGCAATCCCTTACCCACCGTATCGGAGAACATGAAAAGTTGCATTTCTTTACCAATCTTACGATGGTCACGTTTTTTAGCTTCCTCCATTAAAGCCAGATACTCATCCAGCATTTTCTTTTTAGGGAAAGTAATACCATAAATGCGAGTCAGCATTTTACGGTCTTCATGTCCGCGCCAGTATGCACCGGCAACAGAAGTCAGCTTAATAGCTTTAATAGGTGCGGTTGTCATCAAGTGAGGGCCACGACAAAGATCCGTAAAGTCACCCTGTGTATATGTTGTAATATGTCCGTCTTCCAACTCCGAAATCAGCTCACATTTATAAGTTTCCCCACGGTCGCCAAACATCTTTAAAGCATCGTTTTTTGCAATATCCCGGCGAACCACAGCTTCTTTCCTTGCAACCAGTTCAGCCATTTTTGCCTCAATTGCAGGCAGATCAGACTCTTTGATGACAGCCTCTCCCGGATCAACGTCATAGTAGAAACCGTTTTCAATAGCCGGACCAATACCGAACTGAATACCCGGATAAAGCTCCTGCAAAGCTTCAGCCAACAAGTGAGCACTTGTGTGCCAAAAAGCATGCTTACCCTGTTCATCTTCCCATTTATAAAGCACTACCGAAGCATCTTCATTGATGGGACGTCCCAAATCATAAATCTCACCGTTCACTCCACACGCCAATACATCTTGCGCCAGACGCGAACTGATACTTTCTGCAATTTGCAGTCCGTTTACTCCCTCGTTATACTCACGAACAGAGCCATCAGGAAATGTTATTTTTATCATAATGTTATGTTATATTTTTCATTATTGCACGCAAAAATAAGGATTTCTTTTTGAGTTTACTATTTTTTATCTAAAAAATGTTATTCCGGCACTTCTGTAAATCGTTTCAGGATATTATAGGCCGAAACAATGCCCAACTCGCCTGCCTTACTTAAGTCAGCTATTCCATTCTTATTGTTACCCAGGAAAATATGTGTCAATCCACGATTAAAATAAGCCTCCGCAAACTCTTTATTCAATTCGATAGCTTTATCATAGTCCGCAATTGCCGCACGATAATCTTTCAACATGGCCAATACATTGGCACGGTTATAATACGCATAAACAAAATCGGGGGCTAAAGAGATCACATGATCCAAGTCACTTTTCACTATATCATAGTCCAAGGCACTGATTTCCGACTTCGGTGGAGCGGATATACCCGGTAGTGTGGCCGGTGCTGCCGAGGCTGCATTAGCTTCTTCTGCCTTTTGATATTCCAACTGCTTGTAACGCACCAAGGAACGCATAAAGTAAGCAGGGAAGAATTTATCATCCAACAAAATGGCCTGAGTCAGATCTTCAACAGAACTGGCAAAATCTTGTACCAGATAGAAATCAAGTGCACGGGAGAATCGTATGCGTGCATCCTGCGGATTTTCAACAATTGCCGAAGTATGTGTATCAATCAATGCAAAGTGGAACTTCACTTGTTCTTCGGTAAGCGGTGATTCCATATTAGTGATATACAAACGTTTTGGTAAAACACCGGCACGATTCAAATCATCTATATACTTATAATAATGTACCGTCCGCTTCACATCGCTCATCTTCTCGTAATAGGTAAGAGCATACATCGGTTCCATCTTGATATTAACATTACGATCCTGTACCCTGCCCCGAATATCACTCTTATATTTCTGTTCCACTTCAGAATTATCTGCGATAACGATTTTCCGGTAATTATTCATATCCTTATCGGACTTTTTACGAGTTTTAGTCTCCTCTTTCTTATTACTTTTTTTATTATCAGCCACGGTCTTATCGCTATTACTTACACCATTTTGCTTGTCAAGTTGCGCTTTCATGACTTTAAACTCGTCCATTTCAGCACCTTTACGGTCGCCGATCTTTCTCCTTGCCTCTGCACGTTGATAATATCCGGCCAAAAAGTTCGGATACATATCAATCACAGTTGTATAATCCTTAATGGCTCCCCGGTAATCCCCCGTTTGTGCACGAAGTAATCCTCGGTTAAACGTAGCCATCATGTTATCCGGTTCTATTTGCAGTACAAAATCAAAATCCTCAATAGCTCGATTGTCATCTCCTACTTGTGCCCGAAGCAAACCACGGTTATAATGTCCGATAAAATTATTCGGATCAATATCAAGAGCCAGATCATAATCACTCATGGCTCCCCGCAGATTATTCTGATGGAAACGGGCTAAAGCACGATTAATATAATTCCCGGCGTTTCTGGCATTCAAATGCGTTGCATGATTCAAATCCGATTCTGCCTCTGCATATTTTCCCTGTTGTAACCTGACGATGGCCCGGGATGCCCAGGCATCAGGATCATACTTATCCATCTCAATAGCTGTATTGAAGTCATTCAAAGCCCGCAATGTATCCTGTTGCTTCAAAGCCACCTCTCCTCTCATCAGATAGGCTCTTGTATATTTGGGAGCAACTGCCAGCAATTTACCCAAATCATCTTCAGCAGCTTTATAGTCTTCTTTCTGTATATGGCATAAAGTCAGATTATGCCAAAGCGTAATATTTTCAGGGTCAAAATGAAGTGCTTTCTTATAGTCTTCAATAGCCCCATCATACTTATTCTGTTTAATCCTTGCAAGCCCACGAATCTGATAAGCACCCACTACAAAAGGATTCCTGTCAATGGCCGCATCACAGTCATCTTCAGCTCCCTGATAATCATCCAGGTTGATCTTGGCAAGCCCTCTGAAAAAATAGGGTTCATACAGGTAGGGTTTTGCATTGATCACTTGATTAAAATACTGAATGGAAAGGACATAGTCCTCAAAGTATAACGCGTTTCGGGCAATCATCATTACCCTGTCTGTGTTTATCTGAGCATATATAAATGTAGGAAACAACAATAATGCTGCTAATATCTTTTTAATCATCGGCTTCTGAATACTTTTTAAGTAGAGCAAAAGTAATGCTTTTCATCTATTAAACAGGGATAACGGACAACTTTTTATATTTTTTGATTATTTTATAGGACCCCTCCATGCAGATATTCAGTAGTCTATACACCTTCTTAACACCTATTAACCTCACATTCATTATTAATTTACGATTATTTCGTAGATTTGTAATATGTCCATAAATCAATATATGAAACGGGTTATCCGAAAATTAAAAATACAGAAAGAAAGACACCTGTACAATATTGCAAACAGGAACTCTTTTATACATAAAATAGTATCAACATGAAACAAAAATCACTTCTTTTACTACTACCTTTCCTGCTGCTTTCTTGCAGCGGAAAGAAGAACAGTGACCAGCCGTCCGAAGCAACGGTCCAAATTACAGAACCAGAATTCCCTCAAATCGTACCTTTCGAAACAGGTATCGAAACAGAACGGGAAATACTACTGAGTGAAATAGCCGATTCAATACGGTATATCCCGTTGGAGACAAACAATAAATGCCTGATAAGAGGGTTAAAGGGAACCAATATCATCCAGACAAAAGAGTATTTCTTCCTACCATGGCTCGATAAATTATTTCAGTACACAAAAGATGGTAAATTCATACGGACACTGGGCCGCAAAGGCGGTGGACCAGGTGAATTTAACTGGATCATGCAGATTGACGTGGATGAAGAAAAAGGATTGGTCTACATGCTAACAACTACAGGAAAAATCAATATCTACTCTATGGAAACAGGTAAATTCATCCGTGCAATGAAAGTTCCTAATATAGAAGTTAGTGAGTTTGCGATGTTACGTGTTCAGGATACAATTGCCGCAACATTCATGCGCAATAATAACGGAAGACGAAAAGAACGTATTTACCTTTCCAACCTGAAAGGTGATACGTTGCAAATCTTCAATCGTTGGGACCTATTTGAGCTAAACAGCCAATATCGCTGGATGATCAGTAGTGATATAGATCGTTATATGTTCCATTACGAAAACCACACCTGTTATAAAGAATATTATAACGACACCCTATTCACCGTCACTCCAGAAGCTTTAGAACCCCGATATATATTCCAGATGGGCAAATACTCATTACCGATGGAATGCAGGTTTGAATATCTCGATGGAAACGGAAAGCGTTTTCAGGAAATGGCCGCTCCTTACATACAGTACAGTGCCATAGAGACTGACTCCTACATATTCATGCCTTATTCTAATTGGGCAGGAGAGAAAGCGCGAGAAAGACAAATGGCTATTTACGACAAAAAAGCCAAAAACTGTTTCAAAGTAGCCACAGGCCATATAAAAAATGACTTGACTCCTGGTTTACCATTACGCCCGATAACGGCACTTGACAGCCATACACTGTTATATGTATGGGAAGCTCCTGAACTTTTAGAAAAAGCGGAAGAAACACCTTCCATACTTCAAATCGAACAGTTGAAAGGCTTAAAGGAAGACGATAATCCGGTAATGATGCTGGTATATTTAAAGCAACCATAACCGGGCTCTTTTAAGAAAAACATCAAATAGCCGTTGCAGGATATTTGAAATGCAGTCCTGAAAAAGTAATGGGTAAAATTGATTTATATGATCAACTTTACCCATTGCTTTTTATTCGAAAATCTCAGGTATATCATTTCACCTGCTTCATCTTATAGGAGCTACGAGCCTTTCCTTTCAACATCGTATTCAGTTTTCCTTTTATCATTTGTTTACGCAAAGGAGAAATGTGATCTATGAACATTTTCCCGTCCAAATGGTCAAATTCATGCTGCATAACCCGTGCCAGAAACCCTTCTACCACTTCGTTATGCTCTACAAAATTTTCATCCATATATCGTACGTGAATCTTACTGCCTCTCTTTACAGACTCGTGTATGCCGGGCAGACTAAGACATCCTTCTTCCATGGATACTTCTTCACCCTCCACAACATCAATATGTGCGTTTATATAAGCCTTACGAAAATCCTTGTATTCAGGATAATCTTCTGAAAGCACATCCAGGTTAATAACAACTACGCGGACAGGTAAGCCAATCTGAGGAGCGGCAAGCCCTACCCCATCGGCATGATCCATCGTTTCAAACATATTTTCAATCAGCTCTTTCAGGTTCAGATAATCCGGCGTGATATCCTCCGCCACCTGCCTGAGAACTGGCTGACCATATACATAAATAGGTAAAATCATATCTTATAATTATTCTTTTTAAATATTCTTTCTTCTTACAAACGTTTGCTTTCCAGATAAGACTGCAAAATAATAGTTGCGCTAATTTCATCGACCAATGCCTTGTTCTGTCTGTCTTTTTTCTTAAGCCCGGCTTCAAGCATCGTACGGTGTGCAAGCACAGAAGTAAAACGTTCATCTACATATTCAACGGGAATATCAGGCAAACGTTTTCTTAACGAACGTACAAAAGGCTCTATATTTTTCATATTTTCAGAAACCTCATTATTCATCTGCTTCGGCAAACCTATAATAATGCGTTCCACCGGTTCCTGTTTTACATAATTGGTTATGAAATCCAGAAGTTCATGACTTGGTACAGTTGTCAGCCCGTTAGCGATAATCTGCATCGCATCACTCACAGCTATTCCTGTACGTTTTCGCCCGTAATCTATTGCTATTATTCTACTCATATTTGGAGTGCAAAAATACGATTAAAATTTGGATTATTCCCTATTTAACAAACAAAAAGGGTATCCGTTGTGCGGATACCCCTTCCATTATTTATCGGGCTATTGCCTCAATAAAGTTATATTATTCCAGAATCACAACGCGGTTCAAGAAGTTCTTGCCAAACATGTTGGCAGTTCCACCGAAGCCTACCAGTTCAAGCTGATCCTTGCTTACACCTTCTTTAATAAGTGCATCGTAAACAGCCTGTGCACGAGCTTCAGACAACTTCTGGTTCCACTTGGCGCTACCGGTAGCTTTATCTGCATAACCTGCCACCTTATATTTCTTATCCGGATTAGCCTTTAGGATCTTAGCTGCCAACTGAATATTAACCATACCATAGTCGTCAATCTTAGATTTGCCAATCTGGAAGAAGATAGCACGAGGTCCGGCTACTTCAACTTCCTTCACAACTTCTTTTGTTACAGGTTTCACGTTAGCCAACGCGTTCTTGGCATCAGCCAAGTCAGACTGAGCCTTAGCCAGTTCGCTTCTGTAACGATTCAGTTCTTCATTGATAGCATTCTGGTCTACCTGAGAACCACAAGATACGAATCTCTTGCCACCAAATGTATAAGTTACACCTGCAGTCAGAGAAACAGCGCCGTCGGTATGGGCAGAGCTAATATTACCGAACGGAGAAGGAGAAACCTCGCCTCTTGCTTCAATGTTGATATCTAAATACTTATTGATATTGAACTGTCCAGCCAAACCTACAGAACCGTTGATCAGTGCATTTACTTTATCCTGATCGCCATAAGCTTTGGCAAATGTCAAACCGGGACCTGCAAAAACAGAAACTGTGAACAAACGGTCCGGATTGTAACCGCCAATAGCATTCGACAAGTTAAACATACCGTCCGCACGCAGAGTGAAGTAATGTTTATTCTTACTCTTAATATAAGTATCGGCAGGTTGTCCGTAGTTAGAATACAAGGTAGTCCATGCGCCAGCCACCTGACCACGGATACCCCAAACCGGATTGAACAGTTTACCAACTGACACATTGATCAGCGGAGTTATGGCTTTACCAAAGCCATAATCAAAGTTGTCCGGGTTTACACAACCCTGAGCGCCAACACCTACACTCACAAAGATATTGTCCTTAAAGCTTTCGCTATAGAACGTCTCTTTAGTCTGAGCAGTAGCTGCAGTAGCACCGGCCAACAATAAAGATAATATTACTAATTTACTTTTCATTGTTTTTTGTTTTTAAATATTTCAACTCTTTTAGTTTCTTATTTGCTCCGACCATTCTGCTTACTTCAAATAAATCTTATATGTAAGCCCGCCGGTAAAATATTTCATTCTTTGCAATTCTACCTGCGCATGCAAATGGTTGAAAAGCAAATAGGTAGCACCAAACGCGAAGTCCTTTGCATCATATTCTGCGATTACTGTCAGATCAGGAGCAAAAGATGGAGCATAAGTGAGCCCTCCGGCTAATCCATTCAAGTGGTAATCCACTCTTCGGTTGTACAGATATGACAGATGCACACCTATCTTCTCCTTTCCAACCGGGATATGCTTGGTGGCTGCGACATAAAAACGGCAAAAATAGCCATTACCATCGGCAGAACCTACTTGCCCATCGCCTGACTCAGTATAAGGATCAGAAGTTCCCACTACAACAGCCGGCATGTGCTTCCACAATTGTCCTTCTTTCAAAACTCGCAAACGGGCAGAAAAATATCTGTCCTGATTCGTAAACTTCTTCTTTCCAACTTTCCAGTCAATCCCTATAGTCTGCGACTGAAACAGCGTACATGTATAGGCTATTTCGAGCCAGGGAAAGATAGTCACGTTCAAAAAGTAATTATACGTATGGTAATCCCATGTAGGAGGAGTTATCTCCTTATTTAGAAAATTTCCACCGATCATCACTGTCTTATCCCGTTGCATTTCTGCTGACGGAGCATGGAGCAGACCGGTAGTTCCGTACGTCAACTGAGCCGAAAGTGCCAAATGACAGCAAAGGAACAAGCCCATAAGAAGTATCTTTTTCATCATTACCTGCAGTTTCTATACTTTCGGTTCAACTCGTACTTTTTAATTCTCAACAATTACTTTTACCTCTGATTAGTCGTTAGATCCACCACCGGCGTTCGGGTTGAAGCCGTGAGAGTCATGAGAATCGTGAGAATCGTGGCTGTAATAGTTAGGATAGATCATTACGCTGTTCTGGTAAGAAACGATACCTTCATAATATTTGCCAGAGATCAGGAATGTCAGCTTCTTAGAAACCAATTGTCCTTTAACTCTATAGCCAATAATACCATAACCGCTCAATACGCTGATTTTAGCATAACCAACCTTCTGTACGAAACCGGCATTCTTATTCAAAGCTTTAGCAGCATTTGCAAGGAAAGCAGCCTGAATATCAGTAGAAACAGCGCCTTCTGCTCTTGTTGCAGGAGCAGCCACTTCTTTTACATCACCTGTAAGTTCACAACCTTCATTGTAGAAGTAAGGAACCAAGATAGCGGCATCTTTAACAGAGTTTGCAAATTCAAACGGAGTAGTAACCAAAATCGATCCATCAGCCTGAGCCTCAGCAGTAGTAGCTCCAGTAGTAACGTCACCGGTCAACTCTTTTGTAGTTTCCAGACCAGCCTTTTCCTCAGCTGTAGCTGTTGCGCCATCCCACATATTCTTAACTGTTTCAGCAGAAGGTTTAGCTTCTTCAGCTGCTTTAGTTACCAATGCTCCGGCTTCAGATTCAGTAACATCAGTCTTAGGATCAGTCGGAGAAACTACCGGAGGAATAGTTGCTGCTTCAACAGAAACCAAAGCAACGTCTACAGTAGCAACACTTGTCTGGCCGTCACTAACCTGGTTCAGGTATACTTGTCTTGTTACAGAATAATAACCGGTTGCAGAAACTTCCAAGCTATATCCTTCTGCTTTATAAGTAACTTCTTTGTTGAATGTAGCTCCAACTGATTCGCCACCCAATGTAACTTTAGCAGTAGTCAAAACCTGACCTGTAGTTGCGTCAGTAATAGTACCGGCAATATAATACTTTGCAGGGGCTGGTTTTGTTGCTTCATCAACTTCTGCTTTCTCGTAGCAGCTTGTAAACAGTGTACCGCAAACTGCCAAAACGGCTAACGCTAACTTAGCGCCATTACCGAAAAATTTACTTTTCATTTTCATCTCAATAAAATTAAAAATTTAATAATTCTGATTTTACAAAATATGGATTAAAACTATTATCATTCATTACATTATCACTTGCCTGAGAGTTATACCCTTTACCATATATACGTTCATTACCCGCATTATATTGGAATCCGAAATTATTAGGCATTACTCTTGGGATATACCCCTTTCTCTTATATTTGTATGGAGGCAAAGCTATCTGAAACAAGAAACCTCCATTCAGTCCTTTATTACCTGCATGTTGCACTTTCATTCCATAAAAGCCAATAGAGGCATAGCGAAAATGGCGAACCATATCAAAACGGACTCCATATTCTTCCTCCAAATATCGCTCTCCTTTTAAACTAAACTGTGTATTGTATTTCGGCCAATAGAAATTAGCTCCGATAGAACCGGTCAGAGTCCATTTGGTACCATGATAAAAGGCCCAATCTTCAAAATACCCTCTTCCGGTATACCCGATGCGCGCATCTACTGAAAAGCGCTCATCTTTAAAGAAGTGTTTTGCTTTTAAATCACCTCCCCAGCGAAACTTATTAAAAAATCCGACTGAGGCTGTCAGAAATGTGCGTTGAGGCAAACGCACAGTCTGTGACAAAGTCACAAATCCGGGACGGATCTGCTTATACCTTTGACCATAATCATTATAGATAGGGAAAATCACTTGTCCGGTCAGTTTCATTCCCTTCCACAAAGAAACTTCTATGGCAGGAGAGACATTAACCACAATTTCATAGACCTTAGACAAAATATAGTTTCTGAATAATAATTCCGGATATACCACTATATCTACCTTAAACAAAGAACTGTTTTGCTTCTTAATACGTCTTGCCTGCTTCCATCCTTCTCCCAAATCATAACTTACATTCCAGTCAGCCCGATTTGCTTCAGCAATACTATCTCCTTTCATCGGCTGATAATAGAGAGATATCTGAGGTATATTATTGTCCAAAACTATTAACCTACATGGCTTATTTTCGGGTAAACCCATCTTTTGAATCAAATCAACAGCTTTACCTATTCCGACTCCTTCAAGACGATAGGCTGAATTCTGTATCACAAAAACCCGTTCCTCATTATCTTCTGTCCACCCTACATTCTCAAATCCCATTTTCACCAGTGCGTCAACAGTAGCCTCTCCTGTTTGACATACACCTTTTAAAGGGAGTAAACAGAATGATATGAGTAAAATTCTGAGCAAAGTAGCGTCAATTGTTATGTTTTTCCTCATGTAAGGGCTTTTGTGATTCATTTGTTTGCTTTAAAACTTATGTACCCTAAAAATTATAGATACAAAATATGGTGCAAAAATAGACACAATTTTAATAATACCAAAGAGTTTTACATGTTTTTTCGCAGATTTGTATCAGTTTTTTTTCATTCGAACTCCTGCTTACTTAAAAATAGACCAGAAAAACCATTTATAATCTTAAATAATATCCATCATATATTTTAGAATCACTAATAGAGCAAGTTATATAAATAAAGAAATGATAAAATAAAATAGAAATATATATTAATACTAAATTTCCAATAAAATACCGCTATATTACAAATTTACTAAATCCAGGTAAAATCAAGTAGTAGCTAATCTAACCAAATCACAATTATTAACAACTAAAACAGAAATGCATCGGCAAGACCAGTATATATATAATAATGTATTCATATATTAATATAAACCTACTATATAAAGCAGTTGAATTAACAATGTTAACTACAAAAGCAGCCAATTATATTCTTAGATTTACGAAGTTAACCTTATGTATTTACGAAGTTAATATCTTGGGTTTACGAAGTTAACTTTAACACTGTGTTAAAGTTAACTTCGTAAACCCAAGATATTAGTATTTAATGTCACTGTTTGTCAACATCTTATGTCTTATTAGCTTTTTATCGTTACTCCACAACATTCAGGCATAAGATTGAGGTTCACATTTTCGCAACTACATACCCGAACCATTTATCACCCTCTCAAGTTATATCCGGAATCAGATCAATAGCTTTCTCTTTACTTTCATCTACTATCTTGGCATATATCTGAGTTGTTTGAATGTTAGTGTGTCCCAGGAGTTTGGACACGGTATAAAGATCAGCCCCAAGAGTAATCATCATCGTAGCATGAGTATGGCGTGCCGAATGAAATGTGATATGTTTTTGAATACCGGCTTTAGCAGCCCATCTTGGCAATATCTCATTGGTCCTTCCTAAACTGATCAGTCCTTTGAATACTTTCTCTGTATCCTGAGCCTTCCCACGGACCGGGAGTTGTTTTAAAGCTTCATTACTCAAAGGAAGCGAAAGGATTTCCTGAGTTTTCTGCTGTGTCATATGCAGTTCTATTTTCCCTATCTTATTTTTTTTCAGATTTCCCCATGTAAGTGCCACTATATCACTATGTCTCAACCCACAAAAACAACTAAATAGAAAAGCCCTCTTCAAAGTCTTATTATGAAAATCCGTTTGCGATAATGTTTTAACTTCATCAATAGTTAAAAAGGCCCTTTCGGTTCTTTTACGTTTAGGTTTTTCCTCTTTTTTTATCTTATCCATCGGGTTTGAGATTATAATTTCATCAATTATGGCACTATTAAGGCAATAATGAAAAACTTTATAATAATATACCTGAGTATTGGCATTTATATGCTTTATACTTTTGCAATGCTTCTGAGTTGCAGTTTTCAAGTACTCAATAAAGCCGAGTATATACTTTTTATCTATCTGCCTAAGCTTAATACCTAATTTATCATAACGCTGGAGATGATATATCAAAGTATACATAGACACTTTTCTTGAAGTTTTTTCTATATCCCTGTCTGCCAAATACTTTATATAGTCTATCAGTGTTATATCCTTTTTCTCTTTTTGATGGTTAAAGCCATATATTCCATTCTGCAATTCTACAATTCTTTGAGCTTTCACCGCATTAGCAAGCTTCATAGTACTCTGATTTAAATCTTTGTCTTCCCGCGTATGCTCAGGTATTATATATAACTTTAAAAACTCATATTGTCTCTTTCCATCTATATATATATCTAAATATATAGACTCACAACCATTCGACAGACACTTGGTTCTAATTCTAACCGGTTCTTTAATCCTTACTTCTTTTTTCATATTATTTGTTTGCATGTTATTAGTTATAAATATAGACATTATTCCGTTATAAGTAACAAAAGTCTCAGAAAAAAGATTTCTAAAGAAAAATGATTAGACGATATCCGCCTGCAGAATTCAAATAAACATCTGTTTTTTAGCTACTTATCAATTTCACAAAGATTCTTTATGAGTCTTAATTAAAGTAGCAGCTCGGTAACATACATACTTCATGAAAGTAAAGATCAATCAAAATCATAATAAACCAGGCAAAAGCAACATTTGCATAAAACACTATATATCAACAATCTAAAATCAAACAACAAGCAAAACCATATTATGCAAAACCATATATCGATTTCCCGAAAGAAAGCCATGTCGAATTATCGTTTTGAATAACAACGTTCCTCAGATTTCTCTTTATTATCAGCCATCTAAAAAAGACAGAACCATAGATATTAGCAAACAAGACTGGGAAGTCAGCTATAATCTTGGAAATAGCTGGAACAAAGTAAAAAGGAATAAAAAAAAGAATAGCTCTTTGTATAAAGTAGATATCACAATATATCCGGAATTATCACTAAAAAATCTGGTAATAACGCAAATCTATCAAGTACTTTTCAATTTATCACCCGCCATAGAAGTCTCTTTATGGAGAGGGATGAAATTCACCGCTCAAATGGTGATTCCGGTATACAATGACGGATATGCCAGCAGATACGATAAAGTGCATCCGGGTTTCCTTGAACTATCACAAACGGTCCGTTTACCTTATAACTTATGGGCAACACTGTCTGTAGGTAATTTTAATAATAGCCGATATGGCATTGATTTCAATCTGATTCATCATTTCAACGATGAACGTTTCAGCGTAGAAGGACGTATAGGATATACCGGAACCGGATATTGGGAAGGTTTTACTATGCACTACGGCACAAAGATGCGTACAACATGGTCATTGGGAGGAAGTTTCTATTGGCCCCGCTATAATGTAGAACTAAATGCAAGAATGGAACAATATCTACTGCAAGAAAAGGCGGTCAGAGTAGAAGCAATCCGGCATTTTCGCTATGCCTCTATCGGCTTTTATGCCATGAAAGCCAAGAATGTAAAAGCCAATGGAGGTTTCCGTTTCCAGATAGCCTTACCTCCTTACCGATATAAACGTAAAGGATATATCCCCCGGATCACGCCCTCCAACAATATGGGAATGTCCTATAATGCAGGAAATGAACAATATTACTATAAAACTTATCGGCCGGCACCCGATGACAACATAATGAAGAATAATAGTTTTAATCCATATTTTGTAAAATCTGAGTTATTAAATTTTTAATTTTATTGAGATGAAAATGAAAAGTAAATTTTTCGGTAGTAGCGCTAAATTAGCGTTAACCCTGTTAGCAATGTGCGGTATGTTCGCAAGTTGCTACGAAAAAGATGAGATTGATGTACCTAAAGTGACCGAGCCTACAGCAACAACATATCAAGTTGCAGGTATTGTTGCAGATGCTGAAAGCAATGCTGTGATGGATGGTGTAACGGTAACCAATGTTACAAACTCAAAGTCAATGACCACCGCCGCAGACGGTAAGTATGCTTTGGAAGCCAAAGTAGGAGAAACCAACGTAGTGACTTTTGCAAAGAGCGGCTACAAAACAGTGACAAGCTCTGTATTTGTTACCAAACAGGAAAATGGTTCTATCGTTGCCTATACGATTGATGCCAGAATGGAAAAAGGCAAAGAAACAAAACCGACAATGGATGTAGAATATCAGATTGAAGGTTCCGTATTTGATGCAGAAAGTGGTGAAGCCGTAGCTATTAAAGCTGCAACCATTCCGGGAGTACTGACAGCAACCATCCAGAACGGTAACAAATTCACAATGTCTAACGTAAGTCTGGGTCAGCATACAATCTATATTACTGCTGACGGATACAAACCGACTACTGCCAATGTTGCCATCAGTGAAGTAACAGGTCCGGAAGGCGAAGGTATTTTCATTGCAAAAACTCCGGTAACCGTTTCTATGCAGAAAAACGAAGTAGAGATTGCTCCTAAATATTATCTGTCAGGAAACATCTATAATCAAGATGGTGGTATGGTAACCAAGGCTGAAGTTACACTAAACCTTTCAGGATATGAAACTGTCGCAACTGCTTCCAACGGTTTTTATAAGTTCGAAATTCCAGCCGACAAGATAAAAGGGTTGACTAAAGCAACTGTAACAATCCGCCACAATAGCTATAAAATTTATGTATATACCGCATTTATAGCACCGGAAGGTAATGGTCAAGTATCTAACACCGTAGTCAACGTTACACTGATTCTGAAACCTGACACAGAAAAACCTGCTGATGACGATAATGTATTTATCGGCGGTAATGTAGATATCGAACTTCCAACAGAAAATGCCGTAGAAGCTGCTCCGGAAAAAGCAGAAGGTGAAAAAGTACCGAGCAAGTCTGCAGTAGAAGAATCAATCAACAAGGTATTGGAAGCTACAGGATCGGATATCAAGATCACTCCGGCACAAGCAGAGCAAGTGGTTAACACCATGGAGAAATACATCGCTAACGGAACTTTGACAGAAATCGATAAAGTAGCAGTTCTTCCGATCGAAAAAGAAACTACTTTCGAACTGAAATCTAAAGTGATCGATACCAATAACGACAAAGAAGAGATGGTTACTGACGAAATTGTTCTTCCGGCCAACACAGTGGTTATCTTCACAAGCGGCGTGGCAAGTACTCTGAACATCAGCCGCACCGACGAAGGTAAGGAAGGTGCTTCTATCCGCGAATATGACGGTACTCCTACCGGTACTATCTTCGTTACTCCGATGGAAGTGAAGTTCACACCTGCAGTTGTTGTTGCTCAGGGAGAAACTCCTGAAGTTGCACTGGCTACTCTCTACTTCAACGAAAAGACCAGCACTTGGGAAGCTGAAGAAAACTACGCAACTTATCAAAATGGTGTATTTGTAGGCAATGTTCACCACTTCTCTAAGTTTAAATTCGGTTTTGAAGAAGCTGACAGCCAAGCTGATGCAGAAGCTGCATTAGACACTATGAATTTTGATAAGGCATGCTACACTGAAGGTGAAACAGCTAAAGTAAAAATGGAAATCAACTGGAAGGGTGGCATCAAGTGCGAAAACGGTGCTTCTGTAGAAGAAATCGTTAAGAAAGCTCATTCTTCTTTGACCTCAACCACCATCAAGATGGTTGCTGCTGCTTTGGAAGAAGCTATTAAAGATGACAACGCTAATGTTACTCCGGGAGCAGCCTTTACTACAGATACAAAATTCACATACGAACTGGAAGTGCCCGCTTACACACAGTTGACCGGTTTCAAGGTAACAAGAAACGTTATCAAAACGACTTATACATTACCGTTTGCCGTTTACAACAAAGCGACCAAAGCTATTGAAAAGAAAACAGCTACAGTTACAATCAGCAAGGTTTCTTCAGTAGTAGTGGAAACTATAGAAGCAATCGGTCACGGACATGGTCACGGACACGGTGATGATCTGAATGCCGGTGGTGGTATCATCATCTCTGAATAATTGAGAAAATAAATGTAGTAATTGAAATCATTGAACCGAAAGCGTAGAGAATGTATACAATAAATTTAAAACGAATCCTCATCGTATCGCTATTTATAGCTATACCCTTTATGCTTTCGGCTCAATTGACCTACGGTACTACGGGATTACTGCATGCCCCTTCGGCAGAGATGCAAAAGGATAAAACAGTGATGCTGGGTGCTAACTTTATGAATAAGGAGATAACTCCTCCGACGTGGTATTATCATACGTACAATTACTACCTGAATGTAACCATTCTACCTTGGATGGAAGTGGCATATACTTGTACTTTGTTCAAGGCAGAAGCTCTTGGATTAAAGCCTTATGGTTACTCAGGGTTCACCAATCAGGACCGGTATTTTTCTCTCAGATTACGGGCATTGAAAGAGGGACAGTTCTGGAAATACATGCCCGCTGTGGTAATAGGAACCTCCGATCCTTTTACCTCGTCCGGTGACGGAGTTGTCGCCCCGACCGAAGGTAACGGATATTTCAGCCGTTTCTATGTCGCAGCCACCAAACATATCCGATTGGGATCAGAGACAATAGGAGTACACCTCTCCTACCTTTATAACAAACGGATAGAATACAAACTGAATGGGATCGCGGCAGGTATCAGCTACAATCCGTCTTTCCATCCGCAATTGAGATTGATTGCCGAATATGATTCGAAAGATTTTGCGTTAGGTGCCACCTATTTGCTTTTCAACCATCTACACGCACAAGTGGAATTACAAAAGATGAAGTACGTTACGGGAGGATTGACACTCCAGTTCCGCTTGTCAGGGAAAAATGGAATAAAAAAGCAAAAACGAAACAAAGAGTTAAAATAAAAAATGAAATAACATGAAAAGTAGAATAGCAATATTGTCTTTACTGTTGACAGGCGCAGCCATCTCCGCCTCAGCCCAGACCAAAGAGCATTATTATAGCGAGAAAGCTAAAGATAATATCTTTATCAGTGTGGGTGTGGGAGCACAGGGATGTGTAAACCCTGACAACTTTGATTATGGCTTCGGACATGCCATAACTCCGCTGATCCATGCATCAGTCGGTAAACTGTTCAACCCTATCTGGGGTATCCGCGGTCAGGTAGCCGGATGCTGGAGCACATTATACTCCGAATACGGCATGCCGGAAGGAGAATATAACAAAATGAAGAATAAAAAGTACTTCACTTTGCGTGCCGACGGATTGTTCAATTTGTCAAATGCCATCGGAGGCTACAACCCCGACCGTTTGTTCACCGTATCAGTGTTTGCCGGTCCGGGACTTACGTTTGCCAAGGCTTATGGCAACCAGGATAAACTGGATGCACTGATTAATGGTTCTGTTGGTCTGATGGGACAATTCAACATCAACAAATACCTGGACATTAATGTAGAGGCAAGAGGAGAAGTTTCCCCTTCCGTATTCGGACGCTATAGCTCAGCTCATACGGATGGCGCTGTTTCTCTGACAGCAGGTGTTACTTACACATTCGGAGGTAAGAGATTCGTATCTTGTGGTGCCCAGGTAGACCAAAGTGCTATTAACGAAGAGTTGAATCGTTACAGAAGTGAATTGTCAAAAGCTCAGTCTGACTTGGCTGATGCTAAGAACGCACTGGCTAACGTGAAACCTGTAACAAAAGAAGTTGTAAAAGAAGTTGAAGTAGCCGGTCCTCGTGCTGTTTTCTTCCAGATTGGCAAATCTAAAATCGATGACTACGGCATGGTTAACATCCAGTTGGCAGCTAAGATCCTGAAGGCTAATCCGGATAAGAAATACAAAGTGGCAGGCTATGCAGATGAAGCTACCGGTAGTGCAAAGTGGAACCAGAAACTATCTGAAGCACGTGCCCAAGCTGTATATGACGCTCTTATCAAAGAAGGCGTAAGCAAAGATCAACTGGAACTCATCGGTTTCGGTGGAACTGCCAACATGTTTGGCAAGAACTTCCTGAACCGTGTTGTAATTTTAGAATAATAGGGTTTCGATTTCCTAATAGAGCGGGAAACAAATTGCTCTATACTTTGAAAAGGTACGTCGCTGAGACGTACCTTTTTTTCTTGCCTTGTCAAGTCATGCCCCTCTCCGGAATATTTTCTTCCAATGTAAACTAATAAAAAAAGATGTGTCCATTATTCATGAACACATCTTCGCTTATCCTTTTCGTCTGACAGAGTCCTAATATACTAACTTCACATTGTCAATATAGAGCGAGTTTCCAGGCGATCCGATATATGCACCACCATGACTGGACGTAAACTGGAGTACCATATGTGTCGGTACATCGTCAGCTTCTCCCCATGCTACTTCATGGATTGGGACACTCTCCCCCTTACTGTTCACCGTAAAATACTCAGAAGCCTGAAGACGCATCATATGAGCCTTATATGCCGGATCATTAGTTATATCGCCATACATAATATTGTAAGTGGCACCATTTTTCCAATCAGTCGAATGATAATAATAGTTCACCATTGTCCCGATACGTTTGGCATATACATTCCCTTTGGCATCCTCCCAACGTTTCTGCAACAACAAAATAACAGCAGGGAAATCCTTGCCCGGCACGTCTGTTATCTTACTGAATCCCGTTGCCCGTATGCGGTTTTCACGATCGGACATTTTCACTTTATAGTCAAACTGGATAGCTGACGGACGTTCGGTAAACGGCACTCCCATCTGTAACATTTTATTAGGATTCTTAGTGCTTTTAATCGGTTCATGTACTGTCCCCAGAAACATAGATCCTGCCGCCAGAACTGTGATATCTACAATTCCGAGCACTTTCACACTCTCCATACGGGTATCCAGACGTGCACAAAAGCCATCTCCTCTTGCTTCAGGAAACACCGAAGTATTGGTCTTCGTAATCCCTGACACGCGTGCCATAACGTTAGAAGTAGCCCATGGAGACCCTCCTTTATTCGTATAAGGTTTCGCACCTACAATGGTTTCCGTAGGTCCAATGGCATATACTTTTTTGGTATTTCCACCAATAATACCCGATTCTTTTATCTCACGTGTCACCCACTGATCCATATTCCCAAAAGAGAACATCTCCACCTTCTGCTGCGCCACAGCAGGAGCAGAACACAAAGTTACCAGACCTGCCACCCATAAGCGATATGTCTTCTGAATCATCTTTCCTCCTTTCTTTTATAAACTATAATCCCATTGCTTCAGTGCAAAATCCCAATGATCCTGCACCAGCTGAACAGTACGGTCATCATACTTATATTTGTTTTTCTTATATCCTTTTTTACCTCCCACATACTTTTCTATTGCACCACGTGCTTCGGAGAATCCGGGAATATCCAAAGCATGATAAATATTCTCAGTCATTCCCATAGCGTCTGCCTCAAAATCCTCAAATTTCACTTCCATCAGGTTTCCCTTGGGAATGAACTGCTTATCAGCTTCATATTTATGGTACAATTTAGCATAAATGGAAAGAATATTGTCCTCCAACTCGGCGGGAGTAATATCCTGCAATTTCAATGGCTGAATCGTATTGGTAAAGAAACTCCGTGTAGATTCAAATACTGTATACGGATTGCGCATCAGATAAACAAACTTCGCATTGGGGAACATTTTCACCAGCTCCTTCACCCGTCCTGTATGAGGGGGATTCTTACTGAGAAACTGGGTACCTTGCGTATTCCATAAAGAAATCTTGATCAACTTGGTAAATGTCTCCTCAAAAACCTTCAATTCAGCTTCGCTGATATCATCAAAAAGCAAATATTTATCAGCATATTCTTGCTGGTATTTGGGTAGGAACCAGAAATTATAGTAGGTATAAGGCATCATATTGGCAAGTGCGAACTCTTCTTCCTGCGGTAAATCGACGGCCAGTTCCATATTATCCGTCGGACGCTTATCCGGCATAAGCCAACTCATATTTTTCTTGAAGAACGGCTGGCCCCACATCATTAAATGTGGAAATACGGTTTGATAAGTCGTGTTATAGCCGAAATGTGTATCGCATGAAAAAACATTGTGCACAAAAGTAGTTCCACTACGCCAGTGACCAAGAATAAAAACCGGATCATGCTCTAATGGTTTATCTGCCAGTATCTTCTCATAACGCTTATCCTGAAGAGGGGCCAAAGTAGACAGTAAACGGCAAACAGCCTTTGTCAGACGATATTTACCTTTATAGGGCGCATCGACCTCCCTTCCTCCCGTAATAGCTTTAAATGTTTGCCAGTCTGCACCCACCAGAGTATTTATAGGAAGTTTATTAAATTCAAGTAATCCCATAATAATGTGTTAGTTGTTAATGTGTCAACAGGCCGTAACCAGCCCGTCGGCACATCGAATCATTATTTACTTTTCTATTCTGACTTCGAAACCTTGTTCACTCAACGATTTCACAGCCTTTTCAATCGCTTCATAATGCTCAGTCGTTATGCCCAGTTTTGGCAGGTTCAGAACCGGAAGATCATCAGAAGCATTCATGTCTTTTCTTTCAACCCGATCGATAATCATCCCCACAGCACTGGTATTATTGGTAATCGGATCAATCAGAATGAACGAGCCACACGATTTATTCTTCTGATACGGATCAAAGAACAACTCTTTGGCTGTAGTAAACACCACACGTGCTATTTCGTTCAAAGAAAGGAAAGGGACAGATGAATGTTCCATCGTATTGACATCCACTTTATACTTAATGCTATCAATACGGGTACGGCTAACGTTCGTTGTCTGTTTGATAAAGAACGATTTGTTGACATCCATCGGTTCTTCATCCATCCACACCAACATCGCTTCAAAATTACGGTCTACAATAGGCAGGTTGTCCGGATGAACCAACATTTCTCCTCTCGATACATCTATTTCATCTTCAAGTGTCAGTGTAACCGACTGTGGAGGAAAAGCATACTCCTGTTCACCATCAAAAGTAACAATACTCTTAACATGAGATACCTTACCGGAAGGCAAAGCCATCACTTTATCCCCTTTACGTATAACACCGGATGCCACCTTACCGCAAAACCCGCGGAAGTCAAGATTCGGACGAAGTACATATTGTACGGGAAAGCGGAAATCATCAAAATTATTATCACTGTCGATATGCACCGTTTCCAGAAAATCGAGTAAGGAGAGTCCTTCGTACCACGGAGTTCTTTCCGACCTATCCACCACATTGTCTCCATCGAGTGCCGAAAGAGGAATGCAGGTTACATCAGGAATCCCCAGAGGAGCTACAAACTTTTTATACTCTGTTACTATTTCGTTGAAACGCTCTTCCGAAAAATCGACCAAGTCCATCTTATTGACTGCCAACACCACATGCTTGATTCCCAACAAAGAAACCAGGAAGGTATGACGTCTTGTCTGAGTGATCACTCCCATGCGGGCATCTACCAGAATAATAGCCAGATTGGCCGTAGAACCACCGGTTATCATATTACGGGTATACTGTTCGTGCCCCGGAGTGTCAGCAATGATAAATTTGCGGTTATTGGTAGAGAAGTAACGATAGGCCACATCAATCGTAATGCCTTGTTCGCGTTCGGCCTTCAGCCCATCCAGCAACAGAGCATAATCAATGTGTTCTCCTGCATTACCCAACCGTTTACTATCGCGTTCCAGCGCATCGAGCTGGTCTTCATACAATTTCTTGCTATCGAACAGCAGTCGCCCGATCAATGTAGACTTTCCATCGTCTACCGAACCTGCCGTCAACAGACGCAGCAAATCTTTCTGTTCGTCTTTATCCAGAAATGCTTTTATATCTAATTTATCTGCCATAGTTGTAATATTTAAAAATATCCTTCGCGTTTCTTCTGTTCCATGCTACCTTCCTGGTCGAAATCAATAACGCGGGTTGTACGTTCGCTCTTGGTAGTAGTCATCATCTCTTCCACAATCTTCTCAATGGTGTCGGCTTCGCTCTCGACAGCACCTGTCAACGGCCAGCACCCCAACGTACGGAAACGTACCATTTTCATCTCAATCTGATCACGGTATTTCTCCGGCAGACGCTCATCATCAGCCATAATCAGATTTCCGTCCATCTGCACCACAGGACGCTCCTTGGCATAATACAATGGTACAATCGGAATATTCTCCAAGCGAATGTATTGCCAGATATCCAGCTCGGTCCAGTTGCTCAACGGAAACACACGTATGCTTTCACCTTTATGTACGCGGGCATTGTAAATATCCCACAGTTCCGGACGCTGGTTTTTAGGATCCCATTGATGAAACTTATCACGAAAAGAGAATATGCGCTCTTTGGCACGTGATTTTTCTTCATCACGGCGGGCACCGCCAAATGCGGCATCAAATTTATATTTATCGAGTGCACGCAATAAAGCTTGTGTTTTCATCAGGTCGGTATGTACCTTACTTCCATGTGTAAACGGTCCTACTCCCGCATGAAAAGCTTCCATATTGCTTTCCACAATCAGATTCCAACCATACTTTTTAGCATATTCATCACGGAACTGAATCATTTCCTTAAATTTCCATTTAGAATCGATGTGCATTAAAGGAAACGGCACCTTGCCCGGATAGAAAGCTTTCTCGGCGAGGCGTACCATGACTGAAGAATCCTTTCCGATGCTATACAGCATAACCGGATTCTCAAACTCCGCCGCCACTTCGCGGATTATGTGAATGGACTCGGCTTCGAGTTCCTTTAAGTGGCTTAATTTATATTCCTCTTTCATTGTTATGATTATTTCTTCATCTATATTCTATTCATGTCTGCTCACACGGGGCAATACAATGTCCAACAGACGCTTGACTGACTCTTCAAGTGAAAGTGTTGAAGTATCAAGTGACAAGGCCGGATGCTCCGGAGCCTCAAATGGAGCGGATATCCCGGTAAAGTTTTTTATTTCTCCCCTACGGGCCTTGGCATACAACCCCTTCACATCGCGTTTCTCACATTCGGCAAGCGGAGTGCTGACAAATACTTCTAAAAAATCATCTTGCCCGATAATGCGGGCTGCCATCTCGCGGATATCATTATTAGGACTGATAAAAGCAGCAATCGTAATAATACCGGTATCAATAAAAAGTTTGGAAACCTCAGCTATACGACGAATATTTTCCACCCTGTCGGCTTCAGAAAAGCCTAAATTATTGTTTATCCCCGTACGGATGTTATCTCCGTCCAAGATACGGCACAACAATCCACGTTTATGCAATTCGCGTTCCAAAGCAATTGCAATCGTACTTTTGCCCGATCCGCTCAGACCGGTAAACCAAATCATCACGCCATGCTGCCTCAGGAGTCCTTCTTTATCCTGCCGGGTCAGCATCCGGTCGAATATTGGATATATGTTATTATTTTCTTCCATTATAATATGTTAGATGTTGTTTCAGTCATTAAAACGGCCAGATTAAAGGAATCAGGAAAATAGAAATCAGGAATGTTATAAGATTTAAAGGTAATCCGATACGGACAAAATCCATAAACTTATAGTTACCGATACCTTGTACGATCAGGTTAGTCTGATAACCAATCGGTGTAGAGAAACTGGCCGATGCAGCCATACAAATGACCACAAAGAACGGCATCGGATCGACTCCCAACTGGGTTGAAAGCGACAAAGCCAACGGAAAAGCCAACGCAGCGGCCGCATTGTTTGTAATCAGTTCCGTAAACAGATTGGTAATAATAAATAGAACCGCCAGCAATACATGGGGACCGTAATCATCGCTCATGCCGATTATGAACTCTGCCACCTTATCGGCCACTCCCGAGTTCACCATTGCCTTACTGATGGCAAAAGCACAAGCGATCGTTATCAAAATATCCCACGAAATATATTTAGTGTACTTGCGTGCCGGGAAGATTTTAGTCCAGGCCATGATAATAGTAGTAACGGAAACAAAGAAAAACATATCCAGTTTCATGTCCGGAAACATTTCCTTCACTATTGGAAGTTCTCCGACAGTAGCACCTGCTATCATCAGAATCAACAGAATCAATGCAAACCAGCGTTTCCCTTTTCCCGGTACAGGTTCGTTATCATTGCCGTTGGCCAACAACACAAACACAGAAGATTCTCCCCAAGTAGGAATAAATGTATCATCTGCCATCACTACCAATGTATCACCTTCACGCAAAACAACCTCTTCCAGGTTATTGACGAACCGCTGTCCGTTGCGTTTCTTGATTTCTTTGACCTCAGCACCATAATGACGCTTGAAATTAAACTCACCCAACGTTTTATTAATACCCGGAAAACGGGCACCAAGCACAGCTTCCACCCGGTGGAGTTTATCTCCTTCTTCTATCTCCTCATCAGGTACGGCCGTATCGGGACGTGCATCAGGGAGCAACTTTTTAGAAAAAGCAAACAGATAAATGATGCCGGCAATTGCAATAAAGATCCCCACTTTACCCAATTCAAACATCGTAAATCCTTCATGTCCGGATTCCAGTATCATTCCGTGCACAACCAAGTTGGTAGACGTACCGATCAAAGTACAAATACCTCCCAATATAGTCACATACGAAAGAGGAATTAAGAATTTGGTAGCAGGTAAGTGGACGGTACGCGCCCATCGTTTAATGATTGGAGCAAAAATAACAACAACCGGAGTATTATTCAAAAAAGCCGAAATAAAGGCAACGGAAGGTAATAAACGCAATTGTGCCCTGAATACCGTCGTTCGCTTCTGAGGAAGCAACTTTTTAATGACCTGCCCCAACGCTCCCGACTGGCGGATACCCTCGCTTACCAAAAAAAGCAGGGCTACGGTTATCATCCCTTTATTACTGAATCCCTCGAGCATCTCCTTCGGAGTCAAAATACCTGCACAGAGAAACAACACCACTACTGAAAAAAGTATCATGCCGGGACGCATCTTGTCCAGAATCAAAGCAATAACCATCCCCAATAAGGATAATAACACAAACGCAATTTCAAATGTCATAAACGCAAACAATTAGTGGTTTATCTTCTCTTCTCAACAATAAACCAAGGATTCAGCAAATTTTCTTTATTATACTGCAAGGGAACATCTTTTTTATCCGCCTGATAAACCTCCATTCCCGCAGCACGTGCTATAGCATGTCCGGCAGCAGTATCCCACTCCATAGTAGGAGCAAAACGAGGATAAACATCCGCTTTACCTTCAGCAACCAAACATATTTTAATAGAACTGCCACTGGATATCAACTCCACATCGCCGTGTTTCTGCTTCAATGCCTCAATGTATGTCTCTGTCTCCGGAGTCAGATGTGAACGGGAAGCAACAACCACAAATTGATTTTGCCGACCGCCCTGCGGTAGCCGTACGGAAGCGGCAATCAATTTATCAAGTGTGGCATTATCCTCTAAAGCTGTAATATCCGACAATTTATAAGCACCGATCTCTTCACCGGCAAAATAGAGTTCTTTTTTCACCGGCAGATAAATAACTCCGATAATAGGAACCCCCGCTTTCACCAAAGCTATGTTCACTGTAAATTCACCGTTTCGCTTGATAAATTCTTTCGTACCATCCAAAGGATCGACAATCCACAACATTTCCCACTTACGACGGGTATCATAATCCAAATGTCTCCCTTCTTCGCTCAGAACAGGAAAAGGAGTTTCATTCAAAATAGTGGAAATTATTATATGTGCTTTCCGGTCAGCAATGGTCAAAGGAGAATTGTCAGCTTTCCGCTCTATTTCGAAGTCCGAAGCCGGATCGGTATAAATAGACAATATCTCCTCTCCTGCTTTCAGGGCTGCATCAACAGCAATAAATAAGTATTTATGTTCCATTTTATTACGCAATTAAAACCTTGTTTCCGACAAGGCGTAAAATCCCCAGGTAAATAGAGACACAAAAGTAAAAACTTTATCTCTTTAAAAAGTTTTTAAATAGCTAATTATAACTTCTTTTAGTAGAAACCGGCAAAACCCTAAAAAACCTTTCATATCAAAAAAACTATTCAGCTATACCTCCAATTTTTTATATGACACAGACAGTGCTAAAAAGAAGCTTCAAAGATAAAACATACGCTCCAAACAACTTCTCTGACGGAGCGTACAAATTAACATTGTTAATTCCTCTTTTGTATCATTTGCTTTCCATTCACAAACATCAAACCTTTTGCATTAAAAAGACTTGATATTTACCCACAAAAGACTTGGTTTAACACAATGTTAAACCAAGTCTTTTCCAAGCTTAAAACAAGCACCGCCATATCACTGGTTATAAGCAAAATAGTACAATACAGCCTTCTTTATCTAAAGAATCTTTATCTTATAGTTTCGGAAAAGATAATTGCTATTTAAGCAAGTAGCAACTCTCCCATCTGAATATATGAAAATAACGAACGGTAATTATACAGCTTAAAAGATGATTTATATAAAGAGTTTGCAAGCCTCTTGCGAGTATTAGACTTTTTTAATAACTTCACGCCGTACTCCGCAAGGATTACGAAACCAACCTATTAAGATTTAAAATCAAAAAAAAAACACCAATAACTGATTATCAAAACCTACCACAATGAAGAAAAGCATTATTCTGCTATTTATCAGTCTACTTTTATCCCCGCTATGCATTAAAGCGCATCAGCCAGAATTCTCCACCGCCGGATTTTTCCGATTGGCCGATTCCGGTCGGGAGATCTATTCCATGAATCCTGCATGGCGCTTTTATAAAGGAAATTGCGTTGGCGCCGAAGCTGTTAACTTCAACGATCGATCATGGGAGGTAGTTTCCTTGCCCCATGGCATCGAATACTTGCCTACTGAAGCCAGCGGCTGTGTTAATTACCAAGGTGAAGTATGGTATCGCAAACATTTTACACCGGATGCAACCTTGAAAGGCAAGAAATTATTTCTGCACTTTGAAGCCATTATGGGTAAAAGTAAAATATATGTAAACGGTAAACTGCTATCCGAACACTTTGGAGGTTATCTACCTGCAGTTGTCGATGTGACAGATGCCCTGGAATTTGGCAAAGACAATCTGATTGCCGTATGGGCCGACAATAGCAATGACCCTAATTATCCCCCCGGAAAACAACAGGAAGTGCTGGACTTCACTTATTTCGGAGGAATATACCGGGACTGCTGGCTGGTGGCACATAATCAGATATTCATTACCGATCCGAATTATGAAAACGAAGAAGCAGGCGGAGGATTATTCGTCGCTTATGACAATGTATCGGATCTCTCGGCCGAAGTATTGCTCAAAATACAGATTCGGAACTCCGGAAAAAAAGCTTTTAAAGGAGTCGTCGAATACGAGCTTCAACAACCGGACGGACAACAAATAGCTTTTCTGAATTCCGTCATTCGTGTCAAATCCGGTAAGGCAGCCAGTTCATCTGATAAGCTGACGGTAAAAAATCCAATGTTGTGGAGCCCGGAGACACCTACACTATACAATCTGATTGTCCGCGTTCGTAACGAACAGGGCAACGTAATAGACGGATACCGCCGCCGAATCGGGATCCGCAGCATCGAATTCAAGGGAGAAGCCGGATTCTGGCTGAACGGAAGGCCTTATGAAACACCATTGATAGGAGCTAACCGCCATCAGGACTTCGCGATAGTGGGCAATGCAGTGCCAAACAGCATTCACTGGCGCGATGCCAAAAAGCTGAGAGATGCAGGGATGAAAGTAATTCGTAATGCACATTGCCCGCAAGACCCGGCTTTCATGGACGCTTGCGATGAACTTGGACTGTTTGTAATTGTCAATACACCGGGTTGGCAATTCTGGAACGATGCCCCTGTCTTTGCGCAACGGGTATACAGTGACATCCGGAATATGGTTCGACGGGACCGTAACCATCCCTGCGTATGGATGTGGGAACCAATCCTGAACGAAACCTGGTACCCGGCCGACTTTGCCCAGAATGCACATGATATAGTAAAAGCAGAGTATCCGTATCCATATTGTTACAGCGGATGTGATAGTGAAGCCAAAGGAAAAGAGCATTTCCAAATACTTTTCACCCATCCGCTCAATGGAGGCGGAGGAGCCTACTCAACCAACCATATCAAGAAACAGATCACTTACTTCACACGTGAATGGGGTGATAATGTAGATGACTGGAATTCTCACAACTCTCCCAGCCGGGTGGCACGCAACTGGGGTGAACAAGCCATGCTTATACAAGCGCAACATTATGCTTGCCCACCTTATAAATATACCAGCTATGATGCCTTATACCGCACTCCCCGACAACATGTAGGAGGCTGTTTATGGCATTCGTTCGACCATCAACGCGGTTATCACCCCGATCCGTTCTACGGAGGTGTGATGGATGTATTCCGACAACCCAAGTATTCTTACTATATGTTTATGTCCCAACGATCTCCCCGGAAAGAGAAGCGTCTTTTCAAGACAGGTCCGATGGTTTATATCGCCCATGAAATGACCCCGTTCTCCGGTAAAGATGTCACAGTCTATTCTAACTGCGACGAAGTGAGACTTACTTATCTCAAAGGTGGAAAAACACAAACCTATGTCCGCACCCCGGAGAAAGAAGGGATGCCTTACCCCATCATTACTTTCAAAGACGCATACGACTTTATGCAAGACAAAGCATTGTCACGCCAGGGCAAACAGGCCGACGTATACTTATTGGCAGAAGGGCTGATAGACGGCAAAGTAGTAGCTACGCATAAAGTTTATCCGGCACGACGACCGGAAAAACTACTCTTATGGGTAGATAATGAAGGAGTAGATCTGAAAGCAGATGGTTCTGACTTTGTCACTGTTATAGCTGCCGTTGCCGACAAGAATGGTAATATCAAACGTTTGAATAACTATACCATCAAATTCCAGGTAGAAGGTGAAGGACGTATCTTAGGCGGCGCAAATAACCTGGCTAACCCGGCATCTGTTCGATGGGGAACGGCTCCGGTATTGATTCAATCTACTTTAAAACCCGGCAAAATCAAAATCACGGCCAGTGTTTTATTCGAAGGGTCACAAATGCCAAGTAGTGCCGTATTAGAATTAGAGAGTAAACCGGGTATCTTCCCTCAAATTTACAGTCAGGAAGAATCTGCATTTATCCCGGCCTTTACCGGACAAGGAACAAACAGTCTAACTCTAAAGTCAGAAACACAACTGGAAAAAGAGAGATTGCAAAAAGCTGAAAATGCCGAAAAACTGAAAGAAGTAGAACAGCAACAGGAGGAGTTCGGCGAAAAGAAATAATCACATCCACTATTTGAAAAAGGCGGTAACTTCACAGTTACCGCCTTTATCCGGGAGCAAACATCTGTTGCTCCCGAAATTACCAAAAAGAATTTCTTTATTAATAGATTCTATATAACAACCAGGCACCCTGGAAGTCTTTTCTATTAGGATATTTAGCCTTGAAAGCATCACGTGCCTGTGCAGCAGAAGCTCTATCGGCAAATGTATTTACAATCACACGATACATGGCTGTTTCAGCATTAAAAGCAATAGTTGCATTATAACCTTCTTTATCCAAAAAATCTTTCAGACCTTCTGCATTTGCTTTCAAACCAAAACTACCGCATACTACGCTATAATCTTTCAATCCATCGGCACCTGAAACCACTGTTACCTTTTCCTGACGAACGCCTGCAGCATTATCAACAGCTTTTTTAGTTTCTACCGGAGCAGTAACCACCGGAGTGACCTCTACGGGAGCTTCTACCTGCGGTTCAGCCAATTCCTGTTGTTTAGCTTTCTCGTATGCCTTTTTATAAGCGCTTTCGCTGGATTTACATGAAGCAAATGCCAAGGCAACGCATACGCCCATCCCTAATACTACTAATTTTTTCATAATCTATACACATTTAGTTAATAATTTCGTATCCACTGTTTGAAGGGGACAAAATAATAGAATTTTTATCACCCCACAAAACAATCTTCCTAAAAAACACCTTTTCAGAAATCTCAGCAATCCTTTTTCCTATAAGAAATCGTACCGGTGGCCTGATAAGTGGGCATCACCAATACCTCGGCTATCTGTATATGCTCGGGGGCAGAAGCAGCATAATAAACGGTTTCAGCAATGTCATCTCCGGTCAGCGGACGAATGCCCTTATAAAAAGCATCGGCAGCATCTTTATCTCCACGATAACGGACGACCGTAAAATTAGTTTCCACCATTCCCGGTTTTATATTCGTAACCCGCAGGGGAGTATCTACCAAATCGATCCGCAGACCGTCCGAAAGTGCTTTGACGGCAGCCTTAGTAGCGCAATACACACTTCCACCGGGATAGGCTGCATCACCGGCTATCGAACCGATATTAATAATATGCCCGCGGCTACGCTCCACCATTCCGGGAACCACCATACGCGTGATAGCCAACAATGCCTTAATATTGGTATCAATCATAATATCCCATTCGTCCAAATTTCCTTCAAACTCTTTGTCCACTCCAATCACAAGACCGGCGTTATTCACCAACACATCGATATTTTTCCACTCTTCCGGTAAAGAGGCCAATGCTGCGGAAGCCGCTTTGCGGTCACGTACATCAAACGGCAACAAACAGACACGCACCCCATATTTAGTTTCCAGTTCCTTTTTCAGTTCTTCCAGCTTTGCCACATTACGGGCATTCAAGATCAAGTCCGAACCCTGTGAAGCAAACTTACGTGCACAGCCTTCACCAATACCGCTGCTTGCTCCTGTTATAAAAACGATTTTACCTTTCATTTCTCATATATTAATTTAGATTTCCCATATAATGAGACACAAAAGTACGCTTAAACCTCCGATGATATGCCCTACACCTTAGTTAAATAAGATTAAAGCATTACAGAAAAAAGGATTTACGTCTTACTATTGACCTATCTTTGTGCTATATAACATAACAGAGCCGAGAGGCTCATTCAATTATTGTACATGACATTTGAAAATTTGAATTTGATAGAGCCTATTTTAAAGGCTTTAAGACAAGAGGGTTACACCTCTCCCACCCCGATACAAGAACAGTCAATCCCCATTTTACTTCAAGGAAAAGATCTATTAGGTTGTGCTCAGACAGGCACCGGTAAAACGGCGGCTTTTTCTATCCCTATCTTGCAAAAATTGTATAAAACGGACCATCGCAAAGGGATCAAAGCATTAGTGCTGACACCAACCCGGGAACTTGCGATACAGATTGGTGAAAGTTTTGAAGCATATGGCCGTTACACCGGTCTGAAACATGCCGTTATTTTCGGCGGAGTAGGACAGAAACCACAGACCGACGCTTTACGGGGGGGGATACAGATATTGGTTGCAACTCCGGGCAGATTATTGGATTTGATATCACAAGGATTCGTTTCCTTGAATTCACTTGACTTTTTTGTTTTGGACGAAGCAGACCGAATGCTCGACATGGGATTTATCCATGATATCAAACGCATTCTGAAACTGCTTCCGACGAAAAGACAGACTCTGTTCTTCTCGGCTACCATGCCACCGGAAATAGAGACACTGGCAAACTCGATGTTGACAAAACCGGAAAAAGTGGAGGTAACCCCGGCTTCTTCGACTGTGGATATCATCTCTCAACAAGTTTATTTTGTCGAGAAAAAAGAAAAAAAAGACCTGCTGATTCACTTGCTGAAAGACGCCTCTATCGAGTCGGTACTTATTTTCACACGCACCAAATACGGAGCTGATAAACTGGCACGTATATTGACCAAAGCCGGCATCGGCGCAGAAGCGATTCACGGCAACAAAACCCAGAATGCCCGCCAACGGGCCTTGACCAACTTCAAGAATCACACCCTACGCGCCTTGATAGCAACCGATATCGCCGCACGAGGCATCGACGTAGATCAGCTATCGCACGTGATCAATTATGAGTTACCCAATGTACCGGAAACTTATGTGCATCGCATCGGACGGACAGGACGTGCCGGACATGAAGGTGTAGCCATCTCTTTCTGCGAATCAGAAGAACTTCCCTACCTGAAAGACATTCAAAAACTGATAGGGAAAAACATTCCTGTAGTGAAAGAACATCCGTTTGTCACTGCCGAAGGCGCCAAAGCTCAGGAAGAAAAACAAGAAGAGATTAAGGTCAAAGCAAAAGCCAACAAAGTATACCGTGGAAGCCGGGCGAACGGTGACTTCTGGAGACGGAAAAAACAAAAGCCTAACCAGCCTTCTTCTAATAAGCAAGAAAAAAGGAAATAATCCGTTGGCAATAGGGCAGATGTGATTTTCTTTCACATCAAAATATATAAATCAAGCCAATGGTAAATAGAACCCAAAAGCGCCATATACACAGCCCCATGGTATGAGAAAAATCTTGGAGATTTATAACTCCAAGAAAACACTCCATATAGAAGTATAAAGAAGGTGCGTCATAACTCTTTTCACCACGGAGTTGTGGTGAGTTTCGACACACACTCTTTATTGATTAAATATATCTCCCATACGAATATTCCCACAAAGAAGTGAATCTCCCGCTTTAGGGGCTTCAGATTTTAAACAGAGTATTATTTTCTAAAAAAATTAGGGCAAATAGAACAAGTTTTCAATAAAAATGTTAGCTTTGTAATATGATCATTTAAAAACAAAAGATTATGAAAGGACTTAATGTATTAGCAGCTTTTCTGGGTGGTGCAGCCGTAGGCGCAGCCCTGGGTATTTTATTTGCTCCTGAAAAAGGAGAAGATACTCGTCACAAAATCGCAGAGATTCTTCGCAAAAAAGGTATCAAGTTGAATCGTAACGAAATGGAAAATCTCGTTGACGAAATTGCAGCCGAAATCAAAGGTGAAGTAATTGACTAAATGAACAAGACCAAAACAGAGCTATCATGTTTACAGACGATAAAAGCATTGAAAATATCCAGCAACTGTTTGCTGAGTTCAAGAAGTTTCTTGTGCTCCAAAAAGAGTATACCAAACTGGAATTGACGGAAAAATTAACGATACTCCTATCCACGTTAATTATGATTTTAGTGCTTACTATCTTAGGTATGGTAGCCCTGTTTTATCTGCTTTTTGCCTTGGCTTACATTCTTGAGCCATTAGTAGGTGGATTGATGGTAAGTTTCGGCATCATAGCAGGCATCAATATCATATTGATCGCCATCATTTATTTTTTTCGCAGGCAACTTATCATTTCACCAATGGTAAATTTCCTTGCAAACCTGTTTCTCAACGATCCCGATAAAAAATGAAGCAATGAACAACAGCACACCTACTCCCCAAAAAATTACGCTGGAAGACATTGCTCAGCGTAAACAAGAAATATTGCAGGATATCCGCAACCAGAAACAAGCCATGGCGGATACTACCCGCCGGATTTTCGCCCCCCTTGCACCTGCAGCTTCAGGTGGTAGCTCACTGATGCGTTCTTTCAATACCGGTATGGCTATTTTTGACGGCGTCATGCTGGGCATGAAAATGATCCGCAAAGTTCGCGGACTTTTCCGGAAAAGATATTAAAAAAACACCCGGACATACATCATTGTATATCCGGGCGTCTACTATTATCATGTGATATCAAGGAAGTCTTTACACGTACGTTTCCAGTAATTTCACATTGCCACCTTGTGGAACAATCGTCACATCCTGAGTGGTGGCAGGAAGCAAAATCGTTTCTCCCGCACCAAGCGTCACCTCGTTGCCTTCATTATCGGTCATCAGACAAGAACCTTCTATACAAATGAAGATAACAAATGAATCCAGCTCTGAATAATCACAACTGATCTGCTCACTCATGTCATAAACCGACGTGGTAAAGTAAGGACAAGCCACCAACTCAACCGGTTCATCTTTCAGAGGTTCATATTTGGTACGATAGTCATCAAGCACTTCATAGTTGATTGCATCGAGTGCCTGGCTGGTATGCAACTCACGTGTTTTTCCATTCGCATCTTTACGATTGAAATCATAAATACGATAAGTAATATCCGAGGTCTGCTGGATTTCAGCGATGAATGCCCCCGCACCAATGCTATGGATACGTCCCGCAGGCAAAAAGAAAACATCGCCCGGATGGATTTCGTATTCCTGAAGCACATCTGTGATTGTATTATTGTACACGCGCTCTTTATATTCTTTCGGAGTAATCTGCTCAGAAAATCCCGAACGCAGTTTAGCCCCTTTATCGGCACCTACTACATACCACATCTCAGTTTTACCTTTTGAGTTGTGGCGCTTCTTAGCCAGTTCATCAGTTGGATGCACCTGTATAGACAGATCTTGCTTCGCATCGATAAACTTTATCAGCAAAGGAAACTCATTGCCAAAACGGGCATAGTTTGCTTCGCCTACCAGTTCCTCACGGTATTTTTTCACCATATCGGTCAGCGTAAGGCCTTTATCCGGACCATTAGCTACGACAGACTCGTTATTTTCTACGCCGGAAATTTCCCAGCTTTCCCCCACTCCCTTCAAATCATCTTTCAGATGCTTGAACGGGATAATTTTGTCGCCCCCCCAAAGCGTCTGCTTCAGAATGGGTTCGAATTTTAATGGATACATTTTTGTTTTTCTTGTTATAAACTTAGATTAAAAACTCATGATTTTAACAATCAAGGGACAAACATACGAAAAATATCAAATAATACACAAAATCCTGCCTTTTAATTAAAAGTAACATGAAAATTTTATCTTCACATTACAATTTTGGATGCTTTTTCGGGAAACGCTAAACTTTCCTAAATCGCCGAACAGATTTACAAGGAATAATTTGGGAGAACGAAAGAATTTCCCTTTATTTGCAAGAAATTTTAATAATACCAGACATGATTAACACATTCCCAACTGAAGGAAATCTGTCAGGGCTCAGCCGGAAAGATTTTCAAAAGGATATAAACGATAAGAAAACCGATTTGTTTATCCTCAAAAACAAGAAAGGAATGGAAGTTGCCGTAACAAACTACGGATGCGCCATTCTATCTATCATGGTTCCGGACAAAGACGGAAAATATGCCAACGTCGTACTCAGCTACGGCACACTGGATGCACTGATGCACGGACCGGAACCTTTCCTGAGCACCACTATCGGACGTTATGGCAACCGTATCGCCAAAGGTAAATTTACCTTGTATGGTGAAGAGCACAATCTCACAATCAACAATGGCCCTAATTCACTTCATGGCGGCCCCACAGGATTTCATGCCAGAGTTTGGGATGCCGAACAGATAGAGGAAGGCATGATCCGGTTTAACTATACTTCGGCAGACGGAGAAGAGGGCTTCCCCGGTAATCTGGAAGTGGAAATGATTTATCGCCTTGAAGAAGAAGAGAATGCAATTGTCATCGAATACCGTGCTACTACCGACAAAGCGACTGTCGTAAACCTGACCAACCACGGATTCTTTAATCTGGCAGGTACTGCCAATCCCACCCCAACAGTAGAAAACAACATCGTCACAATCAACGCAGATTTCTATACTCCGATAGATGAGGTATCCATTCCAACAGGAGAAATAGCCAAAGTAGAAGGCACTCCAATGGACTTCCGTACCCCGCACACCGTCGGTGAACGAATTAATGATAAATTCCAGCAATTGATACATGGTGCAGGTTATGACCATTGCTATGTACTAAACAAGATAGAAGCGGGTTCTCTGGACCTGGCAGCTACCTGCAAAGAGCCCAACAGCGGACGTACTATGGAAGTATACACCACAGAAGCAGGCGTACAACTATACACTGGTAACTGGCTGGGAGGTTTCGAAGGGACAAACGGAGCAACCTTCCCAGCACGAAGCGCAATCTGTTTCGAAGCGCAATGCTTCCCCGATACACCGAACAAAGCACATTTCCCGTCAGCTACGTTACTGCCGGGTGATGAATACCAGCAGGTAACTATCTATAAATTCGGAGTTGAAAAATAAATAAGGAAATAACTAACCTCATTTTTATAACTAACAACTTTTTAAAAACCATGACACAACAAAAAAAGAATTATGTGTTGCCTATTGCAATGATGTTTGCGCTTTTCGCAATGATTTCATTTGTAACAGGACTTACTAATCCGCTCGGACTTATTGTAAAAGAGCAATTCCAGGCTGCCAACTGGATGACGCAGCTGGGTAATGCAGCCAACTTCATAGCTTATGCCTTTATGGGACTGCCGGCAGGTATGATGCTCAAAAGAATCGGTTACAAAAAGACTGCCCTTACTGCCGTAGCCGTAGGATTTATCGGAGTAGGCATTCAAGTGCTATCGGGACAGATGGACTATCAGCCGGGCGAACTGACTGTATTCTGGGTTTATCTGACCGGTGCTTTTGTTTCAGGTTTCTCAATGTGTATGTTGAATGCGGTAGTAAACCCGCTGTTGAATACACTTGCAGGTGGTGGTAAAAAGGGTAATCAATTGATCCAGTTCGGTGGTTCTCTGAATTCTATTTCTGCTACGATCGTTCCGGTATTGGGTGGTTATCTGATCGGTACCATCAGCCAGGATACACGTATCAGTGATGCTAACCCTGCATTGTTCATCGCTATGGGTATCTTCGCTGTCGTATTCATCGTATTGGCCATCATGGACATTCCCGAGCCTCACAAAGAAAGTGCAAGCGATCATAAAGTAAAAGACACTCACAGCCCGCTTTCATTCCGCCACTTCGTTCTCGGAACAGTTGCTATTTTCGTATATGTAGGTGTGGAAGTAGGTATTCCTAACTTTATTAACCTGTTCCTGACCACTTCACCGGATGCGGCAGGTGCCAAAGGATTCGGTATGGATACAGCTATGGCAGGTTCAATCGTAGGCACCTATTGGTTCCTAATGATGATCGGCCGTCTGTGTGGAGGTGCTTTGGGAGCTAAGTTCTCAAGTAAAACTCAGTTGACAGTAGTTTCTTCACTGGCTCTGATCTTCTTGCTGATCGGTATGTTTGCCCCCAGTGCAACAACAGTAGCTATGCCTGTATTTAAAGGAGGTGCCAGCATCGGCTTCGGTATGGAAACAGTACCTGTAGGAATCATGTTCTTCGCACTTTGCGGACTCTGTACTTCTATCATGTGGGGTGGTATCTTCAATCTGGCAGTAGAAGGATTGGGTAAATACACAGCAATGGCTTCCGGTATCTTCATGGTAATGGTTTGCGGTGGTGGTATTCTCCCGCTGATCCAGGGCGCTGTAGCCGATGTAACCAGCAGTTATATTGCAAGTTACTGGGTAATCTTCGCAGCTGTAGCATACATGCTGTATTATGCACTTGTAGGTTGCAAGAATGTAAATAAGGATATTCCTGTTGAATAAAAAACATAAATAATAACTTTTAATACCAAAACGATCATGGATATAGAACACGTAAGAAGTCGCTTCATCAAACATTTTGATGGAACTACAGGATTTGTATATGCCTCTCCGGGCCGTATCAATCTCATTGGCGAACATACCGACTACAATGGCGGATTTGTTTTCCCGGGAGCTATCGATAAAGGAATGATTGCCGAAATCAAGCCAAATGGTACAGACAAAGTAAATGCTTATTCTATCGACCTGAAAGATTATGTTACTTTCGGATTGAACGAAGAAGATGCTCCGCGCGCCAGTTGGGCAAGATATATATTCGGCGTATGCCGTGAAATGATCAAACGTGGTGTTGATGTAAAAGGATTCAATACAGCTTTTTCTGGAGATGTGCCTCTGGGTGCGGGTATGTCCTCTTCAGCAGCTTTGGAAAGTACTTATGCTTTCGCACTGAATGATCTGTTCGGTGAGAATAAAATAGACAAGTTTGAATTAGCCAAAATAGGACAGGCTACAGAACACAACTATTGTGGTGTAAACTGTGGTATTATGGACCAGTTTGCTTCTGTATTCGGAAAAGAAGGCAGCCTGATCCGCTTGGACTGCCGTTCTCTGGAGTACCAGTATTTCCCGTTCAAACCGGAAGGTTATCGTCTGGTATTGCTTGATTCGGTTGTAAAACATGAACTGGCTTCATCAGCATACAACAAACGCCGTCAGAGCTGTGAAGCTGCCGTAGCTGCTATCCAGAAAAAACATCCTCATGTAGAATTCCTGCGTGACTGTACAATGGATATGCTGGCAGAAGCAAAAGCTGATATCAGCGCAGAAGATTATATGCGTGCCGAATATGTTATCGAAGAAATCCAACGCGTACTCGATGTATGTGATGCTCTGGAAAAAGGAGATTACGAAACCGTAGGCAAGAAAATGTATGAAACTCACCATGGCATGAGCAAACTTTACGAGGTAAGCTGCGAAGAGCTTGACTTCTTGAACGACTGCGCTAAAGAATGTGGCGTAACCGGCTCACGTGTAATGGGTGGCGGTTTCGGTGGTTGCACCATTAATCTGGTAAAAGACGAATTGTATGACAACTTCATCGAAAAAGCCAAAGAATCATTTAAAGCTAAATTCGGCAGAAGCCCGAAAGTGTATGATGTAGTTATCAGTGACGGTTCAAGAAAACTGGCATAAAGATTTAAAAACTAATATTCAGAAGGCAAGGCACATCCTAAACAGATGTGCCTTTCTTTTTGTTATGTAAAAAAGCTATCTTTTTATGGTAGATAAATCCCACTAAAAGGTTATCTTTGCGAAAAATCTGAAAAAACTAAATTAATCAATAGATATGAACGATAGTAAACTTATGAATCGTGCGGCTGATAATATCCGCATATTAGCTGCGTCGATGGTAGAAAAAGCCAATTCGGGACACCCGGGAGGCGCCATGGGCGGTGCTGATTTTGTGAACGTACTCTTCTCTGAGTTTTTGGTATACGATCCGCAAAATCCACGTTGGGAAGGTCGCGACCGCTTTTTCCTCGACCCGGGACACATGTCACCGATGCTTTATTCCGTATTGGCTTTCACCGGAAAATATACATTGGACGAATTAAAGCAATTCCGTCAGTGGGGCAGCCCTACTCCGGGACACCCTGAAGTGAATGTAGACCGTGGCGTTGAAAACACTTCCGGCCCGCTGGGACAAGGACACACTTATGCAGTAGGTGCAGCCATTGCAGCAAAATTCCTGAAAGCCCGCTTCGGCGAAATAATGAACCAGACTATCTACGCATACATATCTGACGGAGGTATCCAGGAAGAAATTTCCCAAGGTGCAGGCCGTATAGCCGGTACACTCGGACTGGACAACCTGATTATGTTCTACGATTCAAACGACGTACAGCTTTCTACTAACACAGAAGATGTGACAACCGAAAACGTAGCCATGAAATATGAAGCATGGGACTGGAAAGTAATCACAATCAACGGCAATGACCCGGACGAAATACGTAAAGCTTTGATTGAAGCCAAAGCTGAGAAGAGCCGTCCGACCCTGATCATCGGTAAAACCACCATGGGTAAAGGAGCACGCCGGGCAGATGGAACCAGTTATGAAGCCGATTGTGCAACACACGGTGCACCGTTAGGCGGTGACGCATATGTAAATACAATCAAGAATCTGGGTGGAAATCCGGAAGCTCCATTCACTATATTCCCCGAAGTGGCCGAACTGTACGCAAAACGCGCGGAAGAGCTGAAGAAAATTGTTGCCGGAAAATATGCAGCCAAAGCAGAATGGGCAAAGGCGAATCCCGAACTGGCCGCTAAATTGACAGAGTTCTTCTCAGGAAAAGCCCCGAAAGTAAATTGGGATGCCATAGAACAGAAAGCAGGCGGAGCAACCCGTGCCGGATCTGCAACCGTATTAGGTGCATTGGCCACTCAGGTAGAAAATATGATCGTGTCTTCGGCTGACTTGTCTAATTCAGACAAAACAGACGGTTTCCTGAAAAAGACCCATGCATTCAAAAAAGGCGACTTCAGTGGTGCCTTCCTGCAAGCAGGAGTTTCTGAGTTGAGTATGGCTTGCATCTGCATCGGTATGTCTCTGCACGGAGGTATTATTGCTGCATGCGGTACATTTTTTGTCTTCTCGGACTATATGAAACCGGCTCTTCGCATGGCTGCCCTGATGGAGCAACCGGTGAAGTTTATCTGGACTCACGATGCATTCCGTGTCGGAGAAGACGGACCTACTCACGAACCGGTAGAGCAAGAAGCACAAGTACGTCTGCTTGAAAAGCTGAAAAACCATAAAGGACACAACTCGATGTTGGTACTCCGTCCGGCAGATGTAGAAGAAACAACAATTGCGTGGAAGCTCGCCATGGAAAATATGTCGACTCCTACAGCACTGATCCTTTCACGCCAGAACATCGTTAACCTGCCCGCAGGAACCGATTATTCACAGGCTGCCAAAGGTGCTTACATCATTGCAGATGCCGATGAAAATCCAGATGTAATCCTGGTAGCTTCGGGATCGGAAGTTTCCACACTGGTTGCCGGTGCCGAACTTCTGCGCAAAGAAGGTGTAAAAGTCCGCATCGTTTCTGCTCCGTCCGAAGGATTGTTCCGCAATCAAAGTAAAGAATATCAGGAATCGATACTCCCTGCAGGTGCCAAAGTATTTGGTCTGACAGCCGGACTACCGGTGAATCTTGAAGGTCTGGTAGGTTCCAACGGTAAAGTATTCGGTCTTGAGTCCTTCGGTTTCTCCGCACCATACAAAGTACTGGATGAAAAGCTTGGATTCACAGCAGAAAACGTATACAATCAGGTAAAATCAATGCTCTGATCAATCATTCAATGTGCTAATGTGCCAGTTCTTCCGGACTGGGGCATTAGCACATTCACTATATTAGCACATTAAAGAAAAATGAAGAAAATTGGAATTTGTTGCGACCATGCCGGTTTTGAATTAAAAGAATATGTAAGAGGTTGGCTGGAAGCAAAAGGCTGGGAATACAAAGACTTTGGAACATACTCGACAGACAGCTGTGACTATCCCGACTTTGCCCACCCGCTGGCTCTGGCTGTAGAAGCCGGTGAATGCTATCCGGGAATTGCCATTTGTGGCAGTGGAAACGGTATCAGTATGACACTTAACAAACATCAAGGTATACGTGCGGCACTTTGCTGGTCAGCAGAAATTGCACACATGGCACGCCTGCACAACGATGCAAACGTACTGGTCATGCCCGGCCGTTATATCAGTACCGAAGAAGCGGACATGATTATGACGGAGTTCTTCTCCACTGAATTTGAGGGCGGACGCCATCAAAAACGTATTGATAAGATCCCGGTAAAGTAAAACCATACGGTCTCATATCAGTAGAACGCCAATTCTTATAATAATACGAGGCTGTGTCGAAACTCTTTTCACCATGGAGTAAGACAGAGTAGCACAGAGTCTTTTTTTGCTAATAATCAACAACTTAAAATCATCTCTGTGTTACTCTGTGTCCTCGGTGGTGAGTTTCGACACACCCTCTTCTATTTACAGGCAATCCGGCATACTTCTCTATCAGTGCTTCTCCTTACGTTCAAACTCACCTTCTTCAGTATAATATTTCCACGTACCTTTAGGTTGATTATTTGCATACTTCTCACGGAATTTCAGTTTACCATTTTCGTAATATTCACGGTAACGACCATGACGTTTTCCTTCTTTAATCTTCGCTTTTCAAAGCACCTTCCGGATAAAACTCCCGTAATACATTTCCCGGAAAAAGAAGTTCATTGATTACCTAGTGATAAGAATACCTTAAATTAAGCACATTAAGATATAAAAAACATAATTCTTCAAAAGTCTGATATAATCAAAGAATTGTAAACAGTAGGAGCTACAAATACCTACAAACACATCAAAAGAGTATCAGATTGACAAAGAGGTATACTATACTCAGATCTCTATTTTTTTCGGTTTTCCTATTTTTCACAATAGAGATGAACAGGTTAAAAGATAAAAAGCTATCTTTGTGACTCAATAATCCGGAAAATCAAAAGATATGGATCAACTGAAAACCATCAAAGAGCTTATCAACCAAGGAGATATAGAAAAGGCGCTTCAGGCACTTGACGAATTTCTCCGGACTGAACCAGTCGGAAAAGATGAAGCTTACTATCTGATGGGAAATGCTTACCGCAAATTGGGAGACTGGCAAAAAGCTCTCAACAATTATCAATCCGCCATCGAACTCAATCCCGACAGCCCGGCTCTCCAGGCACGCAAGATGGTGATGGATATTTTAAATTTCTACAATAAAGATATGTATAATCAATAAACGTAATAAAGACAGATTATGGCAAAAATCAAAGGAGCAATCGTAGTCGACACGGAGCGTTGCAAGGGGTGCAACCTGTGTGTGGTAGCTTGTCCGCTCAACGTAATATCCCTCGCCAAAGAGGTGAATGTAAAAGGGTATAATTATGCCCAGCAGATTCTTGAAGATACCTGTAACGGATGCAGTTCATGCGCAACTGTATGCCCGGACGGATGTATCTCTGTTTATAAAGTTAAAGTAGAATAAAAGAAAAGAATATGGCAGAAGAAGTTGTATTAATGAAAGGAAACGAAGCCATCGCCCATGCGGCCATCCGCTGTGGTGCCGACGGATACTTCGGATATCCTATTACTCCGCAATCGGAGGTGTTGGAAACTCTTGCCGAACTGAGACCCTGGGAAACTACCGGTATGGTAGTTCTTCAGGCAGAAAGTGAAGTGGCAGCTATCAATATGGTTTATGGCGGTGCCGGCAGCGGCAAAATGGTGATGACTTCATCATCAAGCCCCGGTGTCAGCCTGAAACAGGAAGGTATCTCTTATTTGGCAGGTGCCGAACTTCCATGTCTGATCGTGAATGTGATGCGCGGTGGTCCCGGATTGGGTACCATCCAGCCCAGTCAGGCAGACTATTTCCAGACAGTGAAAGGAGGAGGGCATGGCGACTATAAACTTATCGCACTGGCTCCGGCATCTGTTCAGGAAATGGCAGATTTTGTCGGACTCGCTTTCGAGCTTGCGTTTAAATATCGCAATCCGGCAATCATCCTTGCAGATGGTGTCATCGGACAGATGATGGAAAAAGTCGTTCTTCCTCCCGCCAAAGCTCGTCGTACGGAAGCAGAAGTCATAGCGCAATGTCCTTGGGCTTCTACCGGAAAGACGAAAGACCGCAAGCCCAACATCATTACTTCACTGGAGTTGCGTCCGGAAGAGATGGAAAAGAACAACCTGCGCTTCCAGGCGAAGTACAGAGTAATTGAAGAAAACGAAGTACGTTTCGAAGAAATAGACTGCGAAGATGCAGAATATCTGATCGTAGCTTTTGGCTCAATGGCACGTATCGGTCAGAAAGCCATGGAGCTGGCACGTGAAGAAGACATTAAAGTCGGTATGCTTCGTCCCATCACTTTATGGCCGTTCCCGACAAAAGCAATTGCCGAGTATGCCAATAAGGTAAAAGGTATGCTGGTAACCGAGCTGAACGCCGGACAGATGGTAGAAGACGTCCGCTTAGCGGTAAACGGAAAAGTGAAAGTAGAACATTTCGGCCGCCTGGGAGGCATTGTTCCCGACCCGGACGAAATAGTAACTGCATTGAAAGAACAATTAATCAAATAACTACAGTACGATGAATCCCGATAAAATAAGAAACGTATTGAACATACTGTTTATGATATTGGCCCTGGCGGCTATTATCACCTACTTCGTAGCGAAGGATGACTTTAAGGTGTTTATCTACGTATGCGGCGCGGCAATCTTTGTCAAGCTGATGGAGTTTTTTATACGGTTCACCAACAGATAAGTTTCTGAGTTTTTGTGTTTTCAAATCCGTGAGACTTAAAACCTCCGAACTTAAAACCATAAGTTCAGTGACTTAAAGATTAAAAAAAGAAGTTATGACGAAAGAAGAAATAATCAAGCCCGAGAATCTGGTTTATAAAAAACCGACTCTGATGAATGACAATGGCATGCACTATTGCCCGGGTTGCAGCCACGGCGTAGTACATAAACTGATTGCCGAAGTAATTGAGGAGATGGGATTGGAAGACAAAGCAGTCGGTATCTCACCTGTAGGTTGCGCTGTATTCATATATAATTACCTTGACATCGACTGGCAAGAGGCTGCCCATGGACGTGCACCCGCGCTTGCTACAGCCATCAAGCGCCTCTGGCCTGACCGCCTGGTATTTACTTACCAGGGAGACGGCGACCTTGCCTGCATCGGTACGGCAGAAACCATCCATGCACTGAATCGTGGTGAAAATATTACGATTGTCTTCATCAACAACGCCATCTACGGTATGACCGGAGGACAAATGGCTCCTACAACCCTGATGGGAATGAAGACGGCTACCTGCCCTTACGGACGTGATCCGGAACTCCACGGCTATCCGCTGAAGATTACTGAAATCGCTGCTCAACTGGAAGGTACAGCTTACGTAACCCGCCAATCGGTACAAACAGTTCCCGCCATCCGAAAAGCTAAAAAAGCGATTCGTAAAGCATTCGAGAACTCAATGAACGGAAAAGGTTCCAACCTGGTAGAAATCGTTTCAACCTGTAGTTCCGGATGGAAAATGACTCCGGAGAAAGCCAACAAATGGATGGAAGAACACATGTTCCCGTTCTATCCTTTGGGCGACCTGAAAGATAAATAATAATTTAATATTATTAAGATGAAAGAAGAAATAATTATAGCAGGATTCGGTGGACAGGGTGTACTGTCTATGGGAAAGATTTTAGCTTACTCCGGACTGATGGAAGGCAAAGAAGTGACCTGGATGCCGGCTTATGGTCCTGAACAACGTGGCGGTACAGCCAACGTTACAGTCATTGTAAGCGACGACAAAATATCCTCACCGATTTTGAGTAAATATGACACGGCCATCATTCTGAATCAGCCTTCACTTGAAAAGTTCGAAAGCCGTGTGAAGCCGGGAGGTATCCTGATTTATGACGGATACGGAATCATTAACCCTCCTACCCGCAAAGACATCAAAGTATACCGCATCGACGCAATGGACGCGGCCAACGAGATGAACAATGCCAAGGCATTCAACATGATTGTACTGGGAGGATTACTGAAGCTTCGCCCCATCGTTACATTAGAGAATGTAGTGAAAGGCCTGAAGAAAACATTACCCGAACGTCACCATCACTTGATTCCGATGAATGAAGAAGCCATCAAAAAAGGTATGGAACTGATCAGAGAGGTTTAAGCCGACCGAGAATTGAGAATCGAAATTTAAAAATTATTAGCTATGCCACAGCCCGGGAAACCGGATAATTTTTAAAATTCAATTCTCAATTCTCATTTTAATAAGTATCTTTGCGGCTAATTATGAGACGAATCCTACTTACATATATACTCCTTGTCGTAGGTTTACTGACCGCACAGGCACAGTTCAATCCTACACAACAAGTCGATCCCCGTACCGGTAGAGATGCCAACGGTAACCAGATAGACCCGGCCATGCGGGTGCATGAGGACAGTACAGACGTTGAAATACAAGGACTTCCCCCAAAACTCTATATGTGGCATGTCAGCGAAAACCTGGGAACAATCCAGAAAATACCCGCTGATACGGCAACCCACATGTTTCAAAACACCAATTTAGTGGAAGGCCTGAGAGGGCATTATAATTATCTGGGTAACTTAGGTTCTCCCCGCCTGTCACGCCTCTTTTTCGAACGCCGTGACGCAGAACCGACCATTTTTATGGAGCCATTCTCCAGTTTTTTTGTCCGTCCTGACGAATTCAACTTTACTAACAGTAACGTGCCTTTCACCAATCTTAGCTATTATAAAGCCGGTAATAAAGTGAACGGAGAGGAGCGATTTAAGTCCTATTTCTCAGTAAATGTAAACAAACAACTGGCATTTGGTTTCAATTTCGATTATCTGTACGGACGGGGATATTACAACAATCAAAACACTTCTTTCTTTAATGCCGCACTCTTCGGAAGTTATATAGGCGACCGCTACGAAGCGACATTGCTTTATAGCAACAACTATCTAAAGATGAATGAAAACGGCGGTATCACCGATGACCGTTATATCACCCGCCCGGAAGAAATGGCAGAGGGAAAAAAGGAATATGAATCACAGAACATTCCCACCCTGTTAAGCAAAAGTGCCAATCGTAACAAGGACTTTTACATATTCCTCACCCAACGTTACAAACTGGGATTCACTCGTGAAGTGGCCAAAGCCAAAGACGATACCACCAGTACGGAAAAGACGGAATTTGTTCCGGTTACCAGCTTCATCCATACAATGAAAGTGGAACGTGCCCGCCACCAGTTCACTTCGGAGGACGAATTGTACAAAATCTACCCGGAAGCGTATATCCAGCCGGGCAATAAGCTGGTGAATGACTCTACCAGCTATATCGGAGTAAAAAATACATTGGGAATCGCTCTGCTTGAAGGTTTTAATAAATATGCCAAAGCCGGATTGACTGCCTTTATCTCACATAAGCTAAGCAATTACCGGCTAATGGACAGAGACTCCGTGAGTGTAGATAAATACAGTGAACACGAAGTTTTTGTCGGGGGTGAATTGGCCAAACGTCAGGGAAAAACGCTCCATTACCGTGCCATGGGCGAAGTAGGTATTCTGGATAAAGCGATTGGGCAGTTCCGTGTCAATGCCGATCTCGACCTGAACTTCCGCTTATGGAAAGATACGGTCAGCTTTATTGCCCGCGGATCAATCAGTAATACCCTTCCGGCATTTTATATGCGTCATTATCATTCTAAATACTTCTACTGGGATAATGACAATATGGACAAAGAGTTCCGCACACGCCTGGAAGGCGAGCTGAACATCGAGCATTGGCAGACCCACCTGAAAGCCGGAGTAGAAAATATTAAAAACTATACGTACTTCAATCAAAAGGCACTCCCTCAGCAGAATGACGGTAATATTCAGGTGCTTTCCGCCACTCTGTCGCAGAATTTCCGATTGGGTATTTTCCATCTGGACAATGAAGTGACCTGGCAAAAGTCGAGCAACACTACCGTATTGCCCTTACCGGAGCTTTCACTTTACCATAATTTCTACATCCAGACAACCTTGGCGAAAAAAGTGCTTCATGTGCAGTTGGGAGCCGATGTACGCTATTTTACCAAGTATTATGCCCCGGCATATACCCCGGCCATCCAGCAGTTTCATCTGCAACCGGAAGACGATCAGGTAAAGATTGGCGGTTACCCCATCATCAATGTATATGCCAACCTGCAACTGAAACGCACGCGTCTTTTCGCAATGATGTATCACGTCAATCAGGGAATGGGTAACTCGAATTACTTCCTGTCGCCCCACTATCCCATCAATCCGCGCCTGTTTAAGATCGGTGTTTCCTGGAACTTCTACGATTAATCGCTACCATGAATCTATTGAAGCCTAAATATCTGAGATATGTAGTATTAGGACTGATATCAGCCCTCGTTGTCACATTCTGGCCTCGTAAAGAGAAGCCGCAAGGACATCCGCGCGACTACGCAGAGATCGAAGAAAGCGGCATCCTCCATGCCGCCACGGAATATAACTCCATCAGTTTTTATGTGGATGGAGATACCGTTTCGGGATTTCATTATGAACTGATAGAGGCATTTGCCCGTGACAAGGGCTTGCAAGTACAGGTCTCCCCGGTGATGAGTTTCAACCAACGGCTGGAAGGATTGGCCAATGGCACCTATGACGTAGTAGCTTATGGTATACCGACAACAAGTGAACTGAAAGACTCCCTGCTCCTCACCTCACCCATTATCTTGAGCAAACAAGTCCTGGTGCAACGCAAAGCCGAAGAAAACGACTCGCTTGCCATCAGAAGCCAACTCGACCTGGCCGGCAAAACACTGAACGTCGTAAAAGGTTCTCCATCCATTCTTCGGATACACAACCTCAGCAATGAAATAGGTGATACAATCTACGTAAACGAAGTAGCAAAATATGGTTCCGAACAACTGATCGCAATGGTTGCGCATGGAGATATCGATTTTGCCGTATGCGACGAGAGTATAGCCCGGATGGCCGCAGATTCATTGCCTCAACTCGATATTAATACCGCCATCAGTTTCACCCAATTTTACTCGTGGGGAGTCAGCAAGCAGTCCCCTGCTCTGCTCGACAGCCTGAATACATGGCTGTCCGGCTTCCGAAAGAAAGGTGAATATCAGGCCATCTATCGTAAATACTACGGAAAGCAGTAACAACTCCCTCCCCTTCTTTCCAATTCATTTAAAGACTACGATTACCAGTTGCGCAACTGGTAGCATACGGAGTTGTGCAACCGGAGAATGTTAACTAAGAAACGGGCACAGAGAGTCTCTATTATGATAACTGTAAATCATTCGTCGCTTTCAGCAGAATTGAGTATATTTGCGGATAGATAAATAAAAAAGATATGAGCGATAAGATTATAAAATGGGGATTCATTGGTTGCGGAGAAGTAACCAAATACAAAAGCGGACCTGCCTTTCAGAAAGTAGAAGGTTCCAAAGTCATAGCAGTCATGAGTCGTGACGGCAATAAGGCCAAAGCTTATGCCAAAGAACGGAACATTTCGAAGTGGTATGACGATGCACAGGAGCTGATTGACGACCCGGATGTAAATGCCGTATACATAGCCACTCCTCCCTCTTCACACGCCACTTATGCCATCATGTCCATGAAAGCCGGAAAACCGGTATATATCGAAAAGCCAATGGCACAAACTTACGAAGAATGCGCCCGTATCAACCGTATTTCTCAAGAGACAGGAGTGCCTTGCTTTGTAGCTTACTACCGACGTTATCTGCCTTACTTTATGAAAGTCAAGGAACTGGTAGACAAAGGAATTATCGGAAATGTGATTAACGTACAGATCCGTTTCGCTCAACCCCCACGCGACCTGGATTACAACAGAGAGAACCTGCCTTGGCGTGTACAGGCAGACATTGCCGGAGGAGGATATTTTTATGACCTTGCCCCCCACCAGATCGATCTTCTACAGGAAATGTTCGGTTGTATTCTTGAAGCCAGCGGATATAAGAGTAACCGTGGGGGACTTTATCCAGCAGAAGATACATTGAGTGCTTGTTTCCAGTTCGACAACGGTCTGGTAGGAAGCGGTTCATGGTGCTTCGTTGCCCATGATTCGGCTCGCGAAGACCGCATTGAGATTATCGGTGATAATGGCATGATCTGTTTCTCCGTATTCACCTATGACCCGATTGCCCTTCACACCGAAAGAGGACGTGAAGAAATAGTTGTAGAAAACCCCGAACACGTGCAGCAGCCTTTGATTCAAGCCGTGGTAGACCATCTTCTTGGAAAATCGACTTGTTCCTGTGACGGCGAAAGTGCCACAACTACCAATTGGGTCATGGATAAAATACTTGGAAAGATCTAAACGATAAACGTTTTGAACGATGAATGAATCATCCACGCTGAACGATCAACGGTGAACAATGACTGATGAACAATAGAGATTGTTTTTTCCTTATGCTTTCGGCCTATTAAAGCACCATTCATCATTGATCGTTCAGCGCTGATAATTAGTTCATCGTTTTTTTTATCTTTTCCATGTCACGTTTTCCTTCCTCTTCCGTCTTGCTTATGTAAATGGAACTAAAACAATTCAAAATAGCCGTTCTTCCACTCCGCAACAAATTACTTAATTATGCGCGGAAGTTGACCGATGACCATTCGGATGCTGAAGATGCCGTGCAAGAAGTAATGCTGAAACTATGGAACCTCCGCCTGAAACTGGACGAGTACCACAGCATTGAAGCACTTGCCATGACAATGACGCACCATACCTGTATGGACATCTGGCGGGGAAAACATATGGACAACCTATCGCTCGACAGCGTACAAGCTGCCAGTCCGTCTGCCACCCCCGAACGCTTACTGGAAGAGAAAGACGAATTCCGCCTGATGCGCGAAATAATCGGCACGCTACCACCTCTGCAACAAACCATCCTGAGGATGAAAGATGTTGAAGAGTATGAAAACGAGGAAATCGCCGAGATAACAGGATGCGGTGCCGAAGCCATCCGCAGCAACCTAAGCAGGGCACGGAAAAAAGTGAGAGACATTTACCTACAAACCATACAACAAAGAAAAAGGAGAAACGAAGCATGAATATAGAAGAATTATTGAACAAGTATTTTGAAGGGGAAACCAACTGTGAGGAAGAACGTGAGCTCCGCCGTTTTTTCACTCAGGGCATCGTACCGGAACATCTGCAGATGTATGGCCCGATGTTTGCTTTCTTCAGCGAAGAGAACCGGCAAAGCAAGATTGCCGGCTCCGGAGTTCCGAAAACTTCCGTTCCTCTGCGCTGCCGTCTGCTATACATATTCAGCGGAATAGCTGCCGGAATGTTGATTGTGCTGGGTATCGCCGGCCTCAACCAACATTTCAGCACCTCTACCGGAAATTATGTAATCATCGACGGAAAATGCTATACCGACACCCGACTGGTGCGCGAACAGGCCATGGTAGCATTCCGTGATGTCAGTATCAGCGAAGAGGAAGTGTTTGCCACGCTATTCTCCGAATAAAAAAAGAAAACAATAAAAGAAACGATGTATGAATAAAGTCATTCGCACCACATGGATTGTCCTGCTGCTCACCGTTGCCTCGGGCATGGTAAGAGCACAACAGGGACTGCAAATAGCTTCCGTATTCCAGAAATACGGCAAACAGAAAGGAGTGACTATGGTAGAGTTATCCAATGAGATGCTGGAAACCTATCAGATGACTCTCTATAAAAGCCTTGTTTTTAAAGACGTCGAAGAAGCTTTGCCCGATATTCTCAACTGCCTGGAAGCCGACAAGAGAAAGGCCAGGAAAGTAAAGGAAGTAGTAGCAGGCGGACAAATACAGTCCGGCTATTATCAGTTACCCCAACTAAAAGAAGATGTCAACCGGTTCATCCTCTTCAAAACCGGCAAGAAAGGCTCGGCTACCTTGATTTACATCGAAGGCGAGTTGGATGCAGATGATTTGGTAACCATGTTATTTATGAAGAAAAACTAAACATTATAAGAGTATGAAACACATTTATTTATTACTGTTTATGCTGATCCCGATGGCGGGAATGGCTCAAGAAAGCGTTTCGCAAGACACGACTCTTTACGTAAACGGACGCAAAATCCTGATTAAAGAAAAAGAGGGGAAAATAAAGGTAAAACTTTACGAACAGTCTTCGCGCGGTGATACGATAGAGAACGATCAGATATTCGAAGGAATCTATACGGACGGACAAACAACCGAACGCCGCACAGCATTCACCATGCCTTTTGTTAAGAGAAAGAACTATTATCGGTTTGAACCGCATATTGCCGGGATCTATATGGGATACACACGGCTCTCCGACGGTATCAATTTCAACACTCCGAACGGATTGGACGTCAATGCAAATAAGTCTTGGGAAATTGGTTTTAACCTGTTTCAAGGTTCCCTGACGCTCTCACGTGATCGCCAATGGGGCATAACGACAGGCTTAGGCTGGGGATATCGCTCCTTCCGTCTGGGTGGCAACTACGCTTTCAGACAAACCGATGGAATCACAAACATTGTTCCGGGGATTCCAGATGAAGAAGTTTACAGCAAAAGCCGGTTACGCTATTTCTATTTCCGCATTCCGGTAACATTGGAATGGCAAAAAAGATTTAGCCACAGTAACGGACACGGTCCTCTATTCTTCTCAGCCGGACTTGAGGCAGAAATCCGCCACGGGGTTAAGTCAAAGGCGAAAGTAAACGGACATAAAGAAAATTTAGGCAATAACCTGAATGTTCATCCGATAGGCATCAACCTTTTAGCACAGGCAGGTTATGGCGATATCGGAGTTTATTTGCGCTATTCTACCTACAGCCTCTTCGAACACAAGAAAGGCCCCGAACTTTATCCTTATTCTTTCGGCCTCTGCTGGTATTGGTAACAATAGCCCCCAGCGGTCAGCCGCCGCATCCCGGCAGATGAAAGTAACCTGTCAATCCGTAAAGAATAGGCCGATTTCTTAACTTGAAGGAACAATCTATCGTTCTTATTGTTTATATTTGCAAAAAACAGATAACAATATCAACGATAGATTTTTTTATATCACATGACCAAAGAAGAACTAATGCGGAAAGCGATTGAGCTTTCCAAAGAAAATGTAGCAAACGGAGGAGGCCCTTTCGGAGCCGTTATCACAAAAAATGGAGAAATAGTAGCCACAGGTGTTAACCGTGTAACAGCTTCGTGCGATCCCACCGCTCACGCAGAAGTAAGCGCTATCCGTGCTGCCGCCTCAAAACTGGGAACTTTTAACCTGAGCGGTTACGAGATTTACACCTCTTGCGAACCATGTCCCATGTGCCTGGGTGCTATCTATTGGGCACGATTAGACAAGATGTACTATGGCAATAACAAGACAGATGCCAAAAACATCGGATTCGACGACTCGTTTATTTACGATGAATTGGAACTGAAACCTGAGGACAGGAAGTTGCCATCCGAGATATTACTTCACGACGAAGCAATCAAAGCTTTTGAGGAGTGGATGAAGAAAGAAGATAAGATAGAGTACTGATAAAACAAGAATCCCCGAAGAACACTGCATCGTTCTTCGGGGATTTCTATACACACAAAAGTTATAATTTAATTGCTTGGGAATCTGTTTAGAAACGCAGACCTAAAGTTAACAATACCTGGCTACGGGTATTTGTTACTTTGGTTGTTTCCGGTGTCAGTACCGTAGTTGCGTTGTTCTCCTCATACTTATTTACGAACGGATAGAAATCTTCTTTATATGCAGAGAATTTGTAAGCCAAATCTGCATAGAACATAGATCCACGATATCCAATACCCAAAGTATAATTGCTCAAAGCTTTCGTATTTGCCCAATCAGTATCTGTCTGGATAGAATAAAAAGGCATATCTTTGAAAGCATCTCCATGGAAAATTGCCGAAGAGTAATTATAACCGGCACGCAAAGCAAATTGGGGAATCACTTTATATTCAAGGCCAAGACGGAGGGTATTTACACCTTTCATCATAGGTCTCGTGCTATTTTCAAACGTAAACTCTGAACTTGAACCGGTCGGTCCTCGGAACTTCATCGTTGAATAATCCTGATATTCATATTCAGCACCTAATGCCAGACTGGTACCCACGGTGTATCCTAAACTTACATTGTAAGTCCACGGAGTCTGAAGCCGGAATTCACGTACCATATCTCCATTTCCGGGTAACTTGTCCCTTGTATCTATAGACCACTGATCTATCTTCCCTGTCTCAACATTCAGCACATCCGATTCCAAATAAGCACTGGTCTTATAATCCAAATTATAGAATGTAGGAGTATGGATAGCAAGACCGATACGGAACGGAGAATCTTCGAACGGACGAAGAATTGTACCTAATTTTACATCAAAGCCCGAACCTCTTACTTTATTCCAACTTCTTAAGTTGTAATTCTGTGGTGCATGTGCTCCTGTATATGCTTCGGAATAATAAGTGTACTTACTATAATCAACAGCATATGCTCCAATAGTCAATCCCAGATAAAACCGATCATTAAAATTGAAAGCAATATTAAAATCATACTGATCGATTCCTCCACGTTCCTGTGAGCTAAAGTTGGCAACACCATCATCATACATACCATAATAATTGCCCGGTGTTGTATACAGTGGTTTACCATTGACGTCATATCTTTGATTCCCATCTTTATCCACATACGGAGGATTAGGCTTGCCGGCTGCATTCATTTTATCAGTTGTAATATCACTAATCAACCAACCGTCATATCCCAATATGGAAAGCCATCCTATCTCCGGATCATCGTAAGGATGATCTCCCCATTTTGATATACCGCTTGCCTGTTCGGCCATCTGATAGGTCTGCGAACTGTTACCAAGTCCTCCTGTCATCTTCATATTCTTATAAAAAGACTTAGCCTTGTGATAGTTAAATCCAAAATTCACATAACGCAATGAAGTTGCATTACCTATTTTTGTAGCAAACACAAAACCCAGGTTATCAAAAGAGCCTTGGATTTTATCCGAGCTTAATTTATTCCCCAAATACTTACTTTCGGTCCCATACGAAGAAAAGCCAAAAGAAGTCATAAAATCATTGCTACGATAAATACCGATACCCGCAGGGTTAGTTCCAATTGTAGAGATATCACCTCCCAAAGCCCCCATAGCACCGCCCATTCCTACAAAACGGGCTGTTCCATTCAGATCTTTTCCTGTTATCTTGGCAGCATCGTACACAGTTTGTGCACCTATTGGGGCTGCTGCTACCAGCAGCCCTAAAGTTGCTAAAGTTATTATTTTTTTCATCGTCAAATGCCTTTTAAAGTTAATATCTCCATTATTATCTTCTACCTCTTGAAGAGCCGCCACCTCCACCGGAAGAACGGGAAGAACCACCGCCGCCACCAGTAGAATAACTACGTGAACTGCTACCGGATGGTGAAGAATAACTGCGCGTAGACGAGCTACTGCGAGAAGGAGTACTGTTGTACGAACGACGAGTGGTACCTTCATTAGAATAACTGCGTGAAGGAGTTGCCGAACTGCCACGGGTATAAGTAGAACTACTTCTAGTACTTGCCCTTCTGCCTCCCTCAGAGTAAGAAGGAGAACCGGTAGTAGCACCACCGCGAGTACCCTCGTAAGAAGAACTACTGCGTGTACTACTTGGACGCGTATAAGTGCTTCGGCGTGAAGAAGAAGCATCTGTACGGGTAGTAGATCCCGGACGTTCTCCCACTACACGTGTACCAATCACACGTCTGGCAGAATTTTGTCCTCTGCTATAAGAGGAGGTTCCGGACGAACGAACAGCAGAACCACTATTGGAACGAACCGCACCTGAACCATACCGACGAACAGTTGAAGGACTTCCATAGCTACTTCTTACAGCAGACGAACCACGGCGGGTATAAGTATCGTATCTTCCTGCCCAACTGCCTCCACCACCCCATCCGGGATGATAATGATGGTGATGTCCCCAGTAGCCGCCGCCATACCAGCCGCCCCAGTAACCACCCCAGTAACCACCCCAGTAGCCACCCCAATAACCAGGATAATAGCCTCCCCAGGCGTAATAAGGTGAAGACCATCCCCATCCCCAGCCCCATCCGGGACCATAAGAGTTATAACGCCAATCCCACCACAAGCGGTTGGTAAACGTTGGGAACGCATAAGCATAGAAACCGTCTGTATAAACATTCCAATCCCAAGAATTAGCTCCATAAACAATGTCCCAGTAAAGCGGGCTGCTAATGCTTACCGCAAAACGGGGATTACGGAAACGAATGATGCGTTCGGCGTACTCGTAGTCATCCTGTGAGCCATTGAACCCGTTCACCCATTCACCATCCGGATCGGAGACAGCTTTTTCTTTTACATATAATGTATCGTCCTCCATTGCGAACTCATTATCTTTAGCATCGTAACGGCGGTTATACTCATCCACATCACGCATATCGCGTTTGTTTCCTTTACGGTCCTGAACCACTACCGTAGTACCCGGAGCCGTATAAATATTCGTGGTGACTGTCCTTTTTTCCGGTACCTTCTTTACAGGAGTCTTTTCTGCTTCCTGCTTTTTCTCCTTAGAAGGCACGAAATAAAGGTCGTCATTATTGCTTTGTGCCATCACAGCCAGTGGAAGGCACAGGGCAAACAGCGATAATAAAACAATCTTTTTCATATTTCCGTGGTTTATTGGTTACTTTATCTTTTTATTCACGTTACAAAGATAAGCAAGGTATTCACGCTACCGGATAGATTTTCCCCAAACAATAATAGGGATTTCCCTATTTTGCCGTTCTTTAACTTAACAAATCTCAACCCGATAAAAACAATGTTTACTTTGTTTCTATCTCTTTAAATCGTACTTTTGCAAATAAAAAAAACACTTATGAAGTACTTTGAGTTCACTTTTGATACCCATCCTTGCACCGAAACGGTGAATGATGTACTGGCTGCCGTGTTGGGTGAGGCCGGATTTGAAAGTTTTGTCGAACGGGAAGGCGGACTGACTGCTTATATTCAACAATCACTCTACAATGAAGAGACGCTGAAAACTGAACTGGCAAACTTCCCGATACCGGATACGGAAATTACTTATGTATTTACCGAAGCTGAAGATAAAAACTGGAACGAAGAGTGGGAAAAGAATTTCTTTCAGCCCATTGTGATCGGAAACCGTTGTGTGATTCATAGTACATTCCATCAAGACGTGCCCAAAGCGGAATATGACATCGTGATCAATCCGCAGATGGCTTTCGGGACGGGTCACCATGAAACAACCAGCCTGATTATCGGTGAACTGTTAGATAGTGAGCTAACCGGTAAGTCCTTGCTGGATATGGGATGCGGAACTTCAATCCTGGCCATCCTTGCACGGATGCGGGGAGCTCAACCTTGTACAGCCATCGATATTGACGAATGGTGTGTACGTAATTCGATAGAGAACATCGAACTGAACGGAGTGACAGATATTGCCGTTTCTCAGGGAGATGCTTCGGCTTTGGCAGGAAAAGGACCATTCGATGTAGTAATAGCCAATATCAACCGGAATATCTTACTGAATGACATGAAACAGTATGCAGCATGCATGCACCCGGGATCGGAGCTATATATGAGCGGATTTTATGTAGATGATATTCCGGTCATCCGACAGGAAGCGGAAAAGAACGGATTTACATTTGTACACCATCAGGAAAAGAATCGGTGGGCAGCAGTAAAATTTGTACTCTAATTAAAGTTCCTTTGAACATTCATCCTGTGCTCAATCATCTAAAAGAGCAGGAAACATAGCAATAAACGCAAATCCCACAAATATTCTGATTTTGTATCCATCAAAGAAATTAGTGGGATTTGCGTAGCTTACCTCTGAATAAAGTTCTTTGTTACTCTTGAAAGGTCCTTATTGGCTCTCAAACTCTTTTTTTACCTGTTTGCACCAGTCTTTTATTCGTTTATCAGTCATTTCCGACTGATTTTCAATATCAATAACCAGTCCACACCACTTGTCATCCCGCAAAGACCGTGAGCGTTCGAAACTATATCCGTCAATAGAGGTGAAACCAACAAGTGTGGCTCCGTCATTCTCAAATACTTCGGCAAGAATACCAATACCATCGGCAAAGTTTTCAGGATATTTCACTTGGTCGCCAAGTCCGAAGATGGCAACTTTCTTCCCTTTCAACTGAAGAGTACGGAGTTCGGGAAGTAGTTCGTCCCAATAAGTGGGCAACTCACCATCGAACCACGTGGAAGCTCCGACAATAAAGTTGTCATAAGCCTCAAAATCGTTTTGCCAGGCATTTTCGATAGCCACAGACTCGGCGGAAGCACCAAATTCCTTTTGTATCTTTTCAGCTACCCAAGAGGTTTTATCAGCTTTGGCAGCATAAAATATTCCTATCTTTTTCATGATTGCTTGCTTTTAATTAAAATTCCAGCAACTCCTTGGCTGCTTTATATATCTTTTCATCATTCGGCAGGATGGCACGCTCCAATATCGGATTGAAACCTACCGGAGTAAAGGTGGAGCCAATACGCTGTACCGGAGCATCCAGATAACGGAACATCTCTTCGGCAATCTGCGCGGCAATCTCAGCACCGAAACCGGAGAAGACTTTATCTTCATGTACAACCAATACTTTACCGGTTTTCTGCACAGAGGCAAAAATAGCCTCTTTATCCAATGGGATCAACGAACGGAGATCGATGACTTCGACACTGCCCAACCCCTCCTGAGCAAGACGTCCGGCTACGTTCAGGCAGAAATGAGTCGTATTCCCATAAGTAACTACAGTCAGGTCGGTTCCTTCACGACGGATACGGGCTTTACCAAAAGGAACTTCAAATTCTTCGGGCACAACAGCAGCAGCCTCTACTGAGTTGTAAAGTGCTTTCGGCTCCAGATAAAGAGTGAAACCTTTGGAACGCATACTGGTGCGGAGTAATCCGGCAGCATCGTCGGCAAACGACGGACAAACGATGCGGGCACCGGGTAAAGTCGTAAGAGCCCCTTCGAGGTTCTGCGAATGATACAATCCACCGCCAATGTAACCACCGGAAGCCAGACGAAGTGTTATATTAGGAGTAAACTTACCGTTACTACGCCAATACTCGTGCGTACACTCCACGTACTGTTCTACGGCTGGCCAAAAATAGTCGGCAAACTCAGCTCCTTCGATAACAACATGTATTTTAGGGTCGAAGCGACACATACCGTTAGCGGTTCCCACAATATAGTCTTCAGCAATCGGGGCACTGAATACACGTGCATCACCAAACTCTTGCTGCATACCTTTGGTTACATTGAATACACCTCCTTTATCCTTATTGGCTACGTCCTGTCCCCAGATAAATGTATCGGGGTTACGACGGAACTCTTCTTTGAGAGTTTCGTTGATGGCATTCACCATAAAACTCTTCTCTCCTTCAACAGGTCCCGGAAGCCCGTCTTTATACTTTTGAGGGATATAAGGTTCGGGAAGTACAAAATCATAAATACTTTCCGGTTTCGGATCGGGAGCAGCCAAGGCCTTACGATTGGCTGCGGCAAGTTCCTTTTTAGCGGCAGCCTCTATTTGCTGGAGATCTTCCTCTGTCAGGCGTTTATAGCGCAATAGCATGCGGCGGAATTTCATCAACGGATCGGCCTCTTTCACATAAGCCAACTCGTTTTCGTCACGATAAAGCGTATGCTTATCCGAATTGGAGTGCGAACCGATACGGACACAATTAGCATGGACAATGACCGGAGTACGATTGGCAATAGCAAACTCACGAGCTTCGGTCATGGCATTCATCGAGTCGAACACATCTTTCCCATTGCAATGGATGATACGGAGATTCTTAAAACCGGAGAAATTATCGGCCACTTTACGGTTGGCTGTCTGATCCTTTTTGGGAACAGAAATGCCGTAACCGTTGTCCTGAAACACAAAGATCACCGGAAGACGTTCGTTACTGGCACCGTTGATAGCTTCATAGACAAAGCCTTCGGAAGTGGCGGACTCTCCGTGTGAAGTGATCGCAACACCTTTATGTCCATAATATACCATGGCGCGTCCCACGCCTGCCGCATGAAGATCATGTGTGCCGGTAGCAGAAGAGATATTCTCGATGTGCCATTCCGGTTTGGCAAAGTGATTGGACATATGACGTCCGGCACTGCCCGGATCGGTAGCTTTCGAAATTCCGTTCAAAATCAGCTCCTCCGGTGTCATTCCGGCAGAAAGAACCGTAAGCATATCCCGGTAGTAAGGGAAAAGATAGTCTTCACCAAGGGTAAAGACCTGCCCTATAGCGAGCTGGATACCGTCATGTCCGGCATAAGGAGCATGATAAGACCAGCCAAGGGATTGCAGCAGATAGGCGGGTGCTTTCTCATCGAGAGCGCGGCCCAGGGTCATCAAATGATACCACTTGCGGAGGGTCTGTTCGTCAGTGGTTTTTATATCATATTTCTTCATTTTCAATCTTTTTAGTTAGTTTCACACAGCAGTCACTCTTTCCAGTTCTCCAGATAATCGGCAATGAAATGCAGGAAGTTACCTCCCAGCGAACCATCCACCACCCGATGATCGTAAGAGAGCGACAAGTACATCTTATGACGAATGGCAATCACATCGCCTTCGGGAGTCTCCACTACGGCCGGCTTTTTTTCGATAACTCCCACGCCAAGTATTGCTACCTGCGGCTGGTTAATGATCGGCGTACCGAACAACATCTTAAAAGTGCCGAAATTGGTAATTGTAAACGTACCTCCGTCAATATCATCGGGCATCAGCTTATTCACCCGGGCCTTTTTCGCCAACGAATCGATAGCTACGGCAAGTCCGTTAAGATTCAGGCGATCAGCGTCGTGAATCACAGGGACAATCAGGTTTCCGTCATCCTGAGAAACCGCAATGCCGACATTAATATGTTTCTTATACAGAATGTTATATCCATCCACAGACACATTCACTTGCGGATAGGTAGCCAATGCCTGCGCCGTAGCCTCAGCAATGGCAGGCATATAAGTCAGTTTCACCCCTTCACGACGGAAGAAAGCATCCTTATTCTTTTCACGCCAGCGAACCAACCGGGTGACATCGACTTCAACCACGTTGGTCACATGCGGAGAAACTTTCTTCGACATCACCATATGGTCGGCGATAATGCGACGAACACGATCCATCTCTTTCACCTCTACCGATGCGTCCGAAACAGAGGGGCTGAGGGACTGGGAAGCCACAGCTACAGGTTTCTTTGGCATTTCAGCAGCAACCGGAGTCGCAGGTGAAGAAGCAGGAGTGTTTACCTTAACCGCTGAAGACACCACAACAGGGGCATCGGCAACCGGAGCACCTTTTTTCATTTCAATATAATGACGGATATCTTTTTTACTTAACCGTCCTTCATAACCTGTCCCGGGGATCGCATCCAGTTCTTCCTGGGGAATCTTTGCCTCCCGTGCCAGTAGGAGCACCGCCGGTGAGTACCAACGTTCTACTTTCGAGACAGTAGTTTCCGCTTTCACATTCGGAGCAGACGCGGCACTTGAAACTTCCGCCGCTTCGGAAACAGATGTATCTTCCGCGGAACCTTCAGTTTCCGATGTTTCTACGGAGTCTTCTCCATCCATATCTACAATAGCAACTACAGTGCCCACGGGCACTGTATCACCTTCTTTAAACAATATCTCCACCACCTTTCCGGAAACGGGAGAAGGGATCTCCGCACTCACCTTAGCGGTGTTTACTTCAAAAAGCACATCATCTTCATTGATCCTGTCACCCACTTGTACCGACCATGACAGAATGGTTCCTTCGGTAATACTTTCGCCCAGTTTGGGCATTTTTATTTCGAATCTTGCCATACATACAATTATTTATTCTTTCACTTGTTTAAGTAGAACAAGATTTTGAAAAAGAATGTTTTAAGTTAGTGTTTTTTTTAAGTAATAGCTTGAAAAAAGAAGATTGCCAAGTAACTGATAAAGCCCCCATCACTCCCCCTGAAATTCACCGGGCGATTATACAAAAATGTTCTTAGCGAACATTTTGGAATATTTTAAAGTGAAATTCAAAAATAATAGGTTGTACTGCTCAAAAAAGCGTTTCCAAGATACTGCTTTAATGAAAAATTACGTATTTTTGTATACTTGTTTTTAAACTGTAACGTTTTTCACTAAAATCAGTAACAAGGATATGACATATTTATTAACTCTTCTGCTTCTCCTGACATCTTGTGCCGTCATTATCTTATCAGTCATTCTGATCCGGATGTCAAGGCACCGACGAAGTACGGCAAACGCACTGCAAGATGCTTACGAAACACTAAAACTGCAAAACCTACGTACCGAAGCGATTTTAGGTGATCTTCCTGTTGGTGTAGAAGTATATTCCAAAGAAGGAGTTCTGATAGGATTGAATGAACGTAGTTGCAAAATCTTCGGAGTAACCGATAAAAAAGAGTTACTTGGCTCCATACCAATCATGAAAAACCCCGTCATTCCACTGGCTGTGAAAGAAGCTTTTCAGCACCAGAAGAAAATACAAATAGACTTTCCTTATGATTTCTCTATCGTGAATAATACAGGTTTCTACAACACTAACCGCAGTAATGAAATAAAACGTATCAGCTGTAACGGTACACCGGTATTCGACTCTTATGGTAAAATGCAGAATTACGTTTTTATCATGAATGACATTACCAAAGAGTATGAACAAGCAAAGCAACTGGAAGAAAGCATCCGGCTATCTCATGAAGCTATACAGGCTTCAAACCTGGTACTCTGGCGATATGACAACCGGAGTCGTTTGTTTTCATCCTATAACGATCCGGTGACCAATTATAACAATGATGCATTGATGCCAACCGAAGAATATATTAGCGCAATGCATCATCTCGAAGACCTTGCCAATGTCCGCGAATATATCAATGCAATGGATGAAGGAAAGGATTTTTCTTATGAGATCCCCATACGGGTGAAAACAGCATACGATCCCGACTGGCAGGACTGTATCATAAGCGGTACTCCCTTTCTGAAAGATAAAAATGGAAAAGTATTGGTTTATACCGGCTTCCGTCGTAACATCTCGTCATGGAAAAAACTGAATGACGCGCTCCTGAAAGCCAATCAACAGAACGAACTGATACTCAATAACAGTAATTCCGGTCTGGTTTATATCTCAACTGACCATATAGTACAATGGACTAACCTGGGCACCTGCTCCACCAGCATCTCAAACGAAGCTTATAAGAAAGGAACATTCTGCTATCAATCCACATACGGTCGCAATACTCCCTGCGAAGATTGTGTAATGCAAAAAGCAATGCTTTCCCGGCAAACAGAACGACATGTCCTCAATTTGAATAACCGGCTGATAGAATCCTATGCTACACCTATTTTTAACAGCCATGATAAGGTAGAAGGTGTAGTGCTCCGGCTTAACGATGTTTCGGAACGCGAACGCCTGATCTCAGAACTAAGTGAAGCCAAAGAACGTGCAGAACAATCGGACAAATTAAAATCGGCATTCCTGGCAAATATCAGCCACGAAATACGGACACCGCTCAATGCCATAGTCGGCTTCTCAAGCTTGCTGATGAATACTGAAAGTCAAGAAGAAAAAATGGAATTTAACCGGATTATCACTACAAATACGGACTTGCTGTTGCGCTTGATTAACGACATACTTGACTTATCGAAAATTGAAGCCGGATTTGTAGACCGGAAGATAGATAAACTCGACTTGGCAATCTACTTCAATGAGCTATATCACTCGGCACAACAACGAATGACAAATCCGGACGTGAAACTAATCTGCGAAAATCCATACGAACACTGTATCGTACAATTAGATAGCAAACGAATGGCACAAGTGGTGCTGAATTACACGACGAATGCAATCAAATATACTCCCAAAGGAACTATCCGCATGGGATATGAACGTTGTGACGGAGGGCTCCGCTTCTATGTGTCAGATACAGGTATTGGCATTTCGGAAGAGAATAAACCCCGTGTGTATCACCGCTTTGAGAAATTAGACGAATTTGCACAAGGTACAGGATTAGGTCTTTCTATTTGTAAGGCAATTACCGAAGCCTGTGGTGGACGATTAGGTTTTGAGACAAAAGAAGGTGTAGGATCTACTTTCTGGTCATGGATTCCATGTGAGTTCTGCGAACCTGACACAAAAGAGACTGACATTATCGAAGTTTCGGACTCCGACTCTTCATCCAGAGCTATACAGAAACCATCAGCCGGATTCAATGATCTGACAGATCCCCAGCCAAAGAAAATATTGGTAGCTGAAGATATCGATAGCAACTACCGGCTGATAACCGCCTTATTAAAACACACCAACTATAGCCTCCATCGGGCAATGGACGGAATCGAAGCTGTAGAAAAAGCAAAGGCAGAACAGTTTGACCTGATATTAATGGATATGAAAATGCCACATCTTGATGGGCTGGAAGCTACACGAAGGATAAGAAGAACAAATGAAAGCCTACCCATTATCGCCTTAACAGCACATGCATTCAACTCGGACAAAGAAGCAGCACTTGAAGCCGGTTGTAACGCATATATCGTAAAACCGGTAAACAAGGAACTTCTGCTAAAGACTTTACACGAATATCTTGATTAACATCATATTGCAGGCCATCCTATGATTATTCATCAAGTGCATTGTATTTGTTCCTACGCAACTCTTTAATGACTGTTTGTTCTGCCTTGTTGAATCCCTCGGAGACGGATGTTTCTGCAAAATATCTGAAAATCCAATTCCGGAACCTATCTGTAGGTATAGCCGGATAAAAATACTCTTTCAGATTCGTCACCTCACTACGGACCGAACGTACAGAAGGATGTAATCTGATATTTTCCTCTGACGGGGCTACGGCAAGCAGTGTATTCAGCAGTTTCAAATCCGTATCATACAGCAATGTGCAATGATACATCGCACGATTGCGATGTACGCATTGCGCACTGCCCGAAACCTTTCGCCCACCGACATAAATACCCAACCGTTCATCACCCGTCGCTGCCACTCCGGCAGCACTCAGCATTGTAATCGTTTTCTCCAGATAAGTCTCAAAACGTGCCAGGCGGGTAGTCTCAATAAATGTAAGATTGATATTACCCAGATCGTGATATACTGCGCCACCACCGGAAAAACGGCGGAATACAGGGATCTGTTTTTCACCTGCTACCGTTAAATTTACTTCCGCTTCCATCCGTTGATGCTTACCGATAATTATGGAAGGAGCACTTTGCCAAAGCATGAATACATCTTCCGTACCCTGTTTCAGCAAATACTCCTCAGCTGCCAAGTTAAAACCGGCATCCGTTGAAAGACTGTTGATGAAACGCATCAGGCAAACAGTGTTTCGTGATAAATCTCACCAACTGTCGGGTGTGGGAAAACACTCTTTCTGAATTCATCGACCGTATAGCCCCGTTGGATAGCAATGCCCGCCACGACAATAATTTCCGAAGCCGGATTACCCAGCATGTGACAACCGATAATTCGATCATTATGATCGATAATCAATTTGCAGAGTCCGTTACCTAATTCATTCTCGGCAACAAAACGTCCCGAATAAGCCATTGGGAGCTTCTGTATCCGATAGTAAATACCCTTAGCCATCAATTCTTCCTCTGTTTTACCAACGCCGGCAAGTTCAGGATTAGTATAAACCACACCGGGAACACAATTATAATTCATTGAATCATCTATACCCAAAATATGGTTAACAGCCACCTCTGCCTCACGGATAGCGGTATGTGCCAACAGTGAATAACCGGTAATATCACCACAAGCATATACACGTGGATGAGAGGTCAACATATGTTCATCCACTACTACACCGTTCCGGTGTAATTCGATATTCAGTTTATCCAATCCTACCTGAGTGATATTAGCTTTCCGACCTACACTTACCAATATCCGGTCGGCTTCAATAAACGAGCTCTTTCCATCCTTCTCCACTGTCACCCCTTTATCACTCACTTCTGTTACTTTTGTATTCAAATAGAAGTTTATACCTTTCTTTGTATAGTCTCCACGCAACATGGCACTGGTTTCTTTATCCATTGCCCCGAGAATTTCCGGCATCATCTCAATAACCCGTACCCTGACGCCCATACTGTTAAAGAATGAGGCAAATTCCATTCCGATTACTCCCCCACCGATAATGGCAAGTGAAGAGGGAAGAACGGTACTGTCCAATGCTTCACGCGAAGTCCAGTAATCTATATCCGAAAGCCCCTTTATAGGAGGAATCACTGTATCCGATCCTGTACAAACCATCAGATAGGTCGCCTCGTAAACATCTCCGTCACAATGGATGCGGAAGCCATTTTCACCCTCACCTTCTATCACCGCTTCTTTATCTATAATGGTCACTCCGTAAGAGTTCACCGTCATTCTTACCCCACCCGTCAGTTTCTGTACCGTCTTATTTTTCCGGTTAATCATTTTTTCCATATCAAATGTGGGAGCACTATCTACAGAGACACCATATTTCGGGGCAATCTTGATGCTATCAAGTATCTTGGCAGAATAGAGTAATGCCTTCGTAGGAATACATCCTTCATTGAGACACACGCCACCCATTGCTTTTTTCTCAAACAAAACGGCACGTAATCCGTTTGCTCCTGCCCGCTCGGCAGCGGTATATCCAGCGGGTCCCCCGCCAATGATAGCTATATCATATTTCATAATCGTATAATTTTTAAGTTATTCCTACTATTAACAACAAAAAAGGATAGAGCTTAGTTTTAAGTTGATCCTGTATCTTTCATATGAAGAAGGAGAACAAAAGTAACAAGTCGCTTTTTTACCATAAACATAAGAAGGAAATATGTACTTTTGCAGCATCCATTAAAAATGGTCATAACATTATCATTAATAAAAAGAAGAAATGACACTGTTGATGTTAATCATAATCCTTTTAGTATTATTGCTGGGGCTCTATGCTTACTTGGGCGGATTCTCCGAGATTAAAGTAAGTACCCAAAAGTCCGGTGGAGAAACTATTGTCTACCAAGAAGTAACAGGCGACTATAAACAGACTAAAGCAATAACCAACAAGATCTATTATTACTTGTTGCACAAACTTAAAATAGAAGCCAACAGAGGCATAGGTATCTTTTATGATAATCCGAAAGAAATAGCCAAGGATAAGCTACGTTCGGAAATCGGTTGCATCATTGAGTCTAAAGACACTAACCGTTTGTCTATCAACGAATGCATGTACAAAATAAAAGTTCTACCGTCAGAAGACTATGCAACAGCTGAACTTCCACTCAAAAACGGGCTTTCCATATTTATTGGTTTTATCAAAGTATATCCTGCGCTGGATAAATATATATCAGAACAGGGTAAAAAGAAGGGTTCGGTCACCGAGATTTATGATATTCCAAATAGAAAAATTATTTATAGGCAAGCCCTGTTGAAATGCGATCAATAAGTGATGGCAGACCACAGAAAAATCTTTGGCAGACCACCAAAGAATAGGAATATCTCTTCTCAAAATAATTAGATAGAAGTAGTTTTACTAAATCTGCTATTCATATTTGCAGAGAGCTGATATCTAAAGAGCTTGTTGAATGTCATCCGATTTATAGGCATACAGATAAAAACAATTATAAAATAACATTTTATCAAAGAATCCATTTTTAGTAATATGAAGAAATTACTCTGTCCCCAGTGCAAAATCGCTGGTATGTACGTAAAAAACAGCCAAGGAGAGCGGTTATTAGTATACATCACCCAAAATGGAACAGTAGTCCCCAAATATCCGGAAGCCTCAACTGAGGGATTCGACTTTACGGAAGTATATTGCTTGGGGTGTTCCTGGCATGGCTCACCCAAGCAATTAACAAAGATTTAAAAAAGCAACATTTACAGACAATGTCGCCACCTCCTTTCCGGGGAGATGGCGACCGACTGAAACACTTCACTTCTCATCTGAATAAGGTATATAAAGGCTACACATATCCGTATTGTAACAGAGATTTCGCATAACTGTTTCCGTATTAATTAGATGTTTCAATTGTCCCACTGCCCGAAATCAATCCAAACCATCTTCGACATTTTGAGATCCGTTTTAGCCGAATCGTGTCCATAGCGAATACCACAGTTATAATGCACATAAGTCTTTTGCAAATTGATAGCATCGGTAATGGCAACAGAAACAACTCCGGGTTGCGCATCAGCTTCCAGAGAATAAATACACTGCTGCCGATGGAGCTTCATACTATTGTTGATGTGAGCCAGATAATTCTGGCGAAGAGTCCAGCCCCCCCATGTTACATAATTGGGAGTCATTGCCTGCGCAGCATCAATCCACCGCAACCCCTCGCTCGTTTCGTAAACAAAGGCTTCTGCTCTATCATAAAACTCTCCGGGAATAAACTGCCAGAGTTTACTGTATAGCCCATTGCCATATTGTCCTTTACAAGAGTAATCCATCGACAATGTTTTATAAGATATTTCAGTAGACGATTCCTTGCCAAACGATACTTTGAAAGCCTTCCAAGGTTTTTCTTCCAGTTCAGCAGGTGATACGGATACAGATACTTTCCAAAAAGAATTCTCTGTATAGTTGGTTCCATGATTCACCGTTTGCGGCTGATAACTGATTTCCCGGAAAATACCCCCATCCGAATGGACAGTGATCTCACTGGAGGCTTCCCGCATCAGGTTCCAGATGTAAGCATAGACATTGGCTCCTTTGGGCGTTGTATAGTCTTTGATATTAGCAGTGAAACCATTTCCCGCGTCGTTCGTTATACTCAATATACAATTGTTGTTCTTACTGTATATCTGGAAGTTATAGGCATCTATCGCCCAGGAGTTATCTATAATCACATCGGGTGCTGCCCCCTCTTTCATCTTATAAGGAACCGCCTGCATGGAATAGTTCATATCCCCCTGAGCATAACCGTAGATACGGTTATAAATTTCTATCCGCTTCAAAGCCTCCTTATCTGCCATTTGTGCATTATATGCAGGATCCGGATCGGTACCTTTGGGCAAAATATCCGCAGAACGGGTCAACAGTTGCTGGTTGAAAGAGGCCGCTCCCTTACCAATCATATTGTTTTTGGCATATGGATCGGCAGAAGGAAAGATTCGGTAATGCTGCACATTATCATAATTAATGGCATAATAACCCGGCTCCATATAAACTCCTATTAATGAAAGCATTTCGTTCTTTTGTTCCGGAGTATCCTGAGTGGCAATAACATAGAAATCTCTCTTATAGAACTTCAGCATACGGAACAGAGAGACCGGATATTTACCGGAAACAACATCTTTGATATTCAGGATAACCGTCACATAGATATCCGGATTCTTGATATCGGCATCGAGTTCTGTCTCAGGATTTGTCATCTTATCATAGTCCACAATTGTCTTTTTCCCTATTTCCCAGGAAGTGGGAATGTTGTTGAACAAACGGGAAGTAATATCTTTCACTTCCGCATCATCAGTTCCCATGCGTACCAAGACTACATCTTTCTTATCGATCTCATTATCTTCATCAGGCACCGGAACATCATCGATAATATCCCTAACACATGCCCCTAAAAGAATGCTCGAGAACAGAAGTAGCATATATATCATTTTTGTTTTCATAATAATCTTTTTTTAATGGTTCGTTTTACCAGTTATTATAGTCAATCCACACCGTAGTTGTTTTATGCACATCTACTGTGGCATCATAAGCAGTGCCGGCACTACTTGGCAAAGGATGAATCACTGCGGCTCCCCAACTCGTGAACCAGGCTCCTCCACGCTGTAACACCATTCCGTCAGTTATTTCAATGGCTACAACACCTGCCGACGCACCGGTTGTACGGGCAGTAATAGCACACTCCTGATTGTAATTGAGCAAATTCTGGTTAAACTGCAAGTCATTGTTATAATCGCAAAAAACATTATCCGTGCCCGGAGTTCCCGCCACATGGTTGTAGAGAATATCATACCATGCGGGCGAAATCATGGCAACCCCATCGATCATACCATCTGCTTTCATTGCTTTATTCCCCTTGAAAAGGATTTCAGGATACCATTTCCAGCAATAATCCATCTCAGCATCGGTAATCGTACGGGTCACTTCACGGGTCATTTCCGCCAGCTGATAGATGATAGACTTTCCCCAACGATACTCACCCTTTAAAACAGGACTCGCTCCCAAATCAAACCCTACACTCTTTTCATACGCATGTTCAATGGTACTCTCGGTTTGCGGCAGTCCTGGTGCAAAATCAACCAATTTGAGATCTAATTGAGACTGTTCGTCGTCACGGATATTAATCTTTGTATAAGCATTATTCCGTAATCCCCATATCAGTGCCCAGAGTTCATACATGGGTGGATTATTCAAAGATACCAATGAATTATCGAGCCTGTTAGAAAATCCGTTGCCACCCGAACTGTAAACAGCAAGCATATTATCTCCATTGGTTGGCGCATAAATACGTAAATTATAAGCGTCAATAGTCCATTCTCTGTCAACCATCCCATCATACCTTTTATCTTCCCTTGGAGCATAATTCCTTGTTTCAGCAGTATAAGGTAACAGCGTTTCATATCCAGTCATATGATACTTGTAATCACTGGTATAAACATAGAACCGGTTACTGATATAAATTTTCTTCATAGCATGCAAAGCCCGTTCGGTAACTTCAGGGGCAGAAGGATCATCCGTTGGGCCGGGAGAAGAAAGCATACTACGGGTATGGGGGTTAAGACCATTCGTGCCACAGAGTTTCTTCAAAGCGTCCGGATCATTTGTGTCATAATAAGCATAACGCTGCTCGCGCGGGAAGCTAACTTTATAATACCCTTTATCTACATAAAGTCCGAAAAGTTTCAGCATCTGTTCCTTCAAATCTTCCTCCTTACCATCTTTGGCAATTAAAATCACTCCCTGACGATTGTGACGGATATCCTGTATCATTTCAAAATTATAAGTACCTGCTAAAAAGTCAGCGACATTGCCTACAATTGTCAGGTCGTTCAATGTATCTTTTGCCATAGATTCCAACGTTGCCAGCTTATCTGTACCGGGTAGATCATTAAAAGATATCATCTTGTCGTAATGGTTCACGGTTTGCAGTCGAACTGCAACTTTCTTTGTTTCCGCACTCGTTCCATTGAGCCAGATTAAGTAGTTTCCCGGACGGGAAGCTACATCGACATCATCCATATTCATAACGGTTGCAGCCGATAAATCCTCTGCACTGATCGGTTCGTCCGTATCGCAGGAGTAGAATGCAAGCAAAACAAATAGAAAAATGAATAAAGTTTTCATATCCATATGTGTTTAATAGTGAGACAATATGCCACATTTACCGGCTGAAATGTGACGGGTTCAATTACTTCGTCTATAAAAAGAGAACGTACAGCAAAAAGAATAGGTTCAAATCAACAGTAATTAAGGTTAATATACAGTCTATCAAAAAGAAGTAATCTATGCATGAAAGTACTGTAAATAGTACAATGTGGAAAGTTATTAGAACTTTCTAATTAGGTCATTTTAATTATTCCGGACAAGAAAAATATTCTATTTTAATAATGACAAGACATAAAACAGCATATAGAGTAATCAAAATCATCAGACAGAAGGGCACTCCATATTTAGTAAAGTTTTTTAGAATACAAACGCAGTATTTCCCGGTTAACGAAGTTTATCATCCCGGTAAGTAAACCAATACCTTCCCTCACGGGTTATACCACCAGTATTCACCCATTCACGATGTATCATGGATAAAAGTATTTTAATCAATAACGTTCAAATATTCGATGGCAGCCACGAGCAGACTATCCGGGGAAATGTACTGATAGAAAACAGCTGGATTAAAGCCATTTCAGAAACTCCGATCCCTACAGACGGAATTAGTAATCCCACTATCATAGACGGAAAGGGAAAATTCCTGATGCCCGGACTAATCGATGCACACTGGCATGCTTATATGTCATGCAATACAATGATGGATCTGCTGACTGCTGACACCGCTTATACACAATTCAAAGCCGGACAGGAAGCAGAGGCCACGCTACTACGCGGATTTACGACCATCAGGGATGCCGGTGGTCCGGTCTTCGGACTAAAACGGGCCATTGATGAAGGTATTCTTTCCGGACCACGTATCTATCCAAGCGGTTCCCTTATCTCTCAGACAGGAGGACATGGAGATTTCAGAGCGGTGTATGACGAACCGCGTCCATTCGATTGTTGCGGATTAACGCATACGGAAGAGATAGGTGCTGCCATTATTGCCGATGGAGTGGATGCCGTAACTGTTGCCGCACGCAACAATCTCCGCTTGGGAGCCAGCCAGATCAAGTTGATGACAGGCGGCGGAGTTGCTTCTCTATACGATCGGTTGGAAGACACACAGTTTTTTGAAGAAGAAATTCATGCTGCTGTCAAAGCGGCAGAAGATGCGGGAACCTATGTAATGGTGCATGTCTATGTGCCCAGAGCTATTCAACGAGCTATCCATGCGGGAGTAAAAAGTATTGAGCACGGACATCTGATTGATGAGGCGACTATGGAACTGATTGCGGAAAAAGAGATATGGCTCAGTATGCAGCCTTTCACTTTGGGAGATAATCAGTTCCCTACGAAAGAACAGCAGGAGAAACATGCTTTAGTAGTTCAGGGTACAGACCAGACATATCAACTGGCAAAGAAATATAAGATCAAGTTGGCATGGGGAACAGATTTACTATTCAATCCGGCCAATACGAAAAACCAGAACCAAGGTATCCTCAAATTACAGAAATGGTTCAGCAATTTTGAAATTCTTAAAATGGTGACACATGATAATGCGGAGTTACTGGCCTTATCCGGTGCAAGAAACCCCTATCCAGGAAAGTTAGGCAGTATAGAAGAAGGAGCCTGGGCCGATTTAATCCTGGTGGATGGAGATGTACTGAAAGACATTACACTACTGGGCGATCCGGAAAGAAATTTCGCAATGATTATGAAGGGAGGAACAATATACAAGAATAAAATTTAATCTCACGTAGAAAAGCCCGACTCCCCTCCAAATAAAATTCCGGTTAACGCAGAATCAGCGATAACCGGAATTATATCCATTTAAACGGAAAGAATTAAGAATCCGCATATTACACAGATCGTTTTTCTCCCGTTACTGTAATTGAGTAAATCCCGACATTTCCGGATTTATACTTTCGGATCGTGTCTTCATCCAGATGTTCATATAACACTTCATCAGGAATAAGAACCGTTTTAGTCCTCGCAATACGAATATCCACAAAGTCGGCCTTTTCTATCTCCTGCAAATAATCTTCCTTTTGAATAGCACTTGCGATGCACCCTGCATACATCGCCGCATTATCAGTAAACTTTTTGGGGAATGTTCCATTAAGTACAACATCGGATATACAGAAATGTCCGCCAGGCTTCAGCACACGATAAATCTCTTTGAAAATAATATTCTTTTCAGGAAGCAGATTAAGTACACAGTTGCTCACAACGACGTCTGCCGTATTATCCAGTAAAGGCATATTCTCTATATCACCTTCTAAGAACTCCACATTGGCATATCCCCGTTTAAGTGCGTTGTTACGTGCTTTTGTTATCATTTGAGGGGAAAAGTCAATACCAATGACCTTACCGCTTTCACCTACTTCCGCACGGGCAATAAAGCAATCATTCCCTGCTCCCGAACCTAAATCAACCACTGTATCACCTTCACTGATATTGGCATATTGTGTAGGTAATCCGCAGCCGACCCCTAAATCCGCATCAGGTTCATAACCTTTCAAATTTGTATAGTCCTCACTCATTATGGTAAATACTTTTTTTGAAGCAGCCAAGGGGTTTCTACCGCAACAGCAACCTTTCAGCTCTTCTGCATTCAGAGCGAGCTCACTATAACGTTGTTTCACTAACTCCTTTAAATCTTGATTGTTTTTTATCTGATTCTTTTCCATCTTGTTCTCATTTTTAATCATACTATAATCTTCCGTATCCGATACTCTTCATTAAAATCGTATTGCAAGAATATCTGTTCGTAAATACACGAACAGATTTCATAAAAAAAAATCCCTTTACCCACAACATGATGTCCCGGTACAGGTGCAATCGTTTAAAAACTCTACGAATAACAACCGGGCAAACTCCCAGTTCTCACGGTTGATGCAATACCGAACTTTAGGCGCTTCTATTTCTCCCTGAATCAATCCTGCATCTTTCAGTTCTTTTAAATGCTGTGAGACGGTTGCCTTGGCAATAGGCAACTCTTCATGGATATCCCCGAAATAACAACTATCCTGTTTCGCTAAGAAACTAAGGATAGCAATCCTCGCCGGATGTCCCATAGCCTTGGCAAAGCGGGCAAGCTGCTCCTGCTTTTCTGTGTACTGCTTTGTTTTCACTTTATCATTCTCCCATTATTTATTGTTCGCAAAACTACGAACAGATTCTGAATTGACAAAACGAAGCAAGTTCTTTTTAGGAATGATTAAGAATATCTTATACCGGTCTCCAAAAGCTAACTATATCTATTTCAATGAAAGATAACAATACACATAAAAAGAGCTCTGAAATAAAAACTTCCAGAGCCCCTACCTCTTAAATACCTGTTTGTTACTCAACCACCATGATGCGGTCATTTAATCCCACTTTCGTATTTTCTTCCACAAAAATCTCTTTCACCACCCCATCAGCCACCGAACGAATTTCATTCTCCATCTTCATGGCGACCAACACACATAGCGGATCACCCTTCTTCACTTCGTCTCCTTTCTTCACATAAGTTTTCAGGATAACACCCGGCATAGGAGCCACAACCACCTGACGTCCTACGACATCTGCTCCGTTACGGGCATTATGAATCTTTTCCAACTCCCCTTTCAGTTCAATCTGATAAAGTTCCCCCTTATTCATAATGGTATAGGAGGAATGGGAAGTCGGAGATATCTGTACTCCGTGCGAATGATGATTGATGATGATGGAATAGATAGAATCACCTCCTACATTATAGTCCACATCATATACTTTTCCGTTGACCGCCACTTTCTTCACAGGCCCGTCTTCCAGTATCTCCACTTTATATTCACTGTCGGGCACATCCTGTATCTTGGCATAATAGGTTGCTAATATTGTTGTCATAATCATTCTGAGTTTAATAGTTATTGGCAGTCATCTGCAACTTGCCGTAATATTTCCAAAGCGAATCTCCTACTACCGGAAGCGTAGTGGCGCGTGAAGCAGCCTCTTTTTCTTCTTCATAGTGCTTCAGCGCAGCAGCAATCACCGCTACAGTCGGATCGGTATTCTGCCTGCGCTTCAGGTCTTCCTTGTCGAAACGGGTGTCGATGAAAGTAGTATCGTATTCTCCTTTCAGGAAAGCCGCATTCTTCAACACACGCTGGTGGAAAGGAATCGTAGTCTTGATACCTAAAATCTTGTATTCTCGCAGTGCACGGGCCATATTCGAAATGGCAGAATCACGGTTACGCCCCCAACAACAAAGTTTGGCAATCATCGGGTCGTAATGTAGAGAAACCTCAAAGCCGGCGTAGGCAGCACTGTCCAAACGAACATTACGCCCTTCGGGAGCCTCACGGACAGTAATCACCCCGGGTGAAGGCATAAAGTTATTTTCAGGATCTTCGGCATAGATGCGGCATTCGATGGCAGCACCCCGAAATTCGACATCTTCCTGCCGGTAAGGGAGGCGGTTGCCCGCAGCCACCAAAATCATGTCTCGCACTAAATCCACTCCCGTACATTCTTCCGTCACCGGATGCTCTACCTGCAGACGGGTGTTCATCTCCAGAAAATAAAAGTTCTGGTCTTTGTCCATCATGAACTCCAGCGTACCGGCACTGTAATAGTTGATTCGTTTGCAAGCTTCCACTGCCACCTTCAGCATTTTGGCACGTGTTTCGGGCTTCACAAAAGGAGAAGGCGACTCTTCGATCACTTTCTGGTTACGCCGTTGAATGGAACATTCACGTTCGTACAGATGAATCACATTGCCATATTTATCGCCCAGTATCTGCACCTCAATATGATGCGGATTCTCGATATATTTTTCAATATAAACGGCATCGTTGCCAAATGAAGTTCCGGCTTCGGATTGCGAAAGGCGAAGTGCGGTTTCCATCTCCTCTTCACTGCGTACCAGACGCATACCTTTCCCACCACCTCCGGCAAGTGCTTTCAGCATGATGGGATAGCCTACTTCGGCAGCCACCTTTTTGGCTTCGGCAATGCCTTTCACCGGATCTTCCGTGCCCGGTACGATCGGTAAACCGGCTTCACGCATAATCCGGCGGGCCTCAGTCTTGATACCCATTCGGGCAATAATATCGGCACTCGGACCAATAAAGATAACCCCTTCTTCCTCACAACGACGGGCGAAGTCCGCATTCTCAGACAGAAAGCCATATCCCGGATGAATGGCAGCTCCCGTCTTTTTAGCAATCTGCAGAATCTTCTCCGGCTTCAGATAAGAGGTATCTTCCGGCGAATCGGAGATACAATAAGCCTCTTCGGCATAACGTACATGTAAGGCACCACGGTCTACGCGGGTATAAATAGCCACCGTAGCAATATTCATCACCCGACAGGTACGGAAAATACGCATGGCAATCTCGCCACGGTTCGCAACTAATATCTTTTTTATCATACGATGTTCTCCTCTGCTTTAAAGTGGAAGGTTTGAATGTTTCTTCGGTGGATTGGACTGCCGCTTATTAGCGAGCATCTCAAAACTGCGTATCAGGCGCATACGTGTAATGGCAGGGTCGATAACCTCGTCTACATAGCCCAATTCGGCAGCTCGGTACGGATTGGCAAATTTACTGCGATAATCATCCTGTAGCTCTTTTCTTTTCGCCTCGGCATCTGCAGCTTTGTCAATCTCTTTGCGGAACAGAATATTCACCGCACCGTCCGGCCCCATTACGGCAATCTCGGCAGTAGGGTATGCCAGATTCACATCTCCCCTGATATGCTTGGAACTCATTACGTCATAAGCACCGCCATAAGCTTTACGGGTAATGACAGTCACTTTAGGTACAGTGGCTTCGCAATAAGCATAGAGCAGTTTAGCACCGTTACGGATAATGCCGCCATACTCCTGATCCACACCCGGAAGGAACCCCGGCACATCGACCAGCGTGAGCAACGGAATATTGAACGCATCGCAGAAACGCACAAAGCGTGCCGCTTTGATAGAAGCATTGATATCGAGTGTTCCGGCCAGTGCCAACGGCTGATTGGCCACCACTCCTATCGTTTTCCCGTTCAGGCGGATATAGCCGATAACGATGTTACGGGCAAATTCTTCCTGCAATTCAAAGAAACTATTATCATCCGCCACGGCACGGATCATCTCTTTTATATCGTATGGCTGATTGGGGTTGGTAGGCACGAGTTCCGATAGTTCGGGCGTAAGCCGCGTCGGAGAATCGGTGGTAGCCACAAACGGAGGTTCCTCCATATTATTGCCGGGCAGATAAGAAATCAGTTCACGGATGTAATTGATACATTCAATATCATTTTCGGCAGAAAGATGCGCCACCCCCGACTTCATAGTATGGACATCCGCCCCTCCCAGATCTTCTTTGCTGACCTCCTCCTGCGTAACACTTTTTACCACATCGGGACCGGTAATAAACATATAACCGGAGTTTTTGACCATCAGGATAAAATCGGTCAATGCAGGCGAATAGACTGCCCCGCCCGCACACGGACCCATGATGGCACTGATCTGCGGAATGACACCCGAGGCTAAAGAATTGCGTAGGAATATCTCCGCATAACCGGCCAACGAACGGACTCCTTCCTGAATGCGGGCTCCTCCGGAATCGTTCAGTCCGATGATGGGTGCCCCCATCTGCATAGCCATATCCATCACTTTACAAATCTTCTTGGCATACGTTTCGGACAGTGCACCGCCAAAAACGGTAAAATCCTGGGCAAAAACATAGACAAGCCGTTTGCCGATCATTCCGTATCCGGTCACAACCCCGTCACCGGAAATCTTCTGTTTCTCCATACCGAAATCGGTACAACGGTGGGTTACCAGTTTATCGAGTTCAATAAATGACCCTTTCTCCAGAAGCAGGTCGATGCGTTCACGTGCCGTCAGTTTTCCGACAGAATGCTGTTTCTCGATACGGGCGTCTCCGCCACCTTTTTCAGCTTGCCTGTTCAGTTCTTCCAGGCGATTGATAAGCTCTTTCATAGGCTATTATTTTAAAGTATATGTAAAGTTAGCATGTAAAAAAGAGAATAGATGTAATCCAAATTACAATTGCTTGTTTATTTTCATCCTCTTTCCCGGAGAAAATGAAAAGTTTGGAATCCCAACTTTATTAGGATAACAATTATTTGCTTAAAAATGTTAGCGTGCATGTCCTATAACATTATTTTGAGTATGAGTCAACAAACTTCCCCTCTCAGACGTTTAATCTCGCAAATAGTTTATGTAAAAACCTAGACCAAAATGAAAATGAGAACAATCAAACTTTTTTTAGCAGCATGCTTCCTGCTTGTGTTTGCCACAGGCATACATGCACAAGAGCAGGGAACAAAAACTTATCTGCCCAAGTTTGCCATCAAAACCAACGCCCTCTACTGGGCTACCAGTACTCCGAACCTGGGATTTGAAGTGGCTTTGGCGAAAAAACTTACTCTTGACGTATCGGGCAACTACAACCCCTGGAAATTCTCCAAAAACAGACAAATCAAGCACTGGCTGGTACAACCCGAACTCCGTTACTGGCTTTGCGAACGTTTCAACGGTAGCTTTTTCGGCCTGCACGGCCATTACGCCGATGTCAACATGAGCAATCTCGACATCTTCGGATTGGGCAACTACCGCTATGACGGTAAGATATACGGTGCAGGTATCTCTTACGGTTACCACTGGATACTCAAGAATCGCTGGAGTATGGAAGCTACCATCGGTGCAGGATATGCCCGCCTGAACTACGATAAATATGCGTGTGGCAAATGTGGTGAGAAGCTGGGACATAACAACAAGAACTATTTCGGTCCGACGAAAATAGGACTCAGCATTATTTATACTATCAAGTAAATCCCCCCACACATTCTCCGGAACCAATTATAAAAAACTAAATCAATAGTAACAATGAAAAGAAAAATCATATATTTCCTCTTGGCCCTCGCAGTTGTTATGCCGGCCAGTGCCCAGAAATTCTTTAAAGATGCCATCAGTCTATCCGATGTTTCGCTGTGGCAACAAGGCAATTCGCTTTATGTAGACATGCAGGTCGATATGAAGAATCTAACGGTCAGTCCCGAACGTATGCTCACACTTACTCCGCTCCTGACAGACGGACAGCACAACGTAGCGCTGGAAGAGATCATCATTAACGGTAAACGCCGTCAGAAAGCTTACTTACGCGGATTAGCCATCAGCCGCGAACTGCCTGCCGGTATCGTGGTGCCTTATAATAAAAGAGAAGTACTCAATTATGCCCAAGTGATCCCTTATGAACCCTGGATGGCAAATGCCTCACTGAATCTGGTTGAAAACCTCTGCGGATGCGGCAATAACGAAGAGATGCTCGCACAGGAACTGATCACCAACGATGTCTCTACCGAAGCCAAACGCCTGAGCGCCATGGTACCGGTGGTTGCTTATATTCAGCCTACCGTAGAAGTTGTGAAAAACCGTAGCGAGCAATATGAGGCCCACCTCGATTTCCCTGTAAGCAAAGCTGTTATCCAGCCGGAATTCATGAATAACCACAAAGAACTGATGAACATTCATGCTATGTTCGACAAGATTCAGAATGACAAGAACCTGACAGTAACAGAAATCAGTATCGAAGGATTCGCTTCACCGGAGGGTCCGTTGAAATTCAACGAACAACTGTCGCAGAAACGTGCCGAAGCTCTGAAGAATTATCTGACTACCAACGAAAAAGTTCCCGGCAAACTTTACAAAGTAACTTTTGGTGGTGAAAACTGGGACGGATTGGTACAAGCATTGGAAAAATCGTCAATGAAGGATAAAGATAAATTTATCGGTATCATCAAGAATACGACTGACGATGCACGCCGCAAACAGGAAATCATGCGCGTGGACGGAGGCGTACCCTACCGTACGATGTTGAAAGAGATTTATCCCGGACTCCGCAAAGTGAACTGCAAGATAGACTACACCGTAGCCAACTTCGATGTAGAGCAAGGACGGGTGGTGATAAAAGTCAACCCGAAATACTTGAGTCTGAATGAGATGTATCAGGTGGCCAACAGCTATCCAAAAGGAAGCAACGACTTCGTGAATGTATTCGACATCGCTGTACGTATGTATCCGAACGATGAAGTAGCCAACCTGAATGCCGCCGCCGTATCACTGACCAAGAAAGATCTGGAAAACGCAATCAAGTATATGGATAAAGCCAACCATCAAACAGCAGAATTCATCAACAACGTAGGTGTATACAACTTCCTCAATGGAGATGTACAACGTGCTGTCGCTGCCTTCAACCAAGCTGCCCAGATGGGTAACGAGGCCGCTAAAGCCAACCTGCAGCAGCTGCAACAGATCTTGAATATGAAGAAAAAATAAATCCCCGGCATTGGGGTGTAGCCATCCGATGAAAAGGGTGTAGCTATCCGGACCAAAAGGTGTAGCCTTTCCATGCGGAGGGCTACACCTTTTTTTTATTTAACGTGAGTTCGATATAACTTAAAACATAGAAAACTATCTGTCTTTGAAAAAATTAACATCAACTGCAGACTTCTTTTTAAAGAAACAGTAAGCCGCAATGGCAGAGTGAATTAGCAATAAAGTTATTATCACCCCATGGAACATTTTCCACGTTCGGCATGCCCTCTAAAAGTTTCATGAATCAGTATGCGTTGATTACAACACACACGAAGTGGGGTGGAATCCACGAAACGCCTGCAAGATATACGGTTTTGGAAAAAATGTACCAGATGTTTGCAAACATATTCCTTGTAATAATGCCTAAAACAACGGAAACCTCCCGAGTGGAATAAGATAAGGATGACCGTGATTTCATCATCATTCATACGATTAGGTTTATTCCGGTTCATAAGTACCGGAATAAACCTAATCGTATATTTTTCTTGCTATAATGCAAATTTATGGAGGAAATCGCCAGCCAAACAATATATTTATGTAACTTTAGCCTCTGAAAATATAGCAGTAATTGTTTTTAATGTTATAATTTAGCACTATAAATTTAATACTTTTATCGCTACGTTACTATTATTCAGAGAAATAATTTAATACTTATATCGAACTCACGTCAAACTTAGGATAATGAAAAACACTTTGCTTGTATTATTATATCTTACATTGAGTTTAAATAATGTTTTTTCAAAAGAGATTCAACTCAAAGGTCAAACCGTAGATAGCTTAACGCTTGCTCCTGTTACGATGACGCTTGTAAGCGTTATCGACAACAACAATAAGATGCTGTTTACCGGTATGGTTGAATCGGAAGATGCCTCTTTTGCATTCGATAAGATCAAAATAGATAAAGGCGGTTGTCAGGTTGTAATAAGCAATAACGGATATTTTACTAAAAATATTGTTCTTGATGAACAAGCGATTGAACGGGAAATTGATTTGGGCGTCATCCCTCTGAAAGCGATAGAGCTCAGCATGGAGATGGATCAAGTAACCGTATTGGGTAATTACAGAACCCGGGTATCTGTAGACAAAACTTCCTATATTATCGACAGCCTCAGGTTAAAGAATGTATATACATCTACTGATCTTATGCGTAAGATACCGGAAATTGCTGTAGATGAACTAAGCCGGAAAATAAGAATTATGGGTAAAGAGAATACCCTTGTATTGCTTAATGGCGTGAATACCGGAACTTCGGTAGATATGCGCTCAATCAACTTCAGGGATGTGGAAAAAGTAGAGGTGATTACTTCGCCGTCAAGTGGCACGGAAGTGGAGTATGACGGTATTATTAATATCATACTCAAACCTAAGGCTCAAAAAGGCATTTCGGTTGATGTTGAAGAAACGCTGAAATTAGATTTACGCTCTAACGACACTTATGTGGGAGTAACGTGGGGATCGGACAAAGTGAGACTAAAAATGTCTTATGATAACTATTACCGTGCCAATCCATTCGATATCCAACAACAACGTACCGACCAATTAACGGACGAACTATATGGAAAAATTGGATATTCGGCTAAACCTTTTGAAATGACACATGACATCGGTCTTAATCTCGACTACCAAATAACCCCACGTGACTTTTTCAATATCACCACCAGCACTAAGCAGGTTCGTACTCGTAAAGAGATTGATTATTCAGCCTTCAATATCATTGACGGGAAGCAGTACGATCTTTCGCCGTTTAACACTCGTTTTGCCAATAGGTACTGGATGGGTAACTATACGTTATATTATCGCCATTCGATGAAAAATAAGGCGAAGGATTACTTTTCTATTAATGCCAATTTCGGCTTTATGGATGCGATTGAAGATGTTGATACTAAATATCAGGATGGAACTCAGCCTTTTATGAATCGTGAATTGGGAAATAAATTTTCGACTACGTTACGAGTAGAGTACAATAACGTTTTAAGTGACGTTTTTCATCTCAACACAGGCGTGCAAGGCTATTTTCAGGATTTTAAAGGTTCGCTCAACAATGAGCCGAACGAAAATAACCTGAAGAACTATCGTTGTAACCTATTTGCCGATCTAAACGCCTCTGTTGGCAAGTTTCAATTTAGAGTCGGTGCAAAAGGCGAAGTAAATGCAAACGAGTTTAAGGACAAAGCTTATGGCTCCAGTTCACAGTTTACACTTATGCCAATGGCTGCTGCTATAATGAAAATAAATAATGAAAACACTCTGAAAGCTGAATTCAAATACCTTACAAACTATCCATCAGCATGGATGATGGCACCGTATGAAATAAAAGATGACGAAAAGACCATATCACGAGGCAACCCCAATCTCAAACTCCAACAATACAAAGTGTTTGAACTAACATACACTTATAGAACGGATGCCATAACCATCAACACTATACCATACTATCATAAAAGTAATAATCTGATAGTAAACCAAATTTTACACGACAATGAGCTAAACACAATAAGCACATTTACAAATGGAGGTAAGCTTGAGAGAGCGGGTCTGAGAATCAATGGTTCACTCAACTTCCTTGGTGGAGCGATTAGCATTGACCCTGAGCTTAGTGCGGCTTATGAGACTATGGGCTACAATGGCGTTAAGCGAAGTAATTTTCTGTATAAACTCGGCGGAACTGTCATGCTTGCTTTTCCAATGGGATTCGGTTGTGGCACTTACGGATCATATAATAGTAAGACTCTTACTACTACAGGATATATAGCTCCACTTCGTTCAATTAACGCCATCTTCATAATGAAGAATTTTGACAAATTAAATCTCAACGTTTTTGCAGGCTATCAATCCATAGTGGAATCAGCAGAGGTGGTGCATACTATTAGTGATACTTATTCACAAAGAGACTATTTTAAGCGTAATTCAAAAGGTTTCATGCTCCGGATCAATTACTATTTCACGGCAGGTAAATCAAAACGGATGGAGAAGGTAAACACTTATTTCGATAATGATCGTAAATGAGTAAATGTAAAAAGTTTAAGTTTTATTCTCAATATAATGCGATGGATTGTGGCATAGCCTGCCTGGCTATGATCTCGTATTATTATGGCCATAATCTGACACGCGATAAAATTGCCGAATTATGGAATGGCGTATCTATGCTATCGCGCAATCTTTAATATAGTCGCAAGTCGACAATCCAAGAACTCACAGAAATTCAATTACTCCTTGCATTCTTCATTCAAATAAAAATCACTTTGTAATTCTTCAAAAATCACACAAAACGAAACAATAGATCTGAGTATCTATTTCACATAGCTGCCATTGCGGCTTACTGTTTCTTTGAAAAGAAGCCTGCCATTGATGTTAATATTATCAAGGACAGGCAGCTTGCCATGTTTTAGATTATATCGAACTCACGTTATTTACCGCTATACAGCAAAAAAATAATTATTTCATCCGTCAAAACAGGTTCCGGTTTTGTTATATCAATATCTTAACTTAAACATCAACTATTAAAAACAGACAATTATGACACTGATCCTTGCTATCGTTCCGGTATTGCTCTTGATTGTATTAATGGCATTTTTTAAAATGCCGGGTGACAAAAGTAGCGTCATCTCCCTCATAGTAACTATGCTGATAGCTCTTTTCGGATTCCATTATGCGGTAGACAACTTGGTATTTTCATTCGTATACGGTGCACTGAAAGCGGTTTCTCCCATCCTGATTATCATCCTGATGGCTATCTTCAGCTACAATGTATTGCTGAAAACAGAGAAGATGGAGATTATCAAACAACAATTCTCTTCCATCTCTACCGATAAAAGTATCCAGGTACTGCTCCTTACCTGGGGGTTCGGAGGGTTGCTTGAAGCTATGGCAGGTTTTGGTACAGCTGTTGCCATCCCCGCCGCTATCCTGATCAGTCTGGGATTCAAACCCATTTTTTCAGCTACTGTCAGCCTGATTGCCAATAGTGTGGCTACGGCTTTCGGCGCCATAGGTACACCGGTGCTGGTACTCGCCAAAGAAACCAATCTGGATGTACAGGTGCTGAGTACGAACGTCGTACTGCAACTTTCCGTACTAATGTTCCTGATACCGTTGGTACTGCTCTTCCTGACCGACCCGAAAATAAAATCATTACCCAAAAACCTATTTCTGGCACTGCTGGTAGGCGCTGTATCTTTAGGCAGCCAGTACGTTGCGGCCCGATATATGGGGGCCGAATCACCGGCTATCATCGGCAGCATCTTGTCTATCGTCGTTATCATTATTTATGGCAAACTGACCTCTCCGAAAAAAGAGAAAGAACAGAAAAGCATGTTGAAGGGTAAAGATATCCTAAACGCTTGGAGCATTTATCTGCTGATTTTGTTACTGATCATACTGACCAGTCCGCTTTTCCCGGGACTCCGAAGTACGCTTGAAAATAACTGGGTGACACGCATCAGCCTCCCCATCAATGACTCCAGCGTGAACTATACCATCGCCTGGCTGACACATGCCGGAGTTCTGCTTTTCGTAGGCACGTTTGTAGGCGGTCTGATACAGGGAGCTAAAGTGAAAGAACTGTTTGTCGTTTTATGGAACACGGTAAAACAATTAAAGAAAACGTTCGTCACCGTTATCTGCCTGGTGGGGTTATCTACCATTATGGATACGGCAGGCATGATTTCCGTGATTGCCACTGCACTCGCCACAGCCACCGGAAGCCTCTACCCTCTCTTTGCTCCGGTTATCGGCTGTCTGGGTACCTTCATCACCGGAAGTGATACATCCTCGAACATCCTTTTCGGAAAGCTGCAAGCCAGCGTAGCAGGACATATCAATGTCAGTCCGGACTGGTTATCAGCCGCCAATACGGTAGGTGCGACAGGAGGCAAGATCATCTCTCCTCAAAGTATCGCCATCGCTACATCGGCAGGAAACCAACAAGGGAAAGAAGGAGAAATCCTGAAAGCAGCCATTCCATATGCACTGGCTTATGTAGTCATTACGGGAATCATTGTGTATATATTCAGTTAACCATTAACGGTATTGATAAAAAAGGTGTGTCGCAACTCTTATTCACCGCAGAGTTATGACACACCTTTTATCTATTGTATTAATCTATCTGATTTTTCAGAAACAGGTCATATAAAATCAGTTGACTATGGTTTCTTATTTCAGATTCGTATTTGCATTCGTCTCTTTTTCAGGAATAGAATACAAATAATACTTACTATTGGGCACAAACTTCGTTCCATCGGGGAAGCTGGTGAACCAATGTCCTTCCGGATGATACTTCTTGAAAGTGCCGTTCTGCTGCCAACAATCGTACTCCTTAGCAGCTTCCACATCAGTCAGTGCGACACGTACCACAGGACGTTGCGTACGTAGAACATCAGTAATGCCAAATCCTTCACCCCAAAGTTCACGGCGACGTTCCATCAGAATTTCGTCAATCACCTGTTCCTGTGTTTTTCCGGTAAGATCATAGTCAGTCAGTCCGCGGGCATTCCTTAAAGTGTTAAGCGGTTTTACCGCTTCGCCCAATTGACCTTTACGTGCCAAAGCTTCGGCAGCTATCAAATACATTTCGGCAGAACGCATGATGACAATATCTCCCGTCTGGTCAGAACGGATACGGAACTTGCGGTATCCCAGATAACCTTCACGCATCCACTGGAACAATTCCAGACGGATATCACCTTCGGTAAAAGTATCCTTGAAATGCGGATCGGCCATAAAACTATTATATGAATCGGGTTCCACCACATCCAGATAATAGAAGTTATAGCTGGCATCGGACTGGCTGACAGATTGCGGATGTCCCCAGATCCACTCGGTATTCGATATATCGTTGAAACCCATATAGTTTTTGGCGTCCGTCATCAAAGTATAGCCTTTGGCTGCTTCAAGCGCGGCTTTAGCAGCTTCGTCCCACTGTCCGGTGAGCAGATAAGTACGGGCCAGGAGTCCGTTTACCACATCAGTGTTAGGTTTATATTTCGACTTGTCGTTCGGACGTACATAGCCGTCAAGAAGCCCTTTGGCACGGTTAAGGTCATTAATGATCTGTGTATAAATCTCTTCAAGAGTCGCCTTCCCCTTAGGTTTGGTATTCGGATTGGTGGGTTCGGTATACAACGGCACACAAAGAGCATTCTTATCTTTCAGATAGGTGAACTGATAATGCTGTGCCAAATGAAGATAACAGAAAGCACGTACGGCGAGTGCCTGTCCCTGGGCATGCCGGAATTCCGGTGTATCATCATCCCCGGTAGCTTGGATAGAAATGGCCGTATTACAGTTATCAATGGTCTTATACATCAGATACCAGGCAAAAGTGGTACGCCCGTCGGAAGGCATCACCACGTCGTTGAACTGATAAGAAGAATTAAACCCATACATGGGACGTGAAACTACGTCATCAGCCATCATGTCGTCCTGACACATCAAAGCACGATAGCCGATGTTGGCATAAGTGGTACCATATTCGAACAGATTGTACCACGCACCGTTAAAGATGCGTTCGGCATTCGAAGGCACGGGTACGAGACCGGAATCTACGGCATCTGTCGGCTTATTGTCTAAGAAGTCACTGCTGCAACTCCCCAGAAACAAAAGAAAGAAGAGAAGGAGAAAGGGAACCTTACCTTTAGGGATCTTATCTCCGGAGGCATTACTCACGGAAGTCTCTCTCCTACCCTCTTTCCGAAGAAAAAGAGAAGAGGAGATACGTCTGTTATTGTTAAATCGTATTGTTCTCATATCATCTATTATTTTATACTTTACTATATATGATTTATTCATGATTAAATCGAGCTGAAGCATACTATTGCAACAGCACCTTTTCTGAGGATTAAAACCTTAGAACGAAACATTGATTCCTCCTGAAATGGAACGCATAGCCGGATAACGGTAATATGTCAACCCACTGATATCCTGTTCGGGATCGAGTCCCTGATTCTTCGAAACGGTAAGCAGATTATCGGCCTGTACAAACAATTGTAGGCTGTTCAGGCTGATCTTCTTTATCATCGGTTGCGGGAAGTTATACGATAGTGTGATATTCTTCATCCGCAGGAACGAGTTATTAAACAGGTTACGTGTGGAATTTGCATTCCAACTGTTCGATACGGTTTTTAGTGCCGGTACATCAGTATATCGATTCTCCGGTGTCCAACGGTTCAGGATTTCTGTCGACCAGGCACGTCCGGTAGAACTTCCGTTATGCCATAGCATAGTTACGTCACGGTCCACGATATAATTTCCGATACTATAGGCAAAAATTGTCGATAGTTCAAAACCCTTATACGAGAAAGCGGTATTAAATCCCCCGTACACTTTGGGTAAGGATGATTTGCCGATATAGTAATAATCCGCCTGGGCATAGTCATTGGTAGTCGTACGCCCGGTGATCTTGTTATTGGCATCTTTCACATTTTTGTACCACAACGGATCCCCGTTTTCCGGATCAACTCCCGCCCATTTCTTCATGTAAAAATCATAAACAGAACGTCCCACTGCCAGTTTATGAACTCCGTTCACAGGCATATCTTTCAATGGAAGGTCAGTCACGACATTCTTATAATGTGTCAGGTTAAGCCCCAATCGCCACATAAAGTCCCGGGTATGGATTAAGGTACCTTTCAGATCGATTTCAACACCAGTATTCTTTAGTTCGCCTACATTCTCGTCTACTGAATTATAACCGAGCGAGGGAGCCAGCGGACGGGAATAGAGTAAATCTTTCGAACGCCGACGGAAGAAATCGAACGAACCGGAGAATCGGTTGTTGAACAACGAGAAGTCAATGCCGGCATTGAAATTCAAGTTGGTTTCCCACTTCAGTTTTGGTGTAGCCAGACGATCGGATACCAATGCATTCTCTCCGTTATTGCTCACCACCGAATAAAGTCCGCTGCTGGCATAATACGTTCCCAAATTATCGTTACCCTGCGCACCATAACTAACCTTCAATGTGAGAGCAGAAAGCCAGTCGCTCGTAGCCACCATGAAGTCTTCACGATCGATACGCCAGGAAGCACCGACGGACCAGAAATTACCCCAACGGGTCTCTGGAGCAAAACGGGAAGATCCGTCCCGCCGATAGGAACCTGAAAAGAAATATTTGCTTTGATAGTCATATTGGGCATTTAAAAAGTATCCTACCAACGAGTAATTAACGCGGTATCCTGTCCCTCCGGTTACCAGCGAACCGACAGCCAGTTCGGGAAAATCGGGCAATGCCATATTCGAACGGGATGCCCGCAACACATCGTAACGGTAAGAATAAGCCTCTTGTCCGGTCAACAGGTTGAAATGATGCTCTCCGAGGGTTTTGTCATAAGTCAGGATATTATTCCAGGTCCACGAAAAAGTACGGTCGTTTTCACGACTCGATGAACCTCCGGTATTAACAGCCGGACCTATTTTAGGGTTGGTATAGTCGAGTGAATTATAATTGATCAGGTCGAAGTTGAAACTGGTTTTAAACTTCAATCCTTCGATAAAGGTAACTTCAAGGAAAGTACGTCCCGAAAATTCATCTTTCATACGCTCCGACTTATCATTGGGTAATGTAGCCGGAAGGTTCCAGTTAGCCATCGAACCGGACGGACGGTAAGAACCGAAATCGTATATCCGCTGTCCCTCGGAATCCAGTTTATAGGTTCCGTCTTCGTTCATCTGATAGATGGGATAGAACCCGTTCATCAGACGGCCGGCATTGATGACGTTACTTGTTTTCGTATCCGATGATACAGGATAATTCTGCAAAGAGTGGGCAAAGCTCATGTTCACTCCTCCCCGAAGCCATTTGGTCATCTGGCTTGTCACGTTCGAACGGAGATTAAAGCGTTCATAGCCGGACTCCAAGGCAATACCTTTATCATTCAGATATCCGGCAGAGAAGTAATATTGATTGGTTTTGCCCCCTCCTGAGACATTCAATCCCAATTCCGTGCGAAGTGCCTGCTGCTCTATGGCATCCTGCCAGTCGAAGTTCCAGAGTGGAACGGCCCCGTCCACCAATTTTCCATCCGTGCCTACCGGCTGAGGGTATTTAGCCCCATAAGGATTGGGGCCACTCCCCATCAGTTTTCCTACCAAGTCTTTAGAAGCTTTGATAGCCGCCGTCTGAGGAGTATAATTCTTTGTATCCAGTGCATATTGGTTACGTAAAGCCTCCCAATAAAGTTCGAAGTACTGATCGGTGCCGATCCGGTCGTAATCGCGTACCGCACGATTGGAACCACCGAAGCTGGCTTTCACGTTCACCGTAGTCTTCGAATCGCTTTGTCCCTGCTTGGTGGTGATAATAATTACACCGTTGGCTCCACGCGAACCGTACAAAGCAGCCGAGGCCGCATCTTTCAGAACCGTCATCGATGCGATATCTTCGGGGTTGATAGAGTTCACACTGCCGTCATAGGGCACACCATCCACTACATAAAGAGGTGCGCTGGACGCATTGATGGATCCGATACCGCGGATACGTATGGTTGCATCGGTACCCGGCTGGCCGCTTGCAGCACTTGCCTGCAGACCGGCTACGGTTCCTTCAAGGGCACGTGATACACTCGAGGTTTGTAACTTTGCTATCTCGTCACCTTTAACGGTAGAGGCGGCACCGGTGAAACTATATTTTTTGGCAGTGGCATAGGCTACTACCATCACTTCTTCCAATTGTTTGCTGTCGGGCACCAGTTCGACATTGATCACTGAGCGTCCACCCACTTTATGTTCCACAGATTTCAGCCCGATAAAACTGAATACCAGCGTACCATCGGACGGTACATTAATGGAATACTTACCGTCGATACCCGTAATGGTGCCGACACTGGTTCCTTTCACTAATACCGATACACCGGGCAACGGGTCTCCTTCGGACACAACAGTGCCCGAAACACGTATGTCATTCATTGTCCCGGCATGTAATGCTGCAACCGAAACCACAAAGAGCAACGTAAATAATAGACGTAAATTGGTCTTCATACCTTAAGTTTAGTTATGTTTAAATTAGAATCTTTTGTTTAACACACAATCCGGCAGATTGTTGTTAAAAGCTTTAAAACTGTTGCTTTATTCTTGAAGGTGTGTCAAAAAGCCACCTACATTTTTTAATTAATTTTCACGGATCATTTCCTGCTGCAAAAGTAGAGTATAGTGGTTGTTCCCGAAATCCCTTTTATAGGGGATTCTTGTACCGCATTTATGGTAGGGAAGATATCCTTCATCTGTTCCTTGATTCCGGAGTCGGATAATAATAATCATTTACATTAAATATCATCTTCGATACCTGCCCGTACAATAGGCTTGTCCCTGCCCAACAGTCACCGTGTCTCCGCCCAACAGTCACCGTGTCTCTGCCCAACAGTGACCACGTCTCCGCCCAACAGTGCCCACGTTCGGGAATAATCTGCCCTACAAGTCTTCTGGGAGGTCATGACATCCGGGAAGCAACACGCACGGCAGTCCCGGAAAACATGCGAAGAATATCAACAAGCAGTAATCTTTCCAACAAATATCTACCCGCAAACCGATACGATCCCTTGGTCATTCCGCGGATTCTTTGTAGCTTTGCCCCGTCCGGTAACATGATATTCCCCATATAGCTTATGAAAAAAGAAAGGTATATATCGCATTCGTTCATCCGCTTCCGCCAGTGGAGCCGGAAAGCCTATGCCATATTCGCCACTTTGGGATTGTGTGTCACCATCGGACAATTGAGAAAGAATGTCACGGAATGTGCGTTGTGTAAGCAACAGACTCCACATGCGGAAGGAATTGACCCGCAACGTGAAACAGAAGATTCTGTCCCGGAAGAAGATTGGGAGAGTACCGTACTGTCTCCCACACCCTTACTCTTTCTTTTCATTCCATTTCAATCTTTGAAATATTCTTATTCAGGTGCCGCACAGCAGGCTGTTGCGACATCCGTTTTATACATTTTATATAAAGAGGTTGCCTCCCATCCAAATGGGACCGGCAACCTCTTTTTTAATTCCCCATCCTATGACCATTGAAGAAATCAAAAACCAAGTATTACAGGGAACGGCGATCAGCCGTGAGCAGGCCGAATGGCTGGCACAATTTCCCCGAAAAGAAGAGTTGTACGATGCAGCGCACGAAATCACCCGTTTCTGCGCTTCACAGGAGTTCGACATGTGTTCCATCATCAATGCCCGTTCGGGACGCTGCCCCGAAAACTGCAAATGGTGTGCACAGTCGTCCCACTACAAGACGAAGGCAGATGTATACGATCTGGTGAGTGCGGAAGAGTGTCTGCGTCAAGCCAAATACAACGAGGCGCAAGGAATCAATCGTTTTTCACTGGTGACCAGCGGCCGGAAACCTTCACCTAAAAACATGAAGGAACTTTGTGTAGCCGCACGACGGATGCGACGTCACTCGTCTATCCGGCTATGCGCCTCACTGGGACTATTGGACGAAGAAGAATTACAGGCACTGTACAATGCCGGAGTCACCCGGTATCACTGTAACCTTGAGACTGCTCCTTCACATTTCGACTCACTCTGCACCACACATACACAGGAGCAGAAACTGAAGACCCTGCATGCCGCACGACGGGTGGGAATGGACCTTTGTTGCGGAGGTATCATCGGTATGGGCGAAACCGTGGAACAACGAATAGAGTTTGCCTTCACGCTCCGCGAGCTCGACATCCAGTCCATCCCGATCAACTTGCTGCAACCCATACCGGGCACTCCGCTCGAACATCAGTCACCGCTCAGCGAAGAAGAGGTACTGACAACAGTCGCCCTTTTCCGTTTCATCAACCCTACAGCCTACCTGCGCTTTGCCGGGGGACGTTCGCAGCTCACGCCCGAAGCTGTCCGGAAATCGCTCTATATCGGCATTAACTCCGCCATTGTGGGAGATTTGCTGACTACCCTTGGCTCCAAAGTATCGGATGACAAGGAGATGATTCTCTCGGAAGGCTACCATTTTGCCGACTCACAGTTCGACCGCGAACACTTATGGCACCCGTATACTTCGACTTCCAATCCACTTCCGGTCTATAAAGTGAAACGGGCCGACGGCGTCACCATCACATTAGCAAGCGGACAGACACTGATCGAAGGTATGTCATCGTGGTGGTGTGCAGTCCACGGATACAATCATCCGGCATTGAACCGGGCAGTACAAGAGCAACTCAGCAAGATGTCTCACGTCATGTTCGGCGGCCTTACGCACGATCCGGCTATCGAACTGGGCAAACTGTTGCTGCCGCTGGTTCCGCCTTCCATGCAAAAGATATTCTATGCCGATTCAGGTTCGGTAGCAGTTGAAGTAGCTATGAAAATGGCCGTACAGTATTGGTATGCAGCCGGACAACCGGAAAAAAGTAATTTCGTCACCATCCGCAACGGTTACCACGGAGATACCTGGAATGCCATGTCGGTATGCGATCCGGTAACGGGAATGCACAGTATTTTCGGTTCGGCACTCCCCATCCGCCATTTCCTCCCCGCCCCTACTTCACGGTTCGGAGACGAATGGGATCCGGAAGACATCCGTCCGCTGGAGCAACTGCTGGAAAAGCAGTCCGGAAAACTGGCGGCTTTCATTCTCGAGCCAATTGTACAAGGTGCGGGAGGCATGCGGTTCTATCATCCGGAATACCTACGGCAAGCTGCACGCCTCTGCCGACAGCATGGGGTATTGTTGATCTTTGACGAAATAGCGACCGGATTCGGGCGTACCGGAAAATTCTTCGCCTGGGAACATGCCGGAGTAGAGCCGGACATCATGTGCATCGGAAAAGCCCTGACAGGAGGATACATGACCCTGTCGGCAGTACTGACCACCAACGAAGTAGCAGACTGCATCTCCAACCATTTCCCGGGTGCCTTCATGCACGGGCCTACGTTTATGGGAAATCCTCTGGCATGTGCCGTGGCGTGTGCATCGATACGGCTGCTTCTGGAATCCGGCTGGCAAGAAAATGTAAAACGGATCGAAGCACAACTAAACCGTGAACTGGCTCCGGCGCGTAAGCTTCCTCAAGTAGCGGACGTACGGGTATTGGGTGCCATCGGAGTGATCGAAATGAAAGAACCGGTGAACATGGCACATCTGCAACGCCGTTTTGTAGAAGAAGGGATCTGGCTGCGTCCGTTTGGTAAACTGGTATATGTAATGCCCCCGTTTATCATTACATCCGAACAGTTGACGAAACTGACGGAAGGAATGATAAAATGTATAACCGACGGCTCCACCTGTCTCTAAACTGATGATTCACCACAGAGGACACAGAGGACACAGAGAATATATTTCTCTTAAACATCCTAATAAACAAGAGATTAAAACTCTGTGTCCTCTGTGTCCTCTGTGGTGAAATAAACTCAAAAACATTACAATCATGAACTATAATCAAGAAACGGAAGGCTATGAATCCGTCCGTTTCTTTGAGGAGTTGAAACTTCTCAAAGAACAGAATAATTTCCGTATCCTCCCTACCCTGATTCATCAAGGCAAAGAGGTCATCATTAACGGGCAACGGATGCTAAACCTATCGTCCAACGATTACTTGGGACTGGCCAATGATACTGTCTTACTAAATGCTTTCTGGCAGACAGTAAAACCGGAAGAAGTCAAATTCTCTTCCTCTTCCTCCCGTCTGCTTACCGGTAATTTTGCCGCATACGGTGAACTGGAAGATCTCTTGTCTTCACTTTTCGGAACAGAAGCAGCATTGGTATTCAACTGCGGATATCATGCCAATACAGGTATTCTGCCAGCCATATGCAACACAAAGACACTGATTCTCGCGGACAAACTGGTACATGCCAGCCTGATAGACGGTATCCGATTATCGGAGGCCAAATATATCCGTTATCGGCACAATGAATACAGCCAGTTAGAAAAATTAGTTGAAACCCATCACAAACAATACGAACAGGTGATTATCGTTACCGAAAGCATCTTCAGTATGGATGGAGACGAAGCAGACCTGCCCCGGCTGATCAAGCTCAAACAAAAGTATCCGAACATACTGCTCTACGTGGACGAAGCCCATGCGGTAGGTATCCGGGGAGCAGGCGGACTGGGATGTGCCGAAGCTTACGGATGCATAGCGGATATCGACTTTCTGGTAGGTACTTTCGGAAAAGCGCTGGCTTCTGCCGGAGCCTACGTAGTATGCAGACAAGTAATACGGGATTATCTGATTAATAAGATGCGTCCTTTCATCTTCACCACCGGTCTTCCGCCCGTCACCCTGCAATGGACTTCATTCGTACTCCGCCATTTGGCGGAATATCAAGAAAAGAGAGAACATCTGGCAGCCATCAGTAAGTGTTTGCGAGTTGCGCTCCGGGAGAAAGGTTATTCTTCCACTTCAGTCAGTCAGATCGTGCCTATGGTAGCAGGTGAAAGTGTAACCGCCATACAAATAGCGAAAGAGTTACAACGCAAAGGATTCTACGCATTACCTGTCCGTCCGCCTACAGTACCGGAAGGTACTTCCCGCATCCGCTTTTCACTGACCGCAGACGTGACAGACGAGGAAGTGGAAAAACTCATATCAACAGTAAATGATAATCGATGAACTGTAAACGATGAATGATAAACTGTGAACGATAAACAATAAAGCTATGATACTTAAAAGACTATATCAAACAAAATATTCTCAGAACTCTCCTCTCCCCGGGAGAGAGACCGGGAGTGAAGTCATTCTCTTCTTTACCGGATGGGGAATGGACGAAACTCCCTTCATACATTATCTCCCACAACATAGAGACTTGATTATCTGCTATGATTACCGTTCCCTTGACTTTGACAAGACGTTGCTCTCCACATATACCCAAATACAGGTTGTAGCCTGGTCAATGGGAGTATGGGCTGCTTCACAAGTGCTGCAAGGCAGTAACCTTCCCATAACGCAAAGCATTGCCATCAACGGTACTCCTTTCCCCATCGATGACGCAAGAGGAATCCCTCCCGTCATTTTTGAGGGCACACTCAACAACCTCAGCGAAGCAACGCTACAGAAGTTTCGCAGACGGATGTGCGGTTCGGGAAGTGACTTTAAGGCTTTCTGCGAGATAGCTCCCCAAAGAACGGTTGAGGAACTGAAAGAGGAACTGGCCGCCATCCGCAAGCAATGCAACGAACTGCCCCCATCCGCCTTTGTCTGGAATAAAGCGATTATCGGAGAATCAGACCATATCTTTCCGTCCCGGAATCAGGAACAGGCGTGGGAAGGGCATTGCACTGAAATACAACGATATGAAGGAGCACATTATGACGATAAGATATTGAAAGAGAACCTCTCTCCCATTATTCCCTTTTCCAAACAGCTGATCGCCCAACGCTTCTCAAAAGCAATCGATACCTATCCTCACGAAGCCCGCGTGCAACAGCAGATTGCCCGGAAAATGTGTACCCTGTTACAGCAGCACCTCCCCCGGCAATCTTTCCGCCGCATCGTAGAGTTCGGTTGTGGCACGGGTACTTACTCGCGTCTGTTGCTCCGTTCGTTTCGTCCGGAACGCTTACTGCTGAATGATCTCTGTGAAGAGATGCGCCACAGTTGCGAAGATATCCTGAACGAACAGGTTTCTTTCCTGCCCGGAGATGCCGAAGCACTTGCCTTTCCCCACGGAACGGAACTGATCACCTCGTGTTCCGTCCTGCAATGGTTTGAGCATCCCGACGCTTTTTTCCGCAAATGCGAAAACATCCTGAATGCACAGGGATACATCGCCTTCAGTACATTCGGGAAAGAAAACATGAAGGAGATCCGTCAACTGACCGGACAGGGACTCACCTACCGTTCAAGAGAAGAACTGACTGCTTCGCTCTCGGCACTATACGACATCGTGCATACGGAAGAAGAAGTCATCTCACTGAATTTCAGCAATCCGATGGAAGTACTTTATCACCTGAAACAAACCGGAGTGACGGGTACCTGTAACAGAGCCTGGACCCGGAGCAAACTGAGCCTCTTCTGTCAGGAATATGAGCGTCTGTTCAGCCCTGGTAAAGGCTCTGTTTCACTGACCTATCATCCCATTTATATCATTGCAAAGAAAAGATAATAACGACCTGCGGGTCTCAAACATAAGAAGTATGAAAAAGAATGTGTATTTTATCAGCGGCATCGATACAGATGCAGGAAAGAGTTATGCCACAGGTTATCTGGCACGGGAATTGAACCGGAAAGGCCAACGTACCATTACCCAAAAGTTTATCCAGACCGGAAATACGGGTCATTCGGAAGATATCGACCTGCACCGCCGCATCATGGACATCGCCCTTACCGATGACGACCGGGAAGGATTGACCATGCCTGAAATCTTTTCTTATCCCTGTTCTCCACATCTCGCCTCACACATCGACGGACGGCCTATCGATTTCGACAAGATAGAACGTGCCACAGAAGAGTTGAGCCACCGTTATGACATCGTCCTGCTCGAAGGTGCCGGCGGACTGATGGTTCCACTCTCCGAAGAGTTCCTGACCATCGACTATGTAGCGCAAAAGGGTTATCCGTTACTTTTTGTCACTTCGGGCAAGCTGGGCAGCATCAACCATACTCTACTCAGCCTGGAAGCTATCAAAAGCCGGGGCATCGAACTGGATACGGTGTTATACAACCTCTATCCCACAGTCGAAGACCGAACCATACAAGAGGATACACAGCAATTTATCCAACGGTATCTGCAGAAGCATTTCCCGGAAACTAAATTCAGGACAGTACCGGAATTATAAACGCCACGATACACTATTGCAAAATCTCTTTCACCACAGATTAACGGATTACACAAACAGGCAATTCACGGATAAGCAACTCCGGCTGTTATATCTTTGTGTAATCTCTTAACCTGTGATGATAACAAGTATTTTAATTGCTGTTTACGGAAACTTTATACCGATGATAAATGTTTATTTCATGACATTAGTTTTTAGACACATCAGGTTAAATAGAAGTTTTCAGTATGAGTTTCAACATTGTAAAAAACGACAAGAAGCGTGTCATCATCGTAGGTGGTGGCTTCGGTGGTCTCAAGTTGGCCAACAAGCTAAAGAAATCTGGCTTTCAGGTTGTTTTAGTAGACAAGAACAATTATCATCAGTTTCCTCCCCTGATTTATCAGGTCGCATCCGCCGGACTTGAACCCAGCTCTATCTCCTTCCCTTTCCGGAAGATTTTTCAGAAGCGAAAAGACTTTTACTTCCGCATGGCAGAGGTACGGGCCATTTTCCCCGAGAAAAAGATGATCCAGACTTCCATCGGTAAAGCAGAATATGATTACCTGGTATTGGCAGCCGGCACTACTTCGAACTTCTTCGGCAACGAACACATCGAAGAAGAAGCCATGCCTATGAAAACCGTTTCGGAAGCCATGGGATTGAGAAATGCTCTACTGGCAAACTTTGAACGGTCAATCACCTGCGCCACAGAACGTGAGCGACAGGAGTTGCTTAATGTTGTCGTAGTGGGCGGGGGAGCCACCGGAGTGGAGATAGCCGGAGTACTTTCGGAAATGAAAAAGTTCGTACTCCCCAATGATTATCCGGATATGCCCAGCAGCCTGATGCACGTCTATCTGATTGAAGCAGGAGACAGACTGTTGGCCGGAATGTCCGAAGATTCATCGCGTCATGCCGAACAGTTCCTACGCGAAATGGGAGTCAACATCCTGCTGAACAAGCGGGTGACGGACTACAAAGATCATAAAGTGGTGTTGGAAGACGGGACAGAGATAGCCACACGCACCTTCATCTGGGTGAGTGGTGTGGCAGCCATCACCTTTGGCAATATCAGCGGAGAGTTACTGGGACGGGGAAGAAGAATCAAGGTAGACGAATTTAACCGTGTACAGGGAACTGAGCATATTTTCGCAATCGGCGACCAGTGTATCCAGACCACGGACAAGAACTATCCCAACGGACACCCGCAACTGGCACAAGTAGCCATCCAACAAGGAGAGCTGCTTGCCAAAAACCTGCAAAGACTGGAAAAGGGAAAACCGATGCAACCGTTCCATTACCGCAACCTGGGATCGATGGCAACCGTAGGACGCAACCGTGCCGTAGCAGAGTTCAGCAGTTTCAAAACCGCCGGATGGCTGGCCTGGGTGATGTGGTTGGTTGTTCACTTACGTTCCATCCTGGGAGTGCGAAACAAAGCAAACGTATTGCTCAACTGGATATGGAATTACTTCACTTACGACCAGTCTCTGCGAATGATTGTTTATGCAAAGAAAGCAAAAGAGGTGCGTGACCGTGAAGAACTGGAAGCAAAAACGCATTGGGGTGAAGAGAACCATACACAGCCATAAAGGAATTATCGCTCCGCTCAGGAATCGGAGAAATTAAACCAACTGATTTTGCAATGACTTTTAATCCACTACAGAGTACACAGAGTTTTTAATCTCTGTGTACTCCGTGTACTCTGCGGTGAATTGTATTCGTATCTATTCCGTCAGGTTACTCATATCGTAATGACCGTGCCGGTTTTCCCACTATGATCTTCACTGTCTGGCAGGCTACTGTCACAAACGAAATCAGCAGCATCAACACTACCGGAATTATAAAGAACCATGCTTTCAGGTCCGTGCGGAAAGCATAATGACTCAACCAGGCATTCATGCTGAACCAGGCGACGGGCAGCGCAATGACTACTGCTACCAGGATCAATTGGAAGAAGCCTTTACCCAGTTGATAGAACAGATTCCAACGGGTAGCCCCCAATACTTTCCGGATCCCCATCTCCTTGGTACGCGTCGAGCACGAAAACATTACCAGTACCCACAATCCCAGACAAGAGATGAAAATAGCCAGACCTGTAAAACAGCCGATCATGACACCGAACACCTCGTCCTGCCGATACTGATGATCGAAGAACTGGTCGAGGAAGAAGAAGTCGTAACTGGAATCTTCGAAATAACGATGCCAGATCTCCTCAACCTGTGACACCAGCTCTTTCGGATCGCCGGACTTCATCACAACAGAGATATACCGCTGCGGCAACCAGTCGATTTTATCTTTATGAATCAACATAATCGGCGTATAGTTTTTATTGAGTGCCTGCTGGTGATAATCCTTCACCACGCCGATGATCTGCATCGGAGCATCGGTACACTCCACCTCTATCTCTTCGCCGAGAGCCTCTTCGTTAGAAGCAAGTCCTAAGTTACGGACAGCAGACTCGTTGACCACCAACTTATTCACGTCGTCTCCATAATCCTCGGAGAACCCGCGTCCAGCCACAAGCTGAAGTCCGTAAGCATCGATGTAGTCCGGGTCACACACCAGCATTTCATAGAGCCGGTTTTGCTTCAAAGCGTCGCTTTTCCGGCGATTGGATAAGAAGGTAGCCACCTCTTCACCCGGAACCGCACCGGAAAAAGTGACTTTATCCACCAAAGGCAGACGGGCAATAGCTTTCTTCATGGCTTCGAGTTTGGTATTCATCCCTTCGGTCCGTCCGGGGAATTTCACCACCAGGGTCTGGTCCGTCTTCACTCCCAACGACTGACTGCGCATGAAGTTCAACTGCGCAAACACAATCAATGTACCGCACAACAGAATCATGGAAGCTGTATACTGAACAACCACGAGCACTTTGCGAGTGCCTTCTCCCGACTTACTGTTGAGGAACTTTCCCTTCAGCAACGTAATCGGTTTACGATTCAGCAGTGCCAGCGCAGGATAGTAACCGGAAAGGAAAATACCGCCAACTAACACGAACAACAGTAACAGCCACCAATATCCGGTCAACCAGACAGAGAAGGTAACCGTACGGCTTACCAACTGATTGAAATACGGGAGAACCAGTTCAATCAGCCCCACAGCCAGCACAAAAGCAACCAAGTTCATCACCAAAGCCTCAAATAAGAACTGTGAAATAAGCTGTTTGCGGAAAGCTCCTATCACCCGGCGTACCCCTACTTCCTTGGCACGTTCCATCGAACGGGCTACGGTCAGGTTGATATAATTGATCCAGGCAATTGCCAGAATGGCTATGGCAGCAAAGATCAGGGCAATCATCGCCGTGCGGTTTCCTTTGATCTCGGCCTCGTATCCCACTTGGGGTTTGAGATGGATATCGGCCAATGGAGTCAGTGAAACGCCCCAGATTTTGTTCTTCAAAGCCTCGTCCGTCTTATATTTCTCCGCCATTGCCGGAAACGCTTCTTCTATTTCTGCCTTCCTTTCGGGAGAATCGAGTAATACGTAAGTATAAACCTCGTGCTTATACCAATAATCATGCAAATACTGTCCGAGCGATTTATAGGAAATCAGGAAATTGTAATGGGCATGTGAATTGGAAGGCATCTCTTTCATAACACCGGTCACTTCGCAAACCACCTTGTCATAAGGTCCAGTAAAGATAAGTATCTTACCGATGGGATCTTCATCCTGAAAATATTTACGGGCAATCCGTTCGGTGATGACCACCTGCCGGGGCATGGAGAGGCAAGTGGCCTTATCTCCCTTCACCAACTCAAAGTCGAACAAACGGAAGAAGCCGGGATCGGCATAAGCAATCTGGTTTTCACGTAAAGTAAGTTCACCATACTTCACAATCTGTTCCGGCTGATACAAGGAGACCACCCGCGTATAGTCTTCAATTCCGGCCAGATTCTCTTTCATGGCCGAACCATAACCAAACGAACTGCTGGCCCAATAGTCGGTCTGTACTTCGCCTTCATAGAAAGTGCTTTCCACACGGAAAATGCGTTCGTACTTCTCGTGCATCTTGTCGAAACTGAACTCAAAAGTGACATAAGTCAATATCAGCAAGGCAGATGCCATGCCGACTGCCAATCCGAAAACATTGATGAAACTGAATCCCTTCCGTTTCATCAGGTTACGATAGGCACTATTCCAATAATTCCCTATCATACGCTCTCTGTATTAGTCCCGGAAGTTTCGGCCAGCGGACGGTTGATATTCTCGGCTACGATCTTCCCATCGAGCAGGCGGATAATCCGGTGGGCATAAGTCGCATCACGCTGCGAGTGAGTAACGATGATGATGGTAGTCCCCTGACGGTTCAGTTCCCGTAGTAGCTCCATCACTTCCACACCGTTTACCGAGTCGAGGTTTCCGGTCGGTTCATCGGCAAGCAACAATTTACAGTCCGTCACCACGGCACGGGCTATGGCGACGCGCTGTTGTTGTCCACCGGAAAGCTGTTGTGGAAAATGATTGGCACGGTGCAACAAATTTACTTTCTCAAGTACCTGTTTCACCTTTTCTTTCCGTACGGCAGGTTTCATGCCCAGATATACCAGAGGAAGCTCCACATTCTCGTATACGGTCAGTTCGTCAATCAGGTTGAAACTCTGGAAAATAAATCCCAGATTTCCCTTACGCAGGGCCGTCAGTTGGTTCTCGTTCATCTTGTCCACCTGTTTGCCTTCGAAGAAGTAAGAACCGGAAGTGGGTGAATCGAGTGTACCCAGGATATTCAGCAGAGTAGACTTGCCACACCCGGAAGGACCCATGATAGCTACAAATTCTCCCCGCTCCACTTGCATGGTCACTTCATTCAACGCTTTGGTCTGCACCTCCTCGGTGGTGAAGAGCATAGACAGTTTTTCTGTTTTAATCATAATCGTTATATATTATATTAGTTATTCATATTTTAAAATGCGCATAGGTTTCTGGCGGATGGTACGCCATACCTGTTGGAACACAGTGAGAAAGGCTATCAGTATCAGCAGTACAAAAGTGGCTGCATATATCCACCAGGACAGCGAAATGTGGAAAGCGTACGTTTCCAGCCAAGCATTCATCAGCACTGCCGATACAGGAATACCGATTGCAGATGCCCATACGGTAAGCAACAACAGTTCTTTGGTCAGGACAAAGAACAGGCTGGTTTTATTTGCGCCGAGCACTTTGCGGATACCCACCTCCTTCAAACGTGACAAGGTGGAAAACAGTGTTACAATCCACAATCCAAGGCAAGCAACAAATACAGCAAGCAATGAGGCACTGGCAAATATCCAGCCAAAATTACGATCGGATTTGTATAGGAATTCATTAAAATCATTCAAAAAGAAATAAGAAAATAAAGAAGTCGGGAAGTATTCACGATACATCTGTTCAATTTCCGTCAAGACACCGGCATCCCCCTTTCCTTTCAAACAGACAGAAATATAAGGCGTTGCAATAAAAGGAACACGCTCTTTCAAAAAGAAAATGATAGGCTTGTAAGCCACGGCAAGCGATTGCTGGTGGTAGTTCTCCACCACTCCTATTATCTCAAGCGGGTCACTAACCACTTCCATTTTAAGTTGTTGCCCCAACGCCGCTTCTGCCGATTCGTAGCCCAACAGCCTGACAGCTTCTTCGTTAAGCACCACCCGGTTAAGATCGCCACCATAATCTTCGGAAAAACTTCGTCCGCAAACCATACGGGGCATATAAGCAGACAAATAGTCGTAATCGACAGAAAACATCTGTATCAATTTTACTTGTGAGGGATCGCTTCCATACGGCCGATTGGTAAAATAGTTGGCAACTTCCACACCGGGAACAGCTCCCGAAACTGTCACGTGACTTACATCCGCCCGTTGCTTCAAACGTTTGGTGAAGCTCTCCATGCGCAGCGACAGTCCCTCAGTGAACGAAGGATATTTAATGACCAGAATGCGGGTATTCAGATCCGATTCGGCCTCACGCTGCATGTAACGGACCTGTTGAAACACAGTAAACGTGCCTGCAATCAGAACAAAAGAAGCCAGGAACTGAACAACAATCAACGCCTTTCTGATCCGGTTGCCTCTCTTTCCGTGCAACAGTTTACCGCGCATAATCTCCGACGGACGGATAGTGACCATCAGCCAGGAAGGATAAAGCCCTACAACCAACGTACCGATGATAACCACTCCGGCTACAATCCCCCAAAAAGCGGGTTGCATAAGTATGTCTGTCCCGAAGTTTTGCCCTGCCCAGCGATAGACAAGGGGTAAGAGGAGTTCCAGCCAGCCGAAAGCTATCAACGTAGCCAGCAAGTTCATGAAACCGGACTCAAGAAGTCCCTGGATAATAATCTGACGGCGCGAAGCACCAAAAGCTTTACGGAGCCCGAACTCCCGTCCACGCTCCAAAAAGCGGGCTACGGTCAGGTTCAAGGCATTTGCCCAACCTATCAGCAGCAGAATGGCGGACATTACGAACAAAATAAGAACCGCCGTCCGGCTTCCTTTCACCTCTTTCTCGTATGCTTTTTGAGGAGTAAGGTGAATGTCTTTCAACGGGATCAGTTCTACAGCCCAGGTTTTATGTTTCAGTGCATCAGTCTTGTACTTGTCGGATATGTCACGGAAAGCCTGTTCAATTTCTCCCGGAGTCTTTCCGGGCATCAAGCGGACGTAAGTATATACACCGTGAATGTACCAGATGTCCTGCCGTTCCTTGGGAATCGTATTGTAGGAAAGCAGGAAATCGTAGCGCAGGTGCGAACGGACAGGCATATCGGCAATAATGCCCGTTACTTCAAAGTTTTGCTGTGATGAAGAGGTACTGAAGGTCAGTATCTTGCCTATCGGGTCTTCTTCACCAAAATAGCGGCTTGCAGCGCTTTCAGTCAGTACCACCGTATTAGGGCGTACCAGTTGCCCGGTCTTTTCTCCTTTAACTATGGGGAAGTTGAATATTTCGAAAAAGGCAGGCTCGGTATAGCAGTAATGTTCCTCGGCAAATCTCCTGTCGAAGTAATTCACCACCTGCTCGCGATCCTGAGCCGTAACACGGACGTACTTCTCAATTCCCGCTATTTCCCTGTTCATGGCAGGAGCATGCCCATAAGCCGTAGTAGCCCAATTATCCGTCAGCATCTCGCCCTCATACAGTCTGCTTTCAACACGATACACACGGTCGGTATCATGAAATGAATCATAACTTAACTCCGACCAGACATAAAGCATAATAAGAAGTGCCGCCGCAATGCAGACCGACAACCCTGTTATGTTTATCAGCGTCAGAGACTTTTTAACCCGCTGGCTTCGTATCACTTGCGAAATGTAGTTCATAGTATTCGGTTCTTATTTCAATATAAGTTTCTCGTTATCCCCAAACAATTCATATCCGGATACAATCACCCGGTCACCCGGTTTCAATCCCTCGGTCACTTCATAATATTGCGGGTTCTGCCGTCCGATCCGGATGGGACGGCGCGTGGCAAATTTACCACTTTCGTCAACAACATACATCCAGCGGCCCCCGGTTATTTGAAAGAATCCGCCACGAGGAACAAGAATGGCCTGGGCAGGATCTCCCAACTGAAGATTGATGTGATAAGTCTGTCCGGCACGGATGTTCTCGGGACGTCCGGAAGTAAATTGAAGGTCGGTACGGAACTGGCCCTCCTTTACCTCGGGATAGGGTTTGGTCACCTCGAGTTTATAGTTTCCTCCGTCACGGGTAAAATCAGCCGGAAGTCCGGGAACCACCCGTTCCACATAATGCTCATCGATCTGTGCCTGCACTTTCAAATCGGGTGTAATGATCTGTCCGATATGCTCGCCGGCAGCAATGGACTGGCCGATCTGAGCATCGAGGTTCCCCACCTGTCCGTCTATGGGAGCTTTTACTTTCAGGTTTTCCACCCGTTCACGTACCAGGGCAAGACTGCGCTTCATATTACGGATGTTTTCATCGAGACTATGAACCTGACTCTCCCTGAAAATATTGTCCTGACGGATACGTTCGTCCACAACATCCAGTTGTGCCCGTGCCGCCTCATACTCTTCACGTGCCAGCCGGAAGTCTTCCTGTGCTATCAGTTGCTCTTTGATAAGACGGCTGTACTGGTCGTAACGACGCTTCTTCACAGCCAGTTCCTTACTCAGCCCGATGCGCTCCTGCTTCAGCCGCAAGCGCTCCTGTTCCATACTGATGCGGGTGTTGCGCAACTCGTTTTCCTGATAGGCGAGATCGGCTTCGCTCTGCATGATCCCGATGTTCAGGAGCGGATTGCTGAGACGTAGAATGACGTCGCCTGCTTTGACGATGGCCCCCTCTTCTTTCAGGCGCTCCTCGACACGGCCTCCCTCTACCGCATCCATATAGATGATGCGGTTGGGTATCACTTGTCCGATGACCCGGATGTAATCACTGAACTCTCCGCGGGTAACAGTAGCAATGGTCAGCCGGTCTTTTTCTACACTCATAGAAGAGGAAGTGTCCCTGAAAATAAAATAAAAGATAAGTCCCACCAGTGCCACGGCTCCGGCAATAGCATAATAATGTTTTCGCTTCATTCCGGGCTTCCGTTCGATCATTGTATCCATAGATAGTTATTGTTTTATGTATGATTCACGTTTGTTTATAAGGTTATGCCGTCAGGTCGTAAAGGAACGATGCACCGGTCACATACCCCGTATATCACTTCTCACCGGGCAACGTACAAAAGCTTCCCGTCCGATAATAAGTTTCCATCTTCCGGGTCATATCCACCTGTAAGCGCACCCGGGTCAACTCGGCCTTGGCAGAGATAAAGCGATTGCGGGCTTCCATCAGCTGGAATACGGAGATAAGCCCCTCTTCCCATTTCCGTTCGGATTCTTTCAGTACCAGTTCTTCGGCCCTGAACTGCTGCAATACCTGCCGGAATTCATCATATCCGGAACGAAGAGAAAGAACCGTTTGCTCCACCTCTGTATAGAGTTGTTGTTTTTGAAGTTCTTCCTCGTTCCGGAGACGGAATATATTCAACTTGTGTTTGCGCAGGGTGGTCAGTCGTTCCAACCCGCTCAATAAAGGGATGGAAATGCCGACACCGATATACTTTCCTAAATTGTCGTTCAGCTGTTTGGTAGAAAAACCGTCGAGATAACGGGAGGCCATTGAGAAACGGGCAAAAACCGTCGGCGAGAACTTACCGCCCGCCATGGCATACTCTTTACGGGCGGCCCGCTGCCTGAGTTCCATCATCCGCATCGAAGGCATTGCTACCAGAGATTGCATATAGAGCTCATCTGTCTGGGGCAGCGAACAAGGCGGAAGAGATTCGTAGTTGATTGTATCCTGAAGTACCAACGTATCCCCGGCATGCAGGTTCAACAATTGTTTCAGTTGGAGCAATGCCAGGCGGCAACCGTTCTCACGCACCTGGTAACGGTAAATATCACCCTCGCGACGGGCTTTGACTTCCTGTAAGTCGGAAACCGACTTCAAACCCAGTTCTACAAAAGCTTCGGTTTGTTTGAGATAACGTTCGCTTAGCCGGCTCTGCTCAAAAGCCAGATCGAGCATCCGCTCTTCAAGCAGGAGTTTATAATAGGCATCCGTCACCCGGCAGGCAAGTTCGTTGCGCCGTTCCTTCAAAGCCCATTCACTCCGGCTGCGGTTCATCTTCTCAAAACGTACCCGGTTGATGCGGGTGAAACCTTCGAAAAGGGAAAGCGTCATGTCCAACCCCACGGTTCCTTCATCGAACGTATTATTGGTGTATCCGTTGGTGCTCGGATCGATGGAATGTCCGAAGTTTCGTCCGGCTTCGGCCGATACACTGACGCGGGGAAGGAAACTCCCCACGGCAGAGATATAGTTCATCCGGTTTTCCTTGATATCTATCTCGCTATTCCGCAAAGACGGATTCTGTTTCCATGCGATACGAATACATTCGTCGAGCGATCTCTCTGTCTGTGCAGACAAAAGAGCGGAAAAAAGAAATAAAGTACAAAGTGATATAAGATGTTTCATATAAACCATCTGGGCAAAGAGTGTGCCAAAAAGAATAAACAACTAAAATTCAACCACATAGACTTATCAATAAAAAGATACCGTCCAATATTTGGACGCTACTGCGTACAGATATTGGACGGTTGACGTCAACATTCCCCGGATTTGTCCCCACATCCCCTTCCCATATAAATTCTCAATTCGAAAACGTCTAATTATTGGACACTCTCTTGCAGGGAGTTACAAAAACAAATATCTTTACCACGAACTTAAAAACAGGAAGCGAATCAAAAGGAGATATCATGAACACGGGAACTATTCTGATTGTAGACGATAACAAAGGGGTGTTGGCTTCACTCGAACTTTTGCTTGAAAACTACTTCTGCAAGATACTGACGGCTTCGAACCCGAATCAGATCACTGCCCTGCTGACGACCCACCGCATCGACGTGGTCATCCTGGATATGAACTTCTCGGCAGGCATCAATAATGGCAACGAAGGGCTGTATTGGCTGGGACATATCCGGAAGATGGCTCCTACTCTGCCCGTAGTGATGCTGACTGCTTACGGAGACGTGGAACTTGCCGTAAAAGCACTCAAAAACGGAGCTGCCGACTTCCTCCTGAAGCCATGGGATAATCAGGCCCTGATCGATAAAGTGACGGAAGCCTACCGCAATAACATGAAACCTTCGGAACGGCAGACAAAGGAAAACAAAAAAGAAGGGTTCGAAATGCTGGTTGGACATTCGCCTGCCATGCTGCAACTGATGAAAGTAGTATCTAAAGTGGCACGGACAGATGCCAACATCCTGATAACAGGAGAAAACGGAACCGGTAAAGAGATATTGGCACGGGAGATTCACCGCCTTTCACCTCGCGGTGCACGCCCGATGCTGAACGTAGACATGGGAGCGATCAGCGAATCACTGTTCGAGAGTGAACTGTTCGGGCACGAACGGGGGGCTTTCACCGATGCTTACGAAAGCCGCCGGGGAAAGTTTGAGGCCGCCGACGGAAGTTCACTGTTTATGGACGAAATAGGCAACCTGCCCCTGTCGCTCCAGGCCAAGTTGCTCACGGTACTCCAAAGCCGCAATGTGATGCGGTTGGGAAGCAACAAAGTGATCCCGGTGGATATCCGCCTGATTTCGGCAACAAACAAGGACATACCCGCAATGGTAAAAGAGGGGATGTTTCGTGAAGACTTGTTCTACCGCATCAACACCATCCACCTGGAACTGCCTCCCTTGCGTGAGCGGGGAGACGACATTTTGCTCTTTATCGACGGTTTCTTACGTAAATTCGCTTCCAAATATCAACGTCAGGAAATACGGATGCACGAACAGACTGTTGAAAAACTGCGCGGGTATCACTGGCCGGGCAATATCCGGGAGTTGCAGCATACCATCGAGAAAGCGGTCATCTTGTGTGAGGGCAGCGTGATCCGCCCTAAAGATATCTTGGTGAAACAGACCTGGCAGCCACAGGCAGCAGTCACCGTTCCCAATCTGGAAGAGGTGGAACGGCAAGCCATCGAAACTGCCATCCTGCAAAACAACGGTAACCTGACTGCCGCTGCCGAGCAACTGGGCGTGAGCCGGCAAACGTTGTATAACAAGCTCAAACGATTCAAACTCTGACCCCGATGATATTCAGCCGACGCATCTATTTCATTATACTGCTCCACATCGTACTGATACTCGCTACGGCAGGTGCCGGACTATGGCTGATCTTATCCGGCACCGGATACATCATCGGCAGTATATTGTTGCTATGTTCTCTTTTTCAGATCGGTGCACTGACCCGGCGGCTAAATACATTCAACCGAAAAATCAAATTGTTCTTCGATGCAGTGCAGGATAAAGACAATATGCTCTACTTTCCGGAAGTGAATGTCAGCAAAGAACAGGAACAACTGAACCGTTCGCTCAACCGGCTCAATGACCTGCTTGCCCGTACCAAAGGCGAAAACCAGAAACAGGAGCACTTCTACCGGTCGTTACTTGAAGAAGTGCCCAGCGGCGTGCTTGCCTGGGATGCTTCGGGCCGAATCATCACTGCCAACAGTGCTGCCTTCTCTCTGCTGAAGTGCAACCGTCTTTACACCGAAATGCAACTGGCACAACTGCTGAATGCAACCGGCATTCGCGACAGCCTCAGCATATCCCGAAAAGAGATGATCCTGGAAGGTGAAACCATAACCATCTTATCCATCAAAGATATCGGTGACGAGCTGAGTGATAAGGAGAGTGAATCGTGGAGCAAACTGACACATGTGCTGACCCATGAAATCATGAACACGATTGCACCGATCATTTCACTCTCACAAACCTTATCCGCATATCCGGATATCAACGAAAAGTCAGCCCGCGGACTACGGATTATCCAAACGCAAAGCGAACGGCTGATGGAATTCACGGAATCATTCCGGCATCTGTCCTACCTCCCTCACCCGGAAAAGAAACGTTTCTCACTGACCGATATGTTGCGCAACCTGGAAGAACTGTTGCAAAGTGATTTCCGCGAACGTGGCATTCACTTCGTGTTACAATCCACACCGGATTCGATAGAAACCGACGGCGACGCAAACCAGCTGTCACAAGTATTCCTCAACTTACTGAAGAATGCGATGCAGGCTCTCGAAGGACAGACGGAAGGCAGAATCATCCTCCGCCTGCAACAGGCAGACCGTCTGCTGATAGAAATAGAAGACAATGGTCCCGGCATCCCGGAAGAGATACGTGAGCAGATCTTCATTCCTTTCTTTACCACAAAAGCGGAAGGAAGCGGAATAGGACTCAGTCTCTGCAAGCAGATCATCCGACAACATGACGGACACTTATCGATCCGTAAGAGTCGTCCGGGACAAACAATTTTCAGTATCGACCTGCCTCAGGACTGAAACATTTTAGTAGGTGTAATGTTATAAATAGAGAGGAATCTCTACTCTCCTTTTTATTTATTATGAAAGAAAAATATTGGAAATATTCTTTAATTATCATCATCATCGGACTGGGCATCATCTTGTTCCGGCAAATTACCCCTTTTCTCGGCGGATTATTGGGAGCACTCACCATCTATATCCTGGTCCGGCGACAAATGATGTATCTCGGTGCACGAATGAAACGAAGTTTCGCAGCCCTGCTGATTACAGGTGAAGCCATCCTGTGCTTCCTGGTACCTATTTCTCTGATTGTATGGATGCTGGTCAACAAGTTGCAGGACATCAATCTGGACCCACAGGCCATTATTGCCCCTGTTGAAGAATTGGCAGGGATCATCAAGGCGAAAACAGGATATGACGTACTGGGCAGTGACACACTTTCGTTCATCGTTTCTCTGCTCCCCAAAATAGGACAGGCAGTCATGGGAGGTATCAGCAGCTTTGCAATCAACCTGTTTGTTCTGGTCTTTGTACTTTATTTCATGCTGATAGGAGGAACCAAAATGGAGTCCTACATTGACGACATCCTACCTTTCAATGAGAAAAACACCCGGGAGGTAACACACAATATCAACATGATTGTCCGCTCCAATGCCATCGGCATTCCCTTACTTGCCGTTATTCAGGGAGGAGTCGCACTGATCGGCTACTTTATCTTCGGAGCACCGAATGCCTGGTTAGTGGGTGTTCTGACTTGTTTTGCTACAATCATCCCGATGGTGGGGACTGCTCTCGTCTGGTTTCCGGTGGCTGCCTACCTTGCACTGACCGGTGAATGGGCAAACGCCATCGGACTGGCAGCTTACGGAGGAATTGTCGTTTCGCAATGTGACAACCTGATACGCTTTATCTTACAGAAGAAAATGGCAGACACCCATCCGCTTATTACAATCTTCGGTGTAGTCATCGGATTACCGTTGTTCGGATTCATGGGAGTCATCTTCGGACCGCTTATATTATCGCTGTTCTTGTTATTTGTCGATATGTTCAAAAAGGAATATCTGGACAATAAGAAATAAGAAAGAAACAAATCACCTAATCTCTGAAAAATTATGTACTTTTGTGACGTAAACATCTTGTAAGATTCAATGGAAGCATTCACATTCAATACGGCCGAACTGATACTGCTATCAGCCGCAGGCGTTCTTTTGATCGTTCAACTTATCTACTATCTCGGACTGTATAACCGGATACACACCCACAACCTTGCTGTTGGAAAAGATGAAGTACACTTCGGACGGGAACTTCCCCCGCTGTCTGTAGTCATCTGTGCACGCAACGAATCGGAAAACCTGCGCCGAAACCTACCCGCTATCCTGAAACAGGATTATCCGGACTTTGAAGTAATCGTCATCAACGATGGTTCTACGGACGAAAGCGAAGATCTCCTGTCAGAGCTGGAAGAAGAATACCCGAACCTGTATCACAGTTTCACACCGGACAGCGCGCGGTACATCAGCCGGAAGAAACTGGCACTGACGCTGGGCATTAAAGCCAGTAAATATGACTGGCTGGTATTCACCGAGGCCGACTGCACTCCGGTCAGTGACAAGTGGCTTCGACGGATAGCACGCAATTTCACGCCGAGTACAGACATCGTACTGGGATATAGCGGTTACGAACGGGGAAAAGGATGGCTGCACAAACGGGTATCTTTCGACTCGCTTTTCACCTCGCTTCGCTATCTGGGTTTTGCCCTGGCGGGTAAACCGTACATGGGCATCGGGCGCAACCTGGCCTACCGCAAGGAATTGTTCTTCAAAGTCAAAGGATTTTCTACCCACTTGAACATGCAGCGGGGAGAAGATGACCTGTTTATCAACCAAATTGCCAATGAAAACAATACCCGGGTGGAAACCTCACCGGATTCAGTGATACGGATGCAACCTGTGGAACGCTATAAGGACTGGAAAGAAGAAAAGGTAAGCTATATGGCAACCGCACGCTTCTATAAAGGTTCACAACGCTGGTTACTGGGGTTGGAAACCGCCACGAGGCTATTGTTTTATGTCGCCTGCCTATCGGGAATCGTATTCGGTATCCTCTCTTTTCACTGGCTGGCTGCGGGACTGGCTCTATTGTTATGGATCGTACGTTATTCGGCGCAAGCCTACGTCATCAACAAAACAGCCAATGAGATGGGAGACAACCGCTCTTACTACTTTACACTACCGGTTTTCGACATCATCCGTCCGCTACAATCCCTGAAGTTCAGACTCTACCGTCTCTATCGCAGAAAGGGTGATTTTATGCGAAGATAACTTGACTACTCGTACCGCATAGAACTGGCTGGATTGATCTTGGTAATCAAATAAGAGGGACCGACCAACATTAATACAGAAGCCAATAAGGTGCCGGCATTGATCAGAAGGAAAAGCCAGATGTTCATGGAAACCGGCACCATACTTACATAGTAAGTTTCGGGATCGAGTTTAAAAAGTCCCAACTGTGACTGCAAAACACAGAAAGTAATCCCAATTGCATTTCCCCACAACATCCCTTTCCCAATCAGAAAAACAGAGAACCACAGAAATACTTTACGGATAGTGAAATCATTGGCTCCCAAAGCCTTCAGGATACCAATCATCTGTGTGCGTTCAAGGATGATAATCAATAATCCGGAAATCATCGTGAAGCCGGCTACCCCAATCATCAGGATAAGAATGACCCATACATTCAGGTCGAGCAGATCGAGCCAGGCAAATATCTGAGGATTCATTTGTTCGATGCTCTGTACGTAATAAGTCCCCCCGTAAACATCTTGCTTATTGTCCGTATCAACGGCTATACCATAGGTTATATCTTCCAGTTTGTCATAGTCACGTACCTGCAACTCTGCTCCGCTCACTTGTCCGGGGGCCCAGTTATTCAAACGGTTCACCAAATACAAGTCAGTCAGCAGAAAGAGATTATCATATTCAGAAAAGTTCGTTTGGTAAATACCTTTCACCGTCAATCGGCGGGCACGCACATCTTTCTGGATAAAATAGGCATATATTTTATCTCCCAGTTTCAGTTTCAGCCGGTCAGCTATCGCTTTCGATATGACCACCTGATTGGTGGAAGCCGTATCACTGAAGACCGGTATCTCTCCTTCTACCAGATGGTCGCGGAAAAAGGCAGGATCAAACTCCGGACCGACACCTTTGAGCACCATGCCCTGAAAAGCGTCATCTGTCTTTATCATCCCCGGTTTGGTGGAATATCGCTGCACATGTTTCACTTCCGGACGGGCGGAAAGAGCGATCATCATACTGTCATCCACCACAACCGGATGAGTTTCGTAGGACCCTACCGCATCAAAATTACTGATTTGGATATGGGAGCCGAAGCCGATCACTTTATTACGTACCTCACTCTTAAAACCAATCACTACAGATACGGCAATGATCATCACCGCCAAGCCGATAGCAATGCCAATCATGGCAATCAGGACAGCAGGACGGGAAACTTGTTTCCCCCCGTCCGTATCACGATAAATCCGACGGGCAAGAAAATAGGAAAGCCTCACCTTGCCCTTCTCTTTGGAAAAGGGAACGGAGTTGCTTTGACTATGTGAATGAATGGATGACATCAGGTCTTATTCTGTTCTTCCCGGATAAGCCTCCAATGCTTTTTGCAGAACAAAGAGCGCACGGGTTAAATCTTCCTTTTTCAATACGTAAGCAATACGGACTTCATTCTTTCCGGAGCCCGGAGTAGTATAGAAACCGGAAGCCGGAGCCATAAACACTGTCTGTCCTTCATACTCAAACTCAGACAGACACCAGGCACAGAATTTATCCGAATCATCGACCGGTAACTTGGCTACTGTATAAAAAGCTCCCATCGGAATGGGGGAATAAACACCCGGTATACGGTTCAGACCGTCAATCAGACATTTACGGCGCTCAACGTATTCGTCATAAGTTTCGCGTGAGTACTCTTCGGGAGCATCCAGTGAGGCTTCGGCAGCAATCTGTCCGATCAGCGGAGGACTCAAACGTGCCTGACAGAACTTCATCACTGCATCACGCACTTCTTTATTCTTGGTTATCAAGGCACCGATGCGGATACCACATTCCGAATAACGCTTGGAAACAGAGTCAATCAGTACCACGTTATTCTCAATTCCTTCCAGATGGCAAGCCGAAATATAAGGGGAACCGGTATAGATAAACTCACGGTACACTTCGTCGGAGAAAAGGAAAAGATCATACTTCTTCACCAAGTCACGGATCTGGTTCATCTCACGTCGGGTATACAGATAGCCGGTCGGATTATTCGGATTACAGATCAAGATACCCTTGGTACGTTCGTTGATCAACTCTTCAAATTTCTCTACTTTCGGAAGAGAGAACCCCTCCTCAATTGTCGTAGCAATGGTGCGTATTTTAGCTCCGGCCGAAATGGCAAAAGCCATATAGTTGGCGTAAGCAGGTTCGGGAACAATGATCTCGTCTCCCGGATTAAGGCACGACATGAATGAGAAAAGTACAGCTTCGGAACCTCCGGTAGTAATGATTATATCATCTGCTGTCAGGTTGATATTGAATTTCTCGTAATATCCTACTAATTTCTCGCGATAGCTACGATAACCGGCACTGGGACTATATTCAAGCACCTTGCGGTCGATGTTGCGTATCGCGTCAATCGCGGCCTGAGGAGTGGGCAGGTCCGGCTGTCCGATGTTCAGGTGAAATACATGGATTCCCCGCTGTTTGGCAGCATCTGCCAGGGGAGCCAGCTTTCTGATAGGAGATGCAGGCATCTCTGTTCCGCGAATCGATATGGTTGGCATAATCTTGAATTATAAATGGTCAATTAATAAATATGAGCGGCAAATGTACACAATAAATCGGACACAAAGACATAAAAACTTTAAAAACCTTATCAAGGGTAAAAACGTTGTGGTAATATCAACGGAAAACGATACATTTGTATAACTACAAACCTAAAACGATAACATAATGACCATAAACCTGATCACATTTGCATCGATTCTGCATAAGCAAGCCACTGTACGTAGTTCGCACGAAGCGATTCTCAGTGAACTGGAAAAATATTTCACCGTAAATTTTATTGATTACCGGGACATCAGCCAGTTGCCAAAAGATGAATTCAGCATCATTTTCATTGCTACCGGAGGGGTAGAAAGACTGGTAATGCAATACTTCGAATCGCTCCCCCGCCCTGCCATTATACTGGCCGACGGAATGCAAAACTCCCTGGCTGCAGCACTGGAAATTTCCTCTTGGTTACGTGGGCGGGGTATGAAAAGTGAAATCCTCCATGGAGACTTTATGAGTATCGTTCAACGAATCCAGGTACTTTATACCAATTTCAAGGCACAACGTTCATTAGTAGGGCTTCGCATCGGAGTGATCGGCACCCCTTCTTCATGGCTGATTGCAAGTAATGTGGATTATCTGCTCGCAAAGCGGCGTTGGGGAATTGAGTATCTGGACATTCCGTTGGAACGGATTTATGACGTATACGACCGTATTACAGACAACGAAGTCGGTGCCTCATGCGCCGCGGTTGCTTCGCAAGCTCTGGCATGCCGTGAAGGGACTCCCGAAGATATGATTAAGGCAATGCGCCTTTACCGGGCCGTCAAGCGAATCTGTAAAGAAGAAAAACTAAGCGCCGTCACCCTGAGTTGTTTCAAACTGATAGAGCGCACCGGTACTACCGGTTGCCTGGCTCTTGCCATGCTGAACGACGAAGGGATCATTGCCGGATGTGAAGGGGATCTGCAATCTGTATTTACATTACTCGCCGCCAAAGCACTGACCGGGAAAGTAGGTTTCATGGCAAATCCTTCAATGATTAACGCCCGGAGCAACGAAATAATACTGGCACATTGCACAATCGGAATGAAGCAAACCGAACGTTACATCATCCGCAGCCATTTTGAAACGGAAAGCGGTATCGGTATTCAGGGACTGCTGCCGACCGGAGATGTCACTATCGTGAAATGTGGTGGAGAATGTCTGGACGAATATTACCTTTCTACGGGAACTCTGACCGAAAACACCAATTACATCAATATGTGCCGTACACAAGTACGTATAAAAATGAATGCACCGGCTGATTATTTCTTGAAGAATCCACTCGGGAACCATCACATTTTGTTACAAGGTAATTATGAAGATGCACTGAACGAATTCTTACAGGCAAACTCCTGTAAACGTACGGAGTAAATGCACTCAGGGCTTAACGGAGGTAAATTCAGAACTCACCACAGAGAATACAGAGTGACACGGAGAGAATCTCAGATCATTGGTTACCAACACAGATAATCTGTGTTACCCCGTATTCTCCGTAGTGGAAAGAGTATTGACACATTCCTCCCGTCAAGGCCTAATTTAATACATGCAATGAAAGACACACGATATATGAAAAGAATCTTCCTATCAGTACTGTTTATCTGTACTTTCCTTTCTCATCTTACTGCACAAACAGGCAAAGAAAGCGAACTTATCAAGCAGAATTATATCCGGTCGGTTATCGGACAGGACGAGAGCAAACAAGCTTTCTTACAACTATTATCTAAAATTCCTCCCGAAAAAGAGGTATCCGACCAGAACGTTATCGAACTTCAACAACTTTACCCTATTCGCCGGGAAGAGATACACCGACTGATCAGTACGATACGGGGAGACGGTTCATGGCCGGACATCAATTATGCCGATACCAAACGTTCGGGATGGGAACCGAAACAACACACAGAGCGGATACTGAAACTAACCAAATATTATGCCCGCGAAAAAGAGAATGCTTCCGCACAGGAGATTTCAGCCGTAACCAGCATTATTCACCAAGCCATGAATTACTGGTTCACCGAAAAACTGGTCTGCAAAAACTGGTGGTACAATCAAATAGGTATTCCCCGCACCTTGGGACCGGCTTTCCTCCTTTTCGAAGCAGAAATAACGGAAAAAGAAAAGCAGGAAGCCGTGCGGGTGATGGAACAATCCCATTTTGGCATGACAGGACAGAACAAAGTATGGCTGGCAGGCAATGTACTGATCCGGGGCTTGCTCTTGAATGACTCCCAACTGGTAAAAGAGGCACGGGAAAACATTGGCTCGGAAATCGTACTGGGACAGAAAGAGGGTATTCAGCCGGACTGGAGCTTCCATCAGCATGGTCCCCAACAACAGTTCGGCAATTACGGACTTTCTTTCCTCTGCAACATGAGTTTTTATTCCGAACTGTTTGCCGACACCCCTCTTGCATTCAGCCAGGAACAACAGGATATCCTTGTATCCCTTCTTCTGAAAGGGTATCAGTGGATTGTATGGAAAGGTCATTGGGACGTAAACGGATTGAACCGGCAACTCTTCCACAGCGCCGATCTTCACAAATCATTCAACCTGCTCTTCGCAGCCTGCTCACTGATGAAGGGAAGCAATGAACAGCAGACACAGGAAATAAAGGCATTTATAGCCCGCAACTTTCTACATCCGGATGCAAAAAACGATTTCACAGGAAATAAGTTCTTCAAAGATTCCGACTTGACCATTCACCGTACCTCTGACTGGATGGCATCTTTACGCATGGCATCCAGTCGGGTGATCGGTACGGAACTGGTAAATGAGGATAACCTGAAGGGATATTACATGGCAGACGGAGCTGTCTATACGTATATTCGGGGAGATGAATACCACAATATTTTCCCTTTCTGGAACTGGCGTCGGATACCCGGTATCACAACCTATGAAAGCAATGCTCCCATCCCGACAGATAACGGACCGAATTCACGCAACAAAACCAATTTCACAGGTGGAGTAACAAACGGAAAACAGGGAATCACCGCCATGCACTTGAACCGTAACGGGCTATCCGCGAACAAAGTATGGATATTCACCAATGAATTTATCCTGTGCCTGGGAAGCGATATCCATGCAGACAGCACTGCCACACTTATCACCTCCATCGATCAACGATTCAAAAATGGTGAAATATGGACGGAAGGAAACCGCCGTTATTTCCACGACAACACCGGATATATCCTTCTGCAAGACGAACTTTGCCTGGCACTGGCAGAAAAGAAGAAAGGACAGTGGCACGACTTCATGGGAATGTACGCTCCCCGGATGTTGGAAGATGAAATTTTCTCTATTTACATCAAACATCCGTCAGGTGTCCCTGCCACTTACCGGTATTTGGTGCTCCCGGCTTCCACTCAGGAGAAGACGGCTGCATTCAATATTTCAAAAGTACAGGTATTGCAAAATGACAAAAAGGCACAGGTGGCATTTATCGACAAAATGTACTACGTTGCTGTTTGGCAGGCAACGACTCTCAAGCTGTATAACGGAAAAAAGATACCTATAAAAAAACCGGGAGCCTATCTGTATCGTGCAGACGGTACCCCGGTTTCCCAAGCTGTTTTTCCCAAAGGAGAGATTTAAGAATCTACCTTCCGGCTATCTCATATTTTCAGGTAATTCGTAATATCTCACCCAGTCGACCTCCATCTGTACGGGAAGCTCCGCATCGTCTATCTCTCCGGCCCATCCTCCAAGTATCTGGTTGAGCAGCAGGAAGAACGGAACATCGAAAGGCCACTGCACAGAACCCTCCTCTTTGATGCGGGGATAACTGAAAGTGAGCGAATCATTGATGAACATATCAATCTTATCCGGTGTCCATTCCATCCCAAACACATTAAATTCATGCGGATTGTAGGATGCGGTGGTATAATAGTCCGGATCTGTTTTATGTCCTAACACTTTGATATATTCGGTATGCATGGTATGATAGACGAATGTATCTTTGTTCAATTGTTCCATTATATCGATCTCTCCACATTTGGGCCACACACCATACGTTGTAGAATCAGTCGGCTTGAGCCAGATAGCAGGCCAGGAACCTTTAGCGCTGCCCAGTTTGGCACACACCTCAAAGCGTCCGTACAAGAAATCTTTTTTACCCAAAGTCTCAACACAACCGGCCATGTAGCGGATCGTATCATTCGGATCGCTATTGGGCAAAGCACGCAAAATCAACTTACCGTCTTTTACGAATGTAACAAAGTTATTGTCCCGGCAAAAGGGATGCCAAGGAGAGAACACCCACTTTTCCGGATCGGGTGTACCGTCTTTCTCGAACTCATCTTGCCAAGTGAGCCTCCAGTCTATATCACTTTTATAAAGCTTACGGACAGGAGTATCTTTGCAGGATGACAATGATATGCCGGCAAATGTCCAAAAGACAAACGGCAAGGTTAACAATAAGTTTTTGTGTTTCATGATATATTGGTTTAAAGTGAGACCTCCACCCATTTTCCACCATGCCATTCGGTCACTGTCTCAAACCCGGCCTTCCGTAAAGCATCCAATGCTTCGGGACGTCCGCTGTTGATACGCTCGGGATAATGCGAATCACTGTTCACCTGTATGCGGACACCCAACTCCTTCAACAACGGGAAATAGCGTTCGTTCGGAAAGAAGGTACCCAAGTGATGCAAAGCCTTGGTATTGATCTCTACGATATACCCTTTGGCCGCAACAGCTGAGAAATAATCGTGCATCAAGTCATCATACCAAGGTTCGTCCAACAGGCCGGGACGGTAACAGGCTGCATTGTGATGCATCTTGTCGGCATGTCCTAAGATATCAAACCCTCCCAATTCCACCATCCGCAACAGACGTTCGTAATACAGACGTACCACACGATCGAGATCACCACCGAAATGCTGATCGACAATATCCCTGAATACCTCCGCACACACATCAATATCAACCACTTCTTCCCGGTCGTTATAGAGCAAATGTACCGAGCCGATACGATAATCGAGCGGCAATTCGCGGAAACGCGGCACAGCCGGATTGCTGTCTTCATTCAGGTAGTCTATCTCCAGGCCGATAGCCAGTTCAATCTCCGAAGCATACTTCTCCTTCATCCGGGCAAACTCAGTCAAATAGTCGTCCATACGATCCCACTCCATCGTCCAATGGGTAGGGAACGGTAGCGGAGCATGCGAAGAAATACCATAGGATGTAAATCCCTGGCTGATGGCAAAACGGATAAAATCCTCCATGCCGGCCCGGCCGTCACAATAGAGGGTATGGCTATGATAATTGGTCAGATTCATGATTCTATTTCACTAAGTTCAAGCCAGCGCATGGTTTTCTCGTCTATCAAATCGTTTACCTCCGGCAGCCGCTTTGATTTATCGGTCAGTTCATCCACCGAAAGTGTACCGCTGCAAAGCAGTTCCTCTATCTGTGCTTTCTCGGCTTCCAGCCCGGCTATTTCTTTCTCCAGTTGTTCGAACTCCCGTTTCTCTTTGAAACTCATCTTACGCTTATCGTTCAGACGGACACGGGCTGTCTTTTCCTCCTGCGGTTTCTCAGCTTCCTTCTCCTTTTGGGACTTCGCTTCTTTCCAGTCCCGGTAATCGCTATAGTTACCGGGAAAGTCACGGATATCTCCCTGTCCATTGAATACCAGCAAGTGATCGACCACCTTATCCATAAAATAGCGGTCATGGGAAACGACAATCACGCATCCCTTGAAGTTCTGCAAATACTCTTCCAGCACATTCAGGGTAATGATGTCGAGATCGTTTGTCGGTTCATCAAGTACCAGAAAGTTCGGATTACGCATCAGCACGGTACAGAGATAAAGACGACGGCGCTCTCCACCGCTCAGCTTATAAACATAGCTGTGTTGAGTTTCGGGAGTAAACAGGAAATGTTGCAGGAACTGAGAGGCTGTCAGCTTCTTGCCGTTACCCAGCTCAATCACTTCGGCGATATCCTGCACAACGTCAATCACCTTCATTTGCTCGTCAAACTGCAATCCGTCCTGCGAGTAATATCCGAAACGTACGGTCTCCCCGATATCCAGCGTACCGCTATCGGGCTGCACCTGTCCCATCAATATCTTTATAAAAGTAGACTTACCCGTACCGTTGTTCCCAACAATCCCCATCTTCTCGTAACGGGCAAAGATGTAAGAGAAATCTTCCAATATCTTCAGGTCACCGAAACTCTTATAGAGATGATCGGCTTCAAATATCTTACTGCCAATGTAGGAAGCCTTCACCTCCAGTTTCACATTATCGTTGTTAAACCGTTGTTTGGCTACTTTCTCCAGTTCGTAGAAAGCATCTTCACGATACCGGGCTTTATGTCCGCGGGCTTGCGGCATACGGCGCATCCAATCCAGCTCGGTACGATATAAATTATTGGCACGCTCTATCTCTACCGTCTTCGCCTCAATCCGTTCCTGGCGTTTCTCCAGATAATAGCTGTAATTCCCTTTATACTGATAAACCTGACAGTTGTCTATCTCGATGATTTCAGAACAGACCCGGTCGAGGAAGTAACGGTCATGCGTTACCATCAACAGACTAAGGTTCGTACGACGAAGGTACTCTTCCAGCCATTCGGTCATATCAAGATCGAGGTGGTTGGTGGGCTCATCCAGAATCAGCAAGTCCGGTTCGGTAATCAGGGCATTGGCTAAAGCCACCCGTTTGAGTTGGCCTCCGGAAAGATGTTTCACCTGTTGCTCAAAATTCCGTATCTTGAGTTGAGAAAGAATCTGTTTGGCTTTCTGTTCGTACTCCCAGGCTTTTTCATGGTCCATACGCACCAACAGGTCATCCAGTCCCGGATGTCCTTCGGTTTCCATACAGCGTTCGTATTCCTTAATAAGCTCCACCGTACTGTTGCCATGATGAAAACAGGCTTCCAATACAGTCAGTTCTTCGGGATATTGCGGATCCTGTTCCAGATAGTCTACACGAAGGTCACGGCGGAACACAATATTTCCACTGTCATATCCTTCCTTACCGGAAAGTATATTCAACAGGGTGGTTTTACCTGTACCGTTTTTAGCTATCAAGCCGATACGCTGGCCTTCGGCAATACCGAAGGAAATATTTTCGAAAAGTACCAGATCCCCAAAGGATTTGGTAAGGTTATCTACTTGCAAATAAGGGGTCATAATAATCGTATATGATAAAATGTGGTTAGTGTGCCAGTGCTTTCTTATATGCCTCTGCCACCTCGCATCTTTCTCCGGCTTTCACCCGGCTCCACAACAGTTTCATCGGATCAATCAGATGTTCCGCATCTTTATACCGAAGCACCGGTACTTCCCGGTTACCGTCAACCAGCGTCATCCATTCCATGCCTTCCACTTCATTAGCCAGAATCGTGCAGATGGCAATACCGAATGCCAGCCAGGGCTCTTTCTTTTTGGGCGAAAGGACACCGCTGCCAATCACTTCCTGTATCTTTTCGAGGTCTTCCTCCACACCCTGAAAGTCCTTCTTCAACTGTGTCTTCACCGTATCTGTCACCCACTCATAAGCCTCGTTCACCTGATAGATTTCAGAAAGGCGAATGGGAATTACTTCTGCGGGATACTTCTGTCCGTCTTTACGAATTTCAAGGCTGGATATGATCTTTTCCGCCTCCTCCACACGCTCTCCTTTCGGTACGGTGAACGAACATTCAAAGGCCACATTGTCAATGCCTGTCACCCAAAGATGGCTGGTGTAATAGGTACCTTCTTCCTCAAACATCTCTTTACTATAGGCACACTCCAGTTGCCCCACCTTCACCAAGGAGGCCGAAGGATTTTCCTTGAGTTCCTGACGGATGGAGTCCTTTCCATAATTCATGCCACCTTGAGCAGCAGCATCCGCTTTATAGGCCGAGATACGGAAGTTACCCGTCCAAAGTTCGGGATTATAAAAGAGGAAGGAGCCTTCGCCGTCTTCAAATTCGCTCCAATCTGACGGATATATCATTGAGAACCATGTTCCCGGAGAGATAAATTTCTTACCTTGTATCATATTGCTTACTGAATGTTGATAACCTCACAAAAGTAACAATCCCAACGCTGATATGCAAAAAATAGAATAAAAAAACAGCCGATTCTCACGAACCGGCTGTTCCAATCATCATCTATGAATGAAGACAGCTTTTAGCGTCCTCAATATTTTCTTAACTCCAGACGGGCATAGTCCGACCGGAGAATCAATTTGTTACTGTTCAGTTTCTCTACGGCAAAATCCTGCACCCGGGCATCCATGCCGAAAGTTTTCATCTGTTCCGCCGTAGCGTCAAGTATCTGTATATGCATAGAATCGTTCTCGTAGGTATATGTCCCATAGAACTCACCATACCCCAACTTCTTCAGATTGATAATGTCCATCTGGAAACTGAAATAAGTGTCCAGCGGAGTTTCCGCATTACCATCTTTATATTCTATACGCTGCATCTGCCACATCCCATCCAGATAGCGATGCCCGAACTTCTCTCCACAAGACGTAAAAGCCATCAGGGCGACGAACAATAATAGGATTCCTTTTTTCATTTCTTCTTACCAATTAAACCTGTTTTACGAATGGTGAGCATACCGCCCCAGCTCTCTCCCAACATATTACCTCCATCCACTGCACCGGCCAGTGTGAAGCTCCATCCCGGAATCTGTTCGGGTTTATAAGTCACCTCCAACAATCCGTTCTGGTTTCTCCTGATAGTCCGGTAAGGACTTCCGTAAGTTCCCCAATGCTTAGCTACACTTACCAGAATCCGGTAATCTATCTCCGGAGTCGGACTGCCGTTCAGCCCGATATGGAATCCTTTAACACGGTTACTTTCAAAAGCCAGATTTCCATCCTTATTATATATAGGCGAGGTAACCAGCGGATTGCCGATCCCCTGTCCCCAATGTTCCCAACCGGCATACTGCGAGTTATTGTAATAATTATCAGCCCCGGTAAATGAATGATCAATAGCCGGAGTAGCAAAATAATGGAAAGCGCCTGACTGGTGCTTCGTATACAAAAACTCTCCGACAACCGTCTTCACAAAAGGATTCTCCGGTAAGGTCACCTCCAATCCGGTCAGACAATCACGCCACATACCGTAAGTCAGCGTCATCCCCGAACGGTCTTCGAAAAAGTGTTCCCAATATGCTTTTACTTTCCAGGTCGGGAAATGATACCCCACAGCAGCACTGTAACTGCCTACGTGGTTTCCCAGAATATTGATCTGGTCACTCTCCGATGCGCCACTGTCTCCATTACTCGGAAAGAAAATACGGAAAAAGTCCTTCCAACTGTCCGGTGTGCGCAACACCGTTCCGTCCGGATAATAGCAATCGCCTCCGAACTGGGCCGCCATTTCAATACCCAACTCCACCGAAACCGGTGATTTCTCCAGGTTCTCGACTTTCAGGAAAGCCGCTTTCGAGTGAAACAACGTCTCTTTCGTATATTTAGAACGTCCATCCGTGAAACGCTCCTGAAACTTTTCATCCGTAAACATTCCATAAGCCACGTGTCCCTTTATATGCAACCAATGTTTGGTCCATGGAAAAGGTATATATTCGGGAATTGAAATCCGAACCTGCGGGATGGGACGGGCATTAGTAGAAAAAGTCATGCTACCGGAACTCAACTGGTCATTTTTCATTTCGTTGCCACGCTCCTTACTGCCGACACTGATTTCCATCCCCCGATAACGCAAGTCTACATAGGCCTGTTGAATGAAGAACTTAGACGTGAAGCGACTCGCACCGACCATTTCCAATCCAAAAGCATAAGAGAACTTTTTATCCTTCTCCAAATCCCGAAAGATTCCTGCATCCAAGTAAGCATTGTTTTTACGAATAGACGACAGCCCGTGCTTATTTGCCACGAGCCAGAAAGGCGTATTGTGTCCACCACTTACAGTTGCACTGGTTTCAATCTTATAGTTTAGGCCTTTGTCAAACTGCGCCTGCACAGTGGCAGGGGCTATCAGCATCAAGCAGCTGATAATGAAATAGTTTCTTCGTTTCATTCTAACGTGTGTTTGGAATATATCCAAATATTGAACGGCAAAAATACAACAAAGAGGCGAAACTCATCGATATATCAGAGTTTTATTAGGATTATTTAGCTACGAACCAGACAACGGGAATAGTGATTCACTTCCCTATCGGCTGTATTCTCCTGCGTACATCTTTCGATATTTCAAGGAACATATAGTTCAGTTTACCGGAATGGATACCCTTTTCATTCTCTTTATACTTCTTATTGGCATATTGCTTCGACTTCTCGAAAGTGAGCAGGGACATCTGATTCTGTGATTTGCCTACCATGGTGGAATCTAACTGCTCGTCCGGGAAGAAGTCGTCCAGATCGACATCGCCTATCATGGTTGTTTCCAGGAAATTCATATCCTTATGCGAATTGTCGGTATAATATCCCACGAACATATGGCCGGGAGTACGCACCAGAATCGGTTCGATATTAATGGCACGGAGCAAAGAGGCAAACAAGACACTGCCATCCACACAGTTGATCTGTGACGACTCCAGTGCATCATCAAATGTACGCACACGCTGCGAATAGACCACATTGCTGGAAAGGCTGGTGTTCGACACCGAACTATAGCGGAATTTACGTTTCTGCAAAACGTTCCATAACGCATATACCTGCTTATCCACAGCTCCGGGAGCCGGATTCTGATAGCCCAGAAAGCGGTTGACGATACGGGTATTCAATGCTTCGCGCAGCAGCTGGTCGATCATCGGATTTTCTTCGTTGACATAAGCGGCAAAGAAAATACCCGTATCATGGAATTTCGTACCATTCGTCACATACCCCAGCAGGCACTCGTTGACACTGCGTACAGAGAAGGTACGCACTCGCTGTCCCAGATCTTCCCCATTCATCTCTACCGTAACGGCTACGCTGATGGGTTCTGCCTGGTTGTTATTCTTTAGCGCTTCATAGTTCCAGATGATATCGGGATAAATCGTATACTCGGTACGGGGCTTGTTGAGTACAAACTCCGACACGGAACGGGAAAAGAAAGGGGTTTCGGCTACGTCAATCCGCACACGGCTATAGGCGGAACGGGACTTCACCTTGATGGCAATGCATGATTTGGGATTGCCCAAGTATACGGAGTCACCCGGCTGAATGACCTGGGCATCAGTCGTTGCCACCGAAAGGATGGCCGAAGGAAAAATGTTCCCTCCCAGTTCATCGGTTATCTCAAAACCGGAAGTAGCAGAAGAGAACTTAAACACGGACACGCCTATTGCTATAAAGAACAAAGCGACAACCGTCCAAAGCACTTCACGTTTGCGTTGCCTGAAATCTATCTTAATCATTGTGGCATTTCAATTTATTGACATAACAAAGATACGACTTTTTTGTTGATAAAGTATCTCCGAACCTGCGGATTGTTGGTTTAAAACCAAGATGCCGTTAGTTTAAAACCAAGAGAACTTTGGTTTAAAAGGTAGGCACTGTCGGGTTTAAAACCAACCGCATCAGCCTATAGAGGCTCTCAGACGGGATAAAATGTAATCAAATCGTAATACGTGTTTCACCCCCTCGTAACAAAAAGCCTCCATCTTTGCAAAAGAAAAAGGAATAAAGTTTAACTTTGTAGCATTACATTAACAAAGAATACAATGAACGATTACCGTATTTTAGTGGTCGACGACGAAGAAGACCTCTGTGAGATTCTGAAGTTCAATCTTGAGAACGAAGGGTATGAAGTAGATACAGCCAATTCTGCCGAAGAAGCTCTGAAAATGAATATCAGCAGTTATCACCTGCTGCTATTGGACGTGATGATGGGAGAAATCTCCGGATTCAAGATGGCTAATATCCTGAAGAAAGATAAAAAGACAGCCCAGGTTCCCATCATATTCATTACTGCCAAAGATACGGAAAACGATACTGTCACCGGATTCAATCTGGGGGCAGACGACTATATATCGAAACCTTTCTCACTGCGTGAGGTCATTGCCCGCGTGAAAGCCGTGTTACGTCGTACCGCCACTTCGGATATGGAAAAGGTACCGGAACAGCTCAGTTATCAGTCACTGGTAATCGATATCACTAAAAAGAAAGTAAGCATCGATGGTGAAGAAGTGCCGCTGACCAAAAAGGAATTCGAAATCCTCTTCCTGCTGCTACAGAACAAAGGACGTGTTTTCTCTCGCGAAGACATCCTGAGCCGTATCTGGAGCGACGAAGTCTACGTACTGGACCGCACCATCGACGTCAACATCACCCGACTGAGAAAAAAGATCGGCATTTATGGTAAACGTATCGTCACCCGGTTGGGATACGGTTATTGTTTCGAAACGGAATAGAAATGAATACGATTCACCACAGAGTACACGGAGGACACAGAGTTTTAATCTCTTGTTTATTAAGATGTTTAAGAGAAAGATATTCTCTGTGTCCTCTGTGTCCTCCGTGGTGAATTAAACTCAAAAACAAATGAATAAAGAATCATCTGTTCTTTTGTTCTTATGTCTAAAAAAAACTCCGTGTCCTCTGTGTTACTCTGTGGTGAATCCAACTTAAAAAACAAATTTGTATGAACCTACCTGTCACCCAAAAGCATTTTCTCTCTTTCAGCCGGAAGTTATTTCTTTCGGTCATCTCCCTGTTTCTGGTCTTCGCGGCTTGCTTCATGGCCTATCAGTATCAGCGGGAGAAAGAGTATAAAGTAGAGTTACTGAACATACAATTGCAGGACTGCAACAACCTGCTGTACGAAAAGCTATACGACCACCCTCAGGATATGACTCCAATAATCACCGATTACCTGCGTCATAACGTACTGAAAGACTTACGCATCACCGTAGTCAATCTTGAAGGAAAAGTTCTTTTCGATAGCCAGGAGCAGAACACGGGACAGTTAGGCAACCACATCGGACGCGAAGAGATACAGAAAGCCCTGCATAACGGCATCGGTTTCGATGTTCGCCGTACCTCCGAAACCACCGGAGTCCCCTATTTCTACTCCGCTACCTTATATAAAGATTATATCATCCGCTCGGCTCTGCCCTACAGCGTCAGCCTGATCAATAACCTGAAAGCAGACCCACACTACATCTGGTTCACCGCTATCGTCACTCTGTTGCTAATGGTCATCTTCTATAAGTTCACCAACAAACTGGGCACTTCCATCAATCAACTCCGGGAGTTCGCCATGCGCGCCGACCGTAACGAGCCTATCGAAATGGCGATGCAGTCCGCCTTCCCCCACAACGAACTGGGAGAGATCTCGCAACATATCATCCAGATATACAAACGCCTCCACGAAACGAAGGAAGCACTCTACATAGAAAGAGAGAAGCTGATCACACACCTCCAGATTTCGCACGAGGGACTGGGGGTATTCAGCAAAGACAAGAAAGAGATTCTGGTAAACAACCTGTTTACGCAATACAGCAACCTGATATCGGACTCAAACCTTGAAACGGCAGAAGAGGTATTCAACATCAGCGAACTGAAAGAGATAACGGACTTCATCAACAAAGCTCCCAAACGCCCCGTCGGCAAAGAAGAGAAACGGATGTCCATCACGATCAACAAGAACGGAAAGACCTTCATTGTGGAGTGCATCATCTTCCAGGATATGAGTTTTGAAATCAGTATCAACGATGTCACTCAGGAAGAGGAGCAAATCCGTCTGAAACGGCAACTGACACAAAACATCGCCCACGAGCTGAAGACCCCGGTCAGCAGCATCCAGGGTTATCTGGAAACCATCGTCAACAACGAAAATATCCCAAGGGAAAAGATCAACGTCTTCCTTGAACGCTGCTATGCACAAAGTAACCGCCTGAGCCGGTTGCTGCGCGACATCTCCGTGCTGACCCGCATGGACGAAGCCGCCAACATGATCGACATGGAAAAGGTGGACATCAGCGTACTGGTGACCAACATCGTGAACGAAGTGTCATTGGAGCTGGAAGAGAAGCATATCACGGTTGTCAACTCACTGAAAAAGGAGATTCAGATGCGGGGCAACTACTCATTGCTCTACTCCATCTTCCGCAACCTGATGGACAATGCCATCGCTTATGCCGGAAACAATATCCACATCCACATCAATTGTTTCCGCGAAGACGAGAACTTCTACTACTTCAGCTTTGCCGACACAGGCATAGGCGTATCGCCCGAACATCTGAACCGTCTTTTCGAACGCTTCTACCGGGTGGACAAAGGACGCTCACGCAAGTTGGGAGGTACAGGGCTTGGCCTGGCCATTGTCAAGAATGCGGTCATCATCCACGGTGGAAGCATTTCGGCCAAAAACAGCCAAGGCGGCGGACTGGAGTTTGTATTTACTTTGGCTAAAGAAAAGTAAATCCTGTCACCACACTCTGTCTTTAAACCATTTAGTGTCCAGATTCTCCAATCCGGAGTTTCCGGACAAGTTGTCTATAGCTACCTGCACAGCCTCTTTTTCGGTGGAATGGCGTCCGGACAGAGAATCACTGCTTATCCAGAAAGCCTTGAGGAAGCGGAGCCGTTCAGTCACCTCCTTCTTCCGGGCTTTTCCCGTAAACGGGGCAAGCGGATAGGCACGCACCCAATCTTTGTTCCGGTTATCCATCACCAAGCCTTCCAATTGCTCTACCGTATACTTCCCGACAAGCGCATCGGTGTATTTCCGAAGTCTGCTATATACCCCGGCCGAATCCGTAATGGCCTTGGATGCCGCAAAAACCTTTTCGTAACGTTCGCGCCCCAGCGTATTGTATACCGACCAGAACCATGCCGTATCCAGCACACCCATAGAAATCTCCAAGGCCGAAAGGGTGGTGTAAGGCGTAAATCTCGACTCTTCCATATCCCGATGGTACTCCCTGGTATAAGCATAGAAGAAGTCGGCCGCAGCGGTCAGCCCTTCCCAACCGATAGCCCCTTCCGTCATCCTGAGCCAACGGGGGGAATATACAGCCATCTCGACCATGCGCTTCGGAGTAATGCCGGCACGTTCGGCAAGCATCTTCAACCATTCCGGTGTGTCCGTAGGCAGAGGGGCACAATGAAGCATCAGGTTGCAGAACATGCCGATACGGCTTTCGCTGGTATCATAGTACCACTTGTCCAGTCGTATGAACTTCTCCTTCCTCATCAGGCTCAGCAGGCGGATCATCACTTCGGCACCGAACACCCCGTCCAGTTTCTGGGCCAGCGAAGTAACATCGGTACGGACTTTCCCCCGTTCCAGTTCGATGTCCAGAATGCGTACAGTCACCTTTTCCAGCACTTTCTTAAATCCGCTGAAATCATAATCCCGGCAGTCGGTATATATCCGTCCGTCCTTTCCCTTTTTCTGATAAAAAAAGCCCGCAGCCTCCTCTATCAGCGTAGGCGAAAGCGGGCGATCCATCAGTTCGGTGATCAAGGCATCTTCGGACAGAAGTCCCATCTGGTAGGCCCTGCCGAAATCGACGGCACGAATGGGAAACTCAACCGGATAAGGCTCTACCTTATAAGAAAGGAAATTACACAAGCGGTACAACTCGTAGCGGATCTTGAAATCGGTTATAAACTCATTATCCGTCAGCAAACGTTTCGGATGTTTCAGCCAGCAATCTATCCAATAGCAATGAACCAGTACGACACGATAATCGTGGGAGGAACCATACCATTCGCGGACGCTGTACAGAAAGGTGATATTCCGGGGAGTAAGCATCGGAAGCAAATGAAGCAGGACGTAGTGTGAATACTTCAGATACACCTCCTGGTCGCGGTAATCCCACTCCAATGCCCAGAGAATCTCACTCAGTGCATAGGGATGTTCAAGGCGCTCCAATGCCTGTTCGTATGGCGCCAGAGGGATTTCTCCGTATAATTTATCAAGTAACGTACCGAAACCTTTGCGCCAGACACAAGTCCGCGAATGTGACGCCATAAGGCACATTTCCAACAGAAGTGAGTAATCACGCACTTCTTCTTCATAAAACCGTATCCATACATCGGCAAACGGATAGCACCCTATCGCTGTTGGTGAATCCGAATCATGCTTCGCACTTTCAAACTGTTCTTTGAACAAATGCACCTCCCCCCAGGGATCGCTATAGGTCAATTCACCATGAATTACGATCTGATATTGCAGTTTGTCAAAAAGATCAAATACTTCTCCTGACTGTATTCCTTTAAAGATTGCCTCTGTAGTTGGTTGTCCTTTTTTATTCTTCATGTCTGACTTGTTTGTTGTGTGTATAACGTTTTCATCACTGAGTACAAATATAGAATAAAAATACTATCTTTGTCCCATATCAAAACAAAAGATTATGATAAGCAATGTAAAATACCTTTCATTTGTACTGTTATTGGTGCTTACTGCCTGTAAAAGCGGCCCCGCGGCCAGCCAGGAGCAGAACGGAAAGCAAGATACGGTTAAAGTTTTCAATTTACCCGACATACCCGTAGTGCTGAACACGGTGTCGCAACGGGCAGATTATATGGTAAAGCACTATTGGGATCGCTTTGACTTTACAGACACCACCTACGTCAGTCAGATCGACGTTGCCGAACAGGCTTGGGTGGATTATTGCGATTTGTTGGAACATGTGCCCTTGTCCGACGCGCAAACTGCCATAAAAGAGACGATCGGCCGGGCCGGGAAAAACAAAAAGATGCTGGACTTCTTTGCGGAACTGGCCGATAAATATCTCTACGACCCTAACTCGCCTATGCGTAACGAGGAGCTTTACATCCCCGTGCTGGAAGCTCTGACAGCCTCCCCCATGCTGAATGAAACGGAAAAGATACGTCCGCAGGCGCGGCTGGAACTGGCACAAAAGAACCGGTTGGGCACAAAAGCCCTCAACTTCACCTATACACTGGATTCGGGTGCAAAGGGTACGCTTTATCAGTTCCCGGCGGAATACACGTTACTGTTTATCAACAATCCCGGCTGCCACGCCTGCTCTGAGATGATAGAAGGGCTAAAGAGTTCTCCGGTCATCAACGGGTTCATAGCCGACAAGAAGCTGAAGGTGCTGTCTCTCTATCCGGATGAAGAACTGGATGAATGGAAAAAGCACCGGAGCGATTTCGCGAAAGAATGGACCAACGGATACGATAAGGAGCTGGTCATCAAAAACAAAAACCTGTATGACCTGAGGGCTATTCCCACCCTCTACTTACTGGACAAGAACAAAACCGTATTGTTGAAAGACGCCACCCTGCAAAAGGTAGAGCAATATCTGGCAGAGCGCGGTTAAGAAAAACATACCGGAACGGAGCATTTGCCCCAAAGATGCGAAGAAGGTCGGATTATCATTTTGACAGAATGATAATCCGGCCTCTCTATTTTCCATTCTTTCGGCCCGACGCACGATACGCCTCTCAAAAACGTCTCCAATTCGATTTACCGGTTATCTCTTTGCCCGTAATTTTCCACTTTTGTTTACCGAAAGAAAGAGACGGGAAAGTGTTCCGTCCATAAAGCAGGTTTTAACCTTGAAACCATCTCTTTCCGACACTTCCGGAACGATCATATCGGGTGAGCAACCGGAGCAAAATCCGGAGCTATAAGCCCCGGTTTTCATAACAATATATGTAATGGAGCATAACATATAGAGATATTTGAAAAAGAAGTAAGCATTTTCGGAAAATGCTTACTTCTTTCGGGGTAAATGTAACCGTCTTTTGGAGTGAATGCATACTGCTTTTCCGCAAAACCCCGGCTCTAATCCACCCAAAGCCCGGCTTTCGGAACAGAAAAGGCCGGCTTTCCCCTTGTTTTCCCTCCGGTTCATCCGTTTTAAAGAAAGAGTGTGTCAGTCAAAAGGCTGATTAACCATCATTCTGCCATCATAACCCTCCGGAATCAAGATAAATGGCATCGCCTATCCAAGTCATTCCGATGTGCCGTCTGACACTATCCGGACGACCTGTCCGATGTTGCTCCGTCCGTTCCGCAATGCATAACGAATAATCACAAATTATTATGCTATTTCTAATATTCTTTTTATCTTTGCAGTGCATTGGTTTGTATTCTCCGTGTACCGGGGATGCAATTAAAAGGGAATCAGGTGCAAATCCTGAACAGTCCCGCTGCTGTAAGTTTCACATCAAATTGTTGTAAGCAACCACCACTTGCCACTGGGAAACGTTTTCCTGGGAAGGCGCTTATCAACAGAAACGAGTCAGAAGACCTGCCTGTGCATCTATTTCATTGCTTTCGAGGAAAAAGCGTTGAGTCTAATGAGCCGGAATTATTCCATCCGTCATTTCATTCATCACTCTGATTCAGAGAAAGTAAGTTATGATAATAAACTCTGCCAAGTTTATTTAGTATGTCCGGCCGAAGTGACTTCGTCCGGACATTTTAACAGTAAAAAAACGAAGATGAATATATTTAGATTGCCTAAGCTACTACACGCCTGTGTTGCTTTCTGTTGCTGCCAGGGGCTTACCGTTTCACTTTTCGCCCAACAGCAGAAAGTAGATACCGCCCGTATTTATTCAATCCCCGAAGTAACCGTTGCCGAAGCTTACCACACCCGCGAAGTAAGAGCGATGGCTCCCACCCAAGTGTTCTCTAAAGAAGAACTCAAAAGCCTCAACGTATTGCAAGTATCGGATGCCGTGAAGCACTTTGCCGGAGTTACGGTGAAAGACTACGGCGGCATTGGCGGACTGAAAACCGTTTCATTGCGAAGCCTCGGAGCCGAGCATACCGCCGTGGGATATGACGGAATAACAATCAGTGACTGCCAGACGGGGCAGATCGACATCGGACGCTTCTCACTGGACAATGTAGACCGTCTCTCGCTCAGCAACGGACAGAGTGATAATATCTTTCAGCCCGCAAGGTTTTTCGCTTCCGCCGGGATACTGAACATACAGACGCTGACACCGCAATTCAAAGACAACCGGCGTACCAACCTGAGCGCCTCGTTCAAAACGGGTTCGTGGGGACTGGTCAATCCGTCTCTCCTGATCGAACAGAAACTGAACCGGAAATGGGTACTCTCCGCCAACGGCGAGTGGATGTCGGCTGACGGGCACTACCCTTTCACATTGCATTATGGCGAAAACAATGACCTGAGCTCGCGCGAGAAACGGAAAAACACGGAAGTGAAAAACCTCCGTGCCGAAGCGGGATTGTTCGGCAACTTTTCGGATACGGAACAATGGCGGCTGAAAGCCTACTATTATCAGTCGTCCCGCGGACTGCCCAATGCCACCACTTATTATTACGACTACTCTTCACAGCACCTCTGGGACAAGAATGTCTTCGTGCAAAGCCAATATAAGAAGGAGTTCAACCGCCAATGGGTTTTCCAGACTTCGGCTAAGTGGAACTGGAGCTATCAACGTTACCTCGATCCTGATTATAAAGGTTCGGAAGGCAAAACGGAAAACAGTTATTATCAACAAGAGTATTACCTCTCGGCTTCGGCGCTCTACCGGGTGCTCAGCAACCTCTCATTTTCACTCTCGACGGACGGGAGCATCAACCGGCTGAACGCGAACCTGAAAGATTTCGCGTATCCTACCCGCTATTCGTGGTTGACGGCCTTTGCCGGAAAATACGTCAACGACTGGTTGACCGCTTCGGCCTCGGTACTGGCAACGGTCATCAACGAGGAGGTGCGCCAAGGCAGCGCCGCAGCCAACCGACGGAAACTCTCTCCGTACGTCAGCGCGTCGTTCAAGCCCTTTGCCAGCGAAGAGTTCCGCATCCGCCTGTTCTATAAAGACATCTTCCGGTTGCCCAGCTTCAACGACCTGTACTACGGACAGGTGGGCAACACGAACCTGAAACCGGAAAGCACGACACAATACAACTTAGGACTGACATACAGCCGGTCGATCAATGAACTGATCCCCTATGTATCCGTCACGGCAGATGCTTATTATAATAAGGTGAAAGACAAAATCATAGCCATACCCACCAAGAACCTCTTTATATGGAGTATGGTGAACCTCGGCAAAGTGGACATCAAAGGAATCGACGTTGCCGGAAACATCAGTCTGCAACCCTGGGAGAAACTACGGGTGAACCTTTCGGGGAACTACACTTACCAGCGCGCATTGGATATGACCGAACCGGGAGGAAAAACCTACAAGCAACAAATCGCCTATACTCCCCGTGTATCCGGATCGGGACAAGCCGGTATCGAGACTCCGTGGGTGAACCTCTCCTACTCGTTCCTCTTTTCGGGCAAGCGCTATATGCTGGGGCAGAACCTCCGCGAAAACCGGCTGGACAGTTACAGCGACCATAGTATATCCGTCAGCCGCGATCAGCGCATCCGTAATGTAAACACATCCCTGACAGTGGAAGTGCTGAACCTACTGGACAAGAATTACGAGATAGTAAAAAACTTCCCCATGCCGGGACGCTCAGTGAGAGTGACGATGAAAGTAAGATACTAAAGATACTTCAGACATTGAATCAGTAATTATCAAAAGAAACAGCAATATGAAAATGAACCCATTTAATAACAGCAGAAGCAATACTTCTCCTCGCTTCCGGAGAGGAGCTGGAGGCGGGAGCTTCCTTTTCCTCCTCTTCCTGCTTCTCTTCGCTTCGTGTGACGACCTGGAAGACACGGATACTCCTTCGGGCGGTGGCGACGGTATGCCTGTCGAAACCGGAACAGCCGAACTCTACATTCTCAGCGAAGGGCTCTTCAACCTGAACAACAGTTCGCTCGCTTTGTATTCCTTCAAGAACAATCAGCTGAATACCGACTACTTCCGCAGCATCAACCGACGCGGCCTGGGAGATACCGCCAACGATATGGCCATCTATGGCAGCAAACTCTATATCGTAGTCAATGTATCGAGCCAGATAGAAGTAGTCGACTTGCAAAGCGGAAAGTCTGTCAAACAGATACCGATGTTATCGGAGAACGGCAGTTCCCGGCAACCCCGTAACATCGCCTTCGAGGGAGGAAAAGCATACGTATGCTCCTTTGACGGAACCGTTGCGCGGATAGATACCGCTTCCCTCTCTATTGATGCACTGACCCGGGCAGGCAGGAATCCCGACGGCATTTGTGTGCAGAACGGGAAGTTGTATGTCTCCAACTCCGGAGGCCTGGACTGGGAAGGCATCGGGGTAGACCGTACGGTATCTGTGATCGACATCCCTTCTTTTACCGAAATCAAGAAGATAGAAGTAGGTCCCAATCCGGGAAAGATACAGGCCGGACCGGACGGAAACATCTATGTAGCCACGCACGGCGAGAATATCGAAGCGGGGAACTATCACTTCGTGCAAATAAACGGTCATACCGATCAAGTGGTACGGACCTTCGACGAAAAGGTGTTGAGTTTCACCATCCACGACAACATGGCCTATTTATACAATTATGATTACCGGACTCAGGACTCGCAAATCAAAGTGTTCAACCTGAAAACCGGAAAGACGGAACGGGAAAACTTCATCACGGACGGCACCGCGATACGTACTCCTTACAGCATCAGTGTCAACCCTTACAGCGGAAACATCTACATCACCGACGCTTACGACTACAAGGTGAAAGGCGATGTGCTCTGCTTCAGCCCGCAGGGACAACTTATATTTAAGTTGCCCAATGTGGGAATCAACTCCAATACCGTCCTGTTCCGGAACAAAGCCTCGCAAGGCAATCCCGACGAAAATCCCGCAGACCCGGAAGCAGGTGCCTTCGCTAATAAAGTATTGGAGTACAATCCGGCGCCATCACAATATATGAATACCTCTTATACAGCTTACGAAGAGGGATTCACCGACGTTCAAGTATTGGCACGCGCCACCGAACTGCTACAGGATCGTACCACCTGCCTCTTCACTCTCGGAGGATTCGGGGGCAACATTACCGTGGGATTCGACCATACCATCCCCAACGTCCCCGGTGAATATGACTTCAAGATATACGGCAACGCCTATTATGATATGTATGGCACGCTGCTGGATAAACCCGGAGGAAACTCCGAACCGGGAATCGTACTCGTATCCAAAGACACGAATGGCAACGGACAGCCGGATGATGAGTGGTACGAATTGGCAGGAAGCGAATATAACTCGCCTGCCACCATCCGCAACTATGAAATCACTTACTACCGTCCCACTCCGACAGACGGGGATGTGAAGTGGAAAGACAATCAAGGCAAAGAGGGATATATCTACCGGAACACGTATCACACCCAGGGTTCTTATTATCCGGCATGGATGCCGGACCAAATCACATTCCGGGGAAGCCGCCTGGCGGACAACTCCATCAACGAGCCGCGTCCGGGCATGCCCGAGCACTGGGTAGGCTACTGTTATGCCTGGGGATATGCCGACAACCATCCGAACAATACGGAGTATTCTCAATTCAAGATAGACTGGGCGGTAGATAAAGACGGCAAGCCGGTTCATCTGGACGGTATCGACTTCGTGAAGATTTATACAGCCGTCAACCAGAACTGCGGCTGGCTGGGTGAAGCCTCTACGGAGATACAGGCGGTGGAAGATTTACACTACAAGAAATAAAACCAAGTGGAAAAGAGATAAGAAATGAACATTTACCAATTACTTAATTTAATGACTCAAAAAATGAAAATGAAAAAGTATCTATTGCTATTTGTGACAGCATTAGCGTTAGGATTTGCTTCTTGCTCGGATGACGAAACCATCCCTAATCTGACGGGTATCGCCATCGAAAGTGAAGGCGGAGTGACCGAAGTTATCCAAGGTGGAACACTCGCACTGACCGCCAACTATACAAGCAACGTGAACCCCGAAGTAAGATGGGAAGTCAACGGAGAGGTGAAGTCAACTGATAAGGAGTTCAGCTTTACTGAAGCCGAACCGGGAAAATACTATGTAACTCTGGTGGTATCTACGGAAGTAGGAGAGAAAAGAGTAAACCTTCCGGTCACCGTATACGGCAAATACAAATATGGAACCTTTGTTCTGAATGAAGGCAACTTCGGCAATCCTCCCAGCTCTCTCATCTTCATTTCTCCGGAAAATGAAATGACGGAAGAAGCATACTTCGAAGCAAACGGTACACACTTGGGAGTTGTATCACAAGACCTGTTCATTGCAAACAATAAGATGTATATCATTTCTCAGAATGGCGGCGAAGACGGTATGCTTGTAATTGCCAATGCCGAAACATTGAAAAAAGAGAAAGGATTCAGCAAGGATCAACTGGCCGACCTCAATTGGCCTACCCACGTAGCCGCTCTGGATGATTCACACGTATACATCCGCGACAATAACGGCGTGCACTTGTTCGATCCGACAACAACCTCCCTGAGTTTAATAGAGGGAACAGACGGAGCGATAAAAAACAGAATGGCGGTAACAGCCCAGAAAGTATTTGCAGGAGCCAACAACAGTCTACTGGTGATTAAAGATAACAAAGTGATAAAAACCATCGCTTTGGAAGGCACACCGACAGGAGTTGTAAAAGCTTCGGACGGTAATGTATGGGTTTCTGTCAACAGCACTCCGGCAAAGATTATGAAGGTATCATCTAAGGACTACTCAATCTTGAAAACGAATAAATTAGGAAGTTTCCAGGTATCAGCCGGCTGGGGAGCTACTCCGGCAATCAGCGCCAAAGGTGACAGCATTTATTTTGGTAACAACAGCACTACTATCTATCTCCATGATTTCGCGAAGAATCAGACCAAAGAGCTGACTAAAATCGGTGATTACATACAAAATGCCACAATGACTTACAATAACCTTGCAGTAAATCCGAAAAACAGTGATGTATACGTCACTACAATCAAAGGTTACGGTAACGATTACCTGACCAACAGCATCGGCGTATTTAACTTCACAAGCGGTACTACTAAATTGGTGCAGGATTACAAAAATGCGACTCGCTTCCCCGCGGGAGTATTCTTCACTTACGACTTTGAATAAAAGTAAAAAGGTGTAGTCCCCGGCATACCAGGATATAACCATATTAAAAAGGGGATGTGTCATCATTCACCACAGAGTAACACAGAGTTCCATAGAGCGAACTTAATCTATTGATTTATCTGTGTAGTCTGTGGTGAATACGAATTTCGACACACCCCCTTTTTATTTTTTAATACTGCACCGGTGGTGTACTCCAGCTACCGGACAGCGTCAGGTTATCGGTTCCAAGCAAAGGAAGATTCACCGGAACGGTAACCGTTATATTGCCAATCAATAATTTAACGGTTCCATTCAACACGGGACCGAGTAAGGGGATTCCTCCCAATATACCATCCAGGTTAGCAATATTCTTCAACTGTACAGAGAGTGTCAGCGAATGGTTTCCGTCGTTCTGCTGTGCATACGATTTCAGCCCCAGGCTGACAAACGAATAGTTCGAACGATACCTGTAATTCGTATTGACTGTTGCCTGTATCGGATCTGTGATATTCACAAATACTCCATTCAGCAACAACGGACCGTCAATCACATCGTCCACCAACAATCCGGAGATCAGTCCGGGTTTGGCAACATGAATCTCCCGTACGTCATAAAGGCCATGAAAACCTCTGATCAGAATATCCTTCTCACTATTCGTCGTACCGGGTGTAGGTGTGAATCCATACCGGAAACGATGATTACCCGTATAGAAATCCTTCACATTCAGGTCTAAGTCCACAGTCTTAGGGAAATTGTTTATGGTCACTAAAGCATAAGCAGCATCACTGCCCCTCCAGGGATTCAGTAAATCGCCCAATGCTCCCAATGCACCATTCTGCGTAGCATTACCGGAGAGAGTCAGCCCTATCTGATTGACCAACCCTTGCAAAAGTTGTGCATACAGTACATCCACGACCGGTTCGACCAATGCTGCCACCACCAGATTGACTGCGGCATCGAGTCCGCCAACAACATTATAGACAGCATTACCAACCACTCCCAAGTCCATTGCCGTTTTCAGTAACCCTGGCAAAATGCCTTGTACCGTCGTCCGGATTATATTCCTATATCCTATTTGCGTCACAATATTGTTGGTCAAAGAATTCAAAGCGGTTTGTGCATCCACAAACACTCTTCGCAAATTCAGCATACTGATAATGCGTTGCAACAGTACATAAGGCTGAGCAGAGGTATCCGAGAAAGATACATTGGCCAGATAAAATTCCGAAGTGTCGGTAAACTCCGCACCGGGTAACACGATCCGGGCATTCGCACGTGTTGTCTGGTAATTCGTCAACACATCCGCATAGTTGGTTCCACCGCCCGAAACGGGAATCGGGAACTGTGTTTTCTCTACATTGGCCAGAAATACAGCTGTATACTGTCCTTTCGGAAGCGTATCTTTCAAGGCAGCCATCGGCCAGGAAGGAGCAGCATCCGTAGTCTTCAGCACCACCTTTTCTTTCACAAACTCACCTGTCGACTTATAAATGACGTAACGCAGGTGACGAACCCGTGAATCGGTCCCCGTGACGGGCGTACGGGTATCCGCTCCTCCGTATCCGGCAGAGAAGGTTACTTCAAAATATCCGTCGGGCAAGTCCGAAGGCTTACCTTCCGGAGGAAGTTGCCCGGAGTCTTCACCGGGCACTTCGACCAGCTCTTTCTCACATCCCGTCAGGAAGAGAGAAAGAAAAAGGCTTATCATTATTATCACTTTCGTTTTCATCTCCGGTTCTTTTTGCTTTCAGTTTCTATTGAAGGCCATCCCAGGCATTGTCATCCAAGTTGATGTTTCCTGCCAAAGTGAAACCTATATTGATATTCGCATAACTTCCAGTCACTTTCACCCAATGATTAGGAGTAAAAATAATCCGGTTTCCCGAAACCACACCGGGAGTATCCGGCAGTTTCACCGTATAACGTTCGGTGAAGATTCCATAAGACACATCCAGATAAAACAAGGTCTTTCTACTATCCGGAATAGCCAGTAGAAACTGGTTGAAACTGACTTTCCCCGAGACCGGTGCCTGAGTAGCCAACGTCTTCGTACCGCTGTCACCGGCTGTTTGCCATGTCAGTGCCGCCCCATCCGTTGCACGGGTAGCCGTCACAAGTTGCTCGGCTATCAATGTCATAGAGTTGACATATGCGGGAATATTGGTCACTTCGAGCGTTAAACCACTAACCAGCCTTTTCAGTGTACCTGTCACATAATTGATTTGCGAAGGTTTAAAAACAGGGCCAACCAACGTTGTACCCTGGTAACCGTTTCCGAAACACGAAAAGAACTCCGGAACTACCGTCGAATTGACCGGTTGCAAATACAAATTAGCCAACGTAGCCGGATTACCAGTCGAACCGATATTAAACCGCTTCGTTGCACCTCCGCCACTGGCAAAATCATAATCACTCCGATTATATCCGATCACCAACAACTGATAGGTAGAGGCTGCTGAAAGATTAAGCATCGTGACTACTGCCGGAAACGAATTGACATCCAATTGTCGGGCTGCGCTATATTCCGGAACGAAATTAGCTGCATCGTTTGGCAATGCTTCATCCGTTTTCCGAAACGGCAGAATCAGTATCCTGTTGACAGAGAGAGCTGCATCTCCCGGCGCACGACTCATGACCCCGTCCCGCTTTATTTCAAAACGGACCGGAACCCCTTCTTCCAAGGGGAGTTCGGCAACATCATCTGTTGAGCAGCTGCCCAACAAGAGCGTTGCCAGAAATCCCGTCAGAAGGATAGTTATATAGCCTGCCTTTCTCATAGCCATACCATGATTCTGTTTTTGAGTTACTTTTACTGAATTACCAGGTTATGTATCAATTCCCATGCCGGACTGATAGTGATCACAATATTCTGATCGGTCAGCAAATCTACCGGAGCATCATCATCACCCGGGTTACCCGGTGTTCCGCCATCCACACTACCCGTAGCACCTTTCACACCTAATGCATAAAAATGATTTGCCATCAGATTAAACTGTGTTGCTCCCGAACTATTAGTGTCGCTCACGGTCCACTCTTTTATAGCGGTACCACTCGCATCATAAAGTCCTAAAGTCATGCTCACGCCACTAACCGGCATATAGAACGAACCTCCCAATTGTGAATTAGGCACTTTCACCACTCCCTGTCCGGACAAATCGTTGCCCACATACACGCCGTTGGAAACAGCCTGGCCGGAAAGATCCATATCTATTATATTATAAGGAGTAGCGGCAGTATTGATACCTACACCATTAGTCAGATTCACCTGCTGATTGGAATTGCTGACTTTCAGACGCAAATACTTCACAGTGGTTCCGTTAAGCACTTGAGGAACATTCTTGAAGTATCCCAGTACACCGGCCACCTTACGGGTCATCTCAATGCTGACACGAGTTCCGCCCTGAGCCATTACTTCCGCATCGGCCGAACCTGCAAAGATTTCCGATTCATCGCCCGAATTCATAATAGTAGCAAGCATATCCGTATAATTGGTATTACCGGAAGTCGGCGTAGTCACAGAGAAGCGATCACTTGCGTCACGGCCTACAGCCAAAAACTTATATACCCCTACAGGAAGCTTGTCAGCATCGGGAACGGCAAAACGTTTAAAAGTAGTACCATCGGTCCAGCCGGTGATATCATAGGTCTTTTGATGCAGATAAGTCGAACCGTTCTGCATAAAAGCATAAACACTGACACGAGTGACATGCTGTGTAGCCTCCTGGCTATACACCGGCATTCGGGTTCCAATCCCATCTGTCAGACCATTAACCGCGGACAGTTCAAATGTAATCCCATTATTTTCAGGATTCACTTCAGACGAAGGATCATCTTCGCTGGAACAAGCAGCAAATACAAAGAGGCTTGCTGCCACCAGAAACATTAATTTTTTCATAATAGCAAAGTTTAGTTTAAATAAATAGATAAGGAAAAAGAGATCAGTAGATATCCAGGCGATGTATCGTGAGCCATTCCCCACGGATAAACATTTTGATTTCCCAGATTCCTTCTGATGTATTGTAGTCTATAGAGACAGCGGTTATTTCATTGCGCCGCATGTCCACTTCCATTTCGGGCAATTTCAAATAAGGAGATTCAGAAGCTCTTGTATCGGTGGCATAGAAAGTTAAAGCTAACTTTGAATGTCCATCTACCGAAGAGGGTGCAAGCACTGTCTCCAACATATTGGTAAATGGCACACTTTTGTCAACCTGCGTGCTTCCGCTATAATTGAGATCGGCATCCACCGACTGATAAACGTGGTTTACATGTTGTTCTATCCGACTTATTTCAGCCGGGAAATTGGAACAGAGTAACAACAGCTTTCCCTTGGTACGTTCCAATGTCAATTCTTCTGTCTGATATTCGGGAGAGAAATGCAAGACACGGGTCGCCACATAAATATCCGTATGCTCCTTCCCGTCCTGATGCAAAATGCCGGCGGGGTAATCAGTAGTCAGGTTCCCCCAAACAGCCAATTTATAATCACCATCGGGTATTCCGGCGAAAGAAATAGTATACTCCTTATCTTCACCATTGATTTGAACAATCTCCGACTCTTTTTTCAATGCTCCGGTAGAAGCATCGTACAGAGCATAATAAATAGTTCCCGTATAGGTGCGGAAAGGCTGGTTCTCGTCTACGCTGCCCAGTTGCGGAAACTGCGATATATTCAAATAGTTCTTGTCCTTAACAGATACCCGAACCGAGTAAGGTTGTTCTACCGGACATTCGTCTCCGCAAGAGGAAGCAAGTACTATGCCAACTACCATGCAGAAGATCTGTATTACTCTTCCATTCATAATCTCTAAAGTTTAAATATAAAACAATTCGTTCATTCACTCAGAAATCAGTATCCCAAATCAAGATACTCCCATATGGTAGTTTTGCAGGCGGAGCGCTGTTGCCCCGCATTTGTCCAATATCAACAGAAAGAGTATGCATTTGTTTTGCCACGAATCATTATTATCTGTTAAAATTATGACCGGTATACAATTGTTTAAACGATTCATAAACAGGCAATCGGAGGGAACAAAATATCACCTTCAAATGTTGTAGAATCAAACAATTTTTAAAAGAAAAATGATTATGGCTGAAAATTATGAACTGATAGACAATGAAGAAAAACATCAATATGAATTCCATATTGAAAGTTATACTCCCCGAATAGAATACATCAAATCCTCGAATGGTGAAATCTACCTCACGCACACCGAAGTCCCTGCCGCTTTAGGGGGGCACGGAATAGGTTCTCAGCTCGCAGAAAAAGTCCTTACCGACATTGAGCGGCAAGGTCTGCGCTTGGTTCCTCTTTGTCCGTTCGTTGCGGGATACATACATAAGCATCCGGAATGGAAACGCATTGTACTTCGTGGTGTTCACATTCAATAATATAAAAAACAGTTATGGGAAAACAAATAGAATACAGCAATGGCGAACTGACCATTGTATGGCAGCCGGAGCTTTGCCGGCATCTGCGTGAAGACATTGCCCAATGTGTATCACCCTAAAGAACGTCCGTGGATAAAGATGGAAAATGCTACTACCGAAGAACTGATTGCTCAAATCAAGAAGTGTCCATCGGGGGCTCTAAGTTATAAACTAAAGAAATAAAAAAATCTCCGGGAGCCTTGTTTAAAAGATGTTCCCGGAGATTCTTTTGTTTTTATCCGTAGTCATAGATGATTTACAAAACTTAATTAGCTTTTCTAATCACTCTGAATTCGCATTTATCACTCCCTAAAAGACCTGTTCCATCCACTCCCTCCGCCATGCCAATGAAACCTGTATTGATATCCGAACAATAAAATGAAACGGTGGCTTCTCCTTTCTCATCCGTCACAACCATAGGCGAGCAAAACAATGTATTGCGGGCATCCGGTATAGGCAACTGCATGTCCACTTCATCCGGTTGATAGAATTCGCGAAGAGCATAATATCCTTTCGTACGCCAAAGGTTATTCATGCGGAGCAGTTCTTTTTCAGAATATATGGGGCCGTGATATGTCACAGTCTGCCGGTCTATAACACTGAAGGCATTGCCTCCCAAATGCTTGAACTTCACAATTTCATACTGTTTTCCTTCCACCGGTTTAGTCCTTTTATCAGACGGTTCACCACAAGGTTTCCACCAAGGATGGGCATCATATCCGGGTTTATAATTTTGCAGATAGCTACATCCGCAAACATAAACATTTTCCATGCTCATCTGTGTCATGCTGTCTAACCGCCCCATAAACTTATCTCTAAATGGTCTGCGTGCCTTACGGCTGACTACGACTTCATCCAGCAGGATTATACTGTCACTGCTTACAACCGGCATATCAACGAACTCTTCTTTCACCGCCTGTGTCCGGACTGTAACCGAATGACCGGGATATTTCTTTCTTCTCACACTGTCAATCACCGGAAAGTAATCTACGATCTCCAGTTCAGGCTTAAACTCTTTCGACAACATTGGTTTCAGATAAATATATCCACCACGAAGCTCTTTCATCCGATTCGTATCAATCGTGAAGTGTCCTACCGAGTCTGTCCACAAGAACGCAGAATTACCTTCAGCACCCGTAACCTGAACAAGTTGCTTATCCCCCTGTTTTTCTCGGCTCTTTTTCCTGCCTCCTGTAACCTGAACTCCTGATATATCATCGCTTAAAAACGCTTCTCCCTGATAAACCGGGCCATTAAACTCCCAGATATATCGTCTCCACCCCTGTGTCAATAGCAACAAATCCATTGCCTGCACACGATCTTTGTTCCTTTCATCAAAATAATAAGACGGACGATGAACTGCACCGCGTATCTGCGACGACAGATAGCAATGGGTCAGAATATTCACAGGATCAACCGGATTACTATATGCTTTATCAAAAACGCTAATTCCCAGATTGACTTTTACAGGCCGGTTCTTATCATCCGTAACCTTAATATGTAAGGCCGCTTTTTCACGAAGAGCGTAGCTTTCCTTCTCCGGTACGATACGAATATGCAGTTTCTTTTCGGGATGTACATACACCAGCCTCTCGGCAACCGGCTTCATTGCATTGTCAAAGAGGGTAAACTCGACTATCCCCTGATAAGGAAACTCGGCCAGAGGCATCTTTATCTTCAAACGGTCTTTAAGCATTCCCTTTGCAACACAACACACCATCCCCCGCATCTGACCCACCAAACAGACTTCCTGATCAGGCAAATCTTGTGTTTGAGAGATGATAAACTCCAATTGTTCCTGATCCTGTTTCAATAATCGCAGTGCTACTCCTTGTTTATACACCTCAGGCAAAAGGTAACTATGTCCATCCTTCAGCTCTATCCGGTATTCTTTATCGGCAAACGGAGTAAAAAGTAACTTTCCCATTCCGTCATGGCTGCTTTTGAATGGCATAAGAGGAAGTCCGCCTTCACACAGCACCCCTTCCACATCGACCGGATACCCTTTCGTGTCAGTAGCTTTGAACGCCAGGCAAAACGGCAAACCCGAAACCAGATTTCCGCCTTCGGGGAAGAGTTCGAATCTTAAATCACCTGTCTCCTCTCCCTCTTTTGCCGGAGTATTATAGCTGATGTTCTTTAATACTTTGATTTTACGTACCGGAGATATTCCGACCGTATCTTTATAATAGGAATGACGGGTATAGGCTTCCAACCGATAACTCCCTTCCGGCAGTTTCGTATCCACATATATGTGGCCGTCTGCAATACCGTTTTCTATGGGATACTTCTCTTGCCAGACTACACTGTCTTTATCACTCAACATTTGCAGATAAAGTGTCTTGCTCTGGGTTGACAAACCGAATGATTTCGCATCAAGCTGATATGCTTTAAACCAAAGATCTTCTCCCGTTTCATAAATCTCCTTACTGGTCTGCAAATACACCAGTTCAGAAGGATAACCCGAAAAGCGTTGGCTAACAGATGTAAATAAGGAATCGACACGATTCTGAGCAGCAACTCCCATACTGTAGCCAATGACAAGCACCAGCAATAAGATACGATTTATCATTTTGTTTACTTCATTGAAAATCAATCATTTTTTCCAAACGAAGACCCCACCTGCCAGGTCATCACAAAATCCGGATGCAGCAAATATCGGATATGGAATTTCATCCGGCGTTCCGTACGATATTCCTCGGCAAAAAATTCTCCGCATTCACATACCTGAAACGGTACTATACGGAGATGCTCCCGGAAATCGACCTCATCCGCATCCATACACTTAAACATCACTTCTTTGGCGGACCAATGTAAAAGCAGCGACCAGGTATCGTCTCCCTGATAAACGGACATCGTTTCATCCTCACGCATATATTTATGTGCAACCTTGTGTACCCGTTGTCCATATTGCTCAATGTCAATACCGACTTCGGATACGGCGCTTAAGATAACCGCCACATATCCGCGGGTATGGGAAATACTAATAAAAAAAGAGGAATCCGCCAAACGGGGTTTACCACTGGGAGCATATTCTATTGACTTTTCTTCCCCCAGCAACCGATAAAGCAATACACGCACAGAAAGCCACTCCAACCGGCGGTGGGGTGAAGAGAAACGCTTTAGCTGCCGTTCGTATTTCTCAGGACCAGGGAGCAAAGCCAAAAGTTCTTCGAGAGATTCATCTGTTTTCCAGATACCCCAACGATAACAGTCCGCCTTATGTTCCGACAACAATGCCATAATGAAATCAGGAAGCAACTTCCGTTGTGGAAGGCTCGTTTATGGTAAACTTCACTTTCAGGATGCGGCGGCTGTCCATCGCCAGAACTTCAAATTCATAATGATGATAAAGTACTTTCTCATGCAGCGCGGGAAACTCCCCTTTGATCTCAAGCAACAGTCCGGCCAGCGTATCGGCATCACCGTCCACCTTCTCAAAATCGTCCTCATTTACCTTAGTAATCTTGTAGAAGTCTGTCAGCTGGGTCTTTGCTTCAAAAACCCAGGTATGATCGTTGATCACTGTATAGGTACGCTCTTCATCATCATACTCATCATGGATTTCTCCAACAATTTCTTCTATAATGTCTTCCATTGTCACTATTCCCGATGTACCTCCGAATTCATCAACGACAATGGCAATATGAATTTTATTTGCCTGGAAGTCACGCAGAAGATCGTCGATCATTTTAGTCTCAGGCACAAAATAGGCGGGACGAATCAATGATTGCCAACGAAAATTATCCCCCTTATTCAGATGGGGCAGCAAGTCCTTGATATAAAGCACTCCTTTGATATTATCGCGTGTACCGGAATAAATAGGGATACGGGAGTAGGCATTATCAATTATGCACTGAAGCACGTCTTTAAACGAAGTACGTATATCAAGATCCACTACATCCAAACGGGAAGTCATAACCTCTTTGGCCGTCTCCCCGCCAAAACGGATAATTCCTTCAAGAATATTGTTTTCTTCCGAAAGTTCGGCTTTATCTGTCAGTTCAAGGGCATGGGAAAGTTCATCAACAGATATATTATGATTTTTCTTGGCGAAGTGTTTATTTAAAAAAGCGGTAGAATGTACCAGTACGGCAGATATCGGTGCAAATACCTTGCGCAGGACGTAGATGACCGGAGCGGAAAAACGGCAGAAAGCCAACGTCTTTTGTGCCGAATAGATCTTAGGCATTATCTCTCCGAAAAGCAACAACAGAAAAGTGAGGATGACTGTCAGTATCAAAAACTCTGCGAGAACCGAATGAAAAACAAAAACATTCATAAAAAAGAAGTTACAGAGCATGATGATGGTCACATTCACAAAATTGTTTGTGATAAGAATGGTTGCCAGCAAACGTTCGGAATCTGCAAGCAGATTGCTGATCTTTCCATCAGAAGGGTGATTACCCTCCTCTATATCATTCAGATCGGAAGGTGAGAGTGAGAAGAAAGCAATTTCGGATGCCGAAGCAAAGCCCGAAGCGAGCAGGAGCAAACCGGCCAGTACTATGGCTATTATTGCTGATAATGATGGTGTGTGTACGGATATTCCGTTAAAAATTTCTGCCAACTGGCATAAATAAGCGTCTGGGTCCAAAATATTGGTTTTAAGTTAATAATAAGCAGCCGCGAGTTAAACTCTGGCTACAAGTTGTTAGTCAAGAGTTATGAACTACAAGTTAAGGTAACAGCCGGATGACAACTATCATCCTTAACTTGTAGTCCGCAACCATTAAAACGGCAGATCGTCTGCCGGATTATCTTGTGAAGATGCCGATTGCTGCGGTTGTTGCGGTTGAGGCCGTACGGGAGCAGCAGCCTGCTGCTGTGACGGAGCATACGATCCGGCACCGGCACCTTTCGGAGTCAGCATTTCCATATTATCTACAAATATCTCGGTAACATAGCGTTTTGCCCCACTCTGGTCATCATAAGAACGAGTTCTTATCTTACCTTCCACATAGAGCTTATCACCTTTATGTACATATTTCTCGGCAGTTTCTGCCAGTCCTCGCCAAAGTACAAGATTGTGCCATTCAGTTCGCTCAGGCACTTGTGTACCATTAGACAAAGTATATGCACGGTCGGTTGTAGCCAAAGGAAAACTGGCCACAGCAATACCCGTATCCAAATATCTCACTTCAGGGTCTTTACCGACATTTCCTATCAATATCACTTTATTTACTGACATATTCTCAGAGTTTTATGTTTCTAAATACCGATTTTTGTTGCCAAAATTAAGTAGAATAACAATAGAATGCAAGAATTGTTACAACTTTTATAAAGCTCTATAAGTTTTATTGCGCACTTTCCTTAAAATCGTTTGCAGTTCAAAGAGCTTTGCCGGGTTCTTCTCTGCAAGGTTTTCTTGTTCATAGACTTTAGTCATGTCATACAATTGAGGGATACTCGAATTGCCGGTTTCGATTTTCGGTCCCCACGTAATCATTTTCGGTCCGTCGTTGGGTTCAATGTATTTCCAGTCCTTGGTACGTACCGACAACGTATGGTTAGAAGCCTGTTCAATCACCCAGGGACGGTCAGTAGAATCTGTTCCGATCCAGTTGCCCAAGCGGTTGAAGCTATCTGGAGCAGCCCCTTTAGGCAGACGCGCATTTACGAGAGAAGCCAGAGAAGCCAACCAGTCGATTTGTGAAACCAATACATCCGAAACCTGCGGCTGTCCGATTTGTTTAGGCCAGCGAACAATTGCCGGTATCCGGGTTCCTCCTTCGAAAGCGCTATATTTATTACCACGAAGCGGGCCGGCAGGACTATGACCGTTTAGCAGCTCTTCGGCACGATCCTGATACCCATCGTCTACAACAGGACCATTGTCACTGGAAAGAATAATCAACGTATTCTCAGAAAGACCGAGTTTGTCAAGTGTTTCCAGGATTTGTCCGACACTCCAGTCAAACTGAACAATGGCGTCCCCCCGGAGTCCCATAGGATTCTTACCACGGAAACGTTCGTGAGGGAAACGGGGAACATGTACATCATTGGTAGCAAAATACATAAAGAAAGGCTCATCTTTATGATCACGAATAAAATCGATAGCATGGCTGGTGATGGAGTCAGCTATGTTTTCATCTTTCCACAGAGCTTTACCTCCCCCTTTCATATAGCCAATACGGCCAATACCATTGACGATAGCCATATCATGACCATGACTGTGCTTCTGGTTATACAACAATTCGGGATGATCTTTTCCCAGAGGTTCACCTTCGAAAGGTTTCCGATAACTAACCTCGATAGGAGCACTCGGATCGTAATTCGCAACCTTTCCGTTCTCGATAAAGACACAAGGTACACGGTCGGCAGTAGCAGCCATGATATAAGAATAATCAAATCCCAGATCGCCCAATGCAGCCGGAAGAGGGGCATTCCAATCCTGTTCGCCGGCTTTGTCTCCCAATCCCAGATGCCATTTTCCAATGGCAGCGGTAGCATATCCGGCATTCTTAAACATATCCGCCATGGTATAATCTTCCGGACGAATAATCATTCCGGCATTTCCCGCGGCAACATCAGTACCGGGACGACGCCAGGCATATTCGCCTGTGAGCATAGAGTAACGTGAGGGAGTACTGGTAGCGGCTGTAGCATGTGCATTGGTGAAGCGGATACCTTCGGAAGCCAAGCGGTTCACATTGGGGGTCTGTACATTTTTGGCACCATAGCATTCAAGGTCGCCATAGCCCAAATCGTCGGCATAAATAAACACAACATTGGGCAATTGCCGTTCGTTTACCTTTTGTTTACTCTTGCCTCCTTTTTGTCCGTTTGCAGCCATTATACAGGCTACCGGAGAAAGACAGGCCAATAATAAATAGGATCGTCTCATAATTTTAGATATTTAATTAGTTTAACACAGTGATAATTTTCAATTAGTTAATGTATTTCTCGATAAAGGCATGTACCAGCCTCGACACCGCATACTGCTCCAATTCATCGGCTTTTATTTTCTGATAAGAAGTAAAAGACTGACTGTTCTCCGGAAGATCAACCATATAGAAATTGGCATAAATCACCCGGTGTGAAAGTACATGTTTCACATCCCTGCAAACCAAACGGACTATAGGGGTCTCTCCCTCCGCAAACATGGCTCTGAATTCAGACAGCGCCGGAAATTCCTCTTCCGAGACAGCTTCGGGAGTTTCAATCAGAGGAAACTCAAACAGATTTTTCCAGATGTCATTGCCCGTTCTTTTATTAATCAAAGTATACGCACCCATACGTACATATATATAATTGAAGTAGCGATTGGTCGTTTTCGTTTTGTGCTGTTTTACCGGAAGTTGTGCCACCATTCCCCCGGCTAATGCCGAGCAGCCGCTTGCCAACGGACAAAACATGCAGTTAGGAGACTGAGGCGAACATTGGATAGCTCCAAAATCCATGATAGCCTGATTATAAAGGGCAGGATTCTTTTTATCCAGCAGTTCATCGGCTACGGCAGCAAAGAGTTTTTTCCCTTCAGTAGAATCTATCGGAGTATCAATGCCCAGATAGCGGGAAAGTACCCGGTACACATTCCCATCGACTACCGCATAAGGCATGTTATAGGCAAAAGAACAGATGGCAGCGGCAGTATAGTCACCTACCCCCTTCAAAGCCCTCACTTCCGAATAGGTTTTAGGAAACACCCCGTTCATACTTTTAGCGGCTGCATGCAAATTGCGTGCACGGGAGTAATAGCCCAGCCCCTGCCAATACTTCATCACTTCGTCTTCATCCGCTTGGGCCAATGTAGCGACATCCGGAAACCGTTTCATAAACCGCATGAAGTAGTCATACCCCTGCACGACACGGGTCTGTTGCAGAATGATCTCCGAAATCCATATCACATAAGGATCCGCGGACTCCCTCCATGGAAGTTCCCTTTTATATTCCTGATACCACTTTTCTATTGTATTGCTGAAGTTAGGATTCATATATTTAGCCAGATTCTACTTTTTGTTAACTTTATCCTTGCACAAAAGTAGTTCTTTTCATCTAATTACGAACTAAGAAAGCTTAATGAAGCGACTTTTTTAGAAAATTGTTCGGGATATATTTTTTTGGGAGACTAAAAAGCTATATATTTGCAGTCCAAAAAATTAGAAAGAACATAGTAATAATATTTTTTTTAAGGAAAAATGACTAAAGCAGATATTGTAAACGAAATTGCAAAGAACACTGGTGTTGACAAAGTAACAGTACTTACAACAGTTGAGGCATTTATGGATGCAGTGAAAGATTCTTTGTCTAAGGACGAGAATGTTTACCTCCGTGGATTTGGTAGCTTCGTCGTAAAGAAAAGAGCTCAAAAAACCGCTCGTAATATTTCTAAGAATACGACTATCATCATTCCGGAACACAACATTCCGGCGTTCAAACCAGCTAAGACATTCACCCTTTCGGTAAAGAAATAATAAACAAGAGTATTAACCCATAAAATTTTGAAGCTATGCCAAGCGGAAAGAAGAAAAAAAGACATAAAATGTCTACGCACAAGCGTAAAAAAAGACTAAGAAAGAACAGACATAAAAGCAAAAAGTAATTTTTAGTCTGAATCTGGACAGAAATAAAGAACAAACTTGTGAAGCAAATGTCTTTCGAGTTTGTTCTTTGTTTAAATGCCCGACTGAATGAACAAACGCATAAAGTTATTCGTTCATTTTTTTATAAAATTAAATAATTAGGAAACAGACGTGACAAGCGAATTAGTAGTAGACGTACAGCCCAAAGAAGTCTCCATCGCCTTACTTGAGGACAAGAGTTTGGTGGAACTTCAAAGCGAAGGAAGAAATATCTCCTTTTCGGTGGGCAATATGTATTTGGGCCGCGTCAAGAAATTGATGCCCGGACTGAATGCTTGCTTCGTGGATGTCGGTTACGAGAAAGATGCTTTCCTTCATTATTTAGACCTGGGTCCTCAATTTAACTCACTCGAAAAGTACGTAAAGCAGACTTTAAGCGACAAAAAAAAGCTTAATCCCATTTCGAAAGCAACCCTGCTTCCCGACCTGGACAAGGATGGCACAGTAGCCAATACATTAAAGGTAGGACAAGAAGTAGTGGTGCAAATTGTAAAAGAGCCTATCTCAACCAAGGGACCGCGCCTGACTTCCGAAATCTCGTTTGCAGGAAGATATCTGGTGCTGATTCCTTTCAACGACAAGGTCTCTGTCTCTCAAAAAATTAAATCGAGCGAAGAACGTGCACGCCTGAAACAACTGCTGATGAGCATCAAGCCGAAAAACTTCGGAGTGATTGTACGCACAGTGGCAGAAGGCAAACGTGTTGCCGAACTCGATGGAGAGCTTAAAGTATTGCTGAAGCACTGGGAAGAAAGTATCACCAAAGTACAAAAGGCCACAAAGTTTCCGACACTTATCTACGAGGAAACAAGCCGTGCCGTAGCTTTGCTGCGTGATCTCTTCAATCCTTCTTTCGAGAACATCCATGTGAACAACGAAGCGGTGTTCAACGAAATCAAGGATTATGTGACGCTGATTGCTCCCGAACGGGCAGGCATCGTCAAGTTGTATAAAGGTCAACTTCCCATTTATGACAATTTCGGTATCACCAAACAGATTAAATCGTCTTTTGGTAAAACAGTATCCTACAAGAGTGGTGCCTACTTGATTATTGAGCACACTGAGGCGCTTCACGTAGTAGACGTGAACAGCGGAAACCGCACCAAGAATGCCAACGGGCAGGAAGGTAACGCACTCGAAGTAAACCTGGGGGCTGCCGACGAACTGGCACGCCAACTGAGGCTAAGGGATATGGGTGGTATCATTGTGGTAGATTTCATTGACATGAATGAAGCCGAAAACCGTCAGAAGCTTTACGAACGTATGTGTGCCAACATGCAAAAAGACAGGGCGCGTCACAACATTCTGCCCTTAAGCAAATTCGGACTGATGCAAATTACGCGTCAACGGGTTCGCCCGGCCATGGACGTGAACACTACAGAAACCTGTCCGACTTGCTTTGGTAAAGGCACCATCAAATCGTCCATCCTCTTTACGGACACACTGGAGAGTAAAATTGATTATCTGGTCAATAAACTGAAGATAAAGAAATTCTCGCTACACATCCACCCGTATGTGGCTGCTTATTTGAATCAGGGACTTATGTCGCTGAAACGCAAATGGCAGATGAAATACGGATTTGGTATTAAAATTATTCCGAGTCAGAAACTCGCTTTTCTTGAATACGTATTCTACGATTCACATGGAGAAGAGATCGATATGAAGGAAGAATTTGAGATTAAATAAAAAGAAAGGCGGCTTGAGAAAAAGTCGCCTTTCTTTTTATTGAGCTATCACTTAATCCTTTTCCAATTTTCATGTATAAGCTCCTTATACCTTTCTTTGGTTGTTTCTTGTATAAAAGAAACATCTATAAACTCTTCCCATTTAGACTGAAGGTGATCAAACTTATTAAAAACATTTTCAATAATCTTATCTTCCAAGCCGGTCGAGTTCATTGCAACAACAAAGTCCGACTTCTTTATTTTCTTCTTCTTCCCATTAAGTGTTAATGCCAATTCCTCAGAATCGGCAGGAAGGACTAACTTCGTTGACAGTAAGTCATAAGCGGGTGTCAGAACATAACTAATAGGTTTCGTACTATATAAAGAAAAGTTCTTCAAATGCATATCAGAATTCCCCGTAATCCAAGAGAAGAGTACTATCTCCTATGCAATCCTTACAACAAGCCAGCAGCAAAGCCATTCTATCCCGACTACTTATCTTCCAACTTTGTTCCGCAATATCAAGCAACCATCCTTCAGGAATTAATCCATTAAAAAAAGGAAACAGCACAGAGCTTGTATAAGGGACATGAGTTATCGGAAGCGTCAGACTAACAGGTCGTCGGTTTCCCTTTGAAATATATTCGTCTGTATAAGTGAAAGAAAAGCCATTTTCATCTTCAATCAAAATACCGGCTAACTGATTGCTAACATAAATTTCAGCCTTTTTCATAACTCTTCTTTTCTAATTGACACTACTCCTACCTGACTACCAAATAAGCTAAGTACCTGATTTACTTTATCCAGCCGGAGAGATTCTTTTCCCTGCTCCAGCTCCCGTACAAAACGCAACCCGACACCTGCCTTCTCTGATAAATCCACTTGCGTAAGCCCTGTTTCCCTACGCATCCGCTTCACATACTCTGCTATTGTTTGATTTCCCATATTATACCCGTTTGGGTACAAATATAATAAAAGACTCCCACTTTTATACCATATCGGGTATAAAAGTGGGAGCAAAGCAGGAATCTATACCCGTTAGGGTATATTTTCACTCATTCTATCTGATTACATCTATGACTTTCCTGATATTTTCATTAGAACCTGCTTTCTCCTATCTATTACATTTCTATTCCTTCGTAAACTTCCGATAAGCCTCTTCCAGTTTTTTATCGTACTGATCTTGGGCATATCCGGGGCCATTATACCTCCTGGCAAACCCGGCCCAGTCTTTCTGCTCCAGACAGGACTGTAGCTTAGCAAATTTCACAAACCTCGCAAAAGCTTCCAGTTGCTTATCTTTTCCGACACACATATCTTTCACCATTTCCTCCACACTGCCATACCCGCACATCGCATAGTTAAAGCCCATCACTTGGAACATTCCCCATGAAGTGGAAGCGTCAGCAGCTTCTTTATGTATTTCCCGGGCCTTTTCCAGACGTTCATACTCTCTTATCCCGCCATAATAATGCCCCTTCTCCCATTTAGGATAAAGAATATTTTCATTGCCCGCAATATGCCTCTCCGGATTAAGTCCCCGCTTCTTGAGTTCACGCCAAAAGATGTGACCTTCGAATAAGATCACCGGTCGTCCCGGAGCCACAAAGCCCCCACGCCCACCGGTCTCAACTGCCTGTATGGCTTTTACCACTGCCACTTCAACGCCAAGCAGATCCGCCACACGCTGAAAATCATTCTCTATTAAGTTTCCCATGATTAATTAGATTTATGCAAATAAAAAAATCTCTTCATAAACAGGAGGTACAGCAGGCTCAACACCAATATGCTCCCTGATAAATACCCATATCTATATTCCCGCAATGCCAAATACCCTGCCACAACTACAGCTTGTACCAACATATAGGTCAGTGACACTACCACGTGTGGTATCTTCAGTTCATTAGCCATTATCTGATACAAATGTTTCCGGTGAGGCAAACCAATATTTTCATGCAACATCAATCGATGGACAATAGTCAGCACACTATCTACTCCATATACTGCCAGAAGCACAATCCAACTAAAATCTTCCGTATCGATTATCAGCTTACCGATTAAAAACAGAATAATAAAAGCAATACTGACCGCCCCCACATCACCGGCAAAGCATTTTGCCCTCTTACGGAAATTAAAGAAATTAAAGACCAGCACCGCACACAGCATGGTATAAATCAAACCCGGTTCAACGAACGAAACAACCCAATGATTGATAAACGCCAAAGCTCCAAGTACAACCAGCGAATATCCCCCCGTGATTCCATTAATTCCATCCATAAAATTATAGGCATTGATAATCCCTGTACATACGATCAAAGCCACAACTACAGTCCACCAGGGAAGAGCAAACAACTCCCACTGATAGAACATTAAGCCCATCGCCGTAAAATGAAAAACAAGACGAAGTCCTTGTGACATGGAGCGGATATCATCTACAAAACTGATCACCGTCACCAGAGTGAGAGCCAACATAAACCAAGGATACTCAAACTGATTTGTCAGAAAATAAGCCAATGCACCAAAGTAGAAAATAATTCCTCCACCTCTCAGCGTGATCCGGGTATGCGAACTCCGTTCGTTCGGTTTGTCGATAATATTATATTTATCGGCAATATGGAAATAAAAAAGTTCTACTAAGAATAGCAGAACTAATATTATCAGATAATACATAAGTTATTCGTTCTTTTTAATGAAATAAAACAAGAATTGAAGTCCTAAAAAGGCAAAAAAAATCCCTATTAAAATTCCTATAATCCAAAGAAAAATTTCCATTTAGAGCACCTCCTTATTCTATCCGAAAATTTTTCAGAACATTCATAGGCTTCCATCCAAGCTCCCGCATTGCCTTTTCATTACTAAAAGTCAAAGAGTGCGTGATCTTACGAAGTTTTAAACTGTTTATTGGAGCCTTTTCCCCGAGACAATCACCAAAAACGGCCATACTCTTAGCAAACCAATAAGGAATAGACAAAGGTAACTTCTTATTCAATTGTTTGCATATCACCATCTCCAGTTCACGAAAACTCGGCTGATAACTGTCACAAACATTATATATCCCTCCCTTTTCAATCAATAGAGGAACAAGGTTAGCTATATCCTGAACCATCAGAACACTTTTCCGGGCCTTTCCTCCGGCAATACTCAAATACTTACCACTCTTAATCCCATGGATCATTGCTCCTAAATTTCCCGGAGGGTTAGGACCGGCAATTAAAGAAGGACGAAGTATACTCAATTTCACATTATACATGGCACACCATCCTTCCAAATATTTCTCCGCCTCAATCTTACTCAGAGCATAAGGAGTTGTTCCATTCAAAGGATATTCTTCCGTGATATTCTCACCCGAATCACAACCATAAACAGCAACAGTACTAATAAAAATGAATGACTTCGGAATGCCACTTTGTTCCAAAGCAGTACACAAATTCTTAGTACCTTGAAAGTTCACATCAAAAAAAAGTCGTTTCTCTGCTTCTGTCTTAGACAAAGAGTGTGCTTTTCCTGCAACATGCAATATAACATCATATTTTCCGGTCAACTTAGGAATCTCTGCTGCTAAATTCACTATATAATCATCCTGAGAAGTTAGTCCTATAGTTTCTACTGAATACTTTTTCTTCAATAATGGAAGTACATTATGCCCCAAGAAGCCAGAAGCACCTGTAAAAAGAAGATTCATTCTATCTATCATTGCTTTCTAATATATTGTTGCTTCACTGTTATATTTATTATACTTCTTTCTTTATCAAAGAACCAGCCCCATTTGTTTAAATAATAAATGGCAGCTTTTACATGTATCCACAATAAACGTAAACTTTTATGAGATCCTTTCTCAAAATGATGAGTTATAGTTATTTGAGGATAATACATCGTTTTGTATTTCCGATAAATACGCCTATTCAAATCTGTATCTTCTCCATACATAAAAATACCTTCATCAAACACGCCAATTTCTTCTATCACAGACTTCCGAAGAAACATAAAACAGCCTGATAAATAAGGAATATTCATTTCTCTATCATAATCCGCAAACTTCATTTCAAAATTATAGTCAATTCTGTTTTTGATGCTTTTAATAGGAAGAAACATACGAACTATCCAATCTTTTGGCGTAGGAAGAAGTTTACATAAATATTGCAATTCCCCATTAGGATAAATAATCTTAGGCATTACATTTCCCACATCCGGCTTACCCTCCATGTAATCATATAACTTCTCCAAAGTCCCTTCCTCAAATGATATATCCGGGTTTAGTATTAAATGATATTTTCCCATCTTTTCAGGATCTCTCAATATAACATTGTGTCCGGCTCCAAAGCCATTATTCGAATTCATAAAAATATACTCTACCCGAGGATCATGAGAAATATCCTTTAAATAATTTGTGGGAGAGTTATCAATAATATATAACCGTACTTCTATCTTTGTATTCAAAAAGCTATTGATAGCTTTCAATAAAATAGAATCAGGATTCTTATATGTAACAATAGTAGCTGTAATCTTATCTAGCATATCAATAAAACACTAAGAATTGAGTGAGTGAATATAAAGTTCCAAATATTTATCAGTCATTGAATTAACTGTCAGATTTTTTATATAATAATCATAAATACGATTTGCTAATTCTTCTCTATTTCGGGTAGCAACATGAATAGCAGACACTAATGAATCGATGTTATCTAATTTATAAAAAAGAACTTCCCGTTCAGTCATAATCGATTTAAAAATTGAAATATCAGATAAAATAGATGGAACTCCATATCCAGCAGCTTCAATTAGGGCCAACGGAAAACCCTCAGAGCGAGAACACATCACAAACAAATCAAACAAAGATTGATAAGATGTTGCATCTTCACGATACCCTACCCAATAGCAGCGTTCTGAAACAGATAGTTCTTTCGCCAATATTTTAATGTTTTCAAGTTCACTGCCATCTCCAACCACAACAAATGCATAATTCGGTAACAAAACTAACGCACGTATCATCTGCTCGATCCCTTTCCGTTTTATTATTCGAGATACAGTTCCCACAATAATATACTTTTGCTTCAGTTTCCTTATTTCTTCCAAATCCTTTTCATTAGAGACAGCACTAGGAATTATATCTCTTCCATTATGAATTATATGTAAATGTTCTTTAGAAACTTTAGATAACTGTTGATATGTATCTTCATTCAAAACTACCAATTCATTAAAAGCCCTCAGTGCAAACTTCCATAAAAAAGAACCAATTAGAGAATGGACAAGAGGATAGTCTATTTTTAATGCTCGATATGAAATCGGATTATGCAAAGTCGATATGAAACGAGTTCGATGTTTTTTCCTGGAAAATAACGTATGAAGCCTAATATATAAATCTGGACGAAACATGTGACTATGTATAATATCCCAATTAGAAAAATCAAATCTTTTCATATTTGTAATTCTCTCTATAGAACAAGGCATATCCAATTCAACAATATCATCAAAATAAAAAACTTGGCAAACATGTCCCTTACGAACTAATCCGGTACATAAATCTTTTGCTACAATATTGGGTCCCGTATTCGATAAATTCGGGAGAAACATGGCTATTTTCATTAAAAATAAAATTGATATGGTGATATTTTATCAGGACTAATATTCAACGACAACATGGTATATGTCACAACTATAAGTATTGAAACAAAAAACCATTTCGTTCTTTTAGAAAGTAGTATGGTCAGATAAGAGACTAAAACCGGTTCAACGCAAAGTAACACTCCAGACATACGCCCGCCTATAATAGCAAAATCATTAAAAAGCATCAACCAGCAGACTCCAAGTATATAAGCATACAATAAAGGGGAAAAATAGGGACTAATATTTTTCATTTTATCATGGAAATATAAAAGTATTATACCAACTATTAAGCTTTTAATAGCATTTATATTAGTAAAAATACCTAAAGCGGCAGCATACTCACTATCCCCATAAGCTATATATGCACCAAGACGCGCATCAACACCTACAGCCAATAATTTTATAAATTGTCCTAATGGACAAATAAGACCCACTGCAAAGCATATAAACAAAGTCCGTTTTAATGTTTTCAACGATGGTTGATACTTATACACAAGCCCAACAAGCGCCCAAACAATCACAGAAAAATGTATGGAAAGAGCTAACAACCAAAATAACCAAAAAGACTTATACTTTCGATTAAATAAAAAGCGAATGCTATACAAACAAATTGCACTTGCCAAACCTCCTCTTATCTGTATCATCTCTTTAAGAACATACAGATGAACAAAATAGTAGAGCACACAAATTAAAAAAAATGGCGAATATTTTTTAAAGGAGTTCAGGTTAAATGCGACAGACGTACCTGCTACTACTACGAACATCAATATAGGGCTTTTACTAAAAATGGAAAGAAAAAGACAAATTAAATTAAAGCCAATATCAGCAGAACCTTCTCCGGAACCATTTGCAATATTTTTATAAAAATCAAAATAGGAATTCCAATCCGCATTATTATATCTCAATCCTGCAAATAATGTCAAAAGCAGCCATACACCTGATAATAACAAGCTCCTCTGTTTACGCTTTACAGATTGTGATTCGACCAATGACAAAAAAGCCAAAAAAGTAAATATAGCATAATATGGCAGCATCCAGCTAATATTTTCTATAAATCTTATTATACATTTTGTAAACAAAAGGAACTTTTGCTATCAGCAAGTAAACATAGCGTTTCAATCGAGATGTATTACTCATCCAACTTCCTGCATAATGATGTATAGAATATGTATTGGATGTTATCTTAAGCTTCCCGGTTTCTAACGATTTAGGCGAAAAGAAATCAATTGGATATACTATAAAATCATGGATATTTTGCAATTCACCATTCAGGACTAATCCTTCTGAAACCAATTCTTCTGTCATATAACTGACTACAGTTTTTTCATTTAACAACCCATTTTGATTAATGAAATGACGTTCATGATAACTATTCATCAATTTTTTCATCAAAGAGCATCCTTTTTCCGCTCCCAAAATAAGCCCCGGAGCAACCCTATCCTTTGATTCAAAACCTGAAAAAGAATGATGTTTTAAAAAAGGATTCAATGATTTCAATATTTCTACATCTGTGTCAAGGTAAATTCCTCCATTATGATATAATATATAGAACCGAGCATAATCGCTAACAAATGCCCATTTTCCCTTATCAGCTGCTTCCTTTGTATATGGAATAGAGTTTACTGGAAAATTAGATTCATTCCATTCTATTATTTCATAATCCGGAAGATATTTATTCCATGATTCTAAACATTTAATAGCAAGTGGTGGCAAAGGTTTACCACCAAACCAACAATAATGAATTGTTTTAGGTATCATAACAAGACGAAAAAACTATTTTCTTACAAATCGAACAATAACAATAAATATGTATTGGAAAATATAAGGAGTAAAAGAAATCAACCAATACAAAAAGTTTTCTATTCTTTTTCTTGGCATTTTAAATATTTGTTTTATACTTACAGGATATGACATAAAATGCTGAATGGCATTCCGCGAAGAACCATTTTTACACCTCATAAAGAATTTAGAAAGTATATTCATATCTGCTCCAGGAACATTTAAACAACACACTTCATAAGCATATCTAAAGCTTTCACGCATTACTATACATAATAATGAGGAATGTATATCATCAAAAGCATATTGATTAAGTAAACTTTTCTTCATTTTATCAATCTCAATATACTGTGAAGTTTTCCTTTTTTTTCTTCCGTATAAAAATAAAAGTCAGTAATAGAATTTTCTATTTTATAGTAGTAGTATGTGATTTTAGATACAGAAATACACTTTTGGGTGACTAACATTATTTGAAAAAAAAACCATGCGTCTTCATTTAAATGATTAGGCACACATTTTATTTCATTTTTTCGTAAGAAATCAACTCTATACAATTTATTCCAAGTAGTTATCGGTACAAAATGACCTTTCAACATGCTATCAACCAAACAATACCGTCCATCATACTGATGATCCATACACGAAAAATCAACAGATTCCAATGCTCGTGTCGATACTGCAGAATAAGATCCCACTACCCAATCTACATCTTTATCTAATATTGCATTATATAAAGTTTGTATGCAATGGTCTATTATCTCATCATCACTATCCATAAAAAAAACATACTCTCCTCTTGCTTCTTTAATAGCTGTATTTCTAGTTGCCCCTAAGCCTTGATTTACGCCATGATCTATTATACGTACATATTCTCCCCGCGGATGATTTGCTATTATATTGCTAATAATATCTATGCTTTTATCCGTTCCCTTATCATCTATTACCAGATACTCAATACTCTCAAAAGTCTGATTTAGTGCTGATAACAAAGCCCTCTCTATATACTTTTCAACATTGTAAACAGGCATAGCCAATGTTACTTTACATGGAAAATTCATTCGCCAATCAATCTAATTATTCTATTTTTTATTCTATAGCCTAAATCTGATGTGAAACAAGAAATAGGATTAATCTCTATATCTTCTTTTAATGTATAATTCTGTCTATCACACTGCTTGATATATTGCAATATCACAAAAAAGATATTATACTTATCAAGCACCATTCGTTTTGCTTCTTTTAATATCGGTTTAACTCGATTATACCGATCATTCATTATTGCCTCTTTTATTGCCTTAACAGCATATTCAAGATTATCAAAAGATAGTTCCTCTAAACTACTATCTGGAAAGTATGTTTTTATATTAGGGCATCCAATATAAAAAGGAAAACAATTACTTAAATAACAGTCCGCAATTTTTTCTGTCCAATAATCTGGATAATTTGAATTTTCTATTATTAAAGCATATTTATATTTTGAATAAATCTCATATTTATCTTTTATTGGGATAAAGCCAGTTCCATAAATATCCACTAAATCGGAAAGAAGCTCTTTCAGCTTATATATAAAATCAAGTCTTCTTTGATGTCCTTTTGTAGTTACTTTATTCGATGTAACAACAGCTAATTTATTAATACTATTATTTCCCGTTTCCAGACAGAAATAATTATAATCCAAATAGTTATTTTCATCCCAGACCCAAGGGTTACGACTTAGCATTTGAGCTCCTACAAACCACGGAGACGCTGGTATTGATTTTAATGTTTTTTTCTTTTTCAACAATGACTGTTGACAAGTAAGTACACATCCAAACTGTTTTAGATATTTGGAAGGATACCTAAAAACTGACTCTGGTTCACCCGTTACCAGCACTACATTTTCAGAAGGACATTTAGCAAGTTCTGGCCTTTCCACTCCATGGAGCACAAAGAAGAAGTCACAATCCCGTTCGTTTGTATTTATTAAAAACTCACAATTACCCAATATGGTACTTTTATCTGGTAATTGACGAAGTAAAGGAGGCATATCATGTAAACATGATATTTTCACTTTTATCTTTCTATCGTTCATTGTTCTATTTTACTTAGGACATACATAGCTGTTGCCTTTTCACTCATTACATTCTCATACCACCGTAAAGATTCTTCCGACTTTTTCATTAATAGAGATTCATCTTGTAACAAGTCATTAACTATTTTTCTTATTCCATTCCAATTATCTAATTGAATGATAGGTGAATTATTATACAAATAAGAATCTGACAGTTTTTCTGAAATAACAATGCAACCTTGTTTAAGAGCTTCATAATGTCTGAAACATTCTGTAGAGTGAAATCCTTTGGGACATAAAACTATTTTAGATTGTGATAACATCCAAAGGTATTCTGATATAGGAAATCCTCCCTTAAATCCTTTTGTAAAACGAATCTTGGAGTTTCTAAAACAATCATCCTTATTCGTAAAATAACTTGTCGGCAATTTCAGTAATCCTTTTTTATATAGCCAATAAAAAAGATACTTATTAGTAATCCACCCTCTCGCATTAGTTATATTACGATAAAAATTTACGCGATTCAAATTAAAATTTCCTGAAAAGAAGACATTATAGCATCGATCTTTAATTGGTATATATTCAAGTGAAACATCGTTATTTACATACCCTAAAGGAAATGGGTATATATTATCATAATCTTTTCTGATATATGGTTTAAAAATGCATTTATATCTCTGTTTCAAATGCAAAGGCAACTCTCCCGTTTCATCACTCAAAAAAAGAAGAATATCTTTTCCCGTATTGGGTAAATCAAAACTATTGGGAGGCAAAGTGGGATTTTGGGTTGAATAAATATAAAAGTTGTAACTATTAAAGTTGGTACATTTCAAACGCAATTCTTTAAAAAAGTTAATTAAGAATTGGCATTCATTCAAATCTTCAAAATTCGAGTCTGAATTACGCTCATAATAAATATTATCTACTTCTCTTATATCTAAAAAATACCGCATATCATAGTTTTTTTTTTTTAAATTTGATCCAAGAATCAGGTATGCTCTGAGGATTTAAAAAACAATCAGAAGCTACTACTATTTTATTTTTATTAGTAGCTAACCATGCTCCCCACCAATAGAAAGAACTATTTGAAACAATATGATGTTTACACAAACTGATTAAGTACATATCATTTAAAGCTGAATAATTTCCTTCTTTCGGACTAATCATTATAAAATTAGACTTTTGTCCCAAGTTATTTTTCACCCATTCCTGATCTTCAGAAAATATAAAAAAAGTAGGGTTATCCACCTTCGATTCAATATAATTAATCGCCTTCTGATAAAAGTCCAAATCTGTAACTTTTGTGTTTTGATGAGAATTTAGTTCTTGATATCTTCTTACCCCAATTGCCACAGGAGTTATACTTTTTTTTATAATTTCAGCTTCACTCAATGTTTGCAAATCATTAACCTGACAAAATTGAAAATCTTTCTTTATAATAGAAGCATAGTCTTTAAAATAAGCTTCATTTTGCCAATACCCATCCAAGTATACAGATAGAATATGTTTTTTTAGTAATCCATCGACAAAATCATAAGAAGTGTTTTCGGAAATATATTTCATAAAGGGTATTACAGAAAAATGGATTTTTCTACCAAGAGATTTTACTTTCTCTCCTAAATAGTAATCATATTTCTGAAAACAATTTGCTTTCCGATAAGAGATACAAAAAGAATCAAGTAAAAAATTTCGTTTAAAAAGATCATTTTTATATCCACTCTGAGTATCAAGTATTAAATCAGCATCAATTCTTAAAGCTAAAGCTCTTGCTGTGGCATAAATAAACATTTGATTACCTAACCCACCAATAATTCTTGCTACAACTTGCATATACTATTATTTATAGACACATAACTATTTTTTAGAACTCCAATAGCACACAGTAGCTTTCTTACTATTCTCTTAAAAAAAATAGAGATATTAAAATCATGATTTATCCCCAGCATTCTTGCGTACTGCAAATAATCTTTTTTAAACGGATGATCTACAATTGTATACTTCCACGGTTTATCAGGGCCCGTGTAATGTACAACTGCAGGATCTGAGATGGCAGAATTATATTCTTCAGTATATATTTTAGGAAAATCTTGTCCTTCAACATATTGCTTACATAGAAAAATTGTTGTCAGATTATATTTTAAATCCAAACGCTTCCACAATCTCCCGTACAGTATTCCATTCAAAGCATCTTGATCCCAAGATTTTATTCTCTCAGGAAAACGTTTCATATAATCTATTGCTTTCTCTGCAACACTATTTTTACGCCAAAAAGATAAATTTATCAACATAAAACCAGAGTTAAAATACCCTAATGTAACATCATAATTATGTCGTATACAATTTGCTTTTATTGTCTCATCTACTGCAGCCACTGCGTAATTTTCAATATCCATTTTCCATAATTCTTCTAAGGATTTACGAACAACAATATCTCCATCAATATAAAGAACCTTTGAACAATTACAAGGTAATACTTGAGTGGAGAAAAGTCTCAAATAAGCAGCTAAAGAGACATAATCAGTCTCCTTTCTCACAAATCCTGACAACATTGCTTCATTCACTTGATACAAATAAAAATTAGAATGATATTTATTTACTACTTCTCTTAAATAAGCCACATTACCATCATTTAATTGCATAGTTATCACATAAATATTATGATGTTCAAAATCGTTATTTATAAAAAACGAAGTTAACATAACACTGGTGTGCTGAACATAATTATCATCTAAACAACAAAGGATATTCATCTTACTATTTTTTACTTATTATATTTGTAATGGAGCGTAATTCTGGAATATTAAATAGGATCGAAATCAATACATAAAAGACAATTCCACTTAAAATCCCAATAACTAATTGTAACAATGAAGAAGAAAACAATGATGCCACCAAGTAAACCCCTCCTCCCATTAATAAAGCAGCTACAAATGTTGGCAAAATTGAAGTAGCTTGAGTAGTATAACCTACTGAAATAACACGCCTAACAAAATAAATTACTATTATAATATCTATAATACTATATAAAACCAATCCCCAACACATAATTTTTAATCCCCATGGCATGGTAGAAAACAAAATAATAAAAGCAACTGTTTTTTTTATTATTTCTGATTTCAAAGACAAGTCACTTCTTCCTTTTACATTTAATATTTGCCAATTAATATTCATCACAGGGTACCACATATAAGACAGACACAAAATTGACAGTAAAGGAGCTGCACTTTTCCATGTTTCGGTCAAAATAAGATTAATAAAAGGCGTAGATAATACCGAAAGTCCTATCATCAAAGGAAAAATAATATATGACATCATTCGTAAATACTGGAGAAAAGCTATACGTAATTTGTCACTATCATCCTGGATTTCACACATTAAAGGATAAATGGGGCGACTAGAAATATCTGTAATATTTATAGCTGGAAAAGTGGAAAAGGTTTGCGCGCGATTAAAAAGTCCAACCTCAGCAGATGTGAACTTTCTTCCTATAACCATTGTATACAAATTTGTATATATAACATGTAATAATCCTCCTATAAGCAATTTTGATCCAAACGAAAAAAGAATTTTAAACGAAGAAAAAGAAAAGCTCCAAGAAGGATGCCAACGTACAAAAAAAAATAAAAATACTGTATTGAAAGTTGCATTCATGAAAGATTGGACTGCTAATGCCCACACGCCATAACCTTTTATAGCCATAAATATTCCTATTGCTCCACTTATTACTACAGATGTAAGAGAGACTCGGGCTAAAAGTTTAAAATTAAGAGATATACTAATTTTAGTCCGTTGAATGATAGAAATATTAGAAATAATTAGCCCCAACCCAATGAATCTAAGCAACTTTACTAATAATGGTTCATGATAAAATAAGGCTATAAAAGGAGCTAAAAGATATAATAACCCATATACTATTATTGAAATGACAGAACTAAAATAGAATACTGTATTAAAATCAATATCTGTTCTATCATTCTTCTGAATCAATGCATTTGAAAAACCTGAGTCTATGAATATCTGTGCTATAGCAAGAAAAATTCCAAGCATAGCTATCAATCCATATTCGGAAGGAGCAACTAAGCGAGCAATAATAATACTTAATACAAACTGTATACCTTGCACAGAGAAACGCTCTACAGCACTCCATACAACACCTTTTATAGCTTGATGTTTTAAAGATTCAACCACGAATAATTTTATTGGATATTAGAAACTACTGCAAATATTATTTAATCTCAAACGTCTTTAATGCGAAACAAATTTTCGCATTAAAATTAAGGAACAAGAATAATCTTGCTCGCAAATAATCCCCAAAAGTACATGTTAGATAAATAAGAATAAATTAAATATACTCCAAATATATAAGGAGTTAACCGGACAATAAACCGATACAATATGTTATTTTTAAAGAAATAATGCTTTGCTCATAGAAATAACAAAATGGAAGAGAAAAACGTATATCCATTATAAGCAGGAGAACTTCGATAAGAGATATTCATACAAGAAATAACAGATCAACAAAATGAAGCAGAATACTAAATAATATTTTCCATATTTAATCTTCCATTGTGCAAATGGATTAAACAGTCGTATGTATGCAGCAATATAAAATAGAAATATAAACTATGATATATTAACAGGAGAAGAATAAATATCTCCATAAGAAAATCCAAAATTCAAACTTACATTTATAATAAACAGAACCAATAGTAACAACTGATTTTTTTTAGTTAGAGATAATGCTAATTTTGATAAAAACGGGCTTAAAAATAATAGGGCTGTATACTGTATGACAAACCAATAAGTATTGTTTCTTATTATTAACATAGACAGGACAAAGCCTTTTATATCAAGAATTAATAATTCCTACACAAGTGAGAATGACATAAATTCCAATTGAATAAAAAAGCTTTTGAAACCATATCTTCACCACTTTATGCAATTTAAATTCAGACTTTACTAAAAAATAACCGCTTATTAAAACGTAACAATTAACTCCAACAGCAGTAAGATAAATGATATATTCAATAATTATCCAGTTAGTAATAGATTGAAGTAAATTCATTTAACAAATTAAAAAATCTCGGAAGTTAATACATGCATAATACCATGTATCATAAAATGCCAAGATACAATAAAAAACATAGCCGGCACTCTTAGCATCTCAAAATTAGATTCCCTCTTCATATCATTCAAAACTTTTTCAAACAATACTAGCGAAATATTCAATTGTTTTCTTCAGTCCTTCTTCAAGCTTTATTCGCGGTTCCCACCCTGCCAGCTTTTCTTTTGCCAGACCTATATCCGGTTTGCGCTGTTTAGGATCATCACTTGGCAACGGACAAAAAACAATTTTAGATTTTGAATTAGTTAAATCTATTACTTTTTGAGCTAATTCAAGCATCGTAAATTCACCTGGATTACCTGTATTGACCGGACCGATAAAACTATCATCCGTAGCCATCATCCGGGTCATTGCTTCAATCAAATCATCCACATATTGAAAACTACGGGTCTGACTACCATTACCGTAAATTGTTATATCCTGATTCCTTAAAGCCTGAACAATAAAGTTAGACACCACACGCCCGTCATTCGGGTTCATTCGAGGACCATAGGTATTAAAAATACGAATAATCTTTATACGTACCCCATTCTGACGATGATAATCCATGAATAAGGTTTCCGAAGCACGTTTACCTTCATCATAGCAAGAGCGGATACCGATAGGATTCACATTTCCCCAATAAGCCTCAACCTGAGGATGAATGGAAGGATCGCCATAAACTTCACTTGTAGAAGCTTGAAGAATCTTAGCCCTCGTACGTTTAGCCAATCCTAACATATTCATGGCACCATAAATAGAAGTCTTCATGGTCTTAATCGGGTTATATTGATAGTGGGGAGGAGAAGCCGGACAAGCCAAATTATAAATTTCATCCACTTCCGCATAATAAGGAGTAGTCACGTCATGGCGGACTAACTCAAAATTATGATTATCCAGAAGATGACGAATATTGTCTTTACTCCCTGTAAAATAATTATCTAAACAGATAACATCATTACCCTCATTGAGCAAACGCTCACAAAGATGGGAACCTATGAATCCGGCACCACCCGTTACTAAAATTCGTTTCATCAAAGTTTTTTATTTTTGTCCGATACGAGAATATGTAAAACCTAACTCTTTCAACTCTTCACCATCATAAATGTTACGACCATCCACTACAACAAAATTCTTCATCGCTTTACGGATGATTGCCCAACTTGGCATGCGGAACTGTTTCCACTCCGTCATCAAGGCAATGGCATCAGCATCTATCACAGCCTCATACATGTCTTTGCAATAAATTACCTGCTTGCCGATACGGCGTTCCGTTTCTTCCATTGCAACCGGATCAAAAACTTTCACGATAGCACCAGCCTGCAACAGTTTTTCAATAACAACTAACGCTGGGGCCTCACGCATATCATCAGTTTCAGGCTTAAACGACAATCCCCACATAGCAACAGTTTTGTCCTGCAGGTTTCCTCCAAAAGCATTCAGCAATTTATCAAAGACAATGCTTTTTTGCTTTTCATTCACTGCCTCAACCGCTTCAATCACCTGCATATGGTAACCATTCTGAATACCAGTATGAACCAATGCTTTTACGTCTTTCGGAAAGCAAGATCCCCCATAGCCGCATCCGGCATAGAGGAAACGACTTCCAATACGGGAATCCGCCCCCATGCCCTTGCGAACATTGTCAACATTAGCGCCAACACGTTCACAAAGGTTAGCTATATCATTCATGAAACTGATACGTGTGGCAAGCATAGCATTGGCAGCATATTTTGTCATTTCAGCAGAAGCAACATCCATCATCAAGATAGGATAACCGTTCAAGGTAAACGGACGGTAAAGTCTCTCCATTATTTTTTTTGCCTTTGCACTTTCAACACCGACTACTACCCGATCGGGCGCCATAAAATCTTTAATGGCAGCTCCTTCTTTCAAAAATTCGGGATTGGATGCCACGTCAAATTCGATGTTCACACCCCGCCTGTCAAGCTCCTCCTGAATAACCCCACGAACTTTCTTTGCCGTACCTACAGGAACAGTACTCTTTGTAACCAAAACAACATGTTTTGTTATATTGCGCCCTACTGTACGGGCCACTTCCAAAACATACTTCAAATCGGCACTGCCATCTTCATCCGGCGGAGTACCTACCGCACTGAAAATAATTTCCACTTCATCCAGGCAAGTAGTTAAATCGGTGGTAAAATGGAGCCGTCCGGCTTTGACATTGCGCTCCACCAATTCATCCAACCCCGGTTCATAGATAGGCATAACACCATCCTGAAGTTTCTGGATTTTTTTTTCATCTACATCCACGCAAGTAACATTGATACCCATTTCGGAAAAGCAAGTTCCTGATACAAGCCCAACATAGCCTGTACCTACTATTGCAATATTCATAAGCTATAATAAATAATGATTATTCGGTTATTTTAAAAAGTTTGCGAAGGCTGTATTGTAATGCTTCATTCACCAAATAAACAGCTTCACATTTCATATTGGTTGCACCTTCATCTGAAACAACAGCCGTATACATAGGATAAGAATTACCTTTACTCTGATTGTTCTGCCAATGAAAAGCACGAATATTTAACGGATTATCCCACAGTTCCTCCGGTACATTCTGCAACTTTAGACGCGAAACAGGATAAATATGATCCAATTCCCATCCAAAGAGGCTATTGCGATTATTAAAATCAGCATAGGCAATCCAAGCTCCACAGGCATCTTTACGAATGCGAGCAGGATTATACTCTTCCACAATCTGAGCAGACTGCCAAGCTATGTCTTTTAACTCATTTAAAAACATATTAATTGTCAATGTCCGCCTTAGAGCATATCTTGTTTATCATAATAATCAAATAACCAGGCGGCATCTTTTAAGGCTGAATGACAAGAATCCTTCTCTGACAAAATGACTTCCTCCATTGGTATTTTCCAATCAATACCTAAATCAGGATCGTTCCAAGCAATAGCTCCTTCACACTGAGGAGCATAAAAATTATCGCATTTATATTGAAAAACCACTTCTTCACTTAAAACAGAAAAGCCATGAGCAAAGCCACGGGGAATAAAAAACTGACGATGATTATCCTCTGTCAATTCAACCGAAATATGTTTTCCAAATGTGGGAGAGCCTTTGCGGATATCGACAGCTACATCAAGAACAGCGCCTTTCACAACCCGGACCAACTTACTTTGTGCAAAAGGTGGTTTCTGAAAATGCAGACCACGAATCACTCCATAACTTGACTGAGACTCATTATCCTGAACAAACATCGTTTTACAAACTTTCTCTATAAACACATTTTGATTAAAAGATTCAAAGAAATAACCACGTTCATCACGAAACAAACGAGGTTCAATAATCACAACACCCTTTATATCAGTTTCTATTATATTCATTATTGGTCTGCAGCTAATTCATCAATTACTTTCAAAAGGTACTGCCCATATTGGTTTTTCAACATAGGCTGAGCCAATTTCTTCATTTTATCAGAATTAATCCACCCCTGACGAAGTGCAATGCCTTCCAGACATGCTATTTTCAACCCTTGACGTTTCTCAATCACTTCGATAAAGGTACTTGCTTCACTCAGAGAGTCGTGAGTACCTGTGTCCAACCAAGCAAAGCCACGCCCCAAAGTCTGTACTTTCAATTGTTCTTTTTCCAGGAAATACTGATTCACAGTTGTAATTTCCAACTCACCACGGGCAGAAGGTTTTATGTTCTTAGCAACTTCCACAACCTTATTAGGATAAAAATAAAGTCCAACAACGGCATAATTGCTTTTAGGTACTTTCGGCTTTTCTTCAATGGAAAGACAATTACCTCTTTTATCAAACTCAGCTACACCATAACGTTCGGGATCGTTTACCCAATAGCCAAAAACAGTTGCTTTGTTCTCTGATTCGACTGTATGAGCTGCTTCACGCAACATAAGGGTAAAACCCTGCCCATAAAAAATATTATCACCCAAGACTAAACATACAGAATCATCACCTATAAATTTCTCACCAATAATAAACGCCTGTGCCAAGCCGTCAGGAGAAGGTTGCTCGGCGTACTCAAAACGTACTCCAAAGTCAGAACCGTCACCCAGCAAACGTTGAAAGCCGGGTAAATCGTATGGAGTGGAGATAATCAATATTTCACGAATCCCTGCCAACATGAGTACAGAGATAGGATAATAGATCATCGGCTTATCAAATATCGGAAGTAGCTGCTTACTGACACCTTTGGTGATCGGATATAAGCGAGTGCCCGAACCACCGGCCAAGACAATACCTTTCATCAATATAATTATCAAAATTAAATTACTAGATCGAAATCATTCCACCTCACTCCAAGGATACGGATTCTCTTGCACATCCTTCAGGCGTTCCATCACCTCACGCTCCTCTTCCAACAACTCCCTGTCCTGCCATGTATCAATGATGACCTGAGCTTCCCGAGCCAATTCCTCGTCGAAAACTTCTCCGTAACAATAAACTAACAGTTGGACTTTCAACAGGGAGGCAGGCAGATGTTCCAGTACATCCCAGCAACGATCCAGAATATGCTGAATACGTTCCTCCTTGTCACCGTTATTATAGAGAGTCGCATTATATCCCATCAGGAGCGACAGGCACAACCGGGCCTCTTCTTCATGACTATTGCCATGCTTGTCGTACAAAGCATTAGCCTGAGAAAAAACATCACGATTCAGACGGGTGAATTGATCACTGTAGATCGGCCGACCGTCCATGCCTAAGTAGCAAAGTTCATGGGCAGAAGCATAAAGGGCGGAGATTTCGGATTCTAAATAGTTCATATCTTTTTATGTTATTTTTCGGTAACAGGTTCGACCAATGAAGGATGGACAAAGGTAGTAGCAACAGCCATAACTCCTTCGATGGTGACTACGACACGACGGTCATTGCGGACACGGACAAACTCGCCCTCCACCCCCTCGAAAAGCCCCCCGGTGATACGCACACGGGTACCCTTGCGGATGTTCAACTCGGAAGGTTCGAAATAAAGCAGGGATTCATCATAATTCGAAGAGACCGCCATGAAATTACGCATTTGAGAATCAGGAACGATGATGGGACGATGGTATTCACGGTCCATAATGTAACGGATAGGAAGCGTGGTGCCCTTGCTCTCTTTGATGGCATCGATACAACTGCGCGAGGAACGGACAAAAACCAGATTATGAACTGCGGGAACAAGCTTACGAACCCGACGCTCGTTTTTAATGGTATATTCGTAGTGCATGGGGATGAAATTCTCTATCCCCTCCGAATTGAGGTACTCCTGCAAGGCCAGTTCACGCCCGTAAGTGATACGCAAGGCATACCAGTGCAAAGCGGAAGAAGACAGGAGGGATCGAGAACGCTCCATCGAAGATTCGATAGATGCGGATGTTGTCATGTCGTTCACGTCAGGATGTTCTTTGGGGACACCGGAGTAGCGAAGCATACCTCCCGGTCAAGTTATGTAATGCGGATTTTAATGAAAAATTCAGTGCATCCATGTTATTTAATGACCCTCCACTATCACAGAAGGAGAGGCAGAAAATAGTTATTTATTATAATAGCCTTTAAACGAGGGCATTGAAAACAAAAAGTGTTTCAATAGACGTTCGTTTAAAAACACATGATTTTTGTATATAAATCAGAAGAGAACAGAAAACAAAATCAGACAGATAATAAACTGTTTTTTGTTAATTCATAAATACCTGTGGTTTAAGATATTGGGATAACAATCAAAAGAGGAAAATCATTTTTTTTATTAAACATTTTGTAGTTCTAAAAATACCCTCTATCTTTGCGTTCAATTAAACGAACGTCTATTGAAACACTCGCTTTTTCAATTAATATCATACTATATACCAAATAGTTATCTAATCAGAAGCGTTCATTTTCTCTTTAATTCCATCTTTACTTGCCTACCGATAGTTTCCTTTCTACCTTTGCCACAAATTAACAACATTTAGTTATTAACAAAATAAAAGAAATTATGGACAAAGAAAAAGGATTATTTCAGATTGTGGACAAAAGTGTAAAAAAACGCTATTAGCAAAACGCAATCATCTATTACAGAATCAGTTAAAGAAACAAGAGGCAGAAAGAAAGGAATACCGATACGTGGAATAATTTCGCATAAAGGAGAACTTATCAAAGCGTTGATAGAATCCTACATAGAAGATGCGAACATACAAAATATAAATACATGTCAGGCTTCACTCGCACGCTACATCAATGAAAAAAGACTAATCGGAAATATTAAAAACGGAGTATTTAAACCATTATCCATCAGTTCAATATTAGTCTATATCAGCAGCATTTGGGAAGAAGTAGAAAAGAATAGACAGCACAAACCCGCCATCCACAAAAATACGCACAATGAATTATCATAATCCGCCTTACATGAAACGCCCCCTATCTTCGTGGCGATAACATTTTATCAACTTAAAAAATATACGTATGAAACGGAAAAAAAGACCGGCATCACAAAGTGAAGCCATGAAACTGAGATGGAAGAGACGGATTGTCTTTGAGAAAGGATATACCGAACAATGTGCCGAATGGATGGCAGAGCGCCTGGAAGCATTAACAGACCACCTGCAATACGGGCACGCAGCCATCGCTTATCAGAAGCAGAACGGAGACTTCAGGTTGGTGAAAGCGACACTGATCTACTATGAAGCAGAATTCCACAAGAAGTATGATCCCACAAAAATAGAAGGCGCAGTAGTGTACTGGAATGTGGATGAACAACGGTGGACGACATTCCAGGTGGAGAACTTCATGGAGTGGAGACCGATCGTATAGGGCGCCACCACAGATTACACGGATTTTCACAGATGAATGATTTCTATTTTGAGGAATCAAGTGAAAACGTCTTTGGGAATCCGGGGTAATTTGTGGTGAATGTATTAATGTATTATTGAAAGTACAAACAACTAATCTAAAAAAAACAAATATGGCAACAATATATGACGGGATCAACTATTTCCCGGTGGGCGTAAACTTCATGGAAGAGAACGCAATGGAAGTGATAGAAGCTAAATACGGAATAAAGGGCCCAGCAATCGTACTGAAACTGCTGTGTAAAATATACAAGGAGGGATACTTCATCCGTTGGGATGAAGAGCAGTGCCTGATCTTTGCCAACAAGGCAGGAAGGGAGGTACAGATCGCTGAGGTGCAGGGGATCATTGAGATCCTCTTTATCAAAGGGATAATGGACAAAAACAATTATCTGGAGAACGGAATACTGACCTCGGAAAACATACAGAAGGTATGGATGGAGGCGACAAAGCGGAGAAAGAGAGAGTTGTCGGAACTCCCCTACCTGATGGTGAAAACGGAAAAGGAAAACGATAAACCGGAAAAGGAAAGCGGCAAACCGGACAATGCATCCACACAACAGGAAATTGAACGACCCAAGCCGCTTAAAGAAGGAAAAGTAGCTGTCGGCACAGGAGATGTAGCCGTTAGCCCGGGAAATGTAGTACACGATGTAGCCGTTAACGCAAAAAATGCATGCAATTCCGGACAAAGTAAAGTAAAGAAAAGTAGAGCAAAGGAAAATAAAGAATTACCCCCCTCAGCTCCCCCCGAGGGGAAGGAGGAAGAAAGGAAGGAGGATTCTGCTTCTCTCCCGATACCGGGATACGCTTTCAATACGATGACGCACAATTATCCGGGACTGACGGATACGCTCCAAAGATTGGGGATCAACGAGGTAAGCGAGGTAAATGCCATTCTCAGGCTGTCGGACTATGTAAGAAAGGGAACGACGGTGTGGCGGCTGATTGCCAACACTTGCTGGAGTGACATAGGGGCAAAAGGAAGGTATCTGATAGCGGCGCTAAATAAGGCAAAAAGGAAATAAACGGATAGTGCAAATCCCCCGTGTATAGTTGACAAAAAAGCAAGTATACAGGCTTTTACCTAGGAAGGGATTCGGTGAAACAAAGAAGTAAAGAGTGTGCTTAACGAACTAAAACACAGTGTTTTTAAAGCACAAAATTTCTCTCGCCCAAAGCTTTGTTTTAACACTATGTTAAAGTTTGTTCTTTAAATGCAAATAGCAAGTGTTTTAAATACAAAAGGCTTGTTATTTGCACACAAGAATAAAATAACGGAGAAATGGCGTTAACAATGTTAATTGTTACGATATTATTCTCAGAGCAACACGCTACATAAATCCAGTCTTTTCATTTGCATGTATCATAACCCTCAACTTAAAAACCCAACATTGCAGCGGGAGGAATATTCAATACCCCGACAAAGCAAACGGGCTATTTTTAAAGTCAGTAGATTAGTTGATACCAAATCGCCTAATCTACTGATTTCAATTTACCAAGTGATAACCTTGTCAATGATAGCCTGTTGTTCGGAACTGCTCCTTCGCAGATAGATACGGGTGGTTTCTATACTTTCATGTCCCATCAGGTCAGCAAGCAGAGAAATATCGTTGAACTTCTCCAAAAAGTTTTTGGCAAACCGATGCCTGAACGAGTGGGGATAAATGACTTTTTCATTCATACCGTACTTGTTAGCATAGTTTTTAAGTTGTTGCGATATACCACGAGTAGTGATTCTTTCGCCATATCTATTCAGAAAGAGATAACCGGAGGTTCGTTTGTGCTCTTCCAACCAAACAATGGTTTCTTCTTTAAGTAACTTAGGGATATAAATTCGTCTAATTTTACCTCCTTTCGCATAAATATCGTAGTAGCCTAAATAAATGTGCTCTACTTTTAGCTGGATAAGTTCACTTACTCTCGCTCCAGTAGCAGCTAAGAAGCGGACAACGAAATACCACGTCAGGTTATCTTCCTTTTTCAACTTTTTCTTTAGAAAGATATAATCCGCATTAGTGATTACATTTTCCAAGTAAGAACGCTGTTGCACCTTAACGGATTTAAGGCGAAGTTTCTGCTTACCCATATATTCAAGGTACTTGTTGATTGCCTGAATCCTGAGATTAACAGTCTTGGGCTTGTAAGTCTCAATTAGATACGTTTTATAAATCAAGAGGTTGCGTTTGTTCAATTCTTTATGCCTCTTGCTATACTCCTTTACGGCATACAGATATGCTGCAACCGTATTTTTCGCCATATTCGCTTGGACGAGTAGCGTTTCAAATGTTTCTTCTGTCATATAGTAATTATATTTAGAGGGAACGACATTGTCCCATTAATAACTTACTATAAATTCATTGAATTCCTATTATGAGCAGACTGCTTCAGAAACGACCTGTATTGACGGAGAAATACCATTTGATATTCCATCTACATGGATGTGGGTGAGATTAGACGAAGTTTGTGTTTATATACAGCGCGGTAAGTCTCCTAAATATAGTCTTGTGAAACAATATCCAGTAATAGCCCAAAAATGTAATCAGTGGAGTGGCTTTTCTATAGAGAAAGCCCAGTTTATTGAACCTTCAACAATAACCTCATATGGACAAGAGCGCATCCTTCAAGATAATGATTTGATGTGGAACTCAACAGGGTTAGGTACACTTGGTCGAATGGCGATATACAAAGAAGTATTAAACCCTTATATATTAGCTGTTACTGATAGTCATGTTACTGTTATTAGGCCTATGAAACAATTCGTTAGGTCTGAATATCTTTACTTCTATTTTGCAAGTAATACAGTCCAGTCTGTGATAGAAGATAAATCAGATGGAAGCACTAAACAAAAAGAATTGTCCACTACTACAGTAAAAAACTATCTTGTTCCATTGCCTCCGACAATGGAACAGGATAGAATTATTGCGCAAGTAAACTTATTATTGCAACGTATCAAGTAGTTCCTTAATACGAGCTACAATCCTCTTCTGCTCATCTTTGGGCGGAAGAGGAATTAATTTGTTTGGCGTATAATCGACCGTAACTCTTTGCTGACCAGCTGTACCCTTCATTTTTACTTCATCAATGAAGTAGGACGATTTGCAGAACCAGAGCAGGTATTCGGGGGCTATTGTTTCGCTATAGGGGCGTAATACGTTTAATTCCGTTGTCCCAGCTGCATATCCGTTAATAACTGACTTGATTATCATAGATTTCCTGTTTTGAAAACAAGGGGTAATCTTTGCAAAAGCTACATCACCGTCTGCTAAATGAGTGAATCCAGCTTTTACTTCTTTCCATTTTTTGCGAGAATACTCAAAGTGGCTCAGATAACCAGCCTTTATATAGGTCATTGGAATAAACCCAACTTCAAATTCATCATCCAAGCAATTGCGTGGGTTCAATGCAACAACATTCTTTAGTCTACTCCATATCCATGTTGAAGGTATTTCGAAAGAAATCTCATCAGATATATCAACTTCAGATTTGCCTATCCTCTCATAATACTTGTTATCATCACCTTTGAAGATAATGGAATCAGTGAGCGCAGATTTCTTTAGCTTACCTTCTTTTACAAGGCGTTCTTTCTCCTTGTGAATTTCGGCAAGTAACTCTTCGGCAGTTCCTTCTTCTGCTATTTGGGGCACAAGTTTGCCCTGAATAGCATCCTGAAGAATACTCTTTTTAAGAATCGAATATATGTTATTATTAAGTTCTCTCAAACACGTTTCTTGTTTTTGATACTGTTTAACCTTTGTGTCGAGTATCGTCATTCTATCAACAATTCTATTCTGTTCACAAAGTGGAGGCAGTGGAATTAGCAAGTTGTTCATTGCCATTAGAGATACATTTTTTATGGTGGTTCCAGTTGCTGCTTTAAGCGTATACTCCATAAAGAATGGCGATTGAAGTAATATATAGACGTATTCCTTTAGATCCTCTACTATTAAATTAAAATAACAAGCACTCTTTCCAAGCATAATGGGTTCATCATTATAAAAACCGATATTACCTAAAGTTCCATTTATAGAGACGAGTACTGTATGCTTATTCAGATTTTTCTTGTATTTGAGATATTCTTCCCTACTTACTTTTTTTGTATCTGGTTTTATAACTATTTTCTTATCTTGAAGATTATTACCATTAACAAAGTAGTATTCGCCATTTGGGTCATATTCAGGTGTTCCATGAATACCGTCTCCTAATAACGAAGTAATCTGACGTAATCTACACCATTCCCATCCATTCGGAATCTCAAACGGGATCTCCTCATCAATGCACTTAACCTCACCTGTAGCAATAAACTTCTCATAATAGGAATTATCGTCACCACGGTAAATGATTGATTCGTTCTTATCTTTCTTGATTTTTTTCTCCTTAACCAGCTTAGCTTTCTCTTCTCTAATATGTTCCAAAAGCACCGATGCCGGTTCGTCATTAGGGTCCTGCTGTACAAGTTTTCCCTGTATCGCCCATTGGAGTATGCTGTTCTTTAATTGCTTTCCGTTCATTGTTCGTAATCCTCTTCTTGTATTCCTTATTCACCCTTGCTCATGGCATTGGCTATATCTATTTTTAATTCCTCGTCATAGTCTTTACTCATCATAAAGCTATTAACGATGCGTAGCAGCAAATCTTGGTCAATATTGGATGCTGCCACATGATAAATGATAGACTCCAATGTACGCATACAAATGCAAGCTTGCCAGTAGTAGTTATTCTTATGTAAGAAATATGCACCCAAAGTCAGTGCAATACGCTTATTCCCATCGTTGAAGAAGTGCCCCGAACAGAATCTATACATCAGATAGGTTAGCTTGTCGGCAAAGGTTGGATAGTATAAATCATTCTGCACAAAATCAAGCGCAGCACGTATCCCACCTTCATCACGCACTCCTTCAAAGCCACCATCGCTGGCATCAATCATTTTGCCATAGATGTTTAAAGCTTCATCGTAGTCTATGTAAATAATCTCCTTACTCATCTTCCGCCTGCTTCAAGCGTTTAAGCACATCTTTGTTGTCAGCTAAGATATGGTCAAAATCAATAGACTGATCACCAATGAACCGTTCAAACTCTTCGGGTGTGACAGCTTGCAGGTATTCCGCTATATTGCCGTGATATGCTTCTCGAAAACTGAAATCTCTTGATGTCATTTTTGTTCTGGCATCATTCAGATAAGGCTTTTGCATGGGATGCTCGGCAAGCTCTTCTACAATATGCTCAACTTCATATATGGTAAGCATTCTACCGCCATTCTCCTTAAAGCGTTCACTGATGGCTGCACCCACGCCATTCTCGAATGAAGAGATAACCAATAGTACCTCTGCATATAAAGTGTGCCGGACATTGTCTTTTAAATCGAGCTTCAATATCTCCCTGTATTCCTTTGCATTTTCTTTAAAAACAGCTTTGTAGATAAAATCTGTAATCTGAGAATACTTGTATGTGGGGTGTCCATCCACATATTGATTGATGGCGGAAGTGAGGTTTTTACGATAATTCTCTTCTGTTATTGCAGCAGGAAGATAGTTTATATCCCTACGGTTAATGTATTTTGTTCCACCACCCGTTTTTTCATTGATAGTGACAATTACAAAATCCAAAATAAGGCTGCGGACTTTCTTGGCTTGCTCACTTTCTGTAAGCAGCATACCCATATTTAAGAATGAGCGGAAATTAAATAATCCGAGCTGAGTCGTTTTGCTCCCGACATTTATGACGGGAGCAAATTGTAATTTCAACTCTTTCAAATGTTTACCCTTACATAAAACATAACCATTAGCCGATAATTCATCTGAATATTTTTCTAAATAACGTTCTATTGTCCGCTCTTCTACTTCATAAAAATCTGCAACCATTTTTTTTGTAAAGCGGTATTCCCCCTCAAAGAGTATTCCTTCAATATCAAGATGCTTCTGCACTTTACTAACCGCAAAACGGTTGTTAAGCACATTCTGTCTTTCAATATTCGAAATTGTTAAATCTTTCATATCACTCTACAATTATCAGTTACACGATTTTATATCTATGCCGAGAATCTTTTGAATCTCAGAAAGTGTTTTGTCTATTTCATAGTCAAGTGCGGCACGTTTCTCAAAATATTGTTTGAGCAATTCTGCCGGAGGCAATATCTCTTCTTCTTCCTTCGGAAATTTGCATTGGTCAAAATTGCAATTCAAATCAAGCAACTGTTGAGCAGTAAACACACGGCTCTTTTCTCCTGTTTCACTACTGACAATCTCTTTCCTGTCATTCCACCATTCCTGAATGGGCAGAGTGTGCTCAACCTTCATCGGCTTGTTTTTTGAGAAGTGCTTGTACCCCTCCGGCATATCAAGACGATAGAACCATGTTTCTTTGGTCTTGAATCCTTCTTCACAACCCTCTGCTTCTTCATTGTTAAAGAAGAGGATATTGGTAGCAATAGATGTATATGGAGAGAATATAGAACCCGGCAAACGAATGATGGTATGCAAATTGAACTTGCGTAGAAGATTCTCTTTAAGCGCAAGTTTTGCTCCGTCCGTACCAAACAAAAAACCGTCAGGAATAATCACACCACATCTGCCACCTGCTTTAAGACGGTACATGATAAGTGCGATAAACAAATCAGCAGTTTCACTTGAACGGTAGCGCAATGGAAAGTTGTTCTTTACGCTATCTTCCGTACTGCCTCCGTATGGAGGATTCATACCGATAACATCAACCTTATCGGTTTCCTTGAAATCCGTTACGTTTGTTCCAAGCGAATCACAGTTAGCTATGTTTGGTGCCTCAATATCGTGAAGCAGCAAGTTTGTGATGCTCAAAAGATAGGGTAACGGCTTCCATTCTTGACCAACAACTGCATTTTGCAGTTTTTCTCCATCTTCGGCTGAACGTACACTCTTTCCCATATAATTGAGGGCAGAGGTAAGGAAGCCCCCTGTACCACTGGTAAAGTCACCAAAGGTCTCACCCAACTTCGGGTCAAGCATCATTACAATAAAATCAGTCAAAGCACGTGGAGTATAGAACTCACCTGCGTTCCCTGCCGATTGCAGGTCTTTCAATATCCCTTCGTAAATATCTCCGAATGTGTGACGGTCGTCAGCATCATCAAATTCAATCTCATTTACAATATTGACTACTTGACGCAAAAGCGTTCCATTCTTCATATACTGGTTCAAATCGGCAAATGTTTCCTGGACAATACTCTTAGCTCGTGGTGTATTGGCATCTACGGGAAGATTTTTCAATGCAGGAAATAGCTTTTCATTGACGAAGGAAAGTAGAGCTTCACCTGTTAATGCTTCGCCGTCTTTCTCATCTACCGCCCAATTACGCCAACGCAAATCTTTGGGAATAATAGATTGATATGTTTTACTCTCTCTGGATGCTTTGTATTCCCATGTTTCTTCTTGAGTGTCGTAAACTTTCAAGAAGATCATCCAAGTCATTTGCTCAATTCTCTGTGCGTCACCATTGATACCTGCATCCTGACGCATGATATTCCGGATTCGCTTTATAATGTTATTTACTGCCATTTTTATGCCAATTTATATATCTGATACTCTAATTCTCTGATAGCTTGCTCATAACCGGCAATGCCACCAAATAGTTTTATAATTTTAGTTGGTTTTCCTATGCTATTGAATGGAGGTATCTCCAAGATGTTTGCTTTTTCAAAGTCGAGAATACCATTCTCTGCATATTTTTCAAGAAGAGCCTCCAACACTTCACGTGCTTTACCTTCATATTTTCCGAAGTAGTTACACTTCTTCACATTATTTGCTCTCTCTTTCCTTGTTAATGGAGGCTGGTCAAACGCAACGTGACATATCACATCGAATATGTCGGCATCCTTTAATGCCGGATTTGCTTCACGGACAGCGTCTATCAGGATGGCATACTCCTTTAATTCATCCATTATAGCTTGCTTGCGTTCAGCTTCTGTCCACGTCTGTATGAAATCATTCAGACTTTGGTAATGACGCAATAATTGCGTTCTTGCGAATGATTGAATACTTTCTGTTCTCATCGTCTTGCCATCTTCGCCTAACACAGATACTATCTCATGGGCAATACGGATATCCTTTCCATTGATAATATATTTTTCATGAGGCTCGGAAACTACGGTTGATGGACCATCAATTATTTTATATGGTTTGGGCTTTTTACCACCTCCCTTAGGAGGTTCAGGATCACCATCGAATGTAGGGTCTTTGAATTTTGCAGTAGCATTGCGGAAATCAAGGATTTCCAAATGCCACTTTCCCTTATCTTTTCTGAGTCGTGTACCACGCCCTATAATTTGCTTAAATTCAGTCATAGACCCAATTTCTTTGTCTATGACGATTAAGCCACAGGTTTTACAGTCCACACCAGTAGAAAGAAGTTCGGAGGTGGTTACAATCACTGGATAAGGCTCATCCACACTAATAAAGTTATCCAATTGTTTCTTACCCTCCTTATCTTCACCGACAATGCGTGTTACATAGTAAGGTGATTTCTTGCACAAATCGCTATTCATATTGATAAGCAAAGTTCGCATTTCTGCTGCTTCCTCAATATCAGAACAGAATACAATCGTTTTTGTCATACGACCGATGTCATGCAGCATTTTGGTAATTCTGTTTGCTACAACCTTGCGTCTTAACTTAATAGCAAGGTCACGCCCTATATTTTGTCTTTGATATAATTTCTGCTCAATCTCCTTACCTAACAAATCTATCTCACCCTCTTCAGGAGTCCAGCCTTGCAGGTCAACGTTGATAAAGTCAGCAGTAACCCTATACGGAGCCAAAAAGCCATCGTTGATACCTTGAAGTAGCGAGTAGGTATACACAGGTTCACCGAAATAATCAAGGTTATTCGCCCCTTCATCGGCTTTAGGAGTGGCTGTCATACCTATTTGAGTAGCCGTATTGAAATATTCCAAAACTTTGCGCCATGCTGAATCGTCCTTGGCACTTCCTCGGTGACACTCATCAACTATAATCAAGTCAAAGAAGTTTGGCCGAACTTCCAAGAAGGGGTCGGGCCTACCTTCTTTTCCAACCAACTGATGATACAGAGCCATATACATCTCATACGATGAATCAATTTTTTCTTCACCCTCTCCAACTGAAGTTATCTTAGTCATAAACTTCTTGAATGGCTTGAAATCCTGAGTCATAGTTTGGTCTATAAGGATATTGCGATCTGCAAGATAAAGGATTTTCTTCTTTGCTCCACTCTTATGGAGCCTATGGATTATCTGGAATGCCGTAAAAGTCTTACCCGTACCGGTAGCCATTACCACAAGTACACGTTGTTGCCCTTTTGCTATGGCTTCAACAGTGCGGTCAACGGCTATACGTTGGTAATATCTTGGCTCATGACTATGGGCATCATAGTAGAATGGGGTCTCTATAATATTAAGTTCATCAGGAGTATAGTTTTTGGATGCAAGATAACGGTTGTACAGCTCCTCTTCTGTCGGGAAGTCTTCTAACTTAATCTCGGTTTCTTTACCTGTGATAAAGTCATGTTCCAAGAAAGCATCACCATTACTGGAGTATGCAAATTTCAAGTCAAGGATTAAAGCATAATCCATAGCTTGCTGCATACCACTTCCAACAGTGTGCTTGTTGTCTTTTGCTTCAACCACTGCAATAGGTTTACCGTTGTGGTACAATAGATAATCAGCCTTTTTACCCTCTGCTACTGAGTGCTGGTTACCAACAACAAGTACTCGACCGTCCGTAAAATAGTATTCTTCACGCATATTTACGCTTACTGCCCACCCTTTTTGTTGAAGTGCAGGAGTAATTAACAGAGTGCGTATCTCTTGTTCTTTAAGTTCTTTCTTGTTTACCTCCATGACAATAAGTTGTTTATGATTTGTTACTGCTGACAATCAAATCTTTTACATCAATATTAAGTTAAGGGCATTGCCTATGTCGTTGAGTGTCTTAATATCCGGTTGAACTGAATTACTACACCATTTACTCACAATGCAGTTGGATTTCCTAATTTGTCCTGCAAGCCATTTTCCTATTTTCTGTTGTTCTGCAAGTACTACTTTCAGTCTATTCAAATTAGCTATAGGGTAAAATGTTTTAATCAGAGAGCAAATTTATATAATTTATCTGATAGTGAAGCAACTTCCGATAATAATAAATTATTAGGAAGTAAAAATCTGGCTTAATTCCGGCTAAAACATGAGATTTTACAGATAGAAGAAGAAAAATTATGGATACAAAATAATTTTTCAAGGGTGGTTTTACAGAAGGACTACCCATTTTTTACACTTACTGTAATACTACTTATGTCAAAATTGATAATTCCAGATAACATATCTGACATACTTATAGTATCATTGTTAAAATTAACTAATTATTCCGATTAAGTTATCTTTGAAGGATTGGCAAGCCACCTTATTCACAGAGACTAGACTGTAATGGATGGTGAACTACATATCGACACGTTCCCCAACTTAACTCCGGTCTGAGCAAAAGAGAGAACTAACAGAGAAACAGCCGAACTTCTTGCACGAAAAAGAACGGTGTTATAAAACAGAAGCCCACTCTTTCTTCACGACCTTCTATAATCTGAACTGGAATGCAAATGGTAAAATATCGGCGGAAGAAGTAGCCAACAGAGTAAATAGCACCCTTGAAAAGCATCTTGTAAATGAAGAAAAGTTCGGTGTAAACAATGTATTGCAAAAGAATTTTATAGTCGAACAAAAGCAAAAATAATAGACTTGGTTTGGTTATACCAGCACTTTCTTTAACAATAGAAGGCATGTCTATTATAAAATAGGGAATCTAAACGAACCGCTGAAAAGAGTATTAAAGTTCTCCATGACTATGTATAAAAGATTCGGATAAAGCCGATTATTGGCGCATTATTGTAAAAGCATAAACAAAGGAATAGTCCTATGATAATATTTATACCAACGTGAATCCGATATAGCCACTCAAAACAGTTTCTCCCCTTTGCAAACTCATATTCTCTAAGCTACATCCTAATAACTACGAGAAGCAAATTTCATTTTCTGAACCAATCAGCAAATCATACTTCGATACTATTTGCCTAATGCCCTCTGATCTTTCATAGTCTGGAAATACTTCTATCTACATAAACTGTCATAGCTTACATTCATAGTTACAACAAAGAATATCTCTCTGTATATCAAAAAACTTATCAAAGGTACCCTTTCATCATTACTCTATTTCCGATTTCCTATCTTCATCAGCACCAGCCCGATAACAATCCAGACCATCTCCCGCACCCGCGTAATCAGAGCGGCAAATACCCCATATGCTCCGGACAAAGACAAGCCGGCTACCGCCAGGGCAAAGCCTCCTTCCCTACCCCCTAATTGCATGGGAAGAAAGAAAAGCAGATTGGCCAGTAGGGAAGAGAAAGCGACGATCAGGATGCAACCGACAAAACTGACATCCGTAGTCAATACATTCAGAATCAACCAGACTTCGAGACACCCCACTATGCGAGCGGTATACTCTAAACCCAATGCCAAATAAAAGGTACTTTTTCGCTGTTGATGAAGCAGAGCTATCTGACTGTCTATAGTCTCCAGTTTTTCTTTATGAAGTTCCGCGAAGCGGACTGCACGCTTCTTCAAAAAAGGGATATGACTACCCAGACGTACGCATGCCACAGCCATACCGTTCCGGTAGCCTTTGATAAAAAGAGTGACAAGCAAGAGGCAGAAGAGTGTGGTCAACCCCAAGACAATGCCCATCCCCCAACCGACCGGATAAAAAAAGACATAAATCAACACCGAGCTGAGCCAGAAACAGAAATGCGAAAAGATATGCATCATCACATACAGGATGACCGAAGATGTGGCACGCTCCACTCCGACATAGGGAGTAAGCTCCATAATCCGGTAAGGCTCCCCTCCCATCAGTCCCACGGGAGTGACATAATTCAACGCAAAACCGGAAACCGTGAATTTATAGAGCCGGGCGAACGACAATGAATTCACCGGACCACTGCTACGAAGGATGATATACCACGAAAGGGTATTAATCAGATAGATGAAAAGCCAAAGGACCAGAACCAGCGGCAGATAAAATCCGGCACGCCGCAGGTTGTCCAGCAGTTCATCATAAGACACATCGAAAGTGAACAGCATGATGATGACGGCCAGGATGCCAAAGGCCAAAAACAAATTACGAAATTTACTCTTCAAAACAATATACAATTTAACGCATCAAAGATAACGTTAATAATTTATACAATGATATAAGAATAGCCCGTTTAACAAAACACTTTCTTGCACAAGCTGTTTTTAATGAGAATTTAAACCTAAACAAATTAACTATGGATTGGATTATTCATCAACTTAGGGTTCACCCCGAGCTTGCCATCTTTTTGACCCTTTTCGTAGGGTTTTGGATTGGCAAAATAAAAATCGGAAAGTTCAGCCTGGGTGTCGTTACAAGCGTATTGCTGGTAGGTGTCCTTGTGGGGCAATTGAACATTACGGTCGACGGCCCCATTAAATCTGTTTTCTTTTTACTCTTTTTATTCGCTATCGGCTATAAAGTCGGTCCGCAGTTTTTCCGGGGACTGAAAAAGGACGGACTCCCCCAAATGGGATTTGCTGCCATCATGTGTGTATTCTGTCTGATTATTCCCTGGATATTGGCTAAAATTATGGGTTACAATGTAGGGGAAGCAGCCGGATTACTGGCCGGTTCACAGACGATATCGGCTGTCATAGGCGTGGCAGGAGATACGATCAATGAACTAAACATATCTCCTGAAACAAAAGAGGCTTATAATAATATTATCCCGGTATCATATGCCGTAACTTACATCTTCGGTACGGCGGGTTCAGCATGGGTATTGGGCTCTCTCGGTCCCAAGTTATTGGGCGGACTCGATAAAGTAAAAGCTGCCTGTAAAGAATTGGAGGCTAAAATGGGGAATAGCGAAGCGGATCAACCCGGCTTTATGCCCGCTGCACGTCCGGTGACTTTCCGGGCTTATAAAATAGATAATGAGTGGTTTGATGACGGAAAACGGGTATCAGATCTTGAAAGCTATTTCCAGGAGAATGACAAGCACTTGTTTGTCGAACGTGTCAGACAAGCCGGAGTTATCGTAAAAGAAATCACCCCGACCCTGATTCTCAGGAAAGGGGATGAGGTGGTATTGAGCGGTCGCCGTGAATATGTTATCGGCGAGGAAGATTGGATCGGTCCCGAGGTACTGGATCCTCAGTTATTGGACTTTCCGGCTGAAGTATTGCCCGTCATGGTAACCCGGAAAACCTTTGCCGGAGAAAAAATAAGTTCAATACGTTCACAGAAATTCATGCACGGTGTCAGCATACGCCGTATCAAAAGGGCGGGAATCGATATACCGGTACTGCCGCAAACCATTGTGGATGCAGGTGATATTGTCGAATTGGTAGGGACCAAACACGAAGTGGATGAAGCTGCCAAGAAAATGGGGTACGCCGACCGTCCAACCAACCAGACAGATATGATTTTCGTTGGTCTGGGTATTCTGATCGGAGGACTGATAGGTGCCCTGAGTATCCACATGGGTGGTGTCCCCATCAGTCTCAGCACCAGTGGGGGCGCATTGATCGGAGGATTGTTCTTTGGCTGGTTACGCAGCAAACATCCGACTTTCGGACGTATTCCCGAACCTGCTCTCTGGATACTGGACAACGTAGGTCTGAACATGTTTATTGCTGTCGTGGGTATCGCTGCAGGTCCCAGCTTCGTACAGGGATTCAAAGAAGTGGGGCTAAGCCTGTTCATTGTAGGCGCACTGGCTACTTCCATTCCTCTGATAGTAGGCATACTTATGGGAAAGTATCTCTTCAAATTCCACCCGGCACTGATATTGGGATGCACAGCAGGTGCACGTACTACTACCGCCGCATTAGGTGCCATCCAGGAAGCTGTCGAAAGCGAGACTCCCGCTTTGGGATATACAGTGACGTATGCTGTGGGAAATACTCTCCTGATTATCTGGGGAGTCGTAATTGTGTTACTCATGTAAAATAGATTTTGATATTAACTAAACATAACCCTGACATAATAATGAAAAGTAATGAAAACAACGGAGCAGTAACTAAAAGTTTTGCTAAAAAGATGGAGAGTATCAGTCCTTTCGAACTGAAAAACAGACTGATTGAAATGGCTGATGAGAGCATCAAAAAGATAGCTCATACCATGCTGAATGCCGGACGTGGAAACCCGAACTGGATTGCCACCACTCCACGTGAAGCTTTCTTCCTTTTAGGTAAATTCGGACTGGAAGAATGTCGGCACGTGATGTACTTGCCGGAAGGAATTGCTGGTATCCCGCAAAAAGACGGGATTGCCGCCCGCTTTGAGACTTTTCTCAAAACCAATCATAGCCAGCCGGGTGCGGAACTATTAAAAGGAACCTATCAATACATGTTACTGGAACATGCCGCCGACCCAGACACCCTTGTCCACGAATGGGCAGAAGGGGTAATAGGTGACCAATATCCGGTACCGGACCGCATCCTCCAGTTTACCGAGATGATTGTACAAGACTATCTGGCACAGGAAATGTGCGACAGTCGTCCGCCAAAGGGCAAATACGATTTGTTCGCCACCGAAGGCGGTACGGCAGCCATGTGCTACGTTTTCGACTCTCTGCAAGAAAACTTCCTGCTCAATAAAGGAGATGGAATCGCCTTGATGGTACCTGTCTTCACCCCCTATATTGAAATCCCTCAATTGAGACGCTATGAATTTAACGTTACGGAAATATCTGCGGACCAGATGACAGCAGACGGGCTGCACACCTGGCAATACAAAGACGAAGATATAGACCGCCTGAAAAACCCGCAGATCAAAGCACTCTTCATTACCAATCCCAGTAACCCACCCAGTTATACACTGAGTCCTGAGACTGCCGCACGGATTGTAGATATCGTGAAGAAAGACAATCCGAACCTGATGATTATCACAGACGATGTATACGGTACATTCAGTCCGCATTTCCGCTCGCTGATGGCCGAACTGCCGCAAAATACTTTGTGCGTCTATTCCTTCTCCAAATATTTCGGGGCTACCGGATGGCGCGATGCCGTAATCGCTCTGCACGAAGAGAATATTTTTGACCGGATGATAGCCCACTTACCGGAAGAACAAAAGGCAATCCTCAATAAGCGTTACTCCAGCCTGACCCTTGCCCCCGAAAGATTAAAATTCATCGACCGCATGGTAGCCGACAGCCGGCAAGTGGCGCTCAATCATACAGCCGGATTGTCTCTGCCGCAACAGACGCAGATGAGCCTCTTCGCTTCTTTCGCCATACTGGATAAAGAGAACCGGTATAAAAACAAGATGCAGGAGATCATCCGGAGACGCCTGAAAGCTCTGTGGGATAATACCGGATTCTCACTGGTGGACGATCCGCTGCGTGTAGGATATTATAGCGAGATAGATATGCTGGTGTGGGCTAAGATATTCTACGGAGAAGAGTTTGTAGACTACCTCAAGAAAACGTACAGCCCATTGGATGTTGTTTTCCGCCTCGCCAACGAAACCTCATTGGTATTGCTGAACGGTGGCGGTTTTGCCGGACCGGAATGGAGCGTACGTGTATCACTTGCCAACCTGAATGAAAAGGATTATGTCAAAATAGGCCAGGGAATCAAACGGATACTGGATGAATATGCCCAGAGATGGCAGGAATCACGGAAATAAAATCCTGAATCTTGTCAGTCCGTCAGCGTATGTACGCAATGAAAACGTACAGCCATGACGGCTTAAAACTTCACGGATAAAGACCAGGCCGATACCTTGTCCGTTGGGTTTGGTAGAAAAGAAGGGACTGAAGAGCTTTGCTTCAGTCTCTTTTGTTATGCCGGGCCCATTGTCCACCACTTCGATAGCAGCAGGTGATGAGGTGCGGATGGTAATCTGACCGTCTTTCCCGATACTTTCAGCCGCATTTTTAATAATATTCACCAATACCTGCTCAAACAGGGAGGCGTCCAGTTTCACATCCTCCAATGATTCATCACATATCAGTTGTAACCGGATATTCCGGTCATTGCACATCCCCTCCATAAAGCGTTTGCAACTGAATGCAAGGTCATTCAGGTTGATCGGAGTAAGACGGGGATCGGGAATCTTCACCACGTCGGCAAAACGGGTAATGAAACGGCTCATAGAAAAACAACGTTCCGTACAGACACGCATCACATCACAAATATCTTCCATACCATCCGACTCTGACAATGCCTGTTCGACTGTATCCAGTGTAGAAGTAATCCCTGCCGTCGTATTATTCACTTCGTGCGCAATCATACGGATCACTTTCTCGTATGCCTTTTTCTCTGCTTTCATCACTTCGTCTGTCAATCCTTCCATCAGATAAAAAGGATGCTGGAAGCCGCGGTCCACAAACGAAGAATGAGTACATTTATAAATATTTGAATCATTCAGTCGCACGGTGCTGGTTTCTCCCTTCGGAATGGCAGCCAGTTCTATGGCAAGCGGCGAATCGATCTCAGACAGTTTCCTGCCTTCGGCTTCTTCCGGACGGACTCCCATCATCTTCATCGCCATCGGGTTTAGTTGGGATACCTCTTCATCCAGTGTCATAATGACAACACCCATAGGTGAAGCGTTAATCATCAGATCAAGAAAATGATTCTGTTCACGCAACCGGAGACGCTCGTTTTTCAGTTGATCCATCATACGGTTGAACACATTCACTACCCGATCGGCTTCCTGTTGACCGACGTGGCTCAGGCGGCTGCTGAAATCCTGTTCTCTCAAAAGTTCCATACCACTGCCAATCGTATTCATTGGTTTCACTATCTTCCGGTAAAACAAAATCAGATATAAAACGAGAAACAGCATCAACCCTTCTGCGATATAGAGATATTTCGCCACAATGGTTTCGGATACATAGAACAGAAAGCCCATGATGGAAAACAACAGAAAGATAAGTATGAAGAAAAATCCTTTTACCGGCATGTGATTGATGATTAACGATTAAAAAGTAATGATAAGCAACGAGTCACTTATCACTGATATCATATTTCTCCAAACGACGGTACAATGCCGCACGGCTGATACCTAACGCTGTAGCCACCTGGCTCAGGTTCCCTTTATAACGCTCCAATGCCTGAAGAATTGTCTGTCTTTCGATTTCATCGAGTGTCATTCCCGCAAACGAAGAGGCAGTTGACGTACTTTCATCATGTCGCTGGTACTGACTCTCGAAATCGGTTGCATCCAACACTTCCTTGCCACTGACCAGAATCGTACGCTCCACCAGATTTTTCAACTCACGGATATTGCCCGGAAAAGGCAAACGACTCAGGAAGTTCAATGCATCCGACGAAAACTCCGTACGGGGTAGGTTGTTGATCTCAGCCTGACGATCGGCAAAGTGTCTGGCGAGTAACGGTATATCCTCTCTGCGCTCTCTCAACGCAGGAAGCTTTATGGTTATCAGGTTAATGCGATAGAACAGATCTTCACGGAAAGTGTGTTCGCTTACCATCTTGGCCAAGTCGGCATTGGTAGCCGAAACAACCCGTATATCCGTCTTACGCGGACGGCTGTCACCCAGTACTTCAAAAGTCTGGTCCTGCAATACCCGCAACAGTTTCACCTGGCATGAGGGATCGAGATCGCCGATTTCATCCAGAAAAATAGTTCCTTTATTCGCCATCTCAAAACGCCCCATACGATCGGAAGTGGCATCTGTGAAGGCTCCTTTTTTATGACCGAACATCTCACTTTCAAACAAACTCTGGGATATTCCTCCAAGATTGACTTTCACAAAAGGCTGACGGGCACGCTGACTGTTGATGTGGATAGCCTCGGCTATCAGTTCTTTACCGGTTCCGCTCTCACCGGTGATCAATACCGAAGCATTGGTTCGTGCAATACGAGCCACCGTATTCAACACTTCTGTCAATCCGCGGCTCTTGCCAATAATATGGCTCCGGTTCAATGAACCGCTTTGCTCCTGAAGCGTATCCTTCGGAGTTGCAGTAAGCTCCAAAGCAGTCTCTATGCGTTGCAGCAATGCGGCATTATTCCAGGGCTTGGTGATAAAATCGAATGCACCGGCCTGCATTCCCTGTACGGCAAGTTGGATACTACCCCACGCAGTCATCAGAATTACAGGAACATCCGGACGAAATATCTTGACCTGCTTAAGAAGGGTCAATCCCTCTTCTCCGGAAGTGGAAAGTGTAAAATTCATATCCATCAAAATCAGAGAAGGAGCTTCCGAACGGACTACTTCCATCGCCTCACGCGGACCGGGTACAGTTACCACTTGGTAACCGGCACGTTTCAGCATGAAACTCAACGAGGAACGAACTCCACTATCATCATCTATAATTAAAAGCATAAGTGTTATTTTTTTGATTTGCAAAACTACTCTTTTTGGGGTTAAAACCAAACTAATTCTTCACAACATCATCAAAATCGGCTTCCAGTGGTGTATTATTCTGGAAGTCCCACAGCGTCAGACTGCGGAGCTGGTAAAAATAATACCAGTACCAGTAGAGTTCATTGATATGTTTCTGCCGGGCATCATCTTTCGAATTCTGGGCATCATTCAGGTCGAGTGTATTGATTTTACCTATCAGGAAAGTCTCGATACTGGTTTTATAACGCTGCTGTGCAATCTTATCCGCTTCATTGGCAATAGAAAGTTGCTGTGCCTGATTATTAAAATTCTCTACAAGCAGGAAGATGTCCTGATCAAAGTCAATTTGTTCTTTACGTATTTTGGATAAGGTAACTTCCCGGTTACTCTTGGCTACACGCACTTTTCCACGACGCTTTCCCCAATCAAGAATCGGAATCTTCACACCGACCTCTACCACCTGGTTATCGAGTAATTTTTGATAAGAAGCAGAGAAATCCTTATTCAGTCCGGTATATCCCACGTTTGCGAAAAGATCGATACTACGAAGATTGCCACGTGCGGTAGCCACTTCGTAATCAGCTTCCAACTGCCGGCGACGTATGTTATGAGCGAAAGAATTGCGCTCCAATGCTTTATTCAGCACTTTGTTGTATTCCATTTTAAGATCGGGTGCTGATTCCGGTATTACCGGCTCCAATACCTGATCATCTCCTATTGCCAGGAAAGAGCGCAGCCGGAACATATTTGCATTCAGATTGCTCTGTGCATCGGTAACGGCAGCCCGGGCTTTCAATGCAGCCAGTTTCAATTGCAAAAGCTCATTTTCGGAAATTTGCCCCATCTTTCGTTTCGCTCCGGCCACCTCGTACAAACGATCTGCATTTATCTGATTCTGGCGGGCGGTTCCCAGAGTTTCTTTAGCCAGCAGAAGATTAAAGAAGTAAGTGATCGCGTTCATGGTTACAGTCTCTGTAGCAGTGATAAAGGCTGCTTTTGCCTCTTCATAACGAACCGGCTCAATGCGGCGATTCCATTTCAGGTCATTCACTCCAAAGATAGGTTGAGTCAATTGTAAAGCGATAGGCACGGACATAAACTGCCGGTTTCCACCACTCCCCAGCTGTTTCACAAAGTCGAGTGAAGAAGACAGGGCTATCTTACCACCCGTAAACCAGATATTCTGATCAATGGAAAGCGTACCGTTCAGCCCTAACTTATTACTGCGGACAAAGGAGTAAGAGCCGTCTTCATTCTGATAACTGTTATATTGTTTTCCATAGCTTGGCAAAGTTCCGCTGAAATTTACTTCCGGCAACAAATCAGCACGGAACGTACGATATTCCCAATAAGCTGTCTTCAACTCATTGAGAGCAACGGCTGCATCTACAGACTGTGTACGCGCCAATGCAATGGCTTCATTCAAGGTAATCTCCCGTGTTTCCTGTGCACTCAATGCCAACAAACAGAAGGCAAAAGCAGAGAGTAGAAAAGATCGTTTCATATAGAATTTGTTTATTTACCGGCAGAAAAGCAAACCCTGTGCCAAATATTGAGTGTTGCAGCGATCACTCCAGCTCGCTATATAACATAAACATTCATTTGAAAGAGTTCAGTGTATGATAATCCTCACTCCACTTCCCTCCTGGTCACTCTTCTCCTGTTCGTCATCCACCACTCCTTTTGTTCATCCTTCACCGTTTATCGTTCACCGTCTAAAATCAATCCTCCTTCTTCTGTCCGAAAATGAACAGTTTGTCCGCAGACGGACGCCCCCGGTGTACTTATTCACAAGTATCCGGTAAACGAACTGTGAAACGGGTTCCCTTTCCCTCCTTCGAAGTAACCGTGATGACTCCATTCAAACGTCCGATGATGGTTTGACAAATACTCAGTCCTAACCCGGCTCCCTGGGTAAAACTGTCGACTTTATAGAAACGTTCGAAGATATGCCTCAACCCATCTTCCGAAATACCTTTTCCGGTATCTTCTACAAAAATAGAAGTATATCCCGGCTCTTCCTCCGTATAACCGAATGTGATCGACCCTTGTGTTGTAAACTTGGCAGCATTGTTTATCAGGTTATTCACCACTTGTTGCAAACGGACATTATCCGTCACCAGATATTTTTTACTATTCTCCGGCAACTTCAATACCAACCGAACTCCGGAAGGCATGTTCAACTGTTGTGAATCGTATACATTCTTCATCAATAACGGAAGATTGTGCCCGGCAAACTGGAAATCCATCGTACCGGACTCTATACGGGACAAATCGAGAATATCATTAATAAGTGCCAGTAACAGGCCACAGTTTTTATTGATTGTCTCAATAAACAACTTTACCTCCTCTTCGGTAAATCCACTGGTATCACTCAACAAATCGGAGAAGCCCACGATGGCATTCAGCGGTGTACGTATTTCGTGACTCATATTAGCAAGGAATGCCGATTTAAGCTTATCTGCCTGAAGTGCTTTATCGCGGGCTGCGGTCAATTGCTCTTCGGTAGTCTTATAGCGCTGTATACTCTGACATACGCCCAGAATGCTGTAAGGTGTGTCTGTCGTAAGTCCTGCAAGCACCGAAGTACGATATTCCCACCATTCGTATCTGCCGTCACCGCTAAGCTGGCGGAAACTCATACGGGTACTTTGGCTCAGACCTGCCAATGCACGGTTAAAGAGTTCGAACGCCAACTCCTGATCGTCCGGATGAACCATCCGGTCCATCTCATTCCGTGAAATGGTGGTCTTGTTCTCTGCAAACCCGAAGCGTACCAGAAAGCCCGCAGGAAAAGTAAATAAACCGGTACGGATATTATACTGCCAGGGATAGATGGAGCTTTCGTCCACCGCCATACTAAAGAAACGTTTTTGCATCTCTTCATCCGATATATTACGGGCCGAAAGGGCCATTCCGGTGATTTTACCATGTGCCCGGATAGGAACGATCTCACCGGAAACAGGAAAATAACTGCCACTGTGGACTTCCTGCATAAACGAATTTTCGGGAATGACCACACTGCCCTCTTCAGTTACCACCCGCTCGAGCATGGAACGGAGAATCTCTTTACCATTATTGTAAATCTTGAAGATACTGCCTGCCGGTAATCCTTCATAAGGACGCGCGGCTTCATCCTTAGGCAAATGCAGCATTTTCAGTAAAGAACGATTCGTAAAATGAATACGGAGATCGGTATCGTACGTGATCACACCGTCACGGATTGAATGGAATACATTATCGAATTCATCACGTTGGGCAACCAACCGGTTTTGTATCAGTAAACGGGTCTGGGCATGGATGCGCCGACGGGATTCGCGACGGTTGATGCGATACAGCCACACTATCAAAAACACCAGTAAAGCTAATATCGAGCTATACAGTAAGATATAGAGCAAACGATATTTCTCTCCGTATGGTTCGTTGATAATGGTTCCTCCAATAGCCTGCACCTGCTTGGGATTTACCTTGAAAAACACCAGCTGCTTGAAATCATACATAAAATTCAAGGGAGATTCAATAATCCCCACTTCCGAAGGAGTCTTCCCACGTAACACATCGGAAGCTGTCCGCCCCACCTCACGTGCAGAAGTATATGAATCGGCATCATAAGCCCCGAAGGCGCCATTAGTCAATGCAAGATTTTCACACGAAAAGAAAGGAGCTTTTGAATTACGTCCGATGAATGACATAAAAGGCGACCATTTAGGGGCAATAATCAGTGTTCTGTGCGTATTGCGCGGATAACATGTGGAAGCTATGATTTTGTTGGTTGTATCCGTTTGCGAATTATAGAAAGTTACCGTATATTCCGGATGCTCTTTCACAAAGCCATTCCATTCGTTCATAAAGTCGTCTCTTCCTTTAGAACTCAGAAGGCTGTTGTCAGAGATACAGACTACTTCCGTCCGACTCGGGAAAAGGCGGTTCGCCTGCCTCAACAGCTCCCCGAAATCCGGATTTGCCGTATATCCACACACATTGGGTAACGAATCGATCAGACTGCCTTCCGGATATTTTATATTAAAAAAGACAACAGGCAACTGTAAAGGCAATGAATCCCCGCAAGTCAACAAAGTATGGAAAGCCTCGTCACTGACAGTAACAATCAAATCCGTTCCCCGTTCGCGGGCTCGTTCGCAGAAACGCCGCATAATAAGTTTCTCTGACTGATAAGTCCAGAAATTGGCATCCAGAAATTCTGTTGTCACATTCACTTTCAGTCCAGATTCGCTGAATCCTTCTTTCAATCCCTTGGCCAAATCGCCATGCCAAGGTGTTTCGGAAGCATACGACTGAATGAAAAGAACATTATAAATGCGTTCCGCAGCAGTGGATATTTCTGTGAGAAATAAAAAGATAGATATAAGAAATATAGTATACGATCGTCTGTTCATAGTAAAAAAACTGCGTTGTATCAGGATTATGGACGCAAATATACGTTATAATCTTGAAAACAACGCAGATAGATTACGATTTATTGCAATAAGCTTTTATTCCTCACGCAATGCTTCTGCCGGCTGGATTTTCATGGACTGACGGGCCGGGAACCAAATGCCGGCCAATATCATCAATGCCATCAACAGCAGAGTAATACATTCGCACAATACAAAACGCCCGACAGTGAACGTGGAGAATTGCCATGAAGGTGTCAGTTCGCTTTTGGCAATATAATAGTCAATGCCCAGTGCCAACGGAGTGGCCAAAAGCAGCATGAACCAGCCTTCACTGAGCAAACGGAAAAAGACACTTTTCTTGCTGCCGCCTACCGCCATCATCAAAGCCATCTCTCCTTTACGCTGCTGCGTCCGGAACCAGAAAGTGCCCAACAATCCCAGGAAGATATTAAGCAGCAAAAAGCCCATCCCCACCAAATAGTTTCGTAAAGTATTCATATCGTCTAACTGGAAAGTACGACGAATATTCTGGAATGAATTTACTTTCGACAAAAAGACATTCCCCACTCTGTATTGGGATGGTGCGTCTTTCATTAACCGTTCGGCGAATCCGGCAGGTTCACCATCACTGGTACGCAGACAGATTTCATTGCCATATGCCAATTGATCCTCCCGCAATAATATTACTACCGACCGGCTATAGCAAGCGGCCGAAAAATCATCGTAACGAATCACTTCAAGTGCGGCAGACAACTTTGTACCCCGGGCTGTATCCTGATCCAAACAAAATTCTTTGCCAATATAATCTTTTAAGTCTATATGATAACGGGATTCAAAAAGATTACGCGATGCCATAAAAGTACCCTCTTTCAGCAAAGCTCCCAATTGTTCCGGTGTTTCTCCGTTAGCTCCCCGATAACGGAATACACGGAAAAAGTCAGGGGTCACCCACCGCCGGATATTATACTTTCTTTCCATAGTATCCAGACGTACTTCCATACCACTGTTACTGCCATTGTAAGGAAAAGAATTTTGTGACATACTGACTGCCTCTACTCCGGGACGACGACGCAAACGATCTAATAACTCACGTATATCGGCATTATTTTCCTCTTCCGTACGGCCGGCTATATAATCGGGGCTTTTTTCCGTGAGATAATTAAATTCAACCCTGTAAGTATTCTCTATATCAAAACCACGAGGCTCAAAATAAGTATAAAGAGTGACAAACATATAGTCGACCACATACCAAAGCACAATACTTACTAACAGTAACTCCACGAACAACCACGCATTCGAACGCCGTTCATTAACTATTTGTTTTAATAATTTCTTATTCATCGTTCATGTAGTGTTTAAGTGAGTTTTCCGCTAAGAGCATTTATGATTGACATCCGGGATGCCCGCCAAGCCGGCCACCCGCTGCTGAGCAAGTTTAGCAGCAGACAAAAGAGCAGAGCATAAATAAACGTAGAGAGTTTGAAAAGCATCTTCCACTCAATGACCGGAGCCGTATTGAGATACATCAGCCGTGAATCGGCAAAAAGTGTACCGCCCCACACATAGGAGATCAGCAAACAGAACAATAATCCTACAACACCCGCCATTAAAGTCAACACTAAATTCTCGGCAACAATCTGTCCCATCACCCCTCCGCGGGTAGCACCGAACGAACGGCGCACGCCGATCTCCGCCACACGCTGTCGCAGGCGGCTGTGAGTCATCGAACTCAGGTTAATGGCAGGAACCAACAACAAAATAAGGAAAATGATCACTTGTTGGCGAAAATAACCCGCCATATCCGGTTGCTCATTTGCCCACTTATGCTGTGACATGGTCAACTGGTCATCCGGCTGCCCCCGGTAAAAAACAAAATAATCTCCCAATCCGGCATTATACGCCAAACGACGTCGTTCACACTCTGCCCGAATCGCATCAAAATCAGAAGAACTACGAGCCAGAATCACAACCCGCATCGCTCCCATGATACCATCACTCCATACATTATCCCCTCCTGTGATATTAGTTGAAAGATATGGGACCCATATCTGTGCATAAGCCGTCGAAGCCATTGAAGAGACATCTTTCACGACTCCGCTTAACCGGTAAGGGGCATCGTTCACAAAAATCTCTTTCCCGGCCACATTTGTAGCAGTACCGAAAAGAAGACGGGCCACACTTTCTGTTATAACAGCCACGGGCAAACCCGATTTAGCTTCAGCATCCGAATAGGGTTTGCCGTCGATAAACGAAAAGTCGAATATACGCCAGAAAGCTCCGTCTGTCTCAAGTGCATCAACTCCTGTACGCACTCCCCGCGACAAAGAAACCTGCATCGTTCCGGGAATACTATATATACTGACTTCTTCGGGAGTTTTTAATCCTTCGAAACATCCCTTCGCCGTTTTTATTCCCATTGGGCCGTTACTTGATCCGTCGTCACTCCAGGTTTTGTTGCCTACACTCATCTGTTTAACGTGTAACAAGCGATTCCGGTTACTTTCAGGAGCAAAAGGAACCGTCTTTATCTGCTGTTGCATCACCACTACCATAATCAGGCAAATGGTCAGTGCAGTGCCCAGCACACTTATCGTAGTCAACAATGGTTGTTGCTTTAGTTGCGACAGGGCCTGCTTGAAATATTGTTTAATCATTGTGTTCTTTTTATTCTCCTACTTTCAATCCGCGTGTATTAACCCCTCCGACTCCACCTTTAGAAATATCAGCTTTACGGGCTTTGCCTTTCAGGGTCATGCTTCCTACACCGTCGGCACGAGCTGTCAGTTCATCACAATCCACCCGGATATTGACACTGCCTACACCATCCAACCGTACTTTGAGGGTTTCACAAACCAAATCACTAATTTCAGCACCGCCTACTCCCGAAAGAGTTATCTTCAATTGATCCAACCGAAGTGCGGTCCGGCAATTGAAGCTGCCTACTCCCTGCAATTTTACACTCTTCAGATCAGGAGCGGCAATATACAGTTTAACATTTTTGGAATTGCTGTTATTCTCTTTATATCCAATCATCAAAGTCTCTTTTTCCACTTTCGTTGTAGTTTCGGATACATATCTCTGCGGGCCCTCTATCCGAACAGAACAACGATCGGACTGCGTAAAAATGATATCTCCGACTGCATCCAGACGGATAGAAGAAAAACCGGGAACTTTACGGTTATCAACAATGATTCCCTTACTTCCGGTAGTTTTACCACATTGGCAATCATCACTGCATTGAGCCTGTATCATATTGAAAGTTGCCCCCATTGTGAGAGCTAAAGCCACTAACATTACTCTTATTTTCATCGTTTCCTAATTTTGAGATGAATGACTGTATTATGATTATTATTGTACTTGCCGTCCGTCAAAGAACCGAATGGTGCGTGAAGTCTGTTTGGCCTGCTCCTCGTTATGGGTCACCATCACAATGGTACGTCCGTCTTCTTTATTTAACCGGTGAAGCAACTCCATTACCTCAGCCCCCATCTTGGAGTCCAGATTTCCGGTAGGTTCATCAGCAAGGATAATCTCCGGATTGCCGATAATGGCACGGGCAATGGCTACGCGCTGACACTGACCACCGGAAAGTTGAGTGGGGAAATGCCGCATACGGTGAGTCAAACCGACTTTCTCAAGCACCTCCTGAGCCAGTTTCCGACGTTCGGAAGAGCCCATACGGCGATACAGTAACGGAAGCTCCACATTATCCAGTACATTCAGGGAATTAATCAGGTGAAACGACTGGAATACGAACCCAAGTGTCTTATTACGGAAAGCTGCCAGTTCCTTATCTTTCATGCCTTCAGTGTGTGTACCGTTTATCTCTATGGTTCCGGTAGTAGGTGCATCCAGCAACCCCATAATATTCAGCAAAGTCGATTTACCACAACCGGAAGGTCCCATTATGCTCAGGAACTCACCACGGTCTACTGTTAGGTTCACATTTTCAAGAGCCACTGTTTCGATTTCGTTCGTACGGTAGATTTTCGAGAGAGAAGTCAATGTAATCATAAACTTATGGTTTTAAATTATTTCTTTTTATTAAGATCATGTTCAAATGACATGCCAAAGAATTAATACACTTATAAACAACCACTTGATATTTGGGCAGAGTGTCCGATAATGAACACTCTGCCCACAAATGAACTCTCTTTCTTATCAAAAATGAACGTTTATTCCTCGTGTAATGCTTCTGAATTATTGCACTTGTCGTCCGTCAAAGAACCGAATGGTGCGTGAAGTCTGTTTGGCCTGCTCCTCGTTATGGGTCACCATCACAATGGTACGTCCGTCTTCTTTATTTAACCGATGAAGCAACTCCATTACCTCAGCCCCCATCTTGGAGTCCAGGTTACCGGTAGGCTCATCAGCAAGGATAATCTCCGGATTACCGATAATGGCACGGGCAATGGCTACGCGCTGGCACTGACCACCGGAAAGCTGTGTGGGGAAATGCCGCATACGGTGAGTCAAACCGACTTTCTCAAGCACCTCCTGAGCCAGTTTCCGACGTTCGGAAGAGCCTATACGACGATATAATAATGGAAGCTCTACATTGTCCAATACATTAAGAGAATTGATCAGATGGAATGACTGGAACACAAAACCAAGCGTTTTATTACGGAAGGCAGCCAGTTCTTTATCCTTCATCCCTTCCGTGTGCGTGCCGTTTATTTCGATTGTTCCGGTTGTAGGCGCATCCAGCAACCCCATAATATTCAATAGAGTCGATTTGCCACAACCGGAAGGTCCCATTATGCTAAGAAATTCACCGCGATCCACTTTCAGGTTCACATTCTCGAGAGCTACTGTCTCAATCTCGTTTGTACGATAGATTTTTGAGAGGGAAGTTAATGTAATCATAACTTTAATTTATTTAGATGATTCGTTTTGTTCCATTTTGGCTTATATGAATAAGACATGTCAAATGGTATGCCAAAAGAATAACATCCTCATAAATTGCACATTAAACTAATAGAAGGATGTCCGATAATGAACATACTGCCCGCTAACGAACTGCCTGATTTACTTATCCTCCGGAACAATCTCATTTAAGCAAGCCAATGCATTGAGTGTACGCGGATAACCAATGTAGGGCAACAATTGAGTAATGACAGTCAGCAACACAGATTTATCATTGCCAACATTTATATTGCCTTGAATATGGCCTTTGACCTGCGCCTCACAGCCCCCAAGTGACACAAGGATGGCAAAAGTTAACATTTCACGCGTTTTTACATCCAGAACCGGACGCGTTTGATAATCACCGAAACAGTTGGCGGAAAGATATTCCTGAAAATGCAATTGCCCTTGGGGTGCGGTTTCATACATTTTGTCTATTCGTTCGCCAAAAATGGATTTCTGCAAAGCAAGTCCCTTCTCCATACGGTTTTCGGAAGTTATCACCGCCTGTGGCTCCAAAGGCAACTTCACTCCTTTTGACGACAAGAATCCATTGGCTATAGAAATCAATTCCGCAACCTTTGCCATACCCACATAAGGAACGGCATGATAAAGCACTTCTTTTATTTCAAGCGGGGTAACTCCGTTGACAAAAGCGGCCTGGAGTGTTTTTTGATACTCTCCCGCAGTACTCATGGCAATGGTGGAAGCCATTGTAACCAAAATCCGCATACGAGTATCCAAATCACCATATTGCTGTGTTTCGCCAAAAGCAAAATTAGTGAATATTTCCTCCAGTTCGGGATCGGTCTGTGCAAGGTTGTTTCCGAGATTGATAAACCTCGTCGTGCCATTGCGGGAAACACTCGTTGCAGCTATCCCTTGGGGGGAAGTTGCCTCAGCGTATGCCTGATCATCTACAGGTTCCAACCAAGTATTTTGGTTGGTTTCAGGATTACATTCGATGGCCAGATGCGAAAACCAACTGTCAGGGGCGGCTCCATGCCAATGCACTACATCCGGAGCTATCTCCACTACATCTCCGGGCAGTAACAGACGGGCATTTTTCCCTTTTTCCTGATAATACCCTCTTCCTCCGACAGCTATCAGGATTTGTCCACCCGTATGACTGTGCCAATTGTTACGGCATCCGGGTTCGAAAGTCACATTGCTGACAGGACAATTCAATTCATCATTCTGTGTCAAGCGCGCCAGATAGGACTGCCCTATAAAAAACTTCGCATATTGCACGTTTGCATCTCCTATGGGAAACACACTCGGATTTTGTAGAACTTCTTCTTTTTTCATATTCTGTGCATTTAAAGAATTTGTGGTATAGCACAGCAACGTTATCATTGCCGATGCCCATATAAAATGTTTCATTTTCATAAGATTATAAATTTATGATGCAAATTTAGGCACCTTTCCGTTCTCATCGTATACCCGGATTACGGATGTAATTACCTCAATTACGGATATTCTTACCCCTATTCCGGTTTTATTCCTCCAACCCATACTACATATGATGAAAATCCCTACATTTGTCACAGATAAATAACAATATGCCCTATGGAAGAAGTAATTAAGCTCAATTCGGTAGACCAGTATAACCAGATGTACGGTCTCGAAACATTGCACCCTTTGGTGACAGTAGTCGACTTGTCGAAAGCCACGTTGTTCCCCACACACTTCACCCTCAATTACGGACTGTACGCTTTGTTTCTGAAACAAACAAAGTGCGGCGATCTACGCTACGGACGGCAGATGTATGACTATCAAGAAGGCACAGTAACAAGTTTTGCCCCCGGACAGGTAGTAGAGGTAAAGGTGACTGACGGGATACGTCCGAAGTCACACGGTATATTATTTCATCCCGACCTGATACGCGGCACATCTCTGGGACAGGAAATCAAACAGTATTCATTCTTTTCATACGCTTCAAATGAAGCCCTTCATCTTTCGGACGAAGAGAAAAAGATCTTTCAGGATTGCCTGGATAAAGTCCAGTTAGAATTATCACGTCCGATAGACAAGCACAGCAAACGCCTGATTTCAAGAAATATCGAATTATTATTGGACTATTGCATGCGTTTCTATGAACGGCAGTTCGTCACACGTTCAAAAGTGAACAAGGACGTACTGGTGAAGTTCGAAGAACTATTGGATCTCTACTTCCAAAGTGAGCAGTCGCAAACCGAAGGATTACCCACAGTGAAATATTTTGCAGATAAGGTAAACTTGTCTTCCAACTATTTCGGCGACCTAGTTAAAAAAGAAACGGGTAAGACTGCTCAGGAATACATCCAGGGTAAAATAATAAATGTAGCCAAAGAAAAGATATTGGCTTCAGAAAAAACAGTCAGTGAGATTGCATATGAACTGGGATTCCAATACCCACAACATTTCACACGCATATTTAAAAAGAATGTTGGCTGTACCCCGACAGAATACAGGATAATTCAAGTATAATGGCCTCTTCCGGTAAAGAAACATTAGATATCAAAACGGTGCATCAATGCAACCGCTGCCTGGGATGCAAGACGCTGCATCCACAGGCAAGCATTATCCGTCTGGATCATACGAATGTGGAACAGCACAGCATTAAATTCGATTTTTACACAATACTGTTGATGGAGAACGACATAGAGGACTGCTGTTGTTGCGGACGCAAAGCTTATGACTATTCCAATGCGACAATGGTTTTCCTCCCTCCGGAACAAACCTTCGACATCCACAAAAACAGAGTACTCCCACAGCAGGGATGGTTACTGGCTTTCCATCCCGATCTGCTTTATGGTACCACACTTGAAAAAAACATTCAAGAATATACTTTCTTTTTCTACCGGAAAGAAGAGGCTTTACATCTGTCCCAACGCGAAAAGGATAAGATTATAGAATGCCTACGGGAAATGGACGAGGAATTACATCACCCGATAGACCGCCATAGCCAAACACTGATTTCACGATACATCGAACTATTGTTGGATTATTGTACCCGGTTCTACGAACGGCAGTTTATCACCAGGGAGAACAAGAATAAAGTGCTGCTCGACAAAACGGACCGTTTATTGGATGATTATATTTATTCCGGTAAGCTAAAGTGGGAAGGTCCGCCTACCTCCGCATATTGTGCTGAAAATTTAAAGCTCTCCGTTGCCTATTTTGAAGATTTACTCACGTTTGAAACCGGTAAAACCTTACTGGAGTTCTTCCAGTTAAAAAGAATGGAAACCGCAAAGAGAATGCTACTTGATAAAGAGAATACAATCAAAGCAATAGCCGGTCAACTGGGATTTTCTAACACGCAGTTATTCTGCTTGTTTTTCAAGAAAATTACGGGAGTAACGCCCAACGAATACAGATATTCGCAGAACTGATATTTAAAAAAGTTATATACCGTCCAAAGTTCTTTGAAATCATGGAGATGTATCAAAACTCACCACAGAGAACACAGAGAAACACAGAGAAACACAGAGGAAAATTTAAGTCACTGCTGATCAATATAAATAATCTGTGTTACTTCATGTCTCCTCTGTGGTAGAAGTATTTGCCGAACAATCCGGTTACTCGTCCCGCAAAGCATCCGCAGGATTCATCCGTGCTGCTTTTGAAACCGGAATATAAGTTGCCACAAACGAAACAGCCAGAATCAGAACATACGAAATAACCGATACAATAAGGAAGTGCAACACCGGACGATTCTGTATATAATCCGGGTTCGGATTATCCGGCGGGAAAGCAAAGCCATTCAGATATACTATTTGAAGTTGTACCAATGCTCCTACTACAAATGCGATAGTCACCATCCACCAGGCTTCAAAAAGAAACTGCCGGATCAACCGGTGGCGGTTAGACCCCATTGCCATATAGAGCCCTATTTCCTCCCGGCGGGCATTGCAACGCAGCCAAAAGGTACCCTCCATCCCCAAAAAGACACACAACAGAAAAAATAAAGCGAGAATGGTCTGCAACCGGATAGTCCCCGTAGTTCCCATATAATACTCAAAATTTTTACTTTCCGTCCTGAAATCCGTAAGCGATGCCAGATAATAGTTCCCGATCTGCATTCGGGGACGCATTTCACGTTTAAATGTCTCAGTGAAAACAGGTGAAGCGAGTCCATCACGCACCCGGAAACAAATCCGCACTCTGCCCGGAAGATGTTTCAATTCAGAAGTAGTCTTGAATATCAGAGGACCGGGTTGGTTATTACTTCTTATCTGTACGGGGTCGATTATAGCGGTCAACGGAAACTTACGGGTCGTATCTCCCCAATGCACCCATTTATTTTGCGGATATTTCTCGCCGAACAACTTCTCTGCGAGATCAGGAGTCAGGTAGATCCCCTGTTCTCCTTCCGCAAGTACCGGAGGAATTTGCCCTGTCCGTGCATCGTGTATACGGAAAACTCCAAAATAGTCGGTTCCGGAAAGGAAGGTCATCTGCTGTGAATATGCAAGAATCGTATCATTGAAAACCTGTCCTCCGTTCCAACCCCCGCTTTGCGGATAAGAATTAAAAAGGCTGACAGTCACATTAGAAACACCCGGATAGCGGCGTACCTGATCTACGATGCGCATAAAGTCAATACGTTTCAGCGAATCGGAAGCCATCTCCGGTTTATATTTGGTATGGTTAGTTGAATATTCACCTATACTGAGCAGGTAAGTATCGGTAAGATCATAATGATCGGGCAATGCCTTATCGGATAATAATACGTACACAGGGTCGACTACTCCCCATAAAAAATAAGTCACAACCACCAGTTCTCCCAGAATCCATCCATTGGCAGCACGCTGGTTCCACAACTGGCGGAGTATCATCATCAGGTTCATATCTTTTATCTTTTTTCGTTAAGCGAATATACAATATCTTTCTTCAAAGCATGTAAAGCCGGAATCAGAGCCGACAATACATTCAGCACCAAGCTGACCATGAAGGTAATACCTATCACCACCGGATTCAGCAACATACCGGGAGTCAAGAAGCTATCGACTCCCTCGGGCATCACATCTACCGAGAAAGACAACAGGTCCGGAAGCCAGTTCCGACCACAATAGACAATCAGATACGAAAGTAACAAACCGAACAGACCTCCGATGCCAGTAAGAAACAGATTTTCCCAAAATACCTGCAACAGAAGCGAAGTTTTGGAAGCACCGAAAGCCTTACGTATGCCCAATTCGGAAAGCTGGCGCTTCATACGTGAAGCAATCATTCCTGCCAGATTCAGTGCCGGAACAAATAATAAAGCTAACAGGATAGTGCCATACACTCGTAACAGCTCTCCCCAGTCGGGTGCCGAATTAGAATATTCATAAAAAATACTTTTCCAGTAAGATACCGGTTGCCCATGTAAATCGACACTGTATTTTTTCTGAGAATAATTATATTTGCGGAACACGTCACGTACCTCTGTAATTACCTTATCTTTAGCATCGACAGAAGGAGCCAACATATAGACATTCAGATCACCTACCAACTCATAGCCACCCTTATTATCCTTTATAATATCGGAATCAACCGTCAGTGGTAACCAAATATCCGCATACGTAGCAGGGGTAATGAAGGAAACATCTTTTACAACTCCACATACTCTATATTCATCGGAATCAAGAACAAAAGTACGACCTACCGGTGGAGTCTCTCCAAAAAGCTGGCGAGCCATTGTACGCGAAATGACAGCTTTTCGTAATCCGGAATCAAAATCGGCCTGACTAAACGGCTTGCCGTCTACAAAGGCAAATTGAAACACCTTCCAGAACCCGGCATCTACCAGCTTCACCTGTACCTCTTTCAAATCTCCGTCACCAGGCAATTCAAGTAATGATGTACTGCGCCCATCCATAGATGCCCCTACAGCCTCGGTACTCTTCAGCGGATAATAAAAACGCTTCACTGCCTGAAAGGATACGTGAGAACTGAACCAATTCTCCTGGTTTTTCTGCTCTACAACAGTCATTCCTTTACTGACCAGGATACGGTTCCGGTTCTCTTCGGGATGGACCGGAGCCATCTTGATGTAACAGATGATCACCAGGCTCATGGTCATGGCAATCCCCAGTCCTGTACCGAGTATGTACACACTGCTGAATAAAGGATTCTGTTTCAGGAGTTGCCAGGCCTGTTTGAAGTATAATACCATCATAGCAATTTATTTTATTTATTGGTTATTCGTCCCGCAAAGCATCCACCGGATTGATGCGGCTGAGTTTGTGTGCCGGCATCCAGATTCCGATAGAAACAACAATCAACAGCAAAAGGTATACAATCAGGGAAACAGCCGCAAAATGCAGACCGAAATGGTTAATCCAATAAACAGGCATCATCTCTTCCGAACCGATACAGGTAGTATAGAGACCATCCTTCAACGCATATTGCAAATAGAGCAAGCAGCCTATCAACGTCCCCAATGTGGTCAGCACCCAACCTTCGTATAAAAGCAGGCGGGTGATATGTGAAGGATTACCGCCAAAAGAAAGCATGATGCCCACCTCTTCACGGCGCGAACGGGTCTGCATCCAGAAAGTTCCGGCCACTCCCAAACAAAGGTTCACTAAAAAGAATATACCTAAAGCCAGGTTCAGGCGATACTGGTTAGTGATACCTTCAGAAAACTCATGTTGATCCTGAATGCTGCTGAAGGGCCGTACAGACTTCACATAATAGTTGCCTACCGTCAGTCCTTTATCCATCCACTCACGGAAGTGATGCAGAAAAGCCTTCTCCGACAGATTGTCGTCTATACGAAAAGCGATTAACGGAAGATAATAGTACATATAATCAGGAAACTCTTCAAACACGCATAACTCTATGGGCATGGGTTGCATATAACTCCGGTAACGAAGAGGGGCGATCACTCCTCCCACCCGATAGTCTTCATCATCTCCATTTTCCCCCAAACGACGTCCGTAAAGCGGTTTTCCATCCTTCAGCCGATACGCTACGTCCGCAGTCAATACCGATTCGGTCCAACGGAAGTCACGGTTATCCAATTGTTCGGCCGTCATACCTTCGGCTCCCTCCATCCCCATGGTCCGGAAATAATCGGTGTGGGGCATGAAAGTAAGACGGAGAGTGCGGACCGGAATGGTATCGAACATCGTATTACCGTTACTCGTGGAATTCGATGAAGGATATTGGCCATTCAAGATGAAAGTAGTATACTTTACTCCTTCATAATGTTTCAGCTTGTCGAGCAACCGCTCAAAATTGGCTTTACGCGCCAATGTATCATTCTCTTCGATATGGAATTGCTCCGATTCGGCAGGGAACGATGCCAACTGAAGCAAGAAAAGATGATCGGGACGATAGCCCTCCGGCAGATTCCGATCGTGTGTCAACACTACCAACGGATCGACAATCACCCACGTGACGATCGATACCAATATCAATTCGGCCAACAGCCATCCGTTTTTCCGACGACGGGCCCAGAGGTTCTTTATTATAAGTCGTATCATGATTTATTTCTTAGTGTTAAGTGAGTCAATAATATCGTTGTGCAACGAGCGCCATGTGGGCCACCAGGCAGAGAGCAGGTTCAGTATCAAACAAAAAGCAAATGTTACGCAAAACATTAAAGGACTGAACAGCATTTGCGGATTGATAGCCACATCGACTCCGTCGGACACAACTGTCGGATATTTGTCGAACAGGCTAAATACCCAATTACGCCCTAACACAAGCAGCCCCCATGAAACAATAAGTCCCATCAGCCCGCCGATGCAAGTAAGAAGCAGATTTTCCCATAACACTTGATTCAATAATTGTTTCCGATTGGCCCCGAACGCTTTTCGTATCCCCATTTCCGCCAGACGATCGTCCATGCGACTGGATATCATCCCACTCAAATTAATAGCAGGCACTAACAACAAAGCCAAAAGAGCTCCTCCATACAGTTTAATGACCGACATCCAATCAATCTCGTTCGTATTGCCCTCTCTGAACCAAGTCTGCCAATACGGATCCGGCTGATGAAAAATATCAACTGTATATTCTTTCTGGGAAATATTGTATTTATGCACCATTTCATTGACCTCCGCATACAGTTTCGGCATATCTTCTTTCTGGCGAACCTTAAAATAAACGATATAGGTACCGACTTTATGACTGCCATCATTGTTACTGTCATATCCTGGCAAGCAAGAATAGGGCATATAGATTTGCCCGTAAGATGCCGGCAACAGATAACTGCCCTCACGTACCACTCCGACGACTTTAGACTCTTTGAAATCCAGTTTAAACGTTTGCCCAACCACATCGGTCCTGCCAAAAATGCGGCGGGCCATCCGGTCAGAAAGTACTACATTACGGATTCCACTGGCTAAATCCGCTTCCGAAAAAGGCTTCCCGTTCAAAAATTCAAACTCAAATAACCGAAAAAAATTAGGATCGGTATACTTTACCAAAGCCGGTATCTGCTCACCTCCCCCGGCCGGTTGTATATAAGCCCCCTCCCGGTTCAGAAAGTGTTCGTTTACAGCGGTAACCAGCTCCGCTGATTTCAGTGGGTAGAACCACTCTTTCAGCATTTCATAAGAACAGAGATATAAATTTCCGCCTCCTTTCACATGCATGGCACTCACCCCTTTCATCCGCATCGTCACCGAACGGTTCACTTCCGGATAAATAGGAGCTATTTTAATATAATACACAATGGCAATAATCATCGTCATGGCAATGGCAAGCCCCGTACCCAGTACATACAGACTGCTGAACAACTTGTTCTGACGGATCAACATCCACGATTGTTTTAAATAAAGTTTTATCATAGTATGTAATTTTAATAGTTATTCATCACGCAAAGCATCTACCGGATTGATGCGGCTAATCTTCCGGGCAGGTATCCAAATGCCGACTGAAACGACAATCAGCAACAAGATGTACACCATCAGGGAAGTTGCCAGGAAGTGCCAACCGAAATGATTGATCCAATAAGCAGGCGAAGCCACTTCGGGTGACCATGATCCCCAATTTGTGGAGTATAGTCCTTCTTTCAAGGCATATTGCAAATAAACAAGGCATCCCAACAGCGTTCCGATTGTTGTCAGTACCCATCCTTCACCCAGCAGCATCCGAACAATGTTTTGCGGCCGGGCTCCGAATGAAAGCATAATGCCGACTTCCTCCCGCCGTGTACGGGTTTGCAGCCAGAACGTTCCGGCCACCCCCAGACAGAGATTGATCAGAAAGAACAAGCCCAAAGTTATATTTTTACGGTATGTATCGGTAGTACCGGCACTGAACTCCGACTGTTTACGCAAATCGGTATACGACTGCACCGAATTCACATATATATTTCCGGCTTTCAACTCTTTCCCCGTCCAAGGGATGAAGTGATGCAAAAACACCTCTTCGGAAAGACGATCCCCGATTCGGAAAACAATCTGAGGCAAATCCGAATAATACCGTTCGGGCATAACCGACAGGGGATTCAGACGGACCGGCTGAGGTTGCATATAGCTTCGATAGCGAAAAGGTTTTATCACACCCGCCACCCGATATTCGGCAGTGCTGTCGTTGTTCCATGTCGTCCGCCCGGTGAGAGGACTCTCCGGATGCAAAAAGAACTCCGACGTATTGGCTGTCAGCACATATTCATCTTTATCAAAGATACGTTCGTCCAGCTCTCCGGCCGTCATCCCCTCAGCTCCTTCAAACCCCATGGTCCGGAAGAAGTCCGAACGGTTCAGGAAAGAGATCTGCCATGCCGACATATAGGTAGAATCTCCCTTAAACGTCTGGGGAGAAGTGGTACTGCTACCGGAATAAGGCATTATACGATTGAAAAAAAACGTAGCAGACTCCACACCTTCATAATTCTTCACCTGTTGAAAAATGCGGCCCAGGTTTTCCCTGCGGGACAGGCTGTCGTCTTCTTCGGGACGAAACTTCCCGGATTTCTCCGGCAAAGTCGCCAGTTCAAGAACAAACAAATGATCGGAACGAAAGCCCTCAGGTAACGTACGGTCATGGGTAAGCACGACCAAAGGGTCCGCTATTTTCCAAGAGACAATACAAACCAATACAATCTCGGCCAATAGCCACAGGTTGCGACTGCGGCGCGCCCACAAGTTTTTCAGTATTAATTGATTCATGGCTATTTATATCTTTTCGTTGATGGAATATATGATGTTTTTACGCAGTGAATACCATGCGGGACAAAAAGCCGAAAGCAGGTTGAGCAATACACACGTACCGAACGCAAGGACAAACACAAACGGACTGAACAACATATCCGGACTTAGATTAACCTCCACTCCTTCGGGGATGGGTACCGGCCACGAATTGAACAAACCGAAAATCCAATTACGCCCCAACACCAGACCTCCCCATGACAACAGCAGACCGATAAAACCGCCTACACAGGTGAGCGCCAGATTCTCCCAAAGCACCTGTCCTAACAATACCGAACGATTGGCTCCGAAGGCTTTGCGTATCCCCATCTCGGAAAGACGTTGTTCCATCCGGCTGGAAATCATCCCGCCCAGGTTGATGGCCGGAACAAACAGGAAAGCAAGCAACAGCCAACCATGTATTTTGAATACGTTCGCCCAGTCAATCTCCGAATACCCCATTTGTTTAAGAGGATACTGCCAATAAGGAAGAGGCTGATTGTTCAAGTCTATTTCCAGATCGGGCTGAGAGTGGTTGAATTTATGAACCAACTCCTGTATTTCAGCACGTAGCTTCGGGGCATCATCCGCCCCAGGCAGTTTGATAAACACCTGATAAGGACCTACCATATTGGCCATTTTATCCCCCCGATCATAACCGGTTATACAAGTATAGGGCATATACACGTCGGCATAAGAGTCGCTGAGCATATAACTGCCGCTACGCACCACGCCCACTACCCGATAGTTTTCAAAATTCAGCGAGAACGTACGTCCCACCGCTTCTGTGTCACCCAATATCCGGCGGGCACCACTCTCCGAGAGCACTACATTGTGGATTCCGCTTTCAAAATCGGCCTGTGAGAAAGCCTGTCCGCCCAGGAATTCAAACGGGAACACCCGGAAGAATGCAGGATCGGTCTGTTTCACCATTACGGGAATTACATTCCCACCATCTTCGGGCTGTACATAATTTCCCAATAACATACGTCCCAAAACGGCCGTCACTTCTTCCGCGTTTTTCAACGGATAGATCCATTCTTTCAGCATATGATAAGAACAGGAGGACTTGGTCATAGAATGTTGCTCGGTGTTTTTTACGGCTACCGACGTCAACACCATCGTCTGAGACCGGTTCGTTTCGGGATAGATAGGGGCGATCTTTACATAATACACAATGACAATAATCATTGTCATGGCAATGGCCAGCCCTGTGCCCAGCACATAGAGACTGCTGAACAGTTTATTCTGGCGGATCAACGCCCACGATTGTTTGAAATAGAGTTTTATCATGTCTGTTCGGTACTAAATTTATTATTCATAGTGCAGCGCTTCCGCCGGCTGCAACTTCATGGCCCGACGGGCAGGCAACCACGTGCCCAACGCAATGATCAGCCCCATCAGCAACAGTACCCCACCAAAACCGACAGCAAAACGCCACCAGGAGAAAGGAAGATTGTACAAATCGGGAATTTCCATGTGTATCATATTGAACATGACAAACAGCACCAGCGGAGTTACGGTGGTCAGCAATAACCACCCCTCGGCAGTGAAGAACCATCCTACCCGCCTGCGTGTACTGCCCAGTGCCATCCGCAGACCGGTTTCACTACGCCGTTGCTCGATGCGTAGCCAAAAAGTTCCCGTAATGCCGAAAAGCACGTTCAGCAAGATGAAAACGGACAACAGAAGGTTAATGCTGATTTTCCGCCATTCAGACCGCAATCGTTCACTGCGTTGTTGCTTCATATCCTTCATGCTGGCAACGTAGAGATTATTCTCCGTCAACTGGCTCTTCATCCGGTTTAGGAAAGTCCCCATCTGTTCCGGAGTCAAATCTTCTTTCATCCGCACGGTTATCTCCATATTAGCTACCCCGGAAGCATTCACCTGACGTTCCAGTTCTTTCGGTCTCATAGTAAAGAAAAGTTCGGGCTCCGGCTTCACAAACTCGGTCATACGAACCGGGACGGTCACTGCCGCAATGCGTATCTCCCGCATACTACTGCCGGGATAACATACTTTCTGTCCTACTGCCGACTCCTCACCGAAGAAATCTTTTTCCAGATCCGGAGTAATAAAATATTCCAACTGTTTTTTGTTCAATAATTCACTCAGAAGCTGTCCCTCACGGCTCCGGATACGAAATACATCATAAAATTCGGGAGAAACGGTATATTGGTGATAGGATTGCTCTTTGAACTTACCGCTATCGGCCGTACAAGGCATGATCTGTGTCCATGAATTACCTCCGGAATAGGGTGAGGAATAGAAAGCAACACAAGCATTATCCACTTCCGGGGCACGACGCAGGCGTTCAAGGATCCGGGCCAATGCTTCGCCTTCGGTAGGAGCCTGAGTAGTGTCGCTGACATACTCGGCGGCATCTTCGGGATAAACATCAAACGAAAGCCGCCAGCAATTCGTGATATCATAGCCCAACGGACGGGAATAGGAATAGAACTGTACCACAAACATATCTACCAGATACCACAGCGCAACGAATACGACCAGAAGTTCCATCCATATCCAACCGTTAGAGCGGCGTTGGTTCCATATTATCTTAAATATTTGCTTTATCATAACGGGTCTTTGTTTTTAAAATTATTCCATATCATGCAACGCCTCTGTAATAGGCATCCGTGAGGCCCGCCAGGCGGGGATCGCGGCACTCAGCAAATTCAGTAACAGCGTGAAAAAGAAAGCCGCAACAAAAGTGAAGGGCTGTATCAGCATATCGTGTGTCAGAGCAATAGTTCCCGAAAAGAAAAACGACCTGCAAAGAGATAACAAGGCGTATGACAACACCAGTCCGATCAGCCCACCTATGCAGGAGATCAACAGGTTCTCGGTCATCACTTGCTCTACCAGCGAAAACGAACGAGCACCGAACGCTTTACGAACCCCAATCTCACTGCGACGTTTGCGAAACTGTGTCAGCGTTATACCTATTATATTCAAGGCAGGCAGGAGCAAAAGGAAAAGAACCGTCGCACCGGTAGTTTTAAACCATTCGCCCACTGTACCCCGATCGAAACCATTTGTACCCAGCACGGCCTGCCACTGGGTATAGGGAGAATACATATAGTCAAGTTTTGTGTTGGTAAGCGAAGCATTGAAAGCCGCCTGCAACTTCAGCATCTCTTTGCGGATCGGTTCGAAATCGGATGAAGAACGTGCCAGGATGCAGGAGGTAAACTCCCCCGTAGTTCCTTCGCAATAGTTAACATTTTCCTTTAATAAGGAGGAGTTGACCGTATAGGGCACCCATACATCTCCATAGGCGTTTTCGGCAGCTTGACTCACCTCTTTCACCACACCGCATATCTGATAATCGGCATAATTCATGCGTAAAGTCTGCCCTGTTGCTTCAACCGTACCAAATAACTTACGTGCCAGTTTATCAGAAATAACCGCTTGCCGTATACCCGATTCCCAATCGGCATGTGTAAAGGGGACACCGGAAAGAAAGGTGAAGTCAAATACTTTCCAGAAGCCGTCATCGGTAAACTTAATCGTATATTTATCATAAAACTGCTGTCCGCGTATATTGACCGGAAGTTGTCTGTCGGTAAAAGCAGTCACTGCCTCGGGCGTCTGCAAAGGATAAAGACATTCGCGTACTACCTTGTGACTCATACCCCCATTATTGATGGGATTCCCGTCACTCCCGCACGCTTGCAGACTGTTTACAAAAAGGATGCGGTATCGGTTAGACTCCGGCGCATACGCAGAGAAATTTACTTGATAGACGAGGTAAATAAGCATCACTGCTGCCACCGACAAAGCGGTACCCGCTACAGAGATTCCATTTACGAAACGGTTCTCTTTCAGCAAATTATAAGATTGTTTGAGATAAATTGTTATCATAGTTTCACATCTTAAAAGGCACACAATCCACCTTTTAAACCAAAATTCCGTTGGCTTAAAACCAACAAGCCTTTGGTTTAAACCCTAAGGTGCCTTGATTTAAAAAGTTTTTTCGGCGTATTATTTCACTTTGAGTTTGTTCTTATTTTTGTAGTTGGTCATGTCGCTGACCACCACCTTGTCTCCCGGATTGAGTCCGCTCACCACTTCTACAAACTCAAAGTTCGAATCGCCCAGCTGAACTTTCCGTTTTACGATTTCATCGTCCGAAGTCATCACGAACAGATCGTATTCGCCGCGGCCTACATAATAAGAGGCATTGGCTATACGCAACACATCTTCTTTCACGGCATTCATCACATATACATCGGTCTTGAGTCCCGAACGCAACCGCTTGTTATTATCTTCTTTCAGTTGCACGGAGAAAGAGATAACTCCGTTCTTTGAAAGCGGAGTGACACTGCTTACGGTCCCCTCGAGTTTCTCACTGCCCACTTTCACAATAGCCTTTCCGCCCGCTGCCACACGGTCACCATAAGTATCGGCAATCTCGCCATCCACTTTGAAATGACTCAGATCCGAAATGATAGCCACCTGCCCTCCTTGAGGAATCTGCGCACCGATCTGGTTGTTGATATAAGTAAGGATGGCTTTGCGCGGCGAACGTATCTGTGCATCGTCCAACGTACGCTTCATTTCGGCAAGTCCCTTACGGAACATGTTGAGGTCGAGTTCAAGCACTTTCAGGTCGGCGGCTGCTACCTGTTTCTCGTTGGCATATTGTTGTTTGAGTTGTTCCAATTCGAGGCGGGACGTATTGTAGCTCAATTCGGCCTGGCGTACCTTATCGGTCGTACCGGCTCCAAGACTGTCGAGGTATTGTTCGTTGCGAAGCTCCACCTTCATCCGCGCCAGTTTCATTTCCGACACTTTGATCTGCATGGCCATATCGCTCAATTTGGTCTGGCTGTTCACCTGCGCCTGATCGAGCTTATAACGTTTCATTTGCTCTTCATCCAGTAGTTTTTTATAGTCGGTTTCCGTACTTTGTAAGTCGAGTTTCAGGATGGGAGTACCTACATCTACACTGTCACCGCCCTTTCTATATACTTCCACGATGCGGGTGTTGATCGGTGAATTGATGATCTCTTCAAAAGCCGGAACCACTTTGCCCGAAGCACTGACACTGACCTCGATCGTCCCCTTGTCAACGGTAGACAACACGAGATCCTTCTTCTGTACTCCCGTACGCAACAACGAAATTAGTAGGCTAATGCCTACTATCCCGATAATACCGATGGCCGAAAAACGAATAATCTTTTTATTACGCTCTTTATTGCGCACCTCTTTTGGAATTTCTCTGTCCATATATAGTCAATTATAGATTTACAAATATTCTTTGTATTTCTATGATCAAACCTTATGCCAAAAAAGGAAAGTACTGTGTTTCAGCAGGAAGAAGAGAAACAAGGTGTCCGATAATGAACACCCTGTACAGTTTCGTAACAAAGCGTAACTGTGTTCTCTGCGGTGAAAAACACACGTTTGGGTGTAGCCATCCGGCAGAAAGGGTGTAGCCCTAATAGCAAAAGGGTGTAGCCATGCATAAAGTATGGCTACACCCTTTTGCTATTAATACATTTCTTATATACCGCAGCGGCAAAGTCTACCTCAGCCTCAACCTGTCTCCCACTTCGGGAACATAATCCCCGTCCTTACGGTTCATCTTATACAGGTTCTTCAACCGGATGGCATATTTCTGAGAAATGGTATGCATGGAGTCTCCGTCTTTGACGATATAAACGGTATAAGGTTTCGACGCTCTCTTTTTCTTCTCTTTCAGATAAATGATATCACCATCCATCAAGGTATAATCACGTTGCAAGTCGTTATACTTCACCAACTTCTTCCAACGGATATCGAACTCTTTACCCAACGACTTAAACGTATCTCCGTCACGGGCTACAATATAAGCGATACCGTTTGCTATGTAGACCTGATGCGGATTGAGTACCGTCGGTTCACTCTTTGACGAACTCCATCCTCCCTTACGGTCATATTTATAAAGGTCGTAGTCTTCAATAATCGTAATCAGACGGTTGGCATACGAAGGATCGGTGGCATATCCCGCCTTTTTCAACCCACGGGCCCAGCCTTTATAATCCGTTATCTTCAGTTTAAACAAGAAAGCATAGCGGGCACCGCGTTTCAGAAATGCCGAATGGTCCTCGTACGAATCACGGGGATTGCGATAAGCACGGAAGCATTCGTTACGGGCATCGTCGTCATGGCGTACGGTACGTCCATTCCAGCTACTACCGCATTTGATGCCGAAGTGGTTATTACTTTTACGCGCCAGCGTGCTCATACCGGCACCACTTTCAAGCAGCCCCTGCGCCAATGTGATACTGGCGGGTATCTTGTGCTCCTTCATTTGCTCTACAGCCAGGGCACTATACTTATTTATATAATCTACGTAACGGGAATTCCTGCGCTGCGCCTGGGCACCGACAGAAAAAGCAAGAACTGTAACTACGGCAATCAGCCTGAGAAGTTTGCTATTCATCTATATAATTTGTGTATGTTAGGTTATGCGGCACAAAAATCATAAAAATAATTGGGATTATCAATCTCTTTTCTAACTTTGTAACATGATTTGTAGAACTATAAACCACCTACCCACATGAAAGACCTGACTATTACCTCTGTAATTAAAGTATATGAATATGACGAACTCAATGACGCAGACCGTGCCTTATTGGATGATGCCATCGAGGCAACCCAGCGTAGCTATGCACCTTACTCGCACTTCTCGGTAGGAGCGGCAGCACTGCTGGCCAACGGAGTGATAGTGACAGGAACCAATCAGGAAAACGCAGCCTACCCGTCCGGACTTTGCGCCGAACGAACTACGTTGTTCTATGCCAATTCGCAGTATCCGGACCAGGCAGTGAAGACTCTTGCCATCGCCGCACGTACGGAAAAAGACTTTATCGACACTCCGATTCCTCCTTGCGGCGCCTGTCGCCAGGTGATTCTGGAAACGGAAAAAAGATACAAACAACCCATACGTATATTGCTTTACGGCAAAAAGTGTATTTACGAAATACAGAGTGTGGGACATTTATTACCCCTGTCATTTGACGCATCAGCCATGGAGGATTGATTATGATAAGAACTTACCAGACAAAACTGAAAGGTATGCTTGCATTGACCACAAGCTATCATACCGAAAAGAACTTGCAGAAAGAAAAGAGTTTGTATAAATTCATATGGGTACGCCAAGGAAGCATTACCCTGGAGATAGACCATCAGGAAGTGACACTGGCCGAAAACGAGGTGATCTCCCTCTCCAATCTCCAGCATCTGGAGTTCCTGTCCATCGATGGAGAGTATCTGACGGTGCTGTTCAACAGCAACTTCTATTGTATTTACGGCAATGACCATGAAGTGTCGTGCAGTGGATTTCTGTTCAACGGTTCTTCGCACGTGGTGAGATTTATGCTCAACGAATCGGAACGGCGGTCGATGGAAGATGTAGTGGGTTTGCTGGACCGCGAATTCACCGTATCGGACAATCTACAGGAAGAGATGCTCCGCATCCTGCTTAAACGTTTCATCATCCAGAGTACACGCATCGCCCGGCAAAGACTGAATATCACCCAGGAGAAGGAATACAGCTTCGAGATCATCCGCCAATACTATAATCTGGTAGACGAACACTTCCGGACTAAAAAGCAAGTGCAGGATTATGCCGACATGCTGCATAAATCACCCAAAACACTCTCGAACATCTTTTCTTCCTGTAAACTGCCTTCGCCCCTGCGCGTCATCCATGAACGGGTGGAAGCAGAAGCCAAACGACTCCTTTTATACAGTAACAAAAGTTCGAAAGAGATTGCTGATATTCTGGGATTTGAGGACCAGTCCTCTTTCAGCCGTTTCTTCAAAAACATGACCGGAGAAAGCCCTGTGCAATACCGAAATTCGGTAGAAGGGAAGAATTGACAATTCATCCGGCGATATTGCTATTTCCCGCCGATGGGAAAAACCGGATCTTTGCATCAGAAAGTTAAACCCATAAAAAGAAATAGCATGAAAGAGAAATTTATCACTCTGCTCACAGTAGCATCCGGTCTGAAAGGTTTCGGACTGAAATTTATCCGCGTAGCCATCCTCGTTGTTTTCGTTTGGATCGGCGGACTGAAGTATTTTCATTACGAGGCCGACGGCATTGTACCATTTGTAGCCAACAGTCCGTTTATGAGTTTCTTCTACGCCAAAGATGCCCCCGAATATAAGGAACACAAAAATCCGGAAGGTGCTTATGTTCCGGCCAACCGCGAATGGCACGAAGCGAACAGAACCTACACGTTCTCTTATGGATTGGGAGCTTTGATTATGTCCATCGGTATCCTGGTATTCTTAGGCATCTTCTTCCCCAAAGTGGCGCTTATCGGCGACACACTGGCCATCATCATGACACTCGGTACACTCTCCTTCCTGGTGACCACTCCCGAAGTCTGGGTTCCGAACCTGGGAAGCGGAGAATATGGCTTCCCGCTCCTATCCGGTGCCGGACGTCTGGTAATTAAAGATATCGTAATTCTGGCAAGTGCCGTTACCCTGCTTTCCGATTCATCGCAGCGTGTACTGAACTCCCTCAAAAAAGCCGACTGGGAAAAACGGAACAAATAAGGGTTACGGAATGTTATAAACTGACATTAAAGATACATCCTTCTAAAGTATAAGAATTATGAAACAATATGATGCCATTATTATCGGTTTCGGCAAGGGCGGCAAGACGCTGACCGCCGAATTAGCCAAACGCGGCTGGAAAGTCGCACTGATTGAACGCTCTGCCATGATGTATGGAGGTACTTGCCCCAATATAGCCTGTGTGCCTACCAAACGCCTTATCCATGAAGCTGAAAAGGTGAGTTGGCTCTACCCAACCAGTTACGAAAAGCAGGCCGAAGCTTATAAAGCCGCCATCGCACGGAAAAACGAAATGACAGCAGCTTCAAGGGCTAATATGTTCGACAAACTGAGCAGTCTCCCCAATGTAACCATTTACACCGGAATGGCATCGTTCGTTTCAAAAGATGTGGTGAAAGTAACCCTTCCCGACGAAGTGATCGAACTTCAGGGAAAAAAGATTTTCATCAATACCGGATCAACCAGCATTATACCGGCAATAGACGGGCTGAAAGACAGCAAACGGGTATATACCAGCACATCATTGATGGAACTGGATGTATTGCCCCGACATCTGATTATCGTGGGCGGCGGTTATATCGGACTGGAGTTTGCTTCCATGTATGCAAGCTTCGGAAGCAAAGTGACCGTGCTCGAAGGAGGTGACAAATTTATTGCCCGCGAAGACCGCGATATAGCAAACGCTGTAAAAGAGGCACTCGAAAAGAAAGGAATAGAAATCCGCCTCAACGCCCGTGCACAATCCATCCGCGATACAACGGACGGTGTAATCCTGACTTATACGGATACCGCCGGCGGTACATCTTCTGACATAGAAGGTGATGCCATCCTGGTAGCTACGGGACGCAAGCCAATGATTGAGGGACTGAATCTTCAGGCAGCCGGAGTAGAAGTGGATAGCCACGGGGCTATTGTTGTAAACGGTTACCTGCATACCACCTCCCCAAACATTTGGGCAATGGGTGATGTAAAAGGCGGGCTGCAGTTTACTTATATTTCACTGGACGATTACCGGATTATCCGGGACGACCTTTTCGGAAATAAAGAACGTACGGCCGACGACCGTAACCCGGTGGCATACTCGGTATTTATAGATCCGCCGCTTTCACATGTCGGGCTGACCGAAGAAGAAGCCATCAGACGGGGATATTCCTTCAAAGTATCACGTCTCCCGGCCTCAGCACTACCACGTGCACGTACTTTACAACAGACTGACGGTATACTGAAAGCCATCATCGACAGCCATTCGGGACGCATCATGGGCTGCACGCTGTTCTGTGCCGAATCTTCCGAAGTCATTAACATAGTAAACATGGCAATGAAGACCGGACAACATTATACCTTCCTTCGCGATTTCATCTTTACACATCCAAGCATGGGCGAAGGACTGAATGAATTGTTTTCAATAGATTAGTTTAACAAGAAGAGGGGAAAAGTTTCAGATTTTTCCCCTCTCTCTTTTGTAATTGCCGGAATATCTTCTATCTTTGCAGTCTAATTTCATATGTATACCCATGAGAATATCTAAGTAAGACAACACTTTCCGGTAAACATCACTTTTCACATATGCTTCTTTTCATGTATTGTTAAGCATCACGAATCCGTGTTGTTTAACCCCTATTGTGTTTGTCTCTCCCCTACCCGCTATCATCAACAGCAAGTATTTACTTTCAAACCAATAGACAAGTATGTGTATCCAAGTACAACAAATCACCTATATCCATCCCGATAAGGAAGTTCTTTTCCAAAATCTCAGTTTCTCTGTCAGCAAAGGACAGCAATTGGCTCTGATCGGCAATAATGGTTGTGGCAAGTCAACATTGCTGCAAATCATATCCGGACAACTGCAACCGTGTTCGGGAACAGTACTCCGTCCATTCGCTCTTTATTATGTGCCCCAGCACTTCGGACAATATGATAAAATGAGCATTGCCGAAGCCCTCGGGATAGACGGAAAACGAAAAGCCCTCCATGCCATTTTGGATGGAGATACTTCCATCGTCAACTTCAATATCCTCGATGACGACTGGAACATCGAAGAAAAAGCCACAGCAGCTCTCAATGAATGGGGGCTCGGAACAATGTCTCTTGACCAGCCCATGCATACACTGAGTGGTGGAGAAAAGACACGCGTATTCCTGGCAGGCATCGAACTGCAGGAAACTTCCGTGATATTGATGGATGAACCTACCAATCACCTCGACAGCCAAGGACGCAACAAACTGTATGAATGGGTGAAGAAATGCCGTTCTACGCTGATTGTAGTCAGCCACGACCGCACTCTGCTCAATCTGCTTCCCGAAACCTGCGAACTGAGCCGTAGCGCACTTGTGTTTTACGGAGGAAACTATGAATTCTACAAACAGCAGAAAGAGCTTCTGCTAAGTGCTTTGCAACAACAACTGAATGAAAAGGAGAAAGAACTCCGGCAAGTACGGAAGCTTGCACGTGAGGTTGCCGAGCGGAAAGACAAGCAGAATGTACGGAGCGAAAAAGCGGCTCCTCAAAAAGGCATTTCCCGTATGGCCATCAATACCCTGAAAGACCGGGCAGAAAAAAGTACCACCAAACTGGCGGACATCCACCGGGACAAATCGGAAAAACTTGTCGCCGAACGAAGTCAGATACGCAACAGGTTGGGCGAAGTGTCACTGCTTAAAACCGATTTCAATGCTTCTGCTTTACATCCGGGAAAAATATTACTGACTGCCCGTGATATAAACTTCACTTATGAAATTTCGTTTTTATGGAAGGCTCCCCTAAGTTTCCAACTGAAAAGCGGTGACCGGATACGTATCGAAGGAGACAACGGGAGTGGTAAAACTACCTTATTAAAACTGGTCACCGGAGAACTATTGCCTGCTTCGGGCACACTGGAGCGCACCGCGTTCAGTTACATCTATCTCAATCAGGAATATTCCATCATCTGCAATCAGCTGACAGTGCTCCAGCAAGCAGAGTCATTCAACCTCCGGAACCTGCCGGAACACGAAATAAAGATCATATTGAATCGCTTTCTCTTCCCGGTGGCAAGTTGGGACAAACCTTGCAAACAGCTTAGTGGAGGTGAAAAAATGCGGCTCGCTTTCTGTTGCCTGATGATCAGCAATAACACCCCTGACCTCTTTATCCTGGATGAACCCACCAATAATCTGGACATACACAGCATCGAAATCATCACCGCCACCATCCGGAATTATACGGGTAGTGTACTGCTGGTATCACATGATGAATATTTTATAAAGGAGACCGGCATGAAAGAGAGTATCTTTTTATAATTTTGCACCGGTTAAAAAAGAATTATCCAAAATGACACATACAAAAAACAACCGGTGGTTCATCTTCTACCAAGATCAGTTATTAGTGGAAAAGACAAACAACGCTTTCTCCATCCCTTCAGGAGAAAGCGCCCCCATCGCCATACCGGAAGGAACAACCGTACACACCCTAACTACGCCCGATGGCATATCCGGCAAAAGTTTCTACATAGATTCTCCGATCACAGAAACACCGGAATATGTACAAATGGGGTTGCGCGCTTCTTATGATTACCTGCCGCTCGAACACTACCAAGCAGCAGGTAAAGCTCACGAAATCCTGTACTGGGACCGTAGCAACCGCTTTTGCCCCACATGTGGAACTCCACTGGTACAGAAAGAGCCTATTATGAAAAAGTGTCCGGATTGCGGTAAAGAAGTCTATCCCGCCATTTCAACGGCAATTCTGGTATTGGTACGCAAAGAAGATTCTTTGTTACTGGTACATGCCCGCAACTTTAAAGGTACATTCAATAGCTTGGTGGCCGGCTTCCTTGAAACCGGAGAAACCTTGGAGGAATGTGTGGAAAGGGAAGTTAAAGAAGAAACCGGACTGGATGTGAAGAACATTCAGTATTTTGGAAATCAGCCCTGGCCCTATCCGAGCGGACTCATGGTAGGTTTTATTGCCGATTATGCCGGGGGCAGCATTCGCTTGCAGGATGACGAACTCAGTTCCGGGAATTTCTATACAAAAAATAATCTGCCGGAACTTCCGCGGAAGCTAAGTCTGGCACGTAAGATGATTGACTGGTGGATAGCACAACAGTGAAAAAAGACAAGCTACGAAAGGTACACCCACCATAAACGAACAACCAGAAACGGATAGAAAAGAAATCCGTTCTCAGCATCATAAACCTGTGTACCTATTCGTAGCCTGTGTTTTACAGTTAAAATTCTATTCAAAAATAGTCAGCTCTTCCAGCCCTAACTTCTCTTCCCAGTCACTGATGGTCATCTGGCAAAGATCAGCCGGTTTCATATCGGCAGGGACAGCATTCTGGGCCAAATAGACAGCAGGAGTGCACGACAAAGCACAACCAACCTGATCGGGTTCTACAAACGTATATTTATAACCAATATAAATACGGTCGTAAATTACATCCTGATCCTGTCCGCAAAGTACAATGCTGTTGGTGGCTTTCCGGAGTATCCCTTCCAAAAAACCAATTGCTTCGCCTTCCGTTGTCGAATCATCCCCGTAAGTTCCGGCGTCTTTCACAAACAGGCAGGCTCCTTTACTACGGTTTTTCAAAATAGCCAGTCCGATCACAGACCACACCCATGTGGGACCGCATGCTACAACCTTTCGGCTTCCTCCCGGCACATAAGCTCCGGGGAGTATGGGAAAACGACGCTCTTTGGCACGGCCGAACAAACGTTCGGTTGCCTCCAGCAACGGACGGATATTATAAACAGGAACGTCTACCCCTTCAGGCTGTGCCTGCATATAGATAGGCATCTCCTTTCTTTTGGCAATGTCATCGTGCATTGCCAGGTCAAATCCCCAGATAGCTCCATTTTGTCCACAAAATGAAGAAGCCTTCATTAGATTGACTTGTCCGAGATATGCGTCGTTTTTCTCACAGCGGTCCTTTGCTACAATCTTTTCAGTTATTGCATCAAGGTCTTTCACGTCGACTGTACCGACTGACAATTTCATTGTCGAAATATATCCTTCACCACTTGCAACTCCGGGATTCAAATATCCCATGCAAAATTCTTTACTTGGCCCTATAGCCTGACTAATCACATTAGAGGCATCATAACGGATGCCGGACACAAGATCTTTCATACGTTTTTAAGTTTAGATGTTGCAGTAAGAACAATATATTGCCAAGAATGATTAGCCTCTGCTCCATAAAGAAAGCAAAAGAAGACGAAGAAGACAAAATACTAAAAAATGTGAAGCTATCAATTTGGTAAGTTCAAACAGATATTCCATCAATCTGCCTATCATTCAAAGAGTTCGTTTCAAGCAATTATCAAGTTTAAATCAACTGTTTATCTTATAGATAGCATACTAACAGAATGTTTGTTTTAATGATGTGTTAAAGTTAATCATTTGGAACCAAACAATTAATTACGTAAACCAATAGTTAATGATTAATCAAAAGAAAATTAATATCTTGGGAAAAGAAAAACTAGGAACCCGGAGGGTGTATCGAAACTCACCACAGAGGATACAGAGTAACACTGAACAAACACCAAGTCACTGATTATCAACATTATTATTCTATAATAATCTGTATAATCTGTGGTGAAAAGAGTTTTGACACAGCTCCATCAAAACAAAATGTATTATGAAAGAACAAAATTTTATCCGATTTATGGATAGCATTATCAGCGAACAAAAAGCAGGTAATTTTCTCGGAACTGCCCATATTTATCAAGCCAGCCTGAATGCATTCGGAGCTTTCACAGGCAGCAAGAACATCCTGTTTCGTCAGATGACACCTGCATTACTAAAACGATTTGAACATTATCTCCGCCTGAGAGGAAATAGCTGGAATACCGTCTCCACCTATATGCGAGCCTTACGCGCTGTCTACAACCGGGCAGTGGACCGCCAACTGGCCCCCTACTCTCCCCGCTTGTTCAAACCTGTATATACTGGAACCCAAGCCGATGTGAAAAGATCTCTCAAAGCAGAAGAAATGGGGCTTTTACTGCAAATGAACCACACTGCACAGCATCCAGAAGCCATTTGCCGTGCCCACAAGATGTTTGTACTTATGTTCTTATTACGCGGACTTCCCTTTGTCGACTTGGCCTATCTGCAAAAGAGAGACTTAAAAGGAAATATCCTCACTTACCACCGGCACAAAACAGGACGCCAACTTACAGTAACCGTTCCTTCCGAAGCTATGGAGATTATTCTGGAATATATGGATACCGACCCTGACTCACCTTACTTGTTTCCTATTCTGAGCAAAAAGCAAAAAAGCCATATCAATTATCAGGAATACCAATATGCTTTACGTGCATTTAACTATCAGTTGATACAATTGGCGCATCTATTGGGAATTTCGAAAAACCTGAGTTCATACACCGCACGACACACCTGGGCTACCTTAGCTTACCATCTTGAAATTCACCCGGGCATCATCAGTGAAGCCATGGGACATTCGTCAATCAAAGTGACAGAAACCTACTTGAAACCATTCAACATTAAGAAATTAGATGAAACAAATGCTCATATTATATCATTTGCGAAAGAAGCATACACAGGACTAATACTTTGATTATCTGAGCCATTACTTTATAGGTAACTCTTCTATAAGTGCGCTACAAACATAAATCATTTTTCACAATAAAACAAATAAAATACGATTATTTATTAAAATAAGTCATTGAATCATCCTTTATAAAAGAAAAAGACGACTATAGTCTTTGGTGTACATTACATTAGTATCATGAATGCGCACAATTCGCTCATCCCGTTTTTAATCCCCAACGAGATGATCCATCTCCTATATGCTTTATGCTACATATAACCGGAATTTAATGTTAAAAACTCCTCTCAAAGACGCTTCTTATCGAAAAGCGGACTTCGATCCCGTTACCTATAAAGTAACGGTAGATAGAGGTATTACACAGATAGAGGAAAAGCCGCAATAGGCAAGAGAATACATTGATTTACTTACATAACATTTTTATTAACGCTAAAAAAACAGAGGTATGAGAAAATGGACTTATCTCGTAGCTGCACTCTTAGTGGGAGGAGCAACTACAACGTTTACCGGATGTATCGATAATGATGAACCGGCAAGCATCACAGAACTTCGCGGAGCGAAAGCAGAATTGATTAAAGCAAAAGCAGCTGTACAAACTGCTGAAGCGGCTTACAAAGAGGCACAAATTGCTATCGTCAATGCCAAAGCCGCTTACCTGGAAGAAAAAGTAGCCCAGGAAAAGCTTAAAACAGAAGTTCAAGCAGCCAAAACAGAAGCGATGAAAGCCTATTGGCAACAAAAAGCCGAGAAAAGCGCAGAGTTATTCAAAGCTAAAATGCTTGAGCTACAAATTCAGACTGCACAAGCACAGGCCGCTTATGAAAAGGCAATGATCGATATCGAAGTGGCTTTACTTGGTTACAAGGATAATGCCTATGCTACCAAATTGAACGAACTGCTATACACGCAAAGTTTTGCATATACTCCTAAAAAGATCACCTACAATGAAGAATCGGGGAAAATCAGTGTAGAAGATGGAGAAGAGACTACCGTAAAAGGCCTGATCGAACTCTCCGGTACATTAAGCGATGCTCAGGAAGAACTGGCTGACCTGATGAGACAGAAATCTTTATTAGAATTCAGCTATGATCCGGAAGCACTGATTGCCGGCGTTACCAACCAGATTGCCATTCAGAAAGGTGAAGTAAAAGGTATCGAAGAAAACCTGGCACAGCTGAAGGTTGTCGCAGAAATTCCATTGGATCAGTTTGAAGCCAAATACAAAGAACTTAATGATAAGAAAACGGATCTTGACAATAAAATCAATGCTATCGACTTATCAAAAGTAAGTGACGCCGATTATCAGGCAGCCGTACAACAGGTAGCTGAAGTGCAGAAAGCAAAAGAAGCAAAAGGTGAATTCACTTTCGATATTCCTGCTGCCATCCAGGATGGATTTGCCAGAATGATTCTGGAAAAACAAACTTTGGACAACAATGACCTTGCCAATTCCTTTAGGCCAGCAATAAAGATAGATCCCGCAACCGGAAAATACTATTTTCCTGATGGGTTCCGCTTCTCTAAAACCATGCAGGAGAAAAGAAACATATTAGAAGCTATCACTACTTTATTAACCGACAAAGTAAAGACCAGCGAAGAACAGGCACAGGCAAAACTGGCACAGGCACAAGCTAAAGTTGACTATGATGCGTTCCAAGCAGAGCTGACCAAAGTAGAGGGTACATGGGCAAAAGCATCTGAAGCTTTTTATAAGGCAGTAGATGCAGGCAAGTATCTCAGTCAGGAGGGACACGACGCACGCAGCTTGATCATCGCAGATTATCAGACTTACCAGAAAGATTATGAAAGTGCCGCCGGAGATGCAGCTAAAGAAAAAGCTGCTTTAGACAAATTTATTGCTCAATACAAAACTTATCTCACCGCCAGAACCGCTTTGGACGGACTAAAGCTGAAAGAAGAAACAGACATTACTAAAGATGCAGCCAAACTGGACGCATGGAAGGCACTTATCATTGAGAACAACGGAACAACAAGTTATGATGCCGTATTCGGTGTGGAGGATTTGTTTAAAGCTGAAGGTGGCCTCGCTGCCGATTTCGTCAAAGCAGCCAAAGCCGCCGGCTACAGTAACGAACGCCAAACTACAGCAGTTTACGCAGAATGGTTGGCGGCTTACAATAAAGCATTAGCCGAACACACCGGAGAAGGAGAGTTTACATTCGATCTTGACGGAATCGCCCTAACCCAGAACGGGCTGGCAGACAAAACATTTGGAGCAAAGAAGGAGTACGATGCTTTAACAGATGAAATCAACAATGTATCTGTATGGGCCGACCTGAACTCAAAATTAATGGCTATGGGTACCGACAATGATAAAGCAATCGCCGCAACAGATACAAAACTGGCAACAGCACAAATTACCCTGAACCAGATTACAGAGAAGTACGATGCGGAGAAAGCAAGTCTGGAAGTGCAGAAAGCCGGTTTGAATTGCATCTTAGGTACAATGAAAAAGGCTTTGCCTCAGACTGGTGATAATAATCAGCCATTGTCCACTTATGAGGATGCAATTAAATACCTGAAGAACGAAATAGCCAAAATCGAAGGTGCACCTTCTGAAGTTGACGACGAAAGTGGCAACATCACTGTAAAGAGCGGTACTCTGGCAAAGGCAAAAGCTGAACTGAATATGTACGATGCTTTGCTGAAAGCACTACAGGACGGTAGCTACGAACAAGAACAAGCAACAGCCATCAAACTTAAAGAAGCTCAAATCGATGCCAAAACTTTTGAAATCGAAGCATTGACGGTATTATTCAACAAGGCAAAAGAGATGAAAGATCAGCTTATCAAAACACTGACCGGAGACACTTCAGCCGAATAAATAAAAACTAAAGGAAAAAAGTATGATTAAAAAACTATGCATAATCCTTCTGACTGCATGTACTGTTGCGCCACTTATGGCGCAACAACGCAGCAGCAGTGACGATGCGTCGTTTGCCCCGGAAAAAGGTAACTGGCAGATATCCGTCGCATTAGGCAATTCACAGCAATTCGCCGATGGTATGGAATACTTGTTACCGAAATACTGGAACGGAACCGGAAACGCGCCGGGCATTGGCTTGGGCGATGATACAGGCAACAAGTCTGAAGATCCGGGCATGTATCTGAATCTGGGAAGTTGGAATAATAATAGCTTGGTCAACATCATCGGTTTGCAGGGAAAATATTTCCTGACCAATCGTTGGGACGTTAATCTGATGTTCAGCATGAACATTGGAGTCACCCCGAAAAAGGATTTCATTGAAGGCGACAATAGTGTGTCCGATATGCAAATCCCCGCTTCCAAATATGTAGAAGGACGGGTGAAAAACAACTGGATGGTAAACATTGGTTCAAACTATTATTTCAATACGAAAAACGAACGTATCAATCTTTATGTGGGTGGCCTTATAGGCTGGCAAATGGGACGAATCGAAACGATGTCTCCCAACACGGGTGAAACTGTAAGCGACGGTGATGCAATAACTGACGATGACGATTTGAATGACGCAGAAACACTGCCTTTACAAGTATATATCCCTTCGACCAAAACCGGACAAATATTCGGATTACGTGCGGCAGCGGTAGCCGGCATCGAATACAGCCTGGGTAAAGGACTGGTTTTCGGATTTGAACTGCAACCGGTAGCCTATCGCTACGACATGATTCAGATTTGTCCGAAAGGGGTAGCCACTTACAAAGTGGGACATCATAACATAAACTTGTTTGCACAACCCAATTTGAAATTAGGATTTAGATTTTAAATAAGTCCAGATATTACGAAAAAATCACCCCGTCCTACCTTCGGGTATGTATGGGGTGATTTTTTACTTAACGAACATCACAACCAAGATGAAAAGAATAACAGCAGGAGGAATCATACTGGGAACCATCTTTCTGGCAGCATGCAACCATGCCCGACAGAACGGTAGCTATTATGTCAGCGGCATAGTAACCAACCCTCAAATGGAAGGCAGAACAATCTATTTGCAGGATGCTATCCACAGCACAACCCGATATGACAGTACACAAGTGATTGACTGTCGGTTTGCATTTGAGGGAAAAATCAATTCTCCCCAAGTCAGGGAACTATTTATTCAGGAAAATGACAGTGACCGCTTTCCTGTTACTCTCCCTATCGTTGTCGAAGCGGGAAAAATCAGCACGCAAATAGGAGACGTAGTCCAAGTGGAAGGGACCGCACTCAACACAGAGATGATGCAATTTCTTCTTGCCATCGATCAGTTCAGGGAACACGACTTCTCCGGAAAAAGTGTCCATGAAATAAAAGAAAGCTTTACCGGGCTATTGATGGAACAGATTATAAAACATGCCAGCAGTCCCATCGGAAAGTATATCTATGCGGCATACGGAAACAAGTTAAGCACAGGGCAAAGAGCTATCGCAAAAAAAAATCTGGGCATTAACTAAAAACCATACATCCGGGAAATACAGACGTGAGTTTCACCTAGTTCTCCGTCTGCCCGGATCTTTTAGTGTTGTGAGGGTGTGTCGAAACTCACCACAGAGGACACAGAGTAACATAGAGCAATTTTTAAGTTATTGATTATCAACATTCTTATTCTGTGATAATCTGTGTAATCTGTGGTAAAAAGAGTTTTGACACAGCCCCTTTAAAAGAATAATCCCAAAAGAAATGCCCCATCCAATTCAGGACAGGGCATTTCGATAATACTATAATACTATGGACACATTTATATTACCCAAAGTATCTGTTAAAAGAGTGCTTAAAGAAGTTCCTTAAATACCCAACGATTTCTTCACAGCTTCCACTTTTTCAGTAGCTTCTGCATCGGCAGTGGCAAAGCAGTTGCGGCATCCCATCTGGCCTTTCACTTCGATGTAGAATTTGATCTTCGGTTCCGTTCCTGACGGACGAACAGACACTTTACCACCATCTGCGGTGAAATATTGCAGCACATTCGATGGTTCCGGCATATCGATGTCACTTACATGACCTTCTGCATCTGTCTGCTTCAGAGTTTTATAGTCTTTTGACAGAATCACTTTCGAGCCACCCAACTCTTTCGGAGGATTAGCACGGAAGTTTTCCATCATGGCTTTAATCTCTTCGGCACCGCTCTTACCCGGTTTCACTACGTTTACAGTAAATTCTTTAGAGAATCCATATTCAACGTAAATGTCCATCAGCAACTGATACAGAGTCTTTCCATTGTCTTTAGCCCAAGCAGCCACTTCGGCAATCAGGCAGCAAGCAGAAACAGCATCTTTGTCACGAACAAAGTCTTCGGCCAGAAAACCGTAGCTCTCTTCACCACCACCGATGTATTTCTTCTTACCCTCACGTAAACGAATTTCACGGGCGATCCATTTAAAGCCGGTATAACAGTCGAGCATCTCAATTTGATTTTTGTCGGCAATCTTCTTGATCAGTTCGGTAGTAACAATGGTCTTCACACAGAATTCATTACCGGTCATCTTACCCAGTTTATTGTATTGAGTGATGATATAATACAGATACATCAGGCAAGTCTGGTTACCGTTGATCAATACCCATTCACCCTTATCGTCCTTGCAAGCGATACCTACACGGTCGGCATCCGGATCGGAAGCCATTACAAGGTCGGCATCGATTTCTTTAGCCAGATTGAGAGCCATTGTCAGGGCTTCCGCATTCTCCGGATTGGGAGAAACAACCGTCGGAAAGTTACCATCCTTAATCATCTGCTCGGGAACAGTGTATACATTTTCAAATCCCCACATCTTCAGTGCACGGGGAATCAGCATCATACCCGTACCATGAATCGGAGTGTAGACAATCTTCATATCTTTATGACGAGCAATAGCTTCAGGATCGATAGAAACGGTTTTCACCATATCCAGATATATTTTATCGACATCTTCCCCGATAATCTGAATCAGCTCCGGATTACCCTGGAACTTAATGTCGGCAGCAGAAGCAATCTTGTTCACTTCGTCGATAATACCTTTATCGTGCGGAGCCAGTACCTGTGCACCATCATCCCAGTAAGCTTTATAACCGTTATATTCTTTCGGGTTGTGTGAAGCAGTCAGAATGATACCGCTCTGGCAACCAAGGTGACGGATGGCAAAAGACATCTCCGGAGTAGGACGCATCTCCTCGAACAGATATACTTTAATGCCATTGGCAGAGAAAATATCCGCAGAAATCTTAGCGAACAGAGAACTATTGTTACGGCAATCGTATCCTACCACAACAGAAATCTGTTTCAGATTCTTAAAGTTTGCGTTCAGATAGTTAGAAAGTCCCTGAGTTGCGGCTCCAACAGTATAAATATTCATACGGTTGGTACCTACTCCCATGATACCACGGAGTCCGCCCGTACCAAATTCAAGGTCTTTGTAAAAGGCTTCAATCAATTCTGTCTTATCTTCGTTCTCCAGCATGCGTTTCACTTCAGCCTGAGTTTCGGCATCATACGCCGGGGTCAGCCACTTCTCGGCTTTCTCAGTCACCTGTTTGATTAGTTCTTCATTCCCCATGGTTATATCTATTTTTAGAGATTAATAATTATTCTATTCAAAATACAAATGTAAAAGAATAAGTTTGAAATTCCTATCTTTTAGCGAGAAAACTCTCCGGAAGCGTTTATTCAGTCACTTTATAACGTTCGCCGGTTTGCTTCACATATTCCTCAAGGAATTCTTTTGAATAGCCCGGACGTACCACACCGGCGGGTTGGCCGATAGCGTTGCGCTCGAACTTACCGTCCTTCATCTTGCGGATGACACCGTCATTATACTTCACAATGATAAATTCTCCCAGACGTTTCCAGGTGTCGAAAGTGCTTTGCGCCGTCATGTTGGTATAATTGGTCAGAAGCGCCACAGCTGCTTCCGGATTTTTCTCGTACAGTTTAACGGCAGCAGACTCAATCCCCTCCTGCGCCTCGTTGAAGGTGGTTTCAAGTTCATTCTGTGTGGAACGTACATCACCGATCATCAAATCGTAACGGGGATATACCATATTAGCCACCCAGTTGAAAATCCAGAAAGCAGAATTCCATGAGAAAGTGATGTAATCGGCACCATCCACACGGGTATAGCATACCGGAACTTTGGTAGTACAGCAATATACGGGAGTGAAAACGGTCATGTTGGCATCATCCGTACCGAACCAGAGTACACCGCCTACTGCATCAGGCAGATTGGCACGCATCTGGGCCACAAAAACGAACCCACTCTGCTGTGTAGAAATAGGACGTTCGTTGAAGTATTCCTGATCGCCCACTTTAAAAGTCAGCGGAGAGAGGCGATAAGGTGTTTTATAAGGTCCGGCACCAAAGTCATTGCTGATATCAAGAGCAGTTCCTTCATAATGGTCACGCATGGCATTCTTTACGTCCTGAACTGAAAGTTTGCGTTTCGGTTTCACGAACAAAGGCATCGGTTCGTTGGTCTTTCCCTGGATATAAGGCAGATAAGCCTCACCCTGATCGGTAAACATATTGAAATAGCTCCATACACGGGCCTCGCAAAAACGGCGGGCACCGAAATCAAGCGGCGCATAAGCATCGGCAAAACTGAAATCTTTATTCACTCCGTTGAAATATCCTTTTTCACGGGCAAAGGAAATGACATCGTTGGAGTACATACAGTTTGCCTTGTCATTCATATCAAACTGATGGATACGAGACTGGTTGGCATGTGCCGAGATGCAGTCATCGGGCACACGAACAGCTACCCAGACGGCTCCCCGTATGCCGGGCCCTTTCCCTATCATTTCCATAATCCATATTTCATTAGGATCGGCAATGGTAAATGACTCACCACTGCTATAATATCCATATTCCTGAACCAGCTCAGTCATCACCTTAATGGCTTCACGGGCAGTGCGCGAACGTTGCAGTCCTACGTAAATCAAACTTCCGTAATCGATAATGCCCAGTGTATCTACCAATTCAGGACGGCCGCCAAAGGTAGTTTCACCAATGGTTACCTGAAACTCGTTCATATTGCCGATCACATTATAAGTCTGACGCGCCTGCTCAATCTGTCCCAGATATTTTCCGGTATCCCATTCATGGATATCCATCATCGTACCCTTGGGATAGGTAGCTGCGGGATAATGATATAACTCGCCAAAGAGTCCGTACGAGTCAGCCGAATAGGAAACAATGGTCGAACCGTCGGTAGAAGCATTCTTACCGACAATTAAGTTAGTACAGGCGAAGGTTTCCGCCACTGCCGCAGTCAAGAGAGCGGCAAAGAGAAAGATTCTTTTCATATAATAAATTATTAATATAATATCTTATTCTGTTTTACCCGGATAATCTCCGGTTATTTGGTTTTGAAAGCTACCAGACGAAGGTTTCACGAACCGTTGTCTCGTTCCCGCAATCGTCCGTAGCGGTCATCTCTACCGTATGGCGTCCACCTTTCTTTACATATTCAAGATCGAGTTTACACTCCCAATACGATTTTGTCAGGTTAGGACGTCCGAACAGAGCGAATTTTCCATCAATCGTGCCACGATAAGACCGGATGCCGGTTTCTTTGTCCTTCAGCCGATAAACAATTTTCCCATTACGTCCCCAGACATTCTTACCCACCGGAATAATTTCGGGAGGCACTGTATCTACTCCTACCGTATAAGTGCCCAATTCACGGATACGGGTTTTCATAAATCCACCCTCGTAAGTTCCTCCGGCACTATACATACCACCTTTGGGAGTAACACGAGCCACGTAATATTTCGTTGTATCGGCAACCGGCTGATGACGAAGCCCGATACGTAACTCACAGCCACCGTGCAACGGCACTTTCTCATCATTGAGCTGATAGGTGTAAGCAATTGCCCCGCTGTCGGAACGTACTTCATAATTGAGAGCCACATTGTCGTATAACATCCCCCGGGGGACGGTAAGGGTCAAACCGGGTTCTTGCAAAAAGTTCGTTTTGTCCCAGGCAAAGAAGTACTTCTCCCGATGTTCAGACGGCTTTATCGGCTGTTTTTTTCCACGCACCGTAAAGTGATAACGGGAAGTGTTGCCAAAAGCGTCTTTCAATTCATATTCGAACTTGTAATCCCGTTCTTCATTGATGGTCACCAATCCACGGTTATCATTCGAAGCCCGGAGCATACGCAGCGTATTGCCCGGATCAATAAATGATTTCATATATTGCCCGTAGGTCCAGGAGTTTATCATCCGGTTCTCATCCGGAGCAAAGCGATCGACCACACTGCGAAACACTTCCGTTCCATCTACCTTGAGCACAACGGTATGCACACCGTAACGATTGTGAACACCGTCCATGTAATCATAAGCCTTGATACCCGATCCGATCACTCCCCATGCCTCGATGGGACGCGTCCCATTGGGTTGGAAGGTTTGCCGCTCCGAACTGCCTTGCACGATTCCGGTTCCCGGCTGTGGAAACAACATAACGCCCTCAGCCCGGGGAGCAGTGGTATCTTTTATTTTTGATTTGAAAAAAGGCATCGGATCGACAGATTCACCGGTAGCGGTTTCCAGCAAGTCCAGATGCAGGTGCGGTCCGAACGAATAACCCGTATTACCGCTCCAGGCTATCTGTTGTCCCGCCTTTACCGGATATTCCCCCGGTTCGGGAACAATCTCTACTTCCCAATCTTCTTTTTCGTATTGAAGCTTCTTCACTCTTCGGGCAATGTCCGGCATAAATCCGCTCAAGTGCCGGTTAATAGTTGTATAACCGTTATTATATACTACATCGAGTACATGTCCCGAACCATTGGTGACACGAATACGTGAGATGTATCCGTCGGCCAGCGCGCGCACCGGTTTACCGACAACTCCCTGAGTCTTAAAGTCAAGACCGCCATGAAAATGATTGGCACGAATTTCTCCGAAATTACCGCTCAGAGTCAGTGTAAAGTCAAATGGAGGAACAAAAGCAGCCTGCTTCACATCTTGTGAATGTCCCTGAATGCTGCAGGCAAGCATCAGAGCAACTATATACTGTTTCATGTAGTTTGCTTAAAAATGGAATCTTTGCAAAAATACATTATTCCTGCCATATCAGAAAACAGAAAGATGGATTTTATTCCTGCCTGCCACGGCTCTTTCATACCGCGCCTTCCTCTCATACAAAAAATACGTTTCGATCTTCCATCTTCCACCTTTTAGAATGCATATCGTTGATTGTAAGATGTATAGATTGGTGGAAGATGCGGTTTTTATGCCATTTATCTTCCACCCCCATCTTCCATCTTCCACCCGCTGTTTTAGGGGGCATTTTAGTAGTAACTATTTGGAAAACAAATGGATATATCCAATTTCTTATCCGTTCATCTCTCTAAAAGCATTTCATTTCCCTTACTCTCTTTAGTGCAAATGGTCGGATCCTTATCTCAGCCCCGGCATGCGGGCTCATCGGCCCGGGTATGCGGGCTCATCAGCCCAGGTATGCGGGCTCATCAGCCCGGGTATGCGGGCTGGGATAAAGAGTTGTATGACAATGGTTAATCTACTACACTTCTCCGGTAATAGCCAGCCGGATTCTTTCTTAAAAAAGAAACAACGAAGCACTGCTTCCGCATCGCTGTGTGCGAATGGAAGGTTTTGCGGGGGGGGGACAAGGGAGGAAGGCGGTTGTTAAATGAAAGAGCCGTGCCTGCACCTCTACTATCACTCTGCTGTAAAACATCCGTATAAGGATAACAACATAAGCAGAATTTTCTTACATTGTGCCATGTTTAACCCTTAATAGAGTAACGTTATGATTATCGGAGTACCTAAGGAGATTAAGAACAACGAGAACCGGGTGGGCATGACGCCCTCGGGAGTTGCCGAATTAGTGAAACGCGGACATACTGTATACATACAGCACACCGCAGGAGAGAACAGTGGTTTTCCGGACGAGGCATATATAGCCGCAGGAGCGCAGATCCTGCCCACTATGGAAGAGACGTATGCCGCAGCCCAGATGATAGTGAAAGTGAAAGAACCTATCGCACCGGAATACAAGCTGATCCGCAAGGGACAGTTGCTGTTCACTTACTTCCATTTTGCCTCCGATAAAGAACTGACTCTTGCCATGATAGAAAACGGCTCGATTTGCCTTGCTTACGAAACGGTAGAAAAAGCTGACCATTCTTTACCCTTATTGATTCCTATGAGTGAGGTAGCCGGACGCATGGCTATACAGGAAGGCGCCCGTTTCCTGGAAAAGCCGCAAGGTGGAAAAGGTATTCTGCTGGGAGGTGTACCGGGTGTGAAGCCTGCCAAAGTATTAATTCTCGGCGGAGGCATCGTAGGCAGCAATGCAGCCCAGATGGCAGCCGGCCTGGGAGCAGATGTCACAATTGCGGATATCAACCTGGCCCGTCTTCGTTATTTGAGTGAAACACTGCCCAAAAATGTAAAAACCTTATATGCTTCGGAACTGAGGCTGAAGAAAGAGTTGCCGGACGTAGACCTTGTAATAGGCTCGGTCTTGATTCCGGGAGACAAGGCTCCGCACCTGATCACCCGCAGTATGCTGAAGATGATGCAACCGGGTACAGTATTAGTGGATGTAGCTATCGACCAGGGAGGATGTTTCGAAACTTCGCACCCCACTACCCATAGTGAGCCGACGTATGTGGTTGATGGAATCGTACATTATGCCGTAGCCAATATTCCGGGAGCAGTGCCTTACACTTCTACATTGGCACTGACCAATGCCACTCTGCCTTATGTAACAGCACTGGCAGGAAAGGGGTGGAAACAGGCATGCAAAGAAGATCCGGCACTGGCTTTGGGATTAAATGTGGTAGAAGGGAAAGTGGTATATAAAGCAATAGCTGAGGTATTCGGGCTTAAATACGAGCAATTGAATTTAGAATAACAAGTAATACCACGGAGTAACACAGAGTTTCACGAAGCAGAATCATAAAAAGAAGAACTCCGTAAGACTCTGTGTTACCCTGTGGTGGAATGATCCGTTTATAACAAAAAAGAAGATACCTTGTCCGAAGCTCTGCGGTATCCCTCCAACAATTCTTTCATTACCTCGTCCACACTTTGCCTGCGGCGGAACAGAGCAGCCACCTGCCCTATCTCAAGCTCTCCTTCTTCCAGATCACCTTCGAAGATGCCTTTCTTGGCGCGTCCTCTGCCCAAAAGTTCACGAAGTTCTTCGGCAGAAGCTCCCCGCGCCTCAGCCACTTCCACCTTATCACGGAACGAATTGGTCACAAGACGGGTGGGTGCCAGTTTCTTCAGCAATAATTTGGTATCGCCTTCGTTCAACCGCAAACAATATTCCTTGAAAATATCACTTGCCGAACTTTCATCCGTCAAAGCAAAACGAGTACCTATCTGAACTCCTTCGGCCCCTAACGCCATCGTGGCGAAGATGGCCTCACCGGTACCAATCCCTCCGGCCGCAATCAAAGGTAAAGTAGTGGCTTCACGTACTGCAGGAATCAGACAAAGCGTCGTTGTCTCCTCCCGGCCATTATGCCCGCCGGCTTCAAAACCCTCAGCTACCACGGCATCGACTCCCGCCTCTTCGCATTTCATGGCAAACTTAGAAGAAGAAACGACATGTGCCACCGTGATGTCACGCTCTTTCAGCCAGCCAGTCCATGTCTTCGGGTTTCCGGCAGAGGTAAATACGATTTTAACCCCTTCTTCCACAATGATATTCATGATCTCCTCTATCTGGGGATACATCAAAGGAATATTTACCCCAAAAGGTCTGTCTGTGACTGCACGGCATTTACGAATATGTTCGCGCAAAATATCGGGATACATCGAGCCGGAGCCTATCAACCCCAAACCACCCGCATTACTGACAGCCGAAGCAAGCCTCCAGCCACTACACCACACCATACCGCCCTGAATAATGGGATACTGAATACCGAAAAGAGAAGAAATTCTGTTCATAGTCATATCGTTTTTGAAAAAAGAAGGCAAGAATCCCCCTATTTATCTTTTAACAAATTCAATGTATAATCGGTTCAGGAAGCAACACCGTTGTCGAATCACCATACGCTTTCAGAACTTCCAGTGTACGCGCCCTCCGTTCACGTCCTTTTTTGTCCCAGAAATCTTTTGTGAAAATAGTCATCAGGTCAAGACCTCCGATAGTGCCTCCACTCACAGTTACTCCACTTTTGCCAAGCTTCATGGCAGAGGTATGCACCATGCTCTGCGTAGTCACCATCCTGCCATTGGCACGTTCGCCAAACAAATTATGCCGCAACCCACTGGAACGGATTTCCTCGTATGAACTGCGGATACCTTTATCGTATACATTCTTAGCCCAGTTGGAAGGAACGGTCTCATAAAACTCGACAAACGGATCTCCTCGCCACGTATCGGCATCCACCTGTATCTTTTTTTGGTAAATAGGGTCCCAGTTATATTTGGTATTGGCCGTATAAGGCCGGAGAGTCAACACAATTTTCTTTCTATCAAGCACTTGTGGAAGCGTCTCGTCCAATTTCAGACCGGGCTTCTCCTTCGACATTTTGGGAGCACCCGGCAAACTGTTGAAATCAATCTGTTTCACAGCATCCATATTCAGCTTGATATCCTCTTGGCCGTTCAAGATGCGTTGCAGATTCAATGAATCCTTCGCAGTCCATTGGGCACGGGCTATCAGGACCATCGGACATAACCATATAAACAATATCAAACGCTTCATTCTTCTACACTTATTTAATAAGATGAAAGTACCTGCTTCGCATGTTCCTGTCTTTGAATTCCTTTACGTGGCTGTTCATCGGGCATAAAGGATCACTGCCGCCCCTGAAGACAGCACCAGAAAGTCGATACGTTTCATCTGATTTAGTTTTTTACCACCAACGGTATCCACTCCCGCAAAGGGGCTCGTCAAAGCATGCGTCAATGGTCCATGCCGTACGAGGATACTGCCTGTTTTCCCACCAGCGGCGATACCGGGCAGCAGCATCAAGTAACTCTTCATCGGTCAGGAAATAGATGCCCTCGTAGTTCTCGGCATTGGCTCTCACCATTTTGCAGCCAAACGACGCATAATGCCCTAACCGAATGGTTTCTACGATCCACAACATGCACTCGCCCAACCGGACCTTACCGCTATAGTAAGCAGATACCGGCGGAAGCGGAAAAGAAGCAACCTGAGTCAGGTCTTCTGCATAATTCAGCAATGCCGGAATATCCTTCTCCGTAAATTTAGGCACTTCTACAAAGCCCTTCGGGCTCTTGGTATTATAGTTCCCCGCTTTGAGTTGCCTTACGAAAAGGTCTACATCCGGGTTATTGTAATCTAATGTCTCTTCGCTGCAACTTACACAAGTAAGCAATGATAAAACAACCGTGAGCAGCATAAAAAATGTTTTTTTCATAACGTCCGTACTAAATGGTTAATAGGTCATGCGCAGACCGCAAATCAGGTTAAAATTCGTAGGCCGTGCCGAACGTACTGTTTCCAGCTTGGAGTCTGTCTTGAAATGGTGCGACACTCCCGGTTCGGCAAATAAAGCCAGTTTATCATTAATTTTATAGTTCACTCCCACTCCTGCGGTAAGGGCCAGTTGCACAGGCTCCTGTTTGAAGCTGTTATCGGGTGCTCCCGCTATGCACTTATCCGCAACTCCGCCTACAGAAGCATATATATCCAACTTCGGCATTTCCGCAAGTGTCACGTTCAGTTTTACGGGAATTCCCAGATAATGCAAGTTCTGTCCGGCACGCAAACTGGAATATAATAAACCGGTTTCTACGGCTAAATGTTTATTTATTTTTTTCTCTACCGTCAGACCGACCATAACAGGCATCTTATATTTACCATCTCCGGCAGGCAATGCGGTACCGACTGCCGCCTTTACAGCCCATGTCCGGGCTTTAGCGGTCATAGCCGTATAATCGGAAGACGGGGATTCATCAGCAGAATTTACTAAGGTCTGTCCATCTCCGCCGGCCTGCCAGTAGTTTTTATCCGGATGACTATTTTGTCCTCTGCGAGTAGTCGTTGCAGAGAAGCTGAATGACATGGAAACCGTAACCGAAACCGAATCATCATCTTCGTCCTGATATTGGGCCAGAGTACCGAAACGCTTAGGCGTCGGTTTACTCAAAACAGGCTCGGAATGTACGGGAGTGAAATCCTGTTTCACCACGTCACCATCCAGGTGAGTCGCATTTCCACTGACAACCGCTACCTGGGTAAAGGCTTCTTCTATCTCCTCTTTCGGAGAGAAGAACCAAAAAGCAGCCGATGAAGCAGCCAGTACCAGCAGTACGGAAGCGGCTGCCGCTACGCGGAAGAAAAACACCTTCCGACGATGGCAACGCACCATCACCTCAGAATTCAGTTCTTCCCAGAAACCATCCCGCACAGTCATCTCGGCGTTGCCCAGACGGGAACGGAACAGATCGGTTATTTCATCATTTTCTCTCTTCATGATTTCTATATTCTTTAATCCTTTTTGCCAATAAAAACTTTGCACGGTGCAACTGCGAAGTGGATGAATGCTCCTTAATACCCAACATATCGGCTATCTCTTTGTGAGACTTTTCCTCAAACACGTAAAGGTTAAAAACCGTCCGGCAGCCATCGGGCAAGTCTGCGACAAACTTCATCAACTGTTCTTCGGATATCGGTCCTGCCTCCCCTCCTTCCGGAAGATCGGGAATATCAGGAAGCTGATCCTCGTGTATCACCAACTGACTGATCCGTTTTTGCCTTCGCAGGTAATCCAGTGCCTGAGTCACCATCACCCGGGTCACCCATGTTCCAAGCGAAGACTCACCACGAAACGAAAAGTTGGTGAATATTTTGATGAAACCGTCATGCAGTACATCGTGCGCCGCTTCCATATCGCCCGTATAGCGGAAACATACCGCCAGCAATTGCCTCGAGTATAGGGTGTAAAGTTCCTTACGGGCCGAATCCTTTCCTGCCCGACAGCCCTTTATCAGTTCTATCTCGTTTTCCAATGTCAATTGTCTTTTTAAAATCGAACGTATGTCTGCGTCGTTTGTCTATTAGACGCAAGGATGCAACGAATGCTGCAAACAATAATGCAAAAAGAAGTTAAAGAAACAATAAACGATGAATAAGCCTTTGCATCAATGCGTAGCCTGTTCATCGTTTATCACTTAAGAACGTTTATCGCCGACCGTTCAAAATGTCAGCATGCCTTGAAACTCATATCGAGTCCCTTTACCGAATGGGTAAGGGCACCTACCGAAATAAAGTCTACACCACACTCGGCATAGTCACGGAGTGTATCGAACGTGATACCACCGGACGATTCGGTCTCATATTTTCCGCCGATCATCTCGACAGCTTTCTTTGTATTTTCGGGAGTGAAGTTATCGAGCATGATGCGGTCTACCCCACCGATATTCAACACCTGCTGAAGTTCGTCGAAATTGCGCACTTCGATTTCAATCTTGAGGTCTTTTCCTTTTTCCTTGCAATATTCTTTAGCACGGTTGATGGCCTTATCAATGCCACCGGCAAAGTCCACGTGATTATCTTTCAGAAGAATCATATCGAAAAGTCCGATACGGTGGTTGACACCCCCGCCAATCTTTACCGCTGCTTTCTCAAGCATACGGAGTCCCGGAGTAGTCTTCCGGGTATCCAACACACGTGTTTTGGTGCCTTCCAGCTGCTTCACGTATTTGCGTGTCATAGTGGCAATGCCGCTCATACGCTGCATCACGTTCAGCATCAGACGTTCTGTCTGAAGCAGAGACTGAATTTTACCTTCCACAACCATTGCCACATCACCCGGCTTCACTTCGGCACCGTCGTTGATAAACACCTCAACCTTCATAGTCGGGTCGAAACGGTGAAATATTTCTTTGGCAATTTCGATACCGGCCAATACACCGGCTTCTTTAATCAAAAGTTTCGATTTTCCCATTGCAGTGGCGGGAATACAGGAAAGTGTTGTGTGGTCGCCATCGCCTATGTCTTCGGCAAAGGCCAGATCAATCAGTCTGTCTATTAACTCATTCATTGGTTTTATCTATTCTTATTTGATTTATAAAATATTTGTTCTGTACCCTGCGGAAGAAGCAGTTCACCCGGAAATTGCCGTTAGCAGTGGTCAGGGTACCGATAATAAAACTCGACTCCTCTCGCTTACCTTCGTGATTTACATTAAAACCACTCACCTTGTTGCTATTAAAGAAAGAAGCAAGTGTTGCTTCAGCAGTCTGTTTGTCGACGCTTGTCGAGCGATTCTGAATTACCAGATCCACCTTCTCTCCCAAATACCTGTTCAGTTCTTGGGAGTTTCCTTTCTTAAACGCCACGACCACGCCCACCGGTATGTCCTGTGCGAAGAGCGAAGTTACAGCGAATACGAGTCCGGCCATCCATAAAAGTACCCGTTTTTTCATAATCACAAGTATTATCGATACGCAAAGGTAAGTATTTAATGCTAAAAACAACATTTTTTTCTTATTTTTGTGCAATAAACAAGAGTTTGCACTTGAATGAAAACAACCCTTATCGTCGTAGGACGGACTGTAGAGCAGCATTATATCACTGCAATTAACGATTACATAGAGCGTACTAAACACTTCATTTCTTTCGATATGGAGGTGATTCCCGAACTGAAAAACACGAAAAGCCTCACCCCGGAACAACAAAAGGAGAAGGAAGGCGAACTGATAGGCAAAGCCCTCCAACCGGGAGACGTGGTAGTGTTGCTGGACGAGCACGGAAAAGAGATGCGTTCGGTGGAATTTGCACGCTGGATGGAGAAGAAGCTGGTAAACGTCAACAAACGCCTGGTATTTATCATAGGAGGACCTTACGGATTTTCACAAAAGGTATATGATGCGGCACACGAAAAGATATCCATGTCGAAAATGACTTTTTCGCACCAGATGATCCGCCTGATCTTTGTAGAACAGATGTATAGGGCCATGACCATACTGAACGGCGGACCCTATCACCATGAATAGGGTTATCCCCTATTCATGATTCATCAACCGCCGGGCAGCCATCTCTTCATATTTCGTTCCGGGGCGACCATAGTTGGCATACGGATAAATCGAAATACCGCCGCGGGGTGTAAAGATACCGGCCACTTCAATGTATTTGGGGTCCATCAGACGGATCAGGTCTTTCATTATGATATTCACGCAATCTTCATGAAAAGCACCGTGATTGCGGAAGCTAAACAGATATAGCTTAAGGCTCTTGCTCTCCACCATCTTCACATCGGGCAGGTAACTGATACGTATTTCGGCAAAATCCGGTTGTCCCGTTATGGGGCACAAGCTGGTAAACTCCGGACAATTGAAACGTACCCAATAATCGTTCTCAGGATGCTTGTTATCGAAGGATTCCAATACTTCGGGAGCATAATCCTGCTTATATTCGGTCTTTCTTCCCAGTAAAGAAAGCTGGTCTTTCAATTCAGTCATAATCTATTAATCATTTAACGGTTTCTTTTACTTAAATACTCTTCCAGCCCCTGTTTCCGCAATTTGCATGCCGGGCAGTGTCCGCACCCGTCGGCAGGAATCCCGTTGTAACAGGTCAGCGTCTCGTTCCGTACAAGATCGAATACGCCGAGTTCGTCCGCCAATGCCCAGGTTTCGGCTTTATCAATCCACATCAACGGTGTATGGATAACAAACTGTTCGTCCATCGCCAGATTCAGAGTGACATTCAACGACTTGATAAACGAGTCGCGGCAATCGGGATAACCGCTATAATCGGTCTGCGAAACTCCGGTAACCAAGTGGAAAGCTCCCTGTTCACGGGCAAAGACAGCGGCAATACTCAGAAAAAACAGGTTACGTCCCGGAACAAAGGTGTTCGGGAACGAATCTTCCGGCTTGTCTTCGTCCATCGAGATGCTGGTATCCGTCAACGAATTGCTTCCAAGGCTCCCGATAAAAGAGGTGTCCATCACATGAAACTCCACTCCTGCCCTTTCGGCTATTCCCCGGGCCAGTTCTACCTCGTGTGCATGTTTCTGTCCGTACAGGAAACTAAGCGCATATACTTTGCTGAAATGTTTCTTCGCCCAGAAGAGACACGTTGTAGAGTCCTGTCCGCCACTGAACAGAACTACTGCTGAATCATTTTTCATCATTTATTTTCTTGAAAAAAGTGTTTTTAAGTTCTCCTTATTATATATCCTTTACCTTAAGTACATTATAGGAGATGTCGGTATCATAAACATCGCTCCCGTCAATTCTCTTAACGGCTTTCACGACACGGATGGTGATCGGAAGGATAATCACTTCGTAAAGGGACTTCAGCACAATCTGAGTGCCCATCATCACCAACAGCTCGGGCCAGGCAATCAGTCCGCCGAATGCGATGGGAAAGAAGATCAGTGAATCGGCCGTTTCTCCCACTACCGTAGACCAGATGGCACGGGCAGAAAAATTACGTCCGCCACTGGCCACTTTCATTTTACTCATGACATAGGCATTGAGAAACGAACCGACCAGAAAGGCCAACAGACTGGCTACAACAATGCGGGGAGCCATGCCGAACACAAAATCAAAATGCTGTTCGCCTTCCCAGAAAGGTGCTGCGGGCAACGCCACGGCAATCAGCCCGAGCCCTACCACAAAGAAGTTCATGGCAAATCCGCTCCAAATAATCAGACGGGCCTTTTTAAATCCCCATACTTCGGCTATACAGTCATTGATAATATAGGATATGGGAAACACCAGCAATCCGGCAGTAACAGTGATACTGCCAACCTGAATCACTTTGGTTTCGAGAAGGTTTGCTGCAATCAGGCAGACGTTGAACAGAATGCCGAGCAACATGAAGGGTATAGATACTTTTTCTTTCATAATTCCTGTTTTTTACGTGGTGTTCTAGAATACACGACCGCTATTCACGGCATCATACGTTTACGGGCAGCAAAGGTAGCAATTCTTTTTTAATCGACAAAATAACAATATATGTAACGGGGCATTACATATATTGTTATCGCGATAACATATAATGTAATGCCCCGTCCAGGTACAACATAACAAACACTTAACACACTATTCTTTTTTACTCTTGTCACAGAGTTGCAAAAGCCCATTCATACTTCCGGAAAATCCGGCATCAATCTTAATAAGCGCTCTTACGAGAAGTCTTTCAAATCCTGCTGTAATCTTTTGCGGATCAGGAACAGACGGCTCTTGATAGTCCCTACCGGCAAATCCATCTTCTCAGCTATCTCACGATACTTGAATCCGGCAACAAACATCAGGAAAGGCTTCTTCAACTCTTCGGGAACGGCATTAATCACCTTATAGAGTTCCTTCAGATCGTAAATTGTTTCAAAGCGGTTGCCGTCCTCACCTTCCGTCATGGTTTGCGCATAGAGATTATAGGTGGAATCGGTCATATCCACTTCACGTAACGACTTACGGTAATTATTGATAAAGATATTGCGCATGATGGTATACATCCATCCCTTGAAATTCTGGGTATGCACAAATTTCTCTTTGTTGTCCAATGCCTTCAACAGACAATCCTGTACCAGATCATTGGCCGACTCCCGGTCAGCAGTCAGTTTATAGGCAAAATGTTCCAGTTCGGGCTGCATAGCCACTATCTTATGGGTAATATTCATCTTTTCCATTGCTCTTCTTTCTTTCTGATTATCGAATATGCAAAGATTCGCATTTTAAACGGTCTGTCCTATAGCAATTCTTCCGCATAATTTGGCGATTTTTCCCTCGGCCCTTCAACCATTTCCCATTTAAGTTGTTCAATAGGGCAATTCACCTAAAACTTAACTTATAATGAAAACATTTTTTAGATCTGTAGCTATGCTACTCGGATTGGGACTCTTGCCTGTAGCGGCACATGCCCAGAAAAAAGTAATCATCGAAGATGAAGAACCGAACTCCGTGATGTTTGTATCGACCGACAAAGCCGGAGACGAGATTATCCGGATCATGAACGAGACGCGTCTTCCGCGTTTCCAGGAACCGAAGGCTCCACGCTTCGTACTGACCGACCGGCAAGGAAAGTTCGCACTGGGTATCGGCGGATATGTACGGGCAACCGCCGAATATGACTTCGGGGGAATTGTGAAAGATGTAGACTTCTATCCGGCGCTGATTCCTAATAAAGGCTCTGCCGACCGTGCACGCAATCAGTTCCAGATGGATATCAGCACTTCGACTCTTTTCCTGAAACTGGTGGGACATACCAAACGTCTGGGTGACTTCGTGGTTTATACTGCTGCAAACTTCCGTGGAGACGGAAAGACTTTCGAGTTGCAGAATGCTTATGCTACCTTCCTCGGCTTTACTCTGGGTTACAGCTATGGTAACTTTATGGACCTTGCCGCCCTGCCTCCTACCATCGACTTTGCAGGCCCTAACGGCTCGGCTTTCTATCGAACTACTCAATTGAGCTATATGTGTGACAAGCTGAAGAACTGGAAATTCGGCGTCGGTGTCGAAATGCCATCGGTAGACGGTACCACGAATCAGTATCTCACCATCAACACCCAGCGTATGCCCGACTTCACTGCCTCAGCACAGTATAACTGGAATGCCAACAGCCACCTGAAGTTAGCTGCCATCGTTCGCAGCATGACTTATTCAAGTTCCGTAGACAATAAGGCGCACTCAAAAGCCGGATACGGACTTCAAGCTTCAACTTCCTTCAACGTGACTCCGAAATGGCAAGTATACGGACAGGTGAATTACGGAAGGGGTATCGGACAATATCTGAACGACTTGAGTAACCTGAATGTGGATATTGTTCCTAACCCGGAAAAAGAAGGGCGCATGCAGACGCTCCCCATGTTGGGATGGTTCGCCGGATTGCAATACAACATCAGCAAAGATGTATTTGTATCGGGCACTTACAGTTTGTCACGCCTCTACTCGGAACACACGTATCCAAGCGATGTACCCGATATGTACCGGAAGGGCCAATATCTGGTGGCTAACCTGTTCTGGAACGTAACCAGCAACTTACAGGTAGGCGCCGAATATCTGAGAGGATGGCGTACGGACTTCAGTAGCAATACCCGTCATGCCAACCGCATGAACGCATTGGTACAATATTCGTTCTAACTTTTTATAAATCTCTCTGAACTCTAACGTAAAAAAAGTCCAAGGACGAACCCAGCCCCGTCTCTGTTATTACCCTACGGAGATGGGGCTAAAAATAAAATTTCACCACACAGGGATTATCATCTTCTACTCTTTTACTTAATGCCCGATATTCTCCCTCGGGAAGTATACTCTTATAATTTTCCAACTCCTCGGTCGGAACGATGCAAAGCATAAAGTCCTCAGTCACCACCTCCGGGCTGATCCGGATTCCCTCCCGTGTCTTCTCAAAATAAAAAACAACTCCATCCTTTTTGCGATAAAGAAGATTTGTAAGTTTCCTTTGGGGATAGGATGACATACTGAATAATTGCGCATAGTAGTATTTATCCGTCTGATATTGCTTGGTGAAATTAAAGGCTATCTTACCCGTTTTACGGTATTCCCTCAGCCGTTCTTCCTCTTCCTTACGTGTATCCGGCCCTGAATTAAAATGATACTGCTCTATATTTATATTCTGCTCTCCCATATCCCAGCGATAAGCTACACGAAGGCTATCCCGTGTGATTTCGTAAACTTCTTCATAAAACGTAGGAGAAAAGTAGGCTTTACCCTGATAAGAATAGAATACATCCCAACAAGCCCAGTTCAGACAGAAGTGATCAGACCAGAACTCATTGATCAACTTCGCCGAATCGGCCTCCAACCGCATGACGCAAGCCCCGTCATCTTTGTTCAGTGCCGACCACGTCAACAGGTCACCGCCCGGAGTCAATCCTATCTTCTGGAAGTTTATCTTCTCCGGCAGTATCTTTTTATCTATAAACGAACCGTCCAGCCGATAGGTATACATCGAACCGAAAGGAGACAACATATACACCAGTTTTCGTTGGTCATTAATGACTGCATCATAAATCTGTGAATATTCACCGGGACCTTGCCCTACTCTCCCGATAGAACGGAGATAGTTCCCTTTTTTATCAAAAGCCATCAACGTGATATGCCTGAAAGTAGGATAATCCTGAGTCAATATATAAGTAGTATCTCCGGAAACAAGCACTCTCAAAATTGTGGCCAGCAGGCAACTGTCCGAGGTTTCCAACGGAATCACTTCAACTTTAGAAAACAGTTCGGAAACGGAAACAGGAGTTTCTTTCAGCTCCACTTTCAGAATATCGGGCTCTTTCACGGGATTAGTCCGGCTGCAAGAAATGCATGCAAAGCTCAATGCAGCAAAGAAAAGAAAAAATGTGTCTCTCATATCTTTCAGGATTAGAACACAAAGATAATCTTAATATAGGAGGGTTAAATGAAAAAGGACCGGATTATTTGAGTAATCCGATCCTTCTTGAGAGTTATATTAATAAAGATTAGTAGAAGCCTTGTATCAGAACTTATAGTCGAGACCGATACCGAATACTTTATTGGTACGAGTAAAGACATCCTTTCCGGAGATTCCTGTACCTCCATAATTAGGAGTCTCTTTGGTATATTTATCGTAATCAGTCCAAAAATAAGCAACGTTCAGTTTCAGGTTCTTCGCAATGTCGAATCCGGCACCAAAACCGTATGAATAAGAACTAACTGCAAAACTCATATCGCTCTGGTAATTATCACCTACACCATATTTGGTACGTTGCATACCGGCACTTACCTGGGCCCATTTACAAACATCCCATTCGATACCACCCAAATATTCGTTAGTACCTTGTTTGATGAAATGCTGTTTACCCATAGTCTGGCCGGTCACAGGATCTTTAGCATCGGCCATACGTGCACTGGTATCAAAGAAATGATGATAACCAACTGAAGCACGAAGTACCGGAAGAATTTCATAAGAAACACCTACTGTCAACAAAGCCGGAATATCGTGCGGAGTATTTACTCCATTCGCAAACAGCCCTGTATTATCTATACGAGTCTTGTTCTCTACATTCAGTTTGGTGTTGAACTCATATTTTACACCAATGTTCCACTTATTCATCTTAAAGTCCAAGCCCAAAATAGGAGTTACCCCCCAACCTGTCTGGTCGCAGTCCAACTCTTTATCAGCCGTCAATTCTGCAACACCGGTCGCTTTCTTTGCGATAGCATCATATTTTGCATAATTAACCATATCATTCGCTGCCAGATAAGCATCTGCAGCTGTTCTGGCTTGCTTGGCATAATCGCTGAAATATTTGTTCACATTTACCATTTCCCCTCCACCGATATTAGCTTCAATATTACGAATATGTCCTTCATATCCATTGCTTACGTAATTCATACGTACACCGGCAAATGCAGACAAGTAATCGGTGATTTTATAAGATGCTCCCAGTTGAAGACCAAAAATCATCTGCTTACCACGCATATAGCTGTCAACCGAGTATTTATTGGTACCTTCAAAGATATTAATCGGCAGAATGCCTCCGTCTACCATTTCTTTACCGGCAGCTACCATCATTCCGGGCACTACAGATACCAATGACTCGAATGAACCCAATCCCTCATTAAAGGTAGCCTTACCACCACCACCGGTTACTGCAAAATTCCCGGAGAATGCCCACTTATCCTTCTTATATACTGCAAATACACTGGGGATGAACGGAGCCGAAGCTTCACCTTTATATACTTTTGTAGCGTTTCCGCCAAAGCCTGCAAACGGAGCGAAAGTAGAAGTGATGGTTCTTGTCTGGAAAGCACTCTGTCCGTTGAGAGACAGATGAAAACCATCTTCCATGAAGGCGACACCTGCCGGATTGGAATATACTGCGTCAATTTGTGTAGAAGCATCACGAGCCAACATTCTCAAAAACAATACGTGCTGATTGGTATTTGTCAGGAGACCTCCCGCAAAAGTTGAAGTTGAAACGATTAGCAACCCGATGCTAATCAAGAATAATTTTCTCATCTAAATCTTTTTTAAGTTATTTCGGGCGCAAAGGTACAATAATATTGCACATGACGAATATTTCTGTGCATCTAATTACGTTTTCACCAACAAATTAATTGGAAACACAAACTGTTTCGATTGAAACAAATAGGAAAACATCGCAAGAAAAGACACCCCGAAAGCCAAACATTACTCCATTGCTAAACGTTTTTATATCATATAGAATATAAATAAGAAAACTATGGCATATACAATCGCATTTTTTGGTACCAAACCCTACGATGAAGCTTCTTTCAACGAAAAAAACAAAGAATTCGGATTCGAACTCCGATTTTTCAAAGGTCACTTGAACCGGCACAACGTGCTGCTGACCCAGGGAGTGGATGCTGTCTGCATTTTCGTGAACGACACAGCTGATGCTGAAGTAATAAAAACAATGGCCGCCAACGGGGTAAAATTACTCGCTCTTCGCTGTGCCGGATATAATAATGTAGACTTAAAAGCCGCTGCCGAAAACGGAGTAACCGTTGTCCGCGTCCCGGCCTATTCACCGTATGCCGTAGCCGAATATACGGTTGCCCTGATGCTTTCACTCAACCGGAAGATTCCGAGAGCTTCGTGGCGTACACGGGATGGGAACTTCTCTCTGCATGGACTGTTAGGTTTCGATATGCACGGAAAAACAGCAGGTATCATCGGTACGGGAAAGATTGCAAAAATACTGATACACATCCTCAAAGGATTCGGCATGAACATATTGGCCTATGACCTATATCCGGATTATAACTTTGCACGGGAGAACCAGATAGTATATACGACGCTCGATGAATTATACCACAGCTCGGATATCATATCATTGCACTGCCCGCTCACTGAACAGACAAAGTATCTGATCAATGACTACTCGATCAGCAAAATGAAAGACGGAGTAATGATCATCAATACCGGACGGGGACAGCTGATTCATACCAATGCGCTGATCGAAGGATTAAAAAATAAAAAGATCGGTTCGGCCGGACTGGATGTTTATGAAGAAGAAAGCGAATACTTCTACGAAGATAAATCGGACCGTATCATCGACGACGATGTGCTGGCACGTTTGCTGTCATTCAATAACGTGATCGTAACTTCTCATCAAGCATTCTTTACCCGCGAGGCTCTGGCTAATATTGCAGCAACGACTTTGGAGAACATACGGGACTTCAAGAACCGGAAACCTTTAGTGAATGAAGTGAAACTGGGCAATGCTTAGAAAAGAGCAACACGAAAAAGTGATGTGTAACAAACAATAATGCCTGCCACTTCTTTCTCAAGAAACGGCAGGCTTAATCCAAGGGGGGGGAACCCGGATGAAATACATAATATCCGGGATTACTATTTAGCATTCTCTATTTATGTGCCTTCGGTTCACCCTTTTTTCATCAGTATTCCACAATGCTCTCTAACAAAGGCTCTCCCTTCAGAGGAGCATAAATAGTTACTTTAGCAAAACCATACTTGGGCTCGCGAGTTACTGTTTTAGTCATACAGATGAAGCGGTAGTTATAGCCGCTTACCAGTTGTTTGGCAACCAGAAGTGGAGTATAATCCACCCCTTTCAAAGTCATGCAGGTCTGAAACAATTCTTTATCCTGATCCGTCAATGGTTCAAATTCTCCCCAGCCTCCTATTATTATATCCGCTTTCTCGGAAGTAACTACTGTATAAGGGAATACGTCTTCGTAAAGGACTCCCGTGACATCACGATAATAGGCAAACTGAATCTCTACCTGTCCCGGCTGCAAAAACTGGAAAGTAAAAGACTGTACAGACATTCCACCCAAGGTATCGGCATCTTCTGACAATTCCTCCACAAGGGCAACTCCACCAGTCAGGCGTACTAAAGCGTAACGATAACCAGTACCTGCATGTGAGGTACGTTTGATGGTGATTGTATCACCTACTTTGAATGCTTTCCTAATCATAACAATACGTGTTTTTTAAAAGATTAACTCTGTGAAATTTTCTAATAGCCTGATGCAGTGACCGGCCTTGCTGAGAATAATCTGCCGGGAGAAAACTCCCGGCAGATTTTGGGTACAGTACATCACCTAAACCAGATTCGTTGATGTGGTTCAAAGGTAAAGGGAAAGATTTACAGATCAAAATACCTGAAGTGGGTTATTCTCTCATTTTTTCACTCTTAGTCTCTCATTTTTTCACTTTCACTCAGTAATTTCCTTATTACTAACACGTTGTACTCCTACCTGGAAATCGGTAGGAGTCACCCCAAATTTACCGGAAAAGAGACGATAAAAAGATTGGGTAGACATTCCACACTCCTGGGCTATCGTGTCTACTGTATAATCGGGGTAATCTTTCAGCATCTTGGCAGCATACTCCAAGCGAAGATTATTAATGTATTTTGAAAAACTCATTCCGGCATATTGCTTAAAAAGCGGCGCAAACTTATTCTTGGGAATGTAGATTGTCTTGATTAACTCCTCTCTCGAAAAGTCCGGCTGAAGATATAACTGCCGGTTAATGATTTCACGCTCCAGTTTGTCGAACAGCATTTTATCGTGTACCGCATTGTTATCTTCCGTCTCGGGTTCCGGATCGACAGGAACATCCGACTTTCCGGGCTCTTCTGCCTGCAATGCATTTCCATCTATATACGTCCGTACTTCCCGCTCTTTCTGTAACTGTTCTTTCAATAGATGGTTCTCCTCTTTTTTCCGGTAGAGTTCTTCTTTGTGAACCAGCAAATCCTCGATGGTTCCTACCATTGCCTTATTCTTACGGCGTATGGTACGATTATGTCGGATGGTTCTCCATAAAAGTACCCCTAACAGAAAAACAATACAGACCACAAATATCAGCAAGGCATTCCTCATCCGCATATCAGCGGCTTGCTGCTGAATAAACATGTCCTTTTCATTCGTTTCATAAACCGCTGCCAGTTCCAATGCAGCACTTTTCTGCTCTCTGGCCTTAATGCTATCACGCAACACAGCCAGCTGTTCAAAATATCTTGCAGCAGTCCGGTAATCACCTTTATCCCGATAGGCACGCCCGAGGGACTTCTTAATGGTGACCATATAATAATTTACCGTATCTTTCCGCGTAACATATACCTTTTCACGAGCAGAATTCATACGGATCACCTGATCATACATCTTCCGATCGAACAGATAAGGCATAATCAGGTAGTCATCGCGATCGTATTCCTTACTTACTGACAAAAATAGCCGGTAATAGCGGTCAGCCTCTTCCGACCGCCCCAACCGGAAAAGAACCACAGCGTAATGGGCATACATCGCCTTTTTCTCCTTTCCGCTCAATCCCTCCATCGGTATCTCACTGCCGGTCTCTTCCGTCACGATCCTTTCTAATGCAGCCAGTGTTTTCAGGGCCTCTTCACTACGCCTGTCCGACTCCTGAAATATCAGCAAAGTATTGTAATTATAGCGCAGGTTATCGTACTTATATGGGTAGTCTGTTTTTTCCATCATCGCTACCGCCTGCTCCATGAATTCATATCCCTTATCCTTATTACCCTGATAATAGAGCATCTTCCCCATATTAAACAGAGCAACGGACTGCATCGCTTTATCATCACACAGCTCAGCCCTCTTCAAAAGCAAATCCACATACTGTGCCTTTTTATTCTCATTGTGCAAACAGTCGTAACACGAAATCATACGGTGCACCTGTTCCATATAGTTTTTATCACTATTGAGCACCGAGTCACTTTCCAAAGCACGCTTATAGAATTTCAACGCCCAGTAGTATTGCCCTACATTGAAATACAAATCGCCTTCCACCACATCCAAGCGGAACGGAGGAAGCGACTTCTGTTTCCTCAACTGCTCCATGATCTGCTGCGCTTTTTCAAAGTCGGAGAATGTATACTTATATACGTTGTCATCTGTAATCAAACTGTCTGGTAAAGAAAACGTTCCGGCGCAAACAGACACCGGAGATATAAAACAATGAAGCAGTACTAACAGAATAACATACAATAACTTTCTCATATCTTCTTACTATTGGCAGATTTTAGAAGCACAAAAATAAGATAATAATATTTTCAACAAAATTTTCTCCGGCTCATATTTACCGAACGCATTCAAATCTTTTCTGTTTGCCGGATTTCAGGAGCCTGATTGTTTCTCTTCTGGAACCGCCTCCTTCCCCTTGTTCCTAATAAAAAAGTGAACGCTTCAAACCATTTATACTTCCCAATTGTTTGGCTTATAGAATACATTTTAAAAGAAAGGATACATTATGAAAAAGGTAGTTCACCGCTCGGATACCCGCGGACGATCTTTATATGACTGGCTTGACAGCCACCACAGTTTCAGCTTTGATGAATATTATAATCCCGAACGCATCCACTTCGGCGCTTTACGGGTGCTGAATGACGATCGTGTCGCACCGGGAGAAGGTTTTCAGACCCACCCACATAAGAATATGGAAATCGTCTCCATCCCCCTAAAGGGATTTCTGGCACACGGAGACAGTAAGAAGAACAGCCGTACCATCACTGTTGGCGATATTCAGGTGATGAGTGCCGGAACAGGCATCTATCATAGTGAAATGAACGGCAGCAAGTCGGAACCTGTGGAGTTTCTACAAATATGGATCATGCCCAAAGAGCGAAACACCCACCCACTCTATCAGGATTACGACATCCGGGGGTTGCTGAAGAAAAACGAACTGGCCCTGATTCTGTCACCGGATGGCAGTACACCAGCCAAACTGCTACAGGACACCTGGTTCTCGATGGGTGAAGCAGAAGCCGGAAAAACGCTTGAATACAAGATACATGGAACGGATACGGGAGTCTACGTTTTCCTCATCGAAGGAGAAATAAAAATAGACGATATCATCCTGACCCGCCGCGACGGATTGGGAATCTCTGAAACCAAAAGCTTTGAGATAGAAACCTTGAAAGATTCCAAGATATTACTGATAGAAGTACCGATGTAAATTTAAAGTAATTGCTTATGTCAACCGATCATACGTCCACACATCCTGATTCCCCTCTTCACGGAAGAGGGGCCGGGAGTGAGACTATCAACCTCGCTGCCATCCGGCAGGAGTACACCAAAGGCGGGCTGAAGGAAGGAGATCTTCCCGACAACCCGCTTTCTCTTTTCAACCGATGGCTGCACGAAGCTATCGATGCACAGGTAGAAGAACCTACAGCCATGCTGGTAGGTACCGTATCCCCCGAAGGGCGACCATCGACCCGTACCGTATTGCTGAAAGATTTACATGACGGAAAATTTATCTTTTATACCAATTATAAAAGCCGTAAAGGCAGTCATCTGGCAAAGAATCCGTATATTTCCCTCTCTTTCGTCTGGCACGCGCTGGAAAGACAGGTACACATTGAAGGTATTTCCTCAAAAGTCCCTGCCGGTGAATCCGATGCCTACTTCCACCAACGCCCCTACAAAAGTCGCATCGGAGCACGCATCTCTCCTCAAAGCCGTCCGTTGAAGAGCCGGATGCAATTGATTCGCAGTTTCGTTGCAGAAGCTGCCCGATGGGTAGGCAGAGAAGTGGAACGTCCGGTACACTGGGGAGGCTATGCCGTCACCCCTGAACGAATCGAGTTCTGGCAGGGTAGAGCCAACCGACTGCACGACCGCTTTCTCTACACCCTCCAAGCGGACGGAAGCTGGCGGAAAGAGAGGCTTGCCCCTTGATATTTCCGGTTATTGTGCTTGCGCAACCAACAAATAATACGTAATATTGCATTCATAAAATACATCCGCTTATGATTCTGGATTATATATACCACAGCGGGTTTGCCATCGAAGCAGAAGGTGTAACCCTTATCATTGATTATTACAAGGACTCTTCGGAAACAGAACGAAATAAAGGTATCGTACACGACCGTCTGCTCCAACGACCCGGCAAGTTGTATGTACTTGCCTCACATTTTCATCCCGACCATTTTAACCGGGAAATACTGACCTGGAAAGAGCAACGTCCGGACATTATCTATATCTTCTCAAAAGATATCCTGAAGCATCATCGGGCACAAAGTGAAGATGCGATCTATATTAATAAAGGTGAGGAGTACGAAGATGATACACTGCGCATTCAGGCTTTCGGTTCTACGGACGTAGGCATCTCCTTCCTGATTCATCTGCAAGGGAAAAGCATCTTCCATGCCGGTGACCTCAACAATTGGCATTGGAGCGAAGAGTCTACCGAACAAGAGATACGCAAAGCCGAAGGCGACTTTCTGGCAGAAGTGAAATTTCTCCGGGAATCTGCTCCGGCCGTCGATCTGGTAATGTTCCCCGTCGACCGCCGAATGGGAAAAGATTATATGAAAGGCGCCCAACAATTCATCGAACGAATAAAAACTACTATATTTGTACCCATGCACTTCAGCGAAGACTACGAGGGAGGTAATGCTTTCCGGTCTATAGCCGAAGCCGGTGGATGCCGTTTTATCACCATCACTCACCGGGGCGAAAGCTTTGAGATATAACTAAATAAAACATACGATTATGAACAAACTGACACAATTTTTTCTCGTGTTATTTATGATTTGCCTGCCTGCAACCCTTTGGGCAGACAATGACAAAGATGATGATGACAGCAGATACCTTGCGGGCGCCGTGCCCGAAGTTGACGGACGGGTAGTTTTCAGCCGCGAATTCAGCATTCCCGGTATGTCACAAGACGAAATCTATGAACGGATGCTCAAGTGGCTTGACGGACGCATGGCCCAGAACAAAAACAATAGCCGCGTGGTATATAAAGACCAAGGTGTCATTGCCGCAACCGGCGAAGAGTGGCTGGTATTCAGCTCTACCGCTCTTTCTTTGGACCGTACTTGGCTGACCTATCAAATCACCGTTAACTGCCAGCCGCAGAAGTGCACAATGGAAATAGAAAAAATCCGCTACACTTATCGTGAAAAAGAAAAATATACAGCCGAAGAATGGATCACCGATAAATTTGCTCTGAATAAAACCAAAACCAAACTGGTACGTGGTCTTGCCAAATGGCGCAGGAAGACGGTAGACTTTGCCGATAACCTTTTTGAAGAGGCAGCAAAAGCACTGAGCCAAAAACCTCAGGAAGCCGCAGCAGCAGAAACCGCTCCAAAAAAGCCGGCAGTAGTGACCGCTCCGAAAGTTGTGGTAATCGGTGGTGAAAAAGAAACTGAAAAGGTAGAAAAAGCAGCTACGGTTACCCCCGCAATCCCTGTTACCCCTCCAAGCACAATGCCGGGCTATAAAGAAGTAGCTCCCGATCAAGTTCCTGCCAACGCCATCCAGATGGGTGCAGGCCGACTGGTGATCGCTATCGGCTCCGATCCTTTCAACATGACCATGATGACAGCTAACGCCGGAGGATCCATAGGAAAAATTTCCGGAAGCCCTGTTGTATTCAGTATCCTCTCGCCCGACCAGCCTTACGAGCAATTGGAGAAAGCAGAGACATATAGCATACGTTTCTATCCTACAGGACAAAGCGAGCCGTCTGTCATAATGGAATGTCAGAAGCTGCCTGCCCCGACACCAATGGAAGGACAGCCCAGAACTTATGCAGGTAAAATAACAAAAGCATTTATGAAATAAATCAGCCACCACAGATTACACGGATAAACACAGATTGAATTTTAATTAGATTATTAATATAAACAATCTGCCCTAATCAGTATAATCTGTGGTGCAACTTTATAAGTTCTATTTTAACCTAAAACAAAATAAACTTAGCAACAATGGAAATAAAAAGTAGATTTGACCACTTTAACATCAATGTGACTGATCTGGAACGCAGCATTGCTTTCTACGAAAAAGCACTGGGACTGAAAGAACACCACCGGAAAGAAGCCGCCGACGGCTCCTTTATCCTGGTATATCTCACAGATAGCACCACCGGATTCTTATTGGAACTCACTTGGCTGAGAGACCATACCGAAGCATATGAATTGGGAGAGAACGAAAGCCATCTCTGCTTCCGTGTAACGGGAGATTATGATGCCATACGCCAATATCACAAAGAAATGAACTGCGTATGCTTTGAGAATACTGCCATGGGACTGTATTTTATCAACGATCCGGATGATTACTGGATCGAAATATTGCCGGAGCGGTTCTAAAACGATAAACGACGCATGTTTCTAAACAATGAACGATAAACAGGCTGCACATTAATATTGCAAACAGTTTATCGTTCATCGTTATTTACCGTTTATGTCTATTCGCCCTCTTTCTCCGGATTTCAGCTTTCATCTTGGCTGCTCCGGAACCATGGGTTCCCTTTATATAAGTTGTTTTCTTCGCTTTTGTTTTCACTTTATTTTCATCTTTTTTCGGGCCTTCTTTCTTTCCTTTAAAGACAATCCCACCCATAATTGCATCTTCTAAACTCATAATCTTTCCTTTCTTATTCTATATTTTCCGTGGACAAAGATACTCTTTTTCTGTGAATTCCCTATCTTTGCCCGCTGTAACAACTAAAAACCAATCAATGGATACATTCCTGCTCCCGGCAGAAAAAGACCCGATGGGTGCCGCCATAGCCGATTATTATCACAATCACAAGGCAGACAGACTGCGTGTATTTTCTTCTCAGTTCGATGAAGACGAAATACCCGTCAAACAACTTTTCCGCGAAGCCGGACAGATGCCCCTGCTCGAACGCACAGCTCTTCAAATGGCTACCGGAAGAATACTCGACGTAGGCGCCGGAAGTGGCTGCCACGCCCTTGCTCTTCAGAAAGCCGGCAAAGAAGTTTCTGCCATCGACATCTCTCCTCTGGCCGTCGAAGTAATGAAACAACGGGGAGTAAAAGATGCCCGCCAGATTAATCTGTTCGACGAACACTTTGCCGATACTTTCGATACCATACTGATGTTGATGAACGGTTCCGGTATCATCGGACGCTTGGAGAATATGCCTGTCTTCTTCCGTAAGATGAAACAAATACTCCGCCCGAATGGTTGCATCCTGATGGATTCAAGTGACCTCCGCTATCTGTTCGAAGATGAAGACGGAAGTTTCCTAATCGACCTGGCCGGAGATTATTATGGAGAAATCGACTTCCGCATGCAGTACAAAGACATTCAAGGTGATTCTTTCGACTGGCTGTATATCGACTTCCAGACCCTCAGTGCCTATGCTGCCGACAATGGCTTCAAGGCCGAAATGATAAAAGAGGGCAAACATTATGACTACCTGGCCAAACTGACTGTTGTCCCGTGACCGGGCAGGCATGAAAATTCCCGATAACCAGTCCTCCTAAAAGACTAAAACGGAAACAATAACGGCAACACGAACACCATCACCACGCCCATAATGATCTGCAACGGAAGACCAACTTTTACATAATCCATAAATGTATAGCGTCCTGCCGGCATCACCAGTGCATTAGGCGGCGTGGAGAAAGGTGAAGCAAAACACATACTCGCCGCCACCGTCACGGCAAACAGAAACGGATAGGGACTCAGTCCCAACTGTACGGCAGAGTGAAGCGCAATAGGAGCAAGCAGCACCGCAGTAGCCGTATTGCTGATAAACATCGTCATCAGCGAAGTAGTGAAATAGATGCCTGCCAACAAAGCAAAAGGCCCGTAAGTACCCAGACCGTTCACCAATGATTGCGACACCACTTCCGAAGCCCCGGTTTTCTCCAATGCCAATGACATGGGCAACATTCCCGCTATCAATACAATACTCTCCCAGTTGATTGTTTTATAAGCTTCTTCCACATTGCGGAAACATCCGGTCAGCACCATCAGCAGAGCTGCGACAATTACTGCCGTCACAGGGGCCACCGGAATAAAGTCGAACATCATGGTTATAATCATCCCCAACATGATCAGTGCCGCTACCGGTGCTTTATGGTTCAAGGTCACTTTAGCTGCTTCAGCCAATGGTTGCCCCAGAACGACCCATTGCGACTGGTCTTCACCAAGCCTGGCAATGTTTGCCCAACTTCCCTGTACCAGCAAGACATCTCCCGAATGCATTTTTTCATCCTTCAGGTTCTTCAACAAGTAGTCACGCTTGCGCTGAATTCCCAATATATTAATGCTGTAATTCTCCCTGAATCCGGAAGCTTTTACCGGTTTGTTTATCAAATTGGCAGTAGGCAGCAACAAGATTTCGGCAATGCCTATCTCCTGAAAATCGAAACCTTCATCCGTATTATGCAAATTACCTTCCGTCTTATGTGTATCCAATAAAGCCAGACGATTCTCACCGACAAAACGTTTCACGTTCTCAAACTCCCCTAATACATAAAGAATATCTTCTGCTTCAATCAGGGTTCCCGCTTCTGCCATCTCCTGCTTTTTTGTCTTAAAAAAGTGTCGGGATGAAACCGATCGGCGACGCACTTCCAGAATTGTCACATGATACCTCTGCGGAATCCCTAACTCCTGTATTGTTTTACCGACAATTCCTGAAGATTCTTCGACCTCCACCCTATACAGGTTCTGCGATAACTGATATTCCCCCGCCAATTCCTGAAGCGACTTATTCTTATGCTTTCCCCGCGTTTCTTTATCTGTTTTCTTCGTCAGGAATATCTTACTCAGCGGGATCAGCACAATCAGACCGACAGTAACACATACCAGTCCCACGGGAGTGAAGGTAAAGAAAGAGAGCCGTTCATATCCGGCTTCAATCAAGGCATTCTGTATCACAAGGTTAGGCGGAGTACCAATTAACGTCATCATACCACCCATACTGCTGGCAAAAGCAAGAGGCATCAGCAGACGGCTTACATTGATATTGGCACTCATGGCCATGCTGACCACAATAGGCAGCATCAACGCCACCGTTCCCGTATTGCTGACAAAAGCGCCGATAGCCGCTGTCACCAATATGATCAGTACAAAGAGTTTCAACTCGCTTGTTCCCGCAAACTTCAGGATACGGCTACTGATCATCTTTGCCAGCCCCGTTTGGAAAATAGCTCCGCCCACCACAAACAGACCGATCATCATAATAACAACAGAATTGGAAAAGCCCGAAAGCGCTTCCTCCGGAGTAAGGATATTGAAAAGTATTAATAATACCAGCGCACACAATGCCACTAAGTCAGACCGTACCTTTCCACTCATGAAAAAGGCAGCTGACAGTACGAGAATAATAATCGTTATAGCCATAAAATAAAAAGATGGGGTGATTCCATGCTAAAAACAAAAAATCACCCCTGCTTGTTCAACTTATTTCTTCAGCATTTCATCAATTTGATTTACCAGTGAAGTAAATTCCTCTTCGTTATACAAACGAGTCAGCTTCACAATCTTACCTTCCCGGTCTATCAGTACATTGCGGGTGATACCCGATTCACGCAATGCATATTTTGCAAATATATCCGCTCCCGGATCCAATCCCAACGGATAAGTCACCCCTACTGACTTACCAAATGCAATCACTTTGTCAAGAGGTTCGTCACGATCAATACCGATCAAGGCAAACTCCGGATTGCTTTGATGTTTCAGCCAGATATCTTTCTCTATAAAAGGCATCTCTTTACGACATACTCCGCACCAACTGGCCGTGAATTGCAACATCACCACTTTGCCACGAAGTGCAGAAAGCTCTATCTGCTTTCCGTCTGTCAGAGTAATAGTAAAATCGGGGGCCATCTCTCCTACTCTCACAATATATCCTGTGCTGTCTGCCGCAACACTATCCGTTTTCACCACTACACTATCCGCAACAACGGTTGCTTTATCCGCTTTTCCCTGTCCGGAACATGCTGCCATACCCCAAAGAAGCAATGACAGACCACATACATAAAAAAAGTTCTTCTTCATACTTTTCTATAATTAATTGATTTGCAAAAGTAAACAAAGAATCCGATTTATCAAACACTATTTTTATGAAGCATTTTTTGCCAAAGTATTTGCAAGCTTAAAAGTTTTTCCTACCTTTGCACCCGCAAAACAGAAATGACGCCTCTTTAGCTCAGTTGGCCAGAGCACGTGATTTGTAATCTCGGGGTCGTTGGTTCGAATCCGACAAGAGGCTCAATAAAAGAGAAAGGATCAGCAATTGCTGATCCTTTCTCTTTTATTGAATTAATTTCTTTCCTGAACTTACTTCCGAGCTACTCCTCCTTCTTCTTTCTCACGTAATAAGGTACAAAAACAAAAAGAAGGATTTTCCCCACTTTCTTTAAAAACGTATCTAACGAATGATGCTCCAAAATGTCAGAAATATAATTTTTAAATATTCCTTCACCGAACGATTACATATATATTTCATATTATACCGTATTTTATCGGGCATAATCTGTTCTATATATGCCTTGTCGGGATCCGAAGCCTTTCCTAGAATCGTATTTTCATCCACATATTCAATAGAAGCATAATCCGTAATTCCGGGACGTACGCTCAATACCTTTTTCTGGTCATCAGTATACAAATCCACATACTTACGAACCTCAGGCCGTGGTCCCACCAGACTCATATCACCTTTCAGTACATTGAACAACTGGGGTAATTCATCTAATTTATACTTCCGGATAAAATACCCGGTACGGGTTATTCTGGGATCTCTCCCCCCCACCGTTATCAGTCCCTTCTTATCAGCCCCCACACGCATTGAACGGAATTTATAGACATAAAAATCCCGCCCGTATTGTCCCACACGAAGTTGTTTATAGAAACCGCCTCCTTTACTTTCAAGGCAGATGGCTATATAAAGAAAGAGAAAAATGGGAGAAAGCAGAAGAATTCCCAAAAGGGAAAAAACAATATCAAAAAAACGAATCAAGAAGCTTATCTGTTTAGTGTTTGTAAATATACTATCTGTTTTCTGCGATTACGGTCGTATAGGCCGCCTTTACAGTATCAATAATGAAATTCAATTTTTCACTATCCAGTTGAGGATATATCGGCAATGATATCTCACCCTTAAAATTCTGATAAGCCTGTGGATAATCATTCATATCATATCCCATCGATTTGAAGAACGACAACATCGGCATCGGTATAAAATGTACATTCACAGCCACTTCACGTTTAGCGATCTCGTCAATCATCCGGTCACGTTGCTCTTCTGTAAAGTCTTTCACACGCAAAGCATAAATATGATAAGAGCTTTCCTTTTCTCCATCTACAGAAGGCGGAACGATGGCCCAGTCACAAGTCGAAAAAGCATCATTGTAAGTATTGAACACCCTCTTCCGCTCCTTCAGTAACTCCGGATATTCCCGTATTTGCGCCAGTCCGATGGCAGCATTCACATCGGCCATATTGATTTTCATTCCGAAACCGACAATATCATAACGCCATCCTCCGGCTTTAGATTTCGAAAAAGCATCCTTAGTCTGGCAGTTCAGGCTCATCATCCGGAGTTCTTTATACAGCTCTGCATTATCGAACGGCTTGGGCAAGTTCAAACAAATGGCTCCACCTTCGGCAGTAGTCACGTTCTTCACGGCATGGAGTGAAAAGATAGCCACATCAGTTTCGCAACCGGTACGCTGCCGGTTACTGTAACGTGCCCCCAAAGAATGGGCAGCATCATTCATCACCAAGATACGTCCTAATTTTTCTTGCACCGGAGATTCCGCACGGAACAATTTTATCATTTCAGATTCCTGTACCAGTGCCATGATCTTTTCATAATCGCAAGGAAAACCGGCAATGTCTACCGGGATAATTGCCTTTGTTTTAGCAGTAATAGCTTTACGAACAGCCTCTACCGAGATATTAAAATCCATTCCGGAATCCACCATCACCGGTTTAGCCCCGGCATGAAGCACGGCCAATGCCGTTGCACTATAAGTATAAGCAGGAACAATTACTTCATCTCCCTCCTTCACTCCCAGCCAACGCAACATCATAATAGCTCCTGATGTCCAGGAATTGACACAAAGTACTTCCTTTGCTCCCGAGAAAGATTTTATTTCTTCCTCCAAAGCCTTCACTTTCGGACCGGATGTGATCCAACCGGAACGTAACGAATCAACGACTTCGTTGATGACCGCCTCGTCAATATAAGGTGGTGAAAATGGTATTTTCATTATATAACGATCAAATTAAATAATATCTAAATATTTCCCTAAAATAACACTCTCTGAATAACTATGCTCTGCCAATTTCCGAGCTCTATTGCCCATCTCTCTTAATGTCTCAAGTTGTAACGTTGATAAATTATTCAAAAATTCTATAAGCCGTTCTTTTTCTGTCCATTGAAAACAGAAACCTATTTTATTATCCGAAACCACCTTCCAAATCTCACTATCAGAGTTACCAATATACAAAATAGGCTTGCCTGCTGCCATTATATTATATGATTTAGAAGGCACTGCCAATCCATACATTTCATCTGCCAATGTTATTAATGCAATATCACAAGATCCTAAAATTTCACTTTGTTTATTTCTACTATATCCCCCATCAAATAGAACATTCCTTATTTTCTTAGATTTCACTAAATCCATCATTGCCGATTTTAAAGCACCAGTACCTCTAAAAGAGAATATTAATTCATCATTTCTTATCAGACTTATAATATTTATTAAATCTAATAATCCTTGTACTCGCCCCATATTACCAGCATATAACAATGTAATTTTATCTTTATTATCCGATATTCTTGGAGTAATAGAGTTTACCTCAGCCCAATTTTCTATAATACTTATTTCTGTGTTTACACTAAAGTGCCCAATTTTATTCCTCATAACCTTCTCCATATCCCGACCAATAACTATCAGCTTATCAGCGTAAGAATACGATTTATCAAAAAGTTTTTTCAGCAACTTATATAATAGTGTTGAACTATTTTTCATTTTTCCTGTAGCCCTTATATTCTCAGGAAAAACATCATAGACCAAAACAGACCAATATATACCTTTTATTTTCTTCACAACAGTAATAAAAAGCAATAAGAACACTGGAGTAGTCACAATTAGTACTTTATCATGTTTAGCAACCCTTTTAAATAAACAATACGACAGATTCAGACTTATTTTTAAAGCTTTATATAAAAGAAAAATATAATTACTATTTTTGTTTATTTTAGAGCCTTTAATTCTGATTATATTAATACTGGGAATAACATTAAAGTCCTTATTATTATTTTCTTTCTCTTTATCATATTTTCCATTACAACATATAACATTCACATCATATTTATTAGACATTGCATTAGCTATCTTTGTTAATAAATACGAAGTAGAAGTTTCTTCTGGATAAAAAAGTTCACTGACAATCCAAAGTTTCTCCATTTTTACTCACTCCATACCACCCGTTTCACATAATCTGTGTAAGAAAGAATAATCCGTACCACTTTATCGCTCACATTTGGCATAGAATAATCATATACCGAACGGAAATAATTATTATCAAGAGACCGATTCTGCAACTCTGCTAAACCTTGCATTACACGTTCAGGATTTAAGCCTACCATCATAACATTTGCTTCCTCCATCGCTTCTGGACGTTCATGAGCTTCACGAATATTCAAAGCGCAAAAATTCAAAATACTAGCTTCTTCACTAATTGTACCGGAATCAGATAAGACAGTATTGGCGTTCAGCTGAAGTTGATTATAGTCACTTAAACACATTGGCTTCATTAATCTTACCAAATCATGAAAAACAATCCCTTTTTTCTCAATCATCTTGCGAGTTCGAGGATGGCAAGACACAATTACCGGATATTCATAAGTTTTAGCTATCAAATTTAAGATATCAACCAAATTAAAGAAATTTTTATCACATGTTATATTTTCCTCGCGATGAGCAGAAACAACAAAATATTTGCCTTTTTCAAGGCCAAGTCTCTCCAAAATAACAGATGACTTTATTTTGGGCAAATATTGCATTAATACTTCATACATTGGACTGCCAGTCTTAATGATACGATCTGCAGGAATCCCTTCACGCAAAAGATACTCCCGTGCAATTGAGCTATAAGTTAAATTTATATCACTAATATGATCTACTATTTTACGATTACTTTCTTCTGGTACACGCTGATCAAAACAACGGTTACCTGCTTCCATATGAAAAATAGGAATATGCCGCTTCTTAGCAGCAATTGCACAAAGGCAAGAGTTTGTATCTCCCAATACAAGAAAAGCATCAGGCTTCACTTCTTCAAGAACAGGATCTATTTTTAGAAGTATCTGCCCTGAAGTATTTGTAGCATTTGAACCAGCCGCATTTAGAAAATAGTCAGGCTTTCTTAATCCTAAATCTTCAAAAAAAACTTCATTCAATTCATAATCGTAATTTTGCCCTGTATGCACAAGAATATGTTCTATAGCAAGACTTGAGTCTAGTTTTTGTAATACACATGCTAATCTGATAATCTCAGGACGTGTACCTACAACCGTTAAAACCTTTAATCGTTCCATATCATTTATATTTTCTCAAAATAAGTATCTCCATCAGCAGGATTATACCATTCATTTATCCAAAATTGTGTATAAAGTTCTTCCTCACCAATATTCTCTATATTATGGGTATACCAAATGGGAATATCCACATAGGAAGGTTCATTTCCATCCAAATAGAAACTGATAACTTCATCACTTCCTATTCTACGAAGTTGGATACGTGCTTTCCCCCTTATTACCGTAAAACGTTCTATTTTACGGCTATGATAGTGATTCCCACGTATAATACCCGGAAGTGTAGTAGAAAATGAGACTTGTCCACCAATTCCTAATTTTATAGTTTCAACAAATGCCCCTCTTGAATCAGCATGTTTTATCAATTTTACAGGAAAATGCGTTGTATAATCAATGTAACTTCGAAAAGTATTAAAGAGATTAAGTGCATTCTGGTCACTTAAAAATGGAATAAATCCTTGATCTAAATAATACACTTTATAAGCACTCAATAAGTCCAAAATTTCAGTGACCCCTTTCTCAAAATCATATGGTACTTCTTTACGTTTAATTACTGAAAAAGAGGACTCATGTATCGATTTTATTATATCAATAATATATTTACAGAGATTACCCACATAAATTAAACCAATTCTACTATCCTGAACAATCTTTGGTTGTTCATTATGCGTTAGTTTATGACAAAACGTAGCAATAAAAGAATTGTAATTAGGACGGCCGAAAGGACCATATACATTAGGAATAACCAAGCCAACAAAAGAAGCACCATTACATCTTGCCCAATTCTCTAATAACTCACGTCCTTCACGTTTAGAATTACCATATTCATTATTCCGCTCCTCCTGAGTAGAAGAAGCAAATAATACACAAGGAGTACATTTTTCACTCTCCATAGCCACAATTAATTGTCTCACTAAACAAAGATTTGTTTCGTAAATTATTTGTGGATTCGAATGACGATTCATTGCTGCCAAATGTACAATAACATCACATTGTTTAACAAACTCTCTTAAACGTAACCCATCTTGAAAATAATTATCTTCAAAAGGAATACGAATTATTGTTTCTGGAAATAAACCAAGCTCATTATAAAGATGGCCTCCAATAAATCCAGACTGTCCTGTTATACCAACTTTTATCATATAAAATCAGAATTAGTCACAAACCAAACATTATTACACATTAAGACCTTCATGAATAAAATCAAGTTTAAACAAAAGTTGCTCCATACCTTCAACATCCAAACGCCGAGTATTATGGGAATGATAATCCTCTATCTGAGATATCTTTTCACTACCTTCTATAAAAAACTTATCATAGTTCAAATCACGCGTATCACAAGGAATACGATAATAATCACCCATATCTTCTGCTTTTGACATTTCTTCACGAGTAACCAGTGTCTCATATAGCTTTTCACCATGACGAGTACCAATCACTCGTATCTCGGCATCACTAGAATAAATCTTCTTCAAAGCATTTGCCAACACGTTTAAAGTAGCTGCTGGAGCCTTCTGTACAAATAAGTCACCATTCTTGCCATGCAAGAAAGCATAAATCACTAGATCAACAGCATCATCCAGAGTCATCATAAAACGGGTCATATTGGGATCAGTAATAGTTATAGGAGCACCATTTTTTATCTGCTCAACCCACAAAGGAATGACTGAACCACGACTCGCCATAACATTGCCATAACGAGTACAGCAAATAGTCGTTTTTCCGTTTTCTCCCAATTGCCGTCCTTTAGCAATTGCTACTTTCTCCATCATGGCTTTACTTATCCCCATAGCATTGATAGGATAAGCTGCCTTATCAGTAGAAAGTACTACGACATTTTTAACACCATACATGATAGCTGAATCTAATACATTTTCCGTGCCAAGAACATTAGTACGAACAGCCTGTATTGGAAAAAACTCACAGGAAGGAACCTGCTTAAGAGCAGCGGCATGAAAAACATAATCTACTCCATCCATAGCCCCATCAACAGAACGTTTATCGCGAACATCGCCAATGTAAAATTTAACTTTAGGATTTTGTAAATGATGACGCATATCATCTTGTTTTTTTTCGTCACGAGAAAAGATACGAATCTCCTTGATATCAGAATCAAGAAAACGGCGTAACACTGCGTTCCCAAAAGAACCAGTTCCACCAGTAATCAATAAAACCTTATCCTTGAATAAAAGCATAATTCAATATATAATAATTAATTTATCACTTTGATAATTTTAGCAGGATTACCAGCAACTACAGTAAAAGGCGGAACAGATTTAGTAACTACAGCACCAGCTGCAATGACAGCCCCCTCACCAATTATTGTTGCTTTACCTAAAATAATAGCATTAGTCCCTATCCAAGCTCGCTTTTTTATAATTTTAGAACGATACTCAATCGGTTGTTTTTTAAACCAAAGATCTTTATTCTCAAAAGTATGATCATGAGTGAGGACAACGACATTATCTGAAATAACAACTTGTTCTTCTATTTTTAATCCTCCATTATAATCAAGCAACACTCCTGAGGCAATTAAGACATCATCTGAAATCTCCAATTTCTTACTCCCCCCAACATGTGAACAAGAAAAAGAAACTTTATTACCAATAACAACCCGTTCAGTTCCTAAATATTTATTAATAATCAAGCTCCTTATTTTCTTTATATAAGGTAAATTAAAAAAAGAATATCTGATAAAAATTGAAAAAAGGAAAGATAACATATCAAAATTTCAAATCTAATTTTTTAAGAATTGGAAGTAACTTCGAATCAAGTTGAAATGTTAATTCATAATTTGAATAATATATTTCACGTCCATTATTGCCCATGAATTCAATTCTATCTAAAGCACGATCAAGCAATATTTTCCAAGTTTCATCATACAAATAGTTCACCACATATCCAATCCCATTCTTCTCAACATAATCAGCTGCCAATATTCCAAAGTTCACAATTACAGGTATCCCTAGCATCATTGCATCATACAATTTATTCGAAGCTGCTAACCTATTTATTTCTAAGGAAGGATCATATAGAGAAAAGATTCCTTGACAATCTTTGATTAAAGAAAATAAGGTATTCTGAGGCATAAAGTCATAATAGACAACATTAGGAAGATCTATAAACTTACGTTTAAGTGAAGAATCAGTAAACCTTCCAGCTATTATAAACTCATATGAAGGATTATCATATGCAAAATGGTATATAGAATCCATCCCTCTATTAGATGATAACCAACCCGTAACAGCAAACTTCTTTTTATATGCAGGAAGGATAAAATCTCCTTTAAAAAAGTCATAAGGAGCATTATATATAACTATCGCATTATTATCTAAATTAGACAATCGATTATCATCAACATGAATTGTAACAAAAGCTCTTTTTCTAATTTTTATCTCAACGTTATCAACTAATTTCGTAACCAACGATGGCATTTTATGACTTTTTGTAAATTCATCACGAATTTCGTATATATATATCACATCTTGTCGAAAGAGAGATAATAAATACAATATCAATCCCGATTCAAAATTTATAGCAAAAAAGACCTTATTTTTATAACTCCTCTTAGACAACTCACAGAATCCTTTGATGATAAATACTAAATAATAGAAAATAAGTCTGATTCCACCATATCCTCCACTTTTCACCAAATAATTAATACTGATAAATTTATTATCATTGCATAAATCTTTCCTATCCCTCAACCAAGCCAAGATTTCCAATCTTATTTGTTTTGAATACAGATATTGTGCAATTTTTTGGAGTCGTGTATTTTTCAAAGAACTGGCCACAACAAATACCAAAGTATCAAACATGTTATTATCCATTATCTTGTAACATAATCAATAGCATTTAACACGCCATTTGCCATTATCAATGGTGTCGCATAATTATCATAATATTGTTTTGCGGCATGCCCCATTGCTATAAATTTATCGGGAACTTGTGCAGCATTAAATAATATATTTTCAAGTTCACTTTCATTTGAATACAAAATGCCATCTATTTCATTATGTATATTAAATATTTCTCCACCTGTTATTGCATTTTGACGAGTTATAAATGGGACACCATATCCCATACTTTTTAAAACGGATAATCCTGCCTGATCTGGTGAGATACAAATAATTGATGTTTGAAAATAAGATTTTATAATATCTTCATCGTAAATAGCACCGTGCATAATAATACAATCATTTAAAAAATTCTCTCGAACAACCTTTACAATATTTGTAAACTCAGGTCCCTCACCTATTACATGCAATAATGGCATATTTCCATTTATTGTAGATTTAACCTTAATATATGCATTTATTAGTTCATATATTTTTTTCTCTTTATACAATGTCCCTGTAAATAAAAAATCCTTCTTTTTAGTATCACTAATTACATAACTCTGATCAACAGCAACTGTATTATGAGCAATAAAAATTTTACTATCATCAATTTTATAATCTTTCCAAAAGCTTAGGACCTCTTTCATATAGAATATAATTGCATCTGATTTCATAAAAACTTCATATTGTATTTTATCCAGAAAGGTCTTTTTCCTATATAAATTATATCTGTTTACATAGGAAGACCTTATACCAATCGACCATGGGATAACTTTATATTTATGGGGAAAAAACGGAAGCAAACAATATGACAAATTATGTAAATCAGAAGCAAAAATAATGATATCAAATTTTTCACATAACTTTCTAAATTTTCCTTTTATCCATACAATCGTACCCCACCGAAAAGCACACAATCTTATTTTTCTAAAATTACAAACACTTTTAGTATTATCATTCTTATAAAAAAAGCAATAGTCAATTCGTGATGATTACTAATTATATTATATATAGGAACTCTATATTCCGAGATAGATTCCAATAAAATCAGAATATTCTTCTTTCTCATCAATTCAATTCTATAAGAAATTCCGTTATACGTTTTGCAGATAATCCGTCTCCATAAGGATTTATGGCTTGGCTCATACTATTATAATTCGAGTTATCATCAAGTAAAGCAGAAACACTATTGACTATCTTTTCATAATTAGTTCCTACTAATTTAACAGTTCCCGCTTCGAGTGCTTCTGGACGTTCCGTAGTATCACGCATAACTAAAACAGGTTTACCCAGCCCTGGAGCTTCTTCTTGTATTCCTCCACTATCTGTAAGAATAATCGTTGATTTCGCCATTAAATACACAAACGGAAGATATTCTAATGGCTCTATAAAAAAGATATTTGACATATGCTCTTCGCCAAAAACTTCATAAATAGGTTTGCGCACATTAGGATTTAAATGCATTGGATAGAGGAAATCAACTTGAGGATACTTCTCTGTTAAAGTCTTAATAGCAAGACACATATTATTAAAACCATCACCAAAATTCTCACGTCTGTGTCCTGTTATCAAGATTAACTTTCTATTTTCCGCTAATCTACTAATATCATAACCTGATTTTATCAGTAAATTACAAGTCCTTTTTCTAGATCTTTATTATTCTTTATTTTATTAATAACTATATGAAGGGCATCAATAACAGTATTACCTGTTATTAATATATTTTCATTGTATACACCTTCCTGTATCAAATTCTGCTTACTCAATTTAGTAGGGGCAAAATGATAAGTAGCAATTCGTCCTGTTATTTGTCTATTCATCTCCTCAGGCCAAGGACTATAAATATTATGTGTTCTTAATCCAGCTTCCACATGACCTACAGGAATTTGCTGATAATAAGCTGCCAAGGCAGTTGCCATAGAAGTCGTTGTATCACCATGAACTAAAACTATATTTGGACATTCTTTTTTCAGAATATCCCGCATTCCAATAAGTACTCTAGCAGTCACATCATACAAATCCTGACCTTGTCTCATTATGTTCAAATCATAATCTGGTTGTATATCGAATAAACTAAGTACTTGATCAAGCATTTCACGATGTTGTCCCGTCACACAAACGATCGCATTTATCTTATCTGAATGAGCCTGTAACTCCTTTATAAGAGGAGCCATCTTAATGGCTTCAGGACGAGTCCCAAAACCAACATTATTTTTTTTTTTCATCGTATACAAACTTTATTTTTTTATAAATTCCACAAAAATCTATAATTATCTTTTTATCGTCATAAACCAAAGATTTAAAAACGGAATGAGCAACAAGAAATACAACAATATCAGCAGTAGTATAAGCTTCTTTATAATTAGTTAGTTTAAACACCTTATGCTCTGTCACATTAGGTTCAACCACCAAAATATCTGCATTATTACAACTTTGCATCACTTTTGTAGTTATATACTTAGCAGGAGCTTCTCTCAGATCATCTATATCCGGCTTAAACGCTAATCCCATCATCGCCACAACAGGTTTACGATGATGCTCTATTTCAAATTTCAACATTTCATTTGTCACTTTTTCCGCACACCAAAATGCCTTATAATTATTTATTTCCCGCGCTTTTGAAATGATCTGTGATTCTATAGGAAAATCGGCTGTTATAAAGTATGGATCAACAGCAATACAATGACCACCAACACCACATCCAGGCTGAAGAATATTAACTCTAGGATGTTTATTTGCCAAGCTTATCAATTCCCAAACATTAATACCTGCTTTATCACAAATTAATGAAAGTTCGTTAGCAAAAGCTATTTGAACATCACGAGATGAATTCTCTGTCAATTTACACATCTCTGCAGTTTTACTGTTAGTTCTATGAAGTTTCCCCTGTACAAACTGACTATAAAATTCAATAGCTTTATCTGTTGAAGCCGGATTAATTCCTCCAATGACTCTATCATTATTTATAAGTTCATGAATAACATTACCAGGTAAAACTCGTTCCGGACAGTAAGATATAAAGATTTTACCTTCCAACTCTGGACGAATAGAAAATATAAGATCGCTCATCTTATCAGTTGTACCTACAGGTGAAGTCGATTCAATAACATATAAATCTCCTTCTTTTAAAAAAGGGATAACTGCGCGTGTTGCTGATTCAACATACGAAATATCCGGTTCATGATTTCCTTTAAAAGGAGTAGGAACCACTATAAAATAAGCATCACTCTCTTCTGGTGTAAGAGATGCTTTTAACTTACCACTAGTAACAACTTCCAAAAGAAGTTCTTGCATTCCAGGTTCAATAATGTGTAAAATTCCACTATTTGTCATTTCAACAACCTTTGGATTAATATCTACACCTATAATTTCGATACCGTGTTTTGCAGCAGTTATAGCTGTCGGAAGGCCAATGTACCCAAGCCCCATAAAACATGCTTTCATTTGAATTATATTTTTATAAATACATTATTAATTATTTTCTATTAGACAAATACGAAACCAAAAGATAAGAAGGCAATCCTAACAATGGATATAAAATCCACAATTCCAAGCCAGATCCTCTTGCAAATTGAACAATAGTTATAGATAAAAAAAGTGCTATATAATATTTCAGTGAGGCTAATGTCTCAAACGAAACAATTAACTTTTTATATAAAAACTCAATACCAGAGAATAAAAAATAAACAGCAAACGGTGCAAAAAAACAAAAATTAGCAATAGCCTCCCCATAAAATCCAACAGGCAAAGAGCCACCTCGAGAATAGAATCCTGGAACAAAAGTTGAAGTATATATATTGATCATACTCTCTGGTTTCAACGGAAATAATTCTCTAGGAATCGGCAGAAACAAAGGCTTTATAAAAGTAGAACCCAATAGAGTCGGAATCTGATTATTTAATACATAATCAGCACAATTTACCGTATCAAAATACACGCCTGAGAACTCTAAATTATCAACAATAGCATCTCTAAATATATCACTTTTAATATAATCTCCAATATAAAAAAATGCTACTAATACATTCTCAACATCAAAGTTACCATACCCTCTTGCAATAGACATTGCCATTATAAAAAACAAGAAAATACTCAGACACATTAAAACAAATAAAACATTCTTAAATGTAAACTTTATTTCATACCTCCGATTAAATAACTCAAAAAATAAGATAAGCAATAGTACATATAACAATTCACGTTTAGATTCATAGGACACAAGAAAGAAAGAAAGCAGCAGAATACAATAACATGGCAAACGAGCTATAAAATTTGAAAATCTGTTCAATAGACGTGGCATTATATATATAGTTATAGCAAACATACTAGGATAAATCCATAAATTAAATATCTCTATCTTTAGCAAGGAAAATAAAGAAATCAATACCACAGAAAGTAGTGGAATGATAAAAGATCCCTCTTTCTTAACCGAAGGAGGCCAAATCGTATATATCCTAATATTCTTTTGTATAACAAGAAATAGACACCAATTAGAAATCAAAAACAAAATAAGTATTTCTCTATAATTTTTCACATTTAGAAAAGTTCTTGCCATTCCTTCTGAGAAAGAGAACAAAGAGTTTAAACCAATGTCGCGAGGAGTAACGTAGCTACCCGCAATAAAATAAATAAAAAAGTAATTAGCAGTTATAAATGTAGGAGAAAACAATACAGATACAGTTATCTTATTATTTACAATATAAAAAAGGAACACCAAATACTGAAAAAAATAGAAATAAAAAGAATTATATTTCAACCATAGCTCGTCTGCAAAAAAACAAAAAACAACAGGTACAGCAACAAACAAATAATTCATCATAATTATCGTTTGTGACTTTTCCAAATGTTTAGAAAGTACTATCATATATTCTTTCCTCCAATTATACTATTAACTATATCAATAGAATAATGCAAGTACTTACAATTAAATATAAAAGAGAACGCCCAATAAAGACTCCAGTATAACAGAAAGAGAGATAATATAATCTGCCAAGAACTAAAATCAATCAAAATAGTTTTCACACAATATGAAATACTAAAAGCTCCTATAATAGAAGCTATAATAGGTAATAAATCCAAAAACTGTGCTCCCAATGAGATACGTATTTGCTTACCACAGAAATAGCACATCACAAAAAGATCAAATATAGAATAAAATACAACCCCACATAAAAGGATTGTAATATCATATCGGACTGTAAATATCAATACAATTATACAAATAACTTTTTTAAACAGTTCAAGGTTTAGAATCAGGCGGCCTTTTCCTTTTATTTTTAGTATATTACTATTTATATTAGATAAAGGATATAAAGCCCCAACAACACATAAATATTTAAAATAATCCGACGCAACAATCCATTCAGGAGGTAATAATATTTCAAAAATAGCATTTGAAGTAAGTAATAGGAAAATCATTATTGGTGATATTATAAAGACAGACACTCCAATTATTTTACAATAGTTTTCTTTTAAACGTTCATTTTCATCTTGAATTTGAGATAGTATAGGAAAAGTAACTCGCTGAATCACTTCTGTAAGGCTCGTCGAAGGAATTTTCTGAAACCGATCAGCCTGAGAATATAATCCTAGTTCTTTTGCATTATAAAACTTTCCAATTACAAGAGCATATATATTGTTAAATATACCAGATATAAGACCAGTAAACAACAAACTCATAGCAAAAGGAAACATGTCTTTTATTGAACTCGTAGAAAAAATTAGTTTAGGCTTCCATTTACTGTATATCCATAAAAACAAAGTTCGAAATGAATATAAAGATAAATTTTGTATGACTAAAGCCCAAACATTATGCCAATAATAAGCTATAAGTATACCTATTCCCCCTGATAAAATTGATGATAAAATAGTGATCTTTGATAAAGTTTTAAAATCAATCAATTTATTCAATAGGGTATAATGAATTAACCCTATTGCATTTATAGGAAAAATTAAAAATGCAACTTTTGAAATAGAGTTTAATTCCGGTTCATGATAAAAAGATGCTATTAATCCAGAACAATTATAAAGAATAATATATAATACTCCTCCAAAAATGAGATTAACATAAAAAACAGATGAATAATCGATCTCTTCTACATCTTTCTTTCGAATTAAAGCTTGTCCAAAACCGCTATCCAATATGATTTGCCCAATCGCCATAAAGACACTGAGCATCCCAATTAAGCCAAAGTCAGAAGGAGATAAAAATCTGGCAATAATAAGAGTTACTATTAATTGAATCAATAGTGTTGAAAACTTTTCTAAAGAGCTCCATATAAATCCTTTTAACGTTTTCTTTTTCAATTCATTCATATAATGACAATGCCTCCTATAAGTAGAAAATACAGCTCAAGGCATATCTTCAAATCACTTTCACAGATAGCTCTTAATATTTGCGTCAATAAGAAAAGAACAAAATGCATAAACTACAACCAGATCTGAATATTTTAATATTATCTATAACCTTCAAAAAACCGTTTCCATATCAAAGGAAATTAAAAATCATCCTATATATTTAGTAATATATATCTTCAATACAAATTTTCCAAACTATAAAAATAAACAATCTGTAACGTAGTAAAAATCATTTTTATAATTTTTACTACGTTACATATATATCTATGTTTATTAATTCACAGAATATTGTATAAAAACTTCAGACGCAAGGACCTTCAATAATATCACCAAAGTCAAACCAATAAATATTAGTGCATATAATCAGTCTTCTATCTCGCTACATGGATAGCTATTCTCTTCCATTGTCTGCAATGTTTCCATCACTTCCAATTCTTCTTCTGAGAGCGCCCTGCTTTTCCAGCCATCCATTATTTGATGTGCTTCTTGTGCCAAATCTTCCTCGAATACCTCGCCATAGCAATATGTCAGCAATTGACATTTTAATAGAGAAGCGGGAAGATGATCTAACACAGCAAAAGAGCGATCTAAAATGCTTTGTATCTTAGATTCTTTGTCGCCATCATTGTAAATGGTAGCATTATAACCCATTAACAGGGATAGACAAATCGCTGCTTCTTCCTCAAAAGTAGCACCTTTCATAGAGAAAAGGGCTTCGGACAAGCGAAAAACTTCGGTGTTCAGTTGACGGAAATGATCGGTATAGATGGGAGAGCCATCCGTACCAAGATAAAGCAACTCACGGGCAATGTGTTGCAGATTTTGGACTTGATTCATATAATTTTGAAATTACGAATTACGCTGAAAGAATACGAAGGTAACTTTTAGGTACTTTGACACTGGCAGACAGAACCCCATGAATGCGGATCACCACATAGGTGCGATTGGCAAGGCTGGATAACTCACCTTCGATACCACAAAACTCTCCTTTGACAACCTGTACTTTTGTACCCACGGTAAGAGGAAGGTCGTCAAAAGTTACATTTTCCGGAGCTAAATCCATCACAAACTTAAAGTCCTCCATCTGCTTGTTGGGGACGATGAGCAAAGTATGGGTATAAAGATCCTTCATATAAAATAAAGGAACGTGATCATCCTTCGTGATGGACCAGGCACGCTCTTTGGTAGTCCGGACAAAAATAAGATTCTTGATAACAGGAACTTCTACCCTACGACGACGATATTTCAGTTGGCGAATGACAAATTGTGTAGGAAGAAAGTATTCTATTCCAAGCTTTTCTAAAGCATTACGAATAGCAAACTCCTGATCCTTCTTTGTCCGAGCGGCAAACCAATACTCCTGTTGTTCAGACATTTATTGTTGGAAATTAAAACTCGATAGGTTACTTTCGGGTGCGCTACGCGGTTTGGACGAGACATCTTTTCTCATTCAAACCGTAAGTATTTCCGATAATATTTATAGTGGTAAAACGGACGAAATTGTTTCAAAAAACGTTCGTTTATAAACACAAAGGTAAGGCACATTTTTATAACAACAAAATATTTTTATAAATAAATTGCTTTTTTCTCTTTTTTACTAAAACACACTACTGATAATGAAAGAGTTATGAATAAAAAATAGTGTTTTTATCTATATTTTTTTTCATAAGAACGGGATTTTTCAAAAAGGTCAAAAAAAGGTGTTTCAAATGACGAACGTTTTTTGAAACAATTTCCCCCTATTTTTTCTATAAATTCTACATAACGTATATGTCTGTAGCCCAATAATAGGTATCCCACCCTCCTATCACTTACACACAAGATTTTCTCCTCTTACGCGCGCGTAAGCACATCTGCTTTTCAAAAAGATACAATATATTTGCCGGAATTATATAAATTATTCAAGTTTCGGAAGTGTAAACCCTCGTTTATAGTTGACAAAAAAGCAAGTACCCCAGCTTTCGCCCGAAAAGTCCATCCGTGAGGCGGAGAAGCGAATTTCAGACTTAACCATCTGAAAAACAACACCTTTAAAAAGTAAGATTTCTGTTCTCAAAAGCATTGTTTTAACATAGAGTTAAAGCTTGTTCTTTGGATGCGAATAACAAATTCTTTAAATGCAAAAGACTTGTTATTTGCGCATAAGAATAAGACAGCCTAAAAAAAGCGTTAACAATGTTAATTGAAGAAAGGTATAAGGATGAAGATACCGGTTCAGACGGCATAAATTCACTTCTAAGACTTGGGTGCACTCGGAGCAAATGCGATGAATGTATAACGGAAAGAGATTCACCACAGGGTTTCACAGAGTTTCACAGAGTAAAAATGATGAAGAATAAAACTCAGTGAGACTCTGTGTGACTCTGTGGTAAATCATTCTCCTTTTGCCTTCATCAGTTTTCCGGCTTTGAGGTCAATATAATAAAGCATTCCCCGGGCTATCTCCATACGCCCGATTTCCTTGTCCGGAAATTCGGCTAACAGCCCCAACAAATCGCCCGTCTCGGGGTCATAGCGCTGTATCTTCCCGCTCTTTTGTACTGACATCAGGAGCTCTCCGCCATAGGACAGCAGTCCCAAAGGCTGTATGGCGTCGTACTTAAATACGGCATCGGAAGTGATGTGTGTCTCTTCGCCAAACACAATCTCCATTTTTGAGGGAGTAAACACTTGCAGGCTTTTGTTGTACCAGTCGGTGAGGTACATGCGCCCGTTATGCTCCGCCATGCCATGAATGCGGGGCTGATAGTCATATCCGATCCCTTCGGGTACCTTTACCTTTCCGATCCAAGGGACACGAAACGCAGGCTCGGTAACAGCTTCATAAATCCAATAACCGCGAATGGTATTTTTATCACGCACCATCAGCCTCTCACCGCATTCGCGAAGACCGTAACAATGAGTCATGCTGTAAATATCGTCACCCCACTTTCCATCCGAACGCCCGATGGCATTGACGAACTGAAGGGTACGACGGTCGAAAACGTTAATACGGGAGTTGTACATGCCCACAAAAATATAACGGTCCGAAACAGCCATATCTCCTATCTCAGCGTTAAATGTCTCTTTAGTATCTTTCCGCATCCACGAATCGATGCGTCCGATCAGCTCGCCTGTCGTCAAGTTCAACAAAAGAACAGAACGGTCGGCGGCATTATTGTTGGCAACAAATAATGTATCCCCTTTGACCCGTACGGACCGGGGAGTTAAATTGGCCGGAAGCACTCCGGGAATAATCACTTCGCCGGCATCGGTAAACGTGGTATAAACCGGTTCTTCGGGAGAGGTATTGCCTTTATCAGCCGGTTCTTCGTCCTTGGAACAGGATACACAACAGGCAGCAGACAGCAATAATAACAGATATAAAAATTTTAAATTCATATTTACTTATTTTTTTGAATTTCATTCACTACAGGGTTTCACAGAGTCTCACAGAGTTTTGTACTCTATATTTTCACTCCGTGAGACTCTGTGATCCTCTGTCGTGAGCTTTTTTAGTCCAACTCGGATATTTCAACAAACATCACTTTTCCCTGTATCAGGCGCGGAGCGTTCGCGTTCCGACCTGAAAGATAGAACATATCGTTATGGAAAAAGAGGCGTCCCGGAGCACCGAATCCCATTCCTCCGGCAAAAGAAGAGTAAGCATCCTTCTCCTCTCCGGTGAGGAGATTCACTCTTACGATACGGTTATTGGCACAGACAACGTACATTTCATCCTGAAAGAATCCCATACTCAACGGCTTGCTTTGCATACGGTAGGAACGGACAAAGCGGACCGGCTCTCCTTTCGTAGTAACGGTGGAGGGATCGATTACGAGGATACGCGAACTTTCATAGTCCGATACGTAAATAAGTTCCTTGTAACGTGCCACGGTCTCGAGATTAAATCCATTGTTGGAAGTTGTGCTGTCGGTGTTCTGGGCAAACACGGGGACCTTGAAACGATTTTCCGGTGTACAGTCCGAAAGCTGTACCACCTTGATTTTTTGTTTATCACGAATAAATAGTTTGTCACCGGCTACTTCGGCAGACTCGCATTGCAACAACGAGCTCGACTGCCAACCTGTACGCCCGATAGTGGTTACATACGTATAATCGTTCCGGCGAAACATGTCGATCCGGGAAGAGCGGTTCACCACAAAAATATAATCGCTGTTGACGGCTACATCCATCACTTGATTATCGAACTTTTCAGCTTTTCCGTCATACATCCAACCTGTCAACGAGTAAAGCAATTCGCCGGTGGAGGCACGAACAATCCGGACACCATCCGATCCGTCGACACGGTTGGCTATAAAAAGGGTATCACCCGAACGGCGCATTCCCACAGGATTATAGCTCTGTGTACCTACACCGATAGCTGCCGCATCCAGCTCTTTCTCAAAAGTCAGTGTAAGGATGGAATCGGTAGTGAAACCGAACCCCGGCATATTGTTTTTATCACATGCGGCAAAAGTGAGCAACAAAGTCGCCACTACCATAAAAATGCTGTATCTTTTCATCATAACTCTATGTCGGGATTATCGGCATCGTTGATACCGGGGTTATAATCATTGTAACTCTTGAATGGATTGATGACATAAGGCAACATCCGGTGTTTCATCATGTAACGGTATACTTTCGGCACAATCTCGTCGGGCATCGATCCATAACACAAGCTGCTGGAATGGCCGTAACCCAGACAGTGTCCCAATTCGTGAATCCAGACATGAAGCACCCAATTGCAATCTATCGCTACCCGGTTCTGGTAAAAGAAGCCCGAAAGATATTCCTCACGCAATCCCAGTGCGTTTCCTCCGCCAAGTCCGGCGATTCCGGGCCCGGTGACTACTCCGAACACCAGACTTTGCTTATTCAGAATGGATTTCAACAATCCCTCACGGTCAATCTCCTTCCCTGCATCGTTATGGATGCTACCTTTATAATTCATCAATGAATCACGAAAAATTCCGGAACTGAACATAACGGCCATATTTACCGCTGAAGTGGCATAATAACGGGCTGCATTGGGCGTCATCACTCCCCAGTTACCACTACCGTATTTTCCCATCTGAATGCGGGTCTTCATCTTGATGGTTTTCAACATATCGAATACAGAATCGTTGCATGTGAGCAACAGTTCGTACTGATCGGGAGAAAGCAAAGCCAGATTGTTGACACGGACAGGCTTGCCGCTTTTGGAGGGATAGACTGCCTCGCCCATCTTCAGCGGAGAATCCAACCGGATGTTGTAAAAGCCCGGAACTTCTTCAAACTGCATCAGATGGATGGTATCACGCAAATGGGGCATCGTAAGCCATACGGAGACTTCTTTGAAATCGTGAGCCATACCATTGAACAGGCGGAGCTTTCCGTCTGTCATCGATACATTAAGCGGTTGGTTCACATAGAAGGCGCGATCGGCCGAAACAATGTCATCAACGCTCTCACCATCTTCAAACATCTGTTCTCCCTGATTGAGAAACTCCTCTGCCGAAATTTTAGTCAAGGCAGGCGGTGTGCCAAAGGCATTGAGAATGTCGACGGTATCATCATCCTGGCAAGCAAACAGAGAGAGTGCCAGAAGCGAAATACCTAAAACTTTCTTTTTGTTCATAGTGTAGGGTTTATTTGTTTTTTGAGGGCGCAAAGATAATACAAAAAGGGAAAATGCAAATAAAGGTGTCCAAATACTGTCCGCCAATCGACAGAGAAACCGCATCTCAAATAAAAACAGGCAAATCTTATCCGATCCCAAACGATTCTTTGTAAATTTGCACATACTTATTTATTAGACAAAACATTATGAAAAAACTCTTTTTATGGGCACTGTCAGCCTTGTTAACCTTTCCGGCAGCTGCTCAGGACTTCGTCCCCGAAGCTTCGTTTTACGGCGAAAACTACTGGACTCCCGACACACTGGGTAATCACCGTGCCGTTGTTTCAATGAATACTCCCGCCACCGTAGCGGAAGCTTATATCCCCTGGCGCAGACGCGACGCCAATCCCGAACAGAAAGGGATTATTGTGATAAATGCTTCTACCGGCAAAGTAGTGGACAATGTACTTCCGGTGGAAATCAACCGTGAGTACGGACGTATCCGGTTCGATGCCAGTACAGGTACAGGGAATTACTATGTATACTATCTGCCCTACCATACATCGGGAGGTCCATACCCCAAAGTGAACTATCCGAAGCAACCTGACAGAGCCGACGCACAATGGAAAGCAATCTGCAGTTCCACTCCGGGAACAAAGGTGACCCGGGCCAAACTGGTCAGATTCGAGTCGTTAGGCAGTTTCAACAGCTTCTATCCGATGGAAATCATTGCCACAGCAAAAGAGAAACAGGCATTGGCAGAAGCCAATAGCAATAAACCGTTCCTGCTGCTGCCCGAAGACCGTAAGTTCCCTATCCGTATGTTCGACGATCTCTCGTACCGTCAGGTAACCCAAGGAGCCACCGGCGAATTTTTCGGTGAAGCAGACTTAAACGAATATTATGTATTGCAACTCGGACTATGGGCTTTCAAGAATCCGGTGAACGGGGTCAAAGTAACCTTCACCGACCTGAAAGGTAAAGACGAGATGATTCCGGCATCGGCCATCACTTGTTTCAATACGGAAGGGACCGACTGGATAGGGCGCCCGATGCATCCGGAAGTAAACGTGGGCAAGGGGCGTGTACAGCCGCTTTGGATAGGCATTCAGATGCCGGAACATGCCGGCAGAGGCATTTATAGCGGTAAAGCCATTGTCAGCGATTCATCGGGAGCCTCTCAAGAGGTAAAGATCACGATCAACCTGTCCGACAATGTGTTGGTAGACAAAGGAGACAGTGATTTGTGGCGTTTGTCACGCCTGCGCTGGCTGAATTCACAATATGCCGTAAACGACCAACTGGTGAAGCCGTTCATTCCGATGACGGTGACAGACAACACAATCAGCGTATTGGGACGAAGCGTCACTGCCGGCGAACTGGGGTTACCGGCTTCCATCCGGAGTTATTTCACCGAAGAGATGACCTCCGTTGGCAAAGAAGCCAAAGACATCCTGGCAAAACCGATGGAGCTCGTCATCCGCCGGAATGGAAAACAACTGCCCGTCACCATCACTTCACCATTGAAATTCGGCAAGAAGGAAGACGGAATTGTTAGTTGGACAGCTGCCGGGAAGGCCGGATCACTCGATGTGACGGTACATGCCAGCATGGAGTTTGACGGTTTCATGAGTTATCAGATTAAAGTAAAAGCAACCGAAAACACATCGGTAGATGACATAGCTCTGATGACTTCCATGCCGGCAGCGACTGCCAAATATCGTTTGGGAATGGGATATGAAGGTTCTCTGCGTCCTAAAAGCGACCGATGGAAATGGAATGTGGAACGCAATCAGGAAGGTTTCTGGTTCGGCGACGTAAACGGTGGAATGCAATGCCTGTTCCGTGCGGAAAACTACCGCCGCCCGCTGAACACCAATTTCTACAAAATGCAACCGCTGAACATGCCGCCATCCTGGTTCAACGACGGCAAAGGAGGTATCAGCTACCGGGAACAAGGGAAACAAGTGGATATCGAAACCTACAGCGGAAAGCGGACCATGACCAAAGGAGAAGAGCTGAACTTCGACTTCCTGGTGCTGGTGACACCTTTCAAACCGATAGACACCATGAAGCAGTGAACCGATCGCTACTATCACGGTTACCAGCCTGCCGAAAAACTGAAAGAGGGTGATGCGCATGCTTATCAGGCGGTAGACGTAGTAGCCGAAACCGGAGCGAACGTCATCAACCTGCATCACGGCAATGCAGTCAACCCGCATATCAACTATCCGTTCTTCCGTCCGGCCTTCATGAAGCAGTACGTTGACGAATCGCATGCCAAAGGTTACAAAGTGAAAATCTACTACACCGTAAGGGAGCTGAACAATCACGCACCGGAGCTTTTTGCCCTGAAAAGTCTCGGACACGAGATCTTCTCTCCGGGCAAAGGAGGAGGATATGCATGGTTGCAAGAGCATCTGGACGGTGACTACATCGCCGCATGGTTTGTAGATGCCTACAAAGATGCAGCCATCGTGAATACCGGCATTTCACGCTGGCATAATTTTTACGTGGAAGGGCTGAACTGGCTGACAAAGAATGTAGGTATCGACGGTGTATATATCGACGACCTGGCTTTCGACCGCAACACCATGAAACGTATCCGCCGGGTACTGGAAAACAATCGTCCCGATCCGCGCATCGACGTTCATTCCGCCAACCAATTCAATCCGGCGGACGGGTACATCAACAGCATCTTCCTGTACATGGAACACATGCCTTACCTGGACCGTCTTTGGTTCGGCGAATACTTCAAATACGAAAAATCACCGGAATACTGGCTGACAGATGTTTCGGGTATCCCCTTCGGCATGATGAGCGAAATGTTACAGGACGGTGGCAATCCTTACCGGGGTATGCTATACGGCATGACAGCACGCGAACCGATGGAGTCCGTCCCTTCACAACTCTGGAAGGTATGGGATGCTTTCGGTATCAAGGACAGCCGGATGATGGGGTATTGGGTATCATACAATCCGGTGAAAACAGGACGCAGCGATATTCTGGCCACTTCGTTTGTCAAAGATGGCAAAGTGATGATAGCCATTGCCAGCTGGGCAAAGAAAGACAGTGAGGTGAAACTACAAATTGACTGGGAGAAACTGGGGATAGACCCCGACAAGGCAAAACTGACGGCACCTGCTATCAAAGGTTTCCAGGAAGGATTCACACTGTCAGCCAAAGATAAAATCAAAATACCGAAAGACAAAGGCTATATCTTTATTCTGGAGTAAAGATAGATAAAATCAATGAAGGTGTGTCGAAAATGTCAATTCCGCATGGAGACATTTTCGACACATCTTCATTTAAAATATGATTGACACCTTTAGCAAAGCTCACAAAGCATATCCGAATTTACATTTTCACTTTTTGAGTATCCTCTTTAAATAGTCGACATCCAACAATAAATTCACAGTCTCAAACTTTCCTTTATAGAATACAGCCCAGTTATTGAAAACGCAGGGCAATTCCTTTGCTTTTTGTAACGTATCCACTTGAATGAAAGATACGGGAACGTCATTCATTTCGCAATACTGTTTTATTATTTCAATGTTTTGACAGATATAGGGACATTGCATATCATAGTAAATCGTCAGTTCGTTGCTTTCAATCTCCTGCTTCTTTACATTTTGCGCAAACCGGGGTATTGTTCCGTCAAAAGAAAGCGCAAGCAATTCATATCCGTTATCAGTAGTATCAACAACTTCAAAACCGAACTTCTTCGCAAATGATTGGTCAGAAAGCCAGGATTTTTGTTTTTTTGCTCCCAGCATACAAATACCGGATTTACCCTTTGCTTTGGCATCAGCCAAACAATACTCCATCAATGACTTTGCATACCCTTTTCCTTTGTAACTACCTAAAACCCATAAGCAATATACGTAATAATAGTTATCACCGGTTATGGGGACCCAAGCTGTTTCAAGGGGAGCATATTCGATAAAAACCGTAGCCTTTGCATTCAATTTTCTAAAGACGTGACCTTCATTCAGCCGGTCAGAAAGCCATCGCCGCTTTGCTTCAATACCCTGATGTGGCTTTTTACTGCGGATAATGCAACATAAATGCTCACCGGCAAGGTTTTCTGTTGTCAAATTTACAAAATCAGTATCCATACGCACCCTCACTTTAAATTTAGATATTATCAACCAACTGACCGGGATAGTGCTACTTTATGACTATTATTAATAAATCACAAAGCACCAATGTAGTGAATTTAAATGAAGAAACTTCACTGAGGGCTTCCTTCATAAAAAATAATTTTATCACTGTCTTGGTTCTGCATAAACGATATAGCGTGCCGAATCGTCTTCGTCAAGTAATAAAACCGCATTGGCGTTATCTGTAACCCATATAGCGCACGGATAGGCATTCGGATATACCTTTTGCTCGGAAAACAGTTCCTTATATAATCGAAAGATCTTTTGCTTATCCTTTTTATCTTCGTAAGTAGGTTGCGAATAGAGTAAACAGAAGTAGTTATAAAGCACATCATAACTTTGGCTCAGATATTTATCGCTTGTAACATTAAAGTATGCAACTTCCACTGATGGGACACCAGCATTAAACCGATAAGTAGTCATCAAATCAGGGTTACTGCCAATAACATCGGCATAAGAAGTCCACGCCTGTGAAGTATTAGTCACATCCTTCCAATTAAATCCCAGAAAATCTTTATCATTAATGATAGTAACCGAAAGTATGTCTTGGTAAAGCACCTTGTTATCCTTCCATGCTGTAAGGCAAGTTTCATAATCTCCGGGGAATATAAAGCAGTGCCCCCACTCCATAACCAGATGGCTCTTAACTACTCCTTCTCCACTTTCACGTTCATACAACCGATAGCTGCCTTTCTGTCCATTCACTGTCCAGACTATTGAATCGCATACCTCTGACAGTAATCCCATCGTTATAGATTGCGAACCATCATTTGTTAGATAAAAATCCATACGATCAAAAACATTTTTCCTATTCCCTTTTTTAAGTGCAAGGTGAGGCATCGGCGCTTTGGTCACTTCCACTTTTATCGTGGCAGTCTCTCCTGTTTCATGATCGGTAACGATAATATCGGTTTCTCCATCCCGCTTACCTGTAATTTTGATATCAGAGGCATATTCCGTATTTCCACCCCATGTATAAACAGCATCAGCCACTTCACCATCAGTTATATCCAATGTCGTGTTTTCATGGGCCGTCAGCTTTACAGATTCACTACCGCCCAATATGATTTTGCATGAATTTACAGTCAACTCCAAATGGCAGGCAGATTCCGTTTCTTCATTGTTGCAACCAATAAGATTAATTGTGCACAAGAACAACAGTAGTAGTTTTGATAACTTTTTCGTTTTCATTTTTTTATAGTCTTGTTTTACCTTTCATGAAAGCACTTGCAAATATAAGAAAAATGCAATACACTCTACTATGTACTGCATTTTTATATGTCTTACGACATATTATACGGAAATATGGAATCCTCATCTGTCGGATATGCTCAAATGGCTTGTATATGGATTTAGAGGATTGTGTCCTATTATCTATTCTGCAACTTGCTCCCTAATATTTTTTGCTGCAATAGTGTGGAAAGAATGAATTTATTGGTCCCCAGATTGGAATCCAACAAAGAAAAATCCCTTGAAAGCACTTGACTTTCAAGGGATTTAAAGTAATGTTCGAGGTTCCTGGCGGATTCGAACCGCCGTACACGGTTTTGCAGACCGCTGACTAAGCCACTCATCCAAGGAACCTTGTTTCTCGTTTGCGGTTGCAAAGGTAGTACAAATTTTGAAACTACCAAACTATCCGCAGCAATTTTTCTTTGTCTTTTTTTTCTTAGACGAACACTCTTTCCGCTTCTTCTCCATCATATCCTTTAATTCACAGCCACTTGCACAACTTGCACAAGGGTTATCATTTTCTTTCACACGACGAAAAAAAACATAAATACCATAGAGGATGCGGGCTACACACAATATAATCAGTAACCCGACAACCCATTCTTGCCAATTCATAAAAACAATCCTCCTATCTGATAAACGGCAAATGAAACAATCCATGCCAATGCTGTGGTATATCCTGCCGTAAAGATAGCCCACTTCCAACTACCGGACTCTTGCTTGATGGCCACCAACGTGGCAATGCACGGGAAGTAGATCAGCACAAACAGCATATAGCTGAATGCTGCAAGCGGAGTGATCGGAATCCGTTCAGCCAGACTGACCGCATCGGCATCGGCATCATTGGTATAAAGTACACCGAGCGTACTTACTACCAACTCCTTGGCACCCACACCGGAAAGAAGACCGATACTCAGCTTCCAATCGAATCCTAACGGCTCAAGTACAGGCTCTACTGCCTGACCTATCTGCCCGATATAAGAGTTTTCCTGCTGTTCCGCCTGGGTAGGATAAGCATTATGATCCGGATAATAGCCCAAAAACCAAATGATAATGGAAGCAATCATAATGATACCTCCCATCTTTTTGAGGTATTGCGCGCCTTTTTCCCATGTATGCCGAAAGATAGACTTCATAGTCGGCATGCGGTAAGGTGGAAGTTCCATCACGAACGGAGTATCATCTCCCTTCACCAGAAAACGGCTGAACAAACGAGCCATAACAACCGCCAATGCGATTCCGATAACATAAATTCCCAATAAAACCAAACTGCCATTATTAGGAAAGAAAGCACCCACCAATACCAGGTAGATAGGCAGACGGGCACTGCACGACATCAACGGATTGACAAGCATGGTGATCAGACGGCTCTTCCGGTTCTCAATGGTACGTGAAGCCATTATTGCAGGCACATTACACCCGAAACCCATTATCAAAGGAATAAACGACTTACCGTGCAAGCCCATCTTATGCATGATTTTATCCATAATAAATGCGGCACGAGCCATATAACCCGAATCTTCCATCAAGGAAATGCAGAAATACAATATCAGGATGTTGGGCAGAAATACAATCACTCCTCCGACTCCACCAATGATACCATCAATCATCATATCCTTCAGCGGGCCCTCGGACATGTTATCCCGAATCAGGTTACCCATCACCTCGACAAGCCACTCGATACCCATCATCGGGTACTCCCCAATTACAAACGTACCCTCGAACATCAGATACATAAAAAGGAAGAAAATGGGATATCCCCAAATGCGATGGGTCACAATGGAGTCGAGCACCTTCGTTGTCTGTTCCTGCTCCAGATGATTGTCGGTGAAAGTTTCTTTCAACGCTCCACTGATAAAACCATATTTAGCATCTGTCAAAGCAGATTCGCTATCTTCATTCATTGTCTCCTGTATACGCCGGGCCGCTTTATCCCGTTTCTTTTCCACCTCTGCGGCATTGGGCAGAGTATGAATGAAGCGTTCTATTTCAGGATCATTCTCCAGCAATTTGATAGCCAGATAACGGGTAGAATATTTATGGCGGATAAATTCGTTCTTTGAGATTTCTTCTTTCACCGCATCGATAGCCTTCTCCAAATCGGGGCCATGATTGATATGAATATGGCGGAATACTTTGCCCACCGGTTCTTTACCATGGGTATAGTCGGCAGGATGTTCACCGTGATCCTTAAAGTTAGGCAGGGTCTGATGCCAATCCATGATTTCCTTAGCCACTTCCGGATGGATATGCCCTTTTTTATCAATAAAGTCGGCACCTTCGTAGAGATTGATAACGACATGGAAAAGACGGTCTACTCCGATATTTTTCTTGCAAACAGTAGGTACCATCGGAACACCGAACAAATTGCCCAGCAGGCGGTGATCAAGGGTATTACCGCTGGCTTCCAGTTCATCGTACATATTGAGGGCTACTACCATGCGTACATTCATATCGATAAGCTGGGTAGTAAGATAGAGATTACGCTCCAGGTTGGAAGAATCGACCACATTAATGATCACATCCGGCGTTTCATCAATGATGTGGCGGCGGACATAAATTTCTTCGGGAGTATAAGCTGACAGAGAGTAAGTACCGGGCAAGTCGACTATCTTGAAGTGATAACCCTGGAAATCAAAATATCCTTCTTTGGCATCTACGGTCACACCGCTATAATTGCCTACATGTTCGTGGGCTCCTGAAGCCAGATTGAAAAGAGAAGTCTTACCACAGTTCGGATTACCGACCAGCGCCACATTTATCGTACGCCGTTTTCCAAGGGCAACCCGCTTCAAATCTTCCTCTTTTACGTCAATATCTTCAGTCAATCCCTGATGATAAGCAGATTCCTGTGTTTGTAACTTAGCCTCCTGCTCGCTGATGATCTCGATCATATCAGCCTCCTGTCGCCGCAGAGAGATTTCATAACCCATTATTTTGTATTTGATCGGGTCTTTCAGTGGAGCATTAAGCAATACTTCTACGGTTTTTCCCTTGATAAAACCCATCTCCACAATCCGTTTACGGAAGCCGCCGTGTCCCAGCACTTTGACTATGACTCCCTTCTCACCTGTTTTTAATTCGGACAATCGCATAGTGTGTGTACCTCTAATTTTGGCGCAAAGATAATTCATAACTTTGTGGCATGCAAATTATTTAGATTGTTTTTAAATAAGAGAGAATTCTTATCCATATTGACAAAACTATTATCTTTGCAATATGATACAACATAGAATAGCACAATACATCGAAAAAGAGAAGCTCTTTTATCTGAATGACAAGGTATTGGTAGCACTAAGCGGCGGAGCCGATTCTGTGGCTTTGCTACGATTGTTGCTATCAATGGGGTACACCTGTGAAGCTACCCATTGCAATTTCCATCTGCGGGATAAAGAATCGGACAGAGATGAAGCATTTGTACGCCGGTTGTGCCATGAAGCGGAAGTACCTTTACATACCGTACATTTTGATACAATTCAATATGCCGCCGACAAACACATTTCTATCGAGATGGCTGCCCGTGAATTACGCTACGAGTGGTTCGAAACGCTCAGGAAACAGCGTGGAGCAGCTGTTATCGCAGTAGCTCACCATAAAGACGACAGCGTAGAGACCGTATTACTGAATCTGATCCGGGGTACCGGCATTAACGGACTGCTCGGAATCCGTCCAAAGAACGGAAACATCGTACGCCCTTTGCTTTGCCTGAGCCGCGATGAAATAATCGCATACCTGCAACGCATGAATCAGGATTACGTAACGGACAGTACCAATCTTTTGGATGATTATACCCGGAATAAAATTCGTTTGAACCTGTTACCTCTGATGCAGGAAATCAATCCATCGGTTAAAGAGAGCATTATCCGCACGACTAACTACCTGAATGACACGGCAACTCTATACAATAAAGGTATAGAAGAAGCACGGACACGCGTGCTGACCTCCGAAGGTATCCGGATAGAGGCTTTACTGCAAGAACCGGTACCGGGAGCCATCCTCTTCGAACTGTTGCATCCGCTCGGTTTCAACGCCGCCCAAATAGAAAGTATACAACAATCACTCGACGGACAGCCGGGAAAAGTCTTCATCGGTAAAGGGTGGAAAGTCATAAAAGACAGGGAATTGCTGCTAATTGAAGAAGATATAAAGGAGGAAGAAGCCAAACCACCTTTCCGTCTGGTTACGGAAGTATATGATTATACTCCTGAATTTATAATTCCCAAAGATAAAAAAACAGCTTGCTTTGATGCAGACAAGATGGATGCAGCATGGTGTATAAGAAAATGGAAACAAGGTGATGTGTTTATTCCTTTTGGAATGATCGGCAAAAAGCGTGTAAGCGACTATTTGACGGACCGGAAGTTCTCCCTGAGTGACAAGAAGAAACAATGGGTGTTGTGTTGCGGAGAACGAATTGCCTGGTTGATAGGAGAACGAACGGACAATCGGTTTAAAGTAAGCAACAACACAAAGCGGGTAATGATTATCCGAATCTCCCCCAAAGATATCAACTAAAAATCAACTGATTACATTTACCAAGCCCTTACCGGCACATGTAAAAGCATTTACTCCGGCATGTAAAAGCATTTACCCCGGCGTGTAAAGGCATTTACCCCGGTATGTAAAAGCATTTACCTCGGTGTGTAAATGATGACTACATCCGAAGCGCCACATGCCCTCACTATAGATGACGTAAGCTACACGTCTGCCGGGCAAACCAAAAAACAGAGCCTCGCGACACTTTCTATCGGATAAATTGTATCTTTGTAAATCCAAATCTTGAAAGTAGAGATAAAAACGAACGGATGATAAAATAATAACTAACTAAACATGATTCATTATGAAAGGGAAAAAGAATCTTTTAATTCTATTCTCCTGTGTGTTTATGATCATCATCGCAGGATTATTCGCTTGCACACGCAGCGCTAAAGAAATTATTCCGTCTTCGGAATACGCTCCTTACGTCAATGCCTATACGGGCGGTGTCATTTCTCAATCTTCTCCCATACGGATTGAGTTGACGCAGGACCAGCCGATGGTGGACTTAAACAATGAACTAAAGGATAATCCGTTCCGCTTCACTCCTTCGATAAAAGGGAAGGCCTATTGGGTCAGTAATAATACTGTCGAGTTTCTTCCGGAAGAGGGACAACTGAAACCGGGAGAACTGTATCAAGGAACATTCCAGCTGGGAAATTTCGTTGAAGTGGATAGCAAATTGAAATCATTCGACTTCTCCTTCCGGGTACAGGAAAGCAATTTCACATTACATACAGCTCCGCTTGAAATAACCGCCTCTTCACCCGATAAAGTAACTGTGAAAGGAGAGATCCGTTTCAGCGATAAAACGACTAAGGAGCAGGTAGAAAAAATGCTTTCTGCCAGTGGCGGGCTGTCTTCTCCGACAGTCACCGTAGAGTCCACCTCCAATCCGTCAGCCTATAGCTTCGTCATCGGCAATATCCAAAGAAATAAACAAGACTACGAACTTGAAATCACAGCAGACGGAAAGTCCGCCGGAATTGACCGGAAGCAAAGTGAAACAATCACTATTCCTGCCAAAGACAGTTTCCGCTTCCTTTCTGCCGAACGCATCGACCAACCGGAAAACGGAATACAAATCGTCTTCTCAGACCCGGTTTCGGATGCTCAGGATTTAAAAGGACTGATCGAAATACCGGAGATTTCTTCGTATATCTTTCAGGTAACGGATAACCGTGTGAATGTTTATTTTGAAGCCAGTCAGCTCAGCAAGCTTACACTGAAAATACACGAAGGCATAAAAAACGGCCAAGGAAAAGCACTGGGAAACTCACACTCTATCTCTTTTGGCGAACTGAGTCTGAAACCTCAGGTAGAAATAGCCTCTGCAGGTGCCATCATTCCCGACTCAAAAAACCTTGTCATTCCGTTCCGGGCCGTCAACCTGTATGCAGTAGATTTGCGGGTTATCCGCATCTTTGAAAACAATGTACTGATGTTTATGCAAAACAATTCGCTTTCTTCGGCCAATGAATTAAGAAGATCCGGAAGACTGGTTTACAAAAAAACATTGTTTTTAGGCAAAGATTCATCAAAAGACCTTCATAAATGGGAAAACTATTCTATTGACCTGGCAGGTCTGATCCATCAGGAACCGGGTGCTATTTATCGTGTCATCCTTTCGTTCAAACAGGAGTATTCGGCCTACCCTTGTGGTGGTGAAAGCCCGAGAATGCAATTTTCCGAGGAAACCGAATCTTTGACCAAAGTCACATCCGGCACTCTTCCGGAAGAAGATGAAGCAGTCTGGGACAAACCCGAAACATATTATTATTTCAGCGGAAATGAAAATGCCGACTGGAGTCAGTACCGATGGGATGAACGGGACAACCCTTGTCACCCGTCTTATTACATGACATCTGACCGGATAGCCACTTGTAATGTGCTGGCTTCCAACATCGGCATGATTGTGAAACGCAATTCAATGAATAAACTTTGGATAGCAGTAAACAACATCCTGGATACCAAACCGGTGGAAAAAGCCCAAGTCACTGTTTACAATTTCCAGTTACAGCCTGTAGGTAAAGCAGTGACGGATTCGGAAGGTTTCGCCACAATTGAAACGAAAGGGGTGCCTTTCATCGTAGTAGCGGAATCAGACAAGCAAAAAGCCTACGTAAAAGTAGCAGACGGAGAAGAACAGTCCACCAGCCGCTTTGATGTGGGCGGCAAGGACATCCAAAAAGGCTTGAAAGGATTTGTGTACGGTGAAAGAGGAGTATGGCGTCCGGGAGACACTCTGCATATCTCGTTTATTCTGGAAGATCGTGCCAAACGTATCCCGGACAAACATCCTGTAGCATTGGAGCTCTATAATCCAAGGGGGCAATTTTATAGCAAACTTATTTCAACCAACGGACTGAATGGATTCTATACATTCAAGATACCGACGCAGGCAGAAGACCCAACCGGACTATGGAATGCGTACATAAAGGTGGGAGGTACTGCCTTTCACAAAGCGCTTCGGGTAGAAACCATCAAGCCGAACCGCCTGAAAATAAACCTGAAATTGCCGGGAGAAATCCTGAAAGCTTCAGATAAAGAAGTACAGGCACACCTTTCGTCAGCATGGCTGACAGGAGCCACTGCATCACGCCTGAAGGCAAAGGTAGAAATGTCTTTATCGAAAGTCAACACCCAATTCAAGAATTATGGAACTTACATTTTCAATAATCCGGTTACGGAATTCACCTCGGTAAGAACCGATGTATTCAGTGGTACACTGGACGAAAGTGGCAATGCCGGATTCATGCTGAAACTTCCTACCTCGGAAAATGCCCCGGGCATGCTTCAAGCCAACATCACGACTCAGGTATTCGAGCCGGGTGGAGATGCCAGTATCCAAACTCAGTCTGTCCCCTACTCTCCTTTCCCGTCATACGTAGGTATCAACCTGAACCAACCGCAGGGCAGATATATCGAAACAGATAAAGATCATGTGTTTGATGTCATTACAGTCAGTCCCGACGGAAAACCGGTGAACCGTTCCGGGCTGGAATACAAAATATACCGCATCAGTTGGAGTTGGTGGTGGGAAAACGATAACGAATCATTCGAAACATACATCAACAGCAGCTCCATCAGCCCCGTAGCTACAGGACGGCTCAACACAGTAGGCGGAAAGGGACAATTCAGCTTCAGAGTGAATTATCCGGATTGGGGACGGTATCTGGTTTACGTGAAAGACCGCGAAAGCGGACATGCTACGGGAGGTACCATCTATGTGGACTGGCCTGACTGGCGGGGACGTTCCAATAAGAGTGACCCGAGTGGTATCAAGATGTTATCTTTCTCCATCGACAAGGACTCCTACGAACCGGGAGAAACCGTAACAGCCATATTGCCGGCTTCCGCAGGAGGAAGAGCACTGGTAACACTTGAAAACGGTTCATCCGTAATTCAACGGGAGTGGATTGAAGTATCGGGGAAGGAGGACACCAAATATCAGTTTAAGGTGACTCCCGAAATGGCTCCGAATGTTTATCTTCATATCAGCCTGCTGCAACCCCATGCGCAAACGGTAAACGACCTCCCTATCCGCATGTACGGTATAATGCCGGTATTCGTAACTGATAAGCAAACGGTTCTTGAGCCGCAAATCAAGATGCCGGAAGTGCTTCGTCCCGAACAGGCATTCAACCTGACCGTAAGCGAAAGGCACGGTAAACCGATGACTTATACGCTCGCTATTGTAGATGACGGGCTGCTTGATTTAACCAACTTCAAGACACCGGATCCCTGGAACAGTTTCTATGCCCGTGAGGCACTGGGAATCCGTACTTGGGATATGTATGACGATGTACTGGGAGCCACAGCGGGAAGCTATGGATCGATGTTCAGCACAGGCGGTGATGAAACCCTGAAGCCATCGGACCAGAAAGCAAACCGCTTCAAGCCGGTAGTGAAATTCATCGGTCCTTTCAGTATTGCCAAAGGAAAAAGCCGCACTCACCAGATCACTTTACCAATGTATGTAGGTTCCGTACGTGCCATGGTAGTGGCCGGTCAGGACGGAGCATACGGAAATGTAGAAAAAACTGCTCCTGTACGCACTCCGTTAATGATTCTTTCGACACTGCCACGTGTACTGAGTATCGGCGAAGAGATTGAAGTTCCTGTTAACGTATTCGCATTGGAAAACAGTGTGAAGAATGTAAACGTATCCATACAGGCTTCCGGTGCCGGAGTACAAGTGAACGGCAGCAAGCAACAGACGCTTACTTTCAACCAAACCGGTGACCGGCTTATCTTCTTTAAATTAAAGACAGGTACGAAAACCGGGAAAGCTACCATCCATCTGGCTGCTAACGGTAACGGACAAAGTACCAAAGAAACAATCGAGATAGAGGTACGTAATCCGAATCCGGTAGTCACTTTGCGTGAGAGTAAATGGGTGGAAGCCGGAAAGAGTGAAGAGCTCCATTACCAGTTAAGTAACGATTCGGAAGGAAACAGTATACAGTTGGAGGTCTCACGCATCCCGTCTGTCGACATAAGCCGCCGTTTCGATTTCCTATACAATTATCAGCACAACTGTACAGAGCAACTGACTTCAAAAGCCCTTCCGCTGCTGTTCGTCAGCCAGTTCAAAACAGTAGACAACGAGGAATCGGAAAAGATAAAAACCAATGTACAGGAAGCTATCCGTCAACTATACGGGCGTCAACTTCCCAACGGAGGTTTCGTCTATTGGCCGGGAGATGCCTCGGCAAACGAATGGATCACCTCTTATGCAGGTATGTTCCTGGTATTAGCACAAGAAAAGGGTTATGCAGTGAACAGTAATGTATTGAACAAATGGAAACGCTTCCAAAAGGCAGCATCCCAGAATTGGCAACCCGTCACACAAGAGCAGAACTGGTGGTATTGGCAGGCAGACCTCCAGCAGGCTTTCCGCCTTTACACACTGGCTATGGCGGGATCACCTGAACATGGAGCCATGAACCGGATGAAAGAATTGCCGGCACTCTCGCAACAAGCCAAATGGCGTTTGGCAGCCGCCTATGCACTCAACGGCAAAGAGAAAGCAGCCGGTGAACTGGTATTCAGTGCTAAGACAACCGTAGAACCTTATTCATCGAATAACTATGTATACGGTTCATCCGATCGTGACGAAGCAATGATACTTGAAACCTTACTGCTGATGAACCGCCAGCGTGAGGCCATGGAACAAGCCAAAATCGTTTCACACAACCTGGCACAAGAGACATGGTTCAGCACACAGTCTACTGCCTTTTCATTGATGGCAATGGGACGTTTGGCAGAAAAACTGTCCGGTACGCTGGACTTTAACTGGACGTTGAATGGCAAACAGCAACCGGCTGTAAAATCAGCCAAAGCCATATACGAGGCATCACTCCCCACTTCACCACATGAAGGAAAAGTAATCCTGAAAAATAACGGGAAAGGGTCTCTAAACGCAGATCTGATCACACGTACCCAATTACTGAACGACACATTGCCGCCGATGGCCAATAATCTACGCCTGAACGTAAGGTATTTAGACAATAACGGCTCGCCGATAGATACACGTTCTCTGAATCAGGGTACGGACTTTATGGCAGTGGTAACTGTAGCCAACATCAGTGGTACGACGGATTATACGAATCTGGCACTGACACATATCATTCCTGCCGGCTGGGAGATCTTTAATGAACGAATGGCAGGACAGATTACAACCTCTGCTCCTTATAGCTATCAGGATATTCGCGATGACCGGATACTGACCTACTTTAACTTACAGCAGGGACAAGCCAAAACATTTACCGTCCGCTTACAGGCGACCTATGCCGGTGATTTTGTTATGCCGGCTATCCAGTGTGAAGCGATGTATGATGCTAATGCACAGGCAAGGACACAGGCCGGAAGGACGCAAGTCATCAGGTAAAACTATCAAATAAAACCTGATGAACCGTATTCTTAAACCAAACAATCTTCCCCCCTCCCCACAAGGGAGGGGGTGGAAGAAATATTTCAAAAGTTGGTGGAAGATTTCTCTCTTCCTCCTACTTCTCCTATACTTATTTTGTCTTCCCCGGCAATTATTCACCTCTCCCTATTCTACTGTCTTGGTCGACCGTAATGGGGAACTTCTCGGTGCCCGTATCGCCACGGATGGACAATGGCGTTTCCCTCCGCGCGACAACACACCGGAAAAAGTAGCTACCTGTCTGGTTGAATTTGAAGACCGTCAATTCTACCGCCATTGGGGAGTCAACCCCTTGGCAATAGGCAGAGCCGCCCTGCAAAATCTCAGACACAAGCGAATCGTCAGCGGGGGAAGCACTCTTACGATGCAAACGATTCGGCTGGCACGGAACAAGCCGCGTACATTCAAGGAAAAACTGATCGAGATGATAGGAGCCACCCGGCTGGAGTTCCGTTATTCCAAGAAGAAGATATTGTCACTTTATGTTTCGCATGCCCCCTTCGGAGGTAATGTAGTGGGACTGGATGCTGCTGCATGGCGCTATTTCGGACACTCGGCAGAAGAACTGTCCTGGGCGGAATCGGCTATGCTTGCCGTACTTCCCAACTCTCCCGCCATGATCCACCTTTCGAAAAGCCGGCAAGCATTACTTGACAAACGAAACCGACTGCTGACACACCTGCACCAAAAAGGTATTCTCGATACTTCCACTTATGAACTGGCTATCAGTGAGCCACTTCCCCAGGAACCTTTGCCTCTTCCACAGATAGCCCCCCATCTGACAGACCATTTCTATCAGACCCGAAATGGAGAATATTCCGTATCGACCATCGACAAGGGTATACAAACTCAGATAGAAAGTCTGGTAGAACGGTGGAACAGCGAATTCAAGCGAAGTGATATCCGAAATATGGCCATCCTCGTAATTGACATTCGTACCAATCAGGCCATTGCTTATTGCGGCAATGTACACTTCGACAAGAAAAAGAGCGGTAACCAGGTAGATGTAATCCGGTCACCACGCAGCACAGGAAGCATTCTCAAGCCCTTTCTTTATTATGCAATGCTACAGGAAGGAGAGATTCTTCCCAATACTCTGTTACCGGACGTTCCGGTCAACATTAATGGCTTTACTCCACAAAACTTCAACCAGCAATTCGAAGGTGCCGTACCGGCTTCGGAAGCCATCGCACGTTCGCTCAACATTCCTTCGGTCACAATGTTACAACGGTATGGAGTACCCAAGTTCCACAATTTTCTGAAGCAGATAGGGCTGACCACCTTAAACCGTCCCTCAGGACACTACGGACTTTCTTTGATTCTGGGAGGAGCGGAAGCTACCCTTTGGGATGTCACTTCGGCCTATGCCAATATGGGACGCAGCCTCAACGGACTGGTACAGACCCCTTGTACCTTATTATTATCGGACTCCCTCTCCGCCCACCGATCCCCGGCCATCATTCAACATCCGCCATTCCAACCCGGAGCAGTCTGGCAGACATTTGACGCCATCAAAGAAGTAAACCGCCCCGAAGAGATAGACTGGCGTACCATTCCTTCCATGCAAACCATTGCCTGGAAAACGGGTACCAGTTATGGTTTCCGGGATGCTTGGGCAGTGGGGGTAACTCCAAAATATGCCGTAGGTGTATGGGTCGGAAATGCTACGGGTGAAGGCAAGCCCGGACTGGTAGGAGCCCGTACAGCGGGGCCTGTCCTGTTCGATGTATTCAATCTGCTCCCCTCCTCTCCTTGGTTCGAGCGGCCACAAGGTAAACTGGTTGAAGCAGAGATCTGTCGGCAATCCGGACATTTGAAAGGACGGTTTTGTGAAGAAACAGATACCCTGTTTATTCTTCCGGAAGGCCTCAGAACGGAAGCCTGCCCCTATCACCACCCGGTCACCCTATCAGCAGATGAACGGTTCCGTATCTATGAAAACTGTGCTGACAGTGAACCGGTTGCCCGCCAAAACTGGTTTACCCTTCCACCCGTATGGGAGTGGTATTATAAACAGCATCATCCTGAGTATCATCCGCTCCCCCCCTTCAAACCCGGATGCGGAGAAGACCGTTTCCAGCCGATGCAGTTTATCTATCCTCCGATGGGAGCGCGGATCCATCTGCCTAAACAGATGGATGGTAACCAAGGACAGCTGACCGTCGAATTGGTCCACAGCCATCCCAACACAACTGTCTACTGGCATCTGGACGAAACCTACCTGATGCAGACACAAGACTTCCATAAATTCTCTCTACGCCCTGCTCCGGGAAAGCACTCGCTGACAGCAGTAGACGACGAAGGAAATACAATTTCAACAACGTTCTTTGTGGAATAGCCCCCAAAATGGTAACTTTGCGCCATGAAACAGATTTTGAAAGAAAATGGTGGATTACCAGCTTCGATACTCTGGACACTCGCCATTGTTGCAGGCATATCGGTAGCCAACCTTTACTATAACCAGCCCTTACTGAACATGATTCGCCATGAACTGGGCGTTTCGGAGTTTAAAACCAATCTGATCGCCATGGTGACACAGATCGGTTATGCGCTCGGATTATTGTTTATCGTTCCTTTAGGTGACTTATACCAGCGGAAACGTATCATTCTTACCAGTTTCTCCGTATTGATTCTCTCGTTGCTCGTCATCGCAATGGCTCCCAACATCCATATCATTCTTTGTGCTTCGCTTCTCACAGGTATCTGTTCGGTGATGCCACAAATATTTATCCCGATAGCCTCTCAGTTCTCGCGTCCGGAAAACAAGGGACGGAACGTAGGGATCGTAGTTTCGGGATTACTGACCGGCATCTTGGCTTCACGAGTGGTCAGCGGATTTATAGGAGAACTGTTTGGCTGGCGCGAAATGTATTATATCGCCGCAGGTATGATGCTGTTATGTGGCATTGTGGTCATGCGGGTATTGCCGGACATACGCCCTAACTTTCAGGGGAGGTATAGCGACTTAATGAAGTCTTTGTATTCATTATTGAAGCAATATCCCGAACTTCGCATTTTCTCTGTCCGTGCTGCACTTGCTTTCGGTTCATTTCTGGCTATGTGGTCGTGTCTGGCATTTAAGATGGGAGGTGCCCCATTCTATGCCGACAGCCATGTCATCGGTATGTTAGGGTTGTGTGGCATTGCCGGTGCTTTGTCAGCTTCCCTCGTAGGAAAGTATGTACGGAGAGTCGGGGTCAGACGATTCAATTTCATCGGATGCGGACTGATTTTATTGGCTTGGTTCCTGCTGTTTGCAGGGGAAAACTCTTATTGGGGTATAGTTGCCGGCATCATTATCATCGATATAGGTATGCAATGTATCCAATTAAGCAACCAGACCCGCATCTTCGAACTCTGTCCGAGTGCTTCTAACCGCATTAATACGATTTTTATGACCACTTACTTCATAGGTGCCTCTACGGGGACGTTTCTGGCAGGAACATTCTGGCAGGCATTCGGTTGGCATGGAGTTGTTGGTACGGGAATAGCATTGACCATCGGTTCACTGCTGATTACTTTTTTCTCAAAACGATAATCCGAAGTCACCTAATAATTGTTATATAGACATGAAGTACGGAGTAAACAGACAAGTATTATTAATCACAGCCGGTATCGTTTGGATAATAGCGGGGGCCAATCTCCTGCGTATAGGTATTGTGACCTGGCTCAATGACTCACGACACTGGCACTTCAAGGTAGGCGAAGCTACGGTCGTCTTCCTATTGTTTTTTATTCTCGTCTTCCGAAAGCTCTACTATAAACATACCCGCCGGATCGAACAAAAGAAAAAGGAAAAAAATTGCCCCTTCTCTTTTTTTGACGCAAAGGGCTGGATTGTCATGTGCTTCATGATAGCGATGGGAATTACCATTCGTTCGCTACATCTGTTACCCGACACGTTCATCTCGGTTTTCTACACCGGACTCTCACTGGCACTTATGTTCACAGGGATATTATTTATCCGCTATTGGTGGTGCAGAAGACAGGATATCCTGCAAAATTAAGAGTTATGAAAACGAACCTGAATAAAGAAATGAATGAAGAGTTTATCCGTTTCCAAAGAAACGAAAAAACCGAAAGCATCGTATACGAACGGCTGGCCTCTATTGAAAAAGACGAATCGAACCGCAGAGTATTACGCCTGATTTCAGAAGAAGAAAAGGCACATTATGCCACACTGAAGAAGTATACAGGAACCGATGTAGCACCCGACCGGATGCGTATAGCCAAATACTACTGGTTGGCACGGGTCCTGGGTATTACATTTGCAATTAAGCTGATGGAATCGAGCGAAGAGAACGCACATCATGATTATGCCAAATATACCGATTTTCCGGATCTCCAGCAGTTGGCCAAAGAAGAGGAAATCCACGAACAGAAACTAATCGGACTGATCAACGAAGAGCGGCTTGAATATATGGGATCGGTAGTACTCGGCCTAAATGATGCCTTGGTAGAGTTTACCGGAGCACTGGCCGGTTTCACTTTGGCATTAAGCGACTCCAGGCTGATTGCCCTGACCGGAAGCATCACCGGAATAGCGGCAGCTTTATCAATGGCTTCGTCCGAATACCTCTCGACCAAATCGGAAGGCGGAGAAAACAAACACCCGGTGAAAGCAGCTATCTATACGGGAATCGCCTATATCATCACGGTGGCGGCACTGGTTGCTCCGTTCATCCTGATTGAAAACGTACTGATAGCTTTAGGGGTAATGTTGGCCATGGCTTTAATGATCATCGCATTGTTCAATTACTACTATTCCGTGGCACGCGGAGAGAGCTTCCGCAAAAGATTTACCGAAATGGTGGTACTCAGTTTCAGTGTAGCCGGTATCAGCTTCCTGATAGGTTACGCACTGAAAACATTTACAGGAATAGATGCTTGAAAATAAAAAAGGAAAAGAAGAATCATGAAAAAAATCCCCTCGCCCCTTGTCTCGTTGATCCCCTTGATCGTACTGGTTGCCCTGCTATTTGCCACCATACGCACATTTGGCAGCGATGCACTCAGCGGAGGCAGCCAGGTGTCCCTCCTGACCACAACAGCTGTTTGTGTACTGATCGGCATGGGATTCTACAAGATAGGATGGAAAGACTTTGAACTGGCTATTACGAACAATATTACCGGTGTATCTTCCGCACTGATTATCCTCTTAATTATTGGCGCCCTGAGTGGTGCGTGGATGATCAGTGGCGTAGTTCCGACACTGATTTATTACGGTATACAAATCATTCATCCCAGTTTTTTCCTGACCTCTACCTGCATTATTTGCGCATTGGTATCGGTTATGACCGGAAGTTCCTGGACCACGATTGCCACCATCGGGATCGCCCTAATGGGAATCGGGAAAGCACAAGGTTTTGAAGAAGGATGGATCGCCGGAGCTATTATTTCGGGAGCTTACTTCGGAGATAAAATCTCACCGTTATCGGATACTACGATATTAGCCGCCTCGGTTACCGACACCCCCCTGTTCAAGCACATCCGCTATATGCTGATAACCACTGTGCCATCATTAATCATCACCTTGATAATCTTCACTGTAGCCGGGCTGTCACACAATGCCGGAAATACAGAACATATAGCAGAGTTCTCGGCAGCACTGGCAGGAAAATTCCACATTACGCCATGGTTGCTGATTGTACCGATAGGAACAGGCATACTGATTGCCCGTCGGGTACCTTCCATTATCACCTTGTTCTTGTCGGCAGCATTGGCAGGAGTATTTGCGGTATTCTTCCAACCCGATCTGTTGCAAGAAATATCCGGTGCTCAGAATTCCGAAGGTATTCAGTCCATCTTTAAAGGATTGATGATGACCCTTTATGGAGGAACCAGTTTACAGACAAGCAACGAAGCGCTCACCGAACTTGTGGCCACCCGCGGCATGGCGGGCATGATGAATACGGTATGGCTTATCATCTGTGCCATGTGCTTCGGAGGAGCCATGACTGCCAGCGGAATGTTGGGAAGTATCACTTCCGTATTTGTCCGCTTCATGAAAAATACGGTTAGCATGGTGGCTTCTACGGTCTGTTCGGGTATCTTCCTGAACCTCGCCACAGCCGACCAATATATCAGCATTATCCTGACCGGAAACATGTTCCGGGATATATATGAAAAGAAAGGTTATGAAAGCTGTCTGCTCAGCCGGACTACGGAAGATTCTGTTACAGTAACTTCCGTCTTGATACCATGGAATACCTGCGGAATGACACAGGCCACGATATTAAGTGTTCCGACACTGGTTTATCTTCCTTATTGCTTCTTCAACATTATCAGTCCGTTAATGAGCATTACGATTGCCGCTATCGGATATAAAATTGTGAGACGCAAGTGAACAATCTGAAAAGGGAGTTGTTCTTGGAATAAACGAACAACAGTTTTAAACCTAAACAAAAAAAAGTTATGAAAAAGTTTATTGCATTAGTAGCATTGGTATTAGTAAGTGCATCGACCATGATGTATGCACAAGAGTCTAACAGGGAGGTGCGTCGGGCAGACCGCAAGGCACAAAGAGACGCCGAAAGAGCCAGACTGAAAGCCGAAGAACAGGCTGCCGACCAAGTAGCGTATCAACAAGCCGTACAAGCTATCAAAGACAAACAGTTTGTACTGGAAGCCGACCAAGTGATTTTCAAACGTGGCCAGACCGCTTTCGTGTCGTCAAACACTAACTTTGTGATGCTGAATGGACAGAGAGCAACTGTGCAGGTGGCATTCAACACTCCGTACCCCGGCCCTAACGGAATTGGTGGTGTAACTGTGGATGGAACTACTTCGGACGTAAAAGTGACTACCGATAAAAGAGGAAACGTAAACTGTAACTTCAGCGTACAGGGTATCGGTATCTCGGCTCAGGTATTTATCACATTGACCAACGGTGGAAATAACGCTACTGTAACCATTAACCCGAACTTCAACTCCAATACATTAACTCTGAGCGGTAACCTCGTTCCGCTGAGTCAGTCGGATGTATTTAAAGGCCGTTCATGGTAATAAAAGTAACGAGTGGTTCTCTACTCGTAACTAATTCACATAACTCCGTTGCAAATCGCACAAAAAGTGTACATTTGCAACGGAGTTTTTTTATGGATAGATTATGAGAGAATATATCATCGCAGATAACCAGGACATCACGAAAGCAGGAATGATGTTTTTGTTAAGCAAGCAGAAAGAAGTAAGCCTGTTGCTGGAAGCCGACAATAAAATAGAGTTGGTTCAGCTATTACGCATTCATCCGCAAGCGGTGGTTATTTTAGATTATACATTGTTCGATTTTTCCGGTGCGGATGAACTGATTATCCTTCAGGAACGATTCAAAGAGTCGGACTGGCTCTTGTTCTCCGACGAATTGAGTATCGGCTTCCTGAGGCAGGTCTTGTTCAGCAGCCATGCGTTCGGAGTAGTGTTGAAAGATAACTCCAAAGAAGAAATTATGTCGGCTCTGCAATGCGCATCACGCAAAGAACGCTTTATCTGCAATCACGTAAGCAATCTGCTGTTATCGGGAAGCGGAAATACAAACACTGCTTCATCCGTGCATACTTTCGTGCCGCAGGAAGACCGTCTGCTTACACCGACAGAAAAAATAATCCTGAAAGAAATAGCTTTGGGAAAAACGACCAAAGAGATAGCCGCAGAGAAGAATCTGAGCTTCCATACCATCAACAGTCACCGAAAGAATATATTCCGTAAACTGGGAGTGAACAATGTGCACGAGGCCATCAAATATGCCATGCGGGCAGGCATTGTTGACTTGGCGGAATATTATATTTGAAAAAACGAAAGAAAGATTTTCGGGCGAGGCATCATCCTATTTCACCACTCCCGAAACAAATTCTGGATTCGGCATCATAAATCACCCCGAACTGTCCCGGAGCAATTCCCTGTAATTTCTCGGAAGAGATAATCCGGTAACCGTCTGCATCCTGTATCAAGCGCCCTTTGATAAACTCCGGTGTATGCCGGATCTTAAACGTAACGTCCTCCTCGCCTGTCGAATCTTTCCACGGATTACTTGTGATAAAGTTGAAGTCTTTCATCCTGAATTCGTATCCGTACTGTTTATCAGCATCGTACCCATGTGAGACGTAAATAATGTTATCCTGAATATCCTTTTTCACAACGAACCAAGGGCCTCCCCCCAATCCCAACCCCTTTCGCTGGCCAATGGTATGAAACCAATAGCCGCGATGGGTTCCAATCTTTTTACCTGTTTCGAGTTCGATCACCGCCCCTTCTTTTTCACCCAGAAAGCGACGGACGAAATCGTTATAATTTATCTTGCCTAAAAAACAAATTCCCTGGCTGTCTTTCCGGCGGGCACTGGGCAACCCGGCCTTCAAAGCTATCTCGCGAACTTCATGCTTCATCAGTCCTCCTATCGGAAACAGTAACTTTGAAACTTGCAGATAATCAATCTGAGCCAGAAAATCGGTCTGGTCTTTTATAGGATCTTTAGCTGTACCCAACCAAGTTTTCTCCCCCAGTTGCAAAGTCGTAGCATAATGCCCGGTTGCCGTAAGATCGAAATCTTTTCCTACCTGCTGTTCAAAACATCCAAACTTGATCAGTTTATTGCACATCACATCCGGATTCGGTGTCTGTCCCTTCCGTATCTTCTCGATGGCATAAGCAGCCACATTATCCCAATATTCCCGATGCAGGTCCACAACTTCCAGTTCCAAACCGTAACGCCGGGCTATGGCAGTAGATAACTCGATATCCTCTTCGGCAGAACAATCCATGTATTCCGCTCCGTCCATCCCTATTTTTATGTAAAAAAGTGTAGGTTTATATCCCTGCTCACAAAGCAAGTGTACCACAACCGAACTGTCTACTCCTCCTGATAATAATGCTGCTATATCCATTTTTTAAATTTTCTCTAATGCCTGACGCAAGTCATCAATAATATCTTCAATATGTTCCGTACCTATCGAAAGTCTTACCGTTCCGGGCTTAATTCCCTGCTCCGCCAACTCCTGTGCATTCAGTTGCGAGTGTGTGGTAGTGGCCGGATGAATCACCAGCGACTTCACATCGGCCACATTGGCCAGCAAAGAGAATATCTGCAGACTATCGATAAATTTCTGCGCTTCCTCCGTTCCTCCTTTTACCTCAAAAGTGAAGATAGAACCTGCTCCATCAGGGAAATAACGCTGATAGATAGTATGATCCGGATGATCGGGCAGCGATGGATGATTAACAGCTGCTACCTTCGGATGGTTCACCAGAAAATCAATAACCTTCAAAGCATTGGCTACATGTCGTTCTACACGCAAAGACAAAGTCTCTAATCCCTGTAACAGAATAAAAGCATTGAACGGACTGATGGCAGCCCCCGTATCGCGCAACAGTACGGCACGTATACGGACAATATAGGCAGCTGCCCCGGCAGCATCTACAAACCGTACACCATGATAGCTTGCATCAGGTTCGGTCAGTTGAGGGAATTTACCGGAAGCGACCCAATCAAATTTACCGGAATCGACAATAACCCCTCCCAACGAACTGCCGTGTCCACCAATGAATTTAGTGGCAGAATGTATTACAATATCTGCTCCATGCTCAATGGGACGGATAAGGTAAGGCGTACCGAAAGTATTATCCACAATCAGCGGAATCCGATATTTATGGGCAATGGCGGCTACGGCATCCATATCGATAATATTGGAATTGGGATTTCCCAGAGTTTCGATAAATATCGCCTTTGTATTTTCACGAATAGCCCGTTCGAAATTAAAAAGGTCGGACGGATCTACAAAAGTGGTTGTTACTCCATAAGTAGGCAGAGTATGTGCCAGCAAGTTGTATGTGCCCCCATAAATGGTCTTGGCAGCTACAATATGGTCACCGGAACGAGTGATATTCTCGATAGCATATGTCACGGCTGCGGCTCCGGAAGCAACGGCAAGACCGCCTACTCCACCCTCGAGAACCGCTATACGCTCTTCCAATACTCCCTGAGTGGAATTGGTAAGACGTCCATAAATATTCCCCGGGTCCTGCAATCCGAAACGTGCGGCAGCGTGGGCCGAATCCCGGAATACATAGGAAGTTGTCTGATAAATAGGTACGGCACGTGCATCAGTTGCCGGATCGGGAGTCTCTTGTCCAACATGGAGTTGTAAAGTCTCAAAATGTAATTTCTTCGTTTCCATTTGCTATCTATATTTAGAGTTCATTGTCAGTGTCCAATTTTTATATGTTGCAAAGATAGAAGAATCCGACCGGGGAAGAAATCGCACATTGAAGGCATTTTTATACCATAATCGTGGTAGATAAAGAGGTTATTAACTACATTTGCAGGCGAATAAAACATTATTGATATGAATAAACTTTTATACTGTTTCCTTTTATCATTTTCTGTCATGGCTGTTTCGGCATGTACCGATGATAAGGAAGAGCAGAATCTTCCCCCGGTTCCCGATTTCAACCAAATGACCCTGAAGGAAAATTTGCACAGTGACGGAGGCGATGTATACCGCACGGATACTTACGTATTCAATAACAATAAATTAACGACCCACACCACTGTACAGGAGTTCTACGGACAGAGCCTGACACACGAAGTGACTCTTTCCTACTCCGGCAACGAAGTGACGTTGACAGATGAAAACGGGAATACGGGTACCTATATTTTAGGAGATACGGGATATGCCACCGAATGCACTTATAAATTGTCCAGCCAGATCAGAAAGTATAAATTCACATATTCCAGCGAATATCTTACCCGGATCGACGAAGAAATAGACGGTACACCTTATTCTTCTGTGGAATTGGCATACGATAACGGAAATTTAAGCCATATCATAGCCAATGGCCAGCAAACCAATTATCAGGTGGGAAATACGAAGAACCTGTATCAGCTTCCCTGCCTGCAGGTTTGTGATATTTACCCCCTGTCCCTCCACACCGACGCTATTTATGCCAGACTGTTGGGCACCCAGTCAAAGTATCTGATTATCGGAAACACTCCGGAAGGAAACGAGGAGGAATATACAAAATACACTTATGAACTGGATAAAGACGGCAAACCAACCGGAATCATAGCAAAGACTACCTCTACGGGTACTGTGATCGATATAAACGGTAATGCATACAATGAAACGAAAACAGATACGAGAACCATCAATATCAATATTGAATAAGAAGAACGGCTTTGCCTCTGCCCTCACGAAGTAGTGAAGTAATGCCCCATCCAAACCTACCCAGGCTTCATATACAGTGGGAGAAGAGTGGCACTTATAATCCCAGAATGCTCTTTATCACCTGTTCCCTACTTCTTGGCAAAGAACTTACTGAAGAAGAGGATTTGATAATCAATGGAATTATTCCAGTATTTCCCGTTATGTTCACCGGGACGGGTAATAAAATCATGATTGATCTTGCGCCCCAACAACCGGTTATGAAAGTCTTTGTTTACATTCAGAAAAAAATCATCTTCACCACAATCAATAATCAAAGCGAGATCGCCATTCTGAATTTTATCAAGTTGATTGACTACCGTATGTTCATCCCACACCTTTTTATTGGAAGCCATTTCACCCAACTGTTTGTTCATACTCCAATTCTGCGGAAAAGGGCGGATATCGACACCTCCACTGGTGCTTCCTGCTGCTCCAAACACATCTTTATGACGGATGCCGAGCCACATAGCCCCATGTCCTCCCATACTGAGTCCGGTGATGGCACGCCCCTTACGGTCGGCAATCGTTTTATAATTCCGGTCAATATAACTCACTAACTCCGAAGAAACAAATGTTTCATACCGGTACGCCGGATTCTTGGGGCTATCCCAGTACCAACTGTCTTTCCCGTCGGGACATACAAAAATAATCCCTTTTTCATCTGCGATTTCCGGTAAGTTCGGTTTTATCTGAATCCAAGTCTTGGCATGGCCGCCATAACCATGCAACAAATAGAGCACAGGACACTCCACCGCCTGTTTTCCAGAAGCAACATCAGGAGTCACTACCACTACTTGAACCTCCTTATTCATAGAGGGGCTCTTCACCATCAGCGTATCCACTTTTGCAGCGCTAAGAGGTAAAGCGAGTAAGAGCAGACAAGCCAAAATAAAGTTTCTTCTTTTCATTTTTAATCTATGTTTTTTAGCGTTTACCTTTGTTAATCCCCCACTTCGGGAACAACAGGATTGAATTCCGCAACCGGTTTCTCAAAAGCTTTTCCACAGTGGCTGCAAATATATTCCCAATGATTATCTCCCGGCGGAACACCTGCCAGCATAGAAGCGATGGCAGCGCTGATGGCTTTCATCCGGTGCTCCTTTTTAAGAACAAACCTGATTTGATCCGAACCGCAGAAAGGACAAAACTTCTGTTCTTCAGGAATCATCTGATTCTGCTGTAACAATCGCACGGCCGCTTCGTAATCACAATCGGCCACCAAAACATCTACTCCGGAGATGTCACGGACATAACCTCGCAACAATGTCGACATATTTTCATTATGTAACAGAGAGTCGATGCCTTCGTTAGCAAGTGCTCCCTGAATGATATGAGCTTGAACGGCATCATTACAAGTAATCAGCTTTATGGTTTTCATAATTTATATTTAAAACTTCCCCACAAAAATAGCAGATAAAAACGAGAGCCAAAACCTTTTTTATATAACTTTGCACAGAATTCACAAAGTATATCGAAACCAGGCCAATGAAAAAAACTGTTTTCTTCCTGTTTCTTTTGGGCTTGCTCACGGCAGCCGGTGCGCAACCAACGCACAAAATCAAGGGGACTGTAATTGACAAAGCCAGCCGTCAACCACTGGAATTTATCAATGTACTGATCTTGGGGCTGGGACGTGGAGCGGTGACAGATGCTGAAGGGCACTTCAACATCCAGGAAGTCCCCCCCGGTATTTATCGCCTTCAGGCATCTGCGGTAGGATATAAAACGGTACTTACCCCCGAATATATTGTCTCCACTAAAGATCTTACCATCCAAATCGAAACGGAAGAGAACCTGACCGAACTGGAAGGAGTCACAGTCACCGCCTCCCCTTTCCGGCATGATCTGGAAAGTCCTGTCGGACTACGCATCATCGGCCTGCAGGAAATCGAGAAAAGTCCGGGGGCCAACCGGGATATTTCACGCATCGTACAGTCATATCCGGGGGTTGCTTTCTCTCCGGCAGGATACAGGAACGACCTGATTGTCCGGGGTGGTTCTCCATCCGAAAACCGATTCTATCTGGACGGAGTGGAAATACCTAACATTAATCATTTCAGTACACAAGGGGCATCGGGTGGTCCCGTAGGAATCATCAATGCCGACTTGGTCCGTGAAGTGAATTTCTATACCGGAGCCTTTCCTGCCGACAAAGGCAATTCACTCAGCTCGGTGCTTGACTTCAAATTGCGTGACGGCGACATGGAACGCAATTCACTCAAGGCGACACTGGGTGCCTCGGAGGTATCTTTAGCATCTAACGGACATCTTGGTAAAAAGACTTCCTATCTCGTTTCAGTACGGCAGTCTTACCTCCAATTCCTGTTCGATATGCTGGGCCTACCATTTCTGCCTACATTTACAGATGCGCAATTCAAATTGAAAACCCGTTTCAATACGACTAACGAACTGACTGTACTGGGGCTTGGCGGCATCGACAACATGAAACTGAACACGAAACTCGACGGAGAAAAAGCCGAATATATCCTCAGCTATTTACCTAAAATTCAGCAGGAAACCTTCACACTGGGAGCGGTATACCGTCATTATGCCGGAGCCCATGTACAATCTGTTGTTATAAGCCACAGTTATCTGAATAACCGCAACACCAAATATCTGAACAACGACGAAAGTAGTGTAAAAAACCTGTCATTGAAATTACGCTCGGTGGAACAGGAGACCAAGTTCCGGATAGAAAATGCCTCGACGTTCGGAAACTGGAAAGTAAATTTGGGAGCTAACCTGGACTATTCGCAATATACCAATACCACTTTCCAGCGGGTTTATATCGATGGAGGCAAGACCTTCGATTATCATACCTATTTGGGATTTTGGCGCTGGGGATTATTCGGAACCATTAGTTATGCTACACCCGACGAACGGTTTACCACCTCACTCGGAGTACGGACTGATGCCAACAACTTCTCTTCCGGCATGAAGGGAATGTCCGATCAGTTGTCTCCCCGCCTGTCACTCTCCTACCGGCTGACGGATGGAGTCTACTTGAGCGGGAATGCCGGACTGTATTATCAGTTGCCTCCTTATACCGGATTGGGATTCAAGGATAACAATGGCAAACTGGTCAACAAATACCTCCGTTACATGAGAGTCAGTCAGGAAAGCATAGGGCTGAGTTGGCGTCCGCGCAATACCTTCGAGTTATCTATTGAAGGTTTCTATAAAAAATATGATAAAATACCATTCTCTATTGTCGACGGGATACCTCTGGCCTGTAAAGGAAACGATTACGGAGTGATCGGGAATGAAGCATTAAGTTCTACCTCACAAGGAAGGGCATATGGAGCAGAAATACTGATGAAATGGCTGATAGCCAAAAAGCTGAATCTGTCCACTTCGTTCACGTTATTCAAAAGTGAATACCGCAACAACAAAGAATCCGAGTACATAGCTTCCGCCTGGGACAACCGATACATATTCAATATGAGTGGAACCTATAACTTTCCTCACAACTGGAGTCTGGGAATGAAGGTCAGTTGCATCGGCGGAGCCCCCTACACACCTTACGATATTGACAAATCCTCTCTGGTGACGGCATGGAATGCCCAAGGACGGCCCTATTATGATTACGGCCAATATAATACGGGACGCTTGCCGGCCTTTGGGCAACTGGATGTCCGCGTTGACAAAACATTCTATTTGAAACGCTGTATGCTCGGTTTTTACATTGACCTGCAAAATGTGACAAACAGCAAGTTCCGCCAGCCGGACATATTGATGAGTACGGGAGTCATCGAAAATCCGTCGGCTCCGATAGCCGAACAACGCTATAAGATGAAATACATCTCTCAAAAAAGCGGAACTTTAATGCCTACATTAGGAATCACATTTGAATATTAAACACATAGACAACTATATTATTAATTACAAAAACTTACTAAAATGAAAAAGAGAATTGTTTTTATCGCAGCACTGTTATGTGGAATGTGCTTCACGACTGCCTCGGCACAATTTAAAATCGGCGGTAAAAAAATCAATGTAGGCAAAGTGGTACAGGCAGGAAGTGACGCAGCTAAAGCAATCACGCTGTCGGATGCCGACATTGCAGCTATGAGCAAAGAATATATGCAATGGATGGATACCCACAATCCGCTGACAGCTGCTGACAGTGAGTATGGCAAACGACTGGAGAAACTGACCGGACACATCAAAGAAGTGGACGGACTGAAAGTAAATTTCGGCGTATACGAGGTTGTGGATGTGAACGCTTTTGCATGTGGTGACGGCAGTGTACGCATTTGTGCCGGTCTGATGGACATTATGACAGACGATGAAGTAATGGCTGTAGTAGGACACGAAATCGGACACGTGATTCATACAGACTCAAAAGATGCAATGAAGAATGCTTATCTCCGTTCGGCCGTAAAAAATGCCGCAGGAGCTGCCAGCTCGACTGTAGCTAAACTGTCAGATTCTGAACTGGGTGCCATGGCGGAAGCATTGGCCGGTGCGCAATACTCTCAGAAACAGGAGACAGAGGCGGACGACTATGGTTTTGAATTTAGCATCAAACATAATATCGATCCATACGCAATGTACAATGCATTGAACAAATTATTGGAATTATCGGCCGAAGCCCCAAAAGAATCCAAATTCCAGAAAATGTTCTCTTCACATCCGGATACAGCCAAACGCGTAGCCCGAGCTAAAGAAAAAGCTGACGAATACACCAAGAATAAATAAACCCGGATACAACATTTTCTGATCCTACATAAGGCCGGCCCCCACATCCGGAGGGTCGGCCTCAACTTTTTTTGAAAAAATTCATTAATAATTTCGATAGATTTTGCATGAGTCCGTACTTTAGTGTAATTTGCGGTCATGAAACTATTCACATCTATATGGAATTCTTAATCATTATTCTTTTACTCGTACTGAATGGTATTTTTGCCATGTACGAGATCGCCTTAGTATCTTCAAGTAAAGCACGCCTTGAAACCCTGGTAAGCAAAGGAAATAAATCTGCACGGGGAGTACTGAAACAATTGGAAGAACCCGAAAAATTTCTTTCTACCATCCAGATTGGTATTACGCTGATCGGTATCATATCGGGTGCTTATGGTGGAGTGGCCATTGCCGACGATGTAGTTCCCCTTTTCGCTATGATTCCGGGAGCCGAACCTTATGCAAAAGACCTCGCTATGATTACCACAGTAGTCATCATTACTTATTTGTCGTTGATCATCGGAGAGCTGGTTCCCAAATCCATTGCTCTTAGTAATCCGGAACGCTATGCAACCCTGTTAAGCCCCGTCATGATTCTGCTGACTAAAATTTCTTATCCTTTCGTATGGTTACTCAGCATCTCTACCCGCCTGCTTAATAAGCTGATTGGGCTGAAAAGTGAAGAGCGGCTGATGACCCAAGAAGAATTGAAAATGATTCTGCATCAAAGTTCGGAACAGGGAGTCATCGACAAAGAAGAAACCGAAATGTTGCGCGATGTATTCCGGTTTTCGGATAAACGTGCCAACGAACTGATGACCCATCGTCGCGACCTGATCGTTCTGCATACGACAGACAGTAAAGAAAAAGTCCTTCAGACCATCGAAGATAAACACTTCAGCAAATACCTGCTGATCGATGATAATACAGAAGAGATAGCAGGCGTCGTTTCTGTAAAAGATATTATCTTAATGGTAGGCACCGAACAGGAGTTTGATCTGAAAGAAATCACCCGTCCGGCACTATTTATACCGGAAAGTTTGTACGCAAAAAAAGTTTTAGAGCTATTTAAGAAGAACAAAAATAAGTTCGGAGTTGTTGTTAACGAGTATGGCAGCACGGAGGGCATTATTACCCTGCACGACCTGACCGAAAGTATCTTTGGAGACATTCTGGAAGAGGACGATACTGAAGAAGAGGAAATCGTTCGCAGACAGGACGGCTCTTTGTTGGTAGAAGCTTCGATGAACATCGGGGACTTTATGGAAGAGATGGGAATTCTCTCCTATGATGACATCGAGTCGGAAGACTTTACCACATTGGGCGGACTGGCGATGTTCCTGATAGGACGCATTCCAAAAGCCGGAGATATATTCATTTATAAAAACCTGCAGTTCGAAGTAGTGGACATGGACCGCGGGAGGGTCGATAAGCTGCTTGTCATAAAGAAAGAAGAAGAGTAGGAATAGCACTCACTTTTTATATTAATTTAAAGCACTTAACAATGAAAAAAGTAATTATGTTGGCAGCCGTTGTTGCTGCATTGGTATCCTGCCAATCAAAAGGAACAAAAGCTGAAGAAGCAGCCGCAGACAGTTTGGCAGTGGTTATGGAACCCACTATGGAAGAAACTCAGGTTTACGAAGGTGTACTTCCCGCTGCTGACGGTCCGGGTATCCGCTACGTGTTAACCTTGAACACACTGGCGAATGCGGCCGATACAACGTATACACTGGACGTCACTTATCTGGATGCCGAAGGCAAAGGTAAAAACAAAACCTTCACTTCTAAAGGAAAACCGGTGACAGTGGAGAAAACCGTAAAGAATAAAAAGAAAACGGCTCTTAAACTGAACCCGAGTGACGGAAGCGAACCTGTTTATTTCGTAATCGCTAATGATACTACCCTTACCCTGGCTGACGACAGCCTGGAAGTATCTGCCAGCGACCTGAATTACAACATCATTCGTGTAAAATAACACAGAAGTAGTTTAAACCCAAAACAAAAGCCACGCTATGTAATGTTAGCGTGGCTTTTCTCTTTAATTATAGAAATTACTATTTAGTCAGCTTCTCAAAATACGGCAAGCGCTCCAGCGGGACATCTATTGTTATTGTTTTCGGACCTTTAAATACCTTCCCTCGATCATCTCTCCATTTACCTTTGGGCAGCATCACCGTACGGCTTGTCCCGGAAGTCAGCATCGGAGCAACCAAGTATTTGTCACCCAACATAAACTGGTCTTTACAATCGATAAATCCTTGATGGGGATACTGGTATTCCATGTGCCGAACAATAGGTTCACCCGTTTCGGAAGCATGCTTTGCCAATCCCAGAATATAATCTCCCATTTGTTGGTGCAAATGGGCATACTTAGCACAAATCGCTACATTTTCTTTACTCAGGATGCGCCAGGGAGCCACGGAGAATTGCATCATCGGCATCAGGGCGTGTACCTGACAGGAGCGTACAATCAACTCTTCATCAAACTTCTTCACATTCAGAAAAGCACCAAACTGGCCTCCGCCTACCATGTCCGGACAGGTATAATAATGTCCCAATAATCCCGCAGCAGTCATATCGGGAATTAGCAACTGAGTCGCACGCCAGGAATAATCCTTATCGCCCAGCCTCTGTACCAATGCCTGACCACCCAACTTCCAGGCAGCACGCAATTCATTGTAGGGAAAGCTCAAACCTATCTCGGCCCATTTCTCCATAAAAGTATTCACATCGGCCTCTTTATCATGAAAAGCATATTCTCCTGTCATATAAGCAACGTCTCCACCATCAAATTTAAATCCGTCGATACCATATTTCTCCTGATTGGCTTTTAACTGTTGCTTCAGATGATTCATAGCCTCCGGATTCGTGGTGTCATAACAGGCACTGTAACCATTCCACCAATGGATGATGGCTGTACGTCCATTCTTATCTTTCAATAAATATCCCTTTGCTTCCAGTTCACGGAATTCAGGACTGTCCGGCGATACATAAGGAGCAACCCACAGCATTACTTTGAATCCCATCTTGTGCAGTTCGTCGGTCATTCCTTTCGGGTCAGGAAATCTTTCGGATTTGAAGTCAAAGTTACCATAATATCTCTGCCAGTTATCATCTACCATGAATACGCCTTGGGGAAATCCGTTTTCTACGGCTTTATGGGCATAATTCATAATGTCCTCCTGATTCTGATCATACATCAGTTCAATCCATGTATTATACTGTGGAAGAGAAAAGAAAGCAGGTTCCGGTATCTGTCCCGAAGGTGGAAAGTGTTTCGCCGAAGCTGCCAGTAAAGCTTCTTTCAGTGTATTCCCCGCTTTTACCGGTTCTATCTTTTCCGAATCCGAATAGATAATCAATTGTCCGTCTTTCACCTCAAAACAGAAAGATTTCTCGGCCCATATATATCGGCCTTCGGAAGAAAGCATGAACGGAACTACCTGATTATTCATATTATTGCGTGACATATCCTGCATCCGCAAATGATCACCAAACGGCATCTGGTTACCTAAAGCTACGAATCCTCCCCACCATCTTTCATTTTTCAAGGGTTCGATCACTGTTTTCATTTTTTCCTGTGCCACTGCGCCAAGCAGTAGTCCGAATGTTACGAGCAATAGTAAAGTCGCTTTTCGTCTCATGATAGTTAGATTAATATTAAAAAAATTCTCAAGTGGCAAAAATAGATAAAAAGGCAGAATTAATGGTTTACCGGCAAAGAATTATTTTTCCGGTCTATCTCTGCACGGATAGGACCCAAATCAATCTTTTCATAGCCAATACTCAAAAAAAGAAAGTTATTTCATTCTTTTATTCTATTTTTTCCTATCTTTATCAGACAGTTACAAACATAATCTTAAAAAAGATGGAACAAACATTTAAAGCAAGAAATCCCAAGATAGGGCTTTGGCTATTCGCTATAGGCATAGTAGCTTGCATTGTCATCAGTTTCATAACAATTCAGGCAATATGGATAGGCGCTGCATGCTTAGGTCCGGGTGCGACAATCTACTTTTCGCAAGCAACCAGTAGATACATCGTCAAAGAAAACGGAATGCTGCAAATTGTGAACAGCTTCCATCAAAAACGCTCTTTCAATCATATCACCAGTATTACATATACTCCCCATGCCTTGGGTATACAGAAAATAAAAATCAAACATGCCACTGGATTTGTCATGGTAGACCCGGAGTCACCTCAGGAACTGATAAAAGCCCTGCAAGAGGTAAATCCCGGCATGACAGTAAGGAACTTTACCTGAAACAAGATATAGCAGAAAATAAGAATAACCGTTTAACCAAGCTATAATAAGATGAAAACAACAAAAAAATGGACGGGATACTTATTCCTATGCCTGTTTTGTCTTCATGTATCTGCACAAAACAAAGACAGCCTTGTCCAAAAGTTGAGCCAATACGCCTGTCTGATAGAAAATTTCTCAAAACATATTCCACAGGAGAAAGTTTACCTGCAATTCGATAATACCAGCTATTATCAAGGTGATGATATCTGGTTTAAATGTTTTCTGGTCACCTCCGATCTATACCCGGCCACAAACCTGAGTAAAACTTTATATGTCGAATTATTGAATCCCGGAGGTGAAATAATCGACAAACGGATATTAAAAATAGAGAACGGTCAATGTCACGGAGATTTCACTTTAAACCAAATACCCTTTTATTCGGGCTTTTACGAGGTTCGTGCCTATACGAAATACATGCTTAACTTTGGGGAAGATATTATTTTTTCAAGACTTCTGCCGGTCTTCGACAAGCCCCAAACAGAAGGAAACTTCGCTGAAAAAGAGATGCGGAAATATTCAACAGGAAATTACCCGATGGAGCGCCCCAAACCGACAAAAGGCAAAAAAGTAAATTTAAAGTTCTTCCCCGAAAGTGGAAACCTGATTCAGGGAATAGAGTCACAAATCGCTTTCGAAGCGACAGATGCCTATGGCAACCCCATAACATTGAGTGGTACTGTTATCAACGACGAAAAACAGGAAACAGCCCATTTCACCGCAATCCATGACGGACGGGGAGTTTTCAATTACACACCTACAGGTGATAAACAAAAAGCAGTCGTCGAGTTTAATGGTAAAAAACACCAGTTTAATATGCCGGAAGCCCTGCCAGCAGGGTATGCGCTACATGTTGATAATCTGTCATACACAGACAGTGTGGAAATTGCTTTGCAAAAGAATCCCAATACTCCCGCCACTCTATTGGGATTAGCAGTTATCAGCGGAGGAAAGCTTCACAAGTTTTGTCTGATCGACGTTGAAGGAAATGAAATCATTCGCTTCAAAATAGATAAAAGCAGATTAACACCCGGAGTCTCCCGTATCGCGTTATTCAATGGTGGCGGAGAAGTCCTGTCCGACCGTTTGATATTCATTCACCCTCAAAAACGATTATCTATAAAAGCACGGACAGACAAAGAAACATACAATCCCTATGAATTAGTAAATCTGGAATTTACCTTAACCGGAGCTGAAATGCAACCGGTACAAAACACATTTGCTTTATCCGTAAGAGATGGCATGAATGAAGTGGAATCAGGACGCAATATACTAACCGACCTCCTATTAATGTCCGAGATAAAAGGGTATGTCCGCAATCCCGGCTATTATTTTGAAGCGGAAGACGACACACACCGCATGGCAATCGATCTGTTATTGAGGATACAGGGTTGGCGCCGCTACTCTTGGAAGCAAATGACCGGAATTGAATCTCTCAACCTCAAATATGGTCCCGAAAGAGGTATCGAAACACGGGGCCAGGTTGTTTCTTTCGTCCGGCAACTTCCAAAACCCAACGTAGAAGTATCGTGCTTTTTGAAAAAACGGGGAGAAAATGAAGAAAACAGCAGCTTCATCGAGGCTATTACTACCGATAGTTTAGGACGTTTTTCACTGATATCGGATATCTATGGGAAATGGGACTTGATATTGGCAGTGACAGTCAACAGAAAAAAGAAAGATTATCGTATTCTATTAGACAGATTGTTCAGCCCTCCCCCCGCAAAATATCATTATGCCGACATGCAGGTGAACATCGCCAATACGAAAAAAGAAGAAGATACTATTCTGGATAAAGAAACAAATGTCTTGACAGAAGACGACATCGAAACCTTCTTTGCCGCCTATACAGATTCACTGGCTAAAGCAGGCAACCACGAAAAGAACTATCGATTGAAAGAGGTGACCATCAAAGCTAAAAAAAGAAGTAAAGAAAAAGAGATTTACGACAGTCGTTCAAAATCAATAGCTTATTATGACGTCCATTCTGAACTGGACGACATAAAGGACAGCGGAAAATTCATCGGTGACGACATACACGAACTGATGCTGAATATGAATAAGAATTTCAGCCCTGTCCCACAAAGGAATTATCTATATTACAAAAGTAAAATGCCGCTCTTCGTTATCAATTATGAATGTACCCGACATACTGAGATGGACTATAATAAATACAAATATATAAGGCTTGAAGCCATCAAATCGATTTATATTACTGAAAACCTTTCCACTATTTGCCGGTATGCAGACCCACGGCTTTCACCCTTCGATGTATCCGACTTATATGGTTGCGCCGTATTGATTGAAACCTATCCGGAAGGCAAAATACCGACAGAGGCAGGCAAAGGTGTCAGAAAAACATGGCTTGACGGATATAGTCCGGTCAAAGAGTTCTATCAGCCGAATTACTCCGCACTTCCTCCCGTTCCCGATTATCGCCGTACTCTTTACTGGAATCCCTCAGTTAGTACGGACAAGGACGGCAAAGCCCACATCCGCTTCTACAATAATAGCAGATGCCGGAAACTAAAAATAAATGCAGAAACCATCACGGCGGATGGGCTAATCGGAATATACGAGAATTGATTTTCTTATATACACTGAAATCTGTCTTGTATAAGATGGAAAGATTAAATTTATTCTTTGGCCCATCTCTGTACGCAGGATAATGGGGAGCAGGGGGCCAGACTTTAAGTTTATATGCCGGGCATAAATGAAGGGGTTGCAAAAAACGATTTTTGCAACCCCTTCATTTATGATACAGTGATGTTATTTTTATTTCTTTGCCAGAAACTTCTTAGTCAACCATCTTCTGACTGGTTCATCATAGAACTTCAGGCAGAGATAAGCCAGTAAGATGTTTCCGAAAAATACAACCAATGCCATCGGCCACGCCTGTGAAAAGCTGAGTTCTTTACTCCATACCCACGCATAAAACAGATACATGAAAGGGTAGTGTACTATATACAACGGGTAAGATATGTTTCCTAAGAATTCACAGATTTTAGATGACTTTTTATCTGTTGTTTTTCCCGAAGCACCCAGATAGACAAGTAACGGAAAAATAATGATGGCACATACAGAATCATAAATACCATTCATCCACGGAAATTCACTACCACCGATATAAGGCATGGAAAGCAAAACAATAATTGCCAGACTGCATATCCAAAAGGCGCCTCTAATCTGAAGCGGTTTAAAAACACGCGTCATCAACAATCCGATAGAGAATGAAAACAATAAACGCAGGAAACCTCCGATCAGATTATAATCTGCCATTGACCATCCCACACCCAAGTGACCATAACCGGAAAAATTGAATATGGCAAATGAAGCCAGTCCGATTCCGGCCAATACAACCAGCACCGTGAGAGCCTTCGTAGACAACTTGCGAATAAACAATGCATATAGTATGTTTCCGATATACTCAAAAAACAAAGACCAACTGGGACCATTCAAAGGGTACATCTCACCGTTTCCACGGACTTCAGGACCTGCCCCCGGCGCAACAGGAATCAAAAATATCCCCATAAGCATAGCCAACATTACCATCGAAATGGAAACCTGTGAACCATCCCACTTCTCACAACCCTGTATGCAAAACGTAATGCTACCCAAAACAGCTCCCAGAACCACCATCGGATGCAAACGAATTAATCTGCGTTTGAAAAAGTCTTTTGTTTTCATCGTTTTCCAACGGTCATCATAAGCATAGCCGATAACAAACCCCGATAAGATAAAGAAGAAATCGACAGCCAGATATCCGTGATTAAATCGCTGGTCCATGGGACTTGTTGCAAAACCTTCGAATATATGGTACCATATTACCATGAGAGCAGCGACCCCTCTCAATCCGTCAAGAAGTTCATAATGAGGTTTTGTGTCTAAAAATGCAGTAGTAGTTCCTTTTTGCATGATAATTTACAAATTTGTTTTTTGTTAACGGTTACATAATAATGCGGCAAAGTTACGCAACTTGAAAAACATAAAATTTGTTCTATGGCAAAATCTTATCGTATAAAAATCATTTTTGGGCCCTAAGACGACTAAGTGTAGAAAGCTTGATCCCCAGATATGATGCGATATATCCCAAATTAGCCCGCTGGCACACTTGAGGAAACTGCTGCTTAAACTCTTCGTAACGTTCTTTGGCCGGCAATGCAAGCCGTTCCTTATGTGAACGCTGCAAACGTCTATATTCATTTTGATGGATAATCCGTCCCCAGTTAGCCAGTTCGATATTGGTTTGAAAAAGCCTGTTCAAGTCAGCCAGTGATATTTTGTATGCAACAACGTCTTCAAGTGTTTCTACAAATTCTTCACTCAACTTATTATAATATAATTCATCCATGCTAAAGACAATTCCCCCTTCACAAGAAAAAGAAGTAGTTATTTCTTCCCCGTTCACAAGCCAGAAAGAACGGGTCATCCCTTTTTCTATAAAATAAGCGAACTTGCAAAATGTATTTTCCTTTATCAACAAATGTTTTTTGGGAAAATGGCATAAGGTCACACTCTCTTTCAACGCTTGTATTGTATCGTCAGAAAGCAGACACACAGAATTTATCTTATCTATAACATTCGTCATAAAGCTTCGGATAATTGAATATCTATAAAAGTCATTCAGACTAAGCCTTAAAATAGAAACACCCAACTTTACAGTTTGGACGTAAAGTTGGGTGTTTATCCTGTAGAACATTGATTATCAATGTTTCTTGCGGAGAGACAGGGTTTTGAACCTACAACCCTAACCGCTTATATTTCAGCTACTTTGCTTTCAAAATTTCAAATAGGTAACGAAACAGTAACGATTTTCAGATGTTGGGTTTGTCCAACTTTGACCGCTGTTTGTCTGCCTAACTTTCGGGTTCAAAGATACGGCTTTCTTTTGAAACTCGCAAATATCTGATAATAAATATTTTTGGGTTAGTGCAAGGTGCAAGCTATATATATAAATATATACTTGCACCTTGCACTAAAAAAAAGCACTGGGGTACAAATGCTTAAAACAAAATCCGTATCTTCGTAACCGATTAAAAACAAACGTGTATGATAATAACTAACCGTGAAGAAGTAATAGATAAAGCGTTCGGCGTATTTGTCAGGATGAACTACGAGAAAGCAAGCATCATCACGCTTGCCAAAGCCTGCGGGGTGACAAAAACGGGTATCGTTTATTATTTTCCGCACAAGCTGGATTTATTCATGGCTGTGGCGGACAAATACGTGTTGCAAATGCACGAACCGGAAAACAAGTTTGCCGCTCCTGCCGATACGTTGGCGGAGTTCATCGGGCAATACGTGGCGGGGGTAGCCGCTTCCATGAAAAGGATTGTTGAACTGATTGGTGATAATAGCAGCCCGCATGATTGTAGTCCTAACTTCTACTACTTTCACTTTCTGTCACAAGTGCGTATGTACTATCCGGGCATCAGGCAGAAAATTGAGAAAATCTACCGACAAGACTATGACCTATGGGAGAAAGTCATACAGAAAGCAAAAGAAAGCGGGGAAATCAGGAGTGACACGGACGTGAATGTCCCCCTGCTGGATATTCCCAAGATGATTTTGAAGAAGTACAAGGGCAAGTTGCCGGACGGCAAGATACTTCCCGTAATCAGCAATCAGAAGCTAAACGCCTACTTGAAAGAGATTGCCGATATATGCGGTATTAAAAAGAACCTGACATTCCACCTTGCCCGGCACACGTTCGCCACCCACCTGCTGGAACAAGGGACAGACCTAAGAACCATACAGGAACTTATGGGACATACCGATATAAAAACAACAGCAATTTATCTGCACGTATCGAACGCCTATAAAGCAAAAATCCCCAATCCGCTGGATTGTTTGGATGATGATTAGGCAATGATTTAATAGTGAATAGGAACTACACCATAAGGTGCGTTTATCGAAAAATTATCAGTAATTAAATAGTGTAATATTATGAATATATATAAAATTGAACAAGACTTTGATAATTATAAGTTCTTTGTATTCAAGGAAGATGATGAATTACATAAAGACCGTTTAAATTTCAAAGGTCAAACTCTTATCAATAGGTGGAAAGGGTTTAGTTTAGAACTGTTCAGAGATAAAAGGAAAAAGAAAGACAAACGAAGTGAGGACTTTGATGCATCTTGTTATTTTTCTGGTTGCCTGATAGTAAACGAAAGAACTTCTTTATTGCTCGCTGAAAAGCTGAAAGGACAAATAGAAGCTTTACCTGTTAATGTTGGCGGTAACACTTCAGACTATTATTTTATAAATGTTCTAAATACGGTAAAAGCCATAAATACAGATTCTAAGAGCAATGAAGAAATCTTAAAGATGATGAGAGATAATAACTGTGATTTTAATAAAGAAAATATAGGTTCATATATCATATTTCGGGATAGCCTATTTTATAGCAGTTATTATTGTACAGATGAATTTGTAGATTTCGTGAAGCAAAATTCAATCACTGGATTAAAATTTACGTGTGCAGGTATTGCTGAATAAATCACTGATAACAAAGTCGAGATAACAGCTGAACGCTGTTCCTCACCAAACCATTAGCGAAAACATATCAAAATGAAACGAATAGAATTATTTTGGAACATATTATACTATTGTACTTATACACTTTTGTATAGTTGCTTCTGTGCAATCGATCCTCACCGTTTGATTGACAACAAATACACACGGAAGTTTTATAAGAAAGAAAATATCTTTTGGCAAGTATTGGATTATATGAAGAGAACAGAAGAAAGAGAAAAGGATTTTTCACCTTTTATTCTTATGGAATCCATTGGGGGAACTTGTATTTTCTTGATATTACTAATCTTTACTTTCTTGAATGTGATAATGGTAACAACCCATATACCTTTGTATAGCGTTGTATTTCGTGACGTTAGTAACTTCATTATTAGTTTTTTGCTTCTTGTCCTCTTACTTTATGTTCCAAATCAAGTATTCCTATTTAGGAACGATAAGTATATCTCCTATTTCAAACAATTCAGGAAAGAGCGTACTAATAAATATCTAAAATGCTATTTTTTATCCTATATACTGGCTTTGATTGCTTGTTCTTTTAGTTTCATTTTGATAGAACTAACAAAGGATAGAATAGAATATTTCGCTAACAACGCAGGATAACGGACAAGCCGTTCCCTGCTGAACCATTAACATCAAAAAGCAGTGTACCATAATGGAAACAAGAGATAAACTTTTTACAGAAGAACTGTATTTGAAGCAACTGAAAATGTATGATGAAGATATTAGTTATTATGAACAAATGCATCTTTCAGGAAAACATATAGGTTACGATTCTTTGTTCAATTATAGGCTTCGTTATTTATTAGTACAGTATTCTATGGGACAGGATATTGATAAGCTGAAAAACAATTATGTGAAAGCCCTCAAAACAATGCCGAGATTTTGGACGGACAACGGATTTTATATTGAAATGTTGTGGCTTCTGTCAATAGGCATTATGTTGGATTACGAAGACGACCTTATACATGGTCTGGTGCAACTGATAAAAGACAGAGAAGCTAAAGACTATATTTATGATACATTGATTAGATACAGATTTCCTGATTGGGAAAGGACAACAAACCAAGTATTATATCCGTCACCCTATCGAATTGCTATCACTGTTACAGAGTTGGCTGAACAAGACAAAGCAGAAGCGGTGAAACGATTGGAAAAATACCTCAAAAAAGAATGGTATCGAGGACATTCTGATTTATCTTGGCATGACGACCATAAATATGGTATCAACCATGACGGTTATTGGTGTTTTGAAAGCGGTGCATTGGTCAAGGTCTTGGGGCTGGATGATAGCAGCCTGAAAGGGTTGCCCTACTATCCATACGACATGGTACACTGGAATGACAATATTAAATGAAGAAAAGGTATGAGTTACTCTGTTTGTGCATATTTGACAGAAGCCGATAAGGTAAAGTCTGTTTATGGAACTTGTGATAATCAGCTTATAAACCAATTAAAGGTTGCGTTGAAGCAGGAACTTGACACTCTGAACGATTATTTCAGCGATAGCCTGAACACGGATAAAGATGCTTATGCAGCGTTGGCAGATATAGTGAACGGAGAAATCCGTTATCCCGAAATTGCTTTCATGTACGGGTATGTATATGAAAAGATTTGCAACCATTATGGAACGCAAATCTACTGTGCGGAAAACCTTTGGCAATTGGATAGCCAAAGTACATTCATCCCTATTCCATTGAGCAGTGATTTTCCCTATATCATCAGCATACCCGTTTCAGATTTGGAGAGCAAGCGGACGGAATACACCTCACTACAAGAGGGTAACGGTATCGGAGATTATGATTACGAGCAGGAAATGGACGACTTGAATTTCATTTTCGATGAAGCCGTTGAAGCGCAAAAAGACCTTGTTATTATGGTGTATTGATATGGTACACTGGAATGAGAATAAAATATGATGTTAACGAAGCAGGATAACGGACAAGCCGTTCCCTGCTAAACCATTAATCAATATGAGTAACCTTATCACAGTAAATAGATTTGGAAAAGTTCTGATATGGGTATGGAACAGATGTATAAAGAAAACTGCCATTCCTTATGAAGAACTTGATTTCCATTACCCCGATTGGGCTTTCATTATTACAGGTTGTATCTTTTTCGGGGTTGTGGTAGGTGTTACCCTCCTTTATTTTGCTTTTATAAAACAATAGACTATTTACAATGAAAGCCCGACTTAAATACCCGATATTCAGCTTTGCCCCCAAAGGCAACATGATATACGTGTTTCGCAAGGAAGAACTGTACACAACGACCAATACCGAGTTGTTGAAGAAGCGGAAGAACTACATTGTAGTGGATGCAACCGGGACGAAATATGTTGAAAAGGGGGCGCACAAAGTGAAGTGGCAAGGGATATTCGGATATTGTATCAGGATGCAGGGACGTGTGATTTCCATTGAATACGAGTACGGGGACAACCCCGAACCGTTCCCACTACGAAAACTGCAAGAACTGGTAGCGGAACGATACCCCAAGACACGGTGGTTCAAGGAAGAATGCTGGAACAGCGCAGACGAGTTCCGGCAAGCGATTTTCGCCTGCAAGACCTTTGAGGAAGTGGCGGACATACTGATGCCCGAACGAAAAACGAGCGTTTGGCAGCGCATTGAAGAATATTTCCTGCGGGCAGGTTTTCTTATGCTTGCCGCCATGTTCCTTTATCACGTGGTTTGGCGGCTAATCCAAAAGTTTTGGCTATGGGCTACCGGGTAACGTACAGAAAACAAATCAATTTATTCAGATATGGAACAACGGATTACATCATTATTGCTTCCCGCTCCCGAAGCGGAGTTGGAAGCGTCCTGCAAGGAACTGGACGAAAAGGTAACATGGCTGCTGCACAACAGCCGGAAAATGGACAACTACTTGGAACTTGAACCGTTCAGCAAGGACGTGCGGCTGTGCGCCCACGTGTGCGACACGCTCAAGAGCCTGCCGGAAACGCCGACACTGGCGGCATACAAGGACTACAAGGCAATCATTATCCTGCTGGGTATGTCCACCACACATTACGCCATACTTGACGAACTGGCGGAACAGCACCGCAAGCGGGACGAGATACCCGAACTGACCGCCTACTGCGATGCGCTCCACTGGATGCGACCGGGACGGCAGTACCTCTGCAACGTGTACAACACGGTATGCCACGCTTTCCACCTGCTACGGAGAAACCCGGTAAGGGACAACCGCCTGCTGGTGACGGAAAAGGAACTGCGCCACGCCGAACGGATGCTGCCGGAGCTGGGCAGGCAGACATTCACCGAAATGGTGCGTCTGAAAGGCTACATGGTCTATGATGCCGAGCAACTGGCGGACAAATGCGGCATGGAATACGGCTCGTTCCGACGGAAGGTAAAGAAAATGACCGGGTACACGGCTAAGGAATGGGTGATAAAGGAGCGTGCAAAGGACGTGGAACACTACCTGAAGAACACCAACCTCACGCTTACGGAAGTGGCGTTCACCACGGGGTTCGCATCGACATCGAACCTGAACGACTTCTGCAAGGCTTACTTGCTGGACACACCGGGCGAGATACGCAGAAAAGCGCAGGAAACAAGAAAATGCACAGTTACAAGAACGTAATGTGAAAAATCAAGAATAAAACAGATTTTTTATGCCCGTAACTTTGTGCTTCATAAAAGATAAGCACAAGGTTATGGAACATAAGATACCGTTGGAAACATACTTCGCCGGACTGCTTCAAAAAGTGGAATGGCAGATACAGGAATACGAGGACACCGCAGCGGACACGCTGACGCTCTGCCGCCTGTGCGTGGACTACCTGCAAGAGATACTGGGCGAACTCAAAAACTTTATAATCTCCTACCCGTTCGCCAGCACGGAAGAGGAAATACACTTCTTCAAGGAACTGAAACCGCTTTTAGCGAGCAAAATCATCTATTACAACACCGTTTACAAGATAGAGGTGCGCTTCCCCAGCGGCAGCGAGGAAGTGCAAAGGGACTACCTGCTGTCGGAAACCGACCGGATTTCAAAGTCGTTCCAGCGGAACTTGGCGTTCTACCAGTACCACCGAACGAAAGCCACCTACTTGGACAGGCAGTATTTCATGCGTGGGAAGCCTGACATACAAATCATCGTGGACAGTTTCTATTACGAAACAGACCCACAGTTCAGCACCAGTCACGATTTCAAGGTAGCCAAGATTTTAGCCAACGAACTGCTGGAAATATACCTCACCAACCGTCTGCACGAGCTGGAACGCCGGGAACAACGCAAGCGGGTGAAGAACGGCTTCATGGGAAAGGTGTTGCGCTGGACGGGGACGAAAAGGGCGTTGGTGGAACTTATCTACGCACTGGACGCCTGCGGCTGTCTGAACAAGGGGACGGTTGATATTAAGGAGATTGTAGCCTACTTTGAATACGTGTTCGACATCGACCTCGGCGACTTCTACCACACCTACATGGAACTAAAAGCCAAGACCAAAGACCGAACGGGCTTCCTCTCCACCCTGAAAGACAGGTTGCTGATGCGCATGAGGGAGCAGGATTAGGCAACCGTGCTTTAACAAAATTTATTTCGCCACAGGTGGGTACATCTGTGGCGTTTTATTTTTCAGGACACCCGAACTTTGCGGCAAATCAATCAGTTACCGTTATGGAAATAATAACATTCGAGTCCAAAGCCTACAAGGAACTGGACAACAAGATTACCGCCATTGCCGACTACATCTTCAACCACATGGAAACGGCAAGGCAAAGCGAGGAAGACATGTGGGTGGACAGCTACGAGGTCTGCACGTTCCTGAAAATAAGCGAAAAGACCCTGCAACGCCTGCGGGTGTCGGGAACTATCGCCTATTCCAACATCAGGGGACGCTACTTCTACAAGGTCAGCGAGATACGCCGGATGCTGGAAGAACGCCTGATAAGGAGCAACAAGGAGAACATCGACAACCTGATAACCAACCACCAGTTGTATGCTAAGGAAAGAGGAAATCTTAGAAAGAACAAGTAACGGGCTGGCGGTGTTCAAACACTACCTGCCCGGCAATTGGCGCATAGGTCGCAACTTCCTTAACCCGCTGTACGAGGACAGCAAGGCTTCCTGCAACATCTATTTCGACCGCCGGGGCGGTATCTACAAGATGAAAGACTTCGGCAACGACAGTTACAGCGGCGACTGTTTCTTCCTCGTGGGGCAGTTAAAGGGGCTGGACTGCAACCGGGCGGCTGACTTCGTGGAGATACTGGAAATCATCGACCGGGATTTGGGCTTGGGGCTGGCTTCCGGCATTCCGGTTTCCGTTCCCCCGGCAACCGTCTGCCGGGCAGTGCCGGACAAACCCGAAGAAACGCCCGAAAAGCCCGTCAAGCCCTACCAGTTCCGGGAACAGAAGTTCCCGCTTGCCGAACTGGTGTACTGGCAACAGTACGGCATCACGCCCGAACTGCTGGAACGTTACAAGGTCTGTTCGCTCCGGGAATACAACAGTGAAACGGCAGAGGGCAAACCGTACACCTACACTTCATCGGTGGCAGAACCCATGTACGGCTACAAGGGCAAACAGCACATCAAGCTGTACCGCCCGTTCTCCACGCCCCGTTTCCTCTACGGCGGCAGCTTCGGTGAGAACTACTGTTTCGGGCTGGAACAACTGCCAGCCAAAGGCGACACGCTATTCATCACGGGCGGCGAGAAAGACGTGCTTTCGCTGGCGGCGCACGGTTTTCACGCTATCTGCTTCAACAGCGAAACGGTGACAATACCGCCCACGCTGGTTTATCGGCTGATATTCCGGTTCAAGCACATCGTCCTGCTCTTTGACATGGACAAGACGGGCAGGGAAAGTTCATGCAAACAGGAAAAACTACTGGAAGAATTTGGAGTGAAACGCCTGCTGCTCCCGCTTCCGGGAACGAAAGAGGAAAAGGACATATCCGACTACTTCAAAGCCGGGAACACCCGTGAAGATTTCCTGAAACTGTTTATCGAATTTTTAGACAACCTGTATAGCGACACATTGATTATGCTTAAATCATGCGAAATAGATTTCAACAACCCGCCCGCCAAAGCGCAAGAGATTATTTCGGCGGGTGACGTTCCGCTGGGGACACAAGGCAACCTGTTCGGCATCACCGGGGGCGAGGGAACGGGAAAGAGCAATTATATAGCCGCAATCGTGGCGGGCTGCATCTGCCCGGCTGGTGCGGAAGTAGATACGCTGGGCATACAGATAACCGCCAACGGCAAACACAAGGCGGTCTTGCTCTACGACACCGAACAGTCGGAAGTGCAACTGTTCAAGAATGTAAGCAACCTGCTGGCACGTGCCAAACAGCCGGACAAACCCGATGAACTGAAAGCGTTTTGTCTTACCGGCATGTCACGCAAAGAACGCCTGAACGCCATTGTACAAAGCATGGACAAGTTCTACTACCAGTACGGCGGCATCCAGTTGGTCGTCATTGACGGCATCGCAGACCTTGTTAAGAGCGCCAACGATGAAGCGGAAAGCGTGGCGGTGATAGATGAACTTTATCGGCTGGCGGGTATCTACAACACGTGTATTCTGTGCGTGCTGCACTTCGTCCCCAACGGATTGAAACTGCGGGGACATTTGGGTAGTGAGTTGCAGCGTAAGGCGGCTACAATCCTTTCGATAGAGAAAGACGAAGAACCCGCCCAGTCGGTCGTGAAAGCCTTGAAAGTAAGGGACGGAAGCCCGTTGGACGTTCCTTTGATGCTCTTTGCATGGGACAAGGAAGCGGGGATGCACGTGTACAAGGGCGAGAAGCCCCGTGAGGAAAAGGAGAAGCGCAAGGAAAGGGAACTGGTGAATGTCGCACGTGACATCTTCGGGCGGCAGACACGCATCACCTACATAGACCTTTGCGAGCAGTTGCAGCAGGTATTGGACATCAAGGAGCGCACCGCAAAGAGCTATATCCGCTTCATGCGGGAAAGGGACATCATCACCAAAGACACGGCGAACCAAAGCTGTTTTGTCATCGGTTCATATCATCTTCAAAGGAACGCAAGCTGCCCGTAGGCGTATGGGCTGAACTTGTGTATTTTTAGGTGCTTGTGTCCTGCCCTGTTGTGATAACACGGCAGGATTTTTTCTGTTTGCACGTGATTTTTCAGGGTATTTGCTTAACTTTGCAGAAGTTACACGGAAAAGTAACGGCAGTTGGACGGCGGTTGCCGGAATATTGCCTTTATATATAACATATACGTTCGCCGAACGTCCCGATGCGAAAACTGGCACTTTTCAAAATGTGGGGATATTCAGCGCAGGATATGCTATGCGTTTGTCATAGCGTGGCTGCACTGTTTCCACATTTGGGTATGCCAGTACCTCGCATCGAAACAGCGTCATGCCACGCTTTCTTTTTTGGGGTTGCGGCTAACGTGCCAAGACAGTAGGGATTTATATCACTTTAATACCTGATAATATGGAACAAATCAAAGCGCACATCGCCGTATCGCTGGACGGGCATACCGCCACGCCGGACTATGAACTGGACTGGATGCCCCGTGAGGTCAAGGAACTGGCGGCAAGGGAACACGCCGCCGCAAGCTGCCTGCTTATGGGGGCGAACACCTACAACTACATCTTTGAACACTGGGGCGGGTGCCCGCACAAAAGCAAACGGTCTTTTGTGGTGTCACACTACGACACCAACGTTACACCGGACTGCGGGGTGGAGTTCCTGACCGAAGAACCGCTGCAAAGGGTTTATGAACTGAAACAGGAAACCGACATGCTGGTGGTGGGTGGCGGCAAGCTGCTTACTTCATTGATTAAAGCCGGACTGCTGGACAGCCTGACAATCTACACCGTCCCGGTCATGGCGGGCAAAGGCATCGGTTTTGTCGGGGAAACATCCGGCTCGCTGTGGAAGCTCTCGGAAAGCAGGGTGCTGGATAACGGGGTGGTCTGTTCGACCTACCTGTTTGGCGGGAACATATAAAAAATGCGCCCGGTTTCCCTCCGGGCGCAACCACTAAAATTTCAATTATTATAAGCTGTAAAACCTATCACAATGAAATTTCAGCGGCAAAGATAGGCTATTTCTTCGGTTTCGCTTTCTTTTCGGGGAATGAAAAACCGACATTGAACTGCTCGTCCAGTACCAGCGAAGCATCGAAAGCCTTGCCGTTCTTGCCCTTGAAGCCCTTGATTAGCCCGGTCTTGCGTTTCGTCACCAGCTCGACAATCTGCTTGTCGGAAAGCTGCTTGTCGCACTTGTTGCGGAATATGGTAAGCGTGCAGTCCACGTTGGAACACTTCGCCACTTTCGGGTAGAACAGGATGCGCCCGCTGCCGCATTTCGGGCAGGGGCAGGTTTCACCAGTAGCGACAGATAGCTGCACCGATAGCAGTTCTGCGGTGATTTGCGTTGCGTACACCTCGATGCCCTTCCGGAACGTGTCGGCATCCATGCTGCCCGCTTCTATCTTGGCAAGGGCGGTTTCCCACATGCCCGTCATTTCGACATCGGCAATCTTCTTGTCCTTGACTATCTTGTAAACGGCAAGCCCCTTGTCGGTAGGCACAAGGTTCTTCTTCTCACGCACGATGTACTGGCGGGCGAACAGCGTTTCGATAATCGCCGCACGGGTGGCGGGCGTGCCTATCCCGGCATCTTTCAGGCTGGCTTTCAGTTCGGCATCTTCCAGTTCCCTGCCTGCGTTCTCCATTGCCGCCAACAGGCTGCTTTCCGTGTGCAGCGGTTTCGGCTTGGTCTGCTTTTCGAGCAGATCCACGCCGGAGAGTGGCAAATATTCTCCCTCTTGGAGTGGCGGCAGGCTGGCGGCTTCTTCATCCCCGCCCGTTTCCTGCTCGCCGAACACGGCACGCCACCCGGCTTCTTTCATCACAGACCCTTTCACCGTGAAGTCGGTATCTCCCCCTGACAGCAAGGCGGTGGTAACGTCTTTCACGCACTTGCCCGAAAAGGCTTCCAGCATACGCCCGGCTACCAGCTCGTAAACCGCCCGCTCGTCTTTGGAAAGTTCGCCGGGCAGGTTCTCGGTAATGATTAAGGCGTGGTGGTCGGTCACTTTGCCGTCATTCACGCTGCGGCGGTTCAGGGGTGTGCCGTCCAGCCCGGCGGCATACCCGGCAAAGCGGGGGTATTGCCCTAACAGGGCGACACGTTCCGGCATTTCATCGAAAACGTCCTCCGGAATATAGCGGCTTCCGGTTCTTGGGTAGGACATCACTTTCTTTTCATACAGGCTTTGCGCTATGGAAAGCGTCTTGTCAGCCGAGAAGTTCAACTTCGTGTTCGCTTCCTTTTGCAGCGTGGTAAGGTCGTACAAAAGCGGCGGTTCTTGGCAGGCTTCTTTCCTCTCAACGGATTTAACCACAAGTTGCCCGGCATCCTTTACCCGTTGCAGGACGGCTATGGCTTCGGGCTGCTGTTCCCACTTGGCGGTCGATTGGGCGGTAAAATTTATTCCCCCGCTGGCGGTCGCCGCTTTGAGTTGCCAAAACTTGGCGGGTACGAAATTCTTGTTCTCCAAATAGCGGCTGCATATCATCACGAGCGTGGGTGTCTGCACCCTGCCCAGCGAGAACACCCCCTGCCCGGCGGCAACGCTCAACGCTTGGGTGGCGTTTATCCCTATCAGCCAGTCCGCTTCGCTGCGGGACTTGGCAGAGAGGTAGAGGTTATCGTAACGCTCTCCCGGCTGCAAGTTATCCAGCCCCTCACGGATTGCCTTGTCGGTAAGGCTACTTATCCACAGGCGCACAAATGGTTTCCGGCAGTTCAGGTAATGGAAGATATAGCGGAAGATTAACTCACCCTCACGCCCGGCATCGGTGGCGACAATAATCCGGTCGCACCGGTCGAACACTTCCTTTATCACTTTCAACTGTTTCAGCACGCCGGGGTCTGCCTTGTAGCCTTTCTCCGCTTTCACCTGACGGGGGATTAGCTGGAAATCGGGCGGCAGTATGGGCAGGCTCTCCCTGCGGAAGTTCGCCACGCCGTAGGCTTCCGGCATGGCAAGCTGGATTAAGTGGCCGAACGCCCATGTCACCATATACCCGTTGCCGGAAAGATAACCGTCATTACGTCCGGTCGCACCGATGATGCGGGCGATGTCCTTTGCCACGCTGGGCTTTTCTGCTATCAATGCAATCATAATTCTTTACTTTTTAATGGTGGATATTACATTTTCATTCCTCTGGACTTCTTGGGCTTGTCAGCTTTCAGGCTCTTGTCCTGCGCTTTCTCCTGCTTCTCTTTCTGCTTGGCGGTGGGCTTGTCCTGACCCTGTTTCAACGGCTCTTTGCCCTGCTTGGTGGCTTCGTTGGTCTTGCCCCCCGAATTGACCGCTACCTGCGTCCGGCTCTCGGCGGCGGGGGTAACGTCTTTCGGCTGCACCTTGTCGGGGGATTTGCCCTGTGCGCCGGGCTGCACATGACCGTTGAACTCAACGCCCTTACCGTCCTTTAGCCCGGCGACCTGCCGCTCTGCGGGCTGCTGTCCCTGCTGCAAGAACTGGACGGCGGCACGGGGCAGGAACTCCAAGCCACGCTCCACCGCACTGACCTGCAAATAGGCACTGCGCTGCGTGCCGTCTCTGAATTGCAGGTTTTCCATTTTCACCGCTTGCCCGGCTTCAAAGGCGGCTTTCTGTTCCGGGCTGACTTGCACGTTACAGATTGTATCGGGGCATTTCCACTTGTCAGCCCGCATATACTCCAGTTCGTGCGTGTACCTGTCCCGGCTGACGAACACGGGGATTTGCTCGCCGCTTTTCGGGTCTTTGATTTCAGCGATGCCGCCCAAGTTGCCAGTGCCTTGCAAGTTGCCCTGTTCCTGCTTGGTGAACTCGTGTTCATGGAACGGGCGTTGTAACAGTTTCTCGTCCTGCTGCACGCCGTGTAGCTTGGGTACTACCGTGCCGTCCTTTGCCTGATAGAAAGAGAGCTTGACATCGGTAGGTTTGAGGTAGAAGCCGCCCACCGTCCCCGAAACGGTGTAGGTGTTGCGGGACTTGTAGCCACGCATCACCCGGTCGAAGTCCCTCGTGTTTTTCAGGGTGTCGGCGGTGATGCCGACTTTTTTCAGGTTCTCCCAGTCGATTTTTGACGGGTCGAAGCGGTAGCCCTGCTTGAACTCGTGGAAGTCGGGCTTCGGAACTCGAAGCATTTCAGCCCGCTTGTCACCCTCCGGTGTAGGGTTGCGGTGGTTGTCCTCGATTGCCTTTGCGTCCTGCTCCGCTTCGGAAGCCTTGACGCTGAACAGTTCCAGCCCGGAAGTGTCCTGATACTTGCGGTAGAAGTTGGAAATGAAGTTGCTGAACACATCGCTGTTCTTGTCCACCTGCATGAACTCGCCGCCGTGTCCGGTAGTGGGTGGCACGGTCTGCAAATTGCCGTCCTTGTCGATACCCTTAACGGCACTCACCTTTCCCTGCTGTTTATCCAAGACCAGCAGCACGTCTTTTTCCTGCCCCTCTGCGGGTGGGGTCATTCTGTTTGCCATAAATAATTGGAATTTTAGTGGTTACGGGAATAGTCCCGCCCAAAGGTAGCGACTAAATATGCTATATTTGGACGGGCGGCAAGGACTGTCCGAATTTGTCCTGCGCTGTCTGAAATTGTCCGGTCGGGGTAAATCTCCAACTGACGGTTGGAGAATTGAAAAGGGCATAAAAAAAGAGAGCGAAGTTAATCACTCTCTTGGGGTGAGCCATTTATGAGCCATTTAATTATAGGTCTTATACCTTATAATCAACGACTTATTAAAATTTGCATTATGCTTGCGAGCCATTTGTGAAGCGTTTATGAAACGTTTGCTATTTTATCAATAGGCTAATAATGAGCCACATATCAAAATTAACACTGAAATACAGCTTATTTTTGGAACGTTTGTGAAGCGTTTGGCAAGCCTTTGATTGAGTTTCCGTTATTCTCCTATTATCAGGTGACACGACAAAAAGAAAACATCTTCGGCAAAATCTTTGTTATGTTTTTGCAGGTGATTACATAATATACTATCTTTGCATATAGAAACAAAGGACATAAATATGGCTTCATTCAGAAAAGAGATACTTGGGCAGATTGAACGGATAGATACCGGGCGTATATTCACGTTCCGGGATTTGTCGTTTGAAACGGAAAAGACCGCCAATGTTGCGGTGCTACTTTCCGAACAGAGCCGCAAAGGGGTACTGGTACGGGTTGAAAAGGGGGCGTACTACCGTCCCAAGAAATCAGTGCTGGGACTGGGAAAGCTGCCTGTCTATCAGGATGAACAGTTCCGCTACCTGACTGAAAAACTGAACGGCTATATCACTGGTGCTTACGTCTATAACAAAATGGGGCTGACCGAACAGGTAGCCACAACCATAACGATAGCCACTCCTAACCCGGTTCGCCGTTTCCGTTTCAAGAACTTGGATATAGAGTGCGTGAAAGCCTACTGCATGGACTACCCGGATGAAAGCCTTGTCCCGTACTTGCGGCTGCTCGATGCGATAAAGGACATGAAGCGCATACCCGGAACAACCGGGCAGGACATCTACAACCGGGTCAAGAGCCAATATTTCAACGGGTACAGCCTGCCGGAACTGGAAAAAATCGTATCTTTGGCGAAAAGTTACCCGCCACGTGTCAGAAAGGTGGTGGCGGACATACTGGGCGACATCAGACAAACCGTGTTGCAAACAGAAATGGCAAAGACCATTCTTCCCACGACACGGTTCAACTTGGATTATAAAACGGCATAGGACAGAAATATGAATTTACATTCGGACAAGGAAGCGTTCAAGGAAATCATCGCACTGGCGGCTGAACATTTCGGCTACGAGCAGTCGCACGTGGAAAAGGATTACTGGGTATCGAAGATACTGCGGGATATTTCCATGTCCGAATATGCGGATAAGACCTACTTCAAAGGCGGAACTTCACTTTCCAAAGCCTACGGGCTGATAGAACGTTTCTCGGAAGATTTGGACTTGTTCGTGTTCACGGGTGACAAAGGTGCGTCCAAGCAGGCTGAAAAGACATTGAACAAGAAACTTTCCAAATACATAGCCGAACTTAACAGTGACATATACAAGGAAGATTTGTCGGAAACGGGCGGTAATTACCGCAAACTGTATTTCTCGTATGACAATGTATTTCAAGGCGTGGGACTTAAAGAGCATTTGGAAGTAGAGATAAAATCCTGTGACCTGCCGGACAAAAAACTGATGTTCTACCCGGCGGACAAGCGGGTTATCAAACCGATTGTGACCGCCTTTCTTGAAAGCATCGGGCAAGAGGAACTGATAAGCACCTACGGGCTGGGAAGTTTTGAAACGCAGTGTATCAACCCCCGAAAGACTATCTGCGACAAGGTTTCAAGGCTGGTAAAGCTGTCTTACAATGAGGATGCAGCCGCACTGTTGGCAAAGCATATCCGTGACGTTTACGACTTGTCGGCACTCTACCACAATCAGGAATATAACGATTACCTACATTCGGAAGATTTCTTGGATGCCATGTACCGGGTGACGATAGAGGACGGACTAAATAAAAACTCCCGTTCGCACTTGTCGCTGGCTGATGCTCCGATATTCAAGGATGCCGAAGCGGTCATGGCGTTGCCCGAAGTGGCTACGGCGTACACTGCCGATTTGAAGAAACTGACTTTCGACAAAAGCAAGATGCCGCCGATAGGCAAGGCTGTGGAAGCATTGAAGAACCTGCACGAAATATTAGTGCGTTTTGAAGCCTACCGCACCAAAAAGCAAAATGAAGAACAACCGTAAAGCTACATCGGCTGTTCTTCACTCCATACATTATTATATACAGCTATTCTTCCTCCTTAATCAAGTGGCATAGCTCCGGGTCGTTCTTAATCCGGGTTATCTCGTCCTCGACTATCTGCCGGACTTCCTGACGGATGCGGTCATAGTTGGCTTGTATCTCCTCCTGCATCCGGTCGTTGCCGTCCTTGTCGGTGAAGTCGATTATCTGCGGCAACTTCACGTAACGGGCGGTTTCCCGCTTCACCTTTTCATTGTCCACCACGATTTCGCAGTGGAAAATCTTCTGCTCTATCCGTTCATCGAAGTTGTCCGCCACAGCCCCCACGAACATACCTTGCGTGAGGTTGGATATTTTGCTGGCGGGTATCAGGCTGTCCATTTGGGTGCTTATCGAGGTGGACTTCTCCCGCTGGTTGATTGTCATGCTCTGCCGTTTCTGCAACACCTTTCCGAAACGCTCCGACAGTATTTTTGCCGTTTCACCGACCACCTGACCGCTGAACACGTTGCCCACAGTATTTTGTATCACCCGGCTTTCCTTGTCCCCGTAGTCACGGGTAAGCTGGCTGTAATCCTGAAAGCCTAACAGAACCGCTACCTTGTTGCTTCGTGCGGTTGCAATCAGATTGTCAAGCCCTCGAAAATAAATCGTTGGCAGCTCGTCTATAATCACCGAACTTTTAAGCTGACCTTTCTTGTTTATCAGCTTCACGATACGGGAATTATATAATCCCAGTGCTGCCGAATAGATATTCTGACGGTCGGGGTTGTTACCGACAACCAGTATTTTAGGCTCTTGGGGATTATTTATATCCAGTGAAAAATCATCGCCCGTCATTACCCAGTAAAGAGCGGGTGAAATCATCCTTGAAAGCGGGATTTTCGCACTTGCTATTTGACCCTGCAACTGCTCTTGAGCGTCTGATTCCCAAGCATCCACGAACGGGGAAAGGTAGTTTTCCAGTTCGGGATAACTGCGCAAAATAGTGAATACATCGGCGTATTTCTTGTTCAATAGTTCAATGGCATGGGGGAACGTGCAATACCTGCCGCCCTGATAAATGCGCAAGTACCAAATAATGGCTGCAAGCAGGATAATCGGGCTTTCCACGAAGAAATCGCCCTGCTTGCTTATCCAAGAGCGGTTAAGGTTAAGCATAATCGTGTAGCTGGCTTCGTAGGCATCCGCAATGTCCGACATGAAGCTGGCGTTTATCGGGTTGCATCGGTGGCTCTTGCGTGGGTCGTCAAAATTGATAATGTAGAATTTAGGCTTTACCTTATACCCGTCCAAGTGGTTAAGCAAATGATTATAAGCGATTTCCGATAAATCGGGAAACTTATAATCATAGCAGTAAAGCGCAAAACCTTTCTCGATTTGCTGTTTTATGTAACTGTTTACCACCGCATACGATTTGCCACTACCCGGCGTACCCAACACAAGGCTGGCACGGAACGGGTTCACGACATTTATCCAGCCGTTATTCCATTTCTTCTTATAGTAGAACCGGGTAGGCAGATTTACGGAATACTCGTTCTCGATAAGCCTTGTTTCCTGCTGGAAACTTTCGTTCTCTGTATTAAAGACATCATCCATTAGGTTGTTCTTCAACAGCCGGGACATCCATGTACCCGCCATGAGCATACAGATATAGCCCGCCGACAGCGTGGCGATATAAAACACAGTGTCCGCCGTGTGTGGCAGCGGAAGTTCCAGCAGCCACCAGTTCAGGAAAAACAACACGACACCCGCCGCAAGGCTGCAATGTATCTTCGCCCACGTTATCTTTTCCTCTTTCACGCCCTTAGTGCCGATGCACGACAGGGCGAGGAACACCACCGCAAAAAGTTTTGTCCAAAGGACGGACGAGAACAGCCCGGTGGTGCGCTGGAAATTCCACAGTATCTTGTCTATCACCTCAAACGTCACTCCCCATTCTTTCAGGGTGGAGTAACAGAACCAGTACACGTTTATTCCCACGAATAGAATACTGACAGCCCGCATAAAGTCCATGACCCGTGCAAGCCCTCTCAAATCATCTTCCTGTTGCATGATTGTAATGTTTTTTCAAGTTAGTCGATGCGCCTTGTGCGCTTCTTTTTCTTCTTTCTCTTTTGGCGGGCGGTGTCCTGCGGCTCGTCACCGCCTGATGCACCGCCGCCCAGCAATCCACCGAAAGCACCCAGCACAGAAGCCACGCCCGGAACGATGTCGGATTTCGGCATGAACCCCGGTTGTTCCTGATGCGTGGGCTGGTCTTGCTGCGGTGCTGACACTTCGGGCTGGTGCATCTTTCCGGTTTCGCCCGAAAAACGTTCGTTGAACACGTTCGCCGAATACTCCTTGCCCAAGCGTGAACCGTTCAGCACCACCCGGCTGTCGTGGTCGATGAACGTAACGCCGTAGATGCGCCCGCTGTCATTCTGACGGAATACCACGTCAATGCCCTGCTTCTTTAGCTGTTGTTCCAGTTCTTTGCGGCTGCGGGCGGTCTGCATGGCAGTGGCTACAATCTTCCGGGTGCGTTCTTTCAGTTTCCCGTTCTTGATTGCTTCGCCCGATTTCTCCATTCTGCGCTGCACCGCTTCATAACCCACCGACTTGCCGATGCGGGAAGCCTTTACCGGATTGCCTGTCTTTTCGCCCTTGTCGTTCATGGCGGAATAGACAATGCCCTGATAGGGCTTGCCGTTTATCTCGCCCTTGACTTCCTCGGCGCACACGTTGTAAGAGGCAAGCAAAGCCTTGTACTCCCCGAACGACTGAAAACGATAGCCATAGCAAGCCGCTTTCACGGTATTGCCGATTTGGTGCTTCACATCCCCGGCGGCATAGTCCACCTTTTTAAGTTCCGGGCGTTCGGCACGTTCCTTTCGCTCTGCCGGGTGCAGCCCGTATTTCTTTTCCAGTTCACGGGTGATTTGCTTGCTGCGCCGATGCTCGAACTTGTCATTCAGCGGCTTGCCGTTCTCGTCCACCCGCAACCCCACGATGTGGATGTGGTGGCGGTCGATGTCGGTATGCTTGTACACCAAATAGGGCTGGTCGCCATAGCCCAACTTCCGCATATACTCTTTGGCGATGTCGGAAAGCTGCTGGTCTGTCAGCACGTCTTCCGGGTGCGGGTTTATGGAAATATGAAGTATCGGCTTCTTGGTGGATAGCTGGACGGGCATCTGCATTTCAAAGCTGCGCATACACTCGCCGATAGAGAAATTCCCGTCCTCGCTCAACAGCATCCGGTTGGAGAAAAGCACCTTTGCTTCCCCGCTGTCCACCTTGTTTTGGTTGTACGCCAGTGCGCCGAACATATTGCCGCCCGTGCTTATTTTGGCAACCATAGTTCCTTGCACTCGTTTGTCAGGTCGATAACCTGACGGTTCAACATCGCCAGTTCGGTGGTCGCTTTCTCCAGTTTATAGAGAAAAGCCAGTGTCTTTTTCTCCGAAAAGTTGTTGTGCAACGCCTTTACAACTTGGTTGTAATTGACCGCCACGGCTCTGAATTGTGCATAAAATTCGGTCAGCCGGGCACAATATTCTACTGCCGACTTGTCCACTTTCACCACCCGGAACGGCTCGCCGAACAGCCGGGCGGCGATGAAACGGGACTTGCTCGTGACGCCCGACTGCTCCCATTGCGAGAGGAAGCGGGCGTTCTCCCGGTCGTTCAGGTAAAGGACATGGCGATGCTTCGCCGGGTCTGCGAGGGCGGGGCGACCGCCCTTGTTAGGTTTTCTTGTTTCCATGCTTCTTTGGATTAAAAAAATTACGACTTCGGAGTGATTTTTACCCCCGCAAGGGGCAAGGCGTTTTCAGGCACGGAAAACGGTTTTGTAGCATACAAAACACACCTTGCTATTTTCTGACGAAAATCGAAATCCGTCACGGACGGATTGGGGTTAGCGTGGAACGGTAAGCCCAGCCATTCACCAGCCCTGTTTTACACCTGCGCCCCCTGCGGTTCGTTACTCCGCTGCAAAGTAACGGTGATTTATAATGCTGTAAAATAGGTGGTTGGTGGACAAAACGGGACAGCGCAGGACAAATCGGGACAAGGTTTTCAGGGGACGTTTTTTCTCCCTTTTTTTGCATCGGATTTCAATATTGAAAGCAAGATTGAAAGAAATATTCCAATCAGGAAAGAATGATTGAAAGCAGGATTTCAATAAAACATGATTGCAGGATTTCAATATTTCAAGAAAGAATGAAAGCAGGAAAACAAGATTGAAATAAAACAGTCTTTCAATATTTCAAGATTGCAATATGGAAAGAATGATTGAAAGCAATAAACAAATCTATCAACCAATAATGAACGGAAGCAATATGGAAAACGAGAAAACACCCCTTTATGTCGCCTTTTCCACACAAAAGGGCGGGGTCGGCAAAACCACCTTTACCGTGCTGGCGGCGAGTTACCTATACTACCTCAAAGGCTACAATGTGGCGGTGGTCGATTGCGACTACCCCCAGCACTCCATTGCCGGGATGCGCAAGCGGGATGCCGAGCAGGTCGGGGCGGATGAAGATTACAAGCGCATGGCGTATGAACAGTTCACCCGGCTGGGGAAGAAAGCCTACCCGGTACTGTGCAGTTCGCCCGAAAAGGCGATTGCAACGGCTGACGGATATATAGCCGCCGGACACGTGCCGGATATAGTGTTTTTCGACCTGCCCGGCACGGTGAACAGCGAGGGCGTGATAAACTCCCTTGCGGGCATGGACTACATTTTCACCCCCATTTCAGCCGACAAGGTGGTGCTGGAAAGCAGCCTGTCGTTCGCAATGGCTATCCAAAAGCTATTAGTGAAGAATGAAGCCTGCCGACTTGCAGGGCTGTACCTCTTTTGGAACATGGTGGACGGTAGGGAGAAAACAGACCTTTACACCGCCTACGACAAGACCATTAAGGAACTGGAACTGCCGCTGATGAAAACCTTTATCCCCGATACCAAACGCTACAAAAAGGAACTGGTGGCGGATAAAAAGGCGGTGTTCCGCTCCACGCTCTTTCCCGCCAGCCGCCCGTTGGTAAGGGGAAGCAACTTGGAAGAACTGATAACCGAAATAGTGTACTACATCAAATTAAAATGATATGGCAAAGCAAAGCGGCGGGATGCCGAAGATAGACGAGGATTTTATGCGGGAACTTATCTCGCAGGGTGTACCCGCCAAGCGGGAGAGCCAGCCGGATGATGAACCGCAGCCCGGCAGCGAAACGGAAACCGCCCACGAGGGACGGCAGGCTGAAACAGTGCAAGTAGAGAAACCGACACCCCGCAAGCGCAAGGGCGGTTCGGGCGACTACCGGGAAACCTACTTTCAGAAAGTGGAACTGGCAGACCGACAGCCCTTGTACGTGAGCCGAACCACGCATGAGAAGCTGATGCGTATCGTGACGGTGATAGGCGGGCGAAAGGTGACGGTAAGCAGCTACGTGGAAAACATTCTGCTGCGCCACTTCGAGCAGTACCAAGACGAGATAAACACCCTGTACGAAAGCCACTTCCAAAAGCCTGTCTGACTATGGTAATCTATTGCATACTTACCGGGCTTTTGGTGTACTACATCGCCCTGTGGCTGTGGTATCGCTACACGGACAGCCGGACATCACCGGGCAAAACGGATGATGCGCCGCTTCCACGAAACGGGGTTTCAGGCTACACGCTGATAGGTGAAAGCCGATACAAGAGCGGACAATTTCAGACAGCGCAGGACAAATCGGGACACCTCCCGCAAGCGGCTGAAAATGATACTATTTTTGCGCCGCAGGCTGACGGACTGCCGGAAGAAACGCCCGGTTACGAGAATGACGAACCCGACTACGAGGACGAGGAAATAGCCGGGTACATGGACGGTGACGATGATACCGGGCGGGCTACGGGCGTGAGCTTTGATGAACTGGGCGAAGCGGTACGCACGGCGAACGCCGACAACCCCACCGAAACGGAACAGCGGCAAGCCGCCGGGACACTGGCAAGGATTGAGGGGACGAACCTCTACGATGCGGTGGTGGAGAACATCAACGGCGGGCTGGCAAAGGTGGCGGAACTGCTGGGACGCAACGAAGCGGAACTGGCTGCGGCTGCTGTCCCTGCCGAAGCTGGCAATAAAAGCAAGGAACACGAAGCGTTCGACATGAACGATTTCCTATAATATAATAATGTATAAGCCTGACAGCATGAAACAGCGTGATTACGGTTGATTGGCAACCTGAAAACCAAACAGACAAACGGGACTATCCCCGACCACTAAAATTTCAAATTATTCACCAGCCGGGAAAGGCGGACTATCCACCCGCCGCCCGGCATTAAAAACAAATCACAATGAGAAAGAAAATCTTCTTGTCGGCGGCTATACTTGCCGCCGTGGTAAGTGCCTACGCACAAGGAAACGGGCAGGCGGGCATCACCGAAGCCACGAACCTAATCACCGGGTATTTCGACCCCGGAACAAAACTGGTGTACGCAATCGGGGCGGTCTGCGGCTTGATTGGCGGGGTAAAAGTATATAACAAGTTTTCAAGCGGCGACCCCGACACCTCAAAGACCGCCGCCAGTTGGTTCGGGGCGTGCATCTTCCTGATTGTAGCCGCCACTATCCTGCGCTCGTTCTTCCTCTAAACCTGCGGCTATGTCTGACGAGTTGTTGAGGGCTAAGCCCGAAAAATATCAGGTAAACAGGGGTATCGGGAAGCCCGTGGAGTTCAAGGGGCTGAAAAGCCAGTACCTCTTTATCTTTTGCGGCGGCTTGCTCGCCGTCTTCGTGGTGTTCATCGTCCTGTTCATGGCGGGCGTGAACCAGTGGCTATGTATCGGTTTCATCGTGTCGGCTTCGCTGCTGCTCGTGTGGCAGACGTTCCGGCTCAACGCACGGTACGGCACGCACGGGCTGATGAAAGCAGCCGCACGCAAAAGACACCCACGCTTCATTATCAGCCGAAAGGCGATACCCCGATTATTCACCTACAAAAAAAGAAAGGAAGAAAGACCATGAGAAATATGTTAAAGGCTACCACGCTGGAAAGGAAATTCCCCCTTTTGGCGGTGGAGAACGGCTGCATCATTTCAAAGGATGCGGACATAACGGTGGCTTTCAGGGTGGAACTGCCCGAACTGTTCACCGTCACCAGTGCCGAGTACGAAGCCATACATTCGGCATGGTACAAGGCAATCAAGGTGCTGCCCGACTACTCCATAGTACACAAGCAGGACTTCTTCATCAAGGAGAACTACCAGCCCGACACGGAAAGGGACGAGCTTAGTTTTTTAAGCCGCTCCTTTGAACGGCACTTCAATGAACGCCCGTTCCTGAACCATTACTGCTACCTGTTCCTGACAAAGACGACAAGGGAGAGAAGCCGCCGACAGAGCGACTTCTCCACCCTATGCCGGGGCAGGATTGTACCGCAGGAGATAGCCGACAAGGAAGCGGCGGCAAAGTTCATCGAAGCGGTCGGGCAGTTTGAAAGGATTATGAACGACAGCGGGTTTGTCACCCTTACCCGGCTGGTGGCATCGGAAATCACCGGGCAGGACGGAAAGGCGGGCATCATCGAGAAATACTTCTCGCTATCGCAGACAGATACCACCTGCCTGAAAGACATCGGGCTGTACCCGGAAGAAATGCGTGTCGGGGACGACATACTGTGCCTGCACACGCTTTCGGACGTGGAAGATTTGCCCGGAAAGGTCGGGACGGACACACGGTTTGAGAAGCTGTCCACTGACCGGAGCGACTGCCGACTGTCATTCGCCGCCCCGGTGGGCGTGCTGTTGTCGTGCAACCACGTCTATAACCAGTTCATCTTCATAGACGACCACGCCGAAAACCTGAAGAACTTCGAGCAGACCGCCCGGAACATGCAATCGCTCTCCCGTTATTCCCGTGCCAACCAAGTGAACAAGGAATGGATAGACGAGTACCTGAACGAAGCGCACAGCAAGGGGCTTGTATCGGTGCGCTGCCACTGCAACGTCATGGCATGGAGTGACGACCGGGAAGAACTCAAACGCATACGCAACGATGTGGGAAGCCAGCTTGCGCTAATGGAGTGCAAGCCACGCCACAACACGGTCGATACGCCCACGCTCTTTTGGGCGGGCATACCCGGAAACGAAGCGGACTTCCCCGCAGAGGAAAGTTTCTACACGTTCTTGGGGCAGGCTCTCTGCCTGTTCGTGGAAGAAACGAACTACAAGAGTTCGCTTTCGCCGTTCGGCATCAAAATGGTGGACAGGGTGAGCGGTCGCCCGCTGCATATCGACATATCGGATTTGCCCATGAAGAAAGGCATCACGACCAACCGCAACAAGTTCATACTTGGGCCGAGCGGGTCGGGTAAGTCTTTCTTTACCAACCACATGGTGCGTCAGTATTACGAGCAGGGGGCGCACGTGCTGCTGGTAGATACGGGTAACAGTTACTTGGGGCTGTCCCAGCTTATCCACAACCGCACGCACGGCGAGGACGGGATTTATTTCACCTACACCAACGAGAACCCGATAGCGTTCAACCCGTTCTATGTCGAGGACGGGGTATTCGACATAGAGAAGAAAGAGAGCATCAAGACCCTTATACTCACCCTGTGGAAGCGGGATGATGAAGCCCCGAAGCGGTCGGAAGAAGTGGCGTTGTCAAACGCCGTGAGTGCCTATATCGAACTGACAGGCAAAGACCGTTCGGTAACGCCCTGCTTCAACACGTTCTACGAGTTTGTCCGGGATGATTACCGCCGACAGCTTGAACAGAAGAACGTCAGGGAAAAGGATTTTGACATAAACAATTTCCTGAACGTGCTTGAACCGTACTATCGTGGCGGTGAGTACGACTACCTGCTGAACTCCGACAAGGAACTGGATTTGTTGCACAAACGCTTCATTGTCTTTGAGTTGGACAACATCAAAGACCACAAGATTTTATTCCCGGTAACGACTATCATCATCATGGAAGCCTTTATAAACAAGATGCGCAAGTTAAAGGGAATAAGGAAGTTAATACTAATCGAGGAAGCGTGGAAAGCGATTGCATCGGCGAACATGGCGGACTATATCCGCTACCTCTACAAAACCGTCCGAAAATATTTCGGGGAAGCGATTGTAGTCACGCAAGAGATTGAGGATATTATTTCTTCCCCTATCGTGAAAGAGAGTATCATCAATAACTCGGACTGCAAAATCCTGTTAGACCAAAGAAAATATCTCAACAAGTTTGACAGCATACAGAACCTCTTGGGACTGACCGACAAGGAGCGTTCGCAGATATTGTCTATCAACATGGCGAACCACCCCGGACGGAAGTACAAGGAAGTTTTCTTCTCGCTGGGCGGCACGCAGTCGGCGGTGTACGCCACAGAAGTTTCATTGGAAGAATATTACACCTTCACGACAGAGGAAAGCGAGAAAATGGAACTGTTCGCACTTGCCGACAAGCTGGGCGGCAACCTTGAACTGGCTATCAAGAGGCTTGCAGAAAGCAAACGTAATCCCCAATCATCAACAACTTAAAAATCAGGAACATGAAAAGAACAATTCTCCTTATGGCGGTATGCCTTTGCTTCATCGGCAACGCATCCGCACAGTGGGTGGTGTCAGACCCCGGCAATTTGGCACAGGGCATCATCAACACCACCAAGCAGATAGTGCAGACTTCCACCACAGCCAAAAACACGCTGGACGGCTTCATGGAAGCGCAGAAGATTTTCCAGCAGGGAAAAGTCTATTACGATGCGCTCAAAGCGGTACACGATGTTGTCAAGGGCGGCATCAAGGTGAAGAAGTCCATTGAACTGGTGGCGGAAATATCCGAAATCTACGTGCGAAACTACCAGAACATGCTGGCTGACCCGAACTACACGCCGGATGAACTCACCGCCATTTCAGCCGGGTATGCCAAGCTGCTCTCCGAAAGTGCGGACGTGTTGCAGGACTTGAAGAATGTAGTGAACGTGACGGGTATGTCGCTGACGGATGCCGAAAGGCTGGCGGTAATCAACAACGCCTACAAAAGCCTGCTCAACTACCGCAACCTCGTGAACTACTACACCCGAAAGAACATATCCGTGTCCTACCTGCGGGCAAAGAAGAAGAACGACACAGACCGGGTGCTGGCTCTTTACGGCTCGGCGGATGAACGCTACTGGTAACATATAAATCGGTATGCCTATGTTATTAGCAGCGGTGGATTTTGACAACCTGCACCAAGTGTTGCGGGTGCTGTACGATGAAATGATGCCCTTGTGCAGCAACATGACGGGGGTAGCCAAAGGAATAGCCGGGCTGGGTGCGCTGTTCTATGTAGCCGCCAAAGTGTGGCAGTCGCTCGCACGTGCCGAACCCATAGACGTGTACCCGCTCCTGCGTCCCTTTGCGCTGGGGCTGTGCATCATGTTCTTTCCCACGTTCGTGCTGGGGACTATCAACACGGTATTGTCGCCAGTGGTGAAAGGGTGCAACCAACTTATGGAAACGCAGACTTTCGACATGAACGAATACCGGGCACAGAAAGACCGACTGGAATATGAAGCCCTGATGCGTAGCCCCGAAACGGCTTACCTCGCTTCGGACGAGGAATTTGACAGGCAACTGGAAGAACTGGGCTGGTCGCCCTCCGATATGGTAACTATGACGGGTATGTATATGGACAGGGCGGCGTACAATATAAAGAAGTCCGTCCGGGACTGGTTCAGGGAACTGCTGGAAATGCTCTTTCAGGCGGCGGGGCTGATTATAGACACGCTGCGCACGTTCTTCCTAATCGTGTTAAGCATACTGGGTCCGCTGGCGTTTGCGATTTCCGTCTATGACGGTTTCCAAAGCACGCTGACCCAGTGGATTTCACGCTATATATCCATTTACCTGTGGCTACCCGTGTCGGACTTGTTCAGCAGCGTGCTGGCACGCATACAAACCCTGATGCTACAAAAAGACATCGAGCAGCTTTCAGACCCGAATTTCATTCCTGACGGGAGCAGCACCGTGTATGTAATCTTTATGATTATCGGCATCGTGGGCTACTTCACCATTCCAACGGTGGCAAGCTGGATAGTGTCGGCTGGCGGTACGTCTGCCTATAACCGCAACGTGGCACGGGCTGGGTCAATCGCCGGGGCGGCGGTCGGTGCGGCAAGCGGGAAAGTAACCGGGAAACTACTCAAATAACCAACATCAATATTTAGTATATGGAATTTAATTCATTAACGAACATCGAAACGAGTTTCCGGCAAATCAGGCTCTTTGCGCTGGTATTCATCTGCCTGTGCGCACTGGTGACGGGCTTTGCCGTGTGGAACTCGTACAGCTTCGCCGAAAAGCAGCGGCAGAAGATATACGTCCTCGACAACGGCAAAAGCCTGATGCTGGCACTCTCGCAGGACATGGCGCAGAACAGACCCGTGGAAGCCAAGTCGCACGTGCGGCGTTTCCACGAACTTTTCTTCACGCTCTCACCCGACAAGGGGGCTATCGAAAGCAACATCAAACGCTCGCTGTTCCTCGCCGACAAGACCGCTTTCAACTATTACAAGGACTTGGCGGAAAAGGGCTACTACAACCGGGTGATTTCCGGAAACGTCACGCAGACGGTGGAGATTGACAGCGTGAAGTGCGACTTCGACCAGTACCCCTACAAGGTGAACACGTATGCCCGCCAGTTGATTGTCCGGGAAAGCAGCCTGACGGTGCGAAGCCTTGTGACCTCGTGCCGCCTGCTCAACGCCACACGGAGCGACAACAACCCGCACGGCTTCATCATCGAAGCGTTCACCATTACCGAGAACAAGGATTTGCAGACCATTAAGAGATAGCCTTATGGAAAGAAAACGAAACTACATCGGAAAGGTGCGGGACTGGGCGGACGACCGCCTGCGCCGAATGTGCGGACGGATTACGCCGGGCAAAAGGCTGGCGGTTATCCTCGTGATGTTCTTCTTCCTTGGCGGCTTGTCTATCTACATTACCGTTTCATCAATCTACAACATCGGGAAGCGGGACGGCAGGCGGCTGCAAATAGAACACATCAGGCAACTGCCGTTGCACGGCAACGACACAACCAAAAGTATCAACCCCTTAAACAGACCGCAATATGGAAGAAGTACAGAAGAATGAGAACGGCACGACCGTACCGCAGGCGGACGGGAAGCCGAAAAAGGAAGATAAACCCAAACGGGAACTTACCCCGCAGCAGGTGCAGCAGCGCAGGAAAATGATAGTCTTCCCGCTGATGTTCCTTGCCTTTGCCGGGTGCATGTACCTGATATTCGCACCCTCCGGCAAAGAGGACGTGAACGTGGAAAGCGTGGGCGGCTTCAACGCCGACATACCCCTGCCCGCAGAGGACGGGATTATAGCCGACAAGCAAAAGGCTTACGAACAGGCGATGATAAGCCGCAGGCAGCAGGAGAAGATACAGTCCTTGCAGGACTTCGGTTTCACCGGGAACGATGAAGCGGAAGAACCGCAAGCGGAAATCGACCTGATGCCGGAAGAGGATGCGAAGCCCCAAAGGGGCGGCGGTGCTTCTTCGGCATACGCTTACCGGGACATCAACCGCCAGTTAAGCACGTTCTATGAAACTCCGGCGGTGGACGAGGAAAAAGAGGACTTGAAGCGGCAGGTAGCGGAACTGACCGATAGGCTGCAACAACAGAACGCCACACCCACCGCTGACGACCAAATGGCACTCTTGGAAAAGTCCTACGAGCTGGCGGCAAAGTACATGAACGGCGGGCAGGGACAAGTCGCACAAGTCCCGGTAACGGGCGACATTGACCGCAAGCCGGATGCGGTGGCGGTGCAGGCTGTCAGGGAAACGACCGTTTCGGGATTGCGGCAGCCCATGAGCGATGCCGACTTCATCCGGGCTTACAGCCAGCCACGAAACTACGGCTTCAACACGGCAGTAGGCACGGGGTACGCTATGGGAAAGAACACGGTAGCCGCCTGCATCCACCAAGACCAAACCCTGACGGACGGGCAGGCGGTGAAACTACGGCTGCTCGAACCCATGCAGGCAGGGAACATAGTCGTGCCGAAGAATACCCTCGTGGCGGGGACGGCAAAGGTGCAGGGCGAGCGGCTTGACATACTGGTGTCCTCGATTGAGTACGCTGGCAACATCATCCCGGTGGAACTCGCCGTGTTCGACACGGACGGGCAAAAGGGGCTGTCCGTCCCGTCCTCTATGGAGCAGGAAGCGTTCAACGAAGCTATGGCGAATATCGGAAGCGGGCTGGGTACAAGCATTTCCTTTGCCCAAAGTGCCGGGCAGCAGGTGGCTATGGACGTGACAAGGGGATTGCTGCAAGGAACGTCCGGCTACCTCGCCAAGAAGTTCCGAACCGTGAAAGTGAAGCTGAAAGCCGGGTACAGGGTGATGCTTTACGCCAAACAACAATAACCATTTTATCAACCGTTAAAATTTCAATTAGCAATGAAACAGATTTTTGTAATGTTCGCCCTCTTGCTGGGCGTGTGTGCGGCAAACGCACAAACCACTGACACCGTGAAGTATGCGGCTGGCAACGACTTGTACCGGGGGATTACCCGGAAACTCCCGTACCGCCAAATGGTTACGCCCTACGGCGTGGAAGTGACCTTTGCCAAGACGGTGCATATCATCTTCCCCGCCGCCGTCCGCTATGTCGATTTGGGAAGCAACCATATCATAGCGGGCAAGGCGGACGGTGCGGAGAACGTAATCAGGGTGAAAGCCACGACAGAGGGCTTTCCGGGAGAAACGAACTTCTCCGTTATCTGCGAGGACGGCAGTTTCTTTTCGTTCAACGCCAAGTACGCCCGTGAACCGGAAATGCTCAACATCGAAATGAAAGACTTCTTGGAGAATGAAGATACGTCCGACTTCTCACATACCCGGATGAACATCTATTTCCGGGAACTGGGGAATGAAAGCCCGCTATTGGTGAAACTGATAATGCAGAGCATCTACAAGAACAATGACCGGAAAGTGCGCCACTTGGGTAGCAAGCGTTTCGGCATACAGTTCTTAATCAAGGGGATTTACACCTATAACGGGATGCTCTATGTACACACGCAGACAAAGAACAGTTCCAACGTGCCTTTCGATACCGACTTCATCAAGTTTAAGATAACCGATAAGAAAGTACCCAAGCGCACGGCTATTCAGGAAACGGTGCTGGATGCGGTACGTAGCTACAACGAGGTGATAGAGATTGCAGGAAAAAGTACCGTGCGCACGGTGTACGCCCTGCCGAAGTTCACCATTCCTGACGACAAGCTGCTGGTCGTGGAACTCTACGAGAAGAACGGCGGGCGGCATCAGACCATACGGGTGGAGAACGCCGACATCGTGAACGCAGAAGTGATTGACGAACTAAAAATCAAATAGGGAATGAAAAGACACATCTTTATAATGATGCTCTTTGCGCTGTGCCTGACCTCGTTTCAGGCACATGCGCAAAGATACCTGCCGGGCATGAAAGGCTTGCAAGTCACGGCGGGCATGGCGGACGGGGTGCATTGGAACTCCGACACGGATTTTGCCTACCACATCGGGGCGGCGTACAGCGTTTACACCAAGAACGCCAACCGCTGGGTGATTGGCGGCGAATACCTGCACAAGAAGTATGACTACAAGGATATGCAGATACCCGTAGAACAGTTCACCGCAGAGGGCGGCTATTACCTGAAATTCCTATCGGACAGGCGAAAGACTTTTTTCCTTTCATTGGGATTGTCGGCTCTCGCCGGGTACGAAACAAGCAACCGAAGCGAAAAGCTGCTGCCGGACGGCTCTACCTTGCTGGATAAGGATTGCTTCATCTACGGCGGTGCGCTGACGCTGGAACTGGAAGCCTACCTGACCGACCGGATAGCCTTGCTTGTCAGTGCAAGGGAACGGGCGTTGTTCGGCTCGGACATAGGCAAGTTCCACACGCAGGTATCTTTGGGACTGAAATTCATTATCAACTGACCGCTATATAATAATGTATATGAAGAATGTAATGTATAAAATCATCATGGGCTGCTACATCGTGGCCGCCCTCGTGCTTGTCACCGCCTGTAATGACAACTTGGATATTCAGCAGGCGTACCCGTTCAGCATCGAAACACTGCCAGTACCCAAAAGGCTGAAAGTCGGGGAAACCGCCGAAATACGCTGCCGACTGGTGCGTGGCGGCTATTACCAGCCGACTACCTATCAGATAAGGTATTTCCAGCCGGACGGCAAAGGGAAGCTGGAAATGGATAACGGCACGGTGTTCCTGCCCAATGACCTCTACCCGCTGGAGAAAGAAACGTTCTGGCTCTACTACACCTCGGCATCGACCGACCAGCAGACGATTGACATTTATATCATCGACAGCTTCGGGCAGATGCAGCAACTTACACTATCATTTAATAATGACAACAGCGAAGAAGAAACGGAAACAATAACCCCCTAATAATAAAACGACATGGTAAAAATAGAATTGGATATAGAAGGCATCTCGTGGTACATAGAAACCACGTTGGAAACAGATACAGTTCCGGCAGTAGGTGACATCATCATTATGGACAAGGACTGTATTTCCGAACGTGACAGTGCTGAATTATGGAAAACGCCGTCCAATCAGGTTTTCAAATGGGCGGACGAAGAAGATGATGCGCCTGTAATGGAATGGTTCGATTGCGACACGGAAATGCTTGTCAATAAACGGACATGGAAATATGACATCGAGGAAGAAGAAACCGTGTGCATACTTGGTGTAAAATTTATTCACTATGAGGATTTATAGTTGCGACATTCGTTTTTATCATCCTCTTGGGAAACCGGGTATGGAATGATACGCAAAGCGTAAATATCGGGCAGACATCCCGCCGGGAAGCATCGGCGGGATGTTTCCATGATAGGGAAAACGAAAGGCTTCTTTGTTACTTTCTTCACCCGCTGGCAGGCTCACGGAAGAAAGTAACGGCGGCAAGCAGCCGCCGTTTTCTATCAACTGGTTTTAAGGCTCTTTATGGACGTGTATTTCTCTAACCACACCTTTACCTGCTCCATGTTATATTCGCCCGTGATGATTGCCGTATGGTCGTCTATAGCTACAAACCGGACACTTTCATAGCTGTTTACCCAGCCTTGCAGGGAACAGACACCCCACGTTGCAACATCTTCAAAAACACTGCGGTCTATCCGGCTGATTGGTTCGCCGAAAACTACCGTCATTATCTGAAAGTCCGGTTTATCCTCCAACAGTTGCAAATGGTGCAGCGTGCCGAACTCGTCTATTTTGCGCCCCCACGCCCACACATCATTATACAAATCATCGCCCCACTGGTGCGGGTGGTCGAAACGGACTTTTACCTCTATGGTGTGTTCGTTTTCTTCTGTGTCCTCGATAACGCCCGTTACCATTAAGCCCGTAAAAATGCACTCGCAACGCCTGCCGATAAGCTCCTTGTTTACTTCTGTTGTTTTCATGTCCCTAAAATTTACTTGTTTATTACTCCGTTCTTCTTCGCTATCCATTCGTCACGCCTGCGGCGGCACTCGTCCAGCGTTTTGGCTACCGTGCTGAAAAGTTCGCCGTCCGTGTGGCGGTAGTCATATTGATAATAAATTTGTCCCCTGAAAGCCCCTAAACAGCATTTCACGAACTTTTCTTCTCCCGGTGTTTGGGTAATGCTTACCCCGTTTTTGTTAAGTGACTGCATGATGTTCTATTTTTTTTAATGGTTATAATATCAGTAAAGAAAGCAACAGCAGGAAAAGCAGAGCCACGCCCAGCGCATAAAGGGCTGAAAGGCAGACCCGGAGCAGGAAACGGGCGGCACAAAACACGATATACGCCGTTATCGCCGTGCCTGCTCCGGCTACGCTGGTAAACCGCCATGCAAGGCAGAGCAGCAACACCCGCCAAAGGATTTTATAAATGCTTTTCCGTTTCATCGCTTGGTCGTTTTTAACGGGCAGGGCTTTGACACCCCGCCCGGATTGGTTGTTATGCCGCACGGAACACAAAACCGTCATCAAACCAGTAATCGCACATAAAAAGGTCACGGGCGAACTTTTCATAATCGAAATAGGTCTTTGCGAACTCCGGCAGGTCGTAGCATTCCTCGATAATTTCATAGGCGAAATCTTCTTCATCGTCATATTGACCCAGATACTCGTCCCGGAAATCACGTACAAGGTCGTCCGCATCTTCCTCGCCCAAATCATGGCTTTTATAGTTGCACCACACGAAAAAGGCTTCCTGCTCGGTGTCGCTCAAATCCTCCACCGCATCACGCAGGGCGAAGAAGTTTTCAGAAATCCAGCTTTCGCCGATTAAGCCCTCCGGCACGTTCTCCCAGTCCTGAAACATGTATTCCGCATCTTCCTCGTCCTTGTGAAGTTCCCGGCAGGCTTCATAAAATTCTTCCTTGTCCGAATAGTCCGAAAGGTCGAGCCATGCGCCGGACAATGAACCGTTGTTGTACTTGGCATAAGTGCCTACATAAACTTTTGCTTCCGATAATACCTTTGCTTCCATATTGCTGTAATTTTTTAAGTTTTTAATTTTATGCGGATTTGAGAGGTGAGGGAGTTGAAGTTTCACTGAATTTTTTTCCTGTTTCCCGTAAATCCGACTTTTTTTTTATGCGTCTTCCGGTCGGGTCGGTCGTTTTCGTTTCACATAGGCGTAAAAGGGTAGTGTTTAGAGTTTGCAAGGTTTTGGGCAAAAAATACCTCGCAAGGCAGGGAAGATTTTTTCGCCAAACCGGAACGGCTCGACCTTGCAAAATCGTGAAGAACACGTAACTACCTTTGCCTATTGAAATGATTAAAACGACTGTCCCGGCTGGGGGACTGCGTAAGAGGAAGATTTACAAATAGGGAAACTGGGGAAAAGTGCCTGTTCTCTTTCATCTTTTAGGGAACACTCCATGCGGGCGGGAAAGGCAAGGGTGTTGTGAGCTTGCTTGCAATACGCTTGTGCGGGTTTCCAACGGCTCTTTTCACGAAATACAGTCAGCCATGCCACGCACGGCTGGCGTTTCGGGAAATGTGCCAGTTGGAAAAGGATATAAAAAATGCGGGTAGTCGGTAGACTGCCCGCAAGGTGGAAGAATGTACAATGCTGGGATATAGGTTATTAAGTGGAATTTCGTTACCGAAATCGTTACCTATTCGTTCTTGCCACGGTTATAGGTAACGAAACCTACCGGACGGCGTTCTTTCTGTTGTTTCGACTGGCTCAAAAGCTGGGTAAGGGCTTGGTACAGTTCGTTGAACTGCGCATCGGTGCTTACCTCCAGTTCCTCGATGCGCCTTGACAGTTCCTCGTAACCGATTGCCATTTGGCGCATGAGGACAAAAGCCCGCATGATTGAAATGTTTACTTCTATGGCTACTTTGGAGCGGAGAACCGAAGAAAGCATGGCTACGCCCTGCTCGGTGAAAGCCATAGGCATAGCAACGCCGAAGTTGTAAGCAGGGGGTATCACATTTTGTGATACCCCTATGGATAACAGCAAGTTAGCTTCCTCTTGGGTGAGTACAAACATAAAATCACCCGGAAAACGCTCGATATTGCGCTTGACCGCCTGCTTCAAGGCTCGTGTTTCCACTTGGTAGAGTTCTGCCAAATGATAATCGAGCATCACCCGGCAACTTCTGACCTCAAAAATCTTGTTTTGGATAATCTGCAAATCCATAATCGTATATTTTAGGAGATTTAGCAATGTTGGAATAATAGTAAGGACTGGTCACAAATTGTGACCAGTTCCATATAATCAAGATTACATGGCAACTTCCTTGTAAATCTTCTCAATGCCGACAAACTTCTTGTCAAGCCCCTGCATATCGCTGCCTATCTTGCTGTTGGTGATGCGGGCGTAGATTTGCGTAGTTTCTATGTTTGTGTGTCCCAGCATCTTGGACACCGTTTCAATGGGTACGCCCTTTGACAGCGTGGTGGTCGTGGCGAACGTGTGCCGGGCAAGGTGGAATGTCAGGTTCTTTTTAATACCGCATATATCGGCAATCTCTTTCAAGTAGGCGTTTAGCTTCTGATTGCTGATTACGGGAAGTATCTTGCCGTCCGGCAACTTGCCCTTGTACTTCTTCAAAATCATCTTGGGAATATCCAGCAGGGGGACATTCACGTCCGTGTTGGTCTTTACCCGCTTGGTGATTATCCAAAGGTTGCCGTCAAAAGACTTTTGGATATTCTCCTGCCGCAAATTGGCGACATCGCTGTATGCCAGACCGCAGAAACAGGAAAAGACGAACAAGTCCCTGACGTGTTCCAGCCGTTCGGAAACCATTTTCTTTTTAAGGATAATTTTAATCTCGTCCTCTGTCAGATAACCCCTGTCCACTTTTTCCAGCCGGATTTTGTAGCTGGCGAAAGGGTCGCCCACCAGTATGCCGTTGTTACGGGCGATGATGATGATACGCTTGAAGAACTGCATGAACTTGGCGGTGGTGTTGTAGCCGCACTTGCAGGCGGTACGCAAATACAACTCAAAATCGGTAATGAACATCGGGCTTATCTCCTTTATGGATATGTCCGATACGTTGTACTTGCTTTGGATAAATTCAGCGAGGTGGCGGCGGGTCACTTCATACTTGCGGTAGGTCGCTATCGTCTTGGATATGCCTACAAGCTGCTTCACATCGTCATTGTGCTTTTGGAACAATGAAAGGATTGTTTCGTGGCTCTCGCTGTGTCCCAAGAACTCGTTTTTCACTTTCTCGGCGGTCACGTAATTGTCACGCCGCTGCATTTCGTGGTAAATGGTATTCAGGGAAGAACGTATGTCGTCCAAAAGGGCGTTTATCCTCCCGGCATCCCTGCCTTTGGCTTTGCCCGCAGTAATGCTCCAGTTGTCGGGCTGGATGCTCTGTTTCGTACTGAACTGGCAAAGTTTGCCGTCTATGGTGATGCGTGCCATAATCATAACCTCGCCGTTTTTCTTTTCAGAACCTTTCTTCAAATAAAAAAGAACCTTGAATGTCGATTTCATAACTCACTTTTTTTAGTTGCAAAATTAATTTTTACCTCTCGTTTTCGAGTTATGCAGACTATGGACTAATCAAGTCATTATCAGGTCATTTATGGACAAATCGTTACCGTTTTTGTCCGGCGGGGAATAGGTAACGATTTAGTAACGAAACTTTGTCTTTTACCGTACTTTTGAAGTCTTGGAAGCAGGACTTTCGGGCAATAAAAAAAGCCACAAATCATTGATTTGTAGCTTTTTGTCCGTTTGCTGACCATTTCTGTCCAGCACGTTCAGCGGAGAGACAGGGATTCGAACCCCGGGTACCTCGCAGTACAACGGTTTTCAAGACCGCCGCAATCGACCACTCTGCCACCTCTCCAAAACTACTTTTCAATAGTGCTTTTCTCTTAAAGCGCTGCAAAGGTACGAATCATTTTTTAATCTGCAAATTTTTCCGCAAAAATATTTGGAAAGAGTCACGGCTCTTTCATTTAACAACCGCCTTCCTCCCTTGTCCCCCCCCCCGCAAAACCTTCCATTCGCACACAGCGATGCGGAAGCAGCGCTTCGTTGTTTCTTTTTTAAGAAAGAATCCGGCCGGCTATTACCGGAGAAGTGTAGTAGATTAACCATTGTCATACAACTCTTTATCCCAGCCCGCATACCCGGGCTGATGAGCCCACATGCCCGGGCTGATGAGCCCGCATACCCGGGCCGATGAGCCCGCATGCCGGGGCTGAGATAAGGATCCGACCATTTGCACTAAAGAGAGTAAGGGAAATGAAATGCTTTTAGAGAGATGAACGGATAAGAAATTGGATATATCCATTTGTTTTCCAAATAGTTACTACTAAAATGCCCCCTAAAACAGCGGGTGGAAGATGGAAGATGGGGGTGGAAGATAAATGGCATAAAAACCGCATCTTCCACCAATCTATACATCTTACAATCAACGATATGCATTCTAAAAGGTGGAAGATGGAAGATCGAAACGTGTTTTTTGTATGAGAGGAAGGCGGGGTAAATGAAAGAGCCGTGGGAAAGAGTACTTCAACAGAGAGGAACACAACCTCCCTATAAGTAGGTATTTTTATGCTATTCAACATAAAATAGGAACCTTTTATATCCCTAAACCGAAAAAAGATCGTAAATTTGCACGCTCTAAAGGATAACTAACCACTAACTGATTAATTTTATGGAATTGAATAAGACCTTTAAAGATGGACTTTGGAGCAAAGAAATCAACGTCAGAGATTTCGTCAGTAACAACATTACTCCTTACGAAGGGGATGCTTCTTTCCTGCAAGGACCTACTGAACGCACTAAGGCTGTCTGGAACAACTGTCTCAAAGCTCTCGAAGAAGAGAGAAACAACAATGGAATTCGCGCACTTGATTACACTACAGTATCTACTATAACCTCCCACCCTGCCGGCTATATCGATAAAGAGAACGAACTGATCGTCGGATTACAAACCGATCAGGTACTGAAACGTGCCATCAAACCGTTCGGCGGAATCAATGTAGTAATGAAGGCTTGCCGTGAAAACGGAGTAGAGGTGGATGATAGAGTAAAGGATATCTTCACTCATTACCGCAAGACGCACAACGACGGAGTATTCGATGTATACACTGATGAAATCCGTTCATTCCGTTCTTTGGGATTCCTGACCGGACTTCCTGATAATTATGCACGCGGACGTATCATCGGTGACTATCGCCGCCTTGCCCTTTATGGTCTCGACCGTCTGATCGAAGCCAAGAAAGAGGACCTCCATAATCTTACAGGTCCGATGACAGAAGCCCGCATTCGCCTCCGCGAAGAGGTGGCCGAACAGATCAAGGCACTGAAAGAAATCAAGGTGTTGGGTGAATACTACGGTCTGGATCTCAGCCGCCCGGCATATACCGCACAAGAAGCCGTACAATGGGTGTACATGGCTTATCTGGCTGCTGTAAAAGAGCAGGACGGTGCTGCTATGTCATTGGGTAACGTGTCTTCATTCCTCGATATCTATCTGGAATATGAACTGAGCCAGGGAACTATTACGGAAACATTCGCTCAGGAGTTGATCGACCAGTTCGTTATCAAACTCCGTATGGTACGTCACTTACGTATGCAGTCGTACAACGATATTTTTGCAGGTGACCCGACATGGGTAACCGAATCCATCGGAGGACGTTTCAACGACGGGCGTACAAAGGTCACTAAAACATCTTTCCGTTTCTTACAGACACTCTACAACTTAGGTCCGTCACCGGAACCTAACATGACTGTACTATGGAGTCCTGAACTGCCGGAAGGTTTCAAGGCATTCTGTGCACAAGTATCCATCGATACTTCATCCGTACAGTACGAAAACGATGACTTGATGCGTGAGGTCCGCCAATCGGACGATTACGGTATCGCTTGTTGTGTTTCTTACCAGGAAATCGGAAAGCAAATTCAGTTCTTCGGTGCCCGTGCCAACCTTGCAAAAGCATTGTTGCTGGCAATCAACGGAGGACGTTGCGAAAACACAGGCACTGTCATGGTAAAAGACATCCCTGTATTGACAGGCGAAACGCTGAAGTTCGAAGAAGTAATGGCCAACTATAAAAAGGTATTGGTACAGATCGCCCGTGTATATAACGAGGCTATGAACATCATCCACTATATGCACGATAAGTATTATTACGAAAAGGCTCAGATGGCTTTCGTAGATACTGATCCGCGCATTAACCTTGCTTATGGTGTAGCCGGACTTTCAATCGCTATCGATTCACTGTCTGCCATCAAATATGCGCATGTGAAAGCGCGCCGCAATGACATCGGCCTGACTGAAGGATTCGATATCGAAGGCGCTTTCCCCTGCTTCGGTAACGATGATGACCGTGTAGACCACTTGGGTGTAGACCTGGTATACTTCTTCAGCGAAGAACTGAAGAAACTCCCGGTATACAAGAATGCCCGTCCTACCCTCTCGTTGCTGACCATCACTTCGAACGTGATGTATGGCAAGAAAACAGGTGCCACTCCCGACGGGCGTGCCAAAGGCATCGCCTTTGCACCGGGTGCCAACCCCATGCACGGACGTGACAAGAATGGTGCGATTGCTTCGCTCAGTTCAGTAGCTAAGTTGCGCTACCGTGATTCACAGGATGGCATCAGTAACACATTCTCTATCGTTCCGAAATCATTAGGCGCAACTCAAGAGGATCGTATCGACAACCTGGTGACCATGATGGACGGATACTTCACCAAAGGCGCACACCACCTGAACGTGAACGTACTGAACCGTGAAATGCTACAGGATGCAATGGAACATCCCGAAAAGTATCCACAACTGACTATCCGCGTTTCAGGATATGCCGTCAACTTCGTGAAGCTGAGCCGCGAACACCAGCTGGAAGTTATCAGCCGAAGTTTCCACGAAAGAATGTAATTGAATGATAAACGTACACTCATACGAGTCAATGGGAACATTCGACGGGCCGGGTCTCCGGCTCGTCGTTTTCCTTCAGGGGTGTAACTTCCGGTGCCTGTATTGTGCCAATCCGGACACAATCGAAGCCAAAGGAGGTACGCCAACCCATCCGGATGAAATTGTCCGCATGGCTGTCAGCCAAAAAGCTTTTTTCGGTAAGAAAGGAGGAATAACTTTCTCCGGTGGAGAACCCACTTTTCAGGCGAAAGCTCTTATCCCACTTTTTAAAAGACTGAAGGAAGCTGGAATCCACATCTGCCTCGACACCAACGGCGGACTGTGGAACAATGATGTTGAAGAACTCTTGGGGTTGACTGATTTGGTTTTATTGGATATCAAAGAGTTCAATCCGGAACACCACCAGTCTCTGACCGGAAGAAGTAACGAACAAACACTGAAAACCGCCGCCTGGCTCGAAGCCAATCAAAAGCCATTCTGGCTGCGCTATGTATTAGTGCCCGGCTACAGCGACTTCGAAGACGATATCCGGCAGTTGGGAGAACATCTTGGAACGTACCGGATGATTCAGCGTGTAGAGATATTGCCTTATCATACTTTAGGAGTTCATAAATACGAAGCGATGGACAAAGAATATCTCTTGAAAGGAGTGAAAGAAAACACTCCGGAGCAAATAGAAAAGGCCGAAAAATTATTCAGGCAATACTTCCGGACAGTACAAGTAAATTAGCTTATCATTAAGAAGGGGATGAGAGTGTATCGAAAGTCTTTTCAACACAGAGGACACAGCCCCATCCCCTTTATTTTTTTATCACTCCAGAGAGCCACCGCCATTCTAATGAAGTGCCACCGGCATTCCGATTAAATGCCACCGCCACTCTGTTCAAACGCCACCGCCACTCCGGCTTACATCTGCCTTACTTTAATAAGTGAACCGCAATCCTGCCTGCAAATTAAAGTTACAAGGTGTTTCTTTTCGGATAGTCTGTATTTTCGAACCATCGTCAAAGAAATACGAAACTCCCGGTTCCACATAAAATCCCACATGCTCCGTTGCATTGAACTGAGCTCCTACTGCACCTGCTACAGAAAATTGCAAAGGTTTCACATTCACCTTATCGCCCGCCAGTTTTCCATATACGCATTTCTCAACCATTCCACCGGCAGATACATAAAGCGTAAAGTATTTCTTTTCCAGGAAATTCCAGTTTCCACGTACCGGGATACCGATATAATGCAGTTTCTGAGTCTGCATCTTGTTATCTCCCTGTCGCTTGACATCGGAAGACAACAACGTATAAGTCAATCCGGTTTCTACGGAGAAACCTTTCGGAAGGGATTTACGTACGGACAATCCGAAACTTACCGGCTGATGATGTTCATAATCCATCACGGTAGTCGTACTGGACTTCAGATAAGGAACTCCCCCTTCAAACACAACTTCCTGATCTGCGGGAATATTCACGACCCCATTCATAATTGTCATCAGGTCTACCCTGTTGCTCATCGGACGGGGTGCAAAACTTTCCGAACCATTCGTCGGAAGTCCTCCCCCATTGCCTACCCCTACTCCCATCGACCATTTTCCATTCCGCTTTGCAGAAGAACTCTCAATGGGCAACTGGTATTTGTCTTTACCGGATGGCCTCCGGGCCTCTTTCCTTTTTTCTATTTGTGACGCAGTACTCTCTTTTTTCTCCGTTACAGCAGTTGCTTCAGAGTGTGATTTGGCAGGCTTCTCCGCCACCACAGCCTCCGGATGTTTCTCTGCCCCCGGAAAGGCTTCCGGAGTGATCTTTGGATCATTCCCTTTCGCCAAATATCCAGAAGCGGAACTCACGTCTGTCCCTCCCGCCGGCTTCATTGGCTCGGACACGGCGACCTGTACATCCGGTAAAGCCGGTTCCGGCAATATATCCGGATTGACAGCCAATGAAGGAGCCGTCGCATAGCGAATTTCATCTGCGACCGGACTATCCAGGAAATACAAACTTACAGCAGTCGTCACCACCAACACTACGGCAGCCGCGGCAACGGCCCATCGGCGGTACGGATATATTCGTCTTTCGGTTACGGGCATCAGCTCCTTTTCCAGTCGTTCCCAACCGGAAGCAGGTATCGGCTCGGAATAATCCTCGAGCTTCTCTTTGAATGCCTTTATCCATTTTTCGTTTTCTTTCATCATTCTATTCTATTTTAGAAATCCCGGGTTCACTTGGTGTCCGAAGACATACGTCAACCGTTGATCATCAACCATTCCTTTACTTTCTTGGCTAATACACTCTTTGCCCGAAAAAGTTGTGAAGCCGAAGATTTTTCATTAATCCCCAACATCTGTGCGATTTCCTTGTGCGACTTATCTTCAAAGGTGTATAAGTTGAATACGGTACGATATCCGGCGGGGAGTTCGTTAATAAATTGCATCAGCACTTTCTGAGGAATCGCTTCGACAGCCGAAGCATCGGGTTCATCATAAGTTTCGGGAACTTCATCCAGTGCCATGGTTTGGTTCATCACATCGTTCTTTCTTAAGAACTGTAAAGCCGTATTCACCATTACACGCTCCATCCATGCTCTAAGAGAGCCTTCACCCCGCCAGGTAAACTTGTCGAAGGAGTCGAAAATTTTCAGGAAACCGTCGTGTACCAGGTCCTGTGCCATGTCTCTGTCTCCGGCATAACGAAGACAGACACCAAGCATGCGCCCTGCGTACTGCTCATAAAGTTCTTTGCGGGCACGATTATCTCCCTGCCTGCAACGTTCCGACAGCTCTAATTCATTCATTCTCCTAAACACGTGTTTACCTTATAAATGCAGCAAAGATAGAAATACTGCACTGAGAGAACAACTCTTTTATCACTTTTGTTTCTTTAACATTTTACGATGCAATATTTCACGGCTCCCCGCATTTCTTCAATACAGCGAAGAATAAATCTCAATGAATAAATAGGATACTAAAACCAACAGGAACTTATGAGAAAATTTAAATTAGTAACTTTTACCCTCATTCTGGCACTACTGCCCATCCTGCAGTCTTGTCTGGACAATGAAGACAATGATTATTGGGTCACTTGTCCTCCGGGTGGAATACTGGCCATCGGTACAATGAAAATTCCCAATGCGGACACCCCGAGGGATTTTTTTATTGCCCTGGACAATGGAAATAACGTATTCCCCGCAGATACGGCCGATATTCGCAACTGGAAATACACCGTCGCAGAAGGACAGAGGGTTTTTGTGGGTTACGTGAAGATGGAAGGAGAAGAAAAGCCCGGATATGAAAACGGTAAGATATTCACGATAGAAGATATACTGACAAAGGATATCATCCCGCTGACGGAAGCAACGGCGGACAGCATTGGAGACGACCGCATCAACGTCACGGCGCATGCACTTACAAAGGATTATCTCACCATCGAATACCAATATCTGGGCAGTATGGACGAGAATAAAAAGCACATGCTGAATCTGGTACAAAACAAAATTACAGGTCCTGTTGAAGACGACGGATATATCTGTCTGGAATTCAGGCATAACGCCTTTGACGACTCTCCCAGTAAACTGGGTTCAAGCCTCGTCTCCTTCAAACTGGCCAATATAGCCGATCTGTTGCCGACAGCAAAAGGAATAAAGCTCCGTGTAAACACGATTTATGACAACATACAGTATATCACAATAGATATCAATGAAGATAAGAACTTAAAAATAAAATCATTTCATTCTCAATAAAACAACAGAAGACACCTGCACAAATTTGACAAAACTAAGAATAATTCTGATATATAAAAGAAATAAAGCGGCGATGTTTGTGAAAATATCGCCGCTGTTTTTTTTATACCAGGCACTGAACAGCCTGTAAAGTAAGCATCTCTTTGGGGACTGCTGCCTGGATCTCTTCTTTCAATACTTGCAGCAGGCTGGTACGGATAAAGTCTTTTCGTGTAACCAGGACAATCTGGCGAGTGGGCCTTGGGATGGCAAACGGACGGACCAGTTCCTTCTGTTCTTCGCTCAGTTGCATCACTGCCAGCTCCGGAATAAATGTAATGCCCTTACCGCTCTCCACCATATGCATAAAAGTCTCCATACTACCCAAGCGATAGGCCATTTGGCTGACCTTTACCGCTTCCATCTGGCAGAAACGGACCAACTGATCGCGAAAACAATGTCCTTCGTCAAGAAGCCAAAGCCGCTCTCCGGTCACGTCGGACGTACGAATCACATCGTGTTTGAACAATGGTTCCTTTTTCGAAACGTAACCGAAGAACTGCTCATAAAACAAAGTCTCCTCTGTTAATGCAGCATCATCCAGCAGGCTGGCAATGATAGCGGCATCTGCTTCACCCGTCAGCAAAGCCTTGCGGATATCCGGTGTTTTCATTTCCATAACCCGTATATCAAGATCGGGGTATTTCTCCATCAGTTGCGGAAAAAAACGAGGCAAAAGATAAGGTGCAATCGTAGGCAATACGGCCAGCCGGAACGTACCGGACAAAGAATGCTGTTCCTCATTGATAATCTCCTTGACGCAGGTAGTTTCCGAAAGGATTTTGCGTGCCTGTTCCAGCACCTTCTTACCGATGGAAGTGGGACAAACCGGAGTCATACTGCGGTCGAACAGCTTCACTCCCAATTCGTCTTCCAGCTTCTGGATCATCGCACTCAAAGTAGGTTGCGTCACCCGGCAATACTCGGCAGCTTTTGCAAAGTGCCGGAACTGATCGACGGCCAGAATATATTCCAATTGTTGTATAGTCATCGTTCTCTGATTTATTAAAGATATAGAATCTATCAATGCAAAGATAGAAATTTTCAGTTTGACACGAATCATTTTGTGCCGTATCTTTGTTCCAGATAAAAAGAAGATATATAGTATTAACTCAAAAAAACAATAGCATTATGAAAACTTTAAATTATACACATTTGGATGAAAAGGGAGCTAACAACATCGTAGTATCATTGCAGCAATTACTTGCCGATTTTCAAATTCACTATGCAAACTTAAGAGGATTTCATTGGAATATCAAAGGACACGGTTTCTTCGTACTGCACGGTAAATTCGAAGACCTCTATAACGGAGCTGCCGAAAAGGTGGACGAAATAGCCGAACGCATATTGATGCTGGGAGGAACTCCCGCCAATAAGTACAGTGACTACCTGAAGATGGCACAAATCAAGGAAGTGGACGGAGTGAGCAAAGCCGATGACGCGTTGAATCATATTCTTGAAACTTACGGGCACCTGATAGCAGAAGAGCGTAAAGTCCTGTCTCTCGCCTCTTCACACAACGATGAGGTAACAGTGGCTATGATGAGCGACTATCTGAAGGAACAGGAAAAAATGGTTTGGATGCTGACAGCATACAACGGATAACTCCAAACAGGGTTACGCCCTTTTATCTAAAGGGTGTAGCCATACAGACAAAAGGGTGTAGCCATCCCGGCAGGATAGCTACACCCTTTCTCTTTTATCCGATTCAGATGATACTTGTACGTTTTGTAAATTCTATAATTTCCGGAATATATCCGAATGCAAGTCCCGTCACCGTATCTGCACATCCGTAATAGATGGCAATTCGTCCGGTCTCCGAATCATGAAGCGCCGCGCACGGGAAGCAGACATTAGGCACATCGCCCATGCATTCGTACTCTTTCTGGGGTGAAATCAAGTAAGGCCCCGAACGGAATTTCACTTTCCAGGGTTCATCAAGGTCAAGCAATGCGGAACCGAAACTATACACAAAACCATTGCATGAAGCTAATACACCGTGATAGATCAGCAACCAGCCTTCTGATGTTTCAATCGGAATAGGTCCTGCACCGATCTTGGTGCACTGCCAGGCACTGTCTTCAAACGGAGCCGGAGACATTACATGACGATGGCGTCCCCAAAATTCCATATCGGGAGATTCACTATAAAAAATATCTCCGAAAGGAGTATGTCCATTGTCGCTCGGACGACTCAACATGGCAAAACGGCCGTTTATCTTACGAGGAAACAAAACTCCATTCCGGTTAAAAGGAATAAAGGCGTTTTCCAGCTGATGGAACGTTACAAAGTCATAGGTATAAGCAACACCAATAGTAGGACCATGATAACCGTTGCACCAAGTCACATAATAGCGGTCCTCAATAAAGCAAACCCTGGGATCATATCCATAAACCCAGTTCCCGATCTCCGCATCGTCACATTGAAACTTCAACGGCTCTTCATTGATGTCCCAATGAACGGCATCTTTACTGAACCCCACATGCAGACGCATGCGACGGTTGGTATCATCACAACGGAACACTCCTGCATAGCCATCCTTAAACGGAACTACGGCACTGTTGAATATACTGTTTGAAGTAGGGAGCAAGTCGCGCGGAATAATCGGATTTGCCGAACAACGCCACACTACATCTTTGCATCCTGCCGGACGTTCTTCCCAAGGCATGGCCGGCAAAGCAGCACCTGCAATTTTAAATTCTTCCATGATTCGATTAAATTAATATTATGTATATATCTCATTTATATTGAAATTCTCTTTTATTTCTTCTTTCCGTCCGGATACGTAAAAGGTACCAGCCAAGTGACGACAAAAGCCGGTATGGTAGCGATCAGCACCCAGACAAAGAAATCACGATAACCCAGCCAGTCGCTCAGATATCCGCTCATCATCCCCGGAAGCATTACTCCTAAATTCATGATACCGGTGGCAAAAGCATAATGTGCCATCTGGTGTTTGCCGGGGGCTACTTGCTGCATCATAAAGAGCATTAATCCGACGAAACCAAATCCGTACCCCAAATATTCAAATACAATGGCCGTACCGATAATCAACAGGTTAGAGGGTTGGTAAAGTGCCAACAGGAAGTATACCAAAAACGGAATATTAAAAGCGCAGCACAAAGAAAACAAGGTCTTCCGAAGTCCGTAAGCCGAGATGTAATAACCCGCCAAGAGCGAACCGAGGATAAATGCTCCTGCTCCGAACGTACCGTATACCAATCCGATGTCCTGAGTACTAAGCCCCAATCCGCCATCTGCAACCGGTGCTTTCAGGAACAACGGTACAATCTTCAGGGCGTATCCTTCGGCAAATCGGTACAAAATGATAAAGACAATGTAGAAAGCAATATGTTTTTTTTGGAAAAAAGAACGAATAACTTCCCAAAGCACGTTCAATGCATCTCTCACCGTATTTACTTCACCGGAAGCACCTCCTCCCGAAGGCAGAATCCGAATGTGGTAAAGGCCGATCAAAATCATAATACCCGCACACATCAACATCACAATCATCCAGGCATGTACCACTCCAAATTCATCCTTCAGCATACCTGCCAGCCAAACCAAGCCTCCGTTGGCAAGTATCTTGGCCAGATTATAAAAAGCTCCCTGCCAACCGATATACTTGGCTTGCTGGGTAGCAGTCAGCTCCGTCAGGTATACTCCGTCACCCGCAATGTCATGAGTCGCACCACTGAGAGCAATGATCCCCATCAGAGCGATGGCATAACGAAAAAAATCGGGCAACGGCAGCGAAAGTGCCACCAACGCAAATGCCAGTCCGGTAATGATTTCTGTAGCGACAACAAAGTACTTCTTCGTCTTAAACATCTCCAGAAACGGACTCCATAAAGGCTTCAATGTCCAGGGAAGCATAATGAGAGAAGTCCAGAAAGCAATCTGTGCATTCGACACTTCCATATCGGAAAACATAAGGACAGAAACCATCGAAAGGGCCACAAACGGCAATCCCATCGCAAAGTAAACAGTAGGCACCCAACATACAGGGCTTATCGGCTTTTTATTCATCAGTTAGTTTTTTATAATAATTCCATCGGTTAACAATTCCAGTAAGCAAAGATAGGGGATATTAAAAACATAGCCCAAAATTACGACAAGAAGTTGCATTCACTACATAATAATACAACTGACTTCACAAAATCACTAATCCTTACCGGTTCTTTTTTTTGCTCTGTCGGGATGAAGTACACAAAAGAAGCACCGAAACCCCATGGCCCCGATGCTTCTCCCCCTTATCTACAATCTAAACACCTCTATTGCTTCACAAATAAATTTATTTCCGCAAATCCGGTATAACTATCCGGGCTCAGACAATCAATCCTGAACTCTTTAACATCCCCGATAGGTGGTTCGATGACTGCATACTGCGGCTCGTTTCCTTTAAAGCTCCTGAAAGTCAAAGTCCTCTGATAAGTCACCCATTCTGTCGCTCCGTCTTTCCTGACTTTGATCTCCGCACTTTTCAGATTGTATGACGATCCGTAAGCACTCTGTTTAGTAACCGAAAATCCTGCCAAAGTAACAGGCCGGGGCAATACTGTATTCCACCAGCACTCTCCAGCATTGGCTACTCCCCACGAAAACCAAGATGTATTTGCTTCACCATCGATAGCCAGATGTGCACCATATCTGGCATCATCGTTTGCGTATGCATTACTGCAACTTACATCCCATGCACTGCGGTCCACTGCCGCCCAATCTGCAGGCTTCGTATAGCCGGTATAGAGTATGCTGGCATAAATCCGGATATAGACCGTATTCATAGATGTACTTACACCCTGTCCGTCCATACCGGTAACTTCTTTAAGCATCACCGGGAGTACGTATCCGTCAGGGTTGCTCAATTTCTCTATGTTCTTCAAAACCACACGGAAAGAAGACTCGGCCACAGTCTGTCCGGTTTTCAGAGTGGACTCTTTTTTCTCAATGTCATAATTATCTCCGGGCAATAACTCGCATTTCGTCTTCTTAGCCGAATTATAAGCATTTACTTTCAGGGTATCGATACCTAAAGTAGCGGTGACCTCCCGTGAAACGGGTTGTACGGCACACAGTTGTATTTCAAAATCAGAACGGTCAGCGGTAAATGAATTACTTACGCGATCTACCACTACTACAGCACTCATTTCAGCCCCCGGTGCTACTCCCGTTCTGATATATATTTTTTGATATTTGTTCATTTCATCATCATCGTTACTACACGAAGCCAATGATACAAACCCTGTTATCAAACAGATTAAGGTCACAAAATTCAAATGTCTATTCATATCTTATTCTTCTTTTACATAGTTATTGTTTATCAAAACGAACATGCTCTTTCCATACAAGGGTCCCTCCTGCCGTGAGGTCGTATCCGTGTCCGGTACAATCGGCAAAAGCATTTCCTTTGCCCTCGTCCATTTTCCAGTAGCCTATCAGGTTCGGATCAGCGGGTTTCACGGCAAAATACATGTTAGACTGAATTTGTGTCTGGCTGATCGCTGTCTTCCAAAGACGTACCTGAGCCATCTGGCAATTGTTCCGGAAGTAGCTGCCGCTTGAAACCATGTTCATCGTGTCGAACCGTACCGGGCCTCCTTTCGTTTGTAAAGTCACATCAAGCACCCCGTTAATATAAATCGATAACAATCCGGAAGAATTATAGACAAACGCCAGATGATACCATTTGTCTTTCTCAAACAAAGTCACCGTATTAACCTGACTTCCCAGCGTTTTCACCTGCAATGAATTATAAGGAATCATAGCGTCACCAAAACGGATATATACCTCATGGTCTTTGCTACCCGAATTGAAGATAGCCTGATTATTAATGTCAAAGCCATCCATTTGTACCCAGGCTTCAAGCGACCATTCGTTGGTTGTCACTCCCCACAAACCTTCTTTGGACGGTTTTACAGCATTTGTTGTATTCATAAACGGCACGGACTGTATCAGCGGCTTGTCCAGTAAAATAATAAACTTCGACGAAAGCCCGATCGTAGACACCGGTCCTTGAATTTCGGTGAGGGATACCGGAATGGCATAGAGTTCTCCGTTTTCATTCGAATAAGGTTTCACCTTAAATTCTGATGGTACGGCACTTACATCACCCGCCTGAATCTTTATCTCTTTATCATAAGAAAAATATTGTTCAGGAAGAACCTCGTACGAAGTTTCATTGGCTTCATTGTACTCTTTAAGAATAGAGGGGTCAATCGTCAAAACAGCAGTTACATCTCCGGCAACAGGCTGCCCCATGCGTACGGTCAAAGTAGTTGTGGTAACATTTTCAGGATCAACCGTAACCTTTGCCGAACCATTCTCGGATGCTTCATTCAGATAAATAGCATTGTCAATCACACGGTAATCGGCATCTTCGCATCCAGCCAGAATCATCGGCAGAACAACACAAGCAAGCAAATAAGATTTTATTGTTATTCTTTTCATAATCAAATTCATTTAAGTCATTTTACAGCGGGATTCATAATTCTGATTGCCTCACGCAAGTATTTGTATTCAACGTCGCCCGGATAATCATATTCCATATGATATGTCCCTACTCCGCCCTTTCGAACTTGTTTACCATCAATGACCGGAGTCCAGCGTGCCATTCCGGCAAGTGCCCGCATTTTATTTCCGTAACGATCTACATAATCGCCTCCTCCTGTCGGAGCATAGGATTCGAAATTTTCTGTGACGATGTACATATTAGCCACTTTTTCAGGAGTGAGTACCTCTTTAAAATTGGCAATTGTACCGGCCAGCCGCCTGTCAAGATTAGTATCGGAGTTACCCGCAAGGTTGGAGTATGCCTGCACGATGAAGTAATCAAAATAAGGTCCGGTTTCCGGATGAATGCTTTGTGGCTCACCATCGATCACAAGCAGTCGCCCCGTGCCCGATTTGGGTCCTATTCTCTCTCCTAACGCCTTTACGAAAGTGAGCATATTTTCGGGATAGCTGGCCAAATTTCCGGGAGATCCATAATTAGGTTCATAATCGATATCGAAACCATCATATCCATACTTATCGATGGAGTCACAAATGGCATTTGCATATTTTCTGATCGCGCCGTCGATAGCTTCCTGATCTCCATCTTTCCACCCCCAATATTCTTTATAATTCTCTTTATACTCTTCGGGGGTCAACTGATCGCCTACATTAGCTACGATAAAGCACATCAATGCACGCGTACCTTTCAGTTCTTTCACTTTTTTCTTATCCAGCATCCGGGCTTCATCCAGATTCTTCCAGTTTCCCCAGATGGAAACGAAGTCCACACTATCGGGAAGTCCCATCAGACTCCCCACCATCGAAGCTCCCACACCTGTCCAGCCTCCAAACCAGCCAAACGCAACCGAATGCTCCGAACGTTTATAAGCTCTCAGATTCTCGTAGTAGTCATTTCCCGGCATTTCAAAAAAATCCTCTGCTTCGGGTTTGGTCCAGTCACTGCAACCCAGAAGCATACTGACGAACAACGCAAAAACCACTATATTTAAATATCTCTTTTTCATTTTCTTTTCTCTTTTTAGCTTAAACATCAATTCTTTTTAGCCCACCAAAGGTCGGTAGCCCCAGTATCCGGGCCCCCCAACATTGAGACGGCTACCGAAACATTGGCAGCATTTCCCTGCTTCTCGGACAATGGGAAAGGCAAACGTCGCAATTGCCGGTTGGTGTCAATTACTCCGTTACTCAGATTGCTGACAGATGGAAACACTTCCGGATAACCTGTACGCCGATAATCGGCCCAACCTTCAAAGCCCAGAGGGAAATTGGCTATCCATTTCTGAGTAATGATACGCTCCAGTTTTTCTTCCGTAGGAGCACCTTCATTCCACGCAATCGTTATCTTGGTTTTCGGTGTATAATTGCATTTAACCGGGTTAGTCGGGTCGACAAAAGGTTCAGGCACTGCCACTGCATTTGCCAGATATTCTTCTGCTCCACCCACTTTCCGCTGGTCGAATGAAAGTTTAACGCCTTGTTCGTAGAAGTCACGGGCACTACCTCCCATATCCCAACCACGCAGAGCACCTTCAGCACGCAAAAAGGCTGTTTCAGCCGCACAGAACATCAACATATCGTCTTTCTGATCGTAATTGGGCATAGAGTATCCTGCATAAGTGGCCGGCTTCACTCCTTCCAATCCCGAACGCATACCCATATACGGGCTATTGCCTCCCAACTTGGATGTCGTGAAATAGACTGCGCTACGAGGATCGGAATACCCTTTCATATAACTGGCAATAGTGGCATTGATACGGATTTCGCCCCAACTGGAGGCTACCAGCCACAGCGGATTGGGTTCGGCACCTACACCGACATATGCATTATTATCATTCGTATCTATCAGTCCGCGGGCACTCTTCACCGCTTCCTCAGCTTTCGCACGGGCAAGTTCGGGCGCCACATTACTGATACGGACAGCCAGACGCAATTTAAGCGAATTAGCAAAACGCATCCACTTATTATAATCTCCATTATAGACCGGATCATAGCCCTCCAACGGCTTCAATCCGCCGACCTCGTCTACAAATTCGCCCAATATCTGTACTGCATAATCCAAATCTTCAAACATGTGTTTATATACATCTTCCTGACTGTCGTATGCAACAGCCGTTTTGCCATTGGCCACTTGACTGTAGGGAATGGGGCCGTAACAATCGGTCACACGCAACATTGTATTTACGCGAAGCAGTTTCGCCATTGCCCAATAGTGACCTTTTCCGCCGGTTGCCGTTTCCAATTTAAAGTAGTTGGAATAGAATTTCTCAAAAGGCGTATTGAAAGGAATCTGATTCCAGGATTCCGTCTGGTTGAATGTATTGAAGTTAGAACCACCCCATGAGTTAGCCATTGTCAGATAGCCGCTAAAAGGTCCCGCTACCATCTGGTCAATCATCTGATTGTCATTCTGCTGTACATTGATTCCGGTAGTAATCATTGTTGCAAACAGCATGGGCGGATTAAGTGAATGGGGTTCGTACGGATTAGTGTTGTATTCCTCAAAATTACTGGTACAGCAACACAAGAGTGGCGTGATAGCTGCGGCCAAAGCCATATTTAATATTTTATTTTTCATAATCGACTTGTTTTAAAATTGAAACTTAACATTGAAGCCAATATTACGTGTGCTCGGCTGCATAAAGTAATCTACCCCCTGATAGAAATTGCTGGTAGTGGAAGGGGTCATTTCCGGATCGAACGGTGCTTTACAATAAATCATCCAAAGATTCTTTCCTACGATACCTGCCGTTATGCCCACTTTATTGTTAAACCACTTACGAGGTAATGTATAACTCAGGTTCAACTCAGAAAGGCGTACGTTCGTCGCACTATAAGTGTAGTATTGTCCCAATCCTCCGGTAGAGCCTCCGATGGTCTGAAAATAAGACTTGGCATCTACGAATCCGTTATTGATCCATACTCCGCCGGCATCACGTGCATCGGCTGTAGCTTTGGACACACCGTAATAATCGAGTATACCCTGAGTGTTCGACACGCATAATCCACCGACACGCGCGGTCAGAACCACGCCCAGGCTGACGCCTTTATAAGAAAAGGTATTGCTGAATCCCATATTGAAATCAGGATTCATCGTACCTATTTTTTTAGGTTCGGCATAGTCCTGCACTCCGACTTTACCTGTCTGGGGATCTACCCAGATATTTCCGTTACCATCCGTACGAAGCCCCTTATCTACATACAGATCCCCCATCGTTCCACCTTCTCTCAGGATGACTCTGGGACCATAACCGTCGGCTCCCAACACAGCCATACGCAACTCCGGCATATCGATGATTTCACCGGTTATCGGATTCGTCGCGCCACTGGCCAGACGTTTCACCTTATTACGATTCATGGTATAAGTCAGGCTGCTGTTCCAGCTGAAATCCCTCCATGTATTAGTATATCCCAATGCCAGTTCCAAACCATAATTCTGGATATTACCTGTCTGTACAATAGCCGAAGAATAACCGCTCGATGACGCCAGGGTGATGTTAAAGGTTTGGTTATACGTATTCGAATGATAGTAAGTGGCATCTATACTGAAGTGGTTCCATAATCTGGCATTTAAACCCACCTCCCACGAACGTGTGTCTTCCGGCTTCAGATTAGTGGCAGGCAAAGTAGTTGAAGAGCCCCACTGATGGGACTGTTCATTGAACTCAAAGCCCGGATTCGATAAATAACGTTCGAAAGACGAAGCCACCGAACTGTATGAACCACGCAGTTTCGCATAAGAGATGAACTCGGGCAACCGGAACATCTCCGACAGAACGACAGATCCGCCGATGGAAGGATAGAAGAAAGAGGAGTGTTTAGTAAAGGCAAGCTGCGACTCCCAGTCGTTCCGTCCGGTCAAGGTCAGATATGCCATGCTGCGCCAACCTAATTCTATATTCGCAAATACTCCCTGGGACTGATCATGATATCCGAACTGTTTGGGCTTATAATTACTTTCATAATTAATATTTCTCACTGTAAAGAAATTGGGTATACCGGCCAGATCGCCTTCATTACCCATTTGTTCGTAAACCAAATCTTTAATAGATGCACCGATATTGGCATTCAGCGAGAAATCCCCTATCCTCTTATCGATATTTACCATAATATCAGCATATGTATTACGGTCTGTACGGTTCTGGTCCGAGTAGAAACCATTGGCTCCCGCAAAAGTAGTCAGGGTAGATGCATAACGCTCCTGAGTCAAACGAATATCCGAATTATCTACTTTAACACGGCCCGCAACGTTCAGCCAATCCGTAAGTTTATAAGTCAGGCTTGCATTGATCATGTAACGTTTCTTTTCTGTTTTACGGTTCATGCGTTTCATAATCCAGTACGGGTTTTGCAAACTCAGCCCCTGATGCCCGTAAGGCCAAAACTGCGCATTCACCCCACGGCTCTCGCTATAACGTTCGAACATACGGATCTCCTCAAAATTATCATTACGAGGAAACAGATATAATGCCGGCAACGGATTGAAATATTGTCCCTGTGCCGTTATATTTTTATCATTCTGGATGATGTAACTGGCACCGATGTCCAGAGTCAGTTTATCTTTCAGGAAAGTAGCCGTATTCCGGATTGAGAAGTTGTAACGGCTATAACTGTTATTAGGCAGGATACCGGTTGCATTCGTTGTTGAAGCCGATGCATAAGTCTGGTTTTTCTTTGTTCCGGTCGAGAAAGAGATGGCATTAATTACATTCACTCCGGTATTAAAGAAACGGGCAGGATCATAACTCTGTCTGGTTTTATTGCCCCAGCTTGCAAATTCTCCCGGATTATTTCCATACCGGTTTTGCATCTCCGGCATAATATACGCATCAGAGAACATGGTATTATTGCTGACTGTCAGAGTTGTCTTCTCGGCAGATCCCTTTTTCGTGTTAATCAATACAACTCCATTGGCAGCCGCATTGCCGTATAAAGCAGCTGCGGAAGGACCGGTCAGCATATTAATACTTTCAATATCATCCGGATTAAGGTCGGCCACACCGTCCGAACCACTCTGGGTAGCAAAGGAACCTTCGCTCTTGCCAAAACTGACATTGAACATTGGAATACCGTCGATTACATAAAGGGCATTGTTATCCTTTGTTATAGACTTAGTACCTCGCATCACTACCCTGGAGGCCGAACCGACACCACCGGCGGAATTGTTAATCGTTACTCCGGCAACTTTGCCCTGCAAAGAGTTAATGAAATTGGCATCTTTCACTGTATTGATGGCATCGCCACCCACTTGTTGCACATTGTAGCTCAATGCCTTTTGTGCCCGCTTGATACCTAAAGCCGTCACAACAACCTCGTCAAGCACTTCCGTGTCTTCTTGCATCACAATTTTCAGTGGCTTAGAGTCTGTCACTGTAATGACCTGCGAAGCATAGCCGATATAGGATATCTCGATGACATCTCCTTTGGCAGCCGATATTGAAAAGTGTCCGTTCATATCGGTGATTGTCCCGTTGGATGTTCCTTTCACCAGTATACTTACTCCGATCAATGGTTCGCCTTTAGCGTCCGAGACATTTCCCGTAACCGTAATTTTCTCCTGCTGAATAGCTTTATCCTTATCATTAGCTGAAAGAATGAGGTGTTTGTTCATAATAGAATAGGAAATCCCCGTCCCCCGAAGCAAACGATTCATCACAGACGTAATATTTTCATTAGTAGCTTTAACGGAAACGGGTTGATTGGGGTTAACATCCCTGGTGTTATACACGATAGATAATGAGGTTTGATGTCCGATTTCATCCAGGACATTACCTAAAGGGGCTTTAGTGAAGTCGATATTTACCCGGATATCTTGCGCTGAAGCAAAAATAAAAGCAGGCATCGACAATAGAAAAAATAGCAAGTACTGAAACTTGTGTTTCACTGATTTCTTCATCTTGTTCTTTTTTAATTAGAAAATGTTTTAGGTAAAAATTGAAAGGTTTAGCAAAAGAAAACTGCTAATTCATATTAAGGTTGGTTTTTAATTAAGGGTCCTTGTTCATCGTTACAGATTTTAGGGTTAACTATATTCACTTTTCTGCTAATAATACATTTCAACCTATAAGCATACTAAATCAAGAAGCGACTTTTTTCAAAAAAAGAATAAAAAAAGAATAAGAATACAGATTGAGAAATAAAAAAAAGGAACCATTCCACATTGGAAACAGTCCCTTTTACTGATTTAGGTTATAATAATAAATCGCTATCTACCCGCCTTGGGAGTCAATATTATGTTATTATCCTCACATTTATAATCAAAACGTTTGGTAAGAGCAAGTATAGAAAGAATTTGTCTGATATCATCATCCGTACTAAAAGTACAGGTGAAACGTTCTTTTTTCAGCTGTGCATCAGAAATAATGAAATGTACATCAAAATGCTTTTCCAGACATTGCACAATCTCCACGAGTGTAGCTTGTTCGAATTTCAGTTTTCCGTTAATCCAAAGCAACACATCACCCGGACGATCAGCTTCGGTAAGCATCAACTGCATCGTACGGGTATCCACACTCAACGTTTGTCCCGGTTTCAGTAAGATCCCTTCTTCTTCGGACTGTCCCGGCAGCTGCACTTGCACCAATCCTTTCAATAAAGTCGTCACAACCTTTGCTTCGGACGAGCGTGCCCGGACATTGAATTTTGTACCGAGCACACAAGTCCTGACATCTTTACTATTAACAACAAAGGGTTTATGCTTATTATGAGAGACCTCAAAATAAGCCTCACCATTCAAATCAACCAATCTTTCCCGCTTCCAGAAAGAAGGTTTATAAACAAGCTGCGTTGAAGCATTCAACCACACCTTCGTGCCATCCGGCAAAACAGCACGTGCCCGTTGACCGGCTTCCGTAGCAAAAACATATCCGTCAGACTTGCCGGAAGACATCCAATACAAAGCTCCGGTAGAAATCAGTAAACCGCACAAAAAGGCAGCCAAAGGTACTGCATAACGCTTCCATTTTGAAACACGCATTTTACCCACCGATTTTCTATCCGGCTCTTTCTGCTTCATCCGATCCTTCAAAGCGCTCAGTGAACTTTCGGTGTCCACCGCATCCATCACCGCTTTGCGCTCACCGACAAAAAGCATATAATATAGTTGTTCAAGTTGTTTTTTATGTTCCGCAGAGTCATGGTACCATGTCTCTACTTCCAGACACTCTTCAGCATCTGATTCTCCTTTCAAGTAGTTCAGTAGTTTTGTTTCATCCATTGTATTAACCAAATCTTTTATACCTATATCATACGTTGTTATGTATAATACATTTCAGAAAGCAAAGTTACTAAATAAAAACACAAACTTTTTTTCTTCGAAGAATCATTTTGTCAGTACCGAAAATTTAGCTACGTTTGTTCGCTAATAACAATGAAAAAAAGAATGGCACAGACTCTGACTAACCTAAACATAAATGATAATAATGCCGTTATATCAGCCTTGAGAGAAGGGTGCGAAGAAGTATTTGACAATGTTTACCGCCATTACTTTCGCGGACTATGCGTCTTTTGTTCTCAGTACGTCACACTGAGTGAATCGGAAGAAATCGTGCAGGACACCATGATGTGGTTATGGGAAAACAGAAAAACCCTCATTCCGGAACTAACCTTAAAAACTCTTCTTTTTACTATTGTCAAGAACAAGGCACTTAATAAAATCTCCCATTTCGAAATAAAGCGTAAGGTACATCTGGAAATTGCCGAAAAATATGAAAGCGAATTTTCTTCACCTGACTTTTATCTGGAAAACGAACTTTTCAGGTTGTATGAAGAGGCTTTAAGAAAGCTACCGGCAGAATTTCGTCAGGCATATGAAATGAACCGAAATCAACAACTGACTCATAAAGAAATTGCGGAGAAACTAAACGTCTCTCCGCAAACTGTCAATTATCGCATAGGGCAAGCCCTGAAAATATTGCGTTCGGAATTGAAGGACTACCTCCCTCTTATCATGCTGTTTCTATTTCTGCAAGGGCATAAATGAGATGGCTTGCCCACCACCGGCGGCCATGCGGATATTTATTGTGTCTCTTGCCGTCACCTCCTGTTCCGTAATCTGATATTCGGTCGGATTGGTTTTCCAGTCAGCCTGCTCGCCATCAGCATAGACTATTGCTTTATAAGTCTTCCCCTTTTCCAGAAAATCAAGGCTGACCGGTAAAGTCCGTGGTTCCTCATTCGTAGAGGCTCCCAAGAAATAATTCTGTTTAGCCTTGCGCACTATCACTACAAATTCTCCCGGCTCACCGGCCAATGCTTTTGATTCATCACAGTCCGGATCGAAATCACGAAAGAACTGGAAAGCGGGATGTCCTTCATAATGCTCAATCATATCAGAAGCCATCTGTAACGGGGAATATAAGATAACCCAATTTGCCAACTGTTTGGCCAGTGTCGTATTGACACGGCTATTGCCTTTATCCTGGTCATTCCACTTCTGGCGTTTAGGAGAATCTTTCGTCTGTGTAAACAATATGTCGAAAATACCCGGAGTATAATCCATCGGGCCACCCAGTAAACGGGTAAACGGTAACATCTCGTGATGGGAAGGAGGATTTCCCTCACTCCAGGCATTCCACTCCATCCCACGGGCACCTTCACGAGTCATCATATTGGGCCAGGTACGGCGTATTCCCGTATCTTTGATAGGCTCGTGCGCATCCAAAGTCATATGGTAACGAGCAGCCGTTTCAACTACCTTTTGGTAATGATTGACTCCGTATTGTCCGTGATGCGAATGTCCGTCGGGAAAAGCACCCGCATAACCGGTTTTCAGTATATGAATACCTTTTTCGGTATACCACTTGATCGCTTTTTCCATCTGGCGTTCGTAGTTGGGAATATTTCCTCCGGTTTCATGATGTCCGATGATCTGAACATTTTTCTCACGTGCATAACGGACTATTTCATCAATATCAAAATCAGCGTACGGTTTGGTAAAATCAAAATTCTGCATACCACCCCAGCTCTCCCAGCCTTCGTTCCACCCCTCGAATAATACTCCTTCGATATTATTGTCATGAGCAAAATCGATATGCTTTTTCGCATTAGCGGTTGTGGCTCCGTGACGGTCATCCATCTTCCAGGTTTCTACCCCCAGATGCATTCCCCACCAAACGCCAACATATTTAATCGGTTTAATCCAGTCGGTAGTTTCCAGTTTACAAGGTTCATTCAAATTCAGAATCAAGGATGAATTAATCAGGCCGACAGCTGCCGGAGCAATCTGAATGGTACGCCATGATGTCATGAAATTATTCCCTTTACGAGCCTTGATACCATCGGGCCAGGAAGCAAGTTCCGACTTTAGAGCATGGCCTCCATCCTGCTTTAGTGTCATCTCCGGAAAATCATAAAGAGCAGCTTCATGAATGCTGCCATATATCCCACCGGGAGTTTTGAAAGTGAAAGGAGTATTGGCATTCTTCACTTCACTGATCTTCTGTTCCGAATACAACAATTCATAGGTTTCGAAGCTGGCCGGAATTGACCAGGAAATTCCATCTTCGTGAAAGCGGAAAGCAGTCAATTCGTCGGTGACGAGCAAAGAGTCAACGCCGGGCACTTCATATTCATAACGAAAAGCTATACCGTCATCAAATGCACGAAAACGAAGAGTTAACTCTATATTGGCATCGTTCTTCAAGAAAACCGCCATTTCATTATAATGATTCCTGTTCGTTTTATTCTCTCCCCACGGTTGGGTCCAGGTTTCATCTTTATCTGTAAACGTAGTTTTCACGACACGAAATCCTTGATTAAGGTCGATCCCGTCTTTCGCCTCGAAACCAAGCGATGAGTTGTCCAACAAAAGAGTATCATTGACCGCCACCCGATAAACCATCTTTCCGTCAGGTTCTGTTGCAAAAGCCACCTTGATGTGTCCGTCCGGAGAGGATAACTCAGTCTTCGGAGTACAACTATAAAAACTCATCAGTATAAAAGCGACAAATAACAAATGCAAGTTTTGTTTCATGGTCATGTAATCTGTTTATGTGGTTTAGAATTCCAGGTCGGCCAAATGTGCGTTGTGATCAGACAAATAGGTAGAGTCTGTAATCGCGGAAGAAATAATTTCCGCATCCGCCACCTTTATTTGCGGAGTTACGAAAATAAAATCAATCTTCTCCCGCTCAGCCACCGGTACCCTTCCAAAATCATGGAAAGTATAGCTTTCTCCTGTCTGTTTCGCAGCTATCTTCCACGCATCTTTCAATACGAACTCATTGGATGTAATTGTTTTATAAGCTTCCCATTCCTCAGAAACATTAAAGTCTCCGGTCATCATAGAGGGGTGTGTACCGGCTATCTCTTTTATCTTATCAATAATAAGCAATGCACTGTTCCTCCGGGCTTCTGTCCCTACGTGATCAAAATGAGTATTTACCATCAGGAATTCTTTTCCGGTGGATTTCTCCTTCAGTTTAGCCCAGGTGGCAACACGGGTACAGGCAGCATCCCAACCAAGTTTACCGACACTATCCGGATGTTCGGACAACCAGAATGTATTGCTGTCCAGTAAGTCATATTTATCTTTCCGATAGAAAACCGGAGCATATTCACCTTGAGTTTTTCCATCCTCACGTCCCACGCCTACATAGGCATAATCGGGCAGTCCGGCCAACAAGTCTTCTAACTGATGATGTAACACCTCCTGCATACCCAGTACATCCGGTTGTTTTTCACGGATAAACTCACAAACCCGGTCTTTACGGTATTTCCAGGAATTCAAGCTATCGCCCGGATTATCGTAACGGATGTTGAAGGTAGCCAAACGGACATGTGAAATCGGACTGGAACTGCAACCCGCCAGAAGCAGGGTAATAAAAGCTCCGATAAAAAAGCAAATCTTATTCATTAGTTTATATGTGTTGGTTATTAAATTTAAAGCCATTCCGTATATGATACAACTGAAAAAGAAAAAACACTTAACGCCCCACCTGATAAGTAGCAGCTAATTGCCGGCAACCGGCACGATTTATTTTCCCTGTTTCCGTCAAGGGTATAGTGCCCACTGAAAAAACCATTTTAGGCAACTGGTACTTGGTAAGAAGCTCTTTCATCTTCTCCTCCAACCGTTCCGTATACCCTCCATTTTCTATCAAAAGAACAATGGCCTCCCCTAATGCGGCATCGGAAACGGAAGTGATGGCAAAGGGAACATGTATCCAAGGACGCAGTATATCTTCCACCTGCTCCGCCTGCACTTTGATACCTCCGGTGTTGATGGTATTGTCTTTTCTGCCCAGGATAGAAAAGCTACCGTCCGAATTTATTTCCGCCACATCATTTGTCACTAAAATCGTATCGCAAACCAGCGGAGCATCAATAATCAATGTATGCTCGGGTGACAAAGAAAGTCGTACCGAAGGAAAAGGATAATAAAGAGTACTCGCATCCGGTCCGTTCAGCCGTCTTAAAGCAATATGCGACAGGGTTTCCGTCATGCCGTACGTAGAATACACCTTACCCGGTAATTGGCGTATCTCAGCTTCCAGACCGGCATCTATCGCACCACCGCCAATTATAAGAATATCGGTCCGGCAGAGCCTTTCTCTTTCCGCGGCTATCTGCAAAGTATTGTAAACCTGCAGCGGAACCATTGCCGAGAAACGTAACGGCTGATCCAAATCCGCCATCGGATGACCGGAAGGAGTGCGGACAACCAGATTCAGCCCGGCAACCAAAGCCCGCACCACAACCATCTTTCCGGCAATGTATTGCAAAGGCATACACAATAGCGCACTATCCCCCCGCCGAAGCCCCAGATACTCACAAGTCAACCGGGCACTCTGCATCATCCGGTCTTTAAGGACCTTCATTTGTTTGGGTGTTCCGGTAGAACCGGACGTCTTTACAGTAAGATAAGGAGAATCGTTGAACCAATCGTCCAGAAAACGGTAGAGTTCACACAGAAATACCGGCGTTGCGTCTGTACAATTGGCAACAAGTCTTTTTACATCTTCCCGGGAAAGCAAATTGCCTTCCAGCATCAGCTGTTGTTCTTCCCGATTAAATATCATAAGTATTTCTTTTATTTACAAAACCATAAACAATCTTTTCGAATCTCAAGGGGCATTTCGATATTGTCTGTAAACAACAGTCCGGTTCCCAATCCCTGAGGCAGCGGACTACGGAAAGTAGCACACCATTGTGCAATAGCATTCAGTCCGATATTCGATTCCAGTGCAGAAGTAATCCACCAACCGATATGCTGCTTTTCCGCTTCTGCAATCCATTCATTACCACCACTGATTCCACCATGTAAAGATGGTTTCAATATAATGTATTGAGGACGGACAGACGTCAACAGATCTTGTTTTCCTTCGGGAGTATTACAGCCAATCAGTTCTTCGTCCAATGCAATGGGAAGCGGAGTGTCTGCCGTCAGGCGGGCCATTTCCTCCCACTGCCCGGCACGGATGGGCTGTTCGATGGAGTGTAGTTCCAATTCAGCCAACCTATTCAGTTTTTCCATAGCGTCAACGGGTGAAAAAGCACCATTGGCATCCACTCTCAACTCTATTTCCCTCGCCGAATAATGAGCACGGATATGCTTCAGCAGTGCCAATTCTTCTTCGAAGTTTATCGCACCTATTTTCAGTTTGATGCAACGGTATCCTGACTGCATCTTTACTTCGATCTGTTGCAACATCCTATCAAAATCGCCCATCCAGATAAGTCCGTTGATGGGTATACCGGTTTCTCCCCGGGAAAAAGGAGTATCCCATAATGCCCAACTCTGAGTTTCATAATGACGAAGAGCTGTTTCAAGTCCAAACAGAATCGAAGGATAATCACGCAAAGCTTCCGTATCCAATTTGCCTGTCTGCTCCAAACACCGGCAAGCATTGCAGAGTATTTGTTCATAATCCGGCAGGTCGTCACAACTCAGTTTAGGCAACGGAGCACACTCTCCCACTCCGACACGTTCCGGATACTCTGTCGTAGAAAGATAGATATACCAAACCTTCCGGGTAGTATAGGTACCGCGGGAAGTTCCTGCCGGCTGCTTGAAATGGAGGATACGGGGAATAATATTTATTGTATACATAGGAATACTATAAAGCAAAGGCCTCCCATCAAGAAGGCCTTTTTTACTTATGGGAACTTAGGATATTGCTTAAAATCTGGTTTGCGCTTTTCAAGGAATGCATTCTTGCCCTCCTGTGCTTCATCGGTAAGATAATAAAGCAGAGTCGCGTCACCGGCTAACTCTTGAATACCTGCCTGCCCGTCAAGTTCGGCATTCAAGCCGGCTTTAATCATGCGGAGCGCCAATGGACTGAGCTGCATCATCTCTTCGGCCCATTGGACATACTCGTCTTCCAGTTTTTCCAAAGGCACCACCTTGTTGACAAGTCCCATATCCAAAGCTTCCTGAGCATTATACTTGCGGCAAAGGAACCAAATTTCACGAGCTTTTTTTTGTCCCACCACACGGGCAAGATAAGAAGAGCCGAATCCTGCATCAAAGCTACCTACACGCGGTCCGGTCTGGCCGAAGATTGCATTTTCGGAGGCAATGGAAAGATCACATACTACGTGCAGTACATGTCCGCCACCGATAGCAAATCCGTTGACAGCGGCAATAACCGGTTTAGGTATCGAACGGATTTGCTTCTGTACGTCCAACACACTCAGACGGGGCACCCCGTCTTTACCGATGTATCCGCCTCGTCCCTTTACATTCTGGTCACCTCCCGAGCAGAAAGCTTTGTCACCGGCACCGGTCAGTACCACGACATTAATGTCAGGCTCTTCACGACAAATACGCAAAGCATCACTCATCTCACCCGTTGTGGTCGGTGTGAAAGCGTTGCGATAACGCTCGCGGTTAATTGTAATACGAGCAATGCCATTATAGTAATCAAATAGAATATCTTCATATTCTTTAATAGGAGTCCACTCTCTTTTCGTTTCCATCTTTATTCATTTTAATGGTTATTTCTTTAATAATTCCTGTACTTTCTTCTGGAGTCCGGGTGTCTTTACATTGGGGTTGTTCAACATTGCGATAGCGAAATTATCTGCCATCACCTCTTCCGGATCGATAACGTATCCGGTATTCCGCCCAACCTTATCAAAAAAGTCGGCAGCTTTCTGCAACGGATAAATAACCGTCTTGCCATTTTCCCGAACTGGTTTGAATGCTTTATCCAAAGGAATCAAACCGACATTGATATACTGATAGAACTTACCAACGGTATAGGGCCTGTTGGCATATATAACCATGGTACAATTCTGGGGTTTACCATCGATTGTAAAAGTGGCATAGCTGTCCCAACGGCTGACATCGGGATTGGAAATCCGGCATTCCCGAATATCTTCGGGCAATTCAATCTCTTTTGGCAGAATATTAAATTCAATAGCCTCGTACATTTTCTTTTTGAATCCGGGATTGAAACGTGTCAGGATATGAAAAATTTCATGCACCAACAGACGAGTATGCGACTGCTCGTTTCCCCGCTGAAAAGTAACGTCAGTCAGTGCTATCCAGTTACTGCGAGTATACCCTCCGGCTCCTCCTTCATCTTTCATTGTTGTTTTTACCAATACTATTTCTTTCGGGAAAGGAATCCGGTAACCATACTTACGAATCGTGTCATTCAGGCTTTTTCTGATCCGTTCAATCTGTTGCGCCTCCCGGGGAGTCCATTCACGAACTTCACCAATAGCCAGACTGACGAGATCTTCTCTTTTTCCTTCGGGATTCTCAAGACGGGCTGCAATATCAAACGGAGTCCAGTTACGCGTATAATGATCCTCAACCACTATCAGGCGTTTAGCTTCTTCGGCAGAGGCCAACCTAAAATCGATTGTATCTACATGAGCCGTCACCTCCTGTAATACGGTATTCCCGGGAGACATGGCCCCAACCTTCTCCACAAGTGGGCTTATAACAAACAGCAATAAGCCACCAATCAACATCACCCCTTGTTTAATCATAATCTTATTTTTTTAGTTGATGATAATAGTCTTTCAAAATACGTGCATCTTTATTCTTGTTTGTGAAAACTTCCATTAACACAGGCTGAGTCAATAACTCGGCTTGGGTGAAAACCTTCATTGCTTCGTCCAGCTGATTTTCATCCTGCACTTCCTGATAAAGGAAGCCACGTTCTTCAGCCCACCCTTTAGCAGACGTCTTGTGTACGGCAGTCACAAAACGATGCGAAGTACCGGACATTTCCAAGCCGGGCAGAGTATGAAAGATTTCTCCTCCCCCATTATTTAAGAGAAGTATGCGGAGATTACTTCCGAAATGATTATTCCACAACGCATTCATGTCATAGAAAAAACTCAGGTCCCCAATGACCACAAAATTCAACTTTCCGGAGGCAGCGGCATAACCGACTGCTGTCGATAAGGAACCTTCGATACCACTTGTTCCACGGTTACAGCAAACCTCTATTGTATCGGGTAAAGGGTATAGTTGAGCATAGCGTACAACCGAACTATTGGCCAGGTGTAAAGCACATGAAGCAGGCAAAGCCTTTATCAACGCTCCTATGGCAGACATCTCCGAATAGGGCAACTCTGGTTGGGGAAGTTCTTTGCAAAAATTTTCCCATTGCCGAGGATACTCTGGTGTACGGTTGTCCAGCAAGAAAGCTATTTTCTCAAGGAACTCAAACGGGTCCATTTCAATGACCGTCGTGAGTGAACCTTGGAACAGATCAATCACTTCACCATCCGTCGACACATGCCAATGCTCCTTGGGCGGATGTTGACGAAGGAATTTTTTCATCCGCTTGGAGACGATATGTCCTCCATAAGTGATTACCAGTTCGGGCATCATCTTTTCCTGCATTTCCGGAGACATGGCATATAAAGCAGCATCAAAATTCCGGATCGGAATACCGGGAACAGTCTGGTTACCCAAATGTTCGGTAAACCAAGCAAACTGCTTATACAGCATCTTTGAATATTTCTTCTCAAACAGGTAAATCAGATTCATCTGTCCGACAATTATCATGCGCCGGTTGTATTTATTAAGCCGATCAATCAGACCGTCGTAATCGCGATCATAAACATTCAGTCCCTGATAACGTGTTATAACACGCTCTTCGGGAAGAACATCTGCCGTAAACTGGAACAAAGGCTCCGAAACCGGTACATTAATATGCACAGGTCCTTTGCCATGGTGATTCAGTTCAAGTAATGCTTCGTTCAGCAAACGGTTACAATACCATTTGTCTTCGTCGGTATGTATCTCAGGCAAGTTCGCAGACATCTTCACCAACGACTGAAAGACACCCGGTTGCGGTAAAGTCTGCCCATCCATCTGGTTAATCCAGGCTGCGGGACGATCGGCAGAAATAACTACTAAAGGTACTTTCTGATAATAGGCTTCCGCCACGGCAGGATGCAAATTCAGCAGAGCCGTACCGGATGTGCAACAGACTGCCGCAGGTTTTCCGCCATGTAAGGCAAGCCCGATAGCAAAAAAACCGGCACTCCGCTCGTCTGTTACCGAATAACAGGTGAAATCAGGATGTCCGGCAAGTGTGTGTACAATCGGAGCATTCCGGCTTCCGGGGCATAAGACCACTTTCGTCACTCCGTGTGCCCGAAGCAACGCTACCAACTGCAATATGTTTTCCTTATCTGAATACATCGCTCTATTAAGTTATTTATAAAGAGTTCAAGTTCTTCATCGTCTGCATCTTCTTTTCAGTCTCTTGAAATTCATCATCCAATTCGGAAGATGCCAGTAACCCACCTCCGGCATAAAGTGTCAGAGTATCCTCTTTCACATTCATACAGCGTAGGTTGACATACAGGTCTGTCTTCCCCTCCGGTTTGAGCCAGCCGATAAATCCGGAATAATAACTGCGGTCATAGCCTTCATTATCGAGAATAAACCGATAGGCTTCCTCCTTGGGTAATCCGCACACAGCCGGAGTAGGATGCAATAGCTTCAACAAATCCCCCAATTTACGACTATCGTTCAGTGAGAAACGGAAATCGGTTTTCAGATGCGATAAAGCTCCGGCAAAAGCCGGATAAGGTCCCTTCTCCACCGGAGAAATACCTAACGATCGGAGTTGATTACGGATATATGCGGCTACATATTCCTGTTCCTCCCGGTTCTTCTCATCCCAATGCTGAGGAAGTTCACCATTTTGTAAAGACTGGGTTCCGGCCAATGCCACAGTATTCCACTCTCCCTTCTCACCCGATAAAATGATTTCCGGTGTACTGCCCATCCACACTCCCGTTTGCGGAGTATAGCAAAGATAGACATAGGAGTAAATATAACGCCTGCAAGCTTTATAGAAAGCGCTTGCAGGAGAGAACCCCGGTTCTTTCTTCACCGTCACTTTGCGGGACAGCACCAGCTTATCGAAAGTATGTGCCCGTAAAGCCCGGATAAAAATATCAAAACAGGCTGCATAAGCTTCTTTTGCTCTCACAGGCCGTTCGTTTTGTGCAGACCGGTTGCACACCTCTGTGCAGACAGGCTGCACACTCCTGCGCGGGCTGCCTGCACAGGAAGGAATTTCTTGACAGTCCGGTTGAATCAGTATGATAGGACATTGCGGAGTAACCCGGAAAGGAGCGATAACAAAACCTGTCTGTCCGTTTAGTTCTTCCATTTCCCGAACCAAACGTACTTCTCCGTAAGTCTGCATCAGAAAGTGAGGTTCTTCTTCCCCCGGATTGCGATACATCGCAAAACTTCTTCCCTGCCGGATCAACTCATCTATAATCTCACAATTATTTGTTTCTTCTGACGTCATCTCTTCTTTAATATACTATTCACCACCCGAATAGAAGACACCAACTTGTCGGTCGACGTAAATACGTCCACATTCCAGACATGAGATGAACGACCTTTGTGGATGATGGTGCCGACAGCCCGCACCGTGTCTCCTTCGTGGGCAGATGACATGTGATTACCGCTGACTTGCATACCAACGACAATCTCATCAGGCTGGCAAAGAATCATCGACCCCAATCCGGCTACTGTTTCGGCCAATGCCAGAGTAGCCCCTCCATGCAGAATGCCAAAAGGCTGTCGGGTTCGTTCGTCCACCGGCATGGTAGCCTCAACCCGGTCCTCGGACGCATAAGTATATTGAATACCCAGATTCCCCATCAATGCGTGACGAGCACGCTCGTTTAACTGATCAAGTGGAATCTCGGCAGGACGGATCTCTGCAAGAATCGCCTTTTCTACGGCAAGGGCAACTCCGTCTTCTTCGTTCGATGCAGTCACCACATCGGCACAAACTTTCACAGAGTCCTGGGCATTCCCCATGGCAATACCCAATCCGGCAAACTGTATCATCGAAACATCGCAGACACCGTCGCCTATCACAATCGTTTCTTCGGGTGTAATATCAAGGTGGGACAACAGTGCTCCCAAAGAGGTAGACTTATCGATACCGCAAGGCAACACTTCAAGAAAATAAGGTTCCGAACGGAATACATCGAGTGCACCGTTCAAACGTTTCTTCCAATGTTCTTCCAAAGCTACCAATGCTTCTTCATCATCACTGACCAACATACATTTGGAAGGAGCAAAATCTACAGCTGCCGAAAATTCGGGTTCCTCAATCAGCTCCATCCCATTGAGACGTGCTTCCCAAAGAATATGTTCATTATTAGCATAATCGGCAATCATCCGATCTTCGGTGTATGTAAAGATAGAAAATCCGTTTTTACGTGCCTTTTTCTCCAAATAGGGCAACATTTCCGGATTAATACGCCGCTCAAGCAATACTTCTCCATTTTTTGCATTAATAACCTGCGCACCGTTATAAGACACGATATATCCGCCATAGTTACCCAATTCCAGTTTTTTAGCTAATGGCAAAATCCCATAGGTAGGCCTGCCCGATGCTAAAACAAGATGTACACCCATCTGCTGCACTTTCAATAAGGTAGCGAGGGTACGTGGAGTAATCTCCTTTTCATCATTAAGCAATGTCCCGTCTACATCAAGGACTAACAATTTATACTTCATGACTTCGAGTTTTTGTTTAGATTACAAAGGTAAAATTTTTAAGGCAACATCGCCCCTTATTTAGGGAAAATTATACCATAAGAATGCGTTAACAAGGTGTTTTTATATTGTCAGAAAGAGAACAAACGGTGGACAAATTGCACTGTTCTGCAACCCGCCCACCGTCTTAATCCAATTTATTTCGTAAAGCGAATCAGAACTCGCTCGTAAAGTGGAACCTAATATTTTTGAAATCCATCTGTGCCATCTGAAGCACATAATTCGAATCGGCCAGAAAGACATCACGCCCTTCGCGATCTTTGGCCATATACTGATATTTACGTTTTTTGAATGCTTCCAGTTCTTCCAGATCATCACTCTCAATCCAGCATGCTTTGTACAGACTTAATGGCTCCCAGCGACAAGAAGCATTGTATTCGTTCAACAAACGATACTGAATGACCTCAAACTGCAATTGCCCCACTGTACCGATAATCTTGCGGCCATTGAACTGGTTGACAAACAACTGGGCCACACCTTCGTCCATCAACTGGTCGATGCCCTTGGCAAGCTGTTTCTGCTTCATCGGATCGGCATTCTCAATATACTTGAACATCTCCGGTGAAAAACTCGGTAAACCACGGAAATGAAGCTGTTCGCCTTCGGTAAGCGTATCGCCAATTTTAAACGTTCCGTTATCCGGTAAACCGATAATATCTCCCGCCCAAGCCTCATCAATAGTTGTCTTACGCTGTGCCATAAATTGGGTGGGCGAAGAGAAACGCATCGTCTTGCCATGGCGCACATGCAAATAAGGCGCATTTCTTACAAATTTGCCAGAACAAATCTTGCAGAATGCCACACATGAACGATGGTTAGGGTCGATGTTAGCTGTTATCTTGAAAATAAAACCGGTAAATTTAGGTTCTTCGGGAATCACCTCACGTTCTTCAGCATGTACCGGACGGGGAGCGGGAGCAATCTCAACAAAGCAATTGAGCAATTCCTGCACACCAAAGTTATTCAAAGCCGAACCGAAAAATACAGGAGCACACTCTCCCTGCAAATAAGTTTCTACATCAAATTCAGGATACACACCTTCAATCAGCTCCAGATCACCACGTAATTTATCAGCCAGCGTATCACCAATCTGCTTGTTCAATTCCTCGGAATGAATATCCACTTCCACTTTTTCCGTTACCACCTGTTTAGAGGGTTGATAAAGATCGAGTTTCTGTTCGTAAATATTATAAACTCCTTTGAAACGGGCACCCTGTTCGATAGGCCACGACAATGGGCGCACCTGAATCATCAGTTCTTCTTCCAGTTCATCCAGCAGGTCAAACGGATCTTTCCCTTCACGGTCCATCTTGTTGACAAAGATAATCACCGGTGTATTCCGCATCCGGCAAACCTCCATCAACTTACGAGTCTGAGTTTCCACACCCTTCGCGCCATCTACCACAATGATAACGCTATCCACTGCCGTCAGGGTACGGTATGTGTCCTCGGCAAAATCCTGGTGTCCCGGAGTGTCCAGAATATTAATCTTATAGTCCCGGTAATCGAATTCCATCACCGAAGTAGTGACTGAGATGCCACGTTGTTTTTCGATCTCCATCCAGTCGGAAGTCGCCGTCTTTTTAATCTTGTTACTTTTTACTGCTCCTGCCACCTGTATCTGTCCGCCAAACAACAACAATTTCTCAGTCAGTGAAGTCTTACCGGCATCCGGGTGTGCAATAATGGCGAAAGTGCGCCTTCTTAATATTTCTGTATTATCTGCCATATTTCAAGAATTGAGGATGAAGAATCACAGATTCTCCACTCTTAATTGATTAATGCAACGTTTCAGGCTTTCTTCCCAATGCGGGATTTCAATGCCAAATGTCTCTTTTATTTTCGTCTTATCGAGTACGGAATAATGCGGACGAGGTGCCTTTGCCGGATAATCAGCAGTATGCAATGGTTTCACCTTACATGAAGTGATTCCCGCTAAACGATGAATGGCTATTGTAAAGTCGTACCAAGAACAAACTCCCTCATCGCTAAAGTGATAGATACCACGGACAATACCTTTATTAAGGGCTGCAAAAATAGCCAGAGCCAAGTCATTGGCATAAGTCGGCGTACCGATCTGATCAAATATAACCCCCAAAGACTCACGCTCACGTCCTAAACGAATCATCGTTTTCACAAAATTATTGCCATAGATAGAATACAACCATGCCGTACGGATTACCATAGCTTTTTCACAATGGTTCATCACGTTCTGCTCACCGGTCAATTTGGTAGAGCCATAAACTGAGGTCGGACAAGTGGGTTGATCTTCTGTGTAAGGGATATGGGCTGTGCCATCAAACACGTAGTCGGTAGAAACCTGAATCATCGCAGCTCCGTTGGCTTGTGCCGCCCGAGCTAAATATTCTGGTGCGACATTGTTCAGTTTGTCGCAAAATTCAGCATCGTCTTCCGCCTTATCCACCGCTGTATAAGCCGCACAATTCACAATGACATCAATTTTGTGTTCACTCACATAGGCATAAACAGCTTGTTCATCACAAATATCCAACTCCTGCACATCCGTAAAAAAGTACGTATGCTGCAGGTTTTCTTTGGCAAGCACCTGCATTTCATTGCCAAGTTGCCCGTTGGCTCCGGTGACTAATATATTCATTTCTATCTTTTTTTGAGTTTAATTCACCACGGAGGACACAGAGAACACAGAGAATATCTTTTTCTTAAACATCTTAATAAACAAGAGATTAAAACTCTGTGTCCTCCGTGTACTCTGTGGTGAATCGTATTCATTTCTATTCCAATTTTAACTCTCCTTTTTTGTCCTTGTCGTAATAGTTAGCCAGCATAGACAGGAAACTGCTGATAGCCTCCATCGCCTTTGTAGTCTCCGGGCTGATAGGCTTCTTCTGCAAACGCAATAACATCATCCCATACAAAGCCTCGAAACAGGTTTCAAGTTCCGGTTCTTCCTTTTGACCGTTTTTATTTCGTAACTCTACAATGAAAGGCAGTGCTTTGAAGTAAGACGAACTATAGAAAGGAAACTTAGACGACGCCAGCAAAGCTGCATGCAGTTCGGTCAAGTTAATGATTACATTTCGGTTTATCTGGAGATGTCCTTTCTCACGGACTCCCTCTTCCCGCATCATTGAAGCCAGATTAGAATACCATTCCGTCAACTCACGGCGTTCTTCATCGCCAATCTTGTAACGGGATATAATGTTCTCCTTAATCCGGTCGATATCACAATCATTGGCACGGATCAGATCTTCTACCTGCCACATATATATAAGGTACTCGGCAATATTCTTTTCTTTCAGTTGTTGTGCTATTTTCATCTTCTTTCTTTTCTCCTACATTAATAGATAGATTCCCCCAACAGAGTGAATATCAATCCAAACACAGACACAGCCATCACAATACTTCCGATCACCCGGTTCAGAATCCAGATGCCACGCAAATTGAATCGTGTCCGCACTTTATTGACAAAGAAAGTAATTCCGAACCACCATGCCAATGCTCCGAGAGCTATGGCCAGATAACCGGTTATCTCTTCAAAAACCAACACACCGGGTTGCACAAATGCAAAACGGGCAAACAAACCGATGAAAAGGAAAATTATAAGAGGGTTTGAAAGTGTAACCGCAAAAGCGGTGATGAAATTGTGGAAATAAGAACCTTTATTGGCTGATACCGGACGGATGGATTGTACCGGGTTGCTACGGAATGTATATATACCAAAAACCAATAGCATAATGCTTCCGAGAAGCTGTAGATAAAAAATATTCTTATTGATATAATCGAACACGAAACTCATGCCATATCCCGTTAGAAGGGCATAAGCAATATCACTCAACGAAGCACCCAGACCGGTAACGAATCCGTACCAGCGTCCTTTATTCAAAGTACGCTGAATACAAAGGACACCTACAGGCCCCAGCGGTGCAGAAACCACAATGCCAATCACGAATCCTTTAACAAGTATATCAAGTATAGTCTCTATCTGAATCATTTCGCAAATATCGCATTTTTTTATGATATGCCAGTATCCTGTTAACGTTTTCTATCACAATTTTGCCCTATTAACCGGTATACATCTTCATTCTCACCTACCACCCATACCACATCTCCTTCTTCAAAAGGAATATTTACGTCAGGAGTCATCAAAGCCTCTCCTCCCCGCTCCACACCGGCTATCAGGCAATGGTACTTATCCCGGATACCTGATTCACGCAACGTTTTGCCCAGAAAAGCAGAATCAGTATCAATCAACAATTGTTTCAATGTCATTTCACTTTTCTCAAACACATCCCAATCAATGACAGAAACATGAGACATTTCCTCTGCAAATGTATTTAACTGATCATCAGTACCAATAACCTGTATCTTATCCATCGGGAATAAACGGACAGAACCTCCCGGAATGTTAATCCGACGCTTTCCCCGTAGAATAGAAACAACATGCACTCCATACTTTTTGCCCAAATTCAGCTCAAGCAATGTTTTTCCGGCCCAAGCCGATTCTCCGGGAATTTCAAAATCGGTCAGGTGTAAATCTCTCGACAACAAACGCCCGGCATAAGCCGGCTTTTTCTCCCCCAAGTATTCGGCACGCATATCACGGGAACGGAGATTTTGAAAAAATTTACGTTCTATCAAAATAGATTGTTTCTTCAGCTGCCGTGAAAGAACCATCAGGATTACCAGCAACAAGGCAACTCCGAACATCAATCCGACAGACGCTTTAAAAAGACGGGTAATCACGAACATGACAAACAGAACGGAAACAGCTACACGAAACACAATCGTAGAAACCAAAGGTCCCCGGTTGACACGGTTGTCATTCCACAAAGTCATGAATTCTGCCGAATGGTTTTTCTTCACCATAATGGCCCGCAGGAAAGGAGATATACACAAAATAGTAAAAACAGCTCCCGCCAGTGGTCCCCAGATACCCGGAAGATGTTCACGAAACAAGGGCACCACAAAACGAAATGAAAGGGTAATCACAGAAATACTGACAATGGAGTAAACCACCAGAATCCGTGCCAAGGCAAACAGTAATTTCCGCCAAAGGCTTTCATGATTGACGGTCCGGGAACCGTTAGTATACCGCATCAGGAAACGTCGCCACGACTCGGGCAACTTACGGTCTACAAAATTTGAAGCCGGCTCGGCAACACGGATCATATAAGGAGTCAGAAATGTGGTGATAACAGAAACAGCAACTACGATCGGATATAAAAAATCACTTGTCACATGCAAGGACAAACCGAGAGAAGCGATAATAAAAGCAAACTCCCCTATCTGTGTCAAGCTAAAACCACACTGCATGGCTGTCTTTAAAGGTTGTCCCGCCAGCATAACGCCCATTGTGCCGAAAAAAGCCTGACCCAAGATTACTGCCAATGTAATAGCTATAATTGGAACTGCATATTCAACAATCATTGCAGGATCTACCATCATTCCCACTGATACGAAGAAGATAGCTCCAAACAAATCCTTCACAGGTTTCACCAATCGGTCAATAGATTCGGCCTCAATTGTTTCGGCAAGAATAGACCCCATAATAAAGGCACCGAATGCAGCAGAAAAGCCCGTATTGGCAGCGATAGCCACCATACCGAAACAGAGAGCCAGAGAAACAATCAGCAATGTTTCTTCACTCATCAATTTCCGACAACGTTTCAGAAATTCGGGTATGGCATAAATACCTACCACAAACCAAAGAATAAGGAAAAAAAGTAGTTTACCGATACTGCTCAACATCTCTGTTCCCTCAAAATTATTGCTGACAGCCATCGTTGAAAGCATCACCATCAACACAATGGCAAGTATATCTTCAAGAATCAGAATACTGAGCACCAAACCGGTAAATTGTTTCTTCCGCAACCCCAAATCATCAAACGCTTTGTAGATGATGGTAGTAGAAGACATAGCAATCATCCCGCCCAGAAACAGACTGTCCATACGCTGCCAACCAAAGCCCATCCCGACAGCAACCCCCAACAGAATCATACAGAAGATAATGGTACAGGCAGCAATGACAGCCGTACCTCCAACCTTCACTATCTTTTTAAAACTGAATTCCAGTCCAAGGGCAAAAAGCAAAAAGATGACTCCAATATCCGCCCAGGTTTTAATATTGGCTGTATCCATCACCGAAGGCGTATAAGGCATGTGTGGACTGGCAAGAAAACCGGCAACGACATAACCCAGCACAAGTGGTTGCTTCAGTTTCTTGAATAACAAAGTCATAACACCGGCACAAATCAAAATCAGAGCGAGGTCGGCTATTAACGTTGGAAGTTGTGACATTCGAATCGGATTTAAATCGAATGCAAAATTAATGTTTTCTACTAATTAAAAACAGAAAAACAATAAAATCACGTATTATAACCTGCTCATCTCACCTTCTATCTGCCGGGCTTTCGAACTTGCGAGCGAATGTCCCAATTGTGCAGCATGCTCAAAGCACTCTTTTGCTTTGTTAAGAATATAATATCTGGTGTTTTTAATGTTTCGCTTATCCTTCCTGCCTTTCACTTTTGGCAATTCTTCTACAACTGAATGCAGTTCAACACCTAATTTGTACCACATTTCCTGTTGCTTAGCCATCAGTTCCTGACTTTGGGCATCAATCGTTACCTGCTGATTAGCTATTGTGTTTTTCTGATTAGCAATGGTCTGTTGTTGATTCGCAATCTCTTGTTTGAGATTATTTATTTCAATTTCTTTTTGTTCTATAATACTCTTCAGGTTATCCATCGTTGCCAACAGATTCTTACTGCTGTCACTACGCTTCCCCTCGACAGCGGTCAATCGTTTCTTCAAAATCTGGAGTTTCCGGTTAATCTCTTCAGCCTGGCTTAGTTCTCCGACCCCATGTTCTACATTCACACGTAAAGATTGCGTATTCCCGGCTATTTGGTTCAACTCTGTCACTACATTATTGATGATCTTACTTTTCTCTAAGTTATCTTCTATAACAGCAGCTTGCTGTTCATTTAACTCTTTATACTCAGCAATTTGAGCATCATACTTACTTTTAGCAACCATTTCTGTTGACGAGTTACTACAAGATACAAAAGTAAAAAACAGAAATGGAATCGAATAAATCATTTTGAAATTGTCCATGTCGTATGTTCATTTATAGTAAATACAACTTTAATTTTATCCAAATCTTTGTCATAATGAATGATCCCATTACCCAATTCCTCAGAAACAAATATCATTTCATCAGAGTCAAAACCAAGTTTGTACACTTTAGGTGAAGACTTGCCGGTTATCAATAATTGAAACGCACCATTTTTTATTTTTTTTATAATTCCACTGGATACCTGAACTTGTCCGGCAATAGATTTACTAACGGTATAATTCCCCTCAAGCCTATCCGATGTGACCAGTTCGGTTCTTGCCTCATTTAAATCAATCTCTTTTTTATCCGGCATAGGATTAAAAAACAATCCCATCAAAACAGTAATAAAAGCTATAATAAAAATGATAAGCAAATTAGTTATTAACGATGTCCTCCTATCTCTTTTTATTTGTTCAGGAAGTGTATTATTACTTACAACATGATAGATCTTCACACATTGTCCGGCCAAAGGATAAATGGTTAAAGCAATGCCCATAATTATCAATGGACGCGGAATCAAAAATAAAGCTGCCATCGCCAACGAAACAATAGTCATGGTTTCCCGTTGGGAAACACGAGAAGTGAATAATTCGGAATATGGTTCAGAACTTTCTTCAACTTTGCTGAGATCCGCTTCATGCCCTATAACCAAAGTAGTCTTTTGAGCATCACTCAAATTATGATAAATAGCCTGTTGCTTCTCTGGTTCCAAGAGGCTATATAAAAATATATCTGATACTATATTACGTTTCAAAGCATACATCAACACAAAAAAGAACGCAGCCACAAAAGATGTTTTCAACACATAATCGGCAGCCGCTATCTGAAAATTTTCTATAAAAGGAACTCCGATGGCCTGTAATGCGATCGCATCTTCCATACGTCCGCTGGATAAAATAATAGCCGAAGCCGCTGCTGAAATAGAAAACAACAATCCTAATCCCCAATTGATAATCTTTTGAGACCAAATAAGGCCTATAACATGTTTCTGCAATAAACGCTTCACTACTAAAAACAATGCCCAACGACACAAAAGCATTATCAGACATACAAACATGAAGGTCAGCAGCCAAGATTTAAAAACATAGTACCCCAATGACGTTGTCTTCAGAATAGGAGTTAAAACACATTTTCCATAAAAGTTCTCCGAGGGAGTTCCTATGTATTCCAGGCAAGTAGAAATAGCCGATACGGCAGAATTTATTCGATATTTTTTATACGAAGGTAAAGCATTCAACTCTTGAATGCGAACTGATGTATTTTGTAAAAACAACGGAAGAGTTTCTTCTATACCTTTTTCCCGTATTTGTTTCTGCAAGTTTAAGTAATCGACTCCGGAAGTTGCGCCAGTCATATTACAATAAACCCGATACCGACTCCCCAAACGAATTTGAATCAGCTCCGGATTCCTGGACACAAGTACCAGCATTCCCCTACGTTTAAAATCTTTTGATTCAGATATTGAATCCACAAGAGCATCAAAACATTCGTCAGCATAAGCACCCATTTTAATGGGCTCTATGCTATCTGCCGCAAAAAGAACCGGAACAATTCCAGCAGGATAATCAAAATTCAAGAATTCCTCTTTTACTTTATTACTCAATAAATTACCGGTATCAAATACTTTAGGAGAATATAAACATTGCTCAGTATCATCTGAGCAAGCCGAGAGCAAAAAGAATGCAGAAAGAAATGATAATAACAGATATATTTTTTTCATATATAGAACTTTTATATTAACGTCAATTCCGGTTATTATTCAGTGAACAAAACATCCAATGCAGCTTATCCTGTATAAATCTCGTTTTTCAACTGATATTTGAGCAATAATAATGTCAATTGACTTACTGTAATATCCTCGCATCTCCCCCCAATATTCTTGTACCTATAATAAAGTAATTTGTTATGTAAGTGTAATACCCCTATAAAATTTTATTATCAAATATATCTTTTCTTTCTCTTATTGAATTCTTATTTAACGGATCCAATAGCGTTAGCCGTACAGTTAACATTATTTCAATAAGAGCAATTCTTCATTTAGTATCTTTTAGTGTAACAGCAAATATAGCGCATAGATTTATCATTTCAAATACTTAACAGAAAAAATATTTCAAAATTTATCAATCACGTATTATTCGCTTCACTATTTGCCACCATAAAACGATATTAAATACATTTTTGTCACTGAAAACAGTGATACATATATCACTATTTAATTACATTATTATTTCATAGAGAGTAAAAACTTCACTTCTTGATCAATATAATCATTCTTTTCATTGTGATATAAAAGTGAATCAAAAATACAAATATATATTAATTCAAAGAAATCAATAAACGCAGAATATGGAATATAATGCAAATACGAGAGTTTATATGGATGTAAATAGTGATTATTTAGAGATAAAAATATTTCGTAAACAGAGAAGAAAAGAGCGGATGCATATTATAAAGAAAGCAGATCATTTAAAATCTGTCCGATACATATCCGCAATCAATGGTGTCCGGTATCTTACTTGCCCTAAAACAACTTCACACAATAATAACATGAAGTCATTTTAAGACGAGTCGGAATCAGGTTTCTTCCGCAAAAATACCGATATGTCCCGGCAACGCGATGCGTATGCACTGATTATCTTTTTTGTAAGGACACACTCATAAGTTGGAACGGACCATGTATATCTTATGCGAGCCCTGTCCCCGATAATCAATACCTGTTTCAGGTTGTTTGGTCCAGCGTTTCAACTCCCGTGCGGCCTTGTCACGCAACAACCCCGTCAAGCGACAATAATCCGCCACTTTCATAAAATGATTCACAGCCAGATAGTCTTGTGCCATCTTGAGTCGTTCCTGCTCTGAGTAGAATTGCGAAGAGTGCCTGAACTTCCATTCTGAACGCTCCAGCATACAGTGGTCTCCTGTTTCAATGATCAGTTGTTTGTCAGCACGAAAATTGATATTCTTTACACAGATGCTCATGGCATTACGTTTTTTACCACCTTTCTCACCGCTCTCACGCTCGGCTCCGTCACGTAACCCCAGTGAAGGAGTAAAGATACCCAGTCCGTCAATTTTCACTGAATGTCCCTGCCCCATTTCATAGGCAATGGCCTGCGCCAAAGCCTTCGTCAGTCCGATGATATCCCCCGGGGTAAAAGAACTTGCATAATTAATGTGTGAAGCAATGTAATTTAAGTCTACTTGCCCGGACAGCTTCATGCGCGGGAAAAGAATTTTCTTGTCTTCCTCATTGGGAAGAGTCAGTTCTTGCATTTGATATTCAGCCATAGCTTGCAATGTTTTTAAAAGGTGAATAGAGAAAACCGATAAAGAGTGGGCTTGTCGGAAGTAAAGGTAAAAACTTGCCAAGTATGCCGGACAAAGTCGCTCCGGCTACTTCAGTAAATGGCCTCCCTTAGGCGATAAGTTCATCTTGCGTCGCAAGATGTGCATCTTAGCAGCTAAGATTTGCATCTTGGCCGCTAAGATATACATCTTGCCTGCTAAGATACACTCAATTTGCCTTATAAACAAACTTTAAGTACTACTTTCCTACATTTATCAACTGTACTTTTGCATTTTCTTTTTTTATCCTTTATTCCTTTTTTTGTAACTGCTTGGTGTCTCGCCTATCTGCTTATAGAATACTTTAGAGAAATGGTATTGATCATAAAAGCCAAGTTGTTCTGCTATTTCTTTTATTTTCAAGTCTGAAAAATCAAGTAACTGACAGGCCTTTTGTATTTTCAATTGATTGAAGTAATTTAAAGGAGTGTATCCGGACTTCTTTAAAAACACTTGTCCGAAATGCGAAGATGAGTAGTTGACACTGCCGGCTATATCATCCAGCGAGAGTTTCTTTTCGATATTCTTTCTCATATAACTGATCGCTTCCTGAGTGACATCTCCTTGTTTGGCCCGATTAATTTCTCTAAACTGTGAAACAAACTTGAAGGAAGCTATAAAATGCCACAGACACAGTGTAGTATATTCCAGGTTTTCAATACTATATCCCATTTCCAGATTCTGGTAAATTTCTTCGAACAACTGCATCCGATCTTTAATACGTGCGTTGGGAGATTCATCTATTTTATGCAGTTTGTTGTAGAATGAATTAAACAAATGACTTTTTTCTCCGGTGAAATGCAACCAATATATACTCCATGGACTGTTTTCTGAAGCGGCGTAAATGTGTGGCAAGCCCGCTTCGATAATGAAGAATTGGTCTTTGCATACTTTCTGTCTTTGACCGTGAATGCTATACCAGCCCTCTCCCTCAGTGCAATATATAAGAATGTGCTGTTGCGAACCATATCTTCTGGCTCGATAGTGTCCGGTGGCATGTGGATAATACCCGATATCCGTTACATACAACAAATTAGTCAGCTCGTTGCCGACCAATATTTTTTTTATAGCTTCAGGAAGAACAATCGCTCTTTGATTGGTAAATCCTTCTTTTTTGCGTTCCATAGTTACACTCTTTTTGCAAATATACATCTTTATTATAAAACGAGATATTTTTCGACTCTTTTTATTGAATTAATCTAAAAACACTGGTTATTAGGGTATTTCTAAAGATAATCAATGATATAATCACTTAAAATTAGAGATTTTATACATCATAACAGTCCTTTCTTACATTTTCAAGGTTATATTTTCTTAGCTATTTTGCAATGTTGAAAGATCAGCTATTTGTAATATTTAAAATGTAATAATATGAAAAAACTACTATTTTCTTTATTGATCATTATTCTGTCGACATCATGTTCTTCTGAAAAGAAACAGTTGGATATTTCCGGAGAGTGGACTGTCAGGCTGGACAGTACAGATGTTGGAATAAAAGAATCATGGCAAGGCAACCTGTTTGAAACGCCCATGCAGTTACCGGGTACAACTGACGATGCCGGACTTGGAACCCTCAATGCCTTGGAACCTACACTGTCAAAACCCCAGTTATTATATCTCACACGTTTGCACAATTACGTAGGAGTTGCATGGTACTCAAGAGAGATCTCGGTCCCTGCCCAATGGAATGATAAAGAGCTGTTTCTGGATTTGGAACGAGCCTTGTGGGATACTCAGGTTTGGGTAGATAATAAGAAAGTCGAAGGACATGAAGAAAGCTTAAGCACGCCACACCGCTACAATCTGACTCCTTATATGACATGCGGTAAAAAGCATATTCTGACCATACGCGTCGATAATCGCAAGCGTTATGATATCTCCAATGGTATGGCACATGCATATACAGATCATACACAAATTAAATGGAATGGTATTTTAGGAGATATGACTGTCCGGGCCATGGAAAAAATACGTTTAGAAAGCATACAACTATATCCCGATGTAAAAAACAAACAGGTAAAAGCCGTTATTTCGTTTTCAAACAATACACCTGCCGCAGAACATGCATTGCTTTCGATGAAAGTATCTGCAAAAAACGGCTCTCAACAACTTGAAGAGCAGGTAAAAAAGATGGATGTGAAAGCCGGAGCCTCATCGGTTGAGTTGCTTTACAACATGGGAGATAACCCGATATTATGGAATGAATTTACTCCTGAAATGTATCAGGCTACGGTCACATTGGAGGCCAATGGAAGAGTATCAGAAATAAAAGAAGATTTCGGTATGCGCCAATTGGAAACAAACGGTGATAAAATGTTGATGAACAATAAACCTTTGTTCTTAAGAGGTACATTGGAGTGTTGCATATTCCCATTAACCGGAACTCCTCCAATGAATAAAGAAGGCTGGCAAAAAGTATATGCCGCAGCCAAAGAATATGGGCTGAATCATCTCCGTTTTCATTCCTGGTGCCCTCCCGAAGCAGCTTTTGAAGCAGCAGATGAAATGGGATTTTATTTACAGGTTGAACTTCCTGCATGGGTACTTACAATTGGGCAGGATTCAAGTGCCGTACGCTTTTTAAGAGAAGAAGCAGACCGGATTATCAAAAATTACGGCAATCACCCCTCTTTTTGCCTTTGGAGCCTGGGAAACGAATTGCAGGGAGATTTCACCATTCTGTCTGCAATGTTAGACGAATTGAAAGCAAAGGATAACAGACACTTATACGTAACAACTTCGTTTACGTTCGAAGGCGGACATGGCGGATGGCCGGAATCAAACGATGATTTCTTTGTCACGCAGTGGACCAATAAAGGCTGGGTACGGGGACAGGGAGTTTTCAATCAACTATCCCCTACATTCGATAAAGATTACAGTGAGTCGGTTGCAGGTATACAGGTCCCTCTGATTACGCACGAAATAGGCCAATATTCGGTTTATCCGGATTTAACCGAGATTTCCAAATATACCGGAGTTCTGAAACCCTTAAATTTTATGGCTGTGAAGAATGATCTTGAAAAAAAGAAATTACTTGATAAAGCACCCGATTATTTAATGGCTTCCGGAAAGTTAGCCGCAATCTTATATAAAGAAGAAATTGAGCGTGCATTGAAAACTGATGGAATCAGTGGTTTTCAATTACTTGATTTACATGACTTTCCGGGACAAGGAACAGCACTCGTCGGACTATTGAATGCCTTCTGGGAAAGTAAAGGAATTATCGACGGTAAAGCCTTCCGGGAGTTTTGTTCACCGGTGGTGCCGTTATTGCGCTTTCCTAAAGCAGTATATAAAAACGATGAAATGTTTCAAGCTAAGATCGAGTTATGCAATTACGGAAACGATATTCTGACAAACAAAACACTGCATTGGGATATTCTGGATAAAGGACGTTCTGTAAAGCATAGTGAAATACAAGTAGGAGAATTGAAATTTGGTTATAATGGAAAATTGGGTGAGATATCGGTACCCTTGACAGACATACAGAATGCTTCAAAACTGGAAGTGTGTGTAAAAGTAATCGGAACAGATTATGTAAACAGATGGAACATATGGGTTTATCCTGAAGGAGAAAAAGTAGAATGGGGTAATGTGAAATATACCCGTAATTATGATCAGGCCATGGCATGGCTGAATGAAGGGCAAAAAGTCCTTTTCAATCCGGATTGGAAAAAGATGAAAGGTATCGAAGGCAAATTCGTACCTGTATTCTGGAGCCCGGTACATTTTCCGAATCAGGCCGGGACAATGGGAGTATTATGTAATCCGGCTCATAAAGCATTGGCTGATTTTCCGACAGACATGCACACCGATTGGCAATGGTGGGATTTAAATAAGAACTCCAAAACCATGATAACAGATAGTATACAGGGAGGGACCCCTATTGTAGAAATGGTCGATAACTTTACTAATAATCGCCGTCTGGCTTCTTTGTATGAAGGCAAAGTGCATGGAGGCAAATTGGTATTAGCCACTTTCGATTTGCAATCTGATTTAGAGAACAGACCGGTAGCAAAACAAATGCTTGTTTCATTACTGAAATACATGAATAGCACAGATTTCGATCCTACAATCATTGAAAACTTTGAGGAAATAAAAGACATGTTCGATAGGAATTCGAAATAACCCGTATAGAAGAAAAGAACTGCGTTAGATTCGGAGATATAATCATTTTTGGCCAAACTTGATATACTTAATTTAATGACATTTATTTAGTTAACGTTAATTTTATGTGATTGGAAAATTAAAAACATGAAAAACATGAAAGTGAAAAACAATTGTAAGTTACTATTGGCTTTATTGCTGTCTGCCGGGTTTGCTCCCTCGGCTGTCTTTGCAACATCGGGCAAGCCTAATGTTGTAGTAAAAGAGACTTTTCAGCGGAAAAATACAATTTCCGGCAAAGTGACGGACGCCAATGGAGAGCCGGTTATTGGAGCCAGCGTCGTAGAAAAGGGAACCACTAATGGAGTCGTGACAAATTTAGAGGGGGACTTTTCTCTGTCTGTCCCGGATGGTGTGATAGTCGTAATTTCATATATCGGCTATAAGTCTCAGGAAATAAAAACGTCTCCGGGAAAATCGTATAATATTACTTTGAAAGAAGATTCGGAGGTTTTGGATGAAGTCGTGGTTGTGGGATTCGGTACCCAGAAAAAGGTAAACCTGACAGGGTCCGTCAGCGTTGTTTCAGCCAAAGAGTTGAAAGAACGTCCGGTGACCAATGCGGCACAAGCATTGCAAGGTATGGTTCCGGGACTACGAATCACACAGACGAACGGTAGCCTGGAAGATAAACCAAGTGTAAATGTTCGCGGTACTACCACTATCGGACAGGGAACCAGCGGTGAACCTTTGGTTTTAGTTGATGGAATGGAAGGTGATCTTAATTCCATTAATCCTCAGGACATTGCCAATATTTCTGTTTTGAAGGATGCGGCTGCATCATCAATATATGGTTCACGTGCACCATTCGGTGTAATCTTGATCACAACCAAATCAGGAAGCACGGAAGGCAAAACCCAGGTAAACTATAATAATAGTTTCCGCTGGGGAAACCCGATTAATATGAACCATATGATGAATTCGGTTGACTTTGCCAGTTGGATCAATGACACCAATACCAATGGAGGAGGTGGAACCTACATTACAAATGATCGTATGAAAAAGATTGTTGCCTATCACAATGCCAAACCTTACGGACCTGCACAACGTATCACTGACGATGGGACTATCTTGTACTCCCTCTTGGCCGGTGATAACGGATACTGGCAAGATGGCTATGTGACCGGGGTAGATGATATTGATTATTATGATATGATTTTTAAAAAGTGGACCTTCTCACAAGAACATAACTTTAGTGTCAATGGAGGCACTAAGAAGTTGAATTATTATGCTTCATTCAATTATCTGGACCAAGGTGGTTTTATGAATCTGGGAGAAGAGGGATTATCTCGCTACAATGGCACTGCAAAGATTGGTTCCGAACTGACTAAATGGCTCAAGTTTGACTATACAATGCGATTTACCCGGGAAGATTACAAACGCCCCACAACAATGACTAACTCTCTATATTCGGACATGGCTCGTCAAGGTTGGCCTGTTTTACCTTTGTATGATCCCAACGGTTACTATTTTTATGCCCCTTCTCCCATATTGGGATTAGCGGAAGGAGGAACCGGTAAGATTCAAACGGATAACATGTATCATCAAGTGAGTTTTACTTTCGAACCGGTAAAAGACTGGATTACACACGTGGATTTCAATTACCGTATCAAGTCGGCCAATAACTACTGGGATAAACAAGTGCTTTACAACCATGATGTGGAAGGCAATGCCTATGCTTGCGACAAATATTCGAATGTACACGAAGATTATTATAAAGAGAATTATTATAATTTCAATATATATACCGAATACACACACCAATTCAACCAAAAGCATGATCTTCATGTAATGGGTGGCTTCCAGGCTGAAAATCTGAAACAAACTCAATTCGGTCTGCAACGTGACGGTATTATGTTTCCGAATAAACCTCAGGTAGACTTGACTAACGGGCTCGATTACGACGGGAATCCCATAACCCCATCTGTCAATGGATCCCGCAATGACTGGGCTACAGCCGGATTTTTCGGACGTATCAATTATAGTTATGACGGAAAGTATCTGCTCGAAGCAAATCTCCGTGCAGATGGCACATCACGTTTCCGCAAAGGCAACCAGTGGAAAACCTTTCCTTCTTTCTCTTTGGGATGGAATGTTGCGCGTGAACACTTCTTTGAACCTTTGAACAATATTGTCAATATTCTTAAGTTTCGTGCTTCCTACGGTTTATTGGGAAACCAAAATACAACGAACTGGTATCAGACTTATCAAACCATGTCGGTGGGTTCTTCGAATGGCGCATGGCTGATGAGTGGCAATAAACCCAATACCGCTTCGGCTCCGGAACTTGTTTCGGCTTCATTAACCTGGGAGACAATTGAGAGTTATAATTTAGGATTGGATTGGGGAGTATTCAATAATCGTTTGACCGGATCATTCGACTGGTATATCCGCGATACAAAAAATATGGTTGGCAACGCTCCCGAACTACCGGCTCTGCTGGGTACAGGTGTACCGATTACCAACAATACAGACTTGAGAACCTCCGGATGGGAACTTTCAATCAGTTGGAATGACCGCTTGAATAATGGTTTTACGTATGGCGCGAAATTTAACGTCTCGGATGCCCGTACGAAAATCACACGATATCCGAATAATCCGACTAAAGCAGTCAGTACGTATATTGAAGGACGCTATACCAATGAGATATGGGGATATACTACAGTGGGACTTGCAAAGACAGATGAAGAAATGCAGGCCCATTTAGCAACAATGCCTAACGGTGGACAGAGCGCATTGGGTTCGGACTGGAAGGCAGGAGATATTATGTATGCAGATATAAACGGTGATGGTAAGATTTCCGGTGGTTCGGGGACACTGAATGATACGGGGGACTGGACTGTTATAGGTAATACAACTCCCCGTTATCTGTTTGGTCTTGATCTGAATGCTTCCTGGAAAGGCTTTGATCTCCGTATGTTCTTCCAAGGGGTTATGAAACGCGACTTCTGGCAAGGAAGTACTTATCTGTTTGGTGCAAGCAATAGCGGAATGTGGCATGCTACCGGAATTGAAAGTGTAAGTGATTACTTCCGTAATGATGATACATGGTCGGTTCAGGAGGGCTATCAGAGTCCTAATCTTAATTCCTATTTACCTCGCCCACTATATAGCAATAAGAATCTACAGACACAGACCCGCTATTTACAGAGCGCTGCTTATATTCGTCTGAAAAACTTACAGTTGGGATATACATTCCCTACCAGACTGACTTCTCGTTATGGAGTCCAGAATTTACGTATATACTTCTCCGGAGAAAATTTGTGGACCGGGACAAGCTTGGTCGATCAATTTGATCCGGAAACAATCTCCGGTGGTTCGGGAGGTAACGGTTATCCGTTGTCGAGAACTCTGTCATGTGGATTAAGTGTAACATTTTAATGGAAGATAACAATGAAATTAAATATTCTACGTTTTGTATCTGTAGCATTACTTGCTACCTCGGTTGTTGCCTGTGAAGATTTTTTAGATAAGCAACCTCCTTCTTATGTAGTTCCGGAAGATTATTATCAAACAGAAAGCCAGGTTCAGGCCATAGCCAATAAACTATATACAGATGTATTGCCCTCTCATGGCGGGAATTATGGAACTTTTGCCTACGATGTTCACACAGACAATCAGGCAACTTTTTCCGCAGACGGCAGATATGCAACAGATCAGTGGAAGGTTGGGCAAACCAACGGCAACTGGTCATGGAGCAATATCCGCAATATCAATTATTCCTTGAATACAATATTAGGTTATTATAATCAAGGAGGAATTTCCGGCTCAGAGCGCAATATTCGTCAATATATTGGCGAGATTTACTTTTTCCGCGCTTACGCATATTTTGATATGCTTCAAAAGTGGAGAGATTTACCAATCTTGAAAGAAGCTATGCCGGATGATGAAACAATCCTGGTAGAGGCCAACAAACGTAGCCCACGCAATGAAGTGGCCCGTTTCATTCTTGCAGATTTAGACAGTGCACTAATTTATATGAGCGACAATTTTGATGACCGTCGCAATCGCCTGTCTCCGGATGTAGCTCTTTTATTAAAATCGCGTGTAGGATTGTTTGAGGGCTCATGGTTGCACTATTTTAAAGGAACTGCCTTTGTACCGAACGGTGAAGGTTGGCCCGGTAAAGATAAAGAGTATAATGCCAACTACGAATATCCTTCGGGTAATATCGATAATGAAATAACCTACTTCTTTACAGTTGCAGCAAAAAGTGCAGAAACTGTTGCTGATAAGTACAAAGGACAATTAACTCAAAATACAGGAATGGTGCCTCAATCGGAAACGGATCCTGACAATCCTTATTTCAGCATGTTTGGCAATATCGACATGTCCGGATACCCTGACGTTTTGCTTTGGCGTGAATACAGCAAAGGACTGAGTATTGTGAATAACATCGAGGTTTCGGTTCAACATGGCAACTATGGTACCGGTTTAACCCGCAGTATGGTAGAAGGCTTTGTCATGAAGGACGGCAAGCCTGTTTATGCATCCCATGATGATTTTTCTTATGATGACAAAACCTTGGCATCAGTCAGAGAAAATACAGATCCCCGTTTACACATATTCCTGAAAGAACCGAACCAGAAAAATTTATTTAAGAATATGGATGCTGAAGAGGAAATGGGAATGGAGTATGAACCCTATCCGGTCATATTATCGACAAACGAAGAAAAAGGCTATAGTACAGGATATGCAATTCGCAAAGGTGGTACATTCGATAAAAAGCTGTGTGGTAACGGAACCGGCTATACCGGATCAATAGTATTTCGTGCAACAGAAGCTTTTTTGAACTATATGGAAGCTGAGTATCAGTTGACGAAGAATATAGCTTCAGGAAAGATATTGGAGTATTGGAAAACCGTTCGTACAGCAGCCGGCTTCAATGGAACCGCTATTGACCCTCAAGTGACTATCGCATCCACCAATATGGAAAAAGAGAAGTTAGATTGGGGCGCATACTCTGCCGGATCATTATTGACTGACCCTGTTTTGTATAACATGCGTCGGGAGCGTCGCAGTGAATTAATGGCTGAAGGATTACGCTGGATGGATCTAATACGGTGGAGAGCATTGGAGCAGATGATGGTGGAACCGTATCATGTGGAGGGAATCCATCTTTGGAACACTCCGATGGAACAATGGTATGATGCCGGTCAGTTGGTTGCTGACGGTAGTTCATCGGCAAATGTATCAAACGCCAGTTTAAGTGAGTATCTCCGGCCTTATCAGAAAAATATGGGATCCGGGAACTTATATAAGGATGGTTATATCTGGCATATGGCCCATTATTTACAACCATTGCCAATTAAACAATTCCTGTTGACAGCTTCTGACCATACATCCGTCCATTTATCTCCGCTGTACCAAAATCCATATTGGCCCACAACACCGGCAATGCCTGCAGAAAAATAAAAGGATAGTGATCAGTCTGACTGACTTTTCCTGAAATCAAGCTCCATCCCAAGCGTATAGATTATACTTTGGATGGGGCTTTTTTATAATAACAAAACCGGAACATATTTTCAAGAACAGAAATAACGATAAGTTATGGGGTATAAATTTTTTAATTGCTTGCGTCCCGATTTAAAGTGCTTACTTTGTGGTGTACTAATAAAAACACTATAAATAAATTCATTTATGTTAAGCGAAAAAAGAAACAGTATGCTTCACGGGGTCTTGTTAATAGCCCTGTTTTCATGTGCAGCCTTTTACATAGGCGACATGGAGTTCATAAAAAGACTCTCTTTCAGTCCGATGATCGTAGGTATTATTTTAGGTATGCTATATGCCAATAGCCTCAGAAACAATCTTCCGGAAACATGGGTACCGGGTATTCAGTTCTGCTCAAAACGTATCTTACGGATAGGCATTATTCTTTATGGTTTTAAATTGACTTTTCAGGATGTGCTGGCAGTGGGGCTACCTGCCATATTTATCGATGCCATTGTAGTAGCTACAACTATTCTCGGAGGTATCTTAATTGGACGTATGCTTAAGATGGACCGTGGGGTCGCACTACTGACTTCCATTGGTAGCGGCATTTGTGGTGCAGCCGCTATTTTAGGAGCTGAATCGACCATCCAGACCAAGCCATACAAAACTGCGGTAGCTGTGTCCACCGTAGTTATTTTTGGTACTCTGTCAATGTTTATCTATCCTATATTATATAGAAACGGAACTTTTATGTTGTCGCCCAACGAAATGGGAATCTTTACCGGTGTTACGTTACACGAAGTTGCACATACGGTAGGTGCGGGAAATGCGATGGGAAAAGAAATTTCCGATGTTGCCATTATCGTGAAAATGATCCGCGTAATGATGCTGGTTCCGGTACTGTTGATCACCAGTTTCATGGTATCCAGGGCAGCAGTGAAAACAGGCGGACAAGGCGGCCGCATGAAAGACATATCCATTCCATGGTTTGCCATCGGTTTTCTAGCAGTTATCGGTTTTAATTCTTTTGATTTACTGCCACAAGGGTTGATCACTTTCATCAATAATCTGGATACTTTTTTGCTTACCATGGCGATGACTGCATTGGGAGCCGAAACCAGCATTGACAAATTCAAAAAAGCTGGTGCCAAACCATTTATACTTGCTTCCCTGTTGTATCTATGGCTAATTGCCGGGGGATATTTTCTGGTTAAATTCCTTGCACCTGTTTTGATGTAAAAAGTACCTTCCCGGATTCCGAAATGCCTTCGAAACTTTTTCGGTTGAGTTTTTGCAACTTTGTTGCACCTGCAATCCGCTACCTTTGCATCATAAACCTAATAATAAACATGATTATGGGACAATGCAAATGTGAAACGAATGCAAATATGCGGGTCAGAAATTGCCAGGAAGCAAATGGCTTCATAGGCGAATATTGGAAAGTAATGCTTTCATTGGTGATGTTGGTAGCAGGCGGTATAATGAATCAACTGGATATTGCTTTTTTCAAGGAAAATACAGTTTCTTTGGTTTGGTATGTATTGGCCTATCTGCCTGTCGGCTTACCTGTGATAAAGGAAGCATGGGAAAGTATTCTCCAGAAAGATTACTTCAGTGAGTTTACGTTGATGTCAGTCGCAACATTAGGCGCTTTTTATATCGGGGAATATCCGGAAGGAGTTGCTGTCATGCTGTTCTATTCAGTTGGTGAATTATTTCAGGATCGAGCAATAGACAAGGCTAAACGTAATATCAGTGCCTTGTTGGATGTCAGACCCGAAAAGGCAATGGTAGTGAGAGGGAACGAGATCGTTACAGTCAATCCGAAGTCAGTCTTTATAAACGAAATTATCGAAATAAAAGCCGGTGAACGTGTACCGTTGGATGGAATTATGCTTAACGAAATAGCAGCATTCAACACAGCGGCCCTTACCGGAGAGAGTGTTCCACGAGATATTCGCAAGGGTGAGGAGGTACTTGCCGGTATGATTGTTACAGACAAAGTGATCCGGATGAAGGTGACAAAGCCTTTTGATAAAAGCGCATTGGCTCGTATTCTGGAACTTGTAGAGGACGCTTCTGAACGTAAAGCACCGGCCGAATTGTTTATTAGAAAATTCGCCCGTATATATACCCCTATTGTTATCGGCCTTGCCTTTTTGATTGTGCTGATCCCATATATCTATTCATTCATAAACCCGTTATTCGGATTTGTTTTTAATGATTGGCTGTATAAGGCATTGGTTTTTCTGGTGATTTCATGTCCGTGTGCATTGGTTATCAGTATTCCATTAGGATATTTCGGAGGAATCGGAGCAGCCTCCCGTTTAGGTATTTTGTTCAAAGGTGGAAATTATCTGGATGCCATAACCCGTGTCAATACAGTCGTATTTGATAAAACAGGTACTCTGACTAAAGGAGTTTTTGAAGTGGAATCCTGTGAAGTTATTCCAGGCGTTTCAAAAGAAGAACTGATATGTATAATAGCTTCCGTTGAGAAAAATAGTACTCATCCGATAGCCAAAGCTATTGTTAGTTATGCCGAAAAGAAAAAGATTGGCCTTACTGCTGCTGAGAATATAGAAGAGGTTGCAGGTTATGGGTTAATGACTGAGGTTGACGGAGAAAAAGTGTTGGTCGGTAACGCCAGATTGTTGTCGAAATATTCCATTGAGTTTCCGGCGTATATTCTTTCGATAACGGAAACAACAGTCGTATGTGCTGTCGGAAATAAATATATAGGTTACATTACATTGTCCGATGTGTTAAAGGACGATGCAGCAGATACTGTCAGATCACTTAAAGAGTTAAATATTAAGAATATTCAGATCTTGTCAGGTGATAAACAGAGTATTGTTAGCATTTTTGCAAACAAACTGGGACTTACCCGGGCGTATGGTGATCTGCTACCGGAAGGAAAGGTAGAGCATATGGAAAAGCTGAAGGAAAACAAAGATAACCGGATTGCTTTTGTCGGTGACGGAATGAATGATGCTCCGGTACTTGCCTTAAGTGATGTAGGTATTGCGATGGGAGGGTTAGGAAGTGATGCCGCTATTGAAACCGCAGACGTGGTTATCCAGACAGATCAACCTTCGAAAGTGGCGACTGCCATAAAGGTCGGACGTTGTACGCGCCGCATCATCTGGCAGAATGTATCGCTGGCATTTGGAGTAAAATTGCTGGTAATGGTATTGGGAGCAAGTGGTATTGCGACTTTATGGGAAGCAGTTTTCGCAGACGTAGGTGTGACATTGATCGCCATAGTGAATGCTATTCGTATACAGAAAATGATTAAATGAGAATGGAAAATTTGTGTTTGAAGATATTAGAACAGAGAGGAATAAAACCTACTGCCATAAGGATGCTGGTTTTAAAAGCTATGATAGATGCGGAACAAGCTGTTTCACTTCTTGATTTGGAGAACAAACTGGATACTGTGGATAAGTCGAGCATATTCCGAACGATTACCCTGTTTGTTTCCCAACATCTGGCACATAGCGTAGATGATGGTACAGGATCTTTAAAATATGCGGTTTGTGACAGTGAATGTACTTGTGCCGTGAAAGATTTGCATACGCACTTTTACTGTGAATATTGCCATAAGACTTTCTGCCTTGAAAACATTCATGTCCCCGTAGTAGATTTGCCTGAAGGATTTGCCGTACGAAGCATAAATTATGTATTAAAAGGATGTTGCGCGGAATGTGCGGCAGAGCTGAAAAAAGGCCATTAAAAATAAAAGAGGGTGTCCGAAAAGGGTACCCTCTAACTTTTTTCTTTTTTTGTGATTTATCCAACAACTTATAAAAATGCCCCTCATGAAACTCAATTTTCTCCCTTTATCAGTCTTATAATCCTTTCCATCCCTCCCTTTCTTAGCCTTTTTCTGCTTGCAGATCATTTTTCCGATGTTAAATGCAATAGCCAATATTCCAAAGTCCATGACAATCTTCTCCAAGCCTTTATGCCTGAACCTCTTGTACTCTTTATTCCATTTTATTTGCCCGAAGACCGCTTCCACCTCCACCGGTCTTTTGCTCCTATGTTCAAGCCCTTTTGATGAAGTGAGTTTCTCACGTGCCAGTTGCTTGTACCGCCTTAATTTATGATTCACCTTGATCTCCCTGTTTCCTCTCCCTTTGTGACATTTATTTTGTAGGGGACATCCCTGACAGTTCTTAGCACGGTAAACACTTATTTCACTTTCATATCCATTATCATTGACAGCCTTTATCGTGTAGGCAAATTTCATATACTGTCCCATCGGACATACAAAGTAATCTTCCGGTTCGTTATAATACAAATTATCTTGTTTGGAGATGTCACATTTCCATTTTTTTGTTTGTTCCATATGAAAATAATTATATTTCACATAAGCGCTTATACCGAAGCGTTCCATAAACTCATAATTTTCCTCACTTCCATATCCGGCATCCGCACAAACCTCTTTCATGAACCGGCAGTATCTCATCCGGCCATACAATAGAAATGAAATCAACGTCAACGTATCACCCGGATTGTGATAGAAAGCATAGTTTGTTATGAACTGGTTTTCCGTGGATATCTGTAGATTATATCCCGGTTTAAGCTGACCGTTCCTCATGTGGTCTTCTTTCATGCGCATAAAAGTCGCATCAGGATCTGTTTTGGAATAGCTGTTTCTTTCCCCCATTATTTCCAAGTGTTTCTCATATTCCTGCAGCTTAGGTAAGTACTCCTCATTAAGCTTTTTAATCTGACGAAGTTCACGTTTATTGCGGTTCTCCAGATTAATGGCATCTATTTTTTCTTTCAGAGCATGGCTGTCAATAGGAAGAGTTGATTCTCCAGGAGCGGTGTTGTCACCGAGAATACCCTCATCAATTTGAGAAAGTATACATTGAATCTTATTTTCCAGACGATCCTTATACTTTTCCACACTTTTGCGCCAGACGAAAGTATAACGGTTGGCTGCCGACTCCATCTTGGTCCCGTCGATATATTGTTTTTCCAGGCTGATATATCCCAACTCAACAAGCATGAGCACAATCTGAGTGAACAAACTGTGGATACAACTCTTCAAACGCTTGCTGCGGAAATCATTGATGGTACGGAAGTCGGGAGTGGACTTGCCCGAAAGCCACATGTAAAGGATGTTCTCCTGAAGTAGACGTGCTATCTTACGACAAGAGTACACATTGTTCAGGTAGGCGAAGAACAACACTTTCAAAAGCATGCGGGGATAATAAGCAGGACAACCACCACCCTTATAAGTAGATAACAACGGACTGATGTCAAGCTTATCAACAATCTGGTTGACAAGCCGGACCGGAGCATCCGAAGAAATATTTTCATCAAGACGGCAAGGAAATAAGGAATCCATACCTTGAGAATACTCCTTAAATTGTATATTTGCACTATCGATTAACATGCTCTAAGATAAACATTTTAGAGCAAATTAAAAAGTCCGAGCTTGGGAAAGTTCGGACTTTTACATAAAAAAAGAGGGTACCCTTTTCGGACACCCTCCTTCTTAAAAAAGGTAGTATAATTGTTATTACTTAATCAATTCCACAACTACTGCACGGTTCCAGTCATCATTTTCAAATTTAGTGCTGGTACCTTTGAATTCTGTAGTGATACGATCTTTAGCAATTCCGTACTTATTGACAAATACCTCTGTCACTGCATTGGCACGTCTTTCAGAAACAATTCTGTTAGCTTGTTCCGAACCACGTTTGTCGGCGTAACCAGTCAGACGAACACGGATTTCAGGATTTGCTTTTAAGAATTCAGCAATATTGAAGATACTTACTTCCTGTGAGAGTTCAATTTTACTGCTGTTGAACGGGAAAGTGATAGTACTTGGGAGAGCCTTGATTTCTGAATTATCGATTACGGTTTCTTCTTTGATAACCTCCGGCTTACGTGCTTTCAACTCAGCAATTTCGGCTTGTTGTGCAGCATTTTCTTTTTTCAAAGAAGTATAGTTTGCCTCTAAGTCAGAATAGTTGCTCTTAATTGCATTGTACTGACGTGAAGAGTAACCTTTCTTGAAACCGGTTTTTCCGAAACGGAAAGTAACGCCGGCTGTCAGCCCACTGATTCCATCGTTCGGGAAACCGCCGCGAACTACCATATCGTCGTCTAAAATAGCTCCCTGGTATTCAACATTGATATCGAAACGCTTTGAAATACGGTAGCGTGCCTGAATACCTGCATTGATTGTAAATGACTGGTCACCTTTGCGGATGAATGCTCCACCGATACCTGCAAAAGGAACGATGTCAAAACGACGATTTTCTTTATAAGGAGCGAAGAAATTGATCAGTCCAAACATAAAGTCTGCATGAACGGCACCATATTGATAATGTAACATTGAATTAGCTCCAGATGTAAATCCATGCAATGAGCCACCTGTACCCTGCAAACGAACTCCCCAATAAGGGTTGAACCATTTACCTACCGAAAGAGTCGGCATAAAAGTTATAGTGTTTCTGAATTTTGCATCTTTAGAGTTTTCAGCGAAGAGAGACTGCGCACCAAAGTTTAAAGACATATACCAATTATTCCAAAATCCATTACCTTCGAAAGTTGTTTTGTACCCCGGAAGGCGTTCTGCATCATTGTTTTGAGCGAAAACGCTTGTGCTCATCAATGCTGCTAATGCAAACATAATAATACTTTTCTTCATTTTTTCTAAATTTTAAATTGGTTTGGTTAAACATTAATAGTTAATTATTCGCCAATAATTGTTTTATCGATCCGATTCATGTAAATCGGTTTTGCAAAAACAGCCGCAAAAATATAATTTATTTTTGTAGCTTGCAAATTTCCGCAAGCCTATTTCTGGGAAGTAAATTTTGAATTAAATGCAAACCTTTGTAAAATAGGTATTTATAATTGGAATAGAAAAAGAGCGTTTAGATCGCTTTGCAGAGCTATTCACATAAAATTGTTTCTCAGCAGATTATAATAATTAAATAGGTATAATACCAATATGAAGCTCTACAAACAAAATGAATGGTTTGTTAATTCCTTATGTTCCGATTTTCATCTTTCATAACTTCTCTTATCAATCTCCACTTGAAGAACGATGCACTTACAATGTTTATATTTTAAAACTCACATTTTCTTAAGGTATTATGATTTGTCCTTTCTTCCATAAACTTTTTCTATTTCTATTAAGTTATTATAATCAAAAGATCATTGATATGAATCAGATAAGAATTAAACGTGTATATGAAGATCCTTCGGAACAGGATGGCTATCGTGTACTGATTGACCGGCTTTGGCCTCGTGGAATGAAAAAAGAATATTTAAAGTATGATTATTGGGCGAAGGAACTGACTCCCTCTTCCGATTTGAGAAAATGGTTTCACGGAGATATCCCAGGACATTGGGAAGAATTTGCGGCAATGTACCGGAAAGAGCTTGAAACCTCCGATAAAGTAGCTGATTTTTTAGTCCGGATACATCCTTATAAAACAGTCACTCTTTTATATGCTTCTAAGGAACCGGTTTATAATCATGCCCGTATTTTACAGGCGTTTCTGGAGGATCGCCTGAAAAACTGATTTCTTATAGAAACCTATGCCAACACGAATCTTTTTTGTACTTTTGCGCCATCTTTTTAAAAACAACATCAAAAAAGAATCATATGGGAGGTTTTTTCGGAACAGTCTCGAAAACGAGCTGTGTGACCGATTTATTCTACGGCACAGACTATAACTCACACCTGGGAACAAAACGGGGAGGACTGGCGACATATAGTGAAGAACAAGGATTTATCCGTTCGATCCACAATTTACAAAGTTCATATTTCCGGACTAAGTTTGAGGAGGAACTTGATAAATTTAAAGGAAATGCCGGTATAGGCATTATCAGTGATACAGACGCACAACCCATTATTATCAATTCACATCTTGGCAGATTCGCCATTGTTACAGTCGCAAAGATCACCAACCTCAAAGAACTTGAAGAGGAACTACTCTCACAAAACATGCATTTTGCCGAACTTAGTTCGGGTAACACCAATCAGACTGAACTTATTGCTTTATTGATTATTCAAGGAAGAAACTTCGTTGAAGGGATTGAAAACGTATATAACCATATCAAGGGATCGTGTTCCATGCTTCTGTTAACAGAAGATGGAGTGATTGCCGCACGTGACAAATGGGGACGTACTCCTATAATTATCGGTAAAAAAGAGGGGGCTTATGCTGCTACCAGTGAATCCAACAGTTTTCCGAATCTTGATTTTGAAATAGAACGTTATTTGGGTCCCGGTGAGATTGTCCGTATGCACGCGGACCGTTTAGAACAACTCCGTAAGCCCAACGATAAAATGCAGATTTGTTCATTCCTTTGGGTATATTACGGCTTTCCCAATTCATGCTATGAAGGCCGTAATGTAGAGGAAGTGCGTTTCACGAGCGGAATGAAAATGGGAGAACAGGATAATTTTGACGCCGATTGCGTTTGTGGAATCCCGGATTCGGGTATTGGACAGGCGTTAGGTTATGCAGAAGGGAAAGGGATTCCTTATCATAGAGCCATTACTAAATATACTCCCACCTGGCCTCGTAGTTTTACTCCGAGTAAGCAGGAATTACGTTCTCTGGTGGCAAAGATGAAATTAATACCTAACCGTGCAATGCTTCAGGACAAGCGTATCATCTTTTGTGACGACTCCATTGTACGCGGTACGCAGTTGCGCGATAATGTGAAAATACTTTTTGATTATGGTGCAAAAGAAGTACATATGCGTATTGGATGTCCACCGCTGATTTATGGCTGTCCCTTTATTGGGTTTACTGCTTCAAAATCAGATATGGAACTGATCACCAGACAAATAATAAAAGACTTGGAAGGAGATGAAAACAAAAACCTGGATAAATATGCTACTACCGGTTCACCGGAATATGAAAAAATGGTAAGTATTATTGCTGAGCGTTTTGGACTTTCTTCCCTCAAATTCAATACGATTGAAACACTAATTGAAGCTATCGGACTGCCAAAATGTAAGGTCTGCACCCATTGTTTCGATGGCTCCAGCTGTTTCTAAGTAGCTATTAGTGATTAAATATAGAATAATGTATTAAAAAAGAGCCGTGAATTGCTTGGCAATTCACGGCTCTTTTTTTACCTTTACAGGCGTGAAAAATAATAGATTAGCAAATTATTAATTCTTAATGATATGAATTTAGTAGAACGTTTTTTAAAGTATGTAAGCTTTGACACACAGTCGGACGAACTGACAAGACTTACTCCCAGTACTCCGGGACAGATGGTATTTGCCGAATATCTAAAGTCCGAATTAGAGTCTTTGGGGTTAGAAGATATAACATTGGATGAAAACGGTTATCTTTTTGCAACATTGCCGGCCAATACAGACAAGGAATTACCTGTTATCGGTTTCATAGCACATATGGATACGAGTCCCGACATGAGTGGAAAAAATGTAACTCCACGCATTGTAGAAAAATATGATGGTTCGGATATTGTACTCTGTACCGAAGAAAACATTGTGCTTTCATCGGCTCAATTTCCCGAATTGCTTGATCACAAAGGAGAAGATCTGATTGTCACCAATGGTAAAACCTTATTAGGAGCAGACGACAAAGCAGGTATTGCCGAGATTGTATCAGCCGTTGTCTATCTGCAAGAACATCCCGAAATTAAACATGGCAAAATCCGGATCGGTTTCAATCCGGATGAAGAAATAGGTGAAGGTGCCCATAAGTTTGATGTTCAGAAATTCGGATGTGAATGGGCTTATACGATGGATGGAGGAGAAGTCGGGGAATTGGAGTTTGAAAACTTTAATGCCGCTGCTGCCAAAATCATTTTTAAGGGACGTAATGTACATCCGGGATATGCGAAACATAAAATGATTAACTCTATCCGCATAGCCAATCAATTCATCACCATGCTTCCCCGGCATGAAACTCCGGAACATACTTCCGGATACGAAGGATTCTATCATCTTATCGGTATCCAGGGGGATGTAGAGCAGAGTACTGTATCCTATATCATTCGTGACCATGATCGCAATAAATTTGAAGATCGCAAGAAAGAAATAGAGCATCTGGTAAACAAGATCAACGCAGAGTTTGGTAAAGGTACCGCCACTCTTGAGTTGCGTGACCAATACTATAATATGCGAGAAAAGATTGAGCCTGTGATGCATATTATCGATACTGCTTTTGCCGCAATGGAGGCTGTAGGCGTGAAGCCGAATGTGAAACCAATTCGTGGAGGAACGGATGGAGCCCAATTGTCATTCAAAGGTTTACCCTGTCCTAACATCTTTGCAGGTGGGCTGAACTTCCATGGCCGCTATGAATTTGTTCCGATCCAGAACATGGAAAAGGCAATGAAAGTCATTGTGAAGATTGCTGAACTTGTAGCTTCTAAATAATCATTATTTATATAATTCTTAAATTCTCATTTCATGAAAACCACTCCATTTACCGAGAAACATATCGCACTTGGTGCTAAGATGCACGAGTTTGCAGGATATAACATGCCTATTGAATACACCGGTATCATTGACGAACACCTTACTGTCTGTAATAGTGTCGGTGTTTTCGATGTCTCCCACATGGGTGAATTTTGGGTGAAAGGGCCTCATGCATTGGCTTTTTTGCAGAAAGTGACCTCAAATAACGTGGCAGCTTTGGTGCCGGGCAAAATTCAATATACCTGTTTTCCGAATGAAGACGGCGGTATTGTTGATGACCTGCTGGTCTATCAATATGAACCGGAAAAGTATTTATTGGTTGTCAACGCTTCAAACATAGAGAAAGACTGGAATTGGTGCGTCTCTCACAATACAGAAGGAGCCGAACTGGAAAATTCTTCTGATAATATGGCGCAACTCGCCGTACAAGGTCCGAAAGCTATTCAAGCTCTGCAAAAGTTGACAGACATCAACCTTTCCGATATTCCTTATTATACATTTAAGGTTGGTGAGTTTGCCGGTGAGAAAAATGTGATTATTTCTAACACGGGATATACCGGAGCCGGTGGATTTGAACTTTATTTCTATCCTGATGCTGCCATAAAGATCTGGAATGCCGTTTTCGAAGCAGGAGCCGAGTTTGGCATTAAGCCGATAGGACTTGGCGCACGTGACACACTTCGACTTGAAATGGGATTTTGCCTGTATGGCAATGATCTGGATGACACTACCTCTCCTATTGAAGCTGGACTTGGTTGGATTACTAAATTCGTGGATGGCAAGAACTTTACAAATCGCCCAATGCTTGAAAAACAGAAGGCTGAGGGCACAGTCCGCAAACTGGTAGGTTTTGAAATGATCGACCGTGGTATTCCCCGACATGGTTACGAACTGGTAACAGCTGAAGGTGATAAGATCGGGATTGTGACTTCAGGCACAATGTCTCCAACCCGTAAAATCGGTATTGGCATGGGATATGTAAAGCCTGAATATAGCAAGGTCAGTACGGAGATATGCATCGATATGCGTGGCCGTAAGCTGAAAGCTGTGGTAGTAAAACCGCCTTTCCGTAAATAAACATTGAGAAAATAATAAGTTGAAATCCCTCTCTGCCTCAAAGGACAGAGGGGGATTTTTATGTAAGTACAGAGGGTACACTATCATGAAACCGACCCCGCTGAATCAGATCAAGCGGATCACCCGCCACGACACTTTATAAAAGCTCATCCAAATGATCCTTCCGTACATCCACCAATGATAAAATCACTGCAAAACAGCTGCCTTTCCCCTTCTCTGAATGCACTTCTATACGCCCTGACAATCGCTCGATAATAACTTTAGAAATAGCAAGTCCGAGACCGCTTCCCTGTTCAAATTCGTCTGTTTTATAAAAACGGTCAAAAATCATCATAAGTTCCTTTTCATCGATTCCCTTACCGGTATCTTTTACATATATACAAACTTCATGATGTTCTTCGTCCACTTTGCATCCCAATGTTATATGACCATTTTGAGTAAACTTATTTGCATTATTCAAAAAGTTGGAGATAACCTGAGTAAAACGGAAACGATCAATATGCACAAGTAAAGGAACCGGATTACCCAATTCAAGATGAAACTGCAAGGAAGGCTGAATTAACGGCTGATACGTCAGATAAATCTCTTTCATAATCTCTGTCATATCCCATTCCTTTATTTCGAAATCCAGACTTCCGGAGTCCAGACGGGATATTTCCAGCACATCATTAATAAGCTTCAAAAGCAATTCATTATTATGATTGATGATATCAAGCATACTTGCCTTTTCATCCGGATCTATCTCTTCGGAACCTTCGCCTATCAACACATTCGTAAATCCGACAATTGCATTGAGCGGGGTACGAATTTCATGACTCATATTATTAAGGAAAGATTGTTTCAATTCAGCTTTCTCAGCCATTTGTTTAGCCAGAATCAACTGATGCTCACGTTCTACCGCCTCCTGAATATTCTGCATGATACCTGCCAGCATCATCTCGCCTTCTACATCTTTCAGACTCCGGCAGCGCAATTCGTACCATTGATATTCTTCCGTTTCATCAAAACAAAAACGTGCCCGTTGTATTTGCATGCCCGGAGATTTGTAAAGTGCTCCGTAAAAAGAACTCAATAACTGAGAATCATCGGGATGTACATACTCTAAAAAGGTGCTTCTCTTAACCCTTCTTTTTCCCATACCTGTCAGACGCGTATAATTATCATCAAACTCAATGTCATCTCCCTGCATATTCCATAATGAAATCTGCCCTCCGTCGGCAGAAAGAGTCAACCGTTTGTGTGCTTCTTCCAATATTTGTAAGTTCTTACGTTCTATCAGAGAACGTCGGCGCGTACGCAACAGGCTGATTGATATGAAAATGAATGCAAGAATAAATAGCACACCCAATAAATAAACCTCCTTTCGGTAATGGTCATAGAACGGATAATTAATAATACGCACATCCTTTGCCACATTTCCAATATCATAACCATTATAGGACGAAAAGACACTCCAATCCAGCACATACTCTTTCTCCAGATCCCTTATCTTAGGCATACCTATTTTCTCTTTATTCATCAGCTGGACGGATAAACCGGTAACAGCTTGTGCAGAGATCTCTTCAGTAGCCATATAACCACCTACAATTTTACTCCCATCTCCAAATCCCTCGCGTACACAACTGAAAGAAGGTATATTCAGAGCATTTACTATCGGAAGCGATACCAGATCAAATTTATCAAGTAAGAATGCCTTCCTCTCTTGCTCAGATTTCGAATTTTCCATCATAACAAGCAAAGAAGCACCTTTTATGTACCGGAAAGGGCAGAGGCTCACAGTCAGTTCCTCCTTTTCTGATTTATGATTTGCGACAGCAGGCATCAGACTGTAATACTCTATCATTTCTCTCATTTCCTTGTATTCATACTCCATAGAAAACGCTGACTTATGCCCCCAAATCTGCACATTCTTTCTGTCGATAACCCGATTCAGCAAGTCAAAAGATTTATGCCCAAGAGCAGTTAAATCAATATTATAAACAATCTCCATATTTACATGGGGTTGCAAAGACTTTATAAAATCCATATTGCGTTTAAAGTCCGGAGCATCTCTCAACACATATACCTTTCTGGATTCATACTCTTTTATAAGATTTTCATCAGGGAAATGCACGTTGCAGGCTACCACAGGAATAGAATAGAGAAGGCGATGACGGGTCGATAACAAAGAAAAAGCAGCTTGGTCCCCTACCGCTAAAATAAGATCTATCGGCTTAGTTTTCAGAATTTCAAGATAATTACCTATATGTTCCATTTCGACTTTCTGGTCGAAACGGTCACAATCAAGGTAAAATTCATCAAACACAGGCTCTATACCCTGCGCTTTAAACTCTTGTTTTACAAGTTCTTCAAAGCGTCCATGCCCGATTTTATCTTTTGAACAAGAATAAATAAGAGAAATGTTTTTTTTAATCCGATGATTTGTGACATACCACTGTTTGGAATTATACCCACATAAGAAGACCCCCAATAAAAGAATGAAGGCAAAAATGTATTTGCATTTAGGGTCTGTGAGTCTCATAGCTTATTTTCTACCGGTCAAAATAATATAATTTCCATCAATACGGCAATGTCTGATTATAAAATGGTAGCATTATTATACCTTTTTATTCACTCAGGTGTTCTGGAAATAAAAAGTATAAATAGTAAAAAGCCTACAAGTTGTGAACTTGTAGGCTTTTTATCCACTTACCATCCGATAAGTTTGCGGAGAGACAGGGTTTTGAACCTATAACTCTAACCGCTTATATTTCAGCTACTTTGCTTTCAAAATTTCAAATAGGTAATAAAACAGTAACGATTTTCAACCGTTAAGCCTGTCCAACTTTGACCGCTGTTTGTCTGCCTAACTTTCGGGTTCAAAGATACAGCTTTCTTTTGAATTTTGCAAATGCCTGATAATAAATATTTCCGGATTAGTGCAAGGTGCAAGCTATATATAGATATACTTGCACCTTGCACTAATTTTGACTTGTAAAATCAACATCCAACACAAAATGAGTATATTTGCATAACAAATTAAGTATATGGGACATGGGACAGTTTAATGAATACATGGAACGATATAATTTTTCTTTTTTCATAAAAGCGTTTAGGGAAAAAGGAAAATTAAAAAAGTATAGAAAAGGCGATTTTTTTCTTCGTCAGGGTGATAGGCATACTTATATCGGTTGGATTTTGAATGGAGCTTTTCGTTATACATGCATTGATACTGACGGAAAAGAACATGTAGTTGCATATAATTTCAAAAATGAACCATTGGGAAACTATTCTGTATTCCAAAAGAAAGAAATAGTTCTCCTCAATATGCAAGCTGTAACCAATAGTGAGGTTTATTTATTATCATATTCAGAAGTAAATGAATATTATAATTCAAGCATTGAAGCACAGTTACAAGGACGGATTTTAGCGGAAGAATTACTTTATGTAGCATGGAACAATATTATTTCAGCATATAATGATACGCCCGAAGAAAGATACAGAAAATTACTGAAAAGATGCCCTGATTTACTCAATATGATAACATTGAAGGAATTAGCATCTTTTATTATGGTAACACCTGAAACACTTAGCCGTATTCGCAAGAAAATATTGTTAGATAAGTCTTGATTTCAATCAAGACTTATCTTTTGCTTTCCATGTAATTTTGCTTCATATTTTTATTAGACAAGTTAATATGGAGCATATAAAAGACATTCAAATTTCAGTAGCACATAAGTGCATTCGATGCGGTAGATGTATAGCTGTCTGTCCTTCTGATGTATTTGGGAAAGATAATGAAACGGGGCTTATTGAAGTAAAACAAAAGCAAAGATGTATTTCTTGCGGACAATGCGTTGCTATTTGTCCAACAAGTTCTATTCATCACTCCTATTTTCAACAAAAAGATATTCATCCATATAAAATAGAGGATTGTCCAAATTCAGAACAGTTCCTTTTATTATGTAAAAAAAGACGTTCAAATAGGGCGTTTTCATCAAATCCTATTCCTCTTGATGTTTTAAAAAAAATAATAGAAGCTGGATATTATGCTCCAACAGCGCATAATTCTCAAAATGTGAAGTTTACGCTAATTACATCGCAAACTGTATTACAACAACTTGTTGATTTTACAATTAAAAAATATAAAGGAATAGTAGAAAGACTTACACATCCAGCTATTATGCGTTTCATACGACTTCTAAAATCAAATTACATATCATACATACCTATGATGCAAAGAGTTATACAAGAATATGAAAATGGTAATGATTTGATATTAAGGAATGCAACTGCCGTAATATTAATACACGCAGATGAAAATGATTATTTTAGTTCAACCAATGCTAATTTAGCCTATCAGAATGCTTCTTTAATGGCAGAAACATTACATATAAGCCAATTCTATATGGGATTTCTCTGTTCTGCTATCAATTTGGATAAACGTAGAAAATTCACAAAAAAATTAGGAATACAAGATAAAATATATGCTGCAATGGCATTAGGAATACCGAAATTTGAATTTTCACATTACATTAATAAAAAAAACTGTGAATTTGATGCTTTATAAAAATGGTATATCCTATTAATGATAACTAACTTAAACCAAATATTATACGATATAGATTTAGAGATTGACGACATCGACCTCTACGGTTACGATATTATCGAAACTTCTCTTTCAATGGTACATCGTTTACAAAATGTACTAAACGATTTAAGAAATAAACTACAAACTTATGTATTTCCCTCAAAAGAGGAAGAAATATCATTTTTCAAAAATCAGAAGCCTGAACTTTTAGGACGTTTGTTGTATTTCTACAAGATATACCGTATTGAAACGCAATGCCCAACAGGAAGCAATGAGGTTATAAAGCTGTATATCAACCGGGAATTAGATAGTTTGACTTATTTCTTTAATAGGAACTTAGATTTTTACCAATACTACCGTTCAAATTCTACCATATATGATGAACATTATTTCTTGCGTGGAAAAATAGATATTCGTTTATGCACTGATAGCGCACAGTTTGATAAAGACCCCAATTTTTCAACTGGGTATGATTACAAAGTTGCTAAAATAATTAGCAATGAAATGTTGCGTATCTATCTCAATAAAAAATTACAAAAACTTGAAAGTGATAGTTATATAAAAGAACATCATGCAATCAGAACAAAAACACCTATAAACTTTACAGGGAAGAAAGCTGCCCTGATAGAAATAGGCTACGCATTGGCTTCTTCAGGCGATATAAATCATGGGAACATCGAAATCAAGGAGTTTATGAATTACCTTAGTTTCGTATTCAATATAGACTTAGGCGGTTACTATGATGCGTACATTGCTATGAAAGAGCGTAAAGACCGGACTTCCTATTTGAACAAGCTAATTGACAGCCTGACAAAAAGGATGAATGAGGATGATATAAGATAAATATTTATTAATCAGAAAAATAAAATACCGTGTTCATACCGACACGGTATTTTTTATTTTTATCAAAATCGACCAAGAAAAAAGCCTTTTTCCTCGCAAAATCTAATAAAATTTGTCCGAAAACAGCAAAAAAAATTTCTACCATGACGGTATGAACTATGACTTTTAATTCTTACCATATCCCGAATTTTGCGGCAAATCAATAAGTTAGCAATATGGAAATAATAACATTCGAATCCAACGCCTATAAGGAACTGGATAAAAAGATTACCGCCATTGCCGATTACATTTTCAATCATGTAGAAACGGCAAAGCAAAGTGAAGAAGATATGTGGGTAGATAGCTACGAGGTCTGCACGTTCCTGAAAATAAGCGAAAAGACCCTGCAACGCCTGCGGGTATCGGGGACTATCGCCTATTCCAACATCAGGGGACGCTACTTCTACAAGGTCAGCGAGATACGCCGGATGCTGGAAGAACGCCTGATTAGGAGCAACAAGGAAAATATCGACAACCTGATAACCAATCACCAACTGTATGCTAAAGAAAGAGGAAATCTTAGAAAGAACAAATAACGGGTTGTCCGTATTCAAACACTATCTGCCCGGCAACTGGCGCATAGGCAGAAACTTTCTTAACCCGCTGTACGAGGACAGCAAGGCTTCCTGCAACATCTATTTCGACCGCCGGGGCGGTATCTACAAGATGAAAGACTTCGGCAATGACAGTTACAGCGGCGACTGTTTCTTCCTCGTGGGGCAGTTAAAGGGGCTGGACTGTAACCGGGCGGCTGACTTCGTGGAGATATTGGAAATCATCGACCGAGATTTGGGCTTGGGGTTGGCTTCCGGCACTCCGGTTTCCATTCCCCCGACAACAGTCCGCCGGGCAGTGCCGGACAAATCCGAAGAAACACCCGAAAAGCCCGTCAAGCCCTACCAGTTCCGGGAACAGAAGTTTTCTTCTTCTGAAATGGAATATTGGTGGCAGTACGGCATCACCCCCGAAGTGCTGGAGCGTTACAAGGTCTGCTCGCTCCGGGAATACAACAGCGAAACGGCAGAGGGCAAACCGTACACCTACACTTCATCGGTGGCAGAACCCATGTACGGTTACAAGGGCAAACAGCACATCAAGCTGTACCGCCCGTTCTCCACGCCCCGCTTCCTCTACGGCGGCAGCTTCGGCGAGAACTACTGTTTCGGGCTGGAACAACTGCCAGCCAAAGGCGACACGCTATTCATCACGGGCGGCGAAAAAGACGTGCTTTCGCTGGCAGCGCACGGTTTTCACGCTATCTGCTTCAACAGTGAAACGGTGACTATACCGCCCACGCTGGTCTATCGGCTGACGTTCCGCTTCAAGCACATCGTCCTGCTCTTTGACATGGACAAGACGGGCAGGGAAAGTTCATGCAAGCAGGAAAAACTATTGGAAGAATTTGGCGTGAAACGCCTGCTGCTCCCGCTTCCGGGAACGAAAGAGGAAAAGGACATATCCGACTACTTTAAAGCCGGGAACACCCGTGAAGATTTCCTGAAACTGTTTATCGAATTTTTAGACAACCTGTATAGCGACACTTTGATTATGCTAAAATCGTGCGAGATAGATTTCAACAACCCGCCCGCCAAAGCGCAAGAGATTATTTCGGCGGGTGACGTTCCGTTAGGGACACAAGGCAACCTGTTCGGCATCACCGGGGGCGAGGGAACGGGCAAGAGCAATTATGTAGCCGCAATCGTGGCGGGCTGCATCTGCCCAGCTGGTGCGGACATAGATACGCTGGGCGTACAGATAACCGCCAACGGCAGACACAAGGCGGTATTGCTCTATGACACCGAACAGTCGGAAGTACAACTATTCAAGAATGTAAACAACCTGCTGACACGTGCCAAACAGCCGGACAAACCCGATGAACTGAAAGCGTTTTGTCTTACTGGCATGTCACGCAAAGAACGCCTGAACGCCATTGTACAGAGCATGGATAAGTTCTACTACCAGTACGGCGGCATCCAGTTGGTCGTCATTGACGGCATCGCCGACCTCGTTAAGAGTGCCAACGATGAAGCGGAAAGCGTGGCGGTGATAGATGAACTTTATCGGCTGGCAGGCATCTACAACACGTGTATTCTGTGCGTGCTGCACTTCGTCCCCAACGGATTGAAACTGCGGGGACATTTGGGCAGCGAGTTGCAGCGCAAGGCGGCTACTATCCTTTCGATAGAGAAAGACGAAGAACCTACCCAGTCGGTGGTGAAAGCCCTGAAAGTAAGGGACGGAAGCCCGCTGGACGTGCCGCTGATGCTCTTTGCTTGGGACAAAAAAGCCGGAATGCACACGTGCCGGGGCGAAAAGCCACGTAAAGAAAAGGAAAAACGCAAGGAAAGGGAACTGGTCTGTGTTGCCCGTGATGTTTTCGGACGGCAGAAACGCATCACCTACATAGACCTGTGCGAACAGCTACAACAGATTTTGGATATTAAGGAACGTACCGCAAAGAACTATATCCGATTCATGCGTGAACGGGATATAATCATTAAAGATACTGCCAACCAAAGTTATTTTGTTATCGGTTCAATATAACCGATATTTTTCATAGTCCAATTTAGTCGTGTCCTGCCCTGTTGTGATAACACGGCAGGATTTTTTATTGTATGCCATGATTTCTCAATGATTTTCACTACTTTTGCAAAAGTAACATAAGAGAATAACGGCGATTGAACAGCTTCGGCTGTGATTTCGTCTTTATATATAACATACATAAGCGTTCCGCCGAACGTCCCAAAGCGAAAACTGGCACTTTTCAAAATGAGGGGATATTCAGCGCAGGATATGCTATGCTTTGTCATAGCGTGGTCTTGCCTGTTTCCTCATTTGGGTATGCCAGTACCTCGCTTTGAAGCAGTGTAAGAGCCACGCTTCTTTTTTGGGTACTGGTGGACAGTTAAACACGAATATTAAACTGTTAAATACCTGATAGTATGAAACAAATTAAAGCACATATCGCCGTATCTCTTGACGGGTATACAGCCACGTTGGACAAGGAACTGGACTGGCTACCCGATGCAGTGAAAACAATCGTTGGCAAGCATTACCGGAAAGCGGATTACCTGCTCATGGGAGCAAACACCTACAACTACATCTTTGAACATTGGGGCGGGTGGCCGTACAAAGACAAACGGTCTTTTGTAGTGTCCCACCACGATACCAATATCACGCCGGACTGCGGAGTGGAGTTCCTGACGGATGAACCGTTACGCAAGGTCTATGAACTGAAACAGGACAACGATATGCTGGTGGTGGGCGGCGGCACGCTGCTTACCTCGCTGGTTAAAGCTGGACTGCTGGACAGCCTGACTATATACATTATCCCTGTGATGGTGGGCAAGGGCATCGGCTTTATCGGGGAAACGCTCGGCTCGCTGTGGAAGCTTTCGGAAAGCAGGGTGCTGGATAACGGGGTGGTCTGTTCGACCTACCTGTTTGGCGGGAACATATAAAAAATGCGCCCGGTTTCCCTCCGGGCGCAACCACTAAAATTCCAATTATCATAAGCCTGTAAACTTATCACAATGAAATTCCAGCGGCAAAGATAGGCTATTTCTTCGGTTTCGCTTTCTTTTCGGGGAATGAAAAACCGACATTGAACTGCCCGTCCAGCACCAGCGAGGCATCGAAAGCCTTGCCGTTCTTGCCCTTGAAGCCCTTGATTATCCCGGTCTTGCGTTTCGCCACCAGCTCGACAATCTGCTTGTCGGAAAGCTGCCTGTCGCACTTGTTGCGGAATATGGTAAGCGTGCAGTCCACGTTGGAACACTTCGCCACTTTCGGGTAGAACAGGATGCGCCCGCTGCCGCATTTCGGGCAGGGGCAGGTTTCACCAGTAGCGACAGATAGCTGCACCGATAGCAGTTCTGCGGTGATTTGCGTTGCGTACACCTCAATGCCCTTTCGGAACGTGTCGGCATCCATGCTGCCCGCTTCTATCTTGGCAAGGGCGGTTTCCCACATGCCCGTCATTTCGACATCGGCAATCTTCTTGTCCCTGACAATCCTGTAAACGGCAAGCCCCTTGTCGGTGGGTACAAGGTTCTTCTTCTCACGCACAATGTACTGGCGGGCGAACAGCGTTTCGATAATCGCCGCACGGGTGGCGGGCGTGCCTATCCCGGCATCTTTCAGGCTGGCTTTCAGTTCGGCATCTTCCAGTTCCCTGCCTGCGTTCTCCATTGCCGCCAACAGGCTGCTTTCCGTGTGCAGCGGTTTCGGCTTGGTCTGCTTTTCGAGCAGATCCACGCCGGAGAGTGGCAAACATTCTCCCTCTTGGAGTGGCGGTAGGCTACCGGCTTCTTCATCCCCGCCCGTTTCCGGCTCGCCGAACACGGCACGCCACCCGGCTTCTTTCATCACAGACCCTTTCACCGTGAAGTCGGTATCTCCCCCTGACAGCAAGGCGGTGGTAACGTCTTTCACGCACTTGCCCGAAAAGGCTTCCAGCATACGCCCGGCTACCAGCTCGTAAACCGCCCGCTCGTCTTTGGAAAGTTCACCGGGCAGGTTCTCGGTAATGATTAAGGCGTGGTGGTCGGTCACTTTGCTATCGTTCACGCTGCGGCGGTTCAGGGATATACCGTCCAGCCCGGCGGCATACCCGGCAAAGCGGGAGTATTGCCCCAGCAGGGCGACACGTTCCGGCATTTCATCGAAAACGTCCTCCGGAATATAGCGGCTTCCGGTTCTTGGGTAGGACATCACTTTCTTTTCATACAGGCTTTGCGCTATGGAAAGCGTCTTGTCAGCCGAGAAGTTCAGCTTCGTGTTCGCTTCCTTTTGCAGCGTGGTAAGGTCGTACAAAAGCGGCGGTTCTTGGCTGGCTTCTTTCCTCTCAACGGATTTAACCACAAGTTGCCCGGCATCCTTTACCCGTTGCAGGGCGGCTATGGCTTCGGGCTGCTGTTCCCACTTGGCGGTCGATTGGGCGGTAAAATTTATTCTCCCGCTGGCAGTCGCCGCTTTGAGTTGCCAAAACTTGGCAGGTACGAAATTCTTGTTCTCCAAATAGCGGCTGCATATCATCACGAGCGTGGGTGTCTGCACCCTGCCCAGCGAGAACACCCCCTGCCCGACGGCAACGCTCAACGCTTGGGTGGCGTTTATCCCTATCAGCCAGTCCGCTTCGCTGCGGGACTTGGCAGAGAGGTAAAGGTTATCGTAACGCTCTCCCGGCTGCAAGTTATCCAGCCCCTCACGGATTGCCTTGTCGGTAAGGCTGCTTATCCACAGGCGCACAAATGGTTTCCGACAGTTCAGGTAATGGAAGATATAGCGGAAGATTAACTCACCCTCACGTCCGGCATCGGTGGCGACAATAATCCGGTCGCACTGGTCGAACACTTCCTTTATCACTTTCAACTGTTTCAGCACGCCGGGGTCTGCCTTGTAGCCTTTCTCCGCTTTCACCTGACGGGGGATTAGCTGGAAATCGGGCGGCAGTATGGGCAGGCTCTCCCTGCGGAAGTTCGCCACGCCGTAGGCTTCCGGCATGGCAAGCTGGATTAAGTGGCCGAACGCCCATGTCACCATATACCCGTTGCCGGAAAGATAACCGTCATTACGCCCGGTCGCACCGATGATGCGGGCGATGTCCTTTGCCACGCTGGGCTTTTCTGCTATCAATGCAATCATAATTCTTTACTTTTTAATGGTGGATATTACATTTTCATTCCTCTGGACTTCTTGGGCTTGTCAGCTTTCAGGCTCTTGTCCTGCGCTTTCTCCTGCTTCTCTTTCTGCTTGGCGGTGGGCTTGTCCTGACCCTGTTTCAACGGCTCTTTGCCCAGCTTGGTGGCTTCGTTGGTCTTGCCCCCGGAATTGACCGCTACCTGCGTCCGGCTCTCGGCGGCGGGGGTAACGTCTTTCGGCTGCACCTTGTCGGGGGATTTGCCCTGTGCGCCGGGCTGTACATGACCGTTGAACTCAACGCCCTTGCCGTCCTTTAGCCCGGTGACCTGCTGCTCTGCGGGCTGCTGTCCCTGCTGCAAGAACTGGACGGCGGCACGGGGCAGGAACTCCAAGCCACGCTCCACCGCACTGACCTGCAAATAGGCACTGCGCTGCGTGCCGTCCCTGAATTGCAGGTTTTCCATTTTCACCGCTTGCCCGGCTTCAAAGGCGGCTTTCTGTTCCGGGCTGACTTGCACGTTACAGATTGTATCGGGGCATTTCCACTTGTCAGCCCGCATATACTCCAGTTCGTGCGTGTACCTGTCCCGGCTGACGAACACGGGGATTTGCTCGCCGCTTTTCGGGTCTTTGATTTCAGCGATGCCGCCCAAGTTACCAGTGCCTTGCAAGTTGCCCTGTTCCTGCTTGGTGAACTCGTGTTCATGGAACGGGCGTTGCAACAGTTTCTCGTCCTGCTGCACGCCGTGCAGCTTGGGTACTACCGTGCCGTCCTTTGCCTGATAGAAAGAGAGCTTGACATCGGTAGGTTTGAGGTAGAAGCCGCCCACCGTCCCCGAAACGGTGTAGGTGTTGCGGGACTTGTAGCCACGCATCACCCGGTCGAAGTCCCTCGTGTTTTTCAGGGTGTCGGCGGTGATGCCGACTTTTTTCAGGTTCTCCCAGTCGATTTTTGCAGGGTCGAAGCGGTAGCCCTGCTTGAACTCGTGGAAGTCGGGCTTCGGAACTCGAAGCATTTCAGCCCGCTTGTCACCCTCCGGTGTAGGGTTGCGGTGGTTGTCCTCGATTGCCTTTGCGTCCCGCTCCGCTTCGGAAGCCTTGACGCTGAACAGTTCCAGCCCGGAAGTGTCCTGATACTTGCGGTAGAAGTTGGAAATGAAGTTGCTGAACACATCGCTGTTCTTGTCCACCTGCATGAACTCGCCACCGTGTCCGGTAGTGGGTGGCACGGTCTGCAAATTGCCCTCCTTGTCGATACCCTTAACGGCACTCACCTTTCCCTGCTGTTTATCCAAGACCAGCAGCACGTCTTTTTCCTGCCCCTCTGCGGGCGGGGTCATTCTGTTTGCCATAAATAATCGGAATTTTAGTGGTTACGGGAATAGTCCCGCCCAAAGGTAGCGACTAAATATGCTATATTTGGACGGGCGGCAAGGACTGTCCGAATTTGTCCTGCGCTGTCTGAAATTGTCTGGGTGGGGTAAATCTCCAACTGACGGTTGGAGAATTGGAAACAGGCATAAAAAAGAGAGCGAAGTTAATCACTCTCTTGGGGTGAGCCATTTATGAGCCATTTAATCATAAACCTTATGCCTTATAATCAACGACTTATTAAAATTTACATTATGCTTGCGAGCCATTTGTGAAGCGTTTGGCAAGCCTTTGATTGTGTTTCCTTTATTCTCCTATTATCAGGTGACACGACAAAAAGAAAACATCTTCGGCAAAATATTTGTTATGTTTTTGCATGTAATTACATAATATACTATCTTTGCAGATAGAAACAAAGGACATAAATATGGCTTCATTCAGAAAAGAGATACTTGGGCAGATTGAACGGATAGATACCGGGCGTATATTCACGTTCCGTGATTTGTCGTTTGAAACGGAAAAGACCGCCAATGTTGCAGTGCTACTCTCCGAACAGAGCCGCAAAGGGGTACTGGTACGGGTTGAAAAGGGGGCATACTACCGTCCCAAGAAATCAGTGCTTGGGCTGGGAAAGCTGCCTGTCTATCAGGATGAACAGTTCCGCTACCTGACTGAAAAACTGAACGGCTATATCACGGGGGCTTACGTCTATAATAAAATGGGGCTGACCGAACAGGTTGCCACAACCATAACGATAGCCACTCCTAACCCGGTTCGCCGTTTCCGTTTCAAGAACTTGGATATAGAGTGCGTGAAAGCCTACTGCATGGACTACCCGGATGAAAGCCTTGTCCCGTACTTGCGGCTACTCGATGCGATAAAGGACATGAAGCGCATACCCGGAACAACCGGGCAGGACATCTACAACCGGGTCAAAAGCCAATATTTCAACGGGTACAGCCTGTCGGAACTGGAAAAAATCGTATCTTTGGCGAAAAGTTACCCGCCACGTGTCAGAAAGGTGGTGGCGGACATACTGGGCGACATTAGACAAACCGTGTTGCAAACGGAAATGGCAAAGACCATTCTTCCCACGACACGGTTCAACTTGGATTATAAAACGGCATAGGACAGAAATATGAATTTACATTCGGACAAGGAAGCGTTCAAGGAAATCATCGCACTGGCGGCTGAACATTTCGGCTACGAGCAGTCGCACGTGGAAAAGGATTACTGGGTATCGAAGATACTGCGGGATATTTCCATGTCCGAATATGCGGATAAGACCTACTTCAAAGGCGGGACTTCACTTTCCAAAGCCTACGGGCTGATAGAACGCTTCTCGGAAGATTTGGACTTGTTCGTGTTCACGGGTGATAAAGGTGCGTCCAAGCAGGCGGAAAAGACATTGAACAAGAAACTTTCCAAATACATAGTTGAACTTAACAATAGCATATACAAGGAAGATTTGTCGGAAACGGGCGGTAATTACCGCAAACTGTATTTTTCGTATGACAATGTATTTCAGAGTGTGGGGCTGAAAGAACATTTGGAAGTAGAAATAAAGTCTTGTGACCTGCCGGACAAAAAACAGATGTTCTACCCGGCGGACAAACGGGTTATCAAACCGATTGTGACCGCCTTTCTTGAAAGCATCGGACAAGAGGAACTGATCAGCACCTACGGGCTGGAAAGTTTTGAAACGCAGTGCATCAATCCCCGAAAGACTATCTGCGACAAGGTTTCAAGGCTGGTAAAGCTGTCTTACAATGAGGATGCAGCCGTACTGCTGGCAAAGCATATCCGTGACGTTTACGACTTGTCGGCACTCTACCACAATCAGGAATATAACGATTACCTACATTCGGAAGATTTCTTGGATGCCATGTACCGGGTGACGATAGAGGACGGACTAAATAAAAACTCCCGTTCGCACTTGTCGCTGGCTGATGCACCGATATTCAAGGATGCCGAATCGGTCATGGCATTGCCCGAAGTGGCTATGGCATACACTACCGATTTGAAGAAACTAACCTTTGACAAAAGCAAGATGCCACCGATTGGCAAGGCTGTGGAAGCATTGAAGAACCTACACAAAATACTGGTTAAATTTGAAATTTATCGGAACAGTATATAATTATGGCAAATGTGAAAAGAAGATGTTTTACCCAAGCTACGTTAGAAGGTATCGCCAAAATATTGGGAGATACAAGTAATGGCTTAACGGGAAGTGAAATACAATACCTTTTACAACAATCTCAAATTGATGATGTTGATTCACAAAATACCAAATGGAAAAGGTTATATAGTGCTTTTGCAAATTACCAAAACACACATCAGTGTTCTAACAAAATACTTTATTTTATTCAATTAGCTTTATCTCCTGCTAAATTTGTAAATAATGAGTACGAGTTTACAGAAAAAAGAAATGCAATAAATCAACAATTAGCGTTTATCGGCTATCAACTAAATGAAACAGGAAAATTTAGTGAAATAATTCAAGCTAAAACGATTTCAGAAGCGCAGCAAAAAGCAGAAAACCTAAAAACAAAATTAGAGAACCGCAACGCACATTTGGCTCTCTTTAAATATTGTAAGGCTGAGTTGCTAACAAACAACTATTTTCATGCTGTCTTTGAAGCAAACAAAGGTTTATTTGATAGAATTAGGGACTTGTCATTGTATAATGAAGACGGGAACAAGCTAATAGAGTATGTATTTAGTAATACACCTATATTAATTATAAATAATTTCCAGTCAAAATCTGAAATAGACGAGCATAAAGGATTTTGTAACCTTTTAAAAGGATTATGTGGAATGTTTAGAAATCCTGAAGCTCACGAACCTAAAATTAGCTGGAACATAACAGAACAAGATGCTTTGGAAATTTTAGCAATGATTTCGTATTGCCATAGAAGATTGGATAATGCACAAAAAATAAGATAGCAGAAAAATTCCGCTATCCTATTTCATTATTTATTCTTCCTCTTTAATCAAGTGGCATAGCTCCGGGTCGTTCTTAATCCGGGTTATCTCGTCCTCGACTATCTGCCGCACTTCCTGACGGATGCGGTCATGGTTGGCTTGGATTTCCTCCTGCATCCGGTCGTTGCCGTCCTTGTCGGTGAAGTCGATTATCTGCGGCAACTTCACGTAACGGGCGGTTTCCCGCTTCACCTTTTCATTGTCCACCACGATTTCACAGTGGAAAATCTTCTGCTCTATCCGTTCATCGAAATTGTCTGCCACTGCCCCCACGAACATACCTTGCGTGAGGTTGGATATTTTACTGGCGGGTATCAGGCTGTCCATTTGGGTGCTTATCGAGGTGGATTTTTCCCGCTGGTTGATTGTCATGCTCTGCCTTTTCTGCAAAACCTTACCGAAACGCTCGGAAAGGATTTTCGCCGTTTCACCGACTACCTGACCGCTGAACACGTTGCCCACAGTATTTTGTATCACCCGGCTTTCCTTGTCCCCGTAGTCACGGGTAAGCTGGCTGTAATCCTGAAAGCCCAGCAGAACCGCCACCTTGTTGCTTCGGGCAGTAGCAATCAGGTTGTCAAGCCCACGAAAATAAATCGTTGGCAACTCGTCTATTATCACCGAACTTTTAAGCTGACCTTTCTTGTTTATCAGCTTCACGATACGGGAATTATATAATCCCAGTGCTGCCGAGTAGATATTTTGGCGGTCGGGATTGTTGCCGACAACCAGTATTTTAGGCTCTTTCGGGTTGTTGATGTCGAGTGAAAAATCATCACCCGTCATTACCCAGTAAAGTGCTGGGCTTATCATCCTTGAAAGCGGGATTTTCGCACTGGCAATCTGCCCCTGCAACTGTTCAACTGCCGAACTTTCCCAAGCATCCACGAACGGGGAAAGATAGTTTTCCAGTTCGGGATAACTGCGCAAAATCGTGAAAACATCGGCGTATTTCTTGTTCAACAGTTCAATGGCATGGGGGAACGTGCAATACTTACCGCCTTGATAGATACGGAGATACCAAATTATAGCCGCCAAAAGAATAATCGGGCTTTCCACGAAGAAGTCGCCCTGCTTGCTTATCCAACTTCGATTGAGGTTAAGCATTATCGTGTAGCTTGCTTCGTAGGCATCCGCAATGTCCGACATGAAACTGGCGTTTATCGGGTTGCATCGGTGGCTCTTGCGTGGGTCGTCAAAATTGATAATGTAGAATTTGGGCTTTACCTTATACCCGTCCAAGTGATTAAGTAGGTGATTATAAGCGATTTCCGATAAATCGGGAAACTTATAATCATAGCAGTAGAGCGCAAAACCTTTCTCGATTTGCTGTTTTATGTAACTATTTACCACTGCATACGATTTGCCGCTGCCCGGCGTACCCAACACAAGGCTGGCACGGAACGGGTTCACAACATTTATCCAGCCGTTATTCCATTTCTTCTTATAGTAGAACCGGGTAGGCAGATTTACCGAATACTCGTTCTCGATAAGCCTTGTTTCCTGCTGGAAACTTTCATTTTCCATGTTAAAGACATCTTCCATTAGGTTGTTCTTCAACAACCGGGACATCCATGTACCCGCCATGAGCATACAGATATAGCCCGCCGATAGCGTGGCGATATAAAACACAGTGTCCGCCGTATGTGGCAGCGGAAGTTCCAGCAGCCACCAGTTCAGGAAAAACAACACGACACCCGCCACAAGGCTGCAATGTATCTTCGTCCACGTTATCTTTTCCTCTTTCACGCCCTTAGTGCCGATGCACGACAGGGCGAGGAACACCACCGCAAAAAGTTTCGTCCAAAGGACGGACGAGAACAGCCCGGTGGTGCGCTGGAAGTTCCACAGTATCTTGTCTATCACTTCAAACGTCACTCCCCATTCTTTCAGGGTGGAGTAACAGAACCAGTACACGTTTATTCCCACGAATAGAATACTGACAGCCCGCATAAAGTCCATGACCCTTGCAAGCCCTCTCAAATCATCCTCTTGCTGCATAATTGTATGTTTTTAAGTTAGTCGATGCGCCTTGTGCGCTTCTTTTTCTTCTTTCTCTTTTGGCGGGCGGTGTCCTGCGGCTCGTCACCGCCTGATGCACCGCCGCCCAGCAAACCGCCGAAAGCACCCAGCACGGAAGCCATGCCCGAAACGATGTCGGATTTCGGAGTGAAGCCCGGCTGTTCCTGATGCGTGGATTGGTCTTGCTGCGGTGCTGACAATTCGGGCTGGTGTATCTTTCCGGTTTCGCCCGAAAAGCGTTCGTTGAACACGTTCGCCGAATACTCCTTGCCCAAGCGTGAACCGTTCAGCACCACACGGCTGTCATGGTCGATGAACGTAACGCCATAGATGCGCCCGCTGTCGTTCTGACGGAATACCACGTCAATGCCCTGCTTCTTTAGCTGTTGTTCCAGTTCCTTGCGGCTGCGGGCGGTCTGCATGGCAGTGGCTACAATCTTCCGGGTGCGATCTTTCAGTTTCCTGTCCTTAATCACCTCACCCGATTTCTCCATTCTGCGCCGCACCGCTTCATCGCCCACCGACTTGCCGATGCGGGAAGCCTTTACCGGGTTGCCCGCCTTTTCACCCTTGTCGTTCATGGCGGAATAGACAATGCCCTGATAGGGCTTGCCGTTCACTTCACCCTTGACTTCCTCGGCGCACACGTTGTAAGCGGCAAGCAAAGCCTTGTACTCCCCGAACGACTGGAAGCGGTAGCCGTAGCAAGCCGCTTTCACGGTATTGCCGATTTGGTGCTTCACGTCCCCGGCGGCATAGTCCACCTTTTTAAGTTCCGGGCGTTCGGCACGCTCCTTTCGCTCTGCCGGGTGCAGCCCGTATTTCTTTTCCAGTTCACGGGTAATTTGCTTGCTGCGCCGATGCTCGAACTTGTCATTCAGCGGTCTGCCGTTCTCGTCCACCCGCAACCCCACGATGTGGATGTGGTGGCGGTCGATGTCGGTATGCTTGTACACCAAATAGGGCTGGTCGCCATAGCCCAACTTCCGCATATACTCCCGTGCGATGTCGGAAAGCTGCTGGTCGGTCAGCACGTCTTCCGGGTGCGGGTTTATGGAAATATGAAGTATCGGCTTCTTGGTGGATAGCTGGACGGGCATCTGCATTTCAAAGCTGCGCATACACTCGCCGATAGAGAAATTCCCGTCCTCGCTTAACAGCATCCGGTTGGAGAAAAGCACCTTTGCTTCCCCGCTGTCCACCTTGTTTTGGTTGTACGCCAATGCGCCGAACATATTGCCGCCCGTGCTCATTTTGGCAACCATAGTTCCTTGCATTCATTGGTTAATGCAATAACTTGGCGGTTCAGTGCCGCCAGTTCGGTGGTCGCTTTCTCCAATTTATAGAGAAAAGCCAGTGCCTTTTTCTCCGAAAAGTTGCTGTGCAACGCCTTTACCACTTGGTTGTAATTGACCGCTACGGCTCTGAATTGTGCATAAAATTCGGTCAGCCGGGCGCAATACTCGACCGCCGATTTGTCCACTTTCACCACCCGGAACGGCTCGCCGAACAGCCGGGCGGTGATGAAACGGGACTTGCTCGTGACGCCCGACTGCTCCCACTGCGAGAGGAAGCGGGCGTTCTCCCGGGCGTTCAGGTAAAGGACATGGCGATGCTTCGCCGGGTCTGCGAGGGCGGGGCGACCGCCCTTGTTAGGTTTTCTTGTTTCCATGCTTCTTTGGATTAAAAAAATTACGACTTCGGAGTGATTTTTACCCCCGCAAGGGGCAAGGCGTTTTCAGGCACGGAAAACGGTTTTGTAGCATACAAAACACACCTTGCTATTTTCTGACGAAAATCGAAATCCGTCACGGACGGATTGGGGTTAGCGTGAAGCGGTAAGCCCAGCCGTTCACCAGCCAGTTTTACACCTCTGCCCCTTGCGGTTCGTTACTCCGCTGCAAAGTAACGGTGATTTATAATGCTGTAAAATAGGCGGTTGGTGGACAAATTGGGACAGCGCAGGACAAATCGGGACAAGGTTTTCAGGGGATGTTTTTTCTCCTTTTTTTTGCATCGGATTTCAAGATTGAAAGCAAGATTGAAAGAAATATTCCAATCAGGAAAGAGTGATTGAAAGCATGATTTCAAGAAAACATGATTGCAGGATTTCAATTTTCAAGAAAGAATGAAAGCCGGAAAACAAGATTGAAATAAAACAATCTTTCAATATTTCAAGACGGCAATATTGAAAGAATGAAAGACAGAATGATTGAAAGCAATAAACAAATCTATCAACCAATAATGAAAGAAAGCGATATGGAAAACGAGAAAACACCCCTTTATGTCGCCTTTTCCACCCAAAAGGGCGGGGTCGGCAAAACCACCTTTACCGTGCTGGCGGCGAGTTACCTCTACTACCTCAAAGGCTACGATGTGGCGGTGGTGGATTGCGACTACCCCCAACACTCCATTGCCGGGATGCGAAAGCGGGATGCCGAGCAGGTCGGGGCGGATGAAGATTACAAGCGCATGGCGTATGAACAGTTCACCCGGCTGGGGAAGAAAGCCTACCCAGTGCTGTGCAGTTCACCCGAAAAGGCGATAGTCACGGCTGATGAATATATAGCCGCCGGACATGTGCCGGATATAGTGTTTTTCGACCTGCCCGGCACGGTGAACAGCGAGGGCGTGATAAACTCCCTTGCGGGCATGGACTACATTTTCACCCCGATTTCAGCCGACAAGGTGGTGCTGGAAAGCAGCCTGTCGTTCGCAATGGCTATCCAAAAGCTATTAGTGAAGAATGAAGCCTGCCGACTTGCCGGGCTGTACCTCTTTTGGAACATGGTGGACGGGCGGGAGAAAACAGACCTTTACACAGCCTACGACAAGACCATTAAGGAACTGGAACTGCCGCTGATGAAAACCTTTATCCCCGACACCAAACGCTACAAAAAGGAACTGGTAGCGGATAAGAAAGCGGTGTTCCGCTCCACGCTCTTTCCCGCCAGCCGCCCGCTGGTAAGGGGAAGCAACTTGGAAGAACTGATAAACGAAATAGTGTACTACATCAAATTAAAATGATATGGCAAAGCAAAGCGGCGGGATGCCGAAGATAGACGAGGATTTCATGAAAGAGCTTATCTCGCAGGGTGTTCCCAGTAAAGAAGATAATAAACCGAATGATGCACCACATACCAATCTTGCATCACAAGTTACCCAAGAGGAACAGCAGACGGAAACGGTGCGGGTGGAGAAAACGACAAACCGCAAGCGCAAGGGCGGTTCGGGCGACTACCGGGAAACCTACTTTCAGAAAGTGGAACTGGCAGACCGACAGCCCTTGTACGTGAGCCGCACCACGCACGAGAAGCTGATGCGTATCGTGACGGTGATAGGCGGGCGAAAGGTGACGGTAAGCAGCTACGTGGAGAACATTCTGCTGCGCCACTTCGAGCAGTACCAAGACGAGATAAACACCCTGTATGAAAGTCACTTCCAAAAGCCTGTCTGACTATGGTAATCTATTGCATACTTACCGGGCTTTTGGTGTACTATATCGCCCTATGGATTTGGTATCGCTACACGGACAGCCGGACATCACCGGGCAGAACGGATGATGCGCCGTTTCCACGAAACGGGGTTTCAGGCTACACGCTGATAGGTGAAAGCCGATACAAGGGCGGACAAATTCAGACAGCGCAGGACAAATCGGGACACCTCCCGCAAACGGCTGAAAATGATACTATTTTTGCGCCGCAGGCTGACGGACTGCCGGAAGAAACGCCCGGTTACGAGAATGACGAACCCGATTACGAGGACGAGGAAATAGCCGGGTACATGTACGGTGACGATGATACCGGGCGGGCTACGGGCGTGAGCTTTGACGAACTGGGCGATGCGGTACGCACGGCGAACGCCGACAACCCCACCGAAACGGAACAGCGGCAAGCCGCCGGGACACTGGCAAGGATTGAGGGAACGAACCTCTACGATGCGGTGGTGGAGAACATCAACGGCGGGCTGGAAAAGGTGGCGGAACTGCTGGGACGCAACGAAGCGGAACTGGCTGCGGCTGCTGTCCCTGCCGAAGCTGGCGATGCAAGCAAGGAACACGAAGCGTTCGACATGAACGATTTCCTATAATATAATAATGTATAAGCCTGACAGCATGAAACAGCGTGACTACGGTTGATTGGCAACCTGAAAACCAAACAGACAAACGGGAGTGTTCCCGACCACTAAAATTTCAAGTTATTCATCCGCCGGGTGGCAGCGGACTATCCACCCGCTACCCCGGCATTAAAAAACAAATCACAATGAGAAAGAAAATCTTCTTGTCGGCGGCTATCCTTGCCGCTGCGGTAAGTGCCTACGCACAAGGGAACGGGCAGGCGGGCATCACTGAAGCCACGAACCTAATCACCGGGTATTTCGACCCCGGAACAAAACTGGTGTACGCAATCGGGGCGGTCTGCGGCTTGATTGGCGGGGTAAAAGTATATAACAAGTTTTCGAGCGGCGACCCCGACACCTCAAAGACCGCCGCCAGTTGGTTCGGGGCGTGCATCTTCCTTATCGTAGCCGCCACTATCCTGCGTTCGTTCTTCCTCTAAAGCGGCGGCTATGTCTGAATATCCGGTAAACAGGGGTATCGGGAAGCCCGTGGAGTTCAAGGGGTTAAAAAGCCAGTACCTATTTATCTTTTGCGGCGGCTTGCTCGCCGTCTTCGTGGTGTTCATCGTCCTGTTCATGGCAGGCGTGAACCAGTGGCTATGTATCGGTTTCATCGTGTCGGCTTCGCTGCTGCTCGTGTGGCAGACGTTCCGGCTCAACGCACGGTACGGCACGCACGGGCTGATGAAAGCTGCCGCACGCAAAAGACACCCACGCTTCATTATCAGCCGAAAGGCGTTACCCCGATTATTCACCTACAAAAGAAGAAAGGAAGAAAGAACATGAGGAATACATTAAAGGCTACCACGCTGGAAAGGAAATTTCCACTTTTGGCGGTGGAGAACGGCTGCATCATTTCAAAGGATGCCGATATAACGGTGGCTTTCAGGGTGGAACTGCCCGAACTGTTCACCGTCACCAGTGCCGAGTACGAAGCCATACATTCGGCATGGTACAAGGCAATCAAGGTGCTGCCCGACTACTCCATAGTACACAAGCAGGACTTCTTCATCAAGGAGAACTACCAGCCCGACACGGAAAGGGACGAACTTAGTTTTTTAAGCCGCTCCTTTGAACGGCACTTCAATGAACGACCGTTCCTGAACCATTACTGCTACCTGTTCCTGACAAAGACGACAAGGGAGAGAAGCCGCCGACAGAGCGACTTCTCCACCCTCTGCCGGGGCAGGATTGTACCGCAGGAGATAGCCGACAAGGAAGCAGCGGCAAAGTTCATCGAGGCGGTCGGTCAGTTTGAAAGGATTATGAACGACAGCGGTTTTGTCACCCTTACCCGGCTGACCGCCCCGGAAATCACCGGGCAGGACGGAAAGGCGGGCATCATCGAGAAATACTTCTCGCTCTCGCAAACCGACACCACCTGCCTGAAAGACATCGGGCTGTACCCGGAAGAAATGCGTGTCGGGGACGACATACTGTGCCTGCACACGCTTTCGGACGTGGAAGATTTGCCGGGCAAGGTCGGGACGGACTGCCGATTTGAGAAGCTGTCCACTGACCGGAGCGACTGCCGACTGTCATTCGCCGCCCCGGTGGGCGTGCTGTTGTCGTGTAACCACGTCTATAACCAGTTCATCTTCATAGACGACCACGCCGAAAATCTGAAGAACTTCGAGCAGACCGCCCGGAATATGCAATCGCTCTCCCGTTATTCCCGTGCCAACCAAGTGAACAAGGAATGGATAGACGAGTACCTGAACGAAGCGCACAGCAAGGGGCTTATCTCGGTACGCTGCCACTGCAACGTCATGGCATGGAGTGACGACCGGGAAGAACTCAAACGCATACGCAACGATGTAGGAAGCCAGCTTGCGCTAATGGAGTGCAAGCCACGCCACAACACGGTCGATACGCCCACGCTCTTTTGGGCGGGCATACCCGGAAATGAAGCGGACTTCCCCGCAGAGGAAAGTTTCTACACGTTCTTGGGGCAGGCTCTCTGCCTGTTCGTGGAAGAAACGAACTACAAGAGTTCGCTTTCCCCGTTCGGCATCAAAATGGTGGACAGGGTGAGCGGTCGCCCGCTGCATATCGACATATCGGATTTGCCCATGAAGAAAGGCATCACGACCAACAGAAACAAGTTCATACTTGGGCCGAGCGGGTCGGGTAAGTCTTTCTTTACCAACCACATGGTGCGTCAGTATTACGAGCAGGGTGCGCACGTGCTGCTGGTAGATACGGGTAACAGCTACTTGGGGCTGTCCCAGCTTATCCACAACCGCACGCACGGCGAGGACGGGATTTATTTCACCTACACCAACGAGAACCCGATAGCGTTCAACCCGTTCTATGTCGAGGACGGGGTATTCGACATAGAGAAGAAAGAGAGTATCAAGACCCTTATACTCACCCTGTGGAAGCGGGATGATGAAGCCCCCAAGCGGTCGGAAGAAGTGGCGTTGTCCAATGCGGTAAGTGCCTATATCGAGTTGATAGGCAAAGACCGTTCGGTAACGCCCTGCTTCAATACATTTTACGAATTTATCCGTAATAATTACCGCCGACAGCTTGAACAGAAGAACGTCAGGGAAAAGGATTTTGACATCGACAACTTCCTGAACGTGCTTGAACCCTATTACAAGGGTGGCGAGTATGACTATTTGCTGAACTCCGACAAGGAGCTGGATTTGCTGTATAAACGCTTCATTGTCTTCGAGTTGGATAATATCAAAGAACACAAGATTTTATTCCCGATAACGACTATCATCATCATGGAAGCGTTCATCAACAAGATGCGTAAGTTAAAGGGAATAAGGAAGTTAATACTAATTGAAGAAGCGTGGAAAGCGATTGCATCGGCGAACATGGCGGACTATATAAAATATTTGTACAAAACCGTCCGAAAGTATTTCGGGGAAGCGATTGTGGTAACGCAGGAAGTGGAAGATATTATTTCCTCACCCATAGTGAAAGAGAGTATCATCAATAACTCGGACTGCAAAATACTGTTAGACCAAAGAAAATATCTCAACAAGTTCGACAGCATACAGAACCTCTTGGGACTGACCGACAAGGAGCGTTCGCAAATATTGTCTATCAACATGGCAAACCACCCCGGACGGAAGTACAAGGAAGTTTTCTTCTCGCTGGGCGGCACGCAGTCGGCGGTATATGCCACAGAAGTTTCATTGGAAGAATATTACACCTTCACGACAGAGGAAAGCGAGAAAATGGAACTGTTCGCACTTGCCGACAAGCTGGGCGGCAACCTTGAACTGGCTATCAAACGGCTTGCAGAAAGCAAACGTAATCCCCAATCATCAACAACTTAAAAATCAGGAACATGAAAAGAACAATTCTCCTTATGGCGGTATGCCTTTGCTTCATCGGCAAGGCATCCGCCCAGTGGGTGGTGTCAGACCCCGGTAACTTGGCACAGGGTATCATCAACACCACCAAGCAGATAGTGCAGACCTCCACCACAGCCAAGAACACGCTGGACGGCTTCATGGAAGCGCAGAAGATTTTCCAGCAGGGAAAAGTCTATTACGATGCGCTCAAAGCGGTACACGATGTTGTCAAAGGCGGCATCAAGGTGAAGAAGTCCATTGAACTGGTGGCGGAAATATCCGAAATCTACGTGCGCAACTACCAGAACATGCTGGCAGACCCGAACTACACGCCGGATGAACTCACCGCCATTTCAGCCGGGTACGCCAAGCTGCTCTCCGAAAGTGCGGACGTGTTGCAGGACTTGAAGAATGTAGTGAACGTGACGGGCATGTCGCTGACGGATGCCGAAAGGCTGGCGGTAATCAACAACGCCTATAAAAGCCTGCTCAACTACCGCAACCTCGTGAACTACTACACCCGAAAGAACATATCCGTGTCCTACCTGCGGGCGAAGAAGAAGAACGACACCGACCGGGTGCTGGCTCTCTACGGCTCGGCGGATGAACGCTACTGGTAACATATAAATCGGTATGCCTATGTTATTAGCAGCGGTGGATTTTGACAACCTGCACCAAGTGTTGCGGGTGCTGTACGATGAAATGATGCCCTTGTGCAGCAACATGACGAGGGTAGCCAAAGGGATAGCCGGGCTGGGAGCTTTGTTCTATGTAGCCGCCAAAGTGTGGCAGTCGCTCGCACGTGCCGAACCCATAGACGTGTACCCGCTCCTGCGTCCCTTTGCGCTGGGGCTGTGCATCATGTTTTTCCCAACTTTCGTGCTGGGCACTATCAACACGGTGCTGTCGCCAGTGGTGAAAGGGTGCAACCAGCTTATGGAAACGCAGACTTTCGACATGAACGAATACCGGGCGCAGAAAGACCGACTGGAATATGAAGCCCTGATGCGAAGCCCCGAAACGGCTTACCTCGCATCGGACGAGGAATTTGACCGACAACTGGAAGAACTGGGCTGGTCGCCCTCCGACATGGTGACTATGACCGGAATGTACATGGACAGGGCGGCTTACAATATCAAGAAGTCTGTTCGGGACTGGTTCAGGGAATTGCTGGAAATGCTCTTTCAGGCGGCGGGGCTGATTATCGACACGCTGCGCACGTTCTTCCTAATCGTGTTAAGCATACTGGGTCCGCTGGCGTTTGCGATTTCCGTCTATGACGGTTTCCAAAGCACGCTGACCCAGTGGATTGCACGCTATATCTCCATTTACCTGTGGTTGCCCGTGTCCGACTTGTTCAGCAGCGTGCTGGCACGCATACAAACGCTGATGCTCCAAAAGGACATTCAGGAACTTTCAGACCCGAATTTCATTCCTGACGGGAGCAGCACCGTGTATGTAATCTTTATGATAATCGGCATCGTGGGTTACTTCACCATTCCAACGGTGGCAAGCTGGATAGTGTCGGCTGGCGGCACGTCTGCCTATAACCGCAACGTGGCACGGGCCGGGTCAATCGCCGGGGCTGCGGTCGGTGCGGCAAGCGGGAAAGTAACCGGGAAACTACTCAAATAACCAACATCAAAATTTAGTATATGGAATTTAAGTCATTAACGAACATAGAAACGAGTTTCCGGCAAATCAGGCTCTTTGCGCTGATATTCATCTGCCTGTGCGCATTGGTGACGGGCTTTGCCGTGTGGAACTCGTACAGCTTCGCCGAAAAGCAGCGGCAGAAGATATACGTCCTCGACAACGGCAAAAGCCTGATGCTGGCACTCTCGCAGGACATGGCACAGAACAGACCCGTGGAAGCAAAATCGCACGTGCGGCGTTTTCATGAGCTTTTCTTCACGCTCTCACCCGAAAAGGGGGCTATCGAAAGCAACATCAAACGCTCGCTGTTCCTTGCCGACAAGACCGCTTTCAACTATTACAAGGACTTGGCGGAAAAGGGGTATTATAACCGGGTGATTTCCGGAAACGTCACGCAGACGGTGGAGATTGACAGCGTGAAGTGCGACTTCGACCAGTACCCCTACAAGGTGAACACGTATGCCCGCCAGTTGATTGTCCGGGAAAGCAGCCTGACGGTGCGAAGCCTTGTGACTTCGTGCCGCCTACTCAACGCCACACGGAGCGACAACAACCCGCACGGCTTCATCATCGAAGCGTTCACCATTACCGAGAACAAGGATTTACAGACCATTAAGAGATAGCCTTATGGAGAGAAAACGAAACTACATCGAAAAGGTGCGGGACTGGGCGGACGACCGCCTGCGCCGGATGTGCGGACGGATTACGCCGGGCAAAAGGCTGGCGGTTATCCTCGTGATGTTCTTCTTTTTCGGCGGCTTGTCTATCTACATCACCGTTTCATCAATCTACAACATCGGGAAACGGGACGGCAGGCGGCTGCAAATAGAACATATCAAACAACTGCCATTGCAAGGCAATGACACAATCAACAGTATCACCCCCTTAAACAGACCGGAATATGGAAGAAGTACAGAAGAATGAGAACGGAACTACCGTACCGCAGACGGACGGGAAGCCGAAAAAGGAAGATAAACCCAAACGGGAACTTACCCCGCAGCAGGTGCAGCAGCGCAGGAAAATGATAGTCTTCCCGCTGATGTTCCTTGCCTTTGCCGGGTGCATGTACCTGATATTCGCCCCCTCCGGCAAAGAGGACGTGAATGTGGAGAGCGTGGGCGGCTTCAACGCCGACATACCCCTGCCCGCAGAGGACGGGATTATAGCCGACAAGCAAAAGGCATACGAGCAGGCGATGCTGAACCGCAAACAGCAGGACAAGATACAATCCTTGCAGGACTTCGGTTTCACGCTGGACGATGAAACGGAAGAACCGCAAGCGGAAATCGACTTGATGCCGGAAGAAGATGCGAAGCCCCAAAGGGGCGGCGGTGCTTCTTCACGGGCGGCTTACCGGGACATCAACCGCCAGTTAAGCACGTTCTACGAAACCCCGGCGGTGGACGAGGAAAAAGAGGACTTGAAGCGGCAGGTGGCGGAACTGACAGACCGACTGCAACAACAGCAGAACGCCACGCCTACGGCTGACGACCAAATGGCACTCTTGGAAAAGTCCTACGAACTGGCGGCAAAGTACATGAATGACGGCGGGCAGAACGGGCAAACGGCACAAGTGCCTGTTGCCGGGACTGTCACCCAAATGCCGCAAGCCCAGCCCGTGCAGGCAATCCGGGAAACGACCGTATCGGGATTGCAGCAGCCCGTGAGCGATGCCGACTTCATCCGGGCTTACAGCCAGCCACGAAACTACGGCTTCAACACGGCGGTAAGCACGGGGTACGCTATGGGAAAGAACACGGTAGCCGCCTGCATCCACCAAGACCAAACGCTGGTGGACGGGCAGGCGGTGAAACTACGGCTGCTTGAACCCATGCAGGCGGGAAACATTATTGTGCCGAAGAATACCCTTGTGGCGGGGACGGCAAAGGTGCAGGGCGAACGGCTCGACATACTGGTGTCCTCGATTGAGTACGCTGGCAACATCATCCCGGTGGAACTCGCCGTGTTCGACACGGACGGGCAAAAGGGGCTGTCCGTACCGTCCTCTATGGAGCAGGAAGCGTTCAACGAAGCTATGGCGAATATCGGAAGCGGACTGGGTACAAGCATTTCCTTTGCACGGAGTGCCGGGCAGCAGGTGGCTATGGACGTGACAAGGGGCTTGCTGCAAGGAACGTCCGGTTATCTTGCCAAGAAGTTCCGAACCGTGAAAGTGAAGCTAAAAGCCGGGTACAGGGTGATGCTTTACGCCAAACAACAATAATTATTTAACCACTAAAATTTCAATTAACGATGAAACAGATTTTTGTAATGTTCGCCCTCTTGCTGGGCGTGTGTGCGGCAAACGCACAAACTGCTGACACCGTGAAGTATGCGGCTGGCAACGACTTGTACCGGGGGATTACCCGGAAACTCCCGTATCGCCAAATGGTTACGCCCTACGGCGTGGAAGTGACCTTTGCCAAGACGGTACACATCATCTTCCCCGCCGCCGTCCGCTACGTGGATTTGGGAAGCAACCACATCATAGCGGGAAAGGCAGACGGTGCGGAAAATGTTATCAGGGTGAAAGCCACGACAGAGGGCTTTCCGGGAGAAACGAACTTCTCCGTTATCTGCGAGGACGGCAGTTTCTTTTCGTTCAACGCCAAGTACGCCCATGAGCCGGAAATGCTCAATATCGAAATGAAAGACTTCTTGGAGAACGAGGACACCAGCGACTTTTCGCATACCCGCATGAACATCTATTTCCGGGAATTAGGTAATGAAAGCCCGCTATTAGTGAAACTGATAATGCAGAGCATCTACAAGAACAATGACCGGAAAGTGCGCCACTTGGGTAGCAAGCGTTTCGGCATACAGTTCTTAATCAAGGGCATTTATACCTATAACGGGATGCTCTACGTGCACACGCAGACGAAGAACAGTTCCAACGTGCCTTTCGATACCGATTTCATCAAGTTTAAGATAGTAGATAAGAAAGTGCCGAAGCGCACGGCTATTCAGGAAACGGTGCTGGATGCGGTACGCAGCTACAACGAGGTGATAGAAATTGCCGGGAAATCAACCGTGCGCACGGTGTACGCCCTGCCGAAGTTCACCATTCCTGACGATAAGCTGCTACTGGTGGAACTCTACGAGAAGAACGGCGGGCGGCATCAGACCATACGGGTGGAGAACGCCGACATCGTGAACGCAGAAGTGATTGACGAACTAAAAATCAAATAGGGAATGAAAAGACACATCTTTATAATGATGCTCTTTGCGCTGTGCCTGCATTTCAATCAGGCACACGCACAAAGATACCTGCCGGGCATGAAAGGCTTGCAGGTCACGGCGGGCATGGCGGACGGGGTGCATTGGAACGCCAATACGGATTTCGCCTACCATATCGGGGCGGCGTACAGCGTTTACACCAAGAACGCCAACCGCTGGGTGATTGGCGGGGAATACTTGCACAAGAAGTATGACTACGAGGATATGCAGATACCCGTAGAACAGTTCACCGCAGAGGGCGGCTACTACCTGAAATTCCTATCGGACAGGCGAAAGATCTTTTTCCTGTCGCTGGGACTGTCGGCACTCGCCGGGTATGAAACAAGCAGCCGAAGCGAAAAGCTCTTGCCGGACGGCTCCACGCTGCTGGATAAGGACTGCTTCATTTACGGCGGTGCGCTGACGCTGGAACTGGAAGCCTACCTGACCGACCGGGTGGCTCTGCTACTGAACGCAAGGGAACGGGCGTTGTTCGGCTCGGACATCGGCAAGTTCCACACGCAAGTATCTTTGGGACTGAAATTCATTATCAACTGACCGCTATATAACAATGTATATGAAGAATGTAATGTATAAAATCATCATGGGCTGCTACATCGTGGCCGCCCTCGTGCTTGTCACCGCCTGTAATGACAACTTGGATATTCAGCAGGCGTACCCGTTCAGCATCGAAACGCTGCCAGTACCCAAAAGACTGAAAGTCGGGGAAACCGCCGAGATACGCTGCCGACTGGTGCGTGAGGGCTACTATCAGCCGACTGCCTATCAGATAAGGTATTTCCAGCCGGACGGCAAAGGAAAGCTGGAAATGGATAACGGCACGGTGTTCTTGCCCAATGACCTTTACCCGCTGGAGAAAGAAACGTTCAGGCTCTATTACACCTCGGCATCGACAGACCAGCAGACGATTGACATTTATATCATCGACAGCTTCGGGCAGATGCAGCAACTTTCGCTATCGTTCAATAATGACAACAGCAAGGAAGAAACGGAAACGATAACTCCTAAACAATAAAATGACATGGTAAAAATAGAATTGGATATAGAAGGTATCTCGTGGTACATAGAAACCACGTTGGAAACAGATACAGTTCCGGCAGTAGGTGACATCATCATAGTGGATAAGGACTGCATTTCCGAACGTGACAGTGCTGAATTGTGGAAAATACCGTCCAATCAGGTTTTCAAATGGGCGGACGAAGAAGATGATGCGCCCGTAATGGTATGGTTCGATTGCGACACGGAAATGCTTGTCACTAAGCGGACATGGAAATATGACATCGAGGAAGAAGAAACCGTGTGCATACTTGGTGTAAAATTCTTCCAACATGAAGATTTATAGGTTTTATTTCCTTATCGGTTGCATATATACGTGAAAAGCAACGATAGACAGGGGACACCAAATAGGGAATGATACGCAATGCGTATGTTATGGCAGTCCACCCGCTGATAGTTCGGCGGGTGGACTTTTCATGTTAGGGAACAGGGCGGGTTTCTTTACCACTTTATTTTCCGGCACTCACGAAAGAAAGTGGCGGCGGCAACTTGCCGCCGTTCTCTATCAACTGGTTTTAAGGCTCTTTATGGGCGTGTATCTCTCTAACCACACCTTTACCTGCTCCATGTTATATTCGCCCGTGATGATTGCCGTATGGTCGTCTATGGCTACAAACCGGACACTTTCATAGCTGTTTACCCAGCCTTGCAGGGAACAGACGCCCCACGTTTCCACATCTTCAAAAACACTGCGGTCTATCCGGCTGATTGGCTCGCCGAAAACTACCGTCATTATCTGAAAGTCCGGCTTATCTGCCAGCAGTTGCAAATGATGCAGCGTGCCGAACTCGTCAGTTTTGCACCCCCACACCCACACATCATTATACAAATCATCGCCCCACTGGTGCGGGTGGTCGAAACGGACTTTGACCGCTATGGAATGCTGGTCGTCTTGGATGCCCTCGATAACGCCCGTTACCATTAAGCCCTTAAAAATGCACTCGCAACGCCTGCCGATAAACTCCTTGTTTACTTCTGTTGTTTTCATGTCCCTAAAATTTACTTGTTTATTACTCCGTTCTTCTTCGCTACCCATTCGTCACGCCTGCGGCGGCACTCGTCCAGCGTTTTGGCTACCGTGCTGAAAAGTTCGCCGTCCGTGTGGCGGTAGTCATATTGATAATAAATTTGTCCCCTGAAAGCCCCTAAACAGCATTTCACGAACTTTTCTTCTCCCGGTGTTTGGGTGATGCTTACCCCGTTTTTGTTAAGTGACTGCATGATGTTCTATTTTTTTTAATGGTCGTTATAATATCAGTAAAGAAAGCAACAGCAGGAAAAGCAGAGCCATGCCCAGCGCATAAAGAGCTGAAAGGCAGACCCGGAGCAGGAAACGGGCGGCACAAAACACGATATACGCCGTTATCACCGTGCTTGCTCCGGCTACGCTGGTAAACCGCCATGCAAGGCAGAGCAGCAACACCCGCCAAAGGATTTTATAAATGCTTTTCCGTTTCATCGCTTGGTTGTTTTTAACGGGCAGGGCTTTGACACCCCGCCCGGATTAGTATTTGGTTATGCCGCACGGAACACAAAACCGTCATCAAACCAGTAATCGCACATAAAAAGGTCACGGGCGAACTGTTTGTAATCGAAATAGGTCTTTGCGAACTCCGGCAGGTCGTAGCATTCCTCGATAATTTCATAGGCGAAATCTTCTTCATCGTCATATTGACCCAGATACTCGTCCCGGAAATCACGTACAAGGTCGTCCGCATCTTCCTCGCCCAAATCATGGCTTTTATAGTTGCACCACACGAAAAAGGCTTCCTGCTCGGTGTCGCTCAAATCCTCCACCGCATCACGCAGGGAAAAGAAATTTTCAGAAATCCAGCTTTCGCCGATTAAGCCCTCCGGCACGTTCTCCCAGTCCTGAAACATGTATTCCGCATCTTCCTCGTCCTTGTGAAGTTCCCGGCAGGCTTCGTAAAACTCTTCCTTGTCCGAATAGTCCGAAAGGTCGAGCCATGCCCCGAACAATGAACCGTTGTTATACTTGGCGTAAGTGCCTACATAAACGCTTGCTGCTGATAATGTCGTTGCTTCCATATTCCTGTAATTTTTTAAGTTTTTAATTTTATGCGGATTTGAGAGGTGAGGGAGTTGAAGTTTCACTGAACTTTTTTCCTGTTTCCCGTAAATCCGACTTTTTTTTATGCGTCTTCCGGTCGGGTCGGTCGTTTTCGTTTCACATAGGCGTAAAAGGGTAGTGTTTAGAGTTTGCAAGTTTTTGGGCAAAAAATACCTCGCAGAGCAGGGAAGATTTTTTCGCCAAACCGGAACGGCTCGACCTTGCAAAATCGTGAAGAACACGTAACTACCTTTGCCTATTGAAATGATTAAAACGACTGTCCTGGCTGGGGGACTGCGTAAGAGGAAGATTTACAGATAGGGAAACTGGGGAAAAGGCCTGTTCTCTTTCATCCTTTAGGGAACACTCCATGCGGGCGGGAAAGGCAAGGGTATGGCAAGTTTACCTTGCGGTACGCTTGTGCGGGTTTCCAACGGCTCTTTCACGGAATACAGTCAGCCATGCCACGCACGGCTGGCGTTTCGGGGAATGTGCCAGTTGGAAAAAGATATAAAAAATGCGGGTAGTCGGTGGACTGCCCGCAAGGTGAAAGAATGTACTTTATTGGGATATAGTTTGTTAGGTGGAATTTCGTTACCGAAATCGTTACCTGTTCTGTTACCAACGGTATATAGGTAACTAAAAACTCACATGGCGACTTCCTTGTAAATCTTTTCGATGCCGATAAATTTCTTGTCAAGCCCTTGCATATCGCTGCCTATCTTGCTGTTGGTGATGCGGGCGTAAATTTGGGTCGTTTCGATATTGGTGTGTCCCAGCATCTTGGACACCGTTTCAATGGGTACACCTTTTGACAGCGTGGTGGTCGTTGCGAACGTGTGTCGGGCGAGGTGAAATGTCAGGTTCTTTTTAATACCGCAAATATCGGCAATCTCTTTCAAGTAGGCGTTTAGCTTCTGATTGCTGATTACGGGAAGTATCTTGCCGTCCGGCAACTTGCCCTTGTACTTCTTCAAAATCATCTTGGGAATATCCAGCAGGGGGACATTCACGTCCGTATTCGTCTTTTGCCGCTTGGTGATTATCCAAAGGTTGCCGTCAAAGGACTTTTGGATATTCTCCTGCCGCAAGTTGGCGACATCGCTGTAAGCCAGACCGCAGAAACAGGAAAAGACGAACAAGTCCCTGACGTGTTCCAGCCGTTCGGAAACCATTTTCTTTTTAAGGATGATTTTTATCTCGTCCTCTGTCAGATAACCCCTGTCCACTTTTTCCAGCCGGATTTTGTAGCTGGCGAAAGGGTCACCCACCAGTATGCCGTTGTTACGGGCGATGATGATGATACGCTTGAAGAACTGCATGAACTTGGCGGTGGTGTTGTAGCCGCACTTGCAGGCGGTACGCAAATACAACTCAAAATCGGTAATGAACATCGGGGTAATCTCCTTTATGGATATGTCCGATACGTTGTACTTGCTGCGGATAAATTCAGCAAGGTGGCGGCGGGTCACTTCATACTTGCGGTAGGTCGCTATCGTCTTGGATATGCCCACAAGCTGCTTCACATCGTCATTGTGCTTTTGGAACAGGGTAAGGATTGTTTCGTGGCTCTCGCTGTGTCCCAAGAACTCGTTCTTCACTTTCTCGGCGGTCACGTAGTTGTCACGCCGCTGCATTTCGTGGTAAATGGTATTCAGGGAAGAACGTATGTCGTCCAAAAGGGCGTTTATCCTCCCGGCATCCCTGCCTTTGGCTTTGCCCGCAGCCGTGTTCCAGTTGTCAGGCTGAATGCTCTGTTTCGTACTGAACTGGCAAAGTTTGCCGTCTATGGTGATGCGTGCCATAATCATAACCTCGCCGTTTTTCTTTTCAGAACCTTTCTTCAAATAAAAAAGAACCTTGAATGTCGATTTCATAACTCACTTTTTTTAGTTGCAAAATTAATTTTTACCTCTCGTTTTCGAGTTATGCAGACTATGGACTAATCAAGTCATTATCAGGTCATTTAAGGACAAATCGTTACCGTTTTTGTCCGGCAGGGAATAGGTAACGATTTAGTAACGAAACTTTGTCTTTTACCGTACTTTTGAAGTCTTGGAAGCAGGACTTTCGGGCAATAAAAAAAGCCACAAATCATTGATTTGTAGCTTTTTGTCCGTTTGCTGACCATTTCTGTCCAGCACGTTCAGCGGAGAGACAGGCTCTCGAACCTATGCTTTCAAGAAATATCATAAAATTGCAAATCACTGATAATCATATACTATCTAAAGCGCAGAGTAAATCTAAATCTTTCTGAATATCTTTTGCTATTCCAAATATTGGGTGTATATTTGGGTGTAGAATTTCAAACGCACCCAATTATGAATATCAAACGTAACATCATTTTTGCATTGGAAAGCCGGAAAAAGAACGGTGTGCCAATCGTAGAGAACGTACCCATCCGTATGCGTGTCATATACGCAAGCCAACGCATCGAGTTTACAACAGGCTACCGGATTGACGTAGCCAAATGGGATGCCGACAAACAACGGGTAAAGAACGGATGCACCAACAAACTAAAACAAAGCGCATCCGAAATCAATGCGGACTTGCTGAAATATTATGCCGAGATTCAAAACGTGTTCAAGGAGTTTGAGGTACAGGAAACCATACCGACCACCCAACAGCTAAAGGATGCGTTCAACCTGCGGATGAAAGACACCAGCGAAGAGCAGCAGGAAGAAACACAAATAAGTTTTTGGGAAGTATTCGATGAGTTTGTAAAGGAGTGTGGCAATCAGAATAACTGGACGGCATCCACCTACGAGAAATTCTCAGCAGTGAAAAACCACCTCAAAGAGTTCAAGGAAGATGTAACCTTTGAATACTTCAACGAGTTCGGCTTGAACGAGTATGTAAATTTCCTGCGTGACAAAAAGGATATGAGGAACAGCACCATCGGCAAACAGATGGGATTCCTCAAATGGTTTCTGCGCTGGAGCTTCAAGAAAGGGCATCATCAGAATATTGCATACGACACTTTCAAGCCCAAATTGAAAACCACCTCTAAAAAGGTGATATTCCTGACTTGGGACGAATTGAACAGGCTGAAAGATTATCGGATACCGAAAGACAAACAATATCTGGAACGTGTCAGGGATGTTTTTCTGTTCTGTTGCTTCACAAGCCTGCGATATTCAGATGTTCGTAATCTGAAAAGAAGCGATGTGAAACCCGACCACATCGAAGTTACCACAGTCAAAACGGCAGACAGCCTGATAATTGAACTGAACGACCACAGTAAAACCATACTCGAAAAATACAAGGAAGTCCATTTTGAAAACCACATGGCACTGCCTGTTATCAGCAATCAGAAGATGAATGATTATCTGAAAGAACTGGGGGAACTGGCTGAAATCAACGAGCCTGTACGGGAAACATATTATAAAGGAAATGAACGTATAGATGAAGTCACCCCGAAATACGCATTATTAACCACCCATGCAGGAAGAAGAACATTCATCTGTAATGCGCTGGCTCTCGGTATTCCGGCACAAGTCGTGATGAAATGGACGGGGCACAGTGACTATAAAGCCATGAAACCCTATATTGACATAGCGGATGATATTAAGGCAAATGCCATGAACAAGTTTAACCAACTATAAAAGTATCAATCAGTTTCATAGATTATCAGCTATTTGAATTATATTTGCGACAACAATAAACATTAGAATGGAAAATAACAGAGAATATCATATAGGAAGAACGGACTTTGACGCATTTGTTCATGCCGTCGGTTCGGAAATAGAACAGGCGCAAGTCCGGCTGATTGCCGCAGCCAATGCGCAAATGCTGTTCCATTACTGGAAAATGGGCAACTATATCCTGTATCATCAGAACTTGCAAGGCTGGGGAAGCAAAATCATCAAGCAACTGGCAAAGGCTATCCGGTTCAATTACCCCGAAAAGAAAGGTTATTCGGAGCGTAACCTTACTTATATGTGCCAATTTGCACGGTCATATCCGTTGAACGTGCTACGAAGTTTCATTGATACAGACACAAGGCTGTCTGTTCCAAGCATACAGAATGTTACAGATGAAGTATTGAAACTGAACAACGGACAATTTACGCAGGAACTTACTGCGCAAATACAATCCGCTGATTGTCAATCTTTAGAAATTACGCAGGAAGTTCCTGCGCAAATTCAGGATGTGGAGAAAACAGTTTCTGCCATTTACAGGATGGAGATTAGGGAAATAGAAAAAGTTTTCCTGAAATCCCCTGTTGCCAAAATAAACTGGGCAAGCCAAATGGTCATACTTAACGGTTCGTTACCGTTAGGCATAGGATATTGGTATATGAAACAGGCTGTAGAAATGGGCTGGAGTAGCAATGTGCTGAAAATGCAAATTGAAAACAACCTATATAACAGACAAATCAACAACAACAAGGTAAACAATTTCACAGCCACACTTCCAGCACCACAAAGCGACCTTGCCAATTACCTATTGAAAGACCCGTACATCTTCGATTTGGCTGGAGCGAAAGAAAAGGCAGACGAAAGGGACATAGAAGAGCAGCTGGTAAAGCACGTTACCCGTTATTTGTTGGAAATGGGCAATGGTTTTGCCTTTGTCGCCCGGCAGAAGCATTTTCAAATAGGTAACAGTGATTTCTTTGCCGACTTGATTCTATATTCTATTCCGCTACACGCATACATTGTTGTAGAACTGAAAGCTACTCCATTCAAACCGGAGTATGCAGGGCAACTGAATTTCTACATCAATGTGGTGGATGACAAACTGAGGGGAAAAAATGACAACAAGACTATCGGGCTGTTGCTGTGCAAAGGAAAAGATGAGGTGGTAGCACAATACGCATTGACAGGCTACGACCAACCGATAGGCATCAGCGATTATCAACTGAGCAAGGCTATACCCGAAAACTTGAAATCAGCTTTGCCAAGTGTGGAAGAGGTGGAAGAAGAACTGGCATCTTTCCTTGACAAGGACAATAATCCCCAAAATTGAAGTCTATGGCAGGAGAAATAAACAAACTGATTCCCCAATATGGAGAACTCAATAGAATATATAATGATTGGGTAACCAATTATGCTTTTTCTTTTGACAAGCAGAAATTCATCACCGACTTTTACAGGCAGCACAATGATACAAAGGCTTTTGAAGCCGCTATCCTTGAACTGGTACTTGACAAGCAGAAAGAACAATACACATTGATTCTCAATAGTCTGAAAATCGAAATAGAAAAAAATATACGGGCTTATGAAACAAAACCGCTGAATGATGACGTCATAAAGCGTGTGTGTTTTCACTACGCAGACAGGCATAATTCTGCAATTAAAGACCAGTTGGAGATTACCACCAAGTTGCACGAGCCTTTGAATGACGCATACCACAGATATGATTTCATTGGTTTTCGGGAGCATACGGACGAAGAAGAAATACAGGCAGAAAAGGAATATGAACGCTGCAAGGCTGAATACGACAAGGAAAAGAAAGAATTGGATAAACTTTATGAACTGCAAAAGCAAGACAGGAAAGAGGCTTTTCAATATATAGAAAACCTTTCCGGCAATGTTTACCGCCTAAGTCTTCTTTTTATGGAAGTCCTAAAAAAGTACCTTCCTAATGATAGGGAAGAAAAACAGCAGGATGAACCAGTCAAGCAAAACGAACAAGAAGAAGTACAGAATAGCCCGGAGGGACAACATGAATATTTTGACATGAAGCAGCTTTCGCCCATTCATGAAACCTGTGTCGGGGAACAGTTCGAAGCCATTACCATAGCGGATTTCTATGCCAATATAAACCTGTACCCCTGCAAGAATAAACTAAAAATCAAGGCAAGGGAAAAGATACGGGTGTGTTACCTGATATTCCTGATGAGCGAGAAACTATCCAAGCAATACAGGGATGAATGGAGAAGCCAAATATTAAAATTGTTGGATATTGACGAGAGCTATTACAGGTCGAAATACAAAGAACCTGTTTCCGATTTTCCGAGTGACAGCAACCAGAAATTCGCAAAGGAAATGGAAAGCATATTCGGATAATTCGTGATATAACCTGACATTCTACGAAATTACCACTTTTACCACTCAAATTAATTTTTGAGTGGTATTTTTATTGTCTGATATTTAATGAGATAGCGCAGTATCCCATTTGTATTATCCACATCCTTACCACTTACAGCCATACCTAATTTTGCATCGTTCGAGAACAGAAATAACAGCCAGTGCGCAGGGCTGATTGTTTAACGACTAAATAGATTGGACGATGACAAATCTTCAAGAGTTATTATTAAAACCCGTCTGGCAGATGACAGGCGAAGAGTTCATATTTCTAAGCAAGTACGCTTCCAACCAAACGGAAGCGCAGCCACAGCCCGTTACGGACACAGAAAGAAAGTATGTGTACGGAATACTTGGCATTGCCAAATTGTTCGGGTGCAGTCTGCCTACCGCCAACCGTATAAAGAAAAGCGGAAAGATAGACAAAGCCATTACGCAAATAGGGCGCAAGATTATCGTGGATGCGGAACTTGCCCTTGAACTGGCTGGAAAGAAAACCGGAGGACGAAAATAACGGGAGGTGTACTTATGGATTATATGAAAGATATAAAAGAAATATCGGCGGAAGAAGCCGTAATCCTTTGGCAAGCCTCACGCCTGAGCCTGTCGAAAATCTATGAGAAAGCACCTGAGATTCTAAAAGTGCAAGGTTCGGTCATTGGTACACTGGGTAATTTCAGTGCATCAATCGGCAAAGCCAAAAGCAAAAAGACTTTCAATGTGTCGGCTATCGTGGCGGCAGCATTGAAGAATGGTACAGTGCTAAGATATGTGGCGGAACTACCCGAAGAGAAACGGAAAATCCTGTATGTGGACACGGAACAAAGTCCTTATCATTGTCTGAAAGTCATGAAACGTATTTTACGGATGGCTGGGCTTCCAGATGACAGGGACAATGAGCATCTGGAATTTCTTGCTTTGAGGAAATACACGCCCGAACAGCGTATCAGGATTGTAGAGCAGGCTATTTACAATACGCCTGACATAGGGCTTGTAATCATAGACGGCATCCGTGACATGGTATATGACATCAACAGCCCCGGTGAATCGACACGCATCATATCAAAGCTGATGCAGTGGACGGACGACAGGCAGATACATATCCACACGATACTCCACCAAAACAAGGGCGATGAGAACGCAAGGGGGCATATCGGTACGGAACTGAACAACAAGGCTGAAACTGTCCTTCTTGTGGAAAAGGACAAGAGCAATGGAGATATAAGCAATGTTTCAGCCATGCACATACGGGCAATGGACTTCGAGCCTTTTTCATTTCGCATCAATGACAATGCCATACCTGAACTGTTGGAGGGTTACAAGCCCGAAACCAAGAAACCGGGAAGACCGGAAGAGGAAAAGTTCGACCCTTACAGGCATATCACCGAACAGCAGCACCGCATCGCATTGGAAGCAGTTTTCGGGCTGAAAGAGGAATATGGCTACAAGGAACTGGAGGACACCTTAATTAAGACTTATGTGTCTGTGGGGGTAAAGTTGAACCACAAAAAGGCGGTATCGCTCATCACCATGCTTCGGAACAAACGAATGATAGTGCAGGAGAACGGCAGAAAGTACACGTTCATGCCCGACTTCCACTATTAGCCCACACCTTGCAATCGCTTCACTTTATTCCGGGGGTCTATATATTAGGGATAAAGCGAAGTGGTTGCGAAATGTGGCAAAACCGCTTCACTTTATTACCGTACTCTATATATACGAAAATAAAGTGAAGTGATTATACAGACCGTACTTCATAAAGAGGTACGGGCGAAAAGAGAAAATAAACCAATTCAACTATCATTAAACCTATCGTCTTATGGATATACAGACAGCGAAACAAATCAAAATAGCGGATTATCTGCACAGTTTAGGATTTTCACCCGTCAAACAACAGGGCATAAACCTGTGGTATAAGTCACCACTAAGGGAAGAAACGGAAGCATCGTTCAAGGTAAATACAGAACGTAACCAATGGTATGATTTTGCACTCGGCAAAGGTGGGAATATCATCGCACTGGCACAGGAACTTTATTGTTCCGACCATGTGCCTTACCTCTTGCAAAAAATCGAAGAACAGACACCCCGTATTCGCCCCGTGTCTTTTTCTTTTGGCAAGCAATCATCTTCCGAGCCAAGTTTTCAACAACTGGAGATTGTACCGCTTTCTTCTCCTGCCCTGCTTGCTTATTTGCAGGAAAGGGGAATAAACATTGCAATGGCGAAAAGAGAATGCAGTGAAGCGCACTTCACCCATAATGGCAAACGGTATTTCGCCATCGCCTTTCCCAATGTGTCGGGTGGGTATGAAATCCGCAACCAGTATTTCAAGGGATGCATCGCACCGAAAGAGATTTCTCATATCAAACAGCCGGGAACAGCGAGGGAAACATGTTATGTGTTTGAGGGATTTATGGACTATCTTTCATTTCTTACTTTGAGATTGGAGAATTGCCCGAAATATCCCGAACTGGACAGGCAAGATTATATGGTGTTGAACTCAGTAGCCAATGTTTCCAAAGCAATCTATCCGTTGGGAAGCTATGAGCGCATCCACTGTTTCTTTGACAATGACCGTGCAGGAATGGAAGCCATGCAGCAAATCTATAAGGAATACGGCAGGGACTTATACATCCGTGACGCTTCGCAGACATACAGCGGATGCAAGGACTTGAACGAATACTTACAGAAACAGACTGAAAGAAACAGGCAAGTTCAATCTGCAAAAGGGGTGCGCAGCCAACCACCGAAAAAGAAAAACGGCTTTCGGTTATAGCCCACTATAACTACACGCTTCGCTTTCGTAGTTGTGGGCTCTCCCGAGGGGATTAGGGCTTTGCCCTAATGACCCACTCAGGGCGTTTCTCCCCTAAGAACCCCGAGCAAAGAGTGCCCCTCTCTTTGCAATCTCCGCTTATGGGTTGCACCCCTAAGAACCCTGTGCGGTTATGAGCGGACAACAGAAGATTTCATCAACAATCCAAATCAAATTTTAAGAATATGGCAACAAAATCAAGCATACATATCAAACCCTGCAGAGTGACATCAAGCGGGGCTCATAACCGGAGAACTGCCGAGTACATGCGCAATATCGGCGAGTCCAGAATCTACATTGTACCCGAACTGACTTCCAATAACGAGCAGTGGATAAACCCGGGCTTCGGCAGTCCTGACCTGCAGGCGCACTATGACAGCATCAAACGGATGGTCAAGGAAAAGACCGGACGAGCGATGCAGGAAAAGGAGCGTGAGCGCAAGGGAAAGAATGGAAAGATTATAAAAGTGGCTGGATGTTCTCCAATCCGTGAGGGAGTATTGCTCATCAGACCAGATACAACACTGGCAGATGTACGAAAGTTTGGTGAGGAGTGCCAGAGACGCTGGGGTATTACACCGCTCCAAATCTTCCTGCATAAGGACGAGGGACACTGGCTTAGTGGACAACCCAAAACCGGGGATAGGGAGAGTTTCCAAGTCGGTGAAAAGTGGTTTAAGCCGAATTATCATGCCCATATCGTATTCGACTGGATGAACCACGACACGGGCAAGAGCCAAAAGCTCAATGATGACGATATGATGGAAATGCAGACTTTGGCATCTGACATCCTCTCCATGCAACGTGGGCAATCTAAATCCGAGACCGGAAAGGAACATTTGGAACGAAATGATTTCATCATTGAAAAGCAGAGAGCCGAACTGCAACGCATGGATGCTGCAAAACGGCACAAAGAAGAACAGATAGGTCTTGCTGAACAGGAACTGAAACAGGTGAAATCAGAAATACGCACTGACAAGCTAAAGAAAACAGCCACCAATGCAGCCACCGCCATAGCAAGCGGAGTTGGTTCTCTTTTCGGAAGTGGAAAGATGAAAGAGCTGGAGCGAACTAATGAAGATTTGCACCAAGAGATTGCCAAACGAGACAAAGGTATTGACACCCTCAAAATCCAAATGCAGGAAATGCAAGAGCGACATGGCAAACAGATACGCAATCTTCAGAGCATACACAACCAAGAACTTGAAGCCAAAGACAGGGAAATATCACGATTGAACACTCTGCTTGAAAAGGCATTCAAGTGGTTTCCGATGCTTAGAGAAATGTTGAGAATGGAAAAACTCTGCGCTGTCATTGGATTTACCAAAGATATGATAGATTGTCTTTTGACAAGGAAAGAAGCTATCCAATGTAATGGCAAGATTTATTCCGAGGAACATAGAAGAAAGTTTGAAATCAAAAACAACATCTTCAAGGTGGAGAAGAATCCGACCGATGATAGCAAACTTGTACTGACCATAAACAGGCAACCGATAAGCGAATGGTTCAAAGAGCAATGGGAGAAACTTCGGCAAGGTTTGCGACAACCAACGGAAGAACCAAGAAAAAGTAGAGGATTCAAGTTATAATAGAAAAAAAAGACAATATAAAAGCACTCTGATAGTTACGAAGTGCTTTTATATTGTATAAATTATATAATGTTTACCATTGAAGCTTCAAAGTAAACGCAACTTAAGGAATTGCCGAATTTTGTATTAATAAAGAATATACGACCTCTGATATATGCGCAACATATTGTGATGCTTGTGATTCATTACCCTTGAAATCCTTAACAAATATCGCTAAAGTATAGCAGACATTATTAGGCAGGCATATATAGGCAACATCATTGTGAGCTGCAAGAATACCATTTTCATTGACATCACCAGAACCCGTCTTATGTGCAATAGAAACCCTTTCTTTATCAAGAAGCGGAGCGACTATTCTATCTGTACCTGTCACACATTCTTTTAATGTATTCTTAATGAAACTTTGCTTCTCACCACTGACAATACTTTCGGTAAACAAACGGTTCATCAACATTGCGGCACCAAGAGGAGATGTATAATTAAAGTAAGCCCTATCGTGGTCAGCCGACATTTCCTCTTCTGTATAAGCTATCTGAAAACTTGAACGAGGAATAAGTGTGGCTATAAAACTGTCAGTTTGAGCAACATTGACCATATCTTTAAACATCAGATTGCTTGCATTATTATCACTTTGAGCAATAGTATAACGAAGTAAATCTCTCACGGTTAATGATATAACCAACTCGGAATAATCTTTCATCATAGGACTCCAAGTCTTTGAATCAAGTCTATTCCTATCTATCTTTACTAAGGTATCAAGTGAAATCCCTTTGTTATCAAAATCATTGCAAAGAGCTAATGCCTGATGAACCTTAAATACACTCATCATAGGATATACACTCTTATCATTAACTTTAACTGTATCTGTGTTATTAATAATAATTGCCACTCCAATTTCACCAGGACAAGCTGATACTATCCGAGAAATGCTATCAGTCAAAACATCTGTCAAAGGTGGATTTGTACTATTATTAGAAGTTGATTTAGAGAACAATAAAAAAACTAAAACTATGATACAAACTAAAGCTATACACAAAATTACAAGGCGTTTTCTTCTACTTTTTTTCATACTTGGGTGTAAAATTGGGTGTTTGTTTTATAATTTGCTGATTTTCAGCGTTTATTGCGGAGAGACAGGGATTCGAACCCCGGGTACCTCGCAGTACAACGGTTTTCAAGACCGCCGCAATCGACCACTCTGCCACCTCTCCAAAACTACTTTTCAATAGTGCTTTTCTCTTAAAGCGCTGCAAAGGTACGAATCATTTTCAAATCTGCAAACGTTTCGGCATTTTTTTCGCGAAATAATCGTATTTTTGCGGCACATTTCAACTTAAAGCGTTATACAGATAAATAAGACAGTACATGATATATCCCCAGAATTTTGAGCAAAAAATAGGATTCGACCAAATCAGACAATTATTAAAGGACAAATGTCTCAGTACGTTGGGAGAAGAGAGAGTATCGGAAATGAACTTCTCCGATCAATTTGAAACTGTTGAAGAACTGCTGAACCAAGTCACAGAGTTTGTCCGCATCATACAAGAAGAAGATAACTTCCCGGATCAGTTTTTCTTCGATGTCCGTCCGTCATTAAAACGGGTACGGGTAGAAGGCATGTACATGGACGAACAGGAACTGTTCGACTTGCGGCGTTCATTAGAGACAATCCGCGACATCGTACGTTTTCTGCAACGGAACGAGGAAGAAGAATCCGACCACCCTTACCCCAGCCTGAAAAGACTCGCAGGAGATATTGCCGTATTCCCGCAACTTATCACCAAGATAGACGGCATTCTGGACAAATACGGTAAAATCAAGGACAACGCCTCAACCGAACTGTCACGCATCCGCCGGGAATTGGCTAATACGATGGGGAGTATTTCACGCTCGCTGAACAGCATCCTGCGTAACGCTCAATCGGACGGATATGTGGATAAAGACGTTACTCCGACCATGCGCGACGGTCGATTGGTAATTCCGGTTGCCCCGGGGCTGAAACGCAAAATCAAAGGTATCGTCCATGATGAATCGGCCAGTGGTAAAACTGTATTCATCGAACCGGCAGAAGTGGTAGAAGCCAACAACCGCATCCGCGAACTGGAGGGAGACGAGCGTCGCGAGATCATCCGTATCCTGACCACATTTTCCAATACATTGCGTCCTTCCATTCCGGAGATACTCCAATCGTACGAATTTCTGGCCGAAATCGATTTCATTCGCGCCAAAAGTTACTTTGCCATTCAAACCAGCAGCATCAAGCCCGGTCTGGAAAACGAACAATTACTGGATTGGACCATGGCTGTTCATCCACTGCTGCAATTATCCCTTGCCAAGCATGGAAAAAAGGTAGTTCCCCTGGATATAGAACTGAGTACCAAACAGCGCATCCTCATTATATCCGGCCCTAATGCCGGAGGTAAATCAGTCTGCCTGAAAACCGTCGGACTGCTGCAATACATGTTACAATGCGGTATGCTGGTACCCATGCACGAACGCAGCCACGCCGGTCTGTTCGGCAGCATCTTCATCGATATAGGCGACGAACAATCCATTGAAGACGACTTGAGCACTTACTCTTCCCACTTGACGAACATGAAGATCATGATGAAGAGTTGCAATGAACGCAGCCTGATTCTGATCGATGAATTCGGAGGCGGTACAGAACCCCAGATTGGCGGGGCCATTGCAGAAGCTGTTCTGAAACGATTCAACATAAAGCATACTTTCGGCGTTATTACTACACACTACCAAAATCTGAAGCACTTTGCAGAAGACCATGAAGGTGTGGTAAACGGAGCTATGCTCTACGACCGCCACTTGATGCAGGCACTGTTCCAACTTCAAATCGGTAATCCCGGAAGTTCTTTCGCAGTAGAGATAGCCCGGAAAATCGGTTTACCGGAAGATGTCATTGCCGATGCTTCCGAAATAGTGGGAAGCGAGTACATCAATGCTGACAAATACTTGCAGGACATTGTGCGGGACAAGCGTTATTGGGAAGGCAAACGCCAGACCATCCGTCAACGTGAAAGACAGATGGAAGAAACCATCGCCCGTTATCAATCGGAAATGGAAGAGTTGCAAAAGTCGAGAAAGGAAATCATCCGCCAGGCCAAAGAAGAAGCCGAACGGTTATTGCAAGAATCGAACGCACGTATCGAGAACACCATACGTACCATTAAAGAGGCACAGGCTGAAAAAGAAAAGACACGCCTCGTCCGTCAGGAACTGGCAGAGTTCCGCGAGTCGATGGACAGCCTGACTTCCAAAGAACAGGAGGACAAGATAGCCCGAAAGATGGAAAAGCTGAAAGAAAAGCAAAACCGGAAGAAAGAAAAAAAGCAGAATGTTCCGAAAGAACAACAAGCTGCACAGCAAACTCCCCAAGTAGCTCCCATCACCGAAGGGTGTCCGGTACGCATCAAAGGGCAGAGTTCTGTCGGAGAAGTGCTTGAGATCAACGGAAAGAATGCAGTCGTAGCTTTCGGCAGTATCAAAACAACCGTAAAGCTGGAACGGTTGGAACGAAGCAATGCAACTCCTCAGAAACAGGAGCCTGCTAAAAGCACTTTTGTCAGCAACCAGACCCAGGACAGCATGTACGAGAAGAAGCTGAACTTCAAGCAAGATATCGATGTGCGGGGAATGCGGGGGGACGAAGCCTTACAGGCTGTTACCTATTTTGTGGATGACGCCATCCTGGTCGGTATGAGCCGGGTACGTATTCTGCATGGAACCGGAACGGGAATTTTGCGTACCCTAATCCGCCAATATCTGCAAACCGTACCGGGTATCCGTCACTTCGCCGACGAGCATGTCCAATTTGGGGGAGCAGGTATCACGGTAGTCGATTTGGCATAAAAGAACAAAGAATATGAAGAATAACCTGTTAAGTGAAAGATTAGTTTATACCGGTGAGAGCCAGACTCCCACTCACCTGCATTTGTGTACCTACAATGCCCTCGAAATGCAGGAAGTATCGGGCACCGATTTCCAGGCTGTAGCCAATGCACTCAACCACGAAGAAATCAACTGGCTGCAGATACACGGGCTCCAGAATACCGAGCTCATCCGCGAAATATGCAGCCACTTTGAAATAGGCTTTCTTACCCTTCAGGATATTCTGAATGCCGAACATCCCACAAAGATAGAAGAGCATGACAAGTATACGGTATTGATCATGAAAATATTCCGCTTCAACAACAGAGAAGAAACAAGCCCCGAAGATGAGATGGATGAATTGGAGCAGCAACAGGTGTGTATCATACAAGGGAGCAACTTTGTGCTTACCTTTCTGGAAAATGAAACCGACTTCTTCGATGACGTTACCTCCGCCCTGCACAATGACGTACTGAAAATCCGGAGCCGGCAAAGTGACTACCTGCTCAGCGTTTTGCTGAACAGCGTGATGGGAAACTACATTTCCACCGTATCCACCATCGACGACTCGCTGGAAGACCTGGAAGAAGAGCTACTCACCATCAGTGACGGAAACGACATCGGCATCCAGATACAGGCACTCCGCCGGCAATATATGCTGATGAAAAAAGCCATTCTTCCGTTAAAAGAACAATACGTCAAACTGCTGAGGGCGGAAAACTCCCTGATGCACAAAGTGAACCGTGCCTTCTTCAATGATGTCAACGACCATCTGCAATTCGTATTGCAAACAATCGAAATATGCCGGGAAACGTTATCGTCTTTGGTAGACCTTTATATATCGAACAATGATCTGCGGATGAACGACATCATGAAGCGGCTCACCATTGTTTCTACCATCTTCATCCCGTTGACTTTTCTTGTCGGTGTATGGGGAATGAACTTCAAGATTATGCCCGAATTGGACTGGCGGTATGGATATGTATACGCCTGGATATTGATGATATTGGTAGGCGCAGCCGTATACTGGTTTTTCCGTAAGAAGAAATGGTATTAAGTTACCAAAAATCTTGAAAAAACAATTACCTTTGCGCAACAACCTAATTAGCTAATATGAAATCAATAAAAGAACTCTATCGCATTGGAACCGGGCCTTCGAGCAGCCACACCATGGGGCCTCGCAAGGCAGCAGAAATGTTCCTCACCCGACATCCTGAAGCAGCATCGTTCAAAGTAACCCTCTACGGAAGCCTGGCTGCGACAGGAAAAGGGCACATGACGGATGTAGCCATCATCGACACATTGGAACCGACAGCACCGGTAGATCTTATATGGCAACCTAAAATATTTCTACCTTTCCACCCCAACGGAATGAACTTCATTGCGCTCGACGCTGATGGCAACGAACTTGAAAACTGGACCGTTTACAGCGTTGGCGGAGGTGCATTGGCCGAAGACAACAAACAAGCTTCCATTGAAAGCCCGGAAGTATATGGCATGAACAGCATGACCGAAATTCTGGATTGGTGCGAACACACCGGAAAGAGTTACTGGGAATACGTGAAAGAATGCGAAGATCCCGATATATGGGACTACCTGAGAGAAGTATGGAATACGATGAAAGAGTCCGTCCAGCGTGGTCTTGAACAAGAGGGTGTACTGCCCGGCCCGTTGAACCTGAGACGCAAAGCCTCCACATATTATATCCGGGCCACCGGATACAAAGCTTCCCTGCAATCCCGCGGACTGGTTTTTGCCTATGCACTTGCCGTAAGTGAAGAAAATGCCTCGGGAGGTAAAATCGTAACGGCACCAACCTGCGGCTCATGCGGAGTAATGCCTGCCGTTCTCTATCATCTTGCCAAGAGCCGTGATTTCAGTGAGATGCGCATTCTTCGCGCACTGGCAACGGCCGGACTAATTGGCAACATCGTTAAGCAGAACGCTTCCATATCCGGAGCGGAAGTAGGTTGCCAGGGAGAAGTAGGCGTGGCATGCGCAATGGCTTCGGCCGCAGCCAACCAATTGTTCGGAGGCAGTCCTGCGCAAATTGAATATGCCGCCGAAATGGGTCTGGAACATCACTTGGGCATGACCTGCGACCCGGTGTGCGGATTAGTACAAATCCCCTGTATCGAACGGAACGCATACGCAGCCGCACGTGCACTGGACGCCAATCTATACTCGTCATTCACCGACGGAATACATCGCGTCTCTTTCGACAAGGTAATACAGGTAATGAAACAAACCGGCCACGACCTCCCTTCACTTTATAAAGAAACAAGCGAAGGCGGACTGGCAAAGGATTACAAGCCGATGTAAAAGGCCATTCTCCATAAAGCGCAAGAGGGTGTGCATGACTCACCACAGATTGCACATCCTCTTGTTTTTACTATTCACGTGCCTCGGTCGGCAGATTCAACCTTTAAGTTCTGGGCCAGTGAGTATCGTCACCGTTGGTCACATCTTTTTCGTGGAGCAAACCGCCACCTTCCGAAAAGTATAAATCAATCTTCTTACCCTGTTCCACGGTTACCACAAATTCCGTATAAGGTTCATTCGGATATTCCAGTATCGCTACATCATCCACCACCCAATTGCTGTAACTCGACTCCATAAAAGCCGTCAGCACTGCCGGGGGCAGATTATTGATGCTGTTCAACTCGGTTTCCGTCATCAGCCAGGTGGCGTTGGCATCAAACCATACTTCCTTTTCTCTGCCGTCAGCCTGACAATCGGCTACGTAATAAACACCCTTCTGCTCCCACTTAATGGCAGTGGCATTGGGATAAAGCTTCTTCAGTGCATCCTGAATGGCCTGGCTCGGCGGAAGATATCCTGTATCGTCATCATCACCACACGAACTGAAAGCAAACACTACCGACAGCAGCACAGCTGCCAACAAACTAAATTTCAACGATTTCATAATCAAGGTCTTTTTTTAACAGGTTTATTCCAATTTATCAATATTCCGCTTTACGGAAACGGCCGTCTTTGGTAAACTTCAGACTCAAATCCGTATTAAGCTCGACTTCATAACCTCTGCGGTCACGTTCTATCTGGGTTACAAATTCAGAGTTATATCCATTGGACTTCAAATACTCCTTCACGAAGCCGGGGATAATCGATGCGGGAACAGCGGCTTTCTTACAATCCACTTCAATCCAGTTTCCCCGGTTATCGAAGTCGATCTCGGTTGCATTAGTCAACAACACATCGTACTTCTTTGTTTGCAGAATCTCATTTTCTATCTTAATATGCGAAATCTGCGGATTAGAAAAGTGCTGATTAATAAAGTTGCGTGCCGGAAGAGGCAGTGTCATCACGTCTTTCGTAATGATATCACCTGCAAACGCAAATTGAACGGCTATGATAGCCAAAACAAGAATAGATAGAATCTTTTTCATAATCGTTATTTTTAGTGTAAATAATAAGTTTCGGAATTATTTTACACTGCAAATAACGAGATAGAATCGGGAAAGATTTGGTAATAAACAAAAGGGTAAACTCTTTTTGTATTTTTTAACGGCCAGAAGTATCCTCCTCGTATACCTCTTCCAGAAGTTCTTCTTTCTTCATGCTGATCTTCCCATCGGTCGAGATCGTAATGGAGACGGGCACATACAAGTCCGTTTGCGGATAACAGATACTGGCGGCATAGACAAATCCCTCGGGAGTTGTTTTATCATAAGCAATTCCTTCCAGAATGGACTTTGCCATAAAGTCCTCTCCTATCAGAGACGCAAATTGTTTCTTGGTGAAAGTCCTGCTAAAAATACGTTCATTCCCGCGTGTCAGTCTCAGAACAATCTGATTGTCAACGTATGTATTTCCCATCTGGCTCACTACCCGGGGAAGTGAATCATTAGGGGTACGGGATATAAACGAATGGTACTCTTTGCCTTTGTATTTAATATCTATCTCACTCTTCCGGGCTGTCATCCGCTGCAAGCCATGTGCATCGGTGCTATCTTGCATCAAGACACGGATATCGCTCTGTTTCTTTTCAGCTGTACCGGAACACGCAACGATAACCATAAGCATTGTCAACCCAAGCAGATAAATAAGCTTTTTCATATTTGAATCATCTGTTTATTAAATCGTACGGCAAAGGAACAAAAAGCAGTGGAAATATACAAGTATTTCGGTAATTAGTAGCTGACAATTAGTGAGGAACCGGCGCCCTATACCGCTACGCCGGTCCATCACTGATCATCCATACTGAAATTTACTTTCTACCTCCTCTTTTCGGTCCGCGTTCGGCCTTCTGCTTGGTATAGGCCTCATACTGCTCCTTCGTCATTATTTTCTTCAGACTGGCATCGTAAGCCTCACGCGAAGCTTTCATCTCCTGCCGCATCTTTTCTCTGTCTTCTTTCGACATGCGGGGAGCTTTTCTTTTATCCTGTTTACAAGTGCAGCTGTCAGTAGCCTGACTCTGCCCCTCCTTACCTTGCCTCATTTCGGGTTTCATCTTTCCGGGACGTGTTCCCATCTTCTCCATCAGAGCCATATTGGCTTCCAACAGTTGTTTCTTCTGGGTTTCATTCAAAGAGTATTCTTTCGCCATACGTTCAGTCATGCGCTCGGCACGTTCCTTCGGATCCATATTCTGACCACCTCTGCGCGGGCCTTGTGCCATCGCCATTCCCCCTACCATCAAAAGGGCCACTAACAAAAAACTTATTCTTTTCATTGTTCTTTTCTTTTTTAAATTATCAAATAATCATCTGTCTTTTTTGTTGCAACTGTCTATATGACTAAAAAGTCAGATAGAAGTTTAAACGTGAATACAACTTTAACAAAACGCAAACTTATTTCTATTTTGATTAGACTACACCTGTCTGCGCTCTCTTTGCTTTCATATCACCTTCTCTTCCAAGCACCCTTCCCTCCTCTTTCCACGGCGAAGGCTTTAAAATGCCGTTCTGTCAAATTGATAATCGAATGGATCCAGATTTGCTTTTTTCCGGGCAAGAATGCAGTAGAACGTTTTTTTCGTCTCCTTTCCCGGTCAGCCTTTTCCGCTTTATCACCTTTAATCTCTATTTTCAGGCAAGAGAACACTTATTCTATAAGAATAAGAACAAAAAGGGTATTATTTAAGTCCGGCACTTCCCTTTTATCTGTTTCGGCACCTTCATAATCAAAGGTCAACCAGAAAAAAATCTCTCTCTTTTCATCTCTCAAACGGGAACAATATATGTAATGAGAGAAAACATATAGAGATATTCCAAAAAGAAGTAAGCATTTTCTCAAGTTGCTTACGTCTTTCGGACCAAATGCTTACTTCTTTTTCTGGAAACACTGGCTCTTTTGGATGAAAACACCGGCTTTCGCACCGCCCAAGCCTGCTTCTTGAGGAAGAAAAACTCAGTTTTTGCACTTCACTCCCGCCGGTTTGATCCGAATCCTCAAAGGGCTTGTCAGCCAATCAACGTTTTTACTATCTTTCCGGAAGAGGACTAAAGAAATAAGTTACAATATGAACGTTCCGTCCTTATACCAGGCAAAAAACACATGGAGCTGCATACCCCATAAGATTTCATCTATCAGCCGATAAATATTATCAATGGGATTTTTTGTTGAAACGGGAAATTTTGCCATACTTTTGCAACGTAAACAAATAAAGAATGAATCTAAATAAGAAACAATTATGGAACCAATTATCAACTCACAGATGCCTGAATTCAAAGTACAGGCTTTTCAAAACGGAAGTTTTAAAACAGTAAGCAGCGAAGACGTAAAGGGAAAATGGGCTATTTTCTTCTTCTATCCGGCAGACTTCACATTTGTATGTCCGACAGAATTGGTAGACGTTGCCGAAAAGTATGAGCAATTCCAGGCCATGGGTGTGGAAGTGTACTCGGTAAGCACCGACTCCCACTTTGTACACAAAGCATGGCATGATGCTTCGGAAAGTATCCGTAAGATCAAATATCCGATGCTGGCAGACCCGACAGGCGTACTGAGCCGTGGCTTTGGCGTGATGATCGAAGAAGACGGAATGGCTTACCGCGGAACCTTCCTCGTAAATCCGGAAGGAAAGATCAAGATTGCCGAAATACAGGACAACAACATCGGACGTAATGCCGATGAATTACTCCGCAAAGTAGAAGCCGCACAGTTTGTGGCTACCCACGACGGAGAAGTTTGCCCCGCCAAATGGAAAAAAGGCGAAGCAACCCTGAAGCCGAGCATCGATCTGGTCGGTAAGATCTAAGCAGTAATTCTATGAAGACCGGCATCCCCCAATGCCGGTCTTTTTTACCCTAATCAATCTTCAATATAATGTTAGACTCAGCTATAAAAGAACAATTACGTACCATCTTCTCCGGATTGGAGGCGAAGTACACATTCGATATCACCGTCTCACCACAGCACGAAAGCCGCAACGAACTCCTGGACCTTCTGAACGACGTGGCATCTTGTTCAGAGAAACTATCTTGCCGGATCCATGAGGGCGAAGGACTGGAATTTACGCTTCTCAAAGACGACCAAAGGACGGGCATCACTTTCCGCGCCGTCCCCAACGGACATGAATTCAGTTCATTACTACTCGCCGTACTGAACGCAGACGGAAAAGGCAAAAACTTCCCGGACGAAGGGATTTGCAACCGGGTAAAAGCATTGAAAGGACCTATCCGCCTGACAACCTATGTGTCACTGACTTGTACCAACTGTCCCGACGTAGTGCAGGCACTCAATGCCATGACCACACTCAACGCCCGGATCCAGCACCAGACGGTGGATGGTGCCATCAATCAAGCCGAAGTAGAAGCCTTGAAAATACAGGGAGTTCCCTCTGTATTCGCAGACGGCAAACTGATTCATGTAGGCCGCGGCGACTTTGGCGAACTGTTGAGCAAACTGGAAGAACAATATGGAGTGGAACAAAGCCCCCGTGAAAGTTCTATCAGGAAGTATGACGTGATTGTAGTCGGTGGAGGTCCGGCAGGTTCCGCCGCTGCCATCTATTCGGCCCGCAAAGGCCTGAATGTAGCCGTTATTGCCGAAAGAATAGGCGGACAGGTAAAAGAGACAGTCGGCATAGAGAACCTGATTTCCGTTCCCTCAACCACCGGAAGTCAGTTGGCCGATAACTTGAAAACGCACATGGCACAATATCCTATCGACCTGCTCGAACATCGCCGGCTTGAAAAGCTTGAGCTTGAAGGCAAAGACAAAGTGCTCACAGCCAAAGGGGGCGAGCGTTTCTCTGCTCCGGCAGTAATCGTTGCCACCGGTGCAAGCTGGCGTAAACTGAATGTACCGGGCGAAGCGGAATACATCGGCCGGGGAGTTGCATTCTGCCCGCATTGCGATGGTCCGTTCTACAAAGGAAAACATGTGGCTGTCGTAGGAGGAGGAAACTCCGGAATCGAAGCTGCCATCGATCTGGCAGGCATCTGCTCCCAAGTCACGGTACTCGAATTTATGGATGAACTGAAAGCAGACCAAGTGTTGCAGGAGAAACTAAAAAGCCTGCCGAACGTAGAAGTCTTCGTCCATTCGCAGACCACCGAAGTGATAGGCAATGGCGACAAAGTTACCGGCATCCGTGTCAAAGACCGTCAGACAGAGCAGGAACAGGTAATCGGGTTAGACGGCATTTTTGTACAGATAGGACTGATGCCCAACAGCGGTATTTTCCGGGAGACGGTAGAAGTAAACCGTCCGGGTGAAATCATAATAGACTCCCACTGCCGCACCAATGTTCCGGGGATCTATGCTGCCGGAGATGTCTCCACCGTTCCCTACAAACAGATTATCATCGCAATGGGGGAAGGTGCCAAAGCAGCGCTCGCAGCGTTCGAAGACCGGATGCGTGGGGAGATTTAAGACACAGAGTAACACAGAGCATTTATGTCAATAATCAATGACTTAAAATTCACTCTGTGTTACTCTATGTCTTCTGTGGTGAAACATCACTTCATCTTAAACGTTACCAACAGTCCTTTATGATCGGTCGGCCATACGTCCAACGGAAGCAGGAATTTGTCTTTTGAAGTCTCCTGTACTCTCTGGTTACGTACGATAGAGCCTTTCGGACCAAAGATCACCGCTTTCTTTGCTTCAATATCCTTTCCCTGATAGAAAATAAAATCAATGCGGTCACGTTCGTCCGCTTTCGGTGCCCATGTCAGTTTACCGGGTTCTTTCAGCGGATTATCTGCCGGATATGTAAATCCCGGGTGAGTCAGCGGATTCGGGTAAATATGGCGGTATGTATCTATAAATCCGTCCTTCTCCAACAATGTTGTCACTGTCCAGGGAATTACGAGACCATTATGGTCGTACAGATTCTTGTTTTCCTCAATCCAGTCCAGATGTGAAGGTTCGTTGAAGTCACCGCCTACAATCACGCTATATCCGTTTGCAATGTCCTTTTTGGCCTCAGCGATAAACATCTTGATAGCGTCATCGCGTTGAGATGCCACATTCACTTTGAGCACCTCTTCCACAGTAGTCGGAATAGGTATCTCTTTCCAACTGGAACCGTCATAACCACGCACATTGTAATATGCACAATCCAGATAGTCCAAATGCGCCGTATAAACAGCCACTTTATGTCCGTCCACCGAGCTGGTCAGTTTATAGATACTTCCGTGATCTCCGTTTTCCGGAAATACAGTCAGTGAATCCGTGATCGGATGTTTGCTCAGCAAGCCTGTGTCATAAGTATAGAAAGAGTAATAATCCAGCCCTTTCTCTTTGAGAGAAGCCACAATACGGTCGTTGAAACGAGTGTTATGGTAATTGCGTACTTCACTGAACGTCACAAAATCGGGTTGCAAACGTACAATCTCGTTAACGATTGCATCATATCCTCCCGGAACCATTGTACCTTCCTGCCATACATTCCATTGCAGAACCGTAAATTCACCTTTACCTTTACTTTGCCCCACCATAGTTACCAGCAGGAAAAGCGTCATAAAAAAAATCTTTTTCATTTTATCCAATTTATATTATGTGCATTGTTTTTCTTCGGGTTGTGACAGTACTGTTTTACTTGAAAACCTGTATCATCGGACGTCCTGTCCAAACTTGCGGCTGTTTCACTCCAAAAACATATCCCATCGTGGCGGCAGTGTCATATCGCATCATGCTTTTGTGCAACCTTTATTCTTTAGTAAAATCGGCAGGATAGGTCACTTGTTGAACAATCCCTTCTTTCAGGCGTATCCATGTACGGAAGCTGCTTGCGTTTTCATCCAGCTCTATCACCCTCGCACCGTTTGTCAGATGGTTATAGACTGTATTACCGCCAGTATAACGTCCGTATGCCAGCAAGATGCCCTTCCATGACACAGCATAGTCGTCATCATGATCGTGTCCCACAAATACACCTCTCACATCTCCCATCTCTTTCATGGCAGTAAACAAGCCCGAATTTAATTGGGGAGCACATGCTTTTTCTTTACGAATACCATAAAGTATTGCGCTTTCGGAAGAGGCTGCCTGATTATACTCCGGCAAAGCTATATGAAAAAATGCATACGACGAAACCGGAACGCCATTATTTTCCGCAGTAAACTTCTTACTGTTCTCACGATACCACTGAATCTGGTCAAATTTTATATAATCGTATCCGTTCACCCCTTTTATCTGTGAATAAGAATGGGAGTCGATGCAATAAAGAACCGTTGCATTGCGTTTTCCGTCCGACGACTTCACAGGCAGGATAAAATTGGTCACCCCCGAAATTCCCGGAGTGGTCTGTGTCAGGTTGTAAGGAACGGACTGGATAATCTTCAGCAGCTCTTCACGGGTCAATCCCTGCTCATTATCATGATTCCCGAAAGTTACGGCAAAAGGAATCTCTCTTTTAGATACCAGATTCAATACCGTACGCATCCCTTCTTCCGCGGGTTTGCCATAAATCACGTCACCTGTGAAAAGAACAAGATCGGGTTTTTCCAAATCCAGTACCTGATTGATACGCTCAACCGATATGTCCGAACGGGGGTCATTATAGATATAATGAACATCGGTAAACTGGACAATCTTGAATTTACCGTCTTTGTTGAACCGGAGAGTTTGCTGCTGTGCACTTGCCAGCTGAAGGCTTCCCAACAGGATAGCCAACAATAAATAAATTTGTTTCATGGTTATGATTATTTGGGTATAAAGAAGGACGCACAGGATATACCTGTGCGTTTACCTTCAAATGAATAATAATTTACTGGAGAATCCACATTAACTTATTCACATCGTCCGAACCGTTGTACTGACGCTGAACAGCTTCGTTGGCGTTATCCGGATTATAACTGAATTCAGCCTCCGGATACATCCATCTTGTAGGGATCTTATCCTTTTCTGTATTCAGGTTCGTATTCGGATTGATAGGCAATACCGGATATCCTGTACGGCGGTAGTCATAGTAAGCATCATACGGATGTTGCAGGAACGAGGCCAGATAACGTTGCAATAAGATCATCTCCAGGTCTTTTTCCTTATCACCGGATAACTGGATGACCGGTTGTGCCAAGTATTCCTGTATATACTCTTGGGTAATGGTACGTCCATGAGTATACTCTTCCTTATCAGGCGTGTTGTCCGCTATAAAATTCATGCTGGCTTCTATACCTTTCTTATAATAAGTAGAAGCATCTCCCGAAATCCAGCCGCGTACAGCTCCCTCAGCCAATATAAAGTTCTGCTCCGCATAGCTCAGGCGCATCAGAGGTTCGCCCTCCGGAATACGGGTATAACGAAGGTTAGCCAGGCAGAATTCACCTTTTCCGTACAGAACGGAGATATTTGAATAGCTGTCCGAAGGATCTACCGAAAGATAAGCATCCCACTCGGACTCTTTCACCCCTTTGTCTGTCTGGGCTTTCGAAGGAGAAGCATAATAGAACATGCGGTAGTCATTGAACTTTTTCAGGTTATCGATAATCACGCTCGACATCATCAGATAGTCAGAATGCTTGTTTTGTGTATAGTAGAACGGATAAAGCTGTCCGGCCTTATTAGAATATACCAGTTGGAAGTTATCTGCATTCGATGTCATCAGCGAACCCGAGGCAGCCAGTCGGGCAAAGCGTTCTTTCACTTTCAGGTCTGCGTCCGCCTCTTTCTTACACAAGTGGGTCAGTACCTTCAGTTCGAATGCAACCACGGTCTTTTTCCAGTTTTCAGTGTCACCGCCAAAGATAGGGTCACCGTCAAAGTCATCACCCGATGAGAATAAAGTGTAAGCCTCTTCCAAATCTTCCAATACCTGGCGCATCACCTCTTTCTGTGTATCGTATTTAGGTTTCTGAACTCCCTCTTCGCCTTTCAAAGCATCACTGTAAGGAATATCGCCTACTTCCAATGATTTATAGAACAGCTTATAGGCCTTCATAAATTTAGCCAAAGCAGCATACGAGTCCTTATCTCCATCATTGGCCGCATCAATCATCTTCTGGCAGTTTGTGAGAATGGTATAACCGTCAAAATCGGTTCTGCCAAACAAATTGTACTGTTCATCCGAAGCATTCTCCGACCATGCGATCTGCTTGCTCAGCATACTGTGGTATACAAAATTCTTTGCAGCACCCTGTTGTGTGATATTCAGGATAAGTTTTGTCGCCAACATGGGGGCTGTCACCTTGGTTGCGGCATCCGGGTTCGTATTCAAATCATCAAACTTGTTACAAGATGCCAGGATAGCGGCACTTGCTGTAAGTAAAAGCAACGTTTTATTTATTAGTTTCATAATTTCCATTTTTACAAATCAAACTTAACATTAAATCCGACATATCTCATAGAAGGTGAATTCAGGTCATCCGAATCCACATCCGGGTCAGCATACTTAAACTCTTTCATCCAGATCAATAAGTTCTGTCCGATCAAACCGAGTGTAACGCCTTTCATATGCAGTTTATCACATACTGATTTGGGCATTGTGTACAACAATGAAAGCTCACGCAATTTCAGGAATGTACAGTCGTGAACGTTCTGGTAAACCTTGCCACCCGACCACGGATTGTAGTTCTTGATATAGCTTTCATACGAAACCTGTGTATCGTTCGGTGCAAACACACGCGTATCACTGATAATCTTTCCGGTTGTGTCGTATTCAACCTTACCCGATACCACTTTCACACCCTGGCCCACATAGTTCTTTTTGCCGTTCACCACTTCATCATAACGCCATTTGTTATCACTATCGGGGTGTACACCAGTGTTCCACATGGTCTGCTCCGTACGAGAATAAGCCATACCGCCTACACGTCCGTCCAGCGAGATTCCCAAAGTCCATTCTTTATAGCGCAAGGTAGTGCTGAGACCCCAGATCCAGTCCGGATATTCATTACCCATTACCGACTGGTATTTGCTTTGTACGGGATAACCGTTTTCATGAATGATGTTTCCCTGAGGGTCACGTTCCCAGTCATAGATGCCATACCAGTCCCAACGTTTACCGGCAGCTACCCAAGGTTTCTGTGTAGAGTACACCGGGTCAACCTTAGCATAGAAGTAACGGTCACGGGCCCAGTTAGCATTCACTTCCCAATTCCAGTCTTTTGATTGGATCAAAGACGCTGTCAACGAAACTTCCACTCCCCGACGAACCTGCTCTTCATCATAGTTCACCAATGTTTTGGTAAAACCGGACGATCCACTGATTGTAGCTTCACGTGTCAGGTTGTATTTCAGCTTGTTATAATAAGAAATATCAAAGCGCAAACGGTTGTTCCATACATTGAAAGCAGTACCGATTTCGTAAGAACGCGCAGCAGTCGGTTCAAGGGTTGAACTGCGAATCATTTCCGGATATACGGCAGTATTCATTCCGTCCCATACGTTGGTGCTTACACTGTAAGCCTGATTCGTATCATAAATACCCAAGTCGCTCTTCGTTACAGTCCAGGCACCTCTCAGTTTCCAGAAGTTCAGCCATTCGGGCATCTTCAGTAACTGCGACATGATGATACTTCCCGATACAGCCGGATAGAAATAAGAACGTGTTTCCGAGGGCAAAGTAGACGACCAGTCATTACGTGCCGTAACATCCACAAACACGGTGCTCTTCCAGGAAGCAGAGAATTTTCCGTAAATAGAATTCACCTGTTTTTGCTTGTATGAACTTGAAGAAGCAATCGGGTCAACCGATGCTTTCAGCGAATAATAGCCCGGGATGCTCAATCCGTTACGGGTATTCGATGATATGGCATCATCATAGTAATAATAGATGGTACCTCCGACAAAACCATCGATGGCAAAATCGCCAAAACTGTGGTTGGCAGATAACAAGGCATCACCATTGAAACTGAATCCGGTAGATTTGGATGTATAGAAGTATCCGTTCTTGTCCCATCCGCCGCGGGCACTCATTGCGTTTTTCTTTTCCGTACGGCTGGCATAAGCATCGGCACCGGCTCTCATTGAGAAGTTCAGCCAGGGCATGATGTCATATTTACCCGACAAGTAAGTATTTACTTTATCATAATCATTCGATGAAGTCATTTCATGCGCCAGATAATAAGGGTTATCATACCACACGTCATTCATCCAGTTCTGTTCTTCGTCTTTCTTTCTCCAATAGTTTTTATAGTCGCGCACATCATAATCGGTACCTGTCCATACCAACAGGTTGTAGATGTAACCGCCGCCGCCATAACCGGCTCCTTCACCATTGGGATAGAAACGCTTGTTGTAGATCGCGCCTCCTTCGAAACTCAGTTTGCCGAACTTCATGTCTCCACCTACCGAATAAGTAATCTTATTCAATCTCTGGTTCGGATATTGTCCCTTGTTATAAACATGCGACAAAGAAGAGCGGAAACTACCGTATTTACCGGTCTGGCTGATACTGATATTGTTATTGGTGATGAAACCTGTTTCCAGGAAGTTCTTAAAGTTGTCTTTACCTTTCGAAACCAACGGCATCTCTTTCCACTCATAAGTATACGGGTCATACTGTACGGCTGTACGGCCGATATCCAATTTATCACCCCAAACAAAGTCAGCAGCGGTATATTTACCTCCCTGACCGGTACTGTATCCGTGTTGCACTTCCGGCAACACCAGATAGCCGGCATTGAACATCGTACTACTGTTTACCGAAATATTCAGTCCTTCCTGGCTACCTTTCTTTGTAGTCACCATGATAGCTCCCGAACCTCCGCGGGCACCATACAAAGCCGATGCAGTAGCTCCTTTCAATACGTCAACAGACTCAATGTCATCCGCCGCGATATCATTCAGAGAGATATTGCTATACGGCACACCGTCCACAACCAATAACGGAGTCTCACCACGCAGTTTGAGGGTCGGAGCCGTATTGAACTCCGTACTGTTGGTTACGTTCAGACCGGCAACCTTACCGGTCAGTGAAGTAGCGATGTTAACAGGTTTCACAGTGGACAACTTACTTCCACCCACCTTCTGGACAGCATAACCCAATGCCTTTTCTTCGCGTTTGATACCCAAAGCTGTTACCACCACTTCATCAAGCACTTCTGCGTCTTCCGCCATTTTAATTCTCAGCATGGTTTTTCCGTTCACCGGCACTTCCTGCTGTTGGTATCCGATAAAGGAAACGATCAGTACACCATTGGCAGGCACTTCCAATTTAAAGTTACCCTCCACGTTCGTAATCGTTCCGGTTCCCTGAGCACCTTTCAATTTGATGTTAGCCCCGATTATAGGCTCACCTGCGGTATCTACGATGGTTCCCGATACTTGAATTGTATTCTTTTTCTGTTGGGGAGATGCAGCCAAAGACTGTGCTTCAGCCTCTTTGCGTACATGAAGAGAAATATAATTATCTGCGAAATTATAAGAAATATTATTCTTAGAGAGCACCTCGTTCAGTAAATCGGCCACCCTATGAGTACCTTTCTTCACACTTACCTGGCGAGAAGCATTGATTTCTGCATCACTATAGATAAACAGATAGTCTGTCTGTCTTTCAATTTCCGCCATAAACTCCTTTAACGGAAGTTGGTTTCGAGACATGTTTACCCTTGCATTTTGCGAGCTTACACCGGCATGTGCCTGAAGGATAAGCAGAAATAATAGCAAGACTGTGCATTTCATAATTCGCAAGATTTGAATAATTTCACGTTGTTTAATTGCATAAGATAACAGCAATAAGTTTTTTTTCATACTTTTGCAATGTAATAAGGTTAATACTTTGTTGTTTTTTATTAGGACCAGCCAAATGTGTTGACTTTATCGGGAGGGAAAGGTGTACCAGACCATTTCCTCCTTTTTTTCACTTCATACTGTTTTTCTATTTCATAGGCATCTGTTTTTAGTTAGAGTATCATCCGTATTTATCAATAAATAATAATTTCTTCTTCACTAACTATCTTGTATTTGAAAGGCATGGCACCTTGCAAAGCTTTTAAGATGCTCTCCAAAGAATCACTTTGCCGGAATTTACCGGAAATGCGTTGGGTTGCATTGACCGAACGTTCTATCTTGAAATTTACGTCATTCCATAAAGCGACGCTGTTCAGCACTCTCCCGAAAGGTTCCGACAGGAAGCTCACTATTCCGTTCTTCAGGTATTCTTCATTATCAAAGTCCGATTCCCGCTTCATCAGACGGTCTCCCCACAGCACCGCCTTCTCTTTGGGTTGCAGAAATACTTCATTCCTTATATCTGCCGGATCATAAATATGAACACAGCCTTCTACAAGGTCCGTCTCAAATTCAGCACTATTCTTATAGGCCGATATATTGAATTTAGTTCCGAGCACTCTGACCCGATAGCCCTTGGCCGAAACGACAAACGGCTTTTCAGGATTCTTTGCCACATCAAAATAAGTAGCACCATCCAATTCTACTTTACGGTCCGACTCATTAAAAGATGCCGACAGGCGGAGACTACTGCAAGGACTCAGCCAAGCAACGGTTCCATCCGGTAAATCCACTTTTACCCGCTGTCCCTTGGGAGCTGTAATCATAGTATAGTTTTTACCGAATTCCTCTGACAAGTATTGCTTTGTGACATAGAAAGTACCTGCAATCAACACCGCAAAAACAGCGGCATATTTCAAAGATACGATAATTGTCCGCTTCAATCTTTTACGAAACAGGAGTTGCGCGAAATGCTGCTTCCCTTTTCGGCTGACTTCAGGATCGTCCTGCCGGGAGAGTATTCCGGTCAACGCCACTACATTCTGCATCCGGAGAAATTCTTTCTTCAGAGTTTCATCCGTCTCTATCCGGTCGAAAAGGTCTTTTTTCTCCCGGTCAGTCATTTCTCCTGCAAAATATTTATCTATTAGTTCATTCATTTTTTAGGGTTTCTATTAATAAGGCGTAACAGCCTTTAAAATCCACTAAAAGAAAAACAACTTTTTTTCAAAAAACTTTTTTTCTTTGCAATCAGACCCGTGCAGCCAGAATAAAACATCACAATCCCCTGTCCCGGCCTTTCATCGGTTTATACCTCTCCCTCTCCGGAAACCTCTTCTGAACAAGCCCATCACAAGATTAAAATCAAACACACAAAAGTCCCTGATCAAAGTTCGTCAGAATACTAAAGAAAATGGGATTCTTCATATCATACTGTCCATCTCAGCACTCAAGATGTGTATCTTAGCCGCCAAGATGCAAATCTCGGCAGCCAAGATGTCCATCTTAGCGGCTAAGATGAACTTTACATGCAGACCAGAAGATTTTTCAGTCATGACTTCACCACTTCATAAAAAAGCACATCCCATCAAACAATGGACTTCTTAATGCACTTTCTCACTCTTAACGATCACCGTATTCGCCCGAAGATACCCTACTGACCCCAAACAATAAAACGGCCTCAGATGCAATTTCAAATGTCATCGACAGTTTGAAAAAGTCAGCATCTGCGGCCGTTTACAAAACCAGCTTTGTTCATGTGCCATTCTGTTTCCGGCACATCTCCCAAACGATTTCCTTATTTCTTCTTGATCTTCTGTGGAGGTACACCCTCAAAAGTCATCTTCACAGGTTTAATAAATCCGTCTTTGTCAAAAGTCATTTTGTCAATGCAAGTCGCGCGGTGATCGCGCGCATTATCATTCAGCGGACGACGATGATAAACAATATAATAATCATCCGACCCGGGAGCATGCAACACCGAGTGATGTCCGGCACTGGTTGCCACTGAAGAATCCTGCTCCAGAATTTTGGCTACACGTTTAAAAGGACCGAACGGAGAATCGGAAATAGCATAAGCTACAGAGTAATCAGGGCTTCCCCAACCTCCTTCACTCCACATAAAATAATATTTGCCGTCTTTCTTGAACATAAACGGTCCTTCGACATAATTTTCCGGAGTCACTTCTTTATAGATAGTACCGTCTTCGAAAGGTACCAATCCTGTAAAGTCATCGTTCAACTGCACTACATTGCAATGTCCCCAACCACCATAATACATATAATAACGCCCGTCATCATTGTACACAAACTGGTCGATCGGTTGCGCTCCATTCACTATCTCATTAATCAACGGCTTGCCCAGCAAATCTTTGTACGGTCCTTCCGGACGATCGCTGACTGCCACGCCAATGCCACCAATCTCTCCTTCGTGAACATCGTTCGCTCCAAAAAAGAAATAATATTTTCCATTTTTACTAATCACCGAAGGAGCCCACATCGCTTTCTTAGCCCATTTAACGGCTGTAGTATCCAGAACCGAAGCATATTTGGTCCAGTTCACAAGGTCTTTGGAAGAGAAACAATCAAAGAAAGTCTGTTTTTCGTAAACGTCGCTCCAAGTTGGAAAGATCCAATAAGTATCATCATAAATAATGCCTTCCGGATCGGCATACCACCCCTGGAGTACAGGATTACCACTCGTGGCCTTATGGGCAGCCACTTTCTTTTGCTGTGCAAAGCAGCAAGCACCGCCCACCATCAGGACGATGCAAATAACTAAGTGTTTCATTGTTGTGTTTTGAATATAAAATAAGTAATTCCTAATAACTTGACAAAAATAGGGATTCTTTTTCAGATAATGAAAACAAAAAGGGGAAAGTAGTCTTTCAGTTCTTCTTTTAACTTGCGCAATGCGATGGCAATCTGATTCTCAACCGTATTGGGAGAAACATTCAGCCGTATAGCTATCTCTTTATAGCGGAGATTCTGCAAACGGCTCATAATAAATATTTCACGGCAACGCTCCGGCAAGCGATTGATGGCATTATTCAATATCTCCTCAATGTCAGCATCCGAAAGGCGATCGTTGTCAAATGCTTCCAATGAATATAGTTTCAGTTGGAGTTCCCTGTTTTCTATCTCCGAAAGCGAACCTTTACGGATATCACGAACCATCTCTTTACGAAAATAGTCGATACAACGGTTTTTTGCCAATGTAAACAGATAGGCATTCAGGTTCTGAAGTGTTTCGATGATATCTCTGTGTTCCCATAAATAGATAAAGATTTCCTGGACAATATTCTCCGATTCATCCTCTGAAATCAGATACGTTTGGGTAAAACGCAGTAACTTCGGAAAATAAACATCATAAATTTGTGAGAAACCGTCTTTTTTCATACTATCATCTGTTGTAACTAAAGGAACGATAATTATTACACAGGTTGCAAAGATATAAAAAGATTTAAAATTCATTATTACAAATATATGAATATTACTCTTATCTTTGTGAAAAACTAACATAAATACAACATGAAACATTTAGCAGTCTATTTTTTACTGGCATTGCAAGGAGTTCTATTCAGCCTTTCACTCTCGGCCGCAACTCCTCAGAACACAATAGCCTATTGTGATGGGAACGTACGTTTTAGCATTCTCACAGATGGAGTTATCCGTATGGAATGGAGTCCTTCGGGTACGTTTACCGACGCCCCATCATTTGTAGCAATCCACCGTAACTTACCGGTTCCGGAGTACACGGTACAAAATAAAAGTGCGGTGGTAGTGATAAGTACCGCCCGTATGAAATTGAAATATAAAAAAGGGAAAGGTCCTTTTACGAAAGATAATTTAACGATTACATCGGCCAAAGGAATGTTGCCCTTCGAGTGGACACCCGGTACAACGCAAAAGGGAAACCTGAAAGGGACGGACCGCACACTGGATGGTTTTGAAGGAAACCACAACATATACAGCCATCAGGACATGAAGCTGGAAGACGGTCTTCTCTCAACAGACGGATGGACTCTGATTGACGATTCAAAGAATTTCCTGTTTGATGATTCGGAATGGCCCTGGGTAGAGACACGTGAAAATAAAGACGGACAAGACTGGTACTTCATGGCCTATGGACACGACTACAAAGCTGCCCTGAAAGATTATACAGCCTTTGCGGGAAAAGTTCCTCTACCACCCCGGTACGCATTCGGCTATTGGTGGTCAAGATATTGGAGTTATTCGGACAAGGAGATGCGGCAATTGGTGGACAACTTCCACACTTATAACATTCCTTTGGATGTATTGGTGGTAGACATGGACTGGCACTATACCGAACCGGGGTTCGGCGGATGGACAGGATGGACATGGAATCACCGACTCTTTCCGGATCCTGCCAAATTCCTCGGTTATCTGAAAGACAATGACTTAAAGATTACCCTAAATCTACATCCTGCCGATGGTGTGGCCCCTTACGAAGAAAAATATCCGGAGATGGCACAATGGATGGGAATAGATACGGCTAAACACGAACCTATCCCCTGGGTAGTTTCGGACAAACATTTTATGAACGGTATGCTGAACAAGGTACTCCGCCCCATGGAAAAACAAGGAGTAGACTTCTGGTGGCTCGACTGGCAGCAATGGATGTATGACAAGAAAGTGGACAGCCTCAGTAATACCTGGTGGATCAATTATGTTTTCTTCTCGGATATGGAGCGTAACCGTGATACGCGTCCGATGCTCTATCATCGCTGGGGAGGACTGGGCAATCACCGTTACCAGATCGGCTTCTCGGGAGATGCTGTCATATCATGGAAATCGCTTGAATTCCAACCTTACTTTACTAACTGCGCCTCCAATGTATTGTATGGTTACTGGAGCCATGACATCGGTGGGCACATGTTCAAAGGCGGTGAAAAAGAAATACTCGATCCGGAACTTTTCACCCGCTGGATGCAATACGGTGCTCTGACACCCGTGATGCGAACTCACTCTACAAAGGATGCGGTCCTGAATAAAGAATTATGGAATTTCAAAGGGGATTATTTCGAAGCCTTACGTAACTCGATCCTATTCCGCTACCAATTGGCTCCTTATATATATACGATGGCCCGGGAGACTTACGATAATGGTATTTCTATCTGCCGCCCGATGTATTACGATTATCCTGAAGCCAAAGAGGCATACGATTTCAGAAACGAATACATGTTTGGTGACCAGATTTTGGTAGCCCCCATCACTACTCCCATGCAAAACGGACTTTCCACAGTAAAGGTGTGGCTGCCGGAAGGTAACGACTGGTTTGAATGGACAACCGGAACCTTGTTGAAAGGAGGACAGACAGTAGAGCGCTCGTTTACACTGACCGAATATCCGGTATACGTAAAAGCGGGCTCCGTACTCCCTCTTTACAACCGGGTGAAGAATCTGAACAGCAATAACGAAGAGATTATCGTAAATGTATTCCCCGGAGGAAGCGGTTCGTTCTGTTTCTATGAAGACAACGGCAATGATAAATATTATGCCAACGAATATGCCCGTACCCGGATAGCCTGTGAACGAAAAGATAATCTTTTAACCGTAACGATTGCTCCTCGGAAAGGCAGCTATCGCAACATGCCGCCTAACCGTCAGTTTAAGATAAAAGTATTAGGTTCCGCCATTCCGGAAGCAATCACCGTGAATGGAAGCAAAGCAGAATATGAATACATCGGTGATGAATTGGCATTACTGATCACTCTACCGGAAACATCGTGCAGCCAGGGAAACACGATAGAAATTCAATATCCGACTTCTATCCCGGAATTAAATGACGGAATGGTTTCACAATTCAAACGATTCAGCAAGGCTGTTACTGCGCTCAAATACCGGGATGCCGGGATCGTATTGACCCCTGCCATGGGAGCGACCGAAGCGACCAGCATTGCACTGAATTACTCGCCCGAACGTTTTAACAAACTGATAGAAGCATTCAAAAGAAACTATAGTCAAATGCCGGAAATGCTCAAGGAGCAAAAACTGAACGAGACTAATACCCAATGGTTTTTGGAAACAATCGGCTGGAAAAAATAGAATCACTTACATCTTATATTTTTCCCCACGAAACATTGCAAATCCAAGTAAAACTGATATCTTTGATAGAAATAGATATCACCTATCCATGGATTGAAATTATCTATTTGACGAGTAAACAATTTAGCGCTACTTTTGTCAAGTAATAACACGGAAGAGGGGCTGTAAAAGACTTCACATCATTGAAAGCTTTGTTTCCGGTAAAAACCAAAACTATATGGAAAAGAAAAAACTTACAGCAGCTAATGGTCGTCCTATTGCCGACAACCAAAACAGCCAGACAGCAGGCCCCCGCGGGCCAATCATGCTACAAGATCCATGGTTGATTGAGAAACTCGCTCATTTCGATCGTGAAGTGATCCCCGAACGCCGTATGCACGCTAAAGGCTCCGGAGCTTACGGCACATTTACCGTCACACACGATATCACCAAGTACACACGAGCCGCTATCTTCAGCCAGGTAGGTAAACAGACAGAATGTTTCGTACGTTTTTCAACTGTAGCAGGAGAACGCGGAGCCGCCGATGCAGAACGCGATATCCGTGGATTTGCCATGAAGTTTTATACAGAAGAAGGAAACTGGGATCTGGTAGGTAACAATACCCCTGTGTTCTTTCTGCGTGATCCTCTGAAATTCCCCGATTTGAACCATGCAGTAAAACGTGACCCACACACCAACATGCGTAGTGCCAATAACAATTGGGATTTCTGGACCCTATTGCCTGAAGCCCTCCATCAGGTAACCATTACAATGAGTCCGCGCGGTATTCCGGCTTCTTATCGCCACATGCATGGATTCGGCAGTCATACTTACAGTTTCCTAAATGCTGAGAACAAACGTATCTGGGTTAAATTCCACTTGAGAACCATGCAGGGCATCAAGAACCTGACTGATCAGGAAGCTGAAGCCATCATAGCCAAAGATCGTGAATCACATCAACGTGACTTGTACGAAAGTATCGAACGAGGTGATTTTCCGAAATGGAAATTCCAGATCCAGCTAATGACAGAAGAAGAGGCTGACAACTATCGCATCAACCCGTTTGACCTTACCAAAGTTTGGTCGCACAAAGATTTCCCGTTACAGGATGTAGGTATCCTTGAACTGAACCGTAACCCGGAAAACTATTTCGCAGAAGTAGAACAATCGGCTTTCAACCCGATGAACATTGTTGAAGGTATCGGTTTCTCTCCCGACAAGATGTTACAGGGACGCCTATTCTCTTACGGCGATGCACAACGCTATCGACTGGGAGTAAACTCTGAACAGATTCCGGTGAACAAGCCACGTTGCCCGTTCCACGCATTCCATCGCGACGGAGCTATGCGAGTGGATGGCAATTATGGCTCGGCCAAAGGCTACGAACCGAACAGCTATGGTGAATGGCAAGACTCTCCGGATAAAAAGGAACCGCCTCTGAAGGTTCATGGAGATGTATTCAACTATAACGAACGCGAATACGATGACGATTACTATAGCCAACCGGGTGACTTATTCCGACTGATGCCTGCGGATGAACAACAATTATTGTTCGAAAATACCGCACGTGCTATGGGCGATGCAGAACTGTTTATCAAACAACGGCATGTGCGCAACTGCTACAAAGCTGATCCGGCTTATGGTGCAGGAGTAGCCTGTGCCTTGGGTATTAATCTGGAAGAAGCATTGAAAGAATAATTTTCTCTCTTTTTATATGCGCCTTAAATGTTAGACAATAACATTTATGGCGCATTTTTATATCAATGATTCGTCGTCTTCCGTTATTTGTCTATCACAATGCCTTCCACAGTTTCTGGAAATCATTATATTTACCGTAGCATACCAATACGTCATCCGGACGAATCTTGGCATTCTCGGGCAATTCGTTCACTATCTTGTGCTCTACCAACGAAATGCCCAAGCAATTCTTGATGGTATTGGAGCGTTTCAGTCCTATCAGCTTTAAATGAAACTCTTCATCCAGATTTAACTCATTGACAAAATAGCCTACAAATTTCTCGGGAACATTGAATTTGACTACATAGTATTCCGAATCTATCCGGAAAGTTTCCATCTTTGTACCAAAATCCAGCAACTGCACCAAACTTCGGGCGGCATCTTCTTCCGGAGTCAGTATCTTCTCCAGTCCAAATGCTTCAAGCACTGCTTTGTGTACTCCGTCGATGGCACGTGCATAAATATGTTGCACCTGCTTTTGCTTCAACATAGCCACCACACGGATTGAAGCTCCGAAATTCTCACCAATGGCAACAATCACCATATCAACACTGTTAAGAGGCAAAACGGAAAGAGACTGCTCGTCCGTCGCATCGATTACAAAGGCAGTGGCAATCTTATCTTTTATGCTATCTACCCGTCCTTCGTCCAAATCGGCCCCTATCACCTCGTGCCCTAAGGCGGAAAGTTCCTCAGCCAGCACATGACCGTAGTTTCCAAGACCAATAATAATGTATTTCATAATAAATTCAACTGATTAGTTTATGATAATGTTATCGCTCGGATAACGGTATTTTGTATTCTTTTTCTGTTTCACGATGCCCAGCACCAGAGTGATAAATCCTACACGACCGATAAACATAAGCAGAGATACCAGCAACTTACTTTCATCACACAGCAAAGGAGTGGCATTCAGACTGGAGCCGACCGTACTTAAAGCCGACACACATTCAAACGTCAGGGTCATGATAGACATCTTGGGTTCCAGTATGCTCAGAATAAAGACAAACACAAACAAGATTCCCAAAGAAACGACTACCGCAGCATTGGAACGTCGGATGGAGTCATGTGACAACTCACGGCCAAATACCTCCACTCTTTCGGTTCCTCTCAGCACAGCGATCAGGTTGAGTGAGGCAACAGCAAAAGCATTTACTTTCACACCACCGGCTGTGGACTGTGCCGCACCACCGATCCACATCAGGACTATATAAAGCATGATGGTTTGTATGCTCAGTGAAGTCAGGTCTACACTGCTGAATCCGGCGGTTCGGGGGCAAGTGGCATTGAAGAAAGCCTGTGTCCACTTATCGGCAACCGACATGCCTGCAAACGAATGATTCCACTCGAAAAAAGCAATGGCAAGCGTTCCGAAAACCAGTAGCAGAACAGTCATTATCAATACAATCTTAGTATTGAGATTGAACAGATGATGTACCTGATGATTGTCCCACTGGCGGGTACGGATCAGACGCCAGAAACGACGGGCATGGTAAACTATAATATCTTTAAAATTAACCAGAATCGGAAATCCGATTCCACCAAAAATAATCAGGAAAGACACGGTTATATACAGCCAGTTATGCTGGGTCATAATCATCGGATTGCCTAAATTACCGGGCAACGTAGAAAATCCGGCATTACAAAAGGCAGAGATGGAATGAAAGGCAGAAAAAGCCAGTTCATCCTGAACATCCATCCCCAGCGTACCATGTATACTGAACCAGATAGAGAGCATGCCTATCCCCTCAATGACCAATGTAAAACCTAATATGTACAATAAAGTAGAGAATAACGACCCCAATGAATTGGAACTTACCATATCACGTACGACCAACTGATTGTACAAAGAAGTATTTCCCATGAAGAACATGGCAAAGAAACTGGTCAGTGTCATCACTCCCAGACCACCGATCTGAATCAAAAGAATGATAACTGTCAGTCCGGCCGGCGTAAAAGTAGCGGATACGTCAACGGGAACCAACCCGGTTACGCAGACGGCACTGGTAGAAGTAAACAACGCGTCGACCCACGATAAGGTAACCCCCTCCACAGTACAACGAGGCAACATCAACAACCCCGATCCGATAAATATAATCACCAGGAAGCTGACAGCCAGAATCAAAGAAGGATTGGTTCTCCTGCCCAACAATCGTACCAGCCCATTAGACAAATTCAGTAAGGAGAAAAGCAACAGCAAGACAATATGGTAAAAGTAACCGTGCAGGAATTCCCACAGATGCAGAATAGCCCCTCCCTCCTCGGGCCGATGGAAGATAACAGGAATCAAAGTCAGATACAGTAACCAGCTCAGTATCCAGGCCAACTTCCGGAAATTCTTTTTCGTATCTCTATATTCAAGCAGGATATGCAGCGTAACGTCGATCAAGAATATAATCCAAACCGTCTTATAAAGAAGATGTATTTTCGTAACTTCATGGGCAGAGAGCGTAAAGCCATGTTCGTAAATCACTCCGACTATCAGCATGATGGAAGCCAGATAGGTGATAATTGCCATTAATCGTAACAAAAGTCGTACGTAAGGCTGCAACAATTTATTCTGGTACAAAAAGAATTTATGATAAATCTTCATCGGATTGCATATTAATAGAGTCGCACAAACTTAACTAAAATAACAAACATATCCGATTCTTTGTTGCTGAAATCATATAATTCTTAAAAATTATACTTACTTTTGGCATCAGAATAATCAAATAACTACAATATTATGAGCGACAAGAAAAAAAGGTACATACTGCCTGAAGAAGAAATTCCGCATTACTGGTACAACATACAAGCCGACATGGTGAACAAGCCGATGCCCCCGTTGCATCCGGGAACCAAACAGCCATTAAAGGCAGAAGATCTGTATCCGATCTTCGCGGAAGAGCTTTGCCGCCAGGAACTGAACCAAACCGACCAATGGATAGAAATACCGGAAGAGGTTCGTGAAATGTACAAATATTACCGCAGTACTCCATTGGTCCGTGCCTATGGGCTGGAAAAAGCATTAGGCACACCGGCACATATTTATTTCAAGAATGAAAGTGTCAGCCCGATGGGTTCGCACAAATTAAACTCGGCCATTCCACAAGCTTATTATTGTAAAAAAGAAGGTGTACAGAATGTAACAACTGAAACCGGTGCCGGACAATGGGGAGCTTCTCTGGCTTACGCCGCCAAACTTTTCGGTTTGGAAGCAGCCGTTTATCAAGTGAAAATCAGTTATGAGCAGAAACCTTACCGCCGTAGCATCATGCAGACCTATGGTGCCCAAGTGACTCCTTCGCCTTCGATGTCGACCCGTGCAGGAAAAGATATTCTGACTGCACACCCGAATCATCAGGGCTCATTGGGTACCGCCATCTCTGAAGCCATCGAACTGGCTCAAACTACTCCAAACTGTAAATATACATTAGGTTCCGTTCTGAGCCATGTCACCCTGCACCAGACCGTGATCGGCCTGGAAGCTGAAAAACAAATGGCAATGGCAGGTGAATATCCCGATATGGTGATCGCATGCTTTGGTGGTGGTTCCAACTTCGGTGGCATCGCGTTCCCATTCATGCGCCATAACATCCTTGAAGGTAAAAAAACACGCTTCATTGCTGCCGAACCGGCATCTTGCCCGAAGCTGACCCGCGGTAAGTTTCAATACGACTTCGGCGACGAAGCAGGATATACCCCACTGTTGCCTATGTTTACATTGGGGCACAACTTTGCTCCGGCCAACATCCACGCCGGCGGACTTCGCTACCACGGTGCAGGAGTGATCGTTTCGCAACTCCTCAAAGACAAACTGATGGAAGCTGTCGATATCAGCCAACTGGAATCTTTCGAAGCCGGATGCCTGTTCGCACAGGTTGAAGGTATTATTCCTGCTCCGGAATCTTGCCACGCCATCGCAGCCGCCGTTCGTGAGGCAAACAAATGCAAAGAAAGCGGAGAAGAGAAAGTGATTCTGTTCAACCTGTCCGGTCACGGACTGATCGATATGGCTTCGTATGACAAATACCTGTCCGGTGACTTGGTAAACTATTCGCTTACAGATGATGATATCCAAAAGAATCTGGATGAAATAGGCAATCTGGCTTAACCGTCGGATCCCATCAGAGCTTTTGCCCCATAACAATATATGTAATCACTCATTACATATATTGTTATGGGGCAAAACATATATTGTTACGGAAATGTTATCTTTGCATATGAATCAAAGAAAAGAATATGAAATATATCGGAGCACATGTCAGTGCATCAGGAGGCGTTGAGTTCGCTCCTGTCAATGCACACGAAATCGGGGCCAACGCATTTGCCCTCTTTACTAAAAATCAACGCCAGTGGGTCAGTAAGCCACTAACCGAAGATAGTATCCGTCTCTTCAAAGAAAATTGTGAGAAATTCGGCTTCGCCCCCGAATACATTCTCCCGCACGATAGTTACCTGATAAACCTGGGACATCCCGAAGAAGAGGGACTGTCCAAAAGCCGGGCTGCCTTCCTTGACGAAATGCAACGTTGCGAACAATTGGGACTGAAACTGTTGAACTTCCATCCCGGCAGCCACCTCAACAAGATACCGGTGGAAGAATGTCTGGATCGGATCTCAGAAAGCATCAATCTGACTTTGGAAAAGACCCAAGGAGTAACTGCCGTTATTGAAAATACTGCCGGACAAGGAAGCAACCTGGGAAATGAATTCTGGCAGCTGAAGTACATCATCGACCGCGTGGAGGATAAAAGTCGTGTAGGGGTTTGTCTGGACACCTGCCACACTTTTACAGCCGGTTATGACTTTCTGAATGATTATGATGATGTCTTCGGAGAATTCGGTGAAGTAGTCGGATTTGAATATCTGCGGGGGATGCACCTCAATGATTCCAAAAAAGAATTAGGTAGTCGAGTAGATCGTCACGACAGCATCGGTAAGGGACTAATCGGTTTCGCTTTCTTTGAGAAACTAATGAAAGATCCCCGTTTCGACAATATGCCGTTGATTCTGGAGACCATTGACGAAACACTGTGGCCCGAAGAAATAGCTTGGCTGAGAGAACAAGCTCAATAGATATTGGCCATACTTACCAAAGGTTCGTATAATTTTTCAATATCTTGTGCATCCATCTCGATCTGCACCTGATCCCCCGGAACAAGTTTTTGCTTTGCCGGGGGTATATCTTTCCGATCACGGTGTATATTGATAATCTCACAACGTTCCGGCAATAGTAATTCGCTTACCGTCTTTCCATCAAAATACGAACCACTCATCACTTCGACAGAAAGAGTATAGCGCTTCTCCTCCTGAAAGTCAGGAGAACTGATCATGTCATCATAAAGTGTTACATTAAACGGCTGGATCTGCAACATCTCCGTAAAATAGTAGGTCAGCCCTCCCACAACAATGGAGGGGTAGAAAACCTCCAGATGTCCTGTGATCTCGGTAATCAAAACGATTGCTGTCAAAGGAGTCCGGATCACCGCAACCAAAAAAGCAGACATACATATCAGCATGACATAGCTGATGTTTTCGTATCCGATAATGCCCTGACGTACCAGGATCAAAGCAACGATCTGCCCGATCAGTCCCCCGGTAACCAGAGTGGGAATAAAACTTCCTCCCGGCAATCCGGAAGAAAACGAAAGCACACTAAAAACAAAATGCAAAATCATCATACCTACAATCCACATAATATGGGTGTCAGCATGCATCGCCTGCTCCAATAAAAATTGTTCACCTCCACCGGTCAGATTCACTTCCGTGAGTGATATTAAATAAGCAATAAACAACAAATAGAGCATCTTCACATAAGCCGGATGCTTGATGGCCGGATAAAGTCGCTTAAACCAAACTGTAATAACCGAATAAATCTTACCGGATACGGAAATTACCGCAGCCAGCAATAAGAACAATTTGACTTGTGAAGAAAAAACCAGTCTGGGAGAAATAGCGTCAATCTGGAAATAAGGGTTAATGGGAAAGATCATACTCGCCACACCACCTGCCACCACTCCGGCGAGCAAAGTGGTTATGGCGGTCTTAGGTGCATCAAAACGTTCGATAGACTCAATGACCAATAACGAAGAAGCCAAGGGAGCGGCAAAAGCAGCAGCCAATCCGGCACCTGCACCGGCGGCAAGCAGTTGTTTTCGTTCACCGGCAAGCACCCTTCCCCATTTAGACACCAGACAACCGATATAAGAGCCGATCTGCACGGAGGGCCCCTCACGTCCCAAAGACAAACCGGCACTCAACGCCAACACTCCTCCCACAAACTTAGATACTAACTCTATAAAAGGATGCTTGTAGGAGATACGTCCGTTAATCACTCCACGGGTTTGAGGAATCCCCCCACCGGTGATCAACGGCATCTTTTTCACCAGCCACATCACAAATAAGAGGATACCCCATAAAGACAAAAAGATAGGAATATGCCAATACCAATGTGGCTGTGAATCAAAAAAGTTTCTACGGGTATTAAAAAAGAATTGTAACAGATAGTGATAGGGTACAGCAACAAGCCCTGTCAACAATCCCACGAATATACTGACAAAATAAAGACGGGCATCTATCAATTTCAGCTTCCATACCCGCCACTTCCTCATATCCTCTAAATCACCTGATTTTCCAAACATATCTCCGTCCGTTATACCGTTGCAGAGTACAACAATCCGGAGATTGCTTAGTTTCACCGGAATAGTTAAAATTAGTTCAAACAAATAAAGGCCGCCACAAGCACTCGTCTTGCAGCGGCCTTCTATATGTAGACCTATTATTTAGAACTTACTTACTTGACTTCCTCAAAATCAACATGATATACCTATCAGCAACTTGCGTACACGTGTTGCAAATATAACACAAACCCGAAAATAAGCATCCATAAGCAACACACGCTCTTGCTCACAAAAGTACGATTTTTATTCATAAACAACGAGACATAAACGCATAAAAATCAAAAGAAAGCGATGTTTTTAACAGATTCTTCGGTTTTATCCTTACCTTTGTGTATGATATTGGGATATTATACCCGAACAACAATAAGGAAACTATGCAAATACATAACAATACATTGATAGTGGAATGCTCGGCTTACGATTTCAAGGAAATGCTGGAACGTAAGAAAGTAAAGTCATGGCTTAAATCCGTGTCGGCTTTTGCCAATACGGACGGTGGCAGTTTGTTTTATGGAGTGAATGATGAAGGTGTAATTGTAGGGTTGGAGAATCCACAAGCCGATGCTGATTTTATCAGTGAAATGATGAAGGCACGACTTGACCCTGTGCCGGAAGTTCAGCTTATTCCGATAGAACACGAAGGGCATACCCTGCTTGAAGTGAAAGTAAAGGCAGGAACGCTTACACCTTATTACTATTATCAGGATGGGACACGTACCGCATATGTACGAGTTGGCAATGAAAGTGTAGAATGCAACTCCCAACAATTACTTTCGTTGGTATTAAAAGGCACGCACATGACATGGGATTCTCTTCCTACCCAAGTGGATGCCGGCAAACATTCTTTCATCATCCTTGCCAATACTTTCCGTGAGCAAACCCATCAAGAATGGAACGACAAGTATCTGGAATCATTCGGACTAGTAACTCCTGACGGCAAACTGACCAATGCAGGATTGCTGTTTGTGGATAATTGCACGGTATTTCAATCGCGTATTTTCTGCACCCGTTGGACTGGACTCTATAAGGATGATGCCATCAGTTCCGTAGAACATCGGGCTAACCTTGTGCTGCTCTTAAAATATGGTATGGATTTCATCAAAAACTATACCATGAGCGGCTGGGTGAAGATGCCAAACTATCGCCTTAACCTCCCCGACTATTCCGACCGTGCCATCTTTGAAGGACTGGTAAACCACCTTATCCATAGAGATTATACTATAATGGGCGGTGAAGTACATATCGACATTTATGATGACCGCGTAGAACTGGTATCACCTGGTGCTATGCTTGACGGTACACAAATTCAAGACCGTGACATATACAAAGTGCCGTCCATGCGTCGTAATCCTGTCATTGCAGATGTGTTCACACAGTTGGATTATATGGAGAAACGTGGTTCCGGTTTACGCAAAATGCGAGAGCTTACAGAGAAATTACCTAATTTCTTGCAAGGCAAAGAACCGCAATATCAAACGGAAGCGACCTCTTTCTACACCACGTTCTATAATTTGAACTGGAACGAAAGCGGAAGAATACCTGTAGAGGAAGTAGCCAACAGGGTAAATAGTACCCTCGAAAAGTACCCTGTAAACGAAGAAAGTTCGGTCGAAAAGTTCGGTGTAAACACAAAAGAGTTCGGTGTAAATGAAGAAAGTTCGGTCGAAAAGTTCGGTGTAAATGCGGATAAGTTCGGAGATACATCGGAAACACAGAAGAAAGTCAGTAAAACTGCACAAAAGATAATCGACCTCGTTATTTCAGATCCTTCAATCACAGCTGATAATATGGCCAACAAGATTGGTGTAACTAAACGCGCTATAGAGAAAAATATCAAGAGCCTTAGGGGTATGGGAATTTTGGTTCACGAAGGTTCAGACAAGGCTGGTTATTGGCGCATTATTGTTAAACCATAAACAGAACAACAAACCTATGGAGACCTCTTTCATACCACTCTTTGCAATCATAGCCGTTTTGATTATCGCCTTTTTGTTTGCCTCTTTGCCACAGGTAAACCATAAAACGCGATACCGAGTGCTTTATGCAATAGCCATTATCATGCTATTAGCTGTTATCCCTATTAGTGAATATATGGCTGGTGGCATACAAAACTCAAGTAACAATTATCTGCTTGTCCTAATATTCGATATTGCAGTAGGATATTTCTGTATGTACATTGCTGCTTTGCTAAAATTCAACGTTCTTAAACGAAAGAACCAAGCATTAGAAAACGCCTTGACAGAAAAGCAACAAGAAAATGTAGCAATCCTATTGGAGCATCAAAACGAAAAACAACAAGCACTCCGGCAAAGAGAGCTTGAATGGTTAGCTGGGAAAATAAAGATGTTTACCGAAGAAGAACAGGAAGCTATTCTTGCCAGTGCTCTATCATTTGCTGAACATGACTTGATAGTTGCTCCCTCAATAAGCATACAACCTAAAGAAACATGTAGTCAGCAAGAACTAATGTACTTTGTCTGCTCTGCTTTTTACAATATGGATAAAAGTCGTAGTGAAGTTGTGGGTTTCTTATATAAAGTTTTTCCTCTCTATTTTCCAGCAGGAGAAAGTGCATTGGCTAAAAAGATGCCGGGATTGGAAAAAGTAAAAGAGAGGAGAGAGAAAGAATGTAATTAGCGCATATTTTCAAACCATAGAATAGAATTAAAATGAATAATACACTTATAGATAATTCCATAGAAGCACTTTCAATGACAACAACATTGAGAAAATGCTTAGCCATTGATGGTATTAAAACAGTTAGTATTGCCACAGGCTATTGGGATATTCCCGGTTTAGCTATACTACAAGAAAATTTGAGGTCTTTCATTGAAAAAGAAGGAACAACGCTTCGTTTACTTATAGGAAAAGACCCTTATATATACGTAAATCAATTAAAGTCACCTAAATATAAAGATGCAAATTATCCGCTGGACTTCATAAAAACTGATATCCACGAACTTAATGTTACTGAGGAATATAAAGATGCTATACGTCTGCTTCTTGATTATTGTACGGAAAACAATGATTCAAAGATTCAGATTCGTGTATTTCGAAAAAATGAAAATGACGAAACTCAATTTTTACATTCTAAGTGTTACATCTTTGACGGAAAGTCAAACGGCATTGGTATTGGTATCGTGGGTAGTACAAATTTTACACAAAAAGGATTACAAGGTAACGCTGAATTAAACTATATTGAAACAGCTCCAAATCAAGTGTTATCGCTTGATGAAATACCTGGTAATAAATCTCATTTGATATGGTTTAATGAAAAATGGGAAATATCTGAACCTTGGAACAAACAATTCTTAGAACAAATCCTTAAATCTGCACCTATAACAGATGACGTGGAAAAAGAACGCAAAAGTGAACAACAATCATTCACTCCATACGAACTATATATCAAATTGCTACAAATTAAGTTTGGTGACATTGTAGACAAATCACTCGGACAACAGATAGAAACTTATCTGCCAGCGAACATCCACAAACTGGAATATCAAATAGAAGCTGTTAAGAGGTGTATCGGCATTATGCACGAACATGGTGGCTTTATGTTGGCAGATGTGGTGGGACTTGGCAAGACGATTATTGGTACGCTCATCATCAAGCGTTTCTTGTCCGTACCAGAAGACGATGGACGAGAACGTAAAGTATTGGTCATTACTCCTCCTGCCATTCAATCGGGTTGGAAGAAGACTATAGCCATGTTCGACAAAAATTCTGACGAGAAGATTGCGCCATACATTGACTTCATTACAACTGGACGCATCGGAAATGTTGCCGAAGATGAGAGCTGCGAAGATGACGATGACGACAGCCGCGATTCTGGCGATTTTGGTGGAACACTCCAAGAAAAGAATTATGGCTTTATTGTCATTGACGAAAGCCATAAGTTCCGCAACAGTGCCACATTGATGTACCAGTCTCTTGATGAACTGATACAGAAGATTTGTTCTAATACAGGGGTATATCCATACGTGGGTCTTCTTTCTGCCACACCGCAGAACAACCGACCAAATGACTTGAAGAATCAGATTTACCTTTTTGAGAGAAACCACAATGACAGTACATTGAAGAAGGCTGAAAGTGGTAATATCGAAAGGTTCTTTGCAGATGTCAACCGAGAATATGAATCGCTGATAGATAGAAGCAACGACATACCAGCAGATGAGCGCCGCCAACGCTTGGATGCCGTGTCAAAGAGACTACGTGATTGCGTGTTAAGTGATATTCTAGAACGCCGAACAAGAACTGACGTTGAGAAATATTACAAGGATGATATGGAATCACAAGGCTTGATATTTCCCAAAATTGTTGGACCTAACAATCTTGAATACATCATGGATGACGAGTTGGCTCAACTGTTCTCTGATACTATGACAATCATTGCTCCAACGGAGGCAGAAAAGTTGCAGACTGACGAGTGGTTAAAATATTTCCGCTATCGTGCCATTGAATATTTTACTGACCCTGCCAACGAAAGAAAACATACTGGTCGAGGCAATCGTGGTGTCAACGACGTTGCCAAGCAGCTTGCAATCATCATGCAGATTCTTCTTGTGAAGCGTCTTGAAAGTTCGTTCACTGCTTTCACCCAATCCCTGTTGAACCTGCGACGTTACACAGAGAACATGATTAAGATGTGGGAGAACGACACAATTTTCGTTTGTCCGCAAATTGACGTAAACAAAGAACTTGACTATGAAACCAAAACATTGAAACGTGGTAGACGTGTTTCGTTTAATGATTGTGTAGAAGAAATCAGAGCCAAGATAACAAAATTGACGGAACAAGGGCGTAACGAGAAGGGACAGAATGCAGAATATAACCGCAAAGACTTCAAGGAGGAATACTATATCCAACTGAAAGAAGACTTCCGACTCATTTCTAATCTCTATGATCGATGGGCGAAAAACCCACAAGACCCGAAATTTGATGCATTCAAAGAGAATATCAAGCCAGAATTGTTTAATCCACAAAAGAATACCTCTGGAAAATTGGTTATCTTCTCGGAAGCTATAGACACAGTACAATCGCTTGCGAGAGCGGTAAAGGCAAAGGGGTATAAGGCACTTGTCATTACTGCTGCCAATCGTGATGAGATGGAACACACGATTGAGGAAAATTTCGATGCCAATTACGAAGGTGTTTGGAAGGATGACTACAATGTTATCATTACAACAGAGGTCTTGGCAGAAGGTGTGAACCTCCACCGTGCCAATGTTATTCTGAACTATGATACTCCTTGGAACTCCACTCGCCTGATGCAGCGCATAGGTCGTGTAAACCGTATCGGCAGTAAAGAGCCTTTTGTCTATGTTTATAACTTCATGCCAAGTGCAGAAGGCGATGCGCAGATTCAGTTGGTTCGCAAGGCACATACCAAGTTACAATCCTTCCATGTCCTGTTTGGTGAAGACAGTAAGATTTTCTCGGAAGAAGAAAGTGTGGTACATTACGATATTGCCAAAGCTGTTGACGGTGAGGAATCACCTTTGCAGAAGTATGTATATGAACTGAAACAATACAAGGATACTCACCCTGAACGTTATCTGCAAATAGAACAAGCTGATAAAGACTGGCAGATAGCACAGGCTGCAAGTGGAACGGCATATTTCATAGTAAAAGCACCACACTCTGCAAGGCTTGCAATTAGAATACGTACAGAAGCCGAGGGTCTGTATAACGCCAAAATAATTTCTTTGCTTGAACTGCTTGAAGATATGCGTGTGAAAGAAAATGCCAAACGTGTTCCATTACCAGATAACTGGCGACAGCTTTCGGCAGAAGCCATAAAGACTTATAACCAATACTTTGTCCGCATCAACAAGTCAAGGGCTGGTGACAAGGCTACGGCTGCAAAAGAAATGTTGGTGAAAATTAACAACACACCTAGTTTATCACTACAATCCAAGATTTTGCTGAAAAATGCTCGTAAGTTTATTGACCGAGGAAGTTTTGATATTATCAAAAAAGTATTGGCTATTGGTCAGGAATTAGAAGAGCGGGGTTTACGTCTCTTTGCCATAGAGCAACAAGATATAGACGAGATTCTGGAGCGAGAAATCGGCAAACTCGTAGCCCATGTGGAAAGTAAACAAGGCGAAGCATCTATTGTATTAGGAACCATCAAGTAAACAAATACCCCCATGAATAAGGAGTCATTAAAAGAATATTTAAGCAGCCGATATCAAGGCTGGAGTTCGTTCCTCAACAATGTTATTTTTCCCATTTTCGGTGAAGATGACTTTGAGGATGGTTTTGAAACAGAGCTTTTGGAGAGTCAGCCCGAACGAAGACAACTGGCAGAAGCGACGGGAATACGCAGCATCAAGCAAGTTGGAATGATGTATGTTGGCGTTGAACCTTTACAGATTTTCGATGTGACAGTCAGCGACCGGGTTATGATGGAGCATAACCGTGTGAACATCCAGCGGCTCATCCGTGCTGTCATGGATCAATTCTCTTGTGCCTTCATGCTGTTCCATTACGAGGATGATACTCGTTGGGATTGGCGTTTCACCTATTGCCGAAAGAGTGGCAACAAAGAAGAATCCACCGACAGCAAACGCTATACGTTCCTGCTGGGGCCTGGTCAGTCATGCCGCACGGCAACTGACAACTTCATAGCTCTATACGACAAAAGGAATTCTCTTGAAATTAAAGACATCGAAAATGCATTCAACGTTGAAGCTCTTTCTAAAGAGTTCTTTGGGAAGTACAAGGCTCAATACGAAGCTTTTGTCAATTACATGGTTGACCCTACAAACGGAATGCGTCAACACTTCATTGATACAGGCTTTGACCATACGGGTATGGCTGCTGACAAAATTCGTGACCGTGAGGAAAAACCCATTCGTGACTATGTGAAGAAACTTCTTGGACGCATTGTGTTCCTGCACTTCCTCCAAAAGAAAGGCTGGCTTGGCGTTCCTGCAAGCAAGGAATGGGGCGAAGGCGATCGTGATTTCATGCTGAATATTTTCAAGAATGCAAATGAACGTCAAAAGGAAAACTTTCTTGATGACATATTAGAAGACTTGTTTACAGAAGGTTTAGACCGTAACCGTTCAGATCAGGGCGACCTTTACGACACAAAAGTAGAAGGCTTCCGCAACTGTCGTATTCCATATTTGAACGGCGGTCTGTTTGAACGTGACATTCTTGACAAGAAGCCCAGTCATTTTCCTGCCAGCTATTTTAATGGCCTGCTGACAATGCTCTCGCAGTACAACTTTACCATCGATGAAAATGACCCAAACGATGCAGAAGTGGGCGTTGACCCAGAAATGCTTGGACGCATCTTTGAAAACCTGCTGGAGGACAACAAGGATAAGGGTGCATTCTATACGCCGAAAGAGATTGTGCAGTACATGTGCCGAGAAAGCTTGATAGCATATCTGCAAACAGACATGAGGGAAGAAGACAAGGAGTGTATACGTCAGTTTGTGACAACTCACGATGCATCCCAGCTGGGCGAATTAAAGGAATACATTGATCAGAAACTGTACGATGTGAAGATATGCGACCCTGCAATTGGCTCTGGTGCTTTTCCAATGGGATTGCTGCGCGAACTGTTCTTCTGCCGTTCTGCTATTGAGCCAAACATTGTAGAGAATGCAGCTAACATTAAACGTCACATTATCCAAAACAACATTTATGGTGTTGACATTGAACGTGGAGCAGTGGATATAGCCCGACTTCGTTTCTGGCTCTCACTGATTGTTGACGAAAAGTCACCAGAGGCTCTGCCTAACCTTGATTTCAAGATTATGCAGGGAAATTCCCTTCTGGAGCAATATAAGGGTGTTGACCTTTCAACGATGACAGAAAAGAAAATAGGAGCTGGTGAAAGTCTAACTTTCTTTGATAGCATGTTAGATGTTTATCGCAAAAATCTACGCGACAAACTTACTGAATATTACGCTTGCCCTGAACATGACAAGAAAATGCAGCTGAGAAAGGACATTGCAGATATTGTAAAGCAGGAACTCGTTGAACAAGGTATTCATATTGATTTTGAAGATATGGACTTGTCTGCAAACAGTCAGTTCTTCCTCTGGCATACCTGGTTCCATGATGTTTTCTCACGACCCTCAAAAGAGGGCTTCGATATTGTCATTGGCAATCCACCGTACGGAGCGAAATACGACAACCAAACAAAGAGGTATTATAAGAATACCTATGTGACGGCAAATAGCATCCGAGGATTACAGAAGGGGGCTCTTGATACATATACACTATTCATAGAATTGGGATACAATCTGCTTAGGAAGAATGGGAGTTTTGCCTATATCGTTCCAATATCCTTGACATCAAGTGATTCCCTAACAGGCGTACACCGTCTTTTGATGGGAAACTGTGATACCATATACATATCATCCTATGCAGTACGTCCTAAGCCTGTTTTTGAGAACGCTGTAGTAAACACTTCGATACTTCTTTTTAAGAAGACTGAAACGCCATGTCAGTATATTTTCTCAACCAAGATGCACAGAAGAGGGAATGAGTTTGAATTACAAAGGCTCATTGATAATTTGCAATTTGTTGATGTGAAAGGGCAAACACTTTATGGTCGTATTCCAAAGATAGGTTCTGAAATAGAGAAAACCATCTTAAACAAACTCTTCAACTATACAAAGTTAGGATCTCTTATCAAGACTTCAGGGAGTCCAATCATATATAGGTTTGCAGGAGGGCGATATTTCAAAGTCGTAACAAATTATAGTACCGGTTCATCAGCAGAGAGAACTATCTATTTCGCTAATTCCAAAATCGCAGATGCTGTTGGCTGCATACTCAGTAGCAGTTTGTCATTTTGGTTCTATCAGATTTTTTCTGATAATTTAAATTGGAAGACATACGAGATAGAGAATTTCACAGTTCCACAGCTCTCAGCTGAGGATATTGACTATCTTGACAAGTTGTATTCTCGTTATCTTTCTGACATAGAGGCAAAAGCTAATATCAGAATAACTTCTGGAGAGTCCACCTATAATGTTGATTCATTCAAGGAATACAAAATTGTACGCTCCAAAGCCATCATTGATGAGATAGATGACTACATCTGTCCGCTATACGGATTGACGCAGGAGGAAACCGATTTTATCAAAAATTACGAATTAGAATTTAGGTTGGCTGGAGAATGAATGATAATTGGAGGATAATCCCTCCAATTATCATAATCTTTCCTTTCAGAATTAACGCTTATTCAGCATTTCGATATTGATAGTCATAATTGATTAAAAATTTTATTTCAATCTCAGATAAACCATATTTTTCTCCAATAAATTTATCAATTGCATCAATATGCATTTTAGATTGTCTTGCAAAAAAACATTTCAGTCCCGTTTTAGTTGTCTGGCTCTTTGAATATAAATCATTAAGATAAGTATCATATAAAGTATTTATTTTATCAAGTTCTTCATCTGAAAATGATTCGAATGGGATAGGAAACATTTCTAATTCGGATGATCGTAAGTTATGCCAATCTGAGTGTATCAGCCAAAACCAATAGAAAAGGTTACTTGACAAGGCTGCTCCTACAAGACTTTGATATTTTTCTCTGACTTTCAATTCCCCTTCTGCAGAAGAATGAGTAGGAATCTTAGTTATTATTTTATAGTACCTACCACCTGCCTTCCGGTAATAAATAGGTAAACCTTCTCGTTTATACACATCTTTTATTGTTGTGACACAACGCTCTAATTTGCATAATATTCCTAATTCTATTTCATTGCCTATCTTTGGAATTCTCCCATTGCGAATATGATGAAGGGCATTTACAAACTTTAGGTCATCTAAGAGTAACCACAGAGATTCATCAGAATAGCGTTTGTTGATATGCGTAGTCATAATTCTTGTGGCCTTGTTGCTGGATTTTTTAAAACTAATAATGGATACTTGTTGTTCTGCACTTTCAAATATACGGCGTGGTCTGTCTCCATATGAACTGACATAGATTTCGTCACAGTGATTTATTAGTAGTCTATGAAGTCCTGACATTGCATCGGAAGCAGTAACACTTAGTGGAACAATAAAGATTGCATTTCCTTTAGTGTGTAATATTTGGTAACCTAAATCAATGAAAAGCGAAAAAGTATCTAAAGATCCTTTTTGTATATTAGGTATAGTTTGAGCAGATGTAAATATATGTTTGAAGCATGCTTTGTCTATAGATGAAATTTTAGCACCATACGGTGGATTGCCAATGACAATATCGAAGCCCTCTTTTGAGGGTCAACAATATGTCATTGATACAATGCTTCCACAAGATTATTGAGCTGTTCTTCCAATTCAGAGTAATCGGTATTTGTTTCTCGAATAAGAAGAATCTGTTTTGCAATTTCGCCAATAGCGTTTTGTATTTCTCTTTGCGGAACAGGTATTGGAAGATTACGAATATGTTCTGGATATATGTGATAGTCACCGCCTCGTTGGTCTGTCAACAGCTGGTCTGCCATAGAAGAATTAAGGATGCCAAGCAAATAATACAGGTCGACCTTCTCAGACAGAGATTCCATAGCTTCACGGTTATGTTTACTGAATTTCTTTACACTAGAAGATATGCTTTTATTGCTAACATCTTTCAAATCTTTCCAAAGAATAGCACAGTAGATAGAGTGATTATGCAGAAAGTGTTCTTCTGCATCTATTGTCACGTTGATAGTTCCTAAACAATTCATGATAAGTTTTGGACGGTCATACAACTCGCGAAAAGTTGGACGGCGTAGTTTCTCTGGGCAGCGTTCCGTGTTCCATTCAAGATAGCGTACACGTTTGACTTGAAATTTGTCTATATCCTTTGCTTCAATATACTTTCTACAATGGATAGCATCGTATGTGTCACTTATCAAATCTTCTTTTTTGAATGCTCCTTGGGCATCCTTCTCATTGGCATTAACAACCATTCCTACGCTTATATAGCAGAAGTCACCCAATACATTCATATTAGCAAAACGGTTTCCTGTTCTTTCCTCTTCTGTCAAGTTCCAAACATAATTCTTCTTGTCCAGTTTTAATGCCTTTGGAGATTTGCTTAACACTTCACGGATGGTCTTGTCCTCAAAGATTTGTGTGATGCGAAGTTCACCCTCTGGTTGACTGTTCTGAATAAATGGAATACAGTTACTCACTGTGGCATTCTCAAAAATCTTTGTTCCATTTAGGTCGGCTATTTCCAACAAACGATACTCTTCTACAATCATCTTACGGAGTTTCTTTCCATACTTTTGATTTGTCAAAGGATATGGGACTATCATAGAAAATACTCCATTGGGGCATAGTAACTGCATACCAAGTTCCATGAAAGGAACATACAAATCCCACTTCTCATTAAGCGATTTATACTTCTTGCTTGCCACTATACGCTGCCGCTGTTCGTTCAATTCTGGTGATGCTATCTGTGTTGGCGCACTGATGTATGGTGGGTTACCAATGGCTATGTCGAATCCGCCCCCATTTGAGGGTCGCTTCTGTAGTACATAGAAATCAATGATAGATACCATACTCTTCCCATCCTTCTTGTTGACAGTTTATAGGCAAATGAAGCCCCGTATAAACGAGATAACGATATAATGTAGTTTTTGATACTTTCAATCTTTTAGATATAACTGTTTTTTCTGTTCCTTTAGCCAATTCTTTTACAATATAATCGTGCTTGTTGGCACATTTGGGATTAAGTCTACAACGAAAGCCACGACAATGTCCGAGCATTGCCCCTTCTGCTTTTTTTCTCGCTAACGCCTCTTTTGTACGTTGACTGATAAGATTGCGTTCAATCTCAGCTGACAATCCGAAAGCAAAGGCAAGGACTTTACTTTGTATATCTTCCCCAAGTCTATAGTTATCTTTAATTGTCCATACCTTACATTCTTTTGTCATACAGATATTCAAGATTTCCATAATCATAAAAAGATTGCGTCCAAGACGTGAAAGCTCACTACAGATGATAATATCATCTTTGCGTACTTTACGCAGTAAACGTCCAAGCTGTCGTTTTGTGTAATTTTTCGTTCCACTAATAGTTTCTTCAATCCAATCGCCAATTGTCAACTCATTATTATTACAGAAATTACTTATCTCAAAACGTTGGTTTTCTACAGTTTGTTTGTCACTGCTTACTCTAATGTATCCGTAAATCATAACTCTTAAAATTATATTAATATACACCAATATAAAAAATTCCTTCACAATTGATTAAAATGTAAAGGGATAAATTGGAGCAAACAGTATATACGTAGAAGCATATACTAATTTTCCCCTTTTATTGCTATCTGCTTTTCTATCAAGTTCTGATTCTGTTCCTTCACTGCCCTATACATAGAATAATACGCAAAGCTCTCTTCCTTATACTTCATACTACTAACAGAAACAGCAACGGCCCATATCATAATAACGACAATGAAGACCATGACATATCGTAGCTTAATATGATAGCCATATATAAACAACCCACTGATATTAGGTGGAATAACGGTTACAGGGCTTTTCAATTCATTGATTTTTGCTAATATCTCATCCTGCCGTTTCAATATACATCGGGTATTAGTTTCGATAGTTATACGATTCTGATTGTAATCGCAAACGTGCCGATAAAGATATTCAAGAAGTTTGGACTTCTGCTTGAATAAATCAATGAGTTTCGGAAACCATAGCGAAAACGGCAATGTGTTAGGCTGCTGTTGCCAGATATGTTTCTTGATCACAGACAAGGCTTCATTCCAGCAAGTACAGAAACTTTTGGCAATTCCAGTATAAATGGTCTTTTCATCAAATTCCACTTTTACAGATTGTTCCGATTTAGAAACAGTGACATTCTGTTTTTCAATACACTCTTTCAGTTCACTGATACTTTGGCGCAAATTTGCAAGATTTGCAGCTATTACATCTTCTTTCATTATCTTCTACGTTTTGAAGGTTTATAAAAAGGTTCGCTTCTTTGGTTATCCTTGTCTTTATCATCCCGCCCGCCTTGTTCATTGTTGGTTCCTCCACCTCCACCGGGAGTTATGACTTGATGGGGTTGAATAATCAGTTCCGCAGCTACATCACCCAACATAGTGCAAAGGTTGTTGAAGCTCAAATCACGGTCAAGTTTAGAACCAGCAATGCTAAATTCATCCATACAAAAGGATATACCACGAATTTTATCAGAGTTCTCAGCATGATTAAAACGCATATCTATGCCCTGACCTTTGAGCGTACTAATAAAGTCATTCCAAGAACGAGAATTTACCTGCGCATCAAGAACTGAAGAACGAAGATTATACTTCCGTAATTGGTGAGGACGCAAACGACTTTTATTTCTGGCTTTACTATTTTTAGGGGCAAAGTAAAATCCATACTCTTTAGTCAAAGCACGACAAACTTTTGCATTGCGTATTCTTTCATTGCTGTCAGAAATAAGATTGCCTTCATTGTCTATCCGATTGAATACCAAATGGCAATGAGGATGTTTCGTGTCGTGATGCCGGGCTATGATATATTGAGTATTACGAATCCCCATTTGTTCCATCCATTTCTTGGCAATCTCCACCATCAGCGCATCTCCTTCTTCATTATCGGGAAAACGGCTAATGTCTTGCGAAGAAAAAGCAAGTGATACGTGTTTCACCGGACTTTTTACTTTCGGGCGCATGGATGCTTGTATCTGAAAAAAATCAGCGATGGCTTTATTACTAATGGTGCAGACTCCTTCGTGTGCCAAAAGTGTGGCACTCTTTTTCTTGTTCTTTTGGTCATTGGCGTAATTCACTATTCCTCCAAAATCGGTTCTTGTTTTAATCTTTGCTATCATGGCAGTTGTTCTTTACTTGGGTGATGATTCTATTGACTTCTGATATGATTGAGAAGCATTGTTGCTTGACAGCTTCCAAACCATAAGTGTGCATCTGGTGGGCAATCTGATTGACATTATTGGCGATACCGGAAAGGTCACGAATAGCCGATACCATTTCAGGACTGATGCGTTGACAGACTTGACAATCCATTGCAGCCTGATGGCAAAATTCATTGACAGACAATCCAGCCTGCTCCGCTTTGGATTGGATATAAATGTAGTCGTTCTCGGTAAACATTACCCGAAAACATTTCGTGCGTTTCTGATAACTCGCCAACTTAGGGCGACCACCAAGTTTCTTATCCTTCATACTTATCTAAACTTTTATGTTCATAAATTGATTTTTTGAGAGTGGCTGTTCTATCCGCTTGCCGCATAGGTTTTAGTGACACTAAAACACAAACTTGCCACTCAAAAAATCTTCCTATATTTCCCTTGTTCTATTCGGCTTAGTTTGCCATCTTTGATAAAGGCTTCTATCCACTTGTTTGCCGTACTTCCATTCTCGCCCAAAGTTAAAACCGCCGCATCATAATCTTTCTTTGTGAAAGTGTCAGGCAACATATTATAAAGGGTGTTCCTTCGTGCATAAACGCCTGTCTCTTGCGAAACGGTATTGAATCGTTTAGACTGATTTCCTGACAAATTCAGATAAATGAATACGGCATGATAAAGCAGGGTGTCGCAAATACTCATGGCTACGGAATAGTCAAACTCATGGCAAACCAATTGTACAGTCTCGTCAGAAGAAGATTTGTGAATCACATTATCCAAATGTCGGACAACGGTCAACACCATCATTATACGATAAGCAATCAGTCCCATCCGTCTGACTACTCCTTGCATCTTGTTATCCACTTCGTCACAACATTCCTCATTCACCCGACTGAGATATTCAATAAAGTGTTCCTGTAAATCAGAGGGAAGAGAAAAGGAATAATTACCCTGCCGTACAAAATTCTCATGTAAATGGCAGAATTTATCTCCCAACAGTTTGAACATGGCATTCTTGGATTGGGAAATGTCGCTTGTGGCAAACACATTTCTTATACCTCGTTTGAAGCGGATAATATAGAAACAAAAGCGACTCATCAATCCGTTCTCTGCATCAGGTATCAATCTTCTTACCTGTTCTGGAGTTCCAGCCAAAGCTACCGATACTCTCGGATTGGCTACTTCACAATACTCTCTATCCTTACGCCTACTCAAACTTACCAATTCATGATGGAATGCCTTTCGCAACACATCGGAGTAATTGCCGTAGTCCGATTTCAAAGTCTGACTTAACGTGTCGCCCTCCGATTCAAACAGCAGCCCGATTCCGTCATTATCTCCTAATATCTTCAAGAAAGAGCTTGCGCTACTATTGGCTGGAATCACGAGCATACGCATGGGCGGTTCAGTTGGCATAGCCATTCCATCGGTTTTCTTACCTTTAATATATGTGTTCATTGCTTCTTTATATTCCTGTTCCAATCGTTTGGAAAGTTCATGCAAATGGCGGTTGATGGGGGCTACCAATTCACGGCATAGAGTCAATGCTCCTTTTCCCATACCGGCATCCGCTACAACAAACAGATAGAGGTTGGGATAAACAATGCGTTCATCGTACACGCCACAAACATTATGAAAGCATACCGACAAACACACAATAGCCCCGATTAATATCGTATCACGGTCATCTACCGAAATGGAATTATTGACAACCTCATTTAGAAAAGGAGGAAGATGCTCAAACACACATTCAGGAAATGTAGGAAGTTCTTCTTCTGATTTTATCCATTTACCCGTTTTACCATTTTGGATATTTGGCAAAATGGATAAATGCTCTTTGAAGAACGGAGCCAATGAGATTCCAGCTTGATTTGCCAAATGGAAGAAAGAACGGATAGTAATGCCTTGCCCTTTGGAGTGCAGACAATGCGTGTATTGTTTATCCGTTTCTTCCTTTTGATAGGTAGGGTAAAACCTGCTGATGCGGTGGTAATACTCCCGCCCGTTCTCTCCCAATCCATCCACAAGCGCAAAGCCCAACTCCACCCAATCTTTATAATGAGGGGCTATATCAATGGCACACTGTTCTATCTCCCGAACAACACTTTCCACATCATCCTCCACCTTATTATATATAGGGGCAATACTTGGTGTATGTGCCTGTTGTATTTCAGAAGGGACATTCTCCCAATCTTGGGCGGAAAATATTTTCTTCGACATCATCTTTGTATTTAGGGTTAATATATGCTTGTGGGTCGTAGGGTAAGAAGCATGAACGAGCCACATCACTGCCGGACATATCCACCAATGGCAAACCTGTCGCTTTGATACAGTTGGTAACAGCCTTGAAGTACCGGGAATGTTCCCAGCCTTTCAAATCAACAGGTATTATCCACTTCAATCCATTACCGGATGGACTGACAAATAACAGTTCTGTATCAAAATACTCATGGTTAAGTAATTGTTGCTTTAACCTCCCTATGTTATCCACATGATCGAAATCCAAACACATCAATCCTGAGTGCATAATCAGTTCCTTTTCATTCCGTTTTCGGAATAATCCCGAAAAAGTACAATAGTCAAAATGGGTGGCTTTGTACCTTTTGGCTTCGGGAGAGGACTGCATCTGCCGCAGGTTCTCGGTTTGTGGTTGGGCATAATGTCCGATGACATAACGATACACATCCACAATACCTATAGCCCTCATCGGTTCGATGTTTTGAATGGGCTTGCGAAAGAATGAAAAGCAATAGTCGGTCGTTTCCATCATCTGATAATCTTTTTAGATTCGACAAATCGTCTGGCTTCTTCCATTAAGTCATCTTGGGTCTTGTGCGATTTGTTCTTCAGCCAATCGTCAATCTCTGATTGCAGGAAAGCCAAAGCCTTGTTTATTTTATGTACGGGAATCTGTTTGGTTGACACCCATCCATAAACCGTTTGTTTGGCAGGATGTGATGGCAGATAAGCACAAAGCTCATCTATATCCATCCACTTGGGTGAGTTACTTGCCTGTTTATGCTGCAAGGCATTCACTTTAGATTGCAGTACTTCTACGGACTCAATCAGGTAGGACAACGCATTCGGCATTTCCTCCAATGAATTTACTTTATAGGCCATTTTTTCTTCGTATTAAAATTTATGCCGCAAAAGTATAGGGATGCTTATAGGTGCTAAATAGGTGCTTGACCGCCACCAATCAACCGCTCATTTACCACTGACAGATTTAAGTTTCATTAATACGAAAATTTATTGGGCAACATAATAAATGGGGAATAAACGACTGTTTGGACTAACACATTCTTTACTGAACACCTCTATACTACAAAATACCCCTCAAAAAGTTGATGCTTCATGAGGGGTAAACGGTGGTAAGTATATGATTGGTATTACATAAGTCGTTGGTGCTCAATGGTGGATATAACCACCACAACCTATAAATCCAAATTTTCTATATGCAGTGTATTGGCGGCTTTCTCTTTTTGTTCGTTTACGATATGCGTATAAATCTGCGTGGTTTTGACGTTAGTATGTCCCATCAAAGACTTGATGGTGTATATGTCAACGCCATTTTCCAGCAACAGCGAAGCATAGCTATGCCGCCCACAATGGAAGGTGATGTGCTTCTTGATACCGGATGCTTCTATCCAGACTTTCAACGGGCGAGAAATCCAAGAGGCATCAGTCAATCCTTCAAAAACAAGTGCTTCATCATCGTCTGGACGTATGCCGCATAGTTGAAGTGCCTGTTGAATGACTGGCTTGTAATCGGGCCTTTTTGTCTTTTGCTGAATTACTACTGCTTGCCATGTACCTTTGCTTGTTTGCTGAATTTGTTTCCATTTCAAAGTTTGAATATCACTATGCCGCAATCCAGTGAGAATAGAGAACAAGAACGCACGTTTCAAAACATCATCCTTGCAAGGAGTATCAACCAACATTTGCACTTCATTCATGGTAAGCGCAACACGAGGCTTCTCTATGTTTGTTATTCCCTTTACTTTCGCGCTTATATCAACGGTCAGATATTCATCAATGAACGCCTGTTTCAGTCCGGCTTTAAGTATGGAAAAATAGGTTGATGCCGTGTTTTGTGAGATAGTACCTTTCTTATTCCCTCCCATTGGAGCACGGAGAAGGAACATCTTTATATCTTCAAGCAGTTTAACGGAAATCGCCTTGAATGGAATTGGTTGCCCTTGTGAATACATTTTCAATAATTCACCTACACGCCTCCAGTTGACTATAATCGAATCGGAACTATTGGGATGACGTGTGCTTATAATACGATTGAAATACTTGATAAAATCCTGTTCGCTCCGCTCATTCTGTGCAGCGATTTCGTTTTCCTTATCAGTGTATAGGATGGCACTATCGTATTCATGCTGCCGTAACTTCCGCACATTGTCGGCATAGATGCAAGCCTCTTGGTCTATCGTTGAACGGCATTGGATAATTCCATTCAAATCACGTTTAGGCTTATAGTTGAATGTTCCATCCGGCAAGATTCGTGCTATGGATGACTTATCCCAAATGGGTGTGGATATAGTTCTGTTGATAGATTCCACCACACGGCTTGCCCGTTTAGAACCTCGCTTATACACTGGGTATGACTCTATAATCAGATACCACTCTTCTTTATAATTCGACCTTCTGAGTTTGACGGTCACTTTGGTATTGGGTAATGCTTTCTTCATAACGACTTATACAATTTATCAATTTCAGATTTGGGAACATAAACATAGTTACCGATTTGGCGTGTAGGAATAGAATGACGGCGTATGTGCTTAAACACACTGCTGTCATTGATATGGAACTTCTTTGCGATCTCTCCGATGGTGTAACAATCTTTGGGTTCAAAGGACAATGCCTCCTTTTTTCTCTTTCTACTCCCTGCCTTTGTTTTGAAGTGTTCATCCATATACTGCCGACTAAGGCGTATCAGACGCTGACCAAAATTGTATGACGGTATCAAGCCTTGCCGTATCATACGATAAAGAACGTCTTTACTAATTCCGTAAATCAGCATAGCTTCCTTTACGGTTAGATACCCCTTACTGGATGGTATTCGTCTAATCAGTGCTTGGCGTATCGCTTCTTTCTCTTTTGCGATTTGTCTTTTCTTATACGCCCTCTTGGAACAAGCAGGGCAACAATACTTCGACACTAATGTCGGAGGAGTAAAGATTTTACCGCACTCCTCGCAACTTCTTTGAATAGTGTAATTTCCTCTTGGCATATTCTTCTCGTTTTAAATGGTTTATATCAATTTAAGTTGTACCTTATCGCCAAATAAGACGTGTCGCAAACATGTCGCAAATAAGAGATAAAAAAGCCCATAGAAAACACATAGCAACCATGAACCCCATAAATGCAAAAAGCGTGCAACTCATTGAGCTGCACGCTTTTGCTTATTGTTTATTATCTGTTCCCTTATCGGAATCATTTCACTTCCTCAAAGTCAGCATCCTGAACGTTATCGTCTTGTTTGCCGTTATTTTGTCCAGCATTAGCCTGACCTGCGTTCATATCCGGACCAGCCTGTGCACCACCTTGCGCACCGCTCTGAGCGTACATTTCAGCACTTGCAGCCTGGAATGCAGTATTCAGTTCGGCCATAGCGCTATCGATAGTTGCCATATCCTGAGCCTTGTGAGCATCTTTCAGTTTCTGAAGAGCTGTTTCGATCGGAGCTTTCTTATCTGCCGGCAACTTATCACCCAGTTCCTTCAACTGAGTTTCAGTCTGGAAGATTAAACTGTCAGCCTGATTCAACTTGTCGATCTTCTCACGCTCTTTCTTATCTGCTTCTGCATTAGCCTCAGCTTCTGCTTTCATCTTTTCGATCTCTTCTTTGCTCAAACCGCTGGAAGCCTCGATACGGATAGCCTGTTCCTTACCGGTAGCTTTATCTTTAGCAGATACTTTCAAGATACCGTTGGCGTCAATATCAAATGTAACCTCGATCTGAGGAACACCACGGCGTGCCGGAGCAATGCCAGTCAGGTTGAACTGACCGATTGATTTATTCTGTGCAGCCATAGGACGCTCACCTTGCAAAACATGGATGGTAACCTCGGTCTGATTGTCGGCAGCAGTAGAGAATGTTTCGCTCTTACGTGCAGGAATCGTAGTATTAGCGTCAATCAATTTAGTCATCACACCACCCAGAGTTTCGATACCCATTGACAACGGAGTTACATCCAACAATACCACACCTTTGATTTCGTCAGTCAGTACAGCACCTTGAACAGCGGCACCTACAGCTACTACCTCATCCGGATTAACACCCTTTGAAGGAGTTTTACCGAAGAAATCTTCAACCAACTTCTGTACAGCCGGAATACGTGAAGAACCACCTACAAGAATTACTTCATCAATATCTGAGTTACTCAAACCAGCATCTTGCATTGCTTTCTTACAAGGTTCAAGACAAGCCTGAATCAGATTGTGAGCCAAAGATTCAAATTTAGCACGAGTCAGAGTCTTAACCAAGTGCTTAGGTACACCACCTACCGGCATGATATACGGCAAGTTGATTTCAGTACTTGTAGAAGAAGACAGCTCAATTTTAGCTTTTTCAGCTGCTTCTTTCAAACGCTGCATAGCCATCGGATCCTGAGTCAGGTCAGCACCTTCGTCATTCTTAAATTCCTGAACCAACCAGTCGATAATTACCTGGTCAAAGTCATCACCACCCAAGTGAGTATCACCGTTTGTAGAAAGTACTTCAAATACGCCACCGCCGAATTCCAGAATAGAGATATCGAATGTACCACCACCTAAGTCGAATACGGCAATCTTCATATCTTTGTGAGCCTTGTCGAGACCATAAGCCAACGCAGCTGCTGTCGGTTCGTTTACAATACGTTTCACTTCCAGACCGGCAATCTGTCCGGCTTCTTTTGTGGCCTGACGCTGTGAGTCAGAAAAATATGCAGGAACAGTGATTACTGCTTCTGTTACTTCTTGTCCCAGGTAATCCTCAGCTGTCTTCTTCATCTTCTGCAGAATCATTGCTGAAATTTCCTGCGGAGTATATAAGCGTCCGTCTATATCTACACGCGGAGTATTATTATCACCCTTCACCACTTTATAAGGTACACGTGCGATTTCTTTCTGCACCTGATCCCAATTTTCACCCATAAAACGTTTGATAGAGAAAACTGTACGGGTAGGATTCGTGATAGCCTGACGTTTTGCAGGATCACCCACTTTACGTTCGCCACCGTCTACAAATGCTACAATGGAGGGAGTTGTACGTTTACCCTCACTATTTGCTATTACTACAGGTTCGTTTCCTTCAAATACAGAAACACAAGAGTTTGTAGTTCCTAAGTCAATACCAATAATTTTTCCCATGATCGTTATTCTTTTATTTATTATTATTTCAGTTTCTTTTGTCCGGTTATTCCCGCACCCCCTTCAGGAGTTTGTCTCAAACGGACGACTATAAAAAAACAAACCTTGTGCCAAAAGGTTGAGTAAGATCGAAAGTGACAGGATTCTGACAGAAAGTCAGATTTTGACATTTTCATGTCACCCAAAGGATGAAAAAAAGTCAAAGTTACAGGGAAATAAAATAATAATTCCCCGCCCTGAAATGGACGAGGAATTATCGTTGAGATGAAAAAAGAGAAAGTAATATCTAAAGTCTTTCAATCCACTCTCCAGGTATGGTTATGCGAAAACATCCCATAGTATGAAAACGGATTATTATCCGTATTTCTGTTTCCGAAGTATCGAGTTCGCCCACCAGTCCATTTAAAGAACCTCCGGTGACACGAACCATAGGAGCCGGCTCCGGACAATCAGGTATCCACTCCACAGCAGTATCTATATGAGAAAACAATAATTGATAACTGTTCACCTGCCATTCCGGTATCCGATATTCCCATATATTTTGAGGAATAATTAATCCTTGTATTCCGGACAACTGCAAAACATCAGATTCTGAAGCCCGGATAAGAATGCAACGAGTTATCTGTGGTAACAATGTTTCCTTGGGACGGCCCTGCCATTGATAAGTAATTTTCCGCAATGGAAGATAATTCCGTACTTTTCGTTGATCCAGTTCTTGTTTTACACGTTGCTCTGCCCGCGAAGCTGTAAAAGCAAGATACCAATGACATGACTGTTTCTCCGCCATTTCGGGCTTTTCATTTATATTCATCTATCTCTTATTTTGTTAAACTCACCATAGAAGCAACCATTGCAGCAATAGAAGCCATGGAACTACTCATGCCTACTGCTCCGGACACAGTAGCTTTTTTCCGTTCTTCTTTAGTGGGAACGATTATTTCACACCCGGGCTCAATGGCATTTGCCGTATTGTGTCTTAATCGGGAAACAGTGCCATTCATATATACAACATAGGCACGTCGCTTCAAGGCCCGGTTGCCAAAGCCGCCGGCTTGACCTATATAATAATCAATTCCACTTCCTTTTTGATAAAGAACCGTATTGGGATACATCACAGCTCCGGTAATGGTCACAGTACTGACATATTTAGGAATAAAAAGTACATCTCCCTCACGCAACACCAAATCTTCATCGGACTTTGGTTTTGCTAATGCTTTTTCAAGTTCAATACCTACTGAATAAGTCTGATCGACTTCCAGAGCAGCCAAAGATACCGAATCTTTTCCGGTTCCCTTAACGGCAAACCGGACTGCATCTTGTCTTTGCCGGATTTCATCAGCTGTCATCCTACGCATCAGGCGTGCACCTTTTACATAGGCATCTTTCGACAATCCTCCGGCCTTAGCTATCAGATCACTCAACCGTTCATTCCTTTTAGTCAGCGCATAGTTGCCTGTGAATATTACTTCTCCATCAACCGTCACATTCGCCTGTTTCTGATAGCCCGGGCTTCTACGTATAAAAACCATATCATAAGGTTCCAATTCAAACACCCTCTTTGCTCCTATCAATAGGCCATTCTCCAATTCAACCGTAAAACTTTTCCCTATTACAGAAGAGGAAGAGGTGCTTTTAGCATCTTTAATACGCCGCGATACATCGATACGAGCCGTTGAAGCTGATTCCAACAGACCACCGGCTTTTAAAATCAGATCCTGGATAGTCATATTTTTAGCAAAAGGAAAATATCCCGGATTTGCCACATCGCCATAGATAGCCAATGTTCCTTCCTTTTCCAGTTCCCGGATACTCGATATATAAAGTACATCATTTTTCTGAAGGGGTAAATCCGGAATAATACCTTCCATCAATTTCCTTAAATCAACAGGAATCATTTCATGTGACAGGTCCTCACGCTCTCGCTTAAGCAACGCTCTATTAAGAAAAGCATCCCCACGAAGCCCTTCGGCCTGACAAATCAGTTGTTTTATAGTTCCTGTCAAACTGTCCAGTTGATACATACCGGCACGATATACTGCCCCACGAACTTCCACTTTATTAGAGAAACGATCTAATACCGCCTCCACGGAAACTTCATCATCATCAGTCAGAATAAAGTTTTCATAATCCACTTTATCTACATTATATATTTGCTTCTCTCTTCCGCTACGACGCAACAAACGAAGCGTATTCCGATAAGCATCCCCCGTAAAGCCGCCTGCATAGTTGATTAAGGCAGCCAGAGACTCTCCCTGTTTCATCTCATAAATCATCGGTCGTTTCACTTTTCCTAAAATACCGACCAGATTCTCATAAGGAGAGACCAGAATCACATCTCCTTCCGACAAACGGATATCATCTGCCAGTTTTCCCTCCATTATATATTTATATACATCCACATCAGCTACCTTTTCACCGTTCCGCACGACTTGAATCGTACGCAAGCTGCCAATTCGATTGACCCCTCCGGCCCGATACAAAGCATGAAACACTGATGCAAAAGCAGATAACCGATAGGTACCGGGAACTTCAACCTCCCCCATGACATTGACCATAATGGAACGTATCTTCCCTAATGTCACCTTGATATGTACCGATTCTCCGGAAATAGCTGCATAGATTTTACTGAACTCACGTCGTAAATGCCGCTCGGCCTCTTGCATGTTCATACCACTCAGATAAATAGGACCGATGTTCTCCACCACAATACTTCCTTCGGGAGAGATAGTCTCTCTTACCGTATTTTCCGAAGTTCCCCATATATCAATTATCACTTCATCTCCCGGTCCTAACATATAGTTTTCCGGGGTAGGAATATTCAGATTAGGTTCAAATGACAAGTTCCGACTTGCAAATATATTGCGTCCAAAAACCTGAGTTTGTTCGCTCTGTCCTACTACTTTTTGCAGCTCTTCCTGTTGAGCCCTTACCCATCCAATAAATAAAAGAAACAGTAAAAAGACTAATACTTTCTTGCCCATTTTCCTAAGTTATTCTATAAGATTATTTTTCTTCTTAAATCTCCGAAAATCATAAAGTATCCATATCAGACAAGCAAGCAGTCCCAATATTACACTTCCAAGAATCAATCCTAATAAAATCATAGTAGTTAGCTTTTAATATATTCTCAATAAAACATTCTTATTATCAATGTATTACATCTAAAAAAATGTGTTTTTAAACGTACGTTTAAAAACACATTAAAAACAAGTGATTCGTTAAAGGGAAAGATTTATAAAATCATAGAGATAAAATGAAAAGAAAAAGAACAGACATTGATTTGAGAATGAGTTTATTTCAATAATAATGAAAGTTAAAAGGAAGTCTTTTTATTAAACACTTTGTGTATTTAAATATTAGCTTTATCTTTGTGAACAAATAAACGTACGTTTAAAAACACATTTTCATCAGCTTTCCCTTTGCTCGTATTTACGGCATTTTCCTTATTAGGCAGACCTATAATCCGGAATAATCCTGTATTTTTGCACCACGACTAATCAATATTTAAAGTATGATGAACCGATCTTCTTTTATTCTTTTTGTACTAATATCATTTCTGCTCACTGCTTGCAAAGAAAAGCAGAAAGCAACACTCACTGTCGAAGAAGGTGTTCCGGCCCCTCTTTCATATGCAGAAGGATTCGGAATAACACATTCTCCTGAATACACTACAGTAACAGTATATAATCCCTGGAAACCGGGAGAGACCTATGATATCTATTATCTTGTGAAAACCGAAGATCAGCCTGTCCCTGCCAACGGTCACAAAATAGTGATCCCACTAAAAAGTATTATGACCAACTCAGCTACTCATTTGGGGTTTCTTGAACTTCTGGGGGAATTGCATAAAGTGACAGGGGTGTGCAACTCGGCCTATATTTACAATCCTACCATTCTGCAAGGTGTCAAAGAGGGTAAAATAAAAGATTTGGGCGATGCTTTCAATCTGGACATAGAAAACTTACTTTTATTACACCCACAGGCCGTAATGACTTCTGCCTACAATACCGAAGACGAAAACAGCCGACGTATGAAACAAACGGGATTGCCTATCCTATATAATATTGAATGGCAAGAAAAATCTATTCTGGGGCGTGCAGAATGGATTAAATTTGTCGGAGCCCTTTTCGACAAAGAAGCATTGGCTGACAGCATTTTCGGGCGAATAGCTAAACAATACAATGAAGTAAAAAAGAGTGCCGAGAAATTTTCATATGCGCCTTCTATACTTTCCGGGCAAGATTACAGGGGAACCTGGTCTATGCCGGGAGGAAGAAGCTATAGTGCACAACTCTTCCGCGATGCAGGTGCCAATTACTATTATGCCAACGACACAACAGCTTCCGGTAGTATATCCAGCAGTATTGAAGAAGCTCTGATACATTTCAACCAAGCTGACATATGGGTAGGCGTACAAGCCAATACTTTGGAAGAGTTGGGACGAATGGACTCGAAATACAAACTATTCAAATCATATAAAGACGGCAATGTATACCATATAAACAAGCGGACAAATGCTACTGGTGGAAACGACTATTGGGAAAGTGGAGTAGCTCGTCCAGATCTATTATTGAGTGATATGATCAAGATCGTTCATCCGACACTATTGCCTGACTACGAGTTAACTTACATGGATAAATTAAGAAGTGAATGAAAAACTACCGGCTGTTTTTATTATTAATCATATTGTTAGTCATTGCTTTCATGGCAGATATTGCTATTGGGAGCGTCAACCTCTCCATACGAGACGTATGGGATACACTTACCGGAGGCAGTGACAATCTTATCTATCGTGAAATTATCATCAATCACCGACTTCCCAAAGCATTAACAGCAATTTTAGCAGGAGCATCACTTTCTGTTGCCGGAGTATTGATGCAAACTCTGTTTCATAACCCACTGGCCGGTCCTGACGTATTGGGAGTAACTTCCGGCGCCAGCCTGGGAGTAGCCTTACTCACTTTAGGCACTTCTTCGCTTCCTTTGTGGCTTATAGCAGGATGGGGGCAAGTGACAGCTGCTATCATTGGGGCTATAGGAGTTTTATTATTGGTAATAATCGTTTCTATCAAAATACCTCAGACTGTCTCTCTGTTAATCATAGGCATGATGTTCGGCAACTTTGCCGGTGCCATCGTCAGTATCCTGCAAAGTATGAGCAATCCGGATACTCTCAAGCTTTTTATTACCTGGACCTTTGGCAGCCTCTCTTCAGTGGGCTGGGAACAGATGAGTGTGATGGCCCCTGTCATTGCCTGTGGAATTCTGACTGCATTGCTCTTGCAAAAGCAACTCAATATTTTGTTGTTGGGAAAAAACTATGCCAACGGATTGGGAGTCTCTGTGATCAGATTACGCCTTTGGATTATTCTGGCCACTGCACTTTTGGCCGGAACTTCGACGGCTTTTACCGGTCCTATAGCCTTCATAGGCATCACCATGCCCCATGTAGCCAGAGGATTGTTTGGGAGCCCTAATCACCGTATTATTCTTCCGGGCTCCATACTGTGTGGTGCCATTACGCTGTTAATTTGCGACTTAATTTCTCAAATGCCCGGAATGCAGGGTACATTACCTATCAATGCAGTAACTGCTTTGTTTGGCTCTCCAGTAATCGTTTGGATCATATTCCGCAACTCATATCTAAAATAAGAAGAACCATTATTATACTAAACCTTAGTTAAAAGATACAGAGAAGGGTGTCCCACGTGGGACACCCTTCTCTGTATCTTTTAACTAAGGCACTACTATTTTTTCACTAATACCATTACCAATGTTCCGTCTGCGTTATACAAACCAATTCCACCACCGGACAATACATCAAATGATTTCACCTCATTGATAGCCTTCATCACTTTACTTTCTACCTCCATGTCCGGACAAGCCATCATAGTAGAAATAACATTTGGGAAAGAAATAGAACGAGGATTTTCTTTATCAGTTTCAAATCCTCCATTAATCAGATTACATCCGGCATTTCCATGAATAGATTTCTTTTTAATGTCAAAACTGATAAAAGGCTGCTTCTCCATACCGGAAGGAATAGCCTCACCATTCACTTCCTCTATTTTCCATTCACCGTTCAGTGCAGACAACTTCACCGTAGATACTTTCTTCTGAAGGACAACTACCGGGCGACTGGAAGCATTACAAAGAGCCATGTTCTGTTTACCCAGCTTTTTATAACTCTTTACCTGTCCCAATGCATTCAGTACATTTTGTTCCGTTGTCATATCAGGACAAGCCATACGAGTACTTCCCAAACGACTCATATCAATAGTACCGGGTTTTGAATTTAGATCTATCGAACCCATCATACGATTACAGCCGCTGTTACCATATACTTTTCCAGTTGCTGTATCAAAACCGATAAACGGCAATTCCTGATTCTCTGCCGGAACAATAGCTGAACCGTTCACTTCAATAATGTTCCATTCACCATTTAAAGATGATAAAGAAGCGGTCTCTTTGGTTGAACCACAAGATGACATTGCGAATGCTGCACCTGCCATGCAAATTGAAAACAATACTTTTTTCATTGTTATACTATTTAAGTTAAATATTGGCGCAAATATAGATAAAAAATAATATAAAGTTGATACATTTGTCGAATTAAGATAAACAGAACAGACATACGAATAGTTCAACAAACAATATACAATCATGAAAAGACGTATCAGAACCTTATTACTCCTCCTCTTGACAGTCGCTTCGGCGGCAATTGCACAGAAAGATTATTCCGTACCCCTCTCTTCCCCCTTGGCTCCATCGGTTGATGAAGAAACGAATTTCATAACAACGTATTTTCCGATGAAGCAATTATGTAAGTGGACACCTGGAATAAAATTTATGTTTATTCCGGATAGTGGTGACGAATTCATCCCCATATTTTATTGTTACGAAAACGGGAAAGAAGTAGTTAACGACTTACTCAAAAATAAAACTGTAGAATATGTAGGATCAGAAGAAACAGAGCATGAAACATATATCGGTAAAATATATACTTCACGTTTCATTTTTGAATGTGAAGGTAAAAAATACTATTACGAAATGAAAGATACCAAACTAAACGATCTGTGTGATAAAGATCCTCGTGCCGGTATCAACGGGCTCGTCTACCTGCAAGATATAAATACTGCCAAAGAATTATTGATTGGAAAAACACTTTATACCCGGACTACCATAGTAAAAGTAGATGATGTCAGCAGTTACTCCGGATACAGAGAGGTCAGCATTCCCAAAGGCGAACCCGTAAAAGTCATAGCAATAAGTATTGGTAGCAAAGCTTTTCCTGTGAGAATTGTTTTTACTGACAGTGAAGGGAACACCTATTATATTGACGTAGCCATGTCCAGAACAAATTCCTGTATGGAACCTGAAGATTTTCAAGCAGAAAAAAGGATGAGCTACTTCCCCAATGCATTTTCTTTTACCAATCCGGACATTAAAGCCAAAGAGTCCATTCAATCTAAATATATCGGACAAGCCGTTTATCCCTTAAAAACAATACGAACAAAACAAGCAGATTTACTGCGTTATACTCCCCTACAAATCAAAGATGTGCAACCTGAAAAAACAGGAACGTCAGCTACACTCCTACTGGCAGATGTTTTGGGAACAACATACCGAATAAAAGTAGATTTGAGATATGACCCTATCCTTAGAAATGAAGATTTCATCGAAAATCTTTTTGAATTTGCCAACATACGAAAAAAATATCCGAACATTAGCGAAGCCAACTGGTTAATGCTTGCTAAAGGAGAGGTAAAACCGGGTATGACAACCGAAGAGTGTAAGTTGGCAATCGGCGAACCTATCGAAATCAGAGCCCGGACCGACTCTCGTTTTGAGACATGGTTATACAGAGGAAAAATACTGGAGTTTGAAAATGGTATCTTGCTTCGCGCCAAATAAAGAAACTTAAATCGGCGAATATTCTGAAATAATGCCGTATATTTGTTCCATCAACAATTCTTAAATTCTTAATTTAAAATTCTTAATTAAAGAAATGGGTAGAGTTCTTATTATCGGTGCAGGCGGTGTAGGTACCGTTGTAGCACACAAAGTGGCACAAAATGCCGATGTATTTACTGATATCATGATCGCCAGCCGCACGAAGTCAAAATGTGACGACATTGTGAAAGCCATCGGCAACCCCAGCATAAAAACAGCCCAAGTGGATGCTGATAATGTAGACGAACTGGTAGCACTATTCAACGACTTCAAACCGGAAATGGTTATTAACGTTGCTTTGCCTTATCAAGATCTGACTATCATGGAAGCCTGCCTGAAAGCAGGTGTAAACTACCTGGATACCGCTAATTATGAGCCTAAAGACGAAGCTCACTTTGAATATAGCTGGCAATGGGCTTATCACGAACGTTTCAAAGAGGCAGGTCTGACTGCTATCTTAGGTTGTGGATTCGACCCAGGGGTGAGTGGCATTTATACGGCATATGCTGCCAAACATTATTTCGATGAAATTCAATACCTGGATATAGTAGATTGTAATGCCGGAAATCATCACAAGGCTTTTGCTACAAACTTCAATCCGGAAATCAATATCCGTGAAATCACCCAAAACGGACGTTATTATGAAAACGGACAGTGGGTAACCACCGGACCCTTGGAAATTCATAAAGACTTGACTTATCCGAATATAGGTCCTCGTGACTCATACTTGTTATACCACGAAGAGTTAGAATCACTTGTAAAACACTTTCCAACTATCAAACGAGCACGTTTCTGGATGACATTCGGTCAGGAATATCTGACTCACCTACGTGTGATTCAGAACATCGGTATGGCCCGCATCGACGAAATCGATTACAACGGGCAAAAAATTGTTCCTTTGCAATTCTTGAAGGCCGTGCTACCTAATCCTCAAGATCTGGGTGAAAATTACGAAGGGGAAACCTCTATCGGTTGCCGCATCCGTGGCTTAAAAGATGGCAAAGAACGTACCTACTATGTATACAATAACTGTAGTCACGAAGCAGCATACAAAGAAACGGGTATGCAGGGAGTAAGCTATACCACAGGTGTCCCGGCCATGATTGGTGCCATGATGTTCTTCAAAGGCGAATGGAAGCGACCGGGTGTGAATAATGTGGAAGAGTTTAATCCGGATCCGTTCATGGAACAATTGAACAAACAAGGTCTGCCTTGGCACGAAGAATTCGACGGAAACCTGGAATTGTAATTAACATAATAATATGTCAATTGGCTATATGCCACCTTGTGGTAAGCTGATTGACATAATTTATACATTGGGAAAATCATCAAAGATGAATATAGGAGATAAAGCCCCTGAATTGCTGGGTATCAATGAAAAGGGAGAAGAGGTACGCCTCAGCAACTATAAAGGAAGAAAAATCGTCCTTTATTTCTACCCCAAAGATAGCACTTCCGGCTGTACGGCTCAGGCTTGCAGCCTGCGTGACAATTACGCAGAATTGCGTAAGGCCGGATACGAAGTGATCGGTGTTAGTGTAGACAATGAAAAGTCACATCAAAAATTTATTGAAAAGAATAATCTGCCATTTACCTTGATTGCCGATACTGATAAAAAATTAGTAGAGCAATTTGGAGTATGGGGAGAAAAAAAGCTATATGGCCGTGCCTATATGGGTACTTTACGCACTACTTTCCTGATCAATGAAGAAGGAGTCGTTGAACGAATCATCGGTCCGAAAGAGGTAAAGACCAAAGAACACGCTTCACAAATTTTATAAATCGATCATTATGGCAAAGAAAGAAGACGAGTTAAATTTTGAAACAGATAATAATAAAATGGCATCAAGCGAAAAATTAAAAGCCTTACAGGCTGCCATGGACAAGATAGAGAAAAGCTTCGGTAAAGGTTCTATCATGAAAATGGGTGAAGAAGTGGTAGAACAAGTAGAAGTAATTCCTACAGGTTCGATTGCACTGAATGCAGCATTAGGCGTAGGCGGTTATCCCCGCGGAAGAATAATTGAAATTTATGGTCCGGAATCATCCGGTAAAACCACACTGGCGATCCACGCCATTGCAGAAGCACAAAAAGCCGGTGGAATTGCCGCTTTCATTGATGCTGAACATGCCTTTGACCGTTTTTATGCGGCCAAGCTGGGAGTGGATGTAGATAATCTATTTATCTCTCAACCGGATAACGGAGAACAGGCACTGGAAATTGCAGAGCAATTGATCCGCTCTTCAGCCATCGACATCATCGTAGTGGACTCCGTAGCCGCCTTGACTCCGAAAGCAGAAATAGAAGGAGACATGGGCGACAATAAAGTAGGTTTGCAGGCTCGATTAATGTCTCAGGCATTACGCAAGTTGACATCAGCAGTGAGTAAAACCCGTACGACTTGTGTTTTCATCAACCAATTGCGTGAGAAAATCGGTGTAATGTTCGGTAATCCCGAAACAACAACCGGTGGCAATGCATTGAAGTTCTATGCTTCGGTACGTTTGGATATCCGCGGTTCACAACAAATAAAAGACGGTGAAGAAGTGATTGGTAAACAAACAAAGGTCAAGGTTGTGAAGAACAAAGTAGCCCCTCCTTTCCGTAAAGCAGAATTCGATATCATGTTTGGCGAAGGTATATCACATTCTGGAGAGATTATTGATCTGGGAGCCGATTTGGGAATCATCAAGAAAAGTGGTTCATGGTATAGCTATAATGACACGAAGCTGGGACAAGGTCGCGATGCAGCTAAACAGTGTATTGCCGATAATCCTGAACTCGCTGAAGAACTGGAAGGATTAATCTTCGAAAAATTGAGAGAACACAAATAACTCTAATCAATAGATAACGATTGGCTGTATTTCATTGAATGACAGCCAATCGTTTATCATATATCAATTCAGAGAATTCCGTTTTTCCAATGCCAACGGATAGTACTTATCCAGTAACATCGCCCACTCCGCTATAAGTTCAATTGGCATTCTCTGACCATTTTCATCACCAGACTCTGCAAATGTCCTTATCCGATCATCCAATGTAACCAAGCGCCGTATCTCTGGTTCTCTCTCACCTAATACCTCTACAATAATATCCAATTTCGTAATTTCACTTTCACTCATAGTATTTCATTTTAATTAAGTCATTAAAAGTACATCCTTTTCATCAAATATCTTCATATTACTTGCTCTTTTTTCTCTTTCTTTGTAACATAATTCGTCCCGTTACGTCTTACAAATATAAACATTGACAAAAACGAATCCATGGATGCTGAGAGTTTTAAAAAAGAGTTTCTGCCTTATCACCGCAAACTGTACCGTGTAGCTTACCGACTACTGGAGAATTCAGCCGATGCGGAGGATATAGTGCAAGAAGCCTACCTGAAGCTGTGGGATAAGCGGGAAGGACTGACTGTTATTAGTAATCCGGAAGCATTTAGTGTCACTTTGGTAAAGAATATGTGTTTTGATTTGCTCCGCTCAGGAAAGTACATATTGTCCCGACAAACCGTAGAACTGTCTGCCGTTCAGGATATTTCCCAGTCGGACAACCTGGAAGTACGCGAAGGCGCACGACAGGTAACAGATATCATAGCCCACTTACCCGAACAGCAGCAACGGATCATAAACATGCGTGATATCAAAGGCTGTTCTTACGAAGAGATAGAACAAGTTACCGGATTGAATTCTATTAATGTTCGTGTACTGCTATCACGAGCAAGGAAAAAGATACGTGAAGAATTTAATAAATGGAATAATTATGAAAGTCGAAGAAATTGAAAGGTTGCTCGCCAAGTTTTATGAGGGGACTACTACCGAGAGCCAGGAAGAGGCGCTGAGAGATTATTTCAGAACAACGGAAGTACCCGAACATCTGCTGAAGGACAAAGAAATCTTTCTTAACCTTTACTTAAACGCAGATCATGATGTGGAAATTCCTGCATATTTGGAGGACAAACTAAACTTGTTGATTGATGAAATGGCCGAGAAAGAACAACGCTTCTTCCGCCCCAACAGTTCCAAGAACAATTGGCGCTGGATTGGAAGTATAGCAGCCACTATATTATTACTTGTCGGTCTTGGATATGGTATCGACAATCTGGGTAAGAATGTGTGTCCACCTACACCGCAAGACACGTTTTCTGACCCGGAAGAAGCCTATCGAATGTTTCAGGCGACATTACTGGAGATTTCCGTTAACCTGAACAACGGGTTCAATGAAGTGAAGGAAAGCCAAATTGACATGAGAAGAATACATCAAGAAGTAAAAAACGAAATAAAAAAATAAACGGTTATGAAAACAATGAAATTTATTCTGGTTTGTGTGCTGCTATTATCACCTCTCTTTTGTCAGGCACAAAAGAATCTGTTCAACAAATACAACGACATGAAAGGGGTATCATCAGTTTACATCTCTAAAGCAATGATGGAACTAAATCCGAACTTATTTATGAAGGACCTTTATATAGGTAAGGTGGCAGAACACTTGAATTCTGTTCAGGTCCTTTCTACGCGTGATAATAAGATACGTGAAGAGATGGCTAAAGATATTCGTTCTTTGGTGCAGTCATCCAAATATGAACTATTGATGAAACAAAAAGGGACAACTTCCGGTTCAGAAATCTATGTAAATCGTAAAGGAAGTAAGATAAAAGAACTAATTATGGTAATGGACGGAGCATCTTCCCTAAAATTTGTATATATGGAAGGAGATATGACAACGGATGATATCAAAAAACTAATGTTGTATCAAAATACCAGTCAGTGCTTTATAATATCAGGAGATAGGCTCTATACCAATAATAAACCTGTCATTTATGACAGCAAGAAAGATATAAGCAAACAAAAAGGTATGATAGAATTAAGCGGAACTTATAATTTGAACACTATAGATACAAATTATAGTGAAGAATTAAACGCTTTGAATGACGAACTAAAAAACCTTGGGAAAGAACTAAAAAACATAAGTATAGAGTAAATGATATAGGATATTTATTATATGTAAGAGGTACGATGTATTTAGACATCGTACCTCTTACATACAGTTCTGTTTATATTTAATCAGCACCAATAAATATATGCCAAAGTGCTCAGACTAATCACTGCCCACAAAAGTACTCCCTGTATCAAAGGTTTGATACCTACGGACTTCACAACATCCAATGAAAGAGAAGCCCCGATGAAAAACATAGTGATAGTTAAAGTTTTACGAGCCAATCCATTGATAGCTGCCCCCAATGCAGGCACACTACCCAACAAATAGGTATTCACAATCATAGCTAATACAAAGAAGAAGATAAACCAAGGAATGCTGATCTTCTGTCCTTTACTTTTAAAGATAAACGAAGTAGCAAATGCCATTGGAATAATCCAAAGGGCACGGGTCAATTTAATAGTAGTAGCAACTTTTAGTGCCTCCTCACCGTATGCAGCACCGGCACCTACCACAGAACTTGTATCATGAATAGCAATGGCAGCCCAAGTTCCGAACTCATGTTGACTCATATTTAAAGCATGTCCGATTACTGGAAAGATAAAAAGTGCAAGTGCGTTTAATATGAATATTGTAGCCAACGCTACAGACATTTCACTATCATTCGCCTTTACTACAGGACCTACAGCAGCAATGGCACTACCACCACAAATCGCCGTACCCGAACTGATAAGATAAGAGGTATTACGATCTACCTTCAGGAACTTACGACCAATAAACCACCCAATGATCAGTGTACCGATTACTGAAATAATAGTAAACTCCATTCCTTCTTTACCGGAAGCAAGTGCCGAATGCAAATTCATACCAAAACCTAATCCGACAACAGAGTATTGCAACAAATATTTGGATGTCTTTTTATTAAATTTCGGATGCGCCTGTCCACATGTCAATGCGAAAGCTAACCCAAGGAAGAGAGCTAATGGTGGGGTTACCCATGCAGAAAGTGCCTGCAATCCTGGAACATAATCCAACATTAGAAATAAAGTCAAAATAGAAAGTAAAGAAACATAGACCTTTTTATTGTTTGTCTGTAACGTTTTCGTAATAGCTGATACCATATCTTATTATCTTTTTTATTTTTCGGGTGCAAAGATACGGCTACTTATCGGTATATGCCAATTGCATCTAATTATGCTTTATAACTTTTTATTATGATGCATGGCAAACTGCATCAAAACCTGTGACAATCCACTCTCCTGCCCTTGGGGTTGGGCAAAACAGAATTCACGCAACATAGGCATGCCTTTGATTTCGATAACCCGGAAAGTACCGGAAAGTAATTCACGACTGATGGAACGGATAGAAACAATTCCCATACAATCTGTATGTTCCAGAAACAATTTGATACTCTCCGTACTACCCAAATATAAAAGCACATTCAAAGATGATAACTTTATATTATGTCCGGACAAAGCTCTTTCAAAAACATCCAACGTGCCCGAACCTCTCTCACGAAGCACAAGAGGAATTCTGGATAAATCTTCCGGAGTAATTTCATCCGGTAATGAGAGCTTATTACCTGTGTGGACAACAGCCACCAATTCATCCTGCAAAAACGTAGTATATTTAAGATTCGGCAAACGAGAAATTCCCTCCACTAAACCTAAGTCAATGCGGTGTTCCTGCAAAGCTGCTTCTATTTCTCTGGAATTCCCATTCAGCAAAGAAAGATTCACCTGAGGAAATTTTGCTATAAAATTAGCCAATAAAGGAGGAAGCACATATTGCGCAATTGTAGTACTGGCACCTAACTTTAAATCACCTATATATTCATTATGGAGTAAATGCATTTCATATTCCAGCCGTTTATAGTCCTCCAATATCTTTTCACTATGTTCTTGCAAAAGCTTCCCTGCCTCTGTCAAAGATATCTTATTCCCTTGCCTGTCAAACAAGCGGGCCTGATAGCAAGTTTCCAATTCCTGAATATGCTTGGTTATAGCAGGCTGACTGACAAACAACTCTTGTGACGCTTTCGTAAAACTAAGGTTCTTAGCAACACTTAAAAATACTTTTAGACGAAAATCAGACATAAATATAAAGGTTTATTGTCTATATTACAATTCTTCTCCCCTGATTCCCAACGCTTGCATCAACGGATATGCAAGCATTTCCCATTGATACCCTTCCGGCATTTCCTCCGGTTCATTCATACGAAACTGAATCGTTTTTTTATTTTTAATCTTCTTCAACCGATTCATTACTTTATCACCATATTCTTCATTAAAAGAGACTAAAATCAATTGTCTCACATCGGCAGAATCTGCAACAATATTTAATAAATCGAGATATAAATCCTCACGGGATACCATTTCCTCACAAGGTACACCGGCAAAAGAAAATTCTCCAAACTGACTCTTAAACGCTACACCATTCAGCTCTGTAGATAAATCAGACGGTACACAATTAGATAACCGGACGGAATTCTTATCGTATACCACTAATATTTGAACTTGATTTTCTCCTTCTGTTATGCCTGAGTCTAACGCTAAATAAGTTATCAATTCCGAAAGATCAATCTCTTGTAACTCACGCTTCAATGTTCGCTCAAAATATTTCTTCAGATCCGTTATAACTAAATTCAAGAACGCTGCATCTATCAATATCACATTCGAAGGGAACTTTATTTTTTCGTCCATATAGTAATTCCTTTATAATTATATTCAGGCTATAAAGATACAACATACTTCTAAAATGCCCTTGCATTCGGACACAATTTCCTTGTAAAAAGGAAAATATATGACATTTTGGCTTTTACATTCCTTAAAAAGCTGAAAAAAAGTCAGTTTTTAACCCATGGCAAATCTTTTGCGCCTTCAATAGTGTTATTGAAAATAAGAAAAAGAAAGGAGAATAAACGATATGAATTTCAACAATTTTACCATTAAATCACAGGAAGCTGTACAAGAAGCGATCAATCTGGCACAAAGCCGGGGACAACAAGCCATTGAAACAGCTCATATCCTGTATGGAGTGATGAAGGTAGGCGAAAATGTTACTAACTTCATCTTCCAGAAGTTAGGATTGAACGGCCAGCAAATCGCCCTTGTACTCGACAAGCAAATTGACTCTTTCCCAAAAGTTTCGGGCGGAGAGCCTTATTTGAGTCGGGAAGCAAACGAAGTCTTCCAGAAAGCAACACAGTATTCCAAAGAAATGGGTGATGAATTTGTTTCACTGGAACACTTATTACTGGCATTACTAACGGTAAAGAGTACTGTATCTACTATTCTGAAAGATGCAGGAATGACCGAAAAAGAACTACGCGGAGCTATTAATGAATTGAGAAAAGGAGAAAAAGTCACTTCTCAGTCCAGTGAAGATAATTATCAATCACTGGAAAAATACGCCATAAACCTGAACGAAGCCGCTCGTAGCGGCAAACTCGATCCGGTGATCGGACGTGACGAAGAAATTCGGCGTGTACTTCAGATTCTGAGTCGACGCACCAAAAATAACCCTATATTAATAGGTGAACCGGGTACCGGTAAAACAGCAATCGTTGAAGGGCTGGCACACCGTATCCTCCGGGGAGATGTTCCTGAAAACCTGAAAGATAAACAAGTATACTCTCTGGATATGGGGGCACTGGTTGCAGGAGCCAAATACAAAGGAGAGTTTGAAGAGCGGCTTAAATCCGTAGTGAATGAAGTGAAAAAATCTGAAGGTAACATCATACTCTTCATCGATGAGATCCATACATTGGTAGGAGCCGGGAAGGGAGAAGGTGCCATGGATGCAGCTAATATCCTGAAACCTGCACTTGCCCGTGGAGAGTTACGTTCCATCGGTGCTACGACCCTTGATGAATACCAGAAGTATTTTGAGAAAGACAAAGCTTTGGAACGCCGTTTCCAGATAGTACAAGTAGATGAGCCGGATAATCTGAGTACCATATCCATTCTGCGTGGTCTGAAAGAACGATATGAAAATCATCACCATGTACGTATCAAAGACGATGCAATCATAGCTGCCGTAGAATTAAGCAGTCGATATATCACTGATCGTTTTTTACCGGATAAAGCAATTGACCTCATGGATGAGGCGGCAGCCAAACTCCGTATGGAGGTAGATTCCGTCCCGGAAGGATTGGATGAAATATCACGTAAAATCAAACAGTTAGAGATCGAACGGGAAGCCATTAAACGCGAAAATGATGAACCGAAATTACAAACAATCGGCAAAGAATTGGCCGAACTGAAAGAACAGGAGAAATCATACAAAGCAAAATGGCAAAGTGAAAAAAGTCTGATGGATATAATCCAGCAGAACAAAGTTGAAATCGAAAATCTTAAATTTGAAGCTGACAAGGCCGAACGTGAAGGAAACTATGGGAAAGTTGCAGAAATCCGATATGGAAAATTACAAGAATTGAATAAGGAAATTGAGGATACCCAGAAAAAGTTACATGAAATGCAAGGGGATACAGCTATGATAAAGGAAGAGGTAGATGCTGAAGATATCGCCGATGTAGTATCCCGCTGGACCGGAATTCCCGTAAGCAAAATGATGCAGAGTGAAAAGGACAAGTTACTTCATCTTGAAGAAGAATTACATCAGCGTGTTATTGGGCAAGATGAAGCCATTGCAGCCGTATCCGATGCCGTACGCCGCAGCCGCGCAGGATTGCAGGATCCCAAGCGTCCGATTGGTTCCTTCATCTTCCTGGGCACTACCGGAGTAGGTAAAACCGAACTGGCTAAAGCACTCGCAGAGTTTCTTTTTGATGATGAAACAATGATGACCCGTATTGATATGAGTGAATATCAAGAGAAACATAGTGTTTCACGTTTAGTTGGAGCACCTCCGGGATACGTGGGATACGATGAAGGAGGACAGTTGACAGAAGCCATACGGCGTAAACCCTATTCTGTAGTACTGTTTGACGAGATCGAAAAGGCTCATCCGGATGTATTCAATATATTGTTACAGGTACTTGATGACGGAAGGTTAACAGACAATAAAGGTCGCGTGGTAAATTTCAAAAATACAATTATCATCATGACCTCTAATATGGGTAGTAGCTACATACAGAGTCAAATGGAAAAACTGAACAGTGCCAACAAAGACGAAGTTGTAGAAGAAACCAAGAAAGAGGTAATGAATATGCTAAAGAAAACCATACGCCCCGAATTCTTAAACCGTATTGATGAAACCATCATGTTTCTACCACTAACGGAAAAAGAAATAAAACAAATTGTCCTGCTGCAAATCAAGAGTGTGCAGAAGATGCTTGCGGGTAATGGAGTAGAGTTGAAGCTGACAGATGCCGCTTTAGATTTTCTTTCACAAGTAGGTTATGATCCAGAGTTCGGTGCACGTCCTGTAAAAAGAGCTATTCAGAGATATTTATTAAATGATTTATCAAAGAAATTATTAGCACAAGAAGTAGACCGTAGTAAAGCAATTATTGTAGATGCACAAGGTGACGGATTGGTTTTTCGTAACTAAAGAATTGAGAATCTATAAACTATAGCGATCTGCCGGTATGCCTTATGGTATACCGGCTTTTCTCTTTCTTGAAAGTTCAATAAGTGATCCTCCTGACCTCCACCGGATAGGATGCACAATGAATAACAAGCACATACATGCCTCTTCTCGGCAATATAAAAGTAACACAATCTCCCGTTGAGTGAATCTTCCCTATTAACTCACCCTGCTCACTATACAGGTATACCATTGTATTAACTTCCAGACGTTCCAAAGACAAAACTCCGGTAGAATCGTCCAGTTTCATACAGATACCGCTATCTCTTGTTGCTTTCATGCTCTTTCCTTCTCTCCTATCACTCCCGGTTCCCTCGAAAGAATCTTTCGTATATAAAAAAGCGTGGGAACGTTGCAATTATCGTACCTGAGGCTCTGGACTGCCACTATTCAAATAATGTACAACAACCCACGCTCGATACTATATATTTGCATATACAGCAGAGCATGAGCGTTCGTTGCATTATTCCTGAATAGTGAAATTGTCCAGATTTCAAGTACAGAATAATATCTTAAAAACGCTTTTGTTCTTTTTGTGTAATATTCCTCGCAACACTGACTCTTCAGGTATCGACGGATTGCAACAAAGATAATTAAAAAGCCCTGAATACGACAAATAAGTTCTCTAAAATATTCTATGCAAATTTTATATAGTTATGCAAGAACAGCTTAAGGAGCCTTTTGTTTATTGGGGCACGATAAAAAATAAAAGCGCAATATCCCCCCTTTCAGTAAGGGATATTGCGCTTTTAACTAAAAGAAACAGAATTAATTTTTATTCCGCCTCAGCAGCAGCTTCTTCACCAAATTCTGTAATTCCGTTAGAAACAAGAATATTGTACCATAAGATCAATTTCTTGATATCATTCACATACACTCTGTCACGATCAAAATCAGGCAAAACCTCAGCTAAATATTGGCGTAGCTGCTCGGGAGTAGCCTTCTTCACATCTATAGAGGCCGTAGCTGCATTTTCCTTTTCTTTTATTGAACGCAATACGTCACGCAAAGGTACTTCCGAATCGTTTGTGTACATTGCTATATCTGCCAAAGAGATAATCTTTTCATTACCATAAGCAGGAAAACGTTTCTTAGTCGCATCAATTGTTTCTACAATTAACATATTTTTCCCCTGCGAAATAAGCTTATACAATCCCGGTTTACCGGAGATAGACAAAATAGTCTTTAACATAGTATATTACTTTTATATTAGTTATTTTTTGCGGAGCAAAGGTAATGAATCTTTTGATATAGGAAAGCAATTAACTCTAAAATCTGTGGTATCAACGGTTTCTCATCATCATTTATTATAACGAAAGAAGCCTGTTCACACTTTTCTTCATCACTCATTTGGCTCCGAATACGTTGCATTATCTGTTCACACGAAGCATTGTCACGCCGAACTGCACGATCCACCCTTATTTCTAAAGGGGCATAAACCATCACAATACAATCAACCTCATCAGCAAACCCCGACTCTATAAGGATTGCTGATTCCATACCTATAATATCCATACAACCCTTGTGTGAAGCCCATTGCCTGAAATGCTCTTTAACTCTCGGATGTATGATTCTATTAACTTGAGAAGCATGTATGGAGGAAGCAAAAAGGTATGAAGCCAATAAGACCTTATTTAATTTACCGTTTAAGAAAACCTCCTCTCCTACCAAGTCGCACAGTTCCTTACGTATAACAAGATCGGTCGCTACAATTCTCTTGGACTCCTCATCTGAAATATAGACAGGAATCCCCATTACTTCAAGTAGCCGTGAAACAATACTTTTGCCACTGCCTATCCCACCGGTTATACCAATTTTAATTGCCATAAGAAGAAACTTGTTCTATAAGAAAATCAACCTGCTCCGGATGAATGCGTATATGACTCACTCCACGTGGAACTGACTTCAATTTGACAGTATATTTATCAGTGCCCAACTTTAAAAGTTCTTCATAAGAGACATTTACAACAAAATCACTTGCCTTAATTTTGCGAAAACGGCTTAGTCCAACCTGAAATGTAATCTGGACTTTAGACGGAAAAGCTCTCAACACCTTATCTGCCGGAAAATTAATACCACGCAATGGTACTTCAACAGTCTTTTCCGTATATATATCCACAGGCAAAGTTAAATCAATCGCTCCAGGAACAAACTTAGCTCCTTTCACTCCGGCAAGTGCAATTCGTTGCCTCAATGTATCCGCTACATTCTCAAAGTTCACTTTTTGTGTATAGGCAGTTGTAATTGTATCCAATATAGCTACAGGAGCATATACTAAAACAGAATCCGGAGAATAAATGGTATCGGAAATATAGTATTGACGCCCTGCAGTAACTTTACCCTCTAATTTAACAGGTACCAATTTCGACTTTCCGGTAGAATAAATATACTCCAAGGTATCTGGTTTGACAGAAAGCAGACGAGTGGACACATTGAGCTGTCCCAGAATCTTTTTCTCAAGTTCTGAAGTATAAATCTTCACATGATTATCAGGGGCCTTTGACTCAGAAAAATCAATATTTACCGGAAAGAAACTTTTGCCCAACATATAGTTCAGCAATACCGTACCCTTATCTTTTACTTTGATACGCAATTCAGAAGGAGGTTCAGAAGTTAAAACTACATGATTGGGTACTCCTTTCAAACGAACAGGAATTGAAAATTCTGCTTCATAATCATTATTTAATGTTTGAAGCAGCCAAAATCCACCTGCAATAAAAAAGAAAAATAAAAAAATTAAGAACTCTCTGCTCTTATCACTAAGCAGAAAGTCCTTAATCCTTCTTGATAATTTTAAATAAATATACTTTATGTTCCTACGTTCGAACATAGGCTTTATTTATTTTTAGTTCCTTATTTCGTAGCAGACTGGCTATTGGCAGCTGAAGCATCTGCAAAAATAGAGTTCTTATCTATCTTAATTTTTACATTAGAAGCGATTTCAAGAACAATATAATCATCATTGATTTCCTTAATCACACCATGAATACCACCAGCAGTAATTACATTCTGATTCACCTGGAGAGACTTACGGAAATTAGCGATCTCTTTCTGTTTCTTATTCTGCGGACGAATCATGAAGAAATACATGATAACAAACATTGCTATCAGCATAATCCACATCAAACTACCATCAGGGCCAGCAGCAGGAGCTTGAAAAAATACAGTTAATAGGTTCATAAAATAATCAGTTTTTTAGTTTTTTAATCTATTTGGACAAAGGTATTAGTTTTTTGTCAACTTACCTTCTTTTTTTAATTGATTAACTATTCCGTCCAATGTACCATTGATAAAGCTACCGCTCTTCACTGTACTATAGAGTTTGGCAATCTCTACATACTCATTTAACGAAACACTGACCGGAATGTTCGGAAAACTAAGAATTTCTGCCAACGCACACTGCATAATAATCACATCCATGAAAGCTACACGATCCAAATCCCAGTTCTTTGTGTTTTCACTGATCAGATGCCGATAATAATCGGCATTCAGAATGGCCCGACGGAACAAGCGCCGTGCAAATTCCTGATCTTCATCATCTTTAAACTCAGGCAATAATGGCTGGTTAGCCCCTTGTTTTTCTTCAAAACGCTTGATAGTTTTCAATACAAATGTATCAACAATCTCTTTATCATCATTCCAATATAAACTCTGATCTTCCAACACTTGATCCAGCGAATCATTATTGAAAACAAACGTTTTATATAGTTTTCTCCACAACTCACGATCCATTTCGTAAGATTTATCGGAAGAAGCCATATATTCTTTATATATATCGGATGCAATAATCTTCTCGTACAATTCTTTGATAAAGTCCTGATCGTTTGCCCAGGTTCTTTTCTGGTTAGCTATAAACTCGCTCAATTGTTTATTTACTTCAAGTTGTGCGATAAACTTATTTTCCACAAACTTCATGTTAGGATACAACTCTTCTTTTGTCGGCGCCAATTTAGCTTTCGCTGTGTCAATGCGTTTTTGTGCATATTCCGTCAAAGCAATCATAAGCATCAGCAAATAGTTGTATAAGTCGTAAGCCTTAGAGAGGCTAAAGAACAACTCTTTCTCCGCTGAGTCTAAATTTTTGCTGCCGTTTTGATAGTAAGCATACACTATCTGTATGATCTTTAGACGAATAAGAACTCTGTTAATCATAATCTTAATTAATACTGTTATTAACGAATTGCAAAAGTAGACATTTTTAATGAGTTTACGCAAATAAATCACATTTTTTAATGCAGTATTTCATTCTCTTTCCTTTTTCTTTTGACGGTTTAAAAAAAATATCCAATTTTGAAGCCAATTATAAACAGACCTAACAATATGGAAGATTTTAAAAAGAAAATAGGAACAGACATGAATGATAAAGAGATTGTATTCTCCAAATCGATTAAAGCTGGTAAACGTATATATTATCTGGACGTTAAAAAGAACCGTAAAGATGAAATGTTTCTTGCTATCACTGAAAGCAAAAAAGTCGTAATGGGAGAAGGAGACGATTCCCAGGTAAGTTTTGAAAAGCATAAAATCTTTTTGTATAAAGAAGATTTTGGTAAATTCATGTCCGGTCTTGAACAAGCGATCAGTTATATCAATCAGAATCAAGAATATACCGAAGATTTAGAATCCGAAAAAAAAATCGAATCTGAAAGCGAAACTGAAACTGCAGTTTTAGATAGTGAAATTAAAATAGATATTGATTTTGAATAATTAAAAACATCAATTCTTTGATATTTCAGAAAGAAAGTGTACTTTTGCACCGCTTTTTGCACATCGTGTGATAATCACATCGTGTGATGGTGAATTAAGCAAGCAAAATAACTTAATTTAGAGTAACACAAAAAATTTCAAGAAATGAGATCAATTGAAGTTAAAGGAACTGCAAGAACAATTGCAGAACGCTCTTCTGAACAGGCAAGAGCTTTGAAAGAAATTCGTAACAACGGTGGTGTACCTTGTGTACTTTACGGTGGTGGAGAAGTTGTTCACTTCACAGTGACTAACGAAGGACTTCGCAATCTGGTTTATACTCCGCACATCCACGTAGTAGACCTGATTATCGATGGCAAAAAAGTGAATGCGATTTTGAAAGACATTCAATTTCACCCTGTAAAAGATACTATCCTGCACGTAGACTTCTATCAGATTGACGAAGCTAAACCTATCGTAATGGAAGTACCGGTACAACTTGAAGGCCTTGCTGAAGGTGTGAAAGCCGGTGGTAAATTAGCATTGCAGATGCGTAAACTGAAAGTTAAAGCTTTGTACAACGTTATTCCTGAGAAACTGACTGTCAATGTATCTCACTTGGGTCTTGGCAAAACAGTTAAAGTAGGCGAATTGAGCTATGAAGGACTGGAACTTCTGAACGCAAAAGATGCTGTCGTATGTGCCGTTAAGTTGACTCGTGCGGCAAGAGGTGCAGCTGCTGCAGCAGGAAAATAATATTGCTATCCCTTTATTAGAGATATCATTCAAACGCAGATTAATGCAGATTTCACATCTGTGTTAATCTGCGTTTTTTATTTAAAACAAATAAACTGAAAGATATGAAATACTTAATTGTCGGATTAGGAAACATTGGTCCTGAATACCATGAAACGCGACATAATATAGGCTTTATGGTGTTGGATGCTTTGGCCAAAGCAAACAACCTATCATTCAAGGACGGTCGTTATGGCTTTACAGCTACCCTATCTGTAAAAGGAAGACAAATGATTCTGTTAAAGCCTTCGACATTTATGAATCTAAGTGGCAATGCCGTGCGTTATTGGATGCAAAAGGAAAATATTCCATTGGAGAATATGCTAATCATCGTTGATGACCTGGCTCTTCCTTTTGGAACATTACGTCTGAAAAGCAAAGGTAGCGATGCAGGTCATAACGGATTAAAACATATCGCAGCTATCTTGGGAACTCAGAATTATGCACGGTTGAGATTTGGCATTGGCAATGACTTCCCAAAGGGCGGACAAGTTGATTTCGTATTAGGACATTTTACGGAAGAAGACTGGACAACAATGAACGAGCGCCTGGAGACAGCCGGAGAGATTGCCAAAAGCTTTTGTTTGGCAGGAATCGACATAACGATGAATCAATTCAACAAAAAATAATAATTCATTTTCAATTTATAACCCAATGCCTGAAGCAAGAATAGATAAATGGATGTGGGCAGTCCGCATCTTCAAAACCCGCACCATCGCCGCTGAGGCCTGTAAAAAAGGACGAATCAGCATCAACGGATCGTTTGTGAAAGCATCTCGTATGATAAAGCCAGGAGACGTAATTCAAGTAAAAAAGCCCCCCATTACATACTCTTTCAAAGTATTACAAGCTATCGAGAAACGAATCGGAGCAAAACTTGTATCCGAGATGATGGAAAACGTAACGACACCCGATCAATACGAACTTTTGGAAATGAGCAAAATCAGTGGTTTCATTGATCGCGCAAGAGGCACCGGACGCCCGACTAAAAAAGACCGTCGAAGCATTGAAGAATTCACTACTCCGGAATTTATGGATGACTTTGATTTTGACTTTGATTTTGAAGAAGACAATAAATAAAAATCCCCGACAGCCGTCACGGACATCGGGGAGGTATAAATAAATGGACTTATTTATAAAATCACCCACCCGACCGATAACCTATCGGCCGGATGGAGATAGAGGTCAAAACTTAAATCCGATCTTCAATGTCGGAGCCGCCAAAACACTGTAGTTATGGCTGTCTGCCGACAGATCGCCAAGACCGGCTTGCGGATTATACGTAGTCTTGTTGTACGTATAAGCAAACGGATCGATCTGCGCACCGACGTAGAGGGCAGGAAGAACATAGTAATCGACACCGATAGTCAAGGCGCCACGAAGATTCCAGCTTTCGGCAACCGATTTGCCCATAGAGGTCTCTTCATCATACTTCATTTCATTTTCGCCGTAAGCAAAACCTACGCGAACGCCTGTATACCACATCAGGTTAGGAACACGCTTGATGTTGAAATAACGATCAACACCTGCCAACACATTATAGGCGAACGACTGGGCACTGGCTACGGCACGGTAGTTAGGGATTTCTCCCATCAAATCGTCTGCCGATCCACTTCCATTCGATTCTGAACCATCTATCGTGCCGGGAACAGCCGGATAACCGGGGTTATTCGTGAAGCTGACACCGCCACCCAAATTTAGTTTCCACTGATCTTTGAAGAACCAGCCCCCTTCGAAACCAACCATCAGCTTTTTGTCTGCCCAGTTGGTTGAGAGCGCTCTGACTTCATAGTCAGTCAGCAGCCCCGAAGGGGCTGTGACGTTTGTGTAACTATTGTATCCAACAGTAGCTGCTACCGTAAAGTCACCCTTTTTAGGAGTATTGTCTTTACTACAGTTCTGCGCATTAGCTGCAAGACACATCATGGGTAGAACGGCCAACACTAAAAGTCTTTTTATTTTCATACGATACTTTTTTTGATTTGTTGTTTATTTGCCGTTACTATTGGCGATTATTTTGCTATTAAAGCATTAATCTGCTCCATAACTATATCCATAAGTTTCTGAATAGCATCGATCTGCGTTGTAAGATTAGCTACAGAAACCTCAAGACGTGCAATTTGTTGTTCACTATTCAAAACGCCATAAGTAGAATCTAAGTCTGCAATTGCTTTATTTAAAGTTGCATTGGCAGCTTCTAAAGTCCGAATTTCGGCCTTGGCATCTACCCCATAATTATTTGCTAAAGCAGATAAAGCAGAATAATTCGCATCAGCTACCTCGTAAGCTTCGTCCGCCTCGTCATACGCATCGCACGCAGCTACATAAGCCAAAACTGTTTCATTTATCTTCAAAGCCTCAATAGCTTTATCATAAGCAGCAACATCTGCTCCCGACATTGAAGCAATCAACTCTATTGTCTCTTTCAATTCAGCAATGGATTCATTCTGTTCATTTATAGCATCCTTAGCTTTAGCAATACTAATGTTGGCAGCATCAATTTTTACTTGATCCTCACCGGCAGCTTTCAGTTCTTCATTCGCTGCGGTTAAATCAGCATATTTGGTTCCTGCGTCAGCCTTATCACCTGATTTGCCCAGAAGTTTAACAGCAGCAGCATATTTATTATTGAAATTTTGAGTTGCCTTTTCTTTAGCATATTCAGACTTCCAACTATAATAAGTAACAGATAAATCTTCTGCTATCTCTTTTGAACTTATTTCGATTGGCTGAATATATTCTCCATTACCAATGTACAACAGACCTGAATAGTAATATACACCAGTACCATCTATATAATCATATTCACAGCCTGTGATAGGAGTGGCAACACCAAAATTCTGCAATTGATCTATTATGGTACGAGCAGCAACCACAGTCTTCAAAGAAGATTCATCACTTGTAAAGTCCGCAATAGCATCCTGATATGCCTTCTGTGCAGGAACTTTAGCTTGAGCGGCAGCTGTTGTTGCTTTTATTGCGTTATTTTTAATCTGCAGTGCCTCAAGTGCTTTATTTTGTAGATCAGCTTTATCCAAACCATCGTACTTACTATAAGCAGCAATTTTAGCATCATTCTGAGCTATATTAGCCAGTTTGATAGCTTTCTGCTTTTCAACTACTTCCTTATAAGATATAAGCCCGGCTTTATAATTAGCCAGAGTAACTGCATTTTGATCTCTTGTTTCCTGTAGACTACTCAACTGAGAAGAGTAACCTTGATACTCACCGTATAACCCCTTCAATTGTTCATCCGCAACATTCAGGAAGTCTTGTTTTGCTCTTTCTTCATTAGCCTTAGCTACCCATAAAGCAGCATTTGCCTGAGCTATCAACCTCTCTTTGTCACGTTCATAGGCTTCTTGATCTTTTTGATTTTCAAATTCTTTAGCCGCAGCTTTTGCCTCAGTCAACCGTTTTTGGGCATCCTGAACGCCAGCCTGTGCATTAGCCAATGCAGCAGCACCTTTCAGCTGTTCAGCTTTTGCGTTACGCACCGCTGTTACCGATGCCGATTCGTCGTTATCTACGCAAGCTCCCAGTGACAAAGCACCCAGGAGCACTGCAACCATCATGAGTTTCTTTTTCATAATCTCAAAATTTTAGTGTTAATAATAATAATATAAATGTTATGTTTCACTCTGTTTTTTCTTCTGTTACCAGAAGGGTGTTAGTGCACCCCTCTCTGTTATCCGCAGCAAATATATCCCAATTTATCTGATAAAACAAATAAATTATGAACAAAATACAGAAATAGACAGATATTCTTTTATGCCGATAAACCTAACTCTTCGGATTATGTTGTACTTTCATGCAAATGAAAAAAAGCAATATTTATATAGGTGAAATTATCAAGAATATAATGTCCGAGAGGCAGGTCACTAAAGCTGAACTCGCAAGAAGATTGGACGTTAAGCCTCAAAGTGTAGATTATCTACTGACAAGGAAAAGCATTGATACGGATACATTATATAATATTTCACTGGCGTTAGATTATGATTTTGCCCTTTTATATAGCATCAAACAAGAACAGAGAAATTATGATAACGAAGATATCAGATATAAATTGGGAAATGCCAAAATTACAGTAGAAATAGAACTGCAGCAAGATGAAATTATCAAGCTAAACCTGAAAAAGAAAATAGCCGAGTTACTGGATGGAGGAGCTAATAAGTAGAGTTGTTTACACCTTATTATATATAGGGAACAAAAGCTATCAAAGCAAAGATATAATCATAACAGAATAATTTAACAATGTTAAGGAGAAAACAAAGATCATTATTCCCTCTGTACAAAGAACAAATCTTTTAAATGCAAACAACTTGTTCTTTGCATTCAAAAAACAAGCTTTAACTCTATGTTAAAGTTAGCTTTATAAACATTCAACATTAGACTATTAATCACTTGATTAAAAACGATATAATCAATAAAGATAAGAACAGCAGATAAAAATAGAAAGTCAAGAGATGACTCACTTAATTGATAATATAGTAACTATCAACAAAAGGAGTCCGGACATACATATTGTGTATCCGGACTCTTTCATTTCAAAAAAATAACCAAACTAACCTTTTTACCACTACCCCACCTTTATTTCCACTTTTTAAGTTCTTTTCGGTCGGCCGGAGTAGCTTCTATCAGACTGAGAGCGAAACCTCCACTACGAGCCAATTTAGTAGAGATCTTGGTTTTATTAGTCACTATACCTTTTTTAATCTCATAAGAGGTCGGATTCTTCTCATAATCCGCATCTTTCCCATCAGCATATAAAGTGGCTACATACTGTTTCCCCAGATCCAGGAAATCAAGAATGAATGTAGAAGTACGGGGATTTTCACCTGTAATACCTCCAACAAACCAATTATCGGTTCCTTTGGCCTTTCGAGCCACCGTGATATATTCTCCCGGTTCTGCTTCAATATATTTACTGTCATCCCAGTCTACTGCCACATCTTTAATAAACTGAAATGCGTCCATGTGGCGCTCATAACTCTCCGGAAGGTCGGCAGCCATTTGCAGCGGACTATAAAGTGTAACATAAAGGGCCAATTGTTTTGCCAAAGTGGTATGCACAAAACTATGTTCACCACTCAAGAAAGACAATTGAGTGTCAAAAATACCCGGAGTATAATCCATTGGACCACCAATCAGGCGTGTAAAAGGAAGCAATGTAGTATGGAATGGTTTATTCCCACCAAAAGCTTCATATTCTGTTCCACGGGCAGACTCGTTACCGATCAGGTTTGGATACGTACGACACAATCCGGTTGGACGAACGGCTTCGTGAGCATTTACCATGATTTTATGATCGGCTGCCTTCTTCACTGCATAGAGATAATGATTATTCAGCCATTGCCCGTAATGATGCTCACCGCGTGGGATTATATTGCCTACATATCCGCTCTTCACAGCGTTGTAGCCGTTATCTTCCATAAATTGGTAAGCTTTGTCCATGTGGCGTTCATAGTTACGGACAGATGCAGAGGTTTCATGGTGCATCATCAACTTTACCCCTTTATTCTTGGCATATTCATTCAACATTTTCACATCAAAGTCGGGATATGGAGTGACGAAATCAAACACATAATCTTTTGACTTGCCAAACCAGTCCTCCCATCCTTCATTCCAGCCCTCAACCAATACCTGGTCAAAACCGTGTTCAGCGGCAAAATCGATATAACGTTTCACATTCTCATTATTGGCACCATGACGCCCATTGGGCTTAGTCTTAGCATAATCGGTCTCACCCAACTTCACTGAATAAACGTCGTCAGTATAAGCCCATGTACTTTTACCCGTAATCATCTCCCACCATACACCTACATATTTGACAGGCTTAATCCAAGAAGTATCCTCCAATTTACATGGCTCGTTCAGATTTAATGTTAATTTGGAAGTAAGAATGTCACGTGCATCATCACTGACCATGACTGTACGCCATGGAGACTGACAAGGAGTCTGCATATATCCTTTATCTCCCTGTGCATCAGGAGTCAGCCATGATTCAAAAACAAAGTTTTTATCATCTAAATTAAGATGCATACAAGAGTAATCCACCAAGGCAGCTTCATGAAGGTTGATATACAATCCATCATCGGTCTTCATTTGTAAAGCAGTCTGAACCCCGGTAGGAGAAAAAGGAGTCTGGGAAGCATTGGGAGTCACAGCTGTTTTCATCAGGCCACGTATTTCCGAAAGCTTCGATCGAGTATAATCATATTCTTGTGTATCATAATCGCCCGGTATCCAGAAAGCAGTATGATCGCCTGTCATAGCAAATTGGGAATGCTCCTCTTTTATCACAAAATAATTCAGATTCTTTTGCTGCGGAAATTCATAGCGAAAACCGAGTCCGTCATCGTACAAACGAAAACGAATCAACATCTTACGATCCTGAGCTTTTTGGTCTAAAGTTACCGCAAGCTCATTATAATTGTTACGGATTTGCTTTACTTCTCCCCAAACAGGTTCCCAGGTTTCGTCAAAAGAAGAAGTCTTGGCATCAATCAATGTAAAACCATCCATCAGACCGGGATCATCTTTCAGTTCAAGGCCCAGTTTAGAAGGTTTAATCACTTCTTTACCCTTATAAGAAAGTTCATACACAGGCTCGCCTTTTCCATTCACCGAAAAGTTCAGTTTCAAGAGTCCATTTGGAGAAGTAATGCTTTCGGCCATTGCCACACTACTCACTAAAAGAGAAAGAAAAAAGCAAGCCAACTTAAAAGTCAGTTTATTCATGTTCTTCATGATATGGTTTAATATAAATTAGTAATCATGCAACAAAGATAAGCAAGAAGCAGATTCCGGTTCGACGAATAGAACCGAAATAAAGAAGATTTATCAGAAAACGTTTGCATAAACAGTTGACAGTGGTAACTTTGCCAACAAAATAAAAAAGATGAAAGAGATTATTTATATATTTATCGGAGGAGGCATAGGCAGTGTATCCCGCTATCTGGCACAAATAGCCGTCAACGAAAAACTTAGCCCTACTTTTTTCCCCTTTCCGTGGGGAACATTTGCCGTAAACATTGCTGGGAGTTTGTTAATAGGATTATTTTATTCACTTTCGGAACGTCTTGATCTATCCTTCGAGTTAAGGCTATTTCTGACTGTTGGTTTCTGTGGAGGTTTTACCACATTTTCTACTTTGGCTAATGATGGCCTGAGTTTACTGAAAGGAGGCTTCTACGGCATATTCGCATTTTACACATTAGCCAGTATGATACTCGGGCTTTTAGCCGTATTAGGTGGAGGATACCTCGGAGAACATTTAAAACAATAGACTAATATATGAAACCAGCAATTAAGAAAGTCCAACCTGTTAAAGTCGTAGCCCCATTCATCAATGAGCAGTCCGAAAGCATCACTCCGCTCGATATTTTGGTGGATGAAGAGAAAATTTCTGATTTATATTTCTCTAAAGGAGTTGTCCGACAAGTAAATAAGCCCTATCTAAATATTAACAATTGTACTTTCAAACAACAAATATTCAACGAATGCCAGTTGAAGTCAGCCCAATTAACAGACATACGTTTTGAAAATTGCGACTTATCCAACGTGTCCTTTGCCGGAACTATTTTCTACCGGGTAGAATTTATATCATGCAAGCTCTTAGGAACAGGTTTTCCGGAAGCCACCCTAAACCATGTCCGGATGGAGCATTGTTATGGACAATATATCAATCTTTCCATGACGAAAATGCGGACCGTTCGTTTCAGCCATTGTGATTTTCGAAACGCCAGCCTCAATGACAGTAAATTAATACCGGCAGCTTTCGACAACTGTGAACTGCTTGAAGCAGATTTTTCGCATACGTCTTTAAAAGGCATCGACCTGAGGAGCTCAAGAATAACAGGCATTCAACTAAACATAGCTGACCTGAAAGGGGCTATAGTCAGTTCATTACAGGCAATGGACTTACTGCCTCTGTTAGGAGTCAAGGTTGAAGACGACTGAACTTTTCCACCTCTCTCTTTGTTTTATAGTATAAAAGCGATAATACTGATTTATAGGGAAAGAGACCGCACGGAATACCTATTAATAGTTATTCTACCGCTTCCCATAAGTGAGTACATTTGCAGAGACTAAAAAAACAAGAGAAACAATGAAAATAGAAAAAATTACAGGACGAGAGATTCTCGACTCAAGAGGTAACCCTACAGTAGAAGTAGACGTAGTATTGGAATCAGGCATCATGGGACGTGCATCCGTTCCGTCGGGCGCATCGACCGGTGAGCATGAAGCGCTTGAACTCCGCGACGGTGATAAACATCGTTACGGCGGTAAGGGTGTACAGAAAGCAGTAGAGAACGTTAATAAAGTCATTGCCCCACATCTGATTGGTATGTCAGCCCTCGACCAAATGGGCATTGACCATGCTATGCTGGCACTGGACGGAACAAAGACAAAAGCCAAACTGGGTGCAAACGCTATCCTGGGTGTTTCACTTGCCGTAGCCAAAGCAGCTGCCAATTATCTTGATATTCCCCTTTACAGATATATCGGCGGCACAAATACTTATGTTTTGCCCGTCCCAATGATGAATATCATTAATGGAGGATCACATAGCGATGCCCCAATCGCCTTTCAAGAATTTATGATTCGCCCAGTTGGTGCAAACTCTTTCAAAGAGGGACTGCGCATGGGCGCTGAAGTATTCCACGCCTTGAAAAAAGTATTAAAAGACCGTGGTTTGAGTACAGCTGTAGGTGATGAAGGAGGCTTCGCTCCGAATCTGGAAGGCACAGAAGATGCACTAAACTCTATCCTTGCCGCTATTAAAGCTGCCGGATATGAACCGGGTAAGGATGTAATGATCGGCATGGACTGCGCTTCTTCCGAATTCTATCATGACGGTATCTACGATTACACCAAGTTTGAAGGTGAAAAGGGTAAAAAACGTACAGCCGAGGAACAGATTGACTATCTGGAGAAACTTATCAACGAATATCCGATTGATTCCATCGAAGACGGTATGAGTGAAAATGACTGGGAAGGCTGGAAAAAATTAACTCAACGTATCGGTGACCGCTGCCAATTGGTAGGTGATGACCTTTTCGTTACTAATGTTGATTTCCTGGCAAAAGGTATCGAAAAAGGTTGTGCCAACTCTATTCTGATTAAAGTAAACCAAATAGGTTCGCTGACAGAAACATTAAACGCTATTGAAATGGCACACCGCCACGGATATACAACAGTCACCTCTCACCGTTCCGGCGAAACAGAAGATGCAACCATTGCAGATATTGCCGTAGCAACAAACAGCGGACAGATTAAAACCGGTTCGTTGAGCCGTTCGGACCGCATGGCGAAGTACAATCAGTTGCTCCGTATAGAAGAAGAATTGGGTGACCGTGCTGTATATGGTTACAAACGAATTACCGTAAAAGGCTAAATAAAATCATGATAAGCATAGCATGATGAAAGGTTAGTTATTTTTATAATGATTGAATGTAAATGTGAAAAGGAGGTTGTGTCAAATACGCTTTGACACAACCTCATAGTATACGTAAAGAACAAGAGCAACACCATCTATTCGGTCAACAATCCTGCGAATGGAATAAAAGGAGTGTTCAGCAGGTGGTGGATGATCCACTGCTCTTGATAAAATAGTTGGTTGCCTTTTTCATTTTAAACCACTATTTTTTTGCTTTACCAACATGATTACAGGATTGTCTTCTTCATTCAACTTTGAAGCAATATCTTTCAATTTGCCATCTTTCAGTTGCTCTTTCTTATAAATCTCAACAAGTCGGGATGCACTTAAACTCGTGACATTTTCGATATCGCGATTAATTGATTTCGCCGTCATAGCTACAGTTCTTTTTTCTGCATAGTCATCATTATATACGGCAACTTGAAATATGGCTTTTTCCTTCTTGTCGTACACCAGCCCATCTGTATAGAATCCGTTACCTTTTTCAAAGTTAAATACATTTTTAACGGTTTCCATAAAGTAATAACGGTCGGTATGAATACCCATATAAAGAAAAATTTCAGGCTCCATAGTATTTGCAGAGGGGGTTCTTACAATAAAGGGGCTTAATGTACCATCCGGTGCATAGTTATACAATGTATCGGCTGATGCGTCCATAAGTGTCCATTTGCCGTTACTTAGGCGTATTTGGTAAGAATAATTTGCTATAAATCGATCTCCATCAGTCACAATCGGTGTGTTAATAGTTTTAAAAGGAATAAAAATTTCCCAGGTGATACTTCCATCCTGTTTTGATATAAGAATATGGTACGATTTGTTTCTATCTTTTCCTTTGTTATGATAATCTGACATATCATAACAGATCAAATTATGTTTGTCATAATCAAAAATAGATGAAATATCTCTACCAAGATTCAAACACCGTTTGAATTCTCCGTTAAGATCGTATACTAAGATTTTATTTCCCGGTGACTTTACGAATATTTCATCATTGTTTTCATCAAGAATAATCTCATTAATCCTTGCATATTCTTCTGCCCCTTGCCCTCGCCGATTTATCTTTTTTAATCCTTTACCGGTTTGCCTGTCAAAAATAAAAATATCCCCATCATTATTCCTATTGGTTACCAATAAGTATTCTTTTCCCACATCTTGTACTAAGCCTTGTGTAAGAAACTCATCTGTAGTTTCCAGCGCAACATATTCCACATTCATAAAATCCTGAAGAATCAATTCTTTTTTAGGATAGCTTTTCGAAACGTCCACGATGATTAAATCATCGTTTGATTGTTTATTTCTTCCACATCCAGTCAATACTACCAACAGAATGACTGTCAAAACAGTGTTTACTTGTTTCATCTTATTTGTTTTATTTGTTTTTTTATGTAACAAAGATTAGTACGATCAATAATTATTTTAAATTTTTCATATTCAATTCCTTTTAAGGTTAAGAAACGGGCTGAAGTGTTTCGGGGTAAATATACCACTATCTGATGTCTAAAGCAAGAAAAAAACATTAATATACAAGAAATCAAAAAGAATAAATTAAGCGACAAGATTCTATTATTGAAAGAATATCACAATATCGACTTCTCTTTTTTTCCATCATTCGAACTATTCGAATTGAATAATAGATTACTGCCTTTGTCTGATTTCTATCTTTCTGCTTCAGAAATGCATAGGGTTGTGTGGATTGGTTATAAACTATCTTTTGAGATCTACATTCATTTCGTTATGAATGAAATACCGGTTATACCTGTAACATGTTCATTGTTATCGGAGAAATTGTTATCTGAAGGATTGGAATATGATCAGGGGGATAAAGAAATTCAGTAATATTGTACCGGTGGGGATATCATCGTTATTGGGTGGATGACGTATGATAGCCTTTTTATGTCTGAAAACGAGTAATGGAACTTGTTAATGGTTAACAATACAAGTGTGAAATGTTAATAAGTTATCGGTAACATTAAACCATGTTATAATAGAGCAGAATATCGTGCGTAAATTTGCTAATTAGTTGGGAATCGGTATTTTTGTATTGTGTTTTTTCATAAGTATTAGATTTAAGGTTAACAAAAGATTGGTTGCTCGGGACGAGTAGCCATTTTTTGTTTTATGCAGTAATGTGGTTTCGCTTCCGATGATATTTATTTCTTTAATTTCCCTGTTCCCTTTGTAATTTATAGATGGTTTTGAGAGCAAAACGACTTTTATATTGTTATTAGTGCAATATCAGCTATCTATAGGCTTGTTCTATTTACTAATTATTAAAGGAAACATTATGAAAAAGAATCTATTGTTTTTTGGAGCACTTGTGAGTGCTTTTCTGTTGGCCTCTTGTTCGGGTGGAAGCAAGAGCAAAGCTCCTGTTGCCAGTACGGCAGATATTGAAAATGCGACAGAGGTAATCAAATATTATAATACTTCTCTCGGAGTATTAAAAGATATGGTGAAGGAAAAAGATGTAAATGCCGTTTTGGATTATATGGAACAAAAAGGAAAAGTACCGGCTCTTACCGCCATCGCCCCACCGACAGTTGTTGCAAAAGATTCGGCGACGGTGATGAATCCCGGAGATTACTTCAATGGAGAAACCCGCCAGAATCTGGTGCAGAACTATGCCGGATTGTTTAAGGCGAGAGCAGAGTTCTACGCAAATTTCGATACCTATCTTTCTTACTTGAAAAAGAAAGATGTAACCAAAGCGAAGCAACTGTTAGAGGCGAATTATCAGTTGAGCACACAGATGTCTGAATACAAGCAGAATGTTTTTGATATTCTGAGTCCGTTTACCGAACAGGCTGAACAGGTGCTTCTGGCGGACAGTCCGCTGAAAGAACAGATTATGTCTGTACGGAAGATGTCTGCTACGATGCAGAGTATTTTGAACCTGTATGCACGTAAGCATATGATGGATGGCCCCCGCATTGACCTGAAAGTAGCTGAACTTACCAAACAACTCGATGCTGCTAAAAAACTTCCTGCCGTGAATGGTCATGAAAGCGAGATGAAGTCTTATCAGACTTTCCTTTCACAGGTAGAAATATTTATCAAACAGGTGCAGAAGGCTCGGGAAAAAGGAGAATACAGTGATGCCGATTATGATATGTTGACCAGTGCATACGAGACTTCCATTATTTAGAAAAATAGAATGAATATTATACTTTTCGATGGTATATGTAATCTCTGCAACGGGACAGTTTCTTTTATTGTAAAGAGGGATAAAAGAAAGCTGTTCCGTTTTGTTTCACTGCAATCTGAAGCGGGTAAAACTTTGTTGGGCCGGTATGCTGTTGAAAGTAGTAATAAGACTCTCTATTATTTTCGGAAAGGAGATTGTTATTCTAAATCTACGGCTATACTTTATATCTTAAAAGACCTGGGAGGATTCTGGCAGTGTTTTTATCCATTGATCCTGATTCCGGTAAAAGTAAGGGATGCATTGTATTTATTGGTTTCCAAATATCGGTATCGGATATTTGGGAAAGTAGATTCATGTACTAAGCCGGCGAGTTTTTCTGATGAAGAATCTAAAAGACCGGATTAATTTTAACTTATCTAAAAAAAATATATCTTTGTAGCAAAGATGTACATTTTTAAATGAAGAAATATGGATAAAGTAATTATTAATTCTTATGAAGATTTTGAGAAATTAGTGGGGCAGCAGATTGGAGTCTCTGACTATCTGGAGGTTTCTCAGGAACGTATCAACCTTTTCGCTGATGCAACATTAGATCATCAGTGGATTCATGTGGACACAGAGCGTGCTAAGGTGGAGAGCCCTTATCATAGCACCATTGTTCACGGATATCTGACATTGTCATTACTTCCTCATTTGTGGAATCAGATTATTGAAGTAAATAATTTGAAGATGATGATTAATTATGGTATGGACAAGATGAAGTTCGGGCAAGCAGTACTGTCAGGTCAAAGTGTGCGACTGAAGGCAAGTCTGCATTCTCTTACTAACTTGCGTGGTGTGGCTAAAGCTGAAATTAAGTTTGCGATTGAGATTAAAGATCAGCCTAAGAAAGCACTCGAAGGTATCGCTATCTTTCTGTATTATTTTAATTAAGAAAAGAATATGGCATACACAAGTTATAGAAAACTGTGTATGCCATTGTTTTATACTTCATATTGCTTCGAAAGACAAAAGAAAATCCTTCCTGTAACATTGGTTACAAATTATTTGTTTTCTGTTCCCTACCTTTGTCCTCTGAATAATAAAAGAGGAAAATATGAAAGATTATAAACTTATGACAGTCGGCCAGATTGTAGCCGATCGTTTTGACCACGCAAAGGTATTCAATAAGTATGGCATTGATTTCTGTTGCAATGGAGATGTCTCGCTGACTGATGCTTGTGAAAGAGCCGGAGCAGGGGTGGACAGTTTGTTGGAAGAGTTGAGGCAAACGCAACCGAACCATTCTCCGATTTTTGATTTTAAAAGTTGGCCTATGGATTTATTGGTAGATTACATCCTGAAATTCCATCATCGTAATATCCGTTACCAGGGACCGCAGATTCTTCAATTGCTTGATAAAGTTTGTGAGGTACACGGTGAGAAACATCCGGAACTTCATGAGATACGTGGGTTGTTTCAGGAGTCCTGGATAGATCTGAATAATCATCTTACCAAGGAGGAAATGGTGTTGTTTCCTTATATATACGATTTGTTCGATGCAGTGACCCAACACCGCCCCGTTCCGCCTTTTCATTGTGGCAGTGTCAGTAGCCCTATTTCGGTAATGATGCATGAACATGATGCCGAAGGTGAACGTTTTCGCCGGATTTCTTTATTGGCTCAGGGATATTTAGTACCCGATGATGCTTGTGACACCTACAGGTTATTGTTTGAGATGTTGGAGACATTTGAGAAAAATTTGCATCATCATATTCATTTAGAAAATAATATTGTTTTTCCTATGGCTATAGAGCTACAGGAGAACTGTGAACGAATGTGTTAATTGTTAACGTTTTTAGCCTAAAGTATTAACAAAACAAGATCGAGTATTAAACGGTGTTATAATACAGGATATTTTTGCTCTGATATTTGCTAATTGCTTGAAATTCGGTATATTTGTATTGTGTTTTTTTCATAAGTATTAGATTTAAGGTTAACAAAAGATTGGTTGCTCGGGATGAGTAGCCATTTTTTGTATTCGATACTTTGGTTATTTATTCTTCAATTAGAGTATGACGTTTAAAATCTATATCCCAGTCCTATTCTCACAGTAGGATAGATGGCGGAATTGCCGTTGGAGGACTTTATATAACCGGCTCCGCCAGATAGATCGAAAAGAAAATGTTTCCATACGCGTCGAAATCCCCAATATGGGGTGATAACATATATATGCGCTGTTTTTACTCCGCTGCTGATGGCTATTGGAAAAGAATATCCGAAACAGGCAGATAAATACCCACCGGAATTGCTCCAAGTACGCTTGCCATTGCGATGCCTTTTCTTCAGGTTATAATAAAAACGTGGTTCTATGGCTAAATCTCCGGTTACTAAATGATAGTCTTTGGTGGCGATATGAAATTCGCGAAGTGATTCCATTTTGAGTTGCCATGTTCTTCCAAAAGCATAAGAAGCTCCTGCGCTAAAAATAACAGTACCTTTCGGAGCAAAAGCATATTCATAACTATATGCCAGTCCGATACCATTTAAACTGATACTGTGACCGGAGACGGTTTGGAATTGGGCAGATGCATCTGGTCTTTTTTGAGGATTGTGCTCAGCATGGATAGAGAGGGCGAATAATGTAAGTAGAATTGTGGTGATAAATAATACTTTCTGCATATGTTTTCTGTTTTGGGTTTTATAATTGATTTCTTGATTATAAAGACAGAAAAAAGAAGAAGATTCCCTATTCGAATGAAGAGAATAATTTAACGATAAAATACAGAATCTAAAGTTTGGGCCAGTAGCGGTGAGGAGATCTACCTAAACTTTAGATTCTGTATGATAGGCAAAGTGCTTGTTATTTACGGATGCATCTGACAGAAAGAGCTCTGTCTGTTATATTGCCGTCTTTTATTTCATTTGTAGTATGCAGCAAATAGATTGCTTTATTTATTTGATTTCCAGATGAATTGGTAGACCAGTATACCACCGTATATAAGCCGTTGGTATACCCGTTCTTACTTTTTAGAATATATCCTTCCGGCATTCCATTGAATCCTGTAGTGTTAAGTATAGGAAGCTTGTCACCGTTTTCATCGCTTGACCATGGTCCGGATTTCAGTTTAGAAGCATCATTGTTTATATATTGCTTTAGTTGTTCCCACTCGGTTTCGGTAGGAATATTCCATCCTTGGGGTGATAACTTGCCTGAAATAACAGCTTCAGAATTGTAAAAGTAAAAATTTTGAGGCGCATCTTGATATTTCCCGGTGTAATAGCCTGCTGTTGCCGTGAAATCCTTTTTCAAAGTAATTGTTTTACCGTCGGTATAGCGTGTCGCTTCCAAACTACGTCCCATCCAATATTGGATTCCTATTTTTACTATAGGATAAGTTTTGGTTTCCGTATTCCGTATATCTGTCAAGACATCTTCTTGCAATCGTACAGGTAGAGGATTTTCCGGCTTGGATATTGATATTGAGTTATCTTCGGCTATGTAGAAATCGTTGATGACGCTTTGATTTCCGGGCGTGTAGGCTAATACATTATTAACTTTGTTCCAAGAGACCTTGCCTCCGTGAACGGCTGCTGTTTCGTCAAGTAAACAAATTACCGTGCCGTTGTTTAAATCTGTTTCTCCATTTAGAACAGGATAGGCGACGATGGCTTGTGCATCGATATTGTCTGCCAATAGATACTCTTTACAGATCTCTGCTACCTGCGTCCCTTCGTTAATGGCTTTATATACATTACTCTTACTGAATTTCAGTGCAGCCAGGTGAATTATACCTGATGTTTCCTGAGCTGTCGTTTCACCCGACTCCCCTTCTGTCCAGTCTGCAATGCTATGATCGAAGTTGTTGATTTGAATACCTTCGGATGATTTATAGATAATGCCTATGGAACAGCTTTTTTCACTGGACAGCTGAAAGTTGTCCGGAAATGGGCAACTATAGCTCTTTCCATCTATTTCCATATTTATGTAGTGACTGTCAGACTCTATTTTTTCGGGTATCAGTATCGCTTTTTTGCCTATAAGGGTATTATTCTCTATTTTCCATTCTCCATAAGGAATAATGCCGCTCGTTTGTCCCGATGACTCGAATTGGCCGGTGAGAAAATCATAAGATGCTTCCGAATGGAATCCGTTTAAGGATAAGGTAGGGTTATCAGCCAAGAGCTCTTGTAAGTCTTCTCCGGCTGCGGGTCTTATAATGATTTCCAGTTTGCAAAGTTTGTGTTTATATTCCATGGCAACCATGTTCTGGCTGGGTGTAATGTCATTGTTTACAGCGATCATAAAGTCGGAAAGTGATAGTCCGCCCACAGTACTTTGGTCGGTCCGTATCTGGACCTGCATTGTACTTTTGTCCGGTTCAATACCTGTTTCTTGAAAAGGATAATAACTGATGAAGTTACATTCTCCGTTTCCTTTAGGATAATAAATCGTTTCTTCCGGTTCGAAGCCGGAGGTTTGGGAACATGTGAAACGCATATTGTCAATGTATCGTTTCTGATTGATAGTTGATGGTTGTGTCAATACATACAAGCCAATGGCGTCCTTTTCTTGAAATTTGTTATCAATAACACGTGTGGGGTTGCATAAAATTTGTGTAGAAAGGCGGATAGGAATTTCTCCGGGAAGGGTTGTCGATTCTTCTGAAATTTCATTTACACAGGAAGTGCTGACAAGCAGGGGCATCATTATGAATTTTATCATAAAGGATGCAATTTTCATGTTTTTCATTGTAGTATATAGTTTAATTTGTGTTTTAGTTTCATTGTTTAACTATATGTTTAAGGAGTAACAAAGCTACTATTATTAATACAATTATTACTATGAATTATGATAATATTTTGTATTTATATAATAAATGTTTCACTACTGTTCCGTTAAAGTAAATAATAGTTCTTTGAAATGATTGAAATATAGTCGATTAAGTTATATTTTGAAATAAAACGGATTTGAATTTCTATTTTTGCAGCTGTAATGATGAATCAAGATAAATACACTTTTTCTCAACTTTTCCACTTTTTTGAACAGAACTCGGTTTAACAACTACGTTCGTAAGTACGATGTCAACCGTTATGTGAAGCATTTTACTTACTGGAACCAAATAGAAAAATCGCCAAGTTAGTATTTCTAACTTGGCGACTCTCACTTTTGCTCTTCAAGAGGGCACTGAAAAGCCATCTGTTTTTTCAGTGCCCTCGGAAATTTCCGGGCAGCTTTTTATTTTTCTCCGTTCAAACGGCGGAGTATTCTTACACAAGTTTAAAACTTACGTGTGTTCAGGTTCTTGTCGACCAAAACGCCATCAATAGCTTTCAGATCAAACTTCACGGCACGTTTCGCTTTCAGCTTCAGAATAAACAGATCGTTTGTTCCTTCAAGGGCTTCTTTAGCTCCAAGGTTAACGAATGTAGGATAGAGTGCTTTTGTACCATTGGTATGGAGTCTGTCGTAAGTCAGATTTTCCATTGCTTTAAGGTTCAAAGGTTCGACACCTACAAATTCATAATCTTGCTGATTGTATGGCAACGCAAAACTCAAGGCATTTACAGAACGGAGGTTGACACCTTTTACAAGCACTTCAACCACATCACCCTTACTGTAATTTCGTTTAGCCGTACTGATCTCAATAGTACCATCCAGTTTCTCAATCGGTTCATCACTGACACCATCTTCCAATTGTGTTGCCACAACAGAAATGTCATAAGCATCGATCAAACCATTCTGGTCGATATCACCTACGCTGATATAGCCTTCATAGTCGGAATCACCTTTTCTCAGACCGGTATAGTTGGTATACGAAGTTAAATCGTTATTATCGATCTTACCGTCGTTATTGATATCACCCTGCAAACGGCTCTCTGTTCCAGGAACTTTAAATACATACAATTCTCTACCCGAACCATAATTGTTCACACCTTCCGTTACAGCCAGTTTGATATAGCGTGCAGTCGGGCGCTCAGTAAATGTAAATACTTTCACATCACCATTACGTTTCCAGTCTATTGCTCCGGCCTCAGTCCAATTCTCTTTATCCATACTGTAATATACAGTACCTTTCAGAATCGTTCCGTTACCACCGTCGGTACGTGGCAGGTATTCGAATTTATCCAACTGGTTCACAGTTCTCAAGTCGATAATCATATCATATGGCAGCGCTTTTGCTCCATACTTCGTATGCCACATATCACCCAATTCGGCAAAGTCGAACAAACGATCGATATCAAATCCTTCCTGATTCTTCGCAGTTGTTTCACCCTTGATTCCGTGAAGAGCAAATTCCAGCGGGTTCGCTTTTGTCTTAGCGCTGAATTCAGCCCAATCCGAATAGCCATCCTTGTTTACGGCACGGATCTTGAATGCGTAGTCGGTTTCAGCAGCCAGCCCGTCAAACAGCAACTCAGTATCCTTAATTGTTGTATACAACATGCCATTGAACTCTATTTCATAGAAATCGGCATTCGGCACTTTGCTCCATGTAGGTTTCAAAGTGTAAGCTTCAATATTCTCGGCAGTAATCTGAGCTGCAGGAGCAGTCAGCGAACCGGACGTAACTCTGTAATTATCGGCAGGCGCATACTGGAAGCCTTCGATATTCATCACAACCTGATTTTTAGTAATGTCAGTAGCAGCCAACTTCACAAGAAGCTGAGGATTCTTAGTGATTACCTTCTTTTCAAATTCACTGCCTTTCGTAGCAAATTTATTCAGATTAGGAGCAGCATCATAGAAGTATACATTCTCACCTTTCTGGAAATCATCCATAGAGAGCACTTCGATCAACTTCACTTTGCTTTTGCCCACCTGAGCAGAAACTTTCTTTGGTTTGGCAGTAATATTTACCCTAAACTCAGTAGCTTTCTCTTTTACAAAACCGTCGAAATCACCCTGTGTAGGACGAATAGAAATCTTCACATTGTTTTTCGAATCAACATTTGACTCAATGAAAGTTGTGGCACCTTTACCATCCTTATATGCTTCCGATACACCGTCATCATCATATTCAACAGTCATCATGTGCTTATACGGATAGATCTCGTAGATACGAAGTCCTTTGTTGATTTCAGCAACGTTATTGTTAGGATTGGTCATCGGGATAATAGCTCCGTTCTTCACAAATACCGGAAGTTTCCAGAGAGGAGCAGCAAAGTTGTTGAGTACACAGTTACCCTGATATTTTTCTCCGGTGAAATAATCGATCCATTCTCCTTCAGGCAGATAAATACCGTCACGGATATCATTCCCTTCAGCATCTGCTTTTGTGGCTTTATAGATAGGTGCTACCAGGAAGTCGGTACCATACATAAACTGATACTGCGTGGCTGTACCCAGAGTATAAGCATTCGGATATTCCAGGAACATAGCACGAATAAGCGGCATTCCGGTTACAGCTTCTTTCGCAAAACTATAAGTATAAGGCATCAATTCCGATTTCAGTTTCAGATACCAGCGGTTGATAGAAGTGGCAGGTTCGCCCAAAGCATGCGGATATTTTTCGTTCGATCCCCATCCATCCATATTCAGCTGCATCGGAGTGAAAGTTTTCCACTGGAAGTCTCTGGTGTTGACAATCATATTCTTGCCGCCGAAGATACCATCCATATCCGAAGAGATGTTAGGCTGACCTGACAGACCTGAACCGATATAAGTCGGGATGTGGAAACGGATGTACTCCCATACACCGCCTGTCTGGTCGCCCGACCAGATTCCGGCATATCGTTGTGTACCGGCCCAACCATCGAGTGAAATAATGAACGGACGGGCATCATCTCCGTAATAAGGCATAATATGACCTACGTCTGCCACACCATTCAGTCCGAAGGAATATCCCCAGCCTACCCATGCAACGTCTGTTTTCAATACACGCACACCGGCATCTCTCACTTCCTTCACAATATCTCTTTGCAGCAATGCACTCACACCTTCTTTCGGATGCAAGTCAGACTGTGTCCACAAACCGATTTCGACACCATTCTTACGAGCATAGTCGCCCAGACTTTTCAGATTCTGGATGTTTCCGTCAAGGGTTTCGGTCTGTCCGTATCCGGCACCATATCCGTCGTTTGGCAGCAACCAGCCTAAAGGCATGTCATGATTCTTATAGCGATCAATCACTGCACGGGCCGAGAACTGATAATTATTCTTTTCTCCGTTCAATGATTCCTTGATTCCACCATTATCTTTCTGGCTTTCCTTATAGCGTTTTCCGTCTTCGAACAAGATTCCTTTTTCGTCTTCCTTCCAGTAGTCACGGTTATAAGCATTCAAGTGACCCTGATAAAAACCGAACTTAGGCAACAACACCGGATTACCGGTCAATTGATAAAAGTCATTCAGAATCCCTACGGCACCATCACTAACCATATAGAATACATCAAGGTAAGGAGAATCGTGCATAAGCTTCACTTTACCTTTTTCTTCCGCACCGAAATCATATTTACCCGGTTTGAAAGTATACCACATCATACCATAGCCGTTAGTAGACCAATAGAAAGGTGTGGGTGAAGCTACTCCACCGTCTGTCCAGCTATTTTCGTTTACAATATTAATTGCTTTTCCTTTGTGCGAAAAACGTCCGTTCTGCACACCGCCGCCATAGAAATATTCGTTGGGGTTCTCTTTCAGAGTTACAGTAACTTTTCCTTTATCAAAAAGTACCGGTTCGGCTTCTTCAAAAGCTACGGTATTCTTTTCCAAGTCGATCACTTTCATCAAAGAGGTATTCTTATCGATTTCCACCTTGATTTTCCCCGTAGTGATAGAAAGGAGATTACCGCCATCATTTAAGTCAAGCGTAGAGACTGTGTTTCTGGGATTATTTACCAGAATTTGTGCTTCAGGTTTCGCTTCCGGATCACGGATGATTCCTCCATCATTGTCCTGAAATACTCTGAAGATGTTCTCTCCGTAGAAATCGAATGTCATTCTCTGGTTATTAGAGAACAGTACTTCAATCGTAGTCGGATTGATTTTCTTTGCACTAACGATCTTCAAGTTTTGTTGTGTCACTTCTCTAACGATTTCGGACCGATGCATAGCCTGCATAGGCGAACCGGAAAACATCAGAGGCAAAGCGAGAGCGAAGAGCACTGCTTTTCGCTGCTTACAATTACCAATTGCGTTCTTCATGATTTTTACTATAAAATTTCAACTAAATATTACTCCATTCTGTCAATAGATTGAATACGCAAAAATAGGCAAAAGTATTCAGAAAAGGCATATTCTATGAAAATAAATACAAGTAAATACACTTGCTTCCTATAATTCAAGAAACACCTTCACACTCTATGCCCGTTTCCTCCTAATCATCAATCGAAAAACATGAGGGTGTTTTTCGATTGATGATTAGAACATAAGACTATCCGGTCAGCAAGATAAAACACTTACCTTATTACCTAATCCAACAACCGGTTCGGAATAGCGGTACGTTACTTCCCAAAACACACATTATTTATAGAGGAAATTAGCCAATCAGAATGAAAATCTTAACTTTGCAGGACAAAAATGAAATCATATATGGAAAAGCTAAAAATGGAATCTGTGAGTATCGCAGAGGACAGCCTGAATAAAATAGCCGAACTCTTCCCGAACGTAGTCACTGAATCGATGGGTAAGGACGGACAGCTACATAAAGCTATCGACTTTGATAAACTGAAATTCCTCCTTACAGCCAACCAAGCAGAAATGGGAGTGGTATATGATGACGACGAACGTTACGAATTAACATGGGTGGGCAAGAAGCAGGCGATAAGAGAGGCGGCGCATCCTATCCGCAAAACATTGCGTCCCTGCCCGGAAGAGAGCAGGAATTGGGAACAGACCCAAAACCTATACATCGAGGGAGACAATCTGGACGCAATGAAACTCCTGAAAAAGAGTTATGCAGGAAAGGTAGACGTTATCTATATCGATCCGCCTTACAACACAGGTAAAGACTTTATCTTCAATGATACATTCGCTCTTTCACAGGAAGAATCCGACGAGAAACAGGGAAGATATAATGAAGAAGGACAACGATTGTTTCAGAATACGGAGGCTAACGGAAAGTTTCACTCCGATTGGTGTAGCATGATGTATGCCCGGCTGATGCTTGCCCATACCCTGTTAAATGATAATGGCATCATTTTCATTTCCATTGATGATCACGAACTGGCAAATCTGATTAAAATAGGCAATGAAGTATTCAATGCTTCTAATTTCATCGATGTATTTAATTGGGCAAAGACGGAAACTCCGGAAAATCTCTCGAAAAAAAGCAAGCAAATCATCGAATACATCGTCTGCTATCAGAAGAAGAAAAACGACATGAAATTCCAGGGTCTGAAGAAGGAGTCGGTCAGTTCAAATGGTCTGTTGAATCAACCGAATTCCGTCGGCATTCTGACTTTCCCCGCCAACAAAGTAGTTACTTCCATCCCCGACGGAGTGATCAAAGCGGGCATGTACGGAACAGATGCGTATGACGTGGAATTACTGGAAGATACCACCGTACGTGACGGACTGTTTACAGCCCCCGTCAAGCTGAAAGCCAAATTCAAATGGAGTCAGGAAAATCTGGAGAAAGAGATAAAAAAAGGAACAACCATCAAAATACCGACTCTTAAGTTAAGTCCTTCGTACGAAAAACTGGAATATGACCCGGAAGTTCCACCCAACCTGATTAATTACAAAGTAGGAGTTGAAACTAATGAGCAGGCCGGTAACTATCAGCTACAGTTCTTTGATAAGAAAGTGTTCAACTTTCCGAAACCTGTCAGTCTGATTCAATATTTATGTGAGTTTATCGACACCAAAAACAAAGATTGTATTGTGATGGACTTCTTCTCTGGTAGTGGCACTACTGCCGAAGCGGTTATGCGGATGAACATGAAACCGCGTAAAAACAAGGTGAAGTACATTCTCGTACAACTGCCGGAAGATGTGACTGAAACAATAAAAAAGGCCAAGACTCCCAGTGAAAAAGAGATCATGCAAAATGCGATCGACTTTCTCACGGAAAAGCATAAAGCATTGAACATCTGCGAACTGTCCAAAGAGCGTATTCGACGTGCCGGAGACACGATTGAGGCGGAATGCAACCAACTTAAATTAAAGAACCGCCCGGACATCGGTTTCCGTGTTTTTCGGATTGCCGACAGCAATATGAAAGACGTATATTACAGTGCAGGGGAATATTCACAAAGTGATTTGTTTTATTTCACAGACAATATCAAAGAAGACCGTACCGGACTCGATCTGCTTTATGGTTGCCTGACCAACCTGGGACTATCCCTGTCACTCCCACACAATGAAGAGGATATAAATGGATATACGGTTTATTCTGTCGACAAGACCGAATTAATGGCATGTTTTGCAGAACAGATTCCCGAAGAAGTCTTCCGTGAAATAGCCGGTAGGCAACCACGCCGGGTCGTCTTTCGGGATGCCTCGTTCAGGGATAGTGCCGATCGCATCAACATAGACGAGATATTTAAAACGTTATCTCCCGGTACTATGATCGAGATTCTTTAAACAGAGAAGGAAGATACAGAAATGAAATTAAAATTCAAACATCAAAAGTTTCAGGAAGACGCAGCAAAAGCGGTATGTGATGTCTTTGCCGGGCAGCCATACAAGATGCTCGACTATCAAGTAGAGACCCGGAAGAAAGACGGACAGACCAGTTACGAAAGATTTACAGGATTCCGTAACCACCCTGTCGTACCCCAACTCACAGATGAGATGGTTCTGAGACATATCCAGGATATCCAGCGTGCCCAACAAATCAAACCGTCGGAAGCGCTGGAAGGGAAATACAATCTCACCATCGAGATGGAGACAGGAGTCGGCAAAACATATACCTACATCAAAACCATCTTCGAACTGAACAAACGCTACGGTTGGTGCAAGTTCATCATTGTCGTACCCAGTGTTGCCATCCGCGAAGGAGTCCACAAAAGCCTGGAGATTATGAAGGAACACTTTGCCTTGGATTACAGCACCCCTCTGTCTTATTTCATCTACGACTCCAAACAGTTGGGTGAATTGAACGCATTTGTCACAGACAGCAGAATCCATGTAATGATCATCAATTCACAGAAGTTCAATGCTACGAACAAAGACGCCCGCCGCATCTACATGAAACTGGATGATTTTGGCGGCAGCTGTCCTATCGATGTGATTGCACAGATGAATCCGATACTGATTATCGACGAACCCCAGTCGGTAGAAGGAGCCAAAACAAAAGAGGGATTGAAACGATTCAATCCCCTGTTCACACTGCGTTATTCGGCTACACACCGCGAACTCTATAACCTGATCTATCGCCTGGACGCGATGGAAGCTTACAACCTGAAACTGGTTAAGAAGATTGCCGTCAAAGGTATTTCCATCAGTGGAACAACAGCCACCGAAGGCTTCGTCTATCTGGAAGGTTTAAACCTGTATCCGGACAAAAATCCGACTGCCAATATCGGATTCGAAATAAAAAGGACCAAAGCAGTGAATCAGGTAGTACGGGCTCTGAAAGTAAATGATGACTTGTACGCTAAATCAAACCGTCTGGAAGAATACCGGAACGACTATGTAATTACAGATATCAACGGCGTTGAAAATTCCGTCACCTTCCGGAACGGCATCAAGCTTTATGCAGGTGACATAACGGGTAGCGTCAACGAAACTCAACTACGACGTATCCAGATACGAGAAACCATCTTATCACATATTAAGAAAGAACAGGAACTGTTTGAGAAAGACATCAAAGTTCTCTCCCTTTTCTTCATCGATGAAGTAGCCAAATACCGCCAGTATAACCCAGACGGAAAAGGAGAATATGCCGAGATTTTCGAACAGGAATATACCGATATCATAAAGCACTTGGACCTTTCGTTATTCAATCAGCCGGAATATATCAATTATCTAAAATCGACCGTGGCATCAAAAGCTCACGAAGGGTACTTCTCCAAAGATAGAAAAGGAAAGCTGATTGACAGTAAAACCGAGCGGGGAACCAAAGAATCGACAGATGAGGAGGCATACGATTTGATTATGAAAAATAAAGAACGCCTGCTTGACCGAAAAGAGCCGATCCGCTTTATTTTTTCACATTCCGCCCTGCGGGAAGGATGGGATAACCCGAACGTCTTTCAAATCTGTACCCTGAAACAAAGTTCGGCAGAGGTACGCAAGCGTCAGGAGGTGGGACGCGGGCTGCGCCTCTGCGTAAACGGACAGGGAGATCGCATGGACGCCAACGTTTTAGACAAAGAAGTACATCGTGTCAACCTACTGACCGTGATAGCCAGTGAATCGTATGAATCGTTTGCCAAAGGCTTACAGACAGAAATGGCAGAAGCCATAGCCGACCGCCCACAAAAAGTAACTATCCAATTATTCAAGGACAAGACGCTCCGATTGCCTAATGGTGAAACCATCATAGCAACCGAAGATATAGCACAAAGTATCTACGACTCTTTACTTGAAAACAAGTACATCAAGAAAGGAGAACTGACGGACAAATTCTATGATGACCGTAAACAGGGAGAAGTGATTTTCGACGATGAGCTCACCGATTATAAGGCGTCTATCATGACCATCCTAACCTCTATCTATAATCCAAGAGAGATGCAGCCGGAGGATGCAAGGAAATACAACATAAATCTTCGGTTGTCGAAAGATAAACTTGAAAACAGCAAACTTCAGGAATTGCTGAAGCTGCTATGCAGTAAGTCAACCTACACCGTAAAGTTTGACGAAAAAGAATTGGTAGAGAAAGCAATCGGGAGCTTAAATGAAAAGTTAAGAGTACCCCAGCTCTATCTTTCTGTCATTACAGGCCAAATGGACGAAATCAAGTCTAAAGCAACTTTGGTTTCGGGAGAGGCATTTAAAGTAGATCCCAATCAGGCGCACTATGAAAAGATAGATGCCATGGCAAACGATCAAGTAAAATATGACTTGCTCGGTAAACTCACAAACGCCACAAATCTGACCCGAAAGGCAGTTGCTCAGATTCTTGCCCGGATAAAACCGAATGTATTCGCCCAATTCAGAAATAATCCCGAAGATTTTATTATTAAGGCTTCGGAACTGATTAACGAAGAAAAAGCGCGTCTGATAGTACAACATATCGAATATAGCCCAATCGACCAGTACTATGATGTATCGGTCTTTACCCAGGCAGCTGTTCAAGGATGTTTGGGAGTAAACACAATGAAAGCAGATAAACATCTGTACGACCATGTGAGATTCGACTCTCGAAATGAAAAAACATTCATGGAAAAACTGGAAGAAAATGACGAAATAGAAGCTTATGTAAAACTACCCAACAGTTTCTATATCCCTACTCCAATGGGAAAATACCATCCGGACTGGGCCATCGTCTTCAAACAAAAGTTGTCGAAGTATCCTTATTTTATAGCCGAAACCAAAGCCAGCGATTCTTCCCTGCAAGACCGGGAAATAGAAAGGGCAAAGATAGAATGTGCCAAAAAACATTTTGCGAATGTAAACGGTGGAAAGCTTAAATATGATAAAGTAAGTTCCTTCGAGGAACTTTTGAAAATTGTCGCACAAGATCCCGTTTAAATCCAATAAAATAGCATGTTTCATTCCTTCCAGACCTCCATTGCCGGCATCGAATTGCCCCACTTGTTTACTTATCCCTTCCATTACACTCCTCATCCGTTATGTGTAATGGCAGCAGGAGAAGTACAGGCTTACATAAATAAACAGACAAGATGGAAAGAAGAATTGGACAAAGGAAAAATGTTCGGCGTATTGATAGTCCGTACTTCTAACGGACAAATGGGATATCTGGCTGCTTTCTCGGGTAGCTTGTGCGGAAGCAATTCACACTCTTTCTTTGTACCACCGGTATACGATTTGTTGCAACCGGATGGTTTCTTCAAGATAGAAGAAGAACAAATCTCGGCTATCAACCGCCGAATCGGACAATTGCAAAACAGTGACCGGTATGTGAAACTCCAACAAAGGCTGGCGAAAGAGACAGCCTCATCACAACAGGTATTGACCGAAGCGAGAAAGACCCTGAAAACGGCAAAAGAAAAACGGGAACAGCGCCGGCAGCAGCAACCGGATGAAGATGAACAAGCTGCCATGATACGCGAAAGCCAATATCAGAAAGCAGAATTCAAACGTCTGGAAAGATATTGGAAAGAGCGAATCTCCGAAGTGAAAGCAGAACTGGAAAGTATTTCATCGCAGATTGAATCTCTCAAAGCAGAACGCAAAAACCGTTCGGCGGCATTGCAGCAAAAGCTATTCCATCAATTCAGCTTTTTGAATGCCAGGGGAGAAAGCAAGAACTTGTGTGCTATCTTCGAACAAACCATTCAGCAGATACCACCTGCCGGAGCAGGTGAATGTGCCGCGCCCAAGCTATTGCAATATGCTTACCTAAATGGATTGAAGCCCATTGCCATGGCCGAATTCTGGTGGGGAGAATCACCGAAAACAGAAATCAGGCGTCACGGTTATTACTATCCGTCCTGCAAAGGAAAATGCGGGCCCATTTTACGTCACATGTTACAAGGTCTGGATGTCGAACCGGATCCTTTGGCAACAGCCCCTGCCCCGCCAAAGGAAATAGAGATTCTCTTTGAAGACGAATGGCTTCTGGTTATCCATAAACCGGAAGGACTACTCTCCGTACCTGGAAAATCGGAGGAACTGTCCGCCTACAGTCTACTCAGAGCCCGCTATCCTGAAGCTACGGGACCGATGATCGTACATCGACTGGACATGGCAACTTCAGGATTGTTGTTGGTAGCCAAAACCAAGGAAGTACATCAGCACTTACAGGCGCAGTTTGAAAACCACAGCATTAAAAAGCAGTATACAGCACTGCTGGAAGGTATCTTACCGACAGACGAAGGAACCATCGATCTTCCCATTTGTCCGGATCTTCTTGACAGGCCCAGACAAAAAGCAGACAGAGAATCAGGTAAAAAGGCTGTCACCCGATACTGCGTAATAGATCGCAAAAACGGACGAACCCGTATCGCTTTCTTCCCGCAAACGGGACGTACACATCAGTTACGCGTTCACTCCGCCCATCCGTCAGGTCTGAATTGCCCCATCGCAGGCGATGAACTCTACGGTAAGAGAGCGGAGAGGCTTTATTTACATGCGGAACGTCTGGAATTTATCCATCCGATGTCCGGACAACGAATATATATTGAAAAGAAAGCTGACTTTTAACAAATAACCAATGATAGAACAACCCCACATACACGAGTATGACGAGCTTCTTCAGGTTTGGGAGGAGGCAGTTCGCACTACCCACCACTTCCTGACCGAAACGGATATACAGTTTTATAAACCTTTGATCCGGAACGAATACTTTGCCGCAGTACAACTTTACGTCATCCGTGAAGATGCGGGAACCATCGCTGCCTTCATGGGACTAAGCACCGATTGTATCGAAATGCTGTTTGTCAGTCCTAAGGCCCAGGAACAAGGCTATGGCAGTGAACTGGTTGAATTCGCCATCCGTGAAAAACACATTTATAAAGTAGACGTAAATGAGCAAAACACGGCAGCATTAGGATTCTATCTACATCGAGGATTTGAAGTGACAGGCCGCGACGCGTTGGACGGAACGGGAAAGCCATTTCCTGTTTTACACCTGCAGATCCCTCCTGTCCGGCTGCGAAAAGCAAGGATCCAAGATATGGGTTTGCTGCAAACAGTGTTTACACAAAGCGTACAGAACACTTGTTCTGCCGATTATAATCACCTACAGATTCAAGCATGGATCGGACGAGGAACTCAACAACGTTGGCAGGAATTATTTCAAAGTGACTTATGTTTTCTGTTAGCAGAAGATATCAGACAATCACAAATAGCCGGATTCACCTCTATCAACCCTAAAGGGTATCTGCACAGCATGTTCGTCCATCCCCAATATCAGCATCGGGGTATCGCTTCCATTCTGTTGAGAAAAGCTGAAGAGTATGCCCGCAATTGTCGCGCTGTATCGGTTCACTCGGAAGTAAGTATCACCGCCCGGCCTTTTTTTGAAAAACACGGATATATCACCGAAAAAGAACAAACGGTCGATGTGAACGGCATAGAAATGACTAATTTCTTGATGTATAAACGAATTTAACAGAACAGACTGAGATTTTTTTATAGCTTTGCGACAGATAACTATTTAAAATCAGCTCATGTTACAATCCCAATATCTGTTTCTTTCGCTTCTTTGCCTGCTGGCACCGCTCCGGCTTCATGCACAATTCATGGATTACGGGTCGGATCCCGCCCGGTTTAAATGGAACATAGCGAAACTGCCTCACTATGATCTGGTATACCCGCAAGGAAATGATTCAATGGCCTATCGATATGCTCTCTTTCTTGAAAATGTATATCCCCATATGTCCAAGACCATCGGAAAGCCGATCAAAGCCCGTTTCCCGGTCATTCTCCATCCGGCCAGCATGCAATCCAACGGAATGGTTTCCTGGGCACCGAGACGGATGGAACTGATTACAACTCCTTCTTCGGACCTAAGTACTCAAAGCTGGGATAAACATCTGGTATTGCACGAGTCGCGCCACGTATTCCAGACCGGAAAGGTGATGCATGGTATCTTCAAACCTCTTTATTATATAATAGGTGAACAGGCAGCCGGTGTGGCCTCCTTTTTTCTTCCGGTGTGGTTTCTCGAAGGAGATGCAGTAAGCACCGAAACTGCCATGTCAAACGGCGGACGGGGACGTCTTCCGGAATTCAACATGATCTATCGTGCCCAATTATTAGCAGGCGGAAAGCCTTATACTTTCGACAAGTGGTTAATGGGATCTTACAAAAATTATACAGGAACTTATTATGCATTGGGCTACGATATGGCTTCATATGCCCGCCAGCGTTATGGAGCTGATATCTGGGATAAAAGTACCAGCCGTTATGTCCGGAATTTATTATTTGAAGGCTCATTCAAGCATTACACAGGAAGCAGTTTCAAACGGCTTCAGCACGACACATTCGATTTCTTGCGGAAAGAATGGGAAAAACAGGATACCTGTACACTTGTGCCCGACTACCTCTCTTCTACCTCAAAAACCTACACCTCTTATCGATATCCCCAATCGATCAATGACAGTGTAATTATTGCCGTCAAATCCGGACTGAAAGATATAAACTCTCTGGTAGCCATCAGCAACGGTAAAGAAAAGCATCTGAGTTATATCGGAAGTATCAATAGTCGTCTCAACTTCCGGAACAACCGGATTTACTGGAGTGAATTGGTTCCCGGGCTCCGTTGGACGCACGAGAACTATTCCGTTCTGAAATATTATGATTTGGATAAAAAGCAGATAAAAACAATCACCCCGCGCCAACGTTATCTGGCCCCGGCTATCGACAAGTCCGGTCGGACCATTGCGGTCTCCCGCCCCACTGTAGAAGGCAAAAACCAACTTGTATTGATAAATGCAGAAAAGGGAAAAGAGCTATCCTCTTTCGACGTACCTGACAACGCATTTATCAAAGAACTCACATTCGGAGAAGGCCTTGATATTTTCTCCATAGCCGTAACCGATTCGGGAACCAGTCTGTTGGAATTCAATCCGCGGTCCGGAGAGTGGAAGGAGTTGATAAAAACCACCTCGGCCAACATCACCTCTCCTACTTGGAAAGACGGAAAACTCTTTTTTGAGTCGGGAGCCAACGGCACAAATAATATCTACTGTCTTCATCTCTCCGACAAACAGGTTTATCGGCTGACAGCCGCTCGTTTCGGTGCATTCGATCCTTCATTTTCCCAGTCAGGCAACCATCTGCTTTTTGCTGATTATCAAGCAGACGGATACCGGATTGCTGCGTTGCCGACTGACAGCTTACTATTTGAAAAGGCCGATTTAGCCCGTCCTGCTCCGATGCCATTCGTTGAAACATTGGCTGCTCAAGAACAGTTCAACCTTGACTCTACCCGTCTGGATAGCATTGATTTCACCCCCAAACGCTATCATAAAGGTACACATACTTTCAAGATACACAGCTGGGCACCTTTCTATTATGATGTGGCCGAAGCAATGAACAGCAGTGCAAGTGATTTAAGTACAATTGTCAAGCCGGGAGCAACCATTATGTCACAAAATACACTGAACACTGCCATCATGCAGGCCGGCTGGTATTATGACGAAGGCTACCATCACGGTAAACTGTCATTCACCTATCAGGGCTGGTTCCCTATAATAAATCTTGCTGCCGACTATGGTGATAAGGCTTTCAATATCGGCTGGACCAAAAATGACAAAGGTCAGGATATCACCAAAGGATATTATCCCGGACGCAATCTACTGGAAGCGGAAGCGCGAGTTTACCTCCCTTTCAACCTGACACGTAACCAACGCATACGAGGCATACAGCCTGCTTTTACTTACTATTTCACAAACAATAAGTATCAGGAGTATCATAGTGGAAAGTATCGCAACTTCCAATACATTCTCCCGGAAATCCTATTTTATGATTACAGACGAAAAGCACAACGCGATATCCTTCCCCGAAACGGTTACCAGCTTCGGCTGCAATACTTGAAAACCCCGTTCAATAAGGAGAATTTCGGTAGTCTGTACGCTGCCCGGCTGACTACCTATTGGCCGGGTATCATCAGGAATCACGGATTGATGCTACGCTTGGGTTACCAATATCAAGACCTTGACAATAAATCACTGTATCTCCCCAAACATCTGCTGGAAAAGCCTCGCGGATATCATTTCCAATATCAAACCCGCCAACAATGGGCCTTCAAAGCAGATTATGCTTTACCCCTGCTTTCGCCCGACCTGAGCATCAGTTCACTGATTTACATACGCAGGCTGCGTGCAAATCTTTTTTATGACTTGTCACGTAACCAAGCCAGTCGCAAAAGTAACTGGAGCACACAAAGCTCTTACGGAGGCGATCTTATTTTCGATTGGAATGTGCTACGTATGAGTTATCCGCTCACGACAGGCGTACGGCTGATCCAGCCGATCGACTATGGAAAATTCCAGGTAGAAGCACTGTTTTCAATCAGCTTCTAAGATTGAAAACAGCCTACTCTACCTCAAAATCTTCCGAACTGAAGTTTCCATAACGCCTGCCGGTGATAGCGGTGAACTTCAGTACACAATAGTCCGGATCTGTAACGCCAAGCGGATAGTAGAGCGTATCGCCTTCTCTCCATATCATTTCTTTAGTGGAATTATCTGTAAGCACTTCCATCTTACCTTTCAGCATAACTCCCCTAAAAAAGCGAGAGTCACAGAAGTAGACACAAGCATGATGGTTCTTCAGGTATTGAGTGGTACGCATAGAAGAGGTATTGGTGGTAAAATAAAGAATCCGGATACCTTCACGCTTCCGGGGCTGTAACATTGCTTTAATATTGGGGAAGCCTTCTATATCAACAGATCCGATAAATGCGATCTTTTGCTTATCAATCAGATTCCCAATCGTTTTCTCTACATCTTTCATTGTTCTAAATTTTAATAGTTTTACACTGACACAAAGGTACAGAAAGAAAAAAGAGGGTATGTGACAGAAACAAAGGCAGAAATGACACTTTTTATGGTTTATGTCCCCTCCGGTAGCCCAAAGGAGTTTCTCCCGTATACCGGCGAAAACAACGGCTGAAATAAGAAACCGTTTCATAATTCAGTTCGAAAGCTATTTCGGCAACCGGCAAATCCGTGTAAGCAAGCATCCGCTTTGCTTCTTCCATCACTTTATTCTGAATATATTGCTTGGCGCTTATCTGCATAGCGGTACTCACTATTTCATTCAGATAGTTAGGAGTAATACACAGTCTTCCGGCATAATACCGCACGGTACGGTATTCACTGAACCCACGGTCGACCAACTGTACAAACTGAACAAGATACGGACTGCGGCCTTCCTTGTTTATCCCTGCATCCGATACGGTCTGCACGTAAAAACGGTCAAGCAGCATCAACGCTTCATAAAGTTGCGCTCTCAACACATGAACGTCATTCTGTCTGAACAGATCAATCTCCTCCTTAATAGATTGCAGAAGTTGCAACATACGCAGAAAAGAGCGTTCCGGCAAATGTATTTTCAACGATTCCTTCACCGGATTGAAAAAGGAAAGATGCTGCACAAACAAAGAATCTTTAAAGAAAGAAGATAAAAACTCTTCTTCAAATATCAGAGCATATCCATTCACAATCGCATTTGTATCCCAGCTACGTATCTCTCCCGGCTTGGAGAAGAACACATCTCCCACACCGCCCCGGTAGGTATGATTATCAAGAATGAAACTTCCTTCCCCTTCGGTGATAAAGGTAATGTCATAATAAGTCAGGGTATGAACAGAACTTTTAACGACATATTTCTTTATATCTTTCAGTTCTACTATATCCACCAGCAACTCACTGCCGTACTTATTCTTTAAAAAGGTATATCGAGGGATAAGTTTTTTCATAACCTTGTCTTTCAAACTATCTGAGAGCGACAAATATACAAACTGTAAATGGATAAGCTCTGTCAGTCACTCATGAAATCATTCTGTCAGCTACAACATTATTATAAATAAGGTATAATCGTTATGTAAATACCCGTAATGATAGCCGAAGTGATTACTCCTGAAATGTTTGCACCCAGTGCATCCCCCAGGATGAAAGAGTTCGGATTATCTTTACTTACCAACTTCTGGGCAACCTTTGCCGTAGTAGGCACACAACTCACGGCAGCAATACCGATCACCGGATTATAGTTTCCTTTCTTAATGAAATACATGATGTAACCACCCATGATTCCCCCGATACCCGACAATAACAAAGCAAGCATACCCAACACCAAAAGTTTCAGAATTTTCGGATCGAGCAACAAATGGGCGTCACAGAGCACACCCAACAGTAATCCCAGCATAAAGGTAGAACCATAAAGCAACGGACCACTTACAAAATCATAGATATGCTTCATGCCGGACTCGCGTACAGCTACCCCTAAGAACAGAGAAAAGAATAGTGGAGAAGCAACCGGAAACAAGAAACACAGCACAGCACACAGAATAGCAGAAAAGGCAAGTTTCACTTTCGCGTCATAATTTTTAGGAGCTTTCTTCTCCACCATCTTGATAGCACGCAGACGTTTAGGAATCAACAGCTTTACCAAATAAGGATATCCCCCGTATGTTAATCCCAAATACAGATAAGCCACCACCGTAATAGGCACAAACAAGTGTTTGGCCAAGGCAAGCGAAGTAAACAGCACCATCGGTCCATCGGCTCCGCCGACCATTGCAACAGAAGCGCTTTCCTTTAAAGACAACCCCAGACCCGAAGCGATAGGCACTGTAAGGAAAGTCCCCAACTCAGCACAAAGGGCCAGGAAAATACTGGCAAACGGTTTCTGCAACAAGAATCCGACATCGAGCAACGTACCGATTCCCATAAACACAAAGCAGGCTATCAATCCGTTACTAAACGTCAATGTATATACCGGTTGCAGAAAGTCAATCTGCATCGTATTCATCAACGCGTCCGTATCCGATAACATAGGGTCCAGAAAAAGGTTCCCCAATGCTCCGTCGGGCATAATCAGTGTTCCGCAATTAATGGCTACCATCCCCAGTCCCATCGGAATCATAACCATCGGCTCAAGTACACCCTTCCAGCCCAGATAGATGAGCAGAAATCCCAAAGCTATTAAAAACATACGGGCACTGGCCAGAAACCATCCGCTGGCCATCATTGTTCCAAATCCCTGAAACAGGGTTCCAAAGTCTATACTTTCCATACTATCAAGATTTATTTGTTTTTATTGGTTGAAGATGCTTTCTTATTGTTCTTTTTGTCATGCTGTAACATTTGTTCTTCTTTGCGAAGAAACATGGATCTTGTATCTTCCGGATAAAAATAATCCATCAGTCCGCGTTCCGGCTCACCGGGACTGACACCGTGATAGAACCCGCGATTGTCTCCGGGATGTTTGGTGATGCCCCTGCTGAAGTCTTCACGCCCGTCACTCCCGTACTCCTCGTCGCTAAGGGCACTTTCGGTTATCAAGACAGCTACTTTCTGATGAAGTTTCCGAATACGTTTCAACCGGGCAAGCTCTTCCTGATGTGAACTGTAGAAAGCCAATGAATCAGCCGCAGAAGCAATCAGCTTTATTACTCCGGCAACGAAAAAGCCAATGACGAAGGTAAGCCCCATCATGGCAAAAGTGGATAACAATAAACTAAACATAACATGGTATGATTTTAGATTGAAAAAATAAAATGCAACGAATGCCGACTGCCGGAGGGAGACAAGACACACTTCCCCGGCATTTATCGGAACAGATAAATGGGGTTACCCAATCACTTCAATACGGAAGTGTGAAACCGAAAAGCTAAATCAGGATATGCCCTAACGAGTATACATAATACCCGCTGGAATATTTAATGAAGTTATGATTGAAATCCGGATAAGCATCTCCCTTCTCCGACTGGCGGATATGAAAGGTATTAAGCAAGCGGATGGCAGTCTGTAATTTAAGTTTTAATACTTTGGATGAACCGAGTTCCCGTGAAAAAGAACCGTGGGGAAGGATGGCATCACTCACTTTCGAGTCAGCCGTCTGGTCGTTGAATAAAGAGTGGTCTCCGGCACATTGCGATATAAAGGTTGCAGTAACTCCCGCAGGAAGTTCCGCGTTCTCTTCTGCAGGGGCTGTGCAACCGGCTCCATACATTAAGAAGATACCTATCAATATGCAGAATACGTACTTTATCATAGTGACCGCAAACGTAGTAATAAATTTGAGATAAAACAGGATTCGTTGTTTAATTAACGAATATTTTATAATGATTGTTCCCGGTACAGACAGATAAATGACAAAAAAAGCAGAGAATCATCCGATTCCCCGCTTCTTATTCATATAATATAGGTGTGTTTAATTACATGGTAACCTGCTTTGCAAGCAGTTTTTGAAGTTTGCCATTCAACAACTGGCACATTGTTCCATTTCCCATTGCTTGGTAACGTTTGATACGGTACTGCAACATCATAATTTCATTTGCATTCTTTTTCATAATTTTGGTCCTCTTTTTTTGCTCCCCACGTTTTGAAGAGCGGTTTTACATCTTGTTTTCTTTATTAACACTGCAAAGATACGAAATGTTTTCGAAAACATGTTCTAAAACATAAGAAAAGTGTGTTATTAGTTGATTTTTCTTTTTATATGGGCAGATTTGGCAAGTGCATATTACAAATATATTGCATAACTTTGCGCTTTATCAAGAAAAACGACTATGCTAAAACGGATACCACACACATACACCATCATTTCTTCTGTCATCTTGCTCTGTGCAGTGCTTTCCTGGATCATTCCCGCAGGTGAATATGTGCGCGAGACCATTGACGTCAACGGCACTTCCCGCACAGTCATTATAGACCACTCTTTCCATCGGGTAGAACAGACGCCACAGACCTGGCAAGTGTTCAGCGCTCTTCTTGAAGGCTTCGAACGGCAAGCGGGAATCATCGCCTTCTTATTGATCATGGGAGGTGCCTTTCAGATAATGAACAGCAGCCGTGCCATCGATACCGGCATCTTTTCATTCCTGAACTTTACGAAGGGGCTTGAAAAGCACAGACTGATTAAATCATTGGGGGTAAACAATGTGGTGATTTCCTTAGTCATTATTCTCTTCAGCCTCTTCGGCTCCGTATTTGGCATGAGTGAAGAAACCCTGGCCTTTGTCATTATCATCGTCCCGTTGGCCATTTCAATGGGATATGATTCCATCACGGGGCTTTGCATGGTATATGTTGCTGCCCACATAGGTTTTTCGGGTGCCGTACTGAACCCATTTACCATTGGCATTGCACAAGGCTTGTCCGACTTACCGCTATTTTCCGGATTTGAATATCGCATGCTTTGCTGGCTGATACTGACCACGGTCCTGATAGTCTGTGTACTCAGATATGCCGCCGTCATTAAAAAGCATCCGGAGAAATCGCCCATGTATCATGCCGATGCTTATTGGCGGAAACGGGAAGAAGAAAGCAACGGAGAGATATCCCGTGTCACGACTCGTCCGGCATGGATCGTCTACATACTGTTAATCATATCCTTGTGCCTGTTTTCCATCATTTACCCAACCAGTACTTTCGCAATAGGCGAAGCGTCTGTCACCTGCTATGCAGTGCCCGTCCTGTCTGTTTTGTTTGCCGCCTTCGGCTGGCTGGGTTTACGTAAATCCAACCAGTTCTTCATACTGACCCTGCTTGCGTTCACCATTCTTTTCCTGATTACCGGTGTCATGGGACATGGCTGGTATCTGCCGGAGATCTCCGCCATCTTCCTCGCAATGGGTATTCTCTCGGGATTTGCCAACAGTGAAAAAACAGATAACATCATCGGGCAATTCATGGACGGAGCCAAAGATATGCTATCAGCTGCCATCGTGGTAGGTCTGGCAGGAGGGATCATCCAAATACTGCAAGACGGACATATCATCGACCCGATCTTACATTCTCTGGCTTCACTGATGGGAGAAACCGGAAAAATAGTATCTTTGGGGGTGATGTACCTGATACAGACACTGATCAACCTGATTATCCCGTCCGGATCGGCCAAAGCTGCATTAACCATGCCTATCATGGCACCTTTTTCCGATGTCATCGGGCTTTCACGGCAAGCTACAGTAATGGCTTATCAGTTTGGTGACGGATTTACCAACATGATCACACCTACTTCCGCCGTATTGATGGGAGCCTTGGGCATTGCCCGCATCCCCTACGAGATATGGGTGAAATGGTTCTGGAAAGTACTTCTTTTATTCATCATTCTGGGAATGGTATTGCTGATCCCCACAGTACTCTTCCCTATGAACGGATTTTAGGAAATAAAAAAAGAAATCATAATCAAATATATAAACCAACAGCATTCACTCCTCCCCTCTCTCCGGGAGAGAAAAAGGAGCGAAGCCTTATTTAACAACAAATTGTATGAAAATCCTGACCCGCTTTCTAATCATCCCGATGTTGTCGGTTGCGTTTTTTTCATGCAGTGAGTCCCACTTCCTGAAAGATGAGACTTACCGTAGCCAAGTGACGCAAGATTTTGAAAAGAAGAAGCAACAGCTCCCTAACGGAGATCTGTTCGCAGTGTTTAATGAAAAACTCACCACTTCCGAACAGGAGGCCTTGATGTTCCTCTATGCCTATATGCCCACAGGTGACGTGACGGATTATACAGGTGACTACTATCTGGAGAATGTCAGACTCTCCGATCAGGCGCGTCGCGAAATGCCTTGGGGAAAAGAGATCCCCGATGACGTATTCCGCCATTTCGTACTCCCTATCCGGGTAAACAACGAAAATCTGGACGACTCGCGCCGGGTATTTTACAATGAACTGAAAGATCGTGTGAAGAACCTGTCGCTGCACGACGCTGTGCTTGAAGTGAACCACTGGTGCCACGAAAAGGTAGTCTACACCCCAAGCGATGCCCGTACCAGTTCCCCACTCGCTTCGGTAAAGACCGCCTATGGCCGTTGTGGTGAAGAATCGACCTTCACTGTAGCCGCTCTCCGCTCGGTAGGCATTCCGGCACGGCAGGTTTATACTCCGCGTTGGGCGCATACCGACGATAACCATGCCTGGGTAGAAGCCTGGGTAGATGGTAAATGGTATTTCTTCGGCGCCTGCGAACCGGAACCGGTACTGAACCTGGGCTGGTTTAATGCTCCTGCCAGCCGTGGCATGCTGATGCATACCAAAGTATTCGGACGCTATGCCGGACAAGAGGAAATCATGTACGAAACTCCGAACTATACGGAAATCAATGTAATCGACAACTATGCCCCGACAGCCAAAGGCTCGGTATTGGTGACAGATGCCGAAGGGCAGCCGGTATCCGATGCCACTGTAGAGTTCAAGGTGTATAATTATGCTGAATTCTACACCGTAGCCACTAAACATACGGATAAGGCAGGACGCGCATCGCTGACTGCCGGCAAGGGCGATATGCTGGTATGGGCCTCTAAAGACGGACGGTTCGGTTATTCCAAATTGTCATTCGGCAAAGATAACGAACTGAAGATCGCACTGGACAAGAACGCCGGTGAAACCTATTCACTCCCACTGGATATTGTTCCTCCGGCCGAAGGTGCCAACCTGCCCGAAGTGACTCCGGAGCAACGTACTGAAAACGATCGCCGCATGGCACAGGAAGATTCCATCCGCAATGCTTACGTAGCCACTTTCATTACCGAAGAGCAAGCCCGGACTTTTGCCAAAGAGAACAAACTGGATGAAACCGAAACAGTACGCCTACTGATAGCTTCCAGAGGTAACCATCAGACTCTGACAGATTTCCTTTCTGCTGCCGTAAAAGCCGATAAAGCCAGTCAGGCCATCAGCTTGCTGAAAGTAATCTCAGCCAAGGACCTGAGAGACGTTAGTCCGGAAGTACTGAACGATCATCTGAACAACTCCGGTCTGCCCGGTTCCGAGGACTTCTGCAGCAACGTACTGAACCCTCGTGTGGCCAACGAAATGATCACTCCCTACAAAGCATTCTTCCAGAAAGAGATCCCGGCAACTGAAGCGGAAGCTTTCCGAAAGAATCCACAGGCTTTGGTAGAATGGTGCAGAAAAGAGATCACTATCAACAATGAACTGAACTCACAACGTATTCCGATGTCTCCAATGGGAGTGTGGAAAGCCCGGGTAGCAGACGAAAAGTCCCGTAACATTTTCTTTGTATCCATGGCACGTAGCCTGGGTATCCCCGCCTGGATAGACGAAGTGACCGGAAAAATTCAATACCGGAGTTTCAATGACAACGATCTAAAGAACGGTAAAGTCTACGACGTGGATTTTGAAGCAGCACAGCAGACACAGGCACCGACCGGAACGCTCGTAGCCCGCTACCAGCCTATCCCTTCGTTGAGCGATCCGAAATACTATTCACACTTCACTCTCTCGAAATTCCGCAACGGGACTTTCCAATTGCTGAACTACGATGAAGGGGACGTAGATATGGGCGGCGGAGCCACCTGGTCGAACTTACTGAAAAATGGCGCCCGCATGGATACCGGATACTACATGATGGTAACCGGAACCCGTATGGCAAGTGGAGCAGTGTTGGCCAACATCACTTTCTTCACCATCGAAGAGGGAAAGACAACAACTGTCGATCTGGTGATGCGCGAAAGTAAGGATCAGGTGCAGGTGATCGGTAATTTCAACTCCGAATCCACCTACCTGCCGATAGGAGCCACCGAACCGCAAAGCATTCTTCAGACTTGCGGACGGGGATATTTTGTAGTTGCCGTGTTGGGAGCCGGACAAGAACCGACAAACCATGCTCTCCGGGATATTGCGGCTCTAAGCAGCGAATTCGAAAAATGGGGCCGCAAAATGGTACTGCTTTTCCCTAATGAAGAACAATATAAGAAGTTCCGCCCGACAGAATTCCCCGGACTGCCCTCAACCATTACCTATGGTATCGATGTGAACGGAGCCATCCAGAAACAAATTGCCGAATCAATGAAATTGCCTAACAGCACCATCTTGCCGATGTTTATTATCGGTGATACGTTCAACCGGATAGTTTTTGTTTCACAAGGCTATACCATCGGACTGGGCGAACAACTGATGAAAGTGATACACGGATTGTAGCAAACAGATTCCGGCAGCTTTTAATGGCTTTTCCGGAGAAACCGGCAATTCCCCCGGATGCAACCGGGAAAAGCACCGGGAGCCGGTTGCTCCGAAAACGAATGAAGTAAGCACTTGCCGGAAACAGAGACTCTGCAGAAGCAGAACAGAGGCTCTATCCGTACCAAACAAAGGCTCTGTTTATAGCAAACAGAGCCTCTATACAGAAGGGGAGAAGTTTCGGCTTCTCCCCTTTCTTATATATCATAAAACGAGGACAGACATTCAGGCGGCTGTCCCGAGCCACCATACTATCCCCCAAATATAAATGTAGCCTTTATGGACATATCCCCCGGAGAGTAACTTGTTATTCCTATTTTCCCTTCATAAAAGGAACTCTCAACCACGACCGTTAACTTCTCCGTGTTACTCAATAACAGTGACACATCTTCTTTCCCATCAGCAGACAATGCTATATCAGGAACTATTTCCTGTCCGCGATATTCCAGAACTCCATCCGGAAGATAGCGGAAACCTGCAATATCCATCGAATATATTCCATAATAAATATATACTTTAGCATTATAATCCGGATGTATTCCGGATCCGTCGTTATATTTCACAATGAAGTTCGCGGTTCGTTCGTCGGTCGGAGGTATATCCTCCCTGTCTTCATCGTGGCAACTACAGAACAACGCAAATAGTAGCAACAAGAGAATTGGACATCTGCTCAGGTTCATGATCTTTTATAATTTATTAGTTCTCAATGCCGTATCACTTCCCAAAGATAAGAAAAATAATACTAAACAGATACAATCACCCGACTATTTCATCCCCGCATCCCGATCTTTAACTATTTTCCCCAGTCACTGAACTCAAAACTCAATTGTTCCCACACTCCCCGATGCTCATCTGTCTCCTCTCTCGGATTCGACACCGAAAGCCCTATCAACCGAATGGGATGTTGCTCATACTCCACCTCTTTCAGCAACTGTTTGGCAAGAGGCAGAATTCTTTCAAGGCTCGTCAGTTCCTGAGCCTGCGTCATGCTCCGTGTGATCTGGCTAAAGTCATGAAATTTGATTTTCAGCGTCAGCGTCTTTCCCCGGAAGTCCTTCCGTTGCAACCGTTCCACAAGTTCCGTAGCTACGTGATAAAGTTCTATAATCACAGCCGATTTCACATGAATATCTTTCTCCAACGTATGTTCGCAACCGATTGATTTACGTATCCATACCGCTTCTACGGGACGGAGATCGACTCCTCGTGCAAAATCGTAATAGAGCAGTCCTACTTTACCAAACTGCCGTACCAACATTTCCGACGAACAGCCACGTAGCTGAAGGCCATTGTGAATACCCAGCAAATGCATCTTCCGGGCAGTCACCGGTCCTACTCCCCAAAATGACTCGATGGGCAGACGGGCAATGAAATCGAGCGCCTGATCGGGATGGATGGTACAGAGTCCGTCGGGCTTCCGAAAATCCGAAGCAATCTTTGCCAGGAATTTATTATAAGATACACCCGCCGATGCTACCAGGTTCAACTCTTCACGGATGCGCTGCTTGATAGCCCTGGCTATATCTACCGCCAGTAAAATTCCCTGTTTATTCTCTGTCACATCCAGGAATGCCTCGTCCAACGAAAGGGGTTCAATCAAATCGGTGTATTCATGAAAGATCTCGTGTACCCGGCGGGAAACCGATTTATATATGTCCATCCGTCCGGGAACGAAAATCAGTTGCGGACATAAGCGCTTTGCCTTCTGTGACGACATAGCCGAACGCACTCCGTACCGACGCGCTTCATAGCTTGCCGCCGCCACTACTCCCCGCTCCTCGGCATGCCCGACAGCAAGCGGTTTACCACGTAATTCCGGATGGTCTCTCTGCTCTACGGAAGCATAGAAAGCATCCATATCAATATGTATAATCTTACGTTCGCCCATTTCTGCAATAATTCTACATCGCAGTTCACATTTTGAGAAGCAAAGATAAGAGTTATTCTTTCAATCCCACTGACAGGATTAGTTAATAAAATGAAGACCGGCAAGGCACTCCCCCGGCCGGTCTCCCGTTAACTTACAAATTGCTTATATACTTTGTCGGTGAATCTCCGAAACGTTTCTTAAACACGATCCTGAAATATTTCGGATCACTGAATCCCGTCATGTCGGCAACCTCGGCTACAGTATATTTCCTACTCATCAGCAAGATCAGCGCCTTGTTAAGGCGTACACTACGAACATAGTCTGCGGGTGCATGGCCGGTTATCTCCTTAATCCTATTGTAAAAGCTCGAACGGCTCATATTCACACAATCACTCAGTTCGTCAATCGTAAACCTGGAATCGGTGAGTCTCTCTTCAATCAGGCTTCTCACCAGACTGATAAATTCCTGATCACTATCCGACAACGGCACATCGGCTTCGACGTCATCCGGAGCATCAACCCCTAATGTCAAACGGATATACCTCTTGCGGATAATCTCCCGGTTGGTAATCAGACTTTCAATCTCTGCTTTTAAGAACGAAATGGCAAAAGGCATTGTCACATAAAGATCGGCGTTCCGTTGGGTCTCCTTGCTGTCTTCGCCCGGTTTCACGAGCAATATCACAGGTACATGTGCTACCCTGTCATCCGATTTAATCCGGACAGCAAGTTCTTCCCCCGAAATTCCGACAAGGGCTGAAGAGGCCAGAACAGCATCGGGATGCTGTTCACATATAGTCGTAAAGGCCGTTTCCGCATCGCAAACCGATACAACTTCGTAATCCGGCATCAGGATTCGCACAAGATAATTACGTAATTCTTTATGGGTTTCGACCAATACCAAAGAACGTCCGTTGCGTCTCTTCTCCCGATGTTTCGGAAATGGAGTTTCCATTGCCGGCAACGTTTCGTTAGCCGGTAACAGTTCGCTGTCCTTGGTCGGAAATTCAGGTACGGAAAGCAGATCGGAAAGGTCGGAAAATTTCTCCGATTGCCGGATAGCAACAGGAAAGACTAAGATAAGAACCAGTTTATGCTCTTCTTTATAAGTAAATTTGATTTTGCCTTTATGCAAACAGATTAATTTGCGTATAAATAACCAACTCATGGTCTCGGCAGAGCCTCCCGAAACCAGTCCCTTATAATTTAAAATTTTTTTTTAAGAAGTCCATTATCTTCAGACTCCAGCCTCAACTCCCAGTTTTGAGTGTTGCACGATGTACTCAGAAGTATTTCCCCGCCCCTGTCTATACTGTCGGTAAAAGCCATCAAAAGGTTCCGGAGGATTGCAGCCATCTTCTCCCTATCCAGACACACGGTAACAAAAGCCGGCTCGTCCACCCAACGAAGCGTAATACATTTTTCGTTTGCGTAATCACTGAACCGGTTCACCGTCTCTTTGAGAAACATGGATAACTCATGATCGGCAAGAGACAGGCACCCGGGAGAAGCCGAAATACGGCTGATGCTTTCCAGGTCGGCCAGCAGATTGTTTACACCCTTAATCTGTTGCAATACGTTATTGACAAGTTCGGAAGACGATTTTTCATAAAGATACTCCAACGGAACCTTTATCAACGTAAGCGGCATGCAGAGGTTACGGGTAGTATTCATAAACAATTGTATCTTTTCTCTTGAAAGATTCCTGTCTTGCCAGATGAACCACGAACGAACAGCTAAAGACCCCAGCGTAATAGCCAAAACTCCATAACAAAGAAAAGCGCCATTTGTCTTCCAGAGCGGTTTACGAATCACGATATTCATATTCCTCTGTGCAAACGGACGTCCGTTGCCAATGGATATTGCCCGTACGGAGAAGACATATTCACCCGGAGCAAGGTTCGAAAAACGAATTCTATTCTCCGGCGACGGATTACTCCAGTCCGTATTATCCAGTTTCCAGCTGTAAGCTATATCCTGTATTTCATCGTAGCGGACGGCAGTAGCCGTAAACGAAAAAGTGTTTTCATCATGATCCAACTGTAAGGTAGCTGTATAATTCAGTGCTTTTTCTAACGGAGTATTTTCTGTTTCTACGGTCATATCCTTATCCAGCACCCGAAGCCCGTCCAGATAAAATCCCAGGCAGGTCTTGTGTAACGAACGAGGCTCTTGTTTGTCATAATCAATTGCTCCCTGGTATGTACCCAGTATCTGCCTGCCGTCTCCAATAAAAGCTCCCGACGTAATCCGGAGTCCTTTATTGGGAAACCGCCGAAACGAATGCTGTACAGGATCAAATGAAAAGGCAAACTGATCACTGCTTCCTATCAGCCGCTTCTTGTCATCCTCCCAAACAGCGTACACATTAGCAACTCCCGAATTTTTCACAGTATCCAGCCGGGATTGCTCCGGACGGTAGACCAGCAAACCGTTTCCTTCGGTTCCAATATACAGGCAATTACTATCGGACTGATACAAGGCATGAATGTGCAGACCGGACAAGGATTTCACTTCTACAACACCATTATCATTGGGACAATAGAGAAACAAACCTTCATCCGTCCCAATCCATAACCGATCTTTATCCTCACGGCAAAGTGCATTGACCCCGGAAATGCGGGCATACGGAACAACCTGATTATTATTCTTCTTACGGATGATGTACAAGCCGTGTACATAGTTTCCGGCACATATCTCTCCGGGACCTGTTTCGCTAAGTGCAGTATACATCTGGCAAGGAAGATCTGTAACAATCCGTTCCCATCTGCCTGTCGACGGGTGAAAACAACTGATACCACGATCCGTCGCAAACCAGACATCCCCGTCCGAATCATGTAATACCGCATTTACCCGGTTGTTCGCCAATGAATGCGTATTTCCTGCCTGAAACCTATACCACTTATAATCATCCGGAGAATCCATATCAATCATTGATACGCCTTCCGGATAATCCGCCACCCAGATATGTTTCTGATCATCCACAAACAAATCGACAATCCGGTTCGTACGAATTGAATTACCATTCTCAAAATCGGTATGTACAAAAGACCTGATTTCCGGGTTAATAATGTCCATGCGATATAATCCCTCACCGTCCGTTGCTACTAAGACATTCCGGTCGTCCAATGTTCGCAAACTACTAATCCGGCTGTTCACAGGCCTGTCCCATGTATAAATCATCCGCTCCGACTTCGTGTCCCACACCATTAACCCTTCCGAATAGTCTGCGATAATCAGTCTGCCGCTATACGGATGAAAAAGCATTTCATGTATCCGGCGACATCTCTTCCCGGACAGTTCGCTGGATTGTTTTTCTATGGAATAACCCTTCATGGTTATCTCAAACAGGCCTTCATCCGAGCCCACGAAATACTCTCCCGGAGCTACTTCTACCATACCGGAAATCTGTTTCAGATTGTGATTCACCCGATAGAAAGTATTAGTAATTCCCCGATAAGCAATCAACCGGTTTCCAGCGGAAAACCAGATATGCCCCTGACTATCTGCACAGAGAAAGCGCACTGACGCCTTATCCTGGTTCGGCAGATGGTTTCTGCACTCAAACTTATCCAATGACGGATTATACGTCCATAAATCTCCGTTTCGGGTAACCGCCCATAACCCATTCTCTTTGTCCGTAAGCAGCCGGCAACAGCCCATATAATAATCCACAGTCTGTCCTTCGGCAGACAACTTATAGTGTTTCAGCTTCGTTCCATCAAACCGGCTTATTCCGGTATGGCTCATAAACCACATATATCCCAAGGCATCTCTCCGTATCTGATGCACTTTACGAGTATTCGTTTCACTTATTTCTACAATGTGTTTGCAAACGATGGCATGGCATAACGAACCATATATCATCATCATGAAGTATAAAATATATTTCATTCTTTTTGTTTGTTATAATTAAAATGGAGTAGTTTTATTAAAAGTGGGAACCCTATAGTAAGGTAGTCATGGGGGAAAGAAAAACACTACCTTCTGCACATCACGTGAGTAGGTGACCGGATTTGTGGCGCTCCTGAACGCCTTAAATCCCTCCCTGTTGTCGTAGAGGATACTAACAAAACAATAGTAATGAGATGTTCACATCGTTTATCGGTGAGCAACAGGACATCAAGAAAGGCGACTCACATGAAAAATCAATCTGATCTACATTATAACGAGACAATATTCAGTTTGTTTCCCCAATATGGTTTTTATTAAGAAAAAGATAGATTGGCAAGGGCATTTACCGGAATATGAATAAACAATAAATATGAGCAGACAATAATTTCTTTAACCATACTTGGGATTAGACCGTTTCTCACTTGTCGACTCTCTATGACGAATTGCTCAGAAGTCAAATGTAGAGTGTTTATTTTAAAAGACAAAATAAAGTACCCGGACAAATAACAGCAGTTTAAATGCCGATAGGCAGCTACCTATCAACGACTTACGTTGAGAACGTAACAAATAACCCGGACAATCCGGATATTCTTAACAAAAAATCCCCCTGAACTTACCGGTTCAGAGGGACGTTTCTGTCATAAAGTGGAGCTGGAGGGATTCGAACCCTCGTCCAAACGAGGAAATCATAAGCTTTCTACATGCTTATCTTTGCCTAAGTTTTTCGTGCAGGAGCAGAACCAAAGCCATCAATTCCTGCCTTATCCTCTAAATTTTCATCCGAAGCGCGAGGCCACTTCTGACTATCCCCGATGTAACTGCACCACTGAACCGGAATGCTTCGGAGCAACAGCTTCCGAGTGATGTCTCGTCCTGGCACCTGGTGCCTGGATTAAGCTAATCTACTATGATTCGATTAAGCAGCAAGAGCGTAATTAGTTTCGCCAGATAAAATTTTGATAACTGAGATTAAAGTGCAAATCACCGACGCACTGCATGCTTACCCACCATTTCTGCCCGCTGTCAAAACCAGTCAACCCCTTTTGAGATGAGGAAGTGGTAACCACTTATGTGGCTGCAAAGATAGGGAATATTCATCATAAAGAAAGAAAAAGAGGATGGATTTTAGATATTTTATTCATTCCGGAAAGAAACACAGGAGATTATACTAACTTTGTGTTTTCAGAATATAACGAAGGTAACCAACAAACCCTCAAAATAACATCTATTTATTATGGTCGAAAAAATCATTAGTATCTGTGCAGTCGGCATGCTTGTAGCCAGTTGTTCTCCAAAGAAGACAACCGCACAGCCGGCAGATCCAACAACAACTGACAACGAACTGACTATGCTGGTAGGAACATATACTTCCGGCGACAGTAAAGGCATTTACACTTTCCGGTTCAACGAAGAAACCGGAGCATCAGTACCACTCAGTGATACAGAAGTTGCTAACCCATCATACCTCGTTCCGTCGGACGACGGAAAATTCGTTTATTCCGTCAATGAATTTAGCAAAGACCAGGCATCTGTGAGCGCCTTTGCTTTCGATAAAACCAAAGGAACGCTTCGCTTATTGAATACTCAGAAAACAATGGGGGCCGATCCGTGCTACCTGATCACCAACGGAAAGAATGTTATCACTGCCAACTATAGCGGAGGGAGTATCACTGTCTTTCCCATCGGAAAAGACGGTTCTCTGCTACCCGCCTCCGATGTAATCGAATTTAAAGGTTCCGGACCGGATAAAGAACGACAGACAATGCCTCATCTGCACTGCGTACGTATCACTCCGGATGGCAAATATTTACTCGCCGATGACTTAGGTACCGATCAGATACATAAATTCAATCTCAATCCGAATGCCAATGCCGATAACAAAGAGAAACTCCTGACAAAGGGTAATCCGGAAGCTTTTAAGGTTGCTCCGGGTTCCGGTCCCCGACATCTGATATTCAGTCCGGACAGCAAGTTTGCTTACCTTATTAACGAAATAGGAGGGACGGTAATAGCTTTCCGGTATACCGACGGAATGCTGGATGAAATTCAAACCATTGCAGCCGATACTGTAAATGCGCAAGGCAGTGGCGATATCCACATCAGTCCGGACGGAAAATATCTCTATGCCAGCAACCGCCTGAAAGCAGACGGAATTGCCATCTTCAAAGTCGACAAGACCAATGGTACCCTGACCAAGATAGGTTATCAGTTAACGGGAATCCATCCGCGTAACTTCATCATTACTCCCAACGGCAAATATTTGCTGGTAGCGTGCCGCGACACCAATACCATTCAGATATTTGAAAGGAACCAGACTACCGGACTATTGACCGACATCAAGAAAGATATAAAAGTAGACAAACCTGTTTGCCTGAAATTTGTAGACTAACAGAACAGGAACTTTAAGGAGAAACAGACAGTTTTACCTTGAAAAGACGAAAAGGAAGACGTTTTTTATTATTTTTGCATCACTTTTATTAACCCAAAGAGATTTCACAAATATGAAAAGACACGTCTTCCTTTTGGTAACCTTGTTTACCATGGGTACCATTACGGCCCAACAGCAACCCATTATTTCCCCAAACGACTCTATTTCTTCTGTAGTCCAACGCATCACCGGAAAAGAAAACAAAGGATTCTCCGCTCACATGAACCTGCAACTCTACACCTCATGTGCTGCTTCTTTTACCGAGAATGAATTAGAGGAGGTCGCTTTCAAACTTAATCGGTTCAAATTAGAAATTGTAGGAAATATCAACCAAAAGTTCTCTTACCATTTCCGTCAGTCTTTTAATAAATACAGCAATCCCTTTGTACTGGACAACCTGTCTTCTTCCGTAGAGTATGCTTATCTGACCTATCACCTCTCCGACCGCTTTTCCATCACCGCCGGAAAACAGTTCCTCATGCTGGGTGGCTACGAATACTATGTCAACCCGATTAAAGTGCGTGAGTTCAGTGAGTTTAATAATTATGTCAACTGCTTTCTGGCAGGTGTATCTGCCACCTGGAATGTAACCCCTACTCAGGAATTGAACTTCCAGATAGTAAACAACCGTAATGGTGGGGATGAAGATACCTATCTCCACGGGCTACCGGCAAATGTAGAAGCTACCAAAGTTCCCCTGATCTCAACTATCAACTGGAACAGTTACTATCTGGATAAAGCCATCCAGTTAAGATATGCCGCTTCATGGGGACAGCAGGCCAAAGGAAGAAACATCCTGTATCTCACTGCCGGAAACGTCTATGAAAAAGGGCCATGGATCGCTTATGTAGATTTGATGTACTCCCGACAGGGGATCGACAACAAAGGCATTATCAGTGCCTTACCCCACACTGACCTGGAGAATCCACAAACGGCCCAATATACCGAATACTTCACTACCATTGCCAATGTGGACTACCGTCTCCATCCCAATTGGAATGTATACTTGAAAGGTATCTACGAAACCGGTAAGATTTATAAAACAAACGGAATCTTTGAGAAAGGCACCTATCGTCGTACCTGGTGCGGGCAAGCCTGCGTAGAATACTATCCGATGCGAAACAGCGAACTATTGATCTTCCTCCATTATCAGTACAAACGGAACGAACTCCTGAAAGCTGCCCGCCGTTTAGAAGCTATAGACCCGAATACACAGCGGATTTCGCTAGGCCTGGTATATTCCATTCCGGTTTTTTAATACCGGGCAGTTCATAAAGGAAAGGCGAAAGAGTTTTATACTTAGGGGGAACTTTTTCGCTTTTCAAAGCTTTCACAATAATCCCTTTCCCCTTCTTCGTACATTGCAGATAATCCTTGCGCAAAGTGCGTTTATCCATATCAAAAATAAGACCGGGATTAAAATGTTGCCCGTTAATCCGCGTTTCGAAATGCAGATGTTCCGTAGTAGCCCGCCCGGTACGTCCGGTCAGGGCAATAGCTTTTCCCGCTTTCACAGCATCTCCGCTTTTTACCAGATTCTTCACATTATGACTGTACACCGTTTCCAACCCATTGGGATGGCGAATCACAATCACATTGCCGTATGCACCATAAGGTTTTGCCATACGTACCACTCCGTCAAAAGCAGCGCGAATCGTATCACGGGCACAAGTTTTTATATCATCCCCACTATGTCCGCCACGGGTTCCATAACCGGAAATGACTTTACCTCCCGGCAAAGGGAAAGAGTAATTCCGCGACAGAGAATTCAGATCGAGCATGATGCAATTCTCTTTAGCAAAAAGTCCCGGTGTAGCCACCCGGACATGATTAACCTCCATATCCGAGAATTTGGTTTGTGCACTGCGTTGTGCACTCGTACACAACGAAAACAGAGATAAAATCAAAAAAGTGTGTATGTTCTTCATGGACGCTTGTTATTCAAAATAGGTGATCGTTCCTCCGTCCGATCCTGCATATCTTCGCAATAAAGTCTGTATCATCCCGGCAGCCTCCTGCAATCCTTCCTTCCCATTATAACCATTAACGATGGCTAATATATGAGTCGTTTCCAGATCCATCTTTGTCCGCTCGTTATCACTGGTAGGTGTTCCTATTCCTCCCACAGCATCGCGGTATACCGGAAGTCCCTCTATGTTCAGTACTCCACGGCCAATACCTTCGAAAGGCTCTTCTTTTTTACCTATCCCCAGCTCCAGATTGGTGCCCGCTATCTTATCCGCATCAAAACCACCTATCGAATGCCCGGTCCGGAGAGAAACCAGATTGATCAAATCGACCAGAGTATCAATCTGATACAAGGCAATTCCCCGCATTAGCCTGCGACGTAATGCTTCGGCCGATGGGCGATATCTTCCGGGGTCTTTTCCACACCGTTTGTAAGCCTCACGTGTGGCAGCTATCACTGGTTGTTTTTTAATATCTTCCAACTGGGTTGTTGTAGTGAGCTTTTCTGTAAAAGATTGAATCTCCTCCCAAAGTCCTTCACAATAAGAAGTGTTTTTCACTTCAGCATATACAGCAGCTCCTGCAAAAACAGGACATGCTTCTTTTAACTCTTTCGATATAGTAATGGTATACATAATAAATCAAAATTTTGTCCATCAGCAGTTTATCATAATACCCGATAGAATACGTCCGGACTTTATGCCTAATCTTCTCGCTGAAAAGAAATCTTCATAATGGATGTAAGTACAGATATCCGCTACTTCAATCTGAACTCCCGGCACACCAAAGTCTAATAGTTGCTGCCGGTTTGCCTCCCATAAGTCAATATGGTACTTATGGGTAACCGAATGTCGGAAAGAGATACGCGACATATCAAAACCATTCAAACGAAAAGCTTCATAAACTTCGTCCCCTACTTCGAATGATTGAATAGAAATACCCGGGCCGATACATGCAATCACATCCCGTCCCTCCGTACCAAATGCCGCCCGCATTTTCTCAAGCGTGTGTCCCACGATATACCCCACAGTTCCCCGCCATCCGGCATGTACGGCTGCTACACCCCCATGTACTTTATCATATAGCAGTACCGGAATACAATCTGCCGTTGAAATACCGATACAACAACCCGGTTCATTAGTAATCAATGCATCTATCCCGTCCAGCATTTCCTGTTGACATTCTATAGAAGTCTCCAGAAAATCCTTATTAATCAGAAGCACTTTTGTTCCATGCGTCTGGAAAGGGAGGATCAGATGTTTCGGTACTTGCGGTAGCGATTGAAACAATAAAAGCTGATTCTTTTTTACTTTTTCAAATTCATCCCCCGAGTAAGGAGAACAATTAAAAGAAGTATACGCTCCCTCACTATAACCTCCATGTCGGGTCGTCACAAAATGAGAAATGTTGGGGTATGCGCCCAACAGCCTATACCCCAACATTTTCTTATCGTCGGTGAGTGAAATCATTTATCTTCCCAATCTTCTTCTTCGTATTCGTAATCCAGATCATCTTCATCACTATCGTCCTCATACTCATAGTCGAGTTCTTCATCCTCTCCCATGTCTTTGAGTTCCTGTTGCAGTCTGCTGACATCCTTCGGACGATGCACAATAGCCTCTATTTTATTGCTCTCTTTATTCAGTTCCGTCCACAGAATATCCTTCAATACTGAGATACCCAGACCGGATACGGACGAAATGAACACATGAGGGATTCCCTCAGGCAATGTCGGCTCTATTTCATCCATCAACTCCTGATCGAGCATATCACTTTTAGTGACTGCGAGTACCCGTTGCTTATCCAGCATTTCCGGATTAAACGTTTTCAGCTCGTTTAGCAGCACTTCATAATCTTTACGGATATCGTCACTATCTGCCGGTATCATAAACAGTAATAAAGAGTTACGTTCAATGTGACGTAAGAATCGTAATCCAAGCCCTTTACCCTCACTGGCTCCCTCGATAATTCCCGGAATATCTGCCATCACGAACGACTGTCCGTCACGGTAAGACACAATACCCAGGTTAGGCTCCAAAGTAGTAAACGGATAATCAGCTATTTTGGGTTTTGCCGCAGAAATAGCCGACAATAACGTAGACTTTCCGGCATTCGGAAAACCAACCAGACCTACATCTGCCAACAGCTTCAATTCAAGGATCACTGTCATTTCTTGCATCGGTTCACCCGGCTGGGCAAAACGGGGAGCCTGACGGGTAGCTGTCTTGAAATGCCAGTTTCCCAATCCGCCTCGGCCACCCTTCAGGAGAATGACTTCCTGTCCATGTTCCGTAACATCACATACATATTCTCCCGTTTCGGCATTGTAAACTACCGTACCACAGGGGACTTCAATAATCTTATCTGCGCCGTCTTTACCAAAACTGCGGTTCTTGCTCCCCGATTCTCCATGACCGGCCATAGCATGACGGTCATACCTCAGGTGAAGCAATGTCCAGTAGTTCCGGTTACCACGCAGGATAACATGGCCTCCTCTACCACCATCTCCTCCATCGGGACCACCGTTAGGAGTATATTTTTCTCGCCTCATGTGCGTAGAGCCTCTTCCACCCTTACCCGAGCGGCAGTATATCTTTACGTAATCAACAAAATTCGATTCAGCCATAATCAATAAATTTTCAATGTGATCATGTGCCGACATACCCATAATCCATGCTATCATCTTAATGAGCACATCGGCACATATATAATTATAATGTATCTACCGCTTTACAAATATCTTCGAAGATACCTTCCATGGTTCCAAGACCATTGATATGCTGGTATTTGCCTTCGCCCTTATAATACTCTTTCAACGGTGAAGTCTGTGTATTATATACAACCAGACGCTTTTTGATAGTCTCTTCATTATCATCAGCCCGACCTGATTCCTGACCACGCTTAATCAGACGAGTCATCAACTCTTCTTCCGGAACATCCAGATCCAGCATCACAGAGATATCCTGTCCACGTTCTTTCAACATCACTTTCAACGCCTCAGCTTGCGGAATAGTTCTTGGGAAACCATCAAAAATAACCCCTTTACTATCCTTAAAGCTATCGAATACGCTTGCCAGAATGTCTACCATCAATTCATCCGGAATCAACTGTCCCTGATCAATGTAGCCTTTAGCTGTTTTACCCAGCTCTGTGCCGTTTTTAATTTCTGCACGCAATACATCTCCTGTTGAAATGTGGTTAATTCCGTATTTCTCTACAATACGTTCGCTTTGTGTTCCCTTTCCTGAACCGGGAGCACCGAAAATTACAATGTTCAGCATCTTGTTAATTTATAATTCTACATTTTACCATTACTGGTATACCTATTATTTATTTTATGTTAGTCTATAACTGTATAAATATCCGGATAATTACGCCCGAAACCGTCGTAATCGAGTCCGTATCCTACAATGAAATCATTGGGAATATTCATTGCGACATATTCAATATTCAGATCCACCTTAAGCTTATCCGGCTTTACCAGCAACGAAGCAATGTGGATTTCCTGTGGCCCGCGCGTTCCCAGTGTTTCCAGCAAACGCTGCATAGTCAGTCCCGTATCTACAATATCTTCTACGATAACAACAGTACGTCCCGCTATATCTTCATTGATACCGATCACTTCTTTAATAGTACCGGTAGACGATACTCCCTGATAAGAGGCTAACTTTACAAATGAAATTTCGCAGGGAATCGTTATATGTTTCAGCAAATCGGCAGTAAACATGAACGAACCATTCAACACACTGAGGAACAAAGGGTTCTTACCTGCCAGGTCACGATTAATTTCATTCGCCACGCGAATCACTTCTTTTTGAATCTCTTGTTCCTTGATAGAAACAGTGAATAGTTTATCTTTTATCTGAATGGTATTCATAACCGGTTATTTTAAAAAAGTTGGTTGCAAAAATACGATTTTTATTCCACTCCTTACACCATCTCCTGCAAATTCTTTAAGAGAAGCGGCAGAATCCCTCCGATATGCGAGGTGAGAAAAGCCATCCGGAAGCTGAACTAATTATTTCGATGGAATTAGTATTAATCGTCATCTGTCTTTTACCTATTTTTAGGTATTTCACACTCTTTAAGTACCCTATATCTTTGCTGCTCCAAAAACAAAGATTATGATAAGAACAAAATTTGCATTACTACTGACTTTTATAGGTGCACTCCCTTTAGCAGCACAGAATGTACGGCAAGAAAAGGACACAGTTTCTTATATGAATGATGATCCTTTCAACCTTGAACAAATTGTGGTTACAGCCACCCGAACTGAAAAAAAAATAAAAAACACACCAGTTATCACTCAGGTAATCACCGCAAAACAAATAGAAGAAAGGGGAACCGGTAACATCCAGGATCTCTTGACCCAGGAAGTACCCGGACTCAATTTTCAGGAAGTCGGTTATGGAACCAGTATCGACATACAGGGCTTGGGCTCCAAACATATCCTTTTCCTGATAGACGGTGAACGCATAGCAGGAGAAAACGGTGGCAACATTGACTATTCACGAATCAATCTTTATAATATTGACCATATCGAAATAGTCAAAGGGGCCTCTTCTGCCCTTTACGGCTCACAAGCTATGGGTGGAGTCATCAATATCATTACCCGTAAAGCTAAAAAGAAGTTTGAAGCCTCCGCAGAGATACGTTATGCGGGAAAAAACCAGCAAAATTATAAAGATACCCCCAAGGACCATTCACAATACAAGTACCGGACCCATTTAGATAAACCCAATCTGAACACCAATTTATCCCTTGGATTAAACTTAGGAAAATTCACGATGAACACCGATATACTTTATAAAAGTTTCGACGGATATCAATTATATGACAAAAAGCCGTTGGTAAAATTCTTCCCGGCCTATAACACCACAATTACCGAAGAACTCAACACAACTCCCACCAGCATATCGGGATACGAAGACGTGCAAGTAACCCATAAAATGGATTATCGTTTCAGTAAACGACTGAAGGTCCAGTTAAAGGGAAGCTATTATATGCTAAACAAGTATGATTTTCAAGCAGATAACATTTTCGAAAAATCAGAAGACTATACTTATGGGGGCACAATAGACTATACGATTTCCGATAAATCGGCTCTGGTTGCTTCTATTCATACCGACCATTACAATCGTTATGATAAATACGAATTGAAAAGCGGGCGCCGCCTTGAATATAAAAACAATATTATTCAGCCACGCGTCGTTTACACTACCACTGCATTGGACAAACAGACCATCACGGGCGGTTTGGAATTTTACAGAGAGTCATTGTTCAGTGATAAATTCGAAACCGGTGTAAAAGAGAACAAAAGCCAATGGTATGCTACCGCTTTCCTCCAGGACGATTGGAGTATCAACAAGCAATTCTCCGTTGTGGCGGGACTGCGATGTGACTATCACGAAAAATATGGTGCCAACGTCACTCCCAAAGCCTCTGTCATGTATAAAGTATTCCCATTCACAGTCCGCTTCAATTATGCACGCGGATACCGTTCACCCAGCATTAAAGAACTCTATATGAACTGGGATCACCTGGGGATGTTCTGGATATATGGCAACAGTAAACTGAAACCTGAAACCAACAATTATATATCACTTTCAGGAGAGTACGTGAATAGTTGGATCAATATCAATACCAACATCTACAGTAACTGGTTCCGAAACAAAATAGAAGGAATGTGGAGTAATGACCAAACCGAACTCCATTATACCAATGTGGGGAAAAGTCATCTGGCAGGAGTTGAAACCATGTGCAAGGTACAGATAAACAGACACATCAATGTACACGGAGCTTACAATTACCTCTACACAAGCAAAGACGCTGACGGAGTCCGGTTAAGTTCTTCCAGTCCACATTCCGGCAACATCCGTGCCGAATACAATACACGTATCCCCCGTTATGCCACAGTTGTCAATCTGTCCGGCAATATCATGGGAAAAAAGAGATTCGACGTATTGGACGAACTCGAAATAGAGGGAAAGAAAGTAGAAGCCTACTATCAGGCTAAGGTGAACCCCTATTGTCTTTGGGATCTGACGGTGTCACAATACATCATGCAGAACCTGAGAATCACGGCAGGAATAACCAACCTGTTCGATTATACCTCAGACCGGGTAACCTTCAATACCTCTACCTCACCGGGAAGAAATTATTTTATCGCATGTAATTATACACTATAAATAAATTAAACTAAAACAAGTATGAACAACAAAAGCAAATTCAGATTCGCCATTCTATTATTTGGCGTACTATCAGCATTTATCAGCACCTCCTGCTCAGGTGACAATAACGGTTCTCTGCCCGACGATCCCTCACAGGGGGGAGGTGCTTTACCGGTAAAACAGGTAAGCCTGAGCCGGAAAACAGCATATGGGAACGACTGGATTTATTATTCACTTGAAAAAGGAAAAGAAGTAAACATCAGTGAAGAAGCCCATGCCGAAAACACAGATTGGGATATCGCATTCAACCGTTACAATGTGCGTACCAACAGCGGCGCGTCCGGTAAGGGAAAAGGCGGTGCTTTACTCACGAATATCAAAGATATGGCAGCCTGTACGACAGTTCCTCAAGGAACATTCACTGTCGATGCATCCTATACCATTACCGCTCCCGGCACCGGATTTCCTCCTCCTACCATGGAGTCTACTGCCAACGAAGTACTTTGTAAAGCAATCACTTTTGCCGGCCCCCCTCCCACTTACACGCCAAGTGATTATGTATTTATCGTCCGCACAGCCAGTGGGAAATATGCAAAACTAAAAGCCAAAAGTTTTTATGATGACGAAGGCAATAGTGGCATTTATTCCTTTGAATACACCATTCAGCCGAATGGCAGTACCAATTTAAACTAAGTAACAATCTCTAATGAAAAATTTCTGGAAGAAATACCATAAATGGGTAGGTTTGTTCTTTAGCTTCTTTATCCTGATGTTCTGTTTCTCAGGCATTGTACTCAATCACCGTACACTTTTTTCAAAAGTTGAAGTCAACAGAAACTGGATGCCGGAAAGCTATCACTACAGAAACTGGAATAATGGAATTATAAAAGGAACATTACGCCTTCCTGATGGGAAAATTCTGGCATATGGTAATGCAGGAGTCTGGCAAACAGACTCCTGTTTCATCACCTTTACCGATTTCAACCAAGGTCTGGTTCGGGGAATCGACAATCGCAAAATAAGTAATATCATCCGCCTTGCCAATAACGATATTTGGTGTGCCGGATTATACTCTGTCTATCTCCTGGACAAAAACAAATGGCAGGAGTATCCGATATCCGGAAATGAAGAACGAATCTCTGATATAACCCAACGCGGAGATACTCTGGTCGTGCTCACACGTTCTAATCTGTATACCAGTGTATCTCCTTACCATCAATTCAAAAAAATAGAATTAAAAGCCCCCGCGAGTTATTCACCGAAAACCTCCTTATTCCGTACCATCTGGCTCCTCCATAGCGGAGAGTTGTTCGGTACACCCGGCAAACTGGTAGTTGATTTTCTGGGAGTAGTATTAATCATTCTCAGTATAACGGGAATCATATATACTTTTCTTCCCTCATTCATTCGCCGAAGACACAGAAAAAGGCTCCCTGTCAAAACACAGGCAAAGGCCTTGAAAACTTCACTGAACTGGCACAATAAATTGGGTACATGGCTGATCGTACTGACCATATTGTTATCTGTTACGGGTATGTGTCTCCGACCGCCCTTAATGATACCTTTTGTTCTGGTGAACACGAACCCCATCCCCGGAACAACTCTTGATTCAGACAATCCGTGGCATGACAAACTCCGCAGTATCCGATGGGACGCATCAAAAAATGTCTGGTTATTGTCTTCGTCAACCGATTTCTATCTTATAAAAGACTTTACACTGCCACCGGTTAAATTAAAACGAACCCCACCAGTAAGTCCTATGGGAGTTAATGTGTTTTATCCGAAAAACCCGGACGAATGGTTAATCGGCTCTTTCAGCGGACTGTTTATCTGGAACCCATCTACAGGAAGTGTTCTCGATTATTATACAGGGCACCCCCCGGCAGCAACTTACGGGAGACCACTCGGCGGCAGTCTCGTTAACGGATTCACCGACGATTTAATCACGCGGGAGGTAATCTTCGAATACGACAACGGAGCACGCAATAAAGAGAATAATTTAGCATTGCCGGCAATGCCTGTTTTTATGCAACAGCAACCCATGTCATTATGGAATTTCTGCTTAGAACTCCATGTCGGTCGCTGCTATTCACCTTTCTTAGGTGTTTTCTCGGATCTATTCGTTTTTATCTCCGGACTTCTGCTAACGTTGATTCTCGTTTCAGGATATATCGTGTATAAAAGACACCATAGACGAAGTAAAAAAATAAGGATGCATTAATTGCATCCTTATTAAAACAGTTTATAGAAACCGGAAAAGTAAGTTATAGCTTATAGAAGGGATTATCAGACATATCCTCCAACTATGAAAGGATTAATAACGACCATATCCCCAATTATCATAAATATAATAATTATCTTTTAGGTAAAAGATGTAAGTGAAAATATTTGCTCATAAAAATAATATATATTCCACTCAGCAAGATGATACAACCCAATAAATACCAATAACCATAATCCCGGCAATATAAATACCCGATGATAATTACAAATTGCGCAATCATATACACCAACGATACTGCTACGTGCGGTATTCTCAATTCATTAGCCATAATCTGATATAAGTGTTTCCGGTGCGGCAGACCAATATTTTCGTGAAGCATCAATCGATGAATGATAGTCAACACACTATCTACTCCATATACAACAAGTAATACGAGCCAACTAAAATTCTCTGTTTTGATAATTAAACTTCCGATCAGAAAAAGGATCACAAAAGCTATACCGACCGACCCAACATCACCGGCGAAGCATCTCGCTTTCTTGCGAAAATTAAAAAAATTAAAGACCAATACTGCGCAAAGCATAGTATAAATAAAGTCCGTTTCAACAAATGGAACATATACCCTATTTATATAGGCCAATGCTATCAGAATGATCAATGAGTATCCGCCTGTTATGCCATTAATGCCATCCATAAAGTTGTAAGCATTAATAATCCCAGTACAAATGATCAGGGCAACAAGGATTGTCCACCAAGGCAAGCTAAACAATCCCCATTGATAAAACATCAAAGCCATTGCCGTAAAATGAAAGACTAAACGCAATCCTTGCGAAATAGAACGAATGTCATCTATAAAACTGATAAAAGTTATCAGAGTCAAAGCCAGCATAAACCATGGATATTCAAAGTGGTTTGTGAGAAAATAGACCAACACCCCAAAATAAAAGATGATTCCTCCACCACGCAGTGTAATCCGGGTATGTGAACTACGTTCGTTAGGCTTATCGATAATGTTACACTTATCCGCAATACGGAAATAAAAAAGTTCTGCCAGGAATAGCAGAACTAAGATGATTAGATAGTACATAAGTTATTTAGTTTCTTCAAATGAACGAATGGTCTTCATCAACCCCTCTTTAGCTGTCACAGGCATTTTATCAATCCCGAGAGCGGCTTTGATCTTAGCGTTACTTACTACATAATTCTCCGTCAGTTTACGAAGTCTTTCCGTATTCAAAGGTAAATGCAGCAGAGTACCCAAGCCGGCACATCCTTCCATAAGCCCTTTGTTCATCTTCCAGATATGCGGCTTTTTTCCCATTGCTTCACACATGATGCCAATCAGTTCATTCGTTGACAGAGCTTCATCATCTCCCATATGGTAGATGCCCGTAGGTACATCCTGATTCAAAAGCCCCTCAATCACATAACAAAGGTTATCGATTGAAGTAAACGAACGACGATTATCAAAATCGCCAAGAGGCCAAGGGATTCCCTTCTTCACTACGTTATATAATAAATTTAAATTTCCCTTGTTTCCAGGGCCATGAATCATACAGGGACGAAGGATATATACCTGTTTATTCATAGCCGTCCTCCCCTTATCTTTCCCCAACCGCAAAGACTGATCCTCATCAATAGAAGCAGTTGGAAACATAAAATGCTCTTTTATATACTCTTCCGCCTTAATCTTGCTCTCCCCATAAGGACCAACCGGGGTCGGAATCACGTCTTCAGTAAGTACGTTTCCCACTACGCTATCGGCAGCAGCTTTCACCGAACTAAAGAAAATGAATTTCTTGGCAGAAGACTCCAAAAAGAAATCAAAGATCTTTTGAGTCAAACCAGTATTGATATCAAAATAAGACTGAGCAACCGATTGGTTTTTCGTATCATGAGCCTTTCCGGCAAGATGAATAATGGCATCAAACTGAGGAAGGGCTTGAAAAGGGAAAGATGTGGGTTCGATATCTCGCCAAGAAAAAGTATTAACGACCCCATCTTTAGCAGGAAAAACAATATCAAGCCCATACAAAGTATGTTTATCTTTCAAAGCCCCAATAAAATTAGAGCCTATAAAACCATGAATTCCAGAAATAAGTATATTCATTTTTTTATAAAAATCAGTTCAAACACTTTTACTAAATATTTTAATAAAAGCAAGGGATAACAAGTCCATATTCCATTCTCCTTACATGCCCTTACTATCTCTTTATTCAATAAGATATTACTCTTAATAGAAGCTGTACTCGCACCTCCTGTTCTCATTTTCATAAAACCCAAAGGCAAATATTTACTTTTTAACCGATGTACATATAAAAAACGAACAAGCAATTCATAATCAGCAGCTATTTTATAATTTGTTTTATAATAGCCAAACAGGTCAAAATATTTTCTATATGTAAAAAATGTTGGATGGGCAGGCATAAATCCGAATCGAAACAAGGATGGGACAAACCTTTTAGAAGAATAATAGCGAACTGTCCTATCCAAATTATCAGGGTTTACAAAACGTACATCTCCATAAATCGCCTCTGTTTCACCAACTTCAAACGATTGAGCAACTTTCTCTAAAACATCTTCTCTATGATAAAAATCATCCGAATTAATAATCCCGACAATATCCCCGGTAGACATTCGAATCCCTTTATTCATAGCATCATAGAGTCCCTTATCTTTCTCACTTATCCATTTCAAACGACCCTGAAATAAAGGTTCATATTCTTTAATAAGTGCAACGGTTTCATCATTAGACAAACCATCCACTATTATATATTCTATATTAGTATAAGACTGCGAAAGAACAGAATGAATCGTATCACGAAGCGTTTTAGCACTATTAAAAGTGACAGTAACAAGGGATATTTTCATAACTATGAAAGAAGAACTATCTTTCTTTATTTAGTAATTGATCATAAAGAGACAAGTAGTAACTCAACTGCTTTGACTTATCAAAAAATTGTAATGCTCTTTGGCGACATTTTGTTATATAAGACTCTTTACCTCTTTCTCTTATTTCTAAAATCTTTTCTAATAACGTATGAATATCCCCACGTTTTAAAACCATTCCCGTATCAGAATCTACAATGTCAGCACTGCCTCCGGTATCATAAGTTATAACAGGAGTACCACAAGCAAGCGCTTCAATATTGACTGTAGGTAATGTATCTTGATATGTCGGGTTTATAAAAATATCTGCAGCAGAATATATTTCAACCAACTGATTAATATTCTCCGTTCTCTCTATACCAATCATATTACCAGGCAATTTTTTTATTTGTTTTATGGTTAGCCCCACCACAACAATGACACTCTTATCTGGTAATAAAGAGTTTAGGTATATAAGATCATCAAATCCCTTCGTAGTCCCCCAAACCGTAGCAACAGCTAAAATCATGTATCGTGTCCCTACACCTAAATTACTTTTTATCACATCACGATTACCTTTTGGAGTAAACACTTTCAAATCAATCCCGTTAACAATAGTCTGCCGTTTTATTTGAGAAAGATATGACTTACTCAACATATCACTTAGCCAATTGCAAACAGGTACAATCATCATACGTTCAACCGAAGTAAACAATCTCTTCTTTTCTATATAGTTCATACGAGAGTTATCACAACCTAAAGCTTTGGGATAATCTCGTATATTGGGACATGCAAAACAACCTGTCTTCCACTTCTCACACCCGATATTCTGAAAATGGACACAATGTCCCGTGAAACTCCAACAATCATGCAAAGTCCAAACAACAGGTATTTTAGCTGTAGATAGATAGTCAAATAAAACCTCACAGTTTAAATAATAGCCATGAAGATTATGCAAATGGATTATGTCCGGTTTTATTTTCTCTATTTTTGAAATTAAGTGCAAGGTAGCTCTCCGTGAACCAAAACCATGCCTGTCAAACAACATGGATTTCAAGCCATGGACAAAGAGATCAAATCTAGTTCCAACCCTAATCAACATAGATTGGCTGGGACAGGCCCAACGACCGTAAGCAATATAACTTTTCCAGCCAGAAGCAATAACCAAACGCCCTAACTCCTCTGCAATATGGCCGGTGGAACCAGAGTTAGCAACAACATTTATTTGAAAGAGAGTTTTCACTATCGTAGTGATCAAATAGAAGAGAACAAGATCGAAAAGACTAATTAAAGTCCCCTATTTTTTATGGCAACTCAAAAAATAAGAAACATGTTTCACGGGCCAAAAGGGCTCAAAATGGCGTCTGTTAATTACACGACCATCAAAAGAAAAGTAATGTTTATAATCCGATTGAGAAAACACATATTTGTAATACTTACATGCAATATCAATCGAAGATTGATTAGCATGTTCCAAACGGCCGTATGGAAAAGCAAAATATTCACAAGGAGTAGAAAGTTTATGTTCAATAACTGATTTACAACAGCCTATTTGTTTATCCAATTCTGCCAAATCATTATCATTAATCATATAATGATCCATTGTATGTGCACCAATAACATGTCCCCTCGACTGTAAATCTCTTATCTCTGCCCAGCGCATTGGAATCTTACCGGGAGTAAGAACTATATTATTTGTAAAATTCTGAATATACACATCATCCCCATCTACGAAATTAGGATTGATAAAAAAAGCCGCATTCACCCCAAACTGTTCCAAAACAGGTGCTATCATTGAATGACATTCCATAAAACCATCATCAAATGTAAAGGCAACCAAAGGTTCATCGACACTTTTATGATTGAGGATTAGAGAAGTGGCTTCCTCCACTCGTATAAAATGCACATAACGAGAAAGTTGCTTTAACTGGTAAGAAAAATAATCTTTAGCTTGATCGCTGACCGCTCCGCGACATATCATATGTCCATTCAATATATGAATTCCATTCTGAGGACGCGAAAACGTTCCTAAAATATCCAAAATACCATTTCTAACTAAACTTCGAAAATTGTTCATCCTTAATTTGTTTTAAGAAAAAACTTTTTTGAGGACATCCATTTGGTAATATAAATTCCATTTAGTATCAATTGTCTGATAGGCAAACTGCCGGATATCATCTCTACTATATAAACTCCGACTTAACCATTTCTGAATGGTATCAGCTAAACTGTTTACATCATTTTCCTGGAAAAAATCCCCCGTTTTTCCCTGAATTATAGATTCAAATTCAGGACCTTGGAAAGGAAAATTATTATGTGTTATGACAGGACAACCATAAGTCAGAGAATGGATAGCAGTCAAGCCAACATTCCCAGGAGACACACAAACATCCGCATTATAGAACATCTCTCCTATGCGCATCTCGTCATAACAAGGTCCATATAACCAGACATGAGAGCCAAGATTATATTTAGCTATTTCACAATCAAGATGAACCCCATCCACATCTTTACCGACAACAACAAGATTTACCGGAAACCCTTTCTGTTTCAAGATATCCATAGCTTGGATTATATATTCCAATTTCTTCGATTTTTGCACACGCCCAATATAGAATAATACAGGATAGGAGTTGGAAAAATGAGTAGAATAAATAGAAGAAGGCGACAAATTGCATCTGATTTTCAACTGATTATCATAATCCAAAGAGTTTGCAATACAAACCATCTTTGATTTATCAAAGCCTTCTTTTGACATCAGGGAAATAGCATATTCGCCATAAACCATCAACTCAGAAAACAAAGAATAAAACAACTTTTTTATAACCTTCTTTACAATACTTTCTCTGCCATACCAACCATGAGTCCAAGCTACTGTTTTCTTATTTAAAAGTTTTGCCCAGAAAAGGATAACCCATGAAGACAAACAATAAGGTTCTCCATCCAATACATAATAAGTATAGGGTTTAAAGACTAACCGGACAGATTTAGATTGCCAATAAAACTGAGAAAATAAATATTTGTTATGCAATTCTGAGCGAAAATGGTTCAATTGGGTATAATCCATTTTCTTTATTGGCGTCAATAAACGATCGCCAAAATAAAAATCACAGGGAAGCTCCGAAGACATTTTTGAATATATAGGATTGCGATAGTGAGTCCCTATATTAAAAATACAACAAATAGAAGAATTATAATCTGCCATCTATTATATCTTTACTCAATACAGCTTTAACATCATAAACAACACCCATATCAGAACGGAGAAAGCCGCGAATATTCATATGCCGGAACTCTTTATGTCCAACACACAACACCACCGCATCAAATTGTCCAACCAAATTATCAATACCAGCAGTCAGGATCAATATACCATATTCATGTGCCACTTTAGCCGAATTAGCCCAAGCATCATAAACGGTAATGTCAGAAGTATACTCATGTAAGGTAGAATAAATGTCTATCACCTTGGTATTTCGAATGTCAGGGCAATCTTCTTTAAAAGTAAAACCCAGAAGCAGAATCTTTGAATCTTTGACAAGAATACCTTTTTTATTCATTAATCTAATCACCTGATTAGCGACATAGTCTCCCATACCATCATTCAAACGCCTTGCTGCAGACATGATTCGTGGGAGTACCCCATAAACCTGGGCCTTCTGAATAAGATAATAAGGATCAACACTAATACAGTGACCACCGACCAAACCAGGTTTCAACTTGATAAAATTCCATTTGGAAGATGCAGCCTCAATAACATCATTGGTATCAATGCCCATTGCATTGAAGATCTTTGAGAGTTCATTCATGAAGGCAATATTCACATCGCGCTGGGAGTTCTCTATTATTTTGGAAGCTTCAGCCACTTTGATAGAAGGGGCTTTATGAGTACCGTTAACCAACACCGAATTATAAACAGAATCAACAATGTCAGCAATCTCAGGAGTCGAACCGGAAGTTACTTTCTTAATCTTTTCAACAGTATGCTCTTTATCACCCGGGTTTATACGTTCTGGCGAATAACCTGCATAAAAATCTACATTGTATGTTAACCCAGACACCTTTTCGACTACCGGAAGACATTCTTCCTCTGTTACTCCCGGATATACAGTAGATTCATACACAACAATATCCCCTTTTGAAATAACTTTTCCGACTGTAGTACTCGCACCAATCAAAGGTGTAAGATCGGGGCGATTATTCAAATCCACAGGGGTTGGTACAGCTACAACATAAAAGTTACAATTACTTATTTCGTCAATATTACTGGTACATTTGAAACCATTTTCTATCGCTTTCCGAAGTAAGTCGTCAGAAACCTCTAAAGTCATATCATGACCGGAATTTAAAGCATCAACACGAGACTGGTTCAGATCAAAACCAATACATTCATATTTTGTCGAAAACAATCGGGCCAAGGGAAGCCCAACATAACCAAGACCTATTACGGCAATCTTAATCTTCTCCATATTCTATTATTTATTATTTATAGCAAAAGGATCTATTCCTTTTTTTAGATAATATTCTCTAACAGACTTAATCTGTTTATCATTCAAGTTATTACCTATATTTTTATCAGCCAATGCTACATTTATTAAATTTATAACTGGTAATAGACTTGCACTTCGTTCTTTAGCTGGTACTATTTTAGTGCCTTGTAATCGACACATCACATTCAACCATATGTCATCAGCAAAAGGTGCTAACCTTTGAAAAAGACCAATATTACAAACATCTTTGTACAATACTCCTGGAGGAAACAAAGTTCCACCACCTGAACCAAAAAATATTTTATCTCTTGATTTGTTCGTTAATTGTTTCCACTTAATATAAGGGAGACAATTACCTAGATTATCTTGCGTAATAGCAGAAAAATAACGAGAAACAACCACAGGACATGAATATCTTAAACTTTCCTTTAAAAGCTCTTCTATAGCAGAAGTCGGATAAAAAATATCATCATCCACCGTAATCATAACATCATTAGGATATTCTGATAACGTATAAAAAAATTTTTTGTAAGAACGTAAATCACCCTCTCTTAAAAAGATTTGCAACCCCCTCTTACGCAATTTAAGCAGACTCTTAGGTAATAAATCAAGATTAGAAAATTGATCTTTCGATAACCATAAAATAATCATATCAGGTTTATGACTCTGTCTCAACAACGACTCAATGACTAACCAAAGTCGATTTATTCGTGCAGGAAACGAAGTTAAAGTCACTATTATACGTTCACTTTTAAGCTCCCCACTCGATAAAGAATATTTCTTATTATTTACAGTAAGAACGTAATAAATCGGAATGGTTATATTGGCTAAAACTCGAATAAAAAATCTTAAAACAGAATAAATTCGCATCTTCTTTAAAAAGGAGTGCTCTTCATGCTGCATTGAAGCATACCAATAGTTATAAAAATCAAGCATATTATTTATCAAGTGTAACAAATACAAACAAAGAGGAAAAATAGATCCATATTACAGGAAATAAGAGATAAGAACTATTTATTACAGCCATAGCAGGCAAACTACATAAAGCTGCACATAGTACATAACGAATAACCAAATCCTTAGCTTTTCGAATATTTAAAAATATAAAATATAATAATGATAAAAAACAAAAGAAAATCACCAATCCATATTGTACTAAAATTTCTATAAATAGATTATGTGGTAAAGTTATACCAGAGGTAAGAGTCTCTAAAGAAGCTTGAATACTGCCTATCCCTGTTCCACAAAAGTACGAATTGAGAAATAGAGAAAAAGCAAACTCAATAAGTTCTGTTCTAGAACTATCGCTTACAATAGCTTCTGACTCAACAAATCTTGAAACGATTTGAAGAAGCAATATATCAGAATATACGTATATGGTGCAACATATAAAACTAATCAAAATAAAGAAAATTATCTTCTTGTATTTTTATGTTTGTTCGTTTAAAAAAAAAAAAAAAGATCAAAAACAGATCAATAAAGATAATAGTCCACCTCTTGAAGCATTGATTAAGAGTATGTAAGCCATTAACATAAAAGATAGCCAGCCATATAATAAACACCTAACCTTCACAGCACTCAAGATATATGCAAATAAGAAGGGCAAGACACAACACAAAAAGTAACATAACCATTATAATTGCCAAATGTAACCGATGCATATTGTTTTTGCATCACAGTACCCCAGAATTTAATAATAAATCTGATTCATAAATATTCATCGGAAGATGTATGTCAAATAAAATTTCACAAACAGCAATAATTGCTGAAAATAAAAAGCAATGAGCCAGCCCTTAATTATTGAGCGATAGGGTTGATTAGCATTAAAAGAAAGATAGACAAGTAAAAAAAAGAGCGAAATATGTGTCGAATAATAAAAACTCCTTAAAAGCTTCATTGATATCACTTGTCCAAAATAGACTTACCAGTGAATAAAAAAAACATAGAATAAAAAACATAGAATATTCCGAAATCTTAATTTATTATTATAAATAAAAAGTCAGAACAAATGGAAGCGAAAATAGTCCGATTAATCTAATAGGCTGCAATGCCCCTCCTAAATTGCCAGCTATAAGTGTAAATATAACTAACATGACCATATAGTCATATCTATTATTTAATCGATTATGATTAGAAATACAAATAGTCATCATATTGTATTCTATTTTCTTATCTTTATTAACTTTGATGGATTCCCACCAACGACTGAATATTCTGGAAAATCTTTACAAAGGACAGTTCCCCCTGCAATAATTGTTCCTTTTTGTATGGTTCTACCGGGAGTCATAAGCACATCACGTCCAATCCATACATCGTCTTCAATTATCGTTTGTTTTACTTTAGCATGACCTTGCATAATCATTGGAATATCTATTCTACTAAATTCATGATTTTGTCCTAAAATATAAACATTAGGTCCCATCATTACATTCTTACCTATAACTATATTTCCTGGTACACAACAATTTATTCCAATACCAGAATTATCGCCGATGACAAGATTCCTCCCAGAACCAAAAATTGCCTTACGTTCAATATTAACATTACGACCACATTTCAAGAATATATTTCGGCAACATAAATATCGCCAATGTTTCATCAGTTTTCCAAATACAAGATTTGTACTACAAGGCATGTAGAATAAAATACTATAATATAATATTAGAAAAAACAGTTGCTTTATTGTAAATACTTGCCCATTTATTTTCATAGTAAAGAACAGTTTTATTGACACTTTTTCCCAAAAAAAATAAGTAATAACACTTTGTATATATTTTTCAGTGCTTTTTTTGATCTTTTCTTAAATAATTGCTTTAGCTGAATATTTATATAATTAAAATAAGATAAATCGGAATAACTATAAGATACTCTACACCATATGCAATCTGGATCATCACAAAATAAAGCATATGAATTCTTAAACAATTGCTCTTTTTCAATTTTATAAGAAGTAGACATATCTGTTATAACCGCCTCTCCCTCACCAACATATCCAGATGAAACAATAATCGAATCTTTCAATTTCTTCTGATAAAAATTGAAAAATCCTTGGGGACAGAATAATGAAGGTAGCTTATCATACCAAATCTTTTTATTTTTACTATTATAATAGTATCGTCCACTAGACTCTCTAACTTGATAATATCCCATTTTTTTTAGAAAATCCGTTAAAGCTATATGTGTTGTCCCATCGAAAGGTTCACCTCCAATGCGTAGACACTTTCCATTCATAGATAGCATTTTCTTTAAAATATCATAATTACTAAAGCTATCATTATCTTTATGCTCTATCAATTCCTGTGCTTTCGCACCTATTACCGCAAATGGTAAAGTAGGATGGGCAGAAACAGAAACATTCGGGTTTGATAATACAATATTAGAAATAGCTCCCGTTTTAGAAATTAGTTTATTAGACAAATTATATTTATAAAAAAATCTCATAAAAGAACTATATCTAGAAGGAAAAGCTGTAACAACAATTGTTCCTTCCTTCCCAACTACGTCTAGTAAAGCATCAACAAAAGTCTTCGGTCCTCCTTCCACCCTTCCAATAGCTTTGTAAGATATTCGTAAAAAAAGTAAATCACCACTGGAAACCCCTAACATCTTTAAATCATTACGCAAACTATCAAAAGTTATCATTGTACTTTTTCCTTTATTAATTGTTGCTTCATCAGTATATTATTAGCCATTTTCACCATTGGAGGTCCTATGAATTTATCTCCTTTGACTGCAACTCCTTTGCCCTCACTAACAGAGTCAGACGCTAACGCTAACATTTCTTTTGCCCACTCAACTTCTTCTTGAGTAGGAGAAAAATATCTGTGTACTAATGGTAATTCTTTAGGATTTAATACAAGCATACCTTCAAATCCCAATTTTTTAGACAAAATCAAATTTTTCTCTAGATCCTCTAAATCATGTACTTTGATGTGAACAGTATCAATAGGATAAATGTTACAAGCTCTTGCACAAGCTGAGATTAAAGATCTAGCCATAAATATACTTTCTCCTTTTTCATCATGCTCTCCACGTAAGTCCGTTACATAATCTTCACAACCAAAAGCAACAGCCACTACTCTAGAACATGCCGTACAAATATCTTTCAGATTTACAATAGCCCCTGCTGTTTCTATCAAAGGAATTATTTTAAAAGTCCCAATAGGAAAACCTTTTTCATACTCTACAGTTTCCAGCAGCTTACCAATAAAATATATATCTTCTCCTTTAGTCGATTTAGGATACATAAAACCCGAAACACCCGGAATTGTTAACGCATAGATATCTTTTAATAATTCACCACTTTCTCTATCATTAATTCTAGGATAAATAGGACGATTTAAAAAAATATGATCACCAATATATTTAACTATATTATTTCGTGCTATTATCTTATTCGACACTGGCTGAACAGAATCTTCTATATCTAAAATTAATACATCAGCATCCGATCTAGATGCACTATTCAATAAACGCTCATTATGAGCAGGCACAAACATCAAACTTCTAAATAGATGGCTCATATTCTCTTCGCTTTACTAAAACTTTACGTTTAAAACTTATAATTTCCTCTCCATTCTGATTATACCCAATCGTTTTCACATAAACAATTCCTCTATCCTTTTTAGAATGAGAAGGATACTTTTCAAGAATTATTGTTTTAGAATATATGGTATCTCCGATAAATACAGGACCCAAGTGTTGGATATCTTCATAGCATAAATTAGCAATCGCTTTGCCACTAATATCAGGAACAGTCATTCCAACAACCAAAGAGAAAACTAATGTTCCAACAACTAATACTTTACCATGTTGATTCTTAGCTGCATAATCAACATTTGTATGTACTGGGTGATAGTTCATTGTCAAAAGACAAAAAAGATTATTATCACTTTCAAAAATTGTCTTAGAAAGGCTATGAACAAATGTACCCCCAACCTCAAAGTCATCCCAATAGAAACCGATATCATGAGATTCCATATTTACACTTTTTTAAGTTTTAAATTATACACCATATTATATATTTTCCCCCTTTCATTCTTATTTATACCAGCAAACATTACTATAACCCCATTTAATAGCAATATTACGATAAGAATAAAAATAAAATGAAAATTATAAATTTGCATATATATTAGATAAGATAAAGGAATACTTAATGTGACAACACAACCAACTGGGAACAACACTTTTTGCAGAAAAAGCTCCAGAGGAACTCCTAATAAATATTTTACAAAATAAACTCTAATCAACAATACTAATATATTTATACCAACTCTTATCCATAATACACTTTCCGGAGATCCTCCAAAATAAAGCAAAAAATAAGACAAAATAATACTTGAAAAAACAAACAAACTCAATATTATTTGATATTTTTTTATTTTTCCAGTTGCAAAAATAGCCATCCAAAAAGGACCAGTCACAGCATCAACTAATGAATAAATAATCATTAATATACAAAAGTTTGAAGTATAAGTTGGAACAATAGTTAACCAACAATGTAAAATAGCATCTATATTAAAAATAATTGGAATAGCCAATAAATATATCAAATAGAATGACATTTTAGATGTATAGAACATCATATTGAAAAGATATTCAAAATCACTATTTGCATAAGACTTAGTTATTTGAGGTTTAAAAGCCGTCTGGAAATTACTAACAAAACTCATCAATGCGGAATTTACTTGATTTGAAATCCCTAATGCTGCATTGACAACTACTCCATAAAACATATTTAATAATATATTATTCCCCTGACTAGAAAATACAATAGCGACCTGACCAAGGAAACTCCAACCAGAAAAACTCATCAATTCTTTATATATATTCTTATCCCAATAGAAACGATATTTACAATAAGGATATATTTTTAAACAAAAAAGTTTATTTATAAAGTAAAATAGAACAGAAGAAAAAAATATCAAGAAAGCATACAAAACAAGTCTATCACTAAAAAATAATTGCAACAAGAAAGCAATGCAAAGCTTCATTATTACTTCTGCAATACTTACATATGCATAAATAGACATTTTCTCTTGTGCAATTATATTTGCATCATATGGAACCTTTATAATCTGAAAACAAAAAGCCAAAATCGAAAATTGGTAAACCAAATTAGCCTCTACTATTTTTCCATTAGGTATACTTATATAAGAGTTTAAAAACCATAATCCAATAGTTTCCGAAAATAACAATACTATAGCTATTATGGAAAAATGCGATAAAAGACTAATGCTAAACACTTTAGGAAGTTCTATTGCATCACCCTTTCCTATAGCAAAAGTTATATATCTCTGAGTTGCACTTGTCATTGCACCATTAATAAATGAAAATAATGTGACAACTCCTCCTACAACATTATAAATACCATAATCTTCAATCCCAAGGCTTTCTAATATAATCCTTGATGTATATAATGTAACCAACATAGTTACCATCATACGTAAATACAATATTACAGTATTCTTTGCAATATGCTTGCCCCCTTTATTCATTTAATAAGGATTTATAAACAATATTCTAATAAGAGAGATAAATTCTATTAGTTACACCATTCTTATAAAAAATAAAAATCTATCAATTAAACTTTTACAGTTTAAAATAATTAAGCTCTATATTTATTAAAAAAATACACTACAAACACTTCATAACTGACTTACATTATACCCATAACATCCAGAACGGTCCCTAAGCTGGCTATCAGCTCCTCATCCCCCGTCTGCTCAAAGCACTCCAACAGTAACTGACATTTCAAAACAGAGGCAGGAAGTTTTTCTAAAACAGCCATTGAACGATCCAATAACTCTTGAATAACCTGTTCATTCTCTGCGGAGACATTAAACAGCATGGTATCGTAACCTTTGAACAAGGCAACAAGTATTTCCGCTTCTTCTTCTGGAGATTCCCCCTTCCGGAGAAGAAGATCGGCACACAAATTACGGAGTTCCTGATTTAACGCAGTAAGTTCATTCACATAGACAGGAGTACCGTCCTCACCATACTCCAGAAGCTTTTTCACAACAGAGGACACAGAGTTACACAGAGAATTTTTCATTTTAAAAAGGAATGAATTATGATTCGTCGATTCTTTCTTCGGTTTTTGACTTATATAAAAGAGAATTGTATCTAATGACGTAACGGGACATTACATATATTGTTATTACCCGTTACATATATTGTTATCGCCATTACATATAATGGTATTTTCTTTACATTTATAGTTTTTATTTATCCTTTCGGACGTAACTGGCCGGAATAGTCACCATAGCGCTACCGAACATATCGATACGTACTAAAATATGATATTTATTATTATAGCGGACCAATTCTCCCCGCAAGCCTTGTAAATCGCCCTTGGCAACTACTACACGAGTACCTTTGGGAATGGACTCTCCTGTCAGGATCACCTGATCCTGGGAGTAATCGAGCATATAGCGAAAATCAGCCATTTGCGCATCAGGGATACAGGTAGGAGCCCCGGTGGAACGATCACGAAGGAAATCGTATACATTCAGTGTGCTTCGGACGGCGGCCATTTCCTGACGGGAGATATGAACGAAAACCATACGGGGCAACAAAAGGCGCTCACGCTCAATGCGTTTTCCTTCACGCTCTATGACACGGTTTTGTACAGGAAGAAAGGTATCTACCTCCTGCAATTGAAAATAATCCCGAACTTTACGTTCTGAGTTAGTTCGTGTCAGTACGACATACCAATGTTTATCGCTATCTGTTGTCTCCAAGACTACGTTCGTAAGAAAAAGTTTCAGTAATGACTAAGGATGAAAATTTGTTAAAAACAGAAATATTCAAAAAACACGCCTTATTTTCAGCAATTTACAAATTAAGTTTTTTAATGATTGGATATAGAAAAAGTATTCGCATCAGATTTGAGAACCATCTGATACGTTGAATTATTTTATTTGAAATATATATTCGATTCAAAAAAGAGTATTCACACGCATATATATTTTCGGTTGCAAAGGTAAAACCTTCTTTCGAGTCTCCAAAACTTTTCACAGATTATTTTCACAAAACATGGCTATACCCATGTAAATCAAAAGTATAATTCAAATCTTCATAAAGAAGGGAAGTACTATAATATATGTATTATAGAAAAATATAAAAACAAGCATTTAATTAAGTAACAAGAAGTATTAATGCTAACTTGATAAATTGACAACTTCATATTTTAAATGTAAAAGGATGATTCTACCTGAACTAAACAACAAACATATAATCATCTGATTTCCTGCAAACAGGGTATTAATAAAATGATTATAGGAAGTTAACTTTAACACAGTGTTAAAGTTAACTTCGTAACCATAGGATATTAACTTCATAAAAATACGAAGTTAATAAGTTATCGGCAAGCAATTAAACTTCTCTTCTTACCATTAACATTGTTAATACATTCAGTAGTAAGCTAACCATCGGTATCCTTTACAACTGCATCATTTTCTTATGCCCTATTATACATAATTCCTCTTTTCTGCGGCGGTACATGGCTATATTGGTAAAACCGGCATTAACAAGAATAGTCTTCAGCTGATCATCGGAATACACCACCATTCCTTCGACACGACTGGTCCATACTTCATTCGTCGGATCACTCATTTCACAACAGATAAGAAATGCTCCGCCAGGCTTCAAGACACGTGCCACTTCAGTAAAAGTATGCTGTAAGTCACTCCAGAAGTAAATGGTCTCAAAAGCGGTGACCACATTAAAACTGTGATCGGAATATGGAAGTTGATCGACACTCCCCTGCTCTACAAAACAACGTGTACCAAGTTGCCTTCTGTTTCTTTTTCGTGCAAAAGCAACACTTTCCGGTGAAATGTCTATGCCAAAAGCCTTACCTTGCGGGCAATATTTGAGGATTTGCGCCAGGTTGGCACCACCACCGCAACCTATATCAAGCACGTTCCATCCCTGATGCCACTCCATACAAGACATTCCCCAATGAGCCAACGAAGCATGTCCCTGATTCATTCCCCAGAGTATCATTCTTCCAAAGAATCCTTCGGGTTTACGGACATTCTGCAAGATTCTGTTAATAAGGCTTTTCCTTTTCATTTATTATTTGTTTTGGTTTCACAAACAAAGTTACAGATTCCATATAAACAGGCAATACCTAAAAGTAGGGAATTTATTCGATAGAAGCACAGTATGAATTTCGTTTCTATTTCATAAATGTTACATAAACATTACAACATAACTCTTTCATTATCAATATCTATTAATAATAAATATTCATATATTCAGTAACAGGTCTGTAATACGAGGGACCTATTTTTGCGCCAGAAAACAACAAGCAGATGTTATGGACAATGTACAACAAGTAAAAACTAATTCACAAAAGAAACTTTCCGATTTCCTTTTCATTCTTTGGGCAGGTGGTGCTGCATTGCTCTCCTACTCACTGGTTTATGCACTAAGAAAACCTTATACGGCTGCCGGATTCGATGGACTTGAGGCATTTGGAATGGATTATAAAGTAGTGGTCACTATCGCACAGATATTAGGATACGTACTTTCCAAGTTCATTGGGATCAAACTCATTTCAGAATTGAAACGGGAAAACCGGATGAAATTCATCCTGATCTCCATTGTACTGGCAGAAGCTTCGTTGATACTGTTCGGACTACTACCTGCACCTTATAATATAGGAGCTATGTTTCTGAACGGTCTTTCATTGGGATGTATGTGGGGAATCATTTTTAGTTTTATAGAAGGACGCCGCATGACGGACATACTCGCCAGCCTGTTGGGTGTCAGTATGGTTATCAGCTCGGGAACAGCTAAGTCCGCCGGCTTGTTTGTTATGGACACTTTAAACATAAGTGAATTCTGGATGCCGGCTCTGATCGGAGGTATTGCTTTACCCATACTCGCCCTATTGGGTTATTCTCTGAACCGGCTCCCACAACCCACGGCCGAAGATATCGCCATGAAATCGAAACGGGAAACACTGAACGGCAAACAGCGTTGGGATATCTTCAAGAATTTTATGCCTTTTCTCACCCTGCTCTTCATTGCCAATGTAGTATTGACAATCTTAAGGGATATCAAAGAAGACTTCCTGGTGAAGATTATCGATGTATCCCAATACTCTTCGTGGATGTTTGCTCAGGTAGACAGCGTAGTAACTATCATTATCCTTGTCATTTTCGGGTTGATGGTTTTTGTACGAAGCAACTTGAAAGCATTATCGATATTACTGGGATTGATCATCATCAGCATGGTAGTGATGACAGTGGTTTCATTTGGCTACGAACAATTGCAATTAAACGCTATTGTCTGGTTATTCATTCAGAGCCTCTGTCTTTATCTGGCTTTTCTCACTTTTCAGACCATTTTCTTCGACCGATTCATCGCATGCTTTAAAATCCGGGGTAATGTAGGTTTCTTTATTGCCATGAATGATTTTCTCGGTTATACGGGTACGGTTATCGTATTGGCTGTCAAGGAATTCTTTTCACCTGACATTAACTGGACTACTTTCTACAACCTGATGGCCGGCTATGTAGGAGTGATTTGTTTTGTCGCTTTCGTATGTTCATTTATCTATCTGCACCAACGTTATCGTAGAGAGAACTACGGAAAAACAGGCGCATTCAGAAAAAAAGAAGAAGAAAAAGAAGTTCCTGATTTCGTATATTAATTGCTATCTTTGTGGGTCAAAAAACTTAAAATAAAAGTTCACCATGAAGATTTTTCCAAGTAGCAGCATCAAAAAACTGGATGCTTACACCATAGAACATGAACCGATTGCATCGATCGACCTGATGGAACGGGCAGCGCAGGCACTGACAAAAGCCATCACTGAACGTTGGGACATCACAACTCCTGTCACGGTATTTGCGGGACCGGGTAATAACGGCGGAGATGCCCTTGCCGTGGCCCGCATGCTGGCGGAAAAGGAATATAAGGTTGAAGCCTATCTGTTCAACCCGAAAGGAGAACTGTCAGCCGACTGTCAGACCAACAAAGAGTTGGTGGAAATGATGGATAATGTGAAGTTCAGTGAAGTAAGCACACAATTTGTACCTCCTACCCTGACAATGGATCATTTGGTAGTGGACGGACTTTTTGGTTCGGGACTCAATAAACCGTTAAGCGGCGGTTTCGCGGCTGTAGTGAAATATATCAATGCATCGCCTGCTACAGTGGTTGCTATCGACATCCCTTCGGGATTGATGGGAGAAGAAAACACATTTAACGTAAAAGCCAATATCATCCATGCCCATCTGACACTGAGCCTGCAATTGCCCAAACTGGCTTTTCTCTTCGCAGAGAATGCCGAATTCGTTGGTGAATGGAAATTGCTGGATATCAACCTCAGCCATGAAGCCATCGAAGAAACAGAAAGCAATTATGCCTTATTGGAAGCAGAAGAGATACATGCTTTGATCAAACCCCGCAGCCCCTTTTCACACAAAGGAAATTTCGGACACGCCTTGCTGATTGCCGGATCGTATGGTATGGCAGGGGCTTCGGTGCTGGCGGCCCGTGCCTGTATGCGTTCGGGGGTAGGATTGCTGACTGTACACGCACCCATGCGTAACAATGACATCCTACAGATTTCCGTCCCGGAAGCAATTGTCGAACTCGATGCCAGTGATTCCTGCTTTGCTTTTCCCACAGATACAGATGACTATCAGGCGGTAGGTATCGGTCCGGGAATCGGACGCTCAGAAGAAACAGAAGCCGCATTGCTCGAGCAACTCAGTGGATGCCAGACTCCTTTGGTGCTGGATGCCGATGCACTGAATATATTAGCCAACCACCGCCATGCACTGACCACGCTCCCCAAAGGCTCCATCCTGACCCCTCACCCCAAGGAGCTGGAACGTATGGTGGGCAAATGCCAGAATTCGTACGAGCGACTGATGAAAGCTTGTGAACTGGCTCGTACCGCTAAAGTACATATTATATTAAAAGGAGCTTATTCAGCAATTATCACCCCTTCGGGCAAATGTTATTTCAACTCCACAGGTAATCCGGGCATGGCGACAGCCGGAAGTGGAGATGTGTTGACGGGTGTCGTACTGGCTTTACTGACACAGGGATACCCGGCTGAAGAAGCAGCTAAAATAGGTACTTACGTACACGGTTTGGCCGGCGATTTCGCACGCAAAAAGCAGGGCGTTATCGGTATGACAGCCGGAGATATTGTCAATTATCTGCCAATGGCCTGGCGTCTGGTAAGCGAATAAAGGTTAACAACTTATGATTTTCCAAATAACTTCATTAACTTTGTTTTTTAAACCAGTTAAAATAAACCGGAAAATGAAAAAGCTAATTATACTGACAGGACTGTTACTTTCTGCCTCGGCATATGCCCAGACAGAAGTTACAGCGGGAGTTACCCGGGGAAAAGATTACGGGGTGACCTATGCACTTCCTAAAACAGCAATCGACATTGAAGTCAAAGCCAATAAAGTGACATACACTCCGGGAGAATTCAGCAAATATGCCGACCGTTATCTGCGGCTGACCGATGTGTCGGGAGAGCCTCAGGAATATTGGGAACTGGTCAGCGTCAAAGCCAAATCTGTCGGTATCCCCGATAGTGACCATACCTATTTCGTCAAACTGAAGGATAAAACAGTGGCTCCGTTGATAGAGTTGACCGAAGACGGTATTGTTAAATCGATCAATGTACCGTTAAGTCCGAAGAAGTCTGCACCTATACAACCAGCCACTACGCTGAGAAAAAAAGTAAATCCACGCGATTTTCTGACAGAAGAGATTCTGATGGCAGGTTCTACAGCTAAAATGGCTGAATTGGTCGCCAAAGAAATCTACAACATCCGCGAAAGCAAAAACGCCTTAGTACGCGGACAGGCAGACAACATGCCTAAAGACGGAGAACAACTGAAGATAATGCTTGCCAACCTGGAAGAACAGGAAGCTGCCATGACCGAAATGTTCTCAGGTACACTGAATAAAGACGAGCGGATATTTACTATCCGCCTGAATCCGGAAAAAGAGATGGATAACGAAGTGGCCTTCCGCTTTTCCAGGAAACTGGGTATAGTTGCCAATAATGACCTGGCAGGAGAACCGGTTTACATTACTCTGAAAAATCTGAAAACAGTCAATGTACCGGAAGACGATGGCAAAAAGAAAGTAGACGGCATAGCTTATAACGTGCCCGGTAAGGCGCAAGTGACGCTCATAGAAGGAAAAAAAGAATGGTTTAACGGTGAACTTCCCGTTACACAGTTCGGAACAATTGAATATCTGGCTCCGGCTCTTTTCAATAAAAAATCGACCGTACAAGTTACTTTCAATCCGGCTACAGGAGGATTGATTAAAGTAGATAGGGAAGAAGGAGAATAAAACTGATAAAAAAACTCCGGCTGATCTATACAGGTCAGTCGGAGTTTTTTTTATTTTCTTAAATTGTGCTTTTCAAACACCGTCAGTTTGTAACTGCTAATTTCACAAATCCGTCCTTCTGCAACTGGGTGATATAAGCAGTAATACGCGATTCGTAATTTTCTTCGTGATCGAAATGCTCTGCAAGTTCTTCAATAATCTGGCGTACGGTCCGCTTCCCGTCAATTAACTCCCATACGGCAGTACCATGTTCTTCCAGCCGGACATGAATATCCGGAGACATTCCTTTGGGCAATAAAAAACGCCGCATCCATTCATATTTAAACCGGGGGAAAGCAATGGTAACGGTACCATCGCTTCCCTTTTCGGCTGTAATATTCTCACTACGGAAAGGAATTACATCCAGAAGATTTATTTTCTCTTTCGCGTCTGCCATATTCTGTTATTTCTTAATATTCGCTTCCTGCAATCCGTATCCCTTCTTCTTATCTTCAGCTTTCAGCATCAAAGCCACAATCAGTGCCAAAACACCAAAACAAGCAAAGATAGACATAGGCAAAGTATAATCATAGGTCTGTGCACCATCTACAACGGGACCTTTGCAATAAGTATTCAGTACCCATCCGATCAACAAAGGAACACCCATCAATCCCCAGTTCTGTACCCAGAAAATCAGGGCATAGGCTGTACCCAGTTGTTTCTCCGGAATAATTTTCGGAACAGAAGGCCACATGGCAGAAGGCACCAGTGAGAAGGCAATACCCAGAATTATCATAATTACAGTGGCAAACCACCATACATTAAGGATAGGAAGCGCAAACAAAGTATGTACGCCAATCAACATAACGGCACCGATAATCATTAATGTAGCTCCCTTACCGATACGGTCATAAAGAGTACCAAACAACGGAGTCAGGAAGATGGTCCCTATCGGTAGTAATCCTGGGATATTTCCGGCCAATTTAGGATCTACGTTATACTTCTGCACCATCAAGTCGGTTGCATATTTAATAAAGGGGAAGACGGCGGAATAGAACAATACACACAATAAAGCAATCAACCAGAATCCCTTATTAGTAACAATAAGCATAACATCCTTCATACGGAACGGTTCCTCCGGTTCTTCTCCCTGAGCATCTAAAGAAGCATCAAGTTTCTTATCATAAAAGGTATAGATAAAGAAGGCGATAGTACCGATGCACAGCATAATCAGACACAACAAAATAGGCATCGGAATATTGGTATGGAAACTGCCACTTTCATCCGTATAGCCAAAATAATCGGCAATAGGAACAGTAAGTACCATTGCCAAAGTAGTACCGATACGCGCGGTTGCCATCTCAAGTCCCATGGCTAAAGCCATCTCTTTGCCCTTAAACCATTTTACAATAATCTTGGAAACCGTGATACCTGCAATCTCTACACCTACACCAAAGATAGCATATCCTAAAGCAGCCAGAAAGACCTGAGTTTTGAAGCCCATAATCAAAGCGCCTTCGGGGAAAGTTGTAGAAATAGCATAATATTTCAGTCCACAACCCAGCACCATCAGTATACAGGCTCCCATTCCGGTGAAACGAACTCCCATCTTATCGAGAATGATACCACCAAAAATCAACATCAGCAGGAATACATTAAACCACCCGTAAGCGCTGGTAAAGAATCCATAATCCAAACTATCCCAAAGGAGCTCTTTTTCGAGCATGGGTTTCAAAGGAGACATTACGTCGGTAAGGAAATAGCCGCAAAGCATAGTAAAAGCGACCAGAGCGAGCACACTCCAACGAAGTGTTTTGGAGTCACTCAGTTTGTTTCTCAATTGTTCTGTCATTGTAATATTTAAACTCAGAAGTTAGTAAAAGTGTTATAGCGAACAAAGGTAACTAAATCCGCCTTGTATGCCTAACAAAAAGATACATTTTACGGCTAAAAACAAGTGAAGCTGCAAGTTTCGGTTTGAAATTGCAGCTTCACTTATCGTTTCTTAAAAAGAATCTGTTGTTAGTTTGCCGGGGTTGCCGGAGTTTCTGTTGCAGGTGCTTCAGCCGGAGCAGCAGCATCCGTCTTCGGTGCAGTAGTACCTACAGGCAGGTTATACGGGTTGGTCTGTTCTTCCTGCTGAGCCTGTTCCATGATGACATCTTGCGTTTTAGAAGAAGAAGTCGGAACAACATAAGCAGTAGCAATGCTCATCACAACCATAAATGCAGCTAAGCCCCAAGTTGCCTTTTCCAGAAAGTCTGTAGTTTTGCGTACACCCATAATCTGGTTAGATGACGAGAACCCAGAAGCAAGACCACCGCCTTTTGAGTTCTGAATCAACACAATGAAGCACATCAGTATGGCTGCAATAACCATTAAGATAACTAATAATAAGTACATTTTGTTATTTTGATTTAGCGTTAATAATCAATTTCTCTAAAAATCTGATTTGGTCTGCAAAGTAAGCATTTTTTTTTGGATATTTCAAACTTAATTTTTTAATAATTTCAAGTGCCTTGGAATATCGGTGCTGTTTGACATATATTTTGGCTAATGTTTCGGTAAAACAGCTATCATCTTCATCTTCTTCATGATGCGCCTCCCCCTCTTCTTCCACGGGAAGCGTTTCATTGTTAGCTGCGGGCTGCAGACGAATGGATGTTTCTCCCTCACTTCTCTCGATAAAGCCATCAATCAATTCATGCCCACGAAGTTTCGGAATCTCCGACTGTTCCGGAGCGGAATCTTCTTCATCTTCCTGTAACAGATAAGTAGTATAATCCGTTGAATAGTCCAGACTTGTCTGCCCGGAAACCTCTTCAGGCACAGTGGCCAAAAAAGCATCGATCAGGGAGAGTGTACGATCCAGACCGGGCTCTTCCTCCAACACTTCTGCTTCGGAAGGCATATTCTTTTTACGGGGCTTCAAAATATACCTCTCACCTTCAATCAGATAAAACAGCTTCCGGCGATCTGCCACATATAATATGGCTTTACGAAGCTCCGCACCGAAAGAGATATCGTGTAACAGATAAAGATTTTTAAGATAGAGTAAACGCAGCGACTGGAAATAAGGATAGCGTGTGACAAGTGTCCGCAACTCGTACAAAGTATCTTTATTCAGCGTTTCAGGATGCTGAATCCATTGTTGTAAATTAGCAGAAATCATCCCAATTACCAATTTGCTACCGTTGCATTAAATATTTGATCTGTAATCTCTTTGGTCATCTCCGCAATCAGTCCGTCCTGAACAGCTGTCAGTAACTCTCTTGAGTCGTAGACACGGAAAGCCGAGAATTGCTGTTCGAAGTCCTGCTCATGGTTCGTATTATTCACAAAACGAACATTTACCGTAATCGTCAGCTTCGTTTCAGAAGAGTATCCATCGGCCGAAACAGCTTGGTTATACTGGTTGTATCCGGTGATTTCTCCATCAATCTGAAGGTCGGCATTATTATTCACCAGCTTCAGGCGAGTCTGGCGAAGGAAGATATCTTTCAGATCTTCATTGAATTTAGTACCTAACGGTGCATAAACATAGTCCGACTTTATAGGAAAGTCGGCTATAGAAATAGTCTTTACCTTATCGTAATTGATATTACCACCATTAAATTTATAAGAAACAGTACACGAGATGCCCACTACCAGCGTGACAACCAGTAGTGAGATTCGCATTATCTTTTTATTCCAATCCATATTCTTTTATTTTTCGGTAAAGGGTACGCTCAGAGATATTGAGGTCCTTTGCCGCACTTTTTCGTTTGCCATGATGTTTCTCAAGGGCTTTACGTATCATTTCTTTCTCTACCTCGTCCAGCGAAAGAGACTCTTCAACATACTCTTCGGTATCCTGTATGTCATCGTCATCGGGACAATTAGGCTTGACCGGATGGATCAGGGCAGGTACAGAAGGCGGAGGCGTCACAACAGGAGCCGGGGCATAAAACGTACCAACATTGGAAGCTACAGCTCCGCGTTCGGACATGATTTCGTGCACAAGCTTTTTCAGTTCGGTCACATCCTGCCGCATATCAAAGAGAACCTGATATAAAATTTCACGTTCACTTTCAAAACTCTTCCCGGCCTTTACACCGAACAAAGCCGGCAGTCGTTGTGTATTCTGGGCAGGCAGATAGGTCCGCAAAATAGAAGCATTGATTTCACGATTTGTCTCAATGATAGAGATCTGTTCCGTGATATTCTTCAATTGGCGCACATTACCCGGCCATGAATATGACAATAAAACCTGTTTGGCATCTTCGGTCAGTTGTATCGCAGGCATACGATATTTCTCCGCAAAATCACTTGCAAATTTGCGGAACAGCAACAGCACGTCTTCTCCACGTTCCCGCAAAGGAGGAATCTGGATGGGTACCGTATTGAGACGGTAATACAAATCCTCACGAAAACGCCCTTCAGCAATGGCTTGTGTCAGATTGACATTGGTAGCAGCCACAATACGGACATCTGTTTTCTGCACTTTGGAAGAACCTACTTTTATAAACTCTCCGCTTTCAAGCACACGAAGCAAACGCGCCTGAGTAGGCAAAGGCAACTCCCCGACTTCATCCAGAAAGATAGTCCCGCCGTCGGCCTCGCCAAAATATCCTTTCCGCTCACCAATAGCACCTGTAAAAGCCCCTTTTTCATGCCCAAATAGTTCCGAATCAATGGTCCCCTCAGGAATAGCACCACAGTTCACGGCAATATACTGGCCATGTTTACGACGGCTATACTGATGAATAATCTGAGGAAAGCTTTCCTTGCCGACACCACTCTCTCCGGTTATTAGCACGGACAAATCGGTAGGCGCTACCTGTATGGCAACATCTATCGCACGCGTCAAGGCTTCAGTGTTACCAATAATACCGAACCTTAGTTTTACTTGTTGTATTTCCGCTTTTGTCATATTCGCACTAAACTCCCTTCCTGATTAAATATCGTCATCTACTGTATCGAGCTTCAGTTTATCACTGTCGTCTCTTTTTTCGTAATATTGTTTACGCAACGGATTGGCATGTGCTACCTTTTCACGCTGGCGGTTACGGAATACATCAATCGCTACATAAATGGCTTGCCGGAATGAATCTTCACAAGCAACCCCTTTTCCTGCAATATCATAGGCTGTGCCGTGTGCCGGAGAAGTGCGTATCACAGGCAGACCTGCCGTATAATTCACACCTTCATCCATGGCCAATGCCTTGAAAGGTGCCAGTCCCTGATCATGATACATAGCGAGCACTCCGTCAAAATGGGTAAAATTACCCGATCCCATAAAGCCGTCAGCCGGATAAGGACCATAACATAAGATTCCTTTAGCGGCCATCTCCTGGATAGCCGGAGAAATGATCTCCTGTTCTTCCGTACCGAGCAACCCGTCATCTCCGGCATGTGGATTCAGTGCCAACACTGCAATGCGAGGTGCGCCGATTCCAAAATCCTGTTTCAACGAACGGTTGAAAATGACAAGTTTCTCCTGAATCAGCTCTTTGGTTATCGAAGAAGCTATCTCCCGAACCGGAATATGACCGGTCACCAAAGCCACACGGAAATCCTCCTTCATCAAGATCATCAGAGATTTCGAACCGTCTCCCAAACGCTCTTCAATATATTCAGTATGTCCGGGGAAAGCGAATCCTTCGGACTGAATTGTATGCTTATTAATAGGAGCTGTCACAATGACATCAATCAGCCCTTCCCTGAACTCCTCTATCGCTTTTTCAAGTGCCCCTAAAGCTGCTTTACCGGCCTCCGGATCGGGTTTTGAAAACTCGACTTTCACTTCATCATCCGTGCAATTGACTACACTCAACCGATTGTGTGCAGCTTCTGCAGCAGTATTGACAATACTGAAGTTAGTGGGCAGATCGAGTGATTTACGGTGATATGCAGCCACCTTCGGCGAACCGTAAATGACCGGTGTACAAAGTTCCAACATGACGGGGTCGGCAAAAGTCTTCAAGATTACTTCGTATCCTACCCCGTTTATGTCTCCCTGAGTGATACCAATTTTTATTTTGTTATCTTCCATTTTGTTATTTGTTAGTTTTCTCCTCCTGCTCTATGCCCATCGGAATCTGCTCCTGCTTCTTCTCAGTAGGAAGTTGCAAAGTATACAGAGATGCTTCCAACATGCGCATCAGGTTACGTTTCAATTTATCTGGTGAGTAAATAAATACCTCTACAGTGACAATACGATGGTTAGCCTTGTCCAGACGAGTGTGCGAAACAAACGGACCACCCATGAAGTCACCCTTCATACGCCAAAGCCCACGTGCTTCCATTGTATAGTCGCCATGAATATCGATTGGACGAACCTCGACTGTAGTCGAGTCTGTCGACATATACATACCTTCTTTAGCTCCCGGAATATTAGCTTTCATCACAGAATCGCGTTTATGGATGAAAAACTCTTTCGTAAACGTATCCTTATCGGTATACGGATAAGAGTAGATCACAAAATTCTGATCAGCGGAAGCTGTATTCGTACCTGCCCAGAAGAAATCCTCTCCAGTCTTTGAACTGCCCAACTCAGCCGGAAGCCAGATGTCGCTATCGAACATACTGTTAACCTTCTTCGAAATGAAATCATTGTGGTTTTTCTCTAACAAGGAAATCTGGCGATTCATCTCGGCACGGGTAAAGAAGTCGATAATTGCTTGCTTGTTTTCATTCACAAACTTTTCAAATGTGGCTTCGTCCGGAGCCTGAATAGTCAGAATCATCTGGGGAGATGCATATACATCCTTGGCATACTTAAATTTAGGCTGACTATAGATGTCCTGTATATCTACGATAATAATATTACGTACCAGCTTCAGGATAGCATCGAAATTGTTCGCAGAAGTAGACATGATTCTGAACGAACGTTCCGATTGCGGAAGTCCAGGTACATCTGTATCAAGCACATTGTACAAAGCTCTACCGGCAGGACGCTCCCACACAGGATTATCAACGACCACCAGGATTTCGTAAGCACGTCCGCTGGAAGTTGGAGTAAACACACTTTTCTTGCCGCCTTTACAAGAAAACAATACTACTGCTACAAGAGCCATACTGAGGTAAAACAGGTACTTTTTCATATGCATCAATTTTAATGTTTTCACAAAACTACGAAATCACCGTATACATATAGTCTACGAAGCTGATAATTTATATTAATTCTTGTCACTCTCTTCCTGCTTGGCAGTCGATAACATACCACAGGCAGCAAAAATATCTTCTCCCCTTGAAGCGCGAATCGTAGTAAACAATCCGTGCGACGTCAGATAATCACGAAATGCCATCATAGTCTCCATATCGGCACCTTCAAGATCCACTCCGAGAATGGCATGAAAGCGAATCAGATTCATCCGGCAATCAAGCCCACGAAGTAACTTTACCAGCTCTTTGGCATAAATCAACGAATCATTGACGCCTTTAAAAACAATGTATTCAAACGAAAGTCTGCGTTGTTTACTAAAATCATAGTTTTTTAACAGATCGACCATCTCTTTTATCGAGAAGGCTCTTTCGGCAGGCATCAACTCTGAACGCTGTGAAGGAAAGGGAGAATGCAGGCTGATGGCCAGATGGCACTCGCTTTCTTCAATAAAACGCTGTAGTCCCTTCCGTAACCCCACCGACGACAAAGTTATACGTTTTGGACTCCAACCGTATCCATACGAAGCTGTCAGGATATGCAATGCTTTTAAAACTTCATCCAAGTTGTCAAGCGGTTCACCCATCCCCATCATAACGACATTGGTCAACTTGTCCCGCTCCGGCAATGCCGCGATCTGATTTAAAATCTGATTGGCAGTCAGACTTGCTGTAAATCCTTGCTTGCCCGTCATGCAAAATTTGCAGTTCATTTTACACCCCACCTGGGAAGACACACACAGTGTCGCCCGGTCTTCATCAGGAATATATACCGCTTCAACAAAATGGTTCTCTCCCACGCGATAAAGATACTTCACCGTACCATCTATGGAACGCATAGCATCCACGGGTGCGACTACTCCCAAATCGTACTCGCCTTTCAGCAATTCTCTATGCTTCAACGACAAATTAGTCATTTCGTCAATAGAAGTCACTTTTTTATCGTACAACCAGGAAGCTATCTGTTTGGCCGCAAAAGCCGGCATCCCCAAGTCTTTGGTAACAGATTGCAATTCGGTAAGAGTCATTCCTAAAAGCGGATATTTGGGCATATTTACTACAAATATTTATTTATTCATGCAAATGTAAGGAATAAAAGTTGATTTTTGAAAAGAGAAAGGACAAAAGTTAATAAGAAGAAGGAAAGAGAGAACAAAAAGAAAAGGCCATTCCACAAGGAATGACCTTTTATCTATAAAACTATTTTTAATAAAAAACGAGTCTTGTTTTTAGAAGAACAGGTAACGCTTGTCTTTTACATCACCTTTCAGATAAAGATCGTTCATGAAACGGGCAGCCAGACGGGCATGCATATTTTCCAGAGTAACCTCCTCTGCCTTGGCATCGAATGTTTCATTCAACTTATCTTTGGCATATACCTGCAATACAAATACACCGCCATTACCTTTGATAGGAGCGCTCAGTTTATTAATATCGGCTACCGATGCATAAGCACCTACCAGCGGTTCGCTACTACGCAAAGCAGCTACATAGGCAGGAGCCGCAAATGTTACGTGTTTCACAGAATCGCTCACTGCATTGGCCATTGATTTATACTGATCGAAAGAAGTTGCATTGGCAGCCTTCATGTCAGCCATAATTTTTTCAGCCTTCTTATCACGAATGATTTCTGCTCTTAACTGATCCTGAACCTGAGCCAAAGGACGATAACCTTCTTCGATCACGTTAACCAGGCCGACAACCAGCATACGATCGCTCTCACCACATTCATACAAACCGGAAACTTCACCGGGTTTTGCAGCAAATGTCCATTTCAGAGCTTCTTTGGTTCCTCTGATACCACCGATTCCGTGTTCCGAGCTATACAAATCATTTCTTTCAAGCAATTTATAACCTGCTTCTTCAGCATTAGCCGCCATCTTTTCTACCGTCGGATTGGCTGCGATAAACTGACTGAAGTCATTATATGCCTTATTATAAGTTTCTTTGCTGAAGTCAACTGCGCGTTTGATTACGGCAACTTTATATTTATCTTTCACAGCTTTCTTGTCAGTAACCTGCAAAATGATGTTACCCTGTCCCAATGCTACATTAGAGAGTTCGTTCACTCCCAGGTTGTTGATCGTGGTGATAAACTTCAGGTTGTCACCATCAATCTGTGCATTTTCGTAGTTAGCAGAAGAAATCCAGTTGGATTCACCTGTCTGTCCATACTTTTTAGCCAAAGCGGTGAAGTCGGCCCCACCTTTAATTGCTATATAAATACTATCAGCCAAAACTTTTGTTTTAGCAGCATCTTCAGCATAAACCTGAATCTGACGGAACTGTACAGAATCGGCAGCAGCCACTTTAGACAAAACCTTGAAAGAGTTAATGGTATTATCACCGGCATTATAATAAGGACCATATACCTGTCCCACTGAAGCTGAATCCATCCGTGCAACTACATCTGACGGAAAAGCTCTTTTAGTGTAATACAAATCAACGTAAGGATATTCAGATCCTGTCGAACGGATGAAAGTAGTATAATCACCATTAGCAGTAGCCAACTGATTTGTATAATCAGTCACTTCCTGCTGAATAGCGGCTTTATCTTCCGCACTGGCAGTCACCTGTACATCGATATATTTGATATTGCGTGTTTCAACATATTGTTTGAACTGTTCTTTCTTCTTATTATAGAGATCTTTCAGCTCTGACTCTTTCACTGTAATGGTAGAATCAACAATTGAAGAATAAGGCACAGCAGCCAACAGTACATCCGATTGGTTCACTCTTGCATCGAAAGCATCTTGTGCTTCAACCGGGTTAGAGAAAAGAGCCTTTGTCACCAATGCCTGATATTTTTCAGCCAGACGGCTCTGAATCAGAGTTTTTTCAACGAATGACCAAAGTTTGTGCATGCCTTCATAGTATTCTACATATTGAGACGGCATCTTAGTTTTGTCCATTTTAGAATAGTCAGACAAAAATTTCTTCAACATATCTTTATCGAAAGCACCCGTTTGCGGATTGCGGAACGGAGTCTGTTGCAGCAACGGATTCACACCTTCGTTGATGATAGACTGAATTTCAGCCTTTGAAACTGTAATCCCCAGCTTCTTCGCTTCTTTTTCAATCAGTTTATTGTTCACGTAGCTACGCCATACTTCGTCTTTCACCTGATTGGTTTGTTCATCGTTCAATGAACTCATTCCGCTGGAGAACTTGATGACTTCAGTATATTCTTCTACCATATTCTGGTAGTCCTGAGCAGAAAGAGTTTCTCCGTTGACTTCGCCTACATCATGCGACTGGTGTGGCTGGAGAACTTTCCAGGCATCGCCCGCAATGAAAGCAAACAAAGCCAAACCAATAACGATCACCAACAGGGGTCCTTTGGATCTAATGTTTTGTAATGTTGCCATTTTGATTAATACGATTTATTTGTTATTATTATTTTCTTCATCTTTGGTTTTAGCGCACGAAGATACAAAAAATGCTAATATGCATCTATTTATTAGCTAAAAAATTACAGTTATCGATCATTATTCCATCACTTTCAGCCGAACAAGTTCGATTTTCGTTGCTGTAACCTTAATTATTTTAAACTGATATTTACCCACGGATACCAATTCGTGCAATTTTGGGAAACTCTGATACTGATTCAAGATTAATCCTCCCACTGTCAGATAGTCATCGGACTCCGGGAGGTCCAAATCGAAAGTTTCATTTACTTTCTCTATTTCAAGACGGGCCGAGAGCACATATTCATGCTCTCCGATTTGCTTGCAGATATAGGAAGTATTGTCATGTTCATCCTCTATGTCACCAAAAATTTCTTCAACAAGATCTTCCAGACTGACAATGCCCGAAGTTCCTCCGAACTCATCCACTACTACGGCAATAGTCTTCTTTTGCTGCATAAACAGTTTCATCAGCTTATGGGCAGCCATTGTTTCGGGCACAATAGGTACCTCTTTCACATGGTCGCGCCAGTCTTTCGGGTTACGGAACATTTCCGACGAATGAATGTATCCCACGACATTGTCTATGTTTCCGTCATAAACAATTATTTTTGATATTCCGGATTCCACAAACCGGTTTTTAAGTTCCTCAAGCGAGGTATCCAATGCAACGGCTACTACTTCCGTACGGGGAACAATGCAATCTCGTATTTTAACCGTCGAAAAATCAAGAGCATTCTGAAAGATTTTCACTTCTGTATCCAGGGTCTCTTCGCTTTCGGCATTATCTATACTCGACTGGACAAAATAATCGAGGTCTACTTTTCCAAAAGCTTTTGCCGAAGCCTCCTTATTCACTTTCATCCCGAACAGGCGAAGGAAAAGATAAGAAACTCCCGACGAGAATTTGGATATCGGATAAAGAATGATATAACAGATAAAAAGAGGAAGCGCACATACGTTCAGAACCAGATTCGGATTGATCTTAAAAAGCGTTTTTGGCAAGAACTCTCCTGTTACCAGAATAATCAATGTAGAAATAACGGTCTGTATCAATACCATCACAAAATGATTGGTAATCCACCCGGCCAGCAAATTATCACCGATAATCTGTGCCATCAATATACCATAGATAACCAAAGCAATGTTATTCCCGACCAACATGGTAGAAATAAAATCATTCGGGTTCCGGAAGAAAAGCGAAAGAATACGAGACGACACTCCCCCTTTCCGATCCATTTCAAAACGAAGTTTGTCTACCGAAACAAAAGCAATCTCCATACCGGAAAAGAAGGCGGAGAATGCCATGGTTATCAACAGGTAAATAATGATACTCATAACTAATTTACAGAATCTGTTTTTGCCTTTTCGGCATCTTGGTCAACATAAAATATACCGGCAATATTGTGAACAACCGGCTTCAGAAATCGGTCATCCGACTCAAAACCATATCCGGTTATCACCTGATCGGGCTGCTCCATCTGGACAAATTTGTCGGTATATACTTTCTTGGTGGCTTCATTCCAGTATAATAATTCGGTACTGACATGATCTCCTTTCAGACTTTTAATGTCTACATTCCCAATAAGCTTCCAAAGCCGGTCACGGTCGTAATAATAAGCCGTATCTGCCTTTATACTTGCATCTACATGAAACAAGGAGTCGAACTGCTCCAAATAAATTCCTTTCTCAAAGGCCCAATACGAGGGTTTCTTCTTGTCAAAAATCAGCCACTCTTCAGTATTGACCCGATAACGCGTAACTCCGGAATCGGATATAAGAGTCGTCACCCCTCGCGTGTCCATGACAGGCAGGGAATCCCGTTCGGTAATGGCATCGGCCATTGCCTTATTTCTTCCGCCACAGGAAGAAAATAAAAGAAGCATAACAATTGCCCCGAAGACAATTGTTATGCTCAAACTTTTATTTAATAAACTGTTACTTTGTTGTCGCAACATAAATTTATCTGATCGTTGTAGTCTCTCCAATCCAGCCACCGATAGTGATGCGGTCACCAGCTTTGTAACCCAACATGAACAAGTCTTTAGCCTGCGGAGTATAAGCGGAATATCTACCGATCATTTTGTTAGCCTCTTCTGCAACACTCGGATCTACAGATTTAGCTTTCTGCAACTTATCAATAACCACAAAATAAGTACACTTATTCAATGCTGATTCATCACTCCAGTTCGGACTCATTGCATACAGGTTAGCAATAAGGATATAAGGAGCACCGTAGTTTTCATTGAAACTGATTGCTTTCTGAGCATATGATCTTGCCTGAGATAACTTCTTAGCAGTAGTTAAAACACTGGCAGCAGCATAAGCTTTTTCCGCTTTCTTCGCATTATCCGTTTCCAGATTAATCGCTTCATCAAAGAACTTCACAGAAGTTTCAATATCCCCCTTCTTATAAGCTTGGTAGGCACATCCTGTAGCAGCTTCAGCTGAAGGCTCTATTTTATACACATAGAATGAAGCTTGTTGATAGGCTTCACTATCTGTACATTTCATCATCTTCATAATGTCGATAACTTTCTTTAAATAAGCCAGATCTGTCTGATTAGCTTCTACTTTGGGAGCATAGATTGCTTGCAGTGATTCACAATCGGCTGTACCGCTATTGATGAACAGAGCTACCAGATTGTCTTTGATACCAGTAAGCGCTTTCTTTGTACTCTCTTTATCAGCAGCAGCTATGGCAGCGTCCACATATTCGGATGCACTCAGGTAATCCTGAATAAACTGTTCTTTGTGGGCAGGATCTGTTTTCAGTTTATCATGTGACATCTGCAGGAAGTAGAATATAGTAGCTCCCGAAGATTCACCTTTTACAGCATCTACCGACTTTTTCAGCCACTCATAAGCTTGGTTTACATCCATTTTAGGAGCAAAGGCAATATAATCAACAGCCTTGATTCCCAAAGCTTCGTCCTCTGATGATACTTTCACACCTTTTCCCAAAAATTCCTGAGTATACTTCATACGAAGATCATGGGTATTCATCAACTCGTCAAAATACTGTTTGTATTCAGCAGAATTTCTGTCTTTGATCTGTCCCAGCAACCCTTTCAGAATTTTATAACCGTCTGTGAAGGTATAGAAACGAAGAGTCGGACAGTTCTCCAAAACAGCTTTCCACGGAGTATAGGCATCTTTAAAGTTGCCTGCTTTCACCGCTTCGTGAGAAATACTACTGTTCGAATTACAATTAGCGTCGTCCTGTGCTACCACAGTTGTTGCTCCCGCCGAAAGAAACAACACAGCCACAAGCGTTTTAATTTTCATTGTATCTAAATTTTAGTTGTTATATAATACCGTCTATTCTTTCTGTTATTTTACTTTACGTTTGAAGAACCAGCCTTCATTAAAGGTAATTCCAAGACTCAACCGCAATGTATTTTCATCTACCATACCAGCTCTCAGTCCGTGTACTTTAATGTATTGGGCTGAAACATTGATTAGCGAACGTGACCCCGGAAGCGGTAACCCCAAACCGGCTGTCACTCCATACTCACGAGAAGCTCTCTCTCCCCCTATCTTATAGTAGGGTTCCGAATAATATCCGCCAACACGATATTTAATATGTGCCAGATAACTGCGTGAAAAACGATTCGGCATATATTCGGCACCTACTGAAATTTTCATTGCATCGCAAAAGGCGTTAGGTTGATTCATATAGGTTACATCTCCCCATTTCTGCAAATTAAAATCTGCACCAATGATCAGACGTTTGTCATATTCGTAGGTGAGTCCCACTCCAAAACTGTTTGGTGTCCCATAGGTGGCCACCGTATCGATAGTGCTCACAGCAACTGTCTGGTTACTATTGGAATTGGTAAGTGTTGCCCTTTGCACATAAGCTTCATTATGCAAATCTTTTTTAGGTGAGAACACAACTCCTAAAGTAACAGCATGTTTTCTGCCAAACTGTTGTGTATACTGTGCCCCAAAATCCAATTTATAGTCGCGAACGGACAAATAATCAACATTTTGAAAAGCAAAAGCATTTTCATTATTCGGGAAAGCAATGCGTGCCGTACGTGTTATTTCACCCCAAAAGTAAGACACATTCGCACCGACAGACAAATTTTTAAGCACTTTCACTCCAAAACCTACATAAAGCTGATGCAACCCGCCGTCTCCGGAAAATGTAGTCACATTCTGCGCATCTTCCGACGCAACGTCTTTATCTGCTTTTGCCATGCTATAGCCGACACTCGAATAAGGCAACAAACCAATACTCATGGCTATCCATTTTTGCAAACGGAACTGCATGGCGATGTAGTCAAAACTTGAATTTTTCGCATTCAGCTTTGTTCCTTCACTACTGAAGTTGGTATTTTGCATCGAAAACCCTCCGTCGAAAAGAAAAGTCAACGAATCAATCGCTGTGTAAGAAGCAGGATTTAACGGATTAATATGTGATCCATTGCGCAACCCATAAGCAATCCCTCCCATTGCTTTACTATTTGCAAATGCCTGATCAGCCAACTGACCATAACCATATCGTGTATAAGGAGAGTTTGTATTATTTTGAGCGATTGCCACTCCGGGTAATAATATCGTGAGCAGAAGCGCACAAAGTGTCTGTTTATATCCTACCATTATTATAGTTTAATATTCTATTTAATCCTTTCAACACTAAAAATCTATCTGCAAAGATGACACTTTTTAATTTCGTATCAAAAGAAAAATCATCTCCGCCCGTTAAAAAAACCAAAAGTTCAGGATATTTATGCTTCATAGCCGTAATATACCCTGCAATTTCGTATTCTATCCCTTTTTTCACTCCGGAACGAATGGCTGTTTCAGTATCTTTTCCCATATCCGGCAGGCGTCCTTCCGCATTGATCAAAGGCAAACGCCCGGTGAACTGATGAAGCGCTTTGAGACGCATCCATAATCCGGGCGAAATATTTCCACCATGATATTGCCCCAAAGAGTCAATAAATTCATAAGTGATACATGTACCCGCATCAATCACCAGAATGTCTTTACCGGGAAACTGATCGTTGGCCGCTACAACAGCAGCCATCCGGTCATAGCCGAGAGTTTCAGGTGTTTCATACAGATTCGTTACCGGAAGCGGCGTATTGCAATTCAACCATAAAATGGGTACAGGGAGCTTACCCAACTGAGCCAACACACATTCGTTTAAGTCTATAACAGTGGCAACAATTGCTTTTCGAACATTATATTTGCTGCAAACTGCCTCTAAACAATCCAGAGATTGATTAGAATCGTAAACAACTTCTACCATAGAAGTTTGGTCGAAAAGCGCTACCTTGGCTACTGTATTTCCAATATCGATAATTAAGTTCACTTTCTCTCTGTTTGAGGGTGCAAAGATAAGGGATAAAATTTATTTGCATACTGAAATAAGAAATAAAAAGCATTGGGAGGCAAAGAAAAGCCCCCAAAAGACGACTTGACGAGCTATCGAAGAAACACGTTTTAAAACAGAAAACCCGCCTGAAAAAGCACACGAAAAGGAAGACAGAAAACCCAAAACCAAACATCCAGTTTTCACCATTGATTAGCAACGCCTTACGTATGTATAAAAACCCAGAAAAACCTACAATACAATACAGAACAATACAATACAGAACATAACAATAACAGAAGAAACAAGATACCGCCGCTGCCGATGCCATCCCCGGTAAACTTATCACAAAAAGATTTGTAGCCCGGCGCTCCGGCCCCGTAGCCCGGCGGTCGGATGTATGCAGCCCGGCGCTCCGCAATCTGTAGCCCGGCGCTCCGACACAAACAGCCCGGCGGTCGGGAAAAAGTGACAGATTTATTCACTTAATCGAGTATTTTATCCCGCAAAAGCAGTATCTTTGCCACATGAACTCAAAGTTGCGACATTTGCTCCTGATATTTTTTTCTTTCTTCACCATCCTGACATGGGGAACAGAGAGTCCATCCTCGCCTGATTCTGTCCGAATCAGCCTGCTGACGTGCGCTCCGGGGGAAGAAATCTATTCGTTATTCGGACATACTGCCATCCGCTATGAAGAACCGGCACGGGGTATCGATAGGGTGTACAACTACGGCCTGTTCAGTTTCAACACCCCTAACTTTACGCTACGTTTTGCACTCGGCAATGCCGACTACCGGTTGGGAGTGGAAGATTACCGTCATTTTGCCGTCGAATATGAATACTTCGGACGCAGTGTATGGCAGCAGACGCTCAATCTGACAGCCGAAGAACAACAACAGTTAATCACCCTTCTGGAAGAAAATTACCGCCCGGAAAACCGGATATACCGCTATAATTTTTTCTACGATAATTGTGCTACCCGACCACGGGACAAAGTGGAAGAGAGCCTGCAAAAAAGTGGCAGCCAACTGCTCTTCAGCAATACATATACCGAAAATAACGAGACTAAATCTTATCGAGATATTGTTCACCAATACACGAAAGGACACCCCTGGGCACAATTCGGAATCGACTTCTGCATCGGCAGCCAGGCCGACCGCCCCATCAGCGAAAGACAAATGATGTTCTCACCATTCTATCTGATGGATGCTTTTGACAAAGCGCGCATCGTTAACGCATCCGAAAACAGACCGTTAGTGACCGCCACTCAAAAAATTATCGACTGCGAACCGGACGTATCCGCACCTGCAGAAAGTGACATCTGGGATACACTTACCCCCATCCGCCTATCTCTTCTATTTTTTATCGGCATCGGCATAGCTACGGTCTATGGCCTGCGAAAAAAGAAAAGTCTTTGGGGACTGGATATAGCAGTATTCGCCGCAGCAGGTATCGCAGGATGCATTATTGCTTTCCTTGCTCTTTTCTCCGAGCATCCCACGGTGGGGGCGAATTACTTGTTATTTGTCTTTCACCCGGGACATCTGCTCTGCCTCCCTTTCTTCATAAACGATGAACGGAAGCAGCGCAAAAGTAGGTATCATCTGCTGAATTGCATGGTTTTAACACTTTTTATAGCGTTTTTCCCTGTAATACCACAAAATTTCGACTTAGCAGTATTACCTTTGGCACTCAGTTTGCTGATACGTTCTGCAAGCAACCTTATACTGACATACAAAAAAGCTAAATGAAAGGACTATTAACCTCCATACTGACCGTACTTACTTTTACCGGGCTGCAAGCCCAGCCACTTCCCACTACTCCGAAATTAGTGGTGGGACTTACAATCGACCAGTTACGTACGGACTATCTCGAAGCTTTTTCAACTTTGTATGGCGACAAAGGCTTCAGGAGGCTTTGGAAAGAAGGACGCGTATTCCGGAATGCCGAATATACTTTCTGTGGCACAGACCGTGCATCGGCCATCGCAGCCATTTATACAGGCACCACTCCTTCGGTCAACGGAATCATCGGTAAACGCTGGATGGATGTATCGATCCTGCGCACCGTGAGTTGTGTAGACGATCCTTCATTCATGGGTAATTACACGAATGAAAGCTCTTCTCCTTCACATCTCCTGACCTCAACAATTGCCGATGAGCTCAAAATAGCTACCCGCAACGAGGGATTAGTATATGCCATCGCCCCCTTCCGTGACGCTGCCATTCTTGCAGCCGGACATGCCGGAAATGGCGCATTCTGGCTCAACAATACTACCGGCAAATGGTGCGGAACAACTTATTATAGTGAATTCCCATGGTGGATGAGCCAATATAACGATCGGAATGCCGTAGACTTCCGCATTGCCGATATGACGTGGACTCCTGTCCACCCCATGCAAAATTACACATTCCTACCCGAATGGAGGGACGCAGCCTTTAAATATAAATTTGACGATGACCGCATCAATAAATACAAACGGCTGATTACAAGCCCTTTTATCAACGATGAAGTTAACTTGCTGACCGAGGAGCTGCTGGACAAGAGCACAATGGGAAAAGACAATACTCCCGACATGCTCTCACTCACCTATTACGCCGGCAATTATGCCCACAAGAGTGTACAGGAATGCGCTATGGAAATGCAGGATACCTACGTTCGCCTCGACCGCAGCATTGCTTCTTTGCTGGATATCATCGACAAGAAAGTAGGCTTACAGAACGTTGTCTTCTTTATCACTTCCACCGGATACACCGATACTGAATCGGCAGACCGGGGACTCTACCGGGTTCCGACCGGAGAGTTTCACCTGAACCGTTGTGCGGCCCTGTTGAACATGTATCTGATGGCTACTTACGGTCAGGGACAATACGTGGAAGCCTACTACGACCAGCAAATTTATCTCAACCATAAACTGATAGAAGAAAAACAGCTGGATTTGGCAGATATTCAGGAAAAAGCCGCTGAATTCCTGATCCAGTTTAGTGGTGTAAACGAGGTTTATTCGGGTAAACGCCTGTTATTGGGGGCCTGGACACCGGACATCTCAATGATACGGAATGGTTTCCACCGTAAACGCTCGGGCGATCTGTTGATCGACGTATTGCCGGGCTGGACCATCGTCAATGAAAATACATCCGACCATAAAGTGGTCCGGAAAGCACATATTCCGTCTCCGCTTATTTTTCTGGGCAGTGGCGTAAAACCGGCCGTAATCAACACGCCCGTAACCATCGACCACATAGCTCCTACCGTAGCTCACATCCTGAGAATACGGGCCCCGAACGCATGCACTGCAACTCCGATTACCGACATCCGGTGATACTTTCCACACAAAAAACAGTGTGCAAAGCGCAAATAAATCAGCATTTTAATGTAACTTTGCGCAGTTAAATCAATTTAGTAAATAATAAACATAAATAATAGATAATGGGATTTAATGAATTTTTAAGCTCGATTTTCGGAAACAAATCCACACGAGACATGAAAGAAATTCAACCCTGGGTAGACAAGATCAAAGCCGCTTACCCAGAGGTTGCTAAGCTTGACAATGACAGCCTCCGTGCAAAAACAGAGGAACTTAAAGAATACATCCGCAACTCGGCAAGCAAAGAACGTGCTAAAGCTGACGAACTCAGAGCAGGCATCGAAAGCGTGGAACTGGAAGACCGCGAAGAAGTATTCGCTCAGATCGACAAAATTGAAAAAGAAATATTAGAGATATACGAAAAAGCACTTGACGAAGTATTGCCGGTAGCTTTCTCCATCGTAAAAGAATCTGCCAAACGTTTCTCTGAAAACGAAGAAATAGTAGTTACAGCTACAGATTTCGACCGCTCCCTGGCGGCTACCAAAGACTTCGTACGCATCGAAGGTGATAAAGCCATCTGGCAGAATCATTGGAATGCCGGTGGAAATGACACGGTATGGAACATGGTTCACTACGACGTACAGTTGTTTGGCGGTGTAGTACTGCACAAAGGGAAAATTGCCGAAATGGCAACCGGTGAAGGTAAGACTCTTGTAGCTACGCTTCCCGTATTCCTGAATGCCCTGACCGGAAACGGCGTACATGTAGTAACCGTGAACGACTATCTGGCTAAACGTGACTCCGAATGGATGGGACCGCTTTATATGTTCCACGGACTCAGCGTGGACTGCATCGACCGTCACCAACCCAACTCTGACGCACGCCGCCAGGCTTATTTGGCAGACATCACTTTCGGAACGAACAATGAATTCGGTTTCGACTATCTGCGTGATAATATGGCTATCAGCCCGAAAGACCTTGTACAGCGCCAGCACAACTATGCCATCGTCGACGAGGTGGACTCAGTATTGATTGACGATGCCCGTACTCCGTTGATTATTTCAGGTCCCGTGCCCAAAGGCGAAGACCAGCTCTTTGAGCAACTCCGCCCATTGGTAGAACGCCTTGTGGAGAAACAGAAAGAGTTAGCAACTAAATACTTATCGGAGGCTAAGAGACTTATCAACTCGAATGATAAGAAAGAGGTGGAAGAAGGATTTCTCGCTCTGTTCCGCAGCCACAAAGCACTGCCTAAAAATAAGGCATTGATCAAATTCCTCAGTGAACAGGGAATCAAAGCCGGTATGCTGAAAACGGAAGAGATCTACATGGAGCAAAACAACAAACGCATGCATGAAGCAACAGATCCATTGTACTTCGTGATTGACGAAAAGTTGAACAGCGTAGATCTGACAGATAAAGGTGTAGACCTGATCACCGGTAACTCGGAAGATCCGACTTTATTCGTATTGCCGGACATAGCCGCCCAACTTTCGGAATTGGAAAACGAACATGGATTGAGCGACGAACAAAAGCTTGAAAAGAAAGATGCCTTGCTGACCAACTATGCCATCAAGTCAGAACGCGTACACACCATCAACCAGTTGCTGAAGGCATACACCATGTTCGAAAAGGATGATGAGTATGTGGTAATCGACGGACAGGTGAAGATCGTTGACGAACAAACAGGACGTATCATGGAAGGCCGCCGTTACTCAGACGGATTGCATCAAGCCATCGAAGCGAAGGAAGGTGTGAAAGTAGAAGCTGCCACACAAACTTTTGCCACCATCACTCTGCAGAACTACTTCCGTATGTATCATAAACTCTCGGGTATGACCGGTACGGCCGAAACAGAAGCCGGTGAGTTGTGGGACATTTACAAACTGGATGTAGTCGTGATTCCGACCAATCGACCGATTGCCCGCAAAGACATGAATGACCGCGTTTATAAAACAAAACGCGAAAAGTATAAAGCCGTAATCGAAGAAATAGAACAACTGGTACAAGCAGGACGCCCGGTATTGGTGGGTACTACTTCGGTAGAAATCTCCGAGATGCTGAGCAAGATGCTGACCATGCGCAAGATCGAACACAACGTATTGAATGCGAAACTTCACCAGAAGGAGGCAGACATCGTTGCTAAAGCAGGTTTAAGCGGTACGGTAACCATTGCTACAAACATGGCCGGTCGTGGTACGGACATCAAGCTGAGTCCTGAAGTAAAAGCAGCAGGCGGTTTGGCAATCATCGGTACCGAACGCCACGAGTCACGTCGTGTAGACCGTCAGTTGCGCGGACGTGCAGGACGTCAGGGTGACCCGGGTTCATCTGTCTTCTTCGTCTCACTCGAGGACGACCTGATGCGCCTCTTCTCTTCCGACCGTATCGCCAGCGTAATGGATAAACTGGGATTCCAGGAAGGTGAGATGATCGAGCACAAGATGATCTCCAACTCCATCGAGCGTGCACAGAAAAAGGTAGAAGAAAACAACTTCGGTATCCGTAAACGTCTGTTGGAGTATGACGATGTAATGAATAAGCAACGTACGGTTGTTTATACCAAACGCCGCCACGCGCTGATGGGTGAACGTATCGGAATGGATATCGTTAATATGATTTGGGACCGTTGTGCCGCTGCTATCGAGAACAATGCAGACTACGAAGAATGTAAGCTGGACTTGCTCCAAACACTCGCAATGGAGATTCCTTTCACAGAAGAAGAGTTCCGCAACGAGAAAAAGGACAAGCTGGCAGACAAAACATTCGATGTGGCAATGGCTAACTTCAAGCGCAAGACAGAACGTCTGGCACAAATAGCCAACCCTGTCATCAAACAGGTGTACGAAAATCAAGGGCACATGTACGAAAACATCCTGATTCCGATTACAGACGGAAAACGCATGTACAACATCTCTTGCAACCTGAAAGCAGCTTACGAAAGTGAATCGAAAGAAGTAGTGAAATCATTTGAAAAATCAATTCTTCTTCATGTCATTGACGAATCCTGGAAAGAAAACTTACGCGAACTGGATGAACTGAAACACTCGGTACAGAATGCAAGTTATGAACAGAAAGACCCGCTGTTGATCTACAAACTGGAATCTGTGACTCTGTTTGACAACATGGTAAACAAGATCAATAACCAGACGGTGTCTATCCTGATGCGCGGCCAGATTCCCGTAGCCGAGCCTACAGAAGAACAGCAAGAAGCGGCCAGACGCGTAGAAGTACGTCAGGCAGCTCCTGAACAACGCCAGGACATGAGCAAATATCGCGAACAAAAACAAGACCTGAATGATCCGAATCAGCAGGCCGCTGCCCAGCAGGATACTCGCGAAGCCGTGAAACGTGAACCCATCCGTGCCGAAAAAACAGTAGGACGCAATGATCCCTGCCCATGTGGAAGCGGAAAAAAATATAAAAATTGTCACGGACGGAACAGTTAAGTATATAAAGAACCCGTAACTCCTTAATAAAAGCCTTGAACGGTTAAAAACTGTTCGAGGCTTTTCTATATTCAATCAAAATCGTATTTTTGTTCTTTCAGAAAAGTAAAAAAACAGGCTATGACAAAATATCCGTATATTCTGTTCGTATTGCTCCTTGTGTCTTTCAGTTCCTGCCAGACTGTTGAGCAACTTTCCATTGATTATATGCTCCCTGCGGAAATCAGTTTTCCTAACGAGTTGAAACGGGTGGCAATCGTAAATAATGTCAGTGCCACACCTGATAATACCTTACCTCCCAAAGAAAATAAAATAAAAGATAAAAATGAACTCAGCCGGGCAGTATCCTATCACGACGGCCAGCCCGTGCTCACTACCGAGGCACTGGCCAAAGCCATAGCTGAGCAGAATTATTTTAACGAAGTCGTTATTTGTGATTCGGCTCTGCGCGCACGGGACTTCAGACCTCGTGAATCAACCCTCAGCCAAGAAGAGGTCCGGACCTTGACACAGACTTTAGGTGTTGATTTCATCATTTCACTTGAAAACTTGCAAATGAAATCAACACGTGTTTTCAGTTATATTCCCGAATGGAACACTTATTATGGTACATTAGATACTAAAATCTATCCTACGGTGAAGATTTATCTTCCGGGACGGAAAAGCCCGATGGTAACGATCAACAGCAACGACAGCATTTTTTGGGAAGAGTACGGAAATACCGAAGCGTTTGTCCGCTCACGTCTCCCGGATGACAAACAAATGATTCGCGAATCCTCTGAGTTTGCCGGTAGCATTCCGGTAAGCAAGATACTGCCGTACTGGAAAACAGCCTATCGTTATTACTTCATCAGTGGCTCGGTAGCAATGCGCGACGCAGCCGTCTATGTGAAAGAAAATGAATGGGACAAAGCATCAAAACTTTGGGAACAAGCTTTCGAAGCAACTAAAAATAACAAAAAGAAAATGCGTGCAGCTTTCAATCTGGCCCTATACCACGAAATGAAAGATAGTGTGGAAGAAGCAGAGAAATGGGCTATCAAAGCACAGGAATTTGCACGTAAAATAGATAAAATCGATTCACTGAAGAGCAGTGATATAGACTTTAGCAGAATTCCCAACTACTACCTGACCAGCCTTTATGTGAACGAATTGAAGGAAAGGGCCGAGGGATTAGGCAAACTTAAAGGCCAAATGAGTAGATTTAATGATGATTTTTAAAGAAATCATGCAAGGGTTCTTATTTTTTTTATACCTTTGAGCTAAATAAAAAGAGCTAAAAGATATGAAACTTAGTCAGCAGTCACAAGCCATTATCGAATCTGCGATTCAAAAAGCAATTAACAAATATACCTGTGGATGCGAACAGACCATCGTCACAGATATCCATATTCAACCGAACCAAAATTCCGGTGAGCTCTTCATCTATGATGATGAAGATGAAGAATTATCCAGTGTAACCATTGATGAATGGACAGCCTACGAGGGAGATGACTTTTACGAAGATGCTGAAAGAATCTTCCGCACCATGCTCTGCCGTATGAAAGAAGGTGGAAGTTTCGATAAGTTGACTATCCTTAAACCTTATTCTTTCGTATTGGTAGACGAAGATAAAGAGACGATCTCCGACCTTTTGCTTGTAGACGATGATACACTGTTAGTAAATGATGAACTTCTGAAAGGGCTGGATAAAGAACTGGACGATTTTCTGAAAAACTTATTGGAAAAATAGTTCCGCCCCCTTCTTGTGATATAACTGAAAGAGGCTATCCGAATAATTCGAATAGCCTCTTTTGGATTGGGTTCATGACGGACATATGGATAATCAATACCTTGTCACCTTGTCCGAATGCGCCTTCAGGTATTCAAAACGATTGATTAGTTCACCCAACTTTTTAGGGTACTTCTCTGCCAGATTCTCCTGCTGACCGATATCCGATTTCAGATTATAGAGTTTATAGCCATAGCCTAAACCGATAAAGTCACCGTCTTCTTTACTATAGGGATTATAATAAGGGGGAATCAGTGCCCAGTCACCCTGACGATAAGCATAATTGAACATCCCTTCGATCACTAACTCTTTACGACCCTTTTTACTCTTACCTAAAAAAGCATCCATCGTATTCTGACTATCCACTTTATCAGGATAACTTTGTCCCAGAAGTGAAGCAAATGAAGCTAATAGATCCATCTGGCAAACAAATACATCTGATACCTGAGGCTTCACCCTGGCCGGCCAGCGAAGCATAAATGGTATACGGGTTCCCCCATCAAACATGCTTGTTTTACCCCCGCGTAAGGGCCCGGCTATTTGGTGATCACCCACCAATTCAACAGCATCATCTTTGTAGCCATCATCAAGTACCGGACCGTTGTCACTTGTCAGAATCACGATGGTATTCTCTGCCAATCCCAGTTTATCCAATTCTTTCAGAAATTGATCTACACACCAATCAGCTTCCAGAATCACGTCGCCACGAGGCCCCATACCCGACTTCCCGACAAAACGTTCGTTAGGCACACGAGGTACATGCGGTTGATGAAGTCCATAATAGAGAAAGAAAGGTTTATCCTTGTTTTCATCAACAAATTGTTTGGCTTTATCCAGAAATAATCCTGCCATTTCTTCATCTTTCCACTGTGCCGCCTTACCGCCTTTCTGGAAACCAATACGAGGCACCCCATTCACGATGGAACCTGCATGCCCCACACTGGGGTGCATACGCAACAACTCCGGATTGTCTTTACCGGTGGGTTCGCCAGGGAAATTTTTCCGATAATCCACATAAAGAGGGTCATTCGGATCCAGCCCGACCACTTTTCCATTTTCCAGAAAAACACAAGGAACACGATCATTCGTCGCTGCCTGAATGAATGAATAATCGTAACCGATCTCGGCAGCACCGGGATGTACCTCCTTATTCCAATCTACATGCCCGTCTCCCAGACCGATATGCCATTTACCGACAGAACCGGTAGTATACCCTGCCTGCTTCATCAGCTTTGGCAATGTTATCTTCTGTGGATCAATAATCAACGCGGCATTACCCGGCAAAATCTTAGCTTCGACATTGCTCCAGGGATACTTCCCTGTCATGACCGAATAACGGCTCGGAGTGGACGTAGCTGCGGTACAGAATCCCTGTGTAAACCGAATACCTTCATTGGCTATACGGTCCATGCCCGGAGTCTGTATTCGATGGGCACCATAACAACTTAAGTCTCCGTATCCCAAGTCATCGGCAACAATCAGGATAATGTTGGGCTGTTTTTCTGTTTGTTCTTGTGCAGACTGCGGCGCGCCGGCCAAAGCAGTAGCCGGCAAAGATACCCCCGCTACCACCCCTAAGGTACAGTTTAGCAATTTCATTTTTTCGTTTGTCATATTAAATTTGTTCAAGAGTAATTTCTGATGAGGTCAATGGAGCCTGAGTACAAAGATAGGCAAGAATCTTGTTCTGTCATGAAAATAATGAAATTAAATATAAAGCACATCTAAAAAAGATGCCGCCTCAACGATATTATCATTAAGACGGCATCCTGTTTCTGCCAAGAAGTTTTCTAAGGTTTCAGATTTTTCATCCGGACATGCCTTAATATATTCTGCAACTCAAAAACCCGCTCCGGATATAAAGAAGCTTCGTTCTTCCGTTCCGCCACATCATCTGCTACATGATATAATTGGGGGGTACTCAAATTACCGGTTTCTATTTTAGGTCCCCAGGTAATCATGGCAGGTCCGTCATTCGGCTCAATATACTTCCAATCTTTGGTACGGACCGACAAAGTGTGATTTGAAGCCTGCTCTATCACCCATGGACGATCGGACTGATTCTTGCCTAACCAAGTATCCAGAAAGTTAAAACTGTCAGGTGCCGCTCCTTTGGGTAGCCCTGCTCCAACCAATGAAGCCAAAGAAGCAAACCAATCAATTTGTGAAACTAAAGCATTGGAAACCTCGGCTGAAGCAGCTCCCTTCGGCCACCGGACAATAGCGGGAATACGGGTTCCACCTTCAAAAGCACTGTACTTATTACCACGTAACGGTCCTGCGGGACTATGCCCGTTCAGCAACTCCTCTGCCCGATCCTGATAGCCATCATCAACAACCGGCCCGTTATCACTGGACAGTATAATGAGGGTATTTTCTGATAATCCCAGCTTATCAAGCGTATCCATAATCTGACCTACACTCCAGTCAAACTGGACTATTGCATCTCCGCGCAATCCCATCGGATTTTTACCACGGAAGCGATCGTGCGGAAAACGAGGGACATGAACATCGTTCGTCGCAAAATACATAAAGAACGGCTCGTCCTTATGCTCACGAATGAAACCTATGGCATGTGAAGTTATCGAATCAGCAATATTCTCGTCTTTCCACAAGGCCTTGCCTCCCCCTTTCATATATCCGATACGACCAATGCCATTGACAATAGCCATATCATGTCCATGGCTTGACTTCAGATTGAACAACAACTCCGGGTGATCCTTTCCCAATGGTTCTCCTTCAATCGGTTTACGATAACTGACCTCAATCGGAGCAGAGGGATCATAATTAGCCACCTTACCATTTTCTATAAAAACACACGGAACACGATCAGCGGTTGCAGCCATTATATAGGAATAATCAAAACCGATATCTCCTAAAGCAGTCGGCAACGGAGCATTCCAATCTTGTTCCCCATCCTTATCTCCCAATCCTAAATGCCATTTGCCGATAGCAGCAGTAGCATAACCGGCGTTTTTAAACATGTCAGCCATCGTATAACGCTCGGGGCGGATAATCATCCCTGCATTGCCTGCCGCAATATCCGTGCCCGGACGACGCCAGGCATACTCTCCGGTAAGCATGGAATAACGGGATGGGGTACTTGTAGCTGCTGTAGCATGGGCATTATTAAAGCGGATCCCCTCAGCTGCCAAACGATTTACATGGGGTGTCTGCACATTCTTTGCACCGTAACATTCCAAATCACCATAGCCGAGGTCATCAGCATAGATAAACACAACATTGGGGAGCTTCCGATCGTTAACTTTTTGTTGGGCTTTCCCTCCCTTCTGACCGGTAGCAGCCATCAGGCATGCTACCGGAGAGAGACAAGCCAATAATACATATTGTCTCATTACTTAAGCTATTAAATTAGTCGCGTAAATTAGGATTAATATTCTGTTCAGACTGTGGAATCGGCCATGTATAATCTGTCGGATTGCGGAAAGCACGTTTTCCAACATACCAACGGCACTTCCCTGTCGGATCAACCTCCTTGGTCGTTGTTGCATACTGAGTTGAATTTGGATAGGGAGCACCCCATATTTTCTGGGACAACACTTCATGTGCAATCCCCCATCGCATGATATCCCAGTAGCGAATACCTTCCATAGCCAACTCAATGCGACGTTCGTGACGCACGATCTCACGAAGTTTAGCCGGATTCACTTCGGTAATAACAGGCATCTTCACACTGGCCCGACCTCTCACTGCATTGATTGTCTCGTCCAATGTTCCCTGAGTGATCGTTTGATTATCTTCAACCAGACATTCCAGATATCCCAACAACACTTCGGCATAACGAATAATCGGAGTCAGTCCGTTTGCGCTCTGTACATCGTTTATAGGTGTCGATTCTTCAAAATATTTCCTCATCATAAAGCCGGTTCTGGAAGCCTCGCTCGTATAATCGAGCTTCTCTTTCTTGGCTGCACTATAGTCAGGACTCATCTTGTACTCTGTACCCATAAAGATGGCACCATTATAGTAAATTGTATAATCCAGACGCGGATCGCGATCCTTTCCTAAATTAGACGGGTCATATCTCGGATCATCATAGCTGAAAGGAGTTCCATCCTTAAATTCATACGATTCGTATAAATCAGCAGCCGGATTGACCAGGCTCCAGCCCCCGTCTTTGGCAGAAAGTGCATGCTGCGGCAGACCGGTACCCAGATAGTTTTCCAGATACTGGATGTAGAAAATATTCTCCTTGTTCGAAGTTCCGGTAGAAGGATAAAACAGCTCCTGATAGTTGGCGTTTATCGCATTATCTCCCAATTCCATAATATCGTGGAAAGCCTTTGCTCCACTTTTCCAATCTTTCTGCAACATGCAGGTACGTCCGAGAAAAGCAAGGGCCGCCTGTTTACAAGCACGTCCGGCTTCTCCCGCCGGAATGGCGGAGAAACGGGGCAAATCGGCCGCAGCTGCAGTAAATTCGGTTACACACCATTTCAGGATATCGGCTTGTGAAGTCTTTGTCACATTGTTGGCTTCTTCACCCGTCAGCACATTCTCTACCAAAGGAACATCCTTGAAGTAGCTGGCAAGATAAAAATACTGGGTTGCACGTAAAAAGCGGGCCTCAGCAATCATCCGTGTCTTTTTTGCCGATTCGGAACTATTCTGAATGCCAACAAGAAAACGATTGCAGTAACCTATTCTCTTATAAGACGTTTCCCAATATCTTTTAATAAATGCATTATCAGCCGTCAAATTACCACTTGAAATCTTGAAGAAAGGATTATTCTCCCCCCGACGGTCAAAAGCATTATCCGAAAGATGCTCCATCATAATCATTCCGTGATAGGACCACCAATCCGAAGGGTTATACTCTACGCCGTCTGTCAGGCTTCCTCTATAAAGAGAAGTCAATGCCAGTTCCGCATTCGATTCGCTATTCCAAAAAGTCTCTTCAGACAAGTCTGTCAGTGGATAGCGCTCTAAATCACAAGCTTGAAACAGTCCTGCCGCCAATGCCAATGCTACTATATATTTTAAACTCTTCATCTTACATCAAAATTTTAAGGTTAAACCAAATGTATAAGTTGACAGAATAGGATAATAACTACCGTCTGTATTAATTTCCGGATCCCAGCCTTTACGATATCCGCTGATGGAGAATGGATTATCAAGTGATATATAAAAACGAAGGTTGGAGGAACCGAACTTCTGAGTTATATGTTTGGGCAATGTATATCCTAACTGGATATTTCTCACTTTGAGATAAGAGGCATCCAGAATCCAGAAGTCAGAGCCCAGCGTATTGTTGCTACCCGCATTCGACATCACCTCGAGACGAGGATATTTAGGATACCGGTTCGACTGATTATTCGTCCAGGTCTCTTCTGCCTGCCATTTCTGGATATTACCTTCCTGGAAGAAAGCATAACCGGCATAATTAGTCAACTGTCCTTTTACTTTGGCCACTCCTTGAAGCAATATATTGAAATCGAATCCTTTGTATTCGGCACCCAATCCTAAACCAAATGTATATTGAGGTATCTTCGATCCCAAATAAGCTTTATCGGCTTCATCCACCTTTCCGTCACCGGAAATATCCACATAACGCAAATCACCCGCTTTGGAGTTAGGAGCAATCTTACTCTGATCATGCCATTCTTTTACTTCTTCATCAGTCAAGAATACGCCATCCGTCTTATAACCGTAAAACATATTCATCGGATAACCCAGGAACAGATTGCTACCATTACCTATCATTCCACTCTTTTGCTCCACATCTCCTACACCCAGACTGATCACTTTATTCTTGATAATGGAAAAGTTTCCGTTAACATGATAACTAAATTCACCAACCTTATTCTGGTGCCCTATTTCAAACTCCCATCCCTTGTTTTCAAGACTTCCTGTGTTGACTTGCGAAAGTGCAAGACCAAAAATAGAAGAATAACTTGCGCTCGGTTTATACAGGATGTCTGTTGTCTTACGATAGAAATAAGCTGCATTAAACGTCAGTTTGTTCTTCCAGAAAGCAGTCTCGATACCGACATCCGTAGTACGGGTCTTTTCCCATTTTAGAGTCGGATCAACATAGGTAGTCACTGCGGCACCCTGAGTATAAACACCCCCGAATACATAGTTCATTGCTTTTCCAAGAGCATAAGTAGACTGATAAGGATAGTTACCAATATTGTTATTACCCAGAATACCGTATGATGCTTTCAGCTTCAGATTATCAATAAAGCTCAGTGACTCTGCTTCTTTGAAAAATTGCTCCTCCGATAAACGCCATCCTGCGGCAACAGATGGAAAGAAACCAAATTTATTATCTGTCGGGAAACGGGAAGAACCATCATAGCGCATCGTGGTTTCAAACAAATAGCGTTGGTCATAATTATAAGTCAAACGTCCGAAAACAGACATAATGGCCCAATCATAGCCTCCACCGGAATTGGTTTGCCCATCAGCTCCTCCGGCGTTCAGGTAGGGGACTTCATCCGATGGGAAATTCAGGCGGCTTCCTCCTACGGTTCTCTGCGATTCATCTTCCCAAGTATAACCGACTAATACAGACAAATCATTCTTGCTGAATTTCACATTGTAATCTGCCAATGCCTGAAACGTTTTATAGACCGTTTTATACATGGTATCCGACAGAGAAGAAGGACCCAACTTTTTACCGCCTGTAATCTCCATAGCCGAACGATAGTGACGAATCTGCTGACCGGTATAATTATATCCTCCGATAGCTTTCAAAGTTAAACCTTTCACCGGTGTAAACGCCAACTCTACATTAGAACGGAATTTATCAAAGTTTTCATCATAAAAAGAACCACTATCCAACCATGCCAACGGTGTACCAAGCACCTTGGGTCCTAAACCGTACGAACCATCTTCCAGTTTGGTAGCCCACAATCCTGGGAAACGAAGTGCATTGCTTGAAAAAGCTTTAAATCCTGCAGAATCCATTCCACCCGGAGTAGAAGGCTCGCTTCTTTTTGAAACGACACCGCCTAAACGTGTGGTTAATGTAAGGTTTTTAGCCAATTCTGTCGTCAGATTCACTCTGCCGTTATAACGATCATAGTGATTGTGTTTCATCAGCCCGTTCTGTTTTACATAGCCAAAGGAAACCATATATTGTGTTTTATCATTGCCTCCGTTCACAGTCAGTTCATGTCCGGTTTGCAGCCCTTTGTTACCCAATAATTTGTCCAGATAGTGTTCATTAGGATAATTGTACGGATCGGAACCATCTTTATATTTCTGAATCTCTTCTGCCGTATAAACCTCCTTGCCCATTGCTTTATTGTACAGTTCGGCATACTCCCACGAATCACACATTTCAGGTAATTCAGTAGCCTGATTAAATCCGACATAACCGTTATAACTTACGGTAACCTTACCCTTTTGACCACCCTTGGTTTTCACAAGTACAACACCGTTCGCAGCACGCGAACCGTAAATAGCAGCAGAGGAAGCATCTTTCAAGATTGAAATACTCTCAATATCAGCTGGATTCAAATCATTCAAGCTACCGGGAAGTCCGTCAACCAACACCAAAGGATCGGGGGTTGCTCCAAAAGAACCGACGCCACGTACACGAATTGTACCTTGATCTTGTCCGGGATTACCGCTCGATTGTGTAATTGTTACTCCGGATAGTTGTCCGGTCAGCATATTCGAAACGCTGGGAGCGGTTCTGGATTCAAGTTTCTTACTATCCACCGCAGCAATCGAACCAATCACGTTCACTTTCTTCTGTGAACCATATCCAACCACGACCACCTCTTCCAAAGCCCGGGTATCTTCTTTCATCGTAACACTTAATGGTTTTCCCGAAACAACTTTCAGTTCCTGAGTCTGATATCCGATATAAGAAATCTCAACCACCGCTTTCTCCGAACTCACTGATAAGGAGAACTCTCCCTCTAAATTAGTTATGATACCGTTTGTTGTCCCTTTCTCAACGACACTGGCACCAATCACCGGTTCTCCGTTCACATCCGTCACTCTTCCCGAAACTCTTACCGTTTGTTGTTGCTTCGATGTCATTTCGGTAGATAAAATAATCTTTTTATCCAAAACGGAATACTTCACATTAGTCCCTTCAAAGATTTCATCCAGCACTTTAAATATATCACTCTTGTCAACTGAAACGGAAACCATCCTTTTCAGGTTAACATGTTTGTTATTAAAGAAAAAGCCAAAGCCCGATTGCTTTTCTATTTCTTTCAGAACTTTCTCTACAGTTTGATTATGTATATCAATACTGATCTCCACCTTTTGTGCAAAAACATCTGTGGCATGCACAAAACTCATAGAGCAAATTAGGAATAGAATAAATAGTCGCATAGTTCTTGGTATTTTATTCGAGGTCAGCCAAAGCGAAGACTTTACCACCCGCAATAATTGGATGCTAAAATAATTTTGCATAATTTTGTATTGACTTAAAGTTAAAAAAATAGTTTATCTTAGCTTGTCGCTAAACAAGCTCAAAAGGTTTACTCTTTTACGTATGGAAGGATACGCCAATATCTTTCCATACGTTTTTAGTAGTTCAAGGAGATTTGTTTTTCATAAGCATTTCTTTTAAGGGTTAATTAATAAATTTCAATTTTACTCCGTTCATCCTGAATATCAGGACTCTCCAGGTATCTCCATTGTATCTTGGACGAAATTTTAAAGTATTCCAATATGCGTTCAAGCCGTTGTTCGGTGAATGTACCCGTAAACGCATTTGTTTTTAAACGTGTATTCTTTATAATGAAAGTTACATTAAAACGTTTTTCAAGCATTCTCAACGCTACTTCCAACGGCGTATTACTGAATATGATCTTGCCATCTTTCCAGGCGGTTTCCGACAAGCCAGATGTAGCATATAGCCGCACATCACCGCTTGTCGAACTATAAACAAGCTTTTGTCCGGGTTTCATAACAACTTTCTTAACCCGATAATCTCTATCATTAAAATGAAAACAAACATGTCCTTCTACCAACGTGGTCGAGACGTCCGGTTCATCTTCATAAGCCTCCACATTAAAATGGGTACCCAATACTTCTATCTTTGATGCATGTGGAGTAGAGACGAAAAACTTCTTTTTTAAATCTTTTGCTACCGCAAAATAAGCCTCTCCCCGCAACTCCACATCTCGTGTATCACCTTCAAAAAAAGTTGGATAACGTAAAGAAGATTCCGAATTCAGATAAACGACCGTACTATCTGGTAGTACCACCGAAGTTGTCATTCCCGGATTCGTCTTAATCTCAAGCATCTGACTCAAGACAGGTTTACTATTGTTCATGTATTGCACCACAAAAGCTATAAACAAAGGAATGAATAAAACAGCAGCGGTACGTTGTATCCACTCCCACCAAGTTGTTTTCTTTACAACCATTCTACTCCTAACCTTATCCAAGGCCTTCTCCGTATCCACCTTACGCATTACGTTAACTGTATCTACAGCCAGATAAAGAGTATTCATCTGATCAACCATCTTCCGGTTCTCTTCCGATTCTCCTATCCAGGCTTCCACCTGCCTGCACTCTTCTTCCGTAGCCAGTCCTTCACAATAGCGAGGTAGTAAATGGTCTATATCTTCTTGATTCATATTTATAACTCAACTCTTTTATTAATAAGACAGGTGGGAAAATAGGATTCCTAAACTTAATTCCATTTTTTTTTAGAAAATCTTTGTTTTAATAAGAAAAGACTATCTTTGTATATAAATTAAATTCTTAGATCTATGAAGCCAAACCGGACAAGAGAAGAGATTTTATTGCTTTCCAAACTTCAACAAGGGGATAAAAAGGCTTTTAACGCCTTGTTCAGAAAATACTATCCAACGTTATGTGCATACGCCCACCGGTTTGTGGATTTGGAGGATGCGGAGGAAATTGTACAGGATGTGATGCTTTGGCTATGGGAGAATCGTGAGATATTACTTATTGAATCATCACTAAGCCAATATCTGCTAAAAATGATATATCACCGTGCATTAAACCGCATCGCGCAGAAAGAGGTAAAATATCGCGCAGATACACTATTTTATGAAAAAAATCAGGCAATGATTTACGATGTAGACTTCTATCAGATAGAAGAATTAACAAAACGGATTCACACAGCCATAGCAGCGTTACCGGAATCTTATCGAGAAGCATTTATCATGCACCGCTTCAAGGATATGAGTTACAAAGAAATTGCAGAGCTCCTTAATATATCTACTAAGACCGTAGATTATCGTATACAACAGGCACTGAAATTACTACGCAAGGAACTCAAGGAATTCTTATCATTGGCATTAATTTTTCTGGCAGCGTAGTTCGCACAGACGAAAGATAGACATTATAAAAGGAGGCAGAGTTACCGAATAAAAAGAAGGAGTTGTGTCAAAAGTCTTTTCACCACAAAGGACACAGAGTAGCAGAGATTATTCACATTGATCATCAACAACTTAAAGACACATCTGTGTTATTCTGTGTTCTCTATGGTGAGTTTCGACACCCCCCTCCTTTACACATGCACTGTTTATTCTATCGTAATATCAAACTGATCATAAGAATCTGTTCTCCACGATTTATCGCAAGTCAGAGGAGAGAGAGCAAAAAGAGGAGAGAAAGTCTTGATTTTAATCGTTTTTCCATCAGGCATAAATTCCATAATTCTCAGCCACCCGTCTCCACCGTTACCAAACCATTGTCCATCTGCTGTCTGTGCATTGAACATCATTTGAGGAACATTTTTACCGGATGCATTTTTATCAATCCGGAAACTGACATTATCCTTATAATCGGCTATCTCACATTCGTGTCCACAAATCACCATACAAATATTCTTTGAAGGATAGACCAACTTGTCCCAAATAGCTTGTCCATAATTGGCAGGTGTCATTTTATAATTCTCTTTTTCAATTATTTTTCCTGTCCATGCCAGATATGAATGCGTCAACAATATCACCTTATGATCCTTATAGCGAGGTGAATCCACCACTTTCTTCGCCCACTCCAAAGCTTCATCACGAGGAGCAAACTCCAGAGAAACAACTAAAATCTTACCCCAGGTATCAGTCACGAATTCATAAGCAGCATTTTCCAGTGTTGGTATGCCCTGATAGTTATTTCCTACAGCAACCAGACTTTCTCTCCAGCAAGAATTTCTCTCTGAAGGAAAGTAATCAGAAAAATGGCACAAACGATTTTCTGCTTTTTGATATCCATAATCATGATTGCCGGTACAAATCACATAAGGCAGCTTTCCGTCCAAGCGCTCAAATGCACGCGAAGCGGCACGCCATTGTTCTTCACTTGTCTGATTCCCGTTCACTCCATCTGGAATACGTATTTCATTCTGCTCCACCAAATCACCGGTACAAAGCACTCCTTTTATATTCAGAGACTCAATGCTATTAGCCACCCATGCTGTCTGCAGCTCAAAAAGAGGTTGGTTGGCATCGAACTTTGTATAGCTCTGTGGATCAGGCAACAGAATCATTGAAAAAGAATTTTTATCGGTAAGTTTTGCACGTACCGGATAAACTTGCGCAGAAACAAATAAAGTCTGCATACAAAGAATAAAAGCTAATAAGTAGTTTTTCCTGTTCATAAGTATTACATTTAAATATTTCAAATAAAATTAAGTAGCAAAGATATAAATACTCACTGGCAATAACCCCTGTATCCTCCTAATTATTTCAGAAGAAAAGTGGCCATTACAGCTTTATGATCCGTCGGCCACACCCCTAACGGGGTTATAAATAAATCTTTGCTTCTCTCCTCTATACGTTTACTGCGGACAATCGATTTTGAAGGTCCTACCACAGATACATCCTTCAATTTCAATTTTTTGTCAGGCCTGAAATAAATAAAATCAATACGGTCCCGTTCATCAGCGTCAGGTGCCCACGACAGCTTTTCTACAGCTATACCTTCATTATCAGACGGAAAAGTAAATCCCGGATGTGTGATCGGATTAGGATATTTTGTCCGGTAGGCATCTTTAAATCCCGCATTTTCAAGGAGAACGGAACAATCCCACCGAACTACCGTCCCGTTATGATCCCACAATTTCTTCGTATTTTCGTTCCAGTCCAAATGTGAAGGTTCATTGAAATCACCGCCTAATAAAACAATATTCCCCTTTTCTTTCCGGGCATCTTCTATCACATGACGAATCGCTTCATCACGCAAAGATTCATTATTGGCTTTCTCAATCACCGCTACATCCAGTACCGGTGCATCCAACTTTTTCCATGTAACGCCACTATATCCTCTTGGCAGATAACAGGCATAATGTGTATAATCCAAATGTGCGGAATATACAACAACATCTCTTCCATTAATGCGTATGCGGGCTTTCAGTACGGAACCGGCATCATCTTCCAAGGGACAATTAGGAGCCTGTTCTTCAATTTTATATTTAGATAAAATACCTACATCCAACTTGCTGTTTTCACCATAATATCTCTTTCCACGTTCTTCCAAAGCCTGTAGTATACGCGAAATAAATTGTTTTCCATGATAGTTTCTCACTTCACTAAACATCACGATATCCGGCTCCAGACGAGCCACCTCGTCAGCTATTGCCTCAAAGCCCCCTTTCACCATGGTACCTTCCTGCCAGATATTCATTTGGAGGACTTTAACTTCGTTTCCCTTGCCATAAGCCATTACAGTAGATAGCCATAAGACTATACTTAATAAACTATATCTCAACATCATATTAATAAATGTATTAAAAACCAGAGGAGGTGCGAACAGAAAGCATTTCTCTCCATTCTGCACACACCTCTTCTAAAACTCTATTTTATTGCAAAATCCACATCAGTTTATTAACGTCATCTACTCCCCCGAATTGACGTTGCAAAGCCTCGTTCTGATGCTCCAGATTATAATCAGACTCTGATTTCGGATACATCCAGCGCATAGGCAGTCTGTCATTCATCGTATTCCGGTTGGTTGCAGGATTAATCGGTAATACCGGATACCCTGTACGACGGTAGTCATAATAAACATCATACGGATGTTGCATGAACGATGCCAGATAACGTTGTGTCAATATCTTCTCAAGGTCTCCCTCTCTCTCACCACTTAACTGTATAGCCGGTGTTTCAAGAAAAGCCGCAATCGCTTCCTGCGTCAACGGATGTCCATGATGATAGATCTCTTCATCCGGAGTATTAGCAGCTATAAACTCCATGTGAGCTCTGATTGCCTTCTTGTAATAAGTAGTTGCATCACCCGAAATCCATCCTCTCACGGCAGCTTCTGCCAGAATGAAATTCTGTTCGGCATATCCCAATCGGACAACCGGTTCTCCGGAAGGATAATCAGTATACCGCGCATTAAATCCAGAATATTGTTCTGTGGCATAAGCCTTCTCTATCTGCTCAAAAGGCAATGACGGATCAGTCCCGATATAAGCATCCCAACTGTCAGCGGTCACTCCTGCATCAAGTTTAGCCTTTGCCGGTTTGGCATAATAGAACATACGGATATCTCCGGTTGCCTTAAACTTATCAATCAGCATAGTAGAAAGCATGGCATAACCGGCGTGTTTAGTATTTGTGTTATGGAAAGGATATACAGTATTCGCTTTATCCGCATATTTCATCTGAAGATTATCATCGTTTGATTCCATTAAGCTACCCGATGCCACGATCCGGGCAAAACGTTCTTTCACATTCAAATCTACATCACTCTCTTTCTTCGAAAGATGCATCAGAACTTTCAACTGAAATGCTGTAGTCGCTTTCTTCCATTTGCTGATACTACCTCCCAGAATCGGATCACCATCAAAATCTTTAGCTGAGGAAAATAATTCGTATGCTCTTTCCAGATCACTCAAAACAAACCCCATCACTTCCTTTTGGGTATTGTATTTAGGGCGCACCAACCCTAATTCACCTTGCAAAGCCTCCTCGTAAGGAAGGTCCCCCATTTCCATCGACATATAGAATATTTTGTAGGCCTTTATAAAATGCGCCAGACCATCGTATGCATTCACATTATCATCCGTAACAGATTCGACCATCTTCTGTGCATTAATCAGTGTCGTGTATCCTCCGAAACCGGAACGTCCGAACACATTATACTGGTAATCTTCCATACTTTCGCCCCATGCCATCTGTTTGGCAAGCAGATCGTCATATATAAATGATTTACTGGCACTGGACGATGTAATATCCAAAAGTAATCCGGTCGCCAGCAGTGAAGAGGTAACCTTAGTGGTTGCATCGGGATTTGTGTTGATTTCATCGAACTTATCGCAAGAAGCCAGCAAGGTAGTTACCAATAACAACGATATGTATTTATTAATTCGTTTCATATTATTCTATCTTTTAAAAATCCAATTTTACATTAAAGCCTAAATAACGAGTGGACGGAGAACTTAGGTTATCTGAGTCACTGTCGGGATCGGTAAAGCGGAACTCTTTAGTCCATACAAACAGATTTTGTCCGACAAAAGCCAGTGTCAAACCTTTCATATGCAGTTTGTTGCAAACAGACTTAGGCATCTGATAGCTCAGCGAGAGGTCACGCAGTTTGAAGAACGTCTCGTCAAATACATTCTGACGTGTCACGGTACCTATATACGGGTTAGTACTTTTCATATACGACTCGTAAGATACTTGTACGTCGTTCGGAGCAAATACTCGATCGTCATGGATAATTTTTCCGTTCGAATCGTAATCTACACTCCCGGAAACGACTTTCACTCCGGTACCTACAAAATTGGTCTTCTTATTCACCACTTCATCATATCGCCACTGATTGTCCGAATCAATATGTGCTCCCGAGTTCCACATCGCCTGATTGGTTTTCGAGTGTGCCATACCTCCTACCCGTCCGTCAAGTGTAAAGGAGAGAGTGAAATTCTTGTAAGTTATCGTATTCGTCCAGCCCCATATCCAATCAGGATATTCATAACCGATAACCGACTGGTAATCGCTCTGTTTAGGATAACCATTGTAATTGATAATATTTCCTTGAGGATCGCGTTCCCAATCGTAAATTCCGTACCAATCCCAACGTTTACCGGCAGCTACCCAAGGCTTCTGTGTAGAATATACCGGGTCTATTTTGGTATAATACCAACGGTCACGTGACCAGTTGAAAGCCGATTCCCAGTTCCAGTCTCTTGTTCTGATAATATCGCCTGACAGGGTCAATTCTACCCCACGACCCACATATTCTTCATCAATGTTGATCAATGTAGACGTAAATCCAGAAGAGTTGCTGATGCCGGCACTACGAGTCAGATTGTAATAGAGCTTATTATAATAAGTAAAGTCTACTTTCAGACGATTTTTAAACATATGGACTGCCGTACCGATTTCATAAGAACGTGTAGCCGAAGGTTTCACCGCAACACCACGGATAGATGTGGGATAATATGCAGCACTCTCACCATTCCACAAATCGGTAGACACACTATAAGTATTGTTAGTATCATATACTCCCAGGTCACTCTTAGTTTGTGTCCATGCACCTCTCACTTTCCAGAAATCAATAAATTTAGGCATTGGGATAAACTGCGAAAGCACAACACTGCTGGCCACAGACGGATAGAAATAAGATCGTGTCTCCGACGGCAAGGAAGATGACCAGTCATTACGTCCCGTTACATCCAGAAATAAAGTACTCTTCCACGAAACAGAAGCTTTTGCATATACACTGGTCACCAGTTTTTTAGTAATACCACTGGTTGTTTTCAACGGGTCTACAGATGATTTCAATGAGTAATATCCCGGAATTTTCAGACCATTTTGTGTTTCAGCCAAAATATTATCACTCTTCCAGTAATAAACGTTTCCACCCACGAAACCATCGACATTGAAATTACCGAATTTATGATCGGCAGACAGTATCAAGTCATTGTTTAAACTATATCCGCCTAAGCGTTGCAGACCATAATAACCCTGTTTATGCCAACCACCCACAGCACTTACAGCATTCCGCCACTCTTTTTTCTGTGAATACGAGTCCAGCCCCGAACGCAGTGATAAGTTCAACCAAGGAGTAAAATCATAATTGGCAGAAAGATATCCGTTAATCAAATCATAATCGCTTGAACGCGTAATTTCGTTCGCAATGAAATATGGATTATCATACCATTTGGTATCCATCCATTTCTGCTGTTCATCCTGTTTAATCCAGTAATTTTTATAGTCCCGTATATCATACTCAGCCCCTGACCATACCAACAAATTATAAAGGAAACCACTTCCACCATATCCGGCTCCCATATCGTTGGGGTAGAAACGTTTGTTATAAGTCAGACCTCCGTCAAAAGAAAATTTCTTCCATTTCATATCGCCCGATACTGAGTAAGTAATCTTATTCAATTTTTGATTCGGATACTGCCCTTTGTTATATACATGGGTCAATGAAGTACGTACGCTACCATATTTACCTTTCTGGGATACACTTACATTGTTGTTTGTCACCAAACTCAATTCTTGAAAGTTCTTTAAGTTATTTCTACCTTTCGAAACCAAAGGCATATCCACCCATTCGTGAGTATACGGATCATATTGCAATGCTGTACGTCCGATGTCCAGTTTGTCTCCCCATACATATCCTCCGGTGGAATAAGTCCCCTGTGACCCGGAACTATATGAAGTTTGTACCTCCGGCTTTCTCAGATATCCGGCTGCAAACATGGTACTGCTGTTTACAGTCACATTCAATCCTTCTTCCTTACCTTTTTTAGTGGTAATCATCACTGCACCGGCACCTCCACGGGCACCATAGAGTGCCGAAGCCGTAGCTCCTTTCAGGACATCAACCGATTCGATGTCATCAGCTGCTATATCATTCAATCCCACATTACCATAAGGTACACCGTCGATAACTAACAGGGGGGCAGATGCACGCAACGAGAGTGAAGGAGCTGTATTGAACTCTGTACTGTTTTTTACATTCAATCCGGCAATCTTGCCCGTTAACGAAGTAGCAACATTCACTGTTTTTACAGCAGCCAGCCGATCTCCGTCCACTTTTTGCACGGCATACCCCAGAGCCTTCTCTTCGCGCTTGATACCTAATGCCGTTACAACAACCTCATCGAGCAGTTTCGTGTTCTCGGCCAACCGAACAGTAAGTGAAGTATTATTACCCACAGGAACTTCTTTGGTGATGTACCCGATATACGAAATGATAATTGAGCTTTTAGTTCCTACAGAAAGACTAAAGTTACCGTTGACATCTGTAATCGTCCCGTTTCCGGAATCCTTTTCTTTAATATTAGCTCCGATAATGGGTAAACCGGCCTCATCAGTAACCAGTCCCTTTATCTTTTTAGTGGTCTGCTGTTGTGCAGCAGTCGTTTCCAAAATCTGTTTAGGAGACAGGATAATACTATTCTCCAATATTTTATAACCGATATCCGTACCAGCAAACAGCTGATTCAAAACTTGGCTGATCTCTTTTTGAGTACTTTTAATAGTCACACTCCGAGAGATATCCACCTGCTTATTATTATAGAAAAAGTGGTATTCCGACTGCTTCTCTATTTCATCCAGCACTTTCTGAAGACTGCTGTTGCTGACATTCAATGTCACACGTACTGACTGGCTATAACCCTTAGCCGCAAATGCCATACTGGCAAAGACAAACAACATGATCGCTGATAGTTTCATACACAAAGGTATTTTTTTCAGAAGCGAAAAGATATTCTGCCTCCCGAAAAATTGGAAGTTTAAGTAAATTGTCATAGATTTGTAGTGATTTTGATTTAAAAAATTCTATTAACCGCACAACTTGTCGCCAAACAAGCGGACGGTGGACTTTCATACAGGAAAATATTGGCGTATTTTCCTGTATGTTTTTTTGTTTTAAGGTGGACGTGTTGTCATAGGTATCAGATTTTAAAAGTTTAATATTCAAATGGTCAATATAGCTCTATTTTCATTTTCTGCTGTATTGTCTGCTGTGTGTTATGTTCCAGTTCTATAAATCTATACTGTATGCCCGAAGCAAGCCTAAAGTGTTCAAGAATCAGAGGTAAGTGCTGTTCGCTGAATACTCCGGTAAATGAATTTCCATAAAGAGTAGAATCTTTTACGATAAACTCCACATGAAACCGCTTGGTAAGTATTTTCAAAGCCTCAGACAGCGGGGTATTCCTAAATACCACCTGACCGTCTTTCCAGGCCGTATAAGTTTTCACATAAGGTTTGTCGGTCCTCACTGTACGTGTTTCCGGATTATAGATAAACTCCTCATCAGGCTTCATCACAAAGGTCCGTTGCTTGTCACCCTCACCCAGAAATGACAATTTCACAGAGCCCGATACTAAGGTAGTTCTTACCACACTGTCCGTCCGATAAGCCTCTATATTGAACTCCGTACCCAAAACCTCAGTCTGAATACGGAAAGGCGTATTAACAATAAATCGCTTACTCTTATCTCTATGCACCTCAAAGTAAGCCTCTCCATCAAGTTCTACGTTACGTATATCTCCTGTGAACCTGGTAGGATGTTTAAGTGAAGATCCCGAGTTCAGCCAAACTTTAGTTCCATCCGGCAGATTCGCTTCAGCAACCATACCGGGATTTGTCCGTATCTCCACATACTCCACGGGGGAGTTTTTCAAAATCAGATAAAGGGTGGTGGCAAGCAGCGGCAGAGCCAAACAAGCAGCAATACGCTGCCCCCACACCATCCATGAAACTCTATGTTGATGTTTGTGTATTCGGTCCTTTACCTGATGGAAAGCCGCAACAGAATCTACGTGCTTCATGTAGTTCAATGTATCGGCTGCCCGGTAAAGCTGAAAAATATCCCGTGCTGTCTTCGTATTCTCCTCCGAAGTAGCAATCCACTCTTCTACCTCCTTTTGTCTGTCAGCAGGAAGCTCCCCGGCAAAATAGCTTAAAAGAATTGACTCATTTATGTAATAGGATTCATCCATAATTCGTGCTTTTATAGATAAGACGAATGAAATCAGAAATCTCCTAACCTAAAAACGTATTTTTTTTGAAAAAAATATTATTTTTGCCCAAAACGAGGGTTTACATGCACAACAATACATCGCATACAACAAGCGACGAAATTCTTTTTTATCAGATACAACAGGGAAATGAAGACGCATTTGAAGCGCTGTTTCTCCGGCACTATCCCGCCTTGTGCGCTTACGCCCGGCTGTTTGTGGAACCGGACGACGGACAGGAGATTGTATCGGATGTAATGGTCTGGCTTTGGGAAAATAAAGAGATGCAGGCATTTGAAACTTCTTTGAAAAGTTACTTGTTCAAAGCTGTTAAAAATCGTTGCCTGACTCTTATCAATCGGAACGAAGTGAAACAAAGAATCGAAAAGATGATTTTCGACAATCTCCAATCACAGTATGATGATCCCGATTTCTACGTCATGCAAGAATTAACCGAGAAAATAGAAGAAGCTTTGGCACGACTCCCGGAAAATATCCGCGAAGCATTCGAGCTCAATCGTTTCCAGAATCTGACCTACAACGAAATAGCCGAACGCTTAGGAGTATCTCCCAAAACGATAGATTACCGGATTCAGCAGGCACTGAAACAACTGCGCATCGATCTGAAAGATTATCTGCCCGTCCTGCTATCCTTCCTGCTGCGTTAAAACAGCGGAGCATTCAGCAAATACTATACAGAAGTCCGATAGGGTAAAGTAAACCAAAAAAGAGAGCCTTTACCAACCTCAGAGGTAACCCCGATCTCACCTCCCAGTTTTTCAATAATCATCCGGCTGATAGATAGTCCCAGCCCGGTACCTTGTATAAAAGGATTATATTTGACAAAACGTTCAAACACATGCTCACACTGTTCGGTGGACATGCCACAGCCTGTATCAGACACATAAAAATATAATGTTGCGGCATCTTTCAACCGATATCCCATCCGTATCTCCCCTCCGGAAGTGAACTTAATCGCATTGGTCAACAAATTAATAATGACTTGTGTCAGCCGATTCTTATCAGTATATAAAATACATTGGGGCAATTGTTCGTCAAAAGTTAGAACAAGTTCTTCCGATTTGATACGCAGTTTACCCACTTGTTCTATCTCCGACATCATTTGATTGACATCCGCACGGGTTATATGAAAATCATACATTCCGGACTCGATCTTCGACATGTCCAGAATATCGCTGATCAGTTGAAGCAGAAGATCTGTATTGGTTTCAATGATATCGGCATATTCTTTCATCTCTTCTTTATCTTCTACCTGCGAAAGCAGGTTTGAAAAACCGACAATAGCATTCAGAGGGGTACGTATTTCATGACTCATATTCGCAAGAAAAGCTGATTTTAATTGATTAGCCTCCTCCGCTTTCAGACGCGCCTCTTCCAGGCGTTGATGAGTTTTCTTAAGAATATGAATATAAAAGCCAATGGCACCTGCTACCAGAAGCACAACAAATACCGTTAGTAAAATCTCCTTTTTATACTGCTCAAAGAAACTCATAGGAAGATTTACATATACAGCCCCTTCCGGATAAAGCGAAACAGGGATTTGGTAGGACTGCAAAGCCGGATAACAAAGATAAGCGGCCGGCTCACCCCCTAATGCAGACGGAATTTCGCGGGGTTGCTCTCCTTTCAACACACGTTCAATCAGTTGCAATAATGAATCTCCGAATGACTCCACCGATACATAATACCCTCCCGCAAATGTGTTATTGGATAAATCCTCAGCAGCCAGCAAAAACAGGGGAGAGTGCACAAATCGGGTAATAATCTCTTGAATATGATCAAACAAATAGTTATTGTCGTCTTGGTTATGCGATTCAAACCACGAATAATAAATCAATCCGGTGTTTTTATCATATCCGCTCAAAGTATCGAGCAGCATTTCAGTAGAAATATTTTTGGTTGACAACTGCTCCAGACTCAGCTCCGGGAAGTATCTGCCCACAGCCTGACTGACATCGCCACGAACTGCCTCACTGATATATCGGTCATCGGATATAAAAGCAACTCGTTTCATCCCGGGCATCACTTGCCGCATCAGTTCGATAGTCTCTTTTACATAATACGTTTGCCCCAATGTAGTCACATTATATCCTTTGCGCCATTCTTTAGCCGGAACGGTATTGGTTTCAGTCAACGGTTCGTGAGACAGCAAAACATCAAGTGTTGCCGGCAAGCGGTCCCGGGCATTAGTAATGATGACCGGCACATCTCTCCATTCATCATCAAAAAGCTCCCGACAGACAATCCATCCCGGGTCACCTATAAAAACAACCAATCGAGGAGGTATATCATGCTTTCGACGTAACTGTTCTACAATTGCAGTTGCCTCTTTACGGCTACAAAGGGCCGGTACAGACAGAGATTCAGCCGTTACGGCAACATCTTCCTTCTGCAATTCCTGATGTACATACCAATATATACTTTTTGCCCAGGGAAGATTAAAGTTAATAGAATTCAGAAACAACACATCTCCACCGGACCTGTCCTTGTGAGCCGATAGCCGACAGTTCATTCCTCCCAACAGAATCAGAAGGAAACAGAAGTATCTGAATTGCATTTGTTTCATTTGTAACGGTCGATTGCTAAAATCGGTGACAAAGGTATCATTATTATTCGTATACAGAAAAAGGCACCCTATTATTTTAGAGTGCCCTTTTATATTTATCTTCTAAAAAGATCTTCTTACGCGTTTCTCAGAGATGCAATACTCTCTTTGAGCGATTTAATGATACTTTCGGCATCAGCCTGTTTCTTGCGTTCCATTTCAATAACGGCAGCCGGCGCATTACTCACGAATTTCTCATTGCTGAGTTTCTTCAAAACGCCCTGCAAGAAGCCCTCTTTATGTTTCAGTTCGGCTTCCATACGTGCTATCTCAGCTTCCACATCGATCATATTACCCAAGGGGACTGCAAACTCAGTCGTTCCGATCATGAATGAAGAAGCTCCGTCAGCTTTTACATCCACTACCTGAATAGCAGACAAGTTACACATTTTAAAGATAACAGGGTTCATTTTCTCTACCGGGTTTACTCCTACCACTTGTAACTCAAGCGGTTCTTTCATTGCAATATTCTTTTGCAAACGGATGGCACGCACACTACTGATTATCTCTTTAGCCGTTTCGAATTGTTTCAAGAACTCCTCGTTCACTTCTCCGACTTCTGCCAACGGTTCTACCATCAGACTTGCCCCCGGCTCACGCTCACGTAACTGCTGCCACAATTCTTCCGTAATAAATGGCATGAAAGGATGGAGCATAGCCAACAGACGTTCGAAAGCACTCAAAGTCATTGAATAGATAAATCCGTTTACAGGTTGTCCATAAGCAGGTTTCACGATTTCGAGCAACCATGAAGAAAATTCATCCCAGAACAGTTTATAAATCAGCATCAACGCTTCGCTCAAACGGTACTTGCTGAATAAATCGGCTACCTCAACTGCGGCAGCATCCAGTCTTTGGTCAAACCATTGTACAGCCAGGTGTGCATCCGCCGGAATATCGATTGTTCCCATTCCATTCTCCCAACCTTTCACCAGTCGGAAAGCATTCCATATTTTATTGCAGAAATTACGTCCCTGTTCGCAAAGTGCATCATCAAAAAGAATGTCGTTTCCGGCAGGAGCCGAAAGCATCATCCCCATACGTACACCATCTGCTCCGTATTTCTCTATCAACTCCAACGGATCCGGTGAGTTGCCGAGCGACTTGGACATTTTACGTCCCAATTTGTCGCGGACAATACCCGTAAAATATACATTTTTAAACGGCATTTTACCTTCATACTCATAGCCTGCCATAATCATGCGAGCCACCCAAAAGAAGATAATATCCGGACCGGTCACCAGGTCACTGGTAGGATAGTAATAGTTAATTTCTTCGTTACCCGGATTATTGATGCCATCGAACAAAGAAATAGGCCACAGCCAAGAAGAGAACCAAGTATCCAGACAATCTTCATCCTGACGAAGGTCAGCCATTGTCAGATAATCGTTGCCTGTTTTTTCTTTAGCCAGTTTCAATGCTTCTTCGTCAGTAACGGCTACTACATATCCGCCTTCCGGAAGGAAGTAAGCCGGGATGCGGTGTCCCCACCACAACTGACGACTGATACACCAGTCTTTGATGTTCTCCATCCAATGACGATAAGTATTTTTATATTTGGCAGGATAAAACTTAATCTCATCCTTCATCACCGGCTCAAGGGCAATCTGAGCCAAATGCTCCATCTTAAGGAACCACTGCATAGAGAGTTTAGGCTCTATCACTACATTGGTACGTTCAGAATAGCCGACTTTATTGGTATATGCCTCCGTCTTTTCAAGTAATCCGGCGGCTTCAAGATCTTTCTCAATCTGTTTGCGAACTTCAAAACGGTCCATACCGATATACATACCGGCAGCTTCGCTGATAGTCCCGTTATCATTGAAAATATCAATACTTGGCAAGTTATACTTCTCACCCAGCATATAGTCATTCACGTCATGTGCCGGAGTCACTTTCAGACATCCTGTACCGAATTCGATATCTACATAATCATCCTCAATCACCGGGATGACACGGCCTACCAGCGGAACAATAACCTTCTTACCTTTCAGGTGCTGATTTTTCGGGTCATTCGGATTGATACACATAGCGGTATCGCCCATAATCGTCTCCGGACGAGTAGTCGCAACAACGGCATAACTGTCTTCACCCTCTACCTTATATCTCAGATAATACAGCTTTCCATGCTCCTCTTTGTAAATCACCTCCTCGTCAGACAAAGCTGTCAATGCCTTCGGGTCCCAGTTTACCATACGCACGCCACGGTAAATAAGTCCCTTCTTGTAAAGGTCTACAAATACTTTCAGCACACTTTCGCTACGCTTTTCGTCCATAGTAAAAGCAGTACGGTCCCAGTCACAGGATGCCCCCAACTTACGGAGCTGTTTCAGGATAATCCCACCATGTTCATCTGTCCATGCCCAAGCATGCTTCAGAAACTCGTCACGAGTCAGATCAGTCTTTTTAATACCCTGTGCAGCCAACTTATTCACCACCTTTGCTTCGGTAGCGATAGAGGCATGGTCGGTTCCCGGCACCCAACAAGCATTCTTGCCTTCCATACGTGCACGACGAACGAGGATATCCTGAATGGTATTATTAAGCATGTGTCCCATATGCAGCACACCGGTGACGTTAGGGGGCGGAATAACGATGGTGTAAGGTTCACGTCCATCGGGTTTCGAACTGAATAATTTATGGTCCAGCCAATACTGATACCACTTTCCCTCCACGTCAGCAGGGCTGTACTTACTTGCTAATTCCATGTTGTATATATCTATTTTATTAGTTTATTGCGAAAGATTGGCGCAAAATTAATAAAAATAAGTAGAATATAGGGACAGGAATATGTACTTTTGTTCCTCGAAAGAAAGAAGTAGCAATGAAAAGCAAAAAGCGAGTCATACGGTACTCTGTTTTAGGAACTTTAATTATCCTTGTCTGGGTCACTCAGGCGATCCCGGCAATGGGGGAAGGATATGCACGCTCGGTCTATCCTGTTATCTCGTACGTCCTGTCCGGTTTTTCCAATTTCTTTCCTTTTGCTTTGGGTGACCTGTTCATAGCATTCAGTATTACAGGGATTATTCTTTATCCGGTATACGCACGCATCCGCCAAAAGTTAAGTTGGAAAACAATCCTGAGAAGGGATACGGAATATCTGGCATGGATCTATGTATGGTTTTACCTGGCATGGGGACTCAACTATTCGCAAAGAAACTTCTACGAGCGTACAGGGATACCATATATTACCTATACTCCGGAAAATTTTGACCACTTTGTAAACCAATACATCTATTTACTGAATGAATCATACGTTCCCATAACCCGGATCGACAAGGAAACCATCTGTAAAGAGGCAGTCAGCCAGTACAGTCTGATCAGTGACAGTCTCGGCGTACACCATCCTCCACACTCCATGCCACAGGTCAAAACAATGTTGTTCACTCCACTTATTTCAATGGTAGGAGTAACAGGAAGCATGGGACCGTTTTTCTGTGAGTTCACGCTGAATGGTGACTTGTTACCTCCACAATATCCGGCAACCTATACGCATGAACTGGCCCACTTATTGGGTATAACCAGTGAAGCGGAAGCCAACTTTTACGCCTATCAGGTCTGCACACGTTCTACAAATAGAGAAATCCGCTTTAGCGGTTACTTCTCTATCCTGGGACATGTGCTTGCTAATGCCCGCAGATTGATGACAGAAAATGAATACCGGGAATTATTCAGTCGGATACGTCCGGAAATCATCGAACTCGCCCGGAAGGATCAAGAGTATTGGATGGCTAAATATAGCCCGTTGATAGGTGATATTCAAGATTGGATATATGACTTATATCTGAAAGGAAACAAAATAGAAAGCGGACGGAAAAACTATTCGGAAGTCATCGGTCTGCTGATTTCATACAACGAATGGAAAAAAGAATCAAATAAAGAATAAACATGCATACAAGAGAAGAACAGATGGAAGCCTTCGGGCGCTTCCTGGATATACTCGACGAACTTCGGGTAAAATGTCCCTGGGATCGCAAACAGACCAACGAAAGTCTGCGCCCCAATACTATCGAAGAGACTTACGAATTGTGCGACGCATTGATGCGCGATGACAAAAAAGATATTTGTAAAGAGTTGGGAGATGTATTGCTGCACGTGGCCTTTTATGCAAAAATAGGCTCAGAAACCGGTGATTTCGACATGAAAGATGTTTGTGACAAACTCTGCGAAAAACTGATTTTCCGCCATCCACATGTTTTCGGAGAAGTAAAAGCCGACACAGCCGGACAAGTATCCGAAAACTGGGAACAGCTGAAACTAAAGGAAAAGGACGGAAATAAAACTGTATTAAGCGGAGTCCCTACTGCCCTGCCCTCACTTATCAAAGCTTACCGGATGCAGGACAAAGCACGTAATGTAGGATTCGATTGGGAAGAAAAAGAGCAAGTCTGGGAAAAAGTCAAAGAAGAAATTGCAGAATTTCAGGTAGAAATAGCCCATATGGACAAAGATAAGGCGGAAGCCGAATTCGGTGATGTCATGTTCAGCCTCATCAACGCTGCCCGTCTCTACAAGATCAACCCGGACAATGCCTTAGAACGTACAAACCAAAAATTCATCCGCCGATTCAACTATCTGGAAGAACACACCATTAAGGAAGGCAAAAACCTGAAAGAGATGTCTCTCGCAGAAATGGATGCAATCTGGGATGAAGCCAAAAAGAAAGGACTGTAAAAAGTCCTCTCTCCTCTAAAAGGATAATACCAAAATTCCACTGCAAACTAACGGATTGCGCAGAGTATGTAATTGACGGATCAATAAATATCCCCAATTAGTGTTTATCTGTGCAATCCGTTAAGTCTGTGGTAAATTCTCCCGCTCTTGCAGGAGAGCAATTTTTCATTCTATTTTTTCTTTCCTTTGTTATCACGAACCCCTTTCAACAACTCTCGGTGAAAACGCATTTCTGCTCGCTGTATCAGATAAATTTTCTTACACGGAAGTATCTTTTTAAACTTCTCAAAATAAGTTTTATCCAGACGGTCTGAAGCAATACGGGCATCGTATACCCCTTCCAATATTTCTTCATATTGTGCGTCAGTGGTTTTATCATCTTTACCGCTACGAAGCAACTTCCAGGCCTCGTCATTCAGTTGTTTTTTCCGGTCCTGTAATTCAAAGTAAACCGGGAAGAACTTTGCTGCCTCTTCCTTAGTCAGACCGGCTTTTTCTGTTATAAATGCTCGTTGTTTGGCCCTGAATTCTTCGGGTGACAAATGTTGGTTAGGATCTCCCATGGCATTCAGTGCCGGGATACAACTACAAACTATAATCAATAGAATAATCAGTTTCTTCATTTTGCTTTATTAAATCAGTTTAGTTTACTTATTCAGCTGTAGCATCACTGAGATAGACGTACAAAGAGTAATCGTCCAGCATCGAGCGATCCAGTGCTACATCAATATATTCATCCGAAACAACTTCGGTTCCTGCATCATTTGCAGTCAGTTGATCATCCACCGTTGCCGGCTGGTGATTTGAAGAAGCCACACGGATAATCAATGCAGCTCCTATAAACATAGCCGCCATATAGAATAAAGGTTTCACCCTGGTCCACATTGTGGGTTGCTTCACTTCTTCAAAAGCAGGCTTCTCTTTTTCCGGAAGTTTACCCATCACCTCTGAAGTCAAGTTTTCAAAGTATCCCTCAGGTACTTTAAAGGAATTCTCCCTCCCCACTTTCTTCAATATGTTATCTTCTTCTTTCATACGTTCTTCTCCTCTCTTCTTCTTAGACATTATGCATATTAAAAGGTTTAATCAGCCTCCTCCAAAAACTTCTCGATTTTTTTCACGGCATGGTGATAAGAAGCTTTCAGAGCCCCCACCGAAGTGCCGAATATCTCCGACATCTCTTCATATTTCATTTCCTGATAATATTTCAGGTTGAACACCATCCGTTGCTTTTCAGGAAGGGTCAGCAATGCCTTCTGAAGCAATAACTCTGCCCGATCCCCCGAGAAGTAAGGATCGCTCTCCAGTTTCTGAGTCACGTCGGCCTCCGGATCGTCAATGGCAATTGTATTCATAGCCCGTTGTTTATTCAGGAAAGTGATACATTCGTTCAGGGCAATACGGTAAAGCCAGGTAGACAGCTTTGCCTCAGCCCGGAAATAGTCAATGTTTATCCATGCCTTAATGAAAGTATTTTGAAGAAGGTCATTGGCATCGTCATGTGAAAGTACCATCCGCCTGATCTGCCAGTATAATTGTTCGCTATACAGCGAAACGATCTGCTCAAATCCCTGCTTCTGTGTCCTCTCATCCTGAAGGAGTGCCAAAACCTCTCGTTCATTATAAGGGTTCATAGGTTCGTTTGTAATTCGTATATGTTATATTAGACAATTCTATTCAACAAAGGTTTAATCGGTCTCCCGAAATTAAAGACTTATACACAAGTTTTCTTTTGCAAGTATAGTATCCGGAAAGATAGCCGAAGCTTCTTTCAGCAAAACATTTTCATCTTCGTAGCGGGCAGAGAAATGACCGATCACTAATCGCCGTACACCGGCTTCCACAGCTATCCGGCCGGCTTGGGCGGCTGTAGTATGGTACGTTTCTTTAGCACGTGCCAGTTCCGATTCGGCAAATGTAGCCTCATGAAAAAGCAAGTCAACACCTGAGATCTGTTCCGCAATCTCCCGCCGGAAAATCGTATCCGAGCAATAGGCATACCGTCTGGGAGGATCCGAGGGGCGGGTCAAGCGCGCATTAGCAATCACTTCTCCTTCCGGAGTTATGTAGTCTGCACCGTTCTTTATCCGATTCAGTTCATAGACCGGTACTTTATAGAAATCGATCATATCACGGATAATATGGTTCGGCCGGGCCTTTTCCGCAAACAAAAAGCCACAACAGGGAATACGGTGCTGGAGCGGGATGGTGGTGACTGTCATCGAACGGTCTTCATAAATCACCGACGCTTGTCTGGTGTCAAATTCATGGAAAATGACTTTATATGCCAACGTATGGCAAAAGAAATTAAGCATAGGAGCCAATAACTCCTCCAATCCTTTTGGAGAATGGATATGTAACTCTGCCGTGCGCCCCAATAACCCGAAAGTGGAAATAAGCCCCATCAATCCGAAGCAATGATCACCATGCAGATGCGAAATGAAGATATGGTTCAGCCGCGAAAATTTCAACCGCGACTTACGCAATTGCATCTGTGCCCCTTCTCCGCAATCGATCATAAAAAGTTTATCACGCAAGTTGACTACCTGCGAAGTGGCAAAATGCCGGGTAGTAGGCAATGCGGACCCACAACCCAATATATGTAATTCAAATTTTTCCATCTTTCAAACTGTATTTGCAAAGATAGACAATTAAAGTTCAGCGCAATGATTCAACATACAAAAAAATGAAGGGTATCCCATTGAATGAGATACCCTTCTATATCAATCTATGAAAGATTTGAATTACTTCTTACCTTCCAGCTGTTCTTTCAAAGCAGCCAAAGCATCGATATCACCCAAAGTAGTAGAAGCAGCCTGATTTTGGATAGCAGGAGTTTCTTCTCTCTTAGAAGATTTCTTTGCGTTAGAAGCAGCTTTCTTCTCAGCTCTTTCTTCTGCCTTGGCAACATCTTCGAAAATGCGGCTATGAGACAGGATGATTCTCTTAGCGTCTTTGTTGAACTCGATTACTTTGAATTCCAGTTTCTCGTCCATCTGAGCCTGTGAACCGTCTTCTTTAACGAGGTGTTTCGGAGTAGCGAAACCTTCAACGCCGTAAGGAAGAGCAACTACAGCACCCTTATCCAACATTTCGATGATTGTACCTTCATGTACAGAACCTACAGTAAATACTGTTTCAAATACATCCCAAGGATTTTCCTCAAGTTGTTTGTGACCAAGGCTCAGACGACGGTTTTCTTTATCGATTTCCAGTACCTGAACTTCAATATCAGCACCAATCTGAGTAAATTCTGACGGGTGTTTAACCTTCTTAGTCCAAGACAGGTCAGAGATGTGGATCAATCCGTCAACACCTTCTTCGATTTCTACGAATACACCGAAGTTAGTGAAGTTACGAACCTTAGCAGTATGTTTAGAACCTACAGGATATTTTTCTTCGATAGTTTCCCAAGGATCTTGTTTCAGTTGTTTGATACCCAAAGACATCTTACGTTCTTCACGATCCAGAGTCAGAACTACAGCTTCTACTTCGTCACCGACTTTCATGAAGTCCTGTGCAGAACGCAGGTGCTGTGACCATGACATTTCTGATACGTGGATCAGACCTTCAACACCCGGAGCGATTTCGATAAATGCACCGTAGTCAGCCATAACCACTACTTTACCTTTCACTTTGTCACCTACCTGGAGGTTCGGATCCAAAGCATCCCATGGGTGCGGAGTCAGTTGTTTCAGACCCAAAGCGATACGTTTCTTCTCGTCATCAAAGTCGAGGATAACTACGTTCAACTTCTGATCCAGCTCAACCACTTCCTTCGGATCGCTTACGCGGCCCCAAGACAGGTCAGTGATGTGGATCAATCCGTCTACGCCACCGAGGTCAATAAATACACCATAAGATGTGATATTCTTAACGGTTCCTTCAAGAACTTGTCCTTTTTCAAGTTTACCGATAATTTCTTTCTTCTGTTGTTCCAGTTCAGCTTCGATAAGAGCTTTGTGAGAAACAACCACGTTTTTGAATTCCTGGTTGATTTTAACAACTTTGAATTCCATTGTTTTGCCAACGAATACATCGTAGTCGCGGATCGGTTTCACGTCGATCTGAGAACCCGGCAAGAATGCTTCGATACCGAATACGTCAACAATCATACCACCCTTAGTGCGGCACTTGATGTAACCCTTGATAATTTCTTCATTTTCCAGAGCAGCATTAACGCGATCCCAAGAACGGGTAGCGCGGGCTTTTCTGTGAGACAGAACCAACTGTCCTTTTTTGTCTTCCTGGTTTTCGATGTATACTTCTACAGTGTCACCTACTTTCAGATCAGGATTGTAGCGGAATTCATTCAAAGGAATGATACCGTCTGATTTGTAACCGATGTTCACAACAACTTCACGTTTGTTCATTGCGATTACAGTTCCGTCAACAACCTCACGGTCATTTACTTTGTTAAGCGTACCGTCGTAAGCTTTTTCAAGTTCTTCGTGGCTGGCACCAGCGAAGCTCTCGCCGTTTTCATACGCATCCCAGTTGAAGTCTTCAATAGGAGCAACGTTCTTTAAGTTTTCCATTAATAATTAATTGTTTAGTAATTCTTTAATTAAATAAGACATTATATTGATTATATAAATCGGGCGCAAAGATAGAACTATTTTCTTGAATTAGAAAAGAATAGCAAAAAAAATATTAAAAAGAGCTACAATCGGTACGTCTCACATCAAGCTCTTTAAAGCCGCGATAGAATCGGATACATATCGGTTATCCGGTTCTATGGAACGCCAGTAACACAGATTGCCCAATAAACGCTTCAGATAAACCGGATCGGTGGAGCCAATATGCTCCTGATGACTGGCCAATCCTTTTGTCAGGACGTAATGCACATTCTTACGGATCTCCCTCTTTTTAGTTTTGGGAATTGTCATCTTCGTGCCCGAACTAACTGATACTCCAGTAATTATCTTACGTTTATGCTCAGACAGAAAACGGGTTTTCTTCACATTCATCGTAAACCCTTCCTCCCTGATAACCTGATCAATCCGTGACAAGACTTTATCCTTCGGCAGAAAATCTCCCGAAAAGGTCAGGTCATCGGCATACCTCGTATAGACCAGCCCGTATTCATCGGCTAACGCCATCATTTTTTTATCCATCGGATAAGCAATAATATTGCTGAGAGCCGGACTTGTAGGCGCACCCTGCGGAAGGCACCTGTTACAGCAGCAGAGTTCCGCCAGTACTTTCGCTATAGGACGTGAATATCCCATCTCCCTGAATGTCGCCCTCACTTTGGGCGAACGTATGGAAGGGAAAAAGTCATGAAGATCTACTTTCAATACATTTTTTCGTCCCAAATGAACCCGCGCATTATCGGATACAGATTTACCAGGACAGAATCCGGTAACAGCAGGATGCACATTGGCTAACAATAAAACTCGTTGGTAAATGGTCTGCTGCATAGCTCGCAACTGACCTTGGGGAGCTGTAATGATCCGGACTCCTCCGCTTCTCTTCTTTATATAGAACTGGGTATATTGCCTCGGCACATAATCCAGCACCTCTCTCAACGTGTCTTCTTTGACTCCAAGTAAACTGGCACACCAACTGACAGCTCCGGCATCGAACCGCTTTGAGCCGAAAGCCACGGCTTTCCTACCAAAAATATTCTTCAGGGACGAAACACTTTCCTTCTTCTCTTTAGCATAAGGATTCTCACCGGCATAGTTTCCGGCTTTCCATCTTTTATATCCTTCCTGGCCTTTACTTGAACGAATGATACTAAAAACCAGCCAACCGGTAACGACAATCACAATAGCTAAAAGTAGTTCCATCCTTATACCTTAATTAATATATAGAAGCAAGTAAAAAAGAGGATGAGAGTGTTTACTTTTCTTTATTATGTTAATAAAGAAATCCAGAAAGGCCCTGAATTCACGAGGCGACTGCACCTCTTTTTTGCTAAATCTTTATCTCATCCTCTTACGGGCAAAGATAAAGGTTTTCTCCTCCCCGACAAATAATAACAAGAATAAAATTAGCGGTTGAATAACTCAAACGTAAATTTACAGCCAACCTCGGTATACCTCCAGTTCTCACTTCCTACGAAAACGCCGAAATCGAAAATGTGAGTGCCGATTCCATATCCCAGCTCAATATAAGGCTGAAGATGGGGTACCGATAATATACTTGCATACAACCGTTCGTTTTGCACATAGCGTGTATACTTGATCAGATGCTTTAGAAGTAAAAAAGGAGCTTCATAGGTGAAATGCCCCCGTATGTACTTGCGTGAAGCATTGTACCAACGTCGGTCAAGAAGCTGAAATACTCCGCCAATTTCATCATTCCAACCTTCAGGAAGATTGCTACGGGTGAAATTATTAAAGTCAACAAAATACATTTCTTTCTGGTTAGTAAACATACCGAAACCAAAACGATAATAGATATTACGCATCAGTCCCAAAGGGATATGGTGTTGCAGGTCAAACTCCAGACGTTCATATTGCCCGGTGCTGCCAAACACCCCCTTGATACCCCTCTCCCAGTCTATTGAAAAAGTGGGGTATTTAGAACGCAGGTTGATCTTACGATGGCCGTTCATATAATAGTAAAGGCAAGGGGTCCACTCCAACCGGACCCGGGGAGCAAAGCTTAAATAGGTATTCCTGATTTTTCCCTGAATATCTTCGTTGGGAAGTTCCAGGCTCTTGGTCAATGGAACCAACTTGGAGGGTTTCACGGCTTTTCGTCTATGGGTGGAAAAGCCCACACTCAATTCCAGTCCATTAATAATTTCGATACTGTGCCTGAAGTTAAAGTATAAGTCATAGAAATAATCCAGATGAATCTGGTTGAAATCGAATACACTATCCGGTATGGCCTTCAGGTCATCGAGCACATCACTGCTGTAAATCCGGTTTCCGTTACCAAAGTCCACGTGGAAGGTCCCCATTTTCTCGGGTAGATAATTAAATTCGGAATTGACAGACCAATAAAACTCCTTGCGCGTAAAGTTGTAACCCAACTTAGGCACCACACGCAACAGCCGGTCGTGCTTAAAAAGCCGGTTGTACTTAAACGATTGCCTGTAAGAAAGCCCGTTACTTCCACTGTAACTCAATAAGAAAGGATTGATTATGGGCGAGCACTTCACACTTCCCAAATTGGACAGATTCAATTTATAATCACTGATCAGCACATCTCCTACCTGTCCCCAGAACACCTGGCTCTTACTCTTTGGCTTGATATTGCGCTGAATGGTGTCTTTACGCAGCGCATCTTCCTCGTACAATTTACGCTCACTTTCCGACAAGGGAATAGGCCGTAATGTTTCAAAGTAGGCACTATCCGTATGATAAGAAGCAGTCTCACATTGCAGGTTGTAAGAGTCTGAAAGATCATATTTACTTTTTCCTTTTGTCCTTGCCCTCACTTTTTCTTTCCATTCATTCTGGTTTTCTTCAAGTACGATGTCATGGTAGTTGAGTGATGCCACATAAACCCCGTTGATACGATTACCCAAGAAATTAAACTGTCCCTCGACATTGTAGCTGACAGGCAGAAATTCATCATCTTCTCCAACTCCTCCCATCTTTATCAGACAACTGAACAGCAAAAGCTCCGACCTGCCGGAAAATCGTATCTCGCGGACACTCCATACATCACTGCTCACAATCATATACCCGCCCACCAACTGGTCGCTTTTGCTTTTGGGGATAAACCGTATCTTATACTGCCGGTTATCTGTCCCACCCATAATGGAATCAATCAGATACTTATAATACTTCCGTCCATTTTTGGCCAAGGGCGAAAGCAACCGATCATAAAGCAGCGTAGACGAATAGAGGTTGATATTGAAATACTCCAGCATACCCGGCACTCCCCGGCTATTGTGTACCGTACCTACAGAGGCTTTCACTTTTTGGTCATAAATATTAGGAGCCGTAAAATGCAGGTCACTATATGTTTCCACCATATACTGGCGCACTCCTTTCTGAAGACGGAACATGGAAGGCACATACCGGAGAATAAAATTTTTGCGTTTGATGTCCATCGTACCTTTTATATAGAGGTCGGCTCGGTAGTCGGTCACCAACTTTTCATAAAACGGGGCAAAGGTCATCACATTATTTAAAATGGAATCGGCAGAAATCGGACGTTTGGTCTGAGGATCAAGAACAACGTTAGCCACTCCCTTTTGTGAAAAAGAGAGCAAGACAAGCCCAAACACCCATATCCATATCTTGTATCTCAAATAGTAATCTCCTTTATTCAAGGCAAATATAAAAAAAATCCGATTATACGACTAATAAATTAATGATTTATACGAATCCGATCTACCTTCTTAAAACAGGGTGTCATCTTAAAAAAGAGACTAATTATAGAAAATACCCCTATAAAAATAGGGGTTATCTCAGAAAAAACACATAATTTTGCGCCCAACAACCGATAAAAAAGGCACCATTATGTCAAAAATGAGATTTTTCGCATTACAAGAGCTATCTAACAGAAAGCCCTTAGAAGTTACCACTCCCTCAAACAAACTATCCGATTATTATGCCAGCCACGTATTCGACCGCAAGAAGATGCAGGAATATCTTCCCAAGGAAGCATACAAAGCAGTGGTAGACGCTACCGAAAAAGGTACACCCATCAGCCGTGAGATGGCCGATCTGATAGCCAATGGTATGAAAAGCTGGGCTAAATCGCTCAACGTGACACACTATACACACTGGTTTCAGCCACTGACGGACGGAACTGCCGAAAAGCACGATGGCTTTATCGAGTTTGGCGAAGACGGTGAAGTCATCGAACGCTTCTCCGGAAAATTACTGATCCAGCAAGAACCGGATGCTTCTTCCTTCCCCAACGGCGGAATCCGAAATACATTCGAAGCCCGCGGATATACAGCATGGGATGTATCCTCACCGGCTTTTGTGGTAGACACCACTCTTTGTATCCCGACAATCTTTATCTCCTATACGGGCGAAGCGCTCGACTACAAAACTCCGTTACTGAAAGCATTGGCCGCCGTTGACAAAGCTGCCACCGAAGTGTGCCAGCTTTTCGACAAAAACGTAACCCGCGTATTTACCAATCTGGGTTGGGAGCAGGAATATTTCCTGGTCGACACCTCTTTATATAATGCGCGTCCTGACCTCCGACTGACCGGACGTACCCTGATGGGACACTCTTCGGCTAAGGATCAGCAATTGGAAGATCATTACTTCGGCTCCATCCCTCCACGTGTCACAGCCTTTATGAAAGAGCTTGAAATAGAATGCCACAAACTGGGCATACCGGTGAAAACCCGTCACAACGAAGTAGCTCCCAACCAGTTTGAGTTGGCCCCCATTTTCGAAAACTGCAACCTGGCAAATGACCATAACCAGCTGGTGATGGATCTGATGAAGCGCATCGCACGCAAGCATCATTTCGCCGTACTCTTCCACGAAAAGCCATACAGCGGTGTCAATGGTTCGGGTAAACATAACAACTGGTCGCTTTGTACTGACACAGGTGTCAATCTCTTTGCACCGGGCAAGAACCCAAAAGGAAACATGTTGTTCCTCACCTTTCTGGTCAACGTGCTGATGATGGTTCACAAAAATCAGGACCTGTTGCGTGCTTCGATCATGAGCGCCGGAAACAGTCACCGTTTGGGAGCCAATGAAGCCCCTCCAGCCATCTTATCCATCTTCCTGGGTTCGCAACTGTCGGCTACTCTGGACGAAATTGTCCGCCAGGTGACCAATTCCAAAATGACTCCGGAAGAGAAGACTACCCTGAAACTGGGCATCGGACGTATCCCCGAAATCTTGCTCGATACTACCGACCGTAACCGCACCTCTCCATTCGCATTCACCGGAAACCGCTTTGAGTTCCGTGCCGCAGGTTCATCGGCCAACTGTGCCGCCGCCATGATTGCCATCAACGCTGCCATGGCCAACCAGTTGAACGAATTTAAAGCATCGGTAGACAAACTGATGGAAGAAGGCATTAGCAAGGATGAAGCCATCTTCCGCATCCTGAAGGAAAATATCATCGCCTCCGAACCCATCCGTTTCGAAGGGGACGGTTATTCGGAAGAGTGGAAGCAGGAAGCAGCTCGTCGCGGACTGACAAACATCTGCCACGTACCGGAAGCCCTGATGCACTACATGGACAACCAATCGAGAGCCGTACTGATCGGTGAACGCATCTTCAACGAAACCGAACTTGCCTGCCGCCTGGAAGTGGAACTTGAAAAGTACACCATGAAAGTACAGATCGAAAGTCGTGTATTGGGTGACTTGGCCATCAACCACATTGTCCCCATTGCTGTCAGCTATCAGAACCGCTTGCTGGAAAACCTTTGCAGAATGAAAGAGATCTTCCCAGCAGAAGAATACGAAATCATGAGTGCCGACCGGAAAGAGCTTATCAAAGAAATCTCGCACCGTGTGTCTGCCATCAAGGTACTGGTACGCGACATGACAGAGGCCCGCAAAGTGGCAAACCATAAAGAGAACTTTAAGGAAAAAGCATTTGCCTACGAAGAGACCGTACGTCCCTATCTGGAAAGCATACGCGATCATATTGACCACCTGGAAATGGAAATCGACGACGAAATCTGGCCGTTACCGAAGTATAGAGAACTACTATTCACAAAGTAAGCCCTATACTTTATAGAATAGGACTCTGTCAAAAGTCTTTTCACCACAGGTTACACAGATTATCACAGATTATCAATACTGATAATCAATGACTTAAAATTCACTCTGTGTTACTCTGTGGTGAGTTTCGACACACTTTCTTTTTTTATTTATAAATGTTCCACTACAAGCACTAATTCCTTCACCTTAAAACATCCCCATGTTTTACCATAAAACATCCGGATGTTTTACACAACAACATGGGGATGTTATCATCATAAACACCCGGATGTTTTAGATATAGAGATCAAAAGGTATACAAGGAACAGCCAAAGAATGCAATACAAAAGATACAGAGTTCACAGGCTTTTAATCATTTATGAATATATCTTCAAAAATATAGTTTCACTGTGCCCTCTCTACTTCTGTAATGAAAGAAATAAACCCTGCATACATCTGTGGAATCTGCGGTATTGCAATGCCAACATGGCAAACTTTTCCCAAAACTATTCCGTTTTTCATTTTTTCTTTCTACATTTGTGCTTTATAACACAGTTTTGCAGCAGTCATGGTAAAGATGAATTTGTCAGAAATAAACGTTCCCGAACGTATTGCAGAGATGTGGGCTCCTCTAAACGCAGAGCAGAGAGAGTTCCTGGCCAATAATTTCACTCTTCAGAATTACAAAAAGAACGAAACAATCTATTGCGAAGGCGAATCGCCTGCCTATCTGATGTGTCTCCTTAGCGGAAAAGTTAAAATCTACAAAGACGGTGTAGGAGGCAGAAGTCAGATTATCCGCATGATAAAACCTACGGAATATTTCGGTTACCGGGCTTATTTTGCCAAAGAAGACTATGTGACCGCTGCTTCCGCATTCGAACCTTCAACTATCTGCCTGATTCCCATGAGTGCCATCATGACACTGCTCGGCCAGAACAACGACCTGGCCATGTTTTTCATTCGCCAGTTGTCTGTTGACCTCGGTATCGCCGACGAAAGAACTGTGAACCTGACCCAGAAGCATATCCGTGGACGTCTGGCCGAATCGCTACTCTTCCTTAAAGAGAGTTACGGACTGGAGGAAGACGGCTCTACCCTGAGTATCTATCTGTCCCGTGAAGACCTGGCCAATCTGTCGAATATGACAACTTCCAATGCCATACGCACGTTGTCCAACTTCGCAACCGAACGCCTGATCACCATCGACGGAAGAAAAATCAAGATCATTGACGAAGAAAAGCTTAAGAAGATCAGCAAAATCGGTTAAGACGCTTCGTCACTATTTAATAACTTAACACATATTTATCAGACCATGAAAAAAGGAATTACTCTTCTTCTTTTGTCTCTACTTTTCATCGCCCCCGGATGTAAACAGTCAAAAGAAGCCATCGTGAACGAGTACAATATCGTTCCGTTGCCCAACCAAATGATTCCCCAACAGGGGCGATTTGAAATAAGTAAAAAAGTAAGAGTCATCACTACTGCTTGCACACCGGAAGTACAGACCATTGCCGACAGCCTTATCAACCGATTGAAGTTGACGTCCGGAATCACAATGAAACAGACTTTCGAAAACATAACGGACGAGCCCGTCATCCGCTTTGTCCCCCAGGACGGAATGCCCGAAGAAGGATATAAACTCTCGGTCACACCGCAGAATATCACTCTCAGCGCCTCCACCCCCAAGGGATTTTTCTATGCATTACAAACCCTTTACCAATTGCTTCCTCCCGCCGTATATGGCACAGAGAAAGTAAAAAACGCAGAATGGTCAGTGCCGGCTGTCGAGATAGAAGACGCCCCGCGCTTTGCATACCGCGGTATGATGCTGGACGTATGCCGCCACTTCTCTCCAGTGGAATATGTATATAAGTTCATTGACATGCTGGCCATGCATAAAATGAATACCTTCCACTGGCACCTGACCGATGATCAGGGATGGAGAATTGAAATCAAGAAATACCCGAAACTGACCGAGATAGGCTCCAAGCGCAAAGAGACACTGATAGACTATTATTATGTGAACTATCCGCAAATATTCGACGGCAAAGAGCATGGCGGATACTATACACAGGAACAGATCAAGGACATTGTAGACTATGCTGCCAGTAAATTCATCACTGTAATCCCTGAGATTGAAATGCCGGGACATGCAATAGCTGCCATCGCTTCTTATCCGGAGCTTTCGTGTACACCGGACAGTACATGCGATGTGACGGGAACCTGGGGCGTATTCGAAGAGGTATTCTGCCCTTCGGATACCACTTTCGAGTTCCTTGAAGGGGTGATGGACGAAGTAATGGATCTCTTCCCAAGCAAATATATCCACATAGGCGGTGACGAATGTCCGAAAACGGCCTGGATCAAAAGTGAATATTGCCAGTCACTGATTAAACAACTGGGACTGAAAGACGATGTCACTCCCAACGTTATTGACGGGAAGAAGCATACCAAAGAAGAGAAATTACAGAGTTACTTCATTACCCGCATGGAGAAATACCTGAACAGCAAAGGACGCAACATCATCGGGTGGGACGAAATCCTGGAGGGCGGGTTGGCCCCGAATGCTACCGTCATGTCCTGGCGGGGAGTAGAAGGCGGAATGAATGCAGCCAAAGCCGGTCACAACGCTATTATGACTCCGAATCCATACGCTTATCTGGATCAATATCAGGAAGAACCGGAGATAGCCCCCGTTACTATCGGCGGATATAATACACTTAAAAAGACCTACAGTTATAACCCGGTACCGGACGATGCAGACGACCTGGTAAAAAAACACATCATCGGAGTACAAGGCAACATTTGGACCGAATACATGCCGAGCGACAATAACCGCGACTATCAAGCCTTCCCGCGCGCAATAGCTATTGCCGAAACCGGTTGGACACTGAACGCAAACAAAAACTGGAATGACTTCTGCCAGCGCATGGTTGAAGATTTCCGGCGAATGGACGTGAAGAATGTAAAAGCCTGCCGTAATTTCTTCGATGTGAACATAAATACTCATGTAGACGAGAGTGATACGCTAAAAGTGATACTGGAAAGTTTTTATCCCAATGCGGAAATTCATTATACAACAGATGGAAGTACTCCAACCGTAGAATCGGCCCTCTACAATCGCCCTTTCACCCTCTCGGGCGAAATTGAAGTGAAAGCAGCCGCTTTCAAAGACGGACAAATGCTGGGCAAGGTCACCGGAAAGAAACTGTACGGCAACCTGATCAGCGGAAAGAGCTTCACAGTCACTCCGGCCATTGGAGGTGCCAAAGGCGACATCTTTGGTGAAAATGACGTTCTCGGCACGGACATAAGTACCTTCGGGCTTACCAACGGTAAACGCGGCAACACCGCCTCTATGACTCCGTGGAGCGGATTCCGGATGGATGATAACTGCAAAGAGATGGTATTCATCGTCGAATTCGATGAGCCCACTACTGTCAGCAAAGTAGTCTTCGGTTCTCTATACAACCCTGCGTCAGTTATCCTCCCTCCGAGTGTTGCCACCATCGAAACCTCTTCCGACGGACAAAAATACAGCAAAGTCGCAGAAGCTTCCTTCAAACGCAACTATCCGGAAAGAGGCAGAAAGGCATTTACAGACACCTTAGCCTTCGAACCGAGAGAAGTAACTTATCTCAAAGTCACCCTTCAGAATGGCGGTACTTTGCGAAACGGCATCGACTTCGTAAAAGACCCGGGCAGCAAAGAGGTGGTTCAGGCAAACCTGTATCTGGACGAAATTGAAGTATACTAATTTGTTTTTCCATCGATTGACGATTACATAAAAATAAATAATCCCAATTATCTTCTTCTCAATGTAATCTGTTAATCGGTGGTGAAATGAAAACTACCGGAAAAAGAACTTCATCTATCCGGATAAGTGATAGATATAAAACAGAATCAAGCCTGAGATGACTCTGATACAACATATAGAATTGAACAAGACGAATTTGTAGGGTGCCATAGGGGCTTGATCTCGCAAAATCAATAAAGAAATAAGAAGTTATAAAAAAACTACCGGACGCAACCAGCTCTCTCTTATTAAGCATGGTTGCGTCCGGTATATTAATAAACAATATCTTACGACTATCAGATCAATCCCTTCTCCGACAGATAACGCTCAGCCTCAATGGCAGCCTTACAGCCGCTTCCTGCAGCAGTAATAGCCTGGCGATAGTGTGAATCGGCTACATCGCCAGCCGCAAACACTCCGGGAACCTTGGTACGGGGACTATCACCGTCAGTGATGATATATCCCACCTCATCGGTATCCAGGTAAGGTTTGAAAATGTCCGAATTAGGCTTATGACCGATGGCAAGGAAAAATCCGTCGATAGGCAGCGAATAACGTTCTTCATCCGGTTCTTCCCAACGTTTTACGAGATTCATACCTTCTACACCGTTATCTCCAAAGAGTCCGACTACATTATGCTCGAAAAGGACTTCAATCTTATCGTGCTTCATCACACGCTCTTGCATGATCTTTGAAGCACGAAGATAGGGCTTGCGTACAACCAAATAGACTTTAGAAGCGAGTCCGGCCAGATAGATGGCTTCTTCGCAAGCGGTATCGCCACCACCCACAACAGCAACTACCTTTTTGCGATAAAAAAATCCGTCACAAGTAGCACAAGCACTGACCCCCATACCGGCATATCTCTTTTCATCATCCAAACCTAAGTATTTGGCTGTGGCACCGGTAGCGATAATCAATGAATCGGCTTCAATTACTTTTTCACCATCAATCGTGATTTTGTAGGGAGCTTGGCCAAGGTCGGAAGCAGTAGCGATTCCAAAACGGATATCGGCACCGAATCGTTCGGCCTGTGTACGAAGATCTTCCATCAATTGCGGTCCGCTGATTCCCTGAGGATAGCCCGGGAAATTTTCTACATCGGTAGTCGTGGTCAACTGTCCACCCGGTTGTATTCCTTCGTAAAGCACCGGTGACAAATTTGCACGTCCTGCATAAATAGCGGCTGTATAGCCGGCTGGTCCTGAACCTATAATAAGGCATTTAATTCTTTCTGTTTCCATATTCCTATTTTACATTCTACGATTTATAATAAACGATCGAAGTTACTCCTCTTGACCTATCGGAGATCGATCACCTCGGCATGAGGATAGAGCTTCTTATCAAACACAAACATACTGTCGGCATATTTCAATCCTGCCTGATAGCTGGTCACCGTGATTTCGCTACGGCTCTTATCACGTTGTTCCATCAGAATGAAGAGTGGCTGGTAAGTGTCTTTACTGACATAAAGCACAATTCGTGATAAATCCCGTTTCTTGTCGGTAGCAGTCAGCACCATTTCATAAATCGATTTGCCACCAAAATTCTTCAGTGTTCCAAGCTTATAGCTGAAACCATGGCGATAAATCTGCAAAAGTGCGTACGGATTAAGACTTTGCAGTTCGACTCCGGTTGGATTGCTGATATTGACCTCGTCACTACCTGCCAGATAACTCCATTGGGTCTTGCCATCAAACCACGTGGTACCATCGTCCGTTTTCAGCACGAACTTCTCTCCCCTGAGTTCAATGACTCCGGCAGATTGTCCCGCCATCCGGCCTTTATTGAACACCGTCACGTTGAATCCCGCACGAATACCCCCTGCTTTCTCAAATGTGGCTGCCGTTTTATCAAGCACAACCTTTGCCTGCATTTGTTGTTGCGCAAACACAGGCAAAGTCAGTAAAGCTATCCAAATGCTAATTATAATCTGCTTCATTGTATACACTCATTTAACGTTTGATTATTGAATATTGTTCAAACGCATTTCAAGGTCGTTCTCGTCAACACAAAGTACGTCGCGCGCCTTGCTTCCTTGCGAAGGACCCACAATGCCAGCCTTTTCAAGCTGATCCATCAAGCGTCCGGCACGGTTATAGCCAATGGAGAATTTACGCTGTATCAACGAAGTTGACCCTTGCTGATGAATTACGATCAGGCGGGCAGCATCTTCAAACAAAGGATCGAGGCGCCCCATATCGACATCTCCCAGATCGCTTCCGCTGTCTTCGCTCACATATTCGGGCAGGAAGAAAGCGGTAGGATATCCTTGTTGGCGTGAAATATATTTGGTAATTTCTTCCACTTCCGGCGTATCGATAAAAGCACACTGCACACGCACCGGATCGGCCCCTTGCAAGAAAAGCATATCACCACGCCCAATCAGTTGATTGGCTCCCGGACGGTCAAGGATGGTACGTGAGTCCATCATGGCCGACACACGGAACGCAATACGCGCCGGGAAGTTGGCTTTGATAGTACCGGTAATGATATTTGTAGTCGGACGCTGGGTTGCAATAATCATGTGGATACCTACGGCACGTGCCAACTGCGCAATACGGGCAATCGGCAACTCGATCTCCTTGCCGGCAGTCATGATCAAGTCTCCGAACTCATCGATGACTACCACAATATAAGGCATAAATTTATGCCCTTTCTCCGGATTCAGGCGGCGGTTGATGAATTTCTCATTGTACTCTTTGATATTGCGTACATGTGCCATTTTCAACAGATCGTAACGACTGTCCATCTCTACACAGACTGAGTTGAGGGTCTGCACCACCTTGGTCACATCGGTGATGATAGCATCCTCACCATCGGGAAGCTTCGCGAGAAAATGATGCTCAATAACAGAATAAATACTGAACTCTACCTTTTTAGGATCCACCAGAACGAACTTCAGTTCGGCAGGATGCTTCTTGTAGAGCAATGAAGTGATGATGGCATTCAAACCGACAGATTTACCCTGTCCGGTAGCACCTGCCACCAGCACATGAGGCATTTTGCAAAGATCTACCATGAATACCTCGTTCGTAATGGTCTTACCAAGCGCAATGGGCAAATCGTATGTCGATTCCTGAAACTTCTTACTGCCGATGATGGACTGCCCCGAAACAATCTTAGGATTTGAATTAGGTACCTCGATACCGATTGTACCTTTTCCCGGTATAGGAGCTATAATACGGATACCCAAGGCAGAAAGGCTTAAAGCGATATCATCTTCCAACCCACGAATCTTTGAGATGCGCACTCCCTGTTCCGGAGTGATTTCGTAAAGAGTCACCGTAGGACCTACCGTAGCTTTAATCGTACTGATTTCAATACCAAAACTACGCAATGTATTAATGATACGGTCTTTATTTGCGTTCTGTTCCTCCATATTGATGGTAGGCTCACTATTTTCATAGTGCTTCATCAAATCGATAGTAGGGAAATGATAGTTTTCCAGATCCAATTTTGGATTATAGGGTTCGGTTTCCGTTCCCTGATAACTTTCGTCATCGGCAGCAGCCTCTATTTCAAACTCAGGCCCGTTATCTGCCGACTCTGCCCGAAAAGGGGGCACAGGATCAGGAGTTGTCTGTTCGAAAGTCATGGTGACATCACCATCGGTTGCCGTATTTCTGCTTTCCGTAACTATTGGAGACTCAGAAGGAGACTCGACAAGCAGATCGGATACGGTAGGAGTTTCCACCTTCTTCACCGGTACCTCCTGACGGAAAGTGCGATTAACATCGAATTCCACTTCCTGAGGTTTCGGATTATCATATTCACGGGGATCGGAATCCTGCTTCACCTCTGAATGTTCTTCTTTTTGTTTACGTTTCAGGAAACTAAGAGTGAAAAGCTTACGCAACCAGATGACTGTGCGGGCACTCATATATATAAGAAAACAAATGCCTGTCACCAAAAGAATAAGCCAAACACCGGGAATACCGACCTGCGAAATAAGCCAGTTACTGATATTATATCCATGCAATCCACCCAGATAAATGAATGAATCCTGATAATGATCCATAAAAATAAAGCCCAGGAAAACGGAAAACCAAATGAGCAACAGCGTACATCCGATGAACCACTTCCAAAGACGCACCACACGCACACGCATCAGCTTCAATCCGGCTACAGCCAGATAAACCAAAATAAAGAAAGAGGAGACACCAAAACAGTCATTGATCAGATAACTTGCCAGCTGAGCTCCCCGGGAACCTGCATAGTTTTTTACATGATTATTTACAGCAGCAAGATCCTGGGCATTCCCGCTATCAATGATACTCTGGTCGGCTGCTCCGGTGAAAAAGAAGGAGGTAAAAGCCAGCAACAGATAGACTGAAAAGATGACCAATACCAATCCGATCACAAAGTGGATTGTTTCGTTTCTGAAGAAAGCCAAGTACTTATTTGTGGAAGCCGGCTTCTGTTCTGCTTCCTTATCTGATTTCTTTTTTGCCATGTGGATGAAGAATCTTAAGCTATATGATTAATGATGCAAAAGTAGTAAAAAAAAGAATTTCATTGGACTACCCACAACTTTTTCTTACCTTTGCGTTTCAATTCAAGCTGATATGAAAAAAGAAAGCCAAGTAATATTTGATAAGAATGTGATAGAATTCGTTACGGTAGCTGCCGAGTTCTGCGCTTTTTTGGAACGTGCCGAAGGCATGAAACGTAGTATGTTTGTTGACACCACCCTGAAAATTCTTCCTTTACTTTATCTAAAAGCGTCCATGCTTCCAAAATGCGAAATGATAGGCGACGAAGCACCGGAAACATATGTGACGGAAGAAATATACGAAGTGTTGCGCATCAACCTGGCATCCGTATTGGCGGAAAAGGACGACTATCTGGAAGTATTCCTGCCCGACATGGCTTACAGCGATGAACCCATCAAAAAGAATATTTCGGAAGACCTGGCCGATATCTATCAGGATATTAAAGATTTTATCTTTGTATTTCAACTGGGATTGAACGAGACGATGAATGACTCCCTTGCCATTTGCCAGGAAAACTTCGGACTCTTGTGGGGACAAAAACTGGTAAATACCATGCGTGCCCTGCATGACGTGAAATATAGTCCGAAGGCCCGGGGAGAAGACGAAGAGGAGGATGAATACGAACCCGAAAACAATGAAGGCTGTCACTGTGAAGATGACGACTGCCATTGTCACGATCATGGCTGTCATTGCCACGACGATGAATAAACGAATATGATTTTAAAAAGAACCATAAGCAAAGAAGAGGTGAAGGAGATGCCCAAAGCGGCATTCCCCGGACGGATTCATGTAATACAAACTGAAAGTGAAGCGGAAAAAGCAGTGGCTTATCTGCAATCCCAGGCAATTCTGGGCATCGACAGCGAAACCCGTCCCTCATTCACCAAAGGACATTCCCATAAAGTAGCATTGCTCCAGATTTCATCTGACGAATGTTGCTTCCTGTTCCGCCTGAACATGACCGGGCTGACCCAACCCATCATAGAGTTGCTTGAAAATCCGGAAGTGATCAAAGTAGGACTCTCGTTGAAAGACGACTTTATGATGTTGCATAAACGGGCTCCTTTCAACCAGCAGGCATGCATCGAGTTGCAAGAGTATGTCCGTCCGTTCGGCATTCAGGATAAAAGCCTGCAAAAGATATACGGTATCTTATTCAGGGAAAAAATCTCAAAATCACAACGTCTTTCCAATTGGGAAGCAGATGTACTGACGGATGCCCAAAAGCAATATGCAGCTACAGACGCATGGGCTTGCCTCAACATATACCACCTACTGCAAGACCTAAAGCGTACGGGTAATTACGAACTGGCCCCGGAAGAAGAAACCGTAGAGACGGTGAAAGCAGGTTCGGATCAATGATAAAAATAAAAACAACATAATAAATTTATGCATAAAGTATATCTTAAACCCGGCAAAGAAGACTCACTGAAACGGTTCCATCCCTGGATTTTCTCCGGGGCCATTGCTCACTTCGACGGCGAACCCGAAGAAGGAGAAGTAGTGGAAGTGTATACCTCAAAAAAAGAATTCATAGCTAAAGGGCATTTCCAAATCGGAAGCATTGCCATACGTGTTCTTTCCTTTAAACAAGAAGAGATCGACCATGACTTCTGGAAACGCAAGTTGGAAGTGGCTTATGACATGCGACGCAGCATCGGCATCGCTACCAACCCGACTAACAACACTTACCGCCTGGTACACGGAGAAGGCGATAACCTGCCAGGACTTGTTATCGATGTTTATGCCCGGACCGCCGTAATGCAGGCACACTCTGCCGGCATGCACGTAGACCGCATGGCCATTGCCGAAGCATTGTCCGAAGTAATGGGCAACCAGATTGAAAACATCTACTATAAATCGGAAACGACTTTGCCATTCAAAGCGGACCTTTTTCCGGAAAACGGTTTCCTCAAAGGAGGAAGTAACGACAACATCGCTCAGGAATATGGATTAAAGTTCCATGTAGACTGGCTGAAAGGACAAAAAACGGGATTCTTCGTAGACCAACGCGAAAACCGTGCTTTGTTGGAACGTTATGCCAAAGACCGTTCGGTATTAAACATGTTCTGCTACACCGGCGGATTCTCCTTTTACGCCATGCGTGGAGGTGCCAAACAGGTACATTCGGTAGACAGTTCTGCCAAGGCCATTGATTTGACTAATAAAAATGTAGAATTAAATTTCCCGGGTGATACCCGTCATGCGGCTTTTGCAGAAGATGCTTTCAAATATCTCGACCGCATGGGCGACCAATACGATTTGATCATCCTCGATCCGCCGGCATTCGCCAAGCACAAAGACGCATTGCGCAACGCCCTCCAAGGTTATCGCAAACTTAATGCCAAAGCATTTGAGAAAATCAAACCGGGCGGTATCCTGTTCACCTTCTCTTGTTCACAGGTGGTGACCAAAGATAATTTCCGTACTGCTGTATTCACAGCAGCAGCCATGTCCGGTAGAAGTGTACGCATACTGCATCAGTTGACTCAACCAGCAGATCATCCGGTAAATATCTATCACCCGGAAGGCGAATATCTCAAAGGATTGGTACTGTATGTCGAATAATCGCCTTAATAGCATAAAAGCAGAAGCTACAAAGTTAATATGAGTTAACAAACAGAAGATTTTCACCAAATCATTATGTTCTATAACATAAAACCCTTTATCTTTGCAATGTGTTTTTCATGGTATTAGATTTAAGGTTAATAAAGATTGGCTGTCTGGGATAGATAGCCTTCTTTTTTTATATACCCTTTCCTTCTTTGCATTTCCAATTTTCTTTTGCTATTTTTCCCTTTCTTCCTCCCTTTTATCCTGTACTTTTTCCACTCTGTCAACTAAAAATATTATATTTGCAGCTGATCTGCCATATATTGGCACGACGGGAAACACATCAATAAAGTTATGAATATAAAAAATCGTTTGATTATTATGAACTTCCTGCAATTCTTTGTATGGGGGTCGTGGTTAATTTCATTAGGTGGCTATATGGAAAGAGGCCTCCATTTCGAAGGTGGACAAATCGGAGCTATCTTCGCTACAATGGGAATCGCATCTATCATCATGCCGGGAATAACCGGTATTATTGCCGATAAATGGTTCAACGCCGAACGTCTTTATGGTATTTGTCATTTATTAGGAGCCGGCTGTTTGTTTTACGCATCCACCGCTACCGACTATAATCAAATGTATTGGGCCATGTTACTCAACCTGATGGTTTACATGCCTACCCTTTCCCTTGCCAATACAGTTTCATATAACGCACTTGAACAATATAAATGTGATTTAGTAAAGGATTTCCCGCCTATCCGCGTATGGGGAACCATCGGTTTCATCTGTGCCATGTGGGCAGTAGACCTTACAGGATTCAAGAACTCCAGTGCACAACTTTATGTAGGAGCAAGTTCAGCCTTACTTTTGGGGATATATTCTTTCACGCTGCCTCCCTGTCCACCGGCGAAGAATGAAAATAAAACTTTATTGTCTTCTTTCGGACTTGATGCCCTCAGCCTGTTCAAAAGAAAAAAGATGGCTATTTTCTTCTTTTTCTCCATGCTATTGGGTGCGGCATTGCAAATTACAAATACCTATGGTGATGCATTCCTGGGTAGTTTCGCCAAAATACCCGAATTTGCAGATTCCTTTGGTGTCAAACACTCGGTAATTCTACTATCTATCTCACAAATGTCCGAGACCCTGTTTATCCTGGCCATCCCCTTCTTCTTGAGACACTTCGGAATCAAGCGTGTCATGCTGATCAGTATGTTCGCCTGGGTATTCCGATTCGGGCTGTTTGGATTCGGTGATCCGGGTGCGGGCATCTGGATGCTGATTTTATCCATGATAGTATATGGTATGGCATTTGACTTCTTCAACATTTCCGGTTCTTTATTTGTTGAATTGGAAACAAAACCTGAGACAAGGGCCAGCGCACAAGGCTTGTTCTTCATTATGACAAATGGACTTGGAGCCGTCATCGGAGGATATGCCAGCGGTGCTGTAGTGGACGCATTCTCCGTATACGAAAACGGAATGTTGGTAAGCCGAGATTGGCCGACCATCTGGTTTATATTTGCAGCATACGCACTGGCCATCGGCATTTTATTTGCCGTTGTCTTCAGATACAAACATCAACCGGGAGAACTTAAGAAAGTGAATAATTAACAATGGATAAGAAAGTAGAACTACAGGTATTGAACATTTCTAACAGTCAGGCGCAGGTGGGTGCCTATGCAATGGTACTGGGAGAAGTAGATGGCGAACGGCAGTTACCTATCATAATAGGACCAGCCGAAGCGCAAGCCACAGCCATTTGCCTGAAAGGAATAAAAGCCCCTCGCCCGCTGACACACGATTTATTTTACTCGTGTCTGAATGTTCTGGGAGCATCTTTGCTCCGGGTACTGATTTATAAAGCAAAAGAAGGTGTCTTTTATTCGTATATCTACTTTAAAAGAGACGAAGAGATTATCCGGATAGACGCACGTACTTCGGATGCGGTAGCATTGGCCGTGAGGGCAGATTGTCCCATATTTATATACGAATCTATCCTTGAACGCGAATGCATTCGGATGACAGACGGTGCTGAACGTCCTGATTCACCGGAAGAAGATGATAACTCACGTACGGAGGCAGTCAGCATCATTTCCCTTGAAGAAGCCTTAAGCAAGGCCATTCAAGAAGAGAATTATGAACTTGCCGCCCGACTGCGTGATGAGATAAACCGACATAAATAAAAGATATGCACGTATTTTATACCCCTGATATACAAACCAATGCTGAGCTTCCGGAAGAGGAGGCACAGCATTGCGTGCGTGTGCTCCGTCTGACAGCCGGAGACGAAATCACCCTGACCGACGGTAAAGGAAACTTCTATCGGGCAGAGATCAGTGCAGCAACCAATAAACGTTGCCTGGTGAATATTAAAGAAACTATTCATCAAGAGCCTTTATGGGAGGGCCATCTGCATATTGCCATGGCACCGACCAAGAATATGGACCGTAATGAATGGCTCGCTGAAAAAGCGACAGAAATAGGTTTCGATGAATTGACGTTTCTGAACTGCCGCTTTTCCGAACGAAAAGTGATCAAGACGGAACGTATCGAAAAGATATTGGTATCGGCCATCAAACAATCATTAAAGGCACGCTTGCCCCGGTTGAACGAAATGACTGACTTCAATTCGTTCATTGAAAAAGACTTCTCAGGACAAAAATTCATAGCCCACTGTTATGAAGGAGAGAAACCTCTCCTGAAGGATGTACTGAAAAAAGGAGAAGATACATTAGTATTGATCGGGCCGGAGGGCGACTTCAGCGAAGAGGAAGTGAAAAAAGCCATCGAAAAGGGATTCATCCCGATCAGTTTAGGCAAATCACGACTACGAACAGAAACGGCGGCATTAGTGGCTTGCCATACAATGAATATGTAATTTACAGAACTAAATATATAGTAATTATGGTAAAACGAATGATTTCCCGACTTTCGGTACTGGGAGTACTGATTGTTTTCATGGCAGCCTGCTCAAAGAAAGCGGAATATATCCATGTGATTCCTGCTGACGCTTCGGCTGTTGCCTCCGTCAATCTGAACACGCTTGCCGACAAAGCCGGCCTGAATGATAAAGAAAACGAAGGAATGAAACAAAAAATGATGGAAGCCCTGAAAAGCGGAATGAATGCGGCCGCCTTCCAGCAATTGGAAAAGATAATGAAGGATCCTTCCCAATCGGGTATCGATATCAAGGCCCCCGTCTTTGTGTTTACTTCCAAAACGTTCATTACCCCCGCTATGGTTGCCAAGGTTAGCAATATCGACGACTTGCGTGCTTCTCTTGACTTAATGGCCAAAGAGGGAATCTGCCAGCCGATAGCAGAAGAAGACGGATATAGTTTCACTACTCTGCAAAAAAACAGCCTGTTGGTTTTTAATGAAAACGCAGCAGTCTTGACAGAAGCCTACGGAACTTCACAAATGGATGTTGCCAAACAAACCATCTCTACTTTATTAAAACAGACGGAAGAGAACAGTATCATGAAGAACAGCGGTTTCAAAAAGATGCAAAATCAAAAAGGGGACATTAACTTCTTTGCTTCAATGGATGCTGTTCCTAAGATATACTCGCAACAAATCAGTATGGGGCTTTCTTCACAACTCGATCTAAGCGAAGTAATGGCCGTAGGCAATCTCAACTTTGAGAAAGGAAAGATAGCTCTGCAGATTGAAACTTATTCGGATAACGCCGAAACAGACGCACTGCTAAAGAAGCAGGCTCAAGCTGTGAAAAAGCTAAATACAACTTTCCTCCAGAATTTCCCGGAATCGACTCTTGCCTTTCTAAACATAGGAGTCAACGGGGCAGCATTCTATGACCTATTGCTCAACAACGAAGAATTCCGCAGAAACGTTTCACTTGCAAAAGCCGAGGAGGTGAAAAGTTTATTCGCATCTTTCGATGGTGATATCTCTATCGGTCTGATTAACGTAACCATGAACAGTGCACCCACTTTCGCTGCTTATGCCGACGCAAAGAACGGAAATGCCTTGAAAGCATTGTACGATAAAAAGAAAGAATTGAAATTAGGTAGAAATGAAGACATCATCCAACTGGGCGAAAATGAATACGTTTATAAGTCGAACACCAATAATGTGTTCTTTGGCATCCGTAACAAACAAATGTATGCCACCAATGACGAGCTCCTCTACAAGAATATCAGTAAGCCGGTAGACAAATCAATCAAAGATGCCGGATATGTATCGGATATGAAGGGCAAAAATGTGTTCTTTGTCATCAACATGGATGCCATTTTAGATCTTCCTGTCGTGAAAATGATAACCGGTTTCGGTGGCGAAGAATACCAGACTTACTATAAACTTGCTTCACAGATTTCTTATATTGAAGCATTCAGTGACAGCGAAGGTAAGACTGAAACAGCCATTCTCCTGAAAAACAAAGATGTCAACGCTTTAAAACAGATAGTAGACTTTGCCAAGCAATTTGCCGGCATGTAACCTTCAGCGTATGAACAGCATTCACTTACAGCAAACACTTCCCCAAGTGTTTGCTGACCGTAACTCGGTCATTTCGGATGTATGGCATCAAGACCTCTTTTTCCATAAAGGAAAATCTTACTTGATCGAAGCAGCATCCGGTACCGGAAAATCATCGCTATGCAGCTATATCTATGGCTACCGAAACGACTATCAAGGAATTATCAATTTCGATGAAACCAATATAAAAGCATACTCGGTGAAGCAATGGGTTGAACTCAGGAAGCATTCACTGAGTATGCTATTTCAGGATTTGCGCATTTTCACAGAGCTGACTGCCATCGAAAATATCCGGTTAAAGAATAACCTAACCGGATATAAAACCCGGAAAGAGGTATTGGCATTGTTCGAAGCACTGGGACTTTCGGACAAGTTGAATGTAAAAGCAGGAAAACTATCTTTCGGACAACAACAAAGAGTGGCGTTCATCCGGTCACTTTGTCAACCCTTCGACTTTATTTTCCTGGATGAACCCATCAGCCATCTTGACGATGACAACGCACATATCATGGAAGAGTTAGTGACGGGAGAAGCCAAGAAACAAGGGGCGGGTATCATCGTGACGTCCATCGGAAAGCATATCGAGTTAAAGTATGACAGAATATTAAAATTATGAACAACTTAGTCTGGAAGCTGCTCCGTCAGCATATCAGCATCGGTCAGTTGACCGGTTTCTTTTTTGCCAACCTTTTCGGGATGGTCATTGTGTTGCTCAGCGCACAATTCTACAAAGATGTACTTCCCATCTTTACCGAAGGGGATAGTTTCATGAAGAAAGATTATATTATTGCTACCAAGAAAATCAGTACATTAGGGACTTTCGCAGGTAAGAATAACACCTTCTCCCCCAAAGAAATCGAGGAACTGAAACAACAGTCATTCACCCTAACAGTAGGCGCTTTCACCCCTTCGCAATTTAAAGTATCCGCCGGTCTGGGAATGCAGGAAGCAGGAGTACACCTTTCTACGGAAATGTTTTTCGAAGCCGTCCCTGACGAATTCGTAGACGTCAACCTCGACAAATGGTACTTCGATGAAAATACCCATACCCTCCCCATCATCATTCCACGCAATTATCTGAACCTGTATAACTTTGGTTTTGCCCAAAGCCGAAACCTGCCTAAACTCTCGGAAGGCCTGATGAGTCTGATCCAGATGGACATCCTGATGAAGGGGAATGGACGGGTAGAGCAATACAAGGGGAATATCGTCGGCTTTTCCAACCGGTTGAACACCATCCTGGTTCCACAGTCTTTCATGGATTGGGCTAACAAGAACTTCGCACCGGATCGTCAGGCAGATCCTTCACGACTGATTGTTGAAGTAAACAACCCGGCTGACGCCTCTATCGCAAAATATTTTCAGCAGAAAGGTTATGAAACGGAAGACGGGAAACTGGATGCCGGTAAAACGACTTATTTCCTGAGACTGATTGTGGGTATCGTTCTGGCTGTGGGACTATTCATCAGCTTGCTCTCTTTCTATATATTGATGCTCAGCATTTTCTTGTTACTGCAAAAAAACACCACCAAGCTGGAAAGCCTGCTTCTGATAGGATACAGCCCTTCGAAAGTGGCACTCCCCTATCAGACCCTGACAGTAGGACTTAATATTGTAGTGATGTTATTATCCATAGGAATTGTTTCGTGGACACGTGCATCTTATCTCGAAACACTAAACTCACTTTTCCCACAGATACCCTCCGGATCACTTTGGCCCACATTCACTATCGGCATATTGCTGTTCTTACTGGTATCATTCATCAATATCATTGTTTTGAAAAAGAAGATGTTATCTATATGGATGCACAACGCATAAGAGAGATTAGGACATAAAAAAAGGAGCAACGCCTTGCTCCAACCTTTGTTAACCTTAAATCTAATACTATGAAAAACACATTGCAAAGATACGCACTCTTTGGTTATCTGCAAATAATACAAGAAAAAAAGCATGTTTTATAACACCATTTAAGAGTTTAACATCTGCTTTTCACTTCCTTTTTCATATCTTTGTCCAATCATTAATAAAGTTATGACCATGCCGGACTATGATCTGATTGCCATACTTGGCCCCACCGCTTCAGGTAAAACCCCTTTTGCTGCCGCATTAGCTGCAGACTTAGATACTGAAATCATCAGTGCCGATTCACGCCAGATTTACCGGGGAATGGACCTCGGAACAGGCAAAGATCTGGAAGATTACACCATCAACGGGCAGCAAATTCCCTATCACTTGATCGATATTGCCGACCCGGGTTATAAATACAATGTTTTTGAGTATCAACGTGATTTCCTGACAGCTTACGAGACTATTAAACAAAAAGGGCGCCTTCCCGTTCTATGTGGAGGTACGGGACTGTATCTGGAATCGGTACTGAAAGGATATCGCCTGATTCCCGTCCCCGAAAATCAAGAATTGCGCACACGTCTGGCGGAAAAATCATTGGAAGAACTGACCGGCATATTAAGCCAGTATAAGACACTTCATAACTCGACAGATGTAGATACCGTTAAACGGGCAATCCGCGCCATCGAAATTGAAGAATATTACGCAAAGACGCCGATAGAAGAAAGAGAGTTTCCACAACTGAACAGCCTGATTATCGGAGTGGACATCGACCGGGAGTTACGACGGGAAAAAATCACCCGCCGGCTGAAGCAAAGGCTGGATGACGGCATGATAGAAGAGGTACGCCGCTTATTGGCACAAGGAATCCATCCGGATGACCTGATTTATTATGGGTTGGAATACAAATACCTGACTCTGCATGTTATTGGGAAAATGACGTATAAGGAAATGTTCACGGGCTTGGAAACTGCCATTCATCAGTTTGCCAAACGGCAAATGACCTGGTTTAGGGGAATGGAACGAAGGGGCTTTACCATTCATTGGGTAAATGCTTCACTTCCGATGGAGGAAAAGATTAACTTTGTAAAGCAGAAACTCAAAGAGTTTTAGTAACTTTGGCGAAGTTCTTAACAGCCTTTGCTTTGTTCATCAACTCGTCCCGCGTATGCGGGACGAGCTAAAGGACGAGGGAAAAGCTAATAAATAACCAATGTCAGACGGTTAAAGTACGGTAAGTCCGTTGTTAATAAACGAATGATCTACCGCTTAAGCAAGAAACCGGTTCGCTGACAGAGAGATTGAATTAGAAGTACGAAATAATAAATGTAAAATCCATGAGCGTAGAACCTGGGAAATGGGGTGTAATCTACAATCCCAAAGCAGGCACACGAAAAGTGCAGAAACGATGGAAAGAAATTAAAGAGTACATGGACTCTAAAGGAGTGTCATACGACTATGTGCAGTCCGAAGGTTTCGGTTCAGTAGAACGACTTGCCGGAATTTTGGCCAACAATGGTTACCGAACCATCGTAGTTGTGGGGGGAGACGGTGCACTGAATGACGCTATCAACGGCATTATGAGCTCGAATGCAGAAAAAAAAGACGAAATAGCCATTGGTATCATCCCTAACGGAATTGGAAACGACTTTGCCAGATATTGGGAACTGAACCTGGAATATAAGCAGGCAGTGGACTGGATCATTAACAACCGCCGAAAGAAAATAGATGTAGGTTACTGCAATTTTTACGATGGCGAGAAGCACCGGCGACGTTATTTCCTGAATGCCGTTAACATAGGGTTAGGGGCACGTATCGTAAAAATCACCGATCAAACCAAACGTTTCTGGGGCGTAAAGTTCCTCTCCTACCTGGCAGCTCTTTTCCTGTTGATATTCGAACGTAAGCTATATCGCTCACATCTCAAGATTAACGACGAACATATACGCGGCCGGATCATGACAGTCTGTGTAGGAAGCGCTACCGGATACGGACAAACTCCAAGCGCTGTTCCTTATAATGGCTGGTTAGATGTATCAGTCATCTACCGTCCTGAGTTCCTGCAAATAATATCCGGACTTTGGATGCTTATCCAGGGACGTATCCTGAATCATAAAGTCGTGAAGTCTTATCGCACCCGGAAAGTAAAGGTATTGCGTGCACAAAATGCCGCAGTCGACCTTGACGGACGTCTCCTGCCACGTCATTTTCCCATCGAAATAGGAATTATTCCGGAAGCAACCACATTGATTATACCCAATTGATAAAATATAAATGTTATGATAGAACAACTGAAAAACAATAAGACGGGAAACTTCTTCCTATTGGCCGGACCATGCGTTATCGAAGGTGAAGAGATGGCCATGCGAATTGCCGAAAGAATAGTAAATATCACCGATAAACTGGGAATTCCTTATGTATTCAAAGGTTCATATCGCAAAGCTAACCGCTCACGCATGGATTCATTCATGGGAATTGGTGATGAAAAGGCATTAAAGGTTCTCGAAAAAGTGCACAAAACCTTCGGAATACCTACCGTAACAGATATTCACGCTGCCGACGAAGCGGCCATGGCGGCCAGTTATGTAGATATTCTGCAAATCCCGGCCTTCTTGTGCCGACAGACGGACTTGCTGGTGGCGGCAGCTAAAACCGGAAAAACGATTAATATCAAAAAAGGACAGTTTCTCTCCCCACTCGCCATGCAATTTGCAGCCGACAAAGTGATAGAAGCCGGAAACAAGAACGTGATGCTGACTGAACGTGGAACAACATTTGGTTATCAGGACTTGGTGATTGATTACAGGGGTATACCGGAAATGCAATCTTTTGGTTATCCGGTCATTCTGGATGTAACCCACTCATTGCAACAACCTAATCAGACAAATGGAGTAACGGGAGGAATGCCGCAATTGATTGAGACGGTGGCCAAAGCCGGTATCGCTGTCGGCGTCGACGGACTTTTCATTGAAACGCACGAAAATCCCACAGTAGCCAAGAGTGACGGTGCCAATATGCTGAAGCTTGACCTATTGGAAGGATTATTGACTAAACTGGTGAAAATTAGAGAAGCGATTATGTGATTTACTTCCCGGCAATGCGACTGATAGAAAAAACAGAAACAAGATTATTCACCACAGAACGCACTGAAAGCACAGAATCTTGTATATAAAAACATCAAAAACGAGAGTGTGATCAGTGTATGCTGCGGTAGATAGAATTCAAAAACAGTATAGCAATGAAACATTTATTCCGTGGTTTACTTTTCGTTGCAGTCATCCTGTGCTGCAACTTCCAGCAGGCCTTTGCACAGCAAATGCCGCCCATCCCTATTGACAAGAATGTACGTATCGGAAAGTTAGACAATGGTCTGACTTACTACATCCGTAAGAACAATCTGCCCGCCAACCGTGCCGACTTCTACATTGCCCAGAAAGTGGGCTCTATCCAAGAAGAAGAAAACCAACGTGGATTGGCACACTTTCTGGAACATATGTGTTTCAATGGGACCACTCACTTCCCGGGTGATGCGCTGAAACAGTATCTGGAACGTATCGGAGTAAAGTTCGGTGAGAATCTGAATGCATATACTTCCATCGACGAAACGGTTTACAACATCTCCAATGTACCGGTCAACACCCCCGGAGCAGTAGATTCTTGTTTACTGATCCTCCACGACTGGAGCAATGACCTGACCCTCGATCCGAAGGAAATTGATAAAGAACGAGGTGTCATCAATGAGGAATGGCGTACCCGTATGAGTGCCATGATGCGTATGCAAGAGAAACTTCTACCGATGATGTATCCGGGCGATAAATATGCCAACAGTTTCCCCATTGGAACCATGGACGTAGTGATGAACTTCAAACCACAAACACTGAGAGACTACTATGAAAAGTGGTACCGTCCGGACCTACAGGGAATCGTCATTGTCGGTGATATCGACGTAGATGCCGTAGAAGCCAAGATCAAAACAATGTTCGCCGATATTCCGGCACAGCCGAATGCCGCCGAACGCATCTATTATCCGGTTGCCGATAATAAAGAACCGATCATCTGTATCCTGAAAGATAAGGAACAACCTCATGTACAGGTTCTTCTTTTCAATAAGCACGAAGCAATTCCTGACAATCAGAAAGGCAATGTGGACTACCTGATACAGCAGTATGCCAAGGATCTGATCAGCAGTATGCTGAACGCACGTTTAAATGAATTGGCACAAACGGCTAACCCGCCTTATATCTATGCCGGAACGCAAGACGGCAACTTTTTCGTATCCAAAACCAAGGATGCCTTTCTCGGAGTTGTGGTCTGCAAAGAAGACAGCATAGATAATGGTATCGCCACCCTGCTGCGCGAAATAGAACGTGCCCGCCAGTTCGGCTTCACCGAAACGGAATACAACCGTGCCCGTGCAGAATACTTACGCCAATTGGAATCGGCTTACAACGAACGGGATAAACAGAAAAATAATAAATATGTGGACGAATATGTCCGTCACTTCCTTGATAACGAACCAATACCGGGTATTGAAAACGAATATACTTTTATCAATCAGATAGCTCCAAATATTCCGGTGGCAGCAATCAACCAATTGATGAAAGGTCTTATTACGGACAATAATCAGGTAGTAGCTCTTTTCGCTCCTGAAAAAGAAGGTCTGAAACTGCCTTCCGAAGCGACCATAAACAAACTGCTGAAAGATGCAAAAGCGGAGAAACTGACTGCTTATGTAGACAAGGTATCAGACGAACCTTTGATGGCCGAAGCTCCGAAAGGGGGGAAAATTGTTTCCGAAACGAAAGATGATATCTTTGGAACAACTACTCTGACTCTATCTAACGGGGTAAAGGTAATTATAAAAAAGACCGATTTCAAAGCAGACGAAATCCGTATGAAAGGTGTCAGTCTGGGAGGCAGTTCTTTATTCCCCGATTCGGAAATCATTAATATAAGTGGTCTGGATGCTGTCGGCGCCGGTGGCTTAGGTAACTTCAGTGCGGTAGATCTTGAGAAAGTGCTTGCCGGAAAGAAAGCATCGGTCAATTACAATATCTCACTCACGACCGAAAACGTTTCAGGAAGTTGCTCTCCCAAAGATTTTGAAACGATGATGCAACTCACTTACCTCACATTCACCGCCCCGCGCAGAGACAACGATGCATTTGCATCTTATAAAAGTCGTAGTAAAGCCACGTTAAAAAATCAGGAACTGAACCCGAATGTGGCATTCAGTGACTCTATACAAGCCGGTGTTTATATGAATCATCCGAGAGCCAGACGCATAAAAGCCGATATGGTGGATCAGATGGATTACAATAAGATTCTGTCTATGTATCAGGATCGTTTTAAAGATGCAAGCGACTTCACATTCATCTTTGTCGGTAACGTAGACGTAGAAAAGATGAAACCGGTCATTGCAGAATATCTGGGTGCACTCCCTGCCATCAATCGTCAGGAGACTTTTAAAGATAACAAAATAGAAGTGCGTCAGGGTGTTTACAAGAACGAATTCACCAAGAAACAGGAAACGCCCAAAGCTTCGGTATTCGTGTTTTATAGCGGAGACTGCAAATATGATCTGAGAAACAACCTTCTGCTCGGCATGACAAGCCAGATACTTGATCTGGTTTACACAGAAAAAGTACGTGAAGACGAGGGAGGTACCTATGGAGTATACGTAGGTGGAAGGTTACAAAAATATCCCAAAGAAAAAATATTTTTGCAGATTATCTTCGATACAGCCCCCGACAAGAAAGAGAAATTGATGAAAATCATCTTTGACGAGATAACCGACATAGCGAAAACCGGTCCGTCAGAAACCAACTTGAATAAGGTGAAAGAGTACATGCTGAAAAAGCATACCGAGGACCTGAAAGAGAATAGCTACTGGTTGGGAAGTATCGACGAATACCTGTATACCGGCGTTAACCGTGTGAATGACTACGAAAAGATAGTCAACAGCATTACGGTAAATGATATTCGGAAATTCGCAGACGACCTGTTCAAACAAAAGAACGAGGTGGAAGTGACAATGGTCAGTGCGGAAAATAAATAATCAATCCTAAAAGCAAAGAGCATCAAAAAATCTTTTCCACCACAGATTTCACAGATTAGAATCACAGTCATTCAAAATCCGAGAATGAAACTCAGACAATGAAAACCGGTGTAATCTGTGGTGGTTTTGCTCTCCCCCCCTCCCTTAAACTATAACAAACTATGCTATTCAACGAATTGCGTCGACACGGCAAACTTGCTGCCAAACGGCATCCGATGTACGAAAAGAATAAAATCGGCAAATACATCATGTATGCCTCCTTTATTTTCTGGGGTGCTTACTTTATATTTATTGGCATCGGTCTGGCAAAAGCCATCAGCACAGAAGTTCCCAATATGGAAGCCTATCATATTTTGAACAGTGGACTGATATTTGCGCTTGCCCTGGACTTTGTAATACGTTTCCCCTTCCAAAAAACTCCTACACAAGAAGTAAAACCTTACCTGCTACTTCCGGTAAAACGAAGCCGTATACTCGACTTTCTGCTTCTCCGCCACGGGCTCAGCTCTTTCAATCTTATCTGGCTGTTCCTGTTCGTGCCGTTCGCAGCACTCACAGTCTTTCCTTTTTATGGAATATCAGGAGTTCTCACTTACAGCATCGGCATTTGGTTACTGATGGTTTTCAACGGATATTGGTATCTGCTTTGCCGTACGCTGATTAACGAACATATTTGGTGGGTGTTACTTCCCATCGTTGTCTACAGTGGAATTGCCATCGCTATTTTTATTCCCAAAACGGAATTTATAAGTGACTTTTTCATGAACTTGGGAGAAGGTTATATCGAAGGAAATCTACTTGCTTACCTGGGTACATTGGCAGCCACTGTTCTGATATGGTGTATCAACCGTAAAGTGATGACCGGTTTAATATACAACGAAATCAATAAAGTAGAAGACACAAAAGTAAAAACCGTATCCGAATACCGTTTCCTGGAACGTTACGGAGAGGTGGGCGAATACATGCGCCTGGAGTTGAAAATGCTCCTACGAAACAAACGCTGTAAGGCCTCACTCCGATCGGTAGCAATGCTCGTAATCATCTTCTCCATCATACTGAGTTTCAGCAGTACGTATGACCACATGAAGAGTTTTGTCCTGGTATACTCTTTCCTTGGATTCGGTATGGTGATTCTGATACAACTTATGGGATTTGAAGGAAACTATATCGACGGACTGATGACTCGCAAAGAATCTATCAAAAGCCTGTTGACAGCCAAATATTATATCTATAGCTTGGCGGAAATCATTCCGCTGATCCTGCTGATACCGGCTTTTGTGATGGGAAAAGCCAGCCTGCTGGGTGCTGTCGCACTAATCTTTCTGACAACAGGTCCCGTCTATTGCATCTTGTTCCAACTGGCGGTATACAACCATAAAACCGTACCACTCAATGAAAGCATCACAGGCAAACAAAGCACGAATAGCGGAATGCAGATGCTAATCAGTCTTGGAGTTTTCATCGTACCAACCACACTCTATGGTACGCTCCCCATGCTGCTGGGACAAACATGGGCCTACATTGTTATATTAATCATCGGATTAGGCTTCACCCTGACCTCCCCTATGTGGATAAACAATGTATATGTCCGTTTCATGCAACGCCGCTACGAAAATATGGAAGGATTCAGAGATAGTAAATAACGATTCAATATTTATCAAACAAAAAAGAATATGATTACCATACATAACCTCCAAAAAAATTTCGGTACCCAAACAGCTATCGATATCGATAGCTACACAATCAATCAAGGAGAAATGATTGGCCTGGTAGGTAACAATGGAGCCGGAAAAACAACTTTATTCCGTTTAATGTTAGATTTGCTGAAAGCTGACTCCGGAGAGGTCATTATTAATGACATCCATGTGAATCAAAGTGAAGACTGGAAAAGTTTCACCGGTGCATTTATCGATGATGGTTTTCTGATCGGCTACCTGACTCCGGAGGAGTATTTCTATTTCATCGGCAAAATGTATGGACTGAAAAAAGAGGAGGTGGATGAACGTTTGACCGCTTTCGAACGTTTTATGAACGGAGAAGTACTGGGGCAAAAGAAGTTTATCCGTAATTTTTCCGCGGGAAATAAGCAAAAAATAGGAATCATATCGGCCATGTTGCATTATCCCAAATTGATAATTTTGGATGAACCATTCAACTTTCTCGATCCGAGTTCGCAATCCGTAATCAAGCACCTGCTGAAAAAGTATAATGAAGAACATAATGCCACAGTTATCATTTCGAGCCATAATCTGAACCACACGGTGGATGTTTGTCCCCGCATCGCAGTACTTGAACACGGAATTATCATCCGTGACATTGTGAACGAGAATAATTCGGCTGAAAAAGAACTGGAAGATTACTTTAATGTAGAAGAATAAAAACGTATGAAGAGACATCTTTTTAATCTGTTGCTCCTTACTGCTTTGGTTGTCAGCCTGAGTGCTTGCCGTACTTCTGTCCCCAGACTTGATTATAAGGCACTCGCCCGCGCTTCTGTACGCCTGGGTGTGGACATCGGAATGGAAGATAATCACAAACTTTATCTGGAGGCGGCCCAGTGGATAGGTACCCCTTACCGGGGAGGTGGGGAGACGAAACGTGGTACTGACTGCTCGGGAATGACTTGCCAGATTTATAAAAAGGTGTATCACATCAAACTGCAACGAAGTACAGACGGCCAGAAGAAAGAGAGCAGCAAAGTTGCCCGGCGGAATCTTCGGGAAGGCGATCTGGTATTTTTCAGCAGCCGGAAATCGCGCAGAAAAGTGGCCCACGTGGGCATCTATCTCAAGGATGGAAAGTTTGTTCATGCCAGCACCAGCCAAGGGGTAATTGTCAGCAGCCTCAACGAGCCCTATTACCGTACCCATTGGATATCGGGAGGCAGAGTGCGCAAATAAGCTTTATTGAAATAAAAAAATCACTATCTTTGCCGAAAATTCCGCAAATGAAATACACGGTTTATTTATTCGACTTTGACTATACGTTAGCAGACTCTTCACGCGGTATCGTAACCTGCTTCAGAAGCGTGCTCGAGAGACACGGCTACACCGGTGTCACCGATGATACCATTAAACGTACCATTGGGAAAACGCTTGAAGAATCATTCAGCATCCTTACAGGAATTACTGACGCCAGTCAACTGGAAGCATTCAGACAAGAGTATTCAAAAGAGGCAGATGTATATATGAATGCAAACACCATCCTTTTCCCGGATACTCTCCCCACGCTTACGTACCTGAAAAAACAAGGGGCCCGTATCGGAATCATTTCAACCAAATACCGGTTCCGGATACTGAGTTTCCTGAAAAATCACATGCCGGATGATTGGTTTGACATTATTATCGGAGGTGAAGATGTGACACATCATAAACCCGATCCTGAAGGTTTGTTACTTGCCATTGACCGATTGAAGGCATGCCCCGAAGAAGTATTATACATCGGTGACAGTACAGTGGATGCAGGAACGGCCGCCGCTGCCGGAGTTTCTTTTGTCGGTGTTACCAGCGGTATGACCACTGCCGAAGAGTTTCAGGCTTATCCCTACGACAGAATCATCAGTTCCCTTGGTCAGCTAATTTCCGTTCCGGACGACAAAGCCGACTGTTCGCTCTGAGCAATCAACCGGATGTTATCCATTCGCCGAATAACGGTGCAAAAAGAAAGCAAACATCTGTTTTTTATAACAGAGTCCTTGTCCGTTTCCAATGCTCTGAGAGAAGAAAAAAGCCCAACGGAGGCTTAAGGGGCCGGAGAGCCGGGCTTCCGAGGTTGAAAAGCCGGGCTTTTTGCGAAAAGAAGCAGGCATTTTAGCAGAAAGAAGTAAGCATTTACCCGGAAAGAAGTAAGCATTTACCAAAAATGTCCTTGTGTTTTGAAAATATCTCCTATTGTTTTCTCCAATATCTCCTATTGTTATTCAAAATCCGGCTTGAAAGGAACACTCCATCTTCCGGTTGGCACCCGCAGGCAGAGCTTTCTGGAATGACAGAATAACCGGGATACGATCCCATCCGCAACACTTTCACCGCCGTCAAGACATCTTTTCTTTCCTCATGCATACAATCAATCAAAAATCCAAAGAAATATGTCATCAGGGAAAAACTGTAGAATGCGTTTTTTCATTCGGGCAAGCGTCCCCGTCCGAAATAAACGATTCTGAGGAGTTCCGATTATCAAAGTGACAGAATGAATAAAGTCATATTCCATTTAGTAATCAACCTTCTAACTGCCCCTGCCTGAAAGAAGAAAAAGAGTAAAATAACATACTGAACAACAAAAAAGAAAAAGAAAAACTTGTCCGAAACAAATAAAAGCAGTAATTTTGTGCCCTGATTATTCCGCACCGGGTTTGAGCAAGTGTTTTTTAAGTGATTAAAGACCACCCGACGGAGCTAACTTACATTTATTTATATAAGATGTACGCAATTGTAGAAATCAACGGTCAGCAATTTAAAGCTGAAGCTGGCCAGAAATTGTTCGTTCACCACATTCAGAATGCAGAGAATGGTGCAACTGTAGAATTTGACAAAGTTCTTTTGGTAGACAAAGACGGAAACGTTACTGTAGGTGCTCCTACTGTAGACGGTGCAAAAGTAGTCTGCCAGATTGTTTCAAGCCTGGTTAAAGGTGACAAAGTACTTGTTTTCCACAAGAAAAGAAGAAAAGGTCACAGAAAGTTGAACGGTCACCGTCAGCAGTTCACAGAGTTAACAATTACAGAAGTAGTAGCTTAATCAATTTTTAAAAGTAAGAAGAAATGGCACATAAGAAAGGTGTCGGTAGTTCTAAGAACGGCCGCGAATCACAGAGCAAAAGATTAGGCGTTAAGATATTTGGTGGCGAAGCTTGCAAAGCAGGTAACATCATCGTTCGTCAAAGAGGTACTGAATTCCACCCGGGTGAAAACATCGGTATGGGTAAGGACCACACTCTTTTCGCTTTAGTAGACGGAACTGTAAGTTTCAAAGTAGGTAGAGAAGACAGAAGATATGTTTCTATCATCCCTGCTGAAGCAACAGAAGCATAAATTTCCGGAGTTTAAAGGAAATTGTAAGAAATTGAAGAAAGAGATGCAATCGGTTGATTGCGTCTCTTTTCTTTTTTATACAAGACGTATCCTCTTATCTTATTTTTATATATCTTTGTAAACTCAAAGAAGAAAGTTCATAAATAAAGTATAGATATGCTTACCATTAAACAAATTACAGAAAACACAGATGCGGTAATCCGCGGTCTGGAAAAGAAACACTTCAAAGGGGCCAAAGAAACAATTGCCCAAGTGATTGAAGTGAATGACAAAAGACGTAATACACAAAACCAATTAGATAAAAACCTGGCAGAGGTAAATTCGCTCTCGAAAACCATCGGCCAGCTAATGAAAGAAGGAAAAAAGGAAGAAGCCGAAGCTGCGAAAACCCGTGTAGCCGAAATAAAGGAGACCAACAAAACACTACAGGCTGACATGGATCAGGCGGCCAACGACATGCTGAATCTGCTGTATACTATTCCCAATATTCCTTATGACAGCGTACCCGAGGGTGTTGGCGCCGAGGATAATGTTGTAGAAAAAATGGGAGGCATGGAAACTCAACTCCCAACAGATGCACTTCCTCACTGGGAGCTGGCTAAGAAATACGACCTGATCGATTTCGACCTGGGTGTAAAAATCACCGGTGCAGGTTTTCCGGTATACAAAGGTAAAGGTGCTCAATTGCAGCGTGCACTGATTAACTTTTTCCTGGATGAAGCACGTAAATCGGGATATACTGAAATCATGCCCCCAACGGTTGTCAATGCAGCTTCCGGTTACGGAACGGGACAACTTCCGGACAAAGAAGGACAAATGTACCACTGCGAAGTAGACGATCTTTATTTGATCCCGACAGCCGAAGTTCCGGTAACCAACATCTACCGTGACGTGATTCTGGATGAAAAACAACTTCCTATTAAAAACTGTGCTTACACACAGTGCTTCCGCCGTGAAGCCGGTTCCTACGGTAAAGATGTACGCGGCCTGAACCGTCTCCACGAATTTTCTAAAGTAGAATTGGTACGTATAGATAAGCCTGAGCACTCCCGCCAGTCACATCAGGAAATGCTGGATCACGTTGAAGGTTTGCTCCAGAAGTTAGAACTTCCTTACCGCATTCTCCGTCTTTGTGGCGGTGATATGAGTTTTACCGCCGCTCTCTGCTTTGATTTCGAAGTATACTCCGAAGCACAGAAACGCTGGCTGGAAGTCAGCTCCGTATCCAACTTCGATACTTACCAGGCTAACCGGTTGAAATGCCGTTATCGCAGCGGAGAAAAAAAGACCGAGCTTTGCCATACACTGAACGGATCAGCGCTGGCGTTACCCCGTATCGTAGCAGCCCTGCTGGAAAATCATCAGACCCCGGAGGGCATTCGGATCCCGAAAGCATTGGTTCCTTACTGCGGATTTGACATTATCGACTAAAAACAAAACAAGATAAAAGAGCAACTCCGATACAGGGGTTGCTCTTTTTTTACCTTAAAACACATTTTTACTAACCTCAAAACTCCTATTTTATGAGCTCTACTCAAAAAAACTTTGCTCTGCCGTTAGCATTTATCGGCATCATGTTCTTTGCCATCGGATTCGCATTAGGAATTAACTCCGTTCTGATTCCGGTTTTACAAGGTTCTTTAGGCATCACTTCCGCTGAATCTTATCTTATTATCGCAGCTACTTTCGTACCTTTTCTTATTTTTGGTTATCCGGCTTCGATGACTATCAAAGCTATCGGGTACAAACGTACCATGGCACTCTCATTCGCCATGTTTGCCATTGCTTTCGGTTTGTACATTCCGTCTGCCAGTCAGGAAAGTTTCGCACTTTTCCTGGTAGCATCTTTCGTTAGCGGTACGGCAAATGCATTCTTACAAGCATCTGTCAATCCGTATATCACTATCCTCGGTCCATTGGACAGTGCCGCCAAACGTATCAGCATCATGGGTATCTGTAACAAGTTAGCATGGCCGATTCCTCCATTGTTCCTGGCCTTCCTGATCGGTAAGGAAGTCAGCGATATTACCGTATCAGACTTATTTACTCCGTTTTATGTAATCATCGCCGCCTTCATCTTATTAGGAATCATCTCGCTGATGGCTCCACTGCCGGAAGTAAAAGCAGCCGGCGAAGATGACAGCGAAGGTGGTGCAGAGGCTTGTCCGTATGCAGCCGGCAAAACGTCTGTATGGCAATTCCCGCATCTGCTGTTGGGATGTCTTGCACTCTTCCTCTACGTAGGTGTAGAAACGGTTTCATTGGGTACTCTTGTTGACTACGCCAACAGCCTGCATCTGGAAAACGCAGCAGCTTATGCCTGGATTGCTCCAATCGGAATTGTAATCGGATATATCTGCGGCATCATTTTCATACCTAAATACCTCAATCAGGCTACAGCATTGAAAATCTGTTCCATTCTTGCCATTGCAGGTTCTATCCTGGTAGTATTGACTCCGGCTGATATCTCGATCTACTTCATAGCATTCATAGCATTGGGATGTTCACTGATGTGGCCTGCACTTTGGCCACTCGCCATGGCAGACTTAGGCAAATTCACCAAGGCCGGTTCTTCTTTGTTGATAATGGCTATGGCCGGCGGTGCTGTCATTCCTACCCTGTTCGGATATATCAAAGACATAGCAGGAGCACAAAATGCTTACTGGATCTGCCTCCCCTGCTTCCTCTTTATCCTCTATTATGGAATGGCGGGGTATAAAATCAGAACAAAATAAACAAATATACTCACCTTGAGGACAAAGCCATCCCTTCAAAAGGATGGCTTTTCTTTTGTTATTTACAAATTAGCAGTATCTTTGCACACTAAGAACATTCTGATAGCAATTACGTAATAAATCCAACAAATTAATTAGATAATGAACAAAATCATTAGCAAAGAACATTTCTCGGAGAAAGTATTCAAACTTGTAATTGAAGCTCCGTTGATAGCAAAATCACGCAAGGCTGGTCATTTCGTGATTGTGCGTGTCGGTGAAAAGGGAGAACGTATGCCACTGACCATTGCAGCCGCCGACCCGAAGGCAGGAACCATCACACTGGTTGTTCAGGAGGTAGGACTCTCTTCTACCCGCCTTTGCGAACTAAACGAAGGAGACTATATCACTGACGTAGTGGGCCCGCTGGGACAGGCTACACACATTGAAAACTTCGGAACCGTTGTATGTGCCGGAGGAGGTGTGGGAGTTGCTCCGATGCTACCGATCGTACAAGCGCTTAAAGCAGCCGGCAACCGTGTGATCACTGTATTGGCCGGACGCAGCAAAGAACTGATTATTCTTGAAAAAGAAATGCGCGAAAGTTCGGATGAAGTGATCATAATGACCGATGACGGATCATATGGCCGCAAAGGTCTGGTTACAGAAGGAGTAGAGGAAGTGATCAAGCGGGAGAAAGTGGACAAATGTTTTGCTATCGGCCCGGCTATCATGATGAAATTTGTTTGTTTGCTGACGAAAAAATACGAAATTCCGACCGAAGTATCGTTGAACACAATTATGGTGGACGGTACCGGAATGTGTGGTGCTTGCCGAATCACCATCGGAGGAAAAACCAAATTCGTATGTGTAGACGGTCCGGAGTTTGACGGTCATCAGGTGGATTTCGACGAAATGTTGAAACGCATGGGCGCTTTTAAAGCCATTGAACGCGAAGAACTGCACAAACTCGACGAATGTGAAGCAACTAAAACCATAGACGAAAACGGACGTACCGCTCCTTGGCGCGAAGAACTCCGTAAAGCAATAAAAGCAAAAGACCGTGCAAACATCGAACGCTGCAAAATGAATGAACTCGATCCGGAGTATCGTTCACACAGCCGCAAAGAGGAAGTTAACCAGGGATTAACTAAAGAACAGGCAGTCACAGAAGCACAACGTTGTCTGGATTGTGCCAATCCAGGTTGTATGACCGGTTGTCCGGTAGGTATCGATATTCCCCGTTTCATCAAGAACATCGAACGTGGAGAAATTCTTGAAGCGGCTAAGACACTGAAAGAAACCAGTGCCCTGCCTGCCGTATGTGGCCGTGTATGTCCACAAGAAAAACAATGTGAGTCAAAGTGCATCCATTTGAAAATGGGTAAAGAAGCTGTAGCCATCGGTCATCTCGAACGGTTTGCCGCCGACTACGAACGCGAAAGCGGACAAATCTCTGTTCCGGAAATTGGTGAGAAGAACGGTATCAAAGTAGCTGTCATCGGCTCAGGTCCTGCCGGACTGTCATTTGCCGGGGATATGGCCAAATACGGATATGATGTAACTGTATTCGAAGCGCTGCACGAAATCGGCGGTGTACTTAAATACGGTATTCCTGAATTCCGTCTGCCCAACAAGATTGTAGACGTTGAAATAGAGAATCTTGCCAAAATGGGGGTTACTTTCATCAAGGATTGCATCGTAGGAAAAACAATCGGCGTGGAACAATTGGAGGAAGAAGGCTTCAAAGGCATTTTTGTGGCTTCCGGTGCCGGACTCCCTAACTTCATGAATATACCGGGAGAAAATTCTATCAATATTATGTCTTCCAACGAATATCTGACTCGCGTAAACCTGATGGATGCGGCCAGTCCCGATTCCGATACTCCGGTAGCTTTCGGTAAAAACGTTGCTGTAATTGGAGGTGGCAACACCGCTATGGACTCTGTCCGTACAGCCAAACGCCTGGGAGCAGAACGTGCCATGATTATCTACCGTCGTTCGGAAGAAGAAATGCCGGCACGTCTGGAAGAGGTGAAGCATGCTAAAGAAGAAGGGATAGAATTCCTGACCCTGCACAACCCGATCGAATATCTGGCTGATGAGCAAGGACGTGTGAAACAAGTGGTTTTACAGAAAATGGAACTGGGTGAACCGGATGCTTCAGGGCGACGCAGTCCGGTGCCCATTCAAGGAGCGACAGAAACCATCGACATCGATCTTGCCATTGTCAGCGTAGGCGTGTCACCCAATCCCATTGTTCCCAGCTCTATCAAAGGTCTGGAATTGGGACGTAAAGGTACGATTACCGTTAATGACCAGATGCAATCGTCTATCCCTACCATTTATGCAGGAGGAGACATTGTACGCGGAGGGGCTACCGTAATCCTTGCCATGGGAGACGGACGCCGTGCTGCAGCAGCGATGAACGAACAGTTAAGCTCTAAATAAAGAATCGGAAATCTGCGTTGGTAAGTAATCTACGGTTCGTGATCTCACAACCAATTGCTTACCGACCGCAAATAGACTCTTTGGGCAGAAAGTAACATCAACACGGATCTACCCAATAAAACAATCCCTGCTAATATTCTGATATTAGCAGGGATTGTTTATATTCTTCGGTTGAACGGTTTCTTACTTCACCACACTGTTTGTAATTGGATCCGGAAAAATCACCGTTGGTTTAAATGTCTTTGCTTCCTCAAAATCCATCAACGCATACGACATAATAATCACAATGTCGTCCGGTTGTACTTTTCGGGCAGCAGCACCATTCAAGCAGATTTTACCTGATCCGCGTTCACCTTTGATAATGTAGGTCTCAAAACGCTCACCGTTATTATTATCAGCGATGTATACTTTCTCACCGGCAATCATATTGGCTGCATCCAGCAAATCCTCATCAATCGTGATACTACCCATATAATTCAGATTGGCTTCCGTAACACGGGCACAATGAATTTTCGACTTCAACATTTCAATCATCATAAGGACTTCGTCTTTTTTAGTTTAAGATTCTTTGTATTTAATATTATCAATCAGTCTGACATCTCCACAGAATACTGTAATACAGCCTACTGCATAGGATGTTTGGTCCCAATTCCCAACCTTCTGCAAAGTGTTTCCATCTACTATCTCAAAATATTCCAGGCGTAATCCCGGTGCAGCAGCAATAGCATCTTCCACAAACTTTTGCGTTTCGCTCACTGTGTGAGTAGCTGCAAAGGTACGACTTTTAAATAAGGTCTGAGATATTTTTAATGCATTTTCACGTTCTTCTGCCGACAGTCGCGCATTCCGGCTGCTCAAAGCCAGCCCGTCCTCTTCACGGACAATGGGACAGCCTATAATTTCAAGATCGAACTGCATCTGGCGAACCATCTCATGGATGATGGCCAACTGCTGAAAATCTTTTTCACCAAAATATGCGCGATGTGGTTTTACTGCTTCAAACAGTTTACTTACGATCTGGCATACCCCATTAAAGTGGCCTGGACGGAAAGCCCCCTCCATCACAGTATCCAGAGGAGCATAACTGAATTGGCGAGTATCCGGTTCCGGATACATTTCTTCCACCGAAGGAGCAAAAGTATAAGTCGCTCCGCAAGCCTCGAGTAATTTGCAATCGGCATCCAACGTACGGGGATACTTTACAAGGTCATTTTTATCATTAAACTGGGTAGGGTTCACAAAAACACTCACCACCGTTACTTCATTCTCGTTTACACTACGTTTTACAAGAGATGCGTGCCCTGCATGCAAAGCACCCATAGTAGGTACCAAACCTACCTTTTTACCCTGGGCTTTCAAAACCGACAGTTCAGCCTGCAAGTCCTTGATCGTATGTATTACTTTCATTTTAATTGGTTTATGATTCTTAGTCGTTTGAAAAACGGTGCAAAATAAACCATAATTTACCATATAAAGAAGAAATATCGTAAATTAATGCAAAAGATACCGAAGTAGGAACCTTAACAACCAGACGGTTTACAACTGAAAGACAAGCACTTAACAATTCATAAGGAATTATACCGCCCGAGAACTTGCTTTAATGCCCGTTTTTTTTTATATCTTTGCAGAATATTTACGAGAACGATTGTTATTATGACAAAGGCTAACAAGGTTTTATTTATTACACAAGAGATTACTCCTTACGTTTCAGAATCCGAGATGGCCAATATAGGCAGACATCTACCACAAGCTATCCAGGAAAAAGGCAGAGAAATCAGAACATTCATGCCCAAATGGGGAAATATCAACGAACGCAGAAATCAATTGCACGAAGTGATACGACTCTCCGGTATGAACCTGATTATCGATGACACCGACCATCCTCTTATCATCAAAGTAGCTTCCATCCAGTCAGCACGTATGCAGGTTTATTTTATCGACAACGATGATTACTTCCAGAACCGGCTACAAACAGCAGACGAAAACGGAGTAGAATACGATGATAACGACAGCCGGGCTATTTTTTATGCAAGAGGAGTGTTGGAAACGGTAAAGAAACTGCGTTGGTGTCCGGATGTGATTCACTGTCACGGCTGGATGACTGCTCTGGCTCCTTTATATATCAAAAAAGCGTATAAAGACGAACCTTCGTTCCGTGATGCGAAAGTGGTATTCTCCGTATACGAGGATGATTTCAAAGGTACGTTCAACCCTGATTTCGCAACTAAACTGATGCTGAAAGGCATTAATAAAAAGGATGTGGCTACTTTGAAAGATCCGGTAGATTACGCTACACTTTGCAAATTGGCTGTTGATTACTCAGACGGAGTAGTACAGAATAGCGAACATGTAAATGAAGAAGTCATGAACTATGCCCGTCAATCGGGTAAATTGGTTCTTGACTATCAGGCTCCCGACGCTCTTGCAGACGCTTGCAACAGCTTCTACGATCAGGTGTGGGAAACTGAACAAAAATAATAAGAACCAAGATACGACGATCATGAAAGCAAAATATGTATGGGTGGCACTGCTTGCCTTGACTTTCTTCGGGTGTGATGATAATACAGGTACTCTCGGACTGGGAATGCTTCCGGAAAGCGACCAAAATATCAACGGAAGATACACCACTTACGAGTTGACTACAAATTCCGATTTATCAGGTCCTGTTTTTGCCAAAACCAGCGTAGGTTATGTCGGTAAATTCACCGATAAGGAGTTCGGAGATTACGAAGCCAGTTTCCTCGCACAATTGAATAGTCCGGATGGAATTTCCTTTCCCTCGGTTTACGATCCGGAAACCAATCCCAAAGGTGTTATGGCAGGAGACTCTATCCACACTGCTGAATTGATATTGTACTATCAAAGCTATTTTGGCGATTCTATAAGCCCGTGCCGTATGACTGTGTACGAACTGGACAAAAACCTAACCCAGAATTATTATACAGACATAAACCCATTGGAATATTATAATCCGAACAACTTACTTGCACGGAAAGCCTACACTGCGGTCGATCAATCACTCAGTGATTCCATCAGAAAAACTGAGAATTTTTATCCCAATGTCCGTCTGACTTCTGAGGAGATTACTAATTTAGGTAAAAAGATTTATCGATTAAACAGAGATCATCCTGAATATTTCAAAAGTTCGGAAGCTTTTATCAACAATGTGTTCAAAGGTATTTATGCCAAAAATGATTATGGTAATGGAACAGTTCTTTATGTTGATCAAATCAACCTGAACGTTGTAATCAGATGCCATGAAAAAGACAGTTTAGGAAATAACCTGAAGAAAAAAGACGGTACTGATTCTCTGTACTACACAACCCGTACTTTCGCTACAACAAAAGAGGTTATTCAAGCCAACAAGTTTACGAACTCCGCTAAGTTAGAGGAAATAGCCAAAAAGACCGATTGTACTTATCTGAAATCTCCGGCGGGTATCTTCACTCAAGCTACATTGCCCATCAACAAGATTTATGAGGAATTAAGCAACGACACCATTAATGCAGTGAAGTTGACTTTCAACAACTATAACCAAGTAGATAATGGGCAATTCAGCATGCAAGCACCTACATATGTGCTGTTATTGCGTGAAAAAGAACGGCAAAGTTTCTTTGAGGAGAATAAACTTACAGATAATATCACTTCTTATCTGGCGGTACACAATGCAACAATTAACAGTAAACCTACAACCAATCAGTATGTGTTTACCAATTTGACTCGTCTGATCAACACTTGTGTCAACGAAAAACTGGAAGCCAAGAAAAAAGCTGGGGCCAGTTGGAATGAAGCTGCTTGGGAAGCTGAAAACCCGGATTGGAACAAAGTAGTACTCATTCCGGTACTTGTACAGTATGACAGTTCTTCCAACAAGAACATGATCAGTATTCAGCACGATTTACAACCGGGATATGTAAAACTGGAAGGTGGCCAGAATGGTCCAAAACTGAAGTTAGAAGTGACATACACCAACTTCAACGGTAAATAATAACAAGAGATTTTCATTATATAATCAGGGCGGTGTGAATAGTTTCCCTTTACACCGCCCTGATTGTTTTCTATACGCCCCCTTCCTTTTCATTAATTCTGAGATGAGACAAAAATCTAATCATCAAATGCCCCTTCTATACTAAAAGAGGGTGGAGAATGTAAATCCTCCGCCCTCTCTATTTGAAAAGCTTTCGCTAAAGCAAACTTGCACTATATTCAGTCTTCTTTCTTTGCAGCTGTCTTCTTTGTTGCAGGTTTCTTTGCTGCTGCCTTTTTAGGAGCAGTAGCTTTGGGTTCCGCTTTTGCTTTGGTAGCTTTTGCTGCCTTTGCTTCCAGTTTATCAACCTCCTTATGCAACTCGGCAATTTCTTCTCCCTGATTCTTGATCGTTGTCAACAATGAATTCAACTCTTCATTGTCAATATCTTCAGGATAGAGAGAATTTACACGCTTAATGAAATCACCCAAAATATTCATATAGTTGGTAAACGCATCATAAGGAGAATCATAAATACCACGATTCAACCCTACACCGGTATTCTTGGTAGTCATAAAGCGGAAGTTATTGCTGGCCTGCAGATAATCCCAATCTTGCTTGATACGGCGATCATCACAGAGATGTACACGCTCGGCCACACTATATAACTTATTGAAAGCTTCACGCTGCAGGACATTACCCAACCAGCTGCTGGTATCTCTTTCTTCATCCACCCATGACATCGGATATGGTACGTCCAATTGAGAAACTGATTTCAATTTTGAAACAATCTCCGATGGGGTAGAGAAAGTAATTCCTTTTTCTTTTGCACAATACGGAAGAGCTTTCAGGAATTCCAAGATATTGGATGATAACGGCTGAGCCAGCCCCAGTGCCTTCAGTTCCATAAAGATATTGATAACTTGTTCTTCTTGCGGCAAAGCATCGATCCAACCAATATATTTATCAGCGAATAACGGATACTCGCTCCAATCGGAATTAGAGAAGCGTAGGCTGATATCATCGGACAACTTAAAATCTCTCAACAGCAGTTTCAGGCTGGGAGCCTGATTGCAATGGTATACATAATGCGGGCTCTTCCAACCCAATATGTGTTTAGCGCCTTCAGTCAGCATACCTTTGAAACCCATGCTTGCTACCGTAGCTCCTATTTCATCCGAATAGATCAGACTGGAATTGCGGAACACTTTCGGTGCTTTACCAAACATCTGTTTCATCTTGTCGCTCTGACGCATCACTTCTTCACGGAAACAGTCTTCATTGGCCAATGATGATAACCCATGGGAATATGGCTCGGCCAAAAATTCGCAGCAGCCTGTATCGTTTAATACATGTAACAAGTCAATTACAGCAGGTGCATGAATTTCGAGTTGTTCCAATGCTACTCCCGAAATAGAAAGAGCTACTTTAAAGCCCCCCCCGGAATTCTTCACCATTTCAATCAATGCATTGAGAGCCGGAATATAAGAACGTTCGGCAACCTCATTTATACCTGTCTCATTGGCATAATCATCATAATAGTAATGATCGGCACCAATGTCGAAGAAGCGGTAACGTTTCAGATGAATAATTTGATGTATCTCAAAATAAAGACAGATTGTTCTCATATCTATATTGTTTTATTGTTTTCCATAATTTTTTATAACCTCGTCGTAGATGCCGCGAACTTTGTAGCCTACATTCTCCCACTTAATTTCATCCACCTCTTTCTTACCTTCATCACGGAGATACTCGTACATAGCCGGATAGGTACAGATAGAATAGATAGCATCCGCCATAGCATGTATGTCCCAGTAATCGGTCTTAATACACTTTTCCAGAATCTCGGCACAACCGGATTGTTTGGAAATGATGCTTGGCACACTACACTGCATGGCCTCTAACGGAGAGATACCAAAAGGTTCGGATACCGAAGGCATAATGTATACATCACTGGCTTTTAGTACCTCGTATACTTGTTTTCCTTTCATAAATCCCGGGAAGTGGAAACGGTCCGCAATCCCCCTTTCAGCAGCCAGACGAATCATCTGATCCATCATATCACCGCTACCGGCCATCACAAAACGTACATTCCGCGTACGCTTCAACACCATTGCAGCTGCCTCCACAAAATATTCCGGTCCTTTCTGCATCGTGATACGTCCCAGAAAAGTGACAACCTTTTCTTTCGGATTCTTATTGGGTACAATATCCTGTATCTCTTGTGATAAAGGAGAGACTGCATTGTGCACTGTCGACACTTTCTTCGGGTCTTGGAAATATTTATGAATCACTGTCTGACGAGTCAGTTCACTCACACACATGATGTGATCGGCGTGATCCATACCATTTTTTTCGATGGCATATACAGTTGGATTCACATTGCCACGACTACGGTCGAAATCGGTAGCATGTACATGAATCACCAATGGTTTACCCGATACCTGTTTTGCATGTATTCCTGCCGGATAAGTTAACCAGTCATGTGAGTGGATGATTTCAAACTCCTGCTGGCGTGCTATTACTCCTGCCACAATCGAGTAGTTATTGATTTCTTCGTGCAGGTTATCCGGATAACGCCCAGAAAACTCAATACATCCCAGATCGTTTGCATTCAGATAATTGAAATCAGCATAAATATGATCGCGCAGGTCAAAATATAACTGGGGATCCATGTACGAACCGACACGTCCTTTCACATAATCCCAATCTACATTCCTCCACACAATCGGTGTACTATTCATACCGATTATTCTCAGGAAACTTTGGTCTTCATCCCCCCAAGGTTTGGGAATACAGAACGTAATCTCCATATCCTCTTGTTGAGACATCCCTTTCGTCAAACCATAGCTGGCAGTTCCTAAACCTCCTAAGATATGCGGGGGGAACTCCCATCCAAACATTAAAACTTTCATCTTCGTCCCTCCTCCTATAAATTATATTTAGACAACAGCTTCAAGATACGCAAAATCTCTGCCACATTCATTGCAAACGATACCGCTCCTCTACCTTTGAAAGGCGGGTTTCCATCAAACAATTCAGGCAGTGAACCAACGCAATGGCTGGTCATCTCGTCTTCAAAGCCGATTAACTGGCGTTCTACAAACGAGATACCGCTCATCTTATAGATTCGCAAATAAGCCTCCATGTAGAACCCCATCAACCACGGCCAAGCCGTACCTTGATGATAAGCATAGTCTCTCTGGATCTGAGGACCCACATAATTCGGATTATATCCGCCGCTCTTCGGACTCAATGTTCGGAGTCCCTTCGGAGTAAGTAATTCCTTCGTCACAATATCGAGTACCTGTTTTTTCTGTACCCGGTCAAGAGGAGAATAATCGAAGGCAACCGTAAATATCATGTTGGGACGTACGCTCCAGTCCATCATGTTTCCGTCTACATAATCCAACAGATAACCATATTCATTGCGGAATACTTCCACAAACGATTTTCCAGTTACTTCAGCCTGTGCATCCAGCGAGTCGGCCAACAGTCCGTTACCACCCTCGCGAACTAAATCGGCAATAAACCGCAAAGCATTATACCACAAAGCATTTATCTCTACAATATAACCCGTGCGTGGAATAACCGGACGTCCGTTAACCGTGGAGTTCATCCATGTGATCGCCCTATCTGCACCATTGGCATAAAGCAACCCGTTTTCGTGCAGGAACAAATTATCATGTTTACGCTGACGAATAAAATCAATGATTTCTTCTAACAAAGAACCATATTTGACACGACATTGTTCACGACTTGTCTCCTTTGCATATTGCTGCAAGGCCCATACAGCCCACAACAATACATCCGGATCATCCATCTCGTATATCTTACAGTCAATCGGTTCACCTTTAATATAGTTACCAATCGCTTTACGGGCTGTCTCCATCACATCTTCAAATTCATCTGTCTCGTCCACAGCAAGCGTCAATCCCGGCAAAGCCACGAACATATCGCGGGCACGGCATTTAAACCAGGGGTATCCGGCCAGAATATAATGGTCATCTTCCTGCTTATTATGGAATTGATGGGCAGAATTCTTCAAACAGTGATAGAAGCTATCACGCGGCGTGCGGTCGGCCACTTCCGCATCAAAAGTTTGCTTTAGCCGACGTGGAGAAATTTCTGAAATACCGGCAGAGAAAATAATACTCTCTCCTTTCTTTATATCAACTTCGAAATATCCGGGAACATAAAGGTCTTCATTGAAGTCATATCCTCTCTCTTGTTCTTTCGGATATTCAATTCCTCTATACCAATTCGGATCAAAGTGGAATTCATTCTTCTTATTCAATTGCATGAATAGTTCCGGATATCCGGGATACATACAAGTTTTAATGCCGTTCTCTACCAATTGATAGTCACGGCTCGCCTGCGAATTCTCGTGTGTATATTCGCGTACACTGCGGAAAGCGAGGAACGGGCGGAAGCGAAGAGTGGTAGCAGAGTGTGCATCGACCAAGGTGTAACGGATCAGGATCCGATTCTCATGATGTACAAAGATTTTTTCTTTACGAAGTATGACTCCTCCCACACGGTAAGTTGTTGCCGGAATATGTTCGCAGTCAAACTCACGGATATACTTATGTCCATTCGGACTAAAGTGATTTCCTTGATACTTATGCAATCCCAGGTTAAACTCCGCACCGTGTTGAATTACCGTTTCATCCAAAGAAGACAGCAGCACATGATTTTCATCGTCCAGATTGGGTACGGGAATCACCAGCAATCCATGATATTTGCGTGTGTTACAATCTACAATCGTTGTACAATGATAAGCTCCTGATTTATTCGTCCGGAGAATCTCCCTTGGTAAAGATTCCTCAAGATTTATCATCAGAGTCTTGTCAAAATGTAAATAACTCATAGTTGTGCATTATTTAAAGGTTAATTATTTCGGTTATCATAGTATATAATATAAGTATGATGCCCAAAAATACGAATTAAAGGTAAAAAACAAAATAAAAAGGAACTTTATTTTTTATTTTCAAGGCAAATATTCGTAGCATTGTATAAAATTTAAAGAAATATGCCAATATGAAGTCAGATGTTCGACGAATCCTGATAGCGATGGTGCTTCCTATGTTCCTAATTTTTATCCTTTATACAATAAAAGTTTTAGAGGTGGGCATGGATTGGGACTTTACCAGATTAGGAGTATACCCATTGTCAAAAAAAGGGATGTTTGGTATTTTCGCGTACCCTCTTATACACAGTGGCTTCAAACATTTACTGGCCAACACTTTACCTCTATTCTTCCTGTCATGGTGTCTTTTTTACTTTTACAGGAACATTGCACCTCTGATTTTTTTTATCATCTGGATAGGATGCGGAACCATCACGTTCCTTATCGGTAAGCCCGGTTGGCATATCGGGGCCAGCGGCATTATTTACGGTTTGGCTTTTTTTCTTTTCTTCAGCGGACTCTTACGAAAATATGTCCCCCTGATTGCGATCTCTCTTTTAGTAACCTTCCTCTATGGTGGACTGGTGTGGAATATGCTTCCTTATTTCGCACCATCGGGTACTTCGTGGGAGGGACATCTGAGTGGAGCTGTCACCGGTACCATCTGTGCCCTTGCTTTTATGAATCATGGTCCACAAAAGCCTGAACCATTCGCAAATGAAGAGGAAGAGGAGGAGGTTGCCAATGAAGCAAATGAAACCGATAACGACGAAATCAATAGCGACGAAACGGACCAAAAAGACACAGAGTGTGAAAAAGAATAGTTTTTCACCCCGGTTTCTACAACAGATTAATGGGGATACCTATTACTTCTGTAATGCAGCAATCAATAATGTGATATTGGCGGTAAACAATCTGACAGAGATAGCTAACAGAATGATACCAAAGAATTTACGAATAATATAGATGCCTCCCTTGCCCAAAAAGCGTTCCACACGTCCTGTCATACTGACAACGAAATACACCCACAACATATTCAGGATCAAAGCGATCACAATATTGATACTGGCATATTCGGCCCGCAAAGAAAGCAATGTAGTAAATGCACCGGCACCTGCCAGCAGAGGGAATACCAAAGGTACAAGCGTAGCCTCTTTTATCGGTCCCTGGTTCTTAAAGATTTCCACATCCAGAATCATCTCCAAAGACATCAGGAAGATAACAAATGCTCCCGCCACGGCAAAGGACTCAATATCAACATGGAACAGTTTCAGCATAAAGTCACCGGCATAAAAAAAGCCAATCATTAATGCAAACGAAATAACGGTCGCTTTCGTAGCATTCACATCTTTTCCCTTCTCCTTCAGATTGATGATAATAGGAATAGAACCAATAATATCAATCACAGCAAAAAGCACGATAAACGCACTGACCATCTGTTGAAAATTAAAGTTTGCAAACATGACTTCCTCCTTTTTCCCGCAAATATACTTCATTTTTATGCATCTCGCAAGAGATTGTTTTAGGTAATCACTACCATCTTTAAGAAATAATAAAAAAAACAAAAAGAAGGGGAAGATGGTTTCAGTCAACCCCTATTATCGTTACATTTGCCTTCAAATTAGAAGATTACGATATATGGAAACCATGTTCGACACCTTGTTACAACTCCCCCTGTTTCAGGGACTTTGTCATGAGGATTTCACAAATATATTAGAAAAAGTAAAACTTCATTTCACCCGTCATAAAGCAGGAGAACCGTTGATAAAAAGTGGTGAAGTATGTGACCAGTTACTTTTTTTGCTAAAAGGTAAGCTCTCTTCCGTCACCGTATCGGAAGACGAGACACTGACTGTCATAGAGTATTTCGAAGCTCCTGCCGTATTGGAACCTTACTCCATGTTTGGAATGAACACCCGGTATATATCTACCTACATTCCTCATAATGAAGAAGCACAAATGGTAAGCATCAGCAAATCATTCGTTATGGGTGAATTGTTCAAATACGATATTTTCCGCCTCAACTATATGAATATCGTCAGCAATCGTGCACAGAACCTTTACACTCGTTTGTGGGATAGAGCTCCCAAGGACATTGAAGATAAAATAATACGTTTCATATTGGCCCATATCGAAAGAATGACAGGTGAAAAACTGTTTAAAGTGAAAATGGATGATCTGGCACGCATACTGGATGATACTCGCCTGAACGTATCAAAAGCCCTCAACGGATTGCAGGAATTAAATCTGCTGGAACTCCACCGGAAAGAAATCCGCATACCCGATTTAGCACTCCTGACAGAGTGGAACGAAAAACGATAAAGAGCCGGTGCCAATCCCTCTATCAGTCGTTTGGTCCCACCTTTGTCATTATCCTCACACTATCCTTGCGAACAGTTGCTCTACAGGCATTGTGCTCCGACAAACGATAAACCACGATTTGCCTGTCGAGTCTCTGAAAAACGAGTCCCGATCCTTCTAAAACCTTCTCCATCACTCTTTGGATAGGTTCTTCCGAAACACAAATACTTATTTCCTTATGAATCTCGGTGTCTATATCGCAAGCCCACGCAAAGACAAAATCACTCTTTTGCTCGATTTCATCAAAAACCCGGATGATCGGCACACGTTTCAGATTAAAAGAAAATTTCCAGTCCGGCATCTTAACATCCTCTGACGATAAAGCTGCCCCATTACAGCACATAATGAAAATAAAGCCAAACAATACTCTATATTTTATTCTCTGTTTATCAATGTTTTCAGTTCTTACTATACGTTCTCTTTTCATGCTTTGTTCCAGTTGTTATAATACTAATTTCAGGCCATTGCATCCCTTCCCGGAGGGCATAACCATGCTTCCCGGCTCTGATATGTAGTCGTGTGTGTAAGTTAGAGGAAGGATATCACTCTATCCTTTTCGTGGGGGTTGTGTGTGCGTGTGTCATAGTGTTCAGTGTCATTCCATAGGCTCTACCATTTTATGGGTTCTCAGATATAAAAATAGTCCGCTCTTCTTTCCTGTAATCAGTAGAATACAGCAATGATATAGTCGTCAATACATTATCAATATTATCGGATAAATAGATCTTTCCCGAACATCTCTTACCGGTCAGTTGCTTCTTGTCACCGAAGTTAAACGACAGATTATAATATCGTCCTATCCGATTCAGTACATCCACCATATTGGCATCATCCAATTCCAAATAACCTTCCTTCCAACAGGTATATCTGGAGGCACTAACTTTTCTTTTTTCACATTGCTTCCCATCGTAGAGCACTTTTTCATTTGCTTTCATGCGTATCTCAGGACCGGACTCCGGCCGAAATCCGACTATGCCGTCCACAAGTACACACGAAGGAACCGCCTCGTCTTCATAAGCCGATACATTAAATCGGGTGCCATATACCTGCACATCGAAATGTGCCGTATGCACTATGAAAGGCTTCTTGCTATCTGCGGCTACTTCGGCATACATTTCGCCTTTCAGGCTCACTTCCCTCTTCTCCCCCGAGAAATGGGTAGGAAACTTAAGAACAGAACCGGAATTCAACCAGATTTCTGTTCCGTCCTCCAGCTTCACCTTCGACCGTTTACCGTAAGGAACCACCAACTCATTGACCTCATTCTGTTCCATCCTGATCTTTTCTTGCCCGCTGTTGGGGTGGTAGACCATGGCTGATCCATCTTTACTTAAGAGCAGGTGTACATTTTGCCGGAACGAAGTTATACTGTCGCCACTTACCAGACGTATATCTTCTGATTTCAAAGGTTGCCAGACAATCTCCGCTTTTTGTTCAGTAACAGGCGTTACCGGTTCCACCCTCTCATAACGATTCAAATAAGAAATGATTCCTAATGCAATAACGATGCACACGGATATACCATAATAAGCGCCTCTCCTGATGGTTCGTTTCCGTCGCAACATGCGCAGAGAAGCATGGATCCGCTGACGAAGACGCTCATGATCATCTTTCGAGAGGCGCTCCCTGTTCATCCGAACGCTCTTGAATTTTAACCACTGGAAGAATTTCTCTTCATCTTTCAAAGGATCAATATGTCTGCTATCCCGCTTCGTTTTTTCCATTCAGAATAGGTGCTTAAAGAGTTTAATAACACTATTGTCTGCATAGAACACGAACGGGCACAGGTTTCATACCCACTTTTCCCGAATAAAATTTAAATTGGTGCCTTATTTAACCAACATTAATAGAAAGCAAGAGATAGAAGAGCACTAACGTATTATTGTGCTTCAGTTTAAGTAAGGTCCGATAGAGCAGTTTACGACAAGCAGGAACACTGATTTGCATGATCTCCGCAATTTCCTCATAGGAACATTCCTGCATATAGCGTAAATAAATAATCTCGCGTTGGCGTTCGGTCAGCACACTCAGAATTTCATCGACTTTCTGTGACACTTCCGCCTGTTCTTCCGCCGCGATCATTTCATCCTCCACGGTGATTTTGATTCTGTATGGAAGTTCATCGGTAATCTCACCGGTAAGAACCTCCGAATAGTTCCGTTTAAGTTTATAGGTGTCAATCAATTGGTTTCGCAGGGCACGCAACAAGTAAAATTTAGGATTCTGTATCTCCTGAACATCCTTCTCACGAATACATACCCTGCAAAACACGTCATGAATGGCATCCATCGCTGCCTGTTTATCAAACCCGAATCCTAAAGCATACGAAAACAAGTCGTCGACATAGTCTTTATACAGACTATCAACCGTATGTTTCGTTCTCTCTTTTTCTTCCAGGTTTTCTTTTTTTGGCAGCATTGTATAAAGTTTGTAAATGATAAATTTAGCTTTTCAGAGCCTGTATGATATCTTCCAGCAGGTCATCAGTCCGTTCCAGCCCCACCGAAAGGCGAATGGTTTTCTGACTGATGTCCATATCCCGGCGCTGCTCCTCGGTAAACGAACCGTAGATTGTGCTTGCCGGATGGATAGCTAACGTTTTATTATCAAATAAGTTCGTGGCCCTACGTATGATTCTCAACCGATTTATGAAACGAAAACATATTTCACGCGATGGAAGGTCGAACGTCAACATCGCGCCCGGAAGAGAACCAAACTGCCGGGTACTTAATTCATAAAACGGATTGGTCTCCAAGCCGGTATAATTCACCGACTCAACCTCCGGCAGTTCTTGCAAACACCGTGCCAGTTTCAAACATGTTTCCGCCTGCCGGGCAAACCGGACTTCCATTGTTTCAAGCCCGAGTGTCTGCATATAAGCTACCTGGGGAGTCATGTATGCTCCGAGATTACGATGAATCTCCCTACGGAGTTTCGCGGTAAAAGCCTCCTTCCCGGTATCTGTACTCAAAGCTGCCAACTTACCGGAATGCCCCCAATCAAAGGTGCCATAGTCAATTATCAGTCCTCCAATGCAGGTAGCACCTCCCGAAATATATTTCGTACTGGACACAATCTCAATATCGACTCCGAAATCCGCCGCACGAAACACATGGAAAGGAACCGCCGTTGTATCTGCCAGCAATGGTACTCCGGCACTATGGACAATACCGGCAAGGGCTTTCAAATCGGCCACTTCCAGCTGCGGATTGGTAATAACCTCCAGAAAAAGCGCACAAGTATTTTCATCGATCTGCCTCTCCACTTCTTCAAGGCATGTCAGGTCACAGAAACGTACTTCTACCCCAAAAGCTCCTAACGTACTTTTCAGGAATGAATAGGTATTGCCGAATAAATGCGCCGAAGTCACGATATTAGCTCCTGCACTTGCCAAAGTGATCAGAGCATTGCTGATGGCAGCCATTCCGGAATTCAACGCCGTCACGCTCAGCGCACCAGTCACAGCCTGTACACGTTGCTCGAAGTACTGCACCGTAGGGTTTGTAATTCGTGAATAAGCATGTCCGGCTGTCCGTCCACAGAAAGCAGCTTCCATCTCTTCAGCAGTTTCAAATTCATAAGCAGCAGTATGATATACCGGCATGGAAAGAGAATGATATGCATCCTCTTTCTCAAAAGGAGTATGCAGTATTTGTGTCTCGAAACTATTTTTTTTCATCCTGAAAGTCTTTTTATATAAATTCCACAAATTATGCTATTGTGTCATGCTTCTTCCCGTATGCCTGCTTTATCTGATCCAGTGCCTGCTCCAGCACACTCCTCGGACAAGCCACGTTAAGACGCATAAATCCTTCTCCCTCTTTGCCAAACATTGCACCATCGTTCAGTGCCAGATGTGCATCATCAACAAAGAAACTTACTAATTCTTTCTGCGACAGTCCCAGTTCGCGACAGTCCAGGAAAATCAAGTAAGAAGCCTGGGGACGAATCATCCGTATTGCAGGGATATTCGCTTTCAGATATTCGTCCGTAAAATCAATATTTCCCTGAATGTATTCCAGCACCTGATCCAACCACTCCGTTCCATTACTATAAGCAGCGGCCACTCCAAGATAAGCAAACAAATGTCCTTCACTGAACTCACTGGCCTCCATATACGTCTGGAAACGACGACGAATGTCTTCATCCTCTATGATACAGTACGAACTGGCAAGTCCCGGCATATTGAAAGCTTTACTGGGCGACATAAACACGAGTGAATTCCGACGGGCTTTCCCCGATACCAACGCAAAAGTGGGATGCGTATATCCGGGCAATGTCAGGTCGGCATGGATTTCGTCCGAAATGACCAAAACCTGATTATCATAACAGATTTCCGCAATCTCAGCCAACTCTTCCTGGGTCCATACACGTCCTCCCGGATTATGCGGATTACTAAGGATCAGTATTTTGCATCCTTTCACATCGGTACGGAAACGTTCGAAATCGATCTGATACTGTCCATCTTCCAAGACCAATGGGCTATAGACCACTTCCCGATGATTATGTTCCGTTACCAGAAAAAACGGATGGTAGACAGGAGGCATCACCATCACTCGATCGCCCGGAGCAGTGAAACATTGCAAAGCAAAAGCCAGTCCACGCACAATTCCCGGAGTAAATGTCAGCATCTCCCGGGTAATATTCCACCCATGGCGTTCTTTCTGCCAATTGATAATGGATGTATACCAGGCTTCGCAGGCAAAAGTGTATCCCAACACTTCATGATCCAACCGGCGACGGATAGCTTCTATCACAAAAGGTGGAGTACGGAAATCCATGTCGGCCACCCACATCGGAAGCAGGTCATTTCTTCCCCAACGTTCCGGCACTGCGTCATACTTCACCGAGTCTGTCCCCCGGCGTTCTATCACTTCATCAAAGTTATACTTCATAAGGGTTCTCTTTTTAAGTTCAGCCTGCAAATGTACAATTCATCTGTTTCATAATGAAACCAAATGAGCTATTTTAGCAGACAGCAGTTAAAATTTACCATCATTGTGCTATTCAGTTACTCTATATCAGGCTTTTTCAGTACATTTGTGCTCCATTAAAGAAAAGACGTATGATAAAAGCCCTGTTTTTTGATATAGACGGGACGTTGGTTAGTTTCAACACGCACGAAATTCCTTCGTCTGCCCTCTCGGCCATAACCGAAGCCAAAGCTAAAGGAATTAAGATTTTCATTGCTACCGGACGTCCGAAAGCGATTATTAACAACCTGTCGGCCCTCCAGAAACAAAGTTTGATAGACGGTTACATCACCATGAACGGAGGATACTGCTTTGTAGGAGATGAAGTGATTTACAAACATTCCATCCCGGCAGAAGATGTCAAGACACTTGCTGCCCTTTCGGACGAGAAAGGTTTTCCCTGCATCTTTGTCGCCGAACATACCGTAGCCGTCTGCAACCCCAACGAACTGGTAAACCAAATTTTCCACGAGTTCCTGCATGTAGACATCCTGCCCGTTCAGACTACTGCCGAAGCTACCCAAACCGAGATTTTCCAGATGACCCCGTTCATCACCACCGAAGACGAAAAAAACATATTGCCTTTACTCCCGCACTGCGAGTCCGGACGCTGGTTTCCGGCATTCACAGATGTTGTGGCAAAAGGTATCCGTAAGCAAAAAGGGATAGACGAAATCATCCGCCATTTCGGCATCCGCCTGGAAGAGACAATGGCATTCGGTGACGGAGGCAACGACATCAGCATGCTGCGCCATGCAGCCATTGGAGTGGCCATGGGCAACGCAAACGACGAAGTCAAAGAGGCAGCCGATTATGTGACTGCATCGGTGGACGAAGACGGCATACAAAAAGCATTAAAACATTTCGGTATCATCTGACGTGGAATTTACTATAGACACCGGCAATAAAGAATTTCAGGATGCACTGAACCTGATTCAGTACACCCGGCAATCGGTTTTCCTCACCGGAAAAGCGGGGACGGGTAAATCGACTTTCCTGAAGTATATCTGCAAGAACACCAAGAAAAAGCATATCGTACTGGCCCCCACCGGCATCGCCGCCATTAATGCCGGTGGCAGTACTTTACACAGTTTCTTCAAGCTCCCCTTCCATCCATTGCTGCCCGACGACCCCAACCTAAGCCTGCAACGGGGACGTATCCACGAATTCTTCAAGTATACCAAGCCCCATCGGAAACTGTTAGAACAGGTAGAGTTGGTCATTATCGACGAGATATCGATGGTGCGGGCAGATATGATTGATGCCGTAGACCGTATCCTGCGAGTATACAGCCGCAACCTGCGTGACCCATTCGGCGGGAAACAGGTTTTACTGGTGGGCGATGTATTCCAGCTGGAACCGGTGATCAAAGGAGATGAACGAGAAATCATCAACCGTTTCTATCCCACTCCTTACTTTTTTTCGGCACGGGTTTTCAACGAAATAGAGTTGGTATCCATCGAATTGCAAAAGGTATACCGGCAGTCGGACGCGGTTTTTGTCAGCGTACTCGATCACATTCGCAGCGGAGCTGCCGGAGCCGCAGACCTTCAGTTGCTCAATACCCGCTATGGCGCTCCCATCGATGCCTCGGAAGAGGATATGTACATCACCCTTGCCACCCGTCGCGATACGGTGGAAACCATCAATGACCGACGACTTGCCGAACTCCCCGGAGATCCGGTAGTATTCGAAGGCGAAATCAACGGAGATTTTCCCGAAAGCAGCCTGCCGACATCCAAGGACCTGACTTTGAAACCCGGAGCACAAATCATCTTTATCAAGAACGATTTTGAACGCCGCTGGGTGAACGGGACCATCGGTGTAGTAAGCGGAATCGATAACGACGGTATCATCTATGTCATCACCGATGACGGTAAAGAGTGCGATGTCCACCGTGAATCGTGGCGAAACATTCGCTATAAGTACAATGAAGAAAAGAAAGAGATCGAAGAAGAAGAGTTAGGCACCTTCACTCAATATCCCATTCGGCTGGCATGGGCCATCACCGTACACAAAAGCCAGGGATTGACCTTCAGTCGCGTAGTTATCGACTTCACCGGCGGAGTGTTCGCCGGAGGACAAGCATACGTAGCTCTCAGCCGTTGCACCTCGCTCGATGGCATTCAATTAAAAAAGCCTGTCAGCCGTGCCGACATCTTTGTCCGTCCCGAAATCGTAAGTTTTTCCGGAAGATTCAACAACCGGCAAGCTATCGACAAAGCTCTGAAACAGGCACAAGCAGATGTGCAATATGCCGCAGCTGCCCGTGCTTTCGACAAAGGAGATTTCGAATCGTGTCTTGAACAGTTTTTCTTGGCCATCCACTCCCGTTACGACATAGAGAAGCCTACCGCCCGGAGACTGATCCGCCGGAAACTGGGTGTCATCAACCTGTTGCGTGAACAGAAAAGGAAGTTACAGGAACAAATGGCCGCACAGCAAAAAAGTCTGCAAAAGTACGCACGGGAATATCTGCTGATGGGCAACGAATGCATCACCCAGGCACATGATACCCGGGCTGCACTGGCCAATTACGACAAAGCAATCGAACTATATCCCGAATACACCGATGCATGGATACGGAAAGGAATCACACTTTTCAACGAGAAAGAGTTCTTTGATGCCGAGAGTTGCCTGAACCGGGCAGTCAGTCTTCGTCCGACAGATTTCAAGGCACTCTACAACCGGGGCAAACTCCGTCTGAAAACAGAGAATACGGAAGGCGCCTTGGCCGATCTTGACAAAGCAACCACCTTGAAACCGGAACATCCGGGTGCACACGAACTTTTTGGAGATGCACTGCTGAAGGTGGGGAAAGAGTCAGAAGCGGCCATACAATGGCGAATCGCAGAGGAATTACGAAAAAAGAAGAAATAAGATAAGTTCATTTCTGCAATGGTCTTGAAGTCGACTCACCACAGAGTAACACGGAACTTCACAGAGTTTTAATCTTTTATTATAGGTACTTAAAATTTCTGTGAGACTCCGTGTTACTCTGTGGTGAGCTTAACTTGCTCCTATCCAAACATAATCCATCATCACCTTGGACTTCTCGTCTTTTATTATTAACTTTGTTACCACTATCAACCTAACAACCAGTGCAATTATGAAAAAAGGACTCAAAATTACAACAATCGTCATCGGTGTCATCCTGATACTGATGTTTCTCCTTCCTTTTGCCTTCCGTGGCAAAATTGAAGGTATCGTAAAAGCCGAAGGAAACAAAATGCTGAACGCCCGGTTCGATTTCAGCAGCCTCGACATCAGCTTGTTCCGTAATTTCCCGAAAGCTTCCGTTACCCTAAACGATTTTTGGCTGAAAGGAACAGGAGCGTTTGAAAACGACACGCTGGTGAAAGCCGGTGAAGTTACTGCCGCCATTAACCTGTTTTCGCTCTTCGGAGACAGCGGATACGATGTTTCCAAAGTATCTGTCACAGATACCTGGCTACATGCCATCGTACTTCCTGACGGCAAAGCCAACTGGGATATCATGAAACCCGATTCAGCCACCTTCAGCGAGACATCGGAGAGCAGCGAATCTTCTCCCTTCCGGATTAAACTTCAGCGCTTTGTTATCAAGAACATGAATGTGGTGTATGACGACCGACAGTCCGCCATGTATGCCGACATACACAATTTCAATGCGCTTTGCTCGGGCGACCTGGGCAGCGACCAGACTTTGCTCAATTTAGAAGCAGAGACCGAAGCCCTGACTTATAAGATGAATGGTATTCCCTTCCTCTCACAAGCCAACATCTATGCCAAAATGGACGTGGACGCTGACCTCGTACATCACAAATTCACACTGAAAAAGAATGAATTTCGCCTCAACGCCATTAAGGCAGGCATCGACGGATGGGTAGAACTGAAAGATCCTGCCATCAACATGGACCTGAAGCTCAATACCAGCGAAGTGGGCTTTAAGGAAATTCTGTCCCTGATACCAGCCATCTACTCCAAAGAATTCAAGAATCTGAAAACAGACGGAACCGCTACCCTCGAAGCCACGGCAAAAGGAGTATTACAAGGTGATACCGTCCCCGGGTTCGATGTGCGGTTATCAGTAAAGAATGCCATGTTCCGTTATCCGTCCCTGCCGGCAGGAGTCGACCAGATCAACATTGACGCACAAGTACGTAACCCGGGAGGTAATATCGACCTGACAGAAATCAACATTCGTCCTTTCAGTTTCCGTCTGGCAAACAACCCGTTTAGCCTGACTGCCGATATAAAGACACCGGTCAGCGATCCGGACTTTACAGCCGAAGCAAAGGGAGTGCTTAATTTAGGAATGATCAAGCAAGTATACCCGTTGGACGACATGGAACTGAATGGCACCATTCGTGCAGATATGAAGATGGGCGGACGCCTTTCGTACATCGAAAAAGAGCAATATGACCGTTTCTCCGCATCGGGTACCATCGCCCTTAGCGACATGAAACTAAAAATGAAAGAGATACCTGATGTAGAAATCAGACAATCCCTGTTCACTTTCACTCCGAAATATCTGCAACTCAGCGAGACCACAGTAGCTATTGGCAAGAACGACCTTACTACCGACAGCCGATTTGAAAATTACATGGGTTATGCTCTGAAAGGCACTACATTGAAAGGTACCTTGAATGTCCGGTCGAACCATCTCAATCTGAACGACTTTATGACAGCCTCAACCGACAGTACCACCCAAACGGCACAGGCAGCTTCGCCCAATGAAGCAGCCAGCCTGATAGAGGTTCCACGCAATATCGATTTCCAGATGGATGCCAACCTGAAAGAGGTATTGTTCGACAAGATGGCCTTTACGAATATGAATGGAAAACTGGTTGTAAAAGACGGAAAAGTGGATATGAAAAACCTGTCGATGAACACCATGGGAGGCAAGGCTATTATGAACGGATATTATTCTACCGCCGACTTAAAAAAACCGGAGATGAATGCGGGGTTCCGCCTGGAGGGACTCAGCTTTGCACAAACCTACAAAGAATTGAATATGGTACAGCAAATGGCTCCTATTTTCGAGAATCTGAAAGGAAACTTCTCCGGCAACATGCATGTGCAGACTTTGCTCGACAACCGGATGGAGCCCGTCATGGATACGATGCAAGGCAATGGCAGCCTTTCGACCAAAGACCTTAGCCTCAACGGTGTAAAGGTTATCGACCAGATAGCCGATGCCGTGAAGAAGCCTGAACTCAAAGATATGAAAGTGAAGGACATGACGCTGGACTTCACCATCAAAGAGGGAAGGGTGTCTACCGAACCGTTCGACATTAAGTTAGGAGACTATGTGATGAACCTTTCAGGAAGTACGGGACTTGACCAGAGCATCGACTACTCGGGAAAAATCAAGCTGCCGGCATCAGCGGGTGATATTGCCAAACTGACTACACTCGACCTGAAAATAGGGGGCACTTTCTCTTCGCCCAAAGTTTCACTGGATACGAAAAGCATGACCAACCAGGCAGTGGAAGCAGTCACAGATAAGGCAATCAGCGAAATAGGGAAAAAACTGGGACTGGATTCGGCAACTACGGCCAATAAAGATTCCGTGAAGGAAAAAGTAAAGGAAAAAGCCGTAGAAAAAGCACTTGATTTCTTAAAAAAGAAGATTAAATAACGAACAATTATGATACTCAAACTTTACGAGAAAAACAATAATCCCCAGGACCTGCAACGGATTGTAGACCTGCTGAATGACGGGGGACTGATTATCTATCCCACGGATACCATGTATGCCATCGGTTGCCACGGCCTGAAGGAACGTGCCATCGAGCGCATCTGCCGGATTAAGGAAATAGACCCAAAGAAAAACAATCTCTCTATCATCTGCTACGACCTGAGCAGTATCAGCGAATATGCCAAGGTAGACAATAACATCTTCAAACTGATGAAACGCAACCTGCCCGGTCCCTTCACCTTTATTCTGAACGGAACGAACCGGTTACCTAAAATCTTCCGTAACCGGAAGGAAGTGGGCATCCGTATGCCGGACAACCACATCATCCGGGAGATCGCGCGTCTGCTGGATGCTCCGATCATGACCACTACCCTGCCTCATGACGAACACGAAGACATAGAGTATATCACTGACCCGGAACTGATAGACGAGAAGTTCGGTGACCAGGTAGATCTTGTGATCGACGGAGGAATCGGCGGAATCGAACCTTCGACCATCGTAAACTGTACTGACGGAGAGGTAACCATCGTCCGGCAAGGCAAAGGGGAACTGGAAGAAGCCTGACCCCAGCAAACAATTTTCAAATACACGGTGTTAATATATAAAACCTAAACAATAGTATTTGATTATGAAGAAAGTATTATTCCTTGCATTAGTACTGGCCATTGCCACCGCATGCAGCCAAACAAAGGAGTCGTATCTGGACGGCTTCAAGCTTTTTGTCGAAAGCGTACAGAAAAACGCCCAGGACTATACAAAAGCCGACTGGGAAAAAGCTGACGAGCAATTTACGAAGCTAAAAGACAGTTATAACAAATTCAGTGAGCAAATGACCTCGAACGAAAAGGACGAGATAGTAAAACTGGAATCCACTTATGCCGCCCTGAAGCTGAAGAAAATAGGCAATGACTTGAAAGAGGGTGCCAAAGACGCTTTTGAGAAAGCCAAAGACACAGCGAAGGATGCAGCAAAAGATGTGAAAGAAGGTACCCAAAAAGCTGTGAAGAAAGGCGAGAAAGCAATGGAAGGGATCAAAGACGGTCTGAAAGATTAGTCCCGCCCAACCGGACTTTATGTATCAGACCGATAAAAAGAAGAGGATAGGCCGAAAAAACGATTGACCTATCCTCTTCTTTATTTTTATGCTTATGTATTACTTCAGCAACGATTGCGGATCGAGATGATCTGCTTCGATGTCCTTGAAGTAACGGTAAGTACCTACTTTCAGTTCGGCAGTAGCAGCATCGTCACAAACGATGATACCCTTCTCGTGCATCTGTAACGCACTGATAGTCCACATCTGAGTAATAGCACCTTCTACGGCATGATACAATGCACGTGCTTTGTTGTGACCGTTTACGATAATCATCACCTCACGGGCAGAAAGCACAGTACCTACTCCGACTGTCAACGAAGTTTTGGGAACCTTGTTGATATCATTATCGAAGAAGCGGGAGTTAGCGATAATCGTATCCGTAGTCAGTGTCTTCTGACGAGTGCGAGAACTCAGTGAAGAACCCGGCTCGTTGAAAGCGATATGACCGTCGGGACCGATACCTCCCATAAACAGGTCGATACCACCATACGATTTGATCTTCTCTTCATAACGTGCACATTCAGCATCCAGATCGGCAGCATTCCCATTCAGAATGTTCGTGTTCTCCGGTTTGATGTCGATATGGCTGAAGAAGTTGTTCCACATAAAAGAATAGTAGCTTTCCGGATGTTCCTTCGGCAGTCCCACATATTCGTCCATGTTGAAAGTAACAACATTCTGGAACGATACGATTCCTTTTTTATTCAGGTCGATCAGTGCCTTATACATACCCAGAGGAGATGATCCGGTGGGGCAACCCAATACGAAAGGTTTTTCCGGAGTAGGATTGGCAGCTTTGATCTTAGCAGCAACATAATGTGCTGCCCATTGAGAAACGGACTGATAGTCCGGCTGAATGATTAGTCTCATGTTCGATTGTTTTTATCAGGTTAATAAATTAGGGGTAACTTATACTCTGTCTTTTTTTAAACGGTCGGCCATGGCACGCGCCAGATTCTCACACTGTTGATAGGTGATATCATTCATGGCCTGTTTCATCTCTACAGGGTCGCCGACCAGTTCGAATTTACTTTTTTCGGCAAACTCGGCCATGCGTTTCACGGCGGCACCGGCCCATGTGAACGAACCGAAATAGCCCAGATAACGTCCTTTCAACTCACGTACCAGTATTTTGGACAAAAGCGACTCTATTTCCGGGAAAATCTGGTTGCTGTAAGTCGGGCTACCAACAATCAATCCTTTGTAACGGAAGATATCGGCAAGGATATAAGAAGGATTGCTCTTGCTGACGTTGTGCATCACGATGTTTTTAATGCCCTGGGCCGACAGTTCGGCAGCTATGGCCTCCGCCATCTGTTCGGTATTGCCATACATGCTTCCGTAAGCAATCACCACACCTTCGTCTGCATCGTAGCGGCTCAGTTTATCGTAAATGCCTACCACCTTAGTGATATTTTCGGTCCATACCGGACCGTGTGTAGAGCAAATGGTCGAAATGGGAAGTCCTCCCAGTTTTTGCAAAGCTTTCTGTACGGGCGAACCGTATTTTCCGACGATATTGGAGTAATAACGTACCATTTCGCCCCAATAGTGATCGATATTCATGCGTGTATCCACAAATCCGCCATCCAGCGTACCGAAACAGCCGAACCCATCACCGGAGAAGAGTACACCATCCGTTTCGTCGAATGTCATCATCGTTTCCGGCCAATGCACCATCGGAGTAAGGTAAAAACGCAGTTTATGACGTCCGAGAGCAAGGAAATCACCATCTTTTATCAGATATTGCTCGCCTGTCACACCATAGAAACCTTCGATCATTCCAAAAGTCTGCTTATTGCCAACGATTACAATATCAGGATAGTGCTGTTTAATCAATCGGATAGAACCTGAATGGTCCGGTTCCATGTGATTTATAATCAAATAGTTGATAGGACGGTCGCCTATGATACTTCTGATTTTACGAAGATATACTTCGAAATAGCAAATATCCACTGTATCGATCAGTGCCACCATTTCATCATCAATCAGATAAGAGTTATACGAAACTCCATAGGGCAAAGGCCACATTCCCTCAAAGAGGTGCTTGTTACGGTCGTTAACTCCCACATAATGAACGTTTCCTTTAATTCTTGTTTTCTGTTCCATTCTTTATTTTAGTTTAATTAATTACGGGGCACGAGTAACAACGCCCAACGGCACTCTAAACTTGCAACTCGTAACTCGCAACTCATTCGCTTCGCAAAAATAGTTCTTTTTTTCTAAACCGAGTATGCCTTTCCCTGATAAGCACCTCTTTCTTTCATTCTTTTTTGCACGCGGGCTGTAAATTCATAATTCTTCAATCCCCAGTCGGGTGCAATCAAGAGTTCTTTAGGTGATTGTGAAACGAACCGTTCGAGTATCAGGTCGGGACGCAGATGTTCCACATAGTCGATTACCAGATCGATATACTCGTCGACACTAAAGAGATGAAAATCTTCGGGATGGAGTTCAAACTCACGTGCCATTTTCGTGCCACGTATCAGCTGCAACTGATGCATTTTGAGAGTGGTCAGGGGCAAACGTGACAACTCTGTCGCCTGGGCTATGATCTCTTCGCGACTCTCTCCCGGAAGACCGAGAATGACGTGCCCCCCGGTTAAAATACCACAAGCTGCGGTCCGTTGAACGGCTTCTACCGTATCGGCATAGGTATGCCCCCGGTTAATACGTTTGAGTGTAGCATCCCGGGTGGTTTCAATGCCATACTCCACCAAAAGGAAAGAGTGTTTATTCAGCTCTTCCAGATAATGCAGCAGAGGATCCGGCATGCAATCGGGACGTGTACCGATGACCAATCCCACTATGCCATCTACGCTCAGAGCTTCTTCGTATTTCCGTTTCAGTCCTTCAAGTTCGGCATAAGTATTGGTATAAGCCTGAAAATAAGCCAGATATTTCATATCCGGATATTTATGGGCAAAGAACTGCTTCCCCTCTTCAAGTTGCCGGATGACGGATTTCTCCGTTTTGCAGTATTCAGGATTGAATGTCTGGTTATTACAATATGTACAGCCTCCCAGCCCCTTCGTTCCGTCCCGGTTGGGACATGTAAAACCCGCATTGAGAGATATCTTCTGCACCTTGTAAGGAAAATATTTTTTCAGAAAGAAAGTAAACTCGTTGTATAAAGGCATCGGAGCCGATTCAGTCATAGAATATTATATTTTTGCAATTAGTGCAAATATAATAAATCTATTCCGGCTACCGGTCCTTTCTCCATAAGATTTTTATGAAAGGGTGTAGCCATCCGGAGGAAAGGGTGTAGCCCCGGGCACAAAAGGGTGTAGCCATCCGCTTCGTATGGCTACACCCTTCCGTTTATTCCCAGATAGGAGTTATTATAGCTCCAGCCGTTCTTTCAGCAGCTTATATCCGGAGTTACTCACTTTCAGCTTGACCCCATTTTTCAGTAAGAGTTGATAGTTCTCTTTCCCGAAGAGTTCCACCCGTGATATTTGTGTCACGTTTACTATCGTAGAGCGATGTACGCGCACAAATCCGGCCGACGGCAGATGGGCATCGAAGTACTTCATCGTCTGCTCTTTGACATATTGTCCCGAAGGGGTCACTAATGTGACGTAATCGCCACATGCCTGTATGTACAGCAATTCGTCGGTACAGATCAGGTGAATATGCGTACCGTCTTTCACCGTGATGCGGTCAATGCATTCCGCCTCTTCCGGCGACGCTTTCTCTTCGCGGCATCCGGCCTGCTTCAGTTCTTCACGAAGGGCTTCTTCTCTTGAAACAGCCTCTTCTAATATCTCCTCCTGAACAGTGCTCAACGACTGTAAACGATACCACAACATCATCACTCCCCAAGCCAATGCTCCGAACAGTATGCGGAAAGGGAGCGTCTCTCCGAAAGACGCATAGACTTGTCCCAGGTTCTGTTCCATCACATATTGCACGGCAAAGCCTCCCGCCAGCCAAAAAAGCAGCGCCAGGGCGGCTATCAGCAGATCTGTTTGCAATATGGAGACGAGGCCGATGACATACCATGCCAGATAGGCCAGGAGGCAAAGCAAACCGACGGATAAAAAGCCGTCTATTGCAGCCGGAAGCGTGTCGGCCCCGGCATAGCCCCAAAGTAATGCTGTTTGTATCCCTGCTGCGGCAACGGCCAATATCAATGCCGTCATCCACCGTCGGGAAGATTCTTGTATAGGATGTATATCCATGTTTTATTTTCAACTTTTTATTTCAATACCTCCGAATGTCAAGTCGCCCCGGATGACCAATATCCGGTTCTGGTCGATCACACCTCCACCAAAACGTTTGTCTTGACATCCGCCCAGGCAGGTGTTACACCGAAACACTACTTTCCAATCGGAAGGCACATAAATTTCTATTCCACCAAATGTACAATCAATATCGAGAAACGTTTCACCTTCGGGAAGGGTTGTACGCCGCAGGTCAATAATCGTCCCGCCAAACGAATTCTGTATCGTCCCGCCTTTAAAGAATTCATCGAGCACCACTTGCCTGATACCGCTAAAAGTATTCTCCGAGTGAAGCACTCCATCCGTAGAGTTATATTGGCTGCTGGCAAAGTTTCCCCTCCGCATCCGTTCGTGCCGGGCACGTTTCGGCCTGAATAAAAAAGCGAGTCCAATAACAATCAATATAATCGGGAAAAGAGTGATATGGACTCCCGCCGGAAACCATCCCAGATGCGGACTTATTAAATAAGCCCCGATGCCAACCAGAATCAATCCCCGCAGAATCTGACGGCGCAGCATCAGGTATACTCCCAAGAGAATCAGAAGCATTTGCCAGGACACCAATAGGTCAAACAGGGCATAAGTAATCCATCCCAGATTACGGGCCAGTAGAAGCACTCCTGCCGTTATAAAAATAAAGGCAATAAAAAACTTACCGTATCTCCGAGCGGGAGATGAAAACTCTTTCTTTTCCATATATCATTTCATTGTTAATTATTTCATCTAATCTTCGTCCACAAAGATAGGTCATTTGCCACCACCCGGAAAGGCTTTTTCGTCAATAACGGTAGCAAAACCGATGAAAGGGGGATAACTCCCGACAAATCCGGAATCATTTCTCACCGATTGCGCACGATCTGAACTGATATATTCATATATCTTTTTTTGTTAGTATTTATTATATGGCCCACCAATCGATTTCAGTCAGTTTTTCGAACACGCTCAAACACCCATGAATAAAGGGATACAGCACTGTTTGAGAGGTGGCTCGGAGGCTGGCCCACTTTCCGTGTCTCCAACGTCCGGGACAGAGCCTCCGTTTCTGCTCTCCGGAGGCTCTGTCTGTACCCGGAAGAGCCTCTGCCCGGAGCCAACAGAGGCTCTGTTTTTTTCGTTTCCGAACGCTATTTCACAGATATTTTAACCCTCTCGTTTTGAAGGCTCACCGTTTATCCTTACCTTTGCCGGCACTATAGAAACAACCTAAAAATCATCTAAAGCCAATGAAAAGAAAATTCATTTTTCTGTTTTTCTGTCTGTGCTGCCTTGCCGGCTTCGCACAAGGAGGCAAAGCGCTCGACCTGAAAGAGATCAACTCAGGCAAGTTCAGTCCCGAAAACATCTATGGTGTGGTTCCCATGCCAGACGGCGAACATTACACACAAAGAAATGCCGAAGGCACACAAATCGTGAAATATTCCTTCCGCACGGGTGAACCGGTGGAAGTGGTATTCGATGTGGCCAAAGCTCGCGAATGTCCTTTCAAGAAATTCGACAGCTATCAGTTTTCACCGGACGGATCAAAAATTCTGATTGCAACGGAAACAACCCCTATCTACCGTCACTCTTATACGGCAGTCCACTATCTGTATCCGGTGAAACGGAACGATAAAGGGGTTACTACCAACAATATCGTAGAAAAACTCTCGGACGGCGGCCCGCAGCAAGCTCCGGTATTCTCACCGGACGGCAATCTGGTGGCATTTGTCCGCGACAATAACATCTTCCTGGTGAAGCTCCTGTATGGCAACAGCGAATCGCAGGTGACGGAAGACGGCAAACTGAACAGCGTGCTGAACGGTATTCCCGATTGGGTATATGAAGAAGAGTTCGGTTTCAACCGTGCCCTGGAGTTCAATGCCGACAATACCATGCTGGCTTATGTCCGCTTCGACGAGTCGGAAGTGCCATCATACACCTTCCCGCTGTTTGCCGGCGAGGCTCCACGCAACAATGCGTTGCAGGACTACCCGGGCGAGTATACGTACAAATATCCCAAGGCAGGTTATCCCAACTCTAAGGTATCGGTACATACGTTCGACATCAAATCAAAAGTGACCCGTCAGGTAAAACTGCCGATAGACGCCGATGGTTATATCCCACGCATCCGTTTCACACAAGATCCGAACAAACTGGCCATTATGACGCTGAACCGTCATCAAAACCGCTTCGACATGTATTTTGCCGATCCCCGCAGTACAGTATGCAAGCTGGCTTTACGTGATGAATCTCCTTATTACATCAACGAGAACGTATTCGACAACATCCGGTTCTATCCGGACAATTTCAGTTTTGTAAGCGACAAGAGCGGATATCCGCACCTGTACTGGTATAGCATGAACGGCAACCTGATTAAGCAGGTGACCAGCGGCAATTATGAAGTAAAAAGCTTCATCGGATGGAATCCGGATACCAACGAGTTCTATTACACCAGCAACGAAGAGAGTCCGATGCGCCAGGCTGTATACAAGATAGACCGTAAAGGCAAGAAGGTGAAACTGAGCAATCAGCAAGGAACCAACAGCCCGATCTTCAGCAGTTCGATGAAATATTTTATGAACAAGTTTACCAGCCTCGATACTCCGATGCTGATTACACTGAATGACAATACGGGTAAAGTATTGAAAACTCTGGTGACCAATGATAAACTGAAAGAAAAGTTAGCCGGATATGCCATACCGCAAAAGGAATTCTTCACTTTCAAGACCACAGAGGGAGTAGACCTGAACGGATGGATGATGAAACCTGTGAACTTCGATCCCTCAAAACGCTATCCGGTACTGATGTTCCAGTATAGCGGTCCGGGTTCGCAACAGGTTCTGGACAAATGGGGAATCAGCTGGGAAACATACATGGCAAGTCTTGGCTACGTAGTGGCTTGTGTGGACGGTCGCGGCACAGGAGGCCGTGGAAGCGAATTCCAGAAGTGCACCTATCTGAATCTGGGCGTAAAAGAGGCAAAAGACCAAGTGGAAGCTGCCAAATATCTGGGTGGCCTGCCTTATGTGGACAAAGGACGCATCGGCATCTGGGGATGGAGCTTCGGCGGATACATGACCATCATGAGTATGAGCGAAGGTACACCGGTATTTAAAGCCGGAGTCGCTGTTGCCGCACCTACAGACTGGAAATATTACGATACTGTATATACCGAACGCTTCATGCGTACTCCGAAAGAAAATGCCGAAGGCTACAAAGCTGCCTCAGCATTCAGCCGTGCAGACAACTTGCATGGAAACCTGCTTTTGGTACACGGTATGGCAGATGACAACGTTCACTTCCAGAACTGTACCGAATATGCCGAACACCTGGTACAGCTTGGAAAACAGTTCGACATGCAGGTATATACCAACCGGAATCACGGCATTTATGGCGGAAATACCCGGAACCATCTGTATACGAGGTTAACGAACTTTTTCCTGAACAATTTATAAGAAACCGCTTCAGGAGGCTGTATCAAAAGTCTTTTCACCACGGAGTAACACAGAGTAGCACAGAGTCTTTTTTTACTAATCATCAACAATTTAAAGTATACTCTGTGTTACTCTGTGTCCTCTGTGGTGAGCTTTGAGACAGCCTCTCTATCATTAAACAAAACAGTACTATCATATGGGAAACGATCAACGGGTACGCAAACCCGAATGGCTTAAGATCAGTATCGGAGCCAACGAACGCTATACGGAAACCAAACGTATTGTCGAATCGCACTGCCTGCACACCATTTGCAGCAGCGGGCGCTGCCCCAACATGGGCGAGTGCTGGGGAAAAGGTACGGCCACGTTCATGATTGCCGGTGACATCTGTACCCGCAGTTGCAAATTCTGTAATACCCGGACCGGGCGTCCTTTGCCTCTGGACCCTAACGAACCGTTGCACGTTGCGGAATCGGTTGCCTTGATGAAGCTCTCACATGCAGTCATCACATCGGTGGACCGCGATGACCTACCCGACCTGGGCGCCGCCCATTGGGCGCAAACAATTCGTGAAATCAAACGCCTGAATCCGGAAACGACCACCGAAGTACTGATCCCCGACTTCCAGGGGCGCAAGGAACTGGTTTCCCAAGTGATAGAAGCCGGTCCGGAAATCATTTCCCACAATATGGAAACCGTAAAACGTATCAGCCCACAAGTGCGTAGTGCGGCCAATTATCACACCAGCCTGGAGGTGATCCGTCAGATAGCCGAGAGCGGTACAACAGCCAAATCGGGTATTATGGTCGGTTTGGGCGAAACTCCTGCCGAAGTGGAGGAGTTAATGGACGACTTGATTACCGTCGGTTGCAAAATCCTTACCATCGGACAATACCTGCAACCGACCCATAAACACTATCCGGTTGTGGCATACATTACCCCGGAACAATTCGCCATCTATAAAGAAACAGGGCTCAAAAAGGGATTCGAACAAGTAGAAAGCGCACCATTAGTACGTTCATCATATCATGCGGAAAAACATATCCGATTTAATAAGAAGTAGTAAGAACATAACAGGCTCCTTGTTTGTTTTACAAGTAAACGGCAAAATAATACAATAAAAACATATGGGTAACAAAGGAGTACTTTCTTCCGCATTTAATATGTCATTGGGCTTTATCCCTGTTATTGTTTCCATCCTTTTATGCGAATTTATAACACAGGACATATCAATCTATATCGGTACAGGTATCGGACTTATCTTTTCATACAGGTCCCTGTCCCGTAACGGGGCGCGTATACCCAATTTTATCCTTTATATCTCTACGGGAATTTTGACACTATTGACTCTGGCAAGTCTCATTCCCGGAGATTTTGTCCCGGTAGGAGCTTTGCCCCTGACACTTGAAGTCAGTATATTGATTCCAATGGTTATTCTTTTCTTACACAGGAGAAGGTTCATTAACCACTACCTGCGCCAGAGTGCCCAGTGCAACCGCCGACTGTTTGCCCAGGGAGCGGAATCGGCTGTCGTATCGGCACGGGTTGTTTTGATTCTGGGTATTCTGCACTTTGCCGTTATCAGTCTGACTATCCTGATAGCACATCCTCTCACTCCGACTTCCACGCTGGTGCTTTACCACATATTGCCGCCTGCCATATTTATCCTCAGCATTCTGTTCAACCAGATAGGCATCCGTTATTTTAATCATGTAATGGCCCATACAGAATATGTGCCCATCGTCAACACCCGTGGCGACGTCATTGGAAAAAGCCTGGCCGTAGAAGCCATCAACTACAAGAATGCTTATATCAACCCGGTAATACGCATTGCCGTCTCTACCCATGGCATGCTGTTCCTTTGCAATCGTCCGCAAAGCTGTATTCTCGACAAGTTCAAAGTGGATATACCGATGGAATGTTATCTCCGGTACGGAGAGACGTTGACCGAAGGTGCCAACCGCTTATTGAGTAATGCTTTCCCAAAAGCATCGGATCTGAAACCTACATTTACCATCTCCTATCATTTCGAAAATGCACAGACCAACCGTCTGATTTATCTGTTTATTGTCGAAATGGAAGATGATTCTATCCTCTGCGATCCACGGTTCAAAGGAGGAAAACTGTGGACTTTCCAACAGATAGAACACAACTTAGGCACTCACTTCTTCAGCGAATGCTTTGAGTTGGAATATGAACACCTGAAACAGGTTATTGGTATAAGAGAAAAATACAAGGTATCTTAGTCAGGTCGGGCACTTTTCCCTGCCACTCTTTGATGGTCTTGGTGCGGATGTACTCACCCTCACAGGTGATATTCGCTGCAATGCAAAGACGTGTTTGCGGACGGCAGTTATGCAAAATATCCTCCACCATCTTATTATTCCGATAGGGCGTTTCTATAAACAGCTGTGTCTGATGTTCGGCATATACCCGTTGTTCAAGAGCTTTAAGCTTTTTGGCACGCTCAGCCGGCTCTATAGGCAGATATCCGTGAAAGGCAAAGCTTTGTCCGTTAAATCCCGATCCCATCACAGAAAGAATGATAGACGAAGGGCCCACCAACGGCACTACCTTCAGGTTCTTACGTTGCGCAATAGCCACGACATCGGCTCCCGGATCGGCAACGGCCGGACAACCGGCTTCCGAAATCACTCCCATAGACAATCCACCGATCAACGGTTTCAGGTAACCGGAAATATCTTCAGGAGAAGTGTGCTTGTTTAAGGGATAAAAGGTGAGCGAATCGATGTCAATCTCACGATCCACCTTTTTCAGGAAACGGCGGGCCGAACGGACATCTTCGACAATAAAATGCTTGATTCCCAGAATAATTTCTTTATTGTAGGGTGGTAATACAGACTCGATGGGAGTGTCGCCCAATGTAACGGGCAAAAGATAGAGAGCGGTATCCATGAACAAGGGATTTTTATAATAAGAATTTTACGGATTAAAACGAGATTCGGTGAACATACGTTCGTAATCGTTCATTTCGAGCAATTGCCGTAAGGTTGTTTTTTTATGATGTTTCATATACGAAGTGATGATTTTTGTACCAATCCAGGTACCCACCATCGAAGGCGCATTCTCGCCCAGAGTATTAGTGAAAGGAGCCGGACGGGTATATTGGCGTACCACCATCGGATCTGTTGCATGCAGATGATCTTTTTCAAGAATATATCTCCACATCTGCTGCTGGTTCTCTTTGCACCATTCTCTCTCTACATCCGAATAGCCCAATGCTTCTTCCGAAGAGGAATAATCCAACAGGTGCTGCACCACATAATTAATTTTACCGAAGTGCATCATCACATCGAGCAGTGTACGGGAGTAATCCATCGGGAAAGGATACTGGCTCATCAGATAGTATACCAGACAATCGGGTACAATCCGGTCGGGACGCATGGTACGTCGCTGATAACCATAATAGAAACGCTTGTAAAGCGGATAATCTTCGCCCATATACTTGTCAAGGCTGATGCCCAGTACGCTATCGGACAGAACGATGGATTCATTGAATGCCGAAATTTGTGTGTATATCATGGGGATCATAATATCCGGCACTTCCTTTTGCAGTTTCCCGAAGCCTTTGGTCAACTCTTTCTCGACAGATCCCAATTCGGGATATCTGGTTTCCACATCCTCTATCAGACGGATCAGAGTGGTGTCCGAATAGAATGTTTTCAGTCGCTGGAATATATGATCGTCACTTACCTGCCCGATGGCCAATACATCTTCAATCAGCAGTTTAGTAGGCAGAGAATATTCCAGATTCATTTTTTGTAAAGCAGAAAAGCTGTTGAAACGAACGTATTCGTCCAACAGCTTATCATATCTGACTACGGAAATCCCCTCTTCCTCCATTGGGTCTGCGACAGGCTCTGCCTTCCCCACCCGGCAGGATGCGAAAAGCAGACTTAGCAAAACAAGGAGAATATAGTTCTTCCGTATTTTCATTGCCTTAACCGTAAATGATATTACCGTTTTCGTCTTTATATTCGTCCAGACCCTTTTCGTAAGTAGCCATCGCCCGAAGACTCATACCAACACTCGAGAAACCACCATCGTGGAACAGGTTCTGCATGGTCACCTTACGGGTAAGATCAGAGAACATTACGATGCAATAATCTGCACACTCGTCGGCAGAAGCATTGCCCAACGGAGACATGCGGTTGGCAAAATCATACAGTTTGTCCATGCCCTTCACACCGGAACCGGCTGTGGTAAAGGTAGGCGACTGAGAAATCGTATTTACACGTACATTGTGCTCACGACCATAAATGTAACCAAAGCTGCGGGCAATAGATTCAAGCAATGCCTTAGCGTCAGCCATATCGTTGTATCCATAGAAAGTACGCTGTGCAGCTACATAACTCAATGCCACGATAGAACCGTATTCGGCAATTGCGTTTTGTTTCTTGGCAGCCTGGATCATTTTATGGAATGAAACAGCTGAAACATCCAGGGTAGTATTCAACATATTATAGTCGAGATCATCGTAAGTACGTTTCTTACGAACGTTCGGTGACATACCGATAGAGTGCAATACAAAATCAATCTGACCACCGAGAACTTCCATCGAGCGTTTAAATACGTTCTCCAAATCTTCTACGTTAGTGGCATCTGCAGCAATCACTTCGCAATTCAACTTCTCAGACAAAGCAGAAACCTGTCCCATGCGGACAGCAACAGGAGTATTTGATAATGTAATAACAGCACCTTCTTCAACGGCTCTTTCGGCTACTTTCCAGGCAATAGACTGCTCGTTTAATGCACCGAAAATAATACCTCTTTTTCCTTTCAACAAATTGTAACTCATACCTTTTAATGTTAAATTAGGTTGCAAAGATATAGATTTTCTGCATAAAAGCATGAAAAGTGTGCAAAGAAAAGACCGAAACCACAAAAAATACACTAAAATAGGGTATTTATTACATATAACAGCCACTCCTGTCACTACAAAGGCCGGATTATTAAAGCAACCGTCTGTCGCCTTAAATGACGGCAGCATTCGTCGTTAATGCCGGTTGCATTTACAGAGTCTCCTGCCCTGTCCATATCAGTAGTCCATAAGAGCAGATATATTATTCACAATTGTTTATCGGGATTGAAGATCAAAGAGATCGGTCGTGGAAACAAAGAAAGAGAAGTAATTCAAGAAAAATAAAAAAATAGCAAAGTTCTGATGGTACTTTACTATAACTGCTTTTCGCCATCAATGGGTTTTCTAATATTAAGTTAATAAACCCATTTTATTCGTAACAAATAGCTACCAACGGGACAAAGATAATAATATATTTTAATAAATCACAAACAACGCTTCTATTTTTTCAAATATATCATAAAAAAACATTTCGTCCAAGATATAATAACTCACTTATTAAAAAAAACAGGTAGACCTTTGGTAATTTAATAAATTAAAGTTATAAGGACTATTACAGGCAACCGACATTCACTATAATCAACTAATATACAACAGATAGCAGTTTTAGCGTTCAACACTTATCCGCACTCCTTTTACAGTATTTCTGTTTGTCATAATCAATTAAGTACCATCAGAACTTAATAGAAACTTGAAATTAGAAACAATTGTAAATATATGTCATAAATCACAATCAATACAACAACCCTAATAAAGAAGCTTATGAAATAAAACAGAGAAAAGACTTTAGCACAGATTCCGAAGGAACCGATTCCCCGGAAAATTTAAGAAACAAACTATTCAAAATGATGTTTAACCGAACAATTTAGTGTATGACAGAAAAAACTAACCTGTTTCCGAGCCTAATCCGGCTTCGAGAAACAAATCGCCTGAAAATGGCAATCGCTGCTTCTATCATGCTATGGTGCGCAACACCGCAGCAAGCAGCAGCCAATACTTACGAAGAACACGGAATTGAAACTGTACAGCAGGCCAACACCAAAGTGAAAGGTACAGTAGTGGACGAAACCGGAGAACCGATGATCGGTGTATCCGTTAAAGTCCTGGCAAATAACACAGGTACGATTACCAACCTGCAAGGGCAATTCTCTATCGATGCCCCCAAAGGAAGTAGTATCGAGATCTCGTTCATCGGCTACAAAACCGTTACAGTAAAAGCAACCGGCTCTCCTATTAACGTTACCATGAAAGAGGACTCGCAACAACTGGATGAAGTGGTCGTTGTAGGTTATGGTTCACAGAAAAAAGTCAATGTGACAGGTGCCGTAGGTATGGTCAACTCCGAAGTGCTTGAGGCCCGTCCGGTACAAAATGTATCACAAGCCCTACAAGGTGTGGTACCGGGTTTGAACTTCTCAGTTGGAAACAGCGGCGGAGCATTGGACAGTAGCCTGGACATCAACATCCGCGGTGCCGGTACCATTGGCGACGGATCCGGTTCTTCTCCTCTTGTATTGATAGACGGTATCGAAGGCAACTTAAATTCAGTGAACCCCAATGATGTAGAATCAGTATCGGTATTAAAAGATGCTGCTTCTGCTTCAATCTATGGTGCCAGAGCCGCATTTGGCGTAATTCTGGTTAAGACCAAAGAAGGAAAAGCCGGTAAACCGATTGTTTCCTATGGAGTAAATGTACGTTTTTCAGACGCCTTATGTGTACCAGAGATGCTTGACTCTTATCGTTTTGCACAGTACTTTAATCGTGGTTCCGAAAATGTAGGTGAAGGTGCCATCTTCAGTGCCGAGTCTATGCAACGTATTAAAGATTACATGGATGGTAAAATCACTACAACTACCACAGCAAACCCCAACAATCATCACTGGAATGCTTATGGTGGTGCCAACGCAAATACAGACTGGTTCAAGGAATTTTATGATGACTGGGTACCTTCACAAGATCATAATCTGAGTATCAGTGGCGGTAATGAAAAGACACAATATAGCATCAGCGGAAGCTTCCTTGACCAAAACGGATTACTCCGTCACGGTTCTGATACCTTCCAGCGTTATACGGTAAATGGACGTATCACTACTCAAGTTTTTGATTGGTTGAGAGTCTCTTATTCTACCAAATGGACACGGGAAGACTTCGAAAGACCTTCTTACCTGACAGGCTTATTCTTCCACAACATTGCACGCCGCTGGCCAACTTGTCCGGCTTACGACCCCAATGGCTACCCATTGGATGGTATGGAAATTATCCAGTTGGAAGATGGTGGTAAACAAAAAAATCAAAAAGATCTGAATACACAACAGATTCAATTTGTTTTTGAACCCATCAAAAACTGGAAAATCAATGTAGAAGGTAGCTTACGTACCACCAACACCAATGAACATTGGGATGTATTGCCAATCTATGCACATAATGAATATGGTGAACCCTATGGCGTACAATGGGGCGATTATCCTATAGGCTCGTCCAAGGTAAATGAATATGCCTACAAAGAAAATTATTATAGCACCAACATCTATAGCGACTACTTTAAACAATTCGACAGTGGACATTATTTTAAGGTAATGCTGGGTTTCAACTCCGAACTCTACAAAACAAGAAATGTATCAGGAGAAAAAAGCACATTGATTACTCCTACCGTACCTACAATCAATACTGCTACCGAAAGCCCGAACGCATCGGGAGGTTACGCAGAAAATGCAGTCGCCGGTTTCTTTGGACGTATCAATTACAACTACAAAGATCGTTACATGGTTGAAGCAAACGGACGTTATGACGGCTCTTCACGCTTTATCGGAGACAAACGCTGGGGATTTTTCCCTTCATTCTCTGCCGGATGGAATGTAGCACGTGAACCATTTTTTGAACAAATAGCCCAGAAGTGTAACATTGGTACACTGAAACTTAGAGGCTCATGGGGACAATTAGGCAATACAGATACGAAAGACGCATGGTATCCATTCTATCAAACAATGCCGGTAGGCAGCAACTACGGTTGGCTGGTGAATGGCACACGCCCCAATTATGCGAATCTCCCGGGTATCGTGAGTTCACTTAAAACATGGGAAACCATCGAAACATGGGATGTTGGTTTGGATTGGGGATTATTCAATAACCGTTTTACCGGATCGTTTGACTACTTTGTTCGTTACACTTATGACATGATTGGTCCGGCTCCCGAACTCTCAAACTCTTTGGGGACAGGAGTTCCTAAAATAAATAACTCGGATATGAAATCGTATGGTTTCGAATTAGAAGTTGGTTGGAGAGACCGCATCAAAGACTTTGCATATGGCGTTAAATTTGTATTATCGGATGCACAACAAGAACTTCTCCGTTATCCGAATGATTCCAAAAGTTTAAGTGGATCTGCCTATTATAAAGGCAAAAAATTAAATGATATCTGGGGATACGTAACCGAGGGAATCGCACAAAGTCAGGAAGAAATGGATGCACACTTGGCTAAAGTTGATCAGTCATCTATGGGAAGTAAGTGGGGGGCCGGTGACATTATGTACAAGGACCTGAACGGAGATGGAAAAATTGATAACGGCAGCAATAAACTGGGAGACTCGGGAGATATGAAAATTATTGGTAACAGTACTCCGCGTTTTAACTACGGTATTACTCTGGATGCTTCTTGGAAGGGCATCGATTTCCGTGCCTTCTTCCAAGGTGTAGCCAAACGCGACTATTGGTTGACAGGTCCTTACTTCTGGGGTATGAGCGGTACAGGCGAATGGCATGCTGCCGGATATAAAGAACATTGGGACTTCTGGCGTCCCGAAGGTGACCCATTGGGCGCAAACACCAATGCCTATTATCCACGTGTCCTGAAAAACGACAGTAGAAATATGAAAACGCAAACCCGTTATCTGCAGAATGCCGCTTATTGCCGGATGAAAAACTTACAGGTTGGATATACACTTCCGAAAGCATGGACCAATAAAGCTGGCCTGTCAATGGTACGCATCTATGTTTCAGGAGACAACCTGTTGACGATTTCTGATATTACAGGTATTTTCGACCCGGAAGCATTAGGCAGTACTTATGATGCCAACTCTGGCAAGTTATACCCACTACAGCGTGTTATCTCTGTAGGTTTGAATGTTAACTTCTAAAATATGGGAAATATGAAACTAAAAAATATCTTTATTCAAACATTCTTTATGGCAGGAGGCGCAATAATGCTTTCTTCCTGTAATGATTTCCTTGACAGGGAACCCCTTGCTTCTGTGACCCCAAAAGAATATTTCCAAACGGTAGACCATCTGGCAGCCTATACCATTTCACAGTACAACGGACTGTTTTCAACCCACGGGGGATTCAGTGCAGGTACCTTAAATAACGACAAGAACACTGATAATATGGTAGCTGGAGGATATAGTGCCTCTTATTTTGAAAAAGGACAATGGAAAGTACCTAACAACGATGGAGACAACTGGAATTTCTCGAGAATCCGTTATTGTAACTATTTCTTCGAACAAGTGCTTCCTAAATATGAAGCCGGTTCCATTTCAGGATCAGAAGCCGATATCAAGCACTACATTGGAGAAATGTACTTCATCCGTGCCTGGACTTACTTCCAAAAGTTACAAATGTTTGGTGATTATCCTATTATCACAGAAGTGCTTCCCGACCAGAAAGAGATTCTGATGGAGAAATCCGTACGCCAGCCACGCAATATGGTAGCACGGTTTATCCTTGAAGATCTGGATAAGGCTGCTGAATATATGCACGAACAAGGCTTTAATAACAACAACCGCCTGAACAAGGCATGTGCATTGCTCATCAAATCACGTGTAGCACTATATGAAGCTACCTTTGAAAAATACCATAAAGGCACAGGACGTGTACCGGGAGACGATACATGGCCAGGAAAATCAGTACATGCAAATTTCTCTCTTGATGTGGCAAGTGAAATAAACTTCTTCTTGGATCAAGCTATGGATGCCGCACAGCAAGTAGCCGATGCTATAACCCTAACTTCCAACAGTGGCTTGATCAATCCGGAAAGCGCAGATGCTATCAATGGATGGAATGATTATTTTGAAATGTTTGCAGCCGAAGATATGAGCAAATATTCTGAAGTTCTGTTCTGGAAAGATTATTTGCGTTCTGCCGATATCAGCATTACTCATGGGACACCGGCCTACATCTATTCGGGAGGAAACAATGGCATGCTGAAAAGTTATGTGGACTGCTTCTTAATGGAAAATGGATTGCCTTGGTATGCAACCAATACATATCAGGGAGACGTAACAATTATGAAAGTAAAAGCAAATCGCGACTTACGCTTACAGTTATTTTTATTAGGCGAAAACGATATGTTACCTTCAAATTATGATGGTGACGGACTATTACATGAATTTGAACAACCGAACCTAATTCCGGCAGAAACCCAGATACGTGATCAAACAGGTTATCGCATCCGTAAATGCCTGACTTATGATCATACTCAGATTTACTCGGGACAAAGTCAAGCTACTACAGGATGTATCGTATTCCGTGGTGTAGAAGCCCATCTCAACTATTTGGAAGCTTATTATCTGAAGAACGGAAACATTTCGGGAAAAGCCGCAGATTATTGGAAAGCAATCCGCCAACGTGCAGGAGTAAATACAAACTATCAGGCTACTATTGATGCTACTGACCTGACTCAAGAAACGGACTTAGCAAAATATTCCGGAGATAAAACGGTAGACGCTACTTTATATAATATACGCCGGGAACGTCGTTGTGAATTTATAGGTGAAGGTATGCGCTGGGATGACTTGATACGTTGGCGTGCAATGGATCAAATGATTACAAATAAATTTATTCCCGAAGGATATAACTTTTGGGAAGAAGCCTATAAAACATTTGATCCGGGGACAGACAATTCAATAATAGATGATCCGGATAATGCAAAAGCTAACATTTCTTCTCGTACTATTAGCAAATATCTGCGTCCTTTCTCTATTGTTAGAAAAAACAATCCTGCATTCGATGGATTCACATGGGCTAAAGCTAATTATCTACGTCCTGTTCCAATTCGCGAAATGGAATTACTTTCACTTGATGAAAAAGTAGAAACATCTGTTTTATATCAAAACCCATACTGGCCAACAGTATCCAATGGGGTTGCAATAGAATAAAAAGTATTGATTTTTAGTATAATAAATAAGGTGTTGTGCGGTAAGAGATTTATAGCAACACTATAAGGTTTAAAAAAGGAAAATTGGAAAAGGGTGTCCGTGAGGATACCCTTTTTTGCGTTCACTATCTCCGCTCTGATAATACGAAAGCCACTCCCCGCCACTCGTCAACCGTGTATAGAGACTCACAGTAAATCCTTATTGAATTCCTTTGAAATCAGAAGAGAATCAAAACAGCAAACAATATGAATTATCGGGAAGTGAAAAGAACTTCAGTCACTAAGAGAAATAAAAAAGATGGAATAAAAAGACGGAAAGAATAGCAAAGTTCTCCAGGTACTTATTTATGATTAATGGCCCAGAATATCTTTACCTAATATTAAGTTAACAAATACATTGTATTCATAACAAGTCACTCTGTTTCGAGGCAAAGATAAGAAGAACTTTTAATAAACAATAAATTGAGAAGCATTTTTTTATTTATATCATAAAATATGTTCCCAGGTTTTATAAAAGCCTCAACTATTCACAAAACAAAGTAGACTATTAGTAATACACAATGTTATCGCTAAAAGCCCATAATTCGGTTTCTAACAGGCAAATCCCAAAGCAGAGAAGACAAAATAAAATTCAGGGATTAAATAAATTATGATTTTAGTCGCGTCTGGAACTTCGATAAACAAGTTTAATGCTTCATGATCTATTAAGTACCTGGAGTACTTAATAAAAAATGAAAGAGATTGGCATTATCAGCACAGTTCAGAGAGGAGAAAAACGAGAAAGGAAATACAGGAGAAATACAATAACCCTAATTCGATAAGCTTATGAAATAAAAAAACAGAAAGAAACTTTAAACTCAAACTCCGAAGCGACCAAGCTCCATCGGAAAACCTAAAAACAAACTATTCAAATTTATGTTTAACCGAACAATTTAGTGTATGACAGAAAAAACTAACCTGTTTCCGAGCCTAATCTGGCTTCGAGAAACAAATCGCCTGAAAATGGCAATCGCTGCTTCTATCATGCTATGGTGCGCAACACCGCAGCAAGCAGCAGCCAATACTTACGAAGAACACGGAATTGAAACTGTACAGCAGGCCAACACCAAAGTAAAAGGTACAATAGTGGACGAAACCGGAGAACCCATGATCGGCGTATCCGTAAAAGTCCTGGCAAACAATACAGGTACAATCACGGACCTGAATGGAAAATTCTCTATCGACGCCCCTAAAGGAAGCACAATTGAAATTTCATTTATCGGTTACAAAACCGTCACAGTGAAGGTAGACGGCTCTCCTATCAACATTACGATGAAAGAAGATTCACAACAGTTGGATGAAGTGGTCGTAGTGGGTTATGGCTCACAGAAAAAGGTCAATGTGACCGGTTCTGTCAGCATGGTAGACTCTAAAGTAATTGAGTCTCGTCCGGTACAAAACGTATCTCAAGCACTTCAAGGTGTAATCCCGGGATTAAACATGTCAGTGGGAAGCAGTGGTGGTACTCTGGACAGTAGCCTGAATATCAATATTCGCGGTGGTGGTACCATAGGCGAAGGTTCAAGTGGCAGTCCGTTAGTGCTGATTGACGGTATCGAAGGCGATATGAACACAGTAAATCCAAATGATATTGAAAATATTTCGGTATTGAAAGATGCTGCCTCCTCTTCTATTTATGGTGCACGTGCTTCGTTTGGTGTTATCATGATCACAACCAAAAGCGGTAAAGCCGGTAAAACCAGAGTCAACTACTCGGGTAATGTACGTTTCTCGGACGCGATCCAAGTACCCGAAATGGTAGACTCTTATACATTCGCACAATACTTTAACAGAGCAAGTACAAACGGTGGAGGTAATCCGGTGTTTAACGACGATGCCATGACCAGAATTAAAAACTACATCGATGGAAAATACACTGACCCGACACAACCCGAATACTACGGAACCGTAGCCGGAGCCGATGGGAAGTGGCAAAACTACGGCGGTGCTTTTGCCAACACTGACTGGTTCTCCGAGTTTTACCGCGATTGGGTACCTTCTACAGAACATAACCTCAGCATCAGTGGAGGTACTGAAAAACTGACTTACATGATCAGTGGAAGTTTCCTTGACCAGACCGGCTTGCTGAAACATGGTGAAGACAAATTCAACCGTTACACCCTGAATGCAAAAATCTCGGCAAAGCTGACAGACTGGGTCACTTTGAATTATACCAGCAAATGGACACGTGAGGACTATCACCGCCCGACATACCTGACCGGTTTATTCTTCCACAATATTGCACGCCGCTGGCCGACTTGCCCGGTAATTGACCCGAATGGACATTACCAGCGTGACATGGAAATCGTTCAGCTGGAAGACGGAGGTAAACAGACAAGCCAGAAGAACTGGTATACGCAACAGTTACAGGCTGTTTTCGAACCGGTTAAAGACTGGCGCATCGTGGCAGAAGGAAGTATGCGCACATATATCCGCAAACAACATTGGGCTGTATTGCCTATTTATGCTTACGATGTAAACAACGAACCATATCTTCTTTCTTGGAACGGTGGTGCCGCAGGTTATTCGGAAGTGCAGGATTCACGTGAAGACGAAGACTACTTCTCTACCAACATCTATTCGGACTTCACCAAAACACTGGGCGATCATTACTTTAAAGTTATGGGTGGTTTCAATGCCGAACTTTATCGTCCAAGCGGCCTGACCGGTTTCGGTACAGATCTGATCAGTCCGGAAGTTCCCTCACTGGGATTGACTCAAGACAACAAAAAGGCCAGCGCATGGCAACGTGAAAGAGCTATCGCCGGTTTCTTCGGACGTGTCAACTATAGCTACAAAGAACGTTATATGCTGGAAGCTAACTTACGTTACGACGGCTCTTCCCGCTTTATCGGTGACAAACGCTGGGGACTCTTCCCTTCATTCTCTGCCGGATGGAACATTGCACGCGAAACATTTTTCGAACCGTTGACCAAAGTGGTCGGCACATTGAAACTGAGAGGTTCTTGGGGACAGCTCGGTAACAATAATACGGACAATACAGACGCATGGTATCCGTTCTATCAGAATATGCCAACCGGAACAGCCTCTTCAGGATGGTTGCTGGGCGGTAAAAAACAGAACACAGCAGGTCTTCCGGGCATCGTTAGCAGCTTGATGACATGGGAAACCATCGAATCATGGAACGTAGGTCTCGACTGGGGATTGTTCAATAACCGCTTGACCGGTTCGTTTGACTACTACAACCGTTACACTTACGACATGATCGGCCCGGCTCCTACACTACCTTCTGTTTTGGGTGCCAGCGCTCCTGCCATCAACAACTGTGACATGAAGTCTTACGGATGGGAACTCGAACTCTCATGGAGAGACCGTGTTCAACAATTCAACTACGGTGTTCGTTTTGTACTGTCGGACAACATGCGTAAAATCCTGAAGTATCCGAATCCGACAATGTCTCTGGATAAACACTATGGCGGTAAGATTCTTGGAGATATCTGGGGATACGAAACAGTAGGAATCGCACAGAGCCAGGAAGAAATGGATAAGCATTTGGCAAATGGCGGTACACCGAACTGGGGAACAGCCTGGGGTGCAGGTGACATCATGTATGGCAATATCGACGGTAAAGATGGTGTTAACAACGGCTCAAACACACTGAACGACCACGGTGACCTGAAGGTAATCGGCAATAATACTCCGCGCTACAACTTTGGTTTAACACTGGACGGATCCTGGAAAGGCCTCGACTTCTCTATCTTCCTGCAAGGGGTAATGAAAAGAGACTACTGGCTGGACGGCCCGTACTTCTGGGGAGCCAATGGCGGACAATGGCAATCTGCCGCCTTCACAGAGCACATGGATTACTGGCGCCCGGAAGGTGACCCTCTGGGAGCCAACACGGGAGCTTACTATCCGAAACCTTACTTCAACACCGACAAAAACCAGCGCACACAAAGCGGTTATCTGCAAAATGCTGCTTATTGCCGTCTGAAGAACATGCAAATCGGATATACTTTGCCGAAAGCATGGACCAAGAAAGCCGCTATGGAGTCAGTACGTATCTATGTATCAGGAGACAATCTGCTGACGTTATCTGATATCAGTGGTGTATTCGACCCGGAATTGCTGGGTAGCGACTGGGGTGATGGAAAACTGTATCCGTTGCAGAGAACTATTTCAATCGGTTTAAATGTTAACTTCTAATTCATCGAACGAACTATGGGACTAAAATTAAAACATATATACTTCTGCTCATTAATAGGAATGGGCGGATTGGCAATGACTTCGTGTGAAGACTTCCTGGATCGGGCACCACTCAGCCAAGTGACTCCGGAAGCCTACTTCACTACGGTGGACCAGGTAGGAAGCTATATCATTAATTACTATAATGACTATCTTGAAAACTCCAATGGTACCAAAATGTATCATCAGACAGCATGGAACTCGGGTGTACAACGCAATGATGCCAACACGGACAACCTGTTGGCTGATGAAAGTAATCTGAATTACTTTGCAGGCAACTGGCAAGTAAGTGAAGGTAAAACAATACAAACCCCGCTAAATCGTATTCGTACCTGGAACTATTTGCTTGAGCAAGTGTTACCTAAAGAAGAAGCCGGTACCATCCAAGGCTCTGCCGAAGAGTTGAGCCATTATATTGGCGAAGCTTATTTTTTCAGGGCACTGGCCTACTACAATGCTTTAGTGAAATTCGGAGATTATCCAATTATTGAAAAAGTATTGCCGGACCAGAACGAAGTATTGATTGAAAACAGCAAACGTGCACCCCGTAACGAAGTGGCCCGTTTTATTCTCAAAGATCTGGATACTGCTATCAGCCGCTTGAAAGATCAGGGTTTTAAAGACAATCAACGCATCAACAAACAGGTGGCTCAGTTATTTAAATCGAGAGTCGCTCTGTTTGAAGCCACTTTTGAAAAATATCACCAAGGGACAGGACGTGTACCGGGAGATACAGATTGGCCGGGTGCTAAGATGAGTTACAACAGTGGTAAAACCTTTAATATCGCAGGTGAAATAGACTTCTTCCTGACCGAAGCCATGAACGCTGCCGCAGCAGTAGCCGATCGGGGCACACTGACGGAAAATTCTCATGTGATGGGTCCTGAATACGGACAGATATATGACTGGAATCCATATTTCGAAATGTTCAGTACCCCCGATGCTTCCGGTTACAGCGAAGTGTTGTTGTGGAAACAATATATCAAATCATTGAGTGTTTCCCATTGCGTTCCGGCACGTTTGAAGAACGGTGACCGCACCGGACTCACTCGCGCACTTATCAATAGTTTCGTAATGAAGAACGGTTTACCTATCTATGCTTCCGGCTCAGGCTATCATGGAGACGTTACCATCTCAGAAGAAAAACAAGACCGCGACGAACGTCTGCAATTGTTTGTATGGGGTGAAAAAGATGCGTTACTTACTGATACCAAGAATACGGCAGTGGCTGATACGGGTGTAGTGATCCACTTCGAAAAACCAGGTATCATTTCGGAACAGGAACAGACTCGTGATGTAACAGGATATCGCCCACGCAAAGCCTATACATACGATGACGATCAGAGTAAGAGTGACGAATTGTTGGGAAGCAATGCTTGCATTATTTTCCGCACGGCAGAAGCTAACCTGAATTACATGGAAGCCTGCTACGAAAAGACCGGTTCGCTGGATGCCAAAGCCCAAGGATACTGGAAAGCACTTCGCCGCCGTGCCGGTGTAGATGAAGATTACACCAAAACAATCGCCGCTACAGATCTGACACAGGAAAACGACCTGGCAGTCTACTCCGGTGATAAAATGATTGATGCAACTCTCTACAATATCCGTCGCGAACGCCGTTGTGAATTTATCGGTGAAGGTATGCGTTGGGATGATTTGAAAAGATGGCGTTCATGGGATCAGCTGCTTACAAAGCCTTACATCATTGAAGGTGTAAACTTCTGGGATGCCGCTTACAAGAACTATACAAAAACAGTAGACGGTAAAGAAGTTTCGGCAGTAGTTGCCGATGGTACAACAGAAGCTAATGTCTCGCAGAAAGAAGACAGCAAGTATTTACGCCCGCTTCGCAGAACGAAAACAAACAACCAGTTGTATGACGGTCTGACTTGGCGCAAAGCATACTATCTGGATCCGATCGGTTTACAAGACATGCAACTGACAGCTACCAATCCGGAAGACATCAATACTACGGTAATGTATCAGAACCCGTATTGGCCGATGGCTGCCGGCAAAGCACTGGAGTAAAAGTTTTCCAATAGGAACGAAGTATAATAATATAGAATTTTACTAAGTATTGATTTTTAGTATAATAATAAGATGTTGCGGTAAGAGATTTATAGCAACTACATAAGGTTTAAAAAAGGAAAAAAGGGAAGGGAGGTCCGTGAGGATGTCCCTTTTCTGTTAAATCATAATCGCATTGTACGTACATCAAAAAAGGAAAGCCGCCCGAATTTCTCCGAACGGCTGTCTTTTATATATACCATCTTCAAACGGCTTATTCCCATTCAATCGTTGCAGGTGGTTTTGAACTGATATCGTAGGTTACACGGTTTACACCTTTTACCTTATTTATAATATCATTTGACACTTTACCGAGGAATTCATAAGGCAAATGCGCCCAGTCGGCTGTCATGGCATCTGTTGAAGTCACAGCACGCAAAGCTACTGCACGCTCGTATGTACGTTCGTCTCCCATTACTCCTACAGACTGAACCGGAAGCAAGATAACACCTGCCTGCCATACCTGATCGTATAACCCCCAGTCGCGTAAACCTTGAATGAAAATATCGTCAGCATCCTGCAAGATACGCACCTTTTCGGGAGTAATATCACCTAAAATACGAACCGCAAGCCCCGGCCCCGGGAAAGGATGACGGGTAATCAAGTGCTCGGGCATACCTAACTCACGACCTACACGACGAACTTCATCCTTGAACAGCAAACGAAGCGGTTCACAAAGTTTCAGGTTCATCTTTTCAGGAAGTCCACCCACATTGTGGTGACTCTTGATAACAGTACCGGTGATGGAAAGAGACTCGATGCAATCCGGATAGATAGTACCCTGAGCCAACCATTTCACATCTTTCAGTTTATGTGCCTCTTCATCGAATACATCGATAAAGCCTTTACCTATAATTTTACGTTTGCGTTCGGGCTCGGTTACACCTTCCAGTTCTGAGAAGAACTTACGGCTGGCATCTACACCGATCACATTCAGTCCGAGGCATTCGTAATCATGCATTACATTCTTGAATTCGTCTTTGCGGAGCATACCGTGGTCAACGAAAATACAAGTCAGATTCTTACCGATGGCCTTGTTGAGCAGCACAGCGGCTACTGAAGAATCAACTCCTCCGCTTAAACCTAATACTACTTTGTCATTGCCCAACTGAGCCTTCAATTCGGCAACAGTACTTTCGATGAACGATGCCGGGCTCCAGTCCTGCTTGCATCCACATACATCGACAACGAAATTACGAAGCATCTGTGTACCGTCCTCACTGTGGAAAACTTCCGGATGGAACTGTACGCCCCACACTTGTTCACCTTCCACCTGATAAGCGGCAATAGCCACTTTGTCTGTAGACGCAATCGTTTTAAAATTCTCAGGAACAGCAGTAATGGTATCACCGTGGCTCATCCATACCTGCGTACCCTCTCTCACACCTTTGAACAACACATTGTCCTTGCAGAAAGAAGTCAGGTGAGCACGTCCATACTCACGGGTACCTGCCGGTTCTACTTTGCCACCATTGGTATACGCCATAAACTGTGCACCATAGCAGATGCCCAGAATGGGGTATTTACCTCTGATTTCGCTCAAATCAACCTTGAACGCACTCTCGTCATACACGGAGAAGGGGCTTCCCGACAGAATCACTCCCTTGACAGTTTCGTCGTCTTTGGGGAACTTGTTATAGGGGACAATCTCGCAATACGTATCCAACTCGCGCACCCGGCGACCGATAAGCTGCGTGGTCTGTGAACCGAAATCAAGTATTATAATTTTCTCTTGCATATATAGATATGTTATGAATTTGGCGCAAAATTACTGCTTTTCTTTCAATAAATCACGTATTTCAGTCAACAATATCTCTTCTTTTGTAGGTGCGGGCGGTGCAGCAGGAGCAGCAGGCGCCTCAGCTTTCTTCTGGGTCAGCTTTGTAATCAGTTTAATAAATAAGAATATAGAAAAAGCGATAATAAGAAAATCGAAAGTTGCTTGCAGAAAGTTACCATAATTCAAGGTAACAGCAGCCGCAGTTTCTTTCCCATCAGCTCCGTACTGCGCAGCTTTCATTACCCATTTCAAGTCCGTAAAGTTCACTCCCCCAATAAGTAACCCCAAGGGAGGCATAATGATATCGGCTACAACCGACGAAACGATTTTGCCAAAGGCACCACCAATAATCACACCGACAGCCATATCCACCACATTCCCTTTCATGGCGAAAGCTTTAAAGTCTTGTAAAAAAGTACTTTTTCCCATCTTTTTTTATATTTAATATGAATTTAATATGCGAATATAAAAACATTTTCTTACTTTTGCACCGCATTCTAATGAAACAAATGCAAATTTAGAAAAGTATTTGAACAAATATTATAAAACCCTTAAAAGTTTAAACAAAATGATTAAAGTAGGTATTAACGGTTTTGGCCGTATCGGACGTATGGTATTCCGTGCAGCAGTTAAGAACTTTGGTAACGACATTCAGATCGTAGGTATTAACGACTTGTTGGATGCTGAATACTTGGCATACATGCTGAAATATGATTCAGTACACGGTCGTTTTGAAGGCGAAGTTGCTGTAGAAGACGGTGCTCTGATTGTAAACGGAAACAAAATCCGTCTGACTGCAGAGATGGATCCTGCTAACTTGAAATGGAACGAAGTTGATGCTGACGTTGTAGTTGAATCAACTGGTTTCTTCCTGACTGACGAAACAGCTCGCAAACATATCCAGGCTGGTGCTAAGAAAGTTATCATGTCTGCTCCTTCTAAAGACTCTACTCCTATGTTCGTATATGGTGTAAACCACACTTCATACGCTGGACAGGACATTATCTCTAACGCTTCTTGTACTACTAACTGCTTGGCTCCTATCGCTAAAGTATTGAACGACAAGTTCGGTATCGTTAAAGGTTTGATGACTACAGTTCACGCTGCTACTGCTACTCAGAAAACAGTAGACGGTCCTTCTAAGAAAGACTGGAGAGGTGGCCGTGGTATCCTGGAAAACATCATCCCGTCTTCTACAGGTGCTGCTAAAGCTGTAGGTAAAGTATTGCCGGTATTGAACGGTAAACTGACTGGTATGGCATTCCGCGTTCCGACTTCTGACGTTTCTGTAGTTGACCTGACAGTTGTTTTGGAAAAAGCTGCTACAATGGAAGAAATCAACGCTGCTATGAAGGAAGCTTCTGAAGGCGAATTGAAGGGTATCCTGGGCTATACTGAAGATGCAGTTGTTTCAACTGACTTCCGTGGTTGCGCTAACACTTCAATCTACGACTCTAAAGCAGGTATCTCTTTGGATTCTAACTTCGCTAAAGTTGTTTCTTGGTATGACAACGAATGGGGTTACTCAAACAAAGTTTGTGAAATGGCTCGCGTTATCGCTGCTAAATAATCAAGCTAAGATACAATATATGGAAAGCTGTTTCGGGAAACCGGAACAGCTTTTTTATTTTACAGCTCACCCTAAAAAACGTACGAAGACACGGAATGCTTATTTTACAGTTCTGCTCTTCTCTCCGTCTCCCATAGCAAAAACTACAGTGAAACACGTTAAATAAGAAGAAAACTATACGGAAGTCTGTGATACTCTGTGGTGAAATTTGTAATTTTGTAAATGTAACATTGATATTACTTGATATGACAAATATAGCAAATGCACAAAATCCATTCTTCGAGAAATATACAACTCCGCATGGAACCGTTCCTTTTGATAAAATAAAAACAGAACATTATGAACCGGCCATTCGCGAAGGTATCAGCCGTCAGGCAGCAGAAATAGATACCATCGTCAACAATCCGGAAACTCCTACATTTGCTAACACCATTCTGGCCTACGAACAGTCCGGAGAATTACTCGACCGGGTAACAACCGTATTCGGCAATTTACGCAGTGCCGAAACGAATGATGACTTGCAGCAGATTGCCCAGGAAATGATGCCGCTGCTAAGTGAGCACAGCAATAACATCAGCCTGAACGAGGCACTGTTTGAACGCATCAAAGCTGTGTACCTACAAAAAGATTCTTTAGGACTGACCCTGGAACAAATGAAACTTCTGGAAAATGCCTATGACGGATTCATCCGTCGCGGAGCCAACCTACAAGGCGAAGCCAAAGAAAAATACCGTGAATTAACCAGAGACCTGAGCAAACTAACGTTGGACTTCAGCGAAAACAACCTGAAAGAGACCAATAACTATCAGCTGGCACTGACAGACAAGAGCCAACTGGACGGTCTGCCTGAAAGTGCTATAGAAGCCGCAGCCGAAACAGCACGGGAAAAAGGAGTGAATGGATGGGTATTCACACTGCATGCCCCCAGTTACATTCCCTTCATGACGTATGCCGACAACCGTAATTTACGCCGCGAACTCTATATGGCCTACAATACGAAGTGCACGTACAATAATGAATATAACAACCTGGAAATTGTAAAAAGGATAGTCAATATCCATATGGAAATCGCACAATTACTGGGTTATGACAATTATGCAGAGTATACACTGAAGAAACGCATGGCCGAAACCAGCGATGCTGTATATACCCTTCTCAACCAACTGCTGGATGCTTATACTCCCACAGCACGCAAAGAATATGAAGCAGTACAGGAGTTAGCCCGCAAAGAGCAGGGAGACGATTTTGAGATAATGCCCTGGGATTGGAGCTACTACTCCAACAAGCTGAAGGATCAGCAATTCAACATCAACGAAGAGATGCTTCGTCCCTACTTCGAACTGAACAAAGTGAAAGCGGGAGTCTTCGGATTAGCCACTCGATTATACGGAATCACATTCCACAAGAACCCCGATATTCCGGTATATCATAAGGATGTGGATGCTTATGAAGTAATGGACAAAGACGGTAATTTCCTTGCTGTGCTCTATACGGATTTTCACCCGCGTGAAGGTAAACGCTCCGGTGCCTGGATGACAGAATTCAAAGGCCAATGGATAGAAAGCACAGGCGAGAACAGTCGCCCGCACGTATCGGTAGTGATGAACTTCACCAAGCCGACAGAAAGCAAACCGGCTTTGTTGACTTATGACGAAGTAGAAACTTTCCTCCACGAGTTCGGACATGCTTTGCATGGAATGTTTGCCAACTCAACTTACCAGAGCCTAAGCGGGACGAATGTCTATTGGGATTTCGTAGAACTCCCCTCACAGATTATGGAAAACTTCGGCATCGAGAAAGAGTTTCTTCATACCTTTGCCAGCCATTATCAGACAGGAGAGCCTTTGCCCGACGAATTAATCCGGAGACTGGTAGATGCCTCTAACTTTAATGTAGCGTATGCCTGCCTCCGCCAAGTCAGCTTCGGTCTGCTGGACATGGCATGGTATACCCGCAACACTCCATTCGACGGAGACGTAAAAGAGTACGAACGCCAGGCATGGTCCAAAACACAGATACTGCCTATGGTACCGGAAACTTGTATGAGCACTCAGTTCTCACACATATTTGCCGGAGGATATTCGGCCGGATACTATAGCTACAAATGGGCGGAGGTTTTGGATGCGGATGCGTTCTCTCTGTTCAAGCAAAAAGGAATCTTCAACAAAGACGTAGCTGACTCCTTCCGAAGTAACATTTTGTCGAAAGGCGGAACAGAACACCCGATGGTACTATATAAACGTTTCCGGGGACAAGAGCCTACCATCGATGCATTACTTATCAGAAACGGAATAAAAAAAATAGAAAGATATGAAATATAAATACTTATTATTACTACTTTTGATGCTCCCTTTTGTATGCGGATGCAATGATTCGGACGATGTGAATGGTATCTTTACCGGAAAAGTATGGAAACTGACGTACATAACTAAAAAGAATGATCATAAACCTTATGATTTCTGGGGTGACAAAGATAAATACGAGCAGTCCATCAAGAATTATATCAATAAGGAGGGTGCATACACCATCAAGTTTGAGGGAGAAAACATAGACAATGTCATCAGCGGAAAATTTAACGGAACGCTTCTGACACATACCTATACAGGAACCTGGAGCGCCAACGGTGAAAGCAATGCCTTCTCCGCCTCAGTAAAAGGTTCTGAAAGTGATCCGTTAGGATTCAGCAACAAGTTTGTCGAAGGACTCAACAGAGCTACTTCGTATAAAGGAAATTACGACAACCTTTTCATCTATTACAAGGATGAGGGAGGCAGGGACTTATGTCTTGTATTTCATGTTGATAAATAATATAGCAGCGAATGGACACAGCAAACAGAAAACAATCAGATTTAGACAAACGTTATATCCGAATGGCTGCCATCTGGTCGGAAAATTCTTATTGTCAGCGCCGTAAGGTAGGAGCGCTGATTGTCAAAGATAAGATGATTATCTCGGACGGATACAATGGGACGCCATCGGGCTTTGAGAATATTTGTGAAGATGATAACAATGTGACTAAACCCTATGTCCTGCACGCCGAGGCCAATGCCATCACCAAAATAGCACGCTCCAACAACAGCAGTGACGGAGCCACGATGTATGTTACAGCTTCGCCTTGCATCGAATGTGCTAAACTCATTATACAGGCAGGCATCAAACGAGTGGTATACTCCGAGCACTACCGCCTGGAAGACGGAATAGAATTGCTGAAACGTGCAGGTATCGAAGTCGTTTTCGTCGATACAAGTGAAAAATGAAACAACATACATAAATAACTGACTACAACACAGCTCTACCCTGCAGTTTGTCGTCTGTAGCCAATAATGATTAAAGATATGAGTACAAAGAACTCTTCACGATTTACCCCTGTCATCATTGCTATCAGTGTGGTAATCGGAATTCTGATAGGTACATTTTATGCCAAGCACTTTGCCGGCAACCGGCTCGGCATTATCAACGGATCTTCAAACAAGTTGAATGCCCTGCTACGCATTGTCGACGACCAGTACGTGGACACTGTCAACATGACCGACCTCGTGGAGAAGGCAATGCCACAGATTCTGGCAGAGCTGGATCCCCACTCCACCTACATCCCGGCACAAAATCTGGAAGAAGTGACATCGGAACTGGAAGGCAGCTTCAGCGGTATCGGTATCCAGTTCACCATCCAGGACGACACCATACACGTAAACAGCGTTATTCAGGGAGGTCCTTCGGAAAAAGTAGGACTGATGGCAGGTGACCGCATCGTAATGGTGGACGACAGTTTATTCGTAGGGAAGAAAGTGACCAATGAACGTGCCATGCGCACTCTGAAAGGCCCGAAGGGTACTCAAGTGAAACTGGGCGTGAAACGTGCTACAGAGAAAGAACTTCTGAACTTCACCATCACACGTGGTGATATTCCGCAAAACACCATCGACGCAGCTTATATGCTGACAGATGACTTCGGCTATATACAAGTCAGTAAATTCGGTCGTACCACACATGTGGAACTACTGAACGCCATTGCTCTCCTGAATCATAAGAACTGCAAAGGACTGATTATCGACTTACGTGGCAACACAGGAGGCTATATGGAAGCCGCAGTGCGCATGGTCAACGAATTCCTACCCGAAGGTAAACTGATCGTATACACAGAAGGACGCAAATACCCTCGTGCCGACGAGTTTGCCAACGGAACAGGCAGCTGCCAGAAGATGCCTATCATCGTACTGATCGACGAAGGTTCGGCTTCAGCCAGCGAAATCTTTACCGGTGCTATCCAGGATAACGACCGCGGTATGGTTGTAGGACGCCGTTCGTTCGGCAAAGGTCTGGTACAGCAACCCATCGATTTCAGCGACGGCTCAGCTATCCGCCTGACCATTGCCCGCTACTATACTCCATCCGGACGCTGTATCCAACGTCCTTACCAGAATGGCAAAGACCGCAACTACGAAATGGATTGGCTGACGCGTTATGAACATGGAGAATACTTCTCGAAAGACAGTATCAAGCTCGACGAAAATCTGCGCTACTCTACAGCTCTGGGACGTCCGGTATACGGTGGTGGCGGTATCATGCCGGATGTATTCGTTCCACAAGATACAACGGGTGTTACTTCATATCTGACCGAGGTACTGAGTAAGGGACTTACCATTCAGTTCACGTTCCACTATACGGATAACAACCGCGATAAGCTGAAGAAATATGAAGATGAAGAATCATTGTTGAACTACCTGCGCCGCCAGGGACTGGTCGAACAGTTCATACGCTATGCTGACAGCAAAGGAGTCAAACGGAGAAATATTCTGATTCAGAAATCATATAAGTTACTGGAAAAGAGCATTTACGGTAATATCATCTACAATATGCTGGGAAAAGAAGCCTATATTCAATATCTCAACCAAAGCGATCAGACTGTGAAAAAGGCTGTCGAACTGCTTGAGAGCGGAGAAGCATTCCCCAAGGCTCCCGTCAGCGTAGAACCTCAAAAGGAGGAAAAGAAAGATGGAAAGAAAAAAACAACTGCGCAAGTGGATAGCACAGGAGAAGAAGAAATACTCCGACTCTACGCTTAAGGCATTGTCGGAGAAGGTGCTAACCACCCTTGAAGCATACCCTGAATTCCAAAAAGGGCATACCATACTGCTCTATCACTCAATGAAGGACGAAGTACAGACTCACGCCTTCATTGAGAAATGGAGCCGGTCAAAGAAAATTATACTTCCCGTAGTGATAGGTGACGAATTAGAACTACGTGTCTACACAGGACCTCAGGATCTTGCCATAAGTTCGTATGGCATTGCCGAACCGACAGGAACACGATTCACCGATTACCGGGCGATCGATCTGGCAGTCATTCCGGGTGTCGCTTTTGATCGGCACGGACATCGTTTAGGGCGCGGCAAAGGTTATTATGACCGTTTACTCCCTCAGATCGCGGCACCCAAAGCCGGAATTTGTTTCCCGTTTCAATTGATTGAAGAAGTTCCTGCAGAAGAATTTGACTTCCGCATGGATACCGTCATAGCACAATGAAAACGAATTATCATACACATACCACTCGCTGTATGCATGCCGTAGGAAACGACGAAGACTATGTGCGCAGCGCTATCAAAGGTGGTTTTCAGGAACTGGGCTTCTCTGACCATAGTCCGTGGAAGTATCATACGGACTTTGTATCAGATATACGTATGCTGCCAGAGGAATTACCGGAATACGTAGAAAGTATCCGCGCCTTGAAAGAAAAATACCGCAACCGGATCAGTATCAGAATCGGATTGGAATGCGAATATTTTCCCGAATACACCCATTGGCTGAAAGAAATCATTAGAGAGTACCGGTTGGACTACATCCTTTTTGGGAACCATCATTACCACACCGACGAAAAGTTTCCATACTTCGGACACCACACTACCAACCGGGACATGCTCGACCTCTATGAGGAAAGCTCTATTGAAGGAATGGAGAGCGGACTATTCGCCTATCTGGCCCACCCCGACCTCTTTATGCGCTCCTATCCGGAATTCGATACACATTGTACCAGCATTAGCCGCCACATCTGCCGGGCTGCGGCACGACTGAACATCCCGTTAGAATACAATGTCGGTTATATGGCCACCAATGAAGCCCGGGGAATAATGACCTATCCCTGTCCACAGTTTTGGCACATTGCGGCCAATGAAGGATGTACAGCCATCATCGGACTGGATGCACACAACAATCTCGATTTAGAAAATCCGGTCTATTACGACCGGGCTTGCAAAGAGCTGAAAGAGTTGAAAATGCCGGTCATAGATACCATTCCATTCCTGGAATATTAAGCAAACAACGTTTCACTGAAACAGAGGCTTTATCCACTCCGGACAGAAGCTCTGTTAACCAAGAACGAAGGCTCTGTTTGTATCAAACAGAGCCTTCGTTCTTGGTAGAGATAACGGCTGTCAGCGAAAAATAATATTAGTAATCACCGTAGCACCGACTTTCTGGTTAAGATTACGAACCAGCAGTTCCCTTCCCATCATCAACTCCTGACGAAGGGCAGCAGAAGTCAAATGCACATATAATACTTGATTACGAATATATAAATCTCTTGTATACGACATTATAGTAGGTCCCAACACTGTTTCCCACGAATCCAGCAAACGCTGTTCGTTCAGTGGAGATTCCAGACTCTCTTGACGTAGATATTTCTGAATCAGTTTGCCAATAGGCTCCGCATCATTCCGTTTCATTGGTCTTTTTCCTCCATTTCATTAATTGCCCCGTTTTCTACACGGAACATTTTATAATCACTGCCTACCTTATATAATATACGATCCAAATGCTCACGATTTGTATCCGTTATAAAAATCTGCCCGAAATTGTCACCCGCTACCAACTTCACGATTTGTTCTACGCGCGAAGCATCCAGCTTGTCGAAAATATCATCCAACAGCAACAAAGGCACCGTGCTTCCCGTACGTTTCAGAAAATCAAACTGGGCAAGCTTCAACGCTACCAGATAAGTCTTGTTCTGCCCCTGTGAACCTTCCCTTTTAATGGGAAAGTCACCCAGTAACATATTCAACTCGTCCTTATGTATCCCCCGGAGTGAATATCCCATAATCTTATCCCGTACCCGACTCTCCTTCAAGACTTCAAGCAGAGAAGCCCCCCTTGCATGTGACTCGTAAGTCAGCCCTACCTGCTCCTTATCCTGCGAGATATACGAATAGAATGACTGGAATATAGGGATAAACTCACTGATGAATGCCTCCCGCTTCCGGAACACCACCTCACCGGCCTGTGCCATCATTTCCTCCCAAACCAAAAACAATTCTTCTTCCACCGGCTGTTCACTCTTCAGCAGCGTATTTCGTTGCACCAATGCTTTATTGTAACGGATCAAAGCATCCAGATACTCTTTGTCATACTGTGAAATAACCACATCCATAAACCGGCGCCGCTCGTCACTACCACCGGCTATCAATTCCGAATCGGCCGGCGAAACCATTACCAAGGGAATAAATCCGATGTGATCCGACAAACGGGAATATTCTTTCTTATTGCGTTTGAATTGTTTTTTCGACCTGCGCTTCATTCCACAATAAATCTCCTCAGGCGTTCCGTCCATCGCCTCGTAGAACCCCTGAATCACAAAAAAGTCCTGTTCGTGACGAATATTCTGCGAATCAATCGGATTTCCGGCACTTTTACAAAAAGACAGAAAGTAGACAGCATCGAGCAGGTTGGTTTTTCCCATCCCGTTCTGTCCGAAAAAGCAGTTCAACTTAGCCGAGAAATTCAGTTCCACCTGCTCCAGATTCTTATAATTCAGTATAGATATACGCTTCAGTATCATGTATGCACATTGAGTTTGGTTACAAAAGTAGAAAGATTTTCGGGGTTTTAGGCCGTAAAACAAAAAAAGATGCCTCTAAATTTCGTTTATATATATAAAAAAACTACTTTTGCTGACCAAAATATCCAGTTGAAAAAATAACAAAAAGAATCATATAAAAATGGCAGAACAAAAGAACCACAACAACGAACTGAATGTGGAAGATGCACTGACACAGTCGGAAGCATTTCTTGTTAAAAACAAAAAAGCAATCATTGGCGCCGTTGTAGCCGTAATCGTAATCGTAGCAGGCGTGATCCTCTACAAGAATTTCTATGCAGAACCCCGTGAAGAAAAAGCGCAGGCTGCTCTTTTCAAAAGCGAACAGTACTTTGAACAAAGCGCATACGAGCAGGCACTGAACGGTGATAGTATCGGTTCTATCGGTTTCCTGAAAGTAGCCGATCAATTCAGCGGAACCAAAGCAGCCAACCTGGCAAAAGCTTACGCCGGCATCTGCTACCAGAATTTAGGTAAATATGACGAAGCAATCAAAGCACTCGACGGCTTCAGCGGAGACGACCAGATGGTGGCTCCTGCCATTCAGGGTGCCATTGGCAACTGCTACGCTCAGTTAGGCCAACTCGACAAAGCAGCTTCAACCCTTCTGAAAGCAGCAGACAATGCTGATAACAGCACTCTGAGCCCCATCTTCCTACTGCAAGCCGGAGAAATCCTGATGAAGCAAGGCAAAAACGATGATGCTGTAAAAGCCTTCACCAAGATCAAAGACAAATACTTCCAGTCTTATCAGGCTATGGACATCGATAAGTACATCGAGCAAGCCAAACTGCTGAAAAAATAATAACGGGGTATATACCTTATTATATAGAAAGCTACCCAAACGAACCTGGGTAGCTTTTTTTAAACCAACCAAAAACATATATATTATGGCAACAGCATATCATAACTTATCTGATTACGATTTTAATTCGGTTCCGAATGCAGAAGAAATGAAATTCGGTATCGTTGTTTCCGAATGGAACGCCCATATCACCGGCGCCCTGCTGGACGGAGCTGTGAAAACTTTAAAGAAACACGGAGCAAAGCAAGAAAATATTCTGGTGAAAACAGTACCGGGAAGTTTCGAACTAACTTTCGGCGCCAATCAAATGATGGAAAATTGCGATGTAGATGCAATTATTATCATTGGTTGCGTAATTAAAGGAGATACTCCACATTTTGATTATGTTTGCATGGGAGTGACACAAGGTGTCGCACAACTGAATGCAACTGGCGATATACCAGTTATTTACGGATTAATTACTACCAATACCATGGAGCAGGCTGAAGATAGAGCCGGCGGCAAACTGGGTAATAAAGGAGACGAATGTGCAATTACTGCAATAAAAATGATCGATTTTGTTTGGAGTTTAAATAAATAGTTGTATCTTTGCATCGCAATTGAGAAACAAACCTACTTAAGAGAAAGCAAAGGGACTCAAAAGCGAACAAAAGGGCAAATACCAGAGTGGCCAAATGGGGCAGACTGTAAATCTGCTGTCTTTCGACTTCGGTGGTTCGAATCCATCTTTGCCCACAAAAATTGCGGAAGTAGCTCAGTTGATAGAGCATTAGCCTTCCAAGCTGAGGGTCGCGGGTTTGAGCCCCGTCTTCCGCTCTAAAGAGAATCTGAGAAATTAGATTCTCTTTTTTTATATATAACCCTAACATCCTAACCACATATGAGAACTCCTTCACAAACACATGTGCTCGGACTGGCACATCCTCCCATCCCCATTGTGCGCCTTGCTTTCATTGGGCTTGGCAATAGAGGTGTATTGACTTTACAGCGTTATCTGCAAATCGAAGGAATCGAGATTAAAGCACTATGCGAAATCAGGGAAGGTAACCTGACTAAAGCGCAGAAAATTCTCTGGGAAGCAGGCTATCCCCAGCCGGATGGTTATACCGGGGCGGATGGATGGAAACAAATGTGTGAACGGAATGATATTGACCTGGTGTTTATCTGTACCGATTGGCTGACACATACTCCCATGGCAGTTTATGCTATGGAACACGGTAAACACGTAGCTATCGAAGTTCCGGCAGCCATGACCGTAGAAGAATGCTGGAAGCTGGTAGATACAGCCGAGAAGACAAGACAACACTGTATGATGCTTGAAAACTGTTGCTACGATCCATTTGCATTGACCACACTGAATATGGCACAACAAGGTGTATTCGGAGAGATAACGCACGTAGAGGGAGCATACATACATGATCTGCGCTCTATCTACTTCGCCGACGAAAGTAAAGGAGGATTTCACAATCATTGGGGGAGGAAATATAGCATAGAGCATACCGGTAACCCCTATCCTACTCACGGCTTAGGCCCCATTTGCCAGGTACTGAATATTCATCGGGGAGACCGCATGAATTATCTCGTTTCATTATCGAGTCTGCAAGCCGGCATGACGTCGTACGCCCGTAAGACATTCGGAGAAAATTCTCCCGAAGCCCGTCAAAAGTATCGGTTGGGAGATATGAACACCACCTTGATTCACACAATGAAAGGCAAGAGTATCATGGTTCAGTATAATGTCGTCACTCCACGCCCGTACAGCCGCCTCCATACAATCTGTGGTACGGAAGGCTTTGCCCAGAAGTATCCCGTTCCCTGTATCGCCTTTGAGCCCGATGCAAGTACTCCTCTCGAAGGAAAAGCGCTTGAAGATATTATGGAACGCTACAAACACCCTTTTACAGCTACTTACGGTGCAGAAGCCCATCGGAGAAATCTGCCCAATGAAATGAATTATGTCATGGATTGCCGTTTGATTCATTGCCTGCGCAACGGGCTCCCATTGGATATGGATGTATACGATGCCGCCGAATGGTCATGCATCACAGAACTAAGCGAGCAATCGGTATTAAACGGCAGTATTCCTGTAGAAATACCGGATTTTACAAGAGGAGCATGGGAAAATAATTAAAACTATATAAAAACAAGAAAAGGGACCGGTTTTAAAACCGATCCCTTTTTTTCAATCTTTAATTAAGAGATATCTGTGTTAAATTAATATCCCGGGTTCTGATCATTTTCCAATAATGGATTAAGAGTAATGGCAGTCTGAGGGATCGGTTTCAGACGCATACGTGAACTCCATTTCATAGTTATCACGGTTTCACCATCAGGCATAGAGATAGGCACATTATTCATCTCACTTTCCCAATAAGAATCTTCATAACGAGTCATATCGTCTCCACGGAAACCTTCACCCGCCAATTCTACACGACGTTCACGACGAATCAAGTTAAGAGCTTCATCCTTAGTTAATGTAGCAGGTACATCCGGCATACCGCAACGATCACGCAAATCATTCAAGGCATCACGCACACTCTGATCATAACCCGTTGTTTGTGTATGAGCTTCAGCATAAATCAACAGAATCTCAGCATAACGAATACACGGATAGTCACCCGTAGCATTAGCATTATCTTTTGAGTCTGTAGTTAATGCAACCATCTTACGATAGTTAAAACCGGTCTTCGATTCATTGTTACCACCCTTAATCCATTCATAAGCATATCCGGCACCATAGTTTGTTTCATGCCATGTTTTGAATGGAAACAGAATAGACGCATACATACGACTATCGCGATTACGATACTCTTTCATATAGTCATATTTTGTCAATGTTCCATCAGCAGTCTTCTTAGCTACAAATGTCAGGAAAGGAGTAGAACCTTCTTCTGCTGTTTCTTTTTTTACATCGGCAACTATCTTATCATAAGCCGCAGCACGTGCCTCAATAGAAGGAGCGGCAGGAACAGTATGACCATCGGCACTCCAATAAGCATCTACCAGATTCTGTGTCGGAGTTACAGATGACCAACCTCCCAACTGATTAGGACGCATTGCTGTATAACGCACCCAATCTTCCTGATCAGGATCAACATACTGGCGAGCCAAGATATACTCAGGATTATCTACTGTAGCATTTTCAGTGAACCATAAAGATTCGTAATTAAACATGCCCTTCACAAACTTCTCTTTCGCAGCTTCATCTGCAAAATCTACATAAATAGACATCTCTTCACCTTCCTTCTTCTGAGCATCTGTAAGATTGGTGATTCTCCACAATGAATATTTACCGCTACCTATCACATCCTTAGCTGCAGCTTCAGCCACATCATATTGTCCGAAATAGAGCGCAGCTCTAGCCTTAATAGATAAAGCAGCGTATTTAGTGATACGTCCTTTTTCATTAAACTCACCACCTCCGCTGTAAGACTCAGGAAGATCTGCTGCAGCTTCTGTCAGTTCTTTAAGAATGAATTCACGAACTTTACTCACTTCATCACGCGGCACATTCGGAGTATCATAAGCAGGTACATCTGTAATGATAGGTACTTTTCCGAACGTCATAGTCATAGCTAAGTACTGTAATGCCCGCATCGTACGCACTTCAGCTTTGGTACGTGTTTTAAGTGCCGCATCCATGTCGCAATTATCTACTTCATTCAAGTACACATTACATTTGCGGATTGCTTCAAAATTCCATCCTTCATCATTCAATGCACTAAATCCATCCTGCTGGAAAATAGCTCCTGCAGACTCCCAAGAGTATTGGCAATAGCCATCAGTAGTATAAGTTTCACCATATACCCCGACTCCAGATATTGTATTGGCATATACAGCATTCAAATTGTACCAGGCATCTTTTGAAGTCTTCCAATAGGTTTCAGCTGCAATGTTAGAAGGTGGATTTACATCCAGATCGCAACTTGTAACCGTTGCACCGATCAGAGTGCAAAGCGTTAAATATTTTATTGTTTTACCAAATTGTCTCATAATAATCTTTCTTTTTTAGAATGTAACGTTAACACCAAGTGATATAGTTCTCGTTCCACGAACCATACTACCACGACCGGTAGCAGATTCCGGATCAAAATCTTTCATGCGATGATCACCACGGATAGTAAACGGATTTTCAGCTGCTACATATACTTTCAATGCATCCAGACTGATGTTGCTTAACATCGCTTTTGGGAATGTATAACCGAAAGTAATATTCTTGATTCTGAAATAGTCTGAATTAAATAACCAGAAATCAGATAAGCGGTTATTGAAAGTAGAGTGTGAGCTGGTACGAGAATAAATTCTAGGATAAGCAGCATTCGGATTCGGATTCTCGGTAGTCCATCTCTGTAAGTGCCATTTACGGGGGCTGGCATAGTCAGAGAATGCCCAAGCCTGTTCTTGCCAGAAATACACTTTAGTACCTTGAACTCCCTGCCCAAACATACTCAACTCAAAGCCTTTATATTGCAGATTCAAGTTCACACCATATGTGAATTTAGGAACATCACAACCGATAAAGTCTTTGTCACCGGCATCCAGCTTTCCATTATCATTCAAATCGACATATTTAATATCACCCGCATTAGGCTTAATACCATCAGTAATATAGTTACCACTGTCAATATCCTCTTGAGTCAATAGACCGTTTGTACGGAAACCATAAAATGTTCCGATAGGTTGTCCTACTGCTTCAATCCATGTAGAGCTACCATCATACAAATCATCTACCCCACCCAAATTAGTTACTTTGTTCCAATTACGAGTGAAGTTTGCTCCTACAGAGTAAGTAAACTCACCAATTGTATTATTATGTGTAATACCTATTTCCAGACCTTTGTTACTTACACTACCGATATTCTGTGAAGGCCAGTAATCTTTTTTAATACCGACTTCCATTGGAACTCTATAACCCAACAGGATATCATCCGTCACTTTATTATACCAGTCCGCTGTAAAACGCAGTTTACCATTCAGTACATCAAAATCAAGGCCGATATCTGTGATAGTAACGGTTTCCCATCCTAAATTCTTATTAGCGGGTTTAGCTTCAATGATACCGTTTCCTACTATATCATTAAAGTTATAGTTATCACCCTGGATATAAGAAGAGAAGTAGTCATAATCACCTACGTTGTTAATATTACCTAACTGTCCCCAAGACCCGCGGATCTTCAAATTATCAATCCATTCGATATCTTTCATAAATCCTTCCTCACTTACACGCCATCCGGCTGAGAATGAAGGGAAGTATCCCCAACGATTGTCTTTATGGAAACGTGAAGAAGCATCAGCACGCATATTTACCTCTAACAAGTAACGGTCCATCAATGTATAATTCACACGTCCGAAGTAAGACATCAATTTATTTTCATTGCTGCCACCTTCTGTATGCGTATCACTTGATGCACTTGAACCACCGTTCATATCCGTCATATTGTTAGTCGGAAAATTCTTGCGTGAAGATTTCTGTTTCTGGAACTGATAATGTTCATAAGATACACCCAGTAATGCATTGATGTTATGAATGTCTTTACTCCAAGTATAATTAGCCAGCCCATTGTATATCAAGCGGGTAGACTCTTGCCAATCATATTCCATCTTAGAGTTCTCAACAGCAACCTGTGTACCGTTCAGTTCCTGACCGGTAAGGAAATCTTTAATCTTCGAACGACTTGCAGTATATGTTTTAGCTTTGTAATCCCAAATACGGTAAGACATTTCACCCGTAACAGTCAAACCTTTTACAGGCTTCAAATCTAAAGCAAAATCCATTAAAGTATTTTGCGTTCTGCTATTCGACCAGTCGCCTGACTCAATACGCCGTAATGGATTACGTTGCATACTTACTTGTGAAGCTGGTTTACCGGCTTCATAACTACCATATTCACCATTACTTTGACGAGCCACATAAGTAGAAGGAACAGTCAACATTTCTACATAACTGACTCCACCTTTTGAATTATCGTTATAGGTTTGGTTATAGTTGATATTTGCACGGAATGCCAACCACTCCTTAACATCAGCCGAGATATTAGTAGTCATATTATAACGATCAGTAGTAGCTCCAGGAGTGAACTTGTCATTATACAAATATCCTAAAGATGTATAATATTTCACCTTATTACCTCCACTGATACTTACAGTATGCTTTGTTATTGTAGCATTATCTTTCAATACAAGATCATACCAGTTTGTATTCGGATACAAATCGGGGTCTGTACCATCACGGAATTTAGCTATTTCCTCGTCTGTATAAGGAAGTTTTGCATTAGGATTATCATTTAATGCGGCTTCGTTGGATAAACGAGCATACCATTCAGAACTCAATACGTCAGGAGTGTAAAGAGCCGATTTAAAACCTACATATCCGTCATAAGTCACCTTCAAATCACCTTCTTTACCACCTTTTGTTTTTACCAATACAACACCATAAGCAGCACGCGAACCGTAAATTGCAGAAGATGCTGCATCTTTCAAGAACGAAATGCTTTCAATAGAGTTCGGGTCAAGGCTTGAAAAGAAATTTGCATCAGCAATTGCACCGTCAATTACATACAGAGGTGATGAAGTTCCCAAGTTACCGCGACCACGGAAGTTAATACTTGTAGAACCATCCGGACGGGCAATAACCGTAACACCCGGAACCTGTCCCTGTACTGATGCTAATACGTCTGTATTTACACGACTTTTTAACTCTTCAGTACCAACAGAAGATACTGCACCTGTCAGGTTGACCTTTTTCTGAGTACCATAACCAACAACTACAACTTCATCCAAAGTTTTTGTATCTTCCTTCATTATGACATTGTAATTGTTAACTCCCGGCTTAAGTACGATGGTCTGAGGTACGTAACCGATATAAGTAATCTGAAGTTCCTTACCGGCAGTATTCAAGGTAAATTCACCTTCAATATTAGTGATAGTACCATTAGAGGTAGTACCTTTTTCTACTACAGATGCTCCGATGATGGCTTCACCCATTGCATCTTTCACGACTCCGGTAATTTTTCTCTGCTTCTGCTGTTGAACAGCCTGCACATCCTTGGCAGCTGCAGTCACAGTAGATACTACGATCTGATTATCCACGATCTTATAAGTGTATCCCGAATTCTTGAATACTTCGTTCAGTACAGTTTCGATCGGAGCATCCGACACATTGATGGATACTTTCTTGTTCAGCTTTACCTGATTGTCATTGTAGAAGAAAGTATACTCGCTTTGTTTTTCAAGTTCACGCAGTACACTCTCGATGGATACGTTTGTCTTCGTCATTGAAATCTTTAGTACTTGAGCGAAGGCACTCACAGGTACCATAGCTATCAGGCTAACTGCCAAAGCAAAAGCCAGATGCTTTTTCATTCTTTGCGGACTAAACCACCGCATGTTGCATTTTCTCATAAATACGATTAATTATTAGATTGTAATTTTGATTGATAAAGTGAGCACAGGACACTTCTAAAGCATCGCTGCACCAGGTTAACGTCATTTACGGTTTCTCTCTCATCCTTTTCTTTATTAATTTAGGTTTAAAATTTGATGTTTGGTATAAGTTCTAAACGAACTTGGTATAAATCTTATCTTTTGTCCTGTTTTCCAAGTTCCGTATGAACTTAGCTTTTATTACTATTTTTTTATTTCTTAAATCGTGTTCTACTTAAGTTCTTCGAGAACATAGTAGTCATTGCTTATTAATTTATAATTTAATGGCGCACTATGCGACATAATATTCAGAATCAGATCCAATGGTTCATTTCGCAATGTGAATGTAAAGCGATAATGATCAGCCACTTTCTGTGAGCAATCGATCTTTTGACCATACCATTTCTCTAAACGAGGTAAAATCATGGCCAATGTTTCGTTCTTGAAACTCAATCGTCCTCCAATACGCCAAGCAGAATATGAATTAGCATCTACATGATCTATACGCACATCACCGTTTGCTTGGCAAGTCAATTTTTCATTCGGACGAAGAATGTATTCTCCTTTAATTTGCTCTTTGTTATCCTTAGGTTCTACCCTAACTTTGCCATTGAGCAATACTGTTTCTACACTTTCGTCACCATCAAAACTAAAAACCTCAAATGCTGTCCCTAAAGCTGTAACATCCATATTCTTGGTTTTTACAACAAAAGGATGTCCCTTATCCGGATGAACATTAAAAAAAGCTTGTCCTGAAAGAGTTACTTCCCGCTTTTCTCCGGAAAACTCTTTAGGATATGTCAAACGACTTCCAGCATTCAACATCACCAATGTACCATCTGCCAGTCTCACTGAATCCATGGATTGGCGTCCTGAATTCAGAACATACCAAACTTTTGGATCTGATTTTCTGGATAATAACATTAAAGATAATGTTCCGCAAATTAGCAATAATGCTATGGATGCTACCCAGCTATACCGATGTAGGCTTTGCCTAAAACGTCCGCTTTTTCCTTTCTTTATTTGGTGCATAACGTTTGTTAGCATTCGTTCTTCCTTATCGACATCGGTATACATATCAGAAGTCTGTTCCCATTGACTATAAATTGCCTGATTCACAAATTTATAGTTATTAAGTTTTTCTCGCTCTTCCGGCGATAGGCCATCGGTCAGCAGCTTCTTTATTATATTCTTATTTCCTTTTGTCGCTTGTTTCATCTTTATTACCTTCTTATTACCTATCTATTTATAAATACACGCAACACCATAACATCCCCCAAAGAAAATTTAAAATCTTTAAAATAAAAGGGAAATCATGAAATAAGCTCTCTATACCTTATTATTATAGAGAAAGAAATATGATAAATAAATAGATGTTTTTACGTAAAAATTTTAAGGCTTCATTAATATGTCGCTCTACAGTTTTCTCACTGATAGACAGTCGAGTAGCTATTTCTTTATAGCTAAGGTGCTCTTCACGGCTTAAGTGAAATACTTCTTGTTGCCGAGGCGTCAGTTCAGAAATTAATTTCTTTATATAGGCCTGAAGATCGGCTGCATCCATTTCATCTTCAATATCATATTCAACTTCTGCACTACTGAGTATAGTCGTTTTATACGCATTTTCATTGAAACTTTTACGAAATTGATTAAAAATTATATTGCGGGTTATAATAAATAGAAATCCTTTGAAGCTTTCATTCTCTTTCAAGAAGATACGTGCCTCCCACAATTTTACGAAGACCTCCTGTACCACTTCTTCTACTTCGGCCATAGAAGATAGGTATAAACGGGAAAAGTTGTGAACTTTAGGCCAATACATTCTGTATAGAGCAGTAAATGCAGCTTCGTCCCCCAGTTTTAATGATACAATAAGCTCTTTCTCGGTCATAAATCTATCGGTGTGATGTGCAAACATACAATTTTTTAGGGAGAAACAATACAAATTTTAAAATAAAAATAGAGGATTTATAGCAAATGAGCGCATTTGAATATAAAAAGATGTGTTTAAATAATAATGATTATAGAAATATAAAAAAGATAGTAAAATTCATTTTAGGTTGACATAAGGGAGAGGATCTTTATATTTAGCTAACTCAGACTTTCTTTAAAAAGATGCTATAATAATTTCTTCTTGAATAAAAATACCATTATTATGCAATATAGAATTATCTTTTAAGTAAAAATACATTTTATTGCAGGATCTTATTCGTTTCCTGAATATAGGAAATTAATTCTCTATCTGTACGAAGTTAATATCCTGTTGACAAAACCTTAATTCTTTATTTGTACGAAGTTAACATCTTAAAAAGTTAGAGTTCAAAAATCTGCTTTAAGAAGCTATTTACTAATTTTTCCCGTTTACATTTCTACTATCATAAATCATCGTTAATTCACTTAATACATATCATTAAAGAGCTATATCGTTTGTTTTATCGAGCAAATACACAAAATTGGAGGCTTTATCCTATTAAATACAACTTTCTTTAACAGCAACACAGCTGTTTTTTTCCTCAGATCTTTGGTTCGGGTGCTAAAACCAGCAATACAGATGAGATAGAAAATACAAAATGATAAAAAAGCATGAAATAATCAAAATGTAAACAGGACCCAATAATAAAAATAAATAAAGGATAAAAATGCAATAGTTCTCGAAGAACTTAAGTAGAACACGATTTTACACCCTAAAAAGATTCAAATAAGAAAAATGGAAAAAACAGTGAAACATGTTAATCAAGCACGGGATTCTTAAAGGGCAACGCCTATTATTTGTTAAATTTAAATTACAATCTAATAATTATGGTATTTATGAAAAAATGCAATCAAAAGTGGTTTAATCCACAAAAAGTAAAAAAGCAAATAGCAATTGCTGTTGCTATTAGTTTAGTTTGTGCAATACCTATCAGCACATTTGCACAAGTACTCAAATTCTCAATAAAAAAGAGTAACACTTCTATCCAATCGGTATTACAAGAGTTAGAAAAAGGAAGTGAATATACTTTTTTCTATAATGATAATCAAGTGAAGTTAGATAAAAAAGTTTCTATAAATGTAGAAGATGCTCCGATAGAAGTTGTTCTAAATCAGATATTTGAAAATTCCGGGTACTCTTATAGAATAGTAGAGAATCAAATTGTTATATATACAATCCCCACCACAACTGCGCAACAAACGGTTCAACAGCAAAAACAACAAAAAGTGACCGGTGTAGTAAAAGATATTGCAGGAGATCCTATAATAGGAGCATCTATAATAGAAAAAGGATCTTCTTCAAACGGGACTATCACTAACGTGAATGGCGAATTTTCTCTTATAGTAACAGGCAATGAACTCCAGGTTAGTTACATTGGATATATTCCTCAAACCATTAATCTCAAACCGGGGGTAAGCTCTTATAATGTAATAATGAAGGAAGATACCAAAACATTAGATGAAGTAGTGGTAGTTGGGTATAGCACACAAAAGAAAGAGAGCTTGACTGGTGCGCTACAAACAGTTAAGAGCGATAAACTAAAAGATATTACTACCCCTTCAGTAGAAAATATGTTAAACGGAAAGGTTCCGGGAGTATATGTAGCTCCAGGGTCGGGACAACCCGGGTCAGGAGGAGCTGTCGTGATTCGTGGACAAGCAACTTTAAGTGGGACCACTGCTCCATTATGGGTTATTGATGGAGTGATTGTTGGTTCAAATGCCGGTGCTTTGAATCCAAGTGATATAGAAACAATGACTATCCTAAAAGATGCTGCTTCTACTGCTATTTATGGTTCACAAGGAGCCAACGGCGTTATTCTGGTAACAACCAAAAATGGTAAAGCAGAAAAGATGACAGTAAATGTCTCTGCAAAAGTTGGTATCAGTAAGTTAGGGAGAGGAAATATGGAAATGATGGATGGAGCGGAGCTATATGATTACTATAAATCATTCTCAAATCAGGAAGCGATTACTTTTTCACGTTATAATGATGAACTGCGAAATTGTAATTTCGATTGGTTTGATTTGGCTGCCCAAACAGGAGTTACCCAAGATTACAATGTTTCTTTATCCGGAGGTAATGAGAAAATCAGATCTTTCCTTTCCATCGGTGTCTATGATGAAGAAGGAGCAGTGAAAGGCTATGATTACACACGATATAACTTCCGGTTAAAAACAACCTATAACCCCTTTGAATGGTTGAGTATAAAACCTGCACTGGCAGGATCGCGACGGGATATTGAAGATAAACAGTATGATGTAACTTCCATGTTCCAAAGACTGCCATGGGATAGTCCTTTTGATGAAGAAGGGAATTTGGTTCCCAATAGATATACAGGATGGGTGAACAGTTCTAATAGCAATTATCTATACGATCTGCAGTGGAATAAATCGAACTCTACCAATTATGAATTTATGGGTAATTTAGATTTTGATATTAGAATTACTGACTGGCTGAGTTTTTCATCCGTCAATAACTATAAATACATAGGCTATAATTACAGTGAATATACAGATCCGCGCTCAAGTAGTGGAGAGGGAGTAGATGGGCGTATGCGTGAATATCAAACTACCACTGTACGTCGTTATTCTAACCATATCATACGTTTTAACAAAATGTTTGGTAAACATTCAATAAATGCGTTGGCTGCTTATGAATTCAACGATTATTGGGCTAAAGCAACAGATATGTATGGAATAGGATTTATTCCCGGTTTCGAAGTATTGGACGTGGTAGCTAAACCGGAGAAAGTTGGTGGTAGTATTAGTGAGTGGGCGGTACAGTCTCTTTTATTTAATGCAAACTATGCTTTTGATAATAAATATCTGGCACAACTATCGTTCCGTCGCGATGGAGCCTCTAATTTCGGAGATAATGCAAAATATGGAAATTTCTTTTCTATCAGTGCCGGATGGAACATTAATCGTGAGAAATGGTTTCATGCCTCTTGGGTTGATGTATTGAAATTACGTATATCTTATGGCTCGGTGGGTAACCGACCAAGTTCACTTTATCCCCAATACGATCTCTATTCAGTATCTTCTAAATATAACGAAGAATCCGGAGCCTTGATATCACAATTGGGCAATAAAGACCTTACTTGGGAAAAGACTTATACTACAGGCATCGGAGTTGACGTAGCTTTTTTTGATAATCGGTTGAGAGCAAGTTTTGACTGGTATAATAAGTACACAAGTAATATTCTATATGCAGTACCCATTTCCGGATTAGTAGGAGTGACAAGTATGTGGAAGAATATTGGTGAAATGCAAAATCAAGGATTTGAATTGTCCATTGGCGGTGATATTATCCGTACGAAAGACTGGGATTGGAATATAGAAATTAACTTGGGACATAATAAGAACAAATTAAAGAAACTCTATAAGACAAAGAACGCTGAGGGACAATTTGTAGAAAAGCCAATTATTATTTCAGATGGAACATCGATTGCAGGTACAGCCAAAAGAGTATTACAGCCAGGTTATCCATGTGATACTTATTATCTGAAAGAATGGGCAGGTGTAAACCCGGAAAATGGGGCACCTCAGTGGTATAAAACCGTAGAAAATGAAGATGGAACTTTATCACGTCAGAAAACAAGTAATTATTCTGAGGCTGATCAAGTGAAATGTGGAAGTTCATCTCCAGACATCTTTGGAGGATTTAGTACGGTACTCCGCTGGAAAGATATTGATCTGAATGCAGTATTTGGCTACTCTGTAGGAGGGCAAATCTATAATTATTCTCGCCAGGAATATGATTCAGACGGAGCATATAACGATCGAAATCAAATGAAACTTCAAAAGGGATGGAATCGTTGGGAAAAACCGGGAGATATAGCTACACATCCAGTGGCTTCTTATAGTAATACGAGTAAGTCGAACAGTTCTTCCTCGCGCTATCTTGAAAAAAATGACTATCTTAAATTGAGATCATTATCAATCGGTTACAACCTAAAATTGCCTCAATATTATATTAATAATATGAGAATTTTCTTCACTGGAGAGAACCTGTTCTGTGTTACAAATTACTCAGGCGTAGATCCGGAAATTCCGGCCAGTGATGGTTCTGTAATAGGTACTGCATTACCTTCGGTTTATCCAACTGTACGTAAATTTATGTTTGGGCTTAATTTAACATTCTAAAAGTAACGATTATATGAAAAAAATAATAACTCTACTATGTGCGGTTGCCACTTTAACCGCTTGTGACATAGACAGACTTCCTTATGGTTCAATGTCAGCCGAACAAATAACTCAGGATCCTACCTCTTCATTAGAGTCACTTGTAAATGGATGCTATGCACAATTAAAAAGTTGGTCGGATCCTATGCATCGTTTAGGGGAATATGCGGGTGATAATATGGCGAAAGATAAATCATCAACGGATGCCTTTTTCGATTTTATTTCTTATTCCCGCGATGCTGATAATTATCGTCTACAAAGCTTTTGGGACTCCGGATACAAAGCTATTGCACAAGCTTCGAATATTATTAAAATGATTGATGAAGGACAAAGCAAAACCATTGATTATCAACTGGGTGAATGCTACTATATCCGTGGTATGATGTATTTTTATCTTGGACGTGCTTTCGGACGTCCTTATTGGGACAAGCCGGAAGGACATATGGGAGTCCCTATTGTAAACGGTACGCCAGACGATGTGAATAATCTTAATCTTCCTGATCGTTCGACTGTTCAAGATACTTATGAACAAGCTATTGATGACCTGAAAGCGGCGGCCCGATTGATGGAAAATGGAGAAACCAAACGAGAAGGTCCTGCATATGCATCTAAAGAAGCGGCATGGGCCATGTTGTCTCGTATTTATTTATTTATGAGTGGAACTTATGAAGCACCCAATAGTGAAAATGCCCAGTTGGCCATTGATTATGCAACTAAAGTCATTGAAAGCACCACTGATGAAGGTGGACTGAAATATGAGTTGCTCTCCCGTGAAAATTTTATGCGATATAATACATTCATGCCGGAAAATAATAAAGAATCTATTTTTGTAGTAAAAATCATGGCATCAGAAAAGCCGGATTATTGGAATTCTATTGGTGGAATGTATTCTTATGCTGGACAGCAAGGCTGGGGAGAAATGTATGCGAGTGCCAAATACATGGATTTATTAAATGAACAGGGACGTAACGATTGGCGTCCTGACAAGAAAAAGATTGTAGATGCACGAGCAAATTTCATTTCACCAAGCTACATCACGGATAGTGATGGTAAATATGTTGAAGTATTCCGTTTCATAAAGAATGTATACAACAAAAACAACATACATACAGGATATACATATGTACAATTGCCCGTTTCTAAAAGAGGTGACACTGTAACTTGTAAAGAGGGGGAAACTAATTACACATTGTCATTAATAAACAGTAGTGAAGAAAAATATTCAATCAGCTATTCAGACGGTCAAATCTATCACGGTGTTATTGATTATGAAATAGAACTCTCAAGCGGGCAACCCAAATTCTATATTCTCAAATGTTCGAATGAAGGAACTGCAAGCGGAGAAGCTGAATCTCAATTACATTCTCCTGTCATCTCTCGTTTAGGCGAGGTTTACTTGAATCGTGCAGAAGCATATGCCAAAAAAGGTGATTATCCTCATGCACAAGCAGATCTGAATATCATTCGTGAACGCTCTTTACCCGGCGGAGGTTATAATGACTTAAATGCTTCCAACGCTAAGGCGCGAATAGAAAAAGAGAGACAATTAGAGCTGGCCTATCAAGCAGAACGTAGTTATGATGTATTTCGCAATTGTGAAACATTAACTCGCAAATATCCCGGAGTACATGATGCCATGCTTGAAATTCCTGCTACAGACTATCGAGTTATTTATTTTATTCCACAAAGTGCTATTAATTCTTATCCCGGAACCTTAACACAGAATCCTACCAGTAATTAGAAGCGTTTGACGAAACGTACTTCAATAGATTTTTAATAAAAATGTGAGGCTTATCTATAACTAAATAGATAAGCCTCTTTCTATATGTAATACGATTATTATTAGTTGTCTTTTTGAAATTGCCCTTATACCAAGTTCATACGGAACTTGGATAATTCATCATTTTAAACCTAAATAAAAAGAAAGAAATGCACAAAGAAAAATGACAACTTAGTTAGCCGAGGTACGTTGGTACAAAAAGAATCATGTACCCTCTTTATCAATCAAAATTACAATCTAATAATTAATCGTATTTATGAAAAAATGCAATCTGCGGTGGTTTAACCCGCAAAAAGTCAAAAAACAACTGGCGTTTGTTTTGGCAATCTGTCTGGTTTGTATGGTGCCTGTCACTACCTATGCCCAAATTCTTAAAATATCCATGAAGAGGACTAATGTCTCTATTCAAAATGTGATACGGGAATTAGAGCAAAAAAGTGGGTATACTTTCTTTTACAATGACAATCAGGTAAAACTCAGTAAGAAAGTTTCTGTAGATGTTACGGATGCACCTATTGAGAAAGTATTGGATCAGATTTTTAATAACTCCGGTTATACTTATAAAATAGTAGATAATCAGATTGTTGTTTCGGCAGCAAAGATAGAAACTTCTAAAACATCCTCTCTCCAACAACAGAAAAGTGTACGTATCACGGGACAAGTGAAAGATACTGCCGGAGAACCGATTATTGGTGCTTCTGTTGTAGAAAAAGGATCGGCAAGTAATGGTACAATTACTGATATGGAAGGAGGTTTCAAGTTAACAGTATCAGGTAATGAATTGCAAATAACCTATATTGGTTATATGCCACAGACCGTAAAAATTCATCCGGGAGTAACCAACTATAGTATCACAATGAAGGAAGATACCAAGACTCTGGACGAAGTGGTAGTGGTAGGTTATGGTACACAAAAGAAAGTAAACTTAACCGGTTCGGTAGCTTCGGTTAGTACTGATGAAATCAAAGACCGCGTACAGACGAACGTGTTGTCGGCTGTGCAAGGTACAGTACCTGGAGTAACCGTTATTTCACGTCCCGGACAAACACCAAGTATTAACTTCCGTGGACGTGGTAACTTAGGAACTTCGTCACCTCTCTACGTAATCGATGGTGCAATTGCGGATGCCACATTCTTTTCTAACCTTGATCCAAATAGTATCGAATCTATTTCTTTCCTGAAAGATGCTGCTTCATCGGCCATTTACGGTTCACGTGCGGCCTATGGTGTAGTATTGGTAACTACCAAACAGGGAAAAAATGATAAAATGAACGTTTCGTACAGTGGTTACGTAGGTTTGAGTAACCCTACTTACAAACCGGAGTACGTCAATTCTACCCAATATGCAGAGTTGTACAATGAGGCTCTCTACAATTCCAATCCAAAAGGTGGAAAATACCAAGGGTATACCGAGGAAGAAATTGGCTATTTCAGAGATGGTTCTAAACCAGACTTATATCCAAACACAGATTGGAATGATCTGATATTAGACAAAAATGTACTGACCACTCAGCATTCCTTGGATTTCAGTGGTGGAACAGATAAGATACGTTACTTTATCGGTTTGGGCTATGTGTATAAAGACAACATGATCCCCGGACAAGATAGCCAACGTTACAACTTGAATACCAATCTGAGTTCAGATATCACCAAGTGGCTGACTGTAAAGGCAGGAGTAAAATATATCCGCAATGATTCCGACCGTGATTGTGGCGCACCTTCATTGGCCAGTTTCTCAATGGTACCGGTTACATTCGTTGCAAAACAGTCAAATGGTGATTGGGGAACTGTGAACGGAGGTCAATCGGCAACAAGTAGCTTCATCACAAACAATCCACTCCGTGCATTGAGCAAATCGGATTGGAGTAAATCAAAAAGTGAAAATACCATGTACGATCTCGGTTTTGATATCAAACCGGTAAAAGGGCTTATTATTAGCGGACAAGGTGTATTCAAAGGATATGAATATAAGAGCAAAAGTTACACCGCCTTACAACCTAATGCCATAAACTACTTTTCCGGAGAAGAAATAGTTGGAACCGGAGTAACCAAAAATAAAATGAGTATGGACTGGCAGAGTACAAATACAATGCTTTATACGGCGACAGCCAGATATGACTGGTCGAATGATAAACATTCAGTAGGAGCATTGGTAGGTACATCTTACGAGCATTATAAATATGAAAGACTGGCAGGATCACGTGAAGAGTTCCCATCTGACGCATTAACAGATATGGAAGCCGGCTCTACTTCGGGAGCAGGCTATACCAATGGTGCAGGTTCATCGGAATATAAGATGTTGTCTTATTTTGCTCGTGTTAACTATACTTTGATGGATCGGTATTTATTGGAAGTAAACATGCGTGCAGATGCATCTTCACGTTTCCACAAAGATCACCGTTGGGGATATTTTCCTTCATTCTCGGCCGGATGGAGAATGAATGAAGAAGGCTTCATGAAAGACATCGAGTGGATCAATAATCTGAAAATCAGAGCTTCTTATGGTACTCTTGGTAATATAAACAATGTAGGAAATTATGATTATTTTCAGAATTACAGTAGTGGAAACCATTATAATTTCAGTGATTCGCCCGTAATCGGTATCGGTGAATCCAAACCTGCTAATGAAACGCTCGGTTGGGAAAAAGTTGCTTTAACTGATATTGGTTTGGACTTCGACATTTTCAATGGACTTCTGGGTGTAACAGCTGATTACTATATCAAAAACACAAGTGATATTTTGTTGGGATATAACGTACCTACAGAAACCGGTATCACAGCTGCACCTTCACAAAACATTGGTAAAGTGAAAAACACAGGTTTCGAATTAGCTTTGAATCACCGTAACAAGATTGGAGCTGTTAACTACAGCATCGGAGCTAACATTGCTACCAATAAAAATAAAATTACCAACTTAGGCGGTTCGGACAATATTATTCAGACCAGCAGTTATATCGTGAAGTATATCCTGAAAAAAGGGGAATCAATCGGTTCTTTCTATGGATTTAAAACAGACGGACTGTATACTCAAGCTGATATTGATGCCGGGCATTACTACACATTAAGTGGAGTAGTACCTAATGCAGGTGATGTTAAATTTGTTCCTCAACGTGACATCGAGTACAAACAGGAGATCACAGACGAAGATCGTACTATTCTTGGTAAAGATGTGCCCGACTTTACATATGGTGTAAACTTAAGCCTACAATATAAAGGTTTTGAATTCAGTATGTTTGGACAAGGAATCAGTGGAACTAAGGTAGCATTTGACGTATATGGTGTTCACCCATTCTACCATGGTCAGGATAACCCAAGAAAATACCATCTGAAGAGATGGACAGAAGAGAATCCAAATCCATATGCTGCTTATCCTCGTCTCTACTCGGCAAGTAGTGTACACACAACTTATAATCGTAATTTCAGTGATTATCATTTGTTTGACTCGGACTATTTCCGTTTCAAGACTTTGTCATTGGGATATACGGTACCATCTGCCACAGTGAAGAGCTGGGGATTGCAGTCATTGAAGGTATATGTAACAGGAGAAAACCTGTTCACAGTACGTGCTGATAAAAAGATGGAAGACTTTGATCCGGAAACAGCCGGTGGTGTGATTTATACGCTGGGAACCAAATCGGTAGCATTTGGTGTAAACATATCATTCTAAAATCATTCATTAAAAAATAGAATTCACAATGAAAAACAATATAAGAAAAATTGCATTGGGATTATGTCTCACAGGAGCGTTAACAGCCTGCGATTTAGATGTGGTTCCACCTGCTGACATTGCAGCAGAAAACTTTTGGCAAACGGAAAAAGATGCATGGTATGCTTTAAATACCTGCTATTCTACATTGGATGGTGTAGACATTTGGGATGAATTGTGTACAGATAATGCACATAGCCACAAACCTTGGGAAGGAAACTTCGAAATGGTACAACAAAACGGTATAAGTACAGCCAATGGATATGGAAGCTACTATTTTGGTACCGTTCGTGTAGTGAATAACTTTATTGCTAATGTAGATAAATGTGCAGTCAGTGATGAACTAAAAACACGCATGAAGGCAGAAGCACGTTTTTTCCGCGCTTTAAGTTATCTTGATTTGACCACGAAATTCGGAAAAGTTCCGGTAATTACGGACGTTTTAGCTTATGACGCACCGAATGTTAAACGTGACGAAGTGGAAACTGTCCGGAAGTTCATTCTTGACGAATTGGCAGAAATAGCGGAAATCCTTCCTGATAGTTATAACGGTAGCTACATGTATGAAACAGGACGTATCACTCGTGCCGGTGCTCTGGCCCTTCGTGCACGTGCCGCCTTGTATTTTGGAAATTACGCCGAAGCAGAGTCATCTGCCGGAAAAATCATTTCTGAAGGACATCATTCTCTGTTCCGTGTGTCGTCACTCACCACAGCGCAACAAAAAGAAGCCAACGAAATGGATGCTTATATTGATTATGCAGCCAAAGGTATCGATAAAGATAAATTCGTGAAAGGTATGTTCAGTTATGAATCATTGTGGCACAAAGGTAACGCATCTCCCGCCAATCCGGAGTATATTGTAACACGTGAGTACATGGCTGATGCAAACAACTATGATTGGACAAGATATACATATTTCATACCCAAATCATTCTCTCAATACGACGGATACTGTTCTTATGAACCGATGCAGGACTTAATTGACGCATACTGGGATGTGGATGGTAAAACAATGCGTAATGACATCACTATGGAACAGCGTAAAGAACGTTATGCCGAAATATGGAAAGACTTTAAAGATATGAGCCAATCTCAATTCATTGAAAAAGTTCCGCAAACGGATATTATGAAATACGACTATATGAAAGAATTCCGCAATCGTGACAGTCGTTTATATGTATCTATGATGTTCCCTTTCAAAGGATGGCATGAAACTGTTAAAGGCACATTCTATTTCCGTTGGGATCCGGATCTGATAAATAAAGATGGTAATGAATCATGGACGGGATATTTTTATCGTAAAATGGTCACTCTCGATCCTTATGATACTTGGACTGCTGAAGAAGATTATCCGGTGATTCGCTATGCTGAAGTATTGCTGACATACGCAGAAGCACGTATCCAGAACTCCGGATGGGATACAGAAGTACAGAAAGCATTGAATGACCTGCGCGATCGTTGTGGTATGCCGGATGTACCGACTTCCATGCCTTCTAAAGAAGAAGCTCTGGCTTTTGTACGTAATGAACGGCGTATTGAATTAGCGGCAGAAGGCCATCGTTTTGATGATATACGCCGCTATGGAAACGACTATTGCAGCAAGGCTATGAATGGTCCTTCTTATGCTCCAAACGGATATGTTGTAATCAACAAAGTTTGGGATGAGCGTTTGATGCTTATGCCTATACCTCAAGGTGCAATTGACTTGAATCCATTGTTGAAAAACGATCAGAATCCGGGATATTAATTTAACACACATTATTTATTGAGGGTTAAAGCCCGTTCATGGTAATACATGAGCGGGCTTTTTTATGTCCCAATTGATATTCAGAACTGCAATTTCCTCATTTATAACCATTCAGGTAATAACTGGTTTTACATCTCTTCTGCCCAAGTTCGTTTAGAACTTATACCAAACATCAAATTTTAAACCTAAATTAATAAAGAAAAGGATGAGAGAGAAACCGTAAATGACGTTAACCTGGTGCAGCGATGCTTTAGAAGTGTCCTGTGCTCACTTTATCAATCAAAATTACAATCTAATAATTAATCGTATTTATGAGAAAATGCAACATGCGGTGGTTTAGTCCGCAAAGAATGAAAAAGCATCTGGCTTTTGCTTTGGCAGTTAGCCTGATAGCTATGGTACCTGTGAGTGCCTTCGCTCAAGTACTAAAGATTTCAATGACGAAGACAAACGTATCCATCGAGAGTGTACTGCGTGAACTTGAAAAACAAAGCGAGTATACTTTCTTCTACAATGACAATCAGGTAAAGCTGAACAAGAAAGTATCCATCAACGTGTCGGATGCTCCGATCGAAACTGTACTGAACGAAGTATTCAAGAATTCGGGATACACTTATAAGATCGTGGATAATCAGATCGTAGTATCTGCGACGAAAGAAGCGACAAAAGACGTACAGACAACTCAGCAACAAAAGCAGAGAAAAGTTTCGGGAGTTGTAAAAGATGCAATGGGTGAAGCCATCATTGGAGCATCAGTAGTAGAAAAAGGTACTACCTCTAATGGTACTATAACAGATATTAACGGACAATTCAGTCTGACAGTAGGCGGCAACGAATTACAAATTACCTATATCGGTTATATGCCTGAAACAGTATCGTTGAAACCAGGTGTTACTTCTTACAATGTTACCATGAAAGAAGATACAAAGACCCTTGACGAGGTAGTTGTAGTAGGTTACGGCGTACAGAAAAAAGCAAATTTAACAGGTGCAGTATCATCCATTAATGCTGAAGCACTGGAATCTCGTTCTGTATCAAGTGTTTCTGCAGCAATGGCTGGAACAATGCCGGGTGTAACAGCTATCCAATCTTCCGGTGCTCCGGGATTACAAACCGGAACAATTACCGTACGTGGTAAAAACTCGGTGAATGCGGCCAATCCGTTAGTCATCGTAGACGGTGTACCGGGTAGTATGAATACCATTGACCCACAGGATATCGAAAGTTTGACAGTATTGAAAGATGCTGCTTCTGCCGCAATCTACGGTGTACAGGCTGCCAACGGTGTAATCTTGATTACAACTAAAAAAGGTAAGAAAGGACAAGATGCCAAAGTATCCTATTCGGGTAGTGTAGCATGGGCAACTCCTACAACAAAACTAAACTTCCTTGGTTCGGCAGACTATGCTATGCTGTACAATGAAGCTGTAAAAAATGAAAATCCCAATGCCGCCCTTCCGTATAGCGATGAAGATATCGAGCTTTTCCGGAATGGAACTGATCCAATCGGACACCCCAATACAGACTGGTATAAAGAGACATTTAAAAATTTTGCATTTGAACAACAACACAATTTCTCAATCAATGGTGGTTCTGAAAAAACAAATTACAGTGCATCGGTTGGTTATCTCTATCAAGGTGGTTTAACAAACGAAAATGATTATAATCGTTTCACCGGTCGTATCAACGTTGAATCAGAAATCAGCAAATGGTTTTCTGCCGGACTGAATGTATCCGGATATAGAGGAACACGTGAGGATGGAGCTGTCGGATTTGCTACACTGATGAGTGAAGTGACCCGTAACAGCCCGACACTACCGGTTTACAATGAAGATGGTACATTTAATTATAGCGGAAAAGCCAATCCGGTAGCAGAATTAGGAAGAACCGGTTTTTATCGTCAGATGGACCAGCAGTTGAATGCTATCCTACATGCAACCGTACACATCTTACCGGAATTGAGCGTTAAGGGATTATTCTCTGTACGTAATGATATTCGTAACATCGATTACTTCAAGAAACATTATTCATATGGTACCGGATCAAATATTTCTGATTCTGGTTTGAGAGAAGGATACGATAAATATTATATCTGGAACGAATATACATCTCAGTTGTTGGTGAACTATAACAAAACGTTCAAGCAACATACTATCGGTGCATTGTTTGGCTTTGAGCAGTGGGAGCAACTTTATAAATATACAGAAGCCACACGTAAGGGTGGTGGTAGCGATGAACTAACAGAGTCATTGAATACACTGGATAAATCATCTCAAACCAATTCTGACGGTGGCACGGAGTTAGCCCGTCGTTCATACTTTGGCCGTATCCAATACGATTACGCTGACAAATATTTATTTGAAGCGAATCTGCGTGCAGATGCTTCTTCACGTTTCCCGAAAGATAATCGTTGGGGTGTATTCCCTGCATTCTCTGCCGGATGGAGAATCTCAGAGGAAAACTTTATTAAAGACAATCTGAACTGGATGAGTAACTTGAAGTTACGTTTAGGTTGGGGTCGTACCGGTAACGAAGAATTGAGCGATATCTACCCTGCAGTAGCGACTTATGCTTATGGTTCTTATATGTTTGGTAATACATTGAACACAACCGCCTATGAAGCGAGATATGTAAACAGTGCACTTCAGTGGGCCACAGTTACTAATTACGAAGTTGGATTAGACGCAGGATTCTTAGATAATAAACTTGGATTTGAACTGTCTGTATACAAGAAAAAAACAGATGACATGCTATTGAAACTTCCGGTACAGGGTATTTTAGGTATGTCAGCACCGGTTCAGAATGCAGGTAGTGTAGAAAATACAGGTTTCGATTTGAACATTTTCCACAATAACCGTATCAATAAAGATTTCAGCTATGCTGTAAATTTAAATCTGGCTTATGTAAAAAACCGTATCACAAACCTTGAGGGTACTGAAGGAGAAGATCCTGACAACAATAAATTATGGCGTTTAGAAGGTTATCCCATCGGTTCATTCTATGGTTACAAAGCAATCGGTTATTTCAATACTGAAGAGGAACTGGCCAACGAACCGAAACGTACAGGAACAGAAAAATTGGGTGATATCAAATATGCTGATTTGAATGGTGATGGTAAAATTGATGCTGCGAATGACCGTACAGTGATCGGTCAAAACTTCCCGAGCTGGACAGGTGGTTTAAGCATTAACCTGTATTGGAAAGACTTCGACTTCTCTGCTCTGTTCCAAGGTGCATTCGATGTCGATAAATACTGTGAAGCCGAATCTTCATACGCATTCTATAATGGTGGTAAAGTGCTGAAAAAACACTTAGATCGATGGACTCCGGAAAATCATAATGCCAGCTATCCTCGTATCACAAAAGATTCACAAACTAACTTCGTAACTTCTTCTTTCTGGTTGGAAGACGCGTCTTATGTACGTTTGAAGAATGTGTCATTAGGCTACAATCTGCCTAAGAGTTGGCTGAACAGAATTGGCGTTAGCAGAATCAAAGTCTATGTAGCTGGTGAAAACTTACTGACATTCTGTGGTCTTGAAGACATTGACCCGGAAGAATCAAGTACACGCGGATGGTCATATACCAACGTGAAGAAAGTTTCATTAGGCCTAAAAGTTTCATTCTAAATCCCTCAATACTATAAAAATATGAAAAAGAATTACTTATATATATTTGCAACAGCCCTTATAGTAGGGTTCAGCTCTTGTAGCGACTTTCTGGATCGCTATCCTCAGGAAGAGCTTTCTGATGGTAGCTTCTGGAAAACGCCGGATGACGCAAACAAAGTAGTCTCAGACCTCTATGGCTATCTGTCTACATGGGATCAAGACAACGACATTAATTCAGACAATGCCACAATGGGTATCAAATGGGCTGCAGGTAATATTTCCAAAGGAATTTATGACCCGGCAGACCAAGGTTGGAGCGGTGATTATGCAAATGTCCGTCAGTGTAACTTGATTCTTTCAAAAATAGACGAGATTCCTGATTATCCTGAAGCAGATAAAACCAAAGCACTCGGACAGGTATATTTCTTCAGAGCGTATATTTACTTTAATCTGATCCGTTCATTCGGAGACGTTCCATACATTGATAAACCTCTGGACTTAAAAGACATGGAAGGAATCACACGTATGCCAAGAGCAGAAGTATATGAGAAAGTCATGGCTGATTTTGACAGAGCAATTGCTGCCCTTCCAACAGAATGGCCTGCTTCTGACTATGGACGAATTACTAAAGGAGCCGCTATGGCAATGAAAGCAAGAGCTGCTTTATACTACGGAAATTGGGATGTAGCTGCCAAAGAAGCCAAAAATGTAATGGATTTAGGCTTGTATGAACTTTATGATAAAGACAATACAGGCAAATATGCTGAACTTTTCTGGGAAAAAGCCGATGGTTGTGACGAATTCATACTTGTTACCCAATTTAACTACCCGGACAAAACTCACTACCTGATGGGGTGGGAATGTTTCCCTACAAAAGGTTGGGGTGGCATGAACCCCACTCAAAGTCTGGTGGACGCATTCGAAGATAGTGAAGGCGCTCCGATCAGTAAATCTAAAATATACGATTCAACAGATCCATTCAAAAACCGTGACCCACGTTTGGAGGTAGACATTTTGCACGATGGTGAGGAAATGTATGGCGTAACAATAAAAGTCGCTCCTTTGGCTTCAAGCGGTAGCACAGGCATCAACCAACATAATGATGCTACAGAAACCGGATATTATGGCCAGAAATGGCTGGACCCAAGTTTAGATCCTCAGTCTGATGGCTGGAACATGGGTAAGGACTGGGTACATATCCGTTATGCTGAAGTACTCTTAACTTATGCTGAAGCCATGAATGAACTTAAGGGATTGGATCCGGCTGCATTTGATGCCGTCAATCAGGTAAGACGTCGTGTAGGTATGCCTGAACTTCAGAATACGGATGCCAGCAAGCCTACTTATTGTGCTACTCAGGATGATCTCCGTCAACGTATCCGTAACGAATGGCGTGTAGAATTTTGTCTGGAAGGCGGAAAACGTATGTGGGATATCCGTCGTTGGGGAATTGCCAAAGACGTATTGAATGCACCATTCGAAGGATTGAAATATAAGATTGTAGACAACCCGAATGATCCCGACAAAAAAGTAGATGGTGGAAAAATGTGTATCCTTTATCAGGGAGAACCGATTAAGTTGGTAGGAAGCAGATACTCGGACAATAACTATTTGTTCCCTGTACCGCAAAGCGAAATTGACTTGAATCCTGCTCTGACACAGAATCCGGGTTATTAATAATAGTGTTTAGACAATGGGGGCATTCCAATCAGGGAGTGCCCTCATTTCTCTTATTATCTTGCATCTATACTTATGAAGCGGTTACCATACCTACTTTTTTTACTACTTTTCATTACCTATTTCCTTTGTTACCAAGGGGTACTTTCACATGTGATTTATTATCACGAACAACACCATTTGTTCCTGTTCTCTAAAGAATACTTCTTCAAACAAATTCATACGGAAGGGTTGATCGCATATCTGAATGATTTCGTCGTTCAATTCTTTTATATACCCATATTGGGAAGTGCAATATTATCCGGGATATTGGCGGGAATATATCTGTTGACGCACTATTCTTTCAAAAAAATAACAGGACAAACAGACCTGTTACAATTATCCTTGTTTCCCTCTATATGTCTTTTCATTTATACAATGCCTGTAGATCATTCATTAACACCTGTCGTGGGAGTTTTCTTGGGGCTTTTGTTACTTGCCGGAATTAATCTCTTCATAACCAAACAATGGAAATGTTTCATCCGCATTCCATGGATTAATGTTCATGGAAATAAAAAGAATATGGCAATTTCCACAATTTTTATAATCATATATGCCATTGCCGCATGTTATATATTCGTACAATCATATAATATGCCGGAACGCATCATGTTGATGGCTGAGAAAAGCGTAAAAGAGAGAAATTGGGAAAACACATTGACACAAACAGAAAAATATATAAATTCAGGGAGAACCAATCAACTGATCTCCTATTTTCACAACCTGGCTTTATATCACACAGGAAAGCTACCTTACCACCTATTTGATTATCCACAAAAATTAGGAGTCAAAAGTCTGTACTTCCCATGGAATAGTGACAGCCGTGAAAGCGAATATGGACATTTCATTTATGAAGACCTGGGATATATCAACGAGGCACAACGGTGGGAGTTCGAATCGATGGTTGTCTGGGGAGAGACCGCTCCGCACCTGATTAACCTGGCACGGTATAACATAGCCAATAAACGTCCCAAAGTGGCACAGAGGTTTATCAACCTGCTTAAACAATCTCTTTTCTACAAGAAAGAGGCCGAAGCATTGGAGAAATGGCTACCGACAGGAAATGTTCCCGGGTTGAAAGTATCACCCGGCAAGACCTCCAACACACCTGTACGATTCGCGAATGTTATAAATATAGGACCGGAACTGCAATATCTGTGCGAACAAGACTCAACAAACCGGATGGCTTTCGAATATCTGATGGGTAACTTACTGTTGAGCAACAATGTCATACGTTTTGTGAATAACCTGAAGTTCATACATAATTTCGATTACCCTCAAATGCCACCCGCTTACGAAGAGGCACTCTATATCTATAAATTAGGAGTAGGCGAAGAAACTTTTTCAAAATCAGGTTTCACTGTAAGCGAACAAACCGAAAAACGATTCCAACAATATTATGGTTTATATAAAAACAGAGAAATGCAGAGACTGAAATCGGAGTTTGGAAACACCTATTGGTACTATCTGAACTTCATCAGTCCCTATGGAGATAAAATCATTAAGAATTAATCTGCACTGATATGAAAACTACCTATATTCTTTTTATGATGGCTCTTGCCTGGATACTACAAGCCTGCACAGAGCAATGTCAAAGGCCGGACTTATATACAGATAGTATTCCCTGTATATACCCGGATTATACAGGAGTCACCTTCCCGGTTAATATTGCTCCGCCAAATTTCATTATCAAGGAAGAAGCTGATGTTTTTCAAACAGAAATTGGTGTAGAAAAAGTGACAGATATTCTATATACCAGCAAGCAACCGGAAGTGATTATCCCATCCAAAGCCTGGAAAAAACTTCTCCAAAAGGCAGCCGGAAAGGAAATCTTTATTCGAATCACCCTCCTGAAAGATGGAAAATGGACACGCTTCGCAGATATTACAGATACCGTTTCTAATGAAATGATAGATCCATACCTCGCCTACCGGCTACTCTACCCGGGATATGAACTCTGGAACGAGATGGGAATCTATCAACGAAACCTGACTAATTATGAGGAAACTCCCATAGCGGAGAATAAAGCATTTGAAAAACAATGCATAAATTGCCATACGTTCAACCGGAACTCGCCCGAAACCATGATGATACATGTACGTGGAAAATCGGGAGGAACACTGATATCAAAGAATGGAAAAGTAGAAAAAGTTAATACAAAACCGGAAGGGGCCAAGAATGGGGGAACCTATGCGGCCTGGCATCCTTCAGGAAGATATATCGCATTCTCTATGAATGAGATACAACAGTTCTTCCATTCATCGGGACAAAAACCCATCGAGGTGTCAGACCTGGCCGCCGACTTGATGGTATATGACACGCAAAAGAAAACGTTCCTCACGGACTCCCTGATTTATGGGGATAAATACATGGAGACATTTCCGAACTGGACACCGGACGGGAAGATGCTGTACTTCTGCCGTGGAAACGCTTACAAAGAAAAGATGCCGCTGGACAGTATTCATTATGACCTATGCCGGATTGGATTCGACCCCGAATCAGGTAAGTTCGGGAGCTTGGAATGTGTATATAAAGCTTCGGAACAGGGGAAGAGCGTGTCTTTTCCAAGAGTTTCTCCGGATGGCAGATACCTGATGTTCACTCTATCTGATTATGGTAACTTTTCTATCTGGCATCCGGAAAGCGAGCTTTGCCTTTTAACGATAGATACCGGAGAGATACGGCTTTTAAACGAAGTAAACAGTGATGACGTGGAAAGTTTCCATACCTGGTCGTCATCCGGAAAGTGGTTCGTATTCAGCAGCAAACGACTGGACGGACTTTGGGCACGACCATTCTTCGCCAGTTTCAATCCGGAAACAGGAAAAGCGGGAAAACCGTTTTTATTGCCGCAGAAAGATCCGCGTTTCTATGATACGTTTACTAAAACGTATAATTTACCGGAGCTGATTAAAGAACCGGTGCGTAACGGAAATGAACTGATAAAAGCTATACATTAATTTAACACACTTTACCCCGAAAGAGAGGGCTTTCCATTTTGCAGTAAGCCCTCTTTTTTAGAACTTTGCGACATCACTCAATAAACATTTAATTCAAAGAAAACACATGAAAAACATTTTCCTTACCTTAAGTTTGGCTATCGGATTGCTTTTACCTTGCAATCTGTATGCTCAAAGCCAGTATCCGTTCCAAAACACGACATTATCTACCGAAGAAAGAGTAAATGACCTTATCGGACGTATGACCCTTGAAGAGAAAATAGATTTGCTTGCCGGATACAACGATTTCTATCTGCACCCGTGCGAACGATTGGGAATACCGGCATTCAAACTGGCTGACGGTCCGTTGGGCGTTGCCTCCTGGGGATTGTTCGGACGTGCTACCGCATTTCCATCGGCACTTTCTCTGGCTGCCTCATGGAACAAAAATCTAGCAGAAAAGACAGGAGCCATGTATGCCCAGGAATGGCGTGCGAGAGGTATTCATTTTCTTTTAGCTCCGGGAGTAAACAACTACAGGGCTTCCAAAGGAGCCCGTAATTTCGAGTATTTCGGCGAAGATCCCTATCTGACATCCGAAATGGTAGTCCCTTTTATTAAAGCGGTACAAGACGGAGGAGTAATCGCCACCATAAAACACTTCGCAGCCAACGATCAGGAGTTTGACCGCTATACAGTCAGTACGGAAGTATCCGAACGCGCGCTGCAGGAAATTTACCTTCCACCTTTTAAAGCTGCCGTACAAAAGGCAGGTGTCAAAGCCGTCATGACAGGTTATAACCTGGTAAATGGAGTATATTGCACTGAAAACAAACATCTGATCGATATTTTAAAGAAGGACTGGGGTTTCAAAGGCATGTTGATGTCAGACTGGGCTTGTACCTACTCTGCCGAAAATGCTGCAAACTACGGTTTGGATCTTGAAATGGGCAGCAACGACTGGTTCACCCGCAAAGAACTTCTCCCACTTATTAAAGAAGGAAAGGTTACAGAGGAAGTGATCAACGATAAAGTACGCCGTATTTACGGAGCCTGCATCTCAATGGGATTTTTTGATCGGCCTCAGCAAGACACCCATATCCCGACTTTCAACCCACAAGCCAATCAAATGGCATTGAATGCCGCCTGTGAAGGTATCATCCTGTTAAAGAACGAACAAAACACATTACCCATCCGCCAACCTAAAGTAATTGCCGTGATCGGTCCTACAGCCAATCCGGCGATTGTTTCGGACAGAATATACAATGTCAACAGCATTGTGTATGGCGGAGGTGGAAGTTCTAAAGTTCACCCCTGGTATGTCGTTTCAGCATTAGAGGGTATCTGCCAGGAATTTCCGGCAGCAACAGTATATTACACCGAAGGAATATCCAACCAGTTCAAACCCCGGTTGTTCCGTAACAGTAAGTTCCGTACCAAAGATGGCAAACCCGGACTGGAAGCCAGTTATTATGCATTGTCATCTGACAGTTCTGCTATACTCTCCGACAAAATGATCCAGCAACAGGCAGTAGCTGCCGGAAGAACAGTAAACAGCAATCAACCGGGCAACACAGCATCCGGAAACGGTAAAGATGAAAACGGACTGATCATTCGCCGTATCGACCGCACAGTAAATTACGAATGGTGGGGATACCCTTTCAACGAGAGCAAATTGGGAAGTGACTACCGGATATGTTGGGAAGGATACGTGGATGCCGAGAAGACAGACAGCCTCCGGTTCTTTGTCGATGCACAGGGAGCGTATCGCCTGTGGATAGACGGAACATTGGCATTGGACGCTTCCCGGTCTCAATCGTTCGACGTACGCAATATTGCCGTTTCAGTACGGAAAGGAGATACCAAACACGTTCAACTGGAATTCTGTAACCAACGCAGCACCCCGGCAGAGATCCGGATGGGATATGCTTATCAAAGCGATATTGACTTTTCTGAAGCAAAGCGACTGGCCGAGAAAGCCGATCTCGTGGTGTTCTGTGCCGGATTGGACGGAAGCATCGAACTGGAGGGGCGCGACCGACCGTTCGATTTGCCTTATGGACAAGACCTGCTAATCGAGGAATTGATTAAAGTAAACCCCAAACTGATAGTAGCCATTCATGCCGGAGGCGGAGTGAACATGACCCGGTGGATCAATCAGGTACCCGCTGTAGTACATGCCCTCTATCCCGGGCAGGAGGGTGGACACGCATTAGCCCACATTCTTTCGGGCAAAGTAAATCCGTCAGCCAAACTCCCGTTCACAATCGAAAAAAAATGGGAAGATTCGCCGGCATACGGGCACTATGATGAAACCCGAAAAGAAAAGAAGGTATATTATACAGAAGGAATCTTCACCGGTTACCGAGGATACGACGAAAAAGGTATCGAACCTCTTTTCCCATTTGGATTCGGACTCTCGTATACCACTTTTGATTATACGGACCTCAATATCCGTATTACAGATAAAAAACAGAAGAAAGTCACAGTTTCATTTACCATAACCAATACCGGGCAGCAAGACGGATACGAAATTGCCCAACTTTATGTACATGATATACAGTCTAAAGAGCCCCGTCCACAGAAAGAATTAAAAGGCTTTGACAAGGTATATCTGAAGGCAGGAGAAAGCAAACAGGTAGAGATCGAACTGGATGAAGACGCATTCCGGTATTTCAATGCCCGACAAAACCGTTGGGTATTTGAGAAAGGAGAGTTTGAAATCCTGGTAGGTGCCTCTTCCAGAGACATCAAACTGACAGGAAAGATCAAGATATAATCTTTATCGGTTGACGGGGAAAAGCGATAACCGGCTTTCCCCGTCAGCCTGATCTCTTCTATCCTTTTTTCACCTTCTTATATTCTCTGGGAGACATACCCATTATCTGGCTAAACAGCCGTGAAAAGTAATAAGCATCTTCAATACCTACCCGATAGCATACCTGATTCACTTTCATATCCGTAAAATCGAGAAACTGACAGGCTTTCTGAATCTTGATCTGATTGAAATAACTCAATGGTGCATAGCCCGTACGTTTCAAAAATAAATTAGAGAAGTACGAAGGCGAATATCCTGTATAATCTGCCAACTCGGCTAAAGTCAGCTTCTTACCCAAATTCTCCTTCATATAATGAATGGCTGCACTAACGGGATCCTCCTCACCCATCAGGCGGTGTTCTGAAAAAGCCTCCCGATACTCCCTGAGATAACGTAAGGAACCCAGATAATGATGAAATACAGAACTGGCATACGAAAGATTCTCCAGACTGTACCCCATTTTCAGTACCCGAAATATTTCCTCAAACAATTCTGTCCGGTAACTGATTCGCGAATGCATTCCCGGCTTTATTTCCGTGAGCCGGCAAGTTCGGTGCGTACAATAGAGTGAAGCCAGTGTTCCCCCGAAGTGAATCCAATAAATTGTCCATGGTTCTTTTTCATCGGCGCCATAGGCATGAGGGAGTCCTGCCGGAAGTATGAAGTATTGATTGGGAGCTACCGGGTGCTTCTGCCCATCCAGGCTGAACCACCCCCTACCCTCCGTACAATAGATAAATACATATTGGTCAATCGGAGCATCCCGTTCCCGAAAATGATTATAAGCCTTTGGATAATAGCCTATATCGGTAATATACAGTACAGAGGTCGCAGGCTCTGTCTTCATACGTTGTACAATGGCCGGAGGCAATACCAATGCCTGTTCGCCGAGAAAACCGTCTTTTTGTTTTGCCATACTAACAGATTCATAGATTCACGTCACAAATATACATATAAAAAAGAAAGATAGTCCATCTTTTTAGCTGGTTTCTCTATTTATTTTCACCTCCAAACCCGCTTACTTTGCATTAATCATTTAAACCATTTAATAACATGAAACAGACACAAGGCTATTTACTACTAATCTGCATCGTCTCAGCTATGGGCGGGCTGTTGTTCGGCTATGATTGGGTTGTCATCGGTGGAGCTAAAATCTTCTACGAACCTTTCTTCGGAATTGAAAATTCAGCAGTTCTACGCGGCTGGGCCATGAGCAGCGCATTGATAGGCTGCCTGGTAGGGGCTTTGCTATCGGGTGTCTGGAGTGACAAGTACGGACGTAAAAAGATGCTCATCATAGCCTCCTTCCTGTTTGCGCTTTCAGCTTTAGGTACGGGAATAGTCGATAGTTTTTCCTATTTTATCTTCTATCGCATTGTAGGAGGACTGGGTATCGGCATCGCATCCAACGTTTCCCCCGTCTATATCGCAGAAGTTTCCCCTGCCCATGTACGAGGTAAATTCGTATCACTCAACCAGCTTACCATCGTATTAGGCATTTTACTGGCGCAACTGGCAAACTGGCAGATAGGAGAATACTATACACACGGTTCCGACGTACTGAGTGACACCAGTATAGAGTGGGCCTGGCGATGGATGTTCTGGGCAGAACTGATTCCGGCAGGAATCTTCTTTCTATTATCATTCGTCATCCCTGAAAGTCCCCGCTGGCTGGCTACTGTCCATCAACAGGAGAAAGCACGGAAAACACTGATGCGCATCGGAGGAGAAACCTATGCCCGGCAGACCCTGGAAGAACTGACACAAGTAACCCGGGGGCAAGACGGAAAACAAGATTACGAATGGAAAGCTGTCTTTCGCCCGGAAATGCGCAAAGTGCTGATCATCGGCATCGTCCTAGCTATATTCCAACAATGGTGTGGCATCAATGTAATCTTCAATTATGCACATGAAATCTTTTCATCGGCCGGTTATGCCGTTTCCGATGTGTTGATGAACATTGTAGTGACCGGAATCACCAATGTGATATTTACCTTCGTAGCCATCTATACAGTGGATAAATGGGGACGTCGCACCCTGATGCTTATCGGTTCTGCCGGATTGGCGCTGATTTACCTGACACTGGGAACTTGCTACTTTCTGGATGTAAGCGGTCTGCCCATGCTCCTGCTGGTAGTGCTTGCCATTGCCTGCTATGCCATGTCACTCGCTCCGGTAGTCTGGGTGGTTTTATCCGAAATTTTCCCCGTGAAAATACGAGGTATGGCCATGGCCCTCTCCACCTTCTTCCTTTGGGTAGCTTGCTTTGTACTGACCTATACCTTCCCCGTTTTGAATGAAAGTATAGGTGCCGAAGGTACTTTCTGGCTGTATGGTGGCATCTGTCTGGCCGGATTCCTGTTCATACGCCGGAAGCTGCCAGAAACCAAAGGGAAAACACTGGAAGAAATAGAAAAAGAATTAATCAAATAATCCATAAAATAAGATGAAAGAGAATGTAAAAGTATGGGAGGAGGACATCCTGCTCCCTACCTATGGCATCGGACGTCCCGAAAAGAACCCGATGTTTCTGGAAAAGCGTGTCTATCAAGGCAGCAGCGGAGTAGTATACCCGTATCCGGTCATCGAGAAGATTGAAGACACTTGTGAAGAGAAAAGCTATCATGCCGTATGGTTGGAAAATGAATACCTCAAAGTCATGATTCTGCCCGAATTAGGAGGACGCATCCAGATGGCTTTCGATAAAATAAAGCAACGGCATTTTATTTATTACAACCACGTGATAAAACCGGCTTTGGTAGGACTGACCGGTCCCTGGATTTCAGGGGGCATTGAGTTCAACTGGCCTCAACACCACCGCCCCAGCACATTCCTGCCGGTAGATTACAGCATTGAACAATGCAAAGACGGAAGTGTCATTGTATGGGTAAGCGAACGGGAACGGATGTTCGGCCAGAAAGGAACAGCCGGATTCACACTCCGCCCCGGCCGGGCTGTACTCGAGATACAGGGAAAAGTTTCTAACCCGACTCCTCTGCCACAGACTTTCCTGTGGTGGGCCAATCCGGCAGTAGCAGTCAACGCAGACTATCAGTCTGTATTCCCCTCGGATGTTAACGCCGTATTCGACCATGGAAAGCGGGATGTATCCCGTTATCCCATCGCTACCGGAACCTACTACAAGATGGACTATTCCGCCGGAGTGGATATTTCAAGATATAAAAACATCCCTGTACCGACTTCCTACATGGCAATCCGGTCCGAATACAACTTTGTGGGCGGATACGAAAACGACACCCAGGCAGGTGTTCTGCATGTTGCCAATCATCACATATCTCCCGGAAAGAAACAATGGACGTGGGGAAACGGAGATTTCGGACAAGCATGGGACCGCAATCTGACGGATGCCGACGGACCGTATATAGAGCTGATGACAGGAGTCTATACAGACAATCAACCGGATTTCAGCTGGCTGCAACCCTATGAAGAGAAGACTTTTACACAATACTTCATGCCCTACCGGGAACTGGGAGTTGTGAAAAACGCCTCCTCGGAACTCCTGATGAATCTGGAGCCCGAAGGAACAGAGAGCAGGTTAAAGCTCTTCGCTACCTCTGCCCAACAGGGATTACACATCGTAGTCCGGAAAGCAGGAAACATCTGTTTTGAACAAACCTGCGACCTCTCTCCGGAACAAGTGTTCGACAGACTGGTCCCCGTCAACGACCTTAGTGAAACAGAAGTCATCATCTACGATACCAACGGACGGGAGAAGCTCAGTTGGAGGGCTGAACCGGAAACTATCAAAGAGGTTCCGGAAGCAGCCCGACCCGCCCTCGCACCGGAAGAAATTAAAACAAATGAAGAACTCTACCTGACCGGACTGCATCTGGAACAATACCGACATGCAACTTATTGTCCGACCGATTATTATTTGGAAGCACTCCGCCGTGACAATGAAGACGCCCGTTGTAACAATGCCATGGGGCTGTGGCTTATACGCAAAGGACAGTTCGCGCAAGCAGAGCCCTACCTGCGGAAAGCGATTTCCCGACTGACCGAGAAGAATCCTAATCCGTATGATGGTGAAGCTTTCTACAACCTTGGGCTTGCGCTGAAATTCCAGGGAAAAAACGATGAAGCATACAATTCATTCTATAAATCGTGCTGGAACGCGACATGGCAGGATGCAGGCTATTATTCACTGGCTCAAATCTCCGTTTCACGCGGCAACTGGGAAGAAGCTCTCGGAGAAATTGAAAAATCCTTATTACGCAATTGGCACAACCTGCGCGGTCGCCATCTGAAAGCAATGATCCTCCGCCATCTTGAACGTCCGGAGGAAGCTCTTGCCTGGATAGAAGACTCCCTGAAAATCGACGCATTCAACTTTGGCTGCCTGTTCGAAAAATATCTGATAACCCGGGAAGAAACCGTACTGTCCCAACTCCGACACCTGATAAAACGCGGCGCACCCGACTACGAGGCATTAGTGCTCGACTATACCTCTGCAGGACGATTTGAAGAAGCACTGGCCGTTGCCGAGTCGGCTATCGGCCAACCCATCGGCGAACAGACTCTGCTGCACTATTACAAGAGTTGGTGCCTGATTCGTTTAGGAGAAACAGACAAGGCGCGAACAGCCATCAGGCTTGCTGAAAAAGAACCGGCCGACTACTGCTTTCCCAATGCCCTGGAAGCGATAGAAGCTCTTCAGTGTGTGGCTGACTTTATGGGAGAAGCCCCGAAAGCCCTCTATTATTTGGGAAATCTTTGGTATGACAAACGCCAGTATACCCCTGCCATCGCAGCTTGGGAACGTTCTTCGCGTGAGGACGAAACATTTCCTACCGTATGGCGTAACCTGGCTCTGGCCTACTTCAACAAATTGAATCGCCCGGAAGAAGCCGTCCTCTTGCTGGAAAAAGCATTCCGCTTGGATCCGACCGACGCCCGCGTACTGATGGAACTCGATCAGCTGTATAAACGGCTGAACCGCCCGCACACAGAAAGAATGGCTTTTCTGGAACAATATATGGATATCGTAATAACTCGTGACGATTTATATCTGGAATATGTCACCCTGCTGAACCAGACCGGACAATACAGGGAAGCCATCCGCCGGATCGATCAGCGAAAATTCCATCCGTGGGAAGGCGGTGAGGGAAAAGTTCCCGCACAATATCAGATAGCCCGCCTGGAACTGGCAAAGGAACTGATCGCGCGTAAAGAATACGATGAGGCACTCATCCGGATAGAAGAGTGCTACGCATACCCACCACATCTGGGTGAAGGCAAACTCCCTGGAGCACAGGAGAATGACTTCAATTATTACAAAGCCTGCATCCTGCAACAACTGGGCAAACAGAAAGAGGCACACGACCTGCTCCTCAAAGCCAGCATGGGAGACAGCCAGCCAGCCGCTGCCATGTATTACAACGACCAAAAACCGGACAAGATCTTCTATCAAGGACTTGCATTCCGAAAACTGGGACAAGAGAAAGAGGCACGCAGCCGCTTCAACAAATTAATCACTTATGGAGAAGAACATCTCTTCGACATATTCCGGATGGATTATTTTGCCGTATCTTTACCCGACCTTCTGATCTGGGAAGACGATATGGATAAGAAGAACCGCATCCACTGTAACTATCTGATGGCTCTGGGACATCTGGGACTGGGGAATACGGCAAAAGCCGAACACTTCTTTGAAGTAGCCGCTTCGATGGATAACAATCATCAGGGGATACAGATTCACCGGAAATTAATGAATATATAAAAGAAATGAGGCCTCACCACAGATTACACAGATTAGTATAGAACATTTAATCTTACCAATCAAAAAGAAATAAACGATTAATCTGTGAAAATCCGTGTAATCTGTGGTGAATAAAACCATACAATCATGAAAAAACCAAATCAAAACACCCGACATCGAGCCATCCTGATCCTGACCGGATGCCTGCTCGCCATGGCCATTATGGCACAATCGACAAAAAATGATGTCCTCGACCTGTCAGGTATGTGGCGCTTTCAACTGGACCCGATGGGATTCGGCAAGACTCCCGGCTCCGAGCTCTATCTGGACAAACTCTCGGAAACCATCATGCTGCCCGGATCGACGGACCAGGGTGGCAAAGGAATCAAAAACACCGCACGTTATGTAGACCGCCTGAGTCGAAAATTCGAGTATCAGGGGGCTGCCTGGTACCAACGGGAAGTAGTGATCCCCGAGGACTGGTCCGACCGTGAGATTTACCTGAAACTGGAGCGTTGTCATTGGGAAACAACTGTCTACGTAGACGATAAGGAAGTAGGTGTCATGGAGCACCTGAGTACTCCAAACACATTCGTACTGACTCCGGTGCTCAGTCCCGGCATCCATACGCTGACCATTTGCGTAAACAATACGCTCAAATATCCAATGGATCAGTGGAACCACGGAACTACCGAATATACACAAACCAACTGGAATGGAATAGTCGGTGACATTTCACTGTATGCCAAAGAAAAAGCGCACGTCCGCCGGATTAATGTATATCCCGATGTGACAGCAAAAGAAGTGGAAATAGCAGTACAGCCCGCCCCCCTGAAGCACGGGCAAACGGGAACGCTGGAGCTATGTATCCGGGAGAAAGGGGGCAAAGTGATAGTTCGCCAGAGCATGAGTGCAGATAGCCTGCAGGCACATGCCGGCATTCGGCAAACCCTTCCGATGGGTAAACAGGTGAAACTCTGGGATGAATTTACACCTTATTTATATGAGCTTGAGGCCAGCTGGAACGTAGATGGCAAGACAGACACCCAAACCCGGACTTTCGGCATGCGAAATGTGGAACAAGGCAAGCATCACATCCGTCTGAACGGAAGAGACATTCACTTGCGCGGAGTGCTGGACTGTGCGGTTTTCCCTCTGACCGGCTATCCGTCGACAAACGTCGATGACTGGAAGCGTATCTTCAACACCATCAAGGAATATGGAATGAACCACGTACGTTTCCACTCCTGGTGTCCGCCGGAAGCCGCATTCGAAGCGGGCGACGAAACAGGCATGTACCTCCAGGCCGAACTCCCCATGTGGATCAAAGACGTGGGCAAATATCCTGCCCGACGCGATTTCTTCGAAAAAGAGATGTATGCCATTCTCGACGCTTATGGCAATCATCCCTCTTTCATCCTGATGTGTAACGGAAACGAAAATGAAGGTGATTTTGCCGTATTGGAAGATCTGGTGAAAAAAGCACAGGCTTATGACAACCGACGTCTTTACAGCGCCTCAACCGCCCGCACACACACTCCCTCGGATCAATATTATGTGTCGCACGTCACTTCGAAAGGATGGATCACCGTATACGAAGGGAAACCCTCGACTGACTGGGATCGTTGCAAGGAGTCGGACATCGATGTTCCGGTGATTGCCCACGAAACGGGACAGCGCTGCATGTACCCCAACTTCGAAGAAATAAAGAAATATACAGGCGTAGTCGAAGCACGCAACTTTGAAGTGTTTCGCGAACGACTTGCCAGAAACGGCATGTTGCATCAAGCCGATGATTTCTTCAAAGCAACCGGAGCACACACAGTGCTGCAATATAAAGAGGTGAACGAATCGTTGCTGCGCACTCGCAATTCCGGTGGTTTCCAATTATTGGGACTGGCCGATTTCCCGGGACAGGGCAGCGCTTTTGTCGGTATCCTCGATGCCTTTTGGGAAAGTAAAGGCCTCGTATCCCCCGAAAAGTTCAGAGAATCGTGTGCCCCTACCGTGCTTCTGGCACGCCTGCCCCAACGTACTTTCAAGACCGGAGAGAATCTGAAAGCAAAGATGGAGATTTACCATTACGGCAAGAATGCCCTGAAAGACCGGAAACTGAACTGGACATTGACAGGAGAAGATGGAACCGTGTACCGTAAGGGAAGCCTGAAAGTAAAAGAAATACAACCCGCCACGGTAGATTCGCTTGGGATCATCGAATTATCTCTGAATGGTGTGGAGAGTGCCCGCAAGCTGACACTGAAGGCTGAATTGGGAAGTTGTCGCAATGAATGGGACGTATGGGTATACCCCGAACAGCCAAAAGTTGAAGAGACTAACTTTATCTACACCCGTACCTGGAATGACAAGACCAAACAGTGGCTCGACGAAGGAAAGAGCGTACTGTTGATCCCCGAAAAGTGCCAAGGACGCAAAGCACACTTCGCCAGCCACTTCTGGAATCCGATTATGTTCAACTGGAACCCGATGATCGTAGGTACACTGATCGATAACGAGCACCCTGCTTTCCGCGATTTCCCCACGGGAAACTATGCTGACTGGCAATGGTGGGATATCCTTAACTATTCGACAGCTCTGAAACTGGACGAACTGAAAGAAATCACTCCACTGATACAAAGCATCGACTCTTATGAAACCAACCAAAAGCTGGGAATCTCGTTTGAGGCGAATGTAGGAAAAGGAAAATTGTTCGTGCTCTGCGCCGATCCTGAAAAGAAAATCGGTGAAAGGCTTGCCATGCAGCAGTTGCTAACCTCTGTCCGGAATTACGTTTCATCCGATCGTTTCAAACCGGAAAGAAGTTTGCCTGTCTATCAGTTGGACGCACTCCTTGCTCCGGCAGCCGAAGAGAAATCCAGAAATAAAGGAAGCAAAGCGATCGAACTGTTGTTGAATAAATAATACCGTCCGACAGCCGCCGGACCCGTTTATATCCGGACGAAGGTTCGCCGCATAGCCGGAGCATAGACTAAAATTTATTAAAAGAATAGCAGCCTCCCTATGGTGACTGCTATTCTCTTTGTATTCATTATAATAGCACAAGTCTGAAAGTAAATCATCGTAAACCATTCTTTTTTAATATTATGAAAATCAAACTACTATTGCTACTTTGTTGTGGTCTGTGGGGCAGTTGCAGCTCGTACGACTACTGCCCGGTCACTCCTTCGGAGAGTGACCTTGTATTCACCGGACTTGCCCGATCGTGGGACGAAGCGATGCCTCTGGGCAACGCCACCGTCGGCGCACTGGTATGGCAACGCGACTCCTCCCTGCGCCTGTCACTGGACCGGACCGATCTATGGGACTTGCGCCCGGTAGACAGCCTGTCGGGAGATAACTTCCGCTTCTCCTGGGTAAAAGAGCACATCCGCACAAAAGACTATCTGCCCGTACAGAAAAAACTGGACTGGCCTTATGACATGAACCCTGCCCCATCCAAAATCCCCGGAGCCGCAATCGAGTTTCCATTGGAAAAGATAGGCGCTCCCACCCAAGTACGACTTTATCTGAATAATGCCCTGTGCGAAGCGAACTGGGCAGACGGAACACAGATGCAGACTTTTGTTCATGCCACCGAACCGGTCGGATGGTTTGTATTCCGTAACCTAAGAACTCCGATAGAGCCGTCTATCCTTACCCCCGTATACAATAAAACGAAACCGGACGGCAGCCTCGATCCGGTTTCGGGACAGGATCTCCACCGACTGGGCTACCAGCAAGGAGAGACAGTCCGCGAAGGCAACCGGATCACCTATCACCAGAAAGGCTACGGAGACTTCTGGTATGACGTAGTTGTGTGTTGGAAACAGGAAGGAGAAACCCTGTACGGTACTTGGAGCGTCACCTCTTCCCTATCCGGCGAAAAAGCAGCCGAAAAAGCAGAAGCAGCCCTGCAACGTGGATTAAAACAGGATTATCAGGCACATCTGGAATATTGGAACAAGTACTGGGCACAATCATCCGTTACTCTGCCCGACTCCATTTTGCAAAAACAATACCAGAACGAAATGTATAAATTCGCCTCTACCACCCGCGAACACTCCTATCCCATCTCCCTGCAAGCCGTATGGACAGCCGACAACGGAAAACTCCCTCCCTGGAAAGGGGACTATCACCACGACCTCAACACACAGCTGAGCTATTGGCCCGCCTATACGGGCAATCACCTGACGGAAGGCATGGGATACCTGAACACCTTATGGAACCAGCGGGATACATACAAGCGCTACACCCGCCAGTATTTCGGAACCGAAGGTATGAACATACCGGGCGTCTGCACCCTGACAGGAGAACCGATGGGGGGATGGATACAGTACTCCATGTCGCAGACAGTGGCTGCCTGGCTGGCACAGCACTTCTATCTGCACTGGAAATATTCGGCAGACCGCACCTTCCTCAAAGAACGTGCTTACCCCTTCCTTAAAGATGTGGCAATCTACCTGGAACAAGTCTCCGAAGTCACCCCCGAAGGAGTACGCAAACTGGAATTCAGTTCAAGTCCCGAAGTATTCGACAACTCCCTGCAAGCATGGTTCAGCGACATGACCAACTACGACCTGGCAATGATGCACTTCCTCTTTAAAGCAGCCGCCGAACTGGCTCACGAACTGAATCTGACAGACGAGTCGTCCCACTGGGCAGCTTTAGAAGCCCAATTGCCGGACTACGATGTGGATGAAGAAGGTTGCCTCACCTTTGCCAAAGGATATCCTTACAATGAATCGCACCGCCACTTCTCCCATGCCATGGCCATTCACCCGATGGGACTGATAGACTGGAGCGACGGAGAAAAGTCACAACACATCATACGGGCCACCCTGAAGCGGCTCGACGAAGTGGGGCCGGACTACTGGACAGGCTATTCGTACAGTTGGCTTGCCAATATGAAAGCCCGGGCATTCGACGGCAAAGGTGCGGCACAGGCCCTGAGAACCTTTGCTGAATGTTTCTGCCTGAAAAACACCTTCCACGCCAACGGTGACCAGACCAAAAGCGGCAAATCCCGTTTCACTTACCGCCCCTTCACGCTCGAGGGTAACTTTGCTTTCGCATCGGGCATCCAGGAGATGCTGTTGCAAAGCCATACGGGCACGATACGCATCTTCCCCGCACTGCCCGAAGAGTGGAAAGATGTATCGTTCGAAGGACTGCGTGCGATGGGTGCATTCCTTGTCTATGCACAGATGGAAGGCGGAGAAATCACCCGTGTACGCATCTATTCGGAGAAAGGCGGCATGTTGAAAATAGCCCGCCCCGGCACACTGAAACCGGATAAAAACTATACATTGTCCGGTCCGGATATTCTCAACATAGATACTCAGGCAGGCGAATGGATTGAGTTGAAGCCCTGATACATTCTGACAAGAAGGCAGCAATGTATATTTATTATCATTTTGTATTTTCTACCCGGTGTAGCCTGCGCTATATCCGGGTAGTCTTCTTTCCGATGAATAATATCACCCTCTCCGGCGATTACATTTTTTCAGGTTATCACCCTTTCGGCTGATTTCGGATCAGGGCACTATCCTTTCCGGTCCAAACATTACATTATTTCTTGCTATGCCCCCGAACAGGAACATTCTGACACTCTAACGACGGTAGCCTGCACCGGGCTAAAAAATAAAAAGAAAGCCGAATCAGGATAACGATTGCTCTCTTCCTCCCCAATGCCGCCTCGGTTTTAATGAAACGGAGCCTTGGTTTTAAACCAACGCCGCCTTCCTTTATTAGAAACGGAGCCTTAGTTTAAAAGCCTCAATGCATATATATAGAAGAATTCACGCCATCTACGCATACTTTTGCGGTTCATATTCATTTTATATGCAGTTCTGCTCTCCGGTTCAACTATTTCACACCGATTGCAAGTCAACAAAAGACAGGATATACTATCAGAATCATACTATTCAGAATATTCTGCTTTCAAAAGTAAAAAGCGGCTTTAAGGTTTATCATTTATTAAAATATTATAAAATTAAGCTATAACACAGAGGGTCACTCCCCAATGATGTGTATTTATAACGTATATCAAAAAGTAAATCATTGCTCGAGCAACCAAACGAAAGAAAAGAATCTCATAACAAAGAAACAGAAGAATGAATAAAAGAGTTGCAACCCACAACACACTACACGCTGCATTATATACCCCGGAAAAACATTGCACTACCGGGTTCAAACAACTTGTAAAAGATGACATTACCAGGATTTTGCAGAAAGCAAAACCAGCCTGCTGCAGAGATGGCATCTTCCATTCAACAACGGAAGTGACCGTCTCTGCAGGCTGACAGGATTTATCCTGTTATAATAACAACCGGAATATCTATGAATTAAAGATGTAACAGAGAACGTTTTAATCGTATAAAAGATAAGAGTTGTGAAAAGTATTCTTATCTTTGCACGAGAAATGAAACACTATTATTAACAACAATTTTATTAACTAATCAAATCTTATCAAACATGTTTAAACATCTAAATGCCCTGTTTATCGGACTTGCATTGTTTGCTTGCACTTCGGGTGCAGTAGCACAAACCATCAAGCCTATCGAGACTCCAGTGCCTGTACGTCCCGCCGGACAAAAAGACGTAGTCGGACTGACTGCTCCTAAACTCGACGTGGTACGTGTCGGATTCATTGGCTTGGGTATGCGTGGACCGGGTGCAGTAGAACGCTTCACTCACATCCCCGGAACACAGATCGTAGCCCTTTGCGACCTTATCCCCGAACGCGTAGCCGGTGCACAGAAAATCCTGACCAAGGCAAGCCTGCCTGAAGCAGCTTCTTACTCCGGTAGCGAAGATGCCTGGAAAAAACTTTGCGAACGTAACGATATCGACCTCGTTTACATCGCGACTGACTGGAAACATCACGCACAGATGGCTATCTACGCCATGGAACACGGCAAGCACGTTGCCATCGAAGTTCCTTCGGCAATGACCATGGACGAAATCTGGGCGCTGATCAATACCTCTGAAAAAACTCGTAAACACTGTATGCAGCTTGAAAACTGTGTATATGACTTCTTCGAACTGACTACACTGAACATGGCTCAGCAAGGCGTATTCGGTGAAGTGCTTCACACAGAAGGTGCTTACATCCACAACCTCGAAGACTTCTGGCCATACTACTGGAACAACTGGCGTATGGATTACAATCAGAATCATCGTGGCGATGTATATGCCACTCACGGTATGGGCCCGGCTTGCCAGCTGCTCGACATTCACCGTGGTGACAAAATGAACTACCTCGTATCTATGGATACAAAGGCTGTCAACGGTCCGGCATACATCAAAAAAACAACCGGCAAAGAAGTAAAAGATTTCCAGAACGGTGACCAGACTTCTACACTGATCCGTACGGAAAAAGGTAAAACGATCCTGATTCAGCACAACGTAATGACTCCGCGTCCTTACAGCCGTATGTATCAGGTAGTAGGTGCCGACGGTTATGCAAGCAAATATCCTATCGAAGAATACTGCATGCGTCCGACTCAGATCGCTTCAAACGACGTACCTAACCACGAAAAGCTGAACGCACACGGCTCTGTACCCGCTGACGTTAAAAAAGCCCTGATGGATAAATACAAACACCCGATCCACAAAGAACTGGAAGAAACAGCTAAAAAAGTAGGTGGACACGGTGGTATGGACTACATCATGGATTACCGTCTGGTTTACTGTCTGCGCAACGGTCTTCCTTTGGATATGGACGTTTATGACCTTGCAGAATGGTGCTGCATGGCCGACCTGACCAAGCTTTCTATCGAAAACAGCTCTGCACCGGTAGCTATCCCTGACTTCACTCGTGGAGCATGGAACAAGGTGAAAGGTTACAGACACGCTTTCGCAAAATAATAAAACCTCTTTTTGACACGGGTTTCACGAGTCCTCCGGCAAGTAGTTCGCTACGCAATGCCGGCCGGTTCATGAAATCCGTGTCCGATTATAAGACTACACAACCCATCCATGAAGATGAAAATATCAAAGCCCTCTAAACAGGGAGTAATCAGAGAAACGAAAGACTACTTAATGATTGCCTTGGGAATGATCCTTTACGGCATCGGTTGGACTCTCTTCCTGCTTCCTAACGACATCACCACCGGTGGAGTGCCGGGCATTGCCTCTATTGTTTATTTCGCTACCGGATTTCCGGTTCAATACACTTACTTCGCCATCAATGCCGTATTGCTGATGGTATCCCTCAAAGTGCTGGGATTTCGATTCAGTCTCAAAACCATATTCGGTGTATTCACTTTAACCTTCTTCCTGTCTATCATCCAAAAATTAACGGCGAACGTAACCTTACTACACGACCAGCCGTTCATGGCTTGTGTGTTGGGTGCCTCTTTTTGCGGAAGTGGCATCGGTATTGCTTTCTCGGCCAACGGAAGTACCGGAGGAACAGATATCATTGCGGCTGTTATCAACAAATACCGCGACATCACTCTGGGAAGAGTCATGCTGATCTGTGACCTGATCATCATCTCCTCCAGCTACTTTGTATTGAAAGACTGGGAAAAGGTAGTTTACGGATATGTGACTCTTTATGTTTGCAGCTTTGTGCTGGACCAGGTGGTGAACAGTGCACGACAATCCGTACAATTCTTCATTATCTCCAACAAGTACGAAGAAATAGGCAAACGCATCAACGAATATCCACACCGGGGAGTAACCGTCATCAATGCAACCGGGTTCTATACCGGCAAAGAGCAGAAGATGATGTTCGTCCTGGCCAAGAAACGGGAATCAACCATTATCTTCCGGTTGATAAAAGACTGTGATCCGACTGCTTTTGTTTCGCAAAGCGCAGTGATCGGTGTATACGGAGAAGGCTTTGATCATATAAAAGTTAAATAAATTATCATTCTAATACCCTCGAAACATGAAATTAAGACTATCTCATACCTTAAATAGCCTTATGCTGGGTGGCCTCCTGATGGCCTCCGCTTTTGCTTCGGCCGGCAATGAACCGAAGAAGCCTTACTGGCAAGACGTACAGGTAGTAGCCGTAAATAAAGAATACCCCCGTTCTTCATTTATGACCTACGAAAACCGTGCAAACGCCTTGACCGGAAAGTTCGAAAAAAGCAAATATTATCAACTTCTGAACGGAACCTGGAAGTTCTACTTTGTAGATTCATACAAGAATCTGCCGGCCAACATCACCGACCCTTCGGTGAGCACAGCCGACTGGACAGATATAAAAGTACCGGGCAACTGGGAAGTACAGGGCCATGGCGTGGCTATCTATACCAATCACGGTTATGAATTCCAGCCCCGTAACCCACAACCTCCGACTCTACCGGAGGCCAATCCGGTAGGTGTGTACCGTCGCGACATCGATATCCCCGCCGATTGGGACGGACGTGATATTTATCTTCACCTGGCCGGTGCCAAATCGGGTGTATACGTGTACATCAACGGGCAGGAAGTGGGTTATAGCGAAGATTCCAAAAACTCTGCGGAGTTCCTGATCAACAAATTCGTGAAACCCGGCAAAAATGTACTTACTTTAAAGATTTACCGTTGGAGTACCGGGTCTTATCTAGAATGCCAGGACTTCTGGCGTATCAGCGGCATCGAACGTGATGTTTTCCTCTATTCACAACCTAAAGCCGCGTTGAAAGACTTCCGCGTGACATCGACCCTGGACGATACATACAAAGACGGTATCTTCAAACTGGGTGCAGACCTGAGAAATAACGGTTCGGCTGCCAGCAACATGGCTCTGGTATACGAATTGCTCGATGCCAAAGGTAACGTAGTAGCCACCGGAGAAAAAACTGCTGATGTAGCTGCCGGAGAAACCCGCACAGTATCTTTCGACCAGACACTCCCGGGAGTCAAAACCTGGACTTCGGAAGCTCCTAATCTTTACAAGCTGGTGATGACCGTGAAAGAAAACGGTAAAGTGAACGAAATCATTCCGTTTAACGTGGGTTTCCGCCGTATCGAAATCAAACCGATCGAGCAACTGGCGGGTAACGGAAAGCCTTATGTATGCCTCTTTATCAATGGCCAGCCGCTGAAACTGAAGGGAGTAAACATCCACGAACACAATCCGGCTACCGGTCACTATATGACCGAAGAGCTGATGCGCAAAGATTTCGAATTGATGAAACAACATAACCTGAATACGGTCCGCCTATGCCATTATCCGCAGGACCGCCGCTTCTATGAGTTATGCGACGAATACGGACTTTATATATATGATGAAGCAAACATCGAAAGCCACGGCATGTACTACGACCTGAAAAAAGGTGGTACGTTAGGAAACAACCCCGAATGGCTGAAAGCACATATGGACCGCACGATCAACATGTTCGAACGTAACAAGAACTATCCGAGTCTGACTTTCTGGTCACTGGGTAATGAAGCCGGTAACGGTTACAACTTCTATCAGACCTACCTTTGGTTGAAGGATGCCGATAAAAACATCATGGACCGTCCGGTAAACTACGAACGCGCCCAGTGGGAATGGAACTCCGATATGTACGTTCCGCAATATCCGGGAGCACAGTGGCTCGAAGCTATGGGTAAACGCGGCAGCGACCGTCCGATAGCCCCTTCCGAATATTCACACGCAATGGGTAACTCGAACGGTAACCTCTGGGATCAATGGAAAGCAATCTATAAATATCCGAACTTGCAGGGTGGATACATCTGGGACTGGGTGGATCAGGGCATTGACGCAGTAGACGAGAACGGACGTCACTTCTGGACATACGGTGGTGACTATGGTGTAAATACGCCGAACGACGGTAACTTCTGCTGCAATGGTATCGTTAGTCCGGACCGTACACCGCATCCGGCAATGGCTGAAGTGAAGTATGTTCATCAGAACGTAGCTTTCGAACCGGTGGATCCGGCCAATGGAAAATTCCTGGTTAAGAATCGTTTCTACTTCACAAACCTGCAGAAGTATATGATCTCGTATACCATTAAAGCAAACGGAAAAACGGTGAAAGGTGGTAAAATGTCAGTCAATGTAGAGCCACAGGGAAGTAAAGAAATTACTATTCCGGTAAGCGGACTGAAATCGAAACCGGGAACCGAATACTTCATATACTTCAACGTAACTACGACTGAACCGGAGCCGTTAATTCCGGTTGGACACGAAATTGCATACGAACAGTTCCGCCTGCCGGTTGAACCGAGTGAACGTACTTTCGCTACCGGTGGTCCAACTCTGAAAGTATCGGCAGAAGGCAACGAACTGAGTGCTTCCTCTTCAAAGGTAAGCTTCGTATTTGATAAGAAAACCGGCTTGGTTTCTTCATATAAAGTAGGCGGAACCGAATACTTTAAAGATGGTTTCGGACTTCAGCCTAACTTCTGGCGTGCACCGAACGATAACGACTATGGCAACGGTAACCCCAAACGCCTGCAAGTATGGAAACAATCGAGCAAAAACTTCAATGTAGTAGACGCCAACATAGTAATGGACGGCAAAGATGCCGTATTGACCGCCAACTATCTGCTGGCTGCCGGTAACCTTTACATTGTTACATACCGCATCCATCCTTCGGGTGTAGTAAAGGCTGATTTCACTTTCACTTCTACCGATATGGAAGCTGCCAAGACCGAAGCCTCCGAGGCAACGCTGATGGCTACTTTCACTCCGGGAAGCGATGCGGCGCGCAAGGCTGCTTCTAAACTGGAAGTACCCCGTATCGGTGTACGCTTCCGTCTGCCTGCAGAAATGAACCAGGTAGAATACTTCGGACGCGGACCGGAGGAAAACTATGTGGACCGTAATGCCGGTACTCTGATCGACCTCTATAAAACAACCGCCGACAATATGTACTTCCCATACGTACGTCCGCAGGAAAACGGCCATCATACCGACACCCGTTGGCTGACCCTGAATAAAAAAGGCGGTAAGGGACTGACGATCTATGCAGACAAAACAATCGGCTTCAATGCACTGCGCAATTCGGTAGAGGATTTTGACGGAGAAGAAACCGTATCACGTCCGTATCAATGGCTGAACCGTGATGCCGGTGAACTGGTTCACGATGAAAGCAAAGCCAAAGATCAGTTGCCGAGAAAGACACATATCAACGATATCTCACCGAGAAACTTCGTTGAGGTATGTGTGGATATGAAGCAGCAGGGTGTGGCCGGATATAACAGCTGGGGTGCACGTCCCGAACCGGGCTACAACATTCCGGCAAACCAGGAATACAAATGGGGATTTACAATCGTACCAAGATAAACTAACTTAAAAATAGAAACCATGAAAGATTTACTGAACATCGTATCTAAATTCAAAGTACAAGGCACTGTAAGCGAAATCAAACCACTCGGCGCCGGACTGATTAACGACACTTATAAGGTAAACACTACCGAAACAGATGCTCCCGACTATGTGTTGCAACGTATCAACCACGCCATTTTCCAGAATGTGGAAATGCTTCAGGACAACATCGCTGCTGTAACCGGACACATCCGCAAAAAACTGACGGAAGCCGGAGAAACAGATATTGACCGCAAGGTACTGACTTTCCTCCCGACAGAAGAAGGCAAAACATACTGGTTCGACGGTGACAGCTACTGGCGTGTGATGGTATTCATCCCCCGTGCCAAAACTTATGAAACAGTAAACCCGGAATATTCATATTATGCCGGAGCTGCTTTCGGTAACTTCCAGGCAATGCTGGCTGACATCCCGACAACACTGGGTGAGACTATCCCCGATTTCCATAACATGGAATTCCGCCTGAAGCAACTTCGTGAAGCTGTAGCAGCCAATGCAGCCGGACGAGTAACTGAAGTACAGTATTATCTGGACGAAATAGAGAAACGTGCAGACGAAATGTGCAAGGCCGAACGCCTGTATCGTGAAGGCAAACTGCCGAAACGCGTATGCCACTGCGATACGAAAGTGAACAATATGATGTTCGACGAAGATGGCAAAGTGCTTTGTGTAATCGACCTCGATACAGTAATGCCAAGCTTTATCTTCTCTGACTACGGTGATTTCCTGCGTACAGGAGCCAATACCGGAGACGAAGACGATAAAAACCTGGATAATGTCAACTTCAACATGGAGATATTCAAAGCATTCACCAAGGGATATCTGGAAGGAGCCGGTTCATTCCTCACTCCGATCGAGATTGAGAATCTGCCTTATGCAGCAGCTCTCTTCCCTTATATGCAATGTGTACGCTTCCTGGCAGACTACATCAACGGAGACACTTATTACAAGATTAAGTATCCCGAACATAATCTGGTTCGTACAAAAGCACAATTCAAGCTATTGCAAAGCGTAGAAGAACATACTCCCGAAATGGAGGCATACATCAAAGAGTGTCTGGGATAAACTTCCCACCTTTCCAGGTGTAAACAATTGAACGGCGGAGAAACGGTTTCAGTTTTTCCGCCGTTTCTTTTTCCATATACTCCGGAGTAGTCAGAGTAAAAGTCAACGTCTCATCCTCTTTAGAAAGCTCCGCCTTCATCAAAGTCATATCGGCTTGCAGACGGGCATCGATAAAATCGTAATCAGTAGAGTCGGAAGAAGTAAAGAAATTATCTATATGAGGCTCTGAAGGCAGAAACCCATCGGCAGGAAGTTCTTTCCAATCGGTGGTATAGAAGCGGATATGACTGTCGCATGCCGGAGCACAAACTGTAGAAACAGCACAGACCACTTTTACACTATCGTTCAGCGGTAACAGTTTCATCTGCCAACTGCTCGCATCAGACATTTTAAGAGATATATAATCGGGACTTAATTCCGTCATTTCCGACTTACCCCCGAAACGGTTGGTCACCTGGGCCTTCATCTTACTTTCGATGAAATCGATACAATCTGCACGGTTCACCGATGTCAGCAACGGACACAGTGAGTCAGGTATATTCACGAACACCGTTTTGGCCTCCTGCGCTTTGACAGCAAAGGAAGAAAAAATACCCAGAATAAATACCAGGAGGGTAAGAGTAGAATTTTTCATATCTGATAATCTTGTTTCTTTACGTTCTTATTTAGTTCCCAAATATAGGAATATCATTCCGATTAACACCAGAATAAGGTCAATCGCCTTGCTTTTTAAATTCTTTTCACGGAACATCATAGCACCGAAAAGGAAAGATACGATGACGCTTCCTCTCCGAACCATCGAGACAATCGAAATCATCGAATCTTCGTAACTCAATGCATAGAAGTAAACAAAGTCCGCAGCGCAGAGGAAAATGGAAATAAAGATGATGGCCCAGTCCCAGCGGAAGGGTGTGGACGACTTACGTTTGGGCCACCAGAGCAAGGCAAGGATAGGACACATGATGAACACCTGATAGACATTATACCACGACTGTACCACCATCGGGGGCAACTGCTTCATCAGATACTTATCATACAATCCGCTTACCGCACCTGCTACGGCTGCCAACACAATAAAAAGAATCCACTTGTTATGTTTAAAGTCAATCCCTTCTTTCTTCCCCGAACGGCTTAGCATAAAGAAAGAAACTACAGCCAGCAACACACCGATCCACTGATAGAGATTCAGACGCTCGCCAAAAACCAGCATGGCTCCCACAAGCACCATTACAGGGCGGGTTGCATTAATGGGACCTACAATCGTAATAGGCAAATGTTTCATCCCGAAATAGCCAAGTATCCACGAAGAAAGTACGATAAAAGACTTGATAATGATAAATTTGTGTACTTCCCACCCGACGACGGGAACATCGAACATAGTACCCTCCAGCACTCCGGGGACAAATGCCGACAACAAGATGAAAGGCAGGAATATAAGACTGGAAAAGAGCGTATTGAGAAACAAGACAGGCAGAACCGCATTGTCCTTTAACGACTTCTTTTTAAACACATCATAGAAGCCCAGCAAGGTCGCTGAAAGAAAAGCAAGGAGTAACCACATAACAGAGTTTATTTAAAAAGAACTCATTCAAATATATCTTGAGGATATTCTACATTCACCAGGAAAAGCGCATTGCCGGGAGCAGAGGTTCCGGCTTTACAACGGTCTTGTTGCTCGATTATTCTACGGAAGCCATCTACCGACAACTTACCTCTGCCTACTTCCAATAAAGTACCGACGATGGCACGCACCATGTTGCGCAGGAAACGGTCCGCCTGAATGGTAAACACCCAGGTATATTCATCCTCCTGTGTCCATTCGGCATGCATAATCTTGCAGATGTTGGTCTTTACATCCGTATGCAATTTACTGAAACTGGTAAAATCCGTATAATGAAACAAGGTCAGAGCGGCCTCATTCATCTTCTGAAAGTCGAGCGGATTGTGTATCCGGTAACGATACTGGCGATTAAAAGGATACTTTACGGTAGTGATATAATATTTATAAGTACGGGCTGTCGCATCAAACCGCGCATGTGCGTCCGGCCTTACCCGGCAAACTTTATAGACTGAAATATCCTGAGGTAAAAGACGATTCAACTTCTCGGCTACCTTATCCGTATCCAGCATCTCTCCTTCGTAATCGAAGTGGGCAACCATCAGCGAAGCATGTACCCCGGCATCTGTCCGTCCCGCCCCAATCACTTCCGTATCTCTCCGTAAAAAAGTGGCAAGTGCCTTCATCAGGCATTCCTGTATACTGATACCGTTAGGCTGAATCTGCCATCCATGATAATGGGTGCCATCATAGGCCAAATAAATAAAATATCTTTGCACGCTCATTCCGTTCACTTGGTTTTTGCGTGCAAAGATACTGCTTTAATTGAAAAGTAGGGATTGATACTTATCAATAATTAATTGCTTTACTTGATCCACACATTGATTATCTCACCGATATACATCTTGTGCAAAGGTTTATCCTTCCATTCTCCTTTCAATTCCGGACTATCAAAAGCACCAGAAGCAATCGGCTGGGAGAGCATTTTTTTGCATTCTATAATCATCCATGCTTCCGAGAAAGCTTTACTGCCCGAAGGAGTAGTGAGAGGAGTCAGTCCGGCGCCTTTCACCTTATCAGTATCACCTCCACTATGGCTTCCACAATATTTCAGAGCATCCCGATAAGCTTCCGTATAAAAGCTGATAGTATATGTGTCATTCTTTTCCATCAACTGATAAGTATAACGCGTAGGATAAATGAAACAAAACGAAACCGGTTTATTATAAAGATATCCCAATCCGCCCCAACTTGCCGTCATCATGTTATATTTTTCTTCCGTACCGGCTGTAATCAGCATCCAGTCCTCAGAAAGCATCTTAATGATATTGCCCGGGATCTTATCCGCAGAGATGCGTCTGTAGCCTGCCATGGAACCGTCCGCAGCACCCCCCGGAATTTCCCGGCTAAACTCTCCCGGAACAACTTTCGGTTCTTTGGCTATGAGGGGAACCAGCACCTCCGTTCCTCCCAACGCCTTCGCTGCCTTTTCCGTCAGGTCATCAAACAGATCGATTGTTTTGATACGGAGTTTTCCATACTTGGCAACCACTTTTGTTTTGGCTTTATTCAATCCCGCCTCATCTGTTATCCAGTCTTCGGCCTCCATTTCTTTATTGTCACCATGAAAATAAGAAATGTTGTACATCTCCATCTTGCAAGATCCATCCAGACAGTTCATCACCAATCGATATTTGATGGTAGCACGATCCAAAAAGAAACTGTTGGTTGCAGATAGTTGAAGATATTCTTCACCCAGACATGCAATCTGCCCTCTTTCCTTATCAAAATAGGCAACTCTGCCCTTTTGTCCTTTTGAAGGTGCAAAACGTTTCTCGGCCCACTTCAACAAGACATCATAAACTTGTTGTTTTGATAACCCGGGAGCCTGAATCTGTTCTGTAAAGATGACCTTTCCATTAACAACCGGCACTGCACCAGCCAAATATTTACTATTGTCTTCCTGCGCCCAAAGGAATATAGGGAAACAGATTAAAAGGGATAATAAAATTCTCTTCATACGTTTATAAGTATTTTACAGAGTCCCGACTTCACTCTGAAATCTTCACGTTTGTCACCCGTTCAAGCAAGAAACGGTTTTTATTCCAGTGGAAAGGCTTAAATTCTGTATTGGTTTTAATCACATTGTTGCGAAATATCAACCCGTCTACTGACTTTGCATAAAGAATCGGTGCATCAAATGTATCGAATTCATTGTTCTCAATCACAATACCTCCGTCTTTACCACCATGAAAATACTTCTGTTGATCTTTCAAATTAGGTATTTCAGGATAAATAGAGATAATTGCATTGGTAAACTGGAACATGTTGGTAAGCGCATTGATAAAACGATTGCGGCGAATGGTAACATCACGACAAGCACCTGTCTCGAACCAGCCATTGCAATCGCCACACAATAAAATAGCCGTACCGGAGGTATGATCAAACAGATTGTCTTCTACCACTGTTTTTTTAGGAGTGCTGAACAGTGTACCGCGAGCACGGTTATTGCGAATCGTATTGCCGGCAAACAGCACTTCAGGAGTCCATGTCAGGTTTTCAATCCCAAAACCACTTTTTTCATTGATAGTCGGATCAATAGGATCTTTAAAAGTAATGTTGAACTCACGGGCTCCCGATATTTCATTTTTATCATAAGGACGAATTGCAGTAATCTGGTTTTGATTGCCAATCAGCTCCATCGTTTCAGAACGTACAAACTGAACATCATCCCCCGGACGTCCCCATTCGAACCCCCAGGACTGATCGTGCATATAGCGTCCTATCAACGTATGATCATCTACCCGCTTGATTACTTTCAGATAAGTTCCGTGTACATTAATGGCGTCATCCATCATTCCTTCGTACAGGCCATTCTTCGAAATAATCTTTCCCTTACATCCGGAGAAGTGAGTGGCATCTGCCTGCGTTGTGAAATAACGAGGATCATTATCGCCTTTCAGACAAACCCCGAAACCATCGAGTGTAATATCTTCGCAAAGCTGTGCCAAAAGTCCCATGCCTTCGGCATAATGCACTTTAACATTAAGCAAAGAAGTATTAATGTCATGTGACATGAAAATACCGGGAGTAGGACGTCCCCATCCACGCATGGCCACTACCGTGCCAGGCACCAGACGCGCATCTTTCCATTTCGGAGAACAGATACGGCGGGGAGCCACTTCGAAAGCTCCTTTGGTAGGACAACCGATATCACTGGTGTTGTATACGACATGTTTTGTTTTACCATCGAAAGCAATTCCCCAAGAGTATCGCATTGTCCAGCCTTCACCCAGTCCTTCAAATACAGAATCCTTACTTATACGATAATCCACCCACGATGCAGGTTCAAAAGTGATTCCTTTTTCCGGATCATTCTCTATCACTTGCACCTGAGCAATATGAGGCTGTTCAAAATCAATACTGAAGTTCTTCAGTACACAATTCTCCGAACGGAGCAAAGAAACCGGAATCATCCTTCCATAAAATACAAACTCGGAACCTTGTCCGTCAATAGTCAGGTTCTTCATATCTTCCAAGGCAATGCCCACCTTTTTGGGATTGTCCTGATCGTGATTGGATATATAATATTCGCGTACATCCGAACCGTTTTCATGGAAATTGTAGCGTCCGGCAGGAAAACGAAGTACCACTTCTTCACCATTACGGCATTCAGCTTTAATCTTAGCTATGGCCTTACGCACAACAGGTGATGCGTTTTTCTTACTATTGGCTTTCAAGCCAAACTGGGAAATGTCGTAAACACGTTCTTGTGCACAAACATCCGACACGGATAAAGAGAGCAGCAGACTCAGAGTAAAGAGTAGGATTGTCTTCATAGTTTTTTCAATTTCTGTTTAATAATTAGGGTACAAATATACATTCATTTTCCGATTCTTCCATTTTTTTGTTAGTTTACCTTTGCATATAAAAACCAAAGATGTATATTTGGGGACTATATCTATAAAATGATCCATTAAACACCTATTGCCATGAGTAGTAATATTTTCCTAACCATTGCTATTGTCACGACAGGCATTTTTGCAGTACAATTCATCCTATCCGTTTTTTTTGGTGATTTCGACGCAGATACGGACATCGACACTGATATCAGCAGTGTAGTTTCCTTTAAAGGATTGACCCACTTCGGTATCGGATTCGGCTGGTATATGTATCTGCAGCACAACACCGAAATACAGACTTACCTGACTGGATTTGTCATCGGACTGATATTTGTATTTGCCGTCTGGTTTTTATATAAGAAAGCCTACCAGCTGCAACAGACCAATCACTCGGAGAAAACAGAACAATTAGTAGGAAGAGAATGTACCATTTACTTCAAACAGAACGAAAAAAAGTATACCGTACAAGTCAGCCGGGATGGGGCCATGAGAGAAATTGATGTTATCACGGAATCAGGTAAACCCTATCAAACCGGAGATAAAGCAACGATCACCTCCTACAAGGACGGAACTTTATATATCCAATAATTAAAAACTCAAAAAAGAGAACTATGACCCAGGAAATGATGATTATGGCTGCCATACTCGTGGCGGTAATCTTAATTACATTTATCGGTATCCTTTCACGCTACCGGAAATGTAAAAGTGACGAAGTATTAGTAGTATATGGTAAAACAGGCGGAGATAAAAAGTCTGCAAAACTATATCACGGTGGTGCCGCTTTCGTATGGCCTATCGTACAGGGATATGAATTCCTGTCGATGAAACCGATGCAGATAGACTGTAAACTGACAGGAGCACTTTCCGCCCAGAATATTCGTGTAGATGTGCCGACTACCATTACAGTAGCTATCAGTACGGATCCCGAAGTCATGCAAAATGCTGCCGAACGTATGCTGGGGCTGACCATGGACGATAAACAAAATCTGATAACAGATGTGGTTTACGGACAGATGCGTCTGGTTATTGCCGACATGACAATTGAGGAGTTGAACTCCGACCGTGATAAATTTCTCTCTAAAGTAAAAGATAACATTGATACAGAACTCCGCAAATTCGGTTTGTACCTGATGAATATTAACATCAGCGATATTCGCGATGCTGCCAATTATATCGTCAATTTAGGAAAAGAAGCGGAAAGTAAAGCTCAAAACGAGGCACAAGCCAATATTGAAGAACAGGAAAAACTGGGTGCTATCAAAATTGCCAACCAGATTAAAGAACGTGAAACCAAAGTGGCGGAGACTCGTAAAGATCAAGATATCGCCATTGCGGAAACCAAAAAGCTGCAAGAAATCTCCGTAGCCAATGCCGATAAAGACCGTATCTCCCAGGTAGCTATCGCCAATGCGGAAAAAGAATCGCAAGTGGCTAAAGCAGAAGCAGAAAAGAATATCCGGATAGAGCAGGCCAATACCGAAAAGGAAAGCCGCATTGCAGAGTTGAACTCCGACATGGAGATCAAACAAGCTGAAGCACAAAAGAAAGCTGCCATCGGACGAAACGAAGCACAAAAAGAAATCGCGTTGTCTAACTCCGAACTGGCCGTAACCCAAGCCAATGCCGACAAACAAGCCGGTGAAGCTGCAGCCAAATCGGAAGCAGCCGTACAGACAGCTAAAGAAATCGCTCAAAAAGAAGTGGAAGAGGCAAAAGCACGAAAAGTAGAATCATCTCTGAAAGCAGAAAAAATAGTACCGGCAGAAGTTGCCCGCCAAGAAGCTATTCTGCAAGCAGAAGCCGTAGCCGAAAAAATCACCCGTGAAGCAGAAGCCCGTGCCAAAGCAACACTGGCACAGGCAGAGGCAGAGGCAAAAGCGATTCAACTGAAACTCGAAGCAGAAGCAGAAGGTAAAAAACGCTCGTTACTGGCAGAAGCAGAAGGTTTCGAAGCCATGGTGAAAGCTGCCGAATCAAATCCGGCTATTGCTATTCAATACAAGATGGTAGATCAGTGGAAAGAAATAGCAGGCGAACAGGTAAAAGCCTTCGAACATATGAACTTAGGCAATATCACTGTATTCGACGGAGGTAATGGAGGCACAAGCAATTTCTTGAACACATTGGTAAAAACTGTCGCACCAAGTTTAGGAGTATTGGACAAACTGCCTATCGGAGAAACGGTTAAAAACATTATTCACCCGGAAGAAAAAGACAAGAAGGAGGAAAAAGAAGATAAAAAACAGTAAACAACAATGAACGATAAACGATGAACAGGCTGCGCTACTTCTGCGAGTCTTTGTTCATCGTTTATAGTTTACCGTTTATCTCGTTGTTATATGAAAACATCCTTGTTTCAGTTCATACTTTATATAACATTTATCAGCCTTGCGAACATCACGCAACACTTCAGCCAACACTAACTTTAAGGTATCGGCACTTACATCCTGAAGAGGACGTCCCTCCTCATCTTCTACTTTCTTAAACCGCTTCCAGCTTACATCGAATGTTGTTCCGTAGAAATGACATGAGTTTTTTGACGCATTGCCATTCCGGCGACGCAAACGTTTTACATCATTCTCTGTCCGAAGCACAGATGTAACAATGATCTTATTCGGATTGAGTCCTTTGGCAGTCAATGAATCTAAAAAATTCGCTCCAATCGTATCGAGTAATGCACTGGCACGCGGTACTAAATAAGGAATGGAATGAGTAAGTGAATCCACTGCATAAAATTCATTATCAGTAATGTGAACCAGTTTTCCATCCATATTTTCCGCTTCTTCACGCGAGGCTAACGGAGTAATTCCCCAAGTATGGGCCGCTTTTAGCTGCACATCATTCAAATCCCCGAATGAACGTTTATAACTTACCACTCCCTTGATGTTACGCGGTTCGTTAAGTTTAAGAGACATATCTTTCTTTTTGCAACCTGCCAGAAAAACCGGGGTAAAACATAAAAATACAGAAATAGTAAATAGATACCTGTAGTTGGATAAATCCATAATTAGCCTTTTTATAAGTTCCGAGGGCACAAATATACTGGAATTGTCTTTCTCAGGAAAGAGCATCGCAAATTAATTCGGCAAGAATCGGCAAAGTATGAGAACGATTCATTAAATTTGCAGTCCATTTCACAGCGTATGCGTGAACCTTTAAATTGATTCAATGATAGAAAAGCTGATAGTTCTTGAGGATATCGATCCAGTTATCTTTTATGGCGTAAACAACGCTAACATACAATTAATAAAAGCTTTGTATCCAAAGCTGCGCATTGTTGCCCGAGGCAATGTCATTAAAGTACTGGGCGACGAGGAAGAAATGTGCGCTTTCGAAGAAAACATCACCAAGCTTGAAAAATATTGCGCCGAATACAATTCACTGAAAGAAGAAGTCATTATCGACATTATAAAAGGGAATGCGCCGCAAGCCGAAAAAGCAGGCAATGTGATTGTATTCAGTGTCACGGGAAAACCCATTATTCCACGCAGCGAAAATCAATTGAAGCTGGTAGAAGGATTTGCCAAGAACGATATGGTATTTGCCATCGGACCTGCAGGTTCGGGCAAGACCTATACGGCCATAGCCTTAGCGGTTCGTGCACTGAAAAACAAAGAAATAAAGAAGATTATCCTCAGCCGCCCTGCGGTAGAAGCCGGTGAAAAGTTAGGTTTTCTGCCCGGAGATATGAAAGATAAAATAGACCCGTATCTGCAACCTCTTTATGATGCTTTGCAGGACATGATTCCAGCTGCCAAACTAAAGGAATACATGGAACTGAACATCATCCAGATTGCCCCATTAGCCTTTATGCGCGGACGTACGCTAAATGATGCAGTCGTAATCCTGGACGAGGCTCAGAATACTACCACGCAGCAAATTAAAATGTTCCTCACCCGTATGGGAATGAATACCAAGATGATCATCACCGGAGATATGACCCAGATAGACCTTCCGGCTTCACAAACATCGGGGTTGGTGCAGGCATTGCGCATTCTAAAAGGAGTCAAAGGAATCAGTTTTGTTGAACTGAATAAAAAAGACATAGTGCGCCATAAGCTGGTAGAACGGATTGTAGACGCTTACGAAAAGTTCGACAAAGAAAAGAAAATCGAACGGGAAAAGTTAAACGGCGAGCGGCTCACCATAAGCAAAGAACGGCAAAACGTTGGTAATTTGTAATTCATAATTATATAGAAGTATGAAAGCATTAACAAAAACAGATTTCAACTTTCCGGGACAGAAAAGCGTGTACCACGGAAAAGTACGTGATGTGTACAACATCAATGGCGAACAACTCGTAATGGTAGCTACCGACCGTATCTCGGCCTTTGATGTAGTATTACCCGAAGGCATCCCTTATAAAGGACAAATGCTGAATCAGATTGCAGCTAAATTTCTGGATGCCACAACAGACATCTGTCCGAACTGGAAAGTCGCAACCCCGGATCCAATGGTTACAGTAGGAGTGCTTTGTGAAGGTTTCCCGGTAGAAATGATCGTGCGCGGTTATCTTTGCGGAAGCGCATGGCGTGCCTACAAAAGCGGTGTACGCGAAATCTGTGGCGTAAAACTTCCTGAAGGTATGAAAGAAAACCAGAAGTTCCCCGAACCCATCGTGACTCCAACCACAAAAGCAGAAATGGGACTGCATGATGAAGACATCTCCAAAGAAGAGATTCTGGCCCAGGGATTGGCTACTCCGGAAGAATATGCTACACTTGAAAAATATACATTGGCCCTGTTCAAACGCGGAACTGAAATTGCAGCAGAACGCGGTTTGATTTTGGTAGACACCAAATATGAATTTGGTAAACACAACGGTACCATCTACCTGATGGACGAAATCCACACTCCGGACTCAAGCCGTTACTTCTATGCCGACGGTTACCAGGAACGTTTCGAAAAAGGTGAAGCCCAAAAGCAACTCTCCAAAGAATTTGTGCGTGAGTGGTTAATGGAAAACGGATTTCAGGGTAAAGAAGGACAGAAAGTTCCTGAAATGACTCCTGCCATCGTAGAAAGTATCAGCGAGCGTTATATTGAATTATTCGAAAACATCACTGGTGAGAAATTCGTTAAAGAAGATACCAGCAACATCGCTGAACGTATCGAGAAGAACGTAATGGCATTTCTAAAATAAGAAGCCCGAATCAGAAACGAATAAGATTCACCACAGGGTATACAAAGTACACAAACATGGTTTTGAAACCCAAAACCATCCACTTTTGTAAACCCTGTGGTGAATAAAACTCTGAATGAAAAATGAACTACCCACAAGAACAAATCAAACCTTATAGCAATGACGGGAAAAAGAGCGAACAGGTAGAACAGATGTTCGACAACATTGCCCCTGCATACGACCAACTGAATCATACCCTTTCATTAGGGATTGACCGGAGTTGGCGACGCAAGGCAATCAATTGGCTCAAACCTTTCCGCCCGCAACAGATAATGGATGTGGCAACCGGTACCGGTGACTTTGCCATTCTGGCATGCCGCGAACTGCAACCCGACCAGCTGATCGGAACAGACATTTCTGAAGGAATGATGAATGTGGGACGTGAAAAAGTGAAAAAGGAAGGTCTTTCCGAAAAGATATCTTTTGCAAAGGAAGACTGTACCTCCCTCTCGTTTGCCGACAACCGTTTTGACGCTATCACTGTCGCTTTTGGTATCCGCAACTTTGAAGATTTGGATAAAGGGCTTTCCGAAATGTGCCGTGTCCTCAAACCGGGCGGACATCTGGTAATCCTTGAGCTGACAACTCCGGATCGATTTCCGATGAAACAATTATTTTCCATTTACTCAAAAATAGTCATTCCAACCCTCGGCAAACTATTATCGAAAGACAACAGTGCTTACAGCTACCTGCCTCAAACAATCAAAGCATTTCCCCAAGGAGAGGTTATGAAAAACGTTATCTCGCAGGTTGGCTTCAGCCAGGTACAATTCCGACGGCTGACATTCGGCATCTGTACACTTTATACGGCTACGAAATAAATATTAATTTAACATCCTCCCCCTTTATGCAAAAGTATGGTTTAATTGGCTATCCACTGAAACATTCGTTTTCTATCGGCTTTTTCAATGAAAAGTTTAAGTCTGAAGGCATAGACGCCGAATATGTCAACTTTGAGATTCCTGAAATCAACGATTTTATGGAAGTGATCGAAGAAAACCCCAATCTGTGCGGACTGAACGTAACAATCCCTTATAAAGAGCAAGTCATCCCTTTCCTTGACGAGTTGGATAAAGACACTGCCCAAATAGGTGCAGTCAATGTTATTAAAATTGTTCGTGGTCCTAAAGGAAAAGTAAAACTGACAGGATATAATTCTGACATAATAGGATTCAGCCAGTCCATTCAGCCATTGTTGCAACCTTATCATAAAAAAGCATTAATCCTGGGTACAGGCGGTTCGTCCAAAGCAATCTATCATGGCCTGAAGAATCTGGGAATCGATAGTATATTCGTGTCCCGTACCCAAAAAGAAGGCATGCTGACCTACGAAGAACTGACTCCAGAAATCATGGCAGAACATACAGTGATTGTAAACTGCACACCGGTAGGTATGTATCCGAAAGTAGACTTTTGTCCTGCCATTCCCTACGAATTACTGACACCAAACCATTTATTGTACGATTTGTTATATAATCCAAACACCACTCTTTTCATGAAAAAGGGAGAGGAGCATGGGGCCGTAACCAAAAACGGTCTCGAAATGTTATTGCTGCAGGCATTTGCCGCATGGGAAATATGGAATAAATAATGAAAAAAGGAATCAAGATAAGCGTCGTTATATTATTGCTGCTGCTTACCGGATGTACGATAGGCGGAAGTTTCTTCATGCTCAACTATTCGCTCCGCCCGGAAGCGAAGATACGTGCCAAGAATGCCGATTCTTATCCTTTCATGTACGAAAACTATCCGTTTTTACGTCCTTGGGTGGATAGCCTCAATCAGGCTCATGCACTTCGGGACACTTTTGTTTTAAATCCGGAAGGCATCCGTCTGCATGCTTATTACATCGCAGCCCCGCAGCCGACCAAAAAGACAGCGGTCATTGTACATGGCTATACGGACAATGCAATCCGCATGTTCATGATAGGCTATCTATACAATCGCGACCTGCAATACAATGTGCTTTTGCCCGACCTGCAACATCAGGGAGAGAGCGGTGGACCGGCCATTCAAATGGGATGGAAAGACCGTCTGGACGTAATGCAATGGATGCACATCGCCAATGAGCTTTATGGTGACAGTACTCAAATGGTTGTACATGGCATTTCAATGGGAGGGGCCACCACAATGATGGTATCCGGCGAAGTACAGCCCTACTTCGTGAAATGTTTCGTTGAAGATTGTGGTTACACCAGTGTCTGGGATGAATTCTCGCACGAACTGAAAGCAAGTTTCCACCTTCCTTCATACCCATTAATGAATACCACCAGCCTGCTGTGCCAGAAAAAATACGGATGGAACTTCGAAGAGGCTTCATCATTGAACCAGGTTAAAAAAAGCCGCCTGCCGATGTTCTTCATTCATGGGGACAAAGATACGTACGTGCCCACATGGATGGTTTATCCCCTTTATGAAGCCAAACCGGCTCCCAAGCAGCTTTGGATTGTACCGGGAGCCGCACATGCCTTATCTTATAAAGAGAATAAGGAAGAATATACCCGGAAAGTAAAAGAATTCACAGACCGCTACATTCATTGATATGAAACAGATACTCACTTATTTGCTTTTCGTGTGGATATTCCTCCCACTGAAAGCACAGGAAAAGATATACACCGTAGAGAATATCCCCAAAGTACATTTGCAGAACAAGATGCAATATGTCTGTAACCCTGCCAGCATCCTGTCACAACAGGCTTGTGACGAAATGGACTCGATGCTGTATGCTCTGGAACAAAAAACAGGTATCGAGACTGTAGTTGCCGTAGTACCTTCCATCGGAGATAAAGACTGCTTTGAGTTCTCCCATCAATTGCTGAACCAGTGGGGAGTGGGCAAGAAAGGAAAAGATAATGGACTGGTCATCTTACTGGTCACCGATCAGCGATGTATACAGTTCTATACCGGCTACGGACTGGAAGGTGACCTGCCAGACGCAATCTGCAAACGCATACAAACCAAGGACATGATCCCTTATCTCAAAAAGGGAGACTGGAACCAGGGAATGGTAGCAGGAGTACAAGCAGTATGCCGGCGTCTGGATGGCTCCATGGTAAATGATGATAAAGATACCGGAGAAAAGGGGATATCCGCCTCCATGCTTCTCTTTGCTATTTTAGGTTTCATTGTGGTGGCCGGAGTGGTAGGTATACTGGCTGCACGGGCAAGTACCCGTTGCCCTAAATGTGGAAAACATCAACTTCAACGGAGCGGCACGAACTTAATATCGAACCGCAGCGGAGTAAAGACCGAGGATATTATTTATACTTGCCGCAATTGCGGACACACCGTAGTCCGGCGTCAACAATCATACGATGACAATTACAGGGGACGTGGCGGAAGAGGCGGAGGTCCTTTCATCGGAGGCTTCGGAGGGGGAAGTTTCGGAGGCGGCGGAGGCGGCTTCGGTGGTGGAAGCTTCGGAGGAGGTTCGGGCGGAGGCGGAGGTGCCGGCTCACGTTTCTAAGCAACCCAATCATTCTATTAGTCATTAATCAGTAATCAAAAAGAAACAATATGAAAAAGTCAGTTATTATCCTTATTGCCGTAGTGGCAGTTATCGTCATCTGGGCCATCAGTGCCTACAACGGACTGGTATCCATGGACGAGAATGTAAGCAGCCAATGGGCTAACGTAGAGACACAGTATCAACGTCGTGCCGATCTGATTCCTAACCTGGTCAACACTGTCAAGGGATATGCCTCACATGAAAAGGAAACACTTGAAGGCGTAGTGGAAGCCCGCAGCAAAGCGACTCAAATCAAAGTAGACGCTAATGACCTCACTCCGGAAAAGTTAGCCGAGTATCAGAAGGCGCAAGGAGCAGTCACTTCTGCATTGGGCAAGCTGCTTGCCATCACCGAAAACTACCCGGACCTGAAAGCCAACCAAAACTTCCTTGAATTGCAGGCACAACTGGAAGGTACGGAAAACCGCATCAACGTTGCCCGCAAAAATTTTAATGACGCTGCGCAGGCATACAATACCTCTATCCGTCGGTTCCCGAAAAGCATCTTTGCTTCCATTTTCGGTTTCGAAAAACGTACTTATTTCGAAGCAGCCGAAGGCACGGAAAAGGCACCGGAAGTAAAATTCTGATAAGTCACGCAAATCCTTTTCACCAGAAAAGATTGTCGATACACAATATCCGATGAATAAAGTGGGAAATAACCCTCAACAGGGTATATTTCCCACTTTATTCATTCATATAATCTGCTCCGCAGTCACCCTCTCTCCGTCCCGCTCTCACCTCCCCCACTCTTTTCTTAAACCTTGTTCCAAAGTACTTCAAATACAAAATGATATTATTCCGTTTAAAGTACTAAAGAACTAAAAGGAAACTCGTTTCAAACAATAATTAAAGTTCATCTCAGGTGCTGCGATGTATATCTTAGCGGGCAAGATACATATCTTAGCCGCCAAGATGTCCATCTTAGCAGCTAAGATAAAGAATTTCATATGAAAAAGCTCTTTTAACTAAAGGTCCGGCAAAACTTTCACCAAAACCTTTTCGTGCTTTGGGCTTTAACTTCGCAGCGAGTGTATGTAAGTCCATTTGCCTGATCTGCACTAACAACAGATTGAAGGGCAGATTGCAAAGCGCTTTTGAACTTTTCATTTCAAACTTCCAAATTTAAAACGGACTCTCTCCCTGTCGTATTACTCCATCGTTATATCCGCCAATTTGTTGGCTATAAGGAAAAAAAGCAGTACTTTTGCCGTTGTATACAAAATCCAAATAACTCATGAGTAATCAACGATACATGATGCGAGGCGTCAGCGCATCAAAAGAAGATGTGCACAATGCCATCAAGAACATCGACAAAGGAATTTTTCCACAAGCATTCTGTAAAATAATCCCTGATATTCTGGGTGGAGATCCGGAGTATTGCAATATTATGCATGCTGATGGTGCAGGAACCAAATCGAGCCTGGCCTATATGTACTGGAAAGAAACAGGGGACCTCTCCGTGTGGAAAGGGATTGCCCAGGATGCACTGATCATGAACATAGACGACTTGCTTTGTGTGGGCGCAGTCGACAATATTCTGGTATCTTCAACCATCGGACGCAATAAACTTCTTATTCCCGGAGAAGTAATTTCCGCCATCATCAACGGAACAGACGAACTGTTGGCCGAACTCCGTGAAATGGGAGTAGGTGTGTATGCCACCGGTGGTGAAACAGCCGATGTGGGTGATCTCGTCCGTACCATTATCGTAGACAGTACGGTAACCTGCCGTATGAAACGGGCAGACGTTATCAACAATGCCAACATCCGCCCGGGGGATGTTATTGTAGGCCTTGCCTCACACGGACAAGCCACTTATGAAAAAGAATACAATGGCGGTATGGGCAGCAATGGGCTGACTTCTGCCCGCCATGACGTTTTTGCCAAATATCTGGCAGAGAAATATCCCGAAAGCTATGATGCAGCAGTGCCCGAAGAACTGGTTTATTCGGGCGGACTGAAGCTGACAGACGCAGTAGAAGGTTCTCCGATCGACGCGGGAAAACTCGTCCTCTCTCCCACCCGCACTTACGCACCGGTAGTGAAAAAGTTGCTCGATGCGCTACGTCCTGAAATTCACGGAATGGTGCACTGCTCGGGTGGTGCACAAACCAAAGTGCTGCATTTCGTAGGCGATGTACGCGTGGTAAAAGACAACCTCTTCCCCGTGCCCCCATTGTTCAGAACCATTCAGGAACAAAGCGGAACCGATTGGGCAGAAATGTATAAGGTATTCAACATGGGCCATCGCCTTGAAGTATACCTTTCACCCGAACACGCGGCCGAAGTTATCAAGATCAGCGAATCTTTCGGTATCCCTGCACAAATCGTGGGACGCATCGAAGAAAGCGATAAGAAAGAACTGATTATCAAGAGTGAGTTCGGAGAATTCACTTATTAAAAAACGAACAAGATCCATCACAAAGAATACAGAGTTTGCAGAGGCACTACACGCACTTACGAAAACCTCTGTATCTTCCGTGACGGATAAAATTCGCAGCTCATTTAACTCCTAAATTTATGGCAGACAACAATAGTATATTAGAAAAACTCGACGGTCTTGTTGCCCGTTTCGAAGAGGTGTCTACCCTTATTACCGACCCGGCAGTGATTGCCGACCAGAAACGATACGTAAAATTAACCAAAGAATACAAGGATCTGGACGATTTGATGAAAGCCCGTAAAGAGTACATGCAACTGCTGGCCAACATTGAAGAAGCTAAAGACATTCTCTCAAACGAGTCGGATACCGATATGAGAGAAATGGCCAAAGAGGAAATGGACAACAGCCAGGAACGCCTTCCGGTATTGGAAGAGGAAATCAAACTGTTACTGGTACCGGCCGATCCTCAGGACGGTAAAAATGCCATTCTTGAAATTCGCGGAGGTACAGGTGGAGACGAAGCCGCCATCTTTGCAGGCGACCTTTTCCGGATGTACGCCAAATTTTGTGAAACGAAAGGTTGGAAGATGGAAGTATCCAGCGCCAATGAAGGTGCTGCCGGCGGATATAAGGAAATCATTTGCAGTGTTACCGGCGATAATGTATATGGCACATTAAAATACGAATCGGGTGTACACCGCGTTCAACGCGTGCCGGCAACAGAAACCCAGGGACGCGTACATACCTCGGCAGCCTCGGTAGCTGTACTTCCCGAAGCGGAAGAGTTTGATGTAGTGATCAACGAAGGTGAAATCAAATGGGATACTTTCCGTTCGGGAGGTGCCGGCGGACAAAACGTAAACAAGGTTGAATCGGGCGTCCGCTTACGTTACATCTGGAAGAATCCCAATACGGGAGTAGCAGAGGAAATCCTGATCGAATGTACTGAAACCCGCGACCAACCTAAAAATAAAGAACGTGCTTTGGCGCGCCTTCGTACGTTTATCTACGACAAGGAACATCAGAAGTATATCGACGACATCGCATCCAAACGTAAGACAATGGTTTCGACGGGCGACCGTTCGGCCAAAATCCGTACTTATAACTATCCCCAAGGACGTATAACCGACCATCGCATCAATTATACCATCTATAACCTGGCCGCCTTCATGGACGGAGATATTCAGGAATGCATCGATAAGTTGACTGTGGCCGAAAATGCTGAACGTCTGAAAGAGAGTGAATTGTAACGAGAAGGCAACTTCAATCGTAAATCGTAAATTTGTAAATAAAGAAAGATGAACAAGCAACAATTATTTGAAAACATCAAACGCAAAAAATCATTTCTTTGCGTAGGACTCGACACAGATATTAAAAAGATACCCGATCATCTGTTGGATGATCCGGATCCCATCTTCGCTTTCAATAAAGCAATCGTTGATGCAACAGCAGACTATTGCATCGCTTATAAACCTAATCTGGCTTTCTATGAGAGCATGGGCGTAAAAGGATGGATTGCTTTCGAAAAAACTGTAAATTACATCAAAGAAAATTATCCCGACCAGTTTATCATTGCTGACGCCAAACGCGGTGATATCGGCAATACATCGGCAATGTACGCCCGCACCTTCTTCGAAGAACTCGACATCGACTCTGTCACTGTAGCTCCTTATATGGGAGAGGACAGCGTTATTCCGTTCTTATCTTACGAAGGGAAATGGGTAATTCTGCTGGCTCTGACTTCAAACAAAGGCTCACACGACTTCCAACTGACGGAAGATGCCAACGGCGAACGCCTTTTCGAGAAAGTATTAAAAAAATCACAGAAATGGGCCAATGATGAACAGATGATGTACGTTGTGGGCGCTACTCAGGGACGTGCTTTCGAAGACATCCGTAAGATTGTCCCCAATCACTTCCTTCTGGTTCCGGGTATCGGCGCTCAGGGAGGTTCTCTTGAAGAAGTATGCAAATATGGCATGAACAGTACCTGTGGACTCATTGTGAATTCCTCCCGCGGAATTATTTATGTAGATAAGACCGAAAATTTTGCCGCTGCCGCCCGTGCCGCTGCCAAAGAAGTGCAAGAGCAAATGGCAGAACAGCTGAAAGCTATCTTATAATGCCTCACGAACGGAAGATAATCAACGATCCGGTATTCGGGTTCATCAACATACCAAAGGGGTTGCTGTACGACATCGTACGGCATCCCCTTTTGCAGCGTTTAAACCGCATCAAGCAAGTAGGGCTTTCATCCGTAGTCTATCCCGGTGCACAGCACACCCGGTTCCAGCACTCTCTGGGAGCTTTCCACCTGATGAGCGAAGCTATCACGCAACTGGCCTCCAAAGGGAACTTCATATTCGACAGTGAAGCCGAAGCCGTACAGGCAGCCATCCTTCTGCACGACATCGGCCACGGGCCTTTTTCGCATGTTCTTGAAGACACCATTGTCAAAGGAGTATCCCATGAAGAAATCTCCCTGATGCTGATGGAACGGATGAACAAGGAGCTGAACGGACAACTTAGTTTAGCCATTCAGATATTCAAAGACGAATATCCCAAACGCTTCTTGCACCAATTAGTCAGCGGACAACTGGATATGGACCGTCTGGATTACTTGCGCCGTGACAGTTTCTATACCGGAGTTTCGGAAGGCAATATAGGTTCGGCACGCATCATCAAAATGCTCGACGTAGCAGACGACCATCTGGTAGTGGAGTCCAAAGGAATCTATTCCATAGAAAACTTCCTTACAGCACGGCGACTGATGTACTGGCAGGTTTACCTGCACAAAACGTCAGTGGCCTATGAACGGATGCTGATCAGTGCCCTGTTACGTGCCAAGGAACTGGCTTCGCAAGGAGTGGAACTGTTTGCCTCGCCGGCGCTGAAATTCTTCCTGTACAACCACATCGACCCGGAAGTATTTTACAATAACCCTGACTGTCTGGAAAACTTCATTCAGTTGGACGATAATGATATCTGGACGGCTCTTAAAGTATGGAGCACCCATACGGATAAGGTTTTATCAACATTAAGCCTGGGTATGATTAATCGTAACATATTCAAGGTTGAGATATGCGCTGAACCTATCAGTGAAGAGCGAAAAAAAGAATTGACTTTGCAGATCAGCCAACAATTAGGCATCACTCTTTCCGAAGCAGACTATTTTGTCTCTACCCCCAGTATCGAAAAGAACATGTACGATTCGGCAGATGACAGCATTGATATTATTTACAAAGACGGAACAATAAAAAATATTGCAGAAGCATCGGACATGCTAAACATTTCATTGCTTTCTAAAAAGGTAAAGAAATACTATATCTGCTACTTGCGTTGGGATAGATAAGTATAAAATATTCATCAAAGAGTAAGGATATATAAAAAAAAAGTCCGTTATTTGCGTACTAATTAAATTTTAAAGTAAGATTATGGAGTTCTCGGCTAAGCAAATTGCAGCATTTATCCAAGGGGAAATTATAGGTGACGAAAACGCTACTGTACATACATTCGCAAAGATAGAAGAAGGAATACCGGGCGCTATCTCTTTCCTTTCTAATCCGAAATATACACCTTATATATATGAGACCGAAGCTAGCATTGTATTGGTGAACAAAGATTTTACTCCCGAACAAGAAGTAAAAGCAACATTAATCAAAGTAGACAATGCTTACGAGAGCCTTGCCAAACTGCTCAATCTATATGAGATGAGCAAACCCAAAAGAACCGGTATCGACCCACGTGCCTATGTAGCGGAAACCGCTAAAATAGGAAAAGACGTATATATAGCTCCTTTCGCCTGCATAGGCGACCATGCGGAAGTAGGAGATAATACGGTTATTCATCCGCATGCCACTGTAGGCGGTGGTGCCAAAATAGGCAGTAATTGTATCCTATATGCCAATGCAACAGTATATCATGATTGCCGGGTAGGAAACAATTGTATCCTGCACGCAGGATGTGTGATCGGAGCAGACGGCTTCGGTTTCGCTCCTACCCCGCAAGGATACGAAAAAATTCCTCAAATCGGTATCGTCATTCTTGAAGATAATGTAGAAGTCGGAGCCAATACCTGCATAGACCGCGCAACCATGGGAGCGACCGTGATTCATAGCGGAGTGAAATTAGATAATCTGATCCAGATAGCTCACAACGACGAAATAGGTTCGCATACCGTAATGGCTGCCCAAGTGGGTATCGCAGGTTCTACCAAGGTAGGCGAATGGTGTATGTTCGGCGGACAAGTAGGTATTGCCGGACATCTCAAAATAGGCAACCAAGTAAATCTGGGAGCTCAATCGGGTGTACCGGGGAATATAAAATCCGGTAGCCAACTTATCGGAACTCCTCCTATGGAGCTAAAACAATACTTCAAAGCATCCATCGCACAAAAAAGCCTTCCGGAGATGCAGATCGAATTACGCAATCTCCGCAAAGAAATAGAAGAATTAAAACAACAATTAAATAAGTAACCAATGCTGAAACAAAAAACTCTGAAAGATAGCTTTTCACTGAGAGGAAAAGGTCTTCACACTGGACTTGACCTGACTGTTACGTTTAACCCTGCCCCGGATAACCATGGCTACAAAATACAGCGCACGGATCTGGAAGGGCAACCCATTATCGATGCCGTAGCTGATAATGTAGTTGAAACGACAAGAGGAACCGTGCTGTCAAAAAATGGAGTAAAAGTAAGCACAGTTGAACATGGAATGGCAGCCCTCTATGCTTTGGGCATCGACAACTGCCTGATCCAGGTTAACGGACCGGAATTTCCGATTCTGGACGGAAGTGCACAATATTATGTACAAGAAATAGAGAGAGTAGGAACCGAGGAGCAAAATGCTGTTAAGGATTTCTATATCATTAAATCAAAAATAGAGTTTCGTGACGAGGAGACAGGTTCATCCATCATTGTATTACCCGATGAGAATTTCAGCCTGAACGTACTGGTTTCTTACGATTCGACCATCATCCCGAACCAGTTTGCAACACTGGAGGATATGAAGAAATTCAAAGAAGAGATCGCCCCCAGCCGTACCTTTGTATTTGTACGTGAAATCGAACCTCTGTTATCAGCCGGACTTATCAAAGGAGGCGATCTGGACAATGCCATCGTTATTTACGAACGCGAAATGTCGCAAGAGAATTATGATAAGTTAGCCGATATTATGGGTGTTCCCCATATGGATGCCAAACTACTGGGATATATCAACCATAAACCGTTGGTATGGCCCAACGAGTGTGCCCGCCATAAGTTACTGGACGTAATCGGAGACCTTGCTTTGATTGGTAAACCGATTAAAGGAAGAATCATCGCTACACGCCCGGGACATACCATCAATAACAAATTCGCACGTCAGATGCGTAAAGAAATCCGCCTGCATGAGATACAGGCACCGACCTATGACTGTAACCGAGCTCCGATTATGGACGTAAACCGTATCCGTGAGCTACTTCCTCATCGCTATCCGTTCCAGTTGGTGGATAAGGTGATCGAAATTGGTGCCAACTACATCGTAGGTGTTAAAAACGTAACCTCCAACGAGCCCTTCTTTCAGGGACATTTTCCTCAGGAACCTGTAATGCCCGGTGTATTGCAAATAGAAGCAATGGCCCAAATCGGCGGACTACTCGTTTTAAACTCAGTAGACGAACCGGAGCGTTATTCTACTTATTTCATGAAAATCGATGGAGTGAAGTTCCGTCAGAAAGTAGTACCGGGTGACACCCTGATCTTCCGCGTAGAGTTGTTGGCTCCTATCCGCCGGGGAATCTCGACGATGAAAGGCTATGCTTTCGTTGGCGAAAAAGTAGTCTGTGAATGCGAATTCATGGCACAAATAGTAAAAAACAAATAATTTATAAGCATGATAAGTCCCTTAGCGTATATTCATCCCGAAGCAAAAATCGGTGAAAACGTAGAGATTGCTCCGTTTGTTTACATTGATAGAAATGTAGTCATCGGAGATAACAATAAAATTATGGCTAATGCCAACATCCTGTACGGTTCACGTATCGGAAACGGAAATACAATCTTCCCGGGAGCCGTTATCGGAGCAATTCCCCAGGATTTGAAATTCAAGGGTGAAGAGAGCACAGCCGAAATAGGTGATAATAACCTGATTCGTGAAAATGTGACCATCAACCGGGGTACAGCTGCCAAAGGCAGAACCATTGTAGGCAATAATAACCTGCTGATGGAAGGTGTCCATGTAGCTCACGACGCATTGATCGGTAACGGCTGTATCATTGGTAATTCTACCAAAATGGCCGGTGAAATCGTTATTGACGATAATGCCATCATCAGTGCAAATGTATTGATGCACCAGTTTTGCCGGGTAGGCGGATACGTGATGATCCAGGGAGGTTGTCGTTTCAGCAAAGATATTCCCCCATACATCATAGCCGGTCGCGAACCCATCGCTTATAGTGGAATCAACATCATCGGACTCCGTCGTCGTGGTTTTTCAAATGAAGTTATTGAGAATATTCATAATGCATACCGCATCATTTACCAAAGCGGACTCAACACATCGGACGCCCTTGCAAAGGTTGAATCAGAAATACCCGCCAGTCCCGAAATAGAATATATCGTTGATTTTATTCGTAACTCGGACCGGGGAATCATCAGGTAAATAAATAGAAATCAATAAGAAAAAGGAGGATGCCCGGAAAGCATCCTCCTTTTTTGTGGAATAAACCCAGCCATCTTATTTGCAATCTTTCGGTTTTTTATTACTTTTACGCCATCAATAAAACAGTAACAACTATGATATACAGATTTACCATTATATCTGATGAGGTTGACGATTTCGTCAGAGAGATACAGATTGACCCGGAAGCTACTTTCTTCGATTTTCACGAAGCTATCTTGAAAGCAGCGGGTTACACGAATGACCAGATGACTTCTTTCTTTATCTGCGATGACGATTGGGAAAAAGAGAAAGAAATTACTCTGGAGGAAATGGACAATAATCCGGAAATGGACAGCTGGATAATGAAAGAAACCCGCCTCAACGAACTGATTGAAGACGAAAAACAAAAACTGCTCTATGTATTCGACTACATGACGGAACGTTGTTTCTTTATCGAATTATCCGAAATCATCACCGGAAAAGAAATAAAAGGTGCCAAATGCACCAAAAAGTCAGGTGAAGCTCCTAAGCAAACAGTAGATTTCGAAGAGATGGCTGCCGCAGGAGGCTCACTCGACTTAGATGAGAATTTCTATGGTGATCAGGACTTCGACATGGAAGATTTTGATGCAGAAGGATTTGATGTTAACGATGGTGCATCCGGTGGTGGAGGTTCATACGACGAAGATAAATTTTGAATAATATGCCCATGTGACAATACACCTGCCGACCACGTTATCATATTGCATAGCAGCCGACATATTGTCACATGGACACATTATCACATTACTAATCGTTATGACTACCAAAACTTTAATCGTACTTATAGGGCCTACAGGCGTAGGAAAAACGGAGTTAAGCCTCCGTATAGCAGAACATTTCAAGACGAGTATCATTTCGTCTGATTCCCGGCAGTTATACGCCGAACTTAAGATAGGAACAGCAGCTCCAACCCCGGAGCAATTAAAACGGGTTCCACATTATTTTGTAGGTACTTTGCAACTCACCGATTATTACAGTGCCGCCCAATATGAGACGGAGGTAATGTCTCTCCTTGAACTTTTATTCAAACAGCATGATGTCGTTCTCCTCACAGGAGGTTCTATGATGTATGTAGATGCCATCTGTAAAGGTATTGACGATATACCGACCGTGGATACGGAAACCCGCGAACTTCTGCTACATAAATACGAAACAGAAGGACTGGATAATCTCTGTGCCGAACTGAAATTGCTGGACCCGGAATATTATAAAATTGTAGATTTAAAGAATCCCAAACGAGTCATTCACGCATTGGAAATCTGCTACATGACAGGAAAGACTTATACCTCCTTCCGCACCCAACAAAAAAAAGAACGTCCTTTTCATATTCTGAAAATAGGATTGACTCGGGATCGTACCGAACTGTATGACCGTATCAACCGCCGCGTAGACCAAATGATGGAAGAAGGCTTACTGGAAGAAGCACGTTCTGTATATACCCACCGAAATCTAAACTCTTTGAATACTGTTGGTTATAAAGAGATATTCAAATATCTGGATGGAGAATGGGAACTACCTTTTGCCATTGAAAAGATAAAGCAAAACTCACGTATCTATTCACGCAAACAAATGACTTGGTTTAAGCGGGATAAAGAAATCCAATGGTTCCATCCTGAACAAGAGATAGAAATACTATCGCACCTCCACTCTCAATTAGATACTTATAAATAGCAGATATATTCTTAAAGAATAGAGAAAAGAAGCCGAATAAAAAAAGAGCAAAGCAAGTGTTATTATAAAAAAATTAATATATTTACCAACATAGATAATAATATTAATCTTTTAAAGTTAACACTATGCAAAAACGCGGTATCGCAGCTACTGCTTTGTGCGCAATCACTACAATTGAGTTTAATCTTAAAAACCAAAAGCAGGATATAATTTTAGCCAATATTGAGGCACTGGCACAAACTGAATTTGATTATAATAATGGTGCTGAAAGAAGAATAATGGACTCTTTCCAAAGTGAGCCTGTTTATCAAGTAGATGTAAACGGAAACAAAACTATAGAAACAATTTTTGTTTATACGGAAACGAGTTGTTATGGCAGCGGTATAATCGCATGCGAATATGATTTTAGTGCAGACATTAGTCAAAGACCTCTTTAATATGAAAAAAAAGATATTTTTCTCCGGCTTCCTATTGATGACAATGTTCTGTGGATGTATGACCCAGAATGAAATAACAAGCTCGATTGCAGAGTTAGAAACAGTAGAGAAATCAGTGAATGACACTCTTTTTCTACAAAATCCGCAGGTCTTCTGCCTGGAAACAAAAGACAATGCATTGATAAAACGCATTAATCGGGTAATAGAGTGGAAAAACACCTATTATATTTTAGATAAATCCATGAAGCAAGTGTTGGCTTTCAATGACAAAGGCAAACATCTATTTACCATACACCGTGTAGGAGCAGGTAAAGGAGAATATGGAAGCATACTGGATATAGCCATAGACAGGCAAAATGAAAATTTAGTATTCTTAGCCGACCCGACCTCACTGATATATTATGACTTGCAAGGGAACTTTATCAGAACTACAAAACTACCAGGACACTATCATTCAATAGCTATTGATAACAGAATGATATACTTAGAAAATGCCACACTTATTAATAATCAGTTATCCACATCATCCATCACAGTAATAGCCCCGAACGATCAAAAGACTGAATTATTAAAACCACTCCGAGAAATAGCTCCTTATTGTTTTATCGGAGGACATCAACTGGGCGGAACAGCTCCTGTTGTATTTACCAGAAAGTTCGATGATACGATCTATCAACTGGAAGACGGGAAAATAAGTCCTTACTACTCCTTCAATTTTATGAATGAAAGCTTTCCGGAAGCAGCCAAAGACAAAGAATACACCTGCCGCGAACTTAATAAGTTCACATGGGACCGATATGTATATTTAATGACTAATGTGGCAAATGCTCCCCAGTATTTAATGTTCAGAGCGAATCTACTCGGTATATATGTGTTTGATAAAAATCAAAACAAATTATCGAAATACAACAAGGTATACAATACGGAATACCAAGCAAACCTGCACCAATACATACCGGTAGAAGGAGCCAACAACCGCGTATTCTTCACAGTTTCTCCCACAACGCTGTTCAGCCTCAAAACTATAGTAGACAATCATCCATCGTTCAAAAACAAAATGTCCGATAAACTATATAAATTGACAGAATCATTGGATAGTGACTCTAATCCGGTGATTTTTAGCTATCAGGTAAAATAAACCGCATCCCACCCCCCACCGATTGAGGGTGTGTCGCTGTGATGAGTTATGACACACTCTCAGTCGGTGGCAGCAAAAATTTTATCTTTTTTATTTCTCCAGACCGTCTAAATCAATCTCTACGATCACATCTGTTCCTTTGCCTGGAACAGAACTTAGAGTCAGAACTCCTTTCAGGTTTTCCACACGTTCCTTTATGATAACCAGACCAATTCCCAACTTTCCGGTTTGTTGTTCAAAACCTTTGCCATTGTCAGCTATTGTCAACTTTATCCTGTTTCCTTCCCGAACAAGAATAATCTCAATATGGGTGGCCTGCGCATGTTTCAGTGCATTGCTTGTAGCTTCCTGTACAATTCGGTAAATCTCCAATGCCACTTTCTGCGATAAATGGTCGAATCCCTCCTCCGGTTCAAGCGCCAAAGTCAGCTCGGTCTGTCCCGGTTGATTACGCTGACAGACATAATCCTGAAGAATCTCCGACAGGGAAGCATACTTAAAGACAGGCGGCATCAAATCATGTGAAATTCCCCGCACTTCGGTTTGCAAAGCCTGCAATGTATCCAAAACCTCTTCCCTACTACTCGTCCCGTCAGCAATTTTCATTTTAATAGCCAGTAATTCGTTCGAAACATTATCATGGAGCTCTTTAGCCAAACGGTTTCGCTCTACCTCCAGGCCCTCAAGATAATACTGCACTTTACGCTGTTGTGCCTCATGCACCAAGGCTTGAAATTCGCGTTCCCTCTCCTCCAGCTTCGCCTTCTGCAATTCGACTGTCAATTCCGTTTCCTGCTGTTTCAGTTTGGCAATCTGCAACATCCCCTCATGAATACGCTGACGGGAACGATAACGTATCAGCAACAAAACAATCGTAATCAACGCCAATACAATCAGGGTGACAGAGAGAATATTAATCCACTTGTTCTTTTCATTGATAGCCGTAAGCTGCTTCACCACCCTCTCTTTTTCGTCCAGACTATATTGTGTCCGTAACTTCTGAATAGTCTTACTACTGTTTTTATCAAACAACCGGGTTTCATATTTCAATGAATTGCGGGCAGCCTCCAGAGCTTTATTATAAAGCTCCTGTTTCTCGTACACCTTGGCCAATAAGGTATAGAAATCAATCAAAGAGTGATAATAATCCACCTCCTGTTCTTCATTCATTTTTTTCAGTTCATGCAATCCATCCTGCAGATGCCTCTCGGCCAATTCATAATCCGCCTGATAATAGGCAATCACCCCCGAAACATAGCTAAGTGACACGTTTGCATCGATCTTTTTAGGATTCATCAGTTTTTTACCCGTTTCAAAACATTGTTCCGCTTCCTTTATCTTACCGGCTTCACTATAGACAACTGCCTGATGCAAATAATTATCGGATATCACATAGCCCACATCATATGGATTCTCGGTTGATGTGTATACTTCGAAAGCTTCCTGATTATATTTTGTCACAGAGTCCAATAAATCCATCCGGTGTTCATTTTGATATAAAGCATAGAAATACTTTGCTTTTAGGGTCCATTTCAATATCTGCTGAAAAGGGAAGTCTACCGGTAAATCCTTCATTGCTTCCGACAATTCATTTAATCCCTCATCATCTTGCCACATCGAATAAATGATAGAAAGATCATAATAAATCTCCGTTAAGATTGCCGGCTTCACCGCATTGCGATTAAAATACTCGGCAGCCTGATAATAATTTTCATGCGCTTTTTCCATCAGGTTCTTATTCGAATAATAGATTCCGGCAATATAGTGCATCATACCGGCAATGTTATTGTTTTCAAACTTTCCCTTGTTCATAAAAGCACTATCCAGATAGTTTTTAGCCTCAGCCATGTGCCCAAGTTGATTTTCGAACATAGCTACAATGGAATAAAGACGGGTAACGACCGCTTTATCCTCCACCTCTTTCGCTTCCGGAATCAATTGCTTCAGCACAGCGATCTGATGTTCCCGCGAAAGATGTTCGATATCCCCGGTCATGTAATAACGTTCCATCAAAGGAATCTTTTTATTTTTCATCAGATTCATAATCGAATCATACTGTGCGGCATCATCTTGTGCATCGGCCGCTACAACGTAGCAAAATAAAAATAAGAAAACAGATAGTAGTTTCTTCATAAGTAAATAATAATTAAAGTGTAATACTCTGACATTTTCTTCTGTCACTCTGCCAACCGAAGGTTAAGCCTTGTGTTAGTCACAAAAGTACAAATAATATAATTGGAGCAAATTAAAATCAAACATAATTTCAATAAACAAATATGCCGATAGAGTCTGCACATGTCCCTTTGCAGTCTCTATCGGCATATCCGTTTATTGGAATGATATCAATAACAATTATTTTAGTCTTCCGGATTCATGGTAGAAAAAGAAAGCTTATTTAAATCATTCGTTTTTTTTCCTTTCAACGTAATCAAAATAACACCATGTTCGGCCTTAGCTCCATAGATCTTTACAGATTCTTTGTCTTTCAGCACACTGATCGACTCAATCATATCCGGATTGATTGCCTCCATTTGTTCGCCGGTTATCTCTTTTCCATCTACCATAATCAGCGGTTGAGGCTGAAAATCGGTCTGCCTGGTTGCAAACAGAGACAATCCACTTCTTTTCAATCCATCCGAGATAGTAAGTGCATTCGGAACAGATACCGTATCCAACTGCGAAACTTCAATGACCATCTTCGCCGGAACATCCTTTTTCACGGTGTCCACTGCTACTCCGATCTTTTTTTCCGGCACTTTTTTCTCCACTATTTGCTTTAAATCATTAACTTTGACGACCGAAATTTCTTCCATCTTACCAGAAATTTCAGGACGTGCAAATGCAGTCACAGCAATGGCGGCCAAAGGAAGTACATACAAATACTTCAATCGTGCCCAAGGATTTGATTTTTCTTTTAACATCATAGTGATACGTTTTTTAAGTTTACTGTGATTAAAGCTGTTGGCCATAGAGTAGAGCCTTGTGCCAACAGCTTTCTTTATCAGTAATAACTGATATTGCTTAGCATTGACACCTTCCCTTATCACCGTTTCATCAGCCTCGTACTCATGTATATTCTGCAGTTCCTGCTTCAACAGCCAGGAAGCCGGATTAAACCATTGAAAGAAAATACAGATATCCGCAATCAGTAAATCGACAGAATGCCGGTTACAGATATGAGCCGTTTCATGGATTAGTATTTCTCGACCGTCTTCTTCTAAATCTTTCTTAGAAATAACAATGTATTTCATCCAGCTAAAAGGAGAAATTTTGCTCTGATGGGTCACTAAAGTTATTCCATTTTCCATCTTTTCTTTCTTGCCCGACCTCAACAATGCCAGCAAACGGCTCAGGGAATAAAGATGGCGGCACACCAAAAAGAGGATGCCTGATAAATAGATTATCAAAATGATCTGAATGCCCGATACGGATCCCCCTTCTGCCTGTGCCACCCCAGATGCCGGCATATCCGCCATCATCAATAGTTGTTCGATAGTAAGCATCGTCTGATGCATTTCTGTCTGTTGGGTAGTAGTCAGTTGAATCAGAGGCAGCAACAGTGAAAGCAGCAAAAGAGCCAACAGAGCAATTCGGTTGAACCGGTGAAACGTCTCCTTGCTCAGCAATAAACGATAAAACAGATAAAAAATCGCCAAACAAACAGATGACTTCAGTATATAGACAAAAAAAACTCCCATACTATTCAATTATTAAAAATCCGGTTTCTACCCCATTTTAGTCCTCATTTCCCCGTTCTACCTCCTGAATCAGTTTTTTGAGATCATCGAGTGAAATATCTTCTTCCTTCACCAGTGACGAAACGGCACTGAGATATGAATTATTGAAATATTTACTAATCACACTCTTCAACGTGCGTTTACTAAAGTCGGACTCACTGACAACCGCATAATATTGGTAAGTATTACCATAAGTATGGTGTGCCAGAAAACCTTTCTCCTCCAATCCACGCACAATAGTAGACAAGGTATTGAAATGTGGCTTCGGCTCATCATAGAATGCCAACATTTCTTTCACAAACAAAGGACCTTTCTCCCAGAAAAATCCCATAATTTCCTCTTCTTTTGCTGTTAATCCTTTCATAACTTTTCTTCTTTTGCATGCAAATAACGAAAAGATTTAGTTCAAAAACTAATTTTAGCAGTTAATTAAAACTAAAGGGTTACCCGATAAATGCGTAACTGAACCAGCATTTAAATGGAATTGATAATCAAAAGATTATATTTACCTGAATTTCGCTCCCGATGTAAAGCCATTTACCCGGGCATGTAAAAGCGTTTACCTCAGCATGTAAAGCCATTTACCTCGGCATGTAAAAGCATTTACCCCGGCTGGTAAACGGAACCGGCATTCAAGGTTACGGATGTCCACACTTGGAGTTAGCGTCAAGACGACAACGCGTTCTTCGGATAAACCAGATTTTGGCAATGCATGAGAAAAACCACACATTTGCCCGGATGAACCGAAATTATCATGTACCTTTGTACCTCTGTTATAGAATTACTTGATTATGAACCTGAATACTCCGGTAGAAATTCCATCTGGATTCATCCCCATCCACCATGCACAGCGACTGCTGATAATGGGTTCCTGTTTTGCAGAAAACATCGGAACCTTACTTGCTGAAAATAAGTTCCAAGTAGATATCAATCCTTTCGGTATCCTATACAACCCATTGTCCATCTCAATGGCCTTGCGTGAAATCATTCGTAAAAGGCTGTATGAAGAATCCGACCTTTTCTCGTATCGTGAGTACTGGCACAGTCCAATGCATCACGGCTCTTTCTCCGCAGCCACTCCGGAAGAAGTTGTACGGAATATACGGGTCCGCCTGGAGCAAGCACACAAAGAAGTGAAACAACTTGACTGGCTCATGCTGACCTTCGGCACCGCATACGTATATGAACAAAAAAAGACAGGGAAGGTAGTAGCCAATTGTCACAAATTGCCTGAAAAGGATTTCGTACGCCGTCGTCTGGAGACCGATGAGATAACAGAAGACTATATCCAGTTACTGGACGAACTGATTTCACTGAATCCAAAGATCAAAATATTGTTCACAGTCAGCCCCATCCGTCACGTACGCGACGGAATGCACGCCAATCAACTCAGCAAAAGTGTATTGCTCCTTGCCATCGACCGGCTGATGCAACGTTACCCACAAGCCACTTTTTACTTCCCTTCTTACGAAATAATATTGGACGAGCTCCGGGATTACCGTTTCTACGCAGATGACATGGTACATCCGTCGTCATTGGCCGTCAATTACCTCTGGGAACGCTTCTCGGAAACATTTTTCCGTCCCGAAACGCAAGCACTGATTAAGGAGTGCGCAACCATACGGAAAGCCATTGCACATAAACCTTTCCATCCCGAGTCAGAAGAGTATAAAAGATTTTTAGGACAAATTGTGTTAAAAATAGAACGACTTAACGAAAAATACCCGTACTTAGATTTCGAAAAAGAAACAAACATGTGCCGACTGGCGCTTCGATAAATGTGCAAATATGCCAATGCTTTATTATTATGTCATATACAATTGAATCAATCGTTGAAAAAACAGGTGCACGGCGTCTGGGAAACAAGCCTGCTACCATCGACTGGCTACTGACAGACAGCCGTTCGTTATGCTTTCCGGAAGAGACCCTCTTTTTTGCCATTCCTACCAAAAGGAATAACGGCGCACGCTATATCCCTGATCTCTATGAACGGGGAGTCCGCAACTTTGTAGTAACAAGCGAGGATTTCAAGGGGCTCACCATGGATAGTGAACAGCTGAAAGTGACAATGGCTCAGGAATGCAATTTCCTTATTGTCTCCAATACTTTAAAGGCACTTCAGAAACTGTCCGAACAACATCGCGGCTCTTTCCAGATACCTGTAATCGGCATCACGGGCAGCAATGGAAAAACCATCGTCAAAGAATGGCTGCACCAACTGCTCAGTCCCGACCGGGTAATCGTACGTTCGCCACGCAGCTACAATTCACAGATCGGCGTACCGCTGTCCGTCTGGCAGATGAACGAAGAGTCCGAATTAGGTATCTTTGAAGCCGGTATTTCGGAAATGGGAGAGATGCGTCCATTACAGAATATGATCAAACCGACTATCGGTATCCTGACTAACATTGGCGGAGCACACCAGGAAAATTTCTTTTCATTGCAGGAGAAGTGCATGGAGAAACTGAGTTTGTTTAAAGACTGTGACGTCGTCATTTACAATGGTGACAACGAAATGATAAGCAATTGTGTCGGAAAGTCGATGCTGACCGCCCGTGAAATCGCATGGAGCATGAAGGATATCGAGCGTCCGCTCTACATCAGCAGGGTGGAGAAGAGAGAAGACCATACCGTCATCTCCTATCGCTATCTGGAGATGGACAATACATTCTGCATCCCCTTTATCGATGACGCTTCCATAGAGAACTCCCTGAATTGTCTGGCCGCATGCCTGTACCTGATGGTACCCGCCGACCAAATCACCGAACGTATGGCACGTCTTGAACCCGTAGCCATGCGCCTGGAAGTAAAAGACGGCAAGAACAACTGCATCCTGATCAATGACAGCTACAACTCAGATCTTGCTTCACTGGATATTGCTCTCGACTTCCTTTACCGCCGTTCACAATCAAAAGGTTTGAAACGTACTCTAATTCTCTCAGACATTCTGGAGACCGGGCAAAGCACAACAACGCTCTATCGCAAAGTAGCACAACTGGTTCATAGCCGGGGCATCGAGAAGATTATCGGCGTAGGAGCTGAAATCTCCTCGTGTGCATCGAAGTTTGATATAGAAAAATATTTCTTTCCCGACACAAAGGCACTTTTAGCATCAGATGTCATAAAGAAACTCAAAAATGAAATCATCCTGATAAAGGGTTCCCGCAACTTCAGTTTCGACCTCGTATCGGAGGAACTGGAACTGAAAGTGCACGAAACCATCCTGGAAGTCAATCTGGGTGCAATGGTAGCCAATCTGAATCATTATCGTTCGATGCTCAAACCGGAAACCAAAATGGTATGCATGGTGAAAGCATCGGCATATGGAGCCGGTTCATACGAAATAGCCAAAACCCTTCAAGAACATCACGCCGACTATCTGGCAGTAGCAGTAGCCGACGAAGGTTCCGATCTCCGCAAAGCCGGTATCACAGCTTCCATCATTATCATGGACCCGGAACTGACAGCGTTCAAAACCATGTTCGACTATAAACTGGAACCGGAAGTATATAACTTCCACCTGCTCGACGCACTGATTAAAGCTGCAGAAAAAGAAGGCATCACCAACTTCCCGATCCACGTAAAACTGGATACGGGCATGCATCGGCTCGGATTCGAAGAAAAAGATATCCCGCAACTGATTCGCCGGCTGAAGAATCAGAATGCCGTGATACCCCGTTCGGTCTTCTCACATTTCGTGGGAAGCGATTCGCCCCAATTCGACGCATTCACCCGTCAGCAAATCGAACGATACGAACATATGTCGACTGAGCTGCAAGAAGCATTTCCACATAAGATACTGCGCCATATCTGCAATACGGCGGGTATCGAACGTTTTCCCGGAGCACAATTCGATATGGTGCGGCTGGGCATCGGATTGTATGGTATCAGCCCCATTGACAATTCAGTCATCAACAACGTAAGCACACTGAAAACAACCATTCTCCAGATACGTGATGTAGCGGAGGAAGATACGGTAGGATATAGCCGCAAAGGACATCTGGTTCGTCCTTCGCGCATCGCTGCAATCCCCATCGGATATGCTGACGGTCTGAACCGCCATCTGGGATGCGGGCACGGTTATTGCCTCGTCAATGGTAAAAAAGCTCCATATGTGGGTAATATCTGCATGGATGTATGTATGATAGATGTGACGGATATCGATTGCAGAGAAGGTGACCAAGCCGTGATTTTCGGTGACGAGCTGCCCATTACCGTTCTTTCGGATACCCTTGACACCATTCCTTACGAGGTACTGACAGGTATCTCAACCCGGGTAAAGAGAGTATATTATCAGGATTAAACTCTTCCACGGATTCCTCTGGACACCACAAGTCCCCGGAATCCGGTAATTAAAAAGGGATAAACCATCAGGGGGCGCATTGAAAGTCTTTCCACCACAGGGGATACAGAGTAGCACAGAATATTCATATTGATAATCTATGATTTAAAATTTATTCTGCGCTACTATGTGTCCTTATGGCAAGTTTTGACATAGCCCCTCTTTTCGTTTTTATCGCTTCCGTTTTCGCTTTTATGATTCCGCTCCTTCTATTTTCATTCAAAAAAATCTATCTTTGCACAAACTAATACAATGATGTTATGACAAACCTGTTATTATTGGGATTTATGCCCAGCGGCTCCGAATGGATTATCATTTTGCTGGTTATTCTCCTGCTCTTTGGCGGAAAAAAAATTCCCGAACTGATGCGAGGTCTCGGCAAAGGAGTGAAAAGTTTTAAAGAAGGCGTAAATGAAGCCAAAGAAGAGATAAACAAAGCTAAGAACGAAATAGACGAACCTTCAGATACGGAGAAGAAAGATAAATAATTCTTTTGCTCTCTCCATCTTTATCTTTGCATAATGGCAGAAAACAAAGAGCTGACTTTTTGGGACCACCTGGACGAACTGCGCCGGGTACTTTTTCGGATGATTGCCGTTTGGTTTGTACTGGCTGTGGGATACTTCATAGCCATGCCTTATCTGTTCGACTCTGTGATTCTGGCACCCTGCCATAACAATTTTATCTTTTATGACCTTCTCCGCGAAATAGGGCATACATTCAATCTGACAGACGAATTCTTTACCCAAGACTTTAAAGTCAAATTGGTCAATATCAACCTGGCTGCCCCCTTCTTCATTCATATGTCCACTGCTTTCTGGATGTCGGTGGTCACTGCTATGCCCTATCTGTTCTTTGAAATCTGGCGTTTTATCAGTCCCGCTTTATATCCCAACGAACGAAAAGGAGTGCAAAAAGCACTTACCATCGGTACGGTTATGTTCTTTATCGGAGTCCTGCTGGGCTACTTCATGGTCTATCCTCTCACTCTACGCTTCTTATCCACTTACCAACTCAGTGCTGAAATCGAAAACCAGATTTCTCTGAATTCCTATATTGACAACTTTATGATGTTGGTATTATGTATGGGATTGGCTTTTGAACTTCCGCTATTGACATGGTTACTCTCTCTGTTAGGGTTGGTCAACAAATCGTTCCTTCGGAAATACAGGAGGCATGCCATCGTTGTAATTGTAATTGCCGCAGCTGTAATCACTCCTACCGGCGACCCTTTCACACTCAGTGTTGTCGCCATCCCGCTCTATTTGCTCTATGAAATGAGTATATTGATGATTAAAGACAAAAAAGCGGCCAGTTCATAGAGCTCTACGTTTTATTGCCAACCATCATCAGATGTTTCCATCTACATTTTTGTCCATCCGCATGAGATTCCGGGAATTATCATGTATTTTTGCTGTATGGAAAATGAAGTGAACGAATCTTTTGAGATCCTGCTTGCAGCTTGCCAGACCACAAACGACAATCTGGCAATGGCTTACAAACAGTTACGTGACCTGCTTGAACGATTGTGCCGGGCGCAAATGCAGGATGAAAGCCTTCAGATGACTGACCTCTCAGCACGTATCAGTTTCGTATCCGCACGAGCCGGCCTGACGGTTGTCGAACAAAACCGGCTGCACACTTTCCGGCTGACCTCGAATGCCATTCTTAACCGCAAGGAAGAACCGGTACGCGAAAAACTGCTGCGAGATATCAAGACACTTGCTTTCTTTATACGCAAACTTTATGAAATTGAGATTCCCAGTACGCTCTATCGCCTACTGCCTCGTACCGATGCAACTTATATCGTGGCTCCTCCGGCTAAGAAACAGGTAAAACGAATGCGTGTATGCTATCAATATGCAGACGAACAGTATCTTTATGTTATTCCGGTCGATGCGCTTGCCGATGAGTTTCTCCGGGTACGCTATAACGTTCCTCAAATCAACGAGGAATTTGCGCAGACTTGTGAAATTCTATGGCACCATGCCCAACTCAATTTGCTCGATGTAGCTATTGACGAAGCCGGCATTCTGACCCCTTCGTTCATTGTACTTGAACCGGACTATCTGATCGATATCAGTTCGTTAGCCGAATGCTTCCGCGATTACGGACATCATCCTGCCAACTATGTATTGGCACGCCTCCAGCCCATTGAGAACGCCCGTCCGCTACTTCTGGGAAACATTGCCAACCTTTTTCTTGACGAATGGATTCATGCTGAAGAGGAACCGGACTATAGAGAATGTATGCAGAAAGCTTTCCGCCGTTACCCGATTGAGCTGGCAGCCTGTGCCGACTTACGCGATAAGGAGAAAGAGCGTCAGTTCTTTGACGATTGCAAACTACACTTCGAACATATCCGGGAAGTGGTAAACGACACTTTCCATGCTCCGGGTTACGAATTGGACAAGAGGGACGCTGTGCTTGAACCTTCTTACATCTGTGAAGCACTCGGTCTGCAAGGACGACTGGATTATATGCAACGGGACATGTCGTCCTTCATCGAAATGAAATCCGGAAAAGCAGACGAATACTCTATCCGCAACAAAGTAGAACCGAAAGAAAACAATAAAGTACAGATGCTGCTTTACCAAGCAGTGCTGCAATATTCTATGGGGATGGATCATCACCGGGTAAAGGCTTACCTACTCTATACACGCTATCCCTTACTCTATCCGGCACGTCCGTCGTGGGCAATGGTACGCCGCGTCATCAATCTGCGCAACCGGATCGTATCCGATGAATACGGAATCCAGCTACGAAACAGCGTGGAATATACTGCTTTAAAACTCCAGGCCATACAGTCCGACGTACTTAATGAACGAGGATTATCCGGCCGTTTCTGGGAACAATATCTCCGCCCTTCCATCGATAACCTATCGCAGAAACTGGGTTCACTCACCTCGTTGGAACGGTCGTACTTCTTCGTACTCTATAATTTCATAACCAAGGAGTTATATACTTCCAAATCTGGAGATGTCGATTATGAAGGCCGCACCGGTGCAGCTGCCTTGTGGCTCTCCACTTTGGCAGAGAAATGCGAAGCCGGGGAAATTCTTTATGACCTGCACATCAAAGAAAACCATGCAGCGGACAAACATAAAGCACATATTCTTCTTTCACAAAAGAAGAACGAACCTTCGTCTGAAGAAACGAAAACATCTCCGGAAAAAAACGAGCCACAAGCCCTGCCTAATTTCCGCCAGGGAGATGCCATTGTTCTCTACGAGCGTAACGGAGATGAGGATAACGCTACTAACAAAATGGTATTCAAAGGCAATATCGAATTCATCACAGAAGAAGAGATAGGTATCCGCCTGCGCTCCACTCAGCGAAACAGTTCCGTACTTCCTCCGGACAGCCTTTACGCAATCGAACACGATACCATGGATACCACTTTCCGGAGCATGTATCAGGGACTGTCAGCTTTTGCTTCGGCAACAAAGGAACGGCGTGATCTATTGTTGGGACAACGTCCGCCCGAGTTTGACTCCGGACTGGACGGACACATTCTTTCCGCCACCGATGACTTCTCCCGGGTGACTCTGAAAGCACAGGCTGCCAAAGACTATTTCTTACTGGTAGGTCCTCCGGGAACCGGCAAAACTTCGTGTGCCCTGAAGAAAATGGTAGAAACCTTTCATAGGGAAGAACAGGCGCAAATACTTCTCCTTTCATATACTAACCGGGCTGTAGATGAAATCTGCAAAGCCCTTTCGTCTATCCACCCGAAAGTCGATTTTATCCGTGTGGGCAGCGAACTTTCATGTGATGAAGCCTATCGCGACCACTTGATTGAAAATGAACTATCACACTGCTTCCGCCGGTCCGAAGTAACCGAGCGCATCAGTCACTGCCGTATCTTTGTAGGGACAGTGGCCTCCATTTCCGGTAAGCCCGAACTCTTTCGCCTGAAAAAGTTCGATGTAGCCATCGTGGATGAAGCCACTCAAATTCTGGAGCCTCAACTGTTGGGCATCCTCTGTGCCCGCAGTGAAGATGGAGAAAATGCCATTGGCAAATTTATTCTGATCGGTGACCATAAGCAGCTACCTGCTGTCGTATTGCAAAATACCGGACAATCGGAGATTTATGATGAGGAGCTACGTGCTATCGGACTGAAAAACCTCAAAGATTCTCTCTTTGAGCGCCTCTATCGTACCGCACGTACATCATCAACCGATCTTCTCCCTTCTGTTTCCTCTTCATCACCCAAAGGACATCGCTCCTTCGATATGCTTTGCAAGCAGGGACGGATGCACCCCGAAGTGGCCCTTTTTGCCAACCGTGCTTTTTACGAAGGGCGGTTGATCCCGGTGGGACTTCCCCATCAGGTTGAAACCATAGAAGGAATGTCAAGAATAGTCTTCCTTCCTTCAGAAGCAGAACCACAAGGAGCTTCGGCAAAAGTCAACCACTCGGAAGCGTGTATCACAGCCCGGCTTGCAGCAGACATTTACCGGCAATATGCCGGGACTTTTGAAAGTACACGCACCTTAGGGATCATTACCCCTTACCGAAGCCAGATCGCTTTGATTAAAAAAGAAATTGCCATGTTGGGAATCCCGGAACTGAACTCAATTCTGGTAGATACCGTAGAACGTTTTCAGGGAAGCGAACGAGATGTCATCATCTATTCATTTTGTGTAAACTACCCCTACCAACTTCGCTTCCTCTCTAATCTGACAGAAGAAAATGGAGTCCTTATAGACCGGAAACTAAATGTCGCGCTGACCCGCGCACGCAAGCAAATGTTCATTACAGGAGTGCCCCGACTGCTTGAACAGAATCCAATTTATGACAGTTTGATAAAATTAATAAAACAGCGAGAGGCATTATCTTAATTTTGCAGTCCTTAGCTTTTATTCTTTCTTTCTGAACTTCGTTAACACCTCAGTATATCGCAAACCGCTATATTTGCACTACGTTTTTTTCATAGAGATTTAGATTTAAGGTTAGAAGAATTGTGGAAGTCGTGAGACTTCCCTTTTTTTCATCTTAAAGTTTGCTTTCTTTTTGAGCTAAAGCATAAAAAGAAAGTAAACCCAAAAAGCCGCTTCGTGAGAAGAGGCTTTTTTTATATCCTATCGACAGAAATCACCACAGAGGACACGGAGGACACAGAGTTTTAATTTCTTGCTTAGTATATTAAAGAAAATATTCTCTGTGTTCTCTGTGTCCTCCGTGTCCTCTGTGGTGAATCAAATTCAAAGCAGTATAGAATTATACACTTACGGGATGAACCCTAACGCAATCATTCCTCCCATACCAGATAAGCTGAAACCAGCCAATGGTTCAGTTTATTCCCATCTACAACCTGAGCCTCAGGAATACTGACCGTAAAAGTGTGCTTGCCGGGAGTAAGCGTACCAATAATTGCCTCTTCGGGCACAACGTCCGAACCGGGACACCAATTGGAACGGGAAAGATCCGAAGAAGCCAGCGGCTCTTCCACTTCTTTCTCTGTATACCCCTTTTCACCGATATAAGATGCCAAACGTTTGATCAGCCAAACACCGGTCGCCGGATTGAAACGCCGGAAAGAAGCACAATCATCACGCCAAGGAACAAAGTTGAGCACCTCTTTCCCATCAACAGAAATAATGTTACGCTTTTGCACAAATTCGTCCCCACCGCTATGGCCACCATGTCCGGTCACTATATATTTAAGACGGATATTTTTTGCTCCTTTGGGAACTGTAAAATCAGTAGATACATCCCGACGGGCAAAAATATCAGGATAGCTCTGTCCCATATAATAAACGGTATTCATCAACGGTTCTACATGGCGTTTCGGAAGAGCGTCACAAGTAAGGCGACTTTCTTTCACGTCAATATCCGCACTTACCAGATAACCTTCAGAAGTCCAGGTATCAATATAAATACCGACATAAGCCTCTCCTTCAAGCAAAGGATAAAGATCGGTAATATCTTGTTGCCAGGTAACATTGCTTTCCCACTTGGGGATATAAACCGGACGGCGTTTGCTGCTCAGTGAATCATTGTTATTACTATAGTACCCCACACCGAATGGAGTCATAAAACGCATCAACTCTACTGTAGGCAAATAGTCTTTTCCGGAAACGATACCTACCATTTTTTCCAACTTCAAGCTATCTACCGGAGGAAACTTCGCACCATCACGAGCGATTGTCAGCAGATTGACAGCTGATGACTTGGGCAACACAAAACAAGAACCCGACTTATCCCAGCGATCACCGTTGGAAGCAAGGGTAATCTTTAGGTTCACCGACACATTTCGTTTGTATGCAGGAAGAGTTATCTTCTTCAGGATGATACGCCCATTGACCAGATGGTATACACCTGACTCATCCGCCCCGTTATAATTATTAGGATACGTATCAGGAGAGAAACGTACATTCACATTCTCAAATACCGGAACGTGAAGGTCGCCTTTGGCAGGCAGGTTCTTATGTCCTCCCGCCCAAAGCTGAACAGAAAGGAATAGAAAAACGAATAAAGAAGTTAATCTGAAATTCATAAAGGTTTATTTTTTAATTACTTTCAATCACTTGCCCCACTCCACGATAAAGCTTGATAGGACCATCGAGTAACACAGCAATCACAGTGATCTGTTCATCCTGCACACGTTCGGGAATATCGATATAGAGGTTTCCCGGCACCTCACTCCAATAGTTCTTGTTATAAACCTTGTATGGCAACATAGCTCCGTTACCCACTACCCATACACGGTTCACCTTATTGACAAGCCCTTTCACCTCAATCGGGCCGTTTGGCTTATAAGGTAAGTAAAGGTAAAGAATATCGCCTGCTTTATTCAGTGTGGTATACCCTTGAAAATGCTCACATGGAATACCGGCACGCGTCTCGTAGATAGCTTCCTTATGCTTCTTCGTCCAACGTCCGAACTCTTTCAGAACAGCAATCTGTTCAGCAGGAATAGTTCCATCTTCTTTCGGTCCTATATCCAGAAGCAGATTACCACCCATGCTGAGGCAATCGACAAAAGTACGCAGCAGCATGAACGGAGTTTTATAATTGGTATCAGCATGTTGATAGCCCCACGAATCGTTCATGGTCATGCAAAGTTCCCAATATTTATCTGCAGGGCGAACCACAGGAACTCCTTGCTCGGGTGTGGCATAATCACCATATCCCTGAATACGGGAGTTTACTATAACATTCGGATTAGTGGAACGCAGCAAATTGATGATCCCTCTCGAATCCCAGGCTTCAGCGGTTTGTTCCCAGTCTCCGTCGAACCAATAAAGATCGGGCTTCCAGGTTTTATTCAGTTCAGAAAGCTGTCCGAAATTGAAGTTAACAAACTTAGCCCAACGATCCGGATCGTTTTTGTAACGTACTTCCGTGCGAGTTTTATTAGGATAATCGGGATGCGACCAGTCAAGCAGCGAATAGTAAAATCCAAGTTTTAATCCTTGTTTGCGCACCTCCTTCACAAAAGGAGCAATCAGGTCACGCCCGGCAGGAGTGCTTTTCACGGTACTCAAGTCACCCACCTTCGTATCCCAAAGAGCTACACCATCATGATGCTTGGTAGTGATGACGGTGTAACGCGCGCCACTTTCCTTAATCAGTTTCACCCATTCCTGAGGATTGTAGGCCGATGCCGTAAATCCTTTCTCCTGAGCCATGTACTCTTCATAAGGAAGGTAATTGTTGAAAAATGACCAGCTCTCAGATACTCCGTTCACAGCATAGATTCCCCAATGAATAAAGATTCCTAACTTGGCCTGGGAGAACCATTCCATTCTTTTCTCTTTCTGAGCAGCCGTTTCCTCAGTAGGAGTCGTTTGGGCGTTCAGCCCAAACCCTAAGAGAAACAAGGCAATAAGGGTAATGATCAATCGGTTGTTTTTCATTTTATTTTAATTATGTTTTGTCTCAATTAAGGCAAAGATAAAATTTCTATCTTGAAATACAAAATAAAAGGAAAAACATAAAAATCGAACCGCACATCCTCTGCCTATACCACAATCCGGACCGAATCCGGAATCAGCGCCCCGAAGTTTTCATATATTATTTACATTTCAAGCTTCATTAAAGTCTATTTCGTATTGGAAGTACTCCAACGCATCCCAAGAAAGTAAGTCCGGTCTATTTTCAATTCAAACGTAGTTCCTATTTTTTAGTAAGACAAACCGTGTGCGAAAACAATATTTATTGTGTTCGATAACGTATTTATTCTTCCTTTTTATGAATATATCATAAAATAATCCCTGAAAGTATGAAAATAAGTAGCCAATATCATTGGATAACATCAAATAATGCGTATTTTTGGCTCCGAAACAAAACCGGAAAATTTTAAATCAAATAGTATGAATACACTTCAAAACACTGTGGGGAAAATGACAAACTACAGATGGACAATTTGCGCCATGTTATTTTTCGCGACAACAATAAACTACCTCGACCGCCAGGTGCTATCGTTGACCTGGGATGAATTTATCAAGCCCGAGTTTCATTGGGACGAATCACATTACGGCATTATAACTTCTGTGTTTTCCATTGTATATGCCATTTGTATGCTTTTTGCCGGTCGGTTTATCGACTGGATGGGTACTAAGAAAGGCTATCTCTGGGCTATCGGTGTATGGTCGGTAGGTGCCTGCATGCATGCATTTTGTGGAGTTGTGACCGAAGAGTATGTAGGTATGCATAGTGCAGCCGAACTGATAGCGGCGACAGGCGATGTAGTGGTAATACTCGCCACTATAAGCATGTATTGTTTTCTGGTTGCACGCTGCATCCTGGCACTTGGTGAGGCGGGTAACTTTCCGGCTGCCATTAAAGTAACGGCCGAATATTTCCCGAAAAAGGATCGGGCGTATGCCACTTCCATTTTCAATGCCGGTGCCTCTATCGGCGCTCTGATTGCTCCTTTAAGCATTCCATTACTGGCCAAAGCCTGGGGATGGGAAATGGCGTTTGTTATCATCGGTGCCCTCGGTTTCATATGGATGGGGTTCTGGGTATTCATGTATACAGCTCCTTCTAAAAGCAGATTCGTAAACAAAACAGAACTCGAATATATCGAACAAGACAAACAGGAGAACGGAACAATACCCGCAAAAGAAGATAAGGAAAAGAAAGGCATGACTTTCCGGCAATGTTTTATGTATAAACAAACCTGGGCTTTTGCATTCGGCAAGTTCATGACGGATGGAGTATGGTGGTTTTTCCTCTTCTGGACACCCTCCTACCTGAGCACTCAATTTGATATAAAAACCTCCGAAGGATTGGGTCGGGCACTGATTTTCACTCTTTACGCAATTACAATGCTGTCCATCTATGGTGGAAAGATTCCCACGATTATCATTAATAAAACGGGACTAAACCCGTATGCAGCCCGCATGAGAGCTATGCTGATTTTCGCCTTCTTCCCTCTGTTGGTACTACTCGCCCAACCACTGGGAACCATCTCCCCCTGGCTTCCGGTTATCATGATCGGTATCGGAGGTGCTGCCCATCAATCCTGGTCCGCCAATATATTTTCTACTGTAGGTGATATGTTCCCCAAAAGCGCTATCGCCAGCATTACCGGTATCGGCGGCATGGCAGGTGGAGTGGGTTCGATGATTCTCCAATATTCAGCCGGTAAGCTGTTTGTACATGCAGATATAACTCAAATGGTATTTATGGGCTTCGTCGGTAAACCGGCCGGGTACTTTATAATTTTCTGCATCTGTTCGGTAGCCTACCTCGTTGGATGGATTGTGATGAAGGCATTGGTTCCCAAGTATAAACCCATCATATTGGATTAAAACAAGCACATAGCAGACTGAAATAAAGAGTTAATTCTTCGTTCCTGAACAGGGGGTGAAGAATTAACTCTTTATTTACTTTCCATGTATTTTGAAGGAGGTACACCAAACTGTTCCGTAAAGTGCTTTCTCAACGTCCGGGCATCGCTGAATCCTACCATTTCGGAGATTTCCTGAATGGAATAACGATTCTCCATAATCAATGAAGCAGCTTTACTTACCCGTATACTTCGAATCATATCGACTACAGATAACTCACTACGCTGCTTTACCTTCCGGTACAAAGTAGGCTGGCTCATGTGAAGTTGCTCGGCCAGCATCTTGACATTAAAATTATCATCAGACAGATTCTTCTCAATCACATTAATAAGTTTCTGCATAAATACGTCATCTGCCTCTTCATCTTCAGCCGGCTCCTGCTTCAACATCAAAGCTTTGGTATAAATCCGTTTCAAGCGTTCGCGTTGAAGAATCAGATTCTCCACTTTCGCTTTCAACACTTCCGGATTGAAAGGCTTCATCATATAGTCGTCCGCCCCGCTACGAGAACCTTGCAGTACATCTGCATCTTCTGCCCTGGCTGTCAACATCAGGATAGGAATATGGGCTGTCTCTTGTCGTTCGCGTATCTCCCGGCAACAAGCAAATCCGTCTTTGACTGGCATCATCACGTCCGAAATAATTAAATCGGGAATTTCTTTTGTGGCAACTTGAATACCTTCTTCACCATCGGCAGCCTCAAGTACCGTGTATTTTGCTACAAACAAGGAACGGATATACTGACGTACATCTACATTGTCTTCAATAATCAGAAGCGTTTTTTTAGTGACCGGAACCTCCCCTTCTGTGTTTTCCTGTATGGACAAGGGTTGAAATTGCGGCTCCATTTCATGTTTATGATAATCTACCACTTCGTATAAGTCACCGATAAAATGAGATTTACCTTCCGGTATCAATAGAACAAACGTAGAACCTTTCCCAGGTTCACTGTCAAGAGTGACTTGTCCATGATGCAGATCTATCGTATTTTTCACAATCCGCAATCCAATACCGACTTTGGTTGAAAAAGCCGGTGAATTATCGCCGGTGATGAAAGAATCAAAAATACGTTTTTGCAATTCATCCGGAATTCCCGTTCCCGTATCTGATACTGTTATCCGGCAAAAGCCCTTTCCATCCCGCTCCATGCGGGTCAGAGAAAGCAAAACTTCTCCGTTTGGCGAAGTATATTTAAAAGCATTGGATAACAGGTTACTGACTGATGAAGTTATTTTCTCCGTATCAATCCAGAGATAAACAGGATCATCTGGGAGGTGTACATTGAACGTAACCCCATTCACTCCTGCCATTTGGCGGAATGACTCAGCCACCTCCTTTACTAATCCTACAATATCCGCCTCTGATAAACGGAGTTTCACCATTCCGGCTTCTATTTTCTGTACATAGAGTAATTGATCGACCAGCGTATGCAGAGAAGCTCCGTTTTTATACATGGTATATAGTTTGCTATATAACGGATCGGAGGCTTTAATATACTGCAACAGCTCTTGTAGAGGTGAGAGAATCAAAGTCAATGGAGTACGCAATTCATGTGCGGCACTTGTAAAAAAGTTCTCGCGCTCCATCCTGATCTGCCGCTCCTTTTCACGCTCCAGATTTACCGTCAATAGTTCATGCTCCATTCGCATCTCATGTTCCATGCGCCTCTGACGAAGTTTAACCAAACGGATCAAATAAGCCACTATTCCAACTAATAATAAGAGAATTAATAATCGGAAAGGCAATGTACGACTCCAATGTGGCAAAATATGTATCTGGAGCAAAGTCACCTTTCCATTCCTTCCGTCAGGATAGATACTTTTCACCTCAAATGTATAATCTCCCTCTGGCAAATTTGTATAAGCCGCTTTCTCTCCATCGTTAGAAACCAACCATTGCGTCTGATAAGGCAATAAGCGATAGTTATATTTCTGCTGCTCTTCAGCATAAGAAAGATTATTGAAAGTCAAAGCGAAATCACGATTCTCATTGTTTAAAGTAACCGAACCTGTATATGAAATACCTTCTTTCAACACTGTCTGCTCGTTGATTTTATCACCAATCCCAACAGAACGGTTATCTACTTCAAGTTCTGTAATAAAAACTTTATCTCCAGCAAGACGCACATCTACATTATCCGGATTAAAATAGGTAAGTGATTTATTATTGCCGAAAAATAACGTTTTATCGGCGAGCAACGCAGAGCGGTTACTACCACTAATATAATAATTATAGAAAAGATGTTGATGCCGACTGTAACGAGAAACGCCCGAATTACTTCCCAGCCAAATATGCCCTCGGTGGTCTTCGACCAGGCATCCGATGAAATTACTACACAACCCGTCCCGGGTCGTATAGTATTCTCGTATCGCATCTGTTTTTGGGGAAAGAATGGCAAAACCATCCATATAGCCCACATATACATTGCCATCGGAAGAAACCAGCAAAGAACGGACTGAACTATTTTTAATATTCGCAACCTTTTCATAGCCTATTTTTATGCTCATCTCACCTTCGGAATCGAGCTTCAGTTTACAGACTCCTATATTACTTGTGCCCAACCAGATTGCTCCATCCTTCGTTCCGACAATAGCCCGCACGTGAACCTTGGTAGAATCCTTAAAGGCCTTCTCAATTGAGATTTTCTGGGAGACCCCGGATTTAGTGTTCAGCTTCCATACTCCATTATTGGTACCTATCCATAAACATCGGTCAGCATCCATATACAATGCCCATACTGCGGCTACATTAACTCTCCCCTTGTCTTGTAAAGATCGCAGCCGAAACTGCCCGGTCGCTCCATCATAAAGAGTCAATGTCCCATCACTGTTTCCAAACCAGAGCGAACCCCTATTGTCTTTCATGGCACAAAGGACAGTATTTTTTTTCCGGACTTCAGGAGTGCCGACAGTAATGAAACTCATTCGTCGTCCCAGTTGAAAAGGTTGCTCACTTTTCATAATACCTTGATGGAAAGTAGCCATCCAGACATATTTCCTGCCATCCATGACAATACCACAAACTTCATTATGCCTCTCCTGATGAAACTGGTTATAAAACTGTGACCTCAAATCAGAATACATCACTCCCCCTCCATTCGTACCTATCCAGACAATGCCATTGGGATCATAATAGGCTGATATCATTCTCGTCTCCAAACTCCGGTGAAGTTGCGAAGCTGTATTATTGTATATTTCAGTAGTCATCTTTTCCGGGTTATCTTTATCTTGTAATAATAAAGTATACCCACTCCAAGTTACAGCTAAATAACGATCGTTTTTAATAGGGACAACCCGAAAAACATCAGTATGTGAAAGACTGTTTTCTTTATTATTTTCCTGATAGGTAATTCTGTCTGCATGCCCGGAAGCAACATGATAACGTAAAATGCCCTGCCCGACAGTAGAAATCCAGACGATTCCTTTATCATATAATACAGAGGTTACATCCCAAACTTTATTTCCCCATAAAGACACCTTTTTAGACTGCTCCAAAGATTCAGGGCGAAACAAAATTAAAGTTCCCCGTCCCGTAATTAGACATAAGGTTTTCTGACTGTCAGCATAACACATTGCGTAAAAACTATCAGTAGAATCAATCAGGTCTTTATACTGTTTCTCACATTCTAATTTTATCAGAACAACCTCTCCCTTCTCATTCTTGACCTCTCTCTTTGTATATAAATATAATGTATGCCCTGAAAACGCCCAAAAAGAGTTGTTTTCTGCAGGCATGATGTGAGGGATACATATACGACTATGATCTGTTGCATGAACAACCGGTATAAATGTCTCTGTTGTCCGGTTAAAACAATATAAAATATTTCCGGCAATGACTCCTAAATATTGATCGGACATTTCTACGATCTCCTTCACATGCATATATGCCTGTGAAGGAGAGAAATTCTTTATTGACTTACCGTCATAACGGCTCAAACCATTATTAGTCCCAAACCACATAAACCCATCCCTATCTTTATAAATTGAGGAGATGGTATTATCTGCCAATCCATCTTGCATAGTTAGCAGACGAATATCTTTATCAAAAAAAGCATAACCGGAAACAATCGGGTAACTACATACAAACAGAATCAGTAAAAAGAGATTTAGCTGCTTCATCATAATATCAATTTACTGCAAATAAACAAAATAAAGACTAAACATACAAAAGAGATTTGAAAAAAACACGCCATTGAATTAAACGTGTATGCTGAATGATACAAGCGTGTCCCTCCGCAATCTGCCAATCCCAGTAAATTTGCCATGTAATTAAACCTTATGTATAACTTTAAATAAGAAACGAATGAAAAAAATTTCAATCTTATTCATGTTGCTGCTCGGCATCACTTCATTGTATGCACAGCAATTCAACATTACGGGTACTGTGATTGACAAAAAGCTCAATGAGCCAATCATCGGTGCCACTGTTCAAGTAAAAGGGACAAACAACGGAACCGTCACAAATCTGGATGGTGAGTTCGCCCTAAAAAATGTTGCAAAAGGAAGTGTATTAAACGTGTCTTATATAGGATACGTAACTCAGTCAATTTCCCTCAATGGTGCCCAAACATCTTTCAGGATTGAATTAAGTGAGGATTCAAAAACACTTGATGAAGTAGTGGTAGTCGGTTTTGGTACCCAAAAGAAAGTAAACTTAACCGGAGCCGTTACCAGTGTAGATACCAAAGCACTGGCTTCACGCCCAGTATCACAGGTGGGACAAGCCCTGCAAGGAGTAGTTCCGGGATTAAACCTGTCCACCCCTGATTTAGGAGGACAGTTGGGACAAACAATGAACGTAAACATCCGTGGAACAGGTACCATTGGTAAAGGATCAAGTGCCTCACCACTTATCTTGATCGACGGAATGGAAGGTAACATGAACAATCTGAATCCGGAAGACATTGAAAACATCTCTGTACTAAAAGATGCCGCTTCTTCTTCCATTTATGGATCACGTGCCGCATTCGGTGTTATCCTGATCACCACTAAAAAGGGTAAAGCGGGTAAAATGCAGGTAAACTACAACAACAGTTTCCGCTATTCCGGACCAACTAATCTTCCTAACCAAATCGATTCGTATCGCTTTGCCAATTATTTCAATGAAGCATCTATCAACCAAGGTGGTAGTGCAATATTTGATGAAGAGACCATAGACCGTATCCAGAAGTATATGGCAGGTGAAATTACAACAACTACCATAGCTAACGGCAACAATTGGCATTTCCACGAGAAAGCCAATGATAACGTAAACTGGTGGAAAAAGCATTTTCAATGGGCCTGGTCAAATGAACACAATATCAGCCTGAACGGAGGTACAGAAAAATTGCAATACTACGTTTCGGGCAGTTACCTGAATCAGGACGGTAACCTCCGTTACGGTAACGATAATTACAAACGCTATAATGCAACGGCAAAAGTAAATGCGCAAATTAATAAATACGTAGACTTCAACATAAACACCAAATTCGTTCGTTTTGATCTTGACAATCCTATTTACCTTGAAGAAGGTGGACTCCTTTATCATGATATTGCCCGCATGTGGCCTATGATGCCTTTTAAAGACCCGAACGGCTATTATATGAGGAATGGTAAACTCAACCAATTGACTGACGGCGGACGTGCCAAAACACACAATGACAATATTTACCTTCAGGGACAATTGGTGATTCACCCTATGAAAGGTTGGAATATCTATGCAGAAGCAGGAATGCGGGTTATCAACCAAAATAAACAAACAAACCTAAACCCCATCTACGAGCACGATGTAAACGGTAACCCGTTGGCATTGGCTTTCAGCGGCAGTTATTCTCCAGGATCCTCTTTTGCACGCTCAGCCTACCAAAATAGCAATTTTTACACAACAAGTGTATATACTGATTACACATTGCAAATAAAAGACCATTACTTCAAGGCATTGGTCGGAATGAATACCGAAGAATATATTTATCGCGAACTCGCAGCCCAGCGTCCTGATGTAATCAGCAGTCTTGTTCCGGAAATCAGTGCAGCGACAGGAGAAGACAAGATTGATAGTTCCAAATACAATGACTGGTCCACAGCCGGATTCTTCGGACGCCTCAACTATGCTTATAAAGACCGTTATATGGCTGAAGTAAATGTTCGTTACGACGGTTCTTCCCGCTTCTTGAGAGATCAGCGCTGGAACGTATTTCCTTCTTTCTCTTTAGGATGGAATGTAGCCCGTGAATCATTCTTTGAACCAATCAACGATATTATTGGCACACTGAAACCTCGTGTTTCATGGGGTATGTTAGGTAACCAGAACACAGACTCTTACTATCCGTTCTATCTGACACAAAGTGTAACAGCCAACGGTGGCAACTGGTTAATGGACGGCAGCAGACCAACAACAGCCGGAGTTCCCGGAATGGTCAGTAGCACACTTACATGGGAGAAAATCTATAATACCAATTTCGGTATCGATCTCGGCATGTTCAACAATCGTCTGAACATGACTTTTGAATACTTCATCCGCAGAACCAAAGATATGGTAGGACCGGCAGCCGAAGTAGGTGCTATTTTAGGAACTTCACTACCCAACACCAACAATGCTGAATTAAAAAATAAGGGATGGGAACTACAGGCTAACTGGAGAGATAATATCGGAAAAGTAAACTATAATGTAGGATTCAATCTTTCTGACAACCGTGCCAAAGTCATTTCATATCCTAACGCTTCTAAAGCTCTGTGGGATGCAAACGGCAACGCCCTTTATTACAATGGAATGACTATCGGAGAGATATGGGGATACGAAACCGAAGGTATTGCCCATACAGATGCTCAAATGACGGAATGGTTGGCTAACAATGACCAAAGTAAGATAGGTTCTGCCTGGGGAGCAGGTGATATTATGTACCGGGACCTCAATGGCGATGGCGTAGTAGACAAAGGAAATAGTACAGCAACAGATCATGGTGATTTAAAGAAAATCGGGAACAGTACTCCCCGCTTTCGTTTCGGATTGAGCTTAGGAGCTGACTGGAAAGGCTTTGATGTCCAGATGTTCTTCCAAGGTGTCATGAAACGTGATCTTTGGTTGAGCGGTCCGATGTTCTGGGGAGCAGACGGTGGCGAGTGGCAATCTGTAGGTTTCGACGAACATCTCGATTATTTCCGTCCTGAAAACACAACTTCTATATTCGGAGCAAATGTCGATTCATACTATCCCAAAGCATATCTGGGTGATAAAGGAAACAAAAACAAGCAGACTCAAACACGCTATTTGCAGAACGGTGCTTATATGCGTATGAAAAATCTGCAAATCGGATATACATTCCCCAAAGCCTGGATGAATAAAGCAAAAATTGAAAAGCTCCGTGTTTATGTCAGCGGTGAGAACTTATTTACAATTAGTGGTATCGCCGATATGTTCGACCCTGAAGCAACTGCCGGTAACGGATTCAGTAACGGAAAGACCTACCCATTGTCAAAGACTATTTCATTTGGTTTAAATATAACTCTTTAAAAAGCAAGTATAATGAAAAAGAATCTATTATATATTTTTAGTTTAGCAAGTGTTTTATGCTCTTGCAATGATTTTCTCGATAAAGAGCCATTGGATGCCGTACCTACCGACAAATATCTGTTGGCAGAAAGTGATTTGGCGGCTTATTCGGCTAATTTGTATGACCAACTTCCATCCCACACTCCGGGACAATACAGTATGGGAGTATTTGCTACTGATAACAACAGTGATAACCAAGCTGCAAGTAACCCCAACAGTTCGTTTGTAAAAGGAGAAACTCGTGTAGCTCAAAGTGGTGGCGCCTGGGATTTCGGTAAAATTCGAAATGTAAATTACTTCATCAACAAAGTACGCCCTCGCCTGGAAGCTGGCGAACTAAGTGGAATGGAAGCTAATAACATGCATTATCTGGGAGAGATGTATTTCTTCCGTGCCTACATTTATTACACCAAGTTAGTTGCTCTCGGAGACTTCCCTATCCTAAAACAATGGATTTCGGAAGACTATGAAACGGTCAGGGAAGCAAGTAAACGTCGCCCGCGTAATGAAGTGGCACGCTTCATTTTACAAGATCTGGATTCTGCTTACTATTACATGAAAACAACTGCTCCTATGAGTAACCGTCTAAACAAAGATTGTGCTGCTTTATTGAAAAGCCGTGTAGCTCTCTTCGAAGGCACTTGGGAAAAGTATCATAAAGGAACTGCCCGCGTTCCGGGAGGCCCGGGATGGCCAGGAGCAGAAAAGGATTATCTGAAGGATTTCACGATTGACATCGATTCTGAAATCAAATTCTTCTTGACAGAGGCAAAAGAAGCCGCCCAAATTGTTGCAGATAAGTATCCGTTGTTCAATGATTATCCGTCACTATTCAACAGCCAATCATTAAGCAATGCTTCGGAAGTATTACTGTGGAGAGCTTATGATGCCAGCCTGACTCCTTCTGTGAATCACTTCGTAGTAGGATATATTCAGCGTAATGGAGGAGGTAACACCGGATGGACACGCAGTATGATGCAAACTTACCTGATGGAAAACGGATTACCTATTTATGCCGGCAATTCCGGTTATCAAGGAGATAAATCTTATGAAGCAGTTGCAACCGACCGTGACCCACGTCTGACATACAATACTTTATTACCTGGTGATCTATTATCAGAAGGAGGCAGCAATATCGAATATCTGGTCAAAGGATATGGCTATTATTACCGTGCACCAATTGTACTTGGACAGAATGAAAACAAATGTCCTACCGGCTATTCTGTAAAAAAAGGACTGACAACAGATGCTGCACAAGGTCCGACTCTGCCTTCAACTACAGCATGCGTTGTATTCCGGGCTGCAGAAGCATACCTGAATTATATGGAAGCAGATTATGAACTGAATAACTCACTCGATGCCAACAGTGATAAATACTGGAAAGCCCTCCGCAGCCGCGCAGGAATGGATACCGATTATCAGAAAACAATCAATGCGACAGATTTGAGTAAGGAACTGGATTTTGCCCGCTATTCCGGTTCAGAGTTTGTATCAAACACTTTGTATAACATCCGTCGGGAACGCCGTATTGAGTTTGCAGCCGAAGGGCTTCGTCTGAACGATCTGAAACGCTGGCGCTCACTGGATATGATGCAAAATTATCATGTTGAAGGATTCGATTTGTGGAGCGAAAACTATCAACGCTACACAACTCCCAATCCGGCACCAACAGCAGACGTCACTCTCTCTGTTATGAACCTGATAGAATCAGGGAACGCCAATGCCAATGTGTCAGCAAAATCAGAAAGCCAGTACCTGCGTCCTTACCGGATTAATACAAATAACATAGCCTATAACGGCTATAACTGGAACCAGAATAAATACCTGAATCCGATAGCCTTCGATCACTTCCGTCTGACAACAGCAGAAGAAGGGTCTACAGACTATACCACCTCCACAATTTATCAAAATCCGGGATGGAAGATAGAAACCAGCAGTCTCCCCGATGGAGATTAGTTTTCAGTAGATTAGATATCCGATAACCAACAGGACCTCCTCAAAAAAGTGCGGGGAGGTCTTGTTTCTTTCACCAAAAATTGTATTTTTATAGAAAAGATGTAACTTTACAGCATTATGAAAAAGATTATCCCTCAAACACTGCTTACCTTGCCTATCTTGGCCACAGGACTACAGGCACAGGAAAAGCAAACTCCCCCCAATCTGGTCTTCATTATGGCCGATCAATATCGAGGAGACGCAATGGGATGCATAGGCAAAGAGCCTGTACAAACCCCCAGTTTAGACCAACTTGCTGCCGAAGGTATCAATTTCACCAATGCTGTCAGTAGCTATCCGGTGTCATCGCCTGCGAGAGGAATGTTGATGACCGGTATGTACCCCATCTCCAGCAAGGTAACCGGTAACTGCAATTCTGCCACAGCCCCATACGGAGTGGAACTCCCACAAGACGCCAGGTGCTGGAGTGATGTACTTAAAGATCAGGGATACAACACCGGATATATCGGAAAGTGGCACCTGGACGCCCCTTACAAACCCTACGTAGACACTTACAACAACCGCGGAAAAGTGGCATGGAATGAATGGTGTCCGCCCGAACGTCGCCACGGTTTTGAACATTGGATAGCATACGGAACGTACGACTATCACCTTAAACCCATGTACTGGAATACAACTGCTCCACGGGACAGCTTCTATTACGTCAACCAATGGGGACCGGAATATGAAGCAGATAAAGCCATCGAGTACATCAACGAACAAAAGAACAAGAAACAGCCGTTTGCACTGGTTGTATCAATGAATCCACCCCACACGGGATACGAACTGGTACCGGACCGATACAAAGAGATATATAAAAATCTGGATGTAGAAGCTCTCTGCAAAGACCGTCCGGATATTCCGGCAAAAGGCACGGAAATGGGAGACTACTTCCGTAACAACATCCGCAATTACTATGCCTGCATCACAGGGGTAGACGAAAATGTAGGACGCATTATCGAAGCATTGAAACAAAATCATCTGTTCGATAATACCATCGTGGTCTTCACTTCCGACCATGGCATCTGCATGGGTGCTCACGAAAATGCCGGAAAAGATATTTTCTATGAAGAATCAATGCGCATTCCGATGATCATCTCCTGGCCGGATCAAATCAAACCCCGCCGGGATGATAAACTGATGATTGCCTTTGCCGACCTATACCCTTCTCTACTTTCTATGATGGGATTTCAAAAAGAAATACCCTCTACCGTACAGACATTTGATTTGGGCAACGCAATAATAACCGGAGAACCGAAAGAGATTGTCCAGCCTTACTACTTCGTGAAATATGACAATCACGCAACCGGCTACCGCGGGCTACGTACCGACCGATATACTTACGTGGTTCATGCCACCGATGGTAAAATCGATAAAGTGATCCTTTTCGACCGTAACAACGATCCGTATGAAATGGACAACATAGCCAACCAACAACCCGAACTGATACGGAAATTCAGCCGGCAGTTGCAAGCATGGCTTACCCAAACCAATGATCCATTTGCAAATTATATAACCCCTTAACCACCATGAACAAACTTAATTACACCCTACTCTTACTCTTTTTTTCTACCTATTGTGTGGCTCAACAAAGTAACATTCCCGTGCCCAAACCTCTTCAAATGAAATGGCACGAGGCTGAAATGGGAGCTGTGTTCCACTATGACCTTCATGTATTCGACGGAATACGTTATGGACAAGGCAACAACCGTATCAACCCGATAGAAGACTACAACATCTTTAATCCGACCGAATTGAACACTGACCAGTGGGTACAAGCAGCCAAAGCCGCCGGATGCAAATTTGCCGTACTTACCGCAACCCACGAAACCGGTTTCGGGCTATGGCAAAGTGACGTAAACCCATATTGCCTCAAAGCTGTGAAATGGAGAGACGGAAAAGGAGACATTGTCCGTGATTTCGTAAACTCCTGCCGCAAATATGGATTACAACCTGGAATTTATATCGGTATCCGTTGGAACTCTCTGCTGGGTATTCATAACTTTAAAGCCGAAGGAGAAGGTGAATTCGCCCATAACCGCCAGGCCTGGTACAAACGCTTGTGCGAAAAGATGGTGACAGAACTTTGCACCCGATACGGTGACCTTTATATGATCTGGTTTGACGGTGGAGCAGATGATCCCCGGGGAGACGGTCCGGATGTAGAGCCGATAGTCAATAAATATCAGCCCAATTGCCTCTTCTACCATAACATAGACCGTGCCGACTTTCGTTGGGGAGGTTCTGAATCGGGGACAGTGGGATATCCTTGTTGGTCTACCTTCCCGGCTCCCTGCTCACATCACAAAAGGATAGAAAGCAATGTCAACCAACTTGAGTTGCTGAAGCATGGTGACAAAGACGGAAAATATTGGGTACCCGCCATGGCCGATACTCCCCTGCGAGGAGCTAACGGACGTCATGAATGGTTCTGGGAACCGGATGACGAAAATAACATTTATTCGCTGAATGTGTTGATGAATATGTACGAGAAGTCCGTCGGACGTAATGCAACCCTGATTGTCGGACTGACTCCCGATCCGACCGGCCTGATTCCCGCAGGTGACGAACAACGCCTCAAAGAGTGGGGTGAAGAAATCAACCGCCGTTTTACTTCACCTCTGGCACAGACTTCAGGACAAAAGAAGAGCCTGACTCTGAACCTGAAATCCAAGCAACCGGTCAATTACTGCATTATTCAGGAAAACATAAAAAACGGAGAACGCATCCGCCAATATAAAATCGAAGCTAAAGTAGACGGGAAATGGAAAACCGTATGTACCGGAGAATCCGTAGGGCACAAGCGGATCGAGAAATTCGATCCCATTGAAGCAACGGCATTACGGCTGACAGTGCTGCAATCCATTGCCCTGCCCGATATTACAAACTTCAGTGCTTTCTCCGTAAATTAACCACAAGAATGAAGAAACATTTCATCATGAGTTTGCTTGCTTTAGCGGGTATGGTCTTCTCCGGAACGACCATACTCGCACAAAGCACGTTTATCTATGAAAAAGGTAAATCGTTCAAAGATGTAAATGCCTGTCAGATTCCGGAATCTCTCCGGATTGACGGGACATCTGCGCCGATCATGTACACAGAAACAGTTCCCGACAATCAATCTACTCTTTGCTATAACATTCAGCTACCTGCTTATGTACGAGGTGCATTTTTCAGCAGAGACTCCCGTCCCGGCGACTTCGAGTGGCCTAATAACACCAACCGGCTCTTGCCCTGGATGTTCGGTCGGTTGAAAGACCTTACACAGGAAAACTACCCCGGTATTCCTTCAAATGCACGTCCTTCCACTTTGGGAGACGCATTGTTACTACAACTCGCCGATGGCAATTACCTCTTCGTAAAAGCTCTGTCCGGAGATAATAGTCTCAGTTGGTTCCAGATAAACAAAGACGGTTCCCTGAACCTCTATGTATCCACACTCGGATGCGACCGCCTCTCGGGTAAAGTGCCGGTAGCATTAACTCAAAATGCCGGCAGCATTTATCAGGTACTCCGTCAGGCTTACGAAACACTGATAGCAGACCATAAAACTTCCGCACTGCAAAAGCGTACGGACAAAGAGTATTTCGAAGCACTGAATTACCTCGGATGGTGTACGTGGGAACATTATCACTACGATATTGACGAAACTAAAATACTGAATGATCTCGATGCCATCGAAGCGTCCGGCATTCCCGTACGCTACGTACTGATCGATGACGGGCACATAGCCAACAGACAACGCCAACTGATGAGCTTCGTTCCCGATCCGAAGCGTTTCCCTAACGGATGGAATAAAATCATGGCTCGCAAGAACAAAGACAGAATCCGCTGGATGGGATTATGGTACGCCCTTTCAGGATACTGGGCAGGAATATCTTCCGACAATGACTTCCCGGCAGATATAAAGCAAAGCCTCTACACGTTCAACGGGAGCCTGTTACCCGGCAAAAGCCCCCGGAACATCGATAATTTTTACCGGTACTACGTACGTTCGCTAAAGAACAACGGATTCGATTTTCTCAAAATAGACAATCAGGCGTTCACCTTACCTCTCTATATGGGTGGGACAGAAGTTGTCCGGCAGGCTAAAGAATGCAATCTGGCACTGGAAAGGCAGACACACGACCAACAGGTAGGGCTGATGAACTGCATGGCACAAAACACTCTCAATACTGACCATACATTGTATAGCGGAGTAACCCGCGTCAGCATCGATTACAAAAAGTATGATGAAGACATGGCTAAATCCCATCTTTTCCAATCGTACACCAATACCCTGTTGCAAGGACAGACAGTGTGGCCGGATCATGACATGTTTCATTCCAGCGACACGATCTGCGGCAGCCTGATGGCACGATCGAAAGCCATCTCCGGCGGACCGGTTTATCTTTCGGATTCACCGAAAGAATTTGTCAGTGAAAACATCTTCCCACTGATTGACAACAACGGAAAGATATTCCGTCCGGCAGCACCTGCCATACCGACTCCCGAATCAATCCTTACCAACCCGTTACAGGATGGAAAGGCATATCGGGTATTTGCTCCCACGGGAGATGAAGCAGTAAGCATCATCTGCTACAATCTGAACACTTCTTCCAAATACCGGGAAGTGACAGCCGGAATTGCCAAAGAAGATTATCTGTTACGAGAAACCCTTACCGGAAAACCGGACATGACCTCCTCCGGACGGATACTCCTGTTCGACTGGAAGGCCCGGACAGCCACCGAACTGACTTCGGCATATCCCGTGGAACTTGAGGGATTTACAGACGAGCTGTTCCATTTATGCCCCATCCGCAACGGTTGGGCCGTAATCGGCATACAAGAGAAGTATCTGTCTCCCGCAACCGTAGAGATCCTCTCCTCCACACCGGACCAACTGACTCTCAATGTACTTTGCCCCGGAACCTTAAAAGTATGGGCAGAGACTTCCGGAGGACAGGAACTAAGAAGTATCCGGATCAAAACTCCCGGAGAAATAACCCTCAAAAAGTAATACTCTAAATATATATCACGATGAATAAAAAACTAATCATTCCCTTCGCACTGGCTCCATTGGCTGCCCCTGCTCTGCAAGCACAGAGCCAACAGTCCGACGGACGCATGGACACACGTCCCAACATCATCCTTTTCATGGTGGATGACATGGGGTGGCAGGATACCTCGCTACCTTTCTGGACACAAAAAACGCACTATAATGAAGTGTACGAAACCCCTAACATGGAACGTCTTGCCAAACAAGGCGTAATGTTCACGCAGGCCTATGCCAGCAGTATCAGTTCGCCTACCCGCTGCAGCCTGATTACGGGAACGAATGCCGCCCGTCACCGGGTGACAAACTGGACCTATCCCAAAGGTCAGCAAACAGACCGTCCGAGCGATGTATTCAATGTAGCGGACTGGAACGTTAACGGTGTTTGTCAGGTCCCCAACATCGACCATACTTTCCAGGCGACCTCGCTGGCAGAAATTCTGAAAGACAATGGCTACCATACGATTCATTGCGGAAAAGCACACTTCGGCGCAGTGAATACTCCGGGAGAGAGTCCTTATCACATGGGATTTGAAGTGAACATTGCCGGACATGCAGGAGGCGGACTGGCCAGTTATCTGGGTGAAAACAATTATGGAAACCGGACGGACGGAAAGCCGAATCCTTGGTTTGCCGTTCCGGGACTGGATAAATACTGGGGAACAGACACTTTTGTAAGTGAAGCACTGACTCTGGAAGCCATAAAAGCACTGAACCACGCCAAAGAATACAATCAGCCTTTCTTCCTTTACATGGCACACTACGCCATTCATGTTCCCATCGATAAAGACAAACGTTTCTACCAAAAATACATCGACAAAGGACTGACTCCTAAAGAAGCCGCTTACGCCGCCCTGATTGAGGGTATGGACAAGAGTTTAGGCGACCTGATGGACTGGTTGGATAAAAACGGAGAAGCAGACAATACCATCGTCATCTTTATGAGTGACAACGGAGGATTGTCCAGCGAACCGGGATGGCGTGACGGCAAATTACATACGCAAAACTCTCCACTCAACAGCGGCAAAGGTTCTGCTTACGAAGGTGGTGTGCGCGAACCGATGATCGTACGTTGGCCCGGTGTAGTGAAACCGGATACCAAATGTGACAAGTATCTGATTATCGAGGATTTCTATCCTTCCATTCTTGAGATGGCACAAGTGAAGCATTACAAAACTGTTCAGCCGATTGATGGTATCAGCTTTATCCCGCTATTAAAGCAGACAGGCGACCCTTCGAAAGGACGCAGCCTGTATTGGAACTTCCCGAACCATTGGGGTAACGACGGTCCGGGTATAGGCCCGACTTGTACGGTACGTAAAGGAGACTGGAAGTTGATTTATTATTATGAAAACGGTAAGAAAGAGCTGTTCAACATTCCTCAAGATATAGGTGAAAAAAATAATCTGGCAGCCCAGCATCCGGATATCGTAAAACACCTGTCAAAAGATCTGGGTAACTATCTGCGTAAAGTCGGCGGACAACGCCCATCGTTCAAAGCCACCGGAAAACCATGCCCCTGGCCGGACGAAATCAAATAACCGCGCGAATAGACGCAACTTTATAAAAGAGGAAAACTGAAGCCCCGTAGAACCTTCAGTTTTCCTCTTTACTTATTAAACAATAGACAAAACAGCTTCCGCCTTATCCACTATAAAATCAGGACAGAACGATTCAAGCTCCGTACGGGGGCGGAATCCCCACGTGACTCCACAGGAAGTAACCCCGCTATTGATAGCCGTCTGCATATCTACTCCCGAATCGCCGATATACAATACTTCTTCTTTCGGTACATCGGCTATCTGCAGGATATCATCTACCACAGTGGGATCCGGCTTTACCTTCACACCTTCACGCTGGCCAAATACGGCAACGAACCGTATCCCGGGGAAATAATGTGCAATCAGTTTCTCGGTGGCTGCCTGATATTTGTTGGAAGCCACGGCCAATTTGTGGCCTTTATTCTGCAATGCTTCCAGTAATTCCGAAATTCCCGGGTAAGGACGACTCTCGTCAGCATTATGCCGATCGTAGTGCAAAAGAAATTCTTTACGGACACGGAGCACATTCTCTTCCGTCTTCTCTCCTTCGGGCAATGCACGCTCAAACAACTTATTGATACCGTTGCCCACCATAAAGTTATAGGAAGCAACTTCGTGAGTAGGGTATCCCAAAACTTGCAAAGCATGATTCGTACTATGTGCCAGATCGGCGATGGTATTCAATAAAGTACCATCCAAATCGAATATTATCAGTTTTTTCATCTCTTTATATCTCTATGTTTACGACAAAGATACGGATAATCCAGCGCTAACTTTACTGTCATCCCACCGACAAGCTTTATAATAATTGTTAACGGGAAGACGACAGTGACAAAAAAGGGATTGAATTTTGAGGGATAAGGCTCTTATACACGTATTTATTAGTAACTATCTATTTATTCTGATGCTTTAAAAACACATCTGTATGAAACAGCCGATAAGACAACGATTAGAATCATTGGACGCTTTAAGAGGACTGGACCTCTTTTTTCTGGTGGCATTAGGCCCCTTGTTAAGAACTTTAGTCAGAGCCATAGACTCTCCCCATCTGGATGGAGTAAACTGGTGCCTGCGACACGTCGACTGGATCGGCTTTTCCCCGTGGGATTTAATCATGCCCTTATTTCTTTTCATGTCCGGAATCTCTATCCCATTCGCTCTATCCCGATTCAAAGGGGAGGCAGACAAGAGTAAACTGATCTATCGGTTATGTAAGCGAGTACTGTTACTCTGGATTTTCGGCATGATGTGCCAAGGTAACCTATTGTCTTTTGATCCCGATCATCTGTATCTGTATACAAACACTCTGCAATCCATCGCTACGGGATATATTGCTGCTGCCTTATTGTTTCTCTATACCGGCAGAAAAACTCAAATCGTTCTCTGCGTTGCATTGCTACTCATTTATTGGGCTGCCATGAAGTTCATCAGCATCGATGGCTACGGAGGTGGCAATTATACTCCCGAAGGTAATCTGGCAGAATGGATCGACCGGACTGTATTGGGACGTTTCCGGGACGGAGCTTCCGTAGAAAACGGAACCATCATTTTTGCTGAAGGTTACTATTATACATGGATACTGAGCAGCCTGAATTTTATAGTCACTGTAATGACCGGATTGTTTGCCGGTTACATTGCCAAAGATGCAACAGAAGGTAAACATAAGCTTCGGTTGTACTTTGGCATCGGTGCAGGCATGGTTCTCGCAGGCTGGACATGGGGACTCGTATTTCCAGTTATCAAAACCATATGGACCAGTTCGATGGTACTGGTCAGCAGTGGTTATTGCTTCCTGCTGATGGGACTGTTTTATTACTGGATCGATTATAAACAACACCGCTCTCACCTGACGCTGCTGAAAGTATATGGAATGAACTCTATCCTCGCCTACTTGCTGGATTGCATCTTCGATTTCCGATGCATAGGAAATTCACTGTTTTATGGGCTCGAACCTTATATGGGTGCCTACTATCCTGTATTAATTTCTTTAGTCAGCATATCTATCGTATATGTCATCTTATGGCTGCTCTACCAACGCTCCATCTTTTTGAGAGTATAGAGAACTAAGGGCAATAACTTCGTTGACAGGCCGACACCGCTATCATAATATTTGTTAACAGGGATACGGAATCAGTCCGGAAAACTTCTTTTTCAAAGAAAATATTTTAAGTTTGTGAAATAGCACCCCAAAGGGAAGAATATGAACTTAAAAAAAGAAAGGAGATGCCTATGGGATCAAAGAAAACTGACTTAATGCGTATTTCATATTTTGTAGTCATCGTGATACTGGTATGCCTGATAGGTAACCTCAAAGATCTTTGGCTGCAATCGTGGACCGACCTGATCATCTATCTGATAGTTCTGTTTGCCGCCGCCGAATGTTTGTTCAGTACGTTCGCACGTATCCGTGCCGCCGGAGAGCGGAAACAACCCCGTTGGCTGACTTCTGTCTCCTTGCTGATTTACGGAATCTTTTTCTTCGGAACTCTATTTTTTATCGGAGATTTCTTAATAAACAAGTTATGATAAAAAACAATCTATTCAAAGGGATGTGCCTGTTATGGCTACTGCTGGCGGCAACCCCTGTATTGCAAGCACAGGATCGTATGCAACAGGCATCCGAACTGCTCGACCGACTGATTGCAGGTAAAGGAGACAGTGTGTATGTGCATCTGGACGATAACATCCGGAAAATGCTTTCCGTTGAAATGCTGAACGGACTATTCAAGCAATTGGAACAACAAGTAGGTAAGTACCAGTCGCACGGAGAGTGGAAAAACGAACAAATAAACGGTATGACTATTTATTACTGCGACGCTAAATTCGAACGTATTCCACTACGTTTTCTCACAGCATTCAATCCGGACGGAAAGGTGAATACCATTCGTTTCGTACCTGTTCCGGCTACAAATGCCACTCCCCCGACAGCATCGGTACAAGATAAAATAAAAGAAACAGACATACAAATTTGTACGGGAAGCTTTAAGCTTCCCGGCACACTGACTCTTCCTAAAAACGGCAAAAACCTGCCGGTAGTCATTTTAGTACATGGCTCGGGTCCCAACGACCGCGACGAAACGGTAGGAGTCAACAAACCTTTCCGGGACTTAGCGTACGGATTGGCCGAGCGCGGAATAGCCGTGATCCGTTACGATAAGCGCACCAAAGTGTATGGAGCCGATAGCGCGCCTGCGGGCAAAGAAATTACTTTCGATGAAGAATCGGTAGATGACGCCCTTTCGGCAGTAAAGCTTGCCGAATCAATACCGACTATAGATCCCGGACGAATTTACATCCTCGGACATAGTCTGGGGGGAACTCTGGCTCCCCGCATCGCCCAATGTAGCGATAAAACTCCGGCAGGAATTATTTTACTCGCAGGCGCCGCCCGTCCGCTTGAAGATCTGTTCATAAGTCAAGTAAAATATCTCGCCTCTGCACTCCCATCCACAAACGATATTCAAAAAGACATAGCTCAGTTACAAAAACAAGTGGACAATGTGAAAAAGCTGGATACAGATACGTTCGATATCACCATTCCTTTACCCATGAATCTTCCACACGCTTACTGGGCATTTGCCAATCAATATAAGCCTTTGGAAGTAGTTCGCAAACTGGCTCTCCCCATACTCGTCCTTCAAGGCGAACGTGATTACCAGGTCACCATGCATGATTTCGATTTATGGCACACCGCTCTGGCAGGGAATCCCAAGGCAATGTTTAAAACCTATCCCCGACTCAATCATTTATTCCAGGAAGGAGAAGGTAAGTCAGTCCCCCTTGAATACAGCCGTCCCGCCCCTATTCCCGCTTATGTAATGGATGACATCGCAGCTTTCATCAACCACCCCCCAAAACGATAGTTACCGGATTCCTCTGTATCACCCGCATATCACGCACATACAGTGGCTAATCAGGAATAGGGGAATGAATAATCATCTCACCATTCTTTCAGAAACAGATGATAGTAGAAACAAGGATGTTTCGTTTATCCGTATAAGTACCTCTATGCCTCATTCTTGCAGGACAACCCTCCAATCATTTTAAACCGGATTCAGAGCCCCCGGTGCAACATTGCAACACAAAACCGGTGTCCGTTAGCAAAGCCTTAATATCATTGTGACTTTGACAAGTATCGTCTATAATTTCAAGCGGATAAATCAGAGTACAGAAAAACGAAGGAACGTATTATCCCTCTCGATATCAACAATTTCAAGACCTTCATTCTTTAGTAAGCAAAAGGTTTGATTTAACATTATGTTAAAACAAGTCTTTTGTCTGCAAAGAACAAGCCTTTTAAATGCAAAACACTTGTTCTATGCAAACAGGAAGAAAACATTTTTGAAATGGCATTAACAATGTTAACGAAAGAGGATACCACATTATAAGCCATCCCACCATCCGCAAGTTTATCGGTCCGCCTCTCTTTCCGCCCTTACCCATTAAATTTCCAATCAAAAAGATGCTCCTTCCGCTTTCTTTTACTAAATTTGCATTTAAATTTGCCCGAATCATGAAGAATGAACCAACATATAGCTTGCTAAACACTATCAATTACCCCGAAGACCTGCGCCAACTCAGTGTAGATCAGCTGCCGGAGGTATGCGATGAATTGAGGCAAGACATCATCAAGGAACTATCGTGCAACCCGGGACACTTCGCGGCCAGTCTCGGTGTAGTGGAACTGACCGTAGCACTGCATTATGTGTACAATACTCCTTACGACCGTATTGTATGGGATGTAGGCCATCAGGCTTATGGACATAAAATACTGACCGGACGACGGGAAGCCTTCTCTACCAACCGTAAACTGGGCGGAATCCGCCCTTTTCCCTCACCCGAAGAAAGCGAATATGATACATTCACTTGCGGACATGCCTCCAACTCCATCTCGGCAGCGCTCGGCATGGCAGTGGCAGCTGAACGAAAGGGAGAACGGGACCGCCATGTAGTAGCGGTAATCGGCGACGGATCCATGAGCGGCGGACTGGCTTTCGAGGGTCTGAACAATGCTTCGTCTACCGCAAACAATCTGCTGATTATACTCAACGATAACGATATGGCCATCGACCGCAGTGTAGGTGGCATGAAACAATACTTATTTAACCTCACTACCTCGAACCGCTACAATCAGTTGCGTTTCAAGACATCACGGTTGTTGTTTAAAATGGGTCTGCTCAACGAAGAGCGCCGGAAAGCCCTGATACGGCTGGGCAACAGCCTGAAGTCACTGGCAGCCCAGCAACAGAACATTTTCGAGGGAATGAATATCCGTTACTTCGGCCCTATCGACGGGCACGACGTAAAGAACATAGCCCGCATCCTGCATGACATCAAAGATATGCAGGGACCCAAAATCCTGCATCTACACACCATCAAAGGAAAAGGATTCGGTCCGGCAGAGAAACAGGCCACCATATGGCATGCTCCGGGTAAATTTGACCCTGTAACGGGAAAACGGATTGTAGCCAATACAGACGGAATGCCACCGCTTTTCCAGGATGTGTTCGGTCATACACTGGCGGAACTTGCAGAAAAGAATAAACTGATTATGGGGGTTACTCCCGCCATGCCAAGCGGTTGCTCAATGAACATACTGATGGACCGCATGCCGGACCGCGCTTTCGACGTAGGCATCGCCGAAGGACATGCCGTAACTTTCTCAGGAGGTATGGCCAAAGACGGCCTGTTACCTTTCTGCAACATCTATTCATCGTTCATGCAACGGGCATACGATAATATCATTCACGACGTAGCGATACAAAAACTGAACGTAGTGTTCTGCCTCGACCGCGCCGGACTGGTAGGTGAAGACGGACCGACACACCACGGTGTGTTCGATATGGCCTATCTGCGCCCTATACCCAACCTGACCATCTCGTCACCAATGGACGAGCACGAGTTACGCCGCCTGATGTATACCGCCCAATTGCCCGACAAAGGACCTTTCGCCATCCGCTACCCTCGTGGACGGGGTTCACTCGTAGATTGGGAATGCCCGCTGGAAGAGATTCCCGTAGGAAAAGGACGCAAACTGAAGGACGGAGATGATCTGGCGGTAATCACGATTGGTCCTATCGGCAAGTTGGCTGCCCGTGCCATCGAACGTGCCGAAGCCGAAACAGGTATTTCTGTGGCACATTATGACCTGCGTTTCCTTAAGCCGCTCGATGAAGAGTTACTGCACGAAGTAGGTAAAAAGTTCCGCCACGTCATAACAGTGGAAGACGGCATTATAAAAGGCGGTATGGGATGTGCCGTACTGGAGTTCATGGCCGACAACGGATATTATCCCGAAATCAGGCGTATCGGTGTACCGGACAAGTTTATTGAACACGGATCGGTACAGCAACTCTATCACTTGTGCGGGATGGATGAAGAAGGCATTTACAAGGCAATTACTAAAAACGAATTACGGATGGACGCTCCTGTGGAAAGTTGCATGACTGCCCATTCTTAATCTCCGAGAATACGCAATAGAACCGCAATTTGCAATCAAAATGAAGATAATTATTGCTGGTGCCGGAGCTGTAGGCACACACTTGGCTAAATTACTCTCACGCGAGAAACAGGATATTATCCTGATGGATGACGACGAAGAAAAACTAAGCACACTCAGTTCGAACTTTGACCTGATGACTGTCACGGCCTCTCCTTCATCCATCTCCGGCCTGAAAGAGGTAGGCATCAAAGAGGCAGATCTCTTTATAGCCGTCACCCCCGACGAGAGCCGGAACATGACAGCATGTATGCTTGCCACCAATCTGGGAGCCGAAAAGACAGTAGCCCGCATCGACAACTACGAGTACTTGTTGCCGAAGAACAAAGAGTTTTTCCAGAAATTGGGCGTCGACTCACTGATTTACCCGGAGATGCTGGCTGCCAAGGAGATCGTATCGTCCATGCGCATGAGTTGGGTACGCCAATGGTGGGAATTCTGCGGAGGCTCACTGATCCTGATCGGTACAAAGATGCGTGAAAAAGCGGAGATACTGGACGTTACACTGGCCGAGCTGGGTGCACCGGACATCCCCTACCACGTGGTAGCCATCAAACGAGGTACTGAAACCATCATTCCCCGGGGAGACGATACCATCAAGTTACACGATATCGTTTACTTCACCACAACCCGGAAATACATCCCTTACATCCGGAAAATAGCCGGAAAGGAAGAATATGCCGATGTACGCAACGTCATGATCATGGGTGGCAGCCGCATTGCCGTCCGTACGGCGCAGTATGTACCGGATTACATGCAAGTGAAAATCGTAGATAATGATATTAACCGTTGCAATCGCCTGACGGAATTACTGGATGACAAGACAATGATCATCAACGGAGACGGACGGGACATGGACTTGCTCATCGAAGAAGGGCTAAAGAATACGGAAGCTTTCGTAGCCTTGACCGGCAACTCGGAAACCAACATCCTGGCCTGCCTTGCCGCCAAACGCATGGGAGTGAGCAAAACTGTGGCCGAAGTCGAAAATATCGACTACATCGGTATGGCCGAAAGTCTGGATATCGGTACGGTAATCAACAAGAAAATGATTGCTGCCAGCCACATCTACCAGATGATGTTGGATGCGGACGTGTCGAACGTGAAATGCCTGACCTTTGCCAATGCGGACGTAGCGGAATTCACTGTACCCGAAAACGCAAAAATCACCAAAAACAAAGTGAAAGACCTGGGACTGCCCAAGGGGACTACCATCGGCGGCCTGATCCGCAATGGTGAAGGTGTACTGGTTACGGGCGACACCCTTATCCAGGCAGGCGACCACGTCGTCGTATTCTGCCTGAGCATGATGATCAAGAAGATAGAAAAGTACTTTAATTGATGGTATGATAAACTCCAAAATGATATACCGCATTACAGGTTTTCTCTTGCTGATAGAGACCGCCCTGTTACTCTGCTGTGCGGGCGTTTCGCTGATTTACGGTGAAGACGACCTGAACAGTTTCCTATTGTCGGCGGGATTGACCACTCTGGTCGGTATCCTCCTGCTTGCCGTCGGAAAAGGAGCTGAAAAACAACTCAACCGACGCGACGGATATGTCATTGTCAGTGTGGCATGGGTCGTATTCTCCCTCTTCGGAATGCTCCCGTTCTACCTTAGCCATTACATACCAAGCATTACCAACGCCTTCTTTGAGACAATGTCAGGATTCAGCAGTACCGGAGCCACCATTCTTGACGACATAGAGGCACTGCCCCACGGACTCCTTTTCTGGCGAAGCATGACACAATGGATAGGCGGACTGGGTATTGTCTTTTTTACCATTGCCGTACTGCCCATTTTCGGAGTGAGCGGCGTACAGCTTTTCGCAGCCGAATCGAGCGGACCGACTTACGATAAAGTGCACCCCCGCATCGGCGTGACAGCCAAATGGATATGGACGATTTATGCCGGACTGACAGCCATCGAAGTAATTCTGTTGTTATTCGGCGGCATGGGATTGTTTGACAGTATCTGCCATTCGTTCGCCACCACAGGTACAGGAGGCTATTCCACTAAACAAGACAGCATAGCTTACTACAACTCACCTTATATAGAATATGTAATAGGCATTTTTATGTTCCTGTCCGGAATCAACTTTACGCTGCTTCTATTATTATTTACCGGCAAGCTGAAGAAGGTATCCCAGAATGCCGAGCTGAAATGGTACGTCATGTCAGTGATTATCTTTACCGGATTCATCGCAGCGGTACTTTACCGTACTACTTCAATGGGCGCAGAAGAATCATTCCGTAAAGCTTTCTTCCAAGTAGCTTCGCTTCATACTTCCACCGGATTTGTAACGGCCGACTATATGCAATGGGTACCTGTACTCTGGGGAACCCTGACTGTCATTATGCTGATAGGTGCCTGTGCCGGAAGTACCACAGGTGGTATGAAATGCATCCGGATGGTGATCCTCACCAAGGTATCACGGAATGAGTTTAAACACATCGTACACCCGAATGCAGTGCTCCCGGTCCGGGTGAACAAACAGGTCATCTCCCCTTCCATACTCTCGACGGTACTGGCCTTCTCGTTTCTATATGCCGTTATCATCATCATCAGTGTACTATTGATGATGGCAATGGGAGTAGGCTTTACCGAATCCATCGGTACGGTGATTTCAAGTATCGGCAATATGGGCCCCGGACTGGGTAGCTGCGGCCCCGCTTATTCATGGAACGGACTTCCCGAACTGGCAAAATGGTTGTTGTCATTCCTCATGTTGCTGGGACGTCTCGAGCTGTTTACCGTACTGCTTTTATTCAGTTCAGATTTTTGGAAAAGGAATTAGAAACAAGAGGATAACCTCATTTGTTGTATAATATAGAACAATATATGATTTATTAAAAAACCTTTTTTGTCACATGGAGTTTGCAAAAGAGATGAAATTAAATTCTATATTTGCAACCGTTTAAGGAATAGAAATGAAACAAAGCTTAAAATATTATATACTGATAGCGCTTGCCGTGCTGCTTCATTCGGTAACGATGAAGGCGGCAAATACCTCTTATATAATAGAAGATCCGGATCAGGACGAATGTTTTATTTCACAAGCCGCTCCTGCAAACCGGAACATTCTGGAGCGATTCCATTTTTATTGTACCATCATGCCCTGCGAAATGGGTCATGCAGATATTTCTCATGTACCAACGGATAAAAGCTTTATCCGTCCCGAAACGGTCTTCCATAAATACAGAATGAGAAATAATCCCTTATCAGATCATTCAATCTATTCACATACATACAATCCGTCGGATCCACTGACCTACTATGTCTACGGATTAAGGAAAATCATTATTTAGGAAAGCTACAAGCTACGAACAGCGATGCCATTTGTGAACAGATTCACTTGTGTCCTGTAGCTATCAACCCTTTCTCAATCAGTTGTCACTCAGAGGTGTGACGATTTATTGCATCTTTCAGATTATTCAATCTAAACATACTATTGGATTATGAATTTTACATTGTTAGTTGTCGTTCTGCTGACCGCAATTGCCTTTGTCGGTGTGGTGATAGCCCTTTCAAACGCTATCTCACCACGATCGTATAATGCGCAAAAGTTCGAAGCGTATGAATGTGGTATCCCTACACGCGGTAAATCATGGATGCAGTTCCGCGTAGGTTACTACCTGTTTGCTATCCTGTTTCTGATGTTCGACGTCGAAACGGTATTCCTGTTTCCCTGGGCAGTGATTGCCCGCGATCTGGGACCCCAAGGATTAATTAGTATTCTCTTCTTTTTAGTTGTGTTGGTTCTGGGCCTTGCCTATGCCTGGAAGAAAGGAGCACTGGAATGGAAATAATGAAAAAGCCCAAAATAAAGTCTATCCCCTATGAAGACTTCATCGATAACGAATCGTTGGAAAAGATGGTCAAAGAACTCAATGAAGGCGGAGCCAACGTCTTCGTGGGAGTGCTTGACGATCTTATCAACTGGGGACGCAGCAACTCGCTGTGGCCGCTTACTTTCGCAACCAGCTGTTGCGGTATCGAATTCATGGCACTGGGTGCCGCGCGTTATGACATGGCCCGCTTCGGGTTTGAAGTAGCCCGTGCCAGCCCGCGACAGGCCGACATGATTATGGTATGCGGAACCATCACCAATAAAATGGCCCCGGTACTGAAGCGTCTGTATGATCAGATGGCAGATCCCAAATATGTGATTGCCGTAGGAGGATGTGCAGTGAGCGGCGGTCCGTTCCGCAAGTCCTATCATGTGGTAAACGGAGTAGACAAGATTCTTCCGGTCGATGTATACATTCCCGGATGTCCGCCCCGTCCCGAAGCATTCTATTACGGCATGATGCAACTGCAACGCAAAGTGAAGATAGAAAAATTCTTCGGAGGAGTAAACCGAAAAGAGAAGAAACCTGAGAAGGAATAAACCCAGATGCATCACAGATTCGCATTAATCATTAAAATATGGAAGAAATAAAATACATAGAACCCGCAGCACTACACGACGAGATGCTGCGTCTGCGTAACGAAAAGCAGATGGACTTTCTCGAAAGCCTGACAGGCATGGACTGGGGAGTGGCAGAGGAAGGCGACGCACCGAACGTAACCCGGGGACTTGGAGTAGTCTACCATCTGGAATCGAGCGTAACCGGCGAACGCATCGCTGTAAAAACATCCACAGATAACCGCGAAACTCCGGAAATCCCTTCCGTCAGTGACATCTGGAGAGCGGCCGACTTCAACGAACGTGAAGTATTCGACTATTATGGCATTGTATTCATCGGACATCCCGACATGAGGCGCCTTTATCTGCGTAACGACTGGGTAGGATATCCGATGCGTAAAGATAATAATCCGGAAAAGGATAACCCGTTGCGTATGGACAATGAAGAGACCTATGACACCACGCAGGAAATAGAACTGAACCCGGACGGAACTTACCAAACCCAGGAGAATGTCATCTTTGATGACCGTGAATATGTAGTCAATATCGGACCACAACACCCGGCCACCCACGGAGTAATGCGTTTCCGCGTATCGCTTGAAGGCGAAACCATCAGGAAACTCGATGCCAACTGCGGCTACATCCACCGGGGAATCGAGAAGATGAACGAAAGCCTCACCTATCCGCAAACCCTTGCACTGACCGACCGGCTCGATTATTTAGGAGCACACCAGAACCGCCATGCCCTTTGCATGTGCATCGAAAAAGCAATGGGAATCGAAGTCAGCGAACGTGTGAAGTACATCCGTACCATTATGGACGAACTTCAGCGTATCGACTCCCACCTGCTGTTCTATTCGTGCCTCGCGATGGACTTGGGAGCACTGACCGCTTTCTTCTACGGTTTCCGTGACCGTGAGATGATTCTGGACATGTTCGAAGAGACCTGTGGCGGACGTCTGATTATGAACTATAATACTATTGGTGGGGTACAAGCGGATCTACACCCGAACTTCATCCCGAGAGTGAAAAAATTCATCCCCTACATGCGTGGCATCATTCACGAATATCACGACGTATTTACCGGCAACGTCATTGCCCGGCAACGCCTGAAAGGTGTAGGCGTACTGAGCCGCGAAGATGCTATCTCTTTCGGATGCACCGGTGGTACAGGCCGTGCCAGCGGATGGGCATGCGATGTGCGCAAACGTATGCCTTATGGTGTATATGACAAAGTAGATTTTAAAGAGATCGTTTACACCGAAGGTGACTCTTTTGCCCGCTACATGGTACGTATGGATGAAATTATGGAAAGTCTGAACATCATCGAACAGTTGATAGACAACATTCCGGAAGGACCGATACAGGAGAAGATGAAACCTATCATCCGGGTGCCGGAGGGAAGTTACTACACTGCTGTCGAAGGCAGCCGAGGTGAATTCGGGGTATTCCTCGAGAGCCACGGAGACAAGACCCCCTACCGCCTGCATTACCGTTCGACGGGACTGCCGTTGGTTTCGGCTGTCGATACCATCTGCCGGGGAGCCAAGATTGCCGACCTGATCGCCATTGGCGGAACGCTGGACTATGTGGTGCCGGATATCGACAGATAAGTAAATAGTAAATCGTCTAATCGTAAATATAGCATATGTTTGACTTTAGTATAATAACAAGCTGGATACACCAGACTCTGACCTCCGTCATGCCGGAGGGGCTGGCTGTATTCATTGAATGTGTCGTAATCGGGGTGTGCATTGTGGCCCTGTACGCCATACTTGCCATTCTCCTTATTTATATGGAGCGTAAGGTGTGCGGTTTCTTCCAGTGCCGTCTGGGACCGAACCGCGTAGGAAAGTGGGGAAGCATCCAGGTGCTCTGTGACGTGCTTAAGATGATGACCAAAGAAATCATCGAGCTGAAACACTCGGATAAATTCCTCTATAACCTGGCTCCGTTCATGGTGATTATCGCTTCGTTTCTCACCTTCTCCTGCCTGCCCATCAGCAAGGGGCTGGAAGTGCTGGACTTCAACGTGGGTGTATTCTTCCTGTTGGCGGCTTCGAGCATCGGTGTGGTAGGTATCCTGCTGGCCGGATGGGGCTCGAACAACAAGTTCTCACTGATCGGTGCCATGCGAAGCGGTGCACAGATCATCAGTTACGAACTGTCCGTGGGACTCAGTATCCTGACGATGGTGGTACTGATGGGTACCATGCAGTTCTCCGAAATCGTAGAGAGCCAGGCCAACGGATGGTTTATATTCAAGGGACACATCCCGGCGGTGATCGCCTTCATTATCTACCTGATAGCCGGAAACGCAGAATGTAACCGCGGCCCGTTCGACCTTCCCGAAGCGGAAAGTGAGTTGACAGCGGGCTACCATACCGAATATTCGGGTATGCACTTCGGATTCTTCTACCTGGCCGAGTACCTGAATATGTTTATCGTAGCCGCCGTAGCTGCCACTATCTTCCTCGGAGGCTGGATGCCGTTGCATATCGTCGGTCTGGACGGATTCAATGCCGTAATGGATTACATCCCGGGCTTCATCTGGTTCTTTGGCAAGGCATTCTTCGTGGTATTCCTGCTGATGTGGATCAAGTGGACTTTTCCACGTCTGCGCATTGATCAGATATTGAATCTGGAATGGAAATATTTAGTGCCCATTTCGATGGTCAATCTGGTAATCATGGTATTAATCGTAGTCTTCGGACTGCACTTCTAACCCGGAGGACTGAAAAATGAAGAATGAAGAATATACATATTTAGGTGGCCTGATGCAAGGCATCGGCTCCCTGCTGACGGGTATGAAAACCACCATCAAGGTGTATTTCCGGAAGAAAGTAACCGAACAATACCCGGAAAACCGTGCAGAACTCAAGATGTTCGACCGTTTCCGCGGTACATTGACCATGCCTCACAACGAAAACAATGAGCATCGCTGCGTAGCCTGCGGACTGTGCCAGATGGCATGTCCGAATGATACCATCAAAGTGACCAGTGAGACCGTTGAAACGGAAGAGGGTAAAAAGAAGAAAATACTGGCAAAGTATGAGTACGACCTCGGCTCGTGTATCTTCTGCCAACTATGTGTCAATGCCTGCCCGCACGACGCAATCACCTTCGACCAGGTATTTGAGCATGCCGTATTCGACCGGAGCAAGCTCATCCTGCAGCTCAATCACGAAGGCAGTAAAGTAATCGAAAAGAAAAAAGAATAAAAGAATATGGGACTTACACTTGAAACAGTAGTATTCTACTTTCTGGCAGTGTTCATCATTGCCATGTCCATACTGACGGTGACTACACAACGCATCGTACGTTCGGCCACCTATCTGCTGTTTGTGCTTTTCGCCACAGCAGGCATCTACTTTCTGTTGGGGTATACTTTCCTCGGATCGGTACAGATCATGGTCTATGCCGGAGGTATTGTGGTGCTCTACGTATTCTCCATCCTGCTGACGAGTGGAGAAGGCGACCGGGCGGCTCACCTGAAACGGAGTAAATTCCTGGCGGGACTCGCCACGACCATAGTAGGCGCGGTACTGGTGCTCTTTATCACACTGACCCACAAATTCGTACCGACAAGCGATCCGGAACCGGTAGAAATCAGTATCAAGACCATCGGGCATGCACTGCTAAGCAGCGGCAAATATGGATATGTATTGCCTTTCGAAGCAGTCAGCATACTGTTGCTGGCTTGTATCGTAGGCGGATTATTAATTGCACGTAAAAGATAGAAAGATATGATGATACACATGGAATATTATCTGGTGGTCTCTACCATCATGATGTTTGCAGGAATATACGGGTTCTTCACCCGGCGCAACACACTTGCAATCCTGATCTCTGTGGAACTGATGCTGAATGCGACCGATATCAACTTTGCCGTATTCAACCGTTTCCTTTTCCCCGGAGAGCTGGAAGGATATTTCTTTGCCCTGTTCTCCATCGCCATCTCGGCTGCGGAAACGGCTATCGCCATTGCCATCATGATTAATATTTACCGCAATATACGCAGTATACAGGTAAAGAATCTCGATGAATTAAAATGGTAGGCAGAGCATACCTCCTGCAGTATAAACATAGTATAATATACAACAACAGATAGATTATGGAATATACAATTCTGATCCTTCTTCTCCCCTTCCTCTCCTTCCTGACAACAGGGATAGGAGGCAAGTGGATGAGCCACCGGACAGCGGGCACCATTGGCACGCTGGTATTGGCAGCGGTGACCGTACTTTCGTACATCACGGCCATACAATACTTTTCGGCTCCCCGCCTGGCGGACGGAACGTTCGCCACGCTCATTCCTTATAACTTCGAATGGCTTCCGTTTACGGAGACACTGACATTCAACCTGGGCATCCTGCTCGACCCTATTTCGGTAATGATGCTGATCGTGATCTCCACTGTCAGCCTGATGGTACATATCTACTCCTTCGGTTATATGAAAGGTGAACGAGGATTCCAGCGATACTACGCATTCCTGTCCTTGTTCACCATGTCGATGCTCGGACTGGTAGTGGCAACCAATATCTTCCAGATGTATTTGTTCTGGGAACTGGTAGGTGTATCTTCTTACCTGCTGATAGGCTTCTACTATACCCGCCCGGCAGCCATTGCCGCCAGCAAAAAGGCGTTCATCGTAACCCGCTTCGCCGACCTGGGATTCCTGATCGGTATCCTGCTATACGGATATTACGGAGGTACATTCGGCTTCACTCCCGACACAGTTTCGATGTTGAGCGGTGGCGCCAGCATGTTACCTCTGGCCCTCGGACTGATGTTTGTCGGCGGTGCCGGCAAGAGTGCCATGTTCCCGCTGCACATCTGGTTACCAGATGCCATGGAAGGTCCGACTCCTGTCAGTGCATTGATTCATGCCGCTACCATGGTGGTAGCCGGTGTCTATCTGGTGGCACGCATGTTCCCGCTCTTCATCGAATATGCACCGGACGTACTGCACCTGATCGGATGGGTGGGCGCTTTCACTGCGTTTTATGCAGCCAGCGTGGCTTGCGTACAGAGTGATATCAAGCGTGTACTTGCTTTTTCCACCATCTCACAAATCGGCTTTATGATTGTGGCATTAGGTGTCTGCACCTCTTCCGACCCGCATCACGGAGGACTGGGCTATATGGCCGGCATGTTCCATCTTTTCACACATGCCATGTTCAAGGCATTGCTCTTCCTGGGTGCCGGCAGCATCATTCATGCCGTACATTCCAACGAGATGTCCGCCATGGGCGGACTCCGTAAGTACATGCCGATTACGCATATCACCTTCCTGATAGCCTGTCTTGCCATCGCGGGTATTCCTCCGTTCTCAGGTTTCTTCTCTAAAGATGAAATTCTGGCAGCTTGCTTCCAGTACAGCCCTGTGATGGGTTGGGTGATGACAATCATCGCGGCTATGACTGCCTTCTATATGTTCCGTCTCTACTACGGCATTTTCTGGGCCGGTGTAACTCCCGGACAAAAGTCGGCAAGCAATGGAGTAAGTGACGCACACACCCCACACGAGTCTCCCCTCACCATGACTGTTCCGTTAATCTTCCTGGCTGCCGTTACTTGTGTGGCCGGTTTCATTCCTTTCGGACATTTCATCAGTGCCAACGGTGAATCGTATACCATTCATCTGGAAACTTCAGTGGCCGTCACCAGCGTAGTGATTGCCGTGGGCTCCATCGTTCTGGCCACTTGCATGTACCTGCGTCCGCAACAGCCATTGGCAGATAAACTTGCCAAACGGTTCGCCGGACTGCACCGGGCAGCCTACCACCGTTTCTATATCGACGAAGCATATCAGTTCATCACGCACCGCATCATCTTCCGTTGCATCTCTACGCCGATCGCTTGGTTCGACCGTCACGTAGTAGACGGATTCTTCAACTTCATAGCTTGGGGAACCCACGCCACAAGCGACGAGATACGGGGACTGCAAAGCGGACGCGTACAGCAATACGCTTACGTATTCTTGCTTGGAGCATTGATACTGATCTTAATATTAATCTTATAAAGCACAAAAGATATGAACTTTTTATCCTTATTCGTACTCATTCCTCTGCTGATGCTTGGCGGGTTATACCTTGCCAAAGGCATTAAAGCCATCCGTGGAGTGATGGTAGCGGGAAGTACAGCGTTGCTTATCCTGAGTATTGTGCTGACGTTCCTTTATTTAGGCGAGCGCCAGGCAGGAGCCACAGCCGAAATGCTGTTCCGTGCCGACACAGTATGGTATGCTCCCCTCCACATATCCTATTCGGTAGGAGTCGACGGAATATCGGTAGCCATGCTGCTGCTTAGTGCCGTCATTGTTTTCACCGGTACCTTCGCTTCCTGGAAGCTGCAACCGCTGACCAAAGAATACTTCCTGTGGTTCACACTCCTGTCGATGGGAGTATTCGGATTCTTCATCTCCATCGATCTGTTCACCATGTTCATGTTCTACGAAATCGCGTTGATCCCGATGTATCTGCTGATCGGTGTATGGGGCTCGGGACGCAAGGAATACGCAGCCATGAAGCTGACCCTGATGTTGATGGGTGGTTCGGCTTTCTTGCTGATCGGTATTCTGGGCATCTTCTTCGGTGCCGGCGGGACGACAATGAACATCCTCGAAATAGCCCGGCTGCACAACATCCCGTTTGCACAACAGTGCATCTGGTTCCCGCTCACCTTCCTGGGATTCGGCGTACTGGGCGCACTCTTTCCTTTCCACACATGGAGCCCCGACGGTCATGCCTCGGCACCGACTGCCGTCTCCATGCTGCATGCCGGCGTACTGATGAAACTGGGAGGTTACGGATGTTTCCGCATCGCCATGTACCTGATGCCGGAAGCTGCCAACGAACTGGGCTGGATCTTCCTGATCCTGACAGGTATATCGGTTGTATACGGTGCCTTCAGCGCTTGTGTGCAAACCGACCTGAAGTATATTAATGCCTACTCGTCAGTGAGCCACTGTGGTCTGGTGCTCTTCGCTATCCTGATGATGAACCAGACAGCCGCCACCGGTGCAGTGCTCCAGATGCTCAGCCACGGATTAATGACAGCATTGTTCTTCGCCCTCATCGGTATGATATACGGACGTACACATACCCGCGATGTACGCGAGCTGAGCGGACTGATGAAAGTGATGCCGTTCCTCAGTGTCTGCTATGTAATTGCCGGACTTGCCAACCTGGGACTTCCGGGACTCAGCGGCTTCGTAGCCGAGATGACCATCTTTGTCGGTTCATTCCAGAACTTCGATGTGTTCCACCGCACACTGACCATTATCGCTTGTTCATCCATTGTCATTACTGCGGTCTACATCCTCCGGCTGGTAGGCAAGATTCTGTATGGGACTTGTACCAACAAGCATCACCTGGCACTGACAGACGCAACTTGGGATGAACGCTTCGCCGTTATCTGTCTCATTATTTGTGTTGCCGGACTGGGTATGGCTCCTTTCTGGGTAAGCCACATGATCGGCGAAAGTGTATTGCCCGTTGTTTCACACTTAATACCATAAAAAGAAGATGGATTATTCACAATTTCTATATATGAAAGAGGAGCTATCGCTGATAGCGGTTATCCTCATCCTGTTTGTGGTCGACCTGTTTACCTGCCCGGACCATAAAGGCACGGCTCCCAAACTACCTACCAGGTCGCTCACCTTGCCGGCTGTCATCCTGCTGACCATCCACACCGTAATCAACCTCTTCCCCGGAGTTCCGGCGGAGGCTTTCGGCGGAATGTATCAGTATGCACCGATGCAAACCATCATCAAAGCAGTGCTCAACGTCGGTACTCTCATCGTGATACTGATGGCCCACGAGTGGCTGAAACGTGAAGACACCAGTATCAAGCAGGGAGAGTTTTATGTCCTGACACTCTCCACCCTGTTAGGTATGTATTTCATGATCTCTGCCGGACACTTCCTGATGTTCTTCATCGGGTTGGAAATGGCGAGTATCCCTATGGCCGCACTGGTGGCATTCGACAAATACCGCCACCACTCTGCAGAAGCAGGTGCCAAGTATATCCTGACAGCTCTGTTCTCAAGTGCCTTGCTGCTGTTCGGTCTTTCGATGATTTACGGAACGTCAGGCACTCTCTACTTCGATGACCTGCCCGGGCACATTACAGGTAACATGCTTCAGGTCATGGCTTTCGTATTCTTCTTTGCCGGCATGGGATTCAAGATCTCCCTGGTTCCCTTCCATCTCTGGACCGCCGACGTATACGAAGGTGCACCCACGGCCGTGACCTCCTATTTAAGTGTGATCTCCAAAGGATCGGCAGCTTTCGTGCTGATGACCATCCTGACGAAAGTATTTGCACCGATGACGGCACAATGGCAGGAAGTACTGTTCTGGGTAACTATTGCCTCAATCACCATTGCCAATCTCTTTGCCATCCGCCAGCAGAACCTAAAACGTTTCATGGCATTCTCAGCCATCTCTCAGGCCGGATACATCATGCTGGGTGTCATAGGTGGCAGTGCGATGGGAATGACCGCCCTGGTTTATTATGTACTGGTTTACCTGGCAGCAAACTTAGGTGTGTTCGCGGTTATCTCGATTGTGGAGCAACGTAGCAACAAGGTAGAAATAAACGACTATAACGGACTGTACCGGACAAACCCCAAACTGGCTTTCATCATGACACTTGCCCTGTTCTCACTGGCCGGTATCCCTCCGTTTGCGGGTTTCTTCTCCAAGTTCTTCATCTTCATGGCCGCATTCAACAGTGGGTTCCATTTACTGGTATTCATTGCCCTGATCAACACAGTAGTTTCACTCTACTACTACCTGCTGATCGTGAAAGCCATGTATATCAATCCCAACGAAGAACCCATCCCCGCTTTCCGCAGTGACGGTTATACCAAGTTAAGTCTCGCACTTTGTACATTGGGCATCATAGCCTTAGGTATCGCAAGCTGCATCTATCAGGGAATCGATAAGTTTGCTTAACCATATTTCACCACAGAGGACGCAGAGGACACAGAGAAGGAGATAAAGATACGTTATCCATTAGGATAATAATATCTTCGGTTTCCCTCTGTGTCCTCTGTGGTGAAATGTCTTTTGCTATGAAAGCCCCTATTTCGGAATGGTGAACCAGAACCGGGAGCCCTTTCCCTCTTCCGAATCCACTCCTATGACTCCGCCTAACTGCTCTACGATGCTTTTGCAGATGGAAAGCCCGAGGCCGGTTCCATGAATAAAGGTGTTCAACTTGACGAAACGCTCAAAGATATGAGGCAGTTGCCCTGCGGGAATTCCAATTCCCGTATCCCGCACATAAAACTCCACGCACTCTTCTTTTTCTTCGTATCCCACGCGGATACTGCCCGATGAAGTAAACTTCAAAGCATTGTTCACGAAATTAGAGATAACCTGATGCAGGCGGTTCCGGTCACTCACCACGCTGCATTCCGACGGATGCGGATCAAAAACCAACTCAACTCCTTGTGGTACCTTGATCTGGGAACTGCGGACAATATCTTCACAAAGCATATTCACATCCGTCTCGCCATAGGTGAATTCAAATGTCCCCGCCTCTATTTTCGACAGGTCTAAAATATCAGAGATCAACTGTAACAGCAAGTCGTTATTCTCTTGTACAATCTTAATGTATTCACGACGTTCTTCCAGATCTTCCGTATCCACCAGCAACCCCGAGAAGCCGACAATCGCATTGAGCGGTGTACGTATCTCATGACTCATATTCGCAAGAAAAGCACTCTTCAGGCGGTCCATCGTTTCAGCTTTCTCTTTAGCCTCGATAAGCATGGCTTCCGTCTCTTTCAGTTCGGTAATGTCATAGTTAATGCCGATGATCTCTATCTCCCCGTTATCCGGTTCAAACTTGGTAACCACCACATTCATGCGCACCCAGTTCCACTCATCGGCAGTGCCGGGCTTCAACACACGCATTTCGCTACGGAAATCCTTCTCCTCACCCTTCAATACCTTTTCGTAGAAATCAACGACTTTCTGCCTGTCTTCCGGATGCATCTTATCATAGACTCCCACAACCGACGACAGCGGAATATCCTCAGGCTCGCCCATATTCTTATACCACTGTTTGATGGCATAACCACGTTTGGTAAGCAAGTTCAGTTTAGCATACCCCACCTTTGCATAGTCCGATATCAGCAGGAAGAAGTTCTCAAAATCACGGATACGGTTAATGGCGTCGATACGCTCCGTATTATCGATATTAATCAATACATATCCGTTGAAGTTCCCCTGACTGTCAAACAGCTTACTGACCTTTGTATAGAGTTCAATCATCTTCTGTCTATCCGAGTGGAAATAGTCGCCTGCCCTCTCAAAAGAGTAATTCAGCCTGAAATCCACCAAATCCTCGTTCCGCACCCGTTCCCTGATTTCAAGAGGCACATTCGGGTTCTCAAAGAAGCTGACACCTATTACATCCGCTTTATCCTTCACCCCAAAGGTCTCCATGTCCCAGTTGTTCAAATCGAGCAGATAGCCATCCTTATCATAAAGCTCCACTCCGGCAGGAATATTGGCAAAGATACTCTTGAAGAGCTTTTCGCTGCGATCCAAAGCCCTGTGGGCACGTACTGTCTCCGTAGAGTCCAGAAACAAGGAAACCACCTCGTCTTTCTCCGGAGAATATATGATGCAATGGGAACTGCGCTGGGAGCGATCGAAGAAGACATCCGTCTCTTTATGCACATTATCTTCAATAACGTCCACCAGATAGTCTATTGGTGCTTTCGTATCTGCATACAGTTCACTACCCAAACGCCCCACATAATCCGAAAGAGGCAATCCGATCAGTTCCGAACTCAGATCATTGGCATCGGCTATCCGGTAGTCGCAAGGTTTCCCGCCGGCATCCCGGATGATAGACATACGCACATATCCCATCGGCATGAAGCGGAACAGGTTACGCAAGAAAGAACGTTCGCGGATGGCATCATCTTTTGCTTTGCGCAGTTCGATGCAGATACTGATTATATTGGCCAAAGACGACAACCACTGGAAATCTTCATTACTCCAGTTGCGGTAATTCTCCACAAGGTCGATTCCCATATATCCCCATACATGTTCGCCCGCTATCAGCGGAGTGACCATCAGCGACTTGATGTTCTGGCGGCTGAGGATGGCATATTCGGATTTCGCATGTTTCGGAAGCTGATCCAATGAATCCAGTATCACCGGCTTACCCGATAAGGTCTGACTCGTCCACCAGGGCAAACTGTCGGTAGCGATGCGTTGCAGGCTTTCAATCTCCGCCGGCACTCCCTCTGCCACCACTTCATAGGTACAGTCCTGATAACGGTAATATTCATCATACTCAAAGATATACACCCGTCCGCCACGAAAAAGGTCGAGGATATCTTTCAATATATCCATGATACAAAGGTCCACACTGTCATCTTTCAGGAAGCGCAACAGCGAATGGGAAATGGAGTTCTGACGATACAGCAAATCGTTGACACGCTCCAGGATACGTTCTGAGGTTTCATTGGGAGCCTCTACCCGTTGTATGGTACCGAAGGAAATGATCCCCCTGCCCGGCACTTCCTCCCGATTGCCCAGGCGTGTATGCAACCAAATGATTCCCTCTTTGGAATAAATGGGAAAGGTCTGTTCATAAAACTCCCGGTGTATAGAAGCATTGAACTCCCGGACTATCTGTTCCTGATAGTCCTTCCGCACCCGTTCTCTGAAATCCATAAAAGAGATAGTATTACCTTCCAGTCCTAATAAATCACATAGATATTCTGAGCATAAATAGTGTCCGGCTGTGAAGTCAGCTTCCCACCACCCGATCTGTGCCATGGAGGCCATTCGCCGTAACCGTTCGATATCGTTATCCATAAAAGTAGTTTACAGGGGTATATGTTTGTCTGCTGTAAGTATGCAAAATTAGAAAATTATCCATTTCTATCAAGAGAATGGATTAAATATTTGCGGTAACGGTGCTCTAAGAGTATTGCAGGGGAAAGAATACACAGGAATGTAACACAGATGTTAACGAATCGTATAGTGCATGTATCACCCCCGTAACCTGAATCCCGCAACTTTGCACCGACAGAAAAACGTAGATAAAAAGACATGAAACAACGAATCGGGAGACTTCTCTCCACCCTTCTTCTCACTACATTTTCCTTGGGAATCACAGCAGGTGTCATCAAGGGAACCATCATTGACAAACAAACCAAAGAACCGCTCACGGGAGCTACCGTACAGGTTACAGGTTCCGCCACCGGTGCCGTAGCCGATTTAAACGGTAATTACACCCTTACACTGAACAACGGCACTTATACCCTCGAAGTGAAATACATAGGATATAAAACGTTCCGGATGAATGAAGTGAAGATAAAAACCGATGCGACACTGAACTTCGAACTGGAAGTGGATGCACAAACGCTGGATGCCGTCACCGTAGTGGCCCGCAAGAACCTGGAAGGTGAAAAGGCTTTGTTGCAGGAAAGACAAAAAGCAACGCTTGCCATCGAGAACATGGGAGCCAAGGAGATGACTCTCAAAGGTATATCGAACGTACAGGATGGGGTAAAAAAAATAACGGGAATCTCCATTGCCAGTGCCGGACAACTGATTGTGCGCGGACTGGGAGACCGGTACAGCACCACCACCCTGAACGGGCTGCCCATAGCTTCGCCCAATCCGGACAACAAGCTGATCCCGCTCGACCTCTTTCCGGCCTCTACCGTAAAGAACATTACGGTCAGCAAAGTATATGCCGCCGGATCTTTCGCCGACTATTCGGGTGCACATATCGACATCAGCACCAAAGAGAATACCGGAAGTGACTTTTTCTCCATCGGCTTCAACGTAGGCGGACGCTTCAACACCATCGGAAAAGATTTCTATTACAGCGACCGGAAGGGGGGACTCTTCAGTACAGGCAACCTAAAGAACAAAGACCGGATTCTGGCTATGGGTAAAAGCGAGTTCCGCGATTATGCCCGCAACAATGATCCGTTCGGTACAAACTTCGCCATCAGCAAGCACCGTTCGTTACCCGAGTTCGGCGGTAACCTCGGAGGAGGCAAGAGCTGGACTCTGCCCAACGGCAACCGCCTGAGCCTACTCGCCTCGGTAGGTATCAGCAACGAAAACCAGATTCTGAAAGATGCCTACGTCACTACCATGACGGCACAAGGCACACATCTCGATAAGTTTAATTACGACAGCTATTCCAGCGCATTGAAAATAGCGGGACTGGGCAGCATCGGATACTCGTTCCGGCAGGCCGACCACATCAACTTTACCCTGTTTTATGCCCGCAATGCCATCAACGACTACATGGCACGCGAAGGGATCGATGCAGAAAAGAACAACATTACGTCGAGCAACAGCGTATTTCATGCGTATTCACTGCTGAACAACCAGTTGATGGGACACCATGAGCTGACCTCTCAGTGGGATGTAAACTGGAGTGCTTCCTACGGGCTGACCAACAGCGATGAACCGGACCGCCGGCAGGTTGTCTTCTTCCGCAATGAAGGAAGCGACAAGCTGAACCTCTTTAAACTGAACCAGACCACCAACCGCTATTTCGGAGAATTGCAGGAAAAGGAGATTGTAGGTGACCTGCGCACTTCGTACAAATGGGGTGACGCGAACCTCATTCGTGTGGGAGGGACTTACAAAAGCAAAAAACGCGACTTTGAAAGCGTGAACTTCTATTATGACATCAATGCCCTGAATGCCGATGTCACCAACATATACGATACCAACGGATACCTGAATCAGGAAAACATAGCCAACGGAACGATAAAAGCCAATATCGACGCACAACCCCGTTACAACTATTACGCCGGCATGGATGTATGGGCAGGGTTTGCCGAAATAGAATATTATCCGGTTGAATCTCTGCTGGTCAACGTGGGGCTGCGCTACGAGCAAGCCAAGCAATGGGTACGCTACTGGACAGACGGAGGACAGGAGAAGAAGACGAACCTGGACAAAGGTGATTTCTTCCCGGCACTGAACCTGAAGTACACCATCGACGAAACCAACAGCCTGCGCCTCTCCGTATCACGCACCGTCACCCGGCCTTCGTTCATCGAAATGGCTCCGTTCCTCTACCAGGAGTCCTACGGAAGTGCCTACATCCGTGGTAACAACGAGCTGAAGAATGCTTATAACTACAACATAGACCTGCGCTACGATTTCTTCCCGAAACGTAACAATGGCGACATGTTCTCCGTTACCGGTTACTTCAAGAAACTGAAGTCGCCCATTGAGCAGACCCAGGAGTCTTCGGGCGGAACAGTGATCCGTTCTTTCCGCAACGCCGAAGACGGAATAGCCACGGGAGTGGAAATCGAGTTCCGCAAAGAACTGTTCAAGAATCTCCGTATCGGTGCCAACGGCTCATATATGTATACAAACGTCATCCTTCCTGAAGGCGGGGTATATACCGACTCGGAACGCGCTCTGCAGGGAGCCTCCCCGTTCCTGATCAATGCCGATATCAGCTACACTCCCCAATTAAGGGGAGAAAGCGACCTGACACTGGCACTGGTTTATAATGTGCAAGGGCCACGCATCGAGACAGTAGGTATCTACGGAACAGGCAATATCAAGCAACAGACCCTGCACACGATGGACTTCATAGCAAGCTATGCCATCAACAAGCATCTAAACCTGCGCTTACAGATGAAAGATTTGCTGAACAGTACCATCCGTTTCAAGCAGGAACTACCGGCAACGGGACAAAAGGTGGAAGTAGAATCATTCCGTCCGGGAACAAATGCGGAGATAGGAGTCTCGTACAGATTCTAAGGCTCGCCACAGGGAGAGACAGAATCACACAGAGTATTTATATTAATAATCAAACAGATAGTATAAACCATAAACAGTATGAAGATGAAAATGAATTATCTAAAACTCAACTCTTGGGCCGTAGCAGCCCTGATGGGAATGTGTTCGCTTGCAGCTTGTAGTGACGACAACAACGGCGAAGGTGGCGGAAACGGCGAAGGCGAAGAAGTGGTAGCCAACAACGGAACACTGAAAGGAAGCGTAGACGGATCAAAAACCGTGATCCTGACCAAAGGCTACAACTTCTCCCTCGACGGAGAATATATCATCAAAGCCGGTTCTACCCTGAAGATCGGTGAAGGTGTGACAATCAGCGCCAAGAGCGACGATGCCACCATCGACTACATCCTCGTGGAACAAGGAGCCAAGATCGAAGCGGTAGGTACTGCCTCTGCTCCGATTATCATGACCTCCGACACCAAAGAACCCGGAGCATGGGGCGGTATCCATATTTGCGGTAAAGCCCCTATCAATATCGGATCGACCGGTAAATCGGAAGTAGGAGACGCTACTTACGGTGGTTCCGATCCGGCAGACAACTCAGGTATCCTGAAGTACATCCGCCTGGAATACGCAGGTTATAAGTTCACCACAGAAAAAGAGTGCAACGGTTTCACCTTCTACGGTGTAGGAAACGGCACTACCCTCGAATATCTGGAAGCATACAAAGGTACGGATGACGGTTTCGAATGGTTCGGAGGTACGGTCAATGCCAAGTATCTGGTATCGGTAAGCAACAGTGACGATTCTTTCGACTGGACAGAAGGATGGAGCGGAAAAGGTCAATTCTTTGTCGCCTACCAGGAAGATCCCGCCACTTTGGGATATACATGTGACTGCCTGATCGAAGCCGACAACTATGACAAGAACATGGATGCCACTCCGATTTCATGCCCCACACTGGCTAACCTGACACTGATCGGCGCCAACAATGACGAAGGTAAAAGAGGCATCCGCCTGCGTGCCGGAACTCAGGCCAAAATCTACAATGCTCTGGTTACAGGCAAAGCCAATAACCTGACTACCGAAACAGAACAAACCGAGAAGTACTTGGTGAATGGTCCTTCGGTATTGAACTACATCGCTATCGCGGGAGATATCAAAGCCAGCGGTGACGGCGGTTACTCTTCTGCCCTGTTCACTGCCGCAGAGAATCACAATGCCATCAACCAGACTTTCAGCTTCAGCAACACCTTCATCGGAATCCAAGAAGGAGGAGCCGACCTCTCGGCAGACAGCTTCTTTGAGAAAGCGGCTTATAAAGGCGCAGTGAAAGCAGACAACGAATGGACCAAAGGTTGGACAAAGTTATAAATCACATATACACTCACAGAATGAAGAGGTAGTGTCGAAACTCTTTTCACCACAGAGTAACACAGAGCATCACAGAGTTTTTCAGTAATAATCAACAATTTAAAATTGTCTCTGTGTTACTCTGTGTCCTCTGTGGTGGATTTTGACACATTTACCTGTTTTTCAAACTATGAACAGATACAGACTAAGGATTATCGCACTGACAGCACTGGTTTGCCTGACCGGCAGTAGCTGTACGGACGACGAGAACGGCGGACAGGGTAACAACATTGTTTACGGTGAAAACATCATCGGAAACGGAGAACAGACCTTTGAGATAAAAGATCATCAATACCTGAAACGAGGCACTTACCTGATGAAAGGTTGGTGTTACGTCACATACGGCTCCACACTGACCATTGAGGCAGGCACCGTCATCAAGGGCGACAAAGAGACCCGTGCCGCCCTGATCATAGAACCGGGCGGAAAGCTGATAGCCCAAGGAACAGTGGATGCACCGATTGTATTCACTTCCGAAATGCCTGCCGGAAAGCGGAAACCGGGCGACTGGGGAGGGCTGATTCTTTGTGGCTATGCCCGGAACAACGAAAACATCATGCAGATAGAAGGAGGTCCGCGCACCACGCACGGCGGTCCGAACAATGCAGATAATTCGGGCATCCTGAGTTACGTCCGCATAGAGTTTGCGGGGTATCCGTTCAAGAAGAACCAGGAGATTAACGGAATCACTTTCGGCTCGGTAGGAAACGGTACGCAGATAGACCATCTGCAAGTATCCTATGCCAATGACGATGCTTTCGAATGGTTCGGCGGAACGGTCAATGCAGAATATCTGGTGGCCTATCATTGCTGGGACGACGACTTCGATACAGACAATGGTTACAGTGGTACGTGCAAGCATCTCTTGGGTATCCGCCATCCGCGAATAGCCGACATCACAGGTTCTCATGCCTTCGAATGCAGCAACAACGGTACAAACAGCCCGGCCACTCCCACCACAGCCGCCACCTTTGAAGATGTCACGATCTATGGTCCCGCCTCGGGAGACGCTTCATTCGTAAACCGTCCCGACTTCATCAATGGCGGCGGACTGCGACCGGAGAATGAAAGTATGTTGGGATTGTTCGGTTCGGCACTGTATCTGGGGACCAATACGTCAGTAACCTTCCGGAACTGCCGGATCAACGGATATCCGTCGGACATAGAAGGGACACCTGCCGTAATGGAAAATGTAGTGTTCAGTGAAAAGGAAGAAATCAACTATCCGGAGTGGACAAAAGGATGGTGTAACTTTAATCCACAGGAAACGGAGTATTGAATTCACCGGAATGAGGTGAATCAAAACCCTTTTCACCTCTGTGTTACTCTGTGTCCTCTGTGGTGAACCTCGGCACACTTCCTGCGGTTTTGACATTCTGTCAAAATGATACTTCAATCCTCTCAGATTGCTTTCTTTCGGCCCGTCATAAAGCCGCAAGACTAAAATCGCCTTCTATGGCGATCGCTGTTTTTACTTTTATCACCCGAACAGCCGATGGACGGACAAGATAACACCGTTTCTGCAAAAAGCAGGACCCATAGACGGGAATTGCCCCAAAGATCCGTTTCTTTGTCATTTCCACTTCGTTCGTTCCGGAGTAGCAACCAGGAGAATTCCACTCTCTTTTGGAGCTCCGATCGGAAACAATAAGAGTAATCCGGAAAAACATTAGGAGATATTTCAAAAAGAATTAAGCATTTGCCCCGAAAGAAGTAAGCATTTTCGGCAAATGCTTACTTCTTTTTCCGGAAAGCCCGGCTCTATTCTCTCAACACCCCGGCTTTCGGAGCCTTCAAGCCCGGCTTTCCAGCTTCCAAAGCCCCTTTGAGGAACGCTTTTTCTTCCGGATCTATCAAAAAAAAGAAATGCGCTGTTTGGCAAACAGCGCATTTCATATCTTTTAGAAAGCGAAATAGAATAAATTCTATCAAAACGATTGATAACTGGAGTTATCGTTTCCGGCTACTGCCATACATTCCATCTCGATCAGCCAGGTAGGGCGGCACACGGCAGCGGCAACGAACTGTATGGGTATTTGCGGAAAGCGTTCGGCAAACATATCCCGGACAACCGGATAATCGGAAGCGTCACGAAGATAGACTATTATTTGCGCCACATCGGCAAAACCTGCCTTACCTTCTTCAAGCAACTTCTCCACATTCTCCCACATCCGATAGGTCTGTGCCCGGATATCACCTACATGAACGACTTCACCACGGTGATCGATACTGGCCGTACCGCTGATAAAGAGATGACAACGGTCACCATACTCTACGGAAGTCCCCCGTTCGAAAGTCACTCCATACAAGGCTGTCGGGCTGAGGTGAGACAGCGCATGCAGGTAAGTCACCTGTCCCGGCTGCAATCCTTTCACCGCATAGGCATCGAGCAGCACATGTATCTTCGGATCGGCATGCCGCCCCTCTATGCCGGTACTGGCTATATAATGGGTCGATTCGGTCAGTCCCTGCCCGACAAAGTTTTCACGGCGCGCCTTGACAATGCCCGCATAATTCACATCCACGTTCTGCACAAAGATCCAGGTACGGATGCAATCGGAAGCCAGCGTACAGCCTTTTCCGGTCAAATCGGCTTCGTAAGATTTTAACAAGGTTTTCATCTGCTGCTCCGAATTACCGCAAGGCACACCCGCACCGGCTGTCCAGTAATGCTTATAAGCGGCGTTCCGTTCGGAGGTCAGATAGACCCACAAAGCAATCTTACTTCCATCCAACGGAGGCTGTTGCACAACCGAGACAGCATACGATGGCTCTTCCTGCAAAACAGCTTGCAAAACCTCCCACTGATTGGCGGCATCACTCAGAAAGTAACGGCAAAACGCCGGCACCATTCCCCTGAGTTTTATCTTCCTGCCCAATGTCTTATGATATGCTTTGCAAATAGCCGTCAGCTGCTCTTCATAACTCCCCGCTTCCGGATCGACATGAAACATCAGATGCGCCTCCTTCGTTTCTCCCTCACCCCCAAAAAGGGAATATTCAACAGTAGTCTTTAAATACTCTATTCTATGTTTTCTGTATTCCATACTTTTACTCATCTTTTATTTCACTTTAACTCGCTCCTTCGACATCAGCCCTTTGGCTATCTCCCGCTTGTCCCATTGCACCGGAGCGGATACAAACTCAGGAACATTATACGAATAGATCAACTGATCGTAGAATATATACGGATCTTGCTGAGGCAACAGGAAAGGCTTCCCGATACGCCCCTGCTCGTCCACCGAGGCGATATAAAGGCGGGTGTACAACCCGTCACCTCTCCGGCTGCTGAACACAAACCAATGTGAATTGCTGCTCCAGTTGTGATAACTTTCCGTGTCGTCACTGTTCACCTCCTCCAGGTTGCGGAAGGCCCCGCTTCTCAGATCCAAAAGCCAAAGATCGGCCTCCTTATGCCAGATGGAGAAGTTTCCATAATCCGAAAGCGTAAACATCAGATACTTTCCGTCGAATGAAGGTTTGGGAAAAGAAATGCTTTTATCCAGTGTACGGGCGGAGATTAATGTATCGATCCGTTCGCCAAATGTTCCGTCCTCCGGATGGAAAGCAATACTGCACAAACTGTATTTCACCTCTTTATACCGGGCAGGCATCTCTTTCTGCTCCGCCGAACAGAAATAAAGTGTCCGTCCGTCGGGCGAGAAGGCGGGAAATGTTTCGAATGCGGCGGTACTCAGCAGAGGAGTAGTCAGTATCCGATGTGACTGCGGATGGTAAACTACCACATCCGAAGCCTGGTCAAAAACCTCGATAGGCTTCTTCCCTCCCAGATGGAAAGTCTGGTTGGTCCGGTTCACCGAATAAGCGATGTATTCGCCCGAAGGATGCCAATAAGGATAAACACAGGCAGAAAGCTGTCCGTCAGCTTTTGTATCGAGGAACTCGCTCTCTCCACCGATGGTCATCACCGTGGCTCCGTGTCCGCCTCTGACATGCAGGCTGGACGGATCGGGGTTCGTCTGATTGAAAGCATGGCAATTGACGCAGGCGGCCGTCACCTGAGTATTCTCAAACAAAGGAGTCTGGCGAAACGTAGAAAGTTCGCGCTCATAAATACCCATCTTGCTGTATATTTCGTATCCCGGTGCAAGCAGGCGGTACACCAATCCGTAATCAATGGGAAACGGGCTGATATAGAACGGGAAAGACCGATACGCTTTCCATTCTCCGTTTTGACGGATACATACTTTCACTTCAAGGCTGTCCCCTTTATTGTTCTCCAGCAACTCGCTCCATTTTCCGGCAGGGATCTCCACAGATTCTCCGCTTGTCCGGATGGGATCTCCTTTCGTTCCGGAAATCACGACATCTACCGCCTCCGCCCCATCGGCAGTCACACGGAAGTTGAGCGGTGCAATGGTAGCGGGAATCGTTACCCCCGCATAGTCGGGCCATATCGGAGGAAGTGCATCTACCGGAACGGGCGATACCACCTTTTGCCGGCAGGAAACCACCGTTAATGATAACAGCAGGATACCTAAACACTGTTTTATCTTATTCATAATCTTTTATCTAAAATGTACATAGAACCAGTAAGTATCTCCAAACCGGGGTGCCAACGCCTCCTCAGACCGTGTAGAAGTGTAAATGCGCGCATACTCCCGCAACCGCTCTCCTGTCTCCCGGTTAATCTTCCAGGGGATTTCCTCTCCCGGCGTATGCTTCTGCATACTCCAGCCAAACAGCAGTGCCTCCTGATAACTCTTCGGTATCGAGCGGTAGCCCAGTTTCTCTCCCAAAGGATAATAGTGAACGAATCGTCCCATGTCTTTCTTCAGCAGGGTTATGCCCATCAGATATTCATAGGCCATCCGGTTCTCCGGATTTGCCTGCAACAACAATGACAACGTCATCTCCGGTTCTGCCGGATTGAAAAACAGGTCGGTTTGCGGGGTGAGTTTTCTCAGGCGTCCGTACTCGGGATGTGCATCGATCCGCGCCTCATCGTCCAGACAAGCCAGCATCTCCGTGGCCCAGTCTTTATAAAAAAGGGTATGTTGCAGGATACGCAGATATTTGCCTGCCACTTCATATCTTCCGTTTATCAGATTTGTTTCGGCAAGCCGCTTAAAACAGCGGACACTCTTCTGATAATCGGGGATGGCCTCCATCGCTTCAAAGACAAGTTGTTGGGCTGTGTTCACCATTCCCAGGTAATAATAGGGTTCGGCAGCTACCAGAGGAATTGTAAAGTCATTGACAAACGACATGAACAGCCCCTCTTTTCCACGCTGGCGATAGTGAAACATGCGGTCGGCCAATTGCCCTTTCATCCCTAAGGCAAGGTTAAAGCAGGAAACCGCCATGGGAGTATCGGGCAATTTCTTCCCGGTCAGGGCAATGATACCGTCCCAATCCTGCATACGTACGTGATAGTCGTAAGCCATTACTGCCTCTTTATTCATCGCGATGCTGCGCTTGCCAAGGAGATTCATGGCCAACAGCATCAACAGGAACTGCCCCGTAAGGGCCATAACGTAACGTCCCCGGGTAATCTTCCCGGGCAGGCGGGCTACTAACGGCGGAACCAACACGAGAGCTATCCAGGCAACCACTTGTGCTTTCGGAAAGAATAAAGGGAAACGATAACTCCCGATTCCCCACAACAAGCGGTCCATCGGATAAGGAAACAACCACCGGGAGGCCCAGATTGTGACTCCGGCAACAAGAATCGCTCCGCCTGCCGGAAGCCATAAGGAAGAGTGCTTCGTGCCGAAGCGCCAAAACTCAACCATCAAAGCCAGCGGGATGAACAACCAGGCACAACCTCCCGCCAACATATAGAGTACCGGAATGCCTGCCCAAAGGGAGATACGGCGTACGACAGGATTGGAAATACAGGTATATCCCGCAACTGCCCCCAACACCATGCAAGCGGAAAGGACTCCCGAAAGGAGATAGTTCTCGTCACAAAGAAGAATAAAGAAACACAAAGAGGGCAGCAGGGTAAGCGGATACCACAAAGAGCACTCTCCCATACGTCCGGCAATAAATGCAACCAAACGTTGCATGCCCCACAATACACCTGCTAAGACAGCGGCTCCCGCCCACGAATAATAATAAAACTGAGTGAGGAAATTACCTAAATAATCCGCCACTCCACCGGGATGGGATGCCCGTTCGACAAAATACCCGGACGTGAAAAGAAACATCTGGAACTGTTCCTGATAGTGCAGATGATAAGGATAATATACTCCAAAGAAGATAAAGACACCTGCTCCCAACAGGATGGAGAGAAGCAGGTTCACTCTCTTGACGTGTTTGTTTTTCATATTCGCTAAATTGTGCCCAAAAGTACAAAAAGTTTGGAAAACAATCTAACGAAAGGGGAAACAATGCGTTTATCCGCCCAACAGCTCAATGCACATACGCCCGTTATGATAAGGGCATTTCCAGAATCCGGCTTTGTCATCATCCCGGTTGACAGTGCCGTCGGCCCGAAGGCTCCAGAACCATTCACCGTGGACATCGTCAATCAGATGTTGCCTGATGAATCGCCAACAGGCCACGGAACGCTGTAAAGCTTCGCAATCACCGAAATAGCGGAACAGGTTATAGTATCCGGCTACGGTTTCGGCTTGTACCCACCAATGACGGTCGCCATCCACATGTACCGTAGCGAAGTTCTTTTCATACACCATTCCTCCGTCGGGAGTGAAACCTTCGGATGCGGCCGCAGCGATCTTCTTCACAACAGGTTCCACTTCGGCAAGGAGTTCGGCGTCTCCCAGTACGCGGGCAGCTTCGTGCAACAGCCAGGAGGCTTCAATATCATGCCCGTACGAAATAACGGCATATTTACTTTGCCAGTCATCATCAAAAAAGAGTCGCAGATGGAATGTATCGTTGTCCAATATCTTCTGCATAAAAAGTTCTATCAGGTTACGCAACTGCCGTTTCAGCCCCTCGTCTTTCCAAACCCGGTATAAGTTGGTATAAGGCTCAAGAATGTGCAGATGGGTATTCATCGTCTTGCGTTCATTGGCATCTTTCTCGCTAAGGCGCATATCGGCTATCTCGTTCCACTCCCGGGTAAGCGCTTCACAGTAACCGTTCTTTATTCGGTCGAAGCTATGGGACTCTATGTCATAGAACAAACGGACGGCATACTCCAATGCTTCCGGATCTCCGGTGGCCCGGTGATATTCGCTCAGACCATAAATGGCAAAACCGATGGCGTAAATCTGTTTTTTGGTATCCAACGGCTCACCCCTGTAATCAAGAGACCAATAAACTCCTCCGAACTCCGGATCATAAAAACGGTCGATAAGGTAACGTTCGGCCCGGGTTGCCATCTCTTTGTATTCTTCTTTGCCCAACAGGCGGTAAGCGGCAGAGTAGGTCCACAGAATACGTGCATGCAGAATGGCTCCTTTCTCTGCCTGAGGCATCCGTTCTTCCTGTCCGGTGATACGTCCGTAAAATCCACCGTTTTCTTGATCCACCATCCGTTCCATCCAGTAGGGAAGGATGTGGGTGGTGAGTTCTTCCAGCATTTCCTGTTTAAGAATCTTGTCCATAGTATTTTGAATCATGATTGAGCAGTTTGTCTTTTCTTCTCCAATTCCGAGGTCACCTCTTTCATTCTCTTCTCCGACAGTGGGTACATGCTGATAAAGATAACAGACAGTACCGTCCCGACGGCCGGCAACCAACTGAGAAACATCTTAATTCCGTGAATGGCTTCTACACTCTGCACCTCGTTGGCACGAAATCCGAAGTAAGCCAGTAGCCAACCGGTCAATGCACTTCCTATAGCCCATCCGAACTTCTGGCTCATGGACGAAGAGGAAAAGATCAGCCCCGTAGCCCGGTTGCCTGTCTTCAGTTCGGAATAGTCGGCACAATCGGCATACATCGACCAGAGCAAAGGGAAGATACTTCCGGCACAAATGCTGATGAGTACCTGGAAGACAAAGATCAGAGCGATATCTCCTTTTCCGAACCAGTAAAAAATGACGGAAAGTATGGTAGCCAGGCTCATGGCTCCCATATATGTATTCTTTTTGCCAATGCGGTTGCTGACCGGTGCGGCAAGAATCACCCCCACGATATTGGCAGCCTGCCCCACTGCCAGGTAAAGCCCACTCAGCACAAAAGAGACCCCGAAGAGGGAGACTGTTGAATAATCCTCTTCTACCACAAAGTACTTAAAATAATAAACCGTAGCTCCGTCACGGATGGAGTTGAAGACCAGGGCCGCCACTCCGGCACCCAGCAAGATCCACCACGGGCGGTTGTGAAGCAGATCCCTCAAGTCATCTTTCAGAGAGCCCTGCACTTCCCAGATCGGTTTCACCCGTTCACGCGTCAACGCAAAACAGAGATAGAACAGAACCGCACACATCACAGCGATCACCACTACACTCAACATCCAGCCACGCTGTTCATCCTCCGCACCTCCAAACAGATTTACCATCGGCATGAACAGCAACAAAGCGATGAAACTGCCGATATAGGCAAAAGTCATGCGATAGGTGGACAACGTGTTCCGCTCTTTCGGATCGGGACTCATCACTCCCAGCAGAGAAGCATAAGGCACATTGATAGCCGAATATACCATCATCATCAAAGAATAGGTGATGTAGGCATAGACAAGTTTTCCCGTATCGCTCAGTTGCGGAGTGGTGAAGGTAAAGATACCTATCAGCGCAAAGGGGACAGCAAGATACAGCAGGTAAGGACGAAACTTGCCCCAGCGGGTCTGGGTACGGTCGGCAATCACTCCCACAATAGGGTCGAAAGCCGAATCCCACACCCGGGTAATCAGAAACATGGTTCCTACCACAGCGGCCGGCAGCCCGAACACATCGGTGTAAAAAATCATCAGATAAGAACCGAACAGTTTCCAGAACATGGATGAAGCCATATCGCCCAATCCGTAGCCGATCTTCTCTTTCAGTGTAATCATGGTGGTCATTCTATTCTTGGTTTTCTTATTTCATCAGTTTCAGGTTCCGTTCAATCAGATTTTTGAGTACCTCCACCGAAGCCGAGGAACAAAAACCGTCCTGAGGGGTATGCAGGCAATAGTCCACCAACCGTTCGACAGTCGAGGTGGCCACGTGCATCCGGGTATCCGACGAGGCATAGTAGATAAACACTTTCCCGTCATCATCGGCTATCCAGCCATTCGAAAAGAGTACATTCGATACATCACCGACGCGTTCTTCTCCTACCGGAGCCATAAAGTAGCCGGCCGGAGAGGCTATCAGCCGGGTAGGGTCTTCCAACGAAGTCATATACATATACAGCACATACCTCAGTCCGGCGGCACAATTGCGTACCCCATGAGCCAGGTGAAGCCATCCCTGAGGGGTCTTGATGGGATGCGGCCCTTCACCGTTCTTCACCTCTTTGATGGTGTGGTAATAGCGTTTGTCGATAATCTTCTCTTCACTCACCTCTGCATGAGTCATGTCGTCAATCAGTGCCCACCCGATACCTCCTCCGCTACCTGTATCTATGAATCCGTCTTGCGGACGGGTATAGAGTGCATACTTTCCATCCACAAACTCGGGATGAAGCACCACATTGCGTTGCTGGCTCTTTGTTTTCAGATCCGGCAAACGTTCCCAATTTTTCAGGTCTCTGGTGCGAGCGATACCGGCCGTGGCAGTAGCCGACGACAAGTCACCGGCAGGAGCATCATCATCATGCCGCTCGGCACAGAAGATGCCGTAAATCCAACCGTCTTCGTGAGCGGTGAGACGCATATCGTATACATTGGTTGCCGGAATCACATCTTCGGGCAAAGTCACCGGATATTCCCAGAAACGGAAATTATCAATACCATTCGGGCTTTCGGCAACAGCAAAGAATGATTTGCGGTCGACTCCCTCTACCCTCACCAGCATCAGATATTTCCCCTCCCACTTAATGGCCCCGGCATTCAGCGTTGCATTCACGCCGATACGCTCCATCAGGAAAGGGTTGGTCTCCTCATTCAGATCGTATCGCCAAAAGACAGGCGTATGCGCAGCGGTCAGCACAGGATAACGGTAACGCGTTATCACTCCGTTTCCTTCTTCTATCGGTTCGTTCCTGCGTGTTAACAGTGCTTCATGCCCGGAGAGCAATTTAGCAACTTTATCATTAAACAGACTCATAATGGACAGTGTTTTTATCGTTATTTATTTGATTTTCTATTTATAAAGGTCTTTCACGTCCGAGACAAACAAAGTTTTCGGCTCACGGTAGAACTTCACAAAGTCATCGGCAGACACCTGCCCGGGATAAGGAGCATAATAGTGATTCACCCGTTCACGTGCATTGCGCCATACCAGCACATAACTGATAGGGTACTTGCTGATTACCGGATAGAGTGTCTGTGTCCACCAGGTAGAATCGGGAATAGCTTCGAAACCGGTTTCGGTGATGGCGATAGGCTTATTGTGCGACTGCCCCACTTCTGTCAGGATGGCAAGTGACTTATCCAGTTGCTCCATATACTGCGTCCGGTCGAACTGGTAGGTGTCAAAGCCCACCAGGTCGATGATGTCATCTCCCGGATAACGTTCCAGATAAGCTGCCGAATCCTTTGGTTCCGATCCCGGGGAATAAGCATAAAGCAAGTTCTTTACTCCTTTGGCATGCATACGTTCATACGTCATCCGCCAGAGGGCTTTGTATTGTTCAGCCGTACAAAGGTTTTGTCCCCACCAGAACCAGCTTCCGGTATGTTCGTGCCAGGGACGGAAAAGAACCGGTATCTTTGTCCCGTCTTCTGTTTCCAGAGTATTCATAAAGGCCGCAACGGCATCGAGCCAACCCACGAACTTGGTGTGATGTGTTCCACCGGGAAGTATGGAGGCAACAACCGTCGTGTCACTCACATCCCATGCGTCTTTGCCTGTCGACGGATTGTCGAGGTGCCAGCTGAAAGAAACCATTCCTCCACGCTTGTACTGGTTAATCGTTTCCTGCCGTATTTTACGGAACTGCACATTATCCAGACTTTTCTCACCTTCCAATTCTATATGCCCCAGATCGAACGACATAACCGCAGGATAGTCACCGCACACACTTTTCACGTCACTGCGCCCTTCGTCACCTTCCCAGCCCACACCGTAAAGCGGATCGTCATGGTGACCGAACATGAATCCTTGTCCGGGAATCTGCCGGAGATTATTCAATAAGTTCACCGTTTCCGCTGTACGCAGGGTATCAGCAACTGTTTCCGACCCCGTTTTCTTTCCCGAAGGAGAACAGGCACCCAATCCTGCCATCAGCAGTGCACCTGTAGCCAATATCTTTATTCTCTTAATCATAAATCGTTTATTTAGCAATGAATACTTCACAAAAGTAGGAGGGATTCCCCCCGGAAACAAGTACAATATTATCCAATACTGGTATTATCATTCATCTCCCCTTATTGTATTTCTCTACAGCCAGATAAAAAGCCTGAATGTTATCAAAAGGTACTTCGGGCGGAGTGTCGCAACCGGTAGAGACAATAAAGTTAGCGTATCCGGCTGTACGGCTCAGAAGTTCTTCTGTCTGCGCGAAAACTTCTTCGGGAGTTAACATCCTGAATACGCCCACAGGGTCCAGATTCCCCATCACCCATACATCCGAAGGGCACTCGCGGAGAGCGGCAAGCATATCCGCTTTATTACCGAAATGATATCCTTGGGCACCGGTAGCCAGCATAGCCGGAGTACAATGTCCCGTATTACCGCAATTATGCAGGATAACCGTAAACGAATCGTCCTGCACGGCATCGATAATGCGTTTCACGTAGACAGACGAATATTGCAGGCAATCTTCGTTCGAAAGAAGCCCCGCAGCCGGTTCCGCCATAATGACCCCGGCTACCCCGGTCTCCTTAATGGCAAGACAATAGCGCAGAATGAACTCCGTACATTTTTCAAGCAATAGCCGGGCTGTTTCGGGTTCTGTATAAATAGCCATCATGATTTCCGTCATATCATACAGACGTCCTGCCAAAGAGTAAGGACCGATACATCCCGCCAGCACGGGCTTATCTATCCCTTTTGCCGCCAGGCGGTCGGCCTGCAAGTATTGAGGCACACGCCCGGATTCAAGTGAAGGAACCTGCAAGGCCTCTACATCCGCATATCCGGCAAGCAGGTGCCCGGACACGCTGGGTACTTCATTGGAAGACATACTGAGTTGTGCTCCAAAGGCTTCTGCCTCTACTGTAAGATCCATAATGGTGGTACAAGCCACCGATTGCGGAAAACATTCATTCAAGGCACGGATGGCGTGATAATGGATTTCTCCGTTCGTTACGGCATCCAGCACCCGTTTACCCAGTAACTCGATGCCCGGATGGGTCATGATGGGCATTGCCACCCGTTTCTCTGATACTAATTTATCTTTTATATATTGTGACAGTTCCATAGCATTCTATCTTTTTAGTTTATTTCTGTTTTTATAGCAATCGGCTTTGCCGCACAGTTCGCATCCATATTTCCGCTTGGCCATGCGGGGACCATAAGCAAGAATACCGCTGACCGACTTAATGGGTGACATCAGGGAAGAATCACTCAACCGAATCCCACAAGGAGATTCGGGCAGGCAACTGAAAAGTAACTGTTGCTGTGTGACATGCCACCCGCAATAACCGGGACTGTAAGGATGGCTCACCCCATAGCCTAAAGCGAACATCTGTGTTTCCACCTTCCGGCACACCTCACGGACGACAGCTTCGGCAATCGCCGAACCATAGGCATCCAGAAGAAACTCCCGCAGAATGTCACCCCGGGCGCACGTTTCATGCTGAAAAGCCTCAAACTCACGCCCCGCAGTGGCCACAAAGAGCGCATAGCCCGCAGCATCTTTCAGATAGGGAGTAATAACGGCTCCCGTCTTCAGGCAAATCCCATTCACTCCCACTTCGCAAGTACCGGCCGGTTCGGAATCGAACAGAATATACAGAAACCGGGGAATACAAATGCCGGCAATCTCTTCTTCGAGTGCACGGCACATTGCCCGCATCTCTGCGTCGGGCACGTAACCGGCACCCATCGAAAGACTGATGTCGAGCCTCAACGAGGTGAAAGGCAGGCATCCTTCAACGATATGGGGATTCATAAACATGTTCAGCAGGCGTTTATCAACTTTTTAGCCACGATTACGGCTGCATTGGCATTACTGGTATAGGCATCGGCACCGATAGACCTGGCAAAAGCATCGCTGACAGGCGCACCTCCCACCATCACCTTCACTTTTCCCCTCAATCCGGAGGTTTCGAGGGCATCGATTACCTCCTTCATATAGTTCATGGTAGTGGTGAGCAACGCGGACATACAAATGATGTCTGCCTTGTTCTCCAGTGCCGCAGAGATGAATTTGTCACTCGATACGTCTACTCCCAGGTTGATGACTTCAAATCCACACCCTTCAAACATGGAGGCGACCAAGTTCTTACCGATATCATGCAAATCTCCCTTGACCGTACCAATCACAATCCTGCCGATGTACGAATCGGCCTTCCCCTGCATCAGTGGTTTGAGTATATCGAGGGCACCACGCATGGCACGTGCGCTCATCAGGAGATTCGGCACAAACACCTGTCCCGATTCAAAACGTGCACCGATGGCTTCCATGGCCTTGACCATATATTCATTGATGATCTCCTGAGGTGCGACTCCTCCGGCAACCGCTTCTCTGGTAACGCTGACTGCCTGTTCCAATTTACCCGCCAAGATGGCTTCATATAATTCATTGAGGTTATTCATGGCATTTATCATTTATAAGATTAATAATGTATATATATGTACTCTTTCCCAACGAACCTCTGACATAGATTCATTGCATTGATGTATCCTCATCCGGCAACAGTTGCCGGCAGATTTTCATATTGTCAATAATTATAGCCCCACAAACGGTCCTCAGCGGAAATCCTTTAAAGCATCGAACATCGCAACTACATTCTCGACGGGAACATTGGCCTGAATGTTATGGACGGCATTAAAAACAAACCCTCCGTCACGTCCCAATATCTCACACTGCTCCTTTACATGGCGACGTATCTCGTCCGGAGTACCGAAAGGCAGTATCTTCTGCGTGTCGACCCCTCCTCCCCAGAAAGTCAGCCGGCTGCCGAATTCCTCTTTCAACCTCCGGGAATCCATGTCTTTGGCATTAATCTGAACCGGATTGATAATGTCGAATCCGGCTTCGATCAGCCCGGGCAAAATGGGAATGATAGCTCCGCAAGAGTGCTTGAATATTTTCCAGGTGGTATGCTGATGTATCCAGTCGTTCATCCGCCGATAGTGCGGCAACCAAAGTTCGCGGAAGGTATCTATGGAACAAAACTGCGACTCTTGTGAACCGAAATCTGTACCACATGTCAGCACCACCTCTATTTTATCTCCGAGTGCAGCCCAAAGTTTCTCATAATTAGCAATGGCAATATCAATCTCTTTCTCAAATACCTGATGCAGATAATCCTGCCGCATGGCTGTAGACATATACCACTCCACCACACTCCGGATCCCCTTCGGCTGCTTCAGCCCCATACCGGGAACAAAAGCAACGTCTCCCAAGGCTGTGCCTCCGAAACTGGCCACGACGGCCCGGCCGGTCTGATATGCTTTATCTGTCTCCGAACGGTAATAAGCCAGATCTCCCTCCGTCAGCAATCCGAACTCTTCCACATTGTCTTCCGGATTCAGCTGTTCTTCGTCAATGGGGTGCTGACGCTCGATGGCATTAATAAAATAGCATCCTTTGGGCATCACGGCACTGGGGGGATAGCTTTTATCTCCTCCGGCATGCACATAAACATCTCCTTGAGCATCGGGAGTAAGATCCATCGCTTCAGGCACCAGCACCAGTTGTCCCCAAGGTGTTGTCTGTTCACGCATACGGGTTACATCCAGATCGAAAATATCTTTAGGGCCTCCTATACCGATACAGTCCACCCCGATCTTTTCAGCCAGTTCCGCATCTACTTCCCCTAACATTTGAAAGGCATCCACAATCTTTACCGGCCGGGGTTCCAGCCCATAATAATTCCTCAATGCTTCTACAATGCGGCAATGAATGCCCGTAACCGCTGTTGCACCGAAATCGACCGGTACACTACCTGTATTCCGGTGATTGAGTGCACTGCGCACTTTATCTCTTGATCCGTTCATAGCATTTACATTTTAAAAGTATATTTTCGGTTTATCTCAAATTCCTGCTGACAGGCAATGTCTTCGGAAGAGCCTCCTGCCATGACTGTAAAACGTCCCGGTTCCACGGCCCATTCACCGTCCCGCATATACAGGGCCAACGACTTCTTGTCGAGAGTAAAAGTTATTTCCCGGGTCTCACCTGCTTTCAGGCGTACACGTCTGAAAGCACGCAGCTGTCTGTCAGGGGTTGTAAAGCTGCCGACTTCATCCCGCAGATAAAGCTGCACCACTTCGTCACCATCCACTGTACCCTGGTTGCGTACAGTTACCGATACATCTACCCGGCAGTGATTGCTTTCTTCACTCACCCGAACCTTCATGCCGGTATAGGAGAACGTCGTATAGCTAAGGCCATAGCCAAAAGGATAACGGGGAGTACCCGCCTCTTCTATATAGCGACTGCGATTTCCCTTACGTTTCGTATTATAGTACACCGGAAGCTGTCCGACCGAACGCGGAACGGAAAGTGTGAGACGACCTGCCGGATTGTAATCGCCAAATAGCACATCTGCCACAGCATTTCCTCCCTGCATACCCGGATACCAGGCATCAAGAATTGCATCTGCTTCCTGAATGACTCCCTCCATCAATAACGGGCGCCCTTTGATCAGGACCAATACCATCGGCTTGCCCAATTTGCGAACCTCTTCCAGCAATTCCAATTGTCTGCCCATAAGATGAAGTGTGGCACGGTCATATCCCTCTCCACTTTCCATATCACTGACCCGGTTTGCAGAGACCTTGGCGGCTCCTGTCTCTTCATATTCCGAAGAAAAATCCCGGGCACTCGATCCTCCTACTACCATCACCACGACATCGGCACTACGGGCAGCCTCTATGGCATCGGCAAATCCGGTACGGGAAGAATCCCGCACGGCACAACCTTTGGCATAAAGCACACGGGTGTCTTTAGAAACTTTTTGCCGGATGCCCTCCAGAACAGTCACCACAGAACCGTCTGCCTGAGGGGCTGTATAGTCACCAAGCATATTATAACCATTATCGGCATTGGGACCTATGACGGCAAGGGTACGAATATCCTTCTTCAACGGTAACAGCTTGTCTTCATTCTTAAGCAGAACGATCGACTGACGGGCAACTTCACGAGCCAGTCCGATATGCTCGGGAGAGGCGACCAGTTGTGCCGGACGCTTATCATCAACAAACGGAGCATCAAACAATCCCATGTGGAATTTGAGAGATAATATGCGGCGTACCGCCTTATCTACTGTCTCCATAGCGACATCTCCTTTTCGAACTGCGGCAACCAGTTGTTCCGCATATACATTCGTCCCCAGATCACTATCCACCCCGGCATTCACAGCTTTCACGGCTGCTTCATAGTCACTGCCTGCAACTCCGTGTTCCCGTAATCCGCCAATAGCATACAAATCGGACACGACGAAACCTTTGAATTGCCAACGGTCTTTCAAAATATCTGTCAGCAAATAGCGGCTTCCGGTACACGGATTACCGTCTATTTCATTATACGAACTCATCACCGACAATGCTCCTGCCCCTACAGCTTCACGAAAAGGAGGGAAAATAGCTTCTTCCAATTCACGTTCGCCCAGATGGGCAGTACCTCCGTTATGTCCCCCTTCGGTCCAGCCATACGAGGCAAAATGCTTGAGAGTGGCAATTACGCTTTTACGCCCCCTTAGTGTGTCCCCTTGAAAACCGCGTACCAAAGCAGCTCCCATCACTCCATTCAGATAAGGGTCTTCTCCGTAAGTCTCTTCCACACGTGACCAACGCGGATCGCGGGCTAAATCGAGTACCGGCCCATAACCGATATGCGCTCCCTGAGCACTTGCTTCGATTGCAATAACACGCCCCATCTGCCTGATCAGCTCCGGATTCCAGGTACTGGCCTGACCAATGGAAGTGGGAAAAACGGTTGTACCAATCGCCATATGTCCATGAGGGCATTCTTCTGCCAGGAACAACGGAATGCCCAAACGGCTATGCTCCATGACAAAAGCCTGAAGACGGTTGGAGGCGCGGGCAGCCAATGAAGGATTGAGGCCGGTATGCAGTGTGCGCTGTGTCCATGGATCGGCCCGCATAAAGCCCCAGAGTGCCCCGATATGATATTCGCTGATTTCCTTTTCCAACCGTGCAGTCAGGCGAATTTCCTCTCCCACCCGTTCGTACATCGGCCATCCCAATGAAGTAAGCATCTGGCCTACCTTTTCTTCCAGCGTCATCTGTGACAGAAGGTGCTCTACACGCTCTTCTACCGGAGCAGAGGGGTTTTCATAGGTATCCATCTGCCCGTTCTTATTCAGATCATAAAAAAGGAGCCGCGTTGCTTTATCTTTTTTCTTCCCGAACGTATCCTTGCCATGGATCGGGCATATGGGAATCACTCCCAGCAACAGAATACACAGTAATTTCATTTTCATTGTTTCTGAATTATCTGGTTAATATCATTTACCGTCTCTCTAATCATATCCACTGTCGAATCCGTTGCATAAACCGAATTCAACCCTTGTTCTTCCTGCCCGGGATCTCCCATGTAGTCATCTCCTTTTTGCCAGAAGAGGTGGCGGGGTTGTGCAAATCCACCCCATGCCCAGAAATTACATCCTTGAAAAACGCCTTTCCCGGCAGCATGCTTTTTGACGATATCAAACACTTCCCTATAATAAAGGTCTCGTTGGACAGTCGGACTGTCCGAGGCAAACTTTACGCTGTCTCTCGGCAAACCGAACTCTTCAAGCACCAACGGCTTGTTTATTTTATAGGCCTCTTGGGCATGTATGTCAATATAAGAGCAAGTATTCTTGATGGCCTGTCCGAGAGTTCCCGGAATATCTTTCTTATCGATCCATCCCCAATTGTTCGGCCAGATATGAATCGTGGCATAATCGATATTGGCATCGGCATGAATGGAAGTCCAAAGTGAAAGATCTCCTTCACAACCGGCCATTCCCTCCGATCCGACCGAGACCAGATGATTAGGGTCCAATGATTTAATAAGTGCCGCACAATCCGCAATCCACGCCGCAAAGCTTTCCTTATTCTCCTCACCGAACGGACGGGGTTCATTTCCTATCTGCCAGGACATGATCGCAGGATCTTCACTGTATTTCTTTCCCGTGTACCGGTTGACACGATTCACGACGTGGGTAACATGATTCCGGAACAGACGGTGTGCTTTTTCAGACTTAGCGTATTGTGCCACATAACCGGAGAAAGCATCCCACCCGGCTATATTCGGCATCGGTACCTCACCGTGCCCCGCCCAATAAAGGTATTGGGAATATCCGCCCGACCACTCCCAACTATTGTTCAGGAAAAGCACAGCATACATATCCCGTTTGCCCAACTCCGATAAGAAATAATCGAGTCCGTCGAAAATAGTATCGTTATATACGCCCGCTTCTATCTGAAGCACAGGTTCAGCTTTTGTCGGGATACCATCTTTTCCATCGGCCCCGACAAGAACACGCAGGTTATTGATTCCATGGGCTTTCAGGTGATCGAGTTCACGAAGCAGCCTTTCACGATTCCCCCCCTGCCCCTGTGACCCCAATATGGCTCCATACCAGAAATTGGTCCCAATATAATAGTAAGGTTTTCCATTCACCGTCAGACGCCCGTCTGACACACGGACAAAAGGATCGGAGGAAATCCGGGGAGAAGTACATGCCCCGAACACGACCAGCAAGGTCAGTAGTATACTCGATAGGGTTTTCATAATTATCAGATGTTTTATTTATAAGATTCTTTTCACTCTGTAACTGATATTGCAAAGATAAGCGTCGTCCGCATATATACCTAATACTATCTTAGCATTCCATGATATTATTATAAGCAGGTTAAGGCCAAGTATAGAAATCGGGAATCTCATCTGCAAAAAGTATCAGGGAATCTTCCTTAAACCGACAAAAATCGGTTGCAGCCGGATGTCCTTTATAAGGAGCAAACCCGGACCAGCTACACACATAGTTCAAAGCTACTCTTTCCGAACGCAGGATGGACAACAATTGCGTATACCACAACGAGTCACGGGTCTGTGTACCGGTCTCGGTAATAGCCGAAAGTTTTGCATGCTGCTGGGCATACTGAGTCAGTATACGTGCTTTCAAAACAACCAGAGAAGTGTCTCCTCCATCCGGACGAAAATCCCAGTAATTATCCATTCCTACCACATCTACATATTCATCTCCCGGATAGCGTTCCAGGTATTCGGCTTCGGTAGTAAAGCCACAATCAGGAGAGAAAGCATACAGAAAGTTATGTACCTGCAGAGAGTCCCTGAGGTAAGTGACCGTAAACCTATATAATTCTTTAAACTCCTCAACCCGGCAATGATTTCTGCCCCACCAGAACCAGTTGCCATCAAACTCATGCCAGGGACGGAATATAATGGGAGTCAATTCTCCGTTGTCGGCTTTTGCATTGTGGGCAAAGTCGGCAATGATTTTCAGGTCAGCCTTAAATATAGCATGATGGGAACCTCCCGGTAAGATATGGCGGACCACCCGGGTGGTATCATAAAAGTTTCCACCGGTCACCGGATTGTAATAATGCCAGCAGAATGTAATCACGTTACCTCGGTTATATGCAGCATGAAACTTCTGCCGGATGTAATCCGGGTCTTTTGTTTCCCAACTACGGGGATTTGTAAAATGAAGAAAATCAAAGCTGGCCAAAGCTGGATAAGTTCCCGTCACATCGTATGCGTCACATCGGTTCGCTTCATCCCGCCAGCGTGTGGTATCCGAGTCAAACCCATCCATTTCATAATTATGTTGTCCGTAAACAACCTGTTTCCCGGTCAGTTGGCGCAAGTTATAAAACAAAGCTGCCGTCCGTTCAGTTGCGCCTGAATCAACCAGCATCTGTCTGGTTTCTGTCAGCAAATTCCTTTGCGGGGGAACACAGGACAAGATGCAGACCACAGTAGCAATGTATATTCCAATTCTTTTCATTGATAATCTATTTGAATGATATCTGATGCCTCACTTTCACAATCCCACCGTGATACGGAAGTCAGGCGATAATAATAAGTCCCTTTTAAAGGAGTTCCGTCAAAATCGAATCCATTATCGGCAAAGGTGCATGTATTTCCAGCTACAAACGTCACAAACGTACCTGCCCCGACTGCAAAATCGGGAGTCTTAGCACGATAGATGCGATACATTTCCGCATTCTCCGTACAAGTCCAGTACATACGGTTATTATCGATTTGTTTTACCACCGGAGGTATCGGTTTATCATTCCCCTGTACTCCCGTCACCACTACCGTATGATTCCGGAACGGAGCAGAGGCCGGATAAAAGGAGGTATTGTGAGAATCGGAAACAGAAATATAGTATTCTATTCCTTTTTCGGTAATCCCGGAAGCAGGCAACGTCAATGTGAAGACAGCTCTGACCCGGCGTTCAAACGGCAACTCTTTCCATACTTTATCTCCCGGTTTCCGATAGTGAAGTGTTCCGGATACAACTTCGGGCAACCGGTCTTCAACCACAGAAAACCGGATATGCAACGGAGCTCCCTTCATTACGGAAGTCACCGGAGAATTAATAACAATAACCGGTGCTTCACGATCTGCATTTCCAGCCGGACACCGGGCAGGTATTCCCAAAGGACTCTTATGCCCTTCAACATCCACCGTGTACACCGAATAGACAGCAACTCCATGAAACATATCCCGATAGCATGTCACACCGGCTGCCAATGTATCAATTTCTTCTCCATTACGACAAACAACAAAAGCCTTTGCCGCCGGTTCTTCATTACGCCAACTGACCAATGCTCCCACACGAGTTCCCTTGGCTGTGATATGCGAAGGTGCCTGTACCCGCTGTTGCTTACGAAGTTGATTGATTTTCGCTACATAATTCTGTTTGACAAATCTATTCTGAGTACTCATGATATTCCCGTAGGACGAAATATCCTCAATACGATACAGGAAGCTGCGCGCCCATTCATCCATCTTTCCGGGTAAATCATCCCACCGATAAGCTTCAAAACCGGCATTCAACGCAATGTGGCAAGCAGCACCCTGAATGCGCGCGCGCAACCGGGAAAGACGCAACCTCTGAAGTGCATCCGGAGTAACCGCCATACAACTATCAATGGTTTTCAATTGTGCTTCAGCTAATTTTTCCGCCCCGGCTATCACATCAAAAGGTTGAAAACGAATATACAATGTATGAATACCCTTCAATCCGCTCATCGGAACCGTCAGCGTTCTCCAAGATTGCCACCCTTCCGTATTCTTTACCTCAAACCGGGCGATAACAGGGCCTTCCAGACGGTCCAGACAAACAGTGGCAACCCCACCCGAAGATGCAGAAGCGACCCGAACGGACATCCGCTCAGGACTATTACTAAAATCAACCGCAGGATACTCCAACCAGTCATCCGCCATAATATACCCTACACACTCACCACCTTCATCACAAGGGGCATTTTGGGTACCTTTCTTCTCTTTGTATCCGGTAGCTTCTATCTTTACGGTTTCTCCATTTTTCCCGATAAAAGCCATCGAACGAAGGTTCATCAACGGATAAGTATGCACCACCTGATTAAATCCGGGTGTTTCCTGACACTCGCCAAAGTCAGTGGCAAAAGGCTCGTTTTGATTGATAATACCGGTAATAACATCAGCCGCATTTTTCCCGTAACTGGCACATGCAAAATCCCGATATACCTTCTCCGAAGAATCCAGTACTTCACGCTTATACCAGGGGGCCTTACTGATATACCACATTTTAGGAGAAATAGCGTCGGCCAGTCTCCACGTCAGTGCATAAAAACCATTCATATTGGGAGAAGCATCTCCAAAGGCCCGGATGGTTTCCGACAGATCCACATTATAAGGATAGTAATATTCAGAACTGTTAAAATCCCGTTCCAACCAGGGACATCCCAGTATTCACGACTGCCATACACACTTCCCGGTTCGAACGCTGCCGAATAATAAGATATGGGAGCACAAATAACATCTTCGGGCAGACTATTCACTGATTCCGGGGGCAGCCCCCACCCCGATACAGCTATACGGGTAGAAGGCGACATCCGCTTCATCTCTTCATAGAATCCATCAAAAACTCTCCGCCAGCGGGCATAAAAAGCTTCATTCTTCTGACCCTCAGACTGGAAACAAAGCAGATAATCCAGTTCCGGATATTCACAGGCAATTTCTGTAACCTGTGCCTTAATTACTTCTCTATTATCCGGCTCAGTCTGATATTCCGGCAAGAGGACATCGATATCCAATCCTAAGCCTATTTTCACACCACGCAAATGTGCATAGGCGATCACCTTGCGGAATATAGTTGCTCCTTTCTCTTTGATCTGGCTATTCGTCAGCGTTTCATTATGTAACCCATAATCAGCTCCAAAATCATAGTCATCATAAATCCCGGATGCTCCAAAAAGATATTCATTGACATCCCATCCGGGGCAACACCATCCGTGTCCGGTCTTTATGGTAGGCATCCATCCACGTGACAAATGGCCTTTATACTCAAAATTATGAAACAATTCATTATGCCCGCAAAACCCGTTATAGTTATGAATCATAATAAAATTCATCCGCATCCGCGCAGCCTGATCTATGATGTAACGCCAATCATCCCATGAGTAAATCGTAGCCGATTGCGGAAAATTAGTCCAGGGAAGAAATCCGCGAACGGTCATTGTCGGCGTACGTTCATCCCGGATAAACGGTAACTTTGTCTGCGGCTTTTTTTTATCGGGATACACATCCCCGTTCATATAGAAACGCATTCCTAAATGATCCTCCAATAACCCATATACGCCATAAAGCAGTCCACTGGCATCCGCACCGGCAATAACCACCAGTTGCCTGCCTTTTTCCTTCACTGTCCAAATGACATACCCCTGTGCTCCGGGCACTGATGCCAGAGACAGCACTCCATTGTCTTTCCAAGAAGTCATCAACGGATGATCCAATCTTGTAAGCACAAATTCCGTTTTCCTGTCCGGCACCTCTCCATGTCCGACAGATAATAGCCGCCCGGACAACTGATAGTAATATCGTTGAAGCTCTGCTGCCGCATATTCTTCGACCGGTGTACCCGAAGTAACCAATAAAATCTGTGCTTTGATTGTCGATGCTGTCATTGCCAGAATCAAAACAGCCAGCAGGTGATATGCCATTCGTCTCATTTCTATTTTATTTTATTTTCCAGATAAGTTTTAAGTTCATTGTATTCACGCCACACACGCTGGTTCAAAGAGCTAAGAACGCCCAGTTCTCCACGTGAATGAACCCGTTTCACATAAGTATCGAACATCTCTTTGATTGGTGCTGAAAGCAATAACCGGTATGCATCCGCATATTCCTGTGAAGCATCTATTTTCTCACCTTGCGCTTCTTTCTTCTTTAAGGTAAAAGCAGGCATCATAGCCTGATCCACCTCTCCCAAGAAAAGTTCAAAACGAAACATTGCTATGAAACGTTCCAGATTATCCCGCTGCTCCCCTTTTAACTTTTTCAATAATGATTCTCCGGAAGACACCAGTTCTTTCCGTATCCGCACATTATTTTCGTCCAGCAGTCCCCATTCCGGAGTATAGGCGTAAAACTCCGGCGAAGGCACATTCCACTGAATTTGTTTCCGATCCATTCCGGCAAGCAACGGGGTCATTTTTTTAGCCGCATCTTTTCCGAACTCCTCCGTCAGAAATCTGTCATACAACTGCTCCACACTTTCTTTGGCATCTTTATCCGAAGCAAAATGGGCAAACGTTCGGAAATTAAAACGAGGTTCCTCCGTACGCCAGTGGATAGCAACCACTCCGTCCAGATTCTGTTTAGCGGCAAGTTTCACATGTTCACGCATCATATGGACCCTTGGCTGAAAATGCCACAACTGGTGATCGCCTTCCAACCAGGGAACTGCCCATACATTACGGCTCCGGGCAATCTCTCCCAGAAACTCCGGTTGTGGATTTTTCCCCAGATCCGGATTGAGACAACTGAAAATAATATCTTTGGGCAAAGCTCTGTCCAATCCTTTCAGCAATGAAGGTAACTGATGTCCTCCTCCCCAGCCACCAAGGATCAATTTGGCATGCGAACCCTTTGATTTCAGATAATCATAAGTCAGTTTCATATATTCCAGCGCCCACACTCCGACAAAACGGGCCGATGAATCGGCCGCTTCCTCAAAGAAGCTTTCATTTTCCCGATAAGCACGGGCAAAAGGTGCATTCCGCAATGCTTTCTGAGTATCGACTCCCATAAACGAATGTTCATTCAGCCACATCCAGATGTAATCAATATCCGGATAAGCTTTCAGGATATCATCAATTGCAGCATAATGTATCTCGGCTGCTATCTGGCTTTTCGGATTCGGAATCATATTCGATTCACCTGGCCAATAGAAACAGTCTCCGGCTACATTCAAAGAAAAGTATTCGGGAGGAATCACTCCGAATTCAAATCCCATAGCCATACGAATTCCCCGTTCATGTGCCATTTTCAATACATCACGCATCAGCCCCTGGGCCTTTTCGTAATGCTCCCGGGGAGAGTACGAGGTAACCGAACCGTCATTACCGAAAGCTTCTGCCCCTGCAGGTAAGTGGAATGCTTTTCCCGTATCATAAGCAAAGTCTTTCACAGCCATCGGCAGATAGCCCCAACGTGCAGTCAGAGAATTATCAAAACAGGCTTGAGGAAGAATATTCTTATATTCTATTTTTATCATAGGTTCCACATAAGTGGCATAACGCTCACCACCCCCCGTATAATTGTGGAAACCAATGAAGTTGATACCATTTTTCTGACATTCATCCAGATAATTCCGGTAATCTGACAAGTTCCATGAAGTAGGTCCTGACAAGAAATTATGCCAGGGAAGTACCCCCCTGATATTAAATTTCTCCTGTGCCTGTATCCCCAGACAGAAGAACAAACCGATAAACAAATATTGAATTTTCCGCATTGTCATTCTTTTTTTATTCATATTGCGGAGTGAGTTAAAAAGAGGGATAGTTATAAGAAAACTGCCCCTCTTTTACCAACTCTACCCTACATCAGGCAGTCAATAAACTACCTTTCACTAAACACACCTTAATCTTTGGGAACAATACGGAAATTATCAAAGCATATATCCGTATCTTCCGCCCAACTATTACCCATAATCTGTAAAACTCCATCATTAGGAATGTCCCCTTTCCACATTTCTCCCAGGTCAATAGAAACCGTTTTCCACTCTCCGTTCGTATTCAAGGCGAGTCCCGATGCAAAAGGTTCCCAATCGTAATTAATCTGCGAGAAGTAAAATCGGATCTGTCTTTTGGTCAATGGCTTGATTGTATTTACTTCAAACTTCAGCAAATATTTATCCTGATCGGCAATAACCTCGGGAAAGTATTCGACAGCACACTGTGCAATAGTAGTCACCTCGTTCCAGTCCCAATCATTCGCATCTCCCTTATTAATCTTGAAACGGGAGAATTGTCCGCTGTACGGAGCAGGAACGGGACCATTTATCACATATTTACCACCTCCCCAACCGGTGAACGGGTCAAAGTCACACAGCATATTGCCCTTTTCCATATATTTACCGGGAACCATGACTTCTCCACAAACCGGGCTGACTAATTTAATTTTTGAACCTATTACGGCATCCTCCGGCAACACAAAACTCAGACTGTTACCGGTTGCTTTTGTTATCTCCGCTTCTTTTCCACCAAAGAACAGCTGCCCCGATTCGGTCGTTATCTCATAAAGATCAAAATAATCGCCAACCACCTGCATCGTATCACCTGCCGGCGTAAATTCATTGAACATACCGTTCACCTCCAATTCAGGAATAAACACCGATATCGGAGTAGTTACGGTAGAATTTCCGTTTCCTAAAGTTATCAGATTATTTACCTCTCCCGGAATTACCCTGGGGATCGGAAAAGTTATTTCTCCGGAAGTGATATACGCATCTCTCAAATCAACCTGTACATCATTTACCAGAATCGAATTAACAGCATTCAATCCTGTACCTTGCACAATGATATATTGTGCAAGATTAGCCTGATCGATCCCCTGTTCGCGATCGAGTACCGTAGATACCCGGGTGACAGCCAGAGGGGCATATTCCACTTCATCATCTTTACACGATGCAAACAGACCACAGCCCAGAATCACCCATACGAATAAAATATATCTAAATGTTTTCATTGTATCTTCAATTTTAAATGTTACGAATGTATTCATTACCATCCCGGATTGTTAGAATCAATCTTATCATTAGAGTTCACCTCACTGGTAGGTATCGGATATAGAAGATTACGCTCCAAACGACGTTTAGTCACATTATGCTCATCCATATCGATGGCATTCATCACATCCAGATAGATACCCCAACGGAAAAGATCATAACGGCGGTCAGCTTCATAGGCCAATTCACGGGCACGCTCTTCCAGTACAGCCGAACGGAATTCATCCTGATTCATTCCGGAGAACGGAGTGGCATGGGCACGCGTACGAATGCGGTTCACCTGATTATAGGCCTCAGCGTCCGGTCCGCCATTCAATTCATTGACAGCCTCAGCATAAATCAACATTATATCCGGCAAACGGAGCAACGGAAAGTGAAAATCACTGTTTTTTTGTTTCCGGTCTGTAACAAAAGTAAATTTCGTCAATTTCGCCAATGTCCACCCCTGACCTTCATGATAGACTTCCGTACCATCAAAAGCATTGCCCTGACTGTCATATACCTCCTTATTCTCTACTTTATCTGCATACCAACGGGGATAATAGTTATAGATAACCTTACCATTGGATATTCCATCCGACGCATATCGGTGAATAACTCCATCGACAATACGCGTATCCTGTTCTTCGAAAAGCAGATACCAGTGATCGCGCATACCATACCAGTTACCTTCCATCGTACCGTCTTCTTTGAAAATGCCCACATAATCCTGACAGATCGTGTTTCCAAAGTCCTTATCACCGCTGATGGCCTGTGCCATCCAGATGTGTTCTCCCTTATTACGGTTTCCTATGGCCCATACGTCCATATAATTATCAAACAGGGTATATTCGTTTATCACCTCCCAAGCTTTGTCACGTGCCAACGCATAATACTTGGCCGGATCAAAAGACTCATAACCTGCAACAGTCTTTGCAATGTGCGTGATAGGTTGTGGTTCAAATATATTCGGATCTCCTCCCTTAACCACGATAGGCACACCGGACATCGCCCCGGAAGCCATAGTAACATATACTTTCGCCAATAACGCTTTGGCAGCTCCGCTCGAGGCACGTCCCGCTACAAACCCGGCATCATCTTTCGAATACATTCCTTCAGCTTGTTCCAGCAATTCAATGATATGTGTGTATACGTCCGATACCGAGGCACGAGGCTGGCTCATAGCTTCCCCTTCCGATATTGATTTCCGGAAAATAGGCACAGGACCGTAATTTCTCACCAAGTTAAAATAAGCCCATGCTTTAAGGAAGCAGAGTTGTGCCAAAGCGTCCTGTTTACTCTCCGGAGTCAGGTTATTCATAGCCGAGATCTTGGATATACCCAGATTTGCCCGGTGAATCAACGTATAGCTGCCCTGCCACATATGATCTATTCCCCAGAATCCTTGTGGATTACCTGCTCCGACATTACCAAATGCCCATGATGCACCCGACGCATAGTCACAATCCATATTGGTCAGATAAAGATAAGAACCCGGAGCAATAAAGCTGGTGATCACTGTATTATAAGTACCTGTCACAAGCTGGGAAGCCGCACTCTCACTGTCTCCCAACTGTTCGGGTGACACAAAATCATAGGCCTTTTCTTCCAGCAAATCATTGCATGAACATGCCAACAGGACTGTCCATAGCAATAAAAACGATTTGAATATTATTTTTTTCATGACTTTTCTTGATTTGAGTTAAACATCAGAACGTACACTGTAAACCAAATGAGAAGGTGCGACTACTTGGATACGAGAATAAATCCACGCCACGGCGAGAAGCATCACTACCGAAAGAGTTTACATCCGGATCATACCAGCTATATCCCGAAATGGTGAATACATTGCTGACAGAAGCAAACAGATTGATCGATTCAATTCCCTTGAACGGAGAGACAAACTTATACCCCAGATTAATATTCTTCATTCTCAGATAAGATCCGTCTTCTACATAACGATCAGACAGTTTCATCGTTCTTCCATAGCCGGCATAAGCTTTCGGCCATTTGGCATTCTCCCGGTTTTCGGGTGTCCAGCGAGATTCATATATATTCAGCGGAATATTACCAATACCACTCATAGTCACCTCGAGTAAGTTCGCATTGAAAATATCACCTCCGACACATCCTTGCAGGAAAAAGCTTAAAGAAAAGTTCTTATAAGTAAAATTGTGAGTCATACCGAAAGTGAAATCCGGATTCGTATCCCCAATTACCTGGCGATCAGCATTTGTAATACCGGCTACTCCATCCAAATCTTTATATTTCACCTCACCCACCATTGCTTTACATACGGCTTCTGACTCTTTTGCATAAAACGGGTCGGCTCTTACTTCAGCAATATTATCATAAAAACCATCTTCCACAAATCCATAAATGGTTCCGATCGGCATTCCGTTGCGCTGCAGGAATACATTATCAGCCTTACTCCATCCCTGGGCAAACTGATCTCCCGGAAGTCCGCTGATCTTGTTACGGTTAAAGGAAATATTAGCATCAAAATCCCAGTTGAAGTTCTTACCGGTGATCGCATAGAACTTTCCGGTAATTTCAAGTCCCTTATTCGTTACATTTCCAAAGTTAGTCGTCATATTCGAGAAACCTGTACTTTGTGGTATCTGTATATTCTGCAATAAGTCAGATGTCTTTTTGTAATACAGATCGACAGTCAAATTAATTCTGTTCTGCAGGAATCCCATATCCACACCCACATTATACTGGCTGGTAGTCTCCCACTTCAAATCCGGATTGGCAGGTCCTCTCCAGGTAAGATTGGCAAATCCACTGGAAAGTGCACCGTTAATCGGATAATTGGCCACAGTCAGATAGTCACGGGTAGCATAGGCGCCTATCGCCTGATTACCAGTCTGCCCGTAACTTGCACGGAACTTCAGGTTACTAAACAAATTCAGGTCCTTAATAAACTGCTCTTCCGATGCTCTCCAGGCAATAGCTCCTGAAGCAAAGTTAGACCATTTGTTGCCCGGTGCAAACTTACTGGAACCATCCCGACGGAAAGAGGCAGTAAACAGATACTTATTCATCAGGTTATAGTTGGCACGTCCCAGGAAAGAAACCAGAGAAGTCATTCCGCGTCCACTGGTCGGCTTCTGCGGATTCACAGCGGCACTCATATCAAAGTCTTCCGTCAGGTCCTGGGGGAATCCGGTAGCTACCATTGCTTTATTACCATAGTCCCCTCTTTCATAAGAGAAAGCAGCAACCACATTCAACGAATGATTCTTATTGAAAGTTTTGTTGTAAGTCGCCATCGTTTCAAGTACCAGATTCTTCGCCCAGTTATCAGCTTTTGAGGCGTATCCGTTTGTCGGATCTTTACCTTCCACCGTCTCTCTGTTATAGTACACATCACGTTCGTTTATATTATAGGAAAAACCCACATTCTGACGAACTTTCAAATCCTTATACGGTGTGATTTCCACAAATGAAGAAGAGAAGAAACTATTCGTTGCCAGTTCATCTTTAGCCGCACGGGTATATACATAAGGATTCGATGAGAACCAGTTCAACTGGGCATTATTCGTTTCATCGTCCAAGGGTGCGGTAGCCGGATAGAACAAAGCCCCCCGGATAATACCATCACTGACAGAATTGGTTTTGGCAAGCTTGTTCAATGAGTTGGTAAAACTCATATTCGTACCGATTTCAATCCAGTCGTGTACCTTACGAGCGAGATTCGCACGGAATGAATAACGTTTGTATCCGGAGTTATGAATGATACCGCTCTGATCCAGTATATTACCGGAGATTGCATAATACCCCTTATCATTCGAACCGTTCACGCTCAGATTGTATTCCTGGGAAAAAGCTGTTTCAAATACTTCATCCTGCCAGTTTACACTGGGATACGTACCATTCCGGTAATCTTCCGGTCCCGGAGAATAAACCGATTCACCGGTATTCGGGTCCACTTTCGAAGTGCCCGGATAAGGAATAGCTTCATTTGCATTCTCGTATTCATTAAACATCCGTGCTGCTTCATTCCTATACATCGCATATGCATATCCATCCAACATATCCAATTTCTTCACTACTTTCGATATTCCGAAATTAGCACTGAAGCTGATATTGTCTTTTCCCTTCGCACCACGCTTGGTGGTAATCAATACCACTCCGTTCGCACCGCGTGATCCGTAAATAGCCGTAGCTGAAGCATCCTTCAGGATCTCAATAGACTCGATATCCGACGGATTAATCGTCGACAGAGGATTGGCCGTCTGCATCATACCATCTTTACCTGTTCCGGGCATTCCACTACTGGTAAAAGGAATACCATCTACAATGTAAAGCGGTTCTGTAGAAGTTGAAAACGAGTTCGCACCACGAATCTGAATACTCACGCCTGCTCCGGGAGCACCATCATTCTGGTTGACCTGCACACCTGCAATACGCCCCTGAAGTCCCTGGTTGATACTGATCGGATTGGTTTTCATCAAGTCTTCGCTTTTGATACTGGTGACCGATCCTGTCAAGTCACTCTTCTTCATTGTACCATAGCCTATGACTACCACCTCATCCAGCAGTTCAGTATCTTCCTTCATTGTCACATTGAGTATTTTCTGTCCGGGTTTTAAAGTAATCTCCTGTTCTTTATACCCCACACACGAGAAGACCAGTACATTCTTGCCACTCGGAACGTTTACACTGTATTTACCGTCCACATTGGCAATAGAACCGGTTCCGGCACCTTTGACCAGTACATTGGCTCCAATCAATGGAGATCCATCGTTAGCATCGGTGATTACGCCTGTAACAATGGTTTGCTGAGCCATCATATGGCTGCTCATCAAGAGCGCCATCAGAAACAACATCATGTTCTTCATACTATTACACTGATTTAAAATGATTAATTTTGTGATAATGCAAAAATAGAGTCAACCGGGAGAACAAACAAGTATGATTTTATCATTCACTTATGCAATTCAGACAAACACTCTTTATTTCTTTTCTGCCTTCAATGCATCCGTTATTCTACCATAGTTTATCTAAAAGACGAAATCGAGACTTGTTTTATCCCAATATCGGAGAACTTTCTCAAATGTAAAATTAGTGCAGTTATCATTAACAATCCAGTATTATTTTATCCGATAGTGATACAATCAGCACACCCTTACATCAGAGAACAAGTACATAAAGAAATTACCTTCAAACAATCTTTCCTTAAAAAAACACTACTACCTCAGAACCTGTAAAAACCAACCTTATTGTGTCTTAACCTCAAAACCTTTCGTAACACCCTTTGCCAGTCCCGGTTGTCCGGAACCTATAAACAGCGTATACTTTCCGGTAAGCATCCTCCAGTTTCCATTTTCCCAGACCGACAACTCCCGGGGAGGTATATTAAATTCAACTCTCTTCTTCTCACCCGGAGCAAGTTTCACCTTTTTAAACGCTACCAATTTTTTCAACGGATATGTATAGACAGGAGTATTTTCTCTGGAAACATACACCTGGACGACTTCTTCTCCGGTCCATTTACCGGTATTGGATAATTCAACCGAACATTGCAACCTTGCGCCCGATTTCAAGGTATCACTTCCTTGTATACCATCGAACCCAAATGATGTATAACTCAACCCATGACCGAAACCATATAAAGGATCTTCCTTCATATAACGATAAGTACGCCCTTTCCACATATCAAAATCCAGGATATCCGGCAACTGATCTTCCGCCCGATAAATAGTCATAGGTAGCTTACCCGATGGATTTTCGTTCCCAAACAATAAATCGGCCAGGGCTCTACCGGCTTCCTGCCCGGGGTACCAGGCCTGCATAATCGCCGGTATATGCACATCCGCCCATTCAGAAGTTAGCGGATTTCCCGAATGGAAAACCAATACGATCCTCGGGTTCACTTGATAAATAGCTTTCAGCAGTTTCTCCTGTTCTTCCGGTAAATAAATAGAAGTCATATCATGATTCTCTCTTGCCATTTTTTCATCACTTCCCAAAGCTACAAGCACCACATCCACTCCTTTTACCGCAGCCACAATAGAATCCCTGGAAGCTCCTATACCGTTCAAATAGTTGACTTTTCCTCTTTTACCCATCAAATCTTTCACCCCTTTCAAAAGTGTAACCGAATAAGGAGGCTGTCCACTATATCCACCTAAATAATTATGATCGGCAAACGGGCCTACTACAGCTACCGATTTAGTCTTCTCCTTACTTAAAGGCAACAGATTTTCATTTTTCAATAGCACAACCGACTTGACAGCCGCTTCATAAGCAAGTTCCGCAAACTTCTTGCCGGCCAATAGCTTCTTATCGTAATGATTATAAGGCACAAGTTCCATCGGATCAAATTCTCCCAACTTAAACCTCGCGGTCAGCACCCGCGTTAAAGCCTGATCAATAGTAGCTTCCGAGATTAAGCCCTGTTTCACTGCCTGAACCAATTTCTCTTTATATGTAGTGCCACATTCCAAATCACACCCACTGTTGACACCCAGCGCTGCCGCTTCCTCCAACGAATTCACGACCCTATGCTGCCAATTCATCACCCCAATGGCCCCGCAATCAGAAACTACAAATCCGTCAAATCCCCACTCTTTTCTCAGCACTTCACCGAGCAGCCAACGGGAGCCACTGGGAGGCACACCGTTAAAAGCATTATAAGCCGTCATTACCGACTGCACGCCTGCCTCTTTCACGCAAGCTTCGTAAGCCGGAAAATAATATTCATACAACTGTTTCGTCGGTATTTGCGAAGAGCTGGAAAAGCGATTGTTCTCTTCGTTGTTAGCCACAAAGTGTTTGATTGTTGCGACAGTTTTCAGATAAGCCGGATGATCACCCTGTAGCCCCTTCACAAAGGCTACTCCAAGCCGTGAAGTCAGATACGGATCTTCACCATAAGTCTCTTCATTTCTTCCCCAGCGCGGGTCACGAGCCATATTGATAGTAGGCGACCAGTAAGTGAGCCCCTTTCCTATTTCCAGATATTTCAGTCGCGCCTCCGTAGAAATAGCAGAAGCCACCCGCTTTACCAATACCGTATCCCAGGTAGAAGCCAGATTAATAGCCTGTGGAAAAACAGTCACTTCACCTGCACGAGCCACTCCATGAAGACATTCATTCCAATAATTATAAGCAGGAAGGTTCAGCCTGGGGATGCTATCACTTTCGCTCACGAGTTGAGATGCCTTCTCTGCCAGTGTCATCTGTTGGATGAGTGTTTTCACGCGAACGGCAATCGGTTGCGACAAATCTCCGATAATCCTCTCTTTCACACCGCGGACTTCCACTTTTCCTCCTGCATTAAAAGCCGGACAATCCTCACACCCTCCATTGTCTTGAGCTCTCAACATTATACCGGCAGAAAGTAGAATCCCTATCATTACTATTTTTGTTTGCATGTCTTTCATATTCTATCTCCACTGTTTTTAGTTCATACGCTTTTCAATAATGCAAAATTATCGGGATTCCATCAAACCATCCAGTATTATTTTATCCATTCATAATACAATTATTATTTTGATAACTTATATTGCTTTATAAATCCATTATCTTTGCACATAGTTAATCCTCAAATACTCCAGAATATGATCAATCCTATTTATTCAGCAGATAAGGCGAGATACTCCGGTGGAATGAAGTATCGCCGTTGTGGCAAAAGCGGTATACTGTTACCGGAAGTTTCCCTGGGCCTCTGGCATAACTTCGGTGATGTAGATACATTAGCCAATAGCCTTCGAATGGCTCACTTTGCATTCGACAAAGGCATCACACATTTCGACCTGGCTAATAACTACGGTCCCTCTTATGGCTCAGCCGAGGAGACGTTCGGGCTAATCATGAAGAAATCCTTTATGCCCTATCGTGATGAGCTATTCATATCCACCAAAGCCGGACATGATATGTGGGAAGGTCCTTACGGGAACTGGGGCTCCCGAAAATATCTGATGAGCAGTCTCAACCAGAGTTTAAAACGCATGAATCTGGAATATGTAGATATTTTCTATACCCACCGTTACGATCCCGAAACTCCACTTGAAGAAACTCTTCAGGCACTCGTCGACATTGTCCGGCAAGGTAAGGCCCTCTACATCGGTATTTCCAAATACCCCAAAGAAAAAGCAGAGTTTGCCTACCGATATCTGGAAGAGCGAGACGTGCATTGTCTCCTCTATCAGGGACGATATAACCTGTTTAACCGTGAACCGGAAGCACAAGGTATCCTCCGGCAAGCCCAAGAGAACGGTACCGGCTTTATCGCCTTTTCTCCTCTGGCTCAGGGTCTGCTCACTAACCGGTATCTAAATGGAATTCCTGAAGATTCAAGGATAGCCCGCGGAGGTTTCCTGAAAAAAGAACAACTGACCGATCAAGTATTAAATAAAATCAAAGCATTGAATGAAGTGGCAGGCAGTCGCGGACAAACCTTAGCCGAAATGGCATTAGCCTGGATATTGAAAGATGATCTGGTAACCTCCGTCATTATCGGCGCCAGTTCCGTCAGTCAACTGGCAGACAACCTGAAAGCGACGGAAAACTGTAAGTTCAGTCCGGACGAGCTGCAACGTATCGGGAGCATTCTTCAATAAACTCTTTTTCATCACAGATTAACAGATCACACAGATGTGTAATATTCAGATTATCATGTGGTATTTAGAGTCAATCCACGACCCAACAATCAATATTCCTTGTCTTCGAGCTAAAGTTCACTCCTGCCTTTAGCAGTTGACGGGGATCATTGGCAAACGGAGCGGCATATTCCCTTTCTTCTATCTGTTTCAAAGCCTCTTCCGCACTCCCGTCAAATTTGAACTCCATCACATAAATGTATCGTTCTGTCTTCAAAACCATATCGATGCGCCCGTTAGAAGTATGATACTCCGCCTGGACATAAAAACCAAGTAACTTATAAACAATAAAAAGAACATTCTGATAATGCAACTCCAAGTCACGTACCAGTTCATAAGGAGTATCGGCGAAGAAACTTTGCAGACGGCGAAAGAAAGCATCACAATCTCCCTGTTCCACTTCAGAAACGAACCGGGTTATATGAAACCCTGTTTGTCCTTTATCAATATTTGCATAAAAAGGAAGTAAATACCTGATAAATCCTTCCTCTACTTCCCGATTGGGAAATCCCAGATGGTAGATATCAAAACGTTCATCATACCCTTTTATCGTCAGATAGCCACTCTGATAAATCACCGGCAGAGGATTCTTCGAAGTAGAATCTATGCAATTCAGCATATCTGATGTCGCCTCATCGTGCGCCAGCTGTTGCAAGTCATATTTATCACGCAGTAAAAGTTTTACCAAATAAGACGGAGTACCTGTTTCGAACCAGTAACTGCCAAACTTCATCTTATAAAAAGTATTCAGTATACTGAACGGATTATATAAACCGATAGAATTTTCCGTGAAATGATAACCATCATACCGTTCCTTCAACTCCCGGCAAGCATCTTCGTACGACATCTTTTGATATTTCGCCAACTGGCGAATTTCCGGTTCCAGATAATGATGGATTTCCTTTTCTGTAATTCCACACAACTCCACATAAGGTTCGTCCATGGAGATATCGTTCAGATTATTCAGGTCACTAAACACACTTACCTTACCAAACTTGGTAACTCCCGTCAAAAGGGCAAAGCGGATATACCCGTCCATCGTTTTCAGCACAGAATAAAAACCTTTCAGTGTATCACGATACTTCTCTCCCAACTCCTCATTGCCGATAGCCTGCAACATCGGTTTATCATATTCATCAATCAAAATCACCACCCGCTGCCCCGACTGTTCACAGGCACGCTGCACAATACCCTTGAAACGCAGAGGAATAGAAGTTTCAGAAGGAGCAGTCCCGTACACCATTTCCCATTTAGCCAACGTATCGTTCAATATCCGATCCAGGCTTTCGGGCGTATCATACTTTTCCGTGTTCAGATCCAGATGTAAAATCGGATATTTTATCCAGTCTTTCTCCAACTCCCCCATAGCCAAACCACAAAACAAGTCCTTTTTCCCTTGAAAATAAGCTTCAAGAGTAGATATCAGCAGACTCTTGCCAAAGCGACGGGGACGGCTCAGGAAATAATATGAACCCGTTTTTACCAATCTACAGACTAATGCAGTCTTATCTATATAAAGATAGCCTTCCCTACGTATTTTCTCAAAGTTCTGTATCCCAATCGGGTAAAGTTTAGCCATAACGCATTTCTATTAATCGTTTCACTCACAAATATACAAGATTATTCTTAATTATCGGTTTTGCTAACCATAATAATAAATGCCGGTACCCATTCTTCCGAACAGATACCGGCATTTATTTTTTCAACCGAAACGATCGGTCAGTTATCAGAGCAGTCCCTGCCCTCCTATCACTCCGGCAATGGCGCTTGCCACAGCTATGATCACCTTTAAAAGGATATTCCAGCTATTCTTCTTCATCTGTTTATCTGATTAAACTTACTATGCGGTCGGATCATCCACAATGTCTCCATCACCATTTCCAGAGCCATTACCGCCCGAAGTGCCGATACTGCCTATCTTCTGAAACTCAACACCCTGAAGCAAAGCACGGGTAGTGCCAATAGCGGCAGGCCGGGTATATTCCGGTGTGAAGTGACAGAGAAGAGCTCCCACCTGGTTCGGATTGACATCCTCCTCTTTGTCTACTCCCCTTCCACGGCTACGCGCCTTCATCGTAAAAGTACCCAACCCTTCCAGGCGTACCGTCTTACTGTTCAATAACTCGCTGCGCATTGCCGTCATTAAGTTCCGGACCACATTATGTACATCACCCGGGGTCAATGACGACTTCTCCGCAATCATCTCTGCCAGTTGCTGGGTGGACACCGTTTTACCTATCTTCACCAGATTCAAATGCCACTTCTTGTCACCGGTCTTAGTTGCCATGGTCGATTGCACTGCTTTATAAAATAAAGTCATATTCCTAATCTCCTTTTCTTCATGTTATTACTACTGATTTTATTCACATTTCGTTGATCAACATTGCAAAGGTGAACATTTACAAGAAGATGACAAAGGGAAACAGGGTATCCGGAACCGATCACTCAGAAAAAGTTATAAGTATCACATTCTCAGCAAATAAAAAAGAGAGTATCCTTTTTCGGACACCCTCTTCCCTACGCATCTGCTTCACATACTTTGCTATTGTTTGATTTCCCATATTATACCCGTTTGGGTACAAATACAATAAAAGGCTCCCACTTTTATACCCGATATGGCATAAAAGTGGGAGCAAAACAGAAATCTATACCTGTTGAGGTATATTTTCACTCATTCTATCTGATTACATCTATGACTTTCCTGATATTTTCATTAGAAGCTACTTCCTCCTATCTATTACATTTCTTATCTATTCCTTTATAAACTTCCGATAAGCCCCTTCCAGTTTTTTATCGTACTGATCCTGGGCATATCCGGGTCCATTGTACCTCTTGGTAAACCCAGCCCAGTCTTTCTGCTCCAGACAGGACTGTAGCCTAGCCAATTTCACAAACCCCGCAAAAGCTTCCAGTTGCTTATCTTCTCCGACACACATATCTTTCACCATTTCCTCCACACTGCCATACCCGCACATCGCATAGTTAAAGCCCATCACCTGAAACATTCCCCATGAAGTGGAAGCGTCAGCAGCTTCTTTATGTATTTCCCGGGCATTTTCCAGACGTTCATACTCTTTCATCCCGCCATAATAATGCCCCTTCTCCCATGTAGGATAAAGAATATTTTCATTGCCCGCAACATACTTCTCCGGATCAAGCCCCCGCTTCTTGAGTTCATGCCAAAAGATGTGCCCTTCGAATAAGATCACTGGTCGCCCCGGAGCCACAAAGCCCCCATACCCACCGGCCTCAACTGCCTGTACGGCTTTTACCACTGCCACCTCAACGCCAAACAAATCCGCCACACGCTGAAAATCATTTTCTGTTAAGTTTCCCATGATTAATTAGATTTATGCAAATAAAAAAATCTCTTCATAAACAGGAGGTACAACAGGCTCAACACCAATATGCTCCCTAATAAATACCCATATCTATACTCCCGCAATGCCAAATACCCTGCCACAACTGCGGCCTGCACCACCATATAGATCAGTGACACTACCGCGTGTGGTATCTTCAGTTCATTAGCCATTATCTGATACAAATGTTTCCGGTGAGGCATACTAATATTTTCATGTAGCAACAACCGATGTACGATCGTCAACACACTATCCACTCCGTACACAACAAGCAATACAAGCCAGCTGAAATCTTTAGTTTGAAGAATCAAACTCCCAATCAGGAACAGGACTACAAAAGCTATACTGACCGAACCCACATCACCGGCAAAGCATCTCGCTCTCTTACGGAAATTAAAGAAGTCAAACACCAACACAGAACAAATCATCGTATAAATAAAATCCTGTTCTGTGAAGGAGATCACTTCTGCATTCACATATGCCAAAGAAACCAAGATAACCAGCGAATACCCGCCCGTAATCCCATTGATGCCATCCATGAAGTTGTATGCATTGATAATCCCCGTGCAGATAATCAGCGCCACCACAATCGTCCACCAAGGTAGCGAGAATAGCCCCCACTGATAAAACATCAATGCCATAGCCGTGAAGTGAAACACCAACCGCAACCGTTGCGACGTCGACCGGATATCATCTACAAAGCTGATCACCGTTATCAGTGTCAGTGCTATCATAAACCAGGGATATGCCCATTCGCTTGTCAGGAAGAAGGCCAATGCTCCGAAGTAGAAAATAATCCCCCCACCCCGCAAGGTGATTCGTGTATGGCTACTACGTTGATTAGGCTTGTCAATGATGTTACATTTATCAGCCACTCTAAAATAAAAAAGTTCTGCAACGAATAGCAGAACTAAGATTATCAGATAGTACATAAATTATCTATTTCTATAAATCCAGTAAAACCATAATTGAATAACTGCAAAAGCTCCAATAATAATTCCTGCCGTAGCACCAATTATCGCAAAAACAGTCATTTATTTTATTCTAAAGTTCTCCAATACACTCATTGGTTTCCAGCCTAATTCCTTTATCGCTTTTTCATTGCTGAAAGTCAATGACTCAGTGATCTTCCGTAATTTGAGAGTATTTATCGGAGCTTTTTCGCCTAAAGCATCCCCTACTTTAGCCAAGCATTTGGCGAACCAATAAGGGACAGACAACGGTAAGCGCTTATTCAACTGTTTACAAATTAACCGTTCCAACTCTCTAAAATTAGGCTGATAAGTATCACAAACATTATAAATACCTCCTTTCTCGATCAGTAAAGGAACTAAGTTTGCAATATCCTGCACCATCAATACACTCTTACGGGCTCTTCCTACCCCAATACTCAAGTATCTACCAGTTTTTAGCCCTTTAATCATTGCTCCCAAATTTCCTGGAGGATTGGGTCCTGCTATTAACGAAGGACGAATTATACTTAACACCACGTTGTGCGAAGCACACCACTCTTCCAAATATTTTTCAGCCTCTATTTTACTTAAAGCATACGGAGTAGTACCATTTAAAGGATGTTCTTCGGTGATATTATCACCAAAGTCACAACCATATACAGCAACAGTACTTATAAAGATAAAAGCCTTGGGAATACCACTATTCTCTAATGCAGCACATAAATTCTTCGTTCCCTGCAAGTTTACATCAAAGAACAGTTTTTTCTCTTCTGCAGTTTTAGGAATAGAATGTGCTTTTCCGGCAGCATGCAATACTACATCAAATTGCTCATTCAGCACTGGAACATCTTGTGCGATATTTACTCTACAATTATCCTGAGAAGTTAAGCCAACAGTAATAATACAATATTTTTGCTCTAACAAACGGAAGATGTTATTGCCTAGAAATCCAGAAGCGCCTGTAAATAGTAATTTCATAAATAATCAACAAAACAACTGATAGTATTTATCTAAAATAAACTCTTTGGCAAACAGTGTATCAGCCATACATCTGGCATTGTTCTTTATAGAAGACAATGCATCTCTATGTTCATAAATTGATTCTAAAGCTTCCTTAAGAACTTTGGGATTACCAGGCTCAACAACCCAACCTAATTGGTATTCTCCCACACATAATGCAATTTCAGAGTTTGAATCTCCAATCATTAGAATAGGCTTTCCTGCTGCCATTATATTATATGATTTAGAAGGTACACCCAGCCCGTACATTCCATCAGCAAGAGTTACAATACCAATATCACATGCATTTAAGAAATCATTCTGCAATGAACGATCCATAAATCCAATCAATGAAATATTTGGTCTGTTTTTTGCAAAATCAGCAATTGTATTATACTTAGCCCCTCCTCCGATAAAAAGAAAATGTATATTAGGATTATCAAGCAAGGCTATAGCCTCCAACAAATTTTCAATTCCTTGAGCATGACCTAAATTCCCGGCAAACTCAAAAACAAATTTACCCTCCAGGTTCAACTGCTTAACCAAATTCGTTTCTTGTTTATCCAAAGAGTGCACTATTTGATTTTCAGCCCAGATGGGAATCAAAGTAACCCGTTCGGTAGTTCCTATTTTTGTAGCCAAAATATCACTCATGTCACGCCCTATAGAAATACACAAACGAGCTTTTGCATAAGCTTTATCAAAAATGATTTTCAGACACTTATATAAAATTGAATTTGCTGATATCTTATTTATTGCAACCAAATTCTCAGGAAAGATATCGTGAACAATAATAGAGTAGTTTATCTTTTTTCTCCATTTTACATAAGGCATCATCAAAATAAGAAAAGCCGGATTAGTAACAACTAATAAGTCATCTCCTGGCCGTACCAAAGATAGTAACCGAAAAAAGAGTTTATAGCTAGACAAAAATAAGCGCAAAACTCTTTTTATAAAATTATTCTTATCAATATCACCAACAAATACCCTATGGATAGAAACGCCATTACAAATTTCATTTTCAGGTAGCTTCGAAGTAACCTCTCCTACATTATAGGTAGATCCTGTGCATATTACATGCACATCTAGTCCCTTCAAGGCCAAGTGCTCTGCAATCTCCGTCATATAATAACCTGTTGAAGTTTTAACAGGATAATATATCTCAGATATCAACCAAACACGCTTAGCTTTTATGGTATTATTCATGTAAACTTAGATTCAGTAATTATTTGCTCAAAAGACTTTAACTACTTTCTCCAAACCATCTTATTAATTACCCCCGTATAGCTTTGGATAATCTTCACTACCTTAGTCGATACATTTTCATCCACATAGTTGGGAACATCCAATCCAAAGTCTCCGTTCTGTTGCATCAACACTGCTGTATCTACAGCCTGCAAAACCTGATCTGTAGTAATTCCCGCCAGAATAAAAACACCTTTATCCAATGCCTCCGGTCGTTCGGTCGAAGTACGAATACATACAGCTGGGAAGGGCATTCCTTTTGAGCTAAAATAGGCACTCTCTTCCGGAAGTGTACCACTATCGGACACTACACAAAAAGCATTCAGCTGCAAGTGATTATAATCATGGAATCCAATAGGTTGATTTTGTATCACCCGACTATCAAACTTAAAACCTCTCGTTTCAATGCATTTCTTGGAGCGGGGATGGCATGAGTAAAGGATAGGCATATCATACTTCTCTGCCATTGCATTCACTGCATTCATCAGATGAAAGAAGTTAGCTTCGGTATCTATATTCTCTTCTCTGTGAGCCGACAATAAAATGTATTTTCCTTTCTCCAATCCTAGCTGATCGAGCACCATGCTTGCCTTGATACTTTCCAGATTAGCAGAGAGGACCTCAGCCATAGGCGAACCTGTGACGTAAGTACGCTCCTTAGCAGTGCCTTCCGAGTTCAGATACCGACGTGCATGCTCACTGTAACACATATTTAAGTCCGAGATATGGTCTACAATCCTTCTGTTGGTTTCTTCTGGCAGATTCTCGTCAAAGCAACGATTGCCTGCTTCCATATGAAAAGTAGGAATATGCAAACGTTTTGCAGAGATAACCGACAGACAAGAGTTCGTATCACCCAACACCATCACAGCATCCGGCTTCACTTCCACCATCAGCTGATACGATTTTGCCAATACATTACCCATCGTTTCACCTAAATCCTGACCTACCACGTTCAGATAATAATCTGGTTCACGCAAACCTAAGTCTTCAAAGAACACCTGGTTCAGCGTATAGTCGTAATTCTGACCGGTATGTACCAACACCTGATCAAAATAGGTATCACACTTCTTTATTACTTCGGACAAGCGGATAATTTCCGGTCTTGTACCTATGATTGTCATTAGCTTGAGTTTACTCATTATTCTATCGCAATTATACCGTTTCGAAAAATGTATCGGGATTCTGTGGATCAAAACATTCATTGCACCACATAAAAGTCACCATATCGGTGTCGCCCAAATTCTCAATATTGTGTGTATATCCGATTGGGATATCCACTACCTCGATTTTACTTCCCGATACCAGATACTCTATCACCTCAGCATCAGGTTCATCCATCTTACGAAAACGGATGACCCCTTGCCCACTCACTACCACAAACTTTTCATTCTTGGTGTGATGCCAATGATTTCCTTTGGTGATATGAGGTTTAGAGATATTTACCGAAACCTGCCCCCTATCAAGAGTACGAATGATTTCTGTAAAGCTCCCCCGCTCATCCACATTCATTTTTAATGGATAACTAAATTGATTGGTAGGCAGATAAGATAAATAAGTAGAATACAACTTTTTCTCAAACGCATTGCCCACATTGGGAACAGTTAGATTCACCCTGCTCGATTGGAAAGTATAAAGTAAATCAACAATTTCTCCCAACGTAATAGTGTGTACTGTAGGTACCGCACAATATTCCCCTACCCGATTCTCATCACCTGTCAATGCAGCAATCAATTCGTTTACCACATCGTCAATGTATACCAGGTTCATCACGACCGAACGGTCATTCACCTGTATATCCAGTCCGTGAGTTATATTGTGGCAAAATGTAGCGACTGCACTATTATAGTTGGGGCGACACCATTTCCCAAAGACATTGGGAAAACGATATATCAATACTTTCGCTCCCGTTTCCCGGGAATACTCAAGCAACAATTGTTCACCCGCCCGTTTAGAGGCTCCATAAGGATTATCCAAAGCGGCTTGTGTAGAAGAGGATATCATGATAGGGCAAGTATTTCCATGTCTCTTCAATGAAGCAAGAAGCACAGAAGCAAAACCAAAGTTCCCTTTCATAAATTCGGACTGATCCAGTGGACGGTTTACACCGGCCAGATTAAGAATGAAATCAGCCTGTCGGCAATAGTCATCCAATTCAGAAGGGTCACTATCTACATCATATTCAAAAATGACCAACTCGTTTCCGGACAAAGCATAATTTTTTACTTTACCACTTTGAATATTGCGCAGTTGGGATACAAGATTCCGCCCGACAAAACCTTTCGCACCGGTTACTAAAACTTTCATAAATAAAGAGGAATTAATTTATTTGATCTTGATTGCTATCAATTCTATTTTTCTTCAAGAGCCAGATCTTTACGAATGAAATCAAGTTTCAAGAGAAGTTCTTTCATTCCTTCAACATCAAGACGACGGGTATTATGAGAATGGTAATCTTCTATTTTGGAGACCTCCTCACTTCCTTCCACAAAAAACTTATCATAATTTAAATCACGCGTATCACATGGGATACGATAATAATCACCCATATCCTCTGCTTTAGACATCTCTTCACGGGTAACAAGAGTTTCATAGAGTTTCTCACCGTGGCGGGTACCAATCACTTTGACATCCGCATTACTATGGTAAAGAGACTTTAATGCATCGGCTAATACATCCAGAGTAGCAGCAGGTGCCTTCTGAACAAACAAATCACCATTTTTTCCATGCTGAAAGGCATAAATCACCAAGTCGACAGCATCATCCAAAGTCATCATGAAGCGGGTCATGTTGGGATCTGTTATTGTTATTGGATTACATTTCTTAATTTGCTCTAGCCACAAGGGTATCACAGAACCACGGCTGGCCATAACATTGCCATAACGGGTACAGCAAATCGTTGTTCCTCCACAATTACCCAACTGACGACCTTTGGCGATAGCAACTTTCTCCATCATGGCTTTGCTGATACCCATCGCATTTATAGGATAGGCAGCTTTATCGGTAGAAAGTACCACCACATTTTTAACACCGTGAGCTATGGCGGAATCCAACACATTTTCTGTACCGAGAACATTTGTCCTAACCGCTTGTGTGGGAAAAAACTCACAGGAAGGGACTTGCTTCAGCGCAGCGGCATGGAAGATATAATCCACTCCATTCATAACTCCATCCACAGAGCGCTTGTCACGGACATCGCCAATGTAGAATTTTACTTTTGGGTTCTGAAGATAGTGACGCATATCATCTTGTTTCTTTTCATCACGAGAGAATATACGAATCTCCCTGATATCAGAATCAAGAAAACGACGTAAAACCGCATTGCCGAAAGAGCCTGTTCCACCGGTAATCAAAAGAGATTTATCTTTAAAAAGTGACATAATACTTTAATTATTTAATTTATAATTCCTATTGTTGTCTGTAATAATAGCCTTAAAATCTTCTTTTCTTCTCTGGATATCATAATAACTTAAGACCTCATCATTTGGAATCAATGAAGTAAAAGAAGCCAATTTTTTAGTTAAAATCGAAAACTCTTTATCAAAATCATTGTCTATATCAAAAAGAAGTTGATCTGTGTAGATAGGATTAGCCAAGCCCCCCCTACCCGAATGAATCAGAATATTGTTGGCACACAAAGCCTCTAAAGCTGCTAAGCCAAAACCTTCATACAATGAGAGCTGAAAATAATATTTAGAACGTTTTAAGAAAGCAATTTTTTCTTCTTCTGAGACTTCACCCACTAATTCAACAAATTTTTCTAAATCATATTCATTAATCAATGATTGAACCAAGGCAGTTCCCTCACCTTTCTTACCCATAATAATAAATCGGTAATCAGAAAATGAAGTTATCTTCTTCAATTCAGCAAAGATTCGCAATGCCTTATCCACCCCTTTTCGTCGCACATTCCCTTCCTCACCCATCCAGACAACCGTAGTAAATAGCTTCTCTTTCGGAACATCAGACATAAACTGTGCAGTATCAACCACATGTTCACTATAACTCAATCTTCTTCTAAAATGAAATACTTTTGCTATATTCTTTAAATCAGATTGAGATACAATAATACAAGAACTTGAGACCCAATAACAGAGCTTAAAAAATAGCACTTGAATCTTATAATTTCGGGTAGAGGCATAATTTTCATCTAAATTATCAATACCTCCAGTAAAATAGGTTCTTTTACCTAAACATTTAGCAAAAAATGAAGCAAAAAATGAATATCGATAAAAATAAGAGAACAAAATATCATATTCCCAAAACTTAAGACTGTCAACTATCCTATTGGATAAACAGACATCATAACCTAGATTCCTCAGCAGAGCAATATCTATCTGATAGAACTTTTGTGTATTCAACAATTCGAGTGATCTAACACTCGAATAAAACAAGATTTTTTTTTTCTTCATGTCTTATTCACCAGGAATTCCAACAATCGCCTTGCCTGATTTTCTGAATTTTTATTATCCAATATAAATTGTCTTGCATGCTTACCAAAGTCATCCAATTCATCCTGTCCCTTATTCCCCCACTCTTTTAACAATGTAGTAAGTGTTTCTCGTGAATGGTCCGGTATAAGAATCAAATGATTTAAGTAGTTAGCAGGAAGTCCTGGTAATTTATACATTATGGTAGGTGTTCCCGAAGCCATATACTCCATTGTCTTAGAAGGAAAAGAATACTTAGTGTATTCTGCATCTCCTTTACGAGGATTAATCAACAACGTGGCTTGTTGCTGCATCTCAAATACACGCTTTTGATCTACAAGTCCCCAATATGTTATACGACAATCGTTCTTGGCTGCAGTCTCAACAAAAGCTCGATCTGTCCCAAAACCACATATCCACAAAGAAAACTCTCTATCATCAATCTTGATAAATGATTCAATCAGATCACGTATGCCAAATCGAGCATCTAACTTACCAGTATAGAGTATCGTTTTCCTCCTCTTTTTTTGTAGAGCAACTTCTACAGGACTATAAATACCCTCTAAAAGATACCAAGGACGAATACCAACTCTCAATTTATCCTTCATAAACTCTGTCAGTAAAATAAAGGAATCAATTTCCTGAACTAAAGAATAAATCTTATTAGTGTTTCTTGCTTCTAACACTCTATGGAGAATGGATGAATTATCTCCAAAATACTCAGGCAAATCCAAGACAATACAACACACTTTCACATTGGAATAATGTTTTTTCAAATCAATAGCTGCCTTAAGGTATGGATACATGAGAGAGTACACAATTATAGTTACTTCCTCATCCCTATGTAAATTAAGCCATCGTTTAGCTTCATTTATCACAGATTGATAGATACTATACTTCTTCAAGTAAGTAATATTAAGAAATGAGCCATTAACTCCCTTCATAAAAGCAAATTGGAAGTTCGTTCTTGAAAAGAATGGATTATTACAGCGTAATGGGAAGCTTCCGATATCGGGAATATTTATGATATAATCTAATTTTTTTTCTAAATTTTCAAAACCAGACAGAAGAGCTTTCTGAAAAGTCGTAGCACTAACTGTTATATGTCCTTTGGTACGTTTTCTAATTAAGAAATCTGTTGAAGGCTCACAAAAAGCACCAATATAAAGTAACTTCATATATAATTAATTCCATATTATATTTTTATAAGGTACGTATGGACAGTCTTGAGAAGCCAACGAAGCACTTATAAAAAGAAAATATAATGAATACAGTACTAAAGCTAACCTAGAATTCCAATATGGAGAAAAACATTTGGCCAATAAAGGGATTACTAATATCATAGAGAAATAAGGAAAATAAGTAGCACGTTGAATCGTAATATTTGCGGATGATAAATTGTATAATATTTGACCAACAAAAAAAAGGTTGAAGAGTAGAATTTGACCGTTCGATTTGAAAAATTTTCTTTTGGTATAAACGACTAAGCATAAAATAAAGGTAATCTTATATACAACACCAAAATTTGCTGCTACATCATCATTAATAAGAGAGGAGTCTAAATAGTAGCCATAGTAAGTCATACGTATCAAAAATTCATATTTTGATATAAAATCTCCAATAAAACCACCTGTATATAAAAGAGCTACAGACATTATATAAACAATAAGCATAACAGTACTTACTCTTATTTTTGAGGCTATCCAAACTATAAGTAGTCCAAAAAATGCAGAATAATGTACCAAACATGCTAATAATAGAAACCAATATCCTTTTTTATTATTTAATATAAGAGATATTCCATACAAAAATATTGCGCAAGCCAAAATTTGGCGAATCAAATTAAACGATTGAAAAAATAATAGAGATTGAAGTATCATCATTACAATAATAAATCGAATACTCTTATCTGATAATAATATCACTTTATACAAAAAATAATAAGTAAGAAAAGCATAGATATAGAAAAATACATAAACAGATAAATCACAAGATCTAATTATATAGAATATAAATAATGTAAATGGTTCCTGAGGAGTGGCCCATGGGGATTTTATCTGAGCAATATAATTAGCATGGTCATTTCCTATACCATCTTGAGACCCCACAAACAAAGTCATCATAATTACCCATAAGAATGCAGTTATCTTATTTACTTTCTCGCTTTTAACATATATATGCGAAATAAATATGACTGTAGAGACAAATATTAAAAATATATAAACAATCACAATTACACAGCTATCATTTGAAGAAAACAATATCACCCGGTGCTAGACACCAAGCACACACTCTGAAACATAAAATTATTCGCAAAGCCAGTTCTTTAAAGTACCACCTATATTTATCCAATAATAATTATTACATCATTTTTCTTATACAGTCTAGTTGGAAGAACTGACATTATATAGAGTTTTTGTTTTTCCTTATCAATAAGATAACTTAACCTATCAATAATCTTTTGGGCAAAAGTTCTTTTATCACATTTAACACCAGGATGTTTTTTAAGCAAAATATTCACAGCATATCTTTCCTTTAGCATTAGTTTAATGTCATAAACCTCAGTCAAATATGGAATATAAAAAGCCTTCACTAGTTCCTTATCTATATGCCATGTATTGAACACATTAATTTTCACAATCTTATCATCTATGTAATTAATATTTTCAAAATGATAAAATACTGTAGAGCAATCAACTTTATTCCTACTTACAATAACACAGCCTGAGTCATTTATTAAACGCAATTTATATTGAGAGATGTTCCAAGGAGCTATTCCAGCACCTACATTAAGAGTTTCATGTACAAAATCATAGTCAGTAGTCCAATTATCCATATATTTTTGATCCCCCCAATAGACACCATCACCATCACAAGAACAATGCGTTATACATTGTCGACGCCATATTTCAAGCAATATATTACCATTTTCATCATTCAAAAAAGTATTATATTGAACACAGTATTTCCCAACAGTCCGACACATTAAATCTCTATTATAGTCATTAAAACGATGACCTACTATTAATACAGAAGCATTCTCATGAAGCATTTCGTTCATCAAAACTATAGGATCCGAAAAAAAGTAGATATCCGCATCAATGTACGTACAATGTGGCTCACAATATTCATGCAGAACGTAAGATATCAAAGAAGATGAACAAGTCCAACAATATTCACCAAAGGTTCTATCTGACTTTACTTTAAGCAAATCATCATCTTCAAAGTCTGATAGCTTAATCGGTTTCAAGTTCCTAAAATTTAGATCAACTAAAATTTCATAGCACCTATCATCCATGGCCAAAGCATATAGAGTAAATTCACTAGAGACTCTCTCAAGAGAATTATACATTGTGATAGCCTTATCTAAATAAGCAACATTAAAAAGTGTACAAAAAATCTGCATACTACTTCAACTTATACAATAGGTTACAACATTTATTAAATAAGTATACAAAAAAGCCAATTTTAGCGCTAAGATATATCCATTTGAGGTCATTTGAATATATAGCTTTAATTTCACTTCGATTATTAGGGTAGATATCTAAACCATAATTAGCTAAAGAACCAAGCTTCATTTTTTCCCAAAACGGTTTTCCTTCAAAAGACATACATGATATATAATCCTTTGAAAAGTCACTTGCTGGTTTACTTAAACCAGCATAATCCTTAGTATATACCATAGTAAATTGAGGAGTTATTGCCACTTTATGATTTCTTAATATGTCAAATTCCAATTTGGCATCTTCATAACGTATTAGAGTCTCATCAAATTTATACTGTTTAATTAATGATGATTTATAGAGTGTAGCCCCTGCTCTGATATCGAAGGAATTAAAGAAAAGTGAACGAAAGTTATTTAACACGACCCCTTCACTTACATTGTAAAGGCAACGCCTCTTTTTTCCTTCAAACTCAACATAAAAGTTACTAGCCGCAATACTTACTTCAAATTTTTCCGCTAAGTTTAATAAGGTCTCTAAAGCATTGGGTAAAAGATAATCATCCGCATCAATATAAAGCAGCCATTCACCTTTCGCCATTTGTATCCCCATATTACGTGCTGACGATACACCACCATTTGACTTATAAATATAATGGATACGTTCATCAAAAGTATATTGCTCAGCCACTTGCCCACTGCCGTCATTCGAACCATCGTCAATAATCAGAAGTTCCCAATCTTTATAAGTTTGCACAATTACTGATTCTATAGTACGCCCAATTGCTAAATACTTATTATACAAAGGAATTATTACCGAAACCATATTTATTAAAAGTAATATAACATATATTTCTATAACTTATTCAAATTTTGCCTCTTAATGAAATTTCTCTACTAATTTCACTAAAAGACAAACGATGGTTTAAATTCAAATAATAACGACTATGGTGAGAAATTCTCTTTTCCTTGGGAGGTAGTTTCATATAATCTCCATATATACTTTTTAAACACTCCTCATAACCAATTGGCACTTCAATAGACATACTTTCAAATGGAACCAACACAGACTCCGAAAACAATTTTTTGTCCAATACCTCTCCCATTCCATAAGGTCCATCATAAGAAACCAAGAAATTACCTTTAGACTTTTTTATATCTTCAACACAACTTAAATACTTCTGTTTATAATATGCGTATTTATGTCTTTTATAGAAAACACAAGAGATTTGTAATAATAAACACTTCAGTTTCAACCTAAACAATGAATGCAAAATATCTCCTAAAGAATATCTCATCATTGATTGAGCCACCAAAAGTGAATACTTATCATATCTATTTTTAAGAGTTATTACTTGCTCCATATTACACTCATCTAAAGGAAATACATCTATGTAAACACCCAAAATAAGAGGGCGATTTTTAAACTCCCAAAGAGTGGTATTCGTATCTACGAACTTTGCTAAAGAGAGTAACCAATAACCATCGTCATTAATATCCATAATATCATAATGATCCATGACTTTTCCCTTCAGAGAGCAGAATTTATCATAATCTTCACGTAACATATAAACATCTATATCATCATCCCATGGAATTAGTCCTTTATGTCGAACAGCACCGATAAGCGTTCCATAAGCCGCATAATATTTTATTCCATTTGCTTTACAGAATCGATCAAAAGCTGCAAATGTTTCTAACAACTTTACCCGATATTCTTTTGTTAAACCTTCATTCATTGACAAATAATTATTCAATTTATTGTTCCCAGAACATTTTTCAATCGTTCTATTATGTCTTTTGTAACTATGACAGGGTTATTTACCAATCGCTGAATATTTACCTGATTCAACATTATGGTCAAGTCATTATCTCCATATCCATTATTACATAAACCTATATTGTTCAGATAACTTTGCATTTCAGACTGTATATTAATCTCATCAGAGAAGCCTAATTGAGACTGAAGCCATGCTGTCTTTTTATAATACTCATCAATATTTATTCTTGGTTGGAAAGCAAAGTCCTGTTTTTCCAATAAGTTTAATGCCATAAAAAAGGGAAATGAAAGAGCTACAGCATGTCCATGTGGATAACCGCAATGAGTAGTAAAAGCATACGAAAAAGCATGTGGAGCTGTAGTCTTAGTAATAGCAATTGCACACCCAGACCAATAAGCTGCAACAGACATCAAATCGCGAATCTCATTTGAAGGAGAATTTACTACCTTTGGAAGATTATCCCAAAGAACAGAAATAGCTCTTTTGGCATATTCATCAGATTCTGCTGTGGCATTCACATTCCAATAGGCCTCTATACTTTGAGAAAGTGCATCGAAACCTGTACAGGCTGTCAGATATGAAGAATTATTATAAGTAAACTGAGGAAATATCACAGCATAATCAGGAAGCATATCATTATGAGCCACTGAGTACTTTATTGAATTCTTATAACATACAGCAAAAGGAGTGGCTTCACATCCAGTCCCAGCTGTGGTTGGTAATGCAATAAGAGGAGTTAATTCCTTTTTCTTTTCAAAAACAGAATCAACCAAATCGCCATCATAAGCAGCTTTAAAACGAATTAATTTAGCCATGTCAAGTACACTTCCGCCCCCACATGCTATTATAATGTCCGATTTTGACTTCTCGAAAAAATTGCAACCATTATTAACTTCTTCTAATATAGGATTTTCCTGAAAGTCACTAAACTCACTTACGAAACAAGCATGTCGCCTAAATAAATCTGAAAGAATATATTCTGCACCACTGCTAATAAAGGAATGTTTGCCACGAACCAAAAAGACACGATGAGGTTTATTCTCATCAAAATATGTTTCAATAAGATTCATTGCATATTTACCTATAGCAGTAATCTGACTATTTTTTTTCATTATTCAAAAAAGTCATAAAAGATAATTTATTTTGTATTGGAGTAATAGATGGCCTTCCCAAATCTTTTCGATTCCCTTTTTTAACCTTAACCTCTAGAAGAATAGGTCCTGCTTCTTTTATGACCTTTTCTAAAGCAGTCTTTAAAGCTTCTTCACAATCAACACTATATACAACTTTATAACCGACAGCTCTTGCTATTGCAGGGATATTAATCTTAAGTCCTACAGTTGGCTGACCACCTACAGAATCGTGAGATCCATTGTTAAACACAACATGGATCAAATTTTCAGGGCCCTTATCTCCAATAATTGCCATTGATCCCATATGCATAATCACAGCACCGTCACCATCAAAACAATAAATTTTACGATCGGGTATTTCCAGTGCAATCCCTAATGCTATTTGTGAAGCATGTCCCATAGAACCAACTGTAAGAAAATCACTCTGATGGCTTTCATTCATTTTTGTTCTGTATTCAAAAAGCTCTCGCGAAATCATACCTGTTGTTGAAACTATTACATCCTTTTTTCCAATTGAATCTACAACCATTTGAATAGCGTTTTCTCGACTCATTGATAATTGTTGTAATACAGAATCCTCCTTTAATTTAAGCGAATATGATTCGAATGTATCTTTTTCTATTATTAAAGCAAATGCTTCGTTAGTTTCACGCATATAGACCAACGCATCATCTAATTGCTTAGTGAAATCAACTTCACTCTTACTCATCACTGTATTCTTAATCCCCATTACATCCAGTAAAGGAATAGTCACTTTTCCCTGCTTAACATGCTGCGGTTCGTCATGAACTCCTGGTTCACCACGCCATCCAATCAGTAAAAGAATAGGTATATTATAGACTTCTTTATCAGTCAATGACGCAAGAGGATTGATAATATTTCCCTCTCCTGAGTTTTGCATATACACAACTGGAATTTCCCTTGTAGCCAAATAATGACCTACAGCCAAACCGACTGCCGCCCCCTCATTTGCTGTTATAATATTATGCTTTGCATCCTTGTTATCCGCAATATAAGCACATATGTTTTTTAATAAAGAATCAGGAACACCTGAAAAAAAATCAATTTGCCTATCTGAAAGGCTATCAATAAAAAATTTTGGTGAAATCATCTTTTTAATGCTTTTGTACCAGGTATTAATTCTAAAATTTCTTTGATTGGCATACAATAATCATTGGATGCTTCTAACGAACGTTCATGAGTCAAAATTGATTTTGCACAATCCAGCATTGCAGGATAAGCACTTCTAAGCATGTGATTGGCATAAATAACAACATTTATACCCCATGAAGCCAATTCTGATTCAGTAAACTGATTATAAGTGGTTGGTACAGCAACTATTGGTGTCGTCGAGTCGATTTTTCTGAAACATGTACAAAAATTCTTTATGTCCATCCCAGACTTGTCTTTACTATGAATCATAACTCCATCAGCCCCTGCCTTAACATAGGCAGCAGCCCTTTCCAAAGCATCCTCCATTGATTTACCAGCAATAAGACTTTCGATACGAGCAATAATCATAAAAGAGTCTGTTACTTGTGCATTTTTTCCCGAACGAATTTTATGGCAGAAGCTTTCTATTGAATCTTGTGTTTGAACAGCATCAGTACCAAATAGAGAGTTTTGTTTTAAACCGATCTTATCCTCAATGATAATGGCGGAAATACCAAGCCTCTCAAGCGTTCTAACCGTAAATACAAAATGCTCAACCTTTCCACCTGTGTCACCATCAAAAATTACTGGTTTTGTTGTACATTCTAAAGTATCATTTAAATCATGTAAACGAGTTGTTAAATCAACAGCTTCTATATCCGGTTTTCCTTTACTAGTTGAGTCTGTTAGAGAAGAGGACCACATACCATCAAATTCATGCTTCACTCCGTTAATTATTACCGAAGCATTTTCTGCAATGAGTCCAGTCAACCCGTTATGTGATTCAAGAATACGAACAATAGGTTTTGCGTTTATTAGCCTGCGAAGTCTTTTCTGCCTGATTTCCGGAGTTGTACCTATTTCTTTTATCCTCTCATTCATTGCAGTAGAAGAAAAACCTTTAGTATATGCAATATCAACCACTTTCCCCCCCCACTTTAACAAACACTTAATTACACGTTTACGAGTATTAGATTGAACACCATCAATCCAATCGTCACCATGAACAACATAATCCGGACGTAGTTTTTCAAGATTTGGAACATAGTCTAAAGTCTCTTGAGGTATAACAGAATCTACACCTTTGATACTTTTAACTATCTCCGCACGCTGTTCATAATCTAAATAAGGAAGGCGCTTATAACTTGCAATAGCTGCATCTGTTAGAACTCCAACAGTTACAGAACCTAGTTTGGAAGCCTCTCTTATTATATTTAAATGACCTGGATGAATCATATCCGCACTCATTCCAACATAAACTTTTTTACATTTTTCCATCTTACATAGAATTTATTAGAAAAAACAAACAGGAAGTGTTAGTTATAACAATTTATTAAGCAGTTATTTGAAGATCTATTTATATTACCTAAAAATGTTTTTTTTATTCTCAAACGAAATATAAATTATGCTCATATTTTATTCTTAATATAAAAAAAAATACTATTCCGTTCCAAACGATTCATCCCAACGAATAGACATAGACACACATAAAACATACATGACACGCCAATCCCCATAACACGCATAAAATCAGTTTGTAGCATAATAGAATTGTAGAGATACAGATATAAGCCTGATAGACACAGAACCTTAATTACGGGTAAAAAAACTTTTTTTGAAAAATGCAAAACATCAAATTTGATAATTCGATGCATTAACCATAAATATATCATTCTGCTAATAAAATCGGTTACTGTAAAAGTAATTATAATAGTTACGGGGGGCATCCCCCATTTATATAAAAGCCAAGATATTGGTAATCCAAGCAATAATAATACAGAACTTATTATTTGAAACCATTTCACATGACCAGAGGCTTGAATAATAGAGCCACATGAGCTATTTATACTCCGCACTAAAAGACTTACTAACATCCAGCGAGAAAGTACTAAAATACCCTCCGGCAATGTACCGAGCCATAATCTTAAAAGAAATTCCAGCTCAACACCAATTGAAAATGTTACAAGAAGCATTATGAACATACTATATTTAGAAATTTTCTCAACAAGAGAAAATGCATCTCTATAATTACCAGAGGCATAGGATTGAGTTATTTGTGGATCTGAAGCAGTCCCAAGATTATTAACAAACATCATAATGAAATTTTCGATTTGGAATACTATAGCAAAAGCTCCATTCACAATAATTCCAAAAAAGTAATTTATAACCACAGAAGCACCTTGAGTACGAGAAAGGTATGCAATAGTTCCAATCGAAGTGTAATTATTGAAAACCAAAATTTCCTTATAAATATATTTTTCACGTGACAGATGCCATTTCACAATATCCCCAAACTTTCGATAGCAATAACTATAATAGAAAAGAAAAGAGAAAAGAGAAATAAAACAGACACCGATCGCATAAAAAAGAAGTTTATTACCAGACCAACACATAAGTAAAATAACTAAAGGCACTTTCATGAAATTAGATAGCAAATCAATTATTGCCATCTTTTTAAATTTCTCAAATGCTAACATTAATCCTTGAAATGGAATATTAATAATACCGATAGCAGAAACTGTAGTAGATATAAAATATATCAAAACTGCATCGGAAAGTTTTTCTGGCAATACGTTCAAAACGTTATAAATATACCATAAACCAACAGTAAGACCTATGATAAAAATAGATAAAGCAAATCCTATATGTAGAACTATACAAACATTGAATACTTTATTTAAATTTCCATTAGGTCCTTTACCCATTTCTACATTAATAAAACGCTGCGTGGTCATATACATTCCTATACTTACCACATTGAGCATCGTAACTATACCCCCAACAACATTATATAATCCATAATCAGCTTGTCCTAATTCAAGTAAGACATATCTTGTAGCTATTAGGCTGATTATTGTCGTAACAGCCATTCGAGCATAAATAATCAATGTATTAACTGCAATACGCTTATTGTCGCTCATCTCATTAACTATAAGTCATCTCTATCTAAATATAAACAATGACACTTTATCTATTTTAATATTTTGTGTAATATATCAGACACGTAATGAACTTCTTCATCCGTTAATGCAGGATACATCGGCAAAGAAAATATTTCTTTTGCAGCAGATTCTGTTTCAGGGAAGTCACCTTCCTTATAACCAAGGAACTGGTAACCTGTCATGATATGAATGGGCCATGGATAACTAATATTTACAAATATATTATTTTCTTTTAATGCTGCCATGATTTCATCACGATTAGAATGACGAACTACATACAAATAATAAGCATGTTTACCGTAATCTGCTTCTTTTGGCAATATTAAATTAGTATCTTTCAGCAATTCATTATACAAATACGCTATTTCTCTTCTACGTTTGATATATTGATCCAAATGAGGCAATTTTGTCAAAAGGATGGCAGCTTGAACTTCATCCAAACGAGAATTATAACCATGTTCGATAGCATAATACATCTTCTCTGCACCATAAAATCGCAAACGACGCAATTTCCCTTCCACCTCTGCATCATTGGTAATAATCATTCCACCATCACCATAAGCACCTAATATTTTCGTAGGATAGAATGAGGTTGTAGAAGCATTAGACATTGAACCTGCCTTATACCCTTTATATTCTGCACCTTGAGCTTGCGCACAGTCTTCAATAATGGATAATTTATATTTCCGGGCCAAAGCTATGAGTTCATCCATATCGACACACTGCCCGTAAAGATGAACTGGAAGAATACATTTTGTCTTTTCCGTAATATGACTTTCCACCTTTGTCACATCCATTAAATAAGTAAGAGGATCGATATCTACAAAAACAGGCGTAGCCCCGACAGTTACTATAGCCGAAACAGTAGGAATGGCCGTATTGGGCACAGTAATTACCTCATCACCAGGCTTCACACCAACAGCAAGTAATGCCAAACTTATAGCATTAGTACCATTATCACAACCAACACCATGACTAACACCACAATATTCAGCGTACGCCTGTTCAAAGTGTTTTCCTTTTGTACCAAGAATGAGTTGTCCTGATTCAAAAACATCTTCTACAGCCTTTAGTATTTCTTCTTTAGAAGATGCATACTCTTTTAAATAATTCCAAACTCTTACTTCCATATTTTATTATATTATATCTATAGTATCTCTTTGTAATTTAAAAAGTTCTGATAATTTCTCACATAATCATTTTCATCATATACATGAGAAGCTAATACTAAACAGATTGCACCAGAGGAAAACCCTTGTTCGGAAGCCCAAACACCTGGCGGAATATGTAAGCCGTAATATGGACGATTTAAAAGTACTGTCTTTCTATTAACACCGTCGTCTAAAACAACTTCAAAACTTCCACTTGCTGCAATTAAACATTGATGGCATTCTTTATGAGCATGGGCTCCTCGAGCTCCTCCACCAGGAATGTCATAAGAATAAAAAACACGTTTTATATCAAATGGCACATTCTCTTCACTATGTACAGGAGTTATATTTCCTGAACGATCCTCTATTTTAGGAAATTCTATTATTGAACAATCAAACACCGTCATAATGAACTCTTTTTACTTTGCACAAAATCTATATATTCCAAAATATAATCATCTGGATCATAATTTGTAGAAGATAACACTAACGCCAGTGCATTAGTAGAGAAATTTTGCATTTTTCTCCATATACCTTGAGGAACATAAATTCCATAATAAGAGCGATTCAAAGAAAAAACTTTCTCACAATTTCCATCATCCAATACAACATCAAAACTACCAGAAAGAGCTACTATAAATTCTTGATTTTTCTTATAAGCATGGCCACCACGTCTTTCCCCCCCCGGTACATCATAAATCCAGTATATACGCTTTATTTTAAAAGGGATATTTTCAATTTCTTGTATAATGGATAAATTACCACGCTTATCTAATATCTTAGGTAAATCCAATACCTTCACATCCTGCATATCCATACCGCACTCAATTCAGTCCTTCTATAATTTTCAACAAATATTTCCCATACTGATTATTCTTCATCTTTTCTGCCAGTTTTCGCAATTTATCAATAGTAATCCACCTTTGTCCAAAAGCTATATCCTCTAAACAAGCAATCTTCAATCCTTGTCTTTTCTCAATCACTTCGATAAATGTGCTAGCTTCTGCCAAAGAATCATGTGTGCCTGTATCTAACCAAGCAAAGCCACGTCCTAGTAACTGCACTGTTAACATTTTCTTATATAAAAATTCTTGATTAATTGAAGTAATCTCCAACTCGCCACGAGATGAGGGTATAACACTTTTAGCTAACTCAATAACTACATTAGGATAAAAGTAAAGACCTATAACTGCATAATTTGATTTTGGATCACATGGCTTTTCTTCAAGACTCAACACACTTCCTTCTTTATCAAACTCAACTACCCCATAACGTTTTGGATCACTCACCCAATAACCAAAAACTGTAGCTTTATTCTCTAAATCAGCCTTTTTCACAGCAGCCTGAACCATTTCAATCAATCCATCTCCGTAAAAGATATTATCACCTAAGACTAAGCATACAGAATCATCACCTATAAATTCCTCTCCTATAATAAATGCCTGTGCCAAGCCGTCGGGAGAAGGTTGCTCAGCGTATTCAAAACGAACTCCAAAATCAGAACCGTCACCCAGCAAACGTTGAAAGCCGGGTAAATCATAAGGAGTGGAGATAATCAATATTTCACGAATCCCCGCCAACATGAGTACAGAGATAGGATAATAGATCATCGGCTTATCAAATATCGGAAGTAACTGCTTGCTTACCCCTTTAGTGATCGGATATAAGCGAGTGCCGGAACCACCGGCCAAAACAATACCTTTCATAATTAAAACTTAAAGTGAATTCGATTGATTTGTAACTATTGGCATACAGCCATAACAGTTGTTTGTTGATTGGCAGCAAAGATATATATCATTTTTGAGCCCTAAATTGAGTGCTTACAGATTACTCAAAAAATCACTATCTTTCGTTCATCCCAATTTATTCTTCAACATACTCCCACGGATAAGGATTATCCACCACAGTCTGAAACTCGTTGATAGCCTCTTGCTGTTCAGTAGTAAGTGATACCGAATCCCAAGAAGCGATAATTGCACGGGCTTCGTCAGCCAAAGGCTCGTCGAATACCTCACCATAGCAGGCAGTAAGCAGGCGGAGCTTCAATAGCGAAGCGGGAAGAGTATCGAGGATATCCCAGCAACGATCTAATATTTCCTGAATATGTTCGCGCTTTTCTCCGTGGTCGATGAACGATGCATTGTAACCCATCAGGAGAGCGAGACAGACAGAGGCCTGTTCTTCAACCGTAGAACCTTTGATACCGGAATTATACAATGTTGTGGTCAAGCGGTAAACTTCATTGTTACGGCGGGACAAGTCATCGCTGTAAATGGGACTCCCGTCCATGCCCAAATACATCAGGTCGTGCGCGGCACGCTGAAGGGAAGCTACTTCTTCGGAAAGAGTCATAATAAATTTGAATTATGAATTATTTGATTACTTCTATAAGATCAGGATGAATGGTGGCCATGGCAACTGCTATGACACCTTGTATAGCAATGACCACGCGACGATCCCGGGCGCCTTTCACTTTCAGGAAAACACCTTCCTGACCCTCGAAGTCACCACCCGTGATACGGACTTTGGTGCCTTTGGACAGGTTGAGTTCATCGGGTTGAAAGTATAGGAGATGGTCACTGTAGGTGCCGGCTACAGCGATGAAACGCTGCATTTCATTGTCGGGGATAATTATCTTCTTGCCGCTACGGGTATCGGTGATATATTGCAAATAAGCAACCATAGACTTGACACGCTTCACTTCGGAAGGACAAGCGTGAATAAAAATCAGATTGTGAATGATAGGAACCAAGACACGGACTTTTTTTCCTTTCTTTATACTTATCTTGTATTGCATGGGGACAAAACAGCCCAAGTTCTCTTTCGCAAGCAACCGCATAGCGTCAGTCTCACGACGGTATGTGGCACGCATAGCGAACCATATTTCGGTCTCTTTCTCCACTTCCATTATTCGATTATTTCAGAAAAGGACATTCTCCCGGGGCTTTGAACTTCTTGCACATACCTGAAATTCAATCACTTGCGAGTACTTTATGTAATATACGGCAAGCTTTGTACTCTCTTGCCACGGTTTCTTGCAGCTACTCATTACCTATCTGGTAAGAAACTATAAACGAACGAATTACACTAAAAAAACGTGTTTTTAAACGTTCGTTTATTTGAACGCAAAGATAAGGGGTATTTTCATAATAGCAAAATGTTTAATAAAAAAAATGATTTACACTCTTGGCTTTCTGCTTTAATGTATTAATTGCCAAACAGATACTTCTGAATAAAAATCTTTTTTTTATCTGTCTGATTTTATTTCTCGATAATGAATAAATGAATACAAAAACAGTGTTCAATCAGACGAACGTTTTTTGAAACATCCCTCCTCTGCCAAACTATCGCATTATAAATCATCAATTTACCGACAAAAAGAAATCAAATTCCACAATTTATCCTGTATTTGCAAGTTTACTAAATTTTTCGTCCATACCTTTGCCATATTTTACACAAATAAAAATCACTAAAATTAAAAAGAGTATGAACTACGAAAACAAACAACAAGAAGAAAAAAAAGGAAATCAAAAAAACAAGACAGACAACAAGCAAACATCTGACAATAAAAGTCTTAAGTCAAACAGGGGACGAAAAAAGGAGAAACCTATACAAGGGATTGTTTTGAAACACTACGAATGCTTAAAGCTACTAATCACACTCTATCAAAATGGAGCAATGGGTATAAAAAAGGAGACATCACAAATTGCATTAGCCCGATATATAAATGACAAAAAACTATTAGGGAATATTCGAAACGGAATATTCATTCCATTGAAGCTCAGCACCATTCTAAAGGAAATAAACACCATCTGGAACGAAACGCTACAAGATAAATCCATTGGCATAAAATAGACAAGAAAACATATCATGAATTATTATACTCCAACTTAATCGGCAAACACTCTACCTTCGGGCCGTAAACAATTTATAAACTTTAAAATCGTATATGTATGAAACGAAAAAAAAGGCCGGCATCACAAAGTGAAGCCATGAGACTAAAATGGAAAAGACGTATCGTCTTCGAAAAAGGATACACCGAGTCGTGCGCAGAATGGATGGCGGAACGCCTGGAAGCGTTATTGGATCACATGCAATATGGACATGCGGCAGTGGCTTACCGAAAACAGAACGGGAGTTTCCAACTGGCGAAAGCAACACTGATTTATTACGAAGCGGAGTTCCATAGGGAATATGATCCCACAGAAGTAGAGGGGGCGGTGGTGTACTGGAATGTGGACGAACGGCGGTGGACGACGTTTCAAGTGGAGAATTTCATGGAGTGGAGACCGATCGTATAGGGGAGGCACCACAGATTACACAGATTTTCACAAATGAATTATTTCTATTTTGAGGAATCAGGAGAAAACGTCTTTGGGAATCCGGTGTAATTTGTGGTAAATATCTTATTGAAAGTACAAACAACTAATCTAAAAAACAATATGGCGACAACATACGACGGGATCAACTATTTCCCGATAGGCGTAAACTTCATGGAAGAGAACGCAATGGAAGTGATAGAAGTAAAATATGGAATAAAAGGGTCGGCAATTGTGCTGAAACTGATGTGCAAGATTTACAAGGAGGGATACTACATACGGTGGGATGAAGAACAGTGCCTGATTTTCGCAAACAAGGCAGGAAGAGAGGTGCAAGCAGAAGAGGTGAAGGGAATCATCAAGATTCTGTTCATCAAAGGAATACTGGACGAAAACAGTTATCGGGAAAACGGAATACTGACTTCGGAAAGCATACAAAAGGTATGGCTGGAAGCTACGAAGCGAAGGAAAAGAGAACTGTCGGAGCTCCCCTATCTGATAGTAAAACCGGAAAAGGAAAACGGAAAACCCGATGCTCCTTCTACGCCACAGGAAACTCAGCAACCAGAGCTGTTCAAAGAGGAAAAAACACCTGTTAACCCGAAAAACGTAGTACATCATGTAGCCGTTGACGCAAAAAATGCATGCGATTCCGGACAAAGTAAAGTAAAGGAAAGTAAAGCAGAGGAAAGTAAAGAATTCCCCCCCTCAGCTCCCCCTGAAGGGGAGGGGGAAGAGCGGAAGGAGGATTCTGCTTATCTACAGATACCGGGATACGCCTTCAATACAATGACGCACAATTACTCGGGACTGATGGACACGCTAAAGAGATTGAGCGTTACCGACACCGGGGAAGTAAACTCCATACTCAGGCTGTCGGACTATGGAAGGAAGGGAACGACGGTATGGAAACTGATTGCAAACACTTGCTGGAGCGATATCGGAGCCAAAGGAAGATACCTGATAGCGGCGCTAAACAAGGCGAAAAGAAGATAGCAGAGAGTGTCAGTCCCCGATTTGTAGTTGACGAAAAAACAAGTATACAGGCTTTTATCCCAAAAGGGATTCAGTGAAACAAAGAAGTAAAGAGTGTGCTTAACAAACTAAAACACAGTGTTTTTAAAGCACAAGATTTCTCTCGCCCAAAGCTTTGTTTTAACGCTACGTTAAAGCTTGTTCTTTAAATGCAAATAGCAAGTGTTTTAAATGCAAAAGGCTTGTTATTTGCACATAAGAATAAAATAACGGAGAAATGGCGTTAACAATGTTAATTGAGGGTAAGTATTCTCACATAAAATTATACCAGTTTCTTTTTCTTCCTGTAGTTTTCACGAAACTCTTTGGGTGAACATTCTTTCTTCTTCTTGAAAATCCGATTGAAATTAGAAAGATTATTAAACCCGCATTCATAACAGATTTCAGCAATAGACATAGTAGAATCAACCAGCAGGCGGGCAGCAAACCCCAAACGAATATCAATGATATAGTCCGAAAGATTTTTACCGGTACGCAATTTAAAGAAGCGACTGAAAGATACCGGAGTCATTCCTACCATATCGGCCAGCTGATTCAGGCGGATCTCTTCCTGATAATGGGCATTAATATATTCCTGCACCTTCTGTACGCGACGACTATCCGAATGAATGCCGATTTTAGCAAAAGAAGAACTTGACAACGTACGAGCCTCTTCGTTGAAAAGTGACAGTTCGTAAAGGATAGTCAGGAATTTGATAACAGCATAAAACCCCTGTTTCTCGGATGCCAAGGTATCGAGCAGAGGATAGATTTTAAGGATGGCCGACATCGGAAAACAAAGACCTTTCTGAGCTTTCTCAAGCATATCACGAATGGAATCGAACTGATTCTTATTGATAAAGCTTTTAAAAAAGAGATCGGAGGAAAACTGGATCGTTATTTCACGGATCTCTTTTGAATGGCAATCGTGCTGCTCCCATACATGTTCCAGGTCTTTTCCAGTAATCAGAACCAAATCATAATCACTGATCACTTCTGCCGAATCGCCGACAATGCGACGTACTCCGGCGGCTTTCTCCGTAAAGTTCAGCTCAAACTCGGCATGGTTGTGAATGGGATAGGTAAACTCCGTTTTATACCGTTCGGCAATATAAAAACAATCCTTGTCAGACAACGGAGTGATCTCCCGGATAATGTTGCTTTGTAGTGCATTCATAGCTAATATAGTATTATTAGCTACAAATATAATACACTTTTTTAATTTCTTCTACTCCACTCCCTAAAATCTTCTCCCGTAGGATTCTGGAATACACGTAATCCGAATTCCGGAATAATGGCAAGCAGATGATCGAATACATCGGCCTGGATTCCTTCGTAAGGTACCCACTCTTTCACAGCAGAAAAAAAGTAAAGTTCAACCGGAATACCTTGTTCGGTGGGCTGAAGATAGCGTACCATGCAAGTGAGATTTTTATTCACGTCGGGAAGACTTCTCAGGTAGTTCGTCAAATAGGCGCGAAACACGCCAAGATTGGTCTGGCGTCGCCCATTGACCAAAATAGAGTTGTCTATGTGATGTTCTTTATTATACTCTTTCACCACCTTCTCGGTCTGCTCCACATAATCGGTCAACAATTGGATTTTCTTATATTTAGCCAGCATTTCGGGGGTACAGAATCTGACACTGTTCATATCGATATTGATAGAACGCTTCACACGCCGCCCACCGGACTCCTGCATACCCCGCCAATTCTGAAAAGAATCACTGACCAGCAGATAGGGAGGAATGGTAGTGATGGTATTGTCCCAATTGCGCACCTTCACTGTATTGAGCGTCACTTCAATCACCGTACCGTCAGCTCCGTATTTGGGCATAGCAATCCAGTCACCTACTTTCAGCATATTATTTGCAGAAAGTTGGATGCCGGACACAAATCCCATGATACTGTCTTTAAACACCAACATCAGGATGGCAGCCGAAGCACCAAGCCCGGTGAGCAGCACCATCGGAGATTTATCTATCAATACACTGATAACAACAATTCCTCCAATGAAAAATAGTATCACTTGTGCTGTTTGCAACAAACCTTTCAATGGTCGATCACGAAACTGCTCTCGCTCACTGTATACATGATAAACAGCCGATAGAAATGCGCTGATAAAACGTAGAAAAACCGCAATGATATAAATCATGCAGATACGACGAATAAAATCGAGGGCACTTACATTTGGAATTGCCAAAGGAATCAACACATAAATAATGATGGGGGGGACAAGATGACTGAGATAAATCAGTACTTTACGATCGAATACAATATCATCCCAGGTTGCCTTGGTCTTTTTCACTAATTTAGCAACCACTTTCAAAAGGATATGACGGCAAATAAGGTCAGCCAGAAAGGCAACACCGATAATCAGTATCAGTGTTATAATAGGACCTACTTCATTGCTGTTAAATCCCCAGGAAACGAATAAGTTATTTATCTTTTCGGTTATTTGTTCCATATAAAAACTCTTTAATATCTTCTTTCAACCATTGATAGAGGTATAAATCTTTGTATGCACTGTTTTTGCGGAGCATTACTTCCACATTCACCTGACTGTTCTGATAACAAGTCAGTTCGTTATGAAATTGTTCATTGTGTTCTGCCAACTTCTTGATTTCCTGTTCACGCTCGCGCCTTAAAGCCGTACAGACGGGAGTCAGCACTTTCATCACTACATTATCCATAATATGATGCCCTTGAACAAACAAATAAGTAGTATCAGGAAGTACTCCGAGCCTTTCAAGTTCGGCCGATAATCTGTCAATCTCTTCGAGCCCCTGCGGAAAGCGTGTAGACAATTCGGACAACTTAGCTGTAACCGAACGTCTCACCACTTCCAGAGAACGTTCCGGATGTCTCAGGCTAACATCGTGCAAGCGAACACAGCCATTAAACTCACTCATGGAAAACGTATAAGTATCATGGCGGCGATAAAACCAGACAGACCATAGGAAAAGCGGATAAACGATCCGGGAGTATCGCTTCATAAACTCGTTGAAATCAATGAGGTGACGGTCATTCAAAGTTGCCTGTACACAAACCTCATGCAGGCTGTCGGCGTAACAATGATAGTTCTCAATGGCATAGGCATAGGTTTGAAAAATATATTTGTTACGGTTAATCTTACGCGAGGTGGAGGTAGCTCCCTGCAACAGAAAGTCATAGTCGCTATCTACGCAAGCAATCAGGCTTTTCCCGAGCTCAGCGGTATTGAGAGTATTCATCAACACCATCTTCTTGCCTTTGGCCAACGATGTAGCGGAAGGAAGCATCACTTGAAAATAATGTTCTTCGTCCTCAAACTCTTCAAGCAGGGTACGCCAGAAAGCTACATCATCATAACTCTCAACATAAGCAACGATTCGGCGGCGTGCCTTTTTAGAGTACAGCTTATGGGCTGCACTGAAGTAGGAAGAGGTCAGATTATCTTTAAGACTAATTGCCATAGGTCGTGTTTTGGTTAAATGCTATTTATAACTGGTTGCAATATCACTGACTTCGGTTACTGCATCGAGCCATCCCTCCATGATGACTGCAGGCGAATGAGTGGTAAGTATAATCTGTACATTCGGATTCAGTTCACGGATCATCGCAATCAATCTTTGCTGCCATTCGATGTGCAATGAAGCTTCGGGTTCGTCCATAAACAAAACGCAATGGGCATTGTCCTGTACAAGTACGGTAAGCAGGATCACCAACATCTGTTTCTCACCGGAAGAGAGCTTATAAGGAAACAGAAGTTCACCATCCTGATAAAAAGCAATATCATTGCGTTTACGGTCTATTTTTTTACGGGTATAGCTGAACAGTTCATCGACCATGTCTTGAAAACGGCGCTTGGCTACTGAAAGAGTAGCTGCTTTGCCGCGCTCTTCTTCGTTATTACTACTCAGCAGATCGATCATCTTATTGCCGATATTGACCTGGTAGTCAAGGTAGCGGCGTTGTAACAGGTAAAGTTGCCAGTCGAGCTCGGATTTCACATTCTTATCTGCCATACGGGCTGTGAAGTCTCCCATAATAAGCGGACGATCGTAACTGCGGATCACGTCATACGGAATGTAAGTAGCTTCCGGATTATCAAAAAAGACACGTACCCCGTTTTTTTCATCACTCTTTACTTCGCCTGATAACTGTTCAAGATAACCGACCGATCGATTCAGGATAGTAGTTTTTCCTACTCCATTGATACCGGATAGTATATTGACATCCGGACGAAGGTCCCAGACTATGTTGAACCGGTCCCATAATCCGTTTATTTCAATTCGTTTGATATAATTGGCTGATAGTTCCATAAATGGTTGCATTTAAATTAAACAAATATAGAAAATTCAAACGATAAATTAGTTACTTTTGCATCAGTTTTCAATAAAGGTAACATTCGGTATGGAGATTGATAAGAATCTGAAAGGACATGCACTGGCATTTACGGCCAACGTGATGTGGGGATTAATGTCCCCTATCGGCAAATCGGCATTGACAGAGTTTTCGGCACTTTCGGTAACCACCTTTCGCATGGTAGGGGCGGCGGCAGCTTTCTGGATACTTTCCGCTTTCTGTAAACAAGAGCAGGTAGGACACCGTGACATGCTGAAAATTTTCTTCGCTTCTCTGTTCGCCCTTGTTTTCAATCAGGGAATATTTATATTCGGCCTGTCTCTCACTTCTCCGATAGACGCATCTATCGTAACAACGACTTCACCTATCATCACCATGATTGTGGCAGCTATCTATCTGAAAGAACCGGTTACAAACAAAAAGGTATTGGGAATTTTCATTGGAGCAATGGGAGCATTGATCTTGATTTTAAGCAGTCAGGCGACAAGCGCAGGAGGAGGAAGCATCTGGGGAGACTTACTTTGTATGATCGCCCAACTCAGCTTCTCTATCTACCTGACCGTATTCAAAGGATTATCCCAACGCTATTCGGCCATCACAATTAATAAGTGGATGTTTATTTATGCATCTATATGCTATATTCCTTTTTCTTACCAGGATATAGCGGGCATCGAGTGGAACAGTATTTCGACCGCTGCCATTTATCAGGTACTTTATGTGGTACTATGCGGAAGCTTCATTGCTTACATCTGCATCATGACTGCACAAAAACTGATGCGCCCTACAGTAGTAAGTATGTATAACTATGTGCAACCCATTGTTGCTTCCATAGCGGCGATCTTAATGGGAATCGGAAGCTTCGGCTGGGAAAAAGGAGTTGCGATTGCATTGGTATTTCTTGGAGTCTACTTTGTGACTCAAAGTAAATCGAAGGCAGATTTGGAAGGTGTGTCATAACTCACCACAGATTACACAGATTTACACAAAATGATTTTAATCTACTGACAACCAATAATAATTATCTGTGTAATCTGTGGTGAATACGAATTTTGACACCTCTTCATCGTTATTTCAGATCTTCGAAATAAGTATCGAGTAAGCTCTTGGCAGCAACAAAAGAGGTGAGATTTCCCTTGAGCACCTGTTGCTCCTTTTCTTGCAACATCGATTCAATCTTGGCATTGTGATAAAAGCTGTCACGTAACTGTTCATTGATGCTCTCATACATCCAGTATTTGCTTTGTTCGTTACGACGATATTCAAAATAGCCATTACCTTTCACAAAATCGATGTACTCGTACACCATATCCCATATTTCCTTTACTCCAAGATTATAGAATCCCGAATAAGTAAGTACACGCGGTGTCCATCCGGAATCCGGAGCCGGGAAAAGATGTAAAGCATTACGGAATTGCGCAGCCGCCAACTTGGCTTTGTCAATGTTATTGCCATCAGCTTTATTTATCACAATACCGTCAGCCATCTCCATAATCCCTCTTTTAATGCCCTGTAGTTCATCTCCCGTACCGGCCAACTGAATCAACAGGAAAAAATCGACCATTGAATGAACTGCCGTCTCACTTTGTCCCACTCCTACAGTCTCCACAAAGATCTTATCGAACCCTGCAGCTTCACATAGAATAATCGTTTCACGAGTCTTACGGGCCACTCCTCCCAACGAACCGGCAGAGGGACTGGGGCGTATAAATGATTTAGGATGTACAGAAAGCTGCTCCATACGGGTTTTATCACCCAAAATACTTCCTTTGCTGCGTTCACTACTCGGATCAATAGCTAAAACAGCTAACTTACCTCCTTTTTCAAGAACGTGTAATCCAAAGACATCAATCGAAGTACTTTTACCGGCTCCCGGCACACCACTGATACCTACACGAATCGAATTACCGGAATAAGGCAGACATCTTTCAATGACCTCCTGTGCGGTAGCCTGATGTTCGGGACGCACACTTTCCACTAAAGTTACAGCCTGGCTCAGAATCGTCACATCCCCTTTGACAATGCCCTCCACAAACTCATTAACCGACAACTGGCGTTTTTTTACTTTTCGCTTCAGATAGGGATTTACAGATGACGGTTGTTCAATGCCTGCATTCACAACCAAACCTTTATATGCTTCGTTATTTTCAGGATGTTCCATGGCAGATATTAATTATGTGATTCGTTACTCGTAGCTTTTACATCGATCTCCACTTTCGGCTGTACCGGATCATTGGTGATCATCAGAATTCGCAAGTGTCTCTTCTTCTTTCCAAGGTTCTTTTTCAAGACAGTCACTCTCAGGCGGGTACTTTCGCCCGGCTGCAGTATAGTTTTCTTCAAAGCAACACCTACCGCAGGATTGAATACTTGCAGTTTACTGATCTGCAAAGGAGACTTACCTGTGTTAGTGATAACAATGTCATGTCGGGCTTTGTTTTTCTTAACCAAAACCCGGCTTAAATCAATCTTGGATTCGGACAGACGAATAGCAGGAGCTAAAGCTTTATCTTGCTCGGTCATTCCTGAAAAGTCAGGAAGAAGTATTGCTGACACGGGGATTTCATTTTCCTCACTCACTTTATCACCGGCAAAGCGAGCCAGATAAACAGAAGACTGAGTCAAACCTAAATCCATCAGTTGTTTGGTATCAAGTATCAGGGTAATGGTTCCTTTCTTACCTTTCAAAAGGACGGTAGGATTAGTTTCCATTTTCAGATAAGGCGGAAGGTGCATCAATACAGGTTCGTATGGACGATCGGAAAGATTGACTACCCCCAACGTAATGACCGGTTTTTCTCCGCTGTGTACATCAGGAAAATCTATATCTGTACGGTCAATCCGGATTTGTCCGATTGCATAGGGATGGGTTTTAGTAAAATCCTTGATCTCCTGAACCACCTCTCCATCGAAGTTCAGATAAACCAAACCAGGCTGCGCATTGCTGTAAATGCCGATCGATTTATTGAAATGCCCCAACGCTTTTGCATCAAACGTAGCACTAACCGTTCCTTTTTCTCCGGGAGCAATCGGAGTTTTCGTCCAGTTAGCAACCGAACAGGCACAAGAGGTAGTAACATTAGTCAGTACCAAAGGTTTATCACCAGTATTGGTAATAGTATACTCTACAGAAACCGGACGCTTCCATTCAATCTGTCCGAAATGATGGGTCTCCTTATTAGAAGAGATACGAGGTTGAGCTACAGCCGATAAAGTAATAGTAAGTAAAGTAAATATGAAGAGTAAACTACGTTTCATTCGTTCCTATTTTATTATTGTTAGTTGTTTAAAGTACAAAAATAGGAGTTTTCGTCGAGAATCTGCCACTGATTACATATTTTTAAGCACAGGACATAGTGGCTTTACTCAAAAAAACAGGGGCTGCATCAAAACTCACCACAGAGGACACAGAGTAACACAGAGACGATTTTAGGTTGTTGATTATCAATAAAAAGACTCTATGATACTCTGTGTTACTCCGTGGTGAAAAAAATTGCGACACACCCTCCTGAAAATATTTAATTTTATTTATTGAAATATGTTACAGCGAAACGAAGCTGAGTGGGCTGCATATTCGGGTGCATATGCACTCTGAATAGTAGCAATTCCTGTTTCGTAACTTCCTGCACGATCGACACGGTAACTATACTCTAAAACATAAGTTCCTTTATTTAAGGTATCGAAAAAGAAATCAGTTGAAGCATCTTTTACTGCTACATAACAACCGACATCACCAACATTGCGATATCCCGACAGGACTTTAATTGGTTCGAGACAGGCAGCCCGCTGGTCTTTCAACTGTATAAAATCCATCGTACGATCAAGACGGACAGTCAGACGGACTACCACTTTATCACCAACCTTTAACTGAGTTTTACCAATAATCGGTTGCAACTGACGATTGTTATGAGCAATCGTTTCCACATATAATTTCTTATCTACATCCAGACCGCTCCCTTGGCGAACTACTTTATCAAGACTCTCTTCGAACTGTGCATATACTCCTCCCCAGGCAATACCCGGATCTCGTTTTTCAACAATAATCTCAGCGGCATCTACGGTCTTTCTGTCCGTAAAAGTCTTTTTGATATAACCTAACCCCGGAACAGTCGTCTTAGCAGGACTTATCGTTTCCAACACTTCATTGCCAAGAACAATACGGACATCTCCTTGATTATCCAGTAAATTAGTTCCATTGTAAAGCAGAGCATAAACAGCATCTGCAGTAGCCACCGGAGAATCCCATTGCTGGGTCTGTTTCTGCTTTAAAAGCCACATTTTCATTTCTTCAACAACCTGTGCATCCTCTCCCACTCGTTCAAAAGCTTCCATTACATCCACATGGGCAGGTACTTTCAGGTTATTCCAAGTATATGGACTGTCGGCTGTATCAAAAAACATTCCCTGGTCATCTGTCCGAGTGAGATATTCTTTAAGGGATGCCATAAACTCCTGAGCCTCTTTCACCTTGCCTACTTTCTGCAAGATAATGGCCGACCAAGCTTTTTCGGTTACAGACTGCTGAGACAATGACGGAGCTACTCTCGAAAGGAAATAGGTATATGCTTCTTTCATGGATGCCGGCACTTTTTCGTCAGAAATAGCAATCAGATAGAGATACTTTAATGCACTTCGTGAAATTCCTTGTGATTTACTGCCGTTTTTTTCGGCTTCACGAATAGAACGATATTCCTGTAAGGCCTCTTTATGAAGATAGTTGAAAGCCGACCGTTGCATATTCAAGGCTGCGCCTTCCAATGGTTTTCCTGTAAGCAGGGCTATACGTGCATTCTGCTCCACAATAAAATCGGTAACAAAAAGACTACCGTTCATTCCTTTATACCAACTCCACGAACCATCAGGTAATTGGAGTTCCTGTAGTTTCAGTAAGGCTGCTGCATTATTATTACGGATATTATTCAAATCGAATAGAGTGGCAATGCGTTCTTTTTGTTCGCTTTCCGAGGTAGCTTCCATCACCCAGGGAGATTCGGAAAGAAGGATATTCTTCACTTCCTGATTCTTTTGCAAATTACTCAGGAAAGTTTCTTTGGTGCCTCCCCCGAGTTTCCAACTGTCAAAAATAGCTCGAATACGTGGTTGGGCATTCATTATGTAAGAGGCCATTGTGTTGGCATACCAGGAAGTAGCCCATGAAATGGCATCATCATTTCTGGGTTGCGACAACGCTGGCAATGCTTGTACGGCATACCAAGCCGGATTGGCAGTAAACTCAACGGTTAAACGCCGGTTGGTTGCAGTCTTGCTATGATGATTGAAAAGGTCTGCTAAAGAGAAAGTACGCGTTTGTTCACCACGGACAGGCATAGGCAAGGTCTCTGTCAGATTCTCTTTATTGCTGAGAACCGGAAGCAGGTGTTGTTCACCATCGCTGAAATTGCCTCCTTCGGCTATCATCCGGCACCCCAGAACTTCATATTTATCAGTAACCGTAAACAGGAAATCCACCCCGACAGTCTGTCCGGGCCCGGCATTAAATTTCTTTTGCTGGGTAGATATCACCTGATCCGTCATAGGATTGAAAAGCACAAGTTTCACTGTACCCGACATGCTTTTACCTGTCAGATTGCTAACAGAAGCAGCGATGGAAGTATGGTCTCCCACCCGGACAAACCGCGGCAGATTTGGGGTAAGCATAAACTCTTTACTGGTAACAGCAGTAGCATTTATCTGACCCGTCATCATATTCTGTGTGTGGGCATAACCACGGAAATTCCAGGTCGTAAGGCTTTGCGGCATACGGAAAGAGAAGCTGACCTCACCCTGAGCATTGGTATGAAGTTGCGGATAGAAAAAAGCTGTTTCAGCAAAGTTGGTACGTAACTCTATATCTGCAGCCTCATTCACAGCCGGATGGTCTGCCTGATTTACAGCCCCCGCATCTTGTGAAACAGAAATCAACTCGGATTCAAAAAGGACATCGTCTGCGGCCTCGCTTTTCATTTGTTGTTTCATAGCTCCCATTCCACGCATACGAGCATAGCGGGTAACCGGAGCGGCGTCATTGGTTATCGACAACACTTCGGCAACAGCATATCCGACAGGAGGTAATACAAAATGATCGTAACTGAACGAAGGTACTTTCAAACTACGCTGACGGAAACCAAAATAAAAATAGTTCGAATCTGCATAGTCCCTCCTCCAATGGGAAACAGGAACGGAAAGATGATAATATAGCTGCAGAGACTGGTCAGCTTTCCAGATTTTATCCAGTGAAGCATCGTACATGGTAGCCAACATCTCGGCCAAAACCGGTGATCCTTGTGGATTCCGGATCGTCAGCTTCCATTCCTCTTCCTGTCCGGGACGTAATTTATCACGGAATACATCCCAGCGTATATTCAAAGTATAATCGGGCAAACGCTTTGTCAGACTTACTTCCTGTTCGTAAACTATTCCTTTACGAACAAATGCAAAAGTAATGCCCAAACCATTTCCATAAGCCTCCCGATAAGGGTACTCAAAACGGACAAGCGAATCGGACAAATGAAGAAGTTTGCTCTCCAGATGCTTGTTACCACTGAATACATCCATAAGTACATAAGCATCCTTTTCGGAAGTTCCAAAGTAGAATAGTGCAGGATGTTCTGCATCAAACCGGGTATTTACCTCATAATACCATAAAGGCATGGACACCGGTGGACGTTTATCATTCAAAGCGAAAAGGATCACAACCTTTTCCGTTTCTGATTTACGTCCCTGGGCATCCGTCACAGAAGCTACAAGTTTATAAGCACCGGAAGGTAGTGTTTTCCAGTCGGACAATAACGTCTCTTCATTGGATCTGAACGAACCTGAAAGGATTGCCTGAGCAGAAACCTTCTGATCTTTCACAGCTTTGGATTCCTCATAACCTGAAATAGAGAACAATTGGTAACTGCCTTCGACGGCAACCGGTTTACGTTCCAGATTATTTACCTGAAAAGTAGCTTTTATGGAATCGTCTTTACAGATAAGTCCGTTTATATCGGCAAATAGCAGCAAGGAAGTCTTTCCGGCCCGCAGGCTGATTTCCGAAGTCTGCGTTTCGCCCGCAACATTCGTGACCGAAACCTGTACTTTATAGTCATAATAGGAAGAAGTACCATCACCACCGTCAAGGTCGGAGCCTGAAGTATCGGGTTTCAGGTCAACAGGAAGCTCAAAATTTCCATCTGCCCCCAGACGCAAGGTATCAGAAGCCAGTATGACAGGATTCACTCCCCACATCCGCCAGGAACAAAGGGAGCGGGTTATGGTATAAGTAACCGGAATATCCTGTAAAGGCACACCGCTGAAAGTCTTGACATTCCCTTTCAATTCGACACGGTCCCCTAAACGATAACTTTCAGTCACCGGCTCAAATGTAATGTCAAATGTAGGACGTTTATAATCTTCCACCCTAATGGTACGGAAACCGTTTTGAGTATTCAGGCTGAAAATGCCGTTCAAACAAACGGATGGTAATACGAATTCAGCAGTAAAAGAACCGAAATCACCGGTACGCAGCTTCTTTGTACCCACTTCCTGCCCATTGGCATCTGTAAGTGTCAGTGTATATTCTCGCCCGGCAAGCACATGGGCAGAATCCGGGTATTGTTCATAGGCAATTCCTTTCACATAGACAGTCTGTCCCGGACGGTAAAGAGAACGATCGGTAAGCAAAGTTACGGCAGAAACCGGCTTTGTATCATCTGTAAAGTTATAATTCCCACCCCATAAATAGATTTGCGGCATAGCCGTATCGGCTCCTTTGGCAGCCGTCAGGTATCTGTACTCTCCTGATGAAGCAAACTGTGCTTTCCCTTCAGCATTAGTGGTAGCGGTCAGAAGCTGTTTGTTCTGTCGGTCGAAGACTGAAAGCAGAACCCCCTCTATAGGCTTCCCACTCATCTCATCGAGTACAGCTACCTCACTTAGCTTGGAAGGCAAAGAGCGGGTCAGCACTTTGAAGCGGGTGGAAGACAGAAACTTCGCAGAATTAGAACGAACATCAGCATCCGGAACAATACGGAGGGCATAGAGACCTGTTTCAGGAGCTTTCATATGAAATATAGAGTCTTGCATTTTATAGTCACCAGACGGGAAAAGGACATAATGCACCGACGAAAGCAAGCGCCCATGTTTCTTTAAGAATGTTTCATCAGGTACTTCCACTGCATTGGGGCGAACCGGCAAATTGATCGCATACAACTGAACTGCGAAACTCTTCAGATTCTTAAAACTGACTTTCAAGTCGAATTCCTCACCGGGATAAACCGCTGACGGCGTCTGCACTGTAAAATCCGGGCTCAGGATATCCTGCTTCAGCTCTCTCAAGGCATTAATACGGTGATAAGCCGGATAGCGGGAAATGGCCTCATCACACAATTGCAATCCGGAAGCAGGTACGCCGGCATTCACCGCCTCCTGGGCCTTAAGTAAATAAACCTCGGCACAAATGTCACGTGACTGGTTCTCAGCAATCAGTTTATTCAATGCTCCCAGATAAGGATCTTGCGTCAGCCCGATTCTACCCTCAGGAGCATGATAAGGACGAAAACCGGGATCGGTGCGCCTTTTCCACTGCAGATAATCCAAGTTAGTAAGCAACAGAGCGTCCGGATTATCGGTCCGGCGATATGAATCCATCATGTGTCGATAAATCCCTTCGATACGTGCATTTATCAGAGAATCACTGCCCAACCCGGATAAACTCTCTAATGAAGCAATGGCACGGGAAGCTAAGAGATGATACATATCATGATGATAATAATCACTTGTTACCCCCAGCTCGACAAAAGGAATGTAACTTCGGGATGAAGTATCGAGCAGTAACAAGGAATCCTGAAACGTTACGGCTGCCTCTGACATCACTTTCGTTACAAACTGATTTTTACTCCACTCCCGGATATCATTTGAGGGAGTCACTTCCTCCAAATCTGTACGGCGGTTTAGTTTCCAACGATTTTGAGAAGCATAATCGGCATACATACTGCCGATAAGCGAATGCAGAACCGCACGGTCCAGTGGCTTATCTGTAGTTTTCACCCACTGCTCTAATCCGTTCAACGACACATAGAAACTATCCGGAGTGATCTCTTCCCTGAATCTCATCTGCCAGACATAGGCTTTCAGCATTTGAGGAGAGTTCTTCTCAATTTCAGCTTTCTTATAAATTTCACCGGTCAACCGGACGATAGTATCGGGCAGGCTTTTCTGTTGGGCCTGCTCCACTTGCTTCCATAACTTATCGTATGATTGGGCATGTGTCCATGACATCATTCCCATAGAAAGTAACACGATAATACAAATTAGTCTAATCTTCATATCTTAAAAGTTTAAGTATCAATACATAATTAACAAAGTAACAAAATAAAGTTTAAAGATTTGTTCTTTTTCTTATAAAAAAAGAGAACAGATCGGGCATATTTCCATAACCAGCATGAGCAAAATTAAGGTCTTTTAACGCAAAACTGAAAACGACAAGACTTTTTCAGTTAACTTTGTAATCGCAACCATTAATCTAATCACAAACCAACACACAACATCTTATGAAAAACAGACATTACTTGAAGTATATGCTGGCGATTACCGCATTATTATTCAATGGAGAAGCAATCTACTCACAAACCCATCCGATAGAAAGTTATCTGAAAGCGGCAGGAGACCATGCAACCATTTATAATGGTGAAATAGAATTTACGTACAGTCTTGCTCAATACGAAAATCTCCCTTATTTTCAAAGTGACGAATTTACTTCCGGAGAGATCATCTTCAGAGGTAACCGGTATCCGGGTCTGGCCCTTCACCTGGATTTATACAAAGACCAACTTTCGGCTCTGAATCCCGGTAGCCGTCATAGCATTATTATTAATAACGAAGGAATCGAACAGGTAAAACTACACAATGCTACATTCATCTACTTCCGTCCAACGCCAAATACAAATCTGGACAAAGGATTTTACGAATTACTGCACAATGGAAAAGAATTGAGACTATTGGCACGCAAAAAATATTATATTGCTCATATCAGTGCGGAAAAAATAATAAAAACCGGCAAACACCAGACTGAATATTTCACGTACAAAGCAAAATATTATCTGGAGTACAACGGAGTATATTATTCCGTCAGTAACAAAAAGACGTTTGCCAGGATCTTTCCGGAACAGCGTAAACTGATAAACCGCTATGTACGAAAACAGAAGCTAAACTTCCGTCATGATACTGACGCCTCCCTGACAGCCCTTACAAACTATTGTGAAGAATTGATAGCCCCCAAACAGACACGATGAAAAAGAATACATACCTATGGATGCTGCCCCTGTTATTCTGGTGGCCGCAACAAGCAGTGGCACAACAGCCGCTCTCACTTCCGGCCGACAGTATAACCATTGATACCCTACTGGAGTCAATGGAGAAAAATACATCCTACAGAATTTATACTACCATTGACACCTCCTTCAAGGTATTGGTAAGAGGAAAGACTACGCCTTTACAGCAGTTGAAAGAAGCACTGGCACCGACACCCTATAAACTATCGGTATATGGGAACATTTTATTCGTGCTGAAAGAACAGGAGCTTATCACACTATTGCCTCCCACACTGACAGGCGAACCGGAAAAAGATGAAGGTTACTATGGGGATGTATATACTTATCTGAGAGACGAACCGGAAAAAGCATCTTCAGAAAACAAAGTATATAATGTAGGAGATGTACGGATCAAACAACGCCCCCGGAAAGCGACACTCAAAGGGCAAGTGACTAACTTTAAAACCGGTGAGCCCATGATCGGTATCAATCTGATTTTAAAGGACCCATGGATAGCGACAACAACAGACGCAAAGGGTAACTTTACCCTTGAGCTTCCTACCGGACATAAGCAATTGGACATAAAAGGACTGAATGTAAAAGATACGCGACGTCAAATCATGCTTTTCAGTGACGGAACACTCAATATAGAACTGGAAGAGAGTGCACATATGCTGGACGAAGTAACCATTACTTCCGGACGCATACAGAATGTAAAGAGCACACAGCTGGGAGCTGAGACTTTGCGCCCTACACAGCTGAAAAATATCCCAATGGCTTTGGGGGAAGTGGACATTCTGAAGATGGTACAAGCCTTGCCGGGAGTAAAAACAGTAGGTGAAGCTTCAAGCGGATTCAACGTACGTGGCGGAGCTACCGACCAAAACCTGATTTTACTTAATGACGGAACCATTTATAACCCCAACCACTTATTTGGCTTCTTCGCCGCTTTCAATTCGGACATGGTGAAAGAGGCCGAAATATATAAAAGCAGCATCCCCGCACAATATGGCGGACGTATCTCGTCTATTCTGGATATCACCGGCAAAGAGGCCAATAAAGAAAAGTTCACAGGTTCGGCGGGTATCGGACTGGTGACAAGCAAACTGAATCTGGAGATTCCGGTCATCAAAGACAGGACATCTGTCTTACTAAGCGGACGTACTACATATTCCGACTGGATTATGAAACAGCTTCCGGAAAAAAGCGGTTACAAAGACGGCACCGCCGGTTTTTATGACCTGGGCGCCATTGTGGCACATAAGTTCAACGATAAACACAGCCTTAATATTTACGGATATTATAGCCATGACCGCTTTGCTTTCAACTCAAACGAAAAATACGGTTACAACAACCTTAATGCCTCAGCACGATGGAGGGCTGTATTTAATGAGAGACTGGTGGGATATTTCTCGGCCGGATACGATCACTACGACTACAATAACCGGGAAACAGTCAATGCCTCAAGCGCATATAAGCTATCGTTTGACATTAATCAATATTTCGTTAAGGCAGACTTTACAAACAAGCTGACCGGCAATAATACATTAAACTTTGGTTTTAAATCAATGCTGTACAATATCAATTCGGGAACTTACGAACCTGAAGGAAGTGAATCACTGGTGAAAAAGGATGCTTTGCAAAAAGATAAAGCTCTGGAAACGGCGTTCTATTTGGGTGATGAATGGGAAATCACTCCAAAACTGTCTGTCAACGCAGGAATCCGCTATTCGCTATTCAATGCGTTAGGCCCACGTTCGTATTATAAATATGAACCGGGTACGCTCCCGCACGAATCGACTATAACAGATACTATCACTGCCGGAGCAGGAAAAGTGATGAAAACCTATCACGGACCCGAATTCCGGCTATCCGCACGATACTCCTTCACGGATGATTTTTCAATTAAAGCAGGATTTAACTCGATGCGGCAATATATACATAAACTGTCGAATACTGTCATCATGTCGCCAACCGACACATGGAAACTGAGTGATGTCAACATTAAACCCCAAAAAGGTTGGCAAGCCGCGGCAGGACTTTACCTGAATTCTCCGAACGGTATCTGGGAATACTCAGTGGAAGGTTATTATAAGCGGATGTCCGATTATCTGGACTATCGCGGAGGAGCCAAACTGCTAATGAACCACCATATTGAAACTGATGTTATCAACACGCAAGGACACGCCTACGGTGTGGAACTGCAGGTAAAAAAACAGGTTGGAAAACTGAACGGTTGGATGAGTTATACCTATTCGCGTACTTTCTTGAGACAGAATGACAAACGGATCGAAAAACCGGTAAACAACGGTGACTGGTATCCTACGGAATATGATAAGCCTCATGATTTCAAGTTTGTAGGTAACTATAAATTTACGCACCGCTACAGTATGTCGATCAATGTGGACTACAGCACAGGACGTCCGACAACCATTCCTGCCGGACAATATTATGATGAGTCGACACAATCGATGCGGGCTTATTACACGGAACGAAACTCATACCGTATACCGGACTACTTTCGTACAGACATCTCTTTCAATATAGAGCCCAGCCATCACCTGACGCTACTAACGCATAGTTCTATTTCTATCGGCATATACAACGTTACCGGAAGAAAAAATGTTTATTCCATTTATTATGTGTCGGAAGAAGGTCAGATAAAGGGGTACCAGATGTCTATCTTCGGAGTGCCGATTCCTTTCATTACATATAACATAAAATTCTAACACCATGTTGAAATCAAAATATATTATCTATCTATTGCTACTCTGCCTGACAGGTTGTGTCTCCGAATTTAACGCACAACTTCCCACTTCCGACGAAGAACTGTTGGTAGTGACCGGCGACATCATTGCCAATACGGAAGTCGTATTTTCATTAAGTAAAAGTGTCCCACTGTCCGAAGAATCCCCGGAAAACTATCGAGACATTGAGGCCAAAATCATTGTAACCGGCAGTGACGGCTATCGGAGTAATCCCGGTAAGGCTATCGGAGAAGGCAAATATCAAATCAGCATCGGGGAATTACAGAACAACGTATCTTATGGAGTAGAAATAGAATATAATGGAGAGATTTATATCTCTTCTCCCTCCGAACCGATGGAAACTCCTGAAATAGACAGTGTTTCATGGATACAGCCCGTAAAAGAACAGCCACTGACCATCCGGGTATCTACACATGGTGATCCCGGAAAAACCCAATATTACATGTGGAATTACAAAGAAGACTGGGAGATTAGAGCTAATTACATGACAACTTGTTACTTCGATCCGGAAACAAACCGCATTTACGAGGACAGCAGTTACCCTACCTTCTATTGCTGGAAAAAAGAATTATCCAGAAATATATTGATCAGTTCAACCCAATCACTGAAAGAAAACCGGATCATAAACAATAAGCTGTTTGAAGCACCGGTAAAAGGAGATAGATTTACAGTGTTATACAGTGTACTGGTACAACAACGGACACTGAGTAAAGCAGGGTATGAATATTATCTGAATGTACAACAGCAAAATGAAGACATGGGAGGAATCTTTACTCCACAACCTTCCGAAGTTCAGGGAAATCTCAGTTGTACCACTCAGCCTGAGCGAAGAGCCATCGGCTATGTCGGGGTTTACAAAAACATAGTCGAAAAGAGAATCTATATTCGCCCCAATGACATAGAACATCCTCCCCGATACACAGATTGCGAGGAACTGACGGACGATGATCTGAACGAAATGGGCTACAACACCTATCTGACAAGATATCTGGCTGGCTATCGTCCTGTTGGAACAGGTACACACATCGATAACTGGACGCTGCAAAGATGCACAGAATGTGAATATAACGGAGGAAATAAAAACAAACCTTCGTTCTGGCCCAACGATCACCAATAACTTAAAAAGAAAGGAGACAATCATGAAACGAATCTTCACACTATATTTCTTTGCATTGTTTTGTCTGATTTCACAGGCACAGGAAGAACTATACGAACGAGTGTATGTACATACGGACAAAACGTGTTATCTGGCCGGCGAAGAAGTTTGGATCAAGTTTTATACCACTGACACCCACTTCCAACCATCTTTTTTCAGCAAAGTGGGATATGTAGAAATATCAAATGCCGAACGCCCACAGGCCCAGTTAAAATTAGCACTTGACAATGGCAGCGGTTCGGGAAAAATAAAGATTCCGGCTGATGCTCCCTCAGGTATTTACGAGTTAAGCGGATATACCCAATATATGAGAGATGAAGGGGAAAAAATCTTTTTTCGAAAGCAGATTGCCATAATCAACACTTTCCGGATTGCGGAATCTGACCCGATAACATTAGCCGATTCTACGGAAACATACCCGAAAGAAGTACCGGCTATGAACGGAAACATTCGTATAAACACTTCCCGGCCGTCGTATAGTATGCGCCAACCTGTAGAATTGACCATCAATGGCCTGCCCGAAGAAGTATCCGACCTTATCGTTTCGGTAAGCCGCAATGATTCACTGGTCATACTTCCACATCATGAAGAATCTGTCTGGAGACAGCAAGTTACCAGTACGCCCGGCACATTCTCCGGTCAATGGGTACCGGAATATGAAGGACATATCATCCGCGGACAAATACAAACTCCCGAAGGAGAAACACTGAAACAGATGCAGAATAAACATGTGTCAGCAGACATCGCTTTTGTAGGTAAAGATATCCGGTATGTACAAGGACAAGTAGACGTTGAAGGGAATGCACGATTCTACACTAGCAATATATTTGGAATCAATGACATAGTGGCTGCCGCATGGGGAGCTAATGGAGAATCTTACCAAATGAATATTTTATCGCCTTTCTGTGAGAATCTGCCGAAAAATCTCCCCCAACTTAAACTCTATCGAAATAAAAAACGATTATTGGAAAGAAGCATAGGCATACAGCTACAACAAGTTGTCATGCTCGATTCTCTTGACCATGGTATCCCTCTGCAATCTTGTTACGGGCTCCAACCTTATCTGAACTACAATCTGGATGAATACACAAGATTCAGCACGATGACAGAAACCTTTGTAGAATTTGTACGTAGCGTGATAATACGCAAAGTGAATGGTAAACGCAGGCTAAAAGTACTCAAAGAGGGAGAAAAAAGATTCAATGTCGGAAATACATTAGTGTTATTGGATGGTGTTCCTATTCACGATCACGAAGATATTCTGAAGTATAACCCCAAATTGGTGAAAAAAATCGATATCTATAACAGCCGCTATGCTTTTAGCGGTGAAACATTCGAATGTATGATTTCCCTGACCACGCAAAAAGGAAACCTGCCTTCCATACAGTTAAGTGACGACTCGCAACTGACAGTATATGAATGTCCTCAATTGCCCGTTGCATTCAGCATGCCCGAGTACAAAAACGAGGTTGACAGAAAATCACGCAAACCGGATTTCCGGCATACATTATACTGGAACCCCTCCGTAAAAACAGAAAAGGGAAAAGCTACCACACTCCTTTTTTACACATCCGACCTTGAAGGAGAATTTAAAGTAGTGGTGGAAGGCTTTACGCACCAAGGAGAAGCAATCCGAGGTGAAACGAGTTTTCGTGTAGAAGAATGACCCTCGCAGTCCAATGGGTGAAGTAACTCCCCAATAAAAAAAGTGGGGAACACTTTTATTTAGTGTATCCCCACTTCATCATTTCATTTCTGCCGGCTTCTCTTAAACATCTTTCCAGCAGATGCATTACTACTTTTTTCATTGCTTCAAATACTAATAATAATTACCTTAATTAATAAACACACATCGAAAACCTAAAGGGGAGAATGCTTAAAGCGTTACATATCCCCAGATGTTAGGATTGGCATTTGCCAAATTCTTTAATAAACTTCTTACAATCTTCATAATCTTTTTACCTAAAAAAACTGTTACCTAAAAACTATGTTATCCTAATTCTTATGTTTTACAGCACAAAAATAAAGCCTAAATAGATACGTTGTACTCAAAAAGGGAAGAAAAATATGTTTTAAAACATATTTCTTGATATATATCAAGAAAATCGGTTTCTATTGGCAATCATATGACAAAACCGGACATAAATAAAGTCAGAAAGGCAGGTTGCCATTGACAATTCTGCATTTGGATGACAAGTCGGCATGAAACAGGAAAACAAAAAGAGATCCTTAAAAAAGAAGAGAGGCAAACGCTTGTAACGCTTGCCCCTCATTCGTATATTCGCTGATGAACCTTTATTTAATCGGTGTCTGTTCTAATGTAGCAACCAGAAAATCATAGAATTTCTGCACAGTCGGAATCAAGGCTCTTTCATCAGGAGAGTGCGGTGAACGCAGTGTAGGGCCAAATGAAATCATATCCAGTCCAGGAATAATAGCCCCAATGATACCGCATTCCAACCCGGCATGAATAACTTTCACTTCCGGCTCTGTACCAAACTGCTTTTTATAAGATTCTTTCATTGCATGCAGAATCGGAGAATCGATGTCGGGTTGCCATCCGGAATATCCTCCCGTCATCTCCACTTTCATACCCGCCATAGAAAAGCAACATTCAAGGCTGGTAGTCAGACATTCTTTCATGCTGTCGCTGGAACTACGTGCCAGAATCTTGAAAGAAGCTTTTCCACCACCAATATTAATGATTGCCAGATTTGAAGAGGTTTCTACTGTATCGGGAATTGTAGGAATCATTCGCATCACACCATTCTGACAAGCAAAAATAGCATCGATCAGATTATCCTGAATCTCTTCAGGTACTTCTCCTGCAGGCAGTTCTACCCGCTCGGCAGTGAAGCTGATAGGAGTTTCGATTGCTTTATACTCTTCATTGAAAATATCTTCGCAATACTTCACTAAACCCAATAGTTCTTCTTCATTTTCAGCGGGGATAGTTACTACTGCATGGGCTTCACGGGGAATGGCATTCCGCATATTTCCACCTTCCCAAGTTGCCAGGCGAGCTTCATAACTTGCTACAGCTTCACGCACAAAACGTACCAGTAATTTGTTGGCATTGGCACGTCCCTGATTGATTTCCAGTCCGGAATGACCGCCACGAAGACCTTTCAAACTTACCTTAATGGCAATATCACCACCTTCCGGAGCCACTTCCTTATACTCAAGAAATGCGGTAACGTCCATACCACCGGCACAGCCGATGTAAAGTTCACCTTCGTCTTCAGAATCGAGATTAAGCAGTATTTCTCCATTCACAGTACCCGGTTTCAGACCAAAAGCACCAAACATACCTGTTTCTTCATCCTTTGTAATCAAAGCTTCCAACGGTCCGTGTTTCAGATTCTGATCTTCAAGAACAGCCATGATAGCAGCTACTCCCAAACCATTATCGGCTCCAAGTGTAGTACCTTTAGCTTTCACCCATTCACCATCTATATAAGTTTCAATCGGATCTTTCTCAAAATCGTGAACAGTATCATTGTTTTTCTGTGGTACCATATCCATATGTGCCTGAAGGATTACTCCTTTTCTATTTTCCATCCCCGGAGTGGCAGGTTTACGGATAATCACATTGCCGGCTTCATCTACAAAGGTTTCCAAGCCGAGACCTTTACCGAAATTTACCAGAAACCCGGTAATTTTTTCCATATGTCCCGACGGACGCGGAATCTGCGTCAAAGAATAGAAGTGCTTCCATACATTTTGTGGAGCTAAATCAAGAATTGTGCTCATAAATGAATTATTTATAGGTTTTAAATCAATTTCTAAAGGTCAAAGCTACTAAAAAGAATGGAAAAGAAAGAATTACCGGAAGAAATTCAAATAAAAAAAGTTCAAAAACCGGATTTACAGATTAAATATGTATAGCAATAACACACATATTGTTTTAAGTTAGCAAAGCGCATTTCCTGAAACACAATTGTTATCAGCAAATATTATTTTCGTCGGAGGAAGGAAATAGCCGCCAACCCGTAAATGCCTAATAAAACGACCAATAAGGTTTGAATGCCATGAACGATCAATGCAAATATTCCGGCATCTGTCGCATTTACCCCATAAAGCATCATCATGGTGATCACTGCAAAATGCCACGGACCGGCCCCATTCGGAGTAGGAACAATTACGGCAAATGTTCCTCCGACAAACATGACCAATGCAGCAAGAAGTCCCAGATGTGCCGTAAAAGCAAAACAATAGAAAGTGAAATAAAAATGGAGAAAATAGCTGAGCCAAATCAAAAAGCTATAAAGCAGGAAAAGCGGAAGATTTTTCACATTCCGCAGTGACATAATGCCTTCACAAACATTCAGTACAACTCCTTTCACTTTCTCGAAAAAAGAAAGGGTACGAATCAAATAATAAAATAGCACAACAACTCCTATTCCACAAAACAGAATGATATAGAACCAAACAGACGTAAGTAAATGCATCAATGAAGGAATCTTCGTACCGGTTTGTTCAAGAAAGGTGACAAATACAGGCATTTGCAACAAAACCGTGACACCGGTAATCAAAAGAATAGTCAGTGTATCTACCAAACGTTCGGTTACCACAGTACCTAAAGATTTAGCAAAGGAAACATCATCGTATTTTGCAAGTATCCCACACCGGCTCACTTCTCCTACCCGCGGCACCACCAAACTGGCTGCATACGAAATGAAAATGGCATTGACGCAATCACTTCTTCGGGGAAACGCTCCCAAAGGTTCCAGCGTCTGACGCCAACGCCAACCACGAAACACTTGTGCCGATATGCCGAAAAGAAGTGAAAAAGCCATCCACCACCAGTTTGTGCCGTGTTGCAAAACCTCCGCGGCTTTTACAAAATCGAAGTCACGATAGACCCAATATAAGATAAAGCCTCCCAAAACCAATGGTAAGATAAGTTTCAGTGTCTTTTTTATTAGTTTCTTCATCCCTAATTCTTTATTCTTCATTTAAAAGAATTACCTTTGTCTGCTGCAAAAGTAGTTATTTAGTTGATAAATGAAATTAGTAAAGCCTAAAAAGTTTCTCGGACAACACTTCCTGAAAGACCTGAAAGTGGCACAGGACATTGCCAATACAGTAGATACATTCCCCGAACTGCCGATTCTGGAAGTTGGGCCGGGAATGGGTGTGCTCACTCAGTTCCTTGTCAAAAAAGAACGGTTGGTAAAAGTGGTGGAGGTCGATTATGAATCGGTAGCCTATCTGCGAGAAGCCTATCCGTCACTGGAAGACAACATCATCGAGGATGACTTCCTGAAAATGAACCTGCAACGTTTATTTGGCGGACATCCGTTCGCATTAACCGGAAACTATCCTTATAATATATCCAGCCAGATATTTTTCAAAATGTTGGATAACAAAGACCTGATTCCTTGCTGTACAGGAATGATCCAAAAGGAAGTAGCCGAACGCATTGCGGCCGGGCCGGGCAGTAAAACATATGGCATTCTCAGCGTTCTGATACAAGCCTGGTATCGGGTAGAGTATCTTTTCACTGTAAGCGAACATGTGTTCAACCCACCTCCAAAAGTGAAGAGTGCAGTCATACGAATGACACGTAACGAGGTACAAGACCTTGGTTGTGATCCGAAGCTATTCAAACAGGTAGTGAAAACTACTTTCAACCAGCGTCGAAAGACATTACGAAACTCCATCAAACCGATCTTGGGTAAAGATTGCCCGTTGACAGAAGACGCTCTATTCAACAAACGCCCTGAACAACTCTCGGTACAGGAGTTTATAGACCTGACAAACCGGGTGGAACAAGCGCTGAAGTCCCCGATAGAAGCAACTTCTCAAAAAGAAATTCCCAATGGGGAAGCCGGATTATCGGACTGAACAAACGTAGTATACTAAACGTGACTTCCTCGATTTACGGGAAGCAGGTAAGGATGTAATTATGAACGAAGAATACATTGACAACGTAAAAGAGCTTATCGGAGAAAAAGATGCCGATAAAGTAAAAGAGCTTCTTATCGATCTGCACCCTGCTGATATAGCGGAGTTGTGTAACGAATTGAATCCGGAAGAAGCCCGCTTCGTCTATCGATTACTTGATAATGAAACTGCCGCGGACGTACTTGTAGAAATGGACGAGGATGTTCGTAAAGAGTTTCTTGACATCCTGCCATCAGAAACCATTGCCAAACGTTTCGTTGACTATATGGATACGGACGATGCCGTAGATTTGATGCGCGAACTGGATGAAGACAAGCAGGAAGAGGTACTTTCGCACATTGAAGACATCGAACAGGCAGGAGACATTGTCGACCTGCTGAAATATGACGAAAATACCGCCGGTGGTTTGATGGGTACGGAAATGGTGACCGTCAACGAAAACTGGAGTATGCCCGAATGCCTGAAAGAAATGCGTCAACAGGCAGAAGAACTTGATGACATCTATTATGTATACGTGATAGACGATGACGAACGTCTTCGCGGAATATTTCCACTGAAAAAGATGATTACGTCACCCTCTGTATCCAAAGTAAAACATGTGATGCAGAAAGACCCTATCTCGGTGCACGTAGACACACCTATCGATGAAGTGGCACAAATTATCGAAAAGTATGACTTGGTTGCTATCCCGGTTCTCGACAGCATCGGCCGGTTAGTAGGACAGATTACCGTCGACGACGTCATGGACGAGGTTCGTGAACAATCGGAGCGCGACTACCAATTGGCATCCGGTCTCTCGCAGGATGTAGAAACGGACGACAATGTACTTCGTCAGACTACAGCCCGCTTGCCCTGGCTATTAATCGGTATGATTGGCGGCATAGGTAACTCTATGATATTAGGTAATTTTGATTCTACTTTCGCCGCACATCCCGAAATGGCTCTTTACATACCGTTAATTGGCGGTACAGGTGGAAATGTGGGAACCCAGTCATCGGCACTTGTCGTACAAGGCTTGGCAAACAGTTCTCTCGATGCTAAAAACACGTTCAAGCAAGTCAGCAAAGAAGCTGTAGTTGCATTGATTAATGCCACAATCATCTCTTTACTGGTATATACCTATAATTTCATTCGTTTCGGTGCAACGGCCACTGTTACTTATTCGGTATCCATCAGCCTGTTTTCAGTAGTGATGTTTGCCTCCATCTTCGGTACTCTGGTTCCAATGACACTGGAAAAGATGAAAATAGATCCTGCTATAGCTACAGGGCCGTTTATTGCCATTACAAATGACATCATTGGTATGATGATGTACATGGGAATTACGGTGTTATTATCGTAAAAAACAGCTATAATGAAAAAAAATAAAGGAAAATAGTATGAAGTAATCATTTTATTTCATTAATTTGTGACCTAATGGATTTAAGGACAAATCCTGTTTTCCTAAAAACGAATATACAATGATGGACTCTCATGACACTAACCAACCTTTGAAACAAGGGGAATTAGAAGAAGAAAAAAAAGCAGTTGAGGTTTCTGAAGAGATTACAGAAACTCCGGCTGAAGAAACGATTGCTGAAAAATCAACCGAATCAGGTTCAAGACTGAACACTAAAGAAGAAGTGCTGTCCCGATTAAAAGAAGTTGCCCAAGATGCTGAAAATGCAAGTAAACAGGAGCTGGATGGTTTAAAGCAGACTTTCTATAAAATTCATAATGCCGAACTCGAGGCTGCGAAAAAGTTATTCGTAGAAAATGGTGGTGCCGAAGATGAATTTATTGCACAGCCTAACGGTGTAGAAGAAGAATTCAAAAGTTTAATGGCAGCCATCAAAGAGAAGAGAAGTGCTTTGGCTGCTGAGATTGAAAAACAGAAAGAAGAGAATCTTCAGGTCAAGCTGTCGATTATCGAAGAATTAAAAGAACTGGTGGAATCACCCGATGACGCCAATAAATCCTACAATGAATTTAAAAAGCTACAGCAACAGTGGAATGAAGTAAAGCTGGTACCACAGGCTAAAGTAAACGAGTTGTGGAAGAATTATCAACTGTATGTTGAGAAGTTCTACGATATACTAAAACTGAATAATGAATTCAGGGAATATGATTTCAAGAAGAATCTGGAAATCAAGACACACCTTTGTGAAGCTGCAGAGAAACTGGCCGACGAACAAGATGTAGTCTCCGCTTTCCATCAATTACAGAAACTACATCAAGAGTTCCGCGATACCGGCCCGGTTGCCAAAGAATTGCGTGACGAAATATGGAACCGCTTCAAAACTGCCTCTACTGCTGTCAATCGTCGTCATCAGCAACATTTCGAAGCATTAAAAGAGAGCGAACAGCATAATCTGGATCAGAAAACAGTTATTTGCGAAATAGTAGAAGCAATCGAATTCGATCAACTGAAAACATTTGCTGCATGGGAAACCAAGACGCAAGAAGTAATCGCCCTGCAAAACAAATGGAAAACAATCGGTTTCGCTCCACAGAAAATGAACGTGAAAATCTTTGAGCGTTTCCGTAAAGCTTGCGACGAGTTCTTCAAGAAAAAAGGAGAATTCTTCAAGTCTCTGAAAGAGGGTATGAATGCCAATCTGGAAAAGAAAAAAGCATTATGTGAAAAGGCAGAAGCTCTGAAAGATAGTACCGACTGGAAAGAAACAGCCGAAGTCTTGACTAAACTACAAAAAGAATGGAAGACAATCGGCCCTGTTTCTAAAAAATATTCGGATGCAGTTTGGAAACGTTTTATCACTGCATGTGATTACTTCTTTGAACAAAAGGGCAAAGCCACCTCTTCCCAACGTTCTGTAGAACAAGAAAATCTGGAAAAGAAAAAAGCAATCATAGCCCAATTAACCTCAATTGACGAAACAACAGATGCTGATGAAGCAAGCAAAGAAGTTCGTGAATTGATGAAAGAATGGAATAATATCGGGCATGTTCCTTTCAAAGAGAAAGATAAGCTTTATAAGCAATATCACGGTTTGATTGACCAGCTTTTCGACCGATTCAATATCAGTGCATCGAACAAGAAACTGAGTAATTTCAAATCTTCTATCGGTAATATTCAAAGTGGAGGTTCGCAATCTATTTATCGTGAACGCGAAAAATTGGTTCGTACGTACGAGAACATGAAAAACGAACTCCAGACCTATGAAAACAACTTGGGCTTCCTCACTACCTCTTCCAAAAAGGGAAACAGCCTTTTGACCGAAATTAACCGTAAGGTAGAAAAGCTCAAAGCTGATCTGGAATTGGTATTGCAGAAGATAAAGGTAATTGATGAATCAATCAAAGAAGAATAAAGGAAAATAATTTTTAGTTCTATGTAAAGCGAATCAGAAGGCATAAGCCCCTTTGATTCGCTTTTTTTATATACGAAAATTATAAATAGGAAAGAATACCAACAAAGAGAGCGAAGTTTTATATAAAAACTTCGCTCTCTTTGTTGGGCTATCTGGACTCGAACCAGAAATGACAGGACCAGAATCTGTAGTGTTACCATTACACCATAGCCCAATGTCGCTTAACGATTCACATCCTTTGTTTCTCGTTTGCGGTTGCAAAGGTACAAAGTTTTTTTTAATCACAAATACTTTTCGCTCTTTTTTTGCAAAAAAATATCTAATACGCCGGATTCCAAAGAGATGCATCCCTAAAAAAAAACAAAAAATGAAATAGATTTAGCATATAACCTTCCTTGATACAATAAATCAGCGTATATTTGTAAAAAATATCACGTTTATGACAGGAAAACAAAGAATGCCCCTTCCTTGTTATAAACAGAAACTAAACATTGATTATTTAATTTCAACCTATAAATGAACGAAACGAAAGTATTAATAGAAAAGATAACCGAAGGTATACAAGAAAAAAAAGGTAAAAACATTGTCATAGCAGATCTGACAAACATTGACGACACGATATGCCAATACTTTGTAATCTGTCAGGGGAACTCCCCCAGCCAGGTCGTTGCCATCGTAGATTCCATAAAAGAATTTACCCGAAAAGGTGCCGGCACTAAACCCTCTGCCATCGATGGACAACGAAACGCAGAGTGGGTAGCTATGGACTTTTCTGACGTATTAGTACACGTATTCCTGCCGGAGGCCAGAAACTTTTATAATTTGGAGCACCTGTGGGCAGATGCCAAACTAATTACTATTCCCGACATTGATTAATCTATCAGTATGGACAATAACAGCAAGAAAACCAACAATAAAGTAAATATGCCCAAGTTCAATCTGAACTGGATGTATATGATTATCGCCCTGATGCTTTTAGGGCTGTATTTCGCTAACGGAAACAGTTCTGTTAACAAGAACATCTCTTATGATGAATTCCAACAATACGTACGTGACGGGTATGTCAGTAAAGTGATTGGCTATGATGACAACACAGTTGAAATTTATATTAAGCCACAGTACGTAGGAGCTGTATTCAAACAAGATTCTACACGTGTAGGCCGGAATCCGATGATTACCACCGAAGCTCCTTCACGCGAAAATCTGGATAACTTCCTGCAAAAGGAGAAAGAAGAAACACACTTCGACGGTTCTGTCAGCTATGATAAGAAGAAAGACTACTTCAGCGCAATACTTTGGAATGTGCTGCCTATTGTCTTTCTGATTGCCTTGTGGATATTCTTCATGCGCCGCATGGGCAGTGGTGCCAGTGGTGGAGCAGGTGGCGTATTCAATGTAGGAAAATCGAAAGCACAGCTCTTTGAGAAAGGTGGATCCATCAAAGTGACATTTAAAGATGTAGCCGGACTGGCAGAAGCCAAACAGGAAGTAGAAGAGATTGTCGAATTCCTGAAAGAACCCCAGAAATATACGGATTTGGGAGGTAAAATTCCTAAAGGCGCCTTGCTGGTAGGCCCTCCGGGAACAGGTAAAACATTGCTTGCAAAGGCTGTAGCCGGTGAAGCCAATGTACCTTTTTTCTCTTTGGCCGGTTCCGATTTCGTTGAAATGTTTGTCGGTGTAGGTGCATCCCGCGTACGCGACCTTTTCAAACAGGCTAAGGAAAAGGCTCCCTGTATTGTTTTCATCGATGAGATTGATGCCGTAGGACGTGCCCGCGGCAAGAATCCTGCGATGGGCGGCAATGACGAACGTGAGAACACGTTGAACCAGCTGCTAACTGAAATGGACGGTTTCGGCTCAAACAGCGGTGTTATTATTCTGGCAGCCACTAACCGTGTGGATGTACTCGATAAAGCATTACTCCGTGCCGGACGATTCGACCGGCAAATTCATGTAGATTTACCGGATCTCAACGAACGTAAAGAAGTATTTGGTGTGCATTTGCGCCCCATCAAGATAGACGATACAGTAGATGTAGATCTGCTTGCCCGCCAGACTCCCGGATTTTCGGGAGCTGATATTGCAAACGTATGCAACGAAGCAGCCCTGATAGCTGCACGACATGGAAAGAAATTCGTAGGCAAACAGGATTTTCTGGATGCTGTAGACCGTATCATCGGTGGACTTGAAAAGAAAACCAAAATCACCACGGAAGCCGAACGCCGCTCTATTGCTTTGCATGAAGCCGGACACGCAAGCATCTCTTGGTTATTGGAATATGCCAACCCATTGATTAAGGTAACCATCGTTCCTCGTGGACGCGCATTGGGAGCTGCATGGTATCTGCCGGAAGAAAGGCAAATTACCACCAAAGAGCAAATGCTCGATGAGATGTGTGCCACTCTGGGCGGACGCGCAGCAGAAGATCTCTTCATTGGCCGCGTATCCAGTGGAGCTGCCAATGACCTTGAACGTGTGACCAAACAGGCTTATGGCATGATCGCCTACCTGGGAATGAGTGAAAAGTTGCCGAACTTATGCTATTATAATAATGATGAGTATTCGTTCCAACGTCCGTATAGCGAAAAGACTGCCGAACTGATTGACGAAGAGGTGAAAAGAATGGTTAACGAACAATATGAACGTGCCAAACAAATCCTCTCGGAACACAAAGAGCAGCACAACGAATTGGCGCAGCTACTGATCGATAAAGAAGTGATCTTTGCCGAAGACGTAGAACGTATCTTCGGTAAACGTCCTTGGGCTTCCCGTTCGGAAGAGATCATGGCAGCCAATAGCAAACAAGAAAATACCGCCCACTCTACGGATGGAGAAGATACCGATACTCCACAAGCAACAGAGTCGCAAAAAGATAATACGCAACAAGAACCGGCGGCATCACAAAACTAAAAACGTAACAGCACCTTGAAGAACAACTTTTTACAACGCGCCATAACAGGAATATTATTTGTAGCCATCATAGTGGGTTGTATACTGTACGATCCACTGGCTTTCGGGACACTTTTCGTTATTGTCAGTGCTTTGACCATACGTGAGTTCGGCCATCTTGTCAATCAATCGGGGGAAGTAGCCATCAACCGGACCATCACCATGCTGGGAGGGGCTTATCTATTTCTTGCTCTCATGGGATTCTGTATCGATGCTGCCGATTCCAAAATATTCATTCCTTATCTGGTATTGCTCATTTACCTGATGGTAAGCGAATTATACCTTAAGAAAAAGAATCCGGTACTCAACTGGGCTTATTCCATGTTGAGCCAGATGTATATCGCTCTCCCTTTTGCTTTACTGAATGTACTCGCTTTCCAGAATGATCCGGAAACAACCAGCGTCTCTTATAATCCGATATTACCGCTTTCTATATTTGTATTTTTATGGCTGAATGATACGGGCGCCTACTGCTTCGGCTCTCTGTTTGGCAAGCATCGTTTATTCGAACGTATTTCTCCGAAGAAGTCATGGGAAGGTTCTATCGGCGGCGGTATCGTAGCCATTGCCGCTTCGTTTGCATTTGCCTATTTCTTTCCGGTCATGACTTGGGCTGAGTGGGCCGGGTTGGCACTGGTCGTTGTTATTTTCGGAACTTGGGGAGACTTAACGGAGTCACTTCTGAAACGTCAATTGCAAATTAAAGATTCTGGAAGCATTTTGCCGGGACACGGTGGTATGCTCGATCGCTTCGACAGTTCGCTTATGGCCATACCGGCAGGAGTTGTCTACTTATATGCACTGACCCTGTTCTAAAATCGATAAAAGAATAATAGCCGCAAATAAAAACGGGCTACAAACGTAAAGCATCCCGCAGAATATAGCGAAACTTCCGTTTGTAGCCCGTTATTTACAACTCACCCTTTTTACATTACCTGAACTTCGTTTGAAAGCTCTATATTCTTTGCACCCTCGGGTATCGGCTGTTCTTTTACATCAAAGACTACCTCAACTTCTCCGTTTTCAACAGAATTCAGTTTCACTTTAATGCCTTTCTTACCGGTCAGATCCAACGAATTCAAATTAAAAGATACCGCACCGTTTAAACAACGCTTAGTCACATCACCATACGTATTATAACGATATTCCAAATGGATATACCCGTCATCACCATCTTTAGCCATGTTTCGCGTATCGCGAACCAGACTGAAGCGATGTTTTTCTTTGGCCGGTAAGCACTGGCGAAAAATGATGTTCAGATATCCGCCTCCAATCCACATCATATCTTTATATACAAGAACAGGGTCATTGCCTATTTCCGCTTCATTGTCGGCAGTCAGGTCCTCTATTTGTTTGGTCAGGACGTCATAGTTACACTCTACTTTTACCCCATGATCGTATCCTTCATAATTATCATAAAGAGGATTGAAATAAGTAATCACACGCTGTCCGTCTATCGGCCTATAGCCCGGAATCGCGGTCGCAGCAGGCCAAAGACTTCCCCAATGGTCGGCATTCAGTGCATACGTATCACCACCGACTACCCGGACTGTAGCCCAGTCTCTTGCTATATCGCCCAATGAATAACCGTCACCGTCATCACACGACTGCAATGCCGGCAGTATCAGCGTCAACATTGCCACCCAAAGTAGTTTAACTCTTTTCATATCTATTCTTAATTTATTCCTTTTACCCTATAAATAAAAAAACCGGGCATTTACTGCACCGGTTTCTGTCCTATTATTGAATAAAAAACTATTTTTTAAGCAATTTCACCATTTCGCGGGCAGCATGCCTCGGGGCTCCTGCCGGTCCGAGCAACCGTGCCATTTCTTCATAACCATCCAACATTTTCCGTCGATAGTCTTCTTGAAACAACAAACGTTTCAGCTCGTTCCGCATATTCTCCACCGTCATCGTATCAGCCACCAATTCCCTGACTACTTCCCGTCCGGCAATCAAGTTGACCAACGAGATAAACTTCACCTTCAAGATATGTTTCCGGAGGAAAGACACCAGCTTCCCTACGGGAGTATGATAGCAAACCACTTGCGGTACGCGGAAAAGTGCCGTCTCAAGAGTGGCAGTTCCGGATGTCACCAAAGCGACATCCGCCTGTTGAAGCAAGCGGTAAGTCCGGCCAAAGATTACTTGCAGATTTGTCCCTTTTACGAATTCAGCATAGTATTCCGGAGAAATGCCGGGAGCGGCAGCCAGCACAAGCTGATAATCCGGAAAAGCCGAGGCTGCCCGGATCATATCGGGGAGATTATCCTTAATCTCCTGCTTCCGGCTTCCGGCAAGCAAAGCAATGATAGGCTTATCCGCTAACTCATTATCACTGATAAAATCGGCAAATGTTTCCGGATTTGCAGCCTTGAAAGCGGTAACTTCATCCACCGTCGGATTACCAACGTAATGAATCGGGTATTGATGCCCTTCAAAAAACTCAACCTCAAAAGGGAGAATGGAGAAAAGCTCATCTACATCTCTTCTTATATTTTTGATACGATATTCTTTCCATGCCCAAATCTTGGGAGAAATATAGTAGTAAACCGGAATCTTCGTTTTCGCATGCACAAACTTGGCAATATCGAGATTAAAGCCCGGATAATCCACCAAAATAACAACATCCGGCGCCCATGCCACGATGTCCTCCTTACATCTCTTCATGTTGGCAAAGATGGTTCGCAGATGCAGCAATACAGGAATAAAGCCCATGTAAGCCAGCTCCTTATAATGCTTCACCATCGTTCCTCCTACAGCGGCCATCATATCACCGCCAAAGAAACGGAATTCAGCCCGCGGATCCTCCTCTTTCAGTGCAGCCATCAAGTGAGAAGCGTGCAAATCGCCCGAGGCTTCGCCAACAATCAGATAGTATTTCATAATTCCCAGGATTTCAATTCGTCCATAAAATGATAAGCAGTCATATCCACTACCGTCGGTGTGATGGCTACATATCCGTTGGCCAACGCCCAATGATCGTTCTTCTCGTTCTCCGGTTCGTGATCGATAAACTCTCCGGTCAGCCAATAATAATTCGTATCGTCTCTCCGTGGACAGGCCTGCCACTCTCCGCTCCAGTGCCCTTTGGCCTGTTCGCAGATTTTCACTCCCTTCAGTTCCGGAGTATTGGGAAAATTCACATTGAGACAAGTCAGTGGCGGAAGTCCCTTCTCAAGAACCATTGCCGCTATTTTCCGCACATAAGGTCCTGCAGCATCAAAATCAGCTCCGGGGGCATGATCACAAATAGAAAACCCGATAGAAGGAATTCCGTTAAGGCAACCTTCGATTACAACCCCCATCGTGCCGGAGTAGTGTACATTGGTAGCAGAATTGTCACCATGATTAATCCCACCGACAACCAGATCGGGTTCACGGTCAAGTATCTGATTTCGTGCCAGTTTTATACAATCGGCCGGCGTACCGGAACACTTATAAACAGTCAACCCCACATCTTTTTTCAATAACTGATAATGCACCGGCTGTGTCACCGTCAGTGCACATCCACTGCCGGAACGGGGAGCGTCAGGAGCCATTACTACGATTTCGCCCAGCGGACGAAGAAATTTAATCAGTTCACTAATACCTTTTGCCATAATACCGTCGTCATTGGAAACGAGGATCAAAGGCCTTTTATTTTCCATACAATCTTACCTTATCTATTATTTTATGTTTTCGAAATGCACAAAAGTAGCAAAAAGAACTTGTATCGACAACAGAACCAAATAGGAAAGCGAAGGTCTATTAATATTGTATTCACAGCAGATAAGAAACAAGAGTATAAAACATCCGGATGTTATTGTGAAGAACATCCGGATGTTGTTAGATACAACATGGGGATCTTGTTATCAAAAACATGGGGATGTTTTATCAGCTAACTCTTAATGGAAGTCTTGAAACCATCTGATGGTTAGCCATGCAGACTACCCGTTTACAAATCTTAATCTTCTGCAAGTGAGTAAAAAAAGGAATTGATATTCAATTTTAATACGTATATTTGCGAGCTAAAAAGAGAAAAAATGCCCGTATCTCGCCTGGCAGTTATTAACAAAACAGGTGACTTATCAACAGATTAAGCAAAGTTTCTATTTTTTAGTAGGCGCTCTGAGGATTTATCACTTATTTCGCTGCCAATAAATTTAGATAATATGGGAAAAATAATTGCTTTGGCCAATCAAAAAGGTGGTGTAGGAAAAACAACGACTACGATTAACCTCGCAGCTTCGCTGGCTACGCTTGAAAAGAAAGTACTGGTTGTTGATGCAGACCCACAGGCAAATGCCTCTTCCGGATTGGGAGTCGACATCAAGCAATCCGAATGTACTATCTACGAATGCATTATCGACAGAGCCAACGTACAGGACGCTATTCATGACACTGAAATTGATTCGCTGAAAGTCATTTCATCGCACATCAATCTGGTAGGCGCCGAAATTGAAATGCTAAATCTCAAAAACCGCGAAAAGATACTGAAAGAAGTGCTGACTCCGTTAAAGGAAGAGTATGATTATATTTTGATAGACTGTTCTCCTTCGCTGGGATTGATCACAATCAACGCCCTGACGGCAGCAGACTCGGTGATTATCCCCGTACAGGCAGAATACTTTGCCCTCGAGGGAATCAGCAAACTGCTGAATACCATCAAGATTATCAAATCAAAACTGAACCCGGCACTCGAAATAGAAGGCTTCCTGCTGACGATGTACGACTCACGCCTGCGCCAAGCCAACCAGATCTATGACGAAGTGAAACGCCACTTTCAGGAACTGGTGTTCAAAACCGTCATCCAGCGCAACGTGAAGCTCAGTGAAGCACCCAGTTACGGACTGCCCACCATCTTATATGATGCAGAATCTACCGGAGCAAAAAATCACCTGGCACTGGCTAAGGAACTAATAAGCAGAAATAGTAAATAAACGAAGATATGGCAACACAAAGAAGAAATGCATTAGGCCGCGGGCTCGACGCCCTGCTCTCCATGGAGGAGGTGAAAACCGAAGGTTCTTCGTCTATTAACGAAATAGAACTGTCGAAAATCTCCGTCAACCCCAACCAGCCGCGTCGCGAATTTGATGAAACGGCACTGGAAGAGTTGGCCGATTCGATCAGGGAAATAGGAATTATCCAACCCATCACCCTGCGCAAAGTCTCGGACGACGAGTACCAGATCATTGCCGGGGAACGTCGCTACCGCGCTTCACAGAAAGCCGGACTGGACACGATTCCTGCATACATCCGCACAGCCGATGATGAAAACGTGATGGAGATGGCGCTGATAGAAAATATACAGCGCGAGGATCTTAATTCGGTAGAAATCGCACTGGCTTACCAACACTTGATAGAGCAATATGACCTGACACAGGAGCGGTTAAGTGAACGTGTCGGCAAGAAACGCACAACCATTGCCAACTATCTGCGTCTGCTCAAATTGCCTGCACCGATACAAATGGCACTGCAGAACAAACAGATAGACATGGGACATGCCCGGGCATTGATCACACTGGGCGACCCGAAACTACAAGTTAAAATTTTCGAAGAAATTCTGGAACACGGATACTCTGTCCGCAAAGTAGAAGAAATAGTAAAATCACTGAGCGAAGGAGAAGCCGTGAAGAGCGGAACCAAAAAGATTACCCCGAAGCGGGCCAAACTGCCCGAGGAGTTCAACATGCTGAAACAACATCTATCGGGATTTTTTAACACCAAGGTACAACTGACTTGCTCTGAAAAGGGCAAAGGGAAGATCAGTATTCCTTTTAGTAATGAAGAGGAACTGGAACGTATCATGGAAATCTTCGACTCACTGAAGAAATAAATGACGAAAAAAAGTAAAACATATCAGCTATACATTGCCCTGCTTCTCTGTTTCTTTCAGGTAGCAGGGATTGATGTGTATGCACAGGAGCCTGTAAAAACAGTCCAGGATTCCATCTCTCCGGTCCGCGAGGCCCCTAAAGCACGGGCACGCCGCCATCGTGAACCGGTAGTTTCTTCGCCGGTCGCCGACAGTGTAAAAGTGGATAAAGCGGTTATCCTCCCGCCGATAGACAGTTTGGAAAACCGGAAACCCGCCATTGTTACGGCAGACAGCCTCGAGGAAGTCAACCGGCAGAACCTGGAAAAGATAGAAACACCTGTCATTCCGTCAGTCGTAAAGACAGATAGCCTGCCGCCTCCCATCATGCCTAAAAAAATGTTCGTACCTAACCCGACGAAAGCAACCTGGTATGCCATCGTATTTCCGGGTGGCGGACAGATATATAACCGCAAATACTGGAAACTACCTATTATATATGGTGGATTCGCCGGATGCGCCTATGCATTAAGCTGGAACGGGAAAATGTATAAGGACTATGCTCAGGCTTATATGGATATTATGGACAATAATCCAAATACGAACAGCTATCAGGATTTACTTCCGCCGAATCACAATTACACCGATACCCAGCTGAAAGATATACTCCGCAAACGGAAAGATACGTATCGCCGCTATCGTGACCTCAGTATATTCGCTGTCATCGGCGTATATCTGATTTCCGTTATCGACGCCTATGTAGACGCGGAGTTATCCAATTTCGACATATCACCCGACCTAAGCATGAGGGTGGAACCTACTATTATAAATAATAACCCGTTACAACCCGGCAGTAAGTCGGTAGGCGTGCAATGCAGCCTCAGATTTTAACCCATGAAGATTGAACAAATAAGAATGAAGAAATTAGCAAACTATTGCCCCCTGATTTTATTGTTTTTGTTTGCCACCCCAAAGGTAAACGCACAGAGTGTAGACGTAGTGATTCGCGACAACGGCAAAGAACGCCAGGAAAGCATCGAGCTTCCGAAAAGTATGACTTATCCCCTCGATAGTCTGCTCAACGACTGGAAAGCCAAAAACTACATTGACTTAGGAAAAGATTGCAGTACGGCGGAAATCAATCCGTTGTTCAGTGACTCCGTATATATCGACCGCTTATCGCGCATGCCGACCGTAATGGAGATGCCATACAACGAAATCGTACGTAAGTTCATCGATATGTATGCCGGCCGCCTGCGAAATCAGGTATCTTTTATGCTGAGTGCCTGCAACTTCTACATGCCTATCTTCGAAGAAGCTCTCGATGCGTATAATCTGCCATTGGAGCTGAAGTATTTACCTATCATCGAATCGGCTCTGAACCCGTCGGCAGTATCACGCGCAGGTGCAGGAGGTTTGTGGCAGTTCATGATAGGAACCGGCAAAATGTACGGGCTGGAATCGAACAGCCTGGTGGACGACCGTCGTGACCCGATAAAGGCAACTTGGGCAGCAGCACGCTACCTGAAAGATCTATATGATATTTATCATGACTGGAATCTTGTGATCGCAGCATACAATTGCGGACCGGGCACCATCAACAAAGCCATCCGCCGTGCAGGAGGAGAAACCGATTATTGGAGCATCTATAACTACTTGCCCAAAGAAACAAGAGGATATGTACCGGCATTTATAGCAGCCAACTATGTAATGACCTATTACTGCGATCATAATATCTGTCCGATGGAAACCGATATTCCGGAAAGTACCGATACGATTCAGGTAAACAAAAACCTTCACTTCCAACAGATTGCCGACTTGTGCAATGTTCCGATGGATCAAATCAGAAGTCTCAATCCACAATACAAAAAAGAGATAATTCCGGGTGAAAGCAAATCTTATACTTTGCGCCTTCCACAAAACGCCGTAAGTTCGTTCATCGATCGCCAGGACACTATTTACGCCCACCGTGCCGACGAATTATTCAAAAACCGGCGTACAGTAGCCATTAAAAATGACAGTCCTGCTTCCAGAAGGAAAGGTAACTCTGCCAAAGCAGGCAATGGTACACCCACATATTATAAAATCAAAAATGGAGACACCTTGGGAGCTATTGCAGCAAAATATGGTGTACGCGTAAAAGATCTTCAAAGTTGGAACGGACTGCGGGGAACTAACATTTCCGCAGGAAAACGTTTGAAAATATACAAATAAATCCCCTTTCGCTTGCCTGATGTTTAAATTTGATTATTTTTGCAGAAAAGGAACGAAAGGACTAAATTATGGACACTGAGAACCAGAAAGAAATAGCTGAAGAGCAAATGATTGAACAAGCTTTTCAAGAATTGCTGAACGATTATCTTGCTACCAAGCACCGTAAACGTATTGAGATTATAACCAAGGCCTTTAATTTTGCCAATCAGGCACATAAAGGCATCAAACGACGCTCCGGGGAGCCTTATATCATGCACCCCATTGCCGTCGCAAAAATCGTATGCAACGAAATCGGGCTTGGTTCGACTTCCATTTGTGCTGCCCTTTTACACGATGTCGTAGAAGATACCGACTATACGGTAGAAGATATCGAAAACATTTTCGGAGCTAAAATCGCACAAATTGTCGACGGGCTAACTAAAATTTCCGGAGGTATCTTTGGTGACCGCGCTTCGGCACAGGCAGAGAACTTTAAAAAGCTCCTGCTCACGATGTCCGATGACATCCGGGTGATCTTAATCAAAATAGCCGACCGTCTGCACAACATGCGTACCCTCGGCTCTATGTTACCCAACAAACAGTATAAGATCGCAGGCGAAACATTGTATATTTATGCACCTCTTGCCAACCGCCTGGGACTGTATAAGATCAAAACAGAGCTGGAAAACCTCAGTTTCAAATATGAACATCCTGAAGAATATCAGGAAATTGAAGAAAAGCTGAACGCAACAGCGGCCGAACGTGACAAGGTATTTAATGAATTCACCGCCCCGATACGAGAGCAACTGGATAAGATGGGGCTAAAATACCGTATCCTGGCACGCGTGAAATCAATCTACTCCATCTGGAACAAAATGCAAACCAAGCATGTTCCCTTTGAAGAAATTTATGACCTGCTGGCTGTACGAATTATCTTCGAACCACGCAATATGGAGGAGGAACTGAATGATTGTTTTGACATCTATGTCTCAATCTCTAAAATCTATAAACCCCACCCCGACCGCCTGCGCGACTGGGTGAGCCACCCGAAAGCCAATGGATACCAGGCACTGCATGTCACCTTGATGGGAAACAACGGACAATGGATCGAGGTCCAGATACGTAGCGAACGGATGAACGATGTGGCCGAACAAGGATTTGCCGCCCACTGGAAATATAAAGAAGGAGGAGGCAGCGAAGATGAAGGTGAATTGGAAAAGTGGCTGCGTACCATTAAAGAAATACTCGACGATCCGCAACCGGACGCCATCGACTTCCTCGATACAATCAAATTGAATTTATTTGCTTCGGAGATTTTTGTCTTCACTCCGAAAGGAGAGCTTAAAACCATGCCACAGAACTCTACTGCGCTGGATTTTGCATTCTCCCTGCACACAGATATAGGAAGCCATTGCATCGGCGCCAAAGTCAATCATAAACTGGTGCCCCTAAGCCATAAATTACAAAGTGGAGATCAGGTGGAGATACTGACATCCAAGTCGCAACGTGTACAGCCACAATGGGAAGTATTTGCCACTACTGCAAGGGCAAGGGCAAAGATTGCAGCTATTCTGCGTAAAGAACGAAAAACCTTCCAGAAAGAAGGAGAAGAATTGTTGAACGAATTCTTTAAGAAAGAGGAGATCCGTCCGGAAGCAGCTGTCATCGAGAAGTTATGCAAACTGCATAACATGAAGAATGAAGAAGAATTACATGTAGCCATCGGCAACAAAACCATCGTATTGGGAGACGCCGACAAGAATGAACTGAAGGAGAAGCAAAGCAGTAACTGGATGAAGTATCTGACTTTCTCTTTTGGCAACAACAATAAAGACAAACAGCAGGAAGAAAAAGAACCGCAAGAAAAAGAGAAGATTAATACCAAACAGATTCTTAAACTGACGGAAGATGCGCTGCAAAAGAAATATATCATGGCCGAATGTTGTCATCCCATCCCCGGTGACGACGTACTGGGATATATGGATGAAAACGACCGCATCATCATCCATAAACGCCAATGTCCGGTAGCGGCTAAGTTAAAAAGCAGTTATGGCAACCGTATCATTGCCACAGAATGGGATACACACAAGAAACTTTCTTTCCTGGTATATATTTATGTAAAAGGCATAGATAATGTAGGATTACTGAACGAAATCACGCAGGTCATTTCACGCCAACTGAACGTTAATATCCGAAAGCTGGACATGGAGACCAATGACGGCATTTTTGAAGGAAAAGTACAGTTATACGTGCACGATGTGGAAGACGTAAAAGCCATTTGCAACAATTTGCGCAAGATTCCAAATATAAAGTCAGTGACACGCGTAGAAAACTAATGAACCATCAACGATGAACGATAACAGGAGTACCAACCTGCGTTCATCGTTCCTCTCCGTGCGTCGTTGAAAATCTATCAAGGGCATTCCTCATTCCAAGCAGTTCTTCTCTAATCTGCTTAAGACGATTGATAATCTCAAAGTTCCGGATTGTTGCCTCTCTATTATCTTTCAATTTTTGGCGGGCTCCGGGCAAAGTCATCCCCCGTTCCTTCACCAAGTGATAAATCAGACGGATGGTTTCTACATCCTCTTTCCGGTATTGGCGTACCCCACGGCTACCCTTTTTAGGGGCAATTTGCGGAAACTCCTTCTCCCAAAAACGAAGCAACGACTCATTGACATCGAACATCTGGGCAACTTCACTGATAGAGTAATATAATTTCAGATCCCTTTCTGTATTTTGCATAATTCTCTTTTTGTTTAGTCAAACACTTTACCGTGGTTGGCAGCTATCTGAATCATACGTTCATAATCTTCCGCACTTAAATCCATGAAGTAATAATTAACCGGATTCACCACTTGCCCCTTGACATGCACTTCGTAATGCAAATGCGGTCCGGTGCTCTTTCCGGTGCTTCCCACTCCGGCAATCACCTCACCGCGTACCACTTTTTTACCCAGTTTAGTACGAAACTCCTGCAAATGAGCATAACGGGTACGATACCCGAAGCCATGATCAATCTCAACAGTATTGCCATAACCGGTCTCCCACCCCATTTTCACCACTGTCCCGTCACCAGTGGCATACACATCCGTCCCGGGATGAGCAGAAAAGTCCATACCGGCATGAAACTTCGTCGTTCCGTAAATAGGGTCGATACGTGTACCATAACCGGAAGCTGTCTTCCGAAGATCTTTATTAGATATCGGCTGGATGGCAGGAATACACTTTAACATCTGGTCATGATTTTTACACATCGCCACCACGTCGTCAAACGACTTGGATTGTATATAAAGTTGCTTACTCAGCACGTCCATCTTCTGAGTCGTATTAACCACCAGTTTTGAGTTGGCCATGTCCATCAGTTCTTCATAACGGTTCGTACCGCCATAGCCCGCCTGACGAATGGCCGGTGAAACGGGATCGGCCATAAAAATGACCCTGTAAAGGTTATCATCACGTTGCTGAATGTCCTGAAGCACTCCCATTGCTTCGTCAAGACGACGAGAAAGAACATTATATTGCGCCAAAAGTTGGCTATTCTCTTTCCGCAACTCCTTCTCTGAAGGAGAGCCGAAAATCAGTAACAATATAATGAAACTGCCGGCCCCCAGCCCCATCCCGATAAAAAGACGGCGGAGAATGCTCAATGCCCGTTGTCGGACAGTCGGATAAATCCGGTCATAAGTCTGCGTTTGCGGATTATAGATATAGTAAACTTTGCGCATCTTATAAATATTTCGCTTGTTAATACGGCAAAAATAATAAAAACAAGCTATCTTTGCACTGCTTTTTTCAGAATATTAACCTCAACAATAGATATATAGAAGTATGTTGACTGCAAAAGAAACCAGAGATTCGTTTAAGAATTTCTTCGAGTCAAAAGGACATCAGATTGTTCCTTCGGCTCCGATGGTGATTAAAGATGACCCTACCCTGATGTTTACCAATGCAGGGATGAACCAGTTTAAAGATATTATTTTGGGTAACCACCCGGCGAAATACCACAGAGTCGCGGACTCGCAAAAATGTCTTCGCGTAAGCGGAAAGCACAATGACCTTGAAGAAGTGGGACACGATACGTATCATCACACCATGTTCGAAATGCTGGGTAACTGGTCATTCGGCGATTATTTCAAGAAAGAAGCCATCAGTTGGGCATGGGAATATCTAATAGATGTATTGAAGCTGAACCCGGAACACCTGTATGCCACGGTGTTCGAAGGAAGCCCCGAAGAAGGGCTGGAACGTGATAACGAAGCAGCTTCCATCTGGGAACAATTCCTTCCCAAAGACCATATCATCAACGGCAACAAGCATGATAACTTTTGGGAAATGGGTGATACAGGCCCCTGCGGTCCTTGCTCGGAGATCCACATCGACCTCCGCCCGGCTGAAGAACGTGCTAAGATTTCAGGACGCGATTTGGTGAACCATGATCATCCCCAGGTAATAGAAATCTGGAACCTCGTATTCATGCAATACAACCGCAAGGCCGACAGCAGCCTCGAACCGCTACCGGCAAAAGTTATCGATACCGGTATGGGATTCGAACGTCTTTGCATGGCTTTGCAAGGTAAAACATCCAATTACGACACTGACGTATTCCAGCCACTGATCAAATCAATCGCTCAAATGGCGGGAACAGAATATGGCAAGAATGAACAGAACGACATCGCTATGCGTGTGATTGCCGACCATATCCGTACTATCGCTTTCTCAATCACCGACGGACAATTGCCGTCGAATGCCAAAGCCGGTTATGTGATTCGTCGTATCCTCCGCCGTGCCGTTCGCTACGGATATACATTCCTTGGACAGAAACAAGCGTTTATGTACAAATTGCTTCCGGTTCTGATTGACAGCATGGGTGATGCTTATCCGGAACTGATTGCTCAAAAAGAGTTGATCGAAAAGGTTATCAAAGAAGAAGAAGAATCATTCCTACGCACTTTGGAAACCGGTATCCGCTTGCTCGACAAAACCATGGCGGACACAAAAGCCACCGGAAAAACAGAAATCAGTGGCAAAGACGCCTTTACGCTGTATGATACGTTTGGTTTCCCGCTCGATCTGACAGAACTGATTCTGCGTGAAAACGGCATGACAGTGAACACAGTGGAATTCGACGCCGAAATGCAACAGCAAAAACAACGTGCACGCAACGCCGCTGCCATTGAAACAGGCGACTGGATTATTTTGAAAGAAGGCACAACAGAATTCGTAGGGTATGACTATACAGAATATGAAACCTCTATTCTGCGTTATCGCCAGGTGAAACAGAAAAATCAGACTCTGTACCAAATCGTATTAGATTATACCCCGTTCTATGCAGAAAGCGGTGGTCAGGTAGGTGACATCGGTGTATTGGTAAGTGAGTTCGAAACTATTGAAGTGATCGACACTAAAAAAGAAAACAATCTTCCGATACACATAACAAAAAAACTTCCCGAACATCCGGAGGCTCCGATGATGGCTTGTGTAAACACCGACAAACGTGCAGCTTGTGCAGCCAATCACTCTGCCACTCACTTACTGGACGAAGCACTCCGTGAAGTATTGGGAGAGCATGTTGAACAGAAAGGCTCCTTGGTAACTCCGGATTCTCTGCGCTTCGACTTCTCTCACTTCCAGAAAGTAACGGATGAAGAAATCCGCAAAGTGGAGCATTTGGTAAATGCAAAGATACGTGCCAATGTTCCATTGCAGGAACATCGCAACATCCCTATCGAAGAAGCTAAAGAACTGGGGGCAATCGCCCTGTTCGGTGAGAAGTATGGTGACCACGTACGTGTTATCCAGTTCGGCTCATCCATTGAATTCTGTGGAGGTACTCACGTTGCTGCTACCGGAAACATCGGTATGGTAAAAATTATCTCTGAGAGTTCAGTAGCTGCCGGTGTACGCCGTATCGAAGCATATACCGGAGCCCGCGTAGAAGAAATGCTGGATACGATCCAGGATACTTTGAACGATTTGAAAGCTCTTTTCAACAATGCTCCCGACCTTGGCGTAGCCATTCGTAAGTATATCGATGAAAACGCAGGGCTGAAAAAACAGGTGGAAGACTTTATGAAAGAGAAAGAAGCCGCCGTCAAAGAACGCCTGCTGAAGAATGTACAAGAAATTAACGGCATAAAAGTCATTAAGTTCTGCCTGCCGATGCCCGCGGAAGTAGTGAAGAACATCGCTTTCCAACTCCGTGGCGAAATTACAGAGAACCTGTTCTTTGTGGCCGGAACAGTTGATGCCAACAAGCCAATGCTGACGGTCATGATCAGCGATAATCTGGTTGTAGGCGGATTGAAAGCAGGTAATCTGGTAAAAGAAGCTGCCAAACTGATTCAAGGTGGCGGTGGCGGTCAACCTCACTTTGCGACAGCCGGCGGTAAAAATCCGGACGGACTGAACGCTGCTGTTGAAAAGGTACTGGAACTGGCAGGTATCTAAAAGTCCCGACTCTCCACGAGAAGGGAACCACGCTGTCCGAAAGTTTCCATATAAAGCTGGAAGTCAGATCAAACATCATAGACTCTCCGAGTAAAGAGTCCGGTACTGCACCGGACTCTTTCTATTCATTCCCCTTCATCGAATGTCCATATCACAAACTCACTTTATCCCCCGGGAAAAGCAAGAATTATCTTTTTTATTCTACTCCCACTATTACAATAACGGAGAAGAGTGGGCAGACTCAGCCTCATCCGAGATTCTTTATCGCCCGAAATTCTTTTGGAGAGATACCTGTATTCTTCTTAAAGAAATGTGTCAAATAGGATTGATCCGGAAAATGCAGTTGCTCAGCTATCTCTGTTACAGATAGACGGGGTTCATTCAACAGTACCTTTATTTCAGCCACCAACTGTTCATCAATAAGCTGCTTGGGTTTCTTTCCATCTAAATGCCGAACTGTAATTTTATGCAGGTAACGAGACGATATACAAAGTTTTCCGGCATAAAAAGCGACCTGATGTTCATGCATACTATATTCGCGGATCAATTGCATAAACCGGTGGCAGAGTAATTGAGTACGGCTATATTGCTTGCTGACAGCCAACTTTTCCGGAATCGTATTAAACAGCCACATGAGCAAACTTTGCAAAAAATTGTGCTCTTGTTGTCCTCTGAACTGCGGCATCGGTTCGGTAAACAACATTTGTGCCATATCCATCCACAAATTGATCTGGCGCCAAGTCTTCTGACTTCGTTCGTCAGCAGTATGGCGGTAACAGGGATGTTCGTGAGTATAATTAAAGTAGGGTGTATCAATAGGTAACATGGCATTTAGAAATGCTTCTTTAGGAAACATCAACATTTTCACCTGCAAATCCTCGGAAGCTTCAAGCACTTGCAGCAGGCTACCGGTCAGGAAGATCAGTTCTGTCTGTTCATTAAATATATATTTCTGCACACCGGTAGAGACAATGGCTTCCCCCCGCGTACAAATCAGATAGATACCACACCGGAAATGATATGGAGTCGATATCAAAGAAGTCAGATCTGTCTCTTCATATCGGATCGTTTTCGTATCGGCAAGCAATTGGTCTGTTTTCATGAAAGTCTGTTTTAGGCAACAAATGTAGGTTTATTTTTTGTATTCGGACTATTTTGTTCTGAAAACAACATATTTTGTACAGATTAGCCTACGTCCGGTTCCTAACAAATGAAGTAATTTTGCGACTGTATTGATCAAAGAGAATAGCAATGACTGACAGACAGAATTCCAGACGGTTCTTATTATTATTTTTAGGTGTATTAAGTGCCTTCGGTCCTTTTATAATGGATATGTATTTGCCTACCCTGCCGGCTATGGCAGATTTTTTCCAGACTTCATCTTCCATGGTACAATTAGGACTCACAACCAGTATGATTGGTTTGGCTGCCGGACAATTAATCTTCGGTCCCCTGAGTGACAAGTACGGACGGCGTTCTCCATTACTTCTGGCTATGATTCTGTTCCTGCTCGCTACGCTGGGATGTATCTTTTCACACACCATTTCACTATTTGTGGTATCCCGATTCTTACAAGGCATTGCCGGAGCAGGTGGTGTCGTGATTTCCCGCTCCATAGCTACCGACGAGTATTCGGGACACCAACTGGCCGGTATGCTCGCCATTATCGGGGGAATAAACGGAATTGCTACAGTCGTTGCCCCCATCGGAGGAGGTATTCTGGCCCAGATAACAGGCTGGCAAGGCATCTTTATCTGCTTATTCCTTATGGGAGTGGCTCTCCTATCCGGAAGTCTGCACCTGAATGAGTCGCTTCCGACAGAACACAGACAGGTTGTGAGTTGGCAAGCCCTATACCATCGTTTTGGGGAAGTCCTACGCAACCGCCGTTATGTAGGCTACGTCCTGCAATATGGCTTTACCATGGGAATATTGTTTGCCAATATCTCTTCTGCACCATTCATCATGCAGCAACACTACGGACTCTCTCCCCTATCGTTCAGCCTCTGCTTTGGAATCAATGCGATAGCAATGGTTATCTCTTCAGCAATATCGATAAAATTGCCTACTATGGAACGGGCTTTATATATAGGAAGCCGGGGCATGTTGTTAGTATCTGCGCTGTCAATGGTGCTCTTGCCTCTGGGTTGTGATTTTTGGATCTACGAGTTATTGATCTTCGCTCTACTCTCCATGATTGGCATGACTTTTACGGCATCCAACACGTTAGCCATGGAGTGTGAGCGACGGAATGCAGGCATTGCTTCGGCACTTTTGGGAGCCACCGGGTTTGCATTCGGAGGTATCGTATCGCCCCTGGTAAGCTTAGGAGATATGATGACCTCTACCGGAATATTGTTTTTAGCAGGTTCTGTTTGTACCTATGCGTGCACGCGATATGTATTGTCACGATCCGCTCAGCCCTCCGGACTGCTATATCATTGAAAGCTTTCACATTCAAATATCTTTTCCTGACAAACGTCAAAAGGAAGTTCCAAATCCAATACGACTTACAGAAGATAAAGTCGAAGCGTAGCATAAATTACAATTCACCTATAAACAGACCTTTAACTGCCCAAACATTAGTTTAAAAGCAAAAGGTCCTTCCTTTAAAACCAATGCCCCTTCGGTTTTAAACCAATGATTCCCTTCCTTTAAACCACCTATAGGAACTCTGCACAAATCACACTTATACATTCGATCGCCCAGGGGGAAGAAGTACTTTATCTATACATATCTATTTTCAAAACACAAAGAAGAGATAACCGAAACGGAAAATGTATTGTCTACACTCAGCAGTTTAGAATAGCAGTCCTCCTACCCCGTAATAACGAGCCGAAAAACAAAAAGACGAATCAATCCACACACAAGTTCTTTCGTTTTACATTTATATTCTCTACCTTTGTACACTGAATCAATCAATTACTAAAATTCTAACCCAAGCCGCATGAAAGCATTTTTTCATTTATCATTTATTCTTTTATTCGTATTTACAGCCTGTACGTCTGCCCCCAAGCAGACAACCACTGATTACACACAATATGTAAACCCATTTATCGGAACAGACTTCACCGGTAACACATATCCCGGAGCGCAAGCACCTTTCGGCATGGTTCAGCTTAGTCCGGACAACGGACTGCCCGGCTGGGACCGCATTTCAGGATATTTCTATCCCGACAGCACAATTGCCGGGTTCAGCCATACTCACCTTTCGGGTACGGGAGCCGGAGACTTATATGACATTTCGTTTATGCCTGTCACCTTGCCCTACAAAGAAGCAGAAGCTCCGTTGGGCGTCTACTCCAAATTTTCCCATCAGGACGAAAGCGCCACGGCAGGATATTATCAGGTACTGCTGAAAGATTATGGAATCAATGTAGAATTGACAGCCACCGAACGGTGTGGCATTCAGCGTTACACTTTTCCCGAAGCGAAAGCCGCTATCTTCCTCAACCTGAAAAAGGCTATGAACTGGGACTTCACCAACGACTCTCACATAGAAGTAATAGATTCGGTGACTATTCAGGGATATCGCTTTTCCGACGGATGGGCACGAAATCAACACGTATACTTCCGCACCCGCTTCTCCAAGCCTTTTGCTGCCGTACAGATGGATACTACCGCCATTATGAAAGACGGTAAACGAATAGGTACCGCTACTGTAGCCCGTTTCGACTTTGACACGGAAGACGGTGAACAGATTCTTGTCAATACAGCACTGTCAGGCGTAAGCATGGAAGGTGCCGCCAAGAACCTGACAGCTGAAGTGCCTGAAAATGATTTTGAAAAATACCGTGAGGCTGCCCGTGACAACTGGAACAGGCAGCTCTCTAAAATAGAAATCAAAGGTGACAACAAAGACGACCGGGTAAACTTCTACACTGCGATGTACCACAGTATGCTTGCCCCCACCATCTACAGCGATGTGGACGGTGCTTACTACGGACCGGATAAAAAGATACATCAAGCAAACGGATGGGTGAACTACAGCACTTTCTCACTGTGGGATACATATCGTGCCGCACATCCTCTGTTCACATATACCGAACCGGAACGAGTGAACGACATGGTGAAATCATTTCTTGCATTCTACGAACAGAACGGGCGTTTACCGGTCTGGAACTTTTATGGAAGTGAAACCGACATGATGATCGGTTATCATGCCGTTCCCGTAATTGTGGATGCTTATTTAAAAGGTATAGGCAATTTCGATCCCGAAAAAGCATTGGAAGCCTGTGTAGTTACCGCCAATCTGGACAACTATCGCGGAATAGGCGCTTACAAAAAACTGGGCTATGTCCCCTTCAATGAAAAAGACAGTTATAATGCCGAAAACTGGTCATTGTCTAAAACACTGGAATATGCCTACGATGATCACTGCATAGCCCGTATGGCAGAAAAACTGGGAAAGAAAGAGATTGCGGACGAATTTTATAAGCGGTCGCAGAATTATCGTAATGTGTATAACCCTGCCACCTCGTTTATGCAGCCACGTGATGACAAAGGAGAATTCCAGAAAGGCTTTGAAGCAGACGCTTATACTCCTCACATCTGTGAAAGCAACGGCTGGCAATACTTCTGGTCAGTACAACACGATGTAGACGGACTGATCAGCCTGGTCGGAGGAAAAGAACGCTTTACCCAAAAGCTGGACAGCATGTTCACCTTCCATCCCTCGGCTGATGACGAACTTCCTCTGTTCAGCACCGGAATGATCGGACAATACGCACACGGCAATGAACCCAGCCACCACGTCATCTACTTATACAATGCAGTAGGTCAGCCTTGGAAGACTCAGGAGTATGTAGCCAAAGTGATGAACGAACTTTACCAGAACACTCCTGCCGGACTTTGTGGTAATGAAGACTGCGGACAAATGTCTGCCTGGTATGTATTCAGCGCTATGGGATTCTATCCCGTCGATCCGATAAGCGGTAAATATGAGATAGGCACTCCCCTTTTCCCGGAAATACAAATGCACCTCGGCAACGGAAAAACATTCACTGTCAAAGCTCCCGCAGTCAACAAGGAAAACATTTATATCCTGTCAACCAAGTTGAATGGGAAGCCCTATGATAAGAGTTATATTACACATGAACAGATCATGAGTGGTGCAATCCTTGAATTTGAGATGGGAAAAAAGAGGTAATATGTAGCTAAAAAGATGGACGATACATTTGACATAACCTACAAAGCACTGTTTCGCAAATACTATCCGAACCTGATATTCTACGCCACCCGCCTGGTGGGTGACGAAGAAGCAGAAGACGTGGTTCAAGACGTATTTGTGGAACTGTGGAGACGAAAAGACTCCATGGTGATAGGTGACCAAATCCAGGCCTTCCTTTACCGGGCGGTATATACCCGGGCGCTGAATGTGCTGAAACATCGCAGTATAGAGGATGGATACTGCGCCGCTGTGGAAGAAATCAACCAGAAACGGGCTGAATTCTACCAACCGGACAACAACGAAGTTATCCGGCGAATAGAAGACCGTGAATTGCGGAACGAAATCTACGAAGCCATCAATGAACTGCCGGACAAATGTAAGGAGGTATTCAAACTGAGCTACCTGCACGAAATGAAAAATAAAGAGATAGCTGACGTAATGGGAGTATCTTTACGCACGGTAGAAGCCCACATGTACAAGGCGCTGAAGTTCTTACGCAGCCGTCTTAGCCATTTATGGCTTTTATTCCTATTATTTTTTATCAAATAGATAAGTGTTTTTAAAGAATTAGTTGTTTCTATTATATAATGAAAAAGAAAAGATGAATAATCTGAGCGAAGAAATATTGATGAGATATCTGACGGGCGAATGTTCTGACGAAGATTTTGCCAGAGTAAACGCTTGGATCAAGGAATCAGATGACAATGCCCGCCGACTTTTCCGGATGGAGGAGATATATCATTTGGGCAGACACGACAGCTTCCCGGATCAGAAAAGAACAGCCCGGGCAGAAGCACGACTATGCAAAAAGCTGGCTCAGGAGGAGGCACATAGCCGCAAGGTTATCAGAATGCACCAATGGATGCGATATGCAGCCATCATCGTACTGGCTTTGATGGTCGGTGCCGGAGGCGGATATTTATATTACCAGGCTGACCCCACCCGGGATATGATAACAGCTTCATCTACGGACGGAAAAGTGAAGGAAATAGTACTGCCCGATGGCAGTAAGGTATGGCTGAATCAGTCGGCAACACTGAGGTATCCACGAGAGTTCTCCAATACCGAAAGAGATGTATTCCTTGACGGAGAAGCCTACTTTGAGGTCACTAAAAACCGCCAATGTCCTTTCATCGTAAAAAGTGAAGCGATGCGCATCAAAGTATTGGGCACGACTTTCAACTTCAAGTGTGACAAAAGCCACAAACTGGCGGAAGCGACATTAATCGAAGGAGAAATAGAGGTTAAAGGCAACAATGAGGAAGGAATGATCATCCTTTCGCCGGGACAAAAAGCCGAACTGAATAAAACAACCCGCCGACTGGTAGTGAAGCAGGTAGATGCCAAACTGGATGCCGTATGGCACAATGACCTGATTCCGTTTGAACAAGCCGACATCTTTGCCATCACCCGGACACTGGAACGTTTTTATGATGTGAAGATCATTCTCTCACCCGACATAAAGTCAGACAAAACTTATTCGGGTGTACTGAAAAAGAAAGATAATATAGAGTCTGTACTCCAATCACTGGACAACTCTATACCAATCAGTTATAAGATCGTGGGAGATAATATTTTTATTTCTTCACGTAACAAGTAAACAACTAATTAAAATAAACATATAGTACCATGAGATTTAGAACATTCCTGGCGGGATGTTTAGGAGGCTTATTGTCTCTGAACTCCTGCACAAACTCGCCGGACATAACTGATTATGCAGCCTATGTCAACCCATTTATCGGTACCGGCGGACACGGCCACACTTTTCCGGGCGCTATCCTGCCCCATGGCATGATTTCACCCAGCCCGGACACCCGTATAGATGGGTGGGACGCTTGTTCGGGCTATTACTATGCAGACTCTACCATCAACGGATTTTCACACACCCACCTGAGCGGAACCGGTTGTTGTGACTATGGGGATGTGCTACTGATGCCTACGGTAGGCGAACAGAAATATCTCCCAACAGGTTCACAGAGCCAGAAGATGGCTTATGCTTCCAGCTTTTCACACCAGAACGAGACTGCCGAACCGGGCTATTACTCCGTTTTCCTGGACACCTATCAGGTAAAGGCCGAACTAACTGCAACCAAACGGGCAGCCATCCACAGATACACTTTCCCGGAAAGTAGAGAAGCCGGATTCATCCTCGATTTTGACTATAGCCTGCAACGACAGACCAATAAAGAGATGGAGATAGAAGTCATCAGCCCTACCGAAATTTGTGGACGAAAGAAAACAATGTACTGGGCCTTCGACCAATACATCAACTTTTATGCAAAATTCTCAAAACCTTTCACTTACACACTGGTAACCGACTCGATGGCGCTTGACGAAGGAGGTAAATTACTGCCGACCTGCAAAGTACTGCTACACTTTAACACGGCAAAAGACGAACAAGTATTTGTAAAAGTCGGAATATCCGCCGTAGATATAGAAGGCGCACGCAAAAATGTGGAAGCAGAAATACCCGATTGGGACTTTGACGGAGTACGTAAGGAAGCACGCAAAGCATGGAACAAAACTTTGTCGAAGATAGATATCACCACGAATGACAAGGATGATAAGACCATTTTCTACACCGCACTTTATCACACTGCCGTCAGCCCAAACCTGTTTACAGATGTAGACGGACGCTATCTGGGCATGGACCTACAAGTACATCAAGGTGACACGCTTAATCCGATGTATACCATCTTCTCACTGTGGGACACTTTCCGTGCACTTCATCCGTTGATGACCATTATCGATCCGGACCTGAACAATGACTTTATACGTTCTCTGATCAAAAAGCAACAGGAAGGTGGGATTTTCCCGATGTGGGATATGGCTTCCAATTATACCGGTACAATGATTGGCTACCATGCTGTTCCTGTTATTGTAGATGCGTATATGAAAGGTGACCGCAACTTCGATATTCAGGAGGCTTATCGTGCGTGTGTGCGTGCGGCTGAATATGATACGACAGGAATCAAATGTCCTGCCCTGGTGCTGCCTCACTTGATGCCGAAAGCAAAATATTATAAAAACTCGATCGGTTACGTGCCATGCGACCGCGAAAATGAATCGGTTGCCAAAGCATTGGAATATGCTTATGATGACTGGTGCATTTCAATCTTTGCCGATGCACTGAATGACTATGACACCCGGGATAAATATGCCCGCTTTGCGAAAGCTTATGAATTCTACTTCGACCCGGAAACCCGTTTTATGCGGGGACTGGACAGTAAGGGGGAATGGCGCACTCCGTTCAACCCACGTTCATCTACTCACCGCAACGACGACTATTGCGAAGGAACTGCCTGGCAGTGGACCTGGTTTGTCCCCCACGATATCGAAGGTTTGGTGAAACTGATGGGAGGTGAAGATGCCTTTGTCGGCAAACTGGATTCTCTGTTTACCGCCGACTCCTCACTGGAGGGCGAAACGATCTCTTCGGATATCAGCGGACTGATCGGCCAATATGCACATGGAAATGAACCAAGCCATCACGTGATTCACATGTACAACTACGTGAACCGCCCATGGCGAACTCAGGAATTGGTAGACAGTGTATACCGCAGTCAATATGCCAATACCGTAGACGGACTATCGGGTAATGAAGATTGCGGCCAAATGTCCGCTTGGTATGTACTGAACTCCATGGGATTCTATCAGGTATGTCCCGGTAAACCGGTTTATTCCATAGGACGCCCTGCATTTGACAAAGCTGTGGTCAATCTGCCTGATGGAAAGAAATTTATAGTAATAGCCAAGAATAACTCTAAAAAGAATAAGTATATCAAAAGCATGAAGCTGAACGGGGAACCGCTGGAAAAGCCTTTCTTCACACATGATGACATTGTGGCGGGAAGTACACTGGAAATTGAGATGACAGATCGGCGACCGCAACCCTAATCTCTCTCAGGAAGAGGGAACAGAGAGGGTGTGTCAAAACTCACCACAGAGGACACAGAGTAGCACAGAGGTGATTTAAGTTACTGATTATTAGCAAAAAGCTCTGCGATACTCTGTGTTACTCCGTGGTAAAAAGAGTTTTAACATAGCCCCATGTAATCATAGTAGATAGAAATTACATAATATTCATTTAATAAAAAAGGTCCGGAGCTATATCAAAAGCCTTTTCACCACAGGGTCGCACGGAGTGTTCATATGAATCATCCATGACTTTGCTTTTGCTCTGTGTCTTCTGTGGCAAGATTTGACACGTCTCCGAGACCTCTTATTCACACCATGAAAAAAATTCTTTTGACCGCTTGCCTTGTAGCTTGCTCATTGATGGCTAAGGCCAAAGACTGGACCCAATATGTTAACCCCTTGATGGGAACACAGTCCTCTTTCGAGTTATCAACCGGGAACACCTATCCCGCCATTGCCCGCCCGTGGGGAATGAATTTCTGGACACCACAAACCGGTAAGATGGGAGACGGATGGCAATATACGTACACAGCCAACAAAATCAAGGGATTCAAACAAACCCATCAACCCAGTCCTTGGATCAACGATTACGGACAGTTCTCCATCATGCCCATAACAGGCAAACCGGAGTTTGACGAAGAAAAACGTGCCAGTTGGTTCAGTCACAAAGGCGAGGTTGCCACTCCGGCCTATTATAAAGTATACTTGGCCGAACATGATGTCGTGACCGAAATGACCCCGACGGAGCGTGCAGTCCTGTTCCGCTTCACTTTTCCCGAAAACGAGCATTCGTACGTTGTTGTAGATGCTTTCGACAAGGGTTCTTACGTAAAAGTAATTCCGGAAGAAAATAAAATCATCGGCTATACCACCCGTAACAGTGGCGGAGTACCCGAGAACTTCAAAAATTACTTTGTCATCGAGTTCGATAAGCCTTTCTCTTACAAAGGCACTTTCGCTGATAAAAAACTGGAAGAAGGCAGTCTGGAACAGAAAGCCGATCATACCGGAGCTGTCATCGGTTTCCGCACCCGGAAAGGCGAAATCGTACATGCCCGCATAGCCTCTTCGTTCATCAGTTTCGAACAAGCGACTCAGAATCTGCAAGAGTTAGGCAACGACTCCTTTGAACAACTGGTACAGAAAGGGAATGATGCCTGGAATCATGTATTGGGCAAAATAGAAGTAGAAGGCGGCAATCTGGATCAGTACCGTACATTCTACTCCTGTCTTTACCGTTCTCTCCTGTTTCCCCGTAAATTCTATGAACTGACAGCGGACGGTCAACCGATTCATTATAGTCCCTACAACGGTCAGGTGCTTCCCGGATATATGTACACCGATACCGGATTTTGGGATACATTCCGTTGCTTGTTCCCATTCCTGAACCTGATGTATCCTTCGGTAAACAAAGAGATACAGGAGGGACTCATCAACACGTACAAAGAAAGCGGCTTCTTCCCGGAATGGGCAAGTCCCGGACATAGAGGCTGCATGGTTGGCAATAATTCGGCATCAGTACTGGCAGATGCTTATCTGAAAGGAGTGAAGGTAGATGATGTGAAGACCCTGTATGAGGGATTGATTCACGGTACGAAAAACGTGCATCCGGAGGTTTCTTCTACCGGACGTCTGGGCTATCAATATTACAACAAACTGGGGTATGTCCCTTATGATGTGAAAATCAATGAGAACACCGCCCGTACATTGGAGTATGCCTATGATGACTGGTGTATCTATCAATTGGGTAAAGCACTGAACCGCCCCCAAAAAGAAATCGAACAGTTTGCCAAACGTGCCATGAATTACCGGAATGTATTTGACAAAGAAAGCAAACTGATGCGTGGCCGCAATGAAAACGGACAGTTCCAGTCACCGTTCTCTCCGCTGAAATGGGGTGATGCTTTTACAGAAGGCAACAGTTGGCATTATTCCTGGTCGGTATTTCATGACCCGCAAGGCCTGATCGATCTGATGGGAGGTAAAAAGATGTTTATCACAATGCTCGATTCCGTATTTGCCGTTCCGCCGGTGTTCGATGACAGTTATTACGGACAGGTGATTCATGAGATTCGTGAAATGACAGTAATGAATATGGGCAACTATGCGCATGGCAACCAACCGATACAACACATGATTTACCTGTATAACTATGCCGGACAACCTTGGAAAGCACAATACTGGCTTCGTCAGGTGATGGACCGCATGTATACTCCGGGACCTGACGGCTATTGTGGTGACGAGGACAACGGACAGACGTCTGCCTGGTACGTATTCTCCGCACTCGGATTTTATCCCGTATGTCCGGGTACAGACGAGTATGTCTTAGGAGCTCCCCTTTTTAAAAAGGCAACTCTGCATTTTGAGAACGGCAATAACCTCGTGATAGATGCACCGGATAACAGTAAAGAAAACCTGTACATTGAATCGCTCCGTATGAATGGAAAGGAATCATCACGGAACTATTTGAAGCACGACGATTTGCTGAAAGGTGGAATCCTCAAGTTCAAGATGGGATCACAGCCTAATCTCAACAGAGGTATTAGCGAAGAAGACGCTCCGTATTCATTCTCAAAAGAGAAATAAGCAACTCCACTTGTCTTAGAGGCAGTCGATCCACCTCCATTTAAATGGTGGATCGACTCAACCCAATGGGAATGCCCCTACTCATTAGGCTGAATATCCTCCTACTCATTAAACTGAGTCGCCCCATCCCATAATAAAGGAGAGAAAAGCACCCTTCGAAAGTCCCTCCTAAATAAATCTCAAAAAAGTCAGCAACTGAAGTAAGTGTTTCTTTCGGGATACTTGTTTTATTAACATCAAGGGCACAAAAGCCACTTGATTTATATTATAAATACCATGCTTAAACCTTGTATGTTTTTAAAGTTAACTAATTAATTTAATTATAGTCAATGAAAAACAAAACTCTGTTTCAAAGACCCAAGCTGCTCAAAGCATCGCTGGTTATTCTTTTGGCTGCTGCTCCTATTCAGTGGTCATTCGCACAATTCACATTTTCGACTCCCCGCACTACATTGGGGCAAGTGATCAAGACAGTGCAATCCCAATCTAAGTATCAATTCTTTTATGACGATCAATCGTCGAACATGCCGATTGAGAATCTGGAAGTAAAGAATGTAAGTCTGGAACAACTGCTGAACACTGCACTTAAAGGCAAAAACCTGACATACAAAATCGAAGATAACATTGTTTATCTGTCTCAGGCTGCCAAACAGCAGGATCCGGCACAAACCCCGATCAAACGGCAGGTCAGCGGTACGGTTGTAGATGCCAACGGCGAAGCACTGATCGGTGTAAACGTATCCGTAAAAGGTACCAGCACAGGAGCCATTACCGATTTGGAAGGTAAATACACCCTGACGGTCAACGATCCGAAAGCTGAAATCGTATTCTCCTATATCGGATACAAACAACAAGTACTGCCTGCAAAGGAAAGCATCCTGAACGTAACCATGAGTGAAGATACCCAGATGATCAGTGAAGTGGTTGTGACAGCTTTAGGTATCAAACGTGAAAAGAAAATGTTGGGATACGCCGTACAGGAAATCAAAGGTGACCAACTGAACCAGACCGGAGACCCTTCGGTTACCAGTGCATTGCAAGGTAAAGTAGCCGGTCTGCAAATGAACACGGCCGGTACAGGTCTTGGCGGTTCTACCAAGATCACGATTCGTGGTAACTCTTCTCTGGCTGACAACAACCAACCACTCTGGATTGTAGACGGTGTGCCGTTTAGCGATAACAATAACTCGGATGCTACTTACTACGGCGGTGTTGACCGCGGTGGTTCTTCCGTCGATATCAACCCCGAAGACATCGAATCGATTTCTGTACTGAAAGGTCCGAATGCCGCCGCTCTTTACGGTTCACGTGCCGGTAACGGTGTTATCTTAGTTACTACTAAGAAAGGCAGCAAGAAAGACGGTTTCGGAGTGCGCTATAGCGGTAACTTCACTTGGAGTCAAGTAGCCGAAACCCTCGAGATGCAGGATCGCTATGGACAGGGACACATTGTGACCCAGGATGAGAACAAGAATCCGCTGTCTCAATATTACGCGAAATATGATCCGACAGACTCCTCAAGCTGGGGACCGGTATTGGACGGAAGCATGCAGAAAGCCTGGAACGGCGACACATATGCTTTCTCCAAATACGGAAACAAACTGAAAGATTATTTCGATACCGGCTTCGCACAGAACCACAATGTATCTGTAAGTAACGTTACAGACAAATCACATTTCCGCGCTTCTTTTGGTAGTTCAAACAACAAAGGCGTATTCCCGAACGAAAAACTGAACCGAATCAACCTTGACCTGAATGCCGGAATGGAAATGAACAAGTATCTTTCTATGGATGGAAAGATTTCACTTTCACGCACCAAAGCAGAAGACCGCCCCTATTTCGGTACATACGGAGCCATCGCTCAATTGATGGGTATTCCTAACAATATCCGTCTGGACGATCTGAAACAATACTCCACAGCCGACAATGCACACGTGAACTGGACAGGTCCTACTGCCGGTATCCGCAATCCTTATTACGTTCTGAACCAACGCCACAACTCTGACGAACGTTGGAGAGCCTTCGGTTACTATGGAATGAAAATCAACTTTACCGACTGGTTGCACCTATCCGCCAAGTATGCATTCGACTATTATCGTACCCGAATCGAAGAAACTAATGCGGGTGACGGTATCAACGGCGAAAGCAGTATCAAAGATATCACAGACGATGAAATGAACCGTGAAGAACAGAACTTCTTCGAATCGAACGCGGAAATTGTATTGATGGGTGACAAACAATTGACGGACAATTTCCGTCTGGGCTTCACTGTAGGCGGTAACTTCATGTACCAGAACTACGAGTCACTGAATGCCGGTGTACGCAATATGCTTGATAAAGGACAGTGGATTTTCAATGCAGCCAATATGCTGAACACAGCGGGAGAAACGGGCCATGAACGTGCTACTAACTCTGTTTTCGGATCTCTGCAACTCTCCTGGAAAGAGTATCTGTCACTGGACCTGACTGCCCGCAACGACTGGTCGTCCACACTGCCAAAGAAGAACAACTCTTTCTTCTATCCGTCTGCCAATTTGAGTTTCGTCGTGTCTGATTTTGTTCGTTCACTGGACAAGACATTACCAAACTGGTTAACTTTTGCCAAAGTACGTCTGTCCGCAGCACAAGTAGGTAAGGATACAGATCCGTATCAACTGTATAACACCTACGGATTCAAGTTCGAAAAGGGTGAACTGATCCCAAGCAAATCGAACGTGAAGATGAACGACCAACTGAAACCGGAAATCTCTTCATCCTACGAAGCAGGTCTGGATATGAAGTTCCTCAACAACCGTCTGGGATTTGACTTTACCTATTATTACAGCCGTACGAAAAACCAGATCATGAAAGTGCCTGCCGCAGCTCCTTGGAGTGGCGGGAAATGGGTAAATGCAGGTTTAATTACCAACAAAGGTTTCGAAATGATGATTTACTCGACACCGGTACAACTGAAAGACTTCTCTTTCGACTTAAATGTCAATCTGGCCAAAAACGTATCGAACGTAGAGAAACTGGCTGAAGGTGTAGATTACATCTACTTCAACGGTGACTCAAACTTCCCGATCAACGTAGGTGCACGTCCGGGTCATAAACTGGGTGAAATTTATGCTAAGACCCTTTACAAACGTGACGAACAGGGCAACATCATCATCAACAAAGAAAACGGTCTGCCTATGACTACTACTGACGCTGACGAACGCCTGGCAAAACCCATCGGAAATATCCAACCCAACTTGCTGATGTCCGTATCTCCGTCATTCACCTACAAAGGCTTTACACTATCGGCCATGTTCGATATGAAGTTCGGCGGTGATATCATCTCTATTTCTGAAATGAACGCTACAGGCTCAGGTATGGCCAAACGTACCATGAATCGTGGTGAAAGCGACAACTTCATGATGATATTCCCCGGAGTATATGAAGACGGAACGCCGAATACCCAAAAGATTTCAGCTTCCAACTATTACGGTGCTTTGAACGCGGAAGACTTTATCTATGACGCTTCTTTCATCAAACTGAAAGAATTGGCTATCGGCTATACATTCCCTAAAAGCATGTTGAAAAAGACACCGATCAACTCGCTGAATGTATCATTCGTGGCACGCAACCTGGCTTATCTGTTGAAACACACTCCGGGAACAAGTCCTGAAGGTGGTTACGATACGACCATGTTCTCACAGGCCATCGACTTCATGGCCGTACCTTATACCCGTACATTCGGATTCTCAGTTAACCTTGGTTTCTAATTTTATAAATAAAGATATAGTATGAAATTCAAAATATATAAATCACTTGCCATGTGCACCCTCCTCTTAGGACTGGCTGCATGTAATGATTTCGAAGAAATGAATACCGACCCCTATGCGCCGGTATACGATCCGGAAATAATCGGTGCCACCCCCGACGGAATCGATATTGACTACGAACTGACACCAAGCGCGCTGAAGAGCCTTCAAGGGACGGAAAGTGCCATCGGTTCAGTATTTGCCAACCTGACTTACGAAGGAGTATATAACGACTATCAGATTACTACCAATCTAACCCATGACATCTACGCCGCTTACTTTGCAAACAATGTCAGCGGATTCGTAACCAACTCACCTACCTACGGATATAACGACGGATGGTCCAAAAAACGTTGGGAACACTTCTACGATAATCGTACAGTAGAAGAGTACAGCCAGTTGATCAAAACATTCTGGTTCTGTGGAAAGGAACGCTATCATAACGCATTCTATATCACTCGCATCTACTACGCATTCCTGATCTCTATGCAGACAGACACTTATGGAGCTATTCCATTGGAATACTACGTAAAGGGTGCAATGCCTACAGACGAAAAAGTGAAGTATATGGATCAGAAAGATGTATATGACGTCATCTTTAAGATACTCGACCAAGCCATCACTGCACTCCATAACACCCCATCTGCCGCACAATACAGCTTGGGTGAAAACGATAAGTGCTTTGGAGGTGACAAAGACAAATGGCTTCGTTTTGCCAATACCCTTCGCTTACGATTGGCACTGCGTGTATCGAATGTAGATCCTCAACTGGCTAAAGAACAGGGTGAGAAAGCAATGACTGATCCTGCCGGATTGATGCAAAACGATGACGACAACATGAAGCAGACTCCCAAGTATTCATACATAACGGGTGGTAACGAAAACATCTACACACTTCTGTACAACTGGAGTGCCAACGTAGTGTTATCCAAAGAAATGGAAAGAGCTTACAAAGAACAATCCACCATTCTCGACCCGCGTTGCGAAATCTTGTGGTGGAGGCCGACTGCCCTTGAAAATCTTAATCTAACCGAACCCAAAGAGGATATGACGAAAGATTTCAATGGTTGTGAAAATGGTGAAACTTCATTGGGAGGTAGCTATACAACCACTTATTCTCCGAGTCGCGTATTCATCAAGCAAGACCAGAAGAAACTCGACCGTAAACATTGGTGGTGCTACGCACGTGAAATTGTATGGCTGGGTTACTCCGAGAGTTTATTCCTTCGGGCAGAAGCCGCTCTCCGCGGATGGGCAGGTGCAAATGGAACAGCTGAACAATTATATAAGGAAGGCATCGAAGCTTCCTTCAACTACTATCAGATTGGCGCTGACGAAGAAGGTCAGGAGAAGATCAACAAGTATATGGAAGGACTGAAAGGATTACAAGCTTTCAAGAGTGGTGACAGAGAAGCACAACTGGAGCAGATCATCACCCAGAAATGGATTGCCGTATATCCGAATGGTAATGAAGGGTGGGCAGAGTTCCGCCGTACAGACTATCCCCGCTACATGAAAACACCTAAAGGAGGCAACAACTCAGGGGGTGAAGTCGCAAACGGCAAGTTCATCAAACGCCTGAGATACCCGGACAGTGAAGTGTCCAACCCGAACCGTCCGAAAGATGTAGATACACAAGGAACTCGTTTATGGTGGGACGTAGCCGACACCAATGATGATGGAGGCAATTACGTTACTCCAAACAATTTCCGCTAAACAACGAGATTAATATTCATGCACTGACAATAGATTAGGTTACACAAGAGAAACAGGGAGCCCGAGATGGGTTCCCTGTTTTTATGTATACTCCTGTCACTCTATTTGTTCTTTCGGATAATTCACCAAATAGAGTGTCTTCGATGCACGTGTGAAAGCTGTATATAGCCAGCGGAAATAATCCGGCGTCAGATATTCATCCGACATATACCCCTGATCGAGAAAAACATTCTGCCACTGCCCGCCCTGTGCCTTATGGCAAGTCACTGCATAAGCATACTTTACCTGCAAAGCATTGTAATGCGGATCTGCTTTCATCTTTTTCATTCGCTCCCGCTTGACAGTAATATCCGCATAGTCCTCAAGTACGGAATAAAAAAGCCGGTCATTTTCTGTTTTGGGCAAGGCAGGGGCATCCGAATGGAGTGTATCCAGCAACAAGTTTGCTTCAATTTCAAAATCATTATAATCCGGGAATGAAAGAACCACTTCGGCAAACCGAAAACCATACAGTTCACGAGTACGTCTCACCCGGCGAACCACGGCAATCTCTCCGTTCGCTATGAAATCCATTTCTTTATACCTCTCAGTCCAGTAATAATTATTCTTCGCTATCATTAGCAAATCACCCGTATTCAGTTCATCTTCCCGGTAAAGAATCTGGGCACGTATACCTTTATTATATATATTGGCCCGCTTATTGGAACGACATACCACAATCGTCTCGTCCATGCCATCTTTTTCGTAACATCCGGTCAGGGTCTCAATCAGCTCGTCACCGGGTACTACCTTTATATCCGGAAATCCACTCACTTTTATCTTAGGCAACGAGTAACACTCCTCTTCAGCAATTAACCGGCGTATTTGAGTCGCATTCCATAATATACCAGATGCCTGTACCTGACGCACCACTTGTGTCAGATCGACCTCTGTCACATTCAGTCCGTATCCTTTCAATGCCTCTGTAACAAGTGCAGGACTTTGCTCTTCCCCTACCGGAGGCAGCTGGGCTGTATCTCCCATCAACAGCAAACGGCATCCTGCACCGGAATAAACAAACTCGACCAGATCATCCAAAAGCCGCCCCGTACCAAACATAGATCCCGACAAACCTTCATTCGAAATCATGGAAGCTTCATCTACAATATATAATGTATGGGTGGTAAGATTATCATTGATTGAAAAATTACTTACTTCATTCGAAAATGACTGCTGCCTGTATATCTTTTTATGAATGGTAAAAGCAGGATGTCCCGCGTAAGCAGAAAATACCTTAGCTGCCCTCCCCGTAGGCGCCAGCAATACTGATTTCTGTTGTAACTTATCCATCGCTTTCACCAAGGCTCCGACAAGAGAAGTCTTTCCGGTTCCTGCATATCCACGAAGCACAAAAACCGTCTCATTAGCCGTAGAAAGTAGAAACTCTGAAAGAGATTTTACAGCTATTTCTTGCTCAAAAGTTGGCTGATAAGAAAAATTTTCCTTAATTTGCCGCTCTAAATAGTTATTTATCATTTTTGTACGAGAAAAAAGTTACAAGAACTATCGTTAATTAGATTTATTTATTTTATTTTTGCGCTACGAATATAAACTAAAAAAAACATATTTATCATGAAAACAGTATTTAATATCGTACTAGGTCTATGCGTAATTGCTTTGGTTTACATTTGCTATGCCAGCATCATGGGTCCTATCAACTTCGAAAATGCTAAAAAGCACAGAGACAAAGCAGTTGTTGCCCGCTTGATCGATATTCGTAAAGCTCAGGCAGAATATCGTAATATCTACAAGCAGTACACTGCAAGCTTTGACACACTGATCGATTTCGTTAAGACACAAAAGATTCCTTTCGTATCTAAAGAAGGCGTATTGAGCGACAAGCAGCTGGAAGACGGTATGACTGAAAAGAAAGCTATGGCTATGATCAACAAGGCTAAAAAGACTAACAACTGGAAAGAAGTTGAAGCTGCCGGCTTGATGGGCTTCAAACGTGATACAATATGGGTTGCCGTAACAGATACTATCTACGATAAGTCATTCAATGCAGACTCTTTGAGATACGTTCCGTTCGGTGGCGGTGCACAGTTTGAAATGTACACCAGAAACGATACAACTAAATCAGGAGCTCCTATCTTCCTGTTCCAGGCTAATACTCCGTATGATGTATACTTGAACGGACTTGACAAGCAAGAAATCGCAAACTTGAAAGATGTTCAAACCAAACTGGGTAAATATCCAGGCTTGATGGTAGGTTCTATTGACACTCCGAACAACGGCGCAGGTAACTGGGAATAATCCGAATATGCCCGATAGAGCAATTGCAGAAACGATTGACTTTAGTAAATCGGAACAATATACATTGTCCATCCGTCTTAGTACGGATGGATTTTCTTTTTCTATCTACAATCCGATTCACGATAGTTCGCTCTCTTTCTTTGAGAAAGAGGTCGAGCCTTCATTATCTCTTACAGCCAACCTCAAAAAGGCTTTTCGTGAATTGAACTTTCTGAATCATACTTACAAACGGGTAAACATCCTGATGGCGGACAAACGTTTCACACTAATCCCCCTTGAACTGTTTGAGGATGATCAGTCCGAAATGGTATTCTACCACAACCACACTCCCAAAGAAAATGAAACGGTAAAATACAATATTTTAAAAAAGAATAATGCCGTAGTCATCTTCGGTATGGACAAAAGCACTTATCAATTCTTGTCCGATCACTACCCTGAGGCAAGATTTTATTCACAGGCAGCCCCATTAGCAGAATATTTTTCAGCAAAAAGCAGATTAGGCAACAGTAAAAAGATATATGCCTCTATCCGCCACAATGCCATCGACTTTTTCTGTTACGAACGCGGACATCTGCTTCTTGCCAATTCATTTGAATGTCGCAAAACAGATGACCGAATCTACTATCTCCTCTATCTTTGGAAACAACTGAATTTCGACCAGGAGCGAGACGAACTTCACCTGACAGGTGTATTTGACGATAAAGAAAAACTGATGCAGGAGTTACGTAAATACATTCAACAAGTATTCATAATGAACCCTGCAAGCAATATTGACATGCAAGCCTTATTAACATGCGAGTAATCAGCGGAATATATAAAAGAAGAAGATTTGATGTGCCCAGAACATTCAAAGCACGTCCCACAACAGATTTTGCCAAAGAAAATCTGTTTAACGTTTTATCCAACTACATGGACTTCGAAGACGGCATTGTTGCCCTTGACCTCTTTGCCGGTACAGGCAGCATCAGCATTGAACTGGTGTCGCGCGGTTGCGACCGTGTCATCAGTGTAGAGAAAGATGGTGCCCATCATGCTTTTATCAGTAAAATAATGAAGGAAGTGCAGACGGATAAATGCCTGCCTATACGTGGAGATGTATTCAAATTCATTAATGGCAGTCATGAGCAATTCGACTTTATTTTTGCCGACCCTCCTTATGAACTGAAAGAACTGGGAACAATCCCGGATCTGGTTTTCGAAAACAATATGTTGAAGGAAAACGGACTTTTTGTCCTGGAGCATGGCAAAAAGAATAACTTTGAGGATAATCCCCATTTCATTGAAAGAAGAGTATACGGTAGTGTAAACTTCTCTTTTTTCAGATAAACTGCAGAAGATACACTTTACAGCAAAGGAGCGAGCAAACGGACTACGGACTCCATCGCTTTCTGCCTCCAGGAACGCTTCTCCCAGTTCTTCAAGAAGATCTGGGTACTTTCCCGTTGATCCTGTAAAAAGATCTCCCGCATCTGTAGGGCAGTCTCCATATCGTACATAAAGGCATTTACTTCGAAATTGTGTTCGAAACTGCGAAAATCGAGATTGGTAGACCCCACGGTTGAAAGCATATCATCTGAAACCATCAATTTGGAATGCAGGAATCCCTTTTTATAAAAATAGACCTTGACTCCTGCCCGCAAAGCATCTGCCAGATAAGAACAGGAACCTAAGTGCGTCACTCGGTTGTCTGCATGTTCAGGCAACATCAACCTGACATCTACCCCGGCTAATGCCGCAGTCTGCATAGCAACCAGTATCTGTTCGGTAGGCAGGAAGTAAGGAGTCTGCATATAGAAATATTTCTTGGCACCGGATATGGCAACCGTCAATCCCTGCATGATTTCTTTCCAAGGTCCAATCGGTTCACTCGTTACAATCTGTACCAAAGAGTTGCCACAGGCCTCTATCTTAGGAAAATAACGTGAAGCCGTAATCAAGGTACGATCTACAAAATACCAATCCAGCAAAAAGGCAGTCTGCAGACCATGTACGGCCTTTCCTTCAAGCATTATATGCGTATCCCGCCAAATTCCCCAAGAGAAACCGCGCATATAACGTTCGGCAAGATTCATTCCTCCTACAAATCCGATACGACCGTCTATCACTACAATCTTTCGGTGATTACGATAGTTGACCTTACTCGTAAATAGGGGAAAACGTACTTTCAGAAAACTCCGCACCTCAATTCCGGCATCACGCATCTCTTCAAAGAATCTATGAGGAACGTGCCAGCACCCTACATCATCATAAATCACACGTACCTCAACTCCCTCGCGTGCCTTCTCTATCAATACATCACGCACCAAACGCCCCACCGGATCATCTTCAAAGATATAATATTCCATATGAATATGGAATCTGGCCTTTTGCAGCTCTCGCAATAAAGCCTGAAGTTTAGAATATCCGCCGGTATAAATATCCACCCGGTTTCCTTCGAACGGAAAGGCTTGGTTCGTGTTCTGAAACAGTTGTATCAGACGGGCATATTCTTTCGGCGTTTCACAGCAGTTCTGTGCCAGATACTCTGCCATCGGCTTTTTGAGCAATCGATTGTAACTTTTCTTACCGATAATCTTCTCACGCCGCTGGCTACGCCCGAAAAAGAAATAGAAAACCAACCCTACAACCGGAAGGAACATAAGGATCAGAATCCATGCCATTGTCTTTACCGGATTACGATTGTCGAGAATCACGATGACAATCGTACCGATAATAGCCCCGAAATAAATAATATCAAAGGCAACGGTAGCTATTACGCTTGCTATGTAGTTCCAATCTATCATATTCACCCTCCGCGTATTATACAAACAACAAATGTATGGAAAATATCGGATACGGACAACAACTGTCCCGATTCAAAACGACAATCCCTCCGAACAGATGCAAAATTAAAGAGATTTTGCAATCTATCCGGAGGGAGTTATCAGGTTAGTCTTTTATTAAAAATGAGGACGTCCGCCTCCAAAACCGCCGGGACCTCTGCCGGGTCCGCCAAATCCTCTACGTCCGCCGCTATTCATCATCTTTTCACGGGCCGCTTTACTACCAAAGATATTCAGGCGATAAATGAAGTGTACCATACAGTAACTATTGATACCATTATATTCGGATACCGAACGCATATCGGCTGTCAACGAACGGCTGATGTTGCTCTGCTGCCTAAGGATATCATATACTTCAAAACTGATAGTACCTGCACCTTTCAGCAACGACTGCGCAAGTTGTGCATTCCAGATCAGTTCATTACGATTCATACTCGAATCACGATAACCACGACGGCTTTGATTAGTGATGTTAGTAGCCAAGGTCATCTTCCAGGGCATCGTTATATTGGTACTTGCCCCATAAGAATATGTATAAGGTTCCTGATTATTCTCCGGACGGAGTTTATTACGTTCTGCTGTATAATTGATTGAACCATTCAACGAAAACTCGAACCAGTCATTACGATAAGAGCCTGTAACCCTCTCGCCCAACATCAAACCGGTACTTGTATTTCTATCATTGTTTTTCGTATCCTGATTGTAGAGGAACGCTACATTATTCTGATAGTTGATGTTAGTAAAAGTATTAATCGTATACTTCTTATTCCTCAAAGCTGTATTGAAACCGAACAAACCAAAAGCATTCCAGTTACCGTTAATATTTTCCGGACGCGTAATCAAACCACCGGTTTCTTCATTATAACGAGTACTATTGCTGATACTGTTCTGTGTAGCAGTAAAGCTGAAATGGGTCATAATTCCACGCTGTTTCTCTGCATTGTATGTATTGTAGAATAAACGCATCGTATGTGCAAAAGAAGGTTTCAACCCGGGATTACCCATACGGATATTCAATGGGTTTGAGTTGTCGGTTATAGGTAACAGATTCTCCATAGTAGGTTGACTGCTACGTCCCCGGTAGGTAAAGCGCAACTGACTCACCTTTGAGAAACGGAAGCGTAAATCCATATTCGGTGCAAAGTTAAACACAGTACGTGTCGTATCGATCATATAGTCTCCCTTTTTATAGGACAAAGTGGAATTCTGCGGCTGGAAAGACATACCTACATTCAACTGATACTTCTGACGAATGAAGCGTAAACCCACTGAAGCATCATGGTTATAGTAACGATATTCGGCATTCTTACTCAAGCTGTCCACTGCATGAGCTTCGTATCCGGAAGGAAGGGTCCCCCCGATAGTCCAATCGGGATAATCCAGTAAATCGAATGTGGTCTTGTCACTTTTACTGTATTTGTACTGGAACTGGTAGCTGAATTGTAAGAAAGTAGCCTTTGCAATCGGTTCGCTATAAGTCACTTGTGCCGTATAGTTATAATTGTGTGTAGGAGTTGTAATATACTGATTACGATACAAGATGGAGTCACCCCCCAAATGATTCAACAATTGGTAATAACGTGTTTCGGATTGCGTATATTGGTCGTTATCATTATCACCATAACCGAAAACCCCACGGAAAGTCAGGTTACGTCCTTTATTATTCAATTTCCGGTTAACCTGCAAAGTGGCATTTCCCGACAGACTATTCCCCTTGGACAGCGAAGCACTGTTGGTAGCATTTACACGGATATCTTTCAGCGGATCATCGGAAAGATTGTCAAAATTCAGATAATCATTCGGATTTGCCACCAGATTGAAAGGATCTTCATTAAAGGTTCCCGACTCCGAAAGAGAAGCATTGTTGGTTCTTCCATAAGAAAAATTCGGGCGAAAAATAATATTTGTCAGCGTATCTGGTTTCCACTCCATACGGAAGTCGGCATTCACATTTGTCCCCTTATTCCGATTCTTATTATTCGAATTAGAATATGAATTACCATTCTGAAGGAAGCGTTCGGAAGAGTTGATACTCGAAATATCTCCATCCTGGAAATTATAACGTACACTACCTCCCAGTTCAATCTTGTTGGTCTGAGTGGCAAAGGTAGCTCCTAACATTTTAGTGGCATTCAAGCCATTGTTGCTCCGCCAGCGCGGCCCTCCACCTCCACCGGAGAAACCCTGATCGTTTACATTGTTTGCCGAACCAATAATCGAAAACTGAGTATTATCAATAAAGCGATTCAACATCATTCGTCCGGTATAACGGTCCTTAGTACCGGCTCCCAGATCTGCATTGCCAAACCATCCTTGATTCATTCCTTTCTTCACGGTCAGGTCAAGCACCGTTTCCTCTTCGCCATCGTCAATACCCGTCACACGTGCCAAATCTGATTTTTTATCATAAGTTTTCAGCTTATCGACCATGTCTACAGGAAGATTCTTTAAACCGGTTTTTACGTCTCCACCAAAGAATTCCTTACCGTCGACCATAATTTTTTTCAGTTCTTTCCCATTGATTTTGACATTACCATCATCATCTATTTCAGCACCCGGAAGCTTCTTAACCAACTCCTCCAACATAGCACCCTCAGGCGTACGATAAGCACTGGAATTATACATCAACGTATCTTCTACTACCGTCACTTGCGGAGCTTCGGCCACCACAACTGCTTCTTTAAGCATAACAGCATCGGTTGCCAATTCGATATTTCCCATCTTTTTGGCAGGAACATTAGCCGTCAACTGAACGGGGATAACTTTTGTGATGTATCCGATAAAAGATACTTTAAGCAGATATTTTCCCGGTTTCTGCTTGGATAAAGAGAAGTAGCCTTGTGCTGAAGTGGTCATACCCACTACCTGAGCACTGTCGGGGAGAGATAATAACTGCACGGCAGCGAGTTCGACCGGTTCTTTCGTACCGGCCTCTATTACACGTCCCGATACGGTTACAATTTTGTTTTGCGCATAAGTGGATAGGGTAACTGTCAGCAGCAACACCATCCAGATCAATAGTTTCTTCATTTGCCTGTAGGTTGAATAATAACAATCGTTTGTTTGACAACCTTTAAGGCAAAAGGTTTAATTTAAACACGATTATCTTTTAAAGATTTTATCGACTTGTGCCTTTTTCATACCAAACTCAAGACAGAGCACATTGATAATGAGGAAAATAAGAAAGGAAGAAGTATCAACTGTCATGATATCTCCCGTTGCCACCCGATAAAGCATCCCCCCAAATAAAAAAAGTACTGTCAAAAAGATGGCGTTACGAGTCGCCTTGTTCCGTATAATCTCCGTTTCACGCCCTTCATTACGCGATAAAGCAAAGAGAATCATCACTGCTCCCAACATCATCAGCAGCTTGGTGCATTCCTTATAGAATAACAAGTTACTGTCTGTCACCATTCCTTGCATCACTAACAGGAACGGAATGAATAACGATACAAAAAGAATCACATATCCTAACGGACGGCAGAATACAGGTAATAATGCTTTCATTTTATCTAAAATTAATGTCACAAAGATAGCTTTTTCTCATAAACGAAACTCTATGTTTTACATTTTTAAGTGCTAAGTTTCACTATTTATCTCCGAACCCCTATCTTTGCAGTATATAAAAAAACATCGAACCATTATGAGTAAACAAGAAGTCATTCTTTGCGAGAATCTGGAAAGCAGTATAGGACGTGCCGTCGAAAACTGCCCACACGACCGCCTGTTCATTCTCACCGACGATCATACTCACCGTCTCTGTCTGTCACAACTGATGAATCTGCCGTTCCTGAAGGATGCGGTTGAAATCACTATCGGAGCCGAAGACGTTCATAAAACACTTGAAACACTGGCCTCCGTTTGGCAAGTGTTAAGTGAAAAAGGTGCTACCCGCCACTCACTCCTTATCAATCTCGGAGGTGGAATGGTGACTGACTTAGGCGGATTTGCCGCTGCCACATTCAAACGCGGCATCGCTTACATCAATATTCCCACTACCCTGCTGGCGATGGTAGACGCTTCTGTAGGCGGAAAGACCGGAATCAATTTTAACGGGTTGAAAAACGAGATAGGTGCCTTTGCACCGGCATCCAGTGTATTAATCGAAACAGAGTTCCTCCGTACACTCGATGCACACAATTTCTTTTCCGGCTATGCCGAAATGCTGAAACACGGACTGATCAGTAACACTGCTCACTGGGCGGAACTACTCGCATTCGATACGGAAAAAATGGACTATGGATACCTGAAAGAGTTGGTGGGACGTTCCGTACAAGTAAAAGAAGATATAGTAGAGCAAGACCCGTTTGAACACGGTATCCGCAAAGCGTTGAATTTGGGACATACCGTAGGACATGCTTTTGAAAGCCTGGCTCTTGCCGAGAACCGTCCGGTCCTCCACGGGTACGCCGTAGCCTGGGGAATTGTTTGCGAACTCTATCTGTCACATTTAAAAACCGGTTTTCCGAAAGACAAGATGCGTCAGACCATCCAATTCATAAAAGATAATTATGGCGCTTTCACGTTCGACTGCAAACAGTACGAACGCCTATACGGATTCATGCAGCATGATAAGAAAAACAATGCAGGTGTCATAAACTTCACGCTTCTGAAAGAAATCGGCGATATCAGTATCAACCAGACAACGGACAAAGATACTATTTTCGAAATGTTCGACTTCTACCGGGAGTGCATGGGTATGTAAAGCAGGCATCGTGACAGAGGTATCTACTTCCGATCATGAATAAATGAAGTACCACATAAGAAGCATAAGACGAATCGGCAGGTTGCGAAAATCACAACTAATACGAATGACCACCCGCCTTTACAATCCCAAGGGGTATCAGGAAATATTAGCATAATGCATTATTAACTAATCATTTAAATGGATAGTGATCTGTTCCCCAAACCTTTGTTTTAACACAATGTTAAAACAAAGGTTTGGGGAATAAAAGACTTGTTCTCTAACGTCAAGAAACAAATCTTTTGCAAAGAAGAGTTTTATTATCTCATATTCAGATTAACAATGTTAATGGATCGTTTCACCCAAAGACTCTACTCTCTGAGCATGAAAAATGCTATAAAGGAGAAATAAATCATCCGAATATTTTGCTTATTAAAAATAAAATTCTACTTTTGCACTCGCAATTCGGGATGTAGCTCAGCCCGGTAGAGTACGCGTCTGGGGGGCGTGTGGTCGCAAGTTCGAATCTTGTCATCCCGACGAATTGAATGAAATAAGGAGTTAAGAATCAAACTTAACTCCTTTTCTTTTTATCTGATAGTTTGATTCCCATTTTCACCGTTACAACACCTACACTGCAAATAGAGAAAAAGCAGAACGTTGAATATTCAATGCAATTCCCCTGATTATTTCCACATATTACTCAGTATCTCAAGTTTTTTTCTATCTTTGCCCCAAATAAAACAGCATCCGGAAAATAAACGGGGTATGTCCACTATAAATGGATACTTCGCATAAAAACACAAAATAAAAATCGTCTTATTAACAAGAAAACTCAAACAAAAATGAAACGCATTGTTTTTTTAGATTATGTACGCGTATTCGCGTGCTTCCTCGTTATGATCGTACACGCCAGTGAAAATTTCTACGGTGCCGCCGGATCCACAGATATGGCCGGACCACAGTCTTATCTACCCAGTGAAGCAGACCGGCTATGGGTAGCTGTCTACGATGGCTTTTCACGCATGGCCGTGCCGCTGTTCATGATTGTCTCAGCCTTTCTTCTTGCGCCGATGAAAGAAGGACAGACCACATGGCAATTCTACCGCCAACGCTTCATCCGCATCGTACCACCATTTTTCATCTTCATGATACTATACAGTACCCTGCCAATGTTATGGGGGCAGCTAAATGAAGAAACCTCCTTAAAAGATCTGTCACGGATATTCCTGAACTTCCCGACACTGGCCGGACACCTGTGGTTCATATACCCTCTGATCAGCCTTTACTTATTCATACCCATAATATCGCCATGGCTGAAAAAAGCCACGGCAAAAGAAGAACGTTTCTTCATCGGATTGTTCTTATTATCAACATGTATACCCTATCTAAACCGTTGGTGCGGTGAAGTATGGGGACAATGTTTTTGGAACGAATACCACATGTTGTGGTACTTCTCAGGTTACTTGGGATATCTTGTACTGGCACATTACATACATGTCCATCTCACTTGGAACCGTTCCAAACGTCTCACTGTAGGAATTATTTCAATGTTCGCCGGAGCAATATTAACCATCTACTCTTTCTATGTCCAAGCCATACCCGGAGAAATTCTCCCTACACCCGAAATAGAAATAGGATGGGCTTTCTGCACAATCAACTGTGTGCTTCTCACAGCGGGTACATTCCTTCTTTTTACATGTATAAACAGTCAAAAAGCTCCACGGCTCATTACAGAAATATCGAAACTCAGCTATGGCATGTATCTTATGCACATATTCTGGCTCGGGTTATGGGCTACAGTGTTCAAACATACACTGGCACTTCCTACTGTCGCTGCCATACCATGTATCGCTGTCAGTACATTCATCTGCTGCTTCGTAACTGCAAAGATCATCTCATTCATCCCGGGCAGTAAATGGATAATAGGATAAATATCCGCTATGGGAACTGTTATAAAATGGAATATTGCAAATACCATAGGATACTGAATCAGACAACTAATAATCAGAGACATACGATCCTCTGAATCAGATCAGATTTTTAATATAGAAACAAATAACAGTGAGCCCCTGTCCAGTATATTCCGGACAGGGGCTCAACTCTGAATATATAAAGATAAAAAGTATAAATGCCCCTATCGTTTAACAGCCCTCAATTCGTGCTTGATATAACGACGTATCACCCGGTATCTGGGATGCAAGGCATGGAGTGGACGAACAGAATTATGACTGATCCAGAACAGCATCAGGCAAAACAGACTGATCAGCGTAAGCCATCCGTACAGCTCTTTCATGGAAACCATCAGGGCCTGTTGTTGTAAGATGCCGGATAGTTGCCCTAAAGGGATGTGGCTTGCCTGTGGATGAACTGCATCCAGTGCACTGCCCAGCAACATCGTATTCTTCTTCATCACCACACTCAAGGCTCGCTCGAGAACGGCCGCACCGAGTGCTCCACCAAAACTGGCACTGACAAACGCCTGGACAGACACCGCTTCAAAAAAGTTCTGAAACGGCACACGTGAAAGTGCTGTAATAAAACAAATGGCAATGATCACATATCCGAAACTACGCAAAAAAAGAGGAAGCATCAAAACCTCCTTGGACAAGCCGTAGTCGATAGTAAAATAAAACATCATCAAATAACCGGTGATAGCAAGAAATGCAATGACGGTCATCGTCCGATAACACCATTTACGGCGGGAAAAGGTATAAAACGTAAAAACACTGCCTACAACCGTTCCCAATAATAACATCCAATTGAGCGAAATCACATTCAAAGAATCATAACCAAGCACAGCTTCCATATAGATATGTTCAAACAAATGCGAAGGTGCCAATAAGATATCGACGACAATGTAAAGCAGAAATGTGAGATAAACCGCTTTAAACCGCCAGGTAGCCAACGCAATGAACGGGTGACGAATGAAAGAAGCCCGCCACAGGTTCAATAACAGGACTGTTATTCCTCCCACGGTTGCCACCCGAATGTAGACTGACTCATACCAATCGTAATGTTCGCCATACACACAGACAAAGATTATGCATAAAATCACAATCCCCCACATCAAAGCGCCCAGCCAGTCAATGCCGAAGAGTGGTAACTTTGGCATCGAACGGTAATTGCGGAACAGAATCATAGTCGCTATCATCACAAGCAGCAATAAAGCAATAATCAACCAATGCATATATTCCCATTTAATCCAGAAAGCAGTATAAACGGTTATCAGTCCTGACAGTTGAAGACAGCCCTGCACCAACAGATAGATATAACAGAAGAAGACAGAAAGATCTCTCTGAGGGGTAAGCCAAAGCTGGATGGTAGAGTTACATTCAAAGGTAGCCCACATCCTGAAAATTCCACCAAAGAAACAAACCGTCACCAATAGCGGCACACTGCGGGTATACATACATATCAGATTACACAAAATAATGGCAATACCACATGTCAGGAAAGTGGTTTTCGAAGGAAAACGGAACTTCAGACGGAACATAATGGCAAACGTCAGCGACATCCCTACCAGAGAAGCATAACCCGCCATCATAATATCTTCCTGCATCAATGCCGTCGAGCCGACCATCTCACTGACTGCGGCCAGATAGACACCTCCGGAGAACTGGAAGATGATAACAAAGAGGATTACAATCCACGGCCTCAGCTTCTCCGGTACAAAATCACGCATTGCCGGAATGGCAAAAGGAGTTATTTCATGCATACTTTAATAGTTTACCACACATTCCACATTCATTCCGGCACGCAGACGCTTCATGTCTTCGGGTTTGTTTCCGTCCGAAAACTCGATACGTACGGGAATACGCTGCTCTACCTTCACAAAATTGCCTGCAGAATTATCCTGCGGAAGAAGAGAGAAACTTGCTCCCGTTGCCTGCGAAACAGATTTTACCACCCCTTTAAACACTACTCCGGGAATAGCATCTACTTCAATATCGACCGGATAACCTTCACCAATATGGGTTGTTTGGGTTTCCTTATAATTAGCAACCACCCATTTATCGTTTTCGTCTACCAGATTGACCAATGTTTGTCCGGGCTGTACCAATACACCTTCCTGGATCTCTTTTCGTCCGGTAGTTCCGTCGCAAGGAGCCGTAATCACTGTATACGAAAGGTTTAACCTGGCTATTTCCAGAGCTGCTTCTGCCAGTTTTATACCGGCTTCGGTCTGTTCCAAGCGTTCCGTCTGCTCCTGCTTGACGAGTGCTGTCGACTTTTTCTGACGAAGTAACAGTTCGTAACGTGCTTTCGATGCTTCAAAATTTGTTTTCACCGCATCGTATTGCTGACGGGTAACGGCATCCCGTTCCAACAAGTTCTGATAACGTTTATATTCGCGTCCGGCATTATCCATACGTATTTTAGCCTCCTGAATGCTGGCATCGGATACGGAAATATTGTTCTGGATGGTATGGATGGACGAAGTCATCACGGTCTTACCCGATAAGGCATTCTGATAATCAGCCTCTGCCTGTGCCAGTCTGAAACGGAACTCGGCATCTTCTATCAAGGCCAGTGTATCACCTTTATGCACCGTCTGATACTCCGTAAAATAGATTTTCCTGATAAAACCCTGTACCCGGCAGTTGACGGGTACGATGTGTTGACGCACCTGCGCATTGTCCGTAAACTCCACATTTCCCCAATGGATAAAACGGGAGCAGACCCAACCGAGGGCCAGAAGCAACACGATAATAACAGAGATATTAAACGCCAGTTTTTTAGTTTTCTTATTCATAACGATTGATTTTAGATAGTTCCGGAGATATACAGAAGTTTATAATAATTAAATACAATATTGATCTGTGCATTTACCAGTTGCACCTCGGCAGCAAGTTTTGAGTTACTGGCATCCAGCATATCGGTGATCAGTGCCATATCATTTTTATAACGGTCACGGATAACGGCATAGTTCAGATTGGCGAGTTCCACACTTTTCCGCTGGGTATTCAGTTCCACATAAGTTTCCAGATATTTCACCTGTCCTGCATTGACGGCCAGTTCGGTTTGCTCTTTGGCATCTTCATACTGCTCTGTACTCCGCCGGATGGCAAACTTATCCCTGGCAACGGCCTTGTCAGCCTTAAACAGAGAAGAGAAATTATACTTCAACCCCACTCCTACATACCAATAGTTAAGGTTCTTATTGATGGGAGGAACTTCGATGGTAATAGGTCCATCCAGTTTGCTACCGGCAAACAGAGCCACCTTCGGGATCCGCTCCGATCGGGTAATCTTCTGCTGATGTCTGCTCATTTGGACTGCAAGCGACATCTGTTTCAATACGGGAGAGTTCGCGTAAGCGGCAGTAGTCCAGTTCTCTTTAGCTTCAACAGGCAGAGCTTTCGAAAGAATGGTAGTGTCCGGCTGTATACTGACATTTTCCGGCAGCCCCAGGCTGGTGGTCAAATTGTTATTCAGGATGGAGATTGTATTTTCAATCTGTGTACGGGTCAATTCCAGATTGGCCAACAACAACTCGTATCGGGTGATGTCGTTTTTCAGAACGACTCCTTCAGCCTCCTTCGCGTGGAGTTCCCCGATGACCTGTTTAGTCTGTTCAATATTCTTCTCATATACCTGTAACATGTTCTGTTGTTTGAACAGGTCGAGATAATACCCAATCAGCAGAAAGCGCACCTTATCGCGGCTTGTATCCAGATTCAGACGGGCCATCTCTTCCTGCAAACGGGCAATGGCAATACTATTCGTGATGGCTCCTCCCGCATATACCACTTGCGTGGCTTCTATTGCAAAATTATTGCCATAATGCGGCATTGACGCATTGGACCCATTCGAAAAATTACGGTCTGTCAGCAATGCATCTCCCAGATAGCTGAATGACAAAGAGGCCTCAATCTCGGGCAGACGGGCATTTTTAGCAACCCTCACGCCTTCGTGTGCTTCACTGATACCGGTTGCGCACGGACGCAACGATTTACTGTTCTGGTCGGCAAGCGAAAACATCTCTTCAATGGACATGGTTTGTCGTGCCGCTTCCTGAGCATACACGCTCAAGGGACATAATGACGCATAGAGCATCATTATGAACAAAGTGAATTTGTTCATACGTTGTTACTTATGAATTTTAAGAAATAATAAAATGTAAAGAGGAAAAATCAGGTAAAGGGACTTACCTAATCCGAATTTTCTCTTCCCCACTGATGGAAGAGTGCAAGTTTGGTTAGTATACCTTGAAAGGACTCAAAACGGGGCTTTCTGTGTTTCTGTTTCATTCGTCTCGTGGAACTTTATGCTCCATCCGGGGGACAAAGTTACAAAAAAACAAGATTCAGGTGGCAACGGAAGAGGTTATTTTTTTCATACAGCCTCTCCGAAAACCAAGAGAGGGAGCCAGGCACGCAGCCAAACTCCCTCTCTTTATTCAGATTAATGTCTTATTTCTTATAGACTTTCAGATTCGTAATCTTGCTATCAAACTTCCCGGCTTTCTCTAATGGGAAAACCAAAGTACGGACATAATTCATAGAATCCTTTCCGGCATTATAGTAAAGTTTCTGAGTATTCATTTCCTCTACCACCTGACCGTTGATAAGTAAACGGGTCGACTTATTATCACCACTGATACCGATGGTTGCTTTCTCACCTTTGTGGATACGGTGACTAAATGTATTCAAATAACCGTCGCGGGCAAAACCTAACATACCACGAATCGGATCGGAGAGATAGAATACGGCATCGGGCGAACGGAACAGTTCTGTACCCTTTGCTTCGTCGGCTCCGTCAATATCGAATGTCACCAGATAGTCGTATCCGATTTCGCGATGGGGTGTCTTGCTGCCCGGGGCAACAGAGGCCTGCTCGTATACCAACCCCGGTGCTGTACCGATACGCCCGAGTTGGTTCACACCCGGAGCCTCACTGATGGCATTACGTTGTTTGTCGAAGTCGGCATAAGGAACAGACGTATCTTTTCCTGTCCACATCTTCACAGCCAAAGTCTGCAAAGCCGGATAAACGCGGTGGTGAATATCTTTTGTCGAGATACCGTTGCCTACATGGTCGTTCCATACGGCAAACATACCACCCAGGACAGAAGGATCTTTCTCCGGGAAAACTGCTTTGCCGATGTGTACAGGAGTCCAGTTCTCATACAGATACTTCGTGTTCAGGTAGTCATAATAGTATCCGGCAGCCGGAACGATGTATACCAGCCCATCAGGAATACTGATCAACTTATATCCCTGTTCGATCATATCTTTCGGATTGGCATAGCCATTGTACCAGGCACTCATGATCACATTCTCCGATTTCACCGGTGTATCACCTTTGGCATGTGTCAGCGCTCCCCATACGCAAGCCTGCTTGCCAAAACTCTCTACATAACGGATATAGTGGTCGGTGAAAGCACGGAACTTCTCTACCACATCTTTCTTTTTATTAGAATATTCGTCAGTACCGATATGCACTTTCTTTCCACGGAATACCGGTTCGTCTCCTTCCAGATACTCCTTAAAGAGACCATCCATAAACTTATAAGTTTCAGGATTGAACAAGTCGAGGTGATCCATGCCATATTCTTTGCTGCCGATCTCCGGTTTATAATGTGTAAAGGCAAGAGTATGTGCCGGAGCATCGATCTCGGGAATGATCTCTACATAAAGATTCTCGGCCAGCTTTTGCAAGTCGATAAATTCACGTTTAGTGTAATATCCGTCTTCTGCAGTCAGTCCGGGATACGTATCCGACTCCAGACGGAACGCAGCATAAGTCTTCGACCAATCATGTTCAAAGTACTGTTTAAAGCCATTATCATTCAGGTGAATCTGCAAAGTATTCATCTTGTAATAAGCCATGATCTTCACATAGTCCTGAAGGAAAGCAAGAGGAATAAACTTACGTCCGCAGTCTATCATGAAGCCACGCACGGCGTAGTCGGGAAAATCGCGCAAAGTTCCTTTCGGGAACTGGTGGTTTTCACTTTGTTCCGCAATCTGGAGCAAAGTACGGGTTCCCCAATATACGCCTATACTTTCGGGAGCAGTCAGCAAGATACGGTCGGTTACTTTTACCGTATAACCTTCTTTACCCAACTTTTTATCTGCGCGGATAGCAAGGATCACATCGCCGGCTCCGCCTTTGCCCTGTACCACTTCGGGTTTATAGCCGAACATTGTTTCACAATCATCGGCCAGCATACGGGCTATGCGCAACAGTTCCGGCTGATTGGCGGGACAGACAATCTTTGTAGCTTCGGTAGGCACAAACGCTCCTTCGGCACCTTTCCACTCTTTCAGTTCGGGAATCACAAAAGGTTTGGGATTAACAACTGCACTGATGCCGGGACAAACCAGGCATAATGCCACAAGAATCATAAAGAATCGGTTAACAAGTTTCATATCGTGTCGTTATAAAAGGGTTAATTCAACCGGACATCCGATTGCGGAACCAAAAGTAATGTAAATCTATCGATTGTACAACATTCTGTTCAAAATAAAAGAAAGTTGGCACCCCGGCAGACAAAATTACATATCCGCTGAAGTGCCAACGCGGGGTCTTTGTTTCCGCTGAAACGGTGACCTCATCACAAACAAAACAAACATCAAGCTGATGGCAAACACCAACTTGCTACAGAAGTCCTTTTCAGGGAACCTCACGGCCTCTCATCCGTAGATCTTAAATAAGTTTACCGGACAAATCGGGGAGAGTAAACCAGAAAGTCGATCCTTCTCCTACCTTTGAATCTACCCCAATTGTTCCGTGCAATCGGTCGACAATGATTTTGCAAAGGGGCAATCCGAGTCCCAGCCCCTGCACAAAGTCGTCAAGTTTCACAAAACGTTCAAATATAAGTTCCTTTTTCTCTTCGGGAATACCACATCCGGTATCCGTCACGTAAAACCAGATCCGGCCTTCCTCTTTCTTCCGATAACCTAAACGGACCGTTCCTTTCAACGTGAACTTTATGGCGTTACACAGCAAATGCTCCAATATCTGTATCAACCGGCCCCGGTCTGTGTAAATATGCGCCCCAAGTTGCTCTCCGTCCCAAGCCAGGACGAGGCTACGTGATTCCGCCTTGGGCCTGTATATCTGTTCAATCTCCTCCATCAACGGGTCAAGGAGAACATCCGAACCGGCCATATCCATCACACCCGACTCAATGTTAGAGAGGTCGATCACATCGTTCATCAGCCGCAAAAGATGTTCCGTATTGCTTTGTATCAAGCCGATATATTCCTGCTGCTCCTTCTCATCGTCCACAATGGAAAGAAGGGATGCAAAACCGACAATCGCATTCAAGGGGGTACGTATCTCGTGGTTCATGTTGGCAATCAATGCCGACTTCAGCCGGTTTGCTTCTTCCGCCCTTTCCTTGGCGGCTGTCAGCTCTTCTTCCAAGGCCTTCCGTTTGGAAATCGACATCAGCGAACCTTCTACCGTCAACAACTTGCCATTCCCGTCGTACTTACCGGGGATGGCATGCATCTCCAACCACTCCAACACCAGTCCTTCTTTCTTTTTGGCCCAGAAACGAAGTTCGATAACTACTTTCTTGACTTTGCCATTCAGCAATTCGCGACAGGCCCTGACCACACGGAAGCGATCTTCCTTGTATATGCCCTCGTAAACACGCGTAATAGAAACCGGGAACAAGTCATTATGAATAATCTCCCACCCTTCGGGATCGTCCGACGGACGGGCATCAAACCAGACCATACGTTCCGCCAGTTCCCATTTCCATGGGAAAACCTCTGCAACCCCAAGTGTCATCAGCAGCTTGCGGTTCACTTCATTCAGCATCTGCTGAGTCCGCAACAGTTCGGTTTGTTCTTTTTGTTTCATTTATGCGTTATTTATTGATACATACGATATTCTGTGAGTGTCATCCCGGTATGCTTCCTGAAAAAACGTCCCAATGACGACTGATTCGCAAAATTTGTCTTGATGGATATCTCCTGTATATTCATGGTAGAGTTCTTCAACATGGCTTTGATCTCTAAAATGGTATACTCTACAATCCAGTCTTTCGCCGTCTTTCCGCTTGCTTCTTTTATCACCATCGACAGATATTTGGAGGTGATACACAATTTGTCGGCATAAAAGGCGACATCTTTATGTTCTCTGTAATGCTGCATTATCAAACAAAAAAAATCATGCGCCAACTTGCTCTTACCCAAGTCCGACTCTCCCTTTGCCAGATGAGATTTGCCATAATAATCATTGTAGATATCCAGATAAAAAATCCTTAATAATAGAAGCACGGACTCTCTCCTGAAAAAGTGGGTAGGATCTTTGGCCCGTTCTGAAAGCGATTCATAAAAACGCTTGAACCGTCCGGCCTCTTCTCCGGTCAGTTCGTACCAGTAATGGCTCCTCATATAAACATAGAAAAGAGGAGAAAAGCGACTGAACCCACTCAACGTATCATCAAAGAGTGCACGGGAGAGCACGACTATATCACAAAGAAAATCACTGCTCAACTCGGTTATCGAAACCAATTGCCCGGGCAGAATAACTGCCAGCTCGTTCTTCGTAAGAATGTGGATATTGTCAAAGATACAAACCTTGGCGGTCCCTCTCAAACATAAAATAATCATTCCGGCTTCAGTGTAGGAAGGAGCAGAAGTCACACGAATGTGCTTCATATTCTCACAAACCATAAGTTCATCCCCCAATAAAGTCGTGGCATAACTATCTGTTATCAATTTCTCACTATCCCTGTTTGGCATCAGAATTCTTTCATTGTTGATACAAAAGTAAAATAACTATGCTAACCCCGTTACCGCACAAGACTTTTGGTATCATAATACGGAAATATGGGGGCTCTTCTTGACATTTTTTTATAAACAAAATGTCTATAAGCCTATAAACAACCTATTCCGCATCTGTTTGTTCGCCCTGTTAATGTATATTGGATTCCGTTCATATCTTTAATATTTTAAGAAAGGGATAGGGACGGAAAAGAATAGATTTCCTATTTTTGCAACCAAATATAACTATAGCAACAAAGATCATGCGTTATCTACTCTCAGCGCCTTCGCACATAAAGGCCACCATCCAGCTTCCGGCGTCAAAAAGTATCAGCAACCGTACGCTTATCATCCATGCACTGTCGAAGGGCAATGACGTGCTTTCGAACTTGTCCGACTGTGACGACACGAAAGTCATGGTCAAGGCTCTGACAGAGGGCGGGGAAGTAATCGACATCCTTGCCGCCGGAACGGCCATGCGCTTCCTGACAGCCTATCTGAGCAGTACGCCGGGCACTCACATCATCACCGGGACGGAACGGATGCAGCAGCGTCCCATACAGATATTGGTGAACGCCTTACGGGAACTGGGAGCCAATATCGAATATACCCGCAACGAGGGTTTCCCGCCCCTGCGGATTGAAGGGGCACCGCTGGCCGGCAACGAAATTACATTGAAGGGCAACGTGAGTTCACAATACATTTCGGCCTTGCTGATGATCGGGCCGATCCTGAAAAACGGTTTGCAGCTCCGGCTGACGGGTGAGGTCATCTCGCGCCCGTATATCAACCTGACCCTGCAACTGATGAAGGACTTCGGTGCATCGGCCCGGTGGACATCGGACCAAAGCATCTCGGTCGAGCCACAGCCTTACCGCTGCGTCCCGTTTACTGTAGAGAGCGACTGGAGCGCGGCCTCTTACTGGTATCAGATGGCTGTCTTGTCTTCCGAAGCGGATATTGAACTGACCGGACTGTTCCGCCACAGCTATCAGGGGGACAGCCGGGGAGCGGAGGTATTTGCCCGGCTGGGAATAGAAACCGAATATACGGAAGAAGGCATACGGCTGAGGAAAAACGGCAGCTGTGTCAAACGGCTGGATGAAGATTTCGTCGACATCCCGGATCTGGCGCAGACGTTTGTCGTGACTTGTGCATTACTGGATGTCCCTTTCCGGTTCACCGGGCTGCAAAGCCTCAAAATCAAAGAGACAGACCGCATCGAAGCTCTTAAAGCGGAAATGAAGAAACTGGGGTATGTGTTATACGACGAGGACGACAGCATTCTGTACTGGAACGGCGAACGCATAGAGCCGCAGGTATGTCCCGTCATAAAGACGTATGAAGATCACCGCATGGCCATGGCTTTTGCCCCGGCAGCGATTCATTATCCGACAATACAGATCGATGAGCCGCAGGTCGTATCCAAGTCATATCCCGGATATTGGGACGATTTGCGCAAAGCCGGTTTTGTGATCGAGGCGCATGCCACAGAAACAATCAGCAGACAGTAAGGTTTAGATTATCTTATAAAAACAGATCATCCAATCCCGTTTCTCCTACCCTCCGGACGGCAGACACAGAAAGCTGAATACGGAGACATCTCCAGCCCCATCACAGAACACCTCCCAAGGTCGATTCCGGAAAAAAGCAAACCCTGCCTCCGCAAAGTTCCGACTTCGGGAGGCAGGGTGCAATAACTTTAAGAATAATCAACATCAGGAGCTGCAGAGCGGTTTCCTTTGCAGCCGGACCGATGTTCATCATCTCAACGGCTCCATCCGGAAGGAATAGCTGTAGACCGTATCTTTCCGTATCTCATAATGGGGACGGGGTCCGGGTCCGCAACTGGCGTTGCCCAATCCCCGCTGAATGCAGTCCAGATTGAGAACAACCTCCGCACGGCGAATGTCCGGCAAATCGTGCCCATACTTCACTTGCCACAGATCTTTGTCCGTATAGTGCTGGACACTGAAGTCAACCGTATCCGTTGCGGTGATTTTGAGTCCTTTGCCCCGGTCGTCGGTCAGTGACAACCAACGGGTATCCGTGCGTCCGCCCATTGTCTGCGCACGCGCATAATGTTCCGCCATATCCGTGACAGTCGTTTGGTAACGCCCGACATAGGCGGCATTCTTCCGGTCACGGTAATTCTCCATCGGGCCGCGGCCATACCACTCGACTTGTTCCAACGAGGGGTTGAGGAACATCTGCAAAGCCAGACGGGGAAGGTCAAAGTTACTACCTGTTGTAAAGTCGGCCGCCACATCGACTACACCGTTACTATGAACCTGATATCTGACGGTATAAGGAACGGTTACTTTCCCTACTTTCACTTCTATTTCCGAAAGGATGGATGCCGACTTTCCGTCCTCTGCCATCTTCCAGTCAAAACCACGCAGCGCGATCACCGGCTGAATCCATTCACGAGGATCATTGTTAATAGAACGATACCAGTTCAGTGACGGTCCTTGCTGCCGATGTATCAGGTTCTGCCCGTCATATCGGAGAGCAATCATCATGCCGGTCTTCGAATCAAACGACACTTCGGTTCCCGGAGCACGGAAACGGATATACTGCCGCTCTTCTATGACCTGCAAAGGCTCTGAAGGTTCCGGCATTTCGGATTTGCGTTTCCTCTCCTTCAGCAAGAACTGTTCCGTTGCCACTACATGTCCGGCTTTAGCCCATACACAGTCACTCTTCAGCTTCACTTCCAGGTTAATGTGATAATCGGCATCTTCCGTCAGATGGCGGAGGAAAGGGATATGAATCGTGCGGTGCTCGCCCGGCTTGCCGTCAGGCAACCCGAACTCCTCTTCTGCCACAGGCACCCCGTCTTTGAGGATGACATAACGCAGGTTGAAATGACGCATATTCAGGAATGAATAATGATTGCGCAACCCCACATTGTTCTCTCCCACTTCTTCAAAAGTCATATATTGGTATACCTTTTTCACTTCCCATAACTTAGGAGTAACCCTACGGTCGGGTGTCACCAGTCCGTTACAACAAAAGTCATTGTCGTTGGGACGATCACCGAAGCTGCCCCCGAAATAATAACGGTCCGGCGCTTCTCCGGGTTTGTTGATGCCCTGGTCCACCCAGTCCCAGATGCAACCTCCGATCATGCGTTTAGACTGATTGGCAATGTAGTCCCAATATTCTTCCAGGTTACCGACGGCATTTCCCATGGCATGTGCATACTCACATAGAAAGAAAGGTTTATTGCGCGGCTCGTTGTCCTGAGCTATCATACTTTCGATGGATGGATACATCCGTGAGTCCATATCGGCAACGTCATTCATTCCTTCATAATGGATGAACCGTGCGTCAATCTCTTTGGCAGCCTGATAAGCAGCCTCGAAATTGGGTCCGCCACCCGATTCATTCCCCATCGACCAGAAGATAACGGAAGGATGATTCTTATCCCGTTCCACCATACGTACCACCCGATCGACAAAGGCACCTTTCCAACTTTCCCGCTTGGTCAGCATCATGTTGCCATGACATTCCAGATCGGCTTCGTCCATCACGTAAAGTCCATAGTAGTCAAACAGAGCATACATCTTCGGATCATTCGGATAATGACTGGTACGAATGGTGTTCAGGTTGAAACGCTTAAAGAGAAGAATATCCTCTATCATGCTTTCTACAGGCACCGCTTTACCGAAACGGGGATGAATATCGTGACGATTGGCACCCTTGAACAACACCAATGCATCATTGATATACACTTTATTGTCACGTATTTCAATTTTGCGGAAACCATATTGTTGGGTAGTTGCCTCGAGCACCTTGCCGGAAGCATCCAGCAATTCCAGATTCACAGTATACAGATAAGGTGTTTCGGCGCTCCAGAGTTGGGGATCACGAATACTTGCTTTTGCAGGCAGACAGATCTCTTTTCCGGCAGCCAGATTACCGACCGCAGTTGTAAACGTACGCAAAGTTTTGCCATCGGCATCCAGCAGTCCTATGCGTACGGAGGCATTCACAGCAGACTTGCCATAGTTCTTCACGTCTGCTTTGACACATAAGTCGGCCTTGTCGAAACGGTCACTGATGACAGAAGTAAGATGCACGTCGCGCAGGCGAAGTTTCGGAGTCGCCACCAGATAGACATCCCGGTGGATACCGCTCAGGCGGAACATATCCTGGTCCTCCAAATAACTGCCGTCACTCCAACGATACACTTCGACCGCCAATATGTTTTTACCCGGCTTCACATACTGTGTGATGTTGAACTCGGCATCATTGTTGGCACCCTGGCTATACCCGACTTTCTTACCATTGATCCACAGATACATAGCACTGTACACTCCATCGAAGTGGATAAACACTTCTTTATTCTTCCAGTCGGCCGGCAGAGAGAATTCCCTCCGATAGGAACCTACCGCATTAGGCTCTTTCTCTACCGTATATCCTCTCTGTCCCTGTATAAAGGGTGGATTGTTGCGTATCGGATAGGTGATATTGGTATAGATGGGGGTGCCGTATCCCAGCATCTCCCAATTGGAAGGAACCGGAATCTCTTTCCAGGCAGACACGTCATAGCCCGGTTTATAGAAATCCACCGGACGTTCGGAAGGTTGCTTTACCCAATGAAACTTCCAGTCACCATTGAGCAACAGATAACGGGAAGAGTGATTGCGTATCCAAGGACGGGTGTACGAAGGATCGCCCTTCATCTCTTCCGTATCGGCAAAGGGGACAAACGTGGAACGCCCTTCTTCTTTGTTAACGGCAAATATCCGTTCATTCTCCCAGTCATTATCACTCCGGGTTTTAAAAGCCTCAGCCACCACTTTCAGATTCGATTTCACGATTTTCCATTGCTGGCTTATTTTCTGCGCATCTGGTTTGAGCTGGTAAACCGGCTCGGCCACAAGGCCGGCATCCGGGAAGCCCAGATTATAACCACTCGCTACACTGGTGAACAAATAATTCCCATTGGGTAAAGCCGTGATACGCCATTGCTGATTGGGATTTTCTTTATTTGGGTCCCATTGGATAACCGGACACTCCTTGCTCCCATTGCCGCTATTGTCGATTCCCAGTTCAGTGAGCGGACTGACAATGGAATAGCAGCCGTTACCGCAAGGAATCAGATTCCAGACCTGCGACTCTTTATGGGGTTCCTTTTTAGAAATAAATATCTTACCACCTAAATCCAGACTCTCCTGATTGTCCAGGACAAGCCCGTTCTGGGTATGGATCTCGTAGCTTTGCTTCGGATCGAACTCCTGGGCACGAACCATTCCTACTGTCGACCACAGAGCAACGCTTACCAGAAACAGATGTTTAAAATTTAGCATACTATTGATATTAAGAAAAGGCAGGGAAGAAAACCAAGGGCTGTATCCGCCAACAAAACGTATGTCTGCCTGTGTGATACAGCCCAAACCTATATTCAACCCAACTACCTATTGTTTTTACTGAAATAAAGCCGATTGTTTGTACACTCCGAATGTATGGATAGCAGGACAAGCAAATCCGTCGAGGATACGAAGACGTACCTGTTTGGCTTTTACCGGTTCGAAACGCACGATCCATTTATACCCCACCGTCTGCTTATCGGTTGCTTCCGGTATCGGGGTCCAGTTACGGCCATCATTGGAGTACTCCACACTCCACTTCGTCGTGCGGTGTCCCAGTTCGATCACTTCCTGAATCATCAGGCAGTCAAACTCCGTCTGCCGGGGAAGGGTGAAAACGATGTCTGAGGTCTTGGCTCCGTCCCTTCCGGCAAAATAAGTTTCCTTATTGTTGTCCGTCAGGAATTCCGGACGGAATTTACCTCCGCGTCCGTTCGTTGCTTTCACCTTGGCCTTAGCCAGCAGATTGTTCCCGAAGGTTTCGTCCAGCCCCTGCTTCAGCAATGCAGCATGAAGTGAATCGGTGGGGTGAATCAGTCCGCGACGATCAGGTGGGAAGTTGAGCAACAGCACGCTGTTATGCCCTACAGAGGTACAATAGATGTCCCAAAGCTCTTTGACACTCTTCACACGGCTGTCTTCTTCGGCATGATAAAACCAACTGGGACGAATGGATACATCAGTCTCGGCCGGGATATAAGCGTCGCCGCCTTTTACTCCCTCGTTCAGTCCTTCGTAATTTTTCCACTCATCTTTGATGCAGACAGAGTCGGTAGTCGCCCAGCAAGGATCACCGGCTTTACCCGATTCGTTCCCCATCCAGCGCACATCTGCAAAAGGATACGAGTTCTTGGTTCCGAAAATGACACAGTCCGGCTGCTTCTCACGCACAATCTTATACCAATGCGTATAGACGGGAGTGGTCAGCTCGTCTGCTCCGGCACCGTCCCACCAGGTTTCCCAGACTTTTCCATAGTCACCCATCAGTTCTTCCAACTGGTGGCCATAATACTGCTTGTACTTCTCCGTAGTATAAAGCGGAGAAAGATGCTCATGCCGGTCGTGCGGTCCCAAATAGATTCCTGCTTTGATGCCATACTCTTCGCAGGCATCTACAAATTCACGTACAACGTCTCCCTTTCCGTTTTTCCAGGCGGAGTTCTTCACACCATAGTCCGTATATTTACTGGGCCAAAGGCAGAAGCCGTCGGCATGTTTGGCGGTGATGATGGCACTGGGAATGCCCGCCGACCGGAGGGTACGCATCCACTGTCCGCAATCGAGAGCCGTAGGGTTGAAGATAGCTGCCGGAGCACGTCCGTCACCTTCGTTTACATACTCCTCGAATGTGTTGATTCCGAAATGGAAGAAAGCGATCATCTCACGGTTGTACCACTCCACCTGGCGTGCGCTGGGAGTTAGTCCGTAAGGTTCCGGAGCCTTCTGTGCCGATACGGGTACCGCCACGGCAGCGATTCCCGCTGCTAAAAATAAATTTCTTAGATTCATGTATTCGTCTGTTTTAGATGTTCGTTATCAAAATAAATTAAGTTCGCTGACCGTCACATGCGGTCCACCGTTCACGGCCGTAATGGTCACCTTCAGATAGCGTCCGTCTACGGCATTGGGCAGGAAGGACCGGAACTCACCCTGTGCCGGGATATCTTTAAACTTGGCGGCGACTGTCCAGGTAGCGTTGTCTTCGCTTACTTCCACGGTCACCTCTTTCGGACCGTCATAGCCCTCTTCGCGTGCCTGGCAGGCAAATCCCTGAATATGGGTGGTTTTCTTCAGATCAATGACAATCCAGTGAGGCGGTTGGGGGTGCTGGTTGCTCCAGTCGGTTCCCCAGAAAGTATTCAGATCGCCATCCAGACAAGCCTCTTTCAGCCCGCTGTGCCCCCAGTCTCCTTCTTTCGGCTCTTCGGACGAAGCGCTCAGGGCTTCCCATCCGGTGCGGTCGAGCAACTCCATATTGCTGGCATCCATCGATCCTCTGAAGATGAAGTAGATGGTCTGGCAACAGTCATCGGCAACAGCTCCCTCTACCGAAGTAATGCTCACGGGCAACAGATACTCTTTGAATGCCTCGATATTACCTTTCGCATGGACTGTGATTACGGCTTCTTCGGACTTCGATGTCCCGGCCTTGACCAGTACTTCTCCGGTCAGGTCATACGCAGCTTCAGGCAGCAGTTCATACTCGGTTCCGTTCTTCGTATTGTATTCGTTCACTTTGTCCGGATCGGCTTGCAGGTGCACCACAGCATCATTGGGTAACCCATACTCCGTCAGTTGCGGATAAGTTTCAGGAGTAACGGCAACATTGAAGGTCTGTACGTAAGGCTCGTCTTCAATGTAAAAATTGGCTTTCACGGCAGTTCCCGCGTCCGGAATATAAATGGTCAGGTCACTGTCATTGTCACTGCATCCCACTGTGCAGCAGAATCCGGCAGCCAGAATGGCTGCCTTCAATATATTCTGTTTCATGATTCGTTTCGTTTTAAGTAGTTATTCCCAGCCGGGATTATTGGGTAACAGGTTCGGATTCATCGTTGTCTCGTCGATAGGCAACGGATGAAGATAGAGCTTATCGTCCCATTTACGGGTCGATCTGTCCGGATAAACAATCAGCAGGTTGTCCTCGGTCAGTTCCCGGGAAAAAGAATCGTACTGCTCTTTCAGCTTGTCCGATACTTTCATTCCGAGCATACTCTTGGGTGCTTCCAGCAACTTACCCGCTTTCCAACGTACAATATCATCCCAACGGAAACCCTCACCGATCAGCTCGACCGCACGTTCGCGGCGGATCTCGTAAAGCAATGGAGAAAGTTCATAGCCATAATCCGGCCAGTTCGGGTCGGTAAAGCCGACATTCACTTTCAGGTGCGGCATCTCTACACGATCTCTGAGTTCGTTGATGGTCAGGTCCAATACATCTTGAGTACATTCGCCCAGTTCGGCCTTTGCTTCGGCATAGTTCAGCAACACTTCGGCATAACGGAAAATAAACACATCCAGTGTAGACTGTCCGATGTTCCACTGTTCCGGATCCGTCGAGTGATACTTCATTACATAATATCCGGTGGTACAATATTTGGTATCTATGACCGGAAGAGCATTAAACTGGCGGGTGCCGTCACTCAGCACCTTGAAAGGAAGCTCCGGATTATCAATAGTCTGGCGCAAACGCGGATCGCGCTGCATCAGTTCGTCCATCGGCATATCTGCCTCTTCGTATTCCGGACTGACAGCAGTGGGCAGACCGTCGGCACACAGGTATTGCTCAAACATGGCACGGCTCAAACCTGTATACGACTCTTCCATCTGGCGGGTATTGTTGTGCATCAACAGCTTGGTAATATAAACCCTCGGCATGATGCACTCACTATTGGAAGATAAATCTTCCTGTACAAACAGGTTATAATAGTCCAGAGTGGGGTTGTCGGTCTTATAAATCGCGTAGCCGCCTTCTTCAATCACTTGTTCCGCAGCCTCGGCAGCTTCACGGTATAACTCTTCATAATCGCCCAGCCCATGATATTTGCGGAAAGACGCCTCGTACAGACAAGCTCTCGATTTGAAAGCCAGCGCGGCATACTTGTGCATGTTACCGATCTTCGTTTCATTGGGTTTGGGAAGGTGTTCGATGGCAAAATCGAGATCTTCCAGGATGTGTGTAAACACGACTTTCCGCGAATCGCGCCCCTTATACAGTTGCTCGGAATCCATCTGTAATTCTGTTTCATACCAAGGTACATCGCCGAAACGCTTCACTTTGTATACATACTCCCAGGCACGGAAGAAACGAACCACAGCCACCGAACGGTTTATCTGTTCCTCGTCACCTTGCACACGTTTGTAGCGGTCCATAAAATAGTTGCAGGAACGGATATTTCCCCAGTCTCCGCTTCCCCATCCGCCACCGGAAGTAGGAATCGTTTCAAGGTTGAAAATCCAGGTCTTCGGTTTCTCGTTCACGTAACAGTCCGATTCGTCATCGGCACCGGGGCCTTGCGCTCCCGGCAGGATTCCGTAAAAGCCATTGGCATAAAGTTCGAGGTCCTGCACACTTGTCCAGAATTTAGGGTCGGAGAGAGAATCCTCAGGATACAGGTCCAGCAGGTCAGAGCAAGAGGTGAACATAAAAGTACATGCCACTGACGCCATCAGTAATATCTTATTCTTTTTCATAATTGTTATCGTATTAGAGGGTAATGTTTAATCCGAATGAAACAGACTTGGTCAGCGGATAGGTGCTGAGGCTCACTGTTTCGGGGTCGTATATGTCAAACAAGTGATCGAACGTCAGCAGGTTTTGTCCGCTTACGTAGAAACGTACATGGTCTATCTTCCATTTGCCCAGCAGTGCTTTCGGCAGCGAATATCCCAATGTAATGGACTTCAGGCGCAGATAAGCGGCATTCTGAAGGTAGCGGGTCTGCGTTTCGCGGTTACCGGTCACGTTGTCATAAGTAGAGCGGGGGAAGTAAGCATTGCGGTTATCTTCCGTCCATGAATCGAGTGCATGCTTGAAAGGTACGTGCCACTCGTTGCCGAAGCCCCAGAACTGGTTACCTCCCAACACTACATCCTTTTTACCGATACCCTGGAAGAATACATCAAAGTCAAAATCACGCCATTGCAATCCACCCTTAATACCATAGCTGTAACGCGGTTCACTGTTACCGATTATCCTTTGGTCACCCGGATCATCAAGCGTATTCTTTCCTTTATTTATCTTGCCGTCACCGTTCAGGTCTTTGTACTTCACATCGCCCGGATACCAACCGCCGCCGTAGATTTCCGACTGGTCGGCATGGGCATTTACTTCTTCTTGTGACTGGAAAATACCTTCGGTAACCAGCCCCCAGATTTCGCCCCACTTCTTGCCAACATAGTGGGTTGAAAGCAGATTCTGCGGATTGTTGAACTTCGTGATCTCTGCCTGATAATCGGACAGTACGAAGCTTACATCATAAGAGAAATCCTTGTTTACGCGGTCTCTCCATCCCATTGAAAGTTCCCACCCGGTTGTTCTCAGATCGGCCGTATTGGCTTGCGGCGCGCCTGTACCCAGCACTGCGGGAAGGGGTGTACCGTTAGTCACCATATCGAGTGTCTTACGCATGTACCAGTCGAAGGTTCCGTAAAGACGGTTGTTCAGCAATGCCCAGTCCACACCTAAGTCTATCTGGCGCACGGTTTCCCATGTCAGGTACGGACTGACGATGCCGCCGGGACTCACACTGGCTATTTTCTTTCCGTCTACCAGATATCCCATCTCGCCATTGGTACCCATTGTGGCTATATAAGGATAGTCGCCGCCAACCGACTGATTACCCAACGAACCATAAGAAGCTCTGAGCTTGAGTTCGTCCACAATCTTCTTGGCCGGTTCGAAGAAAGCTTCGTTCGAGATTCTCCAGGCTGCCGAAACGGACGGGAAGAATACGAACCGCTTGTCTTTAGGGAATTTGGAGGAACCGTCATAACGTCCGTTCAACTCCAAAAGATAACGTTCGGCATAATTGTAGTTGATGCGGGCAAAATATCCCATAGTAGCCCAGGAGTGCTGGCCGCTTCCATTGTACTTCTCTCCGTAAGCCTGTCCCAGACCGGGGAGGTCATTACTGATAAGGTTTTCACGCTCGGCATTGAACCAGCGGTAACTTTTGGTTTCATAATTATATCCCAGCAACAGTTTTATGTTGTGTTTGCCCAAGGACTTGGTGTAGTCGGTATAGGCATTAAACGTCTGATAATAGTTATCGTCGGTGGTAAACTTCACACGGCTCGGAGTGGTATGCGGAAATACGGTTACGATATCCGGATTGGCGGTATGTTCCAATATCTCCTTGCCATGCTGTTTCTTTGAGAGGATATACATGTTATAGGTATAATCCACATTGATGGTCCAGTCTTTCAGGGGAGTGATTTTCAGACCTCCGGTCAGCCAAAGGTCATTCTCTTTGTTCTTACGCTCGCCGGAGATGGACTGAGTGGCTACCATATTGGTCCAACTGCCCTGTCCGGAGAAGTTTCCGTCCGGATGGTAAACCGGCATCATCGGACGAAGGTCGGCACCGTAGAAAGCACTGTTGATCTGTGCCGTCTCGTCACTGTTATTGCTTCCGTAGGGAGCATCCCGGAAAGTATTGTTATAGACGGTTTTTAACCGAACCTGCAACCAATTGGTGATGTCCGAAGTCAGATTCAGGTTGACATTGAAACGGCGGTACTTGTCGTCGTAATGTTTCAGCGTTCCTCCCTGATCGAGGAAGCCTACCGATCCATAATAGGTGGTCTTGCCCGATCCTCCGTTGAGTGACAGCGTGTATTGCTGCATCAAAGTATGATCCTTGATGGTTTCGTCTATCCAGTCGGTGTTACCGCAATACAGATACTTGTTGGGATTGGACGGGTCGATGAATACCGGCAGATTATGCTTCGGGTCGGTATAATAAGCATAGATATGATCCATGTAGTTCTTATCATAATAGTCGCCTCCGCCGGAGTTACGATTGGTCAGATTATGGAAATTGGCAAATGTCCACGAATCCATGTACTCCGGTTTGCGTGTGGGGGAATTGACTGACCAGTTGGACGAGAACGAGATCTTCGCTTTCTCGTCTTTACCCTTCTTTGTCGTAATCAGCACTACGCCATAGGCTGCCTGTGTTCCGTAGATAGAGGCGGAAGCCGCATCTTTCAATACCGAAACACTTTCCACATCGGCCGGGTTAATCATATTGGGATCCATCTGCACACCGTCGACCAACACCAAGGGGCCCGAAGAGTTGATGGAGGTAGTACCACGGACATTGAATCCGTATCCTTTGCCCGGTGCACCGTTATCGGCAGAAATATTCAGGTTACCGATCATACCCTGCAATCCCTGGCTGAGGTTCGTGATAGGACGGCTTTCGAGTGTCTCCGCCGAAACACTGGCTACGGCTCCGGTCAGATTCGCTTTCTTTTGCGTGCCATAACCCACCACCACTACTTCGTCCAGTGTTTTGGTATCTTCTTTGAGGGTGATCTCCAGATGGGTCTTTCCGGTAACGGTTACAACCTGTGTTTCCATCCCGATAAAGGAGATTTCAAACTGTTCACCCTGATCTGCGTCAATCGAGAAGTTACCTTCGATGTCGGTAATAGTTCCCCGACCGGGAGCACCTTTGATCTGCACAGAAGCTCCGGGCAGGGGGAAACCTGTGTCATCGAGAACACGGCCGGTTATTTTCTGTTTCTGTTGTGCTGCCTGCACCACTTCGGCAGGTTCTGCATTGTAGTTTTGAGAAGCAAGGCAAGGTTGAAGTCCCATACCCGAAAGAAGGACAAACATCCCCGAGGCCCTTACGGCTCTTTCTACTAATTTTCGTTTTCTCATAATAATAACAAGTTAAAATTAACATTAGGAATCAAGCAAGGCGTTGCTGACTCTTTTTATTTAAAGACGAAAGCAAATGTATCTCTATGGTCTTAAGAGAGGGATTAAATAAGGGTTAACGAAGCAATTAACCTCGTGTATTTCTTGTTAACCCCGCGCCACAGTGCTCCAGACACAGAATCCTCTAAGTTAAAATATGCACAAAGGTAGCATAAAGAGACACCAAGCTATCAGAAAGACAGTAAAAAGCCTTTTTCACTGACTGTACCCTTTACAGAAAAGGAGCAACCGGAAGAAACATGCAGGCAAAACCGGGCAAATGGAGGTGAAAAGCCGGGCTTTTTCTCCTCGATAGCCTTGATTGGGAGTGAAAAGAGCCGGGCTTTTCCGAAAAAGAAGTAAGCATTTGGTCGAAAAGAAGTAAGCATTCCCGGAAAATGCTTACTTCTTTTTCAAATATCTCTATATGTTTTGGTCGATAACATATATTGTTACGGAGACAGAGGGTCTGCGGGAACTATTTTACTTCTGGTTGGATGACCGGGAGAAGGCTTCACGAAGTATCGAAAGGACAGGTATTCCACCATTAAGCGGACAGGAGGCACGGGAGGGCATCGCTTACGTTTCTCCACTGATTGAAAACAGGCAGAATTACTGCCGGAAAGATAAACAGATAAACGAAATGGCGGCGTTTTTTCGCCCCCGCCTTGTCCAATGGCCGAAATAACGAAAACCGGGAGGCTTTCGTTAGCATTTTGACAAACTGGCAACGGGACAATACTTAAACTTTGATGTCGGCGAAAGCAATGCTGTATTCCTCGTTCATCATCCGCTTATAATCCTTTGTAAACGCGGCATAACGCCTGATGGCCTCTTCCGGATTATTCTGTTTCCGAAGGGCGCAAACCGTGTAGGCAAGTGCCATATCCGACAAAGGATCGGCTATGAAAAGGATGTTACAAAGACGGATGACGATACTGAACCGGGCATCTTTGTAAGCAAGTTCCAGCTGTTCGGGCAGCAGAGAATGAATCAGAGATTCCACCTTCTGTTTATAATAATCGAAGAGATCGGATTCGACAGTAGATATGAACTTGCCCCGCAGAAGTATTTCCAACCATTCGGCACGGATGGCACCGGGACTCTCCTTCTTTTTCTTTTCGGGAGAAGTAAGAGCAATCAGACGGATATAATCGCAATAGAACTCTTCGCCAAACACCAGGCAGAAGTATCCGTTGCGGAATACAAGCTCGATACCGTCTACATCCTGCAATATCTTTCTCAGATGATTCATGGCTACTCCCTTCAGGTTCTTCACGTTACTATCGGGTTTGTCCGGCCAGAATATCTTATTCATATCCGATGAAAGCACCCCTCTCTTCCCCACACTGTTCAACAGAATATATAAAAAGAGAACACGCAGCTTAGGACTGAGCATATAAGTTATATCACGCCCGGCATTGTCAAGTATGGTAAACATACCAAAAAGAAAAATCGCATTCTTATCGGGCGGCAATACAGCCGGCAACTCATCCCACTCAGAAGGTTCTTTTCCAAGTTCGGATTCCTCGATCTCAGGCAGCTCCATAACCGAAAGTTTCGGGGCACTCTGCCCTCTTTCGGGAAGAACCCCGGCAGATGTTTCCTCCGGGGATGCCGCATTCCGTTTCCGCCTGTAACGTACGATTCCCCATACACAGGCCATCAAGAACAATACCCCGCCAACGATTCCCCCGGTCAGCCTGTTGTTCAGAGTGGTCCGCATCCGGCTGTAATATTCCACATCGGCCAGAGTCACCGGCGGAGCAGCCAGAGAATAGAGGCGGGTAGTCACCTGACCGTGCTTCTCGAACTCCTGAACAGAGCAGTAGAACTCGCCGAGTTCTTCATTGAAATAAAGATTGGCATTGGTGGCAATCTCTTCCGAAACAATGGGAATGCTGTCTCCCACCACTTCACACTCTCCGTCACGGACGGACAAACGGTATAGTTGCAAAGTGGAATTGGGCAGATATTCCGGATACCCCAACAGGAACAGGTATTTTTCATCGGCAGAGAGTATCATATTGCGGGGGACCACCCGGTTGACCGCCGGTGCTTTCACTTCCCAGAGTTTCCGTACCGAACGGGTGTCCATATCCACCCGGTACAGATCGTACAGATAGTTGCGTCCCACATTCTGATCACCGGCTTCATTGCCCATGCCTCCATAAAGGTAAACCCGTTTGTAATCGCGGCTGACGGCCATACCGGAAAAATAGCGGGGAGTTACCCGGTCGCCCGAGAAAGTCAGTGTATCCCAGCGGCAAGTTTTCAGGTCGTATGCAAGAAACGTATTGCTATACCTGCGGCTTCCGTAACCGCCAAACAGAAAGAATTTCTTTTCGGCCGGATGAAAGAATCCGCTATGATGATGGAGTTGCTGACAAAGATAATCGGTACTGGCTGAACGCCACTCGTTGGTGGAAAGATCGAGTGCCGCCACCATGGCATCACCGTGCGAGTCGGCTACTTCGTAGGTATACAGTTCGCGGGAAGCCTCATCCAGGAAGTTCATACCCAGACGAAGCTGAACCGGCAAAGGATTCTTATAAGGCACCTGCAACAATTCGTGGGTATAGAGGTTGAACGTAGACAGAGAGTCCTGATTAAAGAAAAGAATCTCCTGATGTGTTTTGTCAAAGTTCAGACCGGAGGGTGTGGAAGAGTAATCCGTAAAAAGCTCTTTCCAATAGTAGGACTGATTGATAAGCCACATGGGGTTGGTAACCCGTCCCACAACATGTCCCCGGCTGTCGTGTACATCTTCTCCGCTACTCTCGTTCAAAGGGAATATCATGATCTCTTCTCCGTCGGTAAGCGACAGGTTACGGATGGCATACGAAGCCACGTCCAGAATGTATTCACATTTACCGAAATAAATATGCGGAGAGAAGCCGCCTTTCTCCAATCCCAGATTAGAGATCTCTTTGCTTTGGCTGCCAACGGTTATCCGGGCCTGGTCTTTGTGTATGTCCAGCGCAATGGAGACGGGCAACCAACGATGGTCATAATCTTCTTTATTCAGTTCAAAAGTACAAAAGATACGTTTGCCGTCTTCGTTAAAAGAAAAAGAACAGCGGTCACCGGGTTTATGAAGATAGGTGAAGCTATAGGTCTTTCCGGCATCCCGGTCTTCCAGATAAAGGATATAACCGGGACTCTCCACATTCCGTACCAGATAGTCAAAAGAGATGCAGAAGGTGTTGGTAAAGGTACGCTGATGTTCCTCGCGCAGGACAGAATAAGTGGCACGCTCACTGATCCGCTTCTCATTTCCATAGAAAAGAAGTCCCTGCGGGAAACAATCGGCTATACAAAGCCATATCATTCCGATAGCAAACAAACATCTCAACCTTCTCATATACTGTTCTTCGATAAATGCGTCATCCGTTCCATAGTGCAACAAAAATACGAAAAATAATAGAAATGGCAAAAGTATATACAGAAAAGGTAATCATTAGCAATAAAACGTAAAGCGCAGATAATCATGTATGTTTGTCGCTTGTAGTCGTTAGCTGTCCACCCTTGAAAAAGAAAAAAAGAGCGTATTCAAGTAGTAGTTCCGTTGCTTATCCGTTACCCTTTTTATTGGTCGGCAACAGGCAGAAAAACAAGGAAATAGGACGGACTTCTGCAAATCTGCTCGTTTCTCTCTTTTCGCTGTCCTTATTAGACCTTTGAACGGTTTGTTTGTCAGTGGCTTGCATCATTTCAAATAACTCTGTTGAATGTAATTTTATCAACTTAAAAAAAACAGAGATATGAAAACAGAATTGAAAGTACATTTCTACCTAAGAAAGACCGATGAAAAGAAAAACGGCGAGTGTCCCGTTATAGGAAAAATCACTATTGGAAAAGACGTTGTACAATTCAGCGCAAAACTTACCGCCAAAGCATCCCTTTGGGATATTGTTTCAGGCAGGGTAACGGGTAAGAGTAAACACGCCACCGAAATAAACGCCACACTGGATAAAATCAATGTAGCGGTAAACACCAGTTACCGCAAATTACAAGAAATAAAAAATACTATCACCGCAAGCGAGGTAAAGAACGCATTTCAAGGCATCGCATCCGGGCAGGAAACACTAATCAGCTACTTTGCACGCCACAATGAAGATTTTAAGAAACGTGTAGGCGTGAACCGTGAGTTATCCACACAGGTACAGTATGAAAACTCCCTGAACCATCTTAAACGGTTTATGTCGTTGAAATGTAAGTTATCGGATATTCCATTTACACAGCTTGATTTCTCTTTCATCGAGAAATACGATTTTTATCTGCGTGTGGAATTGAAATTAAAACCCAACACGATATTAGGCATCATGCGCCATTTGCGTAAAATGATAAAACTTGCCACTGGTGAGGGGATTATAACCCGTGACCCTTTTGACAGTTATTCACCTGAAAGACCCAAAGCCGAACAGAAATATCTGACACGTGATGAATTACAGAAGATAATAACCACGCCCTTAGACCATCCATGCAGGTACTTAACCCGTGATATGTTTCTATTCTCTGTTTTCACCGGATTGGCGTACAGGGATATTTGCAACCTTACAGAAAAGAATATTGTCAGGGCTTCCGATGGCGTGCTATGGATAGAAACCACCCGGCAGAAAACCGGAACGCCTTGTGAAATTCCCCTGATGGAAATACCCTTGCAAATTCTTGACAAATACAAAGGTTTAGCCCCTGACGGGAAACTGTTGCCAATGCAGAGTTGCGGCAGGTTGAACAAGAACCTGAAAGTTATCGCCCAACTTTGCGGACTGAAAAGAAAGCTCATCTTTCATGCCGGAAGGCACACATACGCATCCGAAATTTGCTTATCTCAAGGCGTACCGATAGAAACAGTAAGCCGCATGTTAGGGCATAGAGATTTACGTTCCACGCAGATATACGCAAAAATCAGCAATAATAAAATATCAGAGGACACCGATAAACTGGAAGAACGGATAAAAGATAAATTCTGGTTGGTTGGCACAGAGCAATAAACAAATCATTCTAAATAACTATCAATATGGAAAAGAATACAAAAGCCCAAAGAAGCACCTTTGCTGTCTTGTTTTATCTCAATACGTCCAAACGTAAAAAAGACGGTACTTGTCCGATTGTCGGACGTATAACGGTAGATGCGAACTCCGTACAGTTCAGCACGAAAATAAATCTTTCTTCCTCTGATTGGGACGCAAAGAAAGGACGGGCGAAAAAAGAACTCACGGAGATAAACCGGACACTTGACCGTTTGGAGAAGCAGGTAAAAGTCCACTATTCCCGGATAGTGGAAATCGAAGGGTATGTAACAGCCGAAAGGGTGAAAAATGCCTTAAACGGTATCGGGGAAAAAGCGAGTAACCTGTTACAACTGTTTCAGGAACATAACACGGAGTATGAAAAATGTGTAGGTGTAAATCGTGTTTACGATAGTTACTATTGCTATCTATTGACGTACAGGCATCTCTCCAACTTTATCCGCATGAAATACAATTCGGAAGATGTGCCCTTAATCAGCCTGACACATAAGTTTATTAATGATTTTGATTTCTATTTGAGAGTAGATAAGCGGATGCAGGCAAGTACCGTTTTGGGACACATGATTTTATTAAAGAAAATAGTTACAAGTGCCATCAATCAGGGAACACTAAGACGTAACCCGTTTATGAATTATGTAGCGGAACAGCCTTTGAAAAAGTACAGGTACTTGACGAAAGAAGAATTTCAAAAAATACTCACCACTCCGATAGTGACTAAAAGATATTACCGTACAAGGGACTGGTTTGTTTTTTCGTCTTTTACGGGTTTGTCGTATGCGGATATGTGCGCCTTGTCGGTTGATAACCTGATAACGGAACAGGACGGCAGCACATGGATAAAGATACCACGCCAAAAGACAGGGACGGTATGCAGCATCAAACTATTAAGTATTCCTTTGATGATTATTGAAAAGTACAAGGACGAACGGAAAACAGATAAGGTTTTTAACATGATAAGCCTTTCCAATATCTGTATTAACCTGAAAGAAATAGCCAAATTATGTGGCATAGAACGAAATTTAACCTATCACATGGCACGTCATACCTATGCAACCCAAACGTGTATCTCACAGGGAGTTCCGATAGAAACGCTTAGTAAACTCATGGGACACCGTTCCATTCAGACGACACAGATATACGCCAAAATCACCAATCAGAAAGTAAACGAGGATATGAAAAAACTCTTTACCAAAGTAAGCGGTAAATACCAAGTGCTTGAAAGTGACATTACTTCGGACATAGCACACAAGAAATTCTCTCAATGGCTGAAAGTGAAACTGATATTTCCCGAAAAAGACTAACTAAATATTATGCGAACTTCACTATTCAACAGACGGAATGTTACTATACTTTCCGTCTGTTCTATTTGACAATATTTATTGCGTGTTCAATAGTTCTATCAACAAGCTCATAGGTGTTTTTTATTATGCTTTCTTGATATTCAAGGCTAAGCTCTTTTCTTTCCATTTCTTCTGTTTGATTAAGGTCTATTCCTTCTCTTATTTTTTTATCTATATAAACAACAGGTACTAACAAAGGCATTACTCCATCCTTAACTGTAAGTTTTCCCATAGGTGTGAAATTTTGATTATGCTTCAAATTATTATCATGTTCAGTAACTTTTCTTATCCATGTATCATATGATTTTATTAAATAATCCATATACAAATTAGATTTTTGCTTTTGCAATGCAATTCTTATCAATCCCTTGCCTTCAGGAACTTTGATATTGTAAAATCCAAATCCTTCTTTTTCTTTAATTTCGGAATACACTCGACTTAAAAGTATAGGTATTCTCTCTATTAGTACCCGTATTGAATGAAATGTTGTTTCAAAATTAATCTGATTAATTAACTCAAAAGGACTAAGCCGTGAATTTATAGTTAAATCACCTATATATGAATGATATATCGGTGCTAAATAAATTGGACGCATATTATTTAAGACGGCATAAAGTGCAAATTGTTGTTCACATTTATTATATGATAAATTTTGCTTTATTTGTTCCAAATATAGTTCAAATGTCTGATTAGTCTTTTCAATATTTTCTTTTGCTTCCGCTTCCGCTTTTTTTTGCATTTCTTGTATAAAGCTCTTATAGTCATCCATATGATATTATTTTTTTGAATTACGAAGATAGGAAAAATTACACAGATTTACTATCCGGCTTTCGTACTTTTTCCAAAGCTGAATAAAACATTAACAAAGGTAAGCTCCGTATTCCGTCCGTTCAAGTCCAAGCCCTACGGGTTTGAAAGAAAATCTCCACACCTCACGATGTTCGGGTAGTATTTTCTTCCAAAGACTTGCACAGACGGAATACTACACTAATAAAGTTAATGTTCTTAGTCAGTTTCGGAAAAAAATGTGTTGTTTCTGAGAAGTGGGCTATTCCTGCCGTTCCTTGTTGTAGTAGGTCTGTAAAAGCCTTTCTATATCACTTTGACGGTAGATGATTTTACCTTTTATCTGAATATAAGGGATAACGCCCGTATCTCTCCACTCTTGCAGCGTGCGGATGCTTACTTTCAAACATTTGGCTGCTTCCCTGTTGCTTAGAAACTTTTCACCGTTCAAATGTGGTTTGTTTTCCTTTGCCAGTCGGCTGATACCGTCTAACATTCTTTCCATAGACTGAAAGAAGTCTTTAATTATCTCACTATTGCCGTTTATCAGTTCCATATTATTACATCGTTATATTGATTTATAATTCGTTTGTATGATTGACAGACATACGCCTGTCAGTTACGCAGATATTCGCCATAGTAGGATATGGAAATACTATCTTTTACCACATCATAACTGATATAAAGCCGTTTAAAGGCTTCAATGATGAAGTAACGGTTATCTCCTTTCTGTATCTCGTAAACGGCTGGTTTCGCTTGTCCGTTATCCGATACATGGAGCATCGAAAGGAAATACTTTTTCTTGCTTTGGTATATCATCACCGTAGGATGAAGATTTAAACTTTCCCATATTCCGACAATAGCAGATAATTTGAATGATTTGTTTATTTCCGTATTATATTCTTCTTTATTTTCCATATGGCAATCTTTATTTATTGTTTGATGTATAATTCGTTTTCTTGTTTTCCGTACATTCTACAATCAGTCTTTCAATATCGGCAGATTTATAGTACAGTTTGTTACCTATTTGGGAGTAGCCCAGTTTACCGCAATCCCGGTAGTTCTGTAAACTTCGGATGCTGATACCGAGCAGGGCACACACTTCACGACCTGACAGCCATTTATCCGGCTGACAGGTATTCTCTTTACAAATCCTTTCCACCTGACTGGCGAAGCCGGAAAACCGACCGCACACCTGTTTAAAGGTCTGTTCCTCAATAGTTACGATGTTCATACCTTTTTCTCTTTTGACTGGTTAAATATTCCTTTCTGCATTTCTTCCCGATAGAGAGCCGAAAGAACATCATTGTGTGTGTTTAGATGCTGTTCCAGTACATTGTCTATGAAGTTACCGACACTTACCTGTTTGCCTGTAATCACGCCTACAATCTGCATGATACGTTTCTGTATCTCTCCGCTTATGTACACGCTTTGACGGTTGCAGATTGTTCGCTTTTGGAGATACGCCGCTTTGTAGCTCTCCTGCTTTTGCTGTAATGATTGTTTTACTTCTTCCATACTTTCAATTTTTAATGATTTATAAATAAGTTGATTGATTTCTGATACTGATTGAAAGAAAGTAAGCCAGTTTTATAGCTATATCGCTTTATCTTTAAATAGCTTTCAGGCATAGTTTAAAGCCATTTCTAAAGATTGTTTGGCAGTCTTATATATTGCTTTCATTCAATCAATTTTCAGCAAAGAAAAGGGTAAAAACAGATGCTTTTTAAAAAGGTATTACTTTGTCCGTCTGTGTCATTATTTGGCGTAGTAGGCTATATTTCAAAGATAAATAGCTGTCTGTAATTTTGTAACTGAAAAAACAGACATAGGAAGAAGCCGAACCGCTTGCTTTGGTAATCCGACGAAAGGAGGATTTTTGCTTTCAAACGAAAGCAGCAAGTTGTGTTTTGAGGCACGCACTTCGTTTTTTGTGCCTCAAAACCTTGCCACCTTAGCAGGTTGTTAGTTTTACTCCGAAGTCGTAAAACCAGTAAATAATTATGGAACAGAAAAAGAAGTCATTTGCCAAAGGTGGGCGCAAGCCTAAACTTGACCCACGAACACACCGTTATTCTCTCAATCTGGATGATGTGGAGAACGCTAAGTTCTTAGCTTTTTACGACCAGTCAGGCTATAGGATGAAAGCACATTTCATCAAGAACTGTATATTTGGGAAGTCGTTTAAGGTGCTTAAGATTGATAAAAGCAAGGTGGATTATTACATTCAACTCTCGCAGTTATTCGCCCAATTCAGGAATATAGGCAATAACTATAATCAGGTAGTGAAAGAACTTCATTCTAATTTTGCGGAAAAGAAAGCACTTGCTTTGCTTTACAAACTGGAACAATGTACTATTGAATTGGTGAAAACGAACCAGCAGATTATTGCACTCACCAAGCAGTTTGAAGCATCTTATCAGGAGGAGGAAATAATATCAGCGGAGAAGTAAATACCTAACTTGCCAAAAGAAAAACATCCCGAAGCTGCCACGTGTACAACTTCGGGATGAATTTCACTCTTACTTATTCGCTCCGTGTTCTTTCTCGAACTTACGGAGCGTACCCACATCAAACCGTTCCTTTATGAACTCACGCACATCGGAAGCCCGATAGTAGGCTTTTCCGCTAATCATCATAAAGGATAGCATCTTTTTACTTCGCAATCTCTGTAATGTTCGGGTACTTACTTTAAACAACAGACATAAGTCCTGATTATCCAAAAGTTTATCACCCGGCATCACTTCGGGGTTGGTCTGCAAACACTTTACGTCTTTGCCTACTTCATCCAGTTTATCAAGTAGTTTTTGCATCCAGTCTTTGAACTCGTAATTATCTACATACATATTACTTCATTTTTTTGATTATACACTAAGATTGTCAATCGATTGATGAAGCAAAGTTCGGCAAAGGCAAGCAAACAAATTACAGGGCAGCATACGCTACCCTGTATAAATTGACACTAAGTGCTTGATTATCTATATCCTTTATTTTCGTGTTCTTTCCGGATAAGGACAGCCAATTCACCAAGGAACTCCGTTAGTTTGGCTGGCTTTCTTTTAATGACATCCATGTGCTTTTGATGATAATCACCTAACTTGATGTTGAAAAGCCATTCAAAGGCTTTGCCTAAGTCCGTCAAGTGAGCGGGTTTACCATTCTGATATATTATACGTTGGGAGAGAAATAGACCGCTGACAATTTCCATAATATTGATAAAGTTTGTTTTGTCAGCTAAATGGAGAGGGGAAAGAAAGAGTTTATTTGCGTGTTGCTGAAACTGTTCAGGATATTTTATGCGCAATTTGATAATACGCATTTCATTGTTCAATAATCCTATTGCTTCATCAATTAAATGCAAATAGAGCATTTTTTTCTTGCTCAAATCGTACACGATACGATTTAAGACGATGCAAACCAAAGGAGAAATAACGAAGTAAAACGCTATAATCCTGTTCGTTGAAACTGAAATCAGCTAAATGCGTAGCCAATTCTTCAATAGCTTCTGTAAACTCTGTTACAGAAACTTCACGCTGCGAGCATTCCAATAATAATCGGAAAAATCTCTCTTGTAATATATCTTTCATATACTTATATTTAATGGCTATCAAATTGATAGCCTTATTCAGTTACTTTTATTAGCTTGATTAGAAGATATATAACTTTTTAAATGTGTCAGATTAGGAGTTGCAACAGCATATTTTGCACCACTATCTATTATATCATATATCATTTGCTTTATTTCAGCAGGAGAATGATTTATATGTCCTTCAAACATAAGTTGCAGGGCATCATTACTATAAATTTTCTTTGCTATTGGCACACTGATAAATAGAGGTAAAAGATATAATCTGTTTGCTTTTTCTGTTTTAGGATTGATACCCATTCTTTTACAAATAGCTAAGCCTTCCCGAATAGCTTTCATTGTAGTTTTAATAATAGCTGTATTCTCTATAAAATTAGAGGCACTTCCGGCACTCATTATTCCCGCTGAAAGACCGGCAGCGACAGCATAATGTGTGATTAACCATACTAATATTTGATTAGAAATAGCAGGTTTTAAGTTTGCTTTATCCAGTACTATAGAAAGTTTTTCCACTCGTGGAGTTATCTGCCCGTCTTTTTCTCCTAACGGGGTATTGGAATATTTTAGACCTGAAATGGCACAATGTATGCTTTTATCTTCTTTGCCACCTCCGACCATAAAGGGAAAGGCAAAAAAGTATTGTTCAGGTTTTAGATATTTATCTATTTCAGTAAAAACATCCCAGTTATTTTGGAAGAATACTATATTTGCTTTTCCTGCTGACTTTGAAAGAGTTGGCAATATATTTGATAATTGCAATTTATTGGTGGAGACAATAATATATTCAAAATCATTGTTTGATAAAAGTTCATCTATTACTGTAGGCTTAAAGATTATATCTGTATCTTTTTTTGTATTCTCTCTAAAATCAGAACAGATAATGTGAATACCATCTTTTTGTACAAGTTCTTTTTGCCCTTTACGCACCAATACAGTAACGTCACATCCTGCTTTGGATAATTGCCAGCCATAAGTGCAACCCACTACGCCAGCACCATATATCAATATTTTCATAAAGCGATATTATTAAGTTTTTTATTTTCGTTGATAAATACAGAATTGAATACAGATAGATTTTCGGTATAAGTATCACAAATATCAAGTAGCTGTTTGGGGGTATAGCCTGTGAACATTTTGAACTCCTTTATTAAATGTGATTTATCATAATATCCACAATCATAGGCAACTTTACTTATACTGATTTGTGGAGTTGATTGCAAAATATTGAATGTCTTTCTAAATCGTGTGATTTGGATAAAATCTTTTGGATTTAGTCCTACATATTCGGCGAATATCCGTTTGAATTGCTTATATCCTAAACAAGCCGTTTGAGATAAAACGGATATATTTCCTTCTCCTTCATTGATATTTTGAACAGTAGTCATAATCCTATTGCCGTTGCATGGAATATTTTTGCATAGTCTATTTAATAAATATTCTTCTATCAATTTGACCGTTTGATAAGTATCAGACGCTTCATTTATTTTCTCTTCCAATTCTACTAAACAGGTATTATCTAACAAATCAATACCTATGTTTTGATTAGTAAATTCTTCCATAGGATGTGGAAAGAACATCCTGCATCCGATAGGATGAAATAGGACAATGACCATATCTAAGAAAGAAAATTCTATGTCTGAATAAGTACTGATTTGCCCGCTTATATAGGATTGAGGTTGTGTTCCCTTATGAAAAGAAGAAATAATTTTGTTTCCTTTATGAAAAACAAGTGCTACACAACCTGCTGGGATAGAACGTTGAAAGCCTTGCTTTACATCATCTATCCTTAAAAACCAATATTGCTTTATATAAGGAGCGAGCAATTTGGTGGGTTGTATTACTTGAATTTTCTCCATTTTACCTTAACTATCAGGCAAAAGTAAGATTTCTTAGATTGATATTAGGTGTAAAAAAGGGACATTCTAACAGTAAAGCAAAAAAACTGATATAAAAATATGATAGAATTAAGATTTAATCTATCTTTGCCATAGAGTTATTGAAGAAATATAAAGTAAATAGAGAGAAATGACACGTTGCTAACTCGTTACCCTTTTTTAAAGCACTTTCCGTAAAAGGTTATATTACAGCATAATAAACTAAAACATAATAGTAGTTGCGAACGTATACCGGGATTAGTGCCCCCGGGAGTAAGAGTAAGGCAGATCCGTCTTCAGGGTGCCACGGCGGAGATCGGGCACACTATCCATGGATAATACCAGTTCTCCTCCGGAAATAAGTTCACGGTGAGTCAGGAAATTACGGGTAAACTCGCTGCCATTGAGCAAGGCTTTTCCGATATAGCAGTTTGCGGGACTGTTTCCCTCTGCCTTCACAATGAAATTTTTTCCATGGGGCAAGTGCAGCGTCAGTTTCGGGAAAAGCGGACTCCCCATCGCATATTCCGGCACACCGGGACAAACAGGATAGAATCCCATGGCCGAGAAGACATACCAGGCAGAAGTCTGTCCGTTATCCTCATCACCACAGTAGCCTTTGCTGCCGGAGTTATAGAGTTTCCCCATCACTTCTCGAACATGTTGCTGGGTCTTCCAGGGCCTGCCGATATAATCGTATAAATAGATGGCATGTTGCACCGGCTGGTTGCCATGTGCATATTGTCCCATATCAAGGGCTACCATCTCGGCTATCTCGTGGATAACAAAACCATAGGTGCCGTAATTGTAGGTGTTGGGAGCTGTAAACATGGAATCGAGACGGGCTGCCATCGATGCGTGCCCTCCCATCAGTTGCGACAGCCCTTCGGGATCGTGAAGAACGCTCCAGGTCCAGTGCCAGGAACTTCCTTCTGTGAAGGGACCTCCCCATTCTGTTGCATCAAAGCGGTCCCTCCACCGCCCTTGGGCATCTTTCGCCCACATAAAGCCATGTTCGGGATAATAAAGATTCCGGTAATTCAAGGACTTGCGATAATAACTGTCGGCAATCTCCTTCTTCCCGATGGAAGCGGCAAAGCGCGCTACACACCAGTCGGCATACGCATATTCAAGGGTTTTAGCGGTAGCCTCATGCACTTCGGGATAAGGAACATAGCCTAAACGATCATAATATTCAAATCCGTCACGGCCCACCGAACTGATCTCCGGATGCACGGCTCCAGTCTGATGGATCATCGCTTCAAGAGCTTTCTCCGGATTAATGGTACGAATCCCTTTTGCCCAAGCGTCTGTCAACAAAGAGATGGAGTTATTGCCAATCATACATCCACGGTGGCCGGGACTTGCCCACTCGGGCATAAAGCCACTTTCATCGTAAGCATTGAGAATGGACTGGGTAACCCTTTCGGAAACCTCCGGATATAATAAGGTGAACAAGGGATGGACTGCACGGAACGTATCCCAAAAGCCATTGTCGGTATACATGTAGCCATCGTGTATTTTTCCGTTATAAGGACTGTAATAAACCGGTTTCCCCTGAGCATCGAACTCATAGAACTCACGGGGGAAGAGCAATGTCCGGTAAAGACAGGAATAGAAGGTGCGTAGCTGCTCTTCACTGCCGCCTTCCGCTTCAATTCGTCCCAGATAGCTGTTCCACTGTTTTCGTGCTTCTTCCTTCACCTGGGCAAGGCTCTTTCCTCCCACTTCCCGGCTGAAGTTGATAAGTGCCTGTGAGGGACTTATAAAAGAAGATGCCGTACGGACGGTCAGCCTTTCCCCCGCCGGAACGTTAAACTTGAGGTAAGCACAGGTATAATCACCCTCTACCGTCTGTTGGTGATGCATCAGCGTATCCCCGTCGTATACTCCTTCTTCTGTAATGGGATGGCTGAACTCTATCCGGAAATAGTTGGCAAAATTATCGGGTACTCCGCCATTATGATTACGTGCCACACCGGTTACACACCGATTCTCCTTGTCAATCGCCAGAGCACTTCCACCATCATAAGCATCTACCACAATATATTGGTCGGACTTCTCCGGGAAAGAAACTTCAAATACCGCTCCGCGCGAAGTCGCGGAAAGTTCCGTCCGGGTACCATCCGCAAACGTGACACCATAACTATAAGGAGTCGCTTTCTCCTGAGTGTGTGAGAAAGGCACGGCCCGTTCTTTATGATTCAGCTTCAGTTCGCCGGACAACGGCATGATAGAGAAAGTTCCGTAATCGTTTATCCACGGACTGGGTTGGTGGGTCTGGCGGAATCCCCGTATCAGGCTGTCGGTGTACATATACATCCAGCCACTTCGATTCTCCCCGGTTTGCGGACTCCAGAAATTCATTCCCCAGGGAACTGCTACGGCAGGATAGGTGTTCCCATGCGAAAAGGCATAAGTAGACTCTGTCCCCATCAGGGGATTTACATAATCGACAGGGCTGAAAGGTACTTTTTGTTGTGTACACGAAGCCAGCAAAAGGGCTGCACTAACGATAAGGGTAATCGAAATATTCTTCCTCATAGCTCAGAAATTGAATTTTAAACAGGGTAAAGGCTTATTTACCCTTTGCATTTAATTTATGCTGCGAAGCTAATGAGGAAGGGTTAGAAGGAGGGTTAATTCCCGGTTAACCCTCCGGAGAAAAGTCATTAACCGGGATTATTTTCTTCTTACAACCTGCAAATTGGATTGTCGTGCATAACCGATCCGGAAATTCAGGGGCTTGGGATCGCCCAACTGATAAGCATCTCGCAACTCCGGCTGAGAATATTGCGAGAAAGCTGAAATGGGTTTATAAAAGGTACCGTACAAAGTAACCGTCCACATCTCCGGGTCGAAACAGGACAACGGGATGGAAGAGTCGTCTTGTATTACGGCAGATGATTTCCTGAGAATCGTTTCACGTATACGGGAAAAAGAAGGCTCATGCATCAGGTACGAAGCCGACTTGACGAATGTTGCGGTAGCCTCCGTATCAAAACGGTCCATAAATGCCTGTAAAGGCTTATTGGCTTGCAACCCCTCGTTACTGATATCGGTACAGAAATAATAAAGAGTCTGTAACCGGGAAGTGCCCGGACGGAAAAAACAAACTTCCATTCCCGTACAATCTCCATTCCGGATGGTATCTCCTTTCCCGACTTCAATAAGATCTCCGGCTTCTGATAACCGGACCTCCTTAATACTGACTATCTTCCTGTTTCCCCTGGCCATCAACAACGAATAGATGGGAACTACCCCGTCAATGGTATCATTGGCCAACTCTTTGTCCATATCATTAAAAAAACTCAGGTTGAGTACATCCGACACAGCGTTTTGATACAAACGGTAGGTTTCGGCAGAAGGGTGTTTCACCTTCGGCGCACTACCGGCGGGTTCCAACCCGATCAGCACATAAGTATCCATTTCAGGAAAGAATGCATTGGCAAACAGAAAGTCAGGCCCCCCAAACGGATAGAACAGTGTATGGCAACGGGCGTTGATATCTTCCAGTTCCGTCTGTGAGAAAGCTACCACGCGGGGAGCCGTCTGCTGAAAAACGTTCCATATCTGATCCATGTAACGGGCATGGTTCTTCCATTCTTTCGTCTGGGTCAGGGCATAAAGCTTCCCGCTTTCTTTATCAACCGGCAAGCCGGCAAGCACACAAGACGCGTCATTCAAGACTTTATCGGGAATCAACTTCACTGAGTCATTGGACGCAATAGCCGTTCTGGAAGTTTTTTTACCTGTATTGCCGGAAGGAGCCGTTCCTTGGCAACAAGTAAGCAAACACCCCAACATAAAAGAGAGCAATCCGATTCTTACACAATTAGTTAGTTTAGTTTTCATTTCATTCTTAATAATCCTTTTCGTTTGCCAGATTCCAGACATTAAGGAAAGAGGCTTTAGATATTTCAACCACTTTATCCCAATTCAAGCGGTCGGCATGATCGGAAGGTTGATGGTAATCGGGATGTCCATCCGTATGATACCAGATGATGGGAATACCGACTTTGGCAAACGATCCGTTGTCACTTCCTCCCACCGGTTTGTCCCAAGGACGATAATTGGGTTCCAATTGTAAACCGTACTTTTTAATGTCTTCCTTCAACCAGCGGCCGAAAGAAGGATTGGCCTCGGTATAGAAATAAACCACATGCTTAGGCTGTTGGGGATTATTGTTACGACCAATCATATCAAAATTCAGATATCCTTTTATCTGCTTGATGAACGGACACTCCTGCACAAAGTATTTCGATCCGAGGAGTCCCTTCTCCTCTCCGTCCCAAAAGGCAAAGATCACATTCCGTTCCGGCTGCTGGCCACTTGCCACAAAAGCCTTGGCTATTTGCAGTACGGCCGATACTCCGGAAGCGTTATCATCGGCACCATTGTAAATCTGGTCACCGTCCAGGGCAGGATCAATACCCAAATGGTCAAAATGCGCACCGACAATCACATACTCATCCGTCTTCTTTCCGGGAATCATACCCAATACATTATTCATTGACAGTTTCTGATGTACCACTTGTTTCAGTTTGGCTATCGAGTCCGGATGCACTTCCAGACGTCCCTTCTGCTGGCGTTCCTTGCGATAAGCATCGAACGGCTGATAGTAGCTTTCACCCAACGGGCGGACTCCCATCTCTTTCAGTAGGGAAACGATGTACCGGGCAGCCACACGCGAACCGTGGAATCCGGCTTCACGTCCCTGTAATTCATCATCGGCCAAAAAGCCGATATAAGCCTCGGCAGCCTGACGGTTAATACTTTTAAGCCCCTTTTCGACCGGGGTCTGGGCACACAAAGTAGTGGCGACACACCACATAAAGACAGTAATCAGGTGTTTTCTTTTCATGATCGGGATGTTTCTGTTTTAGTTCATTTAGCACATTGCAAGGACAAATATACGGAATAATACAAATTAATAAGTACCTTTGCGAAAATTTGATTCGTAATTATGTGGATACTTATAGTTGGTCTGGTGTTGCTCGCCATCGTGGCAATGATTGCCGGGTATATCCGCAACAAAAGGCTGCAAAAGAAAATAGATAACGGGGAACTGGACAGCTTCCCGGAAGTAAAGGAAGTCGACGTAGAGTGTTGCGGACAGCATGAAGTTTGTGAACGGGACAGTTTGCTGGCTGCCGTCAGTAAGCAAATAGAGTATTACGACGACGAAGAACTGGATACATTTATCGGCAGGGCCCCCGAAGAATATACACCGGAAGAAGCTGATAAATTCCGTGATGTCTTTTATACCATGCAAGACACCGATGTAGCCGGATGGGTACGCAGCCTGCAACTGAGAGGAATCAGCCTTCCCGATGAAATAAAAGATGAAGTCTTTCTGGTAGTAGGCGAACGGAGGATACATCCTTAACCCGCCCGTCTGCCTCACGTTCCTAACAGCTGAACCGTATGGATTTACTACAATATACCTTTTTTCAACACGCTCTCCTGGGAAGTCTTCTGGCAAGCATTGCCTGTGGCATTATCGGTACGTATATCGTCACTCGCCGCCTGGTATTTATCAGCGGAGGTATCACCCATGCCTCATTCGGCGGCATTGGACTGGGACTGTATACCGGCCTCTCTCCCATTCTTTCGGCAGCCGTCTTTTCCGTCTTATCGGCTTTCGGAGTAGAGTGGCTCAGCAAACGAAAAGACATGCGTGAAGATTCGGCCATTGCCATGTTCTGGACACTGGGTATGGCATTGGGAATCATGTTCAGTTTTCTGTCCCCGGGTTTCGCTCCCGATCTTTCGGCCTACCTGTTTGGCAATATCCTCACCATTACACAGACCGACTTGCTGATGCTGGGTATTCTTGCCATCCTGCTAATCCTGTTCTTCACCTTGTTCATCCACCCGATTATATACATCGCTTTCGACCGTGAGTTTGCCCGTTCACAAGGAATCCCGGTAGTAGTATTGGAATATATCCTGATGATGTTCATCGCCCTTACCATCGTTTCCTGTCTGCGCATGGTGGGGATTGTACTGGCTATTTCGTTGCTGACCATCCCACAGATGACGGCCAATCTGTTTACCAACAAGTTTAAACGCATCATCTGGCTGTCGATTGCCATCGGTTACCTGAGTTGCCTGGGAGGTCTGCTGATCTCTTACCGCCTGAATGTGCCTTCGGGAGCATCCATCATTTTCTTCTCTATTCTTATATACATTGCATGTAAAATAGGAAAGAGCCTTTTCAGAAAGAAACAATAAAAACAACATATAAGTATGGAAATCAAGATTCAATCACTGGAACAGATTCACGAAGCTGCCCGCGAGTTCATCTCTGCCATGGGCGATAACACAGTCTTTGCACTCTATGGAAAGATGGGGGCAGGTAAAACGACTTTCGTCAAGGCACTTTGCGAAGAGCTTGGAGTGTCGGATGTTATCACTTCCCCAACTTTTGCCATTGTTAACGAATACCGTTCGGACGAAGGCGGAGAACTGATTTATCACTTCGACTTCTATCGGATCAAAAAGTTGAGCGAAGTATATGACATGGGGTATGAAGATTACTTCTACAGTGGTGCACTTTGTTTCATCGAATGGCCGGAACTGGTAGAAGAACTGTTGCCGGGAGACGCCGTAAAGGTTACCATCGAGGAACTTGAGGATGGAACAAGAAAAATAGTGATTAACGACTAATCATCCGAGCAATGGCCCCTCAATATTTTGTTCAGGGAATATTTGCCATCGCAGGGCTTACCGCCCTGCTGGCATCTATACTCAACTGGAACTGGTTTTTCACTGCCCAAAATGCACAACTGATTGTACGGAATGTAGGCAGAAAACGCGCCCGGCTGTTTTACGGACTGCTGGGAATCATCATGATAGGTATGGCTGTCTTCTTCTTCCTCAATACGCAACCTGTATCAGAGTAACTGACGGGATTTCATTTCCAGATATTTGTTGATCACATCAATTGACAGTTTATCAGGAGTTGTAAGCAGCGAATAAATGCCATGCTGCTTCAAAGTAGACACAATCAGTCGCTTCTCAAACGCAAACTTCTCCGCGATAACATGTTGGTAATATCCTTCGGTTGTATCCGGTTTCCCGGCAATATATTCTTTCAGGTCGGCATCCTCAAAGAATACGACCAACACTCTGTGTTGTCTGGCCAGTTGTTGCAGGTAAACCAGTTGCCGGTTCAGGCTGGTCATGTTACTGAAATTGGTATAGAGCATCAGAAAGCTGCGTTTATTCACATGCTTCCCTAAATGCACACAAAGGGCGGAAAAGTCCGTTTCACCAAACGTTGTTTCCTGTTTATAGAGATTCTCAAGAAGAGTCTGCATTTGTCCGACTTGCTTGGAAGCAGGGACGAACGTATCAAAATGCTCGTTGAACGTCACCAACCCGGCTTTATCGTCTTTTCGCATGGCTACATACGAAAGCACCAAAGAGGCGTTGATGGCATAGTCCAGCAACGTCATACCACGAAAAGCCTGCTGCATCACACGCCCTTTATCAATCACGCTGTATATCTGCTGACTGCGCTCGTCCTGATAAACATTGACCATCAACTGATGGCGGCGTGCACTGGCCTTCCAGTTTATAGTACGGTAATCATCTCCTTTTACGTATTCTTTGATCTGTTCGAATTCCGTCTGATGTCCTGCCCGACGAATACGCTTGATGCCTAATTCGGTCAGATTATCACTTATCGCCAGCAATTCATATTGATGAAGCATCAGGTAAGAGGGGTATACTTTGACGGTTTCGGACTTACCACACGTAAACCTTCGGGATATTAATCCGATCCGGGTGGTTGAGAAGACACGAATAGATCCGAAACCGTATTCTCCCCTATGGGTCGGACGTAGTTGATATGTCACTGTCTTCCCTTCGTTAGGCTGAAGAGACAGTTCAAAATGAACGTCTCTCTGTTGAAAAATGACGGGCACTTCATCGATCACTACCAGATTCACGGGATAGGGATAACGGCTTTCGATACGTAAACTGACATCATTATCATCTCCGTTAGAGAAACGCCCGGCGCATTGACGGAAGGCCCGGATACCGTTGGTACGATACAACAGATACCCGTCGAAGGCCAGGGCGAGCAATAGCGCAACCAACCCTAACTGCCCGATGATGAACATAGAGCCGAACAGATATCCGCCACCTGACAACAGGATGACGACAAGGACGAATATGTAAAAACGTTTGGTCAGGAACATAATTATTTAGGTACTTCCACTTTATCAATCAAGCGCTGGGTTACCTTGACTGGCGAATATCCTTCCATTTCGGCTTCTGCCGTCAGAATCAAGCGATGCTGCAAAACGTAGGGAGCCACAAACTTAATGTCTTCCGGAGTCACAAAATCACGTCCCTGCAAAAGTGCATAAGCTTTGGCAGACTGCAACATAGCTACTGAAGCACGGGGAGAGGCTCCCAAATAAACAGCTTTACTGGTACGGGTCTGTTGGGCAATCAAAGCAATGTACTGAAGCAGAGTCTGATCCACGAATACCTTTCCCATCAGCCGGCGAAGAGAAAGCAGCTCCTCACTGGTAATCACCGGCTTTATCTCCTCTAATTTCACCAATGCAGCATTGGTATGGTGGCGTTCCAGAATGCTGACTTCTTCTTCAAGCGACGGATAATCCATGGTAATCTTCATCAGGAAACGGTCCAGCTGGGCCTCGGGTAACTTATAGGTTCCTTCCTGCTCCACAGGATTCTGTGTAGCCAGAATGGTATAAAGTTCTCCCATCCGGTAAGTCGTTCCGTCAATGCTGGCTTGACGTTCTTCCATTACTTCAAAAAGGGCAGACTGGGTTTTGGCAGGAGCACGATTGATTTCATCCACTAATATAACATTAGCAAAGACAGGTCCCCGATGAAAATCAAATTCATTGGTTTTCATATTGAAGACGGTCGTACCCAGAACATCACTCGGCATCAGGTCGGGAGTAAACTGTACACGGCTGAAATCAGCATCTATCAGGCGCGCAGTAAGACGGGCAAGTAAGGTCTTGGCTACTCCCGGCACTCCTTCTATCAAAACGTGACCGTTAGCAAGAATAGCCGTCAACACCAGGTCGACAGTACGTTCCTGCCCCACAATAACGGAAGCAATCTGACTTTTCAATTCCTGTATCTTCTCTGAAAAAAGAGTCAAATCGGTACGCAGAGCTTCTTCTCCATGCATATCATTCATATTTTCTTCCATATTCTTTTTATTTATCAAATTCATATTTCTTTTCTTTCCAGCTATTTTTCCTCCGCCAAAGGATCAAGATCGAGGCTTTTCTATCTCATTCATTCCATCAATCAGGTCTTTCATCAATGTCTCTCCGGCCTCCTGTTCCCCACGTACCACAGGACGAAGTTTACGGAAAAGATTTCGGACTTTCACTTCTTCATCTCCCGTCTTCCGCGCAATCCGACTGCACAAGACATCATCATTACTGTCATCTTCTACATCCACCTGTATGTTCCGCCGCAAGCTCTCGGCAAAATAAGTGAACTTTTTACGTACAAGATCTGCATGATTCTTTTTTTGATAATAAAGTATGCCAATCAACTCCGTAAACTCAAGGTTACGGTTGGCCGGCTCACGAATCACCGGAATGGCCCTTTGCCTCCTACGGGCAGTAAACACCATGAACAGCACCAATACCGACATTGTCAGATAGAGTGCCCACTTCAGAGGACGTTGGGAAAGAAAGTAGCGGAAAGGAGATTCTTCAATCTGCGCACCGGCACCATAAGCCTCGGTACGAATTACGGGCAACCCTTTCAGATGTGAAAGCAAACGGAAAAGATAGGCTGCATTATCGCCATCGAGCATCCCATAGTTAGTGAACAGCAAAGGCGTAGTGACCAAGACAATCTCTCCCCTCCCGAACGGACGGCTGATAGCCACAGGTGGAAAGCAATCCGGTAAACTGTCATTGAACATCTGCATGGAATCGATCTGGCTCGTAGCCAACGGCAGAGACAACGAATCATACTTCGTGAAATAAATACCGCATAAATGTGGATAAAAACGGAAAGTACGCTTATCATATACCGCCGAATCACCAATCCAGAACACACTGTCACGTTCCAACAGATCGGCTGCATATTCTTTTAACCGCCTCGGATTGAAATAAGCATACGAATTATTGAATCCCAATGTATCAGCCAGTAACGGACTAAAAGAGGAACTGGCTATCAATATCTTGTTCCCCCTACGGGCCAGATCGAGTAAAGCACTGACATCCGCCTTCACCAAATCCAGATGCTGGGTAACGACAAGAATACTTTTCCGGGGGCTGCTGTCAGCAGCAAACTGATAGAATGTCTTGCGCGAAAGTGAATATCCATCCGGAAGCGAAGACTTTAAAACATCATCAAATACAGCCCCTCCCAATGGCTGGTGATCATGTTGCCCGAAAGTCGGGTTCCAGACAAATTTCTTCGGCAGGTGATACTCAACCACAAACATGATCAGCAAAAAGAGAACTATCCCAATGATAAACCAGCGGCTACCTCTCATTCGATACCTCCTTTCCGTATCTCGGTTTGCAAGGACAACAATTCCTCAAACAATGGCTCGGATGCAGCAAAATTGCCATAACGCACCCTCAGGAAACCATTTGTCAAACGCCTGAAAGAGCTGCGAAGTGCTTCCTGTTTTACCTCATAAATATATTCTGTAGGAGTTTTATAGGGCTGCCAGTCTATCCGCCCCTCATCACTCAATAGTTTCAAGGTTTGCAAATAAAGCAAACGAATGGATTCCCGGTAATCTTTACGTTCCATGGCACGCTTTATCTCAGAGTCAAAATCAACCCCGTAAATAGTATCTTCATGGACACTGTAGTTCACAGGCCCCCTGCGTGAACGCATAAAAAGCTCGGGACGTTTTTTATAAACAAACCAAAGGATCAACAACAAGATCAGAATGGCAATGACAACCAGAATAATACCGGAATATTCCTCCGCAAAACGACTTCCGAAAATGGCGCGCAGTAACTTAGAAAGCTGCATACTGAGCCAGCCGAAGACATCGATCTCAGGTGTTATCAGTTCCCGGTTGTAGTCATAAGCCGGATTGGACTGCCAAAAGGCAACTCTTACGGTATCACAGACCAGAGTATCAGCTTGCAAAGTCATCCAAAGAGTTTAATCAAAGTTGCTCAAATTTATCTATCTCGCTTTCTACCGAAATACTGTCTACCACTTCACTGGCATGCCCATATTGATATACTATACCAATTAAAGAAAATATCATAGAAAGATAGGCTCCAAAAGTTTGGATAATGGCCAGCAGATAGACCATAAAACTATATCCGGCGGAAATAGTTAACTCATTCTGTGTATCGCTCAACATAAAGAAGTATTTCACAATAGTAGCAATGTACCACGGAGTCGTAGTAACGCCCTGCAATACACTGGAGATCAATCCCATGACCAAGGAAACGCCAAAAACACCTCCCCATGTGGCAAACCCCAGACGGAAAGTTTTCTGGAAAGCAGCAAAGATGCCGATCTCCTCAAATAAGTAAATTGGAGTAAACAAGGCCAAAGGCACTGCACAGGCAATCAGCAGCGGAATAGTAAGCAAAAGTGTAAATGGAGAAGCTGCAACCAGAATCCCTATAACAATACTCACTGCTATAATCAGAACTATATAAAACAGTACCATAACCAGCAGGCGTTTTATATTCTTGAACAGAAAAGGCTTCAGATCGGCAAAAGTGACACCTGCCAAACGTTCTTCACGCTGATTATAAATCTGCATCAATCCGTAAACAATGGAAGTCAGTAAAATAGATCCTACCAAATAACAAAGAAACATCAATCCGTAATTGACCCAAAATTGTGCACCTATCGCTTCCAGAGGATTGGCTCCGGTCTCTTTGGCAGCTGCAAAGCCCATTGTTCCCCCCATGATTCCATTCATGCTGATAGCCTGAATCAGACATAATGGCAGAATCAAATAGGTACTGAACTTCAACATCGGCTTCCAGTTCTCTTTTATAAAGTCCATGGTGGCATTGAGTTTGTCACCAAAAGGACGCTTCACATATAAAGCAATTTTAGGTTTTTGTGATTCCATGATTTTTTCTATTTGGTAAATAAATATAGTAATAGATAATAAATGCCAGTGATAAAAGAATAATGCTTAACCGCAGAAAGTCAGGCAATTCAGTATGGCGTGTGATAAACCCCTCAATGAATCCGGCCATAACAAAGACAGGAACCGTACCCACTATAATCTTTAGTCCTTTCTTGGCTCCGCGCATAAAAGACTCTTTGCGGGAGTAAGTCCCGGGAAACAGCCATCCGTTTCCCAATGCCAATCCCGCGGCACCGGCTACGATAATAGCCCAGATTTCCAAAGTTCCATGCAGCCAGACAGCAAGCATCGATTCTCCCAACAGGCCATGCTTAAAAAAGAAGGTCTGAAAGGCCCCGAGCATTACTCCGTTATTAAAAAGTAACCATCCTGTCCCAAAGCTGGTGAGCAACCCCATTGCAAAGACATTGAAAGAAACCATGATATTATTCAAAGTAATGCCCAAAAACATAGGAACTTCATCCGAACCGTTGTATACAGCCATCGGTTCACCACGCGCTATGTTATCGAGCGTCATATCCACATAACCATTCCCCAGAATCAGACGGACGAAGTTATCATCATTCGCTGCTGAAACAATACCCACCAATACACTGGCCAAAAAGATCAGAGCCGAAATCAACAGCTCTTTACGAGCATGGTACATCGTTTGTGGAACCTCTTGTGTCCAGAAAGTAAAAATGCGGGTCCATTTCTCCTTCTTATTGCGATAAAGCACATTATGGAGGGCCGAAGCCAGGTTATTCAGATAAATAGTAATGCGGGAAGACGGATAATGAGTTTGCGCAAATGCCAGATCGGCAGTAAGTTCCGTATAAGCATCGGCAAGACGGTCGGGAGTCAGTTTATCTGCCTGCTCCACCACCTTCTCTGTCTCTTTCCATTTTTCAATGTTCCGACGTATAAACGTTACCTCTTTCATTTAACTCGTTGAATTCCGGATAAGTTTTGTCCGAAACCGGAAGCAAAAGTAAGAGAATTATGATATATTTGCAACCGAAACCAAAAAATGTTTAACCAGAAATGGCAGAATCGACTATCATCACAGGACAATTCGTACGCATCAGTCAGGTACCCGCCAGCCTTGGCGAACGGATATTGGCTCGTATCATCGATTATTTTCTGCTGTTTATCTACATTCTTGCCACTTCTTATGTATTGGGGAAACTCAATATACACGCTTTTTCCGGAAGTACTTTTTTCTTGTTGTTCCTGTTTATCTATCTGCCCGTACTATGTTACTCGTTACTTTGCGAAGTTTTTAACCAAGGACAAAGTATCGGAAAAAAGGTCATGAATATCCGTGTGGTAAAAGCAGACGGTACGACACCCAGCCTGAGTGCATATCTGCTAAGGTGGTTGCTCTATGGGATAGACGTAACTATTACCGGAGGATTGGGGGTACTGGTCATACTATTAACCAAAAACAGCCAACGTTTGGGCGATCTTGCGGCAGGAACAATGGTAATTAAAGAGAAAAATTACCGCAAAATACAAGTAAGCCTTGATGAGTTCGATTATCTGACCAAAGGATATCACCCCAGTTTTCCATTAGCCGCCGATCTGTCCTTGGAGCAAATAAATGTGATCAGTAAAGCGTTAGAACTGCATCATAAGGACCGGGCAAGGCATATCTCACAACTGGCACCCAAAGTTCGTGCACTGCTTTCTGTAGACCAAACAGACGTAAATGATGAAAAGTTTCTTCAAACCGTTGTAAGAGACTACCAATACTATGCGTTAGAAGAAATTTAGTAGATCTTATTTCGTAAAAACAGAGTAAGCCGGACTTTTATTCATCCTATTTTCAGGCAGATATCCGGACTCCTATACACATCCGATACTTCCGAGGGCCAAAAACAAAATGTATTTTTAGCAGGAGGAGAAGAATCAAGACAAAGTAAACTATCACACATACATGCAACAAAAAAGCGTGCAGAAGTGTTTCTGCACGCTCTTTATCTTTTGGTTTACGAAGACTGGCTTATTCCACCTGTCCCAGAGAATTTCCGTATTCCATTTCTCCCTGCACCACAAACAAGATTTCTTCCGGGTCGTATTCACCCACTTCATCTTTCTTGGCTTCTTGCACGATATATTCCACTACCTGCTCCAGATCGATGTCTACATAACCGTCAGCATCGGGCTGAGCATCAAGGATTCCGCTTTCAGAGTAATACTCATCGATCAGATCGAGGAAATAATATAACTCGTCTTCTGAGAATTTATCCTTCAACTCCTGAGGCAAATAGTTCCGGATGAACTCGATGGTCTTTTCATCATCGGCATCACTTAACAAAAAATCGTCTTCCAGTCCCATAAACAAATATTTTTAATGAAAGTATATTATAATAATTTCTCAACTTTCTCTACGAATGCAGGTTTAGCTACGGCACCGACTTGTTTATCCACTAATGCTCCGTCTTTGAAGAAAAGAACCGTAGGAATGTTACGAATACCGAATTCTGCAGGAAGATCAGAGTTTTCATCTACATCACACTTACCCATAATCACTCTTCCTTCATATTCTTTAGCTAACTCGTCGATGATAGGACCTACCATCTTACAAGGCCCGCACCAGGGAGCCCAAAAGTCAATAACAACCGGTGTTCCTTTTGCAAGGATTTCCTTAAAGTTGTTGTCAGTAATCTCTAAAGCCATTTCTTTAATTATTAATTGTTAGTTATTAAGTATCCATCACTGTTATGGGGCAAAGATAATCAATTTATATGAAACGCAAGTTCGGGACGTTCCTTTAAATAGGAAATTAATTCTCTACCTACCGAAAGTTTAACGGGACGAGAAATCAAGTCTACATACATCTTTCCATCCGTATCTGTTACCTTAAAATAAAGTTCTGTATTTCCCGGAGACTCTTTCGTCAAAGTGGCAAGTTCCGTAACCAAGTTCGAATTAAGTTCGGCAAGCGGAATCAGAATTGTGATCTTCTCTACCAGTTGTTCCTTGACGTCGGGCAGCAATTCCATCGAAGTAATCTTAATATCAAGTTCATCGGGACGCCATTGTTTAGGCTGGCAACGAGCTTTGATAAACAGAAAAGTCCCTTCACCTAAATAGCCTTGAAAAGTAACCCAATCGTTTCCGAAGAAAGGTATCTCGGCAGAACCGGAGTAATCTTCTATTTTGGCTATGCCATAAGGATTACCATTCTTACTTATACCTCGACGCACGCTGGTAACAATACCTCCCATCGTTATTTCTCTTCCTGCCAAAGCAGCTTTATCATCAAGTTCGATCATACGGGTATTGCATACATGTTCCAACACAATGGCATATTCATCAAGCGGATGAGCCGACAAGTAGATACCGACCAATTCTCTTTCTTTATTTAACCTCTCCAAATCATTCCAACGTTCTGCCGGAAGAATTTCGGGAGTCGCTATGTCAATCACATTGTCTCCTCCGAATAATGAATTAACGGCAGCAGCTTTATCCGCCTGATAACGGTTACCATAACGCATCAATGTTTCAAGAAAAGTTTCGCCTTTGGCATTCACCGCAAAATACTGTTCACGTTTCAGCTCAGGAAAACTATCGAATCCGCCCGCAAGAGCCAGACACTCCATGTTCTTCTTATTACAAGCATTCAAATTGACACGCTGAACGAAGTCGAAAATACCTTTAAAAGGACCATTTTCCCTTCGTTCCTCCATGATGCTTTGCACAGCAGCTTCACCTACTCCCTTTACAGCCCCCAGCCCGAAGCGGATATTTCCATTCCGGTTTGCCGTAAACTTCAGGTTACTTTCGTTCACATCCGGACCAAGCGTCTGCACTCCCATTGCTTTGCACTCGTCCATCAGTTTGGTGATATCAGTAATATTCGACAAACTTCGGCTCATGACAGCTGCCATATATTCAGCCGGATAGTTAGCCTTCAGGTATGCTGTCTGGTATGCAACCCAGGAATAACAGGTAGCATGTGATTTATTGAACGCATACGAAGCAAACTTCTCCCAGTCCGCCCAGATTTTCTCAAGTACCTTCGGATCATGGCCGTTTTTCCTTCCACCTTCAACAAACTTAGGTTTCATGTGATCCAACTTATCACGCAGTTTCTTACCCATCGCTTTACGGAGGGCATCCGACTCCCCACGGGTAAAATCGGCTAAAAGGCGTGACAGAAGCATGACCTGTTCCTGATAAACCGTAATTCCATACGTATCCTTCAGGTATTTCTCCATGACAGGAATGTCATATTCAATAGGCTTACGTCCATGTTTACGGTCGATAAAGTCAGGAATATAGTCCATTGGGCCCGGACGATAAAGGGCATTCATCGCGATCAGATCCTCAAAAGTAGACGGCTGCAACTCACGTAAGTATTTCTGCATACCGGCAGATTCAAACTGGAATGTACCGATAGTCCGTCCATCACTATAAAGTTTATAAGTTGCAGGATCCTCAATTGAAATAGAATCAATATCCAGTTCCATGCCTTTACTCAGACGGATGTTTTCGACGGCTTCTTTGATAATAGACAAAGTCTTCAGCCCCAGAAAGTCCATCTTAATCAGTCCGGTATCTTCAATCACCGAACCTTCATATTGGGTAACCAGCATCTTCTCGCCGGTCTCCTTATCATCAGCCGTACTGACCGGCACCCAGTCCGTAATATCATCACGGCAAATAATGGTACCACAGGCATGTACACCGGTTCCCCGCACGTTTCCCTCAAGCATTTTGGCATATTTCATCGTATCCCTTACCAATGGATCAGGTGACGCTTCGGCAGCCTGCAATTCGGGCACATATTCTATGGCATTCTTTAAGTTCAGTTTTTTATCAGGAATTTTATCAGGAACCAGTTTGGCCAAACGATCCGATTCGGCAAGCGGAAGCTTTTGTACACGTGCAACATCTTTGATAGCCAGCTTTGTTGCCATAGTACCATATGTAATGATATGTGCTACCTTCTCCTGCCCATACTTCTCCGTCACCCAACGAAGCACTTCGCCACGACCATCGTCATCGAAGTCAATATCAATATCCGGCAATGAAATACGGTCGGGATTCAGAAAACGCTCAAACAGCAAATCGTATTTAATAGGGTCTATTTTGGTGATCTGCAAACAATAGGCCACGGCTGACCCAGCAGCCGAACCACGTCCCGGTCCAATGGATACCCCCATATTACGTCCGGCAGCAATGAAGTCCTGCACAATGAGGAAGTAGCCCGGAAAACCCATCGTCTTCATAATATGTAACTCAAAGACCAAGCGTTCCTTTACTTCCGGTGACAACGGATCGCCATAAAACTTCTTGGCTCCGTCGAAAGTCAACTTCTTCAGGTAATCGGCCTCCAGCTTGATACGATACAGTTTATCATATCCTCCCAAACGTTTTATTTTATCTTTAGCTGCTTCTTCACTCAACACCACGTTGCCATTTTCGTCTTGGGTGAATTCATCAAAAAGATCCTTTTCCGTATATTTTTGCCGATACCCTTCTTCTGTTCCGAAATCCTCCGGAATAGCAAAAGTAGGCATAATCGGTGCATGATCGATCGAATAATATTCTACCTTATCCAGAATTTCTAAAGTATTACTTAATGCTTCAGGCACGTCGGCAAAGAGCTCGTTCATCTCTGCTTTCGTTTTCATCCATTCCTGCTTAGTGTAATACATCCGGTTGGGATCATCAAGGTCTTTTCCCGTACTCAGACAGATTAGCCGGTCATGGGCTTCAGCATGCTCTTCGTTGACAAAATGAACGTCATTTGTACAAATCAACTTGACATTATACTTTTTGGCGTATTCTATCAAATGCTTATTTACATTCACCTGCAATGGATATGCTTCATGATTAGCTTTCGGCACCGTTGCTTTATGACGCTGCATTTCCAGATAATAATCGTCCCCAAACAGATTCTTATACCATTGAATAGCTTCCTCTGCCTCCGCCAACAATCCCTGAGTTATCTTTTTGGGAACTTCACCACCCAAACATGCCGAACAGATAATCAAGCCCTCATGATATTTCTCCAATTCATTCCTGTCTGTACGGGGGCGCATATAATAGCCTTTGGTCCATGCACGTGAAACCAATTTGATCAGGTTATGATACCCCTTCTCGTTTTTGGCGAGCACAATCAGGTGGTACCCGCTTTGATCGGGTTTTCCTTCCTTTTTATCCATAGTCCGGCGGGCCACGTACATTTCGCAACCGATAATGGGCTTGAACAACCGCCCCTCCGCCTCCACTATTTTAGCTTTACAATCAGCAATCTCAGCCTCTTTATCCGCACAGTCCACTTCACCGGCCTCAATGGCTGCAATCCGTTTCTTCAGGTCCTTGATTTCTCCTTTCGGACCCCCGTTTTTCTTATTCACATAGTTCGTAAACTCTTTGATGGCGAACATGTTTCCATGGTCCGTAACGGCAATACCTTTCATTCCATCCTTTATGGCCTTATCGACAAGCGCACTGACACTGGCTTGGCCATCCAGAAGAGAATATTGCGTATGGACGTGTAAATGAACGAAATCCTGCATAGTTATAGGTTGATAATTTGAAGCCATAAAATTACAATGTCTGTAGCTACTAACAAAGATAAACTCCAAAAAGTTATCAACATAAGTCATTTCTATCTGCAAATGCTTGCTGGATTTTTAAAATAAGTATACTTTTGCGGATAATTATCATTAAATAGCGCAAATGGGTCGACTTAAAAAATTAAAAAAGATAAGAATTCACCGTGAAGGAACACATATTTTATGGGGTAGCTTTTTTCTGCTACTAATTATAAATGCAGCCCTTTACTGGGGAATTGATTGTAAAATACCATTCTACCTGATGGCTCTGGTCAGTGTTGTAGTCTATCTGTTGATGGTTAACTTTTTCCGTTGCCCGATCCGCCTGTTCGGACAAGATACTGAAAGGATCGTAGTTGCACCGGCCGATGGGAAAATCGTAGTTATTGAAGAGGTAGACGAACATGAATACTTTCATGACCGCCGGATCATGGTATCCATTTTCATGAGCATTCTAAACGTACATGCCAATTGGTACCCGGTGGATGGAGTCGTCAAAAAAGTCTCTCACGAAAACGGCAAGTTCATGAAAGCATGGCTTCCGAAAGCCAGCACAGAGAACGAGCGTTCAATGGTTGTTATTGAAACTCCCGAGGGTGTAGAGGTCATGGCACGGCAAATAGCCGGTGCAATGGCACGCCGCATCGTAACATATGCCGAACCGGGTGAGGAATGTTATATTGACGAACATCTGGGCTTTATTAAATTTGGTTCCCGTGTAGATGTATATCTGCCATTGGGCACTGAGATTTGTGTTAGTATGGGACAATTGACAACCGGTAACCAAACCGTTATCGCCAAATTAAAATAAAAAACGAACAATGCCAAATGCTATTATCCGCCATATACCCAACACAGTGACCTGCCTGAATCTCTTTTCAGGATGCATTGCTTGTGTTATGGCCTTTGAAGCCAAATACGAATTGGCTGTCACTTTTATCATCTTGAGTGCTGTCTTCGATTTTTTCGATGGTATGTTGGCACGTTTGCTTCATGCCTACTCTCCTATTGGTAAAGAATTGGACTCTTTGGCCGATGATGTCAGCTTCGGCGTAGCTCCGGCTATACTTGTTTTTTCATTCATGAAAGAACCCGGACTTGTGTATCCCGACTTTCTGGCAGGCGTAAAAGAGTATATTCCTTATCTGGCTTTTCTTATTTCGATATTCTCAGCTCTCCGTTTGGCCAACTTTAATGTAGACGAACGCCAAACGAGTTCCTTTATCGGTCTTCCTGTCCCTGCCAACGCTTTATATTGGGGTGCACTTATTGTAGGAGGCAAAGAATTCTTACTTGCTCACTGCAATGTTATATACCTTATTATAATGGTAATGCTTTTTTCATGGTTGCTGGTAGCTGAGATCCCCATGTTCTCCCTGAAATTTAAAAATCTTTCTTGGAAAGACAATAAGATTAGTTTCATATTCCTGATAGTCTGCATTCCACTGTTGCTGTTCTTGGGTATCAGCGGATTCTCAGCGGTTATTGTATGGTATATCATTCTTTCACTTTTAACAAGAAAAAATAAATAAACAATCCTTCTGGCACGTTTGTTGTACTACAAATTTTAAACAATGCATAAAACAAATAGCCTATGTTTCACATTTTAGGATTTTTATTCATTATCGTTATCGCCGTTATCATTATCGGACTGGCCCTTGTAGGAAGTGTGTTAAGAGCCATCTTCGGACTGGGGAAACGCTCATCTGCCTCCGGTTCCGGAAGCCAGAATTCGACACACAGTAATTCGGGGCAAAGATACTATCGTCCGACACAAGCTAACGATAAAGAGGAAATCATTACTGAAACCGGAGCTAACAAGCACAAAAAACTTTTTGATGACAATGAAGGAGAATATGTGGATTATGAAGAGATAAAAGATTGATAATATAAAAATTCACCTTCTTTTAGACGCAAAAAAAATTTTCATCAGATTGGCACATTCATCGGCGAGTATCCCTTTGACAACTACAGTTTTGGGATGAAGGGACTTTGGAGCATATCTCTGGTACCCCCTTTTTTCGTCTTCAGCACCAAAAACCAATTTACCAGTTTGTGCCCAAGCAATAGCACCGGCACACATCACACAAGGTTCTACAGTAACATACAACGTACATTCATTCAGATATTTTCCTCCAAGGACATTGGCTGCCGCAGTAATAGCCTGCATTTCGGCATGGGCTGTCACGTCATTCAATGTTTCAGTCAGATTGTGTGCACGGGCAATGATCCGTTCTTTGCAAACGACAACTGCTCCCACTGGGACTTCTCCACGTTCGCCTGCCTTAGCAGCCTCAACCAGAGCTTGTTTCATAAAATAAGAATCGTCCAACATAATCTTAACGCCGCATATCGTGTTCACCAAAAAGAGTCGGATAATCCTCCTCCATATTTTTATGTATAAACATGAGAATCGTTTCACGAAGCCAACGCGATTTATTCGTTATCTTATACTTATCCAGATAACGATCTACAATCTGCTGCTCATCTTCGCTTAGCAATATACTCATCCTGCGTTCCCGTTTAGGTTCGTCAAGAGTTGCCTTATTACACTTTTTATCTCTCTTTCTCATATTCTTTGCAAATTTACTTTTACTTCTGTAATTTCAAAGAAGAAAAAGAGTAAATTTGCAGAAAATAGTATGCTAAAATTATATGGCAGAACATAATCTGTTAGGAAAGGCCGGAGAAGATGCTGCTGTTCAATATCTGGAACAGCACGAATATACCATTCGTCATCGGAATTGGCGTAAGGGACATCTGGAACTGGACATTGTGGCAGCCCAAAACGGTGAACTGATAATTGTGGAAGTAAAGACACGTACCGACACGGACTTTGCATTACCTCAGGATGCTGTTACTCCACAGAAAATCAGGCGAACCGTAATCGCAGCCGATACATATATTAAGCTTTTCCAAATAGACGCATCTGTAAGATTTGATATTATTACTGTCGTAGGTAAAGCAGGAAATTTCAGAATTGAACATATAAAAGAGGCGTTTTACCCGCCATTATTTTAAATAGTATGAATATAGAATCAGCCAGAGAATACTGTCTTCAGAAAAAAGCAGTCACCGAATGCCTCCCATTCGATGAATACTCACTTGTACTGAAAGTGATGGATAAAATGTTCGCACTAATCGATTTGGAAGGAGCCAATATGATTGCTTTGAAATGTAATCCTGATTATGCCATCGAACTACGTGAACATTATTCAGCCATCGAAGGTGCTTATCATTTCAACAAAAAATATTGGAATCAGATTTTCTTTGACCGGGATGCCGACGATAAATTGATAAAACAGCTGATTGACCATTCTTACGAAGAAGTATTGAAGAAATTCACTAAAAAACTACGTGCCGAATATGATGCCCTTCCCTGAGTCTTTTCCTGTACCTTTGATTTATATCGAAGAGACAGACTCCACCAATCATTATTTAAACGATCTGTGCAATAAGCAAGATGTCAGTGAACTAACCACGGTAGTAGCTAACTACCAAACCTTGGGCAGAGGACAGCGAGGAAACAGTTGGGAATCGGAGAAAGGTAAGAATCTGATATTCAGCTTCGTACTTTATCCCACTTCTTTAGAAATCCGCAGACAATTTCTTCTATCTCAAATCATCTCTTTATCCATTAAGGAAGAACTCGACACATACGTTAAAGATATCTCTATTAAATGGCCGAACGATATCTACTGGAAAGAAAGAAAAATCTGCGGAATATTGATTGAAAATGATTTGATGGGAGTACATATCAGCCAAAGCATTGCAGGGATTGGTATCAATATTAACCAGGAAGAGTTTTTTAGCCCCGCCCCCAATCCTGTATCACTTAAACAAATCACCGGTCAAACTTACGAACTCTCCGGAATATTGGCAGGAGTTATGCAACGAATTATAGAATATTACAGCCTGCTTCAAAAAGGGGAGCACACTTATATAACCCACCGGTATCAGAAGGCGCTTTTCCGAAAAAAGGGTATGCATAAGTATTCCGATGCGAACGGAGAGTTTATAGCCAGAACCATAGAAGTTGAAGCCGACGGTCATCTTGTTTTGCAAGACGATACAGGCAAAATACGCCGATACGTATTTAAAGAGGTACAGCACATTTTATAATACTTCTTCTTTTTTTAGTTTAAAACATTACCTTTGCAATATTGTTTTAAATATAAAAACGTTTAATTTATGAAAATCAGATGCCTACTGTTAATATCCATATTAACACTACTGTTTGTCAGTTGTGAAGACTCCAATACCGAAAATAATTCAAAACTTGAGTTGTCGGAGTCATCTTTTCAAGATATTGACAGCGATGGAGTTACTCTAACCGTAAATATCACCAGCAGCGATTCGTGGGTAGCAGCAAGTTCTTCAACCTGGTGCAAGCTCGTACCCAATAAGGGAGCAAGTAATCAGCCACTCGGCATTGTTGTAGAGACTAACCTTGAAACGACTGAAAGAAGTGCAACGATTGCGGTAACTTCCAGTGGAATAAAAAAGGTCATAACCGTCACACAATTGGCAGCCGGACATTCAACCGATCCCGAAGCGTACCACTATGAACTTCCCATAATCTTCCACGTGCTATATAAGAATAGTTCCGACCCCAAACAGTACATTAGTCCAGACCGTTTAACTGACATATTAAAAACGGTCAACAAACTATATAAAGATAAGACCCAAAGTGTAGATATGAACCTAACCTTTACACTGGCATCTACAGATCCCAATGGGAAAACATTAACTTCTCCGGGAATAGAATATATACAATGGAAAGACGACTACCCCATTGACTGCGATAAATTCATGGAAGATGACACAACAAAAGGTGGAGTGGGATATGTAAATTATCTATGGGACCCCAACCGATACATTAACGTGATGATTTATAACTTTACAAATGACCCGCAGTCAAATACTACCACCTTAGGAATCTCTCATTTGGCATTCACAACTACAGGCAGCAACTCTCTGGAGGGGCTTAATGAAACAAAATATTCTTACTTGGAATTAAAGAATCTGAGTTTTCCGTATTGTGTCTCCATTAATAGTCTCTTCATTGACCAGCAATCTACTTCCACAGCCTACAACACTACTGACATTACAGTGACACTGGCGCATGAGTTGGGTCATTATTTAGGACTACACCACGTTTTTTCAGAAGATCCGGAAAGTAGTTGTAAAGATACAGACTATTGCAAGGATACACCCAGTTATGATAAGGATGCTTATGATATGACATATCAGTGGGCAATGGCAGGTAACATACCTGAGAAAGAGCTTTTTGCTTATCTTGTCAAACGCGAAAGTTGTGACGGTGCCCAGTTCATCTCCCATAACATTATGGATTACTCCGTCAGTTACTCCGACCAATTCACACAAGACCAATGCAACCGCATTCGTCATGTATTGACATATAGTCCGCTGATACCCGGACCTAAAAAAGAGCAAGCAAATACCCGAGCAGCTATCGGAGAAGTTCTTAAACTACCTATACGCACAATCAAATAATAGAAAAAGAGGTGAACAGATAGTTATCTGTTCACCTCTTTTTCTATCAACTGTATCTTATCAAGCGTCTTCCTTGCTTCTGTCGAAGGAAACCGGCTCACAACTTTCAGCAGATACTCTCTTGCTTTTCCGTATCCGTTACTCATCACCCGGCTTAAACCATCACGATAACGGGCATACTGCATACGTGTCGGAGCAGCTATCTTCTTATATTCATTCTCTATCCGTTGCTTCTCACGTTCCGCTTTCAAATATAAGTAGTTACCTATAAAAATATTGGCAGCAAGGTTATCAGCATCCAGCATCAACACTTTCTGATAAGTCTTCAAAGCCTCTGCTTCCTTACCCCGGCAAACTTCCATTTCGGCACAAGAGACAAGACAGTTTACATCGTTCGGTGATTTTTGCAGCAATTCTTTATAAAACAGATACGCCTTATCATAGCTGCGTGACTTCTTATAGAATGAAGCCAGCTCATTAGCAAACTTCGAGGCTACATCTGTATTCTTATCCACCCCGGTCCAGTAAAACATCTCGGCCTTTTCCACATTCGTATTCACGGCCTGACGGAACAGACTAATAGCTTGTTCCCACTGTTTATTATCAATGGCGGCTGATACTCTCTGCAGCATTTCTCCTGCCGATTGTGCTGAAAGCGCAAACGGAAGCGAAAACAACATGGAAAGAAATAAAGTCAGAGCTTTCATCTTATTCATACTTATTTAGTTAGGTTCCTACAAAGATAGAAATTATTCCGACTCACCGGTCGCTAAAAACCAATTAAATAACGTTATTGTTCTCTTCATTTTCAGATTCACCTTTTTTCGTGTAACTTTGCCCGTCCATGGATAAAATCTTTCATCTCAGCAGTGGTAACAGACGGATTCTGCAAATAGCCGTCCCTTCCATCATCTCCAATATAACCGTTCCGCTATTGGGGCTGATCGATGTTACTATTGTAGGTCATCTGGGGTCAGCAGCCTACATTGGTGCCATTGCCGTGGGAGGTATGCTGTTTAATATCATTTACTGGATATTCGGTTTTCTGCGGATGGGTACCAGTGGAATGACTTCTCAGGCATACGGCAAGCGCGATCTTGACGAAGTGACCCGACTCCTATTACGGTCGGTCGGTGTAGGACTGTTCATTGCTCTCTGCCTGATGCTTCTGCAATATCCCATACTAAAAGCGGCATTTACTTTTATCCAAACCTCCGATGAAGTGAAACGCCTTGCTACACTTTATTTCTATATCTGCATTTGGGGTGCTCCCGCCATGTTAGGGCTTTATGGCTTTGCCGGATGGTTTATCGGTATGCAAAACTCCCGTTTCCCGATGTACATCGCCATCACTCAAAATATAGTCAACATCGCAGCCAGCCTATGCTTTGTCTATCTGTTGGGTATGAAAGTAGAAGGCGTTGCGCTGGGTACTCTGATTGCCCAATATGCAGGTTTTTTCATGGCATTCCTGTTATGGCACCGATATTATGGGCAACTGCGAAAACGCATCCAATGGAAAGGCCTGCTGCAAAGACAGGCCATGTATCGTTTCTTCCAGGTAAATCGTGATATCTTTCTCCGTACTTTATGCCTGGTGGCGGTAACGATGTATTTTACCTCTGCCGGAGCAGCACAAGGAGAAGTTGTCCTGGCCGTAAACACACTACTTATGCAACTTTTTACTCTGTTCTCATATATCATGGATGGTTTTGCTTACGCAGGCGAAGCATTGGCAGGACGCTATATAGGTGCCGATAACCGGACGGAACTTCACCGCACTGTCCGCAGATTATTTGCCTGGGGTACCGGCCTTTCAATCGCTTTCACCCTACTTTATGGCATAGGAGGACAATCATTTCTCGGCTTACTCACCAACGAAGCGTCTGTTATCAATGAAGCAGAAACCTATTTCTATTGGGTATTGGCTATTCCTCTTGCCGGATTCTCGGCATTCCTTTGGGACGGCATCTTCATTGGTGCGACTGCAACACGCCAAATGCTCTATTCCATGTTTATAGCTTCGGCCAGTTTCTTCATTATCTATTACACATTTCATAACTCAATGGGTAACCATGCTCTATGGATGGCATTTATCGTCTATCTCTCTTCACGGGGATTCATACAAGCACTGCTCGCCAGAAAGATAATGCAACAAAAATAACTCTCAAAAGAATCTCGCTTTAAAACTATTCGTTTATCTTTGCAAAAAAAGAAATCATTAACAACCAACTCGTATGGCAAAATACAAAAGAATCCTGTTGAAGCTCAGCGGTGAGAGCCTGATGGGAGAAAAGCAATATGGCATCGATGAAAAACGATTGGCCGAATATGCCGCACAAATCAAAGAGATTCACGAACAAGGCGTACAAATAGGTATCGTCATCGGTGGTGGCAACATCTTCCGCGGACTGAGCGGAGCCAATAAAGGTTTCGATCGGGTGAAAGGCGACCAAATGGGAATGCTGGCCACTGTTATCAACAGCCTTGCACTCAGCTCGGCATTGGTTGCTGCCGGGGTGAAAGCACGCGTACTGACCGCAGTACGTATGGAACCCATCGGTGAGTTTTACAGCAAATGGAAAGCCATCGAATGTATGGAAAACGGCGAAATCGTGATCATGTCGGCAGGAACAGGAAATCCATTCTTCACTACCGATACCGGCTCTTCCCTCCGCGGCATTGAGACAGAAGCAGACGTAATGCTGAAAGGCACCCGTGTAGACGGTATCTACACTGCTGACCCGGAAAAAGACCCGACTGCTACAAAATTCGACACCATCACTTACGACGAAGTGTTGAAACGCGGATTGAAAGTGATGGATCTCACAGCTACATGTATGTGCAAGGAAAACAATCTGCCCATCGTGGTATTCGATATGGATACGGTAGGTAACCTGAAAAAAGTAATCACAGGAGAAGAGATTGGCACATTGGTACACAATTAGTCAATTCTCTAATCTGAAGAAATACAAATGGGTTAATAAGTGGACAGGATACGTTCACTTATTAACCCATTCTTCATTTATTCTCCAGTTTCCATTTCATCAGATAATTTCCCATCCTTCTCCAACAGTTCACGAGTCAGCAACTCTTCCGGGAAATAATAATGAAAAGGTATCCTATGACAGCGTTCTTCTTTTAGCCTCTTATTCAGCCTCCTTTCAGGAAGTGTATTTTCTTTTACCTTAAAACAGAAGCATATGATTCTTAAAATTTCATGTCTTCAACCCGTTTCTTTCATTAAAAGAGGCAGATCTCCGGACATGCATCCGGATATATTCCGCGCATACATACAGGATATACTCGGATATACGTCCGGAAAGACACTTGAATAAATCAAAGAGAACCTATTGTTTTATGAATACCAAGTGAAACATACTTTCCATTATTTTGCCTTAATAGCATATTAATGATATTCAATATAGAATATTAAATTAATGTACTAAAAACATGACCGATCATCAATATAAATCAAAGAGGTTCTTTACTAATTCCAATTTTGTACCGGATATCCGGTACAAAATCATTTTACAACAATTTTATAAAGCAATATGTTTGATTTTCACAACTACAAACTATATATTTGCGAGACAAGATTGAAAAAGACAGAGTTATTCGTTATCTGATCTAATAAAAAGTATTCATACTTTATGTAAAACCAGAAATAAAAATCTATATATTAATCTATAAATACACACAACATGGAATGGCCAAAAAGTAAAAATAACAAAATGGAAGAGCTATTGGAAAGAATGAGCCAATTTGAAGCTAATCTTGCTCAATTAATCTCAACCGGAATGCCCAATCACACTCCCTCTCCAGCTACCGATGAGGCGACATCCTCCCCCAATGAACAGGAACAACTTTCTCCCGAACAAGAAGAAGAAATGAAATTAAAAATCCAGGAGCTTCAACAAAAAGAAGAAGAGTTGAATCTACGTGCTGAAAAGTTGGATAAATTAGCAAAAGAACTTGAAGAACGGCAGCAGAACCTGGAGAATAGGAATCCAAACGATGAACGCTCCATAGAGCCTGCGACGCATCCCGATCACTCGTTCCCTTCTCAAATCGGAGATCAAATAAATGCATTAAAAAAACTATTGGAAGATTCTTCTTACAAAGATAAAATCATTAAGGATCTTCATGAAGAACTGCAAAGTCATAACCGGGATCTTCATGCGGAAATCGTAAAACCTCTTCTGAAAAACATGATAAAAATGCATGAACGACTCACGAAAACTTATAAGTTTTATGAAAATACGGAAGCTAAGAGTTCCCCTGAAACTTATACGAGATTATTGAGAGAAGTGGAAAATTGTAAACTGCATATTCAAGATATTCTGGAAGACGAATACGACTTAGAGTATTTTGAACCGACCATAGGCAGCGCATATTCACCTAAAGAGCAAACAGCCATCCGGACAGTGATCACTGATACTCCTGAACAGGCCGGCACTATTAAAGAATTTCATTACGGAGGCTTCCGAAATACTACCACAAACAAAATATTTCAACCCTCAACAGTCACTGTATATAAAAAATCAGAATAATCAACTCATCTAAAAAAAACTCTAAAAAGATAAATAACTATGGACAATACCAGAAGTGTATATGGTATCGATTTAGGTACCACCTACAGTTGCATTGCACAAGTAGATAAATTCGACCAAGCCATTGTTCTCCGCAATTTCGAAGGAGATGCCACTACTCCATCCGCTGTATATTTTGAGGATATGGACCATGTTGTCGTGGGAAAAGAAGCCAAAGGTATGTTGGCCACTGAACCTACCAAAACGGCAGTATTCATAAAACGCCATATAGGTGTAGATGACAGTTTCGATAAAAACACAAACGAATTTCCCTATCATTACGACCCAACAGAAATTTCGGCTTTCATCTTAAAAAAACTGGTTAAAGATGCCAACGATTTAGGAGATAATCCGGAACCGATCAAAGATGTCGTTATCACTTGTCCGGCCTATTTTGGAACCAAAGAGCGTATGCAAACCAAACAGGCCGGAGAAATAGCCGGCTTAAATGTACTTTCTATCATCAATGAGCCTACGGCTGCCGCGATCTCTTACGGTGTAAAGACAGATCAGAAAAAAACGGTTTTAGTATACGACCTCGGAGGCGGAACATTTGACGTTACCCTGATTAATGTGAACGGTGGTGCCATTAAAGTAATAGCCACAGGTGGAGACCATCATTTAGGAGGAGTAGACTGGGATACCGCATTAGCTGAATATATGCTGGCAGCTTTTAACGAACAAAATAACACTTCTTATTCGTTCGAAGACCGATTAGACCTAAAATATGAGTTGTTATTACTTGCAGAAGACAAGAAAAAAGTATTGACAGCCAAGCAGACAGCGAAAGCAACTTACCAATATGAAGGCAATTCCGCACGTATAGAAATTAGCCGTGAGTTATTCAATTCGCTGACAGAAAGGAAACTGGACGAAACGATTGATGCCACCAAGAAGGTCATTGCTATTGCCAAAGAAAAAGGTTACAATAATATTGATGAAATACTGTTGGTGGGAGGTAGCAGCCGCATGCCACAAATAAAGGAACGGGTAGATAAAGAATTCAATTGTGATGCCAAACTAACCGACCCGGATGAATGTGTAGCCAAAGGAGCGGCAATTTATGCTATGAATGCCGCCTATTCACAAGCAGTTCGCGACTATGAAGAAGGAGAAAGTGATGATAAACCGGCTCCTCTCCGTGGAGATCGTACCACAGTGGTCAATGTCACCAGTAAAACATATGGTACCGACGTAATCATTGAAGGACAAAGCATGGTGCAAAACCTCATTTTTGCAAATAGTTCGTTACCCACAAAACGAATTGAAACCTTTACTACTTCTATTCCTAACCAACGAGGTGTATCTGTGAAAGTATTTGAAAGTGATTTCACAAATATGGAAACAGAAAGTATCGTGGAAGAAAGATTCTGCACACTAATTGACGACCATACGCTTAAACTGAGCAAAGACTGGCCTCAAGGTACCCAGATTTCAGTTACATATCAGATTGACCAGGAAGGTATCTTGCACGGATTAGCTTATGTAGAAAATGATAAACTTGAATTCGATCTCAAAATCACCGGTGTAAAATGTGAAGAAGAACTCAGAAAATCAAAAGCAATCATCGACAAAGCATCAGTAGAGTAAAAAACAGAACAAAGCAGAACCCTATAAATGGATAAGACTTTATTAAAACTGGAAATCGGCAAGTGGAACGAAGCTTGTCGATTTCTTAAAAGCAAACAAACAGAACTCTCTACAGCAGAATGGACTGCTATAGAGACACTGGCCGACTATTGGCGAAAAAAATTTGATCCGGATGCTACCAGCGAATGCATGGACCTGATAAGCACTCTTGAACAATCGGATAAATTACACAGCAATAATAAAGAAATTATTGTATGGAGTAAAGAGTTTCGTACGATCGCCAGGAAATATTACACTAAAGACGAAACTACATTTTTAGTATTCCAAAATGCGTTAAAGGAATTATATCAGAGTTCTGCACCCCGCTCTTCGGCTCCTCTTCAGACACCTGCCAACAGTGAATCTCAAAATATCATATTAAAACAAAATGCCAAAAAATGGGCAAGTACTTATTCGCAGTTATACGAGAATCAGAATGAACTGGACCGAGATGAATGGAATGCTGTCCGTTTCTTAGCCAATTTCTGGAAAAACGGTACATTTAACGAAACGTCCCGAAAAGAATGTGAGCAGTATATCTCCATTCTAATCGCATCAGACAAATTGCATAGCAATAACAAAAACATCATTACCTGGAGCAAAGATTTTCGTGGAATAGCCAAAACATATTATACAAAAGATTCTAAAACTTTTGAGGACTTCAAAAAGTTCATGACGAAATATACCCGCGAAAACCCGATACAAGAAAGAGCCCCTCAGGAAAGAATACCACAAACTCCTCCCCGGCAAACCTCCCCTTCCATTGAAATAACCGGATTGGTAATTGCCAATACTGACGAAAAAGGTGATCCCATTCCTTCGAATCAGGCCGAGCTCGATACTCGTAGCTGCTATTTACAGCCTCGAATTGATTATCGAGTATTAAGAGGAGGGAGCAGTGTAGATATATGGTACAAATTATACGCTCCCGACAGGACACTCATGACAGCCAGCAACAGCAAGTCCGGTTATACGTGGTATGGCAATGTCCCTCTCACAGGTTCCCGATCTGCATATCCCTTGAATGGCTTCGGAAGTATGTCTGGAAATGTATTCTCCGCCGGCCAATGGATTATTGAGTTCTTTGAGAATGATCTGCAAATTGCAACGTACACATTCACAATCAAACAATACCGGGCCTCTACCCCGCCCCCGCAGTCACGGGTAACGCCGCCGCCTCCTCCAAGAACCCCATCTAACCGACGAACATCTACAGTTCCGCCTAAAAAGGGGCACGGAGGTTTGTGGTCGTTCCTGATTATCACCGCTATCATAGGCTTTTGCGGCTATCAATATTGGTATAAACCTATGGCCATTGATCGGGACGCAGAGCGTACCTATGTATACGTATCCAGCTTGCTGCAACGTTCCGATAAAAATGCAAATGTAGAATATAATCGTATCCAATCTCTGCCCTATGGTTCGGAGCTCATCACTTACCAAAAAGAAGGAGATGGATGGTCATACATTAAAGCCAATGAGAAAAAAGGATATGTATCTACCAATTACACCCTAAGTAAGGCTGATTTTGAATTGTTGAATAACTTATGGGGAAGCAAAGAAGCTATGGAAGGAGCACCGACAGCAAAATGTCGGCTGGCACTCGTAGACTTTATAAAGAAAAACAACTATAAAACAGGGACGGGACAATGGCAGTTGTTTGCACAGCCCATAGAAGTCAAACCTAACGCAGTACTTTACCCCCGCCTGGCTAACGGATATACGAAGTTTACAGAATTTGCGTTTATCTTATCCAACACCTCCACACACGAAGGCGTACTGGCTATTTATTCGTTTGCAGATGACGAAACTCCCGTTTTTATATATCAAGAGCAAACAACAGAAAATGCCCAAATAAAAGATATTAAATATTATCCATGGAAAACAGATAAATATAAAGTTATCTATGCTACCCCAAATGCTACGGTTAGTCGCTCGCCTCAACTCCCAACCAACCAGCAGCCGTCAAAAACAAAGAGCGAGAACGGACTAAAAATAACGAAGGCACTTTTTGGAAACACTGATAAAAGTTACAATGTTCTTACTCAATTTGGGACACAGCTCCCCACCACCACTCAGTACTTGTCTCCACGTATTTTCTATGAAAATCCTGCGGGGAAGAGTTCAGCGGTCATCAAATATAAAATTATCACTCCACAGGGGAACTTAATGACTGGAACAGGATCACCCTCCGGATATACTAATGAACAAAAAGTAACTCTAAACAGATCCGGATATATTAATTTAGCCGGTTGGGGAAATACAACCGGAGATGCGTACACTTCTGGAACTTACCGGATAGAATTCTGGTCCGAAGGACAATTATTGTATTCAACCGGAGTGCAAATTCAGGGCAATTCAGAAAAGGCTGTAACCGTTTCTTCAAAACCTGTTGAGTGTCCCATCAAGATCCGAACAATGTTATTTGCCAACTCAAACGATAAAGGGACCATTTTAGAAGATTATGGGAAGCCGCTTTACGGAAATAAATTACAATACCTGAAACCAAAGATTATTTATTCAAGTCTAAACGGGGCCAGAAACATTACATTGTATGCCAAAATCTATCGTCCCAATGGTGTACTCATTGCCAACAAGAACTCGCCGAACGGATACACTTACAAGCATGGTATATATACACCTGCTGTCGGAGCTGATAACAATGTTTCTTATTTAACAAGCTGGGGAAGTCCAGAGTGTGACGTGTATTCTCCAGGTACTTATCAGTACGAGATATGGTACGAGGGAAGTAAAATCTTCTCCTGCCAAGTAATTGTACACTAAGCATAATACAATGAAAAAGAAAATTATACGGTATCTAATAATATCGCATCTAACATTTATCCTTTCTATAGGCGGTATGGCAGTAGCTTTCTACTACTACCATACTGCCCAAATGGCACAAATTAAGAATGCGAACATTCTTCTCATCTCAAAAGATGAAATGAAATTACGCTTAATAGACTATAAGGGCCAAGAATTATTCACTGCCGACATAGCTTGTGGGAAGAATTATGGCAATAAGGAAAAACAAGGAGATTTAAAAACTCCTGAAGGAACTTTTAAAATAATCGATATCCAAGATGCTTCTAAATGGAAACACGATTTTGGAGATGGGAAAGGTGAAATAGAGGGTGCATACGGTAATCATTTCATCCGGTTAGAAACACCCGGACATAAAGGAATTGGGATTCATGGCACCCACGACCCATTATCTATTGGGACCCGAGCGACCGAAGGATGCATTCGAATCAAAAATTCAGAATTAGAGCGATTAGTATCTTTAATCCGAGTGCCGACAACTGTTATCATCACGCCTGCTGTAAAAGACATAAAACCCAGTAAATAACAAACTGATGAAAACATTCAAACGATTCCTGTTCATTTGTATCGGACTATTCATTATAGTCCTCTCTACCCAAGCTTTGGAAAAGTATGAAGTGACCGCCAATACTTTTCTAAACATACGTAGTCATGGAAGCACAAATGCTCCTGTCATCGGAACAATAAATCATGGGGGAATCGTAAATGTAGAATCAATAGATGGCGAATGGGCAAAGATATCCTTCAATGGCGGATATGGATACGTAAGTACGGCCTACATACGACCTGTTACTCCAACACCTCCCGCAAAAGCTCCAACAAATACATTCAGCGACTGGTTTCGACAAACAAATTATGATTGCCGCCCTTTAGTTTATATCATATTAGGACTTTCTATTGTGCTATTCATCCTTAGAATGCGTCGTGGAGAAAGTACTCCGCTGGAAGACACCGAACATACGATAAACCTCAGTTTATTCATTGCCGTCTGTTTGTTAGAACTATTTTATGTGTTTTCAATGGGCGCAAATAGTATTTGGTTTTGCACTCCCGATAAAATAGGATGGCTATGGACCATCATTAATTTCTTTATATTCGGTGCAGTTGTATTTAATCAATGGATGTGTTTTTTCAATACCTTGAATGATGTGCAATACAATTCCTACGCAACTTTCAATTGGACATGGGGAATATATACTTGGGGCATCTGTATCATAGGCGCTATCATTTGTGGCTTTTTCTTTGCAGGCTTTTTGCCTATGATAGGAATTGGATTTCTTGTCGGACAATCTGTGCAAACAGGTATTATTTTCAATAAAGTACTTCCCAAAGGTGGATGGAAACATGCGTGTATCTGTACATTAACTTATTTAATTGGTTCAACAGCCACTGTCTTAATTGTAGCTCATTTCCTCATCCTTTTACTAATTGTATTAATCGCTCTCTTTCTGCTTTCACTTTTAGGAAAATCATCTTCTTCATCCGGCGGTAAAAGATGCTCCAATTGTAGTCACCTCAGTGGTTCCAGTTGTAACTTAAGCGGACGTTATATCAGCAGCCCGTCTACCACCTATTGCGATAATTACCAATAATACTATTTAGAAAGAGAAACGTCAGGCAATGCATTTCTCTCTATAGATAGTTGCAGATAACCAAAAAATAATCTACTTTTGTTTTCAAAATTAATCAAAGTGCCAATTTTATAAAGACTTAATAAGATGGTAGACGTAAAAACGATTATCGAAGAATCACAAGAGAAGATGGATATGGCAGTGATGTATCTGGAAGAAGCACTGGCACACATCCGCGCCGGAAAAGCAAGCACACGCCTGCTGGATGGTATCCGTGTAGACTCTTACGGAAGCATGGTGCCCATCAGCAACGTAGCTGCCGTAACCACTCCCGATGCACGCAGCATCACGATTAAACCTTGGGATAAAAGCATGTTCCGGGTTATTGAAAAAGCCATTATCGACTCCGATCTCGGTATCATGCCGGAGAATAACGGTGAAATTATCCGCATCGGCATCCCCCCTCTTACCGAGGAACGCCGTAAACAACTTGCCAAACAGTGTAAAGCTGAAGGCGAGACAGCTAAAGTAAGTATCCGCAACGCGCGCCGCGACGGTATAGATGCACTGAAAAAAGCTGTAAAAGACGGTTTGGCTGAAGATGAACAAAAGAATGCAGAAGCTAAACTGCAGAAGGTTCATGATAAGTACATCGCCAAGATTGAAGAAATGCTGGCTGAAAAGGACAAAGAAATTATGACCGTATAATTCTAAATTACAAGTTACGAGCTACGAGTGCAGTGCACAAGCACAGCCTCTCCAATCATTTCTTATAGCTCGTAACTTGTAATTTGCAGTTTATAAAACATGAAGGGATTAGTAATAAAGAATACAGGTAGCTGGTATCAGGTGAAAACCGATGACGGGCAGCTGGTTGAATGCAAGATCAAAGGTAATTTTCGGCTGAAAGGCATACGGAGTACAAATCCCGTTGCCGTAGGTGACCGTGTACAAATCATACTCAACCAGGAAGGAACGGCCTTTATCAATGAGATAGAAGACCGGAAAAATTACATCATCCGCCGTTCATCGAACCTCTCCAAACAATCGCATATTCTTGCAGCCAACCTCGACCAATGTATGCTGGTGGTGACTATTAACTATCCCGAAACTTCAACCACCTTCATCGACCGTTTTTTGGCGTCGGCAGAAGCCTACCGTGTACCGGTGAAGATTCTTTTCAACAAAGTGGATGCTTATGATGAAGACGAACTGCATTATCTGGACAGCCTCATCACCCTCTATACCCAAATAGGTTACCCTTGTTTTAAAATATCCGCACTGACCGGTGAAGGAGTCGATGCCATACGCGAGGAACTGAAAGGCCGGGTAACCCTCTTCTCCGGACATTCGGGAGTGGGCAAATCAACCCTCATCAATGCCCTTGTCCCAGGGCTGGAAGTCAAGACCGCAGAGATATCAGCTTATCACAACAAAGGAATGCACACCACCACTTTCTCCGAAATGTTCCCCGTCCCCGGCAACGGATATATCATCGATACACCCGGTATCAAAGGTTTCGGCACTTTTGATATGGAAGAGGAAGAGATAGGCCATTACTTCCCCGAAATATTCAAGACTTCGGCAGACTGCAAATATGGAAACTGCACACACCGTCAAGAACCCGGTTGTGCTGTTCGGAAAGCGGTAGAAGAGCACTACATCAGCGAATCACGCTATACTTCCTATCTGAGTATGCTTGAGGATAAGGAGGAAGGAAAATACCGCGCAGCATACTGAATCTCTGCTATTTTTCAGAGAATATTCTTTATTCTATTTTAATGCTTCACTTAGCAGAGTAACTGCTTCTCCTACAAAAAATACGTTTCGATCTTCCATCTTCCACCTTTTTCCACTTACTCCATTAATAATCAATGCAATGACATGGTGGAAGATCGCATTTTCAGCCTGTTTATCTTCCACCCGCATCTTCCATCTTCCACCCGTTAACTTGAGCGCCATCCAATCGTTAAGACACTGATAAGCAACACTAAGGAACGTATTTATTAACTGAATACATTGTTTAAAGCATTGTGCTTTCCTTTACTGTTTAGTCGAAAATGATCCGCTCTTCATCCCATCCCCGCTACCCAGGCCCATGAGCCCGTATACTCGGGCTTATAAGCCCGCATACCAAGGCCCATGAGCCCGCATACCAGGGCCGGAATAAGCAAACGGAGATTCATCATAACATACTTGTATACAATAGTTTAATATCAAAAACAAATACCGTTGGTTAGTTCGTAATCCGCGAAGAAGAAGAAAAGAACCGTCGCACTTTATCAGGAGGATGATTCGATGGCTGTTACAATAAGTCCTGACCCTTTTACTAAAAAGATAATGAGGCTTTCATATGTATACAGATTACCCCGGATATGGTTCGCTCCATCGGAGAGAGTTTATCGTTTATCTCCGAAAGTATAACAGGCCCGTCAGTGACCGACACCTTCATCAAACGCGAAAATACAGCATTGATTTATAATAGAAGGGATACAGCAAGAGAAAGCGTAACTACTCAGGTATCAACAGAGTGCATACTATTCGTCTCACTATTCAATAACAGCAAGAATGGCATTGCATACCACCTTTTTTAATTAGTTAATTAAAAATAAAAAAAATCTTTTTGGAGGATGTTCATATAAAAAAAGTCATATATTAACAAAATAATAATTTTATTATTACTGAAAACCAAGAAACCTTACTAATTATGAAAATACTTTTTTCCCTAGACGTCTCCAACCAGCGACAAGTTGACTTTTGTAATAGAATACTAAAGATTCTGGATAATAAAGATGATAGCAATGATATTACCCTTATATGTAAATCTCAAAATCATCTCAGTGATTATCTATATATCCCCCCGTCAAGTCATATAAAAACAGAAGAAGCAGAGATTATTCTTACTTATGGCAAAACAGGTTTGAGCCACATTAGTCAATTTGCAAGAAAATCAAATATCCCAATCATACACTTCATAAATACAGAGTATTTAAAAGACGAATATTTAAGTGAAGACCAACAAGTAGAAAAAATAATACTTTGTGATTGCTTCAATCAGCTCTTGGAGAGTTTCTTTCAAAAAGACAAAATGTTTGTCTTACCATATTTTTCTATACCAGTCGTTACTAAAAATGTAGAAATAAGAAATAAAAATAGCCCCAAACTATTAATAGCTATCGCACACCCTAACCTTAAAAATTCACCGGTCTATTATATCAGTAACTTATTAAATATTTTATCAGACTATAGAATCACAATACTTTATAATGGAGATCCTCTTATCCCTATATTCAATTCTAATATTACACTTATCAATGTAAAAGAATCGAATATCGAAAAAGTAATTCTATCAAATGATATAATCATCGGGGATGGTATTTCTATTTACACAGGAATAATGTTAGGTAAACCATGTATCGTGATTGGAGAGCAAGGATATGGAGGACTTATCACACCCCAAAACCTCAGCCAACAATTCGCTAATAAGTTTCAGGGACGGATAGGGGGAAGCTTAAACGAATACATCCCTTTGAATTTGATCATGAACGATATTCAATATGTACAAAATACAGAAAAGAGCAAAAACATAGACTGCATTATTATTAAAAACAAAGAATTGTTGGACAATGAGTATCGCCAAACCCAGCAATCGCTTAACGACTTAATTTTAGAAGTAGCAGCCAACCACAAACAATTATATACGTTCCCTATGGAAATTCACCTTAGGTTATCGGATGCTTTTCACCTTATTAAATTTTCTGATACCAAATTTGTATTAGCTTATACAGCCAACAACAAAGTCCATTCAAGTTTTGGTAAAGAAGAAGCTGAAATTATAGCCCTTTTTAAAAGAAGTTGCTTAATAAAAGATGCTATAAATATGAGTCCATACAAAAAGGAACCTAAAATATTTGTGGAGTTTATCCAAATGCTGTTTAATGAAAAAATACTGATAGCATGAACGTAAATAAACCCACAACAGAAAAGAAACTCATCGATTTAAATAATGATATTATTCATAACTTCGATGTAAGTATCGTTATGTCTTTCTATAAAAGATATACAGAGTTCAAAAAAGTATTACCACATAATGCACCCTATTTACAACGAAACGGTATTGAGGTAATCATTGTCCTGGACGACCCCGATGAAAAGTCAGAACTTCTAATGCTGCTTCAAAATTATCCATTCATAAATTGGAAGCTAATTATTAATGAACGAAAACATGCTCCTCGCAACCATGCTTCCGTACTAAATGTAGGACTCAAGCATGCTACCAAAAAGTATATCCTACAAATAGATCCTGAAGTAGAATTCCTCACTGATATTATATGGCAAATGAGAGATGCCATAGAGAAATATCCCATGCACTATATCCTCGCAATGATGGCATATGTACCCTATGAGCAGGAACTTACAGAAAATAATATAAAAGAGTTGGATTTTATCCCGTGGGGTAATTTGATGGTAGAACGTAACCATCTATACAAATTACATGGTTATGATGAAACATTCATCACATGGGGTGGAGAAGATAATAATATGCGTGCACGGTTGGATATGTCTGGTATCAAAAAATTCATCCTCCCAGAGGCAAAGACTATTCATCGGGAAAAAAATTATGATCCCAACGAACGCTCTAAACGTATCAATAAACATAGCATTTCAGATTGGAGAAAAATGAATTATCCTTCGGAAGCAATTGCTAACAAAGATATTTGGGGAAGTGAATTTAACAAAGTCATTTACGACTGGCAAGACAATCAATATGCAAAAGACTTGTGCTATACATATCTACAGCAATTTATCGGTTTCGAAATCAGACACCCCGCCGCATTTCGGAAAAGGCATAAAAAGATAGTCCTCTGCCAAGCGTACAACGAAGAAAAACTGATAGAAGGTTTTCTAACAAATATGGCAAGCTATTTTGACGGTATCATTTTGCTGGATGATGAAAGTACGGATCGAACTTGGGATTTAGCAATCCATGACAAAATTTTATTAAAAGTGAAAAAGAAAAGAAGTGGGTTCAACGATTTAGAGAATAGAAATATATTACTCGATTTAAGTGCCTTCTTCCAATCCGAATGGTTTTGTTTTATGGATATTGACGAAAGATTTGATGAGAGATTTACCAATTTCTCAGAATTTGAGAATAATAAAGAGATACATGTGGTAAGTTTTAGGGCTGTGTATTTATGGAACGATGAACAAAGTTATAAAGGTGATATTCCGAGTTCTAACAAAGGTATCCTCACAGTTTACCGAATGTTCAGACCTATAGGGCATACTCACATAAACACCCATAAAAAATTGCACTTCATAGCGACTCCGTATTTCACGAACACATGGCAAAGCAATATATTATTTAAAGACTATGGATCCATGAAAGAAAATGATCGAATTAGAAAATATGAAAGGTATATACAAGAAGACCAACAAAAGGACATGTCGTCAGGGTATGATTACTTATTGAATAGCGAAAATCTATATCAATTGGATAAAATTGAAGAATATTAAAAATACGGTTTCCCGTCATAAGGAAATAAATAATAAAATAAGAATAACTAAACATGTAAATACTGCTAATAAAAACAGAACATTGCAATGCAGATTAAGACAAAAATTATGTTTATATCTGCCATGGTTTCCCTGACATACCATGCCGCCCAACAGGTCGAAAAGCAAAAAATACTGCTTCACGAAAAAGTCAAGAAACAATTAACGTCTTACTAATATTTTAACAATATGAAAAAACTGAATATAAATAAATTGAGTGAATATCCTGTAGTGAATATAGAAGAGCAGACTTCTCTTAAAGGAGGAGTTAGCCAAGATGAGTTTTTTAGAATGTTAGAGAATAACACTTGGCAAGGCGGTTATGTTGATGGTTATGGTTATGCAGCCCCGGCTGTAACAATCTATGGAACTTCTTGGAACGAAACCGGGAGATGGGATATAGACGGATGCCCGGCCTGCGGTAACGGATCAAGACAAGGATGGAACACAAATCAAACTGCCGCTGAGGACAATCTAGTAACAAGATTAACTCACTTCTTTTTCCATAAGCACGCTTATTACGGAGACAAGTAATCATTAATATAGCAACAGCTTGCAGTTATTCTATGACCTTAAAGTTAAGATTATCTGCAAGCAAAATTTTTAAATCCCATGAAAAAAGTACATCTCTTTTTATCTTTGATGGTTGTTATTCTTACGTATCCCTTAATTAGTCTTTTAATAGTATTAATTATTGGAAACTTAGTGCAGAATCCAACCCTTTGGTCACATCCCATCACTCTATTATCCCTCGTTATATTTATTTTATTATTCAGAAAGAGCATTCAGTTTCGCCAATCTTTTAACATCAAAATTTCCATAAAAACAATTATTTCAATTTTTATCTTAAGTATATCCATGTATATAGTTATAGGATTTATAGATTTCATTTCCAAAGATATATCATTAATAAAAAAAGAATTTTTCACGTTTCCAAGATTGATATACGGTTTAGTTTTAATTCCTGTTTTGGAGGAGATAAGTTGCAGAATTATTATTATCAATAAATTCAAAGATAAATTAAATCAATGGATTATAATTATAATGACCGCATTGTATTTTGGTATGCTACATGCAGGCAGTATATATACGGTTATTGGTTTATCATGCTTTGGATTTGTATTAGCATATTTATATATCAAATCAGGAAATGGGCTTCTTCTTATACTATGTCATTTCTTTTACAATACTATTAATTTCTGTTCATATAGTATTTTTTGGTCTGTTACATCAAAAGCCTCAAATTATATATACAATCCTATACATTACATTATAGTTGCTATTTCAATCATGTATATTATTTATTTTTTTCTTAAAAAGAAATACGTTTAAAGAAAGAACAAATACACATAAGCCAAGAACAAATTTAACTGTATATTAACTACTTTCTATTTAATAGGAGACAATATAAATTACAAAGATCATTATATAAATTATTATATCCATACTTATATTTAGGTATAAGAAAATTATATAACCCAGTTCCAAACTTTACCGAGAAAATAATCAGAAGGAATATTTATAAAAAAGGAAAAACCATCTGCAAATCTCGAAAAAGAAAATCCAAAGAACAACTATGAGAATAAACTTTCCATCTTACATTCAACATGACCAAATGGATTGTGGACCAGCCTGTCTGAAGATTATAGCCCAAAATTATGGCAAAAGATTTTCATTGAAATATTTGAGGGATCGCTGTTATGCAACTCGCGAAGGCGTATCATTGTTCGACATTGGCCGGGCAGCAGAAGAGATTGGTTTCCGAACACTGGCTATCAAAGTTACATTCGAAGATTTAATAGAGAAGATGCCATTGCCATTAATTGTACACTGGAAACAAAGTCATTTCGTAGTAGTCCATAAAATCACGAATAGAAAAGTTTATATATCAGATCCTGCACAAGGACTTACCCATTACAACCATAAAGAATTTAGGGAAGCGTGGGAGATGTGCAACGGACTTGGAACCATCATGATATTAGAAACGACTCCCGAATTTCACAACATGAACGAAATGGAAACCCGAGCCTCTTTCAGCCATTTTATGAAATATCTGAAACCTCATCACCGATATTTAGGACAAGTTATAGTAGGTATGGTTGCAGGGATATTGATCGGGCTACTTTCCCCTTTCATATCCCAATCCATTGTAGATTTCGGCATTGGGTCCGGTAATATCCAATTTGTGAACACCATGCTGATAGCAGGTATGATTTTGGCATTTAGTTCAATGGCATCTGACTTTATCCAAAGCCGCCTTATGCTGTATGTGTCAGAGCGGATTAACATGGGAATGGTCAGTGATTTCCTCCGCAAAACCATGAGTTTACCCATTACTTTTTTTGAGCGTAAAATGGTTAGCGACTTACTAACCCGAATAGATGACCACGGACGTATACAGTCATTTATCATGTCCACTTTTCTGGGAATCTTCATCAATATCCTACTCTTTGTCATCTACAGCCTGCTTATGCTCTATTACGAAAGTAATATGTTTCTTGTATTTATGATCGGTAACACAGTTTATACCGGATGGATATTTCTTTTTCTAAAGCAACGAAAGAAACTAGATAATCAACTATTCGGATGCAGGGCCACTAATCAGAACGATCTATTGGAATTATTAGAAAATGTGAACGAAATAAAGATAAATAATATCGCGAACAAACGAAGATGGAAATGGGAACTCAGCCGCTTTAAAATTTATGGTTTGCGGGTAAAAAACATGAATCTCGACCAGATAGAAGCGACCGGAGCCTCTTTTATCATCCATTTACAAGGGCTTTTTATTACTTATATTGCGGCTCTAAATGTAATAGAAGGGACAATGACGCTAGGTATGATGATGGCAGCTCAGTACATATTAGGGCAACTGAATGCCCCCATAAAAAGTATGATTGGTTATGTACATTCCCTACAATTTGCCCGTATCAGCCTCAAACGTGTAAACGAGGTCATTTGGGAAGAAGAACCAGAAATATCTGAATCAAAAGTTTCTATTCCTATAGAAAAAGGCATTAAGGTGAAAGATTTAGATTTTTACTATAACCCTAATTTAAACAAAGTATTAGACAATATAAATTTAGAGATACCGGAGGGAAAGATTACAGCTATCGTAGGGGAAAGCGGAAGCGGTAAAACCACTTTACTAAAATTGTTACTCAGGTTTTATAAACCAACAAATGGTGAAATTGAAGTCGGAGGAGTGCCATTAGATAATATCGATTTATATCGTTGGCGTAATAGTTGCGGTGCCGTATTACAAGATGGTAAACTTTTTAATGACACTATCTTATATAATATCACATTGGAAGATGAAGAAATGAACGTAAATCAAAAACAACTAGTGAAAGCGATTCAACTGGCAAACGCAGAAAATTTCATTAATGCTCGCCCTTTAAAGCTATACACTCCACTTGGAACTAATGGTTCAGGATTAAGTCAAGGGCAAAAGCAACGTATACTAATAGCCAGGGCGATATACAAAAACCCAGACTTCATATTCCTGGATGAAGCGACAAACTCTCTTGACACGAATAATGAAAAACAGATTTCCAAAAATTTGGAAACCATCTTAGAAGGAAAAACCGCCATTGTAATAGCGCACCGATTAAGTACTGTAAAAAATGCCCATAATATAGTGGTCATGGAAAAGGGAAAAATTGTGGAACAAGGGACTCATCAAGAACTTATAAATTTAAAAGGAATATATTACGACCTAATCTCTAGTCAATTAGAGATTGGATAAAATGATACATCATGTCAAAAATTCAGTTACGCCAAGTCTATAGAGACCAGTTGTACAACTATCGTCCTACGTGGATATTAAGATGGGGAATAACCATTTTCTTCGTTTTTCTTTTACTGGTTATTTCCGTTTCCGGATTTATAAGATATCCAGATATTGTACCTGCTACAGTTGAAATTACAACCATAAATCCGCCAGCAAATCTAATTTCCAAAGTAAATGGAAAAATAGAGATCATATTCACAGAAGAAGGAGAAAGTATAACAAAAGGACAAGTCCTTGCCATATTAGAGTCACCAGCACAATGGAAAGATATGAAGATTTTAGATCATTACATTACAGTCCTAGAAAACACAATTGGAAAAGACAGTCTTTCAGTAATTCCCGAACCCGATTTTTTGCGCAATGATCTTGAATTAGGAGAAGTACAGGGACGCTATGCTGATCTTAAGCTCAATTATACTGAGCTATACAATTTTCTACATTCCGGACTATTTGAAGAAGAAATATTGTCATTACAAGAAAAAAAGCAGGCACAAAAGCAATTATTATTACAAGAGAATAGAAAGAGAGAACTTTTAAAAGCACAAATCAGATTTGCAGACAAAGAATATCAACGAGATTCCATTCTGTTTGTAAAGGAAGTCATTTCTGAAAGTGAAATAGAACAAAGACACCAAAACAGGCTCCAGTTCCAATCTTCACTTGTAGATATGGAAGTCAACATATTGAACATTAAATCCTCATTAAAACAACTACGCTCTGATCTAAAAAAAATAGAATTAAAGCATAACACCGACAGGCAGGAGCTAACAAATAAACTTCTACAAAGCACGCACTTATTAAAAGCGCAAACGGAAACTTGGAAACAAAATTATTTAATTACTACCCCTATAGATGGTAAAGTAAGTTTTACTACATATTGGAGTAAGAATCAAAACGTCAAATCAGGTGAGCTTATTTTTTCTGTTGTTCCCATTGATTCTATGACAACAAAAGCCAGACTACAATTTCCCATACAAAATTCGGGAAAGATAAAAGAAGGACAACAAGTCAACATCAAGTTACAAAATTATCCATACCAAGAGTTCGGAATGTTGGTGGGTCATCTATCCAAAATATCAGAAGTTCCTAATGAACTATTATATAGCGCAGACGTAGTTTTAGATAAAGGACTTATTACGTCTTACGGGAAAAGACTTCCTAAAGTGCAACAACTGAAAGGAGATGCTGAAATCCTAACAGACGATTTGAGTTTATTAATGCGTTTTTTCAATCCATTACGGGCCATTTTTGATCACAGATTAAGAAAACATAATCAATAAGACACCTTAACACAAAAAATAAATCTATATTTTAATTTCCCGATTAAACCTTTTCCCACCCTCTTAGTCTAACCTTAGAACGGACATATACTAATACTAAGACATGGATAAAAAGGTTAAATGGGGCATCATCACATTGATTGGTGCCGGACTGATAGGCTGGGGTATCTACTCTCAGCTTCCTAAAGCAAATGAAGAGTTGGCGGCAGCCGACAAAGTGATGGCTGGCAAGCAGATCAACAAAAGAGTTCTGAATGTAAATGCCAAGATCATAAAGCCACAATTGCTGACAGATCAGATTCAAATTAGCGGCAGCTTGATGCCTGATGAAGAAGTGGATCTTTCTTTCGAGACTTCAGGAAAGATCGTTGAAATCAACTTTGACGAAGGCAGTGCCGTAAAAAAAGGACAGCTATTGGCGAAAGTAAACGACCGTCAGTTGCAGGCTCAGTTGCAACGCCTCGTAGCTCAGTTAAAACTTGCCGAAGATCGTGTATTCCGTCAGAACGCTCTGCTTGAACGGGACGCTGTCAGTAAAGAAGCCTACGAACAAGTAAAAACGGAACTGGCTACCCTCAATGCGGACATCGACCTGGTGAAAGCTAACATTGCCATGACCGAACTTCGCGCTCCTTTTGACGGAGTAATCGGGCTCCGGCAAGTCAGTGTCGGTTCATATGCCTCACCAACCACTATCGTAGCCAAACTGACGAAAATTATTCCTTTGAAAATAGAATTTTCCGTACCAGAACGTTATGCAAGCCAGGTAAAGAAAGGCACCAACCTCAACTTCGAACTGGGAAGTAAATTAAGTTCTTTCCCGGCAAAAGTATACGCAACCGAGTCAAGAATCGACCAGTCTACCCGTACGCTGACCGTTCGTGCCCTATATGCCAACAGTAACGGCGCACTGCTCCCGGGACGCTACGCCAGCATTCAGCTGAAAAAAGAAGAAATCCCGAATGCCATTGCCATCCCATCCGAAGCGATTGTACCGGAAATGGGTAAGGATAAAGTATTCCTCTATAAATCGGGCAAGGCTGAACCGGTAGAAATAACCGCAGGCATTCGTACCGAAGCTGAAGTGCAGGTGATAAAAGGTCTGCAGATGGGTGATACCATCATCACTTCGGGAACCCTTCAACTCCGTACAGGATTACCTGTCACACTGGATAATATCAATTAACTCCCGACCGCCTTATGAATATATCCGAATTAAGCATACGACGGCCGGTACTCTCAACGGTATTGACCATCATCATTTTACTCTTTGGACTGATCGGGTACAACTACCTGGGTGTCCGGGAGTATCCGTCTGTAGATAATCCTATAATCTCAGTATCCTGCTCCTATCCGGGTGCTAATGCCGATGTAATTGAGAATCAGATTACCGAACCCCTGGAACAGAACATCAATGGTATTCCGGGTATCCGTTCGCTGTCCAGCGTCAGCCAGCAGGGACAAAGCCGTATCACGGTAGAGTTCGAGCTGTCCGTCGATCTGGAAACAGCAGCCAATGACGTACGCGACAAAGTATCCCGTGCCCAGCGCTACCTGCCGCGCGACTGTGACCCTCCTACTGTTTCGAAGGCGGATGCCGATGCTACTCCTATCCTGATGGTAGCTCTGCAAAGTGACAAACGCTCCTTGCTGGAACTCAGTGAAATTGCCGACCTGACCGTAAAAGAGCAATTACAAACCATCTCCGACGTAAGTAGCGTTTCCATTTGGGGAGAAAAGCGCTACTCCATGCGCTTATGGCTCGATCCTATCAAGATGTCGGGTTATGGGATCACCCCTATCGACGTAAAGAATGCAGTAGACAAAGAAAATGTCGAACTTCCTTCGGGCAGTATCGAAGGAAATACGACAGAGCTCACCATCCGTACCTTGGGATTGATGCACACCGCAGAAGAATTCAATAACCTGATCATCAAAGAAGAGAACGACCGTATTATCCGTTTCAGTGACATAGGCCGCGCCGAACTGGGGCCGGCCGATATCAAAAGTTATATGAAGATGAACGGAGTACCGATGGTAGGTATCGTCGTAATCCCACAACCCGGTGCCAATCATATCAAGATAGCCGACGCAGTGTACGAACGCATGGAGAAGATGCAGAAAGACCTTCCCGAAGACGTGAAGTATTCTTACGGATTCGATAACACCAAGTTTATCCGTGCATCCATCTATGAGGTAAAAGAGACGGTTTATGTAGCCTTCATCCTGGTTATCATCATTATTTTCCTTTTCCTGCGCGACTGGCGGGTGACGCTGGTTCCCTGTATCGTAATCCCGGTATCACTGATCGGTGCCTTCTTCGTCATGTATCTGGCGGACTTCTCCATCAATGTACTCTCCATGCTGGCGGTCGTGTTGGCGGTAGGTCTGGTGGTAGACGACGCTATTGTGATGACCGAAAACATCTATGTACGCATAGAGAAAGGTATGCCTCCGAAAGAAGCCGGCATCGAAGGAGCAAAAGAGATTTTCTTTGCCGTCATCTCCACCACCATTACGCTGGTGGCCGTGTTCTTCCCCATCGTCTTTATGGAGGGTATGACAGGACGTCTGTTCCGTGAATTCAGTATTGTAGTTTCCGGATCGGTGATTATCTCTTCATTCGCAGCCCTGACCTTTACTCCGATGCTTGCCACCAAACTGTTGGTAAAACGGGAAAAACAAAACTGGTTCTATATGAAAACAGAACCCTTCTTCGAAGGAATGAACCGTCTGTACAGTCGTTCACTGGCTGCTTTCCTCAACAAGCGCTGGATTTCCTTACCTTTTGTAGCCATCACAATCGGTATCATCGCTTTCTTATGGAACCACATTCCTGCAGAAATGGCTCCGCTGGAAGACCGCTCACAAATAAGTATCAACACCCGTGGTGCTGAAGGTGTGACATACGAGTACATTCGTGACTATACGGAAGACATAAACGATCTGGTAGACTCGATCGTACCGGATGCAGAGTCGGTAACAGCCCGTGTATCGAGTGGTAGCGGTAATGTACGCATCACGCTGAAAGATATGAAGGATCGTGACTATACACAGATGGACATTGCCGAAAAGCTATCGGCGGCAGTACAGAAAAAGACGATGGCGCGCTCGTTCGTCCAGCAATCGTCTTCTTTTGGCGGACGGCGTGGCGGCATGCCCGTACAATATGTGTTGCAGGCTACCAATATCGAGAAACTACAGGAAGTACTGCCTAAGTTCATGGCCAAGGTATACGAAAATCCGGTATTCCAGATGGCGGACGTAGACCTGAAATTCAGCAAACCGGAGGCACGTATCAATATCAACCGCGATAAAGCCAGTATAATGGGGGTAAGTACCCGCAACATTGCCCAAACCCTGCAATACGGATTGAGCGGACAGCGTATGGGATACTTCTATATGAACGGTAAGCAATATGAAATCTTAGGAGAAATCAACCGTCAACAACGCAATACGCCTGCCAACCTGAAAGCAATCTACATCCGCAGTGACAAAGGAGACATGGTACAGCTTGACAATCTGATCGAGTTGACCGACGGCATCGCACCTCCCAAGCTGTATCGTTACAACCGTTTCGTGTCGGCTACTGTTTCCGCCGGACTGGCGGAGGGCAAGACCATCGGACAGGGACTGGACGAGATGGACAAGATAGCCAAAGAGACTTTGGACGACACGTTCCGTACGGCACTGACCGGTGATTCGAAGGAGTACCGTGAAAGTTCTTCAAGCCTGATGTTTGCCTTTATCCTGGCCATTGTGCTGATTTACCTGATCCTGGCGGCACAGTTCGAAAGTTTCAAGGATCCGCTGATCATCATGTTGACTGTACCTCTGGCCATCGCCGGTGCACTGGTATTCATGTACTTCGGCGGTATCACGATGAACATCTTCAGTCAGATCGGTATTATTATGCTGATCGGCCTGGTAGCCAAGAACGGTATCCTGATCGTGGAGTTTGCCAATCAGAAACAGGAAACAGGTGAAGACAAACTGACAGCTATCAAGGATGCGGCATTGCAACGTCTGCGTCCCATCCTGATGACAAGTGCTTCTACCATCTTAGGATTGATCCCGCTGGCGTTCGCCTCAGGTGAAGGTTGTAACCAGCGCATTGCAATGGGTACGGCTGTTGTGGGAGGTATGTTGGTATCTACCTTGCTGACTATGTACATCGTACCCGCTATTTACAGTTATATTTCGACGAACCGAAGTAATAAATTAAAGAGAGAATGAAACAGATTGCCCTATTTATCATAGCATTGTGCTGCACCCCTTTGGGTCTGCAAGCACAACAGCCACAAATTTATACTCTAAAATCCTGTCTGGAGTACGGCCTCCAGAATAATTATTCCCTGCAAATAGTCCGTAACGAAGAGCAAGTAAGCAAAAATAACGCTACGCCGGGTAATGCCGGCTACCTGCCTACCCTCGACCTAACGGCCGGTTATACAGGAACTGTGGACAATACCAACACCAAGGTCCGGGCTACCGGGGAGTCGGTAAAAGAAAACGGTGTCTTCGACCAGACCGTAAACGTGGGGCTGAACCTGAACTGGACTATCTTCGACGGCTTCAACATCACTGCCAATTATCAAAAGCTGAAAGAGTTGGAACGACAGGGAGAAACCAATACCCGTATTGCCATCGAAGACCTGATAGCTAACCTTGCAGCCGAATACTACAATTACGTTCAACAGAAAATCCGCCTTCAGAACTTCCGCTACGCCGTATCCTTGTCAAAAGAACGCCTGCGAATCGTGGAAGAACGTTATCACATCGGTAACTTCTCCCGCCTGGACTATCAACAGGCCAAAGTAGACTTCAATGCTGACAGTGCCAAGTATATGAAGCAACAGGAATTGCTGCATACGTCGCGCATCCAGCTGAACGAACTGATGGCCAATGAAGATGTGGACCAGCCGATTGTGATAGAAGACAGTATCATTAAAGTTAACGCAGGACTCCGGTTCGAAGAATTATGGAACGCCACTCTACTGACCAACGCTTCATTGCTGAAAGCCGAACAGAACAATACACTCGCCATGCTGGACTATAAAAAGGTAAACTCTCGTAACTACCCATACCTCAAAATGAATACCGGATATGGCTATACCTTTAATAAATACGACATTGCCTCCAATAGCCAAAGAGGCAATCTGGGTGCCAACTTCGGGGTAACAATCGGATTCAATATCTTCGACGGAAACCGCCGTCGCGAAAAGAACAACGCACGTATCGCCATCAAAAACGCCCGTCTGCAACGGGAGCAGCTGGAACAAGGACTGAAAGCGGACCTTAGCAATCTGTGGCAAGCCTACCAGAATAATCTGCAAATGCTGAAACTGGAACGGCAAAACCTGGTGGCTGCCAAAGAGAATCACGAGATAGCCATGGAACGATATATGTTAGGAAACCTTTCGGGTATCGAAATGCGTGAAGCACAGAAGAGTCTGCTGGATGCGGAAGAGCGAATTCTGTCTGCCGAATATGACACTAAGTTATGCGAAATCTCCCTGCTACAGATCAGTGGGAAAATAACAAAATATCTGGACTAAACGTACACTTAGCCCTTCTCCTTACAACATTCGGGGGTGCGTCAAAACTTACCACAGAGGGAAAGACTTTTGACACACCCCCACCTTTTAAACCGACGGAACCGTTTGTTTTAATACAAAAGAAGCCTTGTATCGCCCGTTCAGATTGCTTATCTTTGCAGCCAATCCAATCACAAGAGTACGGCGGGCAAACCAAGCGATATTTCCCACGACTCTTTGTGTACCACGTACAACTAAGTAAAAAAAGAAACAGAAAGATGGGATTATTCATAAAGAAACCCTTTGAAGCCCTGTTGGCAGAGGCCAATGCGTCAGGAAGTAAATCATTGAAACGAGTATTAGGTCCCTGGAGTCTGGTAGCACTGGGTGTCGGTGTCATTATCGGAGCAGGACTCTTCTCAATCACCGGAACCGTAGCAGCAGGCTATACAGGACCGGCCATTACACTTTCATTTGCCATTGCCGCACTGGGATGCTGTTTTGCAGGACTCTGCTATGCGGAATTTGCTTCCATGATTCCGGTTGCCGGAAGTGCCTATACCTACTCATATGCCACCATGGGCGAACTGATTGCCTGGATCATCGGTTGGGACCTTGTCCTTGAATATACAGTAGCGGCTACCACTGTCAGTATCAGTTGGAGCAGATACCTCGTGGTCTTCCTTGAAGGGCTCAACATACATCTTCCGCAAGCACTAACCGCCTGCCCGTGGGATGGAGGAATCGTCAATATCCCTGCATTCCTGATTGTGGTACTGATGAGTATCTTCCTGATTCGCGGTACGGAAGGCAGCTCCATCTTTAACGGTATCGTAGTATTCCTCAAAGTATCGGTGATCGCTTTTTTTGTCGTATTGGGCTGGAAATATATCAATGCGGATAATTATACTCCATACATTCCCGCCAATACAGGCACACTTGGAGAGTATGGGATTTCGGGTGTCTTACGCGGGGCAGCCATTGTCTTTTTTGCTTTTTTAGGATTCGATGCCGTCAGTACGGCCGCCCAGGAAACAAAGAACCCGAAACGAAATATGCCGATCGGTATCCTGGTATCACTCCTTGTTTGTACTGTGCTCTATATGTTGTTTGCCCACGTAATGACGGGAGTTGCCCACTACACCGAGTTTAGCGGACAGCAGGGCATTGCACCGGTAGCTATTGCCATCGAACACATGGGGCATACCGATGCGGCAGGCCTCATCCATCCGGACTATCCCTGGTTGAACCGTGCTATCGTTCTTGCCATCCTGTTCGGTTACTGTTCTGTAATTATGGTCACTTTATTGGGACAAAGCCGCGTCTTCCTGAGTATGAGCCATGACGGACTGCTCCCTCCATTCTTCTCGCACATCAATGAAAAGTTTCGCACACCGGCACGCAGCAATCTCCTGTTTATGCTGATAGTAGGTTTATTGGCTGCATTCGTCCCGGCACGCCTTGCAGGAGAGATGACCAGCATCGGCACACTGATGGCTTTCACACTGGTATGTGCCGCCGTATTGGTAGTACGAAAGACCATGCCGGATATCCCCCGTTCTTTTAAAACTCCGTTTGTGCCACTCGTCCCGATTTTAGGAATACTCACCTGCCTGTGCATGATGCTTTTCCTTCCCGCCGATACTTGGATACGTCTGGTATTGTGGATGCTCATCGGGTTGGATATTTACGTTGGCTATGGTATGAAGCACAGCAAACTGGAACAAGGCGTGAAAAATCGCCGGGGACAATCGGCACTGAACATGATCGGTATCGCACTGTCTGTGCTTTGTGTCATCACCGGGCTATGGCACCAGCAGACGGTGGGTTGGGACGAAAGTAAAGTATTGCTGATAATCTCGTTTGTTTTCGCATTTACGCATTGTGCATATTATATGATGCGTATCTGGAAAGGGACAGCAAAGCAAAAATAGTCTAAAAACGAGTTCACCACAGATTACACAGATTATTTATTACGTAGATAATCTGTGTAATCTGTGGTGAACTTTGCGATATACTATTCCACCGCTTGCATCACCCGCTTCGCTGTTTCAATGCAATCTCCTTCAGCCTCCGCCGAATAGGGATTAGTGGCTTTGGCCCAAGGTTCTTCCACTGCATAGAAATCAATTTTCTCCGGGGTTTTACCTTCCAGTTTCTGAGAGAGAGAATCGAAATAAAGCTTCCAACGCATATAATAGAAATCCTTCAGTAATCCGTTCCACTCTTTGTGAGCATAGTCTCGGAGGCCACCGTAATCGGCTGCATTCCGATTGCCCCAGGTCGTAATCTGCACACGGGCATTCCACTCATACAAAGCCTTCTCTGCGGATGTACCACCCAACGCCCGCGCCTCTTCAATCCACTTTCCTACGCGAAACTCCAGGCGGGTACCCAACAACTGATCCTGCAACAGAATCAGGTTCAGGAATTTCTGAGAAGCCATTCCGAAGAGTTCTTTATCACCACTCCGGTAAGCAGCGGTAACCGCCTTCTGCATCAGCCTGCCCTTCTCTGCGAGTGCCTGCCGAACGATATCCACCAGATCGTACTCAAAATTATTGTTTCCTTTATAACGATCGGCCACAGATACCATCAGGCGTGCAGCCTCAATCACATCTTGCGGACGGTAGTAATCTTTCATTTCCGACCAGCTGGACACCTGGTACACATCTTCCGCCGGACGTGCACAGAATACGGATTCGTGTGTACCTTGCTGCGTCAGGTTCTTCGGTGAGTTATAAATGGAGTTCGCCAGTTTGGTCCAGGCAGCCTGTACCACCGGATCATCTGCACCGTAACGTGCTTTCACATACTCCTTCAACCATTCCTCTTTCGTAAACCGCTCTGCACGCCAAGGCAGTTCCATCACCAGTTCGTACATCACAGGATTATTCTCTATCCCCTCAGGGGTCATCCCCACACCTTTAAGTGTAGAACCTGCGTGCGGATCGGCTTTAGCGAGATAAAAATTATCGATCACATTATCCATCTTTCCGTGCAGTCCGACATTACCACCGTAGTTCAGCAACATACAGTATACCCAGTCATGCTGTCCATATCCGTTTTTGCGATACCATTCGGAAGTGGAATCTCCCCACTGCGGACGGCATTCACTGGTCAGGTCGAGTATCAGCAAGTCACCGGCCCCCAGATTCTCAATCATCTTCGGACGTGGATTTGCCTGCCATGCCTGCGCCACCCAAACCGCTTTCGGATTGGCCTTCTTCATGGCTTTCATCACAGCCTTACCTGCCGCATCGAGATCCACGCCTGCCGTATTGCCTCCTTCATGGAAGGGGTCCATGGAGTAAAAGTCAGCTTTCCCGTATAGTTTCTCAAGCTCTTTATAGTAGAGAGAAGAGATTTCCTCAAAACGCGGGTCGCTTGGTTGCAGAAATGCCGGACGGCGATAGCCACACCATGTTCCCGGATCGGATACGTTCAATCCGAGTTTCTCTTTCGCATTATGGGGCACCATGCCGCAATAACCCGGAAGGACCGGTTCGATGCCGTATTCACGCATACGCTTCAGGATTTTCTTCTGTAAAGCAATCTGCTGTGTATACCAGCTATCCGGATTAGGTCCGCCCCAGCCTTCAAGGTTATTCATCAGCCACCAGGCAAAAAAGCCCGGACCGGATATGAACTCATTTATTTCGGTTTTGGTATATCCCAACTTATCAAGCACGTTATACCACACAGCCTCTGCCCCGGTCACAGCCAAAGGGATATTGATGCCGTGCAAAGCCATCCAGTCTATTTCTTTCTCCCATCGGTCCCAATCCCAGAAAGCCATGGAATAAGAAAAAGTACAATAGTTCAAATCATAACGGTAAGGCAGGGTCGTTTCTCTCCGTTCTTTTTTTGTCACCGGAGGAAGCACAGCCGGCAGTTTTGCCTGCATTCCGTTCCAGGAAAGGTGGATACCGGCATAATACTTCAGATACCAATTCAACCCGGTAGCGATGCTCACGTAATTGTTTCCACGGATAACGACTTTATCACCCTTCTGATCGAGTTCAAAAAAGTCGGTACCGGACTTCACTTGCTCGATAATAAACTTCTTCGAAGCTCCTTTGTCTATGCGCTCCAACAAGCCGGTCACCGGAGAAGCCATTGTCAAAGAAGTAACACAAAGTAAGATTGTTAATAGTATTGATTTACGATTCATAAATAATATGCTTTAATTACTGTTTTATCCCATAATCCATTTCGCCTTCTTGCCCAGCACACGATAGACAGCCCATACGATCAGCCACGAAACACCAAATGCCATGACAGACGCCACCGGTATCTGAATGCCCAGAGGCACTCCCAACGTACGTACCAACAGTACGGAAGGGCCGGTAAAGAAGTAGTGTATCATATAGATACCGAAACCACACAAAGTGAGATTGGCAAGCGCTTTCTTGATTCCCTCCGAACGGAAATTTACTTTTTTGCAAAGCATAAACACCGGGATGGTCATCATCACTACATTCAGCGAACAGTAAGTGAAGAAGAGCTCAAGCATCTCGTCACTGTATTCCGGCAAAGCCGTGATGTAACGGAAGCCAAAGAAGGTAACGGCATATCCTATCACAAACATTGGCAGACCGATTGCCAGAATCTTACCCAACGTCCAGTCAAGGTTACGCAGATAGTGTCCTAATAACAGATAGCCATTGAAACCGGCAAAGTAATAAAACATGCCGAACGCATTCCATGAACAGGTTCCCCAAAGATATTGCGCTACAAACTGATTGTAGTACGGCAATAACAGAGTGACAGCCCATGCACCGAGGAACCACAACTTCGCCTTATCCGATGCTTTCTCCACCCAGGCAGAGAAGACGGGAAGATAAAAATACAAGCCGATCAACAGGTAAATATACCACATGTGTACATCTACAATGGAGAAATTAAAAGGAATCTGAGCAATGTAATCCAAAGAGATGGACAGCGACTGGCGCATCACTTCCTCCCCCGAGTAAGGGAAAAAGTCGAGAATAATTTCGGGCTTGATGCCCAACAGACCGGTAATCCAGGGGAAAAGGTTGTAGATGACCGACCAGATGAGGAATGGCCATAAAACACGGGGGATACGTTTCTTATAAAAGACAGAGACTTCGCCGCGCACCGGCAGAAGCAGGGCTCCGGTAATCATCACGAACAGCGGTACGCAAGGACGAAGCAATGCTCCGTAGATGGCACCCCAAAGTTTGATTTCGTCAATATTAGGGGCAGTGCCCGGATAAAAGTTGAAAGGGTCCGTGCAGTGGCAACAGACAACGGTAAACATGGCAACGAAACGGACAACGTCCAGCCAGACAATGTGTTGAGGATTTTTCTGTAGTTCCATCGGGGAATTGTTTTTACTGATAATGATTAAGGTGTTTATAATAAGAAAGGCATCTGTATAACACAGCATACAGACGCCTCTCACTCGAGTTAACATGATAAATAACCAATATTAATGACCACTCACCATATTCTTATTTGTTGCTGCAAGAGCCGCAACGGGGTTTAATTTGCTTGAAGAAGTCGTTGCCCTTGTCATCTACAAGAATAAATGCGGGGAAGTCTTCTACTTCGATCTTCCAGATAGCCTCCATACCCAATTCCGGATATTCCACACATTCGATGCTCTTGATATTGTTCTGGGCGAGGATAGCAGCCGGGCCACCGATTGAACCGAGGTAGAAGCCGCCATGTTTCTGGCAAGCATCAGTCACCTGCTGGCTACGGTTACCTTTTGCCAACATCACCATACTGCCTCCATGTTCCTGGAACAGGTTCACATAAGAGTCCATACGTCCGGCAGTAGTCGGTCCCATAGAACCGCAAGCCATACCGGCAGGAGTTTTGGCCGGACCGGCGTAGTAAATCGGATGATCTTTGATGTACTGAGGCAGATCTTCACCACGATCCAGACGTTCTTTCAGTTTGGCATGAGCGATGTCGCGACCTACGATAATCGTACCGTTCAGTGACAGGCGTGTAGCCACCGGATATTTAGTCAGCTCCTTCAGGATATCTGCCATCGGCTGGTTCAGGTTGATCTTTACAACATCACCTTCGCCTGCGTTACGCAATTCTGCCGGAATCAGGCTACCCGGATTAGAATCGAGTTTCTCGATCCAGATACCGTCTTTATTGATCTTACATTTGATGTTACGGTCGGCAGAACAAGACACTCCCAAGCCCACCGGACAAGACGCACCGTGACGGGGCAGACGGATGATGCGTACATCGTGTGCCAGATACTTACCGCCGAACTGCGCACCCAAACCTATCTTTTGAGCTTCTGCAAGTACTTCTTTTTCCAGTTCTACATCGCGGAATGCACGACCATATTCGTTACCGGTAGTAGGCAACTCGTCATAATAGTGAGTAGAAGCCAGCTTCACGGTCAACAGGTTCTTCTCTGCCGAAGTACCTCCGATTACGAATGCAATATGATAAGGAGGACAAGCCGCCGTACCCAGTGTCTTCATCTTTTCAACCAGGAACGGAACCAGAGTACCCGGATTCAAGATCGCTTTTGTCTCCTGATACAGATATGTTTTGTTGGCAGAACCACCACCTTTGGTCACACACAGGAATTTGTACTCCATGCCTTCCGTAGCCTCGATATCGATCTGGGCAGGCAAGTTACACTTCGTGTTCACTTCGTCATACATATTGAGCGGAGCGTTCTGTGAGTAACGCAGGTTTTCTTCCGTATAGGTTTTGTAAACACCCAGTGAAAGAGCTTCTTCATCGCAATAGCCGGTCCAGACCTGCTGTCCTTTTTCACCATGAATGATGGCCGTACCGGTATCCTGACAGAAAGGAAGCACGCCTTTGGCAGCCACTTCAGCGTTGCGCAGGAAAGTCAATGCCACGTACTTGTCGTTATCACTTGCTTCCGGATCGCTCAGAATCTTTGCTACCTGCTCGTTGTGTGAGCGGCGAAGCATGAAAGATACGTCACGGAAAGCGGTATTGGCCATAGCTGTCAGACCTTCTTTCTGTACCTTCAGCACAGGTGTTCCTTCGAACTCGCTTACTGACACATAGTCTTTGGTAAGCAGATAATACTCGGTTTTATCTTCCCCATGTTCGAACATAGGTTGATACTTAAACGGAGGTGTTGCCATATCTCTTTATTTTATTACGTAATGTTAGTTAGTGAGGCAAAGGTAAGAATAGTTTTCCAAAGTATGAATAAAGTGGTGAATTTTGTCAAGAGCGGATTTACTTATTATTAACGTTCGGAGAGCGTTTCTACGAAGAAGAAGAGACCTCTCCGGAAGAAAGGCTCATTTCTGTGGAATGCAACCGTCTGTCCGGGCAAATGCAACCGTCTGTTTGGGCCGAAGCAAGGCTCTTCACATCACGGAGCAACGGTCTCGAGGGCATGGAGAGCCGGGGAAAGAGCAGAAAAGCCCCCGGCTCCGGGACACCGGGAGATAAGGGTACAAAAAAAGAGGAAGCTTTGCGGGCTTCCTCTTCTACTGCATTCTAATTTGAATATAAGTAATGGATCTGTTGCAAAGATACAACATCGGACAGGCAAAGTCAAGCATTCCGGGAATTATTTTAATCATTTTCGCGATACAGAGAATAGGCAGCCTGCAATATCTTGTTCTTCAAAAGCGGTGAATAATCCGGATGGGCGTCCAGGAAACGCACCACTTCTTCATAAGCCGGGCGGCTGAGATGATTGCCCAACAAGGCCGAGGCCCAGTTTTTCGGAAAGAAAATATCTCCGGTGCGTTGTACTTCCTCCAGCACCTCGAGTCCCGGACGGATGTATTTCACCGATTGCTCCTCGCGCAACGGATGGTTCAGATAACGTATCACGGCAGCCGTCCAAGGCTCTATCCGCCGGTTTTCCGCTACAAGCAGGCTGTTGAACAAAGTATCGAGCCGTGCGGTATCGGATACGACCGCCCGTGAAATAAAATCGAACCGACGCAGACGGTCCGGATCATCAATCCGTGCCCGTTGTGTACGTAATATCTGTTCACTTTCGGCAGGCAGGCGGATGGCAAGTTCGTAAGCCAAAGTCGTGTAATCCTGTTGGTTCAACCGTTTGTCCGATTGCTCCTGCCACAAGGCATACAGTTCCTTCACCATAGGTTGTGAAGTCGCATTCTGCATAAAATAACGCAGCAACTGCACCCGGCACGAAGGCAACGGATGATTCCGGCTGATGGCGTAGACCCGCGCCTCAACCTCTGCTATCTGTGCCGGAGCTACCCGCCGCATGGCACCCGCCAAATAACCACTCACTGTAGACGCCACCAGAGCGTTCTTTTCTGCAGGAAGCCCTGCCAACAGGCTGTTTGTCCAGTCGTCCGCCGAAATATGTTTAGCCAGGTAATTCTCATAAAGTGTCATCAAGAGTGATTGGCGTGCCGTATCGTCTTTTACCTCCCACCAATGTGCCAACAGCCACTTCAAAGCAGATTCGTCGGGAACGAACAAGCCATAACCTCTGCCATCGGTATTGGGCAACACCAACGAAGGTACAAAAGGAAGCTGTATCCGAACCAAAGTATCCGTCATATTCACCCGCAACACCGAATCGCGCTCTCCGCAAAGAGTGACGGCAAAACGCTGCGGCCAAAGCAAACCACGGTTATAAGGATCACTCTGACGGACCTCCAATTCTTGTCCATCGATCCGGAAGTTCAGCGTAGGCATTCCTTTCCGGTTCACCCACACATCACTGAAAGTTGCCAAATCTTCGGGCGCCTTGCCGTCTAAAATGCGAATCAGATCGTCCCAAGTGGCATTAGCGTACGAATAGGTTTTCAGATACTCCTGTATACCACTCCGGAAGTTGGCTTCACCCATCCTGTCAACCAGTTTCTCCATCATCACGGGAGCCTTGTTATAGATGATCTGCCCATAGATCAGCCCGGCATTACGCAGATTATCGAGTGGCTGCCGGATGGCATTCGTCCCCAGAGTACGGTCCTCGGTAAGAGAAGCGGCATTAAAAGTCTTGAGCTTATTCAGGGTATGATTGATCTCCGGAAACAAGGGCTCGACAATCCGGGCAGCAAAATAATTGGCAAAAACTTCCTTGGTCCATACATCGTCAAACCAATCCATCGTTACAAGATCGCCAAACCACATGTGAGAGGTCTCGTGCGCAATCAATTCCGCCCGGTTCAACTCCTCGTCCGGAGTGGGATGTTCGCTCAGGAAAATCCCGTTATCATTATATAAGGTAGCTCCTGTATGTTCCATTCCGCCAAACTGGAAACCGGGAAGAACGATGAAATCATATTTGGCAAACGGATATGCGATCCCTGTATACTCTTCAAGCCAGTGAAGTGATGCCATGACTTGTCTGAAAACAATATCCAACTGTGCTATTTTCTTAGGGTCGGTCTCACGATAATAGGCGGCGATGGTACGCCCGTCCTGAGTATACTCCTGTCGCTCCAATTTTCCGACCACAAACGAAAAGAGATAAGTACTGAGTGGTTCGGTCGGTGCAAAACAAACGGTTTTACGGTCACCGGCTACTGTTTCACTCCGGACGTATGTGTTGGAAACAGCTTTCCAGTCGGCCGGAACCTCAAGCTTTAAAGTAAACTCGGCTTTTAGGTTGGGCTGCTCAAAGCAAGGGAAGACGGTACGGGCACGGTCGGGAACGAGCAACGTATAGAGGTATTCATCGTTCCTGTTCAGCGACTGATTGCCGGCAATGAAACGAATCTGTATGTCATTCGCCCCTTTCGCTGTCAGCGAAGCAGGCAGAATAATGTGTTCGTTCTCAAAGCGCACATCACTTACCGGTTTTCCATTGGCAATGACTTCTTTAATTTTTCCACGTTCCTCACGAAAATCAATCAGGACTTCCTGAGCGGCAGCAAGGTCGAAGCGCAAGGTGATATCACCGTCAATAGGTGTCTCCTTCTGCCGTGGAATGCTGAAACTGAGTTCATACTTCAAATTCTTAATCTCGGCTTTACGATGATCGGCAAGCTCTTTAGAAACGCCGGCATCATAAAAACGAGGGTTCTTCTCTGCTGTCCGGCAACATCCGGTCAGCAGGAAGAACCCGATCATTCCAAATAAAATGTGTATTTTCATAGCAAATATATTGTAGCTCGTAATTCCGTCACGCCAGTTGCCCGATACGGTTAATCAGCTCCTCACCCAGAGCAGTCTTATCATCAATGTGTTGCAGCACGGCAGTGACAAACGGATTACTCTCAAAATCGCCACGTACCTGACCGAAATCCAGCTTCATTTCATCGCGTGAGCCGTCGGCACCAAAGCCCGTCATAGACGAAAGTGAGAATTCCTTGCGTGCGTCATCATACACCATGCGGTCCAGTCCGACCACTGCTTCACGCCAGGCACGGACGATAGCGATAACATCTTTTGCTGTAATGGTTTCGGGGTTCAGACCATAAAATTCCTGTATCTTATGGTAAGCCCACGTCCATTCGTAAGTATAATAGTTATCGTGCATCTCGGCAAAACGGGCATTCATACTCTTCAAACGATCGATCTCACCACTTTCGATACCGGTAATCAGTTTTTCCACTTCACTTTTCGGAGCAATCAAACCGGCAATATCCACCCACTCGCCTACTCCGATTTCGGTATCCGGTTTCAGACGCCGGCGTATCTCTTCATTATCTCTGAAGTTAATCCCCTCAAGACGCTTAATGATGGAATTACCAAGAAACTTATGGATAGCTATTTCGTAATAGCGTATGCCGCTATTCAGCGAAGAGTTCTTGATTTTTGCACTTTGGTAAGAATAGATCTCCGATGTCTCGCCGGACACCCGCTTCAGCTCTTTCAGTATAGAGCGCCCCTTGAACATCTTCTGGATAGTATATGGACTCAGAAGGTTGTAGTTTATATAGTCCAGGCGGTTCGGGTCCGTACGTTTGTCACGCTTCGGCCACTTCTGGGCATCGCGGATAGTCCCGACACTGCGCAGATTGACTCCCGGCACCAGATAAGTCGTATTCTGCTGCTCGATCAGGTAAGAGAAAGGCAGGTTCGAGGTATCGGCATGATTCACATGACGCCCCATCACCAATGAAAAAGCCCCTACACGCGCCGGCCATAAAATGTATGAATCGGAAGTAGTCTTAGCTCCTCTTTCCAACGTCCCCTGATGAATCGGTCCCAGTTTATACATATGATTACTCTGGTTCGACCCCGAGCCGGCATTCATAAACGAAAACATACCGGCTATCAGCAAGGTAGACTTATGATGGGTTACGGTATACGGACCGGCAAAGATGGCACATGCTTCACCGTTCTCTCCCTGGCAGTTACTGAAAAACAGGGAATCGGAAGCGGAGTAGTTGTGTCCCAACTGACAGGCTTGCCCAACGAAGCAACGGGTCAGCATAGCTCCATCGTCCACATGAGAACCGGAGGAAATAATAAAGTCATCGCAAATGACACCATGCCCGATATGTACCGGAGCGGCTTCATTGCTGTTGATACTTCCGTTGTAAAGACGGCAGGTTCCGCAAATCCAGCAATAATCGCCAATACGCACATTCTTGATAGAACCGGTATTGAGAATCATCACATGGCTGCCGATGGTCCCCATCGCAGAAGCATGCTTGTTGGAGTAATAGTCAGTGATCGCCTTCATCCGGCTGATCAGTTCCGGACGGTGCCGGTAAAGAGCCAGAATATAAGCTTGATGAGCAGATAGTTTATCATTGATCAACACTTCGCGACCTCCCGTTTCGTTCAGCACGGCGGCCTCTACTCCATTACCGAACTGAGTCAGACCATCCACCAGAATAATATCTACATTCTCAATGAAAGTGTCGTTTCCTATCTCGTAGTTGGCAATGTAATTCTGGATATTCTCAATGCAACAGTTGTCGCCCACAATTACATTGTGCAAGGTGACATGCCTCAGCCCGGAATGTTTCCTGATTCCTCCCGGCAAGATAAAGTCCGAGTGGAAAACGCCCAGTTTCACCTCTCCCGAGAAACGGGTGTGATGCACAAATTCGGTTGTGAACTCTTCAGCGACCGCAACATGGTTCCAGTCATCAGCCAGACACGACTGGCTCTTCAACTGAAGAATTTCATCTTCAGTCAGTCTACGGTAAGTCTTTCCCATAATCCTCTTATTACAAACTACAAGTTACTCTTCGTCGTCGTAGGTCTGATAGAGAAAGTCGTTATAGGGATACTTCTGCACGTGCAATTCTTTCACTCGCTGATAAACCACACTCTTCAGTTCGTCTATATTGATTTTCTCACGGGCGGAGATGAACAGACAGTTATCTTCCATCTTAGCCATCCATGTTTTCATCAGTTCTTCGAGTGTCAAGTTCTCCTTTGTTTTGGGGGTAAGGTCGTCCGGCGCCTTTTCTACATAGGTATAGGCGTCTATCTTATTAAATATTAAAATCATTGGTTTTCCACCTCCACCGATGTCGGCCAGTGTTTTATTCACCACCTCTATCTGCTCTTCAAATCCTGGATGCGAAATGTCCACAACATGAACCAGCAGATCGGCCTCACGTACTTCGTCGAGGGTAGACTTAAAGGAATCCACCAGGTCAGTAGGTAACTTACGGATGAACCCGACCGTATCGGAAAGCAAGAAAGGCAAATTATCGATAATCACCTTGCGTACCGTCGTATCGAGTGTGGCAAACAGCTTGTTTTCAGCAAAGACTTCACTCTTCGCCAACAGATTCATCATGGTCGATTTGCCCACATTGGTGTAACCTACCAAAGCTACACGGATCATGCGTCCGCGGTTCTTACGTTGGGTAGACTTCTGCTTATCTATTTCGGCGAGACGCTCCTTAAGCAGTGACATACGGTTAAGGATGATACGGCGGTCCATCTCCAACTGAGTTTCACCCGGGCCACGAAGACCTACCGAACCTCCTTTACCACTTCCGGAACCACCACCCTGACGTTCAAGGTGAGTCCAGAGACGTTGCAGACGGGGCAACATGTATTTATATTGCGCCAATTCTACCTGAGTCTTGGCATTAGCCGTCTGGGCACGCATGGCAAATATATCAAGAATCAGTGAAGTACGGTCCAGTATCTTCACTTGCAGTTCAGCTTCGATGTTACGTATCTGCTTGGCCGAGAGTTCGTCATCAAAGATGACCATTCCCACTTCCCGGTCCTCTTCAGCCTCTGTTCTTATATATTCTTTAATTTCTTCCAGTTTTCCTTTTCCCACATAAGTCACCGAGTTAGCCGTCGGCAACTTCTGCGTAAACCTTTTCACCACTTCCGCCCCGGCTGTCTCAGCCAGGAATGCCAGCTCGTCCAGATATTCATTGGTCTTGCGTTCATCCTGTGTCTGAGTGATGAGACCTACCAGAACAGCAGTTTCGACTTTGGCTTCGGATATTACAAATTCTTTCATTCTACTTTATACCTTATTATAATATGGCGACAAATATAGCTATTTTCGTAACATACTAAAAGAAAAAATCGCCCAAGTGTTTCTACCTGAGCGATTCTTTATTATTTATTGACTATTTATTTATTAATATCTTTATTCAACAGCAACTCAACCTGAGGTATCGGCCAAGTATATTTTTCATCGGACGGACCCACATTAATTGTTTCATTCGCACCCACCTTAATGAAACGTTCCCCACGTCTCATAATATCAATACCACGGATACCCTCGCCTATAAACTCAAGGCGTTTCTCGTTGTAAATCGCTTCTTTCAGTGCATCACCCGTTAAGTTATCGATCTTCAACGGATCCGTAGCTGCATCTACCGAACGTCCTCTGACTTGTTTCAACAGGCTTTTGGCAGTAGCTTCACCTCCGGCCTTGTTGGCATAACATTCGGCAAGGTCGAGCAAAGTTTCGGCATAGCGGAAAATGGGCACCCACTGCAATTTAGTTTTTGCATCCGTAAACTTCAACAACAAGTCTTTCTCCCCTTTAAAGGCGATAATACGCTTGTCGGTAGCCAACGAATAATCAGGCTTTGACATAATTCCGCTTTTCGTATCAATCAACATGATCTTACCATCATAATAATATTCTGCCAACGACTGCTGTGTATTCGGGATGTTGGTATCAGCCATCGGCAAAGAGAAGATGCTCTCCTGACTGAAATACGGGGCCTTATAAATCAATGTTACGTCTTCCGGCAAACTATATCCGGTCACTAACTCTCCGGCTGCAATGGCTTTGTCCCATTCGTTCATTGCCATATAAACTCTCATCTTAAGCATGTTGGCAGCGGCCTGAGTAGCATGTGTAACTCCTGCATAGGTATTCACTTCGGTATCCAATGCCGAAATGTTTTCCAGATCAGACAGAATGTGGTCATAAATCTGCTTTACTGTAGAGCGAGGCATATTGTTATTTTCGGTTCCGGCCTCGGCAGTAAGACGCAACGGAACAGATTTTGCATCGGGATTTACAGAATATGGAGTCGGATACAAATTATTCAGATAATAGTATGCCAAAGCTCTGACAAACTTAGCTTCCTGCACATAGCGGTCATAATTCTCACCGGCAACTTCTTTGGCACCTTCAAGAGACTGAAGGAAAGTATTTACTTTATTGATGGCCAGATAAGCGTATGTCCAGGTGTCAGCATTCTCGGCATCCGTAATGCCCACATTCATATTATAGGTATTGAACAAAGTCACCAAGTTGTTGGAGATATTGATAACATCATCTCCCCTGTTGTCAAACACCATATAGGACTTACCTCCCATCAAAGACTTAGTCCCTGTGTTCTTGATTGCAGCATACAAGCCGTTCAGAGTAGCCTCTATTCGGGTAGGGCTTGTGAAAATATCGTTCTCGTTTACATATAATGGAGGCTCCTGATCGAGGAAGCTGCTGCTGCAACTACCTAAAAAGAGAGAAGCGCATAATGTCGAAAATATAATTATCTTTTTCATTGTAGTTTCTTTTATCTGTTAATATAAAACCATATTAGAATGTCAGGTTCACACCGATTGTATACGTGCGTGCCTGAGGCAAAGTATTCTTATCCGTACCACCGGCTAAAGTAGCACTTTCTACATTGGTAAGTGTTTCGGGATCCATGCCGCTGTATCCTGTAATCACAAACAGATTCTGAGCCTGAACATAGAGACGGAGCGCAGAGATTCCTACCGCTTTCGACCAGTTCTTTGTATTGAACGTATAACCCAGTGACACATTCTTCAGACGCAAATAATCTCCTCTTTCCACTAAGTCGCTGATAGGCAATGCCGAACCATTAGAATAATTATCACCGTATATCGGCATAGGATACTCTGCATGGGTACGTTCCGGAGTCCAATACTTATTATAAACGTCTTTAGAGTTATTCCAGTAACGCATATCACTCACACTGGCTTTGGTTCCGTTATAAATCTTATTACCTCCCGAGAATTGGAAGAACAAAGAAAGATCGAAACCTTTATATTTAAAGTTATTGGTCCACCCACCGTACCAGGTAGGAAGTGTATTTCCACAATCAACAGGTTCAAATTCACCGGCATATTCTGTTCCGTCTTCATAGAACCACCCCCCTTTTTCAAACATCAGTAAGGTTCTGTCACCTTCCGGAGTGATAAACACTCTACGACCCGATTTGGGATCTACTCCGGCAGTCGGGTACAGATACAGACGTCCGATAGACTTTCCGGGTACTGTGATATTCGTAATTTCTAAACCGCCATTATCTCCTTTAAGAATATTCTCCACGCCATCAGCCAGTGAAATAACCTTATTCTTGTTAGTAGTGATGTTAAAGCTCGTTTCCCAAGTAAAATCACTGTTTTTTATCACATCGGCAGAAACGGTCAATTCAATACCGCTGTTCCTCATCTTTCCGGCATTAGTGGTAATTATATTGCCCGGGATACCTTTAGAAGGTGATTGGGGCACATCCAGAATCAAGTCGGAAGACTTCGTATAATAGTAGTCAAAGTCTACATTGATCCTATTCAGCAATCGGGCATTGAAGCCAATGCTATATTTCTCCGAAGACTCCCATTTCAAGTTCGGATCAGCGATCTGAGCCAAACCATATGTACCATTTATACCATAATTATAACTTGAATAAAATGACTTTGAAGCATAATCGTAAATATCGGTGTTACCAACCACACCATAGCTTCCCTTTATTTTCAAGTCATCAACCACGTTGCGTAAAGGCTGGAAGAAAGCTTCTTCAGAGACACGCCATGCAGCAGAAACTCCTCCGAAGTTACCCCAACGATTCTTCTCACTCAAAGCAGAATAACCATCGCGACGGTAGTTAAGAGACACGATGTATTTAGAAGCGTAATCATAGTTGATACGTCCGAAATAAGAGACCATGGTATTGTTGGACAAGCTACCACCGGCAGTTGCCGAACCAAAAGGTCCCTGAAATACAATGAATTTATCATCCTGTAAATCTTTACGCTGTGCAGTCCAACGAGAGTTATTTCTCTCGGATGCCTCCGTACCGGCTAACAAATTAAAATTATTCTGTCCCAAAGAAAAGCTATAAGTTGCCGTATTTGTCCAGGTCCATCTGTTATTTTTGGTGTTATAAGCATTTGCCAGACCTTTACTGTTCACACCATCTCCATGCAATGGAGACCAGAAACGCTGTTCCTCGATACGGGCATAATCCACACCATATTGGGTTTTCAATGACAATCCCTTAACCGGAGTTGCCTCTGCATAAAATACACCAATGAAACGGGTTACATCAGAACTCAAACCATTGCCTAAAGATAAAATAGCCGCCGGATTAGAAAAAGTACTAAACACAGTATTTCCTCCATAACCCAGACCTTGAGCTAAATAATAAGGAGTACCATCTTCATTGTACATCGGTAAATTAGGGGCATTGATCAATGCCAGACGCGGGAACCCTCCAACGGCAAAGTTAGAGCCTCTACGGGCAGCATCTACATAAGAAGTTGTCCCGGTTGTTACGTTGGTGTTCATTCCTACTTTTAACCAGTCAGTAGCCTGTACGTTAATGTTAGCCTTCACCCCTAAACGGTCATACTTGTCGCCTTTTACAATCCCCTCCTGAGTTGTATAGTTACCAGACAAATAATACCGCACTTTATCCGATCCGCCACTTACGGCAACAGAATGACTTTGTGACAATCCGTTCTGGAATGCAGCATCTTTCCAATCTGTATCTACATAGTTGCCATTGGCATCTTTCATCATATTGAATGCTTTGTTACCATAAGGAGAAACATAACCGGCAGTCAGTGACAATTCATCCGTCCCATAACGGTTCTTTACAGCCAAATTCTTAAAGTCCACGTATTCCTGGGCATTCATCATTTCATAAAAATCTGTCGCATTTGAGAAACCCACAAAACCATCATAGCTCACTTTGACTTTACCACTTTGACCTTGTTTAGTAGTAATCAAAATAACCCCATTCGCAGCACGCGAACCATACAATGCAGCCGCAGCCGCATCTTTCAAAACATCCATAGACACAATATCAGCAGGATTAATATCGGCCAATGCATTGGCATTAGCCAAATAAGAAAGGTTACCCGATTCAATGGGCACACCATCGACTACATATAAAGGAGAAGTTCCGGAAGTGATTGAGTTCACACCACGCACTCTCACAATCGGAGCCTGTCCTACACCGGCCGACGGAGTAGTGATACTGACACCCGATGCACGCCCTTGAAGCATCTGATCAAAACTTACACTCGGTACATCTTTCAAAGCATCTGCCTTTACAGAAGACACAGATGCAGTCACAGTACGTGCACTTTGTGTTCCATAAGCTACTACTACCACTTCATCAAGTGCCTTAGAGTCAGTCTTTAATATCACTTTAATATTAGGTGCAATTGCTACCTCAGCAGTCTGCATACCGATATACGAAATCTGCAAAGTCTTTGCAGAACTGTAGTATATACTAAAATGCTTATAATGTGCGTATTACACAATGATATTGAACTTAGTAAAAAGAAAAAAAGATTTATTAAAACGCTTATTATCAAAATACTACAAATCTTCTATTTTATTGAGAAGCTCAAAATGAAACACTTCATATATCTTACAATAATCAGATAATACATTGATTATCAGCATGAATAAGATTCTGCATTCTATTTCCTATTCTACTACATTTTTCCTTTGTACTAATTGACTATTTGCTTTATATAGATATTTTATTCACCTATCAATAGTCGAAATTTAGAGTAGTGTCACATTCACAGATCGCATATAAGATAAATATTTTTTAATGTGTCTTTCATTTGTATCTTGAAATAAACGACATTTTTCTATTGAAAAACAGTTTGAGTTACTTTTGGCTAATATACAACAAATGTCATAATGAAACTCAATAGGAAGTTCCATTATTGTGAAATAAAAAAGGCCACTCCCTTTTAAAGAAAGCAGCCTTTTAATTACATGATTAATCCACTATTAATATCCGGGATTTTGTTGAGCTCTCAAGTTTGGATTTACATTTGTTTCATCAACAGGAATCGGAAGTATAGCTCTAAAGTAAGTTCGGTCAAAGCTTTGCGATTCTTTAATTAGTGAATAATGATACCCCTTATCTGCTTCATCTTTATAGCGAACGATTGTTTCATTATTGCGTAATGCATCGAAGTAACGTTGACCTTCACCAATCATTTCTTTTCTTCTTTCAAGAATGATTCTTTCTACTGTAGCATCTACTTCCGAAACAGCCTTAGCTTCCGGATTCGCTCTCAGAACAATTTCATTCAGGTATTTAGCAGCTTTATCCTGGTGTCCCCCAAGCTTAGCCGCCGCTTCTGCAGCGCTCAAATATACTTCCGAAAGACGAAGTAAAGGCAGATTATTTAAACGCATTTCACCTACGTCGTCCTTATCAGCCGGGAATTTATTAATGAAGATTTTTGCATCGCCATATTCTTCTTTAAGATCCTTATCATACTGAGCCGGCAATACCATACCTATACGAACATCTTTAGGATCCTGACTCAGCATATTCATAAAGTTTTTTGTTACTATTGCATCCGCATATCCGTTCTCGTTCAGCAAATAAGCAATACCATTACGGTCAGTCCAGTCATCATTACTTGCATTTATAACTTCGAAAATCATTTCGTTCGTATGTGCTCCATTGCTTTTATACCATGCATTTACATATTCTTCATTAGTCCAAAGTTTATATGGAGAGTTGGTTATAATATCTTCAGCAACTTTGAGTGCATTCTCGTTATCACCTTTAGTCAGATAGACTCTGGTAAGCAAGGCTTTTGCTGCCCATTCATTGATATATCCCTGAGTCTTATCTTTAGCAAGATATCCAGAATTAATAGCGTCAGTCAAGTCTCTGATGACTTGTGTATAAACTTCTGCTACTGTATTTCTGGAAGGCAAATCATTTCGTTCCAAAGGTTTCAAGATAACCGGGACACCCAAAGAAGCTCCGTTATCGGCTGTATAAGGCATACCATAGATTCTCACTAAGTCAAAATGAACCAATGCCCTGACAACCAATGCTTCTGAATATATTTTACCTATTTGTGCTTCTGTTGCGTCAGTCACCTTTTTTTCGTTAATTGCTTGAATCAGACGATTGGCACGGCGAACTACATTATAAGGTATATTCCACATATTAGGAGCATCATCCACAGTATAGCGCATCTCATAGCATGATGACGAACGCATACCCTGAGTTCTGGCTTGCATATCCTCAGCACGAACATCTCCATAATAAAACATACGGGCACCGTAATAGCTGGTGCTATTAGAGTTTCCCTGAATACCATCATACATACCTGTACGTGCAGTCAGAGCATCATTATAGTTTGTAATTGCATCTTCTGATGGAATTCCGTCAGCAGGTTTTCTATCCAGCCAATCATTCCCGCAGGAAGACAAACTTAGGATAGTAGCAACCAGTGTTATTGATTTATATATCTTTTTCATAAATTCTTTTTTCATAAATTGTTTCTACTTGATTAAAAACCGATTTCAATACCAAATGTAACAGTTCGAAGAGCCGGAGTCTCGAATGTACACAATCCGTCAACCGGAACTTCCGGGTCAACATACAAACTCTTTTTCTTCCAAGTTAGCAAGTTGTTTCCTGAAACATAAGCTCTTAATTTACTGATGCCTGCTTTAGACGACCAGTTTTGTGGTAAAGTGAATCCCAAAGTCATATTCTTCACACGTAAATGATCTGTAGACATCAGCCAACGCGAAGAGGCTTTATTAGTGTTACCGTATGCAAATTGTGGCAATTTGGCATTATCACCTGTTTTCTGCCAGGTATCTTCCATCTTGTAATAAGCAGGAACATTACCCACATAATTATAAGTACCTCCATTAGATTGTAGCCAGGTAGCATAATCATAAGCATGTCCGCCCAAAGAGTAAGTCAGGGTTAAATTGAAATCAATAAACTTCCAACTGATATAATTGGTCAAACCACCTTGTACTTTAGGTTCGATAGAACCGATAATCGTTTTATTAGCAGCAGCAGAATTTGTTGTTGTTTCACGGCTACCATCTTCACCGTTTATATAATACAGTTCTTTACCTGTTTGAGGATCAACACCTGCATATTCATAGGCATAGATAGAATAATATGGTTCACCCACACGGTGGATAGAAACCCCATCAATGATTTCCTGTTGTTCGCCATCCAACTTGGTCAGCTTATTCTTATTATGTCCTAAGTTCAAGGAAGTAGTCCAGAAAAGGTCCTTGTTCTGGATGTTGGTAGACTTCAATTCCAATTCAAAACCACGATTTCTCATTGAGCCAACGTTCACAAGCATATTAGCAGTACCCGCACTATTGATTACACCGACTGCAGCAGAAATCGGTTTATCCATTAAGAGATCTTTTGTCTCACGGTTATACCACTCAGCAGAAATAGTCAACCTATTGAGTAGTGTAAGGTCAATACCGATATTTGTGGCATAATTCTTTTCCCATTTCAGATTCGGATTATAGAAACGAGCTTCTGACGAACCACCATTTCCATTATAATTATATCCAAATTCATATACCCCCATATATCCGTAATAGTCTTTGGGCTGTGTACCATTTACACCGTAAGAAGCACGGATCTTAGCATCAGTAATAACATTGGATAATGATTCCATAAATGCTTCCTGTGAAAGTCTCCATGAACCTGATACAGACCAGAAATTGCCCCAACGACTATCTCTTGATAAACGCGAACTTCCATCACGACGGAAACTACCACTTACATAATATCTTCCGGCATAATCATAATTCAAACGTCCTAAATAGGAAGTCATTCGATAACTATTAATGTTACTGGCACCTCTTGAAACACCTGCATTTGTAATCTCCGGTAAGTAGGATGGATAAGTATTACCATTAGTATAGGTATAATCGTATTTGTAATCCTCCGTTTCAAATCCCAACAGTACATCGATATTATGGTGTTCTGCAAATGTCTTGTTGTAAGTTAACTGAGTTTGAGTATTCAACTTGCTTCTGTTCATCATATAGCGTTGAAATACCCCTTTTGAAGAACGACCATCATTGGAACGAGGATCCCACCATACACGATTGTTTGTCTGGTTAAAATCATAACCCAAAGTTTCTTTTATATTCAAATTATCCCAGATATTCCATGTTGCAGCCAATGTATTCAAAGTACGCACAATTGTACTACGATCATAATTATATGTTGCAGTCTGAAGAGGATTGGCACCATTCAAAGCAGGGAAACTCGTACTAAATGTACCATCTTCATTATATGGGAATGTAGAGGGAGAAGCTGTCATAGCCAGACACATGATGGGGCTTGAGAAACTAGTCCCTTCCGAGTTTACTTTTTGAGTTGAATTTGTAAACATCGTACTTGCCTCAATTGTAACGCGGTCTGCCGTATGACTCATATTTGCACGTCCGGTGATACGCTCGTATCCAGACTGTAGTGTAATGCCTTCCTGTTTGGTGTATCCAAAAGAGGTATAGAATTTAGTCCGCTCATTTCCTCCTTGAGCATTTACTTCATAATTTTGGTGAGAACCGTTTCTGAAAAGAATATCTTCCCAATCAGTATATCCACTCCAAGGTTTTGCAGCATATTTATCAATATTATTATCTGCATAGTTCGTGGCATAAGCTTCATCCTTTCCAGAATTTAAAGCATAGTTTTTAAGACCCATATATAGGATATCGCGTCTATCTTCACCATTCAGAATGGGACGATAATCAATAGCTTTGTTGGAGAATCCCCAGTCTGCCCTCACATTGAGTTTCAATTTTCCTGAAGCTCCCTTTTTAGTAGTAATTACAATAACACCGTTTGCTGCGCGTGAACCGTAAAGTGAAGCAGCCGCTGCATCTTTAATTACCGTCATTGATTCGATATCATTGCTGTTGATGGTGGACAACAAGCTATTACCTGACTGAGAATAAGTGAATTCACTTGCGTCACCAGTCATTACAGGTACTCCATCAATGACATATAACGGATCATTACCAGCATTAATTGACCCCATTCCACGAATACGTACAGATTCAACAGCACCCGGTTGTCCGGAAGTAGACGTAATCTGTACACCGGCAACAGAACCGGCTAATTTATCTTGTACGCTCAAAGAAGGAACATCCTGAAGTTTTTCCGTCGTAATACTTGATGCCGCTCCCGTAAAAGATGATTTTTTAAATGTACCATATCCTGTTACAACAACTTCGTCCAACACTTCCGTATCAGGTTTTAGCGTAATCTTCATAACAGGCTTAATTGCTACTTCAACAGTTTGCATACCGATATACGAAATTTGCAAAGTCTTTGCAGAACTACAATTATATTATAAACTATTTATTATCAGTATTTTATAAAAGATACAGAGAACTTGTGCTTATACTACGATATCAATGGTTATATGTTTGAATATCAAATATATATGATAAAAGTACTAACAATAAAATCCGAATGATTCCCATATCTATCTCCCACTATTGTACGCGTAATTCGCTTATTGCAAGTGAAATATAGATTAAAAAGTATGCGATTGAAAAAAGAATGTTATACTCAATAGTTCCAAACGAAAAAAAAGTCATAAAGCAGTCTATTATTATTTTACATAAACGGCTTAGAAATAAAAAAGGATAATTACTAATTTGATATTTATATAAAAACAGAGAATGCCAACCTAAATTTCCTCATAATAGGATTAATAAACTTATATATTTAATAAACAGCCAATTAAACCGTTCACTTTTTGCATGTAGGAAGTTAGTTTTAACATTATGTTAAAACTAACTTCCTACATGCAAAGAATTAGTGATTTTCAATCAGAAAACAAGTTCTTTATAGAAACGGTACTTGAGAACTGTGATTCGTGTTAACAATGTTAATAGCCAATACATCTACGTAAGGCACAAATCTCTGTTACATATAAGATACTTTACGATTATTTTTAGACTTTTCTAAGTCTCGTACAATAGTTATGTCCATTATATTAGTATAAACTTGAGTTGTCTTCACGCTTTTATGTCCCAATAGCTTTTGTACAGTAGTAATATTGACTCCACTGTATATTAATAATGTAGCATTGGTATGGCGAGCGGTATGGAACGAAATACGTTTATTCAACCCTGATAATTTTGCTATGATCAATAATTCCTTATTCACATTTGAATTATCTCTAAGCTTAAAAAAATCAGCAAGATTATCCTGATATTTATTCAAGACTTCTATTCCTTTTCCCTCAAATAAAAGATAAAGCGGAAGGCGCACTTCCGTATTCGTTTTCACAGATTTATAAATAAGCCAGGTTTCCTGATGCATTTTCACTATGTTTTCAGGGGATAAGTTGGTGAAGTCAGAATATCGTAATCCTGCATAACAACAAAAGAGGAAAGCATCTTTTGTCTTTTCCAGTTTCATAAACCGGCCATCCAATTCCAAACTTTCAATCTTTCCTAATTCTTCTGGAGAAAGGTGAGTATGACTGTTTTCGATACTTTTAATTTTATATTTTCTAAAGGCATATTTCTGTATCTCCATATATTCTTTATTTATGGCTACATTGATATGTCTTTTCAAATGTTTCATGTGCTTCGCAATGGTATTGGTGTGGTACCCTTTTTGTTGGAGGTAATGATCAAATGAGGATATAAATTCAAATGTCAGATCTGAGAATGACACATCTTTCTTATAGCCTCTCAATAACTCCAAAGTTGATAAATGGTTACGTTTGGTACTCTCCTTCAATGAAGATTTGGCTATTTCGTTGCGGAAGAACGCAATAAACGAAGTTCCATCATCCTGACTTTCCATTGAATTTTTTAGTGAATCCAATGAAATTTGTTTTCCCTGTTGCCACAATCCCAGTTCTTTCTTCTCTATTTCTGCCATGAACTCATAGAGCATGTGATTGATAGCATCCGCATTAGGGTGGTTTTTAACCATCCTTTTCTTGAAATCCCATTGGTCAGGACTCAAGTAAACCTTGGTAGAAAAATATTTCTTCTTCCTGTTTAAGTAAGCCTCAACCTGTACCAACGCCATCCCTTTTTTGTTCAGGCTCTTTTTTCTATTATACACTAAACTGTAAATAATTTTATCCATTTCCTCTATTTTTAATTAATACTATGGACAAATAAGACGTGCATAGACTCAATATTAGAATTGAATAAGGTTTAATATCTGCTAAAACCTGCTATTTTTATATAGAAATAACTAATTTGTATTTTTTAAAAGTGACTAATTTGTATTTATAAAAACTTCCTTGACAGAAAAACGAGCACTATTTTTGCTCATATTAAGCCTTGAATATACAAAAATAGACAAAAATGCATATTATTAGTACCTGCAACATGTTAGCAATACAAACCCCGTTTACGTTTTTTAAGGCGTATTTCTATGTTATTAGACATAAAATCGCGTATTTAGATAACGATTTGTTATATTTGCAAGGTTTTTTTATAGAAATAATTGTTCGTTTCATATTTCTTAATATATTTGCATTTTGTTAGAGTAAAGAAACAATTAATGTAAAGTTAAACTTTAAGAGAGAATTTATGAAAAGAAAATTAATGCTGTTATTGACTTGCCTTTTTATAGGTATAGGTCTAGTAACCGCCCAAACTCAGAAGGTAACAGGTGTTGTTATTTCTGAAGAAGATGGGCAACCAGTTGTTGGAGCCTCTGTATTAGCTAAGGGCACCACTGTAGGTGTTATTACTGATCTAAATGGTAAATTTACGTTATCTGGTATACCAAGTTCTGCAAAGACTTTGCAAATTTCGTATATCGGTATGCAGACTGCTGAGGTAGCAATTGCACCGATAATCAAAGTGATATTAAAGACTGATGCTAAGGCACTTGACGAAGTCGTAGTAACAGCAATGGGTATCTCAAAAGAGAAAAAAGCGTTAGGGTATGCCGTACAGGATGTGAAAGGAGATAAGCTGACTCAAGCATCAAGTAGTAACCTTTCCAGCGCTTTACAAGGTAAAGTTTCAGGAGTAGAGATCTCACCGTCATCAGGTATGCCGGGTGCCTCTTCCAAAATGACTATTCGCGGATCACGCTCGTTTACAGGAGATAACACTCCCCTGTATGTTGTGGATGGTATGCCTATCTCATCATCTACAGACTTGGATACTTTCAACTCTGTTACAGGCTCTGACTATGCAAACCGTGCGGTAGATATCGACCCGAATGACATTGAAAGCATCAACATCCTGAAAGGTCAAGCTGCTTCTGCTCTGTATGGTATGCGCGCATCAAATGGTGTGGTAGTAATCACTACCAAGAGCGGTAAAGGTGCACGTAAAGGTAAACCGGAAGTTACCATCAACACTGGTTTATCATTCGATAAGGTTTCTACTATGCCGGATTTCCAAAAAGAATTCGCACAAGGATTTAATGGTGCTTTTAGCCCATCAGATTCTCGTTCTTGGGGCCCTTTGATCTCAGAACTGGCTAACGATCCCAAATATGGTGGCAATACGGATAATACCTATACCCAGAAATACGGTAAACATCAGGGGCAATACTATGTAGACCAGCGTGCCAAAGCAGGACTGGACCCATGGGCTACTCCTCGTGCATATGACAATGCTAAAGATTTCTTTAATACAGGTGTAACGTGGAACAGCAGTGCAAACGTGGCACAAAGCCTCGATAAAGGAAGTTACTCTTTGTCTTTAGGAAGTACTACTGCAAACGGTATTGTACCTTCTACAGGTATGGATCGTTATAATGCAAAACTAACTGCACAAGCTCAATTGAACAAAAATTGGTCTACCGGTTTCAATGGAAACTTCGTTTATTCTAAAATCAAAAAGCAAACCGGTGCCAACAATGGTATCCTGGCAACTGTATATGGTGCACCGTCCAGCTACGATTTAGCCGGTATCCCATCACACATTGATGGAGATCCTTATACACAAAACACGTATCGTTCGACAGGCGGTTTCGATGGTGCTTATTGGGCCGTTGAAAATAACTCTTTTAAAGAACGTACTCAACGTTTTTTTGGAAATGCATTTGCTAAATATTCTACTGATTTCGGTACAGAAAATCATAAACTGGATGTAAAATACCAGTTAGGTACCGATGCTTATACCACTAACTATACCGATACATGGGGATATGGACACTCCAACGGAACAGGTAGCATTGAAGAGCAGAGCGTTACAAACAATGAAATAAATTCATTGTTAACTGTTACTTATGACTGGAAAATCACTCCGGAACTTGACTTAAATGTATTATATGGTAATGAATTAGTCGATAATTCTTCAAAATACAAATACAACCTCGGAAATAACTTCAATTTCCCAGGATGGAACCATATAGCTAACGCATCAATCTATTCGTCTACAGGAACCTACCATCGCGAGCGTACCGTTGGTAACTTCGGTAACATTTCATTAGCATATCGTAGCATGCTGTATTTGAATGCTACTGTTCGTAATGATATTGTTTCATCCATGCCACGCAACAACCGTTCATTCACTTACCCTTCCGTTTCTCTTGGTTTCATCTTTACCGAATTGGAAGCACTGAAGAATGATGTTCTGACTTATGGTAAAATTCGCGCTTCTTATGCAGAAGTAGGGCAGGCAGGTACTTACTATCCTTCTTACTATAAAACTCCGGTCTATGGTGGCGGATTCTCGTCAGGAACTCCTATCCAGTATCCTATTGGATCAATCAGCTCATATATTCCATATTACAAAATTTATGATCCTAACCTGAAACCTCAGAACACCAAATCATACGAAATCGGTGCAGACTTCAGTTTTTGGAACGGTTTAGTTTCATTGAACTATACATATTCACGCCAGAATGTAAAGGATCAGATATTCGAGGTGCCTTTGGCTACTTCTACCGGATATAGCGAATTGATCACAAATGGTGGATCGGTACATACAAACTCACACGAAATCACTTTGAGTGTAAATCCGATCCAAACTAAGAACTTCAACTGGGATTTTGCATTCAATTTCTCTAAAATCGACAACTATGTCGATAAATTAGCTCCGGGTGTATCAAGCATCATGTTAGGAGGTTTTGTTGATCCGCAAGTACGTCTGAGTGCCGGTGATAAATTCCCGGTTATCTATGGTACAAGCTATCAAAGAAACGAAGATGGTCAGATTGTCGTAGATGAAAACGGTATGCCGACATTAGGTGAAAACAGAGTGTTGGGAAGTGTATCTCCTGACTTCAGACTGGGCTTCAATACTACTTTTGAATTTTATAAGTTCCGCCTCTCTGCAGTACTTGACTGGAAGCAAGGTGGATGTATGTATGCCGGTACTGTGTCAACACTCGACTATTATGGTGTAACCCAGAAATCAGCAGACTATCGTAAAGCTGATTACTTCTACTTCAATAAACCGGCTGTAAAACAGTTGGCAGATGGTTCTTACGCACCTAATGACATCAAAATCAGCGGTGAGAACGCTTATAATTACTTCGACAGATTGAGTACGATCTCTGAAGCCGGAGTATACGGTTCTTCATTCCTGAAATTACGCGAAATCGCTTTAAGTTATCCGGTACTGGATAAGTCATACTTAGGCGTAACAGTAAACGTCTTTGCACGTAACTTATTGCTTTGGTCAGAAATGGATAATGGTATTGACCCTGAATCATCACAGGGAAATAACAACATGGCTGGTGCTTTCGAACGCTTCTCGCTCCCGGGAACATCAAGCTATGGTTTTGGTATTACAGTTAAATTCTAAAAAGGACAAAAATGAAATCAATATTTAATTTATCAAAAGGCATATTGTCTGTGGCATTGATTTCCGTTGCATTTGCTTCCTGTTCGGAAGATACAATGGATCGTATTAATGAAGACAAAGACCACACAACCAGTGTACCTGCCAAATTCATCTTGGCTGACGTAATCACTGCAACTGCATTTAGCAATATCGGAGGCGACTTTAATACATATTATTCTACCTACGTAGAGCATATGGTTGGAGTAGACAATCAATTGGCAAATGCGGAAAAGCGTAACGGAGAGCCTTCGGCATCTTCTACTTTTAACAATGTATGGGGTAATTTATACTCTACACTGAAGAATGCACGTATCGCAATTAACATAAGCTCAAATGAGGTTTCAGCCAATTATACAACCAAAGGTATTGCCGAAGTATTGGCCGCAATCAATGCAGGACTGATCGCAGACTCATTCGGTGACACTCCTTTCAGCCAGGCTGCCCTTCCGGAATTAGTCAATGGACAACCCCAGTTTATGACTCCGGAATTAGATAAGCAAGAAGCTATTTATACTACCATTATGGAATATTTGGATGCAGCAATCACTGATCTTCCCAAAGGTGACAAAAGCGATGAAATTGGTGAGTATGACTTCATATATAAAGGTGACGGAGAAGCATGGTTAAAACTAGCATACGGCTTGAAAGCTCGTTATACAATGCGTCTGTTAGCTCGTTCTTCTTCAAAAGAAGCTGATTTACAAAAAATTTTAGAGTACATAGAGAAATCATATACATCTATTCAGGATCAAGCTGCTTTCTCTATTTATAGTGCAACAAACTTAAACCCGTTATTTGACTTCCAGTGGAGCCGTGACGGATTGGCTGCAAGTAAAAGCTACGCTGATAAACTAATAGAACGTAAGGATCCGAGATTACGCCGTATCTTTTGCATTGGACAAGGTAAGGTAACTGGAGAAGAAAAAGCTGTGTCCATCCAAGTAACCGGTGCAGATGACCCAAGATTCCTTATGGCCGATAACGGTACGGCAGAGTCTGTTAAATATGAATATAATACTCCTATATTCGTATATTCGCAAACATGTCCAACCTTATTAATGAGCTATCATGAATTACTTTTCCTGAAAGCTGAAGCATTGGCTCGCTTGAATAAGACCAATGATGCGGCAGATGCTCTGAAAGATGCTATTGTTGCAGCCATTGCAAATGCAGAAACAGGTGTAACAGCTGCACTTAACGCTCCTACAGTAAAAAGTTACGGAGGCGTTAAAGAGACTACCAAAGCTATCACAACTGCTGAAGCAGAAGAGTATTTCACCAACAACGTAAAACCATTATTCGATGCCAATCCTGTAAAAGAGGTAATGGTACAGAAATATATTGCATTTCTTGGAGCCTTCGGTGAGACAACAGAATGCTATAATGATGTACGCCGCCTCAAAGCAATGGGTGAGGAATATATCAAACTGGACAACCCTTACAAGTTCCCACTTCGCGCACCTTACGGAGCAGATGATGTAAGTGCAAACCCGAACGTAGAATCTGCATTCGGAAACGGCCAGTATGTATATACCGATCCGGTTTGGTGGGCCGGCGGTAGCCGCTAATCAGCATAATGCTTTCTAAAGTATTTATCAAACAATAAAGAGAATGCCCGGATTTACATATAAAACGTATCCGGGCATTCTTCTTTTTCTGAACGAATCAGTATCTGATTTATAGCAACCCTTCTTTCAAGATACCTACCAATATCGGATGCAATCCACTGACAAAACATTCAACAGCAATCACCATCAAAATAAGTCCCATCAAACGCATCATCACGTTATTTCCGGTCTCCCCCAACACTTTAACTAATCGGGTAGACGCACGCAGAATCAAGAAGGTAATAAAATAGATCAAAGCAATAATGCCAATTAACGTTCCTTTCATTTCAATAGTATGGGCATCCTCCATCAAAACAATGGCATTAGCTATCGCCCCCGGACCACAAAGCATAGGTATGGCAAGTGGAGTGATCGAAATATCGTCAGCATAGGTTTTAATCTCTTCATCTTTCAATTTCATCGGAGTGTACCGTGCCTGCAACATATCAAAGCCTATCTTGAAAATAATCACTCCACCTGCAATACGAAATCCGTTGGTCGAAATACCGAAGAATTTAAAAAGGAATTGCCCTGCAAAAACAAATACCATTAAAGTGATAAACGAGACGAAAGTGGCACGGCGAACAACCGCTTGCCGCTCTTTATCAGTCATACCATGAGTCATGGTCAGAAAAACGGGCATTGTACCCAACGGATTAGTCAACGTAAAGAAAGAAGTGAAACAGAGTAAAGCAAAAGGCAAGAGAGTGTCCATAGTTGTATTTTTATGCGTTCTATATTGAACGCAAAAATACAATATATCTATAAATGTTACAACAGTTCCACCAACTCTTTCAAATCAGTCATTGAATAAGTAGGACGGAAAGGAAAATCAGTGCGTCCGGACACATTATAATAAGCCTGATGCATTCCCACTCCATGGGCGCCAACAATATCAGCTTCCCAACTATCCCCAATCATTAATGATTCATGTAGTTCGGATTGTGTAGCCGACAAAGCAAAATGAAAAATTTCCGGCCAAGGCTTCATCACTCCCAGATCTTCCGAAAGAATTATTTTATCAAAATATGTATCAATGCCTGCCGAACGCATTTTACAGGATTGCAATTCCCTGAAACCATTTGAAAGAATATACAAATTATATTTAGGTGCCAAATACGAAAGTACCTCTTCCGCATACGGCATTAGCCGCCTTTTAGTAGGAACTATCAAAAAGAAATCGTCAGAATAACGTTTTGCAAGCATTTCATCGTCAACGCCAACAGCTTTCAAAGGATATAAAAAACGCTGTCGATTCAACTCTTCTTTAGTCACCTCCCCGTTTCCATATTCTACCCACAACTCCGCATTCCTCTTTTGGTAAAGAGAATAAAAATGGGAAAACGAATCGAAATACCTTCCCAATCCATATTTATCGTAAACTTCTTCAAACGTATCATACGCATTTTGGGAAAAGGCCCAGAGAGTATCATCTAAATCAAAAAACAGGTTTCTATATTTCATATTAATATATCAGGTACATTTCAAAAAAGAGAGCACGGATTACATACTGTGTAGTCCGTGCCCTTATCAGTTACGTTTGTTTTATACTACTTATTTGACCTGGATTACCAGATATTTAGATACACTCCAGAATTCTTTCGGATTCGTGATCTTCAAAGTCAGCTGACCTTTATCATCTTTAACCAGCTCGTAAGATTTAGCCGGATGAGTAGTGAGCAAATCAGCACGTTTAGAATATAATTTAATCTCTTTAGTAGTACGGATATCGATCTGAGTAAAATAATCCTTGTTGAAATCCGCACTCTTCAGCACATCCCCTTTTTCAAGAATCTTCTGAGATTTAAGCTCCGATTTAGTACCAAACACAAACCATGCACTATTGATGGCCTTATCCTGTTCTGCTACGGTCTTTGCCTTGGCTTCATTTTCAGCAGCCAATGACTCTTTATCGGCAGTCAGTCCGGTTACTGCAGCATCCAATTCCTGAATACGGATATTCTTAGAAGCTAATTCAGCCTGAAGTTCTTCGATACGCTGAGTTTTAGCAACCAACTCCTGAGTCAAAGATTCAACGGCTTTTTTCAATTGTGCCGAATTATTCTTACTATTCTTCAGCATAGCCTGCAACTTAGCGATCTGTGCCTTGTTTTCTTCCATCTGTTTCGTGATGAATTCAATATCAGATGCTATTTGTTGTTTTGCGGTTGCAGAATTCTCAGAGATAGTGCCACGGGTCAAGTCAACACGGCTTTCAGCTGCGTTTATTCTACGAAATCCTTCCTGAACTTCGTTGAAAGTACCCATCATTTCGTCCAATTCGGCATTGCGCTGGGTCAACTCCATCAAAAGAGAATCATTTTCTGCCTTCAGGTCCTTACTTCCACCACCCAGGCCGTTACACGAAGCCAACATAGCTGCGCATACTAATAAAACTACTAACTTTTTCATACGATTACGTTTTACGTTTTTAAATGAAGTTATTATTAATCGTCTATTCCTGCAAGTACAATCACAATCTCGCCCCGGGGTTCGGTAACGGTAAAGTGTTCTATCAATTCACTCAAAGTCCCGCGAACCGTTTCCTCATGAATCTTTGAAATTTCACGGGACACAGATACCCGACGTCCGGGACCGAAATATTCGGCAAACTGTGTCAATGTTTTCAGCAAACGATGTGGGGATTCATAAAACACCATTGTTCTGTGTTCATCCACCAACGATTTCAATTTTGTCATACGCCCCTTTTTCTGAGGGAGAAAACCTTCGAAACAAAACTTTTCGTTAGGCAATCCCGATGCTACCAACGCCGGAACAAAAGCTGTTGCCCCGGGCAGGCATTGTACTTCGATACCATTGCGCACACATTCACGAACTACCAGAAAACCCGGATCAGAAATTCCCGGTGTTCCGGCATCCGAAATCAAAGCGATGGTTTCTCCTGCCTTTATTCTATTAACAACACTCTCCACCGTTTTATGTTCATTAAACTTATGGTGGGATTGCGTCGCGTTTTTAATCTCAAAATGTTTCAGCAAGATTCCGGAAGTACGGGTATCCTCCGCCAGAATCAAGTCGACCTCCTTCAGGACTTTAATAGCCCTGAATGTCATGTCCTCCAAATTCCCGACCGGCGTCGGTACCACATATAGTTTTCCCATATCCTAATAATCGCGTTTTTATATAAAGTACTTTTTGAGAAGTTCCACTAAATCAGCTTTAGCTTCATTTTCCTCTTCCACCTTTATTTTAGAAGATAAGAAAACAAGAGCCGCATCCAGTGAATGCATCTCCCCAATCTGTTGCAACACATGATTCATTTGCTCCATGCTTCCCCCAAACAGTTCACGGGAAAAGCGAAACGAATCATTCAGACTGATTGAACGGCGTAAATCTCCGGCTGTTTTAATCCGCTCGGCCAAAATAGGTGTAGAAGCCGTATTGGTTTCAATCTTCATAGATACTTCAGCCGATTGTGCCGGTTCTACGGTCACTTCAGGCAATTCCAATTGTTCAGATTCCGGCATCTCCGGAGCCTCCGGAACTATTACAGGCTCTTCATCTTTCTCTGGGTTACCCACAACTATTTCTTCTTCTTCTTCTTCTTCTTCTGCTGCTGCTGCTGACACAGGTTCCGGCATTGGATTTATAATCCGGTCAGGAAGTTCGTTTTCCGGTAGTGCTCCCCGGTCCAACTGTTCCAGTAAGATGTCCAACCGGCCACGCATTTGCACAATATTTCTCTTTGCCACTTCACGCAAAGCAGAGTCCGGTTTACGCGAAACGGCCTCCATCAGGCATTTAAGTTCCTGAATATCCAATTCTATATCGTTCAACAATGCTTGCATATCTACATCTGAATTTCTTCTTGAATGACTTCGCAAATGTAGAAATAAATAATGAAAAAACACCGAGAAGCCAATAAAACTATTACTTTTGCAACCAATTATAACATACATCAGCATGGTATTATTTTCAGAAGATCATATACAAGAGACGAGAAGAAGAGGAAGAATTGAAGTAATTTGCGGTTCCATGTTTTCAGGAAAAACCGAAGAACTGATCCGTCGCATGAAGCGGGCCAAGTTTGCCCGCCAACGCGTAGAGATATTCAAACCTGCCATTGACACACGCTATTCTGAGGGGGACGTTGTTTCACATGACAGTAATACCATTTCCTCCACCCCCATCGACTCTTCAGCCAGCATACTGCTTTTCACATCCGAAATTGATGTGGTAGGCATTGACGAGGCACAGTTCTTCGACAGTGGATTAATAGATGTATGCAATCAATTGGCAAACAACGGAGTACGTGTCATCATAGCCGGATTGGACATGGACTTCAAAGGCATACCGTTTGGTCCGATGCCGGCTTTGTGTGCCATTGCCGACGAAGTATCCAAGGTACATGCCATTTGTGTAAAATGTGGACAATTAGCCTCTTTTTCACACCGTACGGTGAAAAACGACAAACAGGTGCTATTGGGTGAAACAGCCGAATACGAACCTTTATGTCGGGAGTGTTACCAGAAAGCCCTGCAAGAGGACAAAGAAAAATCATAATGACCTCACGGTAGCAAAGCCCGGACATTTCCGGTGAGGTCGCACATCAAACGTCAGATTATTATGGAAAGGAAAAAGATTACATTTGATAGTTTCATACGTGGTTCCATCTGCTGTGCGCTCATTGTGGGATTACTGATACTTTTTAAAAGGCTCAGCGGCGTGCTGCTACCTTTTTTTGTGGCATGGCTTATCGCTTATATGATTTATCCGCTCGTCAAATTTTTCCAGTATAAATTACGCTTTAAAAGCAGGATCATTTCTATTTTCTGCGCATTGTTCAGCATTACCATAATAGGAATTGCCATTTTTTACCTTTTAGTGCCCCCAATGCTTGCCGAAATAGGACGAATGAACGATCTGTTGGTTACTTATCTGACTAATGGTGCTTATCGTTCCGGAACAGTGCCTCCTACTCTTTCGGAATTTATCCACAGACATATCGACCTTCAGGCACTGAACCGAATCTTAAGTGAAGAAAATATAATGAATACCATTAAAGAGACTGTTCCTAAACTTTGGGCACTCGTTGCGGAATCTATTAATATTCTGTTTAGCGTATTCGCTTCATTCATCATTTTATTATATGTGGTATTCATCTTGCTCGACTATGAATCCATCGCAGAAGGATGGCTTCACCTGCTACCAGGCAAATACCGTACCTTTGCATCCAATCTGGTCAATGACATACAGGATGGAATGAATCGCTATTTCCGCGGCCAGGCACTTGTTGCCTTCTGTGTCGGCATCTTGTTCAGCATTGGGTTCCTGATCATCGACTTTCCGATGGCTATTGCCTTGGGACTTTTCATCGGTGCCCTCAATATGGTTCCATATCTGCAGATTATCGGTTTCTTGCCCACCGTCATATTAGCAATCCTAAAAGCTGCTGATACCGGTGAGAATTTCTGGGTAATCCTGGCAGGTGCCCTCGTTGTTTTTATTGTTGTTCAAGCCATCCAAGATGGTTTCCTTGTCCCAAGAATCATGGGAAAGATCACAGGGCTCAACCCTGCCATCATTCTTTTATCTCTTTCCATCTGGGGATCCTTGCTCGGGATGTTAGGTATGATCATAGCACTCCCGCTCACCACCCTAATGCTCTCCTATTATCAACGTTTCATCATCAACAAAGAGAGAATAAAATACGACACACATGAAACATCTGATAATCAGAAGATAGAGGGAGATGACGAAAAATAAATAAAACTTTTTTCACCCAAAAGCTTGCAGATATAAAAAAAGTCACTACCTTTGCACCCGCAATCAGGAAATAACTGATACGCAAATAAGGATTGATTCGCTAGCTCAGCAGGTAGAGCACAACACTTTTAATGTTGGGGTCCTGGGTTCGAGCCCCAGGCGGATCACTCAAACAGCCTCAGAATCAATTCTGAGGCTGTTTGATTAATACCCCTCTCCCAGTTATCAACAAGGGATCAATGAATAACTCTGAGGGGTGAAATTATAAATTCTTATCTTTGCCTTCAAATTTATAGAAAATGGAGTTAAATGGTTATCGCCTTCTTCTTCCTGAAGGCACCTTGGATTACTTTGCTCTTGTTGATGTGAAGGAAAGCGTGAATGAGATTGTGATTTACCTTGAAGAGAAGAATCTGGTTCCTGAGCAGTATGCCGGTGAGGGCACTGAGAGCAAAGGCTTTTATGATCCAGTGGTTGTCCAGGACTTTCCCCTTCGTGGCAAGAAAGTGTATCTGAACATTCGCCGTCGTCGCTGGATATTAAAGAAGAGCAATGAGTATATCTGCCGTAACTGGCGCATGTTAGCTGAGGGTACTCGTATGACGCAGGATTTTGCGTTTTTTTTAAAAGAACTATATTGATAATTATCCGATCAGCTGCAAGTTATTGGGTACTTTATATGGCGTTGACGGGGATTTATTTGAACGTCAATACCGTAACCATTTAAGTGGCTACCTCCACTGGGAGCAGCTTGCCCACGCAGAGAACTGGCTTTTGTTTGAAAAGAACATTGGTGCCTACGTCTGCATTGATGAAGTGGCTCTCTCTCGTGGAGAACTCTATACTGTGTTGATTAATAAAGAGGCTCACGGTGGTAAAGGCAGTATTATCGCTATCATTAAAGGTACGGCTGTTTGTACAGTCACCTCTGTCCTGCTTAAACTTTCCCGTCGTCGTCGCTACCAGGTACGTGAGATAACATTGGATATGGCCCCCAATATGGCACAGATTGCCCGGACTTGCTTCCCTGCCGCCAAACGCGTTACAGATCGTTTCCATGTACAGAAATTAGCCTATGAAGCTGTTCAGGAGATGCGCGTGAAAGCTCGCTGGGAGGCTTTGGACGAAGAGTCCATACAGATTGCTTACGCAAAGGCCTGCGGAAAGATGTATCATGCGCCCGTTTTCGCTAATGGAGATACAAGAAAACAGTTGCTGGCAAGGAGTATTTATCTGCTTTACAAAAAAGAATCGCTATGGACTCAGTCACAAAGGATACGGGCCGAGATTCTATTTAAAGAATATCCCGATATAAAGAAGGGATATTATCTGGCCATGCGGTTAGGCTCAATCTATCATCAGTGTAAGTTTAAAGATATTGCTTTGACAAGGCTTGCAAGGTGGTATGATGAAGTAGACAAATCGGAGTTCCTCACCTTTGGAAGGGTAGCGCGCTCTATACAAACGCACTATCTGAATATAATAAACTTCTTTGAAAGAAGGGCTACCAATGCAGCAGCAGAATCATTTAATGCTAAAATCAAAGCGTTTAGGGCACAGTTCAGAGGAGTAAGAGATAAAGCATTTTTCTTGTACAGACTCGCCAAATTATATGCATAAAAAGAAAAGCCCTCAGATTTTTACATTGATCCATAATACAAGTTCCTTATTCACACCTGTTCATAAAACCTGTTTACTACAAAACAAACCACAGATAGCCAGATAATTATCCTGTTAATAACTTCGTTCAAAAGCTGTTCAATAAGAAAAATAAAAGGGATTCTCTCTGTAATACTCTGTAGTGAAAAGGAAGCTAAGAAGCAAGTTCTTAAATAAGATACTACCCGTTCCAAAGTGCTAAAGCATTAAATGAGAAACAGAGAAAGAAAGTAATTTAAGTTCATCTTAGCAGCCGAGATGTACATCTTGACAGCCAAGATCTATATCTTAGCGGCTAAGATGTAAATCTCAGCCGCTAAGATGAAGAAAGTCAGGTGAAGAAAGCTACTTTCCAAAGGGATGAAAAGAACTTTAGTCGAAGTGCTTCTGGATTTAGTATCTAACTTCGCTATGAGTGTATTTAAAGCCATTGACAAGTTTCCACCAACAACGAATCCAAAAAGATGTCTCAAAGCAGGCAACGACTCTCTATGAAGTTGTTCACAAAGCCTATTTAAAAAGAGATACCACCTATATATCAACAATTTACCCTGTTAATAACTTTATAGAAAATTCTCAGGATCAAAGAAAAGCAAAGTGGATATCGGCACAAAAATACGATCTATTCCGATAATCAGCAGATTATCTTTCGTACTTTTGCCCCTTCAGCGGTTAATGCATAGGTGAAATGCAGGGCAAGATGTATAAACAGAAACGATTAATAATTTATGAAGGAGAATGTTTACGATAAAGAATCCTTCTTTGAGAAATATGGCGAGATGCTACGCTCAAAAGAAGGGTTGAAAGGTGCGGGAGAATGGCCGACACTGGAAAAGATATTACCTGATTTTGAAGGGAAACGGACACTTGATTTGGGATGTGGCTATGGATGGCACTGCATATATGCAGCTTCTAAAGGAGCAAGCCATGTGGTTGGTATTGATTTGTCTGAGAAAATGCTACAAGAGGCTGAAAAAAAGAAGGAGTCCGACAAAATAGAATATCACCGGATAGGGATAGAAGACTATGATTATCCGTCGAATCGCTTTGATGTAGTTGTCAGTTCACTGGCTTTACACTACATTGAAAATTTAGAAGAGATATTCCGAAAGGTGTACCGTACATTAGCCCAAGGAGGAACATTCGTGTTTACAATGGAACATCCGATATTTACGGCACATGGAACCGAAGATTGGTTTTACAACACAGCAGGAACCGCACAGCACTGACCGGTAGATCATTATTTCACTGAAGGATACCGGGAGACTTCTTTCTTGGGAGAAACGGTAGTGAAATTCCATCATACTTTAACTTCCATATTGCAGGGACTATTGCAGGCCGGATTTACCATAACCAATGTGATAGAGCCTCAACCGACTAAAGAGATGCTGCAACAGATCAAGGATATGGAAGAGGAATTGAGACGGCCTATGATGCTGGCTGTTTCTGCCGTCAAAGTCTGAACAAGCAAAGGGAGCAAAACCTGCGCAAACTTTCACAGACCAGACTTCATATACGGATTTATCCCAATGATATTATCGTGTAAATCTGCTGATAAAGGAAGTTTTTCTCAAACGCTTTTACCATTTATTCCGTCGGACGGCAATCCCGTCGTTACCTCAGGAGGCGCCCAAACGGCTGCACCTGTATTCCAGAGGGGTCAGTCCGAACTTCCGTTTGAAGGCCGTAGAGAAATGGGCATGATATTCATAACCGACACATGCCCCGATCTCTTGTATCGTCTTACTGCTATCCAGCAGATAACGACAGGCTATCTCCATACGATAATCAAAAATATGGCCGAACACGGTGGTACCAAATACCGTTTTGAAACCTCGTTTTAAGGTACATTCGTTGGTACCTACCCGCAATGCCAACTGATGAAGCGAAGGGGGATTGAGATACTCCTGCTCAATAATGGCCTTGGCATGATGGATCTTATCACACTCTATCCCGACAGAACACGAACAATGAAGACACTCCTCTCCTCCCCGCCGTGCGAGAAAAAGCGAAAGAATTTCCCTAATCTTGGCATCCACATACATAAGTGCCATATTCCCATTCAGCTGTGAAAGCTTAATATCACTCAACGCTTTATAAATACCGGTACAAAAAGGGCGATTTGTCCGATATGCCCTGTAGAGTCTATCACAAAAAATGGTTTCGATATCTTCATTACCAAACAGGTCGGGATATTGTCCGGCAAGTTCACGGATATAATCGTTGGAAAGCATAATCTCCATCATGTGAAACGGCGTATGCTTAGGGAAACAGACGCATGAGTCTATCCCGTCACATTGCAGGAGATTGGCATCTCCTTTGTTCCACTCCTCACTCCGGGTAATAGGGTCATAAAAGCAAGTGACGTGTCCGGCTAAGGCGGCACAAAACCAAACAGCATGATATTCATCGGCCTGTGCATACATCTCAATGGACTCCTCACATGATATATGATGTTCCATAATCGAAAAAAACGGAGTACATATTTCTTCGAATGTCGCTTTCAAATACCCATTGTCAATCCGATAACTATTTCTTTCTGTCCGGCTCTCTCCCGCCAGATTCTGTACGGGCCATTCCAGCATCATTTCATGCAAATCATGTTTCATTAACCGAGTTGCCATCATTATTCCTTTAAGTTAAAGTCAAGTTCCTTTTCGCGTAAGCAGTAAAAGCCGGTAAGGCTCTACTTTTGTCTCCAATTGGAGAGTAGATACAAAATTACAATAAGCCACCTATCGGCACAATCCCCATTAATAGGTAATTCTCCACGAATAATAAACAACAACCGGAAATATAAAAGCAGAAACTAAACATGAAAGTAAATTTATCAGGAGTTCCCGAAACTCTGTTTATAACCTTGCGAATAAGGGCTATAGAAACAGTAAAACCCAACGGCGCTATCAAAGACCCTTATGCCATAGATATACTCCACCGAATCGAACTGGCAAGTTCTTCGAAAGACAAAGTTTCGGAAGGTTCGCAGGTGGGCACAATTGCCCGTACCCTCGTATTGGACGAAATCATCCTCGACTTCCTGTCGAAACACCCTAAGGGAGCTACCATCGTAAATCTGGGATGCGGACTGGATGCACGCTGCAAAAGACTTCCATTGCACAATTGCCTTTGGTTAGACATCGACGTAGAAGAATCCATCGGGTTACGAAAACTTTTCTTCAAGGAAACGGATAATTATAAAATGATCGCCCGGTCGATGTTCGATGATTCATGGATGAACTCTGTTCCCAGAGGTCTTCCTCTGCTGATCATATCGGAAGGAGTGATGATGTACTTCAAAGAAGAAGATATCAGAGAGTTAATTTACCGGATCGGGCAACGCTTCCACCATGCGGAAATGGCATTCGACGTAATTAATACATGGACAGCCCGTAACTACAAATGGCATCCGGACGTAAAGAAGTATAACGCACCATTCCGATGGGGAACAGACAACGTATATGAGATGGAAGACTGGTATCCGGGACTACACGTGATTAAGGAATACCTGTATATGGACCGCTTAAAAAAACGATGGCCTCTGTTCTTCAAAGTAATGCTCCCACTATTCCCATCTTTACGGAAATCGTCCCGGATAGTACATATGAAGTTCCAACAACAATCATCTAAATAAGGAGAACAGGATATGAGAAATAAAATCTGTGTTTTCATCATCACTCTGCTCTCACTGTGCAGCGGCCTCCCGGCCCAAACACAACCGGGCAAACTGAGCGGAGTCATCATCGACACCAATGACGAGGAAATACTCCCGGGTGCCAACATATATATAGAAGCACTGAAGAAAGGCGTCTCGGCGGATAAAAACGGGGAGTTCCTCATCGAAGCTCCTGCGGGACGTTATTCGGTCACTTTTTCGTTTATGGGATATCACACCCGGAAAGAGGAAATAACGATTCCGAATACCAAAGGTAAAAAGCTGGTTATCCGCCTGGAACCGGAAACTCAGTCACTGGGTGAAGTTGTCATCACAGCCAAAAGTGAAGCCCGCCAACTGCGCGAGCAGGCCATGCCTATGTCGGTAATCAGCATGCAACAGCTACAGGGGACGGTCAGTAATGTGCAAGATGTCTTGTCGAAAACCGTAGGTGTAACCATCCGTAACACAGGAGGTGTAGGCAGTGCGTCCCGGGTATCGGTACGCGGTCTGGAGGGGAAACGAATCGGTTTCTTCATTGACGGAAGCCCGATGAATGATAATTCGGACTTCATCGACATTAATGACATACCCGTGGAGATGATCGACCGAATTGAAATCTACAAAGGAGTGGTACCCGCAAGGTTTGGCGGATCATCCGTAGGCGGAGCTGTAAACATTGTCATCAGGGAGTATCCGCCCAAGTACCTCGATGCCAGCTACAGCATCGAAAGTTTCAATACCCACAAGCTTTCACTGGTAACCAAACGGAATATTGCTTCTAAAGGACTGGAATTCGGAGGCGGGGGATTCTATACCTATTCTGACAACAACTATAAGATGGAATCTCCCTTCGAAGAGGGGCTTGTCATTAAACGTAACCACGATAAATTTAAAAAGTTAGCTGTTGCAGGTAGTCTGAAAGCACGTAAATGGTGGTTCGACCTGATTGAGTTTGAACCTGTCTTTATGCACACTTTCAAAGAAATCCAAGGAATCGAATATAATATTGAAAAAGCCCACACTTACTCTGACGCTTTCCTCTTTGCCAACAAGTTGGAGAAAGAAAACTTTCTTGTCGAGGGGCTCGATATGGAATCGAATCTGGCCTATGCTTATACGGTATTTCATATGGTGGATACCGCCGCATATCGGTACAATTGGGACGGTACCACTTACCCCGCCGTATCCGAATATGGAGGGGAAATAGGCAAATGGGCTTCAAACGCCAGAAACGAGAAACATACAATCACCCACAAGTTACACCTGAACTACGTTATCAACAACAACCATTCTGTTAACTTCAACTCGCTGTTCAGTTATGCATCCGGACATCCTAAGGATGACCTGAAGGACAAAGTTGTCGGCTATAAAACCAACTTCAAAAGTACGATGATGAGTTGGATTGCCGGAATAGGATACGATTTCCGCACGAACAATGATATTTTCCTGAATTCACTTAACGTGAAGTATTATACATACGGCATGAATACTCACATGAGCAGTATTATGTCATCGGAAGCAGAAAAAGTAGACATGCTGAAACGAGATTTCGGTATCAGCAATGCCCTCCGTTACAGATTCACTCCGGACTTCATGGGTAAGTTTTCGGTTGGATATGACGTACGCCTGCCTGCCGAAAGTGAACTTTTGGGCGATGGATATGCAGTCGCTCCTTCCGGAAATCTGCTCACGGAACGGAACACAAGCATCAATCTGGGGTTCCTGTTCGACCGTACCGGAAAGTCTGCCAGTAATCTTCAACTGGAATTGAACACTTTTTATGGGTATCTCGAGAATATGATACGGTTTACCGGAGGTTATCTGCAATCACAATACCAGAATTTCGGAAAAATGCGCACTTTGGGAGCAGAAGTAGAGGTGAAAGCGGACCTTACCCACTGGCTTTACGGCTACTGCAACATGACCTATCAGGATTTGCGGGATGTACGAAAGTTCGAACCGAACACTCATGTCCCCAACCCGACCAAAGGTAGCCGGATGCCTAACATCCCCTATCTTCTGGCAAACGCCGGACTGGAATTTCATAAAGAAAATCTATTCGGAGGCAAAATGCAGAATACCCGCATCTTTACGGACGGTTCTTTCGTTGAAGAGTATTTCTACGACTTTGAACAAAGCCGGTTCCAAGAGCGAAGAATACCACGCACCTTCTCTGCCAACGTCGGAATAGAGCATAGCTTCATGAACGGACGGTTCATCATCACAGCACGGATAAACAATCTGACTAATGCCCGGATGATGTCCGAATTCAACCGTCCTCTACCCGGACGCAATTGGGGAGTAAGGCTGAGATATGTATTGAAATGAAACAAGATTATTTATTTAAAAACCAAGAGAACTATGAAGATTAGAAATCTGACACTGGCACTTGCCGGTACTGCACTTGTATTTTCGGCATGCGAAAAGGATCCTGACCCTAAAGTCCCGGCCGACAATGCTAACATCGCCCTGGCAACTATTCTGCCCAACCCCGATGGTATGACGGGAGCCGCTTACCTGCAGCTGATCCGTGATGAATTTCCGCAGAACACCAACAATAACAACGGAATTCCCATTCCCTACGAAGGAGCATATCCGGTTATTGAAGGAAACGACATCTTTGTATTCCCGGGATACATGGGTGACAGTAAAAACGAACTGGTGAAATACACAAGAGTCAACGGCCGGTTATCAAAAACAGGAACAATGAAATTGCCTCCCAACTCTTCGGCCACCAATATTGTTTTCGCTTCTGCTGAAAAAGCCTACCTATCTATGGCAGGACTGGGCAGGATCGCTATTTTCAACCCTATCACCATGGTCCAGAAGGGAGAGATCGATCTGTCTTCTCTCGGAGTGTCCGACAATAATCCGGACCCCTCTGCCATGTTGTTGCGCGACGGACTTTTATACGTAGGCCTCAGCCAGATGGTGGGCGGATGGGTTCCCCCACAGGACCGTCCATACAGCGACATTGCCATTATAGACACTCAAACGGATAAACTACTGAAAATGATTACAGACAAAACCAGTGGTATCTCCATGCCTACCCGTCCGATTGACCGCTATTCAATCTTCATGGATGAAAAAAAGGATATCTATATTTCGTGTGTCGGTGCCTTTGGCATGGTCAAAGGTCATAATGCCGGAATATTGCGTATCAAGGCAGGAGAGACTGAGTTCGACCCAACGTATCGCTGGACCATTACGGGAGCTGACATCAGCGGAGAAGAAAAAACTGCGGGATTTATCTCTGCCATCCGGTATGTAAACAATGGAAAAGCATATGCTTATATCAATATGCCCGGTTACTACAAGCCTGGAGAACAAGGACATACCGCCATCGCCGATCTCGCTGTAGAAATAAACCTATACGACCGGTCCATGAAAAAGATCAAGGGACTCGACCTTTCCAATGGTTTCGGAGTCATGCTTGCCCTCTACAAAGGAACTGTGCTGATAGGTAACTCTTCGACTAAAGCGAAAGGTATCTACTCTCTGAACATACAGACAGGTGAGGTGTCTAAAGAACCCATATTGACTACAGTAGGTAATCCGATATTATGCCACTATTTTGATAAATAAAGACCGATGCCTTTCATGGTTCTAATAAACAAGGGCTCTTCTTGCAGAATAAACAGAGTTACCGTATCTTTGCAGCCGTTTAAAAAAGAATGATTATGGAACTTCCAGAAGACCCGATGATGTTGTTCAGCGTCATCAACATGAAACTCCGCGATTGTTACAAATCGCTCGATGAACTATGTGACGATATGAATGTCAATAAAGAAACACTGACTGGCAAACTGGAATCGGCCGGATTTGAATACAATGCCGAACAGAATAAATTTTGGTAAAACAGGCATTCCCCTGCTTTAATTCCCGTAACCTTGTAATTCTTATATCCGGTGGATAATAAATGCTTCGGATAGTAGATCGGAATACAAGGCGGGGAAAGCATAATTCACCACAGAGTTCCACAGAACGAGCTTAATCTATCGATAGCTAATGATATTTATTTGTGTAAATCCTGTGTAACCTGTGGTGAATACGAGTTTCGATAAACCTCCTTTTATATCTCTATTCTCAATCCAATAATTGATTCTTATTTATTGGTAAAACGGAACCAGTTAAAGTCGGCATATCCGTCTTCACCGGCTTTATCTCTGGTAAAATTAAATAAAGCAAAGCGATTGGCTGTCCAGACCAGCCCAAGCCCCATATTAAGATCATTACCTATCGGAATGAATGTTTTCCCATCGAGGCTATAATAGAAAGTAGCACGGAAGTTCACATCCATCACACGGGCACGTACCCACAATTTATTTCCCGTAAAGTTGTCGATGATCTCAATATTCTTACCGTCATTACACATCACGATTCTTTTTATACCCTCCGACTGTTCCACACCGACATAGGCATAAGGAAACTCGAAAATTCCAAATCCTGCCACATTTCCATCCTTTAGTCCGGACACGTCGATTTCGACCGTTGCCTCGGACGAAGGTCCCTGCACACGCTGTGTCAATGTATTACGAGCTGTTTTCAATGAGTCGGCATATGAAGCTTTCAGCCTCATGTAGCCTTTCCGTTCCTTCAAGGACCATCGGGTATTGTCCGGATTATGATTCCACTGCCATTGCAGCCCGAGTACGGGAGTATTAAATTCGTCCGTTGTAGCAGGAGAAGCAAACGGATATGCTTTACCTACTTCCGGTTTCGGATACGTAATGGCATCTTTACCATTTCGCCCCAACATGGGCCATCCGTCTACCCACTCTACAGGAACCAGATGGGGAACACGTCCGATGGGCCCCCTGTCCTGCATAATGATAAACCACCAATCACCATTCTTAAGCTGTACCATCCCTCCCTGATGCAAACCGTTGGGAGGATAAGAGCTACAATCATTCATAATTAATTTATGTTCGTAAGGACCATAGATATTGTCGGAACGCAAACAAATCTGCCAGCCTTCGGTTCCGCCTGCCGGGCAAGTGATATAATACTTCCCGTTTATCTTATAGACGTGTGCACCTTCCATACCATATCCTCCTCCAAACTCGTGAGCGTTCTTGAACCTCTTTTCCCAGATTTTCACTTTTTCTCCTTTCACAGATTTGGCATCCGCATTCAGCTCCGTGACATAAAGCGTACCTTGTCCGTGGACGACATAAACTTTTCCGTCATCATCAAACAGTAATCCGGGATCGTACAGATATTCAGGAAAGATTGTACGCTCCCAAGGACCTTTCACATCATCGGCAATACAGATTGAGAAGTGTCCGGGACCTTCCCCCTCCCATGAAGGGGTGCAGAAGCCCACATAAAACTTACCATTGTGATGACGAATGGTAGCCGCCCACGATCCCCGAAGATAACGGTCACCCCCTTTTAAATCATAGCAGGGATGCTCATCATAACGCTCTACCGCATATCCGGCCATCTCCCAGTTTACAAGATCCTTTGAGGTAGCAATAGGGCAACCGGGAACATAGTGCATACTGGTAGAAACAAAATAAAAATCATCCCCTACTCGAATGATATCGGGATCAGGCCAGTCTCCCCACATTATAGGATTTGTAAATGTCCCGTTTCCATTATCCGGGTTCCACACCGAAGTTTGTGCACCGACACTGCAAAAAGGCAGCACCAATGCGATCATAATATAAAAAACTCTTTTCATCTTTGTACTTTTTTTATTGGATACATTCAGCATCTTCAACATAAGGAGCCACTTCTGCCCCAAACAAACGGGCACCTTTATTTTCAGATTGGCGCAATCCCAACACTATCACATTCTTTTCACCGGGACGTAGCCAGCATTCCGGAAGATAGAACTCCCGTTGCGGACCCTCCTCCCAATAGCGTCCGATGTTATGTCCGTTCAGCCACATATAACCGGTACCCATAGCATTTACTATCAACTTCCAAGGTATCCGGACAGAAGGATCATTCCGGGGCATATCAAACTCAAGACGATACCAGGTAAGCAATGCATCCCGTCCGACACCGGCTTCAAGAGTTTCTGTAATCCTTCCTTTACGGACTAAAGGATAATCTGCAGGAAGCTCTGCTACCGACCAGCCCTCCGTACTATCCGGTTCTCTGTTCCAGCCCTGACAGATTCCTCCCAGATCGGCAGAGACCTCCCAGTTTATTTTTTTAATCACTTCGAATTCCTGTTTCAGGCGGACAGCCTTAAGGAGGCCTCCTGTCCCACTCTGGTTACTCACCACAATAGCTATCTCATTGTCGCCAGGTTTGACGAATGGAGCAACATTCACTACATAAGGCTTATCCCATTCTTCGTGCGTACCCACTTCCTTACCATTCACCCACAAAGTTCCGGCATCATCGATACAGCCAAATTCCAGAACAGTCATTCCTTCCCGAATCATCTCCGGTGTCCACCTAAGGTGTGTACGATAAACTGCACTTCCGGCCTTCTCCTGCAAAATCCAGGCAGCAGGCCATTCCGGCTTTTCAAGTCCGGCTATCTGCAAAGTGGCCAGATTGTCAATGGTCCGTTGATCGAGCCGTATTCTTTCCCAGCCCGTTTCTTCGGCAAGCAAGGCAGACAGCGGTTCCTCTTTATCAATGGTTCTTACTTCCCATTCCTCTACCGGCAAAATTCCCGTCTGTTTACGACCGAAACCGGCTTGCCGGAGTCCGCTCAACTCTTCCATCGGACGGTAACCATGAGCATGTCCCCGGTTTTCGTAGATAGCAACCACTTCGTTCATTCCTTTATGCAACAATCCTGAAACGATAAAGGTGTTATCCAATTCGTCTCTCGACACCCGCTCGGCAAACTTTCCGTTCACTTGTACGTAAACCGGGTCACCAGTGAAAAGCTCGAACACCAACGAACCGTAAAGATCTACTTCCTTTTGAGTGAGGTTCACCCGGCTGCGATACATAGAATAACGGCAATCGTTCACACCCAATTCGGGAAGCGATACACCTTTGCGCAAAGGCTTCCAGTCACCACGAAAATCTTCGTCTTTTCGCCATACTTTCGTTACTGATATGGCGGCAGGAAGTGCAACCGGACGTGCCGGCAATACCTGTTCACGGGGATACCATTCGGTCGAAGTGCCTCCGGGAGAAAGTACCAGTAACTTACTGTCAAGCGCCCCCAACCGACAATCTATCCGCATCGGCTTTCCTTCTATAGTCAAGCTGACTATCTGACGGAATTCTTGCTTTTTATCACGGTTCAGTAAGAAAATAAATAAAGTTCCGTCCGTAGCCCGGCGTACCCCCATCGTCAGATTATCATTTCCTTTCATCTCAAACGGTACAGACTTGCTTCTGACAAGCCGGCTTCCAAATTTACCGACCACCTCACCGATTCCTTTCACAGCAGCATATTTCTCTCCAACGCCTCCGGTTTCTTTCAAAGGAGCTCCATAATCGTAAGTGGTAGTCATACGTCGTGCTCCCCAGCCGTCAAAATGTGTCCCACCGAAAAACATATAGTAATTCAACCCGGTAGAACCTCCTGCCATTGCCATCAATGCCATTCCCCGGGCATGCCGTCCGTCCAGATAGCTATCTTCGCTCAAGCGTCCGCCAACCGTAGAGAACCACCCTCCCTGCAACTCACACACAAAGGCAGGAGCATTGGGCTGTTCTGCTTTCAGATTTTCAATACGTGACTTGGCTTCATGCATATTCCACCATACATATTGATTATCCATATCGAATAACTGACTGATCACCGGATCGTGCGAGCCGCGAACTTCGGGAGTTACGCAAGTGAAAAGGGGAACATCGATACCATTCCGGATACAAGCATCTGACAGTACACGCAGAAATTCTTCTTTCTTCTCAGATTCCATATCAAAATAGATATATTCATTTTCAAGCTGCACCATAATGATTCCTTTCTCTCCGGGTTTCTTATGTGTAAGCTGTTCATCACAAAATACCCGGCAAACAGCATTGTACCAGTGTTCAGACCATTTCATATGTTCGGGATGGTTGCTCCGGAGCCAGAAACTGGTGTCATAACTGTCCGGGCAATATTTAGCCAACCAACGGGGATATGCCCCTCCCGCCCATTCGGCACAGATAAAAGGGCCAGGACGGACAATGGTATAAAATCCGAACTCCTCGTGTGCCATACGCAGCCATGCTTTCAGATCATCAAAGTCGAATTGTGAATAATCATCTACATTCTTAGGCATATTCCGTTCGTGCCAATTCCAGGGCACATAAGTTTCCACTGTATTAAACCCTGCTTCTTTGATCTTCCTGAAACGGTCACGCCACAACTCTTGCGGACAACGAAAATAGTGGAATGCAGCACTGAGTATAAAAATATCTTTCCCTTCGATTGTAAAGCAATCTTTGTCGTATCTCACCCGGTCGGGATGGAAAAACTGTTTCTCGGGCAACTTCTGAGCCGTTGCTGAGGAACACACTATCATCCCCAATAGGACACATAATAACCAATTCTTAGACGGTTGTTTCATCTGATTTTCAATAAAATTTAAGTTTAAAACGATATTTCATATTATCTCCAAACCATTGCGGATAATTCGTCCCCCATAGAGTATTCAATAAACAGAAATGGATACCGGCATCGGGGTCTGCAACCTTATTGTCGAATGACAATAAATCACGATTATTAAACGCCACCAAAGGAGCATCCAAAGACTCAAGACTCAATTTTCCCTTTCCACTGGAAAAGAGAACGTCTCCCGTCACTCCGTGTATCTGCCTCGCTCCGTTATAAACAACATCTTCCACATCGACACGCTCTCCCATCTTATCAACATAAACTTTCGAATCACAGGCTTTTGGAAAGAACGAAAACCAAACAGCTTCCGGAACACGATTCTTCGGTTTATCAAACCAATTGATCTCCACCTTGATATCAGGTGAGTCATACGGGAATACATATATTATTTCAACATACTCCGGTGCACCATAAACAGGTTCATTCAATTGCTGGCGAATCCGGACAGTGGTCTGTCCGACCTCCTTTTTTATCCGGATATCCGATGCCTTATAATTCCATATCCCATGGGTAACAGACAGTTTATCGAGCCCGGGCTTTCCATAATCCGCCAACATCCATCCTTCCGGATTCTTTGGACAATACCTATCAATAAAATGTGCAAAATCGGCTCCGGAATAACGTTGATAGGCAAAGTCCCCCCAACCCTGCGTATCATCTACCCAAACAATGCCCTTTTGTTTATCTTCCAGATAGCATAGTGTACCATTCTCCTGATTGAAAGCAAACCGAAAAAATGGGGTATTTATCTTTGCTTTTGAACGGTAGGAACGGAAATCAGTATCTTGATTTTTCACCGGAACCAGTTTCATGAGAGCTTGCATCGCTTCGTATTGCAAGGCCGGAGTGAGTTTGGATATAGCCTGATAAATATATTCTCTCTTTTCACTCCAGGAGCGTTCGGAATACCGGGCTTCTTCACTGTCCAAAAAGGAAGGGTAAAGATCGAACTGATATTTATCAAAATTCCTCAAATACCACTTTACATCCACTCCCCATGTATGCTCAGCCATTAACAGTAAAGGAATACAAAACTGTGTATCCATTTCACTATTAACCTTTAGCTTACCATCCTGTATCCATCGATTACGTAAACGCATTAACTGACGGAACTGAGCCACTTTCATAGGATCACTGCCAATACCATATATCCACGTATCTCCCCACTCTTGAGTAACGACCGGCAGACTGTTCTCAACTTTACTCAATTCAAGAGCTACTTCATTCAACGAAGACGGTATGATCCGGGCTGACGGATATTTTTGCTTTAAGCCGGCATAGATTCGCTTAATCTCTTTCAAGGAATGTGGTCCATGATTGTCATGAGTGAAACAAAAAACCGCAGCAGTTTTTGTTCCGGGCAGATGCACCGGTTTGCCATAGTCTGATTGATAGATTACATTAATGGCATCGCCTTTAGCATTCTTCCAGCGAAATATCTCCGGAAATCGTGCCACAGCTGCACCCGGATTTGTCCCTACATGCAACAACTGAATCCCATTCCGCTTTAAGACAGAAATAGCCCCCCTCGTGACACCGGGTACATCCGTTATTTTTGCAGCAATCGTTTTCCGACCAAAAAGCAGATCCAGTTTTTTCGAAATATTCAATGCTGCGGACAGCATGGCACTATCACACAATTCAACCTGCATTGTGAAAGGCATTGCGTGCCAGGTAAAGTCTCCCCGACCAATAGCTTCCTTCATTCGTTGTCCATTTTCATTTGAAGCCCTTTCCAAATAATTCCAGATAAGCCACGACCCACAAGTCCAGGGATAATCAATCTGTGACAACGAATCTTTCATAATTTCTTCTGACAGATTTAAAACTGCCGGAATGAAATTATAGGTATAGGTGTCAATCACTTTAGAGCCCCAATCAGTAAATCCTACATCTAAATGGGTCTTGAATATTACGTACACCTTTTGTATATCCGCATCCTTTACCGGTTCTTTCTCAGCACACAAACATTGTAGCGAAGCAAACCATCCTAAAAGAATATATAAACAAAAATTTTTCATGGTAGTAGTCTCTTTTTATATTCCAATTATCAATTTACTTATAGATTGTGACTTCAGCCAGTCCGGCTGCTCCTTCCGAACTTTTCTCAATGGTGATACGCATATATTTTAGTTCCTTACCGATCTGCACCGGCTTAAAATCCCACCCCGTACACTCACGTTCATACAGAAGTTCCCAATTTTTTCCGTCGATAGAGGTTTCCACTTTATGTGTATAAGTGGAACTATCCTTCTGAAACCGGATACGGCTTGCAAACACTTTCTCGGATTTATCCAGTTCAAGCGTTACTACTTGAGGCTGAGTTTCATTGTCAGCAATCCACCACGAAAAATCGTCTCCATCTGTAATGCATGCGGCTGTATAACGTTTCTGTTCCGAAGTGGCTTCAACCCGCACTATTTTCAACGGAGTTTTTGTACGAATTATATTTTCCCAAGCAGTTGCCTTCACAACTGCTCCTTCCTCTTCATTTCCGATATAGGAAGCATGTTGTCCCTCAGGCACATACGCTCCGTTATATCTTCGGGTCGTAATCTCCCGGCTATCTCCCTTAAGCCCATCAGCCGAAACCGAAACATGAATTTTACCCGGACGACAAGTAGTCCGTATCAGTGTGTATCCGATTCCACCCTCTACTTGCTGAGGATTAACCCCGATACGCTCTATACCATCCCCTATCAGACTCCCTTCGCCGGATACGGATATATATATCCTGACATCTGAAGTATTAACGGGAGTTCCATACGAATCACAGATCTTAAAATAGACAGGAATCATATCCGAACCATCCGCTATGGGTTGTATTCCATCTTCTTTCAACCAGATTTCAATCTGCCGGGGTTGTCCGGGAGTACGCACACTGTGAGTTGCAACCACCTTTCCGTCTACCAGTCCTTCAGCAACTAATTCACCGGCTTCATAGGTTCCGGCATCGAAGACATAACAGGGACTTCCCCCTTTCTCCACAATAGGATGATAAAACGAAGTACGCTCTATGCGCGTCTGTTTACCTATCAGTTGATGATTACGAAACAACCGGACTTCATCACAATTGGAAAATACGGTAATCTCTTTCACGGATGAGACATAACGCGGAGCTGTATTCTGTGACGCGATAAATACCATCGGTCCGTCATATAATCCGGGTTGGGATATATCCTTATCACGCATACTCTGCATCATATAATAACTGAATTTGGGATATCTATTCATATCGACCATTCCACAAAACATAGTTTCCTGCTCTGCTCCACGTGCATAATCATTATAACTCCACAAAAAATGTCCCCCCATCCGTGGATTTGCGTCAAGCATGCACCAGTCAAAGTATCCATGTCCGTTAAGCTGCTGAAAACGTCCCCGGCACTGCTTCAATTGTTCCTCTTCATTCTCCATTAGGCTCACACGAGGTTTTTCTCCTACGCCGTCACCCCACTCACGACAGAACAGTGGTTTCACCGCAATCTGGTCTTCCGGATAATTACTCATCACATCCCCATCTTTCGGGAAACGGGATACCTGTTTATAAAATACATCAAAATAATCAACCCGGTCCGTATGTCCGAAGTAGTCACCGGCAGTATACATTTGGTCGCCGGGATATTCGGTATGTGCAATGGCATGTAATTCCCGGGCCACTTCCGCCGGATAACGGCTCTCATTCAAAGCTGTTTCCCAAAGAATTACCGAAGGATGATTGCGATCCCGACGAATCATCTTTTTCCCGACTTCATAGAGACGGGAAATAAATACAGAATCTTTATTAAAATACTGCCAACCGGGAATACATTCCACAACCAATAACCCATATTTATCACAAGCAGCCAAGAAAGCAGGATCTTGTGGATAGTGAGCTGCCCTGACGGCATTACAGCCCCCGCGTTTCAAATCGATCACATCTCTTTCTTGCATGGAGTTGGAAGCGGCATCTCCAATATAGGCAAATGCCTGATGACGATTTGCTCCACGCAAATAAAGCGGTTCACCGTTTATGAAAAATCCCCCGTCACGGGTGTAAGCAATCGTACGTATACCAACTGCCTCAGCGCAATGATCTGTCACTTTATCATTTTCAATAACCGTACTTTCTAATTGATACAGATCGGGAGTATATGGATGCCACAAAAAAGGATTGTCTATCTTTAAATCTTGCTCGATATGAAGAGCCTCACCAGCCAACAAACGAAAAGAGTCTTGTTGGCAAGCTACCACTTTACCGTTTTTATCAATCATCCGGGTACGAAGCTGCGCCTTCCGGAGATATTGACCTTCATTTCTGATATGTGTTTTTACATGAGCAACAGCTCTCTCTTTTTCAACTATCGGATATGTGACGAAAACTCCGCCACCGGCAACTTCATCCTCTTCTAATGCATGAGTGATGTGAAGCGGATCGGCAATAATCATTTCCACATCCCGATAAATACCACTGTAATAATAAAAATCCATTCCTCCCTGTGGCTTACCGGGAGGTGTAAGCGGATCATACTCTGCTGAAACTCTGACAGCCAACAAATTATCTTGATTCCAATTAAGATAGGAAGTGAGATCTGCCACAAAACCAATATATCCACCTCGATGAGTATATACTTTTTGCCCGTTCAGAAATACCTCACAGGCGTTCATCACTCCTTCGAACGAGATACTGATCCTTTTATCTTTGTATTGTGACGGTACCTTAAAAGTGCGTCTGTACCAACCTATTCCATCATAGATAATATCCCCGCCACAATGTTTCTTCTCTAATTGCATAATATGAGGAAGGGTAGCGGCTATCCAGCCGGAATCATCTAAATCAGGATATTCACCATTTACAATATCCCCGCGGTGAAAGGCCCAACCAAGATTCATGTTCAGCGAAATTCTTGTCTCCACTTCCCCCGCATAAAGCAGAGAAAGTGGAAACAGAATAGCTAAACAAGAAAAAATAATCCTATAATACAATCTTTTCATCTTCACAAAAAACTTTAATCATTTGTAATCCTTTCGCTTCAAACTCAATAGGACCCGGACAATAAGTTATCTTACTCTTACGTCTTTTACCCCAGTAGTCCTCCTTTAACGACACAGGTAGTCCGCCCATTTTGTCAAAAGCTTGATTTGAAATAATTGCATATCTCAACTGTCCAACAGTAGGAATAACCCATTTTTTTTCTTTCTCCCAACTTTCGGGAACATCTATTTGTAAGTACCAGCCATCCTCACATTTCCTTATCCCAACCAGATGTTGAGTGGTATCTACTGCACACATAGTCTCATGAATGGATGGTATAGCCCCTGACCAAAACACGTTATCCTTCATTTGCACTGGCAAACGACACTGATCATAAGGAGTCAAATCTGTCCGCATGAAAATATTGTTGAAATAGGACACGTTGCCGCAAGGACAATCATGAAATCCGATAATAGATGTACCATGCGGCTCTAAATAAGGGGTCTCACGCTTATCAACGCTATCAGTAGGCCAAATCTCCCAGGCAATCAAGTTATTGACGAACGCAACTCCCTGCGAAAGTCTAATCTGCGCCAGTTCCGGAGATAAAAACAAGTTATGATCTATCAGTATGGGACCATGATTCACTTCCAAAGAAAGATCTTGTGTCTGGTTGTCATGTAACAGATTACCTTTTATCCGGGTTCCCTGTGCCATCCAATCAAGCCAAATTCCTCCTTCTGTCCGATAGATATGATTCCCGCTTATCATTACATCCACTGCAGCATGCAATTTTATTCCGGCTAATTCGTATCCCCAAAAAGTTTCCTGTAACCCGATATCATGTATGACATTCGTTTCTATTCTACTAAAAACAGCTCCAAGACTTCCGGCTATTCCAGCTTGACCACAATAGGAAATATGGTTATTCCTCACCAAATGGTTACCAATCCGCTTTTCATCCCAACCATTTTCAAGTGCCCGTTGGGTAGTTTGTATATAGCCTTCAACAGATTCGGATTTATTATCCCATTCATCTCCATATTTTCCCAGTGTAATGCCGACACACTTGGAATGGCTTATCGTATTATTTTCTATTATCCACCCCTTACTCCAATGTGTACCCACCAATCCTATCTGTTCAGCAGTCGGCGGTGCCCATGGAGTAGCGGCATGGCTCATGCGAAATCCGCGCACAACAATATAATTGACGAATGGCTTTTCCGGATAGAACACAGCTTGCCGAACATTTATTTCGGTCAATTCTTCATTCGGGTCTTTCTGACCGAAATTAGCCCACAAATAAGTTGTGTCTTTAGTAACTTTACAAAACCACAGGGCACTATCTGTCTTGTTTAATAATACATTTTCCAGTCGTGGAGCTTCCGTAAGCGCCCGATCATTCAAATAAACTTCTCCGGTATGTGCCCATTTACCTTTTTCAAGCCAGTCTCCTTTCAAAGTATCAGCATAGGGATTGAACGCAGCGAATATATTATTCGAGATTGCTACACTCCAGGTAGTATTACTCAGCCTTTTCCAGTTTTTAATTCTCTCCGAACCTTTGATTTCCACATACTCTCCTCCGGCAGCCTGATAAATAATAGGTTTATCCGCTGTTTCCCCTCCAACGGGGGGATTCACCCATTCCCGATAGACCCCCTCATGAACAGTAATGACATCTCCCGGCCGCGCAATATTGGCAGCAGCCTGTATGGTCTTTAAAGGCCGGGCTTCCTCTCCTCCATAAGAATCATTACCACGCGAAGAAGACACATGAATTTCCCTACCCGACGGGCATGATTCAACACAATTCGAGTAAACATCTGTAGTAACAAAGAGTGCAAACAATAATATTGCACTCTTTGTATATAAGTATTCAAAGTTCCCCATCCAAATCAATAATTGGGATTCTGTACAATTGCCGGAGTGGCATCGATCACTGTCTGCGGAATAGGCCACAGATAATGCTTTGCCGGATCAAATTTCCGGTTCTCAACAAAAATTCGTTCATTTGTCAATGAAAGGGCACCGGTTACAGGATCGACCGTTCCAAGTAAACAACCGTATACCTTACCGTTCAACACTTGTTCACCGATTTTCCAACGGCAAATATCGAACCACCGAAGTCCTTCCATAGCAAGTTCCACACGTCTTTCTCTTCTGAGTAATTCGCGCAACTTCTCCTGACCGGTATATCGGGTTCTGTCTACAACCGGCATTTTAGCACGGGTACGTATGTCGTCCAAAATATCGTAAACGGAATTATCAATCTGATTCAGCTCTATTTTACATTCGGCATACATCAACAGCACTTCTGCATAACGCATGACAATGGCATTCATGCCACAATCCCACATATCCGCATAATCAGACAAATCGTCCACATATTTACGAACCAAATATCCTGTTTTAGAACGTCCGTAGGGAGCATAATAATCTCCATTCGGATCTTTCACATCAATTGGGTCGTAACGTTTTCCTTCGTATAGATTTCCCGGAGCTAATACGGTAACAGCCAAACGAGGGTCTCTGTGCAAGTAAGGTTCTTTCGGATCATATACCTCAGACTCTTCGATCGTTTTTCCATCTTCACACTCAAAAGCATCTACCAGTGATTGAGTAGGATTGATAGAACACCATCCACCCACACTGGCCGGAGGCAATACTCCTAAAACCCAGTTACCATACAAGCTTTCTACATATTGTATATCCAGAATAACTTCCGAATTATTTTCATTCGCAATCTTAAACAAACCTTTATAATCGGGAAACAGTTCGTAGCCCAATCCCATTACTTCGCTACAAGTAACCATACAATCATCATACTGGTGTTCGAACAGTTCCAGACGGGCTTTCAGTGTCAAAACTGCGCCACGAGTAATACGTCCGACATCACTTCCGGAGTAAGATTCGGGAAGTTGCGGAGCGATCTCTTTCAGTTCATTCAAGATAAACTCAACCACTTTCGCTTTCTCGGTACGTGGTAAATTGGCATTTTTAATTTCAAGTACGGAAGTTACCAACGGGACATCACCATAATGTGTCACTTTCTGAAAATAATCCCACGCACGCAGAAAACGTACTTCGGCTGTCAAGCGTTTGCGTAAATCTTCATTCATTTCGGGGCGGTGGATATTCTCCAGGAAATTATTATAGCGAACCATGTTCCCATATCCCATATAACTATAACCCGGATCGGTAGGGGTCGCTGTTCCTGCGGCCTGTACCGCCCAGCCTTCCCAAGTAAAAGGATTATAAGCATTATCCGACGCACAGTCGGCATAAATCACTTCATCCATAGAAAACCAACCATTATAACATCCTGTAGCTGCGGCCATGGCATCTTTTTCAGTTCTCCAAAAGGCTTCGTTTGAGGGTTTGTCCAAAGGATTCCGATCCAGAAAATCGGTACTACATGCCGAGAACAAAGCGGCAAATAACAAACTATATATTATCTTTTTCATACGTATTATCTATCAGAAAGTTATGTTTAAACCAAATGTATTTGTTTTGACTTGAGGATAAGAGCTTCCTCCTTCGGGTGATTCCGGATCGAAGCCTTTATCAAATTTGGTAAAGGTAAGCAGATTCTGCCCGCTATAATAAACTCTGATTCTCGAAATCCCCATCACATTACACCATTCTTTGGGCAGTGTATATCCCAACTGGAAGTTCTTCAAACGTAAATATGAAGAGTTGACAATCCAGAAAGAAGAGGGATTATAGATACTGTTGTTCTGGCGATAAGAAGAGAATGCTCTCGGAAACTTGCCATTCGGATTGGTTTCAGCATCCCAACAGTCACGGTACATATAAGACGGCTTACCTTTTGCTCCGATCATTTCGCCCACTACACCGGGGCCTGCAAGATACCCTTGCACATCAGCAGCTCCCTGGAACAGGAAAGTAGCATCAAACCCTTTCCATTCAGCAAACAGATTCAGCCCGAAAGTCCACTTAGGCATTGTATTACCGATATAAACACGATCCTCTCCGTCAATTTTTCCATCATTATTGATATCGCGGTATTTGATGTCACCGGGTGCAGTTTCGGTACCGGGTATCGTAGCACTATTGGCAACCTCTTCTTCTGTTTTGAAAAGTCCTTCCGCAATGTATCCTCCGATAGAATTGATGGCATAACCTTCCTGATTAAAATATTTACCGCTCCAGATGCGTGCTCCGCCATTCTTCAGGTCAAGTACTTCATTCTTGTTATATGCAGCATTAGCCGACACCTGGAAGTTCCAGCCATGAGTATTCAGTTTATAGCCTGCAGTCATTTCAAAACCGGTATTTTTTACTTTACCTGCATTCTGGTAAGGAGCATTCAGACCGTACAAGGTGCTCACTGGCAATTTCATCAGAATGTCATAAGTCAGTTTACGGTATCCTTCAATAGACAAAGTATACTGATTGCCCAAGAATCCCATATCGAGTCCGAAGTTCAATGTTTCTGTGGTCTCCCAAACAAGGTTACGGTTAGCACCATCTACCGGAGCCACTCCCTGTACAACTGTTCCACCGAAGGAATAATTGGCTTGATCAAGTACAGATTGATAAGAATAGTAAGAAATAGCCTGATTGCCCAGAACGCCCCAACCTCCACGCAGCTTCAGATCGGACAGTACATTGCGGGTTCCTTCCATAAACGGTTCATTGATGATTCGCCATGCCCCCGAGAAAGAGGGGAACACACCCCAACGGGAGTCTTTAAAGATGCGTGAAGTTCCGTCACGACGGATATTTGCCTCTACCAAATAGCGATTGTCATAGTCGTAAGTCAGACGCCCGAAGAATGAACGCAATGCGTATTCATTGGCTGAGCCATTGGCTGTCTGTCCATCAGGTGAACCGGCATTCAATTCCCAAAGATCATTGTTCAAGAAATTTTTCCGGTATCCCTTAGTCCAGTCCTCACGGTAATATTCCTGTTCGTATCCCGCCAGTGCACCTACAGTATGTTTTCCAAACGTATTGTTATAACTGACCAGTGTCTGTAAATTCAGTTTCAGCCCATTCTTACGTTCATCAGTCTGACTGTTAGGTCCCTGATATTTTGTAGGCTCTCCTGTTTTCCAGTTATAATACTGGATATCCTTAATAAACTTCTCGTCGGAGATCGATTTATATTCATAACCCACGATTTCCTGAATCTTCAATCCCTTGACCGGTTCATAGCTCACATTTCCGATGGCTCTGGTGATGTGTTGCTTGGTGGTACGCAAGTTGCCTTCCTCGATAAAAGCCAGCGGGTTACCGTCATTGGCATATCCATAATATCCGTTTGAATATTTATAAGGAATAAAAGGGGCGATCTGGTTGATTTGTGAAAAGATATTAGACATCTCACCGGTAAAACCACTCACAGGTTCCTGTGCCTCACCATACGTGAAGGAAAGGTTCATTCCTGCTGTAAACTTTCCCATCTTGGCATTCATATTACCCCGTACCGAATAGCGATCGTATTTAGCAATATCGATAATACCGTCCTGTCCCAGATAACCGGCAGAGAACATATAAGTCATCTTATCCGTACCTCCCGAAATCTCGGCACGGTGGCTGTGTTGCAAACCGGTTTTGTAGAATAGTCCTTGCCAATCCGTATCGGGATAGTTGTCAGGATCTGAACCGTTTCTGAACTTTTCAATCTCTTCGTCCGTATAAATAGGTTTCTTACCTTCATTAACCATGGCTTTATTGTACAGCTTTGCGTATTCCCATGAATGAAGATATTCGGGAAGAGCTGTAGGTTTCTGCCAGCCCACATAGCCGTCATAACGTAGAGTAGGTGCTTTATCACCTCCCTTTTTAGTAGTAATCAGGATAACTCCATTTGCCGCACGTGAACCGTAAATAGCTGCTGAAGAAGCATCTTTCAGTACTGAGATATTCTCGATATCGCTGGGATCTACCTCATTGATACTGGATACGGGTAAACCATCCACAACATACATCGGATTAGAGTTATTTAAAGTCCCGACACCACGCACACGAATGGTTGTATTGTCACTTCCCGGCTGTCCGGTTCCGGAAATGACAGTCACACCGGGCAATAACCCTTGGATGGCATTCGATACGTTAGTCACCGGACGGTTTTGCAATGATTTGGAATCGACAGCAGCAACTGCTCCCGTCAGATTCACTTTCTTCTGAACACCGTATCCCACAACTACCACCTCTTCCAGGGTTTTGGTATCCTCCTTCAGAATGATGTTAAACGTATCCTTCCCTTTTGTCGAAACATCTTGTTGCAGATAGCCGATGTAACTGACAGTCAAAGAAGCATTCTCCGGAACTTCCAGCGTAAACTCCCCATCCAGATTTGTTATCACCCCATTGGTGCCTGCTCCTTTTTCAACAACATTGGCTCCGATGACAGGTTCCCCCATAGCGTCCTTCACCACTCCGGATACCTTCTTCTTCCGGGAACCGGGTTGTTGGTCCGTTTTCTTTTCAATAAAATAAATCTTATTATTTCTGACCTCAAAAGTAACTTTCGTTCCTGCCAATAGTTTTGTCAACGCATCCTCCAGAGTGGCATCTTTCAACTGAATGGATACTTTACGGTTTACGTTGATCAATTGATCGCTGAACACCAGCCCTAACCCTGTCTGGCTTTTTATAGAAGACAGTACCTTCTCTACCCTCTCATTATTAAAATTTAAAGAAACTTTTTGTGACCATGCCGAAACAGTAAAGCCAAATAAAAGAACTCCTAAGAGCAACAGCATTTTCGTTCTGGTTCTTGTTTTCATTTCATACAGTATTAAATTAATTATTTTTATAATTTATAAAAAGGCCTTTCTATATAGGCTAACACACCATCCCAAAGAAGGTATGAGTGTCATTTTCATTTTTCTGCAAAAAATGGTGCAGAGAAATGATAAGTCTTGCCTTCACGTAGCTGTAATCGTGTTCTCCGATCCCCATAAACTACTTCATAGGATTCGTTTTGCCGTGCATGCAGGACGGCTTCCACCAGCTGTCCGGATTTCCACGTAATATCCAATGTGTGTCCACCATACACCTGTATCCCTTTTATGCAGCCATCGGCATATTCATGAGGCCAAGCCGGCAGTAGTTCTATTTTCCCCTTTTCCGTATAAACCAGCATTTCCATCAAAAGACGCGGAAAACTCAAAACCGCATCCAGATTGTAAACCTGATGCTCGGGATCATGCGAGGTAACCAGTCCGTCATATAAATAATGGCGGCGGCAAAAGCGGTCCAGATTGGTCTTCACTTTCTCTATATCTCCCAACCGTACAGCCTGTAGTGCCACATGGATTAGTCCATGAGCCGAACCGGTATCGAAGGCAAAACGCTTGTCCAAAGCTACACTTGCCGCTTTAATAAGACGGGAATCTCCTTTTGACTTACCCAACCGGGAACCGGGAAACACCGGATATAAGTGTGAAAGATGTCTGTGGTTATACATATCCGGATAATGGGGATCAATCCATTCGGCCAATGCCCCATCGTTATTTATCCGATAAGCCGGCAAGCGTTGCAGATAATGACTCCACCGTTCCAGTTCTTTCTTATCCACACGGAACTTATGCCCCATCTCCAGAAGCAGGCCAAACACTTCTCTGGCAATGGCAACATCCATCGTAGCATCTTTGCTCAGCCAGGTATCAGTTCCGGGAGATGCGTTTTCCGGTGAAACACTCGGACAGATATGATAAAGGCTGTCACAGCCCATAATAAGATAATCTTCATAAAAACCGGCCATCTCCCGATAGAGGGGGAATACGTGTTCTTTTAGGAAGGTCTCGTTACCGGTCAGCATAGCATACTCGTAGAATGGCCGTATATTCCAGCCAGCCCCACCCGCCCAGAACATCCAGGGAAAAGATCTTCCGAAATGAGTCAGATATCCGTTTTCCGGATCATTGTAATGGGCTACAAGAAAGCCCCGGCATCCCAAGTAGTTTTTCGCATTCAGTCTCCAACCCGGCAATAGATTTTCGACATATCCAATATAAGACTCCGCACATTCATGCAAGTTGCCCATAGATGCTGCCGAAATAGCTAAATTAATATTTGAATCCCAAACAAATCCGCCAATCCATCCGGGTTTCCAGCCTCCTCCCCAAATTCCTTGTAAAGGAGGCGGATATTTGCCGGACGAAGAAATCAAGAGATAACGGCCCATTGCGTGGATCTGCTCTAAAAACAAAGGAGTAACCCCACATTCGTGAATCGTCGAAAGCATTTTCTCAGTCGGAACGGTCTTCCAGTCGGACGAACATCCCAGATCCAACTGCATACGGCGGAACATTTCCCCATGTATCCGGCTATGAGGTTTCAGCAACTTACCATAATCAAGCGGCAAACCCGACAGTTCTTTTTGTACGGACGAACGCACGGATAAACGGGCCTCCTTCAGAGGAGTGATCCTAATGAGCACCAACACCTCTTCAGCGTCCGTTATCCGTAAAGAATCTCCTTCAGCCGTCATACTTCCTCCCTTAACCGTCACACGGGCTAACCCTTCATAGCCACCGACATCATATTTATAGCCGGCACGATAGGATAACCAACCCGACACGGCTTCTGCTTTCACCGATGAGAAAGCACTGTCCAAGTTATGATCAAAGTGCATACCTTCACGCCCAGGAGTCTCTTTCAGACTCAGCACCAGATTCATCTTATTACCCTCATCGGCTTTCAAGCGGACCACATTCACATTATGCTCCCTGGACGAGAACACAGATTCCGTCACCTTCCCGTTTTCGCACCAGGAAGTGAGCACTTCTCCAGTCTCCAGGTCGAGCTGCCTTCTATACTGCTTTTCGGTTTGTAAAGGTATACCCGTATGCCGGATACACAGGTCGAAAGCCGGATGAGGAATCAAAGGCCAACGTTGGCGGGCTCCCATGGCAACCAACTGGCAATCAGCTTCGCTCGTCATCAACGCATCCGCGGCATCACTTTTTCCTGATTCCATCAGACTTCGTACTTGCGGGAGCAAAGAAGCGGTGCAAGGAACCGCCACCTTATTGCGGTCCCATCCCCTTATAAATAATTCTTCGTGGACACAGATAATCCTTTCTTCTCCCGGCTGTCCCATCACCATTGTTCCATGACTTCCATTACCGGTAACGAATGCATCCTGCCAGGATGTAGCAGGTTTTTCGGACCAAACTACCCATCGTCCGGACGAATTTAGAAAAGATGGATGGCTCTTAATCCCATGAGTAAAGGAAAACGGGAGACAGGCCATCAACAAAGTAAACAAATACTTCATATAAACACATAATCATTGTGATATCTTTATGTACAGACATCTGGTTCATACTCAAAATAAATATTCCGAAAGGCCTTTTTAGTATACATAAGCTAACACCTCACCCGAAAGAAAGTATGAGTCTTCTGTTTTAGAGTACATCTAAAAAAATAGATGCAGTCCCTTTTGTCTGGTCTGCATCTATCTATATAGGAATGATGATTCAATCCATCTATTCTTTCTTCAGGACTTCGAACACCCCGTCTTCTGTTTGTGAGAAACGTATCCATGAAACCGCCTCCAAATCACGCAATACATCATCAACGTTCACTTTGCTGGTAGACAGAGTAAACCTGTTATTCAATAAAGTAGAATCACGCACAATGAAATGAACATCATACTGCCGTTCCATCACTTTTATGATCTCTTTCAACGGAGTGAGATAAAAGTTCAGGCTATTGGAACGCCAGGAAGAGATCTGGTTCATATCTTCCGGTTCGGATATCTGGCAACGTCCGGACTTTCTGTTATATTCCGCACTTTGACCGGGTACAAGAGGATACTCCTTATGCTTCGAATCCTTTAGCAGAACTCCGCCCTCTTCCAGTGTCACCCATACATTCTGCTCTGCAGGATATGCCTTCACATTAAATTTGGTTCCGGTCACCTTCACCTCGATTCCCTTCAAATCGACAATAAACGGACGGTTCTTTTCTTTGGCTACCACAAAATAGCCTTCTCCCCACAGCTCAACACTACGATTGAACAGCCCAAATTGTTTGGGATATCGCAAACGAGTATCCGAGTTCAACTGTACGACCGTACCATCCTGCAAAACGACCTGCATCTGTTCACCGTAAGGAACCTTCAGTTCAGCATACTCCGTAGCAGAGAATACACCGGTTCTGTCGGCCAGAAACCAAAGCGACAAACTGAGAAAAAGGAAAGGGATCAACACGGCCGCCGCTATCAGTCCGCGACGATAAGATATTGTTTTTTTCTGTGGTTTGATCTCTCCCATAAAGCGTTGCCGCATCCGTTCTTCCGGCACCGGATGGTCCAGCCAATCCAAGGCCTGCTCTTCCGTCAACCGCAAAGATTCATTTTCCAGCCGTTCCGACAGATAGCGGCTACCTTCCTCTGTAGCAAACCATTCCGCCACCTTTCCGGCCTCCTCTGCAGAAGCTTCATTATTGAGCACCTTATCTATAATCGCATCATCTATTTTCATTTCTACTTTTCTTTATCTACTAATAAAAACACTTCACCAACTTAAAAGTATGAGTTGACACTCACCCTAAAAAATGAATCCACAATACATGAAGTAGTACAATCAACGATTCTATTTCCGCACGAAGTATCTTAATGGCCTGGGTATAATGTGATTTTACGGTAGGAACCGTAATATGCATCTCGTCCGCTATTTCCTGATTGGAAAGCCCTTTCTCTATTTTCAAACGGCATATTCTTTGCTTTTGAGGGGGGAGTTTGCCGATAGCGGCCCGGAGATGCTCCCTGAAGTCTTTATCCTCAAAATCTTTCAGGAAACCATCATCGGCTTCTTCGTCTTTCTGGGCCATTTCATAATGTTTCTCGAAAACAAGATTACGATGTCGTAATTCATTCAGTATGTAGTTCTTTAAAATAGTAAATAATAAACTCCGGATTCCGGACTGAAAGTCAAACCTTTCCCGCTGTTCCCACAGTTTCATAAAGGTATATTGTACGGCATCTTCGGCTTCTTCACCGGATTTGAAATACCGATAGGCCAATGCATACAACAAGCGATTGTACTGCCGGAAAACAGTAACGAAAGCATGCTCGCTACCTTTACGGAGTTCTGCATACAGTTTCTGGTCAAAGTCTAAGAACTGATTCATTATCGAATATTCCCCACTTAAAGATTTAAGGCAAAATACAGAGACCGCAAAGATAAGAAAAAACAGATTGAACCTTATCCTCTTTCAGAATGTTTTATCTGTAGAAATTTAAAACAACAACGGTTATGGAAAAATATCTTATTCACAGTAATGAGCTTCACCTGATCGATCAAGAAAGAATCCACCAGGCAGTAGAACAGATGGTAGAGTCATTGGATATGGCAGCCGGATCTACATTCAGTTTCGATCTTTACAAAGTGGTGGAAACCTATTTCAAGGATTTGGATAAGCGGAGAGAGATAAACCATCTGTTAGGCATCACAGACAACACGTATGATCCGACAGAAGATTTTGGAGTGTGTTAATCGGTTAAATATAAATCTTGAAAAAGGGTGGTTACCTCCGACGAAGTAGCCACCCTTTTTGTATGAGTTATCAGTTGGGTGCCTGATGAACTGTGAGTTGAGGGAAGGGGAAGTTAATGCCTTGTTCGTTGAATGTAGCATAAATCGCCTTGTTAATATCGAAATATACTCCCCAATAATCGGCACTGTTCACCCAGACACGGGCCACCACGTTCACACTGCTCGCATCCAGGGCATGAAGAGCTATAAAGGGAGCAGGATCATCCAGGATACGCTTATCGGCAGCCAGCACCTCACGTACCACCTTCTCAACCTTATTATAATCTTCACCATAATCCACACCAACAATCCACTCTACCCGCCGGGTTGTCTGATTGCTGTAATTAGTCACGACCCCACTGCTCAGTGCACCGTTCGGAACATAAATCAATTTATTGTCGGCAGTGGTCAGGATGGTGTGGAAGATCTGGATTTCCTTGACAGTACCGGAAACGTTCTGTGCATCTATCCAGTCGCCCACCTTATAAGGCTTGAACAGCAGGATGACCAGTCCGCCGGCAAAGTTCTGCAGATTACCCGAAAGAGCCATACCGACAGCCACACCGGCAGAAGCCAGCAGAGCGGCGAACGAAGTGGTTTCCACTCCTAATGCACCTACCACGGAAACAATCAGCAATACGGTGAGAAGGATATTAACGAGGCTCCTTACAAAAGTTTTGATACTGATATCGACATTTCTCTTATCCATAAGACGCCTTACAAGTCGGTTCAGCATCCGGATCAGAAAACGTCCGACCAGAAAGACAATCACAGCCTTCAGGATGTGACCTCCGGCCTGTATACCCGAATCGATCAACTGCTGGGTAACCAGAGCCAGTTTATCCAGCCCATCGGCCTGTGCAATGGCCTGATCGAGCTTATCGGCCGCTACCTGCAGAGAGTCTGCCACTTGTTGCGTGGCTTGAAAGAATAGTAGCATAATAGTACAATTTTAAAAGTTTTTCATTTAATAACAGCAGACAAAGCTACAATGTTTTTATCAAATAGCGAAGTGTTTCTTGCTTAACACGCCCAAAAAGCGTAAATTTGCCACCGATTCACTGAGTAGGGGTGCCTTAACATGACGGGCTGAGAACATACCCTTTGACCTGATCCGGGTAATGCCGGCGTAGAGAAAAATAAATTAGCAACATGAAAAAGATGATTTTTGCCGGCTGCCTGATAGCCGGAGCAAGCGTCTTCGCGCAAGCGGGCGAGACAGACAGCTTGAAAGTAGTAAACCTGCAAGAGGTGCAGGTAGTATCCACACGTGCCACTTCGAAGACTCCCGTAGCATTTACCAACGTGTCGAAAGAGGAACTCAAAAAGCAGAACTTCGGGCAAGATATCCCGTATCTGCTCAGTATGACACCTTCGGCACTGACCACCAGTGATGCCGGAGCAGGCATCGGCTATACCACCCTGCGTGTGCGCGGAACGGACGGGACACGTATCAACATCACCGCCAACGGCATTCCGATGAACGATGCCGAAAGCCATACGCTTTTCTGGGTGAACATGCCCGACTTTGCCTCATCGGTGAAGGATATACAGGTGCAACGCGGTGCGGGAACTTCGACCAACGGTGCCGGTGCTTTCGGTGCCAGCGTGAATATGCAGACGGAGGGGATTTCGATGAAGCCGTATGCCGAACTGAATGCTTCGTACGGAACCTTCAATGCGCACAAAGAAACGGTAAAATTCGGTACCGGACTGTTGAACGACCATTGGGCCTTCGATGCCCGCCTGTCCAACATCAGTACGGACGGATACATCGACCGGGCTTCGGTAGACCTTTATTCTTTTTATGCACAGGGGGGATATTTCGCCGACAACACTTCGGTGAAGTTCATCACTTTCGGCGGAAAAGAGAAAACGTATCATGCCTGGAATTATGCCAGCAAGGAAGAAATGGAGAAGTACGGACGACGTTTCAACTCGTGCGGCATGTACACGGATGATGACGGCAACATCCGTTTCTACAAAGACCAGACAGACAACTATCTGCAAATGAACTACCAGCTCTTACTGAACCACACTTTCTCGCCGGAATGGAACCTGAACGCAGCACTCCATTATACGAAAGGAGACGGATATTATCAGGAGTATAAGGAGGACCGGACACTGAAGGAGTATCGCCTGCCACCTTTCATGCACGATGGCAAAGAGGTGGACAAGAGCGACCTGATCCGTCAGAAGAAGATGGACAACCACTTCGGTGGCGGCGTGTTCTCGGTAAATTACCAGAACGGAAAGCTGAACGCTTCACTGGGAGGTGCGCTGAACCATTATGACGGATGGCACTTCGGACGGGTGATCTGGGTGAAAAACTACATCGGCGAACTGCTCCCCGACCACGAATACTACCGGAATAAAGCGAAGAAGACGGACGGCAACCTCTATCTGAAAGCCAACTATAACCTGGTGGCGGGGCTCAATGCGTACGCCGACCTGCAATACCGCTACATCAACTATAAGATAAACGGCGACAACGATAAGTTTGACTACAACGCGGATGCCCTGCAAAAACTGGCGGTAAACGATCACTTCAACTTTTTCAACCCGAAAGCCGGGCTGAACTGGGACATAGACGCCAACAACCGGGTTTACGCATCGTTCTCCATCGCCCAGAAGGAACCGACACGGAACAACTATACCGACGGCAACGCGGACGAGTATCCAAAGGCGGAAAAACTGCTCGACTATGAGTTGGGATATACCTACCGGAACACTTGGCTGAGCGCCGGGGCCAACTTCTACTATATGGACTACAAAGACCAGTTGGTACTGACCGGAGAGCTGAACGAGATAGGCGAGGCTATGGCGCGCAACGTGCCCGACAGTTACCGGATGGGAGTGGAACTGATGCTGGGTGTGAAGCCCTGCCAATGGTTCCAGTGGGACATCAATGGTACACTGAGCAAAAACCGGGTGAAGAACTTCACCGAAAAGCTGTATGAAGACGAATGGAAGAATCCGATCGAGGTCAGCCACGGAAATACACCGATTGCCTTCTCGCCGGACCTGATCCTGAACAACCGCTTCTCGTTCAGCTATCGGGGATTCGAGGCCGCCTTGCAATCACAATACGTCAGCAAGCAGTACATGAGCAATGCCAGACAGGCTGACCAGACGCTGGACGCCTATTTCGTGAGCAACCTCAACCTGGCTTACACCTTCAAGCTCCCTCACGTAAAGTCGGTTACGGCAGGATTCACCATCTACAACCTCTTCAATGCCGAGTACGAAAACAACGGATATGCAGGCAGCGGTTATAAGATAGTAAAAGGAGAGGTAGAGCGCTACAACTATGCCGGCTACGCCGCACAGGCCGGAACGAATGTAATGGGTAACATTTCCATCCGCTTTTAAGCCATGAACTACCTCGAAATCACAGGTACCCTGATCGGGCTGATTTATCTCTGGCTGGAATACCGTGCCAGCATTTACCTCTGGATAGCAGGCATCATCATGCCTGCCATCTACATCTTCGTCTACTACCGGGCGGGACTGTATGCCGACTTCGGAATCAACATCTACTATCTGCTGGCGGCCGTTTACGGATGGATTGTCTGGATGCGGGGTGCCGGCCGGGAGTCGAAAGCCGAACTCCCCATCACATATACTCCGCTGAAAAGGTATCTTCCGCTGACCGCGGTATTCTTAGCAGCCTTCCTCGGCATTGCCTGGATACTGATCCGGTTCACGGACAGCAACGTACCCTGGCTCGATTCGTTTACCACGGCACTGAGCATCATCGGCATGTGGATGCTGGCGCGCAAATACGTAGAACAATGGTGGGCATGGATACTGGTCGACGTGGTATGCTGCGGACTTTACATCTACAAAGAGCTTTATTTCACATCCGCCCTTTACGGACTTTACTCAATAATTGCTATCTTTGGCTACTTTAAATGGAAACAAATGATGCACTATGAAAGTAAATGATATCGATATGGATGCCGTGATACTGGGCAACGGCGAATATCCAACCCACTCCATGCCCGAAACCATGCTGATCATGGCTCCCTATGTGGTATGCTGTGACGGATCGGCCGATGAACACATCCGCCGGGGATTCATCCCGAATGCCATCATCGGTGACGGGGACTCCCTCTCGGCGGAGAATAAAGACCGTTTCAGGGAAATATTCCATCAGATAGACGACCAGGAAACGAACGATCAGACCAAAGCGGTCCATTTCCTGCTGGACCAAGGCAAGAAGGTGATCATCCTTGTAGGTGCAACCGGCAAACGGGAAGACCATACATTGGGAAACATCAGCCTGCTGGTGGATTATATGAAGGTGGGAGCACAGGTGACGATGCTGACCGATCATGGCATGTTCGTTCCCGCATCGGGACGGAACACTTTCAAATCACGCCCCGGACAACAGGTCTCTGTCTTTAACTTCGGTGCCACCGGACTCAGAGGAGAGGGATTGGTATACCCGCTCAGCGACTTCGACAACTGGTGGCAAGGGACACTGAACGAGGCGACAGGTGACGAATTCACGATCCATGCGGAGGGAGACTACCTGGTTTATCTGAATTACTGAGAGGTTTCTCCTTCGTTTCCGCCACCTCGACCAGATAGACACTGATGCATATCATGCCGATGGCAATGGTCTGCGCCCAGCTGAAGCGGTCCTGCCCGACCAACAGGGAAACGATGGTGGCCACCATCAGAATCAGATAACCATAAATGGCGACCACGGTAGTCTTCAGATATTTCAGTCCTATGGGCACCAGCAGATAACTGACGACCGTAGGGAAAATCAGGACGAACAGGAGGACAGACAACGGAAACCAATGCACTGGTCCGGAAAATACCGGTGCATGAAAACCGGTGATGGCAGAGACCAGAATGCTCGAAAAGGCTGCTCCAGCAAAGGTATACTTCAGCACCGTAAACATTCCGACCGATTTCAGGATACGGTTGCTCGCCACCAGATAGATGGCATAGGCAATCGAACTCAACAGGCACAGCACGTTCCCCGTCAGGGCGTCCGAAGCCAAGTCGTCACTCTTTTGTGCCAGGATACAGAGGATGGCCCCGCCGAGTCCGAGGGAGATGCCGGCAACCTTCAGGACACTGATTTTCTCTTTGAAAAAGACAACGGCGATGACAAACACCCAAATGGGCTGGAGACTGGTGAAAATGGAACTGGAGACGGGGGTCGTCTTACTCAGCCCCACCAGATAGAGAAACATAAAACCGTAAATGCCCAACGCACCAAGGAGGAAAAGGTAGATCTTTTCTTTGCGGGTAGAAGTCTCGGGCTTGACAAACATTCCGATGATCCAGAAAGCAACGGCGGCAAACACGCACCGGAGGGCCACTCCCGAAAGAGGGCTGACCCACACGGGAAGCAGGTATTTCAACGCATTCATATTCAATCCGCTAAAGGTTTTGGACACCACCATGCTCAGATTGGCCTCCACTTTTTTATTCTTCATCATACACGAGGGGTTAGGTTTTATTGGGGTACAACAAAAGAGGCAGCGGAAAGTTCGGGAAAAGGCCCGGAGCGGGAAGCGGATTCCAGTTATTTAGTTTTATACAAGAACCGACTTTCACCCGCATGTGGAACGAAAAAAAACCGCATGCGCGCGGAAGCGAATCCGGGGGAAAAGCCGGCGGCGGGGGAAAAAGCATATTTCACCACCGAGGGCACAGAGCGGCACAGAGTATTCACGTCAATAATCCATGACCTAAATCGTCTGCGTCACCCTGTGCCCTCATGTGTCTCCCTGTACCCTCAGGGGTGAGTTTCTACCTGCCCAGCAGGTAGCTCTTGAAATCGGCAAACTCCTTCGTCATCGGCAAGCTTTGCTTCTCACCTTTCATAAATGCCCGGAGTTTGGCAGGTATCTCGACCTCAGTACCGATGATGGCCTCAACCGTCTGCAAGAATTTTGCCGGATGGGCCGTCTCCAGGAAGACACCTGTCTCACCCGGCTGCAAGCCCTCTTCCAAGGCACGGAAGCCGCATGCACCGTGGGGATCGAGCAGATAGCCGGTCTCCTGCCATACGGTTTTCACAGTCTCACGGATCTGCCCGTCGGTATACGTCGCACCGGAAATCTCGGCTGCGACAGCCGCATGCGAGTCACCATACAGATCGAGTACACGGGCAAAGTTACTCGGATCGCCCACATCCATCGCATTGGCAATGGTAGCAACCGACGGACGAGGATTGTACCGCCCCGTCTGCAAGTATTGATAGAAAATGTCATTCCTGTTATTGGCAGCGATAAAACGCCGGATGGGCAACCCCATCTTCTTACCGAACAAGCCTGCCGTAATGTTTCCGAAGTTTCCGCTCGGCACACAGATGACGGCATTCGCTGCCCGTCCCGCCCGTTTCAACTGTGCGTAAGCGTAGAAGTAATAGAAAGCCTGCGGCAGGAAACGGGCCACATTGATGGAGTTGGCCGAAGTCAGCAACAACCGCTCGTTCAGTTCACTATCCATAAAGGCCGCTTTCACCAGCGCCTGACAGTCGTCGAAAGTGCCGTCCACTTCGAGTGCCGTGATGTTCTGCCCCAGCGTAGTGAACTGTTTTTCTTGTATCTCACTCACCTTTCCCTTCGGATAGAGCACATACACATGGATGCCTTCCACTCCCAGAAAGCCATTGGCCACGGCACTGCCCGTATCTCCGGAGGTAGCCACCAGCACATTCACCTGCTTCCTGCCTTCCTTGCGGATAAAGTAGCTCAGCAAACGGGCCATAAACCGTCCGCCCACATCCTTAAAGGCAAGCGTGGGACCGTGGAAAAGCTCCAGTGAGTAGATATTGTCCTTAACCTGTACCAGCGGAACATCAAAGTTCAATGTGTCATAAACGATCTCTTTCAATATTTCCGCCGGGACATCTTCGCCAAAAAAGGCATCCGCCACCCGATATGCGATCTCCTGAAAAGAAAGGCTGTCTATCTCGTCGTAAAACTCCTGCGGCAAACGCCGGATGGTCATGGGCATAAATAAGCCCTTATCGGAAGCAAGCCCTTTTACCACTGCTTCTTCAAGTGAAGCAAGCGGTGCCTGCTTGTTTGTGCTATAATATTTCATAGATACTTTTATAATGATTATGCGCTAAATGTTTCATTTCCGTTTCACCACAGATTACACAGATTTTCGCAGATTAATAATATAGATCGTTGATATTTAAGATTAAAAGTTCTGTGTTAATCCGTGTAATCTGTGGTGAACCGTATTCGCTAATGATTCATAAACTCTTTAATAAACTCATCCTCCTTCATCAGTCCGTAGCTGCCCTCCACGGCTGCTATCTCGTCGAAGGTCTGTACGCTGTCCGGTTCGATGCCCGGATACCAGATGAAGAACGGTACCGGTTCATTGGTATGCGTGCGCAGCTCGCAAGGAGTGGGATGGTCGGGCAATACGGCGATGGCCACCGGTTCGTCCCAATCCTTCACCGCCTCGTAGACAGGGCCTACGGCACGGCTGTCCAGGTTCTCGATGGTCCGCAACTTCAGTGCCACGTCACCTTCGTGCCCGGCTTCGTCACTGGCTTCGATGTGCAGATAGACAAAGTCATCCGTCCTCAAGGCTTCCAATGCGGCGGCCACCTTATTCTCATAGTTGGTGTCGTACAGTCCCGTCGCCCCTTCCACCGCGATGCGGCGCAGTCCGGCATAATATCCGATACCGTTGATCAGATCGACAGCCGAGATTACGGCTCCCCTCTTCACTTGCGGAAATGTATCGGACAGACGTTCCATCTGCGGACGATAACCCGGACTCCACGGCCAGATACTGTTGGCAGGGTCCTTGCCTTCGGCCATCCGCTTCAGGTTCAGCGGATGATCCTTCAGCAGTTCCTGCGACTTCAGGATCAGTTCGTTGAGCAAGCCGGCTGTCTCTTCGGCCTCCGGCACCAGCGGTTTCACCATCAGCGGACGGAAAGGCTTTAAAGGCACATCGTGCGGCGGAGTGCAGTCCAACTGCTTGTTCCCCCCTTTCACCACCAGCAAATGGCGGTATTGCACACCGGTATGAAACCGCACCCGGTCGTCACCTAACTTCTCCTGAAGATATTGAATCAACACATCCGCCTCTTCCGTGGTGATATGCCCGGCCGAATGGTTCTTCAGGATATCCCCTTCCGTACAAATCAGGTTGCAACGCATCGCCATCTCGCCCGGCTGCAGATCTACACCGATACTGGCGGCCTCGAGCGGCCCGCGCCCTTCGTACACCTGCGGAAGATTGTATCCCAGAACCGACATGTTGGCTACTTCACTTCCCGGATGAAACCCGTCGGCTACGGTCACCAACCGTCCGACCCGTCCCATGCGGGCCAGTTTATCCATATAAGGCGTTTTTGCATATTGCAGGAGCGTCTTGCCTCCCAACGATTTCACAGGCCAGTCGGCCATTCCATCGCCTAACAGGATGATGTGTTTCATAAGCTTCTTTTTATACGTTTGCAATACTCATGATGTCGGCAAACACACCGGCGGCTGTCACTCCGGCACCCGCACCGTATCCCTGAATCATCATCGGGTACTCCTTATAGCGCTCGGTAGTCAGCAGGATGATGTTGTTGCTGCCCTCCAATCCGTAGAAAGGATGGTTGCGGTCCACTTCCTGCAAGCCTACGGATGCCTTACCGTTTTCCAGCTTGGCAACGAAACGCCAATGTTTATTCTCGCTTTCGAGCACCTTGCGGCGGGCTTCGAAGTCAGCATCCAGACTGGGTACCTTCTTCCAGAAGTCTTCCAGCGAACCTTCGAAAAAGTCGTTCGGCACAAACAGGTTCTTTTCAACCTCTTCCTGCTCCAGCTTATATCCGGCTTCGCGGGCCAGGATCACCAGCTTACGGATCACATCCTTGCCACTAAGGTCGATACGCGGATCAGGTTCGGAGTAGCGTTCCTCCTGCGCCATCTTGATGGTACGGCTGAAAGGCACATCGGCACTGATCTTATTGAAGATATAGTTCAGTGTGCCCGAAAGGACGGCTTCGATTTTCAGGATCTTGTCACCGCTATGTATCAGGTCATTGATGGTATTAATAATCGGAAGTCCGGCACCCACGTTGGTTTCAAACAGATATTTCACACCACGCTGACGGGCTATCAGCTTCAGTTCGCGGTAATTCTCGTAAGCCGACGAAGCAGCGATCTTATTGGCCGCCACCACAGAGATGTTGTGTTGCAGGAAGTCCTTATACAAAGATGCGATGTCCGGACTGGCCGTACAATCCACAAATACCGAGTTGAATATGTTCATGCCGATAATCTCTTCGCGGATAGTGTCCAGCGAACTGTCGGTTCCTTTCTCTTTCAACTCCTCACGATAGTTGCCCAAGTCGAATCCGGCACGGCTGAACATCGCTTTCGTCGCATCGATGATACCCACCACATGTAGTTTCAGCCCATTCTCCATCATCAGTTTCTTCTGTTGCTGGCGTATCTGTTCGACAAGGCTTCCACCCACCGTACCCACACCGCAGATAAAGAGGTTGAGCACCTGGTATTCCGAGAGGAAGAAAGAGTCGTGGATCACGTTCAGCGATTTACGCAGTGATTTTGAATCGACCACAAACGATATATTGGTTTCGGACGCTCCCTGCGCACAGGCAATCACGTTGATACCATTCCGTCCCAGCGTGCCGAACAGCTTTCCGGCAATACCCGGTGTATGTTTCATATTCTCACCTACGATAGCCACGGTAGCCAGGTTCTTTTCTGCCTGGATAGGCGAGATCTCACCCATCTCGATCTCTTTGGCAAACTCTTCGTTCAGCACCTCACAAGCCAGATCGGCATCGGCATTACGCACACCGATAGAGGTACTGTTCTCTGAGGAAGCCTGCGAAACGAGGAACACACTGATGCCGTTCTTTGCCAACGCCTTAAAGATGCGGTAGTTTACACCGATCACCCCCACCATACCCAAACCTTGCACCGTAATCAGGCTCGTATCGTTGATAGACGAAATACCTTTGATGGCCTTGCTCTTCGTATGGTCTACATTCTGCTTGATCACCGTTCCCTGCCCATCCGGATTAAATGTGTTTTTAATCAGAATCGGTATATTCTTGTGACACACCGGATAGATGGTAGGCGGATAAACCACTTTTGCACCGAAGTTACAGAGCTCCGTCGCTTCAACATAGGTCAGTTCACTGATGGTGTAGGCCGTACTGATCACCCGCGGATCGGCAGTCATAAAGCCATCCACATCTGTCCATATCTCCAGGCTATCGGCACCGAGGGCTGCGGCAATGACGGCGGCAGTATAGTCGGAGCCACCGCGTCCCAGATTGGTCACGTCTCCCGAAACCTTATCAGAAGAAATAAATCCCGGTACGAGTGATACCTGTGGAATCTCTTTGAAAGCCTCCCGCACCAACCGATTGGTCAGTTCCGTATCCAGTGTATGCTTATTGTGTTTCTTTTCTGTCTTGATAAAAGTGCGTGAATCGAACCACACAGCCCCCTGAATCAGCCGTGACGCAATCAGTGAAGACAGGCGTTCACCATAGCTGACAATGGTATCGGATGTTTTCGGGGAAAGGTCTTTAATCAGATAAATGCCCTGAAAAATATCTTTCAGTTCATCAAGCAGTTCATTCACCTGATAGTGCAACAAAGTTTGAGTTTCTCCGGCAGGAATCACTCCCTTTACCATTTCTTCGTGACGGCGTACTATTTCCCGATATGCCCCTTCGTAAGCTGCATCGCCCGTGGCGGCCATTCGGGAAGTACTAATCAACTGGTCAGTGATCCCGCCCAATGCGGACACTACAACGATTACCGGCTCACCGGCAGACTCTACGATTTTCTTTACGCTTAAAATGCTGTTCACGGAACCTACGGACGTTCCGCCGAATTTCATTACTTTCATGCAGATACTTATTTAATGGAATGCTTTGTACGCTCCTTAAGGCATACAAAACCACTTTTGTTGATACAAATAATAAAATATAAAATTGAGTTTTGCTTACTTCCTGTAAGCGTGAATCACGTAGATACACATCATACTATATATTAACCCCTAAGGGTCATCCCCATTGTCCCCTGTGTCCCGATCATCAGGATACACATCGATGTGACTGTATGTGGATAGTAATGCATCATTGTCTCTGTTTCTACTTTTGATTTTGATAAGATGTTGCAAAAATAAGAATAATTTCATTCAATCTATCACTTTTTGCGATTATTTTGCGATAAAAATACAGATAAGCTCCGAAAGAGGATAAAAAATGTAGAATAGCAAGCTCCATGCCGTCCTCTTTCCATCTTACCGGGAACCGCTTCCTTCTTTCTATCGCCTCCTGTTTATGGCAAATTCCATAAAAGAAAAAAGTTAAACCGGACTTATGATGAAATAAAGAATCAATATTATTGCCTTTTATAAATTATTGATTATTTTTGCACTCAGTTTAAAGAGCGTTGATGTATCTTTTAAACTAAACATATTTAAGTAGTTAGAAGCGTTTACCATATTATTCTTGTCAAAGGAAATCGCCAATTTCAGAGGAGTATAAGAATAATAGGCAACAAAACGCTCATGCTCAATGTATATCCTTCAATAGTATATAGTTGGGCGTGGGCTGTTGTCTTTATTATCTATACTCAGGCGTTTGGCGATGCCTCTTTGACAGATAACAGCAACAGTTCCCACGCTTTTTTTATTTACTCAAACGCCGGTTCGGGGAATGACGGGCAGCGATATACAATGATGAAAGAAACCGTATGGACAGCGTTATTTTGGTGCATTCTCTGCACATCGTGTTCCTCAAGCAAACGAGTAGCTTATTTACAGCAGTTAGGTACGGAGCAGAACAATGCTCCTGTAGAGTTCAATGCCCGTATCATGCCGAAAGATTTGCTTACGATTTCCATTAGCTGCTCCGAACCGGAAGCGGCCCTCCCTTTCAATTTAATAGTACCCACCTCACAAAACGAACTTAATACCACCAACTCGACGAGCCAACCGATCCTGCAAAACTATCTGGTGAACAGTGAGGGAAGGATTACCTTACCCGTACTTGGAGAGTTAAAAGTAGAGAGAATGACAACCCAGGAGATTTCGGATATGATCGCCGAGAAGCTGAAACGCTATCTGAAAGAACAGCCCATTGTTACGGTGCGCCTGGTGAATTATAAAATCTCCGTAATCGGAGAAGTAAACCATCCCGGCATATATACGGTAAACAATGAACAGGTGAATCTTCTTGAAGCAATAGCAATGGCAGGTGACCTTACCATCTATGGCAAACGAAACAACGTACGCATCATCCGCAAAGAAAACAACCGGCAACGATTAATCACCGTCAACCTCAATGATGTAAACGTCATCCACTCTTCCGATTTTTATCTGCATCAGAACGACATTGTATATGTGGAACCCAATAAAGCCAAAACACAGGGAGCCAATATCGGTTCTTCCACCAATCTGCTGATTTCTATCACATCTATATTAATATCAATGGCCGGACTGATTGTGACCATATTAAGATAACAAAACAAATTACGCCCCATGGAAAACGAACAGAAACAACAAGAACAGGAAATAGACTTAATCGAACTATTCTATAAAATCATAGTACACTGGAGGTGGTTCCTGATAGCAATCGCTGTCGCACTGACAGGCGCATATATCTATGTACACATCACCACACCGGTATACCAGGCTTCAGCCTCGGTAGTGATCAAAGATTCTGAAGGAAGCGACAAAGCAATCAACGATCTGTTTAACCAAGTATCTCCGTCCAATATGGCGGCAACAAATACTCAGATAGAAGACGAACTGGAAATATTGCGTTCAAGATCCATATTATTGCAAGTCATCAACGAACTGAATATGCACACGAGCTATAGAATAAAGGAAGGACTCGGATATACGGAGACCACCACCCCTCCCATCAGCGTGACGTTGGAGAAAGCCGCAATGGATACTTTACAGGAGGCACTGCTGATACAAATAGAGAAAATGGGCGATCATTATGAAGCGCGGAGTGCCCTGCATGACATTTGCCTGACAGAATCTTTCACCACCTTTCCCGCAACCATAAAGACTCTGGCAGGATTATGTACCTTGGAGTTACTTCCCAATAGAACTTTCGACCGGACCGTCAAGGTAAATATCTGCCGGCCGACAGACGCAGTAAACCATTACTTGCAAAAGCTGACCGTTGCCACAACTTCGAAAAAGACATCCATCATCAGCCTCACTTTCAAGGATACAGATAAGAAGCGGGCAGAAGCATTTCTTATCAAACTAATAGAAGTCTACAACCGCGATGCCATGAACGACAAGAATAAGGTAACAGGAAATACATTGATCTTTCTGGAGGAAAGGCTGGACAGCATCAGCCGTGAATTGGGATTTGTAGAAAAACATCTGGAACAGTATAAAGAAAAGGAAAGACTGATCGATCTCAAAACGAACATGGATCTCGACTTGAACACCAACAACGAATACGAAAAGAAACTACTGGAAGTGGAAACCCAATTGAACATGACCACCTACATCTACGATTATCTGAAAGATGAACAGTATCACTTCTCCCTATTGCCGGTAAATACCGGGATTTCGGACATGGAATTGATGCGTCTGATTAACGAATACAATAAGGAACTACTGGAACGTGAACGCCTGTTGAATACCATGAAGCCGGACAATCCTACCATTGTAAACCAAAATATAAACATCACGGCTTTGCGAAAAAACATCTTGTCATCTGTCACGGGAGTCAAAGAGGGACTCGAGATTGCCCGCAAGGATATCATACGCAAGACGAACTATTTCAATTCACGTATTGGCAACATGCCCAAACAGGAGAGAGAGTTCAATAACATAGACCGCCAACAGCAGATCAAAGCTAACCTGTATCTGATGCTATTGGAACGGCGCGAACAGGCCACCATCTCTTTGGCGGCAACCATAAATAAAGCAAGGGTGATCGACGCACCGTTAACCGCCGATGCTCCCATTGCGCCCAAGAGTCCGATGATTTATGCAGGAAGTTTGTTTATGGCTTGCATCATGACCATAGCACTGATTCTGTTCAAAGACATGTTCCGTACCAAGATTTCATCAATATCCGAGGTAGAAGCCATACAACTTCCCATAGTAGGGACGATTCCCCTCGATAAAGAACAAATCGGTGTGACCGAAGGCAAGAACGGGCTTATGGAAGAGTCTTTCCGCCGACTGCGAAGCAACCTGCGTTTCTTGACGGAAAAAGGAGACGAGAAGTGCATACTCATTACCTCGTCCACCAGCGGAGAGGGCAAGAGCTTCATCAGTATCAACTTAGCCCTTTCCTTTGCTTTTCTCGGATGCCGGGTACTCATTGTCGGTTTAGACATCAGACGCCCCCGGTTAGCAGAGCATTTTCATATTCAGAACCGGCAAGGAATAACGAATTTCCTTGCCGGAAACGAGGTAAAACCGGAAAGTATCATTTATCCATCGGGGGTGCACGAACTGTTATCCGTGGTTCCATCGGGTCCTGTCCCTCCCAATCCGGCAGAACTGTTGGAAAGGGAAAGGCTGAAGGATGCCTTTACTTACTTCCGGAAGCACTTCGACTATATCATTGTAGACTCAGCACCTACCGGCTTAGCCAGTGATACGCTGAGCTTAAGCAAAGTGACGGATTTCACACTATACGTTTGTCGCATAAATTATACCTACAAGAATGTATTGCCTGAGATTGTGAATACGGAACGTACAGGACGGTTAAACCACATTTCACTGATTGTAAACGGTGGTAATCTGTCAGAGAAGAAATACGGATACGGATACGGTTACGGATATGGACATACCCATTAAACGTATCATCAATAATACCAACTTTTCATTTCATCTTTTCAAAAGAGAATGCTGTTATAACGGCAGACGTAAACTCTGCACAAACGGCATTCTCTTAAAACCACCCTCTCTTTTTCTTTTTCAATACATCATCTCCTGAAGCATAAATGTCCCGGTACGTTTTGTGTTCTTTTATCATCCGGTATACAATACCCCAATCGAGCAGTCCTCCCACATTACGGTCGTCAATAAAGAGATCGGCTTTCAGTTTCCTGGAGAATCCGTCATCCTGAAGTTTTTGTTCGGGGTACTCCTTGTTAACGGCATAAAACTCCACCCCTCTTTCTTTGCACCATGCCACGGCCTCGTCCAGTAGTTTGCCTTCGCGCACACTCCATAAAATAAGTCTGTGGTGCTCTTGTTGCAACAGCTTCAAGGTTTCCACCGCAAAAGGAATCTCATTACCAATGCCGGGATAGCGGTCCGTCACTATCGTTCCGTCAAAATCAACTGCAATCGTCATAGTGTCATGCTTTTATAATTATCCAAACAAAGATAATATTTACCAATCGAATTTACTCAAAACCTACAGAATAAAATAACAGCACACAGTATCCAAACAGATCCGCCGGCAATAAAAGAAGCAATTATCTTTTTGTCAAAACGATATTCCTAAGAGCTCAGAATCCATTATTCCGGGCACAGGATAAAGAATGGTTCAAAAAACGCCGTCATTTCGTTTAAGACACAATCAGATTGATACTGAAACACGTTTTTCTCAAACAAGAAGAAAGTAAAGAAACCTTTTCTGCCCGATTCAGACGGATATAGTTACCAAATACCATCTTTTCAACAGCTTCAGCCCGATCAAGATCCATAACCAACCAGCGCTACAAGAAGTACAATCTCTCCCCGGCAGAGGCTCTCTTTTCAGGAAACGAAGCCTCTGCCGGCAGGAAGTTGACACTCTACTTGCACGAAGTTAACATTGTGCCGTCACGAAGTTAACATCCTGCCGCTATGAAATTAGCATCTTACCGCAACAAAGTTAATAACCTGAAGCCCTAAAACCGAATAAACTAACGACGGAAATGCGGAATATGCAGTTATTTGGGAATATTTATTCAAGTTCCATTTCCGGAATGCAATCTTATCGCACAAAGCTTGTCAGCGAAGCCGGCCAATAGGCGACATTGAGTCAGCAATCCGTTCATTTCGCTGACAATCGGCCAGATGCTGTATCCAAAAGAATAACGGCTTCCCGGCATTCAAAAGTCAAAAGCTATATTCTGTTTGGCAGAAAAAGACGAAATGCGTAACTTTGAGACCTATTTATCAAGAGATCAATGGCAAAAGAGAAAACCGTTTATGTATGCAGTAACTGCGGACAGGAATCACCCAAATGGGTGGGCAAGTGTCCTTCGTGTGGCGAGTGGAATACTTATGTAGAAGAAATCGTACGCAAGGAGGTTCCGAATAAACGTCCGGTATCGGGCATCGAATCGCCTAAAGCCAAACCTGTCACCCTGAACGAGATCGAAGCGGACGAGGAACCCCGCATCGACATGCACGACGAGGAGTTGAACCGGGTACTGGGCGGCGGACTGGTGCCGGGATCACTGGTGCTGATCGGTGGCGAACCGGGTATCGGAAAATCGACTCTGGTACTTCAAACCGTGCTCCACATGCCCGAACGCAGGATACTCTACATCTCCGGAGAAGAGAGTGCAAGGCAACTGAAGCTCCGCGCAGACCGACTGACACAAACGTCGAGCGACTGCCTGATTGTGTGCGAAACGTCGTTGGAGCAGATCTATGTGCACATTAAGAATACACGTCCGGACCTGGTAATCATCGACTCCATACAGACCATATCCACCGAAAGCATCGAGTCTTCGCCGGGAAGTATCGCGCAAGTGCGGGAGTGCTCGGCCTCCATTCTCCGTTTTGCCAAAGAGACGCATACTCCGGTATTACTGATCGGGCATATCAACAAAGAAGGCAGCATTGCCGGTCCGAAGGTACTGGAACACATCGTAGACACCGTGCTCCAGTTTGAGGGGGACCAGCATTATATGTACCGTATCCTGCGCAGCATCAAGAACCGCTTTGGCAGTACGGCCGAACTGGGTATTTACGAGATGCGGCAAGACGGGCTTCGCCAGGTCAGCAACCCATCGGAGCTGTTGCTATCGCAAGATCACGAAGGCATGAGCGGGGTAGCCATCGCATCTGCCATCGAAGGAGTCAGGCCGTTCCTGATAGAAACACAGGCACTTGTCAGTTCCGCCGTTTACGGCAATCCGCAACGTTCGGCAACCGGATTCGATATCCGCCGCATGAACATGCTGCTGGCTGTGCTCGAGAAACGTGTCGGCTTCAAGTTAGCACAGAAAGATGTCTTTCTAAATATTGCCGGGGGGCTGAAGGTGAACGACCCTGCCATCGACCTGGCTGTTATCAGTGCCATCCTTTCATCCAATATGGATGCCGCCATCGAACCGGAAGTATGTATGGCAGGTGAAATCGGGTTGTCCGGTGAAATCCGTCCGGTGAACCGGATCGAACAACGTATCGGTGAAGCCGAGAAGCTTGGATTCAAACGGTTTATCCTGCCTAAGTATAATATGCAGGGAATCGACATGAAGAAGCTGAAGATAGAACTGGTGCCGGTGAGAAAGGTGGAAGAGGCGTTCCGGGGACTCTTCGGATGAGTTCACCACAGAGGACACAGAGGACACGGAGTTAAAAAAATAGAAAGACATAGGAATGGAAGAGATTAATATACTTACCAGCAAGGTTCTGGGATTAGCTTTCGAAGTACATACGCAACTGGGAGCGGGATTATTAGAAAGTACTTATGAGACATGCTTATTCCACGAAATTATCGAAGCTGGCATAAAAGTGGAAAGACAAAAGAAATTGCCTATCATATATAAAGGTAGTAAACTGGATACCGACTATCGGCTGGACTTACTAATTGACGACCGGCTTATTATAGAGCTAAAAAGCGTGGAAGCGCTACTTCCGGTACATTCTGCCCAAATCCTGACTTATATGAAATTGAGTAATATTAAGTACGGACTATTATTAAACTTCAACGTTGCAAGCCTCAAATACGGCATCAAACGTTTCATATTATAAACTAATTAAACTCTGTGACCTCTGCGTCCTCTGTGGTGAACCTATGATACAAGAATACCAACTACGAATCCTCCCTGAAATTGCCGCCAACGAGCAGCAACTCAAGACATACCTTTCTCAGGAGAAAGGGCTGAACCTGCGTGATGTAATCTCTCTCCGCATACTGAAACGGAGCATAGACGCCCGGCAACGCACCATCTTCGTCAACCTGAAAGTGCGGGTATACCTCAATGAAATGCCGACGGATGATGAATACGAACGTACTATATATAATAAGGTGGAAAACAAGCCACAGGTAATTGTTGTGGGCGCCGGACCCGGCGGATTGTTTGCCGCACTGCGACTGATAGAACTGGGGCTGCGTCCCGTCGTCGTAGAGCGTGGCAAAGATGTACGCGAGCGCAAGAAGGACCTGGCACAAATCAGCCGGGAGCACCGGGTAGACCCGGAGTCGAACTATAGTTTCGGTGAAGGGGGAGCAGGCGCTTACTCGGACGGGAAACTATATACCCGGAGCAAAAAGCGGGGAAACGTGGACAAGATACTGAACGTATTTTGCCAGCACGGGGCTTCCACCGCCATCCTGGTGGACGCCCATCCGCACATCGGTACGGATAAACTGCCACGGGTGATAGAGAACATGCGTCATACGATTATCGAATGTGGCGGTGAGGTGCATTTCGAAACCCGGATGGACGCACTGATCATCGAGAAGGGGGAGGTGAAAGGCATTGAAACCCAGACGGGCAAGACATTCCTCGGACCTGTCATTCTGGCGACAGGGCACTCGGCACGGGATGTATACCGATGGCTGGCGGCCAACAAGGTGCCCATCGAGGCGAAAGGCATTGCCGTCGGGGTACGCCTGGAACATCCGGCAGGACTGATAGACCAGATCCAATACCACAACCGGAACGGGAGAGGGAAATACCTGCCGGCAGCCGAATACAGTTTCGTCACACAGGTGGAAGGCCGGGGGGTATACAGCTTCTGCATGTGTCCGGGAGGATTTATCGTACCTGCCGCCAGCGGGCCGGAGCAGGTGGTGGTCAATGGAATGTCGCCCTCCAACCGTGGCTCCCGGTGGAGCAACTCGGGGATGGTGGTGGAGATACAGCCGGAAGACATCATGAACGACGAACGGTTAACGATGAACGATGAAGCAGAAGGGAGCCATCCCGAGCTGGCGGTGCTGCGCTTTCAGGAAGAGCTGGAGCGCCAGTGCTGGCTGCAAGGAGGCAGACGACAGACGGCTCCCGCCCAGCGCATGGCAGACTTCACACGCAGGAAGCTGAGTTACGACTTACCGGAATCGTCGTACAGCCCGGGGCTTATCTCTTCTCCGCTGCACTTCTGGATGCCGGAGTTCATCACCGGCCGGCTGTCACAGGGTTTCCAGCAGTTCGGACGCAGCAGCCACGGATTCCTCACCAACGAGGCGGTGATGATAGGCGTAGAGACACGGACTTCATCGCCGGTACGCATCGTGCGGGACAAGGATACATTGCAGCACATCACCCTGCGCGGACTCTTCCCGTGCGGTGAGGGGGCCGGTTATGCGGGGGGCATCGTCTCGGCAGGAATCGATGGAGAACGATGCGCAGAAGCAGTAGCACAATTTATGAATCAATAGGACTTATGATGAATCACCAACCCGAAATAGCCATCGTAGAGGCGAACACCCTCACCAGCCTGGGACTGAAAACAATCCTGGAGAGGATGATCCCCATGGCAGTCATCCGCACGTTTCCCGGTTTCGGCGAACTGATGGACGACACGCCGGACATGTACGCTCATTACTTTATCTCCGCACAGATATATGTGGAGCATAATGCTTTCTTCCTCCCCCGGAAACGGAAAACCATCGTACTGGCGGGAGACAGTCACCAATTCCAGCTTTCGGGCGTCCCGATACTCAACATCTACCAGACGGAAGAGGGGTTGGTGAAGGACATCCTGAAACTCCACCAGCACGCGCACCACGACGGTTATCCGGTGAAGGACATGCCTCCTGCCCCGCCTGCCGCCACCGGACACGAGCTTTCGGCACGCGAGATCGAGGTGCTGGTGCTGATCACCAAAGGGCTGATCAACAAAGAAATCGCCGACAAGCTGAATATCAGCCTGACTACGGTGATCACACACCGGAAGAACATCACCGAGAAGTTAGGCATCAAGTCGGTCTCCGGACTGACCATCTACGCGGTGATGAACGGATACGTGGAGGCGGACAGGATATAAACCGGGAATTCACCACAGAGGACACAGAGGGCACAGAGGGCACAGAGGATATTTTGAGTTATCGATTGCGCTGTGGGCGCTGTCCGCCTTGTCCGCTCTGTGTACCCTATATGCACTACCCTATATTCACCATATAGCTTACTCTGTGCCCTCTGTGTCCTCTGTGGTGAATCAGTGGTGAATCCGATATATCCTAATAAATGAGGATTGCCGTTTAACATTTTTTGCTGCATCTTTGCAAACGAATCAATGAAAAGATACAGTAAATGAAGAAAAACAGCATTCTTATTGCTCTTGCCCTCTTTTCGGCCAGCGGAACATGGGCCGGGGAGCTGCCGAAGGACACACTGAAGGTGATAGACGTAGAAGAAATCGTAGTCATCGCCGCTCCGAAAGAAAACCGCAAACTACGGGAACTGCCGACCGCAGTCACCATGCTCTCGCAGCAGGATATGCAGGCCAACCAGGTAAATTCCATCAAAAGCCTGACTGCCCTTGTGCCGAATATCTTCATACCGGACTATGGTTCCAAGCTGACTTCCGCCATCTATATCCGCGGAATCGGCTCACGCATCAACACGCCTTCCGTGGGGTTGTATGTGGACAACGTACCTTATATCGACAAATCGGCGTTCGACTTCAACTACGCCGACATCGAACGCATCGACGTGCTGCGCGGTCCTCAGGGGACCCTCTACGGGCGCAACACCATGGGCGGACTGATCAAGGTGCACACAAAATCGCCTTTCAGCTATCAGGGCACCGACCTCCGTCTGGGTGCCGGAAGTTACAACAATTACAACGCTTCGGTGACCCACTACCATCGTGTATCGGATCAATTCGCTTTTTCAACGGGCGGATTCTACGAATACGGCGGCGGATTTTTCAAGAATACCTACCTTAACAAAAGAATAGACAAGAGTCAGGCAGCAGGCGGACGGTTCCGCGGCATTTACCTGCCCGGCGAGAACCTGAAACTGGACCTGAACATCAGCTACGAGTACAGCCACGAAGGGGGATATCCGTACTTCTACACAGGAAGAGTGGACCCGGCGGAAAGAGAGGACGATCCGCGAAAAGAACGAATCGGCAAGATCTCGTACAACGACGAGAGCACCTACCGCCGCGGGCTGCTGAATGCGGGAGTCAACATAGAATACCAGGCGCAGAAGTTCATCCTGAGCGCCGTAACCGGATTCCAGAACCTGAACGACCGCATGTTTCTCGACCAGGACTTCACGGAGAAGAACCTGTTCAACCTGATTCAGAAGCAGAAGCTGAACACCCTCTCGGAGGAAGTGATGCTGAAATCGAAACCGGGAAGCAACTGGCAATGGACTACGGGCGCCTTCGGTTTCTATCAGTGGCTGAACACGGACGGACCGGTGATATTTAAAGAAGACGGGGTAAAAGAGGTGATAGAGGGAGGCGCCAACAAGGCCTTCGCCAACTTAGGCCCCAAAGCCCCCCGGATGGCGCTGACGGTGAACAACCCGACACTCCGCGTCAGCGGCAACTTTGACACTCCGATACTGAGCGGAGCGATCTACCACCAGTCTACATTCAACAACCTCTTCACCGAAGGGCTCTCCTTTACCGCCGGCCTGCGCCTGGACTATGAAAAGATATCGATGACGTACAACTCCGTCAGCGACCCGATGGACTTTGATTTCAGCATCAGCATGCCGCCCATGCTGAACCTGAAGGACCAGCACATGAAGGCCCCGGCATCCTTCAAAGGCAAGCTGAAGAACGATTACCTGCAATTGCTCCCCAAATTCGCCCTGCAATATGAATGGCAGAAAGGGAACAGCGTCTATGCCACGGTTTCACGCGGCTATCGTTCGGGAGGATACAACGTGCAGATGTTCTCCGACCTGGTGCAGAGCGAACTGAAGAACTCGATGAAAACCGCCATGATGGAAAGCGACGTGTTCAAGAAATACGCCGGGATGATCGGCCAGATGATGCCCGAAGAGAAGATCGACGTGAAGGCATCGACCACGTATAAGCCCGAATACTCGTGGAACTACGAAGCGGGCGCGCACCTCACCCTGTGGGAAGGCCGTCTCTGGGCCGACCTCGCCGCCTATTATATGGATACGCGCGACCAGCAGATAGCGCAGTTTGCCGAAAGCGGACTGGGACGCATCACCATCAATGCCGGCAAGAGCCGAAGTTATGGCGCCGAAGTCGCCCTACGCAGCAGCCTGACAGACGCGCTCAGCCTGAACGCTAACTACGGATATACGTATGCCACGTTCACCGATTACGTCGTCCGCCAGAAAACGGAGGACGGCAGCCTGCAAGAAAAAGAGAACTATAACGGCAACTACGTGCCTTTCGTCCCCAAACACACGCTCAACGTGGGCGCTCAATACATCTTCCGCATCGCTCCCCGCCACTGGCTGGACCGGGTACAGGTGAACTTGAACTACAACGGTGTCGGACGGATCTACTGGACGGAGCAGAACAACGTCAGCCAGTCGTTCTACGGAACCCTGAACGGACGTGTCAGCCTGGAGAAGGGAAACGGACAGATAGGATTCTGGGTACGCAACATACTGGATAAGGAATATGCCGCGTTCTATTTCGAATCAATGGGCAACGGATTCATGCAAAAAGGCCGTCCGGTGCACTTCGGGGTAGACGTGCGCTGCCGGTTCTGACGCCGAAGCCTGCGCCTCCGGAAGGACGCCCGAAGGGGGCGGAAACAACGGTGCACCGTTTTTCCGACGGCGGTGCACCGTAATTTTGGCTGCGGTGCACCGTAGTTTTCACTGTTCTCACCACAGAGGACACAGAGGACACAGAGTAGTTTTTTTCTCTCTCTTTTCTCTGTCCTCCACCCTCCAAAGGCGAGCGGAATTAAAACTCTGCGTCCTCTGTGTCCTCTGTGGTGAGAAGATCTTATTCGTTGATCGCCCCGCAATGCGGGCATACCCCCTTCTCCCGGAGTTTCTGCCCACAGTTTCCGCAGCGGTATTTATAGCCGGAATTCCTACGCACCTTCTTCACAAAAAGCCAGATGAAGCAAGCTAAAAACAGGTAACCGATATAAATGTGCGTGGTCAGGATGAAGAAGAAGTAGCAGAAGATGCAGCAAGACATCAGCCCCAGCAAATAGAAAACGGCGGCGGCAGGAGTGAGCTGGCGGAACAAATCGTCGAGCACGGCCAGCGTGACGACAATAAACAACCAGATGCTCAGCAGAAAAACCGAAAGGATGAAAGGCACCTTGAACGGCGAAAGGGTGGGATTAAAGTAGAAATGCTCCCAGGTATCGGGGACAAACACCTGCATCGTCTCGTAAACCGTAGCACTGAACGCCATCAGCAGACAGAGGAAAAGGGGATAGACGCTGTCGATATCATTGAAGTAAACCATCTGCAACTGCTTCTTCATGAAAGCACGGAGCAGATAGGCCCCGACAAAGAGGGCGAAAATGATGACGAAATACGAAGCGTGAGTATTGCTGAAAAGGTGGATAAACTGCGAAATACTATCGGTGGGCACGAAGGAGCGCACCAGATCACGGTTGCGCACCCACCCCTGGACGTCCTGCGAGTGGGCCAGCTTCACCCATACGCTGTCCACGCTGTCCTGCGGATGAATGGAGAACTCTGCCACGACCACCCGGTCACCTTTGTTCAGACTGACATAGGCATCCTTCACCGGAAGATATTCCAACCGGACGGAGTCGTCCAGCACCTCCAGATTCGTGTTCCAGGTATAATGGTACCGGAAAAGATAAGCTAAAGAGTCCTTTGTTTTCTCCCCCAGCCCCTCGGCAGTGAGATCGGGCGGTGAATAATGGCAGGCCGCCAGCAGGAAAAAGCCTATCACAGCATAACACAGACGCGCGCAGAGCCCCTTCATTTTCATAAGGCACTCACTTTCATCTGGCAGTTCCGGCAGTCAAATTCCAGGCGGAAGCGTTTGCCGTCCGTCGATACCAGATAATAAGGTTCACGATACGGAGAGCGTTCCCGTTGATGAACCGGACACCAGCCCATGCTGTAGCGCAGGCAATGTTTGCAGAACATCAGCACCGCCTTCTCCACAGGCGTCTGTTCAAAAGCAGGAGCAATGCTTGCCACGCCATGCCCGGCATAAAAAGAGGCAGCCCGCGCATTCATCACATTTCCCAGATAGGTCAACGTCGTCTGCGGAAAAGCATGAGTCGTAGGCCTAAGCACCGCCAGCTCTCTCCGGTAGTTGATACGGCGGGCGGCAATCAGTTTCTCAATCGCCTGCCGGCGGAAATCGGCCAATACCGAAGCAGGCAGAAACCAGTTCTCCGTGAAGTCGATGTCGACGCGTTCCGCTTCGAAAGGAGTGTTCCCCAACTTAGCCAGCTGCGTCTTCAGGTTCTCTTCCTGTGGCGTACGCGCCGGCTCTTTCGCACGCGGCAGCGACAGGGTCACACGATTATCATCCTCATCCGTCAGCGTCAGGGCGAATCCGAAGGCAGTGTCCGCCAGCCGGATGGCCACGGCCATCTTGCGTTCGGACGACCGGCGGGCGAGTATCTTCTCAAACTCCTGGTCGAAGTTACGGTACAACACCGTTCGGGGCTTGATGCGGGGCATCTCCTGCGGATAGAGCTTATTGCCCTCCACACGGTTGATGCGGAAACCTTGCAGTTTGCCTTGCTCGTCAATGTAGCAAACACCGTCACCGTTATTGAACGACTTCAATCCCGCCACGGTCAGATAATTCCCCCTGGCCTCTTTCATCGTCCCCATCTCCTCTCCCAGCGACTTGGGGGTGTCGAACGAAAAAACATCCCTGGTGCGCCCGTGCAGGAAATAATGCGTAAAACCACGGCTGAAACTCTTGTCCAGCTGAGGATTGAAAGCGTAACGGCAGCTGCCGGAAGAAGCACGCACATACTCCTTGCGGCGGGCAAGGATGGCATCCAGCTTCTGGCGGTAGGCGGCCGTCACGTTCTTTACATACGAAACGTCCTTCAACCGGCCTTCTATCTTGAAAGAAGAGGCACCGGCATCGAGCAGAGCCTCCAGCTCCTCACTTTGGTTGAGATCCTTGAGTGAAAGAAGATGTTTGTCCTTCGCAATCACCCGGTCGTTCGAATCGACCAGGCTGAACGGCAAACGACAGAACTGGGCACACTCACCCCGGTTGGCACTACGCCCGAAACAAGCCTGGCTGACGTAGCACTGCCCGCTATAACTTACACAGAGCGCTCCGTGCACAAAGATTTCCAGAGGCACGTCGGGACAAGCCTCGTGTATCTTGCCGATCTCCCGCAACGAAAGTTCACGCGCCAACACCACTTGGCGGAAGCCCGCATCGGCCAGAAATCTCACTTTCTCTGCCGTACGGTTATCCATCTGCGTGCTCGCATGCAACGGAATGGGCGGCAACTCCAGACCGGCGATTCCCATATCCTGCACAATAAGCGCATCCACTCCGACACGGTACAGGGCCCGGATCATCTCCTCCGTCTCCTTCAGTTCTTCATCTTTCAGGATCGTATTGACCGTAACATAAATCCGCACATTATACAAATGGGCATACTCCACCAAAGCGGCTATATCTTCCAATGAATTGACCGCTGCCGCACGGGCACCGAACTTCGGCGCACCGATATATACGGCATCCGCCCCATGATCGATGGCAGCCATGCCGCATTCCAGGTTTTTGGCCGGAGCCAGCAATTCTATCTTACGTTGTTTTATCATCTGATATCTTCAATATTATAAGGAGTCTCCTGATAGACGAAATAGTTCAGCCAGTTGGAGAACAACAGGTTGGCATGTCCGCGCCAACGCACCAGCGGCCCCTTGTCCGGATCATCATCTACATAATAATTGCGAGGAACCTCGATAGGCAGACCTTTCGACACATCCCGGCGGTATTCCGTATCCAGTGTCAACGGCGAATATTCCGAGTGCCCCGTCACAAAGAACTCACGCCCACCGCGAGCCACCACCATATACACTCCCGAATCGTCCGACTCCGAAAGCAATGTCAGTTCAGGCACCTTTAGTATATCTTCTTTCCGCACTTCCGTATGCCGGCTATGGGGAACATAAAATTCATCATCGAACCCGCGGAAGATGGGATGCAACGGAAGCAACGTGCGATGTTTAAAAATGCCGAACATCTTCTTGTCCAGTGCATACTTGGGCACACCGTAATGATGGTACAGACCGGCCTGCGCGGCCCAGCATATATAGAGCGTAGAGGTGACATGGGTACGTGCCCAGTCAAATATCTCCGTTATTTCGTTCCAATAATTCACCTCCTCGAAATCCATCTGCTCTACCGGCGCACCGGTAATGATCATACCGTCGTACTTATCGTCCCTCATCTTGTCGAAGTCGGTATAAAATGTCTTCATGTGTTCTATCGGCGTGTTCTTCGAAGTGTGGCTCTTTATCTTCATAAAAGATATCTCCACCTGAAGCGGAGTGTTCGAGAGCAGACGCACCAAGTCTGTTTCTGTCGTAATCTTCAACGGCATCAGGTTGAGGATGACAATGCGTAGCGGGCGGATGTCCTGTTGTGTTGCGCGGGAGTTATCTATCACAAAGATATTCTCCTCTTTCAATAGTTCTATCGCAGGAAGCTTATCGGGTAAATTTAAAGGCATAATTGCATACGTATTTAATAATCAATGCAAAAATAGTGTTTTCCTTATTTAGAAGATATACAAATTAAAACATTTTAATCAAAATCGATACCAACTAATGATTAAAAACTCTATTTTTGTACCTACAAATTAGTACTAATAATTAAAATATCAAACAAAATGGCTTACGTAATTAGTGATGATTGTATTGCTTGCGGAACTTGTATTGACGAGTGTCCGGTTGGCGCTATCTCTGAAGGTGATATTTATTCAATTGATCCTGAGCAGTGTACAGACTGTGGTACTTGCGCAGATGTATGTCCTTCTGAAGCAATTCACCCAGCTGAATAATACAATCCCCCAAAACAAGATAAAGGCTGCTTTCCTGATGGAAAGCGGCCTTTATTGATTTTTACCCCTACCCGGGTATTGAAACCGGATACTCTTAAAAATAAAGAAGGATGCATCTTTTCACCGATACATCCTTCTCCTTTATCTGATTGGCAGAGTCTTATTTCAGCTTAGCCAATGCTTCTTTGATGCGACGGATCGCTTCAACTATATTTTCATCGCTGGTGGCATAGCTCATACGGATGCATTCCGGAGCACCGAACGAAGTACCGCCTACGCAAGCTACATGAGCATCCTCAAGCAGATACATCGCCAGATCATCCGAATTCTCAATCTTACGATCCCCAACAGATTTGCCAAAGAAAGAACTGCATTTAGGGAACAGGTAGAAAGCGCCTTCCGGCACATTCACCTCAAATCCCGGAACTTCTTTCGCCAACTTCACAATCAGGTTACGACGACGTTCGAAAGCCTTACGCATCTCTTCCACCGGAGCCTGAGAACCTGTATAAGCAGCCTCAGCAGCCTTCTGAGAAACTGAGCAAGGACCCGAAGTATACTGTCCCTGAAGTTTATTGCAGGCTTTCACAATCCATTCCGGACCGGCAATGAAACCAATTCTCCATCCGGTCATCGCATATGCTTTTGACACACCGTTTACAATCACCGTACGTTCTTTCATCTCGGGGAACTGAGCGATACTCTGGTGTTTTCCGATATAATTGATGTGCTCATAAATCTCGTCGGCAATGACGATAACCTGCGGATACTTAGCCAATACGGCTGCCAGACCGGCCAACTCTTCTTTGCTGTAGACAGAACCGGTCGGATTAGACGGTGAGCAGAGAATCAAAGCTTTGGTCTTCGGAGTGATGGCAGCTTCCAGTTGGGCAGGAGTGATTTTGAAATCCTGTTCGATACCGGCAGTAACAATCACTGGAGTACCTTCGGCCAGTTTCACCATTTCCGGATAGCTTACCCAGTAAGGAGCAGGCACAATCACCTCATCACCCGGATTTACCAACACCATGATGGTGTTACATACAGATTGTTTTGCACCATTTGCACAAGAAATCTGAGCGGCTGTATATTCCAGACCGTTTTCTTTCTTCAGTTTCTCTACGATTGCATTGCGCAAAGCCGGGTAGCCCGGAACCGGAGAGTAGCGAGAGAAGTTGTCATCTACCGCTTTCTTGGCAGCTTCTTTGATGTGATCGGGAGTATTGAAGTCGGGTTCTCCCACACTGAGGTTAATTACATCAACACCCTGAGCTTTCAGCTCAGCGCTTTTTTGCGACATAGCAAGAGTCGCCGAAGGCGACAAGCTGTTCAAACGGTCTGATAGTTGGTTCATTTCGTATCTATTTTATTGTTGTTGAGTGAATTTGATTGCAAAATAAACTATAATATTTGATATATGAAAGCAAATAGACAGTTTACTTATTAAAATGAAGCGTGTGCCCCATCCGCTCTTTCTTTGTCTTCAGATAACGTACATTATAAGGATTCGGCTTAACCTCTATTCCCACGTTCTCGGTAATCTCTAACCCATAGGCTTCCAGACCGATACGTTTCACCGGATTATTCGTCATCAACTTCATCTTTTTCACTCCGATCTCACGCAAAATCTGCGCACCGACCCCATAATCACGTTCGTCGGCATCAAAACCCAAATGGAGATTGGCATCTACCGTATCATATCCTTCTTCCTGGAGTTTATAAGCGGCAATCTTGTTCATCAAACCAATACCACGACCTTCTTGATTCATATAGACAATTACCCCTTTTCCGGCAGCCTCGATCATCTGCATAGCTTTATGAAGCTGCTCACCACATTCACAACGGCATGAACCGAAAATATCACCAGTCATACACGAAGAGTGCACACGTACCAGAATCGGTTCGTCTTTGTCCCACGTTCCTTTTATTAATGCAATGTGCTCCATCCCGTTCGATTTCTGACGGAAAGGTATCAGACGGAAATGTCCGAACTGCGTAGGCATATCCACTTCCACTCCTCTATCAACAATCGACTCCATCTGAAGACGGTATGCGATCAGGTCTTTGATGGAGATTATTTTCAATCCGAAACGACGGGCCACTTCCACCAATTGGGGCAGACGAGCCATGGTTCCGTCTTCATTGATGATTTCAATCAACGCGGCAGCAGGATACAAACCGGCAAGTTTAGCCAAATCGACACTCGCCTCGGTATGTCCAGCGCGACGAAGGACTCCACGCGAACGGGCACGCAGAGGATTGACATGCCCCGGACGTCCCAAATCGGAAGGTTTTGTCTTCGGATCGGCCAAAGCACGGATAGTCATAGCACGGTCGTGCATGGAAACTCCCGTCGTGCATCCCTCAAGTAAATCGACAGTAACCGTAAAGGGAGTCTCGTAAATTGAAGTATTGGATGACACCTGCATATCCAGTTCCAACTCGGCACAGCGTTCTTCCGTTATAGGAGCACAAAGTACGCCACGGCCATGAGTCAGCATGAAATTCACTTTTTCCGGAGTAATCTTTTCGGCAGCAATAATGAAATCACCTTCGTTTTCACGATCTTCATCATCTACCACAATTACGAAATTACCCTCTTTGAAGTCGGCTATCGCCTCTTCGATGGTATTCAGTCTTATTGGTTCCATACTCTTATATCTTAATTTTTGTTATTAATATCCTTTATTGTAAGTTCTACATCCCGGTTCAATGCAATTATCCGTTCCATATCCTTATTCAGGCGTATACGGAAAGCCCAGATACGGAAATAGAAAAATAAACCGATAGGCATCAAAATTCCAATTGCCATATTAAGCCAATAATTATGGAACGGACGCACATGTGCGTTTACAGGGATAATCGGATATTTCTCCAGCTTCTGAAGCAATATCAACGAACGGGTATTGGACATCTCATCTACCAATGACTCCATGCGGTTGTTAATCGCAATGATCTCCTGATCCTGACCGGCAGTCATCCACAAACTAAAATAATTAGGAGCTTTAGACAACCGGTTCTTTTCCATATAGTTTTTACACTCCTCCGAAAGTGCATCCAGATCAGAGGGAAGGCGCCGATAATCTGGATCATGAATAATCACCTCCTTCTTTGACAGATGGCGGACACTGCGCACACCGAATACTCGCTTAAACCAAGCAATATAAACATCAGTATTCAATACCACAGAATCTTTATTCGATTTATAAGTCAGGAAATATCCCAGCGGAGCCAGAATGGCGGAACTCATCCACATCCCCATCCATACAATCCACTTCCCGTCGCGAGCCATTTTATAGCCTGTATTATCAATAATATAATAAATGATAAAGGTAAACACGGAAACAATAACCGGCATACCCAATCCACCTTTGCGGATAATGCCTCCCAAAGGTGCGCCAATAAAGAAAAATAAGAGACAGGAAAGAGAAATTGTGATTTTCCGATGCCATTCTATTTTATGTCTTCGTATGCTAAGATCATTCTGAGCCATTGTAAAGCTCTTAAACCCCCAATCACTCGACAGATTCTCCGTACGGCCAACGGCTGAAGCTATGATCTTCTGCTTATTCATCAAGGTAGCAACTTTAAACAGACTATCCACATTGTAATCGCCAATGCGCGCTTCCTCCATCTTCAGGGTATCTTCCTTGGTCAGTCCGGCCGCAGTGCGATACGGCCCCTTACTTGCTTCAATGTAATACTGCCTGCCGATACTATCGGCCAATACAGTCATCGAGTCGATGGAAGTCTGTATTTTTATCATATCTTTGGTGGTAGACTGATTGCTCATAATACTGGCATCAGCCATATTAAAGTCCGAATCGAACTGAATGATCGTATGTTTCTCCCGGAAAGATTCCCGGCGATAAGGAACATTCTTCGAACTCATGCTCTGTGCCTTCAGATTCTCAAACATCTCACCGCTGTACAGATGTAGATAAAGATGCTGCTTATCGGCTGTCATCTCCAGACGTCCCGAATCGGCTACAATAATACGTGCATTATCAAAGTTATTGGAGAAATCATAAATAATTACATCGTAGAGCATGCCCGTCTTACGGTCTTTTCTTTGCACTTTCAAATTATACCCATCAATTTCATCATAAAAAACTCCTTCGGGAATATCTACCTCAGGAGATTTCTGCTTCATCGAAATGAGCAAAGTGCCCAACTTGGCTTGTGCCCGCGGCCCTATGACATTTTGGAAATAGAAGGATACACAACAAATGGCGAAGACAAGGACAATGAGCGGACGCATAATTTTAAGCAGCGAAATGCCTGCTGCCTTCATGGCGAGCAACTCAAAACGCTCGCCAAAATTACCAAACGTAATTAAAGAAGCCAACAACACTGCCAAAGGCAGAGACATCGGTACCAGACTCAACGCAGAATAAAAGAAGAATTGAGCCAGTACACTCATTTCTAACCCTTTTCCCACCAATTCGTCTACATACTTCCACAAAAACTGCATCATGAAGATGAAGAGGCAGATGAAAAATGTACCGACAAAGAGTAATAAGAAACTCTTTATTATAAAAATATCTAATCTTTTTATGCGTAGCATCTTAATAGTTTCATGCAATTAAGATACAAAATTAGCACAAAAAAAGGAGTGCAAAAAATTTTTGGTTGAAAGTTAACTAAAAACCGCATGTTCTACGTAACTTACTCACTTGGGAATCCCACAATTCCTTCAAATCATCAACCTCTTCCGGATCAGAAAAGTCACTAATTTCAAGCACATAATCGCCCGTCAATTCATTATTACTCATTTTTATTTCAAAATACTCCCTTTCATTTTCGTCATCAAGCCAATGGAAACGAATAAACGAATAGGCCCGAATGGCAACAATAGTTGCCTGACGCTGTTCGGTTTTACCCCAACAAAAAGTCACTGTTTTATCATCTGATACTACTTTGTCTGCAAACCAGTCCTCCAAACCGGTAGGTGTGCTTATTGCTGACCAAAGAATATTTTTAGAAGTCGCATTCAGAAGATATTCCAAATGTATTTTCTCCTTTTTCATAGCTTTATTATTGATTGTGTGTGCCAAGATAAATACTTTTTTCTAAATACAAGGCATAATTAATTCACTTTCTTCATTACATCTCTTCTTTCAGAGTCAGAAATAGCCTGTTCATCATACTTTCAGAGATGTTTTTTTTAAGTTAAACACAAAAAAGATAGAAAATGTTTTGGAGATTAAAAAAAAGGCTCTATCTTTGCACCCGCAATCGAGAAACAATGGCGGGATAGCTCAGCTGGTTAGAGCGCATGATTCATAATCATGAGGTCCCCGGTTCAATCCCGGGTCCCGCTACCAAAAGAAAATTAGCGTTTAGGAGGCTTCCACTCTTGGGCGCTTTTTTATTGCCCGACACGCTGCTCCCCTCATACATTCCACTCAGTTATCAACAAGGTTATTAACAGGTATCCACTAAAGTTATCAACAGGATAACAAAATAAGCTTCAATTGATTACAAGTTTACATTCATTCTATTAACCATTACTTCAAACAGGCTATCAACAAGGAAAAATGATAATGCTTCAACTATGTAAGTCTATTTACTGAAACGAGGTAAATACAGGAAGTCTGAACAAACAATCTTATCGAAAGGTTTAACCACCTACTTTTTTTTTATCAAAGCACATATACTTATTAAAATAACAAATATCCCCGCTAAACCTTATAGGAGAAAATTGGGGAGTAAAAGTTCTGACATTACTCCATAAGATTAAAAATCAAGTAATTATAAGCATTAGTTACATTCCTGCAAAAGAGGGTGTCCGAAAAGGGTACCCTCTAACTTTTTTCTTTTTTTGTGATTTATCCAACAACTTATAAAAATGCCCCTCATGAAACTCAATTTTCTCCCTTTATCAGTCTTATAATCCTTTCCATCCCTCCCTTTCTTAGCCTTTTTCTGCTTGCAGATCATTTTTCCGATGTTAAATGCAATAGCCAATATTCCAAAGTCCATGACAATCTTCTCCAAGCCTTTATGCCTGAACCTCTTGTACTCTTTATTCCATTTTATTTGCCCGAAGACCGCTTCCACCTCCACCGGTCTTTTGCTCCTATGTTCAAGCCCTTTTGATGAAGTGAGTTTCTCACGTGCCAGTTGCTTGTACCGCCTTAATTTATGATTCACCTTGATCTCCCTGTTTCCTCTCCCTTTGTGACATTTATTTTGTAGGGGACATCCCTGACAGTTCTTAGCACGGTAAACACTTATTTCACTTTCATATCCATTATCATTGACAGCCTTTATCGTGTAGGCAAATTTCATATACTGTCCCATCGGACATACAAAGTAATCTTCCGGTTCGTTATAATACAAATTATCTTGTTTGGAGATGTCACATTTCCATTTTTTTGTTTGTTCCATATGAAAATAATTATATTTCACATAAGCGCTTATACCGAAGCGTTCCATAAACTCATAATTTTCCTCACTTCCATATCCGGCATCCGCACAAACCTCTTTCATGAACCGGCAGTATCTCATCCGGCCATACAATAGAAATGAAATCAACGTCAACGTATCACCCGGATTGTGATAGAAAGCATAGTTTGTTATGAACTGGTTTTCCGTGGATATCTGTAGATTATATCCCGGTTTAAGCTGACCGTTCCTCATGTGGTCTTCTTTCATGCGCATAAAAGTCGCATCAGGATCTGTTTTGGAATAGCTGTTTCTTTCCCCCATTATTTCCAAGTGTTTCTCATATTCCTGCAGCTTAGGTAAGTACTCCTCATTAAGCTTTTTAATCTGACGAAGTTCACGTTTATTGCGGTTCTCCAGATTAATGGCATCTATTTTTTCTTTCAGAGCATGGCTGTCAATAGGAAGAGTTGATTCTCCAGGAGCGGTGTTGTCACCGAGAATACCCTCATCAATTTGAGAAAGTATACATTGAATCTTATTTTCCAGACGATCCTTATACTTTTCCACACTTTTGCGCCAGACGAAAGTATAACGGTTGGCTGCCGACTCCATCTTGGTCCCGTCGATATATTGTTTTTCCAGGCTGATATATCCCAACTCAACAAGCATGAGCACAATCTGAGTGAACAAACTGTGGATACAACTCTTCAAACGCTTGCTGCGGAAATCATTGATGGTACGGAAGTCGGGAGTGGACTTGCCCGAAAGCCACATGTAAAGGATGTTCTCCTGAAGTAGACGTGCTATCTTACGACAAGAGTACACATTGTTCAGGTAGGCGAAGAACAACACTTTCAAAAGCATGCGGGGATAATAAGCAGGACAACCACCACCCTTATAAGTAGATAACAACGGACTGATGTCAAGCTTATCAACAATCTGGTTGACAAGCCGGACCGGAGCATCCGAAGAAATATTTTCATCAAGACGGCAAGGAAATAAGGAATCCATACCTTGAGAATACTCCTTAAATTGTATATTTGCACTATCGATTAACATGCTCTAAGATAAACATTTTAGAGCAAATTAAAAAGTCCGAGCTTGGGAAAGTTCGGACTTTTACATAAAAAAAGAGGGTACCCTTTTCGGACACCCTCTTTTGATAATAAAGAAGAAGTCTTTTGTGCACAAAAGACTTCTTCTCTGCAAATAGAAAAAAACGTTCTGAAAAAGGCATTAACAATGTTAATAGAAAAGGGCTACGCTCCTATCTATTTTCAGATCCCGGCAAGCCGTATGCTCCAATCAAGATTCACAGAAACGTAACCTTTTGGGGCTTGAGAAGTTATTTTAAGTTCAAATTACTCCTTACCGATGTGATTGCTGCATTAACTGGTGTAACGGACTTTTGAGTGCAATAATCAAACTCTGCAGATTTATCGCCGGTAAATGATTTCCATTTTAGTTTTAATTTGACTGTTTTACCATTTGTATCCGGCAGGCCATCCAGTTTAAAAGCGACCAGACCATCTCCCATCGTACCATATGTGTCTCCGTACGCATGATGACGGAATTCTACCTCATAAGGATTCTCCGGATTCTGGCTTAACAATAAATTTACGAAATGGGCTTTATGATAGTCTCCCCACGTTGTTCTGAAACGTAGAGTCAAATAACCATCTTCTGCAATAGTCACCCAGTCATTCACAATTTCGACTGGATCCGTGCCATATACAACATCATTTTCCGTCCCCCGATCAGGTGCAATCGATTTGGTCAGAATACTATCTATCCAGTTCACCTGTATGGCCTTATCATATTTTCCACCTGATTCATCCAATTCATCATAATTCACCAATGCCCTTACTTCTTTCTCGCCAAAAGGAGAAGAGGTCATATTAGTAGGCAATAATGTCGTGCTATCATTCAACTGTAAAAAGCATGAACCATCAGTCGCGTTTTTCACTGTTACAAGAGCATTAGGAAATCCTCCTACATAATAGTACTTATCATTGTCATCCAGACAAGACTGTAAACCGGCAGAACAAACAACCGCCATCGCAATTATAACTCCTTTATTCAAGAATGAACAGACTTTCATAATAGATTTCATTTTCATTAGACATTCAAAATAGGTTCTCTCTATTTATAGAAATAAAACAATTCCGAAAAGCCTGCATCCAAGAATGTTAATTAAAAATAATATCAACGGTAAAGAGTACTTTCAGGTCCCAAATATGATCTTTTGAGACCGCCCATATCAATTACTATTTTCTGAATCACTGTTCCGGGATCTCCACAACGAATCTGCAAGGTATGCTTGCCGGGAGCTTTTACATAAAGGGTTGATTTGTTCACCCTGCAATTCTTCAATACACTATCATACCAGATCTGCGAGTACTCTATGGCCGAAGTAGATGGGGTGGAAATAGAGCCATCGTCAATACGGACACTGTATTTTGTATCCGAATTGGTATGCTCCGGTAGTTTGTAATCCCGCTCAGCATGTAAAGGAAAAGTTGGTAGTACATAGGTATACACATCAACTATCCCTGCATTGAAAGTATAGAAATCATATTCTACCCTGGGGACCTCACCCGATCGGTACATCTGTAACGGAGCTGTCGGACTGCCTATTTGCAAGGCAGAGCCTTCGAAACCCAATCCTGGCAGTATGTGCATCTTAATGTCATTACTCTCAAATTTACGGTGAAAGTCAGTAGCAGGCAGAGATACATAACCATTTTCTTCCACAAAAAGTCCCTGTAACTCATCCCGTGCCGGAACCATCGGATTGAATACAGATACAAACACACGCTCTTTCTGCATCCCGGTAGAGAACTCTATCCCTCCTGTGACCTTCTCCCCTACGGGGACTTTATCCCAGTCGATAGATACCCGGATCCGATCCTCCGTAGAAGTAATGCCCGATTGACAGGACAAAACAATCCATTCGTCAGAGGCTACCGATTTCCAAGCCAATTTTCCACCTCCTTGATTATAAATATCGATCCAGTGACTTTTACGGGAATACGTGTTGAACGTAGGTAAAACATGACAACTGAAACCTCCCCGGTCCAGTTGTTCGCTTTCGGCCTGAACAGCTAATTTCGGATCACCTGCCGGCATATAGCATTCCTCCATCAAGGGAAGCATAAAATAAGAACTACTTCCATCATAATTTTGTCTTAGAGACATCATGTATTTCCACTTACCATTCAAGAGAGAATTATACCTATCGGTAATAACCTCTAAACTATCGTGACAACATTCTACTTCGCTTTTCAGATTATTGGCAGCGGCACGTTTCTGACGCACATACTGTCGGTACAGTTGCCCTGTCATATTCATTCGATTCATCAATTCAGCGCCTTTTACCGGATAATACAGCAGTTGGTACAGTGCGGGTCTGGCCGCCTCTTCTAATGTAACCAGCATATCTTCTGCCTTTTTACCGATACGCCGGTACTCTGCCAGACGTTTCCCAGCCTCTTCATAATTCGTAAAAGAAAATTCTGTATCAGTACGTTTTTCTCCTCCACCCCAATAATTATTCCAATATCCCCAACCCATATATTCAGGTTTTCTGGAAAAAGCCAGGTTTATATGCGAACAGGTAATATCCTCCAACGTATTGTAATATTGTTCTCCAAACATCTTTGCCAACCAACGGGCAGGATAGGTATGCACATTTTTTTCGTTAAACTGCTCAATATCATAAGCCATATCGAGAAAAAACGAAACTTGTACCTCGGAACCTTTCAGGTCTCCGCAATTCGCCAACCAAATACAATCAGCTGTAGTATCATACGCTTTGCGAAGTTCTTCATACATCAATGCCGGAGGAGTGGTGCTAAACCATAAATAGCTATGGGGTACTCCAAGGTAGGAAAGGTGATAATATACCCCCGCACGTCCCGCACGCTTTTGTTCCTGCGGGCCACTCAGCCGTTTCATGTAACCAAAGTTATCATCTGCCCAAATAATAGTGACATCTTCCGGCAGCTCCAGACCATTCGAATAAATATCCAATACCTCTTTATAGGGAGTAAATGCCTGGGGAATGGTTTCGACAGGCTTATTAATATGTTGGGCTATCAGATTCCGCTGATCCTTCAATGCACTCTCCAGCATCTTTACCTTCTCTTTCATCGGCACATTGCCACCTCCCATGGCGGCGTCATGTAATCCCCTTAAAGCTAATGTATATACATTCTCGTAAGTGCAAATTTCCTTCACACGATTGCTTAATATTTCGTTAATCTTATTCTTGTTAGCGTTATAATCCCACGGCCCCATCGTCTCACTATGCCACTCACTGGCTGTATTTAACAATAGAGGTTCACAATGACTGGACCCCATGACAATGGCGAATGTATCGGCTACCAGTTTATTCTCAGGAATCCGGTAAAATGCCGTGGATACAGGATGCATGGCTGGAGCCAGGTGGTTAGCTTTCAAACGCAGCAACAACTCGCAAATCTTCGCGTAGGTACGGGGACCTATATTACCACGTTCTTTCTCAAAGGTTTTAGCTGCCCAGGGCTTCAACCCCCAGTCTTCATCATTCAAGAAAATACCTCTATATTTCACCGAAGGAGTTTTAGAGTAAGTGGCCGGAGCATCAATATACAGTGCTTCATGCTTTTTTATTGGAACATCGGCCCACCAATACCAAGGAGACACCCCTATCATCTCGGAGATGGAAAACAAACCATAAGCAGCTCCCCTCCGATCACTCCCGGCTATGACCAGGGCTTTATCCACCCCCGGATAAGGTTTGTCGATCGTTTGAATCAGATATCGTTCCCAAGCCCCTTGCAACGGGCGTATATCGATTTTCCCCTTTTGCGCCAACTCCTGAATCCATTTATTCTTTTCAATAGTTCCGACAATAACCAGGAAGTTCGCTCTTTCACGCTTTTGGATTAACTCAGGCTTTCGGCCGGTCACTCTTTCAACGTCAAAAGCAAATAACTCTGCCGATTTTTTGATGACAAGTTCATCATTTACATCATAATAAATTTTGGCTTGTAACTCAGGAGTAGTCAAAACAAAGCTGGTCTCCCCCTCCGAAAGTCGCTCTTGCACACGAATCTGTGCGTAAGAAGTGCAGGCATACAAAAGCACTGCCAATAAAAATAAATGTCTCATTTTGTGTTTCTGTTAGTGTTATTTCATTCTATGCAAAGATAAGTATTCCTATGAGTAAGCCAAAGTTTCTCATAAAAACAGTTTCTTCAAAAAACATCCCCTATATTCATAAAACGAAACATATCACACATCTCGTTTTATGAATACAGGGGATCAATGAAAGTTATCGAATAATTAATAACCGGATTGCCCAAAGGCCCAATCACAGTATCCTTTGGGTAAAGAGCGGGATTTGCCACCAAAAGTCACAGAGAACGGTTGTTTCAAGTTACAATGCAGATTCACGATTTGTTTTTCATCTGCCTTTACTGTCAGTGTATTACCTTTTCCGGATACACGACAATTATATCCAACCACCTCACCATTTGGACGTTCTATCACAAAAGCATTAGTCAGTACCGTCTCACCAATACACTTAAACAGTTCGTGCACATCATTATCCTGAGAGTTAATCGTCTGCCAGTCACTAATCATATTAACATATTGTTCGCCAATAATTAATTTCCGAGTATCATATAAACGCGGCTGAGGATTACCAAAACTTAACGAATCGGCCGTAAAACGCGTATCATGGCTACACGCCTGAACAGCTTGTACATAAGGGTCTACCACAAAAGCCCAGCGTAAATCACCATTTTTATAGTCTATCAAATTAGAAAAGGCACCCATTGCATTGAATGTCTGTTTCAACCACTCTTCATCCCCGGTCAACAAATAAGCATAATAAGTAGCATAACCTCTCCAACCACTCCAACCATGAGGAGAGTTAAACATATTAGGTAGCATTTCCACATCATATTGAGCTTCCCAATAGCGCATAGTCCCCCCACGACGACGCCCATCAGGAACTCGAAGTTGAGTTAAACATGAATGACTTTTCAGAATCTCAAGCATAGCATCTGCATAATATTTTCGTAATGTTTCGTCTTTCTGCATCAATGCTAACATACCGATTTGAAGCGCAGAACAAGAAATCATGCCATCTTCAAAAGTCATTTCACCTTCAGTCTGAAAGTCACCACGTGAATGAACTAACTGATCAATAGCACATTTGGCTGAATTATAATGTCTTTCAGCAGCTGACTTCCAGCGACTATCTTTCTCCGCAAGTTTCTGCTCTGCTAAAGTTAGCTCTAAAATACTTTTAGCAACATAAATAACGCTTGTATATACTGTATGCCTGTTAACATAAGCTCCATCTTCACGCTGCCAATGGTCAATCAGCCAATCAGCCAACAAAGAAGCCTTCTCTAAATCTTCCATTTTTCCTTCAGCTTCATACTTATCAACTAACATTCCAATCGTAGTAGAAGTATTCTGAATACGAGAACCATAATACAATGGCTTCACCTCCTTTTTATCATGTAGTAAATCGTACAGAAAGTCAAATCGTTTAGCCACAGCCTCATCTATACTTGAATCAGGAAAATATCTACCGGCAATAAAAGCTGAATAAAATCCATACCAACTTTCCGCATGTGAGGTTGCTTTCTGATGGTATTTCATTGTCGCTTTACGTGCTTGTTCCAAGGTCCAACGCCAAGTGGCATGAGCCGTCAAAACTGCCTCAGATTCCTTATCACCATCAATCACAGTAGCCTGATACAAGCCAACAGTAGGTAGTACAACTTTAGCCAAATAACGTCCAACTGCCTTTTTTGTCAAAGTTACAAGAACCTGGTTTCCTTTATCATCCGTAACCTTAACTATTGGTTTTTCTCCTATCACTTCAAACTGGGCCTCTTCTCCAGGCCTATAAGCAGTTTGTTCCATCTGAATCAATGGAATACGAGCTACTTTATTAAGTGCAGTTTCCAAATTATCCAACGTACGAATATTAACAAAAGCAATTGTCCATGTCTTAGATTCACCTTGTTTCAACTGCCACAGATTCTGTGGATTCCTTTCGGGTAAAGGCAGGGCATTAATTAAATCCAGATTAAGTGATTCAATACGATGTCCCATAAACCAAAATGGTTTAGGATCCATATACCCTAAATTATAATCTACACTCCACGAAGCTATTGGATGAGGAGATACCAATGCCAATGTATGCTCTTTCGGAGTTTGCAGATATCCATAAAAATGTGTTTTCTCGTTACGCATTAATGTCGGAAAATATTTTCCAAACCAATCGGGGTATTTATCCATATAAGTATCAATGCCCAGCTTAAGTCCAGCTCTATCAGGCTGAAAAGGAACATTACCGTTATTGATCATAGTTACCGTCATAGCTGGCTGGTGGTTCCAGACATGATACAATATACGACATTCTACACCGTCGATAGCCGTACGGAAAGTATATTGTTCACCATCAGGTATCCACTTTCCACGTGTATCTTGTCCATCCATTCTGATATAAAAACATGGGCCATCATTTTTTTGGTTTTTAAAAAACGGAATCGTATCGCTACCTCCTTTCTCTTTAAAAATAAGCTTATCTGTATAACCATCTTGAGTGATATGCCATTCCCAATTGGAATTTTTCACTACGGTTTGCGCTGATAAAGGTAAAAAGCCGGCAAATAGAAGAGCCTGCAAAAGTTTTTTCATATAAATCATAATGTATGCAATTATCTCTATTATTAATACCCGGGGTTCTGAATAATCTTTCCTTTCCCCTCGTTAATTACTGATTGCGGTAATGGCATTAAAGTCATATAATCTTCAGCTGTTTGTGAATCTTTATACTTACGCGCAAATTCAATGTATTTACCATGGCGTATCAAGTCCGTACGACGAAGACCTTCAAACCAAAATTCATGTCCCCGTTCCAACAGCCATTTATCTAAGAAATCTTGTACATCTGTAAAATCACTCAGTACATATAATTTTAATCCGGCGCGTTCACGCACGGTATTCAATAAATCAACAGCTTCTTGTGTAACAGCATTATTTTTACGAACAATAATTTCAGAAAGCGAAGTCAAAACATCAGCATAACGATAAACGATCCAGTCAATCTGACTCTCAGCCCCAGTAGCAATCGGATCTTCTCCATATTTAATGGGAAGAGCACCTTTTAATAAAACAGTTCCTCTATTTTCTTTATTATAATGTACTCCATCTAACCCGATGAAATCGGCAGTCACTTTTTCTAAACGTTTATCAATAGGCTCGAATGTATCATAAAACGACCAAGTCATACGAAAGCCACCCCATTTCTGAATATTAGGATTCGTTGTCGGTACCTCACTTGAAAGAACATGTGCCAGCCACATCTGTGTATTCACTGCAGGATCGCATTGGCAAGCCCAAATCGTTTCTGCATTTTTTTCATTTTCTAACGTGAAAATGTCTTTATATTGTGGTACTAATTTATAGCCATATTCAGGTTTCATTAACTCACGTGCGCAAACTTCCGCCTTATCCCAATCTTTCTCGTGCATATACAACTTCATCAAAATAGTATATGCTAATCCTCGGGTAAAACGTCCATAATTAGGGTCACTGGGCACATAACTCGCAGGTAGCTCCAAAGCTGCTCTCAACTCTGTTTCAATAAATAAAACCGTTTCTTCTTTTGTCTTCCTGGGAATAATAATTTCAGTTCCAGTATTTTCCAATTCTTCCAAAGAAGCAATTTGGATAGGTCCATACAAATCGTACAACAAGTAAGCCAACCAACCACGAGCACAATGTAATTCAGCATTCAATTGCACCTTCTTTTCATCATTCATTGAAATATCCGCAATACGGTCTAACGTCAATGTCATTTTACTAATATCACGAACATACTTATAGTATTGGTTCAACCCAGAAGAGTTAGCCGTAAAGTTTACATTTAGAATATCCGGCCAATAAGAATCATTCCATTGGCAATCACCGATATCTGTTGTCATGTCAGTGGTAATCTGTACTCCGGTCCATGCGACATAAAAAAGATGGTAAGAATTAAAAGGAGTATATGCCGCCGAAGTCACCAAAGCTTCTGCATCTTCTTCTGTTTTAGGAAAGATATTCGGATTAATTACATTGTACATCTCTGATTCGAGATTCGTACACGAAACCATTATCCAAAAAGCTACCAAGCTATATATTAATTTCTCATTTTATCAGAATTATAATGTTTCACAATAGATTAAAATGTAATATCAATACCGATACTGTAACTTCTCACATTGGGATAAGCCCAAGTTGAGTTATCTGTTTCAGGATCTAAACCACCATATGGAGTGATAACAAACGGATTATTTACATCTGCGTATACACGCAAATTGGACAACACATTCTTCTTAATTGGTAGATTGTATCCCAACGTTATGTTGCGACAGCGGATAAACCAGCTTTTCTGCTTATAGTAATCACCAATCCCCCAAGTACTCCTATCCTGGAAAAAGCCGGGACGAGTAGCATCTTGATTATCATGTGACCATACCTCCGATGCGGATTTAGGCATATTATAGCCCCGGTAGATGTTCACAATTCCTGTCATACCACTGGAACCCGTTAACCATAAGTCTTTATACGAACCATAATTTACCTTATCAAACTGACCATACATATAAATATTGAGGTCAAATCGTTTATAACGTAATGTATTATTAAATCCGAACAAATAGCCAGGATCGTCCGAACCATAGAAAACCTTATCTGCGTCATTCAGCTTACCATCCGGCTTTCCGCTTTTCTGTGGTTTGCCATCCTTATCCACTTTAATTGAGCCATCCTCATTATATATAAAGCCATCGATATCTTTAATCTTTACCTGCCCCGGAAGTGCACCCGGCATATGTGAAATACTTTCCCCTACCTGAACTAATCCGTCTGATAAAAATCCATAACTACCTCTCAAAGGCGCATGATAAATAGAATAAGCCGATGGTTTCCAACTTGAGTCACGTTCTTTCCACTTATCACGATAGAAAGAGAAAGTTAAATCCGTTGTCCAACTAAAATCACGTGTATTAATATTATTTGTATTTATCGTCAACTCTAATCCAGAACTTTGTGTTTTACCAATATTAGCAGCTATTTTATCAACTTCCTGATATGAAAGTAAAGTACGTTCACTCAACAAATCGGATATTACTTTATAAAAATACTCAGCCGTTACATTAATCTTTCCATTAAGAAAGCCTAAATCCAAACCCACATTCAATTCACGTGAAGTCTCCCACTTGATATCAGGATTACCAAGTTGACTCAGATATACTCCATTATATTCAGTTTCTGTATCTCCAAACATATAGTTATTACCTACCTGATAATAACTGATTGCCCTGTTACCGATATTGGAATTACCAGTTTCACCATAACTAACACGAAATTTACCATTTGATAGTACATTGTTCAATGGTGTCATAAAAGATTCTTCAACAAAACGCCAACCCAAAGCTACTGAAGGAAAATAGCCCCAACGATGTTCCTTTGCAAAATTTGAAGCACCATCCGCACGTAATGTAGCTGTCAACAGATAACGGCCTTTAAAAGAATAGTTAAAACGTCCAAAGAAAGAAGCCATTTCATTACGTGAAGCAGAAGACCCCACACCCGGTTTAGGAGCATTACCTGCACCCAAATTATGATATAAGAAACCATCAATCAGAAAACGATTATTCGAACCGTCTAAAGATTCATCACTAAAAGACTGGAAAGAATACCCGGCAATTGCCCCAAAATCATGATCACCGATTTTTTTATTATATGAAGCTGTTAATTCCATCAGAAGGTCCAACTTATCATAGTGAGACACAGCCGCACTTCCTCCCTCTTTTTGTCCATACAAAGTAGTTTTTGGCAAATAGGTTTGACGTTTCATGTAATTGAGATCCATACCGAAATTTGCTTTCAACTTTAAAGCTTTTATAGGCTCTGCCTCAACAAAAGCAGTCGCCAACAAACGGTCTTTCAAACTTTTATCCGTAATTTCAAGTAACGACACTGGATTAGGAAGAAAAGAAGCTGCACTATTAAGTACGTAGTCTCCATCTTCATCTTTAATTGGTAACAAAGGATTAAATTGTGCAGCTGAAACCATAATAGAAGCATTCTCATTCTGTCCGGCCCCCAACGGAACATTATCATACTCATTACGGGACATTGTCAAATTCACTCCCATCTTAATAAATTTACTGAGCTCTTGATCCAGATTGATTCGGAATGTATATCGATTCATCTCATTCTTTTTCACAACTCCCTTTTGCTTAAAGAAATTACCTGAAACCAAATATTTCGTCTTTTCTGAACCACCGGTTATCGATATATTATGAGAAGTTTGAAAACCCATACGGGTGATTTTATCAAACCAATTAGTATCATTTGTTGGACTACTAATCTGATTGGGTGAATAAAGATCTTGGTAAGGAGTATTTGCTTCACTTTCTAATTTACCTCCATAAATACCAATTTTATTGGTCCGCATCCACTCTTCTTTCTGATAACGGTTAGACTGAATCATAAAGTCAGATGCACTCAACATATCATAGGTTTTAGCCATACTCTGAACAGAAGCCGTACCAGAATATTGTACTTTAGGCGTACCACTTTTCCCTCGTTTTGTAGTAACAATAATTACACCATTTCCAGCACGTGCACCATAAATGGCTGTCGAGCTTGCATCTTTCAGGACCTCTATCGACTCAATGTCATTCGGATTGATAGAGCCAAGTATATTATCCTTATTTCCGTCTTCATAACGTCCGGTTGATAAACTTCCCGGGTCACTCACAGGAAAACCGTCTATAATAATCAGGGGATCATTTCCTGCAGCAGTTGAAGATGCAGCTCCACGAATACGAAATGTTGTACCCCCACCCGGCTGGGCACTAACTGTGTTTACTTGCAATCCAGCAGCCTTACCTGCCAATGCATGACTTACCGTAGAGATTGTACTTAAGGGAGTATCATCCATCTTCACTGATGCTACAGCTCCGGTCAGGTCCTTTTTCTTCATAGTACCATAACCTACGACAACAACTTCATCTAAAGTTTTAGTATCTTCCTTCAGCGAGATAGTTAATTGATTCCGGTTTTTTACAGCTATATCCTGCTGTACATATCCAATATATGTAACCTGTAATACTGCGTTATCCGGCACTTCTAACTCAAAATCTCCATTGAGATTGGTAATTACTCCTGTTGTCGTACCTTTTACTAATACATTTGCTCCGATAATCGCCTCGCCACTGGCATCTTTTACAACTCCTTTCACTTTCTTTACCTTTGAAGCAGGCTTTTGCTCCACCGGCACAATAACGATGTAGTTGCCGTTCTTTTTGTATGTATAACCCGTATCTTTCAGGATGGTTGCCAATATCTCCAAGACTTCAGTTTCTTTCTGGTTTAACGAAACCTTACGGGAGACGTTCAGGTGTGAATCATTATAAGCGATTTTATACTTCGAAGATGCTTCGATCTTCTCAAACGCTTGTTTCAATGATACTGTTCCATCCCGAAACGTAACTTTCTGGGCATGTACTTGCAGAGAACCCGCCAACATCAAACCAAGGCAAAAGGTTGCCACTCGGATTGACCGATTTTTGTTCATAATATTATTTTTTTTAGTTAAACAATAGCCGTCCTTTGGCGACTTTTACAATAGGACAGTCTGTTATTTAACTACACCCAACGACAAAACGTTAACAAAAGCTAATATTTAAAATCTTATTCGATATAAATATCTTTCCCCTCTATCTGATATTCAAGTCCCGGAATCATTTCTTTGATCAGCATCATTACATTTTCTATCGACTCATTAGGATAAAAATGAATAGTTAGATTATTGGATTGATAAATAGAAGTCTGTAAATGTACCTGAACCGAATAGGCGCGTTCTAAGGTCTGTATCACTTCTTTAAACGGACTACTACTAAAATATAAACCTCCATCTCTCCAATCAGAATAATCAGAAGCTTTTACCCGTTTTCGCTCTATATGTCCGGTAGACGGGATATAAACGATTTGATCATCAGGCTCCAGTAAATAGGATGAATTGGAACGATTCAGCAACATACGAATGGATCCTTCTTCCAAAGTTGTCACGACCTTATCGATATTAGGATAAGCATTTATATTAAACTCCGTACCAAGTACACTGATTGAAATAGAGTTCGTTTTCACAATGAAAGGACATTCTTTATTTTTCGTTACTGAGAAATAACCTTCACCGGCCAGATAAACTTCACGTTCATCTCCAATGAACGAAGATGGATAAACCAACAGAGAACCGGAATTGAGCCAAACTTTCGATTGATCGGGTAAGATAATTTGTTCCCTCTTCCCATTATTAACATAGTATTGGATGAAGGTCACATTACTGAGTTCATTCTTGATAGTAAGAGTTTCTGTATATAAATAAGCAGAACCGAATAAAAGCAATAGAGGGATGATGATAGATGCAGCAACCCAAGTCCACCGGGGAATACGGAAACGCGGAGAGTCCGGTTCCAACTTCACAGAGCTTCCTCCAATCTGTTGTTCCAGCTTCTCAAACGCTCTTAATGTTTCGTGTTCATCCCCTTCCGGAAAACCGATCTGTTCCCAAATACCAGACAAAGCCTCCTCTTTCTCTTGCTTGCTGTTTGTGTCGGTTAATCGTTTATACACTCTCCCCGCCACCTCTTCCGATGCCGGATGATGGAAAAAGTAAGTGATTATATTTTTTAAATAACTCATTCTATTAGTAATTTATAATAGGACGTATAAATCCGAGTTTATCCCTAACCGTATTAACATAAATAGAGAAAAATAAAGAGTAACAAAGCATTTTTCAGTTCTTTCAATGCCAGGTTAAGATGGTTCTCAACTGTTTTTTTACTTATCTGCAACTTTTCCGCTATTTCTGCATTGGTAAGCCCAGCCTCCCGGTTTAACCGGAAAATCGTTTGCCGTTGAGGAGGCATGTTCTCTACCACCATATCAATCAATAATTGCAAATCTTTGGCAACTAACTCTTCGTAAGGTGTAGTATCCGTAGACTCTTCCACTGAATCAGCCCTTTGATCATCCTGACGATTCTGCCTGGAACGCAAATAATTGAAAGTTGTATTTTTAGTCAAAACATACAGATAAGTACCAAAGACTTCCACTTCACGAAATCGTTCCCGATGGGTCCACAGCTTAAGAAAAACCTCTTGTGCCAAATCTTCCGTTTCACTCTCTGATTTAACCAATCCCATAATAAAAGAGCGCACCTTTGGATAATAACGCACAAACAATGTCTTAAACGCTATATGGTTTCCTTGTGAGAATTGGACGACCAGCAATTTTTCATCTGCGATTTCAGAATGCATTATTATACCTCGCTTAAAAGATTAACTTAGACAAGTATCAGATTATATATCAATACGCTGACAAAAATAACAAAAAAAGCTTAATATAAAGATGTTATAAGTTGTTTTTTCCGGAAAATGCCCTACAGAGCCACAAGTTCACCTCTGTCATTTACAATCATCATCAAGCCTTCAGTCTCATCACGAAGCAGCTCCCCTTACCCAATTCGCTCTGTACGGTCAACGTACCTCCATGTGCTTCTACAAAGTCTTTTGAGATAGACAATCCTAAACCACTCCCCTGCACCTTGGTGCCCGGCACACGGAAATAACGATCAAAAATACTTTGGTGATATCGCGGATCAATACCCTTCCCAAAGTCCTGGACATAGAGTTCGATATACTCTTCTTCACGCCGTGCACCAATCACCACCCGTCCATTCTCTTTAGAATAGCGGATTGCATTGCTCAAAAGATTAGTAAGCACCCAAGCTATCTTTTCACTATCCACAAATAACTTAGGTATCTTCTCTTCAGGGTACTCCACTTCTATCTGTATATTGAATTTATCGGCCTGTACCTGATTGGCCTTAATGGCATATTCAATCAGTTCGATAGGTTTTGTAATTTTCGGCATCATCTGAAGTTTACCGGCTTCCACCTGAGTCATATTCAGTAATTCTCCGGTAATATCAAGCAAACGTTGGCTGTTATCCTTTATATTCTTTGACAGCTGTTCTTGTTCTCCATTCAGAACTCCTACCCTCTTGTCCTCCAATAGCTGAAGGCTCATCATAATGGCAGAAATGGGGGTCTTCAGTTCGTGAGAAATAGTGGAAATGAAGGTTGTTTTTGCCGAATCGAGTTCCTTAAATTCTGTGATATTTTTCAGCAAAATGACGTCTCCCAAATTACGGGCTTCTCCTTTTTCTGCCTCTGCATTCTCAATCGGGATATAAGAAGCCTGGAAATAACTTTCTTTATTATCCGCATAGATTTTCAAGGGTTCATTCTTTTCGCCGGGAGTCACCAGTTCACGTATCAGTCTGCGCAGCAGATCATTCTTCAAAGAAAGTTCCTCAGCCGAGTGTCTAATCACATTCTCACGCTTCATATTGAGCACATTCAGTGCTTCATTATTAATAAAAAGAATTTCCCGTTCGGTATTCAGCCCGATAATCGGTTCATGGATACTATTGACTACAGCCTCAAGAAATTTTTTTGCAGAAAGAATATCAGCTAACGTACTGTCACGATATTCTGTCAGTTTCTCTGCCATACGATTAAAACTATCGGAAACCTCCCTGAATTCTTCATACCCCTTCATATCCAATCTCTTTTCATAATTATGATTGGCTATTTCCAGAATTCCACGAGTCAGTTCCTTTACCGGTCTATTAATGGAGCGGGGTAGCCAAATAAGCAGAACCAACCCCGTCAAGATACAAATACCACCCGTTATGGAAATCCATAAAAGAGCACGTTCCAGAGCAGGCATAGCAACCGGACTGTCAGGTTCCGTAGCCGTCAAAATCTGAAGATTAACCACTGAAAGTGTTACCAGTAAAATGATCATTCCGGCCAATATTCCAATGCCGAAAAGTAATTTGGTTTTTATATTCATAATCGATAATGAGACTAAATCATTTTTTATGCAAGTATAATCAAATCTACGTTCGCTTGTGCCAGATTATTTAAAAATCTGCGATATTTCAATATTCCGCACACAGCGCCGGGCAATCGGAGGAAAGGGGATCCCATACAAACAGTGGATATTTGTTTTTCTTTGCAAACCTGTACAATGCTCTGCAATACATCTCTCGACTGCACCTGAACCACTTCTCCCCCCAACTCTGTCACCAGTTTGAAATGATTCAGCAAATGACGCTGACTGGCCAGATCGATACGCTCCATGCTCTCTTTGGGAGTCTGTACATAGAGTGCTACAAACGAGGTGTTGTACCGGGTAGCCAAACGGGCTGCTTTCCGTATAATACGCCGGGGAGCCTTTTCCTGACTACTGATGCAAGCCATAAATTTTTCATGACGAACCCCAAGGCCAATGCTCATCACAACTTCATTTTCCACTTTCTTCTCTACTCGCAATGCGACCTCTTTCAAGGCCAATTCACGGAGTTGCAAAATGTTTTCAGTCTTAAAAAAGTTATTGAGTGCGGTCTGAATCTTCTCCGCTTTATATATCTTCCCCGCTTTAAGCCTGGTAATCAGTTCTTCGGCTGTGAGGTCAATATTCACGACCTCGTCAGCCTCTTGAAGTACGCTATCGGGGATACGTTCCCGAACTTCAATGCCTGCTATATCCTGCACTTCTTCGTTTACACTCTCAATGTGCTGGATATTGACTGCCGAAATCACATTAATGCCTTCATCGAGCAATGTCATCACATCCTGCCAACGTTTCTCATTTAGACTTCCTTCCACATTAGTATGTGCCAGCTCGTCCACTATCACAATTTCGGGATGAATACGGATAATCGCCTCCAAGTCCATCTCCTCAAGCTCTTTCCCTTTATAAAACAGTTTCCTACGCGGAATAACCGGCAAGCCTTCCAATACGGCCTCCGTTCCGGCACGCCCGTGTGTCTCAATATATCCTATCCGGACATCTACTCCACTATCAATCAAATCGTGTGCTTCCTGAAGCATCCGGTAAGACTTGCCTACACCGGCAATCATACCGATGTAAACCTTGAACTTACCACGACGTGATCTCTTTATCAAATCGAGGAAATGCTGTACACTCTCTTCTCTATCCATATTTATTCATTTTTTATACTGCATAACCCGTAACAGTATCACTACTGCTACGGGCCGGCTAACAACTTCATGAGTTTTTAAGTTATATCTGATTTCACGGTTTTAAAGTGATACCAAACACCAAATGTGCATCTTCCATACGAGGATTCCAAACAGCCTGTGCAAATATAGGCAAAGCAAACGTATCATTGAATCTGATCCGGGTAGTTCCTTTCAAAGCAACATTGGTCACAGCAAATCCATCACAATTGTACTGAGGAGCCGCATAAGGGACAATACCGCAAGTTGCGTTCAGATCTACCATCTTTACACAGAAAGGATAATTAAACTCGACATAAGACGAGTAATTCTGTTTGCCTTCCGCATTCTTATCTTGTCCGGCAAACATGGTATACCATGCTATAGATAAAGGAAACTTTTCAGACTGGACGGCATAAGTAAGTCCTGCTTCAAAATGGTGAGCGGTTTCATGACTTTTAAAATTAAAGTATTTACGCGCTCCCTGTCCTGCCCACCATAAATCTGCAACTGAAAAAGTCAATCCGGAATTACCTAAAGTATAGGCAGCAGTCAAATCTATCTCTTTGGCAGCAGCTCCGGCCGAAGCGGAAGTCCCGTCAAAATCTGTAGATCCCCATGCCGTCAGCGAAAAGCCTCCGGCACTGAAACCCAGAGTCGGCTGAATACTGACCCCTGTCTGATACATTCCACGCCAAATGTAAGAGCTTACCAGATCGCCCTGAACATTGAACTGTTGAGCATTTGCATTTATGCCTCCCCAAAAACACATAGCCACAAGTGCCAGTGATGTTAAAATCGTGTTTTTATTTATAATATTTCTCATATTCATTTCCTGTTTACTTTTGTCTCTTCAAGAGCTATATTCAATTTTAATACATTTACTTTTTCGGTTCCGAATACCCCTAACAATGGTTTTTCCACTGCCTTATCTACAATCCTTCTGACTTCCTCTACATCCATTCCTCGTGCTTGAGCGACCCTTTTTACCTGCACATAAGCACTCTGAGGAGTGATATCGGGGTCCAGTCCCGAACCACTGGCCGTCACCATTTCGGCAGGCACATCTTTACGGGACAAGTATGGATGGTGAACCAGGAAAGTGTCGATACGGGATTTCACTTCTGCCAGATATTCCGGATTGGTAGGCCCTTTATTACTACCAGATGAACTGGTTGCATCATAACCGTCACCTGCACATGAAGGGCGTCCCCAAAAGTAAATATCCTCCGTAAATTTTTGTCCGACATTGGCGGCACCGACCACTTTACCGTTCAATGTCACCACCTCCGCATTACCCTGATTGGGACCGGCTACCCGAGCAAACAACCATAACACGAGAATATAGAACACTGAGAAGAATACACAAAACACAAGCGTTATCTTGATAGATTTTAATAATGTTTTCATTGTTTGAATATTTAGAAGAATAAACTGACTACCAAATCGATTAACTTGATTCCGACAAAGGGAACTATCACCCCTCCTAACCCATAAATCAGCAGGTTACGACGAAGTAGTGCCGATGCTCCGATCGGTTTATACTGTACTCCTTTCAAAGCCAATGGAATTAAGATCGGAATAATAATAGCATTGAAGATAACAGCCGAAAGGATCGCACTTTCCGGACTGTGCAGATTCATGACATTAAGTGCACCGAGTTCTGGAATAGCCACCATAAACAGGGCAGGCACAATAGCAAAGTATTTGGCCACATCGTTTGCAATAGAGAAAGTTGTTAACGTACCGCGAGTCATCAGCAGTTGCTTTCCGATTTCCACAATCTCTATCAACTTCGTCGGATCGTTATCAAGGTCGACCATATTACCGGCTTCCTTGGCCGCCTGGGTACCACTGTTCATTGCCACACCGACATTAGCCTGTGCCAGCGCAGGAGCATCATTCGTTCCGTCGCCCATCATAGCCACCAACTTACCTGACTGTTGTTCCTTACGGATATATTCCATCTTATCTTCGGGTTTTGCCTCGGCGATGAAATCATCTACTCCTGCCTTCTCTGCAATGTATTTAGCGGTCAGGGGATTGTCACCGGTCACCATCACCGTTTTCACTCCCATCTTTCTCAAGCGCTCAAAACGCTCCTGAATTCCCGGTTTGATGATATCCTGCAACTCAATAACCCCTGTTACCTTCTGGTCGACACACACTACCAGCGGTGTACCGCCATTACCCGAAATTTCAGCTATCACTTCTTCTATTTCTTTCGGAAATTTATTTCCTGCAGCCTCCGTTATTTTACGGATTGCATCGAAAGCCCCTTTACGGATTTGTGTACCATCGGACAAATCAACCCCCGAACATTTGGTTTCGGCAGTGAACTGAATCATGCGTGCACCGGTCGTATTAAGACTCCGCATGCGTACCCCCGATTCACGTCCTAACTCTACGATGGACTTACCTTCAGGCGTTTCATCCGAGAGGGAAGCCAGCAGACAGGTCGTAATAAACTCACGCGGACCGACTCCCGGTGCCGAATGGAATTTTGTCGCTCTACGATTACCAATCGTAATGGTACCCGTTTTATCTAACAGCAGAGTATCAATGTCACCTGCCGTCTCAACAGCCTTGCCCGATTTCGTAATCACATTGGCACGCAGTGCACGATCCATACCGGCAATACCGATTGCAGAAAGCAGTCCCCCGATAGTAGTCGGAATCAAACAGACAAACAGAGAAAGAATAGCTGCGATCGAGATGGCCGTTCCAGGATGCTCAAGACTGGTATAATCAGCAAACGGAATCAGAGTGACGCAAACGATGACAAACACAAGTGTAAAACCGGCCAACAGAATGGTCAAAGCTATCTCGTTCGGTGTCTTTTGTCGGCTGGCACCTTCTACCAAAGCAATCATTTTGTCGAGAAAACTTTCACCGGGCTGTTGTGTCACCAATACCTTGATGTGATCCGAAAGCACTTTAGTTCCACCGGTCACCGAACTCTTATCTCCACCTGCTTCACGAATCACAGGAGCAGATTCACCGGTAATGGCACTTTCATCAATCGAAGCCAATCCTTCGATAATCTCTCCATCGGCAGGAATCGTATCGCCTGCCTCACACACAAAAATATCTCCCTTTTTCAGCATTGAACTGCTCACCGTCTGAATCTTGTCACCCATCACCAGTCTGGCAGGAGTTTCCTCACGTGTCTTACGCAGGCTATCCGCTTGTGCTTTGCCACGGGCTTCGGCTATCGCTTCGGCAAAATTGGCAAACAACAAAGTGATAAACAAAATCAGGAATACACACAAATTATATCCGAAAGCACCATACTCCGGAGTGAACAGAGAGAACACCGTCACCACCAACATAATAAAGGTAACTATCTCTACTGTAAACATGATCGGATTCTTTACCATCATTCGCGGATTTAACTTCACAAACGATTGCTTGATACTTTCCATTACTTGCTCCTTTTGAAACATAGAAGCTGACATTTTATTTTTCATAACTATATTATCCTGCTATTCTTATAAACTTAAATGTTCGGCAATCGTACTTAATGCATGCACAGGGAAGAAAGACAAGGCTGCAACGATAAAGATAACAGCAAAAGTCATCATGGCAAAAGTCGCAGTATCCGTTTTCAATGTACCGGCACTTTCGGGAATAAACTTTTTCTGTGCCAAAAGTCCCGCAATGGCTACCTGACCGATAATTGGAATAAAACGGCTCAGGATAAGCACAATCCCACATGTCCAGTTCCAAAAGTAAGTATTATCACCCAACCCCTCAAAACCGGAACCATTGTTGGCTGCCGAAGAGGTATATTCATAGAGTTGTTCGCTGAGCCCGTGGAAACCGAGGTTATTCAACCAGCCTCCTTCACTCTCTACAAAATCGGGATGATGTGTATAAACGTAACTTGAAATAGCAGTAAACACAAGGATAACAAACGGATGGAGCAAAGCAACGAGAGTTGCAATCTTCATCTCCCGGGCTTCTACCTTCTTTCCCAGAAACTCAGGTGTACGTCCCACCATCAAGCCACTGATAAACACGGCCATAATAATGAAAGTATAATAATTCATCCATCCGACACCGACACCACCAAACCAAGTGTTAATCTGCATATTCAGCATTTCGACCATTCCACTGAGCGGCATAGTCGAATCGTGCATGCCATTGACTGATCCGTTAGAGGTAACCGTTGTAGTAACACTCCACAATGCTGTGGCTCCGGCCCCAAGCCTTACCTCCTTGCCTTCCATCGCACCATGATCCTGAGCAACTCCCATCTCATCGATACGTGGATTACCTCCCATTTCCTGCTGAACATTAATGAAAACTCCGGCCAGATAAGCAAACAGCATCACTCCAAAGATGCTATATCCCAACTTTCTGCGATTGGTATAGAAGCCCAAAGCCAACGCCATTGCCATCGGAATGATCAAGATTGACCAGCATTCAACCATATTAGTCAGATAAGTAGGGTTCTCCAGCGGATGTGAAGAATTAACCCCGAAGTAACCGCCACCATTGGTTCCCAGTTGTTTAATAGGGATAATTGCAGCCGCAGGTCCTTGCGATACCATCTGCTCCTGTCCCTCCAGGGTAGTCACCTTCATCTTACCATCAAATCCCATCGGTGTTCCCTGCAAAATCAGGACGAAACCGACAATCAACGAAAGAGGTAATAAAATACGTGTACAGCTTATTACCAGGAAATGCCAGAAGTTACCTATTGTTCTGGTGGATTTGGCAGCCATACTTTTCATGATACCGGCCATAGCGGCCATCCCTGTAGCAGCAGTGATAAATTGGAACAGCATAATAACGAACAGCTGGGTAAAATAAGTCAATCCGCTCTCACCACTATAATGTTGCAAATTGCAGTTTACCATGAAACTGATGCAGGTATTGAATGCTTGATCGGGTGTCTGAGGTCCGTTACCATCGGGATTGAGTGGCAGCCAACCTTGTGATACCAGCAGTACCATTCCCCATACAAACCAGAAGGCATTCAAAATCAACAAGGCTTTGAGAAACTGTTTCCAATTCATCTCCTCTTGCGGATTTATACCGCATATCTTATAAATCACTCGCTCTACAGGAGCCATAAAGTCCGACCAAGTCTTCTCTCCCTTATAAACCCGGGCTATGTAACGTCCCAACGGATAAGCTAAGACCACCATTAGGACGATTTGCACCGCCACTCCTAAAATTTCTGTATTCATTGCTTTACTTCCAATTAAAACTTCTCAGGCCGAATGAGCACATACGCCAAATAGCCGAAAAGTGTAATACTTATTACAAATAGTGTTGTGTACATAAACTTAATTCTCCTCTCTCTTTAAATTGTTTCAAACCAATCGACACATTTCCAAAACAGCCAGAAGCAGACGATGCCGCTCAACAGGCAGAAAATAAATGAAACTGTTATTCCCATGTTCTTTACCTTTTAATTAGAATGTTTATATTTCTATTTTACCTGAAACAATTAATGCCAAATGTGTGCCAAAAATGAAGAGAGTTAGCATAATCAACTAACATACAGACAGATAAAACAAATAGGGTATCCTCGTCAGTGCAAGGATACCCTATCATTTTGAAAAGGTATGTTTTATTTTGAAAGGGAGAAAAGCATAAACCCGGACAAGCAAGTATATTCCTGTCCGCTTAACTGCCAAGTTTATATTCTTCTATTTTCCGATATAAGGTAGTTAATCCGATTTTCAGCAAACGCGCCGCTTCAGTCTTATTCCCTTTGGTATGCTCCAATACCCTGGCAATATGCCTGCGTTCCATGGCTGAAAGTTCAAAGCTGCCCGGCATTCCTTCATCAGATTTCTCATAATGGCTGTTCTGTATTTCAAGCGGAAGGTCGTCTACATCCAGACAATCACCCTCACAGACAATCAGACTTCGTTCGATGGCATTACGCAATTCGCGGATATTGCCTTTCCACGGTTGTTGACATAAAGCCTCAAGATAAGCAGGCGTAATAGTACCCACCGGATGTGAAAGCTTCTCCGAGAAAGAACGGACAAACGATTCAGCCAGAATCTTAATATCCCCCGTACGTTCACGCAGAGGCGGAAGATGTACCTGAAATACAGAAAGGCGATAGAACAAGTCCTCACGGAAGCGTCCGGCTGCTATCTCAGCAGGTAAATCCCGATTCGTAGCAGCAATGATGCGTACATTGATGCGGGTAGGCTTCGTATCTCCTATCTTGATATATTCACCGGTTTCGAGGATGCGCAATAGTTTGGCCTGCAATTCAAAAGCCATCTCACCAATCTCATCCAAAAAGATTGTTCCATTGTTGGCTTCCTCAAAAAGCCCCTTCTTATCTTTCAACGCACCGGTAAACGAACCCGCCTTATGCCCAAACATTTCACTCTCCAGCAACTCTTTACTGAATGAAGAGCAATTGACCGCTACAAAATTCTGCTGCGACCGCTTGCTGTTATAATGTATCGACTGGGCAAAGACCTCCTTTCCGGTCCCTGTTTCACCTGTCAGCAACACAGGGACATCAGTCACTGATACTTTACGTGCCAGTGACACCGCTTCTTTCAGTGCCTTCGATTCGCCAAGTATAGTGTCAAACGAATACATCAGTCCGACTTTTTTCTCAAGCTTATCCAAACGGATATTCATTCGCACTTTCTCTACAGCACGACTAATGAGAGGAATGATCTTATTATTATCATCTCCTTTTGTAATGTAATCGAAAGCTCCGTTCTTAATGGCCTGCACACCGTCGGGTATGTTACCATGAGCCGTCAGCAGGATGATTTCTACTCCGGGTGCTTTTTTCTTTATTTCCGTCACCAGGTCTACCCCGTTTCCATCCGGAAGAAATACGTCACACAAAGCCACGTCGGGCATTTGAAGTTCCAATTGTCTGAGCGCTGCCTTGCAATCGCCGGCCTGGCACACTTCATAACCTTCAAGTTCCATCATACGGGCCAGCAGACCACGAATCTGAACTTCGTCATCTATAATCAGAATTTTACTCATGTCTGATAAGTTAAAATGTGAACGGTAAAAAACAGGGTGTGCAAATATAATGGTTTTCTACTACAATGCAAATGATCGGACTGTGGAAAAAAACAACCTTCAATGCACGGCTCTTTCATTTAACAACCGTCTTCCTCTCATACAAAAAACGCGTTTCGATCTTCCATCTTCCACCTTTTAGAGTGCATATAGTTGATTGTGAGATGTATAGATTGGTGGAAGATGCGGTTTTTATGCCATTTATCTTCCACCCCTATCTTCCATCTTCCACCCGCTGTTTTAGGGGATATTTCAGCAGTAAAGGTTTGGAAAACAAATGGATATATCCAATTTCTTATCCGTTAATCTCTCTAAAAGCATTTCATTTCACTTACTCTCTTTAGTGCAAATGGTCGGATCTTTATCTCAGCCCGGGCATGCGGGCTCATCGGCCCGGGCATGCGGGCTCATCGGCCCAGGTATGCGGGCTCATCAGCCCGGGTATGCGGGCCGGGATAAAGAGTTGTATGACAATGGTTAATCTACTACACTTCTCCGGTAATAGCCGGCCGGATTCTTTCTTAAAAAAGAAACAACGAAGCGCTGCTTCCGCATCGCTGTGTGCGAATGGAAGGTTTTGTGGGGGGGGGGACAAGGGAGGAAGGCGGTTATTAAATGAAAGAGCCGTGCCTTCAATGGCATATACTTTGATCTTTCATTCATGACATAGTCCCTGAAAATTCGTCTAATCTGCCTTACAAATACTACAGCAGCGCTTTCAATGGGCAAGATACAGCCGGAACAGGTACTTATATTCCCTCCCATTTTGATAAAAACAACCTAAAATGGAAAGGGGTAACGAACAAAGAAAATATATCGTATAACTCAAAAACAAAAAAATGAAGATCTACAAATTCGGTAATATTCCCACTGGTTCAATCCGGGGAATGCAGGAAATGCTCCAACTGGTCAACGACAGTACACCCAAAATAATCGTTCTATCTGCCCCTACAGAAACTACGGAGCATCTAACGAAAATAGCAGCACATCTTTTCAGCAGAGATACAGAACGGGCGCATGACGAAATAAGCAAACTGGAATTCAGATTCATTGATTTCGCTAACGAACTATTCAACGACGAGTCGATCAAACAACAAGCTGTTGACTCCATCATCGACCGCTTCCGTACCTTATGGAACTTTACCCGGCAACGTTTTACATCGGTCGATGAAAAAGACATATTGTCGCAAGGAGAATTCATAAGCAGCATGCTGTCAGGCCTTTATCTGAAAGAACGGGGAATCAATAATCTATTGCTTAACAGTCTTGACTTTATGCGACTGACTCCGGAAAGAGAACCTGACTTGGAATACATCAGTAAAAAACTGCACACATCCATGGAAGCCAACAAACACATCAACGTGTTTCTTACCCAAGGACACCTCTGCCGGAATGCTTATGGCGAAACCTGTTTTCTCAAGCCGGGTGGAGACGATGCTTCTGCCACATTAATCGGAGCTGCCCTACGGGCCGAAGAAATACGGCTATGGATAGGTGGTAATGGCATACACAGTTGTGATCCGCATTTCGTGAAACATCCGGCTATGGTTACACAACTCAGTTTCGACGAAGCCGAACGATTCGCCCATTGCGGAGGAACGGGATTCGATCCCTGCTGCATTTTCCCGGCAAGAGAAAACAATATACCGATACGCCTGTTCTGTTCAATGGATCCCACGGAAAAGGGTACTCTGATTTCACACATACAGAGCGGAGAAAGTATAAAAACCATTACTGCCAGAGACGGTATTTGTTACATCAGATTCCAGTCGAACCGGACATTGCGTCCCTACTTGTTCATCAGCAAGATATTCGATGTTTTTGCAAAATACCACACTCCCCTGTGCCTTTTTACTTCGTCCGGCTCGGATGTATCCGTCGCCATCAACGATAAAGAACATCTACCAAATATCCTGCATGAGCTTTCGCGATACGCAACTACGGTAGTAAAGGACCGTATGTGCATCCTGTCGGTCATTGGAAACATACAATGGCAATATACCGGATTGGAGACCCGAATCCTAAACGCTCTGACAGCCATCCCGATTCGGATGATTTCTTATGGTAGTAATAATAACGACGTTTCTCTTGTTATCAAAGCAGAAGATAAGAAAGAAGCATTGCAACTACTGAACGATACCCTGTTTAAGCCTTCAGCTACAATGGTCTCTCATACATGTGCCCCGACATTAAACCGCAGTAAGTGGAACAACACGGACAAACCATCTTTTCTTCTAAAGAAAAGTTGACTAATATAGGGATATTGAGAATACGAATATCCTCATGTCTGTCCACAGATAATAACGAGATAAAAGAGCCGTCTTTTAAATCAACCGTATCTCAGTAAGATAAAAAAGCGGATGCCGGATAATTTCCTGTACGTTCCATGAACCTTTTGAAGCCTACAAACGTTTATTTCCAAAGGAAACTATTTTAAAACGGAAATATATTCAAATGAAGATTATTATTATTGGAGGCGTAGCAGGAGGAGCTACTACTGCGGCCCGCATCAGACGTTCGGATGAAACAGCAGAAATCATCTTACTGGAAAAAGGTAAATATATATCTTATGCCAACTGCGGACTACCCTATTATATAGGTGACGTTATTGAAGACCGCGAGAAGTTATTCGTGCAGACTCCTGAGGCTTTCGGAGTACGTTTCAGAGTGGATGTACGTACCGAAAATGAAGTTATTTTTATAGATCGGAAAAAAAAGACAGTGACCGTCCGCCTTAAGAGTGAAGACACTTACGAGGAGAGTTATGACAAACTGTTAATATCCACCGGTGCATCTCCTGTACGCCCACCATTACCGGGCATTGACTCAAGCGGTATCTTTACTTTGCGGAATGTAGCAGACACCGACCGCATTAAAGCATACGTCAACAGTCGGCCTCCCCGCCGGGCTGTCGTGATCGGAGCCGGATTCATCGGACTGGAAATGGCAGAAAACCTGCATGCATTAGGAGCACAAGTATCTATTGTCGAGATGGGCAACCAGGTGATGGCACCCATCGACTTCTCAATGGCAGCACTGGTTCATCAGCATTTGATGGAGAAAGGTGTAAACTTATATCTGGAACAGGCTGTGGCTTCGTTCGAACAAGCAGGCAAAGAGGTGAAAGTGATCTTCAAAAACGGACAGTCTATTCCGGCGGATATTGTGATCCTCTCCATCGGTGTACGTCCGGAAACTACACTGGCACGGGCTGCCGGGCTTACAATCGGCGAAGCGGGTGGCATCGCAGTGAACGACAATTTGCAGACTTCCGATGAATCGATTTATGCCATCGGTGATGCCATTGAATTCCGCCATCCCATTACGGGCAAACCCTGGCTGAACTATCTTGCCGGACCGGCTAATCGTCAGGGACGTATCGTTGCCGACAATCTGCTGGGAGCGAAAATCTCTTATGAAGGAGCCATCGGTACATCCATCGCAAAAGTATTTGACATGACGGTAGCCTCTACCGGCCTTCCCGGCAAGCGGCTGAGACAAGCGGGCATCTCATACGCTTCTTCAACAACACATCCGGCTTCACATGCAGGATACTATCCGAACGCTATGCCGATGAGTATCAAGATAACTTTCGATCCTCAAACAGGCAAGTTGTATGGCGGGCAAATTGTGGGATACGATGGTGTGGACAAGCGAATCGACGAACTCTCACTCGTCATCAAGCACGGGGGAACGATCTATGACCTGATGAAAGTGGAACAGGCATATGCCCCTCCTTTCTCTTCGGCAAAAGATCCCGTGGCTATTGCCGGTTATGTAGCCGAAAACATCATCCTTGGCAAAGTGAAACCCATATACTGGCGTGACCTGAGAGACATCGAACTGAAAAACGTATTCTTGCTGGACGTGCGTACACCGGATGAATTCGCACTGGGTTCGCTGCCGGGAGCGGTCAATATCCCGTTGGATGAAATACGCGACCGTATGGACGAAATACCTTCTGAGAAACCCATTTATACTTTCTGTGCCGTAGGGTTGAGAGGGTATCTCGCTTACCGTATCCTGATTCAGCATGGTTTCAAAGATGTATATAATCTTTCCGGCGGACTGAAAACATACCGTGCAGCTACTGCTCCTATCGTCCTGCACGAAGATGAAGCAACGAAAAACATGTCTATTACTCAAGAAAGTCAGGTAAAGCAGCCTGCCTCTGCTGAAAAGATGCAGGCTGCACCCGTTGCAATGTCTAAAACCATCCGAGTGGATGCCTGCGGATTACAATGTCCGGGCCCAATCTTGAAAATGAAGAAAACAATGGATACACTCGCCCCGGGAGAACGAGTGGAAATTGTAGCTACAGACCCGGGATTCTCACGAGATGCCGCAGCATGGTGCAACTCGACCGGAAATAATTTCATCTCAAAAGAGAGTGCAGACGGAAAGTCGGTAGTAATTATTGAAAAAGGAGAGCCCAAAGCCTGTAGTCTCACTACAACGTGTGACAGCAAAGGAAAAACATTGATTATGTTCAGCGACGATCTGGATAAGGCGCTTGCTACTTTCATCCTGGCCAACGGTGCGGCTGCGACCGGACAGAAAGTGACTATCTTCTTTACCTTCTGGGGACTGAATGTAATTAAAAAACTTCATAAACGGAAGGTAGAGAAAGACGCTTTCGGCAAGATGTTCGGAATGATGTTACCATCGAGTTCACTGAAACTGAAGCTGTCGAAAATGAATATGGGAGGCATGGGCGGAAAGATGATGCGATACATCATGCACCGCAAGGGCATCGACTCACTGGAATCCCTGCGGCAACAGGCATTGGAAAACGGTGTGGAATTCATAGCCTGCCAGATGTCGATGGATGTCATGGGAGTGAAACGTGAAGAACTGCTCGATGAGGTTACAGTAGGTGGAGTGGCCACTTACATGGAGCGTGCCGATAATGCTAACATCAATTTGTTTATTTAATAAAGAAGTATGAATACAATATGTAAAATGCGCGATATCTACAAAGCTCTCTCTGTATTCGAAACAGCATTTGAGGAGATGTATGCGATATCGCTTAACGAAGCAATGGTGCTATGTGCGTTACGTGAAGCCGGAAAAGAGATTACATCGACCGCCATATCCGAACGAACGGAAATGGCTCCATCACATACGTCGAAAGTCATCCGTGCAGTGGAGGATAAAGGACTTATCCGCCGCTCATTGGGTGAAGTAGATAAACGTCAAATGTATTTCAGCCTGACAGAAGCGGGAAAGAAGCGTTTAGACGAGCTGGACCTGGACAAAGTAGAGGTGCCGGAGATATTGAAACCGCTGATGTAAGTTTGTAACATCAGAGATCACCACAGATTACACTGATTATCTGTATGGGCAATAATCCAGTTGCTTTTCATCTGTATAAATTTGTGTAATCTGTGGTGAAAACACCCCTGTAACTTTTCTATTCATTTACAGAAGGGTAAGAATGGAATCACTCTTCCAACCATTCTTTTATCAACTCGATAGCCTCCTCTTTCTCTTTTTGAGGTAAAGTGCCGATACGGGCCAAATGACTTCCGTTTGGTTGCACAAAGACATGAATATTCTTTTTTCCTTTCAGCCAAGTGACACCTGCTGCCGTCCATGGATCATTCTGCCCATAGATAAAGATCATCCTCGGATCATTTTTCTTTAGGAAATGAATTATTTTTCGGCTCAGAGTCTTATCAAACTTCATATTGCCGAGTTCTTCAGGAAGCATCAAACGCTTCAAGTAATCTTCACTGGTTTTAATGGTAAGATATTTTTTGAATGGACGGATATCATACCCATAATACCCCAACTCGCGGGCAGCTTGGACAAAGAAGGAAGTATTGGCACCCTCTTCCTCAAAATAAGACGGTTCGCTAATTGCAAGCAAATGTTTAAAGAGTTCGTCATCCGAGGCTGTAATTGCAGGAATCTGATCGACCGGAGTCCCCCATTGCCAGATAGAGAACGAATATTCGAGTACTGAATAATCATAAATCTCTTCTACAGGAACGCGGAATTTATATTTCTTTCCGGTACAATACTTCTCAAAACGAGGTAGCAAAGTAGGTTTACGCTTCAACACTTCCAACTGAAAATTTTCAATTTTCTCACGAGCCTCAGGAGTAGATACCATCTTTAAAAATGGTTCGTGACGCCCGTCTTCGACTCCATAGCAGAGTGGAGCCACATACGGAACAGAGATATCCACATCTTCGGGAAAGAAAGTCCGATAAAGCATCGCTGTCTGTCCTCCCTTACTGATGCCGGTAGCAATCCACTTACCGGGATAGATGGAGCGGAAAGCCTCGCGCACGGCATGTAAATCTTCAGCAGAGTTCTCGGCTGTCAGATATTGCCAATCTTTAGGAGTAGGAGTCGATTCGAGGAAATAGCGATACTCCACAAATATCATATTGGTATTAAATAGTTTTGATAGCTCTTCCCGGTAATTGATTCCCAAAGCATAAGAAGCGCCATAACCTTCGGTAACCATCACAGTAGGACGATCGAATCCGACATGGGAAACAATAACACGCTGACTGAAAGAGCCCTTCTCTGGATGATGATGATCTAACGGCTGGGTGAAATAAGCCACATATTTCTCAACAAACTCTGTAGATTCCAAGGGTTGGGTCTTGGTGATTTCGGTAATCTTACCCAACTTATCCAATAAAGTTGTTTGGGCAGATAGAGACAAAGATGTAGCAAGCAAAACGAGCCAAAGAGAAAATGTCTGGCAGATGCGTAGGTTCTTCATATTTATTTCGGTTTTAATTTTGTACAAAGATAGATCTTTCACCAAAGGCTCCAAGTAATCATACTGCATTTTAACATTATTCTTTGCGAACCTTTTAACAAGAGTCTTGTTATTTTCTGCAAACGCCTTAAGGTACCAGGGCAAGATTTTTTTAATAACCTAAACATTATAAAGATATGAAGAGATTAATTCCCATCTTATTGGCGGTCTTTGCATTCGCAGCTTGCGAAAAAGACCCTGACATGGACAAATTGGACAATGACTATTTGGTTTATACCAACTACGACAAGAAAGCTGACTTTAAACAGTTCAGCACGTACTACATCCCTGACAGCGTTCTCGTAATAGGAGATAAAAAAGATCCGGAATACTGGAAAGGTGAAGCAGCAGCAGCCATTATCAATGCATACAAAGATAACCTGAACAGCAAAGGTTTTGCTTATACTGACAATAAAGATGCTGCCGATCTGGGCGTGCAGATTAGTTACGTTCAGAGTACTTATTACTTTACCGACTACGGACAACCTGAATGGTGGTGGAACTATCCCGGCTATTGGGATGCACCTTACTGGGGTAACTGGGGCGGTTGGTACTATCCGTATGTTGTGAACTATAGCATTACAACCAACTCATTCCTGACTGAAATCATGAACCTGAAGGCTCCCGAAGGTGATAATCAGAAACTTCCGGTTCTGTGGAGCAGCTTCCTGAGCGGTCCTGCAAGCTATTCCGGCAAAGTGAACCAGACTCTGGTTGTTCGCGCAATCAATCAGTCGTTTGCACAGTCACCTTATCTCACTAACAAATAATTTAATTAAGAACCGTTATGAAAACAATGAAATATATTTCTCTTAGAGTACTGGCCATAGCGGCCCTTGCTCTGGCCTTTGCCATGCCGGCCAAGGCACAGTTATCAGATAATGGATACGCTAACGTGGACTGGCAGTTCAACGTGCCATTGAAAAATCACTTTGCCGATAAAGCCAGTGGATGGGGTATGAACTTCGAAGGCGGTTATTTTGTAACCCCTAACCTCGGACTGGGTCTCTTTATGAACTATAGCAGCAATCACGAATACTTCCCACGCGCAACTTTCCCTGTGGGCGAAGGAACCGTGAATACTGACCAGCAGCATACCATCTTCCAGTTACCTTTTGGTGCCGCCGCACGCTATCAGTTGAATCGTGGGGGAGCATGGCAGCCTTACTTTGGTGTCAAACTGGGTGCCAACTATGCGAAAGTACGTTCTAACTACAATATGTTCGAAACCCGCGACAATACTTGGGGATTTTACGTATCACCGGAACTCGGTCTGAACGTTTACCCTTGGGCATATGGCCCGGGCCTGCACATCGCTGTTTATTACAGCTATGCTACCAACAAAGCCAATGTGTTGACTTACAATGTAGACAAACTGAACAACTTCGGCTTCAGGGTAGGTCTTGCTTTCTAAAAAGAGCAGAGGTACCTGACTATATATATAAAGGGGCTGTTATATCACATAACAGCCCCTTCCTTTTAAAGCAATACATGCTTGCCTTTCATTTTGACAACTTTATCAATCACTATTTATCGAAATAAAGGCCAATTAGGATCTTCTGTATGAGCTTCTTTCATAATTGTCTTCAGCTCATCCGCTTTCTTGGGGAACAGGTTCAGCACGTTGTGTTTCTCTGACGGATCCGAAGCTAAATTATACAATTCGTAGTAGGGTTTGTTTCCACGTATATTCATATGAACGAGTTTCCAATCGCCTTTGCGGACAGCCTGGCGTCCGTTCATCTCAAGAAATTCAAAATAAAGATATTCGTGCTCTTTCTGTCCTTTGCGGTTTTGCAACAAAGGAAGTATGCTGACACCATCCATATTCCGAGTATCCACTTTCGGATCCAATACTTCCCTGAAAGTAGGCATCAAATCCCAGAATGAACACATGAAATCGGTTTCCGTATTTGGCTGTACACGTCCAGGCCACGATATAATCATAGGTACACGAATACCACCTTCATATACATCACGCTTGTATCCGCGCCAGATACCATTACTGTTAAAGAAATCCGGATCGGCACCGCCCTCCATGTGAGGACCATTATCACTTGAGAAAATAATAATGGTATTATCGTATACTCCCATATCTTTGAGTTTCTGTACAATCTGCCCTACGTACACATCCAACCGGTAAACCATTGCAGCAAAAGTAGCATGCGGATAGAACTGGGTACAATATCCCCCTTTACGAAAACCGGGACTGCCGGGCTCTGCTCCACGATAGGGTTTCTCCGGGTATTTCCCCCTGAACTTCTTGATAATACTATCTTCCGGTACTATCAGTTCGGCATGCGGGATAATAGTAGGATACCACATAAAGAACGGTTTATCTTTATCCTTAGCAGCTTCATCCAAGAAAGCTAATGCTTTAGAATGAATCAGATCCTGCGAATAAGTTCCCTTTCCGTATTGCACGTTTAAATTATTATCCGGCAAATCGACACGTTTATCATTATCCCACAAATGGTCGGGATAATAACTATGGGCGAGCAACTGGCAGTTATATCCGTAAAATTGATCGATTCCCTGTTTGTTAGGATCACCCGCCGAACCGATGTAGCCAAGCCCCCATTTGCCAAAGGCACCTGTACGATAACCTGCATTACGAAAATCATTAAAGATGGTCTGTGAGTTTTCCGGTAATGGGAATTGTCCTTCCGGAGCAAGCTCTTTGTTCCCGCGAATAGCTGTGTGCCCGCTATGGGTTCCGGTTATCAGGCACGAACGCGAGGGAGCACTAACCGTTGTTCCCGAGTAACATTGGGTGAAACGCATGCCATTCTGTGCCAATCGGTCGATATTAGGGGTTTCGAACTTCTCTTGCCCATAGCAACCCAAATCTCCGTACCCCAGGTCATCAGCCAGTATAAAAACAACGTTAGGGCGGGTTTGCCCCTGTGCTTTCTTTTTCTGTGCCAACGTTTGTTGTGTAGAAACCATCCCTACGAGCAATGCACTTCCGAGTAATAATTTCTGATTCATGATATGTATTTAAAGTTTTCAAAACAGAAGGAAGAGGGCGCTACTAAAGCCAGTTTCGCCACTCTTCTTCTCTCATTGTTTAATTTAAAAGAACGGATAAAGATCTTTCTATTCCCAGCCCGGGTTTTGAGTCAGATTAGGATTAAGCGCTATTTCTTCCAACGGGACTTGATAGAGATAATATTTTTCAAGCCAGCCTTTTCCTTCTTTCAACGGATCGTTGAACAGATAGATATAACCTTCGGTCATAGATCCATTTGCCCCATCCGATGTTCCGGTCATTTCGTTAAGCAGTGTCAGTGAGCTGAGTTCGCTCTTCGAAATCCACATACCTTTCTGCTGCATATTCACAAACCAAGGAGCCATTCTCCAACGACGTACATCGTAGAAACCGAATCCTTCTCCCATCAGTTCAATAATACGTTCACGACGGATCTCCCACAATACCGGATCAACGAGAATTCCATTATCATTTCCCTTCGGATAATATTTTCCACGATTCGGATCAAAATTAGCATCAATCTGCGCCACTACCATATCGGCCACACCGGCACGTTTACGCAATTTATTGATTGTCTCGTCAGCAATTGTCTGTGTGAACTGGTTGGTCTCAAACATAGCCTCGGCATAGTTCAGCAAAACCTCTTCAATTTTAAAGACAGGTTTATCGGCAGTGTTCACTTGGGCATTGTTATAATTTTCTTCCCAGTTATCCCAGTTTTTCCATACATAATATCCCGAACGGCAAGCAACATAAGCATGTGGTCCGTATTTCTTTCCTTCAATCGTATATTGTGCGCCTCCCTGCAAATTCGGAACGCGGCGTACCAATGAAGCACTCCAGTTCTGTCCCGGTAAACGTTTCATACCGATACCCGGATTGCTACACGACTCATTCGCTCCCATGATGTCGATATATTCACGGTCGGCGGGATCACTGGTATAAGACCATGTAGCATAATCTCCCTTACCGTCTTTCACTTTATAAGGAGGCATGATGGTATGATACATACGCGGGTCACGGTTGCGGAAAGTAGAATAAATATCTTTGTCTCCCTTATACAAATCTGAGTGAGAAATAGTTTTTCCATCTTTACACAAATACAGGTCCACTGTTCCCTGATGCATTTCTATGTCGTGCGAAGAAGTATGTTCATAATAGCACGAGTGTCCCGGTTTTATTGTTTCCAGCCACTGCTGATACAGAATAACGCCTTGTACCTTACTCAGGTCCTCTGTGGTCCACATCTCACCATATCCGGCTGCCGGTTGTCCGTCAGTTCCATAATATAATGTCGGATAGTCTGCCATCAACAGTTTGGATACACGGATACACTCAGTGAAATACTTATCATAACTTCCCAGTTCATGATATTTACGCCAGGTAGCTTCACGCAGCGTGAAACGTGAAAGAGCTGCACGCACACAGTCGCGATTGATGGTATTCGAACCGTCTTTTTTCTCGTAAACCGATGCATCACCGATATTCTCTTCAGCCCATTGTAAACGCTCCAGCACTTTATCGGCTACTTCAAAGCGTGGCATGCGGGTACCATAAGCCTCTTCTGAGGTTTCATCCAGTGGTTTATCAATCCAAGGCACATCACCGAAACGATCGATAAGCTCCATATACCAGAATGAATGAAAGAAATATCCGACGGCTTTCCAGTGATTCTTTTCAGCTTCCGTCATATCAGAAGCATCCACATGTGAAAGCATCAGGTTAATACGGCGGATAAAGGTGGAAAAATTCCATCCATTACCTGATGTAGCATTAGTCACCGTTTGGAACGCATATTTATTCTGGCTGCTGGCTCCGCGCTGATTCAGATATCCGGCATACACATCACCCAAGTAATGAGAATTACGCCCGATTGCAGTGGTAGAAGTAGCAATGTTCGTATTAGAAAACATTTCATAACATGGCCACATAAAGGCCTTAAAATTGTCATAAGATTTGAAGGCATTTTCTTCCGTCAGGCTGGTTACAGGATATTTCTCCAGGAAACTATCGTTGCATCCCGACAGCATCATCCCCGCGAAAAGGGTTAAAAACAATAATATCTTTTTCATATTCGTGTATCAGATTAGAGTTTATAATGTGACATTTATACCGAATGAAACCGTGCGGAATGCCGGATAGTTCCATTCTATTCTTTCCGGGTCGATACCCGAAGGCAGAGAGGTGAAAGTAGCTACGTTTTCAACACTGACAAACGCTTTCATTTGTGACAGGAAGATCTGAGACAGCCACTTTTTGGGCAGGTTATAGGACAGAGTAATGTTCTTGATACGGAGGTAAGAAGCATCGGACAAATATTTGTCGCTTTGACGAAGATTTGATCCTGAATTACCACGGTTACCATACAGACGGGGATACTTAGCATTCGGATTAACTGCTGTCCAGTCACCGTTATCCGGGTCTTTCGGCTTCCAATAGTCATCCAGCCCATCGAATAGAGGAATAAAGTTATCACCGTTCATCGGGAAAGTCAGAACATTCGAGATCCAGTAATCACGTTTTCCAGTTCCCTGCAAAATAACATTCAGGTCGAAACCGGCATAGTTGGCTCCCAGATTAATACCATACTGATAACGCGGAGTCGTATTACCAATCACTTTGCGGTCACCCGGATTATCGAATGTGTTGTCACCGCTTGTAATAACATTAGTAGAACTTTCATCATCACGAAGATTTTTGAATTTCACATCACCCGGGCGGACGTTATAACCATTAATCGAAGTTATGCCTTCCTTCAGTTTCCAGGACGAAGTATCTTCAAAATCATCTACTGTATAATAGCCGTCTGCTACATAACCCCATATTTCACCCATCACCTGTCCGGGATAGAAACTGCTTAACAGTTTAGTGGCCGCATTGTCATCGTATTTGGTAATTTTCGACTTATAATCAGAGAGGTTAAAACCAAGACGATATCCTACTTTACCGATCTGGTCGCGCCAGTTCAGGCTCAGTTCCCAACCTCGGGTACGCATATCGGCCGTATTTTGGTAAGGAGCACTGGCACCTACAACAGCAGGCAACTGTACGCCCGGAGCAAGCATACCGTTAGTATTACGCTGATACCATTCAAATACACCATTCAGGCGATTATTGAATAGATTCACGTCCAGTCCGACATTGACCGTACCTACTTTTTCCCAGGTAAAATTCTGGCTTACCAATGCAGGCAACGAGCTGATAGAGGTAACATACGTATTATCGATAATCCAGGAGGTAGACTTATTGCTGACACTCATGGTCGGAGTGAATGTATATGGATTCACATTCTGGTTACCAATAACACCATATGATGCACGGACTTTCAACCCATCCAACCAGTTACGTGTAGACTCCATAAACTTCTCCTGTGCTATCTGCCAGCCGGCTGACACTGAAGGGAAGAAGCCAAAACGGGAACTCTTCGGGAATTTGGAAGAACCGTCATAGCGCCCGTTTACTTCCAGCAAATATTTGTCCTGATAGTTATAGTTAACCCTGAAAAAGCCACCACGTACAGCATACTCACTATATGAGTCAGTAGTCTTGATGGTTCCGGTTCCGGAGCCCATTGCCGGCACATCAATCACAGCTTGATTGTATGAGTAGGCATCCAAAGTCTCTTGATAGCTCGATTCCTGATTGAATCCGGCCATTACTTTAAAATTATGACTGCCAAAGTTCTTACTATACGTAGCATACACGTTGATAGCATTATAATTCGTATGCTGTTTGTATTTTCTCAGATAATCGTCTACAAAAGATTTAGAGCTTCCTCCCTGGATAGTGGTATAATCATACTGCCCTGTATACCAATGATAATCATAAATGTTTTTATCGAACGTATACTCAAATACTGCTTCCAGCCCTTTAAGCGGTTTCAGAATGGATTTCAAGAAGATACGTGGATTATCATTATTGTTGTTTACCGGGTTCGACAGTAAAATCTGATTCCGCGGGGTAAACAAAGGAAGGTCTTCGTTTGCCAAAGTATTAACCGATGCCGGCAAATCTCCTTCGGGATAGTATGAAATCAAACGGGTGTTATACACACCACCCATTCCACCGGGTGAAGTTTGCAAACTGTGAGCATAGCTCATTGTCACTTCCTGAGTAAACCAATTAGTCACATCGGCCGAAATAAAGGTGTTGATGTTCATACGCTCAAACTTATCACGATCGGATATCAACACACCATCGTTTGAAGTATATCCTCCCGAAATACGATAACGGAGCTTGTCCGTACCTCCGGAGGCCGAAATATTATGGGTCATCTGGAAGCTGGTCTCCATAAAGTTTTTATAGAGGTCTTTCTCATTCAGATAATAAGGTACACCGGATTCATCCACATAGATACCATCACCTACCGTATTGAAAGCAGACGGATTTTTCTGGTATTCACTGAGATACTCCATCCATTTACTGACACTTGGCGAACCGAGCGACCAATAAGCATCCGAATATCCGCAATCCAGATAAGCTTGCAGATAATCCATCAACGGAGCTTGCTTAGGCAGGTTGACAGCTGTTCCGAAAGCAAAGTTATTATTGTAATTCAATGAGAATTTAGCGGCACCTTTGGGACGTTTGGTTGTGACAACAATTACACCACCGGCAGCACGTGCACCATAGATTGCCGCAGAAGCAGCATCTTTCAATACACTGATTGACTCGATATCTTCCGGATTGACCATGTCAAGATCACCTTCCACATTATCGATCAGTACCAGTGGCTTAATGGTATTACCATATGAACCGTCCGAGTTCTTGACGCCGACAGAATAGGCACCACGAATCTGGAAAGATTTACTTGTTCCGGGAGCATTACCTCCATTAGAAACAAACAATCCCGGGACAGCTCCCTGAAGAGCATCGGATGCATTCAAGATAGGACGGTCACCTAATACCTCATCCATTTTGACTGAAGATACGGCACCGGTCAGATTCGCTTTCTTCTGAGAGCCATAGCCTACCACTACCACTTCTTCCAGTGCTTGGGTATCATCCATCAATATCACTTTGAGTGAGCTCTGATTGGTTATCTTAATATTTTGCGTTATGTATCCTATATACGAAATACTGATTACGGCATTGCCCGAAACAGAAAGAGAGAATTTACCATTAATATCGGTAATTGTACCATTGGAAGCATTACCCTTTTCCAAGACAGTAGCACCAATGACCGGTTCACCGGCAGCATCGGTTACAGTACCGGTAATCTTCCTTGCTTGCTGAATGGCAGCAACAGACTGGTTCTCATAAGTCTCTAAAGACGTAGCGAACACATGGTTCGGAGAGAGTAGGCCGGCAGAAATGCCAAGTCCTATCAGAACTTAAAACAATATGTAATCATCCATTTTCATTTTATATTACTTTTTGATTCATATTGGGGAAACATTCACTCCAACAGGGGACTTCTTTTATATTATTTTTTAGTATTGTTTATTGTATTTATAAAAAATAGAGTTAACTTTGTCTGCGAAAGTTAAATCTAATACAGGTAGAAAAATAGGATTAGGATAGTAAACAAACATATATTTAACCGATTCCAAACAGATCCTATATTGCTATCTCAAAACCAATTAAATATTAATACTTATGAGAAAATGTTCCCCAATTTCCCCTAACTCCTTTCGGAAAGTTCTGATAGAACTTAGAAGAGAATGCTCTTTTTACTATTGATTTTAATACTTTTCTCTATCCCACACCCATCTCAGGCTAAATTATTTACATTAAAAGAATGCTATTCACATTTGTCAGAAGCTATCACGGTGGAGTTATAGTACTAAATAAAAATATCAAAGCACAAAACATCATGAATCATAAAGCATTATAAATCAAATCTCAGTGAGATACCTCCTCACCAAGAGTTGACTTATAATACGCTGGCATATGTAATGATTAATTCTACTTCATCGCCTCATAAATGGTTTCCTGAATTTTTTCCCGTATTGCCATTTTAGATAATTTGTTAACCCAAGCATCGGGATAGGTACGATTGCTCAGAAACACATAAACCAAACCATTATCCGGATCTACCCAGGCACAGGTTCCTGTAAATCCGGTATGCCCATATACAGAAGCAGGAGCAGAAACAGCACACGGGCTTTTACTTTCATTCACCACATCCGGTTTATCAAAGCCCAGACCACGGCGGCTGATTTTAGATTTATCGGTAGTGAACAAAGCACAAGTCTCTTTACTTAAATAACGCCGTCCATCCAGCTCACCACCATTAAGTAACATCTGATAGACCTTACCAACCTCACGAGCTGTAGAAAAAAGTCCGGCGTTTCCTGAAATACCTCCCTGAAATGCGGCCGACTCATCATGTACAAAACCTTGCAAAGTGGTCTTACGGAGGAAACGGTCTACAGCAGAAGGTACAATCTCTTTCTTTTCGAAGTAGCGCAATGGCAAATATGCAGTACGCTCCAGCCCCATCGGTTTGTAGAACTCCTGCCACAGATATTCATCCAATGGTTTACCACTTAACTCTTCTGCAAGCATCTGCAACAAGATAAATCCGATATCACTGTAACGGTAATTCTTATCCTTTAACGGTACTTCTGCAATTTTTCTCTGCATCTCTTCCCTGAACGACTGATTCAACCATAGACTATCGCAAACCTGAAGGATACAGTCTCCGCTTTTCGTCTCGGCTGCCATCCCTTTATTGAACCGGAACCTCGGATTTCCCCAAGTACGAGCACCTAACCGTACCGTATGCAAAGCATCCTTTGACTGCTTGAACAACGAACCTTTATAACTTTTCTTATCAATAGCTTCCTGATAGAAGACTAATCCGGAAGGTAACCCCGATTGGTGCAAGAGTAGTTCACGAATGGTCAGATTCTCCTTATTCGTCTTACGCAAGAAAGGCAGATAATCAGACACTTTATCAGTCAGATTAAAGCACCCTTTATCATAGAGCTTCATTACAGCCAACAATGTACCTGTTGTTTTTGACAGTGAAGCCAGATCATAAAGATCGGTCGGTTTCACTTTTTCACTATGCTTATCTGTATGGTGCCCGAAACATCGGTCATATAAAGTCTTGCCATCCTTCATTACCAGTATCTGGCAACCGGGATAAGCTCCTTCTTTAATACCTTCCAAAGCAATTGAATCGATGCGACTTAGCACTTCCGATTTCAGACCATATTCTTCGGGTACAAAATGGAAAGGCGTATGCGGCGTGATCGTCACTCCCGAACTGGCTGAAAACAATCCACCTACACTGGCAGATAGCCTTCCGTCTGCTGTCGCTTTGCCAAAAAGTATATCAGCCACACGTTCCTGAACATCATCATGAGGAGCATGAGCCAGTACCACAGCCTCAGCCGCCGATACAGCCCGCTGGATCTGCAACATGGATTTAGCCGGAGTATAGAATACATAAATTGCAGGAGCTTCCGGAGCAAACCGGGCAAAAAATGATTGGTAAGGAGCAAGGCGCTGCTCGGTAACAGTAACAATAACGCGGCGATAAGCAGCAAGAGAATCACGCAGTTTCTGCTGTTCGGCCTCCGGCAAATCTTTACGCAATTGAAAACGCGCAAATGGAATATACTTCTTTATTTCGCGGTCAAAAGGTTCTGTTTTCCCGCCATCACCGACATTCAATATAGCTACCTCTTTCAGGTCGGGATGCAGAGGCAATACACCTCCTTTATTATTCAACACTGTAATTGCAGCCAGATTTAGCCTGCGAATCAAATCACGTGTCTGAGGCGTATTAATACGAGCCCCCAACCCCGATAGTCTCACAAAAGGTTTATCCTTTAGACCTAAAATGTATTTATAAGTGAGTATTTTCCGACATTTTGCATCAATTTCCTCTTCCGGAAGTTCTCCTTTTTCCACCGCTGCCAATACAGCATCTATCTCTTCCTTTAGCCTGCGGGGAGCCAATACCATATCATTTCCGGCTTTCAAGGCTTGCAGACAGACACTCTGATTACCGGAAACCCCTTTCATAGCAAGCGCATCCGTAAAAATAAGTCCCTTAAAAGCCAATTCCTCGGTCAGCAAACCATAAACCACATTGCGCGATAAAGATGAGGGCAATCCACCGATTGGTTCGATTACAGGAACCTGTAAGTGCCCCACCATCATACCACTGACTCCGGCACGGATAGCCTCTTTAAACGGATATAGTTCTACACTGTCCAGACGTTCACGTGTAAAAGGCAATACGGGCAATGCTTTGTGTGAGTCCACGTCCGTATCACCATGTCCCGGGAAATGCTTGCAAACCGAAAGGACTTTTCCACTCTCCAGCCCCGAAGCATAAGCAATCACCTTGTCGGCTACCTGCATCGGACCTTCACCGAACGAACGGGTGTTGATAACCGGATTATCCGGATTGATATTTACGTCAGCCACCGGAGCAAAATTCACTTGTACTCCCAGTTCACGACACTGGCGAGCCATTTCCCGTCCATACTCATAGATCAGCCGATTATCCTGAATACATCCTAATACCATATTTCTCGGAAAAACAGGAGTACCGCGCAAACGCATGGAAAGTCCCCACTCACCATCGAAGGTTATCAGCAACGGACAGCGTGCCATCCGTTGCGCTTCGTTGGTCAGTGTAGCTTGATTCTGTATCTTTCCACCGGAAAAGAGTAATCCACCGACTTTATAGGTATGAACGGCATCACGCAACAACTGCATATTCCGTTTGGTCTGCACAGGTGCAATGGTATAAATGAACAATTGGCCAACCTTTTCTTTCAAACTCATCCGCTTGTAAACAGAATCGACCCAGTGACGGCATTTTTCGTCCTGAGAGGCCTGATAAAGCAATAAAGGTTCTATAGGAGCAGATACACCGGGAGGAGCATGAAAGTTCTCACCAATAGGAGTATCTTTTAAAGTAGGAGTTTTCGCCCCTACCACAAAAAACGCTGATACGACTAAACCAGCAAATAAATATCTTCTTTTCATTCTATATTGTAAAAAGCCATTAGCTATTCTGTTGTATATAATGACTGATAAATCACTTCCTGTATCCCTTGCCTAATCTTCATGCTATTCAACTTTCCATTCCAGGAATCGGGACAGAGACGGTTACTCAGAAAGATATAAACCAAGTCATTTTCCGGATCCACCCAAGCACAAGTACCGGTAAATCCAGTATGTCCGTAAACAGAGGCCGGTGCCGAAGGTGCACAGGCATTTGCTTTCGGATCATTCAAGTTAGGCTTGTCATATCCTAATCCACGATGGCTGACAGCAGATTTTCCCATAGTAAATGCACGGCAGGTTTCCGATCTGAGATAACGCTTCCCGTCCAGTTCGCCTTCATTGAGAATCATCTGATAGATCTTTCCAAGTTCGCAGGCTGTCGAAAATAATCCGGCATTGCCACTCACGCCTCCCATAAAGGCAGCCGCTTCATCATGCACATATCCGCAAAGGTTCTGCCGACGCAAATAATCATTGGTAGCAGTCGGCATTACTTCTGTTTTCTTATAACGGTTTAACGGTTGGAACAACGTACGTTCTAACCCCATAGGTCGATAAAACTCAGCAGCCAAATAAGCATCGAGCGTTTGACCGGTTATGGATTCTACCACCTGCTGTAACAGAATAAAGCCGATATCACTATACACAAAACGTTTACGATCCAGTTCCGACTGAACAATACTCTTCATCATTGCGACTTTAAACTTTCTGTGCAGCCACATTCCATCAGCTATTTTCAACGTATGTTCCGGCGTTTTTGTTGCAGAGACGAGCCCTCTCCTGAACTTGAAATCCGAACAGGCATAAGTATATTCCCCCATACGGGTATGATGCCATTCATCCACAAACCCTTGTGTAAAAGGACCGGTTACTGAATATTCATCGATTGCGTTGCGATAAAAACGGATATAGGGAACCAAGCCGGATTCATGCAACAATAACTCCCGGATGGTAATATTCTTTTTGTTCGTATTCCGTAAAGCAGGCAAATATTTAGAAGCAGGATCAGTCAATTTCAACTGTCCCTGATCATAAAGTTTCATCACAGCCAATAGTGTAGCGCTTGTCTTGGTCAAAGAGGCAAGGTCAAAAAGATCGGTCGGACGTACCGGGGTACTATCCGTATCGGAATGAATGCCGAAGCATTTATCATAAACAGGCTGTCCATGTCGCAATACCAGTACCTGACACCCGGGAAATGCTTTGGCAGCCAATCCGGCAGATACTACAGAGTCTATACGATGAAGTCGGTACGATTTCAATCCATAATCTTCAGGAGCCGTACCGGCAGTCATGCCGGGCACTATATCTACACCTGAACCGGCAGCAAACGTCTCTCCGATACGCATAGACAAACGCCCTGTCGCCGAAGCTTTACCCAATACCACATCCGCTACATAACGTTGCAAATCCGCTTCATCGGAATGTGCCAGTACAACAGCAGCCGAACGGGCAACAGCCTCTTCAAGTGTCACCAGGGTCCGGTACGAAGTAAAGAAAGCATAAACTACAGGAGCCTGAAGATTGAGGTCTGTAAAGAACGGACGATATTCTTCCGCTTCTTTATCTTTTATTGTCATACTCACAATGACCCTCCGATGTTTTCCAAGTTCTTTTGCTATCCGTTTGCGTTCTTCCTCTCCCGTATCTTTATCCATTCGGAATGTTTTCAATGACAGCCTGGTGCGTAACTCTTCAATGAACAAAGCATCACTACCTTCACCACCTACCGTCAATACAGCTATTTCATCTTTAGTAACAAGAGGTAGAATCCGGAAATAGTTCCCCAGTACGGTCACTGCTGACGTGCGGAGTTTTGTCAGTAAAGCCCGTGCCTCAGGAGTGCTGATACGATCACTCAACCCATCTACTGAAATCACAGGACGCTTATTTAATCCCAAACGGTACTTATAAGTTAAGATCCTGCGACATTTTGCATTTACTTCTTCCATACTGAGCCGTCCTTCCTTAATGGCTTGCAGAACATCCTGCTGTGCTTTCTCTATATTTTGTTGCACCAATACCATATCATTGCCCGCCTTCAGAGCCTTCACCGTCACATCCGGTTCGCTTGCTACTCCTTTCATGGCAAGCGCATCAGTAAAGACCAAGCCATTGAATCCCAGCTCTCCTCGCAGCACATCTGTCACAATGCTACGCGACAATGAAGAAGGAGTTATACGATCAGGTTCCAGAGCCGGAACCTGCAAATGCCCTACCATGATACCACCTAAACCAGCCCGAATGGCCTGTTTAAAAGGATATAGTTCCACACTGTCCAGACGTGCCCGATTGTAATAGACCGCAGGCAGCGCCTTATGAGAGTCTACGTCCGTATCACCATGTCCGGGAAAATGTTTGGAAACAGACAAGATACCACCACTCTCCAATCCACGCCCATAAGCTATCACTTTCTCAGCCACCGCTTCCGGGTTTTCACCAAACGAACGCACATGGATCACCGGATTGTCAGGATTGGTATTGACATCCGCATCCGGAGCAAAATTAACATGTACACCCATCTCCCGGAATTCACGTGCCACTTCCTGCCCGTAGGCTTCAATCAGTGCATTATCACTGATGCAACCCAATGCCGCATTACGCGGAAACACAGGCGTATTCTCCAATCGCATGGATAGTCCCCACTCACCATCAAAAGTAATCATTAACGGAATTTTCGACCGGCTTTGTGCCCGGTTGGTCAATTTCGCCTGACCTTCTACCGTTCCTTCGGAATACAGGAAAGCACCCACTTTCAACTTACGGGTCAGTTTATCCACTAATTTTTCAGTATCTTTGTCTGTCCGTGGAGCCAGGGTATAAACAAATAATTGCCCTACCTTATCCTTCAGTTTCATGCGGGAGAGCGTTTGCTCTACCCATTCATTGCAATGTACATCTTCCTGTACAGGTAAGAGTCCTGCTGTTTGCTGAGCCCAAAGAGCACCCGCACCCAGCAGCAACGCAGCGATTAGCAGTTGTTTTAGCATAGTTTGTTTGGGGGTATTTCAAGAGGGATAATCCCTCTTATTTCTTATTTTCAAGTGTCAAGTCCATCTGTCCTACATAGATGCCGCTCTTACCGGTATGCATCAATGATACATTTTTGCCATCCATATTAAGAAGAGTTTTCGATCCTTTCATAAAGGTATGCGAGTGCCCTCCGAGAACAACATCTATATTACGGGTTTTAGGAACCAACCGGTTTTCATCATATTGCACACCCAAGTGAGAAAGACAAACAACCACATCACAACCCTCTTTTTCTTTCAGGACAGCAGCCACTTCATTTGCCGTAGCTATAGGATCATTATAAACGACTCCCACGCATTTATTGGCCTGAACCATGCCTTCAAGTTGGCAGCCCAATCCCAAAACACCAATCTTAACTCCGTTTCTCTCGATGATTATATATGGTTTCACCAAGTCTTTAAGCACTGTGGCACTCACATCGTAGTTGGCACATACCACCGGAAAGTCGGCCATCCGGAACAAACGTGCCATATTATCCAGATCGAAATCAAATTCATGGTTGCCAATAGTCATGGCATCATATTTCATTTCGTTCATCATCTTCACTTCTACCTCACCCTGAAACATATTATAATAAGGGGTCCCCTGTGATATGTCTCCGCAGTCGAACAATAACATATCAGGATGTCCCTTACGGAACTCTTTCACAAATGTAGCGCGACGTACAAATCCTCCCTTATCATAATTCCGGTCACCTTCCTGATTGATAGGTTCCAAACGGCTATGCACATCACTGGTCTGCAACAGGATCAGTTTTTTATCCTGTTGGGCAAATGCTGAAAAAGAAAAAAAGAAAATGAAAAAGAAAGCCAGAAAATTCTTTTCCATAAAACTAAGAATATATTTATTATTGGTTGGGGATATCATAATTCACTGAATTTTATCATTTTACATTCTATTATACCTTTACTTCACGGTGATTCTACCATCCAGTGCCGAAGTTATCTTCTTTCCGGCAGCTGTTTGTTGTCTCACATAGTCAAGAAAGAGTCCGCGTAATGTTGCTCCTTCCGGACATACACGTTTCTCCGCTTGCAAGAAAGCTTCCATGCTTCCGTTACCGTCAGCCAGATAATCAATGGTCGCCACCGTATAAAGTTTGTTGTCATCAATCGGCCGGCCGCCCACTGTAGCGTTCAGTAATTTTCCATCCTTAGTGATTTCCATCCGGATACCACTCACTCCTTCTCCCTTCAGCGAAGCAATACTTGTGAGCAATGCTTTCAGGTGTGTTCCCTTCATCGTCATTACGCAAAGTGAATTTTCGAATGGCAATATCTCATATACCGTTCCCACCGTAATATCCCCGGCAGGCAAAATATTACGCAATCCGCCCATATTCACCAATCCCATGTCAGCCGGCTTATCCTGTACTTTCACCGCAGCCTGGCGCAATACTTCCGCAACAAGATTGGAAAGCAGACTTTCGGGATGACCTTTGTCCATCTTCTGCTCGCTGGTGCCGATTACCTCATACATCATGTTGTCTATCTTCTCTTTGTAAGGCTTTAATATTGCCACGGCATCTGCATCGGGATGAGCATCCCATTTAGCGTCAATGTCAATCATCCTTCCTTCTACCTTGGCAACCCGATAATCGGCTTTTGCCATTTCGTGCGTCGACTGGCAAGAAGTAAATGTCAGCAACCCCGCCAGAATTACTCCTGAAATAATCTTTGCGTAATTTTGTTTCATATCCTTAAGTACTTAATAATGCTACAAATATACAAAAACATTTGGCTATCCGGCAAATAATTCGTTACTTTGCACCGCTTTCGCGCAATCGCTGTCAGGAGAGAGTTGCCTGGTATGTTGCGTTGTAACGATAAAACAATTTAATAATAAACAACAATGGATTTAATTAAAATTGCAGAAGAAGCATTCGCTACCGGAAAACAGCACCCGAGCTTCAAAGCAGGCGACACTGTAACAGTAGCATATCGTATTATCGAAGGTAACAAAGAACGTGTACAGTTGTACCGTGGTGTTGTTATCAAAATTGCAGGTCACGGAGAAAAGAAACGTTTTACTGTACGTAAAATGTCAGGAACTGTAGGCGTAGAAAGAATTTTCCCAATCGAATCACCGGCTATCGACAGCATCGAAGTGAACAAGGTTGGTAAAGTACGTCGCGCTAAACTGTACTACCTGCGTGCTCTTACTGGTAAGAAAGCAAGAATCAAAGAAAAAAGAGTTAACGGCTAATCAGCCTTACTTTTCGATTCGAAATAAAAAAGAGGGAATCTTCTGGCAAGATTTCCTCTTTTTTATTTCGTAACACAATTATCATTCCTACCTTTCGCGGCACAAGCACTTATACAGCATAATCACCGAAAAGCTTCCGATAGTCTTCATGTGTGGAAATCCAAAAGAAACAAATAGCCCCCCTTACAGCATTGGAAGATGATAAAAAAGGAATCTGGCAAAAAGATGCTAAATCTTATAAAATGGAATCATTATACTCTCTTTTCAATCGATTTGCTAACCACCCCTTTCTTAAACAAAGAGCTTCTGTAGATCTTTCTTGCATAAAAAAGAATAAAAAAAGAGTATTCATGCAGAACTTGATCACTTTGAGAGTATATATACGGAAAAAGACGAAAGAGATTATTAATTTCGTCCAAGTCTTTTGTTAATAACGTCCGAGTCTTTTATTAATAAAGTCGAAACAAATCATTAACTTCTTCCAAAGAGGTTATTAATAGTCTAAAATCAAAGTCATTTTTCACTTATTAGCTCCGGTTGGAGTGAGGTATCCCAAGTACCATTTCGAAGTTAGACTACAAGATTCGCTATCATACAAAACAGAATAAAAGAACTTTTCTTTCTTCCGGCGAGGATTAAGCTCAATAAGATATCTTTTTAACCTTCCGGGAGTCTGCTAAAATTCATTTTTCCCACCGGTTCCCAACAAAGATCGGAATATGCCCGCCCTGAATCGATAGAAAATACAAAATGACATTTCTGACAAAACGATATTGGAGTACATCCCGAAGTTCCTGCCCACACACAGACAAAAAAAGCTCCGGAATTGCTTCCGGAGCTTTCAGCTAAATAATCGCTTTCATTCGCTCTTAGTCTCTCAGGTCTTTCAACTCCCAAGCCAATGCACTGGCACCCAGTACGGCAGCATCGGAGTCTTTCAACTCAGAAACGAGCAATTTTGTTTTGCCTTTGTAAATGTTCAGAAGATTATTTTCCATGGCTTTTGTAATCGGCTTCATGATATAGTCGCCCGATTTTGCCAAACCACCGAACAAGATAATAGCTTCGGGACTTGAGAAAGCAATAGCGTCAGCCAATGCCTCACCCAGAATATTACCTGTAAATTCGAAAATCTCCTGAGCCAGCTTATCTCCCTGTACGGCAGCATCGTATACATCTTTCGATACAATGCTCTCTGCCGGGATATTGCGCAACAAGCTGGCATCGGTACGTGCAGCGAGGAATTCGCGTGCAGTGCGTGCCACACCTGTAGCCGAACAGTATGTTTCCAGACATCCTTTACGTCCGCAACCACAGATACGTCCGTCACGACGAACGATCACGTGACCGAGTTCTCCGGCAAAGCCGTCATGTCCGTAAACCACTTGTCCGTTGATAACAATACCACTACCGACACCTGTTCCCAGAGTAATCATGATAAAATCTTTCATACCGCGAGCAGCCCCGTAAGTCATTTCACCCACAGCGGCAGCATTAGCATCGTTTGTCAAGGCTGTCGGAATGCCCAGACGTTCCTCGAACATAGAAGCCAACGGCAATACACCTTTCCAAGGCAGGTTAGGAGCAAACTCAATGGTTCCGGTATAATAGTTTCCATTAGGAGCGCCAATGCCGATACCCTTTATTTTATCCACCCCGCCATTTGCAATGATCAACGGCAGAAGATTTTTGCATACTTCATCTGCATATTCTTCTACTGTAGGATATACCTGAGTTTTCACTGCACCGCTTGCTATAATAGTTCCGCGCGCGTCAACAATTCCAAAGACAGTGTTTGTTCCGCCAATGTCAATACCCACTACGTAGGGTTTCTCCATGCTTGAATTCATGATACTCTTATTTAAAGGGTTAGTTAATATTAAATGTTTATTGCACACAAATTACGTAAAGAAGATTGAGTCTACAAAATCTTTTTTTAAAAAAGTTCACTTCGTTTGCAACTTTTCGTATCAACCGTGCGTCTAATAGAACAAATCATAAGAAAATTGAAACTAAATAGATGAAACTGTGATACACTTAAAAGACATTAACAAAACCTACAACAACGGGGCCCCCCTCCACGTACTCAAAGGCATCAATCTCGATATCGAGCGGGGTGAATTCGTTTCCATTATGGGAGCATCAGGTTCCGGCAAATCTACTTTACTTAATATATTAGGTATACTGGATAATTACGATGACGGAGAGTATTACCTCAACAATGTGTTGATTAAAAACCTGAGCGAAACTAAATCCGCGGAGTACCGCAACCGGATGATCGGTTTCATCTTCCAGTCGTTTAACCTGATTTCATTCAAAAACGCAGTAGAAAACGTTGCGCTACCTCTATTTTACCAAGGAGTAAGCCGGAAAAAGCGGAACGCAATGGCTATGGAATACCTCGACAAACTGGGGCTCAAAGACTGGGCACATCACATGCCCAACGAAATGAGCGGCGGTCAGAAACAGCGTGTAGCCATCGCCCGTGCCCTGATTACACAGCCTCAGATTATTCTGGCCGACGAACCTACCGGTGCACTGGACAGCAAAACTTCAGTAGAAGTCATGCAAATCCTGAAAGACCTGCACAAGACCGGAATGACCATTGTCGTAGTAACCCACGAAAGCGGAGTTGCCAACCAGACGGACAAGATTATTCACATCAAAGACGGTATTATCGAACGGATTGAAGAGAACCAGAATCATGATGCCTCACCATTCGGCAAGGATGGATATATGAAATAAAAACAAATACAAATATGATTGACATTTGGCAAGAAATATATGGCACCATCAAACGGAACAAACTTCGTACGTTCCTGACCGGATTTGCCGTAGCATGGGGAATTTTCATGCTGATAGTGCTATTGGGAGCCGGTAACGGGCTGATCCATGCTTTTGAAAAGTCATCCTCCGCACGAGCACTGAACTCCATCAAAATCTATCCGGGATGGACCGGAAAGCCCTACGACGGACTGAAAGAGGGACGCCGCATTCAACTGGATAACAAAGACTTGAATGCTACCATGGAACATTTCAGTGACAACATCATCAGCGTAGGTGCCAGTCAATGGCAGAGCAATGTGAATCTGAGTTACGGACAGGAGTACGTTAACCTTTCATTGGAAGGGGTATATCCGAACTTTACAGAAGTGGAATCCGTAAAATCGACAGAGGGACGGTTCATTAATGATATCGACCTCAAAGAACGGCGAAAAGTAATTGTACTACATACCAAAACGGCTGAGATCCTTTTCGGAAAAAGCCGAACAGAGCCTATCGGAAAATTCGTAAATGCCGGTGGAGTTTCTTATCAGGTAGTAGGACTTTACACCGATCCGGGTGACCAGGGAAGCAGTGAAGCATATATTCCCTTCTCAACCCTACAGGTGATTTACAATAAAGGCGATAAACTAAACAACCTGACTTTCACGACCAAAGGGCTCACCACGATGGAATCGAATGAGGCATTTGAAGCAGCCTATCGTAAAGTGATGGGTGCCAAACATCGTTTCGATCCTTCGGACAACAGTGCACTATGGATATGGAACCGCTTTACCAACTATCTGCAATCTCAGAATGCCATGGGTATCCTGCGCACGGCCATCTGGGTGATCGGTGTCTTTACACTGCTGAGTGGCATTGTGGGTGTATCAAATATCATGCTGATCACAGTGAAAGAGAGAACACGCGAATTTGGGATCCGCAAGGCATTGGGTGCCAAGCCATTCTCCATCCTGTGGCTGATTATCGTAGAGAGTGTAACCATTACGACCCTCTTTGGATATATCGGCATGGTAGCGGGAATCGCAGCTACCGAATGGATGAATAAGGTGGCCGGAGAACAAACCGTAGATGTGGGAATGTTCTCGGAAACGGTATTCCTGAATCCGACGGTAGATATCAGTATTGCCATACAGGCCACATTAACCCTGGTAATCGCAGGCACATTGGCAGGATTCTTCCCGGCCAAAAAAGCAGTAAGTATCAGACCTATTGAAGCACTTAGAGCAGATTGATTATGAGAGTAGATATAGACACGTGTGAGGAAATCCTCGTCACGATAACAAGAAACAAAACACGAAGCCTGCTGACGGCTTTCGGAGTATTCTGGGGTATCTTCATGTTGATAGCCCTGATGGGGGGCGGACAAGGGATGCAGGACATGATGCAAGCCGAATTCGAAGGATTTGCCACCAACTCGGGATTCATGGGCTCCCAGAAAACAGGGGAAGCTTACAAAGGATTCCGTAAAGGACGTTACTGGGATATCGAGAACTCGGATGTAGAACAAATCCGTGAGAAAGTAAAAGATATCGATGTTATTACCCCATCGATAGCCCGCTGGGGCTCGACGGCCATTTTCGGAGAAAAAAAGTATGATTGCAGCGTAAAGGGGCTCTATCCGGACTACGCCAAGATTGAAAATCAGGATATGGCTTACGGAAGATTCATTAATGATGTGGACGTACGCGAAGGACGCAAAGTCTGCGTGATCGGCAAACGCGTTTACGAAAGCCTTTTCAATCCGGGCGAAGATCCTTGTGGAAAGTATGTACGGGTAGACGGAATCTATTACCAGGTGATCGGTATGTGTGTATCCGAAGGAAACATAAATATTCAGGGACGGGCTTCGGAAGCTGTTGTATTACCTTTTAGTACCATGCAACAAGCCTACAATATGGGAAAACGTATCGATGTGATATGCTATACCGTGAAACCCGGGAAAAAAGTAAGCGATCTGGAACCGGAAATAGAAAGCATCCTAAAAGAAGCACACTATATAGCACCGGACGATAAGCAGGCAGTCATGAAACTGAATGCGGAAGCCATGTTCTCGATGATGGATAATTTGTTTACCGGTATCCATGTACTGATCTGGATGGTGGGCCTGGGTACTTTGCTGGCCGGCGCCATCGGTGTATCGAACATCATGATGGTAACGGTAAAGGAACGAACCACGGAAATAGGTATACGACGTGCCATCGGTGCCCGTCCGAAAGATATTCTGCAACAGATCTTATCGGAAAGTATGGTACTGACTACCATAGCAGGCATGGCCGGCATCTCTTTTGGAGTATTGATCCTGCAATTGATGGAAATAGGCGTTAACTCCGGTAAAGACCATTATTCTCACTTCCAGGTCTCCTTTGGCATGGCTATCGGAACCTGCCTGTTACTCGTGACACTGGGATTACTGGCCGGGCTGGCACCGGCTTACAGAGCAATGGCCATCCGTCCGATAGAGGCTATCAGAGATGAATAAAGTACAGCCTCTCCCCCACAAAAAGCAGAAAAGAGACACAGTCAAGTATAGAAAATAACAATTCAAAATATAAAACAAGATGAAAAAGTATCTGAAAATCACATTACTGGTAGTGGTAGCCGCCATCTTCATTGGGACATTCATATTCCTGTACCAGAAGTCGAAACCCCAAACAACTGTATATGAAACTGTCACCCCGGAAGTTGCCGACCTGGAAAAGACTACAGTGGCCACCGGTAAAGTAGAACCACGAGATGAAGTACTTATTAAACCACAAATATCCGGTATCATATCCGAGGTATATAAGGAGGCCGGACAAACCATCAGACAAGGTGAAGTGATCGCAAAAGTGAAAGTTATTCCGGAACTGGGCCAGTTAAACTCAGCCGAAAGCCGTGTGCGTGTAGCAGAAATCAGTGCAGCTCAGGCAGAGACCGACTTCGGACGTATCAAGAAGCTTTATAATGACAAGCTAATCAGCAAAGAGGAGTTCGAGAAGAGTGAAGTGGATATAAAGAAGGCACGCGAAGAATTGCAGACTGCAAAAGATGCATTGGAAATCATCAAAGAGGGTATCACCAAAAACAGTGCATCGTTCAGTAGCACACTGATCCGTTCGACCATCGACGGACTGATTCTGGATGTACCTATCAAAGTAGGTAACTCCGTTATTATGAGCAATACGTTCAATGACGGTACGACTATCGCCACGGTAGCTAACATGAATGACCTGATTTTCAAAGGTAAAATCGACGAAACAGAGGTTGGACGTATCCATGAAGGTATGCCGGTGAAACTGACGATCGGTGCTTTGCAGAATCTTACATTTGATGCCGAACTGGAATACATTTCTCCGAAAGGTGTGGAAGAAAACGGAGCCAATCAGTTTGAGATTAAAGCGGCCGTTCACGCACCGGATTCAGTACAGATCCGTTCCGGATATTCTGCCAACGCAGAAATCGTGCTGCAACGCGCACAGAAAGTTTTGGCAGTTCCCGAGGGCGTAATCGAATTCAGCGGTGACAGCACGTTCGTATGGGTAATGACCGATAGCATTCCCGAACAGAAGTTCGAACGTCGCCAAATAAAAACCGGTATGAGCGATGGTATCAAACTGGAAATCAAAGAAGGTCTGACCGGAAAAGAAAAAGTGAGAGCTTCGGAAAAGAAAGGTAAATAAGCCTTTATATATAAAAGAGGTATAAAGAAAATACGAATCACCAACAACGCATAATATGGGAAACAAAATATTAATTAATTTACTGATACTGACCGGACTGTCCACTTACGCTGCACAGGCACAGGAAGGATGGACTCTACGTCAGTGTATCGATTATGCCATTGAGCATAACATCAGTGTACAGCAAACAGCAAATTCAGCCGAACAAAGCAAGGTGGATGTAAACACAGCCAAATGGGCACGCCTGCCCAACCTCAGCGGTAGCGCTTCGCAAAACTGGAGCTGGGGGCGCACGGCATCACCCGTAGACAATACCTACAACGACATTAACAGCGGTAGCAGCAGCTTTAGCCTGGGTACGAACATTCCCTTATTCACCGGTCTGGAACTACCCAATCAGTACGAGCTTACGAAGCTCAACCTGAAAGCTGCAATAGAAGACTTGAATAAAGCGAAAGAGGATCTGGCCATCAATGTCACTTCTGCTTATCTGCAAGTACTCTTTAATCTGGAACTAAGTAAAGTGGCCCAGAGCCAGGTAGGCCTCAGTAAAGAGCAACTGAACCGTATCACCCGCTTGCATGAAGTAGGAAAAGCCTCTCCTGCCGAGGTTGCTGAAGCCAAAGCACGTGTTGCACAAGACGAAATGAGCGCTGTGCAGGCAGATAACAATTACCGGTTGGCTTTGCTCGACCTAAGCCAATTGCTTGAACTGCCAACTCCGGAGAACTTCGCATTGGCTGCCCCGGATACTGAGTTGGAGTTTTCTCCACTTACTTCACCGGACGATATTTATAATCAGGCCATGTTATACAAGCCCGGTATCAAAGCAGCCCAATACCGCCTTGAAGGTAGTGAGAAAAACATCCGTATAGCTAAAAGCAGCTACTATCCTCAGTTATCCTTCTCAGCCGGATTAGGTACGAATTTCTATACAGTAAACGGTAGTGCCGGTTCAAGTTTTGGTAATCAAATGAAGAACAACCTGAATAAATATGCCGGATTCAGTTTGAATATACCTATATTCAATCGTCTGGCTACCCGCAACCGCGTACGTACGGCACGCCTGCAACAGACCAATCTGGCACTGCAATTGGACAACAGCAAGAAAGCACTGTACAAAGAAATCCAACAAGCATGGTACAATGCTGTAGCCGCCGAAAGCAAGTTTAAGTCAAGCGAATCAGCCGTAGAGGCCAACCGGGAATCTTTCCGTCTGATGAGTGAGAAATTCGATAATGGAAAAGCAACTTCGGTTGAATACAATGAATCTAAGCTGAATCTCACCAAAGCATTGTCCGACCAGATTCAAGCCAAATATGATTATCTGTTCCGTACAAAGATACTGGACTTCTATAAAGGACAGCCCATTGATTAAGAAAAGAGGTTATTATTATTGTAAGTGATAGGGGGATGTGTCATTATTCACCACAGAGTAACACAGGTTTGCACAGATAAATATCCTTAGCTATCAACAGATTAAGTTCTCTCTATGGAACTCTGTGTTACTCTGTGGTGAATAATGACACACCCCCTATCTTTTTTACCCTGTTGCCCGCACAAAATAAAGGGCGAAATTCACATTCCACCCTTTATCAATCAAAATTACAATCTAAGAGTAAGTTACACCACGACCGGACAACTCACCCGTTTATCCCTGTACAAGTAATGTGCCAAGTATACAACTATCTAATTATCAGCATATATATAAAACAAAGAGATGTTCAGCAACGGACATATCACTTCCATTAGCGGACATTTTATATCAGAAAAAAGGAAAACACACACCTTTTAATCCTCTTTTGCTTTTTTTTTCATACCTTGCAGCGCATTTAGATAATACAGAAAAATACCCAGGTACGGAATATTAGGATGGACGACTTAAATATCAACAGTTTTAATGCTCTCCATACTCTCTACTACAGAAAGTCTTTCTTGTTTGCCAGATCGTATGTACACGACGAACAGGCAGCAGAAGACATCGCTGCCGAAGCCCTGATAAAGCTATGGGAGAAGCTGAAATCTGATATTATAAATTCTCCCCAAGCTATGTTACTCACTATCCTGAAGAACAAATCACTGGATTACCTGCGTCTGGAACAGAATCCATAAAAGGAGAATCTTATTGAAGCTGCTTCGTCCGGGTATGCGAGGGTTCCTCGTATGAAATGAAAATACAGATACAGCCTGAACAGTTCAATTAACGAAAATAAAAACGACATGAGAAACATCCAACGAACCATTCTCCGGATAGCCGGGCTACTCTTCTGCCTGCCGTCCTTCTGTTCAAATCCGGTAGTTATAGGCAACAGCCGGTTCACGTTCATCACCGACCATCTGGTGCGTATGGAGTACGCACAGCAGGGACAGTTCCTGAATGACTCTACACTCTTCGCTGTCGACCGCACTCCCAGATGTACCGACGTAAAAGTGGAGAGAAAAGAGGGCAACCGTTACGTAATGACCACCCCCGTCCTGCGCATCGAGTACTACAACGACGGATTCCCCTTCGGGCAAACCAACCTGTTTGTCTACTTCAGAAACGGAAACGCACCCAAAGAGACGCGTTGGTACATAGCCAGCCGCCAAAGCCGGAACCTGCTGGGACCGGTGACCACGCTCGACGATGTAGACGGCCCCATCGACCGACAGGAAGGATTATTGAGCCGCGATGGATGGTACCTGATTAACGACACCGACAAAGAAATCCTGAAAAACGGATGGGTCACCGAACGCGACCGCAGCCATGTACAGGATTTGTATCTGTTTGTTTACGGCAATGACTACAAGGCAGCCCTGAAATCGCTTCAGGCAGTCAGCGGTCCGTCACCGATGACCCGCAAATATGTACACGGTTCCTGGTATTGCCGCTGGTGGAATTATACGGACGAAGACTACCGTCAACTGGTACGTGAATATCGCGAACACGACTTCCCACTCGACATCATGGTGTTCGACATGGGATGGCATACGCAAAACGCCAAAGTGGGAACCGGACATGCCGGCACACGCGGCTGGACGGGTTACAGCTGGAACCGGAAACTGATTCCGGAACCGGAGAAGCTGATAAGCGACTTCAAAGACGACCATATTTACGTGGTACTGAACGAACATCCGCACGACGGTATCCGCCCGCACGAGGACAGCTACAAAGCATTCATACGTGACCTGGGAGCAGATACGCTGAAAACCGGCGTACCCTTGTTTGACGCAGGCGACCGCAATTATATGAATGCCTTCATGAGACATGCCCATCAGGAAAGCGACTCCATGGGTGTAGCATTCTGGTGACTCGACTGGCAACAAGATTATCTGTATCCGCTGGTACGGGGTACAAACATGAAACACCTTCCCTGGCTGAACCACATTTATTATAACTACTCGGCCGGTAACCGCCTCCGCGGCGCAGGATTCAGCCGTTGGGCAGGTTGGGGAGACCATCGCCATCCGATCCAGTTCTCCGGAGATGCCGTGGGCAACTGGGACTTGCTCCGCTTTGAGGTTGACCTGACGACTACCAGCGGCAATGCGGGCTGTTTCTTCTGGGCACACGATCTCGGTGGATTCTATGACGGAACCGATCCGGAACTCTATACCCGCTGGACACAATTCGGACTGCTGAACTCTTCACTCCGCATCCACTCGGTATATGACAAGAAACTCGACTGCCGCCCCTGGCTTTGGGGGACAGAGGCAGAAAAGGCCATGCACAGGATTTATCACCTGCGCTCGCAGCTGATGCCCTACATTTACTCCTCCGTCCGCCAGTGCCATACGGATATGTTGCCGCTCAACCGGGGCATGTACATCGAATATCCGGAAGAAGAAAAAGCCTATCAATATCCGGGACAATTCCTGTTCGGAGATCTCTTACTGGGTGCCCCCATCACTACAAAAGGCAAAGGAGAGAAGAAAACAGCCACACAAGAAGTCTGGCTGCCGGGCGGAACAAGCTGGTATAACTTCTTCACCGGCGAGAAACAAGAGGGTGGACAAGTCATAAAGACAGAAAGCCCACTGGACGAATTCCCCTTGTTTATCAAAGGAGGCCATCCGCTGCCGATGCAGCCATATACGGAAAGAATGTGCTCCACCCCGCTCACCGAACTGACCGTGCGTTGCTATCCGGGAGAAGAGGGAGCGGACAACACTTACACCCTGTACGAGGATGACGGACTGACGCAGGATTATCTGGCCGGCAAGTATGCCACCACCCGCCTCAACTATCAGAAGACCGGAGAACAAACAATCATCACCGTGTCGCCGGCAGAAGGAACCTATGAAGGGCAGCCCCGGAAACGTGCTTACCGGATTGAACTGCCGGGAGTCACGACACAAGCCCGCATACAGGTGAACGGTAAAAAGGTAAGAGCCACTCCGGATAAGGAATTAAACGGAATTGTAGTGCAAGTCAAGGTTACGGACATCCGTAAACCGATTGTAATCAAGATACAGTAATAACACGAGGATGTGCCGGGAACCCGTCAGGCTGTGGCAGGCTCCAGGCACACCCTCTATATCCGATTACTGCATTCCGGCAAGTTCTCTCTTCACAATCCAGTATCCGACCCTGGACTCCGAAATACCCGGCTTCACTTTATGGTTACATACCAGTTCGTCATCTGTTATGGCAGATTCCAGGTAATAAAAGCAACAAGAATCGTCTCCATCCAGCCTCCGGGCCAGTTCTATGATATGCGTGGATATCAGGAAACGGCTGTGAACCTTCTCCCTGAGCACTTCGGTCACGGCTACCGATGCTTCAAAAGCATCCCGTGCATTGGTCCCCCTGAACAATTCGTCGAACAGCACAAAACAATGGTTACCTTCATTAATCTGTTGCAACACCTCTTTCACCCGGAGTACTTCCGCATAAAAATGACTGCGCCCATCCCTTAACGAATCCGGAAGATTGATAGAAGTAAAGATACCATCAAACACCGGACAGACCATAGAAGAAGCGGGCACCGGAAATCCGGCATGAGCCAGCCATACGGCGGACGCTATCGCTTTCAAGGTCGTGGATTTACCGGCCATATTTGATCCTGTAAAAATACAGATATTCCCATGCTCCATATCCCAGTCGTTCTTCACCGCATCTTTCACCTGAGGATGGTAAAAGTCACGAAGCACAAATTTGCCATCGGTCGTAAACGTAGGAAAACACCATCCTTTCGCAACAGCCGTACGGTGCATGGTACGGATGGCATCCAATTGATATACAATCGAAAGAAGATCAGCAATGGTATGGTTGCGCCGATAGCGGAAAATATAATCCAGCCGGTCGGTCCGGTAAAAACCGTCCTCCTGTCCGCAGGATTCTACCATTTTGCCCAACTCCGTAGCCTGATAAGTCTCCAGGACAGTAGCTACCATGCTGCGGATTAACCGGGGAGAAAGTTCGGTCACATGATCCGCAAAAATCTTCAGTTCCAGCAAGACGTTTTCAAGCAACTTTGTTCCTCTCTGAATGATATAGCGTTCGGGAGTGCTTCTGAACACCCTGAAAGCACGTGATAAAACAGATTCCAGATAAGTAACCCTTGTCGGACGGTCTCCCTGACTAAGATAAAACTCTATAAAATCCAGCTCTTCCCGACAAATACGTATTTCGGGGAAGTCCGGACACCGGATTGCCTCCTGCCTTTCATGCAGCATCTGCCAATCGGATATGGGATGGGTTGCCCAATCTTCCAGACACCTCTTTCCTCCGTCACTTTCCGTCATGTCAAAGAGCGAGAAAAGAGTTTTCTCGCCATACGTACTCTCCATCACTCCTAAGTCATTGAGAGTCTGTCTATCTGTTCGTAGTTGTTTCACGGTATCTCATATGATCGATTTCTCAAAGATAGAATATTTTTCCGGAAAGAGCATCATCCATCCTCCCGGAATTGTATAACTTTGCAGCCGATAAATCCGTAGTTTACATATCATAATGGGAAAATATCGTACGAAAGGGAGCATCGCTCTCATCATTACAGGAAGTGTCCTGATCCTTGTTCTGACAGGTTTATATTGGGGACGCAACGGAATTCTCTGCCGAATGGTTGGCAAGCGGATACTGCGCACCGAACAAAAATACGGATTATCCATCCGCTACGATGCCTTGCGAATGAAAGGGCTGAACGAAATCGAGCTGAGCAATCTTTCCGTAGTCCCTGACAAGCGGGACACCCTCCTCACCCTGCATGCCCTGAACATGCGCCTCAGCTTCTGGAAACTGCTACGCGGAAAGATCGAAGTACGCAACGTAACCGCCGACCGGCTGAAAGTTTCATTCATCAAAGCAGACAGCACAGCAAATTATGACTTCCTCTTCCTGAAAAAGGAACAGGAGGTACCGGCCGGTTCGGCACAAGCCGACTATGCCCACAGAGTGAACAGGATACTGAACCTGCTCTATGGTCTCTTACCCGAAAACGGAACACTGCGTCAAGTCGACGTCAGCGAACGGAAAGACCGTAACTTCGTAGCTATCCGCATCCCGCAATTAAGCATACGGCAAAACCATTTCAACTCCGATATCGAAGTACAGGAAGATTCGGTAAGCCAACATTGGACCACCTGTGGAGAGGTAAACCGAAGCCACCACACGCTAAAAGCCGAACTTTATGCACAGCATAAGGAAAAAATCGCCCTCCCCTATCTCAAACGCCGTTTCGGTGCGGACATTCGCTTGGATACCCTTACCTATAGCCTGACTGAATCGGAAGGAAACAGCGGTCAGATTATACTGACAGGACAAGCAGCAGTCAACGGACTTGAAGTGTATCACAAAGCTCTTTCCCCTCAAACAGTCAATCTGGACCGCGGACAAATATCCTACCGGGTGCTTGTGGGTAAAGAGTTCGCCGAACTGGACAGCACAACCTTGGTGCAATTCAACCAGATGCAGCTTCATCCTTATCTGAAAGCTGAGAAGAGAGAACACCAATGGCACTTCACAGCAGCTTTAAACAAGTCCTGGTTTCCGGCAAACGAACTTTTCGGCTCACTCCCCAAAGGACTATTCAGCAATCTGGAAGGGATAAAGACGGACGGCGAACTGTCCTATCATTTCTTGCTGGATGTGGACTTTGCCCTACCGGACAGCCTGAAGCTGGAATCGAAACTAAAAGAGAGAAACTTCCGCATCGTGAAATACGGAGCCACAGACCTTGGTAAAATGTCGGAAGAGTTTATCTATACGGCTTACGAAAACGGACAGCCGGTACGCACTTTCCCCATAGGCCCCTCTTGGGAACATTTCACGCCACTGGACAGCATCTCTCCACTATTGCAAATGTCTGTGATGCAAAGTGAAGACGGAGCTTTCTACTATCACCGGGGCTTTCTTCCCGATGCCATGCGTGAAGCATTGATACAAGACCTGAAAGTGAAACGTTTTGCCCGTGGGGGAAGTACCATCACCATGCAGCTGGTAAAAAACGTATTCCTGAACCGGAACAAAAACATCGCCCGGAAACTGGAAGAAGCCCTGATCGTCTGGCTGATAGAAACGGAACGTCTCACTTCCAAAGACAGGATGTACGAAGTATATCTGAACATAGTGGAATGGGGGCCGCTTGTCTACGGAGCACAGGAGGCTGCTGCCTACTACTTTAAAAAACGCCCGTCTCAACTGACAGCCGAGGAGTCCATCTTCCTGGCATCCATCATTCCGAAGCCCAAGCATTTCCGAAATTCGTTCACCGGTGACATGAAACTGAAAGAAAACCTGGAAGGCTATTATCGATTGATAGCCGAACGACTGGCAAAAAAGGGAGTTATCAGCGAAGCGGCGGCGGACAGTATCCGCCCGGAGATAAATGTGACCGGCGAAGCAAGGAAAGACTTGGAGAGAGACAGCATACAGTAATTTATCAGATACCAAAAGCAGAATAGGGGGGAAAGTCACCACAGAGGACACAGAGGACACAGAGTGAATTTTAAGTCATTGATTAGTAAAGTTGTTAATCTGTGATAATCTATGTGTGAAAAGGCTTTTGACACATCCCCATCCTAATTGATTTATCTGCTAAGAGAGCATTTACCGACACAGAACCGTTATTTCTTTGTTAAGTCCCCCTATACAAAGGGTATTCAGCAAACAATTCCACCGCAAAAAGTGTTTCATTGTACATTTTTTAGCCGTTTGCTATGGTAATTCAAAAATTATCACCATCTTTGTGGTGAACTATTATCAATTTTTTGTTGGCGAAACTAAGAGATACATCTCTTTGTTTTAAACTGGCTACGGGCGTATTACATGTATATGTCCGTAGCTTCAGGATAAAGACGGCTCTGCCCCCGTGTCTAATTCCGTAATGGGTTAGCATATGTTATTTCTTTGTTTCGCATCGAAATTGATATAGTTCAGCGGGTCAGCAGGGCCGTTCATTTTTCCCTGCCCGATATACGTTTGAGCTATGGGCAAACAATCTACTATCAAAATCTTGTCTTTCCACCGGCGCAGAACCAACGCAAACGGTTGGTATCGGTTGGATTTTATTTTTCAGCGAGGTAAAAAGATTCTGCATTATACACTCTCTACCCGGGATTACGAATATGCAGAGTGTTTCTGTTCACCTTCCCATATAGAACGTGCAGACATGATTGTCTTTGTAGCCGAACTTCTTTTAGAAATTCATAAAGTGAAATATTCGTGCCTGAAACGTACACCAAGCCAGGCGTATGCCACTTCCAAATATATATCCCGGATCAATCAAATATGCAAAAAGAACCATTATCACAAAACGCCTGTCATTATAGACGGGCTATAGTACTTTGATCTTTCATAATAAATTCTCTTTTATAATTGACTTTAAATCTAAATCCGACTCACCAAACCAGTTAACTCGTCGAACCGCTGCCACTCTACCCCCCGGAGGACAGCGGTTCTTTTTCTTTCATTTAACCAGTTCACATGAATCGTTTCTCTATTCTATTTCATATTTAATCATCTAATTATCAATATTTAATCATCCATGTCGGTATCTTTATCTCGTCCCGTATACCCGGGCTTATAAGCCCGGGTATACGGACTCATGGGCACGTGTACCCGGGCTCATGGGCACGCCTGCCCGGAACCGGATGCAGATTGCACCATTTCCGGTTAAACAACAAGGGAAAACGAAATGCTTTAAGAGGTGTATTTGCTTAAGCAAGGCGTATCTTTCGGCTGATGACCAGCATTTTACGCCTTATTTTTGCCTTAAAACAGTAGGTGGAAGATGGAAGATACGGGTGGAAGATAAAGGGCTGAAAAATGCGATCTTCCACCCGGATATTTCTTTGATTATTAGAGTAATAAACGCAAAAAGGTGGAAGATGGAAGATCGAAATGCAGACAAATAAAATTCGTCGAACTGACGTTATTTATCCCGGCTCCCTCTTTCCGACGAGCGGGAAGAAGAACTACGGCTACTGCCTGAAGAAGAATTTCCATTGCTGCGTCTGCTTGAAGAAGAACGCTCAGAGACTGAACTTCGGGTGCCATTATTACTCTTCACCCTCTCCTGGCTCCGGCTACTACTGCGTCTGCTATCCGTACGTTCAGGAGTCACCCTATTGGGAGTTGCCGAACTCCTCGGAGTCACCCTGTTTTTATCTCGTGAGGCAGAACTTTCCCTCCGCACATCATTCCTCCGCACATCATCTCTCCGTGCCGAATTAGGACGTATAGTTACCGTACCGAAATCGGAACGACGGTGCGTGTTATAATTCCGGTGATCTCTTATGCTGTGGGAACCGGAATAGAAATCATGCCGGTAACGTCCGCGATAATAGCTGTTATGATAGTGCGTACGATAGTGTCCGCCGCAATAACTGCTATAGTGGTAAGGCTTACCGAAATAGAAGTGGTTATGGTTTGTATACCGGATATAGACCCGGAAGCTCCAGCCTCCGCCATTGGCGTAAATCGGGCGATAGAAATAATCCACCCCTATAAAACGCCGATACTGTGAAGCAGTCAGCACCCATCGTAAGTCATCGTTACGAATATCCAACGTGCGATAGTATTTATCGAGCGCCCACTCTTCTCCCCGCATCACATCGTCCATCAGATAACGGATGGAGTAAACAAAATCATAATTGATTTCGTATACATCATTATATTGTCCCGTACTCAGGTTCAATTCATAGGCCATCTTGTCGGTAAGGAAACGAGTCTCCTTACGAATGCGGCTATTGCTCATGGCAGCCATGCTCACACTACTTACAGCAGTGATTCCGATGGCCAGAAAGAATATCAGTACTCGTTTCTTCATATCTCAAGTCTATTTAGTTCTATTATAATTCTTCACAAAATCCTTCACAGTACTCCGATTCGACAGGAAGTCCAGTTCATCTACTGCTATGGAGAAGTTATCTTTATCCACTACACTCGGGTAAAGTATCTTCAGCACCTTAGTGCGGTCATCATCAAAGCTATAAAGTTTTATCAGTCTACGGCATTGCTCTGAAGTAAACCCGGTAGAACTCGCTGCTTTTTCGATAAAGTCCGTCCTGTCCGAGTCGAATGTTTTACTCTTTGCATCATTCAGGAAGCGGGCAAATTCATCATTTCTCATTGCCCTGTAGCTATAGGAATGCCCCACTTCCGAAGCGGAAACTGTACCGCCAATACCTAAAGAGAAAGATGGAGCGGGAGGAACAGTGGGTGCACCGTCCTTGAACGAATCCAGCCCTATGACACGGTTGTCTATAAAGTTAACGCAAATCACCGAAGGCCCTGCTTTGGAAAGGTACCCGCGATATTCCCACTCTTCCATGCCACCATCAAAGCGTCTGTAGTTCGGTTCTCCAAGAATGGTTTTCACCTCTTGTTGCGTCATTCCTTTCTGAATACCCATCAGTTGGCTGTTCCTGAAATCTGCCAACAGGCTGGCACAACTACTCATGACAACGAGCAAGAGTAGTATTGCTGAAACATGTATCTTTTTCATAATTTATATAGGTTTTAGTTACGTTGACTATGGTATTTTCTCACAAATTCGTTCATCTTATTCTTATCGGACTGAAAGGTCAGACTCTCAATAACCAGATAAAAATTCGGTTTATCAACAATCCGCGGATACATGGCCTGCATCAGCTTTATTTTTTCACTGTCGAAACTGAACAACTTAACCAACTGGAGGCATTGATCGGAAGTAAAGCCGGTAGAGACAAGCGTAGTCTCGATCAGTTTATTGCGGTCAGAATCGAAAGGCTTATCTTTCACTGTTCTCAGAAAGCGGTCGAACTCTGCACGGTTCATCACCACATCATATCCGTATCCGGGACGCCCCTCTCTACCTACCCGGATATCCCGTATGTTCATACCGGGATTTGACACCCATTCCTGAAACAACAAATCTCCTTTTACACTCTGTCCGGTGCGCGGGATATAGCGCGCGGCATATACCTCTATGCGGTGTCTGCCCGAATAGTTGGCTATGAAGCAAGTCTCTGTCGGCGTGCATATCTGTTCGCCATCCATAAAGACAAGAATCGCCTCACCTGCACTCTGGATATTTATTCCGCTGATTCTTCCGGCTTGTGCCATAAATGCAGCGAACAAGAAACAAAGGGTTATGATTACTTTTCGCATATCGTTTAGTTTTTATTGTTTTTAATATCACAAAAATAGGGTGAGGAAACTCCCCACCCTAATGATTCTGTCTATTCATACGTAGGGTTTTCCCTATTCAGTTTAGGGACGAACCAACTCGATTCCGTCTTCGTGGAGCAGGATCAGACGTTTCTTATATAAGTCGCCAACGGCTTTCTTGAATGTCTTCTTACTGACGCCAAAAACATCGTAAATCTCTTCGGCGGGGCTCTTGTCATTCAATCCGATCCGTCCGCCGTGGTCTGCAATATAGCGGTAAAGTGTTTTTGAGAAATCATCAACTTTCTCAAAACCCGGTTTCTGGAGAATCAGGTCTATCTTGCCGTCTTCGCGTACCTGCTTAATATATGCTTTCAGCGTATCGCCCGTATGTAAGGTCTGAAAGATCTCACTATCATACAGCAAACCACTGTACATATTCTCAATGATCGCCTTAAACCCAAGATCCGTCTTCTGCCAGATAAGTATGTTCACCTCTTCGCCCGGCTGATAAGGAGCTTTCTCTTTGGACAAATAGCGGTCTACCTTGGCTGAAGCTACGATGCGGAAACTTTCATCGTCAATGTAGGCATGAATGACGTATTTATTCCCTACCTGCATCTTCATCTTCTGCTCACTGAAAGGGACAAACAGGTCCTTCATCAGTCCCCAATTGAGGAAAGCTCCGAACTGATTGACCCAGGATACCTCCAGACACGCAAACTCGCCTACTTGTACCAAAGGTGTCAGCGTAGTGGCTATCAACCGTTCTTCATTATCCAGATAGAGGAAGACGTTCAACCAGTCTCCCACCTTACAATCTTCGGGCACATAACGGGTAGGCAGCAGAATTTCGCCTTCTTCTCCGCCATCCAGATACATACCGAAATCTACCTGCTTGACTACCTCAAGCTGGTTGAATTTTCCTAATTCAATACTCATAATCTTCATTCAGTTTGTGACAAAGATAAATAAAAAACAGACGTAAGAATAATAAGCCGTCGAAAAACATATCGCTGCATCTGTTTGTTATCATCCGCAGACGATAACTTTTCATTATAGCGCAAAACTTTTTTCGATAAACAACCTGCGTTTAAACGAGTTATCTTTGCACCGGAAACAAGAAACAAAGCAATTGTCGAATTAAAAAAAGATATAAATTATGGAATTCTTAACCAACGAAAAACTTACGATCGTAGGAGCTGCCGGAATGATTGGCTCTAACATGGCACAGACTGCCCTGATGATGAAACTGACTCCGAACATTTGTCTGTATGATCCTTATGCACCAGCTTTGGAAGGTGTAGCCGAGGAGCTGTACCACTGTGCGTTCGAAGGCGTAAACCTGACTTACACTTCAGATATCAAAGAAGCTTTATCAGGTGCGAAGTACATTGTGTCATCCGGTGGTGCTGCCCGTAAAGCAGGCATGACCCGTGAAGACTTGTTGAAAGGTAACGCAGAAATCGCAGCCCAGTTTGGTAAAGATATCCGCCAGTATTGCCCGGATGTGAAACATGTGGTCGTAGTGTTCAATCCTGCCGATATCACCGGACTGATTGTACTGCTCTATGCCGGCTTGAAACCGTCACAGGTATCCACACTGGCCGCTCTGGACAGCACCCGCCTGCAAAACGAACTGGTGAAGTACCTCCATATCCCCGCATCCGAAATTGTAAACTGCCGTACATATGGCGGCCACGGAGAACAGATGGCCGTATTTGCTTCTACCACTAAAGTACAAGGTGAAGCGCTGACCAAGATTATCGATACTCCACGCATGCCTATGCAGGATTGGGAAGATCTGAAAGTACGCGTTATTCAAGGTGGAAAACACATCATTGATCTGCGCGGACGCTCTTCATTCCAAAGCCCGGCTTATCTGTCTATCGAAATGATCGCGGCAGCCATGGGCGGACAACCTTTCCGCTGGCCGGCAGGCACTTATGTATCTGACAAGAAGTTCGACCACATCCTGATGGCAATGGAAACTTCCATCACCAAAGAAGGCGTTAGCTATAAAGAAGTACAAGGTACTCCTGAAGAGCAGAAAGAAATGGAAGAGAGCTACGCTCACTTATGCAAACTGCGTGATGAAGTGATAGCTATGGGTATCCTTCCGGAAATCAATAAATGGCACGAGCTGAACAAGCATATAAATTGATGACATCATACAAAGTTTAATTAGTTGGAATACTGCCTGTCTGCCATATGTGGATGGGCAGTATTTTTAGTTTTATCCGGAAAACATCGACTTGGGCGACCGCCTCAGTAACACTGATAACCAGCAGATTATATTTACCTGAATTTCCCCTTTCTATGTAAAACCATTTACCCCGGCATGTAAAAGCATTTACCTCGGTATGTAAAAGCATTTACCTCGGTATGTAAAAGCATTTACCTCGGTATGTAAAGCCATTTACCCCGGTACGTAAAAGCATTTACCCCGGTATGTAAACGGAACCGGCATTCGACGTGACAGATGCCCTCCCATAGGGTACGCACTCCAATGACGCATTCTCCGGATAGAGTTATTTCCCTCTCTCTATATCAACTCCCGTCCCTGCGGGACAGAGAGCTGAAAAGCCTTACTTTTGTTTACTGTCATCGGCCGCCTCCAACTGCTTGTAATATTCTTCTTTCTCTTTATTCTTCTTCTGAATCAGACTGGTGACATAAACAGTAAAGATCGGGAACATCATCATACCCAGTGCAGCCAGCAGCACCGAGAGTACACGTCCCGTCACGGTGACGGCAATGATGTTGGAACCAACCGTAGTCACATCCATAAATGCCCACCAGAGCGCATCTCCGTAACCGGTCACCAGCGGGTTGACTTTATGCTCAAGCACAAAGAAAGCCAGACTGGAAAAATAGACAGTGGCAAGCAGCATAGTCAAATAAGAGACAAACAGACCGGAAGCCTTATTATAAGTGAGCCAACCTACCACAATGGCCATCGCATACCCACCCCGTACTAAGGGAACGAAACGAATCATATAAGTCACTTCGGGAGAGAAAGTCCATCCCATATACGATATAATATTCTGGTAGGGTATCGCCACCAGCAGGAAAATGAAGTGTGTACTGAGATAGTGCCATTTGTTTTTCGAAAGAAACAATTCGAGAATAAAGTCGAACAGGAACAAGACACAAATCCACAACTGGACTTTCATATATACCGACTGAGTATAAAAAGGGATGCCCTTGAATGTATCAATCGAAATACTGATGACCAGAAAAAGAGAAAGCAGCAGGATGATGACATGCAGAATGCCGTAGATCCCTTTCTTCCGTAAAGAAAAATCAGAAAGAGCCATTTTCATAAGCACTGATATTTTATGGGTTATTTTTAATTATGCAAAAGGAACAAGAGTCATACACGATTTGTTTGATATCGAATCAAGATCAGGAGAAAAACCGGTTTTCTCACTCTTGGCCGATGTTAATTAACCAAGTTTGACGTTAGTAAACTGAAACATCTTACGTTAAACGTTGTTATAGACACTGACTTAAAAATATTTTTCACTTAAAACCTTAACTTATGGCAAATATTAAACAAGCAGTGAAACTGGGGGTATTCACCCTGGCGATCATGAACGTAACGGCAGTAGTATCCCTACGTGGACTTCCTGCCGAGGCCGTATATGGAATGAGTTCGGCCTTCTATTATCTTTTCGCAGCTATCGTATTCCTTATTCCGACATCACTCGTTGCGGCGGAATTGGCTGCCATGTTCCAAGACAAACAAGGTGGTGTGTTCCGTTGGGTAGGCGAAGCATACGGAAAAAAATTAGGATTCCTTGCCATCTGGGTACAATGGATTGAAAGTACGATCTGGTATCCGACTGTATTGACATTCGGTGCCGTATCCATCGCTTTCATCGGAACAAATGACGCACATGACATGACACTGGCCAGCAATAAATACTACACACTGGCCGTTGTGCTTATCATCTACTGGCTGGCTACCTTCATCTCACTGAAAGGTATGGGATGGGTAGGTAAAGTAGCTAAAGTAGGTGGTATGGTCGGAACAATTATTCCGGCTGCCCTGCTGATTATTCTGGGTATTGCCTACCTGGCATCCGGAGGTCATTCCAACCTCGACTTCCACAGCAGTTTCTTCCCCGACCTGACCAACTTTGATAACGTGGTGTTAGCAGCCAGTATCTTCCTCTTTTATGCCGGTATGGAAATGGGCGGTATCCATGTAAAGGATATGGAAAACCCGTCAAAAAACTATCCGAAAGCTGTATTTATCGGTGCATTTATCACCGTAATCATTTTCGTATTGGGTACATTCTCACTGGGTATCATTATTCCGGCCAAGGACATCAGCTTGACACAGAGCTTACTTGTAGGTTTCGATAATTACTTCAGATATATCCATGCCTCCTGGTTATCACCAATCATCGCCATCGCCCTTGCATTTGGTGTGTTGGCAGGTGTATTGACATGGGTTGCCGGTCCGTCAAAAGGTATCTTTGCCGTAGGTAAGGCCGGTTATATGCCTCCGTTCTTCCAGAAGACCAACAAACTGGGTGTACAGAAAAACATTCTGTTCGTTCAGGGTGGTGCTGTTACCGTATTGAGCCTTTTGTTTGTGGTTATGCCTTCCGTACAGAGTTTCTATCAGATTTTGTCACAGTTGACAGTTATTCTTTATCTGGTGATGTACTTGCTTATGTTCTCCGGCGCCATCTATCTGCGCTATAACATGAAGAAGGCCAACCGCCCGTTCCGTATCGGTAAGAAGGGTAATGGTTTAATGTGGATTGTAGGCGGCCTGGGCTTCCTTGGCTCATTGCTGGCATTCATCCTCAGCTTCATTCCGCCCAGCCAGATCTCTACCGGCAGCAACACTGTATGGTTCTCAGTATTGATCATCGGCGCACTGGTTGTAGTCATTGCTCCGTTCATCATCTACGCAGCAAAGAAACCATCATGGGCCGACCCCAACAGTACTTTTGAACCCTTCCACTGGGAAGCACAAGCCAAACCGCAAGCAGCTCCTGTTACTGCAACAGTATCCGGCCCGGCTGTAAGCGGTGCTAACACTTCTACCAATACTACTTCTGCACCGTCAGCAGGTTCTGCTCCTTCTGATAAGGACACTCCGCAAAAGTAAAGTTAAAAGGAAATATCTATCTACCTGAATGAAAGAGGTTGTATCCGGAGATTTAATCTAAATTCTACCGGATACAACCTCTTATTTCTTTGGAGAAACCATTCAGGATGTCAAAGGAAGAGTAAACCTTTATTTTACTAAAAATGACTACATTTAAAAAAACCTTTCCTCCTAATAATACAGATGGCAAGTTATGTCCCCAATTAACGCCCTGTCCTATGTATAGAAACGTATCAATTAATGTCATTTTCATCAGAAATGTATATTATATCCATCTTAAAATCCGGAAGAGAAAGATGCTCTTCACCTCGTTTGAGCAAATATTTTATATTTTCTTTGCCAAACTATTGCAGTATTAAAAATTATACCTATCTTTGCACCCGCAATCACAAAGGTGCCATAGCTCAGTTGGTAGAGCAAAGGACTGAAAATCCTTGTGTCCCCGGTTCGATTCCTGGTGGCACCACTTTGCAGATAGCGGAATGTAGCGCAGTTGGTAGCGCACTACGTTCGGGACGTAGGGGTCGGGCGTTCGAGTCGCCTCATTCCGACATTCGCATAGACAAGCCGTTCAAATTGAGCGGCTTGTCTGTTTTTTTTAGAGGAATAATTGAATTATATTAAAAACAACAGTTTTCCTAATCTTCCTTTCCATACAACTATCCACCTCCCAATCAGTTCTGATTCCATAGAAATATATCTTCACCTTATTTATATATCGCTTCTAATCAGAATTCAGCAATTCATAAAAACTACATAACCATTCAAGCATAGATATATTCATGCTACTATTTCTGCATATTTCCACAACATATGCTATGTTTATGTATAAAAAGAGTAAAAAAACAGCCTTTTATGCATACTATTTCCAAATTATTGCATACTTTTGCGCCATTCTTAGAATAATTATACAAGATGAAGAAGAAAGCAAACCGGTTAGATGCCATAAAAATGATTATCTCCAGTAAAGAAGTAGGTTCACAAGAAGAACTCTTGCAAGAATTAGGACAGGAAGGATTCGAACTGACACAAGCCACTCTTTCACGTGACCTGAAACAACTGAAAGTAGCCAAAGCTGCCAGCATGAATGGCAAATATGTATATGTATTGCCCAATGACATCATGTACAAACGGGTTGGCGACCAAAGTGCCAGTGAAATGTTAATGAATAATGGATTTATCTCCCTTCAGTTCTCCGGAAATATTGCAGTAATCAAAACCCGCCCCGGATACGCGAGCAGCATGGCTTACGACATTGATAACCGTGAGTCGGATACCATTCTGGGAACGATTGCCGGAGACGATACCATCATGCTGGTGTTGCGCGAAGGAGTGACTCCCACTGCCGTACGAAGTTTCTTGTCTCTCATTATTCCGAATATCAACTAACTAACAACAATTATACTCTACACTAAATCAAAAATGGACACTCAACAAATAGATGTTATGGTAGCCGACGCCTCGCATGAGGTTTACGTTGACACTATTTTGGAGACAATCAGAAACGCAGCAAAAGTACGCGGAACCGGAATAGCAGAACGTACACATGAGTACGTAGCCACCAAAATGAAAGAAGGAAAAGCAATCATAGCCCTCAGTGGAGATGTGTTTGCCGGATTTACTTATATTGAATCATGGGGAAACAAACAATACGTTGCTACATCGGGATTGATTGTACATCCCGACTTCCGGGGATTAGGATTGGCCAAACGTATCAAACAGGCCTCTTTTCAGTTGGCTCGTTTACGATGGCCGAGAGCTAAAATATTCAGTTTGACCAGTGGTGCGGCCGTGATGAAAATGAACACGGAACTGGGATATGTACCGGTCACATTTAATGAACTGACCGATGACGAAGCTTTCTGGAAAGGATGTGAAGGTTGCACTAACCATGAAATCCTGGTGGCAAAGAATCGTAAATTCTGTATTTGCACCGCCATGCTATATGATCCGGCAGATCCGCATAACATTAAAAAGGAACAAGAAAGAAATAACATTTAAAAAATACAGCACTATGGAACAGAAAAAGAAAGTAGTGGTTGCATTCAGCGGAGGTCTCGATACCTCGTTCACTGTAATGTACCTGGCTAAGGAAAAAGGATATGAAGTGTACGCTGCATGCGCCAACACAGGCGGTTTCAGCGAAGAACAACTGAAGCAGAACGAAGAGAATGCCTACAAACTGGGTGCTGTGAAATATGTCACCCTCGATGTCACTCAGGAATACTACGAAAAGAGTTTGAAATACATGATATTCGGCAACGTACTGCGTAATGGCACTTACCCGATTTCTGTTAGCTCCGAACGCATCTTCCAGGCACTGGCCATTGCACGTTATGCCAAGGAGATTGGTGCAGAAGCCATTGCACATGGTTCTACCGGAGCAGGAAACGACCAGATTCGCTTTGACATGACTTTCCTTGTCATGACTCCAGGTGTAGAAATCATTACGCTGACTCGTGATATGGCCCTAAGTCGTCAGGAGGAAATCGATTACCTGAACAAAAATGGTTTCGAAGCCGACTTTACGAAGCTGAAATACTCTTATAACGTCGGATTATGGGGTACTTCCATCTGTGGAGGAGAAATTCTGGACAGCGCACAGGGATTGCCCGAAACAGCTTATCTGAAACAAGTCACCAAAGAAGGTAGCGAACTACTGCGTCTTGAATTTAAAAACGGTGAGCTTCATGCTGTAAACGGTGAAGTCTTTGAAGACAAGATTGCAGCCATCCAGAAGGTGGAAGAAATAGGTGCAGCTTACGGTATTGGTCGTGATATGCACGTAGGAGATACCATCATCGGCATTAAGGGACGTGTTGGATTTGAAGCAGCTGCCCCGATGCTTATCATCGGCGCACACCGGTTCCTCGAAAAATATACGCTGAGCAAATGGCAACAATATTGGAAAGACCAAGTAGCCAACTGGTATGGCATGTTCCTTCACGAAAGCCAGTATCTGGAACCGGTAATGCGTGATATTGAAGCAATGCTACAGGAATCTCAGCGCAATGTAAACGGTACTGCAATCCTTGAACTCCGCCCCTTGTCATTCTCCACCGTTGGTGTAGAGTCACAAGACGATCTGGTAAAAACCAAATTTGGTGAATATGGAGAAATGCAAAAGGGTTGGACAGCCGAAGACGCTAAAGGCTTCATCAAAGTAACTTCTACCCCGCTACGTGTTTACTATGCTAACCATAAAGACGAAGAAGTATGATAAAAGCAGGAATAATTGGCGGAGCAGGATACACGGCAGGCGAACTTATCCGCCTGCTTATCAACCATCCCGAAACCGAAATCATATTCGTTAACAGTACCAGTAATGCCGGAAACAAAATTACCGATGTGCATGAAGGACTTTACGGAGAGTGCGATCTGGTCTTTACCGACGAACTCCCGTTAGAAGACATCGATGTGCTTTTCTTCTGTACCGCCCATGGAGATACAAAGAAATTTATAGAAAGTCACAACATTCCGGAGGATCTGAAAATCATTGATTTATCAATGGACTACCGCATTGCTTCACCGGATCATGACTTTATTTATGGCCTGCCGGAATTAAATCGCCGTGCAACCTGCACAGCAAAACATGTAGCCAATCCGGGATGCTTTGCTACTTGTATCCAATTAGGATTACTTCCATTGGCAAAACATCTGATGCTAAACGGAGATGTAATGGTAAACGCTATTACAGGAAGCACAGGAGCAGGAGTAAAACCTGGAGCCACCAGTCATTTCAGTTGGCGAAACAATAATATGAGCGTGTACAAAGCTTTTGAACACCAACACGTTCCCGAAATCAGGCAATCGCTGAAACAATTACAGAATAGTTTTGATTCAGAAATTGACTTCATCCCTTACCGGGGTGATTTTCCCCGCGGTATTTTTGCTACTTTAGTCGTAAAAACAAAGGTAGCATTAGAGGAAATTGTACGCATGTATGAGGAATATTATTCCAAAGACTCGTTTGTACACATCGTAGACAAAAACATAGACCTGAAACAGGTAGTAAATACCAATAAATGTCTGATTCACCTGGAAAAACACGGTGATAAACTATTGATCATTTCTTGTATTGACAATCTGTTGAAAGGTGCATCCGGGCAGGCAGTCCATAACATGAACCTGATGTTTAATCTGGAGGAGACGGTAGGCCTGCGCCTTAAACCCTCTGCATTCTAAAAAGCAATGAACCTATTTGACGTATATCCCCTTTTTGATATAAACATAGTAAAAGGAAAAGGTTGTCACGTTTGGGATGAAAACGGCACGGAATATCTGGATCTCTACGGAGGACATGCTGTCATCTCGATCGGACATGCTCACCCGCATTATGTTGACATGATTAGCAAGCAAGTGGCAACACTGGGCTTCTATTCAAATTCTGTAATCAACAAGTTACAGCAACAGGTAGCCGAACGTCTTGGAAAACTATCCGGATATGAAGATTACTCCCTATTCCTGATCAACAGTGGTGCCGAAGCAAATGAAAATGCACTGAAATTGGCCTCGTTCCATAACGGACGGACCAAAGTAATATCTTTCGGCAAAGCTTTTCACGGGCGTACTTCGCTGGCGGTAGAAGCTACAGATAATCCTAAGATTATAGCTCCGATCAATGCCAACGGGCATATAACCTACCTTCCGCTAAACGATACGGAGGCGATGAAAGCCGAACTGGCAAAAGGAGATGTTTGTGCTGTCATTATTGAAGGCATACAAGGAGTAGGCGGTATCAAAATACCAACAACCGAATTCCTGCAGGAACTTCGTAAAGCCTGCACTGACAACGGCACAATCCTGATCTTGGACGAGATACAAAGCGGTTACGGACGTAGTGGCAAATTCTTTGCCCACCAGTATGCCGGAATCAAACCTGACATAATCACTGTTGCCAAAGGTATTGGAAACGGATTTCCCATGGCAGGAGTACTGATCAGCCCGATATTCACACCGGTATATGGCATGCTCGGGACTACTTTTGGTGGCAATCATCTGGCTTGCTCCGCTGCACTGGCGGTGATGGATGTCATTGAACAGGAAAAGTTGGTAGAAAATGCAGCCGACATCGGTACCTATCTGTTAGAAGAATTGAAAAAATTCAGAGAAATCAAAGAAGTTCGCGGATGCGGACTTATGATCGGAATGGAGTTCGACCAACCGGTAAAGGAAATCCGCAACCGCTTGATTCACGAACAAAAAGTATTTACCGGTGCCAGTGGTACGAATGTAATCCGTTTGCTACCTCCTCTCTGCCTCAGCAAGGCAGAAGCCGATGAATTCCTTGTCCGGCTAAGAAAAGTACTCGGTTAATAATCAGCATCCTTATAAGGAAAGTGAAAAAGTGAAAATACCTGCCACGTTTGCTCGTATTTTCACTTTTTACTTATACCTTTGTCAGAAACAGACTAAATAATTATAAAATATGAAAGTAGCTATCATTGGTGCAGGAAATATGGGAGGCTCCATTGCCTGCGGACTGGCAAAAGGCAAGCTGATCTCGGCTTCCGATATTATAGTGTCCAACCCCAGTGCCGGAAAACTGGAAGCGTTGAAAAAAGAATTCCCTTCTATCACTACCACTCGCAATAATGCAGAAGCTGCTATCGGTGCTGATATTGTGATTTTGACCGTGAAACCCTGGCTAATCAGAAGTGTGCTCCGCGAAATGAAACTAAAAAGCAAACAGATTCTCGTTTCCGTTGCAGCCGGAATCAGCTTCGAACAATTGGCGCATGATGTCGTTGAACCAGAGATGCCCATGTTCCGTATTGTCCCCAATACAGCTATCAGCGAACTACAAAGTATGACACTGATAGCTTCACGAAATGCCGGACACGATCTGGAAACACTGATGGTCAACCTCTTCAGTGAGATGGGGATGGCTATGATTTTGCCTGAGGACAAGCTGGAAGCAGCTACTGCTCTAACCTCTTGTGGCATTGCTTATGTACTGAAATATATTCAGGCTGCTATGCAAGCAGGTATTGAAATGGGAATCCGTCCGTCGGATGCCATGGATATGATTGCGCAATCTGTAAAAGGGGCTGCCGAACTGATACTGAACAACGATACCCATCCGAGTGTAGAGATTGACAAAGTGACTACTCCCGGCGGAATTACAATCAAAGGTATCAATGAGTTAGAGCATAATGGATTTACCTCTGCCATTATTAAAGCAATGAAAGCATCAAGATAGTGATTATCTAATTTTAATCACAAAAAACAAAAACATTAATCACTAAACACTAAATTTATATGGACGACCAAATTAAACAAATAGCAGAACGTCTGCGTGGACTACGTGACGTACTTGAACTGACAGCTGAAGACATCGCCCGTGATTGTGAGATTTCAGCGGAAGAATATCGTCTTGCAGAAACCGGAGATTACGACATCTCAGTAAGTATGCTGCAAAAAATCGCACGTAAATACGGCATAGCTCTTGATGCTCTGATGTTCGGAGAAGAGCCTAAGATGAGCAGCTATTTCCTGACACGTGCAGGTAAAGGAACCAGTATAGAGCGTACCAAGGCGTATAAATACCAATCATTAGCGGCGGGCTTTATGAACCGAAACGCCGACCCGTTTATCGTAACTGTCGAACCAAAACCGGACAACGAACCGATACACTATAATAGCCATGGCGGCCAGGAGTTCAACTTGGTACTTGAAGGTCGCATGATGATCAGCATAGATGGAAAAGACCTGATACTAAACGAAGGAGACAGCTTGTACTTCAACTCAAAACTGCCCCATGGAATGAAAGCACTGGATGGAAAAACAGTGCGCTTTCTGGCAGTAATCATGTAATTATTTAAATGAAGAAAATGATAGATAGATTTTTATCGCAAACTTCCTTCAGTTCACAGGAAGATTTTGTCAAGAACTTAAAGATAAATGTTCCGGAAAACTTCAACTTCGGATACGATATAGTAGATGCCTGGGCTGCTGAACAGCCAGACAAACCGGCTTTGTTATGGACCAATGATAAAGGTGAACAACGCCAGTTCTCTTTTGCGGATATAAAACAATATACAGATCAGACAGCATCCTACTTTCAAAGTCTGGGCATCGGACATGGTGATATGGTCATGCTGATATTGAAACGACGTTACGAATTTTGGTTCAGCATCATCGCTTTGCATAAGCTGGGAGCCGTTGTTATCCCTGCCACCCACCTGCTAACCAAGAAAGACATCGTATATCGCTGCAATGCAGCCGATATAAAGATGATCGTAGCAGCCGGAGAAGAGGTTATTACTAAACATATCATAGATGCCATGCCGGACTCTCCTACAGTGAAACATTTGGTAAGTGTTGGCCCTGAAATAGCAGAAGGATTCGAAGATTTTCATCAAGGCATTAAAGATGCAGCCCCTTTCGCTAAACCGGAACATCCAAACTCCAACGATGATATCTCTTTGATGTACTTCACCAGCGGAACGACCGGTGAGCCCAAAATGGTTGCACATGATTTCACCTATCCGTTGGGACATATTGTCACCGGTAGTTTCTGGCACAATCTGAAAGAGAACAGCCTTCATCTCACCATCGCCGATACAGGTTGGGGAAAAGCTGTATGGGGAAAGCTGTACGGACAATGGATAGCCGGAGCTAATGTTTTCGTCTACGACCACGAGAAGTTTACTCCAGCCGACATATTGGAGAAAATACAAAACTACCATGTTACTTCACTTTGTGCCCCTCCCACAATCTTCCGTTTTCTGATTCACGAAGATCTGACCAAATACGATCTTTCTTCCTTGGAATATTGCACGATTGCCGGTGAAGCATTAAATCCGGCAGTATTCGATACATTTAAGAAACTGACAGGCATCAAACTGATGGAAGGGTTCGGCCAAACGGAAACAACACTAACAGTTGCCACCTTCCCCTGGATGGAACCGAAACCGGGAAGCATGGGAGTCCCTAACCCCCAATATGATGTTGACCTGATAGACTATGAAGGCCGTTCGGTAGAGGCTGGCGAACAAGGACAGATTGTTATTCGGACTACTAACGGTAAACCGTTGGGACTGTTCAAAGAGTATTATCGCGACGCTGCGCGTACACACGAAGCATGGCATGACGGCATCTATTATACAGGTGATGTGGCCTGGAAAGATGAAGACGGCTATCTTTGGTTTGTAGGGCGTGCCGATGACGTAATAAAAAGCTCCGGTTACCGTATCGGACCGTTTGAAGTAGAAAGTGCGCTGATGACCCACCCTGCTGTAGTGGAGTGTGCCATCACTGGTGTACCCGATGAAATTCGAGGGCAAGTGGTAAAAGCAACTATTGTGCTGGCAAAAGATTATAAAGAACGTGCAGGTGAAGAATTGATAAAAGAACTCCAGAACCATGTGAAAAAAGTAACGGCTCCTTATAAGTATCCACGTGTCATTGAATTTGTAGATGAATTACCCAAAACTATCAGTGGCAAAATCCGGCGGGTGGAAATCCGTAAGAATGATGAGAAATAGCCCAATTATACAAAATTCGTACATAAAATATTGACCAAACCAACAAATCAGCAAACGTTTGCAACATAAGTGCTATAATATGAACTAAAATTGCTCTTCTGAAAGAAAACAACCTGCTATATTTGCAACATATTCATTTAATAACTAAAAAGCAAATGGTAGTAAGTAGAAAGATTTCTCAGGTTGAAGTATTCGCTGGTAGCCCATGGGAAGTGGCAAGTGTGAGAACCCTTCTAAAGGCTGCATCTATCGAAGTGGTGATGAAGGACAAAGGAATAGATTGCATACTGCTTTCTGTCCCCTGTGAATATTACACTGCAGCAATGCGGGTTATCAGCAACAGAATAGCTTCATAGGTTTGTTAGATTAGGTTTGATTAGGGACAAAAGCCGGAATGATTCGTGTTACATTCCGGCTTTTTATTTTCAACGCTTCTTATGATTATTATCACATCTTCTAAATAAAAACAATTTTCTCCAAGCATGAAAAAGATAATCATTGCATCCGACTCGTTTAAGGGTTCCCTGTCATCCGCAGAGGTAGCTGTATCTTGTGAAAAAGGTATTCGAAAAGTATTTCCGAAATGCGAAATCATAAAACTCCCTATAGCGGACGGCGGAGAAGGAACAATTGAAGCACTGGTCAGTGCAACAAATGGGCGGATACATTCGTGTCACGTACACGATCCATTAATGCGGTTAATAGAAGCCCGGTATGGCGTTTTGGGAGATGGAGAAACTGCTGTCATCGAAATGGCAGCCGCGAGTGGACTGACATTGATTGAACCCCATCTGAGAAATCCGATGAAAACAACCACTTATGGTACAGGCGAATTAATACAGGATGCCTTGGAACACGGTTGCAGGAAATTTCTGATAGGAATCGGAGGTAGTGCCACCAATGATGCAGGCACGGGAATGTTGCAGGCATTAGGCATGAAGTTCCGGGATATAGCCGGGAATTTATTAGGGTATGGAGGAGAAATACTTCAAAAGATAGAGATGATTGATAGCAACGATTTCCCGGAAGATAAACTGGCAAAGTGTACATTCACCATCGCATGCGATGTAAACAACCCATTTTCCGGACCACAAGGAGCCGCATTTATTTTTGCTCCCCAAAAAGGAGCCGATGCAAAACAAATACGCATATTAGACACAGGACTGAAGCATTTTGCACAGTTGATTGCCCAAACCCTATATAAGGATATTGATGCTATCCCTGGAGCAGGAGCAGCCGGAGGCATGGGTGGCAGTTTTATTGCCTTCTTCAACGCTCGGTTATCCCGGGGAATTGACACTGTATTGGATGCTCTCCATTTTAATGAAAAACTACAAGGAGCCGATCTTGTGATTACAGGCGAAGGGAAAATGGATGCCCAAACTATAATGGGAAAAGCCCCTATGGGAGTTCTCAAAGCAGCCCAACGAAAAAATATTCCTGTAATTGGTATTGCCGGATGTGTGGATGAAACCGAATTGCTGAATAATGCAGGTTTTCTGGCTGTATATCCTATTGTAGAAGGTCCGGTCTCTCAAGAGCAAGCTATGGAAAAATCAAGGACCTGCAGCAACATAGAGAGAACTGTCCATCAATGCATGCGAATGTTATCCTTATTGCATAACTAACGGCATATAGATAACATCTCCATGAATAAAGTAAAAGCTCCATAAGTAATGAACTTATGGAGCTTTTAGGATGCAACTATAGTACTCGAAGCGGGACTTGAACCCGCACAGCCGCAATGGCCAAAGGATTTTAAGTCCTTCGTGTCTACCATTCCACCATTCGAGCATCCTTTCAAAGAGAGCGGAAAACGAGACTCGAACTCGCGACCCTAACCTTGGCAAGGTTATGCTCTACCAACTGAGCTATTTCCGCGTTTTTTCAACGGGTGCAAAGATAAGTAGTTTCCTGCTTTCTGCCAAACTTTTTCCAAAGAAAAAATTCTCAAAGAAACGGAAAACTATTTTTATCATAAAAGCTATGTAAAGATAGAAGTTATCTTCACATAGCAATAATCTATCAAACACGCCCTAACAAGGTCTTTTCAGCCTGTTCCATGCCGTAGAAATTAAAGCCTTCCACTACATTTTGCATCAAAGCGGATATCTCATCATTACAAAGATTACCAATACTTCCTTCATGAGTATGATGCACCTTCTTATTATGCGAGAAGTTACCAGCTTCAATATCCAAGCCTACTTTTTTATAAGCATCCCGAAAAGGCATACCTTCACGTGCAAGGCGATTCACTTCTTCTACACTAAAGATAAAAAGATATTTATCATCATCAAGAATATGTTCATTCACCTTAATTTCATTCATGATGTATGTAGTCATCTGCAAGCAATCTTTCAGTTCTTGAAAAGCCGGCAAGAAAACCTCCTTGATAATTTGCAGATCACGAAAATATCCGGAAGGCAGGTTATTGGCAATCATCATAATTTGCTGTGGGAGAGATTGCAACTTATTACATTTAGCTCGTGTTAATTCAAACACATCCGGATTCTTCTTATGCGGCATGATACTGGAACCGGTAGTACATTCATCCGGCAGTTTCACAAAACCAAAATTCTGGCTATTGAACATACAGGCATCGAAAGCCAATTTTGAAATGGTTCCTGCAATTGTTGCCAGTGCAAAAGCGACGTTACGCTCCATCTTGCCACGTCCCATTTGAGCATAAACTACATTATAGTTCAAAGAGTCAAAACCAAGCAACTGGGTAGTCATCGTACGATTCAAAGGAAATGAAGAACCATATCCCGCAGCCGATCCCAAAGGATTACGGTTACACATCCTAAATGCAGCTTGCAAAAAGAGCATATCGTCCACCAAACTTTCGGCATATGCCCCGAACCAAAGGCCAAATGACGAGGGCATCGCAATCTGCAAATGAGTATACCCGGGCATTAATACATCTTTATATTGTTCACTCTGACGAATTAAAACATGAAAGAGTTGCTCCACCGCCTCTGCCACTTCTTTTATCTGTGTGCGGGTAAAAAGCTTTAAGTCAAGTAATACCTGGTCATTACGTGAACGACCACTATGAATTTTCTTACCCACATCTCCCAACCGACGAGTCAACATCAACTCCACCTGAGAGTGAACGTCCTCAACTCCTTCTTCTATTACAAATTCTCCTTTCTCGGCAGAAACATAAATATCTTTCAATTCGGCTAACAATAAAGATAATTCATCTTTTGTCAATAAACCTATGCTCTCAAGCATAGTGATATGTGCCATTGAACCAAGTACATCATGTTTAGCAAGATAAAGATCCATCTCACGGTCACGACCAACGGTAAAGCGTTCTATATCCTTGTTTACCTCAACAGATTTCTCCCAAAGTTTCTGTGCCATATTCTTTAATATTGTATCATGGATAACATATCAGCCATCTTCTCCAGTCCTTCCTGTAAAGGCTTCTGTACCATTGCTTTCATAAATGGATTAATATCCAACCCAATGGTTATTTTAAGTTTACATTCTTCATCGGCTGAAGATACAATCTGAATCCACATATTAAAAGGCAGAGGAGAATTAATCGTCTCAAATTTAATACACTTACAGGGCTCACGTTCAATAATCTTAAGGGTTAGCTGTCCCACCGGATCTACATTGAAACTAAGTGTATCCGTATCAAAACTCATATCTTTCACTTTGTCTTGTGGTAAACGGTCCTTTATGGATTCCAGGTTACTAAGGTCCGCAAGTTTATCGTACACACGTTCCTGGCTATAAGGTATTACCTTGACACTACTCTCAAATTTAGTCATCTTATTCTATCTTACTTATAAAGAAAAAAGAAGAACAATCCGAACAAACTCTGTCCGAATGGCCCTTCTTTCTATATTTTAATCATCAAAAAAATCAGTCTTATTTTCCGGTTTCCCAATGAGCTGGATCCTTGCGCCATTCGTTTAACGTTGCAATATCTTCTTCTTCAATGTAACCGGTACGCAATGCAACATCCAACACTGCTTCATAATTAGTCAACGTTACCAAAGGTACTTTAGCATCTTTAAAAGCCTGTTCGGCAACCGGGAATCCGTAAGTATAGGCAGCTACCATACCAATTACTTCACAACCATCCCGACGGATAGCCTCTACGGCTTTCAAACTGCTTCCACCGGTAGAGATTAAATCTTCTACTACAACGACTTTCATACCCGGACGAAGTTCGCCTTCGATAAGATTCTCCAAACCATGGTCTTTAGGGGTAGAACGGACATACACGAACGGAAGATTCAATGCATCAGCTACCAAAGCACCTTGAGGAATAGCACCTGTTGCAACTCCGGCAATGGCATCTACCTGTCCGAAACGTTCCAGAATCAGACGTGTAATTTCGAACTTAACAAAACTACGAAGAGAAGGATAAGAAAGGGTTTTACGGTTGTCGCAGTAAAACGGTGATTTCCATCCGGAAGCCCATGTAAACGGATTTGCCGGTTGAAGCTTAATAGCTTTAATCTTCAACAACTTCTCGGCGAATAATCTCTCTAAATTTTTCATAACTAAACTAACTATGATAATTACAGGATGCAAAAATACGGAAATGGAACGAGACTAAAAAGAAGAAGCCGTATTATTTTTTTGTTATTTGTCACTTACTCTTCTTCCACTTGCACACAACGGCGGATATCATCCATTTCAAATCCTCTGCTCATAGCAAAACGGATCAACTTCCCATTCAACTCGAATTCATCTTTAGCGTGTATACTTTTACGTTTAGCAGCCATCAAATCTCCCAAAATAGCAAGATACTCTTCCTGATCAATGTCATTCAGGTATTTATAAGACACTTCACGAGATATCTTTTTCATGTAAAGTGCTTGAGCAATCTTCATTTTACCCCATTTGGCAAAACGAAACTTATCATTGACAAATGCCCTACAGTAACGTTCTTCATCTATAAACTTCTCAACCACAAGCCGATCAATAATCCGATTGACCGCTTCATAAGGCAAGCCCCACTTCTGTAGTTTTTCACTCACTTCAGCTTTACAATGCTCGGCTGCAGAGCAATAGCCAGCCATGCGGTTTAACGCATCTTCCTCTGTTATTATATTCATCGTTTAGCAGTTACAATTCGATCATTACCCGATATGTCTTTTATCAAACGAAGGTCTCTATATCCCTTTCCGCCAAGCATTTGCAAAACTTCTTCACCATACGCCCGATTTATCTCAAAATAGAGTTTACCATGCAGACTTAGCATCTCTCTCCCCAAAGAGGCAATACGCCGGTAAAATAATAAAGGATCATTATCCGGAACAAACAGAGCCAGACCGGGCTCCCAATCCAAGACGTTAGGTTCCATTTCATTTTTTTCGCTCTCTGTCACATAAGGAGGGTTACTTACAATAATATCATATCGTCTGTCTCCAGAAAACTCCGTAGAAAAGACATCCACTTTCTCAAAATTCACTTTAGTTTTCAGTTCCTGATTGTTTTGCCTGGCAATGGCAAGTGCATTTTCCGACACATCCCACGCCGTAACCTCCGCTCCAGGAATATGCTTAGACAAACTTATAGCAATACACCCACTTCCGGTTCCTATATCAAGCAGACGGACACCTGTAGCAGACTCTTTTACTATTAAATCCACCAGTTCTTCAGTTTCGGGACGAGGGATCAGGACTCCCGGAGCTACCCGGAACATGGATCCGTAGAAATTTGCCCTTCCCTGAATATACTGAATTGGCTCGTTTTTCTTCAACCGTTCAACAATGCTTTCTAAATCACGCTGTTCGTTTGCAGATAAAATTATATCTTTGCCCAAATAATAGTCAATAGCATCCTGCCCCAGCAGATCACAACAAATCATTTTTGTGAGGCTCCTGAGTTCTCCCGGTGGATAAATATGGTGTAAAGACTGGCGGATATAAGTGGTGACGCAGTTCATTCTCATTATTTTGGGGTGCAAAGTTACTACAAAAAAGTGAAATGCGGAAAGATATAGTGATAGAATTGAGTTACAAGGGTTTTGGTTGAAGTGGCGATAATCCGTGAAGCCATTACAATCCCTGCCGAAGCCAAATCCTGACGCCGCTACGTTACTTGTTCGTAACCATGCCCGAAAATGCGACAAACGGGTACGAATAGCGAAACAAGGCTCTAAGGAATAGTGAGTTATCCATAACTCATGCGAAAAATCAGGTTACGGAAAAAGATTGCGCCGTTCCTCCCCGTTTTGCGTACCAACACCGGACTCTTCACCAACTAATTTTGAAACCCAAAAATTAAGGACAATGAAGAGTACATTTTCAGTAATCTACTACCTCAAGCGTCAGGTAGTGAAAAAGGACGGGACAGTTCCCGTCATGGGACGCATCACGGTGGACGGCAGCCAGACACAGTTCAGCTGCAAACTGACTGTCGATCCGAAACTGTGGGACACCAAAGGTGGACGTGTCACGGGCAGAAGCACGGCGGCACTCGAAACGAACCGTATGCTTGACAAGATGCGGGTACGCATCAACAGGCATTATCAGGAAATCATGGAGCGTGACAACTTCGTCACGGCGGAGAAGGTGAAGAACGCCTTTCTCGGACTGGAACACCGCTACCACACGCTGATGCAGGTGTTCCGCCAGCACAACGAGGACTACGAGAAGCAGGTGGAGGCAGGCATGAAAGCCAAAGGCACGCTGCTGAAGTACCGCACCGTTTACAAGCACATGCAAGAGTTCCTCGACATCCGCTACCATGTGAAGGACATCGCCCTAAAAGAGCTTACCCCGGCTTTCATCTCCGACTTCGAGATGTTCCTGCGCACGGACAAGCACTGCTGCACCAATACCGTGTGGCTGTACGTCTGCCCGTTACGGACGATGGTATTCATCGCCATCAACAACGAGTGGCTGACGCGCGACCCGTTCCGCGAGTATGAAATCAAGAAGGAGGAAACAACACGCAGTTTCCTGACCAAAGATGAGATCCGCCTGCTGATGGAGGGGAAACTGAAAAACGCCAAACAGGAATTGTACCGCGACCTCTACCTGTTCTGCGCCTTCACGGGGCTGTCGTTCGCGGATATGCGCAACCTTACGGAAGAGAATATCCGCACCTACTTCGACGAACACGAGTGGATAAACATCAACCGCCAGAAAACGGGCGTGGTGTCCAACATCCGCCTGCTCGACATCGCCAACCGCATAATCGGCAAATACCGGGGACTGTGCGGGGACGGCAGGATATTTCCCGTTCCGCATTATAACACGTGCCTTGCCGGTATCCGTGCCGTCGCCAAGCGTTGCGGCATCACCAAGCATATCACGTGGCATCAGAGCCGCCACACGGCAGCCACGACGATATTCCTCTCCAACGGTGTTCCCATCGAAACGGTCAGCTCCATGCTCGGACACAAGAGCATAAAGACGACGCAGATTTACGCAAAGATAACCAAAGAGAAGCTCAATCAGGACATGGAGAACCTTGCCGCAAGATTGAACGGCGTCGAGGAATTTGCAGGTTGCACCATCTAAAAAGAAAAGCCATGAAACGTGACACAATCATCATCGAGGACAAGGCAGTCAGCGTAACCGGTAACGACGTGTGGATGACCGCCACCGAAATAGCCGGATTGTTCCATACGACCGTCCCGGCAGTGAACGCCGCCATCAGAGCCGTCCGCAAGTCGGACGTGCTGAACGACTACGAGGTGTGCCGCTACATGCAGCTTGAAAACGGGCTGCACGCGGACGTGTACGCCCTTGAAATCATCATCCCGGTCGCTTTCAGGGTGAATACCTACAACACCCACCTGTTCCGCACATGGCTGGTGGGAAAGGCACTCTCACAAGAGAAACGGCAGACATACGTGATGTTCATACAGAACGGAAAAGCCGGGTATTGCTGATTGCACATACCCCATAAGACAAGTAAACGGGTAGCACCACAAAAGGTGTCACCCGTTTACTTTTTCATGAAACCGCCTCACTCCAGCGGCTTGCGGTAGTTCGCTTCCAGTACCCCGCGCAGCCCCGTTTCCGGGTAAAGCACCTTCCCTCCCAAAAGTATGAAGGGCAACACGCGGTTGTTGCGGTATTCCTGCAAGGTGCGCCGGCTCACACGGAGCAGTTCCGACACCTCGCCGTCCGTCAGGTAACGTTCCCCGTCCAGCGGAGGACGGTAGCTTTCCAGAAATGCGGACAGCCATTTCGAGCCTTTGCGCATATCCTGCACCACAGAGGCTATCGGCTCGTCTTCCATCGTAAAAACATCGTTGTTCTCGTTCATCATAACTTCGGATTCAGTGGGTGAATAAATCAAATCATCTGCCGTGCGGATAGAGCGTGCCGACAAGCGGTATCAGCCGCTTCACCTCCTCTGGCTTGTAATAGAACCTGCGGTTTATCTGCGAGTAGCCGATAAGCCGCCTGTCACGCAGCGTCTGCAACGTGCGCGGGCTTATTCTCAACTGCCCGCAGACCTCCTCGCCCGTGAGCCATCTTTCCATGCGCCCCGTGTCGCTTTTGCGCCTCAGGGCGGCGACCTTCTCCGAGAGTGCGCCGAATGCCGCCACCATCATCTCGAAAGTCTTTTTCTCGATAGATACTATTTCCATATTCATGTCATTTAGAGTTTGCCGCAAAGGTAACGAAACGGCATACAAGACGTATCGTTTTCCGCTGAAAGGCTGCCTGTTGCGCCGTTTGACCGGGTTACGGAGCCATCTTCCGCAAAAATCTTACGTGAGTCACGTAGTGAGTTGTTAAAGCCCCTTTTGTTTATTGCCGAATTTTGTCGCAGAAACAAAAAGAAAGGACTGAACATGAAAGTGATAACAATGGAAAGTTCCGCCTACAAGGAGATGATGGCGCAGATTGCGAACATCGCAGGGTACATCCGCGAGGCAAGGGACGAGAAGAAACGGAAGCGGGAAACCGAAGACAAGCTGCTTGACACGGCACAGGCGGCGAAGATGCTCAACGTGAGCAAGCGCACCATGCAGCGTATGCGCACCGACCACCGTATCGAGTATGTGGTGGTACGCGGAAGCTGCCGCTACCGCCTTTCCGAGATACTGCGGCTATTGGAGGACAACACAGTAAGGAACGAGGAAGGGACAATAGACACCCTGTTCCACAACCACACGCTGCGCACGGGCGGCAAACCAAAAGGAAGGAGGACATAGGTCATGGAACTGCTCACACGAAACAACTTCGAGGGCTGGATGCAGAAGCTGATGGAACGGCTCGACCGTCAGGACGAACTGCTGCTGGCGATGAAGGCTGAGGGGAAACAGCCCACTATCACGGAAAGCATCCGCCTTTTCGACAATCAGGATTTGTGCATGTTGCTCCAGATAAGCAAACGCACCCTCCAACGCTACCGCAGCGTAGGCGCATTGCCCTACAAGACGCTGGGCAAGAAGACCTATTACAGCGAGGAGGACGTGCTGACATTCCTTTCCAACCATATCAAGGACTTCAAAAAGGAAGATATAGCCTTCTACAAGGCTCGTATCCATAATTTCTTTCATAAATAACCCATTAAAACATTTTTCAGATGGCAAAGAAAAAAGACGAAAAGGACGTGCTGGTAGTCCGTGACGAGAAGACAGGCGAGATCAGCGTGGTAGCCGGGCTGAACGCGGACGGCACACCCAAGCGCACCCCCGCAAAAGCGGAGAACGCGCAGAGTTTCCTGCAATTCGACCGACATGGCGACGTGCTGGACAACTTCTTCAAGAACTTCTTCCGGCAGTGCAAGGAGCCCAGCCGCTTCGGTTTCTACCGCATTGCGGCAGACCAAGCTGAAAATCTCTTAGAGGTGATGAAGCAACTGCTGAAAGACCCCGAAGCGAACAAGGAGCTGCTCGCCCCTCACAAGGTGGACACCTCCGACTATGAGAAGAAGGTGCAGGAAGAGATGGCAGCACAACAGACAGAGAAACAAGAACCTCAAAAACAGGAGAACATGGAACAACGGAAAGAACAGCAACAGGACAAATCCGAACAGATGCAGGGCAAACGTGGCTACCAGCCCATCGACGAGAGTAAAATCAACTGGCAGGAGCTGGAGGACAGATGGGGCGTAAAGCGGGACAACCTTGAAAAGTCCGGCGACCTTACGAAGATGCTCAACTATGGCAAGTCCGACTTGGTAAAGGTCAAACCGACCTTCGGCGGCGAATCATTCGAGCTGGACGCCCGCCTCTCCTTCAAGAAGGACGGTGAGGGAAACATCAGCCTCGTGCCGCACTTCATCCGCAAGGAGCAGAAGCTGGATGAGTACAAGGAACACAAATTCTCCGACAATGACCGGAAGAACCTCCGCGAAACGGGCAATCTCGGTAGGGTCGTGGACATTGTGGACAGGGAAACGGGCGAGATCATCCCCTCCTACATCAGCATCGACCGCAAGACGAATGAAATCACGGACATTCCGGCAAGCAGGGTGCGCATCCCGGAGCGCATCGGCAAGACGGAAATCACCACGCAGGAGCGGGACATGCTCCGCGCCGGACTGCCCGTACGCGACAAGCTCATCGAGCGCAACGACGGCAGAAAGTTCGTCACCACCCTGCAAGTGAACGTGGAGCAGCGCGGCGTGGAGTTCGTGCCGGGAACCGGCAAGTCGCCCCGTACCGCACAGACACAGGAAACCAAAGGCGACACATCGAAAAGTCAGGCGCAGGGCGGGGAAAATGCCGCACAGACCAAGAAGGAGCAACGCCGCAACACGTGGACGAACGAGGACGGCAGCATCCGCCCCATCAGCAAATGGAGCGGCGTGAGCTTCACCGACCAGCAGAAAGCCGACTATGTGGCGGGTAAAGCCGTGAAGCTGGAGAACGTGACCGACAAGCAGGGCTTCCATGCCACGATGTATATCAAGTTCAACCCGGAGAAGGGACGCCCGTACCGCTACGACACGAACCCTGACAATGCACAGCAGGTTGCTCCGTCCAACGAGAGCCGCACGCAGGTGGCGGTGAACAACGATGGCAAGACCAACGAGGCTACAAAGAATCTGAGAGAGCCGTTGCAGAAAGGTCAGACCAACCCGAAGGACGCCCGCCAGCAACAGCAGCAGGAGAAGCCGCAGAAGAAAACGGGCAAGGGCATGAAAATGTAATCCCGTGTCCGCCACTGAATCCAAAATAAAATCCAAAGTATCAACAAAAAAGAAGAAGACATGAAGACAATCATTGCAGAAAAGCCCTCCGTGGCACGTGAAATCGCCCGCATCGTGGGCGCGACAAAGAGAGAGGAAGGATATTTCGAGGGAGGCGGTTATGCCGTGACATGGGCATTCGGACACCTCGTTCAGCTTGCCATGCCCGACGGCTACGGCGTGCGCGGATTTGTCCGTGACAACCTCCCGATTATTCCCGACACATTCACGCTCGTCCCCCGTCAGGTCAGGACGGAGAAAGGTTACAAGCCCGACAGCGGCGTGGTGTCGCAGATAAAAGTCATCAAAAGACTGTTCGACACAAGCGAACATATCATCGTGGCGACCGATGCCGGACGCGAGGGAGAGCTTATCTTCCGCTACCTCTACCACTATACGGGTTGCACCACTCCTTTCGTGCGCCTGTGGATCAGCTCTCTCACCGACAAAGCTATCCGCGAGGGACTGCGGAAACTCGAAGACGGCAGCAAATACGACAACCTCTACCTCGCCGCCAAAGCGCGGAGCGAATCCGACTGGCTCGTGGGCATCAACGGCACACAGGCGTTATCCATCGCCGCCGGACACGGCACGTATTCCGTGGGGCGGGTGCAGACACCAACGTTGGCTATGGTATGTGAACGCTACTGGGAGAACCGCCGCTTTACGTCCGAAGCATTCTGGCAGCTCCATATCGCAACGGACGGTTGCGACGGCGAAGTCGTGAAATTCTCATCCTCCGAGAAATGGAAAGAGAAAGAACCGGCGATGGAACTATATAATAAGGTAAAGGCGGCAGGTTGCGCCACTGTCACGAAAGCCGAGCGCAAGGAGAAGACGGAGGAAACTCCCTTGCTCTACGACCTGACCACGCTCCAGAAAGAAGCCAACGCCAAGCACGGCTTCACGGCGGAACAGACGCTTGAAATCGCGCAGAAACTCTACGAAAAGAAGTTGATAACCTATCCGAGAACGGGAAGCCGCTACATCCCCGAAGACGTGTTTGCCGAAATTCCCAAACTGCTCGCTTTCATCGGCACACAGCCCGAATGGAAAGACAAGGTGCGGGCAAAAGCCGCCCCGACACGCCGCAGCGTGGACGACGGCAAGGTGACAGACCACCATGCCCTGCTCGTCACGGGTGAGAAACCGCTCTTCCTCTCCAAAGAGGACAATACCATCTATCAGATGATTGCCGGGCGCATGGTCGAGGCATTCTCTGAGAAATGCGTCAAGGATGTGACCACTGTCACGGCGGAATGTGCCGGAGTGGAGTTTACCGTAAAAGGCAGCGTCGTGAAGCAAACCGGATGGCGTGCCGTCTATGGCGAGGAAAAAGAGGAAATTACCATCCCCGGCTGGCAGGAAGGCGACACGCTGACACCGAAAGGCTCGTCCATTACCGAAGGAAAGACCAAACCCAAGCCGCTGCATACCGAAGCCACCCTGCTCTCGGCAATGGAAACGGCGGGCAAGGAAATTGAGGACGACGCACTGCGGCAGGCGATGAAGGACTGTGGCATCGGTACTCCCGCCACACGCGCCTCCATCATCGAAACGCTTTTCAAGCGCGGTTACATGGAACGCTGCAAGAAGTCGCTTGTTCCCACCGAAAAAGGACTTGCCCTCAATTCCGTCGTCAAGACGATGCGCATCGCCGATGTTGCCATGACGGGCGAATGGGAAAAGGAGCTGGCGCGTATCGAGCGCGGGGAACTGTCCGACGACACCTTCCGCAAGGAGATAGAGGCGTACACACGTGAGATAACCTCCGAACTGATCTCGTGCGACAAGCTCTTCGGCAGCCGTGACTCCGGCTGCGCGTGTCCCAAGTGTGGCACGGGCAGGATGCGGTTCTACGGCAAGGTGGTACGCTGCGACAACACGGAGTGCGGACTGCCCGTGTTCCGGCTGAAAGCGGGACGCACCCTGTCCGACGATGAAATCAAAGACCTGCTCACCGAAGGGCATACCAAGCTGCTCAAAGGGTTCAAGAGCAAACAGGGCAAGAGTTTCGATGCTGTTGTCGCCTTTGACGGGGAATATAACACGACTTTTGTGTTCCCGGAGGCTAAAAAGGACAAGAAATTTTCAGGACGGAAGAAATAGTATTAACTTTGCCACTTGTTCAGAGTAATGAATTGTTCTTCGATACCGGATTACACTCATACTTTGGATTTAGTGGTGGCACTCGGAGGGATACCGAGTGCCTTTTTCTTCCTTTTTCCAACCGATTATCCCGTTAATTATCAATCCGCTAAATCCAAAGTAATGAACAACAAGAAGAAAAACGAGGGTCAGACCGACTTTTCCTATTACGGTCTGTACCTGCTGGACTATCTCCGCACGAACAAGTTTGAACAGGCTGACGACACCGCTTTCATACGGGAACGGGCCGACCGTGCCGCCGAAACGTATGAGAGGGCACGGCTTGAAGGCTATCCCGCCGATGGTGCGCAGGAACTGGCGATGGACACGCTGCTGCGCGGGCTGCATTATTCCCGTTACGCCATCCTCCGCGAAGTCGTGGAAAACGAGTTTGCCGATGAAGTGCCGGAAGAGAAGCGTGAAGCCTTTGTCCTGAAACTGCTGCCGCTTGTCGGCAACGTGTTCTCCGTCTATGACCTCTCGGATGACAATTTCGCCCTGTCTTCCGATTACGACCTGCTCTACACGGAGCTGACGGGAGCAACCGTCCTTTACTTAGACGAATATGGCGTTTAACCGCAAACAGAAACTGCGGGACAACATCGAGGCGATACGGACGGCATTCATCCTTGACAGGGAAAATAGGACAGCGACAACCGAAGAGCGTGCCATACTTCAAAGGTACTGCGGTTTCGGCGGTCTGAAATGTATCCTCAACCCTGCAAAGGAACTGACGGATGCCGTCCGGTGGGCGAAATCCGACCTCGAACTGTTCGCCCCGACGGTGGAGCTGCACAGGCTTATCCGTGAGAACAGCAAGGACGAAACAGAGTACAAGCGGTTTGTGGATTCGCTGAAAGCGTCCGTGCTGACCGCTTTCTACACCCCCAAAGAGATAACCGACACCATCGCGGACGTGCTGGCAGATTACAGCGTCCGCCCCGCCCGTATGCTCGAACCGTCGGCAGGTGTCGGCGTGTTCGTGGATTCCATGCTGCGGCACAGCCCCAATGCGGATGTGATGGCTTTCGAGAAGGATCTGCTCACGGGTACAATCTTGAGGCATCTCTATCCCGACCAGAAAATGCGCACCTGCGGTTTTGAGAAAATCGAAAGACCGTTCAACAATTATTTCGACTTGGCGGTGTCCAACATTCCGTTCGGTGACATTGCCGTGTTCGACGCGGAGTTTCAGCGGAGCGACTCTTTCGGCAGACGCTCCGCCCAGAAAACCATCCACAACTATTTCTTTCTCAAAGGACTGGATGCCGTGCGTGACGGCGGTATCGTGGCGTTCATCACCTCGCAAGGGGTATTGAATAGCACCAAGACCTCCGTGCGTAACGAGCTGTTCAGTCAGGCCAATCTGGTATCCGCGATACGCCTGCCCAACAACCTGTTCACGGACAACGCGGGCACGGAGGTGGGCAGTGACCTGATTGTCCTGCAAAAGAACCTCAGCAAGAAGGAAATGTCGCAGGACGAGCGGCTGATGACCGTGATACAGACGGACACGAAAACCGCCCTGACCGACAACGCCTATTTCATCCACCACCCGGAACGCATCGTGCATACGATGGCGAAACTTGACACAGACCCCTACGGGAAGCCCGCTATGGTTTATCTGCACGAGGGCAAGGCAGCAGGCATCGCCGGGGATTTGCGCCGTATGCTCGACGAGGATTTCCATTACAGGCTTGCCATGCGCTTGTATTCGGGTTCAATCCGGCAGGCAGGAACGGAAGAAAAAGTTGCCGTTCAAAATAAAGTAGAGCGTCCTGCCATAAAATTGGAAACAGTATCCTCGGCGCAGACGGTGGAAACTCCGACAGAAAAGCCGCAACCCGCAGATGAAAAGCCGGAGATAGAACCGCGCCCGCAATATTCCGCAGGCGTGCAGCTCACCCTGCTTGACCTCTGGGGGATGACGGAAGAGGTCAGCCAACCGAAAACCTCCAAAAAGAAAAAGACGGTGAAAAAGGCAGTTACGGCAAAGTCCACTCCGCCCAAACCGAAAGTCACGGTTACACCGACAGCTCCAACTGCAAAACCCGCAATGGAGAATAAGGAGGTGAAAGCGGAGAACACCGCCAAGCCTGCCGACCCGGACGACATCTATGCCACACTGGACTGGGATACCAATCCTCCCATCAACGGTTTCTATGAAATGATGATGGGTTTGACGCCGGAGCGTAGGAAAGAACTTCGGGAACTGGCAAGGCAGCATAACGAGAAACAAGTGGCGGAAAAGACGGAAGTGAAAGCCGTGCCGGAAACTTCCCGTGAGCAGCCACGACAGGAGGAAACACAGCCGGAGGCAGTCGCCGCACCTGCCGTTACAGATACCCCATCGGAAGCGGTGGGGACTTTCCTTTTCCCCGACATCGAAGCGGAAAAGCCGAAGGAGGAAGTCGTGGACCTTTCTCCGCGTGCCTACCACCGCACGCCGGAGATGCACCTGCGCGAAGGGTCGCTGGTGGCTGACCGGGGGCGTCATAACATCGGCTACCTGAAAGACATCACGCCATACGGGGCGACATTCCAGCCGCTCGACCTGAAAGGATACCAGAAGGAAAAGGCGTTGTTGTATGTGTCGCTGCGTGACGCCTACGAGCGTCTGTACCGTTATGAATCGCTCCGGCGCGAGGCAAATGTTCCGTGGCGAGAGCATCTGAATACCTGTTACGATGAGTTTGTCATGCGCTACGGCAACCTCAACGCCAAGCAGAACGTGAAGTTAGTGATGATGGATGCGGGCGGGCGCGACATCCTTTCGCTGGAACGGATGGAAAACGGAAAGTTCGTCAAGGCGGACATCTTCGAGCATCCTGTTTCCTTCGCGGTGGAGAGCCATGCCAACGTAGGCTCTCCCGAAGAAGCCCTGTCTGCGTCGCTCAACAAATATGGTACGGTCAATCTCGACTATATGCGGGAGATAACCGACAGCACGGCGGAGGATTTGCTCACTGCCCTGCAAGGGCGCATCTACTACAATCCGCTCGTGACCGGTTACGAAATCAAAGACCGTTTCATCGCCGGAAATGTCATAGAGAAAGCGGAACGCATAGAGGCATGGATGGGTGACAATCCCGAAAATGAGCGTATGCCGGAGGTGAAGCAGGCGTTGGAGGCTCTGAAAGATGCCGAGCCGCAGCGCATCGCCTTCGAGGATCTGGACTTCAATTTCGGGGAACGCTGGATTCCGACGGGTGTCTATGCCGCCTACATGAGCCGGCTGTTCGACACGGAGGTGAAAATCGCCTATTCCGCAAGCATGGACGAGTTTTCGGTGGTGTGCGGCTACCGCACCATGAAAATCACGGACGAGTTTCTGGTGAAGGGGTATTACCGGAACTATGACGGTATGCACCTCCTAAAACACGCCCTGCACAACACCTGCCCTGACATGATGAAGTCCATCGGCAAGGACGAGCATGGCAACGACATCAAGATGCGCGACAGCGAGGGAATACAACTCGCCAACGCCAAGATTGACGAGATACGAAACGGCTTCTCCGAATGGCTCGAAGAGCAGTCGCCGCAGTTCAAGGAGCGGCTTGTGACGATGTATAACCGCAAGTTCAACTGTTTCGTGCGCCCGCGCTACGACGGCTCCCATCAGACCTTTCCCGACCTCAACCTGAAAGGGCTGGCAAGCCGGGGTATCAAGAGCGTCTATCCCTCACAGATGGATTGCGTCTGGATGTTGAAACAGAACGGCGGCGGAATTTGCGACCACGAGGTGGGAACCGGTAAGACGCTGATAATGTGCATCGCCGCGCATGAGATGAAGCGTCTGAATTTGGCACACAAGCCGATGATTATCGGGCTGAAAGCCAACGTTGCGGAGATTGCAGCCACCTATCAGGCGGCATATCCCAACGCACGTATTCTGTACGCTTCGGAGAAGGACTTTTCGACCGCCAACCGTGTGCGCTTCTTCAATAATATAAAGAACAACGACTACGATTGCGTCATCATGTCGCACGACCAGTTCGGCAAGATACCGCAGTCGCCGGAATTGCAGCAGCGCATCCTGCAAGCAGAGCTTGACACGGTGGAGGAAAACCTCGAAGTGCTACGGCAGCAGGGAAAGAACGTGTCGCGGGCGATGCTGAAAGGATTGGAGAAGCGCAAGCACAACCTTGAAGCGAAGCTGGAGAAGGTGGAACACGCCATAAAGTCACGCACGGACGACGTGGTGGATTTCAAGCAGATGGGCATCGACCACATCTTCATAGATGAGAGCCACCAGTTCAAGAATCTGACTTTCAACACGCGCCACGACCGTGTGGCGGGATTGGGAAACAGCGAGGGAAGCCAGAAGGCACTTAACATGCTCTTTGCCATACGCACCATACAGGAGCGCACAGGAAAAGACTTGGGTGCGACCTTCCTCTCCGGCACGACTATCAGCAACTCACTGACTGAATTGTACCTGCTGTTCAAGTACCTGCGCCCGAAGGAGCTGGAACGGCAGGACATAAGGTGTTTCGACGCTTGGGCGGCGATATTTGCCAAGAAGACGACGGATTTTGAATTTAACGTGACGAACAATGTGGTCCAGAAGGAGCGTTTCCGCTACTTCATCAAAGTGCCGGAGCTTGCCGCCTTCTATAATGAAATCACGGACTACCGCACGGCGGAGGATGTGGGCGTTGACCGTCCTGCCAAGAACGAGATACTGCACCATATACCGCCCACGCCGGAACAGGAGGACTTCATACAGAAACTGATGCAGTTCGCCAAGACGGGCGATGCCACCTTGTTGGGCAGGCTGCCGCTTTCGGAAACGGAAGAAAAGGCGAAGATGCTCATCGCCACGGACTATGCCCGGAAAATGGCACTCGACATGCGCATGATAGACCCGAATTACGAAGATCATCCCGACAACAAAGCGAGTCACTGTGCCAAGATGATCGCGGAGTATTATCAAAAATACGACGCCCAGAAAGGCACGCAGTTCGTTTTCTCTGATTTGGGGACATACCAGCCGGGCGACGGGTGGAACGTCTATTCGGAAATCAAGCGCAAACTGACGGAGGACTACGGTATACCGCCAAGCGAGGTGCGCTTCATTCAGGAGTGCAAGACCGACAAGGCGCGGAAGGCGGTGATAGACGCCATGAACGCCGGGACGGTGCGTGTGCTGTTCGGCTCTACCTCTATGCTCGGAACGGGTGTGAACGCCCAGAAACGGTGTGTGGCTATCCATCATCTCGATACGCCGTGGCGACCGTCCGACTTGCAACAGCGTGACGGACGCGGAGTTAGGGCAGGTAATGAGATTGCCAAACATTTCGCCGGGAACAACGTGGATGTAATCATCTACGCGGTGGAGAAGTCACTGGACAGCTACAAGTTCAACCTCCTGCACTGCAAGCAGACTTTCATAAGCCAGCTCAAAAGCGGTGCGATGGGTGCGCGTACCATCGACGAGGGGGCAATGGACGAAAAATCGGGCATGAATTTCTCGGAATACATGGCGTTGCTCTCCGGCAATACCGACCTGTTGGACAAGGCGAAACTGGAAAAGCGGATCGCATCGCTCGAAGGGGAACGCAAGTCGTTCAACAAGGGCAAGCGTGATTCGGAGTTCAAGCTGGAGTCAAAGACCGGCGAGTTGCGCAACAACACGGCTTTCATAGATGCCATGACGGAGGACTGGAACCGCTTCCTGTCGGTGGTGCAGACCGACAAGGAGGGCAACCGCCTTAATATAATAAAGGTGGACGGAGTGGATTCCGCCGATGAGAAGGTCATCGGAAAGCGTTTGCAGGAGATAGCCAAGAATGCCACGACCGGAGGGTTGTACACGCAGGTCGGTGAACTTTACGGTTTTCCGATAAAGGTGGTGAGCGAAAGGATACTCAAAGAGGGATTGGAGTTCACCGACAACCGCTTCGTGGTCGAGGGGAACTACAAGTACACCTACAACAACGGGCATCTGGCGATGGCTGACCCGTTGGCCGCCGCCCGCAACTTCCTCAACGCGATGGAGAGGATACCCTCCATCATCGACCAGTACAAGGCGAAGAACGAGGTGCTGGAGATGGAGATACCGCAGTTACAGGAGATAGCGGGTAAGGTGTGGAAGAAGGAGGACGAGCTGAAGCAGTTGAAGTCCGAACTTGCCGCCCTTGACCGAAAAATTCAGCTGGAGCTTGCGCCACCCACGCCCGAAGTCGCAGAAAAGGAGAATGAAGGGCAACAGCTCAAGCCGGAAGCGGAAGATGTGAGGAACAGGCAGGCGCAATATCCCGAAAATGCACCGCCGCAGATACGCAGTCCGGCGGATAGTATCGTTGCCAACCATGTCATAATCGGGCGTCCGGGACTGTATGCCAAGGAGGAAACCCGGTCCAAAGGATTGAAAATATAACCTAAGGAATTTTATCTGAAGTATTAATAAGGGCTATCCCAAAAGGTCTAAAAGTAAATTTTATCCTTTCTGCAAGTATCTATAGGATGGCAACTGCATTTTTTTCTTTTTGGGCAGCCCTTATTAAAATTTATTCTTATTTTAGGTTATATACATTCATGTCCATTTATGTAAAAAATTCCTGCTGACCTTGTTTATGTCTTGTCAGTCACCATTTGCAAAACCATATTTGACCCTCAAAGAGGCTGAATTTGATAAGTAACTTGCTACATACTCATAATAAGGAGCTAAATAGAACACGAATGGGAAATACACAAATGCTAAACTAAAGAAGATATTGGCCAAAATAAACGCTATACCGAGAGAGAAACTTGATTTTTCAACTTCCTAAAACGGTGTTGTTCAAACATTTCTACTTATTTGTACTTGCCAGTTGAACCTACGCTTCCCTAATAAAATGTCTATGGTAAAAAGTTAAAAAATCCTCCCACTTTTGTTAGATATATTTTTTTGTGTAATTTTGTAATCGTTATGCGGCAGTAATAATATACATATTAATACGAGTTAGTAATCCTGTAGTTCTCATATGCTACGAGGAGGTATTAAAAGGTGCGTTTCGACAATGCATCTACTGTAGTATATTATTGCTTAATCCAAATGAATATTATAAATTTAGGAATTCTTGCTCACATTGATGCAGGAAAAACTTCCGTAACCGAGAATCTGCTGTTTGCCAGTGGAGCAACGGAAAAGTGCGGCCGTGTGGATAATGGTGACACCATAACGGACTCTATGGATATAGAGAAACGTAGAGGAATTACTGTCCGGGCTTCTACGACATCTATTATCTGGAATGGAGTGAAATGCAATATCATTGACACTCCGGGACACATGGATTTTATTGCGGAAGTGGAGCGGACATTCAAAATGCTTGATGGAGCAGTCCTCATCTTATCCGCAAAGGAAGGCATACAAGCGCAGACAAAGTTGCTGTTCAGTACTTTACAAAAGCTGCAAATCCCGACAATTATATTTATCAATAAGATTGACCGTGCCGGTGTGAATTTGGAGCGTTTGTATATGGATATAAAAACAAATCTGTCGCAAGATGTCCTGTTTATGCAAACTGTTGTCGATGGATCGGTTTATCCGGTTTGCTCCCAAACATATATAAAGGAAGAATACAAAGAATTTGTATGCAACCATGACGACGATATATTAGAACGATATTTGGCGGATAGCGAAATTTCACCGGCTGATTATTGGAATACGATAATCGCTCTTGTGGCAAAAGCCAAAGTCTATCCGGTGCTACATGGATCAGCAATGTTCAATATCGGTATCAATGAGTTGTTGGACGCCATTTCTTCTTTTATACTTCCTCCGGCATCAGTCTCAAACAGACTTTCAGCTTATCTCTATAAGATAGAGCATGACCCCAAAGGGCATAAAAGAAGTTTTCTTAAAATAATTGACGGAAGTCTGAGACTTCGAGACGTTGTAAGAATCAACGATTCGGAAAAATTCATCAAGATTAAAAATCTAAAGACTATTTATCAGGGCAGAGAGATAAATGTTGATGAAGTGGGTGCCAATGATATCGCGATTGTAGAAGATATAGAAGATTTTCGAATCGGAGATTATTTAGGTGCTAAACCTTGTTTGATTCAAGGATTATCTCATCAGCATCCCGCTCTCAAATCCTCCGTCCGGCCAAATAAGCCCGAAGAGAGAAGCAAGGTGATATCCGCTCTGAATACATTGTGGATTGAAGACCCGTCTTTGTCCTTTTCCATAAACTCATATAGTGATGAATTGGAAATCTCGTTATATGGTTTGACCCAAAAGGAAATCATACAGACATTGCTGGAAGAACGATTTTCCGTAAAGGTCCATTTTGATGAGATCAAGACTATCTACAAAGAACGACCTATAAAAAAGGTCAATAAGATTATTCAGATCGAAGTACCACCCAACCCTTACTGGGCCACAATAGGGCTGACTCTTGAACCCTTACCGTTAGGGGCAGGGTTGCAAATCGAAAGTGACATCTCCTATGGTTATCTGAACCATTCTTTTCAAAATGCCGTTTTTGAAGGGATTCGTATGTCTTGCCAATCTGGTTTACATGGATGGGAAGTGACAGATCTGAAAGTAACTTTTACTCAAGCCGAGTATTATAGCCCGGTAAGTACACCTGCTGATTTCAGACAGCTGACCCCTTATGTCTTCAGGCTGGCTTTGCAACAGTCAGGTGTGGACATTCTCGAACCGATGCTCTGTTTTGAGTTGCAGATACCCCAAGTAGCGAGTTCCAAAGCTATTACAGATTTGCAAAAACTGATGTCTGAGATTGAAGACATCAGTTGTAATAATGAGTGGTGTCATATTAAAGGGAAAGTTCCATTAAATACAAGTAAAGACTATGCCTCAGAAGTAAGTTCGTACACTAAGGGCTTAGGCATTTTTATGGTTAAGCCATGTGGGTATCAAATAACAAAAGACGGTTATTCTGATAATATCCGCATGAACGAAAAAGATAAACTTTTATTCATGTTCCAAAAATCAATGTCATTAAAATAATGGAGCGGTCAGGAAATTTCTATAAGGCAATACGGTTGGGATATATACTTATCTCCATTCTTATCGGATGTATGGCATATAATAGCCTCTATGAATGGCAGGAGATAGAAGCATTAGAACTTGGCAATAAAAAAATAGACGAGCTCCGAAAAGAAATAAACAATATCAATATTCAAATGATAAAATTTTCTCTATTGGGTGAAACAATACTGGAATGGAACGATAAAGATATCGAGCATTACCATGCACGGCGTATGGCAATGGACAGTATGCTCTGCCGTTTCAAGGCCACCTATCCAGCAGAGCGCATCGATAGTGTGCGCAGTCTTTTAGAGGATAAGGAACGACAGATGTTCCAGATAGTCCGGTTAATGGATGAACAACAATCTATTAACAAGAAGATAGCCAATCAAATTCCGGTTATTGTACAGAAAAGTGTGCAGGAACAGTCCAAAAAGCCAAAACGAAAAGGTTTCTTAGGCATATTCGGCAAAAAAAAGGAAGTAACTCCAGCAGTATCAACCACTATCCTTCATTCGGTCAATAGAAACGTAATCAGCGAACAGAAAGTGCAGGATCGCCAATTGTCGGAACAAGCCGACAGCCTTGCAGCTCGTAATGCAGAACTTAACAGACAACTGCAAGAATTGATTTGCCAAATAGAAGAAAAGGTACAAACCGAACTGCAAAGCCGGGAAAACGAAATAGTTGCCATGCGTGAAAAGTCATTTATGCAAGTAGGCGGTTTAATGGGATTCGTTCTTCTATTGTTGTTAATTTCCTACATCATCATACATCGTGATGCAAAAAGCATTAAACAATACAAGCACAAGACAACTGATTTGATAAGGCAACTGGAACAATCCGTACAACGGAACGAGGCACTGATAACGTCAAGGAAGAAGGCGGTACATACTATCACCCATGAACTGCGCACACCGCTGACAGCAATAACAGGCTATGCCGGACTGATACGGAAAGAACAGTGTGAGGATAAGTCCGGGCAGTATATCCAAAACATACTGCAATCCTCCGACCGTATGCGGGATATGCTTAACACTTTGCTTGACTTCTTCCGCCTGGACAACGGCAAGGAACAGCCCCGTCTGTCACCCTGCCGGATTTCAGCAATCACGCACACACTTGAAACGGAGTTCATGCCTGTTGCCGTGAACAAAGGGCTGTCCTTGTCCGTGAAGACTGGACACGATGCCATTGTATTGACCGACAAAGAGCGAATAATACAAATCGGGAATAACCTGCTGTCAAACGCTGTCAAGTTCACAGAAGAAGGCGGTGTTTCTTTGATTACTGAATATGATAATGGAGTTCTGACACTGGTCGTTGAAGATACAGGTACAGGCATGACAGAAGAGGAACAGAAACAAGCGTTCGGTGCGTTTGAACGTCTATCAAATGCCGCCGCAAAGGAGGGTTTCGGGCTTGGGCTTGCCATAATGCGTAATATTGTGTCGATGCTTGGCGGAACAATCCGTTTAGACAGCAAGAAAGGGAAAGGCAGTCGTTTCACAGTTGAAATTTCTATGCAGGAAGCTGAAGAACAGCTTGGATATACAAGCAATACACCTGTTTATCATAACAATAAATTCCATGATGTTGTCGCCATTGACAATGATGAGGTATTACTTCTGATGCTGAAAGAGATGTATTCCCAAGAAGGAATACACTGCGACACTTGCACCGATGCTGCGGCACTGATGGAAATGATACGCCAGAAAGAATACAGCCTGTTGCTGACAGACTTGAATATGCCCGATATAAACGGTTTCGAATTGCTGGAACTGTTGCGTTCGTCCAACGTGGGCAATTCACCAACAATCCCGGTGGTTGTGGCAACCGCTTCGGGCAGTTGTAACAAAGGGGAACTATTGGCAAAAGGCTTTGCCGGATGCCTGTTCAAACCGTTCTCCATATCGGAACTGATGGAGGTTTCCGACAGGTGTGCCATAAAAGCGACACCGGACGGGAAACCGGACTTTTCCGCCTTATTGTCCTATGGCAATGAAGCCGTCATGCTGGAAAAGTTGATAACTGAAACAGAAAAGGAAATGCAGGCGGTACGGGATGCAGCAAAAGAAAAAGACCTGCAAAAGCTGGATTCCCTGATCCACCACCTGCGCAGTTCGTGGGAGGTGCTCCGTGCCGACCAACCGCTGAATGTACTTTACGGATTGCTTCGTGGCGATGCTCTCCCGGATGGTGAAGCGTTAAGCCATGCCGTGACTGCCGTGCTGGATAAGGGAGTGGAAATAATACGGTTGGCAGAAGAGGAAAGGAGAAAATACGAAGATGAATAAGACAAAAATAATTGTGGTGGAAGACAACATCGTGTATTGCGAATATGTCTGCAATATGCTGTCACGGGAGGGCTACCGCAATATGAAGGCTTACCACCTCTCAACCGCGAAGAAACATCTGCAACAGGCAACAGATAATGATATCGTGGTTGCCGACCTGCGTCTGCCTGACGGCAGTGGCATAGACCTTTTGTGCTGGATGCGAAAGGAGGGAAAGATGCAGCCCTTCATCATTATGACCGACTACGCCGAAGTTAATACCGCCGTGGAAAGCATGAAACTCGGCTCGATAGACTATATTCCCAAACAGCTTGTGGAGGATAAACTTGTCCCCCTGATCCGTTCCATACTGAAAGAACGTCAGGCAGGACAACGCCGTATGCCTATATTCGCCCGTGAAGGTTCCGCCTTTCAGAAAATCATGCACCGCATAAGGCTGGTAGCCGCCACCGATATGAGCGTGATGATATTTGGTGAGAACGGCACGGGCAAGGAGCATATTGCCCACCTGTTGCATGACAAGAGCAAACGTGCAGGCAAGCCATTTGTGGCGGTGGACTGCGGTTCACTCTCCAAAGAGCTTGCACCGTCGGCTTTCTTCGGACACGTCAAAGGTGCATTTACAGGTGCGGACAATGCCAAGAAAGGATATTTCCATGAGGCGGAAGGCGGCACGTTGTTTCTGGACGAGGTAGGAAACCTCGCGTTGGAAACCCAACAGATGTTGCTCCGTGCCATACAGGAGAGGCGGTATCGCCCGGTCGGAGACAAGGCAGACCGGAATTTCAATGTCCGCATCATCGCTGCTACCAATGAAGATTTGGAGGTATCGGTGAATGAAAAGCGTTTTCGGCAGGATCTTCTGTACCGCCTGCACGACTTCGGGATAACCGTTCCTCCGTTGCGTGACTGTCAAGAAGACATTATGCCGCTGGCAGAGTTCTTCCGTGATATGGCAAACAGAGAGCTGGAGTGTAGCGTGAGCGGGTTCAGTTCCGAAGCACGTAAAGCGTTGCTGACACACGCATGGCCGGGCAACGTGCGGGAACTTCGGCAGAAAGTTATGGGTGCTGTATTGCAGGCGCAGGAAGGTGTTGTCATGAAAGAGCATCTGGAACTTGCCGTGACGAAACCGACCTCTACTGTCAGCTTCGCCTTGCGCAATGACGCGGAGGATAAGGAGCGGATATTGCGTGCGTTGAAACAGGCAAACGGCAACCGGAGTGTCGCCGCAGAACTGCTCGGCATAGGCAGGACAACACTATACAGCAAACTTGAAGAGTATGGACTTAAATATAAATTCAAGCAATCATAGCCCGTAATTCACTGAATTTGGCTATCTTTGCATAACATTTGAGAAAAACGGCGATTGGCAGGAGCTTTTCGCCGCCAACATATAGGATAAGACCGCAAGGCGTTTCAAGCGAAAATCTGGTAAATTGGAACTACGGAGACGATTGCGTGATGCTTATGCTATGCTTACGCATAGCGTGCATTCACGTACTCTCCGTAAAGGCTTTACCAGAGCCATCGCTTGAAGGTAGTGTGAATTGCACGCTACTTTTTTACCCTTGCCTAACGAAAGGAAACGATTATGGGTAAAGTTCAGATTCTCGCCGTACTGACGATGGACGGATGTCTTTCTTCAGAGTTATATGATAAAGCACATCAGGATTTGTGCCTTGACCGTTGCGGTCTTGATGAAATCAGGAAGAAAGCCTTTTACCGTGTGACACCGGACTATTCCATTTCAATGCTGCACGAATGGAGAAAAGACTGCACAAACATCCGTTACCTCGCGGAAGCCACACCGGACACGGCAGACTATATAAACGGACTGCTGCGGATGCACGCTGTGGATGAAATCATACTATACACCGTTCCTTTCATATCCGGAAGCGGACGACATTTTTTTAAGTCGGCTCTGCCAGAGCAACACTGGACGCTTTCCTCTTTGAAAAGCTATCCCAACGGTGTATGTCGCATTATCTATATCCTTGATAAAAAAGCAAGATAGCCAAAATGTGCGGCAAGCATACATTTCTATTTTCAGGAATAGAATAAATGTTCCGATTACAAACAATTTAAGTCGGAGATAATTTGTCCTTGTGAAAAAATACTGAATTTTATACCTCTGAAATCCAGCACTTTGTAAAATTGAGTGTTGGATTTTTTATTTTCTGCCGCGTTTTTTGCCAATTATATTCATGTGCGCACGCAGAAAACAAAGTGTAATTTTCAAAATTGACAGAACCATGAATTATTTCTTGCTGGCGGAAACCGACTTTTTCCGCCTGATAAACGAAGCCGGCGACTGCAATATGGAAACGGCATACACGGCTTTCGCCACCCAAGTGATCGAACTGTGCAACGGCGGCATGGACATGAACCTTACCGTCATCGCGCTTGCCTACATCGAAATCGAGTTGCAGCACCATCCCGTACGTAATCTGTCAGAAGAAAAAAGAGAGATTGCCGCCTACGTCAGCAAGGCTCTGTCTTTCGTAAGAAAGATGCAGAAATTCCTTGCCACGCCCCAAGTGCCACCACTAATATCCGCCAACAACGCAACAGAAACCACCGCCAGCCTTCTTCAATGGACGGGCAATGCCATCGACCTCGTGGAACTTATCTACGGCATAGACGTGATGGGCTGCATCAACAACGGCAATATGCCGCTCAAACAGCTCGCCCCACTTCTCTATAAGATATTCGGGGTTGATTCTAAAGACTGCTACCGCTTCTACACTGATATCAAACGCCGGAAGAACGAAAGCCGCACCTATTTCATTGACAGGATGCAGGAAAAACTGAACGAGAGAATGTTGCGTGATGAGGAGTTGGAGCGGATGAGAAAATAAAAAAATATCCATTACATATGAGAAGACAGGAATACTCGTATCCTGTCTTTTTATTTTCATTTAATTATATATTAATTAGCACAATATATGTGAGTTTTTCATTCCTATAAGGACAAATTTCAGAAACGTATGTCTGGTAAATTATTGAGTCATCATAGTATGAACATATATCATTACTAAAAACAATGAAACAACTTCCATAAGATTGTGGTTGTAAAAATCGCCATTTAATAGCCCGTTTTTTTTGTAAAATTCGCCAATTAAAAAAATATGATTATCTTTGCATTATATTTTATAAGGTATGGAAACAGTAAATAGAATACTTCAAGAGAAGATTACAGCACGAATCGCGCCCAATAAAGCAGTACTGATTTTTGGTGCTCGCCGTGTTGGTAAAACGGTAATGATGCGTAAAATTGTGGACAACTATTCAGGTAGGACGATGATGCTCAACGGCGAAGACTACGACACATTAGCACTATTGGAGAATCGCTCAATAGCCAATTATCGGCATTTATTGGATGGTATTGATTTGCTGGCTATTGATGAGGCACAGAACATACCACAAATCGGTAGTATTCTGAAGTTGATAGTTGATGAAATACCGGGAATAAGTGTCTTGGCAAGTGGTTCTTCGTCATTCGATTTGCTGAATAAGACTGGTGAACCGTTGGTCGGCCGCAGTACGCAATTTCTCCTTACACCATTCTCGCAACGGGAAATCGCACAGACGGAAACGGCACTTGAAACCCGCCAGAACCTCGAAGCGCGCTTGATTTACGGTTCCTATCCCGAAGTAGTAATGATGGAGAACTATGAACGTAAAACAGACTACCTACGTGATATTGTCGGTGCATACCTGCTTAAAGATATCTTAGCAATTGACGGCTTAAAAAATTCGAGCAAGATGCGCGATCTACTGCGATTGATAGCTTTTCAGTTGGGCAGCGAAGTTTCTTACGAAGAGTTAGGTAAACAACTCGGCATGAGCAAGACGACCGTTGAAAAATACCTCGACCTATTGGAAAAGGTCTTCGTTATCTATCGTCTGGGGGCTTATTCGCGTAACCTACGCAAGGAGGTTACAAAAGCTGGCAAGTGGTACTTCTACGACAACGGCATTCGCAATGCCATTATCGGGGCTTTCTCACCGCTGGCCATTCGGCAGGATGTCGGTGCGCTGTGGGAGAACTACATCATCGGAGAGCGGCGCAAAGCGAACTTCAATGAGGGACTGCACAGGGAGTTCTATTTCTGGCGCACCTACGACAAACAGGAAATCGACCTGATTGAGGAGAGTGCCGACAGTCTTACCGCCTTGGAGTTCAAGTGGGGAAATAAAATGCCGGCCGCACCGAAAGCCTTCCAAGAAGCCTATCCCTATGCCGAGTTTCATGTGGTAAATCGGGAGAATTATTTGGAGTTCGTATAATCAATAAATTACGTATATGGAAACAAAACTACAATCCAAACAGCAATATCCGCGGTTTATCCAAAATAAACCGTGTGGTATTGACAAATTCGATGGAGGTTCGCAAGAAAGGTTGGCAAAAACTATTGCTCGCCATTTTTGTCAGAATGATTCATTGGATGAGGAATGTACTTTACCTCGAATTATCGGCATCGAAGGTATTTGGGGATCTGGAAAATCCAACGTGGTTAAAATGTTGGAACGTGAATTATCAGACGACTATTACTTTTTTGAGTATGACGCATGGGGACATCAAGAGGACTTGCAACGCCGCTCTATATTGGAATTGCTTACAAGCAAACTTATTGATGATGGTATCCTATCTGGAAATGCAACAATAAAAGTCAAAGGTGGAGGTACGAAAACCGTATCATGGTCTGAAAAGCTGAAATATTTATTAGCCCGTAAAACGGAGACCGTAACCGAAAAATATCCCCTTATCAGTAATGGTATGGTTGCGGCATTTTTGGTTGCAGTTTTAACTCCGATATTTACATTTATTGCGTATGCAGTAAAACCTACACCCACAACATGGTGGTTTTCTTTATTGTCTATTATCATAGCTGCACTGCCAGTTCTTATTGCATTGTGCGTTTGGAAATGGGCATATAGCAAAGATCATAAATATGGATGGAGTTATATGTTAGCTATTTATCAAGATAAAGTCGAAAAGGACGTTTGCTATGAGACTTTGAGCGAAGACGAACCAACGGTTTACGAGTTCAAAACATGGATGCAAGACATTTCTGATTTTATCAAGGAAAAAGGACAACGTAAATTAGTCCTTGTTTTTGACAACATGGATCGTCTCCCCGCTGAAAAAGTAAAAGAATTATGGTCTTCTATCCATACGTTCTTCGCCGATAGCGGTTTTGAAAATGTTTGGGCTGTTATTCCTTTCGATGAAACACATTTAGCTTGTGCATTCGGAGATGAGACCGACGAACAAACGAAACAACTGACCAAGTATTTTATCAATAAAACTTTCCCTATTGTTTATCGTGTTGCTCCTCCTGTTATTACCGACTATCGAAGTATATTCAACAAACTGTTTGTTGAAGCATTTGGAGAAACAGAAAATGAAGCGAAAGAAACTATAAATCGGATATTCAGATTGGTAAATCCTAATGCCAATGTTAGGGAAATTATATCATATATCAATGAGATGGTCGCTCTTAAACAAGAGTGGTGTAACGAAATTTTGATGATAAACATAGCATTGTTCTGTTTGAAGAAGACGGATATTCTGGCAAATCCAGTAGAACAAATATTGTCCGGCGACTATCTGAATGGCATTCAAACAATAATTAACAATGATCTGCAAACACAACGCGAAATTGCAGCTTTGGTATATGGTGTCGATGTTGAAGATGCTCGACAAATTCCATTGAAAAAATATATTGAAGGCTGCATCAACGGAGAAGAAGACCACGACATAAATCAATATGCAGAGACTAATAAACAATTTGACACTGTATTAGAAGAAGTTATACAATGTATGGACAATGCGCTTATCGATAAGATTATACATTGTTTGCATAAATTAACTCGAAAGAGCGATGTTATTCTGCGTGTATGGCAAAGAATAGCACAATTGAAATTAAAAGAATCCATAGAGAAGCAGGTGTTCCCTGTCGAATACCAAGAACTGCTGTTGCATTTAGACACGGAAAGCCAAAACCATGTGATTGCTCAATTATATAAGAAGATAGTTCGGTTCAATGACTTCAATGGCGGCGACTATTTCAAAACGTTAGATGCAATAGACAGGTTTATTGCGCAAAATAAGTTGGCGTGCGATTTTACGTCATTGATTGAAGCAAAAACAGTCAAGCCAAATACATTTATCGATTATATTCAAGCTGCAAATGCAACAGATGCTGCCTATCGGGATAACGCGACAACTAAAGCATATAAATATTATCAAGTAGCAACAAATTCGGAGGCGCTCGATAATTATTTGGCAAACTTACTACCCGATAATTTCGACCATGCAGATATTGTAAAAACGTTAAAAGATAATTCTACCTATACGTTTCCAACGCTTTTGCAAGCGATCACGAATTGCATTGATGAACAGAATGTAAATAAAGATAATATAGGGGCTATATTTACAACCTATCGTTTATTGGCATCTGACGAAGAAAGACCTTTACCTGTAACGTTAGATTCAACCTACATAAATCAGTTGCATTCTGAATTAGAAACTGATGGCCGAAACATTAAAGAGTCTGGATATTACGATTTAGTCGCCATGCAATTGGCACATGGTCATTCCGTTTCCTTAATAGAGGGTGGAGATATAAAATATGTTGCAGAACTCATGGACTATTATGTGGATCATGGAGACTTATTAGTAAATAGTGTGGGATGGAATATACCGCTATTAAATGAAACACTACAATACATGGTAAATCATAAACTTGGCTATAAATTATTGCTCTCAGACATATTGCCCCAATTTGAAGATATTAAGAACAGAATAGGTGTAACGGATGAGGTATTTATCGAGCATTTAGCAGAGTGGAATACCGATTTGGATAAGTATATCACTAAGAACAATATTAAAGATGTAATTCCTGACGCATCTTTTTACGATTTGACCACTAAAATAAGCAATGTCCTGACCGATCATATCAATAAAATAGCGTTCGAAGCGTTGTCTGAAATAAGTGTTGATACATTATACGCCCAAAGAACAGCACATACATCATATTATTGGTTTGTCGCAATAAAACATTTACTGGCTAAAATCAAATCCTTGCCAGATAACTTGACTGAATTTGGCAAAAAGATTCTGATGGATATTGCTTCTGGAACTCAAAGTTTGAATCCTTTCCCTAATTGTTTCAAGAATATAGTTGAAAGATTGGATAAACGAAAAATTAAATCGACAGTTACCGATATAAGAAATGATTTCTGCATCGGTAAAAAGACTATCAATGCAATAAAGTTTCAATTTTTCGAAACATGGCTTAGATCGCATGGTAATTTGAAAAGTCAAGCTGGAGACGTTATTGATAAAATAGTGAAACCTGTAATTTCCGATGGGGCATGCCGTTCATTGATTCTGCAAAACAAAGATTTTTATATGGATTTAATAAATACAGCAGGGGATGATGCTTATGAATTGAAAAAGAGTCTCCGAAACCTCATACAAAAAGATTCAGATCCGCAATTGGTTAAATTTGTCAATTCGATAGATTCAGTACCTGAGGTTGAAACCGCGTAAGTATTTGTCTAACAAGTCCGAATTTTACGATTTTACCCGTCAGAACTGAAGTGCCCCCCAAAAAAATTGTATCCAACTTTTGGGGGTCACTTCAAACTTCGATAGGGATAATTTTCAATTTTGGGGACTTGTTAGACAGTCTCATTATCTGGTAGCAGTTTACACAGCACCGGATCGTTTTTGATACGCTCCAGTTCCTCCTGCACAATCTGCTTCACCTCTTCCTTGATGCGCCGGTAGTTCGCCTGCACCGTTTCCTTCATGCGGTCGTTGCCGTCCTCGTCCGTGAAGTTTGTAATGACGGGAATTTTCTTGTAGGCACTTTCTTCCCGTTTCACCTTTTCGGCATCCACCACAATCTCGCAATGAAAAATCTTCTGCTCGATACGCTCGTTGAAGTTGTCGGATACAGAACCGACAAACATTCCCTGCGTAAGCCCGGAAATCTTACTCGGTGGAATGAGCGCGTCCATCTGCGTGTTGATGGAGGTGGAAACATCCTGCCGGTTGATGGAGATGGACTGCCGTTTCTGCAACACCTTACCGAACCGCTCGGAGAGCGTCTTGGCTGTTTCCCCCACCACCTGACCGGAGAAAATATTGCCGACAGTGTTCATCACCACTTTCGCCTCTTTGTCCCCGTAGTCACGCACTAACTGGCTGAAATCCTGAAAGCCCAGACACACGGCAACCTTGTTGCTTCGGGCGGTAGCTATAAGATTGTCCAACCCTTTGAAGTATATTGTGGGCAACTCGTCGATGATGACCGATGACTTCAGCATCCCCTTCTTGTTGATGAGCTTCACGATACGGGAATTATACAGACCGAGTGCCGCACCGTAGATATTCTGACGGTCGGGATTGTTACCCACGCAGAGGATTTTCGGCTCTTCGGGATTGTTGATGTCCAGCGTAAACTCGCTGTCTGACATCACCCAGTAGAGCTGCGGTGAAATCATCCTCGAAAGCGGGATTTTTGCCGACGCTATCTGACCCATGAGCTGCTCCGCAGCCCCTCCAAGCCACGCATCCATGAACGGCGAAAGGTAGTTCTCCAGCTCCGGATAAGAGGTCAGTATCGGAAATATATCCTCGTAACGGCGGTTCAGAAACTCGATAGCATGGGGAAACGTGCAAAACTTCCCGTTCTGATAGATTTTGAGATACCAGATAATACTGGCAAACAGAATGATAGGTGACTCCACGAAGAAGTCGCCCTGCTTTTGCACCCACGTTTTATTGAGGTTGAGCATTATTGTGTAGGCACTCTCATAGGCATCCGTAATATCTTCCATAAAATCCGGGTGAATGGGATTGCACCGATGAGAGCGTCGCGGGTCGTCGAAGTTGATCACATAGAACTTCGGCTTTACCTTGTAGCCGTCCGGGTGGTTCAGCAAATGGTTGTAGGCAATAGTAGATAGGTCGGGATCGGGTAGGTCGGCACCCTTACGGGCGCTTTCCCCCCTAAGAACCGTACATGATAGTTTCCCATCATACGGCTCAAGCAATTCAATACTTCTATGAAGCACGCTCATGAAAGTCCTCCTTTCTTGTTAAGAGATTTACAACATGTTTCATGTGCAAGATGCAGTTTGGATATACCATCCACGTTCAGCATCACCGTGCGCCACGGTGTGTCTTTGGTTATGGGTTCTCCACATAATGGACAGCATTGGTTCTGTCTTTCCCACATGAATATGAGGGATTTCCTTCCTTTCAAACTTTCTTTCATACGAATAAGATTTCTGTCAAGGAAGTAATCATACCATTCCGCATCATACGGATTTGCATCCCCTTTTATTTGGGGATATTTTGTAATCTTGGTATCAAACAGACGAGTTAGAAGGATATGTGTATTTCCCTTAGGACTGTCTTTTGCGATACCAAAACACCAATCACGATTATTCACACGATGAAAATACCGATTTTTAATCCATCCAAGAGATTTGTTTGAATGGCGTCTGAGACACCATCTCCAAATCATATTGAATATCTTTTGGTCGGTTTTCCTAAAAGTTTCTGAGGCTGCGCAATACCGATAGTACATTGACCATCCCGTCAATATTGGATTCAGCATCATAAGTATTTCCTCTTGTTTTACTGCTCTGTGCGATTTCAATAGAACCTTCACCTTTTCGGTGAGTTTCTTTACACTTTTCTTTGACGGTTTTGTCAGTAGTGTACCATTATATTTGCGAACATTGAATCCGAGAAAATCAAAACCTTCCGAAACATGGGTTATAACTGTTTTTTCTTCTGACAGTTCCAGCCCTCTTTCTTGGAAGAATTCGACTAGAATAGGTTTTACCTCGTTTTCCAAGATTTCTTTAGATGCACCTGTAATGATAAAATCATCGGCATATCGTATTAAACTCACTTTGGGATTATATGCAACACCATTACGGGTTGTTTGCTTGAATCCCGAAAGAGCCTTTTCGATACCGTTCAGAGCGATGTTAGCAAGAGTTGGCGATATGATTCCACCTTGTGGTGTACCTTCTTCCGTTGGGAAAACCTCTCCTTTGAAGACAAATCCGCATTTCAACCACTTACGGAGTATTTCTTTATCCATAGGGACATTGTTTAGAAGCCAATCATGGCTGATGTGGTCAAAGCATCCCTTTATATCTCCCTCTAAAACCCACTCGGGTGAGTAAGAACGAGATAAGAGGGTATGACAACGAATCATGGCATCTGCACAACAGCGATTCTTTCTGAATCCAAATGAATATTTGTCCGAAATGGTTTCTGCTACAGGGTCAAGTGCCATTAGGTACAATGCCTGCATTGCGCGGTCTGTCATTGTAGGAATGCCCAAAGGGCGAAGTTTACCATTACTCTTTTTGATATTGACTCTCTTTAACGGTTGAGGTTTGTAGCCTCTTCTCTTAAGTGTAGCAATGGCTCTGTATTTTCTTTCAGGTGTTGTCCATAATGTTTTGTCCACCCCCGAAGTTTTTGAGCCACTGTTAGAGGTCACTCGTTTAACTGCCAATGCCTTGGCATAAAACGAGTGGGTAAGTGTCCATTGCAAAGCTTTCACTTTACCATACTTACCTTCTTTCTGAGCTTTTACAATACGCGCTTGAAGCTTCTTGACCGTTTCCTCCGCCTTGTTCCAGTCTATACTGGTCCAACTTTGGTTTCGGTCAGAAGGCGCACACTTAATATTTCTATTTTCGTTCATTTGCTTTCCTCCTTTAAGAAGTTCTTTAAGTTATCTTGTAAAAGAATTACCTAGTGGAAGTCTGCCCACTTTCGTGGAGGATGATGTTGTCAATGACACACGTGACATTGGCTTAATCCTTATCCATTCCGTTACAGAATGGCATTCGCTTTTTCCACAATCTTATACCTACATACCATTCGGCATTCCTTGCGGTCTGCTTACCCTTTGTGGGAGATATATAGGCTTACCGAGTTCCATGTTGATGCCAAACCAATGGGTTAGGTTCTGTCTCTCAGCCGGCGGTTCTGATGTTCGTGCATTCCCAAAATTCACAGAAATGTCCAACCGCTTTACCTTTTGGTTCAAGCCTATCAGCGTTGTTTGGCTTGTTCGACTTAACGACCTTTAAATAACAGTTCGCTTGCGCTAACCATACCATTGAGCCAAGCCCCCAGACTGCATAACGCTTGCGGTCGTTGAAATTCCCTCACGGTTCATTCTTCCCCTTTCGGGAGGGTTACCTTTTCAGAGCAGCTTAGCACAACTGATGTCGCACCTGCTCTTAGGCTACTATTGACGAAACAATAGGTTTAATCAGAGTTTAACTCAGTTAAACAGCCATCAACATGACTTGCTCGTCACACATACTTGAAATCGTAGATGTATTGACTAAAGCCCTTTTCAATCTGTTGCTTGATAAAATTGTTTACCACGGCATAGGACTTGCCGCTGCCCGGCGTACCCAACACGATGGACGCACGGAAGGGATTAACTACATTGATCCAACCGTTGTTCCAGCGTTTCCTGTAATAGAAACGTGTCGGCAGATTGACCGAATACTCGCTTTCGATAAGCCTCGTTTCCTGCATGAAACTCTCGTTCTCGTTGTTGAAAACATCCTCCATCAAATTGTGTTTCAACAGGCGGCTCATCCACAGACCACCCATCAACAGGCAGACATAGCCCGTTCCAATGGTAAGGACATACAGTCCCGTCACCGCTTCAAGCGGCAGCGGCAGGGGCAGCAACCACCAGTTCAGGAAAAACAGCACGAACCCGACGGCAAATGCTGTCCAGATTCTCCCCCAAGTGATTTTCTCACCCTTGACACCCTTCGTACCCAGACAGGACAAGGCAAGCAAAAGGACGGAAAACAGCTTCGTGTAGAGAATGGAATGGAACAGCCCCGCCGTGCGGTCGAAGTTCAGAAGGATTTTGTCCACCACGCCGATGTTCACGCCCCACAGCCGGATGGCTTCGTAGCAGAACCAGTACACGTTCATGACCACTAAAATGATACTCACGGCACGCAGAAAATCCATGATTTTCGCCAATGCCCTCAAATCGTCTTCTTGTTGTGACATACATTGATTTTTTAATTGTTGATACTCTGATTACATACCCAAGCCCTTGCGTTTTTTCTTCTTTTTGCGCTTCATCGCCCGGATGAAAGCCTCTTCCTCGGCATCTACCGCCGGACCTTCGGGAGTGAGCAAGCCCATACCGCCCGATATATCTTCACTGTCGTAGGCGGTCTGCCCGTGTGCCTTGTCCGCAGCATCCACAGGGATGGATAGCGGTATCGGCGGTTGTCCGGCGTATGGCAGGGTGAAGTGTTCCTGCAAGGCATTCGCCGAAAGCTCCTTACCCATGCGCGAACCGTTCAGCACGCATCCCGTGCGGTGGTCGATGAAGGTAGCCCCATAGATGCGCCCTTCCTCTGTGTAGCGCAGTACGGTGTCGATGCCCTTCTCTTTGAGTTGGGATACAAATTTGTCCTTGTCATAAGTGCCTTGCAGCACGGAAAGGACGGTGCGTTTCGTCATGTCTGCCAGTTTCCTATCCTTGATTTCCGATTTGGAACGGACAAACTTCTTCTGTACGGCTTCATAGCCTGCGGACTTCCCGAAAAGCGAGGATTTGAACGGGTTGCCCACCTTGTTACCCTTGTCGTCCGTGACGGAATAGACCAGCCCGTGATACTCCCGTCCGCGCACGTTGCCCCTCGCTTCCTCCACCGTCATATTATATAAGGAAAGGAGCGCACGGTATTCGCCCATCGTCTGGAAACGGTACTGCCCATTCAGAGCCTTCACGGTGTTGCCTACCTGCTTCTTCACATCACCTGCCGATGCGGCCACCTTGCGCAACGGATTATCCAATCTCTGATTTTTACGTTCTGCCGGATGCAATCCGTACTTCTGTTCCAGTTCCCTGCGGATACGGTCGCTGCGGCGGTAGAGAAAATCCCGGTTGAGCCTTTTCCCGTTCTCGTCCACGTTGACCGTCACGATGTGCAGGTGGTGGCGGTCGATGTCCTCGTGCTTGAATACAAGATAAGGCTGGTTTCCGAAACCGAGTTTTTCCAGATACTCGCGGGCGATATTCTGCAACTCAATATCGGTCAGCACATCCTCCGGGTGCGGGTTGAGAGAGATATGCACCACCGGCTTCTCGATCTTCATCTGCGGTGGCAGGAAGGTGAGAAAACCCTCCATCGCCTTGCCTATGTCCACCGTTCCCGAACCGTCATTGTAGATGCGGTTGGTGGTGAGAAGCCGCCCCTGCGCCTCGTTAATCTTCTCCCCGTTGTAGGCAATCGCGCCGTACAACGAACTTCCTACACTGATTTTTGCGACCATTTTGCCTCCATTTCCCTTGAAAGTTCCACAATCCGGCGGCTCAGTTTCACGAGTTCGACGGTGTGTTGCTCTAATTTGTAGAGCAACGCCATCGCCTTTTTCTCTGAAAAATGCAGCCTCAGTTCCTTCACGACTTGGTTGTAATTCGTACCCACGGCACGGAATTGTGCATGAAAATCCGACAGTTTGGTGTAATAGTCCACCAACGTCTTGTCCACCTTCAGCACCTTGAACGGTTGCCCGAAGAAGTGCGCTTTGAGGAAAACAGACCGTGCATAGACACCCGATTTTCCGAACATGGCGAGGAAACGGTTGTGTTCCTCCTCGTTGAAACGGACGGTGTACCGGTACACCGCCGGATCAAGTTTGGGATTTCTCCCTGATTTGCTTTTCCTTTTCTCTTTCATATTACTTTGGATTTAGCGGATTGACGGCATAAGCCGCCGCTTCGGATTACAGCACCGCAGTTCTGAAAGGCTTCCCGACTTCGGAGGGAAAGCCCGCCCCCTGCAAGGGCAAGTGCTTTTCGTGGCTGCTCAAAATATTTTGAGCGGCTGAAAAGACATCTTGCTATGTTCAGGTGAACATAAAAATCCGTCAGGGGACGGATTGGGAAAATACCTTTCAGGACTCCGGGCCGCGCGTCATCGGCGAACCCTGCTGTCCGGGTGCAAAGTTACGCCCTTAAAGCGGTATCGGACAGATGCTTGACCCGGTCAATGACTGCCAACCGGCGCAACGTGCCGCCACTTGCCGGAGAAGTGATACAGGTTCCAAAATATACTTGTTTATTTGCAGCATGATTCAAGAAACGAACGATTTGAAGATATGATAAACGGAACATTCAAATACCCGGAAATCCGCTTCTTCGGATACTTGCCGAAACGGATACCCGAACCGTCGGAAACCCGGTTCTCCGACAATTCGGTGACGTATGGATTCAATGACTTCATGACGCAATGTCGTCAATCACCATTTGTCCGACGCACCGCTTCACCACAGAACCGGATACGCGACGACCCGCCTGCGTGTGTAGTCACGGAAGCGGATGGTGCGACAGCCAAATCCGTATGGAAACAGAAAAACAAATCATCAACAATTAAAATAAATGGAACTATGAGTAAGGAAATCTTCGTTGCATTCGCAACACAGAAAGGTGGCATCGGCAAATCCACTGTCACGGCACTTGCCGCCAGCTACCTGCACAACGTGAAAGGCTACAATGTCGCCGTCGTGGACTGCGACGACCCGCAGCACAGCATCCACGGGCTGCGCGAACACGAAATGGGGCTTATCGACAGCAGCACCTACTTCAAGGCTCTCGCTTGCGACCATTTCCGCCGGATCAAAAAGAACGCCTACACCATCGTCAAAAGCAATGCGGTGAACGCCCTCGACGATGCCGAGAGGATGATTGCCACTGAGGACGTGAAACCCGACGTGGTGTTCTTCGACATGCCCGGCACACTCCGAAGCAACGGCGTGATAAAGACGCTCTCGCAGATGGACTACATTTTCACTCCGCTGAGTGCCGACCGCTTTGTCGTGGAGAGTACCCTGAAATTCGTCACGATGTTCCGCGACAGGCTGATGACTACCGGACAGGCGAAAACAAAGGGGCTGCATCTGTTCTGGACGATGGTGGACGGCAGGGAGAGGAACGACTTGTACGGCATCTACGAGGAAGTGATAGCCGAAATGGGCTTTCCGGTACTTTCCACCCGCTTGCCCGACAGCAAGAAGTTCCGCCGTGACCTTTCGGAAGAGCGCAAGAGCGTTTTCCGCTCCACCATCTTCCCGATGGACACGGCACTGCTGAAAGGGAGTGGCATCCGGGAGTTTTCCGAAGAGATAAGCGACATCATCAGACCGCAGTGAGCATGGGCAGCAGGAAAGTGAACACGGAAGGCATCGACGAGGAACTGCTGTTAGCCTCCATCGGGCGGCGCACACAGGACGGGACACTGCGCCCCGCACAGGAAGTACCCGCAGCTGCACCGACCGAAGAGGACACCGCCGCACCGGAACCATCTCCTGTGCAACCCGTAACACGGGAAAAAGCGCAGAGGGAAAGTGGACGCCGGAAAAGGCAGGACGAGGACTACAACGAGCTATTCCTGCGCCGCAACGAGATAAAGACCCGCCAATGTGTCTATATCAGCCGTGACGTCCACGGCAAGATCCTCAGAATCGTGAACGACATCGCCGGAGGGGAAATCTCAGTAGGCGGATATGTGGATACCGTGCTGCGCCAGCATCTGGAACAGCACAAGGAGAGAATCAACGAACTGTACAAGAAACAACGTGAAGATCTGATTTGAAAATGGAAAAAGAAATGACACCGAATGAAAAAAGACCACAGCAAGACTGCGGAGGTATGTTTACCCAAGTGCAGGCGAGTGTGGAAATACTGTCGCCTGTCCCGGTAAGCGGCAAATGCAGTGAGAAGGACTATGAACGCCTGTTCATCCGCGACCCGGAAGTAAAGGCACGTGAGGGGAAGATGGCGTATGTGCGCCCGGAGTACCACGAGCGTATCATGCGTATCACCCGTGTAATCGGGCATGACCGGCTTACGCTGTCCGCTTACATCGACCATGTGCTGACGCACCACTTCAACCAGTGCGAAGATGCGATAAAGAGCCTTTATGCCCGAAATTACAATTCAGTATTCTAACCAAAAACGGAAGGATATGAATTACACAATCAGCATGACAGACATTCTGCTGGCGGTATCGGTCGGCTGCAACCTCTGGTTCCTGTTCCTGCTCCTTTACGAGCGCATCATGGACACGCGGATTGTCCGCTTCTTCAAGGGCATTGTCGGATTATGGCGGTCACTGGACGGGAATGAGGCTAAACGCATAGCGGCACACGAGGAAGTCCCTGCGGAAAAGGCGGACATCATCGGCAAGAGCCGTTTCAGGATGGCATCCACCCGGACAACCGCTGCCATACCGACGCAAGAAGCCGCCACTATTGAAAAAGGCATTGAGCTGTCGGAGGAAGAGGCTACTTTTGACGACGGAAAAACGGGAAACGCATCCCGCCCGGCACAAGTCCCGGAGGAAAAACTCGATGAGACCTTCACGAGCATACCGCCGGAGGAACTGGGATACGGGGACGACGAACCGGAAGAGGACGCCTCGGACACGCCACGGGCTTCGGGCAGCAGCTTTGACGAGATTGACGACGCCTGCAAGACCGCCAAAAACCCGGACGCGACACAGGCGGAACGTGAAAAGGCGGCTAAGGTGTTCACCGACATGGAGGGCACGGAGTTGTACGAGAAAATGATGGAAGGCTCTTCGGAGATAGGCATCCGCATCAAGGGGCTTATCGAGATTCGGCTGAAGAAATCTGAAAAGGAGTTCGTCGTGCCGGACAACATCGAGGAGTTCGACATTCGCAACTATGTATGACAACAATAAAAGAAATGAACATGAAAGAATGACATCAACCCACGCGGCGAGGAAACGCAAGGCGCATCCCCATCCGCAACGGACACGCCCACGTCCGTGGAAACAAACGGGCATCCACTAAAACCAAAGTAAAGAAACAAAGTATCAACCGCCCGACAAAGGACCATCCACCCTTTTGACGGCAAAAAACAAGAACAGTTTATGAACAAGAACATCTTGAAAAACAGAAAAGCAATCCTCTCCGCGGCACTTGTCATCGCCGCAACCGCCTCCGCTTTCGCGCAGGGAAACGGCATCGCGGGCATCAACGAAGCCACCTCTATGGTGAGTTCTTATTTCGACCCCGGAACTAAACTGATATACGCCATCGGTGCAGTCGTCGGGCTTATCGGGGGCGTAAAAGTGTACGGCAAGTTTTCATCGGGCGACCCCGACACCAGCAAGACAGCCGCCTCGTGGTTCGGCGCGTGCATCTTCCTGATTGTTGCCGCCACCATCCTGCGCTCATTCTTCCTTTAATAAATAATGTATGGCTGAATACCCAATCAACAAGGGTATCGGCCGTCCGGTAGAGTTCAAGGGCTTGAAGGCACAGTACCTCTTCATCTTCTGCGGAGGTCTGCTGGCTCTCTTCGTCCTGTTCGTCATCCTCTACATGGTCGGTATCGACCAGTGGATATGTATCGGCTTCGGCGCGGCATCGTCCTCCCTCCTTGTATGGCAGACCTTCGCGCTGAACGCCCGGTACGGTGAACACGGGCTGATGAAATTAGGAGCGGCACGGAGCCATCCCCGATACCTTATCAACCGGCGGCGGATAACCCGTCTGTTCAAACGACAACGAAAGGAAGAAAGACAATGAGGAATACATCGAAAATGACAACACTGGAAAACAGGTTCCCACTTTTAGCGGTGGAGCATGGCTGCATCATCTCAAAGGACGCCGACATCACGGTGGCTTTCGAGGTGGAACTACCGGAACTTTACACCGTGACGGGTGCGGAGTACGAGGCGATACACAGTTGCTGGTGCAAGGCTATCAAGGTGCTGCCGGACTACTCCGTCGTCCACAAACAGGACTGGTTCATCAAGGAACGCTACAAACCGGAGCTTCAGAAGGACGACATGAGCTTTTTAAGCCGCTCTTTCGAGCGTCACTTCAACGAGCGTCCGTACCTGAAACACACCTGCTACCTCTACCTGACCAAGACAACAAAGGAGCGTAACCGGATGCAGAGCAATTTCAGCACGCTGTGCCGGGGACATATCATCCCGAAGGAGCTGGACAGGGAAACCACGACCAAGTTCTTGGAAGCCTGCGAACAGTTCGAGCGCATCATGAACGACAGCGGGCTTGTCAGGCTGCGCCGCCTCTCCACCGATGAGATTGTGGGTACTGAGGGAAAGACGGGACTTATTGAACGCTACTTCTCGCTCATGCCGGAAGGTGACACCACCTTGCAGGACATCGAGCTTTCGGCAAGGGAGATGCGCATCGGCGACAACCGCCTGTGTCTGCACACCCTCTCCGACGCGGAAGACCTGCCGGGCAAGGTGGCTACCGACACCCGTTACGAGAAGCTCTCCACCGACCGGAGTGACTGCCGACTGTCATTCGCCTCCCCGGTGGGGCTTCTGCTCTCCTGCAACCATATCTACAACCAGTATGTGCTGATAGACAACAGTGAGGAAACCTTGCAGAAGTTCGAGAAGTCCGCCCGTAACATGCAGTCGCTATCTCGCTATTCAAGGAGCAACAGCATCAACCGCGAGTGGATAGACCAATACCTGAACGAAGCCCATTCCTACGGACTGACCTCGGTACGGGCACACTTCAACGTCATGGCGTGGAGCGACGATGCGGAGGAACTGAAGCATATCAAGAACGACGTGGGCAGCCAGTTGGCAAGCATGGAATGCGTGCCGCGCCACAACACCATCGACTGCCCGACACTCTACTGGGCGGCGATACCCGGCAATGCGGCGGACTTCCCGGCGGAAGAGAGTTTCCACACCTTCATCGAACAGGCGGTGTGCCTGTTCACAGAGGAAACCAACTACCGCAGCTCGCTCTCGCCCTTCGGCATCAAGATGGTGGACAGGCTCACGGGAAAACCGCTGCACCTTGACATCTCCGACCTGCCCATGAAGCGAGGTATCACGACCAACCGCAACAAGTTCGTGCTGGGTCCTTCGGGCAGCGGCAAGTCTTTCTTCATGAACCACCTCGTGCGCCAATATTATGAGCAAGGCGCACATGTGGTATTGGTGGACACGGGAAACTCCTATCAGGGCTTGTGCGGCATGATCCGACGCAAGACAGGCGGAGCGGACGGTGTGTATTTCACCTACACGGAAGATAAGCCCATCAGCTTCAACCCGTTCTACACCGACGATTACATCTTCGACGTGGAGAAGAAGGACAGCATCAAGACCCTGTTGCTGACGCTCTGGAAGTCGGAGGACGACAAGGTGACAAAGACGGAGAGCGGCGAGCTGGGCAGTGCCGTGAGTGCCTATATTGAGCGCATCCAATCCGACCGTAGCATCGTGCCGTCGTTCAACACCTTCTACGAGTATATGCGTGACGACTACCGCAAGGAACTGGCACAGCGTGACATCAAGGTGGAGAAGTCCGACTTCAACATCGACAACATGCTCACCACCATGCGGCAGTATTACCGGGGCGGGCGTTACGATTTCCTGCTCAACTCCACGGAGAACATCGACCTGCTCGGCAAGCGGTTCATCGTCTTCGAGATAGATTCGATTAAAGAAAACCGCGAACTGTTCCCCGTCGTGACCATCATCATCATGGAAGCCTTCATCAACAAGATGCGGCGGCTGAAAGGCGTGCGGAAACAGCTTATCGTGGAAGAGGCTTGGAAGGCCCTCTCATCGGCGAACATGGCTGAATATCTGCGCTATATGTATAAGACGGTCAGAAAATATTACGGCGAGGCAATCGTGGTGACGCAGGAGGTGGACGACATTATCAGTTCTCCGGTGGTCAAAGAGAGCATTATCAACAACTCGGATTGTAAAATCCTGCTTGACCAAAGGAAATATATGAACAAGTTCGACCAGATACAGGCGTTGCTCGGACTGACGGAAAAGGAGAAGTCGCAGATACTCTCCATCAACATGGCGAACAACCCTTCACGGCTCTACAAGGAGGTGTGGATAGGCTTGGGCGGCACGCAGTCGGCGGTCTATGCCACGGAGGTCAGCGCGGAAGAGTATCTGGCGTACACCACCGAGGAAACGGAAAAAGTGGAGGTTTACCGTCTGGCGGAGAAGCTGGGCGACGACATCGAAGCCGCCATCCGGCAGCTTGCCGAAAGGCGGAGAAACAAGGAATAACTAAAAAACAGAATGTATCAACCAAAAAAGAAAAACGCGTATGAATTTACCAAAAGTGAAAATGCTGCAAGTCAGCAAGTGCCTTATCGGATTGGCGGTCATGATGCTGCAATCCTGCGACGTGGCCGACAACCGCCGCGACATGCTGTGCGGGAACTGGGAGAGCGTGGAGGGAAAACCTGACGTGCTTATCTACAAGGAGGGCGAAGCCTACAAAGTGACGGTGTTCCGTCGTAGCGGTCTGCGCCGCAAGCTCAAGCCGGAAACCTATCTCTTGCAGGAGGAGAACGGCAACCTGTTCATGAACACCGGCTTCCGCATCGACGTGTCCTACAACGAGGCCACGGATGTGCTGACTTTCTCGCCAAACGGGGACTATGTGCGGGTGAAGCCGCAGCCGGGACATCCGACCGAAGAATAACAACCACTAAAATCCAAAGTAACATGAGAACAAGAATAACAATGATTATCTGCCTGTGCCTGCTTTTCGCGGGCAGGGCAAGCGCACAGTGGGTCGTAAGCGATCCGGGCAATCTAGCGCAGGGCATCATCAATGCCTCCAAAAACATCATCCATACCTCCAAGACCGCCACGAACATGGTGAGCAACTTTCAGGAGACGGTGAAAATCTATCAGCAGGGCAAGAAGTATTACGATGCCCTCAAATCGGTGAACAATCTGGTCAAGGACGCCCGCAAGGTGCAGCAGACCATCCTGATGGTGGGCGACATCACAGACATCTATGTGAACAGTTTCCAACGGATGCTCCGTGACGGGAATTTCAGACCCGAAGAGCTTTCCGCAATCGCTTTCGGCTACACGAAACTGCTGGAGGAAAGCAACGAAGTGTTGACGGAACTCAGGAACGTGGTGAACATCACCACGCTCTCCATGACCGACAAGGAGCGCATGGACGTGGTGGAACGCTGCCACTCGAAGATGAAGCGTTACCGCAACCTCGTGAGCTACTACACGAACAAGAACATCTCCGTGAGTTACCTGCGTGCGAAAAAGAAGAACGACCTCGACCGCATCATGGGGCTGTACGGGAACATGAACGAAAGATACTGGTAGCCTATGAAGTTCGACAACCTTCATCAGATTTTACGTTCACTTTATGAGCAGATGATGCCGCTGTGTGGGGACATGGCTGGTGTGGCGAAAGGCATCGCCGGGCTGGGTGCGCTGTTCTACGTCGCCTACCGGGTATGGCAGTCGCTGGCGAGAGCTGAACCGATAGACGTATTCCCGATGCTCCGTCCTTTTGCCATCGGTCTGTGCATCATGTTCTTCCCGACTGTGGTGCTGGGCACGATAAACAGCATCCTCTCACCCGTCGTACAGGGCACGGCAAAGATGCTGGAGGCGGAAACGCTGGACATGAACCGATACCGGGAGCAGAAGGACAAACTGGAATACGAGGCGATGGTACGCAACCCCGAAACCGCCTACCTCGTGTCCAACGAGGAATTTGACAAGCAACTGGAGGAACTCGGCTGGTCGCCCTCCGACATGGTGACGATGGCGGGAATGTATATCGACCGGGGAATGTACAACATGAAGAAGAGCATCCGCGACTTCTTCCGCGAGATACTCGAACTGCTGTTCCAAGCCGCCGCCCTCGTGATAGACACCGTCCGCACCTTCTTTCTCGTGGTGCTGGCGATTCTCGGTCCGATAGCCTTCGCCCTGTCGGTATGGGACGGTTTCCAAAACACGCTCACGCAGTGGATATGCCGCTATATACAGGTCTATCTGTGGCTACCGGTATCGGACATGTTCAGCACCATACTGGCGAAGATACAGGTTCTGATGCTGCAAAACGACATCGAGCGGATGCAGGCAGACCCGAACTTCTCGCTGGATTCGAGCGACGGGGTGTATATCGTATTCCTCTGCATCGGCATCATCGGCTACTTTACCATTCCCACCGTTGCGGGCTGGATTATCCAAGCCGGAGGCATGGGCGGTTACGGTCGCAACGTGAACCAGATGGCGGGACGAGCCGGAAGCATGGCGGGCAGCGTGGCGGGTGCAGCCGCAGGAAACGCAGTCGGACGTGTCGGCAAATTGCTGAAATAATCAATGTGCAATCATAAATTGGAAAATATAAATGGAATTCAAATCACTTAGAAACATCGAATCGTCGTTCAGGCAGATACGCCTGTTCGGTATCGTCTTCCTCTCGCTGTGCGCCGTGGTGACGGTGTGGAGCGTGTGGAACTCCTACCGTTTCGCAGAGAAGCAACGGGAGAAAATCTATGTGCTGGACAACGGCAAGAGCCTGATGCTCGCCTTGTCTCAGGATTTGTCGCAGAACCGCCCGGCGGAGGCACGGGAACATGTGCGCCGTTTCCACGAGATGTTCTTCACGCTATCACCTGAAAAAAGCGCGATTGAACACAACGTGAAACGTGCCTTGCTGCTGGCGGACAAGAGCGTGTACCACTATTATTCGGACTTCGCGGAGAAGGGGTACTACAACCGCATCATCGCCGGGAACATCAACCAAGTGCTGAAGGTGGACAGCGTGGTGTGCGACTTCAACGCCTATCCCTACCGTGCCGTGACCTACGCCACACAGAAAATCATCCGGCAGAGCAACGTCACCGAGCGCAGCCTCGTGACCACCTGCCGCCTGCTGAACGCATCGCGGTCGGATGACAACCCGAACGGTTTTACCATCGAGGGTTTCACCATCATTGAGAACAAGGATTTACAGACTATCAAACGGTAACAGGACATGAAAAGTATCAGAAAATCAATGTGGGGCATGTATTGGAAACTCCACGACAAACGGAAACGCTTGGCGGCAAGTCTCAAAGGGTATCTGGACGGCTTGCCGCCGGAAACACGCCGCCGCATCGTGCTGGGGATGTTCGCCGCCTTCGCGGTGCTTGCCCTTTACACCTTCGGCAGAGCCGTCTATGACATCGGCAGGAACGACGGCTCACATATGGAAACGGGACACGCCGGACGGGTGGAACTGCCGACCCCGGCGGAAACAGGCAATCACTTAACACCTTATTTATATGGAACAGACAAAGAATGAACCGACGAAAGAGAACAAAGCTGCTCCCGAAACGGGGAAACCGAAAAAGGAGCGCGAACCGCTGACAGAGGCGCAACGGCTGAAACGGCAGAAGATGATCGTGCTGCCCGCTATGGTGTTGGTGTTCATCGGGGCGATGTGGCTGATATTCGCCCCGTCCTCCGGCAAGGAGCAACCGCCGGGAACGGACGGATACAACACCGAGATGCCCGACGCTGACAAGGCGAACCGGCAGATTATCGGCGACAAGCTGAAAGCCTACGAGCATGGGGAGATGGAAGAGCGTCAGGAGAGCCGCAACCGTGCCATCGGGCAGCTGGGCGACATGTTCGACCGCGAGATAGCGGGAACGGAGAACGGAGTGGACTTCGACCTCGCCAATCCGGGCGGCAAGGAAGAAAGGGCAAAGCCAGCCACGCCGCAGACCATCCAGTCCTCCGCAGCCGCCTACCGTGACCTGAACGCCACGCTCGGAAACTTCTACGACCAGCCGAAAAACGACAATGCGGAGATGGACGAATTGTTGGAGCGCATCGCATCGCTGGAGTCGGAACTGGAAAGCGAGAGGGGCAAGGCTTCCTCTATGGACGAGCAGGTGGCTCTTATGGAGAAGTCCTACGAGCTGGCGGCAAAGTACATGGGCGGTCAGAACGGAGGACAGCCATCGGCGGAACAGAGGGCAGAGCCAACTACCGTGCAGAAAGGGAAGAAGAACAAGGCAATGCCTATCAGACAGGTGGAGCATCAAGTAGTTTCTTCACTCTCACAGCCTATGAGTAACGCGGAGTTTGTCGCCGCCTTATCGCAGGAACGCAACCGGGGTTTCAACACGGCTGTCGGCACGGCGGAGGTATTGGACAGGAACACCATACCGGCGTGCGTGCATGGGGCGCAGAGCGTGACGGACGGGCAGACGGTAAGGCTGCGCCTGCTGGAGCCTATGGCGGTGGCAGGCAGGACAATACCCCGGGGTGCGGTGGTGGTCGGCACGGGCAAGATACAGGGTGAGCGGCTCGACATCGAGATTACCTCGCTGGAATACGACGGCACGATTATCCCCGTGGAGCTTGCGGTCTATGACACGGACGGACAGCCCGGCATCTTCATCCCGAACTCGATGGAGATGAACGCCGTCCGGGAGGTCGCCGCCAACATGGGCGGCTCGCTGGGAAGCAGCATCAACATCTCCACCAATGCCGGGGCGCAGCTCGCCTCCGACTTGGGCAAGGGGCTGATACAAGGCACGAGCCAGTACATCGCCAAAAAGATGCGAACCGTCAAGGTGCATCTGAAAGCCGGGTACAGGGTCATGCTTTACCAAGAAAAATATTGAAAACAATAAAAATTACCACTAAAATCCAAAAGTAATGAGAAAAGTAATCATCATGTTTGCCCTCGCTATGGGCATCATAACTGCCAACGCGCAGGAGAATGTAACCGTTGAAACGACCAACGGAAGTGAACAACCGACCTTGACGAAGGAGGTCTATCCGCAGAAGGAGGCGGACGGCGACCTATATCACGGGCTGTCACGCAAGCTGACCTTCGACCGCATGATACCGCCGCACGGTCTGGAAGTGACCTACGACAAGACCGTCCACGTCATTTTTCCGGCGGAGGTGCGCTATGTCGATTTAGGCTCGCCCGACCTGATTGCCGGGAAAGCCGACGGAGCGGAGAACATCATCCGTGTGAAGGCTACCGTAAGGAATTTTCCCAACGAAACGAATATGTCCGTCATCACGGAGGACGGCAGTTTCTACACCTTCAACGTGAAGTACGCCGCCGAACCGCTGTTGCTCAACGTGGAGATGTGCGACTTCATCCATGACGGCAGCACGGTGAACCGCCCGAACAACGCGCAGGAAATCTATCTGAAAGAGCTGGGCAGCGAAAGCCCGATGCTGGTGCGCCTTATCATGAAGTCCATCCACAAACAGAACAAGCGCGAGGTGAAGCATATCGGCTGCAAGCGTTTCGGCATCCAATACCTGTTGAAAGGCATCTACACGCACAACGGCTTGCTTTATTTCCACACGGAGATAAAGAACCAGAGCAACGTGCCTTTCGATGTGGACTACATCACTTGGAAAATCGTGGACAAGAAGGTTGCGAAGCGTACTGCCGTGCAGGAGCAGATTATTCTGCCGCTCCGCGCGCAGAACTACGCCACCCTCGTGCCGGGCAAAAAGAGCGAGCGCACGGTCTTCACGATGGCGAAGTTCACCATCCCCGATGACAAGTGCCTCGTGGTGGAATTGAACGAGAAGAACGGCGGCCGTCACCAGTCCTTCGTGATTGAGAACGAGGATTTGGTACGCGCGGGTACCATCAACGAACTTCAAGTACGCTGACCATGAGAAAGTACATCGCAATAATCATCGCGTCGCTTGCCCTTTTTACAGGGCAGGCGCACGCCCAGCGGTGTCTGCCGAAGATGCAGGGCATCGAGGTGAGGGCGGACATGGCGGACGGCTTCAATCTCGGCGGCAAGGACGGCGGGTACAGCTTCGGGGCGGCTCTCTCCACCTACACGAAGAAGGGGAACAAGTGGGTGTTCGGTGGCGAATACCTGTTGAAGAACAATCCCTACAAGGACACCAAGATACCCGTGGCGCAGTTCACGGCGGAGGGCGGCTATTACTTCAAGATACTGTCGGACGCCCGAAAGATTGTTTTCGTCTATGCCGGGGCTTCGGCTCTCGCCGGATATGAGGCGGTAAATTGGGGGAAGAAGGTGCTGCATGACGGCTCCACGCTGCACGACCGGGACGCCTTCATCTACGGCGGTGCGCTGACGCTCGATGTGGAGTGTTACGTGGCAGACCGTATCGCCCTGCTTGCCAACCTGCGGGAGCGTTGCCTTTGGGGTGGCGACACACGGAAGTTCCACACGCAGTTCGGGGTCGGTATCAAGTTCATCATCAACTGACACGGGCATGGAAAGGACGGAAATAGATGCTGTCAGAAGGATGCCGCTTGCGGATTTTCTCGCACGGCTGGGGCATGAGCCTGTCAGAAGGAGCGGTAACGAGCTGTGGTATCTTGCCCCGTACAGGGGCGAGCGCACATCCTCTTTCCGTGTGAACGTGGCGAAACAGCTCTGGTACGACTTCGGTTTGGGCAAGGGCGGCGACATCTTCACGCTTGCCGGGGAGTTTCTGCAAAGCGATGACTTCATGAAGCAAGCGAAGTTCATAGCGGAAGCCGCCAATATGACGGTTGCCGGATGGGAAAAGCCCGTCTATCTCTCGAAGCCGACCGAATCCGTTTTTGAGGATGTGGAGGTCGCTCCGCTGCTCCGCTCACTGCTGACGGAGTATTTAGAGGAACGGGGCATCCCTTACGCCATCGCATCCCGTCACTGCTGCCGCTTGAACTACGGTGTGCGTGGGAAACGGTATTTTGCCGTTGGCTTTCCGAACATGGCAGGTGGCTATGAAGTCAGAAGCCGATATTTCAAGGGTTGCATACCTCCGAAGTCTGTATCACTGGTAAAGGCGAATGACATCCCGGCTGACGAGTGCCTCGTGTTCGAGGGCTTCATGGACTTTCTCTCTGCCGTGACGCTTGGTGTAACCGGTAACGCTGACTGTCTTGTGCTGAACTCAGTCGCCAACGTGGAGAAGGCGGCGGGATTGCTGGACGGATACGGGCGCATCGGCTGCTTCCTCGACCGTGACGAAGCCGGACGGCGGACGCTTGCCGCACTTACCATGCGATACGGGGAACGTGTCACCGACCGTTCCTCCCTCTATGACGGTTGCAAGGACTTGAACGAGTACCTGCAACTGACAACGAAAAAACAGAAAAACAACCATCTAAAAATCGAAGAACAATGAACATACTGAACAACAGAAACAAGAGAACATCAATATTCAAGGCAGTGGCGTTATGCCTGATAGCCGCCATGTCATTCACCCTCGTGTCATGTGACGATGACATGGACATCCAGCAGTCCTATCCCTTCACGGTGGAGGTCATGCCCGTGCCGAACAAGGTAGTAAAGGGGCAGACAGTGGAAATCCGCTGTGAACTGAAAAAGGAGGGCGACTTTTCGGGTACGCTCTATACCATCCGCTATTTCCAGTTCGAGGGGGAAGGCTCGCTCAAAATGGATAACGGCATCACCTTCCTGCCTAACGACCGCTACCTGCTGGAGAACGAAAAATTCCGCCTGTACTACACGGCGGCGGGTGATGAGGCGCATAATTTCATCGTGGTGGTGGAGGATAACTTTAGCAACTCCTACGAACTGGAATTTGACTTCAACAACAGGAATGTAAAGGACGACGATCTTACCATCGTTCCCATCGGCAACTTCAGCCCCTTGTTGAAATGATGCGTGTATTCATGACAATGCTCTGTTCACTTCTGACGGTCTGTTCTGTGTCCGCGCAGATCAGCCGCCAAGAGGGAACGGACGGGCAGGCGGCAATCTACCGACTGCCGCTTATGGAACGTGCTTTTTTATGCTGCCGCTACTTTGAAGGCTGGCACTCAGAAAAACACTACCCATACGTCGGTTGGGGTCACAAACTTTTGCCAAACGAGAAGTATTCGGCACGAACCATGACAAAACGGGATGCGGATGAACTTTTGCGGAAAGACCTGCGCAAATTTGTCGCCATGTTCCGTAAATTCGGGGTTGATTCGATTTTGCTTGGCACGTTAGCTTACAATGTGGGACCGGCGAAGCTGTTAGGCAGCAAAACAATCCCCAAAAGCACCTTAATCAAGAAGCTGGAAGCTGGTGACAGGAACATCTACCGTGAGTATATAGCCTTCTGCAACTACAAAGGAAAACGCCACGCCATGCTGCTCAAACGGAGAAAGGCGGAGTTTGCGCTGTTGTATATCCCATAAAAGGACTGACAAAACTGGCAAAAGACGTGCCATATTTAACTTGGCACGTCTTTTGCTCTATCACTTGATAGATTATCGTAGGATTTTCTCGTTAATTGACATCGTTGAGCCATTTTTGCCTATCGGTTTCCAAATAACACTTCAAGTTGTAAGTGTTGTGAGAGCAATACAAAACATAGTTATTAACCATAAAAAGTATAGCGAAATTATGAAGAAAGTATTTAGGAAAATTCAGAAAGGAACAACAAAAATGATTGAACGTATCAAATCGTTGGGGGAAATGGAGACGAAGCAGAAATGTGTAGTTCAACGGTTCGAGATTATCATTCCCCTCCACCAAAAAATAACGACCCAATATATAGCCTCCGCAAGTTTTACTTGCGGATTTTTTAGTTATCGCAGATTGGACAAAGGTTTCTTTGCTACTTTCTTTGTCCGCCATCATGCTCACTGAAAGAAAGTAGGGCGGCTCTCGCCGCCCCGCCACTCAAAAGCGTGTGTAAAGTCCCGTCACCATCGTGAACATTTCCTCCAGCATATCAAAATAGATACCCTCGTGTACGGCAATGTCCTTTGTCTTGCACTCAAAGGTCTTTTTGCTGAACGTCCTGCGGTAGAAGCGCATATTGTAGAGGTCTGCCCCTTCGTCATAGATGATGTCAAGGCGGTTGGCACTTGTTTTGTTCCTTGCAAGGCTCATCCGTAAGCCGTTGCCCATATCTATGAAATCACGGCTACCTGTCATGGCGGTGAAGCGTTTTCCGCCTATCTGCTGTAATATCGTCTTGGCTATCATATCTTTTGTTTTTAGGGTTTTAAGTATTGGCGGTGCGGACACCGCCATCCCGTTCAAAATTCTCGCATTTCGGAAATGGGGGTCTGCCGTTGTAGCCACTCTTTCACACATTCCATATTGTACTCGCTCGTGATGACTGCCGTATGGCTGTCGGTGGCGGTGAAACGTGTGCTTTCGTAATCATCTATCCACCCCTTGAGGGTGTCCGTTCCCCACGCTCCGGTATCGTCAAAGATACCGTCCAATGCCGTGATAGGTTCGCTGAACTTGACTATCAGCGTTTGATAGGTCGTGTTCATAGTCTGTCCTCCTTTCCCTTCTTTGCGTTCAGCCACTTGTCCCGTGCGGCTCGGCACTCGTCCAACGTGGGTTTGACACAAGAGAACAATTCTCTGTCTATGGGGTGGCGGTAGTCGTACTGCACAAGTGTCCGCCTGCGTCTTCCGATACCCGATTGGAAACGCTCGTATTTCTCCGTACCTGCTTCCGCGCAGGTGCTTACTCCGTTGATGGTCATTCGTGTTGTCATAATGTTGCTTTTTAGATGGTTAAAAATGTACTGACAGAACTCTGTTCTTCATCACCATTTCGGGGTTGCTTGTGTAGCGTTGGTGCAGGTAGAAATGGTGTGAGCCGAAGCCGTAAAGGAAAAACTTGTCAAGTTCGTGCTTCTCGGCAAACTCCTTTACGCTCTTTCTCAATTCCCCCTCACTCGTTGTGAGAGTGAGGAGGTTCACAAATTCAAGGAACATCGTGGGGATTGCATCATCCCACACACAAATCATACTTTCAATTCTTACTTCCATATCAATGTTGTTTTAGGGGTTATGCTATGCCGCTTTCATCCGCTCACGGATAAGGTTGGCGTTCTTGTTCACAAGGTCTATGATGCGCTCGTGATATTCGGTGTCCTGGTTGTGCTTGCCGTGGCACTGCACCACTTCGAGGGTTCGCAAGTCCACCTCTACGGTTTCAATAATCTCATCGCCAATCCTTGCCGATAGTATGAGGGTGTCGGCTTTCTTGTAGTATCCACTGCCAAACACGCAGATGCCCTGCGTCTTGCCCTCGTTGTAATACTCGTCTATGCTTTCAAGCACCTTGACGATTATTTCCTCGTCCGTGATTACCAAGCCGAAGAATTTGGATTTGTTGGCGATGAAATCCTCCGCATCTTTCTTTCGTTGGAGTTGTCGCTGTTGCTCACGCTCACGCCTTTCAATCTCCCAACGGCGTTGCTCTGCGGCTCTTTCCTTCTCGTGTATGGCTTCAATTTTTCGGGTTGCGTTGTCGTGTGCCGCCATGAAATCTTCGGGACAGATGTTCTTCGGGTTACGGAGGTCTTGACCGAGTTTTTTGAGCATACGCAGATAGTCGCACCACATTGAGAGGTTGTCTATCTGATACTTGTGACGCTTGGCAATCAGATATGATGCCCAACATTCATCGGCAGTACGGGTATTGAAAAGAAAGTGTTTCATGACCTCAATCTCACCGCCTTTCATAAGGGTTTCAATTCTTGGGTCTGAAAGCAAGGCTTTGAAAAGACGCACGGGGGAGATGCCGTGGAAATCGCCCTTGAAGCCGTTACGTCTGAGTTGGGGCAATATCCTCATCTTTGGATATGCACAGCTTCTTGCCACCACATCATCGTATAGGCTGTTGTGCGGTCTTACCTCCATATCGCTGCCTAATGCCCACACATCGCAATAGCAGAAAAGGAAGCCACGGAGCAACGCCATGTCCGTAACCTTGCCGTCGGGTGAAATCCAACGCTGCACGACCTCGTGGCAGTAGAAACGCATCGGTTCGCCTTTCCTGCTCTCGCATCTGACCTGCGCCACGCGGATTACCTGATACCCTTTGCAGGTGGTTATCACGCTGAAATTCTGCGTTTCCTTGTAGATGCGTCTGCGTGTGTCCTGCACTTTGAGTTCGGCATGGCATTTGGGGCAGGTGCAGCCTTCAAGGGTGTCGCATAGTCCGCTGTCGCTGTGCCACTCGTGACCGCAGTCGGAACAGGTGATGTTCCCTTTCTTGGTGCGGTAGCCGATATGCTCAACGCAGTGGCGGTATGCCCAATCTATTTGTGTCGCTGATATGGGGCGAAGGTTGGCGGAAAGTCTTGCCACCTCTTTCTGTATCTTGGTCTTCGGTTTCATAAGCCTAAATCAAATAATGAGGGTTGGGGTTGGTTTTCTTTTCTCGCTGACGGTCTGTGGCGGTTCTGCAACTTGCGGAGTTCCTCCTCTTGGTATTTGCGGACAGCGTTCTGACGTGCCTCCGCCTTTTCCTCTGCCGTGAGTTTCACAACGTGGTTCACAACCACTTGGCAGTCCATCGGTTTGCCCACCTCTATCTCGTTTTCCTCATAGTAGTGGATGGCTTGCCCGAATATCTCTCCGTCCGTGAAACCGTTGCAACCGCTTTTCTGCACATAGTTCAGAATGTGGGTCACGCACTCGTCCATGTTCTTGGCAGGGTTGCGGTACTTCTTTGCAAATAGCGCATCTTCCTCCGCACGCTGTTCCAAGTACATATATATCGTTCTCTTGAAATGGTCTGTTCCTTTCATATCGCTGTCATTTTTAGATTATCTGTTTCAGTATCTCTCTCCAATAGGTCGGCTCTACCTCGCTGAGAAGGAAGTCCATGAAATCCCTCCGTGCGTCCTTGTTCAGTTCGTGGTACAATCTTCGGAAAGTTTCAAAATTGCCGTTGATGTACGTTTCCACCATATACACGAAGATGTTGTCCACCTCGTAATATCTGCACTGCTGCGCTGCCGTCTTGCTGTTTCTTTTTGCCATGTCGGTAAGGGTTAAAGGGTGAATAACCAAAGGATGAAGCCAAAGAAGGCAATGGTGGAAAGGATAGCCACGATTACACCTATCGCCACTCGGAACACTCCGTTTACAATCTCTCTGATGATGCCCCAAAGGATGCCGAACACCCCGAAGGCGGTGCGCATCATCAAGCCGCATATCGCCAACCCGATGTGTTGCGCCATTTGTCTGAAATTTGCCGTTGCCGTCATATCTTCGCTGTTTTTGATTTTTTTGTTTTTAATGCGGATTCAAGAGCTGAGGGAGTTGAGTTTCAAACTATCTTATCTGCCTCTCGTTTATCCGACATTTTTTTTATGCGTCTTTCTGTCGCATCGGTCGTTTTCGTTTCGGGTGCTTGAAAAGGTAGGGATTAGGGAATGCAAGGTTTTTCGGTCAAAATACTACCCGCAGGGCTGGAGATTTTTACCGAAAACAGGAGGCTTGACCTTGCTTTCCCGTCCAATCCCGGAATTACCTTTGCGCCCAGAACGAAAATGACTGACTGATGCGGCTTACTGAAAGGCGCAAAATGGAGGTAAACGAAAACAGAGGCAGATTGTGTAGAAAAAAACTTCAGGGGAAAATCCGTAAAAAAAAGAATCACCAAAAGGAAAAAGACATCACCGGAAGCGTGAAAAGGGCAAACCACAACAAAGGAAGTATGATTGTTTCCGATCCGACGGAACTTGTTCAGCCGGGTGGCAACAATCATTCTTCCCGGTTTGTCCGGCTGTGTGTGGGCGCCTGTTTCATTCATGGGGCAGGCTGACACACTCTGCATTCACTTTCCGCTTCCGGCAAAAGAGACAGCGAAAAAAGAAAAATCATTTGAAAACCCGTAAAAGCACCTCTTGGCATAGGCGCAAAAGAAAGGGGCATTGCTTCATCTGTCTAAACATCGTTTAGGCGTGAGGCAATGCCCTTTTCTCCAGCTATGCGGTAGTCGGCACACGTTTGTTCCAAACTCGTTTTGGGCAATGGTGTGCCGACGGACAATACCGCTTTTACGGAAAATTCTTATGAATGAGGGGATAAAAAACGGGAGTTTATATCAAAATCTCGAATTAAATAGCTACTTTTGCATACGAAGAGTTCTTTGAAGGTTACGCAACGCGCAGAAGGATAATGCAGTAGATAACTAACTAAATCGTAACCTATTACTATCAAGAGCAATTAACCTACGCTCATTTCCAATAAATTACACTCTTTTCGTAACTTCGGCATGCAAAAATACAAATAATATAGCTATAAGCCTAAAAGATGGAAGAAGAAAAATACATGAGACGTTGCATCCAATTGGCAAGAAACGGTCTTTGCAACGTATCTCCCAACCCAATGGTGGGGGCCGTCATCGTATGTGATGAACAAATCATCGGCGAAGGTTATCATGTCCGTTGTGGAGAAGCCCATGCCGAAGTCAACGCTATCCGTTCTGTTAAAGACTCCTCTTTACTGAAACGCAGTACTATATACGTAAGCCTTGAGCCTTGTTCCCATCATGGAAAGACACCTCCCTGTGCTGACCTAATCATAGAAAAGCAAATTCCCAAAATCGTAATCGGTTGCCAGGACCCATTTTCCAAAGTTGCGGGTAAAGGCATCCAAAAATTACGGAATGCCGGACGTGAGGTCATAGTGGGAGTCCTGGAAAAGGAGTGCCGCGAACTTATACGGAAATTCATCACCTTCCACACCCTTCATCGCCCTTATATTGTTTTAAAATGGGCAGAATCGGCTGATGGCTTCATCGACTTAGAGCGTACAGAAGGACATCCTGTGCTATTATCCACTCCCCTCACTTCCATGTTGGTACATAAAAAAAGAGCAGAATCGGATGCTATCATGGTAGGTACCCGAACAGCATTATTAGACGATCCGGCATTAACTGTACGTCACTGGTACGGGCATAACCCGGCACGCATAGCTCTGGACCGTAATCATTCGCTTCCTCAGACTTCACACCTTTTAGATGGCAGTGTGCCTACACTCATTTTTACGGAATGCCACCGCCCCGGTAAAAAGAATCTGGAATATATCCCCTTGGACTATCAAACAGATATTCTGCCACAAATACTGGCAACCCTCTATCAGCGTAATCTACAATCCTTGATGGTCGAAGGAGGCAAGATATTGCTGGAATCATTTATCTGCTCCGGAATATGGGATGAAATTATTATAGAAAGAAGCGACAAACGGCTTTATTCCGGTGTTAAAGCACCTGAAATAAGCGATAAAATTAGTTATTCAGAAGAAAAACATTTCGCTACAACCTTCAGGCATTACTTAAAGAGAAATACTTAAATTCGCAGCATTCAGGGAGTTTTATATCGACAAAATCGAGCAGATTATCTATAATTTTATATAAAACTTCCCTTCAATGTTCAATATAGAGAAAAATGTTCCTATTTTTGCAACTTGTAAATAAACACAATCTTTCAAATGAGAATAAAGTTTTTATCAGTAATTGTAAGTTTCTTCCTTGTATCGTTTGCCGTTACTTCGTGCCTTGACACTGAAGAAATTGAATACAGCCCGGATGCTACCATACATGCATTTGCACTTGATACCGTACATGGGGTAAACTATAAATTTACAATAGATCAATTTGGGCCTGACGGAGTTGGACTTATTTATAACCAGGATTCACTGCCTGTGGGCTCCGATACAATTATTGACCGTATTCTTATAAAACTAACCACAGCGTCTGGAATAGTCACGGCTAAAAACGCAGAGGGTCAGGACACCTTGTTTAATTACTCCGACTCTATAGACCTCAGGGGCACTATGGAAAAGCCCATGAGAATAAAGGTATGGGCCGCGGATATGCAATATACCAAAGAGTACACCATTTCAGTGCGCGTACACCGACAGGATCCGGACTCCATGAACTGGACTAAAATGACAGATAACTTTGCTAACTACAGTGGGTATCAGAAGTCCGTAATTCTGGGTGAAGACATTCTTGTGTATACATCAAACACTACTGCCTACAAATCATCAGGAGACGTAATCAACAAAGGAAGAAGTTGGACACAGGTATCTGTTACCGGTCTTCCGGAAAACATAAAACTCTCTTCCCTCATTGCTTTTGGTGAAAAATTGTATGCCACAAACGGTGAGAAAGTATATGTTTCTTCAGATGGGGCATCATGGAGTCTTGCAACCGATTTGAATAAAAACGGTAAAGTAGAGATGCTGATCGCCCCTTTCCCCAAGAATGAGGGCAATCTGCTGGATATCTCCGGAATTGCCGGTATTATTAATAATGGTAGTCAATCTACATTTGCGATAAGCAATTCTGAAGCAACCACATGGAATATCAGTCCAGAAGAAGTCGGATCTGACTTCCCGCTGGATAATTTGTCAGCAACTTCTTATCTCAATGCTACAGGAATACAGACGATAGCCGTAATGGGCAATAATCGCAATGCAAGCGATACAACTTCGGTGGCCTGGAGTTCACAGGACGGTTTACTTTGGATTCCTTTAAAAACGTCATCGACCACTGCCTATTGTCCGAAGCTCGACAAACCGTCTTTCTTCTATTATGGCAACGCTTTCTGGGCATTCGGAGGAAAGTTCGAAACGATCTACACATCGGAAGCAGGACTTGCCTGGTATAAAGCCGATAAGAAAATCTTCTTACCGACTGAATTCAAAGACAGAGGGAACAACTACTCTACTGTAGTGGACAAAGATAACTTTATCTGGGTAATATGGAGTAACGGCGATGCCAACGAAGTATGGCGTGGACGACTTAATAAATTTGGTTTTGCCAGACAGAACAAATAATTAAAGAAATGTCCTATAAAGAACAAATAGATTTAAACCGGATACCTAAGCATGTAGCCATTATCATGGACGGTAACGGACGATGGGCCAAACAACGCGGACGCGAACGTAGTTTTGGACATCAGGCCGGAGCCGAAACTGTGCATATCATCACTGAAGAGGCAGCCAGGTTAGGAGTCAAATTCCTTACCTTATATACCTTTTCAACCGAAAACTGGAACCGGCCATCGGACGAAGTCGCTGCATTGATGAGCCTCCTATTCGACTCTATCGAAGAGGAAACATTTATGAAAAACAATATAAGTTTCCGTATCATCGGAGACATCAACAAACTACCCGAAAATGTACGGAAGCGCTTGAATGCCTGTGTCGAACGTACTTCCAAAAACACAGGAATGTGTCTGGTACTTGCTCTCAGTTATTCTGCCAGATGGGAAATAACCGAGGCCGCACGGCAGATTGCCACATTGGTTCAGAAAGGAGAAATGACTCCTGAAGAAATTACTTCGGAAAGCATCCAGACGCATCTGACAACCAATTTCATGCCCGATCCGGACCTCTTAATCCGTACAGGCGGAGAGATTCGTTTAAGCAACTATCTACTTTGGCAATGTGCTTATTCGGAGCTTTATTTTTGTGAAACCTTCTGGCCAGACTTTAAGGAAGAAGAATTGCACAAAGCTATCTGTGACTACCAGAGACGCGAACGCAGATTCGGAAAGACCAGCGAACAAATCAGTTAACTCAAAACTTAATTATAACATAAATGCATTATCGTATTTCCTTCATATTCGTAACGTTTATCAGCCTGTTTTGCTTTGCATTGCCGGGCGTAGCACAAGATGCTAACACTGACGAATCAAAACCCGTTATCATGTATTCCGGGACACCGAAAAAATATGAAATAGCCGACATCAAGGTCGAAGGTGTCAAGAACTACGAAGATTATGTTCTTATCGGACTGTCCGGACTTTCTGTAGGACAAACTATTACCGTACCGGGTGATGAGATCACGGGGGCAATCAAACGCTACTGGCGTCACGGTCTGTTCTCCAACGTGTCAATCACAGCCGAAAAGATAGAAGGCAATAAAATCTGGCTGAAGATCAGTCTGACTCAACGTCCGCGCATTTCAGACATACGCTATCACGGTGTGAAAAAGTCGGAGCGTGAAGACCTACAGACCAAACTGGGTATGATAAAAGGCAGTCAGATCACTCCTAATCTGGTGGACCGTGCAAAGGTTTTAAGTAAACGCTATTTCGACGATAAAGGATTTAAGAATGCAGAAATAACCATCACTCAAAGAGATGATCCTGCAAATGAAAATCAAGTATTGGTCGACATAGATATCGATAAGAAAGAAAAGGTAAAAGTCCATGCCATTACTTTTGCCGGTAACCATGCTATCAAAACATCGAAGCTGAAACGTGTGATGAAGAAAACAAACGAAAAGGGAAAACTGCTGAACTTGTTCCGCACCAAGAAGTTTGTTAATGAGAAGTATGAAGAGGACAAGCAACTGATTATTGATAAGTACAACGAACTGGGTTATCGCGATGCACGTATCGTGAAAGACAGCGTATCCAAATTTGACGATAAAACGGTAGATGTATACATTGAATTGGAGGAAGGCGATAAATACTACCTTCGCAACGTAACATGGGTGGGTAACACTCTTTATCCCTCAGAACAACTGAACTTTATGCTCCGCATGAAGAAAGGAGATGTATACAACCAGAAATTGCTGAATGAACGTTTGTCAACCGATGAAGACGCTATCGGTAACCTCTATTACAACAATGGTTATCTGTTCTACACGTTAGATCCGGTAGAAGTGAATATCGACAACGACTCTATCGACTTGGAGATGAGAATCTACGAAGGCCGGCAAGCCAGCATCAATAAGATCAAGATCAATGGTAATGACCGTTTGTACGAAAACGTTGTTCGCCGTGAACTCCGTACCCGCCCGGGCGAGTTGTTCAGCCGTGAGGACCTGATGCGTTCTATGCGTGAGATCCAACAAATGGGACACTTTGACCCGGAAAACATCAAACCGGATATTCAGCCGGACCAAGTGAACGGAACGGTAGATATTGCCTATGATCTGGTATCCAAAGCAAATGACCAGGTAGAGTTCTCTGCCGGTTGGGGACAGACGGGTGTTATCGGTAAATTAAGTTTGAAATTTACGAACTTCTCTTTGGCAAACCTATTGCACCCGGGAGAAAACTATCGTGGTATCCTGCCTCAGGGTGACGGACAGACACTGACCATCAGCGGACAGACCAATGCACAATACTATCAGCAGTATAGCATTTCGTTCTTTGATCCCTGGTTCGGAGGTAAACGTCCGAATTCATTCTCCCTGTCGGCATTCTTCTCAGTTCAGACTGATATCAGCAGCCGTTACTATAACTCAAGCTACTATAACAATTACTACAACAGTTATTACAGCGGCTTAGGCGGTTACGGTATGTACAATTATGGTAACTATAACAACTACGAAAACTATTATGACCCTGACAAGTCAATCAAAATGTGGGGTCTGTCAGCAGGTTGGGGAAAACGCTTGAACTGGCCGGATGACTACTTCCAGCTTTCAGCCGAGCTTTCTTATCAAAGATATATCTTGAAAGACTGGCAGTACTTCCCGGTAACTAACGGTAAATGTAACGACTTAAGCATCGGCTTGACATTGGCACGTGCTTCTTACGATAACCCGATTTATCCGCGTAGTGGTTCAGACTTCTCTCTGTCTGTACAGTTCACACCGCCTTACTCACTGTTCGACGGAGTAGACTACAGTAAATATAACGAGTACAACCAGAACGATATGAACAAAATGCACAAATGGGTAGAATACCATAAGTGGAAGTTCAAAGCAAAAACATATATTCCGTTGCTGAACCCGACAACCGTGAAAAAGACTCCGGTGCTGATGACACGTGTGGAATTCGGTATATTGGGCCACTACAACAAATATAAGAAATCTCCGTTCGGTACATTTGACGTCGGTGGTGACGGTATGACCGGATATTCAAGCTATGCAACCGAGAGTGTCGCCCTTCGTGGTTACGAAAACAGTTCGTTAACTCCGTACCGTGGACAGGAAGGATATGCCTACACTCGTATCGGATTTGAATTAAGATATCCGCTGATGCTGGAAACAAGTACCAATATTTATGCGTTAACATTCCTGGAAGCCGGTAATGCATGGCATGATGTGAAGAACTTCAATCCGTTCGACCTGAAACGTTCGGCCGGTGTAGGTGTCCGCATCTTCCTCCCGATGATCGGTATGATGGGTATCGACTGGGCATACGGTTTCGACAAAGTACTTGGCGACAAGAGCGCAGGCGGAAGCAGATTCCACTTCGTATTGGGTCAGGAATTCTAATTGTTTCATTAAAAACTAAGCGTTATGAAAAAGTCTGTTCTATTTATCATCTTGCTGTTTGCCGTAGGTATGACAGCTCAAGCACAAAAGTTTGCTCTGATCGATATGGAGTATATCCTGAAGAACATTCCGGCTTACGAACGTGCCAACGAACAATTGAACCAAGCCACCAAACAATGGCAGGGTGAAGTCGAAGTATTGGCAAAGGAAGCACAAACCATGTTTAAAGAATATCAAGCTGCATCTGCAAAGCTGACGGCTGCGCAGAAAACTCAAAAAGAAGATGCCATCGTAGAAAAAGAAAAGGCTGCCTCAGAGTTGAAACGGAAGTACTTTGGTCCCGAAGGCGAGCTTTTTAAGAAGAGAGAAGAACTGATGAAGCCCATTCAGGATGAAATATACAATGCAGTAAAAGTAGTAGCCGAAGAAAACGGCTACGCTGTAGTAGTGGACAGAGCCTCAGCTTCGAGCATTATTTTTGCCACTCCGCGCATTGATGTGAGCAATGAAGTGCTGGCGAAATTAGGATATTCAAATTAATTTCATACATTTGCAGCCGATAACTAAAAAGTAATCATTCAAATAAATAATAGAACTATGCTTAAAAAAATTGCACTTTTAATGATGCTGGTACTCCCGATGGGCGTATTCGCACAAAATCTTAAATTCGGTCACATCAATGCAATGGAAATTGTTTCGGCTATGCCGGAATACACCAAAGCACAATCTGAATTGCAGGCATTGAACAAACAACTCGGACAGGACCTTCAGAGAACTCAAGAAGAATTCAACAAAAAATATCAGGAGTTCATGCAGCAGAAAGACTCTCTTCCTACTGTGATTGCAGAAAGAAGACAAAAAGAGCTGGAAGACATGATGCAGAGACAAGAACAATTCCAGGCTAAGGCGCAACAGGATATGGAGAAAGCCAATAACGACCTGATGGCTCCGGTATACAAGAAGCTGGACGATGCTATCAAAGCAGTAGGCGCAGCAGAAGGTGTTATCTACATTTTCGACATGGCACGTACTCCGATACCTTACGTTAACGAAAATCAGAGCATCAACCTGACTCCGAAAGTAAAGACCCAATTGGGCATTAAATAAGAGTCGGAAGCTATAAAGTTACGAGCTACAAGCTACAAGTACTATGCGGAAAATACGCTACGACTTGTCACTTGTAGCTCGTAACATTTTAACCCATCTCCGTTATGAAACAATCCCTTTCCCAGAAACCCGGTCCTATCGGAGTATTCGACTCCGGATATGGCGGACTGACCATCCTGAGTAAAATCCGGGAGGCTCTTCCGGATTATGACTATATCTACCTGGGCGACAACGCCCGTACCCCTTACGGTACCCGTTCTTTTGAAATCGTATATGAATTTACCCTGCAGGCGGTTAACAAACTGTTTGAGATGGGTTGCCACTTAGTGATACTTGCCTGCAATACAGCTTCGGCCAAGGCATTAAGAACCATACAAATGAACAACCTTCCGGATATCGATCCCAGCCGAAGAGTCCTGGGAGTCATTCGTCCAACGGTAGAGTGCATCGGCAGCATAACCCAAACCCGCCATGTCGGAGTACTGGCCACAGCCGGCACCATCAAATCGGAATCGTATCCGCTCGAAATACATAAACTCTTTCCGGACATAAAAGTAAGTGGAGAAGCTTGCCCAATGTGGGTACCTCTGGTCGAAAACAACGAAGCCAATGGTGAGGGAACCGACTTTTTCATCCGTAAATACATCCACAACCTGCTTGCCAAAGACGGACAGATAGACACTATCATTTTGGGATGTACCCACTACCCGCTGCTGCTGCCCAAGATACAACAGTTCGTGCCCCAAAGTATGAAAGTGGTTGCACAGGGAGAATATGTAGCCGCCAGCCTGAAAGATTATCTCTACAGGCACCCCGAAATGGACCGGAAATGCACTCGGGGAGGCAGTTGCAGCTTTTGTACCACAGAAGCCGAAGATAAATTTATTGAATCGGCCTCAACATTCCTCAACCAAGACATTACGGTACAACGGATATCTTTGGAATAATCTATATGTAAAACAACATTATCCAGGTTCTTTTTGTTATATTTGTAGGAGATAACCACATAATATCCCTACCATTATGAAAGAAGATAAAGACACCCGCTTAGTAGAAGTCTTCACCGGTTCGCCTTGGGAAGCAGAGTTTACCAAAGGATTACTTGAAAGCAATGGAATAGAATCCATTCTGAAAGACGGAGGCGGCCTTGCGGCTCTGGCACCTTACTACATCGGACAGGAAATAGCCGTCCTCGTCAATGAAGACGATTACGAGCAGGCTATGGAAATAGTGAGAAACCGGGAAAAGGCGAACGAATAAATCACCAAACATTTTTTCTCCTCCCACGCAGACATGTCCGTCAGGCATACCCACGTGGGAGAGGTATGTACTACCGGCACCTAATCCCTCTCTTTAGGCAGCCGGATGATAAGACCTTTCATTTAATGTACCCCTTAGGTTACATTTCGACAAAAATCCATATATTTGTGCTTTCAAATCGTTAGCATAATGAAAAAGGAGTTTACACGAATAGCTGTAAAGGTGGGAAGTAACGTACTTACCCGGCAAGACGGAACGCTGGATGTCACCCGGATGTCTGCCCTAACCGACCAGATAGCTGCCCTGCATAAAGCCGGAATGGAAATCATTCTTATCTCTTCGGGGGCTGTCGCCTCAGGACGAAGTGAAATACGCACCCTCAGGAAACTCGACAGCGTTGACCAACGCCAGTTATTTTCTGCTGTAGGACAAGCCAAACTCATCAACCGATATTACGAATTGTTCCGTGATCACGGCATCGCCGTAGGCCAGGTACTCACCACCAAAGAGAATTTCGGTACCCGCCGGCATTACCTCAACCAGAAAAATTGCATGACGGTAATGCTCGAGAACGGAGTCATCCCCATTGTCAACGAAAACGATACCATCTCCGTCACCGAACTGATGTTCACGGACAACGACGAATTATCGGGACTCATCGCCTCAATGATGGATGCGCAGGCTCTTATCATCCTAAGCAATATTGACGGCATATACAACGGTTCTCCTGCCGATCCGGCTTCATCCGTGATACGGGAAATTGGGCAAGGGAAAGACCTGACAAACTATATCCAGACCAGCAAATCGAGTTTTGGGAGGGGTGGTATGCTGACTAAAACCAACATTGCCCGCAAAGTGGCAGACGAAGGTATTACCGTAATCATTGCCAACGGCAAACGTGACAATATACTCATCAACCTGACGGAACATCCGGAAGAAACCATTTGCACCCGTTTCATCCCCGCCCCACAGTCGGTGTCGAGTATCAAGAAATGGATAGCCCACAGCGAAGGTTTCGCCAAAGGAGAGATACACATCAATGAACAAGCCTCCGAAGTTTTGAACTCGGACAAGGCAGTCAGCATCCTTCCCATCGGAATCACCCGCATCGAAGGGGAGTTTGAGAAAGATGACATCGTGCGGATCATCGATAACCGGGGCGTTCCCATAGGTGTGGGCAAAGCCAACTGTGACTCGACACAAGCACGGGACGCCATCGGAAAGCATGGAAAAAAAGCAGTGGTCCATTATGACTATCTGTACATCGAATAAACGAATTGCGTATGAACCTGAATGATACATTTGCTGCCGTACAAGCAGCCAGCCGTCGTTTGGCATTATTGCCCGACGAACAAATAAACCGGATATTGAACGCCGTAGCGGATGCTGCTTTGGCACAAACGCCGTATATCCTTTCCGAAAACCGGAAAGACCTGGATCGGATGTCACCCGACAATCCGAAATACGACCGGCTGAAACTGACCGAAGAACGGTTGAAAGGAATTTCCTCCGACATACGGAACGTAGCGACACTCCCCTCACCGCTGGGCAGGGTCCTGAAAGAAAGCATCCGGCCCAACGGAATGAAGCTGACAAAAGTAAGTGTGCCCTTCGGAGTTATCGGTATCATCTACGAAGCACGTCCTAACGTCAGTTTCGATGTCTTTTCGCTTTGCCTGAAAAGTGGTAACGCCTGTATTTTAAAAGGCGGTAGCGATGCCGACTTTTCGAATCGCGCCATCGTAGAAGTGATACATAATGTGCTCCGGCTGTTTGATGCAGACACCCACACCGTCGAGTTGCTGCCGGCTGACCGCGAAGCGACCAACGAACTTTTGCATGCCGCCGGATATGTAGATCTGCTTATTCCCCGCGGTAGCAGCAGCCTGATCAACTTCGTGCGGCAGAATGCCACCATACCGGTGATAGAAACAGGTGCAGGCATCTGCCATACATATTTTGACGAATACGGAGACACTACTAAGGGAGCAGCCATCATTCACAACGCCAAAACACGCCGTGTCAGCGTCTGCAACGCACTCGATTGTGTGATCATTCATAAGAGCAGATTGTCCGACCTGCCTGCGCTATGCGAGAAGCTCAAAGCAAGCAATGTGATTATCTACGCTGATCCGTTGGCTTATCAGGCACTTGAAGGACATTATCCTGCCAAAGGATTGAAACCGGCTACACCCGAAAGTTTCGGAACAGAGTTCCTGGACTATAAAATGGCGATCAAGACAGTCTGTAGTTTTGAAGACGCACTCGGACATATTCAAGAGTACACTTCCCGCCACAGCGAGAGCATCGTCACTGAAAGTCGGGAACGCGCCGCCCTTTTCACCCGGATGGTAGATGCAGCATGTGTATATACCAATGTATCTACGGCGTTTACCGACGGAGCACAATTTGGGTTGGGAGCAGAGATCGGCATCAGTACACAGAAGTTGCACGCCCGTGGCCCGATGGGACTGGAAGAGATCACTTCCTATAAATGGATCATCGAAGGTGACGGACAAACGCGCCGATGATCTTTATTCAGGCGAAATCCGCAAAATAATCGGTTCAAAACTTGACTTTGCCCCCGGATTATGCTATCTTTGTAAATACAATCATACATTACATTCTATTTAGAATGCGATAAAAGGGAGAGGCCGCTGCCTCCCCCTTTCTTTTTTTCAAAGGCTGCATTTCCGAAAGACAGAGCCGGTGTTTCCCCTCAACAGAGCCGGTATTCCGTGCCGGAAGAGCCGGTGTTCCGGCCCAAAGACGGTTGCTTCCGGAGACGGAGACGGCATCTTCACCTTATTATCGCGGTTACATCCGGCATAACTCCTCCGCGCAAAATCCGAAAAGTATAAATAGTTTAATCCGGCAAGACCTCACGTTAAAGAAGTGTAAACTTGCTCTTGACAAAACAAAGGGCAAATATGCAAATTATTAATAATACGAAAACAAAACGCTTTGCTATTCCTTATAAAAAATATTATATTTGTAAATAAACCCTTAACCCATCCCATTATGAAGCAAACAGCCCATATATACTTGTTCTCCCTCCTCTTCCTTTTCTGCGCATGCAACAGAGAAAACAAAACAAATCCGCTACAGCCCGAAACGGTTACTGTAGCAGATTCACTGGAACAAACACCTCCCGAAGAGAAGCCCAAGGCTATCTCGGCAGAGCAGATAGAGATTGTGAAAGACCTGCTCTACGACAAATATACCCTTGAAGATACTTACCCGTACAAAGATACCACCCGCAGTTTCCAGTGGGATAAGATCAAAGAACGTCTGGCTCTGCTCGAGAATATCCAGCAAGAGCCCTCTCGATGGGGTATCCTGCAAAACTATAAGAATCGGAACGGTGAAGCCCCATTGGTGCGCCACTACAAACGGAATGCTTACAAACGCATTGCCGACACCCTGGGCATAGAGCGTTACCAGTCCGTTCCGCTCTATCTGCTCACCGATACACTGGTACCCGAACGTTATGGAGAAGACGGTTCGCTGGTACGTTTTCTGGCAGACGGAGAAAAGTTCGTCAAGGTATCTCCCATCTACATAGGCGAAGAGTGGTATGTACCCAAGAAATACGTCAAAGTACTCCCGGATACGACCCGTTTCACCAAAGCAATCATGATAGACCGGAGAGACCAGAACATAGCAACACTGGAACAAACCGGCGAGGCCCGATGGGCTGTACGCAGCATGAACCCCGCCACCACCGGACGACACCGCCCGCCGTATGCACAGGAAACCCCGTTAGGCATCTTCGTATTGCAGGAGAAAAAGGCACGTATGATATTCCTCAAAGACGGTTCTACCGCTACCGGAGGCTTTGCACCTTACGCAAGCCGGTTCTCGGACGGAGGATACATTCACGGAGTCCCGGTAAACGAGCCACGCAAAGCACTCATCGAGTACAGTCCGTCACTGGGCACCACCCCCCGTTCGCACATGTGTGTACGGAATGCCACCTCACATTCGAAGTTTATTTTCGATTGGGCACCTGTAAATGAGACAATTATTTTTGTTTTGGAATAGAAATCCGTATCTTTGCGCCGTTATTTTTCTCTGTTTCCTATGCAAAAAGTATTTCTATTTCTCCTGTTGTTTCTTCTTCCTTTGGCAGAAACACCCAGCCGTGTACCGGTCAGTGAACCTGTATCCGTTGCCTCCACTCCCGAAACGGACGAAGTGGATCAACTGTTCGACGATATGCACCTGGATGGTATCGTAAGCTATACAGCCTTCCGTCAGGCAGTCACCGGCTACCGGAAAATCGAGCAGAAAAGCAAGTCTATCATGACGCTGATAGACTTTTCTAAACCATCTACCCAGAAGCGCCTCTATGTGCTCGATATGAAGAATAAGAAATTGCTTTATACCTCTGTCGTATCACATGGCAGAAACAGCGGAGAGAACTATGCAACTTCTTTCTCCAATAAAAACGGTTCATACAAAAGTTCACTTGGCTTTTACCTGACAGAAAATACATATCAGGGGCGCAACGGCTACTCTCTGGTACTGAACGGACTGGAAAAAGGAATTAATGACCAAGCCAAACAACGTGCCATCGTGATGCACGGCGCCGCTTATGCCAACCCTAACATAGCCGCTTCTGCCGGCCGCCTGGGACGAAGCCTGGGTTGTCCTGCCCTGCCGCAGGCACTTGCCAAACCGATAATCGACACGATTAAAAAGGGCAGTGTGCTCTTTATCTATGCTAACAATAAGGATTATCTGGCCAACAGCACTTTCCTGTCCCCACGGCAAACGGAGTATCTTTCATGGGCACAGTCTGCCAATTGAAAATTTTATCATACCTTTGCGGAAAGGTATATTCATTCTAACAAAGACAATTATGAAGAAATTTACTTGCGTACAAGACATCGGCGACCTGAAATCAGCCCTGGCCGAATCATTCGAGATCAAGAAAGACCGGTTTAAATATGTAGAACTGGGACGTAATAAAACCCTGTTGATGATCTTCTTTAACTCCAGCCTCCGCACCCGCCTCAGCACTCAGAAAGCTGCGCTTAACCTGGGTATGAACGTAATTGTGCTGGACATCAACCAGGGAGCCTGGAAGCTGGAAACGGAACGTGGCGTCATCATGGACGGTGACAAACCAGAGCATCTGTTGGAAGCCATTCCGGTCATGGGATGTTATTGCGACATTATCGGTGTACGTTCGTTTGCCCGCTTCGAGAACCGCGAGTACGACTATAACGAAGTAATCATCAATCAGTTTATACAACATTCCGGACGCCCGGTATTCTCCATGGAAGCGGCCACCCGCCATCCGTTGCAGAGCTTTGCCGATCTTATCACCATCGAAGAATATAAAAAGACTGCCTGTCCGAAAGTAGTAATGACCTGGGCACCGCATCCGCGTCCATTGCCACAGGCAGTCCCCAACTCGTTTGCCGAATGGATGAATGCCACTGACTATGAATTTGTCATCACCCACCCTGAAGGTTATGAACTCGACCCGAAGTTTGTAGGAAACGCACGGGTAGAATATGACCAGATGAAAGCATTCGAAGGAGCCGACTTTATATATGCCAAGAACTGGGCAGCCTACACAGGTGACAACTACGGACAGATTTTGAGTACAGACCGCAACTGGACCGTAGGCGAACGCCAAATGGCCGTAACCAACAACGCCTACTTCATGCATTGCCTTCCGGTAAGACGGAACATGATTGTGACGGACGATGTTATCGAGAGCCCCCAATCCATTGTAATCCCGGAAGCTGCAAACCGCGAAATATCAGCAACAGTAGTATTGAAAAGACTGTTGGAAAATCTATAATAACAATGAACGATCAACGATGAACAGGGTTGCACATGATTGCTGTTCATCGTTGATCGTTATTTCTCTACTTTCTCTCCCGCTTCCTGCCAGGCATTAAATCCCTTATCCAGTTCGTAAACTTTATAACCTTTCTCACTGAGGATGGCAGCCGCTTTCTTGCTGCGCTTACCACTACGGCAATACAAAGCTACCGGCTTATCTTTCTGAAGCGTAGAGTCTGCCATAGCGGCAAACGAATCATCAAGCACATTGATATTGATAGTCCCCGGGATATGGCCTTCAGAGTACTCGGCCATTGTACGGACATCCAACCGCTGTACGCTCTCGTCCTGAATCAGTGAAGCAAACTCCTTTACCGGCACTGTCTTGAAATCCCCTTTCGACTGCTGGCAAGAAAAGAGAGATGACAATAAAAACCATATTCCCATAAGCATTGAATTCATTTTCGACATATAATTTAGTAATTGTTTGATTCTATAACGACGTGAGTTCAACAGGATTTAATCGTTTGATTATTTGATAAATAACAATAATACCCGCAAAGTTATAATGCTTAATTATAACATTTTCAAGTCTCTTATCGCTATGTTTGCTGAAAACAAAGTTATTGAAATATTCTGTTTAACAAATGATTTCTGTTAGTTTTTTGATACCCTGTTGAAAAATATAACATAAATTCTGAAACACTTCTCAAAAGCAGAAATATCACCAAAATCTAAGAATGCCGTAGGTGATTCAATTCTCATTATGTTTCATACCTTAGATTACAGACGTTTGGAACATTATTATCAGCAATATGTATACACACATTTGACTCACCTGTTTCTCCATCTGATTTCCTATGATCATTATCGAAAACAAAGGACATATAATCAAAAACTCCTCAAAAAGTTGTTTATTAACTGAATACAATTGATTACCCTACTCAACAGCAACACACCGGAGAACACCTATGAGCATTCACGACAGAATATTGCTCAAGAAAAAATCTATCACCGAAACTATCAATGATGAACTAAAGAACATCGTCCAAATAGGGCATTCCAAACATAAGCTTTTCAAATCTTGTTGTAAATCTACTGAGCAGCATTGCTGCATATTGTTTCTTTCCCCAAAGTTGATTGTCAACATCGAAAGAGATGTCAATAATTCGATTACCATATTTTAACAACACCCATTGTGTTTACATCAAGTTATCCCATAATAATCAAGAAGTTAGGAAACAATATTTAATTAAAGCCCAATATATTATATTACAATTTTACAACTCAGAAATTATTCCTCAAACAAGTTCCTAGAAATATCGTTTTTTCATTGTTTTCAGATAAATATCTGTATAATTAGGGAATTTGTTTTCAGGTATAAAAAGATGTTGGACCTTTCCATTTATCAGCAAAAAATAACATACATACATGGAGCCTTCTATTTTTAATCCACTTTTTTTCTTACCAAGATTTATTGTCCCTTCCTCACTAAATTTCATTTTAGGATTAAAATCAGAAGTTAAAAACCATACACATTGCCCCATATCAGTAGGCTCAAAGGACTCTTTTATCTTATTTAAAGCATACTCAACACAAATGCCACATGATTGAGCAGAATAATAGCAGACAAATACTGTATCTAAATGAATCCAAGGCAAATCTAACTCTAAACCATTATTCATACTGGCCTCATAAATATTATCCTCAATATACATTCTCTCTATTCCAAAGTCAGGATTATCTTCTTCTTTTGGTTTCTGAGTAATATTTGCGCACATAAATAATATTATAACTGTTATTATTAAAATCGAAAAAGCCATCAAAAGGCCAGAAAACAAAATCACTTTTATTCTCATTTCTGTCATTTAAATGTATATTTAATTATTATTGGATTATCGTCAAAAGTTACAGTTTCAAATTTCAATCGGTCTCTACTATTAAGTACATCTGGATTCAATGCAAAATTTAGTTCCCGAGGGCTTACATAAAAGTAGAGATAATTATTATCCATTAAAAACGGGAAACAGTCACACCCCTCCTTCAAAGAATTAAATGTGAGACAGGTCCCTTCTTTTTTATTTAATATCAAATGGTAATATCTCTTCTTCAGTCTAAAACGAGTTATATAATAATCAGAATTCTCACCATAAGCTAAAAAACATGTTGCATAATGGCTACTTACGTTACGACTATGATTAACATAAAATTCGATCGACTCCTCTTTAAGAGTCGAAATATCAAAATTATATTCCATAAAATTCCATTGAAATCTAGGTTTCAGAGTTCCATCTTCACAAATGGTAAATACATCGCCATTATAAGCTTGCACAAAGCAAACAGTATCATTATGCATATAAAATGGACTATAAGAATGATGATAAGGGGTATTAGTAAAAATAAAACTTGGTACATCATAATTCTCAGAAGTTATTTTTTTCTCTTTTATATCATAAAGCATAATCTTATTACCTTCTTTTGTGTTACTAAAGAAAACATATTTGTCGGGAGATAAATTTGCAAAATAGTTAATAGAATGTACTGTTTTGGGTAAATTTACACGCTGCTTAAAAAATTCCCCAGAATGATCATAAATATTAATATATCCCATAGCAGACATTAATTCCAAATTTTGGTTATAAGGATTAAAACTGAAATCATATAATAAAGTATACTCTTCTGGAGCAGAGCCTAATTTATTAATCTTATCTAAATATTTGCCACAAGAGTCAAATTTAAAGATTGTATTTTGAGTGTAATCTAAAACATAATAATTTCCATCATTCACTAAAATTTTTCTTAGAGGATAGCCTAATGCAGACTCCTCAGTCATCTCTAAAGGAATTATTTCCACCTTAGAAAAAATATCATAGATAGAAACTACATTATTTTTATCTATATTTACTGTCTTTATGCCCTTTACATCTCTTGGAGTGATTGTAGACGAACGCCTACATGCTGCAAGTCCCATTGCTATAATAATAAAAACAAGTATATTTTTCATAATTTAAGCCTCAGAGAAATAAATATTAAAACAATTTGAGTAAAAAGCTATAATACATTAGCACATTGTATATTAACACTTTTTACTCAAATTCATAGTTTCTGCTCTCAAAAGTTATACATAACCCTCAAAATCATTTTATATCGATACGTTTAGATCCCCCCTATTATTGTACAAAAATTCACCAAGTTAACATACCAAGAACTACAATAGTCGCTTTGATATCCAGTAAAAGTACAAAAGAAGTAACAAGTACCATATAATCCCTCTTGATATCCCATTTTGAAACAAGTACCAGAACTACCTCCACTACAAGTTACTTCAACAGGGCCAATAACCTCAGCATAAGATAGCTGTTCCACGCCAACCAAAGAAAACAAATCGGAATTCACATTCTGAGTTCTTGATATAGAGACTCCCAATGTGATAACCATAATAAATAACAAAACACTCCCCAATAAAATGTTCTTTTTCATAAGCTTCTTTTTTAAGATTAATCAAATATCGTTTAATGGTCACAATATACACATAAATAAAGAGGGTGTCCGAAAAGGGTACCCTCTAACTTTTTTCTTTTTTTGTGATTTATCCAACAACTTATAAAAATGCCCCTCATGAAACTCAATTTTCTCCCTTTATCAGTCTTATAATCCTTTCCATCCCTCCCTTTCTTAGCCTTTTTCTGCTTGCAGATCATTTTTCCGATGTTAAATGCAATAGCCAATATTCCAAAGTCCATGACAATCTTCTCCAAGCCTTTATGCCTGAACCTCTTGTACTCTTTATTCCATTTTATTTGCCCGAAGACCGCTTCCACCTCCACCGGTCTTTTGCTCCTATGTTCAAGCCCTTTTGATGAAGTGAGTTTCTCACGTGCCAGTTGCTTGTACCGCCTTAATTTATGATTCACCTTGATCTCCCTGTTTCCTCTCCCTTTGTGACATTTATTTTGTAGGGGACATCCCTGACAGTTCTTAGCACGGTAAACACTTATTTCACTTTCATATCCATTATCATTGACAGCCTTTATCGTGTAGGCAAATTTCATATACTGTCCCATCGGACATACAAAGTAATCTTCCGGTTCGTTATAATACAAATTATCTTGTTTGGAGATGTCACATTTCCATTTTTTTGTTTGTTCCATATGAAAATAATTATATTTCACATAAGCGCTTATACCGAAGCGTTCCATAAACTCATAATTTTCCTCACTTCCATATCCGGCATCCGCACAAACCTCTTTCATGAACCGGCAGTATCTCATCCGGCCATACAATAGAAATGAAATCAACGTCAACGTATCACCCGGATTGTGATAGAAAGCATAGTTTGTTATGAACTGGTTTTCCGTGGATATCTGTAGATTATATCCCGGTTTAAGCTGACCGTTCCTCATGTGGTCTTCTTTCATGCGCATAAAAGTCGCATCAGGATCTGTTTTGGAATAGCTGTTTCTTTCCCCCATTATTTCCAAGTGTTTCTCATATTCCTGCAGCTTAGGTAAGTACTCCTCATTAAGCTTTTTAATCTGACGAAGTTCACGTTTATTGCGGTTCTCCAGATTAATGGCATCTATTTTTTCTTTCAGAGCATGGCTGTCAATAGGAAGAGTTGATTCTCCAGGAGCGGTGTTGTCACCGAGAATACCCTCATCAATTTGAGAAAGTATACATTGAATCTTATTTTCCAGACGATCCTTATACTTTTCCACACTTTTGCGCCAGACGAAAGTATAACGGTTGGCTGCCGACTCCATCTTGGTCCCGTCGATATATTGTTTTTCCAGGCTGATATATCCCAACTCAACAAGCATGAGCACAATCTGAGTGAACAAACTGTGGATACAACTCTTCAAACGCTTGCTGCGGAAATCATTGATGGTACGGAAGTCGGGAGTGGACTTGCCCGAAAGCCACATGTAAAGGATGTTCTCCTGAAGTAGACGTGCTATCTTACGACAAGAGTACACATTGTTCAGGTAGGCGAAGAACAACACTTTCAAAAGCATGCGGGGATAATAAGCAGGACAACCACCACCCTTATAAGTAGATAACAACGGACTGATGTCAAGCTTATCAACAATCTGGTTGACAAGCCGGACCGGAGCATCCGAAGAAATATTTTCATCAAGACGGCAAGGAAATAAGGAATCCATACCTTGAGAATACTCCTTAAATTGTATATTTGCACTATCGATTAACATGCTCTAAGATAAACATTTTAGAGCAAATTAAAAAGTCCGAGCTTGGGAAAGTTCGGACTTTTACATAAAAAAAGAGGGTACCCTTTTCGGACACCCTCTTTTAATAAATTCTCAAGACATGGTGAAATGAGAACACAAAATAAGAATAATATCTAAAGTCGTTTAATAACAAAAACGCTTTCCAATATCACTTAAATATACTCCACCCAATACAATCATACACATCTCTACAGAATTAAATAATAAATTCAAAACACAACTTTTTAGTAATTAATGATTAGTGACTGGGTACGTACTCAAACTGATAGGTCTTCACCTTCCCGTCATACGTATGCAAGCTGAAATAAATCATTGCCGGTTCGGCAGCACTTGCCGCATACCGGCCCAACGACACCGAGACATAAGCCCGTTTGGTATAGGCTTCCATATCTCCTCCATTATCATGATAGAGCATCAAACGGACAGTTAACCGCCCTGTTACGGCATCCCTCACAACGGACTCTTCAATGAAATGGAACCTGTGTTTCTCACTTTGTGCTTTGATGGAGAGGGTCATATTCAGAAAATCACGCCCCATCCAGATACTCAGCACATCAACCGGGTCCAGTTTCAAACCATTTCCGAACTCCGCAGCGGGTACCGGGGCAGGAGATACAGTATTGGCCAATGCATAAATCCGCACCTCCTTCTGCCCACCGGCGGACGAGATTACTTCATAATTACTCACCACGCGGCTACTTCCATTCGGGAATAATTCCGTCCGGGTGCGGTCTTCTGCCACCACCAGACGCTCTCCCTTATCCGTTACCAATGTTTGCAAAGTACCGTCTGCTCCCGCCTCAGCGGTCAGAAACTCCAGTTTCACAGGAGGGTAAGAGGCTCCCTCTTCTTCATTACAGGAGATCAGGAAAGCAGAGAGCAATACAAGTCGGGCGATATGCAGCACCCATATTCTCATTGACGTGCAGCTAAGTAATTCACAAGCGGATTAGCATACATCAGCAACAACTTTTCACGCAAGAATGGAATATCCTTATCGGGTATCTCAATCTTTCCAAGCTGTTTCTCCATATAGGCTTCGAAACGTTGTTTGTCGGCCAATGTATAATGGGACTCAAAATCATTTTTGCCGGTCAGCAAGTCATGAGCCACATAATTGCCCGGGTAGAGTCGATAATTGCCATGAATGCGTTCGTCGATCCATGTAGAGATGCGTGTAAACAACTCAGGCTTAGGCAAAGAACGATCCACTGTCGAAAGCAAATCATTGAGGCAGGCCCCGGTCTGGAAGTGTACCTTACCTTTATAACCAAACAGACCGGTCTGCATATTTTTCAGATCGTCTTCCATGGTCTTCTTATACCCCTCTATATCACGTTTCAACTGGAACTCCTGTGCTTTCAGGTAATCGCAAGGATCATATTCGTAAGAAATAGCAAGAGGAGCAATATTCATCTCCATCAGACGATCCACTACATCACCCTCTCCACCCATCGCAAGCATCTTGAGCACACTGTCCTGGGTGCGGTCATTGGAGTCCTTGGCACGTCCTTCACGCTGTGCAATCCAGATGGACTGGTTCTTTTGACCAATCGTATAGTGCATATAACGGGACATACGTGCCGATGATTCAAGCATTTGCCGCATAGTCAGTGCGCGCTGTACGATAAATGATTTATTGACCCGGACAAACTTTTTGATCCACGGATAAATCAGCAGGTTATCACCAATGGCAATTTCCACCGTATCCATCCCCTGGTCGACTAACAGTACCGACAAGAAGCCGGAATCGAGGATTATATCCCGGTGATTCGAAATGTATGTGTATGCCTTACTCTTGTCCGGAATAGCCGTATGATCTAATGAGATACCATCAGTACACTCCCCCGCCAGTTTCCACAGCAGACCGTAACAGAAGGTCTTCTGAAATTCCAGTTTCGTTTTGCAGGCACGCATCTTTTGTGCCAACATCTCAAAGGGAACATCCGGTATCACCCCGGCAACCACTTTCTGAAAAGCCGGATCGGCAATCAGTTCTTCGAAAACTCCGGGGAGCTCTTCGTCGTTGTAAGGACGGATTTCATCAAACTCGGTTGTATTCATAGCTTTCATTCTTTGTATAAGCTACGAGAGCCACGCTATCTTATACCACACCAAACTTGCGGTTTGTGCAGCCTGTAGCCCATTGCTCACAGCTTACAGTTAAAATTTATTCTCAATAATATCAGTCATTACATCTTTTATATCCATTCCGGCAGCACGCACCTGTTGGGGAATGAAGCTGGTAGCGGTCATACCCGGTGTGGTATTCACCTCCAGAAGATTAATCTTTTCACCTTCCGTAATGATATAGTCTACGCGGATAATGCCCGAACATCCCAATATATCATAGATAGCCGAAGTCAATGCCTGTACCCGTTCGGTCAGTTCTTCCGATACACGTGCCGGAGTGATTTCGTCTACTTGTCCGTTGTACTTCGCATCGTAATCGAAAAACTCATTATGCGTCACTACCTCAGTCAACGGGAAAACGACCGATTTTTCTTTCGTCTTATAACAACCGCAAGTCAATTCTGTTCCGGCCATAAAAGCTTCTATCATTACCTCTTCCGCTTCGCCGAAAGCTTTAGCGATAGCCGGCTGAATTTGTTCGCGCGTTTTTACCTTTGTCACTCCAAAACTGGACCCTCCTAAATTGGGTTTGATGAAGCAAGGCAGACCGATCTTCTCTATCACATCCTCATCGGAAACAGTCTGTCCCTGACGCAACAACAATGATTCGGAGATACGTACGCCAAATGCCTTGAGATACTGGTTGCAGACAAACTTATCGTAAGTGATGGCAGCAGCCAATACACCACAACACGAATACGGAATGCGCATCATGTCGAAATACCCCTGCAAACGTCCGTCTTCACCCGGCGTCCCATGAATGGTGATATAGGCAAAGTCGAATACAACCTTCTCCGCCCCATTCATAAAACTAAAGTCGTTTCTGTCTACCGGCGTTTTACTTCCGTCCGGCAACTGCACTTCCCAGCGACGGCCTTCCATTTCTACGATGTACAAATTATACTTCTCCTTATCAATGAAGGAGTAAATGCCCTGTGCACTACGCAGGGAAACTACGATTTCGGAGGTATCGCCTCCTGCCACGATGGCAATGTTGCGTTTCATTCTAAATCTCTGTTGCTAATATAGCCTCGCCACTTCTCTATCAACCGGGTCATATCATCCGGCAACTCCGAAGTGAAATGCATCTCTTCACCAGTGACGGGATGCACAAACCCCAGCGTCATGGCGTGCAAGGCCTGCCGCGGACAAGTGTCGAAGCAATTGTTTACAAATTGTTTGTATTTACTAAAGTGAGTTCCCTTCAGGATTTCGTGACCTCCATACCGTTCGTCATTAAAGAGTACGTGACCGATATGCTTCATGTGTACGCGTATCTGGTGCGTACGCCCTGTTTCAAGAATACATTCCACCAGAGTGACATATCCCAGACGCTCAAGTACCCGGTAATGGGTGACAGCATGTTTTCCTTGAGCCGGGTCGGGCATAACGGCCATTTGCATCCGGTCTTTCGGATTACGGGCGATACTCCCCACGATGGTACCTTCGTCCTGATCGACAATTCCCCATACGAGTGCACGGTATCTGCGTTTGGTAGTCTTGTTGAAAAACTGAATGCCCAAATTGGTTTTGGCATCCGGAGTTTTAGCAATGACCAGTAACCCCGAAGTATCTTTATCGATGCGATGTACCAATCCCACATGAGGGTCGTTAGCATCATAGTCCGGATTATCTTTCAGATGCCAGGCGATGGCATTGACCAATGTACCATGATAGTTTCCGTGTCCGGGGTGCACAACCAGCCCGGCAGGCTTGTTCACCACCATCAGGTATTTGTCTTCGTAGACAATATTCAAGGGAATGTCTTCAGGAATAATCTCATTATCGTAGCGGGGACGATCCATCATCACCGTAATCACATCCAGCGGTTTCACCTTATAGCTACTCTTCACGGGCTTGCCGTTAGCCATGACAAAACCGTCTTCAGCAGCCTTCTGTATGCGATTGCGCGAAGCATTGACGATGCGTTCAAACAAATATTTATCTACCCGGACCATCGCCTGCCCTTTGTCCACTACCACACGGAAATGCTCGTAGAGCTGGTTCTCGTCACCTACAGGTTCTATATCATCCAATTCGTCCTGTTCAAGTTCGTCAGGCAATTCTTCTATCATGCGTTTTTTCTACGTATACGTTTCTTACATTAAAACCAGGAATCGTCTTCAGTCCCGGAATCATCAGCAGAAATGGCAGCATTTTCTACCATATCGACCGAATCGGCTCCGGCAGATTGTACCCCGTCACCCACCATCAGAGTCAAAGTAGCACCGATAGGAGCTTTATCTCCAATCTGCAACTGGCGTCCCTGATAAATGACACCATATACCCAGTCCTTCTCTCCGCTCACCATCCGGTTCTCGGTCAGCTTAAAGCCGGCAGCCATTAACTTTGCCTGTGCCTGACGCACGGAGCTGTTATCGGCCACATCGGGCACTACGCACAAAGGAGTACTGAGTGTATTTATTGTGAGGTAGATCGTTCGTCCTTCTTTCACTTTCTGCCCGACCGACGGATTAAGATCAAGAATGATGCCGGACGGTTTGTTCTTTACATAATTGGAATCGGACACAACATAAGTCAGTCCCTGATCCCGGAACATCTTTTCAGCCTCGCTTACAGACATCCCTTTTACGTCGGGCACCACTACAGCTTGGCCATGGCGTGTGTATATATCCAATCCTTTAAGTGCGCCGAACACAATGAGCACAGCCACCACAACCATGGCTATGATGTTTACCCAGAAGAATCTATTGGCTTTGAAAGAAAAAAATTCTTTTATCGTCATAATTATAAGCTGTTAATCCGGACAAAGATACTATTTTCGCTACACAGTATCACAGAGTTTCACTGAGTTTTTGATAAAAGCTTATTAAAACAAAAAGAAGCAAAGGAATCTTCCTTCACTTCTTCTTATTCGTTTGCTATGGCTAATACTTATGCCTTCACTCCGTTGTATTCGTCAGAAACAGTCAGTTTCTTACGACCTTTAGCGCGACGCGCAGCCAATACTCTACGACCGTTAGCTGTAGCCATTCTCTCACGGAAACCGTGTTTGTTTTTTCTCTTTCTGTTAGAGGGTTGAAATGTTCTTTTCATTACTGTATCTTGTTTTATGTTATTATTTCTACGGATTCGGGCTGCAAAAATAGGCACTTTTTTTAAATAAACCAAGAGTTAAGTCATTTTTAGTCAAAACATTTTGTGTTTTTTGCCGATTTAGATTACTTTTGCACCCGAAAAGGTTCGAAGATAACTCAATAACAATCTATAAAATAAAGAATATCAAGTATGATTAATGCTCAAGACATCAAGAACGGAACTTGTATCCGCATGGATGGCAAACTGTATTTCTGTATCGAATTCCTCCACGTTAAACCTGGAAAAGGTAACACTTTCATGCGTACTAAACTGAAAGATGTGGTAAGCGGATACGTTCTCGAACGTCGCTTCAACATCGGTGAAAAGTTGGAAGATGTACGTGTAGAACGTCGTCCCTACCAGTTCTTATATAAAGAAGGTGAAGACTATATCTTTATGAATCAGGAAACTTTCGACCAACACCCGATTGCCCACGACTTGATCAACGGTGTAGACTTCCTGTTGGAAGGTGCCGTTCTGGAAGTAGTATCTGATGCTTCTACTGAAACCGTACTTTACGCTGATATGCCTATCAAAGTTCAGATGAAGGTTACTTATACAGAACCGGGCATGAAAGGGGATACAGCTACTAACACATTGAAACCGGCTACTGTAGAATCAGGTGCAACCGTTCGTGTTCCGCTATTTATCAACGAAGGCGAAACAATCGAAATCGATACTCGTGACGGCTCTTATGTAGGTCGTGTAAAAGCATAAACAGGTTAACTGCCGAAAAAAAATGTGGCCTCTATCCCTTACGGGAATAGGGGCCGCATTTTTTTATTACCATCCATGACGGTTATCGAAAAATAATGGCATATATTTGCAAGTCAACAACCGATTATCATTAAACCTATGCGATACTCCGTTATTATCCCCGTTTACAATCGTCCCGATGAAGTGGACGAATTATTGCAAAGCCTCACTACCCAACATTTCAAGGATTTCGAAGTCATAGTGGTAGAAGACGGATCATCTGTCCCTTGCGAAGCGATAGTAAATAAATATCAAGGGAAACTGGACATACATTATTACGCCAAACCAAACTCCGGCCCGGGACAGACCCGTAATTACGGGGCCGAACGCAGCGGAGGGGACTACCTTATCATATTAGATTCGGACTGTATCCTTCCCGAAGGATACTTCGATGCAGTGGAACAGGAACTTTCTGCCACCCCGGCCGATGCCTTTGGCGGACCGGACCGGGCACATAGTTCTTTCACTGATATACAGAAAGCGATCAATTATTCGATGACTTCTTTCTTCACTACCGGAGGCATACGCGGGGGTAAAAAGAAAATGGATAAGTTCTATCCGCGAAGTTTCAATATGGGTGTCCGCCGTGAAGTCTATCAGGCATTGGGAGGCTTCTCTAATATGCGCTTCGGCGAAGACATCGATTTCAGCATTCGCATTTTCAAAGGAGGATACCGATGCCGTCTCTTTCCCGGTGCCTGGGTATACCACAAACGGCGCACAGATTTTAAGAAGTTCTTCAAGCAGGTACACAACTCCGGCATTGCGCGTATCAACCTCTATAAAAAATATCCCGAATCGTTGAAAGTCGTCCACCTGTTACCGGCTGCATTCACATTAGGAGTTACACTTCTGCTATTATGTACTCCCTTCTGCCTGTTCAGTCTTGTCCCGATTCTGCTTTATACATTGCTGGTCTGTCTGGATTCTGCGCTGCAAAACAAAAGTTTACGCATCGGCATCTATTCCATCGCTGCCTCTTTCATCCAACTTATCGGATACGGAACGGGATTCTGGCGTGCGTGGTGGGAACGCTGTGTATTGGGAAAAAACGAGTTTGAAGCTTTCCGCAAGAACTTCTATAAATAAAAAAGGCGGTCTTTCAGTTGTTGATATAAAAAGAATACAAACACTCTCTATCCGACTTATGAAAAACAAACAAAAACTAAACATCAACCAGTGGTCCAAAGCCGATAGGCCACGCGAAAAAATGATGGCAAAAGGTGCCGAAGCATTGAGCGACGCCGAGCTGTTGGGCATCTTGATAGGTTCGGGCAATACGGAAGAGAGTGCCGTTGAACTGATGAGAAGGGTACTTGCCTCTTGCGACAATAACCTGAATGAACTGGGGAAATGGGAAGTACGGGACTTTTCCTCGTTCAAGGGCATGGGACCCGCCAAAAGTCTTACTATCATGGCAGCTCTTGAACTGGGGAAAAGGCGCAAACTACAGGAAAGCAAAGAGCGTAAACAAGTCAGATGCTCAGAGGACATTTACAGGCTGTTCCACCCATTAATGTGCGACCTGCCACAAGAGGAGTTCTGGATCCTACTTTTGAATCAGGCATGCAAAGTAATCAGCAAATTACGTATCAGTACAGGGGGGATTGACGGAACATACGCCGATGTACGCACCATCTTGCGGGAAGCCCTGATAGGACGTGCCACACAGATAGCTCTGATTCACAATCATCCGTCGGGCAATGCAAAACCAAGCCAGGAAGACAAACGCCTGACGGCAGCTATACAAAAAGCGTCGCAAACAATGAACATTACCCTGACGGATCATATCATTGTCTGCGACGGTTGTTTTTATAGTTTTGCTGACGAAGGGCTTATCTGATTCGTCTCCGGCAACTGACTCCGGAAAATTAAAGCTGTGTTTCTCCCTCGATGTAATTCTCAAGAAACAGGTTCTCACCATCAAACACCGCATAAGAGAAATAATTGATCCAGTCGCCCAGAATAAGTATACGTGCGGTAGCACTTAACATCAAGTCAAGTTCAATGTGACGGTGACCGTAGATGAAGAAGTTTATATCGGGATGATTTTTCAGATACTCCTTTGTGTAAAGCACCAAGAACTCCTTATCTTCACCCATATAATCAGGCTCTTTCCCCCCTTCACGTTTCAATCGGCTATGTTTGGCCCAATTCAGTCCTAAATCCATACTCCAACGGGGATGAATGGCGGAAAATAAAGTCTGCAACGTACGACTATGGAACATCGTGCGCAGTAACTTAAACTTTTTGTCCGGATCGCCCAGTCCGTCACCATGCGCCAAATAGAACTCTTTCCCATAGATTTCCGTAGTCACCGGCTCACGGTGAATCGTCACCCCACACTCCCTGGTCAGGTAATCGCCACACCAAAGATCATGGTTGCCCGTAAAGAAATGCACCTCTACTCCCATATCAGTCAGTTCAGAGAGTTTTCCTAAAAAACGGGTATAACCTTTGGGCACCACCAAACGGAACTCATACCAAAAGTCGAACATGTCACCCAGCAGATATACCGCGGCAGCTTTATGTTTTATGCTGTCGAGAAAATTGACCAGGCGCCGCTCCTGTGTACGTCCGTGCTCTATGGCACGTGAACCCAAGTGGGCATCAGAAAGGAAATATACGTTCTTCATACTGTAAGAATGGATCGTTTAAGAATAGAGGTAAAACAGTAACGATTATAAAAAGCCCAGTTCCAGTTTAGCCTCTTCACTCATCATATCTTTGTCCCACTCCGGCTCAAAAACCAGATTGATAGTGGCGGAATTCACTCCCTCAATTGACTCTACTTTCTGCCGCACATCTTCCATAATGAAATCTGCCGCAGGACAATTAGGAGCGGTCAGGGTCATATCGATAGAGACCTCTCCCTCTTCGGCGACGTCTATCTTGTAGATCAGTCCCAGATCGTATACGTTTACCGGTATCTCGGGATCGAATACGGTTTTGAGCATATCTACTATCTTTTCTTCTATTTCAAACTTAGTCATTTCTATATTTCTTTGAAAGTTTACAAGACAAAGCTAAAGAAATTCTTTGAAAGATAGAGAATATTGAGGATAAATTAACGTCAACGAGGCAAGTTCATTACAAAACACACAGAGTACACAGAGTTTATTAATACGTATATCAACAAATCCTCTGTATACTCTGCGTGCTCTATGGTGAACTTATCTGCCGGTTACTTATATCCGCCCGCTTTTGCAATGCGTCTCGGAATCTCTGTATTATCCATTTTACCGATGAACAGATCAGAACCGGCACCGATAGCAAACACCGGCACATATCCTGCAGAATGCCCACCGCTGGTCCAGCCTACCATAGCGATCTGATCCATCACCTCTTTGGCTTTGGCTGCCATCGGTTCAGTCTTGGCATACATACTCTCGGCAAATTCTACTTTATTTTTCACGAATGACTTTTCATATTCGTCACGCAGTTTCTTTTCCTGCTCCCACGAGATAGGAAGTACAGACCAGAAGCCCATCTGTTCGGACAACAGATTTTTAACGTCTTCCCAAGCCACATGGTTGTTCTTAGCTTTGCGCAAATCACTGATCTTCTTAGACAATTCTTCAGCAGATGCCTTCTGGTTTTCAAGTGCTTTAAGATTCAGAGCGTATCTTCCGGTTCCCAATGCCATACCACCTGTCTCATGATCGGCAGTTACTACAATCAGGGTTTCTTTCGGATGTTTTTTGTAAAATTCATAAGCAACTTTGATCGCATTATCCATATCGGCTACTTCGTGGAACACTGTAGCAGCATCATTTCCATGGCATGCCCAGTCTATCTTACCACCTTCTACCATCAGGAAGAAACCTTTATTTTTTCCTTTGGTCAGAAAATCAATCGCGCTTTCCGTTATCTGTGTGAGGGTTAAGTCACCTTCTTTACTGTCGATAGCATAAGGCAAAGAACCCGCATCGGCACCTTCCTCCTGAATCAAAATCATCTTACCGGCTGTGGCAGCTTTAGCCTTATAATCGTTATATCCACGGGCAATGGTGTAACCGGCTTCTTCGAACATCGGGAAAACGCTCGGAGCTTCTTTTTTGTCGTAAGTAGTAGTCGGTTTCAGGAAACCGGCACCGGCATAAAAGTCAAAACCGGCTTTAGGAAGATCGGTAGCTATTTCATAATACATATTACGATCCGGCTGGTGTGCATAGAAAGCTGCAGGAGTAGCATGATCGACGCTTACACTGGTAGTAACCCCAACCTTCTTGCCGGCTTTCTTAGCTTTCTCGGCAACAGTCTGTAAGGGATTCTTCTGATCATCCATGCCAATAGCACCATTATAGGTCTTTTCACCGGTTGAAAGGGCTGTCCCGGCAGCAGAAGAATCTGTCACAGAGTTGGTAGCAGAAAAAGTAGTAGCCATCGTTCCGACGGGAAACCGGGTGAAAAGCAAAGGCTCCACACCAATGCGCCCTTTCTGGATTTCGGCACGGTACATCTCCGTACCATTTACTTGGTTCACACCCATTCCATCACCAATGAAATAGAAAACATATTTTGCCTGAGCATTCGCAATAACTGCCACACAGACAAAAAGAAAGAAATAAAAAAGTCGTTTCATTCTTGTATCATTTAAGTTTATTTGAGTTAGTGATAGCAAAGATAAAACTTTTAAAATGAAGAAAAGGAGAAAGGGGTATGAATATTCTGTTAAATAGCTCGTCCCCGGCTGCTTAGCGCTCAAAAACGGATTGCCTCCCTCCACACCCAAACTATATAAAAAGCCGGAGTACAGAGAATAAATCTCCGCCTCCGGCCTTTCCTCTATATTACTTATCAACCTTTATTTATCCAGGATAGCCATTGTATCAGACGCAATCAGCAATTCTTCGTCTGTAGGGATCACCACTACCTTCACTCTTGAGTCATCAGCTGAGATAATGGCCTCTTCACCACGAACCTTATTCTTTTCAGCGTCGAGTTTCACGCCCAGAAATTCCAGTCCTTCACAAACACCGGCACGGCAAGTTGCCTGATTTTCACCGACACCACCTGTGAACAGGATAACGTCTACGCCTCCTAAAGCAGCAGCATATGCACCAATATATTTCTTAATGCGGTAGAAATACATCTGTTCTGTCAAGATAGCCTGAGGATCACCTTTTGCAACGGCAGCCTCCAAGTCACGCATATCACTTGAACCGTTCATCATACCAGCCACACCGCTTTTCTTATTCAACAGGTTGGAAATGCCTGTAGTTGTCAAACCTTCCTTATCCATAATGAATGTTACAGCTCCGGCATCGATATCACCAGAACGGGTACCCATCATCAAACCTTCCAACGGTGTCAATCCCATAGAAGTATCGATACATTTGCCATCTTTGATAGCGGCGATCGAACCACCATTTCCGATATGGCAAGTAATCAGTTTCAGTCCTTCCGGTTTAATCCCCAGATATTCGCACACGCGCTGTGAAACGTAACGATGGGAAGTTCCGTGGAAACCATAACGACGTACACCGTACTTTTTGTACAATTCATAAGGAATAGCATACAGGTATGCATATTCCGGCATGGTTTGGTGGAATGCAGTGTCGAATACACCGATTTGCGGAACATTCGGCAGAATAGCCGTAATGGCATCAACTCCTTTCAGGTTAGCAGGATTGTGGAGGGGAGCCAGATCGTTGCAGGCAGCGAAAGCTTCAAGCACTTCTTTAGTCAGTAATACTGATTTACTGAAGCGTTCACCCCCGTGTACCATACGATGACCTACGGCATTGATCTCTTCAAGTGATTTGATAGCGCCATATTCCGGGCTTACCAAGGTATTCAGGATGAACTCTACCCCTACAGTATGTTCCGGAATATCCTTCTCAAGGATTTTCTTCTCACCGTTGGGCAAAGTCAGTTTCAGGAATGAATCTTTCAAACCGATTTTTTCGATTCCTCCCTGGGCAATCACTTCTTTGCTGTCCATATCGAACAGCTTGTATTTGATAGATGAACTACCACAGTTCAACACTAAAACTTTCATATCTGATTTTCGATTTAATTATTTACCATTCTTTGCAGCAATCGCCTGATTGGCTGTGATTGCAATCATTCTGTATACGTCTTCAATAGAACATCCGCGTGAAAGATCGTTTACCGGGCGGGCAATACCCTGAAGAATCGGGCCTACAGCATCGGCATGTCCCAAACGCTGCACCAGTTTATAAGAAATATTACCAACTTCCAGACTCGGCACAATCAGCACATTTGCCTCACCGGCAACCGGAGAACCGGGAGCCTTGCTCGCACCTACCGAAGGAACCAGAGCAGCATCCGCCTGCATTTCACCATCGATATTCAAATCGGGTGCCATCTCTTTAGCTAATTTCAATGCCTCTACCACCTTGTCCACATTTTCATGCTTTGCCGAACCTTTAGTAGAGAAACTAAGCATTGCTACTTTCGGATCAGCTATTCCTGCTACCGCCTGAGCAGTACGCGCTGTACAAACGGCAATCTGTGCCAGTTGTGAAGCGTCCGGAACCGGAGTTACAGCAACATCCCCCATCACCAGCAGACCATTCTGACCGCATTCCGGTGCATGTGTCAACAGCAGCATAGCACCCGACACACATGTAATCCCCGGAGATGTCTTTATAATCTGGAGAGCCGGACGAAGCACATCTCCCGTAGTATTACGGGCACCCGCCAATTGTCCGTCAGCGTCACCACTTTTAATGATCAGACAGCCCAGATACAACGGATCGAGTACCAATTTACGGGCTTCTTCGATAGTCATACCTTTTTTCTTACGGAGTTCGCACAACAATTGCGCATATTCTTCTTTCTTCGGATGATTCTCAGGATCAATAATAGTGGCCCTGTTGATATTTCCGAGTCCCCATTTGGCAGCGGCAGCGTTAATTTCTTCCGGATTACCCAAAAGAATCAAATCTGCAACTTCATCTGTCAAAATCTGATTGGCAGCTTTCAAGGTACGTTCCTCTGTACCTTCGGGAAGGACAATGCGCTGGCGATTAGCTTGCGCACGCGCAACGATAGAGTTAATTAAATTAAGCATAGATATTTAATATTGTATATAAATTCAGTAGGGTGTGTTATTTCACGCCGCAAAAGTACACAATATTGCAATATCAACATTGCAATTCGGGGTATTTTTTACCCCGAACCTGCAATTATTATAATATTTAACACTAACGGATTATTTCCGGAGCTACACTCTTGAAACGATCCATACACATTCCTATCGGTGCACCGATATAAGTAGGATCACAAATAAGATATTTTTTACCATCCAGCAAGATGTAGTCACCCGAGATTTCTTCGTTGAACCGGACAGCCGAAGCGATATGGTTCGGATAGTCGAGCAGCACAGCGTCCAATCCCATCAAGTCTTTCACCAGATTGGAGAACAAGATGGCACGGTCCTCACAGTCACAAGCCGGATAATAAAAGTTCTCGTCCATGAAGAAAGGCTTTTCATAGCCAAATTGTTCACCATCTGTCTGATATTGAAATGAATTCTGTACAAAATCAATCAGAATGTTCGCAGCATCCTTCTCTGATTTTCCCTTTATAGCTGTCTGCAAAGACGGATAAAGGGCACTCTTCAACTCTTTGCTCATGGGTGTTTTATAGTAGACAGCAACTTCACATTGCGGATAATCTTTATAAAAGTCCATCAGGTTCTTATTGACAACCGCATTGATTTGAAGAAGAGATTTTTCCGAAGGAGACACTGTTTTACCCAACTCTTGCATACCGAACTGTGGCACAGCGTTCAAATCCATACACACCAGATTCTTGGCATTGGCAAAATCCTGACTGTAGGTATAAACAGCCATCGAACCGCCCTTATCTGCTTCAAACACATAGTACTTGACGCCCTTGAAAGTAATATACGGAACACCGAATATAGTTCCTGCCGGAGCCACCAACAACTTCAGCTTATCGTTTATTTTAGACAGACGCACCTTATATCCACATTTATTGAGAATAAACATCTGTAAAAAAGCAACATCATCTTTCCGGACAGCACCACACATTTGTACCCCTAACTGTTTAATGAACAGCAAGAATGCCCAGTCGTTCATCCGGTGCTCATTCTTCAAACGGACGCAATCGTTAATCAATTGCTCGTGATCGGCTTTACACAACCGGCTCCAAGCAGCCGCAACTTTACTCTCGCTTGTCCCCCCCAGTACAAAGTCTTCAATAATATCCGTAGCCACCTCAAACTGAGTACCATAGAACTCAATCACATTGCGACGGGCCGAACTTCCGGGCAGCGGAACCGGGATATCAACTTTCACAGGAGTATAAGGTTTACCCGGTACATAGACACTGGGTGCCGGCTTATCTGCTACCGCAGGCAGATCCGGCTTTTTAACTTCCACATTTACTTTATCCCCTACTCCCGGTCTATCGGACACAGGTATTTTGGGAGCCGCCGGCTTAATCTCTACCGGAGCAGGGACAGGTTTCTTTTTATCGAAAAGTGTCGGTTTCACCGGTTCCGGTCGCGTCGGCATTGAATCCCCCACAGAGGCATTATACTTTTGCCACACTTCCTTCAGAAATGTGGCAAACTCTTCGTCTGCTTTATTTTTAAAGTCTTTATATTCTTTCTGCTGTTTCTTTTGGAAATTATCAAACTCCTTCTGATAGTTCACATCCTGTGCCATAGCAACGGATGGAACCAGAAAGAGTGACGCAAAAACGAAAGAAAAGTAAAATTTCGTTTTCATCATAATAAGTGATTAATGATTAACGGTCAGTAGTTCGGGAACCACTATTTTATAAGTACCATATCATAAAAAGCACAACGCTGAACTGCCGGAATAGAGTACACCCACTCTAATACATTCTGATAAGTGACCTCTTTAGTAAACGGAATATCCTCTTTAGTTGCCACCATCATCATATTTATCTTCTCGCTCTCCTTGTTATGCTGTTTCTCCATACGATAGTCCACAGCATTACTGAAAGGAATCGAATATTCTTTGCCGGCTTTCAACAACGTATTGGGTTCGTAACTATTAGGATAAAGCAAAGCTCCCCCATTACTGTCGAACCAGAAAAACTTCAAGTATGAATCCGTACCATGTACAGTCAATTTACAGTGAAACACATCCCCCTCACGATAGAGTGTCTCCACCCCTTTCACTTCGAGAGCATACGAACTGTCCGGTTTATCCTCTTTCTGCACTTCGGCATCGATGGTTACTACCTTATACAAGCTGCGTGTATCTGTGTCCCAAACCTCTTCTACCTTTTTATTAGTAATATTCACCATTCCTCCGATAGCAAGCACATTCATTTGCGAATAAGCTTCGTGGAGCTCCTGTCCGTCTTCCTGGGTAATCTGCCCAAAAACAGACCACACATTCTCCATCACGCCCGCCTTTTGCAAAGCAGCTTTCTTTGCTTCCATAAAAGCACGCTCTTCCGCCTGCTTCAATGTGATGTCATCGCTGACCTGCCAACGCCCTTGTACACCTTTCACTTTTACGGGTTTCTGCGCGTAAAGAGCGCTGGCAGCGGTCAATAAAAGTACAGCTAAAATTCCTAATAGCCTGTTTACGTTCATTCAGTTTGCCTTTTTATATTAAAACTCACTGAGCAAGTTTATCCAGTTCTTTAGCCAGTTCCGGTGATTTTTTAGCCAATTCTTCGCTAAGCGCTTTGACAGCAACTTTGTTTGCCGCCTCCAGACTGTAACCAATGGTAACCATTACCTCAACATTTTTATTTGGCAATGTCCTGTACACTTCCACCAAAGGAATAGTGCGCCCCAACGTTCCGCTGATAATACTTTTTCCGGCAGCTACAGCACTCGACAGGCTGGCCGCTTCTTCCTGTCCCATATCGTCATTGGCAACTTTCGATTCAATCAGTTGAGTCACCTTTGTCTGAACCTGTCCGGCAATGTCAATCTTAGCAGTATTGGTTGCCTGCATAGCCGCAGCCGACTGATTTCCACCAATCACTCTTGCAGTTGCTATATACCAATATGGATTGCCATTCATATCGATTTCCATCTGTTTTTCCCATGAATTTTCCAGCTGTTTGTCCAACGGCAATTTACCTACCGGAGTCTTGAAGCCTTCTTTTGCCAACGCTTTCGCCTCTTTGCGGGCTTCTTTAATCGCTTTTTTCTGCAAATCTTTGTTGATTACTTTTTCGTCCTTTTGAATTGCTTTATAAGCCTTACCTGTCGCTTTTTCTTGTGCAAATGCATTTAAAGAAATCATCATTGCCAGTGTTGCAAAAACACTGATTAATAAACTCTTTTTCATGTCAATTCTGTTTTTAGTAGTTAATATTCGTTATGTATATTCGTTTTTCATTTTGCAAAAATAGATAAAGTAATCCATTTCGTTTACTTTTTCTTGATTTTTTTGTAGTTGCCCACTGTTAAAAAAGAATCTTCGTACCATATTAGTTGATACCCTAACTCTATTTTTCATAACTTTGCAACGTTTTCAAAATTCAATAGGTAATAGTATGATACGTCAGTGTGCCATTTTATTTGGCTGTTTGGCTTTGGGTGAATTGATTGTTTATCTCACGGGGATTAAGCTCCCGTCCAGCATCATCGGGATGTTGCTGCTCACCCTTTTTTTAAAATTAGGTTGGATCAAATTGCATTGGGTGCAAGGAATGTCCGACTTTCTGGTTGCTAATCTTGGTTTCTTCTTCATCCCCCCGGGAGTGGCCCTGATGTTGTATTTCGACATCATTGCGGCGCAATTCTGGCCGATTGTGATAGCTACCTTAGTCAGTACCCTGCTGGTGCTTGTCATCACCGGATGGGTTCATCAATTAACACGTAAACTCAAATGAACTATTTAGAAAATGAATTTTTCCTGTTGGCAATCACTTTTGGGATTTACTTCTTTGCCAAGCTTTTACAGAAAAAGACAGGAATTCTGTTGCTAAATCCGATCCTGTTGACTATTGCAGTCATTATTATCTTCCTCAAAATAACAAACATCTCTTTTGAGACTTACAATCAGGGTGGACATCTGATTGAATTTTGGCTGAAGCCGGCAGTCGTAGCACTTGGAGTTCCTTTATATCTGCAACTTGAAACCATTAAAAAGCAGCTGCTTCCCATCATTCTGTCCCAATTGGCCGGCTGTATCGTCGGTGTGATATCAGTAGTATTGATAGCCAAGTTAATGGGAGCCTCGCAGGAAGTAATTCTGTCACTTGCTCCTAAATCGGTAACCACTCCGATTGCTATGGAAGTCACTAAAACATTGGGGGGAATTCCGTCACTGACAGCAGCTGTAGTAGTATGTGTAGGTCTGCTGGGTGCTGTATTAGGTTTCAAGACCATGAAAATCATGCACGTAGGTAGTCCTATAGCTCAAGGACTCTCCATGGGTACGGCCGCACATGCCGTCGGCACCTCAACGGCTATGGACATCAGTAGCAAATACGGAGCCTATGCAAGTCTTGGCTTAACACTCAACGGTATATTTACCGCATTGTTGACTCCAACTATTTTACGAATGTTAGGCATTCTCTAACAAAATCGTTTTATCTTTGTTATATATAAACAGTTAATTAGGAAACAAAAACTTTATGATCGCATTCAAAGATATAACGATCCAGGATAAGGATACCATCACAGCTTACACGATGAATAGTTGTCGCCGCAACTGCGACCTATCTTTTTCAAACTTATGCAGCTGGCGGTTCTTGTATCACACCAAGTTTGCCATAGTCGATAATTTTCTGGTTTTCAAATTTTGGGCCGGTGATGAACTGGCTTATATGATGCCTGTCGGTGAAGGAAACCTCGAAAAGGTATTGAACGAACTGGTTGAGGATGCCCGGCAGGAGGGCGAACCTTTTTGTATGCTGGGTGTCTGTTCGTGTATGCGCGAAGACCTTGAGGCTATCATGCCCGGTCAGTTTGGATTCACGGTTGACCGTGATTATGCCGACTACATTTATTTGCGCAGCGATCTCGCAACACTGAAGGGAAAAAAATTCCAGTCAAAGCGGAATCACATCAACAAATTTCGCAACACATACCCTGATTACGAATACACTCCGATCACCAAAGACAGAATCCAGGAGTGTCTGGAACTGGAAGCAAAATGGTGCAAAGCCAATGACTGTGACCAGCAGGAGGGAACCGGAAACGAGCGCCGTGCTTTGCTCTATGCCCTCAACCATTTCGAAGAGTTAGGATTAACGGGAGGTATCCTGCATGTCAATGGTCAGATTGTAGCTTTTACTTTCGGCATGCCGATCAATAAAGAAACCTTCGGTGTACATGTAGAAAAAGCAGATACGAATATTGATGGAGCTTATGCCATGATCAATTACGAATTTGCCAACCACATCCCCGAACAATATATTTACATCAACCGTGAAGAAGATTTGGGAATAGAAGGGTTGCGTAAAGCTAAGCTCTCATATCACCCGGAAACGATTCTGGAGAAATATATGGCTTGTTTGAAAGAACAACCTGTAGAAATGATAAAATGGTAGCATACTGATGATAAGAGAACAGGTAAAATCATTATGGAAATTGTGTTTCGATGATAGCGAAGCATTCATCGAACTCTACTTCCGGCTTCGTTATAACAACGAAGTCAACTTAGCCATCCAAAGTGGCGAAGAAGTGATTGCTGCGCTCCAAATGCTCCCTTATCCCATGACGTTTTGTGGTCAAACCGTGCCTACTTCATACATATCCGGCGCATGCACTCATCCCGACTATCGAAGCAAAGGAGTGATGCGCGAACTACTGTCACAAAGTTTTGCACGTATGCTCCGCAACGGTGTCCTGTTTAGTACGCTTATTCCCGCTGAACCCTGGTTGTTCGGTTATTATGCAAAAGCAGGTTATGCCCCGGTTTTCCGCATCTCTCACCAATCCTTCTCTCTTTCAGAATTACCTGCCGATTCGGAAACGGGCAGCATTGAGGAAGTTACAGAATACCAAGAAGATGTTTATCAATATTTGAACGGCAAATTATCAGAACGTACCTGTTGTTTACAACATACGTCTACTGATTTCAAAGTAGTTCTTGCCGATCTTGCCTTGACACAAAATACCGCTCTCGTAGCCCGAAAGGACAATCGAATAACGGGTATAGCTGTTGTCTATAAACACGATAATACCTCGTATATCAACGAGTTATTTGCTGACAATGAAGCTGTCCGGGCACAATTGCTCTGCCGGGCCGGGCTAAGGAATGGCACCGACCGGATCATTCTTCAACTTCCTCCTGTAGCCTCCCTGCCCAACGAAACATTAGGAATGGCACGTGTCATTGATGCCCGGACAGTTCTTCAGCTCTACGCAGCCAGTCATCCGGAAATAGAAATGAACATTGAACTGACCGATGAACAATTGTCAGCCAATAACGGATATTATTATCTTTGCAATGGAAAGTGCATGACCAGTGAGGTCCGCTTACCGGGAGCACACACCCGAATGACCATCGGTGAACTATCAGAAAAAATACTGTGCGAGATGCAACCGTATATGAGTCTGATGATGAACTAAACCTTTCAGTCCTCAGGAAAAAAGAGGTTCACAACAGAATTAACAATATTAATTCATCCAGTTAGTAATAAGCACACATCTTTATTATTACATATTTATAGTCACCAAAAAGAAGCCATCTTCTTCTGTGTAACCAACGGCATAAATACAATGTCTGCGTTCATCAATTGTCAAACAACGCAAGTTTAAATCTAACTGATATATCTTCTGAAGGTTGCCTTGCCAGTCAAATACTAAAATTTTTTTCCCTAACAAAGGATTCTCTTCTGCTGTTTCTCCATTGTAAATAGCATAAACGGCACTATCAGTCACAGAAACATCCTCAAAGCCATAAACCCACCCCTCATGTTCTTTTGAGATTTGCGACTTTTTGATAGGTACCTCCAGTTGCCTGGAGTACACATGATGTATTGAATCGGGCAGCCCCTTTAAATCATAGAACTGAATTAACGCACCCCTATAAGTTGCAAAAACGGCTTTTCCCCAGTCGGGAGATATCTTAAACAAAGCAGGATCAAATAGCATCTTTTGCAAATCATTCTCCGGATCCACCAGCAAATCTGACAATGCGGGGTAGTTTCCCAATTGGTTCATAATCTGGCAAGCACTATCCAATACGGCAAAACGCCTCTGTTGAAATATGCCACGCTCCCCTAAGGCGATATAATGCTTACCACAAGGAATCATTTCTTTAAAATGTGTATCTTTGCTTCCTTCCATCCCCCTTAAAAAGTGACTATCACTATATTTAAAAAAGTCTCCATATTTACGATAAGTTACCAGAGCCCTTTTATTGGCACTAAAATAAGATAAAGTTCCTTTTGTCCGGTCCCATACAGTATTCAAAGTTGCATCCGAATATTCCCCCGGTCCATCTCCCCAAAGACAAAACTCTTCTTTCAATAACCCATCCGTCAAGTTTATCAGATGGAAAAGTTTGGTAACAGCCCGTTTATCTTGAACAATCAAGCAATCACCATCTATCCACATACACTCCGGATAAGAGAATAAATAATCAGTCCGTACCACCTGATAAGGAACAGAAGTAGCAGAAGTTAAATCTAACGGTAAAACAGGAATAGACACCTCCTCCGGTTGTCTTTGGCATGAAACAACCAAGAATAATATTCCTAAAACGGCTGTAAGTTTAAGTCGCATGTCTTTTAATAGCAATATCTCCATAGTACACCAATTAAGATTAGACCCACAAATATATAACATATCCACCTATACACCATCGCACACCCGACTTTTATAAATCAAACGTAAAAGTTTGCCTTCCATTTTTATAGATAAAAACCTGTTCTTCCCGTCCTTTGGTACAGTTCCTCAACCACAATAAGGCATTCTGCGGAACTAAAAATTCAATTTTTCTTTCCGTCGCCACTTTCCTGCCTAATGACTTCCATCCATTGATTCCGTCTTGATAGAATAACTCATAATTATCCCCGGGCCAAATGTAATTATCATCGTTACGCGGAGAGAAAACAATTCTTTCAATCGGCATACTTTCTCCCAGATCATAGGCCAGATAAGAAGATGTATCACGTGCCTGAAAATAAGTCAATATATTGCCATCTGTAACATACTCTAATTTTGCAATCGGTTCTATACTGTTTATCCTCCTCAACCGAATCTTCTCCTGACACAGTGAATCCTTAAATAGTGCCAGTTCCGCCAACTCCATTCTTTTCCCTGCCGGAGCAACATACCGCACATACCTATGCTTCTTTCTTGAAGGCGGAGTTAATATGCAATAATTGGTGGTAAGCGTATCCTCAAATTGCCATAACAGATCTGCATGTATAAATGACAAATCATTGGCAGCTTCAATCTTTGCCCCTATAACTGCTCGATAAGCCCATTCCGCAATTGTCTTTTGCTGAGGCATTTTCCGCCTTAATATAGCTTCCTCCATCAAATCGATATTGGGTTTCAGCAAAACAAACTCACCCCCCCTTTTAGATATGAACGGATATCCCGCCGGATAAAGTTTTCCTCCATCTCCCTGATAAAGAGTCTGATAAATCACATCGGGTTCTATATCCCGGAAAGTAACCTTACCCGCATTACCAAGTGCCATATCTACAGGAATCCATCCGCCGGGACTGAATATCCCTAAGTAGATGTATTGCTCTCCAGGTATTTGTATCGGTATTGTCGTATCATTGCTTCCAAAATATTCAGATGTCACATCTTTCACAAATCTATTTCTAAACACAGGATACAACCGTTTATTGCCCGAAATCCCGGAGATTTTCTCAGGTTGTACGCCAAAACAATAGCGATACACCTTCCCCTTTTTCCTTCCGTCATGCCGTAAGGTATCACGTGACGCTTCAAACTCATTAAATCCGAATTGAAGAAAAGTTCCCGTTGTGTCACGCAACATCGTCCAACAATGATAATGTTGATAATCGGGTGAATAAACAAAATAGTCGGTCGCAACAGGAATTCCACAAGCACGCATAGCATATATTGTCAGGTCGCATGCTTCACGACAATAACCAATCCGATTATGATAAAGAAAAACAGCATCCAAGTGAGGTATCCGAAAATCAGTATTGTAGATGTAATACAGCTTTCTCAGTTTCCCGTCAATGATCTTAGAAGCTTCAATAACATCATCCCCCTTATAAAGAGAATCGAGTAGAGTTCCATAATCTTCATAATACAATTTACGCCAATCCGATAAAGGTTCATCGGCTATTCTGTAAGGTAATATCAGTTCGCAAAAATCATCGAACGGCAAATTTCTATTCCAAGGATATTTCCTCCAAACTTCAAAAGCCAGGTCTATATTATCTATCAAATATTCCGCTGTTATCACTTGGGCGTCATATATCTTGGAGAGAGAGTCAAAGGAAATTCTGTTCCATTTATTCTTCTCCCTTTTAGATATAGGACGCCCTTCACAAACCCCAACTAATAAATGATGAATAGAATCGAGTTCATTTCCTTCATAAGAATACCATCCCGGCATATTACGAATTAAAAAACGAGCTGCCTCCAATTTTTCCGGATCGGTTCTATAATGTTCTAATACCTTTTCAAGCTCCACGCAATTATCGCCGGCAAATTCCAAAGCATATTCCAACCGCCTATCTTTCTCCGATTGACAAGCTGCCAAAGTTAAAACTAACAGGATAAACAGTATATATTTCATAGTTAAAACAAATGCTTATTTTCTATTCAGACTTATTCTTTCTAAGATATTCATGTTTTAGGATTGAATTTGACATCGGAGGCAATCCTATTATTTTAGTTGATGAATTCATAAGCCTGTGTTAGGAACCAAGAAATCATCCAGGTCTAAATAAAGCACGTCATCTATTTGGGGATTTGTCACATATAATCTATTTCGGATAGGATCTATCCACATCTGCCCAATGCTATAATCCGTCTCTATTTTTTGTATCAGATTCCCATCCCAATCATATACATGAATGATATTCATGTGTGGAGTCTCAAAACGTTCCCAACGCTCTTTTCCCCAATATACTGCATATATGTAATTGTCATCCGCCTGAACCCTTGTAAAATACGACTTTATTTTTTCATCACTTTTAAAAACAGAAAAGTCCGGTTCACCTTCCAAACGATAGCCGCTCACATGACCTGTTTCAAGATCCAGAATATTCAATTGCGCAAGATGAACCATAGCTTGCACCACTTTAGTTCCATCCGGTTTAATGGCATCATTCGAGTAGAAAAAAGACTCCGGCAGAATGGAAGCTTCATCGTTCCTTATCGACTTCTTATAGCTTGAAAAGCTCTTCAGCAACTTATTCGTGTCAAGTGTCCGTTTTTGATAAACGGGCAAAGTAGCTTCTTTATCATTAAGCGGGAACGGCTGTAACTCTGTAATTAATGTATTTTCATCCTTCAGAAACATCAAATAGTATGGAGCACCTCCATTCTCCTCTCTCCAGGGATAGGAGATTTGCTTATCCATAACAGTGGTGTCCCGCTTGATCGACTGAGTTATATTCCAGATAAATAGCTTCTCTTCATTAGGAGCGAACAGTAGAGTTTTCAGATCCCCTTTTTCTTTAAAGAAATGAAAAATCGAACCCAAAGCGGCAACTTTCCCAGGACCACTTCCTCTATAACAAAAAGTGCCTATTTCTTTTCCGGTGTCTATATTAAATATATTATAAAAGCGATCCGGTAATTTAGGATTCATAAAAAACATCAGTGAGTCGTATGTGGATAGCCATCCAAAATTCGCTCCATCCAATGGAAGTATTTTCAATGTAGCTTTCTTCGTGTCTTTGATACTATCTTCAATCGTTTGAATTTTACCATTGAAGTATGCGGTGTCATCATTTTCATGACAACTAACGCAAATATTCAATATTAGTGCAAGGCTAAATATTACTTTAATGATATGCATATCTTAAATTCAGTTTATATAGTTATGATTATTTAAAAATCAACAGAATAGTCATTTTAATCTCAAAAGACTAAGTATCGCAGTTTGCTCATTTATCTCCTGTTGCTGATAAGCGGACGGAAATGCATCATTCGGGAATTCATCTGTATAAACTGTGACAAATGTATTAGGGATATTAGATGAAACCGGACGTCCCATTTCCGAATATCCCGGAATATCCATCTTGGTCAAATTTCCTTGCTCTATCCGTCCATCCTTCTTAAAATAGACAGACCACATCCCTTTATTGGGTGAATTAAAAGACCAAAGAGAGAAAACAAGATTCTTTCCATCCACCGTGAAAAGACTGTATGTACACTCCTCTTTCGTCTCGTACAATTCCCGGTCCGAGCAGTGAAAATCCGCCAACATAGGCAAATTAGACTTCTGCCTCATGGTTCTTACCACTGTATCATTCACAGCATCATATTGATAATAGCTTCCATCCACCGGATTATAGATTTTTATAGTTCCATCCTCTTGAGCACACAGCGTATTCCAATAGGAGTTCTTGCAAGGAGTCCCTTTTTCATATTCTAATAAGTTCTTCACTCTTCTCCCTTTCTGATCCAGAATCCAAAGCCCCTTACAGTTTTCAGACTGAGAAGGACGATGGCAGAGAAAACGGCCATCCGGCAACTCAACAACATCATTGAAAACAAGAGAATAAGGGAAACTCAACGAATGAAGAAATTCTCCATCAAAACCGTAAGAATAAATAGTCCGTTTACCCATATCACAGACATAAACACAATCTTTTCCTACGAAAAAAGAGTCCATCTCTCTATACTCTCCCGGTCCCTCACCCCGCTGGCCAATCGTATTCAAAAAAGTACCATTCTTATCAAACCGGAATGCCATTTCTTGCTTTCTATCCGAAATGTAATAACAAGAATCTTTTGAAATTACATTATCGACCATACCCCAAAAATAAGGAGAAGGTAATTGCAGCCTGACAGACTCAATGGTGTCCACCAATACAGACATCGGCAGATATGGATTAGAGACAGACAGATCAATTACTATATCTCTCTCTTCCAAAGATGTTTCTCGATGACAGGCTATCGCACTTCCAACGAGTAATAATCCCAATAAAAATTGATTCAGTTTCTTCATAAATATTGTTTTAAAGAAGCTGATCAAAAGTTGAAAAGGCAACCATATATTAATTTATAAACACCTTTATGAAAAATAATTATTATACTATCTAACTTCTGATCAGCCTCACAATAATCTCTTAACAACGAGCTAATCCTTTAGCACATCCACTGTATTTACTATCACATTTTTCACAACAGGGAATTTCAGTTGTACCATTCATCCCCGGTAACCAATAATCGCTAGAACTCAGATAATAATAAGGTTCCAGAGTCGTATCAATATTTCCATGATCACTATTTCCTTCATTCTGAGCCAATGACTCAATATTTTGTAATACTAAAGTTGATACGTTTTTATCCTCTTTGTTCGCTTGAACATGATAAATACCACACAGCGAAAAAACGCTTAAACATATCACAAATAATAACTTTACTTTCATAATACACTTTTATTTATCGTTAAACAAATAGTTAGTTCTCACTAACTCCATATATTCTTTATTTATCTTTTGATTAACAGTTGGATCTCCAATATAAATAATCCTATTGTTAGAATCCAACAACCAAACATGAGAATCATTATCTGATATTTTATTCATACTTCTAAATGTGTTATTAGTATCAATAAATACTGGAGTCATAAATTGATGAGATCTCAACATCACGTAGACATCATGCTGATAAATAGGCTCTAACACAAAAACAAAACCAACTTTAAAAGATGTGATAGAATCTACTTGTTGAATCAATTCTTGCCATTTAGCCACATCAAACTTACAACTTATACATTGTTCTTTTCCAATTACAAGAACAATCTTATATGGAAAAGAGCTATAGTCATATACCACTGAGTCTCTCCCAAATAACAAAAAATCACTTTCCGAAGGTAAACTTATTTTTTTGCCGTGCCAGCCTTTTACATATTCCATATCTTTCTTTGATTTACTTGTACAAGCGTGCAAAGAAAGCAATAAAAACAACAACGGTATAAAGAAAAAAATATTATAACCCTTCATAGTAATAAATAAAAAGAAATGAAAAAAATATCGATAATAAGCACTCCAATAATTTCCCGCTTATCATTTCCACGGAAAAGCAATCCAATTGCCTTCTAAATCAAACTTTTTCCATAGGCTAACATTCTCCATATTTTTTTAAGGTTAACTATTAGTTTTCTTTATCAACCGCATTACCCCGAATCTTCAAACGTATTGGAGAGGTGGGAGTATTACAATATACAGTAATGGTCTTCTCAAAATGTTCGGGATGTTCTGCACGGTAAGTAACCTGAATATCAGCAGACTTCCCCGAAGGCACAGGTTCCTTGCTGTAAGTGACGGATGTACAGCCACACGAAGCATTTATGTCCTCGATAATCAGAAGATGATCGCCAAGATTCCGCAAACTAAAAGTAGCAGTCTGGGGAGTTTTCCAATCAAAATCGCCCATTTCATCGAGGTTTTTATCCAAAACCACTTTTGTTTGGGAGGAGGTAGCGACTCCGGTTTGCTGTCCGGTAATAATTTGCAAATAAAGGTCACGCACCTTTTTATTATGGACAGGATTACCAATCGCAATCACCCTGTTCTGACTGTCCAAAAGGAAAGTTTGAAAGTTCACATCCGAAGGGAAATGATTCAAAGCATCAAAACCTCCCTTTTCATCGATAAAAACCGGATAAAGGAATCGATCTCTTTTCAATAGAAAAGAGATTTCATTTTTGTTTTTCGGATGGAAAGCAAAGAGAAAAGATACCTTTCCATTTGCCATTGTGTCGACCATAGAAATGAAATATTTCCATGTAGGAAGTTGCAATTTACAACTGGTGCAGCCCACCGAATCCACGTAAGTCATTATGGTATATTCATTTTGGGGAAACGAATAACCGGCACTGTCCTTTCCCAAAACACTGAATGTCATATCAGCGGGATAGACAATCGTTCTACCCTCCCATTCGTGGATCAAACGGGATATTTGCTGCTCTTTGGTCTCTTTACATGAGCAAAGTGCCATCAGAAAGCATAAATAGCCGATAAGTTTAATGGGCCGTCCCATTATTCTTCACGGTATACTACCTCAACTTTCAGATATGTGAACGGACAGTCCACAGATCCGTCACCGAAACAGGCTATTTCTCCATCCGGGAACGACTCTCCTGTAGCCAAAGCCTCCACATTTTGCAATAGTAAACCGGCTTCTTGTACCTTTCCTTCTTTTCTCACAGAAACAAGACCTATTAACAATAGCCCGATAAGTCCAATAGTAATTTTTGCGTTTTTCATACTCTATGTTTTTATTGCAAAGGTATGGCTTATCTCGGCCACCGCCAGTGAGAAAGACTGATTTCTCACTGATTTTTCACTGATTTCTTACTATTTTCTGAACGAAAGTGGAGTTGATAGCCTCCATTTACCAAAGTAACACCAAGATTAGCCCCTATTTTACTTAAATCGGTACGTAAATCAGTAATCAGTCGGTTCCTGCGTTCCATACAAGAATCTACATCCTCTAATTCTTTCCAGAATAGTTTTTTCAGATCTTCATTCAACAGCAAATGATCGGGTTTAAGAAATGCCAGCAATACCTCAGCAACTCGTTTTCGGAGTATACAAGTCTGTTTACGATAAGTGATACTCCTCTCCAGATAATCAAATGTAAGTCCATTGACTTCCCAAACAAATTCACCTTTTTGTTGAGCTGGCAGTTGTGATGATTCAATAAATTCAAAACAACCAGTAAATGCCATCACCACACAACAGTCAGCTCTTTCCTTCCTTCTATTCTCTTTTCAACCGATAACGATATAACGAATCTTTCACCACACATGACACAACAAAAGAGACATCCTCTTCACTATCTAGGAGAATAAATGGAAATGCATCGGCAGAAAGACTAACCAAATGTTCACAATCAGGTAATTTATATCTATCATCAACTATAACCAGTACCAAGTCTGAGCCTTCAACAAGGTTACTTGATAATTCCACATCATCAAGCTTCTTCACAAACCGAAAGTATTTATACCCCTCATGCTTCCTATATACCGAATCAATTTTAGCCGATCGAAAATAAATTTCTTTAGAAGCAGCAAGACTTTTACTCACCACTTCCGTCATTAACACCCGAACTGCATCTGAATAAAAAAACAGATAACAAACGACTATCATGATAGCGAAAAAAAACCTGACAATTCTTTCTATTCACAATTATTGTTTTTAAGATATTTAGAAGCTGTTTTGAATTATAAAACATTAATATAACATATTATTTATCAGTAGATTAATTAAATATCATTTCTTAACTTTATGGCTACCAAAACATAAGTTATGAGTAATTATCCAACCAACCTAACTGATAAACAGTGGTAAGTTATAAAAAATATAGTAGAAACCAAAGAAAGGAAACGAAAACATCCTTTACGTAAGATGATAAATGCTATGCTGTACCTTACTAAGACCGCCTGTCAGTGGCGAATGCTTCTCAAGGAATTTGGCCCTTGGCAAACCATTTACTTCTATTTCCGTAAATGGAAGTTGGAAAGAGTCTTTGAGGAGTTGATGCACCATCTCCGAGAATCGGTCCGAAAAGCTTTTGGCAAAGCTATCAGCCCCATAGATTCCAAAACTGTAAGAACTTCTCATCACATTGATACGCTTGGCATAATTCCGGTGGTAGTTATTCACACTGCAAACATACTCAGGCCTGATGCCGCCAAACAGTTCACAGTACCATCCAAAAGATGGATTGTGGACAGAACTTTTTCATGGTTCGAAAGTTTTAGAAGGCTCAGTAAAGACAACGAAGTACTTCCAGAAACTTCACAAACCATGATATACCTAACAATGATACAAATGATGCTTAACAGGACCAAATGATAAATTCGAATATAGGGACTTAGTCGCAGCGAAATGCCCCACTCTCTTCTGAAATTATGGAATGTTATCGAACGATACTAAAGTAGGTTCAGGCATATTACCCAATCCTATTATTTTATGCAACTTCGTGCATAAAGCTATCCGGTATATTCTTTTATCTAATAATAATTTTGCAATAGGCAATCCTTTATAGTCGAAAATTAATATTTTGTTTGCCATTGATTTATGTGGGTCTTTAAAATCATAATCACTTAATAGCTGGTCTAAATATAATACATAAATATACTTGTCATCCATTGCTAAATCTAATACTTGTCCAAAACTTCTTTCTTTACTAAACAGAAGGTCGCTGTTTTTACATTCATAAAAAGATTTATCAAAATAAAAACTCCAATCTTTTATCATGACATCGTTTTCCAAATGGTATTTTGCAAGGTATGGCAATTTGTTAGGAGTAAATACCATATTGCCCTCATAAGCAGATAAACACCCCTTTAAATTCATTCGTGACGATTGCATAGACAATTCTCCTTCAATAGGAGAATTTCCAAATCTTTGTAATGGTTGTAAATTACTATCTAACAGCGAAAAGAAACTTCCATCTTTTCCGCATAATAGCGAAACAAAATGTCTGTCATCCAATTTCACAAAGTTATAATCTGCCGGATTTAGTTCACCTTTCTTACGCTTATAAGGTACTCTATTTCTTGATAACTCTTTAATAACCATACCATCTTTACTATCATTCAAAGACATTACAGCCAAAGTTTGCGTATTGATATCGTTCAAACCAAATGTGTTTTCATGAGCGTATGTAATCATCGGTTGAAGAAATTCACCCGGACCATTTCCTAAAGATCCATAAGCATATATTTTTTTCATTCCTGAAGGTATCGAATATACACTGCAAAAGTCCTTTTGGGCGATATGGGTCATTACTAAAAAAGTATCAACACAACCAATCCATCCCATATTAATCAATAATTCTGTATCTGATTGTTCGCATTTTACTTCTATTACCTTATCGAATGTTGAGATATTCGTATTATCCCTCAAATTACAGCTCGACAATAAGCATGAAAGAATTACTATAAAAAAGAACTGTTTCTGCATAGGTTTACATACTATGTGTGGAAAAATTATAGACATTTGTGCCAAAACATGACACTCATTCCTTTTAAGGTGGAATCAAAAACCTTTTCCTGTTTTGATAGAATTTGCTACTTTTGCACACATCACCTCCTTTCGTATTGGTTGATAATGATGGGGTATGAGGAGCTTCATTAACAAAGGTTGCAAGTCTGTGTATGTGTATTGAAGCTTCCTTTTCTCCCTTTGAAATATGCAAATCATTATGGTATATTCATTTTGAGGAAACGAATAGTCGGCACTGCCCTTTCCCAAAACACTGAATGTTATATCAATCAGCGGGATAGACAATCGTTCTACCTTCCCATTCGTGAATCAAACGGGATATTTGCTGCTCTTTGGTCTCTTTACATGAGCAAAGTGTCATCAGAAAGCATAAATAGCCGATAAGTTTAATGGGCCGTCCCATTATTCTTCACGGTATACTACCTCAACTTTCAGATATGTGAACGGACAGTCCACAGATCCGTCACCGAAACAGGCTATTTCTCCATCCGGAAACGACTCTCCTGTAGCCAAAGCCTCCACATTTTGCAATAGTAAACCGGCTTCTTGTACCTTTCCTTCTTTTCTCACAGAAACAAGACCTATTAGCAATAGCCCGATAAGTCCAATAGTAATTTTTGCGTTTTTCATACTCTATGTTTTTTTTGCAAAGGTATGGCTTATCCCGCCCACCGCCAGTGAGAAAGACTGATTTCTCACTGATTTTTCACTGATTTCTTACTATTTTCTGAACGAAAGTGGAGTTGATAGCCTCCATTTACCAAAGTAACACCAAGATTAGCCCCTATTTTCCTTAAATCAGTACGTAAATCAGTAATCAGTCGGTTCCTGCGTTCCATACAAGAATCTACATCCTCTAATTCTTTCCAGAATAGTTTTTTCAAATCTTCATTCAACAGCAAATGGCCGGGTGCTTTAAGAAATGCCAGCAATACCTCAGCAACTTGTTTTCGGAGTATACAAGTCTGTTTACGATAAGTGATACTCCTCTCCAGATAATCAAATGTAAGTCCATTGACTTCCCAAACAAATTCACTTTTTTGTTGAACAAGCGGTTGCGGCGATTTAACATGATTATCTACTATTCTGAACTTAGATAAAACTTGAACAAGAAAAAGACGAACACCCGGAACATAAAACAAACAAAAGATCAGTGAAAAAAGAACATAGCTCCAAGTCCAGATATTATTCCAATGCGCTTTTAAAATAACGCTCGCCCAAAAAGGTCTTATAAAAGCATCCATTTTTATACCATAACCGACCCCTGTACTATAGGCTAATAAAAAACAATCGGGTTCATTTAGCCCACTCGATGCCGATATCCGCTCTCCGTTCTTTAGAGAATTTGTTAGTTTTATTCCGGTCTTAGCACAGATTCCATCCATACGAAGTTTCAACTGCCATTTCTGATTCAGAGAATCTACATGAATAGGGTTTCGTTCTATCAGGAAAGATTGCTTGGCTTTCTGTATAAAAGATGTATCCGTATAAACAGTATCAATGGCAAATTGACATACATTGCAAGTCCCACTTTTATCTGTAAGGGTTACTTTCTTATGCTTTGTTTGTTTCTTTCCGGTAGCGTACGCATGATTGGGATTCAATTTTCGGAATCTACATTCCAAGTCTTCATCAATTGTACGCAACAAGAGTTTTTGTGCACTTGCATTTACAATAGGCAGACCCATACGATAAAGATAGGATCCAAAAGTAATTGTAACCCCTATCCAAAGTAAAGCAAATAAGATACTATAAATAAATTTCATTGTTCATCATTTTCTTTTGCAAAGAAAATCAAAAAAAGAGTTGATTGCAAATAAAATATAATTTTTCTACCTCCAGTTTCATCTATAAATCTTATCAATAACAGTCCGGCATTATCCAACTGAGCTACATGCAAATACACTATTGATTCATTACTCTTCACACAATTTCCCAAAGACCTTTCCCCCTGCACAAATAAGGAAGAGACCAACTTGATTTCCCCCATATCATAAACCTTTATGAACAAGATAATTACCATTTTTCATACGATCTTTACTCCGGCCCGCATACGTGGGCTCATGGGCCCGCATACCGGGGCTCATCGGCCCACGTACCCGGGCTCATGGGCACAGACATGCGGGCCCGGATAAGATTCAGACCATTTTCGCTAAAGATACTAAGGAAAACAAAATGCTTTTATAGGTATAAGCAGAAAGAACAGCCCACCCATCATGCTATATATAAATAGATTACGCTTATTTCCTTTACTAAAATGAAGGGTGGAAGATGGAAGATAGGGGTGGAAGATAAAAGCCCTTAAAAACAGCATCTTCCACCCGCTAAGAGTCTGTTTATCAGAACCAAAATTCTTAAAAGGTGGAAGATGGAAGATCGAAATGCATTTTTTGTATGAGAGCGTGATATTTAGCTTTCCTTTGTCAGCAGACTTTCAAGTTCTTCAGCACTCTGGCGAAGATAGAACTGTCCGCGCCATGCAACAGAAATTGCTCCGGTTTCTTCGGAAACGATAATGGCTAAAGCATCCGAGACTTGAGATATGCCCATTGCTGCCCGATGACGGAGTCCCAGTTCTTTGGGTATATCCAAATTATGTGACACAGGAAGAATACATCCGGCAGCTTTGATACGCTTCTTACTGATTACCATTGCACCGTCATGCAAAGGACTGTTCTTAAAGAAAATATTCTCTATCAGGCGCTGGTTGATATTGGCATCGATAATCTCACCGGTACGAATGACATCGTCAAGAGGGACATTACGTTCCATCACGATCAAGGCCCCCACCTTCTGCTTTCCCATACTGATACAGGCCATCACGATGGGCATGATATCATCATGCTGAAGTTTTTCTTTTTTATTTCCGGTAAGGAAACGTACCAAGGCACTGGCATGTTGATGCGAACCGAGCGTGAGAAGGAAACGCCTGATCTCATCCTGAAACAAAACGATCAGTGCCAATACTCCCACGCTTACCAACTTATCGAAAATAGAACCGAGGAGTTTCATCTCGAGCACTTGCGAAACAACCAGCCAGATAAGGATAAACACCAGAATACCGGTAAACACATTGATAGATCCGGAGGCTTTCATCAGCTTGTATGTATAGTAAAGCAGGAAAGCCACCAACAGGATATCAATAAAATCTTTTATGCCAAATTCAAAAAACACGGATTAAAATATTAAGAGTTAAATATTCGGATATCAGGAATGAAACGATACGCTTTTCAGTTTTTCAATCAACCGGACCGCCTCCACTGCTTCACGTACATCATGGACACGTAGTATATCGGCTCCCTTCATCAATGCCACCGTATCGAGCACAGTCGTCCCGTTGAGTGCCTCTTGCGGAGTAGCTCCGAACAAGCGATAAATCATCGATTTGCGCGAGACTCCTACCAACAAAGGCAATTCGAAGATACCGAACTCCTCCAGATGTGCCATCAGTTCGTAATTATGCTCCAGTGTTTTGCCAAAACCGAAACCGGGATCAAGAATAATATCTTTCATCCCCAAATCACGCAACTGCCGGACTTTCCGTGCAAAATACATAAAAACCTCTTTCAACAAGTTTTCATAGTGGGGTTCCTTCTGCATGTTCTGGGGAGTGCCCTGCATATGCATCATGATATAGGGAACGTTCAGACGGGCTACGGTTGGGAACATCTGCTCGTCCATCTCACCCGCCGAAATATCGTTGATAATGGCGGCTCCATACTCCTCGACACACTGCCGCGCCACTTCGGCACGGAATGTATCCACGGAAATAATAGCATCCGGGTGATTACGGTTCAATATTTCCAGCCCGGTACGCAGCCTTTGCATCTCTTCTTCCGGTGAGATATGCTCGGCATTGGAACGTGACGAATAAGCACCGATATCAATAATTGATGCACCTTCATCCAATATCTGACATGCACGCGCAGCGATCTCGGCTTCAGTCCGGCTACGGCTGCCTGCATAAAAAGAATCGGGCGTGACGTTGAGTATTCCCATGACCTGCGGAGTGGAAAGATCGAGTAAACGTCCGTTTACATTCAGACTTTTGAGAATCGTTGAATCCATTTTCTGTTTTTACAGTTGATTGTCGCAAAGATAAAGAAAAATAAATGTCCCTATGCTATCTGCACACTAAAAATAAAGTTATCTTTGCAGGTATCAAGACTACTGAAACAATGTTTATCAAATTATGCCGTCACATCATATTACCTATACTGGTTTTGTTCTGCTTTCAATATCAGACAAGAGCTGAACACACGCTTACAAAGACGGACAGCGTTTTGCGTAGCTACTTCTTAAAATGTAAGGCAGAAATCAACAGTCCGGCTTTCCTGCAAATAAACGATACCCTTGCCCGCCTGTCAAAACAGAAAAAGGACAGACACATGGAAGCTGTTGCCGCTTCGCTGAAGCTGGACTATTATTATTATAAAAATGATCTCGACAGCATTCTGATTGAAGTAGAGAACGTGAAAAAGATAAGCAAACAGAACGGGCAGTTGAAATACTTCTATTTTGCCTGGGGAAGCCGGCTGATTATTTATTACATAAAGCAACATCAAACCAGTACGGCCATTTATGAGGCGCAAAAAATGCTCCGGTCGGCCGAAGCTGATAATTTCATCCCCGGAATCGTACAGTGTTATCGGGCATTGGCAACCATTTATATGACTCAGTCGAATCCCAAACTGGCATATGAGAATTTCAAAAAACAAATAGAGCTTATCGAGCAAAACGGAATAGAAGACATCAACCTGCCTACCCAATACGCATCGCTTGCCCAGTGTGCCCTTGAATTGCACCAACCTGAGGATGCCAAAAAAGCGCTGGACGAAGGAAGCAAAAAGATAAAAAGTGCCTATCAGAATTTTACAATAAACAAGGCTTACATTCTGTACTACATCGAAACGAAAGAATACGATAAAGCGAAGAAAATACTTCGGAAGATGGAACAACTATTCGAAGAGGACAAAACACTTACCATCTACAGAAACGGATTATACTATGTACAGACTGAGTATTACCTGGCTACCGGAGAATATAATAAAGCGCTCGAAGTGATCGACCGGATCAAAGCCGACTCTCTCTTTTCAAACAAATACTTGAACTACAGCATCACTCAAAAAGAAGGAAATATTTACTGGGCAATGAACGATAGAGCACGGGCGGCCCAATTTTACCGGGACTACATCCTGGCTACAGATTCGATACGCACCCAGGAAATACAGAACTCTACCAGTGAGTTCTACGCCATCCTGGAGGTAGAACAGTTACAGAAAGAAAAAAGCGATTTGCTGCTTCACATGCAAGAGGAAAAGCTACAGACTATTTATACAATCCTGATCTCACTCGTTGTCGTCCTGTTAGTAGTAGCAATGATGTTCTGCCGCATTTCTAAACTGAATCAGAAATTAAAGAAGTCGGAAGCAATTGTGGTACAACAGAACAAGGAATTGACAGAAAACGGTGAGGAGCTGCGCAAAGCCAAAGAACGTGCGGAAACTGCAAGCCAGATGAAAACAACATTCATCCAAAGTATGTCACACGAAATACGTACGCCGTTGAATGCGATTGTAGGATTCTCGCAAGTACTGAGTGCTTACTTTAAAAACGAAGATGAAACAAAAGAGTATGCCTCTATCATAGAGACAAGCAGCACTAACTTATTGCGGCTTGTGAGTGACGTACTCGACATTTCGTATCTTGATCAGTCGGAAGAATTGCCATACAATAAACCCGACGACATCAACAATTGCTGCCAGACAAGTATCGAGCGGTCAAGAGATTCTGTGAAACCGGGGGTCAGCCTTTACTTTGAACCACAATGCAGACAGCTCACCATATTGACTAATCCGACAAGAGTAGCGCAAGTACTGACCCATTTGCTACACAACGCAGCTAAATTTACGGATAGAGGAAGCATTATTCTGGCCTACACTATAGCGGAAAGTCCAAGCCGGATCATATACACCGTTACCGATACGGGAAAAGGCATTCCTGCAGAACAACAGGAATATGTATTCGAGCGTTTTGCCAAACTGAACGACTTTTCTCAAGGTACCGGACTGGGACTCCCGATATGCCGTATTATCGCAGAAAAGTTAGGTGGCAGCCTCATCATAGATAAGGAATATACAGGAGGATGCCGTTTTATCTTCACCCTTCCTTTGATCCGGGCCAATGTGTGAAAAGAAAAAGGTTGCCCCTCAGGCGGAAACCGCCCTCGGAGCAACCTAAACAAAAAAACGGTAAAGCGTTACCGCTACTACTCAACAATGGTTACTCTTGCACCATTGAATACATTCAACCCCAACTTGTTCATGATGTATTTAATGGCCAACTGTGCTTTCACAGAGTTGCCCGAACCATCCAAAGGAGGTGCAAAGGCAGAAATACCGAATACGCCCGGCAATACCCCCATCACACCACCACCTACACCGGTCTTGGCAGGAATACCAGAAGTATACATCCAGTCACCCGAATGTTCGTAGAAACCTACGGTGGCAATCATAGAAGTGATTTTAGGAGTCAGTTCGGCATCGAACACCTGCTTCTTGGTAACAGGATTCACACCACCATTGGCAACCGTACCGGCAGCCACCGACAACATCTGTGCAGTAACTCCCAAAGAGCACTGACGGGTATAGAGGTCGAGCGACATATTCGGATCATCATAGATACGGTTATAATTCTTCAGCAGCCAGGCAATGGAACGGTTGTTGAAGTTGGTAGCTGTTTCCGACTTATAGAGTTCTTCAATCAACTGTGGAGCAGAGCCGCAAAGATCGGTAATATTCTGTACAATCGCATCCCACTTCTTATCGGAATTACCAACCGGCGTCACCATGGAACAAGCAGAGATAGCTCCGGCATTGACCAACGGAGTAGACGGATGATCATTCTCCAATAAGATGGCGATGATAGAATTGAAAGGCAGTCCGGTAGCATCCGCTCCAATCATTTCCAACACCTTCTGCGCCCCGTATTGACGGAGAATCAGAATGGCTGTATGTACTTTAGATACGGATTCGATACCGAAACGATAGTCAAAATCACCTACGGTAATAGTTTGACCATTCAGCAAACAGACACTGATACCAAAAAGGTTCTTGTCAATATTAGCAAGATAGGGAATATAATCGGCATTCTTACCACCGGTATTACCCTTAACTTGCTCATAAGCCTGTTGTACTACCTCTTTTATTTGGGAAATAGATATTTTTTTGTCCATACCAATAATGTTATTTATTTCTTAGCAACTTGCGGTTTACCGGTATGGTTAAACACTTTGGTTTCTACCGGCAAATTCTTTTCCTGGGCGATACGAGTGGTTGTCGGGTATTCCAGTTTTTCAAGTTCGGTAATAGCATTCTTGATATCTCCCAACAGCATATCGGCCATATCCCGGCTGAATCCCTGACGAACTACCACACGCATAACCACATAATTCTCCAGTTTAGAAGGCAGTGTATATGCCGGAACCATCCAGCCGTGCTGAGCCAGTTTATCCTGCAAATCATAAAGAGTCCATTTGGCGTTCTTTGCATATTCCGGTTTCATGTACCAGATAAACAACGGGTTCACTACATCTTCAGAGTAGTTGACAAACGGAGCCATCTTAGCGATCTGGCTGTGGATATATTTAGCTATTTGCAGAGAGTTATACTGTACTTCCTTGTAACCCTGGAATCCTAAACGGATGAATTGATAATACTGTCCCAGAATCTGAGCAGCCGGACGTGAGAAGTTCAAACCTACCTGAGTAATGTTAGCTCCTAAATAGTTTACGCTGAAAGCCATTTCTTCGGGCAGATATTCTTTACCTTTCCAGACAACCCAACCTAACCCCGGATATACAAGACCGAACTTATGACCGGATACACTGATAGAGAGTACCCATTTCAGGCGGAAGTCCCACTTGGTTTCCGGATACAGGAACGGAAGGATAAAGCCACCGCTGGCGGCGTCTACGTGAATAGGAATGTCATAACCGGTCTTAGCGTTATAAGCATCGAGGGCTTTGTCAAGCGCTTCAACGTCGTCATTCAGGCCTGTCCATGTAACACCCTGGATAGGAACTACACAAATTGTATTTTCATCACACATCTTCAAGGCTTCTTCCGGATCGAGTGTGGTCTTGTCCAATGTCAGAGGAACCTGACGCATCTCAATTTGCCATAACTGCGCAAATTTCTCCCAAACTACCTGAAAGCCGGTTGAAATCACAAAGTTTGGTTTGTCAAACGGTTTGCCCTGTGCCTGACGTTTTTTACGCCAACGCAGCCAAGCTGCAACACCACCCAACATACAGGCTTCTGAAGAACCGATAGCCAGCGCACCTGTCTTCCAGGTATCTTTCTCCGGAGAATTCCACAAGTTGGCTACAATGTTGATACATTTACCATTCATTACGGCAATACGCGGGTATTCTGTCTCGTCAATATAGTTGATATTGATAGCTTCATTCATCAGCTTCGTTGCATAGTCATCCATATAAGTAGTCACGAATGTAGCAAGATTCAGACGGGGCTGAGTTTGAGCAAAAGTTTCGTCCTTCACCATCTGGTAGGCGATTTCCGGAGTCGTAGGTCCATCAGGTATTTTCTCCACCGGAGAGGGTTGCAACATTTTGTTTGAACCAAATACATCGGTTTTAGCATCACCTTTTCTGAAATTTAAATCTTCCATAATTACTCTTATTTTTAATTGGGTTTAGGCGATGGGGATTTTCCCCGTCGAATTTCCCACAACAACATCGAAAGGATATGAAAGTTCTTCGGTTTTACATTATTTGGCGTTTATTAAAAAGGGAGGGAGACGGAAAAGTTAATAAGTTATCTTCAATCCTGCAGGAAGATATCCCAACACACTTTCTGCTGCTTAGATGCCGAACATTCTGACGAATCGTTTGTTCTTCACACACCTAAACTTTATAATACCTATACAACTATGCGTATTCAAACTGGCCAAGGGACTATACCCCTTATCACCCTTATCGGCATCTGGTCTATCTCGGCCCTGAATGCCCTACCCGGTCTGGCGGTTTCTCCTATTTTGGGGAAGCTATCCGTCATCTTTCCACACTCCACCGAACTGGACATACAGATGCTTTCGTCTCTGCCCTCACTACTGATTATCCCATTTATCCTTCTGGCGGGCAAACTGACCGAACGGGTCAATTTCATACATCTATTACAAGCCGGGCTTGCCATCTTTGCCTTAAGCGGAATACTTTATCTACTTTCGGGACAAATGTGGCAACTGATTGCTGTAAGTGCTTTACTGGGAGTAGGATCGGGGCTGATCGTTCCGTTGTCCACCGGCCTGATCTCAAAATACTTCACCGGTTCATATCGTGTGAAACAGTTCGGATTAAGTTCCGCCATTACGAATATAACCCTTGTGATAGCTACGGTGGTCACCGGATATCTGGCTGAAGTCAACTGGCATCTGCCATTTGTGGTCTACCTGTTGCCGATTGTCTCACTTATCCTGTCAGTATATCTGCAACGCAGCATGGCAAGCGAAGGAAGCACCTCACTTACCAATGATAAAGATACGGCAAGCCAAGAGGAGGATGTAGATACGGGAAACAGTAAATACGGCATTCATATCCGCCATCTTGCAGGAATCATGTCTGTTTACGGGCTTGCCACTTTCCTGGTACTGGTAGTCAGTTTCAACCTGCCGTTCCTGATGGAAGAATATCATTTCACCAGCGGTAACTCCGGCATTATGATCTCACTCTTTTTTCTGGCCATCATGGCTCCCGGCTTCTTTTTAAGTCGCATCGTTGGTACACTGAAGGAGAAAACTAAATTCTACAGCTTCCTCAGTATCGGCATCGGGCTGGCACTGATCTGGATCTCACCCAAGGAATGGATGATAGCTCCGGGATGTATCTTGGTAGGATTGGGATACGGAGTCATTCAACCTGTTGTCTACAATCAGACAACCCACACGGCAATCCCCCGCAAAGTGACATTGGCATTGGCATTTGTGATGGCGATGAATTACCTCGCCATCCTGTTGTGCCCTTTCATTATCGATTTCTTCCAATCGACCGTGTTTCATATCAAATCCCAACAGTTTGCTTTTGTATTCAATTTATGTATCAGCATTGTGATGCTCGTCATTTCTTATACCAAACGAAATTCGTTCCTGTTTAATGATAATCTGAAATAGAAAATGTAATTTTGCAGCAACAACAGAAGAGGGTGTTACTAAAGTCTGTGATGAGCTTTTGCAACACCCTCCGTAAAAACGGATTATTATGAAACTTTCTGCTCTCTACCAGATATTCCTGGATTGTGCCGTAGTGACCACCGACAGCCGTAACTGCCCTGAAGGTTCACTGTTTATTGCCTTGAAAGGCGAATCGTTCAACGGAAATGCTTTTGCCGCCCAGGCTCTGAAGGACGGTTGTGCCTATGCTGTGGTGGATGAAGCGGAATATGCTCCGGAAGATAATAAACACATCATACTTGTGGACAACTGTCTGCAAACCCTGCAACAACTTGCCAATTACCATCGCCGGCAGTTGGGTACGAAAGTGATCGGTATCACCGGAACCAACGGTAAGACGACGACTAAAGAATTGATTTCTGCTGTTCTGGCGAAAGCCCACAATGTGCTTTACACGGAAGGTAACCTGAACAACCACATTGGCGTACCGATGACCTTGCTTCGCCTAAAGGCGGAACACGACCTGGCAGTGATCGAGATGGGGGCTAACCATCCGGGAGAGATTAAGTTTCTGGTACATATTGCTGAACCGGATTATGGAATCATCACCAACGTGGGTAAGGCCCATTTAGAGGGTTTCGGTTCATTCGAAGGAGTGATTCGGACAAAAGGTGAATTATATGACTACCTCCGTGAGAAGGATGATTCTACCGTATTCATCCACCATGATAATGTTTATCTGATGGACATCGCACGGGGGCTGAACCTGATTCCTTACGGAAGTGAAAATTCGCTGTACGTCAACGGCCACGTAACCGGTAATTCTCCTTACCTGACTTTCGAATGGAAAGCAGGCAAAGATGGAAATTTACATCAGGTACAAACACAACTTATCGGTGAATATAACTTTCCGAATGCACTGGCTGCCGTCACGATCGGACGATTCTTTGGAGTAGAATCCTCAAAGATAGATGAAGCTTTGGCCGGATATACTCCCCGCAACAACCGTTCGCAACTAAAAAAGACCGCGGATAATACACTGATTATAGATGCTTACAATGCCAATCCGACCAGTATGATGGCCGCTCTGCAGAACTTCCGTAACATGACTGTGGAACGGAAAATGCTGATATTAGGTGATATGCGCGAGTTAGGAGCAGAAAGCGCAGCCGAACACCATAAAATCGTAGAATACCTGCAAGAGTGTTCGTTTGAAAAAGTCCTGCTGGTAGGAGAATTATTTGCATCAACCAATCCTCCCTATCCTACATATGCTAACGCACAGGAATTAATAAAGGACTTGCAAACGGAAAAACCCCAAGGCTACACCATCCTGATTAAAGGCTCAAATGGCATTAAGCTAAGTACGGTCGTAGAGTTCCTATAATAAGTTACTTTGGGTCTACCATCCGTGGACGAACTACAAAATACCCTATCAGACTGGCCAATACCGCTCCTGTGGTATTGGCTGCAAAGTCCAACCAATCTCCTCCGCGATAAGTAGTGCAATATTCCTGTAGCAATTCTACACATCCACTGAATAATACAGGACAAACGAAAGCTCCTACCCATGCATGCCATATCGGGGTATGATCTCTACGGTGTGCCCGCAAAAACTCCAGCCACAACATACCGGACATGCCGAAGTACATACAAATATGAACAATCTTATCGATATTAGGAATTTTACTGATCTCCGTTGAAGGAGGTTTAAAGAACGATAAATAGATGACCGCAAGAATAATAAAGAGCGATACGGGATATTTCTTAATATAAGATAGCATACCTAAATAAATTACAGATGAGTCGCAAATATAAGGAACATTTTCTATATTTGCACGTTTAAAACAATAAAATCTATCGAATTGTAAGATAACATACGCTTTCTATGACAAAAAAAGACAGGGGTAATTTTGGTAGTAAATTAGGTGTGATATTAGCTTCTGCAGGTTCAGCTGTCGGGCTGGGTAATATATGGAGATTCCCTTATGAAACAGGTAATCATGGAGGAGCTGCTTTTATCCTTATTTACCTGGGATGTATCCTTCTACTGGGATTACCTATTATGATAGCCGAATTCTTAATCGGACGACACTCACAAGCCAACACCGCCCGTGCCTACCAGATACTGGCTCCGGGCACTCAATGGCGTTGGGTAGGGCGAATGGGAGTTTTGGCAGGATTCCTTATTCTTGGCTATTACTCCGTAGTAGCAGGATGGACATTAGAGTATATATTTGAGGCTGTCAGCAATAGTTTTGCAGGTAAAACTCCGGCAGAGTTCATCTCTTCTTTCCAAAGCTTCTCCAGCAATCCCTGGCGTCCGGCCTTGTGGCTCACTCTGTTTTTACTCGCTACCCACTTCATCATTGTAAAAGGAGTGGAGAAGGGTATCGAAAAGTCATCCAAAATTATGATGCCGACCCTTTTCATCATTATTCTTGTATTGGTGGGATGTTCCGTCACTTTACCCGGAGCAAGCAGAGGCATCGAATTTCTACTGAAACCGGATTTCAGCAAAGTGGACGGTAACGTGTTTCTGGGAGCTATGGGACAGGCATTCTTTTCGCTTAGTCTGGGCATGGGATGTCTATGTACCTATGCTTCTTATTTCAGCAAAGACACCAACCTAACCCGGACTGCTTTCAGTGTAGGCATTATCGATACATTTGTAGCTGTACTGGCGGGATTTATCATCTTCCCTGCGGCTTTCTCGGTAGGCATCCAGCCGGATGCAGGTCCAAGCTTGATCTTCATCACCCTGCCCAATGTATTCCAACAGGCTTTCAGTGGAATACCTGTCCTGGCATACATCTTTTCGGTGATGTTTTACGTATTGTTGGCATTGGCGGCCCTTACTTCTACCATCTCGTTGCATGAAGTAGTAACGGCCTACTTACACGAAGAATTCAACTTTACCCGGGGAAAAGCGGCCCGGTTGGTGACTGCCGGTTGTATTCTGCTGGGGATACTCTGTTCACTCTCTTTGGGAGTTACCAAAGATTTCACCATATTCGGATTAGGCATGTTTGACTTATTTGACTTCGTGACCGCCAAACTGATGTTGCCGTTAGGAGGATTGCTTATCTCCATCTTTACCGGATGGTATCTGGACAAGAAGCTTGTCTGGTCGGAAATAACCAATAATGGTACACTGAAAGTACCTATCTATAAACTGATTATCTTTATTCTGAAATATGTAGCCCCGATTGCCATTTCAGTAATCTTCATCAATGAACTGGGGCTGCTGAAATAAAAATGTGGAAAAACTTCTTTTACTTTACACGTACAGAACGGCAAGGTATCCTGATACTTGCCGTTTTGTGTATACTGGTATTCATTGGCGGATGGTTGATACCCGACAAAGAGAATACCGCCACGAACGATACTGAGAAATTCAAAAAGGAATATGCAGAGTTCATGGCCTCCATACAAGAGAAAAAAGAAAGAGGATATACACACAACAGCCACTTCCGGCACCGACGGGAAATAGTTCTGGCACCTTTCGATCCTAACACAATAGATTCTACAGGATTTCTCAACTTAGGGATTCCTGCATGGATGGCAAAGAATATACTCAGATACAGAAATAAAGGAGGAAAATTCCGCCGGGTAGAAGACTTCCGGAAAGTATATGGACTGACACAAGAACAATACGCCACTCTCCAGCCTTATATCCGTATAGCTCCGATCATAGAACAAAAAGATACATTTCACCTCTACATCCGGAAAGCGGAGAAGGATACACTGAAAGACTTTAAATACGAAGCCGGAACAGTAGTCGAACTGAACCAGGCAGATACTACAGAATTGAAAAAGATTCCCGGCATCGGTAGTGGGATTGCGCGTATGATAACAGGATATCGCAAACGATTGGGTGGATTCTACGATATAGCCCAGTTGGAAGAGATACATCTCGATGTGGATAAACTCCGTCCCTGGCTCTGTGTGACAGCCGGAACGACTCAACGAATAAACCTCAACAAAGCCGGCATTGAACGACTCAGAGCTCATCCCTATATCAACTTTTATCAAGCCAAAGTAATCGTAGAATACAGAAAGAAAAAAAGAACATTGAAGAGCCTGAAACAATTATCCCTTTACGAAGAATTCACGACTCAAGATCTGGAACGGATCAGTCATTACGTCTGTTTTGAATAATCAGATGATCTTTCCATCCACCATATGAATCGTACGGTCGGTGATTTTTGCTAATGTTTCGTCATGTGTCACAATCACAAAGGTTTGTCCAAACCGGTTTCTCAGATCAAAAAAGAGTTGATGCAGTTCTTCCTTGTTATGGGTGTCCAGACTTCCCGAAGGTTCATCGGCCAGAATAACCGCCGGCTGATTGATCAATGCACGAGCTACAGCCACCCGTTGTTTTTCTCCGCCCGAAAGTTCATTAGGCTTATGTGATGCACGCTCCGTCAATCCCATAAAATCAAGTATCTCCATGGCATGTATAGAAGCTTCTTTGGTAGACACACCCGCAATAAATGCAGGGATCATCACATTTTCCAATGCCGTGAACTCAGGCAGTAATTGATGGAACTGGAACACAAAGCCAATGTGTGTGTTCCGGAAAGCAGAAAGTTCCTTCTCCTTCATCTTGCTTACGTTCGTACCATCAACATTTATCGTACCTGTATCCGGACTATCCAAAGTCCCCATAATCTGAAGCAGTGTGGTCTTTCCGGCTCCGCTGGGACCTACGATACTTACTATCTCTCCTTTGGCTATCTCCAGATCTATCCCTTTCAACACCTGCAACGAACCGAAACTCTTGGTTATACCTTCTAAATGAATCATAATCTTACAATCTTTTTATAACGTACTCTGCCAGATAACAGCCAAACACAGCCGGCATATAACTCACTGTTCCACAAGTCGATTTCTTATTTCTCTCGTCCTCCGTCAGCAACACTGCTTTCGGATCGGCTTGTTCCGTACTAAAGACGACGGGCAACTTACGTTTCACTCCCATCTTTTGCAGACGTTTGCGGACAGCTTTGCTAAGACCGCAATGATACGTATCCCAAAGATCGGCAAAACGCACCTGAGTGATATCACTTTTCGCTCCGGCACCCATACTCGATACTATCTTTATACGGCGCTGAAGAGCGTGATAAATCAAGTAACACTTCGGACTGATGGTATCAATGGCATCAACTATAAAATCGTATTTTGAGGCATCCAGCAACTCCGGTATATTTTCGTCTTTCAGATAAACAGGCAATACGTTCAACTCTATCTCCGGATTAATATCCCTGAATCTTACTTCCAGCACCTTTGCTTTCTCCATACCCAAGGTGGCATGCGTAGCCGGTAACTGGCGGTTGATATTAGTAGGTTGCACAGTATCGGCATCCACTATCGTCATTCGGCCTACACCTGCACGGCAAATCATTTCGGCCGCATAAGCGCCTACTCCACCTAACCCAACAACCAACACATGTGATTTTCTTAAACGTTCCGTTTTCTCTTCTCCTAAAAGAAGTTTAGTTCTCTGCTGCCAGTTTTCCATCAATTCTTTTTTAACCATTTATAGAACCATTTACCTACCTTATCGTAATGCTGAGATTCGTTGTACCCCCGTGGATCAGAAAAAGAGACTATCTCCTGAGGCTCGCCAAACTGATCGGGATACAGGATGATCAAGCTGTTGTTAGAAAAATATTTGCTAAGCTGGTTGGGTAACCGCTCAAACGCAGGATCATACGAAATAGATCCGCGCCGCGCACTGATAATCACTAACAAATGATCAAAATTCACTTGCCCGGTCAGCAAAAGCAGGTCGTCCCATTCATCCAGTCTGGAAAATTCGGTGGGAGTACTTCCATACTTCTTCTTCACTAACTGCTGCAACCGCATCAGGGTCTGCTCATTGGCAAAAAAATGTACCCGACAACCCAACAGACTTCCCATACGGCAGAAATGTTCCACCCATTTAGAGAACCCGGTCTCGTATTCAGCTTTTGGGGGTACGGCAATAATGATCCGCCGAAGTGTATTGACCGGCATAAGGAACTTGGCAATAATCACTTCCCGGTGAGTACCTTTCAGCAAACTCTCAGCCAGATTACCAAAGAATGAATCGACAATATTTGCCTTACGGTGCAGACCGATTACTACGTCCGTCGCATCATACTCTTTAATGGTATGGATAATGCCTGAAGCAATATTAAGGTCGTAACGACTCACCATATTAACCGAAACATCGGCAGCGGCAGCAATCATTGCTGCTTTTTCCAGATTCCGTTTACCCTGTAACTCCTTATTTTCCGAGTTGTTATTATCATTAATTACGTTGAGTGCAATCAGTTCTTTCTTCTGTTTGGTATCTCTGATAACCAATGCGAGGTTAATCAGCTCTTCAATAGTATCCGGATTCGCTACCGGAATCAGGATTTGTTCCTGTTCTGTTCTCTCCTTGTTATCTTCGAACTGCATCTCTTCATGCAAAGCGAAACGTCGTGCAGAGCGTTCGGTCACAAGTGAGCTGATTACGCATGTAAAGAGAATCATCACCACCGTACCGTTCAGCACATCGTCATTCAGCAAACGTTCCCCATTCTCCATTATAATGCCATGCCCTATCAGCACTGCTGCCAGAGTAGCAGCCGCCTGCGCATTGCTCAAACCGAACATCATGCTCCGCTCATTGGGCTGCATACGATAAATCTTCTGTGTAATCCAGGCAGCGAGCCATTTACTCAAAGTAGCGAATACCGTCATCACTACCGCAACCTTTAAAGCTTCGCCTCCGGCAAACAAAGTGCGGACATCAATAATCATCCCCACACCAATAAGAAAATAGGGAATAAACAAAGCGTTTCCGACAAATTCCAAACGATTCATCAAAGGAGAGACATGCGGAATGAGACGATTCAGTACCAACCCTGCAAGGAAAGCCCCCAAAATGCCCTCCATGCCAACAAACTCCATCAAGCCGCTACCCAAAAACACCATTGCAAGTACAAAAACAAATTGCATCACGCTATCATCGTACTTACGGAAAAACCAACGGCCGATACGCGGAAAAAAGAATACGATCAAAAAACTCAGGAATGCAACCTTTGCCACCAGCAGAATCCAGAACATGCCGTCGACAGTCCCTTTATACATACCTCCAATGACAGCCAGAATAATCAAAGCCAAAGTAACGGTTACGGCTGTCCCCCCAATCGTTATATTTACACTTCTTAGCTTAGATAGGCCATAACGACTGATAATGGGATAGGCAATCAATGTATGGGAAGCATACATGCTGGCCAAGAGCACAGCTGTGGTAAATCCATATCCCAACAACTCCATACTGCTCCATACGCCCAATGCCATCGGAATAATAAATGTAAACCACCCGAAGACCAGCCCTTTGGTCCGGTTCTTCTTAAAATCTTCCATGTCCATCTCCAGCCCGGCCAGAAACATGATATAGTAGAGTCCCACTTTCCCAAACAGCTCAAAACTACTATCCCGTTCGAGAACATTGAAACCATATTCACCAATAACTACCCCGGCCAGAATCATACCAATGATATGGGGGATATGCAAGCGTCCCAGTATCATCGGAGCAAATAGAATAATGATCAGAACCAAGAAAAACACCCATGTAGGGTCTGTTATCGGAAGTTGTAAACTGAGATCAAACCAGTGCATATATCGGGATTTTTGTATTTAACTGCAAAATAACAAAAAAGTTATCACACCGCCAATTCATTAGGAAAGAGATTTTCAATGAGAAATCTTCTCCCTAAAATGCTTATTATATTGCAAAATGTTATAATTTTGCAGCCAAATCCTTACGATTGATTTAAATTGTAGAGGATGAGTATTCACATAAAACAAAAGAAAAAGATGAAAGTAGCTATTGTTGGCGTAAGCGGAGCCGTAGGACAAGAGTTCCTGCGCGTGCTCGATGAGAGAAATTTCCCGTTGGACGAGTTAGTTTTGTTCGGCTCTAAACGTAGTGCCGGGACCAAATATACTTTCCGCGGTAAACAGATCGAGGTCAAACTTCTGCAACACAACGATGACTTTAAAGGGGTGGACATTGCTTTCACTTCGGCCGGTGCAGGCACATCTAAGGAATTCGAGAAAACCATTACCCAATATGGTGCGGTAATGATCGATAATTCCAGCGCTTTCCGTATGGATGCAGATGTACCTTTGGTGGTGCCCGAAGTGAATGCAGCCGATGCTAAAGATCGTCCGCGCGGCGTGATCGCTAACCCGAATTGCACAACCATCCAGATGGTTGTCGCACTGAAAGCCATCGAAGAGCTTTCTCATATAAAAACCGTGCATGTATCTACTTATCAGGCAGCCAGTGGTGCCGGCGCAGCCGCTATGGACGAACTTTATGAACAGTATCGCCAGGTTTTGGCCAATGAACCTGTCACTGTTGAGAAGTTTGCATACCAGCTGGCCTTCAATCTGATTCCTCAGATTGACGTATTTACAGAAAACGGATATACAAAAGAAGAAATGAAGATGTTTAACGAAACCCGCAAAATCATGCATTCTGACGTAAAGGTTAGTGCTACTTGCGTACGTGTTCCGGCACTTCGTGCACATTCCGAAAGCATCTGGGTAGAAACAGAACGTCCTATTTCCGTAGAAGAGGCTCGTGAAGCTTTTGCCAAAGGCGAAGGATTGGTACTTCAGGACAATCCGGCAGAAAAAGACTATCCGATGCCGCTGTTCCTGGCAGGCAAAGACCCTGTTTACGTTGGCCGTATCCGCAAAGACTTGACCAATGACTGCGGACTGACTTTCTGGATTGTAGGTGACCAGATTAAGAAAGGTGCCGCACTGAACGCTGTTCAGATTGCCGAATACCTGATTAAAGAAGGAAATATCGGATAAGCCAAAATATTCATATCAAATCAAAAAAGGGGAAGCGGTGCTTCCCCTTTTTATTTACTTATTCTCCCAACCGGGAGTTTGACTCAATTTATAACCCTGATCGGCATACTGATCGATTTGTGCTTTGCCCACAGGAGCCAAATAACATTCATCGCCAAACACATCACGGGCTACCGCCTTCAGCGGAACAAAGAAGCCAACCATATCGTCAGCATTACTACCATCATAAGTAACCACGGTACCGTCCATCTTACGAACCTGATAAGCGGTATACTTTCCGTCTTTACCCTGTTCCAGATAAGAAGGAAGTTCTTCTTTCAGGTTAATCCACAATCCTAACATCGTATCCGGGTATTTATTATTATCCATATAGTCGAGTTTCTTCCAACGTCTGATATCGGCCAAACGAGTATGCTCGTATACAAATTCCATACGACGTTCACGACGGATCTCCCAAATCAAAGCAGGCACATCGGCATCACGATCGGGTGCAAAAGCTTCAGTGATATCGGCAAGTTTCATCGGAGCTGTTTTCTGTACCCCTTTAGCAATAGCCTCAGCGTCGAGATCTCTATTGCGAATCGCATTGATTGAAATATCAATATCACCTTGTGTGACTGCCGCTTCTCCCATGATTGCCAACTCTGCTTTAGCTTCTATCCAGTTCAAAAGCACTTCGGAATAACGCATAACAGGAGCATCGTTGGTGTTGGTCATGCTTCCGTACTGAGGTGGTATAGTTGCAGCATTCCAGTATGTTGGCCCGGTGCGGTCGATAAATTTACAAGCGTATAAAAGCGTACTGGCCTGTACTCTCGGTTCATCCCAGAAGGTAGCTTCAAAACGGGGATCACGGGTTTTAACCATGTGTTTGATATCCAGTTTCGCGGCATCAGGCACTGCTGATGCTTCATACGGTTTACCATCATTACATAAGAATGACTTAGCCAATGCCAGATTAGGAGACGGGGACTGCCCCTCGTAACCATTCGAATAAGAAGCCACGTGATGTGTCGCATTCGCAGCATCATAGTGCCTGTACATCAACATCTCTTTGTGTCCCTTCAAGTCCTGAGAACCGAACAGGCTTCTGAAATCTCCGGAAATCGCATATTTCCCGGTACCAATCACATAATCACCCGCTTCCTTGGCAAATTCCAGATATTTTTTTGCCAATGCCTGATCTAAATTATGATATTTCTGCCAAGTGCCTTCATACAACATAATCCGGGTAATAAAGCCGGCTGCTATATCTTTATTCAAATACATCGCACCGTCTGACAAACGAAGATTCTCAAAAGCAAACTTCAAATCGTCATAAACCTTCTCCATGACTTCAGCTCTCGGCGTCCTGTCTTTATACATTTGAGCTGCGTCTGTCTCCACAAAAACCTTATCAAAATAGGGGACGTCTCCAAAAGACCAGACCAAACGATGATATTCGAATGCCCGGAAGAAGCGGGCAACCCCCATCCAGTGATTGTATGCTTCTTCTGTCAGGTTTACTTTGCCATACATATCAAGTCTGTCGATCATCGTATTAATTTTACGTACCCATGCAAAATTCCAAGTTGCACTTCCATACTTAGTCAACCAAAGGTCGCTACCGGTAGACAAGCTGCTCGATCCCCTGCTGGACGGAACGGCATTTTCCATCACAGACTGCTTTCCTGCCCATGCGTTATCATCCGAAAAATAATATCCACGCAACGGAGCATAATCCACTCCCCATGTATTGTTATAGCCAACAAAGTAATTAGGATAACATTCATTGGCATACAGACGGAAATCTGTTTCGCTTCGCCAATAGTTCGTATCAACCGGTTTCGTCAACTGAGGACGGTCTAACACATCATCGCAACTGGTGAAACTCAGTGCGGCAAGTGAAAGTAAAGTAAATATATATTTTTTCATATTGTTCTTTATTTTAGAAATTCAACTGAATACCAACGGACAAGCTCTTAAAAGTAGGAGTTCCGACACCGGTACGACCCGAATTATAATTATCTGTATTAAACATCGAAAATCCTTGTACCTCTTCCGGATCGATAGGCAGACCATTCAAATTATCCCAAGTCACAAAGTTCTCTAAAGACATATAGATACGCGCTTTCTGCATCCGCACTTTTCGTAGGATATCGGCAGGTATGGAGTAACCTATCGTGATATTTTTCATTCTCAAATAAGACATATCGAGAAGGTAACGCGACTGAGTTACCATATTCAAAGAGTTATTGGAACCGGCTAAATTGTAAGGACGCGGATAAAAAGCATCAGTACGGTCTTCCCGCCAATAATTTCCGGCAATAGCCTGAGGCATGGCACCATCCGAAGAGTTATATCCGGCAATGGCAAGAAAACCATTACCCCAAACTTCGCGTTTGCCAACACCTTGGAAGAATACAGAAAAATCAAACCCCTTATAGTCGGCTCCCAAACGGAAACCATATTCGTAGCGCGGAGTAGAATTACCGATTACTTTACGGTCACCCGGATCATCGACTGTTCCACTTCCGGAATCAATCAATCCGTCGCCATTCAAATCAGCAAATTTTACGTCACCCGGACCAAAAACAAAGTTGCCACTCTGCAAAAAGTCCTGATAAACAGGATTATCCCCTTTCAGTTTATTCACTTTTTTAGCACCTTTAGTTCCCTGAGCAACCTCTTTACCATTCAAAGCCCAAGTTGTCACAATCTGATCTCCATTATATACGAAATCATCTTTCTGATATAGACGTTCCGTCTGATATCCCCAGATCTCTCCATACTTTTTACCAACATACCAATCACTAACGACCCGGGTATCACTATATTTAGTAATCTCTGTTTCAGCATCAGACAGGGTAGCCATCGCATTTATACCTAATCCGTTAGAAAAACGGTGATTGTAATCAAGTGCGATTTCCCATCCTCTGGTTCTCAAAGATCCAAAATTTCCTTTCGGGGCTCCGGTACCAAACGCCAAAGTAACACCGGCACCCGGGACAATCATATTTTTTGTATCACGTTGATACCAGTCAACAGTTAAACCGAGTTCGCCATCCAGAAAACGTGCATCCAAGCCAACATCGACAGTCTGAATGTCCTGCCAAGTGATGTTACTTGCCACTGCACTGGGTGTACTTACATAAACCAGCTTATTTCCACTCTCGTCCAGCCAATTCAGTTGACCGGTAGACATGGTGGGGATATATAAAGAATTGGATACAGTCTGGTCACCGATAATACCCCACGACCCTCTGAATTTCAATGATGTGACAGCAGGTTTCATCCACTGCATGAAAGCTTCTTCACTTGCACGCCATCCGGCTGAAAAAGATGGGAACCATCGCCATTGCAAGTTATCCGGAAATTTGGAAGTTGCATCATAACGGAGATTAGCCTCCAATAAGTATCTATCCTTTAAAGCGTAATTGATACGTCCGAAGAACCCGAGTTGACCCTCCCAATCGTATCCTCCACTTGCCTCTTGTAAACCTACAGCGAGGTCAAACTGTGGATTGGTAATATCAGATAAGTCACCTTTCCGCGACCAGTTGTATTCTTCATCATAAGTCACCCGGTTCATGCCGACCAAGAACTTAAACGCATTATTCTTATCTACTTTCCAGTCATATGTAGTAGAAATATTCCAAGTGTCCTGATTCGTTGTCTCAGAACGTCGATACATATGGTCGGGATTCGCTCCATGAGCCGTATACTCTGTCATACCTAATTTATAGGCAGGCATTGCTCCCGGAGTTCCGGCAGCAACTGTTTCACCGGCTTCATTGACATAAATACGATTACCACTGGCATCATTTTTAGCTACTGCTCCACCCCATGAATTAAGAGCTGTATAGCGGGTACCAGGAGTTTTAAGTACATATTCATTGGCAGCATGTGTATAGTCAATATCCAACTTCCAGTTTTTCATAATATTGACCGTAGCCCCTACGTTTACATTTATATAGTTGTATGCACGTGATGCCGTATTGGCTTGAGCTACTTCCGAATGCGGGCTGCGGATAATATTTCCTTCATCATCATACCCCATCGGCATGTTCGGTCCCCAGCGGTATAAATACAACCAAGGATCAGCAGTAGTAGAGGAGGTAGCATAGGCGTATCTCTTTTCACGTTTAGAATACATGGCTCCAGCTCTCACTGTGACATATTTATTAATATCGGTACTGATTCTCAAAGAACCATTATAGCGCTTAAAATCATCATCTTTCGCCGGTTTCATCAGTCCTGTTTGATCCAGATAACCGAAGCCAATATTATAAGTCGTACGTCCACTTTTACCATTAACCGAGAGATTATGAGTCATTGAGGGAGTCCACTCTTTAATCATATAATCATATGGATCGAAAGTTCTCAAACCAATCTTACGGTTATTAGCGTCTACATACCAGTCACGACCATACACGTAAGGATCATTAGGACCTAACTTGCCACCATACTTTTGGTCCCACTCTTTGGCTTTGACAAGACCCTCTTCAGTAATCTGAACAAATGCACCGGCTACGGTTCCTCCCACACGTTTAAAAGCTTCGACCGAATACTCCAAGGCATCAATTCCTCCCATCTCCATTTTCTTGGAAATATTCTGCCAAGAAAAGTTTCCGGAGTAGCTCACATTTATACTTTCCTGCTTAGCTCCTTTTTTAGTAGTAATCAATACAACACCAAACGCAGCTTTTGCACCATAAATAGAAGATGCTGCCGCATCTTTCAAAACTGAAATAGATTCAATATCGTCCGGATTGACCATCTGAATACTTGGAATCTCAACATTGTCCATTAAAATAAGCGGAGCGGAACCTCCGTTAATAGACCCAATCTGGCCACGGATCTTCATGGTAGGATCCGAACCAATTTCTCCACTCGGGATTACAACAGAAAGTCCCGGTGTCGTTCCTTGCAAGCCACGTCCAACATCCGCAATCGGACGGCTACTTAGTGTTTTATTCACATCTACTGAAGCCACTGCACCTGTCAGGTTCTCTTTCTTTTGAGTGCCATAACCTACAACCACAACTTCATCCAAAAGCTCACTGTCCTCTTTCAAGATGATTTTCATTATTCTTGTAGCTTTCACTTCATGTGGCTTATAGCCCACAAATGTGACTTTCAAGACAGCCCCGGGTTTAACATTTAAACTGAATTTGCCATTAATATCTGTAATAGTACCATTTGTTGTCCCTTTCTCTGAAACACTGGCACCAATAACAGGCTCTCCGTTTGCATCAGTCACTACACCACTAATAGCTTGCGACTGTAATTGTTCTGTCACTTCATAAGCACTGCCGGAAGCAGTTGAAGCAGCCACCGCATTACCACTGCCTATAAACAAAGCAGTTATTGCCACGGCCGTAAGGAGCTTGCTGTTTGCTAGTCCTCGTTTCTTGCGATCTTCATTCATAAAAGATAGATGATTAAATTGTTTGTTAATCGATTGATTTCTCAAAATGCAGGTAAGGTAAAATTAGGAAGTGGGAATCATCCCACCACAAGAGGTTGTTTATTCATCATAGGCTTCTTGTCATTTAAAGGTTTTAATTTTTATATTATCTCTATTATTAACTGAGTTAAAGTTCCATTAGAACTTTGGTTTTCGCCAGTTTAATTAATGTCAATTAGCTTTATGGTTCTTTTAAGAGATAAATTGTCCATTATTAACAAAGGTTCAAAACCCTTCCGAGTTTCATCATAGCAAAGATATATATTATTTTAATATCAAGAACAAATATTTATTATATTTTAGATTTATATCTATATATTCACATAGAGAGTGATTTGACTTTAAGAGTTTTGGCTCATACTGACAGATAAAAATGCGGTATTTAAGAGTTCGAAACTATTATTTAGATATAGCTGTGTATTTTTAAGGTTCTTCAATGTTCATTGAATGAAATTCAATTAAGCCATTCATTGGAGTTTCTTCTATAACGTCAATCTCCACTCCAAATTCTCTGGCTACTTTACGCAAAGTATCTGAATACGCATAGGCAAGTGATCCTACAAACCGAATAGGATAATTCATATAATCGTATTGGCACACGCTACGGTTAAAGAAGCTTCGCAGATTATTGGTTAACAAATTATATACGTATTCATTGTCCATATAATCTCCTAAAAAATATGCAATCGTACCTAAAAAACGGTTAGGGAAAGGTAAATTATATACAGATTCCATCACATCATTGGCAGATATGCGAAATTTTTCATGGAATTCACTCGCCAATTCTTTGGGAGCTAACCCTTTAAGAAGATCAGCTAAAAATAGTTTTCCGAGAACAGCTCCACTGCCTTCGTCACCGAGAATATATCCTGCAGCTTTCACATTTTTGACAACGATTTTACCATCGTAAAAACATGAGTTCGATCCGGTACCTAAAATACAGGCAATTCCAGATTCACATTTGAATAGTCCTCGAGCCGCTGCCAACAAGTCACTTTCAACTTGGATAGGAGTTTTAAACTGTGCTACTAAGGAAGCACCTAAAATGTTTTTCTTTTTATATGAACTACATCCGGCACCATAATAATATACTTGGTCCAGTTTCTTTTTGAAGAAAGACTCCGGTAATCCTAGTCTGACACTTCTGCTAATTTCTCTTCTGGTCTGAAAGAAAGGGTTTAACCCCTCGGTAAACACACGTTGTACGAGATGATTGTCTTCAACCAATGCCCACTCTGTTCTTGTAGAACCACTTTCCGCAATAAGTTTCATTTCGCAGTTTTTTTTGATTTGGATACAAATATATAACATTTTTTGTAATTTAATTTATTTTGATCGGAAAGTTTTTCTATAACGCAATAACCACCCCAAAACTTTATTTATAGTTGGTAGAAAAATCCATGTGTTTTTTCTGCATATGCCGAATATTTGAGATCGTCAAAAACAATATTATCTAATATACTCTTTTATCCATAACCTAATATCCGAGAATCTTTTATATATATAATAATGTGATGATTATCTATATGCAATAGAAGTCATCAGTTCATTAGAAGACACTTTGATTTAACATAACATTGATATATTATGACTTATTTTAAAACTATCAATATCAAAAAACAGGTTGCCAGATACTTACAGGACTTGTGTTGGATTGGACGCATATTATTAGTGCTAATTAGAAGATTAACTACTCAGAACAGGTGCAGATATATAAGTACACTAATTTTCATATAAGTTCTAATGGGACTTATCAGGAAGTTGGCATAAAGAACTTTGCCTCATATCCTCAAGCAAACAGTAAATGACTAAACCAACAGTTCTTATACCCATATGGAAGCTTTCCTTAAAGCAAATATTATCAAAGGATTAACTTCAAATGCCAACTATATATTTAACTTCAATAATACAGCCATTAAACCAGTAGATTGCCGACAGTGTATTGAAATTCCCAGGGAGAAAAAAATAAATACTTCTCCCCCCAACAGAAGTCAATGAAGATACAGAGTAGATCAGAACTCAGTACGTGGCAATTCTCATGAACTAAATGCCCTAATGAAAGAAATATATCCGGCTATGTGAATACATTTTATGAACAACTCTTAGGATATGATAATGGCACAGGCTGCGGAGAATTATACTTTAAGACATTATCAATTGCGTAAAATCCGCAATTAGGCCTCAACATCCCCGGTTGGTAATCAGGGATACTCAGCAAAATACAAAGCCCATTCTATTTCTATAACGATTTGAACCATAGAAATAGGAAGAGTTTTATATTTTACCTTATAGCTTCAGATAAAGATTCAATTTGCAAATTATTGATTATAATATAAAATATATCTGAATATATGTTTTTGATATTAAAATAAAGACTATCTTTGCTACAAAGAAATTCCTGCTAATACTATTTTTATGAAAAAGATCCTACTTATACTCACTTTATTATGCAGTACTCTCTTTTGTCAGGCACAAAAGAAGGAGGTAATTGTAGGTGCCGAGCAAACCAATGAATACTTTCCTATCCTGAAAAATAAGCGAATAGCTATTTTTTCCAATCATACCGGAATGATAGGAAACAAGCATCTTCTGGATGTTTTGCTGGAAAACAAGTTCAATGTAGTCGCTATTTTCTCTCCCGAACATGGTTTCCGAGGGAATGCCGATGCCGGTGAGCATGTATCCAGTACAGTAGATTCAAAAACAGGAGTCCCCATTCTTTCTCTCTACGATGGAAAATCCAAGAAACCCAGTGAGAGTTCCATACGAAAGTTCGACATATTGATTGTAGATATACAAGATGTAGGGCTGCGCTTCTATACTTATTACATATCCATGGTACGGCTGATGGATGCCTGTTCTGAATACAACCGCAAGGTTCTTATCCTGGATCGCCCCAATCCGAATGGGCATTATGTCGATGGACCAATATTGGATATGAAATATAAATCAGGAGTAGGCGGATTACCTATTCCCATTGTACATGGAATGACACTGGGTGAGTTAGCCCTGATGGTCAACGGTGAGGGTTGGTTGCCCTCCTCACGGACTTGTGATGTGACAGTCATTCCTTGTAAGAACTACACTCACCAGACGATGTATCGCCTGCCCATTCCTCCTTCACCTAACCTGCCGAATATGAAAGCGATCTACCTATATCCTTCTACCTGCTTCTTTGAAGCGACCCCGGTAAGTCTGGGACGCGGGACCAGTTTACCTTTCCAAGTTTACGGACATCCTAATATGACCGGATACAACTACAGTTTTACTCCTCGAAGTGTCCCAGGAGCAAAGAACCCACCACAACTTAATAAATTGTGTCATGGAGTAAATCTAAGCAATCTCAGCGACGAAGATATATGGAAAAAAGGAGTAAACCTAACCTACATAATCGATGCCTATCGTAATCTAAATATGGGGGACCATTTCTTCAGACCATTTTTTGAGTTGCTGATCGGTACGGACTATGTACGTAAAATGATAGAAGAGGGCAAAAATGCCGACGAAATAAAAGCAAGATGGAAAGAGGATGTCGAAAAGTTCAAAGTACAGCGAAAGCCTTATCTACTCTATCCAGACAATTGATTAACTCTTAACCGGAAATATTATATTCATTAATCTGAAAAACATGACACCTATAGCGGTATTAATCACTATTGCTGCTTATTTCCTGATATTGTTTACCATTTCATACATTGCAGGAAGAAAAGCTGATAACGAAGGGTTCTTTGTGGGTAACCGCAAGTCGGCTTGGTATGTGGTAGCCTTTGCCATGATTGGTTCCAGCATATCCGGAGTCACCTTTGTATCGGTTCCCGGCATGGTTGGAGTCAGTAATTTCTCATATTTGCAAATGGTACTTGGTTTTGTAACCGGACAAATCGTTATAGCCTTTGTTTTGATACCCTTGTTCTACCGGATGAATTTAGTATCCATTTATGAGTACTTGGAGAGCCGTTTCGGGACCTCTTCTTATAAGACAGGAGCATGGTTTTTCTTCATCTCCAAAATGCTGGGAGCAGCTGTACGGTTATTCCTCGTATGCCTCACATTACAATTTCTGGTTTTCGAACCTTTTCACATGCCTTTCATCCTGAATGTCATTCTCACAGTAACATTGGTCTGGCTCTACACATTCCGTGGAGGAGTGAAATCATTGATTTGGACTGATTCACTGAAAACATTCTGTCTGGTAGTATCCGTCGTACTATGTATTTACTACATTGCCACCGATCTGCGGCTCAGTTTCACAGAGATGATTTCCAGTATCTCCGACAGTTCCCTGTCACGTATGTTCTTTTTTGACGACGTAAATGACAAACGTTACTTCTTCAAGCAGTTTCTTGCCGGTGTGTTTACAATGATAGCCATGACAGGACTCGACCAAGACATGATGCAGCGTAACCTAAGCTGCAAAAACTTCAAAGACTCACAAAAGAATATGATTACCAGCGGCATCTCCCAATTTTTCATAATCCTCTTATTTCTGATGCTGGGAGTACTGCTCTACATCTTCACGTCACGCCAGGGCATCGCAAATCCGGCAAAAAGTGACGAGCTTTTCCCTATGATCGCTACAGGTGGATATTTTCCAGCCATTGTGGGCATCTTGTTCATCATTGGGTTGATTTCAGCAGCTTATTCCGCAGCAGGATCAGCCCTGACAGCACTGACTACCTCGTTCACCGTAGACATACTGGGAAGCAAAGGGAAAACAGAAAAGACTGTACAAAAGATACGTAAACGAGTACATGTCGGCATGGCGGTCGTGATGGGAATTGTCATCTTCGTATTCAATCTACTGAATAATACCAGCGTTATTGATGCTGTCTACATCCTTGCCAGCTATACATATGGCCCTATTTTAGGCCTGTTCGCCTTTGGCATTTTTACTAAAAAACAAGTACGTGACCGATATATCCCCCTGGTAGCCATCCTCTCACCCATCCTCTGTTTCATTTTGCAAAAGAACTCGGAGACCTGGTTCAATGGTTATCAATTCAGTTACGAACTACTGATATTTAATGCTTTGTTCACTTTTATAGGACTATGCCTCCTGATTAAGAAAACCAATTAACTTAACATCACAATGAAACCAATCCGCACTTCCCTGATTCTGCTGCTTGCAGCCGGCTTATTCCCACAAGCCGCAGCAGCGCAAGACCTGCCCAAAGACCTACGCTCCCAAGTAGGTGAGCTCCTGAATGAAACTGCCCGGAAAGAAGTTTCTATCGGGAAAATCCGTATCGATTCTATCAATATGAAAAAAAACGAACTGATATTTTTCGCTAACATGAACTGTTCATACATTCCTTTCCGCGAAAACAACGTAGCCGAAATCTATCAGAGTGTAAAAGCGCTGCTCCCCCCAGAGTTGAGCAAACGGAAATTACAGATCCGGACAGACCACCATGCCATCGAAGAACTGATCCCCCTGGCACTTCGAAGTAAAAAGGGCAAGATGAAAACTCTGACATTCAGCCACAAAGTAGACAACCCCCTGATTACCCGGTTATCTGCTCCGTATGCCCCCACAAACGGATTACAGAACCGGCACATCGCTTTATGGCAAAGTCACGGCTTTTATTACGAACCGAAGCTAACCCGTTGGGAGTGGCAGCGTGCACGTATTTTTCAGACCGTAGAAGATCTCTACACTCAAAGCTATGTACTCCCTTTCCTTGTTCCGATGTTAGAAAATGCCGGAGCGACTGTCCTTCTTCCTCGTGAAAGAGACTGGCAGACAACTGAAATTATTGTCGACAACGATGGATGCAGAGACGGACACTCAATTTATACAGAACAAAACGGCAGTAAGGCATGGAGCAACGGAGCCAAAACAGGATTCGCCCACCTGAGGGCAACGTACAAAGACTTTGAGAATCCCTTTTGCGAAGGCAGTTACCGCCAGACAGAAACGATTAAGAAAGGAACCGCAAGCATTGCCGAATGGATCCCCGAAATTCCCCGGTCAGGCCGATATGCTGTTTATGTCTCCTATAAAACGGTGGACAACAGTACAGACGATGCTCTATACACCGTCTATCACCAAGGCGGCACATCACAGTTCAAAGTAAACCAGCAGATGGGAGGAGGAACCTGGATCTACTTAGGCACTTTTAGTTTCAGTGCAGGCAAAACCGATCACAAAGTCGTCCTCAGCAACCAATCCTCCAAAGCGGGCCGTCTGGTGACAGCCGATGCTGTAAAAATAGGCGGTGGTTATGGAAACATCGCCCGCAGCATCTCTGAAGAAGGGGGTGTAGATTATCCTTATGAGATCAGTAACTACCCTCGTTTCTGCGAAGCAGCACGCTACTGGATGCAATGGGCAGGCATACCGGATAGCGTTTACTCAGACAGTCGCGGTAAGAACGATTATACCGATGACTATAAATCACGTGGAATTTGGGTGAACTATCTCGCCGGAGGTTCGGCTGCCAACCCCACTGAAAAAGGACTGAATATTCCCATAGACATGGCTTTCGCCTTCCATTCAGATGCCGGCACCACCTATGGTGACACCATTATCGGCACATTAGGTATTTTCCAAACCTCTGCCTATGACGGGATATATGCAAATGGCACTTCACGGTATGCCTCCCGGGACTTGTGCGACCTGATACAGTCCAACATCGTGAAAGACATCCGCACTTTGCATGAACCGGAATGGACCCGCCGGGGAATGTGGAACCAGTCCTATTATGAGGCCCGTGTGCCACGAGTACCAACCATGTTGCTTGAACTCCTGTCTCACCAGAACTTTGCCGACATGCGTTACGGACTGGATCCTCGTTTTCGTTTCACCGTCAGCCGTGCCATCTACAAAGGAATGCTGCAATTCCTCTGTTCCCAATATAAAATGGATTATGTGGTACAGCCTTTGCCCGTCGATTCTATAAGCCTGCGCTTCATAGAGGGCAACCGGATAATGCTTTCATGGCAACCGGTAGACGATCCGCTGGAACCTACCGCAAAAGCAGACCAATACATCGTATATACCCGCATTGGAGAAGGAGACTTTGATAATGGCGTGATTGTAGACACTCCGGATTACCAGACAAACATCCCTTCAGGCGTAGTTTGCAGTTTCAAAGTAACCGCCCTCAACAAGGGAGGTGAAAGTTTCCCGTCCGAAATTCTTTCTATCGGGAAAGCCCTCAACGAAAAGGGAACAGTACTGGTAGTGAACGGGTTTAGCCGAGTCAGTGGTCCGGCAGACTTTACGGCAGATGCAGACACCCTGGCCGGATTCCTTGACGAACTGGACCACGGAGTACCTTACCAGACAGACATCAGCTATATTGGTCCGATGAAAGAGTTTCGTCGACAGATCCCATGGATGGACGACGACGCCTCCGGATTCGGCGACAGCTATGGTACGCACGAGACAATGGTAATTGCCGGAAACTCATTCGACTATCCGGCTGTACATGGAGAGGCGATTCTGAAAGCAGGATATTCATTTGTATCGTGTGGTCTCACTCCCTGCTCTTCACTCAAGAAGAAGAACGGGAGAGATAGTATCGCCAACCAGACGGATGCTGCGTCAGGGGGCATTCCTGTCCTGCGGATGAACGACTACAAATACGTAGACCTGATTTTGGGTAAACAATGTCAGAGCAAGATGGGACGGGAAGGAGTAAAACCATTGGAGTTTAAGACTTTTAGCGAAGAAATGCAGAATGCCATCTCAGATTATTGCCGGACAGGGGGTAATTTCTTCGTATCGGGAGCCTATGTAGCATCGGACCTATGGGATAATCGTTTAGCGAAAGCGGACGAAAAAGACAAGAAGTTCGCGATGGAAGTATTGAAATACAAATGGCGCACAGGACAAGCCGCCCGTAACGGAAAAGTGAAAGGCGTTGCTTCCCCATTCCCTGCAATCAAGGGAAATTACACATACCATCAGGAGTTGAATCCGGAATCGTATGTCGTAGAGTCGCCCGATGCCATCGAACCGGCCGTCCGGGGAGCATTCACCGTATTGCGATATTCGGAAAACAACCTGAGTGCCGGTATAGCCTATAAAGGAGATTATAAGACCTGTGTATTGGGATTCCCGTTCGAATCGGTACGTACCCCCGAAGAGAGAGAACAGTTAATGAAAGCCATACTGGCTTTCTTTGAACAATGATAACACAGGTGGAGTAACTGCACGTATAGGGTGCATACCCTCATCAAGGCAGTAACCGTCCCACTGACAAGAAACTGAAAAGTGTAGTAATAACAAATAAAATCATCATCTATGAATAGAAGGCTTTCTATATTCGTAATCATTTTGTTTTTCCTGTTGCCTGCCGCCGTGCAGGCACAGGCAACAGGTTCTTTCCGCTTTGCACAACTGACGGACATACACCTCAGTCCCAACAACCCGAAACCGGCAGAAGATTTGAAGCGTTCTGTCGAACAGATTAACACCACGCCGGGAATAGACTTTGTATTAGTCACCGGAGACCTCACCGAAGAAGGTGACCGTGCCACCATGTTGCTTGTAAAGTCCATACTCGACCAGTTGAAGGTGAAATACTATGTCATACTGGGTAATCACGAAACCAAATGGAGCGACTCCGGATGCACCGCGTTCAGCGATATTTTCGGAGGAGAGCGATTTGAATTTGAACACAAAGGCTTCCTGTTCCTTGGATTCAATTCCGGTCCGCTAATGCGCATGGCCTACGGGCATGTAGTGCCGCAAGACATCACATGGATGAAACAGGAAATGAACAAAGCAGGGAAAGACAAGCCTGTGATTCTGGTCACCCACTACCCCATGCTGGATGGAGATGTTGACAACTGGTATGATGTCACCGATGCCGTGCGTCCCTACAATATCCGCACCTTTATCGGAGGGCACTATCACCGTAACCGTCTCCTCTCGTACGACGGGATTCCGGGCATTCTCACCCGCTCAAACCTACGGGACAAAGATGGCATAGGCGGTTATGGCATATTTGATGTCACTCCGGATTCTATTATCACTTACGAACAGCGTATCGGTGAACCGATGAAACGATGGGCTGCCTTGTCACTCACTAAACCTTATTACGACCGTTCCGGAAAAGCAGTGAAATATCCCAGTTTCGCGGTGAACGAAGAATATCCACAAGTGAAAGCAGACTGGTTAGTGCAGACCGGAGCCGGTATTTACTGCTCACCTGCTGTCTGGAAAGACAAAGTCTATGTCGGTGACGACTTGGGTTTTCTGACCTGCTATACCTTGAAAAGCGGACAGAAATTGTGGAATTTCCAATCCGGGAAACGTATTGTAGGCACTCCCGATGTAGCCGACGGAGTCGTCGTCTTTGGCTCTGCCGACCATAACATTTACGGCCTGGATGCCCGAACCGGTAAAGAACGTTGGCGGGTGACCGCAGGAGAACCGGTATTGGGAGCCGTAACCATTGAAAAAGGAGTTGCTTATATCGGTGCCAGCGACTCCACCTTCCGTGCCATCCACATCAAAAGCGGAAAGGTGTTGTGGAGCTATGCCGGCATCAAGGGCTATGTTGAGACAAAACCTCTGATAGAAGGAAACAAAGTCATATTCGGTGCATGGGACAATACGCTCTATGCCCTTGACAAGACTAACGGCAAGGAACTCTGGAAATGGACCGGAGGACTCACCCGCATGCACTTCTCACCCGCTGCCGTATGGCCGGTAGCTGCACACGGAAAAGTATTCATCACCGACCCGCAACGTGCCATGACTGCCATCAACCTGGAGACAGGAGAAACTGTATGGCGTACCTTCCAGTCGATGGTACGCGAAACCATCGGATTATCCGCCGACAAAAAAAGGATCTATAGCAAAACAATGAATGACAGCGTAGTCTGTTACTCCACCATCGGAGACGTCCCGAAAAAGCTCTGGGCCTCTAATGTCGGTTTCGGCTATGAACATGCCCCATCCATGCAGATGGAAAAAGACGGCATAGTGTTCAGTAGTACCAAAGAAGGACTTATCTTTGCACTGGAAGCAAGCACCGGGCAGGTACTGTGGAAACATAAGATCGGTAATTCACTGATTAATACCGTGATTCCCGTCAGTCGCCACCAGGTACTGTTTACAGCTACCGGCGGCGAAGTGGGAAGACTCAACTGTTCTCCCCTCCCGTAATGAGGAGAATAGAGAGGTTCATCCGGTAAATGCGTAGTTTAATAAATGACTCTATTTATCAACGCGTTACATTTACCGGCTTTTTCGAACGGATGTAAAAGCATTTACCTCGGCGTGTAACGGCTTTTACCCCGGCGTGTAAAACCTTTTACCCCGGCATGTAAAGCTCTTTACCCCGGTATGTAAATGGAGTGATCGTGAAAAGAGACGAACGCTTTATTCCGGTTATCGGAATTACGCATCTATCGGATGAATAAAAAAAGAGACTACCTGCCTTAGTGACAGGCCGGAAGACAATAAAGAGAGAAAAAAATGAAATAATAACAATAATAATCGGCAGTATCCCTCCTCCCCTCCAATGTAGGAGAGATTTTGGGAGAGACCGTCAATCGCTTATGGAATCAACAATCAATTGCTTCATCCCCTATGCGGGAGTGGCACAAGCAGAAAAAACAGTTCAAGGATTACAGGCTACAGATTTAGTGAAGAAAATCTACCTCCTCGCCACCTCTCCCGACATCGATCCACTGCCGGGATGCGAACTGCTCTATGTGGACAAACTCACTGACAGTGCTGCCATGTACGCCATTGCTGAGCGTTCCGATGCAGACTATGCATTACTCTATACCAAACATACCACACTCGAGTTGGGCATGTTCGCACTCGAACGGATGATTCATATCGCCAAAGACTCGGGAGCCGGCATGGTATATGCCGACCACTATCAGGTGACGGAAGGTAAGCAGAGCAATGCCCCTGTCATCGACTATCAGTTCGGAAGCCTCCGTGACGATTTTGACTTCGGCTCTGTACTCCTATTCAAGGCCTCAGCCCTGAAAGAGACTGTCAAGAGGATGAAAACCAGCTACGACTTCGCCGGTCTCTATGACCTGCGCCTCAAACTATCGCAGAAATATCCGCTGGTACACATCAACGAATATCTCTACTCGGAAATAGAGAATGATACCCGCAAGAGTGGTGAAAAAATATTCGATTATGTAGACCCGAAGAATCGTGAACGGCAGATCGAAATGGAAGCAACTTGCACCGAACACCTGAAAGAGATAGGCGGTTATCTGAAACCGGAGTTTGAAAAGATAGAGTTCAGTGCCGATAACTTTGAATACGAAGCTTCCGTGATAATCCCGGTACGTAACCGCATCCGCACCATACGCGATGCCATCCGTTCGGTGCTCAGCCAAAAAACAGAATTCAAGTTCAATCTGATCGTTATCGACAATCATTCTACCGACGGCACTACCGAAGCCATCGACGAATATAAAGAGGATGACCGCCTGATTCACCTCATTCCCGAGCGTAACGATCTGGGTATCGGCGGTTGCTGGAACCTGGGCGTGTACCACCCCCTGTGCGGCAAGTTTGCCGTGCAACTGGACAGTGACGATGTATATGCTCACGAGAGAGCGCTGCAACTGATGGTCAATGCCTTCTACGAACAGAACTGTGCCATGGTAGTAGGCACCTACATGATGACAGACTTCGATATGAACATGATTCCGCCGGGCGTCATTGACCATAAAGAGTGGACCCCGGAAAACGGACGCAACAATGCGCTTCGTATTAATGGTCTGGGTGCTCCCCGTGCATTCTATACACCGATGCTCCGCGAAGTGAAAGTGCCCAATACCAGCTATGGTGAAGATTACGCATTGGGACTGAATTTCTCACGCCGCTACCAGATCGGCCGTATATACGAAGTTGTCTACCTCTGCCGCCGATGGGACGATAACTCGGACGCCTCACTCGACATTGTGAAGATGAATGGACACAACCTTTACAAAGATCGCATCCGTACCTGGGAATTGCAGGCACGGATCGCATTAAACAAAAAACAAAGATGAACAAGGAATTACAAAACCTGCTGAATGAGCAGCTCACCTCGTGGGAAATGGCGCAAAAGAATTACGATGCGTTGAAGCGTGTACGTGTAAAAGAGGTAGAAGTGAATGGCTGTCTTTACAAAGTGCAGTTCAACCCGGCACGCATTGTTTCATCGGCAGCCAAAGTAGACAGCAAGTCGATTCAGGAACGTAAGTGTTTCCTGTGTCCGGCCCATCTTCCGCCAATGCAAAAGGGGATTCCTTTCGGAGACCATTATCAGATATTGGTCAATCCGTTTCCCATATTCCCCAGGCACCTGACAGTTCCCGAACTACAGCACGTCGACCAGCGCATCTTGTACCGTTTTGCTGATATGCTCGATCTGGCTGATTGTGCGGAAGATTATATTGTCTTCTACAACGGCCCCCAATGTGGCGCATCAGCCCCCGACCATATGCATTTCCAGGCCGGTAGCAAAGGCTTCCTTCCCATCGAACAAGAATGGAAGGAGAAAAGGGCAGAGAAAATAATTACCAATGAAGCTGCCACTCTATGGGCACTGGACGACTCTCCCCGTACAACACTCTTAATTGAATCGGAAAGTAAAGAGGCAGCCGTCACACTGTTCAACGCCGTATACGGAGCCATGAATCTCAAATCCGGCGAAGAGGAGCCGATGATGAATGTATTGGCATGGAAAGAACGAGGCAAACAGATTGTCTGTATCTTTCCCCGCGCCAGACACCGCCCTGCATGTTATATGGCCCAAGGAGATACCAATATACTGATCAGCCCGGCGTCAGTAGATATGGGTGGCGTTTTCATCACTCCATTGGAGAAGGACTTTGAGAAAATCACAGCAAATGATATTGCCGACATTCTCAGTGAGGTATGCTTGAAACCGGCAGACTTCCGTGCATTGATAGAACGCATAAAACAACGATCATGAAAGAACCTAAAGTACAGGTCGGCATTTTGTCCGAACCTCAAATCGAATTCATACTGCTGAACTCTTACCATATCAAAGGAAAAGAGATTGCCGGCAGACAGGTCGTGACCTATGTTGACGGACAAATCCGCTGGCAAGGACACCTTTATGACGAATTGCTGTTTGAACCCATGCACGAAGAAAGTGATGCTTTCGAATTACTGAATGTCACCATCGGCATTAACTTCCATTGGGAACGGAAAGAAGACCAACGCTTTATGGGAGCATTGAAAATCATTGTCGAGAACGAAAAGCTGACAGGGATCAATGTAATTCATGTGGAAGACTACCTGACCAGTGTCATCTCATCGGAGATGAGTGCAACGGCAAGCCTCGAACTGCTGAAGGCCCATGCAGTGATCTCAAGAAGCTGGTTATTGGCCCAAATTCATAAGAACAAAGCAATTACGGCATCTCAAAGCCTCTATTCAGCTTTCACACAGACCGGCCAGGAGCTTATCAGATGGTACGACCGTGAAGATCACACCCACTTCGACGTTTGCGCCGACGACCATTGCCAGCGCTACCAAGGCATCACCCGTGCCTCAACCGAAATGGTGAGGCAAGCCATCGCTGCCACCCGCGGACAAGTACTTATGTGGGAAGGAAACATTTGTGACGCCCGTTTCTCAAAATGTTGCGGCGGTGCTTTCGAAGAGTTCCAATATTGTTGGGAAGGTATCAAGCATCCGTATCTTTCCAAGCAAAGAGACAGCAAAACAGGATCCGGACTGCCCGATCTACGGGTAGAGTCCGAAGCCGACCAATGGATTCGAACCTCACCCGAAGCTTTCTGTAACACAAAAGACAAGAAAATATTGTCTCAGGTTTTAAATAACTACGATCAGGAGACCACCGACTTCTATCGTTGGAAAATAGAGTATAAACAAGACGAACTTTCCGAGCTTATCCTGAAACGTTCGGGCATTGATTATGGACAGATACTCGACCTGATTCCGGTGGAACGGGGAACCTCCGGACGGCTTGTCAAGTTAAAAATCAGAGGGAGCAAACGGACCATGACTATCGGTAAGGAACTGGAAATACGCCGTACACTCTCTACATCTCACCTTTACAGTTCCGCTTTCGTCATCGACAAGGCAGATATCGTGGATGACGTACCGGGACGGTTTATCCTCACCGGTGCCGGATGGGGGCACGGAGTAGGACTTTGCCAAATAGGAGCAGCCGTCATGGGCGAACAAGGTTACCCATACGATACTATTTTATTGCATTACTACATCGGTGCAACGATAGATAAACTTTATTAAACACACACTCTTATCATGAAAAACAAGACCATATCACCATGGGCATGGATTCCGACCCTGTACTTTGCACAAGGATTACCTTATGTAGCCGTAATGACTATTTCGGTAATTATGTACAAGAATCTGGGTATCTCCAACACGGATATTGCACTCTACACCTCCTGGCTCTATTTGCCCTGGGTCATCAAACCCTTTTGGAGCCCGTTTGTCGACTTATTGAAAACCAAGCGCTGGTGGGTAATCAGCATGCAGTTGCTGGTTGGTGCCGGACTGGCAGGAATCGCTTTCACCATACCCATGCCAAATTTTTTCCAGACTACCCTTGCCATCTTCTGGCTGGTGGCCTTCAGTTCGGCTACGCATGATATTGCTGCCGACGGATTTTATATGCTGGCACTAAACGTACAAGACCAGGCACTTTATGTAGGGATACGCAGTACCTTCTACCGCATTGCCACAATTGCCGGACAAGGTTTGTTGGTGATGCTTGCCGGCGGCCTGGAAATATGGACAGGCAGTATTAAATACGGATGGAGCATCACCTTCTTTATCCTTGCAGGACTGTTCCTCGCTTTTTGCCTCTACCACAAATGCGTATTACCGAAACCTGACAGTGACAAAGCAGTAGTAGGTGAGAACAGCGCAAGCGCCATTTTCAATGGATTCATAGAAACCTTTGCCTCTTTTTTCCGCAAAAAACAGGCTGGAGTAGCCATCCTCTTTATGCTATTCTATCGCTTCCCTGAAGCACAGTTAGTGAAGCTCATCAACCCATTCCTGCTCGATCCTGTCGAGAAAGGCGGATTAGGACTGACTACCGCCGAAGTAGGATTGGTTTACGGAACCATCGGCATCATCGGACTGACATTAGGAGGCATCGTCGGCGGTATTTGTGCAGCCAAAGGAGGACTGCAAAAATGGTTGTGGCCAATGGCATGGAGCCTGTCGCTGACCTGCCTCACCTTTGTATATCTGGGTTACTTCCAGCCACAGAACTTTGTGATCATCAACCTGTGCGTATTTATCGAACAGTTTGGTTACGGGTTCGGATTCACAGCCTATATGCTTTACTTGATTTACTACTCTGACGGAGAACATAAGACGGCGCACTATGCCATCTGCACTGCTTTCATGGCATTAGGCATGATGCTGCCGGGCATGGCCGCCGGCTGGTTACAGGAACTGATCGGATACGAAAACTTCTTTATTTGGGTAATGGCTTGTTGTGCCGCCACAATTGCCGTATGTGCCTTCATCAAGATAGACCCCGATTATGGGAAGAAAAAAGAGAATATTGCCGAGGAGAAGAAATAAAGTTACTCCAGGCATTGGTAGGATAACTAAAAAAAGATAAGATTATGACACATAAAAGAAGTATATTGAGACTTTTGCTCATTCTTTTTATCCTTGTTTCCAATACTCCCCTTTCCCAAGGGATGGAACCAGGTGTAAAACCTCCGGGAATCCGTATCAAAACAGGTATTGAAGTCCTAAAAGAACAAAACTTCAAATGTCTTGAAGGGAAACGTGTAGGACTGATCACCAACCCGACCGGTGTAGACAATCAGTTGCGGTCCACTATCGACATTCTTCATGAAGCGCCCAATGTCAACTTAGTGGCTCTGTACGGACCGGAGCATGGTGTACGGGGTGATGTGCATGCCGGCGACAAAGTGGATAACACGAACGACCCCACTACCGGACTACCCGTTTATTCACTCTATGGCAAAACGCGTAAGCCGAGCCCCGAAATGCTAAAAGACATTGATGTATTGGTATATGACATACAGGACATCGGCTGCCGCTCGTTCACCTATATCAGCACCATGGGAGTGGCTATGGAAGCTGCCGCCGAAAATGGTAAAGAGTTTATTGTCCTTGACCGCCCCAATCCGATAGGCGGATTAAAAATAGAAGGGAATCTCGTAGAAGATGGATACATATCTTTTGTCAGCCAATTTAAAATTCCGTACCTTTACGGACTTACTTGTGGCGAGCTTGCACTGATGCTCAATGGAGAACAAATGTTGGGCAGGCCATGCAACCTGCATGTTGTGAAAATGAAGGGGTGGAAGCGAAAAATGGATTATGTACAGACAGGACTCCAATGGATTCCTTCGTCCCCACACATCCCGCATCCGCATTCCGCTTTCTTCTATCCCGTTTCGGGGATACTCGGCGAACTGGGCTATATGTCGATTGGTGTGGGTTATACCATTCCGTTCCAAATGTTTGCCGCTCCTTGGATAGAGGCAGACAGATTGGCTGATAACCTGAACCGTCTGAACCTGCCGGGAGTGATATTCCGTCCGATGCACCTCAAACCCTTCTATTCGGTAGGCAAAGGGGAACATCTGCAAGGCGTACAAGTACATATTGTGGACTTTAATAAAGCTGCACTAAGCGAGATACAGTTTTACGTGATGCAGGAAATAGCTGTACTCTATCCGGGCCGGGCCGTATTCGACCATGCCGATAAAGGACGTTTCCGTATGTTCGATCTCGTTAGTGGCTCCAAAGAAGTACGCGAACGTTTCAGTCGGCGCAACCGCTGGGAAGACGTCCGCGATTATTGGTACAAAGACGTTGACGACTTCCGCCGGCTGTCGAAGAAGTATTATTTGTATAAATAAAAACTGGGACCGAGGAGTGCCCGACAAACAAAGAAACAATGAAAACGGAAAGAAACTATGACGAATTCCTGCGAGACATCAGCCGATTTATCCCACAGGATAGAATATTTACCGACGAGCTCCATCGCCTGGCATGGGGGACAGATGCGGGTTTCTACCGACTGATTCCTCTAATTGTAGTTAACTCGATCGACGACGATGAAGTATTCGAAATGATCTATCTGGCCGACAGATATAATATACCGGTAACTTTCCGCGCTGCCGGAACCAGTCTTTCGGGACAGTCCATCAGTGACTCTGTTCTGATTATAGCCGGCAAAGGCTGGGATCACTACGAACTCTCACCCGATCACGAACAGATTTACCTGGAGCCCGGTATCATCGGACAACGGGTAAACGAGATCCTCGCACCTTACGGACGTAAATTTGCTCCCGATCCGGCTTCCATAAAAAGCGCCATGGTAGGTGGAATCGTAATGAACAATGCTTCGGGCATGAACTGCGGGACACATGCCAACAGTGATAAGATGCTGCTGTCGGTACGTATCATACTCCCTGACGGATATTATCTTAATACCGCCAGCCAGGAATCCCGAGAAAACTTTGAAGAAGATCATCCCGATTTCCTCCGCCGCATCTGCGAGCTACGTGACCAGGTACGTAGCAACAAAGAACTGAGTGCACGTATCCGTTATAAATATTCAATCAAGAACGTAACAGGGTTGAATATTCTTCCCTTCCTCGTATACGATGATCCGTTCGATATTATTGCCCACCTGATGGTAGGCTCGGAGGGCACATTAGCTTTCCTTTCCGGTGTGACTATGAAAACGGAATACGACTATCCGCACAAGGCAAGCGCCATGCTCTATTTCAGCGACATCAAAGAAGCATGCCGTGCAGTGGTAGCCATGAAAAAACTCGTCAACACAGATGGGGAGTGGATTGTAAAAGGTGCGGAACTGCTCGACTGGAAATCCCTGGCTTCTGTGAATGATCCGACGGGAGAAGGGCTAACAGCCGTATTGACCGAAACCAAAGCACGCACACAGGAAGAGCTCAACCACAACATCACTGTCATCGAAGATACATTAAAGGCATTTAAAACCTACATCCCGGTCCACTTTACCGACCGTCCCGAGGAATATTCCAAATATTGGGCAATCCGTTCGGGCATTTTCCCCTCTGTAGGAGGAACCCGTCCTCCGGGAACAACCTGTCTGATTGAGGATGTGGCCTTCCACATTGAAGACCTCCCCGAGGCGACAGCCGAACTGCAACAGCTCATTGCCCGGCACGGATACGATGACGCCTGCATTTACGGTCATGCGTTAGAAGGCAATTACCACTTCATTATCAACCAGTCATTCAGTAATGAAGTTGAAATAAAACGGTATGAAGCCCTGATGAACGACATAAAAGAACTGGTAGTGGACAAATATGACGGCTCATTAAAGGCAGAACACGGCACAGGACGAAACATGGCTCCGTTCGTAAAGCAGGAATGGGGAGAAGAAGCTTTCGCTATCATGAAGGCGGTAAAACAACTCTTTGACCCCAAAGGATTATTTAATCCGGGTGTTATCTTCAACGACGACCCTCAATGCCATATCAAACATTTCAAGCCTCTCTCGCCATTGACAATAGGAGAAGGCTCCGAAGTGACACGCCAGATAGACCGGTGTATCGAATGCGGATTCTGCGAAGTGAACTGTCTCTCGTGCGGATTCACGCTCTCCTCACGCCAGCGTATTGTCATACAGAGGGAAATCTCACGCCTGAAAAAAAGCGGGGAAAATCCGCAGTTACTGGAAACACTGTCCAAGTTATACCGGTATCCGGGTAATCAGACCTGTGCCGGTGACGGCCTGTGTGCCACGTCTTGTCCGATGGGTATCAACACCGGTGACCTGACCCACCTCCTGCGTCAGGCAGAGCTACCGTCCAACAGCACCGGTTATAAAGCGGGAAAATTTGCCGCCAATCATTTCGCAGGAATAAAAAATGCTCTGCGACCGGTACTGTCACTTGCCAATGCGACACACAGCCTGCTGGGAACTTCCAGGATGACTTCCATTACTCGAAAGATGCACAACGTATGGGGACTTCCGCAATGGACACCGGCCATGCCTATGAGCTATAAGATACACAAGAAGGACAACAACAAGGCACCGGATGCAAAGAACAAGGTGGTCTACTTCCCCAGTTGCATCAACCAAACTATGGGATTGGCAAAAAATTCTCCCGTAGAGCAACCTTTGGTTAACAAAATGCTCTCTCTGCTTCAGAAAGCGGGATACGAAGTCATCTTCCCGCCCAAGATGGAGAAACTCTGTTGCGGAACCATTTGGGAAAGCAAAGGTATGCTGGATATAGCCGACAGCAAATCGGCTGAACTGGAAGCCGCCTTATGGGAGGCCAGCGAACAGGGACGGTATCCGGTACTTTGCGACCAGAGCCCTTGTCTGCACCGTATGCGTGCCACTATCCAAAAGATGAAGCTATACGAACCGGCTGAATTTATCTATACGTTCCTGCGGGATAAACTGGAATTCACTCCCACAAACCGTCCCGTAGCCGTACACATCACATGTTCCATGCGTAAAATGGGATTGTCGAATACACTGATTTCACTGGCCGGACTATGTTCAACGCAAGTGCTTGTTCCAGAAGAGGTGGGTTGTTGCGGCTTTGCCGGAGATAAAGGATTCACCCGGCCGGAACTCAACGCTTATGCTTTACGCAAACTACGTCCGCAACTGGAGAAAGCAGGAATCAGTATCGGCTATTCAAACAGCCGCACCTGTGAAATCGGTTTAGCCACTAACACCGGCATCCCCTATGTATCGATTGCCTATCTGGTGGATCAGTGCACTCGTCCACGTGAAACAAAAGAATAACTTAACACTTAAATAAGAATGCAATGAATCAAACAGCCAACAAACGTCTACTTGCCCTCGATGTGTTGCGGGGTATCACTATCGCAGGAATGATTATGGTCAACAATCCCGGCAGCTGGAGCTACGTATATGCTCCCCTCGGTCATGCGGCATGGATCGGCCTGACTCCGACCGACCTGGTCTTTCCTTTCTTCATGTTCATCATGGGCATTTCCACCTATATATCATTAAGAAAGTATAACTTCGAATTCAGTCATTCTGCAGCCTTGAAAATACTTAAAAGAACCATTGTGATCTTTGCCATCGGTTTGGGAATCGCATGGTTCTCCATGTTTTGCCACACTTGGAATTCACTATCCGGCGAAGATATTCCATTCTTCTCCCGTCTGGGGGAATCAGTCTGGACTTTCGGTCACATTCGCATCCTGGGTGTCATGCAGCGATTGGCCCTCTGCTACGGCGCAACGGCTATCATCGCTTTAATCATGAAGCATAAATACATCCCATACCTGATAGCCGCCTTGCTAATCGGTTACTTCATCATCCTGATCACCGGAAACGGATTTGAATACAACAGTACCAACATCCTGGCGGTGGTGGACCGTGCCGTATTGGGCGAGGCACATATGTACAAAGACAACGGCATCGATCCGGAAGGTGTATTAAGCACCATACCTTCGATAGCCCATGTGCTGATAGGCTTCTGCGTAGGCAAACTGCTGATGGAAGTAAAAGACATCAATGAAAAAATAGAACGCCTGTTCCTGGTTGGCACTATCCTCACCTTTGCGGGTTTCCTACTCAGCTACGGCTGTCCAATCAGCAAGAAGATCTGGTCACCGACATTCGCGATTGTCACTTGCGGACTGGCATCCAGTTTCCTGGCACTCCTCGTATGGATTATCGACGTAAAAGGTTATACACGATGGAGCCGGTTCTTCGAATCGTTCGGAGTCAACCCACTATTCATCTACGTGACCGGAGCCGTTCTCTCTATTCTGTTGGGCAACATACTGATACCTTATGACGGTCATACCATCAGCCTTCACGGATTTGTGTATAAGATCATCCTCCAACCCCTGCTCGGCGATTATCCCGGTTCTTTAGCATTCGCCATCTTATTCGTAGGGCTGAACTGGTGTATCGGATACATCCTGTATAAGAAAAAAATATATATAAAGATATGATACTAATAGCAGACAGTGGTTCTACTAAGACCGATTGGTGTGTAGTAGAGCATGGACAGTTAGTCCAGCAGATTTTTACGAAAGGCACTAACCCTTTCTTTCAGTCTGAAGAGGAAATCAGTAATGAAATAGCAACCGCCCTGATTCCTCAATTAAAGACAAACAAGTTCGAGACTGTTCACTTCTATGGAGCCGGTTGCGCTTTCCCCGACAAAATAGAAACGGTGCGCAAAGCCATAGCTGCGCATCTGCAAGTAAGCGGAGAGATTGAGATCAGTACGGACATGCTTGCTGCCGCCAGGGGACTGTGTGGCCATCAACCGGGCATCGCCTGCATCATGGGCACAGGATCGAACTCTTGTTATTATGACGGTAAAAACATAGTCAGCAATGTATCACCATTAGGATTTATTCTGGGTGACGAAGGCAGTGGAGCGGTTTTGGGTAAGCTGCTGGTAGGCGATATCCTTAAGAATCAAATGACTCCGGGACTTAAAGAAAAGTTCCTGGAACAATACAACCTGACGCCTGCCGAAATTATCGACCGGGTATATCGCCAACCGTTTCCAAATCGTTTCCTGGCAAGTTTCTCTCCATTCCTGGTCGAACACCTCGATGAACCGGCCATACGCGAACTGGTTCTGAACAGCTTTAAAAAGTTCCTGAAACGCAATGTAATGCAATACGACTACCAGCATGCCCGGGTCCATTTCATCGGTTCAGTAGCGTTCTACTACAAAGAATTACTGTCGGAGGCGTGTAAGGCAATGGAGATTCACCTGGGAACGATTATCAAGAGTCCGATGGAAGGACTGATTAAATTTCACGAGTAACGTATACGAATTATAGAACAAAAACATGAATAGTAATATAGAAAAATCAGATAAAACATCCTTCGTCAAGATTTCCGAGCAACCCTCGCTCTACAGTGATCTTGAGAAGAAGTCGGTCCGCGAAATACTGGAAGATATCAATACTGAAGACCAAAAGGTGGCTCTTGCCGTACAGAAAGCTATTCCTCAAATTGAAAAGTTAGTCACACAGATTGTCCCCCGCATGAAACAGGGGGGACGCATCTTCTACATGGGGGCCGGAACCAGCGGACGCCTCGGGGTTCTCGATGCTTCAGAGATCCCTCCCACTTTCGGGATGCCTCCCACATTGATCATCGGGCTGATTGCAGGCGGAGATACCGCCTTGCGTAATCCGGTAGAGAATGCCGAAGACAATACCACCCGGGGGTGGGAAGAACTGACGGAACATAACATCAACAGTAAAGATACCGTCATCGGTATTGCAGCCTCAGGTACGACTCCCTATGTGATCGGAGCCATGCATGCGGCACGCGAGCACGGCATCCTCACCGGTTGCATCACCAGCAACCCGAACTCGCCGATGGCCGCAGAAGCCGATGTACCCATCGAAATGATTGTAGGCCCCGAATATGTAACAGGCAGTTCGCGCATGAAATCAGGAACAGGACAGAAGATGATTCTGAACATGATCACAACCTCGGTTATGATTCAACTGGGACGCGTGAAAGGCAACAAGATGGTCAATATGCAGCTTAGCAACCAGAAGTTGGTGGACCGCGGCACACGCATGATTGTCGAAGAACTCGGGTTAGAATATGACAAGGCTAAAGCACTGTTGCTGATGCACGGTTCCGTGAAAAAAGCGGTGGATGCATATAAAGCCGGATAACAAAACCGAACCCTCCTAAACTTACAATACCATGAATACGAAAAACAAAGTTCACTTCTCCCCCATCTCTCTGCAGGAGAGAAAAGGGACGAAATCTCTGCTCACCGCTTTGGCGTTTCTGTTCTGCAGCCTGCAAGCTGTCGCACAACCTCTGCCACGCGTTGCCCCCGAGCAAGTAGGCATGGATTCTCACCGTCTGTTGCATGCCGACGAGGCTATTCAGAAGGCGATCCTTAACAAAGAAATACCGGGAGCCGTACTCGCCGTAGTCCGTCATGGCAAAATGGCCTATCTCAAGGCTTATGGTAACCGGCGGATCTATCCCAATATAGAACCGATGGAGATAAATACCGTCTTCGATATGGCTTCTTGCAGCAAGCCGATGTCGACTGCTGTTTCTGCCATGATTCTGATTGAACGCGGACAACTGCGCCTACTCGATCGCGTCAACCTCTACCTGCCTGACTTCCGGGAATGGCAGGGAGAGAACGGAGAGAAACAGGACATCCGCATTGTAGACCTTATGACTCACACTTCGGGCCTTCCACCTTACGCACCGGTAGCCGAGTTACAGAAAGAGTACGGTTCACCCAATCCGGAAGGGCTCATGAAGTATATTTCCACTTGCAAACGTGACTTCAAGCCTCAAACGAATTTTCAGTATAGTTGCCTCAACTATATCACCTTGCAACATGTCATCGAAGTCATTACCGGACAAAACCTGCGGGACTTTGCCAAAGAGAATATCTTCAATGTCCTGGGCATGCAGCACACCGATTATCTGCCCACTGTACAGCAGAAAGACGGAAAGTGGATAAATACCGTAGATTACCCCTGGATGGATTTGATTGCACCTACCGAGAAGCAAAAAGACGGAAGTGTACTCTGCGGACAGGTACACGATCCGTTGGCGCGCATCCTGAACGGAGGAATCTCCGGCAATGCAGGGGTCTTCTCGGACGCCAATGATATTGCCGTTCTCGCAGCTGCCTTGCTGAATGGGGGCGAATATAATGGTCGCCGTATTCTCAGCCCACTGGGGGTAAAAACCATGCGTACCGTTCCCCGCGAAGTAGCCGGACTGGGACGCACTCCGGGATGGGATGTCTTCTCAGCTTATGCCTCAAATCATGGCGATCTCTTCGGGCCGAACACCTTCGGGCATACAGGATATACGGGTACTTCCATCCTGATTGACCCAGATAACGACACGGCCGTCATCCTGCTCATCAACGCCGTGCATCCTGAAGACGGACACAGTGTAGTCCGCCTCCGTTCGCTGGTTGCCAATGCAGTAGCCGCTTCTATCTGCCCGCCCGCACAAGTATATACGGATCATTATTACAAACGTTTCCTGGAATTTGAAGCAGATGCTCCCATCGGACCGAAGGATATCGTAATGGTGGGCAATAGCCTCACCGAAAACGGCGGAGACTGGAGCATACGCCTGAATAAAAAGAATATAAGAAACCGCGGAATCATTGGTGACGAAGCAATGGGAATTTACCAACGTCTTTTCCAGATATTGCCCGGCACTCCCCGGAAGATTTTCCTGATGGCAGGAATAAACGATGTGTCACACAACCTGAGTGCCGATAGTGTGGTAGAACTGATTACTCTGGTCATAGACAAAATACGAACCGGATCACCATCCACCGAACTCTATCTGCAGAGCCTTTTACCCATTAACGAATCGTTCGGACGATACAAAACAATGACCGGTAAAACCGACCTGATACCCGAAATCAACAGTAAGTTGGAAGCACTTGCCAAAGACAGGAAAATACCTTTTATCAACCTTTTCCCTCTATTTACGGAGAAAGGTAGCAATGTGATGCGGAAAGAACTGACTACGGACGGGCTCCATCTGACGGAGGAAGGCTACAAGATTTGGAGCAAAGCATTGAGAAGGGTGTGTCGAAACTCACCACAGAAGGCACAGAGTAAATTTTAAGCCATTGATTATCAATATTGATAATCTGTGGTGATCTGTGGTGAAAAGACTCTTGGCACAGCCCTTTCAAATATATTCTTTAAGTGCCACCATATCTTCCAGTGTCACCACTTTTTTATTGATTGAAATCAGGCCCTCCTTCATCATCTTATTTATTTCTTTCGAAAGTGCAGGGCGGGTTACCCCCAGATATTCTGCCAACTGGACCTGATTATGCTCCAATATAGCCGTATTCGGAGAAGTCTTATGCTCCATGAAGTAATAAACCAAACGGCTGCGCAGCATCTTGTAAGAAAGAATCCTCAGACGGGTGACCGTACACTTGTTACAATTGCCTGTGACACACAGGAAACGGTGCAGTAAATCGGGTACGGAACTGATCAACTTAAAAACGGAAGTACGGGTAGCCATCAGCAAAACAGAATCTTCGCTGGCAGTAAACGTAGCAGGCAAGAGATTCTTATCGCCAAACAGATGGGGTGTGGCAAAAGCACGGGGAGCACGGATATCTTCTACCTTCACCAGATTTCCTGCCACATCAACGATATTGACCTCCAGTTCTCCCTTCAGCAATACATACAAATGATTGCAATAGGTGTCCTGCTTCAATACGACCTCTTTCCTGGCAACCTCGTACACCGAAAGTTCCAGTTCCAAAGGCAGCCGACGTTGCAAACTGACATCCATATCCTTAAATAAAGATATCTGCCACAAGATTTTTTGATATTCGTCTGTAAACTCTACTTTTACCACAATGCTTGTCTTTTTAGCAAAGATAGCATTTTCTCCCGTACCAATCCTACCACTTGGTAAATAAAATACGCGGATTGATGTTCAGTGTCAGCCATCCCCAGTCCTGCCAGCTCTTATGGCTGCCACCTTTTACAATGTCCATATATTTAGTTCCAAGCATGGTCGAATAACCGGCTGTCAGTTTTACATCTTTCATCAAAGTATAATCTACCTGCAAATCGAACTCCGATCCCAGACTGCGTCCTTCTTTACCGTCTGTGGCCGTTACGTCATAAGTCGTAGAAAAATGGTGATAATTCAGTGAGAACCCTATCTTTTGGGTCGGCTTGAAGTCAACACTGAGTATTTTGTCCCACAAACCTTTGTTATAAGCCGATGCATAAAAATAATCCATTCCTCCATAGAATTTATGATGTGTCCCGTAAAGCGGATCAAAAGTAGTTACCTTCTTACTGTCGGGATCTCCGCTCAGGTAGTCCGTGCCGAGGCTTACACTCCACTTTGGATCAATCTTATACCCGGCTTTCAAGCTGAACATATAAGCAGATACCTTCTTGTCGGCTTTGTTTTTACCCGACTGGTAATAGACGCTACCGTTCAGCAACCATGCCCCGGGTGTATACACCAGATAAGTACCCATCGTCTGCATATTAGCAGTTTTACCCTTTTCTTCCGTCCCTGTTTCAAATCCGGTATTCATAAAAAGCAGTGAAGCAGTGAAATCTTTAGCCCACCGGCCATTATACCATACCGTTTGCATGGTTTTATAAGGCTGTCCACCGGGAGCATAATAAGTGCCACCATAGGAACGATCTTCATTATTCTGATTAAAAGCCAGTATCAAATGCAACTTGTGCATCTTGCTTTCATACCCCAACTTCAATGCATCGTGGAAGCGGCCTGCCACATTCCAGTCCAGTCCGCCAAGCAGACGTTCATCATCATACGAGAGTGGCTGACGCCCCAACTGCGCAAACAGACCTTTTGAAAAATCAAGCCGTGCCCAAGCTTCGTGCAAAATAAACCGTCCGTTTTTATCGATCTGCGGATCCTGCCCCCACACCCCTACATGCTGTGCAGCAAGTTTCATTTGCAGGCGATCGCGCTGATAACCTAAGGATAGCCGTGCCCGCTCGTTGATAAAGAAAGTCGGACTTGCGCCTTCGGGACGGGGGTTCAACACTCCATTGCGGTATTCACCACGAGTACGTATTTGTGCATCAATTGTAAACTGATTCTCCTTTTGTTGCTGTGCAAAGGCGGACAGCGGTGCAAAAAGCATTGCTGCCCAGATTAGATTCGTGATTCTCATAACTCAATTAGTAATTAGTAGTTAGCGATTTATCAATTCAAATTATACGTATGTACGCTGGTTCCCTGTGCCGATGGCAGATAATTAATGCCATACCAACACATTTGCAGCAATGCAAAACAGATGAGGAGCCCGACAAGTGCCACACGTACTTTTTGCCGCCTGTTCATCCGGTAGTGGATATAACAGAGATAGCCTATCCACGTGGCTGCCGCCCAGGTTTCCTTCGGATCCCAACTCCAGTAATGCCCCCAGGCCTCTTTAGCCCACAAAGCTCCGAACAACATTCCCAATGTCATGAAGGATAGTCCTACATTGACCAAATTATCACACAGTTCCATCTCACGTTCTTCGGTAGCTTTTTTCTTGATCCAAAGCAGGTATACCGCCATAACGGCCGCTGCGCCCAACATAGCATAAGCAAACATATATACAATGACATGCGGTGCAAACCAAGGACTTTGCAAAGCAGGCATCAAGGTTTTATTATGTATCTCGGGTTTAAACAGGTTGATACAGATGAATACAAGCGAAAGAACAAAGCTGAAACTCAGAATCCACTTATATCGCCAGCGGCTATAAGTGATGATGCCCGCCAAAGGTAAAAAGAAAGAATACCACAATCGGGTTTCACCCATTGTACGCATCGGAGGCCGTTCCAATGAAATCCACATCCCAAGGATAAAAGCAAAAAAGACGGCCAGTCCTGCCAACGTGGCTGCATAAACAACAAACTGGCGTTTCTCTTTCCATGCGGCAACGGCACCGATAGCCCAACACAGAAGAGCTGCCATGGCAAATATCACAAAATGATCCCAACTCATACGTTGTCCTCCTTTCTTTTCTGTGACAGGGCGAACAGGCAGACAGCTCCGGCTATCATCATCCAGATACCGGTATAAACCACCGGTAACCACGGATCACGAACCAGTTCAAACACGCTTATATCGCTCCAGCGACCTTTCGACTCGTCATAACTTAACTGATATATTTTCCATCCCTCCAACTCAAAAGGTTTATTTACCTCAATCGTAGCCGAATCACGGCGTCCCGACTCCGTATAAACTTTCACCTCGGATGCAAAACGGCGAGGTTCACGCTCAGGCATTACCAAACTGGTCTGATCGTCAAGACGGATAGCCTTATAAGGAAACATAAAACTGCCACAACTCACCCATCCTTCATGTTTCCGGCCTGTTTTATCATTCACTGCCGTCAGATAGACAGCATAAGCAGCTCCCATTGAAGGAAAGTCCACAAAGTTCAAAGTATCCTGAGTCGCTACACTGGCTGCCAAAGGGAGTTTCTTCTCTATGTGGATTTCCCAATCGAGCAAATGCCCGGCATGAAAATCATCTTCAATCAGCAGGTTTTCCGGCTTCCCGACCGGCAGTGCTTTACCTGTTTCATTGTCAATCAACATCAATTTCGGGGGATATTCATCGATCGTAAAGTTCTGAAGCTCGATAGCCAAAGGCAGCTCCCGCATTTTCTGATTTTCATCGGAAGCCCGCCATTCGGCTTGTCCTATCTTTGTAGTCATATGCAGACGCTCCATATCGGCATTTCCCAATACAGCTCCGGTCAGTGCAAGGAAAAGTCCCAGATGGTTCAGCACAAAAGGAACGTCCCGCCAATGGAAATGATGAATCCGCCGAATGGTGGTCAACCCCAACAAAGTGACCATCCAGAGGAACAACAGCACAAACGAACAGGCGGACAACATTTGGGAAAATCCCAACCAGGTTTCAATACCGGACAAAGGTATATCGGACTTCACCTGGCGGATCAGTCCCATCACTACAGTGAGCACGGCCACTGACACCATGGATGAAACGGCAGCCTGACAGCTCCCCATCCACCGGATAAAATAACTCTTTTGTGAAAAGGTGTAGGTCGATAACAAGATAACGACATATAGCAACCCTACACACACATTCACAGGGTAAGAAAGAATGGAAAGTGTGCACTTCCCCAACGTCATTTGCAGGAAAATGCCTGTCAGAAAAAGTCCGCCACAGATGGCGAACCCTTCTTTATATCCCCAAGGTTTCTGCCACATAGTTTACAGTTTAGCCAGACGACCGTTAGCCTTCGCTTTCTCCAACCATTCGGGTACTACTGTTTTCAGGAATTTATCTTTCGCTTCACGCTCTTTCTGCATATCGAGACCGATATACTGCTGCGCTTTCTCTTTAGTCGAAATATCAGGCATCGGCACATCGGCTGTATAGCCATGCTGAGCCAACACTTTTGAGATGGCAAGACGGGCCTGCAAAGCTTTATCAAGTCCGTGTCCCAGAATGCGCTGTATCTCTTGCGGAGCATGGAACGCACCACCGTGTGAAGCCACACCGAAATCCCATCTCCACTGGGCCTGGCGGATCAACTTCAACGCCTCTGCCATCTGAGTATCCGTCGCACCTTTATCCCAGGCGAATTTAGCTTCAATATGCGCTTTAGCCAACTCCTGTTCCAGACGGCCACGAATTTCATTCGCTTTACGCTGACGGTCATATACATTATTCCGCAATGTCTCTTCGCTCTCACGATGACAAACCTGACAAGTCCGGTCGATCATAGCTAACGGACTCTGAATGTGGTGATCGCTGAATTTCATGCCTCCCTCGCTTTTGTAGGGCATATGACAATCGGCGCACGACACTCCGCGTTGGGCATGAATTCCCATCTGAGAAATCTCGTAATCCGGATGTTGTGCTTTCAGTATACGGGCTTTGCTCAGTGCATGTGTATAATCGGCAAAGTCGGCCTCGTCATAGTAGGCTTCCATATCTTCTACCGAAAATCCTTTATCCCAAGGGAAAGTCAGGTATTTGCCATCTCCCTTGAAATAATATTCCACGTGGCATTGTGCGCATACCAACGAACGCATTTCCTGCGGAGTCGCTTTATCGATATCTTTCCCCTGACGGGCAAATGCCTCGCGCAAAGCCGGACGGCTAATATGAAGTTTCATATTCGTCGGTTCATGACAATCGGCGCAACCTATCGGATTGACGATCTCACTACCGAAAGCTCCCCACTTATTATTATAGAACGAATCCACTCCAATAGCTTCCATCATGCGAGGAACGTCCGGACTCTTACAAGTCCAGCAGGTAGAAGGTTGCGGCCCGCTTTTATCATCCATCGGCGCACCGGTACGGAGTGAATGTGTAATGTCCTCAATAGCATGCATATGTCCCCTCGGAGTCGAATAATCTTTTGAGAATGCATAGCCGGCCCAAAGCACCACCATCTCGGGACGTTGTGCAAGTACATCTACCGCTTCGTTACCGTTAAATTCACTCTTGAAATCGGTCTTAGCCGTTTCTTTCCATGTTTCATACTCACGTGGGTAGTTATCCCCAAACACTTCGTTTCGTGGTTCTATTCCGGTAATTTCCACCCGTTTGTTATTGAAAACGCTTACCGTCTCTGCCCGGCGTTCCATCAGCGCCGAGACAACAAGCCCAAGCACAAAAACGACTACCATCGCTCCGCAGAACAACAACCATCCTTGCCATGATTTCAGTTTCTTTTCCATAATTCTGTTATCTTGATTTTCTATATTATTCGATCATTTTTTTCAACCATTCCGGTGTAGGAGAATCCGGATAAGGGACTAACGCATTAGGAGTGGATGCGACACTGTTACTTCCTCCATGCGGTACGTCCCGATGACAGTCCCAACAAGCTTTCCCTTCACCTACCTGAGACATCATATAATCTATCCGTCCTGTACTTACAAATTCAGTGTTCAGCTGTGTATGACAACGAATACAATTATTCATAATCACCTCCGAGCTTTCACCATTGGCACGAACCACATCTTTTTCTCCATGGGTGAGGAATACGGCAACATGACGCATACCGTCCATTCCCTTGAATACCCATTTCTTCACTGCATTTTCGTGTGGAACATGACAGTCATTGCATGTAGCATTCCTGCTATGCGAACTATGAAACCACGTCGCATAATACGGTCCCATGATATGGCAATTAACACAAGCAGCCGGATCATCGGTCAGATAGGTATGTGCCCGAAGCATATAAAGGGTCAGAGCCCCTCCACCTACAATAACACCTGTTATAATGATCGCAAGTACTCTCCACTTACGCGAAGGGAGTAACCATTGGATATATTCTTTTACCTTCATAGTATGTATGCTATGTATTTATGCAAAGAAAGGGATTTCCATTTAAAAAGAATGTAATCCAGATTACATTTGCGAAAGAAAAATAACCCATGCTAAAAAAATAAAAGATAAACAAAGGAGAGATAAGGCAGGGGCTTCTTAATAATCCGGACAGGGCTGATTCATTTTCTTACACTTACCGGATATTGTTTTAATAACAAGTTTCAAGACGTGGGTACGGTGAAAAGACTTTTCCATATACTTCAACCCCACCTTTTTATCTTCCGGAGAATATTTATCAAGCAGAAGTTCCAATGCCTTTCGCTTCTCAGTTTCTTCTAACTGACAAATCATAGTCCCGTTAATCACGATACTTTCATACTCGGTACTAAATTGATTGGAAACAACGCGCGTGCGTCCTACCACGCAAAACGATGCCTGATTACAGTCTTGAAGTATACAAAGCTTACGCCCTTCGGGAGCACAATGAAAATAGATAGACTGTTGTTTATCCCATACATAATTAATGGGAATGCCATAAACACCTTCTTCAGGTGAAGAAATAGATAACACTCCGTATTCTCCATTTTCAAGTAAACTCATTGCTTCGTCTTCCGATAAAAGGCGGTCCTTCCGTCGGATTAAATCGTTGATATATTCCATTCTATCAAAATTTAAAAAGTAATATCAATTATTATTTTTACAAAATTTGTTACCTTTACCTTCCGAATAAGCAAAAATATAAAGATGAGACAATATTTACTAAATATAATACTGTTATTTTTAGGATTCACTATCATTTATTCTTGTTCACAGCATCAACAAATAAACAGAACCATCTTTCTGGCAGATTCCATTATGGAATATCAACCCGATAGTGCGTTTAAATTATTAAAAACAATAAATCAAACAGATTTATCTGTTTCAGAAAACGCAAAATACGCATTATTATTAGCACAAGCACAGGATAAAACCGGCTATCAATTAATCAACGATTCATTAATTTTGATTGCTATAAACCATTATGATCACTTATCAAAAGACAACAATAAAGCAAAAGCATACTTTTATTTAGGACGATTTTATCAAAACAATAATGATTATGCAAAAGCCATTAACTCATATCTCATTGCAGAAAAAGCAACATCAGACCATGACACATTATTAACTTTGATATACGATAATTTGGGTACATGCTATAAAAGCCAGGATTTTTATGACAAAGCTTTAGAAGTATATAAAGACGCATACTACATTTATAAACAATACAATAGCAAGAATATCCTATATCCACTTCGAGGAATGGCAAGCATATATGCTATTCAAGAACAGTTTGAGAAAGCTCTTAAATATTATCAAACAGCTCTCACCATTGCATCAAGTACCAATGACTCTACATGGCAGTCTATCGTATTTTGTGATATTTCCCGGATTTATGACAATGAAAACCTCTATGAAGCGGCATATAGTTATATAGTACGCTCTATTCAATATGCTCCACGCAGTAGCGATCTATCTGCCATGTATTTTTGGAAAGGAGAAATATTACACAATCTGAATCAATTGGATTCTGCTTTTTACTATATCAATTTAGCTAAAAAAAGTTCAGACTTAAATACACAGGCATCGGCATACCAAGCTCTATATGAAATAAAAAAAGAACAAGGAGAATTAAATGATGCAATTCTATACAATGACACGTCTCTCATTCTATATGATTCTATACAAAATTTAAACCATAGTGCAGAAATAAGTCACATACTAAAGCAACATGCGACAGAGACATTACAACAGGCCGAAGTTATAAAACGGCAAAAGCATGCAGCTTTTCTTATTGTAACTACATTATTACTCATTGCGTGTATCACATTTATCTTTCTTTATAAAGATAATAAAAGAAAAAAAGTATACATTAAAATACAATGTGAATTAAGAAATAACCAAATAGAGAAAGATGAATTAAAAGAGAAAATCAAAACGCTGATTGATAGTAATACATATATTGCGGAAAGGAATAAAGAATTGAAAAAAGAAGAACTAAAGCAGCAACAAGTTGAATTATGGAAAAGAACACTTCAAATATGTACACGACTGTTTCATACTTCCACATCATATAAAAAATTACATGCAATAGAAACAGCCAAATTTAAAAAAGGAAAAGAAGAAAAACAGAAAGAAATTAATTCCATACAGAAAGAGATAAACGAAGTTTTCATCGAAGCAATTCAGGATTTACGAGAACAATATCCAAAACTAACACAAGAAGACCTCTTCTATTGCATTCTACAATATTTGCGTCTATCTACCTCTACAATCAAATTTTGTATGAGAGTTGAAAGTAACCAGGCACTCACCCAAAGAAAGTATCGCATAAAAAAACAAATCAGTCCCCAGACTTTTTCTATAATTTTTAATGAGAACTCTCCTTCAGAAGGAATTTTATGACCTTTTATCATACGGTTCCTCCTCCTTGTTATATCAAAATTCATAAACAGCTGATTATCAGTGATCATAAATCCTTCAATTGTTATCTCACATCAGTATCATCACTTGGGCATTGGACTATCTTTGCAGAAACATAAATTCATTTATCATGAAAAAGTTAACCTGTCTAATTACCCTATTCTTATTCATTAGTGTTGGCTATATAAATGCAGAAACAATGGCCTCAAGAAAGAAAATTAAAATGAAAGTAGAAACTCAGCACCATCAACGTTCTCTGCCCCCACCTTGTCCCGCAGAAGCTTTTATCTGTGGAAATACGGTTGATCTTATTTTCAGAGAAATAAATAAAACTGCAGTTGTCACAATTATGAATTTAGATACGGGAGAAGCCATTCATTACAATGTTTCAACAAACGATTGTAGTATCTCTATAGATTTAGGCAACAATCAAAGTGAATCAAACTATAATATTGAATTAATACTGGATAACAGAGCATATACCGGAGAATTTACAACAAATGAAATCTGAGATTTTATTTTTAAATAATAACAAGCTCTTTCTCTCAAAGAGCATAAATCTTTATTATATATGAAAACCATATCTAAATTATTTTTGCTATTTTCAATTATTCTACTTTCATCATGTGATGAAACAGAATTGGATCAAACGGTGACTAATCAAGTAAATCCGCAAAAAGAAGAAGATTCCAGAATTGTATTCAATAGTGCAAAAGAGTTTTATAACACCCTTGACACACTATCTTACATGACTTATGAAGAACAAACAGAATGGGTTCGTGCCTCGGGTATTAAATATCCGCTATATACAGACCTTGAATTTTGCGAAGATGAAATCATGGCAGAAATGCCGAGAGCATTTCAAGCACTATTCAACCATAAAATGGAAATGCAAATAAATGATACCATAATTGCATTTGAAAAAGGAAATATGTACGTGAAATCAATTAAAGGAAAGACATTGACTGTCCCACTTTTATATGGGCAAGTAGGAGTTAACCAAGAAGAATCAGAAATAACAACAAGAGCGATATACAAAACACAATATGGAAAGATTGGGACATCATATCAACATGAATTTAAAATACCAGGATCCAAATTCAGATACAAATATGTCCATGAACTTAAATCGGTCATTATTCGCGAAAACCTCCCACCCCATACCACATGGAGTAATCTTTTCTTGGTTTTAAAGTTAGAATGGAAAGGTAAGAAGAAATGGAAAGTTGCAGAAAAAGAAGAAAGGAACATCTCCATAAACTTCAATGTGTGTAAACGTAACTTAGGAAAAGTAAAACTCAATCAAGAGATCCGCATAGACGTTCAAAACACAACCTCCCAATCGCACTCCATAAATATAGAAGGTTATATTATTCATGAAGTAGTCGGAATACCAAGCACTAAAATGTATAATGGATGGAGTTACCCATTAGTAGAATGGCAACCTCAATAAAAAGTCTGCCACACAGTAAGAATATCATAAAACAAACCCTAAAATAACCTCTCCTGATTATTGCATTAATAATCAGGAGAGATTAATCATATCCTATTCATTTACAATTTTTTGTAATTGTATATCGAAAATCAAAGTCGAATATCCTGGAATATCTCTATCCCCTTTTTCACCATACCCCATTTCATAAGGCAAATATATAGTCCAGTGTTGTCCTACACGCATCCGTTGTAGAGTCTCTCCCCAACCACTAATGACAGATATATACTTTGAAGTTTGTGTAGTACTCTTAAATGGATCTACATAACACTTCAAAGGTACATCAAAGTCAAGATTCGGCTGACTACCAGTAAAATTACCATCAAAAGATTCCCCAAAAATATAATAACCACGATAGAATACTTCGACAGAATCCGTATAAAGAGGTTTATCGCCCAATTGTCTATCAGCAGGTGTTTTATCTTTATAGTAAATTCGCAACTTAGGATTTATTTCCGGTGCAAAAGCTTTCAGCTCGGGATCCTTCTTGTCATCAAATACCGTCTTCAAAGAATCAATATATCCTTCATTACGTGCCCTCCAATTATCAAACTTTGTAGCTTCTTTCGTCTCTTCACAAGAAACAAAGATAAGGGCCAGTAACAGCAACGGTAATAAATAGATTTTTTTGTTCATTCGCTAAAGAGTTATTGGATTGTTTTCAACAACGAGGTAATACTTACCCGGTCGGCAATGATATTATTCAATTCAGAGATTGCCACACGTTCCTGCTCCATAGTGTCGCGATTACGCAGTGTCACACAATTGTCTTCCAATGTCTGATGGTCAACAGTCACACAGTACGGAGTACCGATGGCATCCTGACGACGGTAGCGTTTACCGATACTGTCTTTTTCATCATACTGACAATGGAAGTGGAACTTAAGATTGTCAATGATCTCACGAGCCTTTTCAGGCAGTCCGTCTTTCTTTACCAACGGCATTACAGCCAACTTCACAGGTGCCAATGCGGCAGGCAATTTCAATACGATACGACTTTCACCGTTCTCCAGCTGTTCTTCACAATAAGCGGCAGACATAATGCTGAGGAACATACGATCGACACCGATCGAAGTTTCGATTACGTACGGAGTGTACGATTCATTCAACTCGGGATCAAAATATTTAATGCTCTTTCCGGAGAACTTCTCGTGCTGGGAAAGATCAAAATTAGTACGAGAGTGAATACCTTCTACTTCTTTGAAACCGAATGGCATCAGGAACTCAATATCGGTGGCGGCATTCGCGTAGTGAGCCAATTTATCGTGATCGTGGAAACGATAATGATCATCGCCAAAACCAAGTGCCTTGTGCCACTTCAAACGAATTTCTTTCCATTTCTTGAAATATTCCAATTCGCTGCCCGGACGAACGAAGAACTGCATCTCCATCTGTTCGAACTCACGCATGCGGAAGATAAACTGACGGGCTACAATTTCGTTACGGAAAGCTTTACCGATCTGTGCAATACCAAAAGGAACTTTCATACGACCGGTCTTCTGTACATTCAGGTAGTTTACGAAAATACCTTGCGCGGTTTCCGGACGAAGATAAATTTTCATGGCTCCATCGGCAGTAGACCCCATATCGGTAGAAAACATCAGATTAAACTGGCGGACTTCCGTCCAGTTCTTGGTCCCGGAAATAGGACATGCTATTTCTTCGTCGATAATGATCTGGCGAAGTTCTTCCAGATTGTTATCATTCAGTGCTTTTGCAAAACGTTCGTGCAATGCATCACGCTTTGCCTGATGTTCAAGAACACGGCCATTCGTGCTGCGGAATTGGGCTTCATCGAAAGCTTCGCCAAATCTCTTGGCAGCCTTGGCTACTTCCTTATTAATTTTATCGTCGTACTTAGCCAGTTGATCCTCGATCAGTACATCGGCACGATAGCGTTTTTTAGAGTCTTTGTTGTCAATCAACGGATCATTGAATGCATCCACATGTCCGGAAGCCTTCCAGATGGTAGGGTGCATAAAGATTGCAGAGTCAATGCCGACAATGTTTTCGTGCAGCAGCACCATGCTGTCCCACCAGTATTTTTTAATATTGTTTTTCAGTTCAACACCCATCTGTCCGTAGTCATACACTGCGCCCAATCCGTCGTAGATATCGCTTGAGGGGAACACAAAACCGTATTCTTTGCAATGTGATACTAACTTCTTAAAAACATCTTCTTGTGCCATCGTCTTATTTTCAATTTAGTCATTTACAATTTACATTTCATACATCTGCCTGTAAGCCAGACTCAGAAATAATCTGCAAAGTAAATGATTTTTTTCAATTAAATTCGTATTTTTGCCTGCACATCACCCAATAATGATGTAAAAAAGATAATTTGTTGTTAAAACCAGAGGGAAATTTGATTTTATGAGCGAAGAGAACAACGAGATTACGGAAGGACATTCTGACTATAAGCCGGCGGACTCACATAACGAAAGCATTAAACATCAACTTACAGGAATGTACCAGAACTGGTTTCTGGACTATGCTTCATACGTTATCCTCGAGCGAGCCGTGCCCCATATCAATGACGGACTGAAACCGGTGCAACGCCGCATCCTGCACTCCATGAAACGCATGGATGATGGACGGTATAACAAGGTGGCTAACATTGTAGGACATACGATGCAGTTTCACCCCCATGGCGATGCATCTATTGGTGACGCATTGGTACAGTTGGGACAGAAAGACTTATTGGTCGACTGCCAGGGTAACTGGGGTAATATCCTCACCGGTGACGGTGCGGCCGCTCCCCGTTATATCGAAGCACGCCTGTCAAAGTTTGCACTCGATGTAGTGTTCAACCCTAAAACAACCGAATGGAAACTGTCGTATGACGGACGAAACAAAGAACCTATCACCTTGCCGGTGAAGTTCCCACTTTTGCTGGCACAAGGAGTGGAAGGTATCGCCGTAGGACTTTCATCCAAGATCTTACCACATAACTTCAACGAACTTTGCGACGCTTCCATCAGTTACCTGCGAAACGAAGAGTTCAAACTATATCCCGACTTCCAGACCGGAGGTTCTATTGACGTGTCGAAATACAACGACGGTGAACGCGGTGGAGCAGTAAAGATACGGTCTAAAATCAATAAAGTAGACAATAAAACACTCGCCATTACCGAAATTCCTTATGGCAGGACTACGACTTCGGTCATCGACTCCATCCTGAAAGCCGTCGACAAAGGAAAAATAAAGATACGCAAGGTAGACGACAACACAGCAGCCAACGTAGAGATCCTTGTCCATCTGGCTCCGGGCACTTCATCGGACAAAACAATCGATGCCCTCTATGCTTTTACGGATTGCGAAGTAAGCATCTCGCCCAACTGTTGTGTGATTGATGATCAGAAGCCTCACTTCCTCACCATCAGCCACGTCCTGAGAAAATCTGCCGACAATACATTGTCCCTGCTTCGCCAGGAACTGGAAATCAAGAAAGACGAACTACAGGAAAGCCTGCATTTCGCTTCTCTTGAAAAGATATTCATTGAAGAGCGCATTTATAAAGATAAAGAGTTCGAACAGTCTAAAGATATGGATGCCGCCTGCGCACACATCGACGAACGGTTGACTCCTTTCTATTCGCAATTCATACGTGAAGTGACGAAAGAAGACATCCTCCGCCTGATGGAAATCAAGATGGGACGTATCCTGAAGTTCAATTCCGACAAGGCGGAAGAGGCTATTGCCCGCATGAACGAAGACATTGCCGAGATCAACAATCATCTGGCCAACATCGTGGAGTACACCATCCAATGGTACCGGATGCTTAAAGATAAATATGGGAAAAACTTCCCCCGACGTACTGAGTTGCGCAACTTCGACACCATTGAAGCCGCCAAAGTGGTGGAAGCCAACGAAAAGCTCTATATCAACCGTGAAGAAGGCTTCATCGGAACGTCATTAAAGAAAGACGAATTCGTGGCATGCTGTTCGGACATCGATGATGTGATCATCTTCTACCGGGACGGGCGTTACATGGTCACTCCCGTAGCCGACAAAAAGTTTGTGGGCAAAAACGTAATCTACGTCAATGTATTTAAGAAGAATGACAAACGCACCATCTACAACGTAGCCTACCGCGACGGTGCAGAAGGAACACACTATATCAAACGGTTTGCAGTCACTTCCATCGTACGCGACCGTGAATACGACGTGACACAAGGTAAACCCGATTCACGCATTTCTTATTTCAGTGCCAACCCCAATGGTGAAGCTGAAATCATCAAGGTCACCTTGAAACCTAATCCTCGTGTACGCCGCATCATCTTCGAGCGTGATTTCAGTGAAGTGACCATTCGCAGCCGACAAAGTCAGGGCGTCATTCTGACACGTCTGCCGGTACACAAAATTGTATTGAAACAACGGGGAGGCTCTACACTGGGCGGACGTAAAGTATGGTTCGACCGCGATGTGCTCCGCCTCAATTACGACGGCCGGGGTGAATATTTGGGTGAGTTCCAGAGCGACGACAGCATCCTTGTTGTGCTGAACACCGGAGAGTTCTATACCTCAAACTTCGATCTCAGCAATCACTACGAAGATAATGTGAGTATCGTCGAGAAGTTCGATGCCAACAAGATATGGACGGCTGCGCTTTATGATGCCGACCAACAGAACTATCCGTACCTGAAACGTTTCTGCTTCGAAGCCACTGCCCGCAAGCAGAACTATCTGGGTGAGAACAAACATAACCGCCTGATTTTACTGACGGATGAGTATTACCCAAGATTGGAGATCATCTTCGGAGGTCACGACAATTTCCGCGAACCTGTTGTCATTGATGCCGAAGAATTCATTGCCGTCAAAGGTTTTAAGGCCAAAGGGAAACGTCTCACTACTTATACAGTAGAGACCATCAACGAACTGGAACCGACCCGTTTCCCGGATCCGCCACAAACCACGGATGATGAAAACACGGATGAAGAACCGGAAAATCTGGACCCGGACAATGGTAAAACAGAAAACGACATACTCGATGAAATGACCGGACAGATGAAGCTGTTTTAGCACAAGTCCAAGATAAAACTGCGTATGAAAGTAAATACAAGTATATTGCTATTATTAATGATAGCAATCGCTCTCCCTTCTTTTGGAGGGAACGGAAATGGTAACGGCACAGACTCACTTCAAGCTACCCGCTATGTGACACGTGCCACCATGTACGGTGTGGGATACACCAATGTATTCGACACCTATCTTTCTCCGCAGGAATATAAAGGTATCGAATTTCGTATCTCACGCGAAACAATGCGTATGACCGCCTGGGGCGATGGCAATGTCTCGGTACAGAACTTTTTCCAGGCAAACCTGGCATATACTCACAACCGGGTAGATAACAACAATACATTTGCCGGATTAGTGAATTGGAACTATGGACTGCACTATCAGTTCCGCATAACAGACAACTTTAAGCTGCTTGCCGGAGGAATGGGAGATTTCAACGGCGGCTTTGTCTACAATCTGCGCAATACCAACAATCCGGCCTCAGCACGTGCTTACATCAACCTGGACGCTTCGGGAATGGCCATCTGGCATACAAAAATAAAAAATTATCCGTTGGCATTACGTTACCAGGTTAATCTTCCGGTAATAGGGCTCATGTTCTCTCCCCATTACGGGCAATCTTACTACGAAATATTCACACTCGGACACGCCAGTGGCGTAGTCCGTTTTACTTCTCTGCATAATCAGCCGGCGTTACGACAGATGATATCAGTCGACTTTCCAATCAGATATACCAAAATGCGCCTTAGCTATTTGTGTGATCTCCAACAATCCAAACTGAACGGAATCAAAACACATACTTATTCACAAGTTTTCATGGTGGGATTTGTACACGATCTGTTCCGTATCCGAAATAAGAACGGAACTCCCCTGCCACCTGCCGTCAGAGCCTATTAAAACAGAAGTGAATCATGAAGAATCCTCCTATCCATAGTATCCTGCAACAAAGCTTCTGCCTGATTTTCTTTCTGGCTCTCCTCTCTTCCTGTATCCGGGAAGAAGAGTATGCCAACGATCCACAAGGAAACTTTGAGCAGTTATGGAAAATCATCGACCGGCAATATTGCTTTCTCGATTACAAACAAATCGACTGGGATGATATCTATACCCAATATCAAAAACGTATTACCCCGAATATGAGCAACGAAGGGCTGTTCGAAGTTCTGAGTGAAATGCTTTATGAATTGCAGGACGGGCATGTCAATCTGGCTTCGGCACACAACGTGTCTTACTACGACGCCTGGTATCAGGATTATCCCCGTAACTTCCGTGCAGACCTGGTTGAAGATTCTTATCTGGGCCGTGCCAGTACGGACTATCGTACGGCAGCAGGCCTCAAATATAAGATACTGAAAGACAACATCGGCTATATACGGTATGAAAGCTTTGCCGACCCGATTGGCAACGGCAACTTGGACGAAGTGCTCTCCTACCTGGCCATATGCAATGGACTAATTATCGATGTGCGCGATAATGGTGGTGGAAACGCGACAAATTCCGCCCGCATCGCTTCCCGATTCACTAACGAAAAGGTTCTGACAGGATACATCTGCCATAAAACAGGAACCGGACACAACGACTTCTCTAAACCCTATGCCATCTATCTGGAACCGGCCAATGGGGTACGCTGGCAAAAGAAAGCAGTCGTGTTGACCAATCGCCGTTCTTTCAGCGCAACCAACGATTTTGTCAACCACATGCGTTGCCTGCCTAATGTCACCATCATCGGAGATAAAACCGGAGGAGGATCGGGTATGCCCTTTACCTCCGAATTACCCAACGGGTGGAGCGTACGTTTCTCTGCCAGCCCTCACTTCGATGCACAGATGAAGCACATCGAGTTCGGCATTGAACCGGACATTAAGGTAGATATGCTGCAAGAAGACGAAATGAGAGGAAAAGATACACTGATAGAGATCGCCCGCAGATTCCTCAGTGAATAACTGTCTGGTGTCTCACAACATGCCGGTTCGAGCCTTGTCATCCGAAAAACCGGTATATCTCACCTCCCAGAAAGCATTAACGCGGATTCTGCACCATATTCGGATTAGCATCTATCTCCGCCTGCGGAATAGGTAATGCTACCCGCGGATCAGACGGAGCAATAACCGCAGCAGCAGCTACAGAAGGCAAATGCCAACCACCGGTACGATTTACAGACAAACCATTTCGCATGGCATCAAAGAAAGCATGTCCCTCTCCTACCAATTCCTTACGGCGCTCTTTCAAGATACGCTCCAGGCTCAACTCCGATTCTGTCACGCACTTCGCCGGATTAGCACGGCTCACGATGGCATTAAGACAATCCAAAGAAAATTTCAGATTTTCTGCTCCCCCCAACTTAAAGGCAGCTTCGGCAGCATTCAGGTAAACTTCGGAGAGGCGGATTATACAAATGTCATTATCCTGCGGATTATCCCCCGTCTTACCCGGATATTTATTCAGATATTTAGGATGACCCTTGGAACCTTCGGGCAATAGGTCCTCTTCCGGTTTCTCCGGCAAACGATTCAATGAATGACGCACATCATCCGGATCTTCTCCCAACAGATCGAGGAATGCTTTGGTCAGTACAAGGTTGTTCCAATCCTTCACATTATCGGCATAAACCATCGGAGCACCTTCACCTCCCGTTCCGCCATCAGGCTCGGAAAGAGTGTAGTAAAACTCAAACAGTGACTCAGAATTGAAGTCTTTTCCCCATACAGTAGGATATTCATCGTGTGTGAACAACTGATACAATCCACCGTTATTCATCACTTCCTTGGCCAATGCGAGAGCCTTTTCATTATCATTCATATAAAGATATACCCGTGAAAGTAATGCTTTGACACTCCACACATTAAGATAACCGTTTTTCTTATCAGCGGAAAGTGCCGAGAGTTTCAGTGCACCTGTCATATCGTCTATCACCTGCTGATAGCATTCGGCCACCGTATTGCGGGCAGGCTGGTGAGTAGGCAAAGTTGTTTTAATCTCAATAGGTACTCCCAAAGAAGTACCATTGTTCAAGGTATAGGGCATAGCAAACAGACGGGTGAGATCGAACAAAGCCAGTCCACGCAAAGCAAGCGCTTCAGCTTTGATACAGTTGAGAGCCACAGCATCATCGGTAACCACCGCACCGGATTCTATTCTTTCCAGCAGACTATTTGCCTGATGAATGACACTATAAGGCTGATTCCATACACGGGTAATATTCAAGGCATCATCTGCCGTGACATTGAACTCATAATAAGGTGATACACGTTTTCCGGCTCCCTTGCTGACACGTGCTTGAACATCTTCACCACGGCAATCGGCATAATAGAGATAATTATCACCATAATAACTATGTGAAGCGGCAATGCGATAAATGCCGTTCAAAGCTATTTGTGCTTCCTCAAGTGTACGGATGGCTTGCGGAGTAGTCACAGAGGTAGATGGATTTAAATTCAGCCAGTCGCCGGAACAAGAAGAACCCACAAGCGACATAGCGGCAAACATGTATATAAGTGTACGTTTCATATATCTGAATATTAATAATGATGAATGATTTAGAAAGTTATCTCAACCCCAAAATTGAAGGTACGCATGGGAGGAGCCTCACAGAACACCTCACCATTAACCGGTACTTCAGGATCATACTGTTTCCATTTGGCCCATGTCAGCAGATTACTTCCTGAGAAGTAGACACGTGCATTCTCTATCAGTGCCTTTTGTACCCATCTGCTGGGAAGTGTGAAACCGAGTGTCAGGTTCTTGAGGCGGATGTGATCGGTACTGTGAATATAGCGGGATGAATTTTGTGGACCGGCTCCCTGTTCCAATACAAAACGAGGCACATCAGTTCTATCTCCCGGCTTCTGCCAACGGTCCAAAGCATATACAGGCAGGTTGTATGACTTTTCTTTGCTGCCGTCGGTTTCTATCAGAGTACCTGTCTTGTCAAAAGAATATCCTCCCAACGAATAGGTAAAGGTAAGTCCCAGATCAAACCACTTATAAGAAATGATGTTAGTGAACCCTCCCGATATCTTAGGATCAGCAGATTTATACGGAATAGCTTGTGCTTTAGAAGCATCGTCAGTCATCTCTCTATTATAATTCCCCTGTTCATCTTGTGTATTGAGATAATAAAGAGCTTTCCCGGTCGACGGGTCTACTCCGGCAAACTCTTTCACGTAGAAACTATTGTAAGGAAGACCTATTTTATGAATAAACCAGGAGCCCTCGACAGATTGCTTTATATCTCCGTCCAGTGCCACGATTTTATTACGGTTATGTGTTAAATTCAGCACCGATGTCCAGTTGAAGTCAGGACCGGCAAAGTTAATCGTGCGCAGTTCGAACTCCACCCCTTTGTTGTTGAGCTGACCGATGTTTGCAAGATAGTTCAGGAAACCGGTAGTAGAACTGATAGGGCGATTATAAAGCAAGTCCTTTGTATCGCGGTTGTAGTATTCGAGATTCACAAAGATACGGTCAATAAAAGTCAGGCTAAGCCCAATATTCAGATTATAGTTCTTTTCCCATTTCAGTTTGGGATTGGCTTGGGCAGACTCGTATGAACCTGCTGCCCCCATGTAGTTCTGCCCGTAGCTGTATAGCCCCATATATCCGTAAAAAGCTCCCGGCTGATTCCCATTGACACCATAAGAAGCACGGATTTTTACATCATTCAATACCGGCTTCACAGCCTCCATAAAAGGTTCACTGCTCAGATGCCACATACCGGAAACAGACCAGAAGTCTCCCCACCGGCTTTCCGGAGCAAGACGTGAACTGCCATCGCGGCGATAACTACCTGCAATGTAATAACGATTATCGTAATCATAGTTCAAACGGGACAGGTAAGAAATCATTCTGTATGCCTGTGTAGAAGAAACAAAGCTCTTCAGCACAGCGGCATTATCCGGCTCAAGCAACACATCCGAGGGGAGTTTAGCCTTCTCTCCCATAGCTTTATCACTCTGATAGCTTTCCAGTTCATAGGCAGCCAAAATATCAAGGTGATGTTTAGCGGCAAATGTATGGGTATAGTTGAGTGAAGTAGACGACAATAGCTTACCATATTCGGTAAACCCCTTTGAGGTCTGAGCATCACTTCCGCTCTTGGGACCTGCCCCGCTAAGCGGATTCAAATAGCGGGAATCTTTCTGCACAGTATAGTCATAGCTCAGAGTCTCTTTCAGTTTCAATCCTTTGATGATATCTACCGAAGCATAACCGGTGGAGAACATACGTGTCATACGACTGCGGTTATAGTCGGTACGGATGTCACGAAGCGGATTCACATTGGTACCTATGTAAGACCCCACATAGTTGCCCGAAGCGTCACGCACAGGCATAGAAGGTGTGGCAGACACAGCAACACAAAGGAAGGGATTGATATTGGAACCGCGCTCCTCGTTCATCTCCTGACTTATTTGGGTGAACATCATGTTACCTCCTACCTCGACACGGCTACCTATTTTATGTGTCATGTTCAGGCGGGCAGAGTAACGGTCCAGATTAGAATTCTCGACCAGACCTTCCTGACGGTTAAAGCCGAGAGAAGCATAAAAAGTAGTTCGCTCGTTACCTCCGGAAGCCGTCACCTCGTAGTTTTGATTATGAGCGGTTCGGATCAGTTCTTTCCTCCAGTCCGTATATCCCAGTTCCGGTATCCCTGCATATGTATCAATATTGGCGTTTGCATATGCTTCGGGAGATTGAGGTCCCTTGTCTACTGCAGAGTTGTAAAGACCTTCATAAATCATTTCACGGCGTTGTTCACCGTTCAATGTGGGACGGAAGTTGACAGCTGCATTAGAAAAGCCTCCGCTGGCGCTCAAAGTAACTTTAGTCCGCCCTACCGTTCCTTTTTTGGTAGTGATCAGAATCACCCCGTTCGCGGCACGCGAACCGTAAAGAGAAGCGGCGGCGGCATCCTTTATCACTGTAATATTCTCGATATCGGCAGGATTAAGAGTACTCATCACATTTGTTTTCGCATTGTTCATATAGGCAGCATCGGCCCCCGTACCGGCTCCCATACTGCCGGAAGTGACCGGTATACCGTCAATCACAAAAAGAGGTTCATTGGATGCATTGAATGAACCCATACCACGGATACGGATACTCTGATTAGCTCCTGGCTGGCCGGAACCGGAAGTAATATTTACCCCCGTGGTCATACCTTGCAACTTCTGTTCTACAGAAAGTACCGGTACGTTTTTCAGCATGTCGGCCCGTAAGGTGTTAGCTGATCCGGTAAAGGATGACTTTGAAAAATTTCCGTATCCGGTCACCACAACTTCATCCAGATTAAGTGATTCGGGCTGCAACACCACATTCAAGACTCCATTCCTCGGCACTTTGACCTCAGACGATTTCATTCCTATATAGGATATGACAAGGATTTTATCTGATGGTTCTATTTTCAGAGTGTAACGGCCGTCCATATCCGTTACCACTCCCCTTCCCGGTACCCCTTTTACGGCAACCGTAGCTCCGATAAGCGGCTGTTTATCCTCCGATGACGTCACTAAACCTTTTATTTCCAACTGTTGTGCTTGCACATGTATACCACACATACACAACAAGATAATCAACACTGTTTTCAAACTTCTCATTGGCTAATCATTTTAAATCTACAAATACCTATTTGCACTTGTACTCCAATAATTGTACCTCAAAAGTATTGATGAAATCAATAAAGTCTAAACATCAGTAAATAAGAGTATTAAATATTCAAGAAAAGCTAAAAATGAAAAGAAGGGTTGTAGAACTGCTCCACAAAGATGTGGAACTATTCTACAACCCTCTTGACAAGAGCCCCTGAGAGGAAAAGCTACATTGATAGAGATCGCCCGCAGATTCCCCGGTAAATAACTTTATTGCTTATAAATTTGTAAAATCGGAAAAAGTATCTATCTTTGCAGCGCAAAACTCCAAACGAGTGAGCATTTAGTGAGCGGATGTGGCGTAATTGGTAGCCGCGCCAGACTTAGGATCTGGTGTCTCGCGACGTGTAGGTTCGAGTCCTATCATCCGCACAAACTTTCAATGTTGTAAAAAAGCCTGCTAAAACAATTGTTTTGGCAGGCTTTTTCTTTAACCCGCAGACCTACTACCAGATCAAGGTCACAGCGGAAAAGAACGGCATCCCGTTCTCCGCACTCTCCGAACATAAGTACGAAACCCTTCCGGCAGCAAACACCGCCCTTAGTGCCGTAACCGCCACAAGTACGGTCACAGTTGCCGAAGCCCGGTGCAAGGAGGTCAGCCAAGAACTGCCGCAGCGTGGACGCCGGGAAAGTCACTGACCACCACGCCCTGATTATCACCGAATGTCTGCCCGGCGAACTATCGGACGACGAACGCAAAATCTACGATATGGTTGCCGCCCAGATCACCGAAGAACTTTTGCAGGTGCAGGTATCGGTTACGGACGGTGAACGTCTCCCTTGCCCCAAATGCCAGTCCGGGCGTATCCTCTTCTATCCGAAAGTCGCCAAGTGTAGCAACGTGGATTGTGGGCTGACCGTTTTCCGCAGCAAAGGCGAGAAGCAACTCACGGATAATCAGATTGCCGACCTTGTAATCAAAGGCAAAACGTCCCTTATCAAAGGCTTTAAGAACAAGGACGGCAAAACTTTCGATGCGCACGTTACCTTCGACAAGGACTTCCGCACCGTGTACGAGTTCCCGCCCCGCACGGACAAGGCAAAAGGAAAGGGCGGCAGACGATGAACGGCTGGTTATCCGTGGAAGAAACCGCCCGTATCTGTGGAACGGACGTGCAGCGCATCACTCTTTGGATGAATAGCAACCACATCGCTTTTGCCCGTTTCGATACCGTCCTGATGACCGACAGCACATCCCTTTTCGCCCTTTTCGAGCGTAACCGGGTAGATACCATCTATGACGATATGCAGACGGAGAAAGGACGGGGCAGACCGGGCAAACACCGCAGGCTGTTAGACACCCCGCTGGATGATTTCGGCTTGTCGCAACGCATCGTCAGGGCTTGCCGTGAACTAAGCCTGTTCACGGTCGAACATCTGCTTATCCACCTGAAACGGTTCCGCTTCGCCCGCCTGTACTGTGTCCGCAATTTCGGCAGCCAGGCGGCGAACGAAGTTCTCTTGCGCTTGCGCAGGGACGGGCTGATAGATGGGGGCGGCAGCCGGGATTTTAAGGTATTACATCCGTGATGCACAATTAAGTTACGGGTGTTCGGGGCAGAAAACCCCGTACACCCGTATAACCCCTATAAAATCAAAATAAATATGGCAAGTGTTTTGTATTTCAAGAGAATAGTTTTACCTTTGCAGCAACATGCTTACCCCGCTTCCCGTCAGATCAGCGCGCTCAGGGTAAGCCTTTTATTTTTTATACCCCTATGACTAAAATTCCTTATCCCAAACAACTCATATCTTTTCCGGATCAGATTGCTTTGCTCAAACAGCGTGGGCTTGTTTTCACAGACGAAACCAAAGCCTTGCACCTGCTACGCAATATCAGTTATTACCGTTTGAGCGGCTACTGGTATCCTTTGCTGGCAGACAAGCAAAAACATTTGTTCAAGCCCGGCAGTACATTCGATGCCGCTTACAATATCTATAAGTTTGATAGCGAGCTTCGCAAGCTGATTATTACGGAACTGGAAAAGATCGAAGTGGCTGTACGCACACAGACCGCCTATATACTCTCTTCCCAATGGGATGGATATTGGTTTGCCGATGCTTCCCATTTTAACAATCCGGTACGTCACGCCAAGATATTGTCAAAGATAGATGAAGAGTACCAGCGCAGTGACGAGGAATTTGTCACTACTTTCAAATCCAAGTATTCCGATCCTTTTCCGCCAAGTTGGATAACAATGGAGATAACTTCTTTCGGTACATTGTCGATTCTATACAATAATCTGCTTCCCGGAAGGGCAAAGCGGAGCATTGCGGCTTATGGAATCGGACACTTAGCATCCGCCCGTTAATGCCCCGTTCACCACGCAAACCCTTTGTCACGCTTTCGGCGAATGGCACACAGCAGGTTTATTTCATATTGAGCATGACCGTTTATCTGCTGGATATAATCAATCCGAACCACTCGTTTGTCGAAAGGTTCAAGGATTTGCTTTCCCGCTATCCTTCGATAGATGTCCGTGCGATGGGCTTTCCGGCTGGTTGGGAAAACGAGGATATTTGGAAATAGGCCACAATGTTGCCTAAATTATGGGTAAATAAGGTATAACCATTTCTCTGTATGCTCCAATCCGCTATGTCCTAAAAGGCTGGCTACGGTTTTTACGCTGATCCGAAAAATACAAACACAAAATCGGTGACTAATTCGGTGCCATAATTTGTTTTCTTTCCCCTCTCATACAAAAAAAACATTCCGATCTTCCATCTTCCACCTTTCAACACCTATCTATTTAATATACAATATGATATAGTGGTGGAAGATAGCGTTTTCAGCCCATTCATCTTCCACCCTCATCTTCCATCTTCCACCCGCCGGTTTAGAGATATATCAGAATATAATCCACTGATTTACAACAGAAAGAAGTTCACTTTTCAAGTAAAAATATCGTTTAGAGCATTTTGTTTTCCTTTAATGTTTAACCGAAAATGGTATACTATTTATCTCAGCCCGCATACCTGGGCCCATGAGCCCCGATGCCCGGGCTGATGAGCCCTGCTACCCGGGCCCATAGGCCCGGGTAGCAGGGCTGAGATAAAGAAGCATAGATTCATCATAAAACACTTAGATACAACCCATTAAAGAGTTTATATTTTAAGATACCAACTGCCTTGTTTCTTCCCGATTCTTACTTGATATTGATTTGAGAACTCACTAACCTGACCGATAATCTATCTTAAGGTTAAACCCAATAGCGTCACTTAGTCTGATAATTGCAAAGCAAAAAGAGAACCGCTGTCCTCCGGGGGGATAGAGTGACAGCGGTTCGGCGAGCTAACTGGTTAGGTGAGCAGAATTTAGATTCAAGGCCAATTATAAAAGAGAATTTATTATGAAAAATCAAAGTACTATAGCCCGTCTATAATGACAGATGTTCTGTGGTAACGGCTCTTTTTGCACATTTGGTTGATTCGGGGTTTATATTTAGAAGTAGCATAGGCATAACTTGGGTTGACTTTCAAGCGAGAATATTTCACTTTGTGGATTTCCAAAAGAAGTTCGGCCACATAGACAATCACTTCTGAACGTTCGGCAATGCAGGGGGAACAGAAACTTTCTAAATATTCATAATCCCGGGTAGAGAGTGTATAATGCAGAATCTTTTTACCTCGCTGAAAAATATATTCCAACTTATACCAACCGCTTGCGTTGGTTTTGCGTCGATGGAAATACAGAATTTTGATAGTAGATTGTTCGCCCATAATTCAAACGTAAATCGGGCAGGGAAAAATGAACGGCCCTGCTGACCCGCTTGCGTTATGTAATTTCGATGCAGAGCAAGGAAAAGCATATGCTAACCCATTACGGTATTAGTCCCGGGGGCAGAGCCGTTTTTATCCAGAAACTGTAGGCATATAAAATTATACACCTACAGTTAGTGTAAAACAAAGAAATGCAGTCCCTTTATTCTACATCAAAAAAATCACATAACGCATTACAAAGATGGTGATTATTTCTGAAATACCATAGCAAACGGACGAAAAAAGTACAATGAAACACTTTTATTGATAGGATTGTTTACTGAGCGCCATTAGTATAGGGTGATTTAACGAAAATAGAACGGCTCTGCTGACCCGTTTAAACTATCAAACTTTCAATGCCAAGGCAAGAAAGAAAAATATGCCGACCCATTACAGTATCAGGCACGGGAGCAGAACCGTTTATCTAAAGTTTTTAAATAGTCGTCTCTCAGCAGCCGCCAAGTAACCGGCAAGGCCTACACTGCTGGAAACATACAAAGGTGCACATAATTTCCGGTATCACCAGCGCAGCCCCTACACATTTTTTTCCTTTTTTCTTAAACATCCATCCGGACACAGACGGGCAGCCAGCAATGAATTTCGACAGAAAATACCGCACGACGCAGGAGCGCAGGATATTTTGTGCTGAAATAGCGTAGCGGTCATTGATGGATGAACGGCTGCGATCTATCTTTGTGCATGAAAAGAGGAAAAATACCCCTCTATCGGTTTCCGTCATTTTCCGGGTTAAAGATGTAGTTGTATTCGCTGATCGTCATACAGTCAAACGGCGGTTCGGGTTTGAGTAGTGTCCGGCTGGGTTTAATCTGAGTTTGATTGTTGTGTATGGTTTCGTCTACTATACTTTGATATTGCCGGATGATTTTTTGTTGTTCTACAATGGCGTATATACCGATGATCCATGTACTGATCACAAAGAAATAAGCGACTTTACGCGGTAGCCCGAAGAAGTTTTGTTTGTCGTAATTTTCCATATAGCAGATTTAAAACCGGGACGTGCCCGTATTAGTGAATATAATTCTCAGAGAGGGAAGCGGCATCAACCCAGCAAAGCAATTATAAACCTAAACGGACACGTTTATTGTGTGTAGTAAGGATACAACACAACCAGTCCGTTTAGTCGTTGCTTTGCTTGGAAAAAATTGCCGCTTTTTCTCAGAGCTTTGACTAAACGCGATAAAAACAAAGTGCCCTCTCGGTAGAGAGCACGGAACAAAGATACATAAAAATTTGTAATTACTGAACTTTCTGCTTGCTTATGTGTCATTTATACATTACCTTTGCGTAATGGAAAAAGTAAGGAAGGTTACTACGTATAAAGGATACTTTGAGGATTTTTTCGGGAAACAGTCACGAAAAGTCCAAGAAAAGATAGCCAAAATATTAAGTTTAATAGAATCCGTAGAACGTATTCCGACAATGTATCTTAAATATATGGAAGGCACTGACGGATTGTTTGAGATACGTGTTTCCCTGGGTAGTGATATATTCCGGGTATTTTGTTTTTTTGATGATGGGAAGTTAGTTGTGTTACTTTCGGGCTTTCAAAAAAAGACACAACGAACCCCTAAAAGAGAGATTGACAGAGCTGTCCGATTGATGGCTGAGTATTATGCAGAAAAAAAAGAGGAGGGAAAGAAATGGAGCTCAAATCATTAGACCAAATTAAAGACGAGTATTTCGGTGTAAAAGGTACACCAGATCGTGATCGTTTTGAACGTGAGTTGGAAGCTTTGTGTATTGGCGTTCAAATCCGCAATGCCCGTCAGAAGAAAGAAATGACGCAGGCACAACTGGCCGAGCGCATTGATAAAAAGCGTACGTTTATCTCTAAAGTAGAGAATGACGGAGGTAACTTGACACTAAAAACCCTGATAGATATAGTTGAACGGGGGCTTGGCGGTAAGCTGAATATCGAAGTACAAATTTAAACGGTTTCGCCCGGGTGATGAAAATATCACCCGGGCGAATTGTTTATGGCCGGTCCATTCAAGGAGTCATATATAAAACATACAACTTCTATCAAAAATCTATTAAGGTATTGACAGCCGCCACGGAATATTACTCACTCATACGGGGATATCTCGGTGTTGAGATCGTTACATCCGGATAGAAACTCAATGCGGAAGCCAAAGGCGTACAATAATCTACGAAAGCATTGGCAGTCCAGTCACTGGGTGCTGTACCTTGTAAACGATTCAGGCGTAGTCTGGCATCAGCACTTGTCGTTCCCTCGACAGCGGGAAATACCTGACCTACATCTGTTTTGATATTAGCCATAAAATAGAGATACTGTGCAGAGCTGGGCACACCGCTGATAGTACCCCCTTTTCCACTTGTCGCCGCAAAGGAAGTGTTGGCTAGCGTAGTCACTTCTGCTGGTGTCAACTGGCGTTGGAAAATACTGGTATAAGCATTATCGAGGACTTATCATCACAAGCAAACAGTGCCCCAACTAACATTGTCAGTAAAATCGTTTTTTTTAATCATAACTAATTTTTTATGAGTTGATAATAGAGATTTCGCCATTTTGGACACCATCTATCATGAAAAAGTTTTTTTCGTAATTCTGGAAGACTTTTATAATCTCCTTAGACATAGGAGATTCGGAAGAAAGACCAAAAAAGAGGTAATGATTTGGCAACCGTATCTATTTCTGCGCTTTGCTGTGAGTTGCTTTCATTGTCACTCGTCTTAATGCAAAAGTAGTAATAAAAATCAAAAACACATCAAACAGACGTGTAATATTTTTCAAAATCCACTCCAATAGAGCTTACCACATCCAAAGTTTGCTATATTATTTTTCCCGAGAAATCCAAACCAAAGTGAGGTAATCTCTAATTAATTTCTTATCTTTGCAAATAGATTAGGAGTGCTATGGATATTAAGAAACATATTACAGCATTAGGATTTGTCCCCAAAAACGGGACGAATGGCATTTATCATAAAATATATGTTGATTATGCCATAGAGATTGACTTTGAAAAACAAAGCATTAACTACGGTAGTGGTATTATCGCCGAAAGTAAAACTACACAAAATTTTTCACAACCTGAAAATTTTGTCGTGCTTGAATGTGTTGATAGATTACTTACCAAAGGATATAAACCTCAGAGCATAGTTCTTGAAAAGACTTGGCCATCTGGACATGGCACATCTGGGCGATTAGATATTTGTGTTAATCGTGAGGGTGCCACACCATATATGCTTATTGAATGCAAAACTTATGGCAAAGAGTATAACAAGGAATTAGCTAAAATCCATAAGGACGGAGGTCAATTATTTACTTATTTTCAATTATCTGGTGGCAAGGCGGATGTGATAATGCTTTATGCATCAGAATTGAAAGGAAGCAAATTTATATATGTTAATGAAATAATAAAGATTGAAGATGATTATCGTAATGGTGATGTGAAAGACATTTACGAGAAATGGAATAAACTCACCAAAGATAATGGTATCTTCGATTCTTGGGTACAACCATATAATTTCCAAAGTAAGGCTTTAACAAAGGAACAGTTAAAGGAGATTAAAGCAGAGGATTCAAGCTTTATCTTCAATCGTTTCCTTGAAATACTGCGCCACAATGTGGTATCTGACAAGGGCAATGCTTTCAATAAGATATTTACACTCTTCTTGTGTAAGGTTTATGATGAAACAACTACGGGTGAGGGTGAAGAATTAAAGTTCCAATGGCTTGAAGGACGAGATAACCACGTTGATTTTCAACTTCGCTTGACAGACCTTTATAGCAAAGGTATGAAAAAGTTCTTGGATAGAACTGTTAGCGATTTCAACAATGAGGACTTTGATAAGCGTTGTGCTAACCTGAATGAAGATACTAAACAGTATCTTTTAAGAGAGGTAAACAAACTTCGTCTTGAAAAGAATAATGAGTTCGCAATCAAGGAGGTGTATGACAATGCTTCGTTTGAAGAGAATGCGAAGGTCGTAAAAGAAGTGGTAGAGCTGATTCAAGGTTATAGAATCAGATATAATAAACGTCAGCAATATCTGTCGGACTTCTTTGAATTACTTCTTACTACCGGTCTCAAACAGGAGACTGGACAGTATTTCACACCTGTACCTATTGCACAATTTATCATAAAGAGTCTTCCTTTGGATTCTATTATGGCAGAAAAACTATCTCGTAAAGATGGCGAAATTTTGCCATATATGATTGACTATGCGGCTGGTAGCGGTCACTTTATCACAGAGTTTATGCACGAAATTCAGGACATCATAAACGATTGTGATATCTCTAAATATATTGAAGAGACAAGAAAGCATCTTATCAATTGGCAGAATTGCCATTTCGATTGGGCAACAGACTATGTATATGGTATTGAAAAGGACTATCGACTTGTAAAAGTTGGTAAGGTAGGCTGCTATTTGCACGGTGATGGTTTAGCCAATGTTATATTGAGCGATGGACTTGCTAACTTCTGCAATAACAAAGAGTATAAGGGCAAACTGCGCAAGAAAGTAAATGATGTTCAAAAGGACAATCAGCAGTTTGATATAGTGTTGAGTAACCCTCCATACTCAGTATCATCATTCCGTCAAACCACTCGTGATTATTATACGGAACAAGATTTTGAGTTGTATAACTCATTGACAGATAATAGCTCTGAAATTGAATGTTTGTTTGTTGAGCGTACGAAGCAGTTACTTAAAGATGGCGGTATAGCAGGAGTTATTCTTCCAAGTTCAATATTGAGCAACTCGGGTATCTATACGAAGGCTCGTGAAATTATCTTGCAATACTTTGATATTGTTGCAATAGCAGAATTGGGTAGTAATACCTTTATGGCTACCAATACAAATACTGTTATTTTATTCCTCCGCCGTAGAGATAATTATTTTGCAGCCAACACAAAGAGCGCAGTTGATACGTTTTTCCGCACATTGAATGATGTAACTATTAATGGTATAGAAACCCCTGCATCAAAATATGTAGCTCATGTTTGGGAGGGACTTGATTATACTGATTATGTTACATTGTTACAGAAATCGCCAAATGATAAAGTAAAAGCACACGAAATATATGCAGAGTACAAAAAGAAAATCTCTGCAAGAAATGATGCAAAGTTGTTTGAGGCGATCCTAAGTATAGAAGCAGAGAAACTATTGTACTTTGTTTTGGCATATTCCCAAAAGGTAGTTATTGTCAAGAGTGGAGAAAAAGATATTGAAAAGAAATTCTTGGGTTATGAGTTCTCAAATCGAAGAGGGAATGAAGGTATTCATGCCATTCAAAGAGGTAAGAACATTGATGAGTGTACTAAACTTTTTGATGCAAATATATACGACAATCCTAAGAAAGCAAGTACTTATGTATATAGGGCTTTTAAGGGAGATTACATCTCTCCTATAGCAGAAAGTATGCAATCGCATATTAGTCGTGTATCATTGATTGATATGCTCACCTTTGATCGTGATAATTTTGAGAAGAGTATATCGTTGACAACAAAAAAAAAAGTTCTAATCGATAGTAAGTATAATCAACTAAAATTAACAGACCTATCAATTTTACTTAAACGAGGGAAATCTGCCAAATATGGTAACTCAAAGATTCAAATAATAAAATCTGGGCAAGCGAGAGGTTGGTTTGATTTTGACTTCTCTGAAAAACATTATGTAGATGAAACTTTCGTTATTGATGAAAGAAAACTTGTAAGAGGTGATTTGTTGATAAATTCAACAGGTGTAGGAACTGCTGGCAGGGTTACATACTTTGGTGAAGATGGAGATTTTGTCGTAGATAGCCATATTACTATTTTTAGGCCTAATCAAAACTTAATTTTACCCGAATATGCTCTATGTGTATTGGGTGTAATAGGATTCGACAATATTGAAAATATGGCATTGGGACAAAGTGGACAAATAGAATTGTCACTTGACATAATAGGTAATATCAAAATACCTGTTCCTCCTATTGATGTCCAGAAACAGATTGTAGAAGAAATTGGCAAAGTTGACAAGTCTGTTTCGAACTCTATGCTGCAGATTAATGAGTGCGAAACAAACATAGAGAGCTTGCTATCTTCGCTTAATTTTGCAGATAGTATGCTAAATACTATTGCCCCATTTACTACCAAGTCTATTAAGTATAGTGATATAGAGTCTGAAACATATATCACAACCGACAATATGCTTCAGAACAAGTTTGGTATTATCCCATTTGAGGGGGGTGCGAATATATCATCTATTACCGAATATAAGCCAGAGGATATACTGATTTCAAATATTCGTCCATATCTTAAAAAGATTTGGTTTGCTGACAAGAAGGGTGGATGCTCGAAAGATGTTCTCGTGCTTAGGTCTGCTGATACAAGTAAATATCTTCCTAAGTATATCTTCTATATGCTTCGTAGAGATGCTTTCTTTGACTACGTAATGGAGGGTAAAAAGGGCATTAAGATGCCACGAGGCAATAAGGAAGATATTTTGAAATATAGGATTCCTATACCATCTATTAATGAACAAAAACGCATAGTGTCTCAGATAGAAGCATTGGAAATGGAGATAAATAATGCGTGCACAACCATCAAAAATGCGGCAAATGAAAAACAGATAATCCTTGATAAATATTTGTAATTATGGAAACAGCTGGTGTTATACAGGAAACATACAATATATGGAGTTGGTTGTTGCCGCTTATTAGTGGAGCCATAGGTGCTTTAATCGGTACTTATGGTGGTTCTTATTTCTTACATTGGAAGCAAGAGAAGAAAATTCAGAATGTGCGTTCAATGGCTATTAAAGCATTGGGAATTTTTAAAGAATATGCTCAACATAAGAAAAATTATGCTGATTCAGCAAATGAGTTCAATACAAAACTTAATATTTCAGAAAAGAGAGCTGTTGTCGTTGCCTTGCACAAACTTGGAATTCCATTTGAAGTTCCAACAAAAGATACTTTTGATATTAAAAGCATAAGATTTAAGGATATTACCATAGATAAGGATGAAATTATAGCAATGATTGTGCAAATTGATAATGGTAATTGCGATAACCTGTTTTTTACTGATATAGAATCATATTTTACTACTAACCTTAGACTTAATGCTGTTAGAAACGTGGGCAAGAAATATGTTGAGGAAGTTCATGCGAAAAGTTGGGTTGAGAAAGAAAAACCAAATACAATTGTGAATCCAGTAGACTGGTATAAACAGTTCACACCAGGAGAACTTCACACAATATTAGTACTTAGAACACAATTAGCAAACACTGACTATTTTTCTCAAAACGGACGGGCTGATTCGAATAAAATCAAGGATTTGATTAGAGAAATAGAAATTGGACTTTGGGATAATTATTTATTCTATGACCATGAATCTTTTACAAATATTCAAGCACAACATAATTTAGCGAATGTTGTGCAAGGTATGATAATGATGAATCAGCAACAGGTTAACAAAACCACCCCGAAAACTGAAATAGTTGAAAGTAATTAAGGCATAATTACGACGGCTTGAATGCTGTCGCAATTGTTCGTCTAAAGTTTCATTCCCCGTTTGCGCATCTTCTTCCTGCGCAATAATATCTCCGCCATCTCCTGATTGGCTTCCGCATCGGTAGCGTTGTAGGAAGAACCGTTACCGTTCAGTAATCCCAATGAACCGCTGAAAAGTTCACCTCTTGCTGTTTCGGAAGTTGCGCTTGGCGTATCCATTCCATAGCCTTTCGGCATCAGGTTCATACCTTCCTCGTTCCTATTGTGTCGCAAAGCTGCATCAATCTTGGAATAACTGAAACGCCTATCCACTTTGGAGCCGTTGAAGCGGTAACCGTTCATGATGAAGACTACGCCCTGCACCTCGTCTGTCTGCCCCCTGTGCTTGAAGTGGACTTCCACCCCCTGACGGTTCAGGTTGGCGACAAGCACATCCCAGTTGCCACACCTGCCGACTTCTGTTTTCAGGATGTCATACAACCTGTACTTCGTTCTGTCCGGCTCTTTCAGTCGGTTGCGCTTGACATTTTCCTTGCTATCAGCCATGTGCAGACCGTATTTCAATGTAAGCTCCTTGCAGATACGGGTGCTGCGTAACCGCTCGTTTCTGTCCGATATTGTCCTGCCGTCATTGCCTATGCGATTGAAGGCGATATGAACATGCGGATGCTCCTTGTCGAAGTGGCGGGCGATGAAGAACTGCGTGTCACGGATGCCCATCCTTTCCATGTATTCAAGTGCTATCCCTGCCATGAAGCGGTTTGTCAGCCGTAGTTCGTCCTCTTTGGAGAAGCTAAGGGCGATATGTCCGACCGACTTTGACACCTTGCCGTTCATCTGCGACTGGATGTTGAAACTCATTGCTATGGTGTCTTTATTTTCCATGAACAAACCCTCATGAGCCACCAACTGCACCCCTTTGTTTTTGTCAAGGATGTAGTCCACCACACCCTTGAAATTACTACCTTGTACGATTTTCGCCATCATATCCCAATCTTGGTTAAGAGTTCATGGATTCTTGCCACCGCCACCTTGCAGTCGTTGCGTTCCTCATAGAAGCCCCCTGCATTCGCCTTGCGTACAAGCTGGTTCAGGTTGTTCGCCATACCGCACAGGTTCCGCACATGGACGGCATGTTCCTCCGATAACCGCCCTTTCACATGACCGTTCCGGAAACACTCCCTCATATATTCGCTTGTTGATACTCCGGCATCAGACGCCTGTGTCAGCAGACGGAAATAGTCGGCAGCCGCCAGCTTCACCGCGACACGGTATGTCAGTTTCTCGGTAGCCCCTTTCTTCGGGCGACCGCCTTTGTTACGTTTCTTATCTTCCTTATGTTCCATTTTCAAGTATTGTCAGTATAGTTAATATATAGACCAACGGGATGCCGCCCCTTGATATTCGGGGGATGGGTGGCAAGCGGTTTCGGATGTCCCGAAACACAAACTTGCTACCCCACGATTCTAACCGAATCAATTTCGAGCAGCTCCCGCTTTTCCCTATTCGGAATGTCATAATCCCAATCCGTTTTTCGAGGCTATTCCAGAGATTTCTAGTATCATTGTTTATTTTATCCAGCCTAGACAATTAACAATTAGATAATAGATGCAATTCGATAAGCTCTTTAATTAAAGCACATAATTCCATACAATTATATAGAATTCAACAACCATCATAAGGTAAATATATCATAATAGAAACTTCTTCTACATTTGTCGGATTCCAAGTCCGATATATGTTAAAAGTGCAGGGAGTTTCCATCTGTTCACATCTTTTTCGACTTTTATTTGTTTCATTGGATACTTTTGCCGTCGATATAACTATCGAGTATCTGAAAGAGAGCTGGCAGAAGGTGTGTTAAATCAAAATAGTTATACAATGGTAAAATTTAATGCAATGAAGACTAAACCTTTACGACTTCTTCGGCAGAAGAGAGCCTCCTGGCTGAAAAGTGTATTTGTCCTGACGTGCCTACTGCTGAGCGCATCGGTAGCCATGGCGCAAACCAAAACAGTAACGGGTACTGTTACAGATTCAACCCATGAGCCCCTGATCGGCGCATCTATTCTGGTAAAAGGGACTTCTACCGGAGCCATCACCGATATGAATGGCAAATACTCCATTTCTGTTACCCCTGAAGATGTGCTTGTATTCTCGTATGTAGGATATGAAAAGCAGGAAATCAAAGTGGGGCAGCAGACTGTAATTAATGTCACGCTTAAAGACGACTCCCAAATGCTTGCCGAAACAGTAATTATCGGTTACGGTAGCGCCAAGAAACGTGACCTGACCGGTTCTATCACCAACATCAAGGGTTCGGAAATAGCCAACAAACCGGCCACTAACCCACTATCATCCCTACAAGGAAAGATTGCCGGTGTGCAGATTGTCAATTCCGGACAGGCAGGTGCCGATCCCGAAATCCGTATCCGCGGCACAAACTCCATCAATGGTTACAAGCCGCTGTATATTGTAGACGGACTCTTCAATGACAATATCAACTTCCTGAACCCGGAAGACATCGAATCGATGGAAGTATTGAAAGACCCCTCTTCATTGGCTATCTTCGGTGTACGTGGTGCCAACGGCGTGATCATCGTAACTACCAAACGTGCCAAAGAGGGACAGACGCTGGTCAATATCAACACCTCTTTCGGATGGAAAACCGTAGTAGACAAAATCAAAATGGTGAATGCGCCACAGTTCAAGGAACTCTATAACGAGCAGATGGCGAATCAGGGAAACACCCCATTCGACTTCAGCAACTGGAACGCAAATACGGACTGGCAAGACGAAATATTCCAGACCGGATTCATCACGAACAATAATATCAGTATCACAGGTGCTTCGGAAAAACATAGTTTCTATCTCGGTGTGGGCTACTCGCACGAACAGGGAAACATTAAGCATGAGAAGTATAGCAAAGTGACGATCAATGCAAGTAATGATTATAAGATCACCAAAGATATCAAAGTGGGATTTCAGTTCAACGGAGCACGAATGCTCCCGGCCGACAGCAAAACGGTCCTGAACGCAATTCGCACTACTCCTGTAGCTCCGGTTTACAACGAAGAATACGGTCTGTATACTTCATTGCCGGAATTCCAGAAAGCACAGATGACCAATCCGTTGGTCGACGTAGATCTGCGTGCCAACACCACCCGCGCCATCAATTACCGTGCATCGGGCAGCATTTACGGTGAAGTGGATTTCCTGAAGCATTTCACATTCAAAGCAATGTTCTCCATGGATTATGCCACCAATGACAGCCGGACTTACAAACCGATCATTAAAGTATATGACGCAACTGTAGCCGGCAATGTGGCTACACTTGGAACGGGAAAGACGGAAGTGAGCCAGAACAAACAAAACGAAACCAAAGTGCAGAGTGACTATCTGCTGACATACCAAAACAGTTTTGCCGATGGTACACACAACCTGACCGCTACTGCCGGTTTCACAACCTACTACAATTCACTCAGCGGACTGGATGCTTCGCGCGGACAGGGTATCGGGCTGGTGATTCCGAATAATCCCGATAAATGGTTCGTCAGCATTGGCGATCTGGCTACCGCTACCAACGGAAGTACACAGTGGGAACGCACCACCGTGTCCATGCTGGCCCGTGTCATCTATAATTATAAAGGAAAATACCTGTTCAACGGCTCATTCCGTCGTGACGGCTCATCGGCCTTCGCATACACGGGCAACCAATGGCAGAACTTCTACTCTGTAGGTGCCGGATGGCTGATGACTGAAGAGGAGTTCATGAAAGACATCACATGGCTGGACATGTTGAAACTGAAAGGTTCGTGGGGCACATTAGGTAACCAGAATATGGATAGGGCTTATCCGGCAGAACCGTTGTTGGAGAATGCTTTCGCTGCCGTATTCGGCAAACCGGCTATCATCTATCCCGGATACCAACTGGCTTACCTGCCCAACCCGCGCCTCCGCTGGGAAAAAGTAGAAGCATGGGAAACCGGATTCGAGACCAATATGTTCCGCAACCGCTTCCATCTGGAAGGAGTATATTACAAGAAGAATACCAAAGACCTGCTGGCTACCGTACCGGGATTGTCGGGAACCGTACCGGGTATCGGAAACCTTGGAGAGATTGAGAACAAAGGTATCGAATTGATGGCCTCCTGGAGAGATCAGATCGGCGACTGGGGATATTCTGTCAGCGCGAACCTGACCACTATCAGTAACAAAGTGAAGAGTCTGGTACAGGAAGGATACTCCATCATCGCAGGCGACAAAAGCCAAAGCTACACAATGGCAGGTTATCCGATCGGTTATTTCTATGGCTACAAAGTAGCGGGCGTTTACCAAAACCAGGCCGAGATCGACGCTTCACCGGCGAATACACTGGCAACCGTCACACCCGGCGACCTTAAGTTTGCCGACGTAAACGGAGATGGAAAAATCACACCGGACGACCGCACGATGATCGGTGATCCGACACCGGACGTAACATACGGCATCAGCCTCGGCCTTTCATATAAGAACTGGGAAGTCAGCATGGAAATGATGGGACAAGGCGGCAATCAGATTTACCGTACCTGGGACAATTATAACTGGGCACAGTTCAATTATATGGAGCAACGTCTCGACCGCTGGCACGGAGAAGGCACATCGAACACGCAACCCCTGCTGAATACAAAACATGCCATCAACAGCGAGAACTCCGAGTACTTCATCGAAGACGGCAGCTTCTTCCGTATCCGTAACCTCCAACTGGCTTACAACTTCGACAAAACCTTGCTGGCGAAAATACGCATGCAGGCTCTGAAGGTTTATGTCAACATACAAAACCTGAAGACGTGGAAGCATAACACGGGCTATACACCGGAAATCGGCGGATCGGCCATTGCCTTCGGAGTGGATAACGGAACATATCCGGTACCGGCAGTCTATACATTTGGTATTAACTTAACATTTTAACGAAGCAGAGTATGAAACTAAATAAATACATCCTACCCATTGCATTAGCCGTATCGGCTCTGAGCTTCAGCAGTTGCAACGATTTTCTGGACCGTCACCCTCAAGGGCAGTTCACCGAAGATGATAATCCCGGAGCACTTGCCGAAGGAAAAGTCTTCAATATCTACACCATGATGCGTAACTATAACATTACCGCAGGTATCCCGGCCTTTGCCATCGAATATTTCCGCTCGGAAGATTCGGAAAAAGGAAGTACGGCGAGCGACGGTGCCGATCAGGCTGCCATGTACGATGATTTCCAGTACAATACCAATAACGGACTGATCAAAGCCTACTGGAGCCAGAATTACGCTATCATCTATCAATGCAACGACGTGATAGAAACCATCGAGAAAGGTAACCTGACAGAAGAAAATGATCTCCGGAATAAGGGAGAAGCTCTTTTCTTCCGTGCTTACTGTTACTTCAACCTGGTCCGTGCATTCGGCGAAGTGCCGTTGGTCACTTTCAAAGTGAACGACGCCTCGGAAGCCAATGTACCGAAGACCACCGCCGAAGAGATCTATAAACAGATCGACTCAGACCTGACACAGGCTGAAGGGCTTTTACCCCGTCAATGGCAGTCTGCCTACCTGGGACGTCTAACCTGGGGAAGTGCCCGTGCACTGCATGCCCGCACGTATATGATGCGTAACGACTGGCAGAACATGTATACTGCCTCAACCGATGTAATGAATTCCGGACAGTATAATCTGGACACCCCTTATGACGTTATCTTTACCGATGATGGCGAAAACAGCAGTGAGTCGGTATTTGAGCTGCAATGTGCATCGACTGCCGCCCTGCCTGCAAGTGATAAAATAGGCAGTCAGTTCTGCGAGGTACAAGGTGTACGCGGCTCCGGCCAATGGGACCTTGGCTGGGGATGGCATATGGGAACCGAACTGATGGGTGAAGCATTCGAACCGGGTGACCCGCGCAAAGACGCTACCCTGCTCTACTTCCGCCGTTCGGATGACGACCCGATCACTCCTGAAAACACCAACAAGCCTTATGGAGAGTCTCCGGTATCACAGGCTGACGGGGCTTACTTTAACAAGAAAGCTTATACCAACCCGGCACTTCGTGAGGAGTTTACCCGTCATGGTTTCTGGGTGAACATCCGTATCATCCGCTATGGCGACGTAGTGCTGATGGCAGCAGAATCGGCTAATGAGTTAGGGAAAACAGGCGAAGCATCGGGTTATCTGGAAATGGTACGTGCCCGCGCCCGTGGCAACAACCCGGACATTCTGCCCAAAGTGACTTCATTGGATCAGACCGTGTTGCGTGATGCCATCCGGCATGAACGACGGGTAGAACTCGGATTGGAATCGGGACGTTTCTACGACCTGGTACGCTGGGGTATCGCTTCGCAAGTGCTACATGCTGCTGGCAAAACGGGTTATCAACCCAAGAATGCCTTGCTACCACTTCCACAGGACGAGATAGACAAGTCGAAAGGCGTATTGGTACAGAACCCGGATTATTAATCTCAGAGTTTCACCACAGATTACACAGATTATCATAGATATATTAAGTGCAGATTATCAATCCAATGGATCTCTTCTCTGTGATAATCCGTGTAATCTGTGGTGAACTCTTAACCATATACAGTTATGAACAAGAAATATTCTTTACTCATTCTGCTTGCACTTTTACTCCCGTTGGGGCTGCAAGCGCAAAAAGCTCCTCAGGACATGGACCGTTTTCTGGACAATCTGCTGAAACGGATGACCCTGGAAGAAAAAATAGGGCAGCTTAACCTGCCGGTAACGGGTGAAATCACCACCGGACAAGCTAAAAGCAGTGACATAGCCGCCAAGATAAAGCGAGGTGAAGTAGGTGGACTCTTCAACCTGAAAGGGGTGGATAAAATTCGTGACGTACAGCGTCTGGCTGTAGAAAATTCCCGTCTGGGTATCCCTCTGCTCTTCGGTATGGACGTGATTCACGGCTACGAAACCATCTTTCCTATCCCATTGGGGCTTTCGTGTACCTGGGATATTCCGGCCATCGAAGAATCGGCACGTATCGCAGCCATCGAAGCAAGCGCTGACGGCATCTCGTGGACTTTCAGTCCGATGGTAGATATCAGTCGCGATCCACGCTGGGGACGGGTATCCGAAGGTTCGGGCGAAGATCCTTTCCTCGGAGCTCAGATTGCCCAAGCCATGGTACGCGGATATCAGGGAAAGGATATGCGCCGTAACGATGAGATCATGGCTTGTATCAAGCATTTTGCCTTGTATGGGGCAGCCGAAGCCGGACGGGACTACAATACCGTAGACATGAGCCGCCAACGGATGTTTAACGATTACATGCTCCCCTATCAGGCTGGTGTTGAAGCTGGAGCAGGCAGTGTAATGGCTTCATTCAACGAAGTGGAGGGTGTGCCGGCAACTGCCAACCGATGGCTGATGACCGATGTGCTGCGTGGAGCATGGGGATTTAACGGATTCGTAGTGACAGACTTCACCGGAATCTCTGAAATGATAGAACACGGGATTGGCGACCTGCAAACCGTATCGGCACGTGCCATCAATGCGGGAGTAGATATGGACATGGTCAGTGAAGGCTTCGCCGGCACATTGAAAAAATCGATCGAAGAAGGCAAAGTATCGGTAGAAACCGTTAATACCGCTTGCCGCCGCATTCTGGAAGCCAAATATAAACTGGGATTATTTGACAATCCTTATAAATATTGTGACCTGAAACGTCCGGCACGTGACATCTTTACCAAAGAGCATCGTGCCGTAGCCCGGAGAATTGCCGGAGAAAGTTTCGTACTACTGAAAAACGGACAGCTCTCTCCCGGTTCCTCTCCCCTTCTCCCTCTCTCACCCACCGGTACCATCGCAGTGATAGGTCCCTTGGCCAATACCCGCTCGAATATGCCGGGTACGTGGAGTGTGGCGGCAGTTCTGGACAAGAGCCCATCTTTGGTAGAGGGATTGACCGAGTGGGTAGGCAATCAGGCAAAGATTCTTTATGCCAAAGGCAGTAACCTGATAAGCGATGCTGCCTATGAGGAAAGAGCCACCCTGTTTGGCCGTTCGCTGAACCGCGACAACCGTACTGACAAGCAACTGCTGGACGAAGCGTTGAAAATAGCTTCACAGTCGGACGTAATCATTGCCGCGCTGGGCGAATCATCGGAAATGAGCGGCGAAAGCAGCAGTCGTACCAACCTCGACCTGCCGGACGTACAACACACACTCCTGGAAGCTTTACTGAAAACAGGCAAGCCGGTGGTTCTCGTACTCTTCACTGGCCGTCCGTTGGTGCTGAACTGGGAGCAGGAGAATGTACCCGCCATCTTAAACGTATGGTTCGGAGGTTCGGAGGCAGGCTTGGCTATCGGCGATGTACTGTTCGGAGCAGTGAACCCAAGCGGCAAACTCACCATGACTTTCCCGAAGAATGTAGGCCAGATTCCGCTTTACTATGCACACAAAAATACAGGTCGCCCGCTCAAAGAAGGCAAATGGTTTGAGAAATTCCGCAGCAACTATCTGGACGTAGACAATGATGCACTTTATCCGTTCGGATATGGATTGTCATATACCACATTCCGCTTCAGTGATGTCACTTTAAGTCAACCCTCCATCGGGATGGACAATCAGTTGGTAGCCTCCGTCACCGTAACGAATACCGGAGACCGTGCCGGCAGTGAAGTAGTGCAGCTCTACATCCGTGATCTCGTAGGCAGTGTCACCCGCCCGGTAAAAGAGCTTAAGGGATTTGAAAAGATCTACCTGCAGCCCAATGAGTCGCGTACTGTCCGTTTTACGATTGCTCCGGAAATGTTGAAGTTTTACAATGCCGACCTGCAATTCGTAGCCGAACCGGGCGATTTCGATGTGATGATAGGACCTGACAGCCAGAACGTGAAAACGGCACGGTTCACGTTGCGTTGAATCGGATACACAAGGGAATAGAAAAGAATACGATTCACCACGGAGGACACAGAGGACACAGAGTTTTAATCTCTTGTTTATCAGGATATTTAAGAGAAATATATTCTCTGTGTCCTCCGTGGTGAATTAAACTCAAAACCATTACAAACAAGAAATCATTATGAATATCCAACTTGTCACTCACAACAGCAAGCTCCTCTTCTTCCTCTTCGCTCTTTTTCTTCTTGTAGCTTGCAAGCCAAAGGATAAACCTTCTTCTGCCGCTACCCTGACAGACGATGCCCTGATGGATACCGTCCAGCGACGAACCTTCAATTATTTCTGGGAAGCAGCCGAACCCAATAGCGGACTGGCACGCGAACGCTATCATATGGATGGCGAATATCCGGCCGGAGGTCCGGAGATTGTTACTTCAGGAGGAAGCGGCTTCGGTATCATGGCCATACTGGCGGGTATCGATCGTGGATACGTCAGCCGGGAAGAAGGGCTGCGCCGCATGGAGAAAATAGTCCGTTTCCTGGAAAAGGCGGACCGCTTTAAAGGCGCTTACCCACACTGGTGGAACGGTGAAACGGGACGTGTGCAACCTTTCGGACAAAAAGATAATGGAGGCGATCTGGTAGAAACAGCTTTCCTGATGCAAGGTTTGCTGGCCGTACATCAATACTATGCAGGAGGTTCAACCGAAGAGAAAGCTCTTGCGGCACGTATCGATAAACTATGGCGGGAGGTAGACTGGAACTGGTATCGCCGTGACGGGCAAAATGTGCTTTACTGGCACTGGAGTCCGGAATATGGTTGGGAAATGAACTTTCCGGTACACGGCTACAATGAATGCCTGATTATGTATATCCTTGCCGCTGCTTCTCCTACTCATGGAGTGCCGGCTGCGGTATATCATGAAGGATGGGCACAGAATGGCGCGATTGTTTCTCCACACCGGGTAGAGGGTATCGAACTGCATCTCCGCTATCAGGGTGGAGAAGTCGGTCCGTTGTTCTGGGCGCAGTATTCCTTCCTCGGACTCGATCCGGTGGGTTTGAAAGATGAATATTGCCCGAGCTACTTCAACGAGATGCGAAATCTTACACTGGTAAACCGTGAATATTGCATCCGCAACCCCAAACATTATAAAGGTTACGGGGCTGACTGCTGGGGGCTGACCGCCAGTTATTCCGTGGATGGATATGCTGCCCACGGCCCGTTGGAACGTGATGACCGGGGAGTGATCTCTCCCACCGCCGCCCTCTCTTCCATCGTCTATACACCGGACCAGTCACTGCAAGTGATGCGTCATCTGTATCAGATGGGAGATAAGGTATTCGGTCCTTACGGATTCTATGATGCCTTCAGCGAAACCGCGGACTGGTATCCGAAGCGATATCTGGCCATCGACCAAGGGCCGATAGCCGTAATGATAGAAAACTACCGGACCGGACTTCTATGGAAACTTTTCATGAGTCATCCCGACGTGCAGAACGGATTGAAGAAACTTGGATTTAACGTAAAGAAATAAATGATAAAATCAATATTTATCACCTTTTGTACTGTCCTCCTCTGCTGCAACACTCTTGCAGCAGAGGTACAAACGCCACAGGATTCTGTGCGCTTCAGCGAATATCTTCCTGTCCGCCACACGGATCCGGTTACATGGGTAACCCGATACCAAGGAGAAATAGACCGGTACCAAACAGAAAACCGGACATTGAGAGATACTTCTTGCGACGTTCTCTTTTTAGGCAGTTCTTCCATCAACTTGTGGGATAACATTTACCGGGACATGGCCCCACTGAAGATTCTCCGCCGTTCATACGGTGGTGCCGCCTTACGAGACATGCTTTATAATTACGACGTGATTGCCCGGGGATATCACCCGCGCAGTATCGTGGTTTATGTAGAAAATGATCTTGCAGGTACCCCCGAGGATCTGACTGTCGGAGAAACATTCGACTTTTTTCGTTTACTGACCAACCGGCTGCAACGGGACTATCCGGATATTCCGATATTCATTCTCTCCTATAAGCCTTCGCTCGCACGCAAGGAGATGATTCCGAAGCATGAAATCATTAATACTTTGCTTAAAGAGTATGCTTCGAAGACGGACGGACTCACTTATGTCGACGTAGCCTCTTGCTTGTACGGTGCAAACGGAGAACTGCGAAAAGATATCTTTAAACCGGACGGCCTGCACATGAATCAGAATGGCTACGATCTCTGGACCGCTATCCTGAAACCGAAAATACAGGAAAGCATCCGATAAACCTACGATTTCCCCCACAAGCCTCCCTATCTGTTGAATGGTAGGGAGGTTTATTTCTGTTTATATACTTTTTTCATAGAGTTGGTATACTAAATCTATCTGTTATTTATATATTTGCGTTTATAAATACGGAATAACTATGAATAAACACAAATTAGCCTTTTCTTTTATCGGCATTTTCATCGTTCAATTATCATACGCCGGATATTTTAAACACATAGGTAGAGAAGAAGGTCTTTCGCAATCGTCTGTTATGGCTATCTATCAAGATAAACTGGGTAGAATGTGGTTTGGTACACGTGAAGGGGTCAACATCTACAATAGTGATAGGATGACGGTTTATAAAGCATGGATCCAGAACGGGAATCAACCGGATCAGAAAGTTCTGATAGGGAATAAGGTGAGCGCCATTACTGGAAGTCAAAACGGAGATGTGTTTTTAATTGTTGATCGTGCTTTATTGAAATACGATATTCGTAAAGAGACTTTCGAACGTCTGCGTCAAGGCTCTGTCTATGCTCTAACATCTCATGCCGGTGAGATATGGTGTGCCGGGCACGACTCTATTTTCCGATACAATCCCCAAAACAATCAATTAGATTTTCAGCAAAAAACAGGTATACCATCCATCAACTATCTGATGACAGATGGCAACAGATTTTATATCGGTGCCAAAGAAGGCCTATATACGACAGAAAATAAAGGAGCGGTTCAATGCCTGATCCCCAAAGTAGATGTTTACCGTATTTTCCAAGATTCCAGTCAGGAACTTTGGGTAGGTTGCCGTACACAAGGGCTATACCATATCAACCGAAACGGACAAATTAACCGTATTCCTTATGACCCCTCATCCCCCAAAGGCATTTCCAGTGAACAAATACGTGAATTTGTTGAAGATCAGCAAGGGAACATCTGGTTCGGAACCTTCGACGGTTTACAAAAATATGATCCACACACCCAAACCTACAGCCTCATCAAGCAAGAACAACGCCCGGGAGGACTCAGCCATTCTTCTATATTTTCGCTCTATCAAGATGTACAAGGCACTATCTGGATAGGTAGTTATTATGGAGGAGTCAACTACTTCAACCCGGATAACAACACATTCAATTACTACACTTATAATCCCGATCGCAGTGACTGTCTCAACTACCCGTTCGCCGGGGCCATGACCGAGGACAAAGATCATCACCTATGGATATGCACCGATGGTGGCGGATTGGCATGTTTAGACCGCCAAGCGGGGCATTTCAGGACTTACACTGCCGGAGGACCCAACTCTCTGCCCCACAACAATCTGAAGAGTATTTGTTACGACCCTAAAAGAGACTGTTTATATATAGGTACGCATATGGGAGGTCTTTCCCGGCTCGACCGCAAAACAGGACGTTTTTACAACTACCTCAATTACTCCACGAAAGGCAAAAAAGAGCCCAATGATGTTATTTTCCAAGTATCTTTCTATAACGACCAGCTAATCGTTTCCGCACGCAACGGAGTTTTCTCCATGAATCCCGATACGAATGAATTCCGCTTGCTTTATGACGGATATTACTATCAAACTTTCACCATTGACCCCAAAGGCTTTCTCTGGTTGTCGGCAGGTACTAACTTATATAGTATAAACCTGAAACACCCCGAAGAAGTTAAATCATTCAGCCTGCCTGCATCCATTGGACAGTTCGGCATCAGCAAGATTTTGAAAGGTAACAATCAATATCTTTATATCGCCACTTTAGGTTCAGGACTTTTTTGCTATAACGAACAAACTCAGACCTGCATCAACTATACTCCCGAACAGAACCAACTACTTAGCAATTATTGCTATAATCTTCTACAGACTTCGACAGATAACATACTTATCACAAGTGATCGGGGTATCACACTATTTAATCCAACCACCGAATCATTCCGTTCCATTGAACTGGATAACGGACTGTCCCTCTCATCCATCATTAATGGTTGTGGTGTATGGATGTGTAGTGACCATACAATATTTATCGGAGGTACAGGAGGGCTTAGTTCTTTTCTGGAGAAAGACCTGAACAAAGAATATCCCAAACCTAAACTCTATTTTTCAAGTTTATCCGTCAACAACGCACGGATAAGTCCGGATGACAAAAGTCGTATACTGACAGAAGGGCTCCCTTTTGTCCGGGAAGTAAATCTAAACGCCGCTCAAAATAACCTGACTATTGAGTTTGCTTCTTCCAACTATGTGGATATACTGAATAATACTTGGTATGAGTATCAGTTAGAAGGTTTTGACAAGCAATGGTCACTCACCTCACAAACAAGCCTGAAATACACCAACCTTGATCCTGGAGACTACGTGCTACACGTACGCCAAAAAGGCAACTCGCTGAAAATGCGCAAAGCACAAGAAATCTTATTACAGATACATATCAGCACTCCCTGGTATCTTACTTGGTGGGCATGGCTCAGTTACATCACCATCAGCATTTCAGTGACCTACTTTATATGGCGCGAAAAAAGTTCCAGAAGAACTTTGGCGATATTACGGCAAAATCCCTCTTCTCTCACCTATCATCAGATTCTTTTTAATCCGGCTATTTAAATAGACCATGAGTCCATATTGATTAAATAGTTTCTTTACGAGCATAAATTTACTTTCAGATGTTATTAACTTAGGTCATTTAAGATTTTCCTGTTTAGCTCCTTTGCGATATTCCATCGGAGTAACGTTATATTGGTTTTTAAAACAACGACTGAAATAGCGCGGAGAACCGAAACCTAACCTATCGGATATTTCTGCTACCTGCAAATAAGGTTCGTTCTTCAACATCAGTGATGCTTTTTTCAATCGGTGATTTAGAATAAATTCATTGGGTGTCATTCCTGTCAATGCTTTGAATTTTGTGTGCAACAACGTCCGTCCCATTCCAAGTTCCTGACATAATATACCAATATCAAAATCCTCATTATCAACATACTTATCTACCACTTTGATTACTCTATCCAAGAAACTTTTATCTATCGGATTAGCAGCCAACAGGTTGACTTCCGAAATCTGATCTTTAGCAAAACGGCTTTGCATCAACAAGCGGTTACGGATCAAATTATTGCAACGGGTTATTAAGATTTTTGCATTGAATGGCTTGGTGATATAGTCGTCTGCCCCACGACGTAGTCCTTCAATATTTTGGTCTACAGTGTCAAGTGCAGTCAACAATACAATCGGAATGTGACACAGGTTTATGTTATTCTTTATTTTCAGGCACATCTCCGTTCCTGTCATTACCGGCATCATAACATCACTCACTATCAAATCGGGAACTTCTGCAAAAGCCTGTTTTAATCCCTCCTCGCCATTAGCTGCCGTCACCACCTGATAAAGTGATGAAAATATTTCTTTGAGTACATGCAGAAGTTCCACATTATCTTCTACCAACAGAACTTTCCGTTTCCCTTCCCGCCCATCTATCAAGGGAGTTTCGAACATAGAATCATCCTTTTCCATAAAGTTCTCATCCGGTATGGTACTCTCTTGTATCATAGGCTCTTTTTCTGGAGATTCCAGAAAAACGACTTCAGTATCCTTTTCAAAACAAGCACGAGTTTTAGGCAACTTCACAATAAAACAGCTTCCTTCATTTAACTCACTTTCTACCTCAATTGTACCATGATGTAGCTGAATAATACTTTTCGTTAATGCGAGCCCGATACCAGTGCCAACATGAATCGCTTTATTCCGATTGTCCGCCTGATAAAAACGGTCGAATATCCGCTCCTGTTCTTCTTTACTAATGCCATTTCCAGAATCTTTAACCGCAATAATTACCTGATCCGGCGTAGTAGAGGTCAATATATTTATTTTTCCTTTATCCGGAACATGTTTAAAAGCATTCGAAAGCAAATTAAACAGAACCTTTCTCATTTGCCAGTCATCTATCCAAATAAATACATCCTGCTCCAGTAGCTTCAGATGATAAGAAATAGACTTCTGAGAGGCATAAGCTGAGAAAGACAGATAGACCTCCTCCAAAAATGTATTCAGACTTTGTTCCGATAGTTTTAATTGGATATAGTTTTGATCGAATTTCCGGAAGTCAAGTAATTCTGAGATTAGGAGTTTCATTTGTTGGGCATGCTTCCTTATCCTGAAAATACTGTTGTGCAAAGATGGAGGTATTGTATTCTTCTGTAACATAAGTTCTACCTGACTTATAATGAGAGTTAAAGGAGTACGGAACTCATGGCTCACGTTGGTAAAGAATCGTAATTTAGCTTGATTCATTTCTTCAATATGTTCCTTTTCAATACGTTCTTTCTCCAGCGACATCGCCAAAGTTCTTCTGGAACTTCTACTGAGTTAAGAACAATTAGTGCCTATACTGCGAACAAAAATAGCATAGAGAGGTCTGCTTCACGACATAGTCCGATTCTTTCATTTGTTTTTTGTAAAGTTTAATAGTATACGGATCATGAAAAAGAACAAATTATGCCCAAAATCCCTATTCAATTTAGCATTTTATCACAAAATTTTGTACATAAAACCATATGGAAAACACAGATTAGGACAGCTTCCAAATAGGCTCTGAATAATTAGTGCCCCTATTGAGAATAAAAGTATCACATCGGATCAGATCAGTTACCGTAGTTTTGCGATGTATTTAACACTTTTATTAACTCAATCTAAAGTATTATGAGAAAAAGCAAATTACATTTGCTACCCTTATCTTCTAAAAGGGTACTTGTAAGTACATCGTTAATAATGCTTTTAAGCGGTAGTGCCTGGGCTGTTTCTTCACAAGAAACAGTTGAAAACGGAGATGCGATCACAGCAGTCCCCCAACAGCACAGAACGATTAAAGGTATTGTAAAAGATGCAAATGGAGAACCGATTATCGGAGCTAACGTCATTGTAAAAGGTAATAAAACTATTGGCGTCATCACAAACCTGAACGGAGAGTTTAGTCTCGAAGTACCGTCCAACGCAACACTACAAATCTCTTACATCGGCTATCTCAATAAAGAAGTCAAAGTAAGTGGCAACCAAGTGTCTTTCAACATCCAACTGGAAGAAGACAGCAAAACACTCGACGAGGTGGTAGTGGTAGGGTATGGCACACAGAAGAAAGCAAATTTAACAGGTGCCGTATCTTCCGTTGATTTTGAAGAACAAACTAAATCACGCCCCATTACCACAGTATCTTCGGCATTAGCCGGTCTAAGTCCAGGACTTCAAGCCAGTTCGGGCTCGGCAATGCCGGGAGAGGATAACACAACCCTACGGGTACGCGGTAACGGTACAATGAATAATGCCTCACCTTTGATTATCATCGATGGCATGGAAGGTTCATTGAATGCCATTAACCCTCAGGATATAGAAAATATCTCTATTCTAAAAGATGCAGCTTCTTGTGCTATTTATGGTGCCCGTGCTGCCAACGGAGTCATCTTAGTCACAACAAAAAGCGGCGATCGCGACAAGATACAGGTAAACTATAGTGGACGCGTCTCTTTCAACAGCCCGACACGCATGATAGAAACTATGAGCAACTATGCGGATTATATGGAATTAATGAACGAATCTTGCGAAAATGTTGGCTCCGGAACTCTTTTTGACCAAAAGTATATCGATTTGTGGAGAGAGAAATCAAAAGATCCCAATGGAGTAAACGAAAACGGTGTTCCTAATTACATCGCATACCCAAATACCAACTGGCTGAAAGAGCTATACTCAGGAGGTATGATACACGAACATAATCTTTCGGTTTCAGGAGGATCCAACAAAATTCGTTTCTTATTGTCAGCCCGTTATCAGGATAATGAAGGTATTGTAGACAATACAGCCAACAAAACCTACTCTGTACGTGCCAATATTGAAGCCAACCCAACTCAATGGTTGACTTTAGGTACGCGCACTTATGCCTCACAAATGGACCGTGAAGTGGGTGACTTTAGCAATGCCAATACTTTCCTCCGACAATCTACAGCCGGTACTTATCCCGAATGGAACGGAAGTTTCGGCTACCCGGAATGTCCGGACGAACGTGCAACAGCCAATAACCCACTATATAAACTGGCACGGAATGATGGCTTCAAACGCTACAACCGTTTCAACACGACCCTGTTTAGTAAGGTCAAGTTCTTTAAAGATCTAAGTTGGGATTTCAACTTCAATTACAACCGTTACATCTACGAAACCCGCCAATGGGGAGTACCCGCTTATCAGACACGTTTCAGTGACGGGGTAATTGTCGATGGTATCACTCCTCCTTCTCAATTAAGCACAAGTTTCGGTTATGAATCCAATTATTCTTATACATTGGAAAACCTGTTAAACTACCATCACACATTTGCTCAGAAACACGATGTATCCGCATTGTTAGGTTATCAGGAATTCTACAAGAATTACTATACTGTAGATGCCGCAAAGAAAGGCTTGATCGACGAATCACTGAACCAGTTTGATGAAGCAACCGAAATGACAAGTACCAAAGGTGCAACCCAGGATTATGCCACACGTTCTGTATTCGGACGCGTGAACTATGCATATAATTCCCGGTATTTATTTGAGGCGAATTTCCGTTATGACGGATCCTCACGCTTCCATAAAGATCATCGTTGGGGATTCTTCCCTTCCTTATCAGGTGCATGGCGCATCTCAGAAGAAAGCTTCATGGAAAATACCCGTGCCTGGCTGGATAACCTGAAAATCCGTGCATCCTGGGGTAAATTAGGTAACTCTGAAATTGGTAACTACGAATACATGTCGGTATACAGTACCACCAACGCAGTATTTGGAAATGCCTTAAATTCTGCACTGTATATGGGTGCCATCGCCAATAGCTTACTGCAATGGGAATCTACCACCTCTGTCAACTTTGGTGTTGATGTTAATTTATTAAAGGACCGTCTGAGCATAAGTGCCGACCTGTATCAGAAGAAAACCGACGGTATCTTATACCGCCCAACTATTCCTTATGTATTCGGAACAATGACTGCCCCCCGTCAGAACCTCGCCAAAGTGAGCAATAAGGGAGTTGAGTTATCACTGGGATGGCGTGATAACATAGGAGGGGTGAGCTACTCCATTAACGGCAACTTCTCATACAACAAAAGCAATATAGATGCCTATAACGGCTCTTATGAAAGAACATGGGTAGAAGATCCGAGTAACAAACTGACCGGAGGTAAATGGGAAGATAATATCGGTAAAGTGTCCAGTGGTGGCACAACCCCCATTGTTGAAGGCCGCATGATGAATGAATACTATTTACGGAACGTTTATCATGGCAATGGCTCTTACTACAATGCGGATGGCAGCGTAAATCCTCAAGGAGGACCTAAGACCGGTATGATCCGTACAGAAAAAGATATGACATGGGTAAAAGACATGATCGCAGCCGGATATGAATTTCAACCAGGCAAGACGGTTGCCAAAAACAAGATCTGGTATGGTGATTACATCTATGCCGACTCCAATAATAATGGAGTATATGGTGACGATAACGACTATACTTTCCAAAAAACATCCAATAAGCCCAAATACAATTTCGGTTTTCAGGCCTCTGCCGCATGGAAAGGATTCGACCTCTCTATGGTATGGGCGGGAGCTGCCGGATTCAGCATATACTGGGGAGCAACCACTGGCTATAATGCCGCATCTACAGAATGGGGTAGCACCATCGCACAACGGATTGCCGAAAACCATTATTTCTACAATCCCGAAAATCCGGATGATCCACGTACCAACATCAATGCGAAATATCCGCGTATGGCTTATATAGACGGCTATGTACAAAATCGTCATGGAAATACAACTTTATGGCTATACAAAGGTGATTATATCAAATTGAAGAACCTGTCTTTAGGTTATACTCTACCGAAAAACTGGGTTTCAAAAATCGCTATGCAGAATGCACGTGTTTACGTTTCAGCTGAAAATCTGCTGACAATTACCGGATTTGAAGGCCAAGACCCGGAATCTGCTACCGGTATGGGCTATTCTCCGTTTAGAACAATTGCAATAGGTGCCAATATAACATTCTAAATAAATCTTGAAATCTTATGAAACTATTAAATAAATTATTCATATTAACAGCCACAGCAATTGCTATAAGCAGTTGCCAGGGAGATTTACTGGACACAAAGCCATATGATAAAGCATCATCGGGCAGTATGTGGAGTAATGAAAACTTTTGTACTATGGGAGTAGCCTCTATCTACGCCACCCTGCGCGAAGGGTATGTGGCAAAAGAGGCTTATCTAATGGAGGCATTCAGCGTGGGTGCAACCTGCCGCGACAACGATTATCCACTGCTGGCCGGTACAGCTTCTATCGGTTCCGGAATATTCTCAGACTATTGGAAACAACATTATGCAGGTATCTATCGTGCCAATGATGCCATTGTACATCTACCCGACGCACCGATAAGTGAAAGCGTAAAAGGCAAATTATTATCCGAAGCAAAAGTATTGCGTGCGTTTTATTATTACAAACTGAATGCAGTCTTCAGGGGTGTTCCTTATTATAATACGCCTATGGAACTTGATCAAGCAGACAAACCACGTGAAAGCGAAGAGAATATATGGAATTTCTGCATACAAGATTTAACCGACGCAATAAACGATCCGAATTTCCCCGACCGTATCGCTGCCGGTAAAGCAGAATGGGGTCATGTCACCAAATCAGTGGCTTATGCACTGCGTGGCAAAATCTATCTGTGGACCAAAGAATGGAGTAAGGCGGAAGCAGATTTCCGTAAAGTAGGTGAATTGGGACATTCATTATTTCAGGATGGTTACAAGCAACTCTTCAAGGAAGCTAATGAACAGAGTGATGAAGCTATCTTCTCTTTGCAGTGTATCGATAACAATGGCAGCACTTACGGAAATTCCATGAGCTTCCGTTATGGTGGCCGTACTACATTTGGTTCTTGCTGGAACACCATGTTGGCCAGTGTGGATTTTGTAGAAACCTACGAAAATATAGACGGCAGTAAATTTAACTGGGATGAATACATTCCGGGGTTCTCAAGCTTAGATATTAAAGACCGTGAAGTATTCTTCTTGCGTAATACTGATCCGGCAACAGTAAAAGCACAGTATCGCGAAATCGGCTTTGACGGTACGGAAGAGGCATTAGACGATATGGTAAAAAAAATAAAAGCAAAAGTAGACGGACGTCTGGAAAAGCTGAGTGACAAGGCAAAAGCATTCTATCTGCCGGCAGGAAACGAGGCCCGTATTAAAGCTGCTTATGACAGCCGAGATCCTCGTTTAGCCCAGACTGTCATCACTCCATATGCTACATATGATGGTTCCGGAAACAGCGTAGACCACACCTTCACTTCACGCTGGCCTTATTATGGTGCCGACACCGATTATCCTTATGACTTACGCACTGACACCCAGAGCCATTTATACTATTTGTTCCGCAAATTTGTTGCCGAAGGTTCAAGTGAAATGACCAATCGCGAACAATCTCCGATTGACCTGCCAATTATCCGCTACGCAACTGTCGTCATAGGATTGGCTGAAGCATTGAATGAGCAGGGTAAAACCGACGAGGCCATCGAATGGTTGAATAAAGTACGCCAACGTGCCGGTGTTGCACTGTTGAACAGCAATACTGCCACTATGGTCCAGGGACAGGAAGATATGCGCATTCGCATCCAGAATGAATTCCGCTGGGAAACAGCGGGTGAAGGGGTTGACTTTTACGAAGAACTCCGTTGGAAAACATGGAAAGAAAGTAAGTTTAATAATGCTGATGGTACAGCCGGGATGAAAGATGTATGGGGTACTGTCACCTATCCTTATACATGGGGAGGAGACCAATATTATGTATGGCCAATCCCAAAACATGAAACTGATATGAATAAATCACTGACTCAGAACTCGGGCTGGAATTAAACAAATACGTTTAAGCTACTGATTCTTATAAACCAAAGGGGTGTGTCAAAACTCTTTTCGCCACAGATTACACGGATTATCACAGATTATCAACATAGATAATCAATGACTTAAAATTCACTTTGTGTTACTCAGTGTCTTCTGTGATGAGTTTCGACACACGCCCTCTATTCCATCTGAAAAGAAAGTTCTAAATAAACTCTCTTATCGACTTTTCCTCTTTTGAGGATTGACTCCCTCAAATATCCAACTAAAATAGAAAATTTATATAGCATTAAGAACCATTTAGTAAGATGAAATAGCAATAAATTTTGTTACTTTGCCTACGTTAAAATCTTAATTTTATTACGATGAAGAAATTATTAATATTCACTCTCTTGCTATGCTGTACTGTAAGAGCCCTCAGCTATACAGAACGGAACTATCTTCAAAAACAAGCCAGCGTAAGCAGTTTGCAGGAAGTGCTTATATTAAATCAACAATGGGTCACTTATCCTGCTTATACCGACCGAACCGGATGGGACACTTTTTTAGGCTCTTTCAAGAATGAATGTATCCTTCGCGGAGAGAAGCAGCTGAATTATCAATGGCAGGTTGTGAAAGCTACTGATTATATGGAATTTGAACGCAGCGGCAACCGTAGCGTTATGGAAACTCCCTTCGCCAACAATAACAATGCCATAGCCGACCTGCTACTCGCTGAACTCGCAGAAGGGAAAGGACGATTTATCGATCAGTTGATCAACGGTGTATATCATTCCTGCGAGATGACTTCCTGGGCATTGGCCGCCCATTTGAATGCACAACAGTCTCACCGCTCACTACCCGATTTTAAAGAAAACATCATAGACCTGACAGCAGGTGACCTGGGCTCTTTACTCTCATGGACCTATTATTACATGCATCAAGAATTTGACAAACTCAATCCTGCCATATCCGAACGTTTACGGCATACGCTCCAACAGCGTATACTGGATCCTTACATGAATAACGATCACTTCTGGTGGATGGCAGTGGACTATAAACCGGGAATGATGGTCAACAACTGGAATCCTTGGTGTAACAGCAACGCCTCAATGTGTTTTATGCTGCTTGAAAATGATAAAGAAATGTTAGCGAAGGCAGTATACCGCAGTATGGTTTCGGTAGATAAATTCATCAACTATACCCATACCGACGGTGCATGTGAGGAAGGTCCCTCCTACTGGGGACATGCCGCAGGAAAAATGTTTGATTATCTGGAATTACTGTCAGCCGTTACCGGAGGAACTGTCTCCATCTTCGATAATCCCATGATAAAGAATATGGGCGAATATATATCACGTTCATACGTGGGCAAAGGATGGGTGGTTAATTTCGCTGATGCCTCGGCGAAAAGCAGTGGAGACGCTCCCTTGATATTCCGGTATGGCAAGGCTGTAAACAGTAACGAAATGAAAGGATTCGCTGCTATGATTAACACCAATAAGCTTCCTTCCGGACGCGATATATACCGTACGCTTGCTGCTATAAAAATTGCGAACGAACTAAAAGAAACTCAAGCGGCACATCTCACTCCCCCATTCTCCTGGTATCCGGAAACCGAATTCTGCTATATAACTGACAATAAAGGAAACTTCCTGGCCGCTAAAGGAGGATATAACGACGAAAGCCATAATCATAATGACGCAGGTACCTTCTCATTTTGGATAGACCAAACTCCTTTTCTTATTGATGCCGGAGTAGGGACTTATACACGCCAGACATTCAGCAAGGATCGCTACACCATTTGGACCATGCAGAGCAATTATCACAATCTCCCCCTGATTAATGGCGTCCCCCAGAAATACGGAGCAACATATAAAGCAACACAAGTACAAGCTGACAAAAGGAAAAACACATTCACAGCCAATATAGCGACAGCCTATCCGGCCGAAGCAGAAGTGGAATCATGGATACGTTCCTATTCACTTCAGAAAGGACAATTACGGATTTCAGATTCTTTCCGTCTGAAGACAGCCAAACAGCCCAATCAAATCAATTTCATGACATGGGGGCAGGTGTGTACGGAAATATCGGGAAAAATTCAATTGGAAGTAAAAGGAAAGAAAGCCGTCATAGAATATGATAAACAACTGTTCGATGTGAAAACAGAAATAATCCCACTAACAGATCCCCGGCTATCCAATGTATGGGGTAAATCGATTTGTCGCATTACACTCACAGCAACAAACATTCATAAAACAGGAAATTATTCTTTTACCATAAAAAAACAATAAAACATGAACTTAAAACCCTTATTGGGAGCAGCCTGCGCAATGATATGTGTGGCTTGCTCAAGCCACAAACCCACAGTACCGTCTTTTATAACAGAAAATGTAGAATTTGCCAAAGCACAACTCGGTTTGGCCATCGACACCATCGAGGCCAGCGGAAAATGTCTCAATCCTGTAACTCTCAATAGAGATGGATCTGTATATTACTGCGGATATGCCGATTGGCGCAGTGGATTTTTTCCCGGTAGCATCTGGTATCTGTACGAACTGACAGGTGACACCAGCTACCTCCCACTGGCCAGAAAATATACTGAAGCCATCCGCCCGGCCGAGCACCTGACTTGGCATCACGATATAGGATTCATCATTAATTGCAGTTTTGGTAACGGCCTGAGGCTCGCTCCCGATACAGCTGCATATAAAGACGTAATGGTACAGGCAGCCAAATCACTTTGTACGCGTTTCCGCCCCAATGCCGGAGTCATTCAAAGCTGGGATGTAAAGGGTAATAGCTGGCAAAGTGAAAGAGGCTGGGAATGTCCGGTTATCATTGACAACATGATGAACCTGGAACTTCTGTTCGAAGCAACCAAACTATCCGGTGATTCCACTTTCCATAAAGTAGCCGTAGCACATGCCGACCGTACTCTTTCCGAGCATTTCCGTCCTGATGGAAGTTGCTATCACGTAGTGGACTATAATATTTCGGACGGCTCCGTACGCCATAAACAAACAGCACAAGGATATGCTGATGAATCGGTTTGGTCACGCGGACAGGCATGGGCCATCTACGGCTTCACTATTTGCTATCGTGAAACGAAAGACCGCAAATATCTGGATCAGGCACTGAAAACATTCAATAGGATGAAAAATGATCCGCACATGCCCGAAGACCTGATACCTTATTGGGACATGGACGCACCCAATATACCCGATGAACCCCGGGACGTCTCTTCCGCATCCTGCATCGCTTCTGCCCTGTACGAGATCAGCACATATGACGTCCCCGATGCCGCTTCCTACAGGGAATATTCAGACCGCATCATGCATAGTCTCGCCTCACCTGACTATCGGGCCACATTGGGCACTAACGGCAATTTTATCCTGATGCATAGCGTAGGCAGTATTCCGCATAATAGTGAAATCGACGTACCTCTGAACTATGCAGACTACTACTTTCTGGAAGCCCTGAAGCGTAGAAAAGATTTAGATAAATAATTTTATTATAAAAAAGTATCATGAAAACACAAGTGTTTAAATTAGCCTGTTTAATTATCTGTTTATTAACGATAGTTCCCAATTGCCATGCCGGCAGCAAGTGGAAAGCCAAACATGTAGTCTTGATTGGGTTGGACGGCTGGGGTTCCTACAGTGTAGAGAAAGCGAATATTCCCCATATCAAACAATTAATGAATGATGGTTCTTACACACTGACCAAACGCTCTGTACTCCCTTCGTCCAGTGCAGTGAACTGGGCATCTATGTTCATGGGAGCAGGCCCGGAGCTACACGGATACACGACTTGGAATTCAAGCACTCCGGATCTTCCTTCGAAAGAATTAAGTAAAGATGGCATTTTTCCAACTGTATTCCAATTGCTCCGCGAAGCTGACCCGAAAGCTGAAATTGGCACTCTCTACGAATGGATCGGCATCAAATACCTGGTAGATACGCTGGCAGTAAACAAATACAACCAAGGGATTAACTACGAAAAACATCCTACGGAACTATGCGAAACAGCCGTGAAGTATATTAAAGAGAAAAAGCCGGCTTTGACACTTATCGCTTGGGATAATCCGGATCATGTAGGACATAAGGAAGGACATGACACACCGGCTTATTACCAGAAGCTTGAAGAAATAGACGGATACATCGGCAAAGTGATTGACGCGGTGAAAGAAGCCGGAATGCTGGATGAAACGATTTTTATAGTAACATCCGACCATGGCGGAATCAATAAAGGACACGGAGGAAAAACAATGCTGGAAATGCAGACTCCGTTCATCATCTCGGGGAAAAATATCAGGAAAGGGCATGAGATTCAGGCCAGCATGATGCAGTTTGACGTAGCCGCTACCGTGGCTGCCATTTTCAAACTGAAACAGCCACAAGTATGGATCGGAAGGCCTATAATGGAAGTATTTAAGTAAAAAAGAATGCTAACAAGTTAAAGACATAGGATGAAACGAACCAACAGACCATTATTCATTCATAATACAGCAAGAGGGAGAATAAAATTTCTTCTTCTTGCTCTATTTGCTTTTCAAGGCTTACAAGCACAAAAGCTATTCCCCGCTCCTTCTACGATAGAGACACATAAAGGCACATTCTCTTATGACGAAATTTCGGCTAAGTGTGTACGAACTACTATCTCTAAGTCTCTGCCTGCCATCGGTACAGCATATTCGGATGAAGCATATCAACTGGAAATTACGCCGGATTCTATCTTCATTGATGCCACTTCTGAGAAAGGCGCATTTTATGCCGGCCAGGCCATCAGACAACTGGCACAGCACGGACGGGGCAAAATCCGCTGTTGCCGGATTTACAGTTCGCCACGCTACGCATGGCGCGGATTTATGCTCGATGAAAGCCGCCACTTCTTCGGCAAAGAGAAAGTAAAACAATACCTCGACCTGATGGCGAGACTTCATCTCAATGTATTCCACTGGCATCTGACAGACGAACCAGGATGGCGCATTGAAATCAAGAAATATCCTAAGCTGACGGAGATAGGAGCCGTCGGTAATTGGCATGATGCCAAAGCAGCTCCGCAGTTCTATACACAGGACGACATTCGGGAGATCGTGGCCTATGCAGCCGAACGCCAGATTATGGTGATTCCGGAGTTCGATATGCCGGGACATGCCACGGCAGTCTGCCGTGCCTATCCGGAGGTATCGGGGGGAGGTGAAGGACGCTGGAAGCATTTCACATTCCATCCTTGCAAAGAAGAAACTTATCGTTTTATCAGCGATGTGCTCGATGAAATAACCGCTCTCTTTCCGGCTCCCTATATCCATATCGGAGGTGACGAAGTGCACTATGGTAACCAGAACTGGTTCACAGATCCGGATATCCAGAACTTCATAAAGGAAAAAGGGCTGGCCAATGAAACCGGACTGGAGCATTACTTCATCCGCCGTGCCGCCGATCTGGTAGCAGCCAAAGGCAAGAAGATGATCGGTTGGGACGAAATAGTGGATGCCGGTATCTCCCCCTCGAAAGCACTGGTAATGTGGTGGCGTCACGACCGCAAGTACCAGTTGCTGAAAGCGCTTGAACAGGGCTATCAGGTAGTGCTGACTCCGCGCCGTCCACTGTATGGCGATTTCGTACAGGATGCCTCACATAAAGTGGGACGCTATTGGGATGGATTCAATCCGTTGCAAGATGTCTACGCTTTTCCCGAACCGGTCAGTCATCTCTTTAAAGGATACGAAGATCAGATACTGGGTATGCAGTTCACACTCTGGACCGAACGGATCGCGGATGCCAAACGACTGGATTTCATGACCTTCCCGCGTTTGATAGCCTTGGCAGAATCGGCATGGACTTCACCCGGCGCAAAAGACTGGAGCCGTTTCTGCATGCGGTTGCCGTCCTTCCTGGACTATCTGAAGGAACAAGGCATCTATTATTTCGATGTGATTCACCCACAAGAAACTCCCGAACCGGGCGGACCGGAGAAAGCGGACGTATTACAAAACGGATAGGGAAATACAGATGATCTCAATAATAACATCATTAATCAATACATAATCAAGAACATATGAAACAGCAGAAATGTAACTATTTTCCCTCCTTATGGCGGAGGGGCCGAGGAAAAGGTTTAAGCCCCTTTCTTCTCCTACTTCTCTTCTCTCTCTCCCTTCACGCCCAGCGTCAGGATATTCTACTCAACAATAACTGGAATTTCCGTTTCTCGCATCAGGTACAGGGAGACACCCGCAGGGTAGACCTGCCGCACACCTGGAATGCACAAGATGCGCTTGCCGGCAAAACAGACTACAAACGGGGTATCGGGAACTATGAAAAAGCTCTATATGTTCGTCCCGAATGGAAAGGCAAGCGCCTGTTTCTTCGCTTTGAAGGTGTGAACAGTGTAGCCAACGTGTTCATCAACCGCAAACACATTGGCGAACACCGGGGCGGATACGGGGCCTTTATATTCGAAATCACAGACTTAGTGAAATACGGAGAAAAGAACTCCATTCTGGTACGTGCCAATAACGGTGAGCAACTGGACATAATGCCACTCGTAGGCGACTTCAATTTTTACGGGGGAATCTACAGGGATGTACATCTGCTGATTACGGACGAGACTTGCATCTCGCCTCTGGATTATGCTTCACCAGGAGTTTATCTGGTTCAGGAAGCCGTCAGCGCCCAAGAAGCAAAAGTATGTGCCAAAGTGAACCTGTCCAACCGGGCAACCGATGGAGCGGCCGAACTTCGGATCCAAGTGACGGACGGCTCTAAAGTGATTTGCAAAGAAAACCGGAGCATATCGCTGAAACAGGGGACCGATATTCAGGAACAGCTTCCTTTACTGATTCAAAAACCGCGTCTTTGGAATGGTTGTGAAGACCCGTTTATGTATCAGGTCACTGTCAGCCTCCACAAGAACGGTAAACAGATCGACAGTGTAACACAGCCATTAGGTCTACGCTATTATCATACCGATCCGGCTCAAGGATTCTTCCTGAATGGCAAGCATTTACCACTTCATGGGGTATGCCGCCATCAGGATCGTGCCGAAGTGGGTAACGCACTCCGTCCCCAGCATCATGAAGAAGATGTGGCACTGATGCGCGAGATGGGAGTCAACGCCATCCGCCTGGCACACTATCCGCAGGCAACTTATATGTACGATTTGATGGACCGGCACGGTATCGTCACTTGGGCTGAGATTCCGTTTGTCGGTCCCGGAGGATATGCGGATAAAGGTTTTGTCAACCAGCTTTCCTTCCGTGAGAATGGCAAACAGCAACTCATCGAACTGATTCGCCAGCACTACAATCATCCCTCTATCTGCTTCTGGGGCCTGTTCAATGAACTGAAGGAAATCGGGGACAATCCTGTAGAGTATATCAAAGAACTGAATGTACTGGCGAAACAGGAAGACCCTACCCGTCCGACAACTTCCGCCAGCAACCAGAACGGTGATTTGAACTTCATTACCGATAACATTGCCTGGAACCGTTACGACGGTTGGTATGGAAGTACTCCGAAAACATTGGCAAGCTTTCTGGACCGTACACACGAGAAATATCCCGAAATACGTATCGGCATCAGTGAATACGGGGCAGGAGCCAGTATCTACCACCAGCAGGACTCGCTCAGGCAACCGTCCGCTTCGGGATGGTGGCACCCTGAGAACTGGCAGACCTACTATCATATGGAGAATTGGAAAATCATAGCCGAACGTCCGTTCGTATGGGGTACATTCGTTTGGAACATGTTCGACTTCGGCGCTGCCCATCGTACGGAAGGTGACCGCCCGGGTATCAATGACAAAGGTCTCGTCACCTTCGACCGAAAGGTGAAGAAAGACTCCTACTACTTCTATAAAGCAAACTGGAACAAACAGGAGCCGATGATTTACTTGGCAGAGAAGCGATGCAGGCTTCGCTACCAACCGGAGCAGACTTTCATGGCATTCACCACTGCCCCGGAAGCCGAACTGTTTGTAAACGGTGTCAGTTGTGGCAAACAAAAAGCAGACACTTACTCAACAGTTGTATGGAAAGGTGTCAAACTGAAGGCAGGAGAAAATATCATCCGTGTAACTACTCCGGGGAAAAAGCCACTTACGGACGTAGTGATAGTGGAATATAAAGAAGACGGATCGCTTCAATGAAACGGATCATCTTAATTATTGTATGGGGATTGCTGGCCGGAGGATGGCCGGCAGTCCCCTGTCTTTGGGCACAGTGCCGGCCAGGAACTGCCGACCGGGATGTCTGGGTAAAGACACTTGTCCGCCTGGCCGATCCGGTACTCAGTAATCTGGCTAACGAAACACTGAAGAAAAGAATGCCATACCAATCGCTTGCCCCCGACCGGCAACGTTTCTCTTATCTGGAAGCAGTAGGACGTACAGTTTGCGGCATGGCTCCATGGCTGGAATTGGGAGCGGACGATACGCCGGAAGGACAGTTACGCAAGAAATACATTGAACTGACTGTAAAAGGAATCAGCAATGCCGTTAACCCCTCCTCACCCGATTACCTGATTTTCGGAGAACCTTCGCAGCCCTTGGTAGATGCCGCATTCCTGGCAGAAGGATTGCTGCGCGCCCCCAAACAGTTATGGGGTAATCTCTCTGCATCTGCCCGCAAGCGGGTAGTAACGGAGTTGAAGCGAAGCCGTGCCATTAAACCCAACGAAAGCAACTGGTTGCTGTTTGCCTCTATCATAGAGGCTGCATTGCAAGAATTCACCGGTGAGTGCGACACGGTACGCCTTAACTACGGAGTACGCAAGTTCAGGGATCTTTGGTATAAGGGAGATGCCCAATACGGTGACGGGGCTGACTTCCATCTCGATTATTACAACAGCTTTGTGATTCACCCCATGCTAACTGACATATTAATCGTCATGCAAAAGCACCGGATGCCGGGAGCTGAATTTCTGAAAGTACAGCAGAAACGCTTGGGACGCTATGCCGAACAGCTGGAACGGTTTATTTCACCGGAAGGAACTTATCCGGTAATCGGACGGTCTATCGTGTATCGTACCGGAGTATTTCATGCGTTAGGGCAAGCTGCCCTACTACATCTGCTTCCCGAACATATTACTCCCGCCCAAGTACGTTGTGCAATGACCAAGGTCATTGAAAATCAGTTTCGGTCAGCCGACAATTTTGACGCAAACGGTTGGTTAAGGATAGGTTTCTCCGGTAATCAGATAAGAATGTCGGAAAGCTACATCAATACGGGAAGTACTTATCTGTGTCTGACCGGGTTCTTACCACTGGGATTACCTGCTGACGATGCCTTTTGGTCAGCTCCTCCCGCCGAATGGACCAACTTGAAAGCCTGGTCGGGGAAAGAGGTGCCGGCAGATCATTCATTATAAACCGGCAACCGGACGAAATGGGGTGTGCCGGAACTCGTATTCACCACAGATTACACTGATTTACACAGATAAATATTCAGTAGTTATTAATAGATCAAGTTCGCTCTATGGGACTCTGTATTACTCTGTGGTGAATAATGACACATCCCCATTCAAAAACAGAAAGGTGTAGCTACCACTGCGGATAGCTACACCTTTCTGTTTTTATCTTTACCAGAAGTCCTGACTCTTAGTTAGCACCGCCTTGACCACCCTGGCCACCGCCACCTTTCACATCATCATTATTGATACTGCGGGCAGCTTTCTTCACGCTGGCTTTCAACTCACCGATACGATAACTGAGGCTGATACCAAAGCTACGGCTCGGATAGCGGCTGCTATTCTTAGACAAGAAGTTTTCACCGATAGTAGTGTTGTTGAACGAACGATATTTCTCGAAGATATTGCTAACATAAGCACTTACCGTAAAACGATCTTTGATGAATGAACGGTTCACACTCAGGCTATAGTAATAGTAACCCGATCCCTTACCCTGCAAGCTAATGTAAGGAGTACTTCCTCCGGCATTCAGACTGGCGCGTATTTTCAATGGGAAAGTATGCTGAATGCCGCCATACATAGAAGCGCTCCATCCATAATTATGTAATCCTTGGGCCGGACTCTTAATATCAGCGTAGCTACCATCACCATTCAGATAGATACGAGTATTGGGAGAAGCATTCCAGTTAGCATAAAGGCTCAGACCTGTATTACGGTTCTTACCGATATTTTCGTACGTGCTGTACAATGCACCTTCGGGAGCATGATGTCCTCCGGGGAAGTCCTCACCGCCTTTACCGATCAGACGGCTCACCCGCTCAATACCATTGTTTCCAAATGAGTGACGCAAAGAAACATTCACATTGAACTTCATACTGAACATACTATAGCTCAGATTGAACGAGTGGCTCTTTTCACTTTCCAGATTCGAATTACCCTGGCTGATAAACATCGGGTTACGGTCGTCAAAATAAGGATTCAAGTTCCAGATACCCGGACGCCAGATACGCATGTTGTAACCACCACGCAAGTTCTGTGTCTTACCAATCTTAATACCCATCGTAACAGATGGAACAAAATCATTATAGTTGGTGCTGAAATCTGCTTCCGGACCGATAGCTCCAGCCAAATATTTTACATCCTGAGCGGTATATTCATAACGTACTCCCGGTTTAAAAGAGAAGCCCTTATAACGAAGAGTGTATCCTAAATAAGCAGCAAGAATGTCGTTCATATGCTTGTACTTACTGCTACGGTCGTTGTTGTATTCATAATCGTCGGTTGCCCCTTTAGCTTCGAACAACTTATTATCACTTAAATTATTACGGATAATATATTTGCCACCTACTTCTATCGTATGTAACTTTCCGATAGGAGTGGTGTAGTCCACCTGGAAGGTATGTTCAGTAGTATTCGTTTTTCCATCCGAGTGAGAGTTGTTTAATAGGAACTTCTCAATGATTTCCAATTCAAAAGGATCCTTTATATCTCTATACTTAGTGTAGTAATCCGAATTCTGGGGTTGAGTACTGATCTTGTAGGAAAGAGTAATCATACGGTCCTTATTCTTTTTAGACGTACGCTGGTAGTCGACATTACCCCGCATCGAATACCACGAACCGCTTCCATCACTCAGAGAGCCATATTGATAAGCCAACACATCTCTGTTTGCATTCCACATCGTAGTCAGTCCGTCACTGTTATTATCATTACTACCTCCATACATACCGAAAGAAGCAGTCAGCAGGCGTAATGTATCAATTTCGTAACTGGCTTCCAGATTACCGTACTGGAAACTACCGTCATAATCGGAAGTACTGTTTGATTCCAGATATTTCTGATCTTCCGAGTCAAAGTTTTCACGGAAACTATTTGAGTAGCTCTTCGGAGTTGTATTATAATTGTAATTATAGTTACCGGTCAGAGTCAGTTTACCCGACTTAATAGTGGCATATCCGCCCGCACCGGCACCACGGTTACTGCCACTGGCACGGAAAGTAGCGGTATACCCTTCAAAGCCACCGCCTACAGTAACGATATTCAGGATACCGCCTACACCTTCTGCATCATATTTAGCTCCCGGAGAAGTGATTACCTCGATATGCTTAATTGTATTAGCAGGCATACTTTTGAGCACATCTTTCGGATTATTGCTCATCATGTTATTCGGCTTACCGTTTACATGGATTTTAAAACTGCTGCTGCCATTCACCTTAATGTTGTCTTCACCGTCCACTGTAACCAACGGGACTTTACGAAGCATTTCCATCACTGTGTTGGTCTTTGAGTCCGGGTCGTCCTCAATGTTATATTCAATCTTGTCCACATCCACCTTTACCAATGGTTTCTGGGCAACGATCTCTATGCCCTTCAGTTCGTTAGTAGCCTCAGCCATATTCAATTGTCCGAGGTCAATTACTTTATCTCCTGCCTTTACGGTGAAGTCTTTCACCAATGTCACTTTACCTACAGATGAAAAAGTAGCGACATAGTTTCCGGGAGCGACAGTCAATTTTTCCTGGAATTTACCATTCAAGTCAGTTACGGCCATTTTCAAGGCTTTTTGGGGAGCACTCTTTTTCACGATTTTGATCGTAGCATAAGGTTCTCCCTCTTGGGTCAGCGAGTCAAGAAGCACGCCTTTCAATGTATAAGATGGAGCTGCTGTACGTTGCTGGGTTTGCTGAGGTTTCTGCTGTTGAGCATACATCATGCCGGATGTTATAAACATCAACAGCAATAATAGTAGTAGTTTGTTTCTCATGTGAAGTTATGTTTTAGTTTATAGTCTATCAGACGCAAAATCATAGTATTTGTTACAGATTGGCAACGAAAATATCGACTTTATATTCGTTTACGAAACCCTCGGAGTTAAGAAAGGTGAAATAGGGCAATTTTTATTCTTTTTTATCAGAAGTTGTTCGATAACGCACATTAAATCAGATAAAAGAAAAAAAGTACGACAACATTTGCCGCAATCACACAGCCGAAACCGCCTAATATCCATGAGCGCAACTTACTCTGTTTACCCGAAAAGAAAAGTGCATAACACATATTCACCACAATATTGCTGATAATGGCCTGCATGGTACAAGCCATCACAACAGTGACCGCCACACTCCCGGTTCCCTGCAATAAGTTCAAGATGAAAGGAGTGATATCACTGAATCCGGACACAAACGATAATAAGTTCAATCCTCCGGTACCGGCATAAATCAATGTGTAATGTGTCAACACAGTAAAGATAACGAATAGTCCGGCAAAAATCAGTGCTACTTTGAACTCCAAAGGGTTACTGCTGTCATCCTCTTCTTCCACAAGATCAGCATCAGGCGTCCGTTTCCGCCGGCAGTGGATAAACCAGGCAACACCGGCTGCAACAGCAGCCATAATCAAAAGATAAGGATAGATAGAGGCAAAGATGGTGGAACTGAAAATAAGAATTAAAATCATAAAACGCAGAAACATCATACTCACAGCCAACAGCATAGCAGCAACGTATTCGGGTGCTTCCTGCGAGTGGATATTCCTGCTTTTACGCGCCAATACCGAAATAGTGGCCGTACTGCTATACAATCCACCGATGATACCGGAAACCAATACTCCCGATTCACGAAAGACATATCGCTTCAACAGATAAGAAAGGTAAGAAATGCCCGAGACAACTACTGTAGCCAGCCAAATGGTATAGGGGGTCAGATTAATATCCGGAATGATATTCTCATTGGGCAGCATGGGGAGAATAATTCCACTGATAGCCAAAAATTTGGCAAGTGTGATCATTTCATCGTTTTTCATTCGCTGTGCAATCTCCGTAAAGGTATGCTTCAATTCAGTGAACAATAAAACGGTTACAATCACCATGACATAAAACCAGGAAGGCTGTGTAGAAACAATAGGAGCAATGCAATAAGTGATCAGCGCAATGATGATGGTCGTCACCCCGAATACGTGAAACTGGGTTTGTTTTACATAATAGTTCAATCCCAGAAGCATACCGAGTATCAACCCGCCTCCCATAAAGAGCCGCATCTCTTCCGGATCGAGGATATACAAAAGGTACCCTAACATCCCAATAAACGTAAAGGTGCGGTCCGTACCGAAAAGAGTGGTTTCTCCTTCACGCTTCAGACTGATCTTGCGTTGCGAGAGTCCTATTAAAAGTGAAAACAAGGTGACCAGAATAAAGGTCACCAGCTTTTCCGGCAAGTAGTTGTACAGTTGTTCCATATATCTTTATTCTTGAGCCCGTAACTAAAGAAACAAATATACGGATTATTTGTTAGCTACGGCCAGGTAGTATACGGTTTTTTCATTAACTGGGAATTATAGTAGCGAACATCCCCAGTTACCTCTTCCCCGATAAAGTCAGGTTTTACAAACATTTCATCCTCTGCCCCCAATTCAACCTCAGCTACTACAAGTCCTTCATTCTCACCGTAGAATTCATCTATTTCGAATACGTGTTCCCCGCTACGAACCAGGTATCGGGTTTTATCGATCACTCCCGGTTCACAAAGTTTCATCAGTTCCTCTGCCTCAATAAGCGGCAGTTCTTTCTCCCACTCATAGCGGCTCAACCCTGAGGCATCGGAGGCTCCTTTAATAGTCAGGTAACCTTTCCCATCGCGGATACGTACCCGGACCGTTCTTCCACGGGCACTGCTGATATATCCCTGAACAATGCGACTCTGCGCAAAAGCCTGTGATTTATAGTCTCCTTTAACGAGAAACTTACGTTCTATCTCTTGTGGCATATTTAAAAATTCAATTGTATACGGAGTCCCAGAATGCCATATGCATTCCCCCCCTTCCCCAACGATTCGTCTACTTCCTCGGGTTTGTAAGCAATCTCTCCGTTCGATTTATACCCCACCGCTGCCTGTCCGAAGGCATTGGCATATTTATCATTATCTACATACGAATAGTTAATCTGGAATTTAAGATTCCGGGTAGCATAATAATTCACCCCAAACGTCCATCCGTTGGCCGATCCGCCCATCACCTCTGTTCCGTTCAGGTCGATACGGTCAAAACGAGCTGCCAGTTCTATGTCGCCCCAACTACGCCCAAACGACGGCTGTGAAAAAGCGCCACGTGATTTACTATACCGCTGCTGTCCGCCAAACAGCAGATAAGCAGCCTGTACATAGAAACCATTGAACTTCTCCGTCGCTAATCCTTCCATACGCACTGTGTTGTTCATAATGTATTCTCCCTGAAAACGAAACCCTCTGTAGAATCCGGCCAACTCGGCACCCGCCAGCCAGTCGTGACTGACCGAGGCAATAGGCGACGTATCCAGAAACTTGATTTTATTGATATAAGACAGCGACCTTGTACTGTATCTCACCGTATTTGGCATCAGTGAACCAACCGTAGTCTTCGGAGTGCGATAAGATGCAGCAATTCCCAGATGAAAGCCTTTCACTTTATCTGCCGAAACAGGTTGCCAAACCGCACGGGCAGTCACCGATATTCCTTCATCTTCTCCGGCTTTGTTGTTACTTTCAGAATAATCTTTTTCTTTATTACCTTCAATTCGCTTGAAATGTACACCTGCTACCCCCAGGAACTGGTCATGTTCCCAAGTTCCCTGTACGCCAATATGATATTCAGGAGCAAATGCCGATACCACATTCGCTTTCTCCATAAACCATAAATCGCCCGAAGAAGTCATTGCAGCCATCCCAAAACTCTCTTTAAAATTACCTGCCCTAAAGTAGAGCCCGTTGGGAAAAGCATATTTAATGAAACAGTCTTTTAACGAAAATCCGCCATCGGTCAGATCCATCTCTATTTTACCGGATAATCTTTTACCAAATGCAGCAGTGGCACCTAAACGTACACGCCTAAATCCGACACCATTGCCTATGGGCTGGTAATCCTCTCCAAAAAACACCGCTCCATCTGCCTGGATACGGCCATTGAAAGTCAGTTTAAACTTATTGTCCTCCGAACTGAAGGTTAATGATTCTTTCTTCACCTCAGGAAGAAAAGATTTAGACTCCTGGGCAGAAACCATCCCCAGACAAGTAATTGAGAAGATAGAAAAAATAGTAATCAGTTGCTTGTTCATCCGTCTTTTTAGTGATTTGCGATTAATTGGCAGTGATTAGCAGCTAATAACCGGTGATTAGTACAATTCATCTATACGGTACTAATCACTAATTGTCAGTCACTAATCACTCACTCTTAGCCCAAAAGAGAAAAACCGATAATCATAGCCAATGCCAGAATGACCAGCGAGACAAAAACTACCTTAACAACCTTTTTGGCTTGTTCTTCTTCTTTCTTGCTGTGTGTTACTTTTTTCTTATTCTTACTCATAATCGTTAGCTTTAAAGTTCAACGCTAACAAAGTAAGAACAAATCTTTTAACCAGCCAAAAATATGGAGAATAAAATGATGAGCAAAGAAAGGAAATAAAAAAAACATCCTCCGGGGCAGAAAACCCCGGAGGATGTTACAATTCTGTTATGTTTAAGCCTCTTCGGACGAAAATTCCATCAGATAAGCCTTGATAAAGCCTTCTATTTTACCATCCATCACTCCGTTTACATCAGAGGTCTGGAAGTTGGTACGATGGTCTTTTACACGACGGTCATCAAATACATAGCTTCGTATCTGCGACCCCCATTCGATTTTTTTCTTACCGGCTTCCACTTTGGCCTGTTCGGCCATGCGGTGCTGCAATTCTTTATCGTAAAGAATAGAGCGCAACTGACGCATCGCATTCTCCCGATTCTTAGGCTGGTCACGGGTTTCGGTATTCTCAATCAGGATTTCCTCTTCCTCTCCGGTATAAGGGTCCTTGTACTGATAACGCAAACGAACGCCGGATTCCACTTTATTTACGTTCTGTCCACCGGCACCTCCCGAACGGAAAGTATCCCAAGAGATACAGGCCGGCAAAATATTCACTTCAATGCTATCGTCCACCAACGGAGTGACAAACACGGAAGCAAAAGAAGTCATGCGCTTACCCTGCGCATTGTAAGGGGAAACACGAACCAAACGGTGTACACCGTTTTCACCTTTCAGATATCCATAAGCATAGTCGCCTTCGATCTGGATGGTACAGGTTTTAATACCCGCTTCATCACCTTCCTGCAAGTTGGCCATGGTTGCTTTATAACCATTGGTCTCGGCATAACGAAGATACATACGCATCAGCATCGATGCCCAGTCCTGACTCTCCGTGCCACCGGCACCGGAGTTAATCTTCAGCACGCAACTCATCTGGTCGGCTTCATCACGAAGCATATTCTGCAACTCCAGGTTTTCCACATGTTCCAGAGCCTTTGCATACGCCTCGTCCACCTCCTGCTCGGTGACCAGTTCGTCTTTATAAAAATCGAAAGCCAGTTCCAGTTCGTCTGCCAGTGTTTTGACTTCGTTGTAACCGTCAATCCACTTCTGTAATCCTTTCACCAGTTTCATTTGTGCTTCGGCCTTCTTCTGGTCATCCCAGAATCCCGGAGCCTGTGTTCTCAATTGTTCTTCTTCGACCTGAATTTTCTTCCCGTCGATGTCAAAGATACCTCCTCAGCGCATCAGTGCGCTCTTTCACGTCTTTAAGTTGTTCAATAGTAATCATACTTCTTATTTATGGTTTTCGTTAATAATGGGGAGCAAAGATATACAAAATTTCGTGTTCTTACTCCTCATACATTTTATCAATTACCTCTTTATAATTGCGTGCCACTACCGGGCGTTTCAGTTTCAGAGTGTTAGTCAGTTCTCCCTTTTCCATACTGAACGGTTCAGGAAGCAATGTGAAACGTTTAATCTGTTCGTAGTGGGCAAATTGTTGCTGCAACGTGTCAATACGTGCACGGAACAAAGCAATAATCTTAGGATGCTCCAACAGTCCGGCCATGTCCTTGTATTCGATACCTTTCTCTTTGGCATACTGTTTCACAAAGCCGTATACGGGTACAATCAGCGCAGATACAAATTTACGCTGGTCGGCAATAATAGCTATCTGGTCGATATAACGGTCAATAACCAATTTGGTTTCCAATGCCTGGGGAGCAATGTATTTTCCATTCGATGTTTTGAACAGATCCTTGATGCGTTCCGTCAGATACAACTGACCATTTTTGAAATAGCCGGCATCTCCGGTATGGAACCATCCCTCTTCATCAATAGCAGCTGCCGTAGCTTCCGCTTTCTTATAATATCCCTTCGTGATCGTTTTTCCCCGAAGCAGAATTTCATTGTCTTCCCCGATCTTTACCTCTACCTCCGGCATCACTTGTCCTACCGAACCGATGTCATAACCGGTCTTCGAAGTACACGAAACAGTCGCAGTAGATTCCGTCAAGCCATATCCCACCAACATATCGATACCTACGGAATGCACAAATTCACAGATTTCATCAGGAACAGCGGCACCGGCCGTCGGGAAGAAGTTACCATTCTCTATACCGATAGTCTTTTTCAATAAGGCATAAATAGTCTTTTCGTAGAACTTATATTTCAGCTGAATCATTTTGGGAGGCGTCTTACCTACCCGCAGATACTCAAGATTGTGGATACGCCCTACCTTGATGGCATCCAGCATCAACATTTTCTTGATACCGGTAGTCTCGGCAATTTTCTCCTGGACACCTGCATATACTTTTTCCCAAAAACGGGGTACACTGCACATCAACGTCGGACGAATTTCTTTAATCGTCGTCTGGATGTCGGCCGGACGGAGATTGATACATACCTGTACTCCTTTATGCACACAGAGATAAGTCCACGCCTTCTCAAACACATGGGTCAGAGGCAGGAAGTTCATCGAAACGTCCTTATCGGTCATATCCACCAAACGAATATCGTGAATGCGGAATGCTTCCAGATAGCAAGAATGATGCAACATCACTCCTTTGGGCTCACCGGTAGTACCGGACGTATACAATATATTTGCCAAATCATCGGCACTGGCACGTGCCGTACGTTCTTCCACCACTTCGTTGTGCGGCAAATCTTTTCCTTTGGCCAGAAACTCGTCAAAGTAGATGGAACTCATATCACGCGGGTCTCTTACTACTGCCGGATCGAAAATAATTAACTGGGTAAGTGAAGGGCAAAAGCCAAATACACTGAAAGCAGCATCGTATTGGAACTGCTCTCCTACAAATAAGAAACGTATCTGTGCATCATTGATAATGTATTGTGCCTGTGCCGGAGAGCTGGTTGCATAGAGCGGAATCGTCACCGCACGATTAGCAAAAGCGGCAAAATCCGTAAACAGACATTCCGGCTTATTTTGAGAGAAAATACCGATGTTTTCTTCTTCCTGTACCCCCAGTTCCACCATGGCATTGGCGGCCTGCCTTACAGTTTGCGAGAATTCATTCCAAGAGATAGGGATCCACTGTGCCTTCTCATAGTCACGGTATTTCAGAGCTGTCTTGTCGCCATACTTTTCAGCCTGACGATGAACCAAGACAGATAAATGATGATAAGTCATATCCTTTGTTGTTAGTTATTCGTCTGCAAAGGTATCGTTTAATTTGGAATTATCAGGTGTGAACACTGAATTATTTTGCTTAACAGAGTCAGGCACTTAGCCATATAGTACCTGATAAATAGTTGTCTGACAAACTGAAAGATTCAAGTATTATTTGTACATTTGCATCCGTTCAAAGCAAAAAAAGAAATGATAGACGAATCCATTACATCCGAAGCTGTCGGCTTGCTGAAATCTCTGATCAGCATCCCTTCGCTCAGCCGCGAAGAAGAAAAAGCAGCCGATTACCTGCAAAACTATATCGAGGCCGAAGGTATGACCACAGGCCGTAAAGGAAACAACATCTGGTGTCTGAGTCCCATGTTCGACCTGAAGAAACCGACAATCCTGCTCAATTCCCATATCGATACCGTAAAACCGGTCAACGGTTGGCGAAAAGATCCGTTCACTCCCCGCGAAGAGAATGGGAAACTTTACGGATTGGGCAGCAACGATGCCGGTGCAAGCGTAGTGACACTCTTACAGGTGTTTCTGCAACTATGCCGCAGGCAACAAAGTTATAACCTCATTTATCTGGCATCCTGCGAAGAAGAAGTATCGGGAAAAGGGGGTATCGAAAGTGTATTGCCCGGACTTCCTCCTATCAGTTTTGCCGTAGTGGGAGAACCTACCGAAATGCAACCTGCCATTGCCGAAAAAGGGTTAATGGTACTTGATGTCACTGCCATCGGAAAAGCAGGACACGCAGCCCGTAATGAAGGTGATAATGCTATATATAAGGTATTGGACGACATTGCCTGGTTCCGCGATTACCGTTTTGCCAAAGAATCGTCTCTGCTGGGCCCTGTCAAAATGAGTGTCACGGTGATCAATGCCGGTACACAGCACAATGTCATCCCCGACCGTTGCAATTTCGTAGTGGACGTACGAAGCAACGAACTTTACTCCAATGAAGAACTGTTTGCCGAAATACAAAAACATATTTCCTGCAAAGCCGAAGCCCGCTCATTCCGCCTTAACTCTTCACGTATCGAAGAGAGTCATCCGTTTGTACAAAAAGCAAAAAAACTGGGACGTATACCTTTCGGTTCCCCTACCCTTTCTGATCAGGCGTTAATGTCTTTCCCTTCGGTAAAAATGGGTCCCGGCCGTTCTTCGCGTTCGCATACAGCCGATGAATATATCATGATTAAAGAAATCGAAGAAGCATTGGAGTTATATCTGAAGATACTGGACGGCTTGGAAATCTGCCCCTTCCGTCTGTAGTGCTGTCGGCCGGTGGAACAAATTCGTGCAATGTATCAGCTATTTCCAGACCATAAAAGGTTCTATAACTTCTCATCAATTATATTGAGGGTGTCCGAAAAGGGTACCCTCTAACTTTTTTCTTTTTTTGTGATTTATCCAACAACTTATAAAAATGCCCCTCATGAAACTCAATTTTCTCCCTTTATCAGTCTTATAATCCTTTCCATCCCTCCCTTTCTTAGCCTTTTTCTGCTTGCAGATCATTTTTCCGATGTTAAATGCAATAGCCAATATTCCAAAGTCCATGACAATCTTCTCCAAGCCTTTATGCCTGAACCTCTTGTACTCTTTATTCCATTTTATTTGCCCGAAGACCGCTTCCACCTCCACCGGTCTTTTGCTCCTATGTTCAAGCCCTTTTGATGAAGTGAGTTTCTCACGTGCCAGTTGCTTGTACCGCCTTAATTTATGATTCACCTTGATCTCCCTGTTTCCTCTCCCTTTGTGACATTTATTTTGTAGGGGACATCCCTGACAGTTCTTAGCACGGTAAACACTTATTTCACTTTCATATCCATTATCATTGACAGCCTTTATCGTGTAGGCAAATTTCATATACTGTCCCATCGGACATACAAAGTAATCTTCCGGTTCGTTATAATACAAATTATCTTGTTTGGAGATGTCACATTTCCATTTTTTTGTTTGTTCCATATGAAAATAATTATATTTCACATAAGCGCTTATACCGAAGCGTTCCATAAACTCATAATTTTCCTCACTTCCATATCCGGCATCCGCACAAACCTCTTTCATGAACCGGCAGTATCTCATCCGGCCATACAATAGAAATGAAATCAACGTCAACGTATCACCCGGATTGTGATAGAAAGCATAGTTTGTTATGAACTGGTTTTCCGTGGATATCTGTAGATTATATCCCGGTTTAAGCTGACCGTTCCTCATGTGGTCTTCTTTCATGCGCATAAAAGTCGCATCAGGATCTGTTTTGGAATAGCTGTTTCTTTCCCCCATTATTTCCAAGTGTTTCTCATATTCCTGCAGCTTAGGTAAGTACTCCTCATTAAGCTTTTTAATCTGACGAAGTTCACGTTTATTGCGGTTCTCCAGATTAATGGCATCTATTTTTTCTTTCAGAGCATGGCTGTCAATAGGAAGAGTTGATTCTCCAGGAGCGGTGTTGTCACCGAGAATACCCTCATCAATTTGAGAAAGTATACATTGAATCTTATTTTCCAGACGATCCTTATACTTTTCCACACTTTTGCGCCAGACGAAAGTATAACGGTTGGCTGCCGACTCCATCTTGGTCCCGTCGATATATTGTTTTTCCAGGCTGATATATCCCAACTCAACAAGCATGAGCACAATCTGAGTGAACAAACTGTGGATACAACTCTTCAAACGCTTGCTGCGGAAATCATTGATGGTACGGAAGTCGGGAGTGGACTTGCCCGAAAGCCACATGTAAAGGATGTTCTCCTGAAGTAGACGTGCTATCTTACGACAAGAGTACACATTGTTCAGGTAGGCGAAGAACAACACTTTCAAAAGCATGCGGGGATAATAAGCAGGACAACCACCACCCTTATAAGTAGATAACAACGGACTGATGTCAAGCTTATCAACAATCTGGTTGACAAGCCGGACCGGAGCATCCGAAGAAATATTTTCATCAAGACGGCAAGGAAATAAGGAATCCATACCTTGAGAATACTCCTTAAATTGTATATTTGCACTATCGATTAACATGCTCTAAGATAAACATTTTAGAGCAAATTAAAAAGTCCGAGCTTGGGAAAGTTCGGACTTTTACATAAAAAAAGAGGGTACCCTTTTCGGACACCCTCATCACTTGAAGCCATGCAGGCAGAGGCTTTAGGAAACAAAGGTCCTTTGATTAGGTTCCAGCTGATAAATAGAAGGTTATAAGTGTTTATATCACATTGAAGGAACACTTGTTTTAACGATCTGTTAAAACAAGTGTTTTGATTGTAAACAACAAATCTTTTACATGCAAAAGACTTGTTGTTTACAATCTGTCAGCAAAACTTTCCGAAGCGGTATTAACAATGTTAATTCCCATAACGATAACTTACTTCCCAAGCACGACAATCGTATACGAGTAAGCAGGAAACGAATAAGTAAAATCAGATCCGGCAGCCTGCATCCAGATAGCTTTTGGAAGAATCCGGGTCGGCGTATCGGGAAGATTTTCGTCATTCAGTTCTCCACTCAAAGTATATGTTTCCATATTTCCCTCCGGAATGAAACCGGACAAGTTTATCTGGCTCCGCCGTACCTCAGGTGAAGTGTTCACAACATGCAGAACCACTTCATCACGTGCTTCATTCGTTGTGGCTGTCACATCCAGTTCTCCTTTCACTTCACTCCACAAACGTAACGGATGGTGATGGGCAGCAGACATCTGCTGTGCATAGAAAGTCGGCATTCCCCAAACCTGTCCCGGTGTGAAAAATACCTGCCCCTGATCCCAACCATTGTCATTTTGCAGATAGGGTTGAAGGGCATTGGCCGCACAGGTAGTCAGGATGAAGTCACCATGGCGACGAACTACATTCTGAACGGTAGCATGTACAATGGCACGCTGAATGTTATGCAGGTTTCCATTTTCTTCAAAAATGGCACAACGCATCGTTGTATTCGGATTCCATTTCAAGAACTTGGCCTTCATATCCGTCAACTCCCTGTCTATGTTCTCACGGCTACCGAGATCATCCGTCCAAGGGTGATAATCCCAATAAGCAGCTTTTCCGTCAAGGGCTTTAAATACTTTTTCCATGTTAGGCGATTCGGGACGCCACCAGGCAGAATGAATAAATTGCACCTCCGGATCTTTGGCATGAACCGCTTCATAGATATCATTAAAACGATCAATGTAATGCTGATAGTCTGCCTCGATATCCCCCCAGATGACCTCTTCGTTTCCAATCTCCAGATACTTCAATCCGTAAGGTTCGGGATGCCCGTTCGCGGCACGCTTCTTCCCCCATTCCGTATCTACCGGCCCGTTCAAGTATTCAATCATGTCCGCCATATCCTGCGCCGACTCTTCTACATTCACTGCATAAGCAGGCACAAACCCTGCCTTCTCGCAGAACCGGAGGAAATCCTCGATACCGAAACCGTTAGTCGAATAAGTATACCAGTGGCCTTTATAAGGCGGACGCAGTGCACGATCACCAATCATATTCTTAAAACGGTATTCGGGAGCATTAACCATCGTACCTCCATAGCGCAGGAAACGCAACCCCTGATCCACCATTGCCTGCCCGATATCATTACGCAACGGCAACCCACGAAACTGTCGGTCGGCACCGTTCATCAAAGTGACCATATCTACCAGAAAACGCCCTTTCCCTTTCAAATAAATAGCAAAGCGTGCGTTTTCATCGGTCTTGTCCGGAATCAACTCAAATGTATACTTTTTCCAGTCACCGGACTCGGTACGGATACACTGTACAGCATATTCTTTTTCACCATCCACGCTTTGAAGGGCTACCCATACTTCTGCCTTCCCTTTCAAATAAAGGCTACCGGTTTTCTTCTCACCCTGACGTACGGAGATCCCCCAGCGATTCAAACTCCGGTTGGCAATGCCCACTTTACCGATACCTGCCAGACACTCTACTTGCTGAGCATAGTGTCCATGAAAAGGTCTGTCCGAAACCTGTTTATATGAAGCGGCCGCATTCAGATCTGCAAAAGCATCCCACATGCCACTGACCTGTGGTGCCGATCGGGTTAACAGCTTGACAGGAGTACCATCTCCGATGGTCAGGTTACGGAAAGATGCACCGGCACCCCAATTGCGGAAAGCGACTTTTCCATTACGTAAAGTAGTAAAATGATCTTCGAAACGCAATACTTCACGACTGTTCAGCAGAATCACCTGTTCATCACCCTCCATCTTCACTTCCATACGATTCCATTGCGACGGATCTACATCTACCGGAACTGTTTTCAGTTCCTGCCAGTTGTGCAGATGCTTACCTAACAGCACGCGTTTGCCATCGGCAAACAGGCTGACTTCGTATCCATCAAAATTATCCGCTCCACCTCCGTATTCACCGACGCGCAACAAAAGTCCCGCATTATTGGCAGACGAAATGTCATCGGTAAATTTTATATCGACTCCGACCCTACCGTCAGAGAACTCCGCATCATCATAAACCAATTTCGCCCCCGGATGCGACGATACGGAAAGTTGATCATCTTGCATCTTCCATACCCCTTCGCACCGGGTAAACCCGATAAAGTTATCCATGGAGGCAGGTTCCTCAAAGCTCTCGCCAAAAATCTGCTGATCATAAATTCCCCCATAAATCTCATGATTTACATCTTCCATGCAAGCTCCATATAAATAAGGAGTTATTTTATTTTCGACCTTACCCGCATCCACTCGGATCACAGCGTCCTGTGCCGCTACTACCGAAGCAGACAATATCAGAGCTAACAAACAGTTTACCCTCATCTTACAATTGTGTTTATGTTCGTTCGCATTATTTACTTGCCGGAATCCAAACCGCATAACCCTTATCCTGGCGATTGCCCAAAGCATAATAAGGAATAGCCATAACCGGTACTTTCTTTCCTGTCTTATCCAGTGCCTGACCTTTAATTACATTGATTCCATTCAATAATCCCTTTTCAAAAGTGATCGACAGGGGAGAACGCATATCAACCTTCAAATCAGCCAAACCTTCATTATCACATCCTTCCAGACAATATACAAAGGGACCGGCGGCAATGGCTACTTTGTCCTGTAAATCCACCACTGCTTCATTGGCTGTCACCAAACGCGGCTGAACGGGTAGTGTCAGCTCAACTTGATCCCCCTTTTTCCATTTCCGTTGAATTTCGGCATATCCTTTGAATATTTTTAGTGGAACCGACTTACCGTTTACCTTCAGGCTTACGGCAGACCGTACCTCCGAACGATACAGGCCATAAGGATTCTCCACACCTTGCGCCCATCCCGGGATACGCACTTTCAATATAAAAGTCTTCTCTTTTTCGGGTTCAACGGTCATGGTGACAACACCCTCCCACGGATAACCGGTCTTTTGCGTCAAACGTACCCGGTTCCGATCCGCCAGAGTCATTTCCGTTTCGCTACCAACAAAAAGGTTCACATAAACGTCACTTCCCTTCTGCGAGTAGATAAATCCGGGCATTGCAGACATCATCTTAAGGAACATTGGCGGACAACAAGGACAATCGTGCCAGCTCCAACGGGCATGCTTAGCAGAGTTCAGCGGATTCTGGTAAGTGTATTGTGTGCCGGAAAGAGAAATACCTGTCAGGACGTTATTATATAAGGTGCGTTCCAATTCGTCCATATACTTGGCATCACCTGTCAGCTCGTTCATTCTTTGACTGAAGAAACCGGCACCGACAGCAGCACAAGTTTCCAGATAAGCATCTGTAGGCAGAAAGTAATCGGGTCCGAACTTCTCGTCAAAGTGAACAGCACCTACTCCGCCGGTGATGAACATACGCTTTCCAATCATATTATCCCATAAACGACTAACGGCAGCGATATATTCCGGTGAATGATTCTCAAGTGCGGCAGCCGTTGCTCCGGTAGCAAACAAAGTAGCACGAACGGCATGTCCTTCAATAGTCTTCTGTTCGAAAAGCGGAATGGAATCTTGTGCATAGTCCCCCCATGACGGACGGGTATGATTCCCGAATTCGGGAGCTTCATATTTCCGGTCACGTATCCATTGTTCGGCAGACGGATTACCCCATGTACCCCACAAAGGGAATCCACAGTGATGTCCTCTGCCTTCGATCCAGAATTCGGCCAATTTGAGATAGTCCTGCTCAGCAACCGGGACATTGATTTGCTTTTTCAGTTCCGGATTGTTTTTATAAATGATATAAAGTTTCACCAAAGCCTCTTCCGGACCGGAATGGGCCGGAACCACATTCTTTTTAGGGAAAGCCCCCATGTATCCAGCCATCAGATTGGCACAGCGGGTTGCCACTTCCAGCAACTTCGTTTTTCCGGTTGCATTATAATAATGTATCCCTGCTTCCACCAGCATACCGGCATTGTACACATCGTGTTGCCAACGAAGCATTCCTCCCCGTTCTCCCCACTGATGGTCAGCTTCCATCAGTTGAGTATAAGTATCGATATAACCATTGGGCTCCGATGCCTGTGCCTTAGCTATTCGGTCGATATATCCGTCGACACGTTTCTCCAAAGCAACATCCGACTGTCTTGCCATCAAGTCTGCCACCCCACGGATTGTTTCGTAAACAAGTCCGTCAAACCAGGGAGCACCTGCATGCTGACCGATATTTCGCTCGCCCTTTGCTACACGGTCAAAGTTCTCAAACGTATTACAGAATTTTCCCGGATGTTCCAGATGCTTCCCTTCAAACTTGTCAAAGACATCATTCACCGTCACCTTCTGCCAAAGATCCAATTTGGGTTTCCAAAATGCATCTTCTATTTTCACCTGGCTTACTTCCGGAAACTGAATGCCGGAACCTCCTTTATCAGACGACTTTGCCGTCAAACCTCCGGTCGCAGTCATTGCAAGCAACACCGGAAACATAAATCTGTACGTTCTCATTGTTTTATTTATAGTTTGTTGTTTTCCCGTCTTTCTTTCTTGCTTATGAATCTTATGATCCAAGCAACAGTGCAAAGATAATGAAAGCCATCAAAACTGATACGAACTGGTCTGTATTTTTATTATGTTACAAAACATATACTATATCCGGAGAATATCCATAGCCTTTTACGTTTTTTATCCTATCTTTGCAGCACCAAAAACAAGAATATGAAAAGGAATGAATCAAAATACAAACAAGTAGTAAATCACGTTATAGACGGCATCAACAATGGTAGTTATAAAAAAGGAGACTGGATTCTCTCTATCAATGAATTCAGAAAGAACTATAATCTATCCAGAGATACGGTATTCGCAGGTTTGAGCGAGCTTAAATCAAAAGGAATTATCGATTCCACCCCGGGTGTAGGTTATTACATAGCAACAACCCGAATTGCGCAAAAGCTAAATGTATTCCTCCTTTTCAACGAATTCAACGAGTTCAAGGAAGATCTTTACAATTCATTCATGTCTTCCATCAAAAAGACCGCAAACGTAGATCTCTATTTTCACAACTATAACCGCAAAGTCTTCGAGACGCTCATCAATGAAGCCAACTATAAATACACCACATATATCCTGATGCCGGGCAAGTTCACCAACATAGCCCCACTATTGGAGAGCCTATCCGGACGGGTCTTCCTACTCGACCACTTTCACCCGGAACTGGCAGGCAAATACTCCTCCGTTGCACAGAATTTCGAGAAAGACACTTACGAAGCTTTGGTACACGGACTCCCGCACCTGAAAAAATACGACCACATCATCATGGTCCAGAAGGAAGAGAAAGAGCCTATCGAACGATACAACGGCCTCTGTACTTTCTGTGAGGAACATCAGTTTACACACGAATATACCGACTCCGTAAAGGACCGGATGATCAAGAAAGGGGAAATATTTATGACTGTCAACGACCGGGATTTGGTAGATCTGCTTAAACAGGCGCAACTACAGCAGTTTGTTCCCGGTAAAGACTTCGGTATCATCTCTTACAACGATACTCCGCTGAAAGAAATACTGGCCGGAGGTATCACTACTTTATCCACCGACTTCAAGCAAATGGGGCAAACCATGGCTTCACTTCTTACGCAGAAAGAGATAAAAACCATAGAGAACCCCTGGGAACTGAATATCCGGCACTCACTTTAATGAGATGATCTCCACAAAATTACCGTTCCGGTCGAATCTGACTTGCGAACCGTCACTCAGTTTGTATACCCAACCCTCTATGCTGTAAGAGCCGAGATACATATCCAGGTCATTGGGATAATGATAACGCATATACCTGTACACCTTCTCTGAGGCGCTCAACTCTATCTTTTCTTTCCCAAGAAAATCTCCCTGTGAGTCGAACATCAATCCGTCTCCGTTGGTTAGTTCCACCAAATAGGAAGCTGCCACCGAACGGTCTACCCGTGTAATTTCAGAGTTCGAATATCCCGAAACATAATCGGTAATCTTTTCCGGCAACGATGCCACGAGCTTCTCCGGAAACGCAAATCCGTTTCCGTCTATATTAATCCATACACTGGCATCTTCGTTAACAAGCATATTAAAGCCGTTCGGCAGGCGGACGGTAAAGTTGAGCACATCCGAATGCAGCGGATGACTGATAGAGATGGAACTCTGCTTACCGAAATACTCTTCTGCAAGTGCCTGTGCCTGCATCAGAGGTACCACTATCGGTTTACTCTCGGGATCGATAGTCACATACACAGTCTTGCTGACCTGAATTGTATAACGGGTACCCTCCAGACGAATGAAGGTGACTTGTGCATTCGGATAGTTCCGGTGCAAATCTTCCGTCACTTTCGCAGGTAATGTTTCCAGAATCGAAGTCGGCAACAGTTCGGTTCCTCCATTCACTTCCGTCCACTCTCCCCGATCATCAAGCACGCATTTAAATCCGTTCTCCAACCAGAAAGTATAACCGGCAGGAAACTCCCCGTCAGGTATATGTTCAATCACAGCCTCAAAGGTTCCATCCGGAAAGTATTTTTCAGTAAACTCCCGCACCGGTTGGGGCAATGAAGATTCACCTTTTATATCCATTTCATATCCGACACAGGTCTGGTCGTAGTAGAATGCTACTTTCTTGCCACTGTTCAATAACACACATTCTCCGTAGCAGGTGTTCTCCACACCGACAAACGGATCATTAGAGAAGTGTTGTTTTACATATGCGATGACTCCTCCAAAAAGGGATTGAAGTGATTCGGGCAAGTTTTGATTTGGAACCATCAGACTCTTCCATCCTCCATTTTCATTAAATTCCACTTTTACCTCATCGGGAAAAGCAACCCGGTAGAGCAACTGATCGTCCTCCTGCCCGGTCATCGTTCTTTCTATCTTCTCCGGAGATTGTCCCGGAAAATAATTAGATAAAAAGAACTGCGCAGTACCTGGCAGCTGGTTTATTTCAATCTCCCCGGATGGTTCATTATCTTCCGAACATCCCACCACGGAAAAAGGCAGGCAGAGCAAGAAGCATAAATAAAAGACGGAATAAAAAGTCTTCATAGTCATGTGGTTTTATGTTTCAGGCAAAGTTAAAGGATAGTGCTGAATATAAGCACCTAACAGAGTTAAACTTCATTAAGAGGAAGGTCAAACTTCAACACATCACTCCCTCCCTCTTCCGTTATATTCAGTCCCAATACATATCTGCCGGATGGATCAACAGCAATTCTCTCCAATTTTACATCTGTGTGATAAATGGCAACCGGAACACCTTGCCAGGTAAAGACCATAATCTTTGATTTACCCGAAGTACCCGGGAAACCGTTATAAAGGGCATAAAGATAATTGGGGGTGCCACAAAGAGAAATGAAATATTTAGGTGCATTCGGAAAATCAAGAAACTCAGGATCATAGTCCGGGTATTTCAGCTCTTTCCCTATTACTATTTCTTTCATCAGATTTCCTTTTAAATCATAAAAACAGAGAGAGTTCAGGTTCAGCAATCCCGTACAAGCTGCCTTTGCATCTTGATTTACCATTAAACAGCTCTCGTATAGATAAGATAAATGTCCTTCCGGATATCCGGACTTAATATCACGATGATAATCCACTGTCTTAACCCGGGCAGTATGCTTATCATAAATGAAAAACAAACCATGCTGCATATCTACATCAATGCCATATACACAAGAGTCTGTTTCATTATAATCCCTGACTACAGGCATCTCCGGCAATTGTTGTGCCTCAACAACAGAAACAGCGACAGGACCGGGAGATGCTGCCGAATGAATCGCAACAGTCTTTTTATTCCAACTATTCAATTCAATGAACGATAGTTTTCCCTTGCCTCCCCTGCCTATCGACTTCTCAAAAAAAGGAAAAAGAAAATCATCCGGCCCCTCTCCTTTCATCCCCAATCCGACAAAAGCAGGAGGAACTGTAACTGTGAAAATCTTTAATAATGTATCATTACGTGCGTCCAAAAAAGCACAAAAAGAATCAGTTACACACAAATCATAGAAAATATTCAGTCCTTCTTCTTCCGACAAGAAGATTTCGTGTTGAAGAGTATCCGTACACGTATCGGAAATATACACAGTTAACTTTTCCTGCTCCGATCCGCAAGAGATCATCACTATCGCTGCCAGACATATCAATAAGAGTTTAACCATAATCGCGTCTAAAATGAAGAATGTGTGTTTTCTTAATACTGCCCTTTAAAGTTATCGCAACAAAGATAACAACCTCAAATCAGAATTACGAAAGAAACAAATGAAATCTGCTCCTTTATAAATTAGTTCGGCATCAAAAGAAACATGCCATATAGCTTTTTGACAGTTTGCTAAACAGCCCTTCTCAGGTTCGATTATTTCAGTACATTAGCCAGGTTCGTACTAAAAATCGTCTCCATTTCATTTTTCGGTTTATCATATTGCAGGAATCCGGACGTTTTCACAACACAATGAATGCCCAAAGGGGGAACCAAGAGCACTCATGTTTGTTTTTCGTAAAAAGAAAGTGCTTTTAGAAAGTCAGAGAGGGATCTCCTGTACTTGTCAACCAGAAAAGAAAGGAGGAAAATAATCTCTCTATTCCGGAACAATATATGTAATCGGGCAAAACATTAGGAGATTTTCAAAAAAGAAGTAAGCATTTTCGGAAATTGCTTACTTCTTTCAGAGTAAATACTTACTTCTTTTGTGCCGGATGCTTACTTCTTTTCCGGGAAATGCCGGCTTCAGAGTCCCAAAAGTCCGGCTTTTCATTGCATTTACCCCGGCTATCGCCCTCCTATCCTTCCGGTTGAACAGAAAGAAAGGAAGAGGCAGTTATCAGAAAAAGCATTTCAGTTACTTTTTGAAAGCTGATACAGGAAAACAGGATCATATTGTCAAATCACTCTCTCTGCTTTACTTTACCAGCTCTGCAGTAATATAATCTTTGCTAATGCGCATACGGTCCACACCATTCACCTTTTGAAAGCTGACAGAACCAATATACATTCCACGCGGATGAATATGCTCTTTATCCTTATGTGCATGATAAACGATACGAAGTTTACCCTCTTTATCTTTGAACATAGCGCTATGCCCTACACCCTGCAAAGTACCGGGGTTCTGCAAAATAGGGTTTTCATCATATTTGGTCCATTCGCCCATTATATCGGTTGCCGTAGCACAGCCTACCCCATAGAACGGACTTTCAAAGCTATTGCCGGAATAGGTCATATAATACAGCCCCTTGTGTTTAAGCACATAAGAGCCCTCGTTGACCCGAGGCCAGACTTCTTCCCATGCTTGGGACACATGAACGCAAGGACGCATGGTTTCTGCTTTGATCGTCATATAATCATTTTCCAGTTCGGCTACCCACACGTTGTTGCCGTCGTTGAACCGGACAAAGAAAAGATACGGCTTCCCGTCATCATCAATAAACAACGAACTGTCGATCATTTTCTCGTCAGCTATCATTGGTTTCTTTTCCTTCTGCCTGAACGGTCCTACGGGTGAATCGGAAATCGCTACGCAGATGTGTTCGTCCGCCGTATAATACATATAAAACTTACCATGGATCTCATAAATCTCAGGTGCCCAGAAGCGGCTATCCGCCCACACATCTTCTTTATTCAGTGCCAGCCCATGCAGTTTCCACCGCTTCAAGTCCTTTGAAGTATAGACTTCAATGCCATCTGCCGCATGCGTTCCATAGGCATAATAAACGCCGTCGTGCAACAGAATGAATGGATCACCCAATGGAACCGACTCTCCCATAGCTTTCACTTCGGGGATGTCCGGCTTTTCAGTAACTCCTGTATACGAACAAAACGTAATCAGTAATCCCAGCAACATTGTCCCGCCAATAATCATTTTCTTTTTCATAACTGTAAGGGTTTTGAGTTTAATTCACCACGGAGGACACAGAGAACACAGAGAATATCTTTCTCTTAAACATCTTAATAAACAAGAGATTAAAACTCTGTGTTCTCTGTGTCCTCTGTGGTGAATCGTATTCGTTTCTGATCAGTATTAAGCCAACCGACTATTTTCTTCGGCGCTTATTAAACTGAAACCAGTCTAACTTCAACAGGTTATCGGTATCAATCTTACCTTTAGTTTGTGTATGTGTTGTGGTATGAACATAAGGAATTAAAAAAGGCATAAGGATATAGAATCAGACCCGTCGGATCCTATGTTCCTTATGCCAATACAACTAAAAACGCTTGTGATTATTTGCCGTTGTCAACCGAGAACTTGAATATACAATGACTGTTATATTTCTCACCCGGGCGCAACACAGCCGAAGGCCATTCGGGCTTGTTCGGTGTATCGGGATATTTCTGAGTCTCCAGACAGACAGAAGCACGTTGATTGTAAGTAATGCCTTTCTTTCCGGTCAGCGAACCATCGAGGAAGTTGCCGGCATACACCTGAATACCCGGTTCGTTGGTATATACATCGAGTACGATACCTGTCTTGGGCGATTCGAGAGTTGCGGCTTTCCGGGTAATATCTCCCTTGGCATTCAGCACCCAGTTATGATCGTAGCCATTGCCATTCTTCAACTGAACAAAATCAAAATCGTTGATACGTGCACCAACCGGAGTCGGTGTGCGGAAGTCCATCGGAGTACCTTCCACTGTCACAATCTCACCTGTAGTCATAAAGGTGCTGTCCACCGGAGTGTAAGAATCGGCGTCGATAGTCAGCAGATGATCTGCGTTGCTGCCGGCATCACCATCCAGATTGAAATAAGAGTGGTTGGTCATGTTGACGATAGTCGGTTTGTCAGTTTCGGCTTCATACTGAATATCAATCGCATTATCGTCTGTCAGTTTCATGATTACTTTGCAAGTAATGTTACCGGGGAAACCTTCCTCACCGTCTTTTGAGCGATAGGTCAGTTCAAGTTCCTGAGGACCGGTCTGAAGAGCATCATATACCTGATACTGGTATCCCTTCGGACCACCATGCAGGCAATGTCCGTAGTTATTGCGCGGCAACTGGTATTCAACACCATCCAGCGTAAACTTTCCCTGATTGATGCGATTGGCATAACGGCCTATGCTCGCACCAAAATCCGAAGGTTTGCTGATATAATCCTGAATGGAATCGAAGCCAAGTACCACATCACGCATCACCCCGTCTTTACCGGGAACCATCACCGAAACGATGCGTCCGCCAAAGTTAGTGACACAAACCTCCATGTTGTTCTGATTCCGGAGTACGTATAAATCGGTTTTCTTTCCGTTCACTTCAGTCCGGAAGTTACTCTTCACCAAACCGGAATCCGTAGTAGTCTGTTCTGTCTTTGCACAACCGGCTACAAAGAGGGCACCAAGTGCCCATACAGCTAATTTCTTCATGATTAAACTGTTTTGAGTTCACCATAGATTACACAGATTTCCACAGATTAATAAATTGTCCTATTGAGACTTTATATCAAAAATTCTGTGGTAATCCGCGTAATCTGTGGTGAATCGTATTCTTTTCTGTTTCGTTATATTCTTATTGTATACTATTCAGCATATCCACTTTACCTTCGTTCACCAGTTTCAGGATCAATTCGCCGAACAAAGTGTTCTGCCACGCAAACCAGGCACGGGTAAATTTCTCCGGATTGTCTTTGTGGAACGATTCGTGCATAAAGCCTGTACCCGCATCCGTATTCATCAGCATTTTAATGCACGACTTGATTTCTGCATCGTCTTTGCTGGTGAAAGCCTTCATCATGATACTCATAGGCCATACCATATCGTAACCGATATGCGGTCCGCCAATGCCTTCGCCTGCCTTACCTTTAAAGAAGTAAGGATTGTCGAGGCTCCACACAAAGCGACGGGTATTCTGATAAATCGGATCGTCCAGTGAAACATCGCCCAGATAAGGCATAGCCAGCAAACTCGGAACGTTTGCATCGTCCATCAGCATATGGTTACCAAAACCGTCTACCTCGAAAGCATAGATCTTTCCGTATTTGGGATGATTGTAAACAGCATATTTTTTCAAGGCTGTCTCCACTTCATCTGCCAAAGCCTTACATTCGTTGGCCAAAGCGGTCCTTTTATTTACCGTTGTCAGAATCTCGGCTGCCTTACGAAGCGAAGACACGGCAAAGAAATTCGAAGGAACCAGATATTGCAGTGTAGTAGCATCATCCGAAGGACGGAAAGTAGAAACAATCAGTCCGACAGGTTTCACCGGGTTACCCAGTCCGTCGTTAGTCACCGTGTCGAGTGCACGCTCTGTCTTACGCTGAAACTTATACGGGCCTACACCGTCTTTACGCTGTTGTTCTTTAAAAGTACGCAATACATTGGTAATCGCCTGTATCCATTCTTCATCGAAGATACTGGCATCACCTGTTGTCTTCCAGTACTGATAAGCCAGACGCAAGGGATAGCAGAGTGAGTCGATTTCCCATTTACGTTCATGCAGTTCAGGCTTCATGTCCGTCAGGTCACTCATCCATTCGCCGCCTTTAGGACCGTCATTGAACGCATTGGCATACGGATCGATATTGATACACTTGAATTGGCGGTTGATCACTCCGGCAAGCATTTTTTTCAACTCCGGATCGGAGTTGGCGAGCTGTACATAAGGCCATACCTGGGCGCCCGAGTCGCGAAGCCACATGGCATGAATATCTCCGGTATAAACAAAAGTATCAGGTTTGCCATCCTTGCCCATACGAAAGTGTACGGTGGTATCCAGCGTATTCGGAAAACAGTTGGTAAACATCCAGGCCAACTTCGAATTACGCAACAACTTCTGTACGCGGATAATTTCATTTTCTACTGCCTGTGAACGGAACAGACGTTTAGCCGGTTCCGGACGGTTGTCTTTCTGAATAGCATCTGCCACACAAGTATAATGTGACAACATACCTTCTGCCTTCAGAACCGAAGGTACACAGAGCAATGCCGCAGTTACGACACATGCCCCGATCATTTTCTTTGAGTTTTTTCCTGGCATAATCTTGATTGGTTTATATAAGTTATCTTTTTTGCAGCCTCAACGAACTTCTTTAGAAAACGAATATGGAAAATCCGATTCACGCACTCCGCGCTGTTTGTTGGGAGTAGACGACATTTTCATCGTGATCTTCGCACCGTTCATCAGTTCTTTATGTGTCAGGTAATTGCGGGTTGACGACTTACCATTTACAGTCATCGACGCGATGTAACGGTTTTCATCACTATTACCCGGTGCACTGATTACCACCGTCTTGCCATTTTCGAGATGCAGTTTCATCTGCTTGAAGTACGGTGTACCCATCACGTACTGATCCGTTCCCGGACATACAGGATAGAATCCCATTGCAGAGAACACATACCAGGCCGATGTCTGCCCGTTGTCTTCGTCGCCGCAATAACCGTCAGGATTGGGTGTATAGAGTTTATCCATCACTTCACGAATCCAATGCTGTGCTTTCCACGGTTGTCCCGAGTAATTGTACAGATAAAGCATATGCTGGATAGGCTGGTTACCGTGGGCATACTGTCCCATATTCATGATCTGCATTTCACGGATCTCATGAATCACACCACCGTAATAGCTGTCATCAAATACAGGAGGCAGGATAAACACCGAGTCCATCATTTGGTTGAATCCTTGCTGTCCGCCCATCAGATCGATCAGTCCCTGAGGATCATGGAATACGGACCAGGTATAATGCCAGCTGTTTCCTTCGGTGAAAGCGTCACCCCACTTCAGCGGGTTGAATGGTGACTGGAATTGTCCGTCCTTATTCTTGCCACGCATCAGCTTATGTTCTTTATCGTACAGGTTCTTATAATTCATGGCACGCTGTGCATAGACGGCTATCTCTTCTTCGGGCTTATTCAGCGCCCGGCCCAGTTGATAGATACACCAGTCATCATAAGCATATTCCAGCGTACGGGCGGCATTCTCGTTAATACCTACATTGTAGGGTACGTAACCCAGTTTATTGTAATACTCGTAACCGAGACGTCCGGTAGAGGAAACCTGCGGATGAACAGCATTCGCACCATGCTTCACTGCCTCCCAGAGGGTTTCTATCTCGTATCCTTTCAGACCTTTCAGATAGGCATCGGCCACTACCGAAGCGGAATTGTTTCCTACCATACAGCCTCTGTGACCCGGGCTTGCCCATTCGGGAAGAAATCCACTCTCTTTATAAGTATTCACCAATCCTTCTTGCATCTTTTCGTTCATCGAAGGATACATCAGGTTGAGGAACGGGAACAGGCAACGGAAAGTATCCCAGAAACCGGTATCGGTAAACATATAACCCGGCAAGACTTTCCCATTGTAGGGGCTGTAATGTACCGGGCTTCCTTTGGCATCCAGTTCATAAAAACTTCTCGGGAAGAGTACCGAACGATACAGACAAGAATAGAACGTGCGGAGATGATCCATATTATCGTCTTCCACCTCAATGCGTCCCAGCACCTTGTTCCACTCCTGGCGTCCTTTGGCAGCAACAGCTTCCAGATTGTCTTTGCCCAGTTCTTTCAGGTTCTGTTCAGCCTGTTCGGGACTGATGAAGGAGGAAGCGACACGCACGTTTACCGTTTCTCCACGACGGGTGGAGAAACCGATAATACCACCGGCATGTTTATCTTTCGATTCCAATTCACCCGGACGGATATTACCGTTGGTTACTGCCGCAGTGAAAGTGAACGGTTTATCGAAAACCAGTACAAAGTAATTTTTAAAGTTCTCGGGTACACCTCCACTGTTCTTGGTCGTGTATCCGATGATTTTATTCTCTTCCGGAATCACCTTCACATACGAACCGTTGTCGAAAGCATCTACCACCACATAAGAGTCATTGCTTTCAGGGAAAGTGAAACGGAACATAGCCGCACGGCTGGTCGGAGCAATCTCGGTAGTTACATCATGATCGGCCAGATATACTTTATAATAATACGGTTTGGCAACCTCAGCTTTATGCGAGAACCAGCTTGCGCGCTGATCCTGATCGAATACCACCTTTCCCGTAACAGGCATAATGGCAAACTGCCCGTAGTCATTAATCCACGGGCTGGGCTGGTGAGTTTGTTTAAACCCTCTGATTTTATCAGCATCATACGTATAAGCCCATCCGTCACCCATTTTCCCGGTTTGTGCCACCCAGAAGTTCATCCCCCAAGGCATGGCAATAGCCGGATATGTATTTCCGGTAGACAAAGCATGTTTTGACTGGGTACCAACCAACGGACTCACATAGTCCACCGGCTCTGTTGTGTTCTTTGCAAAAGTACAAAGAGCAGTACCCAGTACGCCAACAAGTAATAGCGCTAATTTCTTCATGATAATAATGGTTTTAAATTCACCACAGATTACGCGGATTAACACAGATTTTTTAATCTTCAATATCAATGGGAAAAATGATTAACCTGTGAAAATCCGTGTAACCTGTGACAGAATCTTATTTTTTCAACTTCTTCTCAAGCATCTTGATATAGTATCCGCCTACTACCGAACGAGCCTGGAAACCTCTCTGGTTGGGACGATCGGTAAATACCCAGTCAGACATCGGTACACGGTCGGTAGTCTCGTTCATGAACAGGTAAACCGGGTCGATAAACTTCTCGAATGTGGCTTTATCCGGTGCCAGTGTAGCAGTCCACATAATCCAGTCGGTCTTGGTATAAGTTTCACGGTTATCCAGCGGCAATCCATATCTGTTCTGCTTGCCAAGATAGTAAGCTATCTCTTTCTGTGCAACTGTTTCAGGGAATATCTGCAGATTCATCAGTTTATCCCATACCAGATTGTACTTCTGGCTCCAAGTTCCGGGCTTGTCAAAGGTCAGGCGGTAGTGATCACCGTCATCTGCCATCTTCACCCATTCGGCAGCCATTTCTTTGGCTTTCTGTGTATATTTCTCAGCCACTTCTTTCTTGCCCAACTTATCAGCCAGGTAGCCATAAGATGCTACACCCAGAATGGCTTTGATAGACAGGTTGGCGTTGTGTGCAAAGTGTCCGGCAAAGTCGTCTGTACACAACTGGGTATCCGGATCCAGACCGTATTCTGCCAGATAATCCGTCCAGGTGGTCAGTACATCCCAATGTTTCTGAGCATAGTCGGCATTCCCCTCAACAGCAGCGACAGCAGCAGTCAGTACCAATATATTTCCCGATTCTTCTACCGGCATATCGCCACCGTATGTCTGACCGTTAGCCAACGGATAAGTACCTACATCATGTGCGGCAAACGGCTTGTTCCATTTTCCACTTTCGCTATAATAGAAGATGTGGTTCATCAAACCTTTTGCCAATTCCGGATTGTACATAAGGAACAAAGGAGAAGAAGGATAAGTGATGTCTACCGTACCGATTGAACCATTGCTGAAGTTTTCTTTTGAAAGGAACAGCAGGTCCTTGTTCGGAGCTTCCACCAACTTATGGGCAGCGATAGCCTGGCGATAAGCCAGCGCACAGAGCTCGGCATATTTACGCCCACCGGCCTCGGTGGCTTCTTTCATCAGATTGGCATCGAATGCGGCACATTTATCCATCAATGCATCGTACTCTTTATCGGCTTTTGCAAACTGTGACAGAATGGTTTCGGTTCCGGTACGATTCCAGTACGGACGGAGGTTCTCACCAAAATACTGAACAGAATATAAATCATCGTATCCCAGGAGCAGATGTCCTTCTGCTTTCTTCGTTTCACCCAGTGAGCGAACCAATGCCAACTTATCACTTCCATCGGTTTTCGATGAAGTCAGTTGTCCGTCGATGAAGCTCTTTCTCAGTGTTTTTCCATCTCCGGTTGCACAAGTGCTGTTTTCCTTGTCAGCAGCCAGATAGAAATATCCCCAGTCAATGCGGACATCATCGCCTTTTTTACCCAATATTTCCTGATTGCGGCTTCCTGTCTTGAGGTATACCAAATCACCTTCGGTAAAGCTTTCGGCTACGGCTTCTTGATGAGGTTGGTCGAGTGCCCACTGCGGACCGGCTTCAAAATAAAGTTCTACGTTATGTGTTTTTCCATCATTCGAAGCTACTTCATATGTAAGGTAGTTCACCGGACGAGCCATCAAATCGAGATTGTCCATAAAGAGAGGTGAAGTGAAGATAAGTTTCAGATCCACCGGTCCACAAGTAAATTCGTAATTGGTCTGCATTGCCTGCACATCTGCTGATTTCTGCACGGCTGTCTGAGTAAAGTTCTGTGTATTGTCCTTCTCTACCAACAGACCGCAATCGATCAGACCGTTGGCAACACGGTTGTTACAGTAAATTGCAATCAGGTTCTCTCCCTGTTTCAGTGCGGCCACAGCCTCTTCCGGCAGTTTGGCAAGCATGTGTTTTTTAGCCGAGTTACCGGTATCCACCACCTTCACGCCATTCACATAGATGATGGCGTCATCGTCGTGAGAATATTCCAGATATACATTTTTACCTTGCAGGTTGTCTTTAATATCCGCTTTACGGCGTATCCAGATATACTCTTCTCCCCATTGGGTTTTGGCTGTACTTTCATTTTCCATAGTACCGAAAGCGCCCTCGCCTTCTTTCCATGCAGCATCATTAAAATCGGCATTTTGCCAGCCGTCAGCCGGTTTCGTTGTTGTATACTTAGCCGTCCACTTGCCCTGTTCCGAGGTCTTTACCAGCGGGAGCAGTTCCAGTTCTTCCGTTCCCATGAAACGGTAAATCTGTCCGTCTACCTTGGCAACACCCAGGAACGGGAAATCCTTACCCGTCCAGTGTTTCACCGGTCCGTCATACAGATTATCCGTAAACGACCAGGCACTGGTATAAGGGTCAATTGTCACCAACGGATAAGCCGGCGCACGCAACTCATTTTTGTCACTCTTGATGTCCTGCGGTGCACCACAACTGCTCAGCATGGCGGCTGCACCTAAGAACAGAGTCGATAGTTTAAGTTTCATAACTTCAGATTCTTTTTTTATAGTTTTTACCATTCAATATCTACTTGCACGCCGGCGGGATCATTCTCAAACCTCAACAGTAAGGTACCCGAACGCTCTTCCCACAATTTTCCCGGTTCAAGTTCTTCTTTCCCGTTCACACAAACCCGTCGCGGTTGTTTCGGAAGAAGCACTCTCGAAACATTGGTTGTATGCAACGGGCTTTTCGCAACAAATGAATAACTGCGTTTTCCTATCTTTTCATCATATATCCGGGAAGCACCGCAAAGGACTTTTGCCTTTGTCCGGCCCGGAACCCGATCGACATTATATAAATAACCCTGTTCACCGGGACGAATTACTTTACGAGTCAGCACCGGAAGATCTTTATCAAACAGATCGATATATAATCCCGAAAGTTCCATCGGAGCATCAGAGACGCTTTCGTTCAATACGGCAGCAATGGTATAGGGTCCCCGTTCAAGCAGGAAACTATTTTTCAGTTCTATTTCTTTCTTGGCAGTCTTTCTGTAAGCAGCCGAAACCGTGTCAAAATATCGTTGGTCATTCCCACTTTTCAGCACAAAATGTTTCGGATCCTCACGCAGGACGGTCACTGTTCCTTTCCCACAAGAATAAGTCCCGTTGACAGGCGACTTATCCAGTCCCAGCTTTTCGAACAAATGTTCCGAAGGGACTTTATACCGGTTACCATTGGAGTTCCACCATTCCAGTACTGACTGATAGGGGTCAATATCTTCACCACAATAAATCAAGGCTCCCCCTTTTTTCACCCAGGTTGCCAGGAAATCATGGTAACGGGATTCCATCGGCTTCATATTCGAATAAGACATGACCAACACTTTCAACCCTTCAAACGTCTCCTCAAACGGAGTATTCTCCATATGTACCAATTCTACCGGTATTCCCCTTTTAAGTAATGGCAAGGTCTGCCCATAGAAACTGCTGAATTGCGGATCGTCATAACCATCGTGGTCGGGAAAGCGCTGGAACATCAGTGAATTTGCCATCAGCACTCCGATGCCGTGCGTACCGCTTACCCGGGTTTCCGAAGTCCGTATATCGTTCAGCGTATTTACCATAATCTGCATTTGTGTAGAGTAGTCACGCGGAATACGTTCTTTCCGGTCTGTCCCCGCCACACGATACAATCCCTGATAAATGCGATCCGGCCAAGGCATCACCTCGTACGTGTCTACTGTCGGATACATCAGTTGGGCAGCAAAAGTAGCCTGATAGTTTATCTTATAGTCAAGCCAGTCCTTCGCCCGATCTTCAATAGGGTCCGTCAGAAAATACATCTTACGGTTCAACGGAGCCGTCATCGATTTCATACATCCATATTCGAGAAAAGCATTCTCAAATACCCGCTCTTTCTTCACTCCGTTATAATAGTTCGGTTCGCGGGCAGTTCCTGTCCAGACTTGCGCTATATATCCATCTACACAATCCAGCGAAGCCAGACTCGCTTCGGGGCTTACAATCTGCCACGACGTATAATTGACCAGTGAATGTGTAGGCACAAAGCACTTCACATCCAGCCCCTTCGATTTTCCATATGCTTTGGCATACGTAAATATCTCGTTAAGAGCGTTATAATAAAGATAATATTTCAGTTTATTCGATAAGTACGTATTCTCAGGAGATTCCTGTTGATCTCTCCAGGGAAATCCGTAATATTTCTGCCATTCGGACTTGAAAGCTTCACTATATCCGCTCCGCATCCAAAATTCCGGTTCTTCCAGATAAATAGAAGTAATGCCCGCATCGATCACCCGTTTGATCTGCTTTTCCTGCATGTAACGGATAAAGCTCTCGGTAGGTACGATATAAGGAATCAGGTGCCCGTGCGCAATTTCCCGTCCTTCGCGGTCACGCTGCCCCTCTTTGAGGTGATCTTTCACCCCATCCCATTTTCCAAGAAAATAATCCTGATAATCTCCCCAGGCCACCCCTGTCATAAACTCGGCCCGGTATCCTTTGTCTCTCCACGATTGTACGCGTTGCTCAAAAGTAACGCCTTTCTTATCCAGCGTTCCGTATACCATCACGGCATCGGCACGCACATCTGTTTCCGGTTTCCACGGCTCTGCTGTCTGGAAATTCGTTTTTGTGCCTGTGGCGGTTTGAGAATAGACGCCGCCACAGGCCAAAAACAAACCAATCAAAACTAATACCCTCTTACTCATGTGTTTGTGTTGTCACGTGTTTGTGTTGTTATTTGAATGGAGAAATCACTTGCATCAAAGCGGGACATCCGCTGGCATCATAGCTTTCCATCACACCTGTCGGACAGGGTTTGGCTGCATCTTTGAATGTCACGTTGCGTTTCATATCCCGGTTGTTCCACGCCACGTCTATGTTGTGGCGTAACCAATCCATATACTGAGGCTGATTGCCATCTTCTATCAGGCGAATGATGTACTGTGCAAAGATGGCGGCATAAATACCTTGTTCCACTCCGTTCTTGAACGGCAGCAGTCCGTCAGAATCACACATCTCGTTGCGAACATAGTCCGCAGCCAGAATGGCATCGTCCAAGTAAGACTTTTCGCCGGTTGCTTTGTAAAGCATCACTGCCGATCCGATGAATGTAGCCTGATTATAAAGTTGGGTGGTCCAGTCAATATCCATACCATTCTGTCTCTGGAAATGATAGTGCATATTGTCTGCTATACGGCCTTTCTCTTTATCGAAGAAAACATCCCTCGACCATGCATATACATTTTTAGCCTTTTCCAGATAGTCGGGATCTTTGGTTACATTATAAAGAGTCATGGCACCCACCGTAGTCGGATAGTTGATGCAAGCCATCTTGCCATCGTGCTTGAAGTTCCACCACAAGCCACCCCGCTCTTTATCATACGACTCTTTCCAGACATGGTAGAATCCCGAAGAGGCATGTGCCAGATATTTCGGATCATCGGTGATTTCGTAAGCACGCGCCAACGAAATAATCCACCACATCATATCGTCATAAATAAACCATTCTATTTTATTGTCCCAATTGTATTTATCGTATTGTTCGTATCCGCCTTGATACACCTCTTCTATCAACCGGCGATATTCAGGAGCCTTCGTACGTTTATACGCGTTCATAATCATATCCCAATAGATAGCCTGTACCCAGATGGCAGCTCTTCCTTTCATATCCGAAGAAATGGCATACAGTTTCATCTCCGGATTATAAAAAGTAGAATGAAAAGCATCGATTGCCGTCGTTGCGTCTTTCTTCGTAAAGTGCTTCAGTTTTCCATCCCCGGGCTGAGCGGCCCATGCGAGTGTACAGGGAAGAATTAATAAGATAGTTACCAGGGTCAGTACTTTGTTTTTCATGTCTTTGCCTCAGATTTTAAATTTTGATGTTACAAAGATTGGGGAAATATTGGAGAAAGGAGGATAATTATTATTCAATAAATAGCAAAAACTGACCAAAAACAAGGGATAGAACACTTAATATCAATATTGGAACATTTGTAGCAGGCTTTTGACCTGAATTTGTTCATTCCATATTCTGCGTGACCAAGAAACACATTCAGCAATATGAAAAGAATTCATTTGTAGTTCTCGCTATGCCGTCTCTCATACAAAAAATGCATTCCAATCTTCCATCTTCCACCTTTCAACGATTATCATTCTAATAATCAGCAGGATGACTTGGTGGAAGATCGCGTTTTCAGCCCGTTTATCTTCCACCTGTATCTTCCATCTTCCACCCACTGTTTTAGGAGAATAATTCAGAATAAAGAACTGATTCACAAAGAATAAAGTCGAGTTTTCTAAGCAAATATGCCGTATAAAGCATTTTGTTTTTCCCTATTACTTAGCTGAAAATGGTGCGATGTTTACCCCGTCCCGTATGCCCGGGCCCATGAGCCCGCGTGCCTGTGCCCATGAGCCCGCATACCCGGGCCCGTCAGCCCGGGTATGCGGGACGAGATAGAGATAACGGAATAAGACGTAGCATATCGGTATACAGACCATTAGAAGTATAGCAGAATACTGATGTTTACCCCCTTATTTGTGCCGGATAACAGGGGCTTTTGCTTGCAACGACGGTGTATCCCCCTCTACAACAGGCCACCCTTTTTTCCAGTTTACACGGTCGAGCATCAACACTCTTCCTTCAGGATTGGCTACACTGACAGCGTGATAAAACATCCAGTCCGCTCCTTTATCATCTGTTACGATTTCAGAGTTATGCCCGGGGCCCACGAATGCTGCATTTTTATCAATCAGCACTTCGTGGTGATTCTCCAGCATCGATGCCCCTTTTTTATCTACGTAAGGACCGAATAAGTGTTTTGACCGCCCCACTACCGTGGTATAGGTACTCTTTAACCCTTCACAACAGCGCCCGATGGAAGCAAACAAATAGTAGTAACCTCCCCGCTTGTGAATATAAGTTCCTTCATAGGCTGTGCCTGCCACCTGCTGTGGTTTCATTCCTTCTTTCAGTAAGAGTCCGTCATCACTCAACTCGGCTCCATAAATGCCATGAAAACTCCCCCAAAAAAGATATTTCTTGCCGCCATCTTCTATATAGAAAGGATCGATACAGTTCTGAATTTCGATTTCGTTACTGCGGAACAGTTTCCCATGATCGGTAAAAGGTCCCTCAGGTTTATCTGCCGTAGCCACACCAATCCCACAGGTCCACTCTCCACCCCAAACAGACATGGAGTAATACATCACATACCGATCACCGATTTTATTTATATCCGGCGCCCAAAGATTTCCTTTCGGCTCGAATGTAGGGCGGGTTTCATTGGTAAAAGCCGTACCCACAAAGCTCCAGTTTACCATATCTTTCGATCGGTGAATAGGGAGATTCCGGATATTTTCCGTTGCATACAGGTAATAATAACCATCATCTGCCTTGATAACCGTAGGGTCGGGAAGGCTGTAATTAATAACGGGGTTGGAATACTGCTGTGCAATGGAAGGAACACAGAAAGAAAAAACAGTAAAAAGGGAAAATAAAAGTTTCTTCATGCTGAATATATAAATTAAGAAAAGTCCCCTTATTCAGAATCTTCGGAATGTGATCTAAATAAGGGGAAACTTTTGATTTAACAAGCTATTAATTTATCTTTCTCTGATATAATAATACCGAGTTTCATATTTAATCGTAGAGCTACTGCTACTCTCATTATAACTAGTACTGATGGTAAAACGATTTGCTTTAATTTCTTCGGTTATTATCTCCCCGGTCCAACTATCTGCTGTATACCACAATCTATAAGAATCACCATTATCTACATGACAGAATATCTCTACTCTTCCACCACGTTTTGTTTTAATTCTCAAGACTTTCTTAGTAGGATCCAATAATTCTATTTCTTCAAACAAACCGGAACCACTCTGAGTACCAATCTCCAAATAATATTCGGTAGTAGCCACTTTATCCACACTACTTACCTCAATTTGTTCATTATCCGACGTATTAGCCATCACATTTGTCATACCTAAAGATACTAACACTAACGCAGTTATAAAAAATTTCTTATTCATGATAACATAAAATTTAAAAATTAATAAAAAGTTTACTAAAAAAAGAAAAAGGTATCAGGAAAGCCGGATACCCTTTTCCCTATTAAACATTGATATAAATTATTTCAGTCGGACCACAGGAGAGTAAATTCCCTGATCTGCGCCAGAAGACCAAACACATACACGAGCGAAAACAGTTTTTGCTTTTTGGAAAGCATCGTTATCTGTTAGATCCCGTTCCATAGAATAAGCTCCTTCTGCATTCCATACACTTTCTCTGTCAGCATCATCTGCACGCAGAATATTATGCCAAACATCATCTACAAAATTAGTGGTATTCATCAACAAAATGATACGATCAATTTTAGTTCCGGCAACTTTATTAATAGTAAAGTTAGCCTTAACTGTATTACCTGCTAATGAAATATCAGCATTAGAAATAGTATAGAATGGAGTTACTTCTACATCATGCGTAGTATTACCCTTTACTTGAATAATGGTAGTATCACGGCTATTCACCCAAGGACCATTATGGTCTCTAGTTACCATTTTATACTCACCGTCAAATAGTTTGGCAGAGTACACACCATCCTGACCAACAAAAACACTGATCGGATCATGTTTTTCGTATCCATCTTGATAAAGCTGAAGTTGGATAGCTTCACTAGTACCACGCAACTGCAAAGGTTCTCCCTTGTAAACGATACGTCCCATCAATGTAGATTCCGGAGCATCGTAGTTATCTTTTGTACAACTTGTAGTAGTTACTATCAAGCCTAACAGCAGTGTCGAAAATATAGTTTTGATTTTCATTGTATTCCACGAATTAAAAATTATTGATACGGGTTTTTCACCAATTTCGGGTTATTATTCAACCAACCATTCTCAAACTCACCATAATAATGTCTAAGTTCAAATTTCAACGGATAAGGATAAATTTCGGTCATATTCTTCTCAAAGAAAACCCACTTTCCATGATTTGCGTCTCCTTTATCTACCACTAAATAAGGCCATAAGCCACGACGTTGTGCAGAAGGATTATTGCTGTCACCATTCCAAATTTTATCAGCCAAACGCCAGCGTTTCAAATCCCACCAACGATGTCCTTCAAAAGCAAACTCAACTTGATTCTCGTGAACTATATTCTCAAAAGTCAAAGCCGTCAATGGTTGTACACCAGCACGTTCACGTATAGCATTGATATAACCCAAAGATTCAGTTGTACTACCTTTTAATTCAAAGGAGGCCTCTGCAGCTATCAAGTATGCTTCTGCTAAACGGAAATAAGGTGACCACATCTCAGAACCACGACCTATTGTACCCGCAGACGGAGTAGTATCCAAGAATTTACGAATATAAAAACCCGTTCTATTACATTGACGGTCATCACGTGGTTCGTAAGGTCCACTAATAGCTGTAATGACATTGCCATCACTATCTTGCGTACCTCTTGTACTTGTTTTAATCGTCCATGCTCCATTTTCTTTATTTAACTGGCCACCCTGCAGTTCCGTTTCCATCCCATTAAAGAATGACCCAGGATAAAGCACAGTACCTCCTAAACGAGGATCACGGGCCGTAAACAATTCAGTCGGGGTATCAAAGAAAACAGGATCTTGTACATTACCCGTTTCAAATTTAGCAGCTACACCCGGAGTAGAAGTAGACAATGGTTCATATGCTTCTACCAGATTCAACAGAACAGACATCATAGATGATTCCACATCTTGATTCATATTACGAGGTATACAGGACTTTGTAAACCCGTGTGTCTGACCGGGATATACATAATCACGCACCCACATAACCTCAGTATTGCCATTCTTCTCACAGATCGCGTTATAGAAATTATCAGCTAAGTCCTGCCACTTTGTAGAATTGGTTTTCATCAAAGAATAAGGAGAGGAAGTAATAACCTCTTGAGCAGCAGTTAAAGCTATTTCATAATAACTATTTGCTTTACTAGCATCAATACCCACCTCAGCACCTTCTGTTTTTAAAGGATTTACCATCATAGCATTATACTTAGCTATTGAAGCAGCATACAAAGCAGCACGAGCCTCTAGCATTTTAGCGGTCCATCTATTAGCACGAGCAGAATTTTTATTTGTCTCTCTGCTCATCATATCTGCAATAGTATGACATTCGTTTATGATATAATCATAAGTCGCAGCCTCTGTTGATCGTGGAATCTGGACAGTAGTAATATCCATACCCGGTGTATAATCAAACACTTCATCACCTACTATAGGCACCCCGCCTAATACGCGGCAAGAACAGAAATAGTACCAAGCACGCATCAACCGTACTTCACCTTCCAATGGAGCTTTTTCTGTATCAGAAAGTGCAGTAGACTCTCTTAATCCCTGTAAAAATTGATTCATCTTTCTAACCAAATCATAATTGTATTGTATCCACCAATTACGTCCTTGGTCTTGGCGTTCTTCACGCCAATAGCGAATAGATTCATCCAAAAAAGTATAATCTTCTGGAGCATCTAATCTCTGTCCAAAAGTAATATCTCCGTACAACTTGGCTAGTGCAGATTTAATCAAAACCGGATCACTATATAATTGATCATTGGTTATAATTGTATCCGGATCTTGGTCCAGAAAGCCACTACAGCTACTCAATGACAAAAGTCCTGCAGCAATAACCGAAAATAAATATTTCTTCTTCATACTTTAATCAAAATTTGAGGTTCACACCAATATTAATCACGCGCATAGTCGGATAGTCCAAACCATTATCAGCAATACCTTCCGGATCAACCGGTACATTAGAGAACGTTAACAGATTAGTTCCCGACAAATATACACGCATGCTGCTTATACCGGCTTTAGTTGTAATCACCTTCGGTAAAGTATATCCCAATTCCAGATTACGTAATTTGATATAGCGTACATTATGCAACCAGAAATCACTCGTCCAATAGCTACTATCGTTATCACCCAAACGAACTAATGGATATTTACCTGGGATTAATTCACTATCAGCATCCCAGATATCAGCTAAATGCCAAGCATCCTTGAACACTTCACTCGGGCTATTACCGTCGTTTTGGAACGGGCGAGCTGTTTCATATCTCTGTGCCCAAGAGCTAAGCCCTGAGCCAGTCCAATCCATAGCAAAGTCAAATCCTTTCCACGATGCAGCCACATTAATACCATAATTTAAGTTCGGAGTCGAGTCAGAGCGATAACCGATAGGACGTTCGTCCATACCGTTGATTACACCGTCACCATTGACATCTTTATATTTAAAGTCACCCGGAACAATAGTTGTATTACCTTTACGGTCATTATCAATAGGATAATTAGCAATATCTTCCCAATCTTTAAAACGACCAACAACTTCATGTCCCCAATTGATATAACCTACACGATGCCAAATACTATTCCGGTATCTATCCCAAGAGTTGCTACGACGATCATCATACTGTTCCCAATCGTAGAAGCGAGAATAGGTTACATTACCAGCAACACTATAGTTGAAATCATTAATATTATCCGTCCAACGTACCATAGCATCATAACCAATATGTACATCTGAGTTTAGATTCTCTTTCGGTAAACTAAATCCCAATTCTGAAGGAAGTAATACGTCATAACGTCCTGCTGGTAAACCGGTACGCACGCGACGGAAGAAATCCACTTGCGCATTTAAACGATTATTGAAGAATCCCATATCTACACCAATATCAAGAATCTTTGCCTTCTTCCATGATATAGTAGTATTAGGTAATCCACGCGGATCAGAACCTACTACATATTGCCCGTCAATTACCGCACCACCATTGTTATAATTGTAACCCGGCATATAACCAAAAGCACTATAATCTCCTCCCATATCATCATCACCGACAACTCCATAAGATCCACGTATCTTAAAATCTGAGAAAACATTTACCATCTTACTCTCTTGCCAGAAATTTTCCTGAGAGATTCTCCAACCCAAAGACGCCGAAGGGAAAAATCCCCAGCGTTTACTTGGTTTAAATTTCCAAGAGCCATCCCAGCGACCAATAACCTCAACAAGGTATTTATCGGCATAACTATAATTAATACGCCCTAACCAACCTAAACGTGCCTGAGTTCTATTTCCCAGATCTTCGTAAGTGTCCATTTCTTTGAAGTTTATCAGGTCCATATTATTGGCAACAGGAATAGAGTGTACTTTCGTAAACGGTTCATCACGCTTAGAAGCTTCAAAGGCAGCTACAGCATTAATAGAATGATCTCCAAATTTATTATCGTAATTCAACTGAAAATTAGAAAAAATATCTTCTTTTCTCTCACGTATACGTTCACGATAAGGGTTACTCATATTCACATCTACCGGATACGTATCTGTAGCAGCATCATAACGATACAATTTATAAGTATATTCATGATTATCCATTTCACGATAAGCAAAATAATAACCTACCATACCCTTAGCTTTCAAGCCTTTCATAAGCTCATATTCCGCAGTCGCTTGCATCTGGATAACACGCCATACATCACTCAAACGACCAGACTTGTCATAGTTCAAAATGGCAAAGTTCGTAGCATCATCTGATGAAACCTTTTGCGGGTAAAGAGGATTATCATTAGCATACGGACCTTTTGTCGGCTGATTCTTCATCACAGCATAACGAGGTAGCCAATAGTCATCTCCCCCTGGTACACCTGGGTTTCTACGAGCCTCAATACGCCCATTCATAGTAGCACCAATCTTGAATCTTTCATTCACATTCATATCAATATTCATCTGAACATTGGTACGTTTGAAGCCACCATAATTACGTACTGTAGCATCTTGTCCCAAATGAGAAATAGCAACATAATAATTTGACTTATCTGAACCTCCCTGGAAATTAGTGTTGATATAATACTGAGGAGCAGAAGTCCAAATATAATCACGCCAATTGAATCCTTTATAGCCTGTTTCAGTACCATCCATCCATTTATCGTATTCAGATTTCGGATAGCGACGATCACCTTCTGACTTTCTTGCCCAAGTTTCAGCTGCAACATAAGCATTTACATAAGTCTTAGTGTCCGAAGGTTTAATCCATACTGAATTTTTCTGCCAACCATAATAAGCATTCACGGATACGGTGTTTTTACTATTACGATGCCCTTTCTTAGTAGTAACCACTACTACACCATTTGCCGCACGAATACCATAAATGGCAGCAGACGCATCTTTCAATATGGAAATGTTTTCAATATCATTAAAATCCAAGTTATTAAATTGTCCTCCATCAGATTGTACACCGTCAATTACATACAATGGATCACCCATATTACGAATCTGCAACTGTGTGGATGCACCCGGACGCCCATCATTCTGACGAGTATTCAGACCTGCGATCTTACCAACCAATGCTCCTGAAGCAGTAGATGCAGCTGAACGCTCGATATCCGTTGATTTAATCGCAGAAACGGCACCTGTCAAAGTAGCTTTTTTCTGTGACATACCGAAACCGGTAATAACGACTTCATCGAGTACTTTTGTGTCTTCCTGTAGAATTACTTTAACTGTGTTTGATGCGCCTACGTTTACTTTTTGTGTTGTGTAACCAATAAATGAGATTTCAAGTGTAGCTTTAGGGCCGACACTCAGCGAGAATTCACCGTTCATATCGGTGATGGTACCAGTCGTGCTTCCCGGCTCTTTTACATTAGCACCAATTACCGCTTCGCCATTGGCGTCGATAACTATACCCTTTACGGTCCGTTGTTGTTGAACGGAGTTCACAGCCCATACAGTTTCTGCTGCCGGATTTTCGGCACCGGCGAAACTGTAGGCACTTGGCAAAAGCGAAAAGGCAGCCATACAAAGTGGTATGCGCCACATTCTGCTACGACTTGCGAGCCAAAACATTTGTTCTTTTTTACGCATAGTACATAAATTTAAAAAACAGGTTCTATAAATCTTTAATGTATAAAAGCATCGTTATGGAAATAATCCCCGGGATATAAGACGGGATGTATTTCATAGTATAGCTCTTACGGTTTCGAAACATTGCAAAGGAAAGTTATATTTAGCTAATAAGACGATAATTTTCGTTCAATAAACAACAAAATCTGTTCTTTTTCAATATTTCAACTCTATTCACAGAGCCTCAAAACGACATCTGAACAGATTCTGCTATTTATTGAACAGTATTTTTCATCTCCTTTCTACGAATTTGGTCACCTTTGTATAATTCCTCATTTATTAATTAAATAATGTATTAAGCAAACATGAAATTACACATTGCTATGCTGGCAGCTACCCTGCTGTTATCCGGAGGAGCCTCGTACGCCCAAGGGAATAAACAGGAAAAAAAGGCGAAAGCCTACATGGTGGCAGATGCCCATCTGGACACTCAGTGGAACTGGGATGTACAGACTACCATTAAAGAGTATGTTTGGAATACGATCAGCCAGAACCTGTTTCTGCTGAAAAAGTATCCGAACTATGTGTTCAACTTTGAAGGCGGAGTGAAATATGCCTGGATGAAGGAGTACTACCCTGCACAATACGAAGAAATGAAGAAGTACATCGGGGAAGGCCGCTGGCACATTTCCGGAAGTAGCTGGGACGCAACGGACGCTCTGGTACCTTCGACTGAATCGTTCATCCGCAATATTATGCTGGGACAACAGTATTACAGACAAGAATTCGGAGTAGAAAGCACGGACATCTTCCTGCCCGACTGTTTCGGATTTGGCTGGACACTGCCTACCATCGCTTCACATTGTGGACTGATTGGTTTCTCTTCACAAAAGCTGGACTGGCGTGTGCATCCATTCTATGGTAAGAGCAAGCATCCGTTTACAATCGGCTTGTGGAAAGGAATAGACGGATCGTCTATCATGCTGGCACATGGATATGATTATGGCAGAAGATGGAATGACGAAGACCTTTCAGAAAACAAACAACTGAAAGAGCTGGCAGGCCGTACACCTCTTAATACAGTATACAGATATTACGGTACAGGCGATATCGGCGGATCACCGACACTGGGGTCCGTCCGATCTGTGGAGAAAGGGCTCCGAGGGAACGGTCCGGTAGAAATTGTCAGTGCGACCAGCGACCAGCTTTATAAAGACTACCTTCCTTATAAGAATCATCCGGAATTACCGGTATTCGACGGTGAACTGCTGATGGATGTTCATGGTACAGGATGCTACACCTCACAGGCCGCCATGAAATTGTACAACCGCCAGAACGAATTGCTGGGAGATGCTGCCGAAAGAGCTGCCGTAACTGCCGAATGGCTGAATCAGGCCAAATACCCGGGAAGCACCATCAATGAAGCATGGAAACGCTTCATTTATCATCAGTTCCACGATGACCTGACAGGAACCAGCATACCGCGTGCCTACGAATTCTCATGGAACGATGAACTGATCTCACTGAAACAGTTCTCCAATGTACTGACTTCCTCCATCCATGGCATCGGCAGGGAATTGGATACACGGGTTAGCGGTATTCCGGTAATCCTTTATAATGCACTGGGATTTACAGTTTCAGATATTGCCGAAATCGAACTTGACCTTCCGAAAGCTCCTAAAGGAGTAACAGTATACGATGAAAAGGGCAAAAAAGTATCTGCACAGCTCATTTCTTATACTGACGGAAAGGCACGCATCCTGGTAGAAGCAACAGTTCCGGCTACAGGATATGTGGTATATGACGTACGCACATCGGGAACCGCCACAGGTGATGTTGCCCCCAACGTCAATACTTTGGAAAACTCCCTGTATAAGATTACATTGGATAAAAACGGAGATATCGTCTCTCTGACTGACAAAAAGAACGGCAAAGAGCTGGTGAAAGCCGGGAAAGCAATCCGCCTGGCACTCTTCACTCAAAATAAGTCGTACAACTGGCCGGCATGGGAAGTGCTGAAAGAGACAACTGACCGAACTCCGGTTTCGATTACGGATGATGTAAAAATGACTTTAGTAGAGAACGGAATCTTACGTAAATCGCTTTGTATAGAGAAACGTCATGGAGAATCGGTATTCCGCCAATATATACGGCTATATGAAGGCAGCCGTGCAGAACGCATCGACTTCTATAATGAAGTAGACTGGCAATCGACTAACGCACTGCTGAAAGCCGAATTTCCTCTCAACATTGAGAACGAGAAAGCTACATACGACTTAGGTATCGGAAGCATCGAACGTGGAAATAATATCGAAACCGCTTATGAAGTATATGCACAATATTGGGCCGACCTGACCGATCGTGACGGAAGTTATGGTGTATCGGTGATGAACGACAGCAAATATGGATGGGACAAGCCGGATAACCATACGATCCGCCTCACACTGCTTCACACACCGGAAACACGCAACGGTTATGCATATCAGGATCACCAGGATTTCGGACATCATGTGTTCACTTATAGCCTCGTACCACATCAGGGAAAGCTGGACAAGCCCGGTACTGTGGAGAAAGCTGAGATACTGAATCAACAGTTGAAAGCCTTCCGTACTGAAAAGCACAAAGGAAATGCCGGAAAATCGTTCTCGTTTGCTTCTTCGGACAACCGCAACGTACTGATCAAAGCACTGAAAAAAGCGGAAGAAACCGATGAGTATGTAGTGCGCGTATACGAAACCGAGGGTCGGAAAGCACAGAGTGCCACACTGACTTTTGCCGGTGAGATCATCAGTGCCAGCGAAGCCAACGGTACGGAAAAGGCAATCGGCGATGCAACTTTCGAAGGAAACAAATTGCAGGTAAACATTACTCCTTATTCTGTAAGAACTTACAAGGTTCGCCTCAAACCATCAGGACGTGAGGCATCTCCGATCGAATATGCCGCTTTACCGCTTGACTACGACCGCAAATGTGCTTCTTATAATGAATTCCGCGGAGAAGGCGACTTCGAATCGGGTTATTCTTTTGCTGCCGAGCTCCTGCCGGATTCACTGATAGCCGGTCAGATCACTTTCCGCTTGGGAGAAAAAGAGATTGCGAACGGAATGACTTGTGAGGGTGACACCTTGCAACTGCCTGCGGGAAACAAATACAACCGTCTCTATATCCTCGCCGCCTCTACCGAAGGAGACAATCAGGCCGACTTCCGCATTGGCAAGCAGACCGCTTCATTCGTTGTGCCTTCTTATACCGGCTTCATCGGCCAATGGGGACATAAAGGACACACCGAAGGATATCTCAAAGACGCCGAGATTGCCTATGTCGGTACACACCGCCATGCATCCAACGGTGATCAGCCTTATGAATTCACTTATATGTTCAAGTTTGGTATGGATATTCCGAAAGGAGCTACCAGCGTAATCTTGCCCCGAAATGAAAAGGTGGTTTTATTTGCTGCTACCTTGGTTGCCGAAAATGAACCGGTTACAACCGTAGCCAGTGCTCTTTTCCGCACCAATAACGTAGGCAATGCAGCTACTGCCGGAGAAGGTAAAGAAGTAGTACGGGAAAATATCCTGAAAGGAGCTAAAATCATTGCTTGTTCAGGATACACCAACGATGAAGAAAAACCGGACTTCCTGCTGGATGGCAAGACGGATACAAAATGGTGTGACGTTTCACAAACGCCGAACTATGTAGACTTCGATCTGGGTAAAGCACAAAACATCAGCGGTTGGAAGATGGTGAACGCCGGACAGGAAAGTCACTCATACATCACCAATGGTTGCTTCCTGCAAGGGAAAATGAACCCGGGCGATGAATGGACCACTCTGGATGCTATCGACGGTAATCATGCAAATGTCATTTCACGTCCGCTGAACTATGACGGAAAAGTACGTTACATCCGTCTGCTTGTGACCCGTCCTACACAGAGCACCGGAGGCAGAGATACACGTATCTACGAACTGGAAGTTTATAAATAATGCAAATCAGTAGTGGAAGATTTGAAATTCAACTACTAACTTGCATAAACAAAGAAATAAGAAGAGTGGCTAATGGTTATGTACTGTCAGCCACTCTTTTTTCACATAACTCCCCTCAGAGTTTGATTTGCCTTGACATATCCCTGAATTTCAGTGCATCCTTCCTATCCAAGTTGGCCAACCTCGGTGAGTTAAGCAGACTGGGCCTACGGCCAGCATTGATTCACACCCAAACATCCTTATTAGTTAATTAGTTAGGAGCTCCAATGGAGTATCTTCTATAGGGAAATTAAGAAAGGGTTGTGTCCAAGCCGAACAAGCTTTGGATACAACCCTTAACAGTAAACTCTATTATATACCGGTTCTTATTATTTCTGCATTTTATCCATCAATACCTTCATCCAATAGCCACCGATTACAGAGCGTGCCTTGAAACCGACAAATTTACCACTATCGGTATAATGCCAGTCGCTCAGCGGAACGCGTGATACGGTTTCGTTGGCATACTTATATATGGGAGAAATGAATTTCTCAAAAGTCGCTTTGTCCGAAGACATGGCAGCACTCCACATAATCCAGTCGGACTTAGTATATTCTTTGCGGGAATCCAACGGGAGACCATAAAGATTTTGTTTGGTCAGATAGTAAGCGACTTCTTTCTCCATCACATTGTTGGGGAAGAGGTGCAGATTCCACATTTTGTCCCAAATCATATTGTATTTCTGACTCCAGGTATTCTCACGGTCGAAAGCCAGACGGTAATGATCGCCTTCGCGTGCCATTTGTTCCCATTTGGTGGCCATGGCTTTGGCTTTAGCGGCATACCGGTCGGCTACATCATCCATACCGAGCATACGGGCCATTTCGCTATAACCGGCTACTCCCATGATGGCTTTTACCGAAAGATTGGCATTGTGTGCCCAGTGCCCGGCAAAGTCATCGGTACAAAGTTGATTTTCGGGATCTTGTCCGTATTCTACCAAATAATCCGTCCAGATAGTCAGTAAATCCCAATACTTCTTGGCGTAATCGGCATTTCCTTCTACTTTGGCAATAGCAGCAGTCAGGACCACCATATTTCCACCCTCTTCAATCGGCATATCTCCTCCGTAAACCTGTCCGTTCGCAATAGGATATGTACCTATGTCATGAGCCGGGAAAGGTTTGTTCCAACGTCCGCTGGCACTGTATTCAAAAATACTGGTCATCATACCTTTCTGCAATTCGGGGTTATAAGCCAGGAAGAGAGGGGCAGACGGATAGGTAAGGTCGACGGTATTGATACAACCGTTACTATTGTTCTCTTTAGAGAAGAAGAGCAAGTTACCATCCGCATCCTTGAACAGCTTATGGGCGGCAATCACTTGGCGGTAAGCGAGCGCACACAGTTCAGAGTATTCTTTGCCACCTGCTTTTTCTGCATCGTTCAGAATCATTTGGTCGTAAGCGCGACAGCGTTCCATAACAGATGCATAATTGGCCTTGGCACGTTCGAAGGCATCAAAGATAGTCACTTTACCGTCATGTTTCCAGTAAGCCATACGAGGCTGGTAGAAGTATTCAATAGCTGAGATATCATCATATCCCAACATCAGGAAGCCGGATTTGCCATCGGCACCTACTTTGCCCAGGTTATCGGTATAGGCCATAGCCGGCATCTGGTCGGCACGACGGGTCACGCATTCGGCTTGCGTGGGCAATAAAGTACCCTTAGTCGCAAATTCGTTCTTCATGCCATAATAGTTACCCAGGCTTACAGCCGTATTGGCACCTATATTTCCGGCCAGATAAGCATATCCCCAGTCAATGCAGATTCCATCTCCTTTTCGTCCGAGGATAGGCTGATCGATGGTTCCCGCCTGTACGTAATTGATACCGTTACGACGGATCACTTTCGAACGGGTAGGTTGTGTCAGTTCATTGATGGCAAGCTGTGGAGTGGTCTCCACGTACATCTGCACATCGTGCTGTTTTTTATCCAGCGAACGAACGCGGTAAGAAATATAATTAACGGGAGTAGACAACAAATCGAGGTCGTCCATCATCAAAGGTGCGGTAAACACCAGGTCCAGTTCCACCGGACCGCAAGTAAACGTGTAGTAAGTTTGTGTGGGGAGTACGCTTACCGATTTCTGAACGGCTGCCGTCTCAAAGCCCGTCGTCTGTTTGTTCAGGCGATAAAGGCCGAAATCTACATAAGCACCTCCTGTTGTGTTGTGACAGTGTGCGGCAAGTACGTTTTTTCCTTTTTGCAGCTTCTTCTTGGCTGCGTCCGATAGTTCGAGTAATACGTCGTTGTTCCATGAATAGTCCGTAGCAACCAGCTTTTCACCATTCAGGTAGAGTTCGAATACATCGTCGTGCGAATATTTCAGATAGATGGTTTCTCCGTTCAGGTCGTCATTGATCTGAAATTCACGACGAACCCAGATATCCGGAGTAGTCCAGCGAGTCTGGACACGAGGCATATCGGGAGTACCGAAAGCACCTTGTCCCTCTTTCCATCCGGCAGCATTGAACGAAAGGGTATTCCATCCCGCAGCCGGCTGGTCAAAAGTATAACTTCCCTGCCAGGTATCGGTATCCGTCATCGGAACAAGAGTCTCAAGGTTCAACTTATCTTTGCCCATAAAACGATAGGTTTTCCCATCCACACGTATGGCACCCAACAAAGGATGTTCCGTTCCGGTCCAATGCATCGTGCTGCTTTCATTCAGTGCATCTGTGGGCGACCAGATGGACAGATAAGGGTCGGAAGTGATGAGAGGCACTGCCGGAGCACGCAAAGCTACATTTTTACTCGCTTTGTACAAATCGGCTGCCTGTGCATTACATAGCATACCGACTGCTAAAGCCATTGCAAATAGTTTTTTCATTATTTTATTTATTTGTATGTTTCACTCAAAATCGTATCCTTCAACAATCTATACCTTAATCAAAAACTTGTGTACCTATCGACACCCTACTCTAATCACTTATTTAAAGAATTGCATATCTTGGTATTGATAGCCTTCACCTGGGCTTCATTCACCTTAATCACCTTACGGTCATATGTCATCAGTCCGTTCACTTCCATTTCCACATCAGTGGTCTGTGTGTAGACAGCAGCCGAGAAACCTCGCTGAATCAACCGGTACAATTCATTGCCGTACTCAACATATTGTTTCGTTACTTCCTCCGGAGAATTGAACTTTACGTATCCCCAGTTGTGATTCGGTTCCCAAAGGTGTTCGTTTAATGCCAGTCCGATACCGCCATATTCACCCAATACAGTAACACGTCCGGCATCATAGAAGTCGAGGGACGGATTGGGATAATGATGCAAATCGAGAATGTCACCACAAGGGAAATGATTGCCGCCACTTGCCGGGTTCACCAAGCGTGAAGGATCATACTTCTTTGTCCATGCCGCAATATCTTCGGTCTTGAACTGTCCCCAACGCTCATTGAACGGAACCCATACACCGATGCAAGGATAGTTGTACAAATAGTCCATGATCTCTTTCCACTCTTTACGATAAATCTGTTCCGACTCTTCACTACGATTCAGCTCGTTACCCGTGAAGTAATTATACATCTGCCATTCCGGCTCACGGTCACCGTTCGGCATATCCTGCCATACAATGATACCCAGTTTATCGCAGTGTGTATACCAACGTGCCGGTTCCACCTTCACATGCTTACGGATCATATTGAATCCGAAGTCTTTGGTTTTCTGGATGTCATACACCAACGCCTCGTCTGTCGGAGCTGTATACAACCCGTCGGGCCACCAACCCTGATCGAGCGGACCAAACTGGAACACATCTTCATTATTCAGTTGCAGACGTACAATTCCGTTCTTGTCACGACGGGTAGAATATTTACGCATAGCTGTGTAACTGTCTACTTTATCAGTCACTTTACCATTATTCAACAGAGCTATCTGCATGGAATAGAGAGCCGGAGAGGCAGGACTCCACAATTTTGCATCGGCAGGCATCTGAATGTCGATGGTCTGGCCATTCAGTCCTTTTCCGGTAGCAACCAATTGTTTGCCATCGAACACTTTCACTTCAATAACTTCGGAAGGACAACCGGTACTGGTAGCAACATCTACGGTCAGTTTCTTTCGGTCGATATCCGAAGAAGTACGAACATTCGTTATATGACGTTCGGCCACAGGTTCCATCCAAACAGTCTGCCAGATACCTGTCACGGCCGTATACCAGATACCTTCGGGACGGTTCACCTGTTTGCCGCGAGGCTGAGGTCCGCGGTCTGTCGGATCCCATACTTTCACTACGAGCTTATTGTCTCCCTTAGCAGCCAAAGCAGCTGTAATATCAAGCGAGAAAGGAGTAAATCCGCCGGTATGCTGCCCTACTTTAATATCATTCACCCAAATATCGGCTTTCCAGTCTACAGCACCGAAATTCAACATCACCTTTTTACCTTTCCAAGTGGCAGGTACAGTGAAGTTACGCTGATACCAGAGTTCCTCATCGGGACTTACTTTCTTACCAACACCTGAAAGGCTGGACTCTACGGCAAAAGGAACCAGGATCTGTCCTTCATAAGCCGAAGGAACGGCTCCCTTTTCTGTGATGGCATAATTCCACAAACCATTGAGGTTTTTCCACTCTCCCCGTTCCATTACCGGACGCGGATACTCGGGTAGTACATTCTCAGGGTTTACCTGTTCAGCCCACTTTGTCTTGATTTTGTCTCCTGCCGGTTTCCATTGTGCAAAAGCGGAAGTAGCCATCGACGCTGTCAGAACAGCAATTAAAATGCTCTTTTTCATTGTCTTAAAATTATGTTTAACCTATTGATTACGCAATACGTTCCCCGGGGCAGGTAGTCGGCTACCTGTCAAACTAAGGAAAAACGTTCTAAATAACTATTTTATTTCAAGGGAGTACCCGAAGGCTTCGGCAAGGCGACTCCTGCACGAACCGGAATCCCTAAATCGGGCATTCCGTTAGCATCCCATCCTATTTTCTGTATCCGCGGATTGCGGGTCTCAGGACTACCGGTATCTCCGTTGGTTACCTGACGGGCATGGTAAATCATATACCACTCCGTGCCATCGGGCGACGGAACAAACGAGAGACCACCCGGACCGTATACTTCGTTTTCCAACGATTGCTGGAATACCGGAACCGGACTTTTTGTCCAAGAGGCCGGATCGAGCAGATCACTTTCGGCATCGGCAGTCAGCATTCCGATGCAATAATAAGGTGACCATGAACCACTGGCGGCATAATAGAGAATCAATGTCTTATTATCCTTCGAATGGAAGAACTGAGGTCCTTCATTCACATAAATAGGATAAGCCGTACGGCTACCATCCGGATTTACCCACTGGCGTTCCCACTCATATTCGGGTCTGGATATCAAGACACGGAGAGAGTCAAGTGTCCACGGGTCTTTCATCCGGGCAATATAGATACATTGAGTTTCAGCATTGGTTCTTCTCTTGGGCCAACCGGACCAGGCTAAATAACGAACTCCCTTATGTTCGAAAGTAGTGGCTTGTATACCCCAATTCCATTCGGGATTGGTCATAATGCTCCCCTTCATTTCAAATTTACCCTGCATGGGATCGGGAGAAGAGTTTTCAAGTACGTACAACTGATGGTTGTCCGTATTGCCATCATCGGCAGCATAATAAATATACCATTTATCATTTATATAATGAATCTCCGGTGCCCAGAGGTGACAACAATTGGACGGATCTTCCGGACGCCACACCATTTTACAAACAGAGTGAGCCATATCGGTAATGTCAGACGTTTCCCAAAGCAGGATTTTATCTTCTGTCCCATGTGTATAATAATACTTGCCATTATGGAACAGAGCACTCGGATCGGCTCCTTCCGGAAACAAAGGATTTACATATGTATCCTTTGCTGCACTTACCGACCTCTGTTTCTGCCCGCCGTTCTTGTTTCCACAACCGGCGCAGAAGAATAAGGTAGTAATAAATAGCAGGTAGATCTTTGTTTTCATAGCTTTTCGTTATTAAGATGCTACAAAGAAAAAACATTTTCGTTGAATAAAGGGATAAATACTGCTCAATAAACAAAAGAAACTGTTCTTTTTATGCTCCTATTGTTCACTGAACCTGTATTTCACATCTTATTGGTCAGTAATTGCTATTTATTGAATAGTTTGTTTCACACATTTCATGCAGAATTCACAAACTTTGTAGCATGATATCAGACGAAGCTACTGATTTGTATCGAAATAACCCCTAAATAATAACCATAAGTAAAAGCACCCAAACATGAAAAAGATGAAAAATCTGAAAGGAGGCCTGGCAGGAATCCTGATTACCGCCGGATTACTGGCAGCATCGTGCACTTCCGATCAATCATCGTCGGCAGTAGCTATAGTGAATCGGCCCGACTGTGCACAAACCAACGTAAATTATGTAGGAAACCGCCTGCCACTGAAACCGATGAACTTCATTAAACTACCTGTAGGAAGTATCCAACCCGAAGGATGGTTAAAGAAATATCTGGAACTACAGAAAGATGGACTGACGGGGCATCTGAATGAAATCAGCGCATGGCTGGGTAAGGAGAACAATGCCTGGCTGACCCAAGGAGGAGACCATGGATGGGAAGAGGTTCCCTACTGGCTGAAAGGATATGGAAACCTGGCCTATATATTAAAGGATCAGAAAATGATCGACGAGGCCAAGATATGGCTTGAAGGTGCATTTGCCAGCCAACAGCCTGACGGATATTTCGGTCCTATCAACGAACGAAACGGAAAAAGAGAGTTGTGGGCACAGATGATCATGCTCTGGTGTCTTCAATCCTATTACGAATATTCAAATGATCAACGGGTTATTGACCTGATGACCAATTACTTCAAATGGCAACTGAGTGTACCGGATGAACAGTTTCTGGAAGATTATTGGGAGAACAGCCGTGGCGGGGACAACCTGTTAAGCGTATATTGGCTCTATAACCGTACAGGAGATCAGTTCTTACTGGAACTGGCTGAGAAAATACACCGTAACACAGCAGACTGGACCCGTCCGTCGGCATTGCCAAACTGGCACAACGTGAACATCGCGCAGTGTTTCCGCGAACCGGCTACCTATTATATGATGACGGGAGACTCGACCCTGCTGAAAGCATCTTATAATGTGCACAACCTGATCCGCCGTACTTTCGGACAAGTGCCGGGCGGTATGTTCGGTGCCGATGAAAATGCACGTATGGGATCAATTGACCCGCGCCAGGGAGTAGAAACCTGCGGATTGGTGGAACAGATGGCCTCGGACGAGTTGATGCTGTGTATGACCGGCGATCCTTTTTGGGCAGAACACTGCGAAGAGGTGGCATTCAACAGTTATCCGGCTGCCGTAATGCCGGACTTCAAGGGTTTGCGTTATATCACTTGTCCCAATCAAACTGTCAGTGACTCAAAGAACCATCATCCGGGCATCGATAACCGGGGACCTTTCCTGGCAATGAATCCCTTCAGTAGCCGTTGCTGCCAGCACAATCATGCACAGGGATGGCCTTACTATGCCGAACATCTGATTCTGGCCAGTCCGGATAACGGTATAGCAGCCGCTATGTATGCTGCCTGCAAAGCAACAGTGAAAGTGGGTGACGGAAACGAAATAACTCTTCACGAACAGACTAACTATCCTTTTGAGGAAACGATCCGGTTTACGGTGAATACTCCGAAAGCAGTAAGTTTCCCCTTCTACCTGAGAATTCCTTCATGGACAGAGGGTGCGACTATCTTTGTTAACGGCAAAAAGGTAGCGGCCAACCCCGAAGCCGGACAATATGCCTGCATCCATCGCGAATGGAAAGACAATGACCAAGTGGAAATTCAGCTGCCGATGCAACTTTCGATGCGTACATGGCAAGTGAACAAAAACAGTGTAAGCGTAGACTACGGTCCGTTGACAATGTCACTGAAAATTGACGAAGATTATGTGAAAAAGGACAGCCGCGCTACGGCTATCGGTGACTCCAAATGGCAGGAAGGCGCCGACGCCAGCCAATGGCCGACATACGAGATCTATGCAAAAACTCCTTGGAACTACGCATTGGTACTCGGCAAGGACAAACCTTTGAAAGACTTTAAAGTAGTACGCAAAGAATGGCCGGCAGATAACTTCCCGTTCACCGTAGCAAGTACACCGATTGAAGTAAAAGCCATCGGACGGAAAGTTCCTTCATGGATCATCGACCAATACGATTTGTGCAGCGAACTCCCTGAAATGGATGCACCGAAAGGAGAGAAAGAGGAAATTACACTGATACCGATGGGAGCAGCCAGGCTGCGTGTTTCCGCTTTCCCGAACACCAGAGAATAAAACTTTCTGTACCCAAACATTAATAGAAAAACACTCATGAAGAAAAAGAATACGTTTACATATCTGCTTATCGGACTGAGTCTCTGCTTCTCTTCTTTAGGAAGCGGGCTCCGGGCCGATACCCCCGAAAATTATACCAACAACCGCTATCCGTTGGTGCGCAAGCCTTTTATGGAACTGCCATTGGGCAGTATCAAAGCTAAAGGATGGCTGCAGGAAATGCTGGTCAGGCAGAAAAACGGGGCTACCGGACAAATGGACAAACTGTATCCGTTAGTGATGGGCGAGCGCAACGGTTGGCTCGGCGGCGACGGTGACCAATGGGAAAGAGGACCGTATTGGATTGACGGATTACTCCCACTGGCATACCTTCTGGACGACACACAGCTGAAGGCCAAAGTACAACCCTGGATAGAATGGGCTTTAAATAGCCAGCGGGAAGACGGATTCTTTGGCCCGGCCAAAGACTATCCGGGAGAAGCCGGCATACAACGGGACAACTCACACGACTGGTGGCCACGCATGGTAATGTTAAAGATACTTCAACAATATTATTCCGCCACCAATGACCAGCGGGTTATCAGGTTCATGACCAACTATTTCCGCTACCAACTGAAAACTTTACCGGAAAAACCACTGGGCAACTGGACCTTTTGGGCAGAATTCCGTGCTTGTGATAATCTTCAGGCTGTGTATTGGCTTTATAATATCACCGGAGATTCGTTCCTCCTTGATCTTGGCAAACTGATCCATAAACAGAGTTTTAGTTTTGTAGACATGGTGAACCGGGGTGACCTGAGACGCATCAACACAATTCATTGCGTCAACCTGGCGCAAGGCATCAAAGAACCTGTCATCTATTATCAACAAGAACCGGACAAGGCATATCTCGATGCAGTGAAACGTGCTTTCAGTGATATTCGCCAGTTTCACGGTCAGCCCCAGGGAATGTATGGCGGTGACGAAGCTTTGCATGGCAATAATCCAACTCAGGGTTCCGAACTTTGTTCGGCAGTGGAACTGATGTATTCGCTGGAGAAAATGGTAGAGATCACGGGAGATATCGACTTCGCCGACCATCTGGAAAGGATTGCATTCAATGCACTGCCCACCCAGATTTCTGACGATTTCATGACGAAACAATATTTCCAGCAAGCTAATCAGGTAATGGTGACACGCCACCGCCGCAACTTCGATCAGGATCATGGAGGAACGGACAACTGTTTCGGACTATTGACAGGATATCCTTGTTGCGCATCGAACATGCACCAAGGATGGCCCAAATTCACGCAGAGCCTTTGGTATGCCACACCGGATGGCGGACTGGCTGTTACAGCATATGCCCCATCGGAGGTGACGGCCAAGGTAGCAGAAGGCTGCATGGTGACTTTCCGTGAAGACACTTACTATCCGATGGATGATAAAATCAGTTTCACACTCCAATCTATGGACAAGAAACGGAAAGAAGTCAACTTTGCCCTTCAGTTACGCATCCCCAAATGGTGCAAACAAGCCGGTATATCAGTCAACGGCCAGCTTCTTCAGCATGTGGAAGGTGGACGGATGGCTGTTGTAGACCGTATCTGGAAAAAAGGAGACCGCGTGGAACTACATCTGCCGATGGAAGTCACTGCCGATACCTGGTATGAAAATTCGGTAGCCATTGAACGTGGCCCATTGGTATTTGCCCTGAAGATGGAAGAGAAATGGGAAAAGAAAAAGTTTGAGGAACCTTGGTACGGCCCGTATTATTATGCAGTGACTCCAACAGAACCATGGAATTACGGTCTGGTAGACTTCAACCGCAGCAAAGCGAATGAACATGCCCGGGTAACGATTCATCCGGAAAAGCAATCTTACATATTCCCCTGGAATAAAGAAAATGCTCCGATAGAGATACGGATGAAGGCAAGGCTGATACCGTCATGGAAACTTTACAACGAGATGGCAGGGCCTCAACCCTATTCTTTCTGTAGTGGAGGTGAGGGACCGGAAACAGAGATCACATTGATTCCTTACGGATGCACTACCTTAAGAATAACGGAATTTCCGGTAGTAGGAGCTTCCCATTGATTTCCGCAACAAACAGTGATAACAAAAACAACTTAATATTCACACATAAGCCTTCTTTCCTCTTCTCCCTGTGGGAAGGGATAGGGAGGGAAAGAGGCTTCAAACACACAATTACAATGAAAAAACTTTTAGCAGCAGCAATGCTATTCATGCTGAACAGTTGGTCTTGTTTCAGCGCAGATACTCCGCGAGCGGAGTATCCCCGTCCACAGTTCGAAAGAGAACAGTGGATCAACCTGAACGGTACCTGGACATTTGATTTTGATTTTGGAAAGTCGGGAAAAGACCGCCGCTTGCAATCGGCAGAGAAATTTGATAAAAGCATTACGGTACCTTTCTGTCCGGAAAGCAAACTCTCGGGAGTGGGCTATACCGATTTCATCGAACAGATGTGGTATCAGCGCAACATCACCATTCCATCGGACTGGAATGGAAAGAAAATCTTCCTGAACTTCGGTGCCGTAGATTATTGCGCGGAGATTTTTATCGACGGTAAGTTCGTACAGCGTCACTTCGGCGGTTCATCTTCGTTCGCTGTAGACCTGACCCGTTATGTTACACCCGGAAAGACTCATAACCTGGTAGTATTTGTACAGGACGACCTCCGCTCCGGACTCCAGACCGGAGGAAAACAATGTGGTAACTACTATTCGGGAGGTTGCTCATATACCCGTACTACCGGTATCTGGCAAACCGTATGGATGGAGGCCGTTTCAGCCAATGGACTGAAATCGGTATTCGTCCGTCCGGACATCGACCAAAAGCAGTTGGTCATCGAACCGGAGTTTTACAATGAATCAGCCAACACATTGGAAGTCACTCTAAAAGACGGAAACAAAACCGTGGGCAAAAAGAGCGTAAACTGTGCCAATAGTTCAGTAGTGGTTCTGTCGGTTAAGAATATGAAACTGTGGTCGCCGGAATCTCCGTTCCTGTACGACCTCGTTTATCAGGTAAAGGATGCCAAAGGCAACGTAGTGGATGAAGTAAAATCGTACGCCGGTATGCGTAAAGTACACACAGCCAACGGACGTTTCTACCTGAATAACCAGCCTTATTTCCAGCGTCTGGTACTCGATCAGGGATTCTATCCGGAAGGTATCTGGACAGCTCCGAGTGACGAAGCTTTGAAGAACGATATCGTACTGGGTAAAGAAGCCGGTTTCAACGGGGCACGCCTCCACCAGAAAGTCTTCGAAGAGAGATATTATTACTGGGCCGACAAGTTAGGCTACATCACTTGGGGAGAATCGGCAAGCTGGATGCTGGATGTAAACAAGGAGCTGGCTGCCCGTAACTTCCTGGGCGAATGGAGTGAAGTCGTAGTCCGTGACCGGAATCACCCTTCGCTGGTGACCTGGACTCCTTTTAACGAAACCTGGGGTGGCGGTCCGGATGCTTATGTTCGCCTGATCCGCGACGTATACAACATCACGAAAGCCATCGACCCGACCCGTCCGGTAAATGATGCCAGTGGTGACAATCACGTGATAACAGATATCTGGAGTGTACACAACTACGAACAGGATCGTGTCAAACTGACGGAACAGTTAAAGATGGAAGAGGGCAAAGAGCCTTATCGTAATGCACGCGACAAAGACTTTCTGGCTGTTTACGAAGGACAACCTTACATGGTTGACGAGTTCGGAGGTATCCCCTGGATGGCAGAGAAAGACCGGAAAAATTCATGGGGATACGGAGGCATGCCGGAAAATGCAGAAGCATTCTACAAACGTCTGGAAGGTCAGATCGATGCCTTTATCGACTCACCGCACGTGACGGGATTCTGCTATACACAGCTGACCGACGTGGAACAGGAGAAGAACGGTATCTACTATTACGACCGTACTCCCAAACTGGATATGAAACGGATCAAAGCTATCTTCGAGAAAATAAAGTAAAGAAGGGAGCCTCGCGCCCGGGGATGTACCAAAACTCACCACAGAGGATACAGGGTAACACAGAGTGACTTCTAAGTCACGAATGGTTAATGAATAACCTGTGTAACCTGTGGTGAAAAGGTCCTTGCACCCCGGGAAGCTCTCGACTGCAATCTACAATTTTACTGTTTATGCGAATCAGTAGTTGAGTTATTGTCAAGTCGCACAGCCCGCTCACCGGATTAACGCCTATGAACGCCGTGCCACCTGCCCGACCACCGATCGCCATTATTTGAATATAAGTATGAGAAAATCATTCATTGCCCTCACCTTCTTGCTGGTTCCTGCCTGTTTGTCGGCACAGTTGGGAGGTAAAGTCTACCTTCAAAGAGCCGATTCACTCCTCCAACGGGTACTGTCTCTCTATGAGGTAAAAAAGTATGGATTGCTGATGGAAACTTATCCACGAAATCCGAATCAACAAATTACGTATACAGCCAACACCGGCTCAGAGGTTACCCAACAAGAAGTATCCTTCCTGTGGCCTTATTCGGCAATGGTGTCAGGCTGTGTATCGCTCTATAAAACATCCGGCGACAAAAAGTACAAGAAACTGATGGACAAACAAATCAAGCCCGGACTCGACTTGTACTGGGATACTACCCGCCAACCGGAGTGTTATCAGTCTTATCCCGCCTTTGCCGGCCAGAATGACCGTTACTACGACGACAATGATTGGGTAGCGATTGACTTCTGCGACTATTACGCAGCCACAAAGAATAAGGAATACCTGAAGAAGGCCATTGCCTTGCACGATTACATCTATTCTGGATGGTCGGACGATCTGGGAGGCGGTATCTACTGGTGCGAACAGAAAAAGGAATCAAAGAATACTTGTTCGAATGCTCCTGCAACAGTTCTCTGCATGAAGCTCTACAAACTGACCAAAGAGAAAAAATACCTCGACCAAGCCAAGGCAACTTACCAGTGGACACGTGATAACCTCCGTGACCCGTCTGATTTTGTCTACTGGGACAATAAAAATCTGCAAGGAAAAATCGGTTATGCCAAATATACGTACAACAGCGGACAGATGATCCAAGCAGGCGTATTACTCTATCAGGCTACCGGCGACGAACAGTACCTGAAAGACGCACAGCAGACGGCCAAAGGTGCCTGCCGGCATTTCCTGAAACCGCAGCCTACGGTAAAAGGAGAAATGAAGTTCTTTCCGTCAAGTCCGTGGTTCAACGTCATCCTCTTCCGTGGCTTGAAAGCTCTTTACGAGGTTGATAAAAATGATACATACGTGAAAGCCATGATAGACAATGCGGACTATGCCTGGCAGTATACCCGTGACGAAAACGGATTGCTGAACAATGACTGGTCGGGCAACCGTAAAGACAAGTTCAAAAGCTTGCTGGAAAACTCCTGCATGATTGAGCTGTATTCGGAAATCAGCGAGCTCTAACGCCATCGGCCCACCACAGAGTTCCACAAAGTGTTAATCTCTTGTTTTACTAAGAAATAGATTCCCTGTGGGACTCTGTGCCCTCCGCATGGTTGACCGATTCACGTTAAAATAGCCTAAACTTGCCCCTCTCCGCCTTCAGCCCCCTCAAAAGGTATCTATATTTGTAACGTTGTTGTAAACCCCAAGCCTATGAAACTCATACATATCCCGTTGCTCTTGCTGGCACTCATCTGCTGTCCGGCTTGTCAAAACAAAAAAGCTCCCGTATCCAAGGAGGTCCCTTCCGGAGCCACCTATACCAACCCCCTACTGCCCGTGGGAGCAGAACCATGGGCTGTTTTTCACGAAGGCAAGTATTACTATACACAAGGAGCCGAGAATAAAATCATCCTTTGGGAAACGAATGATATCACCGATCTGGAGCATGCAACCCGGAAAGAGGTGTGGATACCGAAGGAGGTATCCAGCTCGTATCACCTTTGGGGACCGGAAATACACCGGATTGACGGAAAATGGTACGTATACTTCGCCGCGGACGACGGCAATATGGACAATCACCACATCTATGTGATCGAAAATGTCTCAGCCAACCCGCTGGAGGGTGAGTTCGTGATGAAAGGGCGGATCAAAACGGACAAAGACGATAACTGGGCAATCCATGCCAGTACGTTTGAGCACCGGGGTGAACGCTACCTCATCTGGTGCGGATGGCCCAAACAACGGATCGAGGCCGAAACCCAATGCATCTACATAGCCAAGATGGAGAATCCATGGACACTCTCGTCGGACAGGGTGATGATTTCGGAACCGGAGTATGAATGGGAACGTCAATGGATTTCGCCCGACGGCAGTAAAACGGCCTATCCGATCCACGTCAACGAAGCCCCACAGTTCTTTGAGTCGAAAAACAAGGACAAAGTGCTGATATACTACTGTGCAAGTGGAAGTTGGACCCCTTATTACTGCATCGGACTGCTGACTGCCGATGCCGGCAGCGACCTGACAGACGCAGCATCGTGGAAGAAGCTGGACACGCCTGTCTTTGAACAACAACCCGAAGACAGTGTCTTCGGACCGGGCAGCCCTTCTTTCGTACCTTCGCCGGACGGAAAGGAGTGGTATATGCTTTATCATGCCCGAAGAATCCCGAATGACGCTCCGGGCGCAACAGACTCACGCAGTCCACGCCTGCAAAAAATAAGCTGGGATGCCGATGGAATGCCTCTCCTGGGAAAACCTCGCAAAGAAGGGATTAGTGAGAAGTGAAAGACACCTCTCCGGCCGATATTTAATTTATAAAAATTAAGAATCATCCCGACTTCTATCTATAACAGCGGAACAGGGGGTACCGCTACCCCCTCTCCGCCCTAATAACTCTTTCTCCCCCAAAAAACGCCACAAAACGCCTTTCTGAAGGGTTCGGATTTACGCATAGACGGAAATAAATCTGCGTATATGCGCAAACTTGCCTGCGCGTATACGTAAATCCCCCCTTCTCCGGGAGGTCTCCGAAAAGCCGGACCAAGCCATCTTTCAGCAAATGTTTTGGTAAAATATTATTCATCGCAGAAGATGATCAATGATAATCCTTGGGCAACACTCCAAACTGAATCTTAAAGCATTTGGCAAAATAAGACGAAGAACTGAAACCGATCTGCTCACACACGTCAGTAATGCGTACCCCGTTTTTTAATAATTCGGCAGCCTTGTTCAGGCGGATCGTCTTCAGATAGTCATTGGGCGGCATGCCGGCCAGTGCCTTTATCTTGCGATAGAAGTTGGAACGGCTCATATTGAGGGACTCCGCCAATGTGTCGACAGAGAAATGCTCATCAGAGAGCTGCGCCTCAACAGCTGCCCGCACTTTAGCCATCAGTTCGCAATCTTTCTGCGAAACGGAATATTCTACGAGACTGACGGGCGAAGCTCCACTGTTGCCGGACAATTCGGTCATCATTTTATGGAACGACTGGCGCAACTTCAGCAGGTTTTCAATCTGTTTGTGCAACTGGCGGATGGAGAACGGCTTTTCGATATACACGTCCGCTCCATACTCAAAACCTTCAACCTTAGCTTCCAACGTAGTTTTTGCCGTCAGCAGGATGACAGGAATATGGGAGTATTCAATATCTGTCTTGACTTTAGCTGTCAACTCCAAACCATTCATCTCAGGCATCATCACGTCGCTGACAATCACGTCTACGGTTTCATTGGCAAGCACTTCAAGCGCCTGCCAGCCGTTCTGGGCTTTCAGGACTTTAAACCAGGTGCTCAGTGACTCCCGCGTCAAATTCAACAGATCTACGTTATCTTCTACCAGCAGGATGGTAAACTTACTGCCCGGCGCCTCGGAAACCGATTCCTCGGCAACCGGATTCTGACTTTCCGGTATCAGCACTTCGGGCTCTTCAGAAACCACCTCCTCGCCCCAAGGCAAAGTGAGCACGAAAGAAGAACCGCCATACACGCTGTCCTCAAGACTTAACGTACCATGATGTGCTTCGGCCAACGACTTGGAGAAGGCCAGTCCGATACCTGTGCCCACCGCACCCGACTTACCGTCCTTCACCTGGTAGAAGGCCTCAAACACTTTCTGCTTCTCTCCATCCGGAATACCCGGACCGTCATCGCTCACCGAAACCCGGAAACCTTCACCGGAAGATACCAATTTAATGTCGATACGGCTCTGGGCATATTTCACCGCATTACCTATCAGGTTGACAATAATCTTACAGACCTTTTCGCGATCCACCGAGGCAAAGATCTCACCTTCCGGGAGATCAAGCATCACCGAGATGCCTTTCAGTTCGGCAGGGCTTGTAAACTGCCCATAAACATCGCTTACCAGCTGATTGATATCGCATTTCTTCAGATTCAACTGTACTCCGCCGTTCTCCATCTTCTGAAAATCAAGCAGTTGATTGGTGACTCCCAAAAGGTAATTGACATTCCGGTCGATCACCGACAGGTACTTGGCATCCCGTCCTTCTCGTTTATCTTCCAGCAACCTTTCAAGAGGAAGACGGATCAGACTCAACGGAGTGCGGATTTCGTGCACCAGATTGATGAAGAAACTAATTTTTGATTTGTAGACTTCCTTCTCCTTCGCAGTCTGATACTCTTCCATCCGGTGTTTATACTTCTTCTTCACATGCCGGTTCCATCGCCAGCCTGCATAATAGGCAAGTCCGATGAGAAGAAGCGTATAGATGCAGTATGCCCATGTAGTCAGCCACCATGGAGGCGTGATTACAATCAGGAGAGAGGTAGTCTGGTCATTCCACTTATGATCATTATTCGAGCCTCTTACTTCGAACACATATTTGCCAGGAGGCAAATTGGTGTAAGAAGCCGTATTCAGTTCTGAATTGACCACCCACTCTTTGTCCACCCCTTTCAAGCGGTAGGAATAACGGTTCTTCAACGGATCTTCGTAACTCAAGGCAACGAAGCTAACCGAGAAAGTATTATATTCGTAAGGCAACGTAATGGTCTTGGCACGATAAAGAGGCTCTTCCAGATGAAGAATATCCTGCACCACCCGTTCATCTGTCGTATAGGGCAGACGTATTTCGGTGATATATACAGAAGGGATGTACTGGTTATCCATGAACTGGTCGGGAACAAAAGAATTGAACCCACTGATTCCGCCGAAATAGAGCTTGCCGCTTGCCGTCTTCAAAGATGACTGGGCAGTGAACTGGTTACCTTGCAGACCGTCATTGACCGTGAACTGGCGGAAATGCTGCTTGGTGATCGGGTTAATCGTTATCAGTCCCGCATTGCTTGATATCCAGAAATCGCCCGTCTTATCCTGCTCGATGGAGTAGATGACCCGATTGGGCAATATGGTATTGTCCGGATCAAAGTCAACGAATGTCTCCGTCTTCGGATCAAATGAACAAAGTCCTCCACCGTTCGTACCAACCCACATGGTACCTTTCAGGTCCTCAAACAGTGTAATCACGGAGTTGTTGGTAATGGTAGTCGAATCATTCCTTTCGTGCTGGAAATGTTTCCAGTGTCCGTTCCGTGTGTTAAAGCGGAACACCCCACTGTTGGATGTGCCAATCCACAAATTGTCATACATGTCCTCCAGAATATCGACCACAGATACCATCGATCCTACCGTAGTGATGGTTGAAAAGTTATCTTCCTGAGGATTGTAACGGCACAGCCCCCAACTGGTCCCGACAAAAATATCTCCGCTGCGATCTTTGTAGACAGCCAGAACATCGTCACTGCAAATCGTGTTCGGGGTGTCCTGCAGATGATTGTACGACTTCACATGCCCGGTCCGGAGGTCGAGTACCTTCAACCCTTCGGCATAAGTGCCTATCCACAGACGGTCACCATCCAGCAACAAAGAGCGTATGTCATATTTCTTGTCTGCTTTCCCACCGATCGGATAAGCGGTCAACTGATAAGTGGACACGTCGAAGAAACATAAACCGTCGCGGGTACCCACCCAGATATTTCCTGCGGCATTCTCACAGAAAGGACCTACCACTTTCCCGGCAGTTACCCCCCCCATCCCGGTAGACAGGAGGATAATAGTCGAATCTTTTGGTAGGTTTAGCCAGATAATTCACTCCTCCGAGATTGGTCAGTACCCAGATTCCACCTTCCGCATCACGCATCATCGCATTGATCGACTGGTCACTCAGGCTTCTGGGATCTGACGGGTTATCGATCCGCGAAAAAGTTTTATCACGCAAGTCAAAAAGGTAAAGCCCGTTGTCAGTGCCTACCAGAAGTTCTGTTTCCGAATAACTCAGCAGGCAGCGGATAACACCGAAGTTCAGATGGGAGGCATTATAACTGTCCAGCTTTCCGGTGCGCTCGTTCAGGCAATACAGCAGATTGCTTCCGGCTCCGAACCAAATATCGCTGCGAATATCGAGCAAACAGTTAATGCGATAATTATCGGGATTATTCCCCGCGGATAAAAGAGGATAAGACTGTAGAAATTTGCCGCTCTCATCGAAGCAAAGCAAGCCCTCCTGTAAGGAAGAAGCATAAATGTGGCGGGAGTTACTTTCACAGACATCCCATACAAAAGAAGTCTGAAGGCTGTTTTGTGTCAGCACATCGGTCTTAGGATCATAGACAAACAATCCCTGCCCCAGAGTGGCAATCCAGATCAATCCGCTCTCGGTCTTTATGATTTTCTTAATCTCACTGCTGATAAAGACTCCATAACGGGTTTTCTTGTCAAAATAGCTGAAACGGTCATGTTCCCGGTCATAAATATAAAGTCCCCAGTTGGTTCCCACCCATATATTCTGATTCTCTTCCTCAAAAAGCGCCTGCACAAAGTTATTCTCCAACGAGAACTTATCATTCAGGATATTCCTGTAAACCTTGTTGCCCCGCCCGTTATAACAATTTAAACCGTCGCTCGTGCCCAGCCAGATAAAGCCATAGCTGTCTTGCATGGCACACCAGACTGTGTTATGTGATAATCCGTCTTCTACCTGATACTTCTTAAAAGAGAAATAGGAGAATGCCTGCAACGGTGTTATCCCAAAAGCAAATAAAGTAATTAGTAGAGTGATGATTCGCATGTGTTGTATTCATTTAAGATTAAAAAAAACGACTTGTTGTTATGTATGTGCCTATTTGCCCAATGAAAGCGTCACCGGTTCAACCACGGTTCGGGGTTCAACTTATCCCTCTCTCTGCGCAGTTGGAAATGAAGGACAGTCCGCCCATTGTCACTGCCGTCTGAGAAAATCGGACCGATAGCCTGCTTGGTGGTTACCGTATCACCGGATTTCACAGAAGCAGACGAGAGGTTACAATATACCGAAATGTAATCCCCGTGACGTATCAGTACATTAAAAAGCCCGTTCAACTGGAACACGGCTGCTACTTTACCATCGAAGATAGCACGTGCCTGTGCACCCGGCTTGCCTTGTATATCAATTCCTTTATTATCGAGTTTCACATTACGCAATCCTTCCACGGCATATTGTCCGTAATGGCTGGTAATGATGTAAGGACCTGTGATAGGCATCGGCAGTTTGCCCCGGTTGCTCACGAAATTACCCGAAAGTTCCCGGTCGGCCTTACTCATAGTGAAACGTTCCAGAGGCGCCGCCTTTTTCTTTGCCGGAGCAGTGCCGCTTCCCGTTGAGGAGGTCTTGTCCTCTTTGGCAGCCGCTTTCCGGCGGGCAGCTGCTTCCCGGCGAGCTTCTTCTTCGGCACGCTTGCGGGCACGCTCTATCTCTTCTGCAATCAGCTTGTCGATTTTTGCATTCAGCTGGTTAGCCTCACGCCGTTTTTTATTAATTTCGTTTTGCAGCCCCTTCTGTTTCTTCTGAAGGCTGGCCACCATCTCACGTTTCTCTTTCTCCTGTGCTTCCAGTTTAGCCTTTTCGCCCTCCCGTTCACGCAACAAGTTTTCTTTAGCGGCTTTCACCTGCTGAAGTTCTTTCTTCTTACGGTTCACCTGTTCCTGTTTCTTCAAGATCTCTTCTCCCTGCAGACGTTGATAAGTGGCATATTCTCTCACATAACGGAGGCGCCGGTAAGTCTGTCCAAGGCTTTTCGCAGAAAAAATAAACATCAGTTTCTCTTCAACCGATTTATTTTTATACAAGTACTGTACGGATGACTCATATTTCTTCTTTTTATCTTTCAGGTCACGCTGAAGCCCTCTGAGCTGACGCTCCAATCCGGAGATTTCTCTACCGACAGCCTCTACGTCATTGTTCATGGCAATGATATAGCGCTTTCTCTCCTCTATCTGTCCGGTAAGGGCGGCAAGTCCGTTCAACTGGCTGCCTACATCTTTCTTCGTATTCTTCAGCAATGACTCAGTCTCCGCAATCTGTTGTTGCAAGGCACCACGCTTACTCTCCAGCTCCTTAATCAGTTTATTGGACTGAGCTGAAACAACAGTTGTCAAACAAAGACAGCTTACCAGAATCAAAAGAAAGCGGTTCATAGTTTCATCAGCATTTTTAGCAAGTCTTCCAATGCCACCTGAGTATATCTGGATGATACCTCGGTGGGGATTAATTCAAATTCGGCGGTCGAAAAATCAGACAGTCTCACTTTGGCTTTCTCCAAAGAAGGAATCCCCAATTCACGTCCTGTAAGCTCTTTCTTCTCTCCCGGAAGGGAAGCCTTGAACAAAAGTTTCTCTAACCGGTCGAAATCGGCATTCTCAGGCAATAACTCTTTCAGTTCATCACGGGTTGCCCGTACATAACGTTTATTCATACGGTCTATCAGCAATACTTCATCCGGAGTGACCTCCATGCGCATTACTTCCGAACGGAACACCGGCATCAGGACAGACAGCTGAATCCGTTCGCCACTTTTCATTTTCATACTGCCACTTACAGTAATACTGCCGTTTTTGTTAGGCACTGTCAACTGCAGCTTAGACGAAAGGTAAGCCGGTTCCACCGGTGCGGTCTTGACAACCTTCGATGTTTTACAACCCGCAAGCAGCATTACCAAAAGTAGTAAAGGCAGCAGGTATGACTGTCTGATAACAGATTTCTTAAACATACATCCTTTCATTCCGCAATGTATTTCTTCTTTTCTATTTTCTGTTTAAGTGTTTTCGATTCAGTACCCAGTTCGAGTGCTTTCTTCCAATATTTCAAGGCACCTTCTACGTCACCGGTCATAAAATAGATATCCCCGCAATGTTCAAACACCACGCTGCTCTCTTCTTCCGGTTTGGTATTCTTGATGGCATCGTCAATATAGATACGGGCCTCAGCATAGTTTCCTTTCTCAAAAAGAATCCAGGCATAAGTATCCAGATAGGTCGCATTACTCGGTGCGGCTTTTACGGTTTTATAACTCATCTCCTCCGCCTTATCGAGATCCCTGCGCTCTACCGATAAATAATAAGCATAATTATTTAGTGCACCGATATTGGACGGATTGTATACCAAAGCCGAATCATATGCTGCATACGCCTCCTTCATCAACTTTTTGGTATGATATACATCACCCGTAATTGTATAGAAATCGGAGACCATTTGCTTGTCACTCTCCGGAGTGACATGTTCCAGTGCTTTCAGGCTGACTTCCAGTACATCGTCCCAACGTTCGGCCTGATTATATGCAATAGCCAGATAAAAATAAAACTCCAAGGCATCCGGAGTTGCTTCAATCCCCGGCTCACAGATCTTAATCACCTGTTCATAATCATTCTTTCGGATGGCGGAACCTAATAAAGTCATGCGTGCAGCTTTATTGGTAGGATCTATCTGTACTACTTGCTCCAATACCGGAATAGACTGTGCCTCCATCCCTTTGGATAGTAGATACTGTGCATAAAGCATCGGAATTTGCGCGTCGTCCATATCCATTTGCATCATCCGGTCAAACAGTCCGATAACCTGTGTACTGTCTTTTCCCTCCTGTTCGCTCTGGACGATAAACTGCCTCATCACATTCACCTTTGTATCCGAAGGAACTTTCCGGTTCAGTAGCAAAGTATCCATCTGTTGTTCAAACAGTTCTTTCTGTCCGGTCTGCTCGTAATACGAAGCCAATGAAAACAATGCCATCGGATTGTCCGGTTCTGCGGCAAGTACTTTCTTATAAGTATCATAAGCTTCCTGCTTCTTGCCATTCTGCATATAGACATCGCCCAGAATCACCTGATAGCGGTAGTCCATCGGATACTCATTGACCAGGCTCTCTATTTCTTCAAAAGCCTTTTTGTCATCCTTCATTTGCAGATAGATACGAAACTTCTCCATTGTAATCTGCTCATTCTTCCCCATTTTTTCCTCTATACGGTTTAGGGTAGAAATAACTTTGCCATAGTCTTCCTTCTGATTATATAAATCGAGCAGGTTGAACAACGGATCTTGTTTAGCGGGAAAACGTGTCGCCATCTTTTCGAGTATTCCGATCGCTTTTTCTTTCTGATCCTGCTGTTGGTACAGACTGGCCAATGCCTGACTATACCAATAATTATCAGGAGCATAAGCAACTGCTTTCTCCAATGCTTCCTGCCCCTGCGCCACTTGTTTAAGAAAAAGATAATACTGGGAAATCTCGTATAGAGCTGCCGAACCGGTTGGATTAATAGCCAAACAATGTTGTAACAGGTCGAAGGCGGCCGTATACTCCTTTTTCACTTTCAGACGTGATGCTTCAAGAAAGAAATAGTCATATTTACGTTGCTGCTCCGGAGCGAGTTTTATCTCCTGAACGGCAGCTTGCCCTGACGGTTTCTCCACCTTACGGGATGAACCACAGGAGGCAAACAGAAGCAACAGCACTCCGAAAAGCAATTTATCTATCTTCATTTTACTACAATTATTGATTCAATCGAACTTCTATCCTCTTCCGGTATGCCCGAAGCCACCTGCACCCCGTTCCGTTTCGTCCAAGATCTCTACTTCTTGCCACATCGCCTGCTCATGACGTGCAATCACCATCTGTGCAATACGTTCCCCATCTTCAATGACAAACGTCTCAGCCGAAAGATTCACCAGGATAATACAAATCTCCCCACGATAATCGGCATCAATTGTTCCGGGAGAATTCAAGACAGTAATCCCTTTCTTCAAAGCCAGTCCGCTCCGAGGACGAATTTGCGCTTCAAATCCCTGTGGAAGAGCGATAAACAGTCCTGTAGGAACCAGACACCGTTGCATCGGCTCTAAAGAAATCGGTTCGGAAATATTAGCGCGGATGTCCATTCCTGCAGAAAGTTCGGTTGCATATGCCGGAAGCGGATGCTTCGATTTATTGATTACTTGTACGTTCATATTCAGTATGTTTACTATTTAACGGGCGAAAATACGCAATTTGAGCCTAAAATTCATACTTTTGCAGTTAAATAATGTGCAAATACCCAATTGTAAAGATCATGATGGACTGGAAAAGATTGATTTCAGCTAAACGTTTCGGCATGGAAGAGTTTCACGAGGAGCGTCAGGAAAACCGTTCGGAATTTCAGCGGGACTACGACCGCCTTGTTTTTTCTGCCCCTTTCAGAAGGTTACAGAACAAAACACAGGTTTTTCCGCTCCCGGGCAGTATATTTGTTCACAACCGATTGACGCATAGTCTTGAAGTATCTTGCGTGGGACGCTCTTTGGGCAATGATGTATCAAAAGCGATCCTCACACGGCAACCCCAATTACAAGACTCTTTTCTGCCGGAGATAGGCTCTATTGTTTCTGCCGCCTGCCTGGCACACGATTTGGGTAACCCTCCCTTTGGACACTCCGGCGAAAAAGCGATTTCCACTTTCTTCTCGGAAGGTAAAGGAACACGGCTGCAAGATCAGCTTTCACCGATGGAATGGGATGATTTGACACATTTTGAAGGAAATGCCAACGCTTTCCGCTTATTGACACACCAGTTTGAAGGACGCCGGAAAGGGGGATTCGTACTAACTTATTCTACCCTGGCTTCTATTGTCAAATATCCTTTTTCATCGAGCCTTGCAGGAAACAAGTCCAAGTTCGGTTTTTTCACGACCGAAGAAGAAGGATTCCGCCGCATCGCAACGGAACTGGGACTTATCCAGATTAGTGATCAGCCATTAAAATACGTACGCCATCCATTAGTTTACCTCGTAGAAGCAGCCGATGACATCTGTTACCAAATGATGGATATCGAGGATGCCCACAAGTTGAAAATCCTGACTACGGAAGAGACTAAGGAGCTGCTTCTGGCTTATTTCACAGAGGAACGCCAATCACGTATTCGTAAAACGTTCAACATTGTCAACGACACAAACGAACAGATAGCCTACCTCCGTTCTTCTGTCATTGGCCTGCTGATCAAGGAATGTACCCGGGCATTCTTAGATAACGAAACCGAAATCCTTTCCGGCACATTTGAAGGACCTCTTATCAAGCACATCTCGGAGCGTCCGGAAAAAGCATACAAACATTGCTCGGAAGTATCGTTTAAGAAGATTTACCGTTCACGGGACGTACTGGACATTGAGTTAGCAGGTTTCCGGGTCATCAACACGCTCCTTGAATTAATGATAGATGCTGTCACTTCGCCGGAGAAAGCCTATTCACAGCTGCTTATTAACCGCGTATCAGGGCAATATAATATAAAAGCGCCTGCACTCTACGAAAGAGTACAGGCGGTGCTTGATTATATTTCGGGCATGACCGATGTCTTTGCCCTGGATCTTTATCGTAAAATTAACGGGAACAGTCTTCCTGCGGTGTAACCACTTTCGGAGTGAAAACTTTATTTACACCGGAAGTTATCTGGCAGTCTTCCGGATCGTTCTTAACAAACGATTCGATGTGACGCATGCGCTTTTCTTCAAGAATTTCGTCTACAGCAATCAGGATACCGGTTTCCTCCACATCTCCAAATCCATAATTAATAGCCGTGCCAAACATACGCATAGTCGGGCTCAGACTCATATAAGCATTTACCAGAGGGGGGATATTAAAGCCAAGCTTACGGATCTCACCGTTCAGTATCCGATAATCATCTTTAAATGAATCTTTGCAGAAGATTCTCGCCAGTTCCGCCTCTTCTGTTTCCATCTCAAGCGGTTTCATCGGGGTAATGAGTCCGTCTTTATCCCCAAAATGTTTCTTCAGGAAATACAGAATCATGTCTCTCCCCTGACGGTGATAACTGGGATACATGGTTACTTTACCAAAGAAATATTTCACATTCGGCATAACTACTGTCAATGCTCCCAATCCGTCCCACAAATTATCCAAGGCAAATAATCCCTTGCTTCCGGCACGGGTTGACTGATATTCCAACGTAACGAACGAACGTCCAAGTTCAATAGTCGTAGGCAGGAACTCCTTCACAAATTTATCCGAGAAATTAAACATGTGTGAAGTAGCGAGAACCGGCGCACCATGCTCGTCAAAACGTACGTCTGTCCCCAGAATGTACCGATAACCTCCCAGAATTTCTTCTGCTTCAGGATTCCAGACAATCAATTGTTTATACGGATTCTCCATGGTGTCATACTCATCGATATCCATCGATAATCCCGTACCGCCTCCTGCTGCCCGAAAAGCAATCTCACGCAAACGCCCGATCTCCCGCATAATATTGGGAGAATCCTGATAAGTAATAATATATATCTGGTTATTACTCTTATTGGTCATACGTAGCCGCTTGTCTTCAGTCAACTCAGCTTTAATCAGCTCCTTGCTTACCGGTTCAATAACTTCTTCCATATACTTTGTTAGTAGTTGTTCCTTAATCTGTTACAGTTTATACACGATATCTTTCACATACTGTGCCCACTCTGCCGGAGTTTTCGATTTATCGAAAGTCTGCCATGGAATGGGTTTACCGAAAGTGACAGTAAATGTTTTATGACGATTTTTCAGCATCTCGTCTGCCAAATAAAGCATAGCAATATTGAATTTGATCCCCAGTGTCTTGCAGACATTAGCCAAATTATAAAAGAAATCAGAATTACGACCCTCAAAATGGACAGGAACCACATCACGCTGGAACTGGACACTTTTTACGATAAATGTTTTCTTCCAGTCAGGGTCCCGGATCACTCCATTCCGACGCCGGGAACAGAGTCCCGCAGGAAACATAATGAGTTGGTCATCCGACTTGAATCCGGCTTCTACCATCTTCGGAAAATCTTTGGCCTGCTTGCCCGTTTTATTAATAGGAATACACAAGGGTGCCAATCCGCGAAGATTCATCAACAAATCATTTACCAGATACTTCACCTTCCCGTCAAAACGGCGTCCCAAAATATACCCGAGAGAAACTCCGTCCTGTCCTCCCAACGGATGATTGGACACAAACGTATATAAACCATCTTTCGGAATATTTTCCAGTCCTTTCACATCCAGCTTTGCATCCAGAAACTCAAGACAAGCCTCCAGAAAATCCACTCCCACTTTATCTTTTGAGTCGCGCAGAAAAACGTTTAGTTCCTCCTGATGAACGATTCTCTTCAGATAGGAGACGACAAACTTTGGTATGTACTTGGAGTGCTTCGGAGCTTTCGTCTGAAGTATCTTATCAATATCTATTAAAAATAAAGAGTCGTCAGCCATTCTTTTTAGATGAAATGATTGCGCAAAATTAACTGTTCTTTTTTATTAATCGCAATAAATCGGTAGAAAATACAGATTTTGTCCTATCAAAAAAAGAAAAAGAAGGCGATTTATGAGAAAATGGAGAAGAAAAAAGAGAAGAAAGAGTGCTAATAATCAAGCGATAAAGAACAATACACAAAAGAGGGCCATGCCCGAAGACGGGAGTTTAAACTTCCCATCCGTCGGTATGGTCCTGTCCATATTCAGGTATTCCACTTAATCATGGTGATGCTCACTCTCTACACCGCCTGTCGTACTTAATACGATATTACGTGCTACGTAAGTTTCATTACCAGACCGGTCCAAACAGTATACCATCAGATGATAATTTCCCGGAGTGGCATCTGCCGGTATCTTAATGTCATGGTTATGTACACGCGCCTGTTTTTGGCCTGCCTTATCCGTATATGTTCTCTCAAAAGCAAAAGGTTTGGTTGTTCCTCCTTCTGAAGCCCTGGTATGCGAATGGCCGTCAAAATTATTATGAATATTAATCTTATAGGAAGCAATTGCTTCGTTATCAGCTATATCCATCTCAAAATGCACTCCGTTAGCATCTCCGATCTTCAACACTGCACCTTCTTCAGGTTCCAACAGATTAATAACGGGCTTTACCGTATCGCCTTCGTCATCTTTTGAACAGGACACAAACAAGAAAGAAAAAGCCATCAGGCCGATTATTGATAAATAAATTCTGGTTTTCATTTTAATAAACTTTTAAATGGTACTTTAATTAAAATCTGAAAGTTACGTCCCGGTTCCGGGATTTCAACTTTCCGGTAAAAACTAAGGTGATTAAGATATCTGGTATCGGATAAATTCCGACCCGATAAAGTAATTTCTGCTAATACACCTCCCATTCGGAGATTGGCGGATATCCCGGCATTCAGTAACTGCGCTCCGGGAGTAGGATCCTCATTCCGTGCTACCCGGTGTTGTGCGGCAATGTGCTGCACCTCACCATAAATACTGAAGTTTTTATACCTCCACGTCAGCGTATTGCGAAGGGAAGCCGGAGGGGAAAAACTCAGGGGAATATGTTCGTCACAATTATAAGTATAGACATATTCTCCACTGACACGATAGTTGAAATGACGTAAAAAGTCAATTCCCACTGTCGCCTCACCACCCGCAAACAACGCTTCCGCACCGGTATAACGGTAAATCTGTCCGGCATGGGGCAACACCGACCATTCTCCGGTAGGCCGAAGAAAGATGTAATTGCTGAACCAACTGATAAATGGCGAAAAATTGACCGATAACGGACCATTCTCATAGGTATACGAGACATCCAGTTGCCAACCACGCTCGGACGAAAGAGCCGCATCTCCCTGTTCATGACGGAAAGTGCCGTGATGAACACCGTTCGATGCCAGTTCATTGGCCCCCGGCAAGCGGAAACTATGCCCGATATTCACTTGAAGCATGTGTCCTCCGGAAGGGGTCCACACCACTCCCAGCGAACCGGAATAATCACCAAAATGGCGATGGACAGCATAGCTACGCCACTCATATTTCCGGATAAAATCATCATCATATCCCTGCTCCCGCAGATAAATCGCAAGATAAGGATCAGTATAAGCAGATGCATCTATCTTTCCGTAATCATAGCGAAAGCCCCCACTGACTGACAAAGCAGGACCCGGACGGTAAGTTGTCATCCAGAAAGCCCCTGTGGTGAATCTCCGGTAAGCAGGCAAAAGGAATGAATATCCGGAAATAGTATTCCTCTGATACTGTATATCCCAACCTGCTATATGTTGCCACGAAGCAGCTCCAAACAACTTCAACTTAACAGCCGAACTATAAGTATTCAATATAAAAGCCAACTCTTTGTCAGGATCCTTCTCCGGAACGGGCTGAGTATCATAATGGGTATGAAACCGGCTCCATTCCTCACGATGATTCTTCTGATAGCCGATATCCCATATCAATGCAGATCGATCCCACAAGAAGCTCTGCTGGGCAGATACCTTCAGATGGTTCACCTGACTGTAAGGTAGTTCTATATTGCGGCTGTTCCCATCATCCTGCAAACGCGATATATCAGGAATACCGTGTGCTCCGGGAAAGAAACCGGTTTTCTGAAAAACATTACTTACTGAATAGGAAGACTTGTATCGTCCATACCTGAAACCGGCTGTCCAACTGACATCTCGCTCAAAACCTGCCGTGTTTTTCAGTTTCCGGTGATAGACAGGCATCCGTTGGGTAAGATACACAATGGTATCTGCCGGAATACGATAATCGCCAAAATGCTGCTCCGAATATCTCGCCCAGGTATACCAGGCGTCTTTCTTTATTCCAAGCATCAGCGAGCCTCCCAACGTTCCGTTTACAGATTTTCCCAGCAAGTCCGCTTCACCAAGCAACTGGTTACTGGTGGGTAATGGTAATGGAGCCAATTCAATAGCACCTCCCATAGCATCACTGCCATAGAGCAGTGAAGCAGGTCCTTTACGGATAGTCACCTGTCCTGCATTGAATGCATCCAGTTCCAGCCCATGATCGGCTCCCCACTGTTGTCCCTCTTGCTTGATTCCATTCTCTACAACCGAAATCCGGTTGAATCCCATTCCCCGGATCATCGGCTTAGAAAAGCCCGAACCGACATCCATCGAATGTATTCCCGGAATCGTTCCAAGAGTCTGTATCAAGTTGCCAGTGAAGTGTTCACGCAAAAACTCCTTCCCTACCACCTCCATATGCCATGTCGAATTCTTATTCTTCAGATGTCGGTAACTCTCCGTCACCACCACTTCGGATAAGGACACAGCTTTCAGTGAATCGGGCTCCTGGGCATGCAAGGTAGAGGTTAAACACAATCCACCCAGCATACCCGAAATAAATCCGATACGCATACTTAATCGTTTTAGTTAGATAAAACTGATAAACGGGCAAACAACAGATATCTGCCCGAGAAATTATACGATATGACGAAAATTGGAAGGAGGTCCGCGAAGATAATGCGGATAAAAAGCAGTAGCAAGCTTCTTATCCTGAAAAGTTCCGGTCTCCCATCTTATATAGAAAGGTATATAAGTCAAAAGAGCAGGAGACGTCTCGATGAATGGAGAAAGCATGAATTGGCAAATGGGACAGGTGTCACATGCGTGATGTGTTTTCCCGGGCTGCGTATTTGTGCAGGTTACCGATGTTTCATCGCAATGATTATGAAAAACCTTCACCACGGACAAGGGCATGAATGTCATCAGCAACATCCATGCAAGCCAAATCCTATGTATAGTATTTCTCCTCATGCCCATTCATATTTAAACCGACGCAAAGATAGAAAACCTCTTGTCTCAAAAACACCCAAAAACTATCAAAATACACCTAAAAACTATCATTTGACAGTTTTCGCCCTGTTTTAAGCCTAAATTTCCCCCATCACAATTAAAAAAATGCCGTAAACTTGCATCATCGAAAAACAACGAATATTCACAATTTAAAAAGCAACGTTATGAAAAGTTTAAGCTTCAGAAAAGATTTAATTGGAGTTCAGGAAGAACTACTTCGCTTTGCATACAAACTAACAACCGACCGTGAAGAAGCAAACGATTTGTTGCAGGAAACCTCTCTTAAAGCGTTAGATAACGAAGATAAATATACTCCCGACACTAACTTTAAAGGATGGATGTACACTATCATGCGCAACATCTTCATTAACAACTACCGTAAAGTGGTACGCGATCAGACTTTTGTAGATCAGACCGATAACCTCTATCACCTGAGCCTTCCGCAAGAGTCCGGATTCGACAGCACCGAAAGCCGTTATGACTTGAAAGAAATGCACCGCATTGTCAATTCATTACCCAAAGAATATAAAGTACCTTTCTCCATGCATGTTTCCGGATTCAAATACCGAGAAATAGCCGAGAAACTGGACCTGCCGCTCGGAACAGTAAAAAGCCGCATCTTTTTCACTCGCCAGCGTCTACAGGAAGAACTGAAAGACTTTAGACAATAGGCCACATACATTGTCGATTTCAATAAATCATTTTAGTGCAGATTTTTAGTTGTGTATCAAGGAGCAGGAAGAGAGTGATTCCCTTTCTGCTCCTTTTATCATTTCACACAAGATTCAACAAACACTTTGACAGCTTGATTATCTATTCCGGTAGTTGGAATTAATGCCTTAACAATGCGATTATCAACATCCAGACGCAATAACATTGGCGTAGGAACATATTTGAGTTCTCTCCTTATCAAATCTTTTGTATCTATATAAATAAATCCATGATACTCATTAAAGCGCTGCACAGATGCCAAACCTGAAATCATAGAACCAATTACCTTCACATACTCCTTTCCTTTCTTTTTATCTATACTATTAACAATAGTAAACCCTGTTTTAACACAGGTACCACAATCGTGATAGTTAAATAAAAACAGAACTTTTTCATGCGATATGTCATCAGACAGAATGGAATCAACACTATTTATTCTCTTGCCCACCAGCCAAGCAATATCCTTCTCTATTAGGTTTTGAACTCTTGTTTGTCCCGATATTAGCTTCTCCGCATCAGAGCTTTTTACCCCACTACAACTAAATGTAAGCAACACAAAAACACTAATCGGGAACAGGAAAAGCCAATTTTTCAATACGTTCATTACTATAATTTGTTGCGAAAATATAATCAGGAGTAACACAGAAGGAGGTATAAATTTTACCCGGGAGTACATAAATAGCATCCAACTGCAACTTAGGTTCTGTTTTCAAACTCAATATCTTATTTACCCGAAACCCTCCTTTGTCCCGATCTTTCAATTCCGCACAAAGCAGATACAATTTACCATTCATTGTGTAAACATCTGAAATAAAAACATAATAACTCCGCGGATCATAGGGTTGACTCTTTTCGTAAGCCAAATTTTCTTTCATTAAAGAAATGGATGTCAGATCGAAAGTACCCTCTTGTCTATTGGATAATAAATCATATTTTCCTAATAAGGAAGAACTACTTGCAATACCATACAACGAAGTGTCATCCCTCACTAAATGTCTCTGATTTAGCGAAGCGTTTCTTTTAACATCACCAAAATCATGAACATCTCCCGCAAAAACAAGTGCAGACAAATCACCCCTCTGCCAGTTTTCGGCACTCTTCATATAAAAAGTGGAATCAGTAACTGATGATAAAAAAGCAGTGTCCTTATTCATAAAAAAACGATACGAGTTTGCAGCAGGGACAGAAAAAGAGGATATAAATTCTGAATTAACATATTTTTTCACACTCACGGTACCCCCATCCAGTATATAGACCGTGTCCTTCTCAACATAAAGTCCTACAGGTCGAGCCAACTCGCCAGGTCCTTCTCCGGGCTTCCCAATCAAACTGAAATCAGAAAACTCCAAATTCATGGTAGCGACATCTCTCCGAGCCTCATCTAACACATAAATTTTACCATCCTGATATTGCATTGTACTCACCTGAGAAAAAAATGAAGAATCAGGATAACTCTTTATATAAGAAACCAGTTCACATTTCAGCATTTTCTCCGAAGAATCGGTCGCATGTCCACATCCCCCAAACAACAGTGCCCAAACCGGACTCAATAGCAAAAAGCCTATCAAGCTCCTCCTATCTAAAACTTCCAACAGATCATCCATAATCAACATTCTGTTTTTTTACCGTCACACTCCACCCAACGAATCTCTTTGATAAAAACAGTCCCTTCCGTCCTGATTCCTCGCTTACAATGGCACCCCAGCAAGTAATACTGCCGTCAACATTCCCTGCCCAATTATAACAATTAGACGTAATCTTACAAGCTCCCGCAAGTGAAAGTTCAGTATCCCCAGGAGTTTCAGCCTCAATCATTGCCATCGCCTCTATAGCGGCAAGTCGGATCTTCATTTTTTTATTAGTAGAAGTAACTGAGATCCACACGTTAACAAAAGAGACAGTAGCCATAAGTACTACAATCAAACTAAAAACGTTCCGTTTCATAATTATTTTCATTATAAGTTTATCAAAAAGCACAATATTCATATAATGTTTTGCAATATATGAATATTTTTATTAAAGCACAATCTATTTTATATTATTTTTCTTAAATATACGGCTGAAACTACAAAATAACACACAAAACCAAACCACCCTCCAGACCAACTTCATAAAGAAAGCCCCCAAACCAACAAAAAAACGCACAATAATACCTTTCTCACTTGTGCATCTCCATACTTTAGCATATCTTTGCTCAAAATTTATGATATAAAACATCCGGATGTTATACATCAAAACACCCGGATTTTTTATATCAGAACATCCGGATGTTATTTATTAAAACATCCGAATGTTTTTAAACATAACTTATAGATGTTATATACCTATATAATAAGAGACAAAAAGGAAATGTATTCATATTAAAAACCTAAAATACGAATGTCCATCAACTACGCAGTCACTAAGAAAGTAGACAAAAGTAAAGGTGTCGTCAAAGAACGATATTATGCCACAACACGAGCTTTACAGAAAAAGCCTGTAAACAGTGTACAGATTGCTAATCAGCTCGCAGAAAGAAGTTCTCTTCAAAACGGAGACGTACTCTCTGCACTTACTCAACTATCGGACATTATTGCCGCCCACTTGAAGGAAGGCCGCACCGTTTCTATCGATGGATTGGGCAATTTTTATCCCAGCATCACCAGTGAAGCGGTGGATAAACCGGAAGAATGTACCGCCAACAAAGTATGGGTATCCCGCATTTGCTTCAAAGCCGCCCCGACTTTCCTGAACAACGTGAGGAAAACCGATTTTGTCAGCCTGCAACTAAAATACGGACGGAAGCCCACAAAGCCACAAAACGGCTCCGGGAAGGACACAACCGACTCTATCCCCCACCAGCAAAGCATCTCCGAACATAATTCATTATCAGACGAATAAGCAATTAACAATCGGTTGAAAACTTCTCCGAAAGTTTTTGGTGGAAAATTGTGGGGAATTGTGGGGAAATACCTACTTTTACGGTCGCTTATTATAATAAGGTGAAATGATACGTTTTTTAGGCAATATTGAAGCTAAGGCGGACGCGAAAGGAAGAGTTTTTATCCCCGCCCAATTCAGACGGCAGCTACAAGCCGGTTCTGAAGACAAGCTCATCATGCGCAAAGACGTATTTCAAGACTGCTTGGTACTCTATCCGGAAGAAGTCTGGAATGAAGAGCTGAATGAACTCCGGCAACGACTAAATAAATGGAACGCTAACCACCAACTTATCTTCCGCCAATTCGTCAGTGATGTAGAAATTATCACGATAGACGGAAACGGGCGGATATTAATACCCAAACGCTATCTGCAAATAGCCGGTATACAAAGCGACGTGCGCTTTATCGGCGTAGACAGCAAGATAGAAATATGGGCTAAGGAACGTACGGAAATGCCCTTTATGGCCCCCGATGCATTTGGTGCAGCCCTGGAGGAAATTATGAAAGAAGAACGGTGAACAACGAACAAAGAGGTAAAATGAAAGAAGAAGAAACAACATATCATGTACCGGTACTGCTGAAGGAAAGCGTAGATGCCATGAACATTACCCCGGACGGGACGTATGTAGACGTTACCTTCGGCGGGGGAGGACATTCCCGCGAAATACTTTCGCGTCTTGGAAACGGCGGACGCCTGTTGGGTTTCGATCAGGACGAGGATGCCGAACGTAACATTGTAAACGACCCGCACTTCACTTTTGTACGGAGCAATTTCCGTTATTTGCATAATTTTCTGCGCTACCACGATATTGAAGGAGTAGATTCCATATTGGCTGATCTGGGAGTATCTTCACATCACTTCGATGACAGTGAACGGGGATTCTCTTTCCGCTTTGACGGAAAACTGGATATGCGCATGAATAAGCGTGCAGGCATCACAGCGGCCGATGTGGTAAATACATACGAAGAAGAACGCCTGGCAGATATTTTTTACCTATATGGTGAACTGAAAAACAGCCGCAAACTGGCTTCCGTCATAGTCAAAGCACGCAGCGGACAGAAAATAGAAACGATCGGTGAATTTCTTGAAGTAGTGAAACCGCTTTTCGGACGCGAACGCGAAAAGAAAGAATTGGCAAAGGTATTTCAGGCACTCCGCATTGAAGTAAACCAGGAAATGGAAGCACTGAAGGAAATGCTGATGGCAGCAACAGAAGCATTGAAGCCAGGAGGACGGCTGGTGGTAATCACCTATCACTCTTTGGAAGATCGTATGGTGAAAAACATCATGAAAACCGGTAATGTAGAAGGTAAAACAACGCAGGACTTTTTCGGCAACCTGCAAACTCCCTTCCGCCTGGTAAACAACAAAGTAATTGTGCCCGATGAAGAAGAGATAGCACGCAATCCGCGTTCACGCAGTGCCAAACTGAGAATAGCCGAAAAGAAGTAAGAGAACAGAGTGAAATAAGAGAAGTGAAATGGAAGATAAAGAAGCAAAAAAGAAGAAAAGCAATTCCCTGAAAAGTATTCTGGGAGGTGATATTCTGGCAACGGATTTTTTTCGCCGCCAGACTAAATTGCTGGTACTGATTATGGTGCTTGTCATTTTCTACATTCATAATCGTTACGCAAGCCAGCAACAGCAAATCGAAATAGACAAGTTGAAAAAAGAGCTGATTGACATCAAATACGATGCACTGACCCGAAGTTCGGAACTGATGGAAAAAAGCCGCCAGTCACGAATAGAGGACTATATATCCACCAAAGAAAGTGATTTGCAGACATCGACCAATCCACCTTATTTAATCAGAACGAAATAAAAGATGGCTGTAAACAAGAAAAATATAATGACCCGTTACTTCTTCGTCATCCTGCTGATGGGATTGATTGGAGTAGCCATTGTTGTCAAAGCAGGCATCACGATGTTTGCCGAACGTCAATATTGGCAGGATGTAGCCGACCGTTTCGTCAAAGAAAATGTAACAGTAAAGCCCAACCGCGGAAACATCATCTCTTCCGACGGCAAACTAATGGCCAGTTCGCTGCCGGAATATCGCATTTATATGGATTTCAAAGCCGGTGGAGTAAAGAAGGACACCATGCTGATGAATCATCTGGACGAAATATGTGCAGGACTCCATAAGATATTCCCTGATAAAAGTGCTTCGGAATTTAAAGCGCACCTTAAAAAAGGACGGAAACAGGGAAGTCGCAACTATCTGATTTATCCAAAACGTATTTCATACATCCAATATAAAGAAGCCAAACGCCTGCCGGTATTCAACCTGAATAAATACAAAGGCGGTTTCCACGAGTTAGCTTATAACCAAAGAAAAAAACCTTTTGGTTCACTTGCAGCCCGCACACTGGGGGACTTATATGCTGACACCGCCCAAGGTGCCAAGAATGGCATAGAGTTAGCTTTTGACTCCATACTGAAGGGGCATGACGGGATTACCCACCGGCAAAAAGTGATGAATAAATACCTGAATATTGTAGATATTCCTCCGGTAGATGGTTGTGACCTTCTTTCTACGATTGATGTAGGCATGCAGGATATTTGTGAAAAGGCCCTGACCGATAAACTGAAAGAGCTGAATGCCAAAGTAGGAGTAGCCGTATTGATGGAAGTAGCGACCGGAGAGGTTAAAGCCATCGTAAACATGATGAAAGCCGGAGACGGCAACTATTATGAAATGAGAAACAATGCCATCAGTGATATGCTCGAGCCGGGTTCTACCTTTAAGACAGCTTCTATCATGGTGGCACTTGAAGACGGTAAAATCACACCGGAAGATGTAATAGACACAGGCAATGGTGTCAAGATGATGTACGGTCGTCCCATGAAAGATTGGAATTGGCGCAAAGGCGGATATGGTCCATTGACAGTTACACAAATACTGGAAGTATCTTCAAATGTGGGTACATCCAGCATTATTGATAAATATTATGGTAGTAACCCGCAAAAGTTTGTCGACGGACTGAAACGAATGAGTATCGATCAGCCTCTCCAATTGCAAATAGCCGGAGAAGGTAAGCCTAATATCAAAGGTCCGAAAGAGCGTTACTTTGCAAAAACTACTCTGCCGTGGATGAGCATCGGCTATGAGACCCAGGTACCACCGATGAATATCCTTACTTTCTACAATGCCATTGCCAATAACGGTGTTATGGTGCGTCCCAAATTTGTGAAAGCAGCCATAAAAAATGGTGAAATAGTGAAAGAATATCCGACAGAAATTATCAATCCGAGAATCTGTTCGGAACGGACCCTGAAACAAATACAGGAGATTCTTTATAAGGTTGTGCATGAAGGTCTGGCAGCCCCGGCAGGCTCCAAACAATTTGCCGTTTCGGGTAAGACGGGTACGGCGCAGATCTCACAAGGTGCTGCCGGATATACATCGGGAGGAGTGAACTATCTGGTCAGTTTCTGCGGATACTTTCCCTCAGAAGCTCCAAAGTATAGCTGTATCGTTTCCATACAAAAGCCAAATCCTCCTGCCTCCGGGGGCTTGATGGCCGGTAGCGTTTTCAGCAAAATTGCCGAAAGAGTGTATGCCAAAGACCTACGTTTGGACATTCGGAACGCAATCGATACCAATACGGTAGTGATTCCCGATGTTAAAGCAGGCGAAATGACAGAGGCCAGACAAGTATTGGAAGGATTGAATATTCAGACTCAGGCAGAGTTTAAAACTAAAAAGAATAAAGAAGTTTGGGGACATGCACAGGCAGCTCCCAAAGCAGTGATCCTGCAGGGAAAGGAACAATTACGGAACTTTGTACCCAGCGTTATCGGCATGGGAGCCAAAGATGCTGTTTACCTGCTGGAAAGCAAAGGATTGAAAGTGGCTCTGTCGGGAGTTGGCAAAGTGAGAAGCCAATCGTTGCCCCAGGGTACTACAATAAAGAAAGGACAAACCATCAGTATCCATCTGAATTGATTATTATAGATTAAGGTATGAAATTAAAAGAGATTCTAACATCTATCCATCCGGTAAAAATAACCGGAAATCAGGATATCGAAATAACCGGAGTTGACATCGACTCCAGACAGGTAGGGTCCGGCCATTTGTTTATGGCCATGCGCGGTACACAAACCGACGGACATGCCTATATCCCGGCAGCAATTGAGAAAGGAGCCATAGCCATTCTCTGCGAAGAGTTACCTGCAGAACTAAACGAAGAAATTACCTACATTCAGGTAACCGACAGTGAAGATGCCGTTGGTAAAGTAGCTACGGCTTTCTATGGAGACCCGACTTCGAAAATGGAACTGGTGGGTGTCACCGGTACAAATGGAAAGACGACGATTGCCACCTTATTATATAATACATTCCGGTATTTCGGTTACAAAGTGGGGCTTATCTCTACGGTATGCAATTATATAGACGATGAAGCCATCCCTACCGAACACACTACTCCTGACCCGATTACGCTGAACCGTCTTTTGGGACGTATGGCAGACGAAGGCTGCAAATATGCTTTCATGGAAGTAAGTTCGCACTCCATCGCGCAAAAAAGAATCAGCGGACTGAAGTTTGCCGGCGGCATCTTTACGAACCTGACACGCGATCATCTGGACTACCATAAAACAGTAGAGAATTATCTGAAAGCAAAAAAGAAATTCTTCGATGAACTGCCTAAAAGTTCTTTCAGCCTCACCAATCTGGACGACAAAAACGGACTCGTGATGACGCAGAATACGAAGTCGAAAGTATACACGTATTCTCTCCGCAGCCTGAGTGACTTCAAAGGGAAAGTACTGGAGTCACATTTTGAGGGAATGCTTCTTGACTTCAACAATCATGAGCTCGCAGTGCAGTTTATCGGAAGATTCAATGCTTCGAATTTATTGGCCGTATTCGGCGCCGCCGTTTTACTGGGTAAGAAGGAAGAGGAGGTATTGGTTGCACTTAGTACGTTGCATCCTGTTGCCGGACGTTTCGATGCCATACGCTCCCCGCAAGGATATACAGCAATCGTAGACTATGCACACACACCGGATGCTTTGGTCAACGTCTTGAACGCCATACATGGAGTGCTTGAAGGAAAGGGCAAAGTGATTACTGTAGTCGGTGCCGGTGGCAACCGGGATAAAGGCAAACGTCCCATCATGGCAAAAGAAGCAGCCAAGGCAAGCGACCGGGTTATCATCACCTCAGACAATCCACGCTTCGAAGAGCCACAGGACATCATCAACGACATGTTGGCCGGACTGGACAACGAAGACAAGAAAAAAACACTGAGCATTGCAGACCGTAAGGAAGCTATACGCACGGCTTGCATGCTTGCTGAAAAAGGAGATGTGATTCTGGTTGCCGGAAAAGGACACGAGAATTATCAGGAAATCAAAGGAGTGAAACATCACTTTGATGATAAAGAGGTTTTAAAAGAGATTTTTTCATTGACTATTTAACGGACAATGATTGAAGTAATTCCGATGCCAAATGCCTGATTCCTTCAATCGTAAACCATAAATCGTCTCATTGTAAATAAAGTTATGTTATACTACTTGTTTGAATGGCTACATAAACTCAACTTTCCGGGTGCCGGAATGTTTGGGTACACCTCGTTCCGGGCATTGATGGCTGTCATCCTGGCGCTACTCATTTCCAGTATATGGGGAGACAAATTCATCAATCTGCTGAAACGGAAACAAATTACCGAAACGCAGCGTGACGCTAAGATCGATCCGTTTGGGATTAATAAAGTAGGCGTACCCAGTATGGGAGGTGTGATCATTATTGTAGCAATTCTGATTCCCTGTTTATTACTGGGAAAACTGCATAACATCTATATGATATTGATGTTGATAACTACTGTATGGCTGGGATCTTTGGGGTTTGCGGACGACTATATCAAGATATTCAAGAAAGATAAAGAAGGCCTCCATGGCAAATTCAAAATCATCGGACAAGTGGGACTCGGGCTGATTGTCGGACTGACTCTATATCTGAGCCCTAATGTAGTAATCCGCGAGAATATAGAGATTCAGAAATCAGAAAACGAAATCGAAGTGATACATGGTACCCACGACCTGAAATCAACCCAGACCACGATTCCATTTTTCAAAAGCAACAACCTGGACTATGCAGACCTTGTGGGCTTCATGGGAGAACATGCCCAAACGGCCGGATGGATTTTGTTTGTCATTATCACTATCTTCGTCGTAACAGCCGTATCCAACGGTGCCAATCTGAATGATGGTATGGATGGTATGGCAGCAGGCAATTCAGCCATCATCGGACTGACACTGGGTATACTGGCCTATGTATCGAGCCATATTGAATTCGCCGGTTACCTGAATATCATGTATATTCCGGGAAGTGAAGAATTGGTAATTTTTATATGTGCCTTTATCGGCGCATTAATCGGTTTCTTATGGTACAATGCTTATCCGGCACAGGTATTCATGGGTGATACAGGCAGCCTGACCATTGGAGGAATCATCGCAGTATTTGCTATTATTATTCACAAAGAATTGCTGATTCCGATTCTCTGTGGTATATTCCTGGTTGAGAACCTGTCAGTACTCCTGCAACGCTTCTATTATAAAGCAGGCAAAAGAAAGGGGGTAAAACAACGTCTTTTCAAACGGGCACCGATACATGACCATTTCCGTACTTCGATGAGCCTGGTGGAACCGGGATGCAGTGTGAAATTCACAAAACCGGATCAACTGTTTCACGAATCCAAGATTACAGTCCGCTTCTGGATTGTAACCATCGTGTTGGCAGCCATTACGATTATAACACTAAAGATAAGATAACCCAAAGTGACAGGTAACAGGCTACAAGCTACAAGTGCCTGCTGCCGATCACTGAGTATGAACCTCAAACTTGTAGCATAGAGACAAAGGATTTACCGACCGTACACAAAACTCCGGTTGATAAACCATAACTAAAAATCATGAAAAGAATTGTAGTATTAGGAGCCGGTGAAAGCGGTGCGGGAGCAGCCGTTCTGGCAAAAGTAAAAGGATTCGATACTTTCGTATCGGATATGTCTGCCATCAAGGATAAGTATAAAACTCTCCTTGACAGCCATGGCATTGCCTGGGAGGAAGGCCGGCACACAGAAGAACGGATTCTGAATGCAGATGAAGTGGTGAAGAGCCCCGGAATTCCTAATGACGCCCCCCTAATTCTGAAATTGAAAGAGCAGGGTACCCCCATTATCTCTGAAATAGAATTTGCCGGCAGATACACTGATGCAAAGATGATCTGTATCACCGGTTCGAACGGAAAAACAACTACGACCTCACTTATCTATCACATCTTTAAAAGTGCCGGATTAAATGTGGGACTTGCCGGCAACATTGGTAAGAGCCTGGCATTACAAGTAGCGGAAGAGGAGCATGACTATTATGTAATTGAACTGAGTTCATTCCAGCTGGATAATATGTATAAGTTCCGTGCGGATATTGCCGTGCTGATGAATATCACACCAGACCATCTGGACCGATACGATCACTGCATGCAGAACTATATCAACGCAAAATTCCGTATTACACAGAACCAGACATCAGAAGACGCTTTTATCTTCTGGAATGATGACCCTATCATCAAACGTGAACTGGATAAACACGGCATCTGTGCCCATCTGTATCCATTCTCGGCAATTAAAGAAGAAGGGTCTATCGCTTATGTAGAAGACCATGAAGTAGTGATTACCGCACCAATTGCCTTCAACATGGAGCAGGAACAATTGGCTTTGACGGGACAACATAACCTTTATAACTCTTTAGCTGCCGGGATTTCTGCAAATCTGGCCGGCATTACCAAAGAGAATATACGAAGGGCGCTCAGCGATTTTCAAGGAGTAGAGCACCGTTTGGAAAAAGTAGCACGTGTACGGGGGATTGATTTTATCAACGACTCCAAAGCAACCAACGTCAACTCTTGCTGGTACGCTCTGCAAAGTATGACCACCAAAACAGTGTTGATCCTCGGGGGTAAAGATAAAGGGAATGATTATACGGAAATAGAGGAGCTGGTTCGGGAAAAATGCTCGGCATTGGTTTACCTTGGATTGCACAACGAAAAACTCCATGAGTTCTTTGATCGCCTGGGACTTCCCGTAGCAGAAATACAAACCGGCATGAAGGATGCTGTAGAAGCAGCCTACAAACTGGCAAAAAAAGGTGAAACGGTATTGTTAAGCCCGTGCTGTGCTTCATTCGACCTTTTTAAGAGTTATGAGGACCGGGGTGACCAATTTAAGAAGTATGTAAGAGAATTATGAAATAAGAGTCTCTGAGCTTTAAAAAGGCAGGACTCCTAAGAGCTAAAAACTAAAAGCCGTGGATTTATTAAAGAACATATTCAAAGGTGATAAGGTAATCTGGATCATTTTCCTTTGCCTCTGCCTCATCTCTATTATAGAGGTGTTTAGTGCTGCCAGTACACTGACTTATAAAAGTGGTGATCACTGGGGACCCATCACACAGCATTCCATCATCCTGATGATCGGTGCAATCGTGGTGGTTTTGATGCACAACATCCCTTATAAATGGTTTCAGGTGTTCCCGGTCTTCCTGTACCCCATTTCGGTAGTGTTGTTAGCTTTCGTCACATTGATGGGAGTCATCACAGGCGACCGTGTAAATGGGGCTGCCCGCTGGATGAGTTTTATGGGATTACAGTTTCAACCTTCGGAACTGGCCAAGATGGCAGTAATCATTGCGGTTTCCTTTATTCTTTCCAAAAAACAGGATGATGAAGGAGCCAATCCAAAAGCCTTTAAATATATAATGATACTGACCGGACTGGTGTGCATGCTCATTGCTCCGGAAAATCTTTCGACAGCTATGCTGCTGTTCGGAGTCGTAGTACTGATGATGTTCATCGGGCGTGTCGCCTTCAAAAAGTTAGCTATGTTATTAGGCGGACTGGCACTGGCTGGGTGTCTGGGAGTAATCTTCCTGCTGGCCATACCTAAAGACACCGACATTCCATTCCTCCACCGCTTTGATACCTGGAAAAGCCGTATCACCAACTTCACTGAGAAAGAGGAAGTACCGGCTGCAAAGTTCGATATTGACAAAGATGCCCAGATAGCCCATGCACGTATAGCCATTGCTACCAGTAACGTGATAGGTAAAGCTCCGGGAAACTCGATTCAACGCGATTTCCTGAGTCAGGCATTCTCCGATTTCATTTTTGCCATTATCATTGAAGAGTTGGGGCTGGTAGGAGGAGCCTTTGTGGTTATTCTCTACATCTGGCTGTTGGTTCGAACAGGCCGAATCGCCCAGAAATGTGAACGTACATTTCCGGCATTCCTTGTCATGGGAATCGCCTTGATGCTGGTATCACAAGCCATATTGAACATGATGGTAGCTGTCGGTTTGTTTCCTGTCACAGGACAGCCCTTACCACTAATCAGTAAAGGAGGGACAAGTACCCTGATCAACTGCGCCTATATCGGAATGATATTGAGTGTCAGCCGTTATACCGCTTATCTGGAAGAGAAAAAAGATAATCCCGCTCCCCTCCTTACCGGAGAAGAAGGGAGTGAAACCGTTGCAAGCGAAGCCCAAACAGCAGCTGAGCCTACAGCGGAAGTCTTAAACAGTGATGCTAAATTTGAAGAGTGATATGAATAAGGAAAATAATAAAGAGGGACGGGATGACACTTTAAGGATCATCATCAGTGGCGGTGGTACCGGAGGACATATTTTTCCGGCTGTATCCATTGCAAACGCCATAAAAGAATTACGTCCCGATGCACAAATCCTGTTTGTAGGAGCCGAAGGAAGAATGGAGATGCAACGAGTACCGGATGCAGGCTATCAGATCATCGGATTACCCGTAGCAGGATTCGATCGCAAACATTTGTGGAAAAATGTTGCCGTATTACTGAAATTGGCACGCAGCCAATGGAAAGCGCGCAGCATTATCCGTCAGTTCTGTCCACAGGTAGCAGTAGGAGTAGGCGGATATGCAAGCGGTCCGACATTAAAAATGGCCGGAATGATGGGTGTACCCACCTTAATACAGGAGCAAAACTCATATGCCGGAGTAACCAACAAACTATTGGCAAAGAAAGCACGGAAAATCTGTGTAGCATATGATGGGATGGAAAAATTCTTTCCGGGCAGCAAAATCATTATGACAGGCAACCCGGTACGTCAGAATCTGTTAACGGAGAAGCCGGAACAAAAACAAGCTATTCGCTCTTTCGGACTGGATCCGGAGAAGAAAACCATTCTGATTCTGGGGGGAAGCCTGGGCGCCCGCACAATCAATAATACATTGATTGCCGGATTGCAGCTGATTCGTCAGACTAAAAATGTACAATTCATCTGGCAAACAGGAAAAATCTATCACCAGCAAGTAACGGAAGCCGTAAAAGTTGCCGGAAACATTCCTAATCTGTATGTGACAGACTTCATTAAAGATATGGCTGCCGCTTATGCTGCTGCCGACTTGGTTATTTCGCGTGCAGGTGCCGGCTCCATTTCCGAATTCTGCCTGTTGAATAAAGCAGTTATCCTGGTTCCGTCTCCCAACGTAGCAGAAGATCACCAAACCAAAAATGCATTGGCATTGGTGAACAAACGAGCTGCCATCTACGTAAAGGACGCAGAAGCGGAAGAGAAATTATTATCCGTAGCATTAGAAACCATAGCAGATTTCGGAAAACTAAAAGAACTTAGTGAAAACATCGCTCACCTGGCCCTACCGGATTCTGCCATCGTGATAGCAAAAGAAGTTATAAAATTAGCACAACAGCCATGAACATAGAAACTATTCAATCTGTATATTTTGTCGGTGCAGGAGGTATCGGAATGAGTGCCCTCGTACGCTATTTCCTTTCTAAAGGGAAGGTAGTGGCAGGCTATGACCGTACCCCCAGTGAACTGACTCAACACCTTATAGAAGAAGGAGCACAGATTCATTACGAAGAAAATATCAATCTTATCCCGGATGCCTGTAAAGACCCGGCCACGACACTGGTCGTTTTGACTCCTGCCGTACCTCAGGAACATGCCGAATTGACTTACTTCCGTGACAACGGATTCGAAATACAAAAACGTGCACAAGTATTAGGCACCATCACTCATTCCAGTAAAGGGCTTTGTGTAGCCGGTACACATGGTAAAACCACTACATCAACGATGACGGCCCATCTGCTTCATCACTCGCATATAGGCTGCACTGCCTTTTTGGGAGGTATTTCCAAAAATTATGGAACGAATCTGTTACTCTCTCCAAGCAGTCCGTATACCGTAATCGAAGCTGACGAATTCGACCGTTCATTCCACTGGCTGTCTCCATATATGTCTGTCATTACCGCAACCGATCCGGATCATCTGGATATTTATGGAACCGAACAGGCTTATCTGGAAAGCTTTGAGCACTATACCACATTAATCCAGCCGGGAGGGGCACTGATCATCCGCGAAGGCATTTCTCTTCAGCCTAAAGTGCAAGAGGGTGTCAAGATTTACACCTATTCACGCGATAAAGGAGACTTCCATGCTGAAAACATTCGCATTGGAAACGGAGAAATCTTCATCGATTTTATAGGACCGGATATTCGCATCGACAACATTCAGCTGGGAGTGCCCGTAAGTATCAATATAGAGAATGGAGTCGCTGCCATGGCACTTGCCTATCTCAATGGAGTGACCGCCGAAGAAATCAAACAAGGAATGGCAAGTTTCCGAGGTGTGGACCGTCGATTCGACTTCAAGATCAAAAACGACCAGATCGTGTTCCTGAGTGACTACGCTCATCATCCCTCCGAAATCAAACAGAGTGTGATGTCCATGCGTGAACTCTACCGGGATAAAAAGATCACCGCTGTTTTTCAGCCACACCTCTATACCCGTACACAGGACTTCTATAAAGAATTTGCCGATAGCTTGTCGCTACTCGACGAAGTAATACTGGTAGATATCTATCCGGCGCGCGAACAGCCTATTCCAGGGGTAACCAGTCAACTGATATATGATAACCTACGTCCGGGTATTGAAAAAAGCATGTGTAAGAAAGAGGAAATACTCGATGTGCTGAAAACGAAGCATATCGAGGTGTTGATCACGTTGGGAGCAGGAGACATAGATAGCTATGTCCCGGATATTTGTGAACTATTGACCCGAAGGATAACTCCATCGGACAATTAATTTGTAAATCGTCAAAACAATAAATTTCCTCATGATAAAAAGAATCCTTCTGACCATCGTCATGTTACTTCTCATAGCCTATCTCGTAGCGGCTGTGACAGTATTCAACAGCAAACCTGCCCATCAGGTCTGCCGCGACATGGAATTAGTAATAAAGGATACGCTCAATGCCGGTTTCGTCACTAAAAACGAGGTAGCTGCCATCCTGCAAAAGAAAGGCATTTATCCCGTTGGAAAGAAAATGGACCGCATTCACACCAAAACGCTGGAAAAAGAGTTGAACAAGCATCCGCTGATCAATGAAGCACAATGCTATAAAACTCCAAGCGGCAAACTTTGCGTGGAAGTGACACAACGTGTACCGATTCTCCGCATCATGAGCAACAATGGTGAAAACTACTATCTGGATAACAAAGGTAAAGTGATGCCTCCCGATGCAAAATGCGTAGCACACCGGGCAATTGTCACCGGAAATGTAGAAAAGTCGTTTGCAATGAAGGATTTATATAAGTTTGGTGTATTTTTGCAAAACAATCCGTTCTGGGAAGCCCAGATTGTGCAAATAAACGTGCTCCCCGGGAAAGAGATCGAATTGATTCCCCGTGTAGGTAATCATATTATCTATCTGGGCAAGTTAGAACATTTTGAGGATAAACTGGGACGATTGAAGACCTTTTACGAAAAAGGGCTGAACCAGGTGGGATGGAACAAATATTCACGCATCAGCCTGGAATTCGGTAATCAGATTATCTGCACAAAAAAGAAACAATAATTCGTAAACAGCTAAACGTACCTTTGTGTTAAAGAGATGAGTCTATAATACAAAAGGGAATAAAATAGAATTTTATATGGCAACAACAGATTTTATCGCCGCTATTGAACTGGGTTCATCGAAAATAGCCGGTATAGCCGGAAAGAAGAATAGTGATGGAAGCATACAGGTATTAGCTTATGCCAGGGAGGATTCGTCTTCATTCATCCGGAAAGGAGTGATTTACAATCTGGATAAAACGGCACAGAGCCTGACCTCCATCATCAATAAGCTGGAGGGTGCTCTCAACAACTCAATTGCCAAGATCTATGTGGGTATCGGGGGGCAATCGCTCCGTACGGTACGCAATGTAGTTAGTCGCGATCTTGAGGAGGAGACCATTATCTCTCAGGAATTAGTCGACTCCATCTGTGATGAAAATCTTGAGATACCACTGATCGATATGGATATACTGGACGTTGCTCCGCAAGAATACAAAATTGGAAACAATCTCCAGGCAGATCCCGTCGGTGTGGCAGGAAGCCATATTGAAGGACGCTTTCTGAACATTGTGGCACGTGCTTCGCTCAAAAAAAACCTGGAACGCTGTTTCGAACAAGCCAAAATTGAAATAGCAGATTTATTGATCTCCCCGCTGGTTACTGCAGATGCAGTGCTGACGGAAAGTGAGAGACGCTCCGGCTGTGCACTGATTGATTTCGGAGCCGACACATCGACTATTTCCATCTATAAGAATAACATTCTCCGATTCCTTACCGTACTGCCATTAGGAGGAAACAGTATTACTCATGATCTCGTTTCCCTTCAGATAGAAGAGGAAGAAGGCGAACGCCTGAAAATCAGATATGGTAACGCCTTTTACGAAGAGGAAGAAGGCGAAGAACCTGCTACCTGCCAACTGGAAGAAGGAGGTAGAACCGTAGAACTCGGCAAACTGAACAATATCATCGAGGCGCGTACTGAAGAAATTATCGCAAACGTATGGAATCAGATTCAACTTTCAGGGTATGATGATAAACTGTTGGCCGGACTTATCATTACAGGAGGAGCCTCCAATCTGAAAAACCTGGACGAAGCTCTCCGTAAACGAAGTAAGATAGAAAAGGTGAGAAGCGCACGATTCGTACGCAACACCATTCATGCAGACGAAGATGTTGTGAAGAAAGACGGTACACAGAACACCTTATTCGGACTGCTTGCTGCCGGCAATGAAAACTGTTGCCTACAAGAGACACCTGCTCCCCAGCCGCATGTACAACCTCAGCCTCAACCCGAACCGGTGAATATGTTTGAAGAAGATGAGAGTCTGAAAGAACAGGAAGCCGCTGCACGTGCTGCCAAAAAGAAAAAAGAGGAAGAGGAAAAAAGACGGAAAGAAGAAGAAAAGCAACGTAAACTGGAGGAGAAAAAAAGAAGAGAAGAAGAAAGAAGAAACAAACCGAATTGGTTTAAATCGACTTTCGACAAACTTTCTAATGAGATTTTCTCCGATGAAGATATGAAATAAAGTGATAATTCATAATACAATATAATATGGACGAGATAGTACAATTCGATTTCCCTACAGATTCGCCGAAAATCATTAAAGTGATTGGTGTAGGAGGTGGTGGAGGTAACGCCGTCAACCACATGTACCGGGAAGGCATACACGACGTGACATTCGTTCTCTGCAATACCGACAACCAGGCATTGGCTGAGTCTCCTGTACCGGTCAAACTGCAACTGGGACGTTCCATCACGCAAGGACTCGGTGCCGGAAACCGTCCGGAGCGTGCACGTGATGCTGCCGAAGAGAGCATCGAAGACATAAAAAACCTGCTGAATGATGGTACCAAGATGGTATTTATCACTGCCGGAATGGGCGGAGGTACCGGAACCGGAGCAGCCCCCGTCATCGCCCGTATCGCTAAAGAGATGGATATCCTGACTGTCGGAATCGTTACCATCCCTTTTATCTTTGAAGGCGAAAAGAAAATTATCCAGGCTCTGGATGGAGTAGAACGCATTGCCCAACATGTAGACGCTTTGTTGGTGATCAATAACGAACGCCTGCGTGAAATTTATTCCGACCTGACCTTTATGAACGCATTCGGCAAGGCAGATGACACACTGTCAATCGCAGCCAAAAGTATTGCCGAAATCATCACCATGCGGGGTACGGTAAACCTGGACTTCGCTGATGTAAAAACAATCCTCAAAGACGGTGGTGTAGCCATCATGAGTACCGGATTCGGTGAAGGAGAAAACCGCGTAACCAAAGCAATCGACGACGCACTCCATTCACCGTTACTCAATAACAATGACATCTTCAATGCGAAGAAAGTCATGCTGAATGTTTCGTTCTGTCCTGCTTCCGAACTGATGATGGAGGAAATGAATGAAGTGCACGAGTTTATGAGCAAATTCCGCGAAGGTGTAGAAGTGATCTGGGGTGTGGCTATGGATACCTCACTGGATACGAAAGTGAAGATCACTGTGCTTGCTACCGGTTTCGGTGTGGAAGACGTACCAGGTATGGACGACCTACACGAGAAACGCAGCCAGGAAGAAGAAGAACGTCAGTTGCAGCTGGAAGAAGAGAAGGAAAAGAACAAAGAGCGCATTCGTAAAGCATATGGTGAAAGTGCCAGTGGCATCGGAACACGCAACCTGCGGAAACGCCGTCATATCTATCTCTTCAATCCGGAAGATCTGGACAATGATGATATCATCGCTATGGTAGAAGACTCTCCTACTTACCTTCGCGACAAAACGACTTTGGGTAAGATCAAAGCAAAAGCCGCATTGGAAGAAGAGATAGCTACTGAAGAAGCTATAGATGACAGTGGAGTTATCACATTTTAATAAATAGCTAAATATATCGATCATTAACCCGGATTTACCAATTATAAACCGTAAATCGTTAAATCATAATATAACATAACATCATGGATTTATTCGAAAGAGTCAGTGAAGACATTAAAAACGCAATGAAAGCGAAAGATAAAGTAGCCCTTGAAACCCTTAGAAATGTAAAGAAGTTCTTTCTGGAAGCTAAAACTGCTCCGGGAGCCAATGACATCCTTACAGACGCAGATGCACTGAAAATCGTGCAAAAACTGGTAAAACAAGGTAAAGATGCTGCAGAAATATATATAGGACAGGGTCGTCAGGACTTAGCCGATGCAGAATTGGCACAAGTACAAGTCATGGAAACCTATTTACCGAAACAAATGACTGCCGAAGAACTGGAAACTGCACTGAAAGAGATTATTGCTGAAGTAGGTGCTACCAGTGGTAAAGATATGGGAAAGGTAATGGGAGTAGCCTCCAAGAAACTTGCCGGATTGGCCGAAGGACGCGCTATTTCAACTAAAGTAAAAGAGTTGTTGGGATAATCTCAACGTATAAATCCTGCTTATAAGAGAAGCTACACAATAGCTATACTCTCTTTTAAAAGAAATCTACCCCCGGATGTACATCAGAATTACATCCGGGGGTATCTTGTTTACAGACACGGATTACCAAAGCCAAATGAAGTACACAGAAATAGGCAAGAGATACTAATCAAATAATTCCTTCAATACATCCAATGATTTCAGTACAGGAAAATCAGGAAGATGTAACCGGTAATACTCATTAATAATAGCCAGGCATCGGGCCCTTTCCGTACGGTTCATTCCGAAAAGGTGCATTGTTTCATAGTTCATACGCATCAATTGCAGTAATCTCCCAGCTTCATCAGGCTGGATATAGCAAGAATGAAGTTGAGGACGAACCGAAGTAAAGTTAGCATTCAACATATCAAAATAGTCACCCGTATGATAATCATCCAGATTGGGGTACAATCCCAGAAAGCGGGAAAGACGCATCAGAAACACCAGATGAAAGTTGGCAAAGCTAATCTTACAAGCATCCAACCACAAGATAGAATGCTGTAAATAGGCAAACAATGGACGGTTCTCCGCCTCTTCGCGAATGGCACGATAAAGAAATTCCGCAAGGAAAAGAGCTATAGCCGATTTAAAAGGATCATAAGGAATGGAGGCGAACGGACTAAAGGATTTAGCTTCCTTAATTCTGAAAAGCGAAGTATTCGGCCGATAATCTGCCTCAAACTCAATCAGCGCCAACGGCTGGAATAGTACTGATTTGACAGCAGCCTTCTTAGAGCGTGGCACAGCAACCAGAAAAGATGCACGTCCTGAAAGCTCAGTATACATCTCAACGATATTTGAAGTATCGTTATACTTTAGTATATGAAGAACGATTCCAACTGTTTTTTGCAGCATATCTCTAACTTTTCTTTCGGGTAACAAAGCTACGAAAAAAGTGTGAATAGACAATCAAAGACTCCTATCTCAAAAAAAAGTTCATATCCCAAACAAAACGTAAAAAGAACATATATCACTGATTATCAACAAATAAACAAAGAAAAATAATATATCCATCAAAAATAATTGGAATTTTTTTCTGCAAATAGTTTGGTAGTTTCAAAAAAAGGCCTACCTTTGCACTCGCAATCGGGAAACAACGATACAGAACGAAAGCAAAGCGAAACAAAAAGAGCAGAAATGCTCAATACAGGATGGCCCGTTCGTCTATCGGTTAGGACGCAAGATTTTCATTCTTGAAAGGGGGGTTCGATTCCCCCACGGGCTACAATTAAAAAAATAAACGAATTAAAACAGATTAGTCGAGATGGCAAATCATAAATCATCAATCAAGAGAATCAGACAAGAAGAAAGCAGAAGACTTCGCAACAGATATTATGGTAAAACCATGAGAAATGCTGTTAGAAAACTTCGTTCAACTACTGACAAAGCAGAAGCAACTGCTATGTACCCAAGCATCACTAAGATGGTAGACAAGTTAGCTAAAACAAATGTTATTCATAAGAATAAAGCTAACAACTTGAAATCTAAGTTGGCTATTTACATCAATAAGCTTGCTTAAGAAATAAGACTTATAACAGACTCTATACAATATTGAGAGCCGAACTTTTTAGTTCGGCTTTTCATGTTTAAAGCCATCCCATCCGGTTTACTTTAAATTCTTCTTTTTTCACTCTTCATTCTTCTCTAACTCAGATATTTTCACTATATTTGCTCTGTTATTATAATTAGGAATCAAATTATGAGCGAAGAACAGAATCCCACCAATAACGGGTCTTATTCAGCAGATAGTATCCAAGTATTGGAAGGACTTGAAGCAGTTAGAAAACGCCCTGCGATGTACATTGGTGACATCAGCGTAAAGGGACTTCATCACTTGGTATATGAAATTGTCGACAACTCTATCGACGAAGCATTGGCTGGTTATTGCGACCATATCGAAGTAACTATCAACGAAGATAACTCCATCACCGTACAGGACAATGGCCGTGGTATCCCCGTAGATTTCCACGAAAAAGAGCAGAAATCTGCCCTTGAAGTTGCCATGACTGTGCTACATGCCGGAGGTAAATTCGATAAAGGCTCGTATAAAGTATCCGGAGGTTTGCACGGTGTCGGTATGTCTTGTGTAAATGCATTGTCTACACACATGACCACCCAGGTATTCCGTAACGGTAAAATCTACCAGCAGGAATACGAAATCGGCAAGCCCCTTTATGCAGTCAAAGAAGTAGGAACAGCCGACCATACAGGAACCAAACAACAATTCTGGCCTGACGACAGTATCTTTACCGAAACAGTCTATGACTACAAGATTCTGGCCTCACGCTTACGTGAGCTGGCTTACTTGAATGCGGGATTACGCATCTCACTGACAGACCGACGTGTAATAAACGAAGACGGTAGCTTCAAACACGAAACTTTCTACTCGGAAGAAGGTTTAAGAGAGTTCGTACGCTTCATAGAATCGTCACGCGAACACTTGATTAACGATGTGATCTATTTGAACACGGAGAAGCAGAACATCCCCATCGAGGTAGCTATCATGTATAATACCGGATTCTCTGAGAATATCCACTCGTATGTCAATAATATCAATACAATAGAAGGCGGTACGCATCTGGCAGGTTTCCGCCGTGCCTTGACCCGTACACTGAAAAAGTATGCAGAAGACAGCAAAATGCTGGAAAAGGTCAAAATAGAAATCTCCGGTGATGACTTCCGTGAAGGACTTACAGCCGTGATCTCTGTAAAAGTTGCTGAACCTCAATTTGAAGGACAGACTAAAACCAAGTTGGGAAACAACGAAGTGATGGGTGCTGTCGACCAGGCTGTAGGTGAAGTACTGAACTATTATCTGGAAGAACACCCGAAAGAAGCAAAAGCCATTGTAGACAAGGTGATTCTGGCTGCCACTGCCCGCCACGCTGCACGTAAAGCACGTGAAATGGTTCAACGCAAATCCCCCATGTCAGGAGGCGGGCTACCGGGAAAACTGGCTGACTGTTCGGATAAAGACCCGCAAAAGTGCGAATTGTTCCTCGTCGAGGGAGATTCAGCAGGCGGTACAGCCAAACAAGGCCGTAACCGTGCATTCCAAGCCATCCTTCCACTACGCGGTAAGATTCTGAACGTAGAGAAAGCAATGTATCACAAAGCTCTTGAGAGTGAAGAAATACGCAATATCTACACCGCCTTAGGCGTTACCATCGGCACTGAAGAAGACAGTAAGGCTGCCAATATCGATAAGTTGCGCTATCACAAGATCATCATCATGACCGATGCCGACGTCGATGGTTCACACATCGACACACTGATCATGACCTTCTTCTTCCGGTATATGCCGCAAATCATACAGAATGGGTATCTCTATATCGCAACTCCCCCACTCTATCTCTGCAAAAAAGGTAAAGTAGAAGAGTATTGCTGGACAGATGCACAACGCCAGAAGTTTATCGACACTTACGGTGGCGGTTCGGAAAATGCAATTCATACACAACGTTACAAAGGTTTGGGTGAAATGAACGCCCAGCAGTTGTGGGAAACAACCATGGACCCTGAAAACCGTATGCTGAAACAAGTTAATATTGACAACGCAGCAGAAGCCGATTATATCTTTTCCATGTTAATGGGTGAAGATGTAGGACCACGCCGCGAATTCATAGAAGAGAATGCAACGTATGCAAATATCGATGCATAATTCGTAATATAAACACCAACCTCACATCTTACAACGAAGAAGCGCCGGTACTGAAGGAAAATCCTTCGGACCGGCGCTTTTCTTTGATTATCTTTTTATCTGGGCCTTCGTCCGGTAATTACTCTCCGGAAGCGGTTAACAATCTCGTTACCCATATTCACACGAGTACTGTCCACCCGATGCACGGCAGCGGGGGTAACCGCATCTTTATACTTAGCCTTGCCAATGCGGAATTTCATTTTATCCAGATTACCCGTAATATTTACTCCGGCTTTAAACGGCAATGGCGATTTAAGAATGGAAATATGATAATTAAAATTCATATCCAGTCCTTGTTCACCGCCGATAGCCGCTTTATAACGGTCTATCTCTACGAGGAACGGATAAACGGTCACATTACCGTCATGTACCGTCACATTGACAGAAATACTGTCGAATACATTTTCCTTCTTATTCTTAAACATCAACATCTTCGAAATCTCAGCAAAGGTTTCTCCATCCATCAGAACCAGACTGTCCCCTTTGATATGAATAGCCGAGCGCAAAGTCGGGATACGGATATTCATAGCCGAATCCAAGCGGGCATCGGCTGCCACATCAAACATAACACGCCCTTTAAAAGAACGGAGCATGGGCACTATCGTGTCGAGTGAAGGCACGAAATCAACCAGCTTTGCAATATTGATATTCCGGATTTTGAAATCGAAACCGGCATATCCACCACGCGGGCTACTGGCCTTATAAACCATTACCGTTTTCATATCCGCATCGAGAGCGCGCATCGAAAGGTCTTCCAGATGTATGGCCTGATTTTTAATATCCACCGCACCATGCACATTTTCAAAAAGCATTTTTTCAAAAACTACCTTTTTCAAATCTGTCTGCAGTTCAAAATCTATGTTTCGGGGAATCACGAATAACTTCATCTCCGAAGGCACACTGTCGGTAAGCACTTCCGTAGTGTCCTGAGGGAAAGACAATGAATTAATTAATTGATTGCAATCTATCAGATTGGAAGTAAGGGATAAATGCGCTGTCAGCTTCTCGCCTTTCGTCATAGCCCTGTAAACGCCCTCCATATCACCGGTAGCCGTCATGTCAGAACGTCCGATACGGACAGAAGCATTCTTCAGCCTGATTTTCGGCCCATCGACTGTTACCGCTGTCTTTGCCATACGGATGGGCAATCCGAACTCCGGTGTACGGAAACGCAAACGGTCGAAACCAACGATTCCCTTAGGCACCCACAAAGAGTCATTCAATTTCTCAGCTTTCATCTTGATGCCGGCCACATTCATAGCCATACGAGTCTCCGCCGCACTGAAGAAAAGCGAATCGGCACGAAGCGAGAAATCAACCGCCGGCTTTGTTACATCCGCTTCCTGAGGTTCCAAAGCCGCTTGGGCCTTAGCACGGGCACTGTATAACTTTATCGAATCTCCCATCGAAGCATGAAGTTTACTTACTTCCATATCGCACTGCAAAGAAACGATACGGGTAGTATCCTGCGGATTAGTAGAAGTTACGTTGGCAACCAACCGTTCAATATCAGAAGAAAGCAAACGGCTTCTCAACACCAGCTTCCGGATATCCACCTGAGCCTGCAGAGTCTCGTTATCACGGAAACGGAAAGTCGCATTACCCAGGAAGTTGAAATCTTTAGCGGTATCTTTCAATTCGAAATCATTCAGTTCGAGCTTGCCTCCCAACTTCATACGTCCGATGTCCTGCTTCTTCAAAGTAGAAAGACGACACTTCATTCCCATATCCGCATCCAGTTTACCCCGAATCGTCACACTTTCCTGTAACGGAAAGGTTTTGGCAAGTGCATCCAGGTCAACGGTCGACTTGGTATGAAAAGTGATCAACGGATCATTCAACAAGTCGTCTACTTTCGCATCGGCCAGTACTTCGGTATGCGCCCCCTTAAAGTGGAAGATTTTCAGATTCAGATAAGAAGGCTGATGACGCATCAGATCGACATACGCATCAAAATCCGCCGTCACCTCATCAATGCCATACGGCAAACCCTTGTATTGTGCCGAAGCCTCTTTAATACCGATCTTCAATGACACAGCCGGTAACTTTTTGTCACCATACACACCTCTCACCCTGCCACTGACAGTAACCTCCCCTTTGGCCGATACTTTACTGTCTTTCACATATGCTTTCGGAATCATTCGAAGTACTGTCTCCATAGATGGAGCATGCAAGCCATATTCCAGATCCATACCGATCGTTTTTGCCACAGTATCCCGACGGAATGCCCCGTTCACATCCAATTGAATCCCATTTACATTAAGCTCCGTATCTTTCAGTTTCCAGACAGCAGTCTGACGATCCACCGTAATATCCGTCCGAAGAGAAGTAGCTATCTTATTGACCAGCAATTCCCCCTGTTGCCAGAAAAGTATATTCTTATTGTCGAACTTCAGTCCCAGGGTAGAAACACCTTTTGTCAATGAAAGTCTCAGCTTCAGATTAGCATCATCTATCCGCGAATAGATATCCGTATTCCGGTCATCGAAAATGAGATTGGCATGTTTAAGTTCGATATTCCGGATATCAATTTCGCTATTAAAGTCAGCAGACACAGTATCCTCCGGAATCGTATCTGCCGAAGCACGGGTCACTTCCCAGTTTGCCTGTCCGGCCTTGTCCCGGTAGGCATACACTGATACTTCGTCCAAAGAGAGATTATGAACGATAATACGATTCTCCGTCAAATATGCCACCGGGTTTACAGTCAGCACACACTCTTTGAAAGAAAGCAATGAATCGGTTTTACACCAATTACTATCATTCAAAGTTCTGGACACCAGAGAGCCGTTCTTTACTTTCAGTCCAAATTGTGGGAAAGTCGAAAAGAAAGTCAATTCTACGCTTTCCATATCCAAGTGTGCATTCAGAGTCTGATTGGCAGCATCCAACACGACCGGAGTCAGTTTCTTCGGAGTTACGATAAAATTAATCACGAAAGCAATGGCTACAAGCAGCACCAAGAGTACAGAGCCCAATGTGATGCCACTGATCTTGAGTATCTTCTTTACTTGTCTGTTCATATCATCCCTCTATCCTGTAACTCTTTTACCACAATTTCCAGTTCATCATACCATTCCTGACCAAACTTGCGAATCAACGGTTCTTTCAGGAAACGGTAGACAGGCACATTCTCTTTCCGGCCCAACAATACAGCAGCCTTACACACATCCCACCGATGGTAGTTTACCGCCTTATAAGGTCCATAATTACCTACCCGTATGGGATACAGATGGCAAGAGACCGGTTTATAGAAATTTACTTTTCCCTCCCGGTATGCTTTCTCGATGGCACAATAACAATATCCTTTCTCGTCATAACAGGTAAACACACAGTCCTTTCCGTTCACAATGGAAGTCACCAGATCGCCATCCGGATCAGTATACACCACTCCCTGCTTGTCTATCACGGCACGCGCCTCGGGTGACAATTCGTCCCAAACGACCGGAAGCACTTCCTCCAGTTTCTCCACTTCCTCCAGTTCTACCGGAGCCCCGGCATCTCCTTCAATGCAACATTCACCTTTGCAGGCATCCAGGTTGCATATAAACTTTTCGCGAAGCACATCCAGGCTTACAACAACGTCATCTATCTGAATCATAATTCTATCCTATAAAAAAGGCGGAGTAGAACTCCGCCCTCCTATCTGTTTATCAGGCTTTTACTTAATTAAAACTTGACCGTTCATTTCAGCAGGAGCTTCCAATCCCATAATCTTCAGGATAGTAGGAGCCACATCTGCCAAACGTCCGTCTGCTACCTTTGCATCTTTGTTTTCTGTCACATATACACAGGGTACAGGATTCAAAGAGTGAGCCGTATTGGGAGTACCGTCTTCATTCAGAGCGTGGTCAGCATTACCGTGGTCAGCAATGATGATAGCCTCGTAACCCTGGGCTTTGGCAGCTTCAATGGTATCTTTCACGCAAGCATCTACCGCAACTACCGCTTTCTCAATGGCTTCGTAGATACCGGTATGGCCTACCATGTCACCATTTGCATAATTCACAACGATAAAATCGTATTTATTCTCGTTGATGGCAGCCACCAATTTATCTTTTACTTCATAGGCACTCATCTCCGGTTTCAAGTCGTAAGTGGCAACTTTCGGAGACGGAACCAAGATACGGTCCTCGTTATCGTACGGAGTTTCGCGACCGCCGTTAAAGAAGAATGTTACGTGAGCATATTTCTCTGTTTCGGCAATGTGAAGCTGTTTCATTCCTTTAGCAGCCAGGTATTCTCCAAGTGTGTTAGCAACATTTTCCTTGTCAAAGAGAATGTGTACACCTTTGAACGAAGCGTCGTACGGAGTCATACAGTAATACTGCAACCCGGGAATAGTGTGCATACCCGCCTCCGGCATATCCTGTTGCGTCAAAACGACTGTCAGTTCCTTAGCACGGTCATTACGGTAATTGAAGAAAATAACGACATCGCCTTCCTTAATGGTACCGTCTACATTGGCATTCACAATCGGTTTGATGAACTCATCCGTTACACCTTCATCGTAAGACTCCTGCATAGCTTGCACCATGTCAGCAGCTTTCTTACCGATACCGTTTACCAACAGATCATATGCCTCTTTCACACGTTCCCAACGTTTATCACGGTCCATGGCATAGTAACGTCCGATAATAGAAGCTACTTTACCGGTAGACTTGGCACAGTGTGCTTCCAACTGTTCGATAAAGCCTTTACCGCTTTTCGGGTCTGTATCACGTCCGTCCATAAAGCAATGAACGAAAGTATTTTCAATATTATATTCTTTAGCAATATCACAAAGTTTGAACAGGTGATCCAGAGAACTGTGCACACCGCCATCTGAAGTCAATCCCATGAAATGGATATTCTTTCCATTTTCTTTTGCATAAGAGAAAGCTGAAACGATTTCCGGATTCTTCAGGATGCTGTTATCACGGCAAGAGAGGTTGATCTTTACCAAATCCTGATAAACTACACGTCCTGCACCGATATTGAGGTGACCCACTTCTGAGTTACCCATCTGTCCATCGGGCAAACCTACGTTTTCACCGCTGGCCTGTAACTGAGAGTGAGGATAGGTCTCCATCAGATAATCCCAGTACGGAGTAGCAGTGTTGAAGATTACGTCATCTTTCCCGTGGTCGCCTAATCCCCAACCATCAAGAATCATTAAAAGGGCTTTCTTACTCATAATATTCTAAAATTTAATTGTCGTTCTGATTTTCGGGTGCAAAGGTACAAAAAAGTTAATTACGAACACGTTTAATCTATGTTAAGCTATCTCCCTATCAGACAAAAAGGAAGAAAAAATGCGGTAGATTTGAAATGATTTCCTTACTTTTGCGCCGCTTTAAAAATAAAAAACAGAATATGGACGATTCAAACCCGCGAACGTGCAACAGTATTAACTAACACGAACAGAGTCATTCTGCGGTAATGCCTCTGCTCGGACATCAACAAACGAAAGGAGGCAATAAGATGAGAACATATCTTTATTGTGAAGCCGGCTTTGTGGAAAAAGCACAATGGCTTCCGAACAGCTGGGTCAACGTAGTGTGCCCGGACAGCAGTGATTTTAAATTCCTGACCGAAACGCTGAAAGTCCCTGAATCTTTTTTAAACGATATAGCCGATACCGATGAACGCCCGCGAACGGAAACCGAAGGTAACTGGCTGCTGACCATTCTGCGCATACCGGTACAGAACACTCAAAGCAGCCTCCCCTACATCACCGTCCCCATCGGCATCATCACCAACAATGAAATCATTGTTTCGGTATGTTACCATCAGACGGATATGATTCCGGATTTCATCGAGCATACCCGCCGGAAAGGAATCGAAGTGCGCAACAAACTCGATCTGATTTTCCGCCTGATTTATTCCTCGGCAGTCTGGTTCCTGAAGTACCTGAAACAGATAAATATTGACATCACCGCTGCCGAAAAGGAATTGGAACGCAGCATCCGTAACGAAGATTTGCTACGCTTGATGAAGTTGCAGAAGACACTGGTCTACTTCAACACCTCCATCCGCGGCAACGAAGTGATGATCGGTAAACTGAAAACCATCTTTCAGGATACCGACTTTCTGGATGAAGAGTTGGTGGAAGACGTTATCATTGAACTGAAGCAGGCGTTCAATACGGTCAACATTTACAGCGATATTCTCACAGGGACGATGGATGCCTTTGCGTCTATCATTTCAAACAATGTGAACGCCATCATGAAACGCATGACAAGCCTTTCCATCACATTGATGATCCCCACGTTAATAGCCAGTTTTTATGGCATGAATGTGGATATACACCTGGAAGAGATGCCTCATGCCTTCATGCTGATTATTCTGATATCCGTACTCCTGTCGGCTCTTTCTTTTGTTATCTTCAGGAAAATAAAGTGGTTCTGATAAAGAATCGTCTATTTAGGAAACAACTCCAACTGTGCATCGCCTAACAGGTTGAAGGTCATACGATGATAAGGAGTAACACCGTTTTCGGCAATAGCCGCACGGTGTTTTTTCGTCGGATACCCCTTGTTATGGTCCCAGCCGTAACATGGAAATTCCTGATGCAGCCCATTCATATAGTCGTCACGATACGTTTTTGCAAGAATAGAGGCGGCAGCTATCGAAAGATACTTGCCGTCTCCCTTTACGACGGTGGTGTGGGGAATATCGGGATATTTCCTGAAACGGTTTCCATCGATCAGCAGATGCTGAGGACGGGTTTTTAGCCCATCTACTGCCCGGTGCATGGCAAGAAACGAAGCATTCAGGATGTTTATCTTATCAATCTCTTCGGGTGAAACAATGCCGACTGCCCAAGCGATGGCTTCCCGTTCAATCACTTCGCGCAAAGCATAACGTTGTTTCTCGGACAACTGCTTGGAGTCATTCAACAACTCGTTCTCAAAATCTTTGGGCAGGATCACAGCAGCGGCATAAACCGCACCCGCCAGACAACCACGTCCGGCTTCATCACAACCGGCTTCTATCAGTTCTTCGTTTAACCAGGGTAAGAGCATCGTTTCTTTTATTTAACATGGCAAATGTAATCAATTAAACGGAAATGAACAACAGAACAAACCGAATCTCATCTTACTATCCGGAATAGGAACATCTACCTTTTCTGCAAAAAGATTAAGAAGAAAGCAAGCATCCGTCATAGCATCTATAACACATTAAGAATAAGAGAACAAGCATCTGTTACCGTAACCTTATCCCGGCCCGCATACCCGGGCTCATAAGCCCGGGTATGCGGGCCCATGGGCACAGGTATGCGGGCTCATCAGCCCGGGTACAAGGGCCGGGATAAACTTCAAACCATAATCGCTAAAGGTATGAAGGAAAGCAAAATGCTATTACTGACATTTATCCATAGAAAAGCTGTTTCATCTATCTAACTACCAGATATTTAACATTAAACCAACCTCCCTGAAAGAGGGTGGAAGATGGAAGATAGAGGTGGAAGATAAACGGCCTTAAAAACGCATCTTCCACCTTGTTAACACACAATGATACAAGCAATTGGTCATTAAAAGGTGGAAGATGGAAGATCGAAACACATTTTCTGTAGGAGAAGGATAAAACGATCTTTTTTAGAACTCAGAACAGGCTCCAGGCAACAGTCAATCCCGCCATGACGATAGCAACCATGCTCATCAGTTTAATCAGGATATTCAGGCTCGGACCGGACGTATCTTTAAACGGATCACCGACAGTATCACCCACCACTGTAGCTTTGTGTACCTCGCTGCCTTTACCGCCAAAGTTCCCTTCTTCCACATATTTCTTCGCATTATCCCATGCTCCGCCGGCATTGGCCATGAAAATGGCAAGTACAAACCCACTGCTCAATCCGCCAATCAGCAAGCCTAATACACCGGGGACACCAAATATCAGCCCGGTAAGAATCGGCGCAACGATGGCAATCAGAGAAGGAACCACCATTTCACGTTGTGCTCCTTTCGTAGAGATAGCGACGCAACGCTCGTAATCCGGTTCGGTCTCTCCGGTCAGGATACCTTTCATCTCGCGAAACTGACGTCGTACTTCATCTACCATGTGTCCGGCCGCACGACCGACTGCATTCATAGTCAGTCCACAAAACAGGAATGCCATCATCGAACCGAGGAACATACCGGAAAGTACTTTCGGATTCATCAGGTTTACTTCATAGTAATTCATGAAGTCTACAAAGGTGGCATTAGCCGTAGTAATGGTATCTCCATTCGGGAAGGTAAGTTCCAGATTACCCAAACGGGTCAGTCCGATACGGATCTCCTCGATATAAGATGCCAGCAATGCCAATCCTGTCAGAGCTGCCGAACCAATGGCAAACCCTTTTCCGGTAGCCGCCGTTGTATTTCCCAGCGAATCGAGCGCATCGGTACGTTTACGGACCTCTTTACCCAAAGCGGACATTTCTGCATTGCCACCGGCATTATCTGCTATCGGGCCATAAGCATCCGTAGCAAGCGTGATACCCAATGTAGAAAGCATACCGACAGCAGCGATACCGATGCCATAAAGCCCCATTCCTACATTGTTGAAGTCGAAACCGGAAGCCAGCAAATAGGAGGCAATGATGCCGATCACCACCGCAACCACCGGAATAGCCGTAGATAACATACCAAGCCCGATACCTGAAATAATAACTGTGGCGGGACCGGTTTTACCGCTTTCACTCAACTTCTGAGTAGGACGATAGGATTGAGAAGTATAATATTCCGTCGAACGACCGATGACAATACCCACAACCAACCCTACAACTACCGCACACGAAATCCACATCCAGTTGTCCAGTCGCAAGAGCCATAGGATGAAAAAAGTAGCCACTACAATCAAAGCCGAGCTCAGATTTGTTCCCCAAGCCAACGAACCAAGCAGATCCTTCATGGTGGCATTCTCCTTGGTGCGGACAGAGAAAATACCGATAATGGAAAGAATGATACCGATAGCAGCAATCAGCATCGGGGCAATCACAGCTTTAAACTGCATCACCGTATCACCCGTATGAATAAAGGCGGCAGCACCCAAAGCAGCCGTTGCCAGAATAGAACCACAATAAGATTCATACAAGTCGGCACCCATACCTGCCACATCGCCTACATTATCACCTACATTATCGGCAATGGTAGCAGGATTACGCGGGTCGTCTTCCGGAATGCCGGCCTCAACTTTACCTACAAGATCGGCTCCCACATCAGCGGCCTTTGTATAAATTCCCCCGCCTACACGGGCAAAGAGCGCCTGTGTACTGGCACCCATACCGAAAGTGAGCATCGTAGTGGTAATGATACAGAGTTTATGGGTAGGTGTCAGTGCATCAGCGGGAATCGCCCAGTTAAGCAACAAATACCAGAAAGAGATGTCGAGCAACCCCAACCCTACTACCACCAGTCCCATCACAGCCCCACTTCGGAAGGCAATCCTAAGTCCGGCATTCAGTGACGTACGCGCAGCGTTAGCAGTACGTGCCGAAGCATAAGTGGCAGTTTTCATTCCCAGAAAACCCGAAAGTCCGGAGAAAAAGCCCCCGGTCAGAAAAGCTATCGGTACCCAGGCATTCTGTACCTGAAAACCATAAGCCATTACAGAGAACAGAATCACGAGTCCCAGAAAGACCCAGCCAACAATCTTATACTGTTGCTTCAGATAAGACATAGCGCCCCGACGTACAGCAGCGGCAATCTTAATCATTTGCGGAGTACCTTCGCTCTCTTTCATCATTTGCTTATGAAAATAGAGCGCAAAACAGAGAGCCAGAACAGAGGCAAGCGGAACAAGCCAGAAAAGGATGCTATCCATAGACGTACAATATTTAAAGGTTTAACGAAAGCCTAAAAGTATTGAATCTAAACGAGATAACCAAATATTTTTGCCTTTTGCTGCTGCCAGCCCCGAAAAATGGGAGCAGATACAAAACGCTTCATCTCTCCTGCTTCTTTAAATAAAACGCCGGACAACGACTGTTCAGAAAAACAATTTTCCCTTCGCGGAAAGTCAATTTGCCATACTGTTTGTAAAGCCACTTCCGGTGTTGCTCGTCGGAAACGCCTTGCCGCTCTATCAATGAATCAGACATTACAAATCCGCCACTGCTCAGCCGAATAGTATACCACGTACGAGGATTCTTATCTCGTGTTACCCGTCTTTTATTTACCCGATAAGTTTCCGTACCGCTCGTGACGCGTTTCGTGGAAATATGCACAGTATCCCGGTAATGGAAACGTAATCCATCATAATATATCTGCTCCGGCTTTCTTGAGGAGCTCTTCTTCTCCCACAACTTAATATCATATACCGAATCATTGACCGGATTAATCGCTAAACGATAGTCCTGGGTCATGAAGCCGTCAGCACGGTGAATCCTATGCTCTCCTATCATCTCATCGGGAATCGGTCGCCTGTAGAGATTGCAGGCGGTAATCAGAAAAAGAAGCACAAGCATAGCTCCCGGAATTAGTTTCAGACTTGTTTTCATCCTCCTTTATTTTTAGCTCTCCAAAATTACACAATTTTGTGTTATGCAAAAACAAAGTAGCGGAACGATAATTCCCGCAATAAAGGAATCTGCCCTGAAAGTTGCACTACTTGCCGGAGAACCACTTAACAAACAGAAGTATGGATTCCCGTTTGTTTCCTTTCGTTTCATTTGTGAATATAGCGAAGTTTCCTTTACTTTGCATGCACAATGCATATTTTATAACATCAATAATAATACCATGAAAAAATTACTTGCAACACTATTGGTTCTTACAGCCTGCCTCCATGTAAGTGCACAAGAATCGAAGCAGATTCGCATCTCGACAGAACGGACAGACCTTATTTTAGAAGTCGCTCCGAACGGACGCCTATATCAGGCTTATCTGGGTGACAAACTATTAAACGACCGGGACCTGAGCCACCTTTCAGGGCGATCCCGCGGATGGGAAGTATATCCGGGATCCGGTGGGGAAGACTATTTCGAACCGGCTGTAGCCATTACAAACAACGACGGTAACCCCAGTACCATCCTGCGTTATGTGTCCTCGGAACAGAAAACAGTAGAAGGCGGGACAGAGACCATCATCCGGATGAAAGACGACCAGTATCCGGTAGATGTGACGTTGCACTATGTATCTTATCCTAAACAAAATGTAATCAAAACATGGAGTGAGATCACGCATCAACAGAAGAAACCGGTCACTCTATGGCGTTATGCTTCAACGATGCTTTATTTCGCAAACCAAAAATATTATCTCACCGAATTCAGCAGTGACTGGGCCAAAGAGGTACAGATGAGTACACAACAATTGCAACCGGGCAAAAAAATTCTCGATACAAAATTAGGAAGCCGCGCAGCCATGCACATGCAACCTTTCTTCGAACTCGGACTGGAACAGCCTGCACAAGAACATCAGGGACAAGTAATGTTGGGTACCATTGGCTGGACAGGCAACTTCCAGTTTACTTTTGAGGTAGACAACGAGGGGAACTTGCGGGTAATCCCTGCCATCAACCCGTATGCTTCGGATTATCAATTAAAAGCAAACGAAATATTCACTACCCCGGAATTTATCTTTACCCTGAGTAACAACGGTACGGGAGAAGCCAGCCGCAATTTACACAACTGGGCACGCAACTACCAACTGAAAGATGGCCAGGGAGACCGGATGACTCTCCTCAATAATTGGGAGAACACTTATTTCACTTTCGATGAAGAGTTATTGGGTAAATTGATGAAAGAAGCCAAACATCTGGGTGTAGATATGTTTCTGCTCGACGATGGCTGGTTTGGGAATAAACATCCACGCAACGACGATCATGCCGGCCTGGGCGATTGGGAAGCAATGAAAAGCAAACTTCCCGGAGGTATCCCTGCATTAGTAGAGAAAGCGAAAGAAGCCGGTGTCAAATTCGGTATCTGGATAGAACCGGAGATGGTGAATCCTCAAAGTGATCTGTTCGAAGCACATCCCGACTGGGCAATCCATTATCCGAACCGTGAAACTTATTATTACCGCAATCAATTGGTACTCGACCTGAGCAATCCCAAAGTACAGGATTTCGTATTCGGCGTAGTCGATAAGATTATGACGGAAAACCCTGATGTAGCTTTCTTTAAGTGGGATTGCAACAGCCCCATCACCAATATCTATTCTCCCTATCTGAAAGACAAACAAGGACAACTCTATATCGATCATGTACGCGGTATATATAATGTATTGAAACGGGTCAAAGAAAAATACCCCAATGTCCCGATGATGCTATGTTCCGGCGGTGGTGCACGTTGCGACTACGAAGCACTGAAATACTTCACAGAGTTTTGGTGTTCGGACAATACCGATCCGATAGAGCGTTTGTTCATCCAGTGGGGTTTTTCACAATTCTTCCCTTCCAAAGCCATGTGTGCCCATGTTACAAGTTGGAACAGCAGGACGAGTGTAAAGTTCCGTACCGATGTTGCCAGCATGTGTAAATTGGGATTCGACATCGGCCTGAAAGATATGAAAGCGGACGAACTGACTTATTGCCAGGAAGCCGTGGCAAATTATAAGCGCCTGAAGCCTGTCATACTGGATGGTGATCAATACCGCCTCATCTCTCCATATGAAAGCAATCACATGGCGATTATGTATGCCGCACCGGATGCTTCGAAAGCTGTTCTCTTCGCATATGATATCCATCCCCGCTTTGGCGAGAAACTGCTCCCGATTAAGCTCCAGGGACTTGATGCCGGAAAAATGTACCGGGTGAAAGAAATTAATCTAATGCCGGGCCGGAAATCGAATCTACCGGGTAATGAAAAAATCTTCTCCGGTGACTATCTGATGAAAATAGGATTGAATGCATTTACTACTTCACAGACCCATAGCCGGGTAATAGAACTGGTGGCAGAATAAACTTATTACTATCAACCCACAAAACACAGATGCAAAAGGCGGGGCACTTTGACAGTATCCCGCCTTTCATTTATGGTTAACACAAAACATGCAAATAAAAGCAGGAAAAGTTAATCTAACCTTTAAATACCACATATTATTAAATTGAAGAACGAAAGAATGTAATAAATATTAAGAAAAGAAGTTTATATTTTATATTTTTGCAGCACACATATAGCAACCATTACTCTATATATGAACAACGACATCGAATATATCAGCAAGATAAAGAAAGGAGAAGAAGCTTCTTTCCGTCATTTTGTGAATAGCTACTCGAAAGACTTGTTCTACTATGCACAGTGTTTCGTACGAACCAAAGAAACTGCCGAAGAAGTAGTCAGCGATGTCTTTCTGGATGTATGGAGGCACCGGGAAGAAATAGAAGAAATCAAGAATATAAAAGCCTGGTTGCTTACTTTAACTCACAACAAAGCCATCTCGTATCTGCGAAAAGCGGAAAATTCAAATGAAATAACTTCCTGGGAAGAAATAGACAGCTTCCAGATAATCGGAAATCTGCAAACTCCCGACGAACAGATGATCAGCAAGGAAGAGATAGCCCAAATCAACAGCCTCATTCAAACACTTCCTCCCAAATGCAAGGTAGTCTTCGCTCTTGCCAAGATAGAACGCCTACCCTATAAAGAAATAGCCGATATGCTGAATATATCTGTAAAGACCATTAATGCACACGTTGCCAAAGCATTAGAGATCATCTCGAGCGGCCTGAAAAAATAAATCAGAAAATAATTTAAAAAAAAATAGAATTGGAATAGGAGATTCTTAAAGAAGTTGCGTCTTTATTTATGTAACCCTATTAAAGTAATGAGAAAGAATAAGTTTAAATTATTTGCTTCCTTCCTGAATAAGGATGGTGATCATCCGGAAAAGAAATCATTCGCATCTCCGGAGGAACAAGCCGAATATGATAAACTCGACTTTCTTTGGAACCAATGTTTTCCCCCAGAAACAGAGGAAACGGATATATGGGAAAAGGTACAAAACAAAATAAATGCCGACAGTACATCTGTCAGCCACATCAAGAAAAGCGGCAAGTCCATACAATGGTTCAGCATCATGAGGTATTCATTGGCAGCTGCATCTGTAGCTATGTTAATAGGGATTACTTGCTTTCTTTTGATGAATGATGAAGAAAGGCACGACTTAAATAAGATAGCGCAAAGCCTGCAAACAGAAATACCTCAAGATATAAAAGAGGTTACACTGGTTGTTTCGGACCAGAAGAAAATAGAATTGGATAATAATGCCCAAGTCACTTATTCTGCTACCGGACAAGTACAAGTCAACTCCAATAAACTTACAGAGGATGACAGCAAAGAGGCATACAACCAGATTATCGTCCCTAAGGGCAAACGTTCACAAATTGTTTTGGCCGATAACAGCAAGATATGGATTAACTCCGGGAGTAAAGTCATTTACCCTCGTACATTTGAAGGAAAGTACAGAGAAATTTATGTGGAAGGAGAAGTATATCTGAAAGTAGCCCATGATGCTTCGAAACCTTTTATTGTGAATACCTCCGGATTTGAGGTAAGCGTATTGGGCACATCTTTCAACATATCAGCCTATAAAGGTCAAGAAAAGGCTACTGTTGTACTGGTAGAAGGTTCGGTAAATGTGAAAGATCAGCAGAACCGCCATATCAAGATGGCGCCTAATGAAAAGGTAGAACTCAGCCAGGCAGGCATAACAGGTAAAGCGAAAGTAGATGCCCGTGATTATATCAGCTGGATTGCCGGAATATGGACTCTACAAGGAGAAAGTCTAAAGCAAGTTTTGCAACGGTTACAAGATTATTATGGTCAGAATATCCGATGCGATGCTGCTGTAGAAAACGAGCAAATGTTTGGTAAGCTCTATTTAAATGATGATTTAAATCAGGTAATGAAGTCGATTCTGTCTATTTTACCTGCTGAATATACAATGAAAAACAGTGTAATCTATATAGAATAATACAAGTTTTAAGTAACCAATGTTTAACCTTAAAAAAACACACCATTATGTAGAAAGAAAACAGATAAAAAAAGAAAATCGGATAATACGCCCATATTATCCGACTCTAATGACTTTTTATTAAATCACAAACTTTAATGATTAACTAAAATCAATGTAAATGTATGAAAAAGAAAGCAATTCCTTGTCATAAGGCAGGGAGGATTACGTCCTTTTTTTTATTAATTAGTATTTTTTTACTTATACCGAGTATCACTACTCCGGTTCATGCAGCAAAGACTTATGCTCAACAAACTGTTTTCACACTCCACGCAGCCGATAAAACTGTAAAAGAAGTGCTGGAATACGTCGAAAAGAACAGTGAATTTGTCGTTTTGTACTCCAAAGACCTATTACCGATACTACAAAAGAAAGTATCGGTTTCGATAGATAAGCAGAACGTAGAATCTATTTTGAATATCCTGTCAAAGGAGGTCGGATTGAAGTATACCATCAACGATCGGCAGATTACAATCACAAAGGCACCGACCGAAACACCGCAACAGGAAAAAAAAACAAAAATCACTGGCCAGGTTCTTGATGAAAACGGTGAAGGAGTTCCGGGAGCCAATGTTACAATAAAAGGCAATAACTCGCTGGGAGCTGTAACCAACATTGAAGGAAACTTTACACTGATGGCTCCCGAAAACAGCACTTTGATTGCCTCTTTTATCGGATATACTCCCGTTGAAATTCAGCTAAAAGGAAAAAAAATAGTTGTTTTCAAACTAACTCCCGATGCACAGGCATTAGAAGAAGTAGTAGTGGTGGGCTTCGGTACACAGAAGAAAGCCAGTGTAGTAGGTGCCGTACAATCCATCAAACCAGCAGAGCTTCGAGTACCCTCCAGTAACCTTAGTACATCATTCGCCGGACGTATCGCAGGTGTCATTTCCATGCAGCGCACGGGTGAACCGGGTGCAGACGGAGCAAACTTCTGGATACGTGGTGCCGCAACTTTCAGTGGAACAACTGATCCGTTGATTTTTATCGACGGTGTAGAAGTTTCAGCAGGCGACATGAATGCTATTCCTTCTGAAGCTATCGAAAACTTCTCGATACTAAAAGATGCTTCGGCTACAGCCCTTTACGGTGCCCGTGGTGCCAATGGCGTAATTCTGATCACTACCCGATCCGGTAAAGACCTCGAAAGAGCACGTATCAATGTACGCATCGATAATACATTCACTGCACCGACACGTACACTCAAGTTAGCCGATGCTGTGACAGCTATGCAACTGAGAAATGAGGCCATCCTGACACGTAACCCGGATGGGACACCTGCTTTCTCCGCTGATAAGATACAAGGAACACTTGAAAACAGAAATCAATATGTATATCCCAACGTTGACTGGTTCGACTATATGTTCAAAGATTATTCTATGAACCAATCGGCCAATCTGAATGTAATGGGTGGTACAAAGAAAGTAGATTATTTCATCAGCGCTTCTATCAATAACGATAACGGTATGCTGAAAAAAGACCCTAATAACACATTCGACAATAACATACAGAATCTTCGCTACTCATTCCAAAGCAATGTAGGAGCATGGCTAACTTCAAGCACTAAAGTAAATGTGAGAATAAACTCACAGATTGTCAACTATAATGGTCCGTCAACAAGTATGGACGACCTGTATAAGTATGTAATGGAAGCACCTTCCATGTATTTTGCACCTGTATATCCTAATATTAACAATGAAGACCATACCATATTTGGAAATAAATCAGGCGGTCCTATCGGAGCCGGAGGATTCAGTATTTATCGTAACCCTTATGCAAGTATGGTTCAAGGAAGTTCTAAACAAAGCGCATACAGCATTAATACCGCTTTCGAACTGGAGCAAAAGCTTGATTTCATAACTAAAGGATTGAATTTCAAAGCACTGGTATCTTTTAAGAACTGGTCAAAGACCACTGTAAATCGCTCCTTCTCACCCTACTTCTACGAATTGCAGAATCCTCAGCAGCAAGAAGACGGAAGTTATATCTATGAACCCGTTGGCGGAATTAATTTAAGTTGATAAATATGAGTAAAAAGTTGTACATGTCGCTGATTTTTAGTAACTTAGTGGTGATTAAAACATTAAGTTCAAACCATCGTATGTACAACCTTTATGCAAAATTCGTCAAAATACTTGAGATATGCAAGCAATTCTCTGAAAATCTCGTCAATGATTCGGGTAATGTTCCACGTCGTGGTCCTGTTCCCAAGTTTTCGGATTTGGAAGTGGTGGCGCTATCCCTGACGGCAGAGACCGAGAGCATTGATAGTGAGAAGTGGTTGTTCGACTATAAATTGCAAGAATACAAGGACAGCATTCCCAATCTCATATCAAGGAGACAGTTCAATGACCGCAGGAAGAAAACGTCAGGCCTGTGTGAGGAACTGCGCAAGCGGATTGCCATGGAAATGGATGGCGGAGAGGAACAATTCTTTGTTGACTCCAAGCCGATAGAGGTCTGTAGGGTTGCAAGAGGAAAACGTTGCAAGATGGGGCGTGCCGGCAATTTCTCGCAAGCTCCCGACTTCGGCTTCTGTGCTTCGCAGAACACGTATTATTTTGGTTATAAGTTACACGCTCTCTGTGGGTTAAGTGGAGTTATCCATTCCTATGATCTGTCAAAGGCAAGTGTGGCTGACCTCCATTATATGAAGGATGTAAAACATACTTATCACGACTGTAGCATCTATGGTGACAAAGGGTATATTGGAGCTGACGTACAGCTTGACTTGTTCGAAACCGCACACATAAGACTGGAGTGTCCGTATCGGCTCAACCAAAAGGATTGGAAACCGACATTCATTCCGTTTGCAAAGGCAAGAAAGAGGATTGAGACAATATTCTCACAACTTACAGACCAGTTCTTGGTCATCAGGAACTACGCGAAAATAACGAATGGTTTGTTTGCCAGAATCATTGGCAAAATTAGTGCACTTACCATTCTGCAATACGTAAACTTCATTAACGACAAGCCCATTGGCAGAATTAAGTATGCACTAAATTAATTCCGCCAACAGGTATCTATGATTATAATTCTATCAGTAAAGGGCGTACAGCACTTGAAACATCTACATCAACCACAGGAGATCGTTTAATGAACCTACAGGCTACATTAAATTATCAACATACATTTGATGATAAACATGACGTCGGAGCAATGTTAGTGTATCTTCAACGTGAATACAACCTAAACAATCCAGACAACAACTATTACAATACATTGCCAAAACGCAATCAAGGTTTAGCGGGTCGCTTAACCTACGCTTACGACGGACGTTACCTGGCTGAGTTCAATTTCGGATACAACGGTAGTGAAAACTTCGAAAAAGGGAGCCGTTACGGATTCTTCCCCTCACTTGCTGTCGGATATCTTATTTCTAACGAACAATTCTTTGAACCATTGACTAAAGTCATTTCCAACTTAAAAATTCGTGCTTCTTATGGATTGGTAGGTAATGCAGATATTGGTTCCAACCGTTTCCCATACCTCACGAAAGTAGACTTGAGTGGAGCCGGATTCGTATTTGGTGACCAATGGCAAACGTCTTCGAATGGAGCTACTATTACTACTTACGGAGCAGAAAAAGTGACATGGGAAATCGGAAAGAAATATAATGTTGGATTCGATCTGGGGTTATTCAACAAATTAAGCCTCAACGTAGATTTTTTTAGAGAAGACCGCAAAGATATCTTCCTTAGACGTAATACAATCCCTGCGGAAAGTGGTATAACCGGAGATCTCCGTCCTTATGGTAATTTAGGAAAAGTACGTAACCAAGGTGTTGATATGTCATTGGACTACAATCACGCTGTCAACAAAGATTTCATGATCTCAGCCAAAGGTACCTTCACTTACGCAAAAAACCAATATGTAGAAATTGATGAACCAGATTATGAATTCTCATATATGTCCCAAGTAGGGCGTCCACTGAACCAGTATAAAGGTTACATTGCATTAGGGCTTTTCAAAGATCAAGAAGAAATTGACAACAGTCCCAAACAAATATTGACGGGAGTGGTACAACCCGGAGATATCAAATATGCGGATCTCAATAATGACGGAAAAATCGATGGAAATGACCAAACCTATATCGGAAACCCAGAATTACCTCAGATCAGCTATGGTCTCGGAGTCAGTATCCAATATAAGAAATGGGATGCTTCTATCTTCTTCCAAGGTGTAGGCAAAAGAAGTATCATGTTAAGCGACATCCATCCTTTTGGAGGAGAATCTTACGGAGTTATGCAGTTTGTGGCCGACAATCGTTGGACAGAAGCAAATCCGAACTCCGAAGCGATGTATCCAAGACTGACAAACGGAAAGAACAACAATAACAATCCCAACTCTACTTACTGGTTGAGAGACGGTTCGTATATTCGACTTAAAAATGTAGAATTAGGATACTCTTACAAATTCTTACGTGCTTATATCAGTGGTCAGAATCTACTGACATTCTCTAAATTTAAATTATGGGATCCGGAACTCTACACCTCAAACGGATTAAAATATCCGACTCAAATCATGGGTTCCATCGGTTTACAGTTCACTTTTTAAAAATCTGAATAATTATGAAACTAAAAAATATAATCGTAGCTTTACTAATCGGAACTAGTTTGCACTCTTGTGATTATCTGGATATTGTACCAGATGACACTCCTATCTTAGCCGATGCGTTTAAGAACGAACAGACTGCTGAAAATTTTGTTTTCGCATGCTACTCTTTCATACCCAATTATCTGAACTTCCGCCAAAATTTCAGTTGGTGTACAACTCCTGAAACTGTCGGATCAGCACACTGGACTACCACATGGTTCACCTTTATGAAGATGCAGCAAGGATTGTATAATTCGGCCGACCCAGTCATCGACGTTTGGCAAAGCTCATATAACGGTATCCGCCAATGCTATACATTCCTGGATAATATTGATGCTGTAAAGCCATCTCAAATTTCAGAAGCTGACCTTGCAGCCAAGAAAGTACTTTGGAAAGGAGAAGTGAAATTTCTAATAGCTTATTATCACTACCTGTTATTACAGAACTACGGACCTATCGTCATACTTGACGAGGCAATCCCACTTAATGCTCCCAAAGAAGAGCTATTTAAGCCACGTGTGCCCTATGATGAATGTGTAAATCGGATTGCACAAATGTTTGACAATGCTTCTGTCGATTTGCCCATGACAGTAAAAGCCTCTAATTACGGCCGCGCTACAAAAGTGATTGCCCAAGCGCTAAAAGCAAGAATGTACTTGTATGCCGCCAGTCCACAATTCAATGGAAATGCAGAAATGTATGACAATTTCAAGAACAAGGACGGACAGTTACTTATGAACCTGGCCTATGACAAAAATAAATGGAAAATAGCTATGGACGAATGCAAAAAGGCCATCGACATGGCACATCAAGCCGGAGCGGAACTTTATAAATACACCAAAAAAGGTAATTTACCAGCATTCAATCAAGCCATCGCCAATGCACGCAATCTTGTAGTCGACGCCTGGAATAAAGAACTGATTTGGGGGTATAGTGGTTGGAAAGAGACATGGGCTGACGGAAACTCCATTCAGACACATGTGATCCCCAAAGGTATCAGCACCTCTTCGGGAGCTCCTTACGGGGCTTTAGGAGCAACAGCTTTCAGCGCTGATATGTATCTGACTAAGAACGGACTCCCGATGGATGAAGATCCTGAATTTGATTATACACACCGTTTCAATGTAGCCGAAGGCGATTCTGTTGCTCAGATTCATCGCAATCGTGAACCTCGTTTCTATGGGTCTATTGGCTTTAACCGTGGCGACTATTTAATCAACGGTGATACAATCAATCTCAAAATGCGCTTCAAAGAACAGAATGGAACACGCGATGCAGGAAGTGACCAGTTATACGGATCATATGCTATTGCAAAACTGGCTCATCCTGAAACATTCGTAAGTGGTACCAGTAACTCTTTAGTAGCTTTTCCCTTTCCTATTATCCGTTTAGGAGAATTGTATTTGGATTATGCAGAAGCTTACTTTGAATACAATGGTACACTGGAAGGAGATGCATTGACGTACTTCAATCTGATTCGCCAGAGAGGTGGTATTCCTAACATAGAAGTTTCATACAAAGGGCTTCCAATCGGTGACAAACTCCGCAAAGCAATACACCGTGAAAGAACAGTAGAACTAATGTTCGAAGGACATATGTCATATGATTATCGTCGCTGGCTAATCGCCCAGAAAGAATGGAGCGGTATGGAGAATGGCATGATCGGCTTGAACTCTTACGGTACAACTAATGAAGAATACTATAAGAATGCACGTTTGGATGCTCAACCTTTTATCTTCAGAGACGAACAATATCTGAGTCCGATCAAACAGGACTATCTAAATGTAAATTCGAATTTGGTTCAAAACCCTGGGTGGTAATTCATCCATCCGAATGACACAAATTAGCCTGTATATACCTAATTAACAGGAATATACAGGCTATTTATCTTATAATAACAACGCCTTATGAGAAAAAAAAAAGTTACTTACTGTTGCCTTCTGTTATGGGCAAGTTTTTTCACGACTGTCACGGCACAAAACACAAATACTCCCATGATGGGATGGAGCTCATGGAACACATTCCGAGTTCATATCAACGAGAAACTGATTCAAGAAACAGCTGATGCTATGGTTACCCGCGGTCTGAAGGATGCCGGATACAAATATGTGAACATTGATGACGGATATTTCGGAGGACGGGACTCAAATGGTTACCTGTTTACCAATAAAAAGAAATTCCCGAATGGAATGAAAGCACTAGCTGACTATATCCATTCTAAGGGATTAAAAGCAGGTATATATTCGGACGCAGGTAGTAATACTTGCGGCTCTATCTATGATGCAGATACACTTGGCGTTGGAGTAGGACTCTGGCAACATGATGATATAGACTGTAAGACCTTTTTCCAAGATTGGGGATATGATTTTATTAAGATTGACTGGTGTGGTGGTGAAGCCACCGGACAAAGTGAGCAGCAACGCTATACAGACATCTACAAAGCGATCAACCGGACAGGACGAACTGATGTCCGATATAATATATGCCGATGGCAATTCCCTGGTACCTGGGCTACCCGATTAGCAAGTTCCTGGCGTATCCACACTGACATTAATCCTCGATTTAAGACGATTGACCAAATCATTGAAAAGAATCTCTACCTGTCACCTTACGTAAGTCTGGGACATTATAATGACATGGATATGCTTGAAGTCGGACGAGGTCTCAGTGAAGACAAGGAAAAAACCCATTTCGGAATATGGGCTATCATGTCCTCTCCATTAATGATAGGATGCGATCTTCGGACAATTCCAGAGAAAACATTATCGATCATTACCAATCAAGAGGTAATCGCATTAAATCAAGACTCCTTGGGGATGCAAGCTGAAGTTATAGAACGGGGAAAAGACTATTTAATCCTATCAAAAACTATTCAAAAACGCGAAGGCAAGCTACGCGCTGTCGCTTTATATAATAGAAGTAATGTAATAAAAAAAATAAGAGTTGACTTCGACAAACTATATTTATCAGGCAAGGTACAAGTCAGAGACTTGTGGAATCATCAAGAAACAGGAACATTCACCGAATATTATGAAACCTTAGTTCCTGCACACGGAACGGCCTTAATAAGACTTGAAGGTAGTAAACGCCACGACCGAATATGTTATGAGGCTGAATATGCTTTCATGCAAGAGTATTTACCAGACAACAAACAAATGGCTCATTTTGCATATAAAGCAGGAGCATCTGGAGATTATATAATGAAAAGACTTGGGAACTCACCATCTAACTGGGCTGAATTCAGAAAGGTATATGTGAGTAAAGGAGGAGAGTACCAACTTAAGATAACTTATTTTTCAGGAGACAAACGTGATATACAAATTGCTGTCAATGAATCAGAATATAAGCAATCCGGCCTTTGCTCCGGAGCATGGGACCAAGCAGCAATAACAACTGTCAAAGTAAAACTTCATAAGGGTTATAATACAATACGCCTATATAACTCTAACGGATGGGCACCCGATATTGATAAAATGGAAATTAGTAAGAGTCGTTAACAATAGGTAAAAGACATAATCAATGCAGATGTTCTGAAAGTTCGGAACATCTGCATTTCTAAACGTAGCTTTTATGATTTTTCTATCATTCCAAAAATACGGCTGTTCCACTTGCAGTCACCATCAGCATACTACCACTTCCTCCAACGGTTTCATAATCCAAATCAACACCAATTACAGCGTTAGCACCCATTTGGCGAGCCTGCTCAGACATTTCTTTCAGAGCAGTATCCTTTGCCTCACGAAGCACTTCCTCATACGAACCGGAACGTCCGCCTACTATATCACGAATACTGGCAAAAAAGTCACGAAAGACATTGGCACCTATAATTGTTTCTCCAGACACAATGCCGTAATAAGTGGTTATTCGTTTTCCTTCGATAATTGGAGTGGTTGCTAATAACATAATTCTTTTCTGTTTATAAGGTTTATATTATTATTAGACGCAAAAAGAGGCGAAAAGTTACAAGGAACCGGCTATTTATTATTTGTATATTCTCAAAAGCTACATTCGGAAATGAAACTTTATCCACTTAACATCTAATGATATACTCGAAGACTCGCCTTTTATCAATATAATTTCAACACTCGGATATTATAAAAAAAGTGTCGTGAAAACCCATTACTTTCACGACACTTTAATATTTGTCAGAATACACACACTGGCTTAGAACATCTTACTAACCCGCTCGATGCCGGCTACAAGGTCATCAATTTCTTCTTTTGTATTGTACATAGCAAAAGATGCACGAACTGTACCTTCAATACCCAAACGGTGCATTAATGGTTCTGCACAATGATGACCGGTACGAACGGCAATACCCAGCCGATCGAGCAGAGTCCCCATATCCAGATGATGTATGTCACCTACCAAGAAAGAAACTACGCTACTTTTATGTGCAGCCTCACCAAAGATACGCATACCCGGGATCTCTTTCAATCGCTGCATAGCATAGATGGTAAGCTCATGTTCGTGGTCAGCTATATGATCTAAACCAATGCCTGTGACATAATCCAAAGCCTTGGCAAGTCCGGTAGTAGCAATATAATCGGGAGTTCCAGCCTCAAACTTAAAAGGCAATTCACCAAAAACGGTTTTTTCAAAAGAAACGGACTGAATCATCTCTCCCCCACCCTGATAAGGCGGAAGACGCTCAAGCCAATCTTCCTTTCCGTACAGGACACCGATTCCGGTCGGTCCATATACCTTATGACCCGAAAAAACAAAAAAATCAGCATCCAGTTCCTGTACATCCACCTTCATATGAGGAATGGACTGAGCACCGTCTATCATAACAGGTACTCCATGGGCATGTGCTGTGGCAATCATCTCTTTTACCGGATTGATTGTTCCCAATACATTGGATACTTGAGTTACACTGACGATCTTAGTACGCTCAGAAAAAAGCTTTTCATATTCATCAAGTAACAGCTCACCTTTATCATTCATCGGAATGACTTTAATCGCAATCCCTTTACGGGCTACCAACAACTGCCAAGGTACGATGTTACTATGGTGTTCCATCACTGAAATAATCACTTCATCCCCCTCTTGCATGAACTCTTCACCAAAACTGGAAACAATTAAATTAATGCTCTCTGTAGTGCCGCGAGTGAAAATGACTTCACGAGTACTACGTGCATTAATGAACTGACGCACAGTCTCACGTGAGGCCTCATGCAGTTCTGTTGCCTGTTGAGACAGGAAATGAACCCCACGGTGTACATTCGCATTGACCGAGTAATATTCATCTACAATCGAGTCAATCACCAAGCGCGGCTTCTGAGTAGTCGCTCCGTTATCTAAATAAACCAAAGGCTTGCCATATACCGTACGGCCGAGTATGGGAAAGTCTTCACGTATCTTCTGAATATTCATTTTATCACTGATTATTTGCAAATAGAACATCCCTGGCACTTATTCAGTTCACCACGGAAACGTTTTTCAACCAACAAATGCAGGCGATCTTTCAATGCCTCCAAACGAATGGTATCAATCACCTCGTTGACAAAAGCAAACATCAACAGCAAACGGGCTTCCTTCTCTGCAATACCACGAGCACGCATGTAGAAGAGAGCATTTTCGTCCAATTGACCTACTGTGGCTCCATGGGAGCATTTTACATCGTCGGCATATATCTCCAATTGTGGCTGAGTATACATACGGGCATCACGAGTGGCACAGAGGTTACGGTTTGTCTGCTGAGAACTGGTATGTTGTGCATCCGGACGTACAAGTACCAATCCGGCAAAGGCACCCACTGACTGATCATCAAGTACATACTTGAATAACTCATTACTGGTACAATTCGGCACAGCATGATCTATCGAAGTATTATTGTCCACATGTTGGTTCTTATCGGCAATGGCCATGCCACAAAGATTAATCTCGGCACCTTCACCGGCAAGGGTAACCTCTGTCGTATTACGGGTTGTCCCGTTATGAAGTGTCATCCCATTGAGCAGTACATTGCTATTCGCTCCCTGCTTCACATACAGATTGCTGAAACGCACTGTGCTGGTATGGGTCTCTTCCAGTTCGTAAAGATCGAAAACAGAATTTTCTTCCGCAAACACTTCAATGACTTGCGTTGCCAGAAAGTTCACATTATCCATGGCATGATCACAAACCAGCAAACGAGCCTGAGCTCCCTCTTCAAGGATAATCAGCACACGTCGGTTTACCATGAAATTGACATCTGCACGAAGTATATTAACCAACTGGATGGGTTTATCAACAACCACATTCTTCGGGACATACATCAGTACTCCGTCTTGAGTAAAAGCTGTATTAAAGGCCGTTACTGCATCCTTCGAAGTATCTGCCAACTTACCATAATACTTTTTTACAAGTTCCGGATATTGTTCAGCCATTTCTCTCAGACCGCCGAAAATAACTCCCTCAGGTAATCCGGACTTAGGAAGTGCCTGATTGTAGAATGCATCGTTCACCACAAAAAATAATGAGGTACTCATATTCGGAACATCGCATTTAAACACCTCATAAGGATTCACCGGAATGGGTAGACGATTCAGGTTCAAGCCGTAATCCGGCTCGAAGAATTTACTGACATCCGTGTATTTATACTTTTCCTGCTTCCGCGTAGGAAATCCCTGACGCTCGAAATCAGCAAAAGCTGCCGCCCGGGGAGCATTCATGGGCTCGGCACTATGACGACAGATCATCGCTTCACACTGAGCAAAAAGATCTATGTATTGCTGTTCTACATTCATAATCACACTCATTCTCCTAATTCCTTCTTAATCCAATCGTATCCTTTTTCTTCCAGCTCAAGAGCGAGCTCCGGACCTGCTGTCTTCACAATACGTCCCTTATAGAGCACATGTACGATATCCGGCTTTATGTAATCCAACAAACGCTGGTAGTGAGTGATGACAATACAACTGGTATCGGGTGTCTTCAATTTGTTTACTCCTTCGGCTACAATACGAAGCGCATCGATATCGAGTCCGGAGTCCGTCTCGTCCAGAATGCTAAGACGGGGTTCGAGCATAGCCATCTGGAAAATCTCGTTACGTTTTTTCTCTCCACCCGAGAAGCCTTCATTTACCGAGCGGTTTGCCAATTTGTTATCCAACTCAACTACTGCACGCTTTTCACGCATCAGCTTCAGGAACTCACTGGCTGTCAGAGCAGGCAAACCTTTGTATTTACGCTGTTCATTGACAGCAGCACGCATAAAGTTAACCATGCTCACACCCGGAATCTCTACCGGATACTGAAAACTAAGGAAGATACCTTCGTGGCTACGGTCTTCAGGACTTAATTCCAAAAGGTTCTTACCGTAGAATGTAATACTCCCTTTCGTCACTTCAAAAGCAGGATTACCTACCAGAACAGAAGAAAGCGTACTCTTACCTGAACCATTGGGTCCCATAATGGCATGTACTTCGCCCGGATTCACCGTCAAGTTGATGCCTTTCAATATCTCTTTGCCGTTAATGCTGGCATGCAGGTCTTTTATCTCTAACATGATCTTATCAATTATTTCATTATCTATTCTTCTCCAAAAATAACTTCGTCCAACAATTGCAGTATGGAATTGCCGTCTGTCTGCGTAATAGTAAAAGGAAAATTCACTTTCACTCCTACGCTTAATGTCTGACGCATCCCGCTACTACGCACTATCCCGGTCCCCCGGGAATTAGTCTTCTCTACTTCTCCATTCATTCTTCCGGCAATGCCCATCCGGAAATTATACTCCAGGGTGAAAGCAAGACACGAAAGAAAATATATATCGGCCCCTATCACCGGAGAGATAGTGAATAGCGGTTCTTTTACCTGATATCGGCAATCGTAGTCTTTACGAAATTCCTGCCTTGAAGGATCGTAGTAACTGCCACTGGTTATGCCGTATTGTCGACGTGGAGACAGATTCCATGCTGTGGAGAGTCCCCCGTAAGGCTGAATCACAAAACGTTGTGGCAGGAAATAGTATCGCCCTCCCACTTCCAAATTGCTCAGTGAGGCAGAAATACCGGGATTCAGTTTTATCTCTTCACCTGTATAACCGCCCTTCAAAGAGAAACGGGTATAAGGGATATAATACTCCAGCAATAAAGTATGTATATGGCCTGTAGAAACAGCTTTTCCCGAAAGTGTGTTCTTTGTTACTATCGGCCAGTCTCCTCCCCAAGAGCCACTGATTGCCCATCTTCTCTCCTGATCATCCAGATTCTGTGCAAACGCTATACCTACATAAAGCAGGAATATCAATAACCAACCAATTCGTTTGCACCCCATTATCCTACACTACCTTCAAGAGAGATCGTAAGCAACTTCTGAGCTTCTACAGCAAATTCCATCGGAAGTTTATTAAGTACCTCCTTTGCATAGCCGTTTACAATCAGCCCAATGGCATCTTCAGTGGAAATGCCACGCTGATTACAATAGAATATCTGATCTTCACTAATCTTACTGGTAGTTGCTTCATGTTCAACAACTGCTGTTTCGTTATGGATATCCATGTAGGGGAAAGTATGTGCGCCACACTTATCACCCAGCAACAATGAATCACACTGGCTATAATTACGGGCATTATCCGCCTTTTCGGCTACACGAACCAGCCCACGGTAAGAGTTCTCACTTTTTCCGGCAGATATACCTTTACTGACAATCGTACTACGGGTATTCTTACCTAAATGAATCATTTTAGTTCCTGTATCTGCCTGTTGGTAATTGTTTGTCACTGCTACCGAATAAAATTCAGCGGTAGAATTATCACCTGAGAGAATGCAAGAAGGGTATTTCCAGGTAATGGCTGATCCCGTCTCAACCTGAGTCCACGAGAGTTTGCTATCTACTCCTTTACAATTACCACGTTTCGTCACAAAATTGTATACTCCACCTTTACCTTCGGCATCACCCGGATACCAATTCTGAACGGTACTGTATTTTACTTCTGCACGATCGTGTACCACAATCTCGACAATAGCGGCATGTAATTGATTCTCGTCCCGCATTGGTGCGGTACAACCTTCCAGATAGGAAACATAGCTATCGTCATCTGCTACGATTAATGTACGTTCGAACTGCCCGGTATTGGCTGCGTTGATACGGAAGTATGTGGAAAGTTCCATCGGACAACGTACCCCTTTAGGAATATAAACGAAAGAACCGTCTGAAAATACCGCGGAATTTAATGCTGCAAAAAAGTTATCCCGATAACCTACTACAGATCCAAGATACTTCTTCACCAGGTCGGGATGTTCACGCACTGCTTCACTGAACGAGCAAAAGATAATACCTTTCTCCATCAGTGTTTCCTTAAAGGTCGTTTTCACAGATACTGAATCCATCACTGCATCCACAGCCATACCGCTCAGTGCCATTTGCTCTTCCAAAGGAATACCCAGTTTATTGAATGTCTTTATTAGTTCCGGATCAACTTCATCCATACTCTTCGGACCTTCTTTCTTCTTTGTAGGGTCGGCATAATACGAAATGGCCTGATAGTCAATCTCAGGTATACGCAAGTGTGCCCAGGTAGGCATCTCCAGTGTCAGCCAATGACGATAGGCTTTCAGACGGAATTCCAACAACCAGTCCGGCTCGTTCTTTTTAGACGAGATAAGCCGCACTACGTCTTCATTGAGTCCCTTCTCTATGATATCTGTATGTACCTCCGTAGTGAAGCCATATTTGTACTTCTCCTGCGTGAGTTCTTTTACATATTTATTGGGTTCTTCTTGTTGCATCATTTTTATTTGAGTATATATTGTTGTGTAACCTCTTTTGCTGCGGGAAAGAACATTCCCGCAAACCTTTCCATAGGATAATATAACAAGGATTCCTCCTTCTTTGTTTGACTAATCAACTGGCTATCTGTATCTATGAATTGAATGACACAGACAACCAGACTCACCAGTAAAAGATATTTCAAGGCTCCAAGTCCGGCTCCAAGCAAACGATTCAGCCAGCCAAGCGAAACTGCCTCCATCGCCTTTGTCAACACTGAAGCCACTAACGTAAAGATTAATGGTACAGCTATCCAAATAATGACAAATGCTAATATCTGTGCCACAGTCATGGAATCTGTCACTGTAGGACATAGCTTTACAGCCAGTGAAGTATACAAAGCTTTTGCTGCCAGCAACCCCACAATCAATCCAAGTATGGAGGCAAGCTGCCGGATAAAGCCTTTCATAAATCCGATAATAACACCGGCTCCAAGGGCAATCAGTATGATAATATCTATGGTAGTCATTCTATGTAAAACGAAAACGGAGACACGGAGTTGTAATCACTCTGTGCCTCCGTATATTTTCAGTTTCGTGAGAATTATAAAGTTTGCTTCACTTCTACTTCTTCGTAAGTTTCAATCATATCCCCTACCTTCAAATCGTTGTAGTTGACAAGGCTGATACCACATTCAAAGTTTGTACCTACTTCCTTCACATCATCTTTAAAGCGCTTCAAGGCATTAATAGAACCTGAGAAGATTACGATACCATCACGGATCAGACGAGCCTTATCCGAACGTTTCACCTTGCCTTCTTTCACAACGGCACCGGCCACAGTACCCACCTTAGTAATGTGGAATACCTCACGCACTTCGATAGTAGCAGTCACCACCTCTTTCACTTCCGGAGCAAGCATACCTTCCATAGCAGCCTTCACCTCTTCGATAGCAGCGTAAATTACAGAATACAAACGTATATCTACTCCTTCCTGCTCGGCAAACTTGCGCGCTGAAGCTGACGGACGCACCTGGAATCCAATGATAATAGCATCTGAAGCAGCTGCCAATGTCACATCCGATTCTGAAATCTGACCTACAGCCTTGTGGATCACATTAACCTGAATCTGTTCGGTAGACAACTTGATCAACGAATCACTCAATGCTTCGATAGAGCCGTCCACATCACCTTTCACAATTACGTTCAGTTCCTGGAAGTTACCCAAAGCAATACGACGTCCCACTTCATCGAGAGTCAACAGCTTCTGAGTACGCAATCCCTGTTCACGCTGCAATTGTTCACGCTTATTGGCAATTTCACGGGCCTCTTGATCAGTCTCAATCACATGGAATGTGTCACCTGCGGCAGGAGCCCCATTTAAACCGAGAATCAATACCGGTTCCGAAGGTCCAGCTTGTGTTACGCGTTGATTACGTTCATTGAACATCGCCTTTACACGGCCGTAACTTGTTCCGGCAAGCACAATATCACCTACCTTCAGCGTACCATTGGAAACCAATACAGTAGCAACATATCCACGTCCCTTGTCCAGAGTTGATTCAATAATTGAACCCGTAGCATTGCGGTTCGGATTTGCCTTCAAATCGAGCATTTCTGCCTCCAAAAGGACTTTCTCCATCAGTTCGGGTACTCCAAGACCTTTCTTGGCCGAAATATCCTGCGACTGGTATTTACCCCCCCACTCTTCTACGAGATAATTCATCTGAGCCAGTGTCTCTTTAATTTTCTCCGGATTAGCATGGGGTTTATCAATCTTATTAATAGCAAATACTATAGGAACACCCGCAGCCGCAGCATGATTGATAGCTTCCTTAGTTTGAGGCATTACATCATCATCGGCAGCTACGATAATAATCGCGATATCCGTTACCTTCGCACCACGGGCACGCATTGCAGTAAACGCTTCGTGACCCGGAGTATCAAGGAATGTAATCTTACGTCCGTCCTCCAATGTAACGTGATATGCACCGATATGCTGTGTGATACCTCCGGCTTCACCCGCAATTACATTTGCCTTACGGATATAGTCAAGCAATGAAGTTTTACCGTGGTCTACGTGACCCATTACTGTAACAATCGGAGCACGGTGTTCCAGATCTTCCGGAGCATCTTCCTCTTCAACAATGGCCTGAGCTACCTCCGCACTGACATATTCGGTCTTAAATCCGAATTCTTCAGCAACAAGATTGATTGTTTCCGCATCCAGACGCTGGTTGATAGAAACCATCATACCTATACTCATACAAGTTCCGATAACCTGATTAACAGATACATTCATCATACTGGCCAATTCATTGGCAGTCACGAATTCTGTCAATTTCAGTACCTTGCTTTCTGCCATCTCCTGATCTTCCAGTTCCTGCATACGGTTCGATACCAAATCACGTTTCTCCTTGCGATATTTGGCTCCTTTGTTCTTACCTTTACTTGTCAGACGAGCCAAAGTTTCTTTTACCTGCTTTGCTACATCTTCTTCGCTCACTTCCTGCTTCACTACAGGCTTCTTAAAGCGATCTTTATTATTGTTGTTACGGTTTCTGTTTTGTCCGCCGCCACCTTGCTGATTTCCTCCACGGTTATTATTGGTACGCTCACTGTTTGGAGTGGGGTGCGCAAAGTTAGAAGCAACGTTGTTCACATCTACTTTTTCTTTATTGTTGTTGATGCGGTTACGTTTCTTCTTACCGTTGGGATCAAGATTTTCTTTACCGGCTACTTTAGCTTGTTTATTATCTTCTTTACGGATTTCCTTGATGATGGCTTCCTTCATCTGTTTCTTCTGATCCTGACGAAGTTTTTCCTTTTCTTCACGCTCTTTCCGTTTTTCTTCTTTCGATTTTTTCTTCGGACGAGTCGACTGATTCAATGCAGCCAGGTCAATCTGTCCGATAACATTAATCTTAGATACAAACTCAGTCGGACGAATCTTAAATACGCCCTCCTCTTCCTTCTCTACTGGAGTAGCCGGTGCTTCTGCTACCGGTTTCTCTTCTTTCTTCTCTGTTTTTTCTGGAGATACCACGACTTTGGGTTCTTCTTTCTTGACTTCCTCAACCACTTTCTTCTCTGTTTCTGCAGGCTTTTCAACCACCACCGGTTTCGGTTCTTCTTTCACCGGTTTCGATTCCGAAGCAACAGGAGCCGTAGCGACTTCTTCTTTTTTCACTTCGTTGACAACAGGCTTAACCTCTTCCGCCACCTTCTTTTCTTCAGTAGCTACTACAGGTTGTGGTTTCGGTTCTTCTTTCACCGGCTCTTTTTCAGTTCTCCGGTTCAGTTTATCTAAATCTATTTTTCCGACAGGTTTAAACTTCGGACGTACATCCTCCGGAATGACCGTCTTAATCACATCATCAGCAACAGTTTTCTCCGGCTCTTTTTTATCATAACCATCGATAGAAACAGATGCCTTGTTGCGATCTTTGTTTTGACGTTCCTGAATGAAACGTTCCGATTCAAGTCTAAGGTTCTTATCTGTGCTGAACTCTTTCACGAGCATTGCATACTGCTCCTCGGTAATTTTCGTATTCGGGTTTGCCTCAACGGTATACCCCTTCTTTTGCAAGAACTCAACTACCGTCGCGATTCCTACATTTAAATCTCTTGTAACTTTGTTTAACCTTATCGTCATACTTTAATTTAAAGAATAATGGAGAAAGAATAATTTGATAATCGTTCAATATGCCAATGTGCCAATTCCTATACGCCCTTTCTGTTTATTGGCATATCGGCACATCATCGCATTGATCTATTATTCATTATCTTCAAACTCCGATTTCAAAATGCGTAATACCTCGTCCACCGTCTCTTCTTCCAGATCCGTTTTTTCAATCAGCATTTCGCGAGGTGCAGTCAATACGGACTTAGCCGTATCAATGCCAATTGCTTTAATAGCATCAATCACCCATCCGTCGATTTCATCTCTGAATTCATCCAGATAAATGTCTTCATCCTGCGCGTTTTCATCCAACTCACGGAACACGTCGATAGTGTACTCAGTCAACATACTGGCCAGTTTGATATTCAAACCGCCTTTACCAATAGCCAACGATACCTCTTCCGGTTTCAGGAATACCTCAGCTTTACGTTCTTCTTCATTCAACCGAATAGAAGAGATTTTGGCCGGGCTTAAAGCACGCTGGATAAACAATGAAATATTTGATGTATAATTAATCACATCAATGTTTTCATTGCGAAGTTCACGTACGATGCCATGAATACGACTTCCCTTTACACCTACACAGGCTCCTACAGGATCAATTCTGTCATCATAAGATTCTACCGCAATCTTAGCACGTTCACCGGGAATACGGGCAATCTTTTTGATGGTAATCAAGCCATCGTTTATTTCAGGTACTTCCATCTCGAACAAGCGCTGCAGGAAAACCGGAGAAGTACGCGAGAGGATAATCTTCGGATTGTTGTTTTTGTTGTCCACGCGTGCCACCACTGCACGGGCAGTTTCTCCTTTACGATAAAAATCGCTTGGTATCTGCTCTGTTTTCGGCAACAATAACTCGTTTCCTTCATCGTCAAGCAGCAACATCTCTTTTTTCCAGATCTGGTATACTTCTGCGTTGATGATAGTACCTACTTTATCAATGTATTTATTATAAATACTGTCCTTTTCAAGCTCAAGAATTTTAGAAGCCAGGGTCTGACGAAGATTCAAAATAGCACGGCGACCGAACTTAGCGAAAATCACTTCATCGGTTACTTCTTCACCCACTTCGTAAGAAGCATCGATTTTTTGTGCTTCAGTCAACGAAATTTGCATATTCGGGTTAGTCAAATCCTCGTCTGCCACTACCTCACGGTTACGCCATATTTCAAAGTCACCCTTATCCGGGTTCACAATTACGTCGTAATTTTCATCAGTGCCAAACATTTTCGCGATCACACTACGGAACGACTCTTCAAGCACGCTTACCATCGTGGTTCTATCAATATTCTTCAGTTCCTTAAATTCCGAAAATGTATCAATCAAGCTGATTGTTTCTTCTTTCTTGGCCATAATTATTTAAAACTAATTAAGTATTTAGTATATTTTATATCATCATAGGTGAAGGTTTCATCCTCTTCTACCAACTGAGGACGTTTGGCTCCTTCGGGTTTTACTTTCTTTTGTACGGTCACAACAAACTTTTCTTCATCGGCATCTTTCAAGACCCCGCTCAGTTTGCGTCCGCCTTTAGTCAGTACTTCCACCTCCAGGCCGATGTGGTTATAGTACTGTTGCAATACTTTAAATGGCTGTCCGATTCCGGCAGAACCTACTTCCAGCTCATAATCTTCCTCTTCACGATTCAGTTTCGACTCAATGAAGCGACTCAGCTCCACACAGTCTTCAATCCAAACCCCTTCTGCATGGTCAATTTCGACCACAATTTTGTCATCAGGGCTGACGGTCACTTCTACCAGAAAATAGTCTTTTCCCTCCAGCCACTCTTCAACAATCTGACAAACAGTTCTTTTTTCTATCATTGATTAACTATTAAGAACAAAAAAAGGAGCTTAATCGCCCCTCCACCTTTCATCCGTTTCGGGTGCAAAGATATAAATAATCTGTTCGACTACAAAATATTAGAGAAAAAAAAGAAATGATAAGAAAAAAACAGGAACTATCTACATTTCAATCGACCATAGAAAATATAATTGTTATCGTTTTCTTTAATACTCCCAAGCAGTTCGGTCAGCTTTCTTCGATCCGAATCCGAGATAATCTCACCTGAAGACAAACGCTCCTCAACCATTTGCTTCAATCGTGCAGGTTCAACATTCCAAACATAATATCCGTCATGAGATGAAAAGAACCAGTCAGCAGGAATGCCACCTAAGAAATCATTGTATATTTCAACAAAAGCGCCTCGTAAAGTATGTTTATCAACCATATAATATTCCGGAGGAGTGGTAGTTGACGAATGTGGACTTAGCCTTACAGGATATGATATTTCTCCCCAGAAGTGATTCGGCAACTCTCCGAAGCTGTGTGGGGTCAACTCATGTCCTCCATAATCAAGCGTAAAACGTGGAACGAGCCTAAACTCGTGGTTATTATAGTGATATAATGAATCGTTACGATATTGCCCTCCAAACCAGAAACCGATGTCCATCACCGTCCCATTATTCAGAGATTTGATTTCATTTCCATAATCATTCACGGCCAAATACCCTGCCGGAAGTTCTTTTATAATCTTGCCATCCAAACTTTGCGTCCAAATCATAGGCGAATGCCTATCACCTACAAAGTCACGATTAAAAGAAAGAGCACAAACATGCACTCGTCCTCGTTCCGTTTCTACATGAAATATCCCTTTAGGTGACCAATGCGCCAATCGAATCGGTTGAAGTATATTTCCCTGTAAATCGAATACCAAGATATGGTCGGCCTGCCAACATAACACATAAAGCCGGTTATTCTCCTCATCCATCTGTGCATCGTAAACTAAGCCATATTCACCCGCACCTTGACCAAAGGAACCGATATCCCTCAAATAGGTCCCGCTTTTAGTAAAAAGTTTGAAAGGGACATGCCCCATTTTATATACTAAAATATACTGTTTGCCAATAATTGTTTTGGAAGGAGAGACCAATGCAGCATCCCGATTATCAAGTATGACCATTTCCAGTTCCTCGACAAAATGACTAAGAGGTACAGTAACCGTATCCTTCAACATAGACAAGTGGCAGACCCAAACGCTATCAGAACCTGCCATTTCAACCGTAGCCACTTGCTTATGCCCCCAAACATCATTTATCTCCCCGGAAGCTAATGGCGAACAAGCCATTAACTTCCCAAGAAGACAAATAATCAATATCTTGCGGAACAGCTTCATCATTTATTGAAGTTCATAATTTGTAATACAGGGTTACCTTCTTCAGGTATAGAGTCCATTATTGCCCGGAAACGAGGGTCAAACTGCTCTTTTTCAGCTTGCATCGACTCTCCTTTCATAGTAGAAGGCCAATAATAGCCAATGCCGATACCTGGAGTATTCGTCGTACGGGTTCTCTGTACATTGCAGACATCTTTTAAAACAGCCCATCCGGTTTCATTTTTCAAAGTATACATTTTCTGCTCCCTCTTATCGAAATAGTAATAGTTCATTGGCATATCCGGAGTCAACCATTTCGTACCGAGCGTAGTATACAAAGTATAGTCTTTAGCATCAATCGCCGGATGTAGCTTAACAAACTCTGCATTTTCAAATTTATATTCTGTCACTTCATCAATAACTTGTTTTACTTCATATGTTTCAGCATCAATAAAATACACGCCTTTCAATGATAAATCTGAAAATAAAATCCCACCATAAGCTGGCTTCAATGGTTCATAGCCAATACGCCCCTCGCTATCCCACACAAAATTATCTATCGTAATAGGACACACATGCAACTTTTTGCCATCTTTTTTAGAAACGATGCAAACTGCCTCTCCGTTATTACGATTCGTAAAAGGACAATATATCAGTACGGCCTCATCATTCAAGTTAGCAAACTTCCAAGAGCAACCGGGCGTCGGGAAGCTTCGTTTAAATTTCCCATTCAAATCATAAACTATAAACTTTTTAGCCCAGTCCAACACTATAATTTCTTTATTAGGACTGTCCACATAGAAAGAGTTCAGAGACGCCCATTCCTGAGGGCCGCCCCCTTTATGACGCATTTGCAATAATGGATTTCCCTGACGGTCAAAAATAAATATAGCCTGCTGCTCTTCATCCTGAATATAAATCCGGTCTTCAGTGACCTGCATACAGGGATTTGTCGGTAACCTACCCAACAATGAATTTTCATCGTCTTTTAATAACACATAATCACTAACTGCCAGATCGGACAGTTTCAACTCTTTTATCGGATACTCTTTTAATCCATCGTAAACAAAAGGAGTATTTGCCACCTCTACCTGTTTCCCGGAATTAGACGAACATGCTACTAAAACAAGTAGCCCTGCCGACATAATGAAATAGTTCAGTCGATTCAACATATCATGTACATTTTTAAAGTTTTGATATTGCAAAATTAACCATCGGGTACAGGAAAAACAAAAAGGGATATAGACAAAGCACTTCAAAAAGCAGCACACTATCACACTATATACCAACGCATTAGACAGGTCCTTTCTTAAAATAGCATGGACAAACAAGTTTCCGAGAACTAAAAACCACGCAAAAAGTCATCTAAAGAGTCCGAATCCTCTGCTCCAAGCTTCTCTCGCTTGATGCGAAATTTCTTTTTACTAACCGAGGTACGACTAATACAATAAATATCGGAAAGGTCCTTTATACTGACATTGATCTTCACCAGACAGCAGAAATAAATATCTTTTAAGGTCAACAAAGGAAAGCGTGCAAGCAACCGTTGTGAAAACCCATCATAAGCATTATCCACCGTCTGACGAATTTCCTCCCACTCTCTTTCCGACAAAGCTATGCGATGTTCACCACTCTCCTGCTCTTCTTCATTGAGGGAGGGTATTTTACGCAAAACATCGACCTTACGGAACAAAGACTCTCGCAAAACCGCCTCTTTTTCTCTCAAAGCACTTAACTCTTCAGTTTGTTTCAGTATTTGGTTCTCTTGCTCCAACTTGGCTTTCTCTTCAAGAAGCAGACGCTCTTTTTCACGCTTTATCTTATTTTGCCGGTAGAAAATAAACAAAGCAATCAGTATAATCAGACAAAGGCTCAAAGTTAACATAGCAATTTCCCGATTCTGTTTGGCAATCTTCAATTGGTTTAACTCGTTTTTCAACCTCTCTTCCTGATATAGAGCTTCACTGTTATCACTTTGCACATGGCCTATCTCCACCCGGAAAAGCGCATCTGCCTTCTGCGTAGAATAGAACACTTGCTTCTCATTTCCTTCCATAAGTTCCAGTTCTGCAAGTTTCCTCCAAGCTTCGATAGCAATATGCGGATGAATGGAATGGGCTGCCATACTAAAATAACGACGGGCAGAATCATATTGATGGATGGAATAATATACGTCCCCGCGTGCCAATATATAATAAGGACGTCCGTAATGTTCCACTTGGATACGAGCGGAATCCAGCCAAGATAAAGCTCCCTGATAATTATTCTCTGTCAGGCAACTGTCAGCCCGTTTCTGACAATACCACTCCCATTGACGAAGCCTCATGAATGCCGTATCCACCGGTATAGAAAACACTGCTTCTTCCGCTAATGGCACTTTCCCGCAAGAGGCTAATGACACAAGCAGAAGAAAACAGTTGCTCAGAAGAATCGTCAAACGCCGCATCCGATTCTCAATATTACTTTCGTGCTGCTTTTATCTTCTTCACACGTGCACAAGTACGATGTCCATAAATGATAATCACTACGAAACAGATAAAAGGAAGTATGAAAGACAAGTTTACAGCAGGCATACCCAACAATGTATGTTGGTCAATAATACAAGCCTGTAACGGTGGCAACACAGAGCCTCCCAAAATAGCCATAATCAAACCGGCAGCCCCAAACTTGGCATCATCACCTAAACCACGAAGAGCAATGCCATAAATCGTGGGAAACATTAGTGACATACAAGCCGAAACAGCTACTAAACAATACAATCCCCATATGTTTTGCAAAAAAATCACACCCAACGTAAAAGCACCACCCGCAATCGCAAGAATCTTGAGAAGCATCCCCGGATTCAGGTAGCGAAGAATAAATGTACACACGAAACGGCTTATACAAAAAATAATCATAGCAATTATATTATATTCCTGGGAAAGCACTTCAGCAGCCTTCTCCTCCATTCCCTGCGACATAAACAAGCGTGTTCCATATTGGATAACAAAAGTCCAACACATAATCTGTGCACCCACATAAAAGAATTGCGCTATGACTCCTTCTCTATAATGATGAACTTTAAAAATACGCTTTAGCGTTGGTATAAAATCAATATTATGATTCTTATCACCATTCTTAGGCATTTTAACGGCACGTATCAGAAAAAGCATGGCAAGAATCACTAATCCTATAATCAGGTAAGGGGCAATCAGCACGGACAAATCCGACTCTTTCAATACCTCAAACTCAGACGGAGACAATTGGCTGCGTTCTACCGTATCCATGGGATTCAGACGCGCCTGAATGAAGTTCATGGCTACATACATACCCAATAATGATCCCATTGGATTAAACGACTGCGCCAGATTCAATCGTCGGGTCGCCGTCTCCTCCGTACCCATCGATAATATATAAGGGTTAGCACTTGTTTCCAGAAACGAGAGTCCACACGTCAAAATAAAATAAGCGAGCAGGAAAGGGTAATAATCGCCTGTCATCTTTGCCGGGAAAAACAGCAAGGCACCCAAAGCATATAACCCCAGTCCCAGCAGAATACCGGCTTTATAAGAGTATTTACGAATAAACATTGCAGCAGGGAAAGCCATCGCAAAGTAGCCTCCGTAAAAAGCGACCTGTACCAATGCCCCGTCGGTGACACTCATACGAAATATTTTCGAGAAGGCCTTTACCATTGGATTGGTAATATCATTAGCGAACCCCCATAAGGCAAAACAAGAAGTCACTAAAATAAATGGCAGGATATAACTAACTCCATCTTTATGAAGAATGGAACGGTTGGTGTTTTTCATGGGTTGTCGGGTTATTCAGGATAATATACCTGAGGTTTTACACTGTTTATGATAATTTCTTTTAGCTCTTCCCAAGTATCTATTTCACCTTGAGCTTTCGCTTGTACTAAGATATTGCCGATAGCAGTCGCTTCCACCGGACCTGCATATACCGGAATGCCTAAAGCATTTGCAGTAAGTTGGTTTAGCAAACGATTCTGGCAGCCTCCTCCGATAATATGGAGTTGTTTAACCGGTGCCGGCAGACAGCGATTCATCTGTTCAACTCCTAATTTATAACGGTGTGCCAATGATTCAATGACACAACGAACAAACTCTCCTTGAGAAACCGGCACTCTCAAATGATGCTTATGACAATACTCAGCAATCGACTCTTCCATACAGTCTGGATTGCAAAAAGAGGAATCATCTACATCGATTACCGAACGGATATCTGATAACGTTGCTTCGGCTATCACACGATCATAACTGGTTTCTTCGCCCCGTTCTTTCCACTCAGCCATCAAACGTTGTAAAATCCAAAGCCCGGTTATATTCTGCAAGAAGCGTATCTTGCCTTGTATGCCACCCTCATTCGTGAATCCTCCCAAACGTGCTTCCTCCGTCAAAATCGGTTGGTCAATCTCTGTTCCAAGCAAGGACCAGGTTCCCGAACTAAGATAAGCCCGATCCGGTTCATTGGAAGGAACAGCAAATACAGCACTGGCTGTGTCATGTGAACCGACAGCAACGACATCAATACAGCCTAAACCGGTTTCATCCGCAATTTCTTGTTTCAGTTTACCGCGAATAGTCCCGGGAAGCACAATGTCACCAAAAAGATGGCGGGGTAATCCTAATTCACTAATCAAGTTATCCGACCAGTTGCGCTGACAAGCATCAAGTAACTCAGAAGTAGAAGCAATACAATATTCATTATTCGCTGTTCCTGTAAGGAAATAGCTGAACAAATCAGGCATAAATAATAGTTTATCAGCTACCCGGAGTTGTACATCGTTGTTCTGCTTCATACTATATAGTTGAAACAGAGTATTGATAGGCATCACTTGGATGCCTGTTTCTGCATAATGGGCAGCTTGATCAATCTGCTTAAACACCCGCTCAGGCATACCATTAGTACGAGAATCACGGTAACAAACCGGATTCCCCAACAGATTACCATCTTTGTCAATCAGCCCAAAATCGACTCCCCAAGTATCTATAGCGATACTTTTCACCAGATAGCCTTTTCGGGCAGCGACACGAAGTCCGTTTTTCATTTCTTCGAAGAGAGAAAGAAAATCCCAATAGACATGGTTTCCGAGTCTAATTTGCCGATTACCAAAACGATATACCTCTTCCAGTTTTAGCTTACCTTCAGTGAGGGTACCGGCCATAATACGGCCGCTACCTCCACCAAAGTCAGCTGCTAAGTAAGTACTCATAAGCTGGTCGTCATTATTTCTATTTTGTTTTCTTTCCTAACACATATATTTCCAGATCATCAATCTCTTCCGGAGTCAGGACCGAATAATCTCCTCCGGATTGAACGATAATCCGGCAAGCCATTTCAAAGAAAGTGGCCCGTTCGTACACCTGATCAAAATCTTTACCACACACCACCTGTCCATGATTGGTCAGCAATACAGAGTTATGCTCTTTCATCGCTTCCACAACAGCTTCAGCCAGTTCAGGCGAACCCGGACGATAGTAAGGAATGATAGGAATCTCTTTACCGACATGGCAAGGTACCTCAGCAGTTACATTGAAATTTGACGGTTTGTTTCTCATACAGGAAACAGCTGTAGCATATTCCGATTGAAAATGCAGAACTACATTTACATCCGGACGTTCACGAAGGATTCCCAAATGAAAAGTACTTTCCATAGAAGGTTTTACTCCATTCTGGGGTATACCCGTAGAAATATTGCAAACAGATACTTTTTCTTTCTGCAGGTTCGGTACCCAAGAACCCGTTCCGGAAACAAGTGCTTCTTCACCGATTCTCCATGAAAGGTTACCGCTGCTGCACAACATTAATTTAGCATCGCCATAGCGATGTGCCTGAGCAAGATACTGCTCGATATGTTCATTAGTTATCATAATGCTTTCTTATATAAATCAAGAATAATTTCTTTTGTTACTTCCCGTGGATTACCCGGCGTACAGACATCAGCAAACGCAGCTGTAGCAAGACGGTCAAGATCCCTTTCCTGAATGCCCAAATCGGACAAGTGTTGTGGAATATTGACCTTCAAAGATAATGCTTTTACAGCATCTACGGCTGCTTTAGCTGCCTCTTCTTTAGCCATACCTGCAGAATACACGTTCATAGCCTTAGCTATCTCTACATATTTGTCAAGAGCAGCCGGAGCATTGAACTCCATAACAATAGGTAATAACAACGCATTGGCTACGCCATGAGGAATATCAAAAATAGCCCCCAACGGATGTGCCATACCATGAACGACTCCTAAACCGACATTCGAAAAAGCCATACCGGCAATATACTGGGCTACTGCCATACCATTACGTGCCTCCGCATTTGACGGTTCTTCAACGGCAGTCACCAGATAACGGTTGATCATTTCAATAGCTTTAATTTCGAACATATCGCTCATCTCCCATGCACCTTTGGTTATCAACCCTTCAATGGCGTGTGTCAGTGCATCAAGTCCCGTAGCTGCAGTCAGGCTTTTAGGAAGTGTATACATCAGCTCGGCATCTACTATCGCTATAGCCGGAATATCATTCGGATCCACACAAACCATCTTTTTTTGGTTCTGTTCGTCTGTAATCACATAGTTGATAGTCACTTCTGCTGCCGTTCCGGCAGTAGTAGGCAATGCAATAATAGGTACGGATTTCTTCTTGGTATCCGCCACGCCTTCCAATGAAACGACATCACTGAATTCCGGATTATTAGTAATAATCCCAATTGCCTTTGCCGTATCCATAGAAGAGCCACCGCCAATCGCCAGGATAAAGTCCGCACCGGATGCCGCAAATGCTTCCACACCGGCTTTTACATTCGATACTGTAGGATTCGGCTTAATTTCACTGAATATCACATAAGGAATCTTAGCAGCATCCAGCACCTTAAGCACTTTGTCCGCCACTCCGAATTTTATCAAATCTTTATCGGTTGCGACAAATGCTTTGTGTAGTCCCAAACGTGAGATTTCCTTAGGGAGCACTTCACGTGCTCCCGGACCGAAGTAAGAAACTTCGTTTAATATAAATCGATTGATCATATTGCGTTCTTCTAAAGGTTACTTATAAATAGGACCATAAGTAGTACAAGCTCTGTAGTCGGCTCCCTCTTTATCCATACCGAAGGCATTCCAGGCCGCCGGACGGAAAATCTGATCATCCTCCACATTGTGCATGCAAACCGGAATACGAAGCATGGAAGCCAGTGTAATCACATCCTGACCAATATGCCCGTAACTGATTGCACCATGGTTAGCTCCCCAGTTATTCATCACGGAGTATACATCTTTAAAGGCAGGTTTATCACATAAACGAGGAACAAACCAAGTAGTAGGCCATGTACGGTCCGTACGTTCATCAAGTAATTTATGAATCTCCGGATCAATCTCTACTGTCCAACCTTCGGCTATCTGCAGTACCGGTCCAAGACCTTTAATCAGGTTCAGTCGCATCATAGTTACGGGCATACCTCCTTTCGAAAGGAAATTAGAAGAGAAACCTCCTCCACGGAAATAATCACGATTGGCGGGATACCAAGTAGTAGCTTCCAGACATTTCTCAACTTCTCCTTCCGTAACCTCCCAACAAGGTTTCATGGTAGGTTCTCCATTGACATCCGTTTGCTGCCCTGTTCCGTCAAGAGTAGTTGCTCCCGAATTAATCAAATGAATAATACCATTAGCAGCCATACCTGACAGTTCCTTACCCGTAACACGTTTCACAGCCTCCGGACTCCAATAAGTACGTACATCCGAGAAAATCTGTGCACGATTCGTCAACAGATGACCGAACAGCATAGCTACACCATTACAAGCATCATTCTCAGTGGCCACTACATATGCTTCACGAATACCATTCCAGTCGAATGAAGTATTGAGCAATGCTTCCGAGAAATCACCATTCGGATAGAAATCCGTCCATTGACGCTGTCCTTGGAAACCCGCTGCAATGGCATTGTGTCCTAAAGCCTCTTCCTTAAATCCAAGTTCTTTTAGCTTCGGATTACCCTGCATCAAATCGCGCATGATGATAGTCATCTTGACAATGAACTCCCAGTCTTCATCTTTCTGCACACGTGTCTTTGTTTTTTCAGGCACATTGAAATCATGTCCTTCATTCTTTTTGCAATATTTCTCAGTCCAAGCCATCGCTTTGGCATATTCTTCCTTATCATAAATGCCTTCGGCCATGCGGCGAATTATCTCTGTCAAATCGACCGACTCATTACGCATACCCAAATATTCCTGGAAGAAGTCCGGATTTACAATAGAACCGGCAATACCCATAGAAACACTACCCATAGAAAGGTAAGACTTCCCACGCATCGTAGCTACAGCCTGAGCAGCACGGGCAAAACGCAGAATTTTTTCTGCCACATCCGCAGGAATAGAGTTATCATTCAAGTCTTGTACATCGCGACCGTAAATACCAAATGCAGGCAACCCCTTCTGTGCATGTCCTGCCAGCACAGCAGCCAGATACACCGCTCCCGGGCGCTCCGTCCCATTGAATCCCCAAACAGCTTTCGGATAATATGGATTCATATCCATTGTCTCAGCCCCATAACACCAGCATGAGGTGACAGTAATAGTAGCTCCTACCCCTTCACGTTCAAACTTTTCTGCACAAGCAGCACTTTCGGCAACACGTCCGATAGTTCCATCTGCAATCACACACTCCACAGGAGTTCCATCGCCATTTCTGAGATTAGAAGTAATCAACTCGGCAACAGCTTTTGCCAGATTCATTGTTTTTTCTTCAAGGCTTTCGCGAACACCACCCTGGCGTCCATCGATGGTGGGACGAATCCCGATTTTCGGATACTTTTTCATACTATATTATTAAATTCATTAGACAATTCTTCCATGCTGACCTGTGCTGACACACAATTCTGAAAAACTCTTTTATAAAGAAGCTCTCAGCCTGACTTCCGTAGGCAGGTAATCTTGTATGGCTTTTCCCTGCAGAACAAATTCGGCAGCCTTATCACCCATTTTCTCCCAATCTACACTTAATGCAGTTATTCCCTGATCTATCACTTCATAAGCAGGTGTGTCATTATACCCTATTAAGCCAAAATCAACTCCACATTGTAAACCCTCAATACGACTTTTCTTAATAATACTCACCACATCTATTTGACGAATCGCTATATATACTTCTCCTTTGCGAACCTGAAGTCCTTCAATATCACTCACTACCTCACAACCAAGATGTTGATCGGCACAGAATTTCTCAAAAAAGTCACGGCTACTCCGGGGATGCATGCTATCATTCACTAACACGAAAACGAGTTTTTGATATTTCTTCAATCGATCTGCCAGTTGAAGTAGCGCATTATAGAATCCTTGGTCAAAGTCCTGACAAACATAAGAGAACTCCTCTTTCTCAAATTTACCGAAATCAAGAAGAAGAAGTTTAGATGGATTTATCTTATAAAGATTAGGAGACAGTTTTTCGTTATCGAAGTTCATCACAATATATTTATTGTACCGCCCCAACGATTCACGGATGATGGTATTGAACAAACGTTCATTGTACTGATGAAACAACAAGTCGACTTTATAACGGATAGACAAACGCTTTACAAAACTATTATAAAGCGCATATTTAAAAGGTGAATATTCATCAAGCAAAAGAAGTACATTTTTCAATCTTCCAACCACATAATACCCTTTCCCGGGAGTAGAATCGATAATTCCTCTCTCTTTTAAATCAAGAAAAGCTTTAAATACAGTATCTCGGGATACCTCATACGCATGGCTAAGTTGATTGATCGAAGGCAGTGAATCTCCCGATTTATATACTCCCATCGAGATATCAAAGCTAATCTTGTCAGCCAATTGCTTTACTTTGGTCGTTTGTTGTCCAAAAGTTATTTTCATACGTATCAATAAAGGTTTTTAATTGCAGATAGCTATGCTGAACTATCACGATGCAAAGAAAGATAATTTATTCTGCACGAACAATGTAAACTGATATGTTATATAACACAAAAGGATTAGAATTCAGAGATCTCGTTATTTTTTTGTAACTTTTATACTTACACAAAAACAAATGAGATACAAAAAGATTTGCTATCTTTACCCCGAATATTAAAGAATATAGTATTATGGCACATCGTCTTAACACTAACAAGCAATTTATGGTAGGAAACGGCATTTTAGCATTTGCCGTCATATTTGTCGTAGTCATCTTTGTATATATGAGTCTGAGATTGCAACGGGAAAAAGAAGCTGTCCGTCACTTTAGTGAAACGTACTCCATTCAGCTGACAAAAGGCTTCGTGGGTGATTCGATCTCACTGTTTGTCAATGACAGCTTGATCATGAATAAACAGATTAAAGAAGAGCCTACTGCTATCGAAGTCGGACGCTTCGCAGAGCAAAGTGCACTGATGATTGTAAATAATCAGACTGAAACAGTAGCCGCATTTGATCTGAGTGAAAAAGGTGGTACTTACCGTTTTGAAAAGGATATTGACGGTATCAAACAGCTACCACAAAAATAGAAAGACGTTTTTTTCCTAACCGCATAGGGTATAAAAGACTGTAAAGGGAGATATCAAAAGACACTACAGAATTATTCCGATTCGCACAGATGAAAAAGCCCAAAACCGATTATCAATGCCGGCAATCAATCTGTAACAATCAGTGTAATCTTTGGTGGAAAGGATTCTTGCAACATCTGTTTTGTGATTGCAATGTCAAATCTCAGTCTTATATTTTTTCAACTCTTCGCGCAGCTCTAAAGCTTTACCTCCGGTGAAACCATTAAGCAAATCCCAAAAACGATCACCATGATTCATCTCACAAGTATGGCAAAGTTCGTGCAAAAGAACATAATCTATCAAATGCTTTGGCAATAATACAAGAAAATAAGAGAGATTTATCTTTTTGTGAGAAGAGCAGCTTCCCCATCGTCCACGACTTGAATTTATCTGAACACTTTTGTAAGGCAACCCATACCGCTCCGAAAGCATATACAACCGGGGAGGCAAGATAATCTTTGCATTCCGTCGCAAAGCTTCTTCAATTACTTTACGGAGCCAGTCCTGTAAATTAGAATCTGTAAAATCGGCCGTCGGGGGACAAATAATCCGCATTTCTCCCAATTCGGAATGAGCCAAGAATTTCTCCCTCTTACCACTAACCAATGATAACTTGAAGTATTCTGTCTCGATCCGATAGTTCAGGTCAATCAGAGGACGTATCAACTTCTGCCTGGAATCCAACAATCTGGAACGTAATTTCTCTATCGCCTCCTTTACCTCCTTCATCGTAACTCCCGGAGGTATACTAACATAGATCGCATCAGCTTTTGTACGAAAAACGAGTCTCTTGGCACGCACATTATCACGTACGATCAGACGTCCTAACTCCTTATCTTCAATAATCTTATCCAATGTTGTTCTTAATTATAAATACAAATAAACGGATTCTTTTGCAGAAAAAAGAAAGATAGATGCAACTTTTCCTACTCAACCTACGTCTAAACTAATAGAAACCTCTAAAAACGAAATAAAATGAAAACAATCTTTAAAATGTTGTCAACATTACTGTTAACAGCAGGGTTATTGAGCAGTTGCGTATATATGGGTGAAGGTATTCAACCCAGTAAAAAACTCATCACGAGAGATTATAAAGTGAAGGAGTTCAACAAAATTGACGCGGGGACCGTAGGTGACATCTATTACACACAATCCGCAGATGGAAAAACAGACGTACAAATCTATGGGCCGGATAACATTGTGGCGTTAATACAGGTAGCTGTAAAAGATAGTACCTTATTGTTAAGCATCGATAAATCGAAAAAGGTACGCAACTTCAAAAAGATGAAGATAACAATTACATCTCCAACTTTAAACAGTATTTCCTTCAAAGGAGTAGGTGATGTACATATTGATAACGGTTTGACTACCGACAACCTCTATGTGGAAAGCAAAGGAGTAGGTGATATAAAAATTAAATCACTAATCTGCAGTAGCTTAAATGTGCAATCAATGGGTGTAGGAAATGTAAAACTTGAAGGAACAGTTCAGGCAGCTACTCTTCACTCTAAAGGGGTAGGCAATATAGAAGCCGGAAACCTGCAGGCCAATATAGTAGAAGCCAGTTCACAGGGTGTAGGAGATATTACCTGCAACGCAGTAGAATCTATCAATGCAGCTGTACGAGGAGTGGGAAGCATTAAGTATAAAGGTAATCCTACCATAAAATCACTCAATAAAAAAGGAGTGGGAACTATTAAGAATATCTGATACAATAATCACAAGACCATGAAAAAACAATTATTATCATGCCTTACAATTTCCATGCTGTTATTAATCATTGGGGCCTGTTCACAGACAAAGCAGGTAAGTGGAAGTTCAAACTATATCACTAAAGACATAAGAGTCGGTTCTTTCAGCAAAATTAAATCAATGAGCAGTTCGGATATTGTTTATACACAAAAGCAAGGAACTCCCACTGTACAGATTTATGGTCCCGACAACATCGTCCAGTTATTGGAAACCACTGTTGAAGGAAAAACACTGGTGGTTAAATTTAAAAAGAATAGCTCCATCCGCAATAGCGGAAAACTGGAAATCAGAGTATCTTCTCCATCATTAAACCATTTATCCATATATGGCTCAGGAAACACGACCTTTACAAATGGAATGGAGAGCAACGACGATTTAGAAATATGCATTTACGGATCGGGGAACATCAATGGAACCAATTTCTCTTGTACAAAACTGTCAACGCATATTTACGGTTCAGGAAACATCAATTTGAAAAAAATCGATGTACCATGCACAGAAGCAAATATTTCAGGTTCGGGAAATGTATTGCTGAACGGCAAATCGGGCAAAGCCGAGTATCGTATTGCAGGTTCAGGAGATATTAATGCCATAGATTTAAAGACAGAAGATGTCAATGCACATATCAGTGGTTCGGGCAGCATAAAATGTCATGCTACTGAAAACCTGACAGGAGGTGTCAGTGGAAGTGGAAGTGTGGCATACAAAGGTAATCCGCAAATAAACTTTTCAAAAAGAGGATTAAGAAAACTTTAAATATAGAAACTCTCTCTTAGTTTAACTTCGCTCTATGAAGACGACGTAGCATAAACATAAAAGGGCTACTGCATCACGCGGTAGCCCATTTATTTAGTTAGTTTTTTATTGAAATTGAGAGAATTGAAACTTCACAGCCTCAAATCAAAAAGTTGTTTTAATTAAGCACACTAACTATATTATATGTTTAAAGCAAATGAAAATGTCTCTTTATCTGTGCAATAAACTCCGGACTCATATTTCCGGTAAAGTTTATTACAGCAAAATGATTCTTTTCGTGCATTAGCATCACCAGTTCAACAATTGTATCCTTCTTTTTACGAACCATAATCTGACAATTCTCAGATTTATCCTTAAAAGAAAGAAACGATTCAAACCTTCCGGTATTCTTCTCAACCACCTTCAAAGCTGCATCAAAATACTTTTTTCCTTCCACATCGGAAGTAAGCACCTGCATACTCTTGAGATTAGAGATCATATCCAGCACCTCTTTATCTTTCTCAGCATCGCTCTTCATTATCTCCTCCATCATTTTCGGACTGATCGTAACACAAGTCAGATTAGAATCCGCCTTATGTTCAGCCATAAAACGTGAAGCAAAGTCCTGGGCCGAAACAGCCACAGACAGCAATGCCATCCAGCACATTAAAAGAACGCTCTTCATTATTTTATTCCTTCATCACTCGAATCGATTCAACCTTCACACTATCTCCGGCGATTTGATCCTGTGATTTATTTATACCTTCAGACACCATCATCAAAGCAGAAGAAACTTGTTTGTAAGCCACTTCGGGATCATCGTATGTGTCCTTATAAGCATCATAATTATAATCCAAAGCCTCATCGGCAAAGAATGTATGTTGCGCTACATTGCCCAATGACAAAATCAACGCAATCACGGCGGCAGCCTTAAACAAAGGCATAAACCTTCCAACCATCGTCAGACGTTTTGCTTTTACTACAGGTGCCTCTACCTGAGCCAGAATACGTTCATCAAAGTCTTCTCCCAGCCCTGCTTCCTGTTGAACTGCCTGATAAACAAACAAGTCCTTGTAACGGAGCAAATGAGCGGGTACCTCTTCCTCCGAAAAGAAAGACCGCAATTCCGATTCCTCTTCCAAAGAAGTCTCACATTGCCAGTATCGCTCTAAAAGCTGTTCTATATACTTATAATCCATATTCATCAATCTCTAAATACCTTTGTTTTACCTTTTGTCTTGCTCTGAAAAGATTCACTTTTACCTGTTCCTCTGTCAGATTCAAGATTTTCGCTATTTCTTTATAGCTTTCCCCTTCTATATCTCTCAACTGCATAATAAGCCGTTGCTTCTCAGGAAGTTCGTTAATCAGACGATGGATGATTGACATTCGTTCCTTATTAATCAACTGATCATAAGGACCGGATGCTTCGGATTCTTCCTCCATTTCCGGTGTGAGTTCCACATTTTGAGCTTCTTTCTTTTGGCTTCGGTCTATGGCCAGATTCTTCGCCACAGTCAGGCAATAAGCCTCAATAGATCCGAACTGTGTCCACTCTTCACGTTTATTCCACACTCTAATCATCGTATCCTGAACAACATCCTCTGCTTCGGCCCTGTCGAAGGTGATTCGGAGTGCCAAACGAAAGAGTTTATCTTTCAATGGCAATATGTCGTCTCGGAAGCTGATTTCTTGCATCTCTATTAAGTTGACGGGTGAGTTGGTGAAAAGTTACAGATGTATTCCTCTTTTTTTTGAATTATTTTTTTATCCGGGTTCCTCCACCTTTGTGAATGGCTGACGCTAAGGTTATTATCACCTCAGACACACCTGCATTTATTGCTTCAAAAGAATTCTCAAGTTTCGGTATCATGCCTCCCTGAATAACGCCTTCGGCAATATATCGTTCAAACTCGGCACGATTGATCTGAGAAATGACACTCTCATCATCGTTTTCATCACGAAGAACCCCCTTCTTCTCAAAGCAGTAAACCAAGGTCACATCAAAAATGGCAGAAAGAGCTTTAGCTGTCTCTCCGGCAATGGTATCTGCATTCGTATTCAACATATTCCCTTGTCCGTCATGTGTCAACGGTGCCATCACCGGAACCACTCCTTTATGAATCAAATCAGAAAGCAATGTGGCATCTACCTGCTCTACATCCCCGACAAATCCATAATCGACCTCTTTTACGGGGCGCTTCATCGAACGGATTACATTCATATCCGCTCCGGTCAGCCCCAGGGCATTGACCCCACGGGCTTGCAATCCGGCTACAATATTCTTGTTTACCAACCCACCATAGACCATTGTCACAACCTTCAGTATCTCCGCATCGGTTATACGGCGTCCATTGACCATTTTACTGTCAATCCCCAGTAAAGCAGCTATCTTTGTAGCCGAACGTCCCCCTCCATGAACAAGTACCTTATGCCCTTCAATGGCAACAAAATCATCCAGTAACTGCTTCAATGTAGCTTCTTCTTCTACGATTTTGCCACCAACTTTAATGACTGTCAGTTTTTCCTTCATATTCTTTCTATTTACAAATTACGATTTATACTCCATCAGGTTACAAGCCACGAGCTACAAGAAACGAGACTGATATCATGTGCAGTATTCGTAACTTGTAGCTCGTCATTTATAAAATGATAGTTCTTTTTATTTATTCAAGGTATGTGTATCCGTACAAGCCCGAACGATAATTGGAAAGGAACTCTTTTCCTTCTTCTACAGAAATCTTCCCTTCTTTTACAGATTTTGTTACCCATGTTTCAAGAGTACGAACCAGCTTTTTCGGGTTATATTGCACGTAATCGAGCACTTCTGCGACCGTTTCCCCGTCAATAATCTGTTCGATATTATACCCCTTCTCATTGACAGAAACATGCACCGCATTCGTGTCTCCAAACAGATTATGCATATCTCCCAGAATTTCCTGATAAGCCCCTACCAAAAAGACCGCTACATAGTAAGGCTCTTTCTGCTTCAGGCTATGTACCGGCATATAATGTGCTACATTCCGGGTAGAGATAAAATTGGCTATCTTTCCATCGGAATCACAGGTAATGTCCTGCAAGGTAGCCGAGCGGTCCGGTTTTTCATCCAAACGCTGAATGGGCATAATCGGAAATATCTGGTCGATCGCCCAAGAATCCGGAAGCGACTGAAAAAGTGAGAAGTTACAGAAATATTTATCAGCCAACAATTTAGACAATCCGCGGAATTCATCGGGAGCATGTTTCAGTCCACCGGCAATTTGATTGATTTCACGAGTAATAGACCAGTAAAGACGTTCTATCTGAGCACGTGTCTTCAGGTCTACGATACCATGGCTGAACAGATCGAGTGCCTCTTCACGTATCTGCTGGGCATCATGCCATGCTTCAAGCATCTTGTTCTGATTCAATGTATCCCAAATGCCATAAAGTTCCTGTACCAGTTCATGCGCATCCGGAGCAATCTCCTCTTCATCATCCCATTCCGGCAAAGTAGCCGTCTCAAGTACCTCAAAAATCAAGACAGAGTGGTGTGCAGTCAGAGCCCTGCCACTCTCAGTGATAATATTGGGATGGGGAATACCGTTTTTGTCACTGGCATCCACTAACGTGGAAATAGAGTCGTTGACATACTCCTGAATAGAGTAATTGACACTACTCTCACTACTTGACGAACGGGTGCCGTCATAATCAACTCCAAGACCACCGCCAATATCAACAAATTCCACTTTGAAACCCATCGCATGGAGCTGCACATAGAACTGAGAAGCTTCACGCAATGCTGTCTTGATACGGCGTATCTTTGTCACCTGACTTCCGATATGGAAGTGTATCAGTTTCAGACAATCCTTCATGCCTTTACTTTCCAGAAAGTCAAGTGCCTCAAGCAACTCACTGGAAGTCAGTCCGAACTTACTGGCATCTCCTCCTGACTCTTCCCACTTTCCGCTTCCTGAAGAAGCCAATTTGATACGGATACCAATATTAGGCTGTACATTCAGCTGCTTTGCCATGCGGGCAATCAGCTTCAACTCATTCATCTTTTCAACTACCAGAAAGATACGTTTACCCATCTTCTGTGCCAGCAAAGCAAGCTCAATATAGCTTTCGTCTTTATAGCCGTTGCAGATAATAAGAGAGTCAGAATCCGTATTAACAGCAATCACTGCATGCAGTTCGGGCTTGGAACCGGCTTCAAGGCCCAAATTAAATTTCTTGCCATGGCTGATAATTTCTTCAACAACCGGGCGCATCTGATTCACTTTAATCGGATAGATGATAAAATTCTGGGCTTTGTATCCATACTCTTCGGATGCCTGTTTAAAACAATAGGCAGTCTTTTCAATACGGTTATCCAGAATATCCGGAAAACGCACCAGCATAGGAGCCGCCACATCACGCAACTGCAACTCGTCGACCAATTCTTTCAAATCGACGGCTACGCCATCTTTTCGCGGTGTAACAACAACATGACCTTTGTCATTAATACCAAAGTATGAAGTCCCCCAACCTGTGATGTTGTAAAGTTCTTCAGAATCTTCAATACGCCACTTTCTCATTTTTCTGTTATTCAGTTGTTTTTAATAAATAATTGGACGGCAAAAATACGTATTAATCTACAGGTTGCCAATTAAATTGATATTAAATAATCGTTCCTGATATCCGCTATTTCCGTTACGCGCATCATACAAGCCTGCCAATTCATCCGCTTGTCTATAAAAATAATTACGTAGCGCAGCCACAGAATATACTCCGTCAACCCGGTAAAGTGGAAAATCCTCCGGTAAAGCCAGACTGACCTCTTCACGCTGCTCGTAGTTTAGAGCCTCCACCATATCACACGAGAAACGGTATCTTTTCTGCATATTAGTATTCAGACTCCATGGGATACAACGTTCTACATACTCCCAGCCTCTGTCCGGATCAGTCATAAAATAATAGGCAATGAATAGCCCAAGATAAAGAAGCAGATATTCATCTTTTTCTCTTCCCGCCAAAGCTTCTTCGGCCCGTGCACGCATATCCGCCGCTATCTCCGGCTTCCCGGCTTTATAAGCATAATATGCCAATTTCAGATAAGCTCTCAGATTGGCTTCGTAACAAGAAATTTGCTTGGAAATTAAAGGTTGCGCACGATTATAGGCCTCTTCAAACTGTCCAGTTTCAAGATAATAATCCAACATGAAGTTCAGCTCACAAGCTTCACAAGTCAGGTCATCCATCTTTTCCGCCAGCATCTTATCTATGTAATCTTTGGCTTTCGTATATTCCCTCATTTTAGTGTATTCCACAGACAACCGGTGATAATATGTACGCAATGAATAACCATTGCGCAAAATACGGGTTTTATAATCTTCACCTACCGCTTCCACCTGCTCCATCGGTATACTGGGAAGATCAAAGGTACAAGACCATATCCATTTGTATTTCCATAAGATATCATCCTCATTAATCAAATCCTTATGGTTTTCATAGTTGTCCAGGATTTTAGAGAACACCGCGATCTCTTCAGCATCTGCCGAGAGGAGATTCAATTCATAGATAAGGTCCAGCCTCATCTCTACAGCCCATTGTATATCTTCATTCTCATCTGCAATGCGAACAGCCTCTTTCAGTAGATTGGCTTTCTCACGGGGATGCAGGTTATCATTTTGTGCCTGCAACAGTAGCTTTTGTATCTCAAGTGTGTATTTCATACTTTTGTTTAATTGAGGAAGTTTATAAAATCATTCATTTTAGTAGTCATCAGTTCAGAAAGAGAGTGATTGAAAAGTTCCATTTCCTCACTGTTTACAGGATATTTGCCTTGTAACAGCGATTGTACATAAAGAATGCACACTACATGCTGAAACAGTTTATTGTCTCCTTGAATTTGCAGTAATGTCTGTACCATCTCGTTATCGGCATTGAAAGTCAATGTAGGCGGTAAGCGTTTTTTAGCATTTACCGAACCCAGTACTGCTGCCAACGGATTATTGGCGACTTTGCTGTTCTCTTCTTTCTCTTCGGCCACAAATATAACCGGAGTATCCACCGGTGTAAAATGTTTCATGCGGCAGATACAGCCAAAACGTTTCAACAGCTCACTGGCTTTTGCCTCAAAGGCCCGGTGTTCTTTGTTACCTTCCACTTCAGCAAACTGCTCCAACAGACGAGCGGGTGAGATCTCCTCCAAAGTCAGTTCCTGATTAAGACGGGCATACTTCTTTAACAGCGTTTCATCAAATGTATAGGCAGCATTGATCACCAACCGGCCTTGTGCACCGACTATTCTCCGTACTTGCCTGAAGTCTTCCAGATTACGTGTATAGCCAATGGTATTCCCCGCCGAACGGATGCTCCCGAAACTTCGTATTCCCCTGTTCGTTTCAAAGGGCAGGTAATCCATAAACAAACGTAGCAGTTCATTATCTTCCGAAGCTATGGCTTTAATATGGAAATGATGGACATCCAGTATTTTGTCAAACACCGATCGATTGTTCTGCACCAATCCTCGAAGATACTCCTTAATAGCAACCCCGATCTCTTTGCGGGCATCTTTCAATAAATCATTGCTGACAAACGACTCGCGCGACGCAGTAGAAAGAAGCCCGTCGGCATTTACCAAACATCGAATGAAGAATGCCCATGAGGGCAAAAGGTTACAATCATCTTCACTCAACAACATCCGCTTCAAATACACCTTATGCGAGTTACGTACAGAAAATTGTGTACGATAAGGCAATACGTAGAGTACGCCTTCTACCCGCCCGCTCTCTGTACGGATACGAAAGACATCAAGAGCAGACGACTGAAAAACTTTCGTCCCATAGTCCAATAACTCTTTTCGGGTAGCTTTCGGACTCAGCCAGACCGGTGACGGGGTATTAACCAGTTCTTCTTCCTCTCCACGATGCAGATAAATCGGGTAAGGCAACACCTCTCCATAACTGATCAGTATTTTCTTGAACACTTCATACTCAAACAAATGAGTCCACTCACTTTTGGGGCACAACACGACCCTTGAACCTATCGCCCACTCTTCTTCGGGAAAAGTGGTCTGATAAGTGCCATCCACCTTTCCACACCAGCAGACGGGGCTTCCTCCCATTGCCGACCGGCTCTCTACCCTAATTTCATTGGTCACCACGAAACAAGACAGCAAGCCTATGCCGAACCGACCGATAAAATCGTCTGCATAGGGGGTATCTCTCTTCGAGCTTTCACCAATAACCGTAAGAAAACGATGGACTTCCTCTTCTTTCAAGCCGATCCCATTGTCCTGAAAGACCACCGAACCGTCCTCTTTCAGAAAAACATCAATACGCCCGACATAACTTTCGTCGATATTATGAAGTGCGGTAATAGCATCTACACAATTCTGCAACAGCTCCCTGACAAAGGTATTCGGGTTACTATAAATATGTTCTGATAACAGGGCAATCATCCCTTTTAGATTGACCTGAAACAGATTATTACCTTCTTTTTCCATTTTACTTTAGCGTTGTCTTCTTCCTGTAATCTTCAAGGCTTTCTCATTTCCATTCTCAGCAGCCTTCTCAAACCACTCCATGGCAATCTCATCATTTTCCTCTACTCCGTTTCCCATCAGATAAGCATTACCCAATTCGAACTGTGCTTTATCACTGTTATGCTCTGCAGCCTTCATCAGCCATTGAATACCTGTTTCCGCATCGGGCACACAACCTTCACCGTACATCAGCATTTTGCCTAAATAATAGTAAGAAGCCACATTCTCATTTCCGGCAGCATCATTAAACCAACGGTAGGCTTCTGCATAATTCTGTTTTACACCGACTCCATTGTAATAACACAATCCGGTGCGGTACATACTCATGACATTTCCACTGTCCGCAGCTAACGTGTAATATTTAAACGCCTCGGTTTCATTGTCCTCCACCCCGATTCCCATCTCGTAGCAGATTCCCAGCCCTTCGTTATAACATTCTGACTCAGCAGCTTTTTTAAAGTAGTTGAAAGCCTTCTCCGATTCATTCAGTTTGTCATAGTCATAGAGATAATACTCACCCATGCGCAGCATAGCTAAGGGAATATCATTGGCGACCGCCTTCTCATACCACTCCACAGCCTGTTTATTATCTTCCGGACAAGCGCCATAACCAAAGAAATAGTAATCTCCCATCTTAAACTGAGCGTAGCCATAATCTTGTTCGGCCGCTTTGGTCATATATTCAACTGCCTGATGCGGGTTCTCTTCTACCCCACTGCCATATTCATAAGCCAGTCCTAACTCCGTAAGGCAACGCGGTTCGTTGTTATCTGCCCCTTTAGCAAACCATTCGAGAGCCTTATCCGGATTCTCTTCCGTACCAATCCCATTCTTATAGCAACGTCCGAGAGCAAAGATTGCATCTCCGTCTCCCCTTCCGGCCGCCTTTTCATACCAAGCGAATGCCTCTACGGGTTGTGGTTCACCGATGATTCCTCTGTCCAAATAAAGACCTACACGATACATCGCATAAGGGTACTCCTCCTCAGCGGCTTTCTGAAACAATTCGAAAGCTTTCCCATAATTCTGTTCTACCACATCTCCATTTTCATATAAGAATCCTAACTCTACCAATGCAAAGCATGAACCTAACCCGGCAGCCTTTTCATAATAGGCTTTTGACTTTTCAGGATCCGTAACACCGGCGTATCCGTTAGCCAGATAAAGAGCCGCCCGGGAGTATCCGTCAGCATTATTCATAGATGCCGCCTTCTCATAATACTCCATGGCTTTCAGGTAATCCGGATCTTCGGAAAGTAATCCGCGTTCATACATCCAACCGATACGGTAGGCCGCATTACCGGACCCCAATTCAATAGCTTTCTCCAGCAACTGCCGTGCACGTTGGATATCTTCTTCCACCAATTCACCGTTAAAGTAAATATTAGCAAGAGTCTCAAAAGCCTCTACATAATTATCGTCAATGCAACGCTGCAGGCACATCAAACCACGTTCTACATTTTTATACTCATCATTATAAAGGTAAATCAAAGCTAATTCATAGGCGCAATACGATTCGCAGTAAAGCATTCCCTTCTCCAACCATTCAATGGCTTTAGGCATGTCAAGCCACTCTTCTTCCTGATAATTATACCCCAGGAAATTGGCTGCAGACCATACACCGGCATGCCAGGCTTTCTCCCATAACTCAAACGCCAACTCTTTCTTTTTACCAAGTTCCGGATAACGGAAATAGAGCGTAGCCAGATTCTTGAGAGAATATAAATTAGGAACAAGTTCAAGAGACTTCTCATAGCATGCTGCCTCTTCGGCCACACTTCCTTCTTCTACGTCCAGTGCATCGCCCATAGCGGCATAAACATGAGCACGCAGACGGTGTCCTTCAGGGAGTTCACCAAGCAGTTCTTTCCGCATAAGCAAAGCTTTCTCTTTACTACCGGTGTGTTGTTCGGCATAGGCCCGGTAGTATTTTCCCCATAACACAGCCTCGGGTGAAGACAGAGCCTCAAAGCGGCGCTCTCCTTCCGCTTTATCCTGTTCACAATAGAAGCCCATATAACGCCAATAGGCAACGGTTGCCTCAGCTTCCGGACTTCCCATAGCTGCCGCCTTCTCATAATAAGGAAATAAGAGACTGAGATCACGTGTCCCATAACGGGCTTCTGAATATTGCGCACCTTTCTGCGACCAACCGGCACCGTTAAATACAGCTACACGATCGCATATACTTATCACCTTCTCCCACCAATAAGCATACTCTTCTTCATTAAGATCCACCTCTACATTACAATCGTATGCACTGAATATCAGCTCAAAAAAGTCAGCTGTAAGCGTTTCATCTTCCTGTGTATCCAATGCGTACTCACATACAGCAAGTGCTTCCCACCAGTTTTCGGCATTCAGCAATGTAGCAGGTGTAAACTGAGGGAACCATGCGGCGGCAGGTTTCCCGGATGCCCGGACTTGACGGGATAAGGCTTCGAATTTCTCTTTTAAAGTTTCCATAATTGTCTGATCGTTTTATTTGGGTTGTAAGATACCGGAAGGCACAAAACCTCACAGCGACTGCAAGATAGTAATATTGGTCGACTGAACAAAAAATAGAGAAGAAAAAGAATGATTGCCGAATCAGAAAATAAGTTTTCTTAGAGTTTAGCTTACTATGTGCAAATCCAGAAGTTTGCGCAATTGTTCCACGGAAGTTTCAATCTGCTTGCGATCCTCCAATTCGTCAGCACAGAAAATATATTTAGCCTGACGATAAAAAGATGAACGTTTTTCAAGCGCCTGTATTATAAAATCAAACAGTTCGTCATCTTCCTTTCCTTGCAGTATGGGGCGCTGCTGCTTGGCAACCCGTAACCGACGAAACAGCACTTTGGGGTCTACATCCAAAAAAACAGTAGTACCAACCCGGTTCATATACTCCATGTTGTCGAAAAAGCAAGGCGCTCCTCCCCCTGTAGAGATTACCACATCTTCAAATTCACCAACCTCATGTAACATGCTCTTTTCAAGTTCCCTAAAGCCGGACTCTCCCCGCTCGGTAAATAATTCTCCGACCGCCTTGTGAAAACGTTCTTCAATATACCAATCCAGATCGATAAATGGGACATGTAGTTCTCGTGCGAGAGCTTTTCCTAACGTAGTTTTCCCGGCCCCCATATAGCCGGTCAGAAATATACGAATCATAAGCAAACGGCATTTTGGTGCAAAGATAGATATTTATTAATAGAACAACCAATAACCCGGATGGTAACTTTTCGCATGCAAGCATGAAAATAAAGACAATCCTATACGTACCCCTCATACAAGAAATGCATTTCGATCTTCCATCTTCCACCTTTCGGAACATTAGCAGATGGTTATCAATAAATTAAAGAGGTGGAAGATCGCATTTTCAAAGCATTTATCTTCCACCTCTATCTTCCATCTTCCACCCTCTTTTTTTAGGTAAAACTCGGAATACACCACTGATTCCCAATAGCATACCATTAGTTCCTTATCTATGTTCGCCTATTATACCATTTTATTTTCCTTAATACCTTTTCTGTTTATGCTTCTTTCTTTATCCCAGCCCGGGTGCGCAGGCCCATGAGCCCGCATACCTGTGCCCATGAGCCCGGGTATGCGGGCCCATGGGCACAGCTACCCGGGCCGGAATAAGGACACTGATCTTCTTCATAACAAACTTAATCATAACACATTGCAGACAAAGCCATGTAACGCTACTCAGTAAGTTCTTACCAAAGATAAAACGATATTAATCCTTCCGGTTAAATGAATATACCTTATTTAAAGACCTTCACTCTGGAATCCAGATCTTTAAAATCCTTATCACCCGGTCCTTGCACAGGAAGTCCAAACGGCATTTCGGCAATCAAGTGCCACTCTTCCGGTAGGTGCCAGGTATGACGCACTTCTTCGTCAATTAGTGGATTATAATGTTGCAGGGAAGCTCCGAAACCGGCATCTTCCAACATTGTCCAAACCGCCAACTGATGCATCGCAGATGTTTGCAACGACCACCCCGGAAAATTATCTTTATAACTACTGAAAGCATTCTGGAGCCCCTTCACAACCGACTGGTCTTCAAAGAATAAAACAGTTCCATAACCACTGGCAAAAGAATTATCAATTTTAGCTTCAGTCGTTTTAAAAACTTCCGGTGGAACAATCTTTCGCAATGTTTCTTTTACAATATGCCATAGTTTCTTGTGATTCTCACCCAACAACAGCACTACACGAGTGGACTGAGAGTTAAATGCAGAGGGCACATGTGTTACAGCAAGATTGACAATCCGCTCTATCTCCTCATCAGAAACCGGAGACTGATTTGTTATCGAATAATAGGTCCTTCTATGTTTGAGGGCCTCTTCGAAGGATTTTTTCATAAAAATACTCCTTTCTTTTTTACATTGGTTCTTTGAAATTAAAACAACCTATAAACGAAAGTTGTTCGGTAATAGAATATATTCGTACCTTTACTGCCCAATAAGCTGAAAACACCAAGTATGGCCAAACAAAAATATTACGTTGTATGGAATGGAGTAACTCCCGGCATTTATACATCCTGGACCGAATGTCAGCTGCAGGTGAAAGGATATGATAGTGCCAAATATAAATCTTTCGATAACCGGGAGGAAGCAGAACGTGCTTTTGCTTCATCACCTTATGCTTATATCGGCAAGAATGCTAAGAAGAAAACAGCTGATTCCCCTACCCCCCCAGACACACTCCCGGCAGCGGTCATTGAAAACAGCCTTGCAGTAGACGCAGCATGCAGTGGCAATCCTGGACCTATGGAGTACCGTGGCGTTCACGTCGCAAGCCGACAAGAGATTTTTCATTTCGGCCCGATGAAGGGGACTAACAATATTGGCGAATTTCTGGCATTGGTACATGGACTCGCTTTACTGAAACAGAAAGGATTCGACATGCCTATCTATAGCGATAGCGCAAATGCAATCAGCTGGGTAAAACAAAAAAAATGCAAGACAAAACTTCCCCGGACCGCTGAAACAGAAAAATTGTTCGGATTGATAGAACGTGCAGAAAAATGGCTTAAAGAAAATAAATATTCCACCCCAATATTGAAGTGGGAAACCAAGCAATGGGGAGAAATCCCGGCAGACTTCGGAAGGAAATAAGGATTGTATCGTATCACCCCCAATAACAAATAAATCCCGAAAAGAATATACCGAAAAAATTTCTTTCAAACATGATAACGTTCAACCGCCTCAAAGATTCTTTCTTCTGATATCGAATTAGCCTATAACCCCGGTAGGGCAAATCCACCTTGCCCTACCCGCCTTAGCAAAAAAGTTATTATTAAAAAGTGAGGGAGTTCACTATCTCTCTGCCATGCCTACAGCGACTGCATGTCATTCAGGCGTTTATAATAACCGTTCTTAGCCAATAATTCTTCGTGTTTTCCACGTTCTACTATTTCTCCTTCATATAATACACATATTTCATCTGCGTTCTTGATGGTAGAGAGACGGTGGGCAATAGCAATGGTAGTACGTGTTTTCATTAAACGCTCCAATGCCTCCTGCACCAACCGTTCCGACTCAGTGTCTAAAGCAGAAGTAGCCTCGTCAAGAATCAAAATCGGAGGATTCTTCAAGATAGCCCGTGCTATACTGATACGCTGACGCTGGCCTCCGGAAAGTTTACTGCCCCGGTCACCTATATTCGTATGATAGCCATCTTCTTTCTCCATGATAAAATCGTGAGCATTGGCAATCTTAGCAGCCTCAATCACTTGCTCCATTGTAGCATTTTCTACACCAAAAGCTATATTATTAAAGAAAGTATCGTTAAACAAGATGGCTTCCTGATTGACATTCCCGATCAGGCTGCGCAAGTCGGAGATGCGAACGTCTTTAATGCTGACTCCGTCAATAGTAATCGCTCCTTCCTGTACATCGTGATAACGGGGCAACAAATCTACCAATGTAGATTTCCCTGAACCGGACTGTCCAACCAAAGCAACGGTCTTACCTTTAGGTACAGTGAGGTTAATATGTTGAAGCACTTCTTTCTTTCCATCATAGCTGAAAGAAATATCCCTAAATTCTACTTTCTCTTTTAACCCATCCAGCGGCTTCGGATCAGGAATCTCCACAATCTTATTTTCCGCTTTCAGAATCTTATCCACACGCTCCATCGAAGCCAAACCTTTAGGAATATTATACCCGGCTTTTGAAAATTCCTTCAAAGGATTGATTACGCTATAAAGGATGGTCAGATATACCATAAAAGTAGAAGCATCAATAGAAGAATGACTGCTCAAAATCAGTGAACCGCCAAACCAAAGCACAATTACAATCATGGTCGTACCTAAAAACTCACTCATCGGATGGGCTAATGCCTGACGGGTCGCCACTTTATTGGTTGCCTCCCGAAACTCGTTACTGCATTTCAGGAAACGATTCATCATCTTATTTTCAGCAATGAAAGCCTTAATGATACGAAGTCCTCCTAATGTTTCTTCCAGTTGCGACATCGTATCGCTCCACTTTGCCTGAGCTTCAAGGGATTGACGTTTCAGTTTTTTGCCTACCGTACCCATCACCCACCCCATCAATGGTACAACCAATAAAGTGAAAAGGGTTAGTTGCCAACTGATTACAAGCAGCGTAGTAAAATAAGCGATTATCAAGATCGGATTCTTTACCAACATATCCAATGAACTGGTAACCGAGTTCTCTATTTCTCCCACGTCCCCGCTCATACGGGCTATGATATCTCCTTTTCGCTCCTCCGAGAAGAATCCAAGTGGCAAACGAATCACTTTATCATAGACCATCACTCGAATATCCCGTACCACACCGGTACGCAAAGGAATCATCACGGCTGACGAAGCGAAATAGCAGAATGTTTTAAAGAAAGTCATTACCACTAAAAAGAGTCCTAACAACATCAGAGTAAAAGAAGCGCCGTTGATCTGGATCATATCTGAAACATAATAATAGAAATTATTTATCAGAAGGTCCTTTGTACTAATTGAAGCAGTATCCCATGGGATAAACTCATATACATCTTTATCAACCTTAAATAATATCTGTAGAATGGGGGCTATCAAAGAAAAAGAAAATATATTCAGAATGGCCGAGAATAAATTCAGTATCAACGCCCATATTACATACTTCTTGTAAGGCGGTACAAAACGCCGCATAAGTTGAAAAAATTCCTTCATTACTTACTATTAAATGATTAAGTTGCAAAGATAACAGAAAATATTCAGCAAGTTACTATTCAGAGAGTAGAAAGTCAGTGGCGAATTAAGCAGATGCTCTCTTTTTATACTGCAAAAACAACCACGCATCCCATAAAGCTATCAAATATATATTCAGAAAAACAAAAACAATATGTTATCTTTGCAACGTACAAAGACAATAGCATATTACTAAACCTAAATAAAAATGGAAAAATCGGGAACACTCCCCCTTATCAGCATTATTGTGCCTGTATACAATGTAGAGGCATATCTACATCAATGCCTGCAATCAATTTTGGATCAGACATATACTAACCTGGAGATTATTGTTGTAGATGATGGTTCCACAGACCATTCACCTGCTATTTGTGACCATTTTGCAGCCTTAGACGCTCGTGTGAAAGTGATACACAAAAAAAATGGTGGGTTAAGTGACGCCCGAAATATCGGTTTAGACACAGCATCCGGAGAATATATCGGTTTTGTGGATAGTGATGATTGGATTGATAACGATATGTATGAGACACTTTATAATCTAATCAGTCAATACGGAGCAGATATATCTGCCTGCACACATTATCTGGAATATGAGGATGGCAGACCAACTGTCTACAGATCGCAAGAGGAAATAATGACTTTCAACCATGCAGATGTTATGAAAACATTGTTTGAAGATAAGATTATAAAAAATTATGTCGTAGAAAAATTATATAAACGTGACCTATTTACCGGATTATATTTCCCTATTGGACAAGTTTTTGAGGACATATCCCTAAGTTATAAGATATTTGATAGATCCAACAAAACTGTATTAAAATACAAACCTAAATATCACTACAGAATTCGTTGGGGAAGCACTACTAATTCTTCGTTCAGCCCTCTCAAAGGAATACAATATGTGCAAGCCATACACGAACAATATCAATTCATGAAAAAACGTCAACTAATCAATGACAAACCTGTAATGATTATAAAGAAAAGCATCCACTTAATCAATCACACGATTATACTACCCTCCTCAACACTCAACAATGAGGTCATTGACAAAACATTAGAGATTATGCACCAATATGATTATTTAAAACCACAAGATATCGGAGTGTCAAGAACCATCAAACGATATTTCATTTATCATCATTTCAGAATATATAAAATAGGAATGACACTTTATCGCAAACTGATTCCCAAGAAGAGAAAAGTTTAAACTTATATTCTCCTAAAAAGGTATTCATACAAAAGAGATTATAACAATGATTCGAACAAACCGAGCCATTTTTGTCCGACAATTTCAGGAGAGTACTCTTTTGACTTCAAAATCACGTTATTCCGCATCTTTTGTAACTTTTCCGAATCCATCAACAGAGACAATAACATCTCAGCATATTTATGTAAACTAAAAGAAGGTACAAGGCACCCATTAACGCCTGAAGGCGACAAAATCTGGCGTATCCCGGCTACACAATCAAAAGCTACAGGTACGACACCATTCGCCTGAGCCTCCGTCAAACATAGTGGCCATCCCTCAAAAGCTGAAGTCAAACATAATACAGAAGCATCACGATAGAAATCATCGACATGATCGCTATGTCCCGCAAAACGTATTCGTTGAAGTTTCATCTTTTGACTTTTAGCTTGAAGTAGAGGAAGTTCTTTTCCACCTCCTACTAAAATCAATTCCCAATCCGGTACTTTTTTATATATCATTCCCCAAATATCCAACAAACGGTCAACCCGCTTATCATAATAACTCATACGCCCAACAAAGAGAATCTGCTTTTTCTTATTCAAATTAACATTCGGACATTGTCTCTCAGAATTATATATAACATGTACTTTCTGCTCATCAAGTGATACTCCCATTTTATTAAGCAGTATTTGTTTATATTCCTCACACAAAACAGTAAAAGCATCAACTTGATCATAAACAAACTTATATTGATTAATAAAAAAAGAGTCATATTTCTTTAACCATACTATCTTTGGATAAGTTAATAACCCCCATTCCAACATTTTAAAGAAAGAACCACGCGCTCTACCCCTTCTCCTATGTAGACGGGCTGTTATTTCCCAGAAAGGAGTGCTGTGACAAGCAAAGATCAATTTACTATCAACTTTACTTTTAATAAAATCCAATCTGCTTAAAAGACAAATAGGCAGAATGAAGATATCAATTTTCAACGAGTTGAGAGTATGTATGATAAAGTCAGCATTCTCCTGACTGTCAACATCGCCTCCACCTTGAAACTCAATAACCTTAATATTGGAATAACTTCCACTGTTAATCTGATGTGTAATAACATATGTTTCATAGCCATATTGAGCTACAAAATCGGCAATATCCATTGTAACTCTTTCAGCTCCTCCAGCAGGAAACTCACCATGAAAAAATAAAATTCTTCTCTTTATCATATACAAAAGTATGTATAGCCAAGACAACAAACGGATTGTATTTACATTTTTTAGGTTAAAAGAGCACATATATACTACTATTATACTATATTTGCATCCATATATGTAAAAATGATCCTAGACTTAACTAAATAAACTACTTAATGATGAAAAAAATCGATGAGTCTCCATTAATAAGTATTATTATTCCGGTATATAATGTAGCCCCCTTTTTAAGCCAATGCATTCAATCGGTCTTAGACCAGACATATACCCACTTAGAAGTGATCATCGTTGATGACGGCTCGACAGATGAATCCCCTGCTATTTGTGATAAATTTGCTAAATTGGATACAAGAATCAAAGTCATACACAAAAAAAACGGAGGACAAAGCGATGCTCGTAATGCAGGCCTTGATATTGCATCCGGTGATTTAATAGGTTTCGTGGATAGTGATGATTGGATTGAAAATGATATGTACGAAACACTTTATAATCTTCTAAGTAAGTACCAAGCAGACATATCTGCCTGTGCGCACTATATAGAATATGGAACAAAGATCAAAGCTGCATTTGAGTCTAAAGAGATAATTACATTTAATCACAAAGATGCCATGATGGCTCTTATTAAGGATAAGATTATACGAAACTATGTTTGGGAAAAGTTATATAAACGGGAATTATTCAACAATCTCCGCTTTCCCATGGGAAAATTTTTCGAAGATGCAGCCCTCAGTTACAAGATATTTCATAGAGCTAACAAAACGGTATTGATACAAGCGCCTAAGTATCACTATAGAATTCGCACCGACAGCCTCACAAACACAACTTTCAATCCAATTGAAGAATTCCAGTTAGTTAAGATCCTGCATGATCAATACCAATTTGTCAAACAGGAACAAACTGTATCGGAAAAGCCATTAAAACTACTAAAAAAAGCATTCCACTTAATCAATCATATTGTCATCATGAGGCCTTCCCCCCTTAATGACCAAATAATTGCGGCTACAATGGAGATTTGTCACCATTATGACTATCTCAGTCTGAAAGACATCGGATTATCAAAAGCGATCAGACGATACTGCATATATAATCATTTCAAACTATATACAATTGGAATGATTATATACCGGAAAATTGTACAAAAAAGACGCAACAGATAGCAAATGCTTTGATCAATGTATTTACAGCTTCATATACTTGGGCTTACGGAACCGCATTGCATAAGGAAGCAACTTCAACCACCAGAATAAACGAGCTTTAAAAGTAGATAAAGGTCGTTTGCCTTTCCAGGGAGTCATATCCAGATACTTAAAGTATTCTCCTTTCAAAGGATGCATGCTATCATAATTCCAGGGTTTTTTATTAGTATAATGCAGGATAACAGGATGGAGCAATTGTTGATGCAATTGCTTCTTATCTTTCACTCCTTTATCCGCCCCATAACGGTAGAAACCATCCTGCATATTCCATTTTAAGGGAACAAAAAGTTTAGATTCATGCAGAACAGCATTCAAAAGATCCTGGTCATTAAAGCGGATACGCTCGGGATATCGTAAAAAATACTGTTCACATTGTTCATCTATTTTATGCTCACGCCAATAGCGCAAATTGATAAGTAGTACTCCCGCATTAAAATAAGAGAATGACTTATCATATTTCAAGATATCATAACGTTCATCTTCATTACTGCCGATATCTTCGACACAAGCAACCGAATAATTACTCATATCTGTATTCCAATACTCTGATATATCTCCAAGAATAACAATATCACAATCCAGATAAAGCACTTTATCCACCTCTTCCGGTAAAATGGCCGAGAACATACAACGGTAATAAGTAGCCATAGAAATGCGCTTACCAAACTTCTTGATAGAAAAATTATGCAACAAGTCTTCCGGAGGAAAGTAAAAGCGTACTTCATTACCATAACGACCTGCAATTGTTTTTAGTACTTCCTTATCTTTAGAAGGCAGTGTAGAGGCCACAATATGGATACAAAACTCAGATTCACGGTTATTTTCGAACAGTGAAACCAAAGTTACTGCACAGTGTACCGTAAAATTAGAGTCAATATTACATGCTATATGTATCATAGGAGAATAGAGTTTTATCAATCTTCAATATTTTGACCTGTCATCCGAAAATATTTATCCAGAACCAACAGCGATATTAACTTTTCACGACGAGGATTTCTGAACTGAGCCACATATTCATGAGCATGCTCTATGATTTGTTGAGCCTCTTCCGGATGTTCGATGTAATACTTCAACCGTTCCTCCAAATCCGTAAAATCGGGTTTAATCTCAATATAATGATAGTTAGGAATCAATTTCCCTTCCATAAACCAAGTTTCGCAAGTGGGACGCGGCATCACTGCTATCGAGTTAGAAGACATTACCCATTTCAGATTTGATGCAACATCATTCCCCTCCAATGCCATTATGAACTTATAATCCAAATGCTGACGAATCGTTTTTTTAGGAGTCATCCATGCGTCCGGTACTCCCTCATCCTTACCAACGACTCCACAGTCACACATCGGATGGTCCATATACATCTCTAAAAATAATTTACGGGTACGGCTTCGTCGTATTTTCCCTCTGAAGATAACCATATCCTTTTTAGAAGAAAAAGGCATTGTATCATTTACAAACATAAAATGCCTGAACTTATCCAGTTTCATAACAACAGAGTTATCATTGGAATCGGTCAGTAAACGGCTTTTCACAATAGACGGGAATTCCGGAGTGAAATATACATCGCCCGGGCAATATCCCCACCGAAGAGATTGTTTAAACCAACGGGTATATTCCCTGGTATCAAAAAAATATGCGGTATGAAAAAGAGATTTTTTATTGTCCGCAAGAGTTCCTAAAAAGATCAAATACCGAAATTCATTCTTTATAAAAGACTTTTCCGGCAAAGAAGAAGGAGAAGACAGCTTATTATAATAATTCACCCTCTCTTCGATATAGTCTTTATCCGAACGATACTGTAATTGAGCCAATGTACTTTTCAACTTATACCGATAAAAAGCATTCGGAATAAGCATCTTCAAAGTATTACTTATAAAATAAATAAACTTAGGAGGCTTGCCACTGGAAAGTTTATATAAAAGACTATCATTCATATCATTAAGCAGTTAAGCTAAACGTCTTTCAGCTTCATTTTTGTTTCATTAAACGTACGTTTAATGAAACAAAAATAAGACTTATTTTCTACTTGAAAAAACTAATTACAGTTTTTTATTAAGAAAACCAGAGATAAAGATTAAACAAACCTTTAATAAGCCTTTTACACCTCATACAATATAATCCATATTTCACAACATATAAAAATAAATGGCAGGTTAAAATATGATGTTTTTTAAACGTACGTTTAAAAAAACATATCAAAATCAAAGAATGATGAAATTAGTACGAATGACAGGCGGATTAGGGAATCAAATGTTCATTTACGCCTTCTATATACAAATGAAAACAATATTTCCGGAGCTTCGGATAGATATGTCTGAAATGAAGAAATATAAATTACATAACGGATATGAATTGGAAGATGTATTTTCGATCCGTCCCCAAACAATATCTGCCCACAAATGGCTTAAAAGAGTAATTGTGTATGCATTCTTTTCGATTATACGAGAAAAACCCGAAGAAGAATTATCCATTCATAAATACACACAACACAAGAGATGGCCATTAGTATATTACAAAGGATTCTTTCAATCTGAACTCTTCTTCAAAGAATCTTCAGATACCATAAGAGATATTTTTTCTTTCAACACAGAAAATGCCAATTTCAGAACAAAAGAATGGGTAAAGATAATTAAAGAACAACGTTCGAGCGTATCAATTCATATCCGAAGAGGAGATTATACATCAGCCAAAAACAAAATAAAATATGGAAATATATGCACAGAAGAATACTATCAAAAGGCAATCTCAATCATACTAAAAAAAGAACCGAAAGCATTCTTCCATATCTTTTCTGATGATGTGGAATGGACGAAAGCACATTTGAAGGTACATCATTTACCCCATCAATATATATCCTGGAATAAGGGCCCTGACAGTTGGCAGGACATGATGTTGATGAGCCTGTGTCATCATAATATAATAGCCAACAGCAGTTTCAGTTGGTGGGGAGCATGGCTAAATGCCTATAAGGATAAAACTGTTATCGCACCTTCACGCTGGTCAAACGTCAAGAAGACACCCCACATACTTCCGGAAAGCTGGATTTCGATAGATATATAACCCCAATAATAATTAAATAAACCCCATACCACTATGAAAGTATCAATTATCATCCTGAATTATAATACCTCCCGATTAACCCTAAACTGCATTAACAGTATACACAAATACCTGCCTAATGGCACTTACGAAATAATAGTTGTCGACAATGCCAGCCAGGAAACAGACTATCAACACCTTACTGAAAATCTTTCCGGTCAGGAAATTACTATTATACGCAACAAAATAAACAGTGGTTTCGGGGCAGGGAATATGGTTGGCGCAAACATAGCCCAAGGGAAATACCTCTGTTTTCTAAACAATGACACTGAGCTATTAGAGGACTGCATTAGCCCATTATGCAACTACCTGAAAGAAAATCCTCAAACAGGATGCATTACACCACAGCAATACAACAAACACCTGAAGGCAGTACCCTCATTCAATCATCCAATCGGTATTCTATATGAGATTTTAGGAAACGACATCCCGGAAAGATTATGTCCCGCCCGCTACCCCAAACGAAAAAAGAAAGTATACCAGTTTCCTATACATGCTTCATGGATCAACGGAGCATTTATGATGTTTCCTTCAGAAGTCTTCTTCAAAATCAAAGGCTTTGATACTAATATATTCCTCTATTATGAAGAGTATGATATCTGTACAAGATTATCTTATCACAACTATCAGTCAACGGTTCTGCCAACCTATAGATTTTTACACCTCCAAGGTGAATCTACAAAAGTTTATGCGTTGGCTTACAAAGAAAGGTTTATTTCAAAATTATATGTATATAAAAAGCATTCCAATTTTTTATTCTATATCATATATAAATGGATCATTATAATCAAATTATGTTTCCACTTCAGACGTTGGTATATACTGCCCACCATAATCTTAGGCAAAGGGTTGTCTCAATCAATGCGTCATAAATGACTCTTCTCAATCAGTTCCAGACATCTATCGGCATCGAATCCCCTCACTTTGGCATATTCATCTGCCAAGATAACAAACATCTCGTGTGTTCCGGGCAAGCGCTCAAAGTTCTTACAACCGGTTTCTATGTCGACTTTACCAAAACGCATGCGGTTTAAATCAATGATTTCCACTTCAATGCCTTTATCCGTTTCCCTAAAAAGAATATTCCCTCCCGAGTAATCTTTATGTAGAAAACCGTTTTCGTGTAAAGCTGCTGTGGTACGTGCTATAGCACGTAATACCTTTTCTTTGTCACCGGTAAAAGTCTCCTCTAACAGATTACGATACGTATAAGGACATTCGGACTTTAGGCTCACAAAGTAGCTACGGCCAAACAACAACCATGTTCCCGTAGAATAAAATCCAACAGGAGCAGGAGAACCAATACCTGCTTTACGCAGCATCTGTGCGTATTGATAAGAACGGCGGGCTTTAGAGGCACGAAAAGAATTATAAACAATTCGATTAATCAGGTGAGGAAGCTGATATGACTTCACTATCAACTTTCTACCATGTATTTCAAACTCTTTCAATTTATTTCTTCCTTCATATATCAACGTTCCTCCATTCTCAAAATGCACAGGTAATACACGTACAAAAGAAGATAAGTCCTGAAAATCATCTCCAACGAAGACTCTCCGAGGGTGGATTATTCGGGAAATCCGATTGATTAACCTTGACCAGGAACGCTGATAACGTAACGGCCCTCCCAATTCCCGCTCAAAGAAATCAGGATGTCGTCTATTTAGAACGTCAATCACATGCTTTTTTAGCAAACGGTCAGTAACACGTTTAGACTGTTCGCGCACCCGATAAAACAAACCTATTTCCGGCAACTTTACAACCTTTCCTCCATCCTTTAACATTGAGATCCAAAATTCCCAATCTTCACGAGCCACGATCTCCGCACAGTATCCTCCAATTCTTTCCCATTCGGACTTACGGTAAACAGCACAAGTATCCATCATATTTTTACGAGCAAGCAATGATAGCGAGAAAGGTGGTAATACCCATTCGCCCGAACGGTCTCCGAAAAACTCGGCACGTGGACAGACCACTTTTACTTCCGGATCCGACTCCAGTATATCTACAGCAGAATGAATCAATTCTTTACTAATACGATTATCAGCATCGACCGGCAAGATATATACTCCGCCTGCTTTAGAAATAGCATGATTACGAGCCGTAGCAACGCCACTATTTACTTGTGTGTAAACCCTTACATTTTCATACCGGGACTTATAGCTTTCGGCAATTTCAAAAGAACGGTCTTTCGAACCATCATCCATCACAATCACCTCAAAGTTCGGATAATCAGAAGACAGGACAGAATCCAGTGTCTCCTCCAGAAACTCCTCCATATTATATACAGGAATAACTACAGATACTAACGGCTTTGCCATACCATCAAATTTTATCCAATCCTTTAGTGAACTTCAACCAGTAATATTTAAGCGGATTCGTATATTTCAACTGTTTCCATGGACGACTACTATGCGGGCGATGCCATACAGTCAAAGTAGTAAACAGATAATTGACAAAACCTTTTTCAAGTGCCTGATGGGAAATAGTTACATCAAACCAATTCTTTTCCGGATTCAAAGAATGAAAATCAAAAGCACGCAGAAAGTCGGTTGTCAGCAAAGAACAGCAGAAACTAAGATGTTTCTTTTCCGGAAACACCTGATTTTCTTTGCCTTTCGCATATAAATAGGGATAATTAATTACCTCGTTCTCATCTACTGTCACAGCAGCAGCTATTCCACAGTTTTGTCTGGACCGCGCACCATCAAAAAGAGCCTGTAAAGTGTGTTTTTTCACAATCACATCAGATTCAACGATCAGCAAGCCTGCTTCAGCGGCAACAGCCTTTTCTTGTGCCATCTGAAGCACCAGCAAATAATTGGGAGAAGGATGAGAAGTGATCTCGGACAGATTAATTAACTCAAATCCCATCGCCAGGGATGCTTCCTTCAGTCGTTTCGTGTTTTCATCGGTGCTGAAATCATTATAAATAGTATAATGAAAAGGAACGGTGAAATCTGATTTTAAAATAGCCTCAGCTGTTTGCAACGTCAACTCAATAGAATCTTTTACCGGAGTAATAATGTGGATACACTTCATTATTGATATAAATTGTCTAAGTTCAAACTTATCGTAATGCGCATTACCGGGCAAATCTATGCAATATTTTCCATATAGCCAATCTTTCCTGCTTTTTATTTCCTACCTTTGCATGCAAACCCCTGATCAATCATGAAAGTTATTGTAGACAACAAAATACCTTACATCAAAGAGGCTATTGAGCAAATAGCCGATGAAGTAGTATATGCTCCGGGAAAAGATTTCACCCCGGAACTGATACATGATGCCGATGCATTAATTATCCGCACACGTACGCATTGTAACCGTTCACTGCTTGCCGGAAGCAAAGTAAAATTTATCGCAACCGCTACAATAGGATTCGATCATATCGACACAGCCTATTGCCGGGAAGCAGGTATCACATGGACCAATGCCCCGGGATGTAATTCGGCATCCGTTGCACAATATATCCAATCTGCCCTGTTCATTTTACAACAAACCCATGCAATGAAGTTGCATCAAATGACCATTGGCATCGTAGGCGTAGGAAATGTAGGAAGCAAAGTAGCTGATGTAGCCCGAAAATTAGGAATGCGAGTAATGCTGAACGATCTTCCCAGAGCAGAAAAAGAAGAAAGCACAATGTTCACTACTTTAGAGAATATAGCCAAAGAGTGTGACATAATCACATTTCATGTACCTTTATATAAGGAGGGAAAATATAAAACTTATCATTTGGCAGACAAACACTTCTTCCGTTCACTGAAAAAGGGGGCGATAGTCATGAACACCTCACGCGGTGAAGTTATCGAAACAGAGGCACTGCTCGATGCTCTTCAGTCAGGTACCTTGTCCGATGCTGTCATTGATGTATGGGAACATGAACCGGATATCAATCTTAAATTATTAGAGAAAGTAATTATAGGCACTCCTCACATCGCCGGATATTCCGCAGACGGAAAAGCAAACGCAACCCGAATGTCACTTGAAGCCTTATGCCGGTTCTTCCGGATTGGAGCCGGCTATCAGATTGTTCCTCCGGAACCGGAAAACAAAATAATTTCCGCAACAACTTATGAAGCGGCCTCCCTGCAAATTTACGATCCCCGACGGGACAGCGATGCACTAAAGACCCATCCGAAGCTATTTGAACAACTCCGGGGAGATTACCCATTAAGGAGAGAAGAAGGAGCATATAAGATTAATATCGGTTGATTTACTATTTAACCCTGATAATGCCGATCCTCAATAAGAGGATATTAAATATCGCATGAGGCTGTGGTGAAAAGAGTTTCGACACAACCTCATACGATACTATAAAACATTTCCTCAGAAAACCAGCTCTATAAGAAGGTATTTACGGTTTGTTCTATGATCCTGGGAAACCATTCATATTCCAATGCATGAACTTTTTTAGCCACTTCCGCAGGGGTATCTCCGGGAAGTACTGAACATTTAGCTTGAAAAATGATACTTCCCTCATCATAATGCTCGTCTATATAATGTATAGTAATACCACTTTCGGACTCTCCTGCCATTACCACCGCCTCATGCACCCGATCGCCATACATCCCCTTTCCCCCAAACTTAGGTAAAAGAGCCGGATGAATATTTATAATTTTATTAGGATAAGCATGCAAAAGTGCATCCGGTATACGCAACAAGAAGCCGGCTAACACTATCAGGTCAATCTGATGTTCACGCAGCAAATCCAAGATGGATTCCGCTATTTCCCAATCAGACTTCGGAAAAGCCCTACAGGGCACTCCTAAACGATGTGCACGCTCCAAAACATACGCGTCCTTCCTGTTAGAAAGAACTAATTTTACCCTGACTGAATCATTTCCCTCGAAATACCGGATAATGTTTTCAGCATTTGTACCAGAGCCGGAAGCAAAAATAGCGATGTTTTTCTCCATAATCAGACCTTTTAGTGCACAAAACAGTGAAAAATGTGCAAAAGATTGCATTTATTTAATCAAAAATTTGCGCAGGACGATAAATATTTATTCCTTTGCACCGCAAATTTAAAGAAATAAAACTAATTATTAATTAAAAACTTAAAGTTATGTCTGAAATTGCATCAAGAGTGAAAGCGATTATCGTCGATAAATTGGGCGTAGAAGAATCAGAAGTTACAGAAACAGCAAGCTTCACTAACGACCTGGGAGCTGATTCTCTTGACACTGTAGAACTTATCATGGAATTCGAAAAAGAATTCGGTATCTCTATTCCTGATGACCAAGCTGAAAAGATTGGCACAGTACAGGATGCTGTAGCTTACATCGAAGAACACGCTAAGTAATTCGATTTCATCAGTATGGAATTAAAGAGAGTTGTAGTAACAGGTCTGGGCGCCATTACTCCTGTTGGCAATACTGTCCCGGAATTTTGGGAAAACCTCGTGAACGGGGTTAGTGGAGCAGGACCTATTACTCATTTCGATGCATCGCAATTCAAGACTCAATTTGCATGTGAAGTGAAAGGCTTCGATGTAACTCAATATATCGACCGCAAAGAGGCACGTAAAATGGACTTGTACACACAGTATGCCGTTGCCGTTGCCAAAGAAGCGGTTGCAGACTCGGGTCTTGATATCGAAAATGAGGATTTAAACAGAATCGGCGTTATTTTTGGTGCCGGTATCGGTGGTATACGTACATTTGAGGAGGAAACAAGCAATTATGCCCTTCACAAAGAAAACGGTCCCAAGTATAATCCGTTCTTCATCCCTAAGATGATTTCAGATATTGCTGCCGGACAGATTTCTATTATGTATGGTTTCCACGGCCCGAACTACGCAACTTGTTCTGCATGTGCAACTTCTACTAACGCCATCGCCGATGCATTCAACCTGATCCGTCTGGGTAAGGCAAACGTGATTGTATCCGGTGGTTCGGAAGCCGCTATCGCAGCAGCCGGTGTAGGAGGTTTCAACGCTATGCATGCATTGTCAACTCGTAACGACGAACCACAATCAGCATCTCGTCCGTTCAGCGCGAGCCGCGACGGTTTTGTAATGGGTGAAGGTGGAGGATGTTTGATTCTTGAAGAACTTGAACATGCAAAAGCCCGTGGCGCAAAAATATATGCAGAAGTAGCCGGTGTAGGTATGTCTGCTGACGCTCACCACCTGACAGCATCTCATCCGGAAGGACTTGGTGCAAAACTGGTGATGATGAATGCCCTGGAAGATGCAGAAATGGATCCTAAAGAAGTGGATTACATCAACGTTCACGGTACATCCACTCCGGTGGGTGATATATCGGAAGCCAAAGCAATCAAGGAAGTATTTGGCGAACATGCTTTTGAGTTGAATATCAGTTCAACCAAATCAATGACAGGTCACTTGTTGGGTGCTGCCGGTGCGGTAGAGTCTATTGCAAGTATCCTTGCCATCAAGAACGGCATCGTTCCTCCGACTATCAATCATGCCGAAGGTGATAACGACGAGAACATCGACTATAACCTTAATTTCACGTTCAACAAAGCACAGAAACGTGAAGTTAACGTTGCCCTTTCGAATACATTCGGATTTGGTGGTCACAATGCTTGTGTAATCTTCAAGAAATACGCTGAATAAAGTCGTGTTACGTAATAAAATAGATAAGATAAGGCTCCTGTTCTGTAAGGATAGAGAGTCTTATTTTTGTTTTTATCGCATACTTGGATTCTATCCACGCAACATCCGGCTATACGAGCAGGCTCTCCTGCATAAATCGACAGCTGTACGTTCGGAGAAAGGACGTCCGTTGAACAACGAACGCCTGGAATTCCTTGGTGACGCCATTCTTGACGCCATCGTAGGGGATATTGTCTATCAACATTTTGAAGGTAAAAGAGAGGGATTCCTGACAAACACCCGTTCTAAAATAGTTCAGCGTGAAACATTAAATAAACTGGCTGTCGAAATAGGCCTGGACAAACTTATCAAATATTCTACACGTTCTTCTTCCCACAACAGCTATATGTATGGGAATGCGTTCGAAGCTTTTATTGGAGCCATTTATCTTGACCGGGGATATGAATGTTGCAAACAGTTTATGCAGAAGAAAATCATCGAGCCCTATATAGATCTGGACAAACTCTCACGCAAAGAGGTGAACTTCAAGTCTAAACTGATTGAATGGAGCCAGAAAAACAAGATGGAAGTTTCTTTCGAATTAATAGAACAGTTCCTTGACAAAGAGAATAATCCCGTGTTTCAGACAGAAGTCCGGATTGAAGGCATACTCGGAGGAGCCGGTACAGGATACTCCAAAAAGGAATCACAACAGAATGCCGCACAGATGGCCCTCAAAAAAATCAAAGGAGATCCTGAGTTCATGGCAGGTGTACAAGAAGCCAAAGTACAGAATAATATCTCCACAGAAGATACACCCGACGATCCTGAAATAAACCAGACAGAGGAATCTCCGCAAGTTGATAAAATAACATCAACTGAAAATATCAGTATATAATCTAAACACCTCCGATTATTATCCGAAGCATATTCCCATCCTGCGCCCTTGTACCACAAGGTCATGTTCTTCAGTCACTAATTTCAACTTTCCGGCTACTTCTTCTAATGCAACGGAAGATATTTCATCACCTTTCAATGCAATCATACGTCCAAACTGCCCATTAGCAATCAGCTCCGTTGCATGCCCTCCCATTCGGGTAGATAAGTTACGGTCGAAAGGTGTAGGTGAGCCACCGCGCTGAATATAGCCAAGCACCGTTTCACGCGTCTCAATACCTGTCTCATATTCAATTTCCTGGGCGATGTATTCGGCAGCACGCTTACGCCCATCAGTCTGGATACCTTCGGCAACGACCACAATCGAATAAGGTTTCCCCTTTTTTAAACGATTTAAAATTGTATCCCCTATATTTTTTATATTATAAGGTATCTCCGGAACCAGGATTACATCTCCTCCTCCTGCCATACCCGAGTATAGAGCAATCCATCCTGCTTTATGCCCCATCACTTCGATTACCATCACCCGCTTGTGAGAGCTTGCCGTAGAGTGAAGCCGGTCGATAGCATCTGTAGCAATGCTCACTGCCGAATCGAATCCGAAAGAGATATCCGTACCCCAGATATCATTATCGATCGTCTTAGGAACAGAAACGATATTAATTCCCATCGCTGCAAATTTTGCGGCAGTCTTTTGCGTACCATTTCCACCGATACACACCACGCAATCAAGTCCCAATTCAGCAATATTACGTTGTATCAGCGCCGGTTTATCCACATCCGAAATAATACCTTGCTTACGGAACGGCTTCTCGCGTGAAGTTCCCAACATAGTACCACCCAGGTTTAGCAATCCGGACAAGGATTTTTCAGTAAACGATTCTACCTCTTTCGTCAGCAATCCCTGAAAACCACTGTGAATCCCCACAACTTCCATTCCATAATGATTAATGGCCGTTTTACACACCCCGCGAATCGTAGCGTTTATGCCGGGGCAATCTCCTCCGGATGTAAGAATTCCGATCTTCATTGCTGCTCTTTTTTTATTGAATATTACGTATTTAAAAGAAAAAAGTTACCCATCTGTCTGCAAAAGCATGACATATCTTCACTTTTAACTATTATTTCCGTCGTAAAGATAGAAAAAAAAGATAATTAAGGCTATTTTTGCACGACTAAACATTATATGTTAAAGAGCAATGAATATTACAAAGATTATAAGCAAAGTATTTGATTCCCGTTTAAAAGCCATAGATCTTTATGATACACAAGCCGGAGATATACAGCACCGGGTATTGACCCGTCTCGTAAAACAGGCAGAAAATACTGAATGGGGAAAGAAGTATGATTATAAATCTATCCGCAATTACGAAGACTTTAAAAACCGACTCCCCATACAAACCTACGAAGAAGTAAAGCCCTATGTGGAACGTCTCCGTGCAGGCGAACAAAACCTATTGTGGCCTTCAGAAATACGCTGGTTTGCAAAATCCTCGGGCACCACAAACGATAAAAGCAAGTTTCTTCCGGTTAGCAAAGAGGCCTTGCAGGATATTCATTACCGGGGAGGAAAAGACGCGGCCGCAATCTACTTCCGCATGAATCCCGACAGCCGTTTTTTTTCCGGTAAAGGACTGATTCTGGGAGGCAGCCATAGTCCGAACCTGAACTCCAACCATAGTCTGGTAGGTGACCTTTCAGCCATATTGATCCAGAATGTAAGTCCGCTGATCAACCTGATACGTGTGCCAAGCAAGCAAATAGCATTAATGGACGAATGGGAAACCAAAATTGAAGCTATCGCCAACAGCACCATACCGGTAGATGTAACCAATCTTTCGGGTGTTCCTTCCTGGATGTTGGTCTTAATCAAACGTATTCTTGAAAAAACAGGCAAGCAGACCTTGGAAGAAGTATGGCCCAATCTGGAAGTATTCTTCCATGGAGGCGTCGCTTTTACCCCTTACCGTGAACAATATAAGCAAGTCATTCATTCTTCTAAAATGCATTATGTCGAAACCTACAATGCATCGGAAGGCTATTTCGGGACACAAAACGATTTCTCCGACCCATCTATGTTATTGATGATTGACTATGGTATTTTCTACGAATTTATTCCTTTGGAGGATGTGGAAAAAGAGAATCCCCGCACCTATTGCCTTGAAGAAGTAGAGCTAAATAAAAATTATGCTATGGTGATCTCCACTTCCTGCGGATTATGGCGGTACATGATCGGGGATACTGTGAAATTCACCAGAAAGAATCCGTATAAGTTCGTCATTACAGGACGTACCAAGCACTTCATCAATGCTTTTGGTGAAGAGCTGATCGTAGATAATGCAGAAAAAGGGCTTGCCAAAGCATGTGCTGAAACTGGTGCTCAAGTCAGCGAATATTCCGCTGCCCCCGTATTTATGGATGAAAATGCCAAATGCCGTCATCAATGGCTTATTGAGTTTGCCAAAATGCCCGATTCCATCGAAAGATTTGCGGCGGTACTGGACACTACACTGAAAGAAGTAAACTCCGACTACGAAGCAAAACGATGGAAAGATATCGCTCTCCAACCATTGGAAGTGATTGTCGCACGCAAAGGACTTTTCCATGACTGGTTAGCTCAAAAAGGGAAATTAGGTGGTCAGCATAAAGTACCGAGACTCAGCAATACAAGAGACTACATTGAAGAAATGATTGCTTTGAATAAACAATGAACGATAATCGATAAACGATGAACGATGAATGGGCTGTGTGCTATCCGCATACGATTCATCGTTCATCATCCATCGTTATAATCCCTCCTCCCAACAACAAACCATCCTTATAGAAAGCGGCTGCTTGTCCTTCTGCAATGGCGGACAAAGGTTCGTGTAGTTGTATATGTAATAATCCCTCCGGAGTGATTGTGACAGAACAATGGTTTTCCTGTTTCCTATAACGTATTCTCACAATAATATCATCATAGCCCAGCAGGTGGGATTCATTGACTATATTCCAGTCTTTCAACCACATCTCTGACTTTTCAAGGGACTTTAAAGGAGCCAATATCACTTCATTGGTTTCAGGATGGATCTCCTTTACAAAAACAGCACGGTTCAGTTGGATGCCTAACCCCCTGCGTTGCCCTATGGTATAAAAAGGATATCCCTCATGCCAGGCAATAAAATTGCCGCTTTCATCGAGGAATCTGCCTTTGCCCACTTCCCGGATTATTTTATTGCTCCTGTCGCCTCCCGCATCGCAAAGATGCTTTTTCAGAAAACTACGGTAATCAAGTGGACAGAAACAAACCCCAATGCTATCTTTCTTTTTTGAAACTTTCTCAAAACCTCTTCCGGCAGCATAAGCACGTGCTTCAGGTTTAGTCATCTCACCCATCGGAAGCAACATACGTTGCAAAATATCCTGTTTTAATCCCCACAGAAAAAATGACTGGTCTTTATCCGGATCTGCGGCAAGCGTAATATAATAGCTTCCGTCCATCCATTTCTTTCTCACATAATGACCGGTAGCTAAATAGAAAATACCCATTTCATCGGCAATCTTGGCCAACAAAGGCCATTTTAACCAGTTGTTGCAAAGAGTACAGGGGACCGGAGTATGTCCGGCCATATATTCATCGATAAAGTAATCAACAATTTTCTTCCGGAAAATCTCACGCGCATCATAAGTGATGTGTTCGATACCTAAGCGAGTTGCTAATGCACGGGCATCTTCCAAGTATTCCGTAGAATCATTAAACTCATAGAAACGAAAGGTAACTCCCGTTACTTCATAACCGGCTTCAAGTAATAGCATGGCAGCCACAGAGCTATCCGTACCACCGCTCATTCCCAATAAGACTCGTTTGTTTTCCTCCATCATACCGCAAAATTACATAAAATCCCGTATCTTTGACCTTCCAAACCGGACAGAATGAAAAAAGCACTTTCCACCAACCAAGTTGTCATTGTACTCGTAGAGCACCCTGTTCTGGGGATATTACTCATCCCCTACACTGTCAGCCGAACCCCTGACAACACGTTGGAAGTGATCGAACAAGCTTTCCATGCCTCTCCCGATGCGATCAAAAAAATGAATGAAGCAGAACAAAAAGCCATTGACATTGCTTCTCATTATACTGAAAAATATCTGATGGGAGTCTATTCCCGTGAAAAAACAGTCCCTAAATTCCTCCGCAAACTGGCCGAGGACAATAACAAACTTAAAGAACAAATCCGTCCTTTCATAGAGAAGAAACTGTTGGAGATGTTAGAACTGATACGCACCAGGCAACTTCCGTTTTATCAGAAACCAAGTGGAAGCAAGCAACTCTATGAACACCATGCATACCGTGTCCATCCCCACGATTTAGAAGCCCATTTCTCTTTTAAAGTAACCGAGGAATATTTCAGCTATCAACTGCAATGCTACTATGACGACCTGCCGGTTTCACTGATGGAACAAAAACCTGTCACTGTCCTCACCTCCAATCCTGCCACCTTATTGCTGGGTATGGATTTATTTACTGTCCCCCATATTGAAGCTTCACGCTTACTGCCTTTCACCAAGAAAGAACGTATCAGTGTGGACGCTTCATTGACTGAAAAATACATAGACAATATCATGATTCCCCTTGCATATTACCATGAAATCAATATTCAAGGAGTCAAAGTGATCAGAGAAAGACGTCCGTGTGATGCTTATCTCTACCTTGAAGATACAATCTATAATAATACTTTGTTACGGCTTGATTTTCGTTATGGAGACCGGACTTTTTCACCTCATGGTTCCGATGGAATCAAGAAAATCATCTTCCGGGAGCAAGAGAATGGACAAACTGTCATCCACTATTTCCAACGTAACTCAGCTGCCGAGAAGCAGGCAATCCGTCTGCTTCAAAAAGCCGGATTACAATGTGTCAGTGATTCTCATTTCAAACTATCGCCTATCGCTCCCGAAAAAAACATTACCGAGTGGGTCAGCCGTCACCGGGAAATGCTACTGGAAAAGTTTATCTTATCAAGTGATACGCACAAGAAGCCATACTATCTTCCGGATATCCGGATAGAACAGGATTACGAAGATGGCCCCGACTGGTTCGAATTACATATCAATGTCGTCATAGACAATCAGAAAATTCCCTTTAGCCGATTCCGCAAAAATATACTGGACAACAACAGGGAATATCCCCTCTCTGACGGACGCATTATCCTCCTCCCCGAAGAATGGTTCACCAAATACGCCAATCTGCTTGAGATAGGTAAAGAATCAGGTAAGAACATCCGACTGAAGCGTCCTTTTGTGGGTGTAATAAAATCGATCCTGGAAAAAGGTCCAGGTATAGCAATCGACCTCCGATTGGAGAAACTAATCCCTGTACCTGCAGGACTCAAGGCCAATCTTCGCCCCTATCAGCAGAAAGGTTTCTCATGGATGGCAAACCTATACCTCGAAAGATTCGGAGGATGTCTGGCCGATGATATGGGCCTTGGAAAGACCTTGCAAACCCTTACACTTTTACAATACATCTACAAACCGGGAACAGCCGCCTCAACAAATCAGGAAACAAACAGCCTGGAAGAGAAAGAAAACATTCAAGGCTCTCCTGTACAAAAGGAAGCTTTCTTCGATGAAAAGGGGCAGTTATCACTTTTTCCGGTAAAAACCGAAGCCCCCAACGCCTCCCGAAGCGGACAAAACGACTTGCAATGTGCTGTACTAAATCAAAAGAAAAGCCAGACACCACGTCTGCATGCCACCCTTATTGTTGTGCCTACCTCGCTTTTGCATAACTGGAAACGGGAAGCATCCCGTTTTACCAGCCTGTCAATGACGGAATATAACGGAAACTCCGCCAATGAAATCAATCGCTTGTCAAAGCACTTCGACCAATATCATCTGGTCTTTACCACTTATGGCACGATGCGCAATAATATTGCGACTTTATCCCAATATAAGTTTGAGTACATAGTTCTCGATGAAAGTCAAAACATAAAAAACAGCGAATCACTTACATTCCGTTCAGCGATACAATTACAAAGTAAACACAGGCTAATTCTGACAGGAACTCCTATTGAGAATTCCCTGAAGGATCTTTGGGCACAGTTTCATTTTCTACAGCCTGAACTTTTAGGAAACGAGACAGCGTTCAGCAAACAGTTCGTCAACGCCATCCGTCAAGGTGACGAACGGATGAAGTTTCGTTTACGACAACTCATTTCCCCATTTATACTACGCAGAAGCAAGCAGGAAGTAGCTCCGGAACTACCGTCATTAACCGAAGAAGTGATTTATTGCGACATGGCAAAGAAACAGAACGAGCTCTACCAACATGAAAAGAACAGTCTCCGGAACATTCTGCTGGAACAGACCGTAGAGAAGGGTCAGCAACCGCTCATAGTACTCAACGGGATTCTCCGTTTAAGGCAACTCGCCTGCCATCCGCAGATGATTTTACCCGGTTTCATCGGTGAATCCGGTAAACTAAACCTGATTATAGAGACCTTCGAAACACTCCGGAGCGAAGGCCATAAGGTCCTGATCTTTTCTTCTTTCGTTAAACATCTGGAATTGGTGGCCGATGAGTTTCGTAAACGTCAATGGGATTATGCTCTTCTAACAGGCTCTTCTACCAATCGCCCGGAAGAGATTGCACGCTTTAGCCGTGACCCCAGGATACAAGCTTTCCTTATCTCACTAAAAGCCGGAGGAGTGGGCCTCAACCTGACACAAGCAGACTATGTGTTCATCATCGATCCCTGGTGGAACCCGGCAGCCGAAGCACAGGCCATTGCCCGCGCGCACCGTATCGGACAAGACAAACAAGTAATTGCTTACCGTTTCATCACGCAAGGGAGCATAGAAGAGAAAATCATACAGCTACAAGAGGAAAAACGAAAACTGGCGGAAACTTTCATCACAGAAACAGATCAGCTCCCCACACTAACCAACCAGGAGTGGGCGGGACTTTTGTAAACTTCCCCCTCTATTAAATATTTAATAATGAGCATTATCGCTGAGTGCGCTACGAGAAAAGTCATTGTTTTGTAGTTTGAAGACTTGTTGGCAATTACTAAAATATTGTATTGATCTTGGTACGACATGTAATATCATCTCTTCATGTAGTCCAGGCTTATCTGTAACTCTTTTTACAAATCACTCAATATTGAAAACAACCCCAGAAGGTGTGTTTTTATCAATAAAAATCCGCAAACACAAAAACATTATTACTTTCCTCATCTTCAAGAAGTGAAGCAACCTGTTCTTTGAGTTTACCGCTGAGCTTGTTTTTGTAATATGCTTCTTCGAGTTCAGCAAAATCCAGTTCAAAGTGGTATGCATGTTCATAATAATTTAAAAGCCGGGGATTGATATACAACTCTTTTCCTTCAAAATCGGAAAGAGTTATTTTTGGGCGAAACAGTTCTCCTGTTGCTTTGTTGCGCATATAATACTTTGGTGTCGGAGATTTCGCTGTTTCCCGATAAGGGTAAACCGCTATAAACTGATATTTTCCCGCATCCATGCAGATATCCATAACCGTCATTGAGGTTTGACTGCTCAATATTGGTTTTTTATGCATATATGGAGTTAAACGCTTTTCTTTGCTGTAATGAAAAACGGTGTCGGATTCAGGATTGTATAAAAGTAATCCGTCAGCCGACTTTCTCACACGTCCGTAACTCACCTGACCAGTAAATACACTGTTCAAATCTTTATAACTCAGATCTATATTTTTGTTTGGTAGTGAGATATAATCCAGCACTGTACCATCCAATTTGGAAATAAGAAAGAAAGCTGAATCAATGGTTTGTACTATATCTGGGGCATTGCTTTGCATGATAGATTTCCACAATTTCGTGTTATCATACACCAATATGGACACATCGTCAAATAAGGCCATTTGTCCGTTAACATTCGTCTGAGGTAAATTTATTTTCCTTTTGAATTCACCCAATGATGAATAGACCATAATATGATCGCTAAAGTCGGGCGAAACAAACACTTCATCATTTGCTTCGTCATACATTACCGAATATGCATCTCTGTATTCTTCCGATCCCTGTCCCCTACGGTTAAAATGTGATTTGGGATTTCCCTCTTTTGAGAAAAACAGCACGCTGTTCTGAGAGCGGTCTATAACAATAATATTGTTTTCGGTTACATAATCAATGCTGCCTTTATAGAGATAATCATCATTTTTCGAATTGAGGTACAGATAAGAGACATCCGCAATATCGGTGAGCTCAATTTTCTTTTCGGGATATTCTTTGGTGACATCAATAAATGCCAGTTTCTCTTGCAGTTCCTTATTAGAGGTGCAACCTGCAATTACAAGTGATAAGACTAAATAAAATACTTTTCTCATATTCATGATCTTCAATTTTAATTAATTAACAGAGCCTTATCATCCGCCAAAATAGATGATAAGCATTTAATAAAGAGTAAGTTGTCTATTATGGACAACAAACAGACTCTGAATTAACTTTGCAACAATGTAGATTGCCATTAGAACACCTGAATACATACGGATAACCATCTGGGCACAACGAAGACCCGCTTCCCCCGAAAATCACCTTCATTTCCAGACCTTCCAATACTACTGCATTTTGCAGTTTGCTTAGAGGCGGTAAAAAAAATTTCTAACAAAGTTTCCATATCAGTCTGATAGTTGCTTTCTTTGAAGTGACCAAACTTAAAAAAAGATGTATCAAACTGATTTAACGGAAACAGAGTGGCAATATATAACAAAAGTGTTGAACCCGCAAGCAAGAAAGCGAAAATATGATTTACGAATGATTTGGAATGCAATCTTTTATTTAGTGAAGACCGGTTGTCAATGACGTATGCTCCCTCTTGACTTGTTGTTAGAGAAACTACGTGGATATGTACTTGTAAAACGGGGTCAAAATATGGAACCAAGTGTAGAACGATATTTCTTGATAAAAAGAAAACCAAATAAATATTCTACCATATTAATTTAAAATACTTCAAGCACCCCAAACAAGATTAACAAATTTTGGAAAAGAATATTTGCTATCATCTATAAGACTTACCATATTTGTAAACAACACCATAATATTATGAAAAGAACAAGCTTGATTTTAGTAATTCTGAGTCTATGTTTTTCATCATATGCTCAATATACTGATCATGAAGAATGCTAATCGCAAATACAATGGCTATTTAGGAGTTGACTGTTTCAAAAATTGCAAAGAGATACTTTTAGATTTTAAAAATATGATAATAATGGTAGAATAAGAAAAAACAATAAAGTTCAGTTTCTATACAATAGACAGGATTCACCGAATGCTTACCTTTTATTGTTATAATAATAATCGATTTCTGTTTTATCAAATTCTTTCAGATCAATACTATATACATTGCGCGAGGGATCTCCCATATAAAATCCTCCCAAAATATATAATTTCCCATCAAAGTAATACAAAGCTGGAGATTTCAATTTCAGATCTATCATATACGAACGAACTTGCCTGCTTTTTATATTGAACGTCTGCACAACACCTTGTTCAAAAATATAAATTATATCATTATGATAAGCTAAACTGGGCCAGCCAAGCCGATATAACAAATGTCCGGCATTGGTCCATGCGCCTGTCAATAAGTTATAACATTCAAGACTCCGTCCGCCACCGTTACTATTTCCGATTAAATAAATACAATGATCAACCAGAATTGCATCAGGAGCTTGCCTAATCGGCATTTTTCCCAACTCATACCAGTAGCCGGATTTTAAATTCCATAAATGCATTTCATCCGAATAGACTCCTTCATTATTTTGCAAAACCTTTTTAACACCGCCTAAAACAATCATATTATCTTTATACACAACGGATCCCAATAAAGTCGCTTGATGCGGATTAGTATAATCTGTCCAGACGGTATCACGCTTAATATCATATATTTCTATTGCATTATCCAGATAATCAACAATTCTGGTTTCAGACAATCTCTTTCCCCCTAAAATAAAAATTTTTCCATCATAATAACCCGCCGTATGATATGCCCTTTCTCTAAACTTATGCCTGATCGTCTCCCACTTATCTTGCTTGATATCATATCTATACATCATGTTACTATATTTTTCCCAAAATAGAGTAGAACGTATATAATTCTGAAAGGGACCGCACGACGTACTCCCTCCTACAATATAAATCTGCCCATCTACCAAGACCGAAGCAAACGAATAGACTCCTCTTTTCAATGGAGACAATATTTCATAATGCAAAAAGCGATTTAAATGCCTATTGCTAAAAATAGATACTTCTTCCAAAACCCGATTATTCTCTATCAAAAAAACGGTACATCTATTTTTAATTAAATCACCATAAGACAATTTCTTGTGCAAATAATTAATATGAGAAAAATATAAAGTATCATTCAATGACAACGAATCATATTTCTCTAATGAGAACACACCCTTTTCATCACTGATAGCTATGACTTTCCTATCTTTCAAACAGATATATACATTTGAAAGAGGAATGCTATCCTTTTCACTCACGACACACGCTCTGTCCTGGGCTTTCCCAGTTACATAGCAAAAAAGGAATATTAAAAACAGATTTCTCATATAACAAATATTAAATAAAAATCAACCTTGAACCATAACATTAATAGGTTCCAATGCAATGATCCAAGGTTGACTACCTATATTTAGCAACATATATCCGAACTAAGGGGACATACATATATAAATAATATAAATGCCTGTCAGCAAGGATTCACAAGAGTAATATAGCAATTATTTTTTATACCCTTTAATAATATAGATACCCGATTATGTCATTGCCATACAATGATCATCATCAAAATCATCTCTCCAACAGGAAGAATCCGAATTGCACCCTTGATGTTCATCAATGCCACAACCAACAAAATAAGGATCACAACTTTCCGTTGGACAAATTGTCATACCTTGTAAAGCACACTTGCAAGAGTCCATTAAAGTACAATCTCCTCCGCCTCTCATGTTTTGCAGATCTTGCATACTCAATAACTCAAGTCTTTCTTCAAGACCCATCTCATCATTAAACTCAACTATTTGAGTATTTAATGAAAACATTTTATCTTTTTTCATGATTTCAATAATTAATTAATATATAATTTTCAAAATAATTGCGCATCAAAAACAATGAATTACCATGATAAGGTAGACACACTTTCAACAAATTATATAAATATGCATCCTTTTTTTTAATCAAAGTAAAAGGATCTCGTCCTTCTATCTTAGATGTAACCTTGTTAGAATACTCTTTCAGGACAAAGAGAGTAACCACCTTATTTACAACCAAATACAGCACCTCCTTTCTATGAATAATATCTAAATTGTTTCTGTTCAATAGATGTAAAATATGATCTTTTATTTCTCTGGATAATATACTCTTGAACAATTGCCTTTTCAAACAAGCATCATCTATTTCACAACATATAGCATTCAACATATTTCCACTATCATATACACACTGCGAAGAATAGACATATCTTAGAGGCATATTATGATAACTATATAAATATTTATCCATATTCCGTCGAATACAAGCCTTAGAAAACACAAATATACTGATACTCTTTCCTTTATATAAAAAGCTCACCGCATATGAGCATTTCAGTCTTTCTGACAATAATAGTAAGTCAATATCACTATTCTTTTTGAAAGTTCCATCTGCAACAGAACCTGCTATGGCTATGGAATCATTCGGAAAAACTAAATGCAAATAATCAATAATTTCATGTGCAATTTCTATGTGCTTCATCTTATTTTCTTCACAATTATTGGTCTCTTCCTATTTTTATAGTTCATATCTTCAAGAATATCTAATAATAAAATAACAGATGCTTCAGAAAAATCTTCTTGCAATAATCCCCGAAGGCGAATAGCACTAGATTGATCTATCAAATCCGATTCAATACAATTTAATAATTTCACAGTTTGCTTTTCCAATTGAAATAAAAAAAAGTCAGGATTAAATAAATCTCTATTCTCTATATACCTCAATACATTCTCTATACAAAACTCGAAATTAGAAATAGCACATTTTTCTAATAGATCCTCTTCCGTCAGCAACATAACAATAGTAGAAATATCCACCTTCATAAAACATCATAATTATTCTCTAGAATCTCCTTACAAACTGTTTTCATCAAATATTTGAAACTTTGTGGATACTCATTACAATTTCCAAAACTTATTTCACCAGATTTTCTTAAAGATCTGACCAAACACCCACCACCACAAAAAAGTACAAATTTACATTGTATACATTTTGTATCGCTAACTCTATGGCCAAACCATTTAATCGATTTAGTATCATCAATACAAAAATCAGGTATATATCTTCCAACCCTATGTTCTGGCAAACCAACTACATCCCAACAAGAATATAAATCTCCAAAAGGATCAAAAATAATATTATTTGTCTGAGCTCCACAGAAACTCCCCTTATATGAATGTTTTCTATTCAATAATAAATTTTTCAACAGAGCCAAAGTCCCACAGTCTTGACAAAAGATCTTTCGTTCAGTTATCTCTTTGTTCTTTATTTTATCATTATAGTATTTCAATAAATCCAACTGCCCCATTTGAGAATGTTGAATTTGTTGTTTAACATCAACCTCCTGACGTAAAAGGGCACAATAAGCTCTGAAATTTTTATATTTATACCACCCTTTATCTTCAAAAAAACTGAGTAAGTTATGAATCTTATTGATTGTATACAAATCAGAATTTATCCGCACATTAACAGGAATACCGCACTTTAATAAAAAATCAATATTATTAGTTATTTTCATAAAAGAATCGCTATTCTTAAAATGAGGTTTTCTCTGATTTTGAATTTCTTCAACTCCATCAACAGTTATCTGAAACGAAAATAAATTACTATTTTTTTGTAACATAAAAGCATAAGCATCTATATCATATCCATTAGAAGTAACCCTAAAAGTATGATCAATCCGCTTTCCTTTTTCCACTATATATGATATGACATCATAGTTTTCTCTTAAAAGGGGCTCCCCTCCGTACAACGCTATTGTTTTAGAACTTTGATTTACCTTATCCTTTTCAGTAATTATTTCAAAGGCTTTATCAACCTGTTCCAAAGTCATCGTCCTCTTAGATAAAGAATTACACCCATTTAATATATTATCTTCATAACAATATATACACCTCAAATTACATGCATATGAAACTATAAAATGAAAATTATATTTTTGAAATAAATGATTCTCACGAGCTCTATCGGACAGACCTTGAACCAATTTTATTTCTTCACTTTTTGTTAATGGTGTCACATATCCTCTTTTCTTCAATTTACTTAGAATAACATCAGGCAAGTCTTCCAGTTTTTGTCCAGTTTTCAGAGCCCAATAAACATCTTCATTTACTATGTCAAAAGCTTGAGTATATCCGTTTAAAATAGCGAATAAGTTTAGCTTACTATCTACATTCACTAATATATTATAAGATGATGTTCTCATATTATTTTATTATAAGATTATAGTATTGGAATTTCATCACTCACAAATTTCTGGATCTCGGCACTACTATTTTAAATTGTTCCTTCAATCCAAACCCATCCCGTATCAATCAAAACCCAAGTTCCACCTTTTATAGAATCTAATTCTTCTGGTGACAATTTTTCTAATATTTTTTCCATCTTATTATAATTTTGGTATGTTGCAAACATAGTGCAATATCCTTTAATTCTTTATAACAAACACCTAATACCTATATACTCAAAACTATATTTTTTAATTATATAAATTATTAGAAACCATTTCTTTCATCAATTAAATATCTATTTATATCTTTGTCACACTTCAAACAAAAAAAATCATGAAAAAAGAACTACTGCTTACCATCTTAGCTTCTATAGCCTTAATCCTTCTTCAAGTTTTCTGGATAAACAGTATGTATCAGAAATATGAGAATCAATATACGGAAAAAATAAATAAAGCATTTCTTAACGCCATCGAAAAGGAAGTAGGCCTTCGTTCCATGCATATAGAACAATCAAAGCACTCTACAATCTTTATAAAATCTGTTGAATATATGTCCGAAGAAGAACGAGCCGGATATAAAGGAGACACCATTGATTTAGTGCATTTAGAACAAAATGGAGTAGCACGAAACGTCTCTGAACTCCTTACACAAATTAAGCAAGATGGATTACTAGCGATTCAAAAACCTCCGATTCTATCAATCATTGATAGTCTTTTTCAAGATGAACTCTACGACCTAAACATTAATCACTATATTACTCTACGTAATAAAGAAAAACAAATAATAGATTCTGTTGGAAACGCTCATCTACAATCCCATTTTCAAATCATTATAAACCAAAAGCCAATTGGCACCAAAGGACTCCTCTACATACAAATAGAATCAGGACTTCCCAATGACACGATCTTATCTCAAATGCTCTATTCTCTAATAGCATCCATATTGATTGTCGCTATAGTATTAGGATGCCTTATTTTTCAGCTAACCGTCATTCGCAAAAAGAACGAAATATTAAAAAATCGCGAAGTAAGTGTAAATGGAATAGTCCACGATCTAAAATCACCATTAAATGCACTTATAACTCTAACTTGTTGGCTCACAAAAAATGAATCAGACCACAAAAAGAAACAACTAATGAACGAAGTTATCAAACGAGCCAAACACTTAACAACACAAATTGAGTCCATATTAATCTGTGCCAGAGGTACAACACAGCACATCATTTTACAAAGGACAAAAATAAACATAGAAGAAGTAATTAAAACAGCCATCGGCAATATCTGTATAGACTTAAGTTCAAAACCACATAGTATTGAAATAGTGAACGAGTCATCAAACATAGAGTGTTTAGCTGATCAACTCTACATAGAGAATGCCATAAAGAACCTAATAGAAAATGCTCTGAAGTACTCTAATGATGGAGTGAAAATACAAATAAAAATAGTTGAAATTAGTCAAGGCATACAAATAGAAGTAAAAGACAATGGCTGGGGAATCGCTCCTAAATACCAAAAGAAGATATTTAGTCAGTACTATCAGGTTCCCCGAGAAACATCGCAAATCCAGAAAGGATATGGCATAGGATTATCATACGTTAAATATATAATTCAAGCACACGGTGGAAAAATACGGTTAAGAAGTCGAGAAAATGAAGGAAGTACGTTTACTTTTTATATTTCAAAATAAGATAAAAAGATGGAAGAAAAACTCAAAATTTTTTTTATTGATGACGATATCGCACTTGGACATATATATACCATGATTCTGCAGGAAGAAGGTTATGAAGTCCTTTATCAAACTTCACTAAACGGAGCAAAGGCTTGTATCGTTGAAACACATCCAGACATGATCGTACTCGACGTAGAAATCGGAAATAAAAATGGCATTGAGGCTGTACCGGAATTGAAGGCAATAGCCCCTAATACTCCTATATTATTTATATCTTCACACACAAATAGCCAATTGATAGTCCAAGCACTAAGTGCAGGTGCAGTAGCTTATCTGAAAAAACCTTTTGAAATTGATGAATTAATTGCATATATCAAGAGATATGCAATTTCACATCCATATCAAATAAAGATAGGTTCTCTTTTATTAGACACAGACACCCAATTGCTATGCACTAAAGAATTGAAAGTTATTAAACAACTGAGCGAAGCAGAATACAAACTACTTAAACTTTTGGTTGCTTATAAAGAACAACTTGTTGAACGTCGGCAAATAGAAGAAGAACTATGGGGGAAAGCAAATGGAAATGAACAAGGAATAAATAATTTAATATCAAAACTACGCAAATACCTGTCTATTGACCCTACCATAGAACTCGTAACTATACCCAGAAATGGTTATAAGCTCTCAGTAAATCTAAGTTAATTCAATATTCATCTCAGAAAAACCACTACCTTTGCACCCTCAAAACCCAAACAAAAGTGACTGATGAAATACAAACTCCTCGTACTCGACTTGGACGGAACACTGACCAACGCTAAAAAAGAGATAACTCCACGCAACCGAGAAACACTGATACGTGTACAGCAACAGGGTGTGAAACTGATACTTGCATCGGGACGTCCCACCTTTGGTATTGCACCCTTGGCCGACGAACTGCGCATGAAGGAGTTCGGCGGATTTATCCTCTCCTATAACGGCGGAGAAATTATCGACTGGAGTACCGGAGAGATCGTTTATGCCAATGTATTGCCGGACGAAGTGATACCTCGGCTATACAAATGCGCCACACGCAACCAACTCCCTATCCTGACTTACGACCGGCAATATATCATCACTGAATATCCCGATGACGTGTATGTCCGGAAAGAGGCTTTCCTCAATAAAATGCAGATATATCCTTCCAAGGATTTTCTGAAAGATATCCGTCTACCGCTTCCTAAGTGCTTGATTGTAGGCGATCCACATCGTCTGATTCCCATTGAAGCCGAACTTTCGGTAGAACTGCAAGGTCAACTGAGTGTTTACCGCTCGGAGCCCTTCTTCCTCGAACTGGTGCCACAGGGAATAGACAAGGCACAATCTTTATCTGTCTTACTTAACAAGCTGAACATGAACCGGGAAGAGATGGTGGCTGTAGGCGACGGCTACAACGATCTTTCAATGATTCAATTTGCCGGATTGGGTGTAGCCATGGGCAATGCACAGGAACCGGTAAAGAAAGCCGCCGACTACATTACCCTTAGCAACGAGGAGGACGGTGTAGCTGCGGTCGTAAACAAGTTCTTTACAAAAGCATCCGAGAAGGGGGAGACAACAGTTTAAACACAGAAATTAAGAAGAAAGCAAGTTGATTTCTCCATGATATTAACGCGTTATATATAAGTATATTATCATTCATCATACTAAACTTATCTCAGCCCGCATACCCGGGCCGGTGGGCCCGGGTATGCGGGCTCATGGGCACAGGTATGCGGGCTTATGGGCCCGGGCATGCGGGACGAGATAAAGTCCGGACCATTTTCACTAAAGATACTAAGGAAAAGGAAATGCTTTAAACGGCATAAACAGATAGATAATACGCTATATACAATTACAGATCAATACCTTATCCATCAAAAACAGTGGGTGGAAGATGGAAGATAAAGGTGGAAGATAAACGGCTTGAAAACGCTATCTTCCACCCATTCATTTCGTTGATAATTAGATAAGTAAACAGAAAAAGGTGGAAGATGGAAGATCGGAATGCATTTTTCGTATGAGTGGCCCGATCTTACATCAGACACATATACTTACAGAGAATAATCCGGCAGAACACGTCCCAATTCAAATTATTTATTCTAACTTTGTGGTTTAAAACAGAATAAATCTCAAACGTTATGGAACATCAACTGACGATTTACAACACTTTAGATAGAAAAAAAGAGCTGTTTGTGCCTTTGCACGCTCCACATGTGGGCATGTATGTCTGCGGACCGACGGTATATGGCGATGCACATCTGGGACATGCCCGTCCGGCCATCACGTTCGACGTACTCTTCCGTTATCTCACCCGGTTAGGTTATAAAGTGCGATACGTGCGTAATATCACCGACGTAGGCCACCTGGAACATGACGCAGACGAAGGGGAAGATAAAATTGCCAAGAAAGCCCGTTTGGAACAACTGGAACCCATGGAAGTAGTGCAATACTACCTGAACCGGTACCATAAAGCCATGGAGGCACTGAACGTACTTCCCCCCAGCATTGAACCACATGCCTCGGGACATATCATCGAGCAGATCGAATTGGTAAAAAAGATTCTGGATGCCGGCTATGCATACGAAAGCCAGGGTTCGGTATACTTCGATGTAGCCAAATACAATAAAGACTACCACTATGGTAAACTCTCGGGACGCAATCTGGACGATGTACTGAATACAACCCGCGAACTGGACGGACAGGAAGAAAAACATAATCCTGCCGACTTTGCCCTTTGGAAACGGGCACAACCGGAACACATCATGCGCTGGCCTTCGCCATGGGGTGACGGTTTCCCCGGCTGGCATGCCGAGTGTACAGCCATGGGACGTAAGTATCTGGGCGAACACTTCGACATTCACGGAGGAGGCATGGACCTTATCTTCCCGCACCACGAATGCGAAATCGCACAGTCGGTAGCTTCACAGGGTGACGATATGGTTCACTACTGGATGCACAACAACATGATCACCATCAACGGCACCAAGATGGGCAAGAGTCTCGGAAACTTCATCACGCTGGATGAATTCTTCAGCGGCTCACACAAATTGCTGACTCAGGCTTACAGCCCGATGACCATACGATTCTTTATCTTGCAGGCACACTACCGCAGTCCGGTGGATTTCAGCAACGAAGCATTACAGGCAGCAGAAAAAGGACTGAGCCGACTGATGGAAGCAGTGGATGGTTTGGAGAAAATCACTCCTGCAGCTACTTCGAACGTCGACGTAAAAAGCTTGCGCACGAAATGCTTTGAAGCGATGAATGATGACTTGAACACTCCGATTGTGATTTCACATCTCTTTGACGGAGCCAAGATGATCAATAATATCATTGCCGGAAACAATACCATCTCTGCCGATGACCTGAAAGAACTGAAAGAAGTATTCCATACATTCTGCTTCGATATCCTGGGCCTGAAAGAAGAAATCGGCTCGTCGGACGGACGTGAAGCCGCTTATGGGAAAGTGGTCGATATGCTGCTGGAACAGCGGGTGAAAGCAAAAGCTAACAAAGACTGGGCTACGAGTGACCTGATCCGCAACGAACTGACTGCACTGGGATTCGAAATTAAAGATACTAAGGACGGATTTGAGTGGAAACTGAATAAATAAAATCTCAGAAAATTATTTAAAAGCACCACAAAGGACGCGGAGGGAACAGGACTGATAACTTTTTCTGTATACTCCGCGTCCTTTTGTAATAAATCGGAACAGATATTAAAATGACAGCACAAGAATTCTTTAAAAATGACCTTTTTGCCACCAACGCAGGTGTAGAGTTGATTGAAATAAGGGAAGGATACAGTAAAGCAAAACTGGAAATCAAGCCCGAACATCTGAATGCAGGACAACGGACACAGGGAGGTGCCATCTTTACTTTGGCTGACCTGGCACTGGCAGCGGCAGCCAATTCACACGGCACACTGGCCTTCTCCCTTTCTTCCAACATCACCTTCTTACGGGCCAGCGGACCGGGCGACACGCTTTATGCCGAAGCACGAGAACGCTATACAGGACGCAGTACGGGTTACTATCAGATAGATGTAACCGATCAGGAAGGCAGGCTGATAGCCACCTTTGAGTCAAGCGTATTCCGAAAAAAAGACGAAGTTCCGTTTACTTTGTAATGATAGAGGTCTGGGGATGACGGTAACCGCTGACACTCCGCAGGAATGCTTTGGCCGAACCAAAGTTAAGGTGCATATCCAACCGTACCGGAAGATGATTCCGGTCGTCTGTTACATAAAACGTTATAACCTCTTTCTCCTTTCCCTTTTTATTGTACTCTACCAGTGAGAATATCAGACAGCGATAGGTCGTATCGTTTTCGGCAGTAATCTTCTTGATACCCCTGTAAATGAGGGTCTGCTCCTCTACCTTACGCCCTGTCGCCATCGGAAACTGAATACGTTGGCCGACGGTGTAATCTTTCGGATCGAACGAACGGGCCTGCGCCAGAATACTCAACATATCATAAATACACCGGGTATCGCTTTGCTCTGTCTCTGTGACACTCCCATCTTTACGCACCCGTTTCTGGTTGACGTAGCACATCCCGTTCCGGAAAGAAAAACGGGCTTCATCAACGGTATAACGTTTTCCTTCTTCGGCACCTTTCCTGAAATAACGTGGCTCGAGTTTCTCCGTCATGACACTCGTTAAGGTGTCCCGCATCTTAAAAAAGAAATCGGCTTCCTTACTGCTGATGGCCAGCAGATTGACCCGATAGGCAGGTTCGGAATGATACGTTGTGGAATTGGTGGTCAGACTGGCCAAGCCTACTTTCTTCCAGATGAATTTCCAGTTGAAATAGAGTTCGTACATGACGTGCTCACCGGATTTAAACGCATCGTTTTTCGCTTCACATTGTGCGTTACCCGACAATGGGAAAGCAAAAAGCAGAGCAATAATAAGACATACCAACTCTTTCCGCCTAATTGTTACGGCGGTTACGGTTAGCATTTTGACTATCTCGGGTCTTTTTCTTCTTGTCTTCATCTGGTTTCTGTTTTTTAAGTTCGTCCGGCTTTTGCTTATCCAGAGACACAGCCGTCACATTCCAGTCCTGAGTGGCATCCCAGTTCGCTTTAAATTCAATGATATGCGGATAGTAGTATACCATCTCCGGCTGTATACCCTTTTCGTAGTCACCGGGATCCCATACTCCGTTACCGTTGGTGTCATTAATCAACCGGGCTCCATATTTGCCGGGATTCAGATAATAGAACTCCGCCCTCCCGTCAACCACCGGACGCCGTCGAAGCACTTTATCCTGATTATCCAACAGTTCGACAAAAGCAATAGAATCTGCTCCGGTTATATTGAGGAACACGTTACCATATTCTTCGATCTGGCGAACCTTGAAAGCTTGTTTTATTTTATTGGTAAACAAACCATAAATACCATGAAAAGCTGTAGAGTCAACGGCAAACTCATACTCTCCCCCGGGTTCCCAGTCATAATAGAGATTATAGCGGCGCACATCCAGTGAATCATGTTCGAACTCAAAAGAAACATCCGTCCATATCGTATCTACCTTCTGTCGAAGATGGATAGCGGCACTGTCAAAGCGCGCGACCGGTTCTTCGAAAGTCAGGGTAATATAATCGAATACGTCCATAGATGAAGGCGCGTGAGTATTTACCGACAAAAACTTGGTAGGTTCGGGCTCATCGTCTTTCTTCTTTTTCTTTTTAGGTTCTTCTTTCTTCACTTTCTTCGCAGCCAACCTCAGCGTATCTGTACGTGGGACCAACTGATTTAACGTATCTGTGTACAAATAGTTCAAACTCAACGTAAGCGTATCCTGCTTATAGAGCAACGAGTCGCGTATCCAATAATGGATAGTATCGTTACGGAATGTTTTTTCTACAATAAAAGCGTCCTTTTCATCGAAGTTCAGTCCTTTCAGTACAGGTAAAGAGTCCGCCGGAGCCGAAAAATACAAAGAAAACTTTTGGGGAGTAAGGCGTTCACTCTTAACCAGATATTGTGAAACAGAAGGTGTTTTGAACGAACGGAGCACAATATTATCGGGCAGGTAATAAGTATACTTCTGTTCAACAATAGTATCGATAGTCAGTGAGTCGACCCATGTGGTATCCTGACGTATTCTCTCTTCAAAGCGGGGAATAATCAATGAATCATTGAAAGCTACAGCTTCGGCTTTCTGATTATAGAAAAAGTTCTGATCGGCATCCATCAAACCGAAAATACGATATTTACCCGGTGCAACTCCACGAATCGTAAAATGCCCACGACTATCGGTGCGAGCCACACGATCAAAAGGTAATTTGGTAAAAGCCGAGTCATTCAGGTTGGAATGAAGCCCCACTAACATACCTTTTATAGGCTCCAGATCGGAAGCCTCAAGTAATGTGCCCGACACCTCCATCGTATCAATGGAAGCTCCCGTAGAGAACGTAAACGCAAAGTTACCAAGCGGGTTACCTTCATTGTTATCAACAATGGCATCGGAGAAATCGATAGTATAAGTTGTATTGGGTTTTAAAGAGTCGAGAAGATTTACGGTGATCCGCTTTCCTCCGGGTTTTATTTCGGGTTGTTGCAACTGGGGGGGCGAAACCACTACCTTTTCATTAGCCTTCTCGAGCTTAATGAACTCATCGAAATCAAGAACAATCTTTGACTTTTTATTATTTACAGCTCCTGCTGCCGGCACACTGCCGATGAAGCGGGGTGGCGTTTCATCAAAAGGTCCTCCATCCGGACGCCCCATACTGGCACAGGAATAAAGAGTAGCCATCAAAATAGCGACGCCCAACAGACTACGGATGAATCGTTTTTTTCTATGTATACTGTCTTTTAACATGCTGCAAAAATAAACCTTATCCATTAATTAATGCTATACTTTACACTAATTTATTCAAAAAGAGTCTGCTTGACAAGACAAAAAACGTATCTTTGACCAACAATTTACAAACCTAATAAGATTAACCCCATGAAAAGACAACTGCTGACTTGCTGCCTGGCGATATGTAGCCTCGCAACCATGGCTCAACATGACGAATGGAAAAACCCCGAAATTAATGCGGTAAACCGTGCACCGATGCACACCAATTACTTTGCTTACTCTTCAAGTGAAGAAGCAGCGAAAGCTGACAAAGAAAACTCAAGTAACTTTTTAACCCTGAACGGAATCTGGAACTTCAACTGGGTGAAAGATGCCGATGCACGTCCGACCGACTTCTACCGGACTGACTATAACGACAAAGGATGGGGACAAATGAAAGTTCCCGGTGTATGGGAAATGAACGGTTACGGTGATCCTATTTATGTGAATGTAGGTTATGCCTGGAGAAACCAATACAAAAACAATCCGCCTTTTGTACCCATAGAAAACAATCATGTAGGTTCATACCGGAAAGAGATCATCATCCCTGCCGAATGGTCAGGAAAAGAGATATTCGCTCACTTCGGCTCGGTAACCTCAAATATGTATTTATGGGTCAACGGTAAATATGTAGGCTATAGCGAGGACAGTAAGCTGGAAGCCGAATTTAACCTGACCAATTACCTGAAACCCGGTAAAAACCTGATCGCTTTCCAAGTATTCCGCTGGTGTGATGGAACATATCTGGAGGATCAGGACTTTTTCCGCTACTCCGGAGTAGGACGTGACTGCTACCTATACAGCCGCAATAAGAAATATATTCAGGACATTCGTGTAACGCCTGATTTGGACGCCAATTATACAAACGGTACACTGGATATAGCACTCAACCTAAACGGAAGCGGAACGGTAGAACTGAATCTGGCAGACCCGACAGGGAAAAACGTAGCCACAGCCCAAGTTAGCGGAAACGGTAAAAAGTCTGTTGGCATGAACGTAGACAATCCCGCAAAATGGACCGCAGAAACACCCAATTTATACACATTGACTGCAACATTGAAAAGTGGTAACAATACCACCTTGGAAGTGATCCCGGTCAAAATAGGTTTCCGCAAAATAGAACTGAAAGGCGGACAAATCCTGGTAAACGGTCAGCCGGTGCTTTTCAAAGGCGCCGACCGTCATGAAATAGATCCGGACGGCGGATATGTTGTTTCACGTGAGCGCATGCTGCAAGACATCTTACGAATGAAACAGCTGAACATCAATGCCGTGCGTACCTGTCACTATCCGGACGACAATCTGTGGTACGACCTTTGTGACCAATACGGCATTTACGTAGTGGCGGAAGCCAATGTAGAATCACACGGAATGGGATATGGCAAAGAGACACTTGCCAAAAATCCATCTTATAAAAAAGCACATCTGGAACGTAACCAACGCAACGTACAAAGAGGGTATAACCATCCTTCCATCATCTTCTGGTCTTTAGGGAACGAAGCCGGATACGGTCCGAACTTCGAACAATGCTACACATGGATCAAGAATGAAGACAAAACGCGTGCCGTACAATACGAACAGGCAGGCACCAATCAGTTCACAGACATTTTCTGCCCGATGTATTACGATTATGATGCCTGCAAGAAATATTGTGAAGGCAACATAGACAAACCCCTGATTCAGTGCGAATATGCCCACGCCATGGGTAACTCACAGGGTGGTTTCAAAGAATATTGGGATCTGATACGTAAATATCCGAAATACCAGGGCGGATTCATCTGGGACTTTGTTGACCAAGCCAACCACTGGAAGAATAAAGACGGTGTAGATATTTACGGATACGGCGGCGATTTCAATAAATATGACGCTTCGGACAATAACTTTAATAATAACGGTTTGATCAGTCCCGACCGCCGTCCGAATCCGCATGCCCATGAAGTAGGATATTTCTATCAGTCCATCTGGACCACTCCCGCAGACCTTGCCAAAGGAGAAATAAAAGTATATAATGAAAACTTCTTCCGCGACTTGTCTGCATACTATATGGAGTGGCAATTACTGGCAGACGGCGAAGTAATGCAAGCCGGAGTGATTCAGGACCTGAACGTGGCTCCACAACAAACAGCTACCCTTAAACTGAATCTGAATACGGAAAATATCTGCCCATGCAAAGAACTGCTACTCAACGTAGCTTACAAACTGAAATCCGCCGAAACATTGATGCCGGCAGGAAGTACAGTGGCATATGACCAGTTGACCATCCGTCCGTACAAAGCCCAAACTCCGGAATTAAAGAACCGGAAGGCATCTAACATTGCCGTTCATGTACCGGTTATCAAAGATAACGATCATAACTACCTGATTGTAGAAGGTGAAAACTTCATTATTGAATTCAATAAACACAATGGCTATCTTTCTCGCTACGAAGCAGACGGCATACAGTTATTGAATCAGGGAGCCCAACTGACTCCCAACTTCTGGCGTGCTCCTACCGACAACGACTATGGGGCAGGATTGCAGCACCGGTATGCCGTATGGAAAAATCCGGGACTGAAGTTAACTTCTCTGAAACAGAATATTGAAAACGAGCAGGCGGTTATTCAGGCAGAATATGACATGAAAGCCGTAAAGGGTAAATTGTTCCTGACTTACGTCATCAACAATGAAGGCGCCATCAAAGTAACTCAAAAGATGGAAGCCGGCAAAGAAGAGAAAGTTTCTGATATGTTCCGCTTTGGCATGCAAATGCAAATGCCCGAGAACTTTAATGAAGTAGAATATTATGGCCGCGGTCCGATAGAAAATTACGCCGACCGTAATCACTCTACCATGCTTGGCAAATATCGCCAGACAGTTGCCGAACAATTCTATCCATATATCCGACCGCAGGAAACCGGAACCAAGACCGATTTACGTTGGTGGAGAGTATTGAACGTCAGCGGAAACGGCTTGCAGTTCGTAGGCGATACTCCTTTCTCTGCTTCTGCCCTGAACTACAGCATCGAATCTTTGGATGACGGAGCACAGAAAGACCAACGTCACTCTCCTGAAGTGCCGAAAGCTCCTTTCACCAATCTGTGCATTGACAAGGTGCAGATGGGATTAGGATGTGTCAACAGTTGGGGAACACTTCCGCTTGAAAAGTACCGCGTACCTTATCAGGATTATGAATTCAGTTTCATCCTGACACCTGTACGTCATAAAGTCAACATGTAAGGAATTAAAAAGAAGCTCCTCAAAGCAACAATCAAACAGTGATCCGGAGTGTTCCGGATCACTGTTTTTATATATACCTTCTCCCGCTCCACTTATGCAGTCTTTCCAACGAGAATGACAGATACCTTTTGACAGCTTTTTACGCAACACCTATATTAATTAGAGAAAAACATAGTTAAAAAACAGCTATTCAAAGAACATCAAGATGGAAAAAAGAGTACTTTTGCGCAGAAAACTGATTAAGTACATTCGGTTTTCTCTCCCTTATCATTGAAGAGTTAGCACGATAAATCACATTACCACAAAATGGACATCATTATAAATTGAATATAAAGAAGGTATGAAAAGTAAAATTGTTTTATTTGCATTTTGTTTAGCCCTCCTGTCGAGTTGCGGCAAAAAGGGATTTGACCTGAGCGGGGGAACCCCGGAATGCGCAGTGCAGGTGCTGCAACCCACTACAGTAAATCTGAAGAGTTCCTATCCGGCCACTATCAAAGGTAAACAAGACGTAGAAATCCGTCCGCAAGTATCGGGATTCATCACAAAAGTTTGCGTAGACGAAGGTTCTATGGTACGCAAAGGACAGATATTGTTCATCATCGACCCGGTACAATATGAAGCCGCTGTCCGTTCGGCCAAAGCAGCTGTAGCTACTGCAAAAGCCGGAGTGAACACACAAGAAATCACAGTGAACAACAAACGTGAATTGAATAAAAAGAATATTATCAGTGATTACGACCTGGCGATGGCAGAAAACTCTCTGGCATCTGCCAAAGCACAACTGGCTTCCGCACAGGCACAACTGATAAGTGCAGAACAAAATTTAACCTTCACCAATGTAAAAAGCCCTTCAGATGGTATTGTCAACACAATTCCTTATCGTCTGGGAAGCCTTGTCAGCCCTTCTATCCAAACTCCGCTGACCATCGTTTCGGACATTAACGAAATGTATGTCTACTCTTCACTGACTGAAAAAGATCTATTGGCACTGGTACGTAAAGACGGTTCTCAGATTTCAGCTGTAGAGTCTTATCCGGAGGTAGGGCTTGAACTATCGGACGGAACCACCTACGCCGATAAAGGTAAAATGTCCACCATTAGTGGTGTCATCAACCAAAATACCGGAGCAGTAAGTATTCGGGCCACTTTCCCTAACAAAGAACATTTGCTGAGAAGCGGTGGTATGGCCAACCTGATCGTACCCTATCATCTGGAAAATGCAATTGTTATTCCGCAAAAAGCTACAACGGAAATACAAGACAAGAAATTTGCTTTCGTATTGCAGCCGGACAATACTGTAAAGATGACTGAAATAAATGTTTTCAATGTGGATAACGGACACGATTACGTAGTGACTTCCGGCTTGAAAGCTGGTGAAAAAGTGGTCTTGGATAATGCCAGCACCCTGAAAGACGGACAGGCAATCAAACCAGTTACTCCGGAACAGGCTAAAGCCAACTTCCAACAAGCACTTGAAGAGAAAAAACAAGGAAAATAAAATCAGCATAGCAAGTTAAATATGAAACTAGATAGATTTATTAATCGTCCGGTACTATCTACGGTGATCTCCATCGTTATAGTAATCTTGGGTATTCTGGGCTTGATTTCGCTGCCTATTTCCCAATATCCGGATATTGCCCCACCTACGGTAAGCGTTTCGACCACTTATCAGGGTGCTAATGCACAAACGGTATTAAACAGTGTAGTCGCCCCGCTGGAGGAGCAAATCAACGGTGTGGAAAACATGATGTACATGAGTTCCACAGCAACCAATACCGGTGAAGCCCGTATTGACGTATACTTTAAACAAGGCACCGATCCGGATATGGCCGCGGTAAACGTTCAAAACCGCGTAGCCAAAGCACAAGGCCTGCTACCCGCCGAAGTAACCAAAGTAGGCGTCATCACTTCAAAACGACAGACCAGTATGTTGCTGGTATTCTCTTTATATAGTTCCGATGACAAATACGATAACGAATTTCTGGAAAATTATGCCAAGATCAATCTGGTGCCGGAAGTGCAGCGCGTACCGGGTGTAGGTGACGCCATGGTACTTGGTGCAGACTATTCAATGCGTATCTGGCTGAAACCGGATATCATGGCCCAATATCACCTGATGCCTACCGATGTTTCCGCAGCGTTGGCCGAACAAAACATTGAGGCTGCTCCGGGAGCATTCGGTGAAGAGGGTAACCAGACTTTTCAATATACTCTGAGATACAAGGGGCGCCTGCAAAGTCAAGAAGAATTTGAGAATATTGTAATCCGTGCTACTGAAGACGGACAGGTACTTCGACTGAAAGACATCGCCAGTGTAGAATTGGGACGTCTGACTTACGGATTTACCAATAAAGTGAACGGGCATCCGGCAGTAACCATCATCGTATTCCAGACAGCCGGTTCGAATGCGACAGCTATTATCAACGACATCCTCGCCTTACTGGATAAGTCAGCTTCTACCTTCCCACCGGGCGTCAAAGTAAATGTATCACAGAATGCCAATGACTTCTTGTTCGCCTCTATTCATGAGGTAGTCAAGACATTGATCGAGGCATTTATTCTTGTATTCATTGTGGTATACATTTTCCTGCAGGATCTACGCTCTACATTGATTCCTGCTATCGCCATCCCGGTTGCATTGATCGGTACGTTCTTTGTCTTATATCTGATTGGGTTCAGTATCAACCTTCTGACACTATGTGCCATGGTACTTGCCATAGCGATTGTGGTCGATGATGCGATCGTCGTCGTGGAAGGCGTCCATGCAAAACTTGACCAAGGCTATAAATCAGCCCGTCTGGCTTCCATCGACGCCATGAATGAATTGGGAGGTGCCATCGTTTCTATCACATTGGTAATGATGTCTGTATTTATTCCGGTAAGTTTCATGTCCGGTACTTCCGGTACATTCTATCGCCAGTTCGGTCTGACAATGGCTATCGCTATTGCACTTTCGGCCTTGAATGCTTTGACATTGAGTCCTGCACTGTGTGCCATCCTACTGAAACCACACGATCCGAACAAAAAAGAAAAAGTGACGCTTGCCAAACGTTTCCATGCTTCATTCAATGCGGCATACGATACGATTTTGAAAAAATATAAGAAAAGGGTACTATTCTTCATCCAGAAACCTTGGCTTACAATCAGTGCGGTAGTAGCCGGCTTTGCCCTGATGATTTTCCTGATGAATATCACCCCGACCGGTTTGGTTCCGAATGAAGATACAGGTACCATCATGGCTGTTGTCGACATGCCCCCGGGTAGTTCTAAAGAACGTACCGAAGCGGTGATGCAACAGGTAGACAGCCTGATAGCTTCAGAGTCGGCAATCGACAGCCGTACGATGATTGTAGGCTATAGCTTCATAGCAGGACAGGGACCCAGCTACGGTTCATTTATTTGTAAACTGAAAAACTGGGATGAGCGATCCATCAAAGAACGTTCAGACTTTGTTTCGGGCATGTTATACCTCAAAGCTCGTGAAGTGATTAAAGACGCCCGTGTACTGTTGTTCGCTCCACCGATGATTCCGGGTTATAGTGTGTCCAACGGTTTTGAGATGAACCTACAGGATAAAACGGGAGGTAGCCTTGACAAATTCTATGAGGTGGCTCAGGATTTCATCTCTAAATTGCAGGCCCGTCCCGAAATTCAATCAGCGCAAACATCGTTCAATCCGAACTTCCCGCAATACATGATAGACATCGACGCAGCTGCCTGTAAGAAAGCCGGACTATCACCTAACGATATTCTGACCACTTTGCAAGGCTACTACGGTGGTTTGTATTCTTCAAACTTCAACCGCTTCGGTAAAATGTATCGCGTAATGATTCAAGCGGAACCGAACAGTCGCACCAACCTCGAGTCGCTGAAGTCAATCAAGATACGCAATGGTAACGAAATGGCGCCTATCACTCAGTTTATGAATATTAAGCGCATCTACGGACCGGATAATATCAAGCGATTCAACATGTTTACCGCTATGACCATCAACGGTTCTCCCGCTGACGGCTATAGTTCCGGTCAAGCCATCCAGGCAATGCAGGAAGTAGCCGAACAGACTTTACCTACAGGATATGGCTATGAATTCTCGGGTATGACCCGCGAAGAACAAAGCTCCAGTGGCAGCTCCACAGCTATGATCTTCGTCCTTTGCTTCGTATTCGTTTATTTGTTGCTGAGTGCCCAGTACGAAAGTTATATTTTACCATTGGCTGTATTGCTTTCTATTCCTTTCGGTCTAGCAGGCAGCTTCATCTTTGCCCACCTGATGGGATTGGCCAATAATATCATCCCTATTTTGGGAGCAGCTACCAACAACATTTATATGCAGATTGCATTGATTATGTTGATAGGTTTGTTAGCAAAGAATGCGATCCTGATTGTCGAATTTGCCCTCGACCGTCGTAAGATGGGTATGAGCATCACCTGGGCTGCCGTATTGGGAGCAGGTGCACGTCTCCGTCCTATTCTGATGACCTCTTTAGCAATGGTAGTAGGTTTGATTCCGTTGATGCTTGCCATGGGAGTAGGTGCCAATGGTAACCGTGCTTTGGGTACAGCTGCGGTAGGCGGTATGTTTATCGGTATGATATGCCAGATATTTGTGGTTCCTGCTTTGTTCGTTCTCTTCCAGTATTTACAGGAGAAGGTGAAACCTATCGAATGGGAAGACATCGATAATACAGATGCAGAAACAGAAATTGAACAATACGCTAAATAGGAATAAAGAAAAGAATATGAAGAAACAAATTATAGGTATGTTGTGTGCAACTGCTCTCCTGAGCAGCTGCCACATCTATAAATCATATGACAGACCTAAGGATATAGAAGCTTCCGGGCTTTACCGGGATACAGTATCTGTTGCCGATACTTTGGTATCCGATACTGCCAACTTCGGAAATCTGCCTTGGAGAGAGGTCTTCACAGATCCTCAGTTACAAGCGTTAATCGAACAGGGACTGACTCACAATACTGACCTGCTGACTGCCGCACTGAAAGTGAAAGAGGCACAGGCATCGCTGATGTCAGCCCGCTTGGCTTATGCTCCTTCACTCGGATTGTCACCACAAGGAACCATCAGCAGTTTCGACAAACATGCGGCAACGAAAACTTATTCACTGCCTGCAACTGCCAGTTGGGAGATCGATTTGTTCGGCAAACTGCTGAATGCCAAACGGGGTGCACAAGTAGCATTGTTACAAACGAAAGCATATCGCCAAGCTGTACAGACCCAGATCATCTCGGGAATTGCCAATACATACTACACGTTATTAATGCTCGACCGTCAGCTCGACATCACCGAACAGACCGCCGACATCATGAAACGTAATGTTGAAACTATGCAAGCTATGAAGGATGCCGCTATGTTCAACACGACCTCTGCCGGAGTGGAACAAAGCAAAGCTGCCTATGCACAAGTATTGGCCTCTATCCCAGCCATTCAGCAGAGTATCCGCGAAACCGAAAATGCCATGTCTATGCTGCTGGCACAGGCGCCGCAGACTATTCAACGGGGAGTCCTTGAAGAACAGCAATTGCCGGAAGAGTTTTCAGTAGGTGTTCCTTTGCAGCTACTTTCTAACCGTCCGGACGTAAAAGCAGCCGAAATGGCTCTGGCCAGCACTTATTACAATGCAAACTCAGCCCGTGCCGCCTTCTATCCGCAGATCACAATCAGTGGGTCAGCCGGATGGACCAACAGTGCCGGTAGCGCCATTGTCAACCCGGGTAAACTGCTGGCATCCGTACTTGGTTCACTTACTCAGCCGCTGTTCTACCGGGGTGCAAACATCGCCCGTCTGAAGATAGCCAAGGCACAACAGGAAGAAGCTAAACTGGCCTTCCAACAGAGTATACTGAATGCAGGAAGTGAAGTAAGCAATGCACTGTACCAGTATCAGAGTGCTTCCGAAAAAACAGCTTCCCGCAAAATGCAAGTGGAATCATCAGAGAAAGCATCTGAATATACAAAAGAATTGTTTAAATTAGGGACGTCTACTTATCTGGAAGTATTGTCGGCCGAACAATCTTTGCTCAGTGCCCGTTTATCTCAGGTAAACGATACTTTCGACCGGATGCAGGCTGTAGTAAGCCTTTATCAGGCATTAGGCGGCGGAAGAGAAGATTAACTTTAAATACAATACAATTATGATTAGTCCATTAGCATCGATAGCCCCCGGGGCAAAAATCGGTAAAAATGTCACCATTCAACCGTTCGCTTACATTGAAGATAATGTCGAAATAGGGGACGACTGCATCATTATGTCTTATGCCAGCATACTGAATGGTACGCAGCTGGGAAAAGGTAACAAAGTGCATCAACACGCCGTACTCGGAGCGGAGCCACAGGATTTCCATTACAAAGGAGAAGAAAGTTCACTGATCATCGGTGATAACAATCATATCCGCGAGAATGTAGTCATCAGCCGGGCCACTTTCGGCGGAAACGCCACAAAGATCGGCAACGGCAACTTCCTGATGGACAAGATTCATGTCTGTCATGACGTACAAATCGGTGACAATTGCGTAGCCGGTATCGGTACTACAATTGCCGGAGAATGTACCTTGGACGATTGCGTGATCCTGAGTGGAAACGTCACACTCCATCAATATTGTCATGTAGGACAATGGACGTTGATTCAGAGCGGTTGCCGCATATCAAAAGACGTACCTCCTTATGTTATTATGGCCGGAAATCCGGTAGAATATCACGGAGTAAACGCTGTAGTATTGCAACAACATAAAAATACGAGCGAAAGGGTCTTGCGACATATTGCCAATGCTTACCGTTTGATCTATCAGGGCAATTTCAGCCTGCAGGATGCAGTACAAAAAATTGTAGACCAGGTTCCCATGAGCGAAGAGATAGAAAATATCGTTGCATTCGTCAAGGAGTCAAAACGTGGAATCGTAAAATAGGCACAATCATCTGCCGATAAAGAAAAGGTGTAGTCATCCTGGGATGGCTACACCTTTCTTTTATTATTTTCCATGCTTTTACACGGGCAGGTTCATTCTATTCAAACTCCAAGGTACCGAAGAAATCGGGACGATGGAAATCCGGTTTCTCTATTTTAATCGGATTCCATGAAAGGAAATGCGGGGTCTGCAATTCGTCTCCACATTTGTAGAAGTTCGCAGTAATCGTTTTTCCGTCCAGAGAAGTAATATTGTGTTTAAAGAATGCTGTATATGGAATGATCAGCGCCACTTCCCAGTTACACTCTTCAATGCGTTCATTGAACGGCTGGCGTCCCAGGCTGGCCCAACGCTTTACCTGATCCATCACTTCCTGAGAGGCACGCTCCCGGTCGTTACGTTCTGCTCCGGCACCTATAAGAATCGTCCCGATACAGTTGCATTCGATGTTATAATAAATACCGTCACCGGCAGGCACAGAAAAGAACTCCACGCAAGAGTCCGTCCACACAGACCCGTTGTCCTCTCCGTACTTAGCCCTCACACTGGCCTCTTTCACATTAAAGTGCAACAAAACAGCATCATCGCTATGGGCTATACGGAACTCCACTTTCGGACGATAAGGATAAGCTTCCCAATTCACATTATCAATAGTCTGGAAACCGATCTTTTCTTTATCCAGTAATTCGGGAAGTGCATCGACCTCCACATTAGCAATACTGATCTTTTTTACTTTCATGGTCTATTCTATTTTTATCTTGCAAAAATATATACTTTATTCCAGTATTTCATTCTCCATCCGGTGCTATTTTACAACCTTTTCCGAAAACGTTTACTTTCGGGTATCCTTTTTCATGGTCAGTCAGATGATTTCCTTACCTTTGCAGCGTGAAACAACCATCTTACGTTGATTTAAGATAATAACTTCAACGGGTAAATCCCCATTGTATCTAACAAATAACACAAAAAATGAAGAAGCATCTAATTTTATCTGCCTGCCTGATGATGGCAGTAAGCAGTTTTGCTCAAAAGAAAGACTTTAGTTATAAGTTTTACGGACAGATTCGCACAGACCTTTATTACAACAGCCGTGCTAACGAAGAGACAGTAGACGGATTGTTTTACATGTATCCCAAAGACGAAGTACTCGATGAAAACGGCAAGGACCTGAACGCAACTGCCAACGGTAGCTTTTATACCTTATATACCCGCCTGGGAATAGACGTAGCCGGCCCTAAATTGGGACGTGCCATGACTTCTGCCAAAGTAGAAGTGGACTTCCGCGGCTCAGGAACTTCCTACTCCACCATCCGCTTACGCCATGCCTACCTGAACCTGGATTGGGGACGTTCAGCTCTCTTACTCGGCCAAACCTGGCATCCGCTGTTCGGTGATGTATCACCACAAATACTGAATCTTTCGGTGGGTGCACCTTTCCAGCCATTCAGCCGTGCCCCTCAAATTCGCTATCGCTATACACATAAGGGATTCCAACTGACAGGAGCCGCAGTCTGGCAATCGCAGTATTTATCGCAAGGCATTGCGGGCAAGAGCCAGGCTTATATAAAGAACAGCTGTGTCCCCGAATTCTATCTGGGACTCGATTATAAAGCCAACGGATGGATAGCCGGAGCAGGCATAGAACTTCTCTCCCTAAAACCCCGTACAGAGTCAAAAATAGATGATAAAGTTTATAAAGTGAACGAACGCATCACCACTTTATCTTATGAAGGACATGTAAAATACAGCAATAAAGACTGGTTTGTAGGGGCCAAAACCGTATTGGGCTCTAATCTGACACAAACTTCGATGCTCGGTGGATTCGGAATCAAATCGATCGATAAGCAGACCGGAGAACAGAAATATACACCGATCCGGGTATCCAGTTCATGGCTGAACGTTGTATACGGACAAAAATGGAAACCGGGTATCTTCCTGGGATATGTCAAGAATCTGGGGACAAGTGATGCTTTAGCATCCGGTCAACTGTACGGAACAGGAACCAATGTAGACCAGGTAGTAACTGCCGGAGCCGAACTGACATACAACGTCAATCACTGGAAGTTTGGAGTGGAATATACCTATACTTCCGCTGCTTACGGTTCACTGAATCTTAAAAACGGCAAAATCATCGATACACATTCCATCGGTAACAACCGTATCGTAGGTGTAGCCATGTTTATGTTTTAAAAACAGATGAATAATACATTACCTATCCACTTCGCTCCGCTTCAGGGATATACCGAGGCAGCCTATCGTAATGCCCATGCCGCCGTTTTCGGCGGCATAGATGTCTATCATACTCCTTTTGTACGAGTAGACCGGGGAGAGTTCCGCCACAAAGACGTTCGGGACATTCTACCCGAAAACAACCGGGTGGCCCGCCTTATCCCGCAACTCATAGCCTCCGAAGCGGATAAAACAGAGCGTATGATCGCCCTCTTCATCGAACAGGGCTATCGGGAGATAGACATCAATCTCGGCTGTCCTTTCCCGATGTTGGCAAAACGACAATGCGGGTCCGGCATGCTGCCTTATCCCGACAAGGTGGAGGCATTGCTAAAACAAACGGAACAATTTCCCGACATACGCTTTTCGGTAAAGATGCGTCTGGGATGGGAAAAACCGGATGAATGCCTGTCACTGATACCGTTGCTTAACGCTGCTCCCCTGACCGAAATCACCCTCCATCCCCGGTTGGGCATCCAGCAATACAAAGGTGAGGTAGACATGGAGGGATTTACCTCTTTCTACGAAGCATGCAGACATCCCGTAGTCTATAATGGGGATATCCTGACCATAGCGGACATCCACCGCATTACCGACAAGTTCCCAAGCCTTGCCGGAGTGATGATCGGACGCGGATTACTGACAAACCCTGCATTAGGCTGGGAGTACAAAGAAGGCAGAAAGCTTTCTCCCGAAGAGTGGCATGAAAAGCTTAAGGCACTGCACACAGCCGTTTTCCTTCATTATGAAGAGCAGATACAAGGTGGCGAAGCGCAACTGGTAACCAAGATGAAAACATTCTGGGAATATCTGGCTCCACAGATCGACCGGAAAAGTTGGAAAGCTATCCATAAAAGCACTACGCTCACCAAATACAACATTGCCGTCCGTTCGGCATTCTGACAGAAAGTTCATCCGGACAATGCGTAGTTTGGCATCCGTTTCATTATCGCTGATAGTCAGCAAATTATATTTACCTGTATTTTCCTTTCGATGTAAAAGCATTTACCCCGGCATGTAAAGGCTTTTACGTCGGCATGTAAAGCCATTTACCTCGGTACGTAAAACGATTTACTCCGGTACGTAAAATCTTGACCAGTACACGGCGATGTTAGTCGACTTGCATATCTTGGAGCAGTAACCTATCTTTTCTTTAAAAGAGAGGGAGCCCTTGAGTGATCCTCCCCCTGATATCAGATTCTCTATGGATGCAATTCTTTAAAAGTCTGATTCTCTTCTTTCACCTGCTTCACAGTTTCATTCAGGTCGTCAATCGGCAGATCGTATCCATACCACCCGGTATAGCAATCGGTTACATACCATTTACCATCAATCAAGTCGAATATCACACGTAAGTCAACTTCCGACTCCTCATACCCGGCTTCAAACTCTTTATGGGTAGGTTCGTTCACCGTAAATTTAGAAACATAGATTCCTCCTTCCTCCTGGGTAATGCGTTCCTCTTTTAGAGTCTCGCCATCCAGCAACGGCCATTTCTCTTGTGTAAAGGGGAAGGTTTTCTCGCTATTTCCATCGTCCGTCATCAGAGTGATGGGAGTTTTTAACGGAAACTTCACACGGGTATACTGGAAAGAAGCACTTGAGGTGAACTTCTTCAGAAACGTCTGGAAAGGTTCATCAGCCGTTTCCGCAGTAGCGGCACTCTCTGCCTTCGCTTTCGAAGTATTTCCACAGGAAATAAAGCAAATGCCTCCCATCAGGGTAAGCATAAACAGACAAAGCACAAATCTTTTCACTTTCATAATGAATGGGTTATTAAGACGGGGAATCCCACCCCGCATTTTCAGCGGGCAAAGATAATATATCTTCCTAATATCCAATCGGGAAGGACAGAATTATTTATGTTTCAGGTATTCATATCCGAAGCGGCAATAAAGACATTTCTTCTTGTCGCAATATTCCTTCTGTAACTGTAACAACGCCTGACTGTCCGCTGCTGTCCGGACAGGAATTCCGGCTTCGCTCCACATGCGGGTGACGTAGTTGTTTTCAGCTTTCAACTCTTCAAGCAATGAAGCTGCGCGTTCACACAACCTTTCGTCTGCCTTATGCAAACCGTAAGCATACAGAAAAGGTATGACCGTATTGATAATGATCAGTTCCCTTGCACCGGAACCGATGCTTTTCTCCTTCCGGGGAGAGGTCCTGCCAAACATGAAGTGCTCCTCCCAATAAGCAGAAGTATGGCCGGAAAAGATCGACTTTAACTCTTTCAGGGTTTGCGCTTCCATGACACGTGAAAACAGGGAACGCTCTTTGTAATATAGGGAAGCCAGTTGTGCCAGCCTCACATGTGGAAAATTGCCGGGACGAAGACGGAGAAAACGCCACAAAGAAGCATTCATCACCGGTGGAAGTTCAAACTTATGTTGCAGATAACGGAATTCCTTCTGCATCCAACTGAAATAATCGTCAACAGGTTCTCCCTCCAGCAAACCGGCCTGTCCAAAGAAGAAAGCTTCCACTTGTGTCAGGTCGTCACGATGCTTATCAATGGAGCGGAACGGAAGCAGATTCGCCCAGGATTCAAAAGCATCTCCATTCAGTCCGAAACCAAAATTACGTGCCAGCGTGATGAAAAAGGCGTCCTCCCAATGTTGGTTGCAGCGCTGAAGCCGCCGGGATATGGTCTGGTTCTTCTGATCGAAACGCTCGGTCTGTAAAGCTGTCAGCCAGGAATGAACCGTTAGTTTGGAAAGAGTTTCCAAGATCGAATAGCAAGGTGGATGTACGTCTGCCCGGCAAAGCTCGTCATAATGTTCCTTCACCCGGCGGGGACAAGCCAACCGGAGTTGCGGGACAGGTTCACCATTGGTGCGGTATATCTCACAATCTATTTCCGTGGCAATGTGTAAAATCACTGAGTCATAGGCTATATCATGATCATGCCCGTGACGGAACCAATCGGAAGAGACTGCATGTATTTCGACATTACCTACCCAAAGCGTACCGTCAATCTTTAGTTTGGCATTAAAAAAATCGGGGCCTGCATTAGGATTCGGCAGTCCCGTATCAATCACTTCAACAGGCAGCCCGGTGGTTGTTTGCAGTTCATGAAGAGGAAAGATTTTGTGTTTCCACACATAGTGTAGGAGGTGTTCCATTGTTAACAAGACGTTAATGTGCTCGACAAATGTAATAAAAATCCTATCTTTGCGACTAATATTTTGGATATAAAGTCTATAAAGTCAGTAAAACAATGAAAATAGCATTAATAGGTTACGGAAAAATGGGCAGGGAAATCGAAAAAGTAGCCCTCAGTCGCGGACACGAAATTGTCAGCATTATCGACATCAATAATCAGGATGATTTCGAATCCGAAGCGTTTAAATCGGCAGATGTGGCTATTGAGTTCACTAATCCCATGGTAGCCTACAGCAATTATATGAGAGCTTTCAAAGTAGGTGTAAAGTTAGTTTCGGGCAGTACCGGATGGATGGCAGAGCACGGCGATGAAGTAAAGGAACTATGCAGCAAAGGTGGAAAAACCCTGTTCTGGTCATCCAATTTCAGCCTGGGCGTAGCCATCTTCTCGGCAGTCAATAAGTATCTGGCTAAAATAATGAACCAGTTCCCGGCATATGACGTGACCATGAGTGAAACCCACCACGTGCACAAGCTCGATGCACCAAGCGGAACGGCCATCACGCTGGCAGAAGGTATTCTTGAAAACATGGAACGTAAAAACGTTTGGGTAAAAGAGGAAGCACACTCAGCGAACGAGTTGCCGATTCACTCCATCCGTGAAGGCGAAGTATTCGGTATCCACACCATCCGTTACGATTCGGAGGCGGACAGTATCTCCATCACCCACGATGCCAAAAACCGGGGAGGTTTTGCTTTGGGTGCGGTACTTGCCGCAGAATACACAGCAACCCATGAAGGCTATCTGGGTATGAGCGATTTATTCCCATTCTTAAAAGACTAACATCATGAGAAAAGCAACACGTACTCAATGGATAAAGTGTTCCATTGCCATTCTTCTTTATCTGATCTTCCTGATCTGGGTGAAAAGCTGGTGGGGACTGATTGTGGTTCCTTTCATTTTCGATGTTTACATTACCAAGAAAATCCCCTGGTCATTCTGGAAGAAGTCAAAGAACCCGACTGTCCGAAGCGTAATGAGTTGGGTAGATGCCATCGTTTTCGCTTTGGTGGCAGTATATTTCGTGAACATCTATATCTTTCAGAATTATCAGATCCCATCCTCCTCGCTGGAAAAATCATTGCTGGTGGGAGACTTCCTGTATGTAAGCAAGATGAGCTATGGTCCCCGTGTACCGAATACTCCGCTATCGATGCCATTGGCACAGCATACACTGCCGATACTGAACACCAAGTCGTACATTGAGTGGCCTCAGTGGAAATACAAACGTGTGCCCGGGTTCGGTAAAGTAAAACTGAACGATATTGTAGTGTTTAACTTCCCTGCAGGAGACACTGTTGCGCTGAACTTTCCGGATGCCGACTTTTATACACTGGCATACAACATCGGGAAGCAGATTTATCCGAATCCGATCAATATGGACAGTCTGACCCGGGAACAACAGAAAACAGTATACGATTTATATTACAATGCCGGACGAAAAGAAATAATGTCCAATCCCCAACGGTACGGCAAGGTTGTCACCCGTCCGGTGGACCGCCGGGAGAATTACGTAAAACGTTGTGTAGGGCTGCCGGGCGATACACTCCAAATTATCAACGGTCAGGTGATGATTGACGGGAAGGCAATAGAAAACCCTGAGAACCTGCAATTCAACTACTTTGTGCAAACTACGGGTCCGTATATCACAGAAGAGATGTTCCGCGAACTGGGGATCAGTAAAGCCGACCAGGGATTAACTCCCGAAGGAGCAGGTTATGAAGAAGGGTTGGTTGAGTTAGGAATGGATGGACGAAACGCCCAAGGCAGGCTGAATCCTGTATATCACCTTCCGCTCACAAAAAAAATGTATGATACTCTGTCCGCCAACAAAAAGTTGATCAGCAAAATCGTGATAGAGCCGGAAGATTATGCCGGAGACATGTATCCTCTGAATTTATATACTCACTGGAACCGCAGCAATTACGGCCCTATCTGGATTCCGGCAAAGGGAGCCACTATCACGCTGACTCCGGATAATCTGCCTATCTACGAACGTTGCATCACTGCCTACGAAGGCAATAAACTGGAACAGAAAGAAGACGGAATCTACATTAACGGTGTGAAGACAGACCAGTATACTTTCCAGCTGGATTATTACTGGATGATGGGTGATAACCGGCATAATTCGGCTGATTCCCGTTATTGGGGATTCGTACCCGAAGACCACGTAGTAGGTAAACCGATCGTCGTATGGCTGTCATTGGATAAAGACCGTGGCTGGTTTGACGGTAAAATCCGCTGGAACCGCATCTTTAAGTGGGTAGACTAAGTAGTAATGAGAAAGGGATTTAAATGGATTATAGCATTTGCCGGAGCAATAGTTATCGTATTATTGCTCCGCGGCTTTGCTTTTACCTCATGCCTGATACCTTCATCGGGCATGGAGAACTCCCTTTTCCAAGGCGAACGTATTCTGGTCAATAAGTGGAGCTACGGACTTCGGGTACCTTATATGTCACTGTTCTCCTACCACCGCTGGAATCCAAGGCGCATTGATAAAGACGACATCGTCGTATTCAATAATCCCGCGGCTATCAAAGAACCGGTCATCGACCGGAGAGAAATCTATATCAGCCGGTGTATCGGTGTACCGGGAGATACTTTGCTTATCGATTCACTATTCAATGTAGTAGACCGCAACACACAACTCGGACCGGACCGGAAACAACTCTACACTTATCCACAGACCAAGGAACAGCAGTTAGACTCACTACTTTCTATTCTTTCCATCGGCTCCAACGAACTGATGGGGCAGCATGAAGGCAAGAATGTACGAAGCTTCAGCCGTTACGAATATTATCTGCTTGAACAGGCGATGAACGGAAAAAGCTGGATACAACCTCTGAGCCAAAGCCGGCAGGAAGAAACTAAACCGCTCATCATCCCGGGCAAAGGAAAGGCCGTCAGAGTTTATCCGTGGAACAGGACCCTGTTGCGGAATACGCTGGTGTTGCATGAAGGCAAACAAGCGGAAATCCGGAACGATACGCTCTACATCGAAGGTCGCCCTTCACAGCATTGCTATTTTACTAAAGATTATTACTGGATGGCTTCCAATAACTCGGTAAATCTCTCCGATTCCCGCTTGTTCGGCTTTGTGCCGCAAGATCATGTCATTGGGAAAGCTTCGCGAATCTGGTTCTCAAAGAAAGACCATACGGGAATCTTCAACGGATACCGCTGGAACCGATTCTTCCAACCGGTGAAGTAGTCAGTCCCACAAACCACAAATTATATATCAGCAACCAAGTAATCATAAAGTATCAACCACCCATGAAAGTCGCTTATCTCTCTTCTGCCTACCTGGCACCCATAGAATATTATAGTAAACTGTTGAATTACGATAAAATATTCATCGAGCAGCACGATCATTACATGAAACAGACTTACCGGAACCGCTGTACTATTGCAGGTCCGGAGGGAGAACTGGCACTTTCTGTTCCTACCGTAAAACCGGAAAACCCGAAATGTCCGATGAAGGATATCCGGATTTCCGACCATGGCAACTGGAGGCACCTGCACTGGAATGCAATGGAGTCGGCCTATAACAGCACCCCTTTTTTTGAATATTATAAAGACGATTTTCGCCCTTTCTATGAAAAGAAATATGAATTCCTCACAGATTTCAATGAAGAATTGTGCCGGCTTGTATGCAAGCTGATAGATATACAACCTGATACGGAACGAACCACCGAATATAAAACGGACTTCGCCCCGAACGAAATAGACTTCCGGGAAGCCATCCATCCCAAAAAGAATTTCCGCCAAGCCGATCCGGAGTTTATTCCCCAACCTTATTATCAGGTTTTCGAAACCCGTCACGGGTTCCTGCCCAACCTGAGTATCATCGACCTCTTATTCAATATGGGACCGGAAAGTTTGTTAATACTGCAACAAACAATAGCCAATCCCCGATAAAAGGAGTCGAGCAGAAATTAATTTCCTTCCTTTTTTGAACCGTTCCATCAACTTTATAACTATATTTGCATGCTGCGTGTGCGATAACGGAGCTATAGAACAAGAAGTTTAAACTTAAAATATAATAGTATGGCAAACTTATTTAGTGTAAAGGATAAGGTAGTGGTCATTACCGGTGGAACAGGAGTATTGGGAAAAACAATTGCAGTCCATCTGGCAGAAGAAGGTGCCAAGGTCGTTATCCTCGGACGTAAAGCCGAAGTGGGCAACGAGATAGTAAAAACAATATGCGCCAAAGGGGGCGAAGCTCTGTTCCTGGCAACCAATGTACTCGACCGGAACATCCTTGAACAGAACCTGGCAGATATATTGAAAGCTTATGGGCGGGTAGACGCATTGCTCAATGCGGCAGGCGGCAATATGCCGGGAGCTACGATTGCACCGGCAAGTGACATCTTCGATCTGAAAATAGATGAATTTCAGAAGGTAGTGGATCTTAATCTGACCGGTACCGTATTGCCGACACAAGTATTTCTAAAACCGATGACAGAGCAGAAAAGCGGAGCTATTGTCAATTTCTCCTCAATGGCAGCTTTCCGTCCTTTGACACGTGTGGCCGGTTATTCGGCTTCCAAAGCAGGCATTTCCAACTTTACCGCATTTATGGCCACAGAAATTGCCAAAAAGTTTGGTGAAGGAATCCGTATAAATGCCATTGCCCCCGGTTTCTTCCTGACAGAGCAGAACCGCACTTTACTAACCAATCCGGACGGAACATATACTCAACGGGGACAGGATGTCATCCGCCAAACCCCATTCGGACGTATGGGACGCGCTGAAGAGTTATGCGGCACAATACAATACCTGATCAGCGACGCAGCAAGCTTCGTAACGGGCACTGTGGCCATAGTGGACGGCGGATTCAATGCTTTTGCAATGTAAAGAGGCCTCTCCCATGCATCTTCCCTCCCCAGAGATAAAACGAACAGAATGATTAAACCTACTTTCAAAAGTAAAAAATGACTTATGAATCAACCTTATATCACTTCATCAAAGAGTAAACTCTTTCTTTCCGAACAAACCTGGCGCTGGTATGGACCGGATGATCCTGTCAGCCTTTGGGACATTAAACAAGCCGGAGCTACGGGAATTGTCAACGCTCTCCACCACATCCCTAATGGCGAAGTATGGACTGTAGAAGAAATTATGAAACGAAAGGAACTGATCGAATCCGTCGGTCTGCGATGGTCGGTAGTAGAAAGTGTCCCGGTACACGAGCACATCAAAACCCAGACAGGCGATTACAGAAAATACATCGAAAACTACAAAGAGAGCTTACGTAACCTCGGTAAATGTGGCATTCATATCGTTACCTACAATTTTATGCCCGTACTCGACTGGACTCGCACCGATCTTGCCTATACCCTACCCGATGGCTCCAAAGCACTTCGTTTTGAACGTGCCGCTTTTATCGCTTTCGATCTTTTCTTACTGAAACGACCGGGTGCAGAGAACGACTATACCGATGAAGAAAAAGCCAAAGCAAAAATTCGTTTCGAACAGATGGACGCAACGGAAAAACAACTCCTTGTCCGTAATATGATTGCCGGACTTCCCGGTTCGGAAGAGAGTTTCACACTGGAGCAGTTTCAACAGGAACTGAATCGTTACAAAGGTATCGACGCGGATAAGCTACGTGCCCACTTAATCTACTTCCTGAAAGAAGTGACTGCGGTAGCAGACGAGGCCGGTGTAAAGCTGGTGATTCATCCGGATGACCCACCCTGCCCCATTCTGGGTTTACCGCGTATCATGAGTTGTGCGGCCGATTTTCAGGCACTGATCGATGCTGTGCCTAATGAATCGAACGGGCTTTGTCTCTGTACCGGATCACTTGGAGTAAGCAGTGCCAACGACTTGGAAGGTATGATGAAACAATTCGGCGATCGTATCAATTTTGTCCACTTCCGAAGCACTCAGCGAGATTCCGAAGGAAATTTCTACGAAGCCAACCACCTGGAAGGAGACGTAGATATGTACCGGGTCATGAAAGCTTTCCTTGAATTACAACAGAGAAGAAAAGTATCTATCCCCATGCGTCCGGATCATGGACACCAAATGGTGGACGATTTAAAGAAGAAAACAAATCCGGGATACTCCTGCATTGGACGCCTGCGCGGACTTGCCGAGCTAAGAGGACTGGAAATGGGAATTGCAAAATCAATCTTTTAAAAACACGAAAAGGCAGTAAAAGACCTTTTCACCCACCGCTGCCTCCACAGATTAACACAGAAATTAAGACCGAGACCTACTCGATCTCTGTTTTTCTGTGGAGCCAGCGATAGTTTTGACACATTTATAAGGCCTCATCCTATCTGCTGCCTATACACTTCCTCTTTAATTCTTTCCACCTGTTCAGACAGTCGGGGAGAATCTTCATTTCCCATAATCCAAAGTGGACAGGCGTTCTCCATAGCATGATAAGAAGGCTGTACATAGGTTTTATCGAGCACCTTGTATCCGTTACGCCGATAATAGTTCACGCGCCGGGTAGTCATTTCATCTTCCGTAGGCTCTACTTCCAGCAGGCGCAGTCCTTTCAGGTGTCCGGCCACATAATCAAGCACCTGCTGCCCTATCTTTTTATTCCGCATTTCCGGGAATACAGCCAGGTGTTCCAAATAGTAGAAGTCACCCATATCCCAGTATACAAACATTCCACTCAACTCTCCATCACATTCAATAGCATTGAAATACATGGGGGTATGGTTCTCAATCATTCGTTTCAACTGCCCGATTTTTCTTCTCTCACTTTCGGGAAAAGACTCCTCGTACAAAGGAATCAAACGGTTCAGACGTGAATCGTCAGCACTCGTAATACGGCTTAATGTCATCATAATTTTTTAGGTTTTCAGGCAAAGATAAGCGGAATAAGCCGGAAGACAGCAGACTTTAAACATTTTTACGCTATCTTTGTGAGCATAACCCCTGATTAATTTAACACATTATGAAAACCTCCTCCCCCCAACGAGTCGCTGCGGTCGATGTATTCCGTGCACTCACCATGTTCCTTATGCTTTTTGTGAATGATATTCCCGGACTCAGAAACATCCCCCATTGGCTTGGACACGCAGCAATGACAGAAGACATGTTGGGCTTCTCCGATACTATTTTCCCAGCTTTCCTGTTCTGCATGGGCATGTCTATTTCGTTTGCGGTACAAAACCGATACCAAAAGGGCGATTCACCGCTCCAAGTGATTATGCATATTTTCTGGCGAACCGTGGCACTGGTTGTTATGGGACTTTTCTCTGTAAACAGCGGAGGAGTGGCAGGACTCTCCCATCCCTGGTTCTCTATCATTATGGTGATTGGCTTCTTCCTGATCTGGGGAGTATACCCTAAACCGATAACCACCCGAAAAAAATATCTCTATACGGGAATGAAGACAGCAGGTATTTTACTGTTGACTTTCCTGATCCTCTACAAAGGATTTCATGGAGCACCTTTCCAGCAGAAATGGTGGGGAATTCTGGGCCTTATTGGCTGGACCTATGTAATCTGTGCCTCTGTATATTTATTTACCCGGGAAAGCCTGGTACGCAACCTTTTCGTCTGGGTACTGTTTATCGCCCTGGCATTGCTGAATCATGCAGACGTCCTGCCGCTTCCATTCATACCAAGTGATATGACATTACACGCATTCGGAATATCGGGCATGCTAACTTCACTATTGATGCAGAAATATGCCAGCCCCGAACGCCCCGGAAAGTTTATAGGGATATTATGCGGTCTGGGCCTCCTTATGCTGGCAGCCGGCTTTGCCTCACATCCTTTCTGGATTATCTCAAAGATACAAGCCACTCCAAGCTGGTTCTTCTTCTGTACGGCAGCTTTCTTCCCGTCATTCGGCTTCTTCTATTGGCTGACTGACATAAAAGGCAAAACCGGCTGGTTCGATATTATCAAACCGGCAGGAACCGCAACCCTTACCTGCTATATCATTCCATATATCTGGTATGCAATGCAACAACTACTTGGATTACACTACCCCACCGCATTGGGCAGCGGCATACCGGGATTAATGAAATCGGCCATATTCTCACTGATTATTGTCGGTATCACAGGATTACTGGTCAAAGCTAAGATTAAACTAAAAGTATAAATCAAACTCCGCAGACTGAACCATCCAAGGTGACTAATGGCCCCACTGTCGGTCAGCTCCTTTGGACGGTTCAATCTTCTATTATTAAAAATGATTAATAACCCGAGAAAAAGCAAAGCCACCCGAAGTAAAGATCCGTATTAATCCATACATTTGCCGCCAATTATGGCAGCATACATCAAACTATTAATGCTATGCCTGTTATTTTTGGTATTCGGTATCCAGAAAAGCAGTGCTCTACAACCCGCCAATAACGGGGTGACAGTCACTACTGCCGTAAAAAGCCATACTCACAACATACCTTCTTTTGATAACTCAGGACATGACCTATTCGACTTTAATCAAGGGATACTGGTCAAAAAGGCTGTTTCGGATTCGGCCAACCCGTATAAACAAAGCAATAACCTCCATCCGGCTGCCAAGACGGACTCTCAGAAATTAATAACATTCAAAGAATACACTTCTTTTTATACTCTTCATAACAGAGTTAAGCCTGCACCAAAATACTATGTATTTGCGCTCAGGCATATTCTTATTTAGCACTTTCTGTACTACGGGTGTCTATGCGATTCGGCATAGCCCTGATTATGATGTTTTTTTAGTTTATATATTCCAAGGTCAGAGAGTGCATCGTAAAGATTTATATAAGTATTAATTGTGTGTCTAATAGTAATGTCAATCCTCAGATGCACCCTCTTCCTTTTCTTCTTATCTGTAGATCAGTGTAGAAAGATATTCCTCTGCGAACATCTCATTGGCTACCTCCAGCAACCCTTCTGCAGTTAATGCTTCGATTCGCCGGAAAACAGATTCGGATGATTCATACTTGTGGTAATGCAAGAAGGTCTTTGCCATCCCCAACGCATTATTTTCATTATTATCCGAAGCAACTCCAATCTGCCCGATCAGTTGTTTTTTAGCAGCCATCAGCTGCGAAGAGGTCATTTTCACATCCCGCATCCTTTTCAGTTCTTTGTAAGTCAACCGCAGACAAGTATCCACATCCGCAGGGTCGGTTCCAAAATAGATGCAGAAAGCTCCCGTATCCGTATACGATGTCAGATTGGACTCCACAGTGTAGACCAATCCTCTTCGCTCGCGGAGAGAAACATTCAGGCGACTGTTCATCCCCGGACCACCCAGAATATTATTCAGCAGATACAAGCCGGTACGTTTATCATCATAAGCATTGTATCCCCTACTGCCAATCATCACATGCGCCTGATGGGTCTCCTTATGGACAACCAGATGCTCCGGTACGTAAAGGGGAGGCGGAGTACGGTGATTATCGACTCCAATCAACGGAAGGTCTGCCAACAGTTTCTCCACCTGGCGGACTATTTTCTGAAAGTTGAAGTTGCCCAAAACAAAGAATACCATATTGGAAGGTTGATAGAACCGGGAAGTAAAAGCAACCGCATCCCCGCTTCGGAATTGCTTCAGCAATTCCGGCCTGCCCAGAATGTTGCGTCCCAACGGATGATTCCGGAAAATCATATCTTCAAAGTCATCGAAAATAAGCTCCGAAGGAGTATCTTCGTATGACTGTATTTCGTCGATAATCACTTCCGTCTCCTTTTCTATCTCGTTCTGCGGAAAAGTGGAGTGAAAAACAATATCTGCCAGCAATTCCAGTGCCCGCCCAAAATGTTCGGTCAGGAATGCCGAATAGATCACCGTCTCTTCCTTATTGGTATATGCATTCAGGTCGCCTCCTACATTCTCCATACGATTCAGGATATGCCATGCCTTCCGTTTCCGGGTACCTTTAAAAATCAGGTGCTCCACAAAGTGGGCCATTCCTTGTTCGTTTTCAGCCTCATCACGGGTGCCGGCATCTACGGCAAATCCACAATAAGCCACCTTTGAAAGCGAAGGCTCATGGATGATGCGAAGACCGTTGGACAGGGTATGTATATTATATTGCATTTCTGCACGGGTACTTAACTGCTTCATTCTTACTATTAAGTTAGGTTGAGGATACAAAAATACAATAAAACTTATTGTCGTTTATAGAAAATTGCAGATATTTGTAAGCTATAACATCAATAACCCTTATGGAAAAGATAGGAATTTTCTGTTCCGCGTCCGACAGCATCGACCCGACATTCTTCGATGCAGCCCATCAGATTGGCGAATGGATGGGAAGAAACGGCAAGACACTTATCTACGGTGGTGCCAACCTCGGACTCATGGAATGTGTGGCAAAGGCAGTCAAAGAAAGCGGGGGACGTGTCATCGGTGTAGTACCCTCCAAACTTGAAGAGAACGGCAAAGTGAGTACATATCTCGATGAAATGATCCGCACACACAATCTGAGTGACCGCAAGGATATCATCCTGCAACAGTCGGATGTATTGGTGGCTCTCCCCGGCGGTATCGGCACGCTGGATGAAGTATTTCATGTCATGGCAGCCGCTTCCATCGGTTATCACCAGAAGAAAGTGATCTTCTACAACGCAAATGGTTTTTATAGCCCGTTGCTTGCCGTACTCAGCGAATTACAGGCAAGAGGATTTGCCCGCCATCCGCTGTCCTCCTATTATGAAGTAGCAAACACATTTAATGAATTAACAACTAAGATATAATGATTGAATCGATTCAAGAACTCCTGCAAAAGGAAGCACAAGCCGTGCTGAATATTCCCGTGACCAATGCCTACGAAAAGGCGGTTGAGTTGATTGTGGAACAAATACACAGAAAAAAAGGCAAACTTGTAACTTCCGGCATGGGTAAAGCCGGACAAATAGCGATGAACATCGCCACTACGTTTTGTTCGACCGGTATTCCCTCTGTCTTCCTGCATCCCAGCGAAGCGCAACATGGCGATCTGGGCATCCTGCAAGAGAACGACCTGTTGCTGTTGATTTCAAACTCGGGCAAAACCCGTGAAATCGTAGAGTTAACGCAGTTGGCCCACAACCTGAATCCGGGCCTTAAATTCATCGTTATCACCGGAAACCCCGACAGTCCGCTTGCCAGCGAATCAGATGTATGCCTGAGTACAGGGCACCCTGCCGAGGTTTGTACACTGGGTATGACCCCTACTACCTCGACTACGGTAATGACCGTCATCGGCGATATCCTCGTGGTACAAACAATGAAAAGGACTGAATTCACTATCGAAGAATACTCCAAACGCCATCACGGTGGTTATCTGGGTGAAAAATCAAGAAAACTATGCGTAAAGTAATCGGCATCGGAGAGACTATACTCGATATCATCTTCCGGAACGACCAGCCTTCGGCAGCCGTTCCCGGAGGCTCTGTTTTCAACGGCATCGTTTCTTTAGGACGCATGGGAGTCAATGTATGTTTCATCAGCGAAACGGGCAACGACCATGTTGGAAACATCATCTTGCAATTCATGCGTGACAATCATATCCCGACGGATCACGTCAATGTGTTCCCGGATGGCAAATCGCCCGTATCCCTGGCTTTCCTGAACGAACACAGCGACGCGGAATACATCTTCTATAAAGACTATCCCAAACAGCGGCTGGACGTTTTGTTCCCTCCCATCAACGAAGATGATATCATTGTCATCGGTTCATATTATGCCCTGAATCCGGTTTTACGCGACAAGATTCTGGAACTGCTGGACATAGCAAGAGAGAAAAAAGCGATTGTATATTATGATCCCAATTTCCGTTCTTCACATAAGAACGAGGCTATGAAGTTAGCTCCAACCATTATCGAGAATCTGGAATATGCCGACATCGTAAGGGGATCTCTGGAAGACTTCTATTACATGTACGGAATCAAAGACGCAGAGAAGATCTACAAGGATAAAATCAAGTTTTATTGTCCGCTATTCCTTTGTACAGCCGGAGCAGAGAAAATCTCGCTGCGTACCAACACAATATCGAAAGAGTATCCTGTCACCCCGTTGCAAGCAGTCAGTACCATCGGTGCAGGAGACAACTTCAATGCCGGCCTGATCTACGGCATGTTAAAATATGACGTCCGTTACCGCGACTTGCAAAACCTGAGTGAGGAGACCTGGGATAAGGTGATACAATGCGGTCAGGATTTCTCCGCAGAAGTCTGCAAGAGTTTCAGCAACTCCGTATCGGAGGAGTTTGCGGCAAACTACCGTTAATGCTTGTCAGTTACGAGCTACAAGCAACAAGTAAATGTGCATCATCCAGCATAATTACCCGTAGCGTGTAGCCCGTAGCTAATTACTATTAACGTTGTCTAATTATAGCAAAGTAATTATACCATGTAACAAGAATCCATATCTTTGCAAATAGTGCTCTCAGACAAATACGAACTATGTACAAAAACCTGTTCAATTTACTAACTATTTTACTTATTCTGCCTTCGTGCACAGATATGTCTCCTAACATTTCGGTGGTTTGCGAAGAGAATAATATAGGAAACTGTATTCTTAAATGGGAAACAACCCCTCTCATCAAGGGGCAGGTGAAAGTATATGCATCCGACAATCCGGAGTTCATACCCGAAGACAATCCCGTCGCCATGGCTAACATCTCCGACGCACGGATAACGATTGTGACCAACGATCCTTCCAAACGCTCCTATTATACAATGGTATTCAATGACAAATACCGTGTAAAAGTGGCTCCCCGCAATGTAAATATGCCCGGCATACAGAACTTCCGCGACTTGGGAGGATATAAATCCGCTACAGGAAAGCACGTACGCTGGGGCAAGCTCTACCGTTCGGCACAGATAGACAGCCTGAATTGCTTTGCCTTCAGAAAACTACAGAATCTGGGCATCAAAACCATTCTGGACCTGCGCTCCGAAAGCGAACTCCATAATACGCCTCCTTTGCAAAAAGGATTCAATGTGGTGCATATCCCTATCAGTACGGGTGATATGGAACATATCCTGCACGGCATACAACAAGAGAAGATCAAGACGGATACCATTTACCACATGGTGGAAGGGATGAACCGCGAACTGGTGGTAAAATACCAGAAGGAATACAAGGAAATATTCGATATCCTGCTCGACAAAAACAGCTATCCGGTAGTGATTCACTGCTCGTCGGGAAAAGGACGGACCGGCATCGTATCTGCCCTGATACTGGCTGCTTTAGATGTTAATGCGGATATCATTATGGAAGATTACCGTCTGAGCAACGATTACTTTAATATCCCCAAAGCGTCCAAGTACGCTTATAACCTGCCCGCCAACTCGCAGGAGGCCATTACCACTCTTTTCTCGGCAAAAGAAGATTTCCTTAATGCAGCCAAAGACGAGATAGAGCGCAAATACGGTGATGTATCCACTTATCTGCAGAAAGCAATCGGTCTGCAGCCCGAGGACACACACAGACTACGCAACATCTTGCTGGAATAACGCATTTTTTGTCCATCATTATTTATTGTTATCATTCGTAATTCACAATTAATCCGTATCTTTGCACCCGAATATAAAGATATACAGAGATTTAATGAAGACATTTGAAGAGCTTGGCGTTTCTCCGGAGATACGTAAAGCTATTGAAGAGATGGGATACGAGAATCCCATGCCGGTACAGGAGGAAGTGATTCCATACCTTTTAGGAGAGAACAATGATGTAGTAGCTCTTGCACAGACAGGAACGGGTAAGACCGCAGCGTTTGGCTTGCCCCTCATCCAAAAAATTAACGTAAAAAACAGAATCCCCCAATCACTCGTTCTATGCCCTACACGTGAGCTTTGCCTCCAGATAGCGGGCGATCTGAACGATTACTCCAAATACATTGACGGGCTGAAAGTATTGCCCGTATACGGTGGTTCGTCCATCGACAGCCAAATACGCAGCCTGAAACGGGGTGTGCACATCATTGTTGCCACACCGGGACGTCTGCTCGACCTGATGGAACGCAAAACAGTATCGCTTGCCACTGTCACCAACGTGGTAATGGACGAAGCGGACGAAATGCTTAACATGGGCTTTACGGAGAGTATAAACGCTATTCTGGCCGATGTTCCGCAGGAACGCAACACACTGCTTTTCTCGGCTACGATGAGCCCCGAAATAGCCCGTATTTCGAAGAACTACCTTCACGATGCAAAAGAGATTACCATCGGACGCAAAAACGAAAGTACAAGCAATGTGAAGCATGTGGTATATACCGTACACGCAAAAGATAAATATGCTGCACTGAAACGCATCGTAGACTATTATCCGCAGATTTACGGTATCGTCTTCTGCCGTACCCGTAAAGAGACCCAGGAGATTGCCGATAAACTGATGCAGGAAGGCTATAACGCCGATTCACTGCACGGAGAACTTTCGCAGGCACAGCGTGACACGGTGATGCAGAAGTTCCGTATTCGCAACCTCCAGATACTGGTAGCCACAGACGTTGCCGCACGCGGACTGGACGTAGACGACCTGACACACGTCATCAACTACGGGTTGCCGGATGATACGGAAAGCTACACACACCGCAGCGGACGTACCGGACGTGCCGGTAAGACAGGTACATCGATTGCGATTATCAACCTGCGTGAAAAGGGAAAAATGCGCGAAATAGAGCGTATCATCGGCAAGAAGTTCATTGCCGGCGAAATGCCTACCGGCAAACAGATTTGCGAGAAACAGCTTCTTAAAGTGATCGATGACCTTGAAAAAGTAAAGGTAAACGAGGAAGACATTAACGACTTCATGCCCGAAATTTATCGTAAACTGGAATGGCTGAGCAAGGAGGACCTTATCAAGCGCATGGTATCGCACGAGTTCAACCGGTTCGTGGATTATTATCGCAATCGTGAAGAAATAGAGGTGCCGACAGACAGCCGCAGCGAACGTGCCGTAAAAAGCCGTGACAGCAAGAGTGGCCGCCAGGCTGAACCGGGCTTCACCCGACTTTTCATCAACCTGGGTAAGATGGATAACTTCTTCCCCCATGAACTGATTACCCTGCTCAACAATAACACCCGTGGAAGAGTGGAACTGGGACGTATCGACCTGATGAAGAACTTCTCGTTCTTCGAAGTAGAAGAGAAACAAGCGCAGAACGTAGTAAAAGCATTGAACCGGACAAACTGGAACGGACGCAAGGTTACGGTAGAGGTTGCCGGAGAAGAAGCACCTACGGAACGCAGAGGACGCGGAAAACGGAATGAAGGCAGTGACAAGGGCGGCAAAGGAAGAAATACAGCCGCATCGGCCGACCGCAAGGATAAAGGCAGAGCCGGTAAAGACGGAAAACAGGCGGACACCCGGAAAGCCCAAAAGCCCAGCCGCGAGGAACGCGGATATTCCGCAGCACGTGGTCCCAAAGGTAAAGATGAATGGAAGCAGTTCTTTAAAGATGCCGAACCCGACTTCAGCGAAGAGGGATGGGCAAGAAGAAAACCCAAGAAGAGCTAAGGACAAAAAGATAGGAAGAACGGTCTGTCAACTTTCAAAAAGACCAGATTAGCCGTTCCCTGCTTACTTCCCTTTCTTATAAAATTTCTCTTTCGGAGAGAAGCCGGATGAAAGCCCGGCTCTTCACTTCACTTAGCAACGGTCTGAGCGGGGTGAAGAGCCGGGCTTTCTCACTCCGAAGAGCAGGCTTCCGGACGAAATGCAACCTGCATTTCCCCCGAAAGGTTACTCCATCCGGAGCAAATGCTTACTCCATCGGAGGAAGAGGCCTTCTTTATTCCCACTTTTTCCGAAAAAGCTTCTGTTCACAAGCTGGTTCATTTCAATAGAGCAGCAACCGGAAACTACCCAAAAGAGCTCAAACAAAGAGATTAAGCAACTATTTGTTTGCAATCACCCGATATACTCTAAAAATAGAAAGCAGATCAAGCGAATCAAAGACAGCACATTGCGAACCTAATGCAAATTCCGGACGTTTTTTTCACACCAACCGGAGAGAGGCCCGAAATAAACGATTCTGGAAGGGTCAGAAAAGCAAAAAGTCAAAATGATAAGAAAAGATTAAGTCAGGGTTCTCTTATTTATATTGTCCCCAAAAACACTACCTTTGCGTGAATTAAAAAAAAACAGGTAATAGTTTTCGGGTATGAACAAATTTAATGGTTTCCTTTACGGTCTGCTTTCATCGGCCTCCTTCGGGCTGATTCCTCTTTTCACCATCCCTGCCATGCGTGAGGGAATGCACTTCGAATCCATCCTGTTTTATCGGTTCCTGTTCGCCTGCTTAGCTTTGGGATGTATCCTGTTGCTCGACAAACAGTCTTTCCGTATCAGCCGCAAAGAAATCCCTTCGCTGTCGCTACTTGCCTTCCTCTATCTGATGTCCGCAGTCTTCTTGTTCTGGGGGTATAAATTCATGGCAAGCGGGGTAGCCACTACCATCCATTTCATGTATCCGGTACTGACCACGCTGATTATGATGATCTTTTTCCGCGAAAAGAAGTCAGCCTGGCGCTTCTTCGCCATCGCTCTTGCCGTAGTCGGTGTCTCCTGCCTTTCTTACGGCGACAGTTCCGGTGGAATTACTGCCATCGGATTGTTCATCGTTCTCCTGTCGGCTTTGGGATATGCGCTTTACCTGGTTACGGTGAGTCAACTCAAGATCGGACAGATGAAAGGGCTAAGGCTTACTTTCTATGTTTTTCTGTTCGGTACGCTTTTCCTGCTGGTGGGGATAGGCGCGACCACGGGTATTCAAGCCATTCCCGACTGGCATACGGGAGGAAATCTGCTGCTGCTGGCATTGATTCCAACCGTAATCTCTAACCTGGCATTAGTACAGGCCGTAAAAAGCATCGGCTCCACGCTCACTTCCGTACTTGGAGCCATGGAGCCGGTAACAGCTGTTTGTGTAGGTATCTTTATGTTCGGCGAACCCTTTACCCGGAGCATCGGAATCGGCATTCTGCTCATAATCTCAGCAGTAATCGTAATCATACTGAGACGTTAGGGTAAGGGCTTACTTCTTTCGGTCTTCTATTTTCAGTTCTTGTATCAGCTGGCTTGCTTTTCCGAACTTTTCGATAATGAAGAGCATATATCGTACATCGACCCCGATACAGCGTTGTACTTCGGGTTCGAAAACGATATCGCTACTCATCGCTTCCCAATTCCCGTCGAATGCCAACCCCAGCAATTCACCGTTGCCGTTGAACATGGCACTGCCGGAATTGCCACCCGTAATGTCATTGTTTGAGATGAAACATACATTCATATCTCCCTTTTCGTCGGCATAACGTCCGAAATCACCTGATGCCAGCAGGGACAGGACCTCCGGCTGTACAGCAAAGTCGGGGTCACCACTGTGCTCCTTTACCTTCTCGAAAATTCCCTTTACCGTGGTATAATAGTCATAGTCGGCACCGTCGTAAGGTGAATAGCTGCCTATGGTACCGAAACTCAGCCGCATTGTCGAGTTGGCATCCGGATAGAAATTGCGGTCGGCATACATCCTTCTCATGGCGGCATTAAACTCGCGTTCGTCCTTTTCTATATTATCAGAAGCCTCAGCCATCTGACTACGCATATCGAAAAATTTCACAATCAGATCAATGCCGAGCGAAACTGCAGGGTCATCGACCATATGGAAAGTAGTATCGCGTTCCAGGAAACGCTTCAAGCCGCGTGGAGAAGTGATCTCAGAATGAGCATACAATGAATCAACATACATCTGCTCATTGCCTCCGTAAAGCGTATCTATGGTTTGGTAAAGATCGGGCAGATATGCCCGGTCCACTTTGCTCCGATACTCCTTCAACATGGCTACAAACACTTCTTTATCAATGGTCACATCATAGTTTGCATATTTATCGAGCAACTTCTGGAGCTGAGCCACCACCTGCTTCTGTTCCGCTTCGAAGTCGAAGTTCAGGATGGTCAGCGCAAATTGCACCAATTCGGGACCGTTAATAAACGACTCTCCGAAATAGGCCATCGCCCGGTTCACCTCTTTACGATCCTTGTAGTTCAGTTCGAGCGACGACATCAGGTGCAGCAACTTCTCCCGTTCTGACGGAGTCTTCTGAATCCACTTTCGGAGCGCGTCTTCCGCCTGGCGCTTCTTATCCAGCACCTTTAGTTTGCGTATGGCTTTATTGGTCCCGATACTGTTTTTCCAGTAATTGGAGCTTTCGTCATATTTCGACGCATATTTGATACGGATAGAATCTCTCCGGTCCATCTCACGTTTCCAAATGGCCTGTTTCACTCCGCGGACGTCGATCATAGCCTGATTCATCCCGTTCATCATTTCCTCGATACCAAACGAAGAAAGATAACGTTCTGTACTGCCGGGATAGCCCAACGTCATGCAAAACGAACCTTCTTTATATCCATCCAACGTAATCGGAGCTACATATTCGGGGTGATAGGGCACGTTATCGGGCGAATAGTCCGCAGGGCGGTTCTCCTTATCGGCATAAATGCGAAAGACACAGAAATCGCCTGTATGACGGGGCCACATCCAGTTGTCCGTGTCCCATCCAAACTTACCGATAGAGGACGGTGGCGCAAACACCAGACGCACATCGTTGAAATCGCGGTAAACGGAAAGCCAAAACTCATTGCCTCCGTAATAAGCATCTACAATGCCAACCAATGTGGAGTCCTTTTTCGAGACTTCATCCCCTATTAATATCATCATCGAATCGATGGCTAAACCTCGTTCAGCTTCGGTCATACCGGGTGTTGTAGCTTTCAGGACCCGGCGGGTAACGTCTTCTGTACGTAGCAGGAAGCGGACATACAACTCGGGATTGGGCAACTCTTCTTCCCGGCTATGCGCCACGAACCCGTCTTTCAGATAATCGTGGTCAACCGAACTATGTTGTTGTATGCTGCTGAACCCGCAGTGATGATTGGTAAATACCAGGCCATCCTCGGAAACGACTACTCCCGAGCAGAATCCTCCGAAACTGACCACAGCGTCTTTCAGCGACGGACGCTTCGTACTGTAAAGCCGGTCGGCAGGCATCTGCAATCCCAGTTCTTTCATCGCTTTACGGGTTTCTTTATTCAGATTGCCCAGCATCCACATACCTTCATCGGCATGCAATGAAGCCGGGTAGAGAAAAAGCAAAACCAGACACAGAACTTCCCCCCATCTCTTTCTGCTACAGAAAGAGTTAATTACTTTGTTTCTATTCATTTATATTAATCATGTTTATTCATCTTCTTTTCTCCGGCCATATGCTTCCCGTCATTCTTCAACAATCAACCGGAGTTTCTTGGCTCCTACCCGCGCCTGAAGCCACGCACTGATTTTCTCCTTTTCATCGTTCTTCGGATGGCGGGTAAACTTCAGCACGGCAAGTGCAATTGTATCTGTTTTCATCGAATCGACCGTCGTCTCAATCGTATGCGAAATAGATAAAGCCGTCACCGAAGGATAAAGTACTTTCAGTTCCGGAATGATTTTCCGGCTCATTTCATCGTAAGACTTATATCGTTCAAGGCTCTTCTGGAGTGTGGTTATCTTGACTTGTTGTTCCTGCAAACGTTGCTCGCTATTCTTATAGAAATCTTCCATTACCATGGCACGAATTGACGAGAGGTCCATCGCATCGTTATTGTTCATTCCCTGCAAAACAATCAGCTTCGTATTTTCCAGTTTATAGTCTTTCATCTTGCTGCGGGCAATGGCGATGGAAGCTTCCGGCACTTCCGGACCGATCAGCACGACACGGATCTCGCATGAATCTCCTTCGTAATGGATCTTCTTATTCAGAACCTGGGTATTATCAAAGTTGAGTTGTTCGGAGACAAAACGATTGGCCGCCGTCTCGAAAAAGGTACTCCGGATAATTCCCATCGTAAGATAAATAGCCGGACACATAGTCAGAATCACGATGAATACGATATATTGACGTACCTTCTTTTCACGGTTCTTGTCTACAAACTCTTTCCGCTGGAAGTGCATCAGCCGTACACCGATAAACGTGGCAAGACTGATAAATACGGAATTGATGAAATAGAGGTAGAATGCTCCCAGAAAATAGATCAGATTGCCGGAAGCCAACCCATAACCTGCCGTACAGAGAGGCGGCATCAATGCAGTAGCAATGGCAACACCCGGAATTACATTTCCTTTCTCTTTGGTAGAAAGGGCAACCACTCCGGCAAGTCCACCGAAAAGTGCGATGAAAACGTCATAAATTGTCGGTGACGTGCGTGCCAGCAACTCCGACTGCGCTTCGGCAATGGGAGTAAACAGGAAAAAAATAGTAGCCGTCGTCACGCTGAACGCCGTAGTAATCAGGAAGCTTTTCAGAGAGCGTTTCATCAACTCAAAGTCATTCAGCCCTACCGATAGCCCCACTCCCATGATTGGTCCCATCAACGGTGAAATCAACATGGCACCAATAATGACGGCCGTCGAATTGACATTCAGTCCGAGTGAGGCCATGAAGATAGCAAAAATCAGAATCCAGAGGTTAGCCCCTTTGAACTCCACACCTTTCCGGATGGAATCAACCGTTGCCAGTTCGTTGTCTTTGTCCTTTCTCAGGTCCAGATATTCTCTGAGAAATGCCTTAACGGCAAAAATGTTTCGATTGTCTGCCTTCATAACTATTTCTTCTTAATAAATCGGTTAATCACAGGAATCTGGCTCAATGGCAAATCCGTCCGGATAACATAAGCCACAAATATCAGTAACAAAACGGTACGGAAAGCCAGGCGAAGTACCACATTTTGAATAGGTACCAGCTCTCCTGCCGCATAGAGCACTGCTGTAAGCAACACATACATACCGAGGTGCTTCAAGTCATAATGGATGGGGTATTTTTTCTGTCCGATCCAATAAGACAGAACCGTAATTACCCCATATCCGGCTACCGAAGCCCATGCCGAGGCCACGAATCCGTAAGTGGGAACCAGCAGTACATTCATTCCCACGATAATAGCACATCCGACCATGGAGAAATAAGCTCCCCAACGAGTTTCATCGATCAGCTTATACCAGAACGAGAGGTTAAAATAGATGCCTTTGAATATTTCCGCGCCAATCACGATGGCTACCACACTAAGTCCAGCCCAATAATCGGGTGCCACCATATAACGCAAAATATCGAGATAGAACATAACTGTCAGAAAGGCAAGCAAGGCAAAAATAAGGAAATACTTCATCGCCTGGGCATACATCCGGCGATTGTCTCCTTCACGTTCCCTGCCAAATACAAACGGCTCATAGGCATAACGAAAAGCTTGAGTGAACATAGCCATCACCATGGCAATCTTGGTGGCAGCACCGTAAATGCCGAGTTGCACCAGCCCTTCCTGACGATCGGTAAAGAGGAAAGGATAGATAATCTTATCCACCGTCTGGTTCAAAATGCCTACCAGGCCAAAAATCAATATCGGAAAAGAATAGACAAGCATCCGCTTCAACAGTGCCTTGTCCACCCGATAGGCAAAGCCACGAAGCTCGGGAATCAGGCAAAAAAGTTGCAAACAGGTTGTTATCAGATTGGTGACAAAGATGTACCCTACCAGATAGGTCGGATTATAGAACCAATCCACCGATGCGGGAAAATGCACATGCAACCACGGGCAAAGCAACAGGAAGAACAGGTTCAGAACGATATTGGCAATGATGGAAACGAACTTAATGGCAACAAATTTAATGGGACGCTTTTTATAACGCAGATAAGCGAACGGGATGCACAGGAAAGAATCGAGAGCCATGACCACTATCATCATCCCGATGAAGTCAGGATGATCGCCATAGTCCAGAAAATTAGAGACAGGCTGAAGGAATGTCAGACAAAGGACGGCAAAGATAAGTGAAATACCTCCTACCGAGATCAGTGAATTGGCATATACTTTTGCCGGATCTTCTTCCGACTTATTGGCAAAACGGAAAAAACCGGTCTCCATCCCGAACGTCAACAGTACCATAATCAACCCCGCCCAGGCATATACGTTGGTGACAACCCCATATCCGCCGGATGCGGCAGGTAAGACCGCTGTATATAACGGCACCAACAGATAGTTCAGAAACCTACCAACCATACTACTCAGCCCATACAGGGCTGTATCTTTTACCAATGACTTTAATCCGGCCATGTTGTTTTTGTGTATCTAATCATTAAACAGTGTCTTCTGACTATCGTAAAGGCTGCGCCCAAGATGTTTGTAAGCCAGCTCCGTCACCTCACGTCCCCGGGGAGTACGCTTCAGGAACCCCTCCTTGATAAGGAATGGCTCGTATACTTCCTCAATCGTTCCGGCATCCTCACCCAGGGCAGTGGCAATCGTTGTCAATCCCACCGGACCACCCTTAAACTTGTCAATAATGGTGCAGAGAATCTTATTATCAATTTCATCCAGTCCGTATTTATCGATGTTCAGTGCTTCAAGCGCATAGTTGGCAATCTCCGTGTCGATAGATCCCGAACCTTTCACCTGTGCAAAGTCGCGCACCCTGCGCAGCAGCGCATTGGCTATACGAGGGGTTCCACGACTCCTTGAAGCTATTTCACCGGCTGCCTGAGACGAACAAGGCACGTCAAGTATACCTGCCGAACGGCGGATAATGCCACTTAATATATCGTCGTCATAATACTCCAAATGCAGGTTGATACCGAAACGGGCACGCAAAGGAGCCGTCAGCAAACCGCTGCGGGTTGTCGCCCCCACCAGTGTAAACGGGCTCAGATCAATCTGGATACTACGGGCCGAGGGCCCCTTATCGATCATGATATCGATACGATAGTCCTCCATGGCCGAATAGAGATATTCTTCCACTACCGGTGAAAGACGGTGAATCTCGTCGATAAACAACACGTCATTCGGTTCAAGACTGGTCAGCACCCCGGCCAGATCACCCGGTTTGTCGAGTACTGGTCCGGAAGTTATCTTAAATCCCACACCCAACTCGTTAGCGATAATATTCGATAAAGTAGTCTTTCCCAATCCGGGAGGTCCATGCAGCAATACATGATCCAGTGCTTCACCCCTCAGGCGAGCCGCCTTGACAAAAATGCGGAGATTATCGACCACCTTGTCCTGCCCGTTGAAGTCTTCAAAGCTCAATGGACGGAGGGCGTTCTCGAAATCCCGTTCTCTGCTGGTCAGTTGATGATCCCGTATATTAAAATCTTCTTCCATTTCTTTTTTATAAATAGGTAGCAAAGATATAGATTTCATCACAGAGTAGCACAGCGTTTCACAGAGTTTTTCCTTTGAAACGAGAAGTTCACCACAGAGGACACAGAGTTCACAGAGGATGACATCCCTATAAGCAAGAGATTAAATCTCTCGGTTCCCCGGATCCCTGTAGCCAATCCTGCAATGCCCCAATTAACGCTTCATGTAATATTTTCGTTCGGCTTCCGTCAGTTTTTCTATCGAATAACGCAACATAGTTCGTGGCATCACCATCCTGTATTTATCCAAGAATTGCAACAGCAAGTCCCGGTCCTTCTTTCCCATCTCACGGAGCATCCAGCCTATAGCCTTCTGCATCAGGTCGTGCTTATGCTGCAACAACAACTCTGCCAGACGAAGAATATCGGTGAAATCGTTATTTCTGATCAAAGTAACAGTAGCCACTACCGCGATGCGCTGCTCCCACAGCAGATTACTCTCAGCCAGCCGATAAAGATCGTCACGTGATTTATCTCTCAGATATTCGCCTACAATATAAGGAGCCGACAGGTCTACCAAATCCCAGTTGTTAATACGTTCCGTTTGAGACAGATAGAAACGATAGATAGCCTCCCGCTCTTTCTCGTCGGACTTTTTAAACCGTTCCACCATCATCAGCAATGCACACAACCGGCATTCGTGCCACTCCGACTGAAGCAATTCGGCCATTACCTCAAAAGGGATGTCCTTATGCCTTTTAGCCACAATACGAGTATTGGGCACTACTACCCCAAGAAACTTGTCACCTTCGCCATACTGCCCTTTTCCGGTTTTAAAGAATCCGGGAAGATATTCCCGCTTCACCGGATCAACATAAGTCTCCAGTTCTTTTTGAATTTCTATCGATTTCATCGAGACAATTGAGTTTATAAAGTTACATCCTGACAAAAATAGGCAAAAAAGCCACAATGAATAGAAACATATTCTTAATTTTGTAGGAAAATTAACGGGCATATTTATGGTTCTAAATTATATCTGGATTGCGTTCTTTGTGATTGCTTTCGTAGTTGCCGTCTGCAAACTCCTGTTCTTCGGCGATACCCAAATATTCACGGAGATTATCAATTCTACTTTCGACTCTTCTAAAACAGCATTCGAGATTTCCCTCGGACTCACCGGTGTCTTGTCCCTTTGGCTCGGAATAATGAAAATCGGTGAAAACAGCGGACTGATCAATGCCCTTTCACGCTGGCTGAGTCCGGTCTTCTGCCGCTTGTTTCCGGACATTCCGAAAGGACATCCGGTCATGGGTTCTATTTTTATGAATATGTCTGCCAATATGCTGGGACTCGACAATGCCGCTACCCCCATGGGACTGAAAGCCATGAAAGAGTTACAGGAACTGAACCCTAAGAAAGACACCGCCAGTAACCCCATGATTATGTTCCTGGTGATTAATACTTCCGGATTGATCATCATCCCTATCAGCATTATGGTCTACCGGGCACAGATGGGAGCTGCACAGCCAACGGATATTTTCATCCCCATCTTGCTAAGTACCTTTATCTCCACACTGGTAGGAGTCATCGCTGTCAGTATTTCCCAGCGCATCAATCTGATAAACAAAGCGATATTGACACTTATGGGTTGCCTGAGCCTTTTTTTTGGCGGAATCATTTACCTGACGGCTACGCTTTCACGCGAAGATATGGGAATTTATTCCACCTTGACAGCCAATGTGATCCTGTTTTCTGTCATCATATTATTTATCGGCACAGGCATTCGAAAAAAAATCAACGTATACGATTCTTTTGTAGAAGGTGCCAAAGAAGGCTTCACCACAGCAGTCCGCATCATTCCTTACCTGGTGGCATTCCTCGTTGGAATCGCGGTTTTCCGTACTTCGGGGGCTATGGATATACTCGTTGGAGGTATCGGCTCCATTGTGGCATTCTGTGGACTTGACACCGGTTTTGTAGGTGCACTGCCGACTGCCTTAATGAAATCACTCAGTGGAAGCGGTGCCAATGGCTTGATGATCGATACCATGAAGCAATTCGGACCCGATTCATTTGTCGGACGTGTGAGCTGTGTGGTTCGCGGAGCTTCCGATACCACTTTCTATATTCTGGCTGTTTACTTCGGCAGCGTAGGCATCACGAAAACACGTAATGCGGTGACGTGCGGACTGATTGCCGATTTTGCCGGAATCATTGCAGCAATTCTAATCAGTTATTTATTCTTCTTTTAAAATAAAAACAATTATGGCCGTAACTTATCAAACAGAGGGTGTCAAAATGCCCGATATCAAGAAACGCGAGACTACCGAATGGATCAAAGCCGTAGCTGCCACTTATGGGAAAAGAATCGGTGAAATCGCCTATATATTCTGTTCGGATGAAAAAATACTGGAAGTAAACCGCCAGTACTTGCAACATGATTACTATACAGACATCATCACCTTCGACTATTGTCAGGGTGACCGTCTTTCTGGAGATTTATTTATTAGCCTGGAAACGGTAAAGACTAACTCAGAGCAATTCAATACGACTTATGACGAGGAATTACACCGTACCATCATTCATGGAATCCTCCACCTTTGCGGCATTAATGACAAGGGACCCGGAGAGCGGGAAATCATGGAAGCGGCAGAAAACAGGGCATTGGCTATAAGGAAACAATAAAAGATAAAAGGAGATAGAATAAGTTTTTACACGCTGACTCTATCTCCTAAATTAAAATCCAGCTTTAGGTTAATCTTTTATTTTTCAATATATAACTGTAATCCCAAATATCTAAAATATCCGATTGTAACATACATTCAGCTATGATATATAAACCGAATCATTCTGATTGGGTCAGAGAAAACCAATCAAACGAATTACCTGATCCCTGGAAAAGTAAAGAAACTACTCTCTTATTCCCTGTCTCATTCTTATCACAATCTATAGTCATCCGTTTTTCATCGACTTTTACGTGATACCATCTTCCCTGATAATCAGTGCCATTTATTTCATCTACCGTATAAATCGTATCTTGATTTACTATTTCCTTTGCCTGCACCAGCTTAAACTTCTCCCATCCTTCTACCGTAATGGTCCCCCTCTCCGAACCAAGAGTCGCCTCTTTACTCTTCAAAAAATTAGAAAAATATTTATCAGAATCATCATTGCATCCGTAAATGCACACCAAAGATATACAACATAAAAAAAATAATTTTTTCATAATTATGAATTTATATTTTACCATAAGATTTCAGTCCCCATAGCTTCATGAAAATAAATATAATCATTATCTGTGTAATAATTACCATTCGGTGAATTTTTATCATTAGTCGGATTATTACCATCTTGAGAAGCATTATCAGCTGGTCTATTATAAGCTCCGTCTTTAATAGCATACCAACCATTATTAGACGTGTTCCATCCAAAATTACAATGAATCGCTTGTACCTGTATATTAGTACAACCAATCATGGCATTTCCTGAATATTCAAAAACTCCACCATCAACCAACCAAGCATGTCCCGTACCCTTTTTTTTCTTTCCTACAAAGACAACAACGTTTTTAGTTATAAGACATTGATACAATAAATTCTTATCAACATCATTCGTCTTATGTCTTTCGACATTATATCCCCATCCTTTCAAAAAATCATTAGTCGAGCCTAAGTTTTTGGTTCCTGTCCCATCACATCTATAGCTTACCTTAATTCCATCCGCTACCTTTCTCACAAATTGAGATACAGGAGCTATCAGATTAGTATCGTATACCCCAGTATTTACAGTAAATGCATCCCAATCATAAGCTATCGGACATTTTCTATAATAAGTAATTGCCTGAGCGACTGCAATAGGAATACAACCTGCATAATAATAGCTCATAGAGCACTTCCCATTCGTAGGCATCTGAGCATTATAAGGATAATGCTGGTTCCATTCGGTCTTTACCAATGGTATAGAGACATGTGTTGTTCTCTGTTCACCGCTTCTTGTCAGACTAGAATTCAGTTGATCCTGTTTTATAATATCCGGAATCTGACCAACAAGATAAGCCATACCTTCATTTTCTATAGTATCTGACAGCATTCCATTTTCCACATAAGCATAGACTCTTCCTACTTCAGCTTTTCCGGTGGCTATTGCAAACCCCAATTTCCCATCCTTTTCTGTATCAAATACGAACATATTCACACTATCTGTACTAACCTCCCCAGCTCTTGTAATCATTTTCGGAATGACAATAGCTTTCTTACCTGCTAAAGATAATGTAATTTGCAAGGTATTACTTCTCGTACCACCTTTCTCTTTATCTATCCTCTCACTGAATTGGCATATCAAGTCTTTAGCTCTTTTATACTCAGACATATCTTCTGTATTTGTGTTATCCACAATGGTTTCTTCATCATTCTTATTACATCCACAAAATATAGATAACAACAATATTAATTTGAATATTCTTTTCATTTCGTGTTATTTTAAGTTTTTAATTAAAATCAATTTTCACTTCCAATATAAACGTCAAAACTATTAGAATCTCTGTCCAAAAGAATTGAGACAGCAGTACCAGTCACCGTATCATCAAAAACTTGCTGTCCGGTTTCAGAGTCAACAACCCGTATCTTTCTATTCTCCAAAGAAAAACTAAAACTTAAGACAAATTGGTTCTCTTCGATATAGCCACAAGCTACAGGTAAAGTACTTCTTTGCAGATTTTCCTTCTTATGTGTTATCACATGCACGCTATGTCTACTTTTCATAATAGTTACAATCATAGAATTCTCTCCATAAACATTGTTAGACAGAAATACTATTTGCGCAGATAGTAATCCTCCCAATACAATCATCTTTGTTTTCATTGTTATATAAGTTTATTGTTCTGACGACAAAGTTACTCTATTCCCCTTTAGTAAAATGAGAAAAGAGATAACACTTATATTATTATAAACAGCTAATTTACAGAGATAAAGCGATCACATCTGATAACATTTTTCTCTTTTGATGTTCTATAAATCTCAAAAAAAGGATTTATTCATTTGATTCTTTCATTTTTTTCTTTAAACGTAAACGCCGCTGCACCACAATTTGCTTACTTGTATTGCCAAAACAATAGGCAATAGTCTGATCATCCATTTCACAAAGTTTCAGGCAGCAGTAGATACAATCGTCATCAGTTATTTTAGGATAAGTAGCACGAAGGTATTGAATATGATCGTCGTAAAGTTCAAACAACACTTCTTTCAATTGCACTTGTTCTTTCGCAAGAAGTACTTTGGGATTCTTTATCGTTTCATCACACTCTCGCTTCACTTGTTTGCTTAGTTCTTGAATACGCTTAAAAATAGATGTCTCCTTAAATAGACTATTACGTAAATGCGCTTTCTCGTCAACAATACGACGCAACTCTGATTGCTTCAATACAATTTCTTGCTCGCGTTCCACACCTATTTGTTTTAAAGAACTGATTTCAGCTTCCAAACGTTCTATGTGGAACTGTGACGAAGCAACGCGCTCTTTTAAATAAGCAACGCGCTGCTCATACAACACTTGAGCTATTTTTCGACATCGATGGATTCGTTGAAAAACGATAGCAATGATCAGCACGAACAAAATTACTCCATAACAGATTCGGTGAATTAAAACCTTCCGGCTTTCCTTCTCTTTTGTAATCTTCGCTTCCGAATCATATTTATAGGCCAACCGCTCGATATCAGATGCATGATTTAAAGAGAAAATAGAGTCTATATTATCGCCATAATAAGACTGATATTCAAAAGCACGTTGATAATTTCCTCTGATCTGTTCAACCTCTGCCAAAGAATATGAAGCTAATATCTTCCGTTCGAAATCAGAAGTATTTAGAATACGTTTTAAATAATATTCTGCGGAATCCAGCTTCTGTTTATCCAAATATAACTCACCAAATGTTAGCCACAAACTAATGGAGTCGTTCTTCTTAGTCAAATAGTTTTCTGCCAAACAGGCATATATAAAAGCAGAGTCCACATTCTCACAATTTAAACTCATGCGTTCATATAGATCACTTATAAAAATGGAATCATTCAAAGCCGAAGCCAACCGTAAAGCTTGATCCAAATAAAAAGAGGCTTCTTCTTCTTTTTTTTCAACTACACGCACCCAGCCCATATTCGACAGAGAATACATTAAGATCCTTTCATCATTCAGCAAAGAATCGCACTGATAAGAATGATAGAACTCTTCAAACGCTTTCTGATAAAGGAGCTGATCCAAATAGATCCCTCCCATATCTTCATAAATCATTCCTTTCAACTTCAATTCCTCTTTCGTATTCCCTTCTACCCCTTGCAAAGCGGTAAAACAACTCTTCAGGGCCTCTTCCGTCATTTTCATTTGTCGTTGAATCCTCCCCTTATAAAACCAAGCACGAGCCCAATGAATACCATCCTTTTTCACATAATAATCCAGTGCCGCATCAATCAGTGAATCACAGGGAAGAAGTGGCAAAAAGTTTTTATCAGTAGCCTGTGTCAAAAGTAAACCAAAATAGATCCGATCATCTTTTGAATATGCAGATACATTAAGCTCACCGAGATAATTCAAAATATGATCAGGAGAAATTTCCATTAGAGAATCGGCATACCTTAAAGAAGAGGGATACGCAGAAGAAGAATGTTGACAAGAGATCAATACTCCTACTAAAGACAATAGAAGAATGAGAGTAGGAAATGCCTTATTCATAATTATAATACTTTCTATCCAACAAACTTACGACTCTTTTCTGTAACTTCCTAATTTTTCAAAAGAAGACAATTGATAATCTATCATTCTGTATTTTCAGACTCCCCTACATCCCCATATTTCCGTCCAACCGGAAACAATACTCAAAAAAACGCTGGCATTTTGAATTAGATAAATTCAATAAGATAAGAATTTATACCCTTCCCAAGCAAAAAGACCAAACAGGAAACCAGAACATGGATATTAGAAAGCAAAAAATAGATGGATTCAACAAAAAGACATTTAATAGCATAAACACTTCTGATGAATTTCAGAAAAAGAAAAGGTGTTTTTTACACTATTAAATAGCTTATTGAGTGTAAAGTTCATCCTCTTTTAACAAAAACCTAACTTCATGTTAATACGATGTTAACTTCGTACTTGGAAAGAATTAGTATCTTATCAACAAAAAGTTAACTTCCCGAAGGTATGAAGTTAACTTCATTTGACCGCCTGCGCTCCAAAAGAACCCCAATTGCTCATATTTTTAGCTATCAAGAGTATTTCGTCCCAAATAGCGTTTTTTAAAACGTTCAAATCACAAACGTTTTGACAGTAAAAAGGCAAAATTAAGATCTTATCGATAAATTAAATCATTGGTTTGTGATACCTATAAACACTTAAAACTTATTGCATAAAACCCGCAACTGGCAACTTTTTCGTAACTTTGCGCGGTTAAGAAATAAACATTGATTCAATGGATTTTAAGTACGACGTTATTGTAATTGGTGCTGGACATGCAGGCTGTGAGGCTGCTGCAGCGGCAGCAAATTTAGGCTCAAAAACCTGTCTTATCACTATGGATATGAACAAGGTGGCGCAAATGAGCTGTAACCCTGCTGTAGGGGGGATTGCTAAAGGACAGATTGTACGTGAGATAGATGCTTTGGGTGGCTACATGGGATTGGTAACAGATCAGACAGCTATCCAGTTCCGTATACTAAATCGTTCGAAAGGACCGGCTATGTGGAGCCCGCGTGCACAGTGCGACCGGAATAAATTTATCTGGGCCTGGCGTGAAATATTAGAAAATATACCTAATTTACATATCTGGCAGGATACCGTAAAGGAAATTATCGTTGAAAACGGAGAGGTTGTGGGACTGAAGACTTTCTGGGATGTGACGTTTCACGCCAAATGTATCGTATTGACCGCAGGAACTTTCCTGAACGGACTGATGCATGTCGGAAAAACAAAACTTCCGGGTGGACGTATGGCAGAACCGGCCTCTTACGAATTAACCGAATCCATCGCGAAACATGGCGTTGAATACGGACGAATGAAGACCGGCACTCCTGTACGTATTGACGGAAGAAGCGTACATTACGAACTGATGGACACTCAGGATGGCGAATGCGACTTCCACAAATTCTCATTCATGAATACCAGTGTGCGACATCTTAAGCAATTGCAATGCTGGACATGCTTTACAAATGAAGAAGTACATGACATTCTGCGCAACGGCCTATCCGATTCTCCCCTTTTCAACGGGCAAATACAAAGTATCGGACCACGCTATTGCCCGAGTATCGAAACAAAGATCGTAACCTTTCCCGATAAAGAACAGCACCAGTTATTCCTTGAACCGGAAGGAGAAACTACGCAGGAATTATATCTGAATGGATTCTCTTCATCTTTGCCGATGGATATACAGATAAAAGCACTGAAGAAGGTTCCCGCTTTCAAAGACCTCGTTATTTATCGACCGGGATACGCAATCGAATACGACTACTTCGATCCGACACAACTAAAACACACGTTGGAATCGAAGAAAATCAGAAATCTCTTCTTCGCCGGACAAGTAAATGGTACTACCGGATATGAAGAAGCCGGCGGACAAGGTATCATTGCAGGTATTAATGCACACATCAATTGCCATGGCGGGGAGCCTTTCACCTTAGCAAGAGATGAAGCATATATTGGCGTATTAATCGATGACCTCGTGACTAAAGGAGTTGACGAACCTTATCGCATGTTTACTTCACGAGCCGAATATCGCATTCTTCTTCGCATGGACGATGCAGATATGCGACTCACAGAAAGAGCATACAAATTGGGGTTAGTAAAAGAGGACCGCTATGCTTTATTAAAGAGCAAGCGTGAAGCAATAGAAAGCATCGTAAACTTTGCCCGTAACTATTCAATTAAAGCTGCATTAATAAACGATGCACTTGAAAAATTAGGGACTACTCCCCTACGCCACGGATGCAAGTTGATTGATTTGATTAATCGTCCGCAGATTACAATAGAGAACATCTCCGAACACATACCGGCATTTAAACGCGAATTAGAAAAAATCACAGATGAAAGGAAAGACGAAATTCTGGAAGCTGCAGAAATTCTAATCAAATATGAAGGCTACATTGGACGGGAACGCATCATCGCTGACAAGTTGGCGAGACTTGAAAGTATTAAGATAAAAGGCAAGTTCGATTATGACAATCTTCAATCACTTTCGACTGAAGCCCGGCAGAAGCTTAAGAAAATCGATCCCGAAACAATAGCGCAAGCAAGCCGGATTCCCGGTGTTTCGCCAAGCGACATCAACGTATTACTGGTCCTTTCCGGACGATAGGGCACTTGCGTTTCACGTGAAACAAAACATTTAAAGAAACGATATAAAACAATGATTATGAGCAAAGAGAAGCTTAAAAAAAGCATCCGGGAAATACCGGATTTCCCAATACCCGGAATTTTATTCTATGATGTCACTACACTGTTCAAAGACCCGGAGCGCCTCCAGGAACTCTCGGATATTATGTACGAAATGTACAAAGATAAAGGGATCACCAAGGTAGTAGGTATCGAATCACGGGGCTTTATTATGGGCCCGATTCTCGCAACCCGCCTTGGAGCAGGATTCATACCCATCCGTAAACCCGGGAAACTCCCTGCCGAGACAATGGAAGAAAGCTATGACAAAGAATACGGCAAAGATACAGTGCAGATACATAAAGACGCCTTGAACGAAAATGATGTAGTATTATTGCACGATGACCTGCTGGCAACCGGAGGTACAATGAAAGCTGCCTGTAATCTCGTGAAGAAACTCCATCCGAAGAAAGTATATATCAACTTCATTATTGAATTAAAAGAGTTGAATGGGGAAAAAGTATTCGAAAACGACAAAGACGTAGAGGTACAATCCGTATTGTCGTTATAAATAAAATGAATATATTTGCAGGGCATAGTGATAATCACTATGCCCTTTTTTATGGATACAGATCAAGAACTTAAAACCAGCGAATACTTAAAAGGGATTGTTTCAAACCTTCCTGAAAAGCCCGGCATTTATCAATATCTGAATGCCGAAGGCACCATTATCTATGTAGGAAAAGCAAAAAACCTGAAACGAAGAGTTAATTCCTATTTCAGCAAAGAACATCAACCCGGAAAAACCCGTGTATTAGTAAGCAAGATCGCAGACATACGCTACATCGTGGTAAATTCAGAGGAAGACGCGTTACTGCTTGAAAATAACCTGATCAAGAAGTATAAGCCGCGTTACAATGTCCTGCTGAAAGACGATAAAACATATCCGTCCATCTGTGTACAGAACGAATACTTTCCAAGAGTATTCAAAACCAGGCGTATCATCCGAAACGGTTCATCCTATTACGGCCCATATAGTCACGCTCCGTCCATGCATGCCGTACTCGATTTGATAAAGCATTTATACCCTTTACGCACATGTAACCTAAACCTTTCACCTGAGAATATTCGCGCAGGGAAGTTCAATGTATGCCTTGAATATCACATCAAGAACTGTGCCGGACCATGCATCGGACTGCAATCACAAGAAGAATACCTGAAAAACATCTCTGAAATAAAAGAGATCCTTAAAGGGAATACTCAGGAAATAAGCAAAATGCTGTACCAACAGATGCAGGAATTAGCCGCTGAAATGAAATTCGAGGAAGCACAAAAGGTGAAAGAAAAATACGCATTAATAGAAAATTACCGTTCGAAATCCGAGGTTGTCAGTTCGGTACTGCATAACATAGATGTATTCTCGATCGAAGAAGACGGTGAGAAATCAGCTTTCATCAACTATCTCCATATCACCAACGGAGCTATCAATCAGGCTTTCACTTTTGAGTACAAGAAGAAACTGAATGAAACAAAAGAAGAACTGCTCACATTGGGCATTATCGAAATGAGAGAACGTTACAAAAGCGCTTCGCGTGAGATTATCGTTCCTTTCGATATAGAAATGGAGTTGAACAACGTCACATTCACCATACCTCAGCGAGGCGATAAAAAGAAGCTGCTGGAACTATCTCTACTCAACGTAAAACAATATAAGGCTGACAGGATGAAGCAAGCTGAAAAACTGAATCCCGAACAACGCAGTATGCGTCTGATGAAGGAGATTCAGCAGGAGCTACATCTGGACAGATTGCCGATGCAAATAGAATGTTTTGATAACTCAAATATCCAGGGGACAGATGCAGTGGCAGCCTGCGTAGTCTTTAAAAAAGCAAAGCCATCAAAGAACGATTACAGAAAATACAATATCAAAACAGTTGTAGGTGCCGATGATTATGCCTCAATGAAAGAGGTTGTCAGAAGACGATACCAACGCGTCTTAGAGGAAGAATCTCCCCTGCCCGACCTGATTATCACTGACGGTGGAAAGGGGCAAATGGAGGTAGTCAGACAAGTAATGGAAGAGTTGCAACTGGACATCCCTATTGCCGGGCTTGCCAAAGACCGCAAACACCGAACTTCTGAAGTGCTTTTCGGTTTCCCACCTCAAACAATCGGCATCAAACAGCATAGCCCTTTATTCCGGCTATTGGAACAGATCCAGGATGAAGTACACCGCTTCGCCATTACTTTCCATAGAGACAAACGTAGCAAACGACAGGTATCATCCGCTCTGGACAGCATCAAGGGAATCGGGGAGAAAACGAAAACCCTCCTGCTGAAAGAGTTCAAAAGCGTAAAACGTATCAAAGAAGCTTCTATGGAAGAAGTGGCCACGGTAATAGGTGAATCGAAGGCAAAAATCGTAAAAGAGGGTCTCAATAATCGCTAAAAATAGCTATCTTTGCAATAGTAAAGATTAAGCAATATAATTTGAATGAGAGTAGTTATACAACGCGTCAGCCACGCTTCAGTCACAATTGACGGACACTGTAAATCCGCAATTCGGGAAGGAATGATGATTCTGACAGGTATTGAAGATACGGACGGACAGGAGGATATTGACTGGCTGTGCAAGAAAATCGTAAATCTCCGCATCTTTGATGACGAAAACGGAGTTATGAATAAATCAATCTTAGATGCAGGAGGTGATATATTGGTAATCAGTCAGTTTACACTACACGCATCTACAAAAAAAGGAAATCGTCCATCCTATATTAAGGCCGCCAAACCGGAAATATCAATCCCGCTTTATGAACAATTCTGCAAAGATTTGAGTTGTGCATTAGGGAAGGAAGTGGGAACAGGAGAATTCGGAGCCGATATGAAAGTAGAATTATTGAACGATGGGCCTGTAACTATTTGTATTGATACCAAAAACAAGGAATAATGACATTAGAAGAAGCACAGAAAGCCGTCGATTCGTGGATACACGAATACGGTGTACGTTATTTCAGCGAACTGACCAATATGGCTGTTCTCACGGAAGAAGTAGGCGAATTGGCCCGCATTATGGCTCGCAAATATGGCGATCAATCTTTTAAGGAAGGCGAAAAAGACAACATCAGTGATGAAATAACAGACGTACTCTGGGTGCTCCTGTGTATCGCGAACCAAACCGGCGTAAACCTCACAGAGGCATTTGCACGAAATCTGGAAAAGAAAACTCAAAGAGATAATAAAAGACATATCAACAATCCAAAACTGAGAGAACATGGAAATGAATGATACTCCTCAAGACAAGTACCTGACCGCTTTGGCTAAGTACAACACGCAACTGAACGATGCTGACGTACAGGCTCAAGTTGCAGCATTAATTGATAAAAAAGTACCGGAGAACAATACGGAGGAGGTAAAAAAATTCCTTTTCAACTGTATTGATCTGACCACACTCAATACGACAGACAGCGATGAAAGTGTCATGAGATTCACTGAAAAAGTGAATCAGTTCGATAATGAATTTCCTGATCTGAAGAACGTTGCGGCAATCTGTGTATATCCTAATTTTGCACAGGTGGTAAAAGATACACTCGAGGTGGAAGGTGTAAATATCGCTTGCGTATCAGGAGGATTCCCCTCTTCGCAAACATTTACTGAAATAAAGATAGCAGAAACCGCAATGGCAGTAGCTGACGGAGCCGACGAAATAGATATCGTGATTCCTGTAGGGGCATTTCTAAACGGTGACTACGAAACGATGTGTGAAGAAATTATGGAGCTAAAGGAAACTTGCAAAGAACATCATCTGAAAGTAATCCTTGAAACAGGTGCTCTAAAGACTGCCTCTAACATTAAAAAAGCTTCTATCCTATCGATGTATTCCGGAGCCGATTTCATCAAAACATCCACCGGAAAACAGCAACCGGCAGCAACTCCGGAAGCAGCTTATGTAATGTGCCAGGCCATCAAAGAATACCACGAACAAACCGGAAATAAAATAGGTTTTAAGCCGGCCGGCGGCATTAACAGCGTAAATGATGCCTTGATTTATTATACCATTGTAAAAGAGATATTAGGTGAAGAATGGCTTAGTAACAAACTGTTCCGTTTGGGAACCAGTCGTTTGGCAAATCTGCTCCTGTCTGAAATCAAAGGCGAAGAACTAAAATTCTTCTAAAGGCTACATTAGCAATCAAATATGTCATGCCGTGTCGTCCCCTTTATTAATGTGGGGTGACACGGTATTTTTATTTAAGAAAAACTAAAGTTACCTATAGAGAAGTCAGAAGATTTTTCTATCTTTGCGTTGATATTAGCCCACAGAGAATAGGCTAAATCATTGTATTAGAGAACGTTTCAATTATTATCTTTTTCCTGGAATTCGGCAAAATTCATGTTATGAAAGGTAATAAGCAAACGGGTCTCACGCACCTTCACGTATATACTCTTGTTATATATCGAACGGAGCGTGAGACTGTTGCTTGTATCATCATAACGGCTTGCCGAAGCCCCAGGAAAGATACAGAGCAACAGTTCTCACGCTTTTCGGTTAACAAAGAATTAAAATAAACAAGAGTATGACAGAACAGGCATTATTTCAACAATTCAACCGGAACCAACAAAGGGAGAGTTTAGACAAGGCAAAGGAAACCGGATTATTTATCAGTCTGATTCCAAGTCTGCAAGAGCATTTCTATGTAGATAGTCTGACAACAGGAGCAAACCAAGAAACCCTCTCTAAACTTCTTCAGAGAAGTCCAAGAATCAAAAACGAAACGGCTGTTATTGAAATGATTCACTTCCTGCATGATGAAGGCGACCGTACTTCATTCAGTATTCTCCTACCCTTTCTACTGTCAGAATATGCTCCCAAAGAACTGGAGGAAAAACTACGGGAGCGTTTTTTCGGCATTGAACTTTTCATACGAAAATGCAACAACCTACACAATTTTATCACTTGTACAAAAGCTGGTCAGGCTGTTGAAATCAAAGAAGAAGACTTAAAAAAAGGGGTATTAGCATGGGATATGGGAAGAATGGTATGCCTGGTACGGATAGCCTACGATACCGGATATATTAATGAAGACCTTGCGTGGAATTATATTTGTTCGGCGGGCCAACAATGTATGCAAGCTTTTAGCAATTGGACTGAAGTAGGAAAAAGTTTCCTTTTGGGACAAGCAATGGAGGCTTCTGAAAAAGAAAAACAGGAAAGAAATATTAGCCTCTACCGAAAAGCGACAGAAGATGAAGAAAGCCCATGGAAAAAAAGAACACTGAAATAAAAAAGTTATTTATCTCGATCAACGACATAATCCACATATGTAATCAGGGCAGTCTTTACTGCCGAATCCGGGAGTATACGCAATAAATCAAGAGCGCGTTCTTTATATTCGTACATTACTTTTATGGCATACTCTATCCCTCCGTTTTGTTTGATAAACTCAATCAAACGGGCTATTTCGTCTACTGTAGCCGTACCATCCTTCACTTTGAGAGCCATTTCCTGCGCCCATGCATCATTAGTAGTATTAAGTACATACAATGCTGGTAAAGTCAACTTACCCTCCAGCATATCGTTTCCGGTAGGTTTACCAATCTCTTTACTCTCAAAATAATCGAAAATATCATCTTTTATCTGGAAGCAGATTCCAATATTTTCGCCAAAAAGACGCGCAAATTCAGCCTTTTCATCGGTTATTTCTACCGAAAGCGCTGCAGCCTTGGTACATGCTGCAAAAAGAGCAGCTGTCTTCTTGCGGATAACATCAAAATAAATCGTTTCGGAATATTCCCGGTTACTGACATTGGAAAGTTGCAGTATTTCTCCTTCTGCCAGATCTTGTCCTAAACATGCTACCACACCGATAATATCATGGTTGCGAGTGCGCTCGGCATGTACCAGACTCGTTGCCAAAAGAAAATCCCCCACCAATACCGCTACTTTATTATTAAAAATGGCATTTACTGACAGTTGACCACGACGTTCCGTGCTTTCGTCCACTACATCATCATGCACCAGACTTGCCGTATGAAGAAGTTCAAGGGATACAGCTGCATGTAAAGTAGCAGGCTTTATTTCTCCATAAAGCTTTGCTACAAGCAACACAAGAATAGGGCGCATCATCTTACCATTCCTCTGCCGGATGTGAGCAATCACATTATTAAGCAAAAGATTTGAACTGGACAGAGAACTATCAAACAGATTTTTGAAATCTTCCAGCTCCGTAGTAATCGGGGACTTTATTAAAGATAAGCTATCCATGCACACACTATTTGAGCACAAAAGTAATAATAAAACGGTTAATACGGTATTTTTTTGTACTTTTACCATGAAAAAACTGAAAAATATGAATCAAAACAGCAAACTGTTCCTCTTAGATGCTTATGCTCTTATATATCGGGCGTACTATGCGTTCATAAAAAATCCCCGCATTAATTCCAAGGGATTTAATACATCGGCCATACTGGGATTCGTTAACACTCTGGAAGAAGTATTGAAGAAAGAGAACCCCACTCACATCGGAGTTGCATTCGACCCATCAGGCCCCACGTTCCGCCACGAAGCTTTTGAGCAATACAAAGCCCAACGCGAAGAAACTCCGGAAGCAATCCGCCTTTCCGTACCTATTATAAAAGATATCATCAGAGCTTACCGAATTCCCATCCTCGAAGTGTCGGGATACGAAGCAGATGACGTAATCGGGACTTTGGCAACAGAAGCCGGGAAACAGGGTATCACCACTTACATGATGACTCCCGACAAAGATTATGGTCAACTGGTAACAGATCATGTATTCATGTATCGCCCCAAATATGGAGATAAGGAATTTGAGGTAATGGGGATAGAACAAGTAAAAGCTAAATTCGATATCCAATCTCCGGCACAGGTTATCGATATGCTCGGACTGATGGGTGACTCCTCCGATAATATTCCGGGATGCCCGGGAGTAGGAGAAAAAACAGCTCAGAAATTAATTGCTGAGTTTGGCAGCATTGAAAATCTCCTTGAACATACCGATCAGTTGAAGGGAGCATTGAAGACAAAAGTTGAAACGAACCGGGAAATGATCATTTTCTCAAAGTTCCTGGCAACAATTAAAATAGATGTACCGATCCAACTCGACATGAATTCACTTGTCCGCGAACAAGCAGACGAAGAAGCACTCCGCAAAATCTTTGAGGAGCTGGAATTTCGTACATTGATGGAACGGATATTCAAAAAAGAATCATCACCGTCCCCCTCTCCTGCCGGACCACTGTTTAGTCAAGAAAATAGTCCCATTCAAGGTAATCTATTCGAAGAATTTACGCCCGACACTCCAACTGAAGAGAAAAAATCAAATCTGGAAAGCTTAAATTCATTAACCTACGACTATCAACTCATTGATACTGAATCAAAAAGACAGGAAATAATTAAAAAATTGCTGACATCAGAAATTCTTGCGTTAGATACGGAAACAACCGGAACAGATCCGATGGATGCAGAGTTGGTCGGAATGAGCTTTAGTATCGCCGAAAATCAGGCATTTTATATTCCGGTACCAGCGGGACGAGAAGAAGCGACTAAAATCGTTCAGGAATTTGAATCTGTTTTCAAAAACGATAAGTCACTCAAGGTTGGACAAAACATAAAGTATGATATGCTCGTTCTTCAGAACTATGGCATTGAAATCCGAGGCAGACTCTTTGATACCATGGTGGCACATTATGTACTCCAACCGGAGCTTCGGCATAACATGGACTATCTGGCAGAAATTTACCTGCATTATCAGACGATCCATATTGAAGAGTTAATTGGGCCGAGAGGAAAAGGACAAAAAAACATGCGCGACCTCTCTCCCAAAGATGTTTATCTGTATGCCTGTGAAGATGCAGATGTCACGCTTAAGCTAAAAAATATCCTGGAACAGGAATTAAAGAAGAATGATGCTGAGAAATTATTTTATGAAATAGAAATGCCTCTTGTTCCCGTTCTTGTCAATATCGAAAGCAACGGAGTCCGTTTAGATACGGAAGCATTGAAACAATCGTCAGAGCACTTCACCACAAGATTACAGAGTATCGAAAAAGAGATCTATAACCTCGCCGGAGAAGAATTCAACATTGCATCCCCCAAACAGGTAGGAGAAATACTGTTCGATAAATTGAAAATAGTAGAAAAAGCTAAAAAAACAAAGACCGGACAGTACGTCACCTCAGAAGAGGTCTTAGAAAGCTTACGCAACAAACATGATGTTATCGGTAAAATACTGGAATACCGAGGGCTAAAGAAACTATTAAGCACTTACATCGATGCTCTTCCACAACTGATCAATCCAAGAACAGGCCGCATACATACCTCATTCAATCAAACTGTTACTGCAACAGGAAGACTAAGTTCCAGTAACCCTAATCTGCAAAACATTCCGATCCGGGACGAAGATGGCAAAGAAATCCGTAAAGCCTTTATTCCCGATGACGGTTGCAGCTTCTTTTCCGCCGACTATTCACAGATTGAATTACGTATAATGGCGCACTTGAGCGAAGATAAAAACATGATTGATGCTTTTCTCAGCGGCTATGATATTCATGCTGCTACAGCGGCTAAGATCTATAAAGTAGATATAAAGGAGGTAACTGCAGACATGCGGCGTAAAGCCAAGACTGCCAACTTCGGCATCATTTATGGTATTTCCGTTTTCGGTTTGGCCGAACGTATGAATGTAGACCGCAAAGAAGCCAAAGAACTGATAGACGGTTATTTTGAAACTTATCCGCAAGTAAAAGCCTACATGGACAAAAGTATTCAAGTGGCGCGTGAACACGGCTATGTTGAAACCATTTTCCATCGCAAACGCTTCCTGCCGGATATCAACTCACGCAATGCGGTAGTGCGGGGATATGCAGAACGCAATGCAATCAATGCTCCGATACAGGGAAGTGCAGCGGACATAATCAAAGTTGCTATGGCCCGTATTTATGAACGTTTTAAAGCTGAAGGCTTGAAAGCTAAAATGATTTTGCAAGTACACGATGAACTGAACTTCAGTGTACCGGTAAAAGAAAAAGAGATAGTAGAGCAAGTGGTTATTGAAGAAATGGAGAAAGCCTATCGTATGCATGTCCCTTTAAAAGCAGATTGCGGATGGGGTACAAACTGGCTGCAAGCACATTGATAACAATCATTAACCATTCATTCAGAAAGCTACTTAAAAAGCATCTAAAAATACTTACTGTTTATATAAATATCCGGCAAACTACCTGCCGGATATCTTTTTTCTATTAAATGAATCAAAAAGTAATCTCAACCGGAAGCCAACAATTGACAATATGATAAAAAACTTCGGGTTTTATGCATTTATATCCGTTTTATATGTAACTTTGTCGCCGTTAAAACCAACTAACATTGGAAATTTGACAATTCAAAGACTTAAAAACAGATATCATGAAAACAACAGGATTTTTAAAAACAGCAGTATTATCAGCAGTTCTTTTAGTAAGCAGCATTACAGTTTGTGCACGGAACTATGATAACAATCTTATTTATAACTCTGAAGAAGAAAACGGCATGCTTGTAGGACAAACCGTTTATAAAATGGAAGGTTCTTCTTTGGCCAATTACATGAAATACAACTATAAATACGATACCAATAAACGTATGATTGAAAGTCAGACCATGAAATGGAACAGCTATAAAAATAACTGGGAAAATGATCTGCTCGTTCGCTATACATACGAAGGCAAAACTGTTACTACAAACTATTATAAATGGAATAACCGGAAACAAGAATTTATACTGGCTCCGGAAATGACTGTTACAATGGATAACCCTAATCTATAATTCTCCAATACTTTACTCTCTTAAAGATCTAACACAATACATACTCTGAAAAGACCGTTGCAGTAGCTTCGGTCTTTTTTTTGTGTCACGTGAAACATAAAAGAGTAAATCAAAGAAATGACCTTTAAAAGTACCCCGACAAAATAGCCGGAGTTTTTTCACAAAAAGCTCCGGCTTTACCCAACCAGTTAACTATCAAGAGAATTGTTTAATTGTTTAATACTGTTCATCTCAGTATTTTTTAAGAGTAATCGTACCTCACAAAGATACAAGCAAAGAGAGAGTACAACAACTCCTCTTTATCTAAAAATAGGATATATGGTTGCAGACAAGGTATAAATGGCAAAATAAAAGCTTATCTGACAGAAAAACCTTAAATTATACAGAAGCGTTCTTGCAACTCCTTCAAAAATCCCCGTGAAATAACTAAGTCCTCTTTATCACCAAAAGGAGGATAAAGCAGGCACTGCTTACTTTTAATCATTGCCAATAAACAAACAGACATATTAAAGATGAAAATAAAATCCAAATAAGTACAAGTAAATAGGCTTTATATCAGACATTTATAAAGAAATCGTTTCTTTCAGTTGTTTTCGCTATTTTCTGTTAATTAGTTCTTTTTGGGTACATTTTTGTTCCTTGTTTGTTTCTTGATTTCGGTTTTAATTCGTACATTTGCATACGAAAAAGAACGAATGAAAGAATACGATTATGCCACGAATAAAGAAGCCTAAAAAAGTAAAAGAGCCCATCCGTCTTCGGATGAAGGATTTGTCCGATGGCAGCAAAAGTCTGTATCTGGATATATACCGCAATGGCAAGCGGACATATGAGTACCTGAAGCTGTATCTTATCCCGGGAACGGACAACAATACCCGTCGGCAGAATGAAATAACAATGGCCGCTGCGAATGCCATCAAGTCGAAACGCATTATCGAACTGACCAGCGGCGAAGCCGGTATCGTGAACCATACAGATAAGGTTTATCTGCTGGACTGGATGCAAACCTATTTGGAGTACCAAGAGAAACGCGACAAGAAAGGCATCGGTCAAATCAAGGCCGTTACCCATATCCTGAAAGAATATGCAGGGGAAAGGTTTTTGTTGGATCGGGTTGACCTCGCTTTTTGCCAAGGCTATATCGACTACATGCTGACGACCTTCCGCCCTAAAGGAAAGCCGATAGCAGCATCTACACGCAATACCTATTATCAGATATTCAACGGTGCCCTGAACGCTGCCGTCCGGGCTAAACGGTTGTTGAGAAATCCGTTTAATGAAATGGAAAAATCGGAGAAGCCCAAAATGCCGGAGAGCGTGCGGTCCTATATGACCATCGAAGAGGTACGGGCGTTGATTGCCACTCCGGTACAGGATGGGAGGGTTAAAAACGCCTATCTGTTTTCCTGCTTCTGCGGACTGCGTATCAGCGATATTGTCGGCCTGAAATGGAAGAATGTCTTTGTCGATAACGGCCAATACCGTCTGGCGGTGGCTATGCAGAAGACCAAAGAACCGATTTACCTGCCACTCTCCAACGAGGCGTTGAAGTGGATGCCGGAGCGTGAGGACAAGGCGGCGGATGACCATGTGTTCAGCTTGCCTTCAAACATCAACCAGTATCTCAAGCCGTGGGCCGAAGCGGCCGGAATCACCAAGCGTTTTACTTTTCACACGGCCCGGCACACATTCGCGACCATGATGCTGACGCTCGGTGCGGATCTCTATACCGTATCGAAGCTGCTTGGTCATACCTCCGTGAGAATGACACAGGTGTACGCCAAAATCATCAACCAGAAAAAAGACGAAGCAGTCAATTTGGTCAACGGGCTATTCGACTGATGTAGTTATACATGTCAAATTCAATTTACAGGTAAATATTTCCGGCTTTTCTCCGACTTTTCAAATAGTCGAAGTAATGCCACTATTATAATAAGTATAAACCCATAAAAACAATTCGACATGAAAGGACAAAACAACAGGTCCTCTCTTTTTTTGAAGGGAGACCACATCTGCACCACTTCGCTACGGAACAGGATGTAGCGGAAGAATTTTACGAATTGCTCTCCGAAGCGAGGGAGCTTTATCTTCAAGACGTCATGGCAGGCGGCAAACGGTATGGCCGCTATGTGGATGACTTTATAAACAGTCACCGGTACATCGACTGCAACAGTGCGGTTTGCAGGAATTGCCATGAAATGAACATCCATATCATCAGAGGGCTGTTGATCGATTGCACAAGTCTCGTCAAAAGCCTCTTTACCGCAGAAACATTTTCTTTCGAGGAGTGCATGGCCTTGAAACGAAAGTACGACATTGCCGGAGTATGGTTCGGCTCTTCACGTATAGAAGATTCCAGAAACGATCCACCTCTCTCCTTCGGTTGTAATTTTTCCCGTGAACAGATGACAGGTATTGTGGCTTGCGCCAACGCTTATCATCTGTTTTGCGTTTCCACACTCCGCATCGAGGACATGGAAGCGCTTTTTGCCTGCAAGAAGGGCTTCTGCATACGTGTGAACAATATCCGCCATGTGGCGGTCCTGTTCGACGCGTTGCTCGAAAACACCTTCATCCTGCCTCACTGGCAGTCGGTTCTCGACAAGGGGCGGTTCCTGTTGTCCAAAGACGGCACAAGATACGTTACCGCTTCAAGCCTCTCGTCCGCCCTGTCTGCGGCGAGGAACAACATTACATCGGCAAACCTCGGCATACGAAAAGCCGTCAGCCGACTGAAAATATAACACGAAGTGCCAAAAAGCCAAGTATGTGAAAGATAAAACAGTGACAATTGCCGTGATACGTGCATAGTATCACGCCGGTATTTCCGGCTGTCCGGTTCACATCACATAACTTTGACCTCCGTTAGCGCGCTGCATAACGGAGGTAACTCTCCATTGTCTAATTTTAACATGTATTTTATGCAAAACAGAACAACATTCATGGAGCGGTTGAGCGAACGGCTGACCGCCATAGAAGCGGTTCTCAAGAAGTTGGAACCGGTGGAAGGTCTGTTGGAGCGTGTGGCTTTGCTGGAAAATACCATTTACACGACCAAGAAGGTCTTCACTTTTCAAGAGGCGTGCATGTATATCGGCGTGTCCGAAAGTATGTTGTACAAACTCACATCGAACAAGGAAATCCCGCACTACAAGCCTCGCGGCAAGATGCTCTACTTTGCGAAGGAAGAGCTGGACGCGTGGCTCTTGCAAAACTACGAACCTACGGTGGACGATGCCATGCGTATGGCGACGGAAGTGTCCGCAACCCAACCGTTCTTTAACCAGAAGCGCTATGGAAAACGAAAAAAGAACTGACCGTAACTCGTGGGCGGAGCTGGACGAGAACCGCCTGTCGGATATCCTCACGGCATCGCAAATAAAGGCCACGGACACCTACGAGACTCCGCCCCAGATTATATGGATTGACAACTCCACCATAGCGACGCTCGGTAATTTCAGCGCTTCGACGGGTAAGGCGAAGGCGAAAAAGACGTTCAACGTCTCGGCCATCGTCGCCGCGTCGCTGGCGGGCCGGCAGGTCTTGAACTATCGGGCGCACCTGCCCGAAGGCAAACGCAGGATTCTGTACGTGGACACTGAACAGAGCCGTTTCCATTGCCACAACGTGTTGGAACGCATTCTCCGCCTGGCGGGGCTGCCCACCACGACGGACAACGAGAATCTCGATTTCATTTGCCTGCGGGAATACACTCCTGCCGTCCGTATCGGGGTTATCGACTATGCCCTGCGTCAGAACAAGGGGTATGGGCTGGTCATCATAGACGGCATCCGCGACCTGATGCTCGACATCAACAGCACCAGCGAATCGGTGGAGGTCATCAACAAGATGATGGAGTGGTCGTCGAAATACGACCTGCACATCCATTGTGTGCTACACCTGAACAAGGGCGACAACAATGTGCGCGGGCATATCGGTACGGAAATGAGCAATAAGGCGGAAACGGTGCTGGTCATCACCAAAAGTGCGGAGAATCCCGTTATCAGTGAAGTTCATGCGCTGCATATCCGCGAGAAGGAGTTCAAACCGTTCGCCTTTTCCGTTGATGACGAAGGGTTGCCGGTCATGGTGGATAACTATTCGTTTGACGGCAGTGTAAGACCGAAAGCCCGGAGCAGCTTCATGGATTTGTCCATCGAACAGCACCGGGAGGCACTTTCCGCCGCTTTCGGGGACAGGCCCATCAAAGGTTTCGAGAACGTGCTGCAGGCCCTCATGGCTTCCTATGAGGCTATCGGGTTCAAACGGGGACGCAGCGTCATGATAAAACTGCTGCAATACCTGACGGAAAACCTGAAGCTGATCGTCAAACGGGACAAGCTCTTTTATTACGATGTGACCCCGACCGAAGCCCTGCTTTTCGACGAAGAATGCGAGGAAGCGGAAGGTGAAAAATAATTTAGTTTACTTTGGTCCGGGTATATATAGGAGAAAAACCAAAGTAAACTGTTTTTTGAAAACAAGTGAAAAGAAAATGACATGACCATAGCGGAAGCAAAACAACTGCGTATCGTGGACTATCTCGCCAGTCTCGGCTACCATCCCCAGAGTGTGATATCAAAACAATACTGGTATCTGTCACCGCTGCGCGATGAACGCACTCCGTCGTTCAAGGTCAACGACCGGCTCAACGAATGGTATGACTTTGGCGCAGCGACGGGCGGCGACCTTGTGGAACTGGGCAAATACCTGTACCGGACGAACAGCGTGAGCGAAGTGCTTGCCTGTATCGGGAGACATGAAAATGCTGCCCCGATACAAAGAGTGCGGATTCCGGGGACAACACCCCGTCCCGTCGAAGCTGACATGAAGGACGTGCTCGTCGTGCCGTTGCAGCACCATGCGCTACTCTCGTACCTTCATTCCCGTGGAATCGACGGGGACATCGGCCGCATGTTCTGCCGGGAGGTCCATTATGAATTACGTAAACGGCGCTACTTCGCTCTTGCCTTCGGCAACGCGGCGGGCGGGTACGAGGTGCGCAATCCTTATTATAAGGGCTGTATCCGGTGTAAGGACATCTCTGTCATCAGGCAATCTCATGGTGAAACACAGAACCGTGTTTGCGTGTTCGAGGGCTTCATGGATTTTCTCTCTTACCTGACGCTGAAACAGGCGGGTGATGATACGGTCTGCATCGACGCACCTTGTGATTACCTCGTGATGAACTCGGTGAACAACCTGAAAAAAGCATTGGAACACTTGCAGGTGTACGAGGAAATCCACTGTTATCTCGACAATGATCTCGCAGGGCAGAAAACGGAAGAGACCATCGCCGGCATGTATGGCGGGCGTGTACGCAACGAAGCACCCCGTTATCGCGAATACAAGGACCTGAACGATTACCTACGCGGAAAGAAACGGTAAGGCATCATCGTTACCCTTTCCCTTGAAAGCTCTCCTCCCGGAGGGCTTTTTTTATGCCCGATTTTTCTGCTTCGATACCTCAAAGTATGAAATTAAAGTTCAATTTTAGTGTTTCAAACTTATTTCTATGTAATAAAATACTGTTTGATATAAAGAGTTTTTGTTACATCAAATATAATATTTTTCTTTGCAACCGTACTTTCAAAGTTCAATTAAAGTTTAATTTCATACTTAAAAACAGATGGGTTCATACTTTATATTCGCCCTTGTACTGACGGTGCTGTACATCGTCTATTTCGCGGTCAATATCATCCGTGACCTGTATGGAAAGAAGGGAACGGAGAAGACTGACGAGGAAGTTTTCGACCTCGGTCCGATGGATTCCACGGAAGAGAGTGTCGAGGTTTCGGAGAACGAGACCGGGTTCAAAATCGGAAATGAAACATACGGCACGGAGACTGTACCTGCCGCTTCGCCTGCCGCCCAAAACGGCGACACCGGGAAAAAAGATGGAACAGCCAAGGATCGGCTCGAACGGCTGAAAGCCAAGGCAGAGGCACAGATGGAAAAGGTCGCACCCTACCTGTCCGACGGCTTTACCGACGAAGAGATGTATAAGGCAATGATTTCCAAAGGACGCTTGGACAACCGTCCCAGCCTGAAATGGAGACCGGTCAAAGATAAGCTGTAAGATGTCGAAAACGAAGAAGATACTATGTGCGCTTTGTTCCATCATCCCCTGTTCGGCTCTGGCGAAAAGTGGCAGCGTGAATTACAGTTGGGGGGCGGATGCGCTGGCGACGATGCACGACTACGTGGTAACGATGATGTTCTACGTCCAAGCTCTCTGTTGTGCCATCGCCGGGATTTGTGTGATTGTGTCCGGATTCCAGATTTACGTAAAGATGAACACGGGCGAGGACGGTATTACCAAGTCCGTCGTAACGCTTGTGGGCGCGTGCCTGTTCCTGATCGGTGCCTTCCTTGTCTTTCCTGCCTTTTTCGGCTATCGCATATAGAAACGGGATGCAGGAATGAGGTGCCGCCATAACGATTCGAAAGAACTGCAATACTTACCCTAAAATAAATAATCATGTTTCAAAAAACAAAAAGACAAATGAAAAGAATGTTTTCTGCTAAAAAGGTACAGATGCTCACACTGATGTTGCTGTGTGGCACGACGGCCGTCATGGCCCAAAACTCCGCAGGCGATTACTCCGCCGGTACGACCGCACTGGCGACCGTGACGGAGGAAATCGCCAAGTACGTCCCCGTCATGGTCAAACTGTGTTACGCCATTGCCGGTGTAGTGGCTATCGTAGGCGCTATCTCGGTGTACATCGCCATGAACAACGAGGAACAGGACGTGAAGAAAAAGATTATGATGATCGTTGGCGCATGTATTTTCTTAATCGCTGCCGCACAAGCACTTCCGATGTTCTTCGGTATCGGCGCATAACCCTCCCGCACGATGAAAGGCAAGGACGAACGCTATCCCGACTACCCGCTGTTCAAGGGCCTGCAACGGCCTTTGGAGTTCATGGGTATTCAGGGACGCTACATCTACTGGGCGGCGGGCGTTGCCGGCGGAGCCATCGTCGGATTTATCATCGCCTACTGCCTCGTGGGTTTCGTGGCCGGACTGGTCGTGCTGGTTGCGGTCGTCTCGACGGGTATTGCGCTTATCATGCTCAAACAGCGGAAAGGGCTGCATACCAAGAAAGACGGTCGCGGAGTGTATATCTACGCCCACTCGAAGAAACTGTGAGAAGAAAAGAAAAACCATCACGGGCAACGTGTGGTCTTGTTGAATGTTGAACGCGGGCCGGCCGCCTGAAATCCGGGTGGACCGGCCTTTTTTATTGTATTTTGAAATGACCTTGTACATCATTCTACTTTTTATCGCCTTGTGTGCCGGCATGGCCCTGTCGGTCTATGCGTTCGGTACCGGAGGCAAGCGTAAGCGTATCTTTCAGGACATCTATTTTTCTGTGGAAGATACGAACGGCGTGGGCGTGCTGTACACCAAGACGGGCGAATATTCAGCCATCCTGAAAATAGAGAATCCCGTGCAGAAATACTGTGCGAACATCGACAGCTACTACGAGTTCACGCACCTTTTCACCGCCCTCGCGCAGACGCTCGGCGAAGGATATGCCCTGCACAAACAGGACATCTTCATCCGGAAACAGTTCGAGAACGAGACGGGGGACAAACACGAGTTCCTCTCATCGGCCTACTTCCGTTACTTCAAGGGGCGTAACTATACGGACAGCGTGTGTTACCTGACCATCACGCAGGAGGCGAAGAAGAGCCGCCTGTTCTCGTTCGACAACAAGAAGTGGCGCGACTTTCTGGTCAAGATACGCAAAGTGCATGACCAGCTGCACGATGCCGGGGTACAGGCCAGGTTCCTGAACAAAGCCGAAGCGAGCGAATACGTGGACCGCTATTTCGCCATGAACTTCAAGGAGCGGATCGTGTCGATGACCAACTTCAAGGCGGACGACGAAACGGTCTCGATGGGCGACAAACGCTGCAAGGTATATAGCCTTGTCGATGTGGACTGTGCCGCACTGCCCTCACTGATACGGCCTTACACCAATATAGAGGTCAATAACACGGATATGCCCGTGGACCTGCTGGCTGCCATCGACAACATTCCGAATGCGGAGACGGTCGTCTATAACCAGATTGTCTTCCTGCCCAACCAGAAAAGGGAACTGGCCCTGCTGGACAAAAAGAAGAACCGGCACGCCAGTATTCCCAATCCGAGCAACCAGATGGCCGTGGAGGACATCAAGCGGGTGCAGGAGGTCATCGCGCGGGAAAGCAAGCAGCTCGTGTACACCCATTTCAACCTGATCGTCGCCGTACCGGCCGATACGGACCTGCAAAAATGCACGAACCACTTGGAGAATGCTTTCGGACGTATGGGTATCCATATTTCCAAAAGGGCGTACAACCAACTGGAACTGTTCGTGAACTCGTTTCCGGGTAACTGTTACGGCATGAACGAGGACTATGACCGCTTCCTGACGCTGGGTGACGCGGCGATGTGTCTGATGTATAAGGAGCACATACAGCACAGCGAGGAGACACCGCTGAAAATCTACTACACAGACCGCCAAGGCGTGCCGGTGGCTATCGACATCACGGGAAAGGAGGGGAAAAACAAGCTGACGGACAACTCGAACTTTTTCTGTCTCGGTCCTTCGGGCAGCGGCAAGAGCTTCCACATGAACTCTGTCGTGCGCCAGTTGTACGAGCAAGGAACGGACGTGGTGATGGTCGATACGGGTAACAGCTACGAGGGACTTTGCGAATACCTCGGCGGCAAGTACATTTCCTATACCGAGGAAAGACCGATTACGATGAACCCATTCCGCATCAATCGGGCGGAAATGAATGTGGAGAAGACGGGCTTCCTGAAAAACCTCGTGCTGCTCATCTGGAAAGGCTCGCAGGGTACGGTCACAAAGACAGAGGACCGCCTGATAGAACAGGTCATCACGGAGTATTACGACACTTATTTCAATGGGTTCGACGGCTTCACACCCCTGCAACGGGAGGATTTGCGTAAGGGGCTGCTCATCGACGACCGTAACCATGCCGAGAAGCAGGACGAGGACGAAGGAGAGCGGACCGGGCGTATCGAGCGCATGATCGACGAGATGGAACGCCGCCGTAAGGAGTTGAAAGTGGAAGAGCTGTCGTTCAACTCGTTCTATGAATTTTCCGTGCAGCGCATCCCCGACATCTGTGCCGAAAACCATATTTCGGGCATCGACATATCGACGTACCGTTACATGATGAAGGACTTCTATCGGGGCGGCAATCATGAAAAGACGCTGAACGAGAACATGGACAGTTCATTGTTCGATGAGACGTTCATCGTCTTCGAAATTGACAGTATAAAGGATGATCCTCTCCTGTTCCCTCTTGTCACACTGATTATCATGGATGTATTCTTACAGAAGATGCGTATCAAGAAGAACCGCAAAGTCCTGGTCATAGAGGAAGCGTGGAAGGCCATTGCCAGCCCGCTCATGGCCGAATACATCAAGTTTATGTACAAGACGGCCCGTAAGTTCTGGGCCTCGGTCGGCGTGGTGACGCAGGAGATACAGGACATCATCGGCAGCCCTATCGTCAAGGAAGCCATCATCAACAACTCCGACGTGGTGATGCTGCTTGACCAGAGCAAGTTCCGCGAGCGGTTCGATGAAATCAAGGCTATTCTCGGACTTACCGACGTGGACTGCAAAAAGATATTCACCATCAACCGGCTGGAAAACAAGGAAGGGCGCAGCTTCTTCCGAGAGGTGTTCATCCGCCGGGGGACGACCAGCGGCGTGTACGGCGTGGAAGAACCAAGAGAGTGTTACATGACCTACACCACCGAGCGGGCGGAGAAAGAAGCCCTGAAACTCTACAAGCGGGAATTGCGGTGCAGCCATCAGGAAGCTATCGAGGCGTACTGTCGGGATTGGAACGCCAGCGGTATCGGAAAATCCCTGCCGTTCGCCCAAAAGGTCAACGAGGCCGGGCGGATATTGAACCTTCATGTAAAACAATAACAATCAAATCATCAATTACAGAAAATGGAAAAGATAGACATCAGCCAAAGTGTGAAGACACTTGAGTTCGGGAGCAAATATGAAGCCCGTATCCAACGGATATTCCGTGAGTTCGACATCAAAACCATCCGGGATTTGTGCCAATGGCCCGGAAAGGACTTGGTAAGGGTACGCGACATGGGAAGAAAAAGCATCGAGGAAATAGAGGATGTTCTGGAAAGGTACAATCTCCGGTTGGGAATGCCCGGTAAGGAACTGGACGAATACGCCGGTATCGGAAATTCCGTGCAGGACGAGGAAGAAGAGGCGAAGTGGGAACAACGCAGGTACGAGATAGCCAAGGAGGTATTCATACACCACCGTCTGGTGGCAAATTCCGCCGTATATGAGGCCGACGAACTGATACGTGCACTAAGAGGCATGACGCGCCGTTGACGGGGGCTGTTTTTAACCGGGGAGGAATCCATGATGAAACGGCTGTCACTTATCCTTATGCTCCTGTCGCTCGTTGTCGTACAGCACATCCACGCGCAGTATTACAGCGTGAACTACGATGCGCGTACCGTGGCGGCAATGGCTACCGCTTTCGGTACGGAAGCCGTGGCGGAAAGCTATTACCGGGAGCAGGTCGATGACATACTCAAGCACTACAATGCGGCGGAAGTGGCCACGGCGGGGATTTTTGCCTCCAAGTTCTTGGAGCATAAAGCCTTTTCCGACCTCGGTATCTGGAACAGCAGTACGGAGAACTACTACTACCGCCGCATTTACCGCATGGTCTCGGAGAAGATCATACCCAAGATATGGGTGGTGGCGAAACTGATGCTCCGCTCACCGCAAACGGCTATCTACTGGGGCAGCTACCTGATGAAAATCTGCGACGAAACGAAAAGCCTGTGTATGCAGTTCGAGAGTGTAGTGACGAACAGCACGTTGGGCTTTTCGGACATCGTGTTTCTGGAAATCAACCGGAACATCGCCCCTCTGTTGAAACTCTCGGAGATAGGCGACATCGACTGGCAGCACATGCTGGACGACATCGCCAGCGTGCCGGGCAATTTCACCAAGGAGAACCTGCAACACGACATCGACAACCTCTACAACATGGGTGTCGGTCTCGCCTCGGCAGGTATCGGGAACATTGGTGACGCCCTGTTGCAAACCAGTTCGTTCCATGAGCTGATGGGCGGCAGGGTCAGCAAGGTCATCGACCTGTATGACCATTACGGTGCGCTCTTCGAGCAGGCGGAGCATGACCTCGGCGGCCTGCTGATTGACATGGTGGGCGGTGAGGACAACGTGGCGGGACTGTTCGATTTCAGCAACTACGACCTTACCTCCTGGATGACGGACTATCTGGACGAGACGGCGGGAAACTACTACACGCAACGGTGGTATATCGCCCGGCGTGAGCAAGGGAGTATCGCCTTGTGCGACTACTACCCGCCGACGGACGATAACAGCATACTGAACGGCGGCGAATGGACGCGTTTCGAGACAACCGATCCCGACTTTTATCCCAATGCCTCGCAACGGGAGCAGGCGCTCGCCAATTCGGAACGGTACGCCGGTTGGTCGAGAAGCCGGGTACAGCAGCTCAACAACCAGAATGACGGCTATACCTATAGTATCAACTACTGGCAGAACGGCTATATCATCAGCCGGGGCGGCAAACAGACGAAGAAGGCATACGCCTACGAAATCCATGTGAAGAAAAGCTGGAACCGGGAAGAGGTCGTCTATGAAGAGGTGTTCGATTCCTACTCGATGGACCTGAACACGTTCAAAGCCGGGCTTAACGCCCGACTCTCGGAGTTCAACGACAACGAGGAAGGTTATACCTATTATATAGCTTCTGACGCGCGGAACTATTATCAGGCGACGGACGCCGCGAAATTGCAAGGCTGCGAGAGCGTGACCATCAGTGTAACCTGTTCGGACGGGGCTACGCTCGGTCAGGGCACGACGCAGTACAAGTGCCGAACGTGCGGCAAATCCCTGAACGCCCATTCAAAGGAGTGTGCCATGCAGACCACGGTTACGGAGAACGAACTGGACTTGTCCGAGCTGGACGCCATGCTGCAGGAGGCAGAGAATCAGGTAGCCGCCATCCAGTCGCAAATCAACGCGTTGGAGAGCGAGAATGCCGACCTGCTGAAAAAAATCGCCGAGGCAAGCGTGGAAGATGCGGCGGTGTACCGGCAGCAGTACAACGCGAACAAGACACAGATAGACCGCCTGAAAAGCGAGCTGTCCGAATGGCAGAAGAAACAACGGGAATACACCGACGCGAAAACCGAGGCGGCGGGCGATAACGATGTGGCAACAGACGACTATTACCGCATACCGGCCATCATGCAGGACTGCAAGACGGCTTACAGCCTGTCGTGGCAGGACGGCGGGGCGTGGAACGGCTACACCTATGTCCGTAAGGCGACCATGCCGAACATCAACGGGGTCATCACGTTCAAGGCGACGGTCTCGATAGCCCGCAAACCGAAATATTTCCTCGGTATCAAGATACACCGTGCCATCGTGCAGATCAGTTGGGAACTGACCACGGAATACACCGACACGTATGTGGCCGACGTGCTGACGCTCGACCCTAACCTGTCGGACGCGGAGAAAACGAAACTGGTGAACGACCGTATTGCGGAGATTGCACGAGAGCATCCTTCGTGCAAGATCACGACGGAATATGCCCGTACCCCACCATTGGAAGAGACTCCGACCGGGGAGGTGTACCATCTGCTGTGGTCAAGCGACCGGCTCGAAATCGCACGGGAAGTGGATTCCCGGATTACGATGATATATGCCGACCTCGTGTCACTGGAGAAGATGATGCACTACAAACGGAGCATCATCGACGTGCTGAAGGACGTGCTGCCCGAATTGGATATGGACGAGGGACGCAGGCTGACGCTCGTGGAGGAATGCCACGAACGCTGGGTGGAGAATGCGCGGAACCTGCGGAGCGGAAACGGCAGGAACGGCAAAGGCAGCGGAAAGGAGGTGCGGCCATGAAACGTGCCCTGCTGATGGCAGTCGTGCTGCTGGCTCTCCTGCCCGGCATTGCCAAGGCGCAATGGACGTTCGACATCGTGTCGGTAGAAGCCTACATCAACGACCACAAGAAGCAACGCAGCCTGCTGCTGGCCCGCAGTACGCTGGAATACAGCAACAAGCTGCTGCACGAGTACAGCCGCAAAGAGGTCGGCGAGTACAAGGAACTGAATGTGGACTTGGACCGCTACACCCGTGCCTTCGACGTCATCGACGTGATGTACCAGTCCTTGCGGACGGTGCTGAACGTGAAAAGCACCTATACGGCGGTCAGCGACCGTATCGGCGATTACAAGAGACTGCTGGAGGACTTCAACGATAGAATCGTGAAACGGGGGCGCATCGACCCCGGCGATGCCGTGATACTGGCCATCAACGAAAAGGCAATACGGGACATCGCCGATGACGGGAAACAGCTTTACAAATCGGTCAGTGACCTCGTGCTGTATGCCACAGGGGCGGCAGAATGTTCGACCTCCGACCTGCTGATGGTGCTGGAAGCGGTGAACACGTCGCTGGACGACATCGAGCGGCACCTGAACCGGGCGTATATCGAGACGTGGCGGTACATACAGGTGCGCATCGGTTACTGGAAAGCGAAGATTTACCGTCCCAAGGTCAAGGAGATTATCGACGGGGCTTTCGGACGATGGCGCAAAGCGGGACGGCTGGATTATTAACGAACGATAAAAGGGAAAGAAGGCAAACTATCTACAGGTTAGAGTTTGACTTCCATGCCATCGACATCGGGAAATAAAAACAGAGAAAGAATTTTTAGTACAAACAAGCCTATTGGGATTATACCAAGGGATAAAAAGACATTCAGATTGATGCAATGGAAAAGATTGTTTTTGCAAAAGACATTACGTTATATAAGGCCGATTGTCTTGAAGTGATGCCTTTTCTTCCGGAATCAAGCATTGATTTGGTTTTATGCGATCCCCCTTTTGGAATTACAGCTTCACAGTGGGATAAAATAATACCATTCCCGGAAATGTGGAAAGAGATCAGGAGAGTCAGGAAAGAAAATGCACCTACGGTCTTATTTGGCAGCGAACCGTTCAGCAGCTTTCTACGCTGCGGCAATTTAGATGAATTTAAATATGACTGGGTTTGGGAAAAGTCAAAAGCAAGCAATTTTCTTCTCGCTAAAAAACAACCTCTAAAAGCACATGAGCTAATAAGTGTCTTTGGCAAAGGCAGAACCCCTTATTATCCAATCATGGAGGAAGGCGAGCCTTACGGGAACCGCACGAAGAGAGGAAGCAATTGGACAGGGATAAACAATGTACCCAATCCTACATTCAGGCATGAAAACAAAGGGACAAGATATCCACGAAGTGTGATATACTTCAAAACAGCGGAATCGGAAGGCAAAACGATTCATGTCAACCAAAAGCCGATTGCATTATTGGAGTATCTGATAAAAACATACACAAAGGAAGGAGATACTGTCCTTGATTTTGCTTCGGGGAGCATGAGCACCGCAATTGCCTGTATCTATACGAATAGAAAATGTATTTGCATTGAAAAAGACGAGACATATTTCTCGCAAGGAGAGAAACGAGTCAGGAATGAATACCAATATTTATGACAGTAAAGGAAGCTCAAAAAAAGTATGACTATACGATATAAATAACTGTAAAATAATGAATAACCGGAAATTAATATGAACAGAACTCTCTTACTCATGGCGGTTGCAGCAGTTGCAACGAGCGGTGTCAAGGCGCAGTCGGTTACTTACAACCATGACTCGCCGAAACAGAACCAGATTACGGTTATGGAAACCGGTACGGGCGCTCTGTCGCCCGAACTTTATTACACGCTGCTGCACAACAAGTACAAGAAGTCGGCGGCAAGCAAGAACAAACTGTCGTTCCGCACGCTGGCGGGTGTGAACCTGTACAACCAGACAGACGAGGCGGAAGCCATCGACTCGGCACTGGTCAAGCGGGCCGAAATCGAGGCACTGAATGTAGCCGACCGGCAGATTGACCTCGCGTGGCTGGCCGAGGGCGATAAGATAAACGCTCAAATGGAACGGCTTCAGCGCAACATCGACCGCATCCCCCTTGCCGGGGGCACAACGGACGACAGGGAGCGGTGGACGGAATACTACCACGTCTACCAGTGCGCCATTGACGCTACGAAGGACGCCTACATGCCCAACGCACAACGGAAGAAAGAGTACCTGCGAATCTACGAGGACGTGGTACGGCAGAACGAGATTCTGGTCGGCTACCTTGCCCGAAGACAGAACGCCACGGTTGCGAACGGGCTGCTGAATGCAACCGCCGACCGGAGACTGGACAAGGGCGGTATCGTCCGCGAGGCGATGGGCCGGTGGAACGAATCGCGTTCCGCCGTGCGAGGGGCGCAATCGGGCGGCGAAACTGATACGGGAGACGGAGACGAGACGGTAAACAGAAAGAACTAAAAACACACAACGTATGGCAGACGGAAATATTCTTTCGGATTTCGGTATCGACCTCTTGGAAGAGGAAATCGACGACGTGATTTTTCAGACCAACGAGTTTCTGACCGATGCGACCTTTACCGGCTCGCAAGGTCCCTTCTGGTGGATTCTTCAAATGTGCATGGCACTGGCCGCCCTATTCGCCATCATCATGGCGGCAGGCATGGCGTACAAAATGATGGTCAAGCACGAGCCTTTGGACGTGATGAAGCTCTTCAGACCGCTGGCCGTGTCGCTTATCCTCTGCTGGTGGTATCCTCCGGCAGACACGGGCATGGCAAACAGCGGGAGCAACTGGTGCTTTTTAGATTTCCTCTCCTATATCCCGAACTGCGTCGGTTCGTACACACATGACCTGTACGAGGCCGAAGCCTCGCAAATCTCGGACAAGTTCGAGGAAGTGCAGGAGTTGATTTACGTGCGCGACACGATGTACACTGCCCTGCAGGCACAGGCCGATGTCGCCCATACGGGTACGTCGGACCCAAACCTTATCGAGGCAACGATGGAACAGACAGGTGTGGACGAGGTAACGAACATGGAGAAGGATGCGGCGAAGCTGTGGTTCACCTCGCTGACTTCGGGGGTAATCGTGGGGATTGACAAAATCATCATGCTGATAGCCCTTGTAGTATTCAGAATCGGTTGGTGGGCTACCATCTATTGTCAGCAAATTCTTTTGGGAATGCTCACCATCTTCGGCCCTATACAGTGGGCGTTCTCGCTCCTGCCCAAATGGGAAGGTGCGTGGGCGAAGTGGCTCACGAGGTATCTGACGGTGCATTTCTACGGGGCGATGCTCTACTTCGTGGGCTTCTACGTGCTGCTGCTGTTCGACATCGTGCTGTGCATACAGGTGGAGAACCTGACGGCAATCACGGCGAGCGAGCAGACGATGGCGGCTTACCTGCAAAACAGCTTCTTCTCCGCCGGCTACCTGATGGCGGCAAGCATCGTGGCCCTGAAATGCCTGAACCTCGTTCCCGACCTTGCGGCATGGATGATACCGGAGGGCGATACGGCGTTCTCGACCCGAAACTTCGGTGAGGGCGTGGCGCAGCAGGCCAAAATGACGGCGACGGGCGCAATGGGTACGGTAATGAGATAACAAAGTAACGATAAATATTCAAACAAAATGGTCATCAAGAATTTAGAGAACAAAATCAAACTGGTCGGAATTATCTGCACCGCCTTTCTCGTGGGGTGCGTCATCATCAGCATGTCGAGTATCTGGACGGCCCGCATGATGGTTACGGACGCTCAAAAGAAGGTGTATGTGCTGGACGGCAACGTGCCCATACTGGTACGCCGCACGACGATGGAGGAAACGCTCGACGTGGAAGCCAAGAGCCATGTAGAGATGTTCCACCACTACTTTTTCACGCTTGCCCCTGACGACAAGTACATCCGCTACACGATGGAGAAAGCGATGTACTTAGTGGACGAAACGGGCTTGGCACAGTACAACACGCTCAAGGAAAAAGGTTTCTACTCGAACATCTTGGGAACGAGCGCCGTCTTTTCGATTTTCTGCGACAGTATCGCCTTCAACAAGGAGAAGATGGAGTTTACCTACTACGGACGGCAGCGTATCGAACGGCGCAGCAATATCCTGATGCGCGAACTGGTTACGGCGGGACAGCTCAAGCGTGTACCCCGGACGGAGAACAACCCGCACGGGCTGCTCATCGTGAACTGGCGCACACTGCTGAACAAGGACATCGAGCAAAAGACGAAAAGCAACTATTAACACCATCAGCCCTATGAATATCAAAGGATTCAGACGTATGCTGTTCGGTGAAAAAATGCCGGACAGGAACGACCCGAAATACAAGGAACGCTACGAGCGTGACATAGATGCCGGACGGCGTTTCGCCAAGGCAACACGCATCGACAAGGCTGCGGCCAAGGTGCAGGGCTTCGCCAACATGCACCGGACGCTGTTTCTCGTCATCGTATTTGGCTTCGCCATCTGCGGGCTGACATGGAATATTTACCGCCTGACGGTGGTGTACCGCCATCATCCGACCCGCCGGACGGCCACGGAGATGCAGGATTCCGTGCTCCGGGAACGGCATAAGATGCTTTCCGTACCGCATGTACGAAGATTCGATACGAAGGAAAGTGGTACGGAAAGGCCGGAATAGAACGGCAGGCTTATGAATATGCCGTTTGAGAGAACTATAAGCAAGTATGTGCAACTCAATTAAAGGGAAACAATGAACAATATCTTCAAGAGAATTAATTTCAGGCAGCCAAAGTATATGCTTCCGGCTATCCTCTATATTCCCCTTCTCGGCACGTCGTACTTCTTTTTCGACCTGTTCCATACCGAGAAGGTCGAGGTACAGGATAAGACACTCCAGACGACCGAGTTCCTGAATCCCGAATTGCCGGACGCCCAAATCAAGGGTGGCGACGGTATCGGCAGCAAGTATGAGAACATGGCCAAATCATGGGGCAAGATACAAGATTATTCCGCTGTGGACAACATCGAGCGGGACGAACCGGACAATAACCAAGAGGAATATGAATCGCAGTACACCGAAGAGGACATCGCCCTGCTTGACCGGCAGGAAAAGGAAAATGATCTGGCAGCGGAAGCGGCCGATGCCAAGAGGCGGGAACAGGAGGCTCTCGCAGAACTGGAAAAAGCACTCGCCGAAGCGAGGTTGAGAGGACAACGGGAGGTCATGCCGTCCGAAACGGACAGCACCGCAACGGCGGCTCCGCCGGACACGATGACGCAGGCCAAGGGAACCATCGACGAGGAAAGCCGTTCGGTCAAAGCTCCTGCGGAGACGGACAAGGCAAGCGAGGTGGTGAAGAAGGTAAAGACGGCTTCGGACTACTTCAACACACTGGCGAAAGACGCTCGGGAACCGAAACTCATCAAGGCGATCATCGACGAGAACATCAAGGCCGTGGACGGCTCGCGTGTGCGGCTGCGCCTGCTGGACGACATCGAAATCAACGAGAGCGTGGTCAGGCGTGGTACTTACCTGTATGCCACAGTCAGCGGTTTCTCTTCCGGACGTGTAAAAGGAAGCATCAACAGCATATTGGTGGAGGACGAACTGGTCAAGGTCAGCTTGTCAATCTACGATACGGACGGGCTGGAAGGACTTTACGTACCCATCAGCCAGTTCCGCGAGACAAGCAAGGATGTGGCGAGCAGTGCCATGTCGGGCAGCATGAACATGAATACCAGCGGATACGGTAACAGCCTCGCCCAATGGGGTATGCAGGCGGTGAACAATGCCTACCAGAAAACGAGTAACGCCATCAGCAAGGCTATCAAGAAAAACAAGGTGAAGCTGAAATACGGGACGTTTGTGTATCTGGTGAACGGACGGGAAAACAGGAACTAAAAGGGCAGTGACAATGGAATCAGACATATCAAAACTTCATAAGGGAACGGACGGCTTCTATTACGAGGACTACATCGCTCCCGATAAGCCCGAAACATTCGTTGGGAAGCTCGTAAGTACCGAATGGTGGCACAAAGGGGTACGATTCGCCCTGATATGCAACTTTCAGGCAGAAGACGGGCGGAGGATTGCCTTATTCGCCTTCCAGAAGCATACCGGTTTTTACGGGCCGAGAGACGGTGCGGTCAATTTCAAACATGTGGAGAAGAATACCCTCTGGGAGTGTGAAATCCGGAAAACCCGGACGGAACGCTGTACCTGGATGAGCGCCCGACAAATTGTAGAACTGAAAACAGACGCAATATGATAGAGACGGATCGCATTTACCTTATGGACTGCATGGAGGGCATGAAACAGATAGCGGATAGTAGCGTGGACGCCATAATCGCCGACCTGCCTTACGGGGTGTTAAATCGCAGCAATCCGTCGGTGAACTGGGACCGCCAGATACCGTTCGCAGCCTTGTGGGAGCAATACCGGCGGATTACCAAGCCGGACAGCCCCATTATCCTGTTCGGACAGGGGCTTTTCTCCGCATGGCTCATGCTGTCGCAACCCCGGCTATGGCGGTACAACCTCGTGTGGCAGAAAGATCGGGTGACGGGACATCTCAATGCCAAACGTATGCCGCTCCGGCAGCACGAGGATATTCTGGTATTCTATAAAAAACAGCCGGTCTATCATCCGCAGATGACACCGTGTCCTCCGGAACGGAGAAATCACGGGAGGCGTAAAACGGAGGGATTTACCAACCGTTGTTACGGAACGATGAAACTCTCACCGGTACGCATAGCCGATGACAAATATCCGACCTCGGTCATCTTCATGCCGAAGGAACACAAGAAAGGCGCGTTCTACCACCCGACACAAAAGCCCGTGGCGTTGATGGAGTACCTGATACGGACCTACACCGACGAAGGCGATGTTGTACTGGACAACTGTATCGGGTCAGGCACAACCGCCGTGGCCGCTATCCGCACGGGACGACACTACATCGGATTTGAAATCGAACAGGTGTACTGCGAGATTGCCGAACGGCGGATTCAGGAGGAACTGGAATGCAGGAACAAAGCACAAGAGGAAAAAGAGATAAGGGAAGAAAAACAAAATCAATAAATCAATGACATGGACAAAAAAGGAATCGTAACGGCATTTCTTCTGGCGGCAGGACTGCTGGGAACGCCGAATGTACAGGCACAACGAACCTACGAGGAGATGGAACAACTTACGGTAAATGAACAGGTAACGACGGTCATCACGGCCTCGGAACCGGTACGCTTCGTGGACATCTCCACCGATAAGGTTGTCGGTGACCAGCCGATAGATAACATCGTCCGCCTGAAACCGAAAGAGGGCGGACACGAGGACGGCGAGGTGCTGGCCATAGTGACCATCGTAACGGAACGCTACCGCACGCAGTATGCACTGCTCTACACCACACGGGTGCGGGAGGCGGTAACTGACAAGGAAATCCAGTTGCAGGAACGAAACGCCTACCACAACCCGGCGGTCTCGATGTCCACCGTGGAGATGACACGCTTCGCCCGGCGTATCTGGAACTCGCCCGCGAAGATCCGCAACGTCGCCACCAAGGCACACCGCATGACCATGCGGTTGAACAACATCTACACCGTGGGAGAGTATTTCTTCATCGACTTCTCAATAGAGAACCGGACGAACATACGTTTCGACATTGACGAGATACGGGTGAAGCTGGCGGACAAGAAACTGACCAAAGCGACTAATGCGCAAGTCATCGAACTGGTCCCGGAACTGGTGCTGGAGACGGGCAAGACGTTCCGGCACGGCTACCGGAATGTGGTCGTGGTCAGGAAAATGACGTTCCCGAACGACAAGGTACTGACCATCGAGATGACGGAGAAACAAATCAGCGGGCGTGCTATCAGCCTGAATATCGACTATGAGGACGTGCTGTCGGCCGATTCGTTCAGCACGGCATTGCTGGAGGAGGAATGACAATGAGAAAGACGATTATCCTGACGATTGCCTGCATGTGCCTCGCCGTCGGCGCGAATGCACAACGGGGCAGCGGCCGCCTTTCGCTCGGAGCGGGGCTGCTGTACAAGAACGGGCTGGACGTGACGCTGGCCTACGAACACGAGATGAACTACCGCCATGCGTGGGAGTTCTTTGCCAACGGCTACCTGCAATGGGCAGAGTGCGAATCCTGCAAGCATGTATGCCCGAAATCTTTCTGGCAGAATTACCGTACCTACGGCTTCGGCGTGGCTTACAAACCCTGCGTCACGAGGGGACGCAACCATTACGGAAGCCTCCGTATCGGGGCTTCGGGCGGAAGCGATACGAGGAAGTTCCTTGTCGGGCTGCATTTCGGCTACGAGCACAACTATGTGTTGCGGGCGGGCTGGACGCTATACTGGCAAGTCAAGGGAGACGTGATGATAAAGGGGGCCGATGTGCTGCGTACAGGAGTTGCCCTCGGTATTAAACTACCTATAAAATAAGGGAAAGATGAAACAGAACACTATCAGAAAAACGTGCCAGGTAGTGCCGGTTCTCCTCATAACCGGGGCATTGGCTGCCTGCGACGCACATATAGAAGAACCCGACAAGACGGTACGTCCCGGACATGTCCTCTGCGTGGACGGCAAGGCCGTGCCGTACAGCGAGTATGAAAATTCCGGGAAACAGGCGATTGCCGTCGTCTTCCATACCTATTCGGACGGGGAAACGGAAGGAAACGGCTATGCCGTCTATCTGTGGGACATGACGCCGAAGGCTTTTGCCGACAGCCTCGGTGTCGAGCAGGGTACGTCGGCGGACATTGCTGCATACGACGGGAATGAGAACACGTTCGCCCTGTACGATACGGAAGAAACGGCCTCGCCGATGGCTGAAGCCGTTTTTGCCTTGTGGAAATACGGACAGAGCGCCTATATCCCCTCGGTGGCACAGATGCGTCTGCTGTATTCGGCACAGACCGTCATCAATCCGATTATCGAGAAATGCGGCGGCGACCCGCTGCCGACCGAGGCCGACGAGTGCTGGTATTGGACATCGACGGAGGTGGAAGGACAGCAGACAGTCAAAGCATGGCTCTACTCGACAGCCAGCGGAACCATGCAGGAAACGCCCAAGACACAGGCGCATAAAGTGCGTCCCATTATAACCATCAACAACTGAATTTATGATTATGAACGGAATTAAAGATTTTCAAGCACCACAGTATGTGGATATAGTACATCCGGACAAAGGATTCTTCGGGTATCTGTTAAGATGCAAATGTCCTAAACAAGAGGACGTTTCCGGTAATTTCATATTCCTCGACGATGGAATAGACTGCTACAAGAGGTTTCCCTCCGTAAAGAATCGCAGGGAAGAAATCCGGGCAGAATGGAACGGCCGTATCAGCCGTTACCATGATATTTTCCAAGGTCAGCTCTGCTATGTCAATGAAGAATTGATTGAAGATTTCATTGATTTCATGACTTATGGCTCTGACAATGCCGTCCGGATTTTCCTTGAGAAGTTTACAGCGGAAGTACGGGCTTCTGCAATATATGACGGGCTTAAACCTCTATATGCAGTTTCCCATGTCTGCCAGCTTTCCGCTGATAACCGTATGCAATGGCCTCACATCCACGTCCTCTGGGGTATTAAAAAGAATTGACATAGCAATGGAAGAGAGCAAGGAATTACAGGGATTTTACCGGATATTCCGTGCGGTGGTGTATGTCTCCGTACTGATGGAGTTTTTCGAGTATGCCATCGACCCGGCCATGCTGGACCACTGGGGCGGCATACTCTGCGACATTCACGGACGTATCAAACGGTGGGCCATCTATAACGACGGCAACCTCGTGTACAGCAAGGTCGCCACGGTGCTGCTGATCTGCATTACCTGTATCGGCACCAGAGCCAAGAAACATTTGGAATTCAACGCCCGGCGGCAGGTCTTGTACCCGCTCGTGAGCGGCTTTGCCCTGTTAGTGCTGTCCGTATGGCTGTTCGGTCATCCGATGGAGACGCGGTTCTACACGCTGCCGCTGAACATTATTCTCTATATGGCGGTATCGCTCACGGGGGTTATCCTCGTGCATGTCGCACTGGATAACATCTCCAAGTTCCTCAAAGAGGGACTGATGAAGGATCGTTTCAATTTCGAGAATGAAAGTTTCGAGCAATGCGAGGAACTGATAGAGACTCCGTACAGCGTGAATATCCCCATGCGATATTACTACAAGGGCAAGTTCCGTAAAGGCTGGACCAATATAACCAACTGTTTTCGTGGAACATGGGTAGTCGGAACACCGGGGTCGGGCAAGACATTCAGTATCATCGAGCCGTTTATCCGACAGCACTCGGCCAAGGGGTTCGCGATGGTGGTCTATGACTACAAGTTCCCGACGCTGGCCACGAAACTGTACTACCACTACAAGAAAAACCAGAAGCTCGGAAAGTTGCCCCAAGGCTGCCAATTCAATATGATTAACTTCGTGGACGTGGAGTACAGCCGCCGGGTAAATCCAATTCAGGCAAAATACATCAACAACCTCGCTGCGGCGAGCGAAACGGCGGAAACGCTGCTGGAATCCCTGCAAAAAGGCAAGAAAGAGGGAGGCGGCGGCAGCGACCAGTTTTTCCAGACTTCGGCTGTGAACTTCCTCGCCGCCTGCATCTACTTTTTCGTGAACTATGAACGCGAGCCTTACGATGCCAAAGGAAACAAATTGTACGCTGAAAAACGGCAGGACCCGGAGACGAAATTCTGGAAACCGACGGGTGTGGTACGCGCCAAAGAGGGCGGGGAAATCGTTGAACCTGCCTACTGGTTAGGCAAGTATTCGGATATGCCGCATATCCTGTCGTTCCTGAACGAGAGTTACCAGACCATCTTCGAGGTACTGGAGACCGACAACGAGGTTGCCCCGCTGCTCGGTCCGTTCCAGACCGCTTTGAAAAATCGCGCGATGGAACAGTTGGAAGGTATGATCGGTACATTGCGCGTCTATACCTCTCGTCTGGCGACCAAAGAGAGTTACTGGATATTCCACCGTGACGGTGATGACTTCGACCTGAAAGTGAGCGACCCGAAGAATCCGAGCTACCTGCTGATAGCGAACGATCCGGAAATGGAAAGCATTATCGGAGCGTTGAACGCCCTTATCCTGAACCGCCTCGTTACCCGTGTGAATACGGGACAGGGCAAAAATGTCCCCGTGAGCATTATCGTGGACGAGCTGCCGACGCTGTACTTCCACAAGATAGACCGCCTGATCGGCACGGCACGAAGCAACAAGGTGAGCGTGACGCTCGGCTTCCAAGAACTGCCGCAGCTCGAAGCGGATTACGGGAAAGTGGGTATGCAGAAAATCATCACGACGGTGGGTAACGTGGTGAGCGGTTCGGCCCGTGCCAAGGAAACGCTGGAATGGTTGTCGAGCGACATCTTCGGCAAGGTGGTGCAAATCAAGAAGGGTGTCACGATAGACCGGGACAAGACTTCCATCAATCTGAACGAAAATATGGACAGCCTCGTACCCGCCTCGAAAATCTCGGATATGCCGACGGGCTGGATCTGCGGCCAGACGGCACGGGACTTCATCCAAACAAAAACCGGCATAGGCGGCTCGATGAACGTGCAGGAAGCGGAGGAGTTCAAGACCTCGAAGTTCTTCTGCAAGACGGATTTCGACATGAAGGAAATCAAGAAGGAGGAAGCGGCGTATGTACCGCTGCCGAAGTTCTACACGTTCAAGTCGAGAGAGGAACGGGAACGCATTCTTTACCGGAATTTTGTGAATGTGGGAATGGAGGTGAAAGAAATGATAAAGGACGTGCAGAACAAACGAGGGGCGAAATAAGAAACCTGTTTCCGATATGAGGGAAAGTAAAAAAAATGCCTGCAATGATTCCGCGATTATTGCAGGCGTTTTGGCGTTTCCGGTATCTTGGAAAATCCTGTGGAGTTGGTTTTGGTATTCAATACTACACAAAAAGTATATTATACCGAAACAAAATCAACTTTCAAGACCTTTGGAACGGAAAATAATGCTACCTTTGCAGTTGAAAAAGAAAACAAATCATATACTGTGGATATAGAACAAAAAAGCAAAATAAACCAACTGCTGCTTTCCGCCACTCCCAAAGGATTGTTATTCTCCGAATGGCTGAAAAGGAACGGTTATTCCGACCAGTTGATAAAAAGATACCGGGAATCCGGCTGGCTTGAGATGCTGTCAAAGGGAGTCATGTACCGAACGGGAGACAGCCTGTCGGCATACGCCGCATTGTCCTGCTACAACAGGCAATTGGGCAAGACGTTCCGTGTCGCAGCTCATTCTGCATTGGAACTGTTCGGCTTCAACCACTATGTGCCTATGGGGAAACCGTTGCTGATGGTGGCACACGGCAAACAGCGTGTTCCGGAATGGATACGCCACGATGTTTTCGACAGGGTGATAAAACCGTTTTCCACCGATACCTTTTCAGAACCGCAGACCGCAACGATTGTGAAATACGAAGTGGATCTGCTGGTTTCTACACCTGAACAGGCATTCTTGGAATGTCTGTTGCTTGCACCGCAACAATATTCCTATATGGACTTGTTCTATATGATGGAACAACTGACAACGCTGCGTCCCGAAATGCTACAGCAACTGCTCGAAACGACCAAGAACCTTAAAGTAAAGCGTATGTTCCTTTATATGGCAGAAAAAGCGGGACACTATTGGTTCGAGGCACTTGATACATCCAAAATAGGACTGGGAACCTCCAAATTGCAACTGTCAAAAAACGGGATTTATATCTCCAAATACAAAATAACCGTACCTAAAGAACTGAACGAATATGAATGACATCTATAAAAAACAGGTGGCATTGTTGATACGCATTATGCCGTCCGTGTACCGCATCAAAGATTTTGCTGTGCATGGAGGTACGGCTATCAACCTGTTTCATAAAAACATGCCTCGCTATTCAGTCGATATAGACCTCACCTATATTCCCGTAAAGGAAAGGGCCGAGAGTCTGGACGCAATCAACAACCATCTGCGAACTTTGAAAAGCTACATAGAAAAATCCATACCGGGCATAAAAGTGATCCACAAGCATGATGTCTGGAAATTACAATGTACTTTGGACGGTGCGACCGTCAAAATCGAAGTGAACGGGACAAAGCGGGGTATCATCGGAGAGACAGAGGACAGGAAACTGTGCGAACGGGCTGAAACGGAGTTCAATATGACCTGTAAAGCACGTACAGTTTCTTATTCGCAGCTTTACGGGGGCAAAATTGCAGCGGCATTAAGCCGCCAACACCCACGGGACCTGTTCGATTGCAAGTATATGGAAATGGCGTCGTTTCATGATGTCAAGAACGGCTTCATGCTTTGCCTGTTGGGGAGCGACAAGCCTGTCATCGAATCTTTGCAGCCGAACGCCATCGACCAGACGGAAGCACTGGAAAAGCAGTTTGAGGGAATGTCCGATACTCCATTCACTTATTCGGATTATGAAGAGGCAAGGCATAACCTCATTCAGCAGGTAAACGACAGCCTGACCGAAACAGACCGGGAATTTCTTCTGTCATTTGAAAACGGCGAACCCGATTGGGAAAAATGCTGTGCCGGAGATTTAAGCCGCTATCCGTCCGTAAAATGGAAATTACAGAACATTGCCAAGCTGAAAAAGAGCAATCCTCAAAAGCACAAGGCGGGATTGGAAAAGCTACAGACCTTCTTATTTCCGAAGAAGGGATAAGTTTTTATGGGCATCATGCCGGACAGATTGGTGTTAACGGAAAAACAATATTTGGAATCATGTACAATATGCGAGAAATAAAAGAGGAAGACTTTGAAGCGGTGGCAAAATTTGAAATTGAAATTTCTGAAATCTCATTCGGAGAAAAGGCTATTACTGACCTCGAGTTCCACTGCAAGAAATTAGCCAAAGCAAAAGACCGACGCGGAATGATCGTGATAGAAGACACGGAATCCGGTAAAATTGTGGGCTGGGTATGGATGGAGAAAAAGCAGAACAGCCTGACCGGAGAGGTTTATGCCAACTTCAAGTCCATTTATGCGGATGAGTGCATTCGAGGAATGCAAATTGTAGACGACCTGTTTGAAAAAAGCATAGAATATGCGAGAGAGTGCAAGGCGGCTTATATTGTCGGCAAGGTTCATGCCGGGAACGTACCGATGCGCTCTTTGTATAAAAAGCATTGCTTCGAGCCAACCCATGTAACGATGGAAAGGAAATTGTTATGATAACGTCCGGCATACAAAGTTTTGCTCTCTCGCATGGCGAACAATACAAACACGGAAGAACAAGCCTGCGTGACTTGTCAGGTAAACTGCCTTTCGTGGCAAACGGGTGTACCATGCTGTTATGCGTTGAAGGCCGGGCTGTCGTAACCACCAATACACGAAAACGGACATTCCGCAAAGGTGATTTGCTTGTGTTGTTTTCGGACACCTTATTTGCACCGCTGTGTGTTTCTCCTTCATTCACGGCAGAATATATATCCTTGTCATTGGAACTGACAGGGGAGATTTTCTACAAAATGACTTCCCCCGCATTTTGGGACGGACTGTATGAATATCCGGTCTGCCGACTTTCGGAAGCACAATACTCATTGGCAGACGGAGTGTTCAAGCAGATGATATGGGCGATGGAGAACGGTGATGAAGAAAGCCGGAAAAACATCCTGCAAAATTGCATTTACAATGTTTTTCTGGCTTTAGATATTGTGTTCAAGCCGATGTTTCCCGACTTGGGCAAGTGTTATCAAAAGGATCAGTCAAGGGTGCTGTTCGGCAAGTTCATGTCACTGCTGGCTAAGAATTTCCATGTAAAAAGAGATGTACGATATTATGCGGACAGGCTTTGCATCACGACCGATTACCTTTATAAGATAACCTGCAAAATAGAACAGCGGACTCCGAAGGAAATCATTGACCTGTTTGTCGTAACGGAACTCAAACGCTATTTGGACAACACAGAACAGTCCGTCAAAGACCTGGCCCGTCTGTTCCATTTCGAAGACGCGTCGTACCTTTGCCGCTTTTTCCGCCGCACGGCAGGCTGTTCCGTTTCCGAATACCGCAACAGGCTTAGCCGCTCATAGGCTCCCCGTATCAAATCGCTGTATTCCACTTTCGCACATCCGAGCCGCTCCTGCAAATAGTCGAAAGCAGTCCACGGACGGACATTGGTGCCGCATGTGAACAAATCGACAGCGGCATAACCACACTCCGGCCACGTGTGTATGGTCAAGTGGGATTCTTGGATGACCACCACACCGCTCACACCCACTGGGGCGTATTTGTGAAAGTTTTCCTGTACTATGGTCGCTCCGGCACTTACTGCCGCTTCGTGCATGAATGTGCGAATCTGTTCCACATCGTCCAGTTTTTCCGGGTCGCAGTTGTAGAAGTCTGCAAGGATGTGATGCCCTAAGGGAAGGTATTGCTTTTTATCCGTATTCCCGTTTTTGTGCAGTCTGTCGAAAACCGTAGCTCCGCATACATTGCAGCCTTGTTTTTTCAACTCCCTGATGGTCTGATATTCCGCCTCTTTCCCCACGGCATAGACTTTGCCGCATTGCCGGCAGCGGTAACGGTTTTGCCGGAGATTGCGGTCTGCGGTGTAGATGTCATCGCGCCCTCGTTTTTCGAGAGGAAACAAGGCGCGTGTACGTTCTGTCGTTTCCAGGACAAAGAGCTGTCCTTTGTTGCCCAAAAGAGATGCGCCCATGTATTCATTGAACCGGGTGAACATCTCTTTGATGGCCAGTCCGTGCAGTTGGAAACATTTTTGCAGAAAGTAAACCTCCGTTGCCGACTTGTTCCCGAACGAGAAAAAGATTCTCAATCCGGACTCTTCTTTCAGTACGCTAATGGCACGTGACAGGAACAAGGAAGCTCCCTCTTGCGTATAAGGCGGATCGGTGAACAGGCAGTCGAAACGCCCGCACAAATGCGGAGGCAGAGGCATCCTCAAATCCACCCGTTCACAACTTATCGGCAGGGCGAACCGTCCGGCCAGCCGCTCCAGACACTCGATATAACGACCGTCCATCTCAAGTACATGGATGTGTGTCGGGCAGATGCTTGGACCGGGATAAAGTTCTTTCAGCAGAAACCCGATGGCAAGGCTGACAAAATCATCATCGCCCATGCATACGATTTGTCTGCCTGTCAATGTGCCGTTTGCCAAGCAGAGCAAAGCCCTGCGGAATGCTGTCTGTACGGTACATTGGGCTTGGTCCAGTGCTACATCCGCTACGGGGCGTTCGTCGAATGCCGCACGGTATTTTTTACTCAGCGCGTCAGCGTATGCGTCCCTTGCCTGTTCGCTTTCCGCCAGTCGGCGATACAGGCAGAGGTCAATCCCCTTGAATCCAAGAGCTTGTTCCACATACTCCTTTCCGTTATGAGTAAGCCCTACGCCTCCGCTGCATTGTTCCAATATGCCCAGCCTGATACCTTCGTTCTTTATGGCGGTCACGATAGGTACCGGCAAGAGTAATTTTTGAGAGAGGGCTTTGTTGGAAAGTGGCGCAAAACAATACAGCTCCTGAAAATAAAGTTCAATAATCCGTCGGCTATCCTTAATTGATACTGTCTTAAATATTTTGTCGATATAATCCATTTATTACATATCGTTGATTTACAGGCTGCAAAAATAGAACAACATCATTAAGTAATAGAGAGCAAAATCCTGCTGATATGGGTACTTTTCAATACAAAGGCAGATAGGTTGGATATATGGCCAGACGGCTCAGGACTTCATCCAAACAAAAACCGGTATAGGCGGCTCAATGAACGTACAGGAAGCGGAGGAGTTTAAGACCTCGAAGTTCTTCTGCAAAACGGATTTCGACATGAAGGAAATCAAGAAGGGGGAAGCGGCGTATGTACCGTTACTGAAGTTCCACACGTTCAAGTCGAGGGAGGAACAGGAACGCATTCTTTATCGGAATTTCGTGAATGTGGGAATGGAGGTAAAAGAAATGATAAAGGACGTGCTGAACAAACGGGAAACTAAATAGAAAGCCAGATTCCGATATGAGGGAACTAAAAAACGCCTGCAATGATTCCGTGATTATTGCGGACGTTTCGGCGTTTCCTATCTATTGTGAAAATCTTATAGTTCAAAATCAGCTTCTTGCGGCCCTACATAAAAGAAGGGAAATCAGGTGTTTTTTATATAACGGGTACATTTACCAGTCCCCCTTTTTTTGTATAATACCTGCATCTTCCGTTTTGGAGATAAACTCCCGAACCTGTTTTTCGGACAGTATATCTGCGAATATTTCCTTGAGGACAGCCCGGTTGATACAACCATTTTTACGGAAACAACAATAAAATCCTTTCAGTCTTTTACCGCAGTTTCGACGGGAGTTTATGAAAATAAAGTCGTATCTTTGCACTCTCTATCAAACAGATAAATCCATGTGAACAAAGGGTTGAACGGACATATCGCCATGCTTTCGACACAAATTATTTGTGGTTTGAATGTACCTGTCGGTAAATCGCTCCTGGCAGAGTGGATGACACCGATTGGGCTTGCCTCCTCTCGTGTTTTATTCGCCACGCTGATATTTTGGACGATCGGGCTTGTTTTCAGGAGAGAAAAGGTCAATGCCAAAGACTTGATGGTGATTGCTTTGGGCGGTATTTCCGGTGTTGCTTGTACTTATCTTTCCTTTGCGTGGGGACTTAATTATACGACACCAGTTCACTTCGCACTTATTGTCGCCTTAAATCCAATCGTAGTTATGCTCTTTTCCGTATTGTTTTTAAAAGAAGCTATCAACCGGCGGAAGTTGACAGGTGTTCTGTTGGGAATTGCAGGAGCATGGGTCTTGATTTCACAAATGGATATTGCCGCATCCGTTGAAAATCATATACTTGGCATTGTTTTCGCCATCGTCAATACAGTTATGCTCGGATTTTATCTGATTATCATCCGAAGAGTGGCGATAAAATACTCTCCTGTCACACTTCAAAAATGGATGTTCCTATTTGCAGCATTGTCCATGCTGCCGTTCAGTATAAATGAATTGTACGTGCAACCGCTTTATCAGTCCGCGTTCTGTTGGCAACCATTACTCCAGCTTGTATTCGTATTGTTGCTGGCAACTGTTCTCAACAATCTGCTATATCCCGTCGCTCTCAAGGGGATACAGCCCACCACTGCCAGCATTTACATCAACCTACAGCCTATTATAGCTTCTGTCGTTGCCATTTTAATCGGGCAGGACATTTTTAGCTGGGATGAACCGGTTTCGGCCATACTTGTCATATCCGGTGTTTTACTGGTCAGTCATTCACAAAATAAAAAATAAAGCTAATTTGCGGTTCTGTATTCATTGGGCGTACACCCGGCCATTTTCTTGAACCAACGGCTGAAGTGTTGCGGATATGGAAATCCAAGTTCATAGGATATTTCACTTATGGACTTCGCCGTATTGAATACCCGCTCTTTAGCGACATCGAGCATTTTCTGCTGGATGTGTTTCAGGGCAGGCATTCCCGTTTCTTTTTTCATCAGGTCACTGAAATAATTCGGGGAAAGACAAAGTTTGTATGCACAATATTGCACAGTCGGCATCCCTCCATGCCTTGCAGGGGCATCAGAGGCGAAATACTCATCCAGAAGGTCCTCGAAACGCGCTAACAGGTCGTGATTGGCATTGTCGCGGGTGATGAACTGACGGTCGTAGAAGCGGATGCAATAATCAAGCAGCAGCTTGATGTTATCCACGATGAGCGAACGGCTGTGCTTGTCGATAGGATACTGCAGCTCAATGCGAATTTTTTCCATACATTCTATAACCGTCCGTCTTTCTTGTTTGGAAAGGTGCAGGGCTTCGTTGGCATTGTAAGAAAAATATGAATAATCTTTCATTATATGCGCCAATGGTGTACCTCGCAGAAATTCGGGATGAAATGCAACAACCCATCCTTCGGGCTGGTGCAGCTGCCCGTCATCTTCAGATCCCATTACCTGACCGGGGGCGAGGAAAAGCATCGTCCCCTGCTGATAATCGTATATACTTTTTCCATATTTAAGATTTCCACAGTTCGCATCTTTCAATAGAATAGCATAGATGTTATACAGTTTTTTCCCGAACCGGAGAGGCTTCCCTTTACTGCCTTCAATAACGCTGACCAACGGGTGCAGGGTCTCCACGCCAAAATAGTCGTTGTACTGCTGGACTGTATCAACCTTCATTATTTCACTCATAATTTCCTCTTTTTTAAGTCATTGCAAATATAGCTATTTTTCTGTGATAGCTTTTCATTCTGCTTTTAATTAAAAGCAAAGATACGGATTCCCGATGGTACGGCATATACCGAAATCATCGTTTTGGATACCAATTTTACTGGTATACCGGCATCGTTCTTACCGGCCCGTTGAAATTGGTAATTCTATCCGTGAAATTGATACACAGGCTCTTAATTCCCCTATCTAATTTTGCAATCAGAAAGATAATCAAACAGATAACGACATGAAAAAAGAACAGATTCAAGAGAACGGCATCAGTCGTCGCGGGTTCCTGAAACGAACCGCATTGGCAGGCGCGGCCATCTGCATCGCGCCGGCATTGGAGAAAGTAACGGCCGCGGAAAAAGCCATTACAGGTAAATCGTCAGTATCGGCAGCAACCATTCCAGCAGGAATGGCAGCAGTCCGCGCACAGCGTACCTTGAGCAGCGGCAAGGCAGCCTTTACCATTTCGGCGATGGGCTTCGGCTGCATGGGGCTGAACCATCACCGCAGCCAGTCTCCCGATGAAAAGACCTGCATCCGGTTGATTCACGAAGCGATAGAACGGGGTGTAACCTTATTCGATACGGCTGAAAGCTATGGCTACCACAAGAATGAAAAACTGGTAGGCGAAGCCCTGAAAGGCTATACCGACCGCGTGTTCGTCTCTTCCAAATTCGGGCACAAGTTCGTGAACGGCGTGCAGGTGAAGACCGAAGAGGACAGCACCCCGACAAACATCCGGCGCGTATGCGAGAACTCCCTGCGCAATCTCGGCGTGGAGACGCTCGGCATATTCTACCAGCATCGCGTCGACCCTGCGACGCCCATCGAGGTCGTAGCCGAAACATGCGGCGAGCTTATCCGGGAGGGAAAGATACTGCACTGGGGCATGTGCGAGGTCAATGCTGAAACCATCCGCCGGGCGCACAAGGTATGTCCGGTTACGGCCATACAGAGCGAGTATCACTTCATGCACCGCGCGGTGGAAGAAAACGGCGTGCTGGCGCTTTGCGAGGAACTGGGTATCGGTTTCGTGCCGTACAGCCCGCTGAACCGTGGTTTCCTCGGCGGCATGATAAACGAGTACACCCGGTTCGACACCGCCAACGACAACCGCCAGACGCTTCCGCGTTTCCAGCCCGAAGCCATCCGTGCCAACACGCGTATCGTGGAGGTACTGAACGCTTTCGGACGGACGAGAGGCATTACCACGGCGCAGGTGGCATTGGCATGGCTGCTGAACAGGAGGCCTTTTATCGTTCCTATTCCCGGCACGACCAAGCTCTCGCACCTCGAAGAGAACCTGCGGGCCTGCGACATAGTGTTCACGTCGGAAGAAGTGACCGAGCTGGAAAAGGCCGTGGCCGCAATTCCGGTCGTGGGAAGCCGCTATGACGCTTTGCAGGAATCGAAAATCCAGAAATAGGAAGGGCGTATGAGAAAGGTTGTCTTTTATATGATGGCCGCCGCCTTGCTGTCGGGTTGCAACGCACGCAACGGGAATATCATGCAAATCGAGGAACAGGGCAGTTTCGCCGTGGGCGGCACGGTGCTCACCGATTCACTGGGGCGCACCTATCACGGCGACCACGCCTACGTGTTCTATCAGAAACCCGTCGATGCCCGGAAATACCCGCTTGTCTTCGCCCACGGCGTGGGGCAGTTTTCCAAGACATGGGAAACTACGCCGGACGGCCGCGAGGGGTTCCAGAATATTTTCCTGCGCCGCGGTTTCCAGACTTATCTCGTCGACCAGCCCCGCCGGGGAAACGCGGGGCGGAGCACGACACCCGCAACCGTTACCCCCGTCTTCGACGAGGAGACGTGGTTCAACCGTTTCCGCGTGGGCATCTGGCCCGATTATTTCGAGGGCGTGCAGTTCAGCCGCGACAAGGAGGCTCTGAACCAGTATTTCCGTCAGATGACGCCAACTCTCGGCCCTCCCGATCTGGATGTCTACGCCAAGGCGTATGCCGCACTGTTCGACAGGATAGGTCCGGCTGTCTTCGTCACCCATTCGCAGGGCGGAGGTGTCGGATGGCTTACACTGCCGCAGACAAGGAACATCCGTGCCATCGTCGCCTACGAGCCGGGAACAAACGTGCCTTTTCCCGAAGGGCAGATGCCGGAGGAAGGGAAAGTACTAACCCTGTCGAAGAAGACCGAAGGCGTGGAAGTGCCGATGGAAGAATTTCTGCAGTTCACGAAAATCCCTATCATCATCTACTATGGCGACAATCTGCCGGAAACCGACGAACGGCCGGAACTGTACGAATGGACACGACGCCTGCATCTGATGCGCAAATGGGCTGCCTTGCTCAACGAACACGGCGGCGATGTCACGGTCATTCATCTGCCGGAGATAGGTTTGAAGGGCAACACCCATTTTCCCTTCTCCGATTTGAACAACGTGGAGGTGGCCGATCACCTGTCGAGATGGTTACATGAGAAAGGACTGGATTGAGAAGGCGGAGTCATGGACGAAGGAACTTTCTGAAAATGGCGGGAATAGCCGGCGGAACGATGACTGAAAACGACTATTGAGTTAATCGAACAACCTTTAACAATTTTCATATGATACCATTATTTATCGGAGGCATCGGTATGCAGGAAGTGCTGCTGATTGCATTAGTCGTCCTGCTGTTCTTCGGAGGACGCAAAATTCCCGAACTGATGAAAGGCATCGGCAAAGGTGTCCGTTCATTCAAGGAAGGTATGAACGGCATGGAGAAAGAAATCAGTCCCGAAAATACCGACAAGAAAGAGGAGTGACATGGCAAAGGAAGACAAAACGGACGGCTTGAGCTTTTGGGAGCACTTGGACGTGCTGCGGACGGCGATTGTTAAAATCGTCGCCGTGGCCGTCGTGTTCGGTATCGCCGCCTTTTGTTTTAAGGAAAAACTTTTTGCCGTTATCCTTGCCCCGAAAAACGACGGCTTCATCACGTACCGTCTTTTCAACCGGATTGCAGCATGGGCCGGCGGCGAGACCGGGAGTTTTGCCGTGCAGCTCATCAACACGGGACTGGCCGGGCAGTTCGTCATCCACATGAAGACGGCATTATGCGCGGGTGTCCTGTGCGCGTCGCCCTATATCCTTTACCAGTTGTTCCGGTTCGTGTCGCCTGCCCTGTATGCCTGCGAGCGGAAATATGCCGTGCGGATAGTCGGAGGCGGCTATGCAATGTTCCTGATGGGTGTGGCGGTCAGCTACTTTCTTATTTTCCCGCTGACATTCCGTTTCCTTGGAACCTATCAGGTCAGCGGTGAAGTGGAGAACATGATCGTCTTGCAATCCTACATTTCGACCCTCGTGCTGATGTGCCTGACAATGGGTATCGTGTTCGAGATTCCGATTTTATCATGGCTGTTTGCCAAATTGGGGTTTCTCACCGCCGATTTCATGCGACGTTACCGGAAGCACGCTATAGTGATTATCCTTATCGTTGCGGCTGTCATCACGCCGACTTCGGACGTGTTCACGTTGTCATTGGTCACATTGCCGATGTGGGTTTTATATGAAGCGAGCATTCTGGTCGTAAATAGAGCTGCAAGTAAAAAGGCAGTAGACAGATAAAGAAACGACATCTTGAAGTGAAAAACAATCTGCCGGCCAAAAGATAAAACAAACCTTTTTACAATAAGAGGTAAGGTACTGTAACACGTAGGTAATCCGTTTTATAAACGGCAGGTTTTTATTCGTTTCTGCATTATACATAGAAAAGCCGTACCCTGCTCGTTTTCCGAAAGGCACGGCTTTCATCCCCTAAAAAGAGGAATCAGACAGTGACAACAGTTACATATAAATTCTGTCGCTCCTGTTCGCAGAATTTATCGTACTCGGCTTTGTCCGTGCCGCTCTCGATAGCCCGGTCGATAACGTCTCCCAACTCGTCGAAACAAACCTCTTCGTTCACACATTCCACCTCCATTCCTTTCACAAGATAGACCTCGTAATAATCCGATCCGTTGAGTGCGACGATGACGTACCCTGCGTGCAGCCGTCCGTTCACCTTAATGCGGAGTGCCGGCAAATCCCTGTATAGGGTGGCGGCAAACTCTTTGATACCCCACGACATGAGGACGGTCATGGGGGTTAACGCTACTAACTGTTCCTTAATGGTCTGTGCGACCTGCATTACATATTCTTTTTCCATAATTCTAAGTTTATAAATTATTATTCCATGATTTACTCGAACCAATCGGGGTTATCCTTTTTGAGTTCGGCTATCAACTCGTTTTCGGGAAGCTGAAGCGTTCTCTCGTCGGTAAAGAAGAAAATCTCGTCATAAATCCTTTCGGCTTCTTTACTGGCAAAACCTTCGTTCTCGTCATTGAAACTGCCGGGCTGCAAGGCATCGAGCAGGATTGTCGAACCGATAAGCAATTCTTCGCCATCGACAGATTCCACGATGCGGGAGTAATAAGACCTGCCGTTGAATTGAATCTTAGTTGTTTTCATATCGTCGTTTTTATATTAATGGTACATTTTTTCCGTGTTCATTGAGGTATTCCATGATATGCTTCGCTTCCTCGTGCGATGCCCGGTTCCGGTCATCGTAACGGCGTGTTTCGTCCGCCATGACCTTGATACACGCCTTAATCAGGCGGTACAGGCTTTGCTGAAGCGTCGGGTGCATGTCCGGGATTGCCGCCGCGAACCGTTCGGGGTTGAAACTGAAACTGTTTACCGCCATTTCCCAGTCTTTGGCGAGGCGGTATTCTTTGCTTTCTTTAATGTCCATATTCTTGAATTTTAATAGTTCTCGTTGCATATTCTGTCAAGTTCCTCAATTATGGGTGTCACCTTTTTGCCTGTAAGACTTTCTATGTCATACAGCAAGTGCTCCAAGCGTTCATACGCCTTTTCTCCCGCTTTTGTAAATTCTCCGGTACTGTCGAATGCGCTACCTTCGCAGCCCAGTTCTTGCAATAATTCTTCTAATGTCTTCATTTGTTAAATTTTAATAATTGTTTTTCTTTCCCTCTGTTCGGCTTCCTTGTTGCCGGAGCCGCTTCGGGTTTTATGGTGCTTTCCGGGGCTGGCGAAAAAGCCCTTTCCGACGTTTTTTCTTGCCAATTACGCTTCGCAGAAGGAAGAATTTGCAAGAAATGCACTTCAAAACGACGGAATCAGGCGCGACAGCCCATATTTGCACCGATAAAAACCGGTGCGGTGACGGACGGGAAAGCCAGACGGGAGAGAATACGGAGACCTGAAAGCGGTAGAAAAGGACGGCTGGAAGCTAAAAAAGAGAATTTATATATCTATATATGGATAATTGTTGTTATATTTGCATATAAATAGTGATATATTGACATTATGGAAACAACGAACTATACCACAAACAGCGATATGCTGACGCTTTTGGCGAAGCGGGTCAAGGAGTACCGTCTGGCCGCCCGCATGAGCCAGAAGGAGCTGGCCGAACAGTCGGGTGTAAGCCAGACGACTATCAGCCATTTCGAGCAGGGGGTCAGCCGTAACCTGACCTTGGCCAATTTCATCTCCCTGCTGCGTGCGCTCGGTCAGGCAGAGCGGCTCGCGGAGATTCTGCCGGAACTTCCCATGCCGCCGATGGCGCTTCGGGAAATCGAGAAACTGATACCTAAACGAGTTAGGAGGGGCAAGAAATGATAGAAAGTCTCGATGTAATCCTATGGGATAAAAAGGTCGGCACGCTTGTCGCCAATCGGGAAGGACACCGCAGCAAAGCCTGTTTCTACTTCGACAGCGATTATGTCCGCGACGGCTACGACATCGCCCCGCTCCGTGCGCCGGTAAAAGGGGTTGCCGCACAGCGCGGCCTGCCGGTCTATCCCGATGAAGAGCGGCTTTTCGGCGGCCTGCCCTCGTTCATAGCCGATTCGCTGCCCGACCATTGGGGAAACACCGTGTTCAACGAATGGGCCAAAGTGCATCATATCCGTATGAGGGACTTGTCCGCCCTCGACCGTCTCGCCTATATCGGACGGCGCGGCATGGGGGCATTGGAGTTCGTCCCGCCCACTGCCGAGGAACTGGAGACACCGTTCAAGGTGGAGATCGCTGACCTCTACCAACTGGCCCGGCAGGCTTTCGAGGAAGCCGGACGGTTCAACGTCCCGGTATCGGGCAACCTGATGGTCGAAAGCCTGTTCAAGGTAGGAACGTCCGCAGGAGGACGACGGCCCAAAGCGGTGGTCAACGTCAATTTCGGGGAAGGACAATGTTACTCCGGACAGGTGGCGACCCCTTATCCGGGCTACACGCCGATGATCGTCAAGTTCGACGAACACCAGAAGATGCCGACGACACGGATAGAATACAGTTATTACCTGATGGCCGTAGACGCCGGGCTTCAGATGATGCCGAGCCGCCTGTTGGAAGGTGAGCAGACAGCGCACTTCCTGACCGAGCGTTTCGACCGCCGGAACGGCAAGAAGGTGCATATCCAGACATTGGCTGCCATGAACCCCCCGGCAGATTCTTACGAAGCACTATTCGAGGCGGCCTGCCGTATCGGCGTGCCGCCGGGGGAACTCCGGCAACTGTTTCGCTTGATGGTGCTGAACGTGCTGGGCGGGAACGTCGATGACCATAACAAGAATTTCAGCTTCCTGATGGGCGATGACGGGCGTTGGCACGTTGCTCCGGCCTACGACTACACGTTCTCGGTCGATCCGGACGCACCGTATTACGTCAACCGCCACAGCATGACTATCAACAACCGGACAGAGGGTATTACTGCGGCAGACCTGCTGGAAGTAGCCCGCCGGTACGGTATAAAGGCCGCAGAGCCGTTCATAGAAAAGACCATAGGCATCGTTTCGCGTTACCCGGAATACGGCCGGGAGGCCGGTGTCGGAGAGGAATGGATAGGAACGATAGAAAAGGAAATCGCTGCACGAGTGGAGTGCGTGCGAGCCGATTAAAATAGAGCATGGGATTTCATGCAGGGGAAATGAACCCACCCGTTTTTGTGGCGGGTGGGTTTGTCGTTGTCATTCCGCCCCTTTCTTGCTTAGGAGGGTCAACTGGTCGGGACGGTCGGGAAACCAATAGGCGTCGCTGTCAAGATACACGCATCTGTCACCATTCCAAGGCTTCCTGAAAGCTAATACCTCTTGAGGGCCGAATACTACTCCATAATCGTTTGTAAATGCTACCATGTCGCCTACGGCCAAATCGTCCTCCGTTTCCATGACTTCGGAAAGGCGATTATAAAACTCCATGCCTTCGGCTTCACGTTCCGCTTTCCAGCGCAAAAAATCCTCTTTATGACTTCTGCCCGTGTTTATCGGCGATAATTCCGAAGGCAAAACCTCCGCTTCCGAAGTACCGGACGAAATCAGAATAATGCTGTCGTCTTCCATGTTTTCCGGTGCAGAAATCACTCGGTAAGCCCCATCGGACAAACCGTTGTCCGGGTCATGCCAATAAAGCAGATTCCCTGTCTTGATAAAATCGTATTTTCCCATTGTCTTGTGAATTATTGATTATTTATTTCCCTTTTTTCGATCCCTTTCCTTTGGAACCGCTTCGGGGTTTTACTGATGCAGTACACGGTCGTCGGCACAGCTTCATACGACGGCTCTTCTTGCCAATTACGCTTCGCTTGGGAAGGAAGAATTTGCAAGAAGTGCACTTCAAGCCGGAGAATCAAGCGCGACGACCGACTTTCGCATCGGATAAAACCCGTGCGGTGAGGGACGGGAAAGCCGGACGGGAGAAACAGGCGGCTCGTGCCGCTACAAAAGGGAAAGAATGCAATTATAAGAGGAAACGGGCGGTGGCGGGGTATCCGGGAGGCTGACTATAAAAGGACGAAGGCGGGCGATAAAGACAAAGGAGATAGCGCACTGACTGTGTTATCAGTACGCCATCTTGTACATTCAATCTTCGGAACCCGACACTTTCATTTTTGGGAACAATCCTTTTCAAAAGCATTCTTCTCCGAATGGCTCGATGTTCGCTTTTTGGAAAATTTGCGGGTTATGCTGATAAAGAAGCGGCAGGTTCAACATAGCCATAGGGTATTCCACGAAGCCGCTCCTGCGTTTGTAGCCGGAATCGGTCGCCAATCTGTTTTCTACCAAAAAGTCCAACGCATCCGGGTAATTGTTCACGTCGATAAAGGTACGGTCCGGCAAACCGAGCGCATCCATTTCCTCCAAATTGACGGAAAGTACGATATATTCGTCTTCATCTTCCACCATTACCAAGATAAGAGCCAACCAGCCATTGCGATAAAACCGTGGTACGAGGTAATACCGTTCGCCTCTGAACTCGTATTCTTTCTGTCTGAAAGAGCTGTCCGGCTCTACGATTTCAAATTCATCTTCACCTGCGGTAAAAGCAATCATAGGGTTGCTGGCATCTACATACGCTTCACCTGCTTTGTAGCACAAATACTCTCTGTTTTCGGAACGCACGATAGCAAATTGAATTTCCATAAAATCTTAACATTAATCAGTTGAACAATCTGTTTATTTTTTCCCTCCTTTCGGAAGCCTTCAGGCTTCTCCTGTCGGGATTTGATTTTTACGTGCATTAAAGATTGCCTTTCAGGGAGAAACAGGCAAGGAATTTGGGCAGAATTTTATAGTTGCGGTATTGAGCGTCCGCGAAATATGGACGATTGAAAATCGGGAAAGCTGCTGAAAAATTGTGTTCAAATAGCGTAGCGGTACTTGAATGTTCCTCCAAGGCAATACCTTTGCACCGGAAAAAGCATGTCCCGACGGGCAGAGCCGTTGGCGAAGGGATTTCCGTACAAAAGGAAAACGAAGGGATAAAAAGGGAGATCTGCCAACGGCAGTGCTAAAAAAGACAGCCGCTCCTGCGGCTCTCTCTCTGTAGCGTTGCGCTATTTCTTCCCGGTCTTGCTATCCGGTTCGTCTTGCCGTTTTTTCGGGGTGAACAGTCCATTGAAACAGACCGTCGTGGCAAAAGTACGTGCCTGCGTGGCATTGCACAATCCCGCTCCGGGCATTGTCGCACCGTTGTAATGTTTGCAGTCCTTACATTTCATCATTACCTCTTTTGATTGGTTAGACAGTAGGACGGATTTCTCCGTCCTACTATTGAATTATGGTCAAGCTGCGACCTCTTCGGGTTGCGTATGTTCTTCGGGTTGTACCTCTGCCGTGGGTTGTGTATTTTCTGCCTCGGCGGCTTCTTCGGGCTTTGTCTGCCGTTCCTTTGCCAACAAGGCGGCTTTGCGTTCCTCGATACGTTTATGGCGTTTCTCATACACCTCATTATATCCACTTTCAATTTCGGCGAGCGTGTCGGGCATGTGCTTACGGGCAAAATCGAGCAAGAGGGTCGCAGCAGCGTTATTGCCGTATGCGCCTTTGAAGTTGTCTATCAAGAAATCCCTGCGGATAACGGCTTTCTGCTTGGCCGTGAGGTTGGCGATGATGTTCATTTTTTCTTCGTCCTCAAGGTGTTGGTAGGCTTTTTTCTCCCCGATACCGAATACCCCGAAGTGTTCCCTGCGGAGAGACGACAGCAGGAAGAAATATATCATCTTTTCCTCGTCCTGCGTGAATTTGCTTTCAGACGTATCAACGTCCAAAATCTGTTTCTTAGCGTCTGCAACGGTTTTCTCGACGGCTATTTCCTTGTTACGTTTGTCCTGCTGTTCCAATTTTTCCACCGGGGAAAGTTGTTTTTCGGTAGCCATGTCCGCATTGGCGGCAGCACTTGCCATGTAACACAGCGTAATTTCTTTCTGCCCGATGCAGATATAAAACGTGAGTTCGCCCGTATCGATTCGTTCATGAATTGACTTGCATTTTTCCATATAGTTGCTGAAATCCTGCTCGTACTCCTTGTATGCCGCCTCGTATTCCTCGGTAGTGTCGTATTCTTCCTTTTCGGGTGCTACCGGCGTTTCGGGGTATGCCGTGGCATAGGTATTGAGGTGCTCGACCTCGTACCCCATAGCGGTAAGGCGTTCCACCGCAAGCATGTTATTGTTGAAATCTTGGTAGCCCAATGATACGGAGGGGTATTGTTCCACAAACTGCAAGGCTTTCTCCACGAGATAGGAAGCGTTCATTTCGGCCAGACAACTCCGATTGGCGCAATTTCCGCAACCACCCTCGCAGAACAACATCATGTTGTTGGTATTGTGGGGGCATGAGGCGCATAGGGTCTTGTCGAATGCGTAACGGCTAAGGTCTGTCGTGAAATCCCGTTCGATAAACTTTGCCACCTCGGCGGCTTTCAGTCCTCGCCAACAGTCGTACAACATGCTGTCGCTGTCTTTCAAGTGTTTATAGTACACCTCTTTCTGAATATCCGTACCGTATCGGCAAATCTCACTCGCTACACTGATTGTGATTTCGTCCTTTTCCAGAAGTTCGGCGATTTCGGGTATCAATGATACGAATTTCAGACGGGTACGGATATAGTTCTCGTTTTTGCCGAACTGCACGGCCAATGACTGCACATCGTAGCGACCGCTTTCCATGAGCTTTTGGTAGGCGTTGGCTTCCTCTATGGGGGTAACGTCCTTGCGCTGCAGGTTCTCCGTCACGGCCATTTCGGCGGCGGTCTCGTCCGAAACATGCAAGATGACAGCCGGAATTTCGGTCAGTTCTGCCATAAGGGCGGCACGATACCTGCGCTCTCCGAAAATAATCTCGAAGCGGTCGGTGTCCACAATGGGGCGCACGCCGATAGGTTGCAATACTCCCTGCTGACGAATACTCTCGGCCAGTTCGGCAAGGCTCGCCTCGTCAAAGTGCTTGCGTGGGTTATAGTTGCTCGGTTGAATATTCATCAATGCAACTGATACGATGTTGTTCTCTACTACTGATTGAATGTTCGCTGTTTCCATAATTCATAAATTTTAATTTGTTATTACATTAGATTGTTTGATTACTATTGTCTTTATTGTGCGGTGTCATACTCGTATATTTCCGGATTGTCGTACCCGTCGAACACTATCCGAAACGTGTCAAAGTCCTTTCTGCCCGCCAGTCTGACGGTATCTCTTTTCCCGATGAAATAGGGTTCATTCATTGTCCGAAACGGTGCGCCGAGCGTTATCCTATCCACCAACGTACAAACTTTGCCGGGTTGTTCGGGCATGATATAACCCAGTGCGTACTCGTTGTAAACTACCAATTTGATTTTATCCATATCGCTGTCAATTTTACGTTGTTTTTTTCTTTCCCTCCTTTCGGTTCCTTTCTCTGCCTGAACCGCTTTGAGGTTTTACGGATGCGGTACACGGCTGTCGGTACAGCTTCATACGACGGCTTTTCCTGCCAATTACTCTTTCGCAGAAAGGAAGAATTTGCAGGAAATACACTTCAAGCCGCCGTATCAAGCGCGACAGCGGACCTTTGCATCTGATAAAACACAACGGTGACGGCAGAGAATGAAGCCGGGAAAGCGGTAAGGGAATCGGTAGAAAAGGGATATGCCCGTCAGGGTTAGAATAGGGATAAAACGGGCCATGTGCCTGTACTTGCGGGCAGGTAAAAAAGAGAAAGATGGTAAGACTATAAAGGAGGAATGCGCCCTATGGAAACAGCGGGCGGATAAAAAAGGACGCATGGCTGCCGTCTCCGGGGTGGGCAGACGCGGTAGCCATGCCTGTGTTTATTGTTCGTTCTTCTCCAGATACTCTTTCATTGCCTCGTTCACGATGTCTTTCAGCGACATGTTCTTCTTGATGGCGAGGAATTTCATACGGGTATGAATGCTTTTGTTGATGACGAAGTTGCAATGAACCGCCGTTTCTTTTTCCGTGGGGGCTGCTACCGGCTGTTTTCCGCCGGTAGTCTTTTTCGTAGGTGACAGCAACCCGTCCAGTCCGCCTTTCATGCTGTCTTTCAGTAAATCGCTCTTGCTCATATCGGGATTATTTTAATTTCAGTACCTCTTGCGCCAGTGCCATGTAGTCCTTGGCTCCGTTGCTGTTCCTGCTATACTCGAAGATGTTCTTGCCCTTTATGGGAGCTTCGGCCAAAGATACGTTATCCCGTATAACGGTCTTGAACACCTTTTCGCAGAATGAATCCTTGACGAGTTCGGCCACACTTTTGTTCAGTGTCTTGCGTTTGTCGAACTGGGTAATTACAATGCCACCAATAGCGAGTTTCGGATTCAGGCGTTCCTGGACGGTGGCAATCACATTCATGATCTTGGCCATGCCGCGCATGGCGAGGAATTGTGCCTGTACCGGGATAATCAGGTAGTCTGCGGCGGTAAGGGCGTTCAGCGTCAGCAACCCCAACGAGGGCGGACAGTCGATAAGGATATAATCGAATTTCCGGTTTTCGAGCAACTTGCCAATCAGGCCGTTCAATATCAGTTCCCGTCCCGGCTCGTTGATGAGTTCTGCCTCGGCAGCCGAGAGGTCGAGGCAGGACGGTACGACGGTTACACCTCCTGCCGTTTCAACTAATGGCAAGGGGTATTTGCCTTTCATCGCCCCGTACACCGTCTGTTCTTCCTCAATGGAGAGGCCGAAGGATTCCGTAAGGTTCGCCTGACCGTCCATGTCGATAGCCAGCACGCGCTTTTTCTTTTGCTGCAGGGCCGCAGCCAGATTGATGGTGGTGGTCGTCTTTCCGACCCCTCCCTTATGGTTCAAGACCGCAATTATTTTTGTCATCGTTTCACTCTTTTATTCCACTTGCAAAGTTAATACTATTTTTCGTAAATACTAAAATTAGTATATACTAATTCACTAAAAACTATTGTTTTAGCAGTGTAGTATTTTAGTATTTACTACTATACTAAAATAAAGTTTGACTAAGAGTAGTATATCCTACATTCGCAGACGAGTGGCTTACTAATCTACTACATATAGGATATACTACATTTAGTATTCGCTTATTTTCAAAGGTTTACTCTCTTATCAGAAAGGCAAATCCTCCTTTTCGTCCTGCGGGAAATCTGCAGGAGGAACGGGTGCGCCGTCTGCTCCGCTTACTGCATTGTCCTCTCCGGCTGCCGCGCCTTCCCGCCTTCCGGTATTGATAAAGGCAATACTCTCTGCCGTGATGGAGAGCTGTATCTGGCTCTCGCCGTTCTTGTCTTTCCACAGGGAAGATGACAGCGTGCCGTCAACAAGTATGAGTCTCCCTTTCGTCAGATATTCGGACAAGCGGATATGGTTGTCCTTGTTGCTGCGTACCCTTATCCAAGTGGTGATGTTTTGCCCCTTTGAATAATCGTCAACGGCTATGTCCATAGCCATGAATGAGCCGTGTGCTCCTGAAATTACTTGGCAATCTTTGCCGATGCGTCCGATAGTGTGAACATGTAACATAATAGAAAATTGTTTGTGGCAAGGTGGTTGGTCCTGCCGTTACCTAACTGTTTATTTTTTCCCTCTTTTCGGTTCCTTTCTCTGCCTGAACCGTTCCGGGATTTTATAGATGCGGTACCCGGCTGCCGGTACAGCTTCATACGACGGCTTTTCTTGCCAATTACTCTTCGTAGAAGGAAGAATTTGCAAGAAATACACTTCAAGCCGCCGGATCAAGCGCGGCAGCCTACCTTTGCATCTGAAAAATCGGACGGTGACGGCAGAGAGGAGACCGTAGAGGTTATACATATAATTGATATAAAGGGAAGAGGGCTTCGCCCAAGTATAAGAGCAGAGGAAAAGAGAGAGGTATAAAAGGAAACCGCCAACGGAGTTGCGGTAATTTACAAACGGGTATCGTGCCCTTCACCGACGATGTTGTCATAGGCACGATACCTTATCATAGCTTATTTTGTCAGAACCGGTATCTCAAAGGGAGGAATGCAGCAAATCGCCCATCCTTTGTTCTGGCAAAGTACAAAACCCTCTGACGATAGTATCTCCGTTTACGCCTTCAAGTCCGGCGAACATTTGTAATGCGTCAAACCCTCTGTCGAACTGTTCCATGATGACGGCGGGGGCAAAATGGATAATCCCGTGAGGGTAGCTTTTCGATGTGCCAATCCACCCGCGCAAATAATCATCGAAACAGCCTTCTGCTCTTGACGCATGGAACTCTTGTGAATGGGAACTGCAAATGGTTTTACCGTAGATTTCGTCTCCTAAAATTAAAGTTCCCGTTTGCGGATTGTACATAAAACGCCGATTGGTTATTTGAAGAATATCTATGATTTCCCATTTGACATTGATAACCATCAGGATTTTTTCAACCTGCCTTTTCATGCGTTTGCCTGTTTTACAATTTTTCTTGTCCATCACTTGTCTTTTATGCCGTGAAACATCTGCTTTTTTACCCTTTTTTCGATTCTTCTCTCTGTCTGAACCGTTCCGGGATTTTACAGATGCGGAACACGGCTGCCGACAGGGCTTCATACGGTGGGTTTCCCGGCCAATTACGCTTTCATGGAAAGGAAGAATTTGCGGGGAATGCACTTCAAGCCGCCGGATCAAGCATGGCAGCCGACCTTTGCATCTGGCAAACCGGACGATACCGGCAGAGAGGAGACCGGAACAGACCGGTAAATATGATGGTAAAAAGGGAGTACGGCTTTGCCTGTATAAATGCAGGGGAAGCGAAGTAGAAAAGGGTCCGGCTTGGGCGGGTCAGGCAAGGGTCTGCCGGGGCAAACATGAAAGGGATTCTCCTTATCCGCTCCACGCCTGAATTTCGACCGGGCGGAATGAAAGCGCGGAGCGAATAAGAAGTATCACCGTTTGCCCTTGACGTGGCAGGTCACAAGGGAAAGATACGGAACAGAGGCGGAAAGTCCGAAACCAGCGGCATAAAGACCGGTCGGGCTGTGGAATACCGTGTTGTTTCGACAGGTCGAAGCTCCGGCATGGAACGGCACGATCCGGGCTGCCGCCGGTTTTGAACGGCCTCCCGTACCTTTCCCTGACGACTTGTTACGGCACAGACTTTCCACTGGTTCACGGGGTTGGGAAAGCCGGCGTATAATAGGGAAACAGCCTGAAGGTAAAAAAGGAGTAATCGTACTATAAAAGGTATCGGTTGCCCCGCAATCCGTCCGGAGGGCTTTCGCCCATCGGACAGACCACAGAGGTTATCGGCTTATAGTTTGGGCTTGTTCTTCGGGAGAATGGGGCAAGAAAGTATTATTCTGTAAAATGGCCCCAGCTCGGTCTTTACCGGGTCTTTCGATACCAAGAATGTTGCGCTCTCCTTGACCTTCGCTATATCCAAAATGGTCTTACAGATGTACTTATTCCTCAAACGTGTTCCTCCCCTGTTGAACTGCAGCGGAAAACCTCGCTTGTCAGTGGTTTTGTGCAGAAACCACTCTTTCGGGTTGTTTTCATCACAGCCAAACTCCAGTCGGTCGTTCATTGTGATATTCATTTCTTTTGCCAATTTGGTGGATAGATACATGTTGCCGGTAACGCTGTTGAACCTTATGCTTCTTTTACCTACACGGTTTTCTCTTGTCCGGCAATTCTCGACGTTGTAAATTACAAATTTCATTTTCTTGAATTATTTACGGGTTATACAAATTACATGCTTACGTGGGCGTACCTTTTGGAAAATCCTTCGTGATTGCGGATAGTGTCGGTTATATCGCTTATTCTCCGGTGTATCGCACTTGCGGAAATGCCTGCATAGGCGGAAAGGTGTCTGTATGAACATTTCGCCTCGTACTCTTTCAGTCTGAAAAGCTCGTAGTCCGTTTGGGGATATTTCTTCTTCACAAACAGCAGTATGTCATACACCAGCTTGTCGGAAGCTGCCAGCACCTCGACGGACGGTGTTTCTTCTTCCTGCATGAGCAAAAAGAAATGTTCGTTGTCGGGGAAACAGTAACAACTATCCTTGTGAATACATTTCAGTCTGCACTTTTTGTACACGCCGAAAAAATAAGGCTCGAAGCTCTCGACAGGTATTTCCGAAATCACGACTTCCCGTTTCATCGCCAAATAGGCGTCGTGAAAGGCGTCCTCGTGCAGGTAACGTCCGAATATGTTACGCAATCTCTGATAGTTGTAAACGAACCAGTTGTCAAAAAGCGAATTTTTTTTCATGTTTCAATTTGTTTTTAAGTTTTTTTTATTTCCCTCCGGTTCGAGCGATTACCGGAAAGTTCGATTCTTTTTTCTGCCTCGTCTTTGCATCACGGGGTTTGCAGCAAGGATTCCATGAAAAATACTCTTGGAATGGAATGAGAAGGAAGATTTTTCATCAGGAAAATCGAAGATGGGCCTTGAGGCAAAGTTTTGAGATGCAATCAACTTTGCGGAAAAAAGTGTCGGGCTTTACGGTCGTCGGTTCGTGATAGCATCTCAATCTACAAAGGGGGGGGAAGCGAAAGCCTGCCTATAAAAGACAAGGTGTGTGGTATAAAAGGAGTGGCTGGAGGTACAAGGGGAAGATTCCGTTACAACCGGGTATGGCCGTGGCAGACCGGAAGGTGAAAAAATCCCCTGTCCGGTGTTGTAACCGAACAGAGGGAAAAGGTTAAATCTATGAATTATGGTCATGCCGCTTTGTCGGTGGCCTCGTGTTCGGAAAGGGCGGACTGCGTGCGTTCCGCCTCTTTCATGCTTTCGTCGATCCGATGCTGTAAAGCGTTGCACTCCTGTTTGAGCCTTGCCAACTCGTCCGCCTTGCTCCACTTGCGGGCGATGATTCCCTGCAAAGCGGGTATCTCGCTCTCCAGCTTGGCTATCTTCTGCCGTTGTTCCTCAATCATGCCGGGCAGCTTGGCGAGGGCGGCTTGCGGGTATCGGGAGGATTCCACGAAGCCCAGAGGCAATGCTCCCGATATGCCACAACGGTATTTCAGTCCGCTTACGCCCTCGACGAGGAACGTGTTGCGGTAGAATGTACCGCCCATGTCATACTCGCTGTACACCGACAGGTTCAATCCGGCATACGTGCCTATCGTACCGATTGCCCCGTTGCGGTAGGTCTTGGAAATGCGGTGCAGCTCCCGTCCGGTCTCTTCCGCCGTGGCTTGTGCGAGGTTCAACAGCCGGGTCGTCCGGTCTCCGGTGTAAGAGGTGATATATTCCCAGTCCTGCGTCATGCGTGCCGCCGCACTCTCGGCCTTTGTCATGTCTTCCCGGTTGGCCGCAATCTTACGCTCGGCCCTGATACGGTCTTTCTTGAAAATGGCCTGTTCCTTTTCGAGCTGCATAATCTTGTTGTCGAGCTTCGTTTTCTCCAACAGGTCGGTATTTCCCGACAGGAGAGCCACGAACTCGGCGAAATTCATGCCGTTATCCTCGTCCATAGCGTCCTCGTCGATACGGCGCACAGCAATCGTACCGTTGTTAATTTGGTTGATGAACATTTGCTTGGTTTTCAACAGGTTAAATTTGTAAGCGTCGAGCGTCTTTTCCGTTCCGTAAATCACCACGTCCACGGTATTGTTTCCCCAGAGCTTAACGGTGTTGCCTTTGCGTACCGCACGACCGTTGCGCTGCTCCATGTCGGCGGGGCGCCAAGGTATCTCCAGATGATGCACCGCAACGGCCCTTTCTTGGGCGTTTACTCCCGTTCCCAACATCGAGGTAGAGCCGAACAACACCCGTACCCTGCCACTGTTCATGTCCGCAAAAAGTTTCTTTCTCGCCCGTTCGGTCTTGGCGTACTGGATAAACTGGATTTCATCGGCAGGAATCCCCATTGCCACCAGCTTGTCCTTGATGTCGCTATAGATGTTCCACTCGTTCGGCTTGTAAGTGGCAAGGTCGCTGAAGACGAACTGTGTACCACGATTGGCATTTGAACTTACATAATAATCATAAATAGTTCTTGCGCAAATCGAAGCCTTGTTGTTCGGGTCATCAGTAAACTTATCGCCCAACAGACGCATATCAAGAGACATCTTACGGGCCACGTTGGTAGCAACAAGCATTTTTGCCTTGTCGAGATTGTCCGGCTGCGGAATATCCAACCCCAAATCTTCCCATTGTCCGCTGTGCGCAAAGGCGACGAGCCGCCCGATCATTTCCTCCTGTTGGATAGTGGGTGCATGGGAAAGGAAACGCACGTTTTTGTCCGGCACATCGAGGTTTATCATATCGGCTGTACGATAGTCGGTAATCTCCCGCAGGAACATCGCCAGTTCCGGCACTTTGATGTAAGTGCGGAAACGCTCTTTGCGCTTTATCGTACCCGTTACGTTCAGCTCGTAGTCGGCGGCCTTTTTCGTGAAGATAGCCGCCCAAGCGTCGAAACAGCTTACTTGTTGCCGTTTGAGTTCCCTTGGACGCAGATATTTGAACATCACGTACAGTTCGGTCAGCGCATTGACGACCACCGTACCCGACAGGAACGTAGCCCCCAAGTCCTTTCCCGTGCGGCGTTGAATGTCCCGAATGGCAAACAAAAGGTTCATCGCCCTTTGCGAGCCTTGCGCATTGCCGATGCCCGCTACTCTCGTGTGGCGTGTCTGGAACATCAAATTTTTATAGCAGTGGCATTCGTCTACAAAAATGTGGTCTATGCCCATCGAACGGAAATCGATGGTATCGTCTTTCCGGAGGTCTATCTTCATCTGCAGTTCGGCGAGCTTGGCTTCAAGGTTCTGTTTCCGGGTTTCCAGTCCTTTCTGCATCCTGCCGCTCCGGTAACGCATAGTGGATTGCTCCAGCACTTCGAGGCTGCGCTCCACATCGGCCAGTTCTTCCGAGAATATGTCGTACATGGTTTCTTCGGATTGCGGAATCTTGCTAAACTGGTCGTGTGTCAGGATAATGCAATCCCAGTTGTTGTTCTTGATTTTTGAAAACACTTCCTTGCGGTTGGCGGGGGTGAAATCTTCCTTGCCCGGATAGAGCACCTTGGCCGTGGGGTATGCCTTTCGGAATGTATCGGCAATCTCGTGTACATTGGCTTTCAGCCCGATAATGAGGGGTTTCTGCACCAGTCCGAGACGTTTCATTTCGTATGCGGCCACGCACATAATCATCGTCTTGCCCGTGCCGACCTCGTGCCAGCAGATACCGCCGCCGTTCTGCTTAATCATCCAGATAGCGTCTTTCTGTGAGGGATAAAGTTCTTTGTACGGGAACAGCTCGAAAGAGAGGCCGGGGAACGTCTGCGCCGAGCCGTCGTAGTGCGGACGCACGTAACAATTGAAGCGCTCGTTGTATGTCCTTACCAGTTCGTCCCGGACTTCCAAAGGCTCATCGTCAAGCCACCGGTTGAAACGGTCTCTAATTTCCTGTATCTTGGCGGCGGCCTCCTGCATGGCTTCCTCGTCCGGCACACGTATTTTGCTGCCGTTCCGGTATTCCTCTTTCGTTATCTCAGGTACGGTATCGTGCAGGGCGTGTACAAACAAGTCCTCGCCGTTGTAATTGCGCACGGAATAGGTATTGTATGCCACGGGCGAATATCCCTGCAGCCGAATCAAGTAGGTATCGTTCACGTCGAAATACATCACGTCCGCACCCACTCCGAATAGGTCGGAGGCGAAATCGGCGTACAGCTTCGTATCTATCCACCGCTCGCCCATGTTGATGTCGAGTTCTTCATAGGGTATCGGTTCGGGTATGGTGTTCTCCAGTGCCTTTGCGGACGCTTCGGCCCATTCTTTCTCCTTGCCTGCGAGATTCGGGAGAAAGGAAAGCGTCTCTTCCTGCTTGGCGATGATGTTTCCGGAGAGGAACTTTCCTTTGTGCTCCCATTCCCCATTGGCCGGATTGTAGAAAATTTCCCCTTGCAGGGCTTCGATGATTTCTTCTTCCTCCTTGTTCGTGGCTTGTGCCATGTAGCCCATATCGACCTTGCCGTAAAAGTTCAGGCTGCTTGCCAAGGCTTCCACGGGGGACAGCGTTACGGCGGTGTCTATCTTCTTGAAAGCTACAGGTTCACGCATAACGTCGGCTTTGAAGATGTCCCTGCCGACCTGCATTTCTATCGTGAACACCTCCGTACCGAGGCTGTCGAGCAAGATAAACTCCTTGTTGTCGTTGTCGTGGAAAAATCCCCATTTGGCAATAAAAGCGTCGTATAGGGTGTTGAGTTGTTTACGCAGTTCCGAGCACTCCTTTTGTTCTTCCCGTTCCCTGCCGGACAGCTCGAAATACACCTTGCGTATGGGGAAATAGTCGGCGGCCCTGTCCGTATTTACCTTGCCCTCGTCCACGGGTACGAAATCAACGGCTGTCTCCGTGTAACGGCTCGACTTACGAAACCGAAGCGTACCTACCTGCCCCTCGAAAACGACCATTGCGCCGTTCTTCATCCATGTTTCCATGTCCTCCGTGTAGGCACGTATGCCTTTGACCGTCTGCGGCTCGCCGAAAAGAGACATCTGCACGGGGGTGTTGTCCTGGCCGTGATTGGCAAAAAGAGCCTTGCGAAAATAGCGGTCGAAATCGTATTTGAGCAGTGCGGAAAGGTATTGGGACATGGCGTTTCCATCGCCTAACCACTGGTATTTGCGGACGTACTTACCGAACTGGTTCAGCGCAATGCGACTGTCCGTGGCAAGGGCGGTCTTGGGGAGGGTAAAGATTTTGTTCGCATAGTCGGTCATCGTTCCTGCCGTGTCGACCTTTTCCTTGGAGACCTGCAAAAACATCTTCTCCCGTAACGAGAGCGTCGCCTTGCGGCTGTGCTTTTGGAATATCAAAAGGTCGCTCCCTACCTCTATGCCGCTCGTCTGCATGAAAAGGGTATCGGGTAGCCGTAAGGCCGTTATGAGGTCGGCATGATTGACGAGGTACTCGCGCACGAACTTGTTGCCCGGCGTGTCGGCAATTCCTCTCGGCGCAACGAACGCCAGCAGTCCGCCCTCGTTCAACAGTTCCATTGCCTTGACAAAAAAGTAGTTGTGTATGGTCTTGGCTGACTGTTCGTACATGCCGCCTTTCTTCCACATTTCCGCATCGAACACCCGGAAATTGCCGAACGGGATATTCGAGGCGATAACATCGAAGCTCTCATGCTCCAGATGCTGGTCGGCTATCGTCTCGAAGCCTGCCGTTACCGTGGTCGCCTCGTCATACAGAAGCGACAGGATAAGCCCCGTAAGACAATCTTTTTCAAAAGCGTAGCTGCGAGTGCCGGGCATGGAGACGGGCAGAAAGCCGCCAATTCCCGCACTGGGTTCAAGAAAGGTACTCATTTGCAGGCAGTTATCCTTGAATGTAGCGTGTATCTGCCGGGTTACTGCGTCCACGAGGAATTTCGGTGTGTAAAAAGCAGTCAGGACGGAGGATTTTATACTGTTGATGACGGCTTGCCGCATGGCGTCGTCATAATAGGGATATGCGCCTATCAAGTCCTGCAGCTTGCGGATAGGCTCGGCCACATCATCGCTGACGGTATGCTCCGTTCCTATATTCAATACATCTTTAATCCCCCCGAAACCGGAATATCGGGATAATACCTCTTTCTCTTCGTCAGTGGCTTGTCGGTCGTCGATACGGACTTTCATTGCCGTTGCAATGGCTTCCACGTTTGCCACCAGTGATTTTAATTTGCTGTAACTCATAATTTAACCTTGTTTGTTTCCCTTTATTCGGCCTGTTTGCGGCCTCCGGGATTATTTTTCTGCCTCTTGAAGGTGGCAGGGACAATCGGACAAGGCTGAAGCGAAAAAATACGCTCGACAACGGAGAGGAAGATTTTTGCGCCTCACTCGCGGCGCAGCCGGCATTGGCAAGATTGGAACGGCCCGTTACCTTCGCGGAAAAATAATACCCCGCAGGTCGCTGCAAGGCTGGGCACGGAAACCGACAGCTAAAAGAGGGAGGAAAATGCGTACAAGGGAGAAAGGACGGAACGGGTATAGAAAAGGGAGAAAGCGTCGTACAACGGGGAATGCTGCCGACAGACCGGAAATCCGGAGAAGATGGGATAAGACAAGGGAATCCTGTGCATAATCAAAAGAAAAACTTACCCCTGTAACCGATTATAATGAATAACCTATGACTGAAAAGAATACTCCCATCTTATCTCCCGAATATCTCGATTTCAGAAACGAGATAACCTCCCGCATCCGGTCGCCCCAATACGAGGCATTGAAGGCCGTAAACAAAGAGATGATCGCCCTGTATTGGGAAATCGGCAGGCGGATTACCGAACAACAAGCGGCCTTGGGCTGGGGAAAATCCGTCATGGAGAACCTTTCGCGGTACATACAAAAGGAGTTTCTGGGTATAAAGGGATTCGGTGTTTCCAACATGTGGGACATGGCCCGTTTTTATACCGAATACCGGTCGAATGAAATTCTCCAACCGTTAGTTGGAGAAATTAGCTGGTCGAAGCACATCGTCATTCTGACCAAGTGCAAAGAGATGCAACAACGGCAATTCTACATCTTGTCAACCAAGAAATACGGCTGGACGAAAGATGTACTTATCAACAAGATAGAAGCAAAGACCTACGAAAATTATCTGCTCGGTCAGAGCAACTTCGACATGACCTTGCCGGAGAAGATAAAGAACCAGGCCATACTTGCCCTGAAAGACGAATATACATTCGACCTTGTGGGCCTTTCGAAAGAACATTCCGAATACGAACTGGAACAAGCGATTATAAAGAATATCCGCGCGTTCCTCATGGAGTAGCGAGATATTCAGTTTTTTCTAACTGAAAGTGAGTACAGAAATGTTATCATAGCATGGCAGAGACTATTTGTCAATCCACTCTTTTAGCCGTTGAGCCTTCTCTTTACTAACGGTTATTTTTGTGTTCGGATACCCTTTTAAGCGGACAATAAGTTTCCCTCCGAAATAATTAGAAAGAAACAATACGTATTCTATGTTAATTATGTATTGGCGGTTGGCACGGAAGAAGCAATCAGGATTGAGTTGCTGTTCGAGTTCGTCCATTGACATATTGACAACTTCTGAAGTTCCATTATTAAGACGAAGGTATACCGTCTTGTTTTCGGTTTCGATATGGTTGATGTCCGAAACACGTACGGTCTTATACCCGTCACGATAGGGCAACAGGAAACGTTCCCGATAGCGGAACTGGTTCTTCTGCAACGAATCGAAAAGCTGCCGGAGATTTTCGTCAGCATAATTCTTGCCAGCTTTGGTAGCTTTATCTATGGCAGCTTCAAGTTCATCGGCATCCAAAGGCTTCAGAAGATAGTCAAAGCTATTGAACTTGAAAGCCTGTACCGCATATTCATCGTATGCGGTGGTGAATATGATTGGAACGGTTGCCGGAGCATATTTAAGCGCTTCAAAACTCAGGCCGTCAGTAAGGCGGATATCCGCAAGGATGAGGTCTGTTGTTTTGCCTGATTGGAAAAAATCGACCGCCTCTTTGATATTTGTAAGTGGTCCTTCAATTATAAACGTCGTATCAATGTCGTTCAGCAATCTAATGAGACGCATGGCATTGCGCTGTTCGTCTTCAAGAATCAGTATCTTCATAGGGACTGTTTTTTTATGATGGGCAAACTCACCGAATAGAAGTTCTCGGCATTTTCTATCTTGACTTTTTTATCGCAGAGCAACGAATAACGCTCTATTATGTTTTTATGACCCAAGCCGGTCGATTCCATTTTTGAGAGCAAGGAAGATTTAAGGTTGCGCACTGTGATATAGTCGTCAGACAACGTGATGTCAATAAACAACGGATTTTCCATCGAAAAACCGTTATGCTTTATTGCATTCTCCACAAGAAGTTGCAACACGGCCGGGGGAAGGTATCCTTTGCATTCTTTCAGTTCGAGGCTGATGTTCGTGACGACCCCTCCGACGTGGCGCACCTGCATCAGATACAAGTATGATTCAAGGAACTTTATCTCATCTCTGACGGGAATCAGATTCCGGTCCAGATTGGTGATGATGTACCGGTACACTTTCGACAGGTTACTCAGGAACTTGCCGGCAAGTTTGGTATCTTCCTCTATCAATTCCAGCAGGTTGTTGAAGTTGTTGAACATGAAGTGCGGATTAATTTGCAGCTTCAGCGAGTTGAGTTGCGACTGTAAGGCAATCTCCTTCTCCTTCATCAGTGCCATTTCAAGAGCCTGCTTCTCATCGCGCGCCCTGATGTATGACTGGAGGAAGAATGTGTTGGCATAAACGCTTGATATGAAAGTGGCTATCATGGCAAAAGTGTAAGCCCCCTTCATGTTGATCAGTTCGTCAAGAAGCCCGTTGCCGGTTTCATCCCACAAAAGATTGAACAGAGATGTCATGCCGAACGCAACGAGGTTATTCAGCGTCAAAAGACAGGAAGCATAGACAATCACCCACACATAAGATGTTCTGAACGGCAAAATCTTAAAAACAAGGTAAGAGAACCCCAAGGATATGTAGGTAAAGAGCATACACAACAAAAAATCGACGACATAATCGACTGTCGCCATTCCCGGTAATTGGTTGGCGGTTTCGTCATCAAGAATTAACCATATAATAAGGTAGAGGATATAGGAAACGAGCGATAGCAGGAAGCCGTTCCGCCAGTTCATTATTTTTACATTTTCTTTGATCATATTTGGTTGCAAAGTTACTTCATGTTGCAAAGGTACGACTTTGCTTTTTCATTTGATAGGTCGAAACCGGATGAAACAGACAAAACAGCAGTTGAAACAGATAAAAGGAGTGTCGGTCGAGACAGATGGTTCTATCATTTATACTGTATTCGATGCTTGCATAATGAACGTAGATTGCCAAAACAGGGTATGATTTTGGTAATCTGTAGGAAGGTGACGCATCAAGAAGCATGGCTTAACTGCCCAAAGATGTGCATCTTTGAAAAGAGCATTTACAATGACATTTCAGAAGCCATTTTAGCTGTTTTATAAATGTTTTTTTCCGTTTCGACTGCATGCCGGTTGTCGGCAAATTGGGTATGGAATATCTTTGCAGCCAAAATTGGCGACTTATGATTATTGAAACAGAACACCTTATCATCAGAGATTTTCAGGAGAAGGATGCCGTTGGTTTGCTGGAATACCTCTCCCATCCGCGTGTCAACTGCTTCGTGAGCGAACGCTTGTGCTCTGAAGAGTCTGCACTGGCTTATATATCCAATACTCCAAAGGAGTTGCTGCGCTATGCCGTGTGCCTGAAGGAAGACGATTTCATAATCGGTGATGTTTTTGCATTGCGTGAAGAAGCCGACACATTCAACGTGGGCTGGCATTTCAACCAACGCTTCGAGGGCAAGGGATTGGCGCATGAAGCGGCAACGGAATTTCTGGATTACCTTTTCCGTGAAGCAGGCGCACGTCGCATCTACGGCTTTGTGGAGGATGACAACCTGCGGTCGAAAAGATTGTGCGAACGTCTCGGAATGAGATATGAAGGATGCATGAAGGAATTCATATCGTTTGTGTGCCATCCCGATGGAACACCACGGTATGAGGACACCTGCATTTATGCGGTATTGAATAAGGAATGGAAAAACAATAAGAACAGATGATGAATAGAAGAACATGGATAGCCGGCATCACGGTAACAAGCCTGCTGGCTGCATTATTGACAGCCTGCAAACAAGAACAGAGGGAACAGGAAATGAGACAGACATTGCCCGTCATGGTGGTTTCTTCCCGGGCAGTTGAATTTCAAGAAAGTTATTCCGCCTCCATCCGTGGGCGGCAGGATGTGGACATAGTACCCCAAGTGTCGGGCCGTATCACCCGCCTGTGTGTGAAAGAAGGGGAGCAGGTTAAGACGGGACAAGTGCTTGCCGTCATCGACCAAGTGCCCTATCAGGCAGCCTTGCGCACCGCACAGGCAAACGTCAGCGCAGCACAGGCAAAAGTGGAAACGGCACGGATCGAGCTGCAAGGCAAGCAAGCCTTGTTTGATGAGAAAGTCATATCCGATTACGAACTCTCTCTTGCCCGCAACGGGCTGGCGGTAGCACTTGCCGAACTCGAACAGGCAAAGGCTCAGGAAACGGATGCCCGCAACAATCTCTCCTATACCGAGATAAAAAGTCCCAGCAACGGAGTGGTAGGCACGCTTCCTTTCCGCATCGGCGCACTTGTCAGTCCCGGCATGACGCAGCCCTTCACGGTAGTTTCCGACAATGCGGAAATGTACGCCTATTTCTCCGTCTCCGAAAACAAGCTGCGTCAGTTCAGGACACAATACGGTTCCATAGACAAGATGATTTCCCAAATGCCGGAAGTCGGCCTGCAACTGAATGACGGCACGTTCTACGGACGGAAGGGACGCATAGAGACTGTCAGTGGCGTGGTCAATGCCACCACCGGGGCGGTGCAAATCAAAGCCCGCTTCCCCAACCCCGACCGTGAGCTGCTGAGCGGCACCATCGGCAATATCGTCCTGCAAGGAGTGGATGCGGATGCCATCCTGCTGCCCAAGACCGCCACCGTGGAATTGCAGGACAAGATTATCGCCTACCGCCTCAGAAACGGAAAGGCCGAAGCAGCCTACCTGACCGTGGACCGTCTGAACGATGGTAACCACTTCGTGGTGAAGCAAGGTGTGTCCGTGGGCGACACCATCATCACCGAAGGGGTAGGACTTGTAAAGGAAGGAATGATTGTTACACCTAAAAACGTAACCCCATGAATCTACGATTTTTCATAGACCGCCCGGTATTCTCGGGCGTTATTTCCGTGGTGATTGTCTTGATGGGACTCATCGCCATCAAAGTGCTCCCGGTGGAGCAATATCCCGACATTGCACCGCCTACTGTCAACGTGTTCTGTACCTATCCCGGTGCGAATGCCGAAACCGTGCAGAAAGCGGTAATCGTCCCGCTTGAGGAAGCCATTAACGGAGTGGAGGACATGATCTACATGACCTCTACCGCATCCAACACGGGCGATGCTTCCATCAACATCTATTTCAAGCAGGGTGCCAACGCGGACATGGCGGCGGTGAACGTGCAGAACCGTGTGAATGGCGCGTTAAGCCAGCTTCCGGCGGAAGCCACCAAAAGCGGCGTCACGACAGAGAAACAGCAGAATGCCGAGCTGATGACTTTCGCGCTTTACTCACCCGACGACCGTTTCGACCAGACTTTCCTGAACAATTACATGAAAATCAATGTCGAGCCACGGGTGAAACGTATAGGCGGTGTCGGAAAGGCACAGCTGTTCGGCTCGAACTACAGTATGCGTTTGTGGCTCAAACCGGACAAGATGGCGGGGTACGGGCTTATCCCGGATGATATTTCGGCGGTATTGGCACGGCAGAACATTGAGGCCGCCACCGGTTCTTTCGGACAGAACTCCGACGGGGCAAACGAGTACACGATGAAATACCGGGGCAGGCTCTCGACTGCGGAAGAGTTCGGCGAACTGGTGGTCAAGTCCCTGCCCGGCGGCGATGTATTGCGATTGAAAGAGGTCGCGGATATAGAGCTGGGCGATGAGTATTACAATTATTCATCCGAAGTGAACGGACATCCGGCAGCCATGATGATGATAAACCAGAAATCCGGTTCGAACGCATCAAGCACCATCAATGAGATACACGAGGTACTCGATGACCTCAGCCGCGATTTGCCCGAAGGGGCAGAGTTTGTGGTGCTTACCGACACCAACAAGTTCCTGAATGCCTCCATCCATTCTGTCATCAGGACGCTTATCGAGGCGATACTTTTAGTCATCGTGGTGGTGTATGTGTTCTTACAGGACATCAAGTCCACGCTGATTCCCACGATTTCTATCTTCGTGTCCATCATCGGAACGTTTGCCGTAATGTCACTGATAGGCTTTTCCATCAACCTGCTTACGCTTTTCGCCCTTGTGCTTGCCATAGGCACGGTGGTGGACGATGCCATCGTGGTGGTGGAAGCCGTGCAGGCGAAGTTCGACGAGGGGTATCAGTCTCCGGTGCTTGCCGCCGATGATGCCATGAAGGGCGTGTCGTCGGCCATTCTGACCTCCACCCTTATTTTCATGGCGGTGTTCTTCCCTGTGGGCATGATGGGCGGTACTTCAGGGGCGTTCTATACGCAGTTCGGTATCACGATGGCGGTTGCCGTGGGCATTTCGGCCATCAATGCCTTCACCCTTTCTCCGGCATTGTGCGCCCTGCTGCTGAAGCCTTACATTGACGAGCACGGGAACACGAAGAACAACTTCGCGGCACGCTTCCGCAAGGCATTCAATGCGGTTTTTGACCGTTTGAGCCGTCGTTATGTGCGCGGTGTGCTATATGTCATTCATCGCAGGTGGCTGCTGTGGGGCACTATCGCGGTATCGTTCGGGCTGTTGGTGCTTTTTGTCAATACGACCAAGACCGGACTTATTCCTGAAGAAGATACAGGCACGGTCATGGTCAGCATGAACACGAAACCCGGTACATCCATGGCGCAGACCGGCAAAACCCTAAAACGTATAAACAGCCGTCTTGACAGTATCGCAGAGATTGAATACAACGGTACTGTGGCAGGCTTTTCTTTCAGTGGCTCGGGACCTTCGCAGGCCATGTCTTTTCTCACTCTCACGGATTGGGACGAGCGCAAAGGGGAAGGGCAGTCGGTGAACGATGTAATAGGCCGTATTTATGCCGCCACCGCCGATATTCCCGATGCCACCGTATTCGCCATGTCGCCCCCGATGATTGCCGGATATGGGATGGGCAACGGTTTTGAACTGTACTTGCAGGACAAAAACGCCGGAGACATAACCGCCTTCAGCCAAGTGACCGACCGGTTTGTGGAAGCGTTGTCGGGCAGACCGGAGATCGGTGAGGTCTATTCATCGTTCGCGGCTGATTATCCGCAATACTGGGTGGATATAGATGCTGCCAAATGCGAACAGTCCGGTGTGTCTCCTTCCGATGTCCTGTCAACACTCTCGGGATATTTTTCGGGAGAATATGTATCGAATTTCAACCGCTTCTCAAAACTGTACCATGTCACCATGCAGGCTCCTGCCGAATATCGCATGGACACCGAATCGTTGGACGGCATGTATGTCCGTACTTCCGACGGCTCCATGTCGCCGTTGAGCCATTTTGTCCGTCTTACCAAGACCAACGGTCCGTCGGACCTGACCCGCTTCAATATGTTCAATGCCATTTCCATCAGCGGGTCGCCGGCAACAGGATACAGTTCGGGACAGGTATTGAAGGCCATAAGGGAAACTGCCGACCACGTTCTCCCGTCAGGTTACACCTACGAGTTGGGAGGGTTGTCGCGCGAAGAAAGCAATACGACGAACAATGCCGTGTGGATATTCGTGCTGTGCATGGTCTTGATATACCTCATACTGTGTGCCCTCTATGAAAGCGTGTTCATCCCGTTTGCCGTGTTGCTGTCCGTGCCTTGCGGTTTGATGGGCAGCTTCCTGTTCGCGGGACTGTTCGGGCTGGAGAACAACATCTACATGCAGACCGGACTGATTATGATTATCGGGCTGCTTGCCAAGACAGCCATTCTGCTGACCGAATATGCCGGCAAGCGGCGGTCGGAAGGCATGACCCTCGCGCAGGCGGCATACAGTGCGGCAAAGGTTCGCCTGCGCCCCATCCTGATGACCGTATTGTCTATGGTGTTCGGACTCGTTCCGCTGATGATGGCTCATGGTGTGGGTGCCAACGGCAGCCGCTCGCTCGCCACGGGCGTAATCGGAGGTATGATAGTAGGTACGCTGGCACTGCTGTTCCTCGTACCGTCACTGTTCATCACATTTCAATATATTCAAGAACGGATTAAACGTAATTAAATGAAGAAGATCATCTTATTTACCATATCAACCTTGATGCTTACCGGCTGTGGCACATACAGCCGGTATCATCGGGCTGACATTCCGACAGAGAAGCTGTACCGGAATATCCCGGCTGGCATTGATACAACAACGCTTGCATCCATGTCATGGCGGGAGATGTTTACCGACCGTAAACTTCAGTTTTTGATTGAGACAGGACTCCGGCAGAATACCGACCTCAATGTGGCACGCCTGCGAGTGGAAGCGGCAGAAGCCGCCCTGATGACAGCCAGACTGTCGTACCTCCCTTCATTGGGAATCAGTGCGGAAGGCAGCGGAAACAAATATGACGGAGCTACGGCAAAGGCGTACAATGTGGGAGCGTCCGCAAGTTGGGAGCTTGAATTATTCGGCAAACTTACGGCAGCAAAGCGTGGTGCGGTTGCCGCATTGCAAGGAAGTCGTGACTACCGGCAGGCCGTACAGACACAGCTTGTCGCTACGATAGCGGACAGTTACTATACCCTCGCCCTGCTTGATGCGCAAAAGGTGATAAATCATCGGACTTTGGAAAACTGGCAGGCTACCGTGCGCACACTTGAAGCGTTGAAAAAGGTGGGCAAGGCGAATGATGCCGGTGTGTTGCAGGCAAGGGCAAACGTGATGCAGCTGGAATCATCGCAACTGGCTATATGCAAAAGTATCTCTGAGACAGAAAACGCCTTGTCGGCGATACTTGCCATGCCGTCGCACTCGATTGAGCGGAGCGATTTGGCAGAAGCGTCTTTCCCCGATACAATCTCTGTCGGAGTTCCTTTGCTGTTATTATCCAATCGTCCTGATGTTCGTCGGGCTGAAATGGAACTGGCTCAAGCGTTCTACGCCACCAATGTAGCCCGCTCGGCCTTCTACCCCAATATCACTCTTTCGGGTACATTGGGCTGGACCAACAATGGAGGCGGGGTAATCACCAATCCCGGACAGTGGCTGTTCAATGCAATCGCTTCGCTGACACAGCCGTTATTCAACCGTGGAACAAATATCGCTAATTTGAAAATTGCTCAAACCCGTCAGGAAGAAGCCAGATTGTTATACCAACAGTCATTACTGAACGCGGGGAAAGAGGTGAATGATGCCTTAACCGCATGGCAGACGGCAAAATCGCAATTTGAAATAAACACCCATCAGGTTGAAACCTTGCGTGAAGCTGTGCGAAAGACGGAACTGTTGATGCGCCATTCCGGTACCACCTATCTGGAAATATTAACTACCCAACAGTCACTCCTTGAAGCAGAGACAAACCGGTTGCAAACCAGCTTTGACCGCATACAGAGTATTATCAAACTTTATCATGCACTGGGAGGTGGAATATAAATTAGAATCGGGTATCGAAAATACCTTTTGACATTGATTACGGAATCAGAATTGCAATGGAAGTTATTAGTGGGACATGGAAAAGTTGTATCATTTTTGAGCTAAGCGATGGGGCTAAATGTCCGAGCAAATTACACAAATTGTTTCCTGAAGCCAATGCTCGTGTTATAAATCAGCAATTAAAGAAATTGGAAATGTATGGAATCATAGAGAAGAAAATATTTGCGGAACTTCCCCCACATTCCGAATACTCGATTACTCCGATAGGTGAAACCCTTTTGCCTATCATTGAGAAACTGGAAGAGTGGGGCAATTTCTTTCGTCCCAATATGGAAAAAATATTAGGAATGTCAGCAGACAAAATGTAATTCATTCCTTTGCTTATATATTACACAGTAATAAATTGCATAAATACATGAAAACAAGATATTTCGAGAAGACATTGAAACAGGTGAACGGCAGGTGCAAAGCTCCCGTGGCAGAGAAAACTGCCGGTTGTACAGGTATGTCGGAATAACCTTATCCCAATGAATATGGAAGCAAAGCTCTGGTTCATGGTTTTGTGCGGCCTTGCAGTCCTGCTGTCGTATCTTGCCGGTTTCTGGCGACGGAAGACTGCAGCTGCTGCGTTCGCAGCAGCACGCCGCTACCGCCAAAGAGCGCGACCGTTATTGCCGTCTGGCGGTACTGGCGGGCCATCGGGAAGCCTGCCTCATGTTCTGTTTCGCCCGTTCGGACTTTTTCGAGGACCATCAGCCGCTCAAGCCGTTCAAATCGCACGGAATAAAAGTCGCTTTCTATGGGTATTACTATCCTTCACGGTACGCCGACCTGATCGACGATGAACAGCGGGCGTTCTGCTGTTCCCTCTACCAGTTCAAAGAGGGCGAAAATCACGGTATCGAGTTTTTTAAGGCGTGCATGTCCGTCTTGAATTTGGCCGATGCCCCTTACCACATCCTGTTTATGCCGTGCAGCGACGAGTTCAAGTATGCCCGGCGATTCAAACGGCTCGACTGGTACATCACAACCCACCGGCCGGACCTAAGTTCGGGCTTATATGATGTCGATGTGTTCGAGTCACGCGACAGCTTGCACGAGGCGAAAGGCGGCGAAAACCGTATCCTCGAAAGGAACTACCGTATCACGGGGAATATCGAAGGGAAACAGATTATCATCGTGGACGACGTGCTGACAAGCGGACAGAGTATGGCCGACTACAAGGAGGAGATAGAAAGGTGCGGCGGCAAGGTGGTGGCGGCCATCTTCTATGGAAAAACCGTTACCCGGCCGCCTCTGCTTCTGATAAAGGCGCACGTGTGGGGTGGCTGCATCGTGAACAAAATCAAGGAACTGACGAAATGAAAGAATGACTATTGTTGAAATTCGTTTGAACATCATCGGGAAAAAGCCTTATCCTTTTTATCAAGGGGTGGTAGAAAGGGGACTTGAACACTTGGAAACGGTTTTGGAACATTGGAAAAAGAATATATGACATGGAAATAAAACTTATTACTTCTAACAAGAAACAATTCTTGGATTTGCTGTTGTTGGCAGATGAACAAGAAAGCATGATAGACAAATATCTGGAACGAGGTGAGATGTTTGCCCTCTATGATGACGGTCTGAAGGCTATCTCTGTAGTGACGTGTGAAGGAGAGGGTATTTACGAAATAAAAAACATAGCCGTTTGTCCCTCCTCCCAACGCAAAGGATACGGAAAACGGCTGGTTGATTATCTCTTTGGATACTATCAGGGCAGATGTTCCGTCATGCTTGTCGGTACGGGAGATACGCCATCTACACTCTCTTTCTACGAACATTGCGGCTTTCGTATCTCACACCGACTGAAAAATTTCTTCACGGATAATTACGATCATCCGATTTATGAGGATGGAAAGCTGCTTACCGACATGGTGTACTTGCGGAAAGATTTCTCTTAATTCATATTTTGAATGGAATCTCATTTTTCACATCATTTATTATAAGTGATTTGTGATTATTGAATTATATCTCTATTTTTGGAAACGTAATTTTAATTTTCCCGAAAAACCAAGAATAATAGGGACAAGTATTTTTAGTCATTACATTAAAACATTATAATTTATGAAGAAAATCGTATTGACTTGTGTCCTCGTTTTTTCAGCCTGCTGTGTGACCCTGTTTGCACAAAAGGACAAAAAAGAAAAGGAAACAGTGAAAATAGAATGTTGTTGCGAGGACTGTACCTGCCGCAAGTGTAAATGCGATACGGACTGCTCGGAATGCAGAGGTTGTCGCAAGAATGAAGAATGCAGAAGTTGCGTAGATTGTGATCATGAAGGTCGTTGCTGCGATTATCATCGTCATCACAAGAAACACAGAAGAGGCGGATGTTGCGGAGGATGTTAAACAATCGCTGCCCCAAATTATAAAAAGTGAGGTTGTTCACTTCAAACCGGCACAACCTCACTTTTTATGCGCAAAGAGGCGATGTCTCCGTATGCGGTCATTCCAACCAATGGAATCTTGAACAAAGCCTCCCAAATTTTCAACTGGCAATCCGTTTCTTTCAAATGCCGTTTTATCTCTCCGGTCCTGCATGAAAATAAACAGGGCGTTCTGCCGTATGCCATCGCATTTTGTGTAGAATCGGGTGTGCTCAATCTCCAAGAGACTTTCTTAAAAACAAGTTTTATTACTTGTTTCCTTTTCTCACCCTATATCCTGTCCACAGACACCATACGCATCCTCCTCCCACGAGGAAGACAAACACGTAAGTAGCCACGCTGCCTATGAACACCCGTCCGCTGTGTACTTCCAAAGCGAAGTTCCAAAGCGACATGGGTTGTGTGGAGAGTTCGCCGGGCTGGACAAGTGCATCCGTTCCCTCGTAATATTCCACCACGCATTCCTTTCCCTTGAAATCCGCACTGTAACCCGAAACGGCAAACTTGCCGAAAGGAGGACCGGCTGTATCTTCGGCTTCTTCTCCCGTGAAGTAGTCCGTTACCCAGCCCTGCTGTCTGTCCCAAACGAACAGGCCGCTGAACGAACCGGCCAGCCAGTTCCCCTGCTTATCCTTTTGCCAGACATTCAGCCCCATGACACTGACCGGGGGAGCTTCCTCCACCTTCACGGGAACGGCATCCGGTGAAGCCAGCGAATAAAAACCTTCGGAAGTGGAGAGCAGCCAGTCACCGCACATATCGTCATAGCGCACCATGCGCAGCTTGTCGTGCCAAGGATTAGGGCTGTCTAAGGAAGTGCCGGGCAGAGCGGGTGTCTTAGTCAGAGCCAACGGTATCATGACGGGTGGACGGAGACACCAGCCCGTAACGGCCACCAAGAGGGTCAGTATGATAGTGGTGCGTCCCAGCTTGTCGTGCCACAGCAGGGAGAGGCGTGTCCATCGGGCTTCGCCTTCCGTGTGCCGCCCGTGGCGGTGGCGGCGGCGCATGTCCTTGGGCAGCAGCCAGTAGGCAAGCCCCGTGAGGCACAGGAGAACCAGCACAACAGCCACCGCATCCACAACCAGCTTGCCTGCCGTGCCGAACAACTCCCCGCTATGCAACATCCACACCGTGCGGAAAAGCGTCACCTTCGGCTCGTAACCGTCGGGAACTTTCACCTGTATTTTCCGAAATCCGGCGTGAGAAGACGTGGAGAGATAGAGGTACGAACGTCCGGCAACTACCAGCGTGTCGCCCCGGACGGTGATGTCCGAAAGACGTTCTCCCTCGTCCAAAGGCAGGGGGATTTCTATCCAAGCCGTTCCGTCGTGGCGGTACAGGCCGAACTGGCCGGCGGCATACAGCGTACCGTCGGGTGTTTGCACTATGCCTTTCATGCTACGGTAGTCCGCCCCTTGGGAAAGTCCTTCGTTGAAGTCCGCAAAAGCCGAGGCGGCAGTGTCCGTGCGCCATACCCCGGCTGCACCATAGGCCAGTATATGAGCCACGGAATCCTTGTCCGTATAGCGCAGCGTTCCCCTCAGCAGCCCGCCGTTCCATGCTTCGAAACGATAACCCGCAGGCAGCCACTTCCGGCTGACGTTGATGTCGGCCACCGCTTCACGATGATTCAGCACAATACCGCTCCAACAGAACATGAGCATGAAGAAGCAGAACAGCACCCCGAACCATTTATGATGTTTCCTCCAAGTTATCCGTTTCATGATTTATCTTTTATTGTCGTTTTACATCCGCAGTTTTCTTTCGTCTGTCACAAGCGAGATAAAGCCCGGTTACTGCAAACGAAACCAGAATCAACGCGATTTCCTGCACATGTCCTTGTGGATTTGCCCATAGCCCGTTCAGCAGGTGAATCCGGTCGAAGACCTCTACCGCGATCCAGAAGATAATTACGGTGGCGAAACCGAAACGCAGGCTCATGCCCCACGAAGCATAACGCAACAGCTTGGCGAACATGAACAGCGAACCGATGAAGCCCAGCATCCCGACAAGCAATGTCACCGGATGATGGTCACCAAAAAAACGCTCATCGTAGCAGAACATCAGCACCAAGTAGCACGTCCACAGCATGGTAATGACTTCCATAAAAGCGACAATGCTGGTATGGCGTGTCATGGGGCGTGCGGCGATTTCCTTCTTGTGCTTGCCGAAGAACAAGCGCTGCCACCAGTTCAGGAAATTGCAGCCGTTGGCAGTGCAGAACAGGTACAGCATCATCGTCATGGCCCAGAACCCGAATGTGGACGGAAGTATCAGGTATTCCGGCCGGCTGACAATCTCGCCCGTTACCGGGTCGAGCTGCGCCTGCGTGCCGAAACGGTTGGCATAGTACATAAACAGGAAGTCGATGGCGCCCATCCAGTAAAACATACCGCCGAACAAACCCAACAGCGTTTGTTTGACGTCGCCTTTTATGAATACACCGATAATGACCATCAGCAAACCGAACAGCCCCATTCCCATACCGGCATAGAACTGTTCCACCCCCGCCGTACCGTCTTTCAGCGCACGTGCCAGGATGTGTGTCAGCGGCATGGCAACCAATGTCACAGCGATGGAGACAAACGCTTTAAGCCAGTGCCTTTTTCTCTCTTTTGTTGCTGCCATATCCGGTTTTCTTTATTGGGAAACGGCATTCTTTTTCTTCGCACCCATATACCACAGGTAAACAGCCAGTACAAGGAACGCTGCCAGTATGATAATCATTTCCGTCTTATGCCCCATAGGGTCTACCCATATCTCGCTCAACAAATCCATACGGCCAAGGATCTCAATCGGTGTCCAGAACACGATAACGGTAGCGATTGCCATACGGATGTTGGCCCCCCACGCAGAAAGGCGCAACTGTTTGGCGAAGATAAAGAACGAGCCGATAAAGCATCCGACCCCCACCAACAGTGTCACCGGATGATTCTCGCCCAGGAATACATCATCGTAGCAGAACATCAGCAACAGGTAGGAAGTCCACAGCAACATCATCAGTTCCATGAATGTGACGATACTCGTGTGGCGCGTCATGGGGCGGGCGGCGATGTCGTTCTTCTTACCACGGAAGAGCAACCGTTGCCACCAGTTGATGAAGTTGCATCCGTTCTTTGTACTGAACAGGTACATTACCATAATCATCATCCAAAAACCGAACGAGGCGGGCAGTATGAGATATTCGGGACGGGTTACGATTTCACCCGTCACAGGGTCGAGTTCCGGCTGCGTGCCGAAACGGTTGGCAAAATACATGAAGAGAAATTCCACCCAGCCTGTCCAGAAGAGCAGACCGCCGAAGAATCCCCAGAGTGTTTGGCGCGTATCTCCTTTGGCGAATACGCCGACAATCACCATCGCCATACCTACCGCGCCCATGACAAAGGCCGAATAGTGCAGAACGGTCTCGCTCATCAGATGCTCCATGATAATCATCAGCCCGTGCCCCAAAGGCATGGTAAACAATACCATGAGGAAAGAAGCGATGGCTTTCCACCAATAGCGCCGTTTGGCGGCAGGAGGTGTTACATTTGTTGTTTCAGTGGTCGTTACGTTAGTCTTTTCCATATTCCATTAATTTACGTTTGATACGTTTCTTGTAGAATACTATAATAATTGCCGCAGCAACCAGCATGGCGGCGTGCAGCGTAATTGTAAACTCCCAAGTGGGAGCATTGGGGCTGTCCCCGTACTTGTCTGCCATGACGAAGTGGGCGACCGTTATCGCCGTCAGGAAGACGATAACTGTCGGCCATTTCACCCACCGCCGGTTGCAGAAGCGCATAAAGCGCACGAATTGTCCCATCATACTTTCCGTCATTTCAATTCGTCGCAATAGTAACTGATTCTCCCGCCTTCATCACCGATTTCCACGTTGGCATCGTACCAACTGATAATCTGTATCTTGAAGTACCTCTCTCCGTCGGCGGTACGCACCACATACGTGTGGAACGAAGGGGTGTATGTGGGGGGAGGCCCGGAGAAGCTCATGGCCTGCGACAGCAGCGGGTTGGCATTGGTCTCGGTCGTGGCAGGACCGTTGTTGGGGTCGAACCACGGGTTGGCATCGAAGTCCAGATTGTTTTCCACAAGGTAATGGTTCCAGTCGTTCTGCGACATGGTGACGCGCACGTCGTCCGTGTCAACGACCCATTCCAAGTCGGAAGGCAGTTGTGAAACGCTCGTCCAGTCATCGTAACCGCCATAGCCCAAGTCGGCGGCACCGCCCTGACCGATGCCGCTCGTACCCGAATTGGTACGCATGGTATAGCCGCAGAAAGCCAGATCCCAGTCCGTGCGGTTGATTTGTTCGCCTTCCTTGATGTCCTTGTTCACGGTGTAAGTGTTGAATGACTCTCCCGTGCGGAGGTTGAAGTATATCCAGTCGTTCGTCACCCCTGTGGAATAGCCCGACTTGCGGGGCAGCGTCTTGCCCGTAAAGGGCTGTATGTCGTCATAGTCCACGCAGGAGAACATCGTGAGACAGCCCAGCAGGAGGCTTACCGTTTTGAATAATCCCATACGTTTCATTGTCGTATATTTAATCATTTCTTTTTCCTTAAAGAGTTAATCACATCGTCCAGCATAAATTCCAACTGCACCCATCCGCGTGTTCCCGGCGTGGCGGGCACGTTGAACATCGTGATGCCCGAACCGAGGGTTTTCGGCACGTAGTTGAAGATGTTGTCCACACCGAGCGTCAGTTTTACCTTATTGTAGAAGGTCTGCGACACCGACAGGTTGCACAGCACGTATTGCGGCAGGTCGCAACGGAAGTAGGCGTCATAGCTCTTGTTGTCCTCTTCCACGAACACGCGGTCCTGCACGTCGAACTTCTTGCGTCCCATGTACGAGGCGCTGAACACGGCGTTCAACCGGTAGTTCTTCTTCGTGAACTTGTAGTCCAGACTGGCCGTGGCGGCATGGGGAGAGGTGGTGTTCACCTGTATGCCCTCGTTCTTGCTCACGTTCACGAAGCTGTACGTCCCGTTCAGCGTCAGGCAGTCCAGCACGTGCCAGCGCAGCAAGGCTTCCAGCCCCAGAAGGCGTTGCTTGCTCAAATTGGTGTACTCGAAGTTGTACTGCATGTCGTAGATGCGCCATACGCCCTCGATTTTATCACGGAAATAGTTGCCGTAGGCCGTACCGGACAGGAACAGGCGGTCGTTGCTGTACTCGGCTCCCAGCGAGAAATAATTGTTCTTTTCCGGTTGCATGTTCTCGTTTCCGCGGATCATGAACATGCCCAAATGGTCCCAGTTGAAGAAGAGTTCCTTGATACTCGGAGAACGGTATCCCATCGAATAGTTGGCGCGGATGCTCCACCGTTCGTTGGGCGAATACTTGGCGGCAATCTTGGGCATCCCCATGAAACCGAACGCCTTCGAGAAGTTGGTACGCAGTCCGGCAGATACCATCCACTTGGGGTTGATGGTCCACTCGTCCTGCAAGAAATACTCCGTTTCTTTCAAGGCGCGGGTTTTCAGATCGTGGTTGGCATTGCCGGAGAAACGGTCGGAGGTCAGTTCGTCCGACGTATGTTCCACACCGAAGATCAGGCTGTGCCCGTCGAAGTAGTTGCTCGTGATGGTCAGGCGCGGCTGCCAGATGCTACTCTCGTAGTCCTTGTTGCGCGTGTCGATGCGCTCGTGCCGCTTGAAGCGGTCGTAAAAGTCGGCATGAAGGCTACCCGTAACGCTGAACCAGTCCTTCACGTGGTAGGTCAGCTTGGCTCCCGCCGTCCAGTCACGCGCCTGGCTGAAAGTCATGTCCTGTATCAGGTCATACGTGTTCATGAAGAAGGTGCTCCCGTAAACCAAGACCGAGAGGTCATCGGTCGGGTCGTAATACAGTTTTTGGGAAACCGTGATATGCTCCTTGCCCTCGATGCCCATCGGCGGACGTGAGGACGAGTTGACCACGGTGATGTCGTGCGGAAGGAAGGGATTGGCCTCCTGCGTGTAGACCTTCTTGTCATTCTCCGCCTGATACATGTAGAACGCATCCGAGGAACTGTACCATGCGTCGGTCTGCGAGGTTACTTTCCCCGCCTTGAATCCGGCAGATACCCAGCCTTGCAGGTTGGGGCGGTCGGCATTCTTCTCGAACATATACAAAAAATCCTTCGGTTGCGGATTCTTGTAATTGCGCTCGTTCATCTGTCCGTAGCGCACACCTGCGTCGATGGAAAGCGGTTTGGTCGTTTTCTTCGTGATAAGGTTGATTACCGCACCGGCGGCACGCGAGCCGTACAGCGTACTGCTGGCTCCTTTTACAATCTCGATACGGTCGATGGCGTGCAGGTTGAAACGCTCGTAGTCGAGATTCCCGGCCATGTCGCCCGTCATGCGCTCGCCGTCCATCAGGAACAGCACGTGGCGGGCGTCGAGCCCCTGCATGGAGATTTCGTTTCCGAAGCCCACCTTCTGGATATTCAGACCGGGAGTTTCCTGCTGCAATGCCTGTTGCAGGTTGCTGTATCCGGCTTCGACCAACTGCTTGCCGCCCAAGACTTGCGTCGTAACGGGCGACATCTTGATGGGTCGCGCTGTACGCGAACCGGTGACGACTACCTCGTTCAGTCCCAAATGATCCTCTTCCAGATAGACGGTCTTCTCGGTTTCGGTCGCTTCTATCTTTCCTGTTGCCGGAACAAAACCGACATAGGATATTTTGTAATAATACGTTTTCTTGGAGGGGATTTTCAGTTCCGCCAGCCCGTCCACATTCGTGACGCTCCCCTGCAGGTTTTGCAACGCTTCGTTATCGGCATAGACCACAGTGGCCGCGATGACCGGCTGTTCCGTCCCTTTCTCCAGAACTTTGAGCTTTACTTTACGTTGTGCCTGGGCATTCATACATGCCAGTAAGACACAAAATAAGATGGCTGTTATTCTTTTCATCTGTCTATCATCAAAACATGTTATTCTACACAAAAAAGAGGGAAAGCCGTGTGTCTTACGGTCTTTCCTTCTTTCCTGCAATCGAAAGGTCAAGCCTTGCCCTGTTCTTTCTTGGCTTCTTCCAAGTCTTTTTCGTACTGGGCAAATTCTTCTTCAAAGCGGTCGATACGGCTCTTGTCGATTTCTTGCAGGAAGGTTTCGGTGCGCACGTTCATCATGTTGTAGTCCACGATGAACTCCACTTGCTTGGTGTCCACGTTCAGGAAACCATCTACACGGGCGCCGCTCCCTTCCTGGTTGTCCGCAGCGTCATCGCCGCTCGTGGTGACATTTCCGTCCGTTCCCACGAACTTCACCCAACCGCTGCCGGGGTATTCATCCTTTTCCCAACTGTTGAGTTGCATAAACTTCGTTGCACAGCGGAAGGTGATGGCGAAGGGCATGGCGCCCACGGTGAAGTCGCTCAGGTCGAGCACCATCGTGCCGTCTTCCCGCCAAGAAAAGTTGAATTTGGTGGGGCAACCGCTTTCCAACAGCGTCTTGTCCACACCGCTCATTGTAGCACGGGTTGAGAGCACGAGGTCTCCTACAAGGATTTCCTTCGCCTTATCAATATATTCCTGTGCAGGTGGCTCATTGGTAAGTGAATCGTCACTTTCACACGAACTTAATCCGATTACTGTTGCCATAAGAAGGCTGAATAAAAAGTATAACTTTTTCATTTTGCTTATATAATTTACTTGTTTTGTAATCCATAATTGTTTCCTGTTCATTACCCTTGCCTGCGTGTATTCCGCAAAGGGTATGTAAAGTCATGGTTTTTACATGATTAAAGGCAGGCTTTTTCCGATGGCAAAGTCTGTCTTTGATGTGTACCGCATGTAGGCTTCAGAAGCGGTTCAGGCGGTTTGGATAATTTTGTTTCCTCGCCGTCGGTTGCATACCGGAAGTGTTTTTAGCGGCATAGCAGCCTTGCTGACAGGATAATGGTGTCTTCCCCATTGGGTGAGGTGAATATATTGTGATAATTTTTTCTTAGTAACACACAAAAAAAGAGCTAAGAGAAAGCCGTTTGACAGCTTTCTCCTTACTCTTTCTGAATTTAATTTCGTTGCTTGACAAAATAATGACGAATTATTTTGTTCCAACAAAGTGTACGGATGCAGGGAAATCTGCACCTAAGAACTTACCGGATACTGCCAGAGTAAACTCGATAGTGTTGCCTGTAACTTTGGCATCAGTCAAAGAATCTAACTTCAATGTTACTAAATCCATGCCTAAAATGGTCAAAGTTCCTGCTTTATCACCTTTGAAAGCTGTAATTTCACCGGTTTCTTCATCTACTTCTACTTCCAACTCGATAGTGATATTCCCCGGCATACTTCCGATCTGCGGAAAATCGCAACTCAAAATACCATTTTCAAGAGTATAAGATGCAGCACGTGGCTCATAATCTTCTCCTCTCATTTTGATTTGATCCATTGTACCGTTATAAGTACCTTCGTAATCGCTGATTGCCAATACGGTACTTACACCATCTACATCCATCACTGTGGCAGCGTCAGCAGACTGTGCCATTCCGAAACTTGCTGCAACAAGGGCAGCTCCTAAGAAAAATTTTCGCATCGTTTTTATAATTAAAGTTTAATAAAAAAATAATTACACTTTATTTTTGTTTGTTCAATAAAGTCCTCCAACGGCATCCTTTGTTTTTATCATACGATAAAGAAGAAGTATAACCTAACCTTCTGACCGTATCGTCTGGGTCAATGTCTGTATAATTTGCTTTCAGGAATGCTTGGGTTGATTCTCTATAGAAAGTGTTCTCTGAACAAGCGAAATAAGTACCGGCATATCCATCTTCACTATAGAAAATGGTCAGTTCCGGATAAACCAGATTAAAGTCTTTATTCAAATCACCTATACTGAGTTCTGCTACCATCTTGACATTCGACATGTCAAATGTTTCCAATGCGTCCAAGCATTCAATATCAATTCTGTAGGCTTTCAATTCATTTTTTTCGGGCAATTTGATTTCTTTCAGTATAGGACATCCCAGAACCATCAGACTACTGCCATACGTACCATTGCCTTCCGTTTCTTTATCTCCTTGACCCCAAATAGTGGAATAACTCAAATCTAACTTCTGCAATGCCGGGTTATTTTGGACCCAAGCACTTCGCAAATCTGTAGCATTGGATAAGTCGATATCTTCCACTTCTATATTTTGCAGGATGACTTGGGTTATGAATTTCCCTACTTTTATATTGGGCATAGAAGCTATACTTTCTTCTCCGGCAGAATAAAGGCTGATTTTAGCACCTTCCCAATAAGGATTCTCCACCAGAAACTGAATACCCTCAAAGTTGGTAACATTATCAGCAGGAGCAACAAGCAGTTCCTTTGTTTTCTGGTCGAGTCCCAAATGTTTGCTAAGGTCTATTTGGTCGCCGTTAAACAGATCGGCAAAATTTGTCTGCAAATAAGTGAGCAGGTTTGCGTCGGGCACGTCGCGCAGGGTGGTATAAGTTTGCAGATTGCCGTCGACATCAGTCATCTTCATATCAATGGTGCCGGCGGTGATGGCTTCCTTGTTTTGGCGGTAGAAACGCACGAGATCTTCGATATTCTCTTTAGCGGTTTCCGGAAGGTAAAGTTTGGTAATTTCGTGCAGGTTAGTCACAGTTTCATCACCGTTTTCTTCCACTACGACACTCACAAGATTATCATAGTCGTAGATTTCATTACCCGTCAGGTCTATTCCGGTGATTTGTTCCGGCAATTTGGCAAAGTCGAACGCCGGGCCGTAACCATTGTCCGACAGATCCACATCAGTCAAGTTAGGGAACATGGAAAGTTCTGCCAGTGCGTCTGTGGAAATCTGCGTTCCGGAGAGGTCAAGCGTCGTCGTATTGTTAGCCAAATCATCAAGCAACAGATTGCCGTCCTCGTTGAATGTGTAGCCTCTTTGAACAAGAATGGTTTTCAATTCGGTATTCTGCACGGCACCCGTGCTGTATGAGAGGGTGTTGTCGTCATCGCTGCACGATGCCCCTATCAGCAGCATTGCGAATGCCATCAAACCGACATGCAAATTGTTTCTTTTCATCTTTCTGTGATTTTATTATTTCGTTATTATTATTTCGGGGTGCAAAATTATAACGAGTTTACTCAGAGCACAATACCTAAAAATTGGTATATAATTAGAAGCAAATCACCACTCATTAACTAAAAAAATATAAACTTCGCTCCTGCTTTATAATTGTTTGTTAAAACGGTACTTGAAGGAGAGCATGAACCAACTACCTATCTGCTGCGTGTGTCTCTCCGACAATCCGGAGGAAGAGACGCTGCGGGTAAAGTTCTTTTTCTGGCTAAGGATGTCCGCCCAGTAGAATGACAGTTCCGCCTTCTTCTGTTTGAGGAAACGCCAAGAAAGGGAGGCGTTCCACACTACCTGGTCATCTTCGCCGGGGGTGATGTTCGTCCCGTTGCGGAAAGAATAATCGACATCGCTCCGCAACTGAATGCCGCCGGGCAGGTCGGCGTAGGCGTTCACCCCCAAGCGGTAGTCGCGGGTGTAATCGCCGGTTTCGCGCAAAAGGTTGGTGGAGTGGCGGAAACGCCAGTCACCCGTCAGGTCGAAACCTCCCCATTGGGGCTGGTAGCCAAAACGCAGGTTGGCATTCAGTGTCGTGTTGTGGGTCGTACTGCGCTCCGGCATCTCCTGCTGTCCCTCGTTGATAAGGCTTACGTTCTGGCTGAACGAAGCGCCGGTACGTGCGGTAACGGAAAATCGGCGTTTGATGCGCTTCTGGTATCGCACGGTGGCTCTTGCGTTCCAATTCCCGTTCACATTCACGGGATAGCTTTCTATACCGCCTGTTTGGGTATTGTACGTCACAGCCCGTGTCACACTGTTCACCGTGTTCGCCCAAGTCATGTCTCCGTTCAAACCTATCTTCGTGTCTCGTGCTTCTAAGCGCACCCTTTGGTTGTACGAAGGGCGCAGGCTGGGATTTCCCCGTGTAATGTTCAGCGGATCGCTGTTGTCGGTCAGTGTCAGCAGTTCGGTCAGTCCCGGCTGTTTCGTGTCTCCCTCGTAACTTAGTTGCACCCGTGTTTTCTTTTTGTGCCACAAGACGGTAACAGCCGGGTAGTAGTTCACGGAGGTTCTCAGCGTGTCGGCTTGCATCCGCCCGGTCTTCTGGTCGAGACTCTGCCGTTCGGGAACGACGGACAGGCCAGCGTTGATTTCCCAAGTTCTGTCCGTATAGTTAAGGTGGAGGGCCACTTCATGCGCTGTCGTGTGGCTTCGGCTTCTGTTGCTCAGGCTGTCGGTATAGGCTGCCTCGTAGCCTTCCGGCAGGGTGTACAAGGGTTCATCGTCCGTACCGTCGAAAAAGCGGGACAGGTCGTAGGTATTGCGGTCGTTGTTTTGGTTTTCCCGTCTGAATTTATACGAAAGTTGTGCCCGCAGGCTCTTGTGTAGTGGCTGTGTCAGTATCAGTCCCAAGCTGAATTTGCGGTTTCTGTTTGGGCTGTCATAATATTGATTACGGTAGAGGACGGAATCGTTACCCCACTCATCCTGCAATTGGTAATAGGTGGTGGAGGACACGGAAAACGCCTCGTTCTTTCCTCTCCCCTCCGAGTATTGCATGGTTAGCCCCAAACTGCTGCCTTTCTCGTTCAGCCGTCGGGTGAGGTCGGCGTTCAGGAAATACTGCCGGTTGGCGCTTGTTGAACGGGAGTTCATGCGGATGCCATTCACCCGGATATCGTTTTCCGTTTGGCCGTTTTCTTCCCCATTGAACGGTGCTGTGATATCCAATTCTGGATTTTCATTGTAGGTCGCCTGCCGGCTGTCACTCCCGTTTGTCCCTTTCATCGCACTAAAGCTGCCTGAAAGGTTCAGCAAGGTCATCTTATCGATATTCCATTTCATGCTTAGCATGGTGCTTGCCATGCGGTTGGTGTTGTGGCGGTCGCTGGTCGCATAGCGGTAGCGGTTCCCCGTTTTCAGGTATTGCTCGTAGTAAGATGTCCCCTCGTTCCCATTGATAGCATTGCTGTACATGACATTCCCGTTAAGGTGTATCTTCTTTCCGAACTTTTTCAGGAAGTTCACCGCTACATTGTCTTGGCGGTTGTCTTTGTTTGCGGATGTCATGTTGCGGTTGCCGCTTTTGGCGATTACCGACAGGTTTTCCCCGCCGGTTTTGAAGAAATTGCTGATTAGTTCCGCTTCTTTTTTCTTGTTGTTACCCTTGCCTGCGGCTACGGAAGTCATCAGTGTACCGTTGAACTCCTTCTTGGTTTGCAGGTCGAGCACATAGTTTTCTTCCCCTGTTTTTATCCCCATGAATTTCTCCATTTCGCTACGCTTGTCATACACTTTTATCCTGCTTACCAAATCGGCGGGCAGATTTTCCAAAGCCAGCGCATGGTTTCCTGCAAAGAACGCTTCCCCGTTAACATTGATTTCCGCAATGGGAAGCCCATTATAAACCAAGGTTTTGTTTTGCCTGTCATATTCCAAGCCCGGTATCTTTTTTACCAGCTCTTCCAAGTTCGAGCCTTCGGGAATCCGGTAGGCATCGGCATTGATGACGGTAGTGTCGCCCACCAGTTCCACCTCCTTTATGGGAGCCGTGACCACCACTTCGGACAGTTCAAGACCTTCTGTCAAGACAATGTTTCCGACATGGATTTTCGTCTTGCCTGTATTTAATGCACGAAACTCCGGCTTCATACCTATATAAGAAACTTTCAGCAGGTAAGGCGATTCTTTCTTTGCATGGAAGCTAAGACGGAAATTCCCGCCGGCATCACTCATCACCCCTTTTACAAGGGTGGAATCCCCGGCTTCGAGTACCAAGATATTGGTATAGGGCAACACCTCTTGTCCTTCTCCATTGTTGGAAACGACAAGGGTCTTTCCGGTCACATCCACCCTCTGTTGGGCAAATAGAGTTATCGGAAACAGGAACATAAGTATCAGTCCGAGAACAGATATACGCACAATTACCCGTTATTTTTTTATAGTTTTTAAAAGAAATGAAAAACGGGTACAAAATTACAAGCTTTTACCAGCCGTGCCAATACCAAACAATCGGTATATATAATAACTCATTACTTTAACCTTCAACATATAAAAAATGGTCGGAACGATACAGAGTACAAGAAAACCTGCCGTACAACCGGGTCTTTTCCAGAGCATGGCGTCATGTATGAACCGGACATTTGTCGTGCAAATGAAAGCCTTCCAAAGAAACAAACCCCAGTCCACAATAAAAACAAATCCGGCAACCGTTCTTTTATAGAACCGGCTGCCGGACGAGCCAAATTGCGGAAACTGTTACCGTTTCCCTTCCAGAATCAGAATCGGCCGACCCGCAAAGCATTCACGAAAGCGCTGGCCTCTTCTCCCGTATAATGGAGTACGGAAGATGCCGGTTCGTAAGCGTAAGGAACATACTTCAGCAACTGGACGGCAGCGAAGTTACCGTCCTGCGAAACCATGTAGTCCATCCGCACACCGCCGTCCTTCTTCGGCAGTACCTCTGCCTTGCCGTCAAAAGTCTTCTCCTCCAGCAACCGCCCCAATACAGAGAGGTCGCCCGCATCGAAGAAACAAGAACCTTTTTTCACCAAACTGCCGGTCGGAACGTATATCAGACTCCTTTTTCTTATCATCAGGCGAATACCTCCGGCCACCAGAAAGGCGATTCCGCCGACCAGCAGGACAGGACCTGACGCGGAAGAGGAATCTTCCACTTTCGACGAGAAAAACAGAAGGCACAGTCCCACCGCACAAAAAAGGAGGGAAAGAATAAGAGCCGAAATATTGGTAATCTTCTTTATATCGGGATGCGCTGCGGAAAACAGGGTTTCGGCAGCAGAAATGTTTTGATTCATACGGATTGAAAATTTTATTTTTGCTGATTGTTCAATAATAAGATATACTCACGACGAACAGCCACACCCCGCTTTTCAGCCAAGTGTAACCGTCAGTATAAACGATAAAAAAACAAACCGCTAAATCAGAATCCGTCTCATCCCGAAGATATAATGCTCGCAGGCATTATCCCAGTTCGGGCTACGGGAAGAGTCATGCACGAGGGTACAACAATAGGTCAGGTTGTTCATGCGGCAAATGAGATACCGCTGTAAAATTCGGAGAAAATGGGCCGTTTCCACAGATATGTACCGAAGATGCATCCCCTTTACCGATGCGCCGGCACGGCAAGCCACATCGGGGATTTCCCCGATTATGCCTGTTATGTCGCTGTCCTTTTTTTGCCGGATAGAGTCTCTGTCATGGAATTGCTGAAAAGAGGCGTTGTCCGTATTTCGGACACAACATTCCTGCGCAGCCGCCACACCGGCCGCCGGAACATGCAGCGCCCCGGAATTGCATACCAAGGCCAGCAGCACCAACGATAGAACAGCAACGAATCCTTTCATACCTTAATTTTGCCTTGCAAAGGTAAGCATAAAGGCATTTTTTTACCATTCCCGTGAAATGATTAACAAAAATAAACGGAATCATCTGTGTTTTCCACCCGCAGGACTTAATGCGGGGGCCTCTCTGGATTCGGCCAGTGCCGCCACGCACTCTTCGCGTATGGACTTGATGTAATCCAGTACCATTAACGGATCGACACTTTTTCCATCGAGCTTGCAGGAAATATGCAGGTGTTCGCTGGTGCTGCGTCCTGTAGAACCGGTAATACCGACGACATCCCTCGGCCCGATAGCAGCCCCTTTCCGGGTAAGGATACGCGACAGGTGGCAATAGCTGACCGTGTAGTCTCCATGCCGTAAGGTCACATACTTGCCGGAGGATTTGTCCTGCCCGACTTTCACTACCACTCCCGCCATCATGGCCATCACCTCGTCGCCCCGTGCGTGGAGGTCGATTCCGTTGTGAAACTTCTTTTTTCCGGTAAAAGGATCTTTCCGATACCCATAAAGCGAGTTGATTTTCATCCGGTGCAGCGGATAGCTTACGCTAAGGTAACGCTCTATCCATACGTGTTTGCAGGTGTCGGCGGGCAATGCCGGGGCGGCGTCTCCTGCCGACGGTAAGGAGTCTTGGACGGAAAGCATGTTTCCGGGCAAGGTCGCCACATTATCCCTACCGGCAGAAACGACTTCAACCCTGTATCGGGACGGCACGGTCGAGACCGTATTGAATTGTGCTTGAACGGGGCCTGCGATACTTGCAGCACCCGCCATCAAAACCAGTAGTTTCTTTCTCATGCGGCAAATATAACCAGCCCTGCCCAAGATGTCCCGTTTCCACGGCCTTTTTCGACCAAAGTACAACAAAAAAAGCATTCAGAGTATGAATTTATGCGCAAAATCATACTCTGAACATAAAAATAAACTCTCTTAATACACTAATATTATTCTATTATATACAAGGGAATGAAAAGAATCTATCTTTGCAAAGTGTAATTCAAAATACAAAATTAAATATGAATGTAGTACGATTTGAACTAATTGAATTGCCCTATCCGACACTGGCCCGATTCGGGCTTACACAGGAGATGATCGAGGACTTGCCGATGCGTGTCCTCGATGAGATTTGCGACGGCAGACACTCTCCCGTGCTTCCGGTCCGTGTCCGTGACGAGAAGGGAGAACTAATCGAAAGCCGCAGCCGCTTCGCCCTTGTCCGTAGAGATGACGGTCTGTCGGACGTGGTATTTTATCCCGTCCTGGAATCCTCGCCACTGGAACGCTACGACGAGGCGCAACAGAAACAACTGCTCGCAGGCAAGGCGATTCTTGCCGATGTGGAGACGGCAGACGGACGGCACAGCAAGGCATTCGTGCAGATAGACGAGGAAACGAAGCAGGTGATGTATATCCCCACGCCGATTATCGGGCGCAACCTGCAAGTGCTGGCCGACATAATGCACCTCGGTACAATGGAGGTAAACAGTATGCAGAACGGCGAACCGCTGACACTGGTCGTGGACGATGAACCCGTCACGGTGGGCATCGACCTGCATGACAAGACCGGCATCCGCTTCTGTTCGGGCGACAGCCAGAAATGGAAAGAACAGCCCAAACGCGAGTGGGACAAGTACACTTTCGGCGTGTACGGCTGCTGGGTGATGGACGATGACGGCAACCTCGACTATGTTCCCGAAGAGGAATATACCGAAGAACTGTGGAACGAACAGAAGAAAAGCGCCGAGCGTAACCGTGCGGCGGGAGTTCACAAATAATATCTTAACATCCAGCGAATATGGCAGAACACCAATATTATTCCGAAGAGGTACTTATCGAGAAGATGGAGCGCGGCGAATACGGCTGGCTCGACTATGTGAATCATTTCTCGCCCGAATGGCAGGAGGAATATGCCCGCTATTGCAAGGAGCACAGCCTTATGGCGGGCAACGAATCCGCCGCCGAGTTCGTCCACTACAAGGACGAGCAACTGGAGGCGGCGATGGAGAACGGAGATGCATAACGGAAACCCTTTTTAACAACGGATTATGGCGATACGAAAGAATACCAACCCCCGAATGATGGACCTGCAACCCGAAATGCAGGACATATTGAGGCGTAACGGTATGCAGGCCCACGTGGTCAGCGACGGCACGGGCTACCGGCTCGTGGTGCAGGGCCACGATTCGCCGCTGCTGACCTACGACCTTACCGAGCGTCAGATGTTGGCCCTGACGGACTGGGGAACAAACTCGGCCAACAAGAAAGCCTACAACGTGTTCACGAGCATTGTAGGGAAAGACTTTTATATGCCCAAGAACTTCGTCCATGCCCGCAATGCCAACGGTCGTGTCGCTATGGGGCTGCACGGCTACCGTATCGGTATCGGCGAATACGGGCATGTGGGACGGTTGGGTATGCCGCCCCCGTTTCTCGGCTGGACGCCACGCCACCAGTGGGGCTTCCATCTGCGGCGGGTCGGCGGCCAACTGTTCTATCCGGGACCGCCCGTTGTCCCTGAACGGTGGGACGGACGCATGAAGCCGGGCGAATTGCAGTCGGGCGGCTACGGCTTCTATTACAAATACAAGGCCGGACAACCGGTGCAACCGGCACAACAGGCCGACGTCCTGCAAAACCTGCAGACGGTCATCACGCCGCTGGTCAGCCGTCCGCGCAGCACGGAACCGGCCCGTACCTACAAGGAACTGATAAGCTCTCCTGTCTATTTTTCCAACGAGAAATGGCAGGAATGTCTTGCCTCCCACGGCCTTATCGTCGATAAGGAGGCACGGACACTGACCGTACAGTCCGAAAAGGTGACCGCCGATCTGGTCTATGACCTGACGGAAGAAGAAACGGCCGTCCTGACCTCCAACTCCATCGAGGAACAACCGGTCGAGAAGCGGCTGGAAGTCCTGAACGGGGTTATCGGGGCGGATTTTGCCGACAAGGTAACGATGGCGGACCTCGACAGCAAACAACGTATCGCCCTTGGTCTGCACCCCGAAGTACAGGAGGAACTGACGCAGCGTCAGCAACAGGAGCAGGAAATCCTCTCCCCACTGGAAAACCAGCTCCGGCAGGAGATGCCGTATGGTGCGGCTGCTTCCGTCGATGGACGGGATATTTCCGTCCTTGACGAGCGCAAGGGCTGGTACCGAGAAGAACGGCACGGCAGGGAGGTCGAGGTCGGCGAGATAGCCGTACACCCGTCCCCCATAGAGGGCAAGTACAAGATGACGGCCGTCATCGACGGGCAGGTCATCAGCCACGAGATCAGCCAGAAGGATTACGACAAATTCCTTGCGGTCGATGACTACCACCGCATGAAAATCTTTTCGAAAATATTCAGCGAGGTGGACATGAAGATGCGGCCGGAAGCACAGCGCGGTCTCGGCGTGAAGATTTTCGCCGCCCTTGCGGCAGGAACGGTCGTCACGGCGGGTGTCGTCCACGGCCTGCGGCATCATCATCACGGTCCGGAGTTCTACGGTGAGCGTTTCGGAGGCGAGCCGCGTCCGTATTTCAAGCCCGGTGTCGATACGCCGAGGGACGTGGCTATACGCAATTTCGAGGCACAGATGAATCAGGATATTAACGATATGAGAAGAGGGAGATAAAGACAATTATGAGAGAAGGAGACCTTACCTACGACGACTTCCTGCAAAGGCTGAACATTCAGGACGTGCTGATTGACGCGGGCTACCACCTGAACCGGCGCGACGGCCTGCGCTATCCCTCGTATGTCCGTCTGGACAGCGAGGGACGGCGTATCCGTGGCGACAAGTTCATCGTGACGCAACAGGGAAAGTGCTGCTTCCAAGCACAGCAGCAGAAAGTCTATAACATCATCTCGTTCATCAAGGCGCACCCGCAGTTTTTCGCTGAATACCGTGCGGGCATGTCTCCCGACCGACTGGTGAACCTCGTGTGCAACCGGCTGCTGAACCATCCCATCGAGGACCGGACAACGCGGATTATACAGCCCAAGCGGGACATCCGCCCGTTCGACATCGCGAACTACGACCTGTACAAGTTCAACCCGCAGGACCGGGAGACACAGAAGAAGTTCTATCCTTATTTCAAGAGCCGGGGTATCGACCTCTACACCCAGTACGCCTTCCACCGCCACTTCTGTCTGGCGACGAAACACCGTGAGGACGGTGCGGCATACACCAATCTCGCTTTTCCGCTGACCTTGCCCAAAGGCGACGGCACGGTCGTGGGCTTCGAGGAACGGGGACGTGCAAGAATGGACGGAAGCGGCAGCTACAAAGGCAAGGCCGAGGGCAGCAATTCGAGCGAGGGGCTGTGGATTGCCAGCCCTGCCCAAACCCCACTTGCGGAAGCTAAGCGTATCTATTGGTTCGAGAGTGCCTACGACGCGATGGCTTATTACCAGCTTAACCAGAAATGGGACAAGGAACTGCGAAAGGGAGTGTTCGTTTCTACCGGCGGGGCACCGAGCCAACAGCAGTTCAAAGCCATGATAAAGGCCACTCCACGCGCTTACCACCATCTCTGCTTCGACCAGGACCGTGCCGGACAGATCTTCGCCATCAACTTCGCGCTCACCCAGGCGGGCAAGACATTCACCAGCAACGTGACGAAAGACGACAAACTGCTGGTCCGTATCAGTGGCGAGGAGAACCAGAACTACGAAATAAAACTCGAACCCTTCGACTTTCACAGGATAATCGGCACGCTTTTACGTCCCAAAGAAATCTATCGGGAAGATGGTACGCTCGACTATCGGACAATCGGCGACGGATATTTGCAGGAGATGAGCATGGTGTGCCAAGACGAGTACGAGATAGCCCTTGCCGAGGGTTCGGCCAGTGAGGAAACACTGGAGGGCATGAGACAAAATATCATGGCCATAGAGGATGCGATCCGTAATCTTCCCGCTCCCGGCGAGGACAGCACCGACCTTATTGTGTACGAGCCCGCTGAAAAAGGCTATAAGGACTGGAACGAACAGCTCTTGGCAAAGATCAGGCTGCAAGAATCAGTTCACGAAGAGCCGGCCAGAAGAGAAGAACCCGAACAGGAACGGCAAGCACGTTTCCACCGATGACAACGCAGTACCCCCTACATGAAACAACAAAAGAAAAGAGAAGACAATGAATGACAAGAAATTGACACATAATGATTTTTTGCAAAGACTCGATATCCGGGATGTACTGCTTGATGCCGGGTATCGCCAGAACCGACGCTTCGGACTACGCCTCTCCTCGTTTATCCGCACGGACAGTGAGGAAAAGCGTATCCGGGGTGACAAGTTCGTCATAACGCAACAGGGAAAATGCTGTTGCCAACCACCCCGGCAGAAGGAATACAACGTCGTTTCGTTCATCAAGGAGCACCCGGCGTTATTCGCGGAATATTATGAGGGAATAGACCTGAACCGGCTGGTAAACCTCGTGTGCAGCCGCCTGCTGAACATCCCCTTCGAAGAATACGAGGTGCAAACCGTACCGGTCAAGCAAGACCTACGACCATTCGATATAACAGACTACGACCTGCACAGATTCAACCCTCAAGACCATGAGATGCAGGAGATATTCTATCCCTATTTCAAGAACCGGGGTATCGACCTCAGCACGCAGAATGCTTTCCACCGTCATTTCTGCCTGGCAACAAAACACGGCGCAGACGGTGCGGCATACACCTGTCTCGCTTTTCCACTGACCTTGCCCAAAGAGGGCGGTACGGTCGTGGGTTTCGAGGAACGGGAACGTATGAGAATGGACGGATGCGATAGCTATAAAGGCAAGAGCGAGGAAAGCAATGAGAGCGAAGGGTTGTGGATTGCAAGTCCTGCCGGAACACCTCTTGCCGAGGCCAAACATATCTACTGGTTCGGGAGTACCTATGACGCGATGGCCTATTACCAACTCCATCAGGCGAAGAACAAGGATTTGAGAAAGGCGGTCTTTATCTCAACGGGCGGCAAGCCTATCGGGAAACAGATGAGAGAGATACTTGATCTTACCATCCCTGCCCGGCAACATATCTGTTTCGATAATACCCGGAAAGGGTCGAATCTCACATGGGATTTGCAAAAGGAGATATGCCGCTCAGTACGTTTTGCCATAGAGGAAACGCCGGAGAGGAAACCCTATCTCGATTCCATACCGGACGGCGGGGATTTGACAGACGGAGAATTTTACCTATTGCCCAAGGGTGGTTTGCAAGAAATCTGCATACGGTTCGACGCCGAATCGGAAGAAGCGGAGTCGATGCGTTCGAGCGGGTTGTGTGCCCCGGAAGACGTGCAGGACCAGATAGATACCACGAACAAGTGCTACCGGGAATATCGAGAGAAACTACGGGAGTTCCTTGGTATTGACAGGGAGCATGATGTCTCCATTACCTGGGAAAGTCCGGATTATCGCCATACGAGCTGGAACGAACAGCTTTTGGCTGAACAGAAACGTGAAGAGACTGTCGGGCAGGAGTCGGAAAAAGAAGAAAACGCCGGGCAGGAACGACAGATACACTTTCGCCGATGACCATGCCATATACCATACAAGATGTCCGGAACATTATCCTGCGCCCGCACGCCGGGCAATTCGTCATCGACGAACTGCCATTGATATTCATGTGCATGGCGGGACTGGTGTACGGCGGCATGGAAGGTATGCCGCTTGGCGGTATGGCGACGGTCATTGCCTTGTTTCTGTTCCTCGTGCTGCTGTATCGTTTCATTTGCCTGCGCCGGATATGTTACCGGGTCGGCAACGAACAGCTTGTCTGCGAGCGGGGACTTTTCTGCCGCAGGGTGGACTACATGGAACTGTACCGTATCGTGGACTTTCAGGAACACCAGAGCCTCCTGCAACAGCTTTGCGGTCTGAAAACGGTCGTTATCCTTTCGACGGACCGGAACAGCCCGAAGCTCGACCTTATCGGTATCCGGCGCGGAAACGACATCGTGGCGATTATCCGTGAACGTGTGGAAATCAATAAACGAAAAAAGGGAATCTATGAGATTACGAATCATTAGCATATGGGTGGTCTTTGTGCTTGCCGGTCTGCTTCCGCAATTGGCCAAGGCGCAGGTTGCCGCTTCGAACCCGTTGGAATGGGCAGCCTTGGCCGAGGGAAACGAACTGATAAACGGCCAGATAGACAAACAAATCAAAGGGCAGACACAGACCGCCCTGATGCAGAACAGTATCGCAGCGGAGTTCAACCGCATACATGAGTGGGAAAAGCAGTACAACAGTTACCTCAAGACGGCGAACGGTTATGCTTCGTCGCTGAAAGCCTGTACCCACCTCTATAACGACGGCGTGCGGATTTTCCTCACGCTGGGAAAACTGGGCAAAGCCATCGGGGACAACCCGCAGGGCATCGTCGCCAGCATGAACATGAACAACCTCTATATCGAGACGGCGACGGAGCTGGTTTCCGTGTTCACGTTGCTGAACGACGCCGTGGCCAAAGGCGGCACGGAAAACATGCTCACGGGGGCGGAACGGAGCAAAACCCTGTGGGCTTTGAACGACCAGCTCGCGGCATTCAGCCGGAAACTGCATCTGCTCTATTTGAGCCTGCGCTATTATACCCTGAACGACGTGTGGAACAACATAACGGCGGGTATGATAGACCGCAGCAACGGCGAGGTGGCCCGTCTGGCCATGTCCCGCTGGCGCAGGGCGGCAGCCATCGCCCGTTGAAAAAAGGATAATAAAAAACGAAGAACGATGAAGCGGATAATCTCGATATGGATTCTGTTGCTGTGCGCCGGTATCTCGAAGGTACAGGCGCAGAACGATGCGACCCTTGCGGGAATGATTCTGGTTTATACCAACAAGGCCGAGAAGGAACTGAAAAACCAAGAGAAGGTCATGCTGATGCAAACTACAGGGCATGTGTGGACGAAGGAAGAAGTGGAAGGCACGACGGACTTGCAACGGGAGTTCAACAATTACCTGAACTCGTTCCGCTCGATTGTCTGCTATGCGGCTCAGATTTACGGTTTTTACCATGAAATATCGCAGCTTACAGACAACATGGGCGACTTCACCAAACAATTGAGCAGACATTCGACGGGTGCATTGGCCGTCGCCCTCTCCACGCGGCGCAACCAGATTTACCGGGAGATGATATTGAACAGCGTGGAAATCGTGAACGATATACGCACGGCCTGCCTCTCGGACAACAAGATGACGGAAAGGGAACGTATGGAGATCGTGTTCGGCATACGTCCGAAACTCCGGTCGATGAACCGGACGCTGCAGCGACTGACCAAGGCAGTGAAATACACCACGATGGGCGACATCTGGCGGGAAATCGACGAGGGCGCACGCCCTGTCGCGGACAAGTACGACATCGTGAAAGCCGCCCAAAGACGCTGGCGGCAAATTGGAAGAAATGTAAGACCCTAAAAAAAAGAATAAAAATATGGGAGCTTGGGATACGATATTGAAATACGGCGGAAAGGCCATGAAAGGCATGGGCAAGGCCGCCAATGCGACGGGGAAAAGTGCCGGTCATGCGGTACTGCATCCCTCGCAGACCCTTCGGGGAGCCGGGCAGGCGGTCAAAACGGCTACCGCCGGAGCTGCCGTCGGTTATGTGGGTTGGGAAAAACTGACCACCGACAAAAGTGTCGCACGGATCGTCAGTGAGGCCGTAGTCGGCAAATCCGCCACGGATGCCCTTGCAGGTACGACCGAAGACATGAAGGAACTGAAAGACAAAGCCGGAGAGACGGTCTCTGCCATAGGTGAGGCTGTGGGAGGCGCGGACTCGAAACTGAACGGGGTATCGAACTTCCTGCGGGAAGCCTCCGGCGGTGGGTTGTTCAACATGCTCAGCGGCTTTTTGCGAAACCTCGGAGGGGGCAATGTGTCGGGATTGAACATTGCAGGACTTATCGCAGCAGCGTACCTCGTGTTCGGACGTTTCGGCTGGCTGGGTAAAATCGCCGGTCTGTTTCTGGGCATGATGCTTATCGGCAACAATGCGGGCGTTGTCCGCACGGTTCCCTCGGAAACGGTATCGAGGACACAGACGCCGACACTCTCTCCGGAGGAACAAACGCAAAGCGGAGGAATGAGAAGATAGAAACACGAAAATATATATCACAATGAAATATACGGAAGAAATGATTCTGCACTCCGACAGCGGCTATTGTATGCCGTTCGAGGAGCCGCAGGGGAAAGATGTGGAGATGTCGCTCGGCTACGGCGAACAGGTACACCCGGCAACGGGAGAAAAGTTCTTTCATCACGGAATAGACTTCAACGTGAGGTGTTACATGCTGTCAGCCGTGGCCAGCGGCATCGTGTCAGGTGTGGGCAACGACCCGGTACATGGCATTTGCCAGACGGTCCGTTACGGCGGGTACGAGGTGACATACGGTCATCTGTCGAATGTATTCGCCCAATTCGGACAGCGGGTGAAAGCCGGACAAACGGTGGCTTTGAGCGGCGAACTGCTGCATATAGAAGTCAAATTCAAGGGCGAGGAACTGAACCCAATAGAGTTCCTGACCATGTTGTACGGCAACATCAAGGCTTTGCAGGAAGCCGACGGCAATGGTGCGGCGTCTTTTTACGATGCGGAAACAAGAGTAAAAAACGACTACGAGAAGGATCAAAGGGAAATAGAAGAGCTGATGCTCCGCTTTCTGCCACTTTACATGGAGGATTTACAGCGGGGAGCGTACACGGTGCCCGCACATACGGAGCAGTCGCTGCGCCACATCTTTACAATGGGAGCTGCGAAGGAGTATTTCTATGAGAAGATGCCGAGCATGTACAACCCGCTGGGACTGGGGCGCAAAGCCATGCCGCTGGCCTGCAAGGTACAGAACCTGCTGATAGCGGATTTCCTGAACTACCTTGCCCTGCGGCATGATGTGTACCTTTCCGCAACAGGCGGCGAGGTAAAAAAAAACTTCATGACGAAGCCGTAGCGGGCAGCGGACTCATTGATCTGTTGGCGGAACTGGACATCGACATCCAGAGCTTCGACATACCGAGAATCGTCTCCGTCTATCCCGACCGTGCCGGAGTCCGCTGGTGGACGAAGGCATGGTTCAACAACCGGGAGGAAGGGGAAGCCTCGGTAGAAATCGAGCGGGAACAGGCGATACGTTTCATTCACGACAATATCGAAAAGGACACGTGGCTCGAAGAGTTTTTCCCCAAGCAAATGGAGGTGTACCATAACGCTATCGAGCAGACGAAGGAACAACTGTTGAAACAAATAAACATGATATAGAAAGACATTGATTATATGGACGGAATCAAACATAGCAGAAGGTTTGCGGAGTTGGAGGCCCTGATGGGCAGTTATTTCCGCCATCATCTTGTCCCCGTCATGACGCAGACGCAATCCTACCTGACCGAAAAACAGGGCGAGGAAATGAAAGCGTATTCGACCTCCCTGGGCGGCATACTCGGCATGATGGCGTCAGCGGGGCAACCGCTCGCCGACCCGTACCAGACTCTCAAGGTTACGGGAGAGTGGAACTCCAAGACGACCGAGGACTACATCGGGATGTGCAAGGACAGGATTCTCTCGTCGGAGGAGATGCAGCACGACCTCGCCTACATGGCCGGACAGTGGCGCGATGTCGTTGTGAAGGAAGTCGGACGCGAGCGTTACGATAAACTGTCGCAGGAATTGGGCTGCGACCTCGCCTATGCCTTCGTGGACTATCGTGTAGAGCAACTGATGATAGACCAACTGGTCAAGGAACGTATGCCCAAATCCTCGGCGGACTACATCATCCGTAAGGCGGCAGAATCGAGCCTGCTGGGATTGCCACAGGCTTTGGGGCGCTCGCCGCTGGCCGAAGAGATAGAAAAACGCGGAGAGGTTGCCTACCGGCCGAGCAAGTTGGAGAAAGGTGCGGGCTGGGTGTTGGGGGCTTCGGCCGATACGGTCATGTTGGGCGGTACGGGTTCGTGGACGGCCGTTGCACGGTTCATCGGTGCGGATACGGCAATCTCAGCCGTTGCCGACCATTTCGGGAAGGAGGAAACGCAGCCGCTCTCTGCAGAGGAGTGTATCAGCAAGGGCGTGTTCGGCAGCGACAGCAACGTGTTCGACAGCTTCCGCAAAGAGGCGGCAAGCATACCGGGCAAAGAAAACACGGCTCTTGCCGCAGCCAACGGAAAGTTGCAAAAGAAGATACCGATTGTAACATTCGATTTTATGGACTGGTGGAAAACAGACAATAGAAATATGCCGTGGCGGGAAGAAACCGCCGAGGAGGAACGGAAACGGGTGGAACGGTATAAAGACGTGCCGATGGTTGTCGCTCCCGGACAAGAGGAAGCCTACCTGCAAGATATGGAAAGACGGAAAGCCGAAACGGAGGAACAGACGGAATCGAAACCCAAACAAAGGGAAAAAGAGGAAAAGGAAGTGTCGACTTCCGCCGTCTCTGCGGGGGAAGGGATGCGGCAGGAACAGGCAGGTCAGGGAACACAGACCATACAGACCAACGAGAACGGCTGGGACGAGCTGGTCCGCTCGCTCGGACTGGACGGCATAGGCGATGTCGCGGGTAATCTGGGCTATATACTGGCCATGCTGCCCGACATCCTGCTGGGCGTGTTTACAGGTAGGACACAATCGCTGGGCCTGAAAGACAACCTGCTGCCGATAGCGAGTATAGTGGCAGGTATGTTCGTCAAGAATCCGATGTTGAAGATGCTGCTTATCGGCTTGGGTGGCGCGAACCTGCTGAACAAGGCGGGACACGAGGTGCTGGGAAAAGAACGGACGGAGGGAAACAGAAATGCAGCCACGACCGGTAGAGAGGTACAGTACAGACGCTATCCCGACGAGCCGCTGAATCCGCGTATCGTGAACCCGGCACTACAAGGCTGCACGCTGGTTGCCACGATAGACCGTGTGCCCTGTACGGTGCAGCTCACCCCCGCTATGGCCGACGCTTACCGTGCAGGAGCCTTGCCGCTGAACACGCTGGCCAATGCCGTGCTCGCCCAAAGCGACAAGCTCCGCCAGATGGCTTCGCAGAACTATGACAACGGACAGCAGGAAACCATCGTGCGGACACGGGGCATTCAATAATCCTGTAACCGAAAAAATATGGGAATATGAAAGAAAAATCGCAAATAGAAAAGAATGCCGAGGAGCGTCAGATAGAGCTGCTCTCCACGGCTTTGAACGAAGCGTCGAATGCCGGGGGACACTGGCTCAACGCTACGGGCAAGGGCTTTCCGAAATTTTATCCGAAAGGTGTTGCCGTCAGCCCGTTCAACGGCCTGTTCATGGCCTTGCATTCGGACCGGAACGGGTGCAAGACCAACCTGTTCACCCTTTACAGCGATGCCAAGGCACGCGGCACATCGGTACGCGAGCACGAGCAAGGCGTTCCGTTCCTGTTCTACAACTGGAACAAGTACGTCCACCGCAACAATCCGGAGGACATCATCAGCCGGGACGCTTATCTGAAACTGGACGAGGAGGTGCAGAAACAGTACAAGGGCATACATAACAGGGAGATCCGCACACTTTTCAACATCGACCAGACGACACTGCCCTACGTGGATAAGGAGACTTACGATGCGGTATTGCAGAAAGACGGTAGTGCCGTGGAGCGTGGCTACTCCGAAACCGATGAACGGAGACTGCATATCCGCTTCAACGACTTCCTGCTGAAAATGCGGGACAATCTCGTGCCCGTGCGTTCGGACGGCAGCGGAATGCCCCATTACGAGACGGACCGCGATGCGGTCTATATGCCGCGCCAACGGAACTTCGAGCATTATAACGACTACGTTCAGGAAGCCTTGCGGCAAATCGTGAGCGCCACGGGGCACCAACAACGGCTGGCCCGTGAAGGCATGGTGATGAAAAACGGCATGGGTCCTTCGGAAGATGCCCTCAAACAGGAACGGCTGATCGTGGAGGTGGCTTCGGGCATCAAAATGCTGGAACTGGGACTGCCTGCCCGTCTGTCCGACAAAAGCCTTGAATTGGTAGACTACTGGAACCGGGAACTTAAAGAGAACCCCAACCTGATGGATGCCCTCGAAAGCGACGTGAACAACGCCCTCGAAGTAATCCACAAGGCGGAACGGGGCGAGAAAATCGAATATGCCACGATGCGTAACCGCCGGCAGACTTCGGATATGCAGGAGCAGTTACCCAAGCATTTCTACGTGGCCGATGAAATCCGGAAACACCCGAACAAGGAGGACAAGACCATTGTCATCGTCATCGATCCGTCCTCGAAATCGGCGGATGTGATACTCCCTGCCGGTGCGTCGCCGGAGGTGGACAACGAAGTGCCGGGCATGAACAAGGCCCGTATCGGCAGGGCTTTGCGAAGGGAAGGTATTGAAAACGTGCGTTTCTTCAATCCCGACGGCGCATGGGGGTACAGGCCCGATGATGCCTATTTCGCCAAGAAACAGGTATCACTGGCCCGACTGAAGAACTGGGCACTGGAGATGCTTTCCACACTGGACGTGACGCCTGCGGTCAAACGGGCGGACGAAATCGGTTTCGACCAGATACAGATGATCCAGGACGACAAGAACCGCTGGGCGCTGTATCTGAAGCCCGAACATCAGAACGGGTACAGTATCTATCCAGACAAGGAGGACGTGAACCGTTTTTTCTCCACGCTCAAACAGGCGATGGACAACATCGACAAGGTACGCATGGAACTGGCGCACAAGTATTATGTACTGGCGGAAACACAGCCAGACCTGAAAGTGGACCTGTTCAGCAGCGGGGCGCAGGACATCGACCTGAACCGGATTCAGCGTGTGTCCGTATTCAAGACCAAACAAGAAGGAACTCTGTGCGTGGCGACCATCGACGGGAAGAAACTGCAGCCCCGGAGCGTCACGCGGCAACAGTGGCAGCGCATGTGGCTGGCTGAGGACCGTGCAGAATATAAACGCCATCTGGCGGCCACGCTTTTTGCCGATGTGCTGCGTAAAGGACAGACGCAGGAAGAGACTGCCGGAAAGAAACAAGGAGAAGAGGATACCCTACAGCAGGATAAGGACAAGCACCCCAAGCAAGCCAATGAGGAATCCCCCAAAACTGCTTCATCCTTGAAAGAGTTGCCCATAAAAGATATACCGGAACAACTGTATGACAAATACAAGAAAATCAAAGAGGAACAACCGGAAGCGGTCGTCCTTTTCAAACATGAGAACAAGTATTACGCTTCCATGTATGATGCGGAGACCATAGCGAACGAGCTGGACATGCCTCCGGCCAAAGAACGCATTCCGTATGATGCGGACAAAATCATATTGGTATTTGAACACAGCAATGAGGAAACAAGGCAGCAAATCCATGCGCTGCGGGCATACGTGATGGATTGTGACGGTATGTCCAAGGCGCAGCAAAACGAGCCTGCAGAGGCAACTGACGAACAGAACGAGAACGAACAACGTCCAACCATGAGGAGGTAAAGATATGGCAAACAAGAATCAAGAATATACGGAACAATACGCAGATTATGCGATGGCACAGATGCGGAGGTACGGCATTCCGGCCTCCGTGACGCTGGCACAGGGCATACTGGAAAGTTCCAACGGGCAGAGCCGTTTGGCCGTGAATGAGAACAACCATTTCGGCATCAAGGCCACGCCCGAATGGATTGCCGAAGGTGGCCGGTACGGTCTGTATTCCGATGACAAGCCGAACGAGAAGTTTTGCAGCTACGACAGCGTGGGCGATTCGTATGAGCACCACTCACGCTTCCTGAAAGAGAACAGCCGCTATGCCCGCTGTTTCTCGCTCTCGCCCGATGACTACAAGGGCTGGACACAGGGCCTCGAAAAGGCGGGCTATGCCACGGGCGGGCATTATGCCGACAGCCTGCAACGTATCATCGAACAGAACGGGCTGCAAAAGTACGACCGGCAGGTCATGCAGGAAATGGAGACGCAGGGAAAGCGGTTCGGCGTGGAAGAGAACCCGCTCCGTGAGGTCGGAAATACAGTGGACTATTCGTTTCCGGTGGAGCGGAAAGAGTTTCTTTTCGTCACCTCGCCATTCGGTATGCGGCAAGATCCGGCAGACGGCAAGGAACGTATGCACACGGGTATCGACATCCGGTGCGACGGCGATACGGTCCTGGCCACGGAAAAAGACGGCAAGGTCGTCGCTGTCAAAGACAAAGGCCATGCACCCGGTAACAAATCGCTGACCGTGGAATACACCCGTCCGGACGGCAGCAAGGTACAGTGTACCTACATGCACCTCGGCGAAGTTTCCGTAAAGGCAGGCGATACGGTACAGGCAGGCCAGAAGCTCGGCCGTTCCGGTAACACGGGGACACGGACGACCGGGAAGCACCTGCACTTCGGTGTCCGGCAGATTTATGCGGACGGCACGCAGCGGGACGTCGATCCGGCAGCGTATCTGGCTGAAATCGCACAAAAGGGCCACATCAAACAGCAGGTACTACATAACGGCAACGACCTGCTCGCCCGATATAAGGGAACAGAAGAGAATGCCACCGGCAAAAGCCTTTCGCCCGATGCGTGGATGAAAAAACTGCTCTCCTCGGAGGATAGCGGCGTGGGATTGTCGGGGTGCAGTGATCCTGTCGTGGAAATGGCCATGACCGCCTTTACCTCCCTGATGTTACTGGCGACGCAAATCGACAGCAAGAACAAGGAGGAACAAAAGGCAGCCATTTCCGAGGCGATGGACAGCCGGCGTATCGACCTCAAAGCGTTGCTGCCGGGCATGAAAAACTGTGACCTCACAGTCGGGGAAAACGGGCGAGCTGTCCTGCAGGCGGACAACGGCAGCGTTCAGGTATCACGGGAACTGGCCTCTGCCGAGTTAAGCCGCCTGTCGGTGACGCTGAACGACAGTTCTCTTTCGGAGGAAGCCAAACGGCTGCGTGTGACCGGCGTGCTGAACACGGTCATCCTCTCGGAGGCGGCGTCGCAGAACTTTGAACGGGGAATGTCCGAACAACGGGCACAATCGGAAAACCTGAAAAGATAATCCCAAAAAGTCATGATAAAACGCGTGATGATACGACTTTGCGGGTACTTGTCCGGGGTGTCCGTCTGCGCCCTGCATATCCTGTTCTGTTCCCGGCTATTCGGTTGGGTAGCAACACTCGTTATCGTGGGCGTCCAACTGGGTATTGCCGGCTGGATTGTCTACATGAGAATACGTGCTCCCGATTAGGAAACGCTTTCAACCTGTTCAACTTCAAGACACCCCGCTTTGTCCGGTGGACTATGTATCACTAAAAGACAAAATAAAATGATTAAATGCAATATTACGGCGTGCGGCACCATCGGCCGCGACGCTTCGATGCGCACGACCAAAGAAGAGAAAACATTCCTGACCTTTCCGCTCCGCGTCGTGCTCCAAGGCAAGGACGGTCGGAACGAAACGGTCGAGATCAGTGTCAGCAAGGAGGGCGGTCAGAAGAAGGTATCCGGCTATCGAAACGGATTGCGTGTCGAGGTTGCGGGGACGCTGTTCCTGAAACGCCGGGGCGAAAAGCTCTATTTCAACCTCTTTGCCGACCGTATCGGCCCGGCGGCGGACATCGCGGATTCCATCAAGGGCGAACTGTCGTTCCGGGGCAAGGTGGGCAAGAACATCGAGGAACGGAAGGACAAAAAGGATAAGTCCTACACGATGTTCTCTGCATTCAGCACCGAAAAGGTCGATGAGAATTTCGAGTACCAGTGGGTGCGTTTCTTCTGCTTCGACAGGCAACGTGAAGAGTGGCTGCAACCGGGCGTCAAGGTAGAAGCCAAGGGCGAAATGACGGTCTCGGTACATAACGGGAAGCCGGACATCTCCTGCCGGGTGGAAGAACTGGCGCAATATATTCCCGAATCGGATAACTTCAATCAGTAGCAGTCATGGCCGGTTATAGAAAGCGAAATACGGAGGGGCCGAGCAGCGAGGACAAGGCGCTGGACCTCTTTGCCGAGATGATGATCGAGAAAATCGAAAGCATCCACAAGGACTGGCATAAGCCGTGGTTTACCGAGGGGGCACTGCAATGGCCGCGTAACCTTTCCGGGCGGGAGTACAACGGTATGAACGCCCTTATGTTACTGTTGCATTGTGAGAATGAGGGGTACAAGATTCCGCGCTTCTGCACCTTTGACTGCGTGCAGCGGCTCAACAAGCCCGGCAAGGACGGGCAGGAATTACCCCGTGTATCTGTACTGCGCGGCGAGAAATCGTTTCCCGTCATGCTGACCACATTCACCTGCATACATAAGGAAACAAAGGAGAAAATCAAGTACGACGACTACAAGAAACTCTCCGACGAAGAGAAGGCGCAATACAATGTCTATCCGAAAATGCAGGTGTTCCGGGTGTTCAATGTCGCCCAGACCAACCTGCAGGAGGCTCGACCGGAGTTATGGGAGCAGTTGGAAAGAGAGAACGGGAAAAGGGTCGAAAACGGCGAACATTTCAGTTTTGGGCCTGTCGATGCGATGATAAAGGACAACCTTTGGATTTGTCCCATCAAACCGACGCACCAAAACGAAGCATACTACTCAATCACAAAGAACGAGATTGTCGTACCCGAAAAGGAGCAGTTCAGAGACGGGGAATCTTTCTACGGAACGCTGTTCCATGAGATGGTCCATTCCACGGGTGCCGAAGGTGTGCTTGACCGACTCCAACCTACCTCTTTCGGTTCGAAAGAGTATGCCCGCGAGGAACTGGTGGCCGAACTGGGCAGCGCGTTGGTCGCACAACGCTACGGCATGACCAAGCATATAAAGGAAGACAGTTGCGCATACCTCAAAGGGTGGCTCGATGAGTTGAAAGAATCCCCACAGTTTATCAAGACAACGCTTCTGGACGTGAAAAGAGCTTCGTCAATCGTTACTCAAAAGGTGGATAAGATTGCGCAGGAGTTGGAACAAAATGTTACCGAAGAGCAAGAGGACAAACGCTCTGCCAAGGAACGTATTTTTTATGCTTCGGTGGCCTATCTCCAAACCGCTGACGACACGAAGCAACTGGACGAATTGAAGGACAAAGGCGACTACAAGGGTCTGCTTGCGCTCGCCAAGGAGTATTACGACGGCAACGGCATGGACGAGCAGCATACATACGCTTCTCCCCTCCAGAACCGGGGCGATGACCTGCTGATTGAAGATAAGGACTTTGCCGTGGTGTACAACGGAAGTGTCGGAGGCACATACGACATCATGCTGAAATACACGGAACAGGAGGTGCGGGACCATATCACACGTTACGGCACAGACCGTGCCAGCGATGATGTGAAAGAGGTGGCCAAAGATATGGCGGCGGAACAGTTTGCTGAACTGACACATCAGAGAATGCCGGTATTCGAAATGCCAAACGGAGATATTCTGTATGCAAGGTACAACAGGGACAAGGATACGCTGGACGTGGGTACGGCCACCAATGCAGGGATGGCCGTACAACATCATTACCCTTATGACCACAACATGACGCTGGAGGCCAACCTGCAAGCCGTGAACGAGAAGCTGAACGAGCTTGAAGAATACAGGGAGGAGCTACAAGAGGCGGAATATGGCGGCGGTCTGCGTCGGTAACGGCAGCGTAATATGAAGAATGTGGAGCGATTTCATACTGAAGGCGCTCCACATCCTTATAGTCCCTACCGGTTTTCATTCCGCTACAGACTATATGTTATCATTACGACAGCAGTTTGTCAATCATTGACTGTAACTGCAGCATATCGCAATATTGATTGTTTCCGCCGGTATAATCCTTTGCGTGCCGGGCAGTCCGTATCATGAACGAACCGAGTTCTATCTTTATCCCATCATCCATCCGCACATCCGCAGAATGGTTTATATATACAAACTTACCATTACGTTCAATAAAGCAACTTGTATAATAATGCCCCTTATTCTCGGATACGACCGCCGCATCCACGGCTTCTGCATATTTGGATATTTCACGTAGCAATGCCGTTTGGAAATTACTGTATTCCTTTGAAACATAAGTTTCTGCGTCTGCAAGGACAGAAGATTGCCATTGGGTATAAAAAGTCTGTGTCATATTCTTTCAATTCTAATTCTGTAAATAAATTAGGCACATAGCAATAAAAGTATTGAATTTATAGTATTCAATTAACATTTAAGCAATTACCATGATGTTTTCAGAGACCAAAATTACGGAGATTTATTGTATGACAGATGATTTTTGCAAAGAAATTGCTCAATTTCAGGAAAAATATATGGTTGAAGATAAAGATATTGAATATTCCATGCCCCACTTCCTTTAATATAACTTTATTTCCAACTCCCTTTCTACCATAACAGCATACTGTTTTTGAAAGAAGCCCGCCATTGATGTATGTTTTTCAAAGACGGGCAACTGGCTATATTTTGAATTATACTCACGTTAAATAGCTTTCCCAATTCTCTTTGTCGATAGTTAATTTGTTCATTTCCCAATCGTATTCCACTTCCGGTATATCGGAATAAGGGAAGTGCACGGTATAGCCTATCTGTCCGTAGGAGCAATGCAGCGGTACAACGCAAATTTCCTGACCGCAATAAGACTGTGGCGTACAGTATTTCTTCCAATCAAAACGGCCTGCAACTATATTGCAGCAGAGCAGTTTTAGAGCCATTATGCCTTTCCAACTCTGAAAATCTTTCTTGTAACTTGCTCTTTTCATAATGAATACCATTTAATGAGCCATGTTGTAGTAAATTTCGGGTTCGCTCGATACGTTGTAAATCTGACTCCCGCAACGTACCAATAGGGCGTTTTTTCCGTAGTAAAGCTGCTTCATGCCGGTTATGTTCCCCGTGCGGTGAAAGTTTGGGAAACGGCTTATTCCTGCCTTTTCGGCGTCTCGTGTGTAGAGGGTTTTCGTTCTCATTGCATGGTTGTTTTTAATGTTTCATAAAGTTTTTCTATCATGGCTTCCGCCTGCTCCATATCGCTCACGATGTCTTTGATTCGGTAAGGTGCGCCGTTCTTGCCATGCCCGTCCGTACCAATCCACAGGTAGGCTTCATAGTCGGGGTCGAAGTCTTCGTAATATGTTTCAACTTCCTGTAACAAGCTGTCGGTGTCATTGCCTTTCATCTCAACCGAGAAACTGAAATCCTGCCCGTGAGGTGTGTATTGCTGAAAATCGAACACCACGAGGTTCGGTTTGTCGGTATCGGTTTTAACTTGCCAGCCTAATTGTTCAGCTATGGCGATAATCTGTTCTATTGCTGTCATTGTTCTGTTTTTTTATTTCCCTTTTCTTGAAGCCTTCCGACTTCGCCCAAAGGGTTGATTTTTACGTGCAATTCCCAACGGCGAAAGCAAGAACAGCAGGCAAGGAACGGAGGTTAAAATTTTATGAAATGCCGCAATCTGCGATTGCGGAAAGTTTGCGTCAAATTTTATCCGGAGTAGCGAAGCGGTACTTGACACGCTGTTCGTTCGCCGTACCTTTGCTGCGTAAAAACAGGCCGTGGCGATAGTGGAGATTCCATGAAATGATACGCCCAAGCATACAAAGGGAATGGAGGCAAAGATCTCCGGCCGTTACAACAGGAAACGACGGCAGTATGTGTCTGGGGTATAAAGGGCAAAAAAAACGTCGAACGATTGTCCATCGGACAAAATGTAAGGGAATGGAAAAAGAATTGTCTGTATAACAGAATGTTCGACATGGCCTTTATCGGGAATATGAACAACCACCTGTCCCGATTGGCAGGTGGTTGCCCGATATAACTTCCGCAGCCGGTATCAGGCGGCCATGCGCTTTCGGATAAGGGCGATGTTCTTATGCACGAGGTTCATAATCCGCTTGTGATATTTCGTATTTTTATTACACAGTCCTCTCGACTGCAGCACCTTGAATGTTTCGAGGCTCAATTCTACGGTCTCGACCCTCTTGTCCTCTATCCGTGCGGAGAATACCAGCGTATCCGGTTTGAGGTAATATTCGCACTGTCCCACGCAGTGGTGCAACGCATTACCCTCGTCGTAGTAGGCTTCCACGCTATCCAGTACACGGACGACTATCGTTCCGTCCGTGAACTCCAGACCGAAGAACTTGCCTTTCAACTCCCTAAAACGTGCCTCGTTTTCCCTCGCCCGTTTCATCTGCTCCTTGCGTTTTTCCTGCTCTTGGAGAATACGCACCTTGTTCTGATACTTGTCATGCTCGGCTTTCAAATCGGCGGGGCAAACATAGTGGGCGTTGTGCAAGTCCTTGCCGCATCTGTCGAGCATACGGAGATAATCCACCCATATTCCAATGTCCGTTATCCGATACTTCTGGCGTAACACGATTTTGTAGGACGGCCAACAGAAATCCAAATCCTGCGGGTGGTCGATGAAGTGCTTGAGGTCTCGTTTGCGTCCACTTTTAAGTATTGTCTCCACTCGGCTGTCCGATAGCAGGGCTTTCATCAGCTTTTGCGGGGCGATGTCGGCAAACGACCCTTTCAGCCCGTTGCGCCGTAACTTCGGGATAACCGTGTAGCCCGGACAGACATAACAGTCGGCTATGCGTTGGTACACGTAATTGTCGTTCCGCAGTTCCAATCCCGACCCGTACAGAAAGCTGTCCAAATAACACCCCATTGTCCGTTGCAAGGCTGTCAAAGCGGTTTTCCCGTTCTCGTCCAACCAGTATCTCGCCACTTCGCACACGTCTGTCCATGCGTTCTTGCCTTTGCGGTAACAGACATTCATTCTGAAAATCCGCTGCACCTGAAATCCGTCCTGCGTGGTGATGACAGAAAAATAGCTTTTCTCATCTGTCTTGCGGCAAAGCGTGTCTTTGAGCGTCAGTTTGGCGTGGCAGTTCGGGCAATGGCAACGCTTCGCCTTTGTCTCGTTCCACCTATGACCGCAATCGAGGCAGGTCGTTTGTCCGCTCGGTGTACGAAAAGCGTAATGTCCGACGGTATGCCGGAACGCCCATTCTGCCTGTTTCTCCGTGATAGGCAGCAACCGCCCGTTGGCGGCTACTACCTGATGCTGAAATTTTGTCCGTGCTTTCATGGTCAGAAATCGAAGAGTGAGAGTTCCGTTTGGGTATTCTGTACAGCTTTGGCGGTCGGCTTCGGCCTGCTGTGGCGTTGCTGTATCTTGCGCATTTCTTCCTCCTGATAGGCTTTCAGCGCGTCTTTTCGGGCTTGCGCCTTTTCTTCTTCGGTCAGCTCCACCTTGTGATTGACCACGACGCCACAACTGATAGGTTTGCCCACGTCGATGTTGTCCTCATCATAGTAATGAATGGCGAGCGACCACACCTCGTCGTCGGTCATTCCGCAACAGCCGCTTGCCTTGACTTGATTGAGAATGAATGTGATACAATCGTCCAAGTTTTTGTTTTCTTTGGCATAGGAGACGGCGAAAAGTTCGTCCGTCCGTGCCTTGCCGTCCAAGTATTCCTTGATAGTCCGTTTGAAATGTTCCGTACCTTTCATCGTTCAGCGTTTTGAGGTTAAAAATGATAGTCGATGACACCGCCGATGTAAAGCAGCGTACCGGGTTTAAATTCACATGCCTGCCGCAGGAACTCGTAGGATTGCTCGGCGTTGGATTGCAGCCCCTCCTCGTCCATGTAGAACCAGTAAGCGGTATCGAGCGGGTTTTTCAGGAACTTTTCGAGTTGATAGACCGGGCCAATCCAGTCCTGCACGCTTTCGGGGGTAAGGGCTTCCGCCCTGCTTCGAATGTCTGCGATGAAATCTTCTCTCCATCGTTCCGCACCGCCTTTGTAGCGTATGGTATCGTCGGAAACAAGCTCGAACATGCCTTTGGGCAGAATGTTGTTTACCAAGTTGTCGATATGGAACTGGCGTTCCTCATCGTCAATCTCCGCACAATAGTCGAAGAAACTATCGTCGCCCTGCGTGAGGGTGTCCTCGTTCAGGTAGTTGTCCTTGCTCACCCGTGTTTCGGTAATTTGAAAAATCTTGCTGTGCATAACTTTAAATTTTTAATTTGTTGAACTTGCTTTTTTCTTCTCCCTGCTTTCGGAGCCTTTCGGCTTCCTTGGCGGGAGAGATTTTACATGCAAGCCAGACAGCGGGGAAAGGACGGAAAGGCAAGCAAACGGCCGGAGAATTTCACGGAATACCCAACCCGTCGAGGTACGAGGCGGGGGCTGAAAGGCCATCTTCGATTTGCGGAAGGCTGCCGGGCAAATCCGCGAGCCGTTAGCATAGTGGTGCTTGACGCCGGACGACCGCTGTACCTTTGCATGAGAAAATCCAACCGGCGAGGAGGCAACGGGGGCGAGATCAGGGAAAGAATGGGATAACCGGAATAAAAGAGGAAGAAGCCCGATTGTATATAGAAGTGGGAATAACGGCTAAAAAAGAAAATCTGCCTGTGAGGGCGATTGACAAAAAAAGCCCCCTGAACCTTTTGACCGTCCAAGGGACTTCACGTGCCCGGCAAAGCGGAATTTTCGGAACGCGAGCCGGATTATAAGGTGGCTTTTAATCGTAATGCATAATTCAACAGATATTTTCCTGAATCGGAAAACTCTTTTTTATTTCCTGTATAGACATACCCGTGGCTCTCATAAAATTTTCTTGCTGCAAAATTTTCTTCCAACACCCACAGGTAAACCTCTTTTACATCGTGACTTTTTGCTGTTGTAAGGAAATGGCGCATAAGTTTTGTCCCAACACCTTCTCCTTGAAAGAACGGATCTACATACAACTCTTTCAATTCCCATATACTGTTTTTACAATCCAGTTTCATCATCCCCTTTACAATCCCGTCATCAAAAACATATATATCGTCCAAAGCTCCTATAACATCCTGATAATATAATGCAAGACGCAATACCGACATTTCATTAAAGGAAACATCATCGTTTTGAAAAATAGGGCGAAAGGCTTTTCTTTTAGAGAAAATCTGTATTTCCGCAAGTCTTGAAGCATCCTTTATCGTGGCAACTCTAATCATTTTTTTGTTTTTATAATTTTGTATTTACATATTATTTTCCCAAAAGTTTCTGTTCTTCACATACTATCCGGCACTGTTTCCAGTATGTTTTTTTCAGAAGCAAATATATAAAAATCAATTCCACAAGGTGCCATGAACGACTTTTTTTATTAAGATTCACAGGAATGTGATATAAAAGAGTTTAACTCCTCCGACGTTCCTTTGCAGCTGCATAGGGTGTCGTGTGTCTTGCCTTGATTTGTCGGGTAACGTCAGGAGCAAAAACGGGAAACGCTATCGGGAGGTAGAAAGGAATGGAAATGGGGTATAAGGGTTATAACAGGTGGACGTCCGCTTAAAAAGGAATTTCTTGTGACATGCCGGGTATGGCATATAACTGGAGAGACGACCTTGCGGAATAAAGCCCCCGAAACCGGCTTTGCAGGTTCGGAGGCTTGTGCCGCATGAGGCTATTTATCAGCGTTTGCCGTGCGCCTGTCCCAGAAGATAGTCTTGCAGGGATTGGTAGCGGTTTTGAATATTAGCGTTTTCATTGAAACCGTTCAGGCAATGAAGCAATGCTTTTTCGAGCGTGATGTATCGGCGGCTGAAAGTCTGTACGTTATCCAAGCAACAGGCTTCCAAAGCGTATTTGAACGGTGCAAAATTTTCAGGTTCTTTCCGAATCCGCACATGCCACAGGAAGAACAACTGAATCGTGAAACTGTCGGATTCACCTGCTTTCATCAAATGTTCTTCATCGAGCAACCGTCGGACAAGCTCCGGGGTAAGCTGGCAATCATTTTTCCGGTAATACATGCGTTTTGCCGTATTATAGGCTGCAAACTGTTCGATGTCCTGTGCCGTCAGCCTGTATACTTCCGAGTAAAATGCACGTACTTCTTTACCTGTAACAACGATTTTCTCGTCTCCGAACTCGTATTCATACGCTTTTTCATCGGAGATTTCCTCTTCTGTTAAGGTCTTGAACCCGTAACATTCCGTTACGATGAACGGTTCTTTTCCGAACTCCGCCAGAGATTCGAGGGCATGGAGGCTGTTGCAGGAGAAGAACATGTCGTTTCCAATACTTTCACCGCTTTCCAGCAGCCGGATTTTTACGTCTTCGGAATCGTTGGTGTACTTCCATACTATCCGACAACTTGCATAATGGGGCTTCCTGCCGTTCGCCTCGACAAATCCGGCAAATCCGCTCTTGATGGCGGCCTTTGTCTTCTCTACATCCGTCAGGACGCTTCGTGCCTTACAGGTTTCGCACCGGCCGAATTGCAAAGAATCGTCGGAAATTTCCGTTATCACTTTGGTGTTGGGGTTTACTGTGGCTTCGCATACTACCTGCGTACCGCCACATCGTGTACATATTATACTCATATCTTGTCAAGATTAAAAATTAATATATCTTTCTATCCGCTATATTGAACTTGTCGATAAGGTTCAGCCAATGGCTGCAATTCCTTTTCAACAAAACAATTTATCCAGATTCTGCTTAAAGCGTAGCATTAGGCGACACTTCCCATCGCATTTACGAACCGACCCCATATAGGCGCATTGACCGCTTGTTTCATCAAACAAAAAACATGACTGCCGGAATGCCTCAAAAATTCTTATCTTAACCTGTTCGTCCAGAACTTTCCCTTCCATAATTTGATTACCATTTGCGTGCATAATACATAAAAGTTAAATTAAACTCCGAGTTATTTATTTCCCTCCTCTCGGAAGCTTTTCAGCTTTCCTTGCCGGGAGAGATTTTACATGCAGATCAGACAGCGGGGAAAGGACGGGAAGGCAAGCAAACAGCCGGGGATTTCACGGAATACCCAACCCGACAGGCGCAGCAAGGAGGGAACTGAAAGGACATCTTCGATTTGGGAAGGCTGCCGGGCAAATCCACGAGCGGTTAGCATGGCGGTACTTGACACCGGACGACCGCTGTACCTTTGCATGGGAAAATCCAACCGGCGAGAAAGTGGCGGAAACGAGATAAGGGAAAGAAGGAGATACGATAGTGGAGTAAAAGGGGAAGAAGCCGGACTGTATAAAAAAGCCGGAACATTGGCTAAAAAAGGAGGTCGTTCCGTGGAAACGGCGTACAGAGAAAGTCCTCTCGAACTTTTACTGTCCGAGAGGGCTTATCGTCTACTCTATAAAATGGTAATGGGCATTTTGGCATTCTCCGTTCGATTGTGTCTTTTGCAAAACGTCATCGACGCTGGAATATCGGCTAAAACAGCCGTTATATATCTGCTTGCCGTCGAGCGTTATCCGTTGCAGGTAACAGCCGCATACTCCGTCACGGCTACGGTCAGCGACAAAATAGAACACGATACCGTTGCTGTACGACAATCGCAATTCCGTATAGTTTATCTCGGTTTTGGGCTGTTCGGTCGGCAGACGGGTATTGAAATAACCCGTAGCCAGCATGACCTGTCCGGCGAAACGCATGGCTTCTGCCCGATATTTTTTCATGGCCGAAGCCACGGGGCTTTCGTCCCGACCGTTTCCGACAAACGATGCGGGCAGGCTTCTGTTCCTGTAAGACAGTTTGAACATGCCGACCTCTTCCTGCACCACGGGCAGGCCGACAGCTTCGTACTCCTCTTTCGTCATTTCGATGAAACGTGTGCGTTCCTCGTCCAGATAGAGGCGGTAAGCGGGTTTCACCCGCTCCCGCTTCTCTTCATATTCCGCCTGTTCCCGTGCGTTCATGCAGTTATAAACGTGTCGGGACACTCTCCGCACCGCATTGACGAAAGTCGGGCTTTTGCATATCCCGAAATGCCGGGCGAAGTCGGGTACAGTCCCGATAAAGCCGTACTCTTTCCAATGATAGGTTCTCATGGCTGTCTGTCCGATTTAATCCACGACCACATATTCATTGATACTGCAGCAAGAATCGGGGTTTTCCTGCGCCCATTCTTCAAACAGAGCCTTGGCATCCTGTTCCGAGCGGACGGTTTTTCCTGCGACCTCGCCAAGCCACGCAAACAGGCTCTCCCTGTCGGCAAAATATTCGCAGAAGTATTTGCCTTTGGCAGTACATAAATCGACTATGTATTTGTCGGTAAAATACTTGCCTTCGCTGTCGTTGGTCTCGTAGAAGCCCATTCCCGGCTCTTCGGTCTGGTAATAATAACGGAGCGATGGGAATTTCTCGCACACGAGGTCGAATGTCTCGTTGCATGGCCCCCATGCCGTCTCCGTCGTAAAGCGGAGGGTTTCGCCCACCATTTCGAGGTTTGCCCAATCTCCCCGACAACTCACCTTGTCCCAGTCCTTGCCCAAGGCATCCACAAGACACCCCAGCCATGATGTCCCGAAGCCGTTTTTCACGGCAGGCGTTTTTCTGTCCTGCAAATCTTTCATCAACTCATAGAGGCTTTTGATTTCCTGCGCGTCGCCCTCTATCACATACGCTGTTGAACACCAGTTTGGCATAATCGTTAATTTTTATTCGTTAAACTTTTTCTTCCCTTTTTTCGGAAGCTGTTCCGGCTTCCTTATCGGGATAGATTTTACATGCAGGCCAGACAGCGGGAAAATGAGGAAAAGGCAAGGAAACCGCCGGGGATTGAACGGAATACCCAACCCGACAGCGCAGCACGGCGGGGACCGAAAGGTCATCTTCGATTTGGGAAGGCTGCCGGGCAAATCCGCGAGCCGGTTAGCGGAGCGGTACTTGACGACCGAATGACGCTGTACCTTCGCATGGGAAAATCACACCGACAAGGGAGTGCGGCAGGGAGCGATAAGAACGAGAATAAATAAAAAGGAGAGGTGAACGGGATATAACGGGTATAGAATATGGACTTGAAAAGGAAATTTTTCGGTATAATTATAATAAGGTGTTTCCGGACACGAGGCCGGGTAGCCGTCTTGTCTCTGCCATAACCGAAAGGTCCAGCGAACAATGAATAACGCAGCATCGTTCAGCAGTCAGAAACAGTAACTATGCCGTCGTACTGATTTACGACAATGCCGATAAAATAAGGAAAAGCCGAAAAGAGGGGCTTGCCTTCTTTCCGGCTTTTCGTGAAAGTCCTATTATCCGGGCTTCCCGTTATTCTATACGGTCCAGCCTGCGGACTTCTCTTGAATCGTCCACAGACGGGCATAAAGCCCCTCGTGCCGCATCAGTTCGTCGTGCGTGCCTTGTTCTTTTACCCGTCCGTCTTCCAGAACGACGATCCGGTCCGCATTCATGATCGTCTTAAGCTTGTGGGCGATGACGATGACGGTGCGTCCCTTGATAAGCGTGTCGATGGCTTTCTGCACCTCCACCTCGTTTTCCGGGTCGAGCGATGCGGTCGCCTCGTCCAGCAGGATAATCGGCGCATCCTTCAAGATGGCGCGGGCGATGGATATGCGCTGTTTCTCGCCGCCGGACAGCGTGCAACCGCCCTCACCCACCATCGTGTCGTATCCCTGCGGCAGGCGCATGATGAAATCGTGGCAGCAGGCTTTCTCGGCTGCCGCGATGATCTCCTCGTCCGTCGCACCGGGCTTTCCGAAACGGATATTGTCGCGTATCGTGTCCTGAAACAGATAGACGTCCTGGAACACCATCGAGATGCGGCTCATCAGACTTTCAGGTTCTATATCTTTCATCGGAACGCCATCGAAAAGGACACGCCCCTGCTGCGGGTCGTAGAATCGGGCGCAAAGTTTCATCACCGTACTTTTCCCGCTCCCCGAAGGACCGACGAGAGCCGTCAGCGTGTTTCTCGGAAACGCGATGGAAACGTCCTGAAGCACCTTCTTGTCCTGATAGGCGAACGACACATGCTCGAACCGGATGTCGCCGGTGGCCGGCGCCTGCCGTTCGCCTTCCATCTCCGGCTCGTTCATCAGCGTGAGAATACGCCCTCCGGCAATGGAGAAGTAGCGGAACTCCGCAAAGTTGGTCAGCGCCGAAGTCAGCGGGTCGAACACGCGCGAGCCGACCACGAGGAACAGCACGAAGACGAGCAGCGAGAGTTCGCCTCCCAACAGCAGGTAGGTTCCGCACAGCACCATCAGGGTCAGTCCGGCCCGCACCAATGTAATGCTCAGCAGCACGAAAGGCCCCAGCATGGCTTCCTGACGGATACAGGCACGGCGCAGTTCCGCAAAAGCATCGCGCAGGCGGACAAAGCGGTCGCCCAGCAGGTTGTAGGCTTTCATCACGCGAATGCCCTGCAAGTATTCCTCCAAGCGGTTCCCGGCATTGATTTTGGCTTGTATCTGCCTGCCGCTCAACTTTTTCTGCACACTCGTGCTCATCCATAGGACAAGCAAGGCGACCGGCAGTGCGGCGAACATGGCAACGGCCATCCGCCAGTCGATCCATACCAGCGAGAGGAATGCCAGCACGGGCATGACGACGGCTCCCATCAGTTGGGGCAAATGGTGGGAAATGCCCGTCTCGGCCATCGTGAAATCGGTAACGAGCATGGACGAAAGATCGCCGGGGTCGCGCCGGGAAAGAAATCCGAGAGAGAGTTTCCGCAGATGTTCCGCCAGTGCAATGCGCCCCGACGCACTCATTTCGTAGGCTCCTCTGAAATTGGCCCGGTAGGAGGCCCGTTCGGCCAAAGCCATCACCAGCATATAGACAGCCAATATGCCGAAAATGCACCACAGTCTTGCCGTGTCGAGCGGTCGTCCGCTGCCGTCGAACGCGGCGAAGATGATGCGCACCGCCTCGATGGAGAGGCAGAAAGGTATGATGTTGACCAGATTGGCGAGCATGGTATAGCCCACGGGCTTGTAAAGACGTTCCGTATGGCCTATCGTAATGTTTTTAATCGCATTCATGTTCCACTCCTTTCATTTATGTGCGACGATATGCAGTTCTTCTTTTTTCTGAATTACCCGGATGTCGGAAAAGCCGGCTTGGGACAGCAACTGTTTCAGTTCTTCGGCTCCGTACACCGTCATTCCCTTTATCCGCTCCGTCCACGCCTTTCCGAGTTCGGGGTCGCTCGCTTCCAGACTGATGAGAAAGCAGCCCCCTTTCCGGATCACGCGGAAGACTTCGGCCAGCGCCTTGCTGACGGAAGACCAGAAATAGACGGTCTCGAAGGCCGTAACGGCATCGAAGGCCCCGTCCCCGTAAGGCAGGGAGCAGACATCGCCCTGCTGTATGAAACATCGGCGGTCCAGTTCTCCCGCATTGTGCCTGCGGGCGAAGGCGACGCTCTCCTCCGACAGGTCCATGCCGTAAACTTTTCCCTGCGGACACAGCTTCAGCAGACGCTTCACGTTGGCGCCGCCCCCGCATCCGATGTCCAGCACATTCCATTCCGGCCGCCAGTCCACCTGTTTCATGCCGCGATGGGCCAGCGAAGCGTGGAAACAGTTCATTCCCCGCAAAATCATCCGTCCCCAGAATCCCTGCGGACAACTCGTATTCTGTAAAATATCGTTCAAGAAACTATTCTTTTTCATATCTCCGTATTCAATTTTTGTTCAACTTCCAATGATAAGCGCTCGTATAGGCATCCCACATGTTCTTGTAGAGCCCCTCGGCGACGGATAAGTCGTCGTGCTGGCCCTGCTGTACGATCCGTCCCTGCTGCAAGACCACGATGTTGTCCGCCGAGACGATGGACGACAGCCGGTGGGCGATAATAATCACGGTCTTGCCTTTTATCAGGGATTGAAGGGCCTGCTGCATCTTGTATTCGTTCTCCGGATCGGCGAAGGCCGTGGCTTCGTCCAGTACCAGTATCGGCGCATTCTTCAGAATGGCGCGGGCCACGCATACCCGCTGCGCCTCGCCGCCCGACAGATACACGCCCTCGTCGCCTATTCTCGTCTCGTAGCCTTGCGGCAGCCGCTCGATGAACTCGTGGCACTGGGCGGCTTTGGCCGCCGCCACGACCGTTTCTTTCGTTGCGGCGGGGGAACCGACGGCGATGTTCTCGTACAGCGTGTCGTAGAACAGGAACGTATCCTGAAAGACGAATGAAACGGTATCCATCAACTGCGTCGTAGCGATGTTCTTGATGTTCACGCCACCGATGAGAATCTCGCCCTGCTCCACGTCCCAGAAACGGGGAATCAGGTTCGCGACGGTGGACTTGCCGCTTCCCGAAGGCCCCACGAGCGCCGTAATCCGGCCTTGCGGCGCCGTGAAGCAAACATCGCGCAGCGCCTCGGTACGTGTGCCCTGTTCCGTATTTTCGTAGGAGAATGACACGTGGCGGAACTCCACCTCATACGACTGCGGCACTTCGGGGTGTTCCGGTTCGGGAACGGGCTTTTTCTCCAGAATGCGGTCGATACGCGCCACGCCTTCGTCGATCTCCTTGGTGTTTCCGCCCAGGAACGTCAGTTTGTAGATGGGCGAAGCCACACCCGGTCCCATGATGATGAAAAACAGCCATACGGCGGCCAATGCGAGCGACTGCGGATTCCCTTGTATCAGCAGGATACCCACGGGAAGAATGAACGTCACCATCGAACCCAGCAGGACGGTGAACGCGATCATCCCGTTCTGGTAGGTGTCGCAGCATTTCAGGGCGAACGTCTTGTAAGCCTGTATCTCGGCGTTGAACTGCCGGAACGAGCGGACGCTCTGTCCGAATATCTTCACCACGGGCATTCCCCTGACGTACTGCACGGCGGAGGCGCTCATCTTTTCCTGCGCATCATAGTAAATACTCATGAACTCCCGTGCCTTCTTCCCCATGAAATTGGAGAATTGCAGGGCGAAGCTCAACAGCACCACGGCCAGACAGACCGCCGTCAGCCATGTATCCAGCGAGAAAAAGATGACGAGCATCACCACGACCGTCGCCACTACGTTCACCAAATCGGGAATCGTGTGGGCGATGAATCCCTCGATTTTCTCGATGTTCTGCTCCATCGTCTTCTTGATGGCTCCGGTAGAGGTGTTGTTGAGATAACCCAGCGACAGCTTGCCGATATGCTCGGACAGCCGGACACGCAATCCGTACAGAATGCGGAATGCAGCCACGTGCGAGGACATCAGGGCGGCGTACAGCAGCACCAGTCCGCCGATAAGCCCGCAGAAGGCGATCCAGCCCCAACGAATCATGCCGGCTTCGTCCACCGAAGCCGGGCTTGTACCGTGCGTCAGCAGCTCTTTCAACACCTCGTACACCGCCCAATAGGGTACGAGCATACACACGGCGCTGCCTGCCGACAGCAGACCCGCCAGAAAAAGCAGCCCTTTCTTCTGCCCCGCGATCTCGAACAGGCGGGACAGACCTTCTTTCTTCTTTTCTTTTGTTTCCATATATTGAATTTTATCCGATTCTCTCTATCCGTTGTTGGTAAATTCCTGTAAATCTTCCGGCCGGATTACAACAGCCCCGTCAGCCGCTCCCCGCTCTTTTGTCAGCCGGAAATCGCAGCACGAAGCACCGTGTGCCAATGTGCGGGTCCGTGTCAGCCGGATACCGAGTACATCGTGTGTGATATAATCATTCACGCAGAAATAGGGAAAAAAGCACTCGACGCCAATACGGGAACAGAGTTCGGCGACCGGGCACCGGGCAATGTCCATACCGACATCGAACGTATCGTCCGCATTCGGCAACACGCAATCGAACAGCCAATCGTCCTCTGTGGAAACATGCGAAGCGGAAGCGATGCGACGCACATAGTCGGGCGAACACAACATTTCGCGTATTTCCGAAATTTTTTCAGAAGGGATACTCGACAACGTGAGCTTTTTCAATGCTTTCTGCGTAACAATGGAAAGTTCTGCCGGACTCCATCCTCTGGCCGACAGTTCTTGCCACAGACCGATCTCATAGGCTATACCGATAATGTTTTTCACCCATGGTGATGTCGGCGGGACATCCGGAATGATTGCGGAGATACGATGAAAATTCTCGACAGCCGCTTCCATCACGGAATCAACGGATTCGACCGACAAACGGGATGCCAGTTCTTCCCTGAAAAATTCTTCGAACCGTTCCAACATTGGGAGATAAGGTTCAATCGTCGTCTCTTTCATCTTTCATGGAGAATTGCCGCCGTGTCACGGGAATTCGATACGATTTCATATCCCAACATCGAACTGAACTTGTAGCACAGCCGCGTCATCCGTCCCAATATTTGCCCGAAGAAGAAGCCCCAGCGCGGACGGAAAAACTTCATGTAATTGGCCTGTTCCAAAAGGCGTAGGCGGGGTTCCCATTGTTCTACCAGACGCCCGTCGCTCAGACCGGAGCGGATTTGCGCCTCGTGTTCACGGAGCGAATCGGGTTTCACTCCGTGACGGCTCATCATCGTACCGCAGACGTCGAACCACAGTTCGCCGCCCCCGAAACGCTCGGCCACATGGTGCAGAAATGTTTTTACCTGCTTTTCATAGAAATACATCAGCACGCCTTCGACCACGAAGATGAAATGCGCATCGGGATGCCGGCGACGCAGGTCGTCCAGCCAGCCGGCATCCAGCAGGGAGGCCGCAATGTAGGGGTTGCCCGGCTGCTCCGGAATCAGCTCGCGGCGCAGCGCGATGACTTCCGGCAGGTCCATGTCGTAGAATACGGCCTTCCCGTCGCCGATACGCTGGAAACGGGTGTCCAGACCACAGCCCACATTCACCACCACCGCATCGGCGTGCTTCCCTATGAAGCGGCGCACGGCACGGTCGAAAAACCACCCGCGCACGACGCAGCCGACCTCGCTCAACTTCGCCCCGTCGAAACGGGAGTAGTCGTATTCCAGACTGTCCACCAGCCCCTCCGCAACCTTGTCGTTCAGAATCGGGTTCTTTCGGCGGCTCTCTTTCGCCCTGTAATAGAGCGGAATGAGCAATGTCTCGGCGACAATGCTCTCGAATTTATGTCTCTGTTTCATTTGTTATGATATTTATTAATGAACGATATTCAGATTTGTTCACGAATAAAAAAAGAGGAAACCTTTGTGAAGATTTCCTCTTTTCCCGCTGCCCCGTTACGGCAGCTTGTCCGTATGTGTCTTTTCTATCTGTCATACCTTGATAATGGCCCTCCAACCTTGAATTTCAAACAGAATATAGTCATGCAGAATGGATTCCATTTCCTGTTTGGGCACCGCGTGCATCAACAGCTCCTCGAACAGCGTGAACATCCACACCGTATGCAGGTGAATGATAAAATCGGACACAGCCGTATTTATATTCGGGTACTTCTTCTTCATGGCGGCGAACCATGCCTTGACCAGCCCGGTCGAACGGTCGGTGTAGCTTTCGCGAAAATGTTCCAGCGAAGAGCCTTGGGCACGGAACAACAGGATCTCCAGCAGGCTGCGATGCGTTTCGATGAGCGAAACGTATTCGTCGATACAGGCTTTCAGGTATTTTTCGGAACGCATCGTCATCACGTCCTCGCCGCGTATGCCGTGATGCTCCTGCAACATGGCTTCCATAGCGTGCAGGACGGGACGGACCACTTCACAGAACAATTCGTCCTTGTTCCGGAAATAATTATATATGTTCCCCACACCGACACCGACGGCTCCGGCAATCTCGCGCATGGAGGTCTTGGAATACCCCTGCTGCCCGAATCGCTGTTCGGCGACTGCCAATATGCGGCCGCGTATGTCTTCTTTGAGTACCTGCATAAATAATGAACGATGTTTCCGTTTATATTTTTGCAAAAGTACGGGGTTTGAATTTACTGGACAATACCTATTTATGGTGATTTTACATGATTGAAATAAGGGAAAAGCAGGTATTACCGGAGGTAGCGAAATACCTTGTCTATATCCTTGTCTATATCCGAAAGGAAAAGTCATATTGTTCATTGAAAAGGAGAAAGTCTCATAGATTATAATTACTTTTGTACATAAAACCCAAAGAATCAAATATAAAATGGCAAAGATTACAGTAAAAGACACAAGTGTCACAATTATATCAGTCAACGAGAATGATTATATCAGCCTGACAGACATAGCAAGATACAAAAGCGATGACCCGACTGCGGTTATCGGGAACTGGCTGCGTAACCGGAATACAATAGAATATCTGGGTATTTGGGAGAGTTTGTACAACCCGAGTTTTAAACCCCTCGAATTCGAGGGGTTTAAAAAGGAAGCCGGGCTGAACGCCTTTACCTTATCACCGACAAAATGGATAAGTACGACAAACGCAATAGGCATACTCTCCAAATCGGGACGCTACGGCGGCACTTACGCTCACAAGGATATAGCATTTAAGTTTGCAAGCTGGATTTCCGTTGAATTTGAACTGTATATTATAAAGGAGTTCCAACGATTAAAGACCGAGGAACAACAGCAACTCGGTTGGTCAGCCAAACGGGAACTGTCGAAAATCAACTACCGCATACATACCGATGCCATAAAACAGAACCTTATCCCGGCAGAGGTAACCGCCAAACAAGCCAGTATTATCTATGCCGATGAAGCCGATATGCTGAATGTGGCGATGTTCGGTATGACCGCCAAGATGTGGCGTGAGCAACACCCCGAACTGAAAGGGAATATCCGGGACTATGCCACAATCAATGAGCTTATTTGCCTCTCAAATATGGAAAACCTCAATGCAGTATTTATAGACCAAGGTATTCCGCAGGGTGAGCGGTTGATTAAACTCAATCAGATAGCCATTCAACAGATGAGAATATTGGGAACTGGCGGCAGCGAACGCAAGTTATTAAAGTAGATGAGTCTCTATCAGAATTTGTGCCGAGTACGTGATGAACAATACACTATCAAACCATGACGAATAAAGATGAAATGACAATGAACTCTGATAAAAACGCCTATTTTCTATCGCTTCCGGAGATAACCGAATTATCCGTTCCTCCTAAAACGATATTGTTGGAAGAAGGCAAGGTAGCCGACAGAATGTACCTGATCCGGAAAGGTTGCCTGCGCCTGTTTTTCAACAACGAAGGACGGGACATCACTTTCCAGTTCTTTTTCGAAGGGGATTTCGTCGCGTCATTCGACAGCCTGTATCAACGGACACCGAGCCTTTTTTCCCTGGAAAGCATAGAGCCGGCAGAACTGTCGGTTATGAAGCGGGAAGATTTTTTCAGAAACCTCGGACAGAAGCCCGCGCTACGGCAGATATATGAGGAAAAAATCATCGAACGCTTCCATGTTTATCAGCGGCTCTTCCTTTCCCGCATAAAGAACACCCCCCAACAACGGTATGAAGAACTGCTGAAAGAACACCCCTCTATCATACAGCGGATTCCCCAGCATTATATTGCCTCCTATTTGGGGATTACTTCTGTTTCCCTGTCGAGGATCAGAAACAGGCGATAGTTCATTTCTTTACATTTGTTATCGTCCGGTTCCAGTCGAAGATGCGAACTTTGCCGCATCTATTAAAACCGAAAGACAGATGAAAAAGATTTTTATAATAGACTGGAGCCTGATTCCCGTGTTTGTCCTGTCCGCATACTCCGGAATCGAATTGCATGTGGCCGACTATGAAGGCAATCACGAGGTATGGCATAATTGGGCAGTTTTCCATGTCCTGACGAGCCTGCTGTTCCTCATGGCCTCCATATTTCATATAGCGACGCATTGGGGCTGGTACAAGGGAACTGCCAAGAACGGAATAGGCCGGAAAAGCAAGGTCACGGCGGTACTGTCGGTCCTGTTCCTGTCCGTGGTTCTGACCGGATTTGCCCTGTTAGGCATAGAAGGAGCAGGTTCCCCGGTCGGGCAATGTCATTTTTGGGCAGGAATCGTTACAACTGTCCTTTCTATCGGCCATATACTGAAACGCCTTCCGTTGCTACGCAAATCATTGAAATAAGCACAACCTATTCAACGGACAACTTCCGGACAAAGCGTTCTTACAGAAATCGGGGTACTTATTACAAATGCGGCTTCTTGCTTACTGTCGAGAAGACCGCATTTTTCTTTATTTTTCGGCATATCATTCGATTTCAGCATTGCTCGTCCAACCATTTGGGGCATCCGGTCCATTCGTTGCCCCTTCAAATCCGGCATCAGAGAATGGCTGTTGTCATAGGCACCGACTTCATGCAGTTCCACGAATGAGGCATTTCCTCCGTAACGGTTTATGTTTTTCACGAGCTTACGGCCTGTCCGGAGAAAACATACGTGCCAGTTTTTCCCGACGAGATTCCGAAAAGACATTAAAATAGTTGAAGAATAAAATGTTACGCATACAATTATGTACAGAATCCTTTCATTTCGAACCATCATGCCTTATTTATACCGGACGGGGGCAATGTCGCTCCCGTAAAATAATTAAGGATTATGATAATAGGTTATTTAAGGGTCAGCACGGGCAAACAGAACCCGGCTAACCAACAAGACGAGATCCGGCGTTTCGCCGACAGTAGAAATCTTTCCGTCAGCCAGTGGGTGACGGAGGTCGCCAGCGGCAAGAAGAAGGGGTGCGACCGCAAATTAGGGGGACTGATACGGCGCATGAAACGGGGCGACACGCTGATTGTCACGGAAGTTTCGCGGCTAAGCCGCACGCTGACGGACCTCATGGCCATCATGGGCAAGTGTCTGGAGAAGGGAATCAACCTTTACACAACCAAGGAGGGGTATTCGTTCGACAACTCCATCAACAGCAAGGTACTTTGTTTCGCGTTCGGTCTGGTAGCGGAAATTGAACGCAACCTGATTTCGATGCGCACGAAGGAGGCTCTCGCCCTCCGGAAAGCCGAGGGTGTCGTCCTTGGTCGGAAAAAAGGCAGCTACACGAAAATGAACGTGCTGATCGAAAACCGAAAGGTCATCGTTGGCATGTTGAAGCGGAACTGTACGATTGCCGATATATGCAGGCGTTTCGACATTTCGCGGGATACATTCATGAAATTCCGTAGCCGCTATAAGGAAATAGATAAGGCCATGAAAGAGAAAGAGATAAGACGGAAAGGGGAGTTGCAAAAACGGAGGGTATGATTTTACGTTGGTTTAATCGTTGGTTAAATCGTTCGTTTTCAGCCACAAAATTACAAAAACACGAATTATCCACAAAAAAAATCTGCAAAAAATTGCGTTTCAGTTCTTTGAGTAGGACAAATTTTCCCGGAGTGTCCGAATAATACGACCTTTTTTCCGATAGTCTTTTTAACGAACAAATAAATCGGCATAACTGACAGTTATCCGGCTGATTATTTGTTGGTTCGGTGCTTTTTTACCTCTAAAGAAAGAAGCACGGCACGGACAAACGTACAGAGATTGAATAAATAGCTGATATAAATAAATTGGCATAGACAGAATTATGACAATGAAACGAATACTGTTATTATTTCTTTTATTCTGCGGCGGGTATGTTCATGCGCAAGAGTTGGACTCGGCCCGTATCCATTACCGGCAGGGCCACAGGGAAGTGGACATGCTCTTCCGGGACAACCGCGCGGAACTGGAGCGTTTTATCCGCACCCTGCGTGAAGAACACGGTGCGGACCGCCTTGAAAGCGTCGTGATACGCTCGTGGGCATCGCCCGAAGGTGTGAACCGTCTCAACGGGGTGCTGTCAGAGCGCAGGGCCGACTCCCTGAAATCCTATCTCGTGCGCCACGCCGGAATCCCCGACAGTTTGATCTGCATACATGGAGAAGGTATTGCGTGGGACATGCTGCGCCAAATGGTCGCCGCCTCGGACATATTATACAAGGAAGAGGTGCTGCATATCCTTGACCATACGCCCGTATGGGTGTTCGACAAGGCAGGTCGCGTAGTGGACGGACGCAAGAAACAGCTCATGGACCTGCGGGGCGGTATGCCGTACACCTACATGCTGGAGAATTTCTTTCCCGAACTGCGCTCCAGCCTCTCGGTGGCCTGCTACCGGAAACCCGAACCGCCCGTAAAAGTCATTTCCCAAAAAGAGACGAAAGTGAAAGAGCCGGAACCGGCCCTGCAACCCGATAGCGTGGCGGAACCGGCCTCCGAGCCGGCAACGGTGCGGAAGGAAGCGACCGTGCAACCGCATAGACCGACAGTACAGCGGTTGGCCGTTAAGACCAACCTGCTCTACGATGCGATACTGATGCCTTCGCTCGAAGTGGAGTACCGTATCGCCGACCGTTGGACGGTGAACCTCGAAGGCGACATGGCATGGTGGAATAATGACGGCAAGCACAAATGTTACCAAGTAGCTACAATCAGCCCGGAGGGACGCTGGTGGTTCGGACAGAAGCAAGGCAGCCCGTGGCACGGCCACTACCTCGGCGTGTTCGGCGGCTTCACGTGGTACGACCTTGAAAACGGCAAAGAGGGCTATCAGGGCGAGGCCGAAATGGTGGGTGTCAGCTACGGCTACATGTTCCCCATCGGACGGCGGCTCTCGCTGGAAGCCGGTATCGGTCTGGGGTACATGCACAGCAAGTACGAAGAATATCTTCCCATCGACGGGCACTACGTGTACCAGCAGACAAACCGAATGAATTACTTCGGTCCGTTGAAACTGAAGTTTGCCCTTGTGTGGCGGTTGTGGGATACCGATAAAAAGAAAGGAGGCGCACGATGAAAGCAACGCTACGATATACCCTCATGGGGCTTACGTTTGCAGGATTGACATTCCTTTCCACGAGCTGCCGGAAAGACCTGTGTTACGACCACGACGAGCATGGTCTTTCCGTGAAGGTGAATCTCTCTTCCGACTGGGAACAGGAATGGGAACGTACTTACGCCTATGACTGGGAAAAATTGTGGGAAGAGGACTGGAAGTACGACTATGAAGATTTGTGTCCTGCTCCGGCCGACGGAATACGTGTCCAAGTCTATACCAGCGACGGACAGCGTATAGAGAGCAATCTGCCCGATGAAGGAGGACGGATCGCCATGCCGGAAGGCACGCACGAACTGTTGTTCTACAACAATGATACGGAATATATCGTGTTCGATGGCGTGGCCGCTTCGGAATCCGCCACAGCCACCACACGCGGCGTGACCCGGAGTTCTTTCCATGAATTGCACGCGGGGGAACGTACCGTGAACCAGCCCGACATGCTTTACGGGGCATACATGGAAGAATACACGGCAGAAAAAACACTTGCCCCGACGGAGCTGCCGGTTACCTTGCGTCCATTGGTTTACACCTATATGATACGTTACGAGTTCGAAAGCGGACAACAATACGTGGCCTTGGCACGCGGAGCCTTGGCAGGCATGGCCGAAACGGTCTATCTGAACGATGGGCATACCGGAGAAACCGCAGCCACGGTAATGTTCGACTGTACGCTGGAAGATTACGGAGCGGAAGCGCTGGTACAGTCGTTCGGCGTACCCGACTATCCGGGTGAACATTACGGACGAAACGGTACGGACGGGCGAAGGTACAGCCTGAACTTGGAGGTGAGAATGGTGAACGGCAAGTTCAAGACCTTCGAGTTCGATGTCACAGACCAAGTGAAAGGACAACCACGGGGTGGCGTTATCGTCGTGAGCGGGCTGTCGATTTCCAACGACGAGGGGCTGGAAGGCGGAGGCAGCTTTGACGTAGATGTGGACGGCTGGGGAGAATGGGTGGACATACCGCTGCCCATTGACTGAAACGAATAAAACAACAGGTACTAAATAACCAAATTTTTAATTTAATTTTTTACATCTTATGAAGAAAAGTTTTTTTGTGCTTGGAGTGGCTGTAGCAGCACTGGCAAGCTGTACGAACGAAGAAGTTGTGGATATGCCGCAGAGCCGGGCGATCCAGTTCGGAACTTTCGTGAACCATTCAACGAGAAGTAGTGTGACTGAAACAACGGAGCAGAATCTTCAGAAGTTCTTCGTATTCGGAAACTATGATGATTCATGGACTTCCGTATATACCAATGTTCAGGTAGACGGAGGCACTGTAGGAGCGGAGGGGACGGTTTGGAATCCCACACAGACTGCTTATTGGATAAATGGCAAGAAGTACCGTTTTGGCGCTTACTCCAATGGTGGTAATAAAATTGAGAATGCAGAGTTTAATGCAACCTCTCGAGTGTTGACATTCCCAAATTACTCGGTAGACAATACGAAAGATTTGATTGTGGCTATACCCCAAGAGGTGACTGCAAAAGAAGCTAATAATGGTCCGGTAAACTTATCTTTCTACCATATGTTGTCGCAGGTGAAGTTCACGTTCAAGAACACGGACGCTTATGACTACACCATGAAAATCTCCGACATCAAGGTGAATGCAGTAAAAACAACTAATGTTACAGCGACTTATGCCGAAAGCGGGAAACCAGATATCAATTGGACTACTCAAAGTGTTTCAACAGAGGACTATGATTTCGGAGCATTAGGGGATATTGCCGAAGAATTTAAGGACGCTACCCACACTACGACCTGCTTTGTCATTCCACAAAGCAACGAAAATCTGGAAGTAACCTTTACCGCAACTTTCTATGATGCAGCAAATAAACAATTAAGTGAAAATCAGTTCAAAGGAAAATTGGCATATAAAGGCGATGTTAGCGGCACAGTACAGAACCAATGGACTGAAGGTTTCAAATATAACTATACAGTAGAAATCAACGGTAGCACGATTGATCCGGAGTTGAAGGAGCAGGTAATTGAGTTCAAAGTTATTGATGTAGATGAATGGGCTGACGCATCAAATAGTGATGTAACCCCGGAAAACGCCGGAGAGTAATCGCTTGCATCAATAGCCGAAAAGACATCACATCAGGCTATGAGGGGTTGAATGTCCCCTCATAGCCACTAACGGGAGTGTTGCTCCTTATTTACGCTACCGGTAGCGTCAGAAATAACCGGATATAAAGAAACAATGTATGATTATGAATAACAACCTATTCAAAACCTTGTTCATACCGGCTGTCGCCTGCCTGCTGGGAGCCTGTACGGAAAGCACGGGCCCGGACATGGAAACAAGCGGCAACAGCGGGGCGATCCGTTTTGCCGGTCCCGCCGTGACACGGGCCGCCATCGACGACGCGGACGGAATGTTGACCGATGGAAACTCGTTCAGCGTATGGGGGAACTACACCGACGGAACGGGCGGTACGGCCACGAGCGTGTTTAACGCCGAAAAAGTGACATACGTTTCCGGCATGTGGGGTTACGAGGGCACGAGATACTGGCTCCCCGGTAATACCTACGACTTCTACGCCCTTTATCCGTCTGTGGAAACGCTGGGCGATGCCGTGTCCTCCGCCACCTGCACGGACGGCACATTTACCGTCAAGGGCTTCGACGCCACGAAAGGACACGACCTGATGACGGCGAAAAAGACGGGTATCTCCGTCATGGCAGGCCAGACAGAGCCTCCCGGTCCGGTAGCCCTCAAATTCCAACATTTGCTGGCACGCATCACCTTTGCGGCACGCAGTGAGGGTGGCAACGCCACGGTACATTCCATCTCCCTTGAGGGGCTGGATGTCAAGGGAGATTACGACAGCGGCAAGGAACCCCTGTGGAGCAACACGGCAGAGGGAACCGTCAGCGTGGAGAAAGAGACTTCCGTAACTCCAGCCGGAAATGCGGACGTGTCGGGCGACCTGCTACTCATTCCGCAATCGCTCACGGACGGGGTGAAACTGACTGTCACCTACGATACCGATGCCGAGAGGGGAAAGACCGCTTCCTACACCTTGCCTGCCACCACCGTGAGCATGTGGGAGGCGGCGAACCATTACCGTTACTCGTTCACCCTCACCGGCGGAGGCTATATCGTGTTCGACCCGCCCACGGTCAACGCATGGAGCGACGCCATAGGCGGGAACGTAACCATCGACGTGACCCAATAACCCAATTATAAGCTATCTGTAACTTGACGATAAAATGAACATCCAAATGAAGCAACGATACATACTTCCGGCTCTCCTGCTTCTCTGCTCCGCCTGCCAGCAGGAGGAATGGGCGCAGCCCGAAGCCGACAGTCCCGACGCCATCCACTTTGCCGCCCCGGTCATTACCGTGGAGAAACTCACCCGGAGCACGTTCCACGACGCATTCCCCACCGGCGGCACGTTCGGCGTACTGGGCTACTGCGTGCCTTATCAGCGTGGCAGTAACACCGAAAAGGACTGGGCATCGGGCAGCGCGAACTGGGGTAACAAGAGCGGCAACGCCTTCCCCGACGTGTTCTTCAATCAAGCCGTCACCTACAACGGCTCGGCCTGCACTTATGACTATAATAACAGTGGCGGCCCGCGAAAATGGTACAACACGACGGAAAATCCGGCGGCGACCTCCCCCGACAGCTATCGGTACACCTTTTTCGCCTATTACCCGAAGGACGGTTTTACAGTGGAAAGTCCCGCCAGCGCCACCACACGGGGCGTGCCGAAACTGACGTTCACCATGCCGTTCGGCGAGACGGGCGATGTAGCGACTACCACGTTGAACGACATGCAGACACCCGACGCGATGGTTTCCGTCGTCTATAACCACCTGCGTACCACGGGGAACGTGGGCTTCAATTTCAGCCACATCATGACGGGCTTGGGCTTCGCCGTGAACAACTACAATTACGGAGATGAAAAGAAGGAAACTGTTACCGTCAAGCGTGTTACCTTGTCGGGCCACTTCACCCGCTCGATTACCATCGATTTCAGCAAGAATACCAACGAAGAGGGATTCTACACCTACAGCGGCACCTATCCCGGCACATACGAGATATATAACAACGAGACAGGGCTTGCAGTAGCTCCCAACAGTTCCGTCAGCCCGATAGGCGACAAGCACCTGCTTCTGTTGAGCAACGCCACGGACGGCACTTATTTCGGCAAGGACGTGGAGGTTTCCGTCGAATATACCTACAAAGGGGCGGATAAGACCGCTACAGCCGAACGTCCGACACAGTTCCAGCCCCGTGCGGGTGTCCGCTATACGGCGCAGCTCAACTTCGTGGGCGAAACCTTCGCGCTGAACTTTATTGCCGCCGATAACGAGTTCTGGGAAGACGGGGGCGACAGCGACGTCTCTATCCAATAAAACAACAACCGAAAACAGCATAAAGATGAAAAAGATACTTTATTATTTCCTGCCGGTGGCCTCCATGCTCTTGCCGGCAGCCTGCACCACGGAGGAGGACTTTGGCGGCGGTACCGTTCCGCCCGGCGACGGATTCACCATCGAGGCCGTCTGCCAGAACATGCTGCCGCAGCAAGTCGTCACCCGCTCGGCCATCGCCAAGGACGACAAGGAGAAGCGCATCAACCAGCTCTACCTGTTCTTCTTCGACGAAAACGGCGACTATCTGGAATCGAGCAACACGAAAGTATTCTCGCCGTATATGGCTCCGTCGGCGAATACGACCAATGTCAGCATTCCTACGGACGTGTTTAAAGATCCGGCACTCGCAAAAAAAACTACCATCTACGCTTTGGCCAACGTGACTCCGGAGGTGGTAACTGATGCCAACGGCGACGGTTATCCCGATAATTTCCCCCAATATAGCAAAGACGGGAAAAAGCCCAAGGAGCTGCTCGAAGCGTTCGTGTACGATCCTGCCAATTATACTCCTAACACCCGCGATGACATCACGACCCTGCCCAGCACGGGAATGCCGATGGCGGGCAAGAGCGCGACCGTGAACCTCACCGAGAAGGGAAGCCTCACGATGCAGCTCAAGGCACTGATGGCCCGCATCGACATCAACATCAGTATCGATTCCGACCACTCGGACGAGAGCGGACAACTGCCCCGCCTTTCCATTGCGGAATGGGGCGTGTACAACATGCCTACCGCCGTACCCCTGACCGAGCCTGCCGATGGCCAGACCAGCCTGACTACCGATGAGCCATACCGCAATGTAGAAAACATACAGAGCGATGCCGTCGTTTACAACCACGGCGGGGCCGCCTCCCTGACCTTCTACATGTTCGAGAACATGATTGAACCGGACGAAGATCCGGAAAACTATCAGTATCCGGCTGGAGTAGAGGACGATGTTGACAAGCAGCGGTGGAAGCCGAGACTTGTAGGCGAAAACAGTAAGGCTACCTATTTCAAGATGAGAGCCTACTACACTACCTATAACGGCGACCCCTCCCTGCCCGCAAATCAGGATAACACCACCATCGAGGCCGAATATACCTTCTATCTCGGAGGCAACCCGGTGAATGACTTCAAGGTGATACGCAACAGGCACTACGCCAACAACATCGTCATCAGCGGACTGACCCATGTGGGCAACAACCCGGACCACATCACCTTCGATGCCCGCGTCAACATCACCGAGCAGAACAACCCGTTCTACCTGTCCATGCTGCGCGAGCGTGACCACGACGCCCACTTCTGTATCACACCTTTGGACGTGTACCTCTTCGAGGAAGATGAGAATCCAAAGATGAAAGTCAGCATAGCCGACCCGGAAAGTCACACTTGGATACGCATGGAACGTGTGCCAGCCGAAAATATGGAGAATGGAACACTCTCTGCCGACATGAGTACAGATACCCATTTGGCGACCGGACAGAAATGGACTGCGGGAAACGGCAAACGCAAATACTTCACCACGGACTTGGTGACCAACACCCTTGCCCAAAACACCGAATACACCATCAGCAGGAGCCGTGACCGCATCTATTTCTACTTGGACGAAAACCTAAGCACGAAAGACCGCACCGCCACCGTCAACATCTCGTACACCGACAACAACACGCAGACGCCACGTACCCGTACCATTGAAATCGTACAGCACGGTCTGTTGCCGGTACAGTGGTATTATGAAGGCAGACTTCAAGGCACTATCTACGTGGAAGCCTATGAGGAATATATATCCCATTACGACCCCCTGAACGAGTTTGAAGGGGATTATATCTATGACGGTTTGGAATGGGGTTGTAATGGTGAATACATCGGAGGTCCGCTAAATAACGAATGGACGGAAGGAAACAAACATGGGGCGGCAGCTACCCGGCGCATTATTACCCAAGCTGGACAATCAGAAATGAACCTGAACGAAAAACCCCGCTCAGCGGCGGAATATTGCTATAACAAGAACAAGCGCAATGCCAATGGAGCCGTACAGGGCATGAGCAATTCTTCCGGTTGGTTCCTGCCCGGTATCTCCCAACTGGAAAGTATTCTTACCTCTTATTACAATACATACACGGAGTTCCAGAACAATTTCTACTGGTCATCGGCGGCAGCAAAAGATAGAACAGGAATATGGCCTGCGTATATCTATCCAGAGAGCACCAGCTATGCCCGTGCCACCAAGGCCCTGCCAGACGGTGGTTATGCAGAAAGTGATTGGGACGATATATACACGAATGATAACGGCACTACCGGTAAAGCACCCCGCATCAATAGACCTCTCCGCATCCGTGCAGCCTACGTACCGCCCAGTGGCGTAACTATCCAGTGACAACCGCCAAACTTTAATTCCGTGTCTTACTCACTGCCCGTCTGTAGGAAACCCCTCTACAGGCGGGCAGTGCTGTTTTTATTCTCCCGGTATGTCTTTGGCCTGTACAACCGACATGCACACGCACGTTTTATACGTCGGTCGGGATAGAAAAAGGTGTGACAATATCAAAAGAACCTATTCAACAAAAAGAGGTTTGTAGCCTCCCCAAAAGCCCCTCAAACCTATGGCAAAGGCATCAAGGGGCTTTTCTTCTATCAGCGAAACAGTAATAGACATTTGGGTTCGCGTTATCTGATTGTGTCGTCCGCAAAACACCTTCGGCGTCGGAACTTTATCTGTCATCCGACAGAAATACGATAATAAATATAGGATTTCTTTACCGCTTTTTATTTCTTCTTCAAGAAACGTTCCGTGAGCCATTTGCGCACCGGGAGATCATAGCACTTCAGGCAGGCATAGGCAAGCGCGAACGCCCCGACGAACGTGAGCAGCATGTAAGGAAGGCCTTCGGCAAGTGTCGCCTGACGGTTGAACGCCCATGCCGTATAAATATAGACCAGCGGATAGTGGGTGATATAGACGGGATAGGATATGTCGCCCAGAAACTTGCATACGGCAGCGGAGCGTTTGCCCGTTATCCTGCCTCCCGCTCCCATCGAGACGATAACCGGGAAAATGCAGATGATGCAGAAAGCCTCGTAAAGCCCGTTCATCCAATACCCGTCCTCCCCACCGATACGGGGCGCGGAAAGCACGGCGATTATCATCAGGCTGCACCACCCAAAAGCATTCTTGCGGGTGCGTATCAGCCAGCCAAGCCGGGACAGGAGCAGTCCGCCAAAGAAGGGGTACATCAGCCGGACCAGTCCCACGTACTGCTGTTCCCAGTTCAAAGCCCATCCGCCCACGATGTCGCCGGCAGGTGCGGTAAGGCAGCGGTGTACCGTGAAGCACGCCGCTATCGCCACGAGGACAGTCAATGCCGTCTTGCTGAACTTGCGGATGAACAAGGCGTACAATATGTTGCCGATGTATTCGTAGTAAAGCGACCATGCCGGCCCGTTCAGCGGGTGCATTTCCATCCATCCCCGGACGTCCCACTTCAGCGGCAGAGGCAGTAACGTACAACCCAGCAGCATGACCAGCAGCACCGCACCGGCGGACACGCCCTCCATTGCCGGATAACAGGGGGCATCCTGAAACCAAAAGAGCGCGGCTCCCACGATACTCCCCATGATCACCATAGGCTGTAGCCGGATAAGACGACGCTTGAAGAAGGTTCCCGTGCTCATCCGGTTCCAACGGTCATCGTATGCGTAGCCGATGACGAAACCCGAAAGCATGAAGAAGAAATCGACTGCCAGATAGCCATGATTGATAATCTGGTTCAGATGGTTGCCGCCGGAATGCGCTTCCAGCAGATGAAAGGCCACTACCATAGCAGCCGCCACACCGCGCAGTCCGTCCAGAATCTCGTAGTGCGGCTTCGAGGTCAGATAAGAGTTTTGCATGTTCATGAATTATACCGGTAAAAGACTGAATGCAAAGATAGTATATAATAAATAATTACGATGTTCGTTACCGATTAGAAAATATCAAACAGTCAGATTTCCGTTTAAAAAGAGAGCCGATCTTCACAGACAGGCTCTCCATAAACGAAAAAAAATGTTTTTATATCGTATGAACAAAAAGTATTATTTGAGATGCAGCATAACCTTTGTATGGCGGTTGGCCTCATTGGGCGCATAATCGGAAATGCCGCCTTGGTGAGTTTTGGTTATCTTGTCGCCCGACACCCCACGTTTGATTAATTCTTCAGCGATATAATCGGCTCTTGATGCACTCAAGACATTGTTTACGGATGCTGTTCCGGTCATACTGTCAGCTGCACCAATGACGCTTACCGATAACCCGTACTTCTTCGCTACTCTTGCCAACTCGTCGAGATTAAGCGTCTGGGAGGTATCCGTGAGACGCGCCGTATTGAGTTGGAAGAAGAAATACACGGGTGAGCCGATACACTCTTTTCCGTTCTGCATACGAGCCAAATATTGCATACAGAGTGTGTCTTGACCCGCACAAAGGGGAATTGTGTCGGCAGATTGTGTACCCTTCCCATCCAAGGGAGATTTCCCGTCCCACTTCCGGTTCTTAAGTCTCGCTTGAAGCGAGTTCAGACCGCTGTAATTGTTTTTGGGATAACGGTTGCCGTCGAATGCATCGTCGTCATCAAAAAGATGGCTGTACTTGTCGAGCAATCCTTCGATTTCCAGAATCTTTTTCAGCTCAGCGAGTGTCCGTCGGTCTCTGTCATGCTGCCCTGCATAAAGACGGTTCTCTTCCGACAAAGCATTTACGCGCTCGACAAGCCACTGATCGCGGCGGATATAAGGACTTGGGTCTATGGCGCGTTTCCAACCGACCCTGCCGATATGAAAAGAAAATCCGGCGGTAAGCGATAACATGTGGTCACCAAAACGGTTCTCCTTACCATACCCGTCGAAATCTTGGAAAGTGGTTGCGCCGGAGAGTTCCACGAGGGCGCTTACCCTTTTGGAAATCCGGTACTGCCCCTGTATACCATAAGAGACTGCAAACGGGTTATGCCCGTTGGTCGCATGATGCAGCAGCCCGATACCGGCAAAGGGAGCCAGATGCCAGCGTACCTGTTCCTGACGGGAATAACTGCCGCCGAGCACATTCCATAGCAGATCCGCATGGAGGTGGTGGTATTCCTGCACGGCCAGCGTACCGTCCTTGAACTGCAAGCCGCTATAATTTATGCGTGCGCCTACCCACGGGGTGAACCACTTGCCAATGGCAAGGCTATACGAGGGTTTCAACCTCCCGAACAGGTCTTCGCAGCCAAGCGGGGTGCCGAGAAAGGCCGTCGTGCCTCCGGCGATACTGACGAACCAGTTGCCGTTTCCCCGTGCCGGGACGACCACTCCGTCAAGATATGAGGGCTGTAACGGCTGCAGCAGTTCAGTGTCATCGTAACGGAACATGCAGCGTACAGTATCCTTCTCCGTGGGTTGTACATCCGCACGGGCTTGCAGCGTACAGAACGCCGCAAAGATAAAGATGATATTCTTTGTCATAATTCCAATTTTTTAATTGTAATCTATTCAGTTTTCAGGCAATCTTTGCCATTTATCGTTTGGGCTTTTTGCCGATGGCCGGACGCATCATGCGGCTCGCCATTCTCATGCAGCGGAGCGCCCATGCCCGGTTGTCCTCGTCGTCATCGCGTCCCCATTTGAGGTCACTGCCGCCACCACCTCCGCCACGTGTTTCGGCAAATGTAGTGGCATCATCGACCATGCCGAGGAACAACAGTGTGGCGCAGTGCATGACTTCCGTGCCTTGTTCTGCCACGGAGCGCACGAGGGTGCCATCGAACAGTTGCCGTTCGGAGGGCTTCATACGTGCCGACAGTTCCCGCCACTCATCGACCATGTTTTCCAGCATGGCATCCTTGAGCAGGCTGTCCACTTTGGAATGTACATCACGGGTGTATTCGTAGGCTTCTTCCTTAAGCTGTTCCGTGCGTTCCTGAATGGCATCCATATTCTCTTTGAGGTCGGAAAGCTGTCGGTCGGCAGTCTGTAACTTCTCCTGTTTGTCTGCCAGTTTCCCTTGGATAGCGACCAGTTCTTTTTCGAGTTTCTCTTTCTCGGCGGATATGGCCAAGGCATCGTCTTTTCGGGAGTTCATGTCATTTTCGAGTGCTGCCAGTTGGGCCTCCTTTTCGGATTTCTCTCGTCGCAGGTTTTCCACCATTGAAGTGAGACCCTTTACCCTGCGCTCTGCCAGCCGTATATCCGAATGAAGATCGGAAAGCACTTTTTGGTGGCGGTCAATATTCTCCTCGATAGTTGTACACTCTTCCGAGAGCATACGGCGGTATTCTTCCGTCGTCCTGTGCCGTGCGCCGGTCTCGGCGACGCTCCGGCCTCTCGCCATTCCCCATTTCGTGTTGACCTCGGCGAAAAAGTCCGTATGGAGCTGTTTCATTCTCGCACTATATTCGAACTTGTCCTTTCCGGCGAATATCTCCTTGTACGCAAACTTCCCGTCTTTGATTGGCAGAAGCGTGCAATGCACGTGCGGATTCAACTCGTCGAGGTGTACAATGAAGGCGGCAACATTCTGCTCTCCGTATCTGCCACAAACGAATGAATAGACATCCTTTGCCCAACGTTCGATGTCGCTCTTCCTTTTGATGCTGGTATTGTCCGCACCTTTTTCAAAATCCACCTTCTGCGTACCGAATGCGAGTTCGTGCATCCGCTCCCGCGAACCTCCAAAGATGATGTTTACCACCGTGCGGTATTTCGGTTCGATCAGTCCCTCGTTGGGGTCCTTTATTCCGCGACGGCCCAATATGTCCGCCATCCGTTCCGGGATATTACGGCTCGTGTCAATAGGGCGTATCTTGCCTCCGGACGCAATCTCGAAGTTCAGATGTTTGCGAGTGGGATCGTAGTTGCCCTTACTCATGGCGTACTTCTCTGCCTCTTTGCTGCGATTGCGCAGATGTTCGTTGCCTTGGGCGGCGGTGATTCCTTTCGACACTTGAACGTCAAGAACCTGTTTTGCATTTGCCATACTGCTTCCGTGTTATTTCGGACAATCCCCCGTGTCCCCAGCTTGCTGCTTGTACGGACACCCTTCCCACCGACGAATGTCGGTCGGGGTATTAGGCTACCCCTTCCCTTTGTTCAGTGGCAGACGGGCAAGCCCGGATGCCTGCTATAACTGGAAGGATATTTGAACCTGAACCGGGGAGAATTGCCCGTGGTTATACAATCTTTGTCTGCGAATCCCTGTTCAACTTTCTTCCTGCGCCTTCGCTAAAAGCGATAGAAAGGGTTTACGAAGCGATTCGAGGCGTTCCGTCTCTTCGTCCATACCGAAATCCGTTCCATCCGGCTTTCCGTCGATAACAAGCTCTGCAAGCTCTTTCGAGGCTTCGATGAACGCCGCCCATTCCCCACCGAGATCGGACCGGAAGAACTGCACGAGCGGTGAGCCGTCGTCGAATCTCGACTTGCGCAGAACCCGCCATAGGGCGGCATGGGCGATACACTCCAAAACGGTCTCACGCAATTGTTCTTCTGATCGGAGGGTATGCACGGATGTCGTGCCGGAATGGTTGTCCGGATAGGCCCGGCTGTCCTGTCCGGTTATCTCCGCCAAGGTCTGACGCATGATTTGTCCGCATGATTTGCCGACATCGAAAGAAGTTGCTTTGCCAATCACCCAATCGTACAATATTCCTTGTATTCTTGTGGCAAAGTCCGTTTCTTTCTGCCCACTGTCCGGCATGTCAGGCGTGCCGATTCGCAGGTGCATGGTAATGATGACGCTTTTCGCCAGCCGGATACGTTCCAACTGCCCGAATGCTTCGAGCGTGTCCAGAAACGAGCGGACGGTGGCGCGGTGCCAATGCCACTCGGATGCAAGGTCGGAAACGGTCACATGGCACTGGCAGGGACCGAGGTCGTAGTCTTGTTTCCTTAAAAACGGGGAGACGAAACCTGCCAGCGATTTATCCAACAGGTCGCAGTAGGCTTCTGTTCTTGTTTTCCGCTCGCCGACTTTTTCTTTCAGATAGTCGAACACTTCCGTGTTGGCCAGTATGGTGGCGGGTGCTTCATTTCTATTTCTCATTTTCGTTCTGTTTTTGATGATTCATATCGTGCGGATTGTATGGACTGCCATTATCCGCATTATCATGGCAGTCTTGCGTGATGATACTATGATAACTGTCGGCTAATGCTCCGGGATATTCCAGCCATTCGAGGAATTTGCGCATGTCTGTCCTTTCGGACATGACCCTTGCCGACGGGTAGAACAGGGCAGCCAAAAGAATAAAGGCGATGGTTACGGACATCGTGTACAGATGCGGCACGAAGCCGATGACCAATGCCAAGAGCGCAAACCAGACGAAACGTTTCGGCCGGTCGAGCAAACAGCGCATCCATCGGTCCGCCCGCCGGAAAGAGGCCCATGCGGCACACACAATGGTGGATGGCACAACACCGAACTCGCCGGGGTGTCCGCTCGTATAGACATAATGGAAGAGGAGCAATACGATAAGCAGCACATGGGTGTACAACCTGCGGGCCTTTTCGCTCCATATCATTTTATCGTAGAATTTTGCCATGAAGTAACGTCTGCTCCTGTACAACAGTGCCGGAAGGACGACAGGCATTGCAAGAAACACAAACTGTAATATAATCCAAGTCATAACAGGTAATAGGGTTTTGAAGGTATGTGAACGGGCCGTACCACGAGTTCCAAGCGGACAATCCCGTGGGTGGCCAAGCGGATAATGTTCTCGGTGTCTTCAGCTGTCAGGGACGATGCGCCTTTCTTCATCCGGGACTTGAATATGCCGTTCTGCTTGCGGTATGTAGCCAGTGCCGCGTCCAGATCATGCTCCGGAATCGTCCACGTCATGCCCCGGTCGTATGTGCCATGCGGTTTGCAAGCACGCAGTACCAGCGTGCGGGAAACCAGGAAATCGGTCCGGTTGTTCCTCGGAATGACGTGCTCCTTGTAGAGGTTGTCATCGGCCACCTCTATCCATGTGCGGTATGTGTCGATGCAGAAAATCATCTGGCGATATATCGTGTTTCGCATAGGAACTGTTTTACATGAAATCCAACAGCACGTCTTCCAGCTCCTTCTTGTACTTGAAGCTGCCGTTTCCGGTGTGGAGTTTCAAGTCGAGAGACAGGTCGCCGTACATCAGTTCCAACGAATCGTAAACGGTCGCGATGACGCGGTTTACCTTACCGTCCGCGTCTGTCCGGGCGTTCATCTTGAACATTTGTCCGAAAGCGGGATTGGAGTAGGCACAGGTGCTATGACCGGATTTTTCCAATCCGACCGGCACATGGTGGTAGAGCGTGATCAGCTCCATGTCGTCCTCGAATATGTCCATGACCTCCTCCAAATCATAGGGGTCCCGCAACGGGAACGTGAGCAGAACGTAGTCGCCGTAAAACTGCGGCTCCTCCATTGTCGCCACATTGAGAAGCTGCGGCATTTGCAGGGGTACGAACGACATGAAGTCATCCAGAAAGTGTCGTAACATAATCATATATCGTTTATTTTATGAATAGGCTTTTACAAAGAGGCGATGAATATCTCCATGAGCATACCGGGCAGCTCGTCCAACCGGTTGTTCTCTGACGACAGGATTTTACGCAGTGTCTCGAAAGCGCCGGGTGTTTCGGTCGCAATCCGGTCGAGGGCTTTCTTATCCTCTGGGGAAAGAAGCGTCATACAGAGGCCGTCCAAGGAAGCGTAGGGCTGGAGTATCATCCAGATGTAGGCGTGCGCCTGTTCGGGTGTCGCGATTTCGCCCCGATGTATGTCGTCGAGACAGGTACGCACGTTCTGTATCAGTCGGCGGTCGGCACGCAGGGCCATGTATATCAGGGCCTCCTTGTAGGTAATCTCTTTGCGTCCGGCAGCGAGAAACACCTCGGAACAGCACTTCTCCGTGTCGCGGGTAATGTCGGCCATGTTTGCACTGCCGGAATCGTGCAGACCGGACAGAAAAGCGCGAAAAACGGCGTCTTCTTTCTCGATGAATCTCTTGAGGTCACGACTGTCGTGTATGCCGTTGTTCAGGGTTCCGGCAAGCAACTTACGATATGCCGACAGCGTTTGCTCCTTGTTGCCACGGTAGGCAGGCCGTTTATCCAGCGCTGCGAAAAACGGGCGGATCTCCTCGGCGGAACGGTGTAGTTCCACGTCTCCGGCATAGGGAGAGAACCGCTCTTTTAAGCTCAACACTTCCTTGTAGGTGCGCGGTTTCGACAGGGCCAACCGGGAAAGTTCCGAGCAAATGGAGTCGTGTAACAGACGACATTCTTCCCGTGTGCCGGAATGGGCCTGACGGGCCGTGTCCTGCCGAATGGCTGCAGCCACGGAATCTTTCAAGGTTTGCCATTCCCCGATACATACAGTCAGCTCTTCAAAGGAAAGTTCTTGGGACTTGCGTATCTCGGAGAGGTACTCTCTGTACAGACCGGCAGGCGTGTCTTGGGGTTCCGCCAGTGATTTGCCGTTCGGACTGTCGCATGACGGGAATGTGAAAACGGCAATCGAAGCGGCAGAAAGTCCAGCAATGGGAAGTATGATTTTTAAGTATGATTTTCTACTATTCATTGTTCAATTTTGAATTTTACAGCGCAAATCTAAGTATTATTTTCAAGATGGCAAGTGTTGAAATTTGTTTTATAAGCTATTTTTAACATTACACTTAATAGTTTGATTTTCAATGAAAACAAGTGAAAAAAACGGGAGATTTAAGTGCTTTATTCGATTTTCCGTTCAAAGTATGGTTTAGTTTAAAATAAAACTGTTATATTTGTACTTGTTATCATAGAAGTGTACAATGAGATGGCAAAAGTAGGTTACATATTTAAGGCGGATCGTTACGACGGGTTCGAGGCTGACAAAGAATGGATGCAGAAGTACGGCTGTGTACAAGTGATAGAGGAACCGGTCGAAAGCGAGGCGCTACGGCCTAAATGGAAACAGCTTGTGGCGAGCCTCGAAAGGGGTGACGAGGTAGTGGTGGCCAAATTCAGCAATGCCCTCCGAGGGTCGCGCGAACTGTCGGCTTTCATTGAGTTGTGCCGTATCAAGGTGGTACGCATCATATCCATCCATGACCGGATCGACTCACGGGGTAAACTGTTTCCCGAAACGACGGTTGCCGATGTGCTGGAGATGTTCGGGGCGCTTCCCGAAGAGGTGGCGATACTGCGATATTCGTCCGCACGTGTCTTGAACCTGCAACAGAACGCGAAGATTCCGAAGAAAACGATGAAGGCTATGGATAAGGCCGACAAGGAAAATACTATTGTTGACATGTATGTCAACGGCCATTCATTCGAGGACATCATGGCGGTAAGCGGGTACAGCAGTCGGAGTTCGGTATTCAGCGTGCTCCACAGGCATGGGGTAAAACTCAACAGGGGGAAATTCAGCGGCCCCTTGGGAACCCGGAAAAAGAAAAAGGACGACAGTCCGGCGGAAGAATAACCCGTAAAACGAAAAGGGCGGCGGCAACTACCGCTTATAAACGGTTTAACTGTCGGAAAACAAGATTGAAAGGGATTCGCACTCTTGGTAACAAACAGCAGATGTTTAATTTATTAATACAGGTTAAATAAAAACGTAGTATGGAAGTAATATTGATAATCGTTGTGTTCTGGGTAGTGGGTAAACTTCTGAAAGCGGTGTTCGGCGGTTTTAGCAAGAGCGACTACCGGCGTGACCAGTAACACGTATGAGGCAACGGCGGCATTGTCTTGCCGGTTCTTTCGTGTCAGGAGTCGGAATATGATTCGTATAAATCAAAAGATGAATGTAGATAAATGAAAACTTACCTTATCTTGTTTTTGGCTATCGTTTTTGAAACTGTAGCCACTTCTTTCTTGAAACAGAGCGAACAGTTTACCAAACTCGTTCCGTCCGTATTGACCGTTCTGGGGTACGCGGCGGCTTTCTATTGCTTGAGTGTCGTACTGAAGAGCATTCCGGTAGGCATAGCTTACGCCATTTGGTCGGGAGTGGGTATCATTCTTATCGCGCTTATCGGCTTTTTCGTTTTCAAACAGCACCTCGACCTGGCTGCCATCATCGGGCTGGTCCTGATTATTGCCGGAGTGGTCGTCATCAATGTCTTCTCCAACTCGGTCTCTCATTGATGGAAGTGTCCCGTCATTGTGTTCTATACCAAACGAAAAGAAAGAAATCATGTTTTTCATCAGCATGGTTTCTTTCTTTTTTCAGCATTATAGGAAGGAGTCAAATATATACATTCAACATAAGATACAAGTATGCCTTTTCGTCCTTACTGTTATGATGTTCAAGTTCGAATTGTACCTTATCTTCACGGGCCAACCAGCCAATAGCACTACCCAACTCGGCATCATCCATCCCTGTAATTTTCTTTATCTCTGAAAATTCCCATTTACGGAGATGGTCACTATTCAATAAACGCCAAACTTTACCAGCGTTCTCGCCAATGATGTATTTATCCATAAATTATAATATATTTATTGTTATATGTATATAATATGCTATGCAAATGTACAGTTTTGATAACGAATTATTGCTTACGACCCATTAATGTTTATTAATACATCATGCATTTGGCGGAATTTTTATTCCGGATAACTGCTCAGAATGCCGCTACCAATCTTTAAACTTTTTTGATAGCGGCATTTTACATGGAACCTAAATCCGAAAAAATTACCTGCAAATTATGGCACGTTGCCGGGAATATATCCAAAATGTAACGACAATCACTAAAGTCGTCAGAATTTCAGACAACGGTAAGGCGAGCCAAATTCCTTTTACTCCCATTATGGCAGGTAATGCCATGAAGCACGGAACCAGAAAAACAAGTCCGCGCAAGACAGCAAATGTGATGGCCGGCTTTACTTGTTCCATGCTCTGATAATATCCGATAATGGAGAGGTTCAAAATAAAGAAGATGAACCCCGTGCCATAATAAGGGAATCCTTCTATCGCTATGCGTGCGGCAGTATTGTCAATGCGCAAGAATAGTCCGACAAGCAATTCAGGAAACAGGATAAAGGCGGCAGTAGAAATGACTCCGCAAACTAATGCCGCAAACACGGAAACGCGTAAGGCGGAACGAACTCTTTCCGTGCTTCCTGTGCCGAAATTGTAACTGATAATAGGCTGGGCAGATTGGGCAATGGCGTTACCTATCATGAAGACGAACGGGAGATAATAACAGCTTACTCCGAAAGCACCTACTCCGTCATCTCCCAAATGGCGCATGAATACCTGGTTGCCGATGAACAGCAATATCGCCATTGTCAATTCGCCTAACAAGGCGGATGATCCTATCTTACACTGCATTCCTATATCATGGAAGAAGAATAAAATCTTTTTTCTACCCGGACGAAGAGAATGCAAACGAGTGTCACGGGCATAGAACAACAAGTAACCCATCGCCACCGCTGCCCCGGCCAAACAACTCAGGGAGGTAGCAAATGCCGCCCCCATCACTCCCCAGCCCAGCGGGAAGATGAACAGCCAGTCGAGAACGACATTCACCGCTGCGGCTATGATGCTGCACCACATGGCGAGTTTCGGAGCGCCGTCCAGGCGCATGGCAAACAAGGCGACGGCAATCCACAACTCGAACAGCAGAGACGGGGAAAACCAGACCAGATAATCGACAACCAGCGGCAGCAAATGCTCCGACGAGCCAAGCATACGGGCGGTTTCTTCGGGAAACGCCAGAATGAATCCTCCGACGGTTACGGATATGAGCGTCACGAAAAGCATGGCTTGGGTGATGGTCGCACGTGCCAAAACGGTTTTTCCTTTCGACAAGTAAATGGAAGCGATTACGGAACAACCTGCCCCCATCATCAGTCCAACACCCATGAGTGACATCAGTAGAGGGACGCAGATATTTACAGCTGCAATCCCGTCGCTGCCCACGCCGTGTCCCACGAAAATCCCGTCGATAGTCGTTACCGCCGACATACTCAACATTCCCAACAGAGTGGGGAAAAACAGTTTCTTAAACAGAACGGAAACTCTCTCATTCCCAAAATCAATCACTTTTTCTTTCATACGTCTTTGTATTTTATATTATATGGTTTACTTCCGGCAGAAAACGACGGAAGCCGGATAAGACGATGGTTTTACCCAGTCATCTTATCCGGCTTCCATAGCCCTCCGATGAGGATTATAAAATGTCCTTTGCGTTATTTCGCCGCAAAGGTGGGCCAAAGATTTGACTTATCCAAAAAAAGTTGCATTTTTGTACATTGCTATTTAATTCTTATATATGACAAAAGCAGAAATTGTTAGCCGGATTGCACAGCAGACCGGAATAGAGAAAGAGGTCGTAATGACCGTGGTCGAGGCATTCATGGAGAATGTAAAAGATGCGATGATTGCCGGGAACGAAGTGTTCCTGCGGGGTTTCGGTAGCTTCATTATCAAGCAAAGGGCAGAGAAGGTGGCCCGTAACATATCAAAGAACACAACTATTGTGATTCCGGCTCATTCCATCCCCGCCTTCAAACCGGCAAAAGTATTCCTGAATGCCGTAAAAGAGGGAAAATAAAGGACGTGTAAAAGTTTCATTTTATTTTGTAGATTTGTATCTATTAGCGATTTAAGAGGGATTAAGTTTTTAGTCTAAAAGATAATACAGAATTGTTATGATTAAAGAATTGAGAGTTGGCAATTACGTTGCTTATAAAGGTAAACCATCTTTGGTTTGTGCATTGGATTATGATCCTAAGTTGAGAAAAGAGAATATATCCGTTGTTTATAAATGGGGAGAACCTCCGTATAAAACAAATGGAGACATTCAGCCAATATTACTTACTGAAAAATTGGTTTTGCAATGCGGTTTTAATCAGCTTGACGATTATACATTTGACAATGATGAAATGGAGATTACACAAGACTGGGATGATCAAACTGTATATTACATTACCACTCATGCTAATGAATATACGGTAAGCGGACACCGCATAGAATACTTACACCAGCTCCAGAATGCGTATTTTTGTTTATCTGGTGGAAAAGAATTAGAAGTTAACCTATAAAGAAAAGAGGCTTTTAGAACTGCCTCTTTTTCTTTATATCATGCGAGGGTATTATATATTTAATCCGTCACCTCCCAGTAATAGCTTAACTCGTTCCCTTTCAGATTCTCTTTGGCGTATTGGTCGGCTTGTTCCCAAAGAGTATTGTAAAGTACCGCCATATCCGGTCTGTTTTCATAGTATTGCCATATCTTATGGTTAAGTACCAATGTCAGTTCCGTCAAGAACTTATAGTCCCCTTTCCACTCCCTGAAAGCCCGGTTGAAAGTGTCCAAAACAGCCGCCAACCCAAATCTGTCCGCTATTGAGAAGTCTTCCCAAAAGGTTGTTTGTAACTCATAACCGTTCTCTTGCATAAATTCTTTAAATGTCATACGCTCTAAATTTTAAGTTTGAACTATTTTTTGTTTTTCCCTTTGGTACAATCCTGTACCGAAAGGTTGATTATTTTTCTGCCTATAGGATTGACGGTCGGTCCAGGCAAGAAGGCTGCGAAAAATACACTCTCCAACAAAGTCGGGGAGGAAGATTTTTCGACAGCAAGCGTAAGCGGTTCTTGACAGGACAGACAAGCGGCAATCGAACTTTGCAGAAAAAATAAGCGGGCTTTCGGCATGGAGTGTTGGGAAACGGCTGTAAGGAGGATAAAACGGGGGAAGCTAAAATGTTATAAAAGGATTACTTTCCGGCTGGATAGTCACGGTACAAAGGGGAACGGACCGCGTTTCGATAAAAGGGAAAGAGCCATGAAGATATAAAGGGGGAATTCCGGCAAAAGGATTCAGGACACATCCATTGTCAATGTATCCCGAACCTGCACCGGTCATTATCTGTACCGAATGTTTAGGAAACCCATTTGTAACCTTCGTCCGTCAGTTCAAAATATTCGTCCATTCCCGGTTTCACAAAAAACATGATTTCAAAGGCTTCGTTGCTTCTACCTTCGGGTATCGTCATGTTGATTTCTCCATTGCGGGCTGTTCCTCTTCCCGTATTGAAACCTAAGTCTTCGTCCGCATAGGCGTAATGGAATTCCACATCCGGAAATATCTCGGAAAGTTTTTGGATAAGCAGTGGCACTCCATTCCATGCCGTATCGAACCAAAGTATGTTCGGCTCTTCAAAGTCTTGGTGATAGGCATTCCATTTTGTACCCCATGTGGCGGTAGACCACTCGTACCAAGTGGGATAACCGTACTTTTTCCGATTTTCCAAATACGATGCTCCAAGTTGCAGCGCTTCTTTTCTGTCCTTTTCCGCCAATCCTTCTATCCATTGAATGGTTCTCAAAGCATCATCGTCCAATAAAAAATAGAATGGCTTCAACTGCATTGCTTCAAGGTATTTCATACCCAAATCTCCACTGCTGCTTTTTTCTATCAACAGTTCTTCAGGCATAGGAATGATGTTGTTGAAGTCGATGTAACAAGGCGTATTGTCATCATCGGTTTTACCTTTTAAGAAATTCATTACTTTTTGTACTGTTTCCCGGTCTGCGTTTATTTCTAAACGGTTTGTCACATGATTAGGCATAATCTTAGTTTTTTGAAATTGTTAATACTTATTTTCCCTTTTGTCGGTTCTTTCTTCCTGAACCGCTTTGGGGTTTTACGGATGCGGTACACGGCTGTCGGGAAAACTTCATACGGTGGCTTTCCTTGGAAAATTACTCTTACCCCGGTAAGGAAGAATTTTGCAAGAAATGCACTTCAAGCCACCGGATCAAGTGCGACGGCCTACCTTTGCATCTGGTAAAACCAAACCGGTGATGGAAAGAAGAAAAGACGGGAGATATACGAAAGACCGGGGTCGGTATAAAAGGCGGATATTGCTCCGTGAGTAGTGATAAAAAGGAATGGAGCTGATTATAAAAGGAGACGGTTCTGTGTTTCGCCCATTCGATAAAGGATACCGCAACCATCTCTGGCGGATGCGTTGCGGTATTTTGTGGACAGCATTTTATGCGGCCTTGTCCGGCTTGCGCTGCCTTGTTTTCCAGCCGTACACGGCGGCTACATACGGATAGAGGGAACGTGTTCTCCGGCGGAAACCTTCTTCGTCGATTTCACGGTTGTAAATCTTATCGGCGATACGCTCCGCTTCATCACGGTCTTTGGCGATACGATACAAGGTGTAGTTCGTACCGTCATGATGGCCCATCCGTCCGCGAATGTTATAGCCGTCGCCGTACCATTCTGCATCGTCGCACTGGGATTTCAAAATATCGGCAATGGTGCTGCCCAATATTTGATAGCCTTGTCTCCGGCCGTTCCATAATCCCAAGTTGCCGAACACGACAATAATGCCGTCCACTTCTTTATTCAGGTTGCTCCGTTCGTCGTCCAGCCAGCGATATACTTCTTCTGCCCATTCTTCATCGCTGACCTCGTAACAGTCATCGTCCAATATTTCCCGTTGTGAATTTTGATAGTATTCTTTTGCCGTTTCGTCCAACAGGTCATAGCTTGACCAAATCATCTGTTTCATACGTCTTGAATTTTAAGTTTGACTTTTGTTTTTTTATCCCTGCCTTCGGAGGGTTTCCCTCGTCCGGCGGGATTTGATTTTACGTGCGGACCACAAGGCGGACAGAAGGGAAACAAGGCAAGGAGGAAGCGGATAGTCCTATGGACGATTTCATTTGTGTTGAACAAGTATTGACGAGCTTGCGAGTTGATGGTTGTTAACCTCAAATGAAGCCGCGCCTTGCCGGTTCCCGACCGCCTTAACTTTGCACGGGAAAATCAATGGACGACGGCGGACTCTTCGTGTGGAGTATGAAGGAGTATAAAAGTATAGACGTTCCGGAACGGTAACGAGCAAAACAAAAGCGGCCTTCGGGCCGCTTTGTCTCAAAAAGGCAGGAATTACTTCTTGCCCTTCTTCGGTTTCTTTGCCGGTTCCGCAGGAACTTCCTCCTCTTTATCGACAGCCGGATAAAATTTGACTGCAACCGTCACGATGCGGTTGTGCAGCACGCCGTCTTTGTCGGTCCATTCTTCGGGTTTAAAATAGCCCTCCACGGTAAGCAGCGTGCCCTTGGTGAGCTGGTCGAACGACCCGGTATTCTCGTTCTTGCGCCACGCTTCAATGTTCATGAAAGCGGATATACGCTTGGTATCTTCGCCGTTCTTCTCCTGACGGGCCACTGCCAGCGGGAAACGTGCGACACTTGTGGTGGTGAACTGACGGACTTCGGCATCTTTTGCCACGAATCCGGTTACTGCGAAATTGTTCTCGATCTTTTTCATTGCGATTGCTTTTTGAAGTTAATAAATCAGTTTTACGGTGCATAAAAGTAGGTGCAGTAAAGGGCTGCACCAAGGATAGCGCATAAATACTCTTTATTTTGGAGGCGAAGCCCCAAACCGCAAGCCCGATAAAGGAAGATTTGTGCGATACGCCATTGGTCAAGACCATCGGGTCGCGCCCGTCTGCATACTAACTTTGCAACGAAAAACGATATGGCGACTTCAAATAGAAAGCGGTCGCGAAAAAGTCGAGGCGAAACAATCCGCAGCGGACTCGGAAACATGAAAGACCTGTCCGTCCACCGACACAAGACCGCTCCCGTTCCGGCAGGTGGGCGGGAAGAACATCAGGCGAGAAAGTGTATCGGCTGTTTGGGGTTGAAGCGGCAAGAACGATATACCGTTTAACAACCATATACGCTGCATCGTGGAAAATACTATCGGACGAAGATCCGGCAAAAGGCGTGTGCGACGTATCGATATCGCTGTCTCTATCCGGCAAGAGAAATGAGGGAAAGAAGAGGTAAAGGAAAAATGGCCGAAGTCTGCCTTGAAACAAAGCGGAGAAGCCGCCTTTGCATGAGTGGCCGTTCGATATAAAAGGATATGGCGCAGCCGAAATGTATAAAGGGGTATTTCCGAAGGAAACGGTATGAGTGTCTGTTCGGAAATAAAAGAGGGTATCGCACCCGCGTATCTGTTTTAGATTTTAGCCGGTGTAACCGGGCTGAAACTGGTACTCCAGCCCGTACTACATTTACCTTTTTTCTGTTTTGGTCTGTAATTCTACCGGCTCGTCATCCCATGTCAGTTCTTTGCCGAGAAGTTTGTAAACAGTCCCTTTGGGGAGTTCTATCTCGATTGGTACATTGTACACTTCTTCCAAATACTCCCAATGCCCACACCGGCCCCGAACGGGCTTTTCGGGCATAATCCATTCTGTTCCGTCTTTATTTACTGCCAACCATGCCATAATATCACATTTTTAGTCTGTTCCTTAGTAGTAATTTTATTCTTCTTGAGCTATCATTCTCTTACTGTATTCCAAAATTTTATCCATCGTAAGCCACTCCGGTTTTTCTCCCTCCTTGAAGCTATCATGCAGTTTTATCATAAACTCAATTTGCAATTTTTCGTCGCCAGCCCATAAGGTTTTGGGGTGTCTGTTACCGTAATTGAGGTAATACTCGCAGTCTGACCGTAAGCGGTCTAACAGTTGGTATCTGAAAACCGAATCCCTGTGTATTACTTCGTCTACCGTTACTCTTCCATTTGAATTTGTTACATCGTTTGTCATAACCTATAAAATTTTGAGTTTTCTTTTTCCCTCTTGTAGCACCTGCTACTTTCGGGCCTGATTTAATTATGTCGCCTCGAAAGGTGTCATAGCTCTTTATGCAAGGTTTCACGATTAAATACTACCCGTGCGAAGCGGAGGGTGGAGATTTTGTCGTGAACCGTCAGGCTTTGACCTTGCATACAAGAACGGCATGACAAGTACCTTTGCGACACAATTTATATCAGGCAGCCCGAAAGCGATGTGCGAACACAGGGAAGAGAAGGTCTCGTGTAAAAGGTTGATGGGCGATAAAAAGGGTTTGCAGCGAAAAGAGAAATATAAACGGGTATTCCGGGGCAGTATAAAAATTGATCGTGAGGATAAAAGGGGGATTGTGCCAGCATGTCTATTGCGAGAAAGAGGAACGGGCTGAAGCTGGTAGTTCCGGTTCAGCCCGCAAAGCGCATTGGAGGTCTTTTGCCTGTTCCTGTCAGAAATGGGCTACCATAATCCGATGTTTGAAAATCCTGTTTTTATCGCTCGGTCGCCGTTGCTTTATCCAGATATGGTGTGCTCCGTATCCGAATATGAAATAGTCGTCGAGCGTGGTTTCGTTCTTCAAGCGTTCCATACTTGCCCGAAGTTCGGTTTCGTCAGTTGCAAAAAGAATCGTGTTCATGATTCGGAAATAGATTTCTTCCGCTTCATCGCTATAGCGGCAAAAGACGTGTTCGATTGTTACGTTCATGGTTCTATTGGTTTGATTGAGGTGTTTCGGGTACATTAGTCATTATTGATTCTCCGTCTTGATTGAAAATTTCTATTGTCGGGTTGCCGTCGTTTTCTTCGGGGAGCATAGATTCCGATGTATCGGTCAATGCTTGCCACTCTTCATAGCAAAGACGGTTGTCAATGATGTTCGACACGTCCTCACAGTTCCATGAGCGGACGATTGCCTCGGCTTCTTCATAACTGTCCGCTTTCACACTGAAATAATCCCGTTCCCAACTTGTAACCTTACGGTCTTGATAAAATTTGTATTCTCCCATATCCTTGTTGTTTTAACCGCTTACTTCTACAATATCCTCTATTCTGCCGTACAGTATCGAGCGTAACGCTGTTTTGTCAATCGCATAATACTCGTGAATACTTCCGTGCTGTTTGACGAAATACCGTTTGAGGATGTCGGAAAAGTCAAAGTGATAACCGCTCAAGGCAATTCCACGTTTGAAATAGATACTTTCCCATACGTTACGGGTAATCCAGTTCTTTTCTTCCCGGTTTAACTTGCCTCCGTTGTTCAGGTGTACCCGCAATTTGTAAACCTTGCTGTCCTGCAATGTCGCCAGTTCGGGAATGTCCCATTTGACGAATTTTGTTGCTATCTGTGTCATACGTTTGCTATCGTTTAATCATGGATAATCACTTCATCACGGTATTCTGAAATTTCCTTGCCGCTTTCAAGGCGGACAACTATGGTATTGCCATAGTCGCCCACGATTGTGCCTTCCATGTAACCTTTATATGGATTGAGCAACGTGCAGGACAAACCGATAATATCGCTATCTTCTTCGTATTCGTACATAGTGAATTGTGTTTAGGTTTAGGATAACTTAATGTTCCATTTACCTTGCGAGAATATCCGAAAGCTCACGTATTCGTCCTCTAACTCGTATGTCAGTATGCGGATATAGATTTTGTCTTTGGCTGCCAATAAGGCTATTAATTCGTTGATTGCTTTTTCCGGGTATTCCCAGCGGGAATCAAATTCGGCATCTACCGTGTCGCCATACCGGTTGACAAAGCCGTTGAAATTATCGTCCAGAAATGCCTCTATCTTATTGAGGTCTTGTTTGTTTTCCGTACTTGCGTGGAAAATGTTTGTTGCGTAGTTTGCCATAACTTTGAATTTTAAGTTTTCTTTTTTCCCTCTTGTAGCATCCAGCTACTTTCGGGCTTGATTTAATTATGTCGCTTCAAAAGGTGTCATGGCTCTTTATGCAAGGTTTCACGATTAAATACTACCCGTGCGGAACGGAGGGTGGAGATTTTGTCGTGAACCGTTAGGCTTTGACCTTGCATACAAGAAAGACATGACAAGTACCTTTGCGACACAATTCATATCAGGCAGCCCGAAAGCGGATGTGCGAACACAGGGAAGAGAAGATCTCGTGTAAAAGGTTGATGGTTTATAAAAAGGGGGTTGCAGCGAAAAGAAAAATATGACGTGGAATGTTTTTTTCTTTTGGCTGTACAATGGGACCGGAGTGTTTTACGAAGTTCGGGAAAAGGTTTAGTTTAGTCCATTAGCCTATATATATGCTAAATCAAAGTAAACTATATTTAGGCAGCCAAATTTGCCTGCCTATAAGTTTTTCCTTATCTTTGTATGAACTAAAGAATACTTGCTTTTTTCTTTTGGCTGCAGTGGTTCTTGGAAGCTCACATGCAACCATCGGACGAAAAAAATCTGGTGGGAAGCTGTTCAAGAAGTCCCGATTATAAGCAAGTGCAAAGAAAGAAACAGAGTGAAAACAAAAAATTGGGAAATACCTTTAATTAACGATTTTGTTTCTTGTTTGTTCCTTAATTAAAATCGTGAAATTTTCAACAATCTGATTTTCAAATCATTATATAAACTATTTTTGAGAGATTGAATTTATTGCCAAATAATTGATGTTGATTATAGCCGACTGGCTGATCTGTACGAATGCATCGGAGTAACCGGTTATATCCCCAGCCGTTGTATTTTTCTTCAAACAAAGCTTTGTTTGATTAAAAAGCTCCACTTGCCACAAGCGCTTATCTTTCAAATATTCAAAATATCCTATTTCTTCAAGACGGAGAAATCTGAAACCTGTCACTGTACTGATCATAAATAGATCCCTACCGGGAATTAAAGTGCCGACAGCAGAAGAGAAAGAGGGAATGGGTTGGGCAGCAGCCATTGTTTTACGGTAACGCTCAATAATCAAGTTCAGTTCTTCAGTATCATAAGGTTTCAGCAAATAATCGAAGGCTGACTCACGCAGAGCCTGCAGCAAATATTTATCATAAGCAGTATAGAAAACGACTTTCATGTCCCACAAGACCTGCTCACGAATCTCACTAAGCAAACGGATTCCTTGAATATCAGGCAATTCTATATCCAGGAACAAAAGGTCAGGATGTATATCCATGATAAGCTTCTTCCCTTTTGCCCCATTGCCGGCTGTCCCTTTTATCTCCAGATCAGCCTGCATTTCCAGATCCCGACGCAAAGCCTCAATAGCAGCCTTCTCATCATCTATAATAATCACCTTATACATATTTCCTATCTTTATAAATTGTAAGAATAGCCAAATGGTATATAGACTAAAACCTGTGTTCCGGTCTGCCCATTATTCGCCAGATTTTTTATCTCGAAACATATCTTCTCTCGATTTTTATCATTCAATAGCTGAATGGTCTGATAAAGTACCTTCAACCCTGTTCCTGTCCCACGCGCAGATGACATAGTTTGTGGTGAATATCCACGCCCATTATCACAAATATCAACCAATATACCATTGCCTCTCCGGCAGACTGATATGCGGAGCGACTTTAAACCTTCGATTCCGGCCAGCCCATGTTTTAACGCATTCTCTACCGGTATCTGTATAATCATTGAGGGGATGATCACTTGTTGAATATCCAAGCCCCCTTCGATCTTTATATCCATTGAAAAATCATCTCCGAGACGTCCCTGCTCCAGACGAATATAGGTTTTCACAAATTCCAGTTCATCATAAAGAGAAACGCTAAGTTTCTCCGTAAACTCCAAACTCTTACGAAGCAGCCTGACCAGCTCCGTAAGATCATCACACAAAGCCCCGTCACCCTTAAACTGACTAATCTCACGATTCAGCACATTAAATGTAAAATGGGGTGAAATCCGGTTCCGAATATTCTCCATGCGAAGACGCCCGATCTGATTGATATGCCGTTCCTGAAGAAACATACGCTTCTTCTTCATATACCAATAAATACATCCTGCCACGACAACAGATACAATACAAACCAAAGCCCATAGATATGCTGTCAGTTTCAGTTCCTTCATCTCCCCTCTTTGTTTCTCAATCACCAACTCTCTACGCATCACAATCGTATCCTGCCGATAACGCATATCCAATTCTGCAACGCGAGTACGAACCCGTTCATTGCGAATAGAATCATTAAGTTGAAGATCGTATTTCTGATATTCATAAGCCTTTTTATAATCCCCTACCCGTTCGTAATAATGCTGAAGGTAGTGATTACGTATGTTTATCATATTGGCATCTATATGTCCATAATTGGCCGAGCGTTTGATAATTTGTCCGGCAAGAGCCACATTCCCCTTTTTAAGTGCAAGCTCAATCATTTGTGTCTCTATGTAATAGAGTGCCGATTGATTCCCGATTTCGGAGAAGAACCTATAACTTTCGTCCAGATATAGTTGCGCTGAGTCCAGTTTATTGGTTATCACATAAAGCTCACCGAGATTTGCCTTACAAAGATTCTGCTCAAAAACCATTTGCGGATAAGACTCTACCACATCCAATGCACGACTGATGTAACAGACAGCCTGGGGGTAATCTTTCTTATAATAAAAATGATTTCCCCGGTTATTCAGATAAGTCCATTTCTCAGAAACGCTCATACGGTCAAAAAAAGCCCCGGCCAACTCATAATAATGATTGGAAAGTTCAAAGTCGCGCAATTCCATGTATGTCTGTCCGAGACCATAGTAAACCGGAAACTTATTACGATCCGGTAATCCGAGGGAATCGCAAAGAAACAAGGCCCGGCGATAGTAATACGCAGCATACGTATAATCTCCTTTATGAACATTGGCATCAGCCAGATTTATGCATAAGTCCGGCAGATAGTCCGGCTCCTTTCCCTGTAACCTTTCTTTGTATGCTTTTTCATAGGAGATGATTGCAGAGTCGGGCTGAGTACGCTGCATCAGAACGTTACCCTCTATATTATAAACGGTAGAAAGCAAATCATGTACCTCCGGTGAAGGTGTAACCCTGTCGCAAAAACGCTTAATAAACTGATTATAATACAGGATTGAATCAAAATCCGCCGTAACAAAATAAGATTTGGAATAGAATGATAAAAGCCGGTAATAGGATAGGCTGTCAGAGGTGCCCGACAAGGCTTGTCGCAACAGATGACGTGAATATTGAGTATTGGTAAACAATGAATCCTGGGCGCACCGTTCCACAGAGTCCGAACTCATGCCCGGAAAAGCTAAATCAGAATGGCTTGTGTTTTGTTTACAGCCCGTTAACAGTAATAACAAACAAAAAAATACAATTGCCCGGTTTGTTTTATGCCTCATTGTTTTGATTTCACGTGTAATACCCAACAAAAATACATCCTTTTTTTAAATTCGATAACAAACGAACTACTTTTTATGCGCAATTATTCATATCTTTGTAGCCAATATAATTAGAATAGCCTCATAATGAGTCCACTGAACTTCACTCACATCCTGACACAAACAGTCGATGAGCTATCGGAAAGCGAATCATACAAAGGACTGTTTCACCAACATAAAGACGGTGAGCCATTGCCCTCGCCACGGGTATTGTGCGATGTTATCGAATTAGCGCGCTCCATTCTCTTCCCGGGATATTACGGAAACTCAACAGTCAACAGCCGCACTATCAACTACCATATCGGTGTCAATGTAGAAAAACTGTTCAATCTGCTCACAGAGCAAATTCTTGCCGGATTGTGTTTTGGCAATGGTGACCAATGCAATGAATGCACCGAGTCGAAACGTGAAGAAGCGGCTCGTCTGGCGGCTAAGTTCATCAGTAAACTCCCCCATCTGCGTCGTGTTTTGGCCACAGATGTGGAAGCAGCCTACAATGGTGACCCTGCCGCACAAAGTTTCGGTGAAGTGATCTTCTGCTATCCCGCCATTAAAGCGATCAGCAACTATCGCATCGCACACGAACTCCTGGAATTAGGAGTACCGCTAATTCCGCGTATCATTACCGAAATGGCACACAGTGAAACCGGAATCGATATACATCCGGGTGCAAGAATCGGCACACATTTCACCATTGACCACGGTACCGGTGTGGTGATCGGAGCCACAAGTATCATTGGCAATAACGTGAAACTCTATCAGGGAGTGACACTGGGTGCAAGAAGTTTCCCCCTGGATGCTGACGGCAAACCGATTAAAGGTATTCCACGCCACCCCATTCTGGAAGACAATGTGATCGTCTACTCCAACGCTACCATTCTGGGGCGGATTACCATCGGACGTGACGCCACCGTAGGCGGTAATATTTGGGTAACCGAAAACATACCGGCAGGAGCCAGAATTGTACAGACAAAAGCAAAAAAATAATATAATTAACAACATTAAAACGCCGGTCGCACGGTCCATAACCGGAGCATTAACACACTGGCATGTTATCCATTTTATGAGCGAACAATTTGAAATGATTGCCAAAACCTTTCAGGGACTGGAAGAGATACTGGCAGGGGAATTGACAACACTTGGAGCAAACGACGTACAAATAGGACGCCGTATGGTTTCTTTTACCGGTGACAAAGAGATGATGTACAAAGCAAATTTCTGCCTGCGTACTGCAATCCGTATTCTAAAACCCATCAAGCACTTCACCGCAAAAGATGCTGACGCTGTTTACGAACAGATCAAAGCCATTCGCTGGGAAGAGATCTTGGATGTAGACAAGACTTTTGCCGTTGACGCAGTAGTATTCAGCGATGAATTCCGTCATTCCAAGTTCGTCTCTTACAAAGTAAAAGATGCCATTGTCGACTATTTCCGCGAATTGAACGGAAAGCGTCCTTCTGTACGCATCAGCAAGCCGGATGTACTACTGAACATCCACATTGCACAGACCACCTGTACCCTCTCACTCGACTCTTCGGGTGAATCACTTCACCGGAGAGGTTATCGCCAGGAAGCTGTAGAAGCTCCATTGAACGAGGTTCTGGCAGCCGGGATGGTTTTAATGACAGGATGGAAAGGCGAGTGCGACCTGATTGACCCAATGTGTGGTTCGGGTACTATTCCCATCGAGGCGGCTTTAATTGCGCGTAATATTGCCCCGGGAGTGTTCCGAAAAGAATTTGCTTTTGAAAAATGGGGAGACTTCAATCAGGATCTGTTCGACCGGATATACAACGATGACAGCCAGGAACGTGAGTTCACTCATAAGATATATGGTTACGACAATAACCCGAAAGCCAATGAGATAGCAACCCATAATGTAAAGGCAGCGGGAGTATCGAAAGACATTATCCTGAAATTGCAACCATTCCAGCAATTTGAACAACCGGCTGAAAAGTCGATTATCATAACCAATCCCCCTTACGGAGAACGTATCTCGACCAACGACCTTCTGGGACTGTATAATATGATCGGCGAACGCCTCAAACATGCTTTTGTCGGAAACGATGCATGGATACTGTCTTACCGTGAAGAATGCTTCGACCAGATCGGACTGAAACCGAGTATAAAAACCCCGTTATTCAATGGTCCCCTGGAGTGTGAGTTCCGCAAATACCAGATCTTCGACGGTAAATATAAGGAATTCAAGGGTCAGGAAGGCAGTGATGAAAACAGCGAACGTGCTCCAAGAGAAAGAAGAGAATTCAAGCCACGCCGGGAAGAAGGCGGATTCAGAGGGGAAAGAAGACCGCGTGAAGAACGTAGTTCGGGATACGGAGACAGAAAACCGAGAGAATTCAAAGGGAATCGTGAGCCAAGAATCGAGAAACCTCAGGAAGACTAAGCTATTTCCCGACAGAAGCCTGTAAATGGATGAATCGGCTGCCATCCGGCTCTTCGTACCTGAGCACATCGTTCTTGCCCGGATAAGCGCTGTCATCCAGTCAAGAACGACGAACTTGGGCAGAGTACAAATCAAAGGATCTAAATAATGATAAAGCAAATCATGAAAACCAACAGTAAACAAAAGAATGCTTTATTAGTAATGCTCTTATCTTTACTAATACCAAACGTTATGGCACAAGAACCCAAAACGCCGACCTTGGAAGACCTGATCCCAGGCGGAGCCACCTACCGTTCTGCTGAGAATCTGTTCGGCCTGCAATGGTGGGGCGATGAGTGTATCAAACCGGAAATAGAGGTAGTGTTCATGATAAATCCCAAAAACGGGAAGGAAACACCACTGACCACCCGTAATATAGTAAACAAGGCGTTAGAAGCCGGCAACCACGGTAAATTGCAACACTTCCACAATGTCAGCTTCCCATGGCCGAAGAAAAGCCTGATGCTGATCAGTCTGCCGGACAAATACATCGTTTACGATTTCGACTACCGCGAGATTATCAGTACGCGCCCAGTTCCCAAAGAAGGCGTCAACAGAGATTATCAGCCCGAAACGGGGCATGTGGCCTATACCATCGGCAATAATCTTTATGTAGACGACAAAGCCGTAACCAACGAACCGCAAGGCATCGTATGCGGCCAGGCTGTCCACCGCAGAGAATTCGGAATCAAAAAAGGGACCTTCTGGAGTCCTTCGGGCAACCTGCTCGCTTTCTACCGCATGGACGAAAGCATGGTGGCCCAATATCCTTTGGTTGACATCACCGCTCCCATTGCCGAAGTCAACAACATCCGTTACCCGATGGCGGGAATGACCAGCCACCAGGTGAAAGTGGGCATCTATAACCCTGCTACCGGAAAAAGCATCTATCTCAATGCCGGAGACCCGACCGACCGCTATTTTACCAATATCAGCTGGGCACCGGATGAAAAGAGCCTCTACCTGATAGAACTGAACCGCGACCAGAATCATGCCAAGCTCTGCCAGTATAACGCAGAGACAGGCGAGCTGATGGCTACTCTTTTTGAAGAGGAAAACGACAAGTATGTAGAACCTCAGGAACCGATTATTTTCCTGCCCTGGGACAGCAGCAAGTTTATCTACCAGAGCCAGAAAGACGGCTTCAGCCACCTCTACCTATACGACACAAGCGGCAAGCAACTCCGCCAGTTGACCGAAGGCGAATGGCTGGTTAAAGAGGTGCTGGGTTTCGATGCCAAGAAGAAGGAGATTATCATAGCAAGCACGGAGTTCTCGCCCTTGCAGAGCAACCTGTTCCGCGTGGATATCAAAACCGGGGTACGTACTCCTCTGGGCAGTGGCGAAGGCGTGCACAGCGGCAAACTAAACCCTTCGGGCCGCTACCTGATTGACCAGTACAGTTCTCCAAGCGTTCCGCGCAGCATCAATATCCTTGACGTACAGAGCGGTAAAAGTGTCAACCTGCTCACGGCAGCCGATCCCTTTGCAGGCTATAAGATGCCAAGCATCGAAACCGGTACCATCAAAGCGGCAGACGGCAAAACAGACCTGTATTACCGCCTGGTCAAGCCGGCAGACTTCGATCCGAACAAGAAATATCCCGCCATCATCTATGTATACGGCGGCCCCCATGCACAAATGGTCACCAACGGTTGGCAGAATGGGGCACGCGGCTGGGACATTTACATGGCGAACAAAGGTTACATCCTGTTTACCGTGGACGGACGCGGAAGCGACAACCGCGGACTCGACTTTGAGAACGTCACTTTCCGCCAGCTGGGCATTGAAGAGGGAAGAGACCAGGTGAAAGGAGCCGAATTCCTGAAAAGCCTCCCTTACGTCGACGGAAACCGCATCGGAGTACACGGCTGGAGTTTTGGCGGACACATGACCACTGCCCTCCTCCTCCGCTATCCCGAGATCTTTAAAGTAGGTGTAGCCGGCGGTCCGGTCATCGACTGGGGATATTACGAAGTGATGTACGGCGAACGCTACATGGACACTCCGCAAAGCAACCCGAAAGGGTACAAGGAGTGCAACCTGAAAAACCTGGCGGGTAACCTGAAGGGACATCTGATGATTATCCATGACGACCACGACGATACTTGCGTGCCGCAACACACCCTTTCGTTCATGAAAGCCTGCATCGACGCCCGCACGTATCCGGACCTATTCATCTATCCGTGCCACAAGCACAATGTGTCGGGACGCGACCGTGTGCATCTGCATGAAAAGATAACCCGTTATTTCGAAGACTATTTATAAAGATATAAATCCTCAAAAAGACATGAAGATATTACTGTTAGGTTCGGGCGGCCGTGAACACGCCCTGGCATGGAAGATCGCCCAAAGCCCGAAAGTAGAAAAGCTGTTCATCGCGCCCGGCAATGCCGGAACCGCTGAAGTAGGCGAAAACGTAAACATCAAAGCAACCGATTTCGACTCTTTAGGAGCATTCGCTCTTGAAGAGAACATCGACATGATTGTAGTAGGGCCGGAAGACCCATTGGTAGAAGGTATCTACGACCGTTTCCAGAACAATCCCTGCCTGAAAGAGATTGCCGTCATCGGCCCGTCGAAGGAAGGAGCCAAGCTGGAAGGCAGCAAAGAGTTCGCCAAGGAATTCATGCAGCGCCACCACATACCGACAGCCCGCTACCGGAGCGTAACGGCCGATACACTGGACGAGGGACTGGCATTCCTCGAAACGCTCGAAGCCCCCTACGTGCTGAAAGCAGACGGACTTTGCGCCGGTAAAGGTGTACTGATCCTGCCTACCTTGGAAGAGGCTCAAAAAGAGCTGAAAGAGATGCTCGGCGGTATGTTCGGCAATGCCTCGGCAACGGTGGTCATCGAAGAGTTCCTGAGCGGCATCGAGTGCTCCGTATTTGTGCTGACGGACGGCGACCATTATAAGGTGTTGCCTGTGGCCAAAGACTACAAACGCATCGGTGAAGGAGACAAAGGGCTCAATACCGGCGGCATGGGCAGCGTGACTCCCGTCCCGTTTGCCGACGAGGTGTTTATGGAGAAGGTGCGCACCCGCATCATCGAACCGACCGTCAACGGACTGAAAGCCGAAGGCATCGTCTACAAAGGCTTCATCTTCCTGGGACTGATCAACGTAAAAGGCGAACCGATGGTGATTGAATACAACGTCCGCATGGGTGATCCCGAAACGGAAAGCGTGATGCTGCGCATACAAAGCGACCTGGTAGAATTGCTGGAAGGCGTGGCCGAAGGCAACCTCGACACCCGGTCACTCGTCATCGACCCGCGCACGGCCACTTGCGTGATAATGGTCAGCGGAGGATACCCCGAAGCCTACCGGAAAGGGTACGCCATCAGCGGACTGGAAGCAGCCCGGGCAACGGACAGCATCCTGTTCCACGCCGGAACAGCCATGAAGGACGGCCAGGTGGTGACCAGTGGCGGACGCGTGCTCGCCATCTGCTCTTACGGCAACGACAAGGCCGGGGCACTGGCACAATGCTACAAGGTGGCCGACATGATTGACTTTAAGGACAAGAACTATCGCCGCGACATCGGCTTCGATTTATAATGAGAAACCAAAGACTACAAGGCCGGATAACGGCGGGCAGATTCACACTGCCTGTCGTTATCTTTACGTGTATCGCCTGTTGGGTGCTGACCTCCTTTCTACTGCCCGGACTGGAGACGAAAGAGTCGGCCTACTCTCTATGGGATATCGTAAACATACCCGCATGGGCCAACCGCATTGTCAGCTTCCTGCTCTTTGCCGCCATCGGTTATTTCCTGATAGAGCTGAATAATACGTTTGCCATCATCCGCATGAGGGCATCCGTGCAGACATCGCTTTACTTTCTGCTCATCACGGCCTGTCCCGGCATGCACCTGCTCTATGCGGGCGACATTGCCGCCGTAGCCTTTCTCATCTCGCTTTATTTCCTGTTCAAGAGCTATCAGGACCCCCGGCCCGCCGGATACCTGTTCCACTCGTTCGCCTTTCTGAGCGCGGGCAGCATCGTGTTTCCGCAACTGACGTACTTCATCCCCATCTGGCTGTTGGGGGCATCCAACTTCCAGGCGCTCACGTTCCGCAGCTTCTGTGGGGCAATGACCGGCTGGAGCGTCCCTTACTGGTTCTTACTGGGACATGCGTTCTTCCACAACGAAATGGCGCTTTTCTATCAGCCGTTCGTCAACCTGATCAGCTTCCGGCCCATCGACTTCGGGCACGATTTCCGTTTGTGGGAAGTCGTCACGTTAGGCTATCTGTTCATCCTGTATGTGGTCAGCTCGGTGCATTGCATCGTGGCAGGATACGAGGATAAGATACGGACGCGCGCTTATCTGCATTTCCTTATTTTCCTCAACTTCTGCATCTTCCTGTTCATCGTGCTGCAACCCACCCTGAGCATGAATCTGCTTTCGCTGCTGCTGATTGGCGTCAGTATCCTGGTGGGACACCTGTTCGTACTGACCAACAGCCGGACGTCCAACCTCTTTTTCATCGGTTCGATGGTTGCCCTCATCGCCTTATTCTGCTTTAACATATGGACGCTTTTATAGAAACCGTTTCACAGATACTCATTGACTGGGGTTATCCCGGCCTGTTCATTTCGGCGCTGCTGGCCGGAAGCATCGTCCCATTCAGTTCGGAGATCGTACTGTTAGGGCTGGTGAAATTAGGGCTCGACCCTGCTCTCTGCCTCATTTCCGCTTCGTTAGGGAACACAGCCGGAGGGATGACGTGCTATTACATGGGGCGCCTGGGCAGAGTAGACTGGATTGAGAAATACTTCAAGGTCAAGAAGGAGAAGATAGACAAGATGCAGCGTTTCCTCCGGGGGAAAGGCGCCCTGATGGCTTTCTTTGCCTTCCTGCCGGCCATCGGTGAGGTGATATCGATGGCCTTAGGATTCATGCGGAGCAACGTGTGGCTGACCACCGCTTCGATGTTTGCCGGGAAACTGATACGTTACATCATCCTGCTGAAAGCGATGCAGGAAGCCCTGAACCTGGTTATGTAAAGAACTGAAAGATGGAAAGAATCATTGAATATACTGCCGACGGAAGTGCCACTCTCTTCGTTCCCGAACTGGACGAGCACTATCATTCCGTCAAAGGGGCCCTGACGGAGTCCTCGCATATCTTCATCGACATGGGGCTGAAGACTTCCGCCGCCCCCTCGCCCCGCATCCTCGAGATAGGGTTCGGAACGGGGCTGAACGCACTGCTCACACTGATCGAAGCGGAAAAGTCGGGCAGGCAGGTACACTATACAGGTATCGAGCTCTATCCCCTGCCGTGGGAAACGGTGGAGAAGCTCGGGTATACTAACGAGGAACGGCAGGCGACCGGCGACGAACAGGCTGCGCAATGGATGAAAGCTCTCCATACATCGCCCTGGGGAGAAGACGTGCGGATCACTCCACATTTCACCCTGAGGAAGATACAGGGAGACTTCACAAGCATGGAGCGTCCGTCGCCGATCGCTGATCATTCACCGTCCATCGCTGATCATTCACCGCTATTCTCCCTTATCTACTTCGACGCTTTCGCACCGGAGAAGCAGCCGGAGATGTGGACGCAAGAACTATTCGACCGCCTGTACGTTATGATGGAAAAGGACGGAATACTGACTACGTATTGCGCCAAAGGAGTGGTACGGAGGATGCTGCAGGCGGCCGGATTCACCGTGGAACGGCTTCCGGGCCCTCCGGGTGGCAAAAGGGAAATATTGAGGGCGAAGAAGATACCTCTCACCACGGAGGACACAGAGAGCATTTTCTCTTCCATATCTTAAAAGCAAGAGATTAAAACTCTGTGCCCTCTGCGTCCTCTGTGGTGAACTAAAACGATAACAAGGATAACCATTATGAAAACCAACCGAATACAACAGCCGACAGTCGCCCCCGCCTTCCCCTTCCCGGGGAGAGGAACCGGAGGTGCGGCCGTCTTCGCTTTTCTTTTTCTGCTCCTCCTTTCCGCCTGTTCCGGGCGTGGAAAGGACAGTACCGGCGAACGGATCATCACCGTCACCATGGAGCCGCAACGGTATTTCACCGAAGCCATCGCCGGAGACAAGTTTACCGTACGCAGCATGGTGCCCAAAGGCAGCAGCCCCGAAACATACGACCCCACCCCGCAGCAACTGGTGTCGCTGGGCGAGAGCGAGGCGTACCTGCGCATCGGATACATCGGCTTCGAACGTTCGTGGATGGACCGGCTGATGAACAATACGCCCCACATCCAGGTGTTCGACACTTCGAAAGGGGTAGACCTGATCTTTGAATCCGCCTTCGATCACGGCGACCACCGCCACGAGGGAGGCGTGGAGCCGCACATCTGGAACTCGGCAGCGAACGCACTGATCATAGCCGGAAACACGTTCAAGGCGCTCACCGTGCTCGACAAGGAGAACGAGGCATACTACAAAGCCCGCTACGACTCGCTCTGCCAACGCATCGAGCAGACGGACAGCCTGATCCGCCGGACGTTGTCGGCACCCGGAGCCGACCGTGCCTTCATCATCTACCACCCGGCCCTCTCTTACTTTGCACGCGACTACGGGTTACACCAGATCAGCATCGAGGAAGGGGGCAAGGAACCCTCACCCGCCCACTTGAAAGGGCTGATGGATCTCTGCCGCAAAGAAGGGGTACGGATCATCTTCGTGCAGCCGGAATTCGACCGCCGCAACGCTGAAATCATTGCCCGGCAGACCGGAACACGGGTGGTACCCATCAATCCGCTTTCGTACGACTGGGAGGAGGAGATGCTGAACGTAGCGAAGAGCCTCAGCGCAGAATAGGATTCACCACAGAGAACACAGAGGGCACAGAGTTTTAATCTCTTGCTTCTAAGATATGAAAGAGAAAATATTCTCTGTGTCCTCTGCGTCCTCTGTGGTGAACCCAGACAATAATAACTAACCCCAACCAACCTATGGATAAAGAAAGAAACAGCCACAAGCATACGGAAGGAACAGCCTCTGCCTCCCTCCTCTCCATCCGGGGCCTTTCGGCCGCCTACGACGGACGCACTGTGCTCCACGATGTCAACCTGGAAGTCTACGAGCGTGACTTTCTCGGCATCATCGGTCCCAACGGAGGGGGGAAGACCACCCTCATCAAGTGCATCCTGGGACTGCTCCGCCCCACGGGAGGAGAGATCGTCAAGCATCACGAACCGCTCACGACAGGTTATCTGCCGCAGTACAGCTCGATCGACCGCTCCTTCCCCATCTCGGTTCTGGAAGTGATCCTGTCGGGACTGAGCTCAAAGAAATCGCTGATCAGCCGCTTCAACGACCCTCAACGTGAGAAAGCCCGCCAAGTCATCCTCCGCATGGGACTCGAGGGACTGGAACACCGTGCTATCGGGCAGCTGAGCGGCGGACAACTGCAACGCGCCCTGCTGGGACGCGCCATCATCAGCGACCCGCAACTGCTCATTCTCGACGAACCGAGCACCTATATCGACAAGCGCTTCGAAGCCCGCCTCTACCAGTTGCTGGCCGAGATCAACCGCGACTGCGCCATCATCCTTGTCAGCCACGACATCGGGACGGTGCTGCAACAGGTGAAGAACATCGCCTGTGTGAACGAAACACTGGACTACCATCCGGCCGCAAGCGTCAACACCGAATGGCTGGAACGGAATTTCAACTGCCCCATCGAGCTGTTAGGACACGGCACGCTCCCCCACCGGGTGCTGGGCCCGCATTGCCATTGCCACGAGAGCGGCGAGGAGCGGTGAACGCCGCCGCCCCCTATACAAAAACTCCGCTCTGCACTACCTCACATAAAATCTGAAGTAATGCAAAACGGAGCCCTTACACAATCCTCCTTCCCCAGCCGAAGAACGGCGCCCTCCCTACATTTGGAAGAAAGCCTTCCTTGAACTGGGAAATCCTCTTTCCCCGAAATCAGGCTGTAGGATCATCTACGATACCACCATCTCCTCCTGAAGGAAGACCGATAACCAGATTACGGATCACCGTACGAGGCACTTTCAGTAGCTTATTACCGGTTGAAAACTGTGTAGTCAATCTCAGTTCATAGGTTCCGTCTTTCAAGTCGGCAGGAAGTAGCACCAATACTTCCGAGGGGTTGTTTATGGCGATCATATCCATCGGTAACTTCGTTTCTGTGCCTTTTTCGTCAATCAATACGATACCTACGGCAGAGTCTGTGCCTGCTACTTTGATATTCTTGCCCTGCAGGCGATAGTTACGTCCGGCAGTTGCACTGCCATCTGTGGCACGGGTGGCAGCGTCTTCACCACCGATGAAGTAGGCCGGGTCACCTTTGGCTCCCAGAATTTTCACATTGGTCCGTGCGATAGCTTCACGTAAATCCTTATCCTGATTGAAGGAAACATAGATAGAATTTCTCTCGGGATTCCATATCCCACCGTCTATCACGCCGCGAAACTGTGGGACGGCACGAAAAAGCCCCGTATTGACAGAGTATCCGTTCAGTACCAATTCTGATACTGTGCGCTGAAAAAGATCGACGGCATGCTTTAAAGTCTCTGCCCGCAAGCCGGTATCTTCTTTCTTCATTTCATCCAGTACATCGGTTAGTGTCAGGTTTCCGGCGCTTTCCAATACCAGGATTTTGTCTTCTTTGTTGTCGGTGGTCACGGTATTGTCCGCAAGCCAGCCTTTGAGTTCGGTTTTCATGATCATTACGATTTTAATAATTTATAAATCTATTATTTTACACAGCGGACACTAAATCCGTCTCCTTTAGTACTTGAATTAACTTCCGCTTTATTATTCTCAAAATTAAGTGAATATGCAATACTACTACTATTGTTAGTACTGGTCCAATAACGTGCGTATCCACTTTCTGTAGCGGTAGTGCCACTTCCCCCACTCCAAGTTCGCGCACCTGCCAAGGGTAAAAATAAACCTTTGGAATTATTCATAAACCACATTCCCTTATTACCTCCGCTAGTTACAGCAGCTTTATCCGTACATCTGGATAGCGATAAGCATTCATTCCTTGATGGAGTACGCCAGCCCGTTCCGTAATCACTTTTAAGTCTTGTACATGGGTCTATATTATTTCCACTATAATCTTTATACCATGGATAATAATATCCGTATTCTGAATAAGTTCCCCACACATAATTAGCAGATCCTGTGCTTTTCAGATTCCCATCTGCCCAGGTCAGTTTGGCTAAATTTGTTTTATCAGTTGCAGAACAACCATTTGCAGTTAAATTGATACTTCCGGAAGGTACATTAATTCCGATGGCTTTCTTAAATTGTATTTTCATCGTATAGCTTTTTCCCTCTTTCAGTTGTACGCTCCCGGTGGAGGTGATTTCCGTATTGTTGGGCACGGTCCGTCCGCTTATTGTCAGCGTATTGAAATGCACTGTAATGGTCCTGGCCCCTGCAAACGGAACCATGCGTATGGTTGTACTCAGGGTCGTGTTCGGACTGAATGCCGCGGTATTATTCGTGTTGGCGGCTACCACATTGGTCGAAGGACCGATCTTCCACGATGTGGAATTTCCCCCTTGCTTTACGTATACACCCGTGCAATTGCTGATCGTATTGCTTGGAAACCCGGTAGGACTGATGGTAATCGTCAATTTACATAGCTTCTGGCCGAAGCTCACCGGAAGAAGATTGTGGCTGAGGCTGTTTACATTCGCTATATCTCCGGAATCGAAGGTCATGAAGTCCTTGCTCATGTTAGGGATAGACACTGTACTGCTGTTGTAGGCATACGTGGAAGGTATAGTTCCCAAGTCGGCAGCGGCAGTGGTATTAAAGGAGTAGCCCACCACGCGTATCGTTCCCGAGCGTGTCAGCAATTTCCCCTGTTTGAGTACAGGAGTGCCCGTACCATTTGAGGTGTAATCGGCGGCCGACTGGAAGACATAGTTATTTCCGGACTTCCGGAAAACAATCAGCCGGAAATAAACTCCCGCAGGCACTGTTGCACGGGTATTTGCACAGGGTAGAGTATCTTCCGTCAGTTCCATCGAGGCTATCCGGGGACCTTCATAGTCCGGTTGCTCTCCCGTGCGTGTAGGGGAGAAAGCTTTTACCCCCACCCATTCGGCGATCAGGGGAGAGTGGTTACGGGGCGAAGCGTCATTAAAAGAAGATGAATGATAGTTGTTGTCACCCGTCAGGCTGATATGGATGGGGATTAATTCGTCGGCAGTATCCCCGCTGTCAGCAGACAGGGGAGTCATTCTGTCATCTTCCGCACATCCTGCTATCGAAAGGCAAAAACACAGCCATAAGGCTTTACCGAGACACTCTCGCATAATAAAAGTTCTATTCATATACTAAGATATTAAAGTGAATAATCGTATCAAAGACGCATTGCGGACCTATACATCCTCGTATAAGTCCGGAAAGGCTGTTTGATACCACTTTTATTATGCGTAAGTTTGTGTATTACAATCAGATATAACGGTCTTGGATACACAATGGTGTTTCAAAAAACGTACGTTTTTTGAAACACCATTGTTACTCTCCGCACTAAATGCAAGGAGGATAGATAAATGACTGATAATTAAAACGATGTAGAAAGATTTGCACAGATGAAAAAAGCAACCTATCTTTGTTGCATCAGACGTACGTCTTTTGAAACACCATTTGAAAAACTAAATCTGTATTTTATAAGTCTAATTTCCAGTTTATCTCCACTACATTACAGAACTTATCTATAGCACGAAACAAACTGGCACTAGTCAAATATTCATTCAATGTCAGATTCTTTGCTATAGACAAAACGCTTTCTGTCCATAGCAAAGAATCTTGTTTCTCATTTCGTTCAACATGTATGGAGGTGCCAAGTTATCAGCACTTTTATAATCTCGTTATCATGCCTTTTATAATTGCATGTGACACAACATTGTCCTCATGCTAACCTTTGAATCAAGTTTGTTTAATAGGTTAGTTCAAAAGTGAATATTATTGTTTGGTGCCTTTTACACAACGGACAAAATAACCATTAGTTAGGAGAGACCACCAAGCACCAGTATTACTGACCACTACAGTTGTTGTTGTAAATTCCATAACATAACAATTACTTCCACTGCTCCCTAGTGTTGAAGTCACGTAACACCCATGATCTGTATATCCCGCTCCACCTGTACCCGCTCCACTTTCCTGTCGCATTCCTCCAGCTTTTAAAAATAACCCCAGACTTTTATTCATAAACCACATACCTCCATTAGTATAAACTTTATCTGTACATCGTGCCAGTTTTTCCAGTTCATTTTTAGTTGGTGTTCGCCAGCTTGTGCCATAATATGCAGTATTCAATTTAGAACACGGATCTCCGGTACTGCCATCATAAAGTTTATTGAAGGCATAGTAATATCCGGTTTCTGTCTGCGAAGGTGCCCACACGTAATTGGCGTTTCCCATACTTTTTAAATTTCCCGTGCCCCATCTCAGCTTTGCCAAATCATTCTTATCATTTGTGGTACATCCGTTTTGTGTCAGGTTAATGTTACTTGCCGCCAATTGTACTCCCAATTCAAACTTTAGCGTAATGGTATAACTCTTTCCTGGTAGCAACTGTACATTCTGGCTCGAGGTGATATTCCGGTTATCCGCGTTAAAGTAATTACTAAGTTTCAACGTACCGATATGTACCGTGATTGCCCGTGAACCCGAAAAAGGAACTAACCGCACAGTGGCAGTAGAATTATTGCCAATATTGAATGTAGGTGTATTTCCGGTATTGGCACTTACATTATTTGTAGAGGGACCTATCGTCCAGGCGGACGCATTACCGCCCTGAGAAACATATACGCCCGTACAGTTGGTAAACGTGTTGCTTACAAACTGCGACAAGGAGAGTTTAACCGTCAGCTTGCAGAGTTTTTGCGTGAAAATAACCGACAGGTTGTGGTTGATTGTACTCACATTCGCTATGTCCCCCGAGTCATAAACCATAAAGTCATTACTCATATTCGGGATAGTGACGGAAGTACCGTTATAGGCATAGGATGAAGGGATTGTTCCCATCGCTGTCGTACTATTGAACGAGTATCCGATCACACGGACAGTTCCCGCTCTGGTGAGTAACTTTCCTTGCCTGAGTGTGGGAGCGGAAGCCCCGTTCGTCGTAAAATCCGCTGCCGACTGGAACACGTAATTGCCACCCTCATTACGGAAAACGATCAACCGGAAATAAATGCCGTTGCCCAATGTAGCGGCACGGGTAGTGACTTGCGGCTCTTCGCGGAGTGTCATCCGGACCACTGAAGGACCCTCGTAAGGTACGGCAGCAGGTATGGCCCTGCTGGCGGGTGATTCCTTAACCGGTACCCATTCGTCTACAAGCGTTCTTCCCCCGGTTGTGGCGGGAGTATCAACATGACTTTCCATATAGCTGCCATCCTCAACCCGGCTGACCGTAATAGGGATCACATCCCCTCCGTCCGGTTCGGGACTGTCGGGGTTCACAACATTGTCTCCACACGATGTTATCATTAAAAAAGCCGCGCACACACAGCATGTGCTTAACGCACGAAAGCCTACATACAGAAGTTTTGCCTTTGTATTCATAATTCAAATGTTTAAAAGTGAATAAAATAGATCGTACTCAGCATGGCCTTCCCATTAAGAATGGACAGGCCGGCTATAGCAGGCTGTGAATACAGCTTTTATTTTGCGGTAAGTTTGTGTAAGTTAGATAGATAGAACGGCTCTTGTGTTTCAAAAGACGTTCGTTTTTTGAAACACGGTCTTTGCTCTGTGCGCTGAATACAAAAAGAAGAGATAAATGACTGATAATTAAAATGATGTAAAAAGATTTGCACAGATGAAAAAAGCGGCTTATCTTTGTTGCATCAGACGAACGTCTTTTGAAACTTCTGTTTTGATTCTCCCATATGATAATTCTTCATCTTCAATTATTCTTATTCTTAAATTTAAGAACAACCGTTACCGTTTCTTAATTCTCCCCTCCAAACTCCTAAAACTCTACACTTTCTACGGCTATCTTCACGTAAATCATTATCTTTGCGCCCGTCTATCATGTTAACAAATAACTAACTATAGTCTGAATGAAACAGTACAAAACCGTAAACAACCTCGTGGGTTGGATCACCTTCCTGATCGCCGCTACCGTCTATTGCATGACGATAGAGCCCACAGCCAGTTTCTGGGACTGCCCGGAATTTATCACTACCGCCTATAAACTGGAAGTAGGACACCCCCCCGGAGCACCCTTCTTCATGCTCACGGCCAACCTTTTCACGCAATTCGTCAACGACCCGGCACTGGTAGCCAAAATGGTCAACTACATGAGTGCGCTGATGAGCGGCGCCTGCATCCTGTTCCTCTTCTGGAGCATCACGCACCTGGTCCGCAAACTCGTCATCACGGACGAGAACGCCATCACACGCGGACAACTGATCACCGTCATGGGTTCCGGACTGGTAGGCGCACTGGCCTATACATTCAGCGACACATTCTGGTTCTCGGCCGTCGAAGGAGAAGTATACGCCTACTCCTCGATGTTCACCGCCATCGTATTCTGGCTGATACTGAAGTGGGAAGACGTTGCCGACCAACCGCACAGCGACCGCTGGATCATCCTCATCGCTTATCTCACAGGCCTCAGCATCGGTGTGCACCTGCTCAACCTGCTCTGCCTGCCGGCCATCGTACTGGTATACTACTACAAGAAAGTGCCGGGCGCCAACGCTAAAGGCTCCCTGCTGGCACTCGCCGGATCGATGGTACTGGTGGCAGCGGTGCTCTACGGCATCGTACCCGGCGTCGTAAAAGTGGGCGGCTGGTTCGAACTGCTGTTCGTCAACTCCCTCGGAATGCCGTTCAACACCGGCGTGATCGTCTACATCGCCCTGCTGGCAGCCGCCATCATCTGGGGCATCTACGAAAGCTACAACGAGAAGAGCCGCACCCGCATGAACCTCTCCTTCCTGCTGACCATCGCCATGCTCGGCATCCCGTTCTACGGACACGGAGCAGGCGCCGTCATCATCGGCATCCTCGTACTGGGCGCACTGGCCCTCTACCTCTTCTACGCATCGAAGCTCAACGCCAAGATACGCATGTCCGCCCGCACCATGAACACGGCGCTGCTCTGCACCATGATGATCATGGTAGGATACTCCTCGTATGCCCTCATCGTGATCCGCTCGGTAGCCAACACGCCGATGGACCAGAACTCACCGGAAGACATCTTCACGCTGGGCGAATACTTAGGACGCGAGCAATACGGCACACGCCCGTTGTTCTACGGCCCGGCCTACTCCTCGAAAGTAGCACTCGACGTGGAAGACGGCTATTGTGTTCCCCGCCAGAAAAGTGCGGACACCAAATACGTCCGGAAAGAGAAAACCTCACCGGACGAGAAAGACTCGTACGTCGAACTTCCGGGACGCGTGGAATATGAATACGCGCAGAACATGCTCTTCCCCCGCATGTACAGTTCGGCACACGCCGCTTATTATAAATCCTGGCAAAACATCACCGGATATGACGTCCCCTACGACCAATGCGGAGAGATGCTGATGGTAAACATGCCCACACAGTGGGACAATATCAGGTTCTTCTTCTCCTACCAGCTCAACTTCATGTACTGGCGCTACTTCATGTGGAACTTTGCCGGAAGACAAAACGACATCCAGAGCAGTGGCGAAATAGAGCACGGCAACTGGATCACCGGCATCCCGTTCATCGACAACCTCATGTACGGCGACCAAAGCCTCCTGCCACAGGAACTGAAGGACAACAAGGGACACAACGTCTTCTACTGCCTCCCGCTTCTGCTGGGAGTCATCGGACTCTTCTGGCAGGCATGGCGCGGACAGAAAGGCATCCAGCAATTCTGGGTGGTATTCTTCCTGTTCTTCATGACCGGTATAGCCATCGTGCTCTACCTCAACCAGACACCGGGACAACCCCGCGAACGTGACTACGCTTACGCAGGCTCCTTCTACGCCTTCGCCATCTGGATCGGCATGGGTGTAGCGGGCATCGTCCACCTCCTGCGCAGATACATGAAAGAAGTTCCCGCAGCAGCCCTTACGTCGGCAGTCTGCCTGCTCGTACCCATACAGATGGCCAGCCAGACATGGGACGACCACGACCGCAGCGGACGCTACGTGGCACGCGACTTCGGACAGAACTACCTGATGTCACTTCAGGAAAGCGGCAACCCCATCATCTATACCAACGGCGACAACGACACCTTCCCGCTGTGGTACAACCAAGAGACAGAAGGTTTCCGCACCGACGCACGCACCTGTAACCTGAGCTACCTGCAGACCGACTGGTACATCGACCAGATGAAACGCCCGGCTTATGACTCCCCCGCACTGCCCATCACCTGGAACAGAACCGAATACGTGGAGGGACAGAACGAATACGTACCCATCCGCCCGGACTTCAAGAAGCAGATAGACAAAGCCTACAAAGCCGCCGAAGAAGAAGTCCTGAACGGCAAGAACCCGGAAGCCCTGAACAACATCCGGGCACAATTCGGAGACAATCCTTACGAACTGAAGAATATCCTGAAATACTGGGTACGCACCAAAGACGGACAAGCGGTGATACCGACCGACAGCATCGTTGTCAAGATCGACAAAGAAGCCGTACGCCGCTCGGGTATGATGATCCCAGCAGCGTTGGGCGACTCCATCCCCGACTATATGCACATCTCGCTCAAAGACGAAAAGGGCAACCCCAAACGCGCCCTCTACAAGAGCGAGCTGATGATGCTCGAGATGCTGGCCAACGCCAACTGGGAACGCCCCATCTACATGGCCATCACCGTAGGCACGGACAACCAACTGAATATGCGCGGGCATTTCATCCAGGAAGGCCTCACGTACCGCTTCACCCCGTTCGATACGGAAGCACTCGAAGCAACCATCGACAGCGAGAAGATGTACGACAACCTGATGAACAAATTCAAGTTCGGAGGCATCGACAAGCCGGGCATCTACATCGACGAGAACACAATGCGCATGTGCTACACCCATCGCCGCATCTTCGCCCAACTCATCACACAGCTGATGAAAGAAGGCAAGAAAGACAAGGCGCTGGCCGCATTGGAATATGCCGAAAAGATGATTCCCGCCTTCAACGTACCCTACGACTTCCAGAACGGGGCACTCGAGATGGCAGAAGCCTACTACCAGTTGGGAGATACCGCGAAAGCCGATCAGATCATCGACGAACTGGCAAACAAGTCTGTGGAATACCTCACCTGGTATCTCAGCCTGGACGACAATCATCTGTTGATGTCGCAGCGTGAATTCATCATGCACCTCAGCGCACTGGATATGGAAGCCAAAATGATGGAGAAATACAAGTCGAAACTGGCCGGCAACTATACTCCGAAAGTGAACGAACTATATAACATTTACGTAGGACGCATGAAAGTCCATCAGTAATCTGTAACCGAAGAAGATGTTTATAGAGCAACCGCCTTGGTTTTTCCGTGCAATCTATCCCGACGCTATCTTCCGGATGGACCCTGACGAGAAGGCAGTTTACCTGACCTTCGACGACGGCCCCATTCCGGAAGTGACGCCCTGGGTACTGGAGTTGCTGGACAAACACAACATCAAGGCTACTTTTTTCATGGTAGGCGACAACATCCGCAAGCATCCGGATGTGTTCCATATGGTAGTGGAACGCGGACACCGCATCGGCAACCATACGTTCAACCACATCCGCGGCTTCGAATATCTGTCGGTAAATTATCTGGCCAATACAGACAAGGCCAACGAGCTGATGAAAACGGACCTGTTCCGTCCGCCTCACGGACACATGCGCTGGATGCAGTACATGACGCTGAAGCGCCACTATAAGATCGTCATGTGGGACCTCGTCACCCGAGACTACAGTAAGAAGCTCCGCCCGCCGCAAGTGCTGGCCAATGTGATGAGATATGCCCGCAACGGGTCTATCATTACCTTCCACGATTCGCTGAAGTCCTGGAACAACGGAAACCTGCAATACGCACTTCCCCGTGCCATCGACTTCCTGAAAGAGGAAGGATACGAATTTAAGATCCTATAATGGAAACGAAGATAAACAGTAAAGCCCTGAAAGCCGAAGCCTTGCGCCTCGGCTTTTCTGCTTGCGGCATAGCACCGGCCGGGCCGGTCGATCCCGTACACCGGGACTTTTTGAAGGAATGGCTGGACTCGGGCAGGCACGCCGAAATGGCTTATATGGCCAACCATTTCGACAAGCGCTGTGATCCGGCTCTGCTGGTCGAAGGCACCCGTTGCGTAGTCTCCGTCGCCCTGAACTACTACCCCGCTACCCGGTTACCCGAGGACGAGTACCAATTCGCATGGTATGCCTATGGGATGGATTATCACGACCTCATGCGTGAGAAGCTGACCGCCCTGTTCCGCTTCATACAGGAATCAGACGTACCGGAACTGGACGGACGTGTGTTCTGTGACACCGCCCCCGTACCCGAACGCTATTGGGCCTGGCGTGCCGGCCTCGGATGGATCGGGAAGAATACCCAGCTGATCATCCCCCGTGCCGGATCTGCCTTCTTCTTGGGAGAACTCTTCCTGAACACGGAAGCCGACACATACGACCGCCCCCGGCCGAATCGCTGCGGGACGTGTAACCGCTGCCTGCAAGCCTGCCCCACGCAGGCTTTAGAAGCCCCGTACGGCCTGGATGCACGCCGTTGCCTTTCATACCTCACTATAGAGAATAAAGGCGAAATTCCGGCCTCTATTTCCCCTCTGATGGGAAACCGTGTTTATGGATGTGACGAATGCCAGAAAGCTTGTCCCTGGAACCGGTTTGCCACTCCTTGCCGGACACCGGAGCTGCAACCCTCGCCGGAGTTTATGAATATGAAGAAAGAAGACTGGCAACAACTAAGCGAGGAGAAATACAGAACCCTCTTCAAAGGCAGTGCCGTGAAGAGGGCTAAGTATAGCGGACTAATAAGGAATATAAAGCAGATGGAAGACTAAAAGTCGGGCTATGACCGGTTCTTCAAAGCCTTTCGCTCTTCACTGGTCAGTCTTCTTCCCACCTTCTTCACGTAGCCCAATTATTATCCGCATGTTCTCGCTATATCATCTACCTGCAGCCCCCTCCCGACATAGCGATCGTTTTGCTGACGCCAGCAAAATGATCGATTATTTGTCAGGTAACTCTTTTATTTCACCGTTACCGTCAGCGGATTACGTATCTTCCGGGCAAAATCGGCCATATAGGCATTCCAGGCAGCAGCGTCTTTTATATCGGCTTTATCCCAGGCAGCTCCCCAGTAATAAGTAAAGTCAGCTCCCGGTTCATACTCGCTGATAGCCAGCACATGCCCGTCGGCACCTCCGCGCAGCTCTTTCTTCTCTTTCTCCGGGAACAGAACAGGTTTCGCCTCCTTCACCAAAGTAGGGAACGCAGCACCCACAAAGATTTTACCGTTGTCATTACCGGCATTATCCGTCGGGTCCACATAAGTGATGTATCCCTCTGCCGCATTCGCCACCACAGCTCCATCGGGTTCATGCAATACGATGCCGACGGCCAGAGGCATTGTCTCTTTCAGATTGGTATAAGAAACAATCGTTTTGTTCAGATGCGAACCCGCATCCAACGTAATCACACGTGTTTCGATCACGCCGGAGTCTCCCCTTACCACCAACGGATGATACACCAGTCTCACAGTGAAACGCAACGGACCATTATCCAGTATCTCCTGGGTAGCGTAACAATACGGATAAATAATTGTATCACCTGCCATTAACGCAGCTGTGCCCCCTCCCAGAGTAGGACCGACCTTATAACAGTCCAGTCCGTTGCCATGGTCCACATGATAAGAAACCGACCGGTAAAGCTCCTGCGCGGCTTTAGGATCCGTCTTCCCGAGTTCTGCTATTTTAGCTTTTGTATCCGGGTTCAGTTCGCCTTCATAGCGAGCTTCCACCACCGGATCAGTGGTGTTGTACTTCGTCCAGATATCATATCCGAAAGCACGCTCTCCGGTTTCCTGTAAAGCAGGTCCGTAGGTACGGAAAGCCACCAAATCGTTCTCCCAGGCCACGTCATCCACCCGTTCGGGATAATATCTTCCGCAAGCCTTCACCGGACACTCCTGGGGAATACCCGCCTTTATCGTGTAAACAGTCGAACCATTCGCCTGTACACTGACCGGAAATATCACTTTCTCGTCGGAAGTTATCTGATAGGGTACTTGCTGCCCTTCGGCATCCACCACGACTATCTGCGCGGTATCGGGTAACTGCAATTTAGAGGAAACCTCGCTCATGGATACTTCTGCCATCTCACCGTCACGTTCCAGCGAAGTGGCATTGGATACCGTAACAGAAACCGACTTACCCGCTTCATTACAAGCCAGACACAACAAAGCGAGTGCGGCAAAAAGAAAAACTTTCTTCATTGATTCAATTGTATTGATCAGATTCATTTAGGTTGTTTACCGATATAAGCCAAAATACCGCCATCTACATAAAGCACATGACCGTTCACGAAATTCGAAGCATCCGAAGCCAGGAATACGGCCGGTCCCATCAGGTCTTCCGGTGTTCCCCAACGGGCAGCAGGAGTCTTGGCTATAATGAATGAGTCGAACGGATGGCGCGAACCGTCCGACTGCACTTCACGCAAAGGCGCCGTCTGAGGTGTGGCGATATACCCCGGGCCAATGCCATTACACTGGATATTGAACTCACCATACTCGGACGCAATGTTGCGGGTGAGCATCTTCAGCCCGCCCTTGGCAGCGGCATAAGCAGATACTGTCTCACGCCCCAGCTCACTCATCATCGAACAGATATTGATGATTTTTCCATGCCCCTTCTTAATCATTGAAGGAATCACGGCTTTCGACACAATAAACGGGGCATTCAGGTCCACGTCAATCACCTGCCGGAACTGCTCCGCTGTCATCTCACACATCGGGATGCGCTTAATGATACCGGCATTATTTACCAGAATATCAACCACTCCGACCTCTTTCTCGATCCGTGCAACCAAAGCATTTACCTGCTCCTCACTCGTGACGTCGCACACATATCCACTGGCCTCAATCCCCAGTTCCTTATATGCAGCCAGCCCCTTGTCGACCAGCTCCTGACTGATGTCATTAAAAACGATCTTCGCGCCTGCCTCTGAGAAAGCAGTAGCCAACGCAAAACCGATACCGTAAGATGCACCCGTGACCCATGCCACTTTGCCCTTTAATGAAAAGTTTACCATACTTATAATGTTTTAAAAAAACTCATCTCACTTCCATTCTCTAAAAAGAAATATTCATATCAAACACCTTATTTCAAGTCCGTGATTAACGAAAAATCCTGGTCACCATAATCAAGGTTCTCACCCCCCATGCCCCAGATAAAAGTGTAACTGTGAGTTGCCGCTGCCGAATGAATGGACCATTCCGGTGACAATACTGCCTGATCGCCCTTCATCCATACATGACGGGTTTCGTCAACCTCACCCATGAAATGGCATACGGCATGCTCCTCCGGTACCTCAAAATAGAAATAAGCCTCCATACGGCGGCTGTGAACATGTGCGGGCATCGTATTCCACACACTCCCCGGAGCCAGTTCGGTCATTCCCATCTGCAACTGGCAGGTAGGTAGCACCTGGTTTACAAGCATCTTATTAATATTGCGGTGATTCGAGCCTTCCAACGTACCCATTTCAGCAACCACCGCATCGGCTTTCGTTACTTTCTTATCTGGATAATTGCGGTGAGCGGTCAGCGAATTAAAATAAAATTTAGCAGGATGTGCGGCATCTACACTCTCAAAAGTTACTTCCCGATCGCCCGAACCCAAATAAAGCGCCTCTTTATAAGCTAACTGAAATATCGCATTCCCCGCTCTCACAACGCCGGGACCTCCGACATTGAAAATACCCATTTCACGACGGGTCAGGAAATAAGGAGCTTTCAAAGGATCGATAGCTTCCAACTTCAACACTTCATTTACCGGCATGGCTCCGCCCACTACCATACGATCATACATGGAGTATACCATATTCACTTCATCGGCCGAAAAAACCTTCTCTATCAGGAAATCTCTCCGGATTCTCTTGGTGTCATAGCTTCTTGCGTCTTCCGGATGGGCAGCATAGCGAATCTCATAGTTTGTTTTCATATTTCTTATTTATAAGTTTACATTAGGTGCCGCTCAGACAAACATCGTTTGCGTACACGACACAAAAATAAGAAAAGAAAACGGGATTTGAGAATAAATTGCGCCCAATTATCCTGCACAGATAAATAACATTAATCTTTTGGATAATTAGGGCTATAAAGTAAAGTCTGATCTCTTACTACCAGCTTTCCATCTTTTACAAAATCTGTTCCCCTCTCTTGCAAGTGACAAACCATTGCTTTACGCATCTCAGCCAACCGGTCTGCATAACGACTGTCTCCAAAAAGATTCTTCCGTTCTCCGGGATCTGCACTTAAATCGAACAATTGCTCTTCGCCCGTATGAATAAACCAGATATACTTCATTTTACCGTCAGTAAGCGCACACCAATAATTATCGGCACTATAGCAGGTGGCATGTTCCAGATCAATATATTTCCGCCAGCCATCATTATTTCCTGAAACCAGTGCAACCAAAGACTTGCCGTCCATATCATCCGGTACCGTTCCCCCTGCAAGTTCGATGAAGGTAGGCAAAAAATCACGTAACTCTACCGGCTGTTCTATTCGTTTTCCTTTAATAGCCTGTGTAGTCATGGCAGAAGGCCATTTTATAATATAAGGAATCTTCGCCGAACCTTCATAGGCATAGGTTTTCCGCCAATGATAATGGTCACCCAACATATCACCGTGGTCGGCCGTATAACAAATAATTGCGTTCTCGTACATTCCTTTCTCTTTCAGGGCCTGAATAATCTGCCCAATCTGATCATCAATAAACGTCACATTCGCATAATAATGGCGTCGGGAATTGACAGCGTATTCTTCTCCTAAATTCGCGAAAGGGGCGTCTTTCGCAACCTTTTCCGGATCTTTACGTTCAGCATACTTTCCACACCAATCCCCAACAAACGGTACAGGGATATCTGCCTTTTCATACATATCCAAATATCGCTTCGGAGGATCATACGGACTATGAGGGCGGGCAAAAGAGACTTTCAGGAACAGCGGCTGATCACTTTCATAATTCCGTATTAATTCACAGGCTGTTTGCCCCGTCCAGGCCGTAGGATGTAATCTTTCCTCAAGTTTATAAGTTCCGGCATTATGATTGTTCCACCCGATTCCCGTTAAATCCGGGTTCTTCCCGGGCGCCTGCAACTGAAACCATTCCCGATAGTCACTAATAAAATCACGGGTTTCACTACGCCCGCTCTCGTCTACCAATGTAGCATGAAAGCCATGCAAGGCTTTCTGTGGAAACCAGTGCATCTTCCCTATTCCAAAAGTATAGTAGCCCAAATCGCGCAACATCCGGGGCATTTCATATTTATATTTGGAAGCGACCTTTCCATACCCCAACATCCCATGGTGCCATGGAGACATCCCCGTAAGCAAGCCGGCACGCGCGGGCGTACTACTGGGGGCAGAACTATAACCACATACAAACAAGCTGCCTTCCTGAGCCAACTTATCTATGTTAGGAGAAATGACGGCTTTATTCCCCATGCAATGTAAAGCATCTCCACGATGCTGGTCACTCATAATAAAAATGATATGTGGTTTCCCTCCTTTTGTGGCAGGAGCCTTAGAGGAGCCGGACGAATCATTGTTTGACTCTTGGTTTTCACCATTAAATGCATAAGTCAACGGAGAGGTTGCCAAGCCTGCTCCTACAGCAAGTGAACACTTCAGAAAATCGCGACGTTTCATTGATTATTAGATTTTAGTATTAACGAATAGGCAAAAATAGGCAAAAAGAAAGAGAAAGAAGAAAATTTTTTCCCCAATTTACCCACTCATACGGAAAAAGTATTTCCATCTTCCATCTTCCACCTTTTTGTAGTTTACCATCTGATATTCCGCAATTTATCATGGTGGAAGATCGTCTTTTTAGGCTATCAATCTTCCACCCTTATCTTCCATCTTCCACCCTCCATTTTTGGCAGAAAGCATATAGTAAACTGCTGTTATATAGACATATAAAGTTAATTCCCTATCTATTTATACCTTGAAAAGTATTTCATTTTCCTTGCTATCTTTTATATAAATGGTCAAGGCTCTATCTCGTCCCGCATACCCGTGCCAATGGGCACGCATACCAAGGCTAATGGGCACAGGTACACGGGCTAATAAGCCTGCGTACACAGGACGAGATAAAGAACGTACCATCTCAATTAATTATTAAGGTAAATAGCATAACATGAATAGGAGATGATGGATAATACAAGCTGACCTAAAGGAAACTCGGCCATACAAAAAGAAAAATGCCTTGGAAGTAATTTACTTCCAAGGCATTTGGGGGTTGTCCTACCAAGATTCGAACTTAGACAAACAGAACCAAAAACTGTTGTGCTACCATTACACCATAGGACAAGCTCATGCGCTTTCTGTTAAAAAGCGATGCAAAGATAATGCCATGCAAGTTATTTTCCAAATCTTTTTAGACTTTTTTGTATAATAAGTCTCGTTAGCCGCAGCTAATTGCTACCTTTGTACTTACAGAAATCAATAAAGTAAACGAATAAATTCAGTAAGTATGAGAAAACTTTTTGTATGCATTGCATTGGGTCTCACCACGCTTACCGGCAATGCCGCATCACCGCTATGGATGCGTGACGTACAGATTTCGCCGGACGGAACAGAAATAGCATTCTGTTACAAAGGAGATATTTACAAGGTACCTGCCGGAGGAGGGGTAGCCACCCAGCTTACAACACAACCATCGTATGAATGCACACCGATTTGGTCACCGGACAGTAAGCAAATCGCTTTTGCCAGTGACCGTAATGGCAATTTTGACATTTTTATAATGCCGGCGACAGGAGGTACGGCACAAAGACTGACTACCAATTCTGCATCCGAACTCCCTTCAACTTTTACACCGGACGGAAAATATATTCTATTTTCAGCATCCATCCAGGATCCCGCACAAAGCGCCATGTTCCCGACAACAGCCATGACAGAGCTCTACAAGGTCCCTGCAAACGGAGGACGTACGGAACAGGTGCTGGGCACCCCGGCCGAAGCAGTTTGTTATGCAACATCGGGGGAATTCTTCCTTTATCAGGACCGTAAAGGTTTTGAAGATGAATGGCGGAAACATCACACTTCGTCCATCACCCGTGACATCTGGATGTACAACACTCAAACAGGAAAACATACCAACCTGACCAATCACGCCGGAGAAGACCGCAACCCCATCCTTTCACCGGACGGAAAAAGTGTATATATATTAAGTGAACGCGAAGGCTCGTTCAATGTCTACAACTTCCCATTGGACAACACACAGTCTCTTAAAACGGTGACATCTTTCAAAACACATCCTGTGCGTTTCTTGTCAATGAGTCATGACGGAACATTATGCTATGCGTATGACGGGGAAATATATACTCAAAAAGGTAATGCCACTCCACAAAAAACGGACATAGACATTGTCCGCGATGATCAGGATAAAATAGCAGACCTGACTTTTACAAACGGAGCGACATCGGGAACCGTATCGCCGGATGGAAAACAGATTGCGTTTATCGTACGGGGAGAAGTATTTGTGACCTCGACAGATTATGCCACCACAAAACAAATCACCCAAACACCTGCACGCGAAGCCGGACTCACTTTCGCCCCGGACAACCGTACCTTGGCCTACGCAAGCGAACGTAACGGCAACTGGCAACTTTTCCTGGCTAAAATAGCCCGTAAAGAGGAGGCCAACTTCCCGAATGCCACTATCATCGAAGAAAAAGTGTTACTGCCCTCCACAACCGTGGAACGGGCTTATCCGCAATTCTCACCGGACGGTAAAGAACTGGCGTTTATAGAGGACCGCAACCGCTTGATGGTAGTTAATTTAGACACGAAAAAGGTTCGCCAGATCACCGATGGATCCACTTGGTTCAGCACCGACGGAAATTTCGACTACCAATGGTCACCTGACGGAAAATGGTTCACACTCGAGTTTATCGGTAACCGGCATGATCCATATTCAGACATAGGATTAGTGAGTGCACAGGGTGGCAGCCCGATCATCAACCTGACTAACAGTGGTTACATGAGCGGATCTCCCCGTTGGGCACTGGACGGCAATGCCATCTTGTTCACGACCGAACGATATGGGATGCGTGCACATGCTTCCTGGGGTTCACAAAACGATGCCATGCTGGTATTCCTCAATCAGGATGCTTTCGATAAGTTCCGTCTGAGTAAAGAGGATTATGAATTGCAGAAAGAACTGGAAAAGGAGCAACAGAAGGATAAAGAAAAAGCTTCTGCTAACCTGAAAAAAGACAAAAAGAAAGATCCCAAAGCAGAGACTGAAAAGAAAGACGAGGTAAAAAACATCGTAGTGGAGCTGAATGGGCTCGAAGACCGTATCATCCGCCTCACTCCCAATTCTTCGAATCTGGGCAGTACCATCATCTCAAAAGACGGTGAAACCCTCTACTATCTGTCAGCATTCGAAGGTGGATTTGACCTATGGAAAATGGATCTCCGCAAAAAAGAGACCAAGCTGCTTCATAAAATGAATGCCGGATGGGCTTCTATGAATATGGACAAAGAAGGAAAAACCCTGTTTGTCCTGGGAGGCAACACCATGCAGAAAATGGACCTCAGCGGAGAGACTCTGAAGCCGATCAGCTATAAAGCAGAGATGAAAATGGATTTAGCCGCAGAACGAGAATATATGTTCGACCATGTATATAAGCAGCAGCAGAAACGTTTCTACAACACCAACATGCACGGAGTAGACTGGGATGCCATGTCTGCTGCTTACCGCAAATTCCTGCCGCACATCAATAACAACTACGACTTTGCCGAATTGCTGAGCGAATGGCTGGGTGAACTGAATGTATCGCATACCGGCGGCCGCTTCTCTCCATCCATTCCGGGAGATGCCACAGCCAGTTTGGGAGTGCTTACAGACTGGAATCACAAAGGAAAAGGTGCATTGATCATGGAAGTGATTGAAAAAGGGCCGTTCGATCACGCCCGCTCGAAGGTGAAAGCCGGAACTGTCATTGAAAAGATCAACGGGCAGGCAATAACTCCCGAAACAGATTATCTGACGTTACTGAATGACAAAGCCAATAAGAAGACGCTTGTTTCGCTATACAATCCGCAAAACGGTGAACGGTGGGAAGAAGTAGTAATCCCGGTCGGCAACGGAACCCTCAACAATCTGCTTTACAAACGCTGGGTGAAACAACGGGCGGCCAATGTAGACAAATGGTCCAACGGACGTTTGGGATATGTACACATACAGTCGATGGGTGATGGCAGTTTCCGTTCCGTCTACTCGGATATTTTAGGAAAATACAATAACCGCGAAGGTATCGTTATAGACACCCGTTTCAATGGTGGTGGCCGCCTTCACGAAGATATCGAAGTATTGTTCAGCGGCAAGAAGTATTTCACTCAGGTTGTTCGCGGACGCGAAGCATGCGATATGCCCAGCCGCCGATGGAACAAACCATCTATCATGCTGACATGTGAAGCCAATTACTCGAATGCGCACGGTACACCATGGGTATACAGCCACCAGAAATTGGGTAAATTGGTAGGTATGCCCGTACCGGGAACTATGACCAGTGTTTCATGGGAACGCCTGCAAGACCCATCTCTGGTATTCGGTATTCCTGTCATAGGCTATCGACTCCCGGATGGAAGCTATCTGGAAAACACACAGTTGGAGCCGGACATTAAAGTTGCCAACTCACCGGAAACAATCGTCAAAGGTGAAGATACGCAATTGAAGACGGCAGTAGAAGAATTACTGAAAGAACTCCCGGCAGATAAAGCAGGCAAGCATTAATCTGCCACTCCACAAAGAAAAAGGATGTCTCACAGGGTCAATTTGCCTATTACATGGCACCCCCTTTTGAGACATCCTCTTTTTTATATTAAAGTTTCACTCAACCCGCCCCCTGAATGAAAGGCGGAAAAGAAAACTCCTTATTTAGCGATAATCAAATAATAGTTTTTCTTACCACGCTGAACCAACAGATACTTTTCATCAAGCAGATCAGCAGTAGTAATCACCTGATCAAAAGCAGCCAACTTCTCTTTATTCAAAGAAACACCGCCACCCTGAACCAGTTTACGCATTTCACCTTTTGAAGCAAATACAGCAGCATTGTCAACGAACAGGTCAACTGCTTTCACTCCCTCTGTCAATGCATCACGTGAAATCTCAAATTGAGGAACACCTTCGAACACAGCCAGAAGTGTGTCTTCGTCCAGCTTTCTCAACGCATCGGATGTAGCATTGCCAAACAAGATATTAGATGCATCTACCGCAGCATTATAATCCTCTTCAGAATGAACCATCACAGTTACTTCCTTTGCCAAACGTTTCTGAAGTGCTCTCAAATGCGGAGCTTCATTATGTTCAGCAACCAACCCGTCGATTTCTGCCTTATCAAGCGAAGTAAATATCTTGATATAACGTTCTGCGTCAGAGTCACTCACATTGAGCCAGAACTGATAGAATTTATAAGGAGATGTATAACGAGGATCCAACCAGATATTACCGGATTCTGTCTTACCAAACTTTCCACCGTCAGCTTTGGTAATCAACGGACATGTCAGTGCATAAGCCTCACCACCATTGGTACGGCGAATCAACTCAGTACCGGTAGTGATATTTCCCCACTGATCGGAACCACCCATCTGCAATTTACATCCTTTGGTTTCATAGAGGTGAAGGAAGTCATAACCCTGCAACAACTGATAAGTAAACTCTGTAAACGACAATCCGTCACGGGCTTCACCGTTCAGGCGCTTCTTTACTGATTCCTTAGCCATCATGTAGTTTACAGTGATGTGTTTACCCACTTCACGAACAAAATCCAAGAAACTGAACTCCTTCATCCAATCATAGTTGTTCACTAATTCGGCTCTATTAGGAACATCAGATTCGAAGTCCAAAAACTTAGCCAGCTGCTTCTTGATACAAGCCTGATTGTGGCGTAAAGTCTCTTCATCGAGCAGATTACGTTCTGCCGACTTACCCGAAGGATCGCCAATCATACCTGTTGCACCACCAATCAAAGCCAATGGTTTATGGCCGCAACGCTGGAAGTGTCGCAAGATCATCACACCGCATAAGTGTCCGATATGCAACGAATCGGCTGTCGGATCAATACCCAAATAAGCAGTAACCTGTTCTTTCGCCAATAACTCTTCTGTGCCGGGCATCATGTCATGCACCATTCCACGCCATCTTAGTTCTTCTACAAAATTCATCGAATGATAATAAGTTTTAAAGTTTAATTAGGGCAAAAGTACGACTCTTTATCGGAACAAGCAACTCTTATTGCCTAAAAAAGACGTTATTAATGTTTTGCTGTACTTGTTGCATGAGTTTGCAAACAGGCATCTCCAGAAGTAAAGCAGCTCGCTCATAAAGGCTATGGATATCTATCAGACTTTCATCTGTCTCCAGAAACAAGTATTCCGAAGGTATCTGTCGAAGCGCTTCCTCCTGATACTTCTCTCCCAGTGAAAGATAAATTCCCTCCCGGATATATTGCAGAGCCAATTCTTTTTTCCCGCGGAAACCATGTATAATCCAGGGGTTAGAAGGCTGCATTTTCCTTTTAAAGCGGATAATTTCATCTGCTGACCGCACTGCATGAATTACTAACGGATATCCCATTTCGTGTGCAAGTATAGCCTGCTTCTCAAATGCTTCTTGCTGCAACACATAGTCCGTCTGTGCCAACTTGTCGAGACCTACTTCGCCAATTGCAAGAACCTGAGGAGAATGGATAGCTGACAACAACAGTTCCCACTGGCGGACGAAACTCTCACGGGTCAGGTACCAGGGATGAATCCCCACAGAATAGTAAGCACCGGCCAGCGGAATAAATTCTGCCGGCTGACAATTTTGTATTGCCTGCCCCGGTTCTGCAGGCAGCCGATGTGTATGTATATCCAGAATATTCATAAATCACTAAGGAACGGGATCATACCCAGATCCACCCCACGGATGACAACGAAGTATCCGCCTGACGGCAAGATAAAGCCCCTTAAAAGGACCATGTTTCTTAATCGCTTCAATAGCGTACTGCGAACAAGTAGGCGTAAAACGACATGAAGGAGGGGTCATAGGCGAAATACAAGCCCTGTAAAAGTATATGGGAAGCAATAATATATATGAAAGCAGACGTTTCATACCAATCTCTCGCTGATACGGGCCAGCAGAGTCTTCATTTTCTCCTCTATTTCGGCCGAGGACGTTAATTCGTCCGAAAGATAGATGAAAGCAATAGCCAACTGTTGCTGTTTATCGGTTAAAGTCTGCAATAGTAGATGCTTATGCAACCGGTACGCCTCACGCAATTGGCGTTTCACCCTGTTCCGCTTTACCGCGCGTTTAAATCGTTTCTTCGAAACGCTCAATAAAACAGATGCCTGAGCATCCTGATTTTCCACAGGCATATACACCACACGCAACGGAAAGATGGAAAACGACTTAGAGCCGCCTGCAAACATCTTCTCAATCAGAATCTTACTATTCAGCCTTTCGGCCTTGCACAGGGTATTTGCCATAATAATTATAAACGGCAAACAACAAACAGTAAACAATGCTACAGATAAATATGCCTGTTCATTGTTTACCGTTTGCTGTTCACCGTTTCATTTATTTTCCTTTATTGTTTTCCTTAATAAACAAATCGAGAGCAGCCGTCATTGAAGGAGACTTCACATTAGGTGCTTCCAAATCCAGACGAAGTCCTGCATCACGAACAGCCTGTGCTGTTGTCGATCCAAATGTTCCGATCTTGATATCCTTCTGATCGAAATCAGGGAAGTTCTTTTTTAATGAAGAAACTCCCGCAGGGCTAAAGAATACCAGCATGTCATAATCAAACTCCTCTCCTTCCATAAAGTCGTTACTAACAGTACGATACATTACGCATTCGGTATGCTGAATATTATTCTTATCCAACAGATTCTTCACGTCATCGTTATGTACATCCGACATCGGAACGAGATATTTCTCTGTTTTATGCTTCACAATCGAAGGAATCAAATCTTCAATCTTACCCGTAGCTCCGAAGAAAATCTTACGCTTACGATACTGCACATATTTCTGAATGTAAAGAGCAACAGCTTCTGTTACACAAAAATACTTCATCGTCTCAGGGATCGTCACACGTAACTCCGTACATAAATGGAAGAAATGATCAATCGCATGGCGTGAGGTAAATATAACAGCCGTATGATCAAGAATCGATACTTTCTGTTGTCTGAATTCTTTCGCAGAGACGCTCTCAACCTTGATGAAGGGGCGGAAATCTATTTTTACACCATACTTTTCAGCAATGTCGTAATAAGGAGATTTCTCTGAAGCAGGCTTAGGCTGCGACACTAATACTTTCTTAATTTTCAACGTCCTAAAAATTTATTATCAAAACATTATTTAGCTGAATCAGACCCTGATAGACTATTAAACAAGGTATGATTTCAAGGGCACAAAAGTATAAAATTAAAAGGAAAACCCCATAAATATTACAGGAAAAAAGCTTTAGCCACTTGTAAAACATCAATATTTTAGTAAAAATTACCAAAATGCAACCAATTGAAACTAAAAAGGTAACATTCAGATCAAAATAAACCAGAAACAAAACAAACGGAAATAAAGCAAATCCAAGGTAGTAAATCAGCGTAGAATAAGACTCCAGCCATATATCTGTTTTACTTTTGTCAAAAAACACCCATCCCAAAAACGAATATATAATCCACTTGAATAAAAAATAGAATATGCACACAGCAACATAAACTCCCAAGAGCACATGAGGCGAAACGCGCTCCATCAGTGAGGGCCGGACATCATTAAAATAGTTAAAGATACATACACCTCCAAGAACACAAGTCTGCACAGTCAACAATAACAGATAACGCATATCAGCTGCTGTAGAGGAAGCGAAAATACTTGTTCTTTCACGATGCAACATAAAATCTTTAACTTGTTGCAACAGGAATTTCTTACTGCGCACCAATACATACGAAGAAATAAAGAAACATCCCAGCAGTATCATTGCCAACCCGTCATCCGTCCTTGGAGAGTAAGGGATCGATATGCCATCCACTCCCGTAACTGTCTCGCTCACCGTCTGTAAATCAACCGCCGCCAATGTATCTTTCGGAACACAAGCTTCATGGAAGGTCTGCGGCAAAGTATCTGCCACCTGCACACCGACAGAGTCCTGAGGAGAAATCATATAGCAGCAAACTTACGGATGGAACTGTCCCATACGGGTATTGAATAAACCAGATCCACAGCCTCTTCCGGAGTATGGGCTACATGCCAGATATCTCCATGCTGTTTCCTCATGAAATTACCGTCTATGGCTTTGTCGAGCATTGTCAACAAAGGATCGAAAAAGCCATTGGTATTCAATATCACGATCGGTTGAAGATAAAGCCCCAACTGTTTCCAGGTGATAATTTCAAGTAACTCTTCCAGGGTCCCGCATCCTCCGGGCAATGCAATCACAGCATCACTCTTTTCAGCCATCAGTCGTTTACGTTCGTGCATACTGTCCACCTCGATAAGCTCCGTCAGGCCGGTATGATGCCATCCTTGTTCTACCATAAAGTGAGGGATCACTCCGGTCACTTCGCCTCCGTTCTGTAATACGGCATCAGCCACCGACCGCATCAGCCCTATATTTCCCGCTCCATTTATCAAACGGATATGCCGGGTTGCCAACAACTGTCCTAATCGCACAGCTGCATCAAAATAAATCTGATCTATTTTCGTACTTGAAGCACAATATACACATACGGAAGTTATTTGGTTCATTTCTTGCATGGGTTTGGTTAAACACGATGCAAAAGTACCAAATTTCAAGGAGAAAAGAAGAAGGCCGCCTTGTTTTCTCCCCATATGGGATAAAAACAAGTACGGCCCCCTATAATAAATAGCTGTAAAGCTACGCTGATTACAAACCGAAAGCTTCTTTTACTTTGTCCACATAGTCAAGTTTTTCCCATGTAAACAACTCTACCTCCATAGTCCGGTCACCTTCATAACGAGAGTGGAAATGCTTAGTCACTACCTGAGGTTCACGCCCCATGTGTCCGTAAGCAGCCGTTTCACTGTAAATCGGATAACGGAGTTTCAAGCGATCTTCAATAGCCTTTGGCCGGAGGTCAAACAACTCATCAATCTTTTCGGCGATTTCACCATCACTCATTTTCACATTACTGCGGCCGTATGTATTTACATAAATATTAATCGGACGCGCCACCCCGATAGCGTAAGAAACCTGTACCAACATTTCGTCGGCAACACCGGCAGCTACAAGGTTTTTAGCAATATGACGAGCAGCATAAGCAGCACTGCGGTCTACTTTACTGGGATCTTTACCAGAAAAAGCACCACCACCGTGAGCCCCTTTACCACCATAGGTATCAACAATAATCTTACGTCCGGTTAACCCTGTATCTCCGTGCGGACCGCCAATAACGAATTTACCGGTCGGATTTACGTGATAAACAATATTATCATTGAACAAGGCAAGAACCTTCGGGTGATTGATAGACGCAATGACACGCGGCATCAATACCTCAATCACATCTTTCCGGATTACCGCCAGCATCTCTTCATCCGCCTTCAGTTGGGCAGCAGCAGAACCATCAGCCGGCAATACAAATTCATCATGCTGTGTTGAAACAACAATTGTATCAATACGCACGGGAGTACCGTTATCGTCATATTCAATAGTTACCTGGCTCTTTGCATCCGGACGAAGATAAGTCATTTCTTTACCTTCCCGGCGGATATCGGCCAATACAAGAAGTATTCTATGTGCCAGGTCAAGCGACAACGGCATATAGTTCTCAGTTTCGTTGGTTGCATAACCAAACATCATTCCCTGGTCGCCTGCCCCCTGATTCATAGGGTCCTCACGTTCTACACCACGGTTGATGTCGGCACTCTGTTCATGAATGGCAGAAAATACACCGCACGAATTACTTTCGAACATGTATTCGCCTTTCGTGTAACCAATCTTTTGGATCACTTCACGTGCTATCAGTTGTAAATCAACATAAGCACCTGTTTTCACTTCTCCCGCAAGTACCACCTGTCCGGTAGTCACTAAGGTTTCGCAAGCTACTTTCGAACTGGGATCGTAAGCCAACAGTTTGTCAAGCACAGCGTCCGATATTTGATCGGCCACTTTATCGGGGTGTCCTTCAGACACCGATTCGGATGTGAATAAATATCCCATAATAAAATTATGAATTATGAATTATAAATTATGAATGCGGACAGAAATCAAAAAGAGTAGAAAACGCATACAGAAGGGAATGTTGTTTTAGCATTTTTTTCTGTGGTTGCAAGCTACTCAAATCTTTCCACACTTCATTTCGTTGGCAAAGGTAGATAATATTTTGGATTTATTGCTACTTTTGCTTCGTATTAACAGACTATCTTATGAAAAATAAACTAAAAACCGCTATTACACTATTGGTGTATATTGCTGTCACAGTGGGTATTTATGCCTTTATTTGTTATCTGAGCCATCAACCGTTTGACGACCTGCGCATATTGTATGCCGTATTGATCGGCTGTGTGGCTTACCTTCCACGGCATTTGATGATCCGTAAATTACGAAAGAACCAGAAATAGCTCTCTGATTGTTTTATGAAGTACCGGATGGACAACGTCCGGTGCGATTTCGGCAAGCGGCTCTAAAACAAATTTTCGTTCGTCCATCAATGGATGAGGCAATGAAAGCCTTTCGTCCTGTAATATCTTATCACCATAAAGCAAGAGGTCAATATCAATCAGACGGTCGCTATATACCCCATCATGTGATTTATGTAAACGCCCTATTTCCTGCTCTATCCGTTGGGTCCTTTCAAGTATATCGAAAGGAGACAGAGATGTCTCCACTCCCGCCGCAGCATTCAGAAAGTTATTATCAGATTGAAATCCCCAGGGGGCAGTAGCATAAAAAGCGGACAGGGAAATCACTTTCCCTATCCGCTCTTCTATTTTCTGTACAGCGACACGAAGATTCAACTCCTTATCACCCAAATTAGTACCTAATCCCAGATATATTCTCATCACTTATCCAAAATCAGCATCGCATCTCCATAAGTACCAAAACGGTAGCCTTCTTTCAATGCTATGTGATATGCATCCATTACCTGCTCGTAACCACCAAAGGCAGCCACAATCATCAACAGAGTAGAAAGTGGCATGTGGAAGTTGGATACCATAGCATTAGCCACTGTAAAATCATACGGCGGGAAAATAAACTTATTCGTCCATCCTTCATATTCCTTCAAATGCCCGTCTGTGCTCACCGTGCTTTCAATGGCGCGCATCACAGTTGTTCCCACAGCACATACATTCCTACCAAGATCCTTGGCACGGTTCACAATCTTAACAGCTTCTCCGGTTACGAACATCTGCTCAGAGTCCATCTTATGCTTTGTCAGATCCTCCACGTCGATGTCACGGAAGTTACCGAGCCCTGCATGCAATGTGATATACGCAAAGTCTATGCCCTTTATCTCCATACGCTTCATCAATTCGCGGCTGAAGTGCAGACTCGCAGTAGGTGCTGTCACGGCTCCTTCGTTTTTAGCGAAAATAGACTGGAAACGTTCTGCATCTTCTTCTTCCACCGGACGGTTAAGAATTGTATGCGGCAGCGGAGTTTCACCTAACGCATACAATGCTTTTTTAAATTCGTCATGAGGACCGTCATATAGAAAACGGAGCGTACGTCCGCGTGAAGTAGTATTATCAATTACCTCAGCCACCATTGAATCGTCATCACCGAAATAAAGCTTATTGCCTATACGGATTTTACGTGCCGGATCCACCAATACGTCCCACAAACGCAGCTCTTCATTCAGCTCACGCAGTAAGAACACTTCGATACGTGCACCGGTTTTTTCCTTATTTCCGTACAAACGGGCAGGGAATACCTTGGTATCGTTGAATACAAACACGTCTTTATCATCAAAATAGTTCAGGATGTCCTTAAACATCTTGTGCTCAATCTCTCCCGTACGCTTGTGGAGTACCATCAAGCGCGATTCATCCCTATACTTTGTAGGGTGCAAAGCAATCTTTTCTTCGGGTAACTTAAATTTAAATTGCGACAGTTTCATGATAATAATGTGCGTTTATTAATTATTTTATTTCTTACTTTTCTATTTCAATCAGATATCTCAACTTCCTGCTGATCTATCCATTCTGCAAATTTTGCAGGATCCAGGCATTGCTCCAACTTTATCTCCCCCACACGGGTACGTATCAATCCGGTCAGATGTGCACCGCTTTGCAAGGCTTCCCCGATGTCGCGTGCCAATGCACGGATATAAGTTCCCTTGCTGCATACCACCCTGATCTTAATTTCCGGTAAGTTACATTCCAGCAGTTCTATCTCGTCAATCACCAGCAATTTGGGCTTCAACTCCACTTCCTGACCTTTACGGGCCAAATCATAAGCACGCGCACCATCTACTTTGCAAGCCGAGAATGCCGGAGGCACTTGCTGTATTTCACCAACAAATGTTTTCAACGTCTCTTCCACCAACTCCCGGGTGATATGCTCCGTAGGATAGGTAGCATCAATCTCATGTTCCAGATCGTACGATGGAGTAGTGGCACCCAACTGAATGGTAGCAATATATTCCTTTGTATGATACTGAAATTCCTCTATTCTCTTGGTAGCTTTACCTGTACAAACAATCATTACCCCTGTTGCCAGCGGATCGAGTGTACCTGCATGCCCCACCTTCAATTTCTTCACTTTCATCCGTCGGCAAATATGGTACCGGGCATGCCCTACGACCTTAAAAGACGTCCACCCCAACGGTTTATCAAAATAAAGTACTTCTCCTTCTTTAAAATTCATCCGTTACTTATTGCAATTGTGAAACAACGATGGTGACCACTCCTGCTATTGCACAATAAATAGCGAAATAAATCAGTTTTCCTTTTTTGACAATATTAATCATCCACTTGCAAGCCAGGCACCCTGAGACAAAAGCGGCAATAAAACCCACTATCAGTGACAAAGCCGGAATATCTCCCGCAATAGCCTCACCTTTTATCATCTTCATAGCATCCAGCAAAGCTTCTCCCAATATAGGCGGTATCACCATCAGGAAGGAGAATTGCGCCAGTTTTGCTTTATTATCACCTAATAATAAACCTGTAGCAATTGTACTGCCCGAACGAGACAGTCCCGGCAATACGGCACAAGCCTGCGCCAGCCCAATGATAAACGCGTCTTTCATCGAGATGTTCTCTTTCTGACGTGGTTTTGCATAATAAGAGAACGACAGCAAAGCAGCCGTAAGCAACAGCATGCAGCCAACAATCAGCAATCCCGAACCGAAAACAGCCTCAACTTCATCCTTGAAAAACACACCGACGATACCAATAGGAATCATCGAAATTAAAATATTGATCACATAACGTGTTTCGCTGTTCATCTTAAACTTAAACAGGCCACGGAATATCCAATCTATTTCTTTCCAGAGAATGACCAATGTACTGAACACGGTTGCAACATGTACTACAATGGTAAATGCCAGATTCTCTTCTCCCTCTATACCAAACAAAGCCGAGCCAATAGCCAAATGCCCGCTACTGCTCACCGGTAAATATTCAGTCAGTCCCTGAATCAATCCAAGGATCAGTGCTTCAAACCATTCCATCCTGTTTTATTCTTTTGTTTTAGGTTTGCGCATTACGCCATATATCATAAAGATAAAACCCAGGAAGCAAACCACCGGAGCCACTTTAATTCTTCTCACACTGAAAATATCCGCCTGAAACACCGCTTCCGACGATGAAGGTCCTGTCATCAGGATAAAACCCAAGATAACCACTGCCATGCCGATGGCAAGCAAAATGAAGTTCGTTTTATCGAAGGCAAATTTCTGTTTATCACCCATTGTTATTTACAATTAATTTATTTACATCTATAAATCCGGAACTACACGTAGTACAGCGTGCTTGCTTTCATTCTCAGATATTTATTAATAGAAAGATAAGCACACAAGAAAGTGATGACCACTCCGAATACCAGTACTGCACCCGATACCAACAACATGACTTCAGGTGTAATCACCCGAATTAATTCCGGCTCGTACGACACAAGCCAATAAGCGGCTCCCATCAGGATTGTATCTGCAATAAAAGCAGCTAAAACCCCACTCCATATATTTCTTTTCAAAAATGGCCGACGGATAAATCCCCAGCTTGCTCCCACCAGTTTCATAGTATGAATCAGGAAGCGTTTTGAATAAATAGCCAGCCGGATCGTATTATTAATCAGCGCGAAAGAGATAAATGTCAGCATAATGGCCAATCCCAGCAGCACCAAGCTGATGTTACGTATGTTTTCATTGACCGCGTCAATCAGATCTTTCTGATATAACACATCTTGTATGTTGGTATTCCTTTTAATCAATTTCTCAATCTTCGCGATACTGTCAGAGTTCGCATAATCAGAATGCAATTTAATCTCTATTGAGGCCGTAAACGGATTATACCCTAAAAACTCTTGTGGATCGGTGCCCATAGCCTCGGTCTGCTCTTTCAATGCTTGTTTCTTTGAAATATATTCCGTCTCTTTCACGAAAGGTTCATTATTCAGCCGTTTCTGAAGCTTCAGAATATCCGTTTCTTTCATATCATCGCTGATCAATACAGAGAAATTTATATTTTCGCGTACATAAACAGACAAGTTATTGGCTGCCAACACGAAGAACACCACAAGCCCCAGTAACAGCAATACCAACGTGGTACTGATGCTGGAAGTTATGAACTGCATATCAAAATATGACACAGCGTTATTTCTGCTTTTACTCTTCATCAGCGTTTCTTTCTGAATACATAAATCATTGAACTGCTTCGTTCCTTTTTGGCCTGGGCACTCAACCAAGCCGCCGATCCGGTCCACATACCTTTTGCAAAAGAGTAAGCACTCCCTTTATGTTTCTCAGTCAGCATCGACACATAAAAAGCATCGAATGGCATCGGATGACGGGCTGCCAGGATAAATCCATGTTTCGACCCAAACTGCTGAATCGTGGCAGGCGTAAAATGCCATAAATGACGGGGTACATCATAAGCAGCCCAATATTTCCCATATTTCATTGCATCGTATGACGAACAATTGGGCACAGCCACTATCAAGACACCTTTCTCGGTCAATAATTCGCGCAACAACTCCCACGTTTCATCCAGATGCTCCAAATGTTCCATAACGTGCCACAGCGTAATCACATCAAAAGAACCGGGAACGAACCCTTTCAATGCAGACTCCGGCTTTACATCCAATCCGAAATGTTCGCGGGCAAACCCACGGGCCTGCACACTCTTTTCCACGGACTCCACTTCCCATCCCCTATTCTGCATCGTATGGGCAAAATAACCTGTTCCCGTACCAATATCCAATATTCTACCGGTTTTACGATGCGACTCTTTCATGACCAAACGTGCCTTACGACCAAGCATATACTGACGTACATGGTGGTAAATAGCATTCATGGCACCTTTCTTCGTGTCCGAATGGGAAATATAATCAGGTGTTTCGTAATATCTGCCTATCTCCGCCTCTACCGGGACTCCTTGTGTAAAAGTAAATCCGCAATCTTCGCAGGTGTACAAGTCAAACTGTTCACCGGAGGCATAAAAATCAGTACAGGTCATAGCACATTTCAAATGTGTGCTCCCACATAGCGGACAGGCATTTATAGTGAGTTTATTCATTGGTTTTATCTGCATATTTAAGCGTACCCCGAAACGTCAGGACACACTCCACCCGAATTTGGTGCAAAATAACAAATAAAAAGTGACGGATAGGCATTTCCTTAAGGAGGTTTAACAATAATGGCAAGGCAACTGTTCGTTCATAGCAATCATTCCCACTTCACATCTCCTTTTTCATAAGTAAATATACGCTCCGCCGTCTTTCCTTTCCAGCGGCAGTTCTTCAACATCAACAATGCTCCCCGGGGTACTTTCTCAAATACAAGATACCCTTTATGATCGGCTTGCTTACGCTCCACAGTTTTCCAACCATTGTTCCAATATCTTAACTCAAATTCATCCGGACAGAACAATTGTGTTTTCAGGTAAGAAGTCATTCCAATATGACTGACCATATACTCTTTTCCCAGATCTATATCTACCAGCCTTTCTGCCACCCTACCTCGATAGCCCGTCGCCCCCAAACCATCGGTTATCATCCCGGGCACTTCATTCCTTCCGGTAGCCCTCATCGGAGTAATTATCCTCACATTCCCGATCCGTCCTTCCTCCGTATAAAAAGAAAGCTCCCCCAAAGCAATGCTATCCGACGGTAATAATAACCTTACAAAGCGGTAAGGTAATCGTGCGGACACCTTCCGTACAACCGGCTCCAGAGCCAGCGAGTCCGTCCATCTGCACAGTTCCTCTTCTGATTTTCCATCAAGTAATCCTACTATCCGGCTTCCTTTCATACACCCCAGATATTCCCTATTCTGATCATAAGCCGGCGCTCCCGTCACCATCCTCACGGCAACCTCCTCTGTTTCTTCATTTCCGCTCAGCTTCTCCATCGTTCCGTCATTCCGCAATCTGAAAGGTTCTGCTGCGGGCAATAATCCCCCCCGCTTGTAATAAACGGGTAGATAAACCATGTCCTTACCCATTTCCCGAAAGACAGCCCTCCCGTTTTCTATCTTTGCCCACTGCACAGGGTGCCAGTCCTGATATCCGAACACAGCCAAATACGCATATTTCACCCCTTGAGGCGCCTCACCTGTCAACTCCACCGTTACGTCGGCCGTTTCAAAATACTCCGAAGAAACATCCACCTTTTTCACACTACGAAATAGCTCCGGAATATCAGCTTTATCCACCTCTACATCTGCCAACGGTCCTTCAATATGATTTGAGTAGGTATATCTGTATACCTTCGGAAGGCGGAATCTTCCCCAAAGCTCATCATCATCCCGGTTATTATAAATCCGCTTATATTTCCAGCGATCATTATCCCAAAACGCCTCAAAAGCATGCGATTCCCCGTCTATTAGCACCACATTCCAGGTATGCGAATTATTTCGGTTTCCCCATGCCGGAACAAAGTCAATGGCAACCGGAATCCCCAACGATGATAATAACAAAGAGTTATACCAACAGCGCTGTGCACATAACCCATGACGCATCTTCTCAAAAGTCGCCGCATTCCATATCGGAATCTTCGTCCCCCAAAAACCGGAATGAGTCAGATACTTATATTCGTATAACAACGAATCGATCTCTTGTTGCCAATCCTTTCCCTCTTTCACAAAATACTTTCCCTGATGCCGTTTGTTGAACTCCCGGCGTGCATTGTCAATCGATAAGCCATTCTGTCGCCTATAAGGCAGTATATACTCACAAAAGTCTTCAAACGAACAGTTTCTTGAATGCACATTCTCCACCCATGCCCGAAATGCCAGATCAATTTCCCGGATTAAATCTTCCGCCTTCATGCGGGTAATATCATAGTTAAGTTCCTGCCTCACCCGATGTCGATTACTAAAATCTTTCCAAAGACTATCTACCTGTTTCCCCCATTCCGTTCCTACCCGATAGCCATACTTTTGTCCCAATGAATCATAAGCCTCGTAAAAAGCAGAACAATCCTGCTCTACTATCGGATTAGCTCCATAACTTCCGGGCATATTGCCAATCAAGAAGCGTGCCGCCTCCAGCTTCCGGCCATCTCCTTCATAATGCTTCAGCACCGCTTCAAGTTCATTACGGTTATTGCCCGAAAGGGATAAGGCCTCCTCCACTTGCCTGTCCCGATCCCCACATGAGGAAACAAGGCAAAACAAACCGATCGCTATAAATATTCCACTCCTTTTCATTCTATTTTTTTAGCAATAAACTCTAAATAGCATTGTGTCAACTCAAGGTGGTCCTTAAGAGGATAAAAAGAAAACAATATACTAATTGTACCTTTTTTCAAAGTATCGCTACAACAATCCATATAAGAAAAAAGTTACTGACAGCCAGTCCTATTAATACTATCTTAATCTTTATATTCATAATACAATAACACCGGATTTGCATCACCATCCAAAGAATCCAAATCATTTTTCCCAATCACTTCATCCTTCACAAGGCCTTGAGAGATAAAATACTTCATCTCAGGCAAATGACAGGGTTTAAGAGAATAGAAAACACCTCTATCACTCGCATACAAAAAAGTAGGTATCTGCCTGTGTGATGGTTGCTCTCCGAACAACACATCATCTTTAGAGCGATCAAACACCATAGTTTCACCCGTACTCTTATCATACAACGCATCCGTCCCCATCATTCCTTGCATATACGAAAACCCAATAACAGAGTCGTTCACAAACACATCAGATAGATTATAGGCCCTTCTTTGTGCCCCTAAATGCTGAATCAGCTTCATCATAGCCAATCCTTTGGTCGAAGGATTATCAGTAGTCCCAAGTATTTCTAAATCTGTTTTACACACCCAATCCTGACTCTTCACTACCATATAAGGAATAACCTGATCCCCATTCACATAGATAATCGTATCCATAAAGTCCTGAACAAAAAGAGCAGACTCAGTTCCTAAATTAAAAAACATATTCCCTTGAAGAGCTATCCCGTCCCAACCCTTTTTGTAATCAGCTACTTTAAAAAACATTTCTACATTACCTTCATTATCAAAGTCGATTCTTTGTAATAGGTAATGCTCTTGTCCAGGTTCATCTTCCAATTGATAATCAATATTTGCGTACAAGTACCCCTTTGAGAAAAACATCCGATTCAATCGATGTTCAACATTGCAAACTCCTAAATACTTTCCCGAAGCAATATCATACTTAAATATCTTTTTTTGATTATAATCGAATATATATATTTCCCCTTTTTTTGTATCAATCGTAAAATCTGCCGGCTTAGAATATTCTCCCGGTCCACTGCCCACATCACCTATCTTACGGATAAACCGCCCTTTAGAATCGAAAAGATATACTCCGCATGCTATCTCTTCATCAAGTACAATATAATGACCTTTATAAACCTGCATTTTATTAACGTCTCCCATCAACACAGATTTATCCATTGCCAAAGGAATCACTCTTACAGATTTAAACACATCAGAATACAAATACCAATCTTTCTGAATGGCACTATCCAGATCAGCTATATATATTTCGTTCTTTGAAGAAGCATTCTGTTTCTCCCCCAAAGAACAAGAAGAAAAAGCACTAAGAAACAATAAAACCGATACTATACGGTACCAAGCAATCTTTTTATTGACAAGGTATTGATCTCGTAAAATCATTTTCTGCAATTTGTGCTCCATAACAATCATAAAAATAAACCGCAGTTCCACATCCACCCGGACTGCCCCCTATTTCATCTTCAGCCAAAGCTTCTAAAGCTTCAATAGAAGCCAACCAGTCTTCTATCAGAAGACTTCTCCGCTCTTGTAAACATTACATTTGTAACAGTACCTAAAATCAATAGAACACCCATCACACTTAAAACAAGTTTTTTCCTCATAATAATCAAATTTAAAGTTCAACAAATATATTCAATTAACTCTTCATTTCAAACTATTTAGCATTCCCCATTATCTTTAATCGCAATGGAGACGCGGAAGAGTTACAGTATACCGTAATAGTTTTATTAAAGTGCTCCGGATGATCCGCTTTATAAGTTACAATGATATCCAAAGACTTCCCTGGTGAAACCGGTTCTTTTGAATACTCCACGGAAGTACACCCACAAGAGGTAACCACATCATCAATAACAAGCATATTCTCACCGGTATTATATAAAGTAAAAATACAATGCTGAGCCTTCTCCCAAGAAAACTCTCCAATGTCGATAAAGGAGTTAGAAACAGAGACTTCCGTCATTTTTTTTTGCAATTTTCCCCATTCTACATTTTTCCCTGAAATAATGTTAACATATAATTCTGAAATTTTAGAACTATAAACTGGATTCCCCATCGCCAACACTTTATTGTTCTCATTTAACAAAAATGTTTGAAGCATTATTTCATGTGGAAAATGATTCAATTTATTAAGAGAGTCGTTCTCATCAATATAGACAAACTGATTAAACTTATTCCTCTGCAAAATTGAACGCAATTCTTCCACATCAGAAGGATATGCATAAAAGAGAAACCTAACAGAAAAATCTCCTAAAGAATCTATTAAAGCCATAAATAACTTCCATTCAGACAATTTCATTTTACAATTTAAGCATCCAGCAGAATCTACATACGTTAATATCGTATAATTTACACTATCATTTAAACCCATTCCCAAATGAGAGAAAGCTTCATTATCAGGGAATACAATTTCTCGACCAACCCAATCATTTACAATTTTTTCAGCCCGAAAATCAGAACATCCCATAAACAAACAAATGCCCCAAAGCATGACTGCGGCTCTATATCCCATTACTCTTAAATATTTATTTGGCCTAAATCAATATAATATAAAGCAGGATTTAAATAGGTATCCAAACCAAGGCATATAATCATATTCTTATTTCTCCAATAGGACAAACTTCTTATTTTTTTATCCAAATTTAAAACCTTATATGGCATTCCTTCCCAATCGAAAATTAAAATTTTATTAGAATAAAACACTTCATCTTTTAATTTTATCGCATCTTCTAAAGTGTTTTCGTTATAAAGGGCAAAAAGAAATTGATCATTAGTCGCTACGGAAGAAACTCCCAGTTTTGTTTCTTTTTCTAAAGCAGCACTATTCATTCCTCCTACAGTAGAAAAGACAGGAAGTGTACCAACAACAGACCTGATCAATCTGATATTTTCAAAATCCGTAAAGTCATAGACTTCAAAGACATCTCCATATACTGAAAACCACGCCATCCTCTTTTTAGCAGGAGAAACTACAGAAGGTCCTTGCAAAATTTGGGTAACAGCTTCAGGAGTTTTATTCTCAAGGTAAATGTCATTACCAAAGTCTATGAACTTATTCAAGTTAGTTCTTACAGCAAAGTGCTTAACCGTACCTGCTTTAGTAAAAAAAGCCAAACTATCATCATAGGAGATCGAACAAATTCTTTCTTCAGGCAAAATGGCATCTTTCGTTAGAATAGAAAAAGTATCCTTCAAAAGAAATGTTGAAACAGATTGCCCCATAACATCATGAACATAAAACCCTTTCTCATTATTACAATATCCCATTGTTTGCACATTAATAACTTCATTTGCACCTTGTCCTTTAGATAAGAAACGTTTAAAATAGGCTGTTTTATAATTATAACACGATAATAGAGAATTCAATTTGGGTTCAGATAAAATTATATAATCTCCAACTCCTAGAATCATGTCTGGAGCTTGTAGCGAATCCATTGGATATCCTTTTATTTCAAACAATTGTACCTCTTGATTTTCAGCAAACAAATCTAAAAATAATTGACTTTTCTCTTGCTTACAAGAAATTAGTAACAACAGCAATAATACACTCACATATTTCATAAAATTCAAATTATTAGAAATTAAAAACAAGAGGTATCCGAAAAGTTAATATTAGCCTCTCTCTTTCAGAAAAATCGGAAGCACGATTGACCTTAGGGATACCCCACTTTCTCACTTATTAATTCGATGTAATGGTACACGTTACTTCAGGAGCTTTTACCTCATCGTGACAAGTTCCCCACAAAGCAAGACAACATGTATATGTTGTTTCAGTACCGGCTAATGCTTCAGCATTAGCTAGCACTATATTCGACATTGTCATTTCTGCTCTCTGTGACTGATATATATTGTAGCCTGCAAAAGTTGCGACTACAGCGACTATCAGGGCCGCAAAAACCTTTTTACTCATAATCTACTTTTTTATGATGTTAATTATTCTGTTGTTTGTCGTGTCTCTCTTTCGGGGAGCCACCTCCTCCGTAGAAAAAGTAAATGCTACATTTACTCATTCCAATTAATTTTTTGCTATCTTCGTACCGGGCAACCTCCTTTTTTAAAGGTTATCCGGGAGTGGACAATTCTAAGACTTTTCCCAGGACGTAGATCGTTCCACTCCCTTTCTAACCCAAGTTAATAATGCAATGAATGATTATAATGTGATAAGATTTATATAAAAGAGTCCTCACTCCCCAAGACTAAATCCTTGAACCACATATTCTACTTTGATATGGTTAATAGGACAATCTACAGATCCGTCACCTAAGCAACCTAAATTGGTAACGTGTTCACCACCGGCAAGCGCCTCTACATTTTGCAAGAATAGGGAATTCACTCTCTTAGGAGTTTTCGCGGCAGGCCAATACCCGATCAAGGCTATTAAACCAAGCCCAAAGATCAATTTCATATAGTTTTTCATGACTTCAAAGTATAAGTGTTAATAACTGGCAACAAAGGTAAAAAGAGATTTTGGATAAACCGCTATCAATTTTATTGCCATTTATTGCCATTTATGTCAAATCATTGTCAACAAGGTCGTCTATGAACAACATACGATAACGATCGCTTCCAAAACGCCTGAAACAAACACCACAACCAGTTTGCTCTAACCTCTTCCCTAATTTGTTTCCGGCAGAACAAAACATATTTATCTGAACGTTCGATTGACCTTTCCAAATAAACTTAATGATATCCTCATCAGTCACAGTATAATCGGGAGCATCTAAAAAAAGCTTTAGAATCTGACACTGTTGGGGGGACAAAGACATTTTCTTGCCATTACAATTAAGAACTCTATTCTGGGCATCAAAAACAACTCCATGACGTAAACTATATAGTTGTCCTTCTACTTTACAAATCTGCTTTATTAGAGGTACCTTTTCTTCCGGAGATGTTTCTTTTTCAACTATTATTTCACGAATCACCTCTTTCTCAACAATAACTTCCTTTTCAACGACAACCTCATAAGGAACCTCCTTTAATTCCGGAGGCCGATTTACCATTTTATAATAAAAGCAGATAAATAAAAGCATCAATAACAAACAAATTACAATCCATCCAAAAGGTTGCCAATGATACCATAATATTGTTTTACAACTAAAATCTAAAAGACCGATGACCTCTATCTCACAACGATTACCTATATATGAAGTCACAACCTCCAAAGAAGTATCCCACACACCATCGTGACTGGATGAACTAATAATCTTTCCTTGAAGATTTTCCATCCGCACATGTATAGTGGACTCTGTATCAATGTGATCTTTCTTAAGCATACTCTGCCAATGTTCATTTAAAGAATCCGGCAATAAATGGGATTTCTCACATAGGATAGAGTGTATTGACCGGTTTCTCAGATTCCGAGAAATGTTCTTTTTACTTTTCAAAGAATCAACCTCGTACGCTTTTTTCCCTTCTGCTGTTGTAATGCAAATTTTCAAAGGTAGAGTATCGGATGAACTCTCAGCAAACAAGTGAAATAGATTTAAATCTCTTTCTTTTCTTTCCATCTCTTCTTGAAGCATCTGTACGAATAGTCTCTCCGCCTGTTTATGTATGCCCATCTTATTTCGTTGATAGAAATAGGCTCCAACCAATAGTGATAGGATTATCACTCCAATAACACACGAAAGCAATTCATTTTTTGTCATTTCGATTTATTTTACTGACAAAAATAATATTATTTCCTAACAAGAAGCTAAAAGACAGAAAAAAATTAAATAACAAATTTAGAGATATACAAAACAGTTTGTAAGCATTCTGTTCATTTCACACGCAAACAAAAACTCTTGTACGAGTCAACTAATTCCAATATTCCTCCAAGATAGATTGTATTCAGTACCGTTCCAAATTCATCACGGTTATTGCCCGAAAATAACAAAGTCTCCTCCCGCTTGTCTGTTCCACCCCTGCATAAAGAAAGATTTGAAAAACAAAAAAATATACATATCAAGCAAACTCGTAACATCCTAACAAAAAAGTCAGTTTAACTGATAACAATAATAATGATAGCGCTCTTCTCCACCATCCGTTTCTTTTGTCATCAGGCAGAGTCGTTCATCATTACTATCCACCGAGATGCATATACCCCATCTATCCAATATCACTTTCTTTACAGCACGTCCTTCCCAATCAAATACATAAACTTCATTTGCTATTGCCTTATTTTTCCCAATTTGCCCACTGTAAAGTGCATAAACATAGTTTTCAGTGGCTACCCCACGAAGAAATCCTTTAGGAGAATCGGCAGAGACATTAACAGAAGACACTTCGTTAGTAGATTGATTCTCAAATAACGGCGTATACGTATTCAAATGTACTACACTTTCCAGGCACGTGTCATTTACCACTTTCTGAATAGATAATAAATCGCACTCATACGCCAAGTAAGCAAAACGTTTTTTATCCGGCTTCATAATAAGATCCCCCTGGAACAACAAATAGTTTACATCCCGATTTACCGCTTGCTCTGTTTGTGGAAAAGGGAGATATTGATTTAAAATCTCTTTCTGATTGCATTTTGCTATCAGGCCACTTTCAAAAGTCCCACTCCCGTAAAATATGGAATCCGAATATGCATATACCCTATTCATTCCTAACTTAGGAGCTGAAACACAATCTATCTTTGAAAGACTGCCTTGAGCTAAACTATCAATTCGAAAAGAACTTATAGTTTGCAAAGACTGATCATACAGTATCAAGGTATTTGATAGCCTACTATAGAATCCGCATATTTCATAAAATCCTTCCATTTAGGCAATTGCAATTTACAACTGGAACAACCCAACGAATCGACATAGGTCACGATCTTATAATCCGAAGCAGGGATTTTAAAATCGACAGGAGTTTTTCCATATAACGTAAAACTAAGATTTGTCGGAAATTGTACCTCCTTCCCATTCCAATTTTTAACAAGTTCTTCAAGTTTTTCCTTCTCGGTCTGCTGACATGAGATTAGAAAGAGAAAGCAACCCAGTATAAATATAAGATTTTTCATTTAAAATAAAATTTGATTAAACAGGGGTTATCATCTTCTAAACGCTCTTCCAGCTTCTTATATTCCTCTGGAGGAAGCACTTTTTCATAGTTTGGAAAGTCTTCATTGAAAACAATACAAGTCAGGAAATCTTCATTAAAGGCTAAAGGTTCAAAATGAATGTCTTCTGTTGTTTTTTCAAAAAAGAAACTTTTGCCGTCTTCCTTCCGGTAAAATAGATTTTTCGAATGCTTAAGCCCAAACACCAACATGATATAATAGAATTTATCATTCTGATATTGATCGCATAAAAAATAAGGCACAGTAGAATCACGTAAATACTGCAACATTAATTTATATTCTTCAACCTTTTTATCCTCTAATAAAGTGAATCCATACTCCTTCAAATCAAGATTATCTTTTCCAAAATCCCAACGGTATGCAACCCGTAAGCTATCTGTCCTTACTTCATATACTTCATTTTGATAAGGATTGGAAAAATATACTTTATGTTCATAATTATAAAAAGGTTTAGAATTCAGAATAGTGAAAACGGGAGGCACATGCCAAAATTCTTTCACATTCTTGAAAGACTCTTTAGAAATGACGCTGATACAATTATCACTCTCAGAGGCAGGTAATGTCCATGTAACGAAATACTTACTCTCCAGCTCCTCTATCAATTGATAATTTGCCCTCGTTGGCAGTTCTATTTCTTTTATGAATTTTCCATCCAGAGAATGCACATAAAGAGAGCCAAATGGAGATAGCATATACACTGCATTTTCTTTTTCTTTAATAACGGCATCGTATATTTCACGATACTCTCCGGGACCTTGTCCCTTTTTACCTATTTTATGCAAAAGATGCCCTTCTTCATCAAAAGAAAACACAGCCGGAACCCCTTCATCGACAATATAATATCTGTTATCTTTAATAATAACTTTCACAGGCCTTACAAGAAAGGAGCTATCATTGGTTTCCAATGGAATGACAGATATTTTAGAAAATAATTCTTCCGTTGCAACAGGGCGTTCAACCAAATCGACATGTAATACTTCACAGTCGGTTTTATCTCCAGTACTTTTACATGAAAAAAGTATAAACAAGAGAAGTGTTAACAAGATATTCTTCATAACTTTATTAGATTAGATTAACAATGCAGGAAGTTATACCAAAGTGTTTTTCATGTCTATATACGTTTTAAATACGTGCAAATATAAGCCATATTTTTCTTATACTCACCATATAGTGCGTTACAAAGCGCTACAAGACCTCAATTTCCGGCAGTTGCAACTGAAAAAGATCCCTATTGTGCTGAACAATAGAAATAGAAGGATCGATTTGAAGTACCTTAACTAAGCGGTGCTTAGCTGTCCGGAAACACTCCCGACTCCCTCCGGATAAACACTTCTCGATTTCCTTACGTGTCAATTGACAATCAGTAGCATTTAAGAAAACCAGCAAGAGAGTATAGGACTGGAGATTAAGTGAAATTATTTCCTCATTGCACTCCAGTGTCTTTTTATATACATCAAAGGTCAGTATAGGACTCAATTTATAGATCAAGGATTTTGTTCCCAACAGTTCTTTTGCCTTTTTTAGTTCCGCTATTTGCCCTTCGTACGCCTTTGACTTTTGCTCCAGATCCTTCAACAGCATGTCCTTTTCCCGAGCATCAGATTGCTCCATTTCAACCTGTTGCGCATATTGATCCCATATACTCTCTAACTCTTCTAATTTTTCTTCTTCTTTGTTTAGCTTCTCCACCAATAGTCCACACTCAGACTGTGTTTTAAACAAGTGCTTTCTCACCCTAAACAAATAGATCAAAAAAACAATCAAACACAAAGCTATACCAACAATCATTCCGAATGGAAAGAAATGATATCTACAAACCGACCACCAAGTATAAAATAAAAAACCGGAAACCTCTATTTCACATCTCTCCCCCAAATAAACAACAAACTTCAACTCTGGAGACAGATTGACAGTTTGGCTTTTTCTATATAAGATCCTATTTTCCAAGTCTGTAGTTACTATTTCTATCGCAACTCTTGCCAGAATATGTCGTGTTTGCAGGCTATCCGCCCAGGTCTGACTCAAAGTCATGAGAGATAACTGCTTCTCGGAACAAATAACAGAGTGTAATGAACGTTCTCTCGATATCTGAGAAAGATTTTTCCGGCTCTTCGCAACATCCACTTTATACTGTCTGGATCCGGTTTCGGTCATAATCGAAATACGTGTCACTTGATATCCCTGAAAAAGAATAAAATAAATCCAATGCTTCCCCTTTCTTTTTCATTTCATCTTTCAACACTTGTATAAATAGGTTTTCTGCCTTTATATGCATCAACTTCTTATTCCTTTGAAAGAAATAATAACTAACATACTGCTTATTCATGACAATATATGTATTGTACGGATTTAGAAGAAGCACAATGGCAAGTTATTGAAGTTAACACTCAAATTCCACAAGATGCAGATTAAAGTATCTTATGATTCTTAGAAAAATATTTTCTTCATACAGTCTAAGTTCATCTTGACAGCCAAGATACGCATCTTAAGGCGCAAGATGTGTATCTTGGTGCGTAAGATGTACATCTTGCGTGCTAAGATGAACTTTAATTACTGACCTGAGCAAGTTTACCTCTCGCGTTTTAGAACTTTTAGTAAAGTGATTTGCCGTTTTAAGATTGGTTTCTTAACTTCTTTCTGTTTTTTAGTAGCATCACCCCGTAGTGAATCTATTTAAGCGGAAAACCGTTTATAGACAGCTTGCTTTATTCTTGAAAATTGTAGAATACACATCAATTTAAAGATAAGCAAGACAGTTCATAAGCATTCTGTTCATTTTCCGCAATTACATAGATTAGATTGTTTTTCTCATCCACAGCTATATTTACAAGACCGTGGTTAGCCTTAATTTTACTTGTTGGAAGTCCTTGCCAACTAAATACAGTAATCTCTGAAGGTAAAGCTTCGCTTCCTCTATTATGCAATAATGCATAAATACTATTATTTGTTGCATATACATCTTCGAAACCAATCTGAGTCGTTTCATTGGAAACTACATACGCCGGAATTGCTCCTTCAGCAATACCATATTTAGGTTCGTAAATATAAAGCGTTTTATTCAATGACAAACGACAATTTTCGTCCAAGTCAAATAGCTCCAGGATCCCTCCCAGATAGGTCGCATTCAACATCTTCGTCCTGTCCGGTTTTAACTTGGTTTTGGTATTACTACAGAAAACCGACCATACTTCTTCTTCATTATTTGTATTTAAACAATCAGAGAAAGAATTGTATAATTGAGTAATCTTTCCATCTTTTAATAATCCAAACCGAAGATCCTTATGGTTCGCTTTTACAAGAAAATCCGAATCTTTAAGAGAAAGCATATCATAGATTATTGTGGGTACCTCAGAGTGTGGCAAGCTACCATAATTCACTTGCATAACTTCAGATTTCAATGAATCTTTTAAAAAAGAAGAGACATCATATTTCACTATTTTACGCATTGAAGAATCGTATGCATACATGTTTTTTCCATCTTCAGATAAATTGAATGCCCCCACATTTATAAAATCAGCAGGCCCCTGACCTTTTTCTCCAAATGATTTTACAGGTACTCCCTTTAGAGTAAACAGATGAAAGAAGTTATTATTAACATTATCCAACACCAGTAGCATTGAGTCTATAAGCTCTATTTGCAAAGGATACGAAAATAAAAACGTATCATTTAAAACAACCAGTTCCCGTGATATGCTATCGCTACAAATAACTTCGTTTGAAAACTCAACCTTCTCTTTTGCCGGATGACATCCCCAAAGAATAATCCCTATTAAGATTAATACACTAACATTTTTATTCATAAGCATTCGATTTTAGGCGGACTAAAAGCTTTACTTAGCTTTCAGACCTAAAGGTTTCTACTTTAAAGTCCTTTAGGAAGTGACTGATTTGCCTGTTTTAAAGGGAATAGAAATACTTCCACTCCCTTTGATAAACACGCAGCTATCTTTCTTTAGAGATAAGATACTGAATACAACTTTAATCTCCTAAACTGTATCCCTCATATACAACCTCTACCTTGTCATGGTTTACAGGACAATCTACAGAGCCCGGCCCATAACACAGAGTGTGCGTAAAATCTTCCCCACTTGCCAGAGCTTCTACATTTTGCAATAAAAGAGGATCTACATTCTCAGATTTTTCCACCGGTTTTAGATACCAAACCGAAACGATGGCAACCAAAAGAGAAGCCACCTTCAAATACTTAATTTTCATCAGATATATGTTTTAATTATTCACTGCAAAGTTAAAGGCTATTAACCAATAAAGCATCATTTATTGCATTACAAATTATTACATAGTATAAAAAGCTTCATAAATTACCCCTTTTCAGGAAGTACTAATTGATATTTATCAATATCCCTTTGAAAAATAGTAATATCAGGATCCACACTCAACAAAATACGTAGACGAGAAATAGCCACTCGCAAACGAACCATACCTCCACCACCATTTTTCCACAGGCATTCTAATAATTCGTCGTAAGTTAAAATATACTCGGGAGCATTCAAAAAAGCATTCAAGAGTCGACAAGCCTGCGAAGTAAGAGGAATAGCTCGATCTGCACATATTAATACTTTTGCATAAGAATCAAAAGTAACTTTTGGACTCAATACATAAAGCAATGGTTCTTTACCAGATTCCCTTAATTCTTTAAGCTTTTGAATCTGTTCCTCATACTCTTTCAGCATCTTCTCCATTCTTTTTCGTTCTTCTTCACGCTCTTTACCTCTTGCTGAAAGATCTTTAACTCGATTCTCATATTCTTTTTGCTTTTCCTCTAACCTTTTCTGATCCTTTTCTAATTTCATCCGAACCTTTCTTTCACGATCACAATCAGTGGCCAAACGTATCTTGTCAATTCGAATTTTGGATATATATCTCTTTATCAGAAGCCAACAACAGAAAATAACAATAAGAACAGCTACCACACCACCTATCACTTTAAATGGAGTGGAATGATACTGATATACAGCCCACCATGGATAAGAGTAAAAACCAATAATCTCAAGTTCACATCTATTACCCACATAAAAAGTAAATCTGTGTGTCCCGGAACAAAAGTCATTGCAATCCTTACATTTAAAAAGAGAGATAGTATTATCCAAGTTAGTTACTGATATGTGTATATCAGATTGGACAAAAATTTCCCGCCTTTTGAGCTCCTCGTCCCAAAGTTGGCGTAAAGTGTCTACTGACAAACAAGTCTTCATACAAACAATAGAATGCCAAGATCGTTCTGCCATATTTTGCGAAATATTCTTTTCACTTTTCTTAGCATCTACAGTATAAACCTTAATTCCATCACTGGTTGTAATGCGTACCGTTAGAGGAATAGTATCGGTCGTTACCTTAAAAACATAAAACAGATTCAACTCTTGTTGCTTTCTGTGCAACTCTTTCTTGAGCACTTCTACTAAAAGGTCTTCTGATTCGGTACGCATTGCCTCCACATTTTTCTGATAGAAATGAATGCTGACCAAAAATGCTTGCATTATTATACCCAAAATCCATAAAAATAATCTAGAGCGTTTCATCGTAGTTTGTTTTTGCAAACAAATGTAATACTTTACAATATTATCTCAAAATCTCACTACCAATTTCACTGATTAACAGAGGATAAACATACAATCGCCCGGTTATTGATATAAAAAATAGAACCCTAAATGTTTACCTCAAACAACAATAATCAAAAGATTATTTATTTCACCGCATTTCCCATATTAAATTCTAAAATAATTTAACGATTAGGCTAAAAAAGAAATTTTGACATAATACGTCCATTTCAACGCATTACAATTTATTACATACCATCACATTATTAAAAACCAACCCATTAACAGGTAATAAAAAGTAATACATTCTTTTTAATTAAAAGAAGCACATACAATTAACAGATAAGAAATCGAGGCTGGGTGTCAGGGTAATATTGTTTTAACAGCCTCACTCTCCCCCAACTCAATGTATAAAACAAAAAAATTGTCTAAGGAAAAGATCTCGACATTAAGCAACCGTCTAAATATCAAATATTTAGAAAATGATAAAACATTCATAAAAGCATCTGCAAACATAAAGGGAGCTATTCTGACATTACGATTATTCCACTATCAGAAGGTACCATAAAGTATGTAACCAGGAGTTATTTTTATCCCTGGGAGTTATTTCTACCATTTTTTATGTAATCAATCAGTATCTAAATATAAATAATAAGCGGGCAAAATCTGATAAGTGAAGCATAGATCATGAAAATAAACCTGATTACCTCACAACTATAAAATCCCCTCCATACGGCAAAGTCTAAAACAATCGTAAATATATACATTAAAATCCGTTACCAGATATTACCCATATCTTTTAAAAGATTATACCCAATCAAGCTGTACAAAAAGCCCTATAATTGCAGCACCAACGACTAATTGGGAATTCCCCCCAAAAAAGAAGTTTGAAAAAATGATGGTTTAACTATGAAAACAAAATTAATAATTATCTAAATACAGTTATGGAACCAGTTATTCTATTTTTACAGTTGATCTTATTGGACACACAATTTAATGATGTATGTCCTTGTATGCAAACCGATGTACAACTCGACCTTACAAGTCAGTACCAAACAGCTACTTTTATACCTGCTTTCTTATGGCAGATGTCATGGGTATACCCGATTGAGGGTTTGGTAATAGGGTTGTTTATTGTTCTCATGATACGTTATAGAATCATGTATAACACGAAACTCTTTTCCCACGAAAAACTGGGCATTGTTCAAAACATAGCTCATAAAACTCAAACCCCACTGACTCTGATGCATCACTTACTGGAAGAAATCGCCTCTGACAACCTTCCTGAACCTACATCTCAAAAGTTAAAGCGAGTGCTTGGCTACACCAGCCACATCATGAACAGCTACCAGAATATTGGAATATTCAGCAATATAGAGAATGAAATATATCCTGGTTCTCCCATTGAGTTTGAACTTTACACTTTCATTACCTCAATCACCAATCAATGCCAGAGTTATGCCAATACTCGCCAGATACAATTAAACGTCAGCAAAGATTTCGGCTATATCAGTTGCCGGGTAGACGAAATTACCATGACTGCAGCCTTACAATGCCTATTGAGTAAAATAATCGATGCCACACCTTGCAAAGGTTGCATTAATATGAACGTGTCGCACCTGAACAACCATTGGAGCCTCCGGATTACCAATGGACCAGAATGCAAACAGGACAATAAAAAGTTACTTTCTCTACTCTCTGCCCTTATGTTGATATACCACTGTGGGAATCTTCAAATCATAAAGAAGATAATCCGCTTACATGGTGGAAAATTAATCGGGGATTGCCATAGGCGAATTATTACTTTTCAAGTTATCGTTCCCATAAACGGTTGCTGCAATACAATCCAATGTCCGGAAGTGGAAATTCCTACCATAAAAGATGGCAAGATGGGCCGTTCTGATAAAAATAGGTCACACGTACTGTTAGTCATGTCAGACAATGAGTTGAGTAGCTACTTAAATGAAGCCCTCTCAACCCTCTTCCGGATAACTATTCTTAATAATCCGGAACGTTTATCCAATTTCTCCGGTCAGCGAACACCAGATATTATCATTATTGATGAAATAGTGAACGGTATAGGCGGAAAAGAAATTTATTCCCGGATAAAATCAAATGCCAGCATGGTTCAAACTCCCGCCATTCTCCTGATGAACTTCAATGATAATAGGAGTTATCTCACCCATATCCATTGTGGAGTAGATAAATTGGCACCACGTGCAATCAGTATTTGCAGGCTTAAAGCGGATATACAAGTACTTATAAATAAGCATAAACGTATCAAACAGCTTCTGGAAACCAATTTGCCTGCCGACCTCCCTGAGACAACTTCGAAGAGTGAAGAGAACACCCTATTTATGGATAAAGTAAATAAGCTTCTGGAAAAGAATCTCTCATCAGACAATTATACGGTCGACATGTTAAGCGCCGATATGGGAATGTGCCGTACTACATTCTATACTAAATTAAAAGAGATTACAGATAAAGCACCTGCAGAGTACATGTATTATTTTAAAATGAATAAAGCCAAAATTTTACTGGTTACACAAAAATACACCGTTACAGAAATAGCAACCTATTTAGGCTTTTGCGATGCTAAATATTTCGGAGCAAGATTCAAGAAGTTCTATAAAGTGCCGCCTACGCGCTATATCAAAGAGATTTTATAATGCCCGTAAGGGTTTATAACCTTTTCATGATCTCGTCACACATACCTGGGCTCATAAGCCCGGGTACGTGGGACAAATCTATTATCAAAAACCTGAATGTTCATTCTTATTCTCATAAGAATCTACTTCCCGGTTTTTCTCACCGGAATAGTTCCATACGATTTCATCGGTATACTCCTTTCCTTTGATTGCGGCTACAGCTTTCAGAACATTTTTCCCATCAGCAAGTACCACATTATCGAAGATGTAATGCACATCGGTATATCCTTTGCGAATACCGCCCAGTTCTTTTCCATTCAGATATACTTTAGGAGTCCCGATATTAGAATAGACAGTAACGGTAGTCATTCGTTTTTCACGATCGACATTACGACGTTGCGTGAGATAAAGAACCGGATTCTCACTCCAGTTGGCCTTGTACCAGAAATAAGAGTCTTTCTTTATTTTACGGTCAAAGGTAACCAGGCCTTTCATATTACGTGCGGGAACACCGCCACGTGTCCACATCGGTACGGCAAAATCAAACATATTCCAAAGATAAGAAGCGATGATATATGGATGGTCTTTGATGACACTCCACTGATATTCGTGTGTCTTAGTCTGGAATGTTTCCGGATAGAACGGCTTGCCCCAATTGAGGGCGTCACCCAAATATTCGGTTTGATGGGCCAAGTTGGCATCGGCACCATATTCAGTCAACATCAGCTTCTGATAAGGATATTCTTTTTCAAGTTGTTCTACCCAAGGCTTGATATCCTGTATCTTCTTCTCGTACCAACCGAAATAACGGTTCATACCCTGTATATCCGCATTCAAATTGACCGGATGTTCCATATGTCCGTATCCATTGACCGAAACGGTATAACGATCCGGATCTTCCGTCTTAGCAAGATCATGAAGAGATTGGGTCAAGGCAGCTGTATATTCATGAGGCTGATATACTTCGTTATGAAGCCCCCATACGTAAATAGAAGGGTGATTGAAGCTTTGACGGATTAGTTCACGAAGCTGGCTTTGGGCATTTTCCGCTTCGTATCCGGTCACCCGGTTTACACAAGGTATTTCGGCCCAGATAATCAGTCCCAGTGTATCACAACGGGAGTAGAGATAATCTGACTGTTGGTAGTGGGCAAAACGGACAGTAGTAGCCCCCACATCCATTATTGTAGCCAGATCGAAGTCATGATGTTCATTCTTAAGCGCACTGCCCAGTCCCCACCAGTCCTGATGGCGGGTTACGCCATACATCGGATACTTTTCTCCATTCAGAAAAAAACCTTTCCCGGCCACAATCTCATATTTACGCACACCAAGAGGTTGCACCACCTCGTCAATTACTTTTCCATCTGCCATCAGCTTGCAGACAACCTTATAGAGATAGGGATCTTTGCGTCCGTGCCAGAGGTGCGGATCTTTCATCTTAAAAGTAGATGTATAGGTCTGTGTTCCTTGCGGAGTCAGGTCGAACGACTGGCTGTGTACACTTACTTTACGCCCATCCTGCGTATAAATAGCATTTTCAAGAGTCAAAGCAGCAGGTTGGAGCCTGGCATTATCCAATTTTACCTTCACAGTTATATCGGCTGACTTTTTTGAAACATTCTTTTGGGTAATATAAACACCCGGAGAGGCACAATCGGTAACCGTAATGTTATTCTGCTCAGTTACAATCAGCCATACGGGACGGTAAATACCACCATATACTCCGAAAAGATTCTGATTGACCGGAATTACGTCGGGACGGGCCTTATTGTCGGCTTTAACAACGATCTCGTTCTCTGTTCCGAACTGAAGGACCGTACCTATTTCACAGGCAAAAGCAGAGTAGCCCCCCTTGTGAGTGCCGACCAATTTTCCATTGACGTATACTTCCGAACAAGCCCCTACTCCTTCGAAACGCAGAAATATACGTTTATCTTTCAAATCTTGAGGAAAAAACTGTGTTTTCCGATAGTAACCCACCCCTTCATAGAAAGAGCCCGATTGAACTTGCATATCCTTGGCATTCCAGGTATGTGGAATCTCAACAGTCTCCCACTTTCCGTCCCATTGTGAAGCAGCCCGCATCGGATCGGCTGCAAAAGGACCTTTCTTAAATTGCCAGCCGGTATTGAATGCGGTAACCTGTCGTGCCATCAATGGAAAAACACTACTGCACAGGCATAAGCATGCAATAATTAAATAAGATAGTTTTCTCATAATATTTTATTTTAATGATTGGTCACCTTTTTGCGGGTGAACACACAGATAAGGAAATTCTACTATGTCAATGCATCCCGGTACTTGTCTGTCGTAGCGGAAGTTTCTTTAATTTGCAATTTGATTATAAAGGGTTCTCCCGAATTTTGCGAAGGCATAGCTACATTATATTCATTCCGGGTGGTCTCGACAACCTTCAGTTCCTGTCCGTCCGGTAAAGCGGCTTTCTCTATTTTTGTGCCTTTCGGAACCTTTACATCAAGGAAACCCGAATAGGGACAATTGAATACAACCATATAAATCTCTTGACCTTTACAGGTATAGTATCCCCAGTCTCGTTTATCCCATCCGGCATAGCCACAGCCATAAATACACTCACCATACTTCTTCATCCATTTACCCAAAGCTACAGCCAACTCCTTCTCTTCCGAACGGAAATCACCATCGGCCTGAGGACCGAAATTGACTACCATATTCCCTCCCATCGATACAGCATGCACAATACGGTCGATTACTTCTACCGGAGTCTTGACATAACTCAGTGACCAATCCTTATGATATCCCCACTGATTTTCGGGAAGGGTCATACAAGCTTCCCAATCCCATTTAGTCACCTGCAAGTCCTCCAACGGATCAGGAAGACGACGTTCGTACCCCGATTCATAATCTCCCATAAGACAGCCATTGCTATCGAAGTGTCTCTTGCCATAATCATCGGCACGAAGCCGGCTATTGACAGTGACTCCCGGCACAAGATTCTTCAACATCTGCTCTACATGAGCCGTCCACCAACCATTCTTCTTAATACTTGCATCCCAAGTGCCGTCGAACCAAAAGTCCTTAACCGTCGGATAGCGGGTAGCCAATTCCTTCAACTGATTATCGGTGAAAGTGAGAAAACGGCTGAAAGCAACGCTATCTTCTTTCGATGAAATCTCATAACGATAATCCGGATGGCTCCAATCCATTACCGAAAAGTAGAAATGCACGTCGATACCTTCATCATTGTAGGCTTTTACCAACTCGCCTAAGATATCTTTCTTAAATGGAGTCTGCGCTACGGTATATTCACTATACCGGCTCGGCCAGAGACAGAATCCTTCGTGATGTTTCGTTGTTATCTTGACGTATTTTACTCCCATCTCTTTGGCCATTCTCGCCCATTGGCGTGCATCAAATTTTACCGGATTCCATTGTTTCATCAGCCCCAGCCATTCAGAAGCAGGAACTTTAGCCCACGACTTGAGCCATTCGGCAGCTCCATTATATACTTTACCTTTCCACTCGCCACCGGGAATGGCATACAGTCCCCAGTGAATGAATTCTCCCAAACGATTGTCGCGAAACCGCTTCATAGCTTCGTCCTGACGCTTGCCGATGTTAGTGGCACCATATTTTAAAGGAATTTCCTTTTTAGGTTCTTGGGCTAAAACATGGATTGAAATGCAGAGTGCAATTAAAATAAATAGTTTGTTCTTCATGGTGTTCTATTTTCTAAGGTACGCACAAAGATAAAACATTGTAGCCATATAACAAACAAGGTGTAGCCATACGTTCTCAATGACTACACCTTTTATTTTATATGCAAAACTACGGATTATCCGAAAACTTCTTCACCTTTCAGCGTGGCAGAACTGGCTTCCGTAATTCTTACGTTCACAAAATCGCCTATCCGGTGAGTACCACGATCGAATACAACCACCCTGTTCTGCTCGGTACGGCCGAACAACTGATCGCGCGAACGTTTCGAAACACCTTCTACCAATACTTCATAGGTCTTTCCGATACAGCGGGTATTGGATTCAGCAGACAAACGATTCTGTAAAGCAATTATTTCATTCAGACGACGAACTTTTACCTCCTCGGGAACATTGTCTTCCAGATGTTTAGATGCATAAGTACCGGGACGCTCGGAATATTTAAACATAAATGCTGCATCATAGCCACAAGCCTCCATCAGCGAAAGTGACTCCTGATGATCTTCCTCTGTCTCGGAGTGGAAACCGGAGAATATATCCGTAGTAAGCCCGCAATCGGGGACAATACGCTTAATAGCCGATACACGATCCAGATACCATTCACGCGTATATTTACGATTCATCAACTTAAGAATGCGCGAGCTACCGCTTTGCACGGGAAGGTGAATGTGTTTACATACATTAGGCACTTGTGCAATCACCTCCAAAGTTTCATCACTCATATCTTTGGGATGCGAAGTTGTGAAACGGACACGTACATCCGGCGCCGCCTCAGCTACCGCACGAAGCAACATTGGGAAGGTAACCACTTCTCCTCCCTCCTTCTCAAAACGATAAGAGTTTACATTCTGCCCCAACAAAGTAATCTCTTTGTAACCTTTTGATACCAGATCGGCCACTTCGTTCAGAATACTTTCCACATCCCGGCTGCGTTCACGACCACGGGTGTAAGGCACTATACAATAGGTGCAGAAGTTATTGCAACCACGCATGATGGATACAAATCCGGAGATATGGTTACCGCAGATACGTGAAGGAATCACATCCCGATAGGTTTCCGTAGTCGAAAGCTCTACATTCATTGCCTTCTCACCCGCTTCCACAGAAGCGATCAGTTCCGGAAGAGTCAAATAAGCATCCGGCCCCACTACAAGATCTACATGATGATGTTCAATCAAATCATCTTTCACTCGCTCGGCCATACATCCCAACACGCCTACAATCAGATGCTTCTTCTTTTTCTTCATCGAATGAAAAAACTCCAGACGATTCAGAATCTTCTGCTCGGCATTGTCACGGATAGAGCAAGTATTCATAAATACCGCATCAGCCTCTTCCAGCGTTTCGGCAACCGAATAACCGGCCATTTGCATCACAGAGGCAATTACTTCACTATCGGCCACATTCATCTGGCAGCCATAAGTCTCGATAAACAACTTCTTGTTGTCATCAGCAGTTGCGGATTTAAAGTCCGCTCCCGTCAATTCGTTCATAAATTCAGAATTTAAATTTGTACCTGCAAAGATACAGCTTCATCCTCAAAAAGTTGTGAAATGAAACCAAAATAACACTTTTGCTTATCGATTCAGAGGCAAAAGGATAATTTATGTTAATAGAACAAACATTTATGGCGTAAGGATTTGGCACTATTAATTTTATTTCACACATTTGTGCAATGAAAGAAACATTAGATTTTTTCATAGTTAAGGTTTAGGTTAAAAAAATTAAGGGGAGCTGTGAAGCTGCCCTTTTTTCATGCCAAAATATTGGTATCAATCAGATTAAATGTATAACTTTGGCGGACTGTAGAAAATAAAAGTACTATGGATGATATTTTAAAAGTCCTCGTCATTATGGCTGTTTTCGCATTACCTCTTATCAGACAGATCAAAAAGAGCAAAACGGAAAGATCTGCCCAAAAACCTTTCGTACCCATTCCGGATACGGAAGAGGCCGAAGTCCTTCAAACACCGCGAAAACATCAAACATTCCGTTCCCAACCGCTCCCTCCGAAAGCGGAAGTGAAGAAAAATAAAACAATTCCTCCGAAAATGGAAACATCCCCGACAGATGATCCGGAATTTACCATTCGCTCGGCTGAAGAAGCCCGAAAAGCCATTATCTGGTCCGAAATTCTGAATAGAAAATATTGAAAAATTATTCCTAACACGAAAATAATACTATAATTATGGCATTCAAATCCATTTCTGCAGCAGAAGCTGCCAGCCTTGTAAAACATGGCTATAACATCGGCCTCAGCGGTTTTACCCCCGCAGGAACGGCCAAAGCTGTCACTTCCGAAATAGCGAAAATAGCGGAAGCGGAACATGCAAAAGGAAACCCTTTCCAGATCGGCATCTTTACCGGAGCTTCTACCGGCGACTCATGTGATGGTATATTATCACGTGTAAAGGCTATCCGTTATCGTGCCCCTTACACAACCAATCCCGATTTCCGTAAAGCAGTGAATAACGGTGAGATTGCCTATAATGACATTCACCTTTCACAAATGGCACAAGAAGTGCGCTACGGATTCATGGGAAAAGTGAATGTGGCTATCATCGAAGCTTGTGAAGTGACTCCGGATGGAAAAATCTATCTGACAGCTGCCGGTGGAATTGCACCAACCGTCTGCCGACTGGCCGATCAGATCATCATTGAGTTGAACAGTGCACATAGCAAAAATATGATGGGAATGCATGACGTGTACGAACCGCTCGACCCGCCTTACCGTCGTGAAATTCCAATCTACAAACCGAGTGACCGCGTCGGACTACCTTATATACAAGTCGACCCGAAAAAGATTGTAGGTATCGTAGAAACAAACTGGCCGGATGAAGCCCGTTCATTTGCGGCTGCCGATCCTATTACTGATAAGATTGGTCAGAATGTGGCCGACTTCCTGGCTGCCGACATGAAACGTGGCATTATTCCTTCCACCTTCCTTCCGTTACAATCGGGAGTAGGTAACATCGCCAACGCAGTTTTAGGAGCATTGGGACGCGATAAAACAATCCCTGCTTTCGAAATGTATACCGAAGTTATCCAAAACTCTGTGATCGGATTAATCCGTGAAGGTCGTGTAAAATTCGGAAGTGCCTGCTCACTGACCGTAACCAATGACTGTCTGCAAGGCATTTATGACGACATGGACTTCTTCCGTGATAAACTGATTCTCCGTCCGTCTGAAATCTCTAACAGTCCGGAAGTAGTCCGCCGTTTAGGAATCATCTCTATCAATACCGCCATTGAAGCAGATATTTATGGTAACGTAAACTCTACCCATATCGGTGGAACCAAGATGATGAACGGTATCGGCGGCTCGGGCGATTTTACACGCAATGCTTATATTTCCATCTTTACTTGTCCGTCAGTGGCTAAAGAAGGCAAAATCAGTTCCATCGTTCCGATGGTTTCTCATCTGGATCACAGTGAGCACTCCGTTAATATCGTTATTACCGAACAGGGAGTAGCCGATTTGCGTGGCAAAAGTCCGAAGGAAAGAGCACAGGCAATCATCGAAAACTGTGCACACCCGGATTACAAACAAATCTTATGGGATTATCTGAAACTGGCCGGTAATAAGTCACAGACTCCTCACGCCATTCAAGCCGCTTTGGGAATGCATGCCGAACTGGCTAAAAGCGGAGATATGAAAAACGTGAACTGGGCAGAATACGAAAAATAAACGATAAACGATGAACGATGAACCGACTGTGACTTCTACAAAGTGTTCATCGTTCATCATTTACAATTTACCAGTATTTCGCATACTTTATTTTGAAAATTCCTTGCTTTGGCTGCCGACAATACATTTTGGTTCATAATGGCAAAGGCCACCTGATGACCGTTAGCCATCTTTAGGTAACCGGCTAATGTGTTAATGGCAGTATAAGATCCCGTTTTGGCATGTACATTCTTAAATGCCGACCCTTTTTTCATACGATTCTTAAGTGTTCCATCAATACCTGCAACCGGAAGAGCTTTATAGAGCTTCCGAAAAATATCTGTTCTCGAATAAGCAAACTTCAAAAAATCAACCAACAGGGCAGGAGAGAGGTAATCGTAATTTGACAATCCACAACCATCAGCTATTTTATAATTGTCCGGATCATGCCCCAAATCTTTAATCAGCCGATGGATCTCATCGATCCCGTCTTTAGCCGAAACTTGCTTTTTGCCTGTAGCTTGTGCTCCTAAACGGCAAAGTAATGCTTCCGCACTCAAGTTATCACTTTCTTTCATAATCTGGTCTACTACTTTCTGAACGGGACATTCCCAACGTGCCATGCGGGTAGAAAGACTGTCGGGCTGAAAGCTGTCGAAAGCATACTGCTCCGAAATCTCTATCCCTCTATTACGTAAACGTTCGACAAAGGTATGCAGAAAGAAGTCCTGCGAAGAATACACATTCACATCACCAATTCTTCTATTCTCTACATTTCCACTGACAATAAGATTATTTTTATTCTCTAACCATCCTCTCGAAACAGAAAACTTACCGGCAGAAGGAGTACGTGTCTCAGTTTCATTGATCACAGTATAATAAGAGGACGATGGTTCAAAACTCAGGCGCGCCGAGTCACCACGTATCGTTCCCGGTACAGCCGTTACTTTCACTACACCTTTATGATACATCAATGGCGACAAATAAGGCTGAAAAGAATAGGGAGTATCATCCCATGCCCAACCGCTTCCCCAATAAAGAGAATCTTTCATCGATATATCTCCATAGATTCTCCCTTTCAATACTGAAAAAGGAAAAGTTATCACTTCCTCCACCAATGCATTCATACCTTCATCGTCAAACTCCGGGTCGAATCCGCCAATCACATAAATGTCTCCGCGGAGCGTATCATGTTCTATAGTACCTTTATACCACACTTCGGTCCGGAAAGGTTCATCTGCATCCGGCCGGGCAAGCGCGGTTATAGTAGTTAAGAGTTTCATGGTAGATGCCGGACGCGAAAGCTTGGCATCACGGTATGTATAGAGTGATTTCTTTGCAGTCAGATCATACACGGAAATACCAACTTCGGAACCTTGGGGCAATTCCTTCTTAATAAGTGAATCAATTGCGGCGAAATCTACCTGCCCCCGGATAATAATTGAAAAACAAAAAGAGAATAAAATAAATAAATTCAGTTTCTTCATAATGCTTATAAACAACGAATGACAAGTCATAAATTACGGGTTACGAGTAATTGCGCCATTATACGCATGATACTTATAACCCGTAACTTACAACTTGTAACTCTTACAATGCTTCACGGAATATTTCGGCAACAGTAGGATGGGGAAAAACAATCTTCTTCCATTCGGCCGCTTTTAGTTTCATTTCTATGGCCATACCTGCTAATGTGATAATTTCAGAAGCCGGATTGCCTAAAACATGTGCTCCCAAAATCGTATCATCATCTCCAAGCAACACTTTACATACACCGTTTACCCCTTCATTTTCGGCAACAAAACGTCCAGAATATGCCATAGGAAGCTTTACAGCACGATAAGCAATACCTTTCGCAATAAGGGACTCTTCTGTTTGCCCGACTCCGGCTATTTCAGGATTGGTATACACTACACCGGGAATAGCACAATAACTCATTGTATCTGTTTTACCGAGAATTGCATGTACGGCTACTTCCGCTTCACGAACTGCCGTATGTGCCAATAAAGAAAATCCGGTTAAATCCCCACATACATATACTCCGGGCAATGAACTTTCCATCTGCCCGTTTACTAAAATACTTCCGCGCTCTGTCCGTTGAAGATTCAGGTTCTCAAGTCCGAAACCTTTTGTTACCGGACGGCGACCTACACTCATTAGCAATTTCTCCGCAGTCACATTTCCGGCACCATCTGCATTCTCATAAGAAACTAAGACTCCCTCCTCTGATTGTGCCAACGAAACAACTTTAGTACTCAACAGAAATGTAATGCCCCGTTTAGCATAGTCAGCACGCAACAGAGCAGAAAGCTCTTTATCCATGCCTCCCAAGATCTCGTCCATCATTTCAATGACGGTCACTTTCACACCCAGACTGTTGAAGAATGATGCAAACTCCATACCAATCACTCCACCACCTACGATAGCAAGCGAAGCGGGCAATTCCTTATTGTCTAATGCTTCCCGATGTGTCCAATAATTTACCGTATCGATTCCGGAAATAGGAGGAATGAAAGTCTCGGATCCTGTGCAAAGAATTAAGTTATCACATTCATAGATTTCTTCGCCACAGCAGATTTTGTTTTTGTCCAAGATTGTTGCTTCTCCATTTATGATAGTAACATTATTAGACGTTAATTTTGATTTAACCCCCAAAACCAACTTGCGTACTACCTTCGACTTACGAGCAATGATCTTCGAAAGATCAAACGAAGCCTCAGAAACTGTTACAGCATACTTTGAAGCATGTTTAGCCCCATCATATGTCTTTGCCGAATAGAGCAATGTTTTTGTAGGTATACACCCTTCGTTCAAACAAACTCCTCCTAAATTCTGTTTCTCAAAAAGTAACACGCTTAAACCTGCTTTGCCAGCAGCTTCGGCAGCAGTGTAACCGGCAGGTCCCCCGCCGATAATAATAACCTGGTATTTCATAGCTTACTAAATTAAGTTTCTTGTTTTTTCAATCAGTTCTATAAATTCCTTTTCTTTCACCGGAAGTACAGAAGCATATTTTCCATTTCCATATTCTATCAATAAATAGTTTGTCACTGCAAAATTTCCGAATTTCATAGAATGGACTTTGCGGACTGAAGTAATTTCTGCTATGGGAATAGTTTTCTTACGGATAAACCGCCCATAGTTAAGTATCAGCAAACCGTCAGTAGTAACGGTATAAACTGTATGTATGATCTGTTCGATGATAACAATCAGAAACAACATCATCAAAGTAGCCAATATAATATTCTTACACCATAAGAAACCAAAAGCATTAATGCCCAATACAACCAGCAGAAAATACTGGTACCAGACAATGCGAGCATGAAAAATACGGTTCATTTTGTCAGATTTTTGGCGGAAAGTTAGTAAAATTATGAATTAATGGCAACGAAAAGCACAACGAAAAAACTTATTTTGTAGCTTTGCGGTGATAAACACTAAAACTTATGGTTAAAAAGTTCGATTTCCTCGTAATCGGTTCCGGTATCGCCGGAATGAGTTTTGCCCTAAAAGTGGCACATAAAGGAAAAGTTGCCCTTGTTTGCAAAAGTGGGCTGGAAGAAGCAAACACTTATTTTGCCCAAGGAGGAGTGGCCTCAGTGACCAATCTGCTGGTAGACAATTTCGAGAAACATATTGAAGACACAATGATTGCTGGTGACTGGATCAGCGACCGTACTGCTGTAGAGAAAGTCGTGCGTGAGGCTCCTGCGCAAATACAAGAACTGATCAGCTGGGGTGTAAACTTCGACAAAAATGAAAAAGGGGAGTTCGATCTACACCGGGAAGGCGGTCATTCGGAATTTCGTATTTTACACCATAAAGATAATACTGGCGCTGAAATTCAAGACAGTTTGATTCAAGCTGTACAACAACATCCCAATATTACGGTAATTGAAAATCATTTTGCCATAGAAATCCTGACACAACACCATTTAGGAGTAACTGTCACCCGCCAGACACCGGACATAAAATGCTACGGAGCTTATATACTCGATCCCCGAACAGGTAAAGTGGATACATATCTGGCCAAAGTGACACTAATGGCAACAGGTGGAGTGGGAGCTGTTTACCAGACCACTACTAATCCGCTTGTAGCGACCGGAGACGGTATCGCCATGGTATACCGGGCTAAAGGAACCGTAAAAGACATGGAGTTCGTACAATTCCATCCGACAGCTCTTTACCATCCGGGCGACCGTCCTTCTTTCCTTATTACGGAAGCAATGCGTGGATATGGCGGTGTGCTCCGCACAATGGACGGAAAAGAATTCATGCAAAAATATGATCCACGTTTATCTTTGGCACCCCGTGATATCGTGGCACGTGCCATTGACAATGAAATGAAAAATCGTGGGGACGACCATGTTTATCTGGACGTAACACACAAAGATCCTGAAGAAACCAAAAAACATTTTCCTAACATATACGAAAAATGCCTCAGCTTAGGAATCGACATTACCAAAGAATATATTCCCGTGGCACCATCCGCACACTACCTGTGTGGAGGTATTAAGGTAGACTTGAACGCCCAATCCTCTATTGAACGTTTGTACGCTGCCGGCGAATGTTCGTGTACAGGTTTACATGGAGGCAACCGGTTAGCCTCAAACTCGTTGATAGAAGCAGTGGTTTACGCAGATGCTGCCGCCAAACATTGTTTATCGGTGATTGACCAATATTCTTATAACGAAGAGATTCCGGAATGGAATGATGAAGGTACCCGCTCACCGGAAGAAATGGTACTTATTACTCAAAGTATGAAAGAAGTAAATCAAATTATGAGCACTTATGTTGGTATTGTCCGTAGCGATCTCCGGTTGAAACGCGCTTGGGACCGCCTGGATATCCTATACGAAGAGACCGAAAGCCTGTTCAAACGCAGCGTGGCATCTAAAGAAATATGTGAACTGCGCAATATGATTAATGTAGGTTATCTGATTATGCGCATGGCTATGGAACGTAAAGAAAGCCGTGGTCTGCACTACACGGTTGACTATCCACACGCCGGTAAATAAAGAAACAGTATTATTAATGCATAGAAAAAAGGTGGGGCCATAATTAAACAGCTCCACCTTTCTCCAAAATACAGTCTGATTCTATTAATAATTTTCTTTCTTAATTTCGAAATATGCTTGTGGGTGCAGACATGCAGGACATACCTCAGGAGCTTCCTTACCTGCTTCGATATAACCACAGTTACGGCACTGCCATATAACTTCTCCTTCTTTGGCAAATACAGATGCAACTTCAATGTTCTTCACGAAAGCAAGGTATCTTTCTTCATGACCTTTTTCCGCAATAGAGATATTACGATACATAGCGGCAATCATCGGGAAACCTTCCTGCTCTGCAACATCTGCAAAATGAGGATAATCCATAGACCATTCTTCGTGTTCGCCTGCTGCGGCAGCCTGCAGATTCTGAAGAGTGTTGCCGATAACACCAGCAGGATAACTTGCAGTGATTTCAACCATACCCCCTTCAAGGAACTTAAACATACGTTTTGCATGTTCTTTTTCCTGATCGGCAGTCTCTGTAAAGATAGCTGCAATCTGTTCGTAACCTTCTTTTTTAGCCACGCTTGCAAAATAAGTGTAACGCATTCTTGCCTGTGATTCACCTGCAAATGATGTCAGCAAATTCTTTTCTGTCTGAGTGCCTTTAATACTTTTAGTCATAATCTGATATATTTTAGATTGGTAATTACGTTTGTCGGTTACTTGCCTTTATTAACAACGCAAATATAAGGATTTAGTTCACAAAACCCGGAATTTTATTCATTAATAATATCTATTGCAATATAGACAAAACTGATCAAAAATAAATAAGATGTTCAAAAACATCTTATTACCATTTATTTTATGTAATTTTGCAACCTCGACTTTGCAAAACAAGGATTATAACGACATTTATCACATTATATATAAGTAAAGAAAAAAATGAAAGTGTTTGATTTCAAACCAAGGTTATTCTCAGCCTTGAAGAACTACTCTAAAGAAACGTTTATGGCCGATTTGATGGCAGGTATCATTGTAGGTATCGTAGCCTTGCCTCTGGCCATCGCATTTGGTATCGCATCAGGCGTATCACCCGAAAAGGGAATTATCACGGCTATTATTGCGGGGTTCATCATCTCGCTGCTCGGAGGAAGCAAAGTACAGATCGGAGGACCTACCGGAGCATTCATTGTCATCATTTATGGCATCATCCAGCAATACGGAGAAGCAGGATTGATTGTAGCTACCCTGATGGCCGGCATACTCCTTATCTTATTGGGAGTTTTTAAATTGGGCGCAATTATTAAATTTATTCCTTACCCGATTATTGTAGGTTTTACCAGCGGTATAGCCGTCACCATTTTCACAACACAGATTGCTGATATTTTCGGATTAAACTTTGGTGGAGAGAAAGTACCGGGAGACTTTATCGGGAAATGGATGATTTATTTCCGCCATTTCGATACAATCAATTGGTGGAACACTATTGTGAGTATTGCCAGTATCATCATTATTGCCATTACCCCCCGGTTCTCAAAGAAAATTCCGGGTTCCCTTATTGCCATCATTGTAGTAACGGCAGTAGTATATTTATTGAAAACATACGCCGGTATTGACACCATCGATACCATTGGCGACCGTTTTACAATCAAATCCGAATTACCTGACGCGACCATGCCTGCACTCAATTGGGAGGCCATCAAGGACTTGTTTCCGGTAGCTATTACCATTGCCGTTTTGGGAGCAATCGAATCGTTATTGTCAGCAACCGTAGCCGATGGTGTAACGGGCGATAAGCACGATTCAAACACCGAACTGATTGCCCAGGGAACAGCCAACCTTATCACACCGTTATTTGGTGGTATTCCTGCTACCGGAGCCATCGCCCGTACAATGACAAACATCAATAATGGCGGTAAAACACCGGTAGCCGGTATAATCCATGCTGTAGTTTTATTGCTGATCCTCCTTTTCCTGATGCCTTTGGCACAGTACATCCCAATGGCATGTCTGGCAGGAGTATTGGTTATCGTATCTTATAACATGAGCGAATGGCGCACTTTCAAGGCATTACTGAAAAATCCCAAATCGGATGTAACAGTACTGCTTATCACTTTTTTCCTCACCATCATCTTCGACTTGACTATCGCCATCGAAGTAGGCCTGGTGATTGCATGCATCTTGTTCATGCGCCGTGTAATGGAAACTACCGAAATATCTGTCATCAAAGACGAAATAGATCCGAATGACGAACTGGACATCGCGGTGTGCGAAGAACATCTGATAATACCTGCCGGAGTGGAGGTATATGAGATTAATGGTCCGTACTTTTTCGGCATCGCAACCAAATTTGAAGAGACAATGGCACAACTGGGCGACCGTCCCAAAGTACGTGTCATACGTATGCGTAAAGTTCCATTTATCGATTCAACCGGTATTCATAACCTGACCAGTCTCTGCAAAATGTCTCAAAAAGAAAAGATCACCATTGTGCTCTCGGGAGTAAATGAAAAAGTGCACAACACGCTCGAGAAATCCGGCTTCTATGAATTACTGGGAAAACAAAACATCTGTCCGAACATTAATGTAGCATTGGACAGAGCCAAAGAAATTATGAATTTATAATCTGATACTATCTGCACACAACAGGCGGGTGGAAGTGGACGGAGGTCGCTTTCATCCGCTTTCCTTATTTTTAATAATCACCAATTCTATGGATTTTGTGTTGCATTATACCTTTTTATAGGTATTGTAGACTCTTTCATGTACACATACCTTTGCGGCTCGCTAAATTTTAATATTAATTTAATGCCGTTAAATGTATGAAGCAAATGTATAGTGCCCTGCTTGTATTAGTTTTACTAATATCCCCATCGTTACTTTTTGCCACAGAATCAGAGTCCGCCGATAGAGTACCCACCATCCGTGGAGTAGTCTACGATGAAACAGATACACCATTGGCTTCGGCCACTGTCCAAATAGAAGGAACCACCATCGGAACAACAACCAATAGTGAAGGCCGTTTTATTTTGCGCAATCTGGCTCATAAGGTTTACAAGATAAATATCAGTTTTGTGGGATATGTCACTCAGACGCGTACTGTTGATCTCACTTCAAGAAGTGTAGCACAACTCTCTTTTACACTTTTACCGGACGAGAATTTGCTATCGACTGTAGAAGTATTCGGAGAACGATATAAACAACCGAAAAAACTGGATGCCATCACCCGCATGCCATTACGCCCCAGTGAACAGATACAGAGTATTTCTGTAATCTCAGAAAAATCGATTGCCGAACAGGGAGCACTCACCGTAATCGATGTTACAAAAAATGTACCCGGAGTTACTCTTTTCGGATCGTATGGCGGAGTAAGAGAAAGTATGTCCATCCGCGGATACCGGGGAGTACCTATTTTAAAGAATGGAGTCCGGATAGATTCCGATTTCCGTACCGGATCTGCTTTATCCGAAATGCAGGGAGTAGAAAGTGTACAGGTTATCAAGGGTTCTGCAGCCGTCACACAAGGTATCGGAAACGATCTCGGAAGTGCAGGCGGAGTAATCAACGTAGTAACCAAAACACCCAAGTTCACCAATGAAGGAGAAATATCTTTGCGGGCAGGCAGCTGGGGATTGTTCCGTCCCACATTCGACGTACAGTCCGTTCTGGATAAAAATCAGACGATCGCTTTCCGTATGAACGGTGCCTTCGAACGTTCGGATAATTATCGCCCGGTCATCCATTCCAATCGCGTATATATCAACCCTTCATTAGAATGGCGTCCGGACGACAAAACAAGCATTACCATAGAAATGGATTATCTGAATGATAACCGTACTCCTTATACCAGTTCAGTCAATCTATCGAAAGATACGGAAGAGAATCTCTACGACATGCCACACAACAAATTCCTGGGATTCAAAAACGATAATGTAAACAACAAGACGCTGACTTATGCCGCACGCATCACCCGCCAGCTGACAGATAATATCAGTGTGCGGGCAGCATACTTCGGCTCTTCATATAAAGTGGATAATACAAGTACTTCCGTAAAAACCGTGGTCAATAAAGAATATAACATGCGTAGAAGAACGATTTCACGTTCATTACGCGATGACCGCAACTCAACTTTCCAGCTTGACTTTATCGGCAGAGACATTTTCACCGGTCCTGTTAAACATACATTCCAATTGGGATTCGACTACAAAAACACCGATCTGTCGATCACCAATTATACCCCTGTCAATATAGACACTATCAACGTACTTGCCCCGAGCATCTCGAATGTGCTACCTGTCGCGGTTAAATTTGTTCCCGAGACTCCGGTAGAATCCAATTCTTCAAGTTATGGAATAATGGCACAGGAGGTAATGACTTTTAATAAGTATATAAAAGCTATTCTGGGACTGAGGTACAGTTATATCAGCAGCCAGGACGATACAAGTGCAGGTCCCACTACCGGAGATGCCTGGAATCCAATGTTGGGCATCATGTTGACTCCTATAAAGAACATTAATTTGTTCGGTTCATATACAACCACTACCAGCCTCCTTCATGCGGCCAGACGAATGGAGAACGGAGACGAAATAGGTCCGTCGAATACCCGCCAATTTGAGGTAGGCATCAAGTCTGACTGGCTGAATAACCGCCTGCGCTTTAATCTGACATATTTCGATATCCTTACTAAAAACCTCTCTTATAGTACTTATCATCCGGGAACTACACAACCTACCGGTTATTTTGATAAAGCGGGAAGCCTGAAAAGAAAAGGTATCGAAACCGAATTAAGCGGAAGTATACTTGAAAACCTCCAAGTAATGATGGGTTACGCTTATCTGGATGCAAAATACGAAAACAGCCCGGCCTTTAAAAATGGTTCAGCCCCGATGAATACCCCTAAACATACTGCTAACGGATGGATTCAATACCGATTTGACAAAGGAGTATTAAAAAGACTATCAGCCGGTATAGGAGTCTATTTCGTAGGTAAACGTCCTGTGAATGATTTTGCAATCAAACCGGACGGACACGGTTCCATGACCAACGAAAAGCCTTTTGACATGCCCGGTTATACTACAATAAACGCCCAGTTGGCCTATAGTATCCACAAGTTTACTGCCCGTGTATACCTGAACAATTTGTTCGACGCATTAGGATATAATTCTTACTATCGTGGAGGATACATCAACCAGATCGATCCACGTAATTTCTCAGCAATAATCTCTTACCGTTTTTAAATGAAGATAAAAAGATATTGCCGTTATATTCATCTTTGGCTCTCCCTTCCGGCAGGGATTCTGATCAGTATTATTTGCTTTACAGGTGCCATCCTCGTATTCAAAGAGGAACTCCTGGCAATGATGGGATATGAATCTATCCGCGAAAGTCCGTTAATGATAGTGATGAAGCTGCATCGGTGGCTTATGGATGATACCCGGACGACAGGCAAAATGATAGTAGGCATCTCCACTCTTTTTTTCATCTTTATATTGATCAGCGGGCTTACAGTTTACTGGCCACGCAAATGGAAAAAAAGCCGACTGACAATAGAACACCAAAGAGGAAAACGGAGATTCATGTTCGATCTACACTCCGTACTGGGATTCTATGGAGCACTTATCTTGCTGGTATGTGCACTGACCGGATTAATGTGGTCCTTTCAATGGTACAGAGATGTAGTAAGTTTTATCTTTGATGTGGAAGTAAAACGGGGGGCTCCCGTCTGGAAAGTAGTACGTGCCTTACATTTCGGAACCTATGCAGGAATGTTTTCAAAAATCATCACCTTTATTGCTGCTTTGATAGGAACTTCATTACCTATCACAGGATATTGGATGTATTTGAAAAGAAAAAATCTGGTTTAACTTCCTTCCTTCAATAAAGGAAAGGTACTTTTCCGGATAAGAAAATATAAGAGGATGTATCGAAACTCACCACAGAGGACACAGAGTAACTTTAGAGTAAATCTAAAGTAATATTCTTAGTCTATGATAATCTGTGTAATCTATGATGAAAGAGTTTTGATACAACTCCTCTTACTTACTTTACTCAAGTATTTAATCTTTCCCGGACTGATCGGGATACAGCGATTTATAATAATTGATACGTTCTGTCCATGGCCTGTATTCAAATGGAAATACGTGTTGCTTCTCTGCCCATTCATCCCATTTTTTCTCCAGTGTTTTTACTTTTTCCGGATAATTGGCAGACAAATCGTTTTGCTCAAACGGATCCTGCAATAAATGGAACAACTCCCAGGGTTGCTTACCATTGGCCCTGACTAACTTCCAGTCCCCGGATATGATTCCACAAGATGTCTGATGTTCGAAAAACAAATCTCTTTTCGGTAGCTTCTTTCCTTTTAATGCCGGAAAAATGGTTCTACCTTCCGGAGCATTAATCGAATGATTCCTAAACTCCCGGGGATATTTCACAGAAGCTATATCCAGACAAGTGGGAAAAAGATCGATAATGTGAGTGAATTCATGACAAACCACTCCTTTCTTCCCATCAGGTTGCCCGCCTCCATACATTACAATCAAAGGTGAACTGGTACCTCCCTGAAAACACCATTGTTTGTAACTGCGGAAAGGAGTATTGCTCAAATCAGCCCGCAGCTGTGTGATCAGATCACCTTCATTGGTGGCTCCATTATCACTTAAGAATAAAAATACGGTATTATCAAATATACCTTTTTCTTTAGTGGTCTTTATTACTTCTCCAATACCATCATCCATAATTTCAATCATAGCGGCATAAGTAGCCATCTCCGTAATCCAACGTTCCTGTTGCTGCGGAGTAAGACTATCCCAGGCCGGCCGTTTTCCTCTGAATTCCCTCTCAAATACCGGCAGCTGTTTTTCGGAATCCGTTAAACCATTTTTCCGGATGCGCTCGAAACGCTGTTTACGCAACACATCATATCCCACTTTATATCTTTCACGGCAAGCGTCCACTCTTTCTTTAGGAGCCTGCAAAGGTAAATGAGGGGCATAGTGGGCCAAATACATAAACATAGGCTCATCAACCGGATGCTGACGGATAAAACTAACGGCAGAGTCGGTAATGGCTGTGGTATAATAATAGTCTTCTGAAAACTCTGCAATATGCTGTAACCCGGAATATACGGGTTTCGGAGTATAATAACTTCCACCTCCAGAAAGACAACCATAGTATTTTTCGAATCCCCGCTCAACCGGATAGCTTCCATTCGGCTTGGAGAATGCACCGTCAACGGTAACATGCCATTTACCACTCATATAAGTATGATATCCGTTTTCCCGAAACACTTCTGCGATAGTAGGATATTGCTCTGATATTTGACCTCTATATCCGGGACGATGTTCATCTACAGCAGTCATCCAACCCATACCTACTTCATGTTGGTATCTGCCTGTCAACAAAGCAGCTCTGCTGGGACAACTGCGCCCTGTGTTCTTAAACTGGCTGAAACGTATTCCGTTTTCCGCCAAGAAATCAATATTGGGCGTATGCACTTCTCCCCCATAACACGATAAATCAGAAAATCCCATATCATCACACAAAATCAGAATAATATTGGGTTTCGTTTTATCCGGATTTGTTTTATGGTTTGTCGCTTGGGCTCCCCAAGCATTCTGCATACCCGTGGTAAACAGCAGGGAACATATCAGATAATTGTTTTTCATAGGTTCAAATGATTTAAAATTTACTCTTTTATCCACACTCCTGTAATCTCTGCCACATAGACATGATGCAGACCTCCATGGGTAGTATACCACTGTTCATAGACAGACGGATCCAGAAAATTTTCTTTCTTCAGCACATCTGTGTACATTTTCCGACATTCCATATTAAGTCTTCCCTGTTCAAACAGAATATTACCTTTATCCGTAATAATTGGCTTTAATCCGGTTTCTTTTATCTTATCTACTTCACGTCCCGACTTAGAACCGCATATTTTATGTATGGCCTTATTCTCCTGTCCTAAAAAAGAAAGAGTAAAATAATCGTTATTTTGTATAAAATCGAACGTATATCTTTCCGGACGAATAAAAACATAAACCACTGGTTTATTCCACAAAAAACCAATACCTCCCCAATTGGCGGTCATGGTATTAAACGCATCTTTATTACCGGCAGTTACCAGCATCCATTCTTTACTGATGGACTCAAAGAAATTATCAGTAAGTTCGTTGATATCAATTGATTTCATCCTATTAAAATCTGTTTATAAATGACATATTAAGAATAATTCTCAATAAGAAGCAGATGCCGAAAGCCCCTCTTTCGTGAGAAGGGTCACAATACGATCCAACTCTTCATGAGTAGCTTTTTGCAAGTCCTGATCGGGAGTTTCCCGATCGATCGTATAAATCATCACCTGTCTCGGGGCGATATCCTTCACGACTTTCAGCCAGGGAAGTACATACTTGTCAGAAGTATTATCCACATCTTTCCCCTTATATTTTCCTTTCATAAACATAGTCTGCACGATACAATTGCCTTTAAAAGCTTTTAAAAGTCCGACTGTTCCATTCAGATCGTATCGTCCGTTCGGACGATCTACAGTCCGAATATACTCTTCATCCACCGTGTCCAACTTCAAAATATTATTATCCACCCTATTCAATGCATCGAATACAGCCGGACGGTTGATAAAAGTAGCATTACTGAGCACACTCACCTTTGCATCCGGAAAGTAAGCATCACGCAAAGCAAGTGTATCCTTGATAATCTCCGGAAAGTGAGGATGAGCAGTCGGCTCACCGTTTCCGGCGAAAGTCAGTACATCGGGAGCAGGTCCGTTACTTTTCATTTCTTTCAATTTATCTTCCAGAGCCATACGGACTTCTTCGCGGGTCGGTAATGAAGATTTAGGACGATGTTCGCCATTGTAACCACATTCACAATAAATGCAATCGAAAGAACATACTTTTCCGTCGGAAGGAAGTAAATTTATTCCAAGTGAGACCCCTAAGCGACGTGAATGAACCGGTCCGAATATGGGAGAAGGAAAAATAATAGTCATACTTAATTCTGTTTAATCGTTCAATCTTAGAAACTGTTTTGAATTTCTACAAAATTACTAAAACTTTAGACGCAGCTGCATTTGTATATCCATTTTTTTATTTCCCCTGATCAGGTCGTTGCCGGAACCTATTTCATCACGATCAAAATATGTGGTTTGTCCGAGCTTGGCAATTGCTGTCCAATGCTTGTTCATATCATAGCGAAAATGAATAGCCAGTCGAATACCTTCTCCCTGAAAAGATGGAGTATAAAAAGAATACAGCAACCCTTTCTCGTAGATATAAATACGTGAATCATAATCGTCTGTATGAAAATAACTACCTTGCAATTCTGTTGTCAGAGGCAACCGGGAAAGTTTCCATCCGGCCTTTTGCGTCAGTTGATAACCTTTCCCCGCCGTTTTCCCGGATGAATGAAAATGGTTATAATCTACCGTTGTCCGGAAAGATAACGAAGAACAGGGTAAATAGTTCAAACGATAACGCAGCCGGTGATGATAGGTAGACAGAATCACCTTTCCCTTCGTACCGGTCACATCACGCTCTTTCTGTTTATAACGGTAATTCACATACATATCAACTGTTTTTGACGGAACGTAATCTGCCTGAAAGAACAGATCCACTCCTTTCGAAGCCTTACTTATCCGGTACCTCCACCAGGGAAAAGAAAACAGATCGGCAGAAATGAAAAACGTCCAGCGATTGAAAGGATTTACAGAAGCAGCTAAATACCATCCGTTTTCATTCTGAACACTACTTCCTTCACTAAATGAATGAGCAAACATAGCCCAATAATCATGTGAATAATAACGGTGAACCAACATCAACCGTATATCTTGTAAAGGAGAATAAAGTACCTGATTCATAAAAGCCATGCCACTGATCCCCAAAGCTGCTTCTCCTTGTATAGAAAAACGATGAAAACGATATTTATAATCCATACCCAGATTATAAAAAGAACGACCATGCAGATTGTATTTTGAATAGCCTTTAAGTTCCGGTTCATAAGACCTGTTAAAACAGTAGTAAACACCGGTTATACCCAGTTGATAACTATTCCCGGTATAGCTGATATTTCCTCCGCCCATCTGCATAACCAATTGATTCATTTTATCAGCTTCCTTTTTGCTTCGGTGTAAACCTGTTTTATAAATCGAGGTAATTTCACCGTCTTTTATCACTCCATCCAACGAACGATGTGAATAAAACATAGAAAGTGTCCATTGTTTCCATTTTAAAGCTATGGCACTCCCACGGAAATAATTATATTCATCGGTAGAAGCATGTCTGCGTATCCCTGTATTTCTGAAAGTGAAAGACGAAGAATAAGCTGTTTTTCCAAACATAGAACCTTGTCCGAGTACCAGTCCCTGACCGAAATTCAACCGATAGTTTCCTACAATTCCCGTTTTCAGTATTCCTATATCATGAAGGAGTAGATAGAAAGAGTAATAATCGTATCCCTGCTTATTATGTAAAGCTCCGAAAGGTTCGCCGCTATCTTTCTCGGCAACTATGCCTGCATAAACCTTTTCCCGATAGTGAAATCCGTATTTCACCGAGTTATAAACAGCAGGACCCAGGTAATTTTTCTCGTATCCCTTACGCCTATACAAAGGCACATCCATACGAGTCACCACTTCATGTTTTCCATATTTTAAAATCTGCTTTAACGTAACAGACTCTTTCTTATCAACAGGCTCTACACAAACAAAAGGAACCAGATATCGGATAGTTTGTCGATCCATCCCCTCTACAAATTGAAGTTCATAGATAGTCTGCATCGATCCGTGAATATAAATGTACGCAAGCAGATTCTCAATCTGAATGTTGCTGAGAAAAGGAAAACGTTGAAGTTGATCTTTAGTGACAGAGTTTATATTAACAGGGTTGTTAACAAGATCGGTTAATTCCTCCAATTCATTCTCCCAATTGCGCGTATCCCCTTCTTCATCGGCTATTGACAGGTTTTCCATTATGTCCTCCCAAGGATAATCCGAATTATTCTGAGCATGGCAAGTAGAAGTTATCAACGCTATATTAACAAGTAGAAATACACAGAATATAGATATATATCTATTCATTTCATGTGTGATTATTGTGTTTTAAATAGCAAACGAGTTGTCGAAGATAATTTAAATAGGTTAATGCTGCAAGGAAAATCATAAATATAAATTTATTCCCTTATTTTTGCAAAATGAATATGAGGCTTATCATAGGACTACTGATGTTATCCATCGCCTTATTGTTTTCTTCTGCATCACAGGCACAGGAAAAAACAAATCTCGGTGGATATCTGGTACCTATGTGTGTTTATAACGGTGATACAATACCTGCCTTTCAGATTCCGACCATCCACATATTCAAGCCTTTAAAATTCAGGAATAAGAAGGAGCAGATGGAATATTACAAATTAGTGAGAAACGTAAAAAAGGTATATCCCATTGCCAGAGAAATTAACCAGACTATCATTGAAACTTACGAATACTTACAAACTTTACCTAATGAAAAAGCCCGGCAACGCCATATTAAACGAGTAGAAAAAGGGTTGAAGGAACAATATACTCCACGAATGAAAAAACTCTCTTTTGCACAAGGCAAGCTGTTGATAAAGTTGGTAGACCGCCAAAGTCATCAGAGTTCTTATGAACTGGTAAAAGCATTCATGGGGCCTTTTAAAGCAGGCTTCTATCAGACATTTGCCGCTCTTTTCGGAGCCAGTTTAAAAAAACAATATGACCCCGAAGGAGAAGATAAGCTGACTGAACGCGTGATAGTATTAGTGGAAAGCGGACAATTGTAAATCCGCTGCTTAATAACCAAGCAATTAATAGCTTCGAAACCAACTATAAATTGTTTATCAACAGCCTACCAATATCCTATTTCAACTTCTTAAATAAGTCCCAGATAACAATTCCCGCTGTTACCGACACGTTCAAAGAATGCTTTGTGCCATATTGGGGAATCTCAATGCAACCATCCGAATGGTCAATAACCTCCTGCTGCACTCCTTTTACTTCATTTCCCATAACTACAGCATATTTCTTCGAACGGTCCAGTGTTAACTCATCCAACATGATACTCCCTTCCGCCTGTTCGACAGAGTATACCACATATCCTTCACTCCGGAGGTTATCAACCGTTTCAACTGCGTTATTAACATACTTCCAATCCACTGTAAACTCGGCTCCCAAAGCTGTCTTATGCATCTCGGGATGGGGAGGAGTAGCCGTAATTCCACACAGATAAATACATTCAATCCGGAAAGCATCTGCCGTACGAAACACAGAACCGATATTATGCAAGCTCCGTATATCATCCAACACTACAACTAAAGGCAATTTATCAGCTTCTTTAAACTCTTCTATACTTATCCGGTTCAGCTCGGTTATTTTCAATTTTCGCATGATGATGTCGTTTCTGTTAGTATGTTGCAAAAGTAATTCTTTTCTTGTTAACATAGGTGTTGATAACGGTTTAAAACCTGTCAAAAGAATCAGCATATATTTTGAAAACTAATTCTTGCATTATTCAAATGAAGGTATAAGAGCAACGGGATATGAACAATACAAAAAAGTTAGCTTCAACTTTCCAAGCATACTTCAACAGATTTTTCAGTACTAATTAGCCTGTTTATATCCATAAAGTTTTTAACTTTGCACTTTATCAACAAGGTGTTAATGAAGTTAGCAATATAGCTTATTATCAATAAATAGACACGTTCATAAACTGATTATAAACTTAGATAAGTAACTAATAACTTATCTGGCAAGAAAAAGCCGGTTTATTTGCTAACACTATTAACAGGCTATAATCACTAACAAAGGATTTCTTTTTAAAAGAAGAGAAAAAATAAGAATATAATGAATCGAGAAGAATGGGTGAATAAGGGATTCGTTGACGAGCCCGTAGACAAAAGCATTGATCTGAAAGCAGCCATCAATGAACTGAAAAAAGAAAAGAATGCAGTAATCTTGGGACACTATTACCAGAAAGGCGAAATACAGGATATTGCCGACTACATTGGCGACAGTCTGGCTCTGGCTCAAATCGCGGCTAAAACCGATGCGGATATTCTTGTGATGTGTGGAGTTCATTTCATGGGTGAAACTGCAAAAGTGCTTTGTCCGGAAAAGAAGGTATTAGTACCCGATTTGAATGCGGGATGTTCATTGGCAGACAGTTGTCCCGCAGATAAGTTTGCTGCCTTTGTGAAGGAACATCCGGGATATACGGTGATTTCGTACGTAAATACAACGGCAGCAGTCAAAGCAGTGACGGATGTGGTGGTTACTTCGACTAACGCAAAACAGATTGTGGAAAGTTTCCCGAAAGATGAAAAAATTATTTTCGGACCGGACCGTAATCTGGGGAATTATATAAACTCGATCACAGGACGTGAAATGCTGTTATGGGACGGAGCTTGTCATGTGCATGAACAATTCTCGGTGGAGAAAATAGTGGAGTTAAAAGCTCAATATCCCGATGCCGTAGTACTGGCACATCCTGAGTGTAAAAGTGTAGTATTGAAACTGGCCGATGTAGTGGGGTCTACGGCTGCCTTATTAAAATATGCAGTGAACAGTGACAAGCAACGGTTTATTGTAGCTACCGAAGCAGGCATCATACATGAAATGCAAAAGAAGTGCCCGCAAAAAACATTCATTCCTGCCCCTCCTAACGATAGTACCTGCGGATGCAATGAATGTAACTTCATGCGGCTGAACACGCTGGAAAAGCTCTATAATTGCCTTAAATATGAATTCCCTGAAGTAACTGTTGACCCGGAAGTTGCTAAAGAAGCAGTGAAACCGATTAAACGAATGTTGGAAATTTCAGAGAAACTGGGTTTATAAACAGGCTGTGAATAAATAGTTAACTTTACGGTTAATAATTGATAGATCTATGATATGAAAGAGTTGTATTATACTTATATATAAAGGTATAATACGGCTCTTTGTTATTAACAGAGATAGTTGAAATCTCTGTTAATAATAGAATATAGATAATTTGATAGAGCAGGTTCATTCAATCGGAAGCTATTCTTTAAAGAAGGGATGAAAAAGTTGGTAAAGAATGATAGAGAAGTAATGGTATTAAAAGAACTAAAGTTAGAATTATAACGCAAAAACATGGGGATGTTTTATATGAAAAGATCCCCATGTTATATATCAAAACATCCGGATGTTATACCTAATAACATCCGGATGTTTTGATAATGGAGATTTAAAGTTTTGGACTGGATAAAGTGCAAAAAGAGTTCGTTATATACACTCTGTTGTGTTATACTATAATCTCTCTTAGCAGGAGATATAAAAATAGAATCCTCCGGAGGAAAATTACATTCCTCCGGAGGATTCATTTATCTATCCGTTTTTATCAATCAGATGGAGCGGAGAAATTCGCATAATTTGTTTACGGCTAAAGCACGATGACTGATTTTATTTTTTATTTCATTTCCCAGTTCTGCAAAAGTCCGGTCATATCCTTCGGGGATGAATACAGGATCATATCCAAAGCCTGAATTACCTCTTTTTTCCTTGATTATTTCGCCTTTTATCACTCCTTCAAAAAGATACTCTTTTCCGTCCAGAATAAGCGAAATGGCAGTACGAAACTGTGCTCTGCGGTTTTCTTTTCCTTCCAGCTCCTGCATGAGTTTCAATATGTTGGCTTCTGCATTATGTCCTTCTCCTCCGGCAAAGCGAGCCGAATATACACCGGGAGCCCCTCCCAATGCTTCAACTTCCAATCCGGTGTCATCACCAAAACAGTCCAATCCATAGTTTTGGTAAATAAAGGATGATTTCAGATACGCATTACCTTCCAGAGTGTCCGCTGTTTCGGGAATATCTGTATGGCAGTTTATATCATCAAGGCTGAGCAGTTCAACTTTATCTGCTAATATGGATGATACTTCTTCCAGTTTATGTGCATTATTAGTGGCAAAAACAAGTTTACGTTTCATTGTCTGTTATTTATTTTAGATTTTAATCGATTTGACTTAACCGATTGAGAATAATTAGTGAGGTTCTTGAGAAACAGAGATAACAAGTTAGCAATGGTTCGATTTTCAGCGATTTGCGGTGCTATACTGTCAAATAACTCTTTCTGGATACAAAAGTATAACAATTCTCTGAATGTACAAATATTGACTTCTTAATTTAGGTTATTCAATTCTTCATAGATATCTGCTGATGTGTAAGCCTAACAATAAATGTGATACCTTTGTGTTGGAATTTTAGATGTATATTTTATGAAATTAGCAGAATTAATTATAATTAGAGAGTACTTGCCGGCAGATAAGGATGCAGTGATGAATTTAATCAGACTGAATATTCCTGATTTTTTTGCAGCGGAGGAAGAATCTGATTTAAGTAAGTATTTGGAGAAAGAAATAGAATTTTATTACGTTTTACTTGTAGATGGACAGATAGTAGGTTGTGGTGGGATAAATTTTGCTGAAAACAGAACTATTGGGAAAATAAGTTGGGATATTATACACCCTACATTTCAAGGAAAAAAGTTAGGGACGAAACTGCTAAAACATAGAATTTCGGTATTGAAAACTATTGATAGTGTTCAAAAAATAACCGTCAGAACTTCGCAATTGACCTATAGATTTTATGAAAAACATGGATTTGTTTTGAATGAAATCAAAAAAGATTATTGGTCTGAAGGATTCGATATGTACAGTATGGAATTTAAAGGGAGGTTTAAATAATGGACTTTTGGTCTGTTTTCTATTTAAAGATTTTCGTAAAATGCGAATTCATTTGAGTATGTGCCTCTTGTGATAAGGTTTCGTGTTTATTCATTTTGCAACTCCTTTTAGGTTACAAAATAGTGTATAATGACTTATTGATAGCTATAAAAAATGTGTAATATATTGATTACAACATATTTGGCAGGAAATACTGTGCTGTTTGGCTTTAATGTGGCTTTTCTTTGGCCCTCAATCAAATAAAAATAGAGCGTAACGAATATAGTTTCAAACTTCTTCGCTACGCTCTATTTTCATCTGTTTTTTCGCTCTGGATTTATTTTATTTTCAGGCGGTCGAATCCTTCGCCGTATACACCGATTACTGAGCTTTGTGAAATGAAAGCATTCGGATCGATATCCTTCACCAGGCGGAAGATGTCGAGAGACTGGCGTTTATAGGCAAGCACGACTAATACTTTTACATTGTTTTGGCTATACCAGCCTAATCCGTCAAGCACGGTTACCCCCCGATGGGTTTCTTTCGTTATGCGGTCGGCAATCTTTGCATAATCTTTCGAAAAGATAAAGAATTGTACAGACTGTCGGGCGCTGTTAACCACGTAGTCCAGCACAAAACCAATGATGAACAAGGTAACAAAACCGAATATCACTCTGCGCCAGTCATTGAAGATGAAGTAGCATGAACTGATAATGATGATATCACAAAACATAATCATTCGTCCAAGAGTGACATCCTTGTATTTATTAACAATGGCTGCAATGATATCAGTACCGCCTGTGCTGCCGTTATTATTGAATACCACCCCTAATCCGAGTCCACACATGATGGCACCGATAATACAGGCCATGAAGTCTTGACCTTCTCCTACCAACTGAAGCGGAGCTCCTTTATCGTCCACAATAACCAGTTGGAAGAACCATAAGAAGAAAGTGAGCATAAAGATGGCATATGTCGTCTTTATACTGAACTTCGGACCAAGTATCTTAATGGCAAATGTCATCAGCACAGCATTGATGATGAAATAAGACCATTGGATAGGAAAGCCTGTTGCATAATAGATGATGGCACCGATACCGGTTGTTCCACCTGTAGTAATCTGATAAGGAATAAGAAAGGCTGTCCAGCCTAACGCATAACTTATCAGTCCGAGAGTGATAAAGATATAATCTCTCAACTCTCGCATTACATCGGATTTTGTGGGTTTGCTTATCATTTTGTGTGTAGGTATTAAATAACAACGTTAACAATCTTCTTCGGAACTACAATAACTTTTTTCGGTGTTTTACCTTCTGTCCATTTCAACGAGCGTTCGTCAGCAAGTACGGTGGCTTGAATTACATCGCTGGCGGCATCTGCAGGAAACTCCATATTGAAACGGGCTTTGCCATTGAAAGAAATCGTGTAATTAACCGTATCTTCTACCAGGTATTGTTCATTAAATGCCGGCCATTGTGCATCACATACGGAAGTGGTGTTTCCTAATGTATTCCATAATTCTTCGCAAACATGGGGAGCGAAGGGAGCGAGGACCACAACGAGCTGCTCCAATATTTCTTTTTTGCTGCATTTCAAACTTGAGAGTTCGTTGACACAGATCATGAAAGCACTTACCGAAGTATTGTAGGAGAACTGTTCAATATCACCGGTTACTTTCTTAATGAGCTTATGAAGTGCCTTTAGTTCGTCTTTGGTAGCCGGTTCGTCTTTTACCAGATACTCGCCGTTTCTGTCATAGAATAGCGACCAGAATTTTTTAATGAAACGATGTACGCCATCTATTCCGTTCGTGTCCCAGGGTTTGGATTGTTCAACCGGTCCGAGGAACATTTCGTACATACGAAGTGTATCGGCGCCATATTTCTCGACAATCATATCCGGATTAACTACATTGAACATAGATTTACTCATCTTTTCAACAGCCCATCCACAGATATATTTACCGTCTTCCAGGATGAATTCGGCAGTTTCGTATTCGGGTCTCCATGCTTTGAAAGCTTCCAGATCGAGAATATCGTTAGATACAATATTTACGTCGACATGAATAGGAGTTACCTCATATTGATCCTTCAGGTTCAGAGATACGAAAGTATTGGTATCTTTGATACGATAAACAAAGTTGCTTCGTCCCTGTATCATTCCTTGATTGACCAGTTTCTGGAAAGGTTCTTCAGCTACAGATATGCCTAAATCATGCAGGAATTTATTCCAGAAACGTGAGTAAATCAAGTGTCCGGTAGCATGTTCCGTACCGCCCACATACAGGTCTACATTTCTCCAGTATTGATCTACGGCAGGAGCAACGAGTGCTTCGTGATTACGTGGATCCATATAACGCAAATAATAGGCAGAAGAACCTGCAAAGCCTGGCATTGTATTCAGTTCCAATGGGAAAATGGTTACATTGTCGATTTTGTCATTGTCTGTCACACACTTGTTGACAGTATCCCATGCCCATTTGGTAGCATGTCCCAATGGGGGCTCACCTGTTTCTGTAGGAAGGAATTTAGCTACTTCCGGCAACTCTAACGGGAGACAACTTTCATCGATCATGTAAGGCATTCCGTCTTTATAGTAAACCGGAAATGGTTCGCCCCAATAACGCTGACGCGAGAAAATGGCGTCACGTAAACGGAAATTTACTTTTACACGTCCCAATCCGGTTTCTTTGATATATTCTTTAGTTTTAGCAATGGCTTCTTTTACAGTTAAGCCATTCAGTACGAGGCCCCCTTCAGGAGTTCCCGGACGGGGAGAATTCATCATGATGCCTTCTTTGGCATCGAAGCTTTCTTCACTGACATCGCAACCTTCAATCAACGGGCGAATTTCCAGATTGAAATGTTTGGCAAAAGCATAGTCACGGCTGTCGTGTGCAGGTACAGCCATGATGGCACCAGTACCGTAACCTGCCAGTACATAATCACTGATCCATACCGGTATAGGTTCATTGGTTAATGGATTAATGGCATAACTTCCGGAGAATACGCCACTAACACTACGATCGGCGATGCGTTCGCGTTCGGTACGTTTTTTGGTACGTTCCAGATAAGCGTCTACTTCTGCCTTTTGTGCAGGGGTCGTTAATTGGGATACCAATTCACTTTCCGGGGCAAGCACCATGAAAGTAACTCCGAATACAGTGTCGGCACGAGTCGTAAAGATGGTAAATTCAAGATCGGAATCTTTCACTTTGAAATTCATTTCAGCACCTTCACTACGTCCAATCCAGTTACGTTGGGTTTCTTTCAGTGAGTCAGTCCATTCTACGGTTTCAAGTCCGTCAAGTAAACGCTGCGCATAAGCAGATACACGCAGACACCACTGGCGCATCACTTTTTGAATGACCGGATAACCGCCTCTTTCAGAAACACCGTCAACCACTTCGTCATTGGCAAGTACGGTACCCAAAGCCGGACACCAGTTTACCATCGTATTGCCTAAATAGGCTATACGGTAGTTCATTAAAATTTCCTGTTGTTCTTTTTCACTCTTAGCTTTCCATTCGTCGGCTGTGAAATTCATTTCTTCACCACAGGCTATATTCATGTTTTTCGTTCCATTGGCTTCGAAGGCTTCGATCAACTTTTCGATGGGACGTGCCTGTTTTTCATCATTACAGTAATAGCTGTTGAACATTTTTATAAATGCCCATTGAGTCCAGTGATAATATTCGGGATCACAAGTACGTATTTCACGGTTCCAGTCGAATGAAAATCCTATCTTATCCAACTGTTCACGATAACGGTTGATGTTATTGATGGTAGTAATTGCAGGGTGTTGTCCGGTCTGGATAGCATATTGTTCGGCTGGCAGTCCGTAAGCATCATAACCCATCGGATTCAGGACATTAAATCCTTGCAGGCGTTTATAACGTGCATAGATGTCCGAAGCAATATATCCGAGCGGATGACCTACGTGTAATCCGGCTCCCGAAGGGTAAGGGAACATATTGAGTACATAGAATTTTTGTTTGGATGCATCTTCATTTACTTGGTAGGTATGGTGGTCTACCCATATTTTCTGCCATTTCTTTTCGATCTCCCTGAAATTATATTCCATAGCGATAACCTTTTGTTTATAGTGATTTATAATATATACTTTAATATGAGGGAGCAAATTTACATGATTATTTTCAGATAACCACGAAGATAGCTAAAAAACAAAATAGGTATGAAAGGGAAGGATCAGAAAATAAAAATCTTATATTTGTTGATAATTTAAATTTTAGTGTTTATATTTGTAATCATTGATTAGACATATGATTACTCAAAAGATAAAAATGATGACATTCATTCAATAGGTTTGAGCACGAAGATGTGCTGAAAGGATAACGATCGGGATATAATCTTTATGGAATATATCCCGATTTTTTTATTTTTCGGCCAATATGATCACCGGATTCTCATCATTTTCTTGTATTTCATACGAGATCAGATATTTTCCGTTATCAGACATGGATTTAGGTATGAATGAGTGTTTTTCCGGTATGGCGAATGAATATTGCGGATAGGGGAGTCGGATATTACCGGATTTCTTTTCTTTTAGATCATAGTAGAGCAGATAATTTTGTTTATTGGCTGTTGCCGAAAAGAAGAGTTTATTATCCCATTTTCCGATAAGAGTCAATATCGCCGCATTATCAAAAACACTTTTTCTGGGATCTGTCAGTGTGTATCGTGCATCTTCCGCTACTTTATATTTTCCTAATTCAATATGCCATTGCGAGACGGGTTGATATTGATTATCAATGGAAAAAATAATCTCTCTTTGAAGAAAGTGTGACCATCTGTGTGGAATGAATTACATTCATTTGGAAGGGAAATTATTGGAATTTGTGGAGTAAGGACATAAAAAAAGGAGCAACGCCTTGCTCCAACCTTTGTTAACCTTAAATCTAATACTATGAAAAACACATTGCAAATGTACGGCTTTTCATGGGAATAGCAAATAATCCAAGAATAAAAGCATGTTTTATAACACGTTTTAAGAAAAAAGTGCGGTTTATTAAATGTTTTAGGATCTTTAATTACTATTTTTTGTGGTGAATCGGATTGAAACGATGTTTATCGTGATTCCCGATGAGACATGGAGTAGGGACATAAAAAAAGGAGCAACGCCTTGCTCCAACCTTTGTTAACCTTAAATCTAATACTATGAAAAACACATTGCAAATGTACGGCTTTCCACGAAAACTGCAAATAATTCTGGTGAAAAACGGTATATTATAATATATTTTAATGGAATTAATAAAGTTATTAATAAATATACCTCCTTTTGAAAGGTTTATTTAGAAATTGGTGTAACCGATTTTATTGGCGGGATAATTGGTAAGGTTAGTAAATATACATCTTTTTAGGTATGGTAAAACTATCTGTTAAGGTAGGTAGATTAGTAGGAAACCCTTATCTTTGCCTTGTTATTTATGAACTTAAAAAAGAAGACTATCCGTGAGCAATGATATTGAATTAACCCCGATGATGAAACAATTCCTTGACCTGAAGGCTAAGCATCCGGATGCAGTGATGCTGTTCCGGTGTGGGGACTTCTATGAAACTTATTCTACCGATGCGATTATTGCGGCTGAAATATTAGGAATTACTCTCACGAAACGCGCCAATGGGAAAGGAAAAACCATTGAAATGGCAGGTTTTCCTCATCATGCATTAGATACTTATTTGCCGAAGCTGATCCGTGCCGGTAAGCGGGTGGCTATATGTGATCAGCTTGAAGATCCCAAAACAACGAAAAAGTTGGTGAAGCGTGGCATTACGGAGTTGGTCACTCCCGGTGTTTCTATCAATGATAACGTTTTAAATTATAAAGAAAACAACTTTCTGGCTGCTGTTCATTTCGGAAAATCCGCTTGTGGAATAGCATTTCTGGATATTTCTACCGGAGAGTTTTTGACAGCAGAAGGACCTTTTGACTATGTAGATAAGCTGCTGAATAATTTTGCCCCAAAAGAGGTTCTTTTTGAACGTGGAAAACGTGGAATGTTCGAAGGAAACTTTGGAAGTAAATTTTTTACTTTTGAACTGGATGACTGGGTATTTACCGAATCCAGTTCCCGGGAGAAGTTACTGAAACATTTTGAGACGAAAAATCTGAAAGGATTTGGAGTCGAGCATCTTAAAAACGGTATTGTTGCTTCCGGAGCTATTCTGCAATATCTGGACATGACGGAGCATACTCAGGTGGGGCATATCACTTCATTAGCCCGTATTGAAGAGGACAAGTATGTACGTCTTGATAAATTTACAGTGCGCAGCCTGGAGTTGATCGGTAGCATGAATGATGGTGGAAGTAGCCTTCTCAATGTAATCGATAAAACTATCAGCCCTATGGGAGCGCGTCTGCTGAAGCGTTGGATGGTATTTCCGTTAAAAGACGAGAAGCCTATTAACGATCGATTAAATGTAGTAGAATACTTTTTTCGTAAACCGGATTTCAGGGAGTTGATCGAAGACGAGTTGCATCGGATCGGAGATTTGGAACGTATCATTTCGAAAGTGGCCGTCGGGCGGGTTTCTCCACGTGAGGTAGTACAGTTAAAAGTTGCTTTACAAGCAATTGAACCTATTAAAGAGGCTTGCCGGCAAGCTGATAACCCCAGTTTGAATCGTATTGGAGAGCAGTTAAATCTTTGTATTTCTATTCGCGACCGCATTGAGAAGGAAATTAATAATGATCCTCCTTTGTTGATAAATAAGGGAGGAGTCATTAAAGACGGAGTGAATCCGGAACTGGATGAATTACGTCAGATAGCTTATTCGGGTAAAGATTATTTGCTTCAGATACAGCAGCGTGAAAGCGAACTGACAGGAATACCAAGTTTGAAGATTGCCTATAACAGTGTTTTCGGATACTATATTGAAGTGCGGAATGTACATAAAGATAAAGTGCCGCAAGAGTGGATACGCAAGCAGACATTGGTAAATGCAGAGCGCTACATTACTCAGGAATTGAAAGAATATGAAGAAAAGATCCTGGGTGCAGAAGATAAGATATTGGTATTGGAGACCCGCTTGTATACAGAATTGGTGCAAGCGCTGAGTGAGTTTATTCCTGCCATTCAGATCAATGCTAACCAAATAGCACGCATTGACTGTTTGCTGTCATTTGCCAATGTAGCTAAAGAGAATAATTATATCCGTCCGGTTATTGAAGACAGTGATGTGCTGGATATTCGTCAAGGGCGTCATCCGGTAATTGAAAAGCAATTGCCGATTGGAGAGAAATACATAGCTAATGATGTGATGCTGGATAATGCAACGCAGCAGATTATCATTATTACGGGTCCGAATATGGCCGGTAAGTCGGCTTTATTAAGACAAACTGCATTGATCACCCTGCTTGCACAGATTGGTTCATTCGTTCCGGCCGAGAGTGCTCATATCGGATTGGTGGATAAGATATTCACACGTGTCGGTGCCAGTGACAATATCTCTGTAGGAGAATCTACTTTTATGGTCGAGATGAATGAAGCATCTGATATTTTGAATAATGTATCTTCCCGGAGTCTCATTTTGTTTGATGAATTGGGACGTGGTACTTCTACTTATGACGGAATATCTATAGCTTGGGCCATTGTGGAGTATATTCATGAGCACCCGAAGGCAAAAGCACGTACACTTTTTGCTACCCACTACCATGAACTGAACGAGATGGAGAAATCCTTTAAGCGCATAAAGAATTATAATGTATCGGTTAAGGAAGTGGATAACAAAGTTATTTTCCTCCGGAAACTTGAAAGGGGGGGAAGTGAGCACTCTTTCGGTATCCATGTGGCCAAGATGGCCGGTATGCCTAAAAGTATTGTGAAACGTGCCAATGAAATTCTGAAGCAGCTCGAATCTGACAACCGCCAGCAGGGAATTTCAGGTAAACCGCTGGCAGAAGTCAGTGAGAATCGTGGAGGTATGCAGTTGAGTTTCTTTCAGCTTGATGACCCGGTCTTATGTCAGATCCGGGATGAGATACTTAATCTGGATGTGAATAATCTGACTCCGATTGAAGCATTAAACAAACTGAACGATATCAAAAAAATAGTCAGGGGCAAATAATTATTTAAGAAATTCTTCCACCTTTTTATAAAATAGAGATAAGTGGTGTCCGTCAATAAACCCATGATGAATGGTCATAGCGATGGGCATCACTAATACACCACCTCTTATGACGGCTTTACCTGCATTCATCAACGGGTAATTACTACCGTGACGATGTTCCTGCGTACAGGTCAGTGAGGTAAAATATAAATCGGGAGTGGCGCTGAGCAGCACTACATCCAGTAGATCATTACCTCCTGTCTTTTCTGCTTCATAAGGGTCTTTATCCGGATCTATTCTGTTAATGATGGCTTTGGCTTCTGTATGGAAAGTTTTAAAATCAGGATGCCAGGGAAGTCGTACAGTAAAAAAACGCCCGTTATCTGCCACTTTAATGGGAGTCAGCATATCCACTGTATCGAAATAGACTACCTGTCCTTCAGAATCGATGCGGAACCGGAATTCTTTAATTTCATTGACAGCACGCAACACGGCATAAAGATAGTGCAGGAAGAAGGATTCTCCGGCAGCTTTGGCATGGGTTTTGGCACCCGAACATTCTACTTCTGAAGTAATAGAAATAGTAGGATTCTGGAAACCAAGGAAAAACTCGTAATTTTCTTTTCTCTCCCAGGTTTTAATATCAATAATATGTTTCATTTTGCACTCTTTTTCTTTCCATAGAAAAACATAAAGTAAACACCGATGATTACGAACGGAATACTTAACCATTGTCCCATATTCAGTGCCATACCATTTTCAAAGTCCACCTGATTTTCTTTCAGGAATTCAACGAAGAAACGGAAGGTAAAGATGGCTGTCAGGCAAAGTCCAAAGAAGAATCCCCGGTGTAGTTTCTTGCTGTAGTTCTTATAAAGGAACATCATAATCAGGAATAAGATAAAATAGGCTATTGCTTCGTAAAGCTGTGCCGGATGGCGGGGTTGCATGTCTACCCGTTCGAAAACGAATGCCCAGGATACATCTGTTACCTTACCGATAATTTCAGAGTTCATTAAGTTGGCAAGGCGAATGAAACAAGCTGTGATAGGAGTGGCTACTGCAATCATGTCTACCACATCCATATAATTCATCTTTGTTTTACGGCAGTAAAGCCAAAGGGCAATAATCAGTCCGAGCGTACCTCCGTGGCTGGCCAGTCCTTCATATCCCGTGAACTTCCATCCGCCTCCGGGAAGAAATTTGACCGGAAGTATCATTTCCCAGAAATGATTCAGGTAATATGCCGGATCGTAGAACAGGCAATGTCCTAATCGTGCTCCGATGAGGATGCCGAAGAAACAATAAAAGAAAAGCGGTTCGAACTTCTTTTCGTCTATCTTCTTATCACGGTACTGATAGTGGACTACCACATAAGCAAAGAATATTCCGATAGCCCACAGTAGTCCGTAATAACGGATTGAGATGCCGAAAAGATTGAATAATTCCGGATTCGGATTCCAATTGATAGATAAAAGAAGGTTGTTCATAATTATTTCTTTATAGTTTGATGAATTTTTTAGCAACTTCCCGATAGGTAGGTACATCAATGTCCTGTTCTTCAGCTGCTGTTATCATATCGAAAAGCAGACCCTGTACCTCTGATTCGTGTCCGCGTGCTATGTCTTTTTGCATGGATGCCGTGCTCTCAGGAGCCAGCTTATCGATAACTTTCAGATTGTATGTGACTATATCTTCTTTAAATTCGATTCCAAGTTTCTTTCCCAGGGCTGCACTTTCGGTAGAGAGTCCAATGAAAGTGTCGCGTACCTTACCCGGTTTCTGCACTTCTCCCATCGGAACATTATAATAGGCTCCGGTGACTGCCATAGCCGAGATGAAAGACCATTTAATGAAGGTATCACGATTAATATCAGGAGAGATTTCAACTTTAATGCCGCTCTCCTGTAAGTCTCTCTGTACGGCTTCCATCATTCCCACAGGAACGACGGTTCCGCGGTGTGCACCATATACCAGACGGAAAATAGTTCCCATCTGAGTGATTTCGCCCGGTCCGGAAACAAACCCTACGATGTAGATACATCCGTCCAGTACAGTGATTCCCGGTACCAGACGTTGTATGCGCGGCCCGGTACCGTATACGTTTAATATAGGAATTACAATTGTATTTTCATGGGAAGCCTGTTTGATAAGTTCTGTGATGGAGTCTACGGAATATCCTTTAACACATACAAATATCACGTCAGCTTTTCCGTTATATTCTTCTGCCGTGCAAGCGTCTATCCGTAATGTATGTTCACCTTTTAAGTCCGATTTCAGTTTAAGTCCGTCCTGTTGTATCGCTTGCAGATGTGCTCCGCGAGCAATGCAGGTAACGTTTTTACCGGCAAGTGACAGAAAGCCGGCGATACTCCCGCCTACGCCTCCGGTTCCTGCGATAAGATAACGAAGTCTGTTAGTACTTTCCATGTTCATGATATTTTCTTGTGTTGCTTGTTAGGCATAATATACGGGCGCAAAGATAATGATTTGCTTGAAGATAGTGTTAGAAAGCGGGGAGTTTTCGTTTTGAGGGGAGGAGAAAAAAAGAGCTGACCATTTGATCAGCTCCTCAGTCTATAATTGAAAATAGATGTCTTATACATTGAAACGGAAGTGCATGATGTCTCCATCCTGTACTACGTATTCTTTTCCTTCTACGCCCAACTTTCCGGCTTCTTTAACAGCAGCCTCCGAGCCATATTGCAAGAAGTCTTCATATTTGATTACTTCTGCGCGGATAAATCCTTTCTCAAAATCGGTATGGATTACTCCGGCGCACTGTGGGGCTTTCCAACCTTTTTCGTAAGTCCAGGCACGTACTTCCTGTACGCCGGCAGTGAAATAAGTTTCAAGGTTCAGCAGTTTGTAGGCCGATTTAATAAGGCGTGCTACGCCCGATTCTTCCAAACCGATCTCGGCGAGGAACATTTGGCGGTCTTCGTAAGTTTCCAGTTCGGCGATGTCAGCCTCTGTTTTTCCGGCTACCACGAGGATTTCGGCATCTTCGTCCTTAACGGCTTCACGTACCATGTCCACATATTTGTTTCCGTTGACTGCACTCGCTTCGTCTACATTGCAAACATACATTACAGGTTTGCTGGTGAGCAGAAACAATTCTTTTGCTATTTTTTGTTCGTCTTTCGTTTCAAAAGTTACTGTACGTGCCGATTTGCCCTGTTCCAGCGCATCCTTGAATTGCACAAGTACGTCATAAGCTTGCTTGGCAGCTTTATCACCTCCCGTTTGGGCTTGTTTCTGCACTTTCTGTATGCGGCTCTCGATGGTTTCCAGGTCTTTTAGCTGCAACTCGTAATCGATGATTTCTTTATCCCGTACCGGATTCACACTTCCGTCCACATGAGTTACATTATCGTCGTCAAAGCAACGGAGTACATGGATGATGGCATCGGTTTCACGAATGTTAGCCAAAAATTTGTTTCCCAGTCCTTCGCCCTTACTGGCACCTTTCACAAGTCCGGCGATATCTACGATTTCTACCGTTGTAGGAACAATACGGTTGGGATGTACCAATTCGGCCAGTTTATTTAAACGCTCGTCAGGTACAGTAATTACACCCACGTTCGGTTCGATCGTACAAAAAGGGAAGTTTGCCGCCTGTGCTTTCGCGTTGGACAAACAATTGAAAAGTGTTGACTTACCTACGTTGGGTAGTCCGACAATACCACATTGCAATGCCATAATATTATAATCTTTTTTATATTATCAATCAGTTGTGTATTTCTATCAAATGGAAGAGTAACCCTATAAAGTTGAAAAAGAGTAATTACTCTAATAATATTCCGTTTTGGGGTGCAAAGATAATCAATTTTAGGCTAATGCAGTCATCTGCTTTCCCTTTTTGTCCAAAATGGGATTGCCTTTTACTACCTGGATCACAGACAATGAGAGAGAATTTATGTCACTGTGCCGTTCTGAAAGAAATTTCATAGGGTTTTATGCCATCTCCTTCCGGAGTGCGGAAAGAAAGCCCTAAAAGAGTGATTCCATACTCTTTTCCGGGTAACAATTCTACTCCGATAATCACAGTACGGTTGTCATTGGCGTAGTTGACGTTTAAAATCTTGGGCATTGCATCCATTCCGAGGTGACCATAATTGATAGAGTATCCGCGGCCCACCAAAGGACGGTCGAAGTGGATAGTAATAGTTTTGATGTCGCTCCGAACGGTTGTATCGCCGTTGGTAAATTCGTCGATCGAAACTACTTTGGGACGGATAGAATCATAGTTTGCGGTATATTGGGCAAAGCCTGTGTAAGCTTCTGCCAGCCGTGGCATATAGCTGTTGAGAGTCGGGTATGTCGTGCGGTCAGAGGCATACTTCTCGAGTTCATCGACCAGCTTGCTTATCCAGACAAAGCCACGTGTTTTTTGTATGACGGTTTCTTTGGTGATTTCGACAGCCGGGAAGTTATGGTCTTTCATGTATTTTATGACTGCCGCACGTACCATTGCTTCAGTGAGGACAATAGACCATTGTCCATAGGCTTGGCGCGCCATTTGTTCGCCAACCGCAGCATAAATCTGTTCGCCGCTTGTGCGGAACATTTCCGGATCGAAGCTTACGAACGAATGGTTGAATTCGTGGATTAAAATTGGTAAGATTAATTCAGATGGATAAACAACCATTCCTACGGAATCGGTAACCCATGCTCCCATGATTGAAAAGACATTATGTACGTTTTCCTTGTCAGTGACACTCGGTCCATAATTTCCCGAACCGTTGCCCATTGAAAGTATAATGTGAAACCGGTCGTTGGACTTCTGCCCATAGAAGTCATTATACCATTGGATATCTATGTTTTTGTAAATAGGCATAAAACGATTTACAGCCTCTTTATATAAGTTTTCGTTTGAGTGATAAAAGGCATCGAAACGACTGTCTTTGACAAACTTCTTTAGCAGTTTGATGAATGGCCCTACTTGATTCCTATTCCAACGAGAGTCCAGTGAACCATAATCTTCGGGCAGATTGAACTGGTCGTCGAGATTGACAGCCATACTCATCACTGCATCGTATGAAACACCGTCAGTCTTGACCAACGAGCGTACGAATAGTATAAGTTCGTGGTTTTTATATGGAGAAAAATGCGATTCGATGCGGTCTGTGTAGAGTTTGAAATCGTTTTTGCTATACTCCGGATTACCCGTTAAACGGAAAACAATGCTAAGTAGTTCGACTCTCTTATCTACTGTCGGCCGGATGAGCATACTGTCAGTTTGTGCCTTTACCTGTTGTGCTGCACAGATTAGCAGCGTAAACATAATGAGGGTGATCTTTCTCATATTGAAATAAGTGTTTGGAGGTTATGATATTGACAAAGGTAATTAAATAGGAATTAATACAACCACTTATCTATGCTTTTTTGATATTGAGTGTATAAAGGAAGCTATTATTTTTTCAAACAGTGTCGTTATTGTATTATATTTGCCCAAGTAATTCACAAACACTTAATAGCATGAAAAAGTATTTATCATTTATTCTCCTGTTCGTTGCCTTCACCTTACAGGCACAGGAGACGTACAAAACAGTAAAAGACATTTCGTATATTCCTGCGGGGGAAACGGATGGTTACCGTAAGGAACGCTGTAAACTTGATGTCTATTATCCGGTTGGGAAAAAAGACTTTCCGACGATTGTCTGGTTTCATGGCGGAGGATTGGAAGGGGGAGGAAAACACATTCCTGAGATGTTTATGAATCAAGGATTTGCAGTAGTCGCTGTCAATTACAGGCTTAGTCCTAAAGCTAAAAACCCTGCTTATACCGATGATGCAGCCGCTGCCGTTGCCTGGACCTGTAAACATATAGAAGAATATGGAGGTAGTCCCAAACGTGTTTTTGTTACCGGACATTCGGCCGGAGGTTATTTGACTTTAATGGTCGGATTAGATAAATCATATCTTCGGAAATATGGAGTAGATGCTGACAGCATAGCTGCGTATCTTCCTATCAGCGGGCAGACTGTTACACATTTCACCATACGTAAAGAACGCGCGCTGCCCGAAGGTATTCCGGTGATAGACCGGTATGCGCCTTGCAACAAAGCCCGTAAGAATACACCTCCTTTTATATTGATTACCGGTGACCGGAATTTGGAAATGGCAGACCGTTACGAAGAAAATGCTTTGCTGGCTTCAGTACTGAAGAATATTGGTAATCAGAAAGTATCACTTTACGAATTGCAGGGCTTTGATCACGGGCAGGTATATACTCCGGGTTGTTGTCTGGTGGCGAATTATATTCGTCGTTTTACTGTGTCCGGAATGTAACCGGCGGTTCGTTTGGATTCTTTAGAAAGATATTTCTCCCTCATTCGTAGTACGAATTTACCATACTTATGGTATTGAGAATGAACCAAATCTACACTACTTTTGTCCTATTACTAATAAACAGATATTTAATAATAGATAGATATGGGAAAGATAGCAAAGAAGCTGACAGATTTAGTCGGTAACACTCCGTTACTGGAGTTGAGTAATTATAACGCAAGTAAAGGGCTCAAAGCACGTGTAGTGGCAAAGCTGGAATATTTCAATCCGGCCGGAAGTGTGAAAGACCGTATTTCTCTGGCTATGATTGAAGATGCCGAAGTGAAGGGGACGTTGAGGCCAGGATCTGTTATTATAGAGCCAACCAGTGGAAATACCGGAGTCGGTTTGGCATTTGTGGCTGCTTCCAAAGGCTATAAGCTGATCTTGACCATGCCCGACACGATGAGTATGGAACGCAGGAACCTGCTGAAGGCGTTGGGAGCGGAGCTTGTACTTACTCCGGGAGCAAACGGGATGAAAGGAGCCATTGCCAAGGCTGAGGAACTGCAAGCGGCTACTCCCGGATCTGTCATTCTGCAACAGTTCGAAAATCCGGCTAACCCTGCGGTTCATGTACGTACTACCGGACAGGAGATCTGGAGAGATACCGATGGAAAGGTGGACATCTTTGTGGGCGGAGTAGGAACGGGAGGTACCGTAAGTGGAGTAGGGGCTGCTTTGAAGGAGCATAATCCTACTGTACGAATTGTGGCTGTAGAGCCTACCGATTCACCGGTATTATCGGGTGGTGCTCCCGGTCCGCACAAGATACAGGGTATTGGAGCAGGATTTATACCCAAAACCTATAATGCTGCTGTGGTAGACGAGATTAAACAGGTAGGAAACGATGATGCTATCCGTACCAGTCGTGAACTGGCGGCTAAAGAGGGGCTTTTGGTCGGAATCTCTTCCGGGGCGGCAGTATATGCAGCTACCGAGTTAGCCAGACTTCCGGAGAATGAAGGAAAATTGATTGTTGTATTATTGCCGGATACAGGCGAACGCTATCTGTCGACAATCTTGTATGCGTTCGAGGAGTATCCGCTCTGATGCATTGTTCACCACAGATTACACAGATTTGCACAGATTAATGATTCGTCTTACTAACTATCGGATCAAAATTCTGAGCGAATCCGTGTAATCTGTGGTGAATTTATTTCGTATGCGGCACCGCATACTCTTTTGCCGTAACGTTTTCAATCGGTATCTCCCAGATTTTTACATTTCTCACTGCCGGATCTGAGTATACAAATTCCCGGCTGCTATAATGGCGCATCAATATATTGAGCGCTTCACGTTTTTCTTCCAGGTCTTCGATAAAGTTTACGCGTCCTCTGCAAATCACACTTTTGGCCCGCATCCGATAACTGCATGCCACCTTGGGGTGCTGGAATACCAATTCGTGGTCTACACTGAAAGTGATGCAGACACGGTTGTTTTTTGCCAGCATATCGATGCTGCTGCCTGTGGGGCCGGAATGCAGATAGATCACTCCATCCTGATAGCCGAAGTTCATGGGGATCACATAAGGGTTGCCTTCCAGGTCGGTGATACCGACAAAGCAAATATCGCAACGGGAGATAATTTCTTCTACCTGCTCTTTGTTTTCAATGATTACTGTCTTCATAACTATATTCTCTTGATAGGAATACAAAGATGGAAATTTATTTTAATAACTTTGCCTTCCGGGAATATAGAAATACAGTTTTTGAAATGAATTAACCCTGATAGTTATGAAGAAACACATTTTTACCACTCTTTTTTGTTTACTGGAAGCCTGCCTGTTGTTCGGCGGAAATAATCTTTCGCTTTGGTACCGGCAGCCTGCTGCCAACTGGAATGAAGCTCTTCCTTTGGGAAATGGATATTTGGGTGCGATGGTATTCGGAGATGCCGGGAGAGAACATTTGCAACTGAATGAAAGCACACTATATAGCGGTGAACCTTTTTCCGGTGTTGGCGTACCTTCTATCGGAAGTGTATACAATGAAGTGCTTGCCTTGTTGAACCATGGCGATTATGCAGGTGCCCACCGATTGATAACCCGGAACTGGCAAGGCAGGCTTTCGCAGAGCTATCAACCTCTGGCCGACCTTTTTCTAAGCTTTGATGTTCAGGGAAAGGTGGAAAACTATGTGCGTGAACTGAATCTGCAAGATGCCGTACATACTATTCGCTATCAGGCAGGAGGCATCCGCTATACCCGTGAATACTTTATATCCAATCCGGACCGGGTAATGGTGATTCGTATCTCTGCTTCACGTCGGTCGCCCGTAAATGTAGCGGTGAGCTATACATCGGAGCATCCGACAGCGAAAGTGGATGGTACGGGTGAAGAGTTGATTCTTTCGGGACAGGCTCCGGGTTGTGTAGAGCGGCGGACGCTGGACTTCCTCGAAAAGAACGGATTGACAGATCGCCATCCGGAACTTTTCGATAGTCACGGACGCCGAAAGACCGACAAACAAGTGCTGTATGCCGATGAGGTTGGCGGCAAAGGGATGTTTTTCCAAAGCCGGGTGAAGGTACTGAAAGGAAATGCCACCTTGCAAGACAATCAGTTGAAAGTGAGCGGAGAGGGTGAAATAATTCTTTTGGTTGCTGCTGCCACCAGCTATAATGGCTTTGATAGAAGTCCTTCACAGGACGGCAGTGATTATCAGGCCAAGTTGGATACGATTCTTTCCGTTGCCGGGCAGCTGCCTTATGAAGATCTGAAGAAACGTCACTTGGCGGACTATCAACGGCTGTTCGGTCGTGTGGCGTTGACTTTGAAATCGGAGAAAGACTATTCTGGTCTGCCTACCGACCGCCGTATTATCGGATTCAGGGACAATCCGGACAATGCTCTGGCAGCACTTTTGTTTCAGTATGGGCGTTATCTGCTGATAGCATCTTCACGTGAAGGCGGACAACCCGCCAATCTGCAAGGTATATGGAATAAGGATGTGGTTCCGGCATGGAGCAGCAGTTATACCATTAATATCAATACTGAGATGAATTACTGGCCGGCCGAAACCACCGGACTGCCTGAGTGCAGTGAACCGCTTTTCCGACTGATTCGGGAACTTGCGGTCAATGGTTCCGCTACAGCTACAAAGATGTATAACCTTCCCGGCTGGACTTCCCATCATATCACCTCTATCTGGCGTGAGTCGGGACCGGCAGACGGTGAACCTACCTGGTTTATGTGGAATATGAGTGCCGGCTGGCTTTGCCGGCATTTGTGGGATCATTACCTGTTTTCGGGGGATAAGAAGTTTCTCCGTGAGACCGCCTATCCGCTGATGCGCGATGCCGCACGGTTTTATAACGCCTGGCTGGTGGAAAAAGACGGGATGTGGCAAACTCCGTTGGGAGTTTCACCCGAGAATCAGTTTCTGACTCCGGAAAAGAAAACTTCGGCCGTAGCTCCGGCTCCGGCGATGGATATGGCCATTATTCGTGAACTCTTCAGCAATACGGCCGAAGCAGCCGCGATTTTAGCTGCCGATTCTATTCTTCCTCCTGCCGATACTCTCTTGCTGCACGTAATGGGAGCAAAGCAACTGGTGCCTTACCGTATCGGAAAGCGGGGGCAGATTATGGAGTGGAGTGAAGACTTTGATGAAGTAGAACCGCACCACCGCCATTTGTCACACTTGTATGGATTCCATCCGGGATGTGAAATAACACCGGGCAAGACACCCGAACTTGTCAGTGCAGTCCGCCGTACGCTCGAATTGCGTGGAGATGAAGCTACGGGCTGGAGTATGGGATGGAAGATCAACATGTGGGCCCGTATGCACGATGGAAATCACGCTTACCGTATTATACGGAATTTATTCACCCCCACCGACTTTGGGCCGGAAGTAAATCGGCATGGGGGATTATATAAGAATTTGTTCGATGCACATCCCCCTTTCCAGATCGACGGTAACTTTGGGTATACTGCCGGTGTGGCGGAAATGTTGTTGCAGAGCCATGACGGTGTGATAGACGTTCTGCCGGCATTACCCGATGTATGGGCAGAAGGAAAGGTTACGGGGCTGCGTGCCCGCGGCGGTTTCATTATAGATATTACATGGAGTAAATCAGGTAAAACTGTGGTAAAGGTATTTTCCGAACAGGGAAATGCCTGCCGTTTGAAGATCGGGCGGAAGGTGAAGGAAGTTGTAATTCCGGCAGGTCAGAGTCAGGTCTTTACGGTTAAGCGGTGGTCCGGCATGGGGCAATGACCGGCTGTCTCTGAAGCGGCGTCATTTCTCTTTTTCACCTTTCAGCAAGAACGTTGATGGATGCTTGGGATAATAATCTTTCCTCTTTTCCGGGACCGGTCGGAAGATAAAAGTCCGTCTTTCCGACTTTCATCTTCCGACCGGGTCTACTTGTTTTTTTACTTTCTGATTTCCGGTTGGATGGGATGTACCGGTGCTTGCAGTAAGTACCTGCGCCTGCCCGATGATGATTCGTTTCCTTGATATAGCTGTTTTCAATCCTCCACTTCAAACTGTTTATATAAATCTTTCAGTTCACGGAGGGTTTTCCGGTAATTCCGTCCTAAAGAACGGTCTATGATCAGCAGGTAAATGGCTATGCCGAGTGGGACAACTACGACGTTCAGTATGCCGGGAGTTATATTCATTGCCATCAGATAGAACACATAGAAGCCTATTGCCGAGAGAAAGGAACACGTATATACGATCCAACCATATTTGGTATTGAATTTGACGTCTTTCTCAACTTCTTTTATCCGGTATTCCAACCATTCCTTTACAGCCATGCCGTTGGTGTATTTCCGCATTCTGTAAGCGGAACGTTCCCAAAGGAAATAGGAAACGGACAATACGGCCAAAGCGGCTATATCCACGTACGCTCTTTCCATGCTTTGCTCTCTTATAAACAGCATTACAATAAGGTAAACAACCACGGCGACCACAACGAGTCGGAAGACGGTTCCGGGATACACTGTCTTGATTGATTTTCTCGCGGATTTGACTACCATCTCGTTCAGTTTGTCTTCGGGATACGGTTTGATATTCTTTTCCACTCCCGCTTTCCAGGTTTCTTTAATGTCATGTGCTTCCATGATGCTTTACTTTTTAAATTGTTTTTGTAATCGGCTTTTCAGCCTGTGAATCTTTACGCCGACGGCGGAGCTGCTCATCCCCACTATTTCTGCTATTTCTTCATAACTATAGTCTTCCATATAAAGCAGCATGATGGACTTGTCTATTTCATTCAGCTTTTGAAGGGCATTGACAAGTCTTTGCCAGTTTTCGTCCTGTTCCTGCTGTTCCCAAGGGTCAACGGTCTCTCCCTCCGGCGGCGAGTCATGAAACTCGATGCGACTATCCTTTCTTATTTTCGAAATAGAGGTATTGATTGCTACCCTATAGATCCACGATGCGGGTTTCTCCTTGTTCTGCAATGCCGGGAAAGATCGCCAGAGCTGATAGACGGTTTCCTGAAAGTTGTCCTCTCTGTCCGCTTCCGATCTGAAATATACCCGGTTTACCTTGTGGATAATCCCCTGATAGGCAGTCAACATCTTCAGAAATTCATTTTTGTTCGACTTCATTTGTTTTAATCTTTACTTTATAGTCGGGCGAACGATGTTATTATTACAAGATTGCTTTATTATAAAAGAATAAGAGGGAAAAGAGTATAAAAAGATTAGGTAAGAAAAGCAATAGACAATAAAACAAGAAGCTGAACTCAAAAAAAAATTTGAGACAGCCTCTTTATCGGTCATTTACCAAAAGCGAATCATTGTACCTGATCCAAAGGTATCTTATAGTAATAAGTTTGATCTGCGCCATTTTCCTCCCGGAGGGCTTTCACATAAAGAGTGGTGTTATCCTTCCAGCAAACGGTTTGCGGGAATATCTTGTCCGACCATAAGCCGAACATGAATTTGAATTCGCCGCCTGAGACCTGAAATACCTTTATAATTCCGGCTCTTTCGCCTTCAAGCTCGGTGCATGCATCCACACAATAACAATTCTGATTCAAAGAGAACAAAGCTTGGGTGCGGAGACCGTATTCTTCCCCGTTCGCTTTAGAGACGTATGAAATTCCTTCCCACTCAAGGCCTTCGTATTCGAATACATAACAATTCATTTCTGCAAGATATCCTTTGTATAGGTATTTGCGATACGCATCGGATTGTTCATAGCAATCGGATAACACTTTTGTGTGCCCATTTTCCAGTGAAACAGAATAGCTCCCTTGATCAGTGGGTAACTGAACCGTGCTGTCCGGCTGTATGTTCTTATAGTTAGCCGATGCAGCTAAAAATTCAGCTTCGTCAATGGGAATGACCCAACGGTCTAAATGATCTTCTTCAGTGCCATATTCAAAGTCCTCGTGCCAATAGGTTATTTCCGGGATCGAGCCATGATCCGATTCCTCTGATGTATTAACCGGCTCCTTCTCCAGCAATATCTTTTGATTGTAAACCCATCCGGCAACTGGAATGACCGGGCTTTGCACATAATATTTTCCCTGTTCGCAGGTAATCAGGGCAACCGTATCGCCCTCGTTTCTAAAAGGTACGGTAGTAGTCTCTTCACTCTTTCTTTTGTAGAGTAACAACAACTGATCTTTGCTTTCCCGGACCGAGCATTCACACACGAAAAACGTCTGAAAGCCCTCTGCTGTAAAAGAAACCATCGAATCCTGAATTTCAAAATCATAACCGACTCCGATGTTGCTGGCATCTTCTTGAATGGTTTCTCCTGAGAGGATATATAAAGAATAGCTCCCAATCCAATGCTGACTGATGGCGTGTTCTGATTGTTCGGTTTCGTTGCCGGGTGATTGAGTCTTCGGAGTGGACGAACGTTTCTCAAAATTTATACAACCGGATAGTAGTATAATGCACAATGTTATTAAGATCCACTTTCTATTCATAAAAACAAATGTGTTTATTCATATTCCTATCTATAAATGTAAAACCGCCTTCCATACTGGTTCCGGCAGAATTACTCTTTCCGCATATCGTTTTCGTAACGGCCTGCTTCGCGCACGGTTCCGTCCTCGTTCAGATATTTAAAAGGGCCATGCTGTTTGTTGGCTTTGTAGGTGAATTCCGACTTTAGCTGGCCGTTGCTATAATAATATTCGCGGCTAATGCCTTCCAACTTGCCATTCAGGTAATTTTTGGAGCTTTCGGGCTTTCCATCAGTGAAATAGCGAATCTCTTCTCCTGTCTTTTCCCCTGCCCGGTAGGTAGTCGAACGTTCGGGGATGCCCGTATCACGGCGATATTCGATCCAGATTCCGTCTTTTTTGCCTTCCTTGTAAGTACCTTTTTTACGGAGATTTCCATTCTTTAGCGTTTCAGAATATTCGCCCGTCAGCAATCCGTTTTTATAGCTGCTGCGACGGGTGAAATCAATACTACCGGACAGATGCTCCACCCAATTTCCATCGGGCTTGCTATCTTTATAATAAGTATCGCGCACGAGGCTTCCTTCCTCATTGTATTTGCGGTCGCATCCGTCCTGGTCTCCCATTTTATAGCAGACCTCCGTTTCGACTTTTCCATTTTGATAGTATGACTTACAGACACCGTGCAACTTTCCTTCCACGAACGTTCCTTCGCCCTGCAGGGTTTTGCCGTCGCCATAATATGTTTTACGATAGCCTTCTCTCCATCCATCCTTGTATGTGCTTTCCTCCGCAAGAACATTCCTCTTGAAATGGCGATACAGCCCGTCGTACATGCCATTCTTGAAAGAAGCCAGGATATATTCCGAATGATAGCCGTCGATGATGCGGTATTCGCCCTGTAACGGTGTTTTTTCCTCGTTCAGTTCCCGGAACAGCAACCGTCCGTCACCATAGTTAATGACGGACACTTCGTTTACTTGAAATACCTTTTCCTGAGCAACACTTGTGAATACCCATGCTCCGAGTAAGAGTAAAAGAATAACTTTTTTCATTGATTTCTTAGTTTATTTTGTGATAATAAATAATTGGAATATCTGCATTCTGCCTTTATCTGCCGTAGCGGATGAAAGTACGTTCGATACAGGGTTGCCCGATCGGTCTTTGTACTGTCAATCTTTACAAAGATTTTTTATTGGGAATAAATGCGCTTAGTATCTCTATGTCTTTGGGACGGACCAGTACGTCTAATTTTAATATTTCTGCGGATTCCTTGTTCCTGAACTCAAGTTCCATAAATCTTTTCTCTAATCTTTTCATTGAAGTATCCATTCTTCTTGAAAGATAAATATGTCCATTACCGCTATCGGCAATATAGCTCTTATTGATAAAAGCTGTGTAGTCAGATGTAAATGCTATCCATAGTAAAAACCCCTTGCCGTTGGAGAAGTCAGTTGAATCGCTGGCGTTTAACGTCATTGTATGTATAATTTCTTGCCCGGTGGACTCTTGAACTTTCTTTATAAGTTCAGGTTCTATTATTTTCCAGTTCTTATTATTCTTGATTGCTCTGATAATTACAAAGAAGATGCTGAGTAATGCGATGATTACAAATAGTATTGCTATAATCAGTTTTATTCCAAGCATGTTTGTGATGTTCTTTTTATTGAGTTGTTTTACTCCGTATTCCAACTTTGTTTAGTTGGCGGCAAATATACTGTTTTAATTCCGATGACCGAATGAAAATTGGTTTTATTGTTGAAATGCTAAATGATGAAGCGGCGATGAGCAGAGTTGATAAGCGGGTACGAATGTATATGGTAAAAAGAAGAACTGTCGCATTTACACTTAAATCAAAGAATTGCACGGCATCTTGGATACATTGTCGGAATGGATTTTATATATTAGAACTTGTCGGATGATCCGATTGCTGCGTTTTGTCTGTGTTTCATTTCAAAAAGTGAGTAAATGGCTGTTTCCGCTTACATGTACTTTCTCTTTTATCGGGCTGATAGGGAGCACAGGAACACAAAAACAGATTTTTGGACTCCAACAGCCGGGCTTTGGAGATCGGAAACCCGGGCTTTTCGGGTTGAAGCCCCTTGCTTTTCTCAAAAAGAAGTAAGCATTTTCCGAAAATGCTTACTTCTTTCGGGTGAAATGCTTACTTCTTTTTCAGAAAAACAAAGGTCTTTTGTTTCACATCTTCTTTTACCGGTGTTTCGGAGCGGCGTGAATCCATATATTTCTCTGGTTGCTTCCGAATGGCGAACGCTTAGGAAAAGATAAAATGATTCCTTATATCCTTTATTTCTTTTTCTTTGTCCGGCTTCTGTGTACTTATGCTTTCGCTTTTGTGCCAACTTTCCCTATCTGGATAATAAAAAGAAAATCGCCGATCCGTGTGGAAGGCGATTTTTCTTTGCGGACGTACTCTTGCCGGAAATAAGGCAATCTGAGCGGGTCCCGATTATCATTTTGACAAAGTGTTACTCTATCAGTGCGAAGTCCAGTTGTTTCTTCTCCAGATTGGCCCGTGCCACTTTGATGGTGATCGCGTCTCCCAGGCTGTAGATACGGTTCTTGCGACGACCGCGCAGGCAGTAGTTCTTTTCGTCGAACTCGTAATAATCATCGTCCAGATCGCGGATAGGTATCATGCCCTCACATTTGTTTTCGTTCAGTTCTACGTAAAGTCCCCATTCCGTTACGCCGGAGATCACTCCGTCATAAGTCTGTCCCAGATGTTCACTCATGAACTCCACCTGTTTGTATTTGATGGAAGCACGTTCGGCGTTGGCTGCAATCTGTTCCATGTTCGAACTGTGGTCGCACAGATCCTCGTACTTCGTTTCCGATACGCTGCGTCCGCCATCCATATATTTGGTTACCAACCGGTGCACCATCATGTCCGGAAAACGCCGGATAGGAGAGGTGAAGTGGGTGTAATAGTCGAAAGCCAGTCCATAATGACCGATGTTGTGCGTAGAGTAGCGCGCTTTCTGCATGGCACGGATAGATACGGTTTCAATCAGGTTCTCTTCCTTCTTTCCTTGTATGTCGTCCAACAGGTGATTGATCGATTTAGAGACATCCGTCTTGGTTCCGCTTGTGCGAAGTCTGTAACCGAAACGGGCGATGAACTGTGCGAGGTTGTCCAGCTTTTCCGGATCAGGAAGGTCGTGGATACGGTAAGGCAGCACTTTGGCCTTCTTTCCTTTGGGTGCCTTGCCTATTTTCTCTGCTACGGTGCGGTTGGCAAGCAGCATAAACTCTTCTACCAGCTTATTGGCATCTTTTGACTCCTTAAAGTAAACGCTGATGGGTTTTCCTTTTTCATCGATTTCGAATTTCACTTCGTAACGGTCGAAGTTGATGGCTCCTGCTGCAAAACGCTTTTCACGCAAGGCCTTGGCTATGGTGTCGAGCATCAGTATCTCGTCCTTGAAGTCACCCTCTTTGGTTTCGATGATCTGTTGCGCCTCTTCGTAAGTAAAGCGGCGGTCCGATTCGATGACCGTGTGTACAATGCGCGAGTCTCTCACTTCTCCTTTTTCCGTAATGTCGAATATGGCAGAGAAAGCAAGTTTCTCTTCGTTGGGACGAAGCGAGCAGATGAAGTTGCAGAGACGTTCGGGCAACATCGGTATGGTGCGGTCTACCAGATAAACGGAGGTTGCACGCTTTTCGGCTTCTTTGTCGATAATGCTTCCCTCTTTGACATAGTGCGTCACGTCGGCAATGTGTACGCCGACTTCCCAAAGTCCGTCCTTCAATGGGCGGATGGAAAGAGCGTCGTCAAAGTCTTTGGCGTCTTTCGGGTCGATGGTGAAAGTGGTTACTTTTCGGAAGTCTTCGCGGCGGGCTATCTCTTCGGCGGAAATCTCTGCGGGAATCTTATCTGCGGCTTTTTCTACCGACTGCGGATAGACGTATGGCAATCCGAATTCGGCCAGGATAGCGTGCATCTCAGTCGTATTGTCACCGGCTTTGCCAAGAATGTCGAGCACTTGTCCGATCGGGTTTTTAGCTTTGTCCGGCCACTCTGTGACCTTTACCACTGCCTTGTCGCCGGTCTTTCCGCCCTTCAGTTTATCTTTAGGGATAAAGATGTCGTTGGCAAGCGTACGGTTTTCCGTGACGAGGAAGGCATATGATTTCTCCACTTCCAGTGTGCCGACGAATGTATCGTTGGCGCGTTCCAGTATCTCGATCACTTCTCCCTCGGCCTCGCGTCCGCGACGTTTGGCATAAAAGGCGATGCGCACCTTATCGTTATTCATCGCATGAGCGGAGTTACGCTCGGCGACAAAAATCGGGTCTCCGCCTCCTTCGGGGATAAACGAGTTCTTTCCGTTGCTTTTACGCTGGAAAGTTCCGGTCATCTCAACACCGTGATTGTTTAGTTTATATTTGTTTTTATCTACTTCGGTAATGTAGTCATCGGCCAGGAGATCGGACAGGATATCCATGCAGAGCATTTTTAGCGGATGAGTGGTTAACTTCAGTTCCGAGAAAATATATTTCAGGCTGATAACCTCGTCTTGTTTGGCATGGAAGAAATCGAGAACCACCTTTGACAGTTCTTTCTTCTTCATTCTTTTGCCGGCTTTTTTTTCTTTCTTTTTAGCCATAATCGGTTCGTTTTATATCAATCAGTACAAAGTAAGCGATTAAATATTAATAATTCAAGATTTTCATGTACATTTGCCCCTCACATTATGAATAATCTAACAAATGGAAAGTGAAAAGTCTTCCAGGGAGAAGGGAATTTATAAAGTAACGATCGTGGGAAGTATCGTGAACTTCCTTTTGCTCGTTTTTAAATTCTTTGCCGGAATTGCCGGGCATAGTGCGGCTATGCTGGCCGATGCTGTCCATTCACTATCCGACTTCATCACCGATATTGTTGTCATTGTCTTTGTCCGTATCGCCGGGAAGCCCGAAGATAAGGGGCACGATTATGGGCACGGCAAATATGAAACATTGGCTACGGCCATCATCGGGTTGTTACTTTTGTGTGTCGGCTTCGGTATCTTCTGGAATGGTGCCTCTTCCATTTATACTTTTTTGCAGGGCGGACAGTTGGAGTCTCCCGGTGTAGTGGCATTGGTGGCGGCATTGGTGTCGATTGTGTCAAAAGAGATACTGTATCAGTATACCGTGATTCAGGGCAAGAAGTTAAATTCTCAGGCCGTGGTAGCCAATGCCTGGCATCACCGGAGTGATGCGTTATCATCCATCGGAACGGCTATCGGTATTGGAGGGGCCATTTTGCTGGGAGATCATTGGCGGGTACTCGATCCGATTGCCGCAGTGGTAGTCAGTTTCTTTATTATGAAGGTATCTGTGCAGTTGCTGATTCCTTGTGTGGACGAACTGCTTGAAAAGTCCTTGCCGGACGATGTCGAGAAAGAGATTGAGCAGACCGTACTCTCTTTTCCGGGAGTGAGTCAGCCCCACCATTTGCGTACCCGCAGGATCGGCAGTTATTATGCCATCGAAATTCATGTCCGCATGGATGGGAAGATAACTCTGGAAGAGGCGCATGGCACGGCTACTGCTATCGAAAATAAACTAAAAGAGATGTTTGGGAAAGGAACCCATGTAGGCATTCATGTGGAACCAACGAAATAATTATCATTTGATCTGAATTTTATGGAGAGTATTCTAATTACCGGAGCAAGCGGATTTATCGGCAGTTTCATTGTTCAGGAAGCTTTGAAACGCAGGTTTGGTGTCTGGGCGGGGATCCGTGCATCCAGCAGTAAGAAATACCTGAAAGAACGCAAGATTCACTTCCTTGAGTTGGACTTTGCACACCCCAATGAGTTGCGGGCACAACTGTCCGGCCATAAAGGTACGTACAATAAATTCGATTATATCGTCCATTGTGCCGGCGTGACCAAGTGTGCGGACAAGAACGACTTCGACCGTGTCAACTATCTGCAGACCAAATATTTTGTCGATACGTTGCGCGAGCTTAATATGATTCCCAAGCAGTTTATCTATATCAGTACTCTGAGTGTATTCGGTCCGATACGTGAAAAGGATTATACTCCCATCCGTGAAGAAGATACTCCGGCTCCGAATACGGCTTACGGATTAAGTAAGCTGAAAGCGGAACTTTATATCCAGAGCCTGCCCGGTTTTCCGTATGTCATTTACCGTCCGACGGGAGTGTACGGACCTCGTGAGGCAGACTATTTCCTGATGGCGAAGTCCATCCGGCAACATACGGATTTCTCCGTGGGATATAAACGGCAGGATCTGACATTTGTGTATGTGAAAGATATTGTACAGGCTATTTTTCTGGGAATCGAGAAGGAAGTATCCCGGCGTGCTTACTTTCTGGCTGACGGGAAGGTATATAAAAGCCGTGCTTTCTCTGATCTGATTCAAAAAGAATTGGGGAGTCCGTTTGTTATTCACATCAAATGTCCGTTAATTGTGCTAAAAGTCGTATCTTTGCTCGCCGAATTTATAGCGACCCGTTCGGGAAAGAGCAGCACACTGAATTCGGACAAATATAAAATAATGAAACAAAGAAATTGGCAATGCGACATAACTCCGGCTGTGAAAGAACTGGGATATGCTCCTGAATACGATTTGGAAAAGGGAGTGAAGGAAACGATTGCCTGGTATAAGAACGAAGGATGGCTTTAGATTTATTTAAACGTGTAGAAAGCCGTAAGGGCTTGTTTGCTGTTGAGAAGATAACATTGATATATAATCTGTTAACTTCTATCTTGATTTTATTCATGTTTCAACGGATGGACCATCCGCTCCACATGTTGTGGGACAGGGCAGTGATTGCGGCAATGACTTTTTTGCTGATGTATCTCTACCGGTTGGCTCCATGTAAGTTTTCCGCTTTTGTGCGTATCGCTATCCAGATGAGTCTTTTGTCATACTGGTATCCGGATACTTTTGAGTTCAACCGTGTCTTCCCCAACCTGGATCATCTTTTTGCTACGGCCGAACAGTGGATGTTCGGAGGGCAACCTGCCGTATGGTTTTGCCACGCGTTTCCGCAAATGTGGGTGAGTGAACCCTTCAATATGGGGTACTTCGCATATTATCCGATGATTCTCGTGGTGACGTTGTTCTATTTCATCTATCGGTTCGATCTGTTTGAGAAGATGTCGTTTGTACTGGTCACCTGCTTTTTCATCTACTACCTTATTTATATATTCGTTCCGGTTGCCGGTCCTCAGTTCTATTTCCCTGCCATTGGCATGGATTCTGTCTCACAAGGTGTCTTTCCTGCCATTGGCGATTATTTCAATCACAATCAGGAGTTGCTTCCGGGTCCCGGCTATCAGCATGGATTCTTTTATAGCCTGGTAGAGGGTTCGCAACAAGTGGGAGAACGTCCTACGGCGGCTTTTCCCAGTTCGCATGTCGGTGTTTCGACTATTCTGATGATTATGGCTTGGCGTGGCAGCAAGAAACTTTTTGCCTGCCTGTTGCCGCTCTATCTGTTGCTTTGCGGAGCTACTGTCTATATTCAGGCACATTATCTGATTGATGCGATTGCGGGCTTTATCTCTGCTTTCGTGCTGTATGTGCTGGTGACAAAGATGTTCAAGAAATGGTTTGCAGTGCCGATGTTTAAGTGATGGGGTGAAGTCCATCGAATATCCGGAAAAGCTCTTCTACCGACTCTGTTCGCAGCATGGCGATGCGTGTTTCCCGGAAGTTGGGTATTCCTTTGAATAAAGGAGTTGCTGCCAGATGGCGGCGGATATGGATAATCCCTCTGCGCTCGTCCAGGCGGGCTACACTGTTCAGCACCTCTTCACGCAATACATTCAGATACCACTCAAAGGATTCCTGCGGCAATTCTTCTCCGGTTTCAAGATAATGCTTCACTTCGCGGAATATCCATGGGCGGCCGATGCTGCCACGTCCTATCATGATAGCGTCTACTCCATACCGCTCAAAACACTCCTTGGCACCGGTAGCCGAAGTTACGTCGCCATTTCCTATGATCGGTATATGCATACGCGGGTTGTTCTTTACTTCCCCTATCAGGGTCCAGTCCGCTTCGCCCGTATACATCTGTGCCCGGGTACGTCCGTGAATGGCCAATGCCGCAATACCGCAATCCTGTAATTGTTCGGCCAGGTCGACAATGATTTTATGGTCCGCATCCCATCCCAGACGGGTCTTTACAGTAACGGGTATTTTGACTGCATCTACTACGGCACGGGTTATTTCAAGCATCTTCGGGATATTCTGCAACATACCGGCGCCTGCTCCTTTTCCGGCAACTTTCTTTACCGGACAGCCGAAGTTGATGTCTAATATATCCGGTTGTGCTTCTTCTACAATCCGTGCTGCGCCAACCATGGCTTCCGTATCTTTACCGTATATCTGAATGGCGACGGGACGTTCTTCGTCGCAGATGGTCAGTTTTTGAGTTGTTTTGTTGACGGAACGTATCAAAGCATCACTCGAGACGAACTCTGTGTATACCATATCGGCTCCGAACTTTTTGCACATCAGGCGGAAAGCGGGATCGGTGACATCCTCCATCGGAGCCAAAAATACAGGGCGTTCACCCAGGTCTATGTGGCCTATTTTCATCTTTTTACGATTTTCTATTCATTATTTGGCTGCAAAAGTACGGAAAAAACCCCTACCTTTGCACTCCATTCATTTATTTAACTGGATAGAAATTATGAAGAAAAGACTATTTTCCATTGCTCTGTGCCTGACTTTTATCTTGTCTGCCACTTCCGTTTCGGCTCAGGATGCTGCTTATAAAGAGGCGTTAAGCAAGATGCTCGAGGCCTCGGGCGCTATGACTACTGTGAAATCGATGGTTCCGCAGATGATCGGGATGATGAAACATACTTATTCGAACGTTCCGGATGAATTCTGGAAAACTTTTGAAGAGCAGTTGTCCGAAAAGGCAAACACACAGTTTATGGATATATATGTATCTATTTATTACAGGTATCTGACGATAAACGACCTGAAGAAGATTACCCAGTTCTATGAATCTCCTGTGGGAAAGAAGCTGGCCGAGTCCACTCCGGTGATGACTGCCGAGGCCATGGAAGCGGGTCAGCAGATCGGAATGGGGATTGCCCAGGAGATAGTGGCAAACCTGAAAGAAAAAGGATATATTCAGTAGTTGCGGACTCGTAACTTATAATTGGTAACTATGTATAAGATAAGTGACTTTGAAATAATGGCTCCGGTTGGCTCACGCGAATCGCTCGCGGCAGCCATCCAGGCGGGAGCTGATTCTATTTATTTTGGTATTGAGAATCTGAACATGCGTGCACGTTCGGCCAATACATTCACCATTGAGGACTTGCGCGAGATAGCCCGGACCTGTGACGAACATGGAATGAAGAGTTATCTGACGGTGAATACCATCATATATGACAAGGATGTTGAACTGATGCGTACCATTGTCGACGCGGCCAAGGAAGCGGGTATTTCGGCTGTGATTGCCGCCGATGTGGCGGTGATGAGCTATGCCAACAAGATTGGTCAGGAAGTGCATCTGTCTACGCAATTGAATATCTCGAATGCAGAAGCCTTGAAGTTTTACGCGCAATTTGCCGATGTAGTGGTGTTGGCGCGCGAACTGAATCTGGAACAGGTAGCGGAGATCTATCGTCAGATTCAGGAAGAACATATCTGTGGACCGGGCGGAGAGCTGATCCGTATCGAAATGTTTTGCCACGGAGCGCTTTGTATGGCTGTTTCGGGCAAGTGCTATCTGTCTTTGCATGAAATGAATCATTCTGCCAACCGGGGAGCCTGCATGCAGATCTGCCGTCGTTCTTACACTGTCCGTGATAAGGATACCGATGTGGAACTTGAGGTTGACAACCAGTACATCATGTCGCCCAAAGATTTAAAGACCATTCATTTCATGAATAAAATGATGGATGCCGGGGTGCGTGTATTCAAAATCGAAGGCCGTGCCCGCGGGCCCGAATATGTACGTACTGTTGTCGAGTGTTATAAGCAGGCTATTCAGGCCTGTCTGGATGGTACGTTTACCGACGAGAAGATTGCGGCGTGGGATGAACGCTTGAAAACGGTATTCAACCGGGGCTTTTGGGACGGTTACTATCTGGGACAGCGTCTGGGAGAATGGACTAAGAATTACGGATCGGCGGCAACCGAACGTAAGATCTATGTGGGGAAAGGTATTAAATACTTCTCCAACATTGGTGTAGCCGAATTCCTGGTGGAAGCGGCTGAAGTGAGTGTAGGCGATAAACTGTTGATTACCGGCCCTACTACCGGAGCTGTGTTTGCTACGCTCGATGAGGCCCGTGTGGACCTGAAACCGGTAGAAACCGTGAAGAAGGGAGAGCACTTCTCTATGAAGCTGGATAAGATACGTCCGAGTGACAAACTGTATAAATTGGTTTCGACCGAAGAACTGAAAAAATTTAAGGGACTGGAATAAAGATGGAAAAGTATATCTATGAACTTACTTTAAAGGTACGTGACTACGAGTGCGACCTGCAAGGCATTGTGAATAACGCTAATTATCAACATTATCTGGAACATACCCGTCATGAGTTTCTTTCATCGGTAGGCGTAAGTTTTGCAAAACTGCACGAAGAGGGCGTGGATCCGGTGGTAGCCCGCATTAATATGGCCTTCAAAACCCCATTAAAGAGTGGTGATGAATTCGTTTCCAAATTGTATATGAAGAAAGAAGGTATCAAATATGTGTTCTATCAGGACATCTTCCGGAAAAGCGATAATAAGGTTGTCGTTAAATCGACGGTGGAAACGGTATGTGTGGTAAACGGACGTTTGAGCGATAGTGAATTATTCGACCGGATTTTTGCGCCTTACCTGCAATGAGCACCGATGAAGAACGGATATGCAGTATTGCACTGACGCAAATACCGGGCGTTGGACATATAGGTGCCAAACGTCTGGTAGACGGTATGGGGAGTGCTGCCGATGTATTCCGTTACCGGACTGAATTGCCCGATCGCTTACCCGGAGTGAATCAGGCAGTTGTCGCAGCATTGGATTCTCCACAGGCATTGAAGCGTGCCGAACGGGAATATGAGTTTGTACGGGATAACCGTATCTCTTGCCTTACGATGGCAGATGAAGGCTATCCCTCCAGACTGCGTGAATGCGATGATGCTCCCGTCGTATTATTCTTTAAAGGAAAAGCCGATCTCAATGCTTTCCACATTATTAATGTGGTCGGGACCCGTAATGCAACGGATTACGGGAAACAAATTTGCGTCAGTTTCCTGCAGGATTTGCAGGCGTTATGTCCGGATGTACTTGTTGTCAGCGGATTGGCTTATGGGATCGATATCAATGCCCACCGGGCAGCACTGGCTGTCGAACTTCCTACTGTGGGAGTATTGGCTCATGGGCTGGACCGTATTTACCCTTCGTTACATCGTAAAACAGCCATTGATATGCTCCGGCAGGGTGGACTGTTAACTGAATTTCTTTCCGGAACAAATCCGGATAAACATAACTTCATCAGCCGGAACCGTATTGTTGCCGGTATCAGCGATGCCACTATTGTGGTGGAGTCTGCCGCTAAAGGCGGTTCTCTGATTACGGCGGATATTGCCGGAAGTTATCATCGCGACTGTTTTGCTTTCCCGGGGCGGGTCACTGATGAATATTCGAAAGGGTGCAATCAGTTGATACGGGACAATAAGGCTGTTTTGTTGGAGTCTGCGGCGGATTTTGTGAAGGCAATGGGGTGGGATACCGGTTCACATACTATTAAACCGACAACCGTACAGCGGAATCTTTTCCCTGATTTATCTGCCGAAGAACTGAAGATTGTAGATATTCTCGGACGGCTGGGAGATTTGCAGATCAATGCGTTGATGGTGCAGGCTGATATTCCTGTCAATAAGATCAGTGTCATTCTGTTTGAGCTGGAAATGAAAGGAGTAATCCGGGCCTTGGCGGGAGGAGTCTATCAGTTACTTAAATAAAGGGGCAAAAAAAGGAGTCACGCCTGACTCCAACCTTTTGTTAACCTTAAATCTAATACTATGAAAAAAATCACAATACAAATGTAATTCTCTTCGGATGATTCTCCAAATATTTCCTTGAATATTGTCTCTCTTTTGAATTCCTTCACGGTTTTTCACGGATATGCCTTTATAATGTCTCTTCTTCCTGTTTATTTAGCAGTCTTTAGGGAAGGATAAATCCCGTCAAACTTGCAAAATCGTTCCAATCGTTTCACACAACAAACCAGGCCTTTTATTTAGTTAGATTAAGTGTATTTCGTTTAATTTCAAAGCTCTATATTTGCTTTATACAAATAGAGCAACTATGGAGAATCGCATCTATATATTCATCTTTTGGGGGATCCTTTTCTTTTTGCCGGGTGAAGGTTTTGCGATGATGACGATGACGGATGCCATAAGGAAAGAAGGGTTCGATTTTCAAAAAATAGACTGGTCTGTTTTGTACGAGAAGATTGCTGCAGATTCACAGGTGCCCGATCAGAAAGATGTACTGATGTTGTTGGATTACCATCGTGATGATCCTGTAAGATGTGAGTCTTTATTGCGTCGGCTTAACGGAGGAAAAGCTTACCATTACATTGCGAACCGGATATTACCGGAACTGTCGGTACCGCAAAGAAAACGGCTTCCGGCAATGACGGTAAAAGAAGCAAAGCCGGTATATGGAGTGGAAACAGCTAAACCGCTTCCCGGTAAACTTGCCGGAGGAGAGCCTGTCATGGTAAATAGGGAAAAATCAGTAATGGAATCGGAGAAGGTGGGGCGGCAAACGGTATTGGCCGTCAAGAACAATCTGCTTTATGACTTGGCGTTGGCACCCAATATAGAAGTGGAAATACCATTAGGTAAGCGTTGGTCTTTGAATACTGAATACAAATGTCCCTGGTGGCTGAATAGCAGAGAAGAGTTCTGCTATCAGCTGCTTTCGGGAGGGGTGGAAGGACGTTGCTGGTTAGGAAATCGCCGGAAACACGGCAGGCTGACAGGACATTTTCTGGGATGTTATGCAGAAGGAGGTATTTACGACTTCCAGTTTAAGGGAGATGGTTATCAGGGAAAGTATTATGCAGCCTCGGGGGTTACGTATGGATATGCGAAACAGGTAGCCCGCCATCTTTCGTTTGAGTTTAGTGTGGGAGTGGGATACTTGACAACAGAATACCGTAAGTATACTCCTTACGAAGGCTCGTTAGTCTGGACAAATAGCGGACGTTACAATTTTATCGGGCCTACCAAAGCCAAGGTATCATTGGTCTGGCTTATAACGGCAAGGAGATAGAGATGGATGAAAGATATAGGACAGTTGCTTTTTGTGCTTTTCTGCCCGTTGTTGCTGATGACGGGATGCAGCCGGCGGGAACTGCTGGATGATTATCCGGTTAGTGGAGTACGGATCGCGCTAAACTGGGAAGGAGTGACAGAGAAACTACCGGAGGGAATGCAGGTTATCTTTTATCCGAAAGATGGAAGAGGTAAAAAGAAGAGTGCATATTTGTCGGTAACCGGTGGAGAGGTACCGGTACCTCCCGGACATTACTCGGTTGTGGTTTACAATTACGATACAGAAACGGTCTTGATTCGTGGAGAAGAATCTTATGAAACCATTCAGGCTTGCACCAATTTCTGTAAGTTTGAGGTTGCCGGAACAGAAAAGATGGTTTGGGGGCCGGATCCGCTTTATGTGATAAACATAGATGATCTGGATGTACGAAATAGTGAGGAGACATTGACGCTGGAGCTGAAACCAAGGCTGGTAGTCAGAACTTACTCTTTTAGCATCAAAGCACAGGGGTTGAGTAATGTTTCTACTGTGATAGGGAGTGTCGGTGGGATGGCAGACCATTATTTTTTAGGAAAAGGTTATGCCATGTGTGATGCCTGTCCGATTAATATTGATCTGAACGTGAAAGCCGGAAAGATAGAAGGGGTATTTACCACTTTTGGGCTACCCGAAGTTGTTATTAGCCGTGCCGAGATCGAACTTCCGGTGATGATGAACCTGATGATTATTAAGGTGGACAAGTCGGTGCAGGAAGTGAAGATTAATATAACGGAAGCCGTACAAGAACCTACCAGTGGTGGTGAAGGAGGAGAAGGAGATGAAACGAAACCGCCGACATTGGTTGAAGTTGAAATAGAAGACGAAATAAAAGTAGACGATGTGGAGGTACCTCCAGGTGGAGGTGGCGGCATTGGCGGTGATGTAGGAGACTGGGACGACGAAACGAATGTGGAGTTGCCCGTTGGATAAGAAAAAAAGAAATACATACAGATAAAACATTAATAACTTAAAAAAACATACTATTATGAAGAAGATTTTATTCGCAGCAGTTGCTGCAATGGCAATTACGGGTTGCTCACAGAATGAAGAGATTGAAAAGGCTGCACAGCCGGTGGAAATCGGATTCAATACGGCGGTAAGTAAAACAACAAGAGCTACGACTTTAGTGAACGCAGATTTTACAAAGTTTACGACGTATGCCTATTCTACTACTGGGGCATTTGCTGATGCTACAGCTGTCAATGCGCTGATACCTGGAGCTGATTTTGAATTAAAAGAAAGCACATGGAGCAGTGGTGGCTCTGTATTCTATTGGCCGGCAACAGATCAAGTAAGTTTCTTTGCTTTTTCACCTAACACTACGGCACAGCTTTCTTGGGGGGCAGCTTCTGCTAACAAAGCGCCTACACTGACCTATACAGTGAAAGATGCCGTGAAAGACCAGGAAGATTTGGTGGTAGCAGAAGCGATGAATAAGCAAAAAGCTATAAGCGGTACCACAGAAGCGGTTGCTTTAAATTTTAAACACGCGTTGACGAAGATTGGCTTTAAAATAAAAGGAGAGGGAAGTGGTATTACTTACACTTTAAATAAAGTGGTTATTAAAGCTAAAAACAAAGGTGTGTATACTTATGGAGCTACTTCTACTACTGAGACAACATTAGGTACATGGGCTATTCCTGACGATGTTACTACTACCACAAGCTATACCATTGAACCTGCTACTGCACTTTCTATTGTAGGAGCAGATGGCGGTGGCACTGCGAACGAGACTTTGGTTGGAGCAGATTACACTGCCATGCTTATTCCTCAAGCTTTAACTGACGTTACATTCGAAATCTACTACAAAGCTGAAGCTGGTGGCGCAATGTTGCTCGATAAAACAACTACTCCGGAGGAAATTACATTTACCGAAGGAAACTGGACTGCTGGACAAAGTATTGCTTACATATTGACGTTAAAAGGCGCTGAGAAGATGGCTATTACCGGTTCAGTTGCTGATAGCTGGGATTTCACCGATACTCCTAAGTAGTATTCGTAAGCCGTTATTTATAAAAATAGCTCTGAGAGAAACCTCAGGGCTATTTTTAGGTTCATCCGAAGGATGCGTCTTGCCGACGCTTATCCTACGGGAGGGGATCCGTTACTTTGCATGCCGGCTTCATTTACGTACCGAGGTAAACGCTTTTACGCACCGAGGTAAATGCCTTTACATGCCGAGGTAAATGCTTTTACATGCCGGGGTAAATACCTTTACATTGAAAAGAAAACTATGGTAAATATAATCTTCTGATTATCAATCCTATTGGGAAAGATATCCAGTTACGTATTTGTCGGATGAACCTATTTTTATGCCATTTTCTTCTTTCTTAATTGTTTTTTCAAAAAAATCTCCTACATTTGTCGGCAACATAAACAAAACACAACGCGCTATGTCCGACTCCTTCTGTGGAGATAAGATGAACTGTCAGATATGTCCCAAGGCTGTTGATAATGCCATTATGCACGCTTCTCATCCGAGAGGTTTTCATCGTCCTGCCCAGAAGTGTGAAGAGAACCTGATGATTTTCCTCTTAAAAGGGGAAATATTAGTCAATAGTCAGGAATATGCCGGAACGATGTTACGTGCCGGAGAGTTTATTCTTCAAGCCATCGGATCAAAGTTGGAAGTATTGGCTATGACAGATGTAGAGTGTGTGTGTTACAGTTTTAACCAGCCGGAGCTTTTTTGTGAACAACGCTATAACTACATTATGAATGAAATTCCGGCACCGTTGATTTACTCACCTCTCAAAATTATCCCGGAGTTGCAATATTTCCTTGAAGGATCGAAAAACTATTTGAGTGAAAATAAAATTTGTCGGGAGCTGTTATCACTCAAACGGAAAGAACTTGCTTTTATTCTGGGGTATTATTATTCGGACTATGACCTGTCTTCATTGGTTCATCCGCTCTCACAATATACCAATAGCTTTCAGTATTTTGTTCTGCAAAACTATATGAGGGTGAAAACCGTAGAGGAACTGGCCCACATGGGAGGATATAGCGTAACTACATTCCGTCGTATTTTTAATACCATCTTCCACGAACCGGTCTACGAATGGATGCTGAAACGCCGTAAGGAGGGGATTATGTATGATCTTAAGTATACCGATGCCACCATTTCGGAGATTTGTTACAAATATGGTTTTGAGTCTTTGCCTCATTTCTCCAATTTTTGTAAGAAGTCGTTCGGTGCTTCGCCCCGGGCTATTCGAAAATCCAGCGGTAAGGAGTAGCTTTTAATGTTCGGGTGCTTCACTTCCCCTGATCGGCTTCATTATCTGGTATCGTAGACATCGTAAGAAATAATACTTTTCATATAAAAAAATTCCCCGCCGATACCGGCGGGGAATTTTCCTACTTATTAATCAAATGCTAAGTTTTGCTTAGTCTTTCAGTTTTGCGATGATGAAATCGCGGTTCAAGCGGGCAATGTTGCTGATGGAGATGTTCTTCGGGCATTCTGCTTCACAAGCACGTGTGTTTGTACAGTTACCGAATCCCAGTTCATCCATTTTAGAAAGCATTGCTTTTGCACGGCGGGCAGCTTCTACTTTACCTTGTGGAAGCAGGTTCAGCTGGCTAACCTTGGCTGATACGAATAACATGGCAGAACCATTTTTACAAGCAGCTACACAAGCACCACAACCGATACATGCGGCAGCGTCCATGGCTTCGTCAGCGATGTCCTTAGAGATAAGAATGGCATTGGCATCCTGAGGAGCACCTGTGTTTACGCTTACGTAACCACCGGCCTGCATGATCTTGTCATAGGCCGTACGGTCAACCATCAAGTCGCGGATTACCGGGAAACCGGCAGAACGCCACGGCTCAACAGTGATAGTATCTCCGTCTTTGAAACGACGCATATACATCTGGCAGGTAGTAGCACCTGTTGCAGGTCCGTGTGGGTGTCCGTTGATGTAAAGAGAACACATACCGCAGATGCCTTCGCGGCAGTCGTGGTCAAATACGATAGGTTCGCCACCATCATTGATGATCTGTTCGTTCAGAATATCCAGCATCTCGAGGAATGAAGTATCGCCCGGGATATCTTTCATTTGGTATGTTTCAAAAGCACCTTTCGCTTTAGGGCTTTTCTGACGCCATACTTTCAGCGTGAATGATATATTTTTATCCATTTTTGTTTTCCTTTAATTGATTAACCGAATTATGACTTGTAGTTACGAGTCTGAACTTTCACGAATTGATAGTTCAAGTCTTCTTTGATCAATTCCGGTTCTGAATCTTCACCGGTGTATTTCCAGCATGCTACGTAAGAGAAGTTCTTATCGTCGCGCAATGCTTCGCCTTCCGGAGTCTGATATTCTGTACGGAAGTGTCCACCGCAAGATTCTTCACGGTTCAGACCGTCACGAGCCATCAACATACCTACTTCAATGAAGTCGATCAGGCGGAGGGCTTTTTCAAGTTCTACGTTCAGTTCGTTTACTTCACCCGGGATGCGAACGTTGGTCCAGAAGTCTTTTTTCACTTCCTGAATACCTGTCAGAGCTTTCTGCAGAGATTCTTTAGTACGAGCCATACCTACGAAGTCCCACATAATGTGACCCAGTTTCTTGTGGATTGAGTCAACAGAATGTTTTCCGTTTACAGCTTTAATCTTCTGGATTTTATCTTTCACTTCTTTCTCTGCTGCCGCAAATTCGGGCAGGTCTGTAGAGAAACGTGGTACCTGAATCTGGTCGGCCAGATAGTTCTGGATAGTATAAGGCAATACGAAATATCCGTCAGCCAGACCTTGCATCAATGCAGATGCACCCAGACGGTTGGCACCGTGGTCAGAGAAGTTAGCTTCACCAATAGCGAACAGACCCGGGATAGAGGTCATCAATTCATAGTCAACCCAGATACCACCCATTGTATAGTGGATAGCAGGGAATATCATCATCGGAGTCTTGTACGGGTTCTCGTCAGTGATCTCTTCGTACATGTCGAAGAGGTTACCATAACGGGCGCGAACTACATCTTCACCCAGACGATCGATGGCATATTTGAAATCAAGGAATACGGCCAAACCGGTGTTGTTGACACCAAAACCTGCGTCACAACGTTCTTTGGCAGCACGTGAAGCTACGTCACGGGGAACAAGGTTACCAAATGCGGGGTAACGGCGTTCCAGATAGAAGTCACGGTCTTCATCAGGAATTTCAGTCGGCTTTTTAGTTCCTGCCTGCAATGCTTTGGCATCTTCAATCTTCTTCGGAACCCAGATACGACCGTCGTTACGAAGTGACTCTGACATCAATGTCAGCTTAGACTGCTTGTCACCGTGTACCGGGATACAAGTCGGGTGAATTTGGGCAAAACAAGGATTAGCAAAGTAAGCACCTTTTTTGTAGCATTGGATGGCAACAGAACCGTTGGAACCCATAGCGTTTGTAGAAAGGAAGAAAGCGTTTCCGTAACCACCTGTGCCGATTACTACAGCATGAGCGGCGAAACGTTCGATTTCACCGGTTACGAGGTTGCGGGCAATGATACCGCGTGCACGTCCTTCGATAACGACGAGGTCGAGCATTTCGTAACGAGTGTAAAGTTTAACAGTACCTTTTTGTACCTGACGGCTCAATGCTGAATAAGCGCCCAGCAATAGCTGCTGTCCGGTCTGGCCACGGGCATAGAACGTACGGGATACCTGTGCACCACCGAATGAACGGTTATCGAGTGTGCCACCGTAATCGCGTGCGAAAGGTACACCTTGAGCTACACATTGGTCGATGATAGCGTTTGATACCTCGGCCAGACGGTAAACGTTGGCTTCACGTGCGCGGTAGTCACCACCTTTGATTGTATCGTAGAAAAGACGGTAAACCGAGTCACCATCATTCTGGTAATTTTTAGCTGCGTTGATACCACCCTGTGCTGCGATGGAGTGAGCACGACGGGGTGAATCCTGAATGCAGAAATTGAATACTCTGAAACCCATTTCGCCCAGAGAAGCGGCGGCAGATGCCCCGGCAAGTCCGGTACCTACAACGATGATGTCAAGGCGACGTTTGTTGGCAGGGTTAACAAGTTTTTGATGAGCTTTATAGTTACTCCATTTTTCGGCGAGCTGGCCTTCAGGAATTTTTGAATCTATCTTAGTCATAATGCTATTTACAATTTAATCATTTACAATTTACAATTTAGCAAGCACCGCATGCCAACGATTTAACGAAGAATACGACTACTACCAGAGCAAAGCATACAACAACGATGGTTGAATAGATGTTGGAGATGCATTTCCAGCGGTTGATCCAAATCTTGTTGTTCCAGCCCAGAGATTGCATAGAGCTCCAGAAACCATGAGTCAGGTGGAACCAAAGGGCGCCCAGCCAAACGAGGTACAGCACTACGTATACGGGGTTAGAAAAAGTGTTCATGATGTGATAAACACCATCGGCAGCATAAGTTGTGTCTGCTACTCCTCCCATGTTGTGTATCAATTCCGGTAACTGCATTTTAGCCCAGAAATTAAAGAGGTGAAGGCCCAAACCTAAGATAACGATGATACCCAGCACCAGCATGTTCTGTGATGCCCATTCTACGGTTTTGGGTTTGTCAACTACGGCGTAACGTTCGCTACCACGTGCTGCGCGATTCTGGATTGTCAGCCAGAAAGCGTAGATAATGTGAATCACGAAGAGGGCAGCCAGGCCCAGCGTAGCTACCAACGCATACCAGTTTGCTCCCAGGAACTCACAAACCAGGTTGTAACCCTCAGCCGAGATGATCGCAACAAGGTTCATCGCCATGTGAAACGTTAGAAACAGGACAAGGGCGATACCGGTAACGCTCATCACCACTTTCCTTCCTACAGATGAATTACTTAACCACATAAATGATTGATTTTAAATTATTTAATTGTTAGAACTATAATTTCTGTTTTACGAGCCTTCTTTCTCATTGTGCAAAAGTACACGAAATACATTGATTAACCAAAGAATTAAAGAAATAATTCTTTAATCTGAAGTGCCCGGAGAGAACAGGATAAATAGGGCCGGTAAAATAGTAACTGATTGACTGAAAGCACTCCATGAGGAAACCTGGCAAAGGATTGCCAGTTGTGTTTATAAGTGATTTATTGTGAATCTGTTAGAAGAGTAAATTATTTGTTCTTAAGAAGTTAACCTTGATCTGTATAAAAAGAAGTTGTTTAGTGCATATTCGAACTGTTCTTTTCTTAATTTTGCATCCCAGAGAAGGAATGATCAAAAGAAACAGGCAATACCGGATTTATGATAAACACACTCACCTCTTTGCGACTTATATTTGCTTTAATGGTTTTTGGAGCACATTGTTATGTAATAGACGACTTTTTCGATCTTCATTTTTTTAAAGAAGGTTTTGTCGGTGTTAGTTTCTTTTTCGTACTAAGCGGTTTTATTATAGCATACAATTATCAAAAGAAACTAAGTGAAAGCAAAATGACCAAACGATCTTTCTGGGTAGCGCGCATAGCCCGTATTTATCCTTTGCATGTCCTGACTTTATTGATTGCTGCCGCTTTAGGAGGCTATGTAATTGCATCGGGATTTACGGATTGGAGCAAGCATTTTTTGGCTTCACTCACATTAACAAATGCCTATATACCTAAAGCTGATTACTTTTTTTCATTTAACAGTCCTTCGTGGAGCTTATGTTGCGAGCAGCTTTTTTACTTCTGTTTTCCATTTCTGGTGCCGATAGCAAGAAACTATAAGGGTTTGTTCTGTGTATTTTTAATTTCCGCTATATTGGTTATTGTCGGTATGTATTTTACTCCGGAAAGTGATATAAAAGGATATTGGTACGTTAATCCGATTGCTCGATTTCCGGATTTTATAGTCGGCATGTTGTTGTTTCAACTGTACGACCGTTTGAAAAATAAAAACATCACATCTTTCCAAGGAAGTATTATTGAAATAATATCGATCGTCTTATTTTGGGTATTCTATCTATATGCTGCTGAAGTTCCAAAAGTATATCGGTATTCCTGTTACTATTGGCTGCCGATCGCGTTCATCCTGATCAGTTTCTCTCTGCAAAAGGGTTGGGTCTCACGTCTTTTGTCCAATCGTATTTTAGTGATTGGGGGAGAGATTAGCTTTAGCTTTTACCTGATTCATCTTTTTGTTTTGTTATCTTATGCGGAGTGGCAGAAAGAAAATAACTTTCATATAGTCTGGTACGTTTCCATTCCGATTCTATTTTGTGTCATCGTCTCGTTAAGCCTGCTCTCTTACTATTATTTTGAGAAGCCGATGAATAGGCGAATTAGAGCACTGTTAAATAAATAATTCGTGGAATAAGGGTTCTTCTCCAAATTTGGTGGTAAGTTTTCTTTTACTCATGGAATCTAATTCCGTTTTCGGAAGTGTAAGCTCTCGTTTATAGTTGACAAAAAAGCAAGTATCCCGGCTTTCCCCCGAAGAGTCCATCCATGAGGTGAAGAAGCGAATTTTAGAATAAACCATCTGAAAATCAATATCTTTAAAAAGTAAGATTTCTATCCTCAAAAGCTTTGTTTTAACACAGAGTTAAAGCTTGTTCTTTGGATGTGAATAACAAGTTCTTTAAATGCAAAAGCCTTATTATTTGCGCATAAGAACCTGACGAACTGCAAAAGGCGTTAACAATGTTAATTGAAGAAAGGTATAAGGATGAAGATACCGGTCCGGACGGCGCAAATTCACTTCCGAAACTTGAGTTATCTTATTCAGCCGGTGTCTGGTTTTTCTTATTAAAGCAAGCAAAAAGGACAATTATCAACTTGAAAATAAAGAAATAAAGAATTTACCACCAAATTTGAAGAAGAACCGGAATAACTCACCAATAAAAGCTTCATCAAGGAGAAGTGGATGTTTATAAAGTTTTGTGGTAATGGTTATCGTCCTGGTATATAATGGAGGGTATTGGAACAGAAGGTCTGCTTACTATGGATGCCAAATAGCGGGCCGTTTCTCTTTTGCCAGGCAAAGGGCGGTTTCTATTCTGTTTTTAGAGTAGTAATTTTTTCACCTTTGGCTGCACGTGTACGAAGGGCACGCGGGGAGTCTCCAAAAGAAGCTTTGCAGAAATGTGCAAAATGTGATAAGGAATCGAAACCATAACGATTGCTGATTTCAGTGATGCGTTGTTTGGTGTGCTGGAGATCTTCCAGGATACCTTCTCTTTTCTTGCTCAGAATCCATTCGTATACCGGCACTCCATACATATTCTTAAATAAGCGGCGGAAGGTAGTAGTTGTATAGCCTCCCAAGTGTGCGAACTCTTCCACGTTTTTCACTTTTTCGTAATTTTGCATGACGAAATATTGGAAGCTTTCTGTATAACTGCTGATGGGATAAAAGAATCTACTTAATTGGGGTGACGGGTAATAGCAGGTAATCAGATACATAAGTTCCTGACATTTGAGATCGATAAACGCACCGCAAGGAATCTGTTCACTCAGGTAATCACAAATATCTTTCATGAAATTGGTAATACGTTGGGTCATTACCAAAGGCGTATAAGTTAAGGGTGATTCTGATTGTTGCAGGATTTCCTGATAATGTTGCTCACAGATCAAAGGTGGTTCGTTGAACCAATACACTACATAACTTACGTCTGTCAGCGCCAATAATTCTAATTTTGAACCGATGGACTGGAGGATAAACTGTCCTTCGCGTAACGTTGTGCCGGGATACTCTTCGCTGTTGATCAATAACTCTCCTTGTAGCATAAACAGAATACAGTTTTGTGTGCATTTGTCAGCCGGGAAATGTTGTCCTTTTGGAAACGTCCGATGAACAAGTATGCCTTCTGTAGCTTTGGGACATTGCGCACAATCTGTCTGTCTATTACAAAGAGTTTCTCTGGCCATGAATTAAAGTTAGGTGTCAGGGTAAATAATACTTGGGGAACAAAGATAGGTTTTTTTTGCGAAAACTCTGTCTTTTTAATCTATCTTTGCTGCAAAATAGTAAATTAGTAGAAAAATGAAGAAATTTGTGCTTATTTGTTTTTGTGTGCTTTCTTCGATGGGAGGGTATGCTCAGAACTGGGATATCAATACGTTACATAAAATAAACAGTCTTGATGGTAAGTTTGCGAGGAATTATAGCAAGGCTTTTTCTAAATCGGCACCTTATATCGCAGTAGGTGTTCCGGTGGCGATGGCTGTATATGCAGGGATTGATAAAGATAAAGAGTTATTGAAGGATGCTATTTATATTGGGACGAGTGTAGCCGAGGCAGTTGTAATTACATATGGTATGAAATATGCTTTTGACCGTGAGCGGCCATATGACCGTTATCCGGATCGGGTGAATGCGCGCAGCCATGAATCGAGTCCTTCGTTTCCCTCCGGGCATACGGCAGCCGCCTTTTCGTTGGCTACTTCTTTGAGTATCCGTTATCCTAAGTGGTATGTGATAGCTCCATCAGCCTTTTGGGCATGTTCTGTGGGCTTTTCAAGAATGAACGAAGGTGTGCATTACCCGTCGGATGTAGCGGCAGGAGCTGTGATAGGTGCCGGTTGCGCAGTAGCCAATATTTATGTGAATCGCTGGCTCAATAAATGGTTGTTCGGTGAGAAAAAGCAGGTTACCATAAATTATTAACAATAAACGGTGAGTGATGGACACTCTGCCAAAAGCGTAGACTGATCATCATTCACCGTTCATAACTCTCCGTTAGAGAATCATTATTTCAATATCTTCTCGTATTCTTTGTCATTTAAGATTTCCAGTGCCCGCTCCACGCTCTTATTGGTAGCATTCATTACTTGAAAGTATTCATTCATATCCCATAAGTCACGGGCTATCAGAGCTTTTAATTGGGCCTTAATCAGTGGTAAAGCCTTGTTGTACTGCTCTTCGTTGAACTCTATCTTTTCTTTGTCGGCAGCCTCTCTCAGGAAATTCAATATCCGGTCGTCTATTTCAAACTTCTCATTGAATTTCTCAAAGGTCTTATATTTATCCAATAAAGCCTTGCGGTTATTTTCAATAAAGTTCATAGTCGTTTTGATTACTACCCCTTTGGCTACCAGGTTACGATGGTAATCAGTATACAGAGTTGTGTCAACCGGAACAAAATAATCAGGCATGATACCTCCGCCGCCATAGACGGTGCGTCCCAGCTTTTTAGTCTGGCATTTTAGTGAGTCCGGGAAATGGATACTGTCTGCACTTACCATTTCGCCATGATTGTAACGGTCGATAAGGTCCTGATTGTATTTATCGATACTGCTTTCGCTGCTCTTTCCTTTTCCCGGCTTCTCGTTGATGTTGCTATCATAAGGTTTCTGTATGCAACGCCCTGCAGGAGTATAATAGCGGGCTATGGTCAGGCGGATCATGGAGCCGTCGGGCAGGTCGATCGGGCGTTGAACCAATCCTTTTCCGAAAGAACGGCGTCCTACCACTACTCCTCTGTCCCAATCCTGAATGGCACCTGTCACAATCTCACTTGCCGAAGCCGAATATTCGTCTACCAATACCACCAAGCGTCCGTTACGAAAGCTTCCGTTACCTTTGGCAAAGAACTCACTGCGTTGCGCAGAACGTCCTTCCGTGTAAACAATCAGTTCTTTTTGTCCCAGAAACTCATTTGCCAGGTCGATGGCAGCGTTCAGGTAACCTCCTCCATTGCCTTGCAGGTCTAAAATCAAGTCTTTCATTCCTTTCTTCTGTAACTCTTTCAGGGCTTTCAGAAACTCTTCTGCAGTGGTTGCTCCGAAACGGTTGATACGGATGTATCCTGTTTTGGGTTGAATCATATAAGCAGCGTCCAGACTGAGGATGGGGATTTTATCCCTTTTTACGTTGAATAAAAGTGGTTCTTTCACACCTCTCCGGATAATGGTCAGATTTACTTTCGAGTCTTTTGGGCCCCGCAGACGTCCCATGATTTCCTCTGTGCTCATTTTGACTCCTGCGATGGCAGTATCGTTAACTGCGATGATGCGGTCTCCTGCCAGAATACCCACTTTTTCGGAAGGGCCATTGCTCACCGGTTGTACAATGAGTAGCGTATCTTCAATCATCTGGAATTGTACCCCTATTCCTTCAAAGTTACCTTGGAGAGGTTCGTTCATTTTCTTAACCTCTTCGGCATCCGAATAGGTGGAATGGGGGTCGAGCTGTGCCAGCATTTCGATAATGGCCGATTCAACGAGTTTGTTTTCATTGACCGTATCTACATATAAATTAGAGATGGCAAACTCTGCCAGTTGCAATTTTCGCATGGCAGGTGAGCCGAAGTTTTGTGCCTGTAATCCTAAAACGGAACACAAGCCGATAAGCAGGTATATTATTTTTTTCATGATCACATGGATTTATTACATTTCCATCCCTTCGGGAATAAACATACTGATATCTTTATTATAGCCCAGCAGTTCGCGTACAATGGTAGAACTGACACAAGTGAGTTCCGGTTCGGTAAACAGCAGAATGGTTTCGATTCCTGCCAGTTTCCGATTGATATCGGCAATGGTTTCTTCGTATTCGAAATCTTTCACGGTACGGATGCCACGGACGATAAATCGGGCATCTACCTGACGGGCAAAATCAATAGTCAGGCAATCGTAAGATTCAACCCTGATCCGGGGTTCGTCTTTATAAAACTTACGAATCATTTCCACACGTTTCTCTATCGGGAAGTACGTATTTTTATTTTCGTTGATACCGATACCGATGACAACTTCATCCATAAATGTCAGGGTTCGTTGTACAACAGAATAGTGTCCGATAGTAAACGGGTCGAACGTTCCCGGAAAGATGGCTCTTCTCATGTCTATGCGATGTCTTCTTCTATAACCAGATTGTCAATAATAAAGTTTTGCCGTTCCATTGTATTCTTACCCATATAGAATTCAAGTAGTTCTTTGACCGTGTCTGTTTTGCGCAACGACACTTGTTCAAGACGCATGTCTTTACCGATAAAGTGTTTGAATTCGTCGGGTGAGATTTCTCCCAGACCTTTAAACCGGGTGATTTCCGGATTCGGGCTAAGTTCTTTGATGGCATTCACCCGCTCTTCTTCGGTATAGCAATAGAGTGTTTTCTTTTTGTTGCGTACGCGGAAAAGAGGGGTCTGAAGGATGTATACATGTCCTTTCTTGATCAGATCGGGGAAGAACTGGAGGAAGAAAGTGATCAGCAGCAAGCGGATGTGCATACCGTCCACATCGGCATCGGTCGCTACAATCACTTTATTATAACGCAATCCCTCTATGCCGTCTTCTATGTTCAATGCGGCCTGCAGCAGATTGAATTCTTCGTTTTCGTAAACCACTTTTTTGGTCAGGCCGAAAGAATTGAGTGGTTTACCACGGAGGCTGAATACAGCTTGTGTGTTTACATCCCGGCTTTTGGTGATGGAACCGCTTGCCGAGTCACCCTCGGTGATGAAGATGCACGATTCCTCTTCCAGCCCTTTGCCTTTCACATCGTTCAGGTGGATACGGCAATCACGCAGTTTCCGGTTGTGCAGATTGGCTTTCTTTGCACGTTCACGTGCCAGTTTCGTAACTCCGGCAATGGCCTTGCGTTCTTTTTCCGAATCCTGTATCTTCTGTAACATGATTTCGGCTACATCCGCATGCTTGTGGAGGAAATTGTCTACCTCTTGTTTTACAAAGTCGCCAACGAACTTGTTCACAGTAACGCCACCCGGCGACATGTTGGTAGAGCCGAGTTTAATTTTAGTCTGGCTCTCGAACATGGGTTCTTCCACATTGACAGCAATGGCGGCTACCAATCCGTTACGGATGTCGGTATAGTCCTGATTCTTATTATAGAATTCCTTGATAGTGCGGGCAATGTGTTCTTTGAACGCACTTTGATGGGTGCCTCCCTGAGTGGTGTGCTGTCCATTGACGAATGAATAGTACTCTTCGCCATATTGTCCTGTATGGGTAAAAGCGATTTCGATATCCTCTCCCTTGAGGTGGACGATGGGGTAGAGTCCGGTAGCTGTCATATTATCATTCAGCAAATCGACCAGACCGTTACGCGAAAGAATCCGCTGCCCGTTATAGATAATGGCCAACCCGGTGTTCAGGTAGGTATAATTGCGGAGCATCGTCTCGATAAATTCGGGACGGAAAGTATAATTCAGAAATAAAGTATTATCGGGTTCGAAGAAGATGTAAGTACCGTTTTCTTCCTCGGTATCCTCGGTGTGATCTGCTATCAACTCACCTTTGGTAAAGGTGGCGCAGCGCACTTTACCATCCCGGTAACTACGTACTTCGAAGTTTGAGCTCAAGGCATTGACAGCTTTCACGCCGACACCGTTCAGTCCGACACTCTTCTTGAATGCTTTGCTGTCATACTTACCACCGGTGTTCAGCACACTGACTGCTTCTACCAGTTTTCCCTGTGGGATACCACGGCCGTAGTCGCGTACGCTGACACGAAGATTCTCTTCAATTCTGATTTCAATCTTCTTGCCGGATTGCATTTTGAACTCGTCGATACTGTTGTCAATAACTTCTTTCAGAAGGACATAAATTCCGTCTTCGGGATGCGAACCGTCGCCCAGCTTACCGATGTACATACCCGGACGGGTGCGCACATGTTCCATGTCGCTCAGGTGGCGGATGTTGTCGTCTGTATATTCTACAGGGTTGTTGTCTACAGGTATCAGTTCGTTCTCTTCCATTGTTTTTAGTCTATCTTCTTAGTAAACGCACGACGTCGTTTATGTTGTTCGGTTTTAAAGTATTCCCATTGTGCCTGAACTTTTCCGTTCATTTCCAGTTCGGGGTTGCTTTCTGCAAAGATAAAACCTAATTTTTGATAAACCGGAATTAAATCGGAAAATAACAAAGCATTAACACCTTTGTTCTGGTACTCCGGTTTTACGGCTACAAGCAGCAAGTCAAGCATTTTGGCTCGTCGTTTCATAAATAATGCCTTCAGCAGATAATACCATCCGAGGGGGAGTAATCGTCCGTGTGATTTCTGCAATGCTTCTGAAAGTGAAGGCATTGAAATTCCTACGGCGATCAGTTTGTCTTCCGCATCGGTAATCAGGGTCACCATCCGCAGGTCGACAATCGGGAGATACATTTTTACGTATTGGTCAATCTGGCGTTGGGAGAGGGGAGAGTAGCCATACAGCGGGCTGTAAGCTTCGTTCATCAATTCGAAGATGGCTTGTCCGTAATCGGCTGCGATCTTTCTGGATGAAGTGTATTTCTTTACCTTGAGGTTATATTTACGTTGGATAAGATCGGATATGCGCTGATGTTTTTCGGGAATGGCATCGGGAATGAAGATTTTATATTCCACCCAATCGGCGTCTTTGCCGAATCCCAGTTTCTCCATATGTTGCGGATAGTAGGGATAGTTATAGATAGTGGCCATGGTGCTGAGTTGGTCGAACCCTTCGATCAGCATGCCTTCTGCATCAAAGTCGGTAAATCCGAGGGGACCCTGAATATTTTCCATTCCTTTGGACTTGCCCCATTCTTCTACGGTTTGCAAGAGTTTCGAAGATACTTCGAGGTCGTCGATGAAATCGATCCAGCCGAAACGGACATCTTTCTTGTTCCAGGTGGCATTGGCACGGTGGTTGATGATACCTGCGATGCGCCCTACGATTTTCCCGTCTTTATAAGCCAGAAAGTATTCGGCTTCACAAAATTCGAAAGCCGCGTTTTTCTTCTTATTGAATGTGTTCAGCATGTCGTCGTAGAGGTCAGGTACGGAATAGGGATTCTCTTTGTATAATTCGTAATTAAAACGAATGAATTTCTTAAGTTCTCTTTTCGTCGATACCTTTTTAATTGTAATGGCCATAACTTGTATTTATGATGAGGCAGCAAAGATACGTGATAATCTTTAAATTACCACGTACAGAAACTAAAAACTGTGTGCCTCAATGTTTTCAGATCTGATAGATAAGATAGGTTGTATAGGCTATATAGCACAAGACCAGAATGCTTCCTTCGATCCGTGTGATGGTGCGTTTGGCGAAGAATAATCCGAAAAACCAGAGCAGGATGCCTGATCCGACCAACGTGAAAAGATCGAAATTATTGATGCCTGCCAACTGTAAGGGGGTGATGGAGGCACTGCACCCCAACACAAAGAAGATATTGAACAGATTACTGCCTATGACGTTGCCGATGGCTATTTCGGGATTCTTTTTCAAGGCAGCCACAATGGAGGTAGCCAGTTCGGGCAGGGAGGTGCCTCCGGCTACGAGTGTGAGTCCGATAACGGATTCGCTGACACCCAGATTACGGGCGATGTTACTTGCTCCTTCTACAAACCACTGTCCTCCGAAGATAAGTCCGCCTAATCCGCCCAGAATAAAAAGTACGGATTTCCACATCGGAAGGCTTTTGATTTCTTCTTCCGGTGGCTGGGCGTCGTTCGTATTACGAGAAGCTATGGCAAATGTGTAGCCCAGAAAGATAGTGAAGAAGCAGAGCAGAATCAGTCCGTCTGAAATACTTAATGTATTACGGGGAGCTTTGTCCAGAAAGACATCGTTGGCACATATCAGCAGAACAATGGAAGAAAGAATACACAAGGGAATTTCTTTTCTCAAGGTGTTCCGGGTGATTACAATGGGAGCGAAGAGGGCTGTGCAACCCACGATCATCAGGGTATTGAAAATGTTGCTTCCCACAACGTTGCCGACAGCGATGTCCGCACTGCCTTTCAAGGCGGATGATACACTTACCGTCAGTTCCGGTGCCGATGTCCCGAAAGCTACAATGGTCAGTCCGATCACAATGGAAGGAATATGGAAACGTTTGGCTACGGACGCAGCTCCATCCGTCAGGCAGTTGGCGCCCACTAAAATAAGGAGTAATCCTCCGATAAGTAGTAATATATCCATGTTGATACCTTAAATTACTGATTCGGGTGCAAATATAGTGATTTCACTCTATGCTATGTCAAAAACAATCTGTATGTTTGGCACGTTTATCCATTTTAGTGACAATGACTATATGAGTTTTTGATATGAAGAAGAACAGATTATTCAGCCTTTTGTTGTTTCTGTTAGTGGCCAACAGTATGTTTGCCCAGTTAGGGAAAGCGGTCCGGGAGATACTGACCGGCGACAGTACCGTTACCCATACCACGGTCCGGAATGATTCGGATTCCATACGGATGGCAAATATGAAAAGGGAGTTGGAAGAGGCACGTCTGAATGAAGCCAATATGCGTATGGAAATGGAGCAGTTGAGGTTGAAGGCCTTTGCTGCCGATTCTGTGAAGCTGGCACAGCAGAAAGCACGCATCGACTCGCTCCGTCAGTTCACTCCGGGCGTACCGGTGGTGGTTGAGGGTGATACGTTGTTTTATCTCTACACCAAGCGTGGAGGATACACTCCGTTGCAGAGGGCTGAAATGATTGACGCGGCCATTACCCAATTGGGTAAACGGTTTACGCTGCATCCCGATTCGGTATATATAGAGAGCAGTGATATAGTGTCCGATTTGATGTATGGCAATAAGGTCATTGCTTCGTTTACCGACCAGGACGGGTTGTGGGAAGGACGTTCCCGTGAGCAACTGGCGGCAGATAAGCGTATCGTGGTAGTGAAGAAGCTGAAGGAACTGAAAGAGGAACACAGCTTCTGGCAATTGGGTAAACGGATTCTCTATTTCGTTTTAGTATTGGTGGGGCAATATCTCTTGTTCCGGCTTACTACCTGGCTTTTCCGTAAGCTGAAAGTACGTATCCAGAAGCTGAAGGACACAAAGTTGAAACCCATTTCCATTCAGGACTATGAACTGCTGGACACACAACGGCAGGTTAATTTGCTGATCTTCCTTTCCAACCTGTTGCGTTACGTGCTGGTGTTTCTCCAGTTGTTGATTACTGTTCCGCTTCTATTTGTTATTTTTCCGCAGACCAAGGGGTTGGCCGACACGATCTTTTCGTATATCTGGAATCCGGTGAAGGATATTTTGGTAGGCATCGTCGATTATATTCCCAATCTGTTCACCATCTTTATTATCTGGTATGCTATTAAATATCTGGTGCGTTTTGTCCACTATCTGTCCCGTGAGATTGAAGCCGGGCGGCTTAAGTTCGGCGGTTTTTATCCCGACTGGGCAATGCCTACTTTCCATATTATCCGCTTTTTGCTTTATGCATTTATGATTGCGATGATCTATCCTTATTTGCCGGGATCCAGAAGCGGGGTGTTTCAGGGAATATCGGTCTTCGTTGGATTGATCGTTTCGTTGGGGTCCAGTACGGTGATCGGTAATATCATTGCGGGACTCGTCATTACCTATATGCGTCCTTTCAAGTTAGGGGACCGCATCCAGCTGAATGATACTACCGGGAACGTGATAGAGAAAACACCTTTGGTGACCAGGATCAGGACACCGAAGAATGAAGTGGTGACAATCCCCAACTCGTTTATCATGTCGTCCCATACGGTGAACTATAGCTCTTCGGCGCGCGAATACGGATTGATTATTCACTCAGAGGTGACCATCGGTTACGATGCTCCCTGGCGTCAGGTGCACCAGTTGCTGATAGAAGCCGCCTTGAATACTCCCGGAGTGATTGATGATCCTCGTCCGTTTGTACTTGAAACGTCATTAAGCGACTGGTACCCGGTTTATCAGATCAATGCTTATATTCGCGAGGCGGATAAGTTGGCGCAAATTTATTCGGATCTGCATCAGAACATTCAGGATCGTTTTAATGAAGCGAGCGTCGAAATCATGTCACCTCACTATATGGCTATGCGTGACGGCAACGAGTCTACCATTCCGAAAGATGATCTGAGACCTAAAACCGATAAACAGTAGTAAGCGGATGAGTCAAAAACTCACACCACGGAGGATCTTAAACGGTTAAGTTTCCGGTTAATTAAGAATAAATACTTTATGGCACACTCTATGTCTTTTATCGTAAGAAATAAGTTTTCGCCCTGTTTTTTTGCTTTCTCAAACGATTGTTCCTATCTTTACGGAGATTAAAAAGAAGAATCCCGCCTGCTTGGTCAGTATCTGGATAGATCCTCTAAAAAAAAGCAGAAATCAAGATAAGTAAAAATCAAGACATAATACCATTAGAAACCGCTATCAGTAGCGGTTTTCTTTTTATACAAAATCAGGAAAATTGAAAATCGTCGTCCAGAGGGCGATATAGCGTCGTCACGATCTCAACAAAACATCGTCTCGATGACAAAAAATCGTCGTCGTGATCTCAATTTTTCGGAGGGTAAACGCCCTTAAATCGATTTTGGTAATTATAGAATACATTTTATCGGTTGTTGATTTGTTTTTGAATATTAACAAGTAGAGCCTCTCAGAGAGTCGGTTCTCCGATTCATTGCAGAGTGAAGAAGCAGGAGTACCACAGAGCTTTCAGGTTCTGATTTACTATAGAGGATATAGAGACTGATTCTATCTTATATATTCCTAAAGATTAAAACTCAGTGTCAGTTTGCGTAATTGGCTCCTGTGTCCCATAAAACAGAGCCGGCTCTTTCGTCGCGAAGAAGCCGGCTCTTTGAAAGTTGTGTATTTTTCAAGAGAGAGTGATTTATTTCTTTCGGGTCACTGTATAGAGTATATTCCCTTTTTTATCGATCATACGTAAGTTCAATTCCTTTTTATCGGCAGAACATACAGAAAATCCCGGTTCGGGACTACAGAATTGAGTACCTTCAACCGGTTTCACCTTACGCGCCAGCGATCCGGCAGAGTTTACGATATAGTCGGTATCACTGCCCGGTACACGGATATGCTGGAAGTTGTGAATGTGTCCGCAGATGTACATATCTACCTTATGCTTCCTCAGGATAGGGTCGAGCCGTTTTTGCAAATCACCGCGTTCACTCTGGTCTTTCGGTGTTTCGGCATAGATAGGATGATGGCCGGCAACGATTACCCAGTCCTCTTTGGCAGCAGTCAGCACAGAATCCAGCCAAGCCAGTTGTCCGTTCATATCCTGCCGGCAGGCATCGGGATAAGTTTCGGTTTCGTTGCGGTATTTGTCGATCAGGGGAGCGGTATCTATCCAGACAATGCGGATGGTGGCACCTTTTTCTTCAAACGTTTTGGTGTAATAACGTGCAGGCATGGTCCAGCGGCGGCTCACCCGGCTGTAGTCCAGTACAGCCTGTGTATTACCCCGGTATTCGTGGTTTCCCAACACGGGATACCAGTCGATCATCAGCTCCGGATGACTGTAGATCAGCTCAAAGTTGGTCATCCAAAGCGGGTCGTCCACGCTGCGTACTCCTTCGAAGTGATGGACGTCTCCGGGAGCCAGTACAAATTCAGGGCCTATTTCCTCGCCCATAGTTCCCATTAATTCGGCGATTGGTTTCTGGTCGTAGTAGCCGTTACGTCCCAGATCGTTGGCAATATAGAAGTTAAACTTCTTGTCGAATATAGAGTAGTCCCTGATCTGGGCTGAGGCTATCGCCCCGATGAAGATAAATAGAAGTGTCAGTAAGTTCTTTAATTTCATAAATATGGTTTTTTATATTGATTATTGATGAATTGAATACGTTTTTTCATCAGTGATGCGAGAAGACGGTTTTAATCTCAGACCTACGGTGCACCGTTTCTAAAGGAGCGATGCACCGTTTCCTAATCAGCGGTGCACCGTTTTTCAATAGCCGGTGCACCGTTGATTCAACCTCCTCTGATAGCCGGTTAGAAGTTGATCTTAAACCCGGCATTAATCTTTACGCCATAATATTCCGCCTGCATCGTACGGTCTTTTGTCCCCTGATAATAGCGGAGCGGCTGATTCAGCAGGTTGTTTGCTTCGGCATAGAGGGTGTAGTGTTTTGCAAAAGTGTAACTGGCGTTTACGTCCAGATAGCTCACACGGTCATAATAGCGGTCGTGAAAGGCGTCTTCACCCATCTCGTCAATAAAGGCGGAGGCAAAGTTATAACTCAGGCGGAGATTCAGCCCGCTTTTCTCAAAATAAAGTGATGCGTTGGCGGTATGCTTCGGAGAGCCCGGCAGGCTCAGGTCCTTTTCGTTCTCGCGTCCTTCGAAGTTGAAGTCTTCTACACGGGAGTGGGTGAAAGTATACGTGCCATAGAAGCCGACACATTTCAGGGCAGGAGCGATAAATCCGAAATCACGCTGGTAAGAGAGTTCCATACCTATCAGATTGGCATTGCCTGCATTCTTGGGTTGGATAAAGCGGTTGTATAGGTTGCCGTTGTATTCGTAGTTCGTAGCCACCTGGTTGACAATGAAGTCGTCTATCTTCTTGTAGAATACTCCTGCGCTGACCAGCCCGATACTCTTGAAGTAATAATCCGCGCTCAGGTCGAAGTTATAAGAAAGAGTCGGTTTCAGGCCGGGATTACCCACTGTCACTTCGTTATCCGAACGTTTAATGTTGACGCTGGGCACCAGGGCGGAATACTTCGGGCGCGACAGCGTCTGGGTAAACGAACCGCGTACCTTGAATTCTTCATTTATGCTCCACTTCATAAGGAGTGACGGAAGGAAGTTGATGTAGCTGTTTGTTTCTCGGGCAGTCTTTGAGGTTTGGTCTGTTTCGTCGTCATACGTCCGTCCGGTATAGCTGAGGCTGGTATTCTCAATGCGTAGTCCTGTCATCAGCTCCACGTTGTCGGTGAGTTTCTGGTCGAAGCGGATGTATCCCGAGCTTACAGTCTCGCGTGCTTCGAAGTTGCCCGCCAGTTCTTCCTGTACCTGTTCTTTGTCAAATAAGGAAGGATTGTTCAGATCCAGTGAGCCTGCATATTCTTTGCTGGCATAAACACCTGCCTTGTATTTGTTACTCGGCATGAAGTTTTTGTTAGTCTGATCTACCGTATTTTGCAGGCTGTGGGTCATAAATGCATCTTCATCTTTCGGGGTATATTCATAGAAATCCACCTCCTTGTCTTTGGTTTTGCGCACTACTTTGGCTCCAAACTTCAGTTTGTTTCCGTTTTGGAACGGAAGCTTGAAGTTCATAGAGAATTTCAGATCTTCTTCTTTGATGTCTTGTTGTTGTTCGGTAAGTTCTTTCAGGCCGAAATCCTTGTTCAGCGTCATCGTAGAGCCGGGCTTCGGAGTAGCCAATGGTTCGCGTTCGTTACTCAGATCCATATCGAATTGCTGCTTTTTGAGCTGAAAGTCGATGTAACGCTCGTTTGGACGCTCCTCGGTTGCTTGGGCATAACTGGCGTTCCAGTCCATAGATAGCGGTCCGAACAGATGCTCCCCGCCCAATGTGAAGTCCATTGTGCGCTGGCGTTCCAGACGGGCATTCCGATTGTCGGGTGTGCCGGCTTTAGTCTGTACGCGTACGGTTGCTTTGCCTTCTTCGTCCAGATCTTTAAGAGTAGTGCGGTACCGGTTTTCCCAGTCGTTCCGGTTATTGAAAATACCTTTGAACATCAGTTTATGGTTTTCGTTGATGTCCCAATCCAGGGCTGCCGAATAGCTCTGGCGTTCGCGGGTCACATAATACTGGCGTATCTGATAGTCATTGATGTATACATTGCCTTTATCGTCTTTCTTCCAGAGGAATTCCGTATCGTACGAACCCGAAGGGGCATTTTGATACGAAGCCGATAGCATGACCCCCAGTTTATCATTAAAGAAGCGGTCGCCATAAGTCAATCCCAGGTTCAGCTGTGCCTTTTCGCTGATCCAGTTGTAGCCGGAACCGGCTGTGGCTGTCAGCGTACGTTTATAAGGAGAGTTCTTGGTGACCAGATTGATTGATCCTCCGATGGCGTCGCCGTCCATGTCCGAGGTTACCACTTTGCTCACTTCGATGGTCTGAATCATATCCGCCGGAATCAGGTCAAGCTGCACGTTACGTGTATCACCTTCTGCCGATGGGATGCGGTTACCGTTGATCGTGACAGAACTGAGGTCTGCCGATGTACCGCGCACCTGTCCGAAACGGGCTTCACCCTGGTCATATTGAACGTTGATACCCGAGATGCGCTTCAGCGCATCTCCGATGTTTGAGTCCGGAAACTTACCTACCTGATCGGCAGAAACCACATTCTTGATGCCCAGACTGTTCTTTTGTGAGTTGATGGCGCGGCGCTGGCCTTGAAAAGCACCGCCTATTACAATTTCCTGCAATTCGACCCCTTCATTCAGTATGACATCTCTTTCGAGCGTCTTGCCTTCGGGAATCGTTATTTTCATTTCTACGGGAGCATATCCCACATAGCTTACTTTTACGGTGTAAGTTCCCGGATTGAGATTGGCGAAGGTATAAAAACCGTTTACGTCGCTCGTTACTCCTGTTTTCAGGTTCTCGATGTAGATCGATGCCCCCGGTAATGTCTGTTTGGATGTGTCGATGATACGTCCCCGGATCGTACCTTGTTTTACTACGTTTGCTTTTTCATCGGCGTAGAGATGACCGCCCATGTTCGATAATAAAAGAACGAATGATACCAGTTTCAGAATTCGTTTCATATTTGTTAGTATGCGTTAATAATTTGTTGCAAAAGTAGAGGGAGGAAGTTTCGTCACTTTTACAGTTGTTTGAACGCTGGGTGACAAAGATGTTACATCTGTATGACCGTAAAGCTTCTTTCGGGTAACTTGAGTGATACGTTTTGTACGCTGAGTGATAGCTTATCCCTGAAAAAATGCGTAAAATTGCACTCAGGTTTTCCATTATTAACTAACAAAATAAAACTATGCATTTGACTACAAAATTATTTCTTGCCGCAACGCTGCTTGCCGGTAACCTGTTTGCTTCATTTGCCGGCGATGTTACGCTGAAGATTACGAAGAAGTATATCAACCTGCCCGTGTCCCACCAAATGGACCGGAAGAAAATGACATTCGAGGTGAAAGGGGCTCCGGAACGTAATTTCGTGATTCGCCTGGCCGACGGGAAACCCGATTATTGGGTATTTTGCGATGTTTCTTCCTGGAAAGGCAAGACACTCCGAATCAGCTATGAAGGAGAGTCTGCCGGATTGGAGAAGATCTATCAGGACGATGTGATTGCGGGGCAAGACAGCCTGTATAAAGAGAAGAACCGTCCGCAATTTCACTTCACTACCCGTCGCGGATGGATTAACGATCCTAACGGATTGGTTTACTATGAAGGTGAATACCATCTTTTCTATCAGCATAATCCTTACGAACGGGAATGGGAGAACATGACCTGGGGACATGCCGTGAGCCGTGACCTGGTACATTGGGAGGAACTGCCGGATGCTTTGCACCCCGATGAACTGGGAACCATCTTCTCCGGTTCGGCCGTGATCGATTATGATAATACCGCCGGATTTAATAAAAAAGGAGAGCCGGCACTGGTAGCCGCCTATACAGTGGATAATCCGGAGAAACAGCGACAGTGCATTGCCTACAGTCTCGACCGGGGACGTACGTTTACCAAATACGAAGGCAATCCGGTGATAGACTCAAAGGCAAAATGGAATAGTAAAGACACACGTGATCCGAAAGTTTTCTGGTACGCACCCGGCAAACATTGGGTGATGGTGCTCAACGAGCGGGACGGACATTCCATCTACAACTCTTCCGACCTGAAGAACTGGGAGTACAAGAGCCATGTTACCGGTTTCTGGGAATGTCCCGAACTGTTTGAGCTGCCGGTTGACGGAGATAAGAATCACACGAAATGGGTGATGTACGGAGCCTCGGGTACTTATATGCTGGGATCGTTTGATGGCCAGACATTTACTCCGGAGGCGGGTAAGTACTACTATTATACAGGAAGTATGTATGCTGCCCAAACCTATAGCAACCTGCCTGCCAGTGACGGACGTCGCATCCAGATAGGCTGGGGACGAATTTCACACGATGGCATGCCGTTCAACGGAATGATGCTGCTGCCCAATGAACTGACCCTTCGTACTACTTCAAAGGGAGTCCGTTTGTTTAGTGTTCCTGTCAGGGAGGCAGAGCAACTGTTCCGGCCGGTAGGAAACTGGACATCACTTACTTCTGATGCAGCCAACGGGCGGTTACAATCATTTTCCGATAAGGACTGTTTGCGGATACGGACTACCATCAAGTTATCACATGCAACCAGTGCCGGACTGAATCTTTACGGACAGCCTCTGGTGGATTATGACATGAACTCCAATCTGATAAACGGTGTGTTCTATTCACCCGACGACCGCACCAGTATGGAACTGACAGCCGACATATACATCGACCGTACCTCTATCGAAGTCTTCATCGACGGAGGAGCTTATTCGTATTCGATGAAACGGAGCCCGCGTGAAGGAAATCGCGAAGGACTTCACTTCTGGGGCAACAACATAGAAGTCAAGAACTTGGAAGTGTTCTCGGTAAAATCCATCTGGTAACGAACATTTTCTTTTGATAAGGCGTCCTGTTTCTTTGCTTCAGGACGTCTTATATACGTATTACTAAGGAGAACACAGCATGAAAAACACAAATCTATTTCGGTTCGGCATTTTGCTTTTTGCAGGCCTGTTCGTATTCCTGTCTTCTTGCCAACGGAAGGAAGAGGCGGACAGAAAATATGTTATCGGTTTTTCTCAGTGCACTTCCGATTCCTGGCGCGAAGCCGTATTGCTCGAAATGCAGATTGAAGCCTCCAATTACCGCAACGTGGAGTTGGTAGTATATAATGCAATGGATAACAGCAGTCGGCAGGTAGCCCAGATCCGTAAACTGATTTCGCAGAATGTGGATGTACTTATCATTTCACCCAACGAAGCTGTTCCCATTACCGACGTGGCAGTGGAAGCCTACCGGAAAGGCATTCCTACCATTATCCACGACCGTAAGATACAGTCGGATGAATATACGGTTTCTATCGGCGCCAATAATTACAACATCGGTTCTGCCATCGGCGAATATATCAACGGACAACTTTCTCCCAATTCCCAAATACTTGAAATATGGGGACTGGAAGGTTCTTCGCCCGCCATGGAACGCCATGACGGGTTTATTGACCATCTCCGCAGCGACAAAAACTTCCGGGTGACCCAGGTTTTTGGTAAGTGGCACTATAACAGTGCTTACGATGCTGTCAGCAAGCTGCCTGCTTTTACAGATATCGACTTGGTGTATGCCCATAATGATGTGATGGCTCTTGCTGCACGTGATGTCATTATGAAGCGTGACTCCGTGTCCGGCAGACGTATCCGGTTTATAGGTATCGACGGAGTATATGGTGATGGAGCCGGATTGCAGGCTGTAGCCGACGAGAAATTGGAAGCCTCTTTTCAGTATCCTACCGGAGGAGCTATCTCCATTCAGGTGGCTATGGCCATTATTAATGGCGAGAAGGTGAAGAAAAACTACGTATTGAATACCGCTATCATTAACCGGGGAAACGCAAAAACCATTCTGGCACAGTCCGAACAACTGAATCATTACCAGAAGCGGATCAACCGCCAGAAGCAGGAAGAAGACAATCTGCTGTCTCGTTTCAAGTTCCTGCGCAACTCCACCATACTGATCCTGGCGTTGATGTTACTCATTATCCCTTTGTTGGGATATGTCATGTACATGAATCTCCGTATCAAGAACAAAAACAAAGAACTGTATGATAAAAACCAGCTTGTAGAGGCGCAGAAGGAGGAACTGGCGGTCAAGAATAACCAGATAGAAAACATCTCGAACCAGAAATTGCAGTTCTTTACCAATATCTCCCACGAAATCCGTACTCCCCTTACGTTAATACTGGGGCCGGTAAACAAACTGATTAAAAACTCCAGGCTCGATCCTTCTATTCAGGAAGATGTGGCTTTGATGAAGCGGAACGTAGACCGGCTCTACCGGATTGTCAACCAGATACTCGATTTTCGCAGGATTGACAACGACAAGATGAAACTGATTCTGCGTCAGGTAGATCTGATAGGAATGGTCAGAGAAGTCTTCGACTACTTTACCGGTATTGCTCAGGAGAAGCAGATTCATTATCAGTTCCGCACCAACATCGACGAGCTGAATATCCATATCGATGTCAATAAGATAGAGCAGGTATTGGTGAATATCATTTCGAATGCTTTTAAATATTCGGATGGCGGCGGGGATATTTCCGTCAGGGTTATCGGTGAGGCAGAAACTGTTCTGGTGGAAGTGGAGGACCACGGGCGGGGGATTTCAAAAGAGAGCATGGAGCATCTCTTCGAGCGGTTTTATACCGGTAATAAAACATTCGGTACGGCAGGTTTCGGCATCGGACTTAATCTTTCGAAAGAATACGTCGATTTGCATGACGGTGAAATTCGTGTAGAGAGCCAGCCCGGAGAATATACCTTGTTCAGCGTCCGGCTTTACAAAGACATGGCTCACTATACCCACGAATATATATTGGAAGAGACCGACCGTTTCAATCTGAGTTATCATGACATGGAAGTGGATACGACGATAGTGAATGAAATGCTGTCCACGACCTACGATTATCATATTCTGGTGGTGGAAGACGACCCCGATGTGCGATACAGCCTGCGGAAGGAGCTGTCCGACAATTTCCGAGTCGAAGTGGCGGGTAATGGCAATGAAGCGTTGGACCAGTTGGGGAAGGATGTCGCTTTCCACCTGATTCTGAGTGACGTGCTGATGCCCGGTATGAATGGTTTCCAGTTGGTTAACCGGGTGAAGAACGATCTTGCTTTCAGCCATATCCCTATCATACTTCTGACTGCTTTGTCCGAAGACAGCCAGCGCATTTACGGCATTGCCGAAGGGGCGGACGAGTATATTCCCAAACCTTTCAATATCGACTTCCTGAAAATACGTATCATCAACATGATTTCGGAACGGCAAAAGATGAAGGAAGCCTATATGAAGAATCTCCGGGCCGGTACGATGGACAATGTGGAGGTATGCAAACTGATGAAGGTAGACGAGTTGTTCAGGGACAAGCTGCTGAGCATTGTCGACACGCAATATGAAAACTCCGATTTCAGCATCGAAGACCTGAGTGAACATCTGGGATTGTCGAGGGTGCACCTTTACCGGAAGATGAAAACTCTGTTCGGGGTTTCACCCACTGATTACCTGAGGAATTACCGGCTCAATAAAGCAATGCTTTTGCTTAAAGCCCGGCAGTATAATATCAGTGAGATAGCTTATATGACCGGTTTTACTTCGCCCGCCTATTTCACTAAATGTTTCCGTACACTTTATGGGGTCACTCCGACAGAGGCAATGGTGGCTAACTGAATATGGGAAACAGATCGTTCTGTCTACGCACCGTATGCAACTCTGTATACAGTACGTATATAGAGTAGTATACGAGCCGTAGATAATGCTGTATACGCATTATACAAAATTGTCCCGCATTGAGTTTTCTCAATGCGGGACGATATGAAATGTGCCGGTATGTTTACTGTTAGGCCGTTGGATCATCTACAATATCACCATCGCCATCTCCTTGAGATGCGCCGAAATTGATAAATCGACTGACAGTTCTCGGCGTTTTTAGCATTGTCTGCGAACTGTGGCAGTATTGTGTGGTCAGTCGCAGCTCATAGGTTCCGTCTTTCAAGTCGGCAGGAAGTAGCACCAATACTTCCGAGGGGTTGTTTATGGCAATCATATCCATCGGTAACTTCGTTTCTGTGCCTTTTTCGTCAATCAATACGATACCTACGGCAGAGTCTGTGCCTGTTACTTTAATATTCTTTCCTTGCAGGCGATAGTTACGTCCGGCAGTTGCACTACCGTCCGTAGCACGGGTGGCGGCGTCTTCACCGCCGATGAAGTAGGCCGAGTCACCTTTGGCTCCCAGAATTTTCACGCCGGTCCGTGCGATAGCTTCACGTAAATCCTTATCCTGATTGAAGGAAACATAGATAGAATTTTTCTCGGGATTCCATACTCCACCGTCTATTACCCCGCTAAACTGTGGTACGGCACGAAAAAGCCCCGTATTGACAGAGTATCCGTTCAGTACCAATTCCGATACTGTGCGCTGGAAAAGATCGACGGCATGCTTTAAAGTCTCTGCCCGCAAACCGGTATCTTCTTTCTTCATTTCACCCAGTACATCGGATAGCGTCAGGTTTCCGGCGCTTTCCAATACCAGGATTTTGTCTTCTTTGTTGTCGGTGGTCACGGTATTGTCCGCAAGCCAGCCTTTGAGTTCGGTTTTCATGATTTGTTAAGTTTAAAAGTGAATATTATTGTTTGGTGCCTTTTACGCAACGGACAGAGTATCCATCTGTTTTTACTCTTGGTGTAGTACTTATAGTAGTTTGGTAAATAAGTATACTGTGCGCAGAAGTATTATTGCTGGCATCACTAGTCCAATAACGAGCAGCTGTATTTACACCATCGTTAGATGTCATGCCACTACCTAAATTATTGTAGCGGCCACCTCCGCATTTCAGAAAGAGACCTTTAGTATTGTTCATAAACCACACGCCGCCATTAGTTATTGTTTTGTTTGTGCATCGAATCAATTTGATGAACTCATTATTGCTAGGTGTACGCCATCCCGTTCCATAATATGCAGTATTTAATCTTGAACATGGATCTGTGTTATTGGTACTTGTGTTTCCGGTGTAAGTACTATACCATGTGTAATAATATCCGGTTTCTGTCTGCGAAGGTGCCCATACATAATTCGTACTTCCGGTACTTTTTAAATTTCCTGTGGCCCATCTCAGCTTCGCCAAATCATTCTTATCATTTGTGGTACATCCGTTTTGTGTCAGGTTAATGTCACTTGCCGCCAATTGTATCCCCAATTCAAACTTCAGTGTAATGGCATAACTCCGTCCTGGTAGCAACTGTACATTCTGGCTCGAGGTGATATTCCGATTATTCGCATTGAAGTAATTACTAAGTTTCAACGTACCGATATGTACCGTGATTGCCCGTGAACCCGAAAAAGGAACTAACCGTACAGTGGCAGTAGAATTATTGCCAATATTGAATGTAGGTGTATTTCCGGTATTGGCACTTACATTATTTGTAGAGGGACCTATCGTCCAGGCGGACGCATTACCGCCCTGAGAAACATATACGCCCGTACAGTTGGTAAACGTGTTGCTTCCAAACTGTGACAAGGAGAGCTTAACCGTCAGCTTGCAGAGTTTTTGCGTGAAACTAACCGACAGGTTGTGGTTGATTGTACTCACATTCGCTATGTCCCCCGAGTCATAAACCATAAAGTCATTACTCATATTCGGGATAGTGACGGAAGTACCGTTATAAGCATAGGATGAAGGGATTGTTCCCATCGCTGTCGTACTATTGAACGAGTATCCGATCACACGGACAGTTCCCGTTCTGGTGAGTAACTTTCCTTGCCTGAGTGTGGGAGCGGAAGCCCCGTTCGTCGTAAAATCCGCTGTCGACTGGAACACGTAATTGCTGCCCACCTTACGGAAAGCGATCAACCGGAAATAAATGCCATTACCCAATGTAGCGGCACGGGTAGTGACTTGCGGCTCTTCGCGGAGTGTCATCCGGACCGCTGAAGGACCCTCGTAAGGTACGGCAGCGGGTATGGCCCTGCTGGCGGGTGATTCCTTAACCGGTACCCATTCGTCTACAAGAGTTCTTCCCCCGGTTGTGGCGGGAGTATCAACATGACTTTCCATATAGCTGCCATCCTCAACCCGGCTGACCGTAATAGGGATCACATCCCCTCCGTCCGGTTCGGGGCTGTCAGGGTTTACAACATTGTCTCCACACGATGTTATCATTAAAAAAGCCGCGCACACACAGCATGTGCTTAACGCACGAAAGCCTACATACAGAAGTTTTGCCTTTGTATTCATAATTCAAATGTTTAAAAGTGAATAAAATAGATCATGCTCAGCATGGCCTTCCCATTAAGAATGGACAGGCCGGCTATAGCAGGCTGTGAATACAGCTTTTATTTTGCGGTAAGTTTGTGTAAGTTAGATAGATAGAACGGCTCTTGTGTTTCAAAAGACGTTCGTTTTTTGAAACACGGTCTTTGCTCTGTGCGCTGAATACAAAAAGAAGAGATAAATGGCTGATAATTAAAACGATGTAAAAAGATTTGCACAGATGAAAAAAGCGACTTATCTTTGTTGCATCAGACGAACGTCTTTTGAAACGTTACCTTCCTTTTGATAAAAGACAACCCACTTATTACAAGAATCATTTTTTTCCAAATGCTTCATTATTAGCTTTATCCTTTCGTTACATCAGTGGGTAACCGGATTGATAGTCTGGCAGTATTTTTGCCGGATGTTACCATTCTTATATTATTTGTTTCCTGCGTTATATCGCTTCTGTACTATTCTGGCTAACCTTGCATCAACAATCACACATCGTATAACTACTATAAATTTAAAATCAAAATGAACAGAGAGAACAAACCTTTATTCCTATATACCTTTATCACCGTCTTTGGTGGATTGATTGTGGGATTAAATATGGCAGGTATTTCCGGAGCCGTTCCTTTTTTACAGGAACAATTCATGTTGGATGATATGGCTTTGGGATTGGTGGTAAGTATTCTGACCGTAGGTTGCCTTTGCGGTGCTTTGCTGGGAGGAGGTTTCAGTGACCGTTATGGCAGGCAGAAAGTAATGTTCTCGTCAGCTATCTTTTTTATTGTTTCTTCTTTAGGTTGCGCATTGTCTGTCAATCTGGTTTCACTGCTGGTTTTTCGCCTGATATGTGGGCTGGGGATCGGCGTGATTTCTGCCGTAGCACCTATCTATATATCCGAGATTTCTCCTGCCCGGTTGAGGGGAACACTGGTCTCTTACAATCAACTGGCCATTGTGATAGGAATTCTGATTGCTTATATTGTAGATTATATATTGCTGGACTACGAGCGGAACTGGCGCCTGATGCTGGGATTCCCGTTTTTCTTTAGTGTAGCCTACCTGCTACTATTGGTTATATTGCCCGAGAGTCCGCGATGGCTTTCGGCCCGCGGAAAAGCAGGCAGAGCCAGACAGGTGGCCAGTAAGCTGAACCTGGAAGCCGGTGAGATGACCGTGTCCGACACAAACACACAAGAAGGTAGAGATAGGATAAAGGTAACAGAATTGTTTAAGGGTAACTTGGCTAAAGTGGTTTTCATAGGTTCTATACTGGCCGCCTTACAGCAAATTACGGGTATTAACGTCATTATTAATTACGCTCCTTCTATTTTTGAGATGACAGGTGTTGCCGGGGATATTGCCCTTGTGCAATCCATCCTGGTGGGCGTGGTGAATCTGTTGTTTACCCTGATTGCTGTATGGCTGGTCGATAAAGTGGGACGCAAAATCCTGCTTCTCGCCGGAAGCTTGGGAATGAGTCTTTCGTTGCTTTATTTGGTCTATACCTTCGTTGTACCTGCTGCCAATGGCATCGGCGCATTGATAGCCGTGCTGTGTTACATCGGGTTCTTTGCAGCTTCGCTGGCACCGCTGATGTGGGTGGTAACTTCCGAAATCTATCCTTCCCGTATCCGTGGAACGGCCATGTCACTCTCTACCGGAGTAAGTTGGTTATGTACGTTCCTCACCGTTCAGTTTTTTCCTTGGATACTGAATAACCTGGGCGGATCGGTCGCATTCGGAATCTTTGCTGTTTTCAGCATTGCTGCATTCGCATTCATTTTATTTTGTGTGCCCGAGACTAAAGGAAAGTCGCTGGAGGCAATAGAAAAAGAATTGGGAGTGGATAAAGAAGCTGAAAAGACCGCAAAAGAAGAACATGCTTTCTCGAAAATATAATAAACACAAAATTAGATATAAGTATGAAACAAAGTAAAAGAAATGTATGGTTGTCCGTTTGCGCAGGACTCTTGTTTTGTTCGTGGGGATGCGGCTCTCAAGTGTCGGATAAGCCGGTAACACTGGAAACGCTGTTGGACGAAATGGTATCGGTGGAGGAGCAGGCGCTATATCCGGTTCCCTCTTATACTTGTCGTCAGGAAAGTAGTTATGACCGTGCATCGGTATCACCCGATTCTGCCGGTTGGTTTGCCAACAGCGATGGGTTTGGAATCAAGCGGGTAGATACGATAGCAGGCCGTATCGAGAAAGTAATGTTCGACGAAGTCGGACCGGGGGCTATCACCCGTATCTGGATTACTACTATTGACAAACGCGGTACATGGAGGTTTTATTTCGATGGTTCCGACCAGCCGGGCTGGATCATTCCTGCTTACGACCTGATGCGGATCAATGTGCCCGGACTGGGAAGAGGAATGTTGCAGGCACACACCAGCTATACGCCCGAAGGTAAGGGAGGAAATACCCTGTTCCTGCCTATCCCGTATGCCCGTGGATGTAAAGTGACGTTCGAAGACGAACCGGGAGTGAATCCTACTCCAAAATATTACCACATCAACTTCCGTAAATATCCGGAGGGTACACAGGTGGAGACTTTCTCTAAAGAAGTGGTAGAGAGAGCAGCACAGAAAATAGCTGAAGTAGACGATCGTCTTCTCCATCCGACGGCCGGACGTAAAGGTGAAATGATCCGGGAGAATAAGAACCTTCTTTCTTCCGATTCACTGACCATTCCGCTGCCGACAGGTGAAAATGCGGTGTATGAAGTGAAGTTCAATATCCGTGTTGATAATCCGGAGCAATATGCGCAATTGATGCGGGAATTGGTGTTCAGTGCCACATTCGACGGGAAACAGACCGTATGGGTGCCCTTGAGTGATTTCTCCGGAGGTGGCATGGGTGCTCCCAAAGTGGATAGTTGGTATCTGACGTCCGACGGGAAAGGGAACATCTCCAGTCGCTGGTTGATGCCTTACCGCAAAGCGGGAGTCTTGAAAGTACTGAACCTTTCTTCCCAGCCGGTTGATGCTGAACTGGAGGTAAACGTGGCCCCGTTGAAGTGGAATAAAGACCGGTCATTGTATTTCTATGCTTCATGGAGGCAGGAGAACGGTATCTACATCCATGATAAACCCGAAGAGGCCGATCAGTGTGTAGAATGGAACTTCGCTACACTAAAAGGAAAGGGCGTCTATAAAGGTGATTTACTTTCACTGTACAATCATGCTCCGTTGTGGTATGGCGAAGGTGACGAGAAGATTTGGGTAGACGATGATACTTTCCCTTCACATTTCGGCACAGGTACGGAAGACTACTATAATAGCTCTTGGGCACCGGTAGTGCCTTTCTATACTCCATTCGGAGGAGCTCCGAGAGCCGATTTGGAGAGCTCTCACGGTTATAATGCTTTCTATCGCACCCGCCATCTGGATGGCATCCCTTTCAATAAGAGCTTTAAGTTCGATATTGAAATGCTGGGATGGAAACGGGGTGAGGTTGATTATGCCACTACCATTTACTGGTATGGTGATCCGGAGGCACAGGTATTTGGAACTTCAGGTATTGAAGGAGCCCGCCGGCAGCTGCTGCCTGCTGTCGAAGCTTCGGCAAACTGAAAAACATATGATAGTATTATTTAAATTTTTAATTAAATCTAATTGGTGAATATGAAACATGAAAGACCTTACCTTGTGGCCTCCGGAAGTGACTGGCTGCAAGAAGTGTTGAGAAGGCTTTTGGTCTGGGTGGTTGTCTTGTTCTCGGGGACAATGATGGCATACGCAGGCAATCTGGATATCAGCCAGGTGAAAGTCATTACGGGTACGGTGACCGAAAAGGAAACAGGTGACCCGCTGATCGGAGTAAACGTGTCGGTAAAGGGCACTTCGAAAGGTACGATTACGAATCTGAATGGTGAGTATTCGGTTGATGTGAATTCGGATAAAGATATTCTGGTATTCTCATTTATTGGAAAGGCTACACAGGAGAAAGCTGTGAAGGGATTAAGCAAGATTGACGTGGTAATGGCCGATGATGCCACGATGTTGGGCGAGGTGGTTATCCAGACCGGATATATGACGCAGCGCAAAGCCGATCTGACCGGTTCGGTTGCCATTGCTAATACCTCGGATTTGGCTCAGAATCCTTCGACTAACGCACTGAAGTCTTTGCAGGGAAAATTGCCGGGTGTATTTATTACTGCCGATGGTAGCCCCGGTGGAAATGCTTCGATACAGATTCGCGGACTTACGTCATTGAATGCACAACCCAACCCGCTGATCGTACTCGACGGATTGGCAGGCGATTACAACTTGAGGGACATCAACCCGGCGAACATTGAATCTATTCAGGTGTTGAAGGATGCTGCTTCGGCCAGTATTTATGGTTCGAGAGCTGCCGGTGGTGTGATCATTATCGAAACAAAGAAGGGTAAAAAGGGTGAATCGAAAATCAGCTACGAAGGTCGTGTACAGTTTTCCAAGTGGGTTAATAAACCCGACTTGCTGAATACTGAAGAATATGGACGTGCCATCTGGCAGGCGTATGCCAACGATGACAAATTGGGTGAGATCAAACAAAGTGTTCGTTTCTTCGATTACGACTGGAGTTATGACGGTAACGGTTATCCGGTGCTTAACTCCGTGAAACCGGTGGAATGGCTGAATACAGCCAAGACTATGCGCTCGGCCGATACTAACTGGATCGACGAAATATCCCGTACCGGAGTATCGCAGAATCATCAGATCTCAGTATCGAGTGGTACTGAAAAATCACGTACTTTCTTCAACCTGGGTTATGAAAATACGGAAGGTATCCAGATTGAAACCTTCTGGAAGAAATATTCGGCCCGCTTGAATTCGGAATACGATTTATTGAATGGTCGTCTGAAAGTAGGTGAGAATTTGGAGTTGAACTACATGAACTATCGCGAAGCCAATCATACTCAGCTTGCAGCGAATGAACCCCCTATCATTCCTGTATATACCGAAACCGTTGGTTGGGGTGGTGCCTCTCTCGACGTGGGTATGGACGATTATCGTAATCCGGTGAAAGACCTTATCCTGGGGAAAGACAATGTCAATAAGTTCCTGAAGGTAATTGGTAATACGTATGCCGATTTGATGATTATCAAAGGTTTGAACCTGAGAACATCGTTCGGTGTAGACTATCGCGGTTCATACTATCGGGCAGTCGATAAAAAATGGGGTGAAGCAGATGGTTCGGGCCGTGATGAAAAATTTAATTATGTCCGCAATGATCAGACCCATTTCCTTGAATACCAATGGACCAACCAGATCAACTATAACGGGCAATTCGGAAAACATTCGATAGGAGCTGTAGTCGGAATGGAATTCACGAAAGCTGAAAGCGAAGCATTCTATGCACGGAAAGACGGTTTGACCCTGGAAGACAGAGACTATGCTTTTTTGAGTTCGGCTACCGGCGACAAGATTACAGAGGCTACCGGTTCGGGTGATGCTTATGCTCTGTTGTCATACTTCGGTAAGTTTAACTATTCGTATGCTTCCAAATATCTGGCATCGGCAACGTTACGTTATGACGGTTCTTCCAAGTTCGGTGCTGATAACCGTTGGGCAGTTTTCCCAGCATTTTCGCTGGGATGGAGAATCAAGAACGAACCGTTCCTTGAGAATGTAGATTTTCTTTCGGATCTGAAATTGAGATTCAGTTGGGGGCGTAACGGTAACTCGGCTATCCCGAGTGGATACTTGCAAAGCAGCTATGTAGCCGATTATAACGGAACTTCTTATGCTATGAACGGACAGGAAAGCGGTTCTTTACAGTCTGGTTTCCGCAAATATCTCACCGGTAATTCGACACTGAAATGGGAAACGGTGACACAGACCAATTACGGTATCGATTTCGGTTTCTTCAATCAGAGCCTGGTCGGAACTATCGACTATTTTTATAAGAAAACAACCGATATGCTTTATTTACCCCCTTATATCGGTGCGTTTGGTGAAGGTGGAGATACTTATGTGAATGGTCCGAGCATGGAAAACCGAGGAGTTGAAATCTTGTTGACATACCGGAATAACCTTCCGTCCGGATTTAGTTACAGCATTACGGGAAACCTTGCTACCTTCAAGAATAAGATTACCGAATTGCCGGACAACGTGAGAAGTGTATATGGTGGAAACGGTATGTTGGACGATATTATCGGACGTCCTCGTAACTCTGTCTACGGATATGTGGCAGACGGAATCTTCAAAACTCAGGAAGAGGTGGACAACTCACCGCAACAGGCTGGAAAAGGCTTGGGACGTATCCGTTACAAGGACCTTGATGGCGACGGACGCATTACTCAGGATTATGACCGTACGTGGATTGGTGTCAGCGATCCGGACTTTACTTATGGTTTGAACCTTCAGGCTTCATATAAGAATGTAGACTTGGCTCTCTTCTTCCAGGGTGTACATGGCGGAGATGTTTGGGATTCATGGATTGAATACAGTGACTTCTGGAACATTCAGAATGTGAATAATACCAATCACCTGAAAGGCGTATTTAATGCCTGGTCTCCCCAGAATCCGGATTCTAACATTCCGGCTCTGTCTACCCGTAACACCAATGATGAAAAGCGTACATCTACGTATTTCCTCAAAGATGGTTCGTACCTGAAACTGAGAACAGTGGAATTGGGATACACTTTCCCGGAAAGTCTGGTGAAGAAAGCCATGATCAGCCGCTTGCGTGCCTATGTTTCGGCTAACAATGTATTCACTATCAAGAAATGGTGGGATAGCAACCGCTTCTCGGGTCCCGATCCTGAAATCCGTGACTTTGGCTATGTCATTCCATTTACCGCTACAGTTGGAGTTAATATAACCTTTTAAATAGAAATAGTATGAAAACCTTTTATAGTTTATTTCTGTCATCTGCCCTTTTGCTTTCCTTGTTGGTGACGAGCTGTGCCGACCAATTGAATATTAACCCTAAAGGGGTGCTGGCTGATGATTTATTATTAGGAAAGCCTGAACATATTGATGATTTTGTGACTCCGTGCTATTCGCTGATCCCTTATCTGCCCTGGTCGGAAGCTCATGCATGGTGGATGCATGGTTCCATCCGGTCAGACGATGCTTACAAAGGCGGATCGGGTGTAAGTGATCAGTCTGCCTGGCACGATATGGAAGTTTTCTCTTCTGTGACCGCTAATGTAGGCAATAATGACGGACCTTGGTTCAAGGGATATGTAGCGATATCCAGATACAATCTGGCACTCTATGCCCTGTCTAAAGTTACCGATGAAAACTATCCGTTGAAGGGCGTACGTACCGGTGAAGTGAAATTCCTGCGCGGAGCTACCTATTTCTTTATGAAGACGCTGTGGAGATATATTCCTTGGGTAGATGAAGAGAATGGCAGAACGGTGGAAGATGTGACCAATATCTCGAACCGTCCTAATGGTACTGATGATACATATTTGTGGGAACACATTGTGGCCGATCTGGAAGAAGCTGTCAGACTGTTGCCTGAAAAGCAGGAAGAGATAGGCCGTATCAATAAGAATGCCGCACGGGCTATGGCTGCCAAAGCGTTGTTGTTCATGGCATACAAGCAAGATGAAAGACATCAGGTGGTTGAGGTAGATAAGGCGATTCTGGAACGCGCTCTGGTTTATATTAACCAGATCACCGATCAGGAAGGTGGAAATGTAGGTTTATGTGAAGACTTTGCCGAAAATTTCTTGCCGGAATATGATAATGCTACCAAAGAAGCAATTTGGGAAATCCAGTATTCTATCAATGACGGAACATCAAGTGGAGGAAATACAAACAACGGTGCAGAATTGAATGCTCCTTCCTGGGAACCTTATTTCCCATGTTGTGACTTCCATAAGATGAGCTTTAATATGGCAAATGCTTTCAGAACTGATAAAGACGGTTTGCCTTTGTTCGATACGTTTAATGATGCGGAACTGAAAGGAAGATTCAAAGAGTATTTCAGTGAAAATACTTTCGATCCTCGTCTGAGTCATACAGCAGCCATTCCGGGATATCCTTATAAATATAATCCGGACTTGTTGTATGAAGAGAAGGCTTCCAGAAGCCCCGGTGATTATGGTTATCTGAAATCTGTTAAGGAATTGGTACCTGCCGGTTGCGATTGTATCATTGTAAACCGCAACTCAATGAACGTGAAACAAATACGTTATGCTGAAGTTTTATTGTGGAAAGCTGAAATTCTGATTCAGTTGGATCGCCATAAAGAAGCTCGTCCTATCATTAATAAGCTGCGCGAACGTGCTAATAACAGTAGAATTCGCTTGTTGATGGTAGATGGTACTCCTTACATGAATTATAAGGTCAGCTTGTATACCGATGAGGCTGCTTGGACCAAAGACTATGCATGGAAAGCATTGATGTTTGAGAATCGTCTTGAAACAGCATGTGAGGGAAGACGCTTCTTCGATCTGCAAAGATGGGGAATCCTGGAGCCTACGATGAATGCTTACTTCAAAAAAGAGAAAACCCGTTTCTCTTGGATGAATAATGCGGTCTTTGTTGCGGGAAGAGATGAATATAAACCTATTCCTCAGCAACAGATGAACTGGGCGAAAGGAAATTATATACAGAATCCGGGTTACTAATAAAAAACAGACGATTATGAAAAGAATATTATACTTTTTTTCTGTGATGCTTTGTATACTTGCCGTCACAGGTTGCCAGGATCGCGATATCATTGATTTTAAAGATGGAGTTTCCTTACCTCCGGTGACCGATTTGAAATCGTCACTGACACCTGATAATGATGCGGTGTTGGAGTGGAAACTACCTTCAGCGATTCCGGAAGAGATACAACGTCCTTTATCCGTTTATGTTCAGGTTTACAAAGGGGCGGTGCTGGAGCATCAGATTTCTTTGGAAGGTGAACCTACTTCGTGGGAATATACACTGAAAGAGCCTGAATCGAAATATAGGATTGTGGTTAAAGTCCAGGGGATGTTGAAAGAAAAGCCTTATGGGCAGTCAGACGAGATTTATTCGTTGGGACAAACAGTTTCTATAAATTGATTGAGAGAAAGAGGCAGCGTCGGGACGACGTTGCCTCTCTTCATTTTATGCTTTCTCACATCGGATGATGATTTTTCTTTCATCGTTCAGGGTAGTAGCAAACAGATAGATATCACCTCCGTCAGCTATTTTTAGCCGTTTTCGTAGTTCTGCCACAGATTGTGGGAAGTTGCGGACAGTGAGGTTGGCTTTATCCACTTCATTTAAGAGATTCTTCAGTTCTTTTTTGTTGAGGCATGAGTAGCCGGTCACCCGGAAGATTCGGCCTGGAAATTCTTCTATCCGTTCATCCGAGGTGTAGAGATGGCTGTTGGGATGGAGCTTGCTTAAATGAAACGCAGAAGCGATGCTGCGGAAAGCACCGGCTTTGAGAATAGAGGCGTTGGGTTCATACAAGTAAGTACCTATTTTATGGGTGTAAGAGCAATCGGTGCTCTGCTCTGCTTCGCGCGTAAAGACGAAACGCTGTATTTTTCGGTTTGCAAAGTTGATGCAGACGATAGGCTGCGATAGGGTAGGCAGGATCATCGGAGATGTCTTTTCAGACCGCAACATTAACAACAGTTCCTTACATTCGTTGTTGACGGAGATAATGTGGACCTCAGAAACATGCTTCATGTCCCGTATAGCCAGAGAAAGGTCGAGCATTGGGGAAAGTTTGATTATAACCTGTTGCCCTTTTTCGAGCAATAATTCCTCCAGTGCGGCTGCATTAGGTTCACAGTCGGATATGGCTACTGTTTTTCCGCCATGTTCATTGCGGCGTGCCGGGTCCAGGAAGATACAGTCTGTGGGCGACATTGTTTGCAAGTACTCTACTCCGTCGGCATTTTGTATCCGGATCTGCTTTAATCCCAATAGTGGAAAATTGTGAGCGGCAATCTCGCAAAGTTCTTTTTGGCGTTCGATGTAGGTGACTGTTTTAAACCGGGCTGCGAGAAAAGCACAATCAATACCGAATCCGCCCGTAAGATCGACCAGCGTTTCTCCCTGTGCCAGTGAGGCTTTGTAGAGTGCGGTGATTTCCGATGAACATTGTTCCAATGATAAATGACGTGGATAAAGAAGATTTTCCGTAGCATGCCAACTTGGTATTTTTGAAGCGGCGGCTTGCCATCCGGCTATCTGGACGATAGCAGAGGACATGTCAACCTGGGGATATTTCTTTGCCTGTAATGCGAGGGAGCGTATATCGTCATTGCGATGCTCCCGGATAAACAGGACTGTTTCCGGAGAAAGGTACATATCTTATTTTAGTTTATAAGTTTATACTTTTGTTTTGCTTCGTCTCGGCTGCACAGGTTAAAGTGCCACCATTCGCTGGGGAGTGCACGGAATCCTGCACCTTTCATGACTCTTCTTAGTAGAATTCGGTTTTCGCGTTCTTGTTGCGTTATTTTTCCTTTTTTCACGAGTTCTGCTTCGTTTGTGATATGCGATGTTGCACCCATATAATCAACTTCGGTTCCCATAGAAAGTGGGTGCCCGAGAGAGTCTACTATGCCGATGTCTACTGCCAGGCCATAATTATGCAGTCCTCCTCCTCGTGCCGGATTAGATACATAGAAATATTTAGAGGTTCCTTTTACAACATCCCACATCTTTTTCTGAACGGACATCGGACGTGCTGCATCATAAATCACCAGGCGATAGCCAGGATGCTCTGCTTTGAGTAACAGGTGTGCCTGCAAAAGGGCTTTAGCTGCGTCCGGATGGAGATATGCCTCTTTCAAATCACCATAAAGAAGTTGACCGGTGAAATTATCCGGGGTGGCATACATCAGGTTGATTATGAATGTAGAGTCGAGTTCGGAGATATTTACCAGTCCGATTGAGTCCAGATAAAGAGCTGTTTGACTTTTGGCTGCAATCGGTTGTGGCTTTTCTGGGGCTACAAGATTTATGGAGTCCATAGGTACGGGATAGAACTGCGTTTCCTTATTCCGGCAAGAGGTTGTGATAAACAGTAATAGGATGAAAGTTGCTAAAGATCCGGGCTGCATATGATTTTTTTAGTTGAATTATTAAATGCAAAAGTATAAAAACATATGCGCATATTTTAGAAGTGAGGAAGTTTTTCGTTTTTAAGGCTTGTCCTATATGTACCTCATCGGATTTACAATGCATTATAAATTAGATTCTCCCGATAGCTTTTTTGAGCAAAAAGCATTAGTCTTTTCATCGTGCCTGTCTTTCCTGCCATACTTGTTTTCCTCTGATATTTGCTTTGAGAGGATCATTTGCTTTCGGTTTATTGTTGTAATCGTTAATTCACTTAAAATGAAGAAGATCAGGAGTAGGCTAATGAATGTGAAGCTATTCCTTTTCGTACATTTGGCAGAAAGGAGTAAAAGCTGTATTGCTACGAATGTAAACTATAGGATTTAGAATGATATGGAACATGTTAATGGTCAAAATAATGAAATTACATTGATTTTCCCACATAATCGGATTGACTGTATGGCTTCTCAGAACGAACGGTTTAATCGGATTATAAATCAAGCTAACATAACGATCATTGGGAATAACAATCACATTTCAATGTATTGCGATTCTGAAGATAGTGCGGAAGAATTGTTGCTAAGTGATGGATTTCTTCTGATTGTAAAAGGAGATAATAATATAGTAAATATAGGGACGATTATTTTACGCTATTCTACCATATTGGGTATGACGGGATTGAAGCTTATCATTGGGCAACTTCCGGGACTGGGAGCCGGTGTTTCAAGAATGGCTAATAATTGTCGGGTAGATATTGGAAATCGTGTAGTAATTAATGGCGTTACGTTATATTTGCAAGAAGATGATTCGTGCATCAGTATTGGAGACGATAGTCAGTTGAGCTGGGGCGTTGATATATGGTGTACCGACGCACATACGATAACGAATTTAGAGGGTGAGCCGATAAATTTTGCTAAGAGTATCGTAATAGGTAAGCATGTATGGATCGGAAAAGATGTGAAGGTTTGTAAAAATGTGAAAGTCTCTGATAATAGTATTATTGGTTGGGGGAGTATCGTAACGAGGGTATTTAATGAACCCAATGTAATTATTGCGGGTGTTCCGGCTAAAGTTGTAAAACAGGGAATTAACTGGGACCGTAGATGTATCAATAAGTATTTAAAAGGATGACTACTGTTAGTTGCAAAAGAAAAGTGAGGGTATGGGTAGAGGTAATTGTAAATAGGGGCGCTGCTCTCTATGGAGAGTCCTCTCTATTTACACAAAATCGTGGATAGTGCCTTTTCCGTCCTCTCATTCGCAAAATGCATTTCTATCTTCCATCTTCCACCTTTTTCCATCTTTTTATCTGATTATCATTTAGTTAATACGGTGGAAGATCGCGTTTTCAGCCCGTTTATCTTCCACCCTCATCTTCCATCTTCCACCCTCTGCCATCGCTTGAAAATCTTTCTTAATTCCCTCGTATTCAGAAGTATATTCTTCGTTTCTTGTCTGCTTTCCCTTTAAAAAGCATTTTCATTCCCTCGCTTGTTTGTTTGAAAATGCTCTGCTTTTTTCCGGAAGTCCTTTGTTATTTGCCGCTTGGGATATTCTTTGCCCCCCGTCCGCCCCATTCCTTGTCCGCTATTCCCTTTCTCCTGCCTTCCTGAATAGACGGCGCTTACCCTTTACCTTGTCCTCCCGGCTTTCCTTCCGCCGGCGCTTTCCCTCAAGCATGGTCTGTCCGAAGCATACGTTGCCTTGACGCTGCCTTTACGTGCGTCCCCCCGTAACCTCGAATGCGGGTTCCATTTACCAACCGGGGTAAACGCTTTTACATGCCGAGGTAAATGGCTTTACATGCTGAGGTAAATGCTTTTACATGCCCGGGTAAATGGCTTTACATCAAGAATAAAATTCAGGTAAATATACTCTTCTGATTATCAATGACATTTAACTGCTGACCCAGCTACGCATTTGTCCGGGTGCCCCCTGAGAATCCCTTTCCCATATCCCCCCCTGAGAAATTTGCAACCGCCTGGCGGTTCGTTCCCAACACAGAGATTCCCCTCCCTCCCCAATGAATCCCCCTCCTTGTTTTCCAAGTATTCCCCCCTCTATATATTATAATAATGTGTCCCCTTGGCCCTCCCTTTTCCCTTCTTTTTAAAGTATGCTTTAAAACCTACCTCTCCCTCAGCCCTTTACATATAAATTTATATTTTTATGAAAAAAACTTCCTTATATATTTGCCTTGTATTGGTAAATCGCGTACTTTTGCACCCGCTTTCCAAGAGAGGGAGAGCCGATTGAAATTGACATGTTGCAGGCGCGTATTGATTGCCTTAACGAACAACCAAAATAATCTCCTTTTTCTTTGGAGTTTAATATTAAAATTCGTTATCTTTGCAGTCCGATTCGCGATAAAAAAGGCGTTTATTCCGGTGCCTTTCCCTTTCGCTAAGAGAGCCAGAGAACAGACCGGGAAAACATTTTTAAAAAAACTTCCAGAAACATTTGGTGTTTTAAAATAAACCTTTTACCTTTGCACCCGCTTTTTAAAACGAAGCGCAATCGAAAAGAAGCGTTCTTTGAAAAATTGATAAACAATACAAGTAGTACAAGTAAATTTAGAACCGTCAATACTTATTATATAGGTATATGAAAAATGACCGTCAATAAATTTTCGACATCCTGAACAGAGCTAATATTGTCCCTTATTGGGATATATAACAATACTTTTACAATGAAGAGTTTGATCCTGGCTCAGGATGAACGCTAGCTACAGGCTTAACACATGCAAGTCGAGGGGCATCAGGAAGAAAGCTTGCTTTCTTTGCTGGCGACCGGCGCACGGGTGAGTAACACGTATCCAACCTGCCCTTTACTCGGGGATAGCCTTTCGAAAGAAAGATTAATACCCGATGGGATAATCATTCCGCATGGTTTGATTATTAAAGGATTCCGGTAAAGGATGGGGATGCGTTCCATTAGGTTGTTGGTGAGGTAACGGCCCACCAAGCCTTCGATGGATAGGGGTTCTGAGAGGAAGGTCCCCCACATTGGAACTGAGACACGGTCCAAACTCCTACGGGAGGCAGCAGTGAGGAATATTGGTCAATGGGCGCGAGCCTGAACCAGCCAAGTAGCGTGAAGGATGACTGCCCTATGGGTTGTAAACTTCTTTTATATTAGAATAAAGTGCAGTATGTATACTGTTTTGTATGTATAATATGAATAAGGATCGGCTAACTCCGTGCCAGCAGCCGCGGTAATACGGAGGATCCGAGCGTTATCCGGATTTATTGGGTTTAAAGGGAGCGTAGGTGGACTGGTAAGTCAGTTGTGAAAGTTTGCGGCTCAACCGTAAAATTGCAGTTGATACTGTCAGTCTTGAGTACAGTAGAGGTGGGCGGAATTCGTGGTGTAGCGGTGAAATGCTTAGATATCACGAAGAACTCCGATTGCGAAGGCAGCTCACTGGACTGCAACTGACACTGATGCTCGAAAGTGTGGGTATCAAACAGGATTAGATACCCTGGTAGTCCACACAGTAAACGATGAATACTCGCTGTTTGCGATATACAGTAAGCGGCCAAGCGAAAGCATTAAGTATTCCACCTGGGGAGTACGCCGGCAACGGTGAAACTCAAAGGAATTGACGGGGGCCCGCACAAGCGGAGGAACATGTGGTTTAATTCGATGATACGCGAGGAACCTTACCCGGGCTTAAATTGCAGTGGAATGATGTGGAAACATGTCAGTGAGCAATCACCACTGTGAAGGTGCTGCATGGTTGTCGTCAGCTCGTGCCGTGAGGTGTCGGCTTAAGTGCCATAACGAGCGCAACCCTTATCTTCAGTTACTAACAGGTCATGCTGAGGACTCTGGAGAGACTGCCGTCGTAAGATGTGAGGAAGGTGGGGATGACGTCAAATCAGCACGGCCCCCTTACGTCCGGGGCTACACACGTGTTACAATGGGGGTACAGAAGGCAGCTACCTGGTGACAGGATGCTAATCCCAAAAGCCTCTCTCAGTTCGGATCGAAGTCTGCAACCCGACTTCGTGAAGCTGGATTCGCTAGTAATCGCGCATCAGCCACGGCGCGGTGAATACGTTCCCGGGCCTTGTACACACCGCCCGTCAAGCCATGGGAGCCGGGGGTACCTGAAGTACGTAACCGCAAGGAGCGTCCTAGGGGTAAAACTGGTGACTGGGGCTAAGTCGTAACAAGGTAGCCGTACCGGAAGGTGCGGCTGGAACACCTCCTTTCTGGAGCGATGTTGAAAACGACGTTCATCGGTTCTAAAATTGTACTACTGGTACTTGTTTATTTATAGAATATAGATCGACCATCTATAGCAATATAGATAGAGATAAACAAGAGAAAAACAGAAGCCGAGTCTAAGACAGGACACGGTTGAACTAGTCCTATAGCTCAGTTGGTTAGAGCGCTACACTGATAATGTAGAGGTCGGCAGTTCAACTCTGCCTGGGACTACCAAGACGAGATTGATATCTTGTATGATTGGGGGATTAGCTCAGCTGGCTAGAGCATCTGCCTTGCACGCAGAGGGTCAACGGTTCGAATCCGTTATTCTCCACCATTGATACTCTGGCAACACAAGTTGCCGAATGTTATCATACGATCTTTGACATGATGTACAAAAAAAAAGTAAATTTAGTAAGAGCTAAAAGTATATATCGAACCATTTGGTTCAGATCCTTTTAAGAAAAGGAGATGAACCTGGCGATAAAAGAAAGTAAATAAGGGCGCATGGCGGATGCCTTGGCTCTCGGAGGCGATGAAGGACGTGATAAGCTGCGATAAGCTTCGGGTAGGTGCAAATAACCTTTGATCCGAAGATTTCCGAATGGGACAACCCGGCATTCTGAAGGAATGTCATCCAACCAAGTTGGAGGCTAACGCAGGGAACTGAAACATCTTAGTACCTGCAGGAAAAGAAAATAAATAATGATTCCCCTAGTAGTGGCGAGCGAACGGGGAATAGCCCAAACCACCCATGTTACGGCATGTGTGGGGTTGTAGGACCACGCTCTCGCAAGAAAGTTATTGAGAAGAAGCGGCTGGAAAGTCGCGCCATAGACGGTGATAGCCCGGTATTCTAAGGTAACTGAAGCGTAGTGGTATCCTGAGTAGCGCGGAGCACGAGGAATTCTGCGTGAACCAGCCGGGACCATCCGGTAAGGCTAAATACTCCCGAGAGACCGATAGCGAACCAGTACTGTGAAGGAAAGGTGAAAAGCACTTCGAATAGAAGAGTGAAATAGTCCCTGAAACCATGCGCCTACAAGCGGTCGGAGCAGCGTAAGTTGTGACGGCGTGCCTTTTGCATAATGAACCTACGAGTTACTTTTTCCGGCAAGGTTAAGCATCTTGAGATGTGGATCCGAAGCGAAAGCGAGTCTGAACAGGGCGGATAGTCGGAAGGAGTAGACGCGAAACCAAGTGATCTACCCTTGGGCAGGTTGAAGGTTAGGTAACACTAACTGGAGGACCGAACCGATAAGCGTTGAAAAGCTTCCGGATGACCTGAGGGTGGGGGTGAAAGGCTAATCAAACTTGGAGATAGCTCGTACTCCCCCCGAAATGCATTTAGGTGCAGCCTTGAGAATTACTAATGTGAGGTAGAGCGACTGATAAGATGCGAGGGCTTCACCGCCTATCAAGTCTTGATAAACTCCGAATGCGCATTAGTTCGATCTCAGGAGTGAGGGCATGGGTGCTAAGGTCCATGTCCTAAAGGAGAAGAATCCAGACCATCAGCTAAGGTCCCCAAATAAACACTAAGTTGAACTAACGAAGTCAGATTGCTAAGACAGCTAGGATGTTGGCTTGGAAGCAGCCATTCATTTAAAGAGTGCGTAACAGCTCACTAGTCGAGGAGTTTGGCGTGGATAATAATCGGGCATTAAGTGTTTTACCGAAGCTATGGGATACGTAAGTATCGGTAGGGGAGCATTCCACTCTGCGTTGAAGGCTAAGCGTGAGCTTTACTGGAGCGTGTGGAAAAGCAAATGTAGGTATAAGTAACGATAAGGGGGGGTGAGAAACCCCTCGCCGCAAGACTAAGGTTTCCTGATCAACGCTAATCGGATCAGGGTTAGTCGGGTCCTAAGGCTCAGCCGAACGGTGATGCCGATGGCAGAACAGGTTAATATTCCTGTACTAGCATTAAGAGTGACGTGGAGACGGAGGAGTGACAACGCCGCGGACTGACGGAATAGTCCGTTAAAGGGTGTAGATGTTGATTATCCCAGGCAAATCCGGGATAAGAGTCGAACCTGACAGTATACCAATTTCCTCGGAAAACGGTAATAGTGCGTGTAAACATACTCCCAAGAAAATCCGCTAAACTTAATCTTAATGGTACCCGTACCGCAAACGGACACACGTAGTCGGGTTGAATATACTCAGGCGCTTGAGTGAATCACGGTTAAGGAACTAGGCAAATTGACCCTGTAACTTCGGGATAAAGGGTCCCTACCCGGTGACGGGAGGGCGCAGAGAATAGGTCCAGGCAACTGTTTAACAAAAACACAGGGCTGTGCAAAATTGAAAGATCACGTATACAGCCTGACACCTGCCCGGTGCTGGAAGGTTAAGAGGAGATGTCATCGCAAGAGAAGCATTGAATTGAAGCCCCAGTAAACGGCGGCCGTAACTATAACGGTCCTAAGGTAGCGAAATTCCTTGTCGGGTAAGTTCCGACCTGCACGAATGGTGTAATGATCTGGACACTGTCTCAACCGTGAGCTCAGTGAAATTGTAGTATCGGTGAAGATGCCGATTACCCGCGATGGGACGAAAAGACCCCGTGAACCTTTACTATAGCTTAACATTGAATTTGGGTAATTGATGTGTAGGATAGGCCGGAGACTTTGAAGCAGGTACGCCAGTATTTGTGGAGTCGCTGTTGAAATACGGCCCTTTGATTATTTGAGTTCTAACTCGCAGTTGCGAGGACACTGTTTGGTGGGTAGTTTGACTGGGGTGGTCGCCTCCAAAAGTGTAACGGAGGCTTCTAAAGGTGCCCTCACGCCGATTGGTAACCGGCGGCAGAGTGTAATGGCATAAGGGCGCTTGACTGGGAGACTTACAAGTCGATCAGGTAGGAAACTAGAGCATAGTGATCCGGTGTTTCCGTATGGAAGGGACATCGCTCAAAGGATAAAAGGTACTCCGGGGATAACAGGCTGATCCCTCCCAAGAGCTCATATCGACGGAGGGGTTTGGCACCTCGATGTCGGCTCGTCACATCCTGGGGCTGGAGAAGGTCCCAAGGGTTGGGCTGTTCGCCCATTAAAGTGGCACGCGAGCTGGGTTCAGAACGTCGTGAGACAGTTCGGTCTCTATCTATCGTGGGCGCATGAAATTTGCGTGGCTCTGACACTAGTACGAGAGGACCGTGTTGGACTGACCTCTGGTTTACCGGTTGTGCCGCCAGGTGCATTGCCGGGTATCTAAGTCGGGATTGGATAAGTGCTGAAAGCATCTAAGTACGAAGCCAGCCACAAGATTAGATTTCTTTTAGGGTCGTTGTAGACTACAACGTTGATAGGACGCAGGTGTACAGGTGGTAACATCACAGCCGAGCGTTACTAATTGCCCGATGACTTTCTTTTTATTGTCTTTTATGGTTTATATATCCGTTTAGCTTTACTATTTAGATAATAGACAGCTAAGTTTACTTTTGTACATTATGTCTACCTTATTTAGGTGACTATAGCATCAGGGTTCCACCTCTTCCCATTCCGAACAGAGAAGTTAAGCCTGATCACGCCGATGGTACTGCGTAACAGTGGGAGAGTAGGTAGTCGCCGTTTTTTTCAGAGAGTTCATCCCCTCGGGTCAGAAGACACGAGGGGATGACTTGTTTTTGGGTATAAGCAATATCTCCTGATAATCTTTTTATCGGCTTCATCCCATATACTCCTGACTCAATCTTCATTTTTCCGGTCTCAGAATCTTTACTTCCTTATTACATCGTCTGATTATCTATTTTTGTCGGGAAATTAAAAAAATAAGATATGAAGATAGGTGCATTATTAGTTACTCTCTTACTGCTATTTTCTTGCACAGATAAAGACAGTAAGCAAAGTCAGGACTTTATTGTCAGGACAACACAAGCTATTCCGGGCTTTGGACAGAACACAACGGAGTTTCCGTTCATTGCGCAACCTTTCCGTACATCGGAATTGTCGTTTCGCGTAGGAGGCCCCATCGATCGTTTTGAAGTATATGCCGGTAACTCTTACAAACAGGGGAGTATTATTGCTGAAATAGATCCGCGTGACTTTCATATTCGTAAAGAACGGGCCGAAGCGATCTATTGCCAGGCTAAAGCTGAGTTTGAACGAATAGAGAAGTTGTACGAGAAGAATAATGTTTCGGCCAGTACATACGAAAAGGCCAAGGCTGATTATACCACTGCTAAAGCAGCTTTTGATACCGCCTCTTACGAATTGGAGGATACTCGCTTGATAGCTCCATTTAATGGATATGTGGGAGAAGTGTATATAGAGAAGTTTCAGGATGTGAAGGCTACTCAGCCGGTCATTTCATTTATTGATATAGACCGGCTGAGAATGGAGATTTATGTTACTCAAGATATTGCATTTGCTTCACATCCCGGAGATACTGTTCAGATACGTTTTGATGCCCGGCCGGATAAGATTTATAAGGCAGGGATTATGGAAATATCGAAGGGGACAACCCGCAACAACCTTTCTTATTTACTAACGGCCATTTTACCAAATGAAAAAGGGGAATTACTGGCTGGTATGTCGGGTAAGGCAATATTTGATGTTTCCCGGGTAACAAATCCGGTTGGTGTTTCCATTCCGCAGACAGCTCTATGCCATCGTCCGTCGGAAGGTGATTATGTGTGGGTTGTAAACACTGACACTCATCAGGTGAACCGTAGACAGGTGAAAAAGGGAAATCTGCTTCCTAACGGTTATATTATCATAATTGAGGGATTACAGGATAACGAGACTGTGGCTACAAGCGGACTACGCTTTTTATCAGACGGCATGAAAGTAACAATCTCTTCTAAGGCGAATTCATTATGAAAATGGTAAAGTACTTTCTACAGAAAAGAGCTGTTACAATCTTATTGTTGGTGCTGATATTGGCAGGAGGCCTGTTTTCTTATTTTAAAATGGGAAAATTGGAGGATGCCCCTTTTACTATTAAGCAAGCATTGGTTCTGACTTCTTATCCCGGAGCTTCACCGTCAGAAGTACAGTCGCAGGTTACCGACATTTTGGAAGAAGCCATACAATCTTTGGGTGAGCTTTATTATCTGAAAACAGAAAATCGTGCCGGACTATCGAAGATTACAGTTTATGTGAAGAAAGAAATCCGTGCTGACGAGATGCAGCAGCTATGGGATAAGTTGCGCCGGAAAGTGAATGATGTGCAGGATAAATTGCCGGTCGGTGCGGGAACTTCTATCGTGAACGATGACTTTGGTGATGTGCTCGGCGTGTTTTATGGACTGACGGGGGATAGCCATACGTATAGAGAACTGGAAGACCAGGCTAAACTGATAAAGAATGAATTGCTAAAAGTCAAGGATGTGGCGAAGATTGAGATCTATGGTGTGCAAACACCGACGATTGATATTCTAATCAGTCCTGCTGTGATGGCACAAAGTGGAGTTACGACTTCCGACATTGCACGAGCTTTTGAGGCTCAGAATAAAGTTGTGGATGCCGGTGGTATGGATGCCGGTACCAATCGTATCCGTATTGAGTCTACCGGTAACTTTTATTCGCTGAATGATATCCGGAATCTTACTATTGTTTCACGTAACGGTGAGCATTTTCGTTTGGCTGATATTGCGAAGATCGAGGAGAGTTATCAGACTCCTCCTGCAAACCAAATGCGTATAAATGGTAGTCCGGCAATTGGAATTGCCATTTCTACTGTACCGACAGGAAATGTCGTGGATATGGCAGAGGCTGTTAAAGCACATATTGGTGAGTTGTCTCAAACCATGCCCGATGGTTATGAGTTGACCCCCATCTACGATCAAGGCTATGAATCGGCAGTGGCAAATCAAGGGTTTATCTTGAATCTGATTATTTCGGTTATTACTGTTGTTGCTATTCTGTTGTTCTTTATCGGATTCAGGAATGGGGTTCTGATAGGTAGCGGATTGGTTTTCTCTATCTTTGCCACCCTTATTGTTATGATGGCATGTGATATTGCTCTTCAGCGAATGTCGCTTGCCGCGATTATCATTGCTATGGGAATGCTGGTTGATAATGCCATCGTCGTATCCGATTCTGCACTGATTAACATGGAACGGGGAATGCGCAAGCGGGTTGCTATCATGCGTGCATGTTCGTCAACCGCTATGCCTTTATTGGCAGCGACAGTTATTGCTATCCTTACTTTCCTGCCGATTTACTATTCACCCCATATTACCGGAGAGCTATTATCATCATTGGTCGTGGTGATCGGCGTTTCGTTGATGTTCAGTTGGGTATTTGCCCTGACACAGACTCCTTTTTTCATTCAGGAGTTTGTACGACGTCCGCGTCCCGAAGAGTTGAAAGCATCCCTGTTTGACGGGAAGTATTATAATCTTTTCCGTAAAGCATTGCGTTGGGTACTTCGGCATCGCACGGTGACGGTTGCTTCGTTGATTGTTTTGTTGTTCTTTTCGGCCTGGAGTTTCAAGTATATTCCCAAGGTTTTTGTACCCGCTCTGGATAAGCAATACTTCACTGTCGATATGTGGTTGCCTGAAGGGACAGCGATTGAGGAGACTGACCGTATGGCGGGCGATATAGCCGATTATATTCGTGGGCATGAAGAAACGGAGATGGTTTCATCTTATATAGGTCGTACTCCGCCCCGTTATTATTTATCGAATATATCTTTTGGTCCACAATCCAACTATGCCCAATTGTTAGTGAAGTGTAAGAGCTCCAAAGAATCAAGGACGCTGAATGCTCTGTTGCAGGATTCTATCCGGCTGAAATACCCGGAACCTCTGATCAAGGTGAATAAGTTTGAATTAAGTCCACTAACGGAGGCCATGATAGAAGCTCGCTTTCTGGGGCCTGATCCTGCCGTTTTGGACTCGTTGACAGGCGTAGCGATAGAAATTATGCGTCGTAATCCTAAAGTGGCAGATACACGCAATGAATGGGGAAATATGACGATGGTGATACGGCCGGTTTACGATCCGGTGAAGGCCGGTGTCCTTGGCATAACCAAAGCACAGATGATGGAGTCTGTAAAATCGATTAGCGACGGAACCAGAGTGGGAGTTTATCGCGACGGTGAAAAGAAAGTTCCTGTGTTATTGAAGTCAGAGGGAGTTGACATTACAGATGTCCGTTCTTTGGGTAATTTCTCGGTGTGGAACGGAGAACATTCGGCGCCTCTGTCGCAGGTGACGGAACGTATCGAGTCAGTATGGGAATGGCCGCAGATCCGTACTTACAACCGGCAGCTGTCTATGGCTGCTATGTGTGGAGTGAAACCTGGTCATACAATGGCCGAAGTGCATGGAGAGATTCGTGAAGAGATAGAAGCGATGGAGCTGCCCGAGGGTTATACTTTCTTTTGGGACTCGCAGTACAAAGATCAGGGGGAAGCGATGCAGGCAATCGGTAAATTCTTTCCGTTGGCTTTTCTTGTGTTGGTAGTTATTCTGGTCGCTTTGTTCGGTAACTTCCGTGATCCGGTTATTATCCTGTGTGTACTTCCGTTATCCATCATTGGAGTAGCCATAGGTATGCTTCTGACTGGATTTGATTTCGGTTTCTTTCCGATTGCCGGATGGCTGGGATTATTGGGTATGGTTATCAAGAATGTGATTGTATTGCTTGATGAAATAGATGTGCAGCGCCGGGAGGGGGGTGTTCCTTATACGGCTGTGATTGAATCTACGGTTTCGAGAACTCGTCCGGTGTTAATGGCCGCCACGACAACAATTCTGGGTATGGTTCCCCTGTTGTTTGATATAGCATTTGGAGGAATGGCAGCTACTATCATTTTCGGGCTGACATTTGCCACATTGCTGACCCTTTTTGTGACTCCGGCACTTTATGCTATGTTTTATAAGATAAAAGAGAAATGACGATGAAGAAAATAAACAGATGGCTTATCCTTTTGTTGTGTGTTCCGACAGCTTCTTTTGCTCAGCAAAATAATCTGCTGCAGAAGTACAGGTCGATGGCTGTAGATTATAACCACGACCTGAAAGCTGCGGATAAGAATATCGCTGCAAGTATCGAATTGGAGAAAGCGGCACAGAAGGACCTGAGACCCAAATTGTCGGGGGATGCGAATTTTCAGTATACCGGTAATCCCCTTCAGTTGAATCTTGACTTACCCTCGATGCAAAATCCGATGACTTTTGAAGGGAGAAATATGAAGTACGGGGCTTCACTCTCTTTATTGCAACCTGTTTATACAGGTGGACGATTGTTGGAGAATATCCGGTTAGCTAAGCATCAGCAAAGTCTGGCCACATATCAAGCCGATTATTTCCGTTCGGCTGTGTGTTATCAGACAGATATGCAATACTGGAATACTGTTGCGCGTTCGGAAATAGTCCGCATAACTACCGAATACCGTAATTCGGTCGCTACTCTCTCTCAGACCATTCGGGAACGGGTGGAAGCTGGATTGGTCGATCCTCAGGATTTGCTCATGGCGGAAGTGAAACTGAATGAAGCGGAGTATCAGCTGTTGCAGGCTAAGAGAAATCTTGAAACAGGGCGTATGGCACTAAACTCTCTGATTGGTGTAGAACTTCATGCCCCGACTGAAATAGAAGATACGATTTCTGCAGTTGTATTAGATGGGGAGTTATGGGAGACTGGTGGAACCGACCGTCCGGAGTTGAAAATGGCTTATGCTCGGATTAAAATGGCAGAAAGCTCAAAGAAATTGACAGATGCTAAATATAAGCCTCAATTTTATGTAGGTGTGGATGGAAGTTATTCTTCACCCGGTTATGATTTCCATTCTGATCTCGATCCTAATTATGCGGTTTACGCCAAGCTGTCCGTTCCATTATTCGAATGGGGGAAAAGACGTGATGAAAAGCGGGCTGCGTCTTTGAAAATAGGTATGGCAACCGACAACTTGAACCAGGTAACCGATCAGGTAAAACTGGAAGTTGAAACAGCCCGCGTTTCACTTTCCCAAGCCTTAGAGCAGGTACGGCTTACCGAAAGCTCACTGGGCAAGGCTCTTGAAAACGAACGTATGGCATTGGAACGGTATACTGAAGGGAAGGCCTCTGTCATAGAAGTGATTGAGGCACAAACGTATCGGCAGGCCTCCCAAATCAACCATGTACAAGCGAAAGTCTCGGCACAAGGATCTTATTCCGAATTGATCAGAGCTTTGAATAAATATTAAATAGTTTATGATAATTACCCGAAATATAATAGCTTTGTTCGCATGAAATGGAATACTCTGTTATATGGTCTGCTATTCTCGGGATTAGGTATCTTTTCCTACCTCCTGCTTGTCAACTATACGGAGCTTACTCCTAAAGTAGCGGATGTTCTCTATTCAAAGGGAGCATTCGTCTTCTTTATTGCAGCTCTCAATGTGCTGGGATATTCTACACTTCGGATCAGTTCGTGGATAAACAATCAGTATGCACTCAATATCCGCCATCGTTGGAAAATAACAGCTACTTATCTCGTCGTAACCCTGTTGTTCCTTCTGCTGAACTATGGTCTGCTGATTACTGCCAAATTATTGGCAGGCCTGCCCAATCTGTTCACTTTCTCGAATGGCGGTTGGCGTATCCTGATTGTAGTCTGGTTGGTAGAACTTGTGATTGTAGGCTTACTATTGGCAAATCGTTCCATCCAGAACAACCTGAAACTGCAACAAGAAGCTGCAAAATTGCAAACGGAGAACGATACTGCCCGTTATGCGGCTTTGCAAAGTCAGTTGAATCCTCATTTCCTGTTCAACAGTCTCAATACATTGATTGCTGAGATAGAATACAATCCGGGCAATGCGGTACGTTTCACCAAGCATTTGTCCAGTGTATACCGTTATGTATTACAATGCCAGGATAAAACATTGGTTACGTTGGCAGAAGAATTGGAGTTTTTACAATCTTACTTGTTCCTGCACGAAGTTCGTTTAGGGGACTGTATTAGCTATAACTGTTGTATTCCTTCCGGATATACCGGTTGCATGCTGCCCCCGCTGACTTTGCAGTTGTTGGCAGAGAATGTTATTAATCACAATTCCATCACATTGAGTAAACCCATGAAAATAGAGATCTGCTTAGAGGAAGAGTATCTTGTGGTGAGTAATCCCATACAACCGAAGAAGAGCCATGAATCCCCGGGCGTAGGGTTGAAAAATTTATCCAACCGTTGCCTGTTAATGCTTGGCAAAGAGATAATCATTCAAAGGGAAGAGAAAGTATTTACCGTAAAAGTTCCTTTACTGTATGAATAAGTTAAATGTAGTTATTATAGAAGATGAAATTCCGGCAGCACGTCTGCTGCATTCAATGGTGTCCGGACTTCGTCCACAATGGACTCTGACTATGATTCCGGGCAATGTAGACGAGGCTGTAGCTTGGTTTCATGAGCATCCCCATCCTGATCTTATCTTCCTCGACATACATCTGGCAGACGGGAATGCCTTTGATTTTCTTTCTGCGGTACATCCTTCCTCTGTCATTATCTTTACTACAGCGTATGACCAGTATGCCATCCGTGCATTTACGGTCAACAGTATCGACTACATACTTAAGCCGATAGACGAGAAGCGCTTGTCGGAAGCTATTGTGAAATATGAAAGCTTACTGAATAATGCAGTTCCCCGGCCGGAAGATTATCTGGGTGTCCTGCTTGAAACACTTCAACACAAAGAGAAACGTTACCGTACCCGTTTCCTTATTTCCGGGGTAGACCGTTTCTGGTCTTTACAAGTTGCGGATATTGCCTACTTTTATTCCGAGAATAAAGTGACGTTTGCTGTTACCCGGAAAGGTCAGGAACATATCATCGATCTGTCTTTGAATAAACTGATGGAACAGTTGGATCCGGAACGTTTTTTCCGTGCCAACCGTCAGGTCCTTGTCAGTATCGATGCAATCGACCATGCCGAGCCTTTTTTTAACGGAAAAATAGTAGTAACCGTCCGTCCGCCTTATAAATCGAAAATTACGATCAGCGAAGAGAAGCTTTCTGCTTTTAAACTATGGCTGAATCATTGAGAAAATAATTGTTAAGGTATGTATAAAACGAAATCGACCATAGATTATATAATCTATAGTCGATTTCAGTGGGCCAACTAGGGCTTGAACCTAGGACCTCCAGATTATGAGTCTGTTGCTCTAACCAACTGAGCTATAAGCCCGATGTATCCTTTGTATCGGATGCGGGGACAAAATTAATGCTTTTGGGTGAATTATGCAAATATTTCAGCCAAAAACTGACTCTTTTACGTATGTCTCAAAACTTGTATGTCCGTTTGGGATTCTTAGGGAACCAACCTTTTTTCACTCGTTCTTCTTGTTCAAAGACTTCTTTGATAGTCCAGAAAGAAGAAAAAGCAAATACACCCAGAAGAGACGAAACAAGTATGTTGTCGGTGCTCAACGAGGCAGCTACTCCTGCGATACCCAATATCAGGAAGATCCACCAGCATTTCGTTCCCCAATAATATTCCGCTTTTACCACAACAGGGTGAAATAAGCCTATAATCAGAAACGTGCAGATCCCAATAAGTAACCCTGACAGGTGATATTCATTCAACCACTCCATCGGTTATTTATCTGCGTGGATAGGGATTTCTTTCTTGATGCTTTGCTCCAGCGAGATCAGGGTTTCGGTGGCAGTCACTCCCGGTATCTCCTGCATTTTGTTGTTTAGCAAGTCCATCAGGTGTTCGTTGTCGCGTGCATATACTTTGGTCAGCATGGTATATGGGCCGGTCGTGAAGTGACATTCTACGATTTCCGGAATATTTTGTAACTCGGCTACTACAGCTTTATACATAGAGCCTTTTTCCAGTTTGATACCAACATAAGTACAGGTACGATAGCCCAGAGATTTCGGGTTTACATGATAACCTGAGCCTACAATGACTCCCAGGTCAATCAGTCTCTGCACGCGTTGATGGATAGCCGCACGTGAAACGCCGCATTCTGCTGCCACATCTTTAAAAGGGATACGGGCGTTCTGAGAAATAATCTCCAGAATCTGCCTGTCAAGGTTGTCTATTTTTTCCATAATAATAAATGTAAATTCCAATTGTTATCAAATAGTAAGCAAATATAGAGATTTATTTTAATTTCTCTATATAAAAGTCAGAAAAAACAGAAAAATCGTATACTTTCTATTGTAATTATCCGGATGCAAAAAAAGAGAGGGTGTCCGAAAAGGGTACCCTCTAACTTTTTTCTTTTTTTGTGATTTATCCAACAACTTATAAAAATGCCCCTCATGAAACTCAATTTTCTCCCTTTATCAGTCTTATAATCCTTTCCATCCCTCCCTTTCTTAGCCTTTTTCTGCTTGCAGATCATTTTTCCGATGTTAAATGCAATAGCCAATATTCCAAAGTCCATGACAATCTTCTCCAAGCCTTTATGCCTGAACCTCTTGTACTCTTTATTCCATTTTATTTGCCCGAAGACCGCTTCCACCTCCACCGGTCTTTTGCTCCTATGTTCAAGCCCTTTTGATGAAGTGAGTTTCTCACGTGCCAGTTGCTTGTACCGCCTTAATTTATGATTCACCTTGATCTCCCTGTTTCCTCTCCCTTTGTGACATTTATTTTGTAGGGGACATCCCTGACAGTTCTTAGCACGGTAAACACTTATTTCACTTTCATATCCATTATCATTGACAGCCTTTATCGTGTAGGCAAATTTCATATACTGTCCCATCGGACATACAAAGTAATCTTCCGGTTCGTTATAATACAAATTATCTTGTTTGGAGATGTCACATTTCCATTTTTTTGTTTGTTCCATATGAAAATAATTATATTTCACATAAGCGCTTATACCGAAGCGTTCCATAAACTCATAATTTTCCTCACTTCCATATCCGGCATCCGCACAAACCTCTTTCATGAACCGGCAGTATCTCATCCGGCCATACAATAGAAATGAAATCAACGTCAACGTATCACCCGGATTGTGATAGAAAGCATAGTTTGTTATGAACTGGTTTTCCGTGGATATCTGTAGATTATATCCCGGTTTAAGCTGACCGTTCCTCATGTGGTCTTCTTTCATGCGCATAAAAGTCGCATCAGGATCTGTTTTGGAATAGCTGTTTCTTTCCCCCATTATTTCCAAGTGTTTCTCATATTCCTGCAGCTTAGGTAAGTACTCCTCATTAAGCTTTTTAATCTGACGAAGTTCACGTTTATTGCGGTTCTCCAGATTAATGGCATCTATTTTTTCTTTCAGAGCATGGCTGTCAATAGGAAGAGTTGATTCTCCAGGAGCGGTGTTGTCACCGAGAATACCCTCATCAATTTGAGAAAGTATACATTGAATCTTATTTTCCAGACGATCCTTATACTTTTCCACACTTTTGCGCCAGACGAAAGTATAACGGTTGGCTGCCGACTCCATCTTGGTCCCGTCGATATATTGTTTTTCCAGGCTGATATATCCCAACTCAACAAGCATGAGCACAATCTGAGTGAACAAACTGTGGATACAACTCTTCAAACGCTTGCTGCGGAAATCATTGATGGTACGGAAGTCGGGAGTGGACTTGCCCGAAAGCCACATGTAAAGGATGTTCTCCTGAAGTAGACGTGCTATCTTACGACAAGAGTACACATTGTTCAGGTAGGCGAAGAACAACACTTTCAAAAGCATGCGGGGATAATAAGCAGGACAACCACCACCCTTATAAGTAGATAACAACGGACTGATGTCAAGCTTATCAACAATCTGGTTGACAAGCCGGACCGGAGCATCCGAAGAAATATTTTCATCAAGACGGCAAGGAAATAAGGAATCCATACCTTGAGAATACTCCTTAAATTGTATATTTGCACTATCGATTAACATGCTCTAAGATAAACATTTTAGAGCAAATTAAAAAGTCCGAGCTTGGGAAAGTTCGGACTTTTACATAAAAAAAGAGGGTACCCTTTTCGGACACCCTCTCTCCTGTTTGTTTTTCAGCAAAGCCTGACTGCTTCTTATTTTTCTATACCCAGCAATTCGATTTCGAATACCAATGCTGAGAACGGTTTAATCTGTCCCATGTCTCTTGAGCCGTAAGCCAGTTCTTGCGGGATGTAAAGTTCCCATTTAGAACCTACAGGCATCATTTTCAGAGCTTCTGTCCAACCTTTGATAACTCCGCCTACGTTAGTCACGAACGGTTCGTTACGTGTGTAAGTGCTTTCGAACTCTGTTCCGTCAATCAGTTTGCCTCTGTAGTTTACTTTCACTTTACATGTATCGTTAGGAATTTCACCCTTACCTTCAGTGATCACTTTGTACTGTAATCCGCTTGCAGTGGTTTTTACTCCTTCTTTTGTTTTGTTTTCAGCAAGGAATTTCTCACCTGCAGCTTTGTTATCGGCATATTTTTTCTCGGCAGCTTTTCCTTTGATGCTTTCCATCATCTTTTGAATCAGCACCTGAGCTTCTTCCGGAGTGATTTTCATATCTTTGTTAAGTACACCTGCGAACACACCTGCAAGGATATCGCTCTTGTTGACAGTCATAGTCGAGTCGTCAGCGAACAGCTGATGATTCATACCTTTGATAGCCTGAGGACCAGCCATCTGTGATCCGATCTGCAGACCGAGCAGATAAGCCTGGTCTTTTTTGCTTGTTTTATTGGCAGCATCGTTTACGCCTTTCAGGAAGTCTGCAATGTATGCTGTATCCATCTCCATGCGCTGTGACAGATAGTCTTTCAGACCGTTAGTCTGGCTGATGCCGATAGCGTATGACAGTGAATCTACATCGGTTTTGAGAGTGGCTTTAGGAGCCTGAGCCGTACATGAAGCTAAGCCTGTTGCTATGGCTACAGCAGCTAAAATACTTACTTTTTTCATTTTGCTTTACGATTTTATTTTTATAATACTTCGATTAATTCTACTTCGAATACGAGTGTGCTGTGAGGAGGGATCATTTCTCCTGCTCCCTGTGCGCCGTAAGCCAATTCAGAAGGGATATAAAGTTTCCATTTTGAACCTTCCGGCATCAACTGCAAAGCCTCTACCCATCCCGGGATTACCTGATTTACACCAAAAACGGCAGGTTGTCCGCGTTTGATAGAACTGTCGAACAAAGTTCCGTCAATCAGTGTACCTTCATAGTGGCATTTCACCTGATCGGTAGCCTGGGCTTTCTTTCCTTTACCTTCAGTGATTACTTCGTATTGTAGTCCACTGGGCAGGGTAACAATATTCGGTCTTTTTTTGTTTTCTTCCAGGAATGCTTTTCCTTGTTCGATGTTAGCTGCATTCATTTTGGTTTCCAGCTCTTCGAAATATTTATTCACGATTTCGCGGGCTTCCTGATGGCTGATGGCTGTCTGGTTTCCTTCGAGCACATCTTTTATAGCTTGAGCAAAGTCATCTACTGCGATGCCTTTAGCACCCATTCCTAATAAATTCTGGCCGATTCCGAGGCCAATTGCATAACTAAATTTATCCATATATTTTTTTGTTGGAGACCGAATGTTCTATTTCACTTTCAGTCAGTTGCAAATTAACAAGCGGCAAAAGTAAGTGTTTTATTTGAATGATTTTACTTTTTGGTTTTAAAATTTCTTATTATCGGCTAACTTCGTAACCGGGATGGAAGATGTTTCTTGAAAGGATTGTTTGTATTATCCAATGCGATCCGGGTCAGGCGGTCATGGGAAAGGCATTGGGAAGAAGTGGAATGTTTGGTGGTTTCTTCGTTTATTCGGAGATTTTAGTTAAATTTGTGAGGCTCCATCTCCTGGCTTTTCTTGAAAACGGGCAGAGGGGGCTTTTCTTTAAAATAATAGTTGGTATGAAGAATCTGGTTGTATTGTCAGGCGCCGGTATGAGCGCCGAAAGTGGTATCAGTACCTTTCGTGACGCAGGAGGGTTGTGGGATCGTTATCCGGTGGAGCAGGTAGCTACCCCCGAGGGGTATGCGCGTAATCCCGAATTGGTGGTCCGTTTCTATAATGAACGACGTAAGCAGTTGCTGGAAGTAGTACCCAATCGGGGGCACGAATTGCTGACCGAACTGGAGAAAGATTTCCGTGTAACGATTGTAACGCAGAACATAGACAACCTACACGAACGGGCAGGCAGCAGCCACATCATCCATTTGCATGGTGAACTGACTAAGGTATGTTCAAGCCGGGATCCGAATAACCCCCACTACATTAAAGAGCTGAGGCCGGAGGAGTTTGAAGTAAAGATGGGTGATCTTGCCGGAGACGGTTCGCAGCTTCGTCCGTTTATAGTTTGGTTTGGTGAGTCGGTCCCGGAGATAGAGACAGCTATCAATTGGGTAGAAAAAGCCGATATCTTTGTGATTATCGGTACATCGATGAATGTATATCCTGCAGCGGGGTTGCTTAATTACGTACCTCGGAATGCAGAAGTATACCTTATCGATCCCAAACCGGTGGATGTGCATAGCTTCCGCCCGATACATGTCATTCAGAAAGGAGCGTCGGAAGGAGTGGCTGATTTGATGAAGAGACTTCTTACCACAAACCAGGCATGATATGCAAGGGTACTCAGTAAACCATAATATCGGGTCATGATGCGGAACCGTTCGAGAAGTGATTTCTTGCGGTTCTGCGTTGTCATCCCCTCTTCCAGATAATCAACCAGAGTGAGATGTGTGTTGTGTAAGGTGCGTGCCTTCTTCATGATACGTATGCACCAGTCAAAGTCTGCCGAGAAGCGATACTGTAAGTCATATGGTTCGACGAGTGTGTGGCGGGCAAAGAAAGCCTGATGGCATACGAGCATTCCCTGTTTGAAACTTTTCCAGGACAGGGTCTCCGGTGCCGATAACCTGCGCATGCGGAGGAAGTGTCTTTCTGTGTCTACCAAGGCGGTTTGCCCATACAGCACGTCGGGCAGTTCATTGGCATTAATGGAGTGAACCATCTTTTGCAGTGTATCGTCTTCATGGAAACTGTCCCCGGCATTCAGAAAACAAAGATAGTCTCCTGTTGCCAGGGCAATCCCTTTGTTCATTGCGTCATAAAGTCCTTTGTCCGGTTCACTCACCACTTGGCTGATCCGGTCCCGGTATCGGTTTACAATCGCCATAGTGCCGTCTTTCGATGCACCGTCGACGATGATATATTCCACATGATGATAGGTCTGTGAAATCACGCTCTGTATGGTATCCTCCAATACCTTTTCGGCATTGTAAGTCACCGTGATGACCGAGAATCTGGGGTTGAGGTGGCTATGCATATCTTCCTGTAATTTTGTTGTAGACATCGATGTATCTCTTGGCGATGATACTTTCCGAATAGTTGGCAATCGCTTTCCGGTTAGCTTGTTCCGAAAGGGAGGGATAGTCCGGATCGGTCAGTGCCCAGTAGATACCGTTGGCAAAATCTTCGGATGATTTGTATTGTGCTACATATCCGTTATGCAGATGATCTATCATTTCCGGGATGCCGCCTACGTTAAAGCCAATGCAAGGTACACCGCATGCCATAGCTTCCATGATGGTATTAGGCAGATTCTCTTCCAGTGAGGGGGTGACAAAGAGGTCGACTGCATTGTAGACATCCACCAGCTCGTGTTCGTTGCTTACATAGTTAAGCGGGTATACTTTGAAGGGAAGAAGTGATTTCAGTTGTTCCGATTGCTTGCCAAAGACAACGACACCAAGCGATTCTTTCAATTCTGGATGCCTATCTGCCAGTAACTTGCACGATTCAATCAGATAATCGATGCCTTTCCGCTTATCGGTAATTTTTGCCGAACCGAAAAGGATCAGTTTTCCATTTTGGGGTAGATGACATTTGCGGCGCGCTTCTTTTTTGTCTCTGGGTTTGAAAAGATTGGTATTTATGGGGTTAGGAATACTGATTACTGTCTCTCCTGCCAGCAAGGCACTCTTTTCGGCCTGTCCTTTCAGCCATTGGCTGCAAGTGATGAAAGTGATCGGGGCTTCTTTATAGAGTTGTTGCTTCTTATGAAAGATACGGTTTGACAAATCTTTCTTACTTCCTCCCCCGTATAGGTACGGGCAGTGATGGCATTCCTGATGATAGTTGGTACATTCGCGGGCGTGATGGCAAATGCCCGTGCAGGGCCACATGTCATGCATGGTCCATACGACCGGTTTACCGGATTTCAGTATCTTCCGGATATCGTTTAATGACAACATTCCCTGATTCACCCAATGCAGATGGATGACGTCTGCCTGCTGGAACTCGGGCAAGCTTGTAATATCCGTACCCGTATTGGCTATATCGACTGCGAAAAGATTATTTTTCTTGAAGCGGTTGGCTTTCCAGATGACGATACGTTCCCAAACGAACCTCCATACTTGCCACCAGTTGCGTTGCAGACCTACTACACTGATCTGGTCGGTTTGCTTGTCGCGCACCAGCATTTTGGCTTTGATACCGTTGTTTTTCAACGATTCCATCAGGCGGCTTGCCGCGACGGCTGCTCCACCCATACGTTCGGAAGTATTGATAATTAAAACTCTCATTCGATCGAAATGTTTTGGCAAAAGTAGTGGTTTTCGGTGAGAAACCGTACAAAGTCACATATTATTTGTACTTTTGCGGCACTTATAGATAAGGAGATATACGTATGAAAAAGGTTGTTTTTTTAGGATTAGGCTATATTGGACTTCCTACGGCTGCCGTGGCTGCCGGTCATGGTTATGAGGTTGTAGGTGTGGACGTTAATCCTTCGGTTGTAGAAACCATCAATCAGGGTAAGATACATATTGTGGAGCCGGAACTGGACCAAATTGTCAAAAAGGTAGTGCGGATAGGAAACCTTCGTGCGGTTTCAAAGCCCGAGCAGGCAGACGCCTTCTTTGTGGTAGTGCCTACTCCTTTCAAGCAAAACCACCGTGCAGACATCACCTATGTGGAATCGGCTACCCGTTCCGTAATTCCTTATCTGCGGGAAGGCAATTTGTTCGTGATAGAATCCACCTCACCGGTATTTACTACCGAACGCATGGCCGAAGTCATTTATAAGGAGCGTCCCGAACTCAAAGATAAGATATACATAGCTTATTGTCCCGAACGTGTGTTGCCCGGCAATACACTTTATGAACTGGTTCATAACGACCGGGTTATCGGTGGTATCAATCCCGAATCGACAGCAAAGGCCATTGAGTTTTATTCTGCCTTTGTACAGGGTAAACTGCATCCTACCAATGCCCGGACAGCAGAAATGTGTAAACTCACCGAGAATTCCTCGCGCGACTCACAGATTGCTTTTGCCAACGAATTGTCTATGATTTGCGACAAGGCAGGTATCAACGTATGGGAACTGATTGATTTAGCGAATAAGCATCCGCGTGTAAATATCCTCCAACCCGGTTGCGGAGTTGGCGGGCATTGTATAGCGGTTGACCCCTGGTTTATTGTTTCGGACTATCCCGAACAGGCACAGATCATCAAACGTGCCCGTGAAACGAATGATTATAAAGCCGATTGGTGTGCCAACAAAGTAATGGAAGCCTGCCAGCAGTTTGTGGAGAAGAATGACCGGGAACCGGTAGTAGCCTGCATGGGGCTTGCCTTCAAACCCAATATCGATGATTTGCGTGAGTCCCCTGCCAAATATATCGCTTCCCGTATCGTATCCGAGTCGCGTGCTGAAGTATTGATTGTTGAACCTAATGTCGCTTCACACGCCAGCTTTCATTTGACAGATTATCGGGAGGCTTACAAAAAAGCCGATATTGTTGTATGGCTCGTGCGCCACACTCCGTTTGTAGAATTACCCCGCGAAGAGGGAAAACTGGAACTGGATTTTTGCGGAGTCAGAAAATAGAAATTGTCTAATCTCAATCGTAATCGTTCAATGAAAAAGATATTACTTGTTTTCGGTACCCGTCCCGAAGCCATTAAAATGGCTCCGTTGGTAAAGGCTTTGCAAAAAGATACGGAACACTTTGATACGAAAGTGTGTGTGACGGCGCAACATCGCCAAATGTTAGACCAGGTGCTCGAGGTATTCGACATCATTCCTGATTACGATTTGAACATCATGGCACCCAATCAGGATTTATATGATATTACGACTAAAGTGTTGTTGGGGTTGCGTGATGTACTGAAAGACTTCTGTCCCGACACGGTATTGGTGCATGGAGATACCACAACATCCATGGCTGCTTCGTTGGCTGCGTTCTATCAACAGATTGCCGTGGGACATGTTGAAGCCGGTTTGCGTACCTACGATATGCTCTCTCCCTGGCCGGAGGAGATGAACCGTCAGGTGACGGATCGTATTTGCACTTACTATTTCGCTCCTACCGGGAAGTCGAAACAGAATTTGTTGCAGGAAAATATTGATGAAAAAAAAATCTTTGTTACGGGCAATACGGTGATCGATGCTTTGCTGATGGCGGTCGATATCATTTCGGAGAAACCGGGAGTCAAAGAAAGACTGCATGAAGAACTTCGCGACAAAGGTTACGAAGTAGGTAGACGCGAATATATTCTGGTTACCGGGCACCGCCGCGAGAACTTCGGAGAGGGATTCTTGCATATCTGTAAAGCAATTAAAGAACTGGCTGCACTGCATCCCGATATGGATATTGTATATCCGGTACACCTGAATCCGAATGTTCAAAAACCTGTATACGAGCTTCTGTCCGGGGTGGATAATGTGTATCTTATTTCACCGCTCGATTATCTGCCGTTTATTTTCGCAATGCAACATTCTACTTTGTTGCTGACTGACAGTGGCGGGGTACAGGAAGAAGCTCCTTCGCTCGGCAAGCCGGTGTTGGTAATGCGGAATACTACCGAACGGCCGGAAGCAGTAGAAGCCGGGACGGTGAAACTGGTGGGAACGAATGCTGAGGCCATTGTCGGTAATGTGACCGAATTGCTTCACAATAAAGAATTATACAGGCGTATGTCCGAAACACATAACCCTTATGGTGACGGGCATGCGTGCGAACGTATCATAGCGGCACTGATCCGTTAGATTCTTTTGCCGGAGTGAGATGGGGAGCTATTCCCCTTTCAGTTCGGTACTGTTATCCTTATAAGCGGCAAACCCTTTGATTCTGACCCGTTCTTTCTTTTCCATATCGGGCATTCCGTTGCCCAATTGTTTCAGGTTTTCCTTAATGGTATTGTGAGTTGTGAAGAAACTGTCCAGCAAATCGGTGAAACTTTTCTCCGGTTCCTCTTCTTCCGGTGCAAAAAGCATGTGGCATTTGCTGTGGATACCCAGTGTTTTCTCATCTTCGTCCAGTGCATAGACAGTGGTCACTAATGAATTCATATTGACCGCATTGATAATCTCTTTGAGATAAGGCAACGCTTGATTATCGATGCTGATAGAGGCCCACCAGGGGTTCCATACAATGATCAGCCGAAGTCCGTCCTCGGCTGCAACAAGAAAGTCGTCTCCCTGATACTTAAAGCTGATGTGGTTTTCTTCGTTCACTTCCGGTTGGCAACCAAGCTGTTGAAGGATACTCATAACCAGTGCGGAGGTGGTCATTTCCTCTGTTTCCTCTTCTGTTTCGGAAGAGGCTGTGTCCCCCGAGGGTTTTGCAAGCTTGTTCCTCTCGTGCAGGATACGTGATATAAGGAATACAATCGGCCATAGAGCCAATGCGATGACTGCGATAAGGATGGTAAGATCGGTCATAGTAGTAGAGCTATTAAATGATTATTGTTTGCCTAAAGATAATCATTCTTTTTTATCGTACTCCATTTTTACTGCATAAAAGTTCGGAAAGCTTGCAAATAACGTTCGCTTACCGTTTCAATGTTGATTTTCTCGCGGATGATTCGTTCCGATTCACGTCCCATCTCGGTACAACGTCCGGGAGAGGCGAACAGTTCGTTAAGTTTGTCGCTCAGACTGCCGGCATCACCTTCCCTGAAGAAGAGTCCGTTCACTCCGTCCGTTACCAGATCACGTTCAGTGCTGTCGCATACCGAGCAGACTACAGGTAATCCGTAAGTCATAGCATCATTGATGGATAGACCTCCCATGCCTGCCAGTACATAGACTGTTGATTCGTTCATATAAGCTCCCAATTCTTTGGGGTTATATACTGCACCGATGAAACGAATCCGATCCGTCAGGTTCCGTTCGGCTGCTTGCTTCTTCAAGTTATCCAGTTCCGGTCCGTCACCTACTATGACCAGTTCTGCGTCCGGATGATTAGCGATAACCTTGGGAAATGCGTCGATCAGCAGATCTACTCTTTTCCATTTCACCAACCGGCCGATGTGCAAGGCACGTTTGGCGGAGTGGGGAAGAAGCGGAGCCGAGGCGAGAACAGCTTCTTTTTCCTTCAGCAACGATTCTGTGTCTGTAGAGTTGTAAGTAACATGTATCTGTTCCCGCTTCACACCATACGAAGGGAGGATATCGTATGCGGCCGTTGAGTAATTCAGTGTTCCAGTGGCACGTGCGTAGCAATATTTGCGTATTTTGGCCGTGAGCCATTGTTTAAGGTAAAAGCCGGTTCCGGTACTCACCAGCCTCATATTTTCGTCGTACATCGGGTTTTTCCGGAAATACTCTTTAATTTTTCCATAGGGAGGGGTTTGGAAAGGAATCTCGCGAATCACCAACCGTGTCCGGCACTCCTTCATAGCTTTTCTCAATCCGGGTTGGAAGAATACTTGCAGGAAGTAGGGCCATCCCATTACTAAAATGTCCGGTCGTTCTTCACGCACTATTTCCGGTAAGGCAGGGTAAGCGCTTTTTCCGTAAAATGCTTTCTTTTCGGTACTGGTGAGATGCCTGTATGTACCTCCTTCTACCATTTTTACCCCTTTGCCGATGGTGGCATTTCCTTTTTGTGGAGTAACGACTGTGACTTCCACTCCCTTTTCGTGGAGCTTGTTGAGCATGGCGTTCAGGTAATGGGGCATTCCGCCGAATGTATAGAGAACTTTCATAACTATATTATTTTCAGAAGTAAATTTTGGAATTCTTTGCCGAATTCGTTCCAACTGTGTGTGTCGAGGAAGCGATTGTAATCGGCTATGTTTACCGCCTTGTTTGCTTTGTTGACAAGGTTCGGTATGTCTTCAAACGTATGAAAAGTATATACGTTCAGTAAAGGATCGGCTGCATAGTCCTTGAAAGAGCCTACATCCGGCCCGATTACTTGAGCTCCGAATGAAAGAGAATCCATCAGTATTCCCGAACTCAGGATTGATTCGGCAGCATAGGGTATCAGTACGAAGCGTGATTTGCGTATCTCTTGTTTTAATTCGTCAAAAGGGATACTCCGGTCCTCAATACTGATCCTGTCGTTACCTTCTGTCCGCAACTCTTCCAGCAGTTCCGTAGAGCTGCATTTGCCGATAATTTTAGTCTTGAGCTTTAGTGAATGTCGCGTGGCGAAGCGCACGAATTCCGGCACTCCTTTGTATCGGGAGATATTACCCCAGATCAACAGGTCGGTTTCTGCCGGTTGAGGCATATATTCTTCTATCCGGTTCTTTGTGGGGTGATGTAAGAATATCGTTCTGGGAACAGCTTTCGGGTATTGATCCTGAACAACTTTTATACCTTCTGTGGCGTGGGTCACTATCAAATCCGCTTTGCGGAGAAGGAGGCGTATCAATAGCTTTTTCGACCATCGGTGCTTCATTATGTGAGGCTGCTTGTTGTGCAGGAACCATATCACTTTTTTGTTGTGCAGTTTGATTTTGAAAAGGAGCCAGATCGCAGCGAGGGTTTGTAATACTCCATATTTATAATCCGGCACATTCTCCAGCCAGTGAAAAATATAAGCGTCACTGTCCGTTTTCTGCGGGATAAGGCTGAACAGTGGATTCTTATGCGGAGGATTGGCTATTATCATTCCGTTTTGTTCCAATGTTTGGATAAAGTCGCTGATATACGGGTTAACCCGTATATCGCCCTTACTGGTAGAATGAGGATAGATCGTTACTTTCATGGTGTTCTTCTGTTAAATTAATCCGTGTCTGCGGAAAGTGTCCATCCATAGCGGGCCTACATGCTCGATGTCGTACCTGCTTTTACGGGTTTGTGCTTTATGGGCTATCCGGCAGCGAAGTGTGTCATCTCCGGCTAAACGAAGAATAGTTGCCGCATATTGCTCATAATTGTTGTCAGGGATAATAAATCCGTCTACTCCGTCATCTATCATATCGTAGATTGCATTGAAAGAGTCGAATCCGATGGGAATTACCCCTAATGACATCGCTTCCGTAAATACGGTGGGCAATCCTTCTATGACAGAAGTCAGACAGATGATCCGTGCACGGTCGATATAGGGAATAGACATTTGATGACCTGTCAGTCGGACACGTTTCAATTCTTTTTCCCTGATGATCTGCCGGCATGTGTCGAATCGCGGTCCGTCTCCTACGAGTGTAAGTTTCCAGTCCGGCAGTTTATCCTGAATCATTTCCCATATTTTCAATAATCTGGGTAATGCCTTTTCGGTTGCCATTCTGCCCACAAAGATAATTTCTTTATCCTTCTGTTCTATTGGGATGACGCTATGTACAGGTTGTATGGCATTGGGAATGGCAGATAGCCTCCGGGCATCTTTTTTACCGATAAGTTTTCTGAACTCGGGGATATAGGCAGGCGAAAGTAGCACTACTTCATCAAGCGTGTCGTAGGCTGAACGGTTCTGGTGGCTGACCACTCTTTTTAACAAGTTGATATAAAGTTGTGGCAACATCCATTGAAAGAATTGTTTTGCCCCGCGTACATCCTTAAAACGGAGTGTAGACAATTCGTATTGTTTCAACTGCGTCGTGTGGCTGGGGCAGTTGTGAATCATCGTGAATATTTTTATACCGGGATTTCTTTTCCTGATTTCAAGGTAATATCTGCGTGTGTCTCCGGTGATGACATGTGAGTAGTCAAGAATTACATTTATTTTCTTATCGGCAATAAATTCACAGATTGCCTCGATGTTCCGGGGAGTGTAGAACTGAGGATAATGATCGGGTAGCAAGAGCCCGTTCTCAAATTCACTGTCAGCCAGTTCCAGGTACGAAAAGTAAAGTTTGCTATCTACCCCGTGTGCAGTCAGCCATTCGGTCAGTTGCGCATAGAACCAATAAAAACTATTGGCACGGTGAGGAAATGCTTTGGTTTGTTGAATCAGGATATTCATAGCTTATTTCTGAAGTTTTTTCCGGATAAACTGTACACTTTCAAAGAAAATCACCGATTTGCCGATCCACATGATGAATACATAAAGGCTCACGGCTATTGTTATCTTGAGTATCAGCAACACATAAAGGTTGTGGAAGCCGAGTGTTAAGAAATGGCTGGCGCCTATGACTGCTATGGAAATCAGTAGGTACGGGGTGATATCTTTCAGGGCCTCCCACAGGGTAATGTGTATCTGCTTGTTTACGAAGTAATGCCATATCAACAGCCAGCCGATGTTGATAACCGTATAAATCGCGACCATGACGAGTATGCCTTGTGAGATCGTACAAAGAAGTATTGTGAGTTGAACCAGGCTCTGTGCAATGGTATTCCACATAAACAGATTCGATTTTCCTTTACTGATCAGCAGATTGGAGTACATATAAGTAATGGGGACAAATGCTCCCCAGATGCAAAGAATCTGCATGATGGGTACACATGCCTGCCATTTGGCGGTGACGGCAATTACGATGAACTCGTTGGCTATCAATGCCAGTCCGAACATGGAGGGAAACGATACGAAGGCTGTAAAACGCAGCATCTTCCGAAATATATTTTTCTGTCGCATGGCGTTGGAAGCGGTTTCGACCAGGACAGGCTGAGACACCCCGTTGATCATGTTGCTGATCAGTGAGAATCCCATATTGGTCCATTTGTTGGCTTGCGTATAATATCCTACATCTTGACTAGTATAAAAACGTCCCAGAAGAACAGAGAATATATTATCATTGATGTAATGGAATACATTGGTGATAAGTAGCTTACTACTGAACGGAAGCATCTCTCTGATGGGTTTGAAATTAAATGAAAAAGTGGGACGCCATTGAGAGAAGTGCCACAGCAACGCATTGGCGATGGAAATATAAGTGATCTGCTGTACGGCCAGGCCCCAGAAAGCCATTCCGTTGTATGCCATTACGATTCCTATGGTCCCCGAACAAAGTAGTGCGATAATCGTAGCTTTCGCTTTCTCTTTTACCATTAGTTTTTTAAACAACACCGCATTGTGGGCGGTCCCGCAACTGGAGATCAGAAAGCCTAAGAAGAGGAAACGGGATAAGGGAACGAGCTGCGGAGTCTTATAAAAATCCGCTATAAGAGGGGCACAGAAAAAGAGCAGCAGATAAAGCGATGCCCCCATCAGAAAACTGAACCAGAACACCGCATTGTAATCTTCATGACGGAACACTTGCTTATTGGCGAGAGCGGCAGTAAAACCACTTTCCTGTATGGAATTGGCTATAGCGGTAAATATGGCCAGCATGCCTATCATACCGTAGTCCGTTGCATCCAGCATACGAAGGAGGATGATTCCGAACAGAAGGTTCAGTAATTGCTGGATGCCATTGCTGAATCCTCCCCAGAATAATCCTTTGGCTGTTTTCTCTTTTAGCGATTGCTCTGTCATATTAAAGCAGATTCCTCCTTTTCGTTCTTAAAACGTTAGTACGGTTGAATAAAAAAACAGAGGGTGCACCCGGAGCCCCATTCAATAGAGCCCTGAGTACACCCTTTATTTTATTACTTATTTCACTTCACTTCCGGGTTTCACTTCCCGTCCGGGCATTACGACAGCCAGGCTGCCGTCATTGTTTTCGGCACTCAGGATCATACCTTCGCTGACGATGCCTTTCAGTTTACGTGGAGCCAGATTGGCGATGAAGCAGACCTGCTTGCCTACCAGCTCTTCCGGTTTGTAGTGTTGTGCGATACCGCTGACGATGGTACGTGTCTCCAGTCCGTCGTCTATCTTGAACTGTAACAGTTTGTCGGCCTTAGGCACTTTCTGACATTCGAGAACGGTGCCTACACGGATATCGAGTTTCATGAAGTCGTCAAACTCGATATTGGCGCGGATCGGTTTGGCTTTGTAGTTTGCCTCTTCGTTTGCCTTCTTCGTATCGAGCAGCTTCTGTACTTGTGCCTCAATAGTGGCATCTTCTATCTTTTCGAACAGCAGTTCCGGCTTGTTCAGTTGATGTCCGGCAGGAAGCAGGTCGTTCCGTCCCAATTCTGCCCAGTCGAAGCTATCCATATTCAGCATCCGGCGTAAGCGTTCCGAACTGAACGGAAGGAACGGTTCGAAAGCAATGGCCAGGTTGGCTACCAGTTGCAGAGAGATATTCAGGATAGTGCCTACACGTTCCATGTCAGTTTTTGCCAGCTTCCAGGGTTCTGTGTCAGCCAGATATTTATTACCGATACGGGCCAGGTTCATCGCCTCTTTCTGCGCGTCGCGGAATTTGAATACATCGAGTAGTTTTTCAACTTCAGCTTTAACGTCGGAGAACTCTTTCAGCGTCTCTTTATCATAATCAGTAAGTTCACCCGCAGCAGGTACTTTACCTTCGAAGTATTTCTGTGTCAATACCATCGCACGGTTCACGAAGTTCCCGTAAACGGCTACCAATTCGTTATTATTGCGTGCCTGGAAGTCTTTCCAGGTGAAATCGTTATCCTTGGTTTCGGGTGCATTGGCTGTCAATACATAACGCAATACATCCTGTTTTCCGGGGAAGTCTTCCAGGTATTCGTGCAGCCACACTGCCCAGTTACGCGAGGTCGATATCTTGTCTCCTTCCAGGTTCAGGAATTCGTTGCTCGGTACGTTATCCGGTAGAATATAGCTGCCTTCAGCCTTCAGCATGGCAGGGAATACGATGCAGTGGAATACGATGTTATCTTTTCCGATAAAATGAACCAGGCGGGTTTCAGGATCTTTCCACCAGGTCTCCCATGAATCGGGAAGCAGCTCTTTCGTATTTGAGATGTAACCGATCGGGGCATCGAACCATACATAGAGGACTTTACCTTCGGCTCCCTCTACCGGCACAGGAATACCCCAGTCCAGATCACGGCTGACTGCACGTGGCTGCAAACCCATGTCGAGCCAGCTTTTGCACTGTCCGTATACATTCGGACGCCATTCTTTGTGATCTTCCAATATCCACTGGCGCAGCCATGTTTCATGTTTGTCAAGTGGCAGATACCAGTGTTTGGTTTCTTTCATGATCGGCTTGCTTCCGCTGATGGCACTTTTCGGGTTAATCAAATCGGTAGGTGAAAGTGAAGTTCCACACTTTTCACATTGGTCGCCATAAGCACCTTCCGAGTGGCAATGCGGACATTCTCCGGTGATATAACGGTCGGCCAGGAACTGGTGTGCCTCTTCGTCATAATATTGTTCTGAAGTTTTTTCGATGAACTCACCCTTTTCATACAAGGTCTTGAAAAAGTCGGAAGCCAGTTCGTGGTGTGTTTTGGACGATGTACGGCTGTATACGTCAAACGAGATACCGAATTCTTCGAATGATTTCTTAATCAGGAAGTGATAGCGGTCTACCACATCCTGCGGAGTGATACCTTCCTTTTTGGCACGGATGGTGATGGGTACCCCATGTTCGTCGGAACCTCCGATGAAAAGTACATCTTCTTTTTTCAGTCGCAGATAGCGGACATAGATGTCTGCCGGTACATATACACCGGCCAAATGGCCGATATGGACGGGACCGTTCGCATACGGCAGTGCCGATGTGACGGTAGTTCTTTTAAAGTTCTTTTCCATTGATATATTGCGTGTATTTATTGTTATCTACTTGGGAACGTGCAAAGATAACGACTTTCTGATGAATTCTTTATAAATAAGGTGGATGATTTGAATAATACCCCCACACTCTTCGTTGAATTCAATGCAGAGTATGGGGCTGTTATATGAAGAGGAAAAGCTCTTAGGGAAGCTGATCCAGTAGTTCTTTGATGTTGTATCGTATTAATCTATCTTCTGTCGTTTTGGCATAGATGAATCCGAACTTTTTGTCGATGGAAAATATAGAGATAAGTTGATCTAATTCTATTTTATATAAATAATTCCCTTCCCAATCAAATATATCGATCCTCGATTTCAGGTTGTCTGGGTCGTTGTTATCTCTGGCAAGCAGCCATATATCTTGATTGTCGCATTGAATGTCTGTATAATGTTCCCGGGGTTCGTTTATTGTTTTTTTCCAGTTAGGTTCTGCGCCTTCCGTATATATTTGTTTGGTTTTTCCGGTTGGAATATCGACAATGGATAACATACCAAAAGCTCTGTAGATCGTTGCCAGTTTTTGGCAGTCGTTCCTTAAAACCGGATATTTATCAAAAAGTATATGGTCTATTGCAGGATCTTTCATGATTTCAGGGAAATTGGTCGTGTAAAAACTGTGTAATATGCTGTCCTGCCGGTAATCATATACTTCGAAGAAGTCATTGACCGTATCTTTCGGATGCATGATGAAGCTTCTGTTAATCAGAAAGACGGAATCTCCTAACAGGTAAGATGTACCTGCTTTGATAAAACTCTTTCTGCCCTTCGGAGCGTCGTACTTGAATTTCTCGTCATAGATGGTTTCATTCGCCGCCAACGATTTGTTGATATTCAGGCGGGCAGTGAATGTTTGGTAAGAATGCATGGTAATCTGTACCTGCCCGTCTTTTTTTCTCCATTGTGATATGCCACTGGGGCCGGCTATTTCGTTCGGTCCTCCTCCTATTTTTTGGCATGATCCTAAAAATCGCAATTGGGGCAGGCTGTATGCATGAATAATGTTTTCTTCTCCATTTTTACCCAGAATCAAGAAGGTATCTGCCACAAGAATATCCGCAATGCCCATTGGGTCAATAATGGCGGGCTCGTGGGTTAAAGTGAGTGTTGGAGGGGTGTTTTGTGGAATAAGTTTTGTAATTGGAGGCTCTGTCGCTACATTCGATCGACATGCTCCTAAACAGAGGGCTAAACTAATGCATCCGGTGGATAATTGTTTGATTTTCATTTCTTTTAAGTATTAGTGTAGGCATTGTAAGCATTTACCTTTAATATATCCGAAGATCGGCTTGTAATACACTATTTTGCCGCATTCTCTGATACCTCCGCTTTGGCTCTCTAAGCATTCATGATGTGGGACGTTATCCCACTCCCAAGTAAATTTGCGGTAACACTCCACTTCAAGCCATTCATTGCAAGGAATTTCTGCTTGAGCAAGAGCTTCGATATTCTGTAATTTGATGTCTGAATCAATTGGTTTACTTTGATTCCATCCATAATAGGATAGTCCAATAAAAGCTATCACAATGATAGTTCCTACGATTTTCTTTTTCATAATGTTTGTTGATTTTAAAAGGTTATTGTTTACAAATATAGTTTATATTTGTTACTTATTGAAGAAAGCAGTGTTAATATATCACAATCGTTCATTGGAAATTCACTGTATTGGCTATGCTCTTTCATACTCCGCCTTCCTCTCATACAAAAAACGCGTTTCGATCTTCCATCTTCCACCTGCTGTTTTAAGGGATGTTTCAGAAGTAACAATTTGGAAAACAAACAGATATATCCAATCTCTTATCCGTTTATCTCTCTAAAAGCATTTCATTTCCCTTACTATCTTTAGCACAAATGGTCGGATCTTTATTTCAGCCCGGCCATGCGGGCTGGGATAAAGAGCTGTATTATAAATAGCACACTGTTCTTTTCAAAACGTTAAAGAACCGGAAGTAAACTTGTTTTTGTCGGTAGTCGGAGTTTATCTTAGCTGCCGAGATGTGCATCTTGCGTGCTAAGATGTAGATCTTGCGTGCCAAGATGTGTATCTTCAACGCTAAGATGAAGAAAAACGTGTGGAGGAATCTACATCACATCCGGTAATCACACAATTATCGGAATGATAAAGGACACAGAGTAATATAGAGTAGATTTTATGTTGTTGATTATTAACGAAAAAGCTCTGTGCTACTCTGTGTTACTCTGTGGTGAAAAGTGGCTTATGGTGTGGATGGAATCAATTTATTGTGGTAATCGGCTTAAGAGTTCTTGGGTATTGTATCGGATCAATTCATCATCTGTCGTTACGGCATACATGTATCCGTGCTTGTTGTCGAGCGCAAACATCAGAATGGGTTGATCCAGATTTATTTTGTGTAAATAGTTTCCATCCCAATCATATACTTCGAGCTTGGAATAAAGATGTGATGGATCTGTATGATCCGTTGTCATCGCCCAAATATATTTTTCGTCGCATTGAAGCTTTGAATAGTGTTCTTTTGGAGTTCCTATCGCTTTTTCCCAATTGGGCTTTTCACCACCTGTGTACAAAATCTTCACTTTTCCCGTTGGGATGTCAACGATATTTATAATGTTAAATAGTCGATATGCTATGGCAAGTTTCCGACAATCGCTTCTGATGGCTTGTCTTGTACTCCAGAATGCGGAACCACCATTGATGTTTTTTACGATATCCGGAAAATCGGAGGCATAAAAACTCCGCACTATTTTATCTTGTCGGTAATCATAAACTTCGAACAGGTCATTGGCTTCTTCTTCTGCGGAGCGCATGCCTGGATTTTCGTTCAGTAACAAGATAGAGTCTCCCAATAAATAGGTGATAGATGAGCGCCGGAAACTTTCCTGTCCTACCGGTTTCTGGTAAGTATATTTTTCATCGTACACAGTTTGGCGCTCTGCCAGTGATTGGGTCAGGTTCAGTAGGGCTGTAAACTTTTGATAGGAACGCATGACTGTGCAGATCTCACCTTTCTTTTTAAAAGATTGTGTGAAAGGAGCAGGATATACAATTTCGTTGGGGCCTCCTCCCATTTTCTGGCATGCACCTGCAAATCGGAGTGTAGGGAGGCTATATACATTGAGTATATCTTCTTTGTCCGGTTGAAGAATCATTAAAAAAGTATCTGCAACAGCTATATCTCCTATTCCTATTTCATTGATTGCCGTTAGTGAATCGTGGGTTAGAGATAATTCCGGGACAGAATTGGTGATGACGATTTCTGTCACGTCCTTTTTTGAGGATGACTGACTGCAAGATAAAAAGATGAAGCATATAATGCCCCAATATATAATGCTTGTTTTCATAAGAATCACTTTAATTGCGTTTGATGCATCTTAAACATTCTCCTTCAACGGCTACGATGTAAGGCTCGTAATTGGAGATATTTCCGCATTCTCTGACTCCTCCCATTGTGCTTTCTTCGCAGGTGTTATATGGTCTTGCAGATAGTTGATGTGAGAATGCGGACTCTGGATAGCAATGTTGTTTCGCCCACTCTACGCAATTGCCTTCTTCACCGGCAGCTATTGCTTCCAGGTTTTGTAACTGCACATTGGTTAAAACCGGTTGCTTATGATTCCATGCGTACAATGCTGTGCATGCTATAATTATAGTTACTACAGCTTTGGATGAAGTTTGTTTCATACTATTTTTATTAAAGGTTATTATTTGCAAATATAGTTTATATTTGCTTCTTTTTTATGAAAAAACTGTGTTAATATGCGTGTTTATTAAAAATTTTATATGTTTTGGACTTGTGTCGCTGTTTTTTTGTATATTTAGCCTCAGACTTCGTGGTTTGTGTAAAATGTTTGTTGCTTATGAGGACTATATTTATTTTTGTATATATCCTGCTTTTTGCATCTTGCCAGAATTCTGATAAATCTCGGATTGCTCATATGATTGATGAGTGGGATGGAAAGGAAATTATTTATCCTGATGATCTGGTATTTACTACTATGGGAGAAGATACGGCAAAATGGTTTCTTAAAGATAGCCGGTATACGATAGTGACTTATGCTGATTCTATTGGTTGTATGGGGTGTAAACTTAAGTTGCCCGCTTGGAAAGACTTTATTTCTTACCTTGATTCTGTGTCGGATCATGCGGTAAAAGTTATATTTATTCTCCATCCTCGAGATGAAAAAGAGATGGCGCATCTTATAAAATATAATAATTTTTTGTATCCGGTGTGTCTTGATACAAATGACTCTTTTAATAAAATAAATAAAATCCCATCCAATTTGGCTTTTCAAACTTTTCTACTTGATAATAAAAATAAAGTGATTGCTATCGGAAACCCGATTCATAATCCTAATGTGAGGACCCTGTATTTAAACTTGATTTTATCTGCTGGTATATGCGAAAGTCGAAACTTGATTCAGACGAAAATAAGCCTGCCCGAAACGATTGATATGGGGGCATTTGATTGGAGTGAAGAAAAAGAAGCAACGTTGATTATAAGAAATATTGGTGCGGTCTCCTTAGCCGTTGAAAATATCGTTACTTCTTGTGGCTGTACTTCGGTAGAATATAGCCGGAAGCCTGTTTCTGTGAAAGATAGCTTGGTGATTAAAGTAAAGTATAAAGCTGAATCTCCGGGGTATTTTAATAAAGATATTGCTATTTATTGTAATGTTCCGTCATCTCCTGTCCATGTGAAATTATCGGGGAAAGCCCAATAACTCTAAAGGAAAATCCTGGCTATGTAATGTGTTTAGTATAAGAATAGTAGTTGGTATTATATGTTCTTTACCTCGTCCCGCGTACCCGGGCCCATCAGCCCGCGTACCTGGGCCGGTGAGCCCGCATATCCGGGCCCATGAGCCCGGGTATGCGGGACGAGATAGAGAACAGACCATTTCCGCTAAAGATAGCAAAGAAGATGAAATGCTTTCAAAGACATAAATGGATAAGAAAACAATCTTATCTTGTTGCCTTTCAGACTCCTATTCCCGATATTCCTTTTAAAACGGAGGGTGGAAGATGGAAGATAGGGGTGGAAGATAAATGGCTCTAAAAACAGCATCTTCCATCAGATATGTTTCTGCAAATCAGTTGTTTGTGTCTTCTAAGGTGGAAGATGGAAGATCGAAATGCGTTTTTTGTAGGAGAGCACAAAAACGATGATGCCAGTTTTTCTGCCAGGATAAAAAAGGCTGTATTTTCTCCGGATAATTGCAAAAAACGATATATCTTTGGAAGAGATCATTTTATTAACCTTAAAAGACTAAAAGCTGACTCCTGATGAAGCATTTTACCGGCATATTATTTTTACTTTTTCTCTGTTTCTCTTGCACTGCGGTACATGATGCGCCATTGGAGCAGGCTCTCACATTGGCGGGAGACAATCGGAAGGAACTTCAACAAGTATTAGGGCATTACGAAGACGATTCGTTGAAACATAAAGCTGCCTGCTTTTTGATCGAAAATATGATTGGTAAAGGGACCATCCGTTATTTGCTTCAAGAAAGTGATAGCTGTTATATACGGCAAGAGCCTGAACCGGACTTAACGTGTATTACTGCCGACTATTTGATAGAAAACATTGATTTAGCTTTTGAGGTCTGGCAAAAATATTCTTGGTGCAAACAATTGTCTTTTGGAGAGTTTTGCCGGAATATATTGCCTTATCGGTTAAAACAGGAGCCTTTGGACCGGTGGCGTTCTTACTACTATATGCGTTATAAGACGACGGCCGACTCGTTGGCACGGGCAGGAGCTACCATGCAGGAGGTCGTTTTCTTCTTTAACTCACAACATGGAAAGAAATATCTTCATGATGCTGCCAAAATACCGGGGGACTTCTCTATCGAGTTGATAGAGAAGCTGGGCGGAGGTACCTGTGATCATCTGGCATTGAATGCGGTTCAATTGATGCGCGCTGTCGGTATCCCGCTGAATCTGGATATTCTTCCATACCACGGTAAGGTAAACGGAGGACATGCTTACAACAGTTTTACCGATGAAGACGGAAAATTTTTCTACTTTTCTCCTTATGAGCGTGAACCGGAGCGGAATCGATGGATTGCTCCTTTGGTGCAGCGTGTTTGTTATGAACGCCAACCAGAGCCGGAAATAGAGCGCAACCGTTGGAATGCGCAATTGGTCAATCGCTTACTGAAGGGGGTGACTGCCCAGTATTATTTGTCCGACAGTGTCCGGTTACCTGTGCATACATCGGATACGGTGGCTTATATCGCTACTTTTAATCGTGGAACTTTCAAGGTAGTGTCGCAGGGAAGAGTGAAAGATAACAGTGTATTGCACCGCGTGTTGCCTTACGGATTACTTTATTTTCAGGTGGCGGATAAGGAGGGAAAGTTGTTTCCGATAGGTGATCCGTTTGTGATGACCCCGGATAGCATTCACTTCATTACTCCGACTCGGCAGCCTACTTTGTTGGATGGTATTCTTACTTATGATGTAAAGCGGGTTTTGAAGTTGGGTGACGAACCTTATACGCTGCTTTATTGGAAAGATGGCTGGCAACCACTAAAAGAAGTAACCTCTAAAGATTCTCGTACACTGGATTTTGGAGAGGTACCTGTCCGCTCACTGTTTCTGGTATACGGCGATACATATATGGGACATATGCAGCGTCCTTTCTTATTGGAGGGTGGCAAGCCGGTGTACTATTGACAGATGAGACCGGATAATCAACGATAAAATAGGTGGAAATACCACGTCTTGTCATCTTTTCCTTTTGCCAGGTTGTGTTTTTTAGGAAGTGAAATTATGTTGTTGAACACTTCCGGGAAATAAAAAAACAATTTTATTCAAAAGCTTGAATTAATTATCTACATTTACGACCACATGAAATAAATAATACGTTGTATCTATAAAAACCATAGGCAAAAGGTATTTGAAGAGATATACGTAAATACACAACGGCAAATCGGTAAATATCCTATCTTGTAGTATACAGATGTGCCTTATTTAGAATTTTAAATGAATTAAAGAATGGGAGATTTTGTTTTTAGTATAAAACATCTGTGTACTTGTACCGGAATGTCAAAAGTCAGAACCCTGACAATTATGGGGGCACTGTTTCTCACCTTTTCTTGTACGCAAAACAAATCTGTACAAGACCCTATACAAAGTGTTACGTTTACCGTGAATGGAGAAGATTTTGAGATGATCCAAATACAAGGCGGTACATTTATGATGGGATGTACAGATGAACAAGGGTGTGATTGTGAGGACAATGAAAAGCCTGCGCATAAAGAAACTGTATCTACTTTTTACATGGGTAAATATGAGGTCACACAAAAATTGTGGAAAGCCGTGATGGGAAGTGATTCTAATCCGTCTGCAAATACCGGCTGTGATGATTGCCCGGTAGAAAATGTAAGCTGGAATGAAGCCCACGAGTTTTTAAGTAAGCTAAATGCTCTTACTGGTAAAACTTTCCGCCTTCCAACAGAAACAGAATGGGAGTATGCAGCACGTGGCGGGAAGCGAAGTGAAGGATATAAGTACAGTGGAAGTAATAACATAGATGAGGTGGCGTGGTATGTTAAGAATTATCAAGAGGGTGGAACTGGAGAAATGAAAACCACACATCCGGTAGGGCTCAAAAAGCCCAATGAGTTGGGATTGTATGACATGAGTGGAAATGTGTGGGAATGGTGCGAGGATACGTACACTAAAGAATATTATCACGATGGCAAATCAGTCAGTCCGGAATGGCCGTTAAAAGGAGCTACTCTTTTCTTTAGGCGTGTATTGCGGGGAGGTAGTTGGGGAGGTACTTCCCTGGGATGTCGAGTGTCATATATTGATTATGATATAGGAAACTATAATGATGAATATGGAGGCTTCCGGTACGCTTTAGATTCAAACCAAGAGTAAACTTAAAACATATATTATGAGAAGAGTAGAGATTATTATGTCGTTATTCCTGATGATGGGATTGTTGGGATGCGTGGAAAAAGAGGAAAAGACAAATGTAATCACAGTGGATGTTACTACAACTTATCCTAAGAAAGAATTGGTTCTTCAAGATCTTATGGATGTAGAATATATCCCGTTGGAAACGAACGATGAATTTATAACTCAGGGTAGTGTGATGGCTATAGGTGAAAAATATATATTAGTAAAAAACTGGAGCCATGATGGTAATATTTTTGTTTTTGACAGAAAAACCGGTAAAGGGATAAGAAAAATAAACCGGAAAGGACAGGGGGATGGAGAATATAGTTTTATCAACGGAATTATTTTAGATGAAGATAACAACGAAATGTTTGTCAACTGTGCTTCGACAAAGAAAATATATGTATATGATTTATCGGGAAACTTTAAACGGGACTTTAAGCATGTAGAAGGTGGTGAATATTTAGAAGTATTTAATTACGATAAGAACAATCTGATTTGTTATGATATGTCTTTGTATTATAAGGAGGGACAACCGAGAGAAGAAAACAGATCCTATCACCTGATAATATCGAAGCAAGACGGAAGTGTCACCCAAAAAATTTATATACCTTTTGATGTCATTAAAACTCCGGTTGTACAGAAGGGTGGGGCGGTTGCAATGACTTCTATACGTTCTATAATTCCATATCGGAAAGAATGGTTACTTGTTGAAACTTCCTCCGATACGGTATATAACTATGTACCGGAAAAGAATCAATTAAATCCTTTTCTTATAAAATCTCCTACCAGGGATCTGGAGATACTTCTCACAATGGGAGTTGTTACAGACCGCTATTGTTTTATGCATACTGTAAAGAAGGATTTTGATTTTACTACCGGAAGAGGATTTCTTATTACCGATTTAATGTACGACAAGCAGGAGAATGCAGTTTTTGAAGCGAATGTGCTCAATGGTGATTTTGTAGAAAAACAAAACGTAGATATGCTTTCAGATCCTATGAATGGCGATGAAATAGTAGCCATCCAACCATTGGCAGCCAACAAAATTGTTGATGCGTATAAAAATGACGGATTGAAAGGAAAGTTGAAAGAAATAGCTGCCGGACTGGATGAAGAGTCAAATCCGGTGATTATGCTGGTGAAGAATAGAGAATAATATTTAAGGTTTCCGGTGAGAATTTCGCAGGGGGATTTTTAATATTTATACCTAAATACCAGGTTTATAAGAATTAATCGGTTACCGTTTTATTTGCAATAAAACATAAATTCGAAATATATGAAGCAGCTAATTTTTTCGTGTATACTTGTCTTGGGATTTTTCTTTCTTCCGATTTTTGTGAGTGGTACGGATGCCCAAGAAAGTCATCAGTTTAGCATTTCCGGTGAGATAGACGGATTAATGCCCAATGATACTCTTTCCTTCCGGAAAACCACTCTTCCTTATAAAGGAGAGGAGGGGGAAGTCGCTTTTAACGTAATTGTAAGTGATCCCAATAAATTCTTTTACTCAGGTGAACAGCCACATACTCAATATTATAGTATGATATATAAACCCGTTTCAGGTGGATATCAAGCGAGTTCACGACAAGCCCTGATGATTATTGTGGAAGAAGGGGACTATCACCTAAAGGGAGAAACTGATTTTATATACTATAGTACCATTAGCGGTGGACTGTATAACGATCCTTCGTTGAAAGAAATAGTACACCTGGAAGACTCTTTGGAAATCATACGAGCAAAATATGGAAAGATTATCGATGAGGCAAGAAAGAAAGGTGATATGGAGAAGGCTAAGGAATACGTTGATAAGTTCAATCGTTTTCGTAGCAATCATCAAGAATCTTACACTCTCTTACGGCAAAAGATAAAAGAATTGATAGCAAACAATCCATCATCTACTTGGGTGACAGTGGAATATCTTCAAAAGGTTTCGTATGCTGCCCCGGAGGAAATGAAATCTGTGCTGTCGAACATGAACCAAGAGGCTCTGAATAGTTATTATGGGCAGATATTTAGACGGGAGGTGGAGGCAATAGAAAGACTTGCTCCCGGTAATGAGGCTCCTTTATTCTCTGTCACTACTACTGACGGGAAAAGGATCACTTCTGACGATGCCAGAGGTAAATATCTTCTTCTTTATCATTGGGGGCTGTGTCCCGGTTCTATTTCCGTCGATAAGCGGGTCACTGCCTTCTATGAAAAATATAAGGATCATCTTTCCGTTATTGGAATAACGGATGATATGGAAACTATTTGTGAACTGAATAAAAATGTGGGAGAAGATGACGAGGTATTGGGAATGAAACTGAAACCTGTTCTCGAAAATATGGTGGCACATCCATGGCCTGAAGTAGAAAGTAAGGGAGATAATCATAAGATTATAGAAGATTTTGCTTTTGCAGGTCTACCTTATTTTGTTTTTATTTCACCGGATGGGAAAATTATCTCTCGTGACTTTCATAAGGCTTTTGACAAAGCACAGGAGGTGATGAAATCGGAGTTTGGTGATTGAATTTATATTTTGAACTGATAATATATGGAATGAGTTTTATTTGGCGATGCGACTGGTGTCATTTTTACCGGAAGGACAACTTAAAACCGCATTGCAACAAATGACTCCTGAGGATAATCCCATTATTATCCGTTATAGTATTAATTTCCCTGAAACATGAGTGAGTCCGGTTCGGAGATCTTCTTGCTTTGTATCTTTTAGGTAAGATTTGTTTGTCGGTTGTTTCTAAAACGATATATTTGTGAATGAATAATCGTATAATATACAATCTATGATTACAACCCAGTTACTTCATCCCCAAAGCATTGTTGTGGTAGGGGCGTCGAACAATACACATAAGCCGGGCGGTGCTATCTTGAAGAATCTGATAAACGGTGGTTATCAGGGAGAGCTCCGGGCTGTCAACCCCAAAGAAACAGAAGTGCAGGGAGTGCCTTCTTTTGCCGATGCAAAGGAGTTACCCGATACAGATCTCGCTATTCTTGCTATTCCTGCGGCTCTTTGTCCGGAGGTGGTGGAAACACTGGCCGGAGAGAAGCAGACGCGGGCTTTCATAATTCTTTCGGCCGGATTTGGAGAAGAAACGCGGGAAGGCGCTTTATTGGAAGAGCGCATTCTTGAGACTGTTAATAAATACGGTGCTTCACTGATTGGTCCGAATTGTATCGGATTGCTCAATACGTGGCATCACAGTGTGTTTACTCAGCCCATTCCGAACCTGAACCCCCAAGGAGCAGACCTGATCTCCAGTTCCGGGGCTACCGCTGTTTTTATTTTGGAGTCCGCAGTAGCCAAAGGGCTTCAGTTCAATTCTGTTTGGTCAGTAGGAAACGCCAAACAAATTGGAGTAGAGGATGTCCTGCAATACATGGATGAAACTTTCGATCCACAAAAAGACTCAAAAATTAAACTTATCTATATTGAAAGCATTAAGAATCCCGACCGACTGTTGTTCCATGCTTCTTCGTTAATTCGGAAAGGATGTAAAATTGCAGCTATTAAAGCAGGCAGTTCGGAAAGCGGTAGTCGTGCGGCATCTTCACATACCGGAGCTATTGCCAGTTCCGATTCGGCAGTTGAGGCTTTATTTCGTAAAGCCGGCATTGTGCGATGTTATTCACGCGGAGAGTTGACAACGGTTGGTTGTATTTTTACCTTGCCTGAATTGAAGGGACGGAATTTTGCTATTGTTACTCATGCCGGGGGCCCCGGTGTGATGTTGACTGATGCTTTGTCGAAAGGAGGTCTGAACGTTCCGAAATTGGAGGGTCCCCTTGCCGATGAGTTGAAGAGTAAGCTGTTTCCCGGTGCTTCAGTAGGCAATCCAATTGATATTTTGGCAACGGGAACTCCTGAACATTTGGGGATCGCCATTGATTATTGTGAGGAAAAGTTTGAGAATATAGATGCAATTCTTGCTATATTCGGTACGCCGGGACTGGTGACAATGTTTGAGACCTATGAGGTGCTGCACCAGAAAATGCTGACTTGTAAGAAACCTCTTTTTCCGGTTCTTCCTTCAGTACGAACTGCCGGTGAGGAAGTAGCCTTTTTTTTGGAGAAAGGACATGTTAACTTTGCCGATGAGGTGATGTTGGGCACGGCTTTGTCGCGTATCATCAATGCTCCTAAACCGGCTGTGCCGGAGATTGAATTGTTTGGAGTAGATGTACCTCGCATTCGCCGGATTATTGATTCTATTCCGCAGAACGGTTATATTGAACCTCATTATGTTCAGGCCTTGCTTCATTCTGCCGGTATTCCGGTAGTTGAGGAGTTTGTGTCCGGCAATAAAGATGAAGTTCTTGCTTTTGCCCGACGTTGTGGCTTTCCGGTGGTAGCTAAGGTTGTGGGACCTGTACACAAGTCGGATGTAGGAGGGGTGGTACTTAATATAAAAAGTGAGCAACATTTGGCACTTGAGTTCGACCGTATGATGCAGATATCTGAGGCGCGGGCCATCATGGTGCAACCTATGCTGAAAGGGACTGAGTTGTTTATCGGAGCTAAATACGAGGAGAAGTTCGGGCATGTAGTGCTTTGCGGTTTGGGTGGTATCTTTGTGGAAGTCTTGAAAGATGTCTCTTCCGGCTTGGCACCTTTGTCTTATGAGGAGGCCTATTCGATGATTCATTCGCTTCGGGCTTATAAGATTATCCAGGGAACTCGCGGACAGAAAGGGGTGAACGAAGATAAATTCGCGGAAATTATTGTACGTCTGTCCACGTTACTTCGCTTTGCTACAGAAATAAAAGAAATGGATATGAACCCTCTGCTGGCCACTGATAAGGAGGTTATTGCCGTAGATGCCCGTATCCGGATAGAAAAATAAATGCTGTTTTCAGAATAAAAAAGAAGGAAAGCAGATGCAGTATTACACTTATTCCTGCGTTTACTAAAAAGAGATGGACTTAAACGCGAATTCTATATATGAAAAAGAAAAACGAACAATGGCTGCGATATAGTAATCGGGCACTTTCTGGACTACTTGTGTTGCTTGGATTTATGTCTTGTGACAATGGAGGGGGCGATACGCCCCTCGAATATGGTATGCCTTCTGCCAAATATCGGGTGAAAGGTAAAGTTATCGACGCTGATACACAGGAACCTGTTCCGGGTATTGAAGTTGTTTCCGGAGCCGTACATGAAGGTGACGGCAGAGAATGGCTGAGTTATCCGGATACGTTGATCACTGATAAGGATGGGGCTTTTGCCACTGAAAGGGTAGAGTTTCCGTCTAAGAAATATCGTTTTATCGTCTGTGATGTGGATGGTGATTCCAATGGCAGTTACTCTAAAGATAGCGTAGATGTAGACGCTGGTGGGTTTACAGGTGGAAGCCATTGGTATCGGGGAGAAACAGTTATAGAGAAAACAATTCAAATCAAGAAGGAAACGGCAAAAGACGATGAAAAATAATCCGGGACGATTGTCACTTCGCAAACGCCTGGGATTGGAGATAGCCCTTAAAATGAGAAACAATCTCCGGGAATTGCATCCGTTGCGTCAACTTTTCTGGGAATGTACATTACGGTGTAACTTGGCATGTAAACATTGTGGAAGTGATTGCCGGAAAATGTCGGAACAGAAGGATATGCCTGCAGAGGATTTTCTTCGGGTTATAGATTCGATTACACCGCACGTCAATCCTAATGAGGTTAACATTATTATAACCGGAGGTGAACCGTTGATGCGGAATGACCTTGAGAAAGTGGGGTTAGCTCTTTATCGTAGGGGATATCCATGGGGAATTGTATCCAATGGGCTATATTTAACCCGTGAACGGCTCGATAGTCTGATGGCTGCCGGCTTGCATGCTGTTACAATTAGTCTGGATGGCTTTGCAGAGGAACATAACTGGTTGCGTGGTAATCCGGATAGTTATGAAAAGGCGTTGGAGGCCATTAAGATGTTGGTGCACGAACCCGAACTGACTTGGGATGTTGTTACCTGTGTCAATCGGAAGAATTACTCTCATTTGGGAGAGTTAAAGAGCTATTTGTATACTATAGGAGTGCGTAACTGGCGTATTTTTACTATTTTTCCGGTGGGGCGTGCGGCCAGTCATCCGGAATTTCAGTTGACAAATGAAGAATTTACCGGAGTCCTGGAATTTATCAAGCAGGTACGGAAGGAAGGGCGTGTCCATCTGAGCTATGGTTGTGAGGGCTTTCTTGGTAATTATGAGAGTGAAGTACGTGATCATTTCTATTCGTGTAATGCGGGTATCAGTGTGGCTTCTGTCTTAGCCGACGGCTCTATTTCAGCCTGTCCCAGCATACGCAGTAATTTTCATCAAGGCAATATTTATAAAGATAACTTTATGGAAGTATGGGAGAAGCGCTTTCAGATGTTCCGTGATCGTGAGTGGGCACGTAAGGGTGAATGTGCGGATTGTAGCTTCTTCCGTTATTGTGAAGGTAACGGTATGCATTTGCACAATGACGAAGGGGAGCTCCTCTTTTGTCATCAGAAGAGGATTGTAAAACTTTAGGAGATTATTTGGAGCTATTTTTATAGATTGGGATAATTAGGGACTGATTCATGCTTTATTTAGAGGCTATTATAGTATTTTGATCATATACATGAAGGACTTACCTTTGCAGATACCAAAATCAGACAATGATGAGTGAACACACAAAAAATATTCTATTACTATTATTCACTATGATACTTATAGGATGTGAAAAGCAACACCCATCATTGCCTTTATTACTTAATGCCGAAAGGTTAATCGAAACTTACCCTGACAGTGCCAATATAATTTTAGCTGGAATACCTTCTCCTGACGCTCTAAGTATAGCCGAATTCTCTTTGTGGTGTATGCTGAAAGGAAAAGTTGCTGATAAACTGAACAATAACAATCTGCCTTCTCCCTGTGATCTGGATCGTGCACTGGCATGGTACATGAAACATGGAAGCACCGAAGATCAAGCGAAGATGCAGCTTTATTTGGGACGTTCTTATTATGCCGACGGTGAATATGATAAGGCTATGAGTAACTATGTGGAAGCCTTGCATTCTGCCAAAAATAATGGGTTGTTTAATACTTCAGGCTATATCTGTACGTATATAGCTGATTTATATAACTTGAACGATATGCCACAAATGGCAATGAATCAATATGAAGACTCTAAGGTATTGTTTGAGAAAGCGGGAAATAGAAAAAGCCACATCTATGCAATAAGGAATATTGCCCGACAATGGTGTGCTTTGGACTCTTTTGATCGAGCATTGTGTTGTATAAAAGAAGCTGATTCTCTTGCACAAGGTTTAAGTGATAAAAGGATTCAATCAATTATAGAAAATGCTTTTGGGAATATATATCGTGATTTGAAACGGTACGAAGAAGCAGAAGACTATTATATAAAATCGGTTTCCTACGATTCTATTAATACAACTTACAGCTATTTGGGGCTAATCAATCTATATTTAGAAACGGGATTCCCCCAAAAAGCACGAATGGCATTGAACAAGGTTTCTTCGAAATTCCCTCCGGGAGAATTTTCAATTAGAAAGGCTTACTATAGGATTAATAAAGCAGAGGGTAATTACCAGTCTGCATTAGAGAATCTGGAAGAGTATCAATGCGCTGTTGATTCTATTACTATGGCTCAACATGCATCAAGAGTGTTGGAAATAGAGAAAAAGTATAGTAACTTTAAATTAAGAGAAAAAGTTAATGAGCTGACAATCCAGCAACAACGTTACATCATAATCCTCTGTATGTGCGTCTTCTTTCTGAGTGTTATAATTTTCATGTACTTTCTTTATAAACAAAAGATAAAAAACAAACTGGACAAACAAACGATAGAATTAGCTGCAAAGAAAATCGAATTATTGAATTCAACTATTGAATTGGAAGAAAAGAGGCAGCAGCTGTCCCAGTTAGTTGACCTGAAAGATAAAAATGAAGGTGCAATTAATGAATTGCAAGAAGAAATTGACAATTTAACACAAAAATATCATCAGTTGCAAAGAGTGAAAATTAATAGTTCCCCCATTTATAAAAAACTGTTGGAATTAACCAATCATAAAGCTCCCCGGGAAGAGGGTTTATTGACAGAAAAGCTATGGAACTCCATAGTGGAAGAGAGTACGGATACATTCCCAAATCTCAAATCTCATGTATATAGCCTGTGTCTGGAACTTACGGAACAGGAGTGGAAGTACTGTTGTCTGGTTATGTTTAATTTCGATTCTAATATTGAAGCTGACTTGTTGGGTATTTCTCCAAACTCTGTCTCTAAAAAAAGAGTAAGATTACGCCAGCGTCTTGGATTAAACTCTTTACCTAAAACAACTCTTTACGAGCATTTACTTACTAATCTATAACTTAGGTACAGCATAAAATCGGTGTCGGATTTTACTTTTTTTCAATATACTTCCAATTATTCGGTATAAATACAATATTTGCTTGAGAAACAGATAGGCATTATTCCCTTTGTCCATCAAAAATCATATAAATTACTGATATTCAATATGTGATTGTCCATGCCTAATTGCAGCAAAATGGATGTATTTATTAAATTTGCTATTAATTTTGCTGTGTCTAATCAAAAAAAACAGCAAGTTATGAAAAAAGTAAAATTACTATTTATTCTATCGTTATTATTTTGTTTGGTTCCAAGAGCCATAACAAAAAATACATCTTTGAACGCAGTGCAGGAGCGGAACATAAGTCTTTCAGAAAGCTGGGAAGTTGTAAGAGGCTTACCGTCTGTTGAAGCATCGATAAATTATGAAGAGGAGTTATTGTATGTAAAATTTAATACAACTTTTGATAATGTAAATATTGAGATTAAGGATGCACATAACACTGTCCTTGTCCATGATCTCGTCCATCCAATCGAGAATATGACTTATACTATCTCGATGAAAGGTTTGCCGCTAAATAAAGGATATAAGTTACATATACATAATCAATACGGAGAAGCAACCGGACTATTTTTCTTATAATTAAGCATATAGAGAGATAATGTATTTATAAAAGGTCCTGCAAATCCAACTGTTTTATTTGTTATTTCGGGTTGTTGGGGCATAGCAGGGGTGATTGATAGATTATTACGTACATTTGGTAAATACAGTCTCGGGAAGAAACAGATTCTATATAGCGGGAATTTATTATAAGATTTTAGAAAATTATTCGCAATGGCTTGACAATAAGGGAGGTGCCGAAGGTTAATTCACCGGGGCACTTCCCTTAAGTTATCAATGGCTACTATTTACAATCACTCTTTTACTTTCTCAATTTGGCGAATAATACGATATTATTGTCGTTTTCATTGAGAGACTTAATTAAGTCTTGTACCTTTTTCTTTCTGTCAGCTGCCAGTCCTTTCTTATTGACTTCTTTCTCAAGTATTTCTTTCAATGCCAGTGGTTCCATATTAGTGACATAATACCCATTACTGAATGAAGGGTAGATTGTCGAACTGGGAGTAGTAAGGAAGTCGTTGTAAAGACGGACATAATTGCCGTGCAAAGTTTTCTTGTTAACTATGTAATAAGCCGGTTTAGAACTGGAGAATGTGTTCTCGTCTACTTGTACTGGGAAAGATACATCGCCTATGAAATGATTGGGTATCTCATAATAACCGTGCCAAGGCAGATTATCGTTTGATGGATATTTTACAGTAAAACGCCCTTCCAGTTTGTTTTTTGCGGCATTATAGTGGTATAGAGTATCTATACTTGGTTTGGGTATAATTTTGAGTAGCATGACATCATAAGCAGAGGTATTATTTCCCATCAATACTTCGTTGCTGAAATCCTGTGGCATAGAAAGACTGCCCGGTGCTACAAAGTTTTTACGCTTACCCTTTAAATCTTGAGTCCATACTACTGCAGGCCAGTTGGGGAATGGCAAAACGGTGACTGTGACTTCTGATTTAGCAGTATTTACCCGGAATTTTCCTTTGGGAACTCGCAAACATAGGGGAATAGGGTCTAATGCATTGCCTTTTAAGTCAAATACCAATATCTTGTTGCTTTGCCAGGGTAAAATGTAGATGCGGTTATTTGCTTCGTCCAGTTGTTCGGCATATGTATTAAGGTATTCGTTTGGTCCCTGTCCATACGATCCGATAGTGGCAATAAACTTACCCGAACGATCGAATAGTTTGTAAGGGGTCTGTTTGTTATTGCTTACTAAAATATATTTCTCTCCGATGGTCGTTCGTACCCAGTCACCAATAAGCGCTTCATCCCGATTGTCGAGTTTTACAATTTGTAATTCTTCTGTCAACTGGCTCAATGGGAAATTTACGGTATCTTTCAGTGCTTTTAAGTCGCAACTGATCAACGGGCCATTGGGAGTATTCGTAAGTTTGGCAACTGTGGGTGATTTTGCGAGTGGATCGTTGTCCCCCGTTGTAAAAGCAAAAGTTGGCAATAAACAGCAGATTGCCAAACTGTGATAAATCATTCTGGTTTTCATAAGCATAAATAATTAGATGAATAATCAAACGCGTTTTGTAATAGCAAAATTAGCTATTAGTGGGAGGGAGGACAAAAAAACAGGCGGACAAAAATAGACGCTTGACTGTTGCTTAGTTTGTTGCTGCTCAGTGTATTAGTTGTGGACTTTCCTTTTCGTCTGGCGGACAACTATTATCAGAAGCTTTGGAGAATGGCGTCTAAACTGAGAGTTTCATCAGAAATATGCATCTTTTCTGTTTTAATTCGGTACTTGCGTTTAGTGATGGCTGCTTTACTGACACAATAGATATCCGATAGGTCTTGTATGTTCACATTGATCTTTACCAGACAGCAAAAACAAATATCTTTCTCACTGAGTTGTGGATAATTTTCTTGCAGCCGGTCAACGAAATTATTAAATGCATCATTTACCGCTTGTTTTACTTCGCTCCATTCTGCATCATTTACAGTGATTTTCCGGCTGTTTGGACTATCTTCCGGAGAGTTTTCTGTATGGAGGGAAGGAAGCTTCTGGAAGAAAGAGATGTGACGGAATAGGGCTTCACGCATTTCACTTTCTTTATTACGCATGAAAATCTCTTTTTCGCGTAGCGCACTTAGTTCAGCTTCTTTATGCAATAATTCATTCTCGTGTTGCAATCGGCGAGCCTCTTCTTCTGCCTGTTCTGCTTGCAGTTTTCGCTCCGATAGCAATCTTTTCTTCTTTTCCTGATGATAGAAAAATGATATCAGTAGGGCTATGAATAATAGAATAACTGTGATTCCCATCATCCATAATTCTTTCTCTTGCTGAGTGAGACGCAGTTGATACAGCTCATTCTGAAGCTTGGCTTCGTTGTATTTTCTGGTAGTCTCTTCTGTCTTAACGTTTAATGTAAGATTGCCATACAGTATATCTTCATTTTTTGCCAGATAATATGCCTGCTCAGGATATTGTGTCGCATTTATTAACCGGAACAGGCGGGAGGTTGCTTCTGCCGCGATATATGGTGAGGTTGAGATAGCTGCTTGTTTATAATAGTATTGGGCCGAATCCAGTTGGTGCAAGGATTGGAATATTTGTCCGCGGATCAATTGATAGTAGGGTACGTCATAACGATTACGGCGATACGAGCGGAGCTCCAGCATGGATTCCAGTGCTTTGTTGAAATCTTGCTGCTGTAGATGATAATTCACAATATCTTCGGCTATGGAATAGTTTAGATAACGGTATTCTTTTGAGGGGGCAAGCCATTCAAGCATCTTATAATATCCTTCTATTGCTTCGTCTGTCTTTCCCATTTTTTTTAATATTTCCAATCGGCTCCGATGGTCGTAAAATAAAGATAGAGTATCATTAGATGGATTATTCAGTGTCAGTACGCTATTTGCCAGATCAAGGGCTTGCGAATATTTTTTTAGATTAAAGTAGGCAAATTTTTGCATGTTGTAATAATACCTCTGTTGGCTATATGTCATATACTTTTTCTTGTTTTGAAGGGATGAAGCGACATGTAAAACAGAATCCGGCTGGTGCTTGTAAAAGTAACTGTTAGCTTGTTCCAGTTGGGCCTGTAACCATTGGGCTGTATCTCCATATTGTAAAAAAAGTGGGATGCATACTTTAAGTAGAGAATCTTTGGGCTTTTGAGTTTTCCACAATGTGGCTTTGTACAATTGGAAGCAGTATTCAGCCCGCTGTTTATTGGTTAGATGGTTTGGTTCTTGTATTTGTTGAAGATAAAACAGCATACTGTCTGTAGAGATTTTTTCCATTTCTACAGACTTACTAAGCAAAGTTCGTGTAGAGTCTTTGCATCCGGTCATTCCATATGATAACAAGATAAGACAGAGTGTGATAAGGAGGTTTTCTTTCATTATAACTTTGCTCTTCATAACATTATCCAGCCCAATTCTCTCGATCTAAGTTCCGGTAGCTGATGGCTTCTGCCAAATGCTCTGGTTTTATTTGTCCGCTTCCTTCCAGATCGGCTATCGTACGAGATACTTTCAAGATACGATCATAAGCGCGGGCTGAAAGATTGAGGCGTTCCATGGCACTTTTCAACAGTGACAAACCTTTTGTTTCAGGCTGTGCAAAAGCCGATAGTTGCTTGCTTGTCATTTGAGCATTGCAATAAGTTCCCGGATAACAAGCAAATCTTTCTTCCTGTATCTGTCGGGCCTTAATCACTCTTTGCCTGATGGCTGCACTGGATTCTCCTTGTCGTTGTTCTGAGATCTTTTCAAATGGTACAGGAACTATTTCAATTTGAATATCAATCCGGTCCAGCAGAGGACCGGATATCTTATTCAGGTATTTTTGTACTTGTCCCGGATTACAGACACATGGTTTGGTCGGATGGTTGTAATAGCCACACGGACACGGGTTCATAGACGCTACCAGCATGAAACTGGCAGGATAGTCGATCGTGCTTTTTACGCGTGAAATGGTGATACGACGGTCTTCAAGAGGCTGACGCAATACTTCGAGCACACTGCGGTTAAACTCCGGTAGCTCGTCCAGAAAGAGGACTCCATTATGTGCCAGGCTGATTTCTCCCGGTTGCGGAAAACTGCCTCCGCCTACCATAGCTACTTGTGAGATGGTGTGGTGTGGATCCCGAAAGGGACGTTGGGATATCAGAGAAGAGTTGCGCCCTAACTTGCCGGCTACTGAATGTATTTTGGTTGTTTCAAGGCTTTCACCTAAGGATAGAGGGGGCAAAATGGAAGGCAGCCTTTTTGCCATCATCGATTTACCGCTGCCCGGCGCTCCTACCATAATGAGGTTGTGGCCTCCTGCAGCCGCCACCTCAAGTGCACGTTTCACATTTTCTTGTCCTTTCACATCTGCAAAATCGTATTCAAAGTCACTTTGGCAGGCATAAAATTCTTCACGGGTCTGGACTGTAGTCGGTGTCAGTTCGTGTTTATCATTGATGAATTCAATAACTTCCTGTATATTACTCACTCCGTATACCGACAAGTGATTGACTACTGCCGCTTCCCGTGCGTTTTGCAAAGGAACGATTAACCCGGTAAATCCTTCTTCCCGTGCTTTGATAGCTATGGGCAAAGCTCCTTTGATGGGTTGGATTGTTCCATCGAGGCTGAGTTCTCCCATTATCATATAGCGAGATAGTTTCTGGGATGAAATAGTCTCGCTGGCAGCCAACATTCCGATAGCCAATGGCAGATCGTAAGATGAGCCCTCCTTGCGGATATCTGCCGGGGCCATGTTGATAACAATATTGCTGGTAGGCATCTTGTACCCGGTTACTTGCAGGGCAGACAGAATACGCTGGTGGCTTTCTTTGACTGCTGAGTCGGGAAGGCCTACCATGTAGAACATGCATCCTCGTGAACTGTTGACTTCTATAGTGATGAGGGTTGCTTCAATGCCTTGTACAGCCGCTCCGAATACTTTTATAAGCACGTGTTTCTAATGATTTTGAGGTTAGTGACTCGATTTTAGCGTTTAGTTCTTCCGGATTTCTTTTCTTCGGTTTTCAGTAATTCTTTTAGTTTATTGGTAAGTGCTTCTCCTTTGATGTCTCTTGCCAGAATTCTGCCGGTTGGCGAGATCAGGATATTGGTTGGTAGCGTCAGTATTGCATACTGCTTGGCTGTTTCTGAGCTTAAACCGGTAAAATCGCATACTTGCTCCCAATTCAGGCTATCTTTACTGATGGCTGTTTCCCATGCTTTCTTATCTATATCAAGCGATATGCCTAATATGGCAAAGTTCTTGTTTCTCTTATATTCCTTATTTAGTCTTTTCAGCTCTGTATTGGTTTCGGATCGTTGGTCACACCACGAAGCCCAGAAATTAAGTAGAAGATATTTGTCTCTGAACTTTTCAGCTGAACGTGATAACTTCTCACCTTTTTTATTGGGTAAACTAAAATAAGGAGCAGATTTACCAACAGTCACTTTTTCCAGTTGATCAATATAGTCGCTGATATTTTCAATATAAGGACGATCAAGGAGTGCTCCCGTCATGCTTTCGGTTATTTCTTTTATTTTGGTATAATCCGGCTGTGGCGTCTGCACAAAATATTTGTCGAGGAGATAAATGCTGGCCAGTGAGGAGTTGTGTTGGCGGATAAATGTTTCGGCTTTTTCCTGCATCATTTTATTGGATGCCTGACCCAAACTTTTCTGTTCTTTCATAAAAAGACTCAAGCTTGTGTTCGGTTCATTGCCATCTATGTCCAAATGGCTGAGATCATTGGCATTTCCCTTTATCTTAATTTGGTTTCCTTTGTCCAGGAAGAGCGGATACTCTACATTCCCGTTTATCAGGAGTACAGTTGCTGTGAGCGTATCGATTACTGTCGAATCTACGTTGAGATTGTAGCTAAACTTACCTTCTTGTGCATAAATAGTATCTATGCGATCATATAGAGCGTCTGTTCCATATAAGTAGAGTGTGTCGTTAGTCAGTCCCTTAAGTTCACCTTCCAGACTGATTTGGGTGCTGTTGCTTTTACAGGCAAACAGGCAAAACACGGTAATAAATAGAATCCCTATCTTTCTCATTCTTATTTCTTTTCTGCGAAAGTAAGGGTTTTGTAGATAAAAAAAAAGAATTGCCCGCCATTTATGTGGCGGACAACTCCTTTTTTATATTTTTCTCAATTAAGTCTCGCTTATTTTACGATGTTCATGAAATCAGAATTCGTATAATATTTAGCGAACTCAAGGTCTGTAGCAGCTTTCTTAGCCAAAGCCGGGTTCTTAGCTACAGCGCTCTTCAAGCTGCTTGTCAGCATAGAAGTGTTGTTAGTTCTTGCACCCAGAACAGCCATCAGATAGTCTGTGTAAGCATCCGGAGTTGAGATACCAGCCAAAGTGTTTTTAGCTTTGTTGTAGTCCTTAGCCAGGATCTGTGCCAAAGCAGCACTGTTTGTTTTAGTGTCTCCAAATGCGTTTACTGCTCTTTCGTATTGTCCCTGAGCTACGTACAGGTTACCCAATGTTTCGTTCAGTTCTTTAGCACCGGCAGCTTTACCTAAGTATGACTCAGCAGCAGCTTTGTCACCCTTAGCCAGAGCGATCAAACCTAAGTTCATGTTTACTTCAGGAGCAGCTTTAATGCTTTCTGCCTTTTTCACGTATGATTGAGCCTTGTCCAAATCACCTGCTTGATAAGCCAGTTTACCCAAGTTGTTGAATGCACGGTAGTCATTCGGGAACTGCTGAGAAGCTTTTGTATAGATGTCAGCCTTCTTTGCTGGGTCGTTAGTCAGTGTAGCAGCATACAGGATTTCTTCCAGATTCAACTGTTTCGGATCTGTTGCAGCCAGATTAGCGATTTCTTCATCAGACTTACCGATGATTTCATAGTTCAAAGTCAAACGAGAACGACGCAACTGCGGCAGGATTTCGTCAGCCAAAGTTTTGTATACAGAAGAGATGTTTTTGATTTCTGTCTCTCTTTGTTCCGGATCCTGATACATAGACAGAACACGAAGAATCAGTTCTTTATCCTGAATGTTTGATTTAGAAACCAGTTCCTGGAAACCTTCCCAGTCCTGAGCAGTATATTTAGCATCAACCGGAACTTCGATTTTAGCTTTCTTCAGGTCTTTATTGATCAGTTTAGTTGTGTTACCTTCACGATTCTCAGCCAAACCTGTGTTCAGTTTTACACCACCATCAGGAGAAGCATAAGCCGAAATTTCGATATTGCTGATCTTTTTGTTTTCTGCATCGTTTACGTTAGCAACTTCCTTGTTGAATTCCTTAGCGGTTTTCAATTCGCTTGAACGGATGTTAGCCTGTTGGATAAGGAACATGATGTTAGCGTTGTGTGCTTCTTTGATGATACGTTGGAAAGCGTCGTCACCCAAAGCCGGATTAGCGCTGCTCAAAGTATTGTTAATCAATTCAGAAGTAGAGATCACACCGTCTGCGATCTTCACTGCAGGGATAGCGATTGTTTTTTTTCCAACTTTTGCGTTGAATTCAAGGTACAGTTCAGACTTAGCCATTTCAGGAACATAGTCGAATGTAGTTTTCATCGTGTAATTACCACCCATCTTGTAAGAGATAGTCTGGTCGTTACCTTCTACCTTTTCACCCTGGAATACAGCAGGCTGTCCTTTCACTTGTCCACCTTCCCATTTCAGGACCGGAGTTACTTCAACAACTGCGTTCTTTTTGAAATACTTTTCAGGGAACTTTCCGTTGATAGTCACAGGAACTTTACCACCTACAGCTTCCAGTACCTGAGGAGTCGTAGTGAAGTAATCAGATGACAGTGCACCCATTTTGTTGCTACATGATGACAATGCAACAACCAATGCCATAAGTAAAGGCAAATACAACTTCTTGATCATTTTAGGTATAAATTAAATGTTTGTAATTGAAATTTTGTCTATTCAATACGCATCTGTGGATTGCCCATAAATGCCACGCAAAGATATTAATTCTTATACATTTAGGCAAATACACCCTTAATTTTATTATAATTTAATGAAAACTGTCGCATTCCTGAGCTGTTCAGCACTATTTCTCTCTCTAAATAACGCCAAACCAGACTTTATTGTTTATTGAAATGCCTTTTTTCTTGCCGATATTTGATGTTGCGCGGATGGTGTTCTATGATTTCACTTCGCAGCATATTACGGTCGATATGTGTGTAAATCTCGGTGGTCGAAATTGATTCATGTCCGAGCATACATTGAATAGCTCTCAGGTTGGCGCCTCCTTCAAGAAGGTGTGTTGCGAAAGAATGCCGGAATGTGTGTGGACTGATGTTTTTGGTGATACCTGCCATATCGGCCAGTTCTTTGATAAGATGAAAGATCATGATACGTGATAGGTGTGTTCCCCGTCTGCTTAAAAACAGATAATCCTCATAATCTTTTTTTATGTTAATCCGGTTTCGATCCATGAAATAGTATTTTATTTCCTGAATGGCTCTGGGGGAGATGGGCACCAATCGTTGTTTACTACCTTTTCCTTCTACTTTAATGAATCCTTCATTAAAATAAAGATCTGATAGTTTTAAGTTGGTTAATTCCGAAACCCGTAAACCACAGCTATAGAGTGTTTCCAATATTGCCCGATTTCGCTGTCCCTCATTTTTGCTCAGATCTACAGTTGAGATAATACGGTCTATTTCCTCTACAGTCAATACTTCTGGTAGTTTAAAACCAATCTTGGGACCTTCCAGTAATTCACTCGGATCAGCTTCTATATAATCGGCCATTATCAGAAAATGGAAGAAAGACTTGATGCCGGAAATGATGCGTGCCTGTGACCGGGCATGGATACCGATATCATGCAGTCCGGCTGCAAAACGCTGAAGGTCTTTCAGGCTGATTTCCAGTATATCCACACCTTCGTCCGATAAAAAGTTCAATAGCTTGTCCAAATCCGTCAAATAAGCATCCAATGTGTTTTTGGATAATGACTTTTCCAGTTTCAGATACTGTTGGTACTTTTTGATAATCAACCCTTGCACATCCTTCTTTTTTGTTTTTTCGTCTAATTTCATTTCTTTTTTCTACCTTTGCATCTTGAAATATTGTTCTCGAAGACAAAGGTATTAAAAATAGCAGGATTGTGTTATGAGGATACAAATTATTAATGGTCCCAATATTAATCTTTTGGGCAAGCGTGAACCTTCTATATATGGAAGCGTTACATTTGAAGAGTATTTAGGTGAGCTTCGTAAAAAATATCCCGATGTGGAGTTGGGTTATTTCCAGTCGAACGTTGAAGGAGAAATGATAGATAAAATTCAGCAGACCGGTTTCGATGTGGATGGAATCATTTTGAATGCAGGAGCTTATACGCACACTTCCATTGCTTTGCAGGATGCCATCCGTTCCGTTCCCTCTCCTGTGATTGAGGTTCATATTTCCAATGTTCATGCCCGCGAGTCGTTCCGCCATGTTTCTATGATTGCTTGTGCCTGTAAAGGTGTGATTTGTGGATTTGGATTGAACTCATATCGTCTGGCACTTGAGGCTTTATTAGATAAATAGGTATAAATATAAATAGGTAGATAGATTATGTTGCTGAAACAGACTAAAATCGTAGCTTCCATCTCAGACAGACGTTGCGATGTAGATTTTATAAAAGAGTTGTTTGATGCAGGGATGAATGTGGTTCGTATGAACACAGCTCACGCCAGTCGTGAAGGGTTTGAAGCGTTGATTGCCAATGTTCGTACCGTGTCCAATCGCATCGCTATCCTTATGGATACTAAAGGCCCGGAGGTACGTACCACTGCCAATGCGGAACCAATACTTTATCAGATTGGCGAGAAGGTTAAAATTGTGGGGGATCCCGAACGTGAGACTACCCGTGAATGTATTGCCGTTTCTTATCCGAACTTCGTACACGATTTGAATATAGGTGGGACTATTTTGATTGACGATGGTGATCTTGAGTTGCGGGTTATTGATAAAACGTCCGAATATTTGCTTTGTGAGGTACAGAATGAAGCAACTTTGGGGAGCCGTAAGAGTGTAAATGTTCCCGGGGTCCGCATCAACCTGCCTTCTCTGACTGAAAAAGATCGTAATAACATTCTTTATGCGATAGAAAAAGATATCGATTTCATAGCACATTCTTTTGTACGTAACCGTCAGGATGTGCTTGATATTCGTGAAATTCTGGATGCACACAACAGCGATATCCGTATTATTGCTAAGATAGAGAATCAAGAAGGTGTAGATAATATAGATGAGATTCTGGAAGTCGCTGATGGAGTGATGGTAGCTCGCGGTGACTTGGGTATTGAAGTTCCACAGGAACGCATTCCGGGAATTCAGCGTACATTGATACGTAAATGTATTCTTGCCAAGAAGCCGGTAATCGTAGCTACACAGATGTTACATACGATGATAAATAATCCGCGTCCGACTCGTGCTGAAGTAACCGATATTGCGAATGCTATCTATTATCGTACGGATGCTCTGATGTTGAGTGGTGAAACCGCGTATGGTAAATATCCGGTGGAGGCTGTGAAAACCATGACTAAGATTGCTGCGCAGGCTGAAAAAGACAAATTGGAAGAAAATGATATCCGTATTCCTCTGGATGAGAATAGTAATGACGTGACTGCTTTCCTTGCCAAACAGGCTGTGAAAGCAACTACTAAACTAAAAATACGCGCTATCATTACTGATAGCTATCAAGGGCGCACTGCACGTAATCTGGCTGCTTTCCGTGGTAAATATCCGGTGCTTGCCATTTGTTATAAGGAGAAAACTATGCGTCACCTGGCACTCTCTTATGGAGTGGAGGCGATCTACATGCCTGAGTTGGCCAACGGACAGGAGTATTATTTTGCCGCTCTGCGTCGTTTATTGAAAGAAGGACGTTTACATCCTACTGATATGGTGGGTTATCTGAGTAGCGGTAAAGCCGGGACACAAACCTCTTTCCTTGAGATCAATGTCGTGGAAGATGCTTTGAAGCATGCCGGTGACAGTGTATTGCCTAATAGCAACCGTTATCTGTAGGATGAGATGAAAGAGACCGATCTTTTAGACGAATATATCCTAAAGCATATCGATGAAGAAGGTGAATACCTGAAAGCTCTTTATCGGGATACGCATGTCAAGCTTCTGCGTCCCCGTATGGCTTCCGGTCATCTGCAGGGGCGTATGTTGAAGATGTTTGTTCGTATGATACGGCCTCGTCAGATATTAGAAATAGGAACTTATAGTGGCTATTCCGCCCTTTGCTTGGCCGAAGGACTTGAGGAGGGTGGAATGCTCCACACATTTGAGATAAATGACGAACAGGAAGACTTTACCCGTCCCTGGCTCGAAAATTCAGCTTATGCTGATAAAATTAAATTCTACATTGGAGATGCTCTCCAATTGATACCTGCATTGGGAGTTACGTTTGACCTTGCTTTTGTGGATGGCGATAAACGTAAGTATATTGAATATTATGAGATGACTCTTGCGCATCTTTCTCCCGGAGGATATATCATAGCCGATAACACTTTATGGGATGGTCATGTGCTGGAAGAGCCACATAACAACGACTATCAAACCATCGGTATTAAGGCTTTCAACGAATTGGTGGCACATGATGAACGAGTGGAGAAAGTAATCCTCCCTTTGCGTGATGGACTGACCATTATTCGTAAAAAGTGAGATGTGTATTAGTTGATTACTCTTTAGCATTGGAAGAATAATTCAATAATGAAGATTAAAAATAGTACATATTTTATCTGTCAAACGATATATTTCTCTAATTTTGTGTTCTATTGTAACAAGTGCTAATTGCTTGTTTGATAAAATAATTACGTAGAAAGTTTATGGAAACAACGAGACAGAATAAGATAGCCCGTTTGTTACAGAAAGAACTCAGTGAGATTTTTCTGTTGCAGACCAAGGCCATGCCCGGTGTGTTGGTATCTGTCAGTGCTGTACGTATCAGCCCTGATATGAGCATTGCCCGCGTATATTTAAGTGTCTTCCCTTCTGATAAAAGCGAAGAAATGGTAAAGAATATCAATAATAATATGAAGTCCATCCGTTTCGAACTCGGTACCCGTGTTCGTCATCAGTTGCGCATTATCCCCGAATTGAAATTTTTTGTGGACGATTCGCTGGACTACATTGAAAAGATAGATGCCTTGTTGAAGTGAATCTTCCCTTCTACATAGCCCGGCGATATCTTTTCTCAAAGAAGAAACACAATGCCATTAATATCATTTCGGCTATTTCCGTGTGTGGAGTAGCATTGGCTACGATGGCAATGGTGTGTACACTTTCCGTATTCAATGGTTTTCAGGATACAGTAGCCGATCTGTTCACTGTGTTTGATCCGGAACTGAAAGTGACGATTGCCGAAGGGAAAGTTTTCGATGCACAGGATCCGCGTATTCAGGCTATCCGGCAGATGCCGGAAGTAGATGTGTTGACTGAAACACTTGAAGAGAATGCGATGGTGCAATACAAGGATCGTCAAACAATGGCTGTTATAAAGGGGGTACAAGATAATTTTGAGCAGTTGACTGCGATAGATAGTATCCTTTATGGAGCAGGCGAGTTTTTGTTGAACGATTCTGTTGTGGATTATGGAGTGATGGGGATTGAGCTTGTCTCTACATTGGGGACCGGAATCAGGTTTGTCGATCCTTTGCAGGTATATATTCCTAAAAGGAATGGAAAGGTTAATCTTGCAAATCCGGCTGCTTCCTTTAATATGGATTATTTGTATTCGCCCGGTGTAGTGTTTGTAGTCAATCAGCAGAAGTATGACGGACAGTATATTCTCACTTCGTTGGATTTTGCCCGGCGTTTGCTTGATTATACTACCGAAGTGTCTGCAATAGAACTGAAACTAAAGCCGGGATCTAATATTTCTGTAGTGAAAGAAAAGATCGGGAAGGCGTTAGGAGATGGTTTTGTTATTCGTAACCGTTACGAGCAGCAGGAGGATGTGTTTCGCATCATGGAGATAGAGAAATTGGTTTCGTATTTGTTTCTTACCTTTATTCTCGTGATCGCCTGTTTCAATGTGATAGGTTCGCTGTCGATGCTTATTCTGGATAAAAAGGAAGATGTGAATACACTTCGTAAATTGGGAGCTGACGATCAGCTTGTTTCGCGTATTTTCCTTTTCGAAGGGTGTATGATTTCCTTTTATGGGGCTATAATCGGGATTATACTCGGCTTGGTTCTATGTTGGGTTCAGATGGCCTACGGGATAGTTTCATTGGGTGGAGGTAATGCTGCAGGTAATTTTGTAGTTGATTCCTATCCGGTCAGTGTTCATTTGGGGGATGTCATCGTGATATTTATTACCGTATTTACTGTCGGATTTTTATCTGTCTGGTATCCGGTAAGGTATTTGAGTAAACGTTTACTGAAAATGTAGAGAACATTTTGATCGATTAAATTGTTCTATTAGTCGATTTCCATTTCTTATTTTTATAGAAATGTTTATTTTTGATTTATTAATGAAAATCATCATGTTTATATATAGTGTTAATAGTATCTCTGTGAAGAGAGAATTGTTATGTAAGTGTAATACCTCTCTATGAAAGAAAGTTTCGTTTTTCATAAAAACTGATGATCGGCGCTGTTCTGTCCCAACGGGGAAGAGCAGCGCTACTTCATTTATAATGAAAGGAATAATGTGTAAAGCTTGATGTTTTTTCTTAGAAACTTCAAAGCATCGGATATGTGGTGTTCCACTGTTCTTTCCGATATTTGCAGTTTCTCTGCAATTTCACGATAAGAAAGTTCTTCGTCCCTGCTCAGACGGAATACTTCCTGTTGCCGGGGTGGTAACATTGAAATAAGTGATTCGATATGTGTCCGTAGATTGGCTGCATCCAGTTCTTCTTCTATATCATATGACTCTTCTACTGCTTCTATCACTGACAGTTGGTAGAAAGCCTCGTTCAGATTCTTGCGGGAGCGGTTAAAAACAAGGTTACGCATGGTGATGAACAGATATCCTGCAAAGTTTTGCTCTTCATCCAAAGACTCTCTGCTCTCCCAGATTTTAATAAAAACCTCTTGAACGATTTCCTCCACATCAACCAAAGAAGTGACATAAAGTCGCGTAAAGTTGTAAACCTTAGCCCAATAAGAGTGGTACAGGAATGCAAAGGCAGCTTTATCATTGCGGGTCTTCAGTTTAATAATTGCTTCTTTTTCGTTCATTAAGAGTTACGTTTGGATTACAAATATAGCATACTCAATTTATAAAACAGAAAAAAAGCGGAAAACATATAGGGGGGAATTTTATAAATTGTGTATTTATGGATAGATTTATAAATATAGCTTGGGCTTTTGGAAAGAAATATAAAGAATATGAAGATTTCTAATAAATACGATCGGCTTGTCCGCAAATTGATTGCCGGTAAGTCTTCTCCGGGAGAAGTAGAAGAGCTGGCGCACTGGGATGTTGTGGAGACAAAGATGAAAAAACAATTTGATGCTGCAAGGAATATAGTGGATGATGCTGCTGTTGAAAGTAGGATTTGGAATAAGATTGATTCCAAATGTCAGACTCCTTTTGAACGTAAGCAACGGCTCCAGCTCAGGTACTTGAAGATTGCTCTCGCTGCATGTATTACAGTGTTATTGGTTGTTGGGGGAAGTATCTTCTTTTTTAATGAGGAGCCTGTCACTTCGCAACATATCATTGAGTATACTGAGATTGTTTCTTCAAATAGCCGGTTGTACGTGCTCCCCGACAGTTCAAGGGTTTGGATGCAAGCCGGAAGTCGAATCCGTTTTTCACAGGACTTTATGGATAAACGGGAAGTCTGGTTGGAGGGAGAGTCTACTTTTGAGGTAACCAAACGTAAGGGACGTAATTTTAAGGTATATATTGATCAGGCATTTGTAGAAGTCAAAGGGACGGTTTTTCGTGTTCAGTCCACCCGGCAGTATGGTGCGGAAGTGACTCTTTTCAGTGGAAAGGTTGATTTCAACGCTAAGGCTTCGCAGAGGAAGATTGAAATGAAACCTTTGCAACAGGTTATTTTTCATCCCGAAAAGGATGAAGTGATATTAAAGAATATAGGTAATATCAGTTGGGATGAGGGACGTTACAAATTTGTCGACATGCGTATGGATGATTTGATAGAAGCCATTCATGATATTTACCATATTCCGGTAGAGCTCGACGAGAAAGTATCCCGAAATGACTTGTTCACAGGCTATATGCGTTATGATGACCCCGCATCTAAAGTTATCGAAAAGATTTGTATCAATATGAATTTGAAATTTAGAAAAGAAACACAGAGAATCATTATTTATAAATAATCGCTTTTTTATCAATCACTAATTAATCGTATAATCAAAAAAATGAAAGACATGAGACAATGTTTTAGCGTCTGTAACAGGCGTTTTCTGGCAGGCGTAATTATGTTTATGCTCCTGTATCCTATGTCCGTTTTTGCCGTGCAGGGACAGATAGCCGTGCAGGGAAAGGCAATGAGCATTAAACAGGCCATCCAGGTTATTGAAAAGAACAGTAAATATACGTTCTTTTACAAGGCAGCCGATTTGGGTAATGCAAAGATCCGTGACATCAATTGTGAAGGCTCCATAGAGGAGGTACTGAATGTGCTGTTTAAAGACAGTGGTATCAGCTATGTCATCAAGGGCAATGAAGTTATTCTGAAGAGTGCTCCGGAGGTAGTTTCCACACCACAGCAGAGTAATAAGATCGTTGTAAAAGGTAATATCAGGGATAACCTGGGAGAATCGATTATTGGTGCTACCATTATGGAAAAAAACAATGCCCAGAATGGTACGATCAGTAATGTAGAGGGAAATTTCTCTTTGTCGGTAAATCCGGGTGCTGTTATCGTTATCTCTTATATCGGTTATGTAACACAAGAAGTGAAAGCCGTGGCCGGTGTTCCTTTGAAGATAGTGCTGAAAGATGACTCTCGTACCTTAGACGAAGTAGTGGTAGTCGGTTTCGGTTCACAAAAGAAAGCAAACCTGACAGGTGCTGTTTCATCTATCAAAATGGATGAGATTATCGGGGACCGTCCTATTATGACAGCTTCCGATGCATTGCAAGGTACGGTTCCGGGACTGCTGGTATCTAATAGCGGGAATGCACCGGGTAGCGGAAAGTCATTCCAACTGCGTGGTGCCTATTCAGTAGGTATCAAGAATAGCGACGGAAGCTATGGTGCCAATGTCGCGCCTCTTATCTTGATTGATAATGTAGAGGGTAGCCTCGACATGTTGAATCCGGAAGATATCGAAACGGTGACGGTACTGAAAGATGCTGCTTCGGCAGCTATTTATGGTGCGCGTGCGGCCGGTGGTGTGGTTCTGGTGACTACTAAGCGCCCGAAAGAAGCTACGGCTTTCCGCCTGAACTATAACAATAATTTCGGTTTTGCTACTGCAATGAATCTGCCGAAGCAAGCATCGTTAATGGATTACCTGCAGGCTTATCAGGATGGAGGATATTCTGATGCTTATTGGTCTTATGGTTCACCCAGTGTTTCAAAATGGAAGGAATACCTGACACAGTACAGGCAGGATCCTTCATCTATCAAAACTGTAGGTGATGGTATTTTTGCCGATACGGACGGAGCCTTATATTATCTGAACGAACATGATCCATATAAGAATTTTATGGAGACCAGTTTCCAGATGAATCATAATCTTTCTGTATCCGGCGGTACAGATAAGTTGCGTTACCGTATGTCAGCCGGATATGTATCTACGGACGGTGTTTTGATTACCGATAAAGATACGTATGAACGTCTGAATATCAATTCTTATATTTCTGCTGATATTACCAAATGGTTTACTCAGGAACTGACAATGAGCTATGCGCGTACCAATCAGTCACAACCGAGTTCCGGTCTGGGAAGCATGTTCGGTAGTAATCAGGTTTCTTATCAACCGGAAGGTAATATGCCTGCGGACGTTTGTTCTACAATCTCTCAGGATTTGCCTTTCAATACACCGCGCAATCAGGTGTTGTTGGCGAATAAATGGAAAAAGTCGTATGACAATCCGCGTGTTTTCGTGAAATCTATTTTGAAGCCATTCAAAGGCTTTGAAGGGGTATTTGAATACACGTTTGACAAAAACATGTATGACTATAATTTCTATACCGGAAAAACTCAGTATACAGACATACAGGGAGGTAACAACATCTGGAATGCTGCAAAAGACTATTTGCAGAAAGAAAAACAGTTCACCGATTACAATGCCTTCAATATTTATGGTACATATAAGTTTGATATTAAGAAAGACCACCATTTTAGCGTAATGGCCGGTTTCAACCAGGAGTCTAAATATACGGAAGGAGTAAATGTGCTGTCTTACAATCAAGCTGTTATCGAAGTGCCGGCCTTAGGCTCAGGTACTGGTGACCTGAAAGCGACAGACAGCTATAATGAATATTCTGTTCGTGGCGGATTCTTCCGGGTTAATTATAACTACATGGATAAATATTTGCTGGAGGTGAACGGGCGTTATGACGGATCATCCAAATTCCCGAAAGATTCCCGTTTCGGTTTCTTCCCGTCTGTATCTTTGGGATGGAACGTGGCTCAGGAAAAGTTTATGGAGGTTACACGCAATTATATTGATGGTCTGAAGATTCGTGCATCTTATGGTGTGATCGGCAACCAGAATGTAGTGAACTATGCATATTTCCCGACTATGAGTGTCAGTAACAAGTACAACGGCTGGTTGTCAGGCGGTGATTATGTAACTGCCATTAACTCTTTGCCGAATCTGGTAAGTACAAGTTTTACCTGGGAGAAAGTAGCGACTACTGATATCGGTTTGGATCTGAATATGTTTGGCAATCGTCTGAATGCCGTGTTCGATTGGTATCAGCGTGACACAAAAGGAATGTTGGCACCGGGTATGCAGCTTCCTGCTGTTGTGGGTGCAAGTTCTCCTTTCCAGAATACAGCTGATATGCGTACCCGTGGTTGGGAACTGGCTGTGAACTGGAGAGACCGCATCGGTAAATTCAACTACCGTGTCGGATTCAATCTTTCTGACAGCTACTCTGAAATCACTAAGTACGATGACAATGCTGCTTCTAAATTGCTGAGTAATTTCTATCCGGGACAAAGACTGGGTGAGATCTGGGGATATGAAGTAGACGGATTCTATACAGTAGATGATTTTGTAGATACCAACAGCTGGAAACTTAAAGACGGGGTAGCCTCTATTAAAGGTGTCAGCCCGCGTCCCGGTGACTTGAAATTCAAGAATCTCCGTGATGACGATAAGAGTACGAACCAGATCGACAGCGGAGACGGTACATTGGATAACCCCGGTGACCAGAAAGTAATAGGTAATAGCCTGCCTAAATACCTGTATGGTATTACTCTCGGTGCCAATTATAAAGGTTTCGACCTGAATATTATGATGCAGGGTACCGGTCAACGTGATGCATGGATTGCCAACAACCTGGTATTCCCGATGTACATTTACTCAGTGAATGATATCAAGTACCAACCGTTATTTGACGGTCTGACCGACTACTGGAAACCGGTAGATGCCGCCAATGGAGATTATACTGCTGTAAATCCGAATGCAAAATATCCACGTATGTACGGACAGAATCCGACAGTCGGCTCCAACTATGGACGTAAGACAGACAGATACTTATCTAACGCCGCTTACTTCCGCATCAAGAACGTTACTTTGTCGTATACTGTTCCTAAAACATGGATATCCCGAATCGGCTTGAATCAGTTGAAGGGTTTTGTCAGTGTAGAGAATCTGGCAACTTTCTCTTCATTGCCTTCAGGTATCGATCCTGAAACCTTGAGCTGGAACTATCCGGCATTCCGTACTGTTTCGTTCGGTATCAACTTTACATTATAAACGCATAACCAAGAATTAAAAATGAAAAAGATATATCTATCATTGGCTATTTTAGCCGGAATCGGACTGGCCGGATGTAATGACAGCTTTTTGGAGCATGCGCCTGTCACCAGTCTGACAGAGAATAATGCTTTTAAATCTTACGATAACTTTAAGTCGTTTGCATGGCCCTGCTATGAGATATTCAAAGACAATAATATAGCCAATACAATCAACGGAACCGGGCAAGGATCTTGTTACGCAGGTGATATGAATGCCGGATACTTGGAGAGTCGTGCCAATGAGTCAGGTAATGACTATGCTTTCGGAAGGGTGCAGAGTGTGGCTTCGGGCAATGGCTGGGGATTTTCCGGCACATTCCGTCGTGCTAACATCTTGCTTGCCAATATCGATAAGTCAGAAATGACTGATGCTGAAAAAGACCATTGGCGTGCGGTGGGATATTTCTTCCACTCATATTGGTACATGGAGCTTATCAACCGTTTCGGGGCAGTGCCTTGGGTCAATACGGTTCTTAACGAAAGTTCTCCCGAAGCTTACGGCCCCCGTGTTGACCGTGAGATTGTAGCAGACTCCGTATTGAATCGTTTGAAATGGGCTGAAGCGAATATCGGGGATTTTGAGAAACAAGACGGTGCGAATACCATCAATCGTGATTGTATTCGTGCAGCTATCTCACGATTTACGTTGCGTGAAGCCACTTGGCGCAAATATCACGGAATGGAGGGTGCCCAGAAGTTCTTTGACGAATGTATCCGGGTGTCTCGCCTGTTGATGAATGATTATCCTACTCTTTACTACGGAACAGACGGTCAGCCTGCAGCCGGATATGGGGAGATGTGGACTACAGAAGATTTGGGCAAAGTGCCGGGAGTCATTCTGTACATGGAGTTTGTTCAGGACATCAAGATGGCCAACTTCAGTGCATTGGAACACATGGATAGCCATAATGTGGAGATGAACCAGCACACAGTTGATCTCTATCTGTGTAAGGACGGTAAGCCGATTGCTACTTCTGAGAACTATCATGGAGACAAAACGCCATACGCTACTTTCCGCGACCGTGACCCGCGTTTATATCATGTGGTGATGCCTCCGTATAAAGTAAAAGCAAAGGCCAAGACGAAAGATGATCCCAGAACATGGGATTATACCGATGATCCTGCCGACCGTGAATACATTGACATAATGGGACCTAACGAATCGTGTGATAACCCCGGTATCGGCATGAAACGTCTGCCCGGACAGAACTGGGCAGCCTCACTGGTTCCTTCTTCACCCAACTTTATGGGAGGTATCGGAGCTACAGGTTTCGTGAGAAGCCGTTCGGGATATTACTTCTGGAAGAACTGGAGCAACTGGGAAACGAACCGAAATGGAGGTATCACTCTGAACACATCGGATAAACCTATCTTCAAAATCGAAGAGGTATTGCTGAATTATGCTGAGGCCATGTGCGAGACAGGGCAGTTCACTCAGGCAGTGGCCGACGAGTCTATCAATAAACTACGTAAACGTGCCGGTGTGGCAGATATGAAGGTTGCCGAGATCAACGATAGCTTTGACCCGAATCGTGGCCGCTATTACCCGAAAGGTAATGAACAAGGTGTTCTGGTAGATCCTGTTTTGTGGGAAGTCCGTCGTGAACGTATTATCGAGTTAATGGGTGAAGGCTTCGGATTCTATGATATCCGTCGTTGGAGAATGGCTCCCTGGTTCCTTAATCGTCAGCTCAAAGGAATGTGGATGACGAAAGATAAGTTCAGACATGGTGCCCAGTTCTTGCTGGATGAAACGACCGGCGGACCGGATCCTGCCGACGGAGCCATGACAGAAGGATATATCTATCTGCAACCCGATCCTATCAAAGCAGGCGAAGGCTGGCAGGAGAGATATTATCTTTATGAAGTTCCCAGCCAGGAGATTATTCTGAATCCTGCACTTGCACCTAACAATCCGGGATGGGAATAACTGAAGCGGAATATAAATGAACCAAACTCACCACAGATTACATAGATTATTTAACTTAGCTCTCAGTGAAATAAATTATTAATCTGTGAAAATCCGTGTAATCTGTGGTGAAATCGAAATAAACCCAACGAATGAACCAGAAAATCATTTATAGCAGTGCATTGCTTGTCGGGCTGGGTAGCTCGCAAGCATTTGCCCATCAAGAGAAGGCACATGACCCTCAAAAACCGAATATCATCTTTATCATGTGCGATGACATGGGGTATGGAGATTTGGGTTGTTACGGACAGCCATACATCAGTACGCCTAACATCGACAACATGGCCCGTGAAGGTATGCGCTTTACGCAAGCCTATGCCGGAAGTCCGGTGAGCGCACCTTCGCGTGCGTCGTTGATGACCGGACAGCATACCGGGCATTGTGAAGTACGTGGCAATAAAGAGTATTGGACTCAAGCATCTACGGTGATGTATGGCGATAATAAAGAATTCTCGGTTGTCGGACAACACCCTTATGATCCGGAACATATCATTTTGCCTGAGATCATGAAAGGTAACGGATATACTACCGGTATGTTTGGCAAATGGGCAGGGGGGTACGAAGGTTCTGTGTCCACTCCGGATAAAAGGGGAATCGATGAATATTACGGATATATCTGTCAGTTTCAGGCTCACCTCTATTATCCCAATTTCCTGAACCGTTATAGCCAGTCGTTGGGCGATACGGGTGTCGTACGTGTTGTGATGGAAGAGAATATCAAATATCCGATGTACGGTCCCGATTATCATAAACGTACTCAATACTCAGCCGACTTGATTCATCAGAAAGCGATGGAATGGATCGATAAACAGAATGAAGATCAACCTTTTTTCGGTGTTTTCACCTATACTTTGCCTCACGCAGAACTGGTGCAGCCGGAAGACTCTATTCTGAACCATTACAAGACACAGTTTACTGATGATAAAGCTTTTGGTGGTCAGAAGGGGTCCCGATATAACGCTATCACCCATGTACATGCGCAGTTTGCAGGTATGATCACCCGTTTGGACCATTATGTGGGTGAGGTCCTGAAGAAGTTAGAAGAGAAAGGATTGGATAAAAATACGATTGTCATCTTTACCAGTGATAATGGTCCCCACGAGGAAGGCGGGGCCGATCCCACTTTCTTCGGGCGTGACGGGAAGTTGCGTGGCTTGAAACGCCAGTGTTACGAGGGTGGTATCCGTGTTCCGTTTATTGTTCGTTGGCCCGGTCAGGTTGCTGCCGGAACAGTGAATGATCACCAATGTGCTTTCTACGACGTCATGCCTACCTTGTGTGATTTGACGGGTGTGAAGAATTTCCCGAAAAAATATGTGAATAAGAAGAAAGAATCCGATTATTTTGATGGTATCTCTTTTGCCCGGACTCTGTTGGGTAAGAAGAACCAGAAGAAACATGATTTTCTCTATTGGGAATTTAATGAAACGAACCAGATAGGCGTACGCATGGGAGATTGGAAAATGGTTGTTAAGAAAGGTATTCCTTTCCTTTATAATTTGGCAACAGATATCCATGAAGACCATAATGTAGCTGCCGAGAATCCGGATATTGTGAAGAAAATGGTTGGAATTATCCACCGGCAACATACGGAAAATCCAAATTTCAAGGTAACGTTACCTGCTGCTATGTAAGAAGGTGCTTAGTAAGAAGTTATATCAAGCGCCATCCTTTATCCTCTATTCAGAGGAAGGATGGCGCTTTTAATTTGATGGTTTAAAATGTGGTTTGGTATCAAAATGTTTGATATTCTACTTATTTGCTGACATCCACTTTGGCGAAATGTAGCGAAATAGAGGAGGAATCATCGGATATTTCTTTTTAGATCACTTGTTACCGGGAAATAATGTGAGAGGTGCCGGCACGAAGTTAACTTCCTGCCGGCAAATAACTAACTTCCTGTCGGCAGAGAATTAATTTCCTGAGAGTAGGAAGTTAACTTCTTATTAATAATAAGTTTGTTTTCTGATGAAAAACGCACTTTTTTTCTTGGAAAAGCCTTTAATTCAGGGGAAGAAAGTGGCTTTTTTTTCTATAATAAAGTTTTAGAGGCCTCTTTTTTTAATATCATTCTGAACGTTCGTTTGTTATCTGGCTTTCTTGTGAATAGTAAATGGGGTCGGCTAATTATCTTTCTTATAGTATTTCACTGTATTTGGTGGCTATGTGATTTTTAGAACAACGCTATTTCTGAGTTTTTTATTCTTTCTTTGTTATGGTGTGCAAAAAAACGACTCTAAAGGGTGTTTAGAATACATTTAGACAAAATGACAAAAAGCTATCGCGGATTTATTTACTTGAATATATTTTTATTGCAACCTTTTTGTATTGGTTGATGTTTAATCTCTAAGATAGAACAAGATGTCAGAATGTTTTTTCTATAACCTTGTGTCGTCCATTGAATAGTTCTGTAGCTGATTCTACGATTTATTCAAAGAATTTAGGGACAATGAATCGGTTGAATATAGATGAATGGCATAAGAGGTATGGCACATTTGATACAGGCTGTTCTTATAATCGCATTGCTGAATTTACAGAATAGCTTCCTAAGCGATATTGAAGGTCTTGATTTAAGTGTTGGGTAAAAATAATGTGTTTTAATAACTCAAGCGGTGTATATGAATCCGGAATTTATCACTTTCGATGAGGCTACTCTTTTTTAGATGTCATCAATGAAAAAGAGGTTATAGAGAGTCTGAAAGAATTAATAATAAATTACGTATAGAATAAAACACAAACTCCTCAGACTACTTCTGTCTGAGGAGTTCGTGTTTGTAAATGATGAACCGGTCTCTGTAGACGGTTATTTTTTTATGCTTTCTCCATATTTTTTCCGGTTGATCCATACCAGAATAATTACTCCTATCAGCAATAATGCCATCGCTCCATATGCAATACCTTCTGTGACGTGCAGGCTTTGCGGATCAAAACGCATTTCGATGGTATGCTTACCCGCCGGTACGTTCATAGCACGTAAGATGTAATCTGCACGGGCAATATCGGCAGGTTTGCCATCAATGGTTGCCGTCCATCCCGGATAATATATTTCCGAGAATACAACTACACCGTCTTTGGGCGAGGAAGTCTCGTATACTAATTGGTTGGGTTCATAGCCGGTCAACCGGATGGTGGACAGTGAGTCTTTGTAGCCCTCGTTCACCCCTTTCAAGGCCTCTTTAAACTTAGAGTCTACTATAGCGGTTTGTTGGAGGTCGACTTGCCCGATGGCATCGATTTCTTCGTTCGCATTGTTCACGTACTGTACTTTATCTACGAACCACGCATTGCCGAAAGCATATGGATTTTCAATGGGGACTGTTTGCCCTTGTTGCCCGGCAGGGAATATAAAGTACTTTGTATTCAGCATATTCAGTACAGGGAATTTAGCTGCGTTCACACTGTCCATTTGACCGCCTGCTGTTGCTACTTCCTGATAGGCTGCCTGCATTTCTTTGGCAATATGATGGTCTATCATTTCCTGATAACGGCGGAGTTTGGCAGCATGGTAGCCACCTACGCTCTTGTGCCAATAAGAAGTATTGTTTTCTTCGAATGTATTGCCTGCGAAGTTCAGTACACGGTAATCCGGTGATTGATCTTGCAGGATCAGTTCATCTGTCTGACTCTTCCGGAACGTTGCAGCCTGTTCGGATTTCGGGACGAACTGTTCGTCGTACAAGTAGCGTTTGTTTACGCTCCACATGTCTCCCAGGCATAGCAGGGCAATAGCGGCAACAGTCCAGGTCGCTTTCAGTTTTTTTGCGTTGTAAGCCAGTAAGAGCAGGGTACCGATAGTAACGATAAAGAAACTGCGCCAAGCGTCAGAAGTGAAAAGGTGCACACGCATCTCTTCAAGATTAGCCACTATAGGTGATAACTGATCGGCGGGCAGAGCATTCTGCAGGGCTGCCATCTCGTTAGCAGGAATATAAGTCGGGAAGAATAGGCGGGGAGCAATGGCAAAAAGTAGCGCAAGTCCCCCGGTCAGTCCGAAACTGATATAGATATATTTCAGTTTCTCTTTCAGCAGCTCCGGCTTGCTAAGTATCTCTTTCAGGGTGAGAATCGCGAGCAGGGGAATGGTAAACTCGGCAATTACCAGAATGGAAGATACGGCGCGGAACTTATTATACATCGGGATGTAATCGATAAAGAAGTCTGTCAGCCCCATAAAATTTTTACCCCACGAAAGCAGGATAGAGAAAATGGTGGCTCCTAACAGTGCCCATTTCATGGGACCTTTTACAATGAAACAGCCCAGAATGAAAAGCATTAGTACAAAAGCACCTACGTAGACAGGACCGCTTGTCATGGGTTGGTCGCCGAAGTACTGGGTCAGTTGTGAGTAGAGGCTGCTGTACATCGGATTGGCTTTTTCCATTGCCTTTTCACTTCGTGACAATGGCACCGAGGCGCCTCCCTTGACATTGGGGACCAGTAATGAGAATGTTTCGCCGATGCCATAGCTCCATTGGGTGATATAATCACGATTGAGCCCGCTGCTTGTCTGCTTTGCGGCAGCTCCTTCATATTTCAACTCACTTTTGCCACGCATCGTTTCTTTGCTATACTCGTAAGTGTGGTATAGGCTCGAAAGATTGATGGATACACCGATTAATCCGGCGATAATCAGCACACCGGTAGCTTTGAAGAACTGGGGAAGTTCTTTTTTGCGCCAGGCATCTTCGAAGAATGCACCTACCATGAAGAGAATGACAAACAGGAAATAGTAGGTCATTTGCACATGGTTGGACAGAATCTGCATGGCCATGAACAAAGCAGTGACAATCCCTCCTAACAAATATTTTTTCCGGTAAGCAAGTACAATACCTGCTATTGTAGGTGGTATATAGGCAAGGGTGATGAATTTCCAGATATGTCCGGCAGCAATCAAAATGAAGAAGTAGGACGAAAAGGCCCAGATAATTCCTCCCAACCCCGAGAGCCATGCCGGTATGCCGAATGCCCTTAGCAGGATATAGAATCCGAGCATCATGATAAATGTGAGCCATACGTAGTTTGGGAGAAAAAGATGATATACTTTTTGTACGAATGTCAGTGGCTCGGTGGAGTCGTAACTTGGGGACATCTGGTAGGTGGGCATTCCTCCGAAAAGGGCATTTGTCCAACGTGTGCGTTCACCTGTTTTTTCATAGTACTCTTTAGCTTCCTGTCCGGCTCCGGCTCCGGCTACGGTGTCGTGCTGGAAGAGAATCCGGTCTTCAGTGATCGCCGGGAAGAAATAGATGAAAGAGATGACTATGAATGCCAGAATGGCAATAAGGTCTGGAAGAAACTTTTTCATTTACGATTAGACGATTTACAATTTATGATTGAGGTTTGACTGTAGGATTAGACGATTTACAATCCGGCTTAACCGTTATTCGTAAATCGTCCAATCGTAACTTTTTAATATCTGTAGTGATCGGCTTTATATGGACCGTCAACCGAAACTCCGATATAGGCAGCCTGCTCAGGAGTCAGTTTGGTCAGCTTTACGCCGATCTTTTCAAGATGCAGTCGGGCTACTTCTTCATCCAGGTGTTTCGGCAAGCGATATACGTTGATGTCGTATTTCTTGTTGAACAGCTCGATCTGTGCCAGTGTCTGGTTAGTGAAAGAGTTGCTCATCACGAAAGAGGGATGTCCTGTGGCGCAGCCCAGGTTTACCAAACGGCCGTCTGCCAGCAGAATGATGCTGTGTCCGTCAGGGAAATAATAACGGTCTACCTGTGGTTTGATATTGACACGTTTGATACCCGGGTAATGTTTCAGGGCATCTACCTGAATTTCATTGTCAAAGTGACCGATGTTGCAAACAATGGCCTGATCTTTCATCTGTTCCATGTGATCGATACGGATGATGTCGATGTTACCGGTTGTGGTAACAAAGATGTTACCTTCTTTGCAGGCGTCCTCCATGGTCACTACCTCAAAACCTTCCATAGCGGCCTGAAGTGCACAGATGGGATCGACTTCTGTCACTAACACGCGGGCCCCATAAGAGCGCATGGAGTGTGAGCAGCCTTTACCTACATCTCCATAACCGCATACTACAACTACTTTACCGGCAATCATTACGTCTGTGGCACGTTTAATGCCGTCTGCCAGTGATTCGCGGCAACCATACAGGTTGTCGAATTTAGATTTGGTAACCGAGTCGTTTACGTTGAAGGCAGGGAACAACAACTTGCCTTCTTCCTGCATCTGGTATAGGCGATGCACACCGGTCGTTGTCTCTTCCGAAACTCCGCGCACTTCAGCCGCTACCCGGTGCCAGCGTTCTTTGTCTTCTGCCAGCACTTTTTTCAGTATGGCGTTCAGTTCTATTTCATCTTCGGCATGTACCTCTTTGTCCAATACGGCAGCATTATTTTCTGCTTCATAGCCCACATGGATCATCATTGTGGCATCCCCGCCATCGTCGACAATCACTGTCGGCCCTTTGCCTCCTTCGAAATTCAGAGCCTGCAAGGTACACCACCAATAGTCTGCCAAAGTTTCACCTTTCCAGGCAAATACGGCAACACCTGAAGCTGCAATGGCTGCTGCTGCATGATCTTGTGTCGAATATATGTTGCAAGAGCACCAACGGACTTCAGCTCCCAAAGCCACCAGCGTTTCAATCAGGACGGCAGTCTGGATTGTCATGTGCAGCGAACCCATGATACGGGCACCTTTCAACGGTTTGGATTCTCCATATTTTTCGCGAAGAGCCATAAGGCCGGGCATTTCTTTTTCTGCCAAGTCGATTTCCTTGCGACCAAAGTCGGCAAGTGTGATGTCTGCCACTTTGTAGGGCAGGGTAGAGAATAATTCTGTGGACATAAATGTAAATTGTTTAAAATATAAAGTGGTGCAAAGATAGAACATTCTGAATAGTAGGACAAAAGCTATCGGATTTTTTAATCAATAATAACTTCGATTTGTAGGATATTTTTCAGATTTATGTATTATATTTGCAAGTAATGAAATGCTATATACAACAATATAGATTTAAACAGACTGAAATCCATGGGATACTACGAGCATAAAACAAAAGAAGAACTACTGGAGATTGTAGAGAAATTGGAGAAAAAAGTAGAGGGGCTCTCTTCTGAACTCGACTCTCTTAAAAAAGGACGGTTTCGCGAGCGGTACAGTACCCGGATTTTGGATGCTTTGCCCGATATGCTTACTGTTTTTGACCATAATGCCAATATAGTAGAGTTAGCTTCATCACCTACTACGAATCATGTTGAAGGTACGACAGCCGAGAGTATTATAAATTCAAATGTAAGAGATATTGTTCCTGAGGAAGCTTATGAAAGTGTTCGTCAGAACATGGATAAGGTGATTCGTACCGGAAAGAGTTCGATAGCCGAACATTCGTTAACGTTGGACGGTGTTCTTCACCATTATGAAAATCGTATTTTTCCGTTGGATGATCAATATTTGTTGTGTATGTGCCGTGATGTATCACAAGAGACTGAAATGGCAAGAACCAACGAGGCTCAGCGAAGTGAGATCGTACGTCTCAATTCGTTGATGAATGATATTCTGAATAATATTCCTGTCTATTTGTTTGTGAAAGATACAGGGAACGACTTTCGTTATCTTTATTGGAATAAAGCTTTTGCCGAATATTCGGGTATCTCTGTCGAGAGGGCCGTGGGGAGTACAGATGCGGAGATATTTCCGGATAAAAAGGATGCGGAGCGTCTCCGGCAAGATGATTTGAAAGCGATGGAGCTGGGGCGCATTGAGTATCTGGAAACTTATACCACTATGAGTGGCGAAGTCCGTACAGTGACCACCATGAAAACAGTGGTTCCTTCAGGAGGACGGTATCCTTATATCATTGGAGTGTCATGGGATGTGACCGAAACAAAGAAGACGGAAAAAGAGTTGATAGCGGCCCGGATCAAGGCAGAAGAGGCCGACCGGATGAAATCTTCGTTTCTGGCAAATATGAGCCACGAAATACGCACTCCGCTAAATGCGATTGTAGGTTTCTCCAAACTGATTATCGAGGCGGACGATGAATACGAAAAGCGGCAATATGCCGATATCGTAGAGCACAATTCGTCTGTCCTGTTGAATCTCTTCAATGATATTCTCGATCTTTCTGCCCTTGAAGCCGGTTCCTTGGAACTTTCTTATCATCCTGTGAAGTTGAAAGATATCTGTCTGCAATTGCATGAATTGTATGTGAAATCGGTTAAACCGGAAGTTCGGCTTATGTTGGACGAAGTAGATCCGCAGCTATGCATACAAGGAGATTGGGAGCGCATTTCGCAGATTTTGGTCAATCTGATCACCAATGCCATTAAGTTTACTTCTGCCGGAGAAATTCATTTCGGATTTCAGGAAAAGGCCGATATGGTGCAGTTTTATGTATCGGATACAGGGAAAGGAATCCCTGCAGAAAGGGTGGCTACGATCTTCCAACGTTTCGGAAAGATAGATGATTTTGTGCAAGGCACAGGGTTGGGACTGACTATTTGCCGTATGCTTGTCGAAAAGATGGGCGGACGAATCTGGGTACGTTCCAAACAGGGCAAAGGAACTGTCTTTTATTTTACTTTACCTGTGAAGCGATAATGATAAGTGATTAACGTTTGGAATTTCTCTCCGGTTAATCACTTATCATGTCTGTTTTTATATAATCTGGATACCTTGTTCTTCGCAGAGTTTCAATCCTAAATCCTTCAGTTTGAATTTTTGTATCTTTCCGCTTCCGGTCATAGGGAACTCATCAATAAAGAAAATATATTTGGGTATTTTGTAGCGGGAGATTTTATTACGGCAGAAGTCCTGCACGTCTGATGCCTGCATGGTTACCCCTTCGTGCAGAATGATGAAGGCGCCTACTGCTTCTCCATACTTTTTAGACGGAATGCCTGATACCTGCACGTCTTTTACTCCTTCAAGCTTATAGAGGAATTCTTCGATTTCACGCGGATAGATATTCTCCCCTCCACGTATGATCATATCTTTGATGCGCCCCGTGATGCGATAGTTTCCATTTTCGTCCTTGATTCCCAAGTCTCCTGAGTGCAGGAAGTTGTTTTTATCTATCACTTCAGCTGTAGCTTGTGGGTTCTTATAATATCCTTTCATGGTGTTATATCCGCGATTGCACATTTCTCCCTGTACGCCGATCGGGCATTCTTCACCTGTTTCCGGATCAAGCACTTTTACTTCTGTGAACTCAAAGTCACGTCCTACAGTGTTGCAGCGTACGTCAAATGGATCGTCAATGCGGGTGGCAGTCATACCCGGAGCTGCTTCAGTCAGCCCGTATACGCTGGTCACCTTCATATACATTTTTTCTTCCACCTGTTTCATCAACTCTACCGGGCAGAGTGAGCCGGCCATGATGCCTGTACGAAGACTCGACATGTCGAACATATCGAACATCGGATGATTTAGTTCGGCGATAAACATGGTAGGTACTCCATAGAGTGCGGTACATCTTTCTTTATGGATGGATGCCAGTACGATGAGTGGGTCAAAGCGTTCAACCATCACCTGGGTACAGCCGTGAGTCAGGCAGTTCATGGTGGCTAACACTACGCCGAAGCAATGGAACAGAGGTACGCAGCAACATAGTTTATCGTCGGCTGTGAATTTCATATGCTCGCCGGTCAGGAAACCATTATTGCTTATATTGTAATGTGTCAGCATGACCCCTTTGGGAAAACCGGTTGTTCCGGAGGTATATTGCATATTTACCACGTCGTGACAGTCGACGCCGGCTTTGAGTTCATTGAGTCTGGTGTCTTCTATATTATCGCCTAATAACAGGATTTCCTGTGTATTGTACATCCCGCGGTGCTTCTCTTGTCCTACATAGATCACATTTTTCATATAGGGGAAACGTTCGCTCTTCAGATGTCCGCGTTCACAGGTTTTCAGTTCCGGAAGCATATTGTAGGTCATCTGAACAAAGTCGCTGTCCTTCTCTCCATTAACAATGCAGAGTGTATGCATGTCCGAGTTCTCGCACAAGTATTCCAGTTCAGCTTGTTTATAGTTGGTGTTTACTGTCACGTAGACTGCACCGATTTTTGCACAGGCATATAGCAGAGTCAGCCAGTCCGGTACGTTTGCCGCCCAGATGCCTACATGGGTACCTCTTTCCACTCCGATGGCAATCAATCCTTTCGCCATGTCATCCACCCGTTTGTTGAATTGCTTCCAGGTGAAACGCAGGTTACGGTCGGAGTATACAATGTATTCTTTGTCGGGTGTTGTTTCGGCCCAATGTTCAAGCCACTGACCGAGTGTTTTTTCGTATAGTTGCATGTTTTTAGTATGTGTGGAGCGATAATCGTTGATCATTAAATCGGTGTATAGATCACTGCCAGAATTTTGGCAGCCTGTCCTTCGTAGGCATGAACGTGATGAGGTACGATGGAGTCATAATAGATACTATCGCCTTCCTCAAGCAAGTAGGTGCTCTTTCCGTAACTGATTTCCATGACTCCTTCCATGACCATGATGAATTCCTCTCCTTCATGGGAAGATAGCACGAAATCACTGTCTTGTGTAGGGGCTACATCGATAATGAACGGTTCCATGTGGCGGTCGGCTTTTGACTTGGACAGTGAATGGTACTGCATGTGTTTGCGCGAATGGATGGCGTTGTTTGAAAAGCTGATCGTGTCTGTTGCTTCCATTTTGCGCGAAACAACCGGACCTGTTTCATCCTGGTCGTCGAGGAAAGTGCCCAGACGTACGCCCAATACACGGGCTATTTTGATAAGCGGTGCCAATGACGGCAGGTCAATATTGTTTTCGATACGTTCTATCTGTTCGATAGCCAGTCCCGAGCGTTCGGCAAGTTCTTCTATTGAGATTCCTTTATTCTCACGGAGTGATTTTATCTTTTCTCCTACGATTTTACTTGTATCCATAATGTTTGAATGTATTTTCCTGGTAAAAGGTTATAATTTAATTCGTTTTGCTGCAAAATTAATGAAATTTTATATCCAAGCAAGGGGAAGGGTAAAAAATAAAAGCCGTTTCTTCCATCGGGAAGAAACGGCTTTTAAATTTTGTTTGCGGTAAGTGATTACTTACGCAAGCCAAGCTCTTTGATGATATCACGATATCTGGTGATATCTTTTGCTTTCAGGTAGTCGAGCAAAGCACGACGTTTACCTACTAACATAGTCAAAGCTCTTTCTGTACTATAATCTTTTCTGTTGAGCTTCATGTGCTCAGTCAGGTGAGTAATACGGTATGAAAACAAAGCTATCTGGGCCTCAGCTGAGCCAGTATCAGTGTTAGACTTTCCGTACTTACCGAAGATTTCTTGCTTTTTAGCAGCGTCTAAATACATAATTAATAAAATTATTGATCTATAAAATGTTTCTTTGAGCGTGCAAAGATAGGCATTATCTTTTATCCCACAATGAATTGCAGGAAATATTTTCTATACTATCCCTTTTTTCTAATCCAATTTTTGTACCTTTGTCGCCAAATAATAGGTATTCTATGCAAAATATTCGAAACATTGCAATTATTGCCCATGTTGACCATGGGAAAACGACTCTCGTCGATAAAATGCTTTTAGCCGGAAACTTGTTTCGCGGCAACCAAACAAGCGGTGAATTAATTCTGGATAACAACGACTTGGAGCGTGAACGAGGGATAACGATTCTCTCTAAAAACGTTTCTATCAATTACAACGGAACTAAGATTAATATTATTGATACTCCGGGACACAGCGACTTCGGTGGTGAAGTAGAGCGTGTGCTCAACATGGCCGATGGATGTATTCTGTTGGTTGATGCTTTTGAAGGTCCGATGCCGCAAACGCGCTTCGTATTACAGAAAGCTTTGGAAATCGGATTGAAACCGATTGTTGTTATTAATAAGGTGGATAAGCCGAACTGCCGTCCGGACGAAGTACACGAGATGGTGTTCGATCTGATGTTCAGCCTCGATGCTACTGAAGAGCAGCTTGACTTCCCGACAATCTATGGTTCGGCTAAGAACAACTGGATGAGTACGGACTGGAAAGAGCAGACAGACAGCATTGTGCCTTTGCTGGATTGTATTGTAGAGAACATTCCTGCTCCGGAACAATTGGAAGGTACTCCGCAGATGCTGATCACTTCACTCGATTATTCTTCATATACAGGCCGTATCGCTGTAGGACGTGTTCACCGCGGTACGCTCAAGGAGGGTATGAATGTATCCTTGGCTAAGCGCGACGGTAGTATTGTAAAATCTAAAATAAAGGAAGTTCATGTTTTTGAAGGGCTGGGTCGCGTGAAAACGACTGAGGTTTCTTCAGGAGATATTTGTGCTTTGGTGGGTATTGACGGATTTGAGATTGGAGATACGATCTGCGATTATGAAAATCCGGAAGCATTGCCGCCTATCGCTATTGATGAACCGACTATGAGCATGCTATTTGCCATCAACGATTCTCCGTTCTATGGTAAGGATGGTAAATTTGTAACTTCACGTCATATCCATGATCGTTTGACCAAGGAGTTGGATAAGAACCTCGCATTGCGCGTGCGTAAGAGTGAAGAAGACGGTAAATGGGTAGTATCGGGTCGTGGTGTGCTTCACCTTTCTGTTTTAATCGAAACGATGCGTCGTGAAGGTTACGAGTTACAGGTTGGACAGCCGCAAGTAATTTATAAAGAAATAGATGGAGTGAAGTGTGAACCGATCGAGGAACTTACAATCAACGTACCGGAAGAGTATTCAAGTAAAATCATCGATATGGTGACTCGCCGTAAGGGTGAGATGACCATGATGGAGAATACCGGTGAGCGTATTAACCTTGAGTTTGACATGCCTTCACGCGGTATCATCGGTCTTCGTACGAACGTTCTGACTGCTTCGGCAGGTGAAGCCATTATGGCTCACCGTTTTAAAGAATATCAACCGTTCAAAGGTGATATCGAACGTCGTACCAATGGTTCGATTATCGCTATGGAAAGTGGTACTGCATTTGCTTATGCAATCGATAAACTGCAGGATCGTGGTAAATTCTTTATTTTCCCTCAGGAAGAGGTATACGCTGGCCAGGTAGTGGGTGAACATGCTCACGAAAAAGACCTGGTTGTAAATGTGACTAAGTCGAAGAAACTGACTAACATGCGTGCTTCCGGTTCTGATGAGAAAGCCCGTTTGATTCCTCCTGTACAGTTCTCTCTTGAAGAGGCATTAGAGTACATCAAGGAAGACGAATATGTAGAGGTTACTCCGAAGGCTATGCGTATGCGTAAAGTGCTTTTGGATGAAAACGAACGTAAACGCGCTAACAAGAGCTGATATTTCCGGATATTTATATAATGAAAGGCTGTGCAATTTGCGCGGCCTTTTTGTTTATATATACCGTTCTTCTAATATGTAATATAAAAAAGGACATCCTCACGGACGCCCTTTTTCCAATTTTCCTTTTTTAAATTTGTGTAGTTGCTATAAATCTCTTACCACAACAACTTTATTATATACTAAAAATCAATACTTTTTTATATTTTGATTCCTATTGGAAAACTATTATTCGATAGCAGGCTCGCTTGTTTTGTTTGGCCAGTATGGGTTCTGGTAAAGTACAGAACTGTTGACTGAACGGTCCGGAGACAGTAGCTCCATCTGCCGTATCGGCACCGGATACAAGTAGTATGCCTTAGCGAATGTGTAACCGTCGAATACAGCGTTATTTGCTTTTACGATTGAGTATGGACGTACATATTTACCTAATTCTTTTGCTGACATATTGGCTGTTGAACTACCGTCTGATACAATCTTATATTTAGGCTCGCCTTTGTCGTTTTTCATTGCCACATAGTCATCATAAGCTTCATCCCAGAAGTTGAATCCTTCCGGAACATATTTGGTTGTGAGCAATTGGTCCATAGCTCTCCAACGCATCAGGTCATCCCAACGCATACCTTCACCGATGAATTCGCAACGACGTTCACGGCGGATATTGAATAAAGTTGCGTCTACCAATGTAGAACCGGAGTATTTAGCCCAGTCTACTTCTTTGCTCATATCTGTATTGCGGATGGTTTTTTCGTAATCTGTGTCCACCCCACCACGTTTGCGGATGGCGGTCCAGTATTGGGCTGCTTTTCCATCTACCTTGCCATTTCTCAGATAATATGCTTCCAGATAGTTGAGGTAAGCTTCCACACCACGATAGATGATGCATCCTGTGGTCGACTGGTCGGAACCGGAGATAATCTGATCCTTTTTATAAGTCAGGCATTTACGGATGCGATATCCTGTCAAATCTCTTACTTCTTGCAGCTCAAAGAGAGCAGGTTCGCCGAACTCGGGCATAGTGCCGTCACCATCGGCTCTCGGAGCCTGCTTGTCTTTCTCACCGAATAAGAAAAGTTGCAAGCGCTGGTCACGTCCTTCTTTTTCTTCCTGAACCCTGCTGTCGCCTTTAAATCCGCTGTTGCTGGCATACCAAGGCAATCCGTTCTCCATCAGGAAGGTCTGTACATAGCTTCTCAACATTCCATTGTTTCCACCTGAATAAATATAGTTGGGAGCACCGTGGCTGATGTTGATACTTCCCGAACGAAGATAGTCTTTCCAGAAGAGAACTTCGGAATAACCGCTCATATCTTCGGCAGAGAACATCTCAAAGTAGGGATTCCAACCGGAATATTCGCTGTCGCTAAGCGGATTGAATACCCCTGTGTTTTCAGTCAGTGTAATAGCGTCTGCTACTTGTGAAGCTGCATCCATACACTGGTCGAGGAAGAAGTTGATTTCGGCTGCTACATCAAGTGAGAAATTCGGATGTACGCTCTTTCCCGGCCATGTTTCGTCACCCGGCACGCGGCCTGTTCCCTGATGATATTTCTCAAATGTAGCTTCGTATAATGCCACACGTGATTTGATCAGCAAAGCACACTGTTTGTTCAGGCGATTGTTGTTCATGAAGCCTTGGTTTTTCATTAACCCGATGGCTTTGTCGAGATCTTCGAGAATGAAGCGGGCCACTTTATTACGTGGCTGACGTACACTCTTTTCAATCAGTATCGCTTCATCATCCGGAAGCACCTCAGTGATGATAGGGTAATCTCCGTATTTGCGTAGCTGGTTGTAATATACCAATGCACGCATGAAATACATTTCACCGATGTAGTGTTTGAGGTCATCTTCTGATCCCGAGATCTTTCCGGCTTCGTATTTAGGCAATACCTGTTCGAAGAAGTAGTTGCAATAACGGGCCAGTGACAATCCGTTGGACCAGTTGTTATTGTTTGAAGGTACTTTCCAGATCCCTTTTTCATAGTAGGTAGAGTTATAACCACCCACTACCATGTTGTCTGTACCGCCATCATTGTTTACCGTACCGGCATTCCATCCGCTATGTGTTGAAAACATAGAGTTGTATTTTGAAATAGTATATGCTGCCAGGTGGTCTGCAGTTTGGAAATACTCTTGCGGAGTGACTTGATCCAGCGGCTCTCTGTCCAGAAAGTCGTTGCACGAAGTCAGAGCCATGGATGCTCCCGCTACGAGGCAAGCCTGCGCCACGATATATTTCATTTTAATTTTCATATTCTTGGTGTTTTTTAGAAGTTAACATTTAAACCGACTGAAATGACTCTCTGCAACGGATACAGTTTACCGTTGTTCGCATCATATGTACTTCCGATTGCTTCCGGGTCGAAGATGCCTGTGATATCGGAGAAAGTAAGCAAGTTGTCTCCGGATACATAGACACGTACAGACGACATGCCTGCCTTTTCTGTCCATGTTTTGGGCAAAGTATAACCTATCTGGATATTTTTCAGACGGCAATAAGCTGCGTTTTGCAAATAACGGCTTTGTACATTCGTATTCTTACCGCCGTTTCTTGCTACACGTGGGTAGTAAGCGTTGGTGTTTGCTCCCAGAGGGTCACCTTCCGGACGCCAGAAATCCCAATGTTCCTTGAAGCCGGCAGCCTGCCATTGTCCAAGGCCGGTTGATCCCCAGAAGTACGGGCCCTGCAGCCAATAGTCACGTTTGCCGATGCCCTGGAAGAACGCGCGGAAGTCAATTCCTTTCCAGCTTGCATCGATAGTCAGACCGTAGTTAAAGCGTGGAGTACTGTTACCCAAGATTACGCGGTCGCCTGTATCTCCCAGTTTATTGCTTCCTGTGCTGATCTTGCCATCACCGTCGAGGTCGGCATACATGATGTCGCCTGCTCCCCATTTACTACCCAAGGCCGATTGGTCTACTTTTGCCAGATGGGCGTCCATTTCTTCCTGGCTTTGTGCGATACCGATTGTCTTGTATCCCCAGATATTATTGAGTTTCTGGCCTTTGTAATAAGTACCGATGTTGTAGTCTTCATTCGGATATTTCAGGATTTTCTGCTGAGAATCAGACAGAACGAATTTCACGCCATAAGAGAAATCCCGGATACGGTCTCTCCAACCCAGTTCAAGTTCAAAACCGTAGGACTTCATATCCGCATTATTGATCTTTGGCACTCCTGTACCTAAAGATGCAGCCAATTCGGGAGCCGGACCGATCATATCGTAAGTATAACGAACGAAGTAGTCGAACGAACCGGTCAAACGGTTGTTAAACAATCCCCAATCTAAACCGACATCCCATGTTTCGATGGTTTCCCATGTTTTCTTCATGCTGACAATGCCCGGATTGTTGGCGTAGTTAGGTAATGCACCGTTCAGTAACCAGCCATAGTTGGAGCCTGTCGGCATAGTCTGATAGAAAGGATACCATGCGTCTTTGGTATCTGTATTACCTAATTGTCCCCAAGAAGCGCGGAGTTTCAATGTACCGATGCTGCATTTTTCGGCGATTCTTTCAAAGAATGGTTCTTGTGCAACGTTCCATCCGGCAGAGAATGAAGGGAAGAATCCCCAACGTTTGTCACCTATGAAACGTGACGAACCGTCGTAACGTCCGTTAGCTTCCACCATGTATCGGTCTTTATAATTGTAGTTGATACGTCCAAAGAAACCGGCTACGGCATTGTGGGCATATCCTCCCCATGCTTTCGGGTCTTCAGTGGCTGTATTGATGGTAGGCACTGAACTTGAAATCAGTGTACTCTTTTGAGCCTGGACATAACGGGTTTTATAAAGCTCACTGTTGAAACCGGCCATAACTTTGAAGTAGTGTCCGCTGTCAAACTGTTTAAAGTAGTCCGAATAGATGTTGGTCGTGTAGTAGTTTTCTTTATATGAATACTCGTTTACCTGAGAGAGGCCGAGTGCACCGCCGTTCCATGAAATCAGGTACGGTTCGTTATCTGCGTTGTATGCATACACCGGCAATACATCCCAGTGTTCATTCGTGTTCGTTGTGCGTAAACTACCTTCCACGTTGATTCTCCAGTTTTTGATGGGTTCGAAAATGAACTGTAGCTGTTGGGTGTTCAGGTCTTTTTGGTTGATCTGTTTTCCACCGTTTTCCAACTGTTCGATTTCCATGCCGTCTACCGGATGTCCGTTCGGGTCGTAAGCCGGGTTACTCGGCCAGCGGCGGGCGATGTTGTGGAAGAAGAGCCCTGTCAGATATGACGGGCGGTCAAAGTCTTCGCGTGTCCATTTGGTTGAGTAAGTGACAGTGAACCAGTCAGCAATCTGGCTTGTGATTTTACCGTTCATCGTATAGCGTTGGAAATTATCGCTACCATGACGAAGCAGACCATTTTGGTCGAGGAAGCTTCCGCTGATAGTATATTGTGTCTTTTCTGTACCTCCGCTGATACTCAGGCTGTGTTCTTGTGACGGAACCCAGTCATTATAGAATTCCTTGAACCAGTCGGTATTGGCATTAGCACCGCCATAAGCCTGCCATTTACGGGTTTGTTCGTTCATGGTCATTGTCTCTTTCAGGGTTCCGGCTTGGTAGGCAAGGATACGGTCGAGTGCTTCTTGGCTGAATGGACCTGAGTCACCGGCATTTTCGGCTGCACGGTTGAAGTATTGTGCAAATTGATAAGAGTCCATCATTTCCGGTACACAGAGTGCGTCAGAGAAACGTACGTTACCGTTATAGCTGACCCTTGCTTTGCCGCTTTTACCACTCTTGGTTGTAACGAGGATTACACCGAATGCAGCGCGGGCACCATAGATAGAGGCAGAAGCTGCATCTTTCAGTACAGATACATTTTCGATGTCGTTCGGGTTAACTGAGTTCAGGTCGCCTTCAATGCCATCGATCAAAATAAGAGGAGAAGAACCTGAACCATCACCAATAGTACCGGCACCACGGATATTGATACTCATCGAGCTGTCCAGTGCACCTCCGGAGTTGCCAACCGAGAGGTTCAGACCTGGGACTACACCTTGCAAAGCCTGCGATACGTTTTGTACCGGTCGGGCTTCAAGTACGTCGGAGCTGACCATGCCGACGGCACCGGTCACGTTCACTTTCTTTTGTGAACCATAGCCCACAATAACGACTTCATCCAATACCTCTGCATCTTCTTTCATCGTAATGTTGAGGACTGTACCTTCTGCCTTGACAGTTACGGTTTTGTAGCCGATGTAAGAAATTTCAAGTGTAGCGCCTTTAGGTACGTCAAAAGAGAATTTACCATTCAGGTCGGTGATAGTTCCCATGGTGGCATTGTCTCTCACTTTGACGGATACACCAATCATAGCTTCCCCATTTTGATCTACCACGGTACCGGTAGCTTTTACTTTTTGCTGTTGTACAGTGGTGATTTCGTGTTTTTCGTAAGTATCGGCTGCCGCTTGCTGAGGTGTTGCACACCATAGCATGATAGAAGCAGCGATTGCCATTTTCAGGCGATTTGTTTCTCGAAACCGGATTAGGTTCGGAAACAGGTTAGTTTTTTCTGTCATACACTAAATTGTTCGGTTAAACATTAATTTGATAGTTTGTTTTAGGATTCCGGATTCGATTGTATTTCCGGAATAGGTTTGTAAAGGATTCGTTTTTTCTACTTCATAAGCGCAATTATTAGAGGTTAATGTATGTATGTCATTTCTTTCCTATTCCTTTCTGAACGATGTTGCCCTATTGATTTAACTGTTTGTTTTTTGTGTTAAGTTCTCACGGAACTTGGAAAAAGGTAATAAGTTTGCCATCAGCTATCTTTTGTGTTTGTCTTTCGTTATTTTTCTTTATTGTTGGGGCCTGTATTAGTGGTTACAGAGGGTTCAGATAGTTGATTATGTTAAATGGTTACATAATTATGCTATTCTGATGATGAATATTGCGCAAATAAAAAGTAGTTTCTTTTCTACCGTCTTCTTATAGGATGATATATTTTATTTATTGCTAATCTGTTTTTAATAGATTGGCAGTACTATAAAAAGAGATAATGAAAAATATTATTATGTTTTCTTGCGTATTATTAAAACTTATCGCATCTTTGCCAAAAGATACTGTGGGTTTATAAACACATGATAACCTGTGTTAACGAAAAATATTAAATGGGAATAGGGCGAAGATTAAAGCATACTTGAAGAAAAGATCTAAATGTGATAAGTTCCGTGAGAACTAAATTTCTTCTCTTTTTTATTTTAGCAATGAGATTCTCTTAATTATAGAAACTTTCTTTTGTTTACTTGATTCTTTTTATTGAGATTTTATTTTTCTTCCGATTTTCTGTCTTGTTTGGCATTGTTCGTTTCTATATTGGAATGATACCCCTCCCTAAAATGGAAATGTTAAATTTGATACTTTGTAGATCTTATAAAAATATGGTAGAACAACAGTAATAGTTGGATACAGCCTGAATGGCATGTGTGTATGGGGGACTGTATGAAGATTTTCTTTTATAAATAGGAATAACGATATGACGAAATAAAAATATCCCCGAAGGAAAAATATCTTTCCTCCGGGGATATTATTTTATCATCCTACTATGAAGTATTATTTGACGATCAGGCGATCGGCTTCTACTGCCAATTTATAAACTTTGCCTTTGCTTGTTTTGAAAGAAAGAGTTTTATCGCCATATCTTACTGTACATGGTTCACCGGCTTTCGAGAAAACGGTGGCTTCTGCAAGTTGTCCGTTTTTCCATGACATATCCACCTCAAAGTTCCCTTTTGCACAAATTCCGCTTATACTTCCGTCCTTCCAAGCGTCCGGTAATGCAGGGAGTAATTGGATGAATCCCATGTGACTCTGCAACAGCATTTCTGTGATACCTGCGGTACCTCCGAAGTTCCCGTCGATCTGGAAAGGCGGGTGAGTATCCCACAGATTATCCAGTGTACCGTTTTTCAGCAGGTTACCGAAAAGCTTGTAAGCATGGTTGCCATCTTGCAGACGTGCCCATTGATTGAGTTTCCATCCCATGCTCCATCCGGTTGCTCCGTCACCGCGATGTTCAAGTACCACTCTTGCGGCTTTAGCCAAGTCGGGAGTGGTGATAGGCGAGAGGGTATGTCCCGGATGCAGTCCGAAGAGATGGTTTACATGACGATGCTCGTTTTTGGGATCATCGATGTCTTTCGACCATTCCATCAGCTGCCCGTAACGTCCTATCTTGTATGGAGCCAGATGTGCCAGTACCTCTTGCCACTGTTTGCGTTCTTTGCTGTCTACTCCGAGTACTTTGCTTGCCTCGATGGCGTCCAGCAAAATTTCGCGGATCACGGCATGCACAAAGGTAGTCCCTTCGTCAATCGGTCCGTGTTCGGGCGAAGTGGAAGGAGCTGCCGTATAGGTTCCGTCCGGTTTACGCCATAAGAAATCAGTAGCAAACTGAGCACTGCTCTTAATCAAATCGTATCCGGTTTCTTTTAAGAATTTCTTGTCACGGGTATAATCATAATATTCCCAGATGTGTGTTGCCAGCCAGGGACCGGCCATCGGATTAAAGTTCCATGACATATCTTCGCTTTCGAGCGGAGCGGTAAATCCGAAAATATTGGCTGAAATGGATGCAGTCCATCCTCTTGTTCCGAAGTAAGCCTGTGCTGTTTTCTGTCCCGGTTTTACCAGTGTACGGATAAAGTCCACCAACGGAAGTGTACATTCATTGAGGTTAGTCGGGCAAGCCGGCCAGTAGTTCATCTGTATATTGATGTTGTTGTGGTAGTCCACTCTCCATGGTCCATCTACGTTATTGTGCCAGATGCCTTGCAGGTTGGCAGGCATGTTACCCGGTCTCGAACTGGCGATAAGCAGGTAGCGTCCGAACTGATAATAGAGTTCTTCCAGATAAAAGTCCGGTTGTCCTTTCCGGTAGTTTTGCAAACGCTTGGCTGTAGGCAGATTGGCACTTTGCTGATCCGGATTCAACTGCAACTTCACCCGGTTGAACAAGGCGGCGTAGTCATCATAATGTTGCTTGAACAATACATCATATCCCATGCTTACGGCATTGTCCATCCATTGGCGGGTGGTTTCGGCAGGGTTTACTCCTACATATGTTTTGGGATCCTTGAAGTCCGGATCAAAGTTTATTTTATAGTCCGTATCCGCAGTGATGAGGAATACTGCTTCGTCCGCGTCCTTTACGGTTATTTTTCCGTCTGCGTTTGACAATGTTCCGCCTTTAGTGGTGGCATGGATGCGTACAACATACTGCATACCGTTGTTGTCCAGGTGGGCGGTGTATGTGAGTCCGTTACTGCCATCGGTTGTCATACTTCCCGTTGACACCGGATTGGGAGCATAGCTGAAAGTCAGGTTTTGCTTGCCCGGGCGGTCTGCCTTGAAACGGATTGCCATCACATTGGCCGGATAGGAAATGAAGTAACTGCGCTCGTAGGCTACGTCATCTTTCTTGAATTGCACTACGGCCAGTGCCGAGTCCAGTGATAGAATACGTTTGTAACCACTCATGTTCACAGCACTCAGCCCGGTTTCTACGTAAAATTCTCCCATAGTGGTAAAGTTGCCAAAGCGGAAAGGCTTTTCACGATTCGATTCGTAAGGCACTTCGCTATTGAAATTTTTACGTGTCAGCATTGCAGCCTTCTTCTGGTCTCCTTCACTGAAGGCCTGGCGTATTTCGTCCAGTACGTGTGCCGATTGCTTGTTCACATTCCAGTAGGCTTCTGCTCCTTTTGAGGTGTTAGGCCCCCCTCTCCAGAGGGTTTTCTCATTGAAAGTGATGCGTTCTGCCTCTATCGAGCCCATGATGTTGGCACCGATGCTTCCGTTTCCTATCGGTAAAGATTGTGACTCCCAGTTGGCATCCGGGTTTCTGGCTGTGTCTCCTGCACTTTCCGGTTTGTTCTCGCCTTTCCAAAGGTCGGGACGGCTTCCGTACCAGATAGCTCTTCCTTGCAGTGTGTTCGGTGTGTCGAACCAGATGGTGAGTCCTTGTGTGTAATCGGTAGCATGAACATGTGCAGCCGGCAGGGCAAACAAGGCAGTGAAGAGAAGTGAGTAAAGTTTCTTCATGTTTTTGGTGTTATTAGGATTAGTTAGTATTGGTTGATCATAGTCTGCACAAAGATAAAGAAAAACCTTGAATCTTGTGCAGACTATAAAATGTTTACTTTGGGATTATATAGATCAGCCAACCTTTTCGGGGAGCTGTCACAATCGGAGCGTTGATATCCCATTCAGTGGCTTGTTGCATGTCCGGAATCCCGGGTGCCATGAGTTTCACCTGTTGTGGATCCAGCCCAGTCTGTTCCCAGTCTATGTTCAGCTTTACGGTCTTCACTTCATCCGAATAATTACCTAAGGATAACAGGACTTTTCCCGGCTTGCGGTAGGCAGTGACTTTGACAGCTTCGTCGGATGTGGAGACGGCCGGGTGTTCTTCCCAGAATCCGAGCATGGCGGCATCTGCAATGCCGAATGAATCCCATACCTTCCATACCTGTCGCGGATCGCAGTTGACTCCTTCCGTATACCATGGATAACGAACGGTCATTCCATATTGCATTCCCAACCATGCGTTACCTCCTCTGTACAGCATGTCGCCTGTTAGTCCGAACGGAATACCTGATGACTCTACGAGCCAGTTGGCCGGAGTCATTTTATCATAAAGGAAGCTCTCGCCGAACCATAGTTTGTCTACATACGGGAAGAACTCCGTATATTGATTGGCAGGTCCCCTGGAAAATCCAGTATTCGAATGCAAGTCGATCAGGCATCCCTGTTTTACGCTTTCCATTGCCCGGCGCATTCGTTTCAGGATACGGCGGTCGAAGGAAACGTCATCCAGATAGATACCGTCGATATCCAGGTTCTGTACCATCCAACGTAGTCCTTCTATATAATAGTTATACCATCGGGAGTCTCCTTCCGCTGTTAGTATGGATGCATCGGCCGTAATACCCTGTTCGTTGGTATAGTCAAAGTGTTCGTACCACTGCGGTGTATAATCCGTTACGAAGTGTTCGCGGCACCAAGGGAATCCTCCGCCGTCTCCGCCTCTCAGTATTTCATGTCCCAAGCTGCGGATGGCCCATATCTCGGCGGTAGCGTTGCTTAGTTCGCGCAGCGTATAGTATATCTTTACTTTGCATCCCCGGGCATGCCACTCTTTGGTGAATTCTTTTATCTTATCGACTGTCAGGAAGGGATAGTTGATAAACGGGTTGTAGCCGTTTCCCTGATGGACGTTGATGATGCGTACTCCTGCGTCGATGTCCGCCTGTGTCGGTGTGGGTTTGGGACCATTGTGATAATAGCGGTCCGTGAACTGACTTTTCATATTCAGTGGTTTTACCGGGGTGACAATCATGGCAAAGTCGAAGGTAATGGATTGGTCGGTTTCCAGCGTACGTGCTCCGCTATATGCCACGGCTTTCACTCCATCAGCCTCTTTCCGTATAGAGAAGCCGCCCTTACCGCCGTTAAACCAGCTTTCCGGATAGGCCGGACGATACAGATTCAACAGCGGACCGCTGTAGGTGCTGCCTCTGAATTCACAGTGGATACCTGCATGTTCGTTTCCGATCCAGAAACTGTCGAATGGCCATAGCCATTGTTGTTCTTTGGATGTGGGGATAGACACTCCGAAATTATTCACCGTTTTCTCGGGGGCATCCCATTTTCCGTCATACTGTTGAGGAGTGGCTTGTCCCGGAAGACCCATGCCCAGGAAGTAAGTTCCTATTTCATTTCTGACCGGCAATACCAAACGGATATCTTTCACCTCTATTCGCTTTTTTGGGGTAATGGTATATATATAATTCATCCATCCGTCGAACTCCATGATTGCTTTGCAGTCTACGGCTACATCTTCATCTTCGGCTCTCCAACTTCCTGCGACATGGCCTGCTGTCTGTTCCGTCAGTTGGGGGCCTGCTTTCAGTTCTTTCACTCCGCTGTCCGTTTGTATCACAAACTGTACGGGACTACTCAGCACATCGTTATTCCACGAACGTATTTGTGCCGGTAATCCTGTGGTTTCGTCCACCGTTATGGTGCGTCCCAGACATCCGATACGGTTTTCTTCCATCGTCATAGCTGTGTAAGGAGCAGTGGGGGTGTCGGCAATGCCCAAGGTTGAATTCAACCATCTCAGGCGGCTGTATCTCCACAATTCACTGTCCCCTCTGTCGGGCAGTGGATTCCCCGTGATCCGTATGCTTACGGGGATTGTACCTTGCGCCCCGTCGGCATTGCTGATAGTGATAGTGCCCGTGTAAACGCCTTCTTTCTGTCCTCTGGGAATATCTATTCCAAACCAAAGGGCCTGCACTTTTCCTTCGGCTACGTTTACTTCTTTCTTGAAGGTCTTTCCGTAAGGGTCTGTACCTTCCACATTAAAACAAGTGATGGCGGTTGCCGGAATTATTTCTTCGTCACACCGGAGGGAAGAAGCCTGATAACCGATCCGGTCGGTCTTGTTTCCGGCAGCCCATACTCCGATTTGGAAAGTATAGTATTCATTGGGAGCTGCTTCTCCTTGAAACAGCTCCCCCTGTTTATGTGTCAACCATTTAGTGGGGAGGTCGTTGCGCATCCGGATGGGATATCTGCGGTCCTCTGCAAACAGATAGAGTGCAGCTTTGTTCCGATTGATGTAGTTCTCTTTCTCTTTTGCCGTGGAGGCTATTTCCATCGGGTAAAAACTGTCGAAAGCCTGTCGTGCCTCAACTTTTACCACTGTGGCTTGCGGGTTTCTCCGGGTCGTTTGGGCTTGGATCAGCCAGGTTGTGTCCGGTGTACTCTCTTTCGGAAGATATCCGCCGCCATAGAACCCATATCCTGTTTGTACCCGGTAGGGCAAGTAATAGAAGTAGTAAGTACCTTCTTTCTCTACCGGACCGAATTGCAGACGGCAGTGTTCATTGTTCACTTCCATCCGGCGGATGTTGCGGACGGTATCTCCGGTTGTTGCATGGATAATCAGGAACCGCTTGTTGTCCACATCCTTATCCGGACGCCGCCATTCAAAATCGAGAGTCACGACTTGTGCCGGTTTTTCTATTTGCAGTACGGCCCGGTGATTTCCGAAGGACTCTTCCCACGGGCGGGAAGGAACTTCGTACAGATAGTTCTGCGATTTTTGGGCTTTTATCAGCCCTGTGCCTCCTGCTATAAATAACAAGAGTGCGAGTGATAGTACATGTCTTTTCATACTTATAAAGATTGTTTGTTAAACGCTCTGTCTGTTTGTATGTGATTAGATCTTCAGGAATATTTTCTGTTTATACATGATCCTCAGAATAAGAAATACAATCAGATAATTGGCAAAGCTGAGCCATACCGGATAATAACCGCCCAGGTATTGCTCTAATCCGTAACTGACAGATGCTGCTATGCAGCGGAAGTTGACCACCTCCCCTAAAATATAGGCTGTAATTGAGTTCATTCCATATATTTTCAGCCAGTTCAGTCCGCGGCTGTGTCCTTTATAGTCTATCCAGTAATAGAAGGCACCCATCAGCAGAAAGCAAAGTCCTCCTGAGAAAAGTGTCATGCTGCTTGTCCACAGCCGTTTGATGATCGGCATTTGCAGACTCCATACCAGCGAGAAAGCCACCAGGGCTATGCCGATCACCAGCAATGTCCGTACTACTTTCCGGCGGTTATCTTTACCGGCTTTCATTATCTTTCCGGCAAAAGTACCCAGCATTACGGTAGCTCCGAAGGTGAGGCTGCTCCATATCCAGGTGTAGTTATAATGCGGAGAGAAGTTCCAGGTACCGTCTTCATTCCAATATACCCCGTCACGGAAACGTCCCAATACCAGCTTGTCTATCTTTTCGGCAAAGTTTCCTTCCGGTGTAAAGTCCCCCAGAAAGGTCATTGGGGCCCAGTAGATTAATAATAGCAGGGCAGTAACGATCAGTTGCCGGCGGAAGCTGCAATGCAACAGGATGATGGCTGCAATCAGATAGCCTGTGGCAATGGCTTGCAGGGTATTGGAATATAGATACAAGTATTTGGGGTTGAGGCCCAACAGATTGCCTTGTACAATCATTCCGAAAATAAACAATAGGATGAAACGCCTGATGATTTTACGGTAGATGGGACCCTTATCCGGATCGTCTTTAAACTTCGAGAAAGAGAAGGGCATGGAAGCTCCTGTCATGAAGAGGAAAAGGGGCATCACCAGATCCCAGAAGCGGAACCCTTCCCACACTTCATGATCGAACTGAGAAAGGATACTGTTCAGCCAGGGAGCGTTGAGTTGGTGTGCCAATGCCCATAACACCGGTTGGAAAAAGACGAGTAGAAAGAGGTCGAATCCTCGCAGAATGTCCAGTGACGCCAAGCGGGGCGGGGTGGTCGATAAAGGTTTGTTCATAAGTTGGGTGGGTTATTTAAGCGTTGTTTTCAGATGGTTTCTTTTCATGTTTTCTGTTTTTATGTTCCGCCCCAACACTTCTCCTTCGAACACGGTGCTTTCTATCACTGCATTTTTGCAGCCGTTCAGATAGAAGGTATACGGATTGCCGGATGTGGCGGGGGAGGTTCGTGTACGGGTAATGGTGTTATTCCTGAATAAGAGTCCTGCCGTACTTTTGGCATAGAGTACCGGACAATCGAATGTCTTGAAAGTATTGTTCTCGATACGGATGTTCTGATGAACCGGATGCGAGGCATCAACGATTTTGTTGGAAGGATGTATGGCGATGACGGCATGCCCCGGACCTCCGTTGTAGGCACAGTCTATGAAAGTATTCCCTTTGATCCATACATCTTTTACCGGTCCCGATTCATACCATCCTTCGGCATCAGCTTCGATCAGGATAGCACTCATTCCTGTTTTGTAGTACGTATTGTTTTCTATCACTACTTTTCTTGGAGTAGTAACCAAAGTACCTCTTGTGCTGGTTCGTGTAAAGTAACTGTTACGTATTTCCACTTCCGGCGTGCAAGTCATGTTTTCTACACAATCATGGTTGAGTTCCATACCTGTCGGTATATCCCGGTCAAAGCGAACTTCCAATATCCTGTCCGATATTCGTGCTACATTCCGGATTGTTGCCCGGGCAAAGCGTTCCATGGTAGCCGCCCTGACAAAAGCCACTGTGTCTCCCTTGAAATAAGCGTTGAACCCATAGCTTTGTCCGTGCATAAATCGTAATCTGAGTGTTTGCGCATCTACTTTTTCAATGGCTCTCAGATTGGTTCCGTGCACATTTACCGGATCGTCTTGCGCTCCGGCAAAATAACAGCTATCGATAAGGATTTTTCCCTTGCATCCTGAAAAGTGCATCATGTCTGCTGAGGCTGCCAGTAGTCTGCCGCTTCCCGGGCGGGGGGCACACCTGACTCTGTCCATCGTTACATTCTCGGTATACTGGCTGACGATACCTAACCCATGCATATAGTGCATTTGCACCCTGCTTAGTGTAATGTCTTTGCTTTCGAGTATGAAAAGCCCTACCTGGTCACGGATTATATCACGAATGGTCAGCGTATTTCCCACTTTAGGCGTGAATCCTGCCGGGGTTGTAAAACGAATGATTCCGGGAGAAATCTCTTGGGCGGCAGAGTTTGCCAGTATTTTCCATCCTTGGCTGTATGTGAAAGATTCCGTATCCGGGTTGTATTCGATGCAATGATTCTTGTTTGAACGCCATCCTTCGCCATACAGGTTGATTTTTCCATTTACGATTTCATAGCGTGTGTCGGGGTGTACGGATACTTCTGTTTCTCCTTCGGTTACTTTCTTATATTGAACCTCAGAACCTGCCGGCCGTTCAAAGTCGATATGCAGGTTGTTGATTCTTATGTGGCTACAATGCTCCAGAGCAAGGGTTGTCATCTTTCCATGATACATCAGTGTGGCTCCGTTTCCTTCGATGGTCAGGTCATTGATTTTGTCCAGCATCAGTCCCACAGTCTTTACTTTCGAAGGGCATTCCTGTTCTGTCGATGTATTTGAAATGAAGTATTCTTTGCGGGTAGCCCCTTCGGGCCAGATGTCATAGCGTCCGTTGGGGAGTGAAAGCACCTTGGCTCCTGTACGTTTACATTCATCAATAGCCGCCTGTATTTGCGTAACGCAGTTTTCGTACGAGTACGGGGTTGCTCCGAAATCGGTGATGTAGATGGTATCTTTCTGTTGCGCATAGGCGGTAGCGCAAAGCAAAGAAAATGCGGATAAGATGTGCAGATACTTTTTCATGGTATTTAATCTCTCGTTTTATGTATTATTTAATAAGATCAGTGACGGAAACTATTGAGGGATCTAAAGGTATATAATTTTTCTGAATTAGAGATCGGTGAGGAGTTAGATAAAAGCCGTTGGATCACGATTTATTCTCATAAACGCGTTCACCAACGGCTTTAAAATTAAGCAATACTTACCTATTGAAATCTGTGACTTTTATAAGCCATAATCATGCGGGCTATTTATTAAGACTAACTTTTATAGTCCAGATTTTCTTTGTACCGTCAGCAGCCATTACGCTATATTTATGCTCTTGGGTCCAATCGGCAGGTACACCGAACTTAGGTGAACCGTCCAATGGGGTGACACGTGCAGCAGTAGATATATTGACGTAAACCACGAGGTTATTCAATGATACCTTGGCGCGTTCAGCCTCTGTAAATTTGCCTCCTGCGGCAGGAATTGTAAATACGGCTGTAGCAATTCCGTTGTCGGAGTCAATGTCGTTTGTACGGTCCAATTCCTTTTCAGCCACAATGTTTTCTCCGGTGAGGGCATCCTTATCACCGGAGTAGAAGCGGTGGTAAGCGCCTACTTTGGTTATTTCCGCCTCTTCGTAGGCGGGCAGGTCTTCTTTACTGCATGAAGCGATGAGTGGCATACACATCAATAGCAACATGAGCCATTTCGTATCTGATAATTTGATTCTCTTCATATTACTTTTCTTTAGTTTATTAATGAAATACTACGTTTACCATCCCGGGTTCTGGTCACTGTCATTGATGGCAGAGTTGGCATTGATAATGCTTTGTGTAATCGGGAACAGGTAACGTTTCTTAGAGAATGTACGGTCGGCGTTGGTGTAACCTACGGTACCTACAAACATGCGGTGTCTGTCCTGGCTGATTTCAATAAACGTTGCCGGTGAACTCAGTTCAGGAATAATGTCTCCCGCAGGCTTTCCGTGGTTGGCTTCTCCTCCGTACATGCCCCAACGCAACAAGCTCCAGTAATAATCACCCTCCAAAGCTAAGTCTACATGACGTTCAATCTTGTAATCGTTCCATGCGTCAGCCAGTGAAGTGGCAATAGAAGGAGGAAGATTGCCATGAGTGGTACGCGTCTGGTTGAATGTAGCTACCGCACTGCTCACTTTCGATGCATCGTATTTGGCCAGTCCGAGCAACGCTTCGGCTTTATTCAGCAACGCGCGGCCATAGCGGAAGATGACATAATGGTAATCCGTTGGATTGTTCCAAACAATACGCTCGGCATTGATATAGATATATTTGCGCCAGATGTAGTTTGTTATAGGGATATATCCGTTGCCCGGTGTTTTACCGTCTACAGCTGTTCTGTGTAGGTTTCCTCCCTTGTGGAGGGTAATCAGTTCATTGTAGAACATACATGAATCATACTGGATGGAGTGGTAGAAGCGCTGGTCGCGGTTTTTGTAGATAAAATCGTTGATCTGTACATTGGGATCACTGCTGTTTGTCCTGTATGCCAGACTGCTGGCGTCCAGTTCTTTGGCATCTACGGCCATGTCGGCTACATCGGCATTGGATAACGCGGTTGTATTGTTCAGAAACTGTGTCGACTTGTTCCATTTCACACCTTGGTTGGTGGTCTGGTCAATTACTAAATAATCGTCTACCAGGTTTTGAGAAGGCGAGTGTTCCAGCCAGCATTCAAACACCAGATCCTGATTAAAGAACGGACGTCCTCCGTAGTCCTCCAAGCGCTTGTTGCTTTGGTTAGGCAGCATCTCCTGCATAAGTGTTCCTGCACCATTTGTGTTATCTTTGCTATAATATCGTGCCAGGATGATTTCGGGAGAAGTTTTGGCGCCATCCTGATTGAACATGCTGCCATAATTGCTGTCCAGTGTGTATCCTTGTATACCGTCTACAGCAGCTACAGTTTGCTCAAAGAGTGACTTTTTACGTGTGTCGTCTGTGCTGTAGGCAGCTGCCGTTAAACAGACTTCTGATTTCAACGCACGCGCGGCATTGGCATTGATACGTCCCTGCAAGGATGATTCGGGCAATCCTGCGATGGCATCGTCTATATCTTTCAGAATCAAATCGTATGTTTTGTCGATAGATTCTGTAAGAGGCAGATTGAATTCATCGGTTTCTGCCAGTACATGGTCAACCCAGATTACGCGTCCGCAATGTTTGGCAATGTAATAATAGGTCATGGCACGCAGCATTTTTCCTTCGGCTACCAGTGCTTTTTTATCAGCATCGGACAGGCCTGTAGACGCTTGCGATTTTTCGATGATCAGATTGCATCGGCGGATGGTACCGAACTGGTTGAATCCCCATCCCCAGTCGCGGTTCATAAGGTCTCTGGCTTCATTCGGGCAATTTTGCCGCATGACCGAGTTTAGAGTCCATTGCTCTTCGGTACGGATATCGTGGTAGAATGGCAGGACGTTGTTGTAAGTTTGCAATACAAAGGCGTCCGCTGTTGATTTCAGACTCCAGACAAGGTCTTCCGAATAAGATTCCATGGGCTTCGTATCCAGGAAGTGTTCACAGCTCTGGAGTGTCAGTGCTGCGCAAAAGAGCGCGGGAGTGATATATTTTATGAATTTCATATATTGTCTTCTTTTTAAGTTCATATTATTAGAATCCTACATTGACACTGATGGAGTATACTCTTGAAACCGGATAGGTATAAAGGTTTCCGTCACCGATTTCCGGGTCGATATCGAACTTATTCGCTTTACTGAAAGTCAATAAGTTATAACCATTCAGAGAAACGTTGCATTTATTCATCCATGCTACTCTTTTCAGTAATTTATGTTTGAAATCGTAACCGATGGATAGTGTCTTCAGACGAAGATAACCTGTGTTGATCAGCCAGAAGTCCGAACTGCCGTAGTTGTTACTGCCATTGTAGCTTGCCGTACTTCTCAAACGTGGATAGCGGGCTCCCGTATTATTCGGAGTCCATACATCGGTCTGGAAGTCATAGATAACAGGGGGATAGCCGCTGCCGCTTTGACTTCCCTGAATCATACCACCCATGTAGAGATCGGCGGGAGTGGCTCCCTGCCACAGCATGTTCATGAACCAACCCTTATAGTTCAAGTCGGCACTGAAACCATATTGACCGCGAGGCATACTATTTTTACCGATACGGTGTTGGTCGGAACCATCAATGATACCGTCACCGTTGAAGTCATTGTATTTCAGGTCTCCTGCACCCAGGTTGGTGGAACTCTGCCTTTTAGGTGAGTTCATTATATCTTCCTGATTCTGGTAATAGCCCAGACAGTCGTATCCGATACCCCAATATCCTTTGGCTTGAGTCGTGCGTTTGTATGGGTTCTTGGTATCTGTCTCCGCTTCATTCGGGTTGATATTCCAGTATTGGTCAAAGTAAGTAAAATTGCCCGAAAGTGTATATTCGAAATCACCTCTCTTCTCTTTCCATTGCAGAATAAACTCAGCACCTTGGCGGATGAATTCACCGTTTGACTTTACTTTGGGTAATGCGATACCCAACGGGTCAGTATAAGCTACTGCTGACGGAGAGGTCAGATAACCTTTGGTACTTTTGCGGAAATAGTCTACAGAACCAGAAAGACGATTGTTGAGTGATCCGAAGTCGAAGCCGATATTGAAGTCACGGGTGGTGTACCACGTAATATCTTTGCTTACCAGAGCGCCTTCGGAAAATCCCGGATACCAGCTTCCGTTCAGCAGGTAACCACGATCATTTAGTCCGTATGATTGGAGGTAGGCATAGCGTCCGATGGCATCTGAACCGATCTCTCCATAAGAAGCTCTCACTTTGAACTGATCGAAAATATGACGGTCCTTTAATGTCTTCCAGAAACTTTCTTCCGAGATGACCCATGCAAGAGATCCGGCATAGAATGTTCCCCAGCGTTTGCCTCGGGGGAAGTTGTCGCTACCGTCGTAACGGAGACTAACTTCGGCCACATATTTGCTGGCATAGTCGTATTTCAGTCGGGCTACTACACCGGCACGTGCTTGTTCCCCTTCCGAAGAACTGTTTTTGGCTGTAGATACAGGACCTGCACCGATTTGGTCTACATCCAGCAAATACTCTTCGCGGGATAATGATGAGTCGTCAGTGAAGAGCTTGTAAGCTTCGATACCGGCTGTGGCGCTGATCGTGTGTACCTGATTGAAAGTGCGGTCGTAATTGGCAAAACCTTGCACGGTGTACGATGACCAGTTTGAGTAAGACTTACTCAGTGAAGGTTTGCCCGGATCGTTGGGATTGCCGTCCCAGTCATATGCTAAAGGTGATTTTTTCCAGCTCTTTGACTTGTCGTTGTTGATGCGGTAGTTACCCAGTGCTTTTAATCGCAGGCCCGGTACATAAGGTACACTCCATTCCAGTGCGAGGTTGGCTATGGCACTGAGGTTTTCGTTCTTAGTGTATCCGGCTTCGGGGGAGATTTCCAGCAATGGGTTGTCCGGCGTGTTGAATATCTGTCCGTTCGGATTATAAGCTATTTCCCAGGGAGCTTTATTCTGGATATGTCCCCAGGTGTGATAATAGCTGTCTCCTGATTTGGCATTGGGCGATCTTAAGTCCGTCTTATAAGCTTCGATGCTGGAAGTAACTTTCAAGCCTATTTCTTTGAAGTCCGCTACAATGTTTGTACGGAAGTTATAGCGTTTGAAGCTGTTTACGTCGAACTTATAGAGTGACTTCTGATCGTAGAATCCCAGTGAAGTGTATGCTTTTATCTTTTCACTACCACCGGTAACGGTCAGGGTATGCTGCATTTCCGGTGCGAAGTTCTTCAAACAGAGTTTTTGCCAGTCTGTATTGGGGTACTTACGTGGATCTGACCCGTTACGGAACAATTCCAGCTCGGCATCCGTATAAGCCGGTGCCAATCCGTCATTGGTCATACTCATGTTCTTGTAGAAGGCTGCATCGTGAGCATCCAGTTTATTGGGCATATTGGCAGGCTGGCTCCAGTTATAGTTAAAGTTATAGTTGACGCTCATTTTTCCTGCTTTACCTTGCTTGGTGACTATCATTACAATACCATTGGCGGCACGTGCTCCGTAAACGGCAGTAGAAGCGGCGTCTTTCAAAATCGTGATCTGTTCGATATCCTCAGCATTCAGGTTGCGGAAATCGCGTTCTTCCGAGATAACATCGTCGATTACATATAGAGGAGTACCGCCACCGCGGATAGAAATACTGGAGAAATTGTTCAGACCTCCACCGCTGGTTGTAACCAATAGACCCGGCGCACGTCCCGCCAGGCTTTGGGTGATGTTTGCCGTTGGTGCTTTGATGATGTCTTCGGTGTTGACACTGGCAATGGCAGCAGTGGTTTTACGTTTGGAAGTCGTGCCATAACCTACCACGATGACTTCATCTAATGTCTTGGTGTCTTCTTCCATGGTGATACGCAAATCTCTGGACTTTCCAATAGCGATTTCCAACGGTTTGTATCCGATGTAGCTGATTTCAAGTACGGCCTTGCGAGGGGCATTGGACAGAGTGAATTCTCCTTCCAGGTTGGTAATGGTGCCGATAGTGCTTCCTTGTACTTTTACAGAGGCACCGATAATGGCTTCTCCGTTTTCATCGACTATTTTACCTGTGAGTTTCTCCGTTTTACTCTGCTGTGTGGCTGTGACAGCATATGTTTCATAAGTGTCTGCTACGGCAACTTGTGATGTCGTGCAGAATAACAGGAGACTGATGCCTGCTATTTTCAAAAAGTGCATTTCTCGAGGGCATGTGAGCTTCGGAAACAGGTTAGTTCTTTTTGTCATACATTAAATTATTCGGTTAAACATAAAAATGTGATTTGGAGGATATAGATCAGACTGTCTAATCTACATCGATTTGGGAGGATTCTTTCAGGTTCTCATAGGCATTAGCTTTTGGTTTATAATATTAAGTCTGTTCAATAACCTTGCTGAACTATGCTGATTGTTATCTGGAAAAAATAGAGCTAAATGAGATAGGTTCTTTCAGTACTTTTACCATCTGTATTAGATTGATTATTAATGGTGTACTAAGTGGAGTGTAAAACGGTGAAGATGCTTGGCCGAATATTTTAATGCTTTTGAGTGGGAGGTATAATACCTATTTTCTACCTTTTACTTATATATGTATCTGGAATATAGTTGATTATCGTTTATGGGAAGAGTTGTGAACGCTATCCGCATGTTTCTTCTGCCATTTCAGTGCTAACCGAATGAATGAAAATCTTAATGATATTAAATCCTTATTATATAAATTATGTTGGCATAAAAAAATATAGTAAAAAGTTGCAGGGGTATTAACTTATTGTTATCTTTGGCCCCATAATAAATGCTAATAATTGCAAATGCAATGGTTAACTGGTTCTAAGAGCTATCTGTTGTCTTTTCGTATAATTCCTAAGTACTGAAAGAACTTGGGAAAAAATCACAAGCTATTTTGATAATAATTTGAAAAGGCACGGAAAAACAATCGGATTCCCCCATACCCTCTGCAAGGAAGAAATATAAAATAGAAATATTAGATTGATGGAGTCATCGGTCATGCACTTGAATGTAACTGAAAGTGGAGATGAACGGTGTGACTTTATAGTGTTTCCGGTGCACCATATTTTACCATCTCACTCTTGTCTCTGATAAAAGCTATAATAAGGAATAACAAAAATGGCACTTAATACCATTTAAAAACAACTTACCCAAGAATACGCTGAACTGCGTAAACTTGGGTAAGATTTTTTAGGTTAGTGAGGCCTTAGGATTCGATTTCCTTTTACAGCCCTCACATAGTAGCGATAAATTGCTTATTGAAAATAACCTATTGAAAAATGTCAGGTCTTTCTTTATCTTTAATTCGGTAATTCCAATGCTGAAGCGCCATCTTCAATAGGCCATCCCGGATTTTGATAAATAGGTGAGTTTTTCACATCACCATCAGGGGATGAAAGCATGAAATCGCTGAATACGATTGGGTACAAGTAACAAGCCGGTGTCCATGTATATCCATTATACATCGTATTGTTTTTTTCTGTCATTCTGTAAGGACACAAGTTATTGCCGCTTGCAGTCTGATTTGAAACATTTGCTTGATCACCGGTTGTAATCAACCGACTTTCACCTTTATCGTCTTTATAAAGTTCAGCAGCACCGCCTCCCCACAAGTTAAATCCTTCGATAACATAATTCTTCACTTGGTCGAGCGCACGCCAACGTTTCAAATCCCACATTCGCATGCCATCTGCAATGAACTCACATCTGCGTTCACGACGGATATTATACAGCGTTTTATCTATCGGCTGACCAGCTGAATAAACTGCCCAGTCATCTTCTTTAGAGTAATCAGTAGCAGCAATTGTTTTGTTGAAATCCGGATCTACACCTGCACGTGTACGAATTGCTTTCCAATAATTTTCTGCGGTAGCATCTAAGTTGCTGTTCTTTTCGTAACAAGCCTCCATATAATTTAACATAGCTTCTACACCACGGAATACAATACAGCCGTAATCAGACAAGAAGTGAGTATCGCCACCACTTCCTTGTGCTGTTTCGTACGACATGGCTTTACGTATATGATAACCGGTTACGTTTCTTCCTTCCGGTAACTCCAGGATCTTTGGTACATTCCATGTCGTCGGATCACTCTCTACCGGCTCTTGTTTCATTTGTAGTCTATCCAGCTCTGAGGCCGAGAACAGTCTCAAACGGTAGTCCCTGTTCTGAAATTCTTTATAGATATGGTCATCCCCTTGATATTGGCTGTTCGAAGCATACCATGGTAAACCGTTCTCCATCAAGAATGTCTTGACGTATCCTTTTGTAAAACCATAATTACCACCTCCACGAGATGTGTAATAAGTAGCATTGTGATTTACGCTGAGTGCTTTATCATAAGCCTTCCAGAATACAACCTCTGACAGATCTTCCAAGTTTTTAGAATTATACATTTCAAAGAACGGATTCCATCCCGAAGCAGAAGCGGTAGGATTCACCTCTTTGCTATTCGCGGTCAATGTTACCTGATCTCCTACTTCTTTCGCAGCAGCCATAGCTTCTGTTAAGAAGAAGTTAATTTCCTGATTGACGTCAATGGTAAAGTCCTTCAAATAATCTTTTTGTTTTCCCGGCCACGTATCGTCACCCGGTACGCGTCCGGTACCTCTATGATATTTCAGCCAAGTAGCTTCAGATAAAGCGACTCTTGACTTCACCAGTAACGCCGCATTACGTGTCAGACGATTTTTTCCACCTACGGGGCTGTTAGTCATCAGTTCGGCAGCCTTATCCAGGTCGCTAAGGATGAAACGTGCCACTTCGTTACGCGGACGACGCTTACTTGCTTCGATAAGATCTTCTTTCTTATCAGATAATACCTTAGTGAGGATAGGGAAGTCTCCAAGATTCTGTAGCTTGCTGAAATACTCCCATGCTCTGAGGAAATATATCTCGCCGATATATTGTTTAATATTCTTTTCAACACCTTCGATTTCTCCTGCTTCCCAACGCGGGATAACCGTTTCCAGGAAATAGTTCAGGTTACGGATAGTGCCGAATCCCCATGCGTCATAAGTACCTACACGCCACTGTCCCGGTTCCCAATAAGTTGTGTTGGGTGATGCAGTAGCTTGATTATCAGTGCCATTGTCTGATACGATCGGCCCCCCATTATATCCACTATGAACATTGAAACTGTATGCATTGATAGCATAAGCTGCCAATTGACTTTCATTCTTAAGATATGTATCCGGAGTAACTGAATCCAACGGCTCTCTGTCCAAAAAATCTTCGCAAGAGGTCAATAAAGACGCTCCGGCCAACAGAGATAGAGTTATATATTTGAATGTTATTTTCATAAAAAGTATCAATTAAAAGTTTACGTTAAGACCAACAGACCACACTCTTGCCAAAGGATATGCTTTTCCTGCATCACTAGTGCTACCTAATACTTCCGGATCGAATACCCTCATCTTTGTACCTGTCCACAAATTATCTCCTGAGACATATACACGAAGTGAATTTACAGCAAATTTCTTAGTAATAATGCTCGGTAAAGTATAGCCAAGCTGCAAATTCTTCAAACGAATATAAGCACCGTTTTGTACGTAACGTGACTGTGTCAGAGTATTCTTTCCACCTTCACTGCTGCCACCGCCAAAGATGACTCTCGGATAGTAGGCATTTACATTCGGTCCAAATACACTTTCTGTATCTTCCGGACGGAAATAATCTATGTGATCTTTGAAAGCGGCAGCCTGCCACATTCCCTGTCCGTTGGCTCCCCAGAAATATGGTCCTCCGACAACAACATCACGTTTGCCTACTCCTTGGAAGAAAGCACTGAAATCGAAACCTTTCCATGATGCATCTACTGTCAAACCATACTTAAATCGTAATTGAGTATTGGCTACCACCTTCAAGTCGCCGAGATCATTTAAAGTACCGTCTCCTGAGGAAATTTTACCATCTCCGTTCAGGTCTTTGTACATGATGTCACCGGCGGCCCACTTACTACCTAACTGGCTCTGTCCTCCATTGGGTAATGAAGCCAAATGTGCTTCCATTTCCGCATCTGTTTTGGCAATACCTACTGTCTCATATCCCCAAACCAGACCATCCATTCTTCCTGCATACCACTGGTTTCTATTCAGTTCCTCGTTCGGATAGCGTGTTACCTTTCTCTGGTCATCAGAAAGGACAAACTTCACTCCGTAATTAAAATCTTTAATGCGGTCCCTCCAAGAAACTTCCACCTCAAAGCCCCATGCTTTCATATCCGCATTGTTTATTTTAGGAACCGTAGCACCCAATGTTGCCGGTAATTGTGGAGCCGGACCAATCATATCAAGTGTATTACGAACGAAATAATCAAATGAACCCGTCAAGCGATTGTTGAGTAAGCCGAAGTCGAAACCAATATTCCATGAACGAACGGTTTCCCATGTCATCTCAGCACTCACAATACCCGGTGCAGAAGCTGTATTTGGTTTCTTTCCATTAATCAGCCAACCACTGTTTTCAACACCTGTAGGCATCGTCTGATAGAAAGGATAGAAGGCTTTCGTGTTACAGTTGCCCAATTCACCCCATGAGCCTCTGATCTTGAAGTTATTCACAATGTGTTCCAGATCTCTCCAGAATGATTCGCGAGAAACATTCCAACCGGCAGAGAATGATGGGAAGAAGCCCCAACGTTTATCTCCGATGAAACGAGAAGATCCGTCATAGCGGCCATTGATTTCCAGCAAATAACGTTCTTTATAGTTATAATTAATACGACCAAAGAAACCGGCGTTTGCCCAGTGGGAATAACCGCCATTCGCTTTTTGTTCAGTAGTAGCAGTATTCAATGTCGGAACATCCGGAGTTATTAGCTCATCACGCTGTCCTGATAAGTTTGTCTTTTTATACAACTCGGCATTAAAACCTCCCATCACTTTGAAGTAATGATCACCAATCTGCTTGAAATAGTCAGTATACAAGTTGAGAGAATAATTGTTTTCTTTCCAATAACTCTGGCTGACGCGTGACATCCCCGGAGTATATCCGTCAAACCATGACATGGCAACAGGGCTCCCCTCGTCATCATGATAATATACAGGCAATATTTCCCACTGATTTTGATTATTGACAATCTTCATGTTACCTTCAGCATGGATCAACCAGTCCTTCAAAGGTTCAATAACCAACTGAAGCTGTTGGTAGAACTGATCTTTCTGAGTCACATCACGTCCACCATCTTCCATCTGAATAATTTCACTATGATCCAAGTAATATCCATTGGCATCTTTTACCGGATTGGTCGGCCAGCGGCGAGCGATATTATGGTAGAAATTACCCGTCAGATAAGAAGGGCGGTCATAATCCTCACGAATAAACTTGGTATTGTACATTAACTTCACATATTTAGAAAGTGTTGCGTTAATTTTGCCCGAAAGGTTATAACGAGTCAGACGGTCATCTCCATGGCGGGTCAGTCCCTTATCACCCATGTATCCGGCCGAAACCATGTAGGTCACTTTATCTGTACCTCCATTCACTGATATATTATGCTCATTAGATACGATACTGTGATACTGCTCTTTAAACCAGTCAGTATTGGCCCATGCACCGGCATATTTCTTCCACTGACCGTTTTCCCAGGAAATTCCGGATGCATCCGGCCCTGTTAATGTTCCCTGTTGGAATGCCAGAATCTTATCCATCACATCTTGAGTGAACTTAATATTACCGTTCTGATTAATACCGGCCTCGTTCCAATAATTGGCAAAACTCCATGAATCCATCATCTCCGGCATTGACATAGGAGATTTAAAACGGACATTAGTGCTATAATTAACACTTGTGCGACCTGCTTTACCACTCTTGGTAGTGATCAGGATAACACCAAACGGCGCACGTGAACCATAGATAGAAGATGCGGCAGCATCTTTCAATACAGAAATAGTCTCTATATCATTAGGGTTAATGCTGTTCATATCTCCTTCCATACCATCGATAAGGATTAAAGGAGAAGAATTAGATCCGTCACCAATCGTACCCGCACCGCGAATACTAATATTCATTCCTGCATCCAATGCGCCACCCGCAGCAGGCACTGTTAAGTTCAAGCCCGGAACGACTCCCTGTAAAGCCTGTGATACGTTAGAGACCGGACGTGATTCGATCACCTTAGCGTCTACCATGCTTACGGCACCGGTTACGTTTACTTTTTTCTGTGAACCATAGCCCACGATAACAACCTCATCCAGTACCTCGGTATCCTCTTTCATTGTAATCTGGAGGGCTGTACCTTCTGCTTTAACTGTAACTGTTTTATAACCAATGTAGGAGATCTCAAGTGTAGCGCCTTTGGGGGTATCGATAGAGAATCTTCCATTTAGGTCAGTGATGGCACCCATGGTAGCATTGTCTTTTACTTTGATGGATACGCCAATCATGGCTTCTCCGTCTTGGTCCACTACCGTACCTGTTGTTTTCACTTTCTGCTGCTGTACAGTGGTGATTTCGTGCTTTTCGTTAGTATCGGCTGCCGCTTGCTGAGGTGTTGCACACCATAGCATGATAGAAGCAGCGATTGCCATTTTCAGGCGATTTGTTTCTCGAAGCCGGATTAGGCTCGGAAACAGGTTAGTTTTTTCTGTCATACACTAAATTGTTCGGTTAAACATTCATTTGTTAATTCTTTTAAAGTTTGATTATACAGATGGAACTTTATTCCTCTGTATCATTTAGTTTTTTGTGTCTTTACTTTATCATAGGTATTTCTTAAAAATTATATTTTAGTTATTTAAAGGGGCATTTATCTTATCTTGTCTTGTCATGTTTTATAGTCGTGTATATATATTATTATAGTATCAGTATGACCACTATCTCAGTTCTAACTGAACTTAGATGGAGAGAATATATAAGATTGATTATCACACAAAATGTGATATAAAAGATAGATATATGTAAATGTATAATAGACAAATGACCAATTTGATAAAAAAATATCACAAAAAAAACAATAATATGAACGAAGAATCAATTTAAATTTTCTACCCGGAAAAATTTATTCTTTCATTTTTTACAAAAGCTACTTTAGCTATCAAAAATAAAATGGCAAATGCAGACCTATATTTTTCAATCTTTTATTAATATCTCTTGTTTCTTATTAATATTTGTTTTACTTTTGCCCAAAGTAAGGGCTTAAAGGCATAGTAGCATTCTATCGACAGTTGATGGGATTTTGAAAAAATGAATTTAGGACTAACAATATATAGGACAAAGAGGGTGTCCGAAAAGGGTACCCTCTTTTTTTATGTAAAAGTCCGAACTTTCCCAAGCTCGGACTTTTTAATTTGCTCTAAAATGTTTATCTTAGAGCATGTTAATCGATAGTGCAAATATACAATTTAAGGAGTATTCTCAAGGTATGGATTCCTTATTTCCTTGCCGTCTTGATGAAAATATTTCTTCGGATGCTCCGGTCCGGCTTGTCAACCAGATTGTTGATAAGCTTGACATCAGTCCGTTGTTATCTACTTATAAGGGTGGTGGTTGTCCTGCTTATTATCCCCGCATGCTTTTGAAAGTGTTGTTCTTCGCCTACCTGAACAATGTGTACTCTTGTCGTAAGATAGCACGTCTACTTCAGGAGAACATCCTTTACATGTGGCTTTCGGGCAAGTCCACTCCCCGACTTCCGTACCATCAATGATTTCCGCAGCAAGCGTTTGAAGAGTTGTATCCACAGTTTGTTCACTCAGATTGTGCTCATGCTTGTTGAGTTGGGATATATCAGCCTGGAAAAACAATATATCGACGGGACCAAGATGGAGTCGGCAGCCAACCGTTATACTTTCGTCTGGCGCAAAAAGTGTGGAAAAGTATAAGGATCGTCTGGAAAATAAGATTCAATGTATACTTTCTCAAATTGATGAGGGTATTCTCGGTGACAACACCGCTCCTGGAGAATCAACTCTTCCTATTGACAGCCATGCTCTGAAAGAAAAATAGATGCCATTAATCTGGAGAACCGCAATAAACGTGAACTTCGTCAGATTAAAAAGCTTAATGAGGAGTACTTACCTAAGCTGCAGGAATATGAGAAACACTTGGAAATAATGGGGAAAGAAACAGCTATTCCAAAACAGATCCTGATGCGACTTTTATGCGCATGAAAGAAGACCACATGAGGAACGGTCAGCTTAAACCGGGATATAATCTACAGATATCCACGGAAAACCAGTTCATAACAAACTATGCTTTCTATCACAATCCGGGTGATACGTTGACGTTGATTTCATTTCTATTGTATGGCCGGATGAGATACTGCCGGTTCATGAAAGAGGTTTGTGCGGATGCCGGATATGGAAGTGAGGAAAATTATGAGTTTATGGAACGCTTCGGTATAAGCGCTTATGTGAAATATAATTATTTTCATATGGAACAAACAAAAAATGGAAATGTGACATCTCCAAACAAGATAATTTGTATTATAACGAACCGGAAGATTACTTTGTATGTCCGATGGGACAGTATATGAAATTTGCCTACACGATAAAGGCTGTCAATGATAATGGATATGAAAGTGAAATAAGTGTTTACCGTGCTAAGAACTGTCAGGGATGTCCCCTACAAAATAAATGTCACAAAGGGAGAGGAAACAGGGAGATCAAGGTGAATCATAAATTAAGGCGGTACAAGCAACTGGCACGTGAGAAACTCACTTCATCAAAAAGGGCTTGAACATAGGAGCAAAAGACCGGTGGAGGTGGAAGCGGTCTTCGGGCAAATAAAATGGAATAAAGAGTACAAGAGGTTCAGGCATAAAGGCTTGGAGAAGATTGTCATGGACTTTGGAATATTGGCTATTGCATTTAACATCGGAAAAATGATCTGCAAGCAGAAAAAGGCTAAGAAAGGGAGGGATGGAAAGGATTATAAGACTGATAAAGGGAGAAAATTGAGTTTCATGAGGGGCATTTTTATAAGTTGTTGGATAAATCACAAAAAAAGAAAAAAGTTAGAGGGTACCCTTTTCGGACACCCTCTTCTGCTAACAAATAACAAGTCTTTTACAAGCAGAAGGCTTGTTGTTTGCATATAGGAAAAAAGTAGTATGAAAACGGTATTAACAATGTTAATTGAGAAAAGATGCTAATCGGTGGGTTTTGTAGTATAGGATAAAAAGAAAGGCGACTCCGCAAGGAGCCGCCTTTCGATTATTTAAAGTTGTTAACTTTGTCTGATTAGAGTTTCGGACCAGCAGCAACCAACTTCTTACCAGCTTCGTTTCCAGTGAACTTAGCGAAGTTCTTGATGAAGCGACCGGCAAGGTCTTTTGCTTTTTCGTCCCACTGTGCAGGATCAGCGTAAGTATCGCGAGGATCAAGGATCTTCGGATCAACACCCGGAAGTTCTGTAGGAACAACAAAGTCGAAGAAAGGAATAACCTTAGTAGGAGCTTTGTCGATAGAACCGTCAAGGATAGCGTCGATGATACCACGAGTATCTTTGATAGAGATACGTTTGCCGCTTCCGTTCCATCCTGTGTTAACCAAGTATGCTTTAGCACCGGTCATTTCCATCTTCTTAACCAATTCTTCTGCATATTTAGTCGGGTGCAATGACAAGAATGCAGCACCGAAGCAAGCAGAGAATGTCGGAGTCGGTTCAGTGATACCACGTTCTGTACCAGCCAATTTAGCTGTAAATCCAGACAGGAAGTAGTACTGAGCTTGTTCCGGGTTCAGGATAGATACCGGAGGCAATACACCGAAGGCATCAGCTGACAAGAAGATAACTTGTTTAGCGTGAGGACCTTTAGACACCGGTTTAACGATGTTTTCGATGTGGTAGATAGGATAAGAAACACGAGTGTTTTCTGTTACTGATTTATCAGCGAAATTGATTTTGCCATCAGCAGCTACTGTTACGTTCTCCAACAGAGCGTCACGTTTGATAGCGTTGAAGATATCCGGTTCACTTTCTTTATCCAAGTTGATAACTTTAGCGTAGCAACCACCTTCGTAGTTGAATACACCTTCGTTGTCCCATCCGTGTTCATCGTCACCGATCAATTTACGTTTCGGGTCAGTAGACAAAGTAGTTTTACCTGTACCGGACAAACCGAAGAAGATAGCAGAGCTGGTTCCTTCCATATCTGTGTTAGCAGAGCAGTGCATAGAAGCGATACCACGAAGCGGGTTCATGTAGTTCATGATTGAGAACATACCTTTCTTCATTTCACCACCGTACCAAGTATTCAGGATAACTTGTTCTTTAGTCTTCAGGTTGAAAACTGTAGCAGTTTCTGAGTTCAGACCCAGTTCTTTGTAGTTGTCAACTTTTGCTTTAGAAGCGTTGAAGCATACGAAATCAGGTTCTCCGTAGTTAGCAAGTTCTTCAGCTGTCGGGCGGATGAACATGTTAGTTACGAAGTGTGCCTGCCAAGCTACTTCCATGATGAAACGTACTTTCATGCGAGTACCTTCGTTAGCACCACAGAAAGTATCAACAACGAACAGGCGTTTGTTAGAAAGTTCTTTAACGGCTTTAGCTTTCAGGTCAGCCCAAGCTTCTTCTGAACAAGGTTTGTTGTCGTTCTTGTATTCTTCAGAAGTCCACCATACTGAATTTTCAGAAGCTTCATTCTTAACGAAGAATTTATCTTTAGGAGAACGGCCTGTGTAAACGCCAGTCATTACGTTTACAGCACCCAATTCTGTTACTTGACCTTTTTCAAAGCCTTCCAGACCTGGTTTTGTTTCTTCAGCGAACAAAACATCGTAAGACGGGTTGTGCAGGATTTCAGTTACACCTGTAATACCGTACTTGCTTAAATCTAAATTTGCCATTTTCTTTTGAATTAATTAAAATTGGTATATTGTTTATTATCTCTTTCTGGCATTTTGGAGAGGAATGTTTTTAAACATACCCTTGTAAATCGACTACAAAAGTAATGCTTTCTTTGGAAACAAAGAATATATTAGAGAAATTTTTCTTTAATAGAAACCGTTTTATGTTTACGTAACAATATCTGCAAACTGAACGTTGCAAATTGAAAGATTATCACTTACTTTGCACCGTATAAAACCTGAATATTAAAACGCAGTTGAAAAGATGAAGATTATTAATTTAAGTGAGACAAACTCAATATTGAATCAGTATGTATCAGAGATAAGGAACGTTGAGGTTCAAAACGACCGCTTGCGTTTTCGCCGTAATATTGAACGTATCGGCGAGGTAATGGCTTATGAAATGAGCAAGACGTTCGCTTATTCGGTAAAGGAGATACAGACCCCGTTGGGAATAGCACCTGTCAGTACACCGGACAATCAGTTAGTTATCAGTACGATACTTCGTGCCGGCCTGCCTTTCCACCAGGGTTTCCTGAGTTACTTCGATTATGCTGAGAATGCGTTCGTTTCAGCTTATCGCAAGTACAAAGATACGCTGAAATTTGACATACATATTGAATATATCGCTTCACCGCGTATTGACGGAAAAACTCTTATCATTACAGACCCGATGCTTGCCACAGGTGGCAGTATGGAGCTGAGTTATCAGGCTATGCTGACCAAGGGGCATCCTTCTGAGATTCATGTCGCTTCGATTATTGCCAGCCAGAGGGCTGTAGACCATATAGCCTCTATTCTGCCAGAAGATAAAACTACGATCTGGTGTGCCGCTATCGATCCTGAGATTAATGAGCATTCGTATATTGTTCCCGGTTTGGGCGATGCGGGCGATCTTGCTTTCGGTGAGAAAGAGTAAAAAAGATAGAAAAGGTGATGACCGGACAGCCTGCCTTCTTGCTCTCTGATTATGGATCGGGGAGAAGAAGGCAGGCTGTTTTTTTATAAAATGGTTTCTGATGGCAAGCAAGAAAGAAGAGATTTATGTATCTTTGTCACCACTATAATGAAACGTGGAAAGATATAATTAAAGTGAAAAATAAATTTTCTAAAATATTCTCAATAGCTGTTTATACGTCTTTTGCTTTATCGGTCGGGGCTTGTAAGAGTGATCCCGTCCGGCTGCCGGAACTGAGCGGGCACCGGGGAGCCGATTGCATCGCGCCGGAAAATACGTTGGCTTCAGCGGATTCTTGTATAAAGTATAAGATTGACTTTATGGAGTGTGATGTCTGTATCAGCAAGGACAGTGTGTTTTATTTGTTACACGACTCTACTTTAGACCGTACGACGAATGGAACAGGACCGATTGCCGGATGGCTTTCGGCGGATATTGATACGCTGGACGCAGGTTCGTGGTTCGGAGAAGAGTTCAAGGGGCAGCGCGTACCCCGGTTGGAGGTTTTGTTGCGCAAGGCCAAACAGAACGGATTAAAACTGACCCTCGATTATCGTTCGGGGGACTTCGGGCAATTGCTCAGTCTGGTGCGCAGAGAAGGAATGCTGGAAAATTGTACATTCACTTTTTGGTCGGACAAACAAGCAAAAGCATTTCGTGAGGCGGCTCCTGAAGTACGGACTTTGCAAGCGTATGTGGGAGGTGGTGCCGAACTTGATAAGGTTATAGCGGAAATAAACCCTAATATTGCAGTTATCCGGATCGATTCATTGGATGAGCATTTGGTGGAGCGTTGCCATAAAAAAGGGTTGAGAGTGCTTGCGTTAGCATTGGGCACCGACAATGTGGAAGAGTCCGACCGGAAAGCTATTGAACTTGGAGTGGATGTGTTGGCTACGGACAGACCGGAATTGTTTGTGAAGAAATACAGACCAGAGCATACATGGAAGGAGTGAAACGATGCGGGGACAGATATGATCTAAAAATAAGGGGTATCGTTCAACGATACCCCTTATTTTTAGATCATATGAATTAACGGGAAGGGTGTTTTATTTTACTTCCCATGTTTCATTGGTCATCAGTAACTCCTTGAAGTTGTGATACTTCTTTTTGCCTTTCACTTCGTCGATCTGTTCAACGATTGCATCGTTATAGGTTGGAGCTTCCACGTCACGAATCACACCGAGTGCAATCGGGAAATCCGGTCCTTCCATCAGTGCTAACTTCAGTTGCAAAGTGTTGTCTTGGCTGTGGGCATCGTGAACCAGGATGTCTTTTTCCGTAATGCCGTTTTCGCCTACTTTCACCACTTTCAGTCCGAAACCTTCCTGCATCAGTCCGAATTCTTTGTTCTCACCGAAGAGCATCGGTTTGCCATGCTCCAGATAGATTGCATTCTTAGAACGTCCCTCTTTGGTTGCTACCGATTCGTGTGTGCCGTCGTTGAAGATGACACAGTTTTGCAAAACTTCTACGACTGATGCCCCTTTATGGTTGGCGGCAGCTTTCAGGACTTCGACAGATGCCGGTCCGTCTACTGCTACACAACGCGCAAAGAAACGTCCGCGCGCTCCGAAGCAGAGCTCTGCCGGATGGAACGGGTCTTCTACGGTTCCGTAAGGAGACGATTTGCTGACGAAACCACGGTCGGAAGTCGGAGAATATTGACCTTTAGTCAGACCGTAGATACGGTTGTTCAACAAAATCATATTCAGGTCGATATTGCGACGTACCGCATGGATGAAGTGATTGCCGCCAATGGCCAGCCCGTCACCGTCACCGGAAATCTGCCAGATGGTTAAATTCGGATTAGCTACTTTGGCGCCTGTTGCGACAGCAGCTGCACGTCCATGAATGGTATGGAAACCGTAAGTGTTGACGTAATAAGGCAAACGGGAAGAACAACCGATACCGGAGATTACGGCAATGTTGTGTGGAGCTACTCCCAGTTCGGCCATGGCCTTGTGCAGAGAGTTCAGGAAAGCGTGGTCACCACATCCCGGGCACCAACGAGGCTGGCCTGATTTATAATCTTTTGCTGTATATACTGTTTCGCTCATCTCTTATTCCTCCAATAATTTAGTAAATGCTTCTACAAGTTCTCTCGTTACGAACGGCTGGCCCTTTACTTGGTTGAACTGGCTGATATTCAATCCGGGCACTTTCATGCGCAGATATCCTGCAAACTGTCCCAGGTTCTGTTCGGCCACCACGATCTTTTTGTATTTCTTCAGTACTTCAGCGGTGTTCTTAGGCAGCGGATTGATATATTGGAAATGGGCAAGTCCCACTTTCTTTCCGTTTTTGCGCATATGTTCCACAGCTGAATAGAGATGTCCATAAGTACCGCCCCAGCCAACTACCAACAGGTCGGCATCAGTATCGCCCTGTACTTCAAGTTCGGGGATGCTGTCGGCTATCTTTTCTATTTTAGCCTGGCGTAGAAGCGTCATTTTCTGGTGGTTCTCAGGTTCTGTAGAGATCACACCTGTTTCATTACTCTTTTCAAGTCCGCCGATGCGGTGCATGAATCCTTCTGTTCCGGGAACGGCCCAATAGCGTGCGCCGCTCTTTTCGTTACGTTGGAACGGAGTCCATGTTTCGGCCATCTCCGGTGTCACATACGGCGGTTTGATAGCCGGATATTCGTCCAGGTCAGGAAGTTTCCAGGCCGCAGAACCGTTGGCGATGAAGGCATCGGTCAGCAGTACTACTGGAGTCATGTGCTCAAGAGCTATTTTGGCAGCCATATAGGCGGCATCAAAGCAGTTAGTGGGCGAAGTGGCTGCAATGACGGGCATCGGGCTTTCGCCATTGCGTCCGTAAAGGGCTTGCAACAGGTCGGTTTGTTCCGATTTGGTTGGCATACCGGTAGAAGGTCCCCCGCGCTGTACATTAATTACGACCAATGGCAGTTCGGCAATAACAGCCAGGTTCATGGCTTCGCTTTTCAGGCAGACACCCGGTCCCGAAGTCGTTGTTACAGCCAGATCGCCTGCAAAAGCCGCACCAACGGCCGAAGCACATCCGGCAATTTCGTCTTCACACTGAACGGTTTTCACCCCCATTGATTTATGTTTTGCAAGCTCGTGCAGGATGTCGGTAGCGGGAGTAATAGGATATGATCCTAAATAGAGTTCCAACCCGGCTTTTTCCGCAGCGGCGATCAGGCCGTACGATGTAGCTTTGTTACCATTGATATCGGTATAGAGTCCTGCGGCTTTCGGAGTTTTACTTTCAATTTTGTAAGTGGAAGTAGAAGCGTGCGTATTGGCTCCATAATTGTAACCGTCGTTCAGCACTTTGATGTTGGCAGCGGCAATTTCCGGTTTCTTGGCGAACTTCTCGTTCAGCATTTTCTCTGCGGCGGACAGGTTACGGTTGAACAACCAGCATACTAATCCGAGGGCGAACATATTTTTGCAACGCAGCATGGCTTTGTTGTCCAGTCCGGAGTCTTTGAGGCTCTCCTTGCACATCGATGAGATGGGCACTTCGAGCACTTGTTGTTTGATTCCCAGCTCTTCAAAAGGGTTGCCTGTTTTAAACTGTGCTTTTTCCAGATCTTTTTCTCCGAAGGAGTCGGAGTCAGTGAGGACCAGTCCCTGCGGTTTACAGAATTTAATTTGAGTTTTCAGTGCGGCGGGATTCATGGCTACCAATACGTGGCAATGATCACCGGGGGTGAATATTTTACTTGCGCCAACGTGTACCTGAAAACCTGACACACCTGTCAGCGACCCTTGCGGAGCACGGATATCTGCCGGATAATCGGGAAATGTACAGATGTCATTTCCAACCGTAGCCGACACGTTCGAGAAGATGTTGCCGGCCAACTGCATACCGTCGCCGGAATCGCCGGAGAAGCGAACAACCACTTCCTCCAATTCTTTAACCATCATTTCGTCTGCCATAATTCTATTTATATATTTAAATTTAGGATTAACATTAACCGGTGTTAGTGTGTTCTTAGAATATTAACCACCAGCGTGTCTTTTTTGTTTGTCACTTCCTTGTATATGTGGCAGGCAAAGTTCGCAAAGTTAAGTGACTTAACAAAATCTTTTCTGATTTATCTGTAGGGCTTTATTAAAAGATACCCGTTTTGCTGCTATTTTGTTCTCCGGAGTAAGCAAAATGTCTGCATTTTGTCCGAATATAGGCATTCTGACAAGCAGATTGATATTGCTTCTTCACCCTTCTTCTGACGAATTGCTCTTCAATCGGCTTGATAGGTAGATATATGATTGTATTTTAATTGAATTTTCTTTCGTTTTTTGTGTTTTGAGTTCATTCTTGTGATCGCTCGTCTATTCTTTATTGATATAGGAGGTATTTGCATATTCTTCTTGTATAAATCTATTCTTCGGGGTTTGCCAAATCGGGAGAATGCGTTATCTTTGCAGTCGATATCTATCATGGCCCTGTAGTTCAACGGATAGAATAGAAGTTTCCTAAACTTTAGATAGGGGTTCGATTCTCCTCGGGGCTACCATAAAACAAAAAGCCTCCTTCGCATAATCGCGAAGGAGGCTTTTTTATTACCTTATAATATATCAGGCTTTATTCTTCTGTAGTAGTTGCCGGTGCCGAACCTTTTTTGTTTTTCAGCATCATATAAGCAATCGGAGAAGCTACGAACAGTGATGACAGTGTACCGATAACAACACCCAGAATCATTGCGAAGGCAAAGCTGCGGATAGAATCACCACCCAGGATGAAGATACACAGCAATACGATCAACGTACTCAATGAGGTATTGATGGTACGTGCCAGAGTTGTGTTCAGAGAGTCGTCGAACAACTGTTTCACATTGCGTTTCGGATACAGACCGAAGAACTCACGAACACGGTCGAAGATTACCACTTTATCGTTGATTGAGTAACCGATAGCGGTCAAGATGGCACCGATGAAGGTCTGGTCAATTTCCAGAGAGAACGGCATCCAGCCCCAGCACAGGGAGTATGCACCTAAGATCATCAGTGTATCACTGGTCAGAGCTACAACGGAACCCGCACTATAAGCGATGTTACGGAAGCGGATCAGGATGTACAGACCAATGGCGATCAGGGCGAATACAACCGACCAGATAGCTGAAGTCTTGATATCGTCGGCGATACTCGGACCTACTTTCTGTGAACTGATAATACTGCCGCCTGTGTGGTTGTCACGGTCGATGAATGTAGCCAGGGTGATGTTCTGAGTCAGCATGGGTTTCAATGCTTCGTACAGGTAAGATTCGATTTCCGAGTCCACGTTGTTACCTTCGTCCTGAATGCGGTAGTTGGTACTGATACGTACAGTCTTCTTGTCGGTACCGATAGAGATGACACTTACGTTGGCATCACCGAACTTGTTAGAAATCAGCTCACGTACCTGTTCCGGTTCAATCGGATTTTCGAACTGAACCTTGAAGTTACGTCCACCGGTGAAGTCGATACTCTGGCTTAAACCGCGGGTTACCAATGAACCGATGCAGATCAGCAGGATCACGCCTGTGATAGTCAACCATTTCTTGTTGCCACCCATAAAGTCGAAGTGGGTATTTACCAGCATCTTCTTTGAGATAGGTGAAGTAAATGTCAGATTCAGCAGTTTGTCTTTGTTCATGAAGTGTTCGTAAACCAGACGGGTCATGAACACGGCTGTGAAGAATGAACAGAGGATACCGATGATCAGGGTTGTGGCGAAACCACGGATCGGACCTGTACCGAAGTAGAACAGGATGATACCGGTGATGATAGAAGTCAAGTTGGAGTCGAAGATAGCAGAGAAGGCATTTGAATAACCGTCCGCCAATGCTTTCTTCACGCCCTTACCGCTACGAAGCTCTTCTTTGGTACGTTCGTAGATCAACACGTTCGCATCCACCGCCATACCGAGTGACAGCACCATACCGGCAATACCTGACATAGTCAGTGCGGCCTGGAAAGATGAAAGGATACCCAGCGTGAAGAAGAAGTTCAGCACCAAAGCGCCGTTGGCAATCATACCCGGGATGAATCCGTACATAGAGCACATATAGATCATCAACAGGATCAGAGCGACAACGAATGAGAAGATACCTGCGTTAATGGATTCCTGACCTAATGACGGACCAACGATGTCTTCCTGAACGATGTGTGCAGGAGCCGGCATCTTACCGGACTTCAATACGTTAGCCAAGTCCTTTGCCTGTTCCGGAGTAAAGTGGCCGGTGATCTGTGAGTTACCGCCTGTGATTTCGTTACTTACGTTCGGTGCGGAATATACATAGTTATCCAATACGATGGCGATGGACTTATTGATGTTCTGTTTGGTCAGCAATGCCCAACGGCGTGCACCGTCAGAGTTCATCGACATGCTTACAGACGGTTTGCCATATTGGTCGTAGTCGTCTTTGGCATCGGTTACAACGTCACCTTCCAGCGGTGCTTTGCCATTACGTTCGGTCGATTTGATAGCATACAATTCGAAAGTCTGGCCTTTCGGATCGTATTCGAACGGAGAAACACCCCATTTTAAACGGAGATCTTTCGGCAATTCGGCAGCTATTTCCTTCATAGCGAGGTATGAATTGACAGTAGCTGTATCTTTGTAGTTGGCGTAACCTACTACGGGACCTCCGTTGGGGTTTACACTCAGGATGGCCAGTAGCGGATGTTCTTTTTTCAATTGTTCCAGATCGGCAGAAGAAGCCTGCTGTTTCTTTTCTCCACCTTTCAGTGCGGCAGCAAGGCTGTCGGCGGCGCTGATTGCTTTATCGGGAGTAGCTTCTGTTGCAGCCAAGGCTGTCGAATCTACTGCGGCAACAGTATCGTTGGCGGTAGTTTCGTGTGCCAGGACTGCGCGGAGTTTAGAGTCGGCAGCCTGCAAGTAAGGAGCTACTTCTTTGGCGTTGTATGTTTCCCAGAATTCAAGGTTAGCCGATCCCTGGAGCAACTTTCTTACACGTTCGGGTTCTTTGATACCCGGAAGTTCCACCATGATACGTCCCATTTTGTCCTCGAGGCTCTGGATGTTGGGCTGAACCACACCAAAGCGGTCGATACGTGTACGAAGCACGTTGTAGGAGTTGGTTACGGCAGCTTTTACTTCTTCTCTCAACACCTTTTCAACTTCGGCGTCAGATGATTTCTGGTTTACTTTGTCTTTGAGCTGTTGTGTTGCGAAGAGTTCAGAAAGCTTGGCACCCGGGGCAGTCTTGTGATACTCTTTAATAAACAGCGTGATCACGTCGTCCTGGCTGGTAGTAGCTTGTTTGGCAGCTTCGGACAGTGCTTTGTTGAAAGCTTCGTCGGGCTTGTTGTCAGCCAATGCTTTGATAACATCGGGTACAGACACTTCGAGGATAACGTTCATACCTCCCTTAAGGTCCAGACCTAAACTGATTTCCATTTCACGACACTGTTTCAGCGTATAGTTACCCAACCATACTTTCTCGTTGGAGAGAGAGTCGAGGTAGTCCTGCTCTACTTTCACATCGCCTTTCGCAAACTCTTTTGCCTTATTGGTATAATGGCGAGTCACGAAGGAGAAAGAGAGGTAGAACACGCATACCAGCGTGAGTAATACCGCAAAAACCTTTACAAATCCTTTGTTTTGCATTTTACTTTTAATTTATTATGATTACATTTTAATTGATTTCTGTCGCATACAAGGCTGCAAATATAGTTTTTTTTTCACATTCAGAAGTAATTAGGAGGCAAATATTTGAATGTGAAGGGGATTTTTGAGACGCTTTGGCGGATATTGGTGGAAGTATCGTTTGTCATTTTGGCAATATGTCAAATGAAGGCTCTCAGATTTCATTTTTTCGGCTCTTGGCACAGGTTCCCCCGGAAAAACGGCTCTATTTCGTTCCGGAGTTTATCGCATTTTCGGTTTTATCTTTCATTTTCTTTCAGAAAGAAAGCTGTGTGGACGTAAATGTTCCCGATACGTCTTCCGGGGAGGATCATCTGTCTTTTTGATGTTCCGATAAGGACTGTTGAGAGAAGGCTGTTAGAAGATTATAAGGTCCGGATAAGTGTTATTTTTCGGGACAATAGATGTAATTTGGATAACATATAGAGATATGGGGGAAAAGAAGTAAGCATTTTCCGAAAATGCTTACTTCTTTTGGGGTAAATGCTTACTTCTTTTCCCGAAAAGAAAGGGTCTTTTTGCCCTAAACCCCGGCTCATGTCGATGTAAACCCCGGCTTTCCGGTTCCAATTCACCGTTTTTTCTTCTGTCCGGCTCCTGGTTTGAGACTTTTTTCACCGGGTATGGTTAGCGAATAGCGCTTTTTACTGTCTTTTTGTTACTGAATCGGATCGGTGGGAAACAAAAGCGCACATTCCGCTTGTTGTGTCCCAAAGGCAGTACCGACGCGTACGGGGCTGTGTGGATGCTGTAGGAACGAACTGTTTCCTACGATTAATCGGGGAGCGTGATGTAGCACCAGATGGGGTAATGGTCTGAGTCTTTGATCGAATTGTCTACCGTACATCCCGATGCTTTCAGATTCTTGCTGATCAGGATATTGTCGATCCGGAAGTAGAATTTATTCTGGTTGTACGAGATACCCAGTCCCCGTCCCGATTCGGTGAATGCGTCATCCAGATCTTGCGAAATAACCCGGTGGGCATACGATATGGGAGAGTCGTTAAAGTCGCCGCAAACGATGACCGAGGGGTAGGGAGAACGGGCTATTTCCTGAGCAATGGCGCGTGCCTGTGCCGAGCGGATAGCCGAAGCTTCAGCCAGTTTATTGACGAGTTGCCGGATACCGCTTTTCACTTTTCCTGCTTTCGGGTCTTTCAGCATGTCTTCGTATACTACTTTATCTTCGCGGGTAAGCTTGTTCGATTCAAGATGATTGTTTATCAGCAAGACGGTGTCTTTTCCTATTTTTATATCGTAAACCATGCTGCCGTTGTAGTTGCTCTGATAGTCGAGCATACGGGCGGAAAGAATGGGGAACTTGGAGTAACAGGCTATCTGGCTGCCGGCTCCCGTCTTTCCCACCTGTTTGATGTGACGATACGGGTAGTCTTTTAAGGCTTGCCTGATCTCCTTATTGTTGAGGTGTATCTTGGCTGTTTCGGAACCCGCATACTCCTGCATGCAGACAATGTCGGCTTTGCTGTTCTTTATATAGTTCAGAATAGGGTTCTGTCCATTCTCTTTCTTCATGTTGCCAAAGGACATGATGTTGTACGAAAGGAGTTTAATGCTGTTCTCCGGCTGTCCGGACGGCCCCATGTTGAAGGGCATATACGTCCTGATCTGCGGATAACAAAGCAGGAATCCTAAAAGAGGTACCAACGCGAGACGGTAGCGCACGATAAGCCAAAAGACCAGAAAGCAGAAATTGATGACGAGAAAGATGGGGAATGTCAGTCCCAGACACGACTGCACCGGGTGTACTTCAGGGTTGATGTACGGACTGTAAGCCGTCAGCAGCAACATTCCGATGAAGAATGCGTTGACGGCCAGGAACAGGAATAGGGCTAATCTGCCTATATGCTTCATGCGTTATCTTTTGCTTGCGTCGAACAAGCTCTTTTTTTCTTCCGTAGTCAGGCTCTCGTAACCCGATTTCTTCAGTTTGTCGAGAATGCGGTCTATCTCGTCCGACTGTGCCTTTTTACGGGCATTGTAGTCGTAATCGTTCTGACGGGTATTGTTTCCGTAATGCACCTTCATTTTGGGTTTCCGTTTCCAGGTTTTGGCGCTGAACAGGGCGGCGATTGCGTCGAGCGCTTTGTTAACCCATGAAGTGATGTCTTTCCCTTTGTTCAGGCTGGCCGCAAACCAAAGTCCTGCCAGTGCCCCGCCCAGGTGGGCGATGTGCCCGCCTGCATTGCTTGAGGTGATAAAAAACAAATCGGTCAGCACAACGATCAGGGCCAGATACTTCAGACGCACATTGCCGAAAAAGAGAAGGCGTACAGGATAATTGGGCTCCCGATAGGCGGTTGCCACTACGATGGCCAGCACCGAAGCCGATGCGCCTACCATGGTGGAGTAGGCGGTCATTGGGCGAAAATACGGAAAGACATTATAAGAGATCATATACAGCAGCCCGCCACAGATTCCGCCTACAATATAAAGACCTCTCAGGTGTTTGCCCGAGAAGAAATACAGGAACAGCGAACCGAACCAATAAAGCCAGAGCATGTTGAACAGGATGTGCAGGAATCCTGCATGCATAAACATATAGGTAAAGATGGACCATGGTTGCCACACAAACCGTGTGAAGGATGCCGGCAAAGCTAATAATTCAAAGATCCCTGCCGCGCTCCGGTTGAACAACTGCAACAGGATACCGATCAGCGTCGTAACAACGAATACACCGACGTTGATGAATATCAGTTGGATATAGACGTTTCCCCTGCGAAACGCTTCTTTCAGGTCAGTTATAATATGTCCCATTGTTTCTGTTCTTTTTTCTCCAGTACATGATCAGGATAAATCCGAATATCATTCCTCCGAGGTGTGCAAAGTGTGCCACGTTATCACCCGGATTGTTGGCAAAGCCTGCGTACAACTCTATCAGGGCATATCCGATGACGAAGAACTTTGCCTTGATGGGGAAGGGCAGCGGGAAGATGAACAACTGCTGGTTGGGGAACAACATTCCGAAAGCCAGCAAGATGGCATATACGGATCCCGAAGCTCCCACTGTGGTCATCATGTTCAGGTATTCACTCATGGGGATAATACCCGTACCGATGTTTACACTGGTATATTGCGACAGTTCGGTCACGTATTGTATGTATTGCACCACCTCCTGAAGTAGGCCTGCGCCCACGCCGCAGAGGATATAATAGAATAAAAAACGTTTCGGTCCCCATACTTGTTCAAGAATCCGGCCGAACATCCATACTGCGAACATATTGAAAAAGATGTGGCTGAATCCTCCGTGCATAAACATATAAGTGAATAGCTGTGCCGGATTGAAGTTGTCGGCGAGGAAAAAGTGGAGACCCAGATAATCGGATAAGTTAATCCCGTAGCTTTGCGCTACAAGTTGACCGAGGAATAGGAGAACATTGATAATTATCAGGTTTTTTGTTACAGTTGGCATTCTTCTAATTTGTTAATGTAATTAATGTGATAATGTGTGCATTAGCTCCTTTACACATGATAATAGACGCAAAAATACGAATAAATTCTGTTCTACAGCAGAAAAATAATCTACTATTAGTTCTTTTTCAACAATTTGATGTGTTTTTTTGATGTTTTTATTTGATATGTTGTTTTGTTACTCTATATTTGTGAGGATTTTAAGGATATCTTTTGTGTAACATATATTAATTAATCATTTACGTATTATGAATAAGGCTGAACTTATTAATGCAATGGCAGCAGAATCCGGTTTAAGTAAAGTGGATTCTAAGAAAGCACTTGAAGCTTTCTTTTCTTCGGTTACAAAAGCTTTGTCAGCTGGTGACAAAATCTCTTTGGTTGGTTTCGGTACATTTTCTGTAGCTGAAAGAGCCGAAAGATCAGGTATCAATCCTTCTACAAAGAAAGCGATTATTATTCCCGCAAAGAAAGTTGCTAAATTCAAGCCAGGTGCTGAGCTGGCAGATGCTATAAAATAAGCATTTATAGTTGAAAAGAAATTAAGAGAGGAGACGCTGATGCGTCTCCTTTTTTTGTATCTTTGCGCGCAGAATAATAACTTGGATATGAAGATAGAAGATAAACTTGTGGCGTCCGTAATCAGCGGACTCAAAGCGCTTTACGGACAGGATGTGCCTGCCGCGCAAGTGCAGTTGCAAAAGACAAAGAAAGAGTTTGAAGGACACCTCACCCTTGTGGTATTCCCTTTCCTGAGAATGTCGAAGAAGGGCCCGGAGCAAACCGCACAGGAAATCGGTGAGTATCTGAAAGCCAATGAACCGGCTGTAGCAGCTTTCAATGTGATCAAGGGCTTCCTGAATCTGACCATCGCGTCGGCTGCCTGGATCGAACTGTTGAATGAGATTCATGCCGATGCACAATACGGCATTGTCTCAGCGGATGAAAATGCTCCGCTGGTAATGATTGAATATTCGTCACCCAATACCAATAAACCTCTTCATCTGGGCCATGTGCGCAATAACCTGTTGGGTAATGCACTGGCCAATATCGTCATGGCGAACGGAAATAAGGTAGTCAAAACCAATATCGTCAACGACCGTGGTATCCATATCTGCAAGTCGATGCTGGCATGGCAGAAGTATGGCAATGGTGAAACACCCGAGTCGTCGGGTAAAAAAGGCGACCATCTGGTAGGCGATTATTACGTCGCTTTCGACAAGCACTATAAAGCTGAGGTAGCGGAGTTGATGGAGAAAGGTATGACCAAGGAAGAAGCCGAGGCAGCCTCTCCGCTGATGAATGAAGCGCGTGAGATGTTGGTGAAATGGGAGGCGGGTGATCCAGAAGTGCGTGCACTCTGGCAGATGATGAATAACTGGGTATACGAAGGCTTTGGTGAAACCTACCGTAAGATGGGAGTGGGCTTCGATAAAATCTATTATGAATCCAATACATACCTGGAAGGCAAAGAGAAAGTGATGGAAGGTCTTGAAAAGGGTTTCTTCTTTAAGAAAGAAGATGGCTCGGTCTGGGCTGACCTGACGGCGGAAGGATTGGATCATAAACTGCTGCTTCGTGGAGACGGAACCTCAGTATACATGACTCAGGACATTGGTACGGCCAAATTGCGTTTTGCCGACTATCCTATTAATAAGATGATCTATGTGGTAGGAAACGAACAGAACTACCACTTCCAGGTATTGTCCATCTTGCTTGATAAGCTCGGATTTGAGTGGGGCAAGAGCCTGGTACATTTCTCTTATGGTATGGTGGAACTGCCTGAAGGCAAGATGAAGTCGCGTGAGGGTACGGTGGTAGATGCTGACGACCTGATGGCGGAAATGATTGCGACAGCCAAGGAAACTTCTCAGGAATTGGGCAAGTTGGACGGGCTGACACAGGAAGAGGCAGACGACATTGCACGTATCGTCGGACTGGGAGCACTGAAATACTTTATCCTTAAAGTGGATGCCCGTAAGAACATGACCTTCAACCCGAAGGAATCTATTGACTTTAACGGTAATACAGGTCCTTTTATCCAGTATACTTATGCACGTATCCAGTCCGTTCTGCGTAAAGCAGCCGAAGCAGGCATTGTGATTCCGCAAGTGCTTCCGGCCAATATCGAGCTGAGTGAGAAAGAGGAGGGATTGATTCAGATGGTTGCCGACTTTGCCGCAGTAGTGCGTCAGGCCGGTGAAGACTATAGCCCGTCAGGTATCGCCAACTACGTTTACGATTTGGTGAAAGAATACAATCAGTTCTATCATGACTTCAGTATCCTGCGTGAAGAGAATGAAGACGTGAAACTGTTCCGTGTCGCTCTGTCTGCCAATATTGCCAAGGTTGTCCGTTTGGGAATGGGATTGCTGGGCATTGAAGTACCGGACAGAATGTAAGATATTCTTTGAATAAAAATAGAAACTACGGGATTTCTTTAGTCAGAACAACTGCTAAAGGAATCCCGTAGTCGTATTTGCCTCATAAGTTCCGGAGAAATTATTGCAGATCCTGATAGTCCCAGATTTTATGTGACTTGCCATCTTCACTTATGATGCCACCGGAACAATATTTGTAAACGAGTTCCTTTTGGAAGCTGCCGATGGAACTTGCTTTTCCGTTTATCCAGTCGCTAAAACCGGGGTAAGTCTCAAAAAGACTGTTCTTTTCCTGCGGATAACTGAACGTACCGTTACCACTCGCTACGGCAAGGCCGTAAGGCATATTCTCCTTATTTACCATATCGTATACTTTGTAATCGATATCTGAACTGGCAGCGTACATCCGTTTTCCGTCTACTTCGATAAACCAGGCTACCCATGCTGCTTTTTTCTCAGTTCTGGGGATGGCATAGTTCTTTATGTTGGTTGGGGAGAGTTTGTAACGTATGGGAGTATTGTCGTTAACCGTATTGATGAATCCCTGTTTGCCTGCAAACAAATCTGTTCGTACGTCATTGCTGATAATATGTACTGAACCATCGGATAAAATACAACCTAACTTAATTGTTTTGATACTTCCCAATGCAATAGGTTGTATCTCTATTGTTTCAAGACTTTCCTCTTTAGCCCAAGGGAGATCTGTCTGATGTTTCACGTGAATGATTAAGTCATTGTAATCATAATCACCGTTTTGCGTATCTTCAAACATGACTGCCTGCCAGGTCTTGGCGTAAGTGGTCTCGGCACCTTCTTTTAGAACATCATAACTAATGTTGATACCATCTCCCGCACGGGTCGAAACTGCCGTATTTTTAGGTATACGGATGGTGATGGGTTCATTGGCTACGGCTATGGTGTCTTCTCCGTAAGTCACAAAGGTCGTATACCCTTCTTTGATAGGCACGTCGAAATCCTGAGAGGTTTCGCAGTTTGCCACACGTGTTTCAATAATCTGAGAATAATCTTTCTCGTCTTCGATGCAGGAAGTCCACAATGCAATAGAGGCAACTGCTAAAATGACTTTCTTCATAGATTGTTTGTTTTGTTTGTCCGGCAAAGATATGCAATAAAAGTGATAACTTGCTGAATAATAGTTGGGAAAATAAAAAAAACACAAATGATACAGATGCTGCACACTTCTCGGGAAAGTTGGCAGATTCTGTATCATCCGTGCTTTTTAATCGGGGAGCCTTGAGTATGGCTATTTCTTCTTGGCATAGCGTCCGCGTTTCGGAGCGCTTTCTGCCTTTTCGCTTTGCAGTTTAATGATTTCCAGACAAGTCTTGTAATTCAGGTCGGTCGGTACTACATCTTTCGGGATTTTATAGTTACTTCCTTTATAGGTAATGTATGGGCCATACCTGCCGTTAAGGATTTCCATTTCCGGATCTTCATCGAATTTTTTGATGTGCTTTTTCGCTTCTGCTTCGCGCTTGGCCAGAATCAGTTCGATAGCTTCGTCCAGTGTAACTTCCAGCGGATCGTAGGTTTTGGGCAAAGACACATATTTAGAGTCATGGTATACATAAGGTCCGAAACGTCCTGTACCGATGGTTACGGTTTTTTCTTCAAATTCTCCTACTTTGCGCGGCAATTTGAATAAATCCAGTGCTTCTTCCAGTGTGATGGTCTCCATGGACTGCCCTTTCTTCATCTGTGCGAAGCGGGGTTTGTCCGTATCGTCGGCTGTGCCGATCTGTACAACGGGACCGAAGCGTCCGATTTTTACCGATACGGTTTTTCCGGTTTTAGGTTCTTCTCCCAAGATACGTTCGCCTACCTTATGTTCGGTTTTAGTAGCCAGTGTCGTTTCCACTGACGGATGGAACTCCTTGTAGAAGTCCTTCATGATGCTTGTCCATTTTTTATCACCTTCGGCTATTTCGTCGAATTGCTTTTCTACGTTAGCTGTGAAGTTATAATCCAGGATGTTGGGGAAATATTCGGTAAGAAAGTCATTTACTACAGTACCGATGTCGGTCGGCAACAGTTTCGATTTCTCCGCCCCGACAACTTCCGTGTGTTTGACATCTGTAATTTGATCATCCTTCAGAGTCAGTATGTCGAATGAACGTTCTTCTCCGGTTTTATCGCCCTTCTCTACATATTCGCGTTGTTGGATGGTGGAGATAGTCGGTGCGTAAGTTGACGGACGTCCGATTCCCAATTCTTCCAGTTTGCGCACCAGGCTGGCTTCAGTGTAACGCGAGGGGCGTTGTGTGAAGCGTTCGGTAGCTACAATGCCCTGATGTTCCAGTATCTGTCCTTTTTTCAGGGGAGGCAGCAGGTGGCTCTCGTCTTCCTGTTCGTTATCATCGTCATACGACTCTTTGTATACGCGCAGAAAACCATCGAATTTAATAACTTCTCCGGTAGCGGTGAATTTGTCGCTTCCGCTACTGATACCAATGGTTGCCGTTGTTTTCTCCAATTCGGCGTCTGCCATTTGTGAGGCTATGGTACGCTTCCAGATCAGGTCGTATAGCTTTCTTTCCTGCGCCGATCCTTCGACAGTCTGGTTTTCCATATAAGTCGGACGAATGGCTTCGTGCGCTTCCTGGGCACCCTTGGTTTTTGTAGCAAAGTGGCGGGGATGCACATACTGTTCACCCATCATCTGTGCGATGGCAGCCTTGCTGCCTTCTGTGGCGTATTCCGACAGGTTGACCGAGTCGGTACGCATATAAGTGATCAATCCCGATTCATAAAGTTTCTGGGCAACCATCATGGTCTGTGCTACAGTGAACCCGAGTTTGCGGGCTGCTTCCTGTTGCAAGGTAGAAGTCGTGAAGGGAGCCGCCGGACTTTTCTTTACCGGGCGGGTTACGATATCTTCAATGGAGAATGTGGCAGCTTTGCATGACTCGAGGAACTTTTGGGCTTCCTTTTTCGTCTTCAGGCGACGAGCCAGTTCCGCTTTCATCTCTACCTGTTTACCATCGGCATCCGGTACCAGGAAAACCGCAGTGACACGGTATGAGGCTTCACTTTTGAAAGCCTGTATCTCGCGTTCGCGTTCTACAATCAGTCGTACTGCTACCGATTGTACCCGGCCTGCAGAGAGCGCCGGTTTCACTTTCTTCCACAGCACAGGTGAAAGTTCGAAACCTACGATGCGGTCTAAGATGCGGCGGGCCTGCTGAGCATTCACCAGGTTTATGTCAATGTCGCGCGGCTGTTCGATAGCCTTCAGTATGGCTGTTTTGGTGATTTCGTGAAAAACGATACGCTTCGTATTTTCAGGTTTTAGTTTCAGTACCTCGTAAAGGTGCCATGAAATAGCTTCTCCCTCACGGTCCTCATCGGATGCGAGCCATACGGTTTCCGCTTTGCTTGCTTCCTCTTTCAGTTTATCGACCAGCTCTTGTTTCTCTTCCGGTATTTCATATTTGGGTTTGAAATTCTTTTCTATATCGATAGAAAATTCTTTTTTCTTCAGGTCGCGAATATGTCCGTAACTTGAGAGAACTTTAAAATCTTTCCCAAGAAACTTTTCAATCGTTTTTGCTTTTGCTGGAGATTCGACAATGACAAGGTTTTTCTGCATATCTGTGATATTAAAACATATAAATTGCCCGCAAAAGTAGAAAAAAACGTTTTCTTTACCTTATAATATAGAGAGAATCTGATATTTTTTGCAAAAAAAGACCTTTTTTATAAGAATCTTTTAAAACTGGAAGCTAAGTCCTCCTACAAAATTGATTCCCTCAACCGGATAATACAAGTAGTACTGATATTTCTTATTCAGCAAATTGTCAGCCTTTACATATGCCGAGATTCCCTTGAAAATTTTATATGTAGCTCCCAAGCTTAGATTGCTGACGGCAGGAATACTTTTCCCGTAAGCTACGCTGTATCGTTCGGCTCTGCGGGTATATTGGTAGCCTGCGTTTAGCCAGAGTGCGGGTATCGGATGAACTTCTGCATGAATACCGAAATCAAACTCCGGTTTCATCAACAATGCTTCATCGTAGCTGAGCGCTTTCGAATCGGTTCCTTTGTTGTCCGTATTCCAGTGATAATAGGTTCCTCCTGCCGATAGGGCGAATAGGTCCTTGTATTCGTAGCTGGCTTTGATGCCTGCGTAAAAGTTATCCGTATTGGTTTGTCCCAAAGCGATATAATTTGCTCCGCTTCCACCAATCCATTGGTCTGCCGATTGGTACAAATCATCTTTCAGATTCTGGTATCCGCCGAATATATCGAACCAGAGGCCCGGTGTCGGACTGGCTTTGAATCCTAATCCGGCATTCAGTTGCTCATAAGTGTCTCTGACTTCCTGTCCCGGATCGAGGTATGGATTGTAGGTCTCCAATCGGCGGAAATCATTCAACTGTCTGCCTCCGGTTGCTTTGGCGTATAGTACGTAACTGTCGGAGAACACATATTGAGCTTTTACGTCCGGAGAGACACGTACTGCTTTTCCATTTCCGAAAGAGAGGTCTACGTTGGCTCCGACATGTACTCTCCAACTGTCATCATTCAATTCGTAGTAGGGATTCAGATCAAGCGTTGTACGGCTCTTGAAAATATTCTTTATCCGGTCTTTATTTTCTTTCAGTTCGTTCCCGTAGATCAGATTGTTCATGGCAAATCCGATAGCTACTGTCTGCTCGTCGCTGATTGAACCGCTTACGGTTGCCAAGGTGCGTATCAGCGTTTCGTTTACTCCTCCGAAGAGCTGACATTGTTGGCGTCCGTATAACATCAGGTTGGTTTCCGCCCGGTATTGCAGCGGTAGGGTTTCGTCAGTCGATTTCACTCCGAAGTGCACATCACCGGAAGTAAACTTCTGCTTCTTGAATCCGTAAGGTTCGTAATTGAAATTGCTCAGGCCGAAATTACCGGCTACGTTCAAATCCAGTTTGGCAAATTGGTGAACATAATCTACGTTTGCCCTTGTGCGGTAATAGAAGGCATTCCATTTTCGGGTATCACCGAAAGGCATATCTAACTTTCCGTCCATTCCGTCCATCTTGAAGTTTACGTTTAGTTTGTCCTGATCCGAGAGCCGGAACAGATAATTGGCCAAAATATCCAGATTGCCATAATTACCGTATCCCAGACGGACGTATCCCGGAATGAAGCCCGGTTGTATTTCCTTGCCGGTGTAAGCTCCTATTGTCCCCATCGGAATTGAAGTGGCAGGCGTAGTGAATGTGGCATATTCCACTTCTTTTTTACTGACAGTAGGCTCTTCTACTTTAGGGAGGACATTTACTTTGGAAGCATCCATTATGTCCGGGTTATATTGCTGCTCTACCACTACGGTGCGGTTTACAGTCGTATCTTTGGGTTGCGTCTGAGCCAGTATCGAAACAGGCAGCGCGGTAAAAGCAATTCCTAAAAGGATATAATTGTTATATTTCATACTCTGTTACTTATTAAGGTTGTTCAGTCTGCTTTCAATCATATTCTCGATATCATCGTCAGCATGGTAATTCTGCTGCAGGCTCAGCAAGTACTGACGGGCATCCAGTTTTTTATCCATAGCTACGTATACATCCGACAGGAGGATGAACCCGCGTGCCAGCCAGTAGGCATGTGGTGTGCTTTGGTCGATGAAGTTCAGCAACTCTTTCTCTGCGGCTGCATAATTCTGCGTGTTGTACAGCTCTTGTGCAACCAGGAATTTTGCTTCCGCGCCATACAGGTTGCGTGTATCTTTTGCCAACTCTTTTAAATCTGCCATGGCTGCCTTATCTCCTTTCTGGTTCAGGTAAGCCTTTGCCCGATAATACAAAGCTTCATTCTTGAGTTCAGGACTCAGTTTGGCTTCGGATAGCAAGGCCGTTGCCGCATGGATGGTTTCCGTATCGTCTTTCAGCAAATAAGCTGCACGGAGCATGCCCGTTTCAGCAAGCAATCTTCGTTCGGCAGTGGTTGCTTTCTCTTTCAGCATTTTGTAACTTGCCAATGCATCGGCAAACTGCACTTTGTTGAACTGAACTTCCGCACGCATAATCAGTGCTTCTTCCGAGAACGGATTGTCCGGATATTCAAGCAACTTGCCCGAGTGTTCCAGAATCATATCATAATTTTTCTGTTCTTTACCTATCAAGCAGAGATAATAGTGGGCATTCAGTCCGAATGCTCCGTCCGGGAAAGTTTGCAGATACTTTCCGAAGCTTTCTTTAGCCTGTTCCACCCGTCCGCGCATATAAATCTTCTCAGCTGCCATGTAGGTCAGTGAATCCTGTTCGCTGGCATCGAAGCGGATGTTGCCCGGCATGGCCGAAGCCAGTGCGGCAAATTCGTCGATGCGGTTCATGTCTACATAGATCGACTTCAGGTCGCGCATGGCCAGGCGGGCTTCGTCGCTTCCCGGATATTTCTGTACTACCTGTTTATAAGCGTCAATGGCCTGGTTATAATCTTCATTCTGGTAGTAGAGCAAACCGATTTCCGCTGCTGCCTTGCGGCTGACGGGGCTTTCGGGATATTTGGCCAATAACTCCTTGAAAGAGGTGATGGCCTGTTGGTTATTATCCATCAGGACATAAGAGCGTCCTTTTTCGTACAGAGCACTGATGGCATAGGGTGAAGCGGGATATTTACCTGCCAGGCGGTTCAGCCAGGTGATTTTGCCTGAATAGTCTTTTTGCAGTCCCGATACCAGTGCGAGTTGGTAGAATGAATAATCTCCCGAGGGAGTATTCATTGCTTCTGCCTGTGAATAATAGTGTTTGGCTTCATCGAAGTTACGTACATCCAGGTAGCAGTCACCGATGCGGTTGTAGGCATCGGCCAGTGCCGTTTTATTTTCTCCTTTCTCCAGGCTGATGTATTTTCGGAACCAGTTTTGTGCTTGTACATAATCTTTTTGATGAAATGCGATATAGCCTAAGTTATAATGTGCCAGGGCATACATTTCGTTATTGGTCTGTTGAGTCAGTTGCAGATAATCGGTGAAGTTACGTTTGGCTTCTTCCATCCGGTTCAGTCGATAGTATGCTTCGCCCCTCCAGTAGAGGGCGTCTGCTTTGGTCTGCCGGTTGTATTGTCCGAGTCCGAGTGAGCGGTCGAAGTAGCCGATGGACTGTTCGAATTGCGTGTTGGCAAACGCTTGTGTACCCAGTTGGAATAAGATACGCTGTTTGGCTTCCAGAATACGTTTGCCGGGGTGGGCGATACGGTCGATTGACTTCAGTGCCGCTTCATAGCTCCGCGTATTCATATATACCTCTACCAGATAGCTGCTTACCATCTCGGCATATTCGGAGGTGGGGAATTCATTGAGGAATTTTTCAAAGACAGTCACCGATTCTCCGAAAGCCGAATAAGATGTTTCGTGGATACATAACGCATAATTGTAGGCAGCTTGTTCTTTAATCTTCGGATTTGCGTTCGAAGCGGCAGCCTGTTCGAATGCCATGCGTGCTTTGTTCTTTTCAGCCAGATGCAGATAGGCAAGTCCCATGTGCAAGTAAGCATTCTGTGTCAACGCGTCGTTTTCGGTAGTGACTTCTCCAAGTGTTTCGGCAGCTTTAGAGAAAACACCGGTCTGGAAATAAGACAGCCCCAGCATATAGAGTGCATCTCTTCGGGGTGCATTTTCTTTTTCCAGATAATTTCGGAAAGAAGTGACCGCCTTGTGATAATCTCCGAAATGATAATATGCATCTCCCAGAATCCGGTACATTTCAGCGGCGTGTTCGTTTTGCGGATAGGCAGACAGGTAATTCTGGGCCACGATCTGAGCCTTGTCATAGTTCTTCTTGATGGCATAGATTTCAGCAATGTAATAGGGTACCAGGGCTTTGTATTTAGCGTCATCCTGTAATGGGAGAAAGCCTTTCAGTGCTTCATCGTACCGTTTCTGCGTGTATCGGATGTATGAGATATAGTATGAGCAGTCATTCGCATACTTGGGACTGCTTGCTTTCAGGGTTTCGAACCAGATGGCCGCTTCTTTGACATTGCCTACTTTCAGGTAGCAGGTAGCCAACTGGTAGGTCATGTCGTCCCGTTCTTCATTGCCCAGCAGGTCGAGACGTGAAGAGTTGAACAGGGCAAGTGCTTCGTCATAGTTCCCTTGGTAAAAATAAGCGGAAGCTATCAGTGCATAAATCCGGTTGGCGTGAGGAGTGTCCGGATAGGTATCCAGATAGCTGCGCAGTTGTGCGATGGCATTGCGGTCTTTCAATTCATATGCCGAGCATACCAACATGTATTCAGCCTCTTCTTTCAGGTTCACATCCGCTTTCTGGCGGACGAATGTGCGTAGGGGAGGCATAGCGGCTGCATAGTTCTTTTGCAGAAACAGCTCTTTCCCTTCTTTATACAGATTTACGGGAGACGTTATTTTCTCGCTGGTTTGTGCCTGCAGAGCGACAGGCACACAACATGCCACGGCACATATCAATCGTGATATCTTTTTTTTCATAATTCAGAGTTTTGACAAAAGTACTTGTTTTTATGTATTTTACCTCTCTTTCAGGAATCTTTTTAACCCTTTTTTGATAGAGCCGAGTCCGAACTCTTCGGGATTAATTTGGTTCAATGGGACGAAAAACGAGTCTGCTACATCATCCATTGCCTCAAAGTGACTTGTGTTTTCCACTTGGCAAAGGAAAAACATGTCGAGCGTATGTACAGGAAACCCGGAATAGATATAAATGTTCGGAAGTGAAAACAGGTAGGTTGCCTTTTTCACTTTCAGTCCGGTTTCCTCTTCTACTTCCCGAGCCACTCCTTCTTCACCCGTTTCGTTCATGTCGATGAAACCGCCCGGAAGGTCCAGTGTGTCTTTAGCCGGTTCTTTGGCACGACGACATACCAACAGTTCGTCTTGCTCATTCAGAATCAGTGCCACTGTAGCCGATGACGGGTTGAAATAATAAACGAACCCGCAATCGGTACATTGTTTAGACTTCTCGTTATGAATCTCAAAATGGGCTGAACCACATTTCGGACAGTATTTGAATTGGTTAAGTGGGTGTTCCATCCTTCTCATTGTTTTTGTACGGGCAAAAATAATGAAAAAGAAGCAGTTTCAGGTGATATGTCCGTCAGTATTGTATGTTTTAATATAAAGCGTATAAATCCGTATGGAAATTAATGCAGCGCATTTTTGCACATTGCACTGCATTTGGCTTTTATATTGTCTATATTATGGCATTTGTCTGATTATTAGCTAATTTGCTACGATTATTTCGTATATTCCTGATAAACAAATATATATGCATGTGTTTTTTAGTACGAAAGTTTGTCCCTTTCAAATATATTCCCTATTTTTGAAGAACCGATTCCGAACCTTATATTTAATAAACAGGCAGGATTATGAAAAAGTATATATGTCTTTTCTTGATGCTTTGGGGATTATTGCCGGGCTTTGCCCAGCAGACCGACACTGTAGTACTGAATCTTTCGGAAGCCATTACCCATGAACCCAAGGTAATAATGCTTAGCGAAATAGCTTCCGATATTCACTTTATTTCTTTGGAAACAACGGATGACTTTTTCTTGTGCGATGAATATCGCATCATCTATACCGGAGATGATATTCTGGTATATGACCGGCAGATGAGAAATTATTTTCGTTTCGATAAGAACGGGAAGTTACTCAACCGGATTGGTGAGTATGGTCAAAAGACGGAGAATTATCTTGTGGGACTGTCGTTCTCTTATGATTATTCGGAGAAAAGAGTATATGTACATGATATAAGAACACTGGTCTGCTATGATCTGGATGGAAAATTTATAAAACGTATACCGGTTCCGCATCTCAATGGCGATGCCTGTGCGGTATTTGATAAAGGGCATATCCTTTATAGTGATAGCCGGTTTTACATAGATCGGGATAATCCGTTACAACTCTTTCTGACAGACGAAACCGGTAAGGAGTTAAAAGTGTGGCAAGGCTATGTTGAGAAATATAAGTCTTATAAAGCTCTGATGTCTACTCGCGATTTGATGTACAATTATCAGGGAGCTGTTTATTTTAAACCTGCATTTGAAAATCTTATTTATAGGATAGATGGACAGGGAGAAAAGACGGTTGCCTGGCAGTTTGATTGTTCAGGTTATGAGATCAATGTTTCTGTCAATGAAGCTGATCCAAAGAATCGTTATCAGGCTATTTCTGTTCAGCAAGTGTTTGAATCGGATCACTACTTATTCGTTTCCTATATTTTAAGGAATAACAATTTCACAGGTTTGTATGATAAAGATCAAAGGACGTTTTCGAATGTAATTGTAAAGGATGACTTATCCGGAGGTTTTGATTTTATCTTCTCCGGTATAGGTTTTGGTAATCAGTTGATAAACGCTCATGCTGTTTCCTATGCAAAAAAGGCAGAACGCTATCCGGAAGCTTTATTACCATCCCGCAGGCAAGAATTGGATTCATTGGTCAATCAATTACGTATGGGAGATAATCCGGTGATATCCATAACGACTTTAAAATAATAACGACTAAAACGAACGATATGATACAGAAAGACTTTTTTATCAGTGTGTTAACTTTAGGGCTGATCCTTTGCTTTATTGCTTGTGGAGAGAAAAAAATAGCCGTAAAGTCCGCGCTTGAGAGGGTGGAAGCTTTTGCTTTTGATGTAAATGACGATTATCTACAGAGCTACGCCGGTAGTTTTTGTTATTCCACATCAGCCCGTATTGATGGTAAACAGTGTTTAGTAGTCTATAATGGTAAACTTCACTCTGTTGATATTTTGAATCTGACCGATTGTCAGCCTTTGCGGCAAGTAATTTTGGCCAAGGAGGGGCCGGACCAGATCCTTACTCCCAAAGGGATTGGCTATTATAAGGATTCATTTATTATATTTACTACCAATGGTTTGTATCGCGTTGGTCAGGACGGGAAAGTATTGTCTAAGAAACTGCTGAATGATTTGCCTCAGGTTAAGGAAGATGGATATGGCATAGCCGTACCCGGTCTTTCTATTTATTTTAGTGTGTATAGTTTCTTTGGATTTGATGCCAGTAAGGGGGTAGTGGCATTACCTCTTTATTCTTATGAGGAAGATGCTACAGGAGAATATGCTAAGAAAGTATTGGTCATTTCGTGTGATGATTGGAGTATACGGAATGAAGTGGAAATAGATTGTCCTGATATCATAAAGAAGGAGGGAGACATGCAATTATTGAGTTGCATCAATGTACTTCCTCACGGAGACTGGCTGATTTATAATTTTCCGGCATCTTCCAAAGTTTATGTTTACGATTTGTCGGCAAAGAAGAGTAAAGAATATGATTTCCCTTCTACCTTTACAGATTCTTTTTTCCGTTTACCGGATATGAACGAAGAGGAACCCGGTTTCGGATGTCTGAAAACCGGTTATTATTTCCCATTGTGCTATGATGCGTACCATGACGTATTCTGGCGAGTTCAGCAGGGACCATTGGATGGGCATGGAGTAGCAGGCAAGCCTTTTTCTGTCATGTGTATATCTACTGACCTGATGAATAGTGCAGAGTACGTGATTCCTGCCGGTTCAAAAATTTATCCGGATCTGGCTTTTACGGATTCATTGGTTTTATTGCCTTATACGGGAGGAGATAAGATAGGTGAAAACAATATGTGCTTCTATGGATTGGAGTATTAAGGCTTTCCATCTTCTCCTCTCATACGAAAAGTGCATTTCGATCTTCCATCTTCCACCTTTTTTGAGATTACCGATTGATTATCTGTAGTTTAATAGGGTGGAAGATAGCGTTTTAAGGCCATTTATCTTCCACCTCTATCTTCCATCTTCCACCCTCTTTTTTAGGAGGAATATTCGTTTTAATGACTTGATATATAGATAGATAATGTTTGTTTTTTAACTGTTTAAGTCTTTAAAAGCATTTCGTATTCCTTGCTATCTTTAGTGGAAATGGTTGTTTCTTTATCTGAGTCCGGGTGTGGGGGCTAATGGGCCCGGGTATGCGGGCTGATGAGCCCGGGCATGTAGGCTGATGAGCCCGGGTATGCGGGCTTAGGTAAAGATACCGTTTGTAATGTAAATGTTCTTATTAATGATGGTTTATGAAACGAATAAAATAGGTTTGCTTCCTTGTAAATGATTCGTCTGATATTTATATTATTCTGACATTCTTTCTAATTATTTGCATCGGATGTTCTCCCGTACGTGAAGACATGGGTGAAGGCCAACTGTATACCTTGGATGTTAGTAGCGTTGATAAAACTGTTTGTGAGATTCCTCTGTCCGATCTTTTAGAATCGTTTGGTATAAAAATGGCTACGTTCGGTACATTTATTTGTGAAATATTTGGAGATATGATATGTTTCCCTTATTTTCCAGAAAAATCTAATTGGACAATGGAAGGCATAGTCTTACAATTACGACAAATCATCCGGTATTATATACTTCATGGGAGTTACTTTGCTGATTGTGGACCTCTGAATGATAAGATGGGATTTGTCTTGTTTTTCTTTCATTATATTCGTTATGCGAGTGACTCCAAGAGGGATGAACCGAAAAAACTTTCTTGTAAATACGGATTGAAAACATTGGTATTATGAAACATATTTATTTAATAATGAATAGTAGCCGTGGCGCACAATATGGAATAGGCACCTATATCCGGCAAATGACGAAATGTCTGGAAGAGGTTGAGGCTATTGCTTTGACGATAGTAGAGTTGGAGTCTGCCGGGAAAGAGGTAACGGTTACATTCGATGCCACAGGAAAGGTTCGGTATTTAAGAATACCGGAGATTCCGTCTTTAAAATATAAGTGGGAGTTTGAGAGGTATTATCGGAATGCTGCTTATTTGATTTCTTTATATGTGGATGTCGAACAATCTAATATTTTTCATTTGAATCATTTGCAACATCTTTCTCTCGGTGAGTATCTGAAGCATAGACATCCAACTTGTCATACAGTGATAACTATTCACTATTTGGACTGGTGCTTCCAGTTGAATGGTAATGTCCGAAGGTTTCATTCTGTTTTGAAGAAAACGGTTGGGGAGGAACTTAGTAAAATGGAACAATATGTGTTATCTGATTATATACACGATAAAAGATATTTGACAGGGATTGACCGTTTGATTTGTTTGACCATGTTTACAAGAGAATTGCTTCATAAAGACTATGACGTACCTTATGGTAAAATGACAGTAATTTATAATGGTTTGAAGGATGAGGCAGTGTTTCTTTCTATAGATGCACGGCGTAAATTGAAAACTTCATTGTGGTTTGCGGAAGAAAGTAAAATCATTCTTTTTGTGGGACGGTTGGATTCGGGGAAAGGTGTCGATATTCTGATACATGCTTTTAGGAGAGTACTTGAGGAGGTACCGGAGGCTCATTTAATAGTAGTGGGAGATGGCTCCTATAACAGGTATATGAAAGCATGTTCCGGTATTCGGAATAAAGTTACTTTTACGGGAAAAGTGGACAAAGATGAGTTGTATGCTTTTTATCGGATAGCAGATGTGGGGGTGATGCCCTCTTTCCATGAGCAATGCAGCTATGTGGGCATTGAAATGTTGATGCACGGGTTACCCGTCATCGGGACGGATACTACAGGGTTAAAAGAAATGGTAGAGGACCTTTATTGTTTGCCTTTGGTAGAAACGGAAGACGACATTTCTATTCCTATGGGATTGTTGGTTAGGTGGTTGGTTGAATTATTGAGGAAAGGAGAAAGGGACCATAGAAGTCGAGAGAAGTATGAAAAGAATTATTCGTTGGACCAAATGAAGAATAGGGTTTTAAACCTCTATAATGATTTTGATATGGATCGGGATCATTTGAGTTAATTAATTTATTGTTTTACCTTTAATTCTTAGTAACATGAAAAAGTTATCGAAGATTAATTTAGGCCAGTTGCATAAAAACGACATGGCGGACCGCGAAATGAATCAGTTACGCGGGGGAAACAATTGCGGATGCGATTGTACATTTGACAATAATAAGACAGACTCGGTGCCTAAGAGTACAATTTATGAGTTCTCTTGGACTCAAGGTGTTGTAGATGAAGGTAGTGATATTTGTTCTTGGGAAGGAAGTAGCTGCGTTTACGGTGGTAGTAAAGTGCCTCAGTAAGGGAGCGTAATAGGTGCAGGGAGGATTCAATCCTTCCTGCATACTTATTGTCCATTTAATTTATGTAGATATGAAACTGTTTATTTCGTCATTGTTTTTGATCTTTTGTGTTTCTTGTTCTTCCAGGCAGGAAGACAGGAGTGAAGAAGAGCCATTGTATACTTTGGATGTTAGTAGCGTCGATAAAACTGTCTGTGAAATACCTTTGTCTGATCTTTTAGAATCGTTTGAGATCGTAAAATTGGAGAACCGCCCGGAAGCCTTTTCTAAAATTTGGAGTTGGTTTATTGATAAAGACTTTATCGGTTTGTTTTCACGTCCGGATCCTTTAAAATTATTCACCCGGGAAGGCAAATTTATATGTAGTATAGGCGGTGTGGGAGAAGGTCCCGGTGAATATTTCTCTGTCATACATGCATCGTTTGATAAAAGCTATAATCGTGCTTATCTGTCGGACTTTCGGGGGAATAAGATCAAGGTTTATGAACTATCTTCCGGTACATTTCTACCGAAAGAAACGATTCTTTTGCCAGAACCTTGCAATTTCCCCATATTTTATATGGATCCCGAAGAAAAAGAACTAATGGTGTTTCATATTCCATTTCAGGCGAGTAAAACAAATACGCATTATAAAAAAACGAATGTGAATTTTGGCTGGGTGCAGGATTTCAAAGGAAATGTCCTTCAAGCCATACCCGCCGAACAGTATGCGATCCCTCTTAATATGGGTAGTTCGGTGCATTTTGACATGTTTCAAGGTGATCCTCCCGTTTTTGCAGTTCATCTTGCTGATATCAGAGCTACCAGAAATGATACGTTGTACCATTATGATAAAGCTCGAAATGAACTTATCCCACGCTTTACAACCAACCTTCCCTCTGATCCTTTGTATTTGATAAAGGTCATGGAAACTCCTTTGTATTATTATGCTTATGGACAGAAATATACAGTTGAACTTAATCCTGAGTATTTAGAGAAACTTTGGACGATACAGGTCAATAAATCAACAAAGGAAGCTAAGTATGTAAAGGTTATTAATGATTACTTAGGCGGTACTGAATTTGAATTTTCATTTTTTCTGGGGTGTATTGGGGGAAATTATTTTTTTAAGTCTTATGAACCCCTTGAGCTAAAGGATTTGTTGGAGGGTGTTCTTCAAAATAATACTTTCCTTTCTGACAAAAAACGGCGTGAGTTAACTAAACTGAAAGATAGCTTACATGAAAATGATAATAATGTCCTCTTAATAGGTAAACTAAAAACACGGTATTAAGATTAGTGGTAATTAAAAAATGAATGTATGAAATCCGATGCTTCTTCCATCCGGAGATGGATCATAAGATGATTATTTGGAAATAGCAGGGCGAAATAAGAACGACTGTTGCGTTTGGTATAAAAAATGGCTACGTTCGGTACATTTATTTGTGAAATATTTGGAGATATGATATGTTTCCCTTATTTTCCAGAAAAATCTAATTGGACAATGGAAGGCATAGTCTTACAATTACGACAAATCATCCGGCATTATATACTTCATGGGAGTTACTTTGCTGATTGTGGACCTCTGAATGATAAGATGGGATTTGTCTTGTTTTTCTTTCATTATATCCGTTATGCGAGTGACTCCAAGAGGGATGAACCGAAAAACTTTCTTGTAAATACGGATTGAAAACATTGGTGTCATGAAACATATCTATTCTTTTTATCGGATTCCATGGGATCATTTGAGTTAATTAATTTATTGTTTTACCTTTAATTCTTAGTAACATGAAAAAGTTATCGAAGATTAATTTAGGCCAGTTGCATAAAAACGACATGGCGGACCGCGAAATGAATCAGTTACGCGGGGGAAACAATTGCGGATGCAATTGTAGATTTGATGACCTTACTGAGCAATCGGTACCTAAGAGTACAATTTATGAATTCTCTTGGGCTGAAGGCTATTATGATGATGACAGTACAGTTTGTTCTTGGGAAGGAAGTAACTGCGTTTACGGCGGTAGTAAAGTGCCTCAGTAAGGGAGCGTAATAGGTGCAGGGAGGATTCAATCCTTCCTGCATACTTATTGTCCATTTAATTTATGTAGATATGAAACTGTTTATCTTATCGTTTTTCTTGATCGCTTTCTTTTCGTGCTCTTCCATGCAAAAGGATATGGAGGAAGATCAATTGTATACCTTGGATGTTGGTAGTGTCGACAAAACTGTCTGTAAAATACCTTTGTCCGATCTATTAGAATCGTTTGAGATCGTAAAATTGGAGAATCGTCCGGAAGCTTTCTCTAAAATTTGGAAATATTTTATTGATGAAGATTTCATCGGTTTGTTTGCGCGCCCGAATCCTTTGAAATTATTCACCCGGGAAGGCAAATTTATATGTAGTATAGGCGGTGTGGGAGAAGGTCCCGGTGAATATTTCTCTGTCATACATGCATCGTTTGATAAAAGCCATAATCGTGCTTATCTGTCGGACTTTCGGGGGAATAAGATCAAGGTTTATGAACTATCTTCCGGTACATTTCTACCGGAAGAAACGATTCTTTTGCCAGAGCAGTGTCGTTTCCCCATATTTTATATAGACTCTAAAGAAAAAGAACTGGCGGTATTTCATGTTCCATTTCATGCAAGTAAAATAAATACGCGTTATAAAGAGCCTAATGTTAATTTTGGTTGGGTGCAGGATTTCAAAGGAAATGTTCTTCAAGCCATACCTGCCGAACAGTATGCAGTCCCCGTTGACTTTGGGAGTTCGGTGCATTTTGACATGTTTCAAGGTGATCCTCCCGTTTTTGCAGTTCATCTTGCTGATATCAGAGCTACCAGAAATGATACGTTGTACCATTATGATAAAGCTCGAAATGAACTTATCCCACGCTTTACAACCAACCTTCCCTCTGATCCTTTGTATTTGATAAATGTAGTGGAAAGTACTTTATATTATTATGCTTATGGACAGAAGTACACGGTTGAAGTTAATCCTGAGTATTTAGAGAAACTTTGGACGATACAGGTCAATAAATCAACAAAGGAAGCCAGATATATAGAAGTTGTTAATGATTATTTGGGCGGTATTGAATTTGAATTTTCATTTTTCCTGAATCATATTAACCGTGAATATTTTTTTAAGTCTTATGAACCCCTTGAGCTAAAGGATTTGTTGGAGGGTGTTCTTCAAAATAATACTTCCCTTTCTGATAAAAAACGGCGTGAGTTAACTAAACTGAAAGATAGCTTACATGAAAATGATAATAATGTCCTCTTAATAGGTAAACTGAAGACGAAATGAAAAATAATGTGACTTTCTCAACAGCGAATTATGATTATTTGTATTCGTGTAATCATAAAGAATGTATACCGTTACATCCAATTCTGAGAAGAATCATCAAGCTGGATGAAGATGGTTGTTTGGGCAGTGTGCCGAATGATCCTGAATTGAATGGATATTCTCCTGAGATGATTGCTTATTATTTGCGTAAGTACGATTATCTGAAAGCACGTGGGATTATTGCCTCCAAAGACAACGTGGAATTTGCTTCGCTTACTGCTTCTTCTATTCAGGAAGAGTTGGAAAATTTATCTGTGCTTACATTTGAGGTTACTGACCGTTGTAATTTGCGTTGTCGCTATTGTGCGTATGGAGATCTGTATGAAGGATATGACGAAAGGAAAGGGCAAGATATGGATTTCGGAGTAGCGCAAAAGATGCTGGAATATTTGTATTCGATTTGGGAGAATGCCAATCCTTTGTCTTCCGTACGTACTGTTGCAATCGGGTTTTATGGAGGAGAACCTTTGATGAATTTTGAACTGATACGTCAGGTAGTGGAGTATACTTCAAAGCATCCACTTTCCGGCATAGTATTTAAGTACAATATGACTACCAATGCTATGTTGCTGAATAAATATCAGGATTTTCTCCAAAAGCATGACTTTAAACTACTGATTAGTTTGGATGGTACGAAAGAGGATGATTGCCATAGGATTACTACTAATGGAAAGCCTTCGTTTGAGCATGTGTATCGTCAAGTTAAGGTTTTGAAACAGACTTATCCGGATTATTTTCAACATAGCGTTGTGTTCAACAGCGTGATTCACTCTAAGAGCAATATAGAACGTATTCTGGATTTCTTCGAAAAAGAATTCGGACGGCAAACGATGTTCAGCGAGTTGAGTAATAAAAGTGTTGTAAATAAAGAAGTATATGATTCTATGTATCGTAGTGTGATTGGAAGTATTGCTCTGTCTGCCAGGCAAAGGGAGTTGGATGAGAAGCTAATGTATGGTTCACCTACGATTTCTTCGTTAACTTATTATCTGCATCATTTGTCTAATGAAGTTTTTAAAGATTATCGAACCATGTTTTATGGGGTGAAGAAGCTATCCTTGTTGCCTACGGGGAGTTGTATTCCATTTAGTCGTAAACTTTTTGTAACAGTTACCGGAAAAATATTGGCTTGCGAGCATATTAGCCATGAATTTGCTTTAGGACGGGTATCGGAACAGGGAGTGAAGCTGAATTTAGAGGAGATAGCACAAAAATATAATGAACAGTATTATTCAAAAATAACTCCTGTCTGCAAAAAATGCTACATGCAAAAGTGCTGTGCACAATGCATGTTCTATACGGGGATTCAAGAACAGAAAGTCGTTTGTCGTAACTATAAGAATTATGACTCTTTTGCTAAGTACCTGGCAACCAATTTAAACTATATGGAGCAGAATCCTTGGGCGTATGATAGAGTGATGAAAGAGATTTCTTTATATTAAAAAAGATCAGTATGAATAAACAGTATTTGTATATTGAACCGTATACGCTTTTTTTTGAGAAAGACAAAAAGGTGTTATTGTATAATACCATGGACCAGAAATTTACTTTAATAGAGGTTGATGGTTCGTTGAGTCCTATTGTAGAAAAACTTAAAGAACAAAAGTGCATAGAGATACTACCCAGCCAGTTGGAAAATAAGTCAATAAACCGGTTTGTAGAGGAATTGCGTGCCGGCTTTAATGGTGATATTTTGCCCGGTTCGGCAAATGAGGTGGCTCCTGCCGTTTTTCATCCGGTTATTAACAATCAACGAGATTTTGAACGTTTGAAGAAAGTTAATGCTTTTGAGATAGATGGACAGATTATGAATTACTTGGAAGAAATTTATATTTATCTGAATGGTATGGATAATAATAATGATGATTTTCCTGTCTATCAACAGATTCCCTCTTATTATAATAAGAAGTTAGAGATTGATACGGAACGTCTGATTTATTGGTTGAAAACTATTAATGATTTTCAGGTCAGCCAAATAAACTTATTAGGCGGAGATGTACTTGCACATTCCGGGTTTCATCGGGTAATTAATGTACTTCTTAGTAAAGCTTTAGCGGTGAATTTATATTATAAATACGACCTATTTAAAGAGGAATATATCTCTTTGGTAAATGACTCGTTCAAATCTTTCTTTTGGGTGATTCCGGTAAGGGAACTAAAGAGAGATTTCCTTGAAAAGACGCTTGTTTGGTCACGACAATTGCCATTAGTTCATTGGCTGTTTTTAATAACTTCAGAGGAAGAATATTATATTGCTGAAACATTTATTGAGGAGAATGGTCTGGCGCTTGCTGAGATGAAGCCTGTGTTTACCGGAGATAATCTTTCGTTTTTTCAAGATGTGGTTTTCATGGATGAAGCGGATATACAAGGTATGGGATTAATTAAACGGGAAGTATATGTGAACCAAAAAGTGAATCGAAACGATTTTGGACGTTTGACCGTATTGCCTACAGGGGATATATATGCAAATCCAAATTTCCCTTATATAGGGAAAATTGGTGATGAAAGAGTTCACTCTATGATATATCGTGAAATGATAGAGGGGCATTCCTGGCTTCGTATTCGTAACCAAGAACCTTGTTGTAGTTGTATTTATCAATGGTTCTGTCCTTCACCCTCTAATTATGAACTGGCTATTGGTAGGCCGAATCTTTGTCATATAAAATCTTGATTCTCTATTTAGACTTGTGAAATATGTTATTTACATACATTGGTGATGTAGTACATCATTAAGACCCTTTATTAGGTTTGAGAAATGTACACGTATCAATTAGATATTGTTTGTTGGGGGCAGTAATTTGAATGGAAAATTGGTAATTCTTTGTGAGATTTCTTAGTGGATAGAGACTGATATTGCACTGAGAAATGGATTTTAGTCAATACAAACGATTTGCCGCTGTCTGGGTACTTGGGGTTAATGGTACGCTTATTATGCTTATACATAGTGGCTTATGTGACATTTCCCCCGTTTATTTGTCCGGGTAGATAATTTGCGAATTGGCTCAACATGATTTAACTTTGAACCAAGGAGGGAGGTCTCTTTTGAGTTATATAATTTAAAACGGTTAGTCATGGATAAAATCGAGTTTGGAGAAGGTAAGATAACGTTTTCATATAAGAAATCGTATGGGGATTGTTTGTATCAGGATTTGATTGCCGTGGAATATGGCAAGCCTTATTGTATGATACAAATAGAAGGAAGAGGTAGTATTCTGTTTTTAATAAGTTTGCATGATGTTCTGGAAAAATTGCCTGCAAATTTTCTTCTGATAAATAGGGGAATAATAGTAAATATAGAACATGTTACGGATCTTGTATGTCTGGATGGAGTATATCATGTAAAGATGGATAATAATAAAATATATAGGATTAGCACTCGTAAAGTGGCTATACTCAAAAGGACCCTTATGGCAAAAAGTGACACGATCCAAGTTTAGTCTTTAGAAGAATATATAGAAGAAAAATACCAAAAAGTTTTATATACTACGAAAATGCAGTATATTGTAGCCGTGAAAGTATCATGCAGGGAGATACTCGTTTCTGATATGGGGCAAGTGGGATCCTTATGCACAAACAATAAATCTTAATTCGATTGTGGCTATGAAACACATGTTCTTATTATTGATCGGTGTATTTGTATTATTGGGATGCAGTTCCAATAAGAAGCAAGAACCTATATCCAAGTCAGGAATACCTGTCATTAATCTTTCTGAGGATGTATCGACTGTACCTTCACTTCTTTTGAGTGAGGCTGCCTCAAAGGTCGATATAGTACCGTTAGAAGTGACGGATGAATCTCTATTGGGGGAAATCTATCATCTTCAAATAACCGAGAACGATATATGGGTACACCATTATAAAGATAAATGTATTTGCCGTTTTTCCCGTTCCGGGAAATTTCTGAATAAAGTCGGAAAAATAGGTCAAGGGCCTGGCGAATTTATTCAATTATCTGATTTTTTTATAGATGAGAAACATAGAGAAATCTATATTGTATCTGCATCAAGAGGCATTTTCGTATATGATTTTGATGGTAATTTCAAGAGGCAGCCTACCAGAACAATAGTAGAAACTATGTTCGGTTCTATTTTTAATCAATTTATGATATACAATAATCACTTTTTTATTCTTCAAAATTTACCTTTATACCGAGAAATACCTAAAGATTCGTTATGGTCTCTTGCCTTGGTTGATAGTTCTTACAAGAAAAAAAAGATATTTAAAAACCCAGTACATATAGGTAAAGAAGATCAAATTATAGAGAATCGTATCCAGATGAATTATATGTTTAATTATTGGCTGGAATCTTCTACTAACGTCGATACATATAATAATCAACTAACTCTTAAGTTTCCTGACACTGATACAATTTATAGCTATGACAGTATTAAAGAGGAATTAGTGCCTCAGTATGCCATTTTTGTAGACGAAGAAAAAGGAGATTACGAATATACACATTTATGGTTTCGTGACAGGAAAGCTTTCGATTATTTTTCGATACACTCATACTACTCTACTAAAGAAAATATTTATTTGGTAGGCAGTAAAGGAGAGGAAGTGTATATATATTGTTACAATAAACAAGAAAAGAATGTAAGGTTGCAAAAACAACAAGGAGAGATAACCGAGCGTGATGTGCCTTGGTTTAGTATTCCTTTTCGTCGAATGGAATGTCCGTTTGTCCTAAGCAATGATCTATGTGGCGGCGATTTTATTATAGATTTTCGCTCTTCTGGTAAATACTGGGTAGATGTATTATATCTTGGCAATGATGGAAATAGGGTTGATTTGAATCAAATAAAATCATCTACTGTAATAGATGAATCCAAGAAAAAGGAGCTAATCCGAGTTTTGGAAAGTGCGACTGAGGATAGCAATCCGATTTTGATGATTGCAACTTTAAAATAGAAGAATTATTATTTTGAATCTAAAGTTTTTTTCTTCGGTTTGGCCGTTTGAGTTGAAGGAATATATTCAAGAGAAGAAAGAAAAGGGAGGAATTGTGAGTGAGCGTTTGGTTATGCTTACCGATTCACTGGATGAGGAGCAAAATCCGGTTCTTGTAATTGCTAATTTAAAGAATAGGTGGATATGGAATTTTTTATGCGAATGATATTGATACTGGGTGTTATGGTATTGGGTTTCACGGCTTGTAGTAACAAAAAAACAGTGGATCCTAATCCTGTTGTTCGGGATAATATTATTCATTTGTCAACTGCGATAAAGAATGTTCGGGAAGAAATGATGCTTTCGGAGCTGGTGGATAGTGTCAGTTATATTCCTTTGGAAACGAATCTTAATTGTATGTTAGGTAATTATCAGCGTTTGACCTTTTCTCCCCAATACATATTTTACTCAAACTATTGTTTTGATTGGAATGGGCAGTTCTTGTTCCGTATTGGGAGCCAGGGTCAAGGGGCTTGTGAAGATATCTATGTGCATGTGGCTGATATAGTGTATTTGAATAATCATTTCTATGGGAATGCCTCTAAAATAATAGAATATGATGACCGGGGGAAGTGTACGGGGAAAGAGCTAAGCTGGTATGCCCAGAAAACAATGGACACTGCGCCGGTTGGGCGTATGGTCAATAAGGTCTGCTTTGCTCCGGCAGGAGAAAACCTGATGTTTTATAATTCTCCGGATACGGTTTATTTCATAAATACGGATTACGAGTTTGTAGCCAAACGCAGTATGATGCCGTGGAACAGGAAAGGGATCGCTCCGTCCATGGGGAGTGTGAAGTATACGAGCTACTATAAAGATACGACCTTATTTTATAATTTTTATACGGATACAGTTTTTACTGTTACCCCCACTTCCCTGGTACCTCGCTGGGTGGTGGAGTTGGATGAAGAATTACGGTTTTCTACCCAGTATCTATATGAAGATGGATTATTTTCTGATGCTTTTAAATGTTGGGAATCGGGCAACTTGGAAAATGCAAAAATGATTAAAATGCTGGATCACAAATATATAGTATCCGGTGTTTTTGAAACAGAGCATTTTGTTTTTTTATCTGTCTATGAATATATGGCATACTGGGAGCTGCGTAAACTGCCTAAGCCTCCTCTATTAACAGCCATTTACAATAAACGTACGGGTGAGACATTTGCGGTGAAACAGATTATAGATGATCTGGGTGGTATGAAGACCTTCTTTCCTTCTTGGGGGGCGTATAATGAAAAGCTTTTAGCTACCATCTGGCCTTATAAGTTGAAAGAATTTATAGAAGAGGAACAGTCTGCCGGACGGACTGTGGCTCCGCAAATAGTGAACTTGATGCAGCACGTGCGAGAAGATGATAATCCGGTTCTTATAATAGCTCATTTGAAAAAATAGATTTGTCTGTTTATCGAAATCTAGAATATTGGATTGTTGTTTTAAATATAAATTGGTATGAATAAAGTTCGATTGGCCTTGTATTTGGGTATATTGGTGCATCTGATCGGTTGCTCTTCTTTTCATTCAGAGAAGATTGATTTGTTAGCTCAGGTGCCATCTGATTGTCCGATTGTTGAGATGACCAGTGTTTTAGATAGAGAGGACCCCATCTCAGTGAAGGAATTGGTAGATAGCATTTCGTATGTCCAGTTGGATAATTTTGTGAAATTGCCGGTTCGTGCCAGTATACTCAGTATGGCGGTAACTAAAGATTATATTTTCGTATTGGCCGGTAGTGATGCGGGAGTTTTTAAATACGATAGGAAAGGAAAGCTTATAAAGAAGATTATATCCAACGATTATTCGTCTTTAAAATTATGGATTGGAGCTGATGAATTCAAGGAATTACTTTATCTGAATCAGGAAGGCGGTTCAGAGGGCACTACAGAAGTCTATGATTATGATGGTAACTATCAAGGAAATATTGCTGAATTGTATAATATGCCATATCATTCTCAATATGTACATCGACTGAATGAAAAATTCCTGGCTGCTTTTTCACCATGGTGTATGCCATTGACTGATAAGAATTATTTTGGCGGAGCCGTATTTTCAGAAAAGGGGGAAATGGTACATCAGTTGAACTATTTTGTTCCGTCTGACACTTTGGCTTTGTGTAAGGTTAGCTATTATAGTTTCACTTATCAATCAGATGGAAGCATGTTGGTTTGGAATAATGGGGGAAGTGGCAGCCCAATTGTTCAGCCTTATACCACTTTGTATAAGGTAACTGTTGATTCTATTTTTCCGGTGTATCGTTTGTTTAGTGGTAATACACGCGATAAAATAGATCATGTTCAAGGAATTGGAGTCAGCGGCAACTCTTTGGCCATAGAAACAAACTCCAGCCTCTATTTATGTTGTTATCATCCAAAAGCTCCACATCCGTGTCCGACTTTATGCTTTATGCGATATGATATAAAAAATAAGGTTCTTCAGGGAGTCAATTATCCTCCTAATGGTATTTCCGGAGGATATATAAACCATTTGAATGGTGATATTCCAATCCGTTTCCAGTATTCGTTTCCTCTTCAAAAGATTTATGTATCGAGTATTAATTCTGGCGAAATAGAGCAATTGCGAAAGTCGGGGTATATCAATGCAAATAGTGATGAAACACTGAGAAGCAACAAACCTGGAGATAATCCCATTTTGATATATTATCATTATTAATCATTTAAAGTTACCGATATTATGAAATCACTTTTATTTTTTTGTTTAAGTACATTTCTCTTTTACTCGTGTAGTAAGAAAGAAAATAGTCTTTATCCTGTAATAGACTTAGCCGATGCTATCGAGAATCCGGTGGAGAAATCTGTATATGATATTGCGGAAAGTGTAGAGGTCGTGCAATTAGAGACGAATGATTCGTTACTGATTCCATACGTGAGCCAGTTAATAATGACCGATCAGTATTTTATCATAGGATATGGTAAGAAGTGCTCTCTTTTTTCTCATTCCGGAAAATTTGTTTGTGATATAGCTCAGAAAGGGAGTGGTCCGGAGGAATATACAATGTTGATGAATTTGCTTTATATAAACAATCGTGTTTTGATTACAGACTTAAATAATAAAGTTAATGTTTACTCCTTAAATGGGAAGTTTATTGAATCCTATCAGGCACTTCCGGACATGTTTTCTGCCATTTATCCAATGTCGGACAAGAACTTTATAGGTTTTAAAGCTCAGAGTGGAGGAGATGAAAAAGAACGTCTTGTGTTCTATCGACGGGATGAAAAGAGAGGGGCTATTCCATATCAACAAAACTATCAGGCAAAAAGAGTTTGTTTTTTCCCTCGTGAAGCCCAATTTTCATCTTTACATGATAAGTTGTACTTTAAGCAGTTGCTTAATGACACTATTTTCCCTGTGGATACGGTAAAGCACTCTCTTTCTCCTGAATATATAATCGACTGGGGAAAGCTGAGATCTAACGATAGATTGCGCTACTCTTTGGAAAATCCGGACGAAGAATTGTTTTTGCACATGCCATACGTTCCTTTGTTCAGTATGACTGCTAATGGATTAGTCTTAGGGGCTATTACAGTAGACATAGATCAGAAGAAGCAATATTACTTAACTGCATTCTATGATAAGGCAAATCATCAGGCGGATCTTTTCGAACTAAAATTATCAAAAAAAGAGATGGATTATTTTGGTGAACCTACAGGTGAGCTTCCTCCTTATCTGGAGGGTGATACTTTTTTCCCGGAGTATATTTCCCAAGATGGCAATTATTTGATTTCTGTCAGAACTCAACCTTTAAAAGAAGAATTGAATCCTGCGTTGATTGTAGTGAAGCTGAAATAATGAATATGGCCTGACACTGATAGATTTCTGATTTTTATATAAGTATTAGTAGCTGTGGAACTAATAGCCTGTTATTTGGGACAGGCTATTGCGCATTAATGTCTCTATTGGTGCTTGAGGGATGTTTAGCTCGTGTAACAGGCTAAGAACCAGGTAAACTTCGCATAATACAAGCCGATTATTTGTATCCGGAAGCAACTCTGCTATCCAATTTATCAGGTGAAAGAGATATTCTTTTATTTTTAAAGCTGTGGGAGTGTTGAAGTTTTCTCTTGCACATAGACGTAAATAGAAATAGTAAGCTAAGCCCGAAACTCCCTTTCTTAATCCGAGGTCAGTCAAAGACTTTTGTTCAATGACTGAATATACAGCGGAGTCTATTTGATGTAGTATTTCATCACTATTGCCTTCGACCAGTTTCTTTTGCAGTAAATATTCGATTCCCGCTCCAATGCCACATAACCCATTCTCGTAAGTGATAGGAACAGCCAGAGAGCAGTGGTCTATTATCTTGTTTAGTAAATGATCTGCTGCCTTCTCTAATTCTGTATCGTTCGTTTTTTGGCTTAATTGAAAAAGCTCAATCGTTCGTTCCATCCACCTTGATAAAAGTCGATCTTTGATTTTGTTCATAGAACTATTGTATTTGCAATATAGCTCTTTTAATACTTGCCAAGTGTACTCTTGATGCCATGGCTTTATACTTCCGGTATAATGAATGATGATGATGTCGGATAACATTTCAGGGGTATGCAAAGTTTCACTGGTAGTGAAATTATAGATATTGGGAATTAGCTTTATTTTGCCTTTACATATACAATTAATTGCATCTTGATCCTGATATCGATCCCGGTTTATATAAATTGATGTGTGTTGCAATAGCTTTTCCTGTATTTTATCTTTTCTAAGGTCTTTCAGATTCAACAGCAGTACGCCTGCATTGATGTATACATCCTTTTCTGTTAGTTCCAGTATCTTTCTATAATTGATTCGTCTTATAAAGATATCATCCACTCCTGCACAATAATAACCTTCCAAATCCAGTTCCCACAATGGCTCTATGCTGCCATTGATTACTAAATCTGCATCCAGGTATAGGGCTTTATCCAGATTGGGAAAAAGATCTGCGATGGCATAACGATAAAGAGCGTGTTCGGTGATGTATCCTTCTTTTTTCTTGAGTTGCTTGAATGATTCTGAATCTATTATCTCCCATTGGATCGTTACACAGGTAAATACATTTTCTATTTCCTGAAGGAGCTCTTTGCTTTCTAACGAAATACAATCTGTCAGAATGTGTATGCTTATATTCAAAGATCTATTATTCTCAAGAATAGATACTATAGAGGTACAGCAATGGTCAATGTATTCTTCATTGATTGCAAAGAAGATTGGTATTGTGGTTTTCATGCTTGTGTGGTTAAAAAGGATTATTTGTCAGAGGCAAAGGTATCAGTTTTTTAGATATATTTCTGTTTATAAGGATTATTTCTATAGGTATATGACGTTCGGTATAAAAAAAGGCTACGTTCGGTACATTTTTTCTGATAATATTTGGATATGAAGTAAAGTGGACATACCTTGCAAACAAATCTAATAGAATAATATTGTAGCCGGTTAATAAGAAGTTGAAAATCTATATTATGAAACACTTATATATAATTGATCAATGTAGTTCTGCATCCCTTTATGGTATAGGCACATATATTCAACAAATTATTAATATTTGGAGAATGGATGTTTGTAGTGCGTTGACAATTGTAAAGTTGGAATCTGGCACTAATGTAATAGAAGAAGGGTGGTCAGATGGAGTTCGATATTTATGGTTTCCTTCTGAAACAGAGGAAGAAGAGATGCGACATGAAAGTTACTGTTTGGATTTAGCAGAGTCGCTGAGATTTTGTATGAATGAAGAAGAAGATAATATATTTCTGGTAAATTATTTGAGTCATTCAGAACTCATTCTGAACCTAAAGAAGATTATTTCTAGTTGTCGTATTATAATTGTAATACATTACGTTGGATGGTACACCATGAAAAGGAGAAACGGAAGCTATTTGGAATGTCTTCTGGGTAAAGTATCCACTGACAGGGATGCTACAGAGAAAATTGTCTATAAAGAATTTGTTGCAAATAAGGACTTTTTTCTGAAAGCAGACAGAGTGGTCTGTTTATCGGAGCATACTTATAATTTGCTTCGAAATGTTTATGGGATTGTGGAACAAAAAATAAGATTATTATATAATGGTCTGGTGGACGAAGCACGGATTTTAGATATAGAACAGCGTAAAATTCAAAAAGGTAATTTGTCATTTAAAGTGGAAGATCAAATAATTCTTTACGTGGGACGACTAAATCAGATCAAAGGTGTGTACTATCTAATTAATGCATTTCGAAAGCTTTTAGATTGTTTGCCTAATGTTCATTTGTTAGTGGTAGGTGATGGGGATTATTCTGCTTATTTGTCTGAGTGTGAGGGTATTTGGAGCCATGTTACTTTTACTGGTCGAATCAGAAAGGAGAAATTATATCAGTTATATCAAATATCAGATATAGGTGTTCTTCCTTCTCTTCAAGAACAATGCAGTTATGTTGCTATAGAAATGATGATGCATGGAATACCTCTCATTGGCACAGCTTCTACAGGTTTAGAAGATATGATTCAGGAAGGGCTAAATGGATATGCTATATCTATAGAGGATGTGGATGCTTACCCGGAAGTATTTATTGAGAAATTGAAATCCAGTATGGTTCGAATTTTATCTTTATCAATTGACGAAAAGAATGCTATGCGGCAGCAAAGTAGAAATGTCTATTTGAAACACTATACTTTGAATGTCATGCAAGAGGGAATGAAAGAGCTAGAGTGGATTTGAAAGGCCACTCTGCTGAATTTATAGTATTAACTTATAAAAATTATTATTATGAAAAAAATTTCAGTATTGAAACTTGGTAATCTAGACAAAAAATGTCTGGAGGAGAAAGAAATGGATCGATTGGTTGGAGGTAATGAATGTGCATTTGGAACAGCTAATCAATGGGCTAATTATTATTCAGGCAAGTGTTCTTGTATTTGTGGTGGAAGTGGGGAAGATGCTTACTACAATGTTATTTCTGATGTCGCTAAATTTACCAAGTCAAATGGTACGGTTTTGCCAAATAAGTGATTTCTTATAGGTTGCTTATAGTGTGATAAGAATTTTTTGATATTGAAATTTATCTGGCTATTAGGTAAAATGGGTGTGAAGTGGGACTTTTTATATTTTCCACTTCATACTAATTTAATTGGCAATATTAGATGAAAAATACATTTTTGTTATTATCCATTTTCCTATTCTTGGCTTGTTCATCTGACAATACGAAGAAGAAGCAAACCAAGGTTATAGATCGTACTATTCGAATAGGCAATGCAATGGAGTATCCTGTTTCAATGAAGCTTTCAGCTTTTGTTGATAGTATTACTTATGTTCCTTTAGAAACAACAAAAAGTTATGTAAAAGATAAAATGCTTATTTCTTACATGAAGCCATATTGGGTTGTTTATCCAGGAAGCTTATTTGATAAAAAAGGACAGTTTGTAGCAAATATTGGTGCGCTGGGGCAAGGGCCAGGTGAGGAAAGTGGTTTTGGATATAGTATCTTCTATGATCGTGATCGCGACCTTTTCTATACCCAAGGAGATAAGATTATCCAGTTTGATGCAAAAGGAAAATTTACAGGGAAGGAAATTAGAATAGCATATCGTGATAAAAGTATAGAAGGTAAAGTCGCTTCTGGATTAAAAAATGTATATGCTATGGTAAAATCTGGGGAAAATTATTTGATAGTAAATTATCCTGATTCTGTATTTTGGATGGATGAAGAGTTGAATATTCGACATAGTGCTAGAATTATTCCGGATAGTCTCTTTCTTAATCCTCCGGGAATTGGTGGGGGAATGCCTTATACTTTTTCTGATTATCAGGATACGACACTTTTTTATAACTGTTTTACAGATGCTATTTATGCAGTATCGGATACGGGACTCCAAAAACGCTGGACTCTTGATTTTAAGGGTCTAAAAGCGGATAATCGGTGCTTTTTAAATGATTATAAGAAATTATATTTAAAAGAGTATACTAAAATAGTTTCCTCATCAAAAGGAAATGTAGAAACAATGAAAGAGAAAGCAAAAAATAGTGAACTAGCTCAGCTAATTGATAATAAAAAGTGGGTATATCAAGTCAGTGAGGGAAAGCGGTATTTATTTTTATGGTGGTTGAATCTGAAAGCTTTTTCTTCAGCTTGGAGAGGGTATAATGAGTCACATATGGCTCTTTATGACAAGCAAACAGGTGAGACTGTAGCAATAGCAGGAGACGGTCTGATAGATGATATTGATAATGGAATGACATTTTTTCCACAATATGGCATTTGTAATAATGCGATGGTTTCTTCGGTTTGGCCGTTTGAACTGAAAGAATATATTCAAAAAAAGGCGGAAAAGGGAGAGAGCGTGAGCAATCGTTTGATTGCACTTGCCGATTCATTGGATGATGAAGAAAATCCGATTCTTATAATAGCTCATTTAAAACAATAATTGAATATGGAATCAACGGTTTATTTTGAAAGTAATAATGGAAATGGATATTTATATGATATGCAGAATTCTTGTATAGTTAATTGTCATCCAGTATTTAAGGATTTCATGAAGTTGTCAGCAGACAATCTTGAGAGTGATCTATATGCTGTTATTCAAACTAAATATCCTTCAATGACAATAGAAGAATTGAAACATTATTATCAAAAATATTTGCATTTGAGAGGGGGGGGGACTATTTGGATCTATTGACTCCAAAAAGCATTTGGCTGGGCGAATATCAGCTCAAGTAGTGGCACAACAATTAGCTAATATAGACAATGTGGTTTTTCAGGTTACACATCAATGTAATTTAAATTGTGTTTATTGTTGTTATGGGGATCTATATAATCATGCAGATATTGCACCCCGCCATGATTCCATGAATTTTGAGCAGGCTAAAGTTCTGATAGACCATTTAGTAGTTCTTTGGGATTCTGATTTGAATTTGTCACAAGGTGGGAATATTATGTTAGGCTTTTATGGTGGAGAACCTTTGATTAATTTCAGGTTGATAGAACAGATTGTGGAATATGTCCAAACACTTCATTTAAAAAATCATTCGACTTTTTTATTTAGTATGACTACTAATGGCATACTACTTGATCGTTATATGGATTTTCTAGTGAAGCATGAGGTTTCTCTATTAATTAGTTTAGATGGAAATAGCGTACATAATCAATTGCGAGTAGATAAAAAAGGAACCCCTTCATTCGATCGAGTTTATGCTAATATCAACTTATTGAGGGAGAGATATCCTGGCTATTTTAAACGTAAGGTTCATTTTAATTCTGTATTAAACTGTTACTCTAATGCGGAGTCGGTACATCAGTTTATTTATGGCGAATTTAATAAAGTTCCTGGGATAGAGACAATTACTTATACGGGAGTGAAAAAGGGCAAAATGGAGCATTTTCGTAAGATTTATCGTCCTTATGTTGAGTCTACTGATCTTTTAAGAGCTCGTGAAAGAAACTCTGCTCAAATAAGAAATGCTGGCTATTTTTTTTATTATCATATAGGTAATTCGTATAGGCATTATATAGAGTTGCTTTTAAAAGAGAGAAAGGGATACCCACGAATACCCACAGGTACTTGTTTGCCTTTTTGGAAAAAGCTTTTTGTGACTCCGAGTGGTGATTTGTTGGCTTGCGAAAGAATAGGGTTTCAGCATGTGTTGGGGAGGATAGAAGAGGCCGTGAAAGTCGATTGTGTAGAGATTGCAGATAAGTACAATCGCTATTATGAGGCGATAAGTAAGCAATGTGAGCATTGCTATCAAGCGGATTTTTGCCCTCACTGTCTATTTCAATTCGATTTTAAAGGTGGTCTTCCTGTCTGTGAAGTTGCTATGGATGAGAACGAATATAAAGAATATTTAAGCGATAAGATTTCTATGTTAGAGATCGCTCCAGATTTATATAATAGTGTTAATACAATGATTTTTGCGTGATGAAGAGATTTTGGCTTTTTTTAGAATCGTATGTTTTCGTATGGACAAACCATGAAGCCGTATTGCTATACGATTCTCTGTCTGGGAAAGGATTGACATGGAATCTTACAGATCCTGTCCGTACGATTGTTATGGAATTGATAAAAAAAGAGAATTTGTATTGTATGGAACTAACAGAGAATGATTTGAATGTTCCTGAAGTAGCGGATTTTGTGTCCGAAATTCGGCGAAATTTTATCGGTGACTTATATTCGCAGGAAGAGTTTAGGCAGAAACCATTAGTTATTGTGCCTGAAGTTAGTGTGAATGAGAATTTGGAAAATGATGTCGAAACAATGAATAATTTGGAGCTTTTTGGACAAAAGATTGTAAATAATCTACGTGTTGTAACGATGCGTCTGACCGGTGAATGTTCCATAAATTGTCGTTATTGTCAAACTGTTGATAAACAAATTGTATGGTGCCGTAAACAAGATAATCGGCTTTCCTACAATGGGATATGTCGTTTGTTAGAACAGCTTAAACACACTCCAGTCACTTTAATTAATTTTGTAGGTGGAAATGTACTGTCATATCCTTTCTTAGATGAGTTGTTGAATGAACTTAAAAAATATTCTTTTGGAAAGTGTTTTTATCTTTATTATAAACAATCTGTTGATTATGAGCAGATTAGAATTAAGCTATTGAATGACCCATCTGTGTCTATAAAATTTTTGATTGATTATCCTGTAAATGAATATGCAATAAGTGCCTGTGTTGCTTTACCTAATGAACGTGTAGAATACTGTTTTGCAGTGACTTCTGAAGAAGAATTTCAAGAAGTGAGCCGAATTATTGATGTTTATAAATTGAAAGCTAATATTTATCCATTTTATACAATTGATAACTTGGATTTCTTTGAAAAATATGTTTTCCAGACCCTTGAGGATGTGATGGCTTTGTGTCGAACGAAAAAAGATATTTTTGCTCACCAGTTAGTGAATACGCACTTTTTTGGTACATTATACATTGATTGTGACGGAAAGGTATACCCAAATTTTAATTCAAAGTCAATAGGAACAATTGATGGTTATGTAAAGGACTGGGTATTTCAAGAGATGAAACAAGGGAAGATGTGGCATTGGACTCGTGATTCATTGCCTGCTTGTAAAGAATGTTTGTACAAATATCTTTGTCCTTCACCCTCTAATTACGAATTAGTAATTGGAAAACCTAATTTGTGTCATGTTAAACCGTGGAAATGCTAGCTTATCTTCATAATACTCGGTTGGATGTCGTGGCAGTACTTCCTGTTTGAGATAGGAAAAGAGGAATTGTATGAAGAGTCAGCCGGAGTTAGGAACTTAATAAGGGGTCAGATATGCAGGCTATTATATTGGCAGCAGGAATGGGTAGGCGTCTGGGAGAATTGACCCGGTACGACACTAAGTGTATGATTGAGGTGAACGGTATCCGGATCATAGATCGGTTACTGGCAAACCTGGCAGTCGCAAGACTATCGAGGATTGTGCTTGTGATTGGTTTTCAAGGTGACAAACTACGGGCGTATCTGGGAAATGAATATTGCGGAATTCCTATTTATTATCTGGAAAACCCTTACTATGCACATACCAATAATATTTATTCTCTGTTTCTGGCACGGCACCACTTAGCGTCTGATGATACTTTATTGTTAGAATCGGATATTGTTTTTGAGAAGAGAATACTTGAAAGAGTGCTCGAAGAACCGTATCCAGATGTAGCAGTAGTAGACCGTTATAAGAGTTGGATGGACGGGACTATGGTGACTGTGGATGAAAAGCAGTTTATTGTGGACTTTGTATCTAAACATACTTTTTCGTACGAAAAAACTCCTACTTATTTTAAGACGGTGAATATCTATCGTTTTAGTAAGGAGTTTTCTGTAGGTAAGTACGTACCTTTTCTGGAAGCCTATTGCAAATGTTTTGATAATAGTGCATATTACGAACAAATACTGGCGGTTTTGTCTTTGTTGGATAAAGCCGGGCTGAAGGCTTTGCCGCTTGAGGGTGAAAAGTGGTATGAGATAGACGACATGCAGGATTTAGATATTGCTGAAACGCTATTTGGTAAGAAAGAAGGGCTTTTGCCCGGTTACCAGAAACGTTATGGAGGGTATTGGCGCTTCCCTTTTTTGTTTGATTTTGCTTATCTGGTGAATCCGCATTTCCCGACAGAAAGGATGCTGGAAGAACTGAAAGCTAATTTTGATAAACTGCTTAGGCAATACCCTTCGGGGAGTTATGTAAACAGGCGATTGGTGGCGAAGCACTGGAGCATTCCTGCGGAGGTTGTCGCGGTGGGGAATGGCGCGGCAGAGTTGATAAGAAAGCTGATGGAGTTGCTTTCCGGTAGAATGGGGGTGATTCTTCCTACATTTGAAGAATATCTGGTAGGTGATGACCGGATAGAGACTTTCTTGCCGTTGGGGCCAGGTTATCGCTATACCGTAAGCGACCTGAAAACATTCTTTGAGGATAAGGGAGTGGCTTCATTACTGTTGCTGAATCCGGATAACCCTTCCGGAAATAGTATTCCTTACGAGGATTTGATTTCATTAGCGGGATGGACTCAGGAGCGTTCGATACGGCTGATTGTGGATGAGTCTTTTATCGACTTCTCGGAGGGAGGAGAAGAAACTTCTCTGATTGATGACAAGATACTGAAGGAGTATAATCACTTGGTGGTGATAAAGAGCCTGTCTAAGTCACATGGAATTCCCGGATTACGATTGGGAATTGCTGTTTCCGGTGACCATAAATTAATGGATGAATTACAGCAGAAACTTCCGGTCTGGAATATAAACTCTTTGGCGGAGTACTATTTACAGATTCTGGACAAATACACAATCGACTACCGCCAGGCATGTGCCCGCTTTAGAGAGGAAAGAACGCTCTTTTTTGAAGAACTTCAGGAGGTAGGCTATTTAGCGGTATTTCCTTCACAAGCAAACTTCTTTTTATGTGAAGTGACCCATAAGTACAGCGCCCGAGAGCTTGCGGAAGTTTTGCTGAGAGAGCATGATATTCTGGTAAAAGACTGTAGCTTGAAGAGGGGAATGTATGGAAAGCAGTATATTCGTATTGCTATCAGGAGTAAAGAGGAAAACCGGTATTTGGCCGGAATATTAAAATATAAATTATGAATATAGATATAAAGGAGGCACATCGGAGGATGCTTTATTTATTGCAGTCTTTCGATACTGTCTGCAAGAAGCACGATATTGATTATTGGCTCGATTATGGTACACTGCTGGGAGCTATCCGGCATCAGGGGTTTATTCCTTGGGATACAGATACGGATGTGGGGATGTTAAGGAGTGATTATGCACTCTTTCTGGAAAAAGGTGTGCCGGAACTGCCTCAGGATATTTTCTTTCAGACTCCGGAAACAGAACCGGCCATGGCTCCATGGAGCTGGTTGGTTGAGGCGCGGTTGAGAGATCGGCACAGTCGGTATGTTCCGGATAAAAAGACTCCGGCCGAGCCGATGCAGTTCGGTGGATTACAGTTGGATCTTTTCATTTATGATTGGGATGGTAAGTATGAGAATGCTTTGTCGAACAGTTTTGAGCGGAATTTGAGTGAGAGCCGTATTCATTTGCGGTTGGATGAGGTGGAATATCTGGATACTGCACGATTTGAAGGAGCGGAGTTTCCGGTTCCGTCAGGATACGATGCTTATCTGACCCGTTGTTATGGAGATTATAGAACGTTTCCCCCGGAAGAGGAAAGGCAAATTCCGGAAGTGGTTGCCTGGTCGGTGTAATAAAATGATTGATTACGTCAATAAAGAAAATATGGAAAGCGTAAGAGGGATAGAAAATCCGGGGATGATGGGAGAAATGGGGAAAATCATCGGATTCTATCGTCTTTATCGGCAGACGGCTGAAGAAGAGTGGGAAGAGAAAGCAGAAGTGTTGCTGGATGAGGTGATGGAGAATTGTTCTTTGGAACTTCCGGTGACTTATGGTGACGGTTTGTGCGGAATAGGTGTCGGAATTGAGTATCTGTTGCAGGAGGGCTTTGTGGAAGGGGATGCCGACGAGATTCTGTGGCAGATCGATTGCAGGGTATTTAACACGATTAATAGTAGGGCGATCGGAACTTTAGGCATCGGGAAAGGTATTTGTGGTCTCGCTTATTATCTGTATTACCGGTTGTCCCGGAGGAAAGGTGAGGAAGACATCAAGGTGCTGCGAATGAAAGAGCATTTAATTTACCTGATTGACTGGATAGCAGACTCGCTGCCCGGAGTCAGGGAAAGTTCACTTTTCGAAGAGGTGTTTTTTATTCTTTGCCTGTTGCATCGGTTGGATGTATTCAATGCAAAAGTCGAGAAACTGATGGAGTACTGTGAGAAGGGCATGATTACATCTGGAAGGGAGGCGGTATGGATCTGACAAGAGAGGTTAGCATTGTCATCCCCTTGCGGGTAGATAATCCGGAGAGGGCGGAGAATCTTCGGTTTATCCTTTCTTTGCTGCTACAGCAGACAGAGGTGTCTGTGGATATTCTTGAGGCGGATACGGAGCAACGTTTTTATTTGTCTGAGACGTGTGAGAGGGTACGCTATCGGTTTGTGAAAGATGATGATCCGGTGTTCTACCGGACACGTTATTTAAATATATTGTTGCGATCGGCTAAGTACCCCATTGTAGGCATCTGGGATACGGATGTGATTATTCCGCCGGCTCAGTTGAGAGAGGCGGTCGGTAGGATTTATTCGGGATGTGTGATGTGTTTCCCGTATGACGGGCGTTTTATCTTTCTGAATGAAGCTATGAGTGACAGAATCCGCAAGGACGTATCAGTGTTGGAAAAGGTGGATGCTACTTCAATAGGGATGAGACCTTCGGTGGGAGGAGCTTTTCTTGTGAACAGGGTTGCCTATCTGCGGGCAGGCGGAGAGAATGAAGCGTTTTATGGTTGGGGTCCCGAAGATGCCGAAAGAGTAAAACGCCTGGAAATATTAGAGTTGCCCATTGCGCGTGTAAAAGGACCGTTATATCATCTTCATCATCCGAGGGGCATCAATTCGGGGTTTGATATGGGGGAGCGGGATAAACGTAATTTAGAAGCATTGTTAGCTACTTGCAGAAGGAGTAAAGCCGAGATGTTGAGGTGGCTTGAAAAACCAACCTTTCCGGACTGATCACACTAAATTTATATGGTATTTGATTGTCGGATTTATAATGGGGAATAAAAATAGATTGATTTTAAGTGATTTTTCAAATTGAAGAAGTATCTTTGTATATACACTTCCCTAAAAACAATATTAAAGAGACAATCATTATGAAAAACACAATATTATTGTTGAACAGCTTGTGGCTGTTCGGGCTGGTAGCTTGCCAGCCGAAACCTGTCGCTCCTTTATCCGAATGTCCGGTTGTCAATATCCGCTCTGCTTTGCAAGAAGAGGCTCCGATCTCCATGAAGGAAGATGTGGAGAGTATAGAATACGTTCCTTTGGAAACGACTGATTCATGTCTGATAAGTAATCTGATGAATCTACAGGTGACGGCAGATTACATGTTTATGTATAATGGAAAGACTGAAGAGGTGCTGCAATTCAATCGGGAAGGTAAATTTATACGCAAGATCGGCTGTCAGGGAAACGGTCCGGGAGAGTATGGCATGATAAGTGATCTGGCGGTTGATGACAGGAATAAGGAACTGTCTTTATTTCAGTATGGAGGAGATGCTTTGGTTTATTCGTATGACGGAACTTTTCTACGAAATGATACAACTGTGAAACAAGCAGGCGGGATGTATGTTTTTCCGGATGGAAAAAGGGCATTGAAAGGATTGGTTATAAAACCTTTTCAGCAGGCGCCATGGGCAGGAGCATTACAACAACCGAATGGTTCGTTACAAGAGTGTAAGGCCCTTTTCCCATCGGGGCTTTCCCGGGATGTTTGCTTTATGAAAGAAATCTGTTTCTCTCCTTCGGACGAAAGGGTATTGGTATTTACTGCCTGCAATGATACGGTATCTGCGATTTCTAATAATGGAATAGAACCGGCTTATGTGCTGAAGAGAGAAAATCCGGTTGAATATTATATGGACATTGCCAATATTAATAAGTTTGGAGATAAGACAGTCGAAACGGATCAGGTCATTGGGCTTTACGATCTGTTTGAATCTTCTCATTATCTTTATTTACGCTTGTATAAAGGAGATGTGTTGTTTATACAACGATTTGATAAAAAGACCGGTGAATTGAAATCACAACGCATTCCGAAAGATTATTTGGAATGCAGCAATAGTATTCCGGGTAGTAATATAATTGGCATTGATAATGATATAGATGGGGGAATACCTTTTTGGCCGGAGTATGCACTGGCTGACGGGGAACGTGCACAGGTGGTCAATGCGGATATACTTTCTTCTTTACGGGAGAAAGGATACCTGAAAGAGGCTCCTGCTGCGCTGAATGTAGGGGATGATGCCAATCCGGTAGTGATTCTTTATAAATTTAAAAAATAGGAGGTCCCATGAAATCGTTTACATTTTGTATTTTATTGGCCCATGTATTGGCATTTCCGCTTTTTGCCCAGAAAAATGCAGCCATAACACTGAATCTGGCGAAAGCCATTACGCAGAGCCCTAAAACGGTAATGCTGAGTGAACTGGCATCTGATGTGCGTTATTTCCCTTTAGAGACAACTGATAATTGTCTGTTGGGTAATGAGTGCAGTATTGTTTATGCCGGAAATTCTATTATTGCAGGTGATGCACAGACCAGAAGTTTTTATCGATTTGATAAAAATGGTAAGTTTATGAATAAGATAGGTCAGCATGGACAAGGGCCTGAAGAATATGCGGTAGGATTGTTGTTTTTTACTGATCCTGATAACCAAAAGCTGTATGTTCAGGATTTTCAGGATTTAATCTGTTATGACTTCAATGGCAAATTTATCCGTCGTATACCGGCTCCTCATTTGAATATGGGTACCGGAGCTGTAAGTAGCGGAGAATCCATCTTATATTGTGATAATAACTATTTCATAAGGAAGGATAATCCTCAACAACTGTTTCTTATTGACGGGAATGGTAAGAAACTGAAAAGCTGGAAAGGGTATATTGAACCGGGCAAGAAGTATGGTATTAACTTGTCCACCCGTGACGTAATGTATCTTCATGGTGGCAGTGTTTATTTTAAACCGGCACTGGAGAATCTGGTTTACAAGATTGATGCCGATCGAAAGAAGACTTTGGCTTGGAAGCTTGATTGTTCGGGTAAAGATGTGGATGTCTCGGCCAATGAGATAGATCCCGCAAAACGTTTTAAGTCTATCGCAGTACAACAGGTTTTTGAGTCAGACCGTTATTTCTTTGTGCTTTATGTTCTGAAGAATGAAAGTTTTGTGGGATTGTATGATAAACAGAAGAAGAGTTTTTCAAATGTGATTATAAAAGATGATTTGGCGGCAGGATTTGATTTTACTCCTCCCGGAACAGGGTTGGGAAATCAGTTGGCAAATGCCCGGATGGTAGGTTATCTGAGTAAAGGTAAACGCTATTCGAAAGCTTTACTGCCGGAAAGAAAAAAAGAACTGGATGAATTGATAAACCGATTGGATGAAGAGGATAATCCGGTAATGATTGTTGTAACATTAAAATAAAATCTATATAAATTCTTTTTAAACGTATGAAAATTACAAGTTATGTTTCTTTTTTATATTGCTTATGTGTGATGCTGGCGAGTCCGACAGTACAGGCGAGCGAAGTGCGAACCGCTATTTTTGAGGGGAAACCGTGTATTAATCCCCCTTATGTGGTGGGAAACTATCCTGCTACCCCTTTTTTGTTTTATATTCCCACCTCCGGAGAACGACCGATAAAGTGGCATGCTGAAAATCTTCCCGAAGGATTGAAGCTGGATAAAAAAACAGGGATTATCAAAGGGGAAGTAGCTGAGAAAGGAACATATAAAGTGGTGCTGAAAGCAGAAAATGCTCTCGGATCTGATACACGGGAGTTATTGATTAAGATAGGTGATGAGTTACTGTTGACTCCCCCAATGGGATGGAACAGCTGGAATACATTCGGACGTCATCTGACGGAGGAATTGGTGTTGCAAACTGCGGATGCAATGGTAGAGAATGGAATGCGTGACTTGGGATATGCCTATATAAACATTGATGACTTTTGGCAATTGCCTGAAAGAGGGGCAGACGGACATATCCAGGTTGATAAAACAAAGTTTCCAAGGGGCATCAGATATGTAGCTGACTATTTGCATGAACGGGGATTCAAGCTTGGAATTTATTCGGATGCCGCGGACAAAACCTGTGGTGGGGTTTGTGGCAGTTACGGGTATGAAGAAACGGATGCACGGGATTTTGCTTCCTGGGGTGTCGATCTTTTGAAATATGACTACTGCAATGCGCCTGCCGGACGGGTAGAGGCGATGGAAAGATATGAAAAGATGGGGAAGGCACTCCGGGCGACCGGACGTTCTATGGTATTCTCTGTTTGTGAATGGGGACAGCGTGAACCCTGGAAATGGGCAAAGAAAGTGGGCGGACATCTTTGGCGTGTATCCGGTGATATCGGTGATTTATGGAATCGGTCTACAGATCAGAAAGGCGGCCTTCGTGGAGTTCTGAATATTTTAGAGATAAATGCTCCGCTTAATGAATATGCGGGGCCTGCCGGATGGAATGATCCGGATATGCTTGTTGTGGGGATTGACGGAAAGAGTAAGAGCATCGGTTATGAATCGGGAGGTTGTACGAACGAGCAGTATCAGTCACATTTTGCTTTGTGGTGCATGATGGCTTCTCCGCTACTCTGTGGCAATGATGTACGGCAGATGAATGACAGTACGCTGCAGATTCTTCTGAATAAAGATTTGATTGCTATCAACCAGGATCCGTTGGGTATTCAGGCGGAACGTGCCATTCGTGCCGATCATTATGATATCTGGGTAAAGCCGTTGAGTGACGGAAGTAAAGCGATAGCCTGCCTGAACCGGATATCCGGTCCGGTGGATGTGGAGCTGAATGAAAAGACGGTGGAAGGATTGTCGTTGGACAAGGTTTATAATGTCATGGAAGGTGGAATTGTTCCTGATACTTCTACCGGATGGATAGTAAAGCTTGGTCCTGGTGAATGTAAGGTGTTTATATGCAGATAGGTAATAAAATGGGCTATCCGGTAAAATTGGCGGTACCGGACAGCCCTCTCTTCATAGCCAGGTCTATATTGGATCGATTATTTTAACCGTATGGCAGGGCCTACTCTGTAAGTATTTTCCCATTGTCGGGTGGCAGCATTGTAGCTTCTGTCGGTGCCGAGATTAAGGTCGATGCCATACTCTTTCTTTTCCAGAAGGTTTATACGGAACAAAGCGCCGTAATGAGATTGTGGAGATAATGGGAAACCTTGTACGCCGGAGTTGGGAGTGCAGTTTAGCCGGTATTGTCCGTAAACATAAGCGGTCAGCCAATTATTGAGGCGGTAGGTAAGGTCCGCATTCAGTGTGAAGTCATTGAACATGCGCCCGTTGGAACGGTATTGATAAGCATTACCGCCTATCCGAATAGTCAGTTGTTTGTTGAGGTGATATACTAATCTGCCACCTGCCATATTTTGAGTTCCTACTCCCCGGAGTGAATAACTGGAGCCGTATAATTCATATCCGAAATAATGGGAATTGAGCAGCCGGTGTTGCTTTTGATTGAAATAACTGGTGAAGACAGGATCCAGATAGGAGAATCTTTTTCTTAGTTCATATTGTTCGGCTAATGGCAAGCTGTTGCTGAAAACCGGATTCGTTTCTGGCAGAGTACTCTTTATGTCGGGAAGTCCGGAGATTTTGGGGAACTTCATTTCTTTTTGTGGCATAAAGGGGAGTATAGGCGTTTCATTGAACGTTTGTGCGTAAGCAAGTCCGTTACTACAAATAATCAATAGTATTGTCAATCTGAATTTCTGCATAGTTAAGTTTTTTATGTTTTTTAGACGCAGAGATATGCTGAATGCTGCAATGTTTTTTCAAAAGAATCATTTATCTTTGCCGAAATACGTTAAAAGTCGAATATGGAACTGGAACTTCAACAACTTACTACTGAGGTGCGCCGGATAGCAACCGAAGCGGGGAATTTTCTGAGAAAAGAACGGCAGAGCTTTAGCCGGGAAAGCGTAGTAGAGAAGCATGCGCATGATTATGTATCATATGTCGATAAGGAATCTGAGAGGCTGTTAGTGGGGCAACTGTCTGCTCTGTTGTCCGAGGCCGGGTTTATTGCCGAGGAAGGTTCTGGTGTTTATAAAGATGAGGCATATTGCTGGGTAATTGATCCGCTGGACGGAACAACTAATTATATTCATGACAATGCTCCATATTGTGTCAGTATTGCCCTCCGGAGTCGTACGGAGCTACTTTTAGGTGTAGTATACGAAGTTTGCAGGGATGAGTGTTTTTATGCCTGGAAGGGTGGAAAGGCTTGGATGAACGGAGAAGAGTTGCATGTCTCGAAAGTGGGGAACATTGAAGAGGCGTTTGTAATAACCGAACTTCCCTATAATCATCAACAGTATAAACGGACGGCAGAATATCTGCTGAAGCAATTGTATGGGGTGGTAGGGGGCATTCGGATGAATGGTTCGGCCGCATCGGCTCTTTGTTATGTGGCTGCCGGACGTTTTGATGCCTGGGCAGAAGCATTTATCGGGAAATGGGATTATTCGGCTGCGGCGTTGATTGTATTGGAAGCAGGTGGAAAAGTAACTGACTTTTATGGAAGTGAACATTTCATAGAAGGGCATCATATAATTGCTACTAACGGTCCTTTGCATCCTGTCTTTCAGCAATTGCTGAAAGAGGTTCCTCCGTTGGATATGTAGTTTCGGACATTGATCAAATAGAAAAACACATCATGAATACCTGGTTCCATTCTTTCTGGTCTCTTTTGTTTCCGCGTTGTTGCGTAGTCTGTGGTTCGCCATTGTCAAGAGGGGAGGAGTGTTTGTGTACCTGTTGTAATATGAATTTACCCCGTACCGGATTTCATTTGCGGAAAGATAATCCGGTAGAGTGTCTTTTCTGGGGACGTATTCCTGGCCTAAAAAGAGCTTCTTCTTTTCTTTTTTATCGTAAGGGTAGTGATTTCAGACGCATCCTGCATCTGCTGAAATATGGCGGATATAAAGAATTGGGAGAGGTGATGGGACGCTATATGGCAGCAGAACTATCTTCGGGAGAATTTTTTGATGGCGTGGATATGATAATTCCTGTACCTTTGCACAGAAAGAAACAGAAACTTAGAGGATACAATCAAAGTGAATGGATTGCCCGTGGGATAGCTTCTGTAACGGGTATTCCATTATGTGCAGAGTGTATGATACGTGAAAAAAATACGGAAACTCAGACCCGTAAGTCTACTTTTGAACGTTGGGAGAATGTAGAAGGAATCTTCAGGCTATGTGATACTGTTCATTTTGAGGGGAAGCATGTTTTGCTTGTTGATGACGTGTTAACTACCGGAGCCACGACTGTGGCTTGTGCATCTGCGTTCGCAAGGGTGAGCGGAATACGTATCAGTGTGTTGACGCTGGCAGTAGCTGAGTAAATGGAGTGATGAGTTAATAGAGGGTACATTAAAGCACCCTCATATTCATTTAGAAAGTTTCAATTATCAGGTCGGATGCCAACATTCCTTTGATCGCTTCTCCAAAAGTCTGGAAATGGGGTGATGCTGCATGTACATCCATAGCATGCTGGTCTTTGTACTCTTCGTAAAAGATGAAAGCTACAGGTTGAGAGGGGTTTTGATACAGGTTATAGCTAATGTTGCCTTCTTCTGCCCTTGTACCTTTAATCAAAGCATCGGCTGCCTGTAAAAATGCTTGTTCTTTGCCGGGGAGCACTTCTACGCGTGCCACGATTGTTTTCTTTTCCATATGATATTTTATAATTAAGATGATTCTTGTTCCGCAAATTTACGTATAAATGGCGATACATTATTTTTCATTTGAGATAAATTTGTAGTAATCATCTGTTTCTTTACTCCTGGGGAATCCATACTTTGTAACTATGACTCTCTTTTCTGTTGGCTACAGCATAATATGGGATGGCTTTTGCCGGAATTTTACTCTGGCATTTGATGATATTGACTCCATGAAGCAGATCGTTGTCGTGAGAAAGCTCCAGTGGCGTTTGTGGCTGAAGTGTCAGTGTAGGCAATTCCGGATTATCCGCATCCTCAAAGCAGTAAATAACGGGGCCTGATGCCAGCGCAACTTGTCCACGTAAGTCTTTGACTGCTTCGTTCGCAGTGATCAGGCGAGGTTGCATCGGTAATTCAAGTTCGATGTGATCGCCTTTTTTCCATTCCCGGCTGATTTCCGCATATCCATCGACAATTCTCAGGAGAATATCCTTTTGGTTGACTTTCAATTTAACGGGGGCTTTCAGGTTCGACTGGTAAAGCCCATATGGGTTTTCTGTACCTTGTGCCCATCCGGGAATACGCACTTTTATAGAAAAGGTACCGGCTTTATCGGGATTGACTTGAATGGAAACGGCACCGTGCCACGGATAAGAGGTTAACTGTTTCAGGCGGACACTGTTATTTTTATCGATCGGTATGCGTACTTCACTTCCTATGAATAAGTTGACATAGATATTATCTCCCTGATATGCATAGATGTAACTGGGCATGGCGGACATGATTTTCAGAAACATCGGTGGGCAACAGGGGCATACATGCCATTCCCATCTGTCAGGTTTGTCAGTATTCAGGGGATTCTGATAAGTGTATTTATCACCAGACAAAGAAACGCCTGTCAGTACATTGTTATAGAGTACTCTTTCCACTTCGTCCATGTAGCGGGCATTACAGGTCAATTGATTCATGCGTTGATTAAAGAAACCTGCTCCTACGGCTGCACAGGTTTCCAAATAGGCGTCGGTAGGCAGGAAGTAGTCCGGACCGAACTTTTCATCTTCGTGGATGGCACCGACTCCACCTGTGATGAACATCCGTTTGCCTGCCATGTTTTCCCAAAGACGTTTAGCCGTTTCAATGTATTGAGGAGATTGGTTTTCAAGTGCGGCTGCGGCTAAACCGGTTGCCATCAAGGTAGCTCGTACAGCATGTCCTTCGATTGTTTTTTGTTCAAGTACCGGGATGGAATCTTGTGAATATTCCCCCCAACAGGGACGGGAATGGGGACCGAATTCCGTTTGGTGATAGCAAGCGTCTTTAATCCATTTTTCAGATTTTCGATATCCCCATGTTCCCCATAGCGGATAACCGCAGTGATGTCCTCTGTTCTCAATCCAGAAAGTGACCAGGTCGTAGTAATCTGACTCACGGACAGGTATGGAGAGTTTATCTTTCAATTCCGGTTCATTTTTATACAACCAGTAGAGGGTCATTACGGCTTCTTCGGGACCGGAATGCGCAGGAACGACATTTTTACGTGGTTCCGGTCCCATATAATCTGCCATATAGTTGGCAAATCGGGTTGCTATTTCAAGTAAGCGTGTTTTTCCGGTTGCCTGATAATAGTGTACTCCGGCTTCGATCAGCATTCCGGCGTTATATACGTCGTGTTGTCCGCGCAGGAGCCCCCCATTATCTCCCCATCTATGGTCATTTTCCATGAGTTGGGTGTGAGTGTTGATATAGCCGGTAGGTTCTGTTTGCTGAGCGGCATAAATACGGTCGATATATCCGTCGATTCGTTTTTCCATTTCTTTATTGGGATGTCCGGCAAGGAAGTCTGCAATGCCCCGGATACTTTCGTAAACGAGTCCGTCATACCATTCTGGCCCATCGTGTTGTTTGATATCTCTCTGTCCTTCGGCAACACGGTCGAAATTCCGGAAGGCATCTCGTGTATCGTCCCATCCGGGGAAAGGAGTATACTTTCCTTCGAATTTGTCTAATACATCATTAGCTGTTACTTTTCTCCAGGTTTCAAGTTTCGGACTCCAGAAAGCATCTTCTATCCGGACCTGGTCTAACTCCGGTAGGTGGAGTATTTGCCGGGTGTCAGTTGCAGGAGACTGGCACCCCATCTGCATCAGTACTGTGAGTACCGCTGCAACGGATAAATGTGTTGTGGTTTTCATTGTACATTGATTTTATAGATGCATATATGTTTATAAGTATCGCCGGGGTGAAGGTTTGTTGACGGGAAGGCAGGTTGATTCGGACTGTCAGGATAGTGTTGCGTTTCGAGTGCCAAAGAAGCCCGGTAGTTGTATCTTTTACCATGCTTTCCGGTCATTGTGCCGTCGAAAAAGTTACCACCGTAAAATTGTAGTCCGGGTTCAGTAGTCCATACCTCAAGAAAGCGTCCTGATGTTGGTTCATAAACGGTTGCTGCCAGTTCGGGCTTATCGGAGGTCTTGCGGTTCAGTACCCAATTATGATCGTAGCCATGGCCGAAACTTAATTGCTCAAATAAGTCGTTGACACGTTTTCCAATGGCTGTAGGATGGCGAAAATCCATTGGAGTTCCTCCTACTTCCTGAAGAATACCGGTAGGGATTAGGGTATGATCGACAGGAGTAAACTTATCTGCATTGATCATGAGTATGTGATCGTTGATATCTTTGTTGCCTGCTCCGTGTAGATTGAAAAAGGAGTGGTGGGTGAGGTTGATAATCGTTTCTTTGTCTGTGCGAGCTTGGTGAATGATGATAAATTCGTTTTTATCCGTCAGTTGGTAACTCATGGATACTTGTAAATTTCCCGGGTATCCCTCTTCTCCGTCTTTAGACAGATAGGTAAGTTGTAAAGTTTGACTATCCGGCTGTTCAACATCCCATACTACCATGTCGAATCCTTTGAATCCACCATGAAGACTGTTGGGAATATCATTGATTGGCAGTTGGTAGGCTTTTCCGTTCAGAGTGAATTTTCCTTTCCTGATTCGGTTACCATATCGTCCGATAGTGGCTCCCAGAAACCTTTCACCTTTGTAGTGGAGGTATTTGTCCACATGGTCGTGTCCGAGGACAATATCCTCAAAATGACCGTTTTTATCCGGGGCCCAGAACTCAACGACTCGTCCTCCGAAATTGGTAATGGCAATCTCGATTCCGTTTTTGTTTCTCAGAAAGTAGAGATCGGTTTGTTTCCCGTCGATTACTTGCTGAAAGTCGGCTTTTTTCAATTGTGAATGTTGAGCTTGTACTGTGTTTGTGTGTATCATGGCAGTGAGTATTAATAAAATGATGAGTTTAGTTTTCATACGATTCATGTTTTTAGTTTATTATTCGCAAATGGTTAATTGGTCAGTTCTTTTTGTATTTGTTCCAGGGATTTGTTCTTTGTTTCTGGAAGTCTGAGGGCAAAGAAAAAGCTTAAGAACATCATAATGGCAAAGAAACTGAAAATGAAAGTACCTCCTGTACGGATGAAGACAGGAAACATCCAAGAAAGCAGGGCGGACCATACCCAGTGTGTCATGCTACCCAGCACTTGCCCCTTAGACCGGATACTATTGGGGAAAACTTCAGAGATTAAAACCCAAATAACCGCACCCAGTGAAATAGCAAAGAATGCGATAAATCCCATCAGACAGGCAAGCATATAGTAACCTGAGAAAGTATCCTGACAGAATCCTTTAGCTACTAATGCCAAAGAAATAGCCATACCGATAGAACCGATGTAGAGTAGCTTTTTTCGTCCTACCTGATCTATCAGAATCATTCCGATCATGGTAAATGTGAGGTTTGTCAGCCCGATTACTATAGATTGCATCATGGCAGAGTCAGTAAATACACCTGACATCTCAAAAATTCTGGGAGCGTAGTAAAGGATAGCGTTGATTCCAGATAACTGGTTAAAGGTAGCAATAAGGAAAGCATAGAGGATTGGTTTACGGTATTTGCGTTGGAAGAGCTTTTCGCCACAGTTTCCTGTCGCTACCAGAGATTCTCTGATTTCATGTACTTCTTGTTCAATATCCGCATTACTGACTTCTTTTATGATGCGACGGGCTTCGGTTTCCTTGTTTTGCTTTACCAGCCAACGAGGGCTCTCCGGTACGGTGTATAGTAGGAGTGCAAACACAATGGCGGGAATGGCTTCGACTCCCAACATCCATTGCCAGTCGTGTGCAATGCCATGTATCCAATAGTTGGAGAAGTAGGCAAGTACAATACCCAGGACAATATTGAACTGGAAGAATGCGACAAAACGTCCACGCCAGCGTGAAGGAGATATTTCGGCAATGTACATGGGACCGACTACGGATGAGGCTCCTACGGCCAGTCCACCGGCAAAGCGGAAAAATAAAAAGGAATACCAGTCGATGATGGCAGCACTGCCCACGGCAGAAACAAAATAGAGGAAAGCAATTATTTTTAGTGCTTTCAGGCGTCCGTATTTCTCTACGGGTTTACTACAGATGAAAGCTCCGATGATAGTACCGATTAAAGCGATGGCAATGGTAAAACCATGGCTGAAATCGGATAGGCCATATACTGTTTGGATGGATTTTTCGGCTCCGGATATTACTGCGGTATCGAATCCAAAAAGTAATCCTCCCAGGGATGCCACGAAGGCAATGTAAAACATGAAATTCTTTACTGTATTTTTCATAATGCAGATGTTTTATAGACCGAATTCGATCCGGTTAATAACATGATTCTGGTAACATTCGTCTAACTCTACAAAGTATCCACTCCATCCCCATACCCGGACAATCAGGTTCTTGTGTTGTTCGGGGTGTTTACGGGCATGTAGCAGTTTCTCCCGGCTGACTGTATTTAACTGTAGCTGGTGACCACCAAGGACAACATAGGTTTTCACAAGCATACCCAATTTTTCAATGGTTTCGTCGTTGCTGAATACAGACTGGTCGAATTCCAGGGTGAGGGGGCCGCCATTGACAACACGATCCAGGTGCTGCTTGGTAAATGATTTAATAACAGATATCGGTCCTTTTTGCTTGAGAAACAGGCTGGGGGAATAATTTGCCGGGATCATTTCACCATCGTTACGTCCATCGGGAGTAGCACGCAATTGATTGGAATGAAAAATGTAGTACATGGCTGTTCCGGTACCTGCCCGATAAACTCCTCCGCGTTCATTTCGTTTATCGGCTAACGACTGATCGAAAGAGTCGAGTAGAGCTCCGGCTATCAGGTCGGCATAATCATTATCCTGTCCCATTTTGGGAGCTTCTTCTCTTAGCTTTTTCTGTAACTCTTCATAGCCTTGGAAGTTGTTTCTTATAGCAGTAAGCAGAGTGATATAATCTATGTTCTGTTCTTCAAAATAGTATTTTTTCAGAGCAGCAAGGGCGTCGGTGGCAGTTGCAATGCCGGTCCCGTGAATGCCATAGTTATTATAGTAAGATCCTTCTGAAATATCTTTGGCTCTTTCGATGGTGCCATCCATAAGCAAAGACATCATAGGAGAAGGGATAATGTAGAGATTCCGGTGTTTTTCGCAGATTGTATCGACTTCTTTTTGTATTTCCTGTTCAACCAGTGTATAAAAAGATGGATAATCCGGGCAAGTGTTGAGCTTTTCAATGCATCGGTCTACACATCCTATTAAAGAAACAGCGTCTATATTGGGAATATCCATGGCTTTACCGGGGATGATGAACTCCCAGCAGGCAGCCACGACATAGTTGTATGCGTCCTCTTTCGAATATCCTTTGCGGATAAGTCCCGGAATGATGACGTCGTCATTGCTGTATTGTGGAAAGCCCAGCCCTATTTTTGTCAGGCGGGAACCTAAAGTGAATATCTCGTTGGGAGTACCTTGGTCTACACGAATGTTGATTTTGGGATCAATCAGCTTCAATTCGTAACTTGCTTGCAAACACATGCGTGACAGGTCGTTGAACAAGTATTCACCGTTTGCGTTGCGTCCTCCCAATACTAAGCTCTGACCGTTGTCGCCTTGCTGCATACCCGGATACAGGTCACTGTCTTTGTTGCATACCAGGAAAAATTCTTCAAGTAAGTCAAATGCTTCCTCTTTGGTAAGTGTTCCATTTTCCAGGTCTTTTTGATAGAAAGGATACATATATTGGTCGAAACGACCGAGTGTGTTGTGATAGTTACCTGCTTCCCAAATGGAGAAATGGAGAATCCTCAAAAGTTGTAGGGCCTGTCTGAAGTTTTGGGCCCCTTCTGTTTTGACGGTGTGCAAAGTATATGCTGTTTCTGTCTCGTTAATGGATAATGCATATTGCTCGTATTTCTCAATTAAATTTTGTATGGATATGATGCTTTGATACATTGCTTGCAGGAATGTTTTTTCTCTTTCATTTAATGAGGGTGTTTCCTGACGTTTCCGAATCTCTTGTTTCCGTGCTTCCAACCCATGTCGGATTGTGTAAGCATAATTAGGAGAGATGTTACATACCGTACCTTTTTCATGGATATAATGTTTGCTTTTGATTTCATTCCATTCTTCCGGGGTATAGGGATCCGGTAAAAACGATTCTTTCACCCGGAAGTATAACCGGAGTTTCGGCATCCATTGAGGCAGCAAAGCAAGCTGTGGCGCGTTCTACAGGAGATAAACCTTGTAGAGCATAGGACGTACTCAATTTATCAAGTCCTACGCTCTGTAGTGTTCTTCTTTGTGAGTGGTGGTGTTTATCTAAAATATACGTTTTTAGATAGTTAATTCTTTCGTTCATACAATTAGATTTTTGATATTATTTTCTTCGAATACATTATAGATTTGTGGTGTTTTTCCGGTATCGAACGGAGGGTGATACTTTTCTCCGATCATTGCGTATTTGGCACCTGCTGTCCGGTGATATCTGAGGATCTCGACGCGTATCAGGTTTTGGGCATTTTTGATTCTTTCGAAAATGGCTGTCATATTTTCCCGGGTATCGTTGACTCCTGGAATCAGTGGTATCCGAAGGATGAAATCCTGCCCTGAATCGCAAAGTACGGTAAGGTTTTTTAGTATGATCGTATTATCTACACCTGTATATTTTCGATGCATCTCCGGATCTGTGTGTTTGATGTCGAATAGGATCAGATTTGCCAAGGAAATAACTTTGCTGAAAGTATGAGTGTTTGCATATCCGCTTGTTTCAATAGCAGTGTGTATATCCGGAAGTTGTTCGAGCAATTCGGTGATGAAATCCGGTTGGAACAAAGGCTCTCCTCCTGTTAGTGTTATTCCTCCCCGGTTAAGCCTATAGATATCCCGGTTCTTTTCAATTATGGCAATCAGTTCTTCTACAGTTATCTGATATCCACAAATGCTTTTGACTCCTTTCTTAATCATGTATTGTGGTTGTGGTGAGATGCCTTCGGGGTTATGGCACCATGCACAGTGTAAAGGACATCCTTTTAAGAATATCGTTGTTCGGATTCCCGGTCCGTCGTGGATGGCAAACTCCTCTATACTGAATATTGTTCCTGTTTTCATTGTGTTTGGATTAACAATGGCAAATATATACATAATATTTTGAACAGGTACGAACTGGTATGTATGTTGTTGAGCATGTATTCGTGTTAAAATACAGAATATTAATAGCTCTTATTATTCATATGGGTAATGTTTATGGGAGTAGAGGCTATTATCCGGCATTTACAAAAAACGAATGTATCCGACCACTTTTAGAATGTATTTTTCCGAATGGGTGATGAACCGGTCTGTTTACTGACCTTTGCCGTTCTTGAATTCATTGGGTGTCACTCCACAGAAACGCTTAAATGTTTTGCTGAAGTAGCTGGGATTATTGAATCCAAGCTGCCATGAGATTTCGGCGATAGTCAGATTGGTTTTTATAATCTTTACTTTGGCAACATCGATCTTGATTTTATTTATAAATTCGGTGGCACTCAGATTTAACAGTTTCTTCAGCTTATTGTATAGTTGGGTTCGGCTGATGTTCATGTGTGTAGTCAATTGATCGACACTCAATTCCGGTTCTTCGATATGTTCGATGACGAATTGGGTCAACGATTTGATAAACTCTTCGTCTTTGTTGTTAAGTTCTTCGTTGAGTTCGAATATTTTCATATCGTGATAATGTTCGCGGATATTACTTTTAGCTTTGAGTAAATTGGTGATTCTGAGGTTCAGTTCATCAAAAGTGAAAGGCTTTTCAATATAGGCATCTGCTCCTGCCGATAATCCCTGCAGCTCGTTCTCTTTCGAAGGTTGAGAAGTGATAAGAATGACCGGAATGTGAGAATACTCCCGAGAGGTTTTAATATACCTGCTCAATTCATATCCGTCCATATAAGGCATCATGATGTCACTGATAATGATGTCGATAATGTGTGTTTTCAGCAATTCGACTGCTTCCTGCCCGTTATAAGCTGTTTTCACTTTATATAAACGCAGTAATTTACTTTTTAATATGTTGTTGATATCCGGATTATCTTCTACCAGAAGTACAGTCATTTTCTTTTCTGTATTTGCGGCATTCATATCTTCTTTTAACCCGGAGTTATTGAGTAGGTATACAGTGTCTGCTACTACGTCGGGGGAATTGACGATATCCAGCGTTTCATCGGGAACGATCATATCTTTGGAGTCTTCTACCAGAGGCAATCTTACTTTGAAGGTCGTGCCACTATTTTGATGGCTTTCTATCTCAACCGTGCCTGAAAGTAGTTGAACTAATCCATTCACCAAAGCCAGACCGATACCTGTATTAGAATATTTCTGATCAGACGAATCGGTTTTGTGGAAAGGTTGCATGACAGCCTCCCGTTGTTCCGGATGAATATAAGAGCTGCTGTTGTGGCAAGAAAGAATCAGTTGTCCGGCATTCTTATCCACATCAATCCTAAAGTTTATTTCACTCTGAGGATCAGAATGTTTGAAGGCATTGCTGAGCAGATTGCTGATGATTTTTTCAATCTTGTCTCTGTCGAAGACCGTATAGTAGGAATCTGTTGAGGTTGTATATTGAAAGACAACCTGTTTTTGTCTGAAGACAGGGATGAACAATTCGAAGATACTACGTCCGTATGTCATGATGTCTCCTTTCACATATTCTATACGGGCGTGATCGGTTTCTACGGAACGAAACTCCAGAAGCTGATTGATAAGAAACTGAAGGCGTTGGATGTTCCGATTGATTATTTTCATTTCTTCTCCGGTGATTGTGTTGTTCCGGCTGATTGATATATCTTCGAATACGGCCATCAGTATAGACAAAGGAGTCTTAAATTCGTGGGTGATATAAGTGAAGAAATTTAGCTTATGCTTGTTTAGTTCGCGCAGGTTGTTCTTTTCCATGCGTTCGATGCGTATATCCATTTTATCACGCATGCGAATGCGGTAGAAACGGACAATTATAAAGCCGATCAGGAGCCCGATTAAAGAGTAAATGGTGATCATGAAGCCACTCAATAGAAAGTGAGGAAAGATGTTTACAGTGATTTCACGGCGGTCGAATACAACTCCGTTTTTCCCGATAACCCGTACATGGAATTTATAAGTTCCGGGATCGAGGTTGGTATAAGTGACTGATTGTGGGATTTGTTGTGTTGTGTTCCACTCGGTCTCCATACCCTCCAGATAATACTCACAAGAAAGTTGTGACTGACAGTTTTCATTGTAGTTGATTACCAGGAAGTCAAAAGTCAGGGTATTCATACCGTGAGGTAAGCGGATAAGGGACGTACTGTCGATATTGCTTTGCAGGATACCATCCGGTGACGGCTGCACATGCTTATTGAAAACCTTGAAGTCTGAGAAAGTCAGGTGGATATCGTTTGTAGGGTTGTTATGGTTCAGTCCTTCCGGTCGGAAAAAGCATACACCATTGATACTTCCGAAGTAGAGAGTACCGTTTGGATCTTTATAACCCGGACAGGTATTAAACTGATTCGAAATCAGATTGTCGGATACCTTGTAGTGGGCAAAACTCTGACTTTCCGGATTAAATGAGAAAATACCGTTGTCCGTACTCATCCATAGATAGCCGAAACTGTCTTCCTGTATGGAATAGATGTCTCTCTGCCGGAGTTCGTTCTTTTTCCCGAAAACCTGTATACTGTCTGCATTTGCATCATATTTCATCAGTCCTCCATTACTGGTGCCAAACCAGACATCTCCTTTCGAATCGATAAAGCTGCAATAGATGTTATCGCTGGTCATAGTTTTACAACCTGTCGCTCCTTTCTGGTATCGGTGGATGCTATGGGTAGGAATATGATACCGGAAGATGCCGTTGAAGTGTGCAGAAAACCAGATATTATCCTTTTTATCACGTATGATGTCGTCAATGCGTATAAGTCGGAATACATCCGGAAGAAAGGGGGTGAATGAATCTGTCTGAAAATGATAGATATTGACTCCCTGGCTTGTGCCTATGAACATAGTATCGGGGTTGTGAACATAGAGCTTATAGATTGAATTATTGGATAACCCCGTATCTCTTCCTGCCAAATTTTTATATGAGCGGATATATCCCCTTTCCAAATCCACCTTTTGTAGGCCGTCGACAAAATTGCCAATCCATATATTGCCGGAGTAATCTTCGGCTAATGCGTGTACGTTGTCTCCGTTTAGCGATGGATGGGTCGATTTGTTTAGGTACCTGATGTGACCGTCCGGATAAAGAATGGAGATTCCGTGATCTTCGGAAGCAAACCACAACGCTCCCTTTTTATCTTTGATGATGTTACTGATCGCTTTTCCTTTTAGGTATTGTTTCCCATTATCTGCTATCAGGTAGTGGAAGTTGTTTTCAGTCAGGCTGGTATAGTTGATACCTCCAAAGAATGTACCGATCCACATAATATCTCCACGACTTTTATAAATGGTGTAGATTGCATTATCGGTCAGTCCGGACTGGACATCTTTCGCATGCTGGCGGTATTGTACGTAACTGTTGTCCGTGTAGTCGTAGATGAAAAGTCCGTTTTCGGTTCCGATCCATAGATTTCCCCGCATATCTTCCTGAATGCAGCGGATATAGCGCATGTCTTTTCTGTCTTGTGAAGAGAACTCCACTGAAACGAACTGGTTATAATTCTTATTATATCGGTACAACCCGTTTTCGGTAGTTCCCAGCCATAGAGTGCCCTGAGAATCTTTGTAGATGGAAGTGAATTCGACAGGATAGTCGGAAGAGACTTCTGCCGCTGTGATTTTCCGGGTCATTTGTCCGTTGGGGCGGAAACAATAAATCGTATTCGGACCGACAGCCCATACATTTCCGTTAATATCCAGTGTTACTTTTATAATCAATCCTTTGTAGAGCAGTGCCATGCTTTGCTCTACTTTATTATACGTATAGAGTCCGGAATCTGATGCGATGAAGACTGAACGTCCGTCGTAGACCATGTCCAGCACATATAGTGGGGTCTTGGTTTGCGGAACAATAGTGGTGAACTTCTCTTTCATCATATCGTATAAGCACAACCCTTCATTAGTTCCCATCAATAGGGTATCTTTCCCAAGCAGAAGCAGTTTCTCGATGCAGTTTGAAGAAAGTCCGTCATCCGACTTGTAGTATTGTTTAATGTTGTATCCGTCATACCTGTTCAGTCCTTTGAGGGTTGCAATCCAAATATATCCTTTCGAATCCTGCACAATATCGCGTACGGCACTATATGTAAGTCCGTGTTGACTGCCCAGAGAGTGGAACATAAGTTCATTCTGTTGTGCATTTAGTATAACAGAAGAAATAAATAAAATCAGGGTAAAAAAGCTCTTCTTCATTCGTCTCTTAATTACGTACAACACAAAAGTCTGAAATAAAAACGAATCAGAAAGGCACTTATGGTCACAAACTGATATTTATATTCACTATGGTAATGTTTGGTGTAAATATGAATATGAGTATCAGTGAATAATTTATTGTTCTATGGTTCGGGTCTCTTTTCGCCTACTTTTGCTGAAACAACAAAACAGTAAAATACGAATGCAAAAACAACTGAGTATGGAACCACACAAAATGGACTCGTCCTGATCCGGCTTCGGGACTTGACAAAGAAACTAAAAATGTATAAATCCTTTTTAATGACTAAATTACTAATATTATGAATCTAAAAGATCTGAACAACCTTAGAGCAGATACCGAAGGCAGGATAAAAGCCGTCTTCTTAATATGCATGTTTGTGCTGGTGTCTGCAGGTGGATTTGCTCAAAACACAAAGAGCATTTCGGGTACAGTGAGAGAGAAAGGCAGTAATGAAACTGTTATTGGAGCCACTGTACAAGTGAAAGGGACACACAACGGGGTGATTACTAATGAAAACGGAGAGTATACGATTAAAAACGTATCTCCGGGACAAGTACTTGTTTTTTCGATGATCGGCATGAATACGGTTGAGAAAACCGTAGGCAGTCAGAATCGGATAGATGTACTGATGGATTCGGGAGTGCTGATTGATGAAGTGGTGGTGACTGGTTATCAGACTCAGCGTAAAGTAGACTTAACCGGATCTGTATCCAGTTTGAGCTCCGACCAGTTTATGCAAACCAATCCGTTAAGCCTGGAACAAGCCTTGAAAGGCAAAATATCCGGTGTACAGGTAATGAACAATGATGGTGCGCCGGGTGGCGGAATCACGATTAAGATTCGTGGAGCCAGTTCTATTACGGCAGGCAGCTCGCCTTTGTATGTCATCGACGGTTTCCCGCTTCCTATCTCGGACGATCCGCTGGAAAGTCCTTTAGCAACTATCTCTCCCGATGCCATCGAGAGTATCTCTATCTTGAAAGACGTATCGTCTACTGCCATTTATGGGGCGCAGGGTGCCAATGGTGTTGTGCTGATTACTACCAAGAAAGGTGCGGCCGGTATGAGTGAGATTTCCGTAAAAGCTACTTATGGTATCAGTAAACTGGCAAATTCAATCCCGATGCTGGGTGCCGAAGATTACATGCGTGCATATATGCGTGATATGATTATGAGCGGACGCTGGCAGAATGCCGATTTCTACCAGGAGTATAAAGATCAGGTATGGAATACCAATCCTTCCCGTTTCCAGTTCTATCCGGATCTCTGTTTGCAGAATGGTACCAAGCAGAATTATGAAGTGTCTTACAGAGGCGGAACCGAACGGATACAGAACTCTACCATTTTCTCGTTGATGAACGAAGACGGTATCGCAATCAATACCGGGTTTAAGCGATTCTATTTCCAGACGAATAACAGCATCAAACTGCTTCCGCAACTGACTTTGAACACGAATATCTCGTATGAGCACAATATTCGTAGTGGTGCTTTCTGGACAGAAGGAAACATTTTCAATGAAATACAGACTTTCTCTCCGCTTGTTCCCAAAGAGTGGACTTTCCAGGAGATAGATGACAACCTGTACTATACAGGTAAAATGGATAATCCTTATCGGAAGCTGAAAGACATTGATTACAATAATAAAAATAATACTTTCTTCGGTCAGGCGGAATTGGTATACAACATTAATGATAACTGGTTTGTAAAAGGCGGTATTGGCGTTCGTATCCCTAAAGGGGAAGTCAAGGAATTTGTTCCGAAGACCATCCAGCGCGGTTATGATAATAATGGCTTGGCTACGTATGCTACACAAAGCGGATTAAATATGCGTGGAGTGATACAGGCCGGATTCAATAAAGTATTCAACAAGGTACACAGTCTTTCGGTGAATGCCGTGTATGAGGCCAATACCAATAAGTATGAAACCTTTAATCAGGAATATTCCCAGTTCAATACCGATTTGGGGTGGGAAGGTATTTATGATGCAAAAAGTGGTAACCATGTGAAGTCTCCCGGTGTATCTTACGAAAAGATAGCCATGCTCTCGGGAGTGTTTATGGCCAACTATTCTTATAAAGGCCGTTACTTGCTGAAAGCTTCCATGCGTGCTGACGGTTCTTCTAAATTCAGTCCCGATAACCGTTGGGGATTCTTCCCATCCGGTGCGCTGGGTTGGAGAGTTTCAGAAGAAGAATTCTTTAAGAATGTGCCTTGGCTGGAGAAGAACGTAAGCAACCTGAAGCTACGTTTCAGCTATGGCCAGGTGGGTAACGACCAGATTGCTCCTTATGCTTATGCACAGACATTGTCTTCCAGCCAGCGTCAGGCCATCTTTGGCGATGGAGCCATCCCGGCTTTGTATACCAGCCGTATGGCGAACCCGGAGATCAGTTGGGAGGTGACGGAAGAGTTTAACGGTGGTCTCGACCTGGATATGTTCAATAACCGCCTGAATGTGTCATTGGACCTCTATACAAAGACTACCCGTGATATGCTGCTCGAACAGAATCTGCCACGTACTTCTGGTTTCGGGAAGGTGACCCGTAACATTGGTTCGGTGCGTAACCGCGGATTTGAGATCAGTGTAGGCGGTGTGCTTATTGATAAAAAGGACTTTACCTGGAATGCTACGGTGAACTTTAGCTCCAATCAGTCCAAGGTGCTTAGCTTAGGTACTGAAACACAGATGCTCGAAGGACGCCCCGTAGGTTCAGCTTCCGGTTCGGAGAATGTTCTGATTAAAAAAGGATATCCTCTCGGACTCTTCTATGGCTTGCAGATGGAAGGCATCCGCAGCAACTGGCATTCGGATTATAACGGTATAGGCAGTGCCGATTCTCCTTGGTGGTATGCTACCGAGAGAGAGATGCCTTACGGTTTCCCATCCTTTGCCGATACCAATGGAGACGGAAAAGTGGATATGAGTGACCGTGTTGTGATCGGAGACGTGAATCCGGTGTTTATCGGTGGTTTGAACACTCGTCTGCGCTGGAAGTTCATCGAACTGGCTATGGACTTCAGTTGGTCATACGGAAATGATATTATCAATGGTAATGTATACAACCTGATGAACAACGGGGATATCCGCAATAAATCGGCTGTGTATTATAAAGATGCCTGGTTTGCGAACAATCCTACCGGTACTTTTACAGGTCCCGGTGCCATTGACTGGTCAGGATATATGTGGGCTGCTTCCAACTCGGAGATGGTGGAAGACGGTTCGTTCCTGAAGATGAACAACCTGGCTGTTACCTTCCGTTTACCGAAGAACGTATTGAAGGCTTGGAAGATTAAAGACCTGGCTCTGACGTATACGATTAACAACGTTTTCTGTCTTACGAACTATTCGGGATATGACCCCGAGGTACGTAGCGGTAGCTCTGTGAACAACCGTATTCTTCCGGGAGTCGACATTTCGGCCTATCCATACGCCCGCTCTCATATATTCTCACTTAATTTCAAATATTAACAGGTACTGCCATGAAGAAAATATTATTAGCCCTTTTAACCTCTTGCGCCTTAGTGTCGTGTGAGGGGTATTTCGACCAGTTACCGAAAACAGAACTTCCGTCTGAGACTTTCTATACCTCATATGACGCTGCTTTGCGTAATGTTGCTATACTCTATGCCAATGCCGGGCATGTGAACGATGGAATTATGACCAGTGACCGGTTTATGATGCCTTCGCTGATGAATGAAGGTCCGTTCGACCTGACATCTACCTCGGGTAGTGTGCTGAACTTATGGTCAAAGCATTATTCATATATCGCGCAGGCGAACCTGATACTTGAAAGACTGGAAGCTAACAAAGGAGTGATTGACGAGAACGCCGGACATTCTGCATTGGACAAGGCCACCATCACCGGATCGGCAACCGAGATGCTGATGGGCGAGGTGCGTTTCCTCCGGGCTTATGCTTACTTTACTTTGTACCGCTATTACGGTGGTGTGCCCCTGGTCACAGAGCCTACCGGACCGAAACCGGCTTATGTGCCACGGGCAACCCGGCAGGAGATGTTCAAGTTTCTTTATGACGAGATGGCTTATGCACTGGATAAGTGTCTGGATAACCGTTCGGGCATTGCTTACGGCCGTGTGACGAAGGGAGCCGTGGCAGGTATGCTGGCAAAGATGAAGATATTCCATGCTTCTTATATCCGCCGTGCGGAAATGTATGGGGATAAGATCAATGAAACGACGGCTGGCGATGTGGATAAAACGACGTTATATGCCGATGCCGTGAAGTTGTGTGACGATATTATTGCCGGTATATACGGAACTTATGAGCTGGAAGAGTACTTCCCCGCTGTATTTACCAAACGCAACAACGAGATTATGTTCAGCGTGCTGGCAGAAGAAGGGGTGGGCACCGGAAACAAGATACCGATGGGCTTTGCCGGTGAAGGCAAGTACGGTGCTACCGGCGGAAGAAACCTGACCTCGTGGCTGACGCTGCTATATGACATACCGATGTGGGAACATAACTACAGTTTCAAGGACGTGTGTATGGATTACGGACAGGTGGACCGCTTCAATGCCGAGAGTCCGAAACCGGGAACAACTCCTTATGATTTGCAGAATCTTTATGACCGTACCGGGAAATACTCCATAACGGGAGATGTTACCCGTCGCATGTGGAGTTCGGTGAAAGGCTGGGTGACCGGTCCTAACAGTGGCGGTGCTCCGGTCGGCTTGTGGGTATTCGAACCTGCCGGACGCGAACTGGGCCCTGAGTTCTACATCGAACCGGGTAAAGTAAACGATTATACCGAAGAGCAGCTTAAAGTCATGGATGTGGCTCTTGAGAGTCACGAACGGGCTTGGTGGAAGAACGAGACGAACGGGCAGAACAAGCCCAACCTCTGGAACTGTAACTGGTGGCAGTTGGGTAAGTTCCGTAACCTGAATCCGAGTGAGCTGAGCTCTACTTTTGATATCAATTACGGTGGTGTGGACTATCCTGTTTTACGTCTGGCTGAGGTTTACTTACTGAAAGCAGAAGCCCAGATTATGCAGGGTCATGCTTCGGAAGGAGTGAAAACGATGAACATCATCCGTGACCGTGCTTGCCATCAGGGTTCCATCAAAGATATGTTTGTCTCTCAGGGAGATGCTCCTTATACTTACCAGCCGGGTTCGGTTATGATGATTCCTACGAATATCAGTCCGGCCAATGCATTGAAGGAGCTGATGTATGAACGCCTGCGCGAACTGGCAGCCGAGGATGATTGCGGGTGGCTCGATGTAGCCCGTTTCCCGGATGTGTCGATGGTCGACTTGGCAGATATCTGCCGTTATCGTGATCCTCTGCAGTTCTTTGATCCGTTTGGTGATCCGGCGCGTGGAGAGTACCTCTGGCATCTTTTCAACGAAGAGAAGGTATACCGGGTGCTGATGCCGATACCGTTTACCGAGTTATCGTTCTTCCCAGAGATGAAACAGAATCCGGGATATTTCTAATACTAAATACGAATGGATATGAAAACAAATAAACTGATTATAGGGCTGCTTGCTGTGGCAGCCACTTCGCTGGTTTCCTGCGAGAAATTTGGTGCAGACGTAGAGACACCGTCTGTCAGCATCTCCGTATCACCCCAGAATCCGAAAGTAGGCGAAGAGGTGACGGTGACCATCAATACCGATGCCCAGTACCTGACGCTTTTTACAGGTGATGAAGGCAAGAAGTTCGAACGTTCGCGCGTTAAAGCCATTATGGAGCACGATTGGGACAGCTTCTATGAAGAGTGTTACCGGGTTTCTTATGCCAAAAATGGGGAAAAGACCCTGTTTTATAAATACTTTAAAGACTATCAGTCCATCGAAGAGGTGAAGAAGGATTTTGAGTTCTTCGGTGCCATTGACAATATCCAGTTGGTCCCCTACAAGAAAGGGGACTTTCCGGAGGCTTTGATGGAGATGAGCTACATAGGGACCAATCAGCTGAAGTTTACGGTGACCGACCGGCGTATCCCTTCGGGCATACGGATGAAACCGGATATCCACATCTTTGGCGGACTGGCCAACCAGCCGGGTAATACGATTATCGAAAGCCGCTTTGTGGCGTGTGATGCCGACCGTGCGATTCGTAAGTATTCTAATGATGCGTGGGTGGCTGCTTACTTCGGCCTGCACACCGAGCAGTTGGAGGACTTTGGCGGATATAGTGCCGGATACAAGTACTATACGATGCAGGATGAGCGTTCGTACGGCGCATTCCAAACCAACGATCCGCTTTCACGTCGTCCTACCGAAGGATTTTATAAACTGGGTGATATGTACAATCGGGATACGTACCTGCAACCCTTCCTGGATCATGGTGAAAAGATCATTCTCCGCCAGGTGGACATGTACGTCAACGGCCGTTCCACCTTTGCGGCAGCGGACGATTCGCCTTATAAGTACGATCTGGATGGGGATGGAGTATTGGAATCGTATGAATGTGAACTCGATCCTGCTACCGGACTTCCGGTTCATGAAGCCGACTATACGAAGTATAAGGGTTTCCAGGGCGATGTCTATCTCTCTTTCATAGAGATGGGGACCGACGAGTACGAACCTTGGAACACGGGCGTTTCGCTGGGTTCTGTATACACTACCGGAGGAATTCAGAAAACTTATAAGTACATTTACACCGGAGCCGGCGATTTTACCATTACGGCCGTTGCCACCAATGTGGGTGACAAAGACTATAAGGGGATCGATTATAGTGAAGAGCGGAGTAATTCGCTGGATGACTACAGTCATAAGAGAGCACTTAGCAGTGTTAAAATTTCAGTGCAGCCGTGATGCTTCTCTGCCGAATGTAAAACAGTGGTTGAGTATCTGCATGGCAGCGTTTATCCATCAGGGCCCCGGACGAAGTACCGCCGTATACCCGGACGAAGTACTGCCGTATACTCGGACGAAGTACCGTCGTATACTCGGACGAAGTACTGCCGTATACTCGGACGAAGTACCTGCGGGTAAAAAGTGCCACACAGCCCTCCTGTGACGGATGAGGCACAGCAATGCTCAACTACTGTAGATTACTTTATTAATTAAAGAATGGTGCCTATGAAACTTAAGTATTATATTTCATCCTTACTCTTTCTCTGTCTGAATATTTCTTCTCTCCGGGGTATAACTCCCCAAATGAAAATCAGTCCGGACGAAAGGGGAGTAAGCTCGCTTGTCTTTCAGGGGGCGGACAATGTCCGCAACTATATAGACCACGGGAAGTATCTGGGCGATTTGAATCTGGCTTACGAAGTCGGGGGGAAAAGCTATGCAGTCTCTCTGGCCGATATTTCCCCACAGATTCTATCCGCCACCTCCGATAAGATACAGATAGTCTGGCAGCTTCCTTCGGATGTGCGCCTCTATCAGACTTTCACCATCAAGGGTGAAGAGGTGGACTGGGAGATTGAGTTTTTCAACCGCAGTCGCCATCCGGCGACGGTGACGGACCTGTGGTTCTCTTTGCCTGTCGGTGCTTTGGACGAATCGATCCAGGCACATCAGAATCTGAACCGGCACTTCTCTCTGAACGGGAATGCTTCTTTTTTCTACTGGACTCCGCTGACAGGGCAGGGTGACATCCTGCTGATGACCATGCAGAAGGGAACCTCGATTGAATATGCCACAGCGGACGGCAAATATTATCTGCATTCCACCCATGCTGTGGACCGTACCGATGATACCTGGAGATTGCCGTCTACCTCAAAGACTGTACAGCCTTACGGACACTACGTTGCCGGTTTCAACTTCACGCTTGCCGGAAATCACGAGGAGATACAGACGAAAATTTATGATAAGCAAGGAGTGGTTGTAAAGGTTGCCCCCGGCATGGTCGTTACTCCGGAGATGGAGGTCTGTTGCGCTTTGCGGTCCAAGCTGCCCGTTACCGGATTGACAGCGGAATATCCTGCGGAGATGCAGATCACCAGCCTTGGACAGAAGGCAGGAGATACATATCTGTATAAGTTTCGTTTCTCCCGTTTGGGAGAGAACCTGATAACGGTACGTTACGGAGAAGATCGGGTCTGTTTCCTCGACTTCTTTGTGACGGAACCCCTGGAGACCCTGATTAAAAAGCGGGCACGTTTCATTGTCGGACGGCAGCAGCATCGCGACCCTTCCAAGTGGTACAATGGGCTTTATAGCCTTTGGGATATGGAGAAAGCCGAGTTGCTTTCGCCCGACCACCTGGGAGACTTGCGGGAAGAGTTCATGGTGGGTGGTTCGGACGACCCGTCCAACAGCAAGCCGGTCTATGTGAGTGAAAAGAATGTCATCTATCCCGACCGGGAAGAAATCGCCTCTCTGGAATACTACGAAGAAAACTTCGTATGGGGCAAGCTGCAACGCACAGACCGGGAATATCCTTATCCGTACGGCATTTACGGCAGCGAAAACTGGTATCAGAACCGTAGCGGGAAATATGGTGGATACGAAGATGGCGGTTCGGGCAAGGGACGCATGTGGCGGACCTTCGACTATACCACTCACTTTGCCATTTATTATAACCTTTACCGGATAGCGGAGGATAATCCCGAGATGGTTTCCTACCTTGATGCCGATGGTTATCTGGAACGCGCCTACCGGACGGCAATGGCCTATTTTGAAGTGCCCTATAACATTTTGATGGGCAAGCAATGGACATTTCATGGCTGGACGGACTGGGCTTATAAACAAGGCAACTTTCACGAGCGCTATCTGCTCGACATCATCCGTGCCCTTGAGCAGAAAGGGAGAGAGAAGGATGCGGCCAAGCTGCGTCGTGAATGGGAGAAAAAAGTGACTTATATGGTTTACGAAGATCCCTGGCCCTTTGGCTCCGAGATGTTTGTCGACCGTACAGCCTTTGAGTCTTCCTATTACGTGGCAGAGTATGCGAAGTTGAATCCTATCGAGCCGGAAGAGCAGTTCTGGTACGACAAGAACCTCAAGAAGTGGTATTCGTATACTTCGTTCGATACTGCGATGATCGACCGTTTCATGCAGAACCAGCTGGATGGGAACCTTGCGCTGCGCGGATTGTTTGAGCCGGGATATGCCAATCTGGGCACAGCGTGGAGCGGACAATACGTAAACCTCGACTATATGACCCAAATGGGAGGTGTGGCATTGCTCGATTATGCCTATCGGTTCTCCGACCGGCCGGACAGATACATCAATTACGGATATAACTCTTTACTGGCTTCATGGGCACTGATGAACACCGGTACGAAGGAGACCGGCTTTGGCTATTGGTATAAGGGAGAGCGGAACGATGGTGCTGTCGGCTGGGCCTTCTCACCCTACCAGAACTCACGCACTTACATGAACTATATCAAAGTGGGGCGTTCTCCCTGGCGGTTTGATGGTGAAATAGACCACGGGCTTACCGGAGGCATCCACGGTTCGGGAGTCTATCTGGTGGATGATCCCGACTTCGGGCTGATCGGCTACGGAGCGAATGTCCGGACGGATAAGAACGGAACCGTGAGTATCACTCCCCTTGACGGAGTACGCCGACAGATACGTATCATGACTCCTGTCCGTTTCTCCATCGAATTGATGCAGGACGGATTCCGGAAAGATCATCCCGTCACCCTCAAAGGGGCAGCCGAAGAACTGAGCTTCTTCATCGAAAACCGTTCCGGCAAACGTCACAACACAACCATCCGGACCGAAGGAATGCCGGAAGGTAAATATACTGTCATGACCGATCACAAAATGATAACGACATTCCACATTGAGGCGGGTAATACACATCATCCTTATTATATAGAGGTGCCCGTTACGGACAAACATACCCAAGTGAAACTTTTAAAAACAAATTAGAATGAAACATGTACTAACAGGGCTATTTCTGTTTCTCCTTACGACAGCCTGTTCGGAAGAGGGACAGCAGACAATAACACCCGTTCCCTTTAATCAGGTGACTTTGACCGATGGGTTCTGGAAAGAAAGGATGCAGACGGAAATCAACGTAACGGTACCTTTCTCCGTTGAGCAGAGCGCACCGGCGGTAGAGCGTTTCCGGCGTTGCGCCGCCTTTCTGGCAGGAGACTCCACAGCCCTTCCCGAGACTCACCGCTTTATAAGCTCCGATCTTTATAAAGTGATGGAAGGAGTGGCTTATTCACTGATGATTCGTCCGGACAAGGAGCTGGAAGAGTTTATGGATGAAGTGACCGATCTGATTGCTGCTTCACAGAAAGAGGACGGATATTTATATATTTCGCATATTTGTGGTAATCCCGATCCCCGAGAGATGGGAGAGAAGCCCTATTCGTGGGTCGTTCATAGCCATGAGCTTTATAATGTGGGGCATCTGTACGAAGCAGCGGTAGCCTATTATCAGGCTACGGGTAAGGATAAACTGCTGAATGTCGCCATAAAGAGTGCCAAGCATGTGAATAAGGTGTTCTTTGAAGGAGGTGATCCCAATTATAACGGCGGCAAACCGGTCAATCAGGCTCCGGGGCACGAAGAGATCGAGCTGGCACTCTGCAAGCTATACCGGGTGACAAATGATACACTGTACCTCAACATGGCAAAGAAGTTCCTTGAGATCAGAGGAGTCACTTACCGTCCGGAAGGTGAGGGAGTAATGGCGCCGACTTACGCACAGCAGCATGCGCCGGTGAAAGAGCAGACCGAAGCTGTTGGGCATGCCGTTCGTGCGGCATATCTATACACAGCCATGGCACAGGTCGATGCCCTGACCGGACTGAATGACTATACCCGTGCGCTCAATTCTATTTGGACGAATCTGGTCACTACCCGTATGCATATCACCGGCGGCCTTGGAGCCATAGAGGGGATGGAAGGCTTCGGGGCTCCTTATGAACTCCCCAATCTGACAGCCTATAATGAAACCTGCGCGGCGGTAGCCAACGTGTTCTTCAATTATGGTATGTACCTGGACAGCGGAGACGCTAAATTCCTCGATATAGCCGAGCTTTCACTCTTTAACAACTCGTTGGCGGGCATCAACCTGCATGGCGACCGTTTTTTCTATGTCAATCCTCTTGAGGCAGACGGAGTGAGACGCTTTAATCATGGGAATGGCGGACGTGCCAAGTGGTTCGGGTGTGCCTGCTGTCCTCCCAATATTTCACGTCTGATCCTGCAAGTGCCGGGCTATATGTACGCCTATAGCAAAGACAGGGTTTACCTGACCTTGTATGGCGGCAGCCAAACGGAAATTCCCCTGGAAGAAACCCGTGTGAAACTGGAGCAGTCCTCTGCCTATCCGTTCGATGGAAAAGTGCGCGTGACGGTGCAGCCCGAAAAGGCAAGTAAATTCTCGGTTTGCATGCGTATCCCTACGTGGGCACGCTCCGGAGAATTTGTTCCGGGGGGACTTTACCCCTATAAACAACCGGGGCACACGGAAATTGAACTGAGCGTTAATGGACAGAAAACCGATTTCAGGATGGAGAAAGGATTTGCCGTTGTCAAGCGTAACTGGGAGCCGGGTGACGTGGTCGAACTCAACATCCCCATGCCGGTGCGTTTTGTAGATTGCATCCCCGAAGTCAGTGAGAATATAGGTAAGACCGCCGTAACCCGCGGCCCATTAGTCTACTGTGCCGAAGAAGTGGATAATGCCGGCCCCGTCCAACGCCTCTATCTGGGCGATGTTGACGAATCACAGGCAAAGGTGGCCAATATATCCTCCGGTGTGCTGCAAGGATTGGAGAGTATCACCCTGCCGGGTATGGAGAAAAAAGTGGAAGGCATCACCACCCGTGAGATCACGATGGTTCCTTACTACGCCTGGTGCAACCGGGGAGACAACCGTACGATGCTGGTTTGGTTGAACGATGAGGCCTCCACCGCCAGCATCGGCCAGCAAGCCATGGCTTATCTCCGTAATATCAAAGCGGTGAACGTATCCTCCCTGGCTGCCGGAAAGAATATTTCCACACGTGCGCTTTGCGACGGAAAAGTATCCGATTCTTCCGCAGACAAGCTGACTGAAAGGTGGATGTCCGACGGCTCGGGCAGACAATGGGTGCAGGTAGACTTCAAAGAACCCTTTCTGCTGAATTCCCTTTCCATGTATTGGCTGGACGATCAGGAAAAAATAGCCGTTCCGTCCGGTTGGTCGGTAGAGTATAAGTCGGATGCCGGATGGAATCCCCTTGAACTTTATGTGACGGACTCATATCAGGTGGGTACCGATCGGTTCAACGTAGTACATCCTTCAGGCAGTGTTGAAGTGGAATCCGTTCGTATTCTTATAGAACCTCAGAAAGGAAAATCAATAGGTGTTTCAGAGATAAGGTTTGAGTAGGTTCTTTTTTTTCAGCAGGAAAGAGGGTGTTGTACAGCAGAGGCAACATCCTCTTTCTCTATCAGTACATGCCGTATTCTCACAATGTAAAAACAAAAAAGGTCCGCCGTAATGACGAACCTTTGTTTGCTCTTCCTCTTGGACTTGAACCAAGGACCCTCTGATTAACAGTCAGATGCTCTAACCGACTGAGCTAAGGAAGAATTTAGCAACTGAGAATTTGAACTTTGCTCTTCCTCTTGGACTTGAACCAAGGACCCTCTGATTAACAGTCAGATGCTCTAACCGACTGAGCTAAGGAAGAATGATTTGTTTTTCTCAATTGCGATGCAAAAGTAATAGGATATTTTGAAATATGCAATATCTTTGCAAAAAAAAATAGTGAAATGGATAAAATAATTGGATTGGGCAACGCCCTGGTAGACGTACTTGCAACCCTGAAAGATGATACACTCCTTGATGAAATGGGATTACCCAAGGGAAGCATGCAACTTATTGATGATGCTAAGTTACAGCAGATTAACGAACAATTCAGTCAGATGAAAACCCACTTGGCGACTGGTGGAGCAGCGGCAAATTCCATACTTGGACTCGCCTGTCTGGGTGCCGGAACCGGTTTCATCGGAAAAGTCGGAAATGACGCTTACGGAAACTTTTTTCGGGAGAATCTGCAAAAAAATGGCATCGAAGATAAATTATTAACGTCTGATCTGCCGTCGGGAGTCGCTTCTACTTTTATTTCTCCGGACGGAGAACGTACTTTTGGTACTTATCTCGGTGCTGCTTCTACGCTGAGAGCCGAAGATCTGACACTGGATATGTTCAAAGGTTATGCTTATCTGCTTATAGAGGGATATCTGGTACAGGATCACGATATGATTCTTCATGCCATTGAGTTGGCAAAGGAAGCCGGTTTGCAGGTTTGCCTCGATATGGCAAGTTATAATATTGTGGCAGGCGATCTTGAGTTCTTCTCTTTATTAATAAATAAGTATGTAGATATTGTTTTCGCCAATGAAGAAGAGGCAAAGGCGTTTACGGGTAAAGAAGACCCGAAGGAAGCCCTTGAACTGATCAGTAAGAAATGCAGTATCGCCATTGTAAAGGTAGGTGGAAATGGTTCTTACATCCGTAAGGGTACGGAGGAGATCAAAGTAGAGGCCATTCCTGTAGAGAGAGTGATCGATACGACGGGAGCAGGTGATTATTTCGCTGCCGGATTTCTGTATGGGCTGACTTGCGGCTATTCTTTAGAGAAATGTGCAAAGATTGGTTCAATTCTCTCCGGAAATGTTATACAGATAGTTGGAACCACGATTCCTTGCGAGCGTTGGGATGAAATAAAGTTAAATATTAACGAAGTTCTGTCAGAGTAAGCAGGCAATGAGTTACTTTTACGTCTCATTTTAACGAAAAGTGTATGAAAAAGTTTCTGAATAGACGAAATGGTGTCCTGTTGGCAGCCGCATTGGTTGTCGTAGCATTCTTTAGTTTCAAGAGCGGTGACGACCGCAATTTCCAGATTGCTAAGAATCTGGATACCTTTAATTCTATCGTCAAAGAACTCGATATGTTTTACGTAGATACGCTCGATCCGAATAAGACGGTTCGTGAGGGGATCGACTATATGCTCTCGTCACTCGATCCGTATACGGAATATTATCCGGAGGACGACCAGGCTGAACTGCAACAGATGTTGAACGCTTCGTTCGGAGGTATCGGATCTTTGATCACGTACAACCAGAAACTGAAACGTTCGATGATAGCCGAGCCTTTTGAAGGAACCCCTGCTGCTAAAATCGGACTGAAGGCAGGCGATATCCTGATGGAGATAGACGGAAAAGATCTGGCGGGAAAAAACAACCAAGAGGTGAGCCAGATGCTCCGGGGTGCAGTAGGTACGAGCTTTAAGCTGAAGGTAGAGCGTCCGGACGAAAAGGGTGGCACCCGGCCGTTGGAGTTTAATATTGTACGTCAAACCATCCAGACTCCGATGATTCCTTACGATACTATCTTTAATAAGAATGTAGGTTATATCAATCTGAGCACCTTCTCCGGTACTCCTTCCAAAGATTTTAAGAAGACATTCCTGAGACTGAAGAAAGAGGGCATCACCTCATTGGTGATTGACCTGCGCGGAAACGGTGGCGGACGTCTGGAAGAAGCGGTAGAGATTGCCAATTTCTTTTTGCCCCGCGGCAAAGTGATCGTGACTACCAAGGGAAAGACCAAACAGGCCAGCAATACGTATAAGACATTGCGTGAACCGCTGGATCTCGATATTCCTATTACCGTATTGGTAAACGGAGGCACTGCTTCCGCGTCCGAAATCCTTTCGGGAGCTTTCCAAGATTTCGACCGTGCCGTGATTGTGGGAAGCCGTACGTTTGGAAAGGGATTGGTGCAGACCACCCGTCCGTTGCCTTACGGAGGTGTGATGAAACTCACGACTTCTAAGTATTATATCCCCAGCGGACGTTGCGTACAGGCCATCGACTATAAACACCGCAATGAGGACGGCAGTGTAGGTATCATCCCCGACAGCCTGACTACCGTGTTCCATACGGCAGCCGGACGTGAAGTTCGCGATGGTGGAGGTGTGATGCCGGATATCGAAGTGAAACAGGAAAAGTTGCCTAATATCCTCTTCTATCTGGTGCGTGATAACCTGATTTTTGATTATGCGACGCAGTACTGCCTGAAGCATCCGTCCATCCCTTCTCCGCAGGAGTTCAAGGTGACCGATGCCGACTATAACGACTTCAAGGCAATGGTGAAGAAAGCCGACTTCAAGTATGACCAGCAGAGTGAGAAGATCATGAAGACGCTGAAAGAAGCTGCCAAGTTCGAAGGGTATCTGGATGAAGCATCGGAGGAGATCAAGGCACTGGAGAAGAAACTGACTCATAATCTGGACCGCGATCTCGATTACTTCTCAAAAGACATCAAGTCGATGATTGCCGATGAGATCATCAAGCGTTACTACTATACACGTGGAGGGATCATCCAGCAATTGAAGGATGACGATGGGCTGCAAGCCGCTCTCAAGATATTGGCCGATCCGGTCAAATACAAAGAAACTTTGAGTGCTCCGGTAAAGAAATAATAAATGGGGCTGTTATATCACATGAAGTGCACCCCAAAAGTCAGACAAAAAACTTTTGGGGTGCACTTCAACGACGGTAGCGAGTTGCTGATGAAATCTCTGACCACCGACCAGGATTATTATTTCGCCGTGGAGGCCTTTAATGAAAATGGTGTATCTTTACCCTCCGAAACCCAATATGTAGAATAATCCCGAATAGCCATGAAACAGTTTGTTCTTTTCTTCCTCAGTCTCTTCCTGCTGACCGTGGGTGCCCGTTCGCAAGAGGCGTATCAGAAAAAAGTATTCATCTCCTCCCGGGGAGATTCGCTGAACTACCGTTTGCTTCGTCCGGAGTCGGAAAAGCCGGGGCAGCGATATCCTTTGGTGCTCTTTCTGCACGGTGCCGGCGAGCGGGGGAGCGACAACGAGAAACAATTGACACACGGTGGACAGATGTTTCTCAACCCCGTGAACCGTGAGAAGTATCCGGCATTTGTCCTCGTGCCTCAATGTCCGGAGAAGGATTACTGGGCATACGCCTCCCGCCCTTCTTCGTTCGTTCCTTCGGAGATGCCTGTGGGACAGGAGATCACTCCCATCTTGCGTGCGGTAAAAGAATTGTTGGACACTTACCTCGATTTGCCTTCGGTGGATCGTGACCGCGTCTACGTAGTGGGTCTTTCTATGGGAGGCATGGCGACGTACGACCTTGCCATCCGCTTTCCGGATACATTCGCCGCCGCCGTCCCCATTTGCGGCACGGTGAATCCCGGACGCCTGGCCGATGCCGTGAGTGTCCGTTTCCGCATTTTCCATGGGGATGCCGATAACGTAGTGCCGGTAGAAGGCTCTCGCGAGGCTTATAAAGCGTTGAAGAAACTTGGAGCAGAGGTGGAATACGTCGAGTTTCCCGGTTGCAATCACGGCAGCTGGAATCCGGCTTTCAACTATCCCGGATTCATGGAGTGGCTCTTTGCCAGCCGAAAGAAGTAAGGTGCCAGGAGTTCACCCTTTCTTAATCCGTGGTGCTTTCTTTCTGTTGATTACTTATTCGTCGGCGGGACTAACTGTCTTCTTTGGGAGACGATCGGGATTAAGCCTTCTCTTCGTAGTCACCGTTTGCCTTAATCAGTTCGATCAGTTTTTCCACGGCTTCTTCTTCGGGAATATTCTTCTCGATGCACTCCTTCCGTTTGTAAAGGCTTACCTTGCCACGGCCGGCACCCACGTAGCCATAGTCGGCATCCGCCATCTCGCCGGGTCCGTTGACGATACATCCCATGATGCCTATTTTCAGTCCCTTCAGGTGTGAGGTGGCTGCTTTGACACGGGCAATCGTACTTTGCAGGTTGAACAGTGTCCGTCCGCATCCCGGGCAAGAGATATACTCCGTCTTGCTGGTGCGGATGCGTCCCGCTTGCAGGATGCCGAAGGCGGTAGCGTCGATCACCGCATGGCTCAGTTCCCCTTGGTTAAAGAGATAAATGCCGTCACACAGACCGTCGAATATCAGTGCTCCCATGTCCGCACCGGCCTTGATTTGCAGATCTTCGGCTGCATTTTCGGAGTAGTGCTGGAAGAAGATGACTGGGTTCTGCAACCCTTCCACCGTCAGTTGATGGGCCAGCGCACGATGTTCGCCTACGCGGTTCGGGTGGTTGCTTTGCGAGATCACCACTACTTCGGGATGTCGTTTCAGGCAGGCCACTACCTCGTCCGTAAGTGCCATATAAGGAATGAAGAAGAACTTCAGTCCGGCGGCGCACGTTTCCATCAGCTCCAGTTGGGCATAATTGAAAGCGGGCCACGTGTCCGGTTCTCCTTTCCACACGTCGGCGTCGAGGATGTATTGCATACCTTTTTCCGGCTGTTCGGGCAGTTCACGTCCGGCGTAGATATAATCCGGCGTGAATTGCGGGTTGGTCTCCGTCCGTCCGTCCATGCGGTCGGCAAGCACTACCGGCAGATGGTCGCCGCCAATGTTCCGCACCGGTTGCGTTTTGCGCCTCGTCGGAGAGAGGTAGTCGAAGTCCGGTGCCTCCATGCCGGGGATGTATGGGTGATCCTGTCTCCCAACGATGTAGTCGACCAGTTTGCGTGCCACGGGAATTTCGGCTTCCGGCTCCTCACTCAGTGAGACGCGGATGGTGTCGCCCATTCCGTCGGACAATAAAGCACCGATGCCCAAGGCCGATTTGATGCGTCCGTCTTCTCCGTCGCCAGCTTCCGTCACACCCAGGTGAAGCGGGAATGCCATGCCTTCCTGTTCCATCACGGCCACCAGCAGGCGTACGGTTTTCACCATTACCACTGTGTTGGAGGCCTTGATCGAGATTACGACATCCGTGAACTTCTCGTCCACGCAGATGCGCAGGAATTCCATGCACGACTCTACCATACCTTCGGGTGTGTCGCCATAGCGGGACATGATGCGGTCGGACAGTGAACCGTGGTTCACGCCGATGCGTATGGCCGTATGATTTTCTTTGCAGATATTGAGGAAGGGAACGAAGCGGTCGCGTATCTTCTGCAGTTCGGCGGCATACTCCTCGTCGGTGTATTCCAGTTGCTTGAACGTGCGTCCCGGGTCTACGTAGTTGCCCGGATTGATGCGTACTTTCTCCGCATATCGGGCTGCCACGTCGGCTACCTTCGGGCTGAAGTGTACATCGGCCACAAGCGGAACCATGTATCCGTCACTGCGCAGTCCGATGTTGATGTTCATCAGGTTTTCGGCTTCTTTCACCCCTTGTGTGGTGAGGCGGACGTACTCTCCGCCGGCATCTACGATGCGCTTTGCCTGAGCCACACAAGCTTCGGTGTCCTGCGTGGCGGTATTGGTCATCGACTGGATTCGGATAGGGTTGGAGCCTCCCAACGGAGCAGCCCCGATGTTCACTTCCGAAGTTTCCCGCCGGGAGTAGTTGAATAAATCCATTTTGTTGTATGTAATTGGAGTCGCTTTACGACCGGACGATTTATTGCTTACGAGAGGAGTGTCGAAACTCACCACAGAGGACACAGAGTAACACTGAGTGAATTTAAACCATTGATTATCCATATTGATAATTTGTGAAAATCTGTGTAATCTGTGGTGAAAAGAGTTCCGCCTTCTCCCGTAACCGTAAACGGTAAATCGTCCGTCATAAATCTTCTCAGTTTGTTTTAAACTCGTATTTGATCTCTTTCAGTTCTTCATTAGCTTTTACGATCTTCTTTTTCAGCCCCTCCTTATAGGCAATGAATTTCGTTTCGAGTTCTTTGTTTTCCAATGAAAGCATTTGTACGGCAAGGATGGCAGCGTTCAATGCTCCGTTGATGCCTACGGTTGCCACAGGGATTCCCGGAGGCATCTGTACGATGGCCAGAAGCGCATCCATTCCGTCGAGAGACGACTTGATAGGTACACCGATTACCGGCAGCGAGGTGGAGGCGGCAATCACGCCCGGCAGGTGGGCGGCCATGCCGGCAGCGGCGATTATTACTTTAATGCCGCGTGAGCGGGCATTCTTGGCAAACTCTTCCACAGCTTCGGGAGTGCGGTGAGCCGAAAGCGCGTTCATTTCGAACGGCACGTGAAGGTCATTGAGCAACTGAGCGGCCTTCTCCATAACTGGAAGGTCGGAAGTGCTACCCATGATGATGCTTACAATTGGGGTCATATTGTTTTAATTATACGCTAAATGTTTTCTTTCTTTAGACTTGCATGGCTTAGAAGTTCACCACAGAGGACACAGAGGGCACAGAGAATATTTTTCTCTTTAATATCTTAATGAAGGAAGAGATTAAAACTCTGTGTTCTCTGTGTCCTCTGTGGTGAGGTCTCTTTATTCGTTCACCAATGCCTTGTAACTTTCTGCATTCAGCAGGTTGTCAAGGTCGGCAGCATTGGCCGGTTTCATTTTGATGAGCCAGCCTTCGCCGTATGGGTCTTTATTCACCAGCTCGGGGTTTTCTTCCAGTGCGGGGTTTTGTTCCAGCACTTCGCCTGCAACGGGCAGGAAGAGGTCGGAGATGGTCTTTACTACTTCGATGGTACCGAACACTTCGTTGGCTTCCAGGGTTTCACCTTCGGTAGGAATGTCGACAAATACGATGTCGCCCAGTTGTTCCTGTGCATAGTCGGTGATACCTACATAAGCTGTGTCGCCCTCAAGGCGGATCCATTCATGTTCGTTGGTGTACTTTACATTCTGTGGGAAGTTCATAATGATTAGTTTTTAGGATTGATACTATGTTTAAAATAAAAATATACGGAACAATACGTTGCTGAGCGGGTGGAGCACCAGCAGCGAGCAGACGAAACCGACGGTAAAGCCGGCAAGGACTTCGCCCAGCGTGTGATGTTGCAGGATGATGCGTGCCGAGCCTAATATCCCTGCTATGAGGATGAAGAGGCAGAGCCACCACACCGGGTTGTAGCTGAAGAGCGCACTGAACGAGACCAGTCCGCCTACGATACCGCCCATGCCTGCCATGTGTTCGCTCAGCTTCCACTTCAGGTTGACAAAGATGCAGATGACCAGCACGACCAGCGAGGCCAGTATGATGCCTGTCATATACCAGGGGATGTTCAGTTTATGCATCATCATCAGGCAGAAGACGTAGGAGATGATGGTGAGCAGGATCGGCACATAGCGTTTCTTGCGGTCGCTCAGGTCCTGGCGGGCAAAGCCGTTCACTTTGCGGAACAGGAAGATGGTCATGGTGGGCATCAGGATGGTGAAGCAGTAGACAATGCCCAATACGATGAGTTTGTACTGCAACGGCATGATGCGCAGGTAAGAGAACAGGAACAATACGAGGAAGGCCAGAAAGGGGATAGAGAATGGAGTCAGTATTCCCGAAATGATTCTGGCCGTACGGATCAGTGTCCTGTCAGCTATGATATGTTGCTCTATCTTCTCTTCTTCAGCCATTGGGTTTTGTTCTTTTTGATTATGCTTTTTTATTTTCTCAGTCTCGCCACCGGGATGTTGAGTTGCTGGCGGTACTTGGCCACCGTCCGGCGTGCGATGGGGTATCCTTTTTCTTTCAGTATTTCGGCCAGTTCATCGTCGGTCAGCGGTTTCTTTTTGTCCTCGCCGTCGATGCATTCTTTGAGGATTTTCCGTATCTCACGTACTGACATCTCTTCGCCGTCTCCGGTGGTATATCCGTCGCTGAAGAAGAACTTCAGGGGATAAATGCCGTAGTTGGTCTGTACATATTTGCTGTTGCTCACGCGCGAGATGGTCGATATGTCGAGTCCCGTACGTTCGGCCACGTCTTTGAGGATCATCGGGCGGAGCAGCGACTCGTCGCCTTCGAGGAAAAAGGGGCGTTGCAGGTCGATGATGGCCTGCATGGTGGTCATCAGCGTATTCTGGCGTTGCTTCACCGCGTCGATGAAGCCTTGCGCGGCATCCATCTTCTGTTTGAGGAACATCATGGCCTCTTTCGATTCTTTGGACTGGTTGGCCTTGTTCTTCGTATGTTCCTCCACCATCTCGGTGAAGTCGCGGCTCATGCGCAGTTCCGGCAGGTTTCGGTTGTTGAGGCTGATGTTGATGGTTCCGTCGTCGTAGGTATCGACGATGAAGTCGGGGACGATCTGTTGCAGGTTCCGTCCGATGGCTTCACCCAATGACGCACCCGGGCGCGGGTTGAGCTTGGTGATCTCTTCGAGTGCCTTGTAGAAGTACTCTTCGTCCAGTCCGAGCTTCCTGATGATCTTCTCCCAATGCTTCCGAGTGAATTCTTCGTAGCACTCGCTGATGATCTCCTCTTCCGTTGCTAACAGAGGGTCCGCGGTATGCGGTTGTTTTTTCCGGCGGATCTGGATCAGCAGGCATTCTTGCAGGCTGCGCGCGCCGAGGCCGGGAGGATCGAAGTCCTGTACGATTTTCAGGGCTTGTTCCAGTTCTTCTTCCGTCGCGTTGATGCCGGCATAGATGGCCAGTTCGTCGCCGATGCTTTCGAGCGACTTGCGGAGCAGGCCGTCATCGTCCAGCGAACCGATCAGGTATTCTGCCAGTTCGCGCTGATGTTCGGTCAGGTCGCGTTCGCCCAGTTGCTCTCTCAGGATTTCGTAGAATGACGTGGCGTCCGAGAATGGGATCTCTTCCGCCTGCTCGCCTTTGGAGCGGTTGTTTTCCTGGAGTTTATAGTCGGGGATGTCATCTTCGGTCAGATAGTCGCTCAGAGAATCATAGTCCGTATCGCCTTCTGCTTCCCCTTCGGCGGTTTCGGCAGGGGTGGTTTCGTCGGAGGCGTTTTCTTCTTTGCCTTCTTCAAGGGCGGGATTCTCCAGCAGTTCGGCATGTACACGGTCTTCCAGTTCCACAGCCGGTAGCTCCAGTAGCTTCACTACCAGAATTTGCTGCGGTGAGAGCGTTTGTATCTGCTGCTGCGCCTGCGATTGTATCTGACGGGAACCTTGTGCCATACGTTGAATGCTTTACGTTTTTTTTGTTTCTCGCTACAAAAGTAATGAATTGTTCGATATAGCGAAATGATTTATCCGATAAAAGGAGTTAAAGGAGGAAACGGGCGGAGAAGGCGGCGGAATTAAAGCTTTCCATCTTCTTTGCCAATTCATCCTTTGTTTATATCTTTGCCTTCATAACTTAAATACATACCATTATGTTCAGCAAAGAGACATATATGCAGCGCAGAGCCCTGCTGAAAAAAACATTAGGCTCCGGAGTATTGTTGTTTTTGGGTAACGACGAGTGCGGGTTGAACTACGAGGACAATACGTTCCGCTATCGTCAGGATTCCACCTTTCTTTATTACTTCGGCCTTTCGTTTGCCGGACTTTCTGCTATAATCGACATTGATGAAGATAAGGAAATTATATTTGGCGACGAGCTTACCATCGATCACATCGTGTGGATGGGTACACAGCCGACGCTGAAGGAGAAGAGCCAGCGGGTGGGAGTCAGCATCACCATGCCTTCGGCGGACATCATCGGCTATCTGCACAAGGCGGTGCAAAAGGGCCAGGCCATCCATTACCTGCCTCCTTACCGTGCCGAGCATAAGCTGAAACTGATGGACTGGCTGGGAGTGCCTCCCGCACGCCAGGAAGGGTCAGTGCCCTTTATCCGTGCGGTGATCGCGCAGCGGAGTTACAAGTCGGCCGAGGAGGTTGTCGAAATCGAGAAGGCTTGTGACATCACGGCAGATATGCACCTTATTGCCATGCAGATGCTGCGCCCCGGGATGGTGGAGTGTGAAATAGCAGCTGCCATGCAAGCCGTGGCGCAGGCCAATGAAGCCGAACTTTCGTTCGCTACCATCGCTACGGTGAACGGACAGACACTTCACAACCACTATCATGGCAACACGGTGAAGCCGGGCGATCTGTTCCTGATCGATGCCGGTGCCGAGACGGAGATGGGATATGCCGGCGACATGTCGTCCACCATCCCTGCCGATAAGAAGTTCACACAGCGGCAGCGCGAGGTTTACGAGATACAGAACGCCATGCATCTGGAGTCGGTGAAAGCACTCCGTCCGGGCATTCCTTATATGGACGTGTACGATTTGTCGGCACGCGTGATGGTCGAAGGCCTGAAAGGACTCGGACTGATGAAGGGAAATGCCGAAGACGCCGTACGTGAAGGCGCGCATGCCCTGTTCTATCCTCACGGATTAGGGCACATGATGGGGCTCGACGTGCACGATATGGAGAACCTGGGCGAACTTTGGGTGGGCTACAACGGACAGCCCAAGAGCACGCAGTTCGGCCGTAAGTCGCAGCGTCTTGCCATACCGTTGGAACCGGGCTTTGTACATACCGTTGAGCCGGGCATTTATTTCATCCCCGAGCTGATAGACCTGTGGAAGGGACAGAAGAAGTTTACCGACTTTATCAATTACGATAAAGTGGAGACGTACAAGGACTTCGGGGGCATTCGTAACGAAGAGGATTATCTGATTACGGAAACGGGGGCCCGCCGTTTAGGAAAGAAGATTCCGCTGACACCGGACGAGGTGGAAGCGCTAAGATAATTTTTTTTTTTCATTGTAGCATTGCTAAGATGTGAATCCAGGTGATGCACGTTTTATTTTATTTACTCGGATGAAAATCCGATTGTGATTTTAATTTGTGTTAATGTTGGGATTGTCCGGATGTGAATCCGGGCAATCTTTTTTTTGCCGGTTTTAAAAAAAAAGAAAGAAAAGAGTTGCTTTTCCGGCTCGAACAGGATACCTTTGTACGTGCTTAAATAACACATTTTTCATAGCCAGTAATATTGCTAAGATGTGAATCCAAGTAATTTACTTTTTATAGACTGGTTCAGATAGCGATCTGAGCATGACAATAGATTTAAATTAATATTGCAGATTGCCCGGATGCGAATCCGGGCAATCTTTTTTTGCCCGGTTCTTAAAAAAAGAAAGAAAAGAGTTGCTTTTCCGGTTTGAATAAAATACCTTTGTTAGAGATTTAAGGAATCTGTTTACTACAAATAAAAACGATTGTTGAAACAGCGATTCGTCGTTTGAGAAAAAGAAACAGATAACAGTTTTACATATTAATAGCAGATATAGTTTAATTTTTTTTTTTTCATAATATTACCGCTACTAAGATGTGAATCCAAGTGACGGATTTTAAGTTTTAAGATTTAATTTGAACCTTCTTCAAATTAATGATTTTGTTATTTGTCGATTGCCTGGATGTGAATCCGGGCAATCCTCTTTTTTAGCCGGTTCTTAAAAAAAACAAAGAAAAGAATTGCTTTTTTAAATTTAACTAAATACCTTTGGAGGACATTAACAATTTTCTATTAACAACCTTTCTAAAATCTTAAAATCATGGGTGGACTATACTATAACTTGGCGTTACGAAATAGTGATGTAAGAGATAAAGATTCTGAAAAACTATATTATTGTGTCTTGAAGAACAGGGGTATGGTAGAGCAGGAAACATTCGTCAATTATCTGAGTCAGATTTCCGGGGTTCAAGACGCCTTATGCCTGGCGATCATTTCTAAGTTGGGAGCGGCGATTACTTATTTCCTGCAAGACGGGCAGAGCGTGGATATCCCTCATTTGGGAATTTTCAATCTGACGGCAAACAGTTCGGGGGTAAAAACACTTGAAGAGGCAAAAGCGTCGCAGATAAAGTCTATCAATCTGCGTTTTTCTTCTAAGGAAGAAGCTGACTTAGCATTAAGTCGCTGTACGCTGACCCGGAGTGTCTCGATGACCAATACAAATGATGTAATTAAAGAAAAGGATCCAAGTGGTGAAATCGTGGACGATCCCACTGCGTAATCAGTATAAAATATTTCACATGTAACTTTAGATAAGCCGCTGGAAACAGCGGCTTTTTTATTACAAATAAGTTTTTCTGCAAAATTCTCTTCCAAGAGCCAATATGTCGTCTCCTAGGCGACGACGAAACATCGTCTTAGATGACAATTTTTGTCGTCTAAGACGACAATTTTAAGGAGTCTGATCGAGCCTTTTTATGAAATGGTAATATAACTTTATAACCTTCTTTTCTCAGTTTCAGTATTAAAAACTAACAGATGTAAAGCGCTCCTTCTTCCGTCCGATACTTTATTTTCAAATACTTCTCCTGATACCTTTTGTTTTTATCCATCGATGTACTACTTTTGTCTGTTGCAGACAGAAAATAATGAAAACCATTCACAAATTATTCAATTCATAAACTATGCGTAAAATAAGCAATGTCCTCCGGGTAGCTTCATGTTGTACCTTCTCGCTGCTGATGTGCCTCCCGGCTGCCGGGCAGGATGCATGGAGCCAGGCAGACTGTGTGACCCTGCTGGACAGTACTGCGGTGACTGTACAGCCCAATGGCTCAGGTAGTTTCGCCGTGTACCGGTCCTTTAGAGTGCAGACCCCCAAAGGGGCAGTAAACAATCATGTGATCAAGTATGATTACGATCCGCTGACGGCGTTTGCCCGTTTCAAGCAGGTCACCTTGCAACGTGCCAATGGCGAAACAGTGCAGGTGGATGTAACGAAAACCTGCGATTATGCCGCTCCCGCACGGGCCATCTACTGGGGAGCCCGCCAGATTATGATCGAACTCGGAAGCCTGGAACCGGGCGATACCGTCTCTTACGAAATCAGTAAAAAAGGATTCACTTATGCCCTGCTGGCCGGGGGAGAGGACGATGATGTGCGATTCATCCCGCCCATGCGGGGACAGTTCTATGACATCGTTCCCTTCTGGGTGGACCAGCCTACGCGGCGCAAAGTGTACACCGTCAGTATGCCGATGGAGAAGGAACTCCAGTTCCAGTTCTATAACGGGGCCTGCGCCTCGTCGATGCGTTACGAAGACGGACGCAAGGTGTATACCTTTGCCAAGAACGAGGTGCTCCCTTTCGGGCGTGAACCGAACATGGTCGATCTTTTTGATGAAGCTCCGAAGCTGATGATGTCTTCCACGCCGAGATGGGAAGATAAATCGCTCTGGTTTCATGACCTGAACGAGGCATACGGCAGTTTCGACGCCCTGCCCGAAGCGCAGCAGAAGGTGAACGAACTCATAAAAGGTAAAAAGACGGAGATGGAAAAGATCGCCGTGCTGACGCATTGGGTGGCCGACAATATCCGCTACGCCGGTATCAGCATGGGCGAGGGGGAAGGCTTTACGCTTCACAACACGAAGATGAACTACACTGACCGTTGCGGCGTATGCAAGGATATTGCCGGCACGCTGATCTCCTTCCTGCGTATGGCAGGTTTCGAGGCTTATCCGGCGATGACGATGGCAGGAAGCCGCATCGAGAGCATTCCGGCCGATCATTTCAACCATTGCGTGGCAGTGGTGAAGTTGGCGAATGGGATGTATATCCCTCTCGATCCTACCTGGGTGCCGTTCTGCCGTGAGCTGTGGAGTAGCGCCGAACAGCAACAGAACTATCTGCCGGGCATTCCGGGAGGTTCCGATTTGTGCCTGACTCCCGTATCGGCTCCCGAAAACCATTACGTGCGCATCGTCGCCGAAAATAAACTGGACGCGAAGGGAACGCTGCGGGGCACGTTCTCGATCACTGCCGAGGGACAGTCGGACAGCAGCATCCGCCGCATCTTCACCCAAGGATGGCAGACCGAATGGCAAAGCACGATGGAAAGCCAGTTGCTCAGTGTTTCTCCCCGGGCCCGCATGTTGAAAGTAGATTACGGAAGTGCGCCGAAAGATTATCAGGCGGGACCTATCCGCATCACGTTCCGTTACGAGATCCCCGATTATGCGCTTGCGGGCGACGGCGAACTGTTGCTGAAACCGATGGTGATGAACAATCTCTATACCAGTGTTCTCTCGTTCCTGCGCATCGACACCGATTTGGAAACCCGCCGGTATGGCTTCCGTGACGCTTGTTCACGTCTGGTGGAGCTGGACGAGGTGATTACTTTACCCCGGGGATACCGCTTGGCGGGACAGTCGCGGAGCGAACAGAGGACCAGTCCGGCAGCCGACTTTGAGGGGGCGTTGCGGCAGGATGGCAACAAGCTGGTGCTGAAGCAGAAACTTGCCCTGAAGAAGCGCATATACCGGGCTGCCGACTGGGAAGGATTCCGTTCGGCGGTGAATGCCTACAAGAGCTTCGCGGATTATTTGATTGTTAAACCTTAAAAAGATTGCCGTCACATGACAAAAATACATACCCTTCTGCTCCTTTGCCTGTTTGCGCTGGTTCTTCCGGTCGCCGGTCAGGAAGCGGAATTCAAGAAAATAAAAGAAAGCTGGACGCTGCGGGCCGACGGTTCGCAGGTCTATCGTCACATGAAAGCCCTGACACTGTATACCCATACAGCCATGAACCGCACCTATGGTGAGTCGTTCATTACGTACGATCCCCGTTATCAGACCTTGGAGATCCACGAATCGTATACCCGGCAGAAAGACGGGAACATCGTGAAGACACCCGATAATGCTTTTGTCGAAGTTCTTCCTGCGGCGGCAGCCAATGCCCCGGCATTCAACGCTCTGCGGGAGATGGTAGTGGTGCACACCGGGCTGGAATTAGGTGCTACCGTTTATCTGGATTACTCCATCACGAGCAAGCCCGGATATCTGCCGGAAATCAACGTCTGCCGCCAGTTGGAACAGTCTTCTCCGGTGAAAGAGTACGAAATCAGCATTACCGTTCCCCAAGGACAACGGCTGGAATATGCACTCGACAACCTGAAGTCGAAACCTCTCGTCACCGAGAAAGAAGGCATGAAGCAGGTCAGCTGGGTACTGAAAAACCTCCCTGCCCTCAGCCGCGAACCGCAAGTGTCGGTGATCGGCGGTGAGCTGCCTTTGCTGACCGCTACGACGGAACAGAAACCGATGGCGTTCCTCTCCGCACAGTGGGAGCGGGAGGCGGATGCCCGGCTTCGCACCCTTGCCGGAAAACTGACTGCCGGCGCGAAGAGCGATGAAGAGAAAGTGAAAGCCTTACACAGCTACGTGATCGACAATCTTTATTACTCACCTCTCCCGTTGAGCGAAACCGCTTATCGCATCCGTCCCACTGCCGAGGTGCTCCGTTCGGCCTATGCCACCGAGGCCGAGAAAGCGAATCTGCTGGCTGCGCTCCTGAGGGCTGCCGGCCTGAAAGCCGAGATCGGGGCGGTCTGCGTTCCGTCCGCGAACACCGCATCTTTGGGGATGGGCAGCATTCGCGAACTGTTTGTGTGGACCGAAGCCGGAGGCAGGCAGCAAGCCCTGTCCCTGAAAGGCAAAACCCCCTCCGCCGTCTCCTGGCAGAAAGATCATGCCTACGTGGCCATGCTGACACAGCCGTTTGAACTGAATCTTCCGTCCGCGGCTCTCAATAAGGAATATACCTTGCAGCCCGATAAGGCGAAAGCCAAAGACGGATATCTGGTCTTCACACTCCCGGCAGAGCGGGGAAGCCTCGCCAATTCTCAGTATGTCCGCTATAACAGCAAGCGCACCTCCAACCTTTTGTTGCCCGGAGCGGCGGACGAGACTTTCACCTATCTGGCAGAGACTCCCGAGGGCATGCGGCTGGCTACTCCGGCGATGGAGAAGAAGATAGACAACGCCGTAGGCACGCTAATCATTTCCATCCTCCCCGAAGGCGGACAGACGCGGGTGGTCCGGAGCCTGAAACTGAAAAAACAAATGATCCGTCCGGCCGATTATGCTGCTTTCCGTCAGCTGATGATAGAGTATGGGGCGGTGGACGGACGGACACTCGTGTATAAAAGCAAATAAATAAAACCCGATAAACAAACAGACCCATGAAAAAACTTGTATTACTCTTATTCTCTGCACTCTTTGTGCTGTCGGCCCAGGCCGGGGATGTCCTGCGGCTGATGACCTACAACGTCCGCAATGCCAGAGGCATGGACAATAGCTGCAACTACCAGCGCGTAGCCAATGTGATCAACAATGCCCGTCCGGATGTCGTTGCTGTTCAGGAACTGGACAGCATGACCGCCCGGAGCAATGGGACGGATGTCCTCCGGGAACTGGCGGAACGCACTCAGCTGCATCCCTACTTCGCTCCTGCCATCGATTATGACGGGGGAAAATACGGAATCGGCCTGCTCGCAAAAGAAGCTCCGTTGCGCCTGCAAACCTTTGCTTTGCCGGGACGTGAAGAGGCGCGGACGCTGATTGTTGCCGAGTTTCCCGAATACATCTTTGGCTGCACACATCTCTCGCTGACGGAAGAAGACCGGATGAAGTCGCTCGAGATCCTGAAATCGGTTGCTGCTTCTGCCGAAAAGCCCTTCTTCCTTGCCGGCGACTTCAATTCCGATGCCGGTTCCGGTTTCATCAAAGAACTGAAGAATACCTTCCAGGTACTTTCCAACCCCAAGCAACCTACTTATCCCGCTTCCGAACCGAAGGAGACGTTGGATTACCTGATTGCGCTTAAACAGGAAAAACCTACTTTCGTTGTTAATTCCGCCCGGGTTATCGACGAACCGTTGGCATCCGATCACCGACCGTTGTTGGTGGAAGTGCGGATGGCAGTGCCCGAAGACCGCATCTGCCGCACCAAACCCTATCTGCAAAACCCGGTCGGGGGCGGAATCACCGTAATGTGGCAAACCAACGTGCCGGCTTATTGCTGGGTGGAATATGGCACAGACCCCTCAAACCTGAAGCGGGCACGTACTCTTCTCGACGGGCAAGTCGTTTGCGGCAACACTCTCCATAAGATTCGCCTCGACAGTTTGCAACCCGGACAGAAGTATTACTATCGGGCTTGTTCGCAGGAGATTCTGCTTTACCAGGCTTACAAAAAAGTATTTGGTAATACTGCCCGTACAGAGCTTAAAGAATTTACCTTGCCGGCCGATGGTGGAGACAGCTTCACGGCCGTCGTCTTCAATGACCTGCACAAGCAGTCAAAAACCTTTCAGGCGTTGTGCAGCCAGATCAAGGGGGTGGACTATGATTTCGTAGTCTTCAACGGTGATTGCGTGGACGATCCCGCCAACCACGATCAGGCAACAGCCTTCATCAGCGAACTGACCGAAGGAGTGGAGGGTGACCGCGTTCCTGTTTTCTTCATGCGGGGCAACCATGAAATCCGGAATGCGTATTCGGTCGGGCTGCACAGCCTGTTCGACTATGTGGGCGATAAGACTTACGGAGCCTTCAACTGGGGAGACACGCGCATCGTAATGCTCGACTGCGGTGAAGATAAACCCGACGACCATTGGGTCTATTACGGATTGAACGACTTTACGAAGTTGCGTAATGACCAGGTGGGATTCCTCAAGAAAGAACTCGCTTCCAAAGAGTTCAGGAAGGCCGGCAAGCGGATTCTGATTCATCACATCCCGCTTTATGGCAATGATTACGAGAACCTGTGTTCGGGACTTTGGGGGAAACTCCTGGAGAAAGCTCCCTTCAATGTCTGTCTGAATGCGCATACACATGAGTACGCTTATCACCCCAAAGGCAGTCTTGGCAATAACTTCCCGGTCATTATCGGTGGTGGTTATAGTATGAAAAGCGCAACGGTGATGGTGATCGAGAAAAAGAAAGATGTGCTTAAAGTGAAGGTACTCAACACCCAAGGAGAAGTGTTGCTGGAACTTACAGTTTAATGACAGGCTCCGGTTCGATAGGCGTAAAAACAACAGAGGGCTTTCGATGCAGCCCTCTGTTGTTTTTTTATTATGTGTGCAGCTCGAGTACGAACCGGCTTCCTTTGGTGTAGCTTGTGTCCAATGTCAGGCTTCCGTTCATCTTGGTAGCTATCAGGGCACAGATAGGCAGTCCCAGTCCGTCTCCTTCCGTCAGGTCTTTAATCTCCGTGAAAGGTTTGAACAGGTTCTCTTGTTTTTCGGCAGGAATGCCCGCACCGGTATCCGAGATGATGAACTGATGCGTATGCGCGCCTCTCTTCTTGAAGTCGAGGAAGATCTTTCCGCTTTCGGTATATTCCGCCGCGTTCTTCAGCAGGTGAATCAGTATCCGTTCCAGTTGTTCCGGGTTGGTCTTGATCTGTAGTTTGGCGGCATTCACTACAGTCGACACTTCAGGCTGTACCAGCTCTTTCACCTTATCCATGGTAGCTTCGCAGAAAGTATTTACGTTGATCTCCTTCATCTCGTAAGGCTCGGTCAGGGAGTTCTCCAGTGTAGAAAGTTCCTGTATGTCGTTACTGAACTTCTTCAGGGCAGCTACCTGTCCCTGCATCTGTTGTGCCTGTTGGGGCGCCTTGCCCGATAGTTCGGCAGCAGAAGCGGCCAGTGTATCCAGCGTTGGTTCCATTTGTGCGGAGATGTTCTGGATGAACTTTGTTTTCAGTTCGTTGTGTTCATTGGCTATCTGTACGCTCTTCTTCAGTTTGCGGTTTCCGGCAATGAAGCGGAGCAGCACGATGGCAACGAAGATTAGTCCGGCTATCAGGATGACGACAAGCGTACATAGCCCGACAATCATATACTGTTTTCCGGACAGCGTATCGTCTTTTTCCTGAATGATCTGCTGGCTTTCGTCATATTTGCGTTTCAACACGTTCAGTTCATCTTGTGCTGTCAGCGCTTTCACCGAGTCGGTCCAGACAATGAAGTTCTCGTACGTACGGGCCACCAATGAAGCATTGTTTGACTTACGGCCGATGGCAATCAGGTTCTTATAGCATTCGTTTACCTTTTCGTAGTTCTTCTGGGCTTTGTATTGATTGATCAATTTCCGGAAGCAGGCATCTCCTTGTGCGTTTTGGCCGAAAGTGTAGTGATAGTTTGCCTGCGTGTACAAGAGGTTCTCACTTAACGAATCGTTCTTTGCCTGGCCGGCGGTTTCCGCCAGTTTGTCCAACTGTGCTTTGGCTTGTGCGGCATTCTTCAGCCCGATATACATTTGTAATCTCTCTTTAGTGATTTGAAAGCGCAACGGATAGAATTGCTTCTGTTCCTTTTGTTCGCCCGCCCAGACTAACTGTTCCATTCCCCTGCAGAGGTCGAATGCTTCTTTATAATAATTCTCACGATGGTAAAGAGCAGCTCCCTGAATTCCACATTCCACGGCTTTCGGATAGTTTTCTTGTGCCGCGAAGGCGCCATAGGCTTGGATGAAAAGATAACGCGCTTTGGTATATTCTTTTTGTTCCAGACTGCTTTGCGCTTGTTTCATCAGTTCATTTGCTCTGTTTTGTGTGCCTTGTGCATCGACGATTGTGCTAAAACAAACGAGGATGGTCAGGATTAAAGTCGATATTTTCATACGATATGGTTTTAAACAGTGACAAAGTTAAAAAATCTTTGTAAGAACCTCTCATTTACCCCTTTTATTTTTCATTTCTTCCTCAATTCTTCCTTTGAGAGTTATGACAGGCATTGCCGGCTGATGGGGTAGTGGATAGTATTTGATAATTCAAGCATAGATTTTACAAATAATGCTCTCTTTCGGAGTTTTATTTGTAAAGTCTATGTCTGAAAAACATAAGGATGTGTCTTTTTAATATTTGAAGCTGCTTCCTCCCAGGAACTCTCTAAGAAGTGAGGTCGGAGGAATCTCCTTATCCTGTACCGGAGTGAAATATTTGATAAACTTCAGTAGCCGGTATGCTTCGGCATATTCCGGGCAGTTACGTGGCACGCTGGTCAAGATGGGTTCGGCATGGCAGCGGAGCACGGCAAATTCAAATAACAGGGCGGAGTTGAACATCACGTCGGCATTCTCCTGATAAGGGAAAATCCACTTGTCTTCTCCGGCACGCACGCTGGGCCAGCGCGAAATGGTTTCCTGCGCAGAATAGCCACGATAGTTGAAGTCACGGATAATGCGGCGCAAAAGCCGGTTGTCCGTGGTCGGAATCCAGTTATGGTCGTCCAGGGAGATGGTTGTCAGAGCAGATACATAGATTTTATATTTATTCTCTGCCGGGATTTGCGGAGTGAGTTCCGGGTTCAGGGCATGAATCCCTTCAAGAATCAATACCGTATGTTCGTCAATCCGCAGTTTGTCGCCTTTATATTCTTTCTTTCCCAGCATGAAGTTGTAGCGGGGCAGTTCTACTTCCTCACCACGCAGCAGAGCTTGCAGTTGCGCATTGAATAATTCCAGGTCGAGGGCATAGAGCGATTCATAATCATAATTGCCGTTTTCATCCAATGGAGTTTCTTCCCGGTCTACAAAGTAGTTGTCCAGTGAGATGGGATAAGGCTTTAACCCGTTTGTCATCAGCTGGATGGAGAGCCGCTTGCTGAAGGTGGTTTTGCCGGATGATGACGGTCCGGAGATCAATACCAGTTTTACACGGTTCCCGTTTTCTCCCCGGTGGAAGATGCTGTCGGCTATTTGTGCTATTTTCTTTTCCTGCAGTGCTTCTGCCACATTTATCAGGTCGGTGGCATGTCCTTCTTCACAGGCTATGTTGAAATCTCCCACATTGTTCAGCCCCATAATGTAGTTCCAGCGCAAATGCTCTTTGAAGACATCGAGCATCTTCTCTTGTTTCACTACCTCTTCCAGTACGGTCGGGTTTTCTTTGTTGGGAATACGCAGTAACAGCCCGTCGTAGTACTTAACGAGGTCGAACAGATGAATAAATCCCGTACTTGGGAGTAAATTACCATAATAATAGTCCGCAGTGCCACCCAAAGTATAATAATAGGTATAGATGGAGCCGGAAGACTCAAGCAGTTTCACTTTGTCATTCATGCCCCGCTCGCTGAATACACGTACGGCTTCAGTGGTGTGGCATTCGATACGGTGGTAAGTGATATTCTCCGTAATGATTTCCTGCATGCGTTTCTTTATTTGCGACACATCCTCCAGAGTGATGGCCCGGCCGATGCGCAAATTGCAGAAGTATCCCTTGGATACGGGGTGCTCTACAAAAAGTTTGCCATTCGGAAAGAGTTCGCTGACTGCCTTGTAGAGTACAAAACAAAGAGAACGTACATATGTACGCATCCCCGAAGAATCTCTTACATCCAGAAACTCTACATCCTTATTGTTATATACACGAAAGTTGAGTCCTTCAGAACGATTATTTACTTTGGCACTGACTACCTGATAAGGAAAATTAAGATTGAAACCGTAATAAATATCCAAAAGTGAGCTTCCAATAGGGAATTCTTTAGAAATATTATTATTTTTGCAATATATTTGTAACATCTGTTTCATTTCACGTCGTTTAGGGGTGAATAGTACGGATAAATATATCACATAATTGCTAAGAAGACAAACAACCACTAAAATAATTATAGATGGAATATTCTTTTTATGATTTTTTAAAGCTCATTGGCTCATTAGGACTTTTTCTTTATGGAATGAAAATCATGAGCGAGGGCTTACAGAAAGTCGCAGGTGACAGATTGCGAGGAATCCTGACAGCAATGACCACGAACCGGGTAACGGGAGTTTTAACAGGAGTGTTGATCACCGCCCTTATCCAGTCTTCTTCGGCAACGACGGTGATGGTGGTCAGTTTTGTAAATGCCGGTTTGCTGACTTTGGCCGAGTCCATTAGTGTGATAATGGGTGCCAATATCGGTACGACAGTCACCGCCTGGATCATTTCCATTTTTGGGTTTAAAGTTGATATGGCTGCTTTTGCCCTCCCTCTGTTAGCCATTGCCCTTCCCCTTATCTTTTCCGGTAAAAGTAACCGTAAGTCTGTCGGTGAATTCATTTTTGGTTTTTCTTTCCTCTTTATGGGGCTTTCGTATCTTAAAGCAAACGCGCCCGACCTGAATGCTAATCCGGAAATGCTTGCTTTCGTGCAGAACTATACCGATATGGGATTCTTCTCCGTTCTGCTCTTTCTATTTATCGGTACTATTCTCACAATGATCGTTCAGGCGTCTGCCGCAACGATGGCTATTACTTTAATTATGTGCGCCAACGGATGGATTAGCCTGGAGCTTGGTGCTGCATTGGTGCTGGGTGAGAATATCGGAACCACGATTACAGCAAACCTGGCTGCCCTGACAGCCAATTCGCAAGCGAAACGAGCTGCTTTGGCCCATTTCGTTTTCAACGTTTTCGGTGTGATCTGGGTATTGATTATTTTTCATCCCTTTATGGTATTTGTCAATTGGGTGGTGGATAGTTTCTTCCATCCGGGAAGTGCCGAAGTAGCCATTTCTTATAAGTTGTCTGCTTTCCACTCTATCTTTAATATATGTAACGTCTGCCTGCTGATTTGGGGAGTGAAACTGATTGAACGTACCGTGTGTGCCATTATTCGTCCGAAAGAAGAAGACGAAGAGCCACGTTTGCGTTTCATTACCGGTGGCATGCTTTCCACGGCCGAACTTTCAATACTTCAGGCCCGCAAGGAAATCCATTTGTTCTCCGAACGTATTCACCGTATGTTCGGCATGGTGCAGGATCTGCTGCATACGGAAAAAGATGACGACTTCAATAAATTATTCAGCCGGATTGAAAAGTATGAGAATATCAGCGATAATATGGAGTTGGAGATAGCCAATTACTTGAATCAAGTGTCCGAGGGACGATTAAGTTCGGAAAGTAAGCTTCAGATACGTGCCATGCTTCGTGAGGTGACTGAGATTGAAAGCATTGGCGACAGTTGTTATAACCTGGCACGTACCATCAGCCGAAAGCGTCAGACCAATCAGGATTTTACAGAGAAACAGTATGAACACATTCACTTCATGATGAAGCTGACGAACGATGCCCTGTCACAAATGATTGTCGTGGTTGAGAAACCCGAGCATCAGAGTATCGATGTCAATAAGTCGTTCAATATTGAAAATGAAATAAATAACTATCGTAATCAACTGAAGAATCAGAACATTCTGGATGTGAACAATAAAGAATATGATTATCAGATGGGTGTTTATTATATGGATATTATTGCCGAATGCGAGAAGCTTGGTGACTATGTGGTAAATGTAGTGGAAGCAAGCAGTGACGTAAAGGAAAAGAAAGCATCTTAACAGGTCGATGAACCGTGAACGATGAACGATAAATGATGAATAAAGTGTGATTGGTACACTTACGGTTCATCGTTTATTGTTCATCGTTCAAAAACGTCCGTTGTTTATAAGTTATCCATTATACGGTTCGAAATCTTCTTTCCCAACTCCACAAAGGGGGCATACCCAATCATCAGGGATATCTTCAAACTGTGTTCCTGGTTCGATTCCGCTTTCCGGATCACCTGTCTCCGGATCGTAAATATAATCACAAACGGTGCAAATGTACTTCATGTCGTCTCTTTTTTTTAAGTTTATGCAAATATAACAAAAGGATTGGATATATTGTTCACTTATTTTTTCTTTTTGGTTAATAAAACACTACCTTTGCCATAACAACAAAGCATTAATCAAGCAGTTATAAATTATGATGTGGCAGATTGTATTAATAGGGGTATGTGTCTCTTTTCTGGGAGCATTTCTGTGGGAAAGAAGAAAACGTAAGTTTATGCAATCTGCATCAGACCGGAAACTGGAGAATGTAAATCGCTTGTTTGATGCTATCCTAACGCATATTCATGCTTATGTCCTTGTTATCGATTCTGATTTTAAAGTCCTGAAAACAAATTATTATGATTTGACTCACCTCAATCCTGATGGTAAAGAAAAGCGCGTCGGTGATTTATTGCAATGTCAGAATGCATTGTCTGCCAAGGGAGGATGCGGAACCCATGCTTTTTGTCAGGAATGTCCTGTAAGAGGGGCTATCGGGGCTGCTTTTCGTCAGAAGAGCGAGTTTACCGATCTGCAGTCTTCACTGAATATTGCCATAGGCGAAGATGAATTTATAAAATGCAACGTAATGATTTCGGGAGTTTTTATGACTCTGGATGGTGAAGACCGTATGGTACTGACGGTGCATGACATCACTTCCATCAAACATACGGAAGAGGCGCTGGCCGAGGCTAAGGAGAAAGCCGAAAACGCCGATCGTTCCAAGTCAGCCTTCCTTGCCAACATGAGCCATGAGATCCGTACTCCATTGAATGCCATCGTCGGTTTCTCCGAACTGCTGGCTGCTGCCACCGAGGAAAAGGAAAAGCAGAAATATCTGGAAATACTCCATACGAATAGTGAACTCCTATTGCAATTGGTGAATGACATTCTCGATTTATCGAAGATTGAGGCTGGTACATTAGAGTTTGTGTATTCCGACGTAGACATCAACCTGCTGCTGGCCGATCTGGAACAGTTGTTCCACATGAAGATCGGTTATGATTCGCCTGTACAGATAATTACCGAGGCCGGATTACCCTCATGCATGGTTCATTCCGACCGGAACCGTATCGCCCAGGTTGTATCCAATTTTGTTTCTAATGCAATCAAGTTTACCACAGAAGGCAGCATTCGTATCGGATATAAGCCTTGCGAGAATGGACTTCGGTTTTATGTCACCGATACCGGTTCGGGCATTTCAGCAGATAAGCTGGGAGGTGTATTCGACCGTTTCGTACGTCTGCAGAGTGATAAAAACGGCACCGGGCTGGGACTTTCCATCTGTAAGACGATTGTGAATAAACTGGGTGGGGAAATCGGAGCTGAATCGGTGGTAGGCCAGGGGAGTACTTTCTGGTTTACCTTGCCCGAACATTCGGATATCAAACCTAAGGTAATTATTGAAAAAGAACAGGAGAGACCGTCTTCTGTTGTGTCGGTTCCTGCCGCGGGGGTAAACGGTGATAAGAAACTGACAGTATTGGTGGCAGAAGATATGGAAGATAATTATCGCCTTTGTGAAGCTATCCTTGCTTCCCGTTACGAACTCTATTGGGCACATAATGGTGAAGAAGCCATTTCCCTTTTCCTGAAAAACCAGCCCGATATCATCTTGATGGATATTCGTATGCCCGAGGTGAACGGTTATGAAGCTACGGAGGCTATCCGGCAAATGTCGGCTACTGTGCCTATCATTGCTCTCACAGCTTTTGCTTACGAAGAAGACCGCCAAAAGATTATGCAGAGTGGCTTTACCGATTTCCTGACGAAGCCTATTTCATCGAGAATCTTGTTGGGAAAACTGGAATCCTTAAAAAAGATTTAAGAAACATTCTATACCGGATTTATGTTGTATTTTTGCAACCTCTAATTTAATGTATGTATCTGCATGACTGCAAAGAACGACGATTATTTTCATTTGGGCCTTACTGATCAAGAAGTCCTCCAAAGCCGGGAGAAACATGGTGTTAACCTGCTGACGCCACCCAAGCGTCCTTCTCTCCTCAAACTCTATCTGGAAAAATTTGAAGATCCTGTTGTACGGGTATTACTCGTTGCGGCTGTGTTCTCCCTTATCATCTCGATTATTGAGAATGAATATGCTGAAACCATCGGTATCATAGCTGCTATCCTGCTGGCAACCGGCATTGGTTTCTATTTTGAATATGATGCGAACAAAAAGTTTGATTTGCTGAATGCTGTCAATGAAGAGACTTTGGTAAAGGTGATTCGTAATGGGCGCATTCAGGAGATTCCCCGTAAGGATGTGGTAGTCGGTGATATTGTGGTACTGGAAACCGGTGAGGAGATCCCTGCCGATGGAGAACTGATAGAAGCCATCTCCTTACAGGTGAATGAATCGAACCTGACCGGAGAGCCGGTAATTAATAAAACAACGGTAGAGGCGGATTTTGATGAAGAAGCTACGTATGCCTCCAATCTGGTGATGCGTGGCACGACTGTGGTCGACGGTCACGGATCGATGAAAGTACTTCGTGTGGGAGATGCCACGGAGATTGGGAAAGTGGCACGTCAGAGTACGGAGCAGAGCACGGAACCTACGCCCCTTAATATCCAGTTGACTAAGCTGGCTAACCTGATAGGTAAAATCGGTTTTACCGTAGCGGGGCTTGCTTTCCTTATTTTCTTTATAAAAGATGTAGTACTCTATTTTGATTTTGGAGCTTTGAATGGCTGGTATGACTGGTTGCCGGTGTTGGAGCGTACCCTGAAATACTTCATGATGGCAGTCACCTTGATTGTGGTCGCCGTCCCCGAAGGGTTACCTATGAGCGTAACGCTCAGTCTGGCCCTGAATATGCGCCGTATGCTTGCCACCAATAATCTGGTTCGTAAGATGCACGCTTGCGAAACGATGGGAGCCATTACCGTGATTTGTACAGATAAGACCGGTACGTTGACGCAGAACCTGATGCAGGTGCACGAGCCTAACTTCTATGGTTTGAAGGATGGCGGGAAGCTGGCAGATGACAATATCAGCAAATTGATAGCAGAGGGAATCAGTGCTAACTCGACTGCTTTTCTTGAAGAGACGGGAGAGGGAGAAAAGCCAAAAGGGGTGGGCAATCCTACTGAGGTTGCTTTGTTGTTGTGGCTGAACGGTCAGAACCGTAACTATCTTGAACTCAGAGAAAGGGCGCAGGTACTCGACCAATTGACGTTCTCTACCGAGCGTAAGTTTATGGCTACTTTGGTGAAGTCTCCGCTGATAGGCAAGAAAGTGCTATATATAAAAGGTGCGCCTGAGATTGTGCTTGGCAAATGCAAAGAGGTGATTCTTGACGGTCGTCGTGTGGATAGTGTGGAATACCGTTCCACTGTCGAAGCGCAGTTGCTGAGTTATCAGAATATGGCTATGCGTACACTTGGTTTTGCATTCCGCATAGTAGAGGACAACGAACCGGACGATTGTGTGGCCCTTGTGTCGGAAAACAACTTGAACTTCCTTGGTGTGGTTGCTATTTCCGATCCTATACGCCCCGATGTACCCGTAGCGGTGGCTAAGTGCCAGTCGGCAGGTATCGGTATTAAGATTGTTACCGGAGATACTCCGGGCACAGCAACTGAGATTGCACGCCAGATCGGATTGTGGAAACCGGAAGATACGGAGCGTAACCGTATAACGGGAGTTGCTTTCGCCGAACTGAGCGATGAAGAAGCCCTGAATAGAGTGATGGATCTGAAAATCATGTCTCGCGCCCGTCCTACCGACAAGCAGCGCCTGGTGCAGTTGCTCCAGCAGAAAGGAGCCGTAGTAGCTGTGACCGGTGACGGAACCAATGATGCCCCGGCACTTAATCATGCACAGGTGGGACTTTCAATGGGTACCGGAACTTCCGTAGCCAAAGAGGCCAGTGATATCACCTTACTCGATGATTCTTTCAACAGTATCGGAACCGCCGTGATGTGGGGGCGTTCGCTGTACAAGAACATCCAGCGTTTCATTGTATTCCAGTTGACCATTAACTTTGTGGCACTTCTCATCGTATTGCTCGGTTCTATTGTAGGAACGGAGTTGCCGCTGACTGTTACTCAAATGTTATGGGTAAACCTCATTATGGATACGTTTGCCGCATTAGCTCTGGCCTCTATTCCGCCAAGCGAAAGCGTTATGAATGATAAACCACGCCGTAGTACTGATTTTATTATCAGCAAAGCGATGCGGCAAAATATATTCGGTGTCGGTACAGTCTTTCTGGTGGTGCTGATGGCAATGATATATTACTTCACAAATGCCGATGGAGGAATGACGGTACAGCGGTTGACCGTTTTCTTCACCTTCTTTGTGATGCTCCAGTTCTGGAACCTGTTCAACGCCCGTGTGTTTGGCACTACCGACTCAGCATTCAAAGGTCTTGCGAAATCATATGGTATGGAGCTGATAGTACTGGCTATTCTGGGCGGACAGTTCCTCATTGTACAGTTCGGTGGGGCTGTATTCCGTACAGAGCCGCTTGACTGGCAAACATGGCTTATCATCATCGGTTCTTCCTCTCTCGTCTTATGGATTGGTGAACTGATCCGCTTTGTCAAACGTTTAACTCAGAAATGAAATAAGAGGGGTCTCACCCCATCCTTTCTCAAAGGAAGAGGGGATGGGGTGAGACCTTAAAACAATATAGAGATGAAAAGAAAAGGAATTAAAAACCTTATTTTTGATTTTGGTGGTGTATTGATCAATCTCGACCGTCAGCGTTGTGTGGAGAACTTCCGGAAGTTGGGATTAGAGAAAGTAGACGAATTGTTAGGTATGTATTCTCAGCAAGGGATCTTTATGCAGCATGAAAAAGGATTGATCTCGTCGGCTGAATTTCGTGAGAATATCCGTGGGCTGCTCACAAAAAAAGTGACTGACGAGCAAATCGATGCTGCCTGGAATAGTTTTCTGGTAGATATCCCTCGCTTTAAACTCGACATGTTGCTGAAGCTCCGCGAAAAATATGTGGTCTATCTGCTGAGCAATACCAACGAGATACATTGGAAGTGGGCATGCGAGCACGCATTTCCGTATCGGGGCTTCCGTGTGGAAGACTATTTTGAGAAGATGTACCTTTCGTATGAAATGAAAATGGTGAAGCCTGCTGAAGAGATTTTCCGGGGGGTACTTGAAGACGCAAACCTTGATCCGCACGAAACTTTTTTCATTGATGACTCCGAGGCCAACTGCCAGGGAGCCCAGGCATTGGGTATCTCTACTTATACGGTAAAACCCGGTGAAGACTGGAGGCCACTTTTTGCCGGAAATAAATAATTTAGAAGACATAGCATGCAGATAATCCATAATATACCGGCATTTACACCCGAACCTTGTGTAGCTACCATCGGCTTTTTCGACGGAGTACATACAGGGCATCGTTTCCTGATCAAGCAAGTCAGAGAGCTGGCTGCCGCTCGTGGATTGCGCTCTGCATTAATTACCTTCCCTGTTCATCCCCGTAAGGTGATGAAAGCGGATTATCGTCCGGAACTGCTGACTACTCCGGAAGAAAAGCGGACACTGCTCGAGGAAACAGGGGTGGACTATTGTTTCATGCTTGACTTTACGCAGGAAGTATCGCGCCTGACTGCCCGTGAGTTTATGTTTGATCTTTTAAGAGACCGTTATCGGGTGCAGACACTCGTCATCGGCTATGACCATCGTTTTGGGCACAACCGTAGTGAAGGTTTCGAAGACTATTGCCGTTATGGTTCCGAAATGGGCATAGAGGTAATCCGCGCTCGTGCCTGTGTGTGTGATGATCTTCATGTAAGCTCTTCCGTCATTCGCAAGATGCTGCATCAGGGTGAAGTCGATATGGCGTCCCGTTGTCTGGGTTACGACTATTTTCTGGATGGTACGGTGGTGAGTGGCTATCAAGTGGGACGTAAGATCGGATTTCCTACAGCCAACCTCAGTGTGGACGATCCTGATAAGTTGATTCCTGCCGATGGTGTTTATGCGGTTCATGTCACATTCGATGGGCGTACCTATAACGGTATGTTGAATATCGGTACCCGCCCCACGATAGGAAATGGTCCCGAGCGTTCGATAGAAGTGAACATCCTTCATTTTCATTCAAATATTTACGATAAGTTTATCCGTATTTCTTTTGTGAAGTATCTCCGTCCGGAACTGAAGTTCGATGGGATTGACGGGCTGATAGCTCAACTTCATCGGGATGCGGCCGAAGTAGAAGCTCTTTTGGGGAATAAATAAAATGTCAATTGACATTTTGTATTTCCTGTTTGCCTTTGAGCCGGCTATATGCGCCCCTCTTAATATCGAAAAACATACTATATTTATTGTTTATCGATAAATAATTGTCGGATTTCTTGTTTAAGTGGAAATTAATATCAATCTTTGCATATCGAAAAACGATAAATTATTATTGAATAACATAACGAATCTCCAAAGTCAATCTTATGAGAAAGTCATTGATGAGCATTACGATGTTGGTAGTATCCATCTCTATGTTAGCTTTGTTTGTGTGTAGCTCTGTTTTGCACGGACATGGTACAAATCACCCTGCTACTGAAACGGTAGTCAATTAAAACCGTTATCTTTGTACATATTTAAAACAGAGAACCGAATGAAAACAGCGATCAAATTAATTCTTATTTATCTGGGGATCCAGCTTGTCTGTGGTGGGCTGATAGGTATTCCTTTTACTGTTGTTGCCCGTATGAATGGTGGGAATATGGATGCCACCCGGATTTCGGAGTTGACACTGGCTCCTTCGATGTTACTTTCCATGGCAGTGATGTTTTTTTATTTATGGAAAGCCCGGTACATACCTAAGAATAAAATGAGCTGGTCATTCGTTTCGTTACCGTTTCTTACGGTCACTTTTCTGATAGGCTTGTCGATGACTGTTCTGATGGACTTGCTAACTGCTGTTTTATCTTGGGTGCCTGATGTTCTGGAACAACAGTTTAATGCTTTACAGTCCGGTTGGTTGGGAATTGTGGCCATCACGTTGTTGGGACCGGTTCTTGAGGAACTTTTATTCCGTGGTGGTGTTACTAAGGCGTTGCTTGAACGATATTCTCCCCGGAAAGCGATTTTTCTTTCCGCACTTCTTTTCGGAATATTCCATTTGAATCCGGCTCAGGTAGTTGCCGCCTTCTTCGGAGGACTGCTGTTGGCGTGGGTTTATTACCGGACGCGGAGCCTGATCCCCTGTATCCTGATACACATTGTGAATAACAGCCTTTCTGTGATATTGAGCCTGACCTATCCCGATGCGGATACGATTAGCGATGTGACCGATACTACATCTTATTACATACTGATAGCTGTGGCCGCTATGCTGTTCGTTGGTTGCTTCCTACGGATAAAGCAGGTTACGATTCCGGGAGTGTGGAGAAAGAGTGAGTGAAACTGAACTATGAAGATTGAAAAACAAGTCATAATATGAAAAGAAGATTGAACATACTATGTTTACTGGTATTTCTGGTATTCTGTTATTCGGTATTCAACATGGGGCGTGATTTCGGTCATGGCTTTTCCGAGGGCATGAAGATAAGCCATTCCGGCAATGAAAGTGTGGAACAGGCTATTAACCTTCGCATTGCTACGTTGATGCCCGAAGATTTTTCGTCGTTTAAAGATTCTGTTTACAATGAACGGACCCAATCTTATGTGCCTGTTGCTTACACACAGTTGATCACGAATGTAAAAGTGGACAGGAGCACCTGGCTGATGGTTGCGCAAGTGCTCTCCGGGCTTCTTGCCATTTTGGCCGTAATAGCATCTACGGTGCTGTTTGTGCAGTTGATTGTATCTATCAATAAATCGGATATTTTTAATTGGAAGAATGTTCGTAGGTTACGTTGGTTGGGAGTCACCCTGTTGCTGAGTTTTATTAGTGAAGCGGTGCCGGCTTTGATGAATGATTATGAACTGTCCTCAGTCTTTTCATTATCCGGCTACTCTATGGAGACAAGTATTGACTCTGTGATGCTGGTCATTTTAGGACTGGTTTCGCTGATTGTAGGCGAAGTATTCGCCATCGGGTTAAAGATGAAAGAGGAGCAAGACCTTACTATCTGAATCCGGACACTGAAAAATTAATGGAATTATGGCTATAATAGTAAACCTTGACATTATGATGGCCCGAAGAAAGATATCTTTGGGGGAGTTGGCGGAGAAGATAGACATTACACCTGCCAACCTTTCTATCCTGAAAACGGGAAAGGCCAAAGCAATTCGTTTTTCTACCCTTGAGGCAATCTGCAAAGTACTCGATTGCCAACCGGGGGATATTCTGGAATATCAAGTGGATGAAAAAGATCCTTGATTTGCCACAGCGGACCTTCTGTGTGTCCACTGTGGCGATATAGAATGAGGAGATTAACCTTTTGTCCCTTTGGCTTTGAATGCCAATGCGTACATTCGCATTTGTTTTACCATTGATAGCAGACCGTTGCTGCGGGTGGGCGATAAATGATCTTTCAGCCCGATGCGGTCGATGAAGTAAAGTTCCGAATTCAGAATCTCGTCCGGTGTATGTCCCGAAACAACTTTTATCAGCAGGGCGATAATACCTTTTACGATCAGTGCATCACTTTCTGCTTTGAAGATTACCTTTCCATCTACCTCGTCTGCCTGAAGCCACACACGGCTCTGGCAACCTTCAATCAAATTCTGTTCCGTTTTATATTTCTCGTCAAGCGGTTCTTGTTCGTTTCCTAAATCGATAAGTAACTGGTAGCGGTCCATCCAGTCGTCAAAGTCACTGAACTCGGCAATGACTTCGTCTTGTAATTCGTTGATTGTCATATTGAATAATTATTTCTCGTTATAGATAACTTCCAGTACGGTCTGTCCCACGGCTTTGAGTGTCGATTTGTCGATAACATCCATGTTGTCGTTTACGGTATGCCAAGTCGGTCCGAAGCTGGACAGTTCACAATTTTCGTCGTTCGGAATGATGTCGATAGTCGGGATACCGGCCAGCCGATTGATAAACAGATGGTCGTCAGTGATCTGCCCACCTGTTTCGTTAATAAAGTAACGTCCGTAACCGGCGTCGTTAGCCTTCTTCCATACCTTTTTGTTGATTCCACGGGCAAACTTCTCCGAGTACACCTCCTTAAAGAAAGTGGCATCTTTGCCGCCTACCATATCGAGCAAGATACCGAAACGGGCATTATAGCCTTCCACATGCGGATTGCGTGCCCAATATTGTGCACCGAGACACCATTGCTCCTCTAAATGCTCTCCTTTATAGAATTGGGGAGCGCCATAATCTTCTGCGTCCAAAAAGATAATATCGATTCCCAGTTCCGGTTGCTGCTGATTGATCAGTCGGGCTATTTCAAGCAACACGCCCACACCGCTCGCTCCGTCGTTGGCACCCAATATTGGTGTGTGGTGATTCTTCTCGTTGGGATCATTGTCTGCCCACGGACGTGTATCCCAGTGTGCAAAAAGGGCAATGCGTTTTTTGCTTTCGGGCTTGAATGAACCGATGATATTGCGTGCTTTCAGCAGCGTGCCGTCATAGGCGGGCAGTTCCACATTCTGGTTAGTCACTTTGGCCCCATGTTCTGCCAGCTTAGTAGCCAGATATTCTCCACATGCTGCATGTCCTTTACTGTTCGGATTGCGAGGGCCGAAGTCCACTTGTGCCTGTATGTATTTATAGGCGCTGTCTGCATCGAATTGTGGTGCTTTCACGGTTATATTCTTTTCAGGCTCCTGAACTGAATTGGTTTTGTTGTTGTTCGTTCCGCAAGAAAAGGCGGATAACAAAATAAAAGCTGTCAGTAATAGCATAGAATTTCTTTTCATAATTATGCTTTTGGGGTTAAGGCCTCAAAATTAGTCATTTTCGCAGTAGGGTAGGTCAGATAGGAGGGTTTATTAACAATTCTACTCCTTTCTTTCCGGATATAAGTTCTACTTCCGCCCCATTGATCAGTGGCAGATTTTCCGTTACATGCCCTACGGGGAAATCAAAGCAGATCGGATAATTATACTCTTCTACCAGATCGAAGAGTGCACCATAAAGGTCTTTCTTTATGGCACGATCTTCTTCGTATTCGGTAAACTGTCCGATGATAAGGCCTGACAACTTCTCAAGTACGCCCCCTAATTTCAGGTTATACATCATGCGCTCGATGGCATAAGGACGTTCGCCCACGTCCTCGATAAACAGGATTGTCCCTTCGGGAGGTATGTCGTATGGAGTTCCCCGAAGGCCGTGGAATACTGCCATATTGCCACCACGCAGAATACCCTTGGCTGTGCCGAGTCGGTTCAACTTGTGACGCTTACATTTATATGCAGGCAGTTTACCGAAAAGTATATCCCTCAGGTACAGTGAACACGGATTGTCGGCCGCTTCTACTGCGAGATGGCGTGCCATAGGAGCATGTAACGAAGCAAACCCGTTGTACTGAAATAGATTATGGAGCGCTGTGATATCACTGAATCCGATCATCCACTTCGGGTGTTCACGGAAACGGGTGAAGTCGAGCCGTTCAATAAGATGAACCGCTCCGTAGCCGCCACGGCTACATAAAATCGCCTTAATTTCTTTGTCATCCATTGCTGTCTGAAAGTCCGAAGCGCGCTGCCGGATGGTGCCGGCATAGCATCCCCAGGAGCTACGGACGTGTTTCCCCATTTCAGGGACCAGTCCCCAAGACGCCAGTTGCGCCTTGGCACCTCTCAGAAACATATTGTCTATCTTGCCCGAAGGCGATACGATGGCAACTTTATCGCCTTCGTGCAGGAATGGGGGGAATTGTATCTTCATTCAGTGAATTTGTTTTAGTTTATTTCTTCTGGTAGAATTTTACCCAGTCTACATGCATTTCCACAGGAAGTTCTTTCGGGTCTACAGCTCCTACCCACGAGCCACCCAGTTGCATGTCGATCAGCAGATAGAAAGGCTGATCGAAAGGAAATTGCCCTTCTTTGTCTGTTTCGATGCGGGGATAGGTGAAAGTATGCGTATCATTGATATAGAATGCAATGCTGTCCGGATACATTTCTACCGAATATACATTGTAGTCATCGGGATTGATCGTACCTACGGAGTGTGACAACGGATTGTCTTTGATGCCCAGATTGTATGTATAGTTGGTATGTATAGTCTGGTAAGCGATTGTGTCGTGATTCAGACGTTCCATAATATCGATTTCTCCACCCATCGGCCAGGGAGCATCTACCGGAAGCATCCAGATAGCCGGCCATTCGCCGCGTGCACCGTTCAACTTGGCACGTATCTCCAGACGCCCGTTGCTGAATGCCTTTTTCCCTTTGGTATAAATCCCTCCGGTCAGATAGGGTGCTGTGTCATTGGGCTGGCTGTAATTGATGATACCCCGCAGCACCATATTGCCGTCACGCATATCGAAACAAGAGTCGAAGTCTGTCATATAGTTATTCCAGTCCGATTTGCCACGTGGTATTTTGCTCCATACCTGTGGGTCAAAGCCTGTTTTTTGGTCGAAATTATCTTCCCAAACCAATGTCCACTGGTCAGGCGAATGACGTTGGCACGATGAAAAGCCTGAACTGATACACAGCAGGCAGAAAAGAGCGAAAAAAGTTTTTGTTTTCATGGTTCTGTTTGATTATAGGTGTTTAACAGGATACAAATTTACATTAAAAAACGAAATTACCTGCATCCGTAGAAATGAAAGCGTTGTATAATATCAAAATGTTATCCGGTTTACCCATTTTTTCAGTATACCATGATGTACTTCTCGATCCTTTTTCTGATATTTGCTAAAAATCTAACGTTATGGAACCTATTAGAAACTTCGACCAACTGACAGAACACCTAAAAACCTTAAACCGACGGAAACGGATTGCCGTTGTCTGTGCCAATGATCCGAATACAGAATATGCCATTGCCCGTGCACTTGACGAGGGTATTGCAGAATTTCTGATGATTGGTGACTCAGCCATCCTTCAAAAGTATCCTACCTTGCAAAGGTATCCGGATTATGTGAAGACCATCCATATTGAAGATCCCGATGAGGCAGCGCGTGAAGCGGTCCGCATTGTCCGGGAAGGGGGGGCCGACATTTTGATGAAAGGGATTATTAATACTGACAACCTGCTTCATGCTATTCTTGACAAGGAGAAAGGGCTACTACCCAAAGGAAAGATCCTGACTCACCTGGCTGTAATGCAGATTCCGACGTATGATAAATTATTGTTCTTTTCGGATGCGGCTGTTATTCCCCGGCCCACTTTACAACAACGTATTGAGATGGTTTGGTACGCCATCTGTACCTGCCGGAGGTTTGGGATAGAGCAGCCGCGCATCTCTTTGATTCATTGTACGGAGAAGGTAAGTGCCAAGTTCCCCCATTCTCTTGATTATGTTAATATCGTGGAGTTGGCCGAAGCCGGAGAGTTTGGCAATGTTATTATTGATGGCCCGTTGGATGTCCGTACTTCCTGCGAGCAGGCCAGCGGGGATATTAAAGGAATTGTATCGCCTATCAACGGGCAGGCAGATGTATTGATATTCCCTAATATCGAGTCGGCCAATGCTTTTTATAAGTCTGTTTCATTATTTGCCAAGGCCGATATGGCAGGATTGCTGCAAGGCCCCATTTGTCCGGTGGTGCTACCGTCACGTAGTGATTCCGGACTTTCCAAGTATTATAGCATTGCGATGGCATGCCTGACGGCTTCTACCCGGTCGGCAGAGGGAGGAAGATGCTCCGAATGATGATCATAATTAAACTAAGAATATGGATAAACTGAATGCAATCCCCACTTCCCCTTCTGCAAGGAATGGACGGAGTGAAAGGGTCCTTGTTATCAATCCCGGTTCCACTTCAACAAAGATTGCCGTTTATGAAGACGAAACTCCTTTGTTGGTACGCAACATCCGCCATACAGTAGAAGAGTTGTCTGCCTTCCCCCAGGTGATCGACCAGTTTGAGTTTCGTAAATCACTTGTCCTCCGGGAGTTGGAGGCAAATGATATTCCTTTCCAGTTCGATGCTGTCATTGGACGCGGAGGTTTGGTGAAGCCTATTCCCGGTGGAGTTTATGAGGTTAACGAAGCTATGAAGCGGGATACCCTCCATGCCATGCGTACGCATGCCTGCAATCTGGGAGGTTTGATAGCCGATGAATTGGCCGCAGCTTTACCCGGGTGCCGGGCGTTTATTGCAGATCCGGGTGTGGTGGACGAACTGGAAGAGGTTGCCCGCATTACCGGTTCGCCCTTGATGCCGCGTATCACTATCTGGCATGCACTGAATCAGAAAGCTATTGCCCGTCGTTATGCTGCCGAACATGGCACTCATTATGAAGATCTTGATTTGATTGTCTGCCATTTGGGAGGAGGCATTTCCGTTGCGGTCCATCGTCACGGGCGTGCAGTCGATGCCAATAATGCACTGGATGGAGAAGGTTCTTTCTCACCCGAAAGAGCCGGAACTCTTCCCGCCGGACAACTGATAGACCTCTGTTTCAGCGGGAAATTCACCAAAGATGAATTGAAGAAACGAATTTCGGGCCGTGCCGGGCTTACCGCCCATTTGGGAACTACTGATATTCCTGCCGTTATTCAGTCCATTGAGGCAGGTGATGATCATGCCCGGTTGGTGCTCGATGCCATGATCTATAATGTGGCCAAAAGTATCGGTGCTGCCTCTACTGTTTTGTATGGAAAGGTAGACGCTATCCTGCTGACCGGAGGCATTGCCTATTCTGATTACGTAATTTCCCGTTTAAGGGAACGTATCTCTTTCCTTGCTCCCGTCTTCGTGTATCCGGGAGAAGATGAGATGGAGGCTTTGGCATTGAATGCTTTGGGTGCTTTAAGGGGAGAACTTCCGGTACAGGTTTATCAGTGATGGGCGGAGCTTGATGTAGTATAGGTGTTTGTGCAGAGCCAGAAAGCCCGTTCTTTAAAGTGTCAGGCTCACTGGCTTCTGGTCCCATTTGGTAAACTCACTAAAGATTGCGAACACATCGGACAGAAACGCCGGACTGCCTATCACCGTTACCGTCTACGAAAACGTCATTATTGCGGATGTAAAGACCGTAGCCTGAATTGCCGTTGAGGTCACTACTCCAGTAGTAGCTGCCTGTGCCATCGGTATAAGTGGTAGCAGCAGTACCACTACCTTTGTTGCCGTCTCGCCAGCCTGCAGCAGGCAAAAATAGACCGATCGAGCTATTCATAAACCACATACCTTGGGTACCGTTATACTTTACCAATTGCTTGTTACTACAGCGGGAGAGACTTGTGAATTCATTTCTTGTTGGAGTACGCCAACCGCTACCGTATTTACTTTCGTCAAGACGTGTACAAGGATCGACAGCACCATAACCTGTATAACCGGATGATACGTATACATTCTTCCATATATAATAGTAACCGTAATCGGTAGTAGAAGAAGCCCATGTCAGATTGTAGTTGCTTTGGGAATTGAGATTACCTTCAGCCCATCGGAGTTTTGATAAGATGGTCTTATCGTTTGCTGTACACCCATTTTGTGTGAGATTAATATCACCGTAGGGTACATTAATTCCGATGGCTTTCTTAAACTGTATTTTCATCGTATAGCTTTTTCCCTCTTTCAGTTGCACGCTTTGGGTGGAGGTGATTTCCGTATTGTTGGGCACGGTCCGTCCGTTTATTGTCAACGTATTGAAATGCACTGTAATGGTCCTGGCCCCTGCAAACGGAACCATGCGTATGGTTGTACTCAGGGTCGTGTTCGGACTGAATGCCGCCGTATTATTCGTGTTGGCGGCTACCACATTGGTCGAAGGACCGATCTTCCACGATGTGGAATTTCCCCCTTGCTTTACGTATACACCCGTGCAATTGCTGATCGTATTGCTTGGAAATCCGGTAGGACTGATGGTAATCGTCAATTTACATAGCTTCTGGCCGAAGCTCACCGGAAGAAGATTGTGGCTGAGGCTGTTTACATTCGTTATATCTCCGGAATCGAAGGTCATGAAGTCCTTGTTCATGTTAGGGATAGATACTGTGCTGCTGTTGTAGGCATACGTGGAAGGTATAGTTCCCAAGTCGGCAGCGGCAGTGGTATTAAAAGAGTAGCCCACCACGCGTATCGTTCCCGAGCGTGTTAGCAATTTCCCCTGTTTGAGTACAGGAGTGCCCGTACCATTTGAGGTGTAATCGGCCGCCGACTGGAAGACATAGTTGTTTCCGGACTTCCGGAAAACAATCAGCCGGAAATAAACTCCCACAGGCACTGTTGCCGCACGGGTATTTACTTGGGGGAGGATATCTTCCGTCAGTTCCATCGAGGCTATCCGGGGACCTTCATAGTCCGGTTGCTCTCCCGTGCGTGTAGGGGAGAAAGCTTTTATCCCCACCCATTCGGCGATCAAGGGAGGATGGCTACGGGGCGAAGCGTCGTTAAAAGAGGAAGAATGATAGTCGTTGTTACCTGCCAGACTGATATGGATGGGGATTAGCTCGTCGGCAGTATCCCCGCTGTCAGGAGATAAGGGAGTTATTCTGTTATCTTCCGCACATCCTGTTATCGAAAGGCACAAACACAGCCATAAGGCTTTACCGAGACACTCTCGCGTAATAAAAGTTCTATTCATATACTAAGATATTAAAGTGAATAATCGTATCAAAGACACATTGCGGACTTATACATTCTCGTATAGGTCCGGAAAGGCTGTTTGATACCACTTTTATTATGCGTAAGTTTGTGTATTACAATCAGATATAACGGTCTTGGATACACAATGGTGTTTCAAAAAACGTTCGTTTTTTGAAACACCATTTTTACCCTCTGCACTGGATGCAAGGGGGGGTAGATAAATCGCTGATAATTAAAACAATGTAAAAAGATTTGCATGAATAAAAAAAGAGATTTATCTTTGTTGCATCAGACGAACGTCCTTTGAAACATGATATTACATATAAGGTGTTTATTATCAGAGGAATGATGTTTCCTTTAGTTCAATTTTTGTGCTTGCTTTTTAGGGACTGTTGTCACTGGAGTATTTTAGATTTCCCTTCAAGCGGTGCGCTTGGAATTTTGTTGGAGGAATGATTAAAGTTATAATGAGGCAACTGATTCATTCCGAATCGGTTGCCTCGCACCTTTTGATTTATGCAATATCTTTGAAAATATTAGACTGTGGATTGTCAATAATATCTCTGTTGTTAGTCGTAAGAGTTTCGATAGTGGTGTTTTGCTTGGTGCTATGAAGAGCCGTTTTTGGTACATATTTGGCTTGTTTCTTCATTTCATTCATCGCATCAACCAAAGTTAGATTTCCGGCACTTTTCAGGATTAAGATTTTGCTTTTTTATTTTCAGTAGTGTTATTGATCAGCCAACCTTAAAGTTCTGTTGGTTCTTCTTCAAATTTGGTGGTGAATTCTTTATTTCTTTATTTTCAAGTTGATAATTGTCCTTTTTGCTTGCTTTAATAAGAAAAACCAGACACCGGCTGAATAAGATAACTCAAGTTTCGGAAGTGAATTTGCGCCGTCCGGACCGGTATCTTCATCCTTATACCTTTCTTCAATTAACATTGTTAACGCCTTTTGTAGTTCGTCAGGTTCTTATGCGCAAATAATAAGGCTTTTGCATTTAAAGAACTTGTTATTTACATCCAAAGAACAAGCTTTAACTCTGTGTTAAAACAAAGCTTTTGAGGATAGAAATCTTACTCTTTAAAGATATTGATTTTCAGATGGTTTATTCTAAAATTCGCTTCTTCACCTCATGGATGGACTCTTCGGGGGAAAGCCGGGATACCTGCTTTTTTGTCAACTATAAACGAGGGCTTACACTTCCGAGAACTGAATTAGATTCCATGAGTAAAAGAAAACTTACCACCAAATTTGATGAAGAACCGTTCTGTTTTCATTCTTTTTTGTTTAAAGGTAAATATTATAGTTTGGGCCCTTTGACACAACGAACTGTGTATGCCATTCTCTTTAGTGTGCTATTGACATCGGTCTTACCTTCTCCGGGAGATATATCCAATCTGTAACAATCAGTAGTATTAATTGATTCATCCGTAAAATATTGTCCAAAAGTTCCTGGCCAGTCGTCTGCGGTTGTTCCTGGGGTATAATTACGCCAACCACCTAATGGCAGGAAAATACCGGTTGTAGCATTAAGGAACCATATACCATTCACTCCATTGGAGACTTTCTGTACATTATTGCATCTTCCCAACCTTTCGAACTCATTGCGTGTAGGTAATCGCCAATCACTTCCATAAGTTGTGGGATTCAGTCTGGCACACGGATCGATATTGTTTCCATTATAGTCTTTTTTCCATTGATAATAGTAACCGTATTCTTTGTTGGTTGTCCATACATAGTTATTGCTCGCCCCGGTGCTTTTTAAATTGCCGTCAGCAAATACCAATTTTGATAACTTTTGCTTATCATCATTGGTACATGCTTTTTTCGGATTGCTTAGATTGATGCTACCTGCCGGAACGTTTATTCCGGGGCTTCTCTTAAACTGTATTTTCATTGTATAGCTCATACCCTCTTTCAATTGGACACTTTGGTTTGAGGTAATGTCTATATTATCCGCATTATTGGAAATTATATTTCCTACTGTCAGTTTGTCGAAGTGTACTGTTATTGTCCTGGCACTTGCGAAGGGAACCATTCGTATAGTGGTAGCCAGGTTGGTGTTTGGGTTGAATGAAGCTGTGTTGTTGGTATTAGCAGCCACTGCCGAACTTCCAATCACCCACGAGGTTGAATTACCTCCCTGCTTTACGTATACTCCTGTACACCCGCTTATGGTATTACTTGTGAAGCCTGTAACACTAATGCTTATTGTCAGTTTGCACAGTTTCTGTTTGAATGTTACCGGAAGGTTATAGTTAAGACTGTTTACATTGGCTATGTCTCCTGAATCATAAGTCATAAAGTCATTATTCATGTTTGAAATGTCTATTTTGGTGGTATTATAGGTATATGATGCCGGGATATCGCCCAATGCCGCAGTTGTATTGAATGAGTAGCCGATTACCCGTATCGTTCCTGACCGTGTGAGTAGTTTACCCTGCTTCAGTACAGGCGAGGAAGTACCATTTGAGGTATAGTCTGCGGCTGATTGGAACACGTAATTGCTCCCTGATTTCCGGAAAACGATCAGACGAAAGTAAACACCTGTAGATAGATTGTTTGCACGGGTAGTTAGGGTGGAAAGGGTATCTTCCGTCAGTTCCATGGATGCGATTCTGGGACCACTATATTCCGGGGATTCTTTTGTACGGGTATGGCTTAGAGTTTTTACCCCTGTCCATTCGGCAATCAGAGGAGCATTATGACGGGGGGGCATAGTATTGTCCGGAGAGTAAGCATTGTACTCACCATTTTCAGCGATACTGATGTTAATAGGTATTACAATGCCGGAATCCTTATCTTTTTCCTGAAGAAATGGATACTTCTCTTCTTGGGTGCATCCACTGACCCAGAAGCTGGATGCTGTCATTACCGCGATCCATAAGAGGTGTGCTCGCATAATAAAAAGTTTGTTCATTCTAAATTTGTTTAGTGAATAATCAGATCAAAAATCTCTCGCCCGGCTTATACATGTGTGTATAAGTCGGTAAAGACTGTCTGATACAACTTTTATTATGCGTAAGTTTGTGTATTGCAATCAGATATATGCATTTTAGATACACTCGGTGTTTCAAAAAACGTACGTTTTTTGAAACATGATTTTTGTTCTCTGTACTGAAGACAAAGGAAATAGATAAACAATTGATAATTAAATTGATAGAAAATATTTGCACAAATGAAAAAAGAGGTTTATCTTTGTTGCATCAGACGTACGTCCTTTGAAACATGATGTTACATATAAGGTGTTTATTATCAGAGGAATGATGTTTCCTTTAGTTGAATTTTTGTGCTTGCTTTTTAGGGACTGTTGTCACTGGAGTATTTTAGATTTCCCTTCAAGCGGTGCGCTTGGAATTTTGTTGGAGGAATGATTAAAGTTATAATGAGGCAACTGATTCATTCCGAATCGGTTGCCTCGCACCTTTTGATTTATGCAATATCTTTGAGAATATTAGACTGTGGATTGTCAATAATATCTCTGTTTTTAGTCGTAAGAGTTTCGATAGTGGTGTTTTGCCTGGTGCTATGAAGAGCCGTTTTTTGGTACATATTTGGCTTGTTTCTTCATTTCATTCATCGCATCAACCAGATTTAGATTTCCGGTACTTTTCAGGATTAAGATTTTGCTTTTTTATTTTCAGTAGTGTTATTGATCAGCCAACCTTAAAGTTCTGTTTTCATTCTTTTTTGTTTAAAGGTAAATATTATAGTTTGGGCCCTTTGACACAACGAGTTGTGTATGCCATTCTCTTCGGTGTGCTATTGACATCGGCTTTACCTTCCCCTGGAGATATATCTATTCTATAACAATCATTAGTATTAATTGATTCATCCGTAAAATAGTTACCGTATGTTCCTGGCCATTCGTCTGCTGCCGTTCCTGAACTATTATTACGCCAACCACCTAACGGTAGGAAAATACCGGTTGTAGCATTAAGGAACCATATCCCATTCACTCCATTAGAGACTTTTTTCACATTTGTACATCTCCCTAACCTTTCCATTTCATTGCGTGTAGGTAGCCGCCAATCATTTCCATAAGTTGTGGGATTCAGTCTGGCACACGGATCAATGTTGTTTCCATTATAGTCTTTTTTCCATTGATAATAATAGCCATATTCTCTATTGGTTGCCCACACATAATTGTTGCTTGCACCGGTACTTTTTAAATTGCCGTCAGCAAATACCAATTTTGATAACTTTTGCTTATCGTCATTGGTACATGCTTTTTTCGGATTGCTCAGATTGATGCTACCTGCCGGAACGTTTATTCCGGGGCTTCTCTTAAACTGTATTTTCATTGTATAGCTCATACCCTCTTTCAATTGGACACTTTGGTTTGAGGTAATGTCTATATTATCCGCATTATTGGAAATTATATTTCCTACTGTCAGTTTGTCGAAGTGTACTGTTATTGTCCTGGCACTTGCGAAGGGAACCATTCGTATAGTGGTAGCCAGGTTGGTGTTTGGGTTGAATGAAGCTGTGTTGTTGGTATTAGCAGCCACTGCCGAACTTCCAATCACCCACGAGGTTGAATTACCTCCCTGCTTTACGTATACTCCTGTACACCCGCTTATGGTATTACTTGTGAAGCCTGTAACACTAATGCTTATTGTCAGTTTGCACAGTTTCTGTTTGAATGTTACCGGAAGGTTATAGTTAAGACTGTTTACATTGGCTATGTCTCCTGAATCATAAGTCATAAAGTCATTATTCATGTTTGAAATGTCTATTTTGGTGGTATTATAGGTATATGATGCCGGGATATCGCCCAATGCCGCAGTTGTATTGAATGAGTAGCCGATTACCCGTATCGTTCCTGACCGTGTGAGTAGTTTACCCTGCTTCAGTACAGGCGAGGAAGTACCATTTGAGGTATAGTCTGCGGCTGATTGGAACACGTAATTGCTCCCTGATTTCCGGAAAACGATCAGACGAAAGTAAACACCTGTAGATAGATTGTTTGCACGGGTAGTTAGGGTGGAAAGGGTATCTTCCGTCAGTTCCATGGATGCGATTCTGGGACCACTATATTCCGGGGATTCTTTTGTACGGGTATGGCTTAGAGTTTTTACCCCTGTCCATTCGGCAATCAGAGGAGCATTATGACGGGGGGGCATAGTATTGTCCGGAGAGTAAGCATTGTACTCACCATTTTCAGCGATACTGATGTTAATAGGTATTACAATGCCGGAATCCTTATCTTTTTCCTGAAGAAATGGATACTTCTCTTCTTGGGTGCATCCACTGACCCAGAAGCTGGATGCTGTCATTACCGCGATCCATAAGAGGTGTGCTCGCATAATAAAAAGTTTGTTCATTCTAAATTTGTTTAGTGAATAATCAGATCAAAAATCTCTCGCCCGGCTTATACATGTGTGTATAAGTCGGTAAAGACTGTCTGATACAACTTTTATTATGCGTAAGTTTGTGTATTACAATTAGATATAACGTCTTGGAAAATACAATCGTGTTTCAAAAGACGTTCGTTTTATGGAACACGATTTTTGCTTCCTACACAGAATGTAAGAGAGAGAGATAAAAGATTGATAATTAAAACAATGTGGAAATATTTGCACAGATGAAAAACACACCTTATCTTTGTTCCATAAAACGAACGTCTTTTGAAACACTCTATGATGGGTAATATGTTTGTTATTAATCTATTATAGACTTATTGTTTAGGTTTTCGGGGATTTTTTCTATTGATTTTATTTTTAATAGAAAAGGGACAAAGCCCCCCGACTTTGCCCCTTCCAATCTTTTTTCCCGTAACTAATACGAAGAAAACACCACTAATTAAAATTTATACCTTTGTGTGTCAGAAATTTCTTCCGGTGTCCCACCACAGGCGAGTGCCGCAATTATCGGCTCCACCCAAAGCATTTACCAGTTGAGTATATTGTTCCGGGTTTGTTGTTTTGATACCTACGAAGAAGTTCAGTCGGCGTGGCCCGATGCCGGTGTCTACTGTACCCTCACTCTGATTGACCAAAACAGGGAATAATTTCGGATAACCTGTACGACGTTGTTCTGCCCAAGCTTCTCCTCCTTCCGGATACATGGCCAGCCATTTTTGTGTAATGATACGTCCCAGTTTATCTTCATTGCTGGCAGCATCGTCCCATTTTGGGGTCAGCGTATTGACAGCTTTCACATTATTCTCCGCTTTGAAAGCATCTATGTAGTCTGCAGGTTTCTTCTCGCTTTCCAGGTAAGCTTCTGCTCCTGCAGCACCCCATTGGGTAAATGATGCTTTTACACCTTTTTCATAACAATCCTTGACGGACTCACTACTCCACCCCCTCAGAGCTGCTTCGGCACGCAGGAACCATATTTCGGCAGGAGTCATTAGTATGGCGTCGGTTTGCTGGGTGATAGTGCTTTTGGAATGTCCGTTGTAGTTCTGGTGATTGAAACCCGTTCCCTGGCGGATCCCTTTGTAAGTACCCTTGTAGTTAATAATACTTGTTGCGTCGGAGCCGGCTGCTTTATTAAAGTATTTTTCCAGACGGGGATCTTCATAGCCTACTAACAAGGACTCCATATTGGCGTTCATAAACACCTCGCCCCATCCAATATTGATTTCTCCGAAAGGGTTGGTATAGCCCGACGCTGTCGATACGGCTATCACCTCATCATTTCCTTCCAGCAATCCTTCTTTGTCTGTAAGGGATTTCTGCGCCTCTGCAACAGCCAGTTTAGAGTCCGCCATGGCGATGCGGACAGCCAGGCGCAAACGGAGAGAGTTCGCGAATCGGATCCACTCGCTGAAAGTGCGTTTTCCCTGGGGCATCAGGATATCGAACTTAGCAAAGCTCTCTATCTCCGGATTGGCTTTTTGATATTCACGTATCTTTGCGATACCTTCGTCCAGATCGTTGAAGAAAGCTTTGTAGGCTTCCGGTTGTGTATCGGGAGTAGAACCAGTTTTCGATCCGAATTGGGTGTAAACGATCGGACCATATAAGTCGGACAAACGGTGCATTAGCTCCACCTTCAATATCTTGGTGATGCCATAGAATCCTATATTGTCTTTTTCGTTGATTGTCTCAGATTTCTGGACTTCCGGCATGATGTATCCGTAGGTGTTATCCCATGTGGAACCGTTCCATCCGTCCATCATATAATAAGTGCTGTTGTTCTTCCCCTCGTTGAAGGGTTTGAAGTCATGCACGTATCCCGAGAATAAATCCGCTCCCAGATTTTGCATGGTCTGGAAAGGCCAGTTCTTACCGCTTCCCCAATCGTAATTGAAGTAGATTCCTTGCTGGATAATGCCCAGTGGAATACCATAATAGTTGAAATCCTGTTTCTTGCTATCGTTATCGAATCCCGCTTCGTTGGTATTGAATGATTCGAAAGAATCGGTACAGGCTGAAAATCCGATCAGTCCTCCTAAGAGTATACTTGCTATATATTTGATATTGTTTTTCATGATGAATCTCTTTTAGAATGTGAACTTAATATTGAAACCTAAGCTGCGGGTAGTCGGCATGCCGAATACGTCAATACCCTGATTATCGTTACCTGTTGAAAGAACAGCATCCGGATCGAACGGAGCTTTCTTGGAGATGAAGAACAGGTTGCGTGCTACGAATGACAACTGGACATCTTTGAAAGCACCGCCGGCTTTGGCCAACCAGCTTTGAGGAAGTGAGTAGCCTAATGAAAGTTCGCGGAGGCGGATGTTGGTAGCATCGTACATATAGTATTCCGTACATCCGTCACGTCCGCTGACTGCGGTATAAAACTTTTGCGGTTTCACTTGGGTTCCATCGACATTGACATAACCTGCATCACGGGCTTTTCCACTGTTCAGGCTGACACCTCTTTGGTCAAGTTCGGCCTGAGTCTGTGAAAGTACATCGCCACCGAAACGTCCGTCAATCAGGAAGTAGAGTGAGAGACCTTTGTAAGTGAAAGTATTGCTCCATCCCAACATAAAGTCCGGATTACAGTTTCCTACTTTTTCTGTATTGCCGCCACCGATAACGTTTGGAATCTTATCACCGTCTGCGTCTGCAGTGAACACCACTTTGCCATTCTTGTCACGCTCGAATGCCTTGCCATAAATATCACCGAATGAACCACCTTCTACCAGGCGCATGGAGTAGGAGGAAGAGAAACTTTCGTCACCATAAACAAATGTTTTCAGGTCCGGATGAAGCTTGATAATCTTGTTTTTGTTGGTAGAGAAGTTAAATTGAATCTTCCAACGGAAAGCGTCATTCATCACCGGAGTGGCTCCTAAAGTGATTTCTATACCTTCGTTCTGAATGTTACCGGCATTTACCATGTAGTATTTATACTCGGCACCTGCCGATGAAGGCAATGTAAATAACTGATTCTTGGTGTTGGTACGATAATAGGTGAAGTCAAAATCCAGTCGGTAGTTGAAGAATTTCCATTCGGTACCGATTTCATAGGAAGTACTCATCTCGGGTTTCAGATCATTGAAAGGAGCTTTAGAGTAAGTAACGATGGCACCACCTGCACCGATGATATCATTACTGCCCGGAATCGTGTTGCTGATGAACAACGGGAGATCGTTACCAACTTTGGACCATGAACCTCTGATCTTTCCGAAAGAAATCCATTCGGGGAGTTTCACTGTATTGTTCAGCACCCATGACAGACCTACCGAGGGATAGAAGAAACTGCTATGTTTGGTATAGGCCAATGTAGACGACCAGTCGTTGCGTGCGGTGACATCCAGATACAGGCTTTCTTTCCAACCTAACTGGGCAGTGCCGAACAGAGACTGTAATACTCTTTTTTGATTGATTTGTTCGTCGATATAAGCAGCCTGTGTCATTTTGATATTGGCTACGGTGAAGACGTTGGGGTAGTACAGTGAAGCTGTTTTGGAGTCCAGTCTCAAAGAATTGACATTCGTACTGTTAATGCTGCCGCCGATCGCGCCATTCAATGAGAAGTCATTCCATTTTTTGTTTATCATAGCCATGACATCACCGTAATACAATGTTTCAGTATGGTTCAAGTCAATATAACGTCCGTTTTGTCCTGATAGGGCAGGAGCAGTAGAAGCGTACATACGTTGTTGATACTGATCGTGTGTGTAATCGGCAGTACCACGAGCCTGGATATTCAGCCAGTCAGTGATTTTCACGTTGGCGGTCAGTGAAGCGATGGCGCGTGTACGTTTATCGTTGCTGTTGATGCGGTTGGTGATCCAGTAAGGATTCTGTTCCATATCCTGATAAGAAGTATACCAGTTCTGTACATTCATATTACGTGCCGGGTCAAACACTTCGAAGTTGTTTTTATATTCGGATAAGTCTTCACCTCTCGGGAAACCGTAGAGCCCCACCAGCGGATTCATATAATAACCACCGGAAGTCGGACGATTTTTGATTGTTTGTGTCATCAGGTTGACATTGGCGTCCAGCTTTAGATAGTCGTTAAAGAAATTGGCTGTTTCGCGGAAATTCAGATTGTGCTTCTGCATTTTGTTTTTCTCGACTATACCTTTGGCAGTGGTATTAGCATAAGAGAAGTAAGTTTGCATCTTTTCACTGCCGTTCATAAAGGATACGGAATTGATGGCTGTTACACCATTCTGGAAGAAATTATCTGCATTGTCATAATCTTTTAGAGTTGCCTTTTTCCCCCAACCGTTTTTTGCTTCGGGATCCATGGCATAACTGTTTTGGAATTCGGGCAGGCAGATGGCATGGTCTACAGTCAAGTTAGAAGAGAATGTGATTTTCTGGATACCGGCTTTACCCTTCTTGGTAGTAATCAGGATGACACCATTGGCAGCTTGTGAGCCGTAGAGGGCTGCTGCGGAAGCTCCTTTCAGGATACTCATGCTTTCGATATCATCCGGGTTCAGGTTGGAGATACCGTCACCGCCATCACGGTTACCTGCATCGGCAGTACCACCGATGGCTGTGGAAGCCTGTTCGTTGCTGCTATTCAGCATCGGTACACCGTCAATCACATAAAGGGGCTGGTTGTTTCCGCTGATAGAGCGGCTGCCACGAATAGACACTTTGGCTGAGCCGCCCAGTCCGGATGAACTTTTGGTGATTTGTACACCTGCTGTTTTACCGGCAAGGGCATTAATCATATTCGGATCTTTGGCGCGGGTCAGTTCGTCGCCACCTACTTGTTGGGTTGAGTAGGTCAAGGAGGCTTCTTTTTTCTTGATACCCATGGCGGTTACGACTACCTGTTCCAGTGCCATGGCTTCTTCCTGCATCTTTATGTTGAGATTTTGTTGTCCGTTTACCTGTATGTTTTGTGGATGATAACCGATATAGGTAATCGTAAGAATAGAGTTGCTGGGTACATTAAGGCTGAAGTTGCCTTCCATATTGGTGATGCAACCGTTTGTAGTACCTTTCTCCAATACATTGGCACCGATGATGGGATCGCCATTCTGGTCAGTAACTACTCCTTTTACGGTTACTCTGTCCTGCTGGGCTGTTGAGGCGTTATCGTTGTTTTTGGTCAGAACAATGTTGTGCCCTTCCATTACATATTTAATGTTGGTACCTTTAAATGCCTCGTCGAGAACTTCGGATACGGCTTTGTTGTCAGCCTGTACGTTTACTGTACGTCTGGTATCTACATTCTTTTTGTTATAGACAAACAGATATTCCGTCTGAGATTCAATCTTTGATAGTAATTCGCTTACTTTCAGACTTGAACGTGGTATGCTTATTTTAGCATTTTGAGAGTATCCATTCTCACTGTAAGCTTGGAATGCTACGAAAAAGAGAAGGAATAATGTGATCTTCATGGTTAATAATATTTGTTTTGAAACAAAATTTTTTGGGCATAAATGCCTTGGCAAAGAAATTTTTCTCATATCTTTGTAACGTGTTAAGTTAATAAATTGATTAAGGTCGATTTTTGACTGTTTCGAATCGGAAAGTATGGGGGTACTTTCCGATTCTCTTTTTTGAGAATAATGGACTTTCTTTTCTACTTTTTCATGCGTATCTGGTTTTTAATGGTTCGTACTAATTTAAGGTCTATATTGAGCTCTTTCCTTATTTCTATTCAATGATGATACTGTCTTTTTCTTCATTGATGCGGTATGTGAACTTATGATCCTTCTGAATGACTTTCAGAATATGCTCTATGCCATCCTGCTCTTTAAACTTACCTGTACAACGGTAGTTCAGTATTTTCAGATTTCTTACGCTTATGTTCACATTATAATATTTTTCCAGTTTGTTGAGCAGGCTGTTAAGCGGCGCATCATCAAAACAGTATAATCCTTCTTTCCATCTCAGATAATCGTACGAAGGTAAAGTAGTTTTCTTGTACTTTCCGTTGTATGATCCGAAGAACTCGTCTTTGGTCAGTCGGGTGATCACTTGATCACTTCCTACCGGATAGATGTCGACAATACCTTCAATCAAGGTCGTTTCAAATTCGTTACTGCCTTTGTAGGCGCAGACGTTGAAATGGGTTCCTACCACTTTTACCCGGTTTATTTCCGTGTTGACAAAAAATGGTATCTTTTTGTTTTTGGCTACTTCAAAATAAGCTTCTCCGTCCAGCTCTACGTTTCTTTCCTGGCGTCCGAAGTTGGATGCATAAGTCAAAGTAGACTTTGAGTTCAACCATACTTTTGTTCCATCTGCCAGTGTGATTTGTGCACGTTGTCCTGCTGGAACAGTTATGGTTTGCCGGTGAGCTGATTTTTCATATTGGTAATTCTTAAACAAGAACCCACAACTGACAGCTACGATGAGTACGGCAGCAACACGTGCACTCCACTTCAACATCGGGAGAATCCGGTTTTTTTTGTCTCTCCGGTTTATTTGTTTTTCATCCGTGAACAGAGCGATGTCATATAGCATCCGTTCTTTTTGAAATGCTTTCCGGTTTTCGGGAGATGCATCCACCCAGTTTAGAATTAGTTTTTCTTCTTCTTCGGAGGCAGTTCCTTTAAAATACTTGTATAGTAGTTCCTCTTCCATAAAATGTTTTTAGTTTATATATTGTCGGAGGCCTTATTTCCTCTTTCTGTATATATAACAGGATACTCCCGGACAACCCTAAAGGAAAATGAAGTTTTTTTTAGAAAAGTAGGGAAATAAGATAATCTTTGAGCTCAAGCCGCAATAATTTCAGTGCTTTAGTGATATGGAACTCTACACTCTTGATGGAAATACCGAGTTGTTCGGCTATCTTTTTATTGGGAGCATTGTGATAGCGGCTTAATATAAAGATGTGACGGCTTTGTTCCGGTAGCTGTTCAAGTGTTTTATATACAATGCGTTGTATTTCGGTGTTGAAGATCGATTCGGGTTCACAAGCTTCCAAAGTAGCAATGCGGAGGTCGAGTTCCCGCTGTTTGTGTGTGTTGATGGCTTCTTCGGCCCGCATACGTACCTGTTCGTGCTCAAGGTAGTTAAGAGATTTATTCTTGATGATAGTGAGCAATAATGCGTGGAGATTAGAATCTTTTTCCCATTTTTCACGGTTTTCCCACAGGCTGATCATTGCTTCCATCAGGATGTCTTCAGCTGCGGCTTTATTTCGGGTATATGAGTAAGCAAACGACAGAAACCTCTCCTGGTTTTCTTGGAAGAACCGACTGAATAGGTCCATGGTATGAAGACTGTTGTTGCTTGACATGAATAGATTTTAAAGGTTCGTTGGATTTTGTTATGACAAAGCAACATAAACTTTTTGGAATATCAAAATAAAAGAATGACTTTTATGCTGATTGCCGGTTAAAAAATAACCTGGCTATAAATAATAGCCAGGTTATCAATCTGTCAGTAAGGACAGGAATTATTTATTTTTTTTCCGGACGGGGTAACAAAACTTTTCTTGAAAGTTTGAACTTACCTGTCTTCGGGTCAATGTCGATCAATTTCACTTCGATCTCGTCACCTTCTTTGATGCCGGCTTCTTCTACAGTTTCAAGGCGTTTCCAGTCAATTTCTGAGATATGGAGTAGACCGTCTTTTCCCGGAAGGAATTCAACGAATGCACCATAAGGCATGATTGAGCGTACCTTACCTTTGTATACTTCACCTATTTCGGGAACGGCAACAATACCTTTGATCAGGCGGATTGCATCATCGATTGATTTCTTGTTGGTTCCGGAAATCTCGATGCGGCCCACGTTGTCGATCTCCTCGATAGTGATTGTAGCACCTGTTTCTTCCTGCATACCTTGAATGATTTTTCCACCCGGGCCGATTACAGCACCGATAAATTCTTTAGGAATAGTCATTGTTTCGATACGGGGAGCATGATCTTTCAGTTCGGTACGTGGTTCGGCAATTGTCTCCTGGATTTTACCAAGAATATGCATACGTCCTTCTTTTGCCTGGTTCAAAGCACGTTCCAGAATTTCATAAGACAGACCGTCTACTTTAATGTCCATCTGGGTAGCTGTAATACCGTCTTTGGTACCTGTTACTTTGAAGTCCATATCACCCAGGTGGTCTTCATCACCGAGGATGTCAGACAATACTGCATATTTTTCTTCGCCGGCGTTCTTAATCAATCCCATAGCGATGCCCGATACCGGTTTCTTAATCTTCACACCGGCATCCATCAGGGCCAGAGTTCCGGCGCATACAGTAGCCATGGATGAAGAACCGTTTGATTCAAGGATATCTGAAACAACACGTACTACATATGGGTAATCTTCCGGAATCATTCTCTTCAGTGCTCTGTGTGCCAGATTACCGTGCCCAATTTCACGACGGCCTACGCCACGTTGAGCTTTTGCTTCACCTGTTGAGAAAGGAGGGAAGTTATAGTGCAATAAGAAGCGTTCTTTTCCGTGAGCCAGAACGTCGTCAATGATTTTTTCATCCAGTTTGGTACCCAAAGTGACTGAAGTCAATGACTGAGTCTCACCACGGGTAAAGATGGCTGATCCGTGAGGTCCGGGTAGGTAGCCGACTTCACACCAGATAGGGCGAATTTCAGTAGTCTTACGTCCATCCAAACGTTTTCCTTCATCAAGGATACAACGACGCATGGCCTCTTTTTCTACGTCATGGTAATAACGATCAATCAGTGCACCTTTTTCTTCCAACTCTTCTTCGGAGAACTGAGCTTTGAATTCGTCACGGATAGCGTCGAAAGCATCCTGACGTTCATGTTTGTTTCTGTTTCCGGAAGCTGCGATGGCATACGATTTATCGTAGCAGGCATCGTGAACGGCTTTGCGGAGTTCTTCGTCGTTTTCTTCGTGACAATATTCACGTTTTACGGTTTTACCAACCATTTCAGTCAGTTCCATCTGTGCTTTGCAATGTACTTTGATAGCTTCGTGAGCTACTTTCATTGCTTCCAGCAATTCGGCTTCTGATACTTCGCTCATTTCACCTTCTACCATCATGATGTTTTCATAAGTAGCGGCAACCATGATGTCCATATCAGCTTTTTCAAGCTGGTCGAAAGTCGGGTTGATAACGAACTTGCCATCAATACGCGCAACACGTACTTCCGAAATAGGTCCGTTGAAAGGAATATCTGAAACAGCAAGTGCTGCTGAAGCTGCAAGTCCGGCCAATGCATCGGGCATATCAACACCGTCTGCTGAGAAAAGGATAATGTTTACGTAAACTTCTGCGTGGAAATTATCGGGGAATAAAGGACGGAGAGCACGGTCTACTAAGCGGCAGGTAAGAATCTCATAATCAGATGCTCTTCCTTCTCTTTTTGTAAAGCCACCGGGGAAGCGGCCGAATGCTGCAAATTTTTCTTTGTACTCTACCTGAAGCGGCATGAAATCTGTTCCGGGAACTGCATCTTTAGCGGCACAAACAGTAGCTAACAACATGGTGTTACCCATGCGAAGCATCACAGAGCCATCTGCCTGTTTTGCCAGCTTTCCCGTTTCGAGTGTGATGGTTCTGCCATCTCCCAACTCGATCGTCTTAACAATTGGGTTAATCATAAAAATTGTTTTATCTAATATCTTTCTTTCAAAATTCCCGCAAAGATATACATTTATTGCACTAATCTCGTGAAAATGAGATAAAAAGTTAGTGGGAATTTGATTTTTTTCAATTTTGGAGTGAAGAACATGGCAAAATGCTTTGACTAATCTTGAAAAGAAGTATATTTGCAGCTTGAAAAATAACACGCATATTATGAAAAAAGTAACGTTAGTAGCTCTTGTGGCTCTTGCTTTAAGTTCTTGTAATTCTGACCCTAAATTTAATGTGAAAGGAGATGTTTCGGGAGCAGATGGAAAAATGCTTTATCTGGAAGCTTCCGGACTTGAAGGAATTGTGCCTTTGGATTCTGTAAAATTGAAAGGAGACGGTTCATTCAGTTTTAAACAATTACGCCCTGAATCTCCTGAGTTTTATCGTTTACGGGTGGAAGATAAAGTGATTAATTTCTCGGTTGACTCTACAGAAACTGTCAGCATCAAAGCGCCTTATACAGACTTTTCGACTGCTTATACAGTAGAAGGCTCGGACAATTCTGCGAAAATTAAAGAACTGACTCTAAAACAGATCCGTTTACAGAAGAATGTGGATGCGTTGGTAAAAGCTGCGCAAGCCAATCAATTAGGTAACGATGTGTTTGAAGACAGCCTGGCTGTATTGTTGAAGAATTATAAGGATGATGTGAAAATCAATTATATTTTTGCTGCTCCCAATACAGCTTCTGCTTATTTTGCTTTGTTCCAGAAGCTAAATAATTATATGATTTTTGATCCTTTGAACAATAAAGACGATATTAAATGTTTTGGTGCCGTAGCCACAAGTCTGAACAATACTTATCCGCATGCGGTACGTTCGAAGAATCTCTATAATATAGTTATAAAAGGTATGAAGAATACTCGTACCCCCCAGCAAAAGACAATCGAGATACCGGAAGAAAAGATTGCTGAAACAGGTGTGATTGATATTGCTTTGAGAGATATGAAAGGTAATATCCGTAAACTCACTGATTTGAAGGGTAAAGTCGTTCTTCTTGACTTTACGGTCTACCAAAGTGCAGTTTCGGCTCCACATAACCTGATGCTGCGTGACTTGTATAATAAGTATGCGGGCCAGGGGCTGGAAATTTATCAGGTTTCATTGGACGCTGATGAACATTTCTGGAAAACTTCAGCCGATAATTTGCCTTGGGTATGTGTTCGCGATGAAAATGGAATTTACTCAACGAATGCAGCTTTATATGGCGTAAAGAATCTGCCGGCTCTATTCCTTATCAATCGTAACAATGAACTGAGAGCCCGTGGAGAGACGATAAAAGACTTGGAAGGAACTATCAAGTCTATGCTTTAAGTTGTTATAAATTAGAAGTTTTCGTTTAAATATGTTACATAGCATTACTTTTTGCTTGACGCATATCGTTTAAAAGGTTATCTTTGCGAAGAAATAATTGAAAAGAGGGTTCCAGCATGACTCATGTTGGAATTCTTTTTTGTTTTATATGACCGTTAAAAAATAAAAGGAGGAAAACATCATGGCTTATATGTCAGAAGAAGGTTACAAGAAATTGATGGCGGAACTTAAAGAACTGGAAACAGTGGAACGTCCCAAAATCTCTGCGGCAATAGCTGAGGCACGCGATAAAGGAGACTTATCGGAGAATGCCGAATACGATGCAGCAAAAGAGGCTCAGGGTATGCTTGAGATGAGAATCAACAAACTCAAAGCTGTAATAGCGGATGCTAAGATTATCGATGAATCGAAACTGAAAACAGATTCAGTGCAGATTCTGAATAAAGTAGAACTGAAGAATACCAAGAATGGTATGAAGATGACTTATACCATCGTTTCAGAAAGCGAGGCTAATCTGAAAGAAGGAAAGATTTCTGTTAGCACGCCGATTGCTCAGGGATTACTCGGCAAGAAGGTAGGTGATGTTGCTGAGATCCAGGTTCCACAAGGTAAAATCAGTCTTGAAGTAGTAAACATTTCGTTTTAACAAGAGGGCAGGTCCATGCTGGGGCTTGCCCTATTTTATATATATGGGATTATGGCAACAATATTCAGTAGAATCATAGCAGGTGAAATTCCATGCTATAAGGTAGCCGAAAACGAAAAGTTTTTTGCTTTCCTTGATATCAATCCGTTGGTGAAGGGACATACTTTGGTTGTGCCTAAACAGGAAGTTGATTATATCTTTGATTTGAGTGATGAGGATCTGGCTGCAATGCATGTCTTTGCCAAAAAAATAGCCCGTGCTATTGAGAAAGCCTTTCCTTGTAAAAAAGTGGGTGAAGCAGTGATCGGACTTGAGGTTCCACATGCTCATATTCATTTGATTCCTATTCAGAATGAATCGGATATGCTTTTTTCTAATCCGAAACTGAAGCTGGCAGATGAAGAGTTCGTCGCTATTGCTAAGACTATTAATTCTGCTTACGAAGCAGCCCAATAAAATTCTTCCTTCATAATATAGTAAAGGGACTGAACCTGGCGTTCAGTCCCTTTTTTTAGTTTTACGCAGAAATCAAATATAGTCTTCTCCTAATTTCATTTGTGCATCGTTTACATACTTGCGTATGGCATGTTCTTCGTCTTTTTTGCATATCAGCAATACATTGTCTGACTCGGCAACCAGAAATCCCTCTAATCCTTCTATTACAGCAAGCTTGCCTTTTGGCAATACAACGATATTGTCGTTACTGTTATAGATCATAGAATCGCATTTCAGAGTTACATTTCCTTGTTCATCTTTAGGCGATAAGTCGTACAATGATCCCCATGTTCCAAGGTCCGACCATCCGAAATCTCCTAAAGAAACATATACATTGTCGGCTTTTTCCATGATGCCAAAGTCTATTGAAACATTTGGGCATGCCGGGAAGTTTTCTTCGATGAAGGCTTTCTCTTCCGGTGTGCCGTATACATCTTTTCCCGGAGCCAGTTTTGATGCTAATTCTGGAAGAAGAGCTTCTCCTGCTTTGATGATTGTATTGACGTTCCACATGAAAAGTCCGGAGTTCCAATAAAATTCTCCACTCTCGACAAAAACTTTAGCAAGCTCCAACTCGGGCTTTTCCGTGAATGTTTTTACTTTGTAGAAATTATCTCCTTCCTGTTCTGCTATCTGAATATATCCGTATCCTGTTTCCGGGCGATTAGGTTTTATCCCTAAGGTGAGGAGCTTGTCGTATTTTGAAACAAAGTCCAGACCTTTCTCTATGGCGGCTAAGAATTCTCCCTCTTTCAGAATCAGATGATCAGAAGGAGCAACTACGATATTGGCGTTCGGATTTAAAGAGCGTATATGGTAAGAGGCCCATGCGATGCAAGGAGCTGTATTTCTCCTTGCCGGCTCTAACAGAATCTGTTTGGGGTCTAATTCCGGAAGTTGTTCTTTTACCAAATCTGCATATATCGCATTTGTCACAATAAGTATGTTCTCCGTAGGAATAATTTTATTGAATCGATCGAAGGTTTGCTGCAGCAACGAACGACCTGTACCAAAGAAATCCAGAAACTGTTTAGGCATTGTCTTGCGGCTAAACGGCCAGAAACGACTGCCGATACCTCCGCCCATAATTACGCAATAATTATCTTTACTTGTCATGATATTGACTGTTTTAAATGTTTCTGCTAAAATACAGTTTATTCTCTGAAAACCGAAGCGTTTATGAGATGTTTTATTCTTTTTTTCTCCTTTTTTTTATAAAACTCTTGCAGGTTCAAAAAAAAGCCGTATCTTTGCACCGCATTTGAAACCAATGCCCAGATGGCGGAATCGGTAGACGCGCTGGTCTCAAACACCAGTGGATTCACTTCCATCCCGGTTCGACCCCGGGTCTGGGTACGAAAGATGAAGATAAACCCTTGTAAATACAAAGTTTACAAGGGTTTTCTATTTTTCTACTGAAACATTTAATCGGATCAATGTAAAAATCTGAGGGCTTTTCTTTTTATGCATATAATTTGGCGAGTCTGTACAAGAAAAATGCTTTATCTCTTACTCCTCTGAACTGTGCCCTAAACGCTTTGATTTTAGCATTAAATGATTCTGCTGCTGCATTGGTAGCCCTTCTTTCAAAGAAGTTTATTATATTCAGATAGTGCGTTTGTATAGAGCGCGCTACCCTTCCAAAGGTGAGGAACTCCGATTTGTCTACTTCATCATACCACCTTGCAAGCCTTGTCAAAGCAATATCTTTAAACTTACACTGATGATAGATTGAGCCTAACCGCATGGCCAGATAATATCCCTTCTTTATATCGGGATATTCTTTAAATAGAATCTCGGCCCGTATCCTTTGTGACTGAGTCCATAGCGATTCTTTTTTGTAAAGCAGATAAATACTCCTTGCCAGCAACTGTTTTCTTGTATCTCCATTAGCGAAAACGGGCGCATGATACATCTTTCCGCAGGCCTTTGCGTAAGCAATCTGTATGGACTCTTCGTCCAAAGCCTCCCAGCGAGCTTTCACGCGCATCTCCTGAACAGCTTCATAGGCTAATTTCTGTACATGGAAACGATCTGTAACGCGTTTGGCGGCAGGGAAGCAAGTCCGGGCAATCTGTGCCATATTGGGGGCCATATCCAATGTTATCTCACGTACCTGGTAGCGACGACGACGGGAAAGTTTAAGCAGGACAGAGGTGACTGTACAAACAGCCGTACCTTTAATGATAGCGATAATACTGCCTTTACCACCGTGAGCCTCTTTATTAATCAACACAGTATAGAGTTCTCCACGAGAGAGAGCCACTTCATCAATGCAGACGTAGGCACCAATGTTCTTTTCAAACAAAAGCCAGTTCTCTGCGTGGGCAAGCTGCTCCCAGTGGAGGTAGCCACTTAAATGGTTACGGTATTGACGTTCAAATAAATCCCCGTCAACGCCATATAAAGTACCCAATAACTTGCAGCTGATCGGATAATTATCAATATAGTTCTTTTAAAAAAAACGCAAAATCCTGCGTCATACGAGTACCCTCAGCTAACATGCGCCAGTTACGGCAGATATACTCATTGCTCTTCTTTAATATCCAGCGACGACGGCGAATGTTCAGATACACTTTCTTGCCACGAAGGGGAAAGTCCTGGACAACCACTGGATCATAAAAGCCTTTGCTCTCAGTGCCCTCACCGGCATACTGCTCAGGAACCAGATTCTTCTCTTCAAGGTAAATCACAATCTCATTCACGCTTTCCTTCACATCAACAAGAGCAAAGTAATCCAAGGTGCCTTCAGGAAGAAGAAGGCGATAACCATTTAACTCCATTTTCTATAAATTTGAAGGCAAAGATAAGAATTTATAATTTCACCCCTCAGAGTTATTCATTGATCCTATAAAACAACTTGTGCTGAAGAAATCTCTTACATATGGAATCATAGAGATTCCTTTGCTTAGTTTTCTTGGCGGAAAGCCAAATTTGACTTCATAGTGAGGATTGAAAAGATATAGTTGTTCATTCATAATCTGATATCCGGCTTGTTTTGCGATGTTTCTGAATATTTCAACGCTACATTTTGTCTGTTTAATATTTAGTAGTTCTTTTATAGTATCATCTTTTTCACCGCATAGTTTTAGTAGCCATCTACACAAGAAACGAGGAAGGAGATGTATAAAAGGCAGATGTGAGATAATTTTTCCTTTTGCAATCTGTTGATGTTCTTCGCCACATCCTACTTCCAACACTTTATCGGGGAGATATTCTATCTTGCTTTTTATATATGGAATGTAATAGTTTCTGCAGGTTTGCGCTTGTTCATTAAAATAGCGTTTACGGTCAATATGTCGTTCTTGCATTTCTATTATTGCTTTATCTTTTTAGAAAGAGCTATATTCTATTAAACAATTAGTTTTTAAACACCCTTTTTAGTATTTGTAGCCTCTGTACATTCCATGAAGAGCCGGTGAAGAATTATTAAACAGGTTCTTTTAATGGTTCGGTTGAAGCGTTCGTGCAATTAATTCCGCTCTAATTGGTTTTATTATATAAATAACTCATTCGGGAACTGATTTTAGCAAGTTTCGGATTATTTTTCATTTGGAAACTTCGTACATTTGCTACGTACTCGAACAGAGTGAATGTGTCTGTGTTCCTTGTGCTTCGGATAATGACAGATAAATCAAAGAAACAAAAAGCTATTAATTTTCCAACGAAGAGAGAAATATGAAAAACGTTATTCAGATACAATACTACCAATCACCATGCGGGGAGCTGATATTAGGCTCTTACCAAGGAAAACTTTGCATGTGCGATTGGAACAGGGAAGGAAGGCGGGCATTAATTGACCGGAGAATGCAGAAACTGTTACATGCCGATTATGAAAAGAGTTCATCTGAAGTAATTGTACGAACAATAATTCAGTTGGATGAATATTTTGGCAGGAAAAGAACGGCTTTTGATATTCCGTTGTTCTTTGTCGGTACCGATTTTCAGAAGACTGTTTGGAAAGAGTTGTTGAATATCCCGTATGGGATGACATTATCTTATGGCGATTTATCGCGGAAATTAGGCAATCCCAAAGCTATTCGCGCTGTGGCTGCCGCCAATGGGGCGAATCCCATTTCAATACTTGTTCCTTGTCATCGCGTGATTGGCAGTGACCGTAAATTAGTAGGGTATGGTGGTGGAATTCCTGCAAAGAAGATATTACTTGAACTTGAACTTTCTGACAAAGTGTTTTTTTGAATATAGATGAAGTCACAGCAGGAACTGAATTATAATCGGATTGCAGATGCTATCCGCTTTATTAAAAAGAACTATCGTACGCAGCCTAAATTGGAGGAGATCGCAGAACATATCAATATGAGCCCCTTCCATTTCCAAAGGATGTTTAGCGAGTGGGCGGGAACAACTCCGAAGCGTTTCTTGCAATATCTGAATATTGAGTATGCAAAAAAGATATTGAAAGAAACCCATGCGACACTTTTTGATACAGCCTGCGAGCTTGGACTTTCGGGAACAGGGCGACTTCATGACTTGTTTATAAACATAGAGGGAATGACTCCCGGTGAATATAAAAACGGCGGACTGGCATTGAATATTAATTATTCGTTTGCCGATACACCGTTTGGTAAAATAATAGCAGCATCTACCGATAAAGGTGTTTGTCACATGGCCTTTGTCGATGAAGGAGAGAGGAGAGCTTTTGATCATTTGCGAAGTATATTTCCTAACGCTAAATATGTGCTATCACCGGACACGAAGCAGCAACATGCATTGTCTGTCTTTGATCGGGATTGGAACAGGCTGGAAGAAATCAAACTGCATTTGAAAGGAACGGAATTCCAGTTAAAAGTATGGGAAACTTTATTGAAGATTCCGGCAGGAGGGCTGGCGACTTATGCCGATTTGGCGACCAAATCCGGATACAATGGTGCTTGTAGGGCTGTCGGAACTGCTGTGGGGAAGAATCCGGTTGCTTTTCTGATACCTTGCCATCGTGTGATAAAGGCTACCGGCGAACCGGGAAATTATCATTGGGGAGAGATGCGCAAGAATGCTATTATTGCTTGGGAAGCTGCCCATAAGGATTTCCCGGACCGGTGATCTGTCACCCTTCTGAAAGCCCGGTCAGGAAAGTAGTTTTAGCTCTTTCGCTATTCTGCAAGCTTCTATGGAATTCTTTACCTGGAGTTTCTCCAGTATATTTTGCCGGTGTCGGCTGACGGTATTTTTACTTATGAATAGGGTCCGGGCAATCTCCTGACTTGTTTTCCCCGTATCGATCAGCTTCAATATCACCTTTTCCCTGTCGGATAAAAGGCTGCTGTAGTCCTGTTTTTCCAGTTCTATGGCCTGTCCGTTTGCCGAGTTGATGACCATGCAATTCATGGTAGGATCAGTCGATAAATTGTAAAGGCACAGGGCCAGCCACATGCTATTGCTTGAGTGGGTAGATACATAAAACATTCTGTGCAGGACAGGAACATATTTTCCGGAAGTATTACGCATGCGGAGTTTGCTCATAAGAAAATAATCTGCACGCTTTTTCGCAGGAATCTGTTTCAGGAAGTGATAGAAGCGGAGTTCCTGTACATACTTTTCTGACAGATCATCGGGATGAATCTGTTTAAAGATTTCCTTTTCCCATATTGATTCAAAATTCCGGCTTTCTCCACGTTTGGCTATACCCAACGTTTCGGCTGTTCCCCCATAATAAATGTAGCTGATGTTGGTATGCATATCGCTAAGCACAGCAATTGCATTTTCTATCCGTGCATAGTTGTATGCTATTTGTTTATACTCTTTTAGTTCTTCAGGCAGTTGTTCATCTTTGCAGAAAGGCTGTGCCAGAAACTCTTTGTTCAGTTTGTCAACAATGTCCATATCGGGAAGGGAAATGGTTATTAATAAGCATTGCAGGCTTAGATACAAGCTCTTACCTTTGCAAAGATAATCATAAAACATAGTTGTTGATGGAAAGTGAAAAAGAAAAAATGGGAACAGGCAGGCTGTATGATGCTAATTATGATACAGAGCTGATAGCCGAACGGCAGGCCTGCAAAGAATTATGTTATGAACTGAATCGTTTACGTCCTTCGCAAATAACTGAACGGGAAGCCATTATTCGTCGATTGTTTCACAAGACGAAAGAGCATTTTCTGTTGGAACAACCCTTTTATTGCGATTATGGCTATAATATTGAGATAGGAGAGAATTTTTATGCCAATATAAACTGTGTCATTCTGGATGAAGCGAAAGTAACGTTCGGTGATAATGTTTTTATAGCTCCTTCTTGTGGATTCTATACTGCGGGGCATCCTCTGGATGCAGAACAAAGAAACCGGGGATTAGAGTATGCCCGTCCCATTCATGTGGGTAATAATGTCTGGATAGGAGCACAAGTTTGTGTGCTGCCGGGTGTGACAATCGGTGACAATACAGTGATAGGTGCGGGGAGTGTGGTGAATAGAGATATCCCGGGCAATGTGATTGCAGCAGGTAATCCTTGCCGTGTGATTAGGCAAATCACGGAAAAAGATAAAGTAAAATATACATTATAAGATAAGCATAATTAAAAAGTAAAATGAAAAAAGTATGTTTGGCCCTATTTATGGGCTTGATGGCGCAAGTGACATTTGCGCAGACGCTGGGAAAAATGCAATGGTTCAATGAACCGGACCAATGGGAGATAAAAGATAATGTACTATCGATGTCTGTCACTCCGCAAAGTGATTATTGGCGGATTTCTCACTATGGTTTTACGGTGGATGATGCACCATTCTATTATGCTACCTATGGTGGTGAGTTTGAGGCGAAAGTAAAAGTGACAGGTGACTATAAAGTACGCTTCGACCAAGCCGGACTGATGCTTCGTATTGACCATGAAAACTATATTAAAGCAGGTATTGAGTTTGTAGACGGGAAGTTTAATTTGAGTACAGTCGTTACTCATAAAACGAGTGACTGGAGCGTGATAACTTTGGATAAAACCGTGCCTTATATCTGGATAAAAGCTGTCAGACGACTGGATGCGGTAGAAATTTTCTATTCATTTGATGACAAAACTTACACACTAATGCGTAATGCCTGGTTACAGGATAATATACCCGTGAAGGTGGGACTGATGGCTGCTTGTCCTGATGGAAATGGATTTGAAGTGAGATTTGAGCACTTCAAGGTAAGGCACCTGCCTGACCAACGCAGAGTAGAATGGTTGAAGAAGAATGCCGAATAAATCAGAAAAATGGAAGATGGACGGTTTGGAAAGCCGTATCTTCCATTTTTCATTTTAGGAGTATGGGCAGGGTAGCTGTAGCCAGGTTTATTTATAAATCAAACGGCTTATAAACAGGTATCCTCCGAATATTTGCAGAGCCATTCCCGGCAGGCCGATACGGAAATCCTGTGCGGCACTGAGGAAATCTTTGACCATGATCCACTCACCCAGAGTACCGGCCACCTGGTAGGCCAACACGACAACCAGCAGAATGGGAATGGAGATACGCTTATAATGATGGGCGGCATAACCGGCCGCTACAGCCAGAAGCACTGATTTTAAAAGGATAGCAGGTAAAACTGCCGGATGGGGCATACCGAATAACAATGAATTCAGGACAGGTGAAAAGAGTGCTGCCAACAATCCGACTTTCCACCCATATTTATAGGCTCCGATCAGAGTAAAGAAATAGATCGGTAACCAGGTGATACCCCCTTGGGGGATGAGATGAAAAAGTTGGGGCAATGCCATATTTCCCACGACAAACAGCATCGCTGCCAGATATGTTTTGGCATCGTTGTAATTTAATGAATAAAGCTTGATAGATGTTGTTTCCATATTATGATATGATAATTAAAAGTTAATGTTGATTCCTCCCATAAATGTAGCTTTCGGCATAGGGTAACCGGCATTTATTTCATAACGTTGCGCCAGCAGATTCTCTCCTTTTACAAACAGGCCGGCGATGGAGCAGATACGATAATTACCTCGAAGATTCCATAGAAGAAAGTTTTCTTTCTTTTCTTCAGGGCTCACTACAGTATAAAGTCCTGCCACATATTGTATTCCGGTGGAGAAATTCCATTTGCCTTTTGTGTAATCAATTCCTGCATATAATTTATGTTCCGGTGCGGCAACCAGAGGGTGTTCCATATGAAGCCAGCTGTAGTTAGCAGTCAGGTTCCATGTAGGATGGATGTGGTACGCTATACTGGCTTCTGCTCCCCAGTTCTCTATTTTACCGGTGTTTACGTTCAGCGGACGTCCGTCTGTGCGGATAGTCTGGATCATATTGTCACCATTGATATAAAAGAGGTTAACCCCATAATAAAACGTTTGATCGAACAGTCGTTGAGAATAAGACAATTCGTAATTCCATAACCGTTCCGGCAATAAATCGGGATTGGCAGGGCGGAACATATATAGTTCGCGGATTGTAGGGTTGCGGAATCCTTTACTGGCCATAGCTTTCAAGCTTGCGTTGTGTGGCAACTGTACCGACAAGCCGACTTGTGGTATCCATTCTGTTCCGGAGACAGTGTGATGATCTGCACGGATCCCTGCGTCTATTGTCAGATGACTACCGATTGCCTGACGGAAATCAACGTATCCCGCAATTTCATTTTCCGATTTATCCGAGATATTTTCTTTATGGCGGTCTGTAATGAAGCGATTCCATGCTTCACCGCCAAACCGCATATAGTCTAATCCTACAGTCAGCCGGTTACCCGTAAATAAAGAAGTACTCTGGTACCAGGAAATTCCCGTCATCCGGTCTTTAGAGTTGAAACGGTAGTCCAGTGGTTCTTCGCCTGTACCGTATCCGTCATTAATGTGATGTTTACCCCAATTATAAAAAAACTTGAGTGCCCCCGATGTATGTTCATACTTATTCTCCAAAGCAAATGAAGTCATGCCACGTGTAATGCGTGAATCGTTATCGAAAACCGGAGTGCTGACTGTTCTCGGATTAGAGGCATTGAAATGCGTCAGGTTCAGATCTGCGGATATGTTCCATGTGCGGTTCAATTCATAGCCCAGCCTTGTATATCCGCCGTATTGCTCAAACTCCATATCGGGGCGATGTCCGTCTGTCCGGTTGTAAGAACCGGTGATAACACTGCTGAAACGTCCTTTTTTTACTTGGTTGGTAACTTCGGTCGTCCATGTATTATATGAGCCATATCCCAGCCGGGCTCCCGTTTTCACTCCGTTTTCCCGCTGCTGACGGGTCACGATGTTGATTACTCCGCCCATTGCATTCGAACCATAAAGTACGGATGCAGGGCCACGTACTACTTCCACTTTTTCAGCCAGCATCGATTGATAAGCGTCGGCAATAGGATGCCCCATTAGCCCCATGTACTGTGGATGTCCGTCAATCAATACTAATAATCCTGTAGTGGGGCTGCCTCCGATGCCACGCAGGCTGATACCACCTGCCGCACCGCTCGACACGCCATACCCCATGATGCCACGGCTGGTTGTGAATAACCCCGGGATCTGTTCTGTCAACATGGGGAGTAAAGAAGGCTCTAAACGTTTCTCTATGGTTTCGTGGTTCAGGACTGAAACAGTCATAGGCAGATGGCGGATGTCAGTTTCATTTCGTGTGCCGGTGACTACTACCCCGTCTATCTCGTAATTCTGTGTCGTGTGGGTCGTGTCTCTCCGGACTTGTGCCTCTAAAGAGGTACTTAGAAAAGTACAGGCAAACAGGATGCCAAGCAGATTTTTCTTCATCCTCATTTTGGAGAGGAAATTCTCAATGATCCGGAATATTTCTTCTAAAGAACTGATTTCATGGCAAGCTGTTTCCAGCGGACACCATCCGCTTTTGTCCCGATTCTCAATGAAAGGCACCAATCGGATATAAGTAACCTCAACATTGGCATCATGCAGGAGTGTAAGTGCGGGTTGGCTGATGACATCTGCATATACCCGCCGGATTCCTCCCAGAACCATTAGTCCTGCGGCAGCTTTCCCAATCACCTTGTCGGCAATGCAGGCTCCTTTCATGAAAGAGGGTTCTTGCCGGAACAGATCGTATAAATCGGCTACGCCCCGTTGAGTGAAGGTGCGTATTTCCGCTCCGTTCCCGATCACACAGGAATAGCCTCCGGAGTGGAGTAGATCGATTATCTTTTCCATTATAGCGTTTCCTGTTTGAGTTGTTCTACAAAATGATCGATACGGTGCAGTTCGTCCGGAATCCGGATAGACTGCGGACAATGTGAGGTGCATTGGTTGCAGCCAATACAATGGCTGGCTTGCCGTAGTTTGGGTACACTGCGGTCATAGCCTATCAGGAAAGCGCGCCGTGCTTCTTTATAGTTTTCGCTTGTCCGGCTTTGCGGAATATTCCCTTCGTTTACGCACTTGTTGTAATGAACGAGGATGGCAGGAATATTGATGCCGTATGGGCAGGGCATGCAATATTTGCAGTCATTGCATGGGATGGTAGGATATTGCATCATAAGTTGTGCAGTCTCTTCCAGATATTCCTTGTCGTCATCGGTCAGAGGAACCAGTGGTGAATAAGTACGGATGTTATCTTGCAAGTGCTCCATGTAGGTCATACCGCTCAATACAGTCAGTACCAGTTCCGGTGAACCGGCAAAGCGGAAAGCCCACGATGCTATGCTGTCTTCAGGACGTCGCTGTTTCAGTCGTCCCACGATGTGTTCAGGGACATTTGACAGGCGTCCGCCCAACAGTGGTTCCATGATGACAGCGGCAATGTTTCGTTTGGCCAGTTCTCCGTAAAGATATTCCGCATTGACATTGTTTCCTGTAGCGTGGCGCCAGTCCATATAGTTGAGTTGAATTTGTACAAAATCCCATTTCACCGTATCATGCATGGCGAGTACCTGGTCGAAAACCTCGACATCACCATGAAATGACCAGCCGAGGTGCCGGATACGCCCGGCTTCACGTTCTTTGAGAAGGAAGTCAAGCATGCCGTTATCGATATATCGTTCGTTGAACACTTTCATTCCGCCGCCACCGATGGCGTGCAGCAGATAATAATCAAAGTACTCTACCTGCATATCCTCAAACGACTGGTGATACATAGCCAGTGAGTTTTCACGTGAGAAGTTTGAAAAATTCGATAGTTTGGTTGCTATGTACAGTTTTTCACGCGGATGCCTTTTGAGGGCAATTCCTGTTGCTTTTTCCGACCAGCCCTGTACATATACGGGCGATGTATCGAAATAGTTTACTCCGTGGGCGATAGCATAATCTACCAGTTCATTGACGGCTTCCTGGTTGATAAGGTCTCCTTTCCCTTCCGGTGAAGGGATTGTAGGCCAGCGCATGCAGCCATACCCCAGGAGAGAAACTTTATCTTTGATTCCGCCTACTGAGCGATAGGTCATTTTATCTGTGGGGACAGGAGAAGAGGCACTCCGTCCCTGACCGGCTTTATCTCCGGAGCCGCAACCATAAAGAGCGGCAGTTGTTGTAGCGGCGCTGATACCCACAATTTTGAGGAATCCTCTTCGGTCTATATGCTTATTCTGTTTTTCCATATGTTTCTACTTTTGGGATGTGTTATATGATACGGTGTCTTTCGTGACCTTCTACATAGATGGCACTGAACGGGCGTGCCGGGCAAAGATTTTCACATGCTCCGCAACCGATGCAACGTTCGGTATTGATTGCCGGTATTTTGGGGGAGTCTGTTTGGTTCGGTATGGATAGAATCATCTGAATGGCTCCTGTCGGACAATGACGGGCACAATTGCCACATTCCACCCCGTCAGTCAGTGGTACGCAGTTCGCTTTTACCCAGACCGCATGCCCGATTTGAGTCGAAGACTTGTCGGCCACCGTGATAGGGCGGATTGCTCCTGCCGGACATACCTGGGAACAATCGTTACACTCCGGACGACAATAGCCGCGTTCGTACGACATTTCGGGCTGCATCAGGTTCATCAGTTTCGTGGAAGGACGCAATACCTGATTGGGGCAGGCTGATACACACAGTTGGCAGGCCGTGCAATGTGCAGACATATTACGCACACTCAACGAACCGGGAGGTGTGATGGGTGTCTGCCGATTGGGTATTTTCTTATCTTCTATGGTGGCGAGTCCGCCATCTACTTTTTTCTCCTGTGCTTTGAGTGCCGATGTTGCGGCTACCATTGTCGTTACGGTCAGGAAGTTGCGGCGTGCTTCATTTACTTGGCCGGATGAGGCCAGAGGAGCATTCTGCTTCACTTGTGGTGATCCTGTTTTGTTTGTTCGTAATTGGTAACTGAGCGCTTTCTGCTTGCATTTGCCAAGGCAGTCCATGCAAGCCACACAACGGCTGTAGTCTATCGTATGTTCTTTGGAGTTGATGCATGCCGCTTTGCAATGGCGTGCACACAGTCCGCACCCGTTACATTTATCCGTATCAATCGTGACGCGGAATAAAGAATAGCGTGAAAGAAATCCCAGTACTGTCCCCACAGGGCAGATGGTATTACAGTAGGTACGCCCGTTTCGCCATGCCAGCAGAATCAGGATAACGAAAGTCGCTGCAGCGATGATAAATGTCGGCAGACTTTTCATCCAGACTTCGACGTCATAAAATGCATAACTGTCGATTCGTTCCGCCAGATGAGCAAACAGGTTGTTTCCCCATAACCAGATGGGTTGGAACAGGTTGTTTGCAATACGTCCGTAAGCACTATACGGAGCAAACAAAGTTGCGATGAAACTAACTCCTGCTATCAGGGTAATGATGAATATAGCCAATGCCCCGTAGCGTAGTGAAGAGAGTGCCGGAGAATAGGAGTAAGGCAACTTTTTCCGTCTTTTCCCAACCCAGGCTGCCACATCCTGGAATACTCCGAGCGGACAAATCACCGAACAGTAGATTCGTCCGAATACGGCTGTCAGAATTATTAAAAAGGCTACTACCCCTATGTTCAATGCCAGTATCGCAGGAAGGAACTGGATTTTTGCCAGCCAGCCGAACCAACCGTGCAGTGTTCCGGTGAAATCAAGGAACAGCAGGGTGATCAGTGTCAGGCAGATGATGCCACATGTTAGTCTGATTTTTCGTATCATTGCGTTTGTTTTTATTGAGTTTGTTATTTATCGTTTACAAGCCACGTCTTAAATTCCGATGCTTTGTTTTTGCTGACATAAACACGTTCCGGCACTTCGGTATCGAGTGTGATAAGCAGTCGGCTGTCAAACCAGATAGTTATATCCGTTACGCTGTCTCTGGCTATGACAAACTGTTTGTTAGCCCGGATAAAGTCTGTCGGATTGAGTGAGGAGACGATCTGTTCCAAGGTCTTGGAATAAGGATAACAGTTGCCGTCCTTCAGGCGTACATATGTGTTTTTACCGGTTGCGTAGAAATAAGAAATCTCTTTTATGCTCACCGGGAGCAGTTTGTCTTTATGTGCAATCAATAGTTTGTCTTTGTACTTGGGTGCGGGTTTCAGCTGCGTCAGTTGTGCCAAATATTGCAAAAGGTCCTGTCGGGTCAGTTTGCTGTATTTTTCCAGTGCGTGTTCTACATCCTCCACCTTGACAGGTTTCAGTAAATAGTCTATGCTGTTCACTTTAAAAGCTTCGATGGCATATCGGTCATAAGCCGTTGTAAATATAATAGGAGTCTCCAGCTTTATTCTGTCGAAAATGGCAAAGGCCGATCCGTCTGATAAATGAATATCCATGAATATCAGATCCGGAGCCGGATTTGACTGCAACCATCCGACAGTCTGCGTGACACTTTCTGTATTGGCCATGCCCCGGATATCGGGGGCTACCTCCGCGAGGATATCCGTCAGGTTTTCATAGGCAGCGGTTTCGTCTTCTACAATCAGTACTTTCATAACAACTACTATATTAGAGGTAGATATACCCGGAATGTCTCTTCGTCAGATTCCACCCGGATTTGCTTATTCATTAACAGATTGAATCGATTTTCCAAGTTACTTAGTCCGGTTCCGTTTGTGTCGGGCGGGGATAGTTTAGGGTAAATGGGATTGGACACCACCAGTTCAGATTGTTCGTTCATCCGGATGGAGATCTCCATCTTGTGTTCGCTGTCTATCCGGTTGTGTACGGTGACGTTATCGACTAACGGAAGTAGTGAGAGTACAGGCAGTGTCAGCAAATCTTTTTGCCTTTCGGCTACGTCGATGGCAAAAACCAGTTTATTGGCAAAACGTACCTCCATTACGTATTGGAAAGATTGGATGAACTCCAGTTCTTCTCTCAGCGTGACGAGCCCTTTCCGGTCGCTTTGCAAGATGTACCGGAAGATATCAGATAGCTGATTGACGTACATCAGCGTGTTTTCATCATTCTTTTTTCGTATTAATGAAGATATTCCGTTCAGTGAGTTAAAGAAGAAATGCGGGTTTACCTGATTGGCCAGTGCGTCACAACGACTTTGTAAGTTCTCAAAACGAAGACGTTCTATTTCCTGCTCTTTTTCTCTCTGCCGGGTATAAAGCATGGAGATGTATCCTACCAATGTGCATAAAAAGCAGAGCGTGAAGAACTGGGAGATTAAAGTGCTTCCCAGAAAATCCGTATGGAAACCATGCGAAGAGATGGTGTACGAAACGGATGCGAAGAACAGATAACCGGTCAGTGCAAACAGGAAGTTGTGAGTCAGGCGTTTCCGGAATAGCGCTGTCGGGATCTGCCGCAGATTGTAGTTTATCAGGAAACCGATCATCCCCCAAAAGAAAAGGAAGCGATATATAAAATAAGAAAAGAAACCAAGGTAGTCCGATGGCTTCAAAGAGTTTAGCTCCCACGGAGTGCAGGCTATATTGGGGTATATGATAAAAACCGCACTGATCAGGCTGACCAGCGGAAGGTTTCGGGATATATATTTATCAAAGGAATCCATGATGCTCTTCTTTCTCACTGCAAAGAAAAGCAAAATAATGATTCCTTATTTGTTATGTCATGTCAAAACGAAAAAAGAGGCATAAAAGCGAAACTTTTTCATTTTTTCAGCATAAATACGATATAGTCTCTACACAAAATAAGAATGCAGAATGACAAAACCAGAGAAGCGATCAGCATAAATTCTTTCATAATGTTTGTTGGTTTTATAGGTTCTTTCCTATAAAGACAACACCCAATGAAAAATTCCCTACCCGGATAACTGTTTTATTTCATTTGTTTTTGTTCTGCTACGTATTTCCAGAGCGGTGCCGCATGTAATGCCTGTATGATTTGGTTGCTTTTCAGGAGTTCTTGTACCTCTTCAAAGGTGAGCAGATGCACTGTAAGTGACTCCGTATCTTCCAGATGTTGTATGTCTACTCGTTCTACATCCGTTGCCAGAAAGCAGTGAGTCAGATTGGTATGTGTGCTTGGATTGGCCGAAATCACCATATATTCCTGCCAGTTACCATTGCCGTATCCGGTTTCTTCCAGCAGTTCACGTTGTGCCGAAACAAGCGGTGATGCATCCTCTTTCTCGCATACACCCGCACAAAGTTCATATAGCTGTTTGCCGATTCCCGGTCGGAACTGGCGGACAAATACAAACTTTCCTTCTCTGGTGATGGCGATGGTGTTCACCCAGTCGGGATACTCAAGGATGTAGTACTCCGGGATATGGTTGCCGTTAGGCAAAAGCATGTCGTCGCACCGTACGGTCAACCACGGGCGGCGAAATAGATATTTGCTGCTGACTACTTGCCAGGCTTCGTCTTTTGTTTCCATTGTTTTATTGATAGAGGTTGCTGGCAAAGGTAATTAGAATAATTGTCAGGAACAATTGTTTTCATACGTATCTTTTTTGGTTTAAAAACCGTTGTGTATCTTTGGGGCGGATAAACAAACAGAATAATGAAAAACGCAATCATCTCTTTATTCCTGCTTTTTATTGCCGTGCAATATGTAGCAGCACAAAAAAAGGTTATCAAAATAGCCTGTATCGGTAATAGTATCACATATGGTGTAGGTACACGTAATCCTGCTAAAGACAGCTATCCCGCTGTGCTGGGGCAGATGTTGGGCGACGGTTATGAGGTCCGGAACTTTGGAGTCAGTGCCCGCACCATGCTGATGAAAGGGGACAATCCCTATATGAAGGAAGAGCGCTATCGGCAAGCATTGGACTATAATCCCGATATTGTGACTATTAAATTGGGGACCAATGATACGAAACCTCAGAACTGGCGATATAAATCCGATTTTAAGAAAGATATGGAGACGATGATCCGAACGCTTCGGGCATTACCGTCGAAGCCGGAAATTTATTTATGTTATCCTATTCCCGCATACGCTGTCCAGTGGGGCATCAATGATAGTATCATTGTTCATGGAGTGATGCCGGTTATCAACCGGTTGGCTGCCAAATACGGATTGAAAGTAATCGATCTGCATACTCCGTTAACGGGGATGAAAGAGTGTTTTGCCGACAACGTACATCCCAACGAAAAAGCTGCTGTCCGTATTGCACAGGCCATTTACCGGCAACTGACCGGCGAGGAACCACCGGCACATGTTTCTCAACCCTTCCCGGGACTTAAAGGTAAATGGAAAGGGTTCGATCAATATACTTTTGCTTATCAGGATCGGGAGGCTATTGTTGTCTGCCCGAAACATGCGGCAACCGGTAACCCCTGGATCTGGCGTCCTGCTTTTTTCGGTGCTTTTGCTTCAGTTGATGAAGAATTGTTGAGGCGTGGTTTTCATGTGGCATATTATGATCTGACTCATCTTTATGGAAGTCCCCGTGCCCGGAAGTCCGGTACTGATTTTTATTGGAATATGGTACGTATGTATGGACTATCTCCCAAAGTAACGCTTGAGGGTTTCAGTCGTGGAGGTCTGTTTGCTTATAATTGGGCGGCCGATCATCCGGATAAAGTGGCCTGTATCTATGTGGACGCTCCGGTTTGTAACGTATTCAGTTGGCCGGGACGTTCGCCTGAGAATGCCGGACTATGGAAAGGTCTGTTAGAGGAATGGGGGCTGACGGATGATCAGATGAATTCATTTTCCGGTAATCCGATTGACCGGCTGAAACCTTTGGCGGATGCGGGGATTCCGGTGATCTGTGTATGTGGAGACAGTGACAAGGTAGTGCCGTTTTCAGAGAACTCGGCTATTGTCCGCCAACGATATACAGCCATGGGGGCTCCATTCGAACTTATCTTGAAACCGGGAGTGGATCATCATCCGCATAGTTTGTCAGATCCTGCTCCGGTGGTCGACTTTATTATCCGCCATCAGCCGGGTTATGAAGCCAAACAATGCTATACATTAAGAGGGGACTATCGTAACTCGTATCAGATGTTTGAGAAAGAACGTGTTGGTACGGTTGCTTTTCTGGGAGGTTCCATCACAGAAATGAAGGGATGGAGGGATATGATTTGTGAAGATTTGAAGCAGCGTTTCCCTTATACAAAGTTTACCTTTATCGATGCCGGGATTCCTTCTATGGGCAGTACGCCCGGAGCATTCCGCTTGGCGGACGATGTGTTGTCCAAGGCCAAAGTCGATCTGCTTTTTGTGGAAGCGGCGGTGAACGATGATACCAACGGCTTTAATGCCATTGAGCAGGTAAGAGGAATGGAAGGTATCGTACGCCATGCTTTGCTTTCCAATCCGTCTATGGATATCATGATGCTGCATTTTATCTACGATCCTTTCATCCCGAAACTGGACGGAGGTCAGATGCCCGATGTGATTCTGAATCACGAACGGGTGGCGAACCATTATCTGATCCCTTCCGTCAACCTCGCTACAGAAATCGCCGCCCGTATGCGGGAAGGTGAATTCAATTGGGAACAGTTTGGCGGTACGCATCCCAAACCTTTGGGGCATGCTTATTATGCGGCTACGATAAATAAGGTGCTCGATGAAATCTATGCTTCTTGTGTTGCTGCCGGACCTGCCGTCAAGCCTCATGTGCTTCCTGCCGTGCCGCTGGACGGATATAGTTACACAAATGGCAAGTTGGTCGACATCCGGCAAGCTCATATAAATAAAGGCTGGCAGTTAGTCCCTTCGTGGACTCCGCGCCTTATTGCCGAAACGCGTCCGGGCTTTGTCGATGTGCCCATGCTTGAAACCGATCGTCCCGGAGCGAAACTGACACTCGACTTTGAAGGGACGGCTGTCGGTATCTTCTGTGTAAGTGGTCCGGCTGCCGGGATTCTGGAATATAGTATTGACGGTGCTCCGTTTAAAAAGTTGGATACGTTTACGGCTTGGAGCGGCGGACTGTATATTCCTTGGGTATATATGTTCGATACGGAGTTGCCGAAAGGCAAACATCGTCTGATGTTCAGGATGTCAAAAGATCATCATCCGCAAAGTAAGGGTACGGCCTGCCAGATCAGACAGTTTGTGGTAAATGAATAGAATGAATGGTAAAGTTGGATTGCGTTTGATTGAACATATACTGCCATCCGCATAATCTTCTTGCAGATAGATAAATGCTTTTCTGAAAAACATTCATTATTGTTTGTTGTTTTGTTCAGAAAAAACGTATCTTTGCAGTAGAACTATGGTTGGCATAAACATTTTTATGCCCATAAATACGCAGTTCTCTCCGGTCAAACGAAAAATGTAGCGATTTTTAAAGATGCACCGGATGAGTACAGCCTGTATCTGTATTGGTACGGGCTTACTTATCCATGCATCAAGGGTGCCGCTACATACCTCGTTTGTTGGATGAGTAATGCCCCGTACCTTTTCATATAATCACATTCAAGAAACCGTGCAGGGTAGATTATTTTAACTTTAATCTTTTTCCCTGTATGGCTAATTGGATTACTCTACGGCAAGCTGCCGAAAAATACGAGACTACGGTAAAAGATGTTCTCTCTTGGTCGGAACTTCCTGAAATTACTTTCACTTACGTAAACTACACTTTGTTATTGAATGATGACAGCGTGTGTGATTTTATTAAATTGCATAGTCTTCCGGCTGAAGCAGGAAAAGACTACGGTTGTGCCATCACCTTTGAAAATGTCGAGATAATCGCGAAATTATATGCTAATGCATTAGAAAAGATCCGTTTGCTGGAAAAGCAAACCGAACTGCTGAATGAATGTGTTTCCAAACAGTCAAAACTCTTTGAATCGATAGAGGAGAGGCTTGCGGCAATGCTGGTCTCCATGGGAGATACTGAAATTCAGGATACAGACCCAATAAACGAGGAATCGAAGTTTGCCGCTTTCATGAAGAAAATCCTCCTCTCATACAAAAAATGCATTTCGATCTTCCATCTTCCACCTTTTAAAAGATAACTGTCTGATTCGTAGTAAACTAATAGGGTGGAAGATGCGGTTTTTTAGCCGTTTATCTTCCACCCTCATCTTCCATCTTCCACCCGCTAAATTTCCTCTTTGGAAGGCGATTTTTTGATAAATACCAGTAGGCTTCCTCGCCCTTTTGGTTCGATAATTCCCTGATCTACAAATCGGTGTAGATCTTCCAACGCTTTATTTTTCAGTCGTCCGGTCAGTCGGGTGTAGTCCGAACGGGTGATAAAAGCATTTTCATTTAGATACCTTTCCAGTCGAAAAAGCTTTTCTTCTTCGCTGAGCTGTGACGAGCTTCGTGAACCGTATTTGCCGGCACGTTCCACATAGCCCTTGGTATGTCTGCGAAACCACATCGAAGCCCTGAAATTAATGTTGTCGAAGTAAATGGATTGTGCGCGGATCTCTTTTTTATCTTTCACCGGATGCGTTGCCTTCAGGCTTGCCGAGAAATAGCCGATCTTGCCCAACTCCACATGGTATCCGTCCACCAGATATTTGGAGATTTTCTCTGTCAGGGCACAGAGCACTCCTTCCAGGTCGCCTACTGTGAAGGTGGAGGCTTCCGAAATTTCTTCAAGAATGGTGCGTGTCCGGATGGTTCCACTCGAAATGATGTGGGGATAAAGCTTGGGTTCCTCTCCGTTCTCTTTTTTAGAAGGAACTTCTCTGAAATCATAACGTGCTGCCATAATTTGTTTGGTTTTTAATTGTTGATAGTTATTTGTTTATTGGTTTTTCTTTCTTTGTTTTTGCCTTTTTCCTTTGTTCTTTACCTGAGCCCGCATCCCCGGGCTCATTAGCCTCGGTATGCAGGCCGGTCAGCCCGGGTATGCGGGCCCATGAGTCCCGCTGTCCGGGCTTGGATAATGCTCCTATAAAGATACATAATATTTATCGTGAAAACAAGTAATACTCCTCTTGTTTGTTATTAAATATAATTGATTTATTTGCGATGATCCGCTTGCTTTATCCGGTAAGAAAGAGTACCTTTACCACATTATAAAAAACCGGAAAAACCATGAAAATAACCCTGATCCGAAAGGAAGAAACTGTCGTAGCACAACGTACGGTGAAACTCGAAACTGTGTTGGAGAATATGAAAACCGAAACCAAAACCTGCCCCGTGAGTGCTTTACGTCGGACACTGAAGTTTTCGGGTGGAAGTGGACATGTCACGGCGGTGGACAAACTGCCCCGTATCCTTTTTTCGGTGGAACTGGGCAAGAGTAAAGAAATATCGGTGATGAAGGCTTATCATGGATTGGTACTTCTGAGTGTGAAGGGATTCACCGGAGTAGAAGAGGCTGCACGCTTGCGTGACAAGCTGTCCGGACTGCCTCAGACGATGATTGCTTTTGTCGGTTCAAGCGGGCGGAGTGTAAAGATACTCGTGCCTTTCCTACGTCCCGACGGTTCATTGCCCGTAACCGTAGAGGAAGCCGGATTTTTTCATGCTCATGCCTACCAGTGGGCGGTGAACTTTTACAGAGGGCAGCTTTTGGCGGAACACCGGGATGTTACGCTTGAGAATCCGGTGCCGGAACAGAGTTGCCGGTATTCATTCGATCCGGGGCTCTATTTCAATCCGGATGCCTACCCCATTCGCCTGGAGCAACCTTTGTCGATGCCCGGTGAAGTTACCTACCGCGAAACAGTGGAGGCGGAAACTGATCCTTTGCAGCGTATGATGCCCGGTTACGAACGGAGCGAAATTATCTCGACATTGTTTGAAACTTCACTGTATGAAGCTCTTAATACGGTAGGCTGCGACCGGGAGGAGGATTCTAAATCTTTGATCGTGGAACTGACCCGGAACTGTTTTCGTTCGGGAATCCCCGAAGAAGAGGTAGTGGGTTGGACGCTGATGCATTTCCGGGGTAAAGTGTCCGAAATACTGATACGTGAGACGGTTCACAATGTGTATGCCGTTGAGAAGCGATTCGGAAGTAATCCTTGCATTTCTCTCAAGCAGACCATGGCCGTACGTACCGACGAGTTTATGGGCAGACGTTATGAGTTTCGCTATAACATACTGGCCGGAGTGGTGGAATATCGTGAACGAAAGACGTTCTGTTTCGATTTTCGTCCGGTGACGGACCGGGTGCTCAATACAATTGCGGTAAATGCTATCAGCGAAGGGCTTGAACTTTGGGACAGGGATGTGAAACGCTGGATTAACTCCGAACGTGTGCCGGTCTATTCACCTGTTACCGACTTTTTGTATGGCTTGCCCCGTTGGGATGGAAAAGACCGCATTCGGGCGTTAGCCCGCTACGTGCCTTGCGACAATTCGCATTGGCCCGACTTCTTCCATCGCTGGTTTCTCGCAATGGTGGCCCACTGGAAAGGAAATGACAAGCAGTATGCCAACTCCGTTTCACCCCTGTTGATCGGTTCGCAGGGATGCGGCAAATCCACTTATTGCCGCAATATCCTGCCGCCTGATTTGAGAGCCTATTATACCGACAGCATTGACTTCAGCCGGAAACGCGATGCCGAGCTTTATCTCAACCGCTTCATGCTGATCAATATTGACGAGTTCGATCAGGTAAGTGTCAATCATCAAGGCTTCTTGAAACATATACTCCAGAAACCGGTGCTTAATGTGCGTAAGCCCAACGAGGCGGCTGTCCGCGAGTTGAAGCGTTATGCTTCGTTCATAGCGACCAGCAATCATAGCGATTTGCTTTCCGATCCTTCGGGAAGCCGCCGTTTTATCTGTATCAATATCACCGGCAGAATCCGTAATGATGCTGTCATCAACTATCCGCAACTCTATGCGCAGGCAGTGCGGGAGCTCCGTGACGGTGAGCGCTTTTATTTCTCTCCCGAGGAAGAGGCCATTTTGATGGAGAGCAATCAGGAATTTGAACTGCAAACTCCGGTTGAACAGCTCTTTCAACAGTATTTCCGCTCTGCCGGCGAGGGAGAAAAGTGTGAAACCCTGCTCGCAGTCGATATTTTAGGACGCATACAAAAGAAAAGCGGCTTTAAACTGTCGGCTACGAAGATAGTGCATTTTGGCAGAATACTTCGTAAACTGGGAGTGCCTTGCAGGAAAATGAAAAACGGGAATTTCTATTGTGTGGTGGAGTTGTAGATGTATTTTATTCAATCTGTATACAATCCAGTCCGAACAAAGTTCCTGTCGATAGCGGATTCCGTCCGATCAATTCTATCCGCAGGATAAATTTACCGTTTATGGGCTTGTGCATTCCCAGGCTTATGGCACCTGTCGGCTCGACTTTCTCGCTGTAACAGTCCAACTGCTTTCCGTTTTTTGGGTGATTTACATATAACCTTATATTGCCGTAGTCGGTTGCTTTGGTACAAAATAGACTCAAGCTGTATTCACGATCCTCAAAACCGGAGAATTCGAACTCGATGTAATCGCCTTCCTTACCGCCATGGCATACCAGGTGGTCTTTTAAGTTCCATTTGCCCGGATGCCCGCCGAGTCTTTGTCTGTCATAACGCAGTCTTTCTGATTTGGAAGTTGGCTGGATTTGGCAAAAATCAATGGCATTTGGTATGCTGCAGACAGGAGATTGAGTAGGGGTAGGCAATAACCCTGCTTCTATTTCTTCTAAGCCGGAAGAGCCTGTGGCTTCGGAACCTAAGTCTCCGTACCAGAATACAGTCGAAGAGTAATCTACCGTCCCGTTTTCCCAACCTAACAATTCGAAATCGAACTTCAATTGCCGGTTGAAGGGAATGGCATCTAAGCATCTGACTCTGAAGAAGCTGTTGTAGCCATAAAAATCTCGCATATCCTGGCGGGGTTGCCCGGCAAATGGTGTCTGACTTTTAAAATAACCATCGAAACTGTAGTAGTCTTCAGTGCCTGTTCCGAAATGGGAAGGAAATGGTTCGTGATCTACGGTTATTTTTTCATCTCCTTCTCCATACCACTCTGCCGTATGGTTGAAAAGTGATAGCAGGTCTCCCCGATAAACTCCTCTGCCGGATATAGTGGCGAAATTCCAATCCATACATTTTTCGTGTTCCATCCAGGTGACGACGGGCAGACCACGTTCCTGCTTCCAGGCTGTATGGAAATAGAGAGACCGGTTGTCCCACTGATAGGGCTGTGAAACAATATCTGTTTGTATATCGGCTTTGTATGGAGAGAGGTTCAAGATCGTGATTTCACAATCTTGCTTATAGGGCATCAACCATTTGCTGCAGACAATCCCTTTGCCGTCGGAATAGAAGAAAAAACTCCTGGACGCAAAAGATCCCATGCCGGAGCCTGCAAAATCGGATAGTGGAGCCCATACGGTTTGTTTTCCGTCAAAGCTTATGGTTACGATCAGGCTACGCATCAATAGGGCAAAATCGTCTGTTCCGGGTTTCAAGTTTTTATCTGTTTTCACATTGAACTGAAGAAGGCTGATCGCTCTTTTTCCTGTGCGAAGGTTCAGCTTTTGTTTTTCACCTTTATTTAATGAAAAACTCTGTTGATGGTTAAGTGAACCTTTGCCATAATCAGACTGGGGATCAAATCCCTTATCCATCTTTTTATAGAGTGCGTCGGATGTTTTTTCTGCTAAAGCGGGTATGCGGTCTGCCACTTCCTGTGAGAAAGTTTCTACCGGAGTACCTGTGGGGTATTTGCGGTAATTGAACAAAAAGTGTCGGTTAGTCCGTTCGGGGGTAAGTTCCTCCATGGTCACTTTGCAGCCGTTGTTATAGGGGACAGGTAGATAAATCAGGCTGCCTCTGTTCCATTTATTGTCTGGTTCGATTAACCCTTTCTTCAATCCTCGCACACCGAACTTCTGGAGATCATAAGAGGGCACCTCCCAGCCCGGTTCGTCTTTTCCGTCAAAATAGAAACGTAAGATTGTATGTATGCTGCCAAAGGTCGTGAGCCATATACGGGTAATGGCACCGGGACCTTTGTCCTCAAAAAGAACCTTTTCTTTCCGTCCGTTGCGTTCTTCGAGGCGGATGAATCCTTCGCCGTCATCATTGGCAAACCAATTGGGCCGGTCAGGAGAAACGGACCTGCGATCGTAGCTGCTTTGCTGCATACTGCGATAGGGCAGGGCCGGATAGCGGCTCATTTCATCCCGTGAGGTCATCTCTTTCAGGAGAGTTTCTACTGTGATCTGATATTTTGTCTGTGCAAATGAACAGGTGCACAGAGCGGAGAAAAGTAAGGTGATCCCCCATCTCATTATTCCTGTTGTAAACTCAGGCTTCGGAGAAGATAATAAGAGTTGTTTCCATTTTGTGTCCATAATACGATTTTATTGATGGTAAGTAGCCGCAATATTAAGAAAGTATATCGGATGAGGCTATAATGAATCGTACCAAATCGTAGTACAGACGTTACATGAAGCATTCTTTTGGGGTTTTGCCGACTCATGGTGGGGTGAGCCGGCGTATTTATTATTCCAGTGTCGGTATGTCTATCGTTTCGTTTTCTTCTTGCCAGTTGTCGATGGTGAATCCTCCGGAAGTTTCTTCCGAGAAGATGTCACCTAAAGTCAGTGTGAGAGTCAACTTGTTATTAGCTTTTAACGGAGCGTTCAGCGGTTGCTGATAGGTTTTGGTATTTCCGTTCTTCAGTTTGATGATCAGTTTGAACATTGGTTTCGCAGATGAAGGAAAAAGCATGACCGTAGCATTGCTCATCTGCGTGCCGTCAGCTGACAGTACGAGTAGGAAGGCCACTGTCTTGGTTTGGTTTACCGGAGCGGCAGTATACACATTCAGTTTTTCGGCAATGCCTCCTATATGAACTTCCATGCTGGCAATGCTGGAACTGAGGATTCCATTGTTCTTGTTTTTTACGATTACTTTCAGACCTGCAACCACACGCTGCATGGCTGCGCTCAACTCTTCCGTACCAATATGTGCCGGTTTTACGGTATATACCAAATCGAATACCGGATAATAGGTGGTATCCGTCGAGATTCTCCGGAGCCCGAAGTATTGCTGGGAAAGATCGCCTCCGATAGTGATTTGGGGATCAATGACAACCGGATTGCTGTAAATGGGCTCTTCATATTTCGGGGTACCCCAATAAATCATGTTATAAGTACCTACCGGAAGTGAGAGTTCCCTATTCTTATTTCCGTAAATTGCCCCATCTTGAAGATAGTACATTCCCGGGAATGGGGTCAGCTTGCCTTCTATGTAATTTCCATAATAAATGGCACTGCCAGCCTGGCAAGGATAGGCTTCTAATACACCGGTCATCGGACTTTGGGTATCGGATAAGGTGACACTCAGGTCGGGGGTGACCAGTCCTCCGTTATCTTCCTTACATGGCGCACACGAATTGTCATCCGAACAACTGTAGAATATTGCAGCCGTCAAGAGGGTCAGGAATATTAATTTCTTCATACTTAATGCTGTTTAGGTTTTTAGTCTTTGAATAACACACTATGAAGTATTTGGTTCTAAAAAGTTTAGGAAGAGTATCAATGGTAGGGAGAGTGGTAGGCAAAAAATATAGGGCTACTTTGTTGAGTAACCCTATCAATTGGATTGAAAAAATAGCATGACGTTGATCATGTCTTTATGTTTTGGTTATTATAAGCTGTCTATGGATACACAAAGGCTTTTGGGACTGTGTCAAAACTCTTTTTTACCACAGATTGCACAGATTATCACAGAATAAGAATGATGATAATTAATAACTTAAAAATCACTCTATGTTACTCTGTCTCCTCTGTGGTGAGTTTCGATACACCCTCATCACGAATGGAATGCGGTCTTTCTTCTAATGTACTGTAGTATCACGTCATTCTCTCTTTCTATCATAATAAATTAATGTTCAATTCATATTTAATAAGTTAGTTCCTAAAGAAAGTTTCGCTATCTAAATGGAATGGGTGGTCTATGACGCCGATTAATAGCCCCTGATTTGCAAAATATATGTTTTCCATGTTTATCTTTTCATTAGTAATGCAAATATATTAAATAAAAGTCAACTTGTAATAAATGTGCTGATTAAATATTAATCGGTTTTTAGATCAGGATATTGTGCTAAGATATATAGTATATTCTTAGAACTGTGCTGAATAGATAGTTTGGATATGAGTTGAATCTATCAGAAGGTTTGGGTTGAAATTGTTCTGTTTTGATAAAAAGTATATCTTTGTGCGTTGAACGCGATATATTTCAATTTATTATGAACGGATTTCTACTGTTGAAACGCCCTTTTATCTGGCTGGCCCGCTTTCGTCACCGTTGTGGATATGGGGTTCATTCACCATTTGCTTTCGACTTGATAACCAACGTCATTTATGAGCGTACCCCTTACTATGCTTACAGTTTGCTGGAGACTGAACAAAAGAAAATGTCGGTAAATCCCGGCAGGAAGTGGAAGCATGAATCAAAGAAGGTGAACCGGTTATTGTTCCGGTTGGTCAACCGAATGCAACCTGCTACGATTGTAGATGCCGGAACGTTGTCGGTATCGTCTCTATATTTGCAGGCCGGACATGCTAAGGCGGGTTATCTGGGTGCTTCTGATTTGTCCGAACTCTTTTTAGAGAAAGGTACACCTGTCGATTTTCTTTATTTGCACCATTACCGTAACCCGGAATTTGTAGAGAAAGTATTCGATATCTGTGCGTCGAGAACAACGGAGCAAGGAGTTTTTGTGATTGCCGGTATCTGCTATACGAAAAAGATGAAAGCACTCTGGAAAAAGATACAGCAGGATGACCGGACGGGTGTTACATTCGACTTATATGATCTTGGAATCGTCTTTTTCGACCGTACGAAGATAAAACAGCACTATATCGTCAACTTCTGAATCCTTTTGTGTGTTAACCTTTACAGAAATAATAAACTTACTATCATTATGAAAAAGAGTCTTGTATATACAAAAACGGGTGATAAAGGAACAACGGGTCTGATAGGAGGAACCCGTGTGCCGAAAACCCACATCCGCCTTGAAGCGTATGGAACGGTCGATGAACTGAACTCGAATCTGGGATTACTGGCAACTTACCTGATGGACGAGCATGATTTGGATTTCGTACAGTCAGTGCAGGATAAACTGTTTGCCATTGGTTCGCATCTGGCCACTGACCAGGAGAAGATCCAACTGCACGATGTCAGTATTATTACCCCTGCCGATGTAGAAGCTATTGAACGTGAAATTGATGCTGCCGACGAAATTCTTCCGCCTTTACATTCCTTCATCATTCCGGGAGGAAGTCGTGGCTCGGCACTTTGCCACGTTTGCCGTACCGTTTGCCGGAGGGCGGAGCGGCGTATTCTTGCATTATCCGAAAGCTATACAATCTCTGCTGATTTGCTGGCTTATGTCAACCGGCTGTCTGATTATTTATTTGTCTTGTCTCGTAAAATGAATTTTAATGAGGGAAAAGACGAAATATTTTGGAATAATAGTTGCAAGTGAAATTTTTTATTATACTTTTGCCGAAAAATAGAGAGTAGGTATTAATATTCACATTTTAAATACGAAAGCTTATGTATTGGACGTTGGAATTAGCATCTAAACTGGAAGATGCTCCTTGGCCGGCAACTAAGGATGAACTGATTGATTATGCCATGCGGTCGGGTGCTCCTCTTGAAGTGATTGAAAACCTTCAGGAAATGGAAGATGAAGGCGAAATCTATGAAAGTATAGAAGATATTTGGCCGGATTACCCCAGTAAAGAAGATTTCTTCTTCAATGAAGAGGAGTATTGATACGAACGAATGAATTGAAAATAATAAATAGTCCCGATAAACGATCCGGTTTATCGGGACTGTTTTATTGGTATTAGAACATCGGTAACTGATAGATGAAACCTAAAGACAAACGATTGGTACTGTAGTTCTCCTGTCCCAGTACTTTGGCACGATGTGTGAAGTCGTATGAACGTCCCACGTAAGTCAGGAAGAAATGCAGGTTGGTCTTCATCGGGTAGAACTCTACTCCGGCCAGGTATCCCCAGGAAGTACGGTAGTTACCTTTTTCAATGCCGTCAGCTGCTTTAGTAACCGAAGCGGTTTCGTACATACCTTTTACAAAAGCATTCCATTTCGGGAGGAAACGGTAGTTGAGCTTGGTCACCACAGATAAGTAACCGGCGTTGAAAGCATTGTGTCCGCTGGCATTACCCACGATTCCGGTGATAGTACCGTTGCGGTCGATGCCTTCCTGCGAATACATGAAGTCGACAAACATATTGAACTTATCCAGATTCAGCTCGTTGCCCACTGCATAATAGTAGAGGTTCTTGCCTTTGGCTTCACTCATGACGGAGGCTGACCAGCGGGTTTTGAATACCTCATTGAAGTTGCCGTTCCAGTTCAGGGTATAGACCAGTGGCATCTTCCCCGATTTGAGATCCGGCAATTTGCCTTCCGAATCTTCGGTGATTCCGTATGTTTTGTCAAACGAACTGTTACGACTATTCAGAATCTGCAGGTTGAGTTGCTGGGTGGGGGTAATATTATAACCGATGTTCAGTCCGGTCATAAAATTACTCATATTGTCGATCATGTCACTGTATTCGTAAATGTCGATCGGATTCAGGTCGAACTCAAATCCCCCGTATGCGGCACATTGCTTACCGGCAAAGAAAGAGAACTGATCATTCAGTTTCACACCGATTCCGGCATAGTCTATCGAGGTAGGGATGTTATCGATCATTCCTCCTCCTTCGTTCGAACGGTTCAGGCGTTGACGATAGCGGTAAGAGAGCCAGCTGTTGAGATTGCCTTTTGCTTCGATGCGGAGTTGACGCATTTTGAATACTCCTTCGTCGAAACCATCGCGGAAGTTAGCGTCAAAACTACCTTGCATATTGAGGTACAGATTGAACTTATCCGTCTTTTTTTGCACGTTGGCCAGTTCTTCGTACAACGATTTGTTTTCCAGAAACATTTCCTTCTTTTCTGCCTTTTGTGCATATACTCCTTGAATGCTGCCCGCAAGGAGCAGCATTGCCATTAATTTCTTCATAAGTGTTCAGGTTTTATCGGTCCGATGCCCGGTTAGTACTCATTAAAATATTGCTGAATCTGCTTCCAGTCGTTGGTTTTGGTCAGTGCAAGCATCAGCAGTACACGTGACTTTTGCGGGTTCAATTCCTGCGAAGCGATAAATTGATATTGAGCATCATCCACCTCGGCATCCAGTGTCGTAGGTCCGGTCGGTACACGGGATGAACGGACAACGAGTATTCCTTTCTTACGGGCTTCTGTCAGTACCGGGAAAATGTTCTTGTGAATGTTTCCGTTACCTACGCCGGCATGGATAATACCCTTATAATCGTGGTGTAGAAGTGGGGTTACCATATCTGCCTCAATGTTTGAGTAGCTATAAACGATACCTACTTTAGGCAGAGAGTTCAGGTTGGTTACGTCGAACACAGACTGAGTGGTATGCTTTTTCAGTGGGGCTTGGTTGTAAAATACCTTTCCGTTGAAGATATAGCCCAACGCTCCGGAGTTGGGTGCCTGGAAGGTTTGTACATCGATTGTATTCATCTTTAATACGCTTTCTGCCCCGAGAATCAATCCGTTCATGGCTACCAGTACGCCTTTGCCTACAGATTCTTTGGCCCCTGCGGTGACTACGGCGTTATAAAGGTTCAGCGGACCATCGGCACTAAGTGCGGTGGAAGGACGCATGGCTCCTACCAGCACCACCGGCTTGTCGCTTTTGACGGTCAGGTTCAGGAAGTAAGCCGTTTCTTCCATTGTATCTGTTCCGTGAGTGATAACGATGCCGTCGATATCCGGACGTTTCAACAACTGGTTGATCTTTTTGGCAAGTATCAGCCATACTTCGTCGTTCATGTCCTGCGAACCGATGCGCACAATTTGTTCACCGGTCACATTGGCAATGTGTTTTAGTTCGGGTACTGCATCCAGCAGTGTACCGATTGCTACTTGTCCGGCTGTGTAATTGGTAGAGGTTGCCGAGCCGCCTGTCCCGGCAATCGTTCCTCCGGTAGCAAGGATGTGAATGTTTGGCTTCTGTGAGAAGGCCATCATTGTGGAAAGCAGTAGTGTAACCACTACAAGGCTTAGTCTTTTTAGTTCTTTCATGACTCAACTGTTATTTAGGTTAAAAAATAGATAGTTCGTATTTTTAAAATACCTGGATGAAGAGCAATCCGAGTACGATAGCTACAACGGTTGATACCAATCCGGGCATCATGAACGAATGATTCAACACATATTTACCGATTTTGGTTGTTCCTGTACGGTCGAAATTGATGGCAGCAACCACCGTCGGATAATTCGGAATGAAGAAGTATCCGTTTACGGCCGGGAACATGGCGATCAGCATATACGGCGAAATGCCGAGGGCGATACCCAGTGGCATCAGTGCACGTACTGTGGCCGCCTGACTGTAAAGCAGGATAGACATTACGAACAAAGCTATTCCGAATAACCACGGCATCTGCCGAACCAATCCTTCGATAGATTCTGTCAGTTGCCCCATATTGCCTTGCAGGAATGTGTCACCCATCCAGGCTATACCGAAGATGGCGATTACCGCCTGCATTCCTGCCGGGAAAACAGAACCTTGTGTTGCTTTGATTCCATCCGTCTTGGTAATCATCAGGATAAGCGCAGCTGCCGAAAGCATTACGATTTCAATAATGGCAGACATCCCTAATGTAACGGTTTCTCCGTCTATCAGGAAGGTGGGGCGCATACCGTCGAAAGAACCGAAGAATACGATGAAGGCCGTTGCTAAAATGAAAATCAGAACCGAGATCATTGCATTGCGCTTGTTGTGTACGTCCTTAATCTCTACTTTCTTAGAGTCGAAATACCCTTCTGCCAATCGCTTCTGATATTCCGGGTCGTCTACCAGTTCTTTACCCACTTTCATTGAGAACAGTGCACCTACCAGCACACCGATAATGGTAGCGGGGATCGTTATTTTTAAAATGTCAAATAAAGTAATGTCAAAACCTGCCAGAAGTCCGAGCAAGGCAACTGTGGCTGCCGAAATGGGACTGGCCGTGATGGCTTGCTGGGAAGCGATAACGGCGATGCCAAGAGGGCGTTCCGGACGGATTTTTGTTTCGGTGGCCACTTCGGCAATCACCGGCAGTACGGAATAGGCAACATGTCCCGTACCGGCGACGAAGGTGAACAGATAAGTCACAATAGGACTCAAAAGAGTGACGTGTGACGGGTTTTTACGCAATAACTTTTCTGCCAGCTTCACCATATAGTCCAGTCCGCCGGCTGCCTGCATGCATGATGCGGCCGAAATAACCGCGGCAATCATCAACATTACATCGATCGGAGGGGCTGTGGGTTGCAGTCCGAAGACAAAAGTCAGTATCCCTAAACCTACGCCACCCATTACTCCGAGTCCGATACCTCCCAAACGGGCACCGATAATAATAGCTGTCAGTACAAAAGCCAATTGTAAAATCATATCTTTCTTTTTTAATTTTTTGGCAAAGATAATTTAATAAATTGTCTCTGAATTGGTAAATGATATGGTAATCAACAAAAAAGAAGTTAATTGGTTTTTGCTGATTTGCATATTTTTTCATTATGAAGGAGATTTTATAAAATATCTCTCAATCGGATGCTATTTACAATATGATACATGTATTTGCTTTATTATACGTAAATCACTCCTTGTTTAAAGTATGTTAACTAAATAGTGAATATGATTGCTTTCAAAACAATATTGCTTAAGTTTGGTTATTATAAACACAGTTAAGATTATAATTGTTAATAAAGATATATTATGAAAGAAGAATTATCGAAAGCAACTCGTACAGAGAGTGATTTAATAGGTGAACGTGAAGTACCCGAAACCGCTTTGTATGGCGTACAAACCCTTCGGGGCATAGAGAACTTCCGCATTAGTAAATATCACCTTTGTGAGTATCCGTTGTTTATCAATGCACTTGCCATAACCAAGATGGGAGCCGCTATGGCTAACTTTGAGCTTGGATTGCTGACTGAAGAACAGGCAAATGCCATTCTCCATGCATGTAAAGAAATTCTGGAAGGCAAACATCACGACCAATTCCCGGTAGACATGATTCAGGGTGGAGCCGGAACTACCACCAACATGAATGCCAACGAGGTGATAGCCAATCGTGCCCTCGAACTGATGGGACATAAACGCGGAGAGTATCAATATTGTTCGCCCAATGACCACGTCAACCGTTCGCAGTCCACCAACGATGCCTATCCCACTGCCATCCATATAGGTATGTATTATACGCATCTGAAACTGGTGAAGCATTTCAAAGAAGTGATCGGTGCTTTCCGGAGAAAAGCAGAAGAGTTTGCACATGTGATCAAGATGGGGCGTACACAGTTGGAAGATGCGGTGCCGATGACGCTTGGGCAGACATTCAATGGTTTTGCCAGCATCCTTCAAGATGAAATTAAGAATCTGGACTTTGCTGCACAGGACTTCCTGGCAGTCAATATGGGAGCTACTGCCATCGGAACCGGAATTACCGCCGAACCGGAATATGCTACCAAATGCATCGCGGCCCTTCGGAAGATTACCGGGCTGGATATCCGTTTGGCCGACGATCTGATAGGAGCTACTTCCGATACTTCCTGTCTGGTGGGGTATTCTTCAGCCATGCGTCGTATAGCTGTAAAAATGAATAAGATTTGCAATGACTTGCGTCTTCTGGCATCCGGTCCGCGTTGCGGGTTGGGTGAGATCAATCTGCCTGCCATGCAACCCGGGTCGTCTATCATGCCCGGTAAGGTAAATCCGGTTATCCCCGAAGTGATGAACCAGATCGACTATAAAGTGATAGGCAACGACCTTTGCGTGGCTATGAGTGGCGAAGCGGCTCAGATGGAGCTGAATGCGATGGAACCGGTTATGGCACAGTGTTGCTTTGAATCTGCCGATTTGCTGATGAATGGCTTCGATACACTGCGTACTTTGTGCATAGACGGCATTACGGCCAATGAGGAGAAATGCCGGAAAGATGTTCACAACAGTATCGGTGTTGTGACGGCCCTCAACCCTGTCATCGGGTATAAGAATTCTACCAAAATTGCCAAAGAGGCACAGGAGACCGGTAAGGGAGTTTACGAACTGGTGTTGGAACATAACATTCTTTCGAAAGAAGACCTTGATACGATCCTGAAGCCGGAAAACATGATTCATCCGGTTAAACTCGATATTAAGCCTAACAACTGATCCGGGGAATCCGGTCAGCATATTTAAGAAGTTGTATCCCAATCCGGTTACAGTTCTTTCTTCCGTTTAGGGAGGATAGGAGAATTGCAGCGGTTTGGGGTACAACTTCTTTTTTTATTTTCTGAAGTTTGAGAGCTGAATCCGGTATTTTTTTTCTATCTTGCCGGTGTGATTAATGATGATACTATGAAAAAATTCCCTTTTTACTTTCTGGTGCTGTACCTGTTGGCTTCATGCCAGGGGACGAAGCAGGCGGAGACTCAGGCTTTATCCGTTGTCGACATGACAAAAAGTTACCCTGAAAAAGAGATTGTTCTGCAAGACATTGCCGATGTGGAATATATTCCTTTGGAAACTACCGATGACTTTCTGTTCAATGGTGTTGCCGCGATAGTGTCCGATAAATATATCGTGACGATAGGTCACCAGAGTGAAGATGTCTGTCTGTTCAGCCGGGAGGGAAAAGCCCTTACCCGTATCCACCGGGTGGGAAATGGTCCGGGAGAATACAAAGATATTGCGACGGTAGACGTAAACTGGGAGAATGGCGAACTTTATCTGAAAGAGATGAACCGGCAAAAAATTCACGTCTATTCGCTGGATGGCACGTTCAAGCGTTCGCTTCCTTATCCCGAAAATATATGGTTGAACCAGATGTATCTTTTCTCTCCCGAATATCTGATTGCCTCCCGGGACCTCACTCCTTCCGCAGGTTCGGATGCCGGGTTCCATCCCTACCTCCTTGTCTCTACCGAGAGCGGACAGCTGGATTCTTTGAGCTATGTGCAGAAAAAATGTGTGCAAGTTAAATTAATCATCAACGAGCAAGCGCATCTGTATGGCTATATGCATGAGCCATCGATTATTTGCAATGGTTCCCGGTTCTACATAGGCAATGCGGACTCGGATACTTTGTTTACGATGGAGCCGGATTTTGCTTTAAAACCTTTGCTGGTCCGGACCCCTTCACATAATGAAGAAGGGAACCAGTATGGTTTGTTTTTGAAAGGAGTGGCGGGACCCTATCTTTTTTTAACCAAGCAACCGATGGAGATACCTATGAACAGCATTGATCATCTGGATTTGCAAAATGAAGAATGGCTTTATGATCGCCGTACCCAGGAGGTTTTCCGCTATATTTTCAAGAATCGTGAAGATACTTCGAAACCGGTCTCAGGCATCATGTTTTATCGTTATCCCGAAGATTGCGCTTTAGTCATTCTGAAGTCGGAAGATTTGGTGGAGGCTTACGAAGCCGGTGAGTTGAGTGGTGAACTGAAAAAGATTGTTTCGGGAATGAAAGTAGATGATAATCCTGTCCTGATGCTGATACAGTTTAAGGGATAGGGAAACGGTCTTTATAGAGAAGGGGGAGGTGTCACAGTCTGTGGTGAAACGGGCTTTTGCAAGGCTCTTTTTCTTAATCGGAACCTGCAAGCCTGTGCGGAAAGAGTGGGATTCAAACCCACGGAACAGACAAGCCGTTCACCGGATTTCGAGTCCGGCCCATTCGATCACTCTGGCATCTTTCCTTAAATGTACTACAAAGGTAAATCGTTTTATGATTTGTTGTTCCGGTAAGGGTGTTTTTTTCTTCTTGCCGGGATTTTGCTGCTACTTTATGAGGTTGCGGGTCTATTATTAAAAGATCCGATATACCAGTTGTACATCTCGTATATAGTTCCCTTAGATGATAAAGATGGATCTTTTTATTGAGAAAACGGCAAGTCCTTTATATTGGGGATTGAAACAACAAAATGCTGTTGAGTAATGTTATAGAATAGAGCGCTTTGCTGAAAATATGCAAACGAATTTAATGTTTTTTTAATTTAAAACTATATCTTTGTCCCGAATTTTAAACACAACTTAGTTATGAAAAAGATTATTAGTGCTTTAATGATAGCTGTATGTATCGGTATGGCTATGCCTGCTCAGGCACAACTTATCAAGTTTGGTGTGAAAGGTGGTGTAAACCTGGCAAAAGCTGATTTTAATAAGTCTGATTTAAAAACAGACAACTTTACCGGTTTCTTTATCGGCCCGATGGCTGAGGTTACTATCCCACTGGTAGGTTTGGGGGTTGACGGTGCTCTTTTGTTCTCTCAGAGAGGTGTCAAAGTAGGTGATGAGTCTATCAGACAGAATGGTCTCGATATTCCAATTAACTTGAAGTATACTATTGGCTTGGGTAGTGCATTGGGTATCTACGTGGCAGCCGGTCCGGATTTTTATTTTAACTTCTCAGGCGATAAGAATTACGAGGACCTTGGTCGGTTGAATAAAAAGAACGCACAGATAGGTATTAATGTAGGTGCCGGTGTGAAATTACTGAGGCATTTGCAGATAGGAGCCAATTATAATATCCCGTTGAATAAAACAGCGGAATGGAAAGAGGCTGATTTTTCTTATAAGACTAAAATGTGGCAGATATCTGCTGCTTATATTTTCTAAGAAATCAGAATCATCTGATGATATACAAATCCCCGGCGTTTGCGTCGGGGATTTTTTTGTATCTTTGTCCTCACGATGAAAAAGTATGTAGATGTCATATTACCTTTGCCTCTTCCCCGTTACTTCACTTATTCCCTTCCGGACGAAGGAGCAGAAGAGGTACAAATCGGTTGCCGGGTAGTCGTATCTTTCGGGCGGAAAAAGTATTATACAGCCATTGTTTGCAATGTTCACTATTATGCGCCGACTGAATATGAAGTCAAAGAGATTTCCGCCGTACTTGATACCTCTCCGATACTGCTCCCTGTACAATTCCGGTTTTGGGAATGGTTATCCGATTATTATCTCTGTACACAGGGCGATGTCTACAAAGCGGCGTTACCTTCCGGTTTAAAACTGGAAAGCGAGACAATTGTTGAATACAACCCTGACTTTGAAGCCGATGCTCCCCTTCCCGAACGGGAACAACGGATACTTGACTTGCTTGCAAAAGATCCTGAGCAGTGCGTCACCAAACTTGAAAAGGAGAGTGGTCTGAAAAACATACTTACTGTTATTAAATCCTTGCTCGATAAGGAAGCCCTTTTTGTAAAAGAGGAACTTCGCCGTACCTATAAACCTAAAACAGAAGTCCGGGTCCGGCTGACGGCCGACGCTTCGGGCGAGGAGAATCTCCGGCGACATTTTGATAAATTAGAACGCGTCCCGAAGCAACTGGCACTGTTGATGAAGTACGTCGAGCTTTCCGGGGTATTGGGAGACGGCACGTTGAAGGAAGTATCGAAAAAGGAATTGTTGCAGCGTGCTTCCGCTTCTCCTGCCGTTTTTAACGGATTGGTAGAAAAGCGGGTCTTTGAAGTCTATCAACGGGAAATCGGCCGGTTGAACCGTATCTCGGGACAAACGGTGGAACTGAACGTTCTGAACGAACATCAGCAGCGGGCTTATGATGAAATTGTGCGGAGCTTTCAAGAGAAGAATGTCTGCTTGCTCCACGGTGTGACTTCCAGCGGAAAGACTGAAGTGTATATCCATCTGATAGAAGATGCTTTACGTCAGCGGAAACAGGTGCTTTACCTGTTACCCGAAATTGCGTTGACCACTCAGATTACCGAACGTCTGAAACGGGTGTTCGGCTCCCGGTTGGGGATCTATCACTCCAAGTTTCCCGATGCCGAACGGGTTGAGATCTGGCAGAAGCAATTGACGGAAGAAGGATATGACATTATTCTGGGGGTGCGCTCTTCGGTATTCCTCCCGTTCCGGAATCTCGGACTGGTCATTGTGGACGAAGAGCACGAGAACACTTATAAACAGCAGGACCCCGCGCCACGCTATCATGCCCGCAATGCCGCTATCGTACTGGCTTCGATGTATGGGGCAAAGACGTTGTTAGGCACTGCCACTCCTTCGGTGGAGACCTGGCAGAATGCCACTACCGGTAAATTCGGATGGGTGGAGTTGAAAGAACGATATAAAGAAATTCAACTTCCGGAAATTATTCCGGTAGATATCAAGGAATTACACCGCAAAAAGCGGATGACGGGGCAATTCTCCCCCTTGTTATTGCAATACGTCCGTGAGGCGCTTGATAATAAACAGCAGGTGATTCTATTTCAGAACCGGCGCGGTTTTGCCCCGATGATAGAGTGCCGCACTTGCGGATGGGTGCCTAAATGCAAAAACTGTGATGTCAGCCTGACTTATCATAAAGGCATCAATCAGCTGACTTGCCATTATTGCGGGTATACCTACCAGTTGCCCCGTTCGTGTCCGGCTTGCGAGGGAGTCGAACTTATGCACAGGGGCTTTGGTACGGAGAAGATAGAAGATGACGTAAAACTGATTTTTCCGGAAGCTTCTGTGGCACGTATGGACTTGGATACTACCCGTACCCGGTCGGCCTATGAAAAGATTATTGCAGATTTTGAGCAAGGGAAGACTGATATACTGATCGGTACCCAGATGGTATCAAAAGGACTCGACTTCGATCATGTCAGTGTAGTGGGCATCCTCAATGCGGATACGATGTTGAATTATCCCGATTTCCGTTCGTACGAACGTGCCTTCCAGTTGATGGCACAGGTTGCCGGACGTGCCGGGCGAAAAAATAAACGGGGCAGGGTTGTGCTGCAAACCAAAAGTATAGATCACCCCATCATCCGTCAGGTGATGACGAACGATTACGAGGATATGGTAGCGGGACAATTGGCCGAACGGCAGATGTTCCATTATCCTCCCTACTACCGGATGGTGTATGTTTATCTGAAGAACCGGAACGAGACATTGCTGGATGTGATGGCACATACCATGGCCGAAAAGTTGCGCGCATTGTTCGGAAACCGTATACTGGGGCCGGATAAGCCTCCCGTTGCCCGTATCCAGACTTTGTTTATACGGAAAATAGTTGTTAAAATAGAACAAAATGCGCCAATGAGTCGCGCCCGTGAATTACTTTTGCGTGTACAACGGGAAATGATAGAAGACGAACGGTTTAAATCGTTGATTGTCTATTATGATGTAGATCCTATGTAATGAAAACCAATCTTAATATATACCTTTAAAAAATGAAACCATGAAGCGAATCACGACACTTTTGCTTTCTTGCCTGGTTAGTACAGGCCCGCTTCTTGCACAGCAAGGAGTGACACAATGTGGAACACCGACCGGACAGGCTCCGTTCCCACTTCAATCTTACAAAGAGTTACCCGATCCGGTTACTCCTTCCGGGAAGGAGTGGGCGGCAGTCAAAACTCCTCAGGTGCAATGGGGAAATACCGATACCCGGTATGCAAAACATGTTGTCCCCATGATTCAATCACAGAAAAGCGTCACACTGGAAGGCTGGCGTGGCGAGAAACTCCATGCTCAGGCTGTTGTCTGGACAGGTACCGATCTGGAAGGGTTGAATTATTCTCTTTCCGAATTTAAAAACTCCAAGGGCGACGTGCTTCCGGCAAGTGCCTTCAGCGGAGGTTTTGTCCGCTATGTGATGACGGATGAACTGAATAAGGATGGACGCGGTGCCTGTGGCTATCGTCCGGATCATTCTATTTATGACTCTCTGTTGGTGCCCGATCCGATTGACCACTTGCTGACTTCCATGCCTATGGAGGCTAAGAGTACCCAAGCTATCTGGATCAATTGCCAGATACCCCAGACCGTGTCTCCGGGAGTTTATCGCGGCACCGTTGAGGTGAAAGACGGAGACCAGAGGCTGTCTACCCTCAAGATGGACATTAAAGTCTCTTCCCGCGTATTGCCCGCTCCGTCCGAATGGGCTTATCATCTGGATTTGTGGCAGAGTCCGTTTGCCGTGGCACGCTATTATCAGGTTCCGCTTTGGAGTCAGGAACATATGGATGCTATGCGTCCGTTGATGAAGATGCTGGCGGATGCCGGACAGAAGATTATTACGGCTACCATCATGCACAAACCTTGGAACGGACAGACTTATGACTATTTTGAATCGATGGTTACCTGGACGAAAAAGGTTGATGGCACATGGGCTTTCGACTATGGTGTGTTCGACAAGTGGGTGGAGATGATGATGAGCGTAGGTATTGACAAGCAAATCAACTGCTATTCAATGGTTCCGTGGAAATTGTCATTCCAGTACTTCGATCAGGCTACAAACAGTATGCAATACGCCAAGACTGCTCCGGGCGAGAAAGCTTACGAAGAGATGTGGGTGGCTATGCTGAAGTCATTCTCTAAACATTTGCGTGAAAAAGGCTGGTTCGACATTTGTGCCATCGCCATGGACGAACGCCCGATGGAGGTAATGCAGAAAACATTGCAGGTGATCCGTAAAGCTGATCCGGAATTTAAAGTTTCGCTGGCCGGAAATTTCCATAAAGAATTGGAGGCTGATATTTACGATTACTGTATTCCTATCGGCGCTTCTTATCCGAAAGAGGTATTGGCACGCCGTGCACAAAAGCAGTTGCCTACAACTTATTACACCTGTTGTACAGAAGCTTTCCCGAATACCTTTACTTTCTCCGATCCTGCCGAGGCTGCCTGGATGAGCTATTATTCTGCTAAAGATCACCTCGACGGTTACCTGCGTTGGGCATATAACAGTTGGCCGAAAGAGCCGTTGCTCGACTCACGTTTTGAGGCTTGGGCCGGTGGTGATACTTATCTGGTTTATCCGGGAGCACGTTCTTCCATCCGTTTCGAGAAACTTATCGAGGGCGTTCAGGCTCATGAGAAGATAACAATCTTACGTAAAGAGTTTACGGATAAGAAAAACAAGAACGGATTTAAGAAGCTGGAAAAAATGCTATCCACCTTTAAACTGAAGGACTTCCCGGAAGTGCCGGCTGCTGAAACGGTGAATAAGGCGAACAAAATATTGAATTCGTTGTAGAGTTATCGACAATACCTTTTTATACCGCATGCAGAAACGTGTAGCAGGGGAGATCCATGTAGCGTGTTCCTGCATGCGGATTTTTATACCTTCTTAATTAAAATAAGAAAGAATGAAAAAGAAAATACTTTTTGTTTGTTTAGGCAACATTTGCCGCTCTTCTACGGCAGAAGGCGTGATGCTTCATCTGATCAGAGAGGCCGGATTGGAAGATCAGTTCATGATTGATTCGGCCGGTATCTTGGCCTATCATCAGGGAGAGCTGCCCGACAGCCGCATGCGTGCTCATGCAGCTCGCAGAGGATATGAACTGGTTCATCGTTCGCGTCCGGTCCGTACAGAGGACTTTTATGACTTTGACCTTATAATCGGCATGGATGATCGGAATATCGATGACCTGAGGGAGAAAGCTCCCTCTCCGGCAGAATGGGAAAAGATTCACCGGATGACGGAATACTGCACCCGCATCCCCGCCGATCACGTGCCCGACCCCTATTATGGAGGTGCGGAAGGCTTTGAATACGTGCTCGATATACTCGAGGATGCTTGTGCCGGACTCCTTACTTCTTTAACTCAGGATAGCTGATACGCGTGTGGTAAATCGTTTTCAGCTTTTCTTTAAATACCGCTTTGATCGTCGCAATGTCTTTGAAGGTAATCGGACATTCTTTGAAATATCCTTCCTGCACTTGTGAGTCGATAATTTTATCTACCAGGTTGCTGATGCTCTCTTCGGTATACTCAGGTAAACTGCGTGAAGCGGCTTCTACGGAGTCTGCCATCATCAGTATGGCTGTTTCTTTTGAGAACGGGTTAGGTCCCGGATATGTGAATACTTCTTCATCCGGTTCCTCACCCGGATGTTCGTTCTTCCAGGATATGTAGAAGAATTTGGTCTTTCCGCGCCCGTGGTGGGTGCTGATGAAATCCTTGATCACTTTGGGTAAGTTATGCTTGTCGGCCAGTTTTAATCCGTCTGTTACGTGACTAATAACTACCTGGGCACTCTGTTCATAACTCAGGTTCTTATGGGGGTTCACCCCCGACTGGTTTTCGGTAAAGAAAGCCGGATTCTCCATTTTTCCGATATCATGATACAGTGCTCCGGTACGTACCAACTGGCTTTTGGCACCGATACGTATTGCAGCTTCGGCGGCCAGATTAGCCACCTGCATCGAGTGCTGGAAAGTACCAGGAACGGTTTCGGACATTCTTCGCAGCAGATCGTTGTTGATGTTCGACAACTCTACAAGCGTTACATTCGATGTAAAACCAAAAGTCTTTTCGAGCAGGAATAATAAAGGATAAGCAAACAGTAATAGCACTCCATTGATGATGAAGTATATGTACATACTGACATTCAGCTTTGAAAGATCGTTTTCGCTGATCAGTTCAAAAGCGAAATATATGGCTGCATACGTCAGTATCACCAGGAGGGCGGTGCGGAACAGTTGTGAGCGTTGCGACAATTCTCTCAGGCTGAAGATAGCCACGAGTCCGGCTGCTAATTGTGTCAGGATGAACTCGTGGGGGTATCGCAGGGTGATGGAACAGATCAGTATGGTGATGACATGTGTCAGGAATGCCGTGCGTGAATCGAGAAAAACCCGGATGATAATCGGAAGCATGGCATAAGGCAGGATGTACACATTAAATATATTGTTTGTCACCATCAATGCCGTGATGACGCAATAGAATACAATTAAGGCGAAAAGTAGCGACAGACTGCCTTTACGCTCATAATAGTCTTTGCGGAAGAGTTCCAGATATAGCATAAAGCAAAGTACCAGAATACCGACAAATAAGATTTGTCCGGCGAGTATCAGCCGCTTTTGTCCAAGAGATTCACTCCGCTTAATAGACTCTTTACGTAAAGATTCCAGAATGTTGTATGTCTGTTTGCTGACAATTTCTCCACGGTCGATGATCTTTTGTCCGCTTTGTACGACTCCATTTGCCCAGGAATAGTTGTCGAGCAGCTCTTTCCGGGCAGTCTCTGTACGTACGGAGTCATAAATCAGATTGGGAGTTATATACTCGTTGAGTGCGCATTGACGCAGGATGTCTTTGTTATAATGGGCGGTGTCACTCGATATAAGATACTCGTAGGCTCTCTTTACGGTATATATTCCGTCAGTCATTCGCTGGTTGGCTAATTTGTCGTCAATCACCATGATAGAAGAGAGACTGTCATGGAGGAGGGTTCGCATCTCCTCTGTCGATACGACTCCCGATTGATAAATGGTCTTCAGCCCTTTCTCAATATAACGGATGTAATCTGTTGAGGGGAGTATCCCTTTCAGATGTGTATGGTAGTTCTCCTTAAGCTTGGCGAGCGCGTTCTTTTCCACCTCTTTATTCAATTCAAAGTAGGGTTGAAAAGAGGCCAGAAGACTGTCTTGCTCCCTTTTTACCACTGCTTCGTCTTTGTAAATCGGGAAGTCGAAAGTAGCCATTAACTGACCGTACTTCCACGGCTTGTTTATGTCAAACTGATAGTTAAACTTCCCATCCCGTGGTAGGAAATAAACAATGAAGGCCACAGTACCGACGAAAATCAGTGCTTTATATAACAAATCTTTGTATGAGAAACTATTTTTCTTCTTCCAGTGTTCCATAACCCTTGAATTTTTTGCGAAAAGTACAAAAAAAAACAATAGTGTGGAAAAAAAGGTTTAATTTTGCCACGATTTACCTATACTAACGCAAATTATGGCAGAAAGAAAAGTAAGAGTTCGTTTTGCTCCGAGCCCAACAGGAGCATTGCATATAGGTGGTGTGCGTACCGCTTTGTATAATTATCTGTTTGCCCGCCAGCATGGGGGAGATTTGATTTTCCGTATCGAGGATACTGACTCAAACCGTTTTGTCCCGGGTGCGGAAGAATATATCCTGGAATCATTTAAGTGGTTAGGGATTCAGTTTGACGAGGGTGTCAGCTTTGGAGGTGAATATGGACCGTACCGCCAGTCAGAACGTCGCGAAATATACAAGAAGTATGTACAAGTGTTGCTTGACAACGGAAAAGCCTATATTGCTTTCGATACTCCGGAGGAGCTGGATGCCAAACGTGCTGAAATAGCCAACTTCCAATATGACGCATCTACCCGTGTGGGAATGCGCAATTCGCTGACCCTTTCACAGGAAGAGGTGAAGGCGTTGATTGCTGACGGAAAGCAATATGTGGTACGTTTTAAAATTGAGCCGAACGAAGACATTCATGTGAATGACCTGATTCGTGGAGAAGTGATTATTAACTCATCTATCCTTGACGACAAGGTTCTATATAAATCGGCCGATGAACTGCCTACTTACCACTTGGCTAATATTGTTGATGACCATCTGATGGAGGTATCACACGTGATCCGTGGTGAGGAGTGGTTGCCTTCCGCTCCGTTGCACGTATTGTTGTATCGCGCATTTGGTTGGGAAGACACAATGCCTGCTTTTGCTCATTTACCTCTGTTGTTGAAACCCGAGGGCAATGGTAAGCTGAGTAAACGTGATGGTGACCGTCTGGGATTTCCTGTATTTCCGCTTGAATGGCATGATCCGAAGAGTGGAGAAGTTTCTTCAGGTTATCGTGAATCGGGTTATCTGCCTGAGGCTGTCATTAACTTCCTCGCCTTGTTGGGATGGAATCCGGGTAACGATCAGGAGGTAATGTCCATGGATGAGTTGATTCGTCTGTTCGACTTGCACCGTTGCAGTAAATCGGGTGCTAAATTTGACTATAAGAAAGGGATTTGGTTTAATCATACTTACATTCAACAGAAGTCTGACGAAGAAATAGCCGAACTGTTTGTGCCTGTTCTGAAAGAACATGGTGTGGAAGCTCCTTTCGAAAAAGTAGTAACAGTGGTTGGGATGATGAAGGACCGTGTCAGCTTTGTCAAAGAACTGTGGGATGTATGCAGTTTCTTCTTTGTAGCCCCGGCAGAATATGATGAAAAGACGGTTAAAAAACGCTGGAAAGAAGATTCGGCTAAATGTATGGCCGAACTGGCTGAAGTATTGGCCGGAATAGAAGATTTCAGTATTGAAGGTCAAGAGAAAATTGTAATGGATTGGATTGCTGAGAAAGGTTATCATACAGGTAATATTATGAATGCTTTCCGCTTGACGCTGGTAGGCGAGGGCAAAGGTCCCCATATGTTTGACATTTCCTGGGTATTGGGAAAAGAAGAAACACTGGCTCGTATGAAACGTGCCGTAGAGGTTTTGAAATAAGAATCCGGAGGTATGTTTTACGATCTGGCAATAGGAATTTACGACCTTCTGGTGCATCTGGCTGCACCATTCAGCCGTAAGCCCCGAAAGATGATGAAGGGGCATTGGGTAGTGTACGACCTTCTTCGTCAACAGGTAGAGAAGGACGCGCGCTATATCTGGTTTCATGCTGCTTCTTTGGGAGAGTTTGAGCAGGGGCGTCCCTTGATTGAGAAAATACGGGAGAGGTATCCGGATTATAAAATACTGCAAACGTTTTTTTCTCCTTCGGGATATGAGGTCCGGAAGAACTACCGTGGAGCCGACATTGTCTGCTATTTGCCGTTTGATAAACCTCGTAATGTGAAGAAGTTTCTGGATATTGTGAATCCTTGTATGGCTTTCTTCATCAAATACGAATTTTGGAAGAACTATCTGGATGAATTACACAAGCGTCGTATCCCCGTGTATAGTGTTTCGTCCATTTTCCGTAAAGATCAGATATTCTTTAAGTGGTATGGAGGTACTTACAGAAATGTGCTGAAGGATTTTGATCACTTGTTTGTGCAGAACGAAGCATCGAAGCGTTTCCTTGCCAAGATTGGAATTACAAGGGTTACGGTAGTGGGAGATACGCGTTTTGACCGTGTTTTGCAGATTCGTGAGCAGGCCAAGGAGTTGCCGCTGGTGGAACAGTTCAAGGATGGCGCATTTACTTTTGTGGCCGGAAGTTCATGGGGACCGGATGAGGATCTTTTCATTGAGTATTTTAATAATCATCCTGAGATGAAGTTGATTATAGCACCACATGTAATCGATGAGAATCATTTGGTAGAGATTATTGGTAAGTTGAAACGTCCTTCTGTGCGTTATACCCGTGCCGATGAAAAGAATGTCCGGAAGGCGGACTGCCTGATAATCGATTGTTTCGGTTTACTGTCTTCTATTTATCGTTATGGAGAGATTGCTTATATCGGAGGTGGTTTCGGAGTAGGAATTCATAATACTCTTGAAGCGGCAGTTTATGGTATTCCGGTAATTTTCGGACCCAAATATCAGAAGTTTATGGAGGCGGTACAATTGATTGAAGCCAAAGGGGCTTATTCGATTAAGGATTACGAGGAGCTGAAGACGTTGCTTGACAGGCTTCTGTCCGATGAAAAGTTCCTGAAAGAAACGGGAACTAACGCCGGTAATTATGTGATTGGCAACTCCGGAGCGACGGACAAGGTACTACACATGATAAATTTTTAAGGCTTTGAACCTGATAAACAAAAATATCCTTCGGGGAACCCAGTCCCTCCGGAGGATATTTTTGTTTATCAGGTCGGGTCTTATTTATACCAATCAGAGTACATCAGGTAATTATGAGCTATTTTTTGGTTTAACTCTTTGGCTTGTTCCGGATCAACCTTTTTTATAAATTTTGCCGGTACTCCTCCCCAAATACTTCCCGGTTCGATGATGGTGTTGCTGAGTACAAGTGAGCCTGCTGCTACAATCGCTCCCTCACCGATAACAGCATGATCGAGTAGGGTCGCTCCCATACCGATCAATGCGTAAACTTTAATTGTCGCACCATGAATGGTTACATTATGTCCTACCGATACATGATTACCTATTTCAATCGTCGATTTTTGATAGAGAGTGTGTAATACACTCCCGTCTTGTATATTCACTCCGTCGCCAATGCGGATGGAGTTTACATCCCCTCTCAGCACGGTGCTGAACCAAATGCTACAATCGCGCCCCATCTTTACATCGCCGATGATGGTGGCATTGTCGGCCAGAAAACAGTTTTCTCCGAATTCAGGAGTAAAACCTCTTACTGATTTTATTAAAGCCATAGGTTATTGATTAAAACATGTTTGAGAAATAGATGGAATCAGCATCCTATAAGATGCTGATTCACACTAATAATGATTTTGGTGACCTATAAAGGCGGTCCTTCCTTTGGTTTGTCAGATTGCGGCTGTTGCCTCTTTCAACCATATTTTTTCTTCTTCATTCAGACCGGGGGATAACTTTTCATATACTTGCCGGTGATAATCATTCAGCCAGTCTGTTTCTTCTGCGGTTAGCAACTCCTTGATTATACCCTTTTTACAAATAGGACAAAGCGTGATGGTTTCGAACCTCAGGTATTCGCCAAACAAGCCTTCACCAGCCTTGCATACCAGTGTCAGATTCTCGATTCGTATGCCGTGGCTGCCACCTTTATATACTCCGGGTTCGTTTGAGGTGACCATGCCGGGTTGTAATACAACCGGATTCTCGTTCATACGAATGCTTTGTGGACCTTCGTGCACGCTGAGGAAATGACCTACGCCATGACCGGTGCCATGCAGGAAATTCATTTTGTGGCTCCATAATGGCATACGTGCCAGTACATCCAGTTGTGCTCCTCTGGTTCCTGCCGGAAAAACGGCCATCGCCAATGCGATGTGTCCTTTGAGGACCAGTGTATAGTCTGTCTTTTCTTCCTCTGTTAGCTCACCTAATGCAATGGTACGTGTGATGTCAGTGGTGCCATCTATGTATTGAGCTCCTGAGTCGAGTAAAAGAAAGCCTTTGGGTTGCAATGTCGCGTTGCTTTCTTCGGTTGCTGAATAATGTACAATAGCCCCGTGTTCTTTGTAACCCGCAATGGTATCAAAACTTTCGCCTACGTACAAATTCTGTGCAGCACGAAACTCGTGCAGTTTGTGATCGATGCTTAATTCTGTTTCTATTCCGGAAGGGACGGCAGACTCCAGCCATTTAAGGAATTTGACTAAGGCGACACCGTCACGCTGCATGGCTGCATGGACTCCTGCTATTTCTTGATTGTTACGGACAGCTTTCAGTAAGGCTACCGGTGCTTCTCCTCGTATGATCCGGCATTTGGGGTTTACGGAGGAAAAAATAGCATAATTGGTTTTTGCCGGATTCATCAGGATGCTGGTGCTCTTGAGATCTGATAAGTAAATTTCTGTTTCTGCGTAGTTCCGTATCTCTACTTGCTGCTCTTTTAAGTAGTTCCGTACCTCTTCAGTTACTTTCTCCGGAGCAATGAATAATATCGTGCTGTCTTCTGTAATAAGTAAATAGCTTATTACTACGGGGTTGCAATGTACATCGTTTCCACGTAGGTTTAGGGTCCAGGCTATTTCATCTAAAGCTGATAACATAACACTTTCTGCGCCCTTTTTCTTTAGCTCCGTACGAATGGATGCGATTTTTTCTGTGCAACTTTTTCCCGCATATTCAATGTCGTATACAAAGGCAGGTGATTCCGGCATAGGCGGTCGATTTGTCCATATCTCCTGCATAGGATCAGGGCAGAATATGATTTGAAGATTACTTGATGAAAGTTCGGCTTGCATATACTCCACTTGTTCCACTGAGAACATTTTTCCATCGATACCTACTGCCTCTCCCGGTTTTAATTGGGTAGACAAGAATTCTGTGATACTTGGAGTGTCCGGCAGCATCTCTTTATATAAGTCTATGCCACTTCCTTGTAACTGTTCTGCTGCTTGTAAAAAATATCTTGAGTCGGTCCAGAGTCCTGCTTTCTTTTCTGTAATCACTACCGTACCGGCTGATCCGGTAAATCCGGAAATCCATTCTCGTGATTTCCAGTGTGGTGCAACGTATTCACTGAGATGAGGGTCTGTGCTGGGGATGATGAATGCTTGAATGTTTGGTTTAAACCACATGCGTAATGCATGTATTCGTTCACTGATAGACTGTTTCATACATTATATATATTATATGTTATACTCTCCAAAGATAACTACTTTCTGTTCCTTTTGCATTGATTTTGAGAAATAATTGCCGAAAGTTTTGTGAATAAAGAAAGTATGTGTAATTTTGCGGCGCAATTTGACTGCGGAAATTTTAAACCATAACATATTTAATAGTAACAAAATGATTGTAGTACCTGTAAAAGAAGGCGAAAACATTGAAAAAGCGCTGAAGAAGTTTAAGAGAAAATTTGAAAAAACTGGCATCGTTAAAGAGTTGAGAAGCAGACAACAGTTCGACAAACCGTCTGTAACTAAAAGACTTAAGAAAGAACGTGCAGTTTACGTACAAAAACTTCAGCAAGTAGAAGATTAATAATTCGTAATTTCCTTTGAATTATTGAATTCTTTTCATACATTCGTTGCAGAATTATAGATGTAGCGATATTATGTTAGCAGATTCTTTTCTTGATTACCTCCGGTACGAACGGAATTATTCTGAGAAGACCGTACTGGCTTACGGCGAGGATATTTCGCAGTTGCAGGAGTTTGCTCAAGAGGAGATTGGGGAGTTTAATCCGTTGGAAGTGAAGCCCGAACTGATTCGTGGGTGGATTGTTTCACTGATGGATCGGGGGTATACTTCAACTTCTGTGAATCGTAAGCTGAGTTCGCTCCGGTCGTTTTATAAATATCTCCTCAGACAAGGAGAGGTGAGTGTTGATCCGTTACGTAAAATAACGGGGCCAAAAAATAAAAAGCCACTTCCTTCTTTCTTGAAAGAGAGTGAAATGAATAAATTGCTGGATGACACGGATTTTGGTGAAGGGTTTAAGGGGTGTCGGGATCGTTTGATTATTGAGGTGTTTTATGCCACAGGCATGCGTCTCTCTGAATTGATAGGTTTGGATGATAAGGATGTAGATTTCTCAGCCTCTCTTCTGAAAGTAACGGGAAAGAGAAATAAGCAGCGCTTGATCCCTTTTGGGGATGAATTGAAAGAAGCGATGTTTGAGTATGTTGATGTAAGGAACAAAGTGATTTCAGTGAAGTCTGATGCTTTTTTTGTTAGAGAGAATGGCGAACGACTTTATAAGAATCTGGTCTATAATTTGGTGAAACGGAACCTTTCGAAGGTGGTAACGCTTAAGAAGCGCAGTCCTCACGTGTTGAGGCATACCTTTGCCACGACAATGCTGAATAATGATGCGGAGTTGGGTGCGGTGAAAGAGCTTTTAGGTCATAGTAGTCTGGCGACTACGGAGATTTATACGCATACCACTTTTGAAGAACTTAAAAAAGTGTATAAACAAGCTCATCCACGAGCCTAAAAAAGGAGGTAAGTATGGAAATTAGAATTCAATCGATTCACTTTGATGCAACAGAACAATTGCAGGCTTTCATTCAGAAGAAAGTGTCTAAGTTGGAAAAATATTACGAAGATATAAAGAAAGTAGAGGTGTCATTAAAGGTGGTTAAACCAGAAACTGCGGAGAATAAGGAGGCCGGAATTACGGTGTTGGTTCCAAACAATGATTTTCATGCAAGCAAAATCTGTGATACGTTTGAAGAAGCGGTTGATTTGTGTGTGGAAGCATTGGAGAAGCAGCTGGTTAAGTACAAGGAAAAACAACGAAATAAATAAAAATACCGCAAATATTTTGCGGGAAAGAAATAAATAACTAAATTTGCAGCCGTTTCGCTCGCGTTAGGACGTGACGGTTGCATTTTTTAAGTAAAAACGCCTCTTTAGCTCAGTTGGCCAGAGCACGTGATTTGTAATCTCGGGGTCGTTGGTTCGAATCCGACAAGAGGCTCAAGAATAAATCAGAATAGAAAAAGTTTGGGCGTTCTTACGCTTACTTCGAAATTCGATTTCTGTAATGAAGGGCAAATACCAGAGTGGCCAAATGGGGCAGACTGTAAATCTGCTGGCTTACGCCTTCGGTGGTTCGAATCCATCTTTGCCCACGGAGAAGACAGAGTGAAAACTTTGGCAAATTGCGGAAGTAGCTCAGTTGATAGAGCATTAGCCTTCCAAGCTGAGGGTCGCGGGTTTGAGCCCCGTCTTCCGCTCTCTCTATTTCGCTGTTATAGCTCAGTGGTAGAGCACTTCCTTGGTAAGGAAGAGGTCCCGGGTTCAAATCCCGGTAACAGCTCTGTAAGATGTAAATGCTGATTATTAATCAAATAAATAACAAGTAAAGCTATGGCTAAAGAGAAATTTGAACGTACCAAACCGCACGTAAACATTGGTACAATCGGTCACGTTGACCACGGTAAAACCACTTTGACTGCTGCTATCACTACAGTGTTGGCAAAAAAAGGTCTTTCTGAACTCCGCTCTTTCGATTCTATCGACAACGCTCCTGAAGAAAAGGAAAGAGGTATTACTATCAATACTTCACACGTTGAGTACGAAACAGCTAACCGTCACTACGCACACGTTGACTGTCCGGGTCACGCTGACTACGTAAAGAACATGGTTACTGGTGCTGCTCAGATGGACGGTGCTATCATCGTAGTTGCTGCTACTGATGGTCCGATGCCTCAGACTCGTGAGCACATCCTTTTGGCTCGTCAGGTAAACGTTCCGAAGCTGGTTGTATTCATGAACAAGTGCGATATGGTTGAAGATGCTGAAATGTTGGAACTGGTTGAAATGGAAATGAGAGAACTTCTTTCTTTCTATGATTTCGACGGTGACAATACTCCGATCATTCAGGGTTCTGCTCTTGGTGCATTGAACGGTGTAGAAAAATGGGAAGACAAAGTAATGGAGTTGATGGAAGCTGTTGATACTTGGATTCCGTTGCCTCCGCGCGATGTTGATAAACCTTTCTTGATGCCGGTAGAAGACGTGTTCTCTATCACAGGTCGTGGTACTGTAGCTACAGGTCGTATCGAAACTGGTGTTATCCACGTAGGTGATGAAATCGAAATCCTTGGTTTGGGTGAAGATAAGAAATCAGTTGTAACAGGTGTTGAAATGTTCCGCAAACTTCTGGATCAGGGTGAGGCTGGTGACAACGTAGGTCTGTTGCTTCGTGGTGTTGACAAGAACGAAATCAAACGTGGTATGGTTCTTTGTAAACCAGGTCAGATCAAACCTCACTCTAAGTTTAAAGCTGAGGTCTATATCCTGAAGAAAGAAGAAGGTGGTCGTCACACTCCATTCCACAACAAATACCGTCCTCAGTTCTATCTGCGTACTATGGACTGTACAGGTGAAATCACTCTTCCGGAAGGAACTGAAATGGTGATGCCGGGTGATAATGTAACTATCACTGTAGAGTTGATCTACCCGGTTGCATTGAACATCGGTCTTCGTTTCGCTATCCGCGAGGGTGGTCGTACAGTAGGTGCTGGTCAGATTACTGAAATTATCGACTAAAATTAAATATTAATCAGTTCCCGGTAGTATTATCGGGAACTGATTATGTACAAACGGGAGTAGCTCAGTTGGTAGAGCACCGGTCTCCAAAACCGGGTGTCGGGAGTTCGAGCCTCTCCTCCCGTGCTAATATTTATGAAATGAAAAAAGTAGTAGCTTATATTAAAGAATCTTACGACGAACTTGTTCATAAAGTGTCGTGGCCTACGTATTCAGAACTAACTAACAGTGCGGTAGTTGTTTTATATGCTTCCCTGCTTATTGCATTGGTAGTGTTCGCGATGGACTTCTGTTTCCAGAATTTTATGGAAAAAATAATTTATCCACATTAAAAAAAGAGGAATTACGATGTCTGAGATTGAAAAGAAATGGTACGTTTTGCGTGCTATTAGCGGAAAAGAAGCTAAGGTAAAAGAGTATCTTGAAGCTGATATTAAAAACAGCGACCTTGGCGAATATGTGTCTCAGGTATTGATTCCTACCGAAAAGGTATACCAGGTTCGCAATGGTAAAAAAATTGTGAAAGAAAGAAGTTATCTTCCTGGTTACGTTTTGGTGGAGGCTGCTTTGGTTGGTGAGGTTTCTCACCATCTGAGAAATACTCCTAATGTGATAGGTTTCTTGGGAGGTTCCGATAAACCGGTTCCCCTCAGACAGTCGGAAGTGAATCGTATACTTGGTACAGTGGACGAATTGCAAGAAACGGGTGAAGACTTAAATGTTCCGTATATTGTAGGTGAAACTGTAAAGGTTACTTTTGGTCCTTTTAGCGGATTCAGTGGTATCATTGAAGAAGTGAATAGTGAAAAGAAGAAACTAAAGGTCATGGTAAAGATATTCGGGCGTAAAACACCGCTTGAATTAGGCTTTATGCAAGTGGAAAAGGAATAACGCAGAATTGTTACGCTGTAGTTGTCCTTCGTTTAATGTTATATATAAATCAATAAAAAAATGGCTAAAGAAGTTGCTGGACTAATCAAATTACAGATTAAAGGAGGCGCGGCAAACCCATCACCTCCCGTTGGACCTGCATTAGGTTCTAAGGGAATCAACATCATGGAGTTTTGCAAGCAATTCAACGCCAGAACCCAAGACAAGGCAGGTAAGATTTTGCCTGTTATCATTACTTACTACGCAGATAAGTCTTTCGATTTTGTAATCAAGACTCCTCCCGTTGCCATTCAGTTGCTTGAAGTGGCTAAGGTAAAGAGTGGTTCTGCTGAGCCTAACCGTAAGAAAGTTGCCGAGATCACTTGGGAACAGGTTCGTACGATTGCTCAGGACAAAATGGTTGACTTGAACTGTTTTACTGTGGAAGCTGCCATGAAAATGGTTGCAGGTACAGCTAGAAGTATGGGTATCGCTGTAAAAGGGGAGTTCCCGGTTAATAATTAATAAACTTCAATTGTAATGGGTAAACTGACAAAAAATCAAAAGTTAGCTGCAGGAAAAATTGAAGCAGGGAAAGCATACTCACTGAAAGAAGCTGCATCTTTGGTAAAGGAAATCACTTTTACTAAGTTTGATGCTTCATTAGATATTGATGTACGTTTAGGTGTTGATCCACGTAAAGCAAACCAAATGGTGAGAGGTGTTGTTTCACTTCCTCATGGAACTGGAAAGCAAGTACGTGTGTTGGTACTTTGTACACCGGATGCTGAAGCTGCTGCAAAAGAAGCTGGTGCTGACTATGTTGGTCTTGACGAATATATTGAAAAGATCAAAGGTGGATGGACTGATATTGATGTGATTATCACTATGCCATCTATCATGGGTAAAATTGGTGCACTCGGTCGTGTGCTTGGTCCTCGTGGATTGATGCCTAACCCGAAGAGTGGTACCGTAACTATGGATGTTGCTAAAGCTGTAAGAGAAGTAAAACAAGGTAAGATCGACTTCAAAGTTGATAAGAGCGGTATTGTTCATACTTCAATTGGTAAGGTTTCATTCACTGCAGAGCAGATTCGCGATAATGCAAAAGAATTTATCTCTACATTGAACAAGTTGAAACCGACTGCAGCCAAGGGTACATATATTAAGAGTATTTATCTTTCTAGTACAATGAGTGCGGGTATCAAAATTGACCCGAAATCAGTAGAGGAAATCTAATAAAACAGAGTAACAATGAGAAAGGAAGATAAAAATACGATTATTGAGCAGATTGCTGCTACAGTACAGGAATATGGTCACTTCTATTTGGTAGATACAACAGCTATGAACGCTGCTGCAACAAGTGAATTGAGAAGAGCTTGTTTCAAGGCTGACATCAAATTGATGGTAGTTAAGAACACACTCCTCCACAAAGCGCTTGAAAGCATTGAAGGTGATTTCTCTCCTCTTTATGGTTCTTTGAAAGGTACGACAGCTGTGATGTTCTGCAACGTTGCAAACGCACCTGCAAAACTGATCAAAGATAAATCTAAAGATGGCATTCCGGGACTGAAAGCTGCATATGCAGAAGAAAGCTTCTATGTTGGTGCTGACCAGTTGGATGCTCTCGTAGCTATTAAGAGTAAAAATGAAGTTATTGCCGATATCGTTGCCCTGTTGCAATCACCGGCCAAGAATGTTATTTCTGCTCTTCAATCAGGTGGCAACACCCTTCACGGAGTTCTCAAAACTCTTGGTGAAAGATAATTATAACACATTTTATTTAGTAAATTAAACATTAAAATCATACAAAAAATGGCAGATTTGAAAGCTTTTGCAGAACAATTAGTTAACTTGACAGTAAAAGAAGTTAATGAACTTGCAACTATCCTTAAAGAAGAATATGGTATTGAACCTGCTGCTGCAGCTGTAGCTGTTGCTGCTGGTCCTGCAGCTGGTGCTGCTGCCGCAGAAGAAAAGTCTTCTTTCGATGTAGTATTGAAGAGCGCTGGTGCAGCTAAACTTCAGGTTGTTAAAGCCGTTAAAGAAGCTTGTGGTCTTGGCTTGAAAGAAGCTAAGGACATGGTAGACGGTGCTCCTAGTGTAGTAAAAGAAGGTTTGGCTAAAGACGAAGCAGAATCATTGAAGAAAACATTGGAAGAAGCTGGAGCTGAAGTTGAACTTAAATAACATTAGCCTGGTAATCAGGTAATTCGGTTAAGAATCCTTCACAAGAGGATTCTTAACCTTTTTGTGTATATATTTAAAATTAAGTTCTCCAAATTCATTGACAGATGTCTTCAAATACTGTAAATCAAAGAGTTAATTTTGCTTCGACTAAGAATCCGCTTGAATATCCGGATTTCCTGGAAGTACAATTGAAGTCATTCCAAGACTTTCTACAACTAGATACCCCACCTGAGAAGCGTAAAAAAGAGGGATTGTATAAAGTATTTGCCGAAAACTTCCCAATTGCCGACACAAGAAACAATTTTGTTCTTGAGTTTCTGGACTATTATATTGATCCGCCGCGCTATACCATTGATGATTGTATAGAGCGTGGGCTTACATATAGTGTCCCATTGAAAGCGAAACTCAAGCTTTACTGTACAGACCCCGATCATGAGGATTTCGATACAGTGATTCAGGATGTGTTCCTTGGTCCTATCCCTTACATGACTGATAAGGCAACTTTCGTCATCAATGGTGCTGAGCGTGTAGTTGTGTCGCAGCTTCACCGTTCTCCGGGCGTATTCTTCGGTCAGAGTGTACATGCCAATGGTACAAAATTGTACTCGGCCCGTATCATCCCGTTCAAGGGATCATGGATTGAGTTTGCTACCGACATCAACAATGTGATGTATGCTTATATCGATCGTAAGAAGAAGTTACCTGTTACTACGCTGTTAAGAGCTATTGGCTTTGAGAATGATAAAGACATTCTTGAGATTTTTAACTTGGCTGAAGATGTAAAGGTTAACAAAACAAATCTCAAGAAGGTAGTAGGTCGTAAATTGGCTGCACGTGTCTTGAAAACCTGGATTGAAGATTTCGTTGATGAAGATACCGGTGAAGTTGTTTCTATCGAGCGTAATGAAGTCATTATCGACCGTGAAACAGTGATCGAACCGGAACATATAGATGAAATAATTGACTCGGGCGTTCAAAACATCCTTATTCATAAGGAAGAGCCGAATCAGTCCGACTACTCTATTATATATAATACCCTTCAGAAAGATCCGAGTAACTCGGAAAAGGAAGCTGTGCTGTATATCTATCGCCAATTGCGTAATGCAGATCCGGCTGATGATGCCAGTGCCCGTGAGGTTATCAATAACCTGTTCTTTTCTGAAAAGCGGTATGATCTTGGTGATGTAGGTCGTTACAGAATCAACAAAAAGTTGAATTTGACGACAGACATGGATGTGCGTGTCCTCACCAAAGAAGATATTATTGAGATCATTAAATATCTGATTGAGTTGATTAACTCTAAAGCAGATGTGGATGATATTGACCACTTAAGTAACCGTCGTGTACGTACTGTAGGCGAGCAGCTGTCTAACCAGTTTGCTGTCGGTTTGGCACGTATGTCGCGTACTATTCGTGAACGTATGAACGTTCGTGATAACGAGGTGTTTACTCCGATTGATTTGATCAACGCAAAGACTATTTCTTCAGTGATCAATTCGTTCTTCGGAACTAATGCATTGTCTCAGTTTATGGACCAGACAAACCCGTTGGCTGAGATTACTCACAAGCGCCGTATGTCTGCCCTTGGTCCTGGTGGTCTGTCTCGTGAACGTGCCGGATTTGAGGTTCGTGACGTTCACTATACGCACTATGGACGTCTTTGTCCGATTGAGACACCGGAAGGTCCGAACATCGGTTTGATTTCATCACTTTGCGTGTTTGCTAAGATCAATGACCTTGGTTTCATTGAAACTCCTTACCGTAAAGTAGATAATGGTAAAGTAGACCTTTCTGAAAACGGACTTGTCTACCTGACAGCTGAAGAAGAAGAAGCCAAGATCATTGCACAGGGTAATGCTCCGCTGAATGATGATGGAACATTTATTCGCAATAAGGTTAAGTCTCGTCAGGATGCCGATTATCCGGTTGTAGAACCTTCAGAAGTAGAGTTGATGGACGTTGCTCCTCAGCAGATTGCTTCTATTGCTGCATCTTTGATCCCATTTCTTGAACATGATGACGCTAACCGTGCTTTGATGGGATCGAACATGATGCGCCAGGCAGTTCCGTTGTTGAGAAGCGAAGCCCCGATCGTAGGTACAGGTATCGAGCGCCAGTTGGTGCGTGATTCACGTACTCAGATTGCTGCTGAAGGTGATGGTGTAATTGATTTTGTTGATGCTACTACTATTCGTATTCTGTACGATCGTACTGAAGATGAAGAGTTTGTAAGCTTCGAACCTGCATTGAAAGAATACAGGATTCCGAAGTTCCGCAAAACGAACCAAAATATGACTATTGACCTTCGTCCGATCTGCAATAAAGGTGATCGTGTGACAAAAGGTCAGATTTTGACAGAAGGTTATTCTACCGAGAATGGTGAGCTTGCTTTGGGGAAGAACCTGCTTGTAGCCTACATGCCTTGGAAAGGTTATAACTATGAGGATGCTATCGTGTTGAACGAACGTGTAGTTCGCGAGGACTTGCTGACTTCAGTTCACGTAGAAGAGTATTCACTCGAAGTTCGTGAAACCAAGCGTGGTATGGAAGAGTTGACTTCCGATATCCCTAATGTTAGTGAAGAAGCCACTAAGGATCTTGATGAGAACGGTATTGTACGTGTTGGTGCACGCATTCAGCCGGGTGATATCCTAATTGGCAAGATCACTCCGAAAGGTGAATCTGATCCTTCTCCGGAAGAAAAATTGCTTCGTGCCATTTTTGGAGATAAAGCGGGTGATGTGAAAGACGCTTCTTTGAAAGCATCCCCTTCATTGAAGGGTGTGATCATTGACAAGAAGTTATTCTCTCGTGTCATTAAAAACCGTAGTTCTAAGTTGGCCGATAAGGCATTGCTTCCAAAGATTGATGATGAATTTGAATCTAAGGTAGCAGACTTGAAACGCATTCTGGTGAAGAAACTGATGGCATTGACTGAAGGTAAAGTATCTCAAGGCGTGAAAGACTATCTGGGCGCCGAAGTTATTGCCAAAGGTTCTAAGTTCAGTGCATCAGATTTCGATTCACTTGATTTCACCGCAATACAGTTGAGCGACTGGACTAATGATGATCATGCGAACGGTATGATTCGTGATTTGATCCTGAACTTCATCAAGAAGTACAAAGAGCTCGATGCAGAACTGAAACGTAAGAAGTTTGCTATTACAATTGGTGATGAACTGCCTGCAGGAATCATCCAGATGGCGAAAGTATATATTGCTAAGAAACGTAAGATTGGTGTAGGTGATAAGATGGCAGGTCGTCACGGTAATAAAGGTATCGTGTCACGTGTTGTTCGCCAGGAAGATATGCCATTCCTGGAAGATGGTACTCCGGTGGATATTGTATTGAACCCGTTGGGTGTGCCTTCACGTATGAACATTGGTCAGATTTTTGAGGCTGTCCTCGGACGTGCCGGAAAGAATTTGGGTGTGAAGTTCGCTACACCGATTTTTGATGGTGCAACTCTTGACGACTTGAACGAATGGACAGATAAAGCTGGCTTGCCTCGCTATTGCAAGACTTATCTTTGCGACGGTGGTACAGGAGAACGCTTTGACCAACCAGCAACTGTAGGTGTTACTTATATGTTGAAACTCGGTCACATGGTTGAAGACAAGATGCACGCACGTTCTATCGGTCCATACTCATTGATTACTCAGCAACCTCTTGGTGGTAAAGCTCAATTTGGTGGTCAGCGTTTCGGAGAGATGGAGGTTTGGGCACTCGAAGGCTTCGGTGCATCACATATTCTCCAGGAAATCTTGACAATTAAGTCGGATGATGTTGTAGGACGTTCTAAAGCTTATGAAGCGATTGTGAAGGGCGAACCTATGCCGCAGCCGGGTATCCCTGAATCTTTGAACGTGTTGTTGCACGAGTTAAGAGGATTGGGGCTGAGCATCAATTTGGAATAATGAACTAATGTGCCAATATGCCAATGTACCGATCAAGGTACATTGGCTGTGGCATTTCATAATTAGTATGTTTTCTTATTGGCACATTGGCATTAGCCAATCGGCACATTATTTAGTTAATTAGCATATTATATAATTATAAAAGTATGGCTTTTAGAAAAGAAAATAAGATCAAGAGCAATTTCTCGAAAATCTCTATCGGTTTGGCTTCTCCGGAAGAAATCCTTGAGAATTCGAGTGGTGAAGTATTAAAGCCTGAAACCATCAACTATCGTACGTACAAACCCGAGCGTGACGGTTTGTTCTGCGAACGTATCTTCGGCCCGATCAAAGACTACGAATGCCATTGCGGTAAATACAAACGTATCCGTTATAAAGGTATTGTCTGCGACCGTTGTGGTGTAGAAGTTACTGAAAAGAAAGTACGTCGCGAACGTATGGGACATATTCAGCTTGTTGTGCCTGTGGCTCACATCTGGTATTTCCGTTCGCTGCCCAATAAGATCGGTTACTTACTGGGTCTTCCCACTAAGAAACTTGATTCTATCATTTACTACGAACGTTATGTTGTCATTCAGCCAGGTGTGAAAGCTGAAGACGGCATTGCCGAATTCGATTTGCTATCGGAAGAAGAATATCTCGATATTCTTGATACTCTTCCCAAAGACAACCAGTATCTGGAAGATACGGATCCTAACAAGTTCATCGCTAAGATGGGTGCCGAAGCGATCTATGATTTGCTTGCACGTCTTGATCTTGATGCGTTGTCATACGAACTGCGCCACCGCGCCGGCAATGATGCTTCGCAACAACGTAAGAACGAGGCTCTGAAACGTCTTCAGGTGGTAGAGTCGTTCCGTGCATCACGCGGACGCAACAAGCCGGAATGGATGATCGTACGAATTGTACCGGTGATCCCGCCTGAACTTCGTCCATTGGTTCCGTTGGATGGTGGTCGTTTTGCTACATCCGATTTGAATGACCTTTATCGTCGTGTGATTATCCGTAACAACCGTTTGAAACGTTTGATTGAAATTAAAGCTCCTGAAGTGATTCTCCGCAACGAGAAACGTATGCTCCAGGAATCTGTCGATTCATTGTTTGATAACTCACGTAAGTCAAGTGCAGTTAAGACTGATGCCAACCGTCCGTTGAAATCATTGTCAGACAGTTTGAAAGGTAAGCAAGGACGTTTCCGTCAGAACTTGCTGGGTAAACGTGTTGACTATTCAGCTCGTTCGGTAATTGTTGTTGGTCCGGAATTGAGAATGCACGAGTGTGGTATTCCTAAGCTGATGGCTGCCGAGTTGTACAAACCGTTCATTATTCGTAAACTGATTGAGCGCGGTATCGTAAAGACTGTGAAGTCTGCTAAGAAAATTGTAGACCGTAAGGAGCCGGTGATTTGGGATATCCTTGAACACGTAATGAAAGGTCATCCGGTATTGCTGAACCGTGCTCCGACACTTCACCGTTTGGGTATCCAGGCTTTCCAACCCAAGATGATCGAGGGTAAAGCTATCCAGTTACACCCATTGGCATGTACAGCGTTTAATGCCGACTTTGACGGTGACCAAATGGCGGTTCACTTGCCTTTGAGTAACGAAGCAGTGCTTGAAGCCCAAATGTTGATGTTGGCTTCTCACAATATTCTGAATCCTGCTAATGGTGCTCCTATTACTGTTCCTTCACAGGATATGGTGCTTGGTCTGTATTATATTACTAAGCTCCGTAAAGGCGCGAAAGGTGAAGGGCTTACATTCTATGGTCCGGAAGAAGCATTGATCGCTTATAATGAAGGCAAGGTAGATATCCATGCTCCGGTGAAGGTTATTGTGAAAGACCTTGACGAAAATGGAAACATTGTTGATGTAATGCGTGAAACTTCAGTAGGTCGTGTAATCGTGAACGAGATCGTTCCGCCTGAAGTAGGATATATCAATACTATTATCTCTAAGAAGTCGCTGCGTGACATTATTAGTGCCGTAATCAAGGCTTGCGGTGTTGCTAAAACTGCTGATTTCCTTGACGGAATCAAGAATTTGGGTTACAAGATGGCCTTCCAAGGCGGTCTGTCATTCAACTTGGGTGATATTATCATTCCAGAAGAGAAAGAGACACTTGTTCAGAGAGGTTACGATGAAGTTGAGCAAGTGATCAATAACTATAACATGGGTTTCATTACCAATAACGAACGTTACAATCAGGTGATTGATATCTGGACACATGTTAACTCTGAGTTGTCTAACATTTTGATGAAGACTATTTCTTCTGATGATCAGGGTTTCAATTCTGTGTACATGATGCTTGATTCCGGTGCCCGTGGTTCTAAAGAGCAGATTCGTCAGCTTTCCGGTATGCGTGGTTTGATGGCTAAGCCGCAGAAAGCAGGTGCCGAAGGTGGCCAGATCATCGAAAACCCGATTTTGTCGAACTTTAAAGAAGGACTTTCCGTATTGGAGTATTTTATCTCTACCCACGGTGCCCGTAAAGGTTTGGCCGATACCGCATTGAAGACTGCCGATGCCGGATATCTGACTCGTCGTCTGGTAGACGTTTCGCATGATGTTATTATTAATGAAGAGGATTGCGGTACGCTCCGCGGATTGGTTTGTACAGACCTTAAGAACAACGATGAAGTTATCGCTACCTTGTACGAACGCATCCTTGGTCGTGTATCCGTACATGATATCATACATCCCCAGACCGGAGAACTGTTGGTTGCTGGTGGTGAAGAAATTACAGAAGATATCGCTAAGAAGATACAGGAGTCTCCGATCGAAAGTGTTGAAATCCGTTCGGTATTGACTTGCGAATCGAAGAAGGGAGTTTGCGCGAAATGTTACGGCCGTAACCTGGCCACGAACCATATGGTTCAGAAAGGTGAGGCTGTCGGTGTAATTGCTGCCCAGTCTATTGGTGAACCGGGTACACAGTTGACACTGCGTACATTCCATGCCGGTGGTACGGCTGCCAATATCGCAGCTAATGCAAGTATCGTTGCCAAGAACAATGCTCGTTTGGAATTCGAAGAACTTCGTACGGTAGATATTGTCGACGAAACAGGTGAAGCTGCCAAAGTGGTAGTAGGCCGTTTGGCTGAAGTTCGTTTCATCGACGTCAATACGGGTATTGTACTTTCTACACACAACGTTCCTTACGGTTCTACACTTTATGTAGCCGATGGTGAAATAGTAGAAAAAGGTAAACTGATTGCGAAGTGGGACCCGTTCAACGCTGTTATCATTACGGAGGCTACTGGTAAGATCGAATTCGAGGGCGTTATTGAAAACGTTACTTATAAGATTGAGTCGGATGAAGCAACCGGACTTCGTGAAATTATCATTATCGAATCTAAGGATAAAACTAAAGTTCCTTCTGCCCATATTTTGACGGAAGATGGTGACTTGATTCGTACATACAACTTACCTGTGGGTGGACACGTTGTGATCGAAAATGGTCAGAAGGTGAAAGCTGGTGAGGTAATCGTTAAGATTCCGCGTGCCGTAGGTAAGGCTGGTGATATTACCGGTGGTCTTCCTCGTGTTACAGAGTTGTTTGAAGCACGTAACCCGTCGAACCCTGCTGTTGTATCTGAAATAGATGGTGAGGTAACTATGGGTAAGGTGAAACGTGGTAATCGTGAGATCATCGTTACTTCTAAGACTGGTGAAGTGAAGAAATATCTTGTTCCGCTGTCTAAACAGATTCTTGTACAGGAGAACGATTATGTTCGTGCCGGTACTCCGCTGTCTGATGGTGCTACCACTCCGGCTGATATTTTGGCGATCAAAGGTCCTACGGCTGTACAGGAATATATCGTGAATGAAGTTCAGGACGTATACCGTTTGCAGGGTGTGAAGATTAATGATAAGCATTTTGAAATTATCGTTCGTCAGATGATGCGTAAAGTAACTATTGACGAGCCGGGCGATACTCGTTTCCTTGAACAACAGGTTGTCGATAAACTGGAATTCATGGAAGAAAATGATCGTATCTGGGGTAAGAAGGTAGTTGTAGATGCTGGTGATTCTGAAAACTTGAAAGCAGGTCAGATTGTTACTGCCCGTAAGTTGCGTGATGAAAACAGTATGTTGAAACGCCGTGACCTTAAACCGGTTGAAGTGCGTGATGCTGTTGCCGCTACTTCTACTCAGATTCTTCAGGGTATCACTCGTGCTGCATTGCAGACTTCAAGCTTTATGTCAGCTGCTTCCTTCCAGGAAACAACTAAAGTCTTGAACGAAGCTGCCATCAACGGTAAGATAGATAAATTGGAAGGTATGAAGGAGAACGTAATTTGCGGTCACCTCATTCCGGCAGGTACAGGACTGCGCGAATTTGATAAGATCATTGTAGGTTCTAAAGAAGAGTACGATCGTATTTTGGCTAACAAAAAGACTGTGCTTGACTATAATGAAGTAGAATAATACAATTCAATTGACTATAACTGAAAAAGAGCAATTGCCGTAAAGGTGATTGCTCTTTTTTATAGGATGTTATCGTATGAAACGATCGGTTAGTTTACTTTTCGACATTAACCAGACGATAGCGTAGCATGTCAGGAATACGAGACAGGCCATACTGATGATACGTACGATATATGGTAACTGTTCCTTATCCAACAAGTCGTAGGCGACAAATACAAATACGTAGTGGCTCAGGTAAATGCCGAATGTGAGTGATGCCATATGGGATAACCATCGGTTTGAAGGAACCTTTATTTTCTGCACGATTACAAATACTGGGAAGGTCATCATAAACACGTTGATGCCCGCAAAGTACCATACAATTTCCAAATAGGCATAATTGCCCGGGAAGTGGTTCTGTGTGATGACATATCCGTATGAAGTAATCAGATAGCCTACCAGAAACATCGGAATGGTGACGCCCAAGAGTTTCTTCCAACTCCACTTTAGTGGATACCTCGTAAGATAATAGGCCAGTAAAAGATAGCCGATAAATCCTGAGAAATAATAGAAAGTTCCGTAGTCATTCCAATCACATATTCCCCATAAACCCATATTGCCATAGTTGCCTTGATAGCCCAGCATCGGAGCGAACATTTTAACGTAAGGTGCTATTAGACTCACGCCCCAAATGCTTAGGAATAGCTTCAGTTCCTTTTTCGACGCTTTTTCCAACCAACCACTGACAATAGGCATCACCAAATACAGGCCAATCAGCATATAGAGATACCATAATGGAACTGTATCGAAATTGAAGTTAAAGATAAATGTATACAGTTTGATCCACAAAGCCTCCAAACTATGATCCGGCATGGAAATCAATGGATTTTGAGTATTAGGGTTGATGTAGTTCAGATATACGAAATACAGTACAGGTAAGACCAGTGACCAAAAGATTATCGGAGGAATCAGTCTCCCGATCCTCTTCTTGTAAAATGTCCCCATGTCGGTTCGTACGGGAAATAGCAATACACCGGTCATCATAACAAAAATGGGTACACATGGGCGCATCAAGCTACCTAAAAATGTTCCTGTCAGAAACGACTCCCGATTGGCGTCAAATTGCCCGATGAACGCATCGCAGCAGTGCGAAAAAACAACGAAGAAACAGGCGAGCACCCTCAGCAGGTCAATCCAACCTATATTCTCTCTTTTCTTTAATTCCATGATATAATTGATTTAAATGTGTTAAGCGACAAATGTACAACCTATTTTGCTGTCAGCATTTGCTCTACATTAAAAATCACTCTTCCGCCCTTATTTTACTCAGGGTAGGCAAAGTAATGCCCAGATAGGCGGCAATATAACCCAGATTGACCCGGCTGCAGACATCGGGAAGTCTTTCTTTAAGTTTTGCATACCTCTCTCGGGCCGACAATGTCAGCCGTTCTTTATGTTTGCGATGGAGTTCTCGGTATCTATTCTGATGAATGACTCTTCCCCAATTAGCCAATTCTATATTTGTTTCGTACAGTTCGATCAGTGTCTTGATGGGGATGGCATAGAGCAGTACATCTTCCAGTGTTTCCACAAACTCTTCACTGGGTTTACCGTAGTATAACTCATCCATGCTGAACACGATATCTCCTTCACACGAAAAAGAAGTCGTAACCTCTTTTCCGTCTACCAGCCAGTACGACCGTGTGATTCCTTTTTCTATGAAATAAGCGTATTTGTGATAGACTCCCTCCCGTATCAGCAGATACCTTTTAGGGAATCGGCACGGAGTCAGCTGTTTCGTCAGTAAATCTATTGTTTCATCAGACATCTCAGACTGCTTTTTTATGTTGTAAATTATATTTTTCATAGAACCTAAGATTATCTTTTCGGCAAAGATAACCCCTTTTTAGTAAGCGCCACAATTTGTTACCCGAAAATCCGATCTGTCTGTACTGCTTGCTTAGGCAGGTTTCTCAATAGTCGTTAATTCCTTCTTTGACTCCCGAACATTTCAGTGCCTATAGCGTTCCTATAACAAAACAATATAAATCAAGCATTATGAATTTTATCTGGTACATTTTGATAGGTATCCTTGCCGGTTATTTTGCCGGTAAGATAATGCGCGGAGGAGGTTTCGGCCTCTTAGTCAATCTCCTGTTAGGGATTATAGGTGGTGTGTTGGGTGGCTGGGTATTTGCCCTTCTCGGGCTGGCAGCAACCGGAATCATCGGTAGTTTGATTACTTCCGTTGTCGGTGCCATTTTATTTCTTTGGATAGCCTCTTTTTTCAGTCGTTCCCGATAGGGAAAACGAGCTTTATTATAGAATGATATTGTTTATTGTGGTTATATAAAAATTAATAGTTTATGGGAAGTGGAAATGCAAAATTCCTGGTGGGACTTGGAATCGGTTCTGCCATCGGTGCGCTGGTTTATCATTTTTCGCGCACAGCGAAAGCTAAGAAATTGAAAAATGATGTGTTCAATGCTCTTCATGAAATAGAGGCAGATGCCGAATTGGCAGTCGTTGAAGCAAAAGAGAAGGCCGTGAAGACAGGTGCTAAAGTGGCCGAAAAGGTGGCTGATAAAGCGACTGAGGTGAAAGATAAGTTGACATCTAACTCTTAATAATGGGTGGTGGTTTATGAACGGTGAACAATGAATAAGATAGCACTGTCAAAGTGTACGGAGGTTATTGTTCGCCGTTTATGATTTATAACTGTTCCAGAAATTATTCAGATATCGTTTGAGAACTATATAAGTCTGTTCTTCCTTTCTTTACAATCCGGATGTTCCTGATCTGGCTTCAGGTATTGGATAAAGAAAGAGGGGGAGTTGTTAATAATGGTCTGTTATTGCATGCCTTGCATTCTGTTGAAAAGAGTGTAAGGCATTTGTCTTTACTATAAAACATTATCTGTATATTTGTGCCAGAAGAATTTAGAATAATCAATAATAATTAAAGTATGGAAAATCAGAATCCCGATAATCAGTTGCAAATAGAATTGAAAGAAGAAGTGGCACAGGGCACATATGCTAATTTAGCCATTATCACTCATTCAAGTTCAGAATTTGTGCTCGATTTTGTACGGGTATTACCCGGATTGCCCAAAGCGGGAGTGCAGTCGCGTGTTATTCTTGCTCCCGAACATGCTAAACGTTTACAACGGGCGCTTGAAGAAAATATAGCCAAATACGAGCGTGCGTTTGGTCCGATCCGGTTGCAGGAAGAAGATACTCCACCTATATTGGATATAAAGGGAGAAGCTTGAAGAAAGCAGAAAGGGTGTAGCCATCCGAGGCAATGGGTGTAGCTATCCGGTGGAAAAGGTGTAGCCTTGGCGAGCGGATGGCTACACCCAAATTTCTTTCCATTGAAATGATTTCCGGGAAATAAGCTCTTAAAAATTAAAAAAAAGATGTAGTGCATTGATTATTCAAATATTATTCGTATTTTTGCAGCCCAAAATGTATAGTTACGAAATTAATATAACAATAATATAAATTAAAAAACAATTTAAAATGCCTACAATTCAGCAATTAGTAAGAAAAGGACGCGAAGTGCTGGTGGAGAAAAGTAAATCTCCAGCCTTGGATTCTTGTCCTCAAAGACGTGGCGTTTGCGTGAGAGTATATACAACTACTCCGAAGAAGCCGAACTCTGCAATGCGTAAAGTAGCTCGTGTACGTTTGACTAACCAGAAAGAGGTGAACTCTTACATTCCGGGAGAAGGACACAACTTGCAGGAACACTCAATCGTACTGGTTCGCGGTGGTCGTGTAAAAGACCTTCCGGGTGTACGTTACCACATCGTTCGCGGTACACTCGATACAGCAGGTGTAGCTGGACGTACTCAGAGACGTTCTAAATATGGAGCTAAACGTCCGAAACCGGGACAAGCAGCACCGGCTAAGAAGAAATAATCCGGAGTGATTCCGAATTTGATTTTTTAAATTAAAAGTAATAACTTTCGTTTTAGTTTGTTGGAATAAGCTATAAAAAGGTTGAGTAAATTCCCCGGAGGGGGAGTTGAAGACGTCAAGAAATAGACAACCAAAAACAAAAACATTATTTTTCAAACAAATGAGAAAAGCAAAACCAAAAAAACGCGTAATCCTTCCGGATCCCGTGTTCAATGACCAGAAGGTTTCTAAATTTGTAAACCATCTGATGTATGACGGAAAGAAGAATACTTCTTATGAAATCTTTTACGCCGCACTGGAAACAGTAAAAACAAAACTTCCTAACGAAGAAAAATCAGCTCTTGAAATCTGGAAAAAAGCGTTGGATAACGTAACTCCTCAAGTAGAAGTAAAATCACGCCGTGTGGGTGGTGCAACTTTCCAGGTTCCTACTGAAATCCGTCCGGATCGTAAAGAATCAATCTCAATGAAGAACTTGATTCTGTTCGCTCGTAAGAGAGGTGGTAAATCTATGGCTGATAAATTGGCTGCTGAAATCATGGATGCATTCAATGAACAAGGCGGTGCTTTCAAACGTAAAGAAGATATGCACAGAATGGCTGAAGCTAACCGTGCATTTGCTCATTTCAGATTCTAATTACTATAAGAAATACCTATTTGATTAAAAAACTTAAAGTAAAGGAAAAAGAAAATGGCAAAGAATGATTTACATTTGACTCGTAATATCGGTATCATGGCTCACATTGATGCCGGAAAGACAACAACTTCTGAACGTATCCTGTTCTACACCGGTTTAACTCACAAAATCGGTGAGGTACACGACGGTGCCGCAACAATGGACTGGATGGAGCAGGAGCAGGAACGTGGTATCACTATCACTTCTGCTGCTACAACTACTCGTTGGAAGTATGCTGGTGATACTTATAAAATCAACTTGATTGACACTCCGGGACACGTTGACTTCACTGCTGAAGTAGAACGTTCACTTCGTATTCTTGATGGTGCTGTCGCTGCTTACTGTGCAGTAGGTGGTGTAGAACCTCAGTCAGAGACTGTGTGGCGTCAGGCTGACAAATATAACGTACCGCGTATCGCTTACGTTAACAAAATGGACCGTTCGGGTGCCGACTTCTTTGAAGTAGTTCGCCAGATGAAGGCTGTTTTGGGTGCAAATCCGTGTCCGGTTGTTATTCCTATCGGTGCAGAAGAAAGCTTCAAAGGATTGGTTGACCTGATCAAGATGAAAGCTATCTATTGGCGTGATGAAACAATGGGTGCTGACTACACTGTGGAAGAGATCCCGGCTAACCTCGTTGACGAAGCTAACGAATGGAGAGATAAGATGCTTGAAAAAGTTGCTGAATTTGACGATGCTTTGATGGAGAAATATTTCGACGATCCTTCTACTATCACAGAAGAAGAAGTGTTGAGAGCTCTTCGCAATGCAACTGTTCAGATGGCAGTAGTTCCGATGTTGTGCGGTTCTTCATTCAAGAATAAAGGTGTACAGACTTTGCTTGACTATGTTTGTGCTTTCTTGCCTTCTCCGTTGGATACTGAAAATGTAGTTGGTACAAACCCTGATACCGGTGCTGAGGAAGATCGTAAACCGAGCGAAGACGATAAAACTTCAGCTTTGGCATTTAAGATCGCTACTGACCCGTATGTAGGACGTCTGACTTTCTTCCGTGTATACTCTGGTAAGATTGAAGCAGGTTCTTATATCTACAACTCTCGTTCAGGTAAGAAGGAACGTGTTTCTCGTCTGTTCCAGATGCATTCAAACAAGCAGAACCCGGTAGAAGTTATCGGTGCAGGTGATATTGGTGCCGGTGTAGGTTTCAAAGATATTCACACTGGTGATACGCTGTGCGATGAAACAGCTCCGATCGTTCTTGAATCAATGGACTTCCCGGAACCGGTAATCGGTATCGCAGTTGAGCCTAAGACTCAGAAAGATATGGATAAGCTGTCTAACGGTTTGGCTAAATTGGCTGAAGAAGACCCGACATTTACAGTGAAAACTGACGAACAAACAGGTCAGACAGTTATTTCCGGTATGGGTGAGCTTCACTTGGATATCATCATCGACCGTCTGAAACGTGAGTTTAAAGTGGAATGTAACCAGGGTAAACCTCAGGTTAACTACAAAGAAGCTATCACGAAGACAGTTAATTTGCGTGAGGTCTATAAGAAACAGTCTGGTGGTCGTGGTAAGTTCGCTGATATTATTGTGAACATCGGCCCGGTTGATGAAGACTTTACTCAAGGTGGCCTGCAATTCGTTGATGAAGTGAAGGGTGGTAACATTCCTAAGGAATTCATTCCTTCAGTTCAGAAAGGTTTCCAGACTGCGATGAAGAATGGTGTATTGGCCGGCTATCCGCTGGATTCATTGAAAGTGACTTTGGTTGATGGTTCATTCCACCCGGTTGACTCTGACCAGTTGTCTTTCGAAATCTGTGCTATCCAGGCATATAAGAATGCTTGTGCTAAGGCAGGTCCTGTATTGATGGAACCTATCATGAAACTGGAAGTCGTTACTCCGGAAGAAAACATGGGTGATGTTATCGGTGACTTGAACAAACGCCGTGGCCAAGTTGAAGGTATGGAGTCAAGCCGTTCAGGAGCCCGTATCGTGAAAGCAATGGTTCCGTTGGCTGAAATGTTCGGTTATGTAACTGCGTTGCGTACCATCACTTCTGGTCGTGCAACTTCATCAATGGTTTACTCTCACCACGCTCAGGTTTCTAACTCTATTGCTAAGGCAGTATTGGAAGAAGTAAAAGGACGTGCTGATTTACTCTAAAAATATCTTGAGCAGCAGGCTAGCGAATGACTCTTAGCCTGCCGCTTTATCTTATTTATAAATTTATTAATTAAAAGAACTAATGAGTCAGAAAATTAGAATTAAACTGAAATCTTACGATCACAACTTGGTTGACAAATCAGCTGAGAAGATCGTTAGAACAGTGAAGGCTACCGGTGCTATTGTTAGCGGACCGATTCCCCTTCCGACGCACAAGCGTATCTTTACAGTGAACCGCTCTACTTTCGTTAACAAGAAATCAAGAGAGCAGTTTGAACTTTCTTCATTCAAGAGACTGATCGATATCTATAGCTCAACAGCTAAGACTGTAGATGCTCTGATGAAGTTGGAGTTACCGAGTGGTGTAGAAGTAGAAATTAAAGTGTAGTATTTAAAAATTAGTGAAATGCCAGGATTATTAGGAAAAAAAATCGGAATGACATCCGTTTTCAGTGCCGATGGTAAGAATGTACCATGCACTGTTATCGAAGCAGGTCCTTGTGTTGTTACTCAGGTAAAGACCGTAGAAAAAGATGGCTATGCAGCCGTTCAGTTGGGTTTCCAGGACAAAAAGGAAAAACATACAACTAAACCGTTGATGGGTCACTTTAAAAAGGCTGGAGTAACACCGAAGAGACACTTGGCCGAGTTCAAGGAATTTGAAAACGAGTTAAATCTGGGTGATACTGTTACAGTAGAACTGTTCGACGGCGCAGACTATGTAGACGTTGTTGGTACTTCTAAAGGTAAAGGCTTCCAGGGTGTAGTTAAAAGACATGGCTTTGGTGGTGTAGGTCAATCTACTCACGGTCAGCACAACCGTGCCCGTAAACCGGGTTCTATCGGTGCATGTTCGTATCCTGCAAAAGTATTCAAAGGAATGCGCATGGGCGGACAAATGGGTGGCGACAGAGTTACTGTTCAAAACTTACAGGTATTAAAAGTAATCGCGGAACACAATCTTCTTTTGATCAAGGGTTCTGTACCGGGTTGCAAAGGTTCAATCGTATTAATTGAAAAATAATGGAAGTTAACGTATATAACATTAAAGGTGAAGACACTGGAAGAAAGGTTACGTTAAACGAATCTATCTTCGGAATTGAGCCCAATGACCACGCTATCTATCTGGACGTAAAGCAATTTATGGCTAACCAGCGTCAGGGTACTCACAAGTCAAAAGAGAGAAGCGAAATCAGCGGATCTACTCGTAAAATCGGTCGTCAGAAAGGTGGTGGCGGTGCTCGTCGTGGTGACATGAATTCACCGGTGCTCGTAGGTGGTGGACGTGTATTTGGTCCGAAACCGAGAGACTACTACTTCAAACTGAATAAAAAAGTTAAGACATTGGCTCGTAAGTCAGCTTTGTCGTATAAAGCTCAAGACAACGCAATCGTAGTGGTGGAAGACTTCAACTTTGAAGCTCCAAAGACTAAGGTTTTCGTTGAAATGACAAAAAATCTTAAAGTTTCTGACAAAAAACTGCTTGTAGTTTTACCAGAAGCAAATAAAAATGTATATTTGTCAGCTCGTAACATCGAAGGTGCTAACGTTCAGACTATCTCAGGATTAAATACTTACAGAGTATTGAATGCTGGGGTTGTTGTGCTTACCGAAAGCTCTTTGAAGGCTATTGACAATATCTTAATCTAAAAAGGAGGCTTAAATAATGGGAATTATTATTAAACCGTTGGTGACAGAGAAAATGACTGCGATAACTGATAAGCTGAATCGTTTCGGCTTTATCGTGCGTCCTGAAGCTAATAAATTGGAAATTAAGAGTGAAGTTGAAGCCCTTTATAATGTTACGGTAGTTGATGTAAATACTGTGAAGTATGCTGGCAAAAATAAGAGCCGTTATACAAAAGCAGGTATCATCAATGGTCGTACGAATGCTTACAAAAAAGCAATCGTGACATTGAAAGAAGGAGATACTATTGATTTTTATAGCAATATTTAATAAAAATGGCAGTACGTAAATTTAAGCCCACTACACCGGGGCAAAGACATAAGATTATTGGTACTTTCGAGGAAATTACTGCATCAGTACCAGAAAAGTCGCTTGTATATGGTAAAAAATCATCTGGTGGTCGTAACAGCGAAGGTAAGATGACAATGCGCTACATGGGTGGTGGCCATAGAAAAGTGATCAGAATTGTCGATTTCAAAAGAAATAAAGACGGTGTCCCGGCAGTTGTAAAAACGATCGAATACGATCCGAACCGTTCGGCTCGTATCGCTTTGTTGTTTTATGCTGATGGTGAAAAAAGATATATTATTGCTCCCAATGGATTGCAAGTTGGTGCGACTTTGATGTCCGGAGAGAATGCGGCGCCTGAGATTGGTAATGCACTTCCGCTTCAGAATATCCCGGTCGGTACAGTAATTCATAATATTGAATTGCGTCCGGGTCAGGGTGCTGCTCTGGTTAGATCAGCAGGAAACTTCGCTCAGCTGACTTCAAGAGAAGGCAAATACTGTGTAATTAAATTGCCTTCAGGTGAAGTAAGACAAATACTTAGCACTTGTAAAGCTACTATCGGTAGCGTTGGTAACTCAGATCATGGATTGGAAAGCTCAGGTAAGGCTGGACGCTCTCGTTGGCAAGGCCGTCGTCCTCGTAACCGTGGTGTTGTTATGAACCCGGTTGATCACCCGATGGGTGGTGGTGAAGGACGTGCTTCCGGAGGTCACCCAAGATCTCGTAAGGGATTGTATGCTAAGGGACTTAAGACTAGAGCTCCGAAGAAACAATCGTCTAAGTACATTATTGAGAGAAGAAAAAAGTAATCTGATTAATTGAGTAAACTATGAGTCGTTCATTAAAAAAAGGTCCATATATTAACGTAAAACTCGAAAAGAAAGTGCTTGCTATGAATGAATCAGGCAAGAAAGTTGTCGTTAAGACTTGGTCCAGAGCTTCAATGATTTCGCCTGATTTTGTAGGCCATACAGTTGCAGTTCACAACGGAAATAAATTTATTCCTGTATATGTTACCGAAAATATGGTAGGTCACAAGTTGGGTGAATTCGCTCCAACTCGTACATTCAGAGGACACGCTGGTAACAAGAAAAAATAACAGGATTTATCTGAAATAATAAAGTAATAAATATAATGGGAGCAAGAAAAAAAATATCGGCTGAAAAGAGAAAAGAAGCCCTTAAAACCATGTATTTTGCTAAATTGCAAAATGTTCCTACTTCTCCTCGCAAAATGCGTCTCGTGGCTGACATGATTCGTGGGATGGAAGTGAACAGAGCACTTGGCGTTTTGAAGTTTTCTTCAAAAGAAGCAGCTGCAAGAGTGGAAAAATTATTGCGCTCTGCAATTGCTAACTGGGAGCAGAAAAACGAACGTAAAGCTGAAAGTGGCGAATTATTCGTAACGAAGATTTTTGTTGATGGTGGTGCTACACTCAAAAGAATGAGACCGGCTCCGCAGGGAAGAGGATACAGAATTCGCAAACGTTCAAATCACGTAACATTGTTCGTTGGTTCTAAAAGTAATAACGAAGATCAAAATTAAGGTAGATGGGACAAAAAGTTAATCCAATAAGCAACCGTTTAGGAATTATCAGAGGATGGGATTCTAACTGGTATGGTGGAAATGATTACGGTGACTCTTTGCTGGAAGATAGCAAGATCCGTAAATATCTTAATGCAAGACTTGCGAAAGCAAGTGTATCAAGAATCGTAATTGAACGTACGCTGAAGCTCGTTACTATTACTGTTTGCACTGCTCGTCCGGGTATTATTATCGGTAAAGGTGGCCAGGAAGTTGATAAGTTAAAAGAAGAGTTGAAGAAGGTTACCGACAAAGATATTCAAATCAATATCTTTGAAGTGAAAAGACCGGAACTGGATGCTGTGATTGTTGCTAATAACATCGCTCGTCAGGTAGAAGGTAAAATTGCCTATCGCCGCGCCATTAAGATGGCTATCGCAAATACTATGCGTATGGGTGCTGAAGGTATCAAAATTCAGATTTCAGGACGTTTGAATGGAGCTGAAATGGCCCGTTCTGAAATGTATAAGGAAGGAAGAACTCCGTTACACACTTTCAGAGCAGATATCGACTATTGCCATGCTGAAGCATTGACAAAAGTAGGTCTTCTCGGTATTAAAGTTTGGATTTGTAGAGGTGAAGTTTTTGGTAAGAGAGAATTGGCTCCGAACTTTACACAAAGCAAAGAAAGTGGTCGTGGAAACAATGGTGGAAACAACGGCGGCGGAAAGAACTTCAAAAGAAAGAAAAATAATCGCTAAACGAATTTGAATTTTAGGAAACTATGTTACAACCGAAAAAGACAAAATTCAGAAGACAACAAAAAGGTCGCGCTAAAGGTAATGCACAAAGAGGCAACCAGCTCGCTTTTGGTTCTTTTGGTATTAAGGCTTTAGAAACTAAATGGATCACAGGCCGACAGATTGAAGCTGCTCGTATTGCAGTGACAAGATATATGCAACGTCAGGGACAGATTTGGATTCGTATTTTCCCGGATAAACCGATTACTAGAAAACCTGCTGATGTACGTATGGGTAAAGGTAAGGGTAGCCCCGAAGGATTCGTGGCTCCGGTTACACCAGGTAGAATTATTATTGAAGCTGAAGGAGTATCTTACGAGATCGCGAAAGAAGCATTGCGTTTGGCAGCTCAGAAACTTCCGATTACTACGAAGTTTGTCGTGAGACGTGATTATGATATTCAAAATCAAAATGCGTAAGGTTTATGAAAATTGCAGAAATTAAAGAAATGTCTACCAATGATTTGGTAGAAAGAGTAGAAGCAGAAGTGGTTAATTACAACCAAATGGTTATCAATCATTCTATTTCTCCTTTGGAAAATCCTGCGCAGATCAAACAATTACGCAGGACGATTGCGCGTATGAGAACAGAGTTACGCCAAAGAGAACTTAACAATAAATGATCAGCTTGATGGAAGCAAGAAATTTAAGAAAAGAAAGAACAGGGGTTGTGCTGAGCAATAAAATGGATAAAACCGTTACAGTTGCTGCTAAGTTCAAGGAAAAACACCCTATATATGGTAAGTTCGTTAGCAAAACGAAGAAGTACCATGCTCACGATGAAAAGAATGAATGCAATGTAGGTGATACTGTACGCATCATGGAAACTCGTCCTTTGAGCAAGACTAAAAGATGGAGATTAGTAGAAATAATTGAAAGAGCTAAGTAATTATGATACAAGTAGAATCCAGACTTACAGTATGTGACAACAGTGGAGCTAAAGAAGCCCTGTGTATCCGTGTATTGGGCGGAACAGGTCGTCGCTACGCTTCAGTGGGGGATGTTATTGTCGTTTCTGTAAAGAGCGTCATCCCTTCAAGTGATGTTAAAAAGGGTGCAGTGTCAAAAGCTTTGATCGTACGTACTAAGAAAGAAATCCGTCGTCCCGATGGTTCTTATATACGTTTTGATGATAATGCTTGCGTGTTGTTGAATAATGCAGGTGAAATTAGAGGTAGTCGTATTTTCGGTCCTGTAGCAAGAGAACTTCGTGCTACAAACATGAAAGTTGTGTCACTTGCGCCTGAGGTACTTTAATTTTGTAAAAGATTTAAGTAATGAGTAAATTACATATTAAAAAAGGCGATACAGTTTACGTAAATGCTGGTGAAGACAAAGGTAAAACTGGTCGTGTATTGAAGGTTCTTGTTAAAGAAGGACGTGCAATAGTTGAAGGTATCAACATGGTATCTAAAAGCACAAAACCGAATGCAAAGAACCCGCAGGGTGGTATAGTTAAGCAGGAAGCTCCTATCCACATTTCAAACTTGAATCCGGTTGATCCAAAAACTGGTAAAGCAACGCGTGTTGGTAGAAAAATAAGTTCTGAAGGAACTTTAGTGCGTTATTCTAAAAAATCAGGAGAGGAGATTAAGTAATGAGTAATACTGCAAGCCTTAAGAAAGAATATGCAGAGCGCATTGCTCCTGCATTAAAGTCACAATTCCAGTATTCTTCTACAATGCAGGTACCCGTACTTAAGAAGATTGTTATCAATCAGGGTTTGGGTATGGCTGTTGCTGACAAGAAGATTATCGAAGTGGCAATCAACGAAATGACAGCTATCACCGGTCAGAAGGCCGTAGCTACTATTTCGCGTAAAGATATCGCTAACTTTAAGTTGCGTAAGAAAATGCCGATCGGAGTTATGGTAACTCTGCGTCGTGAAAGAATGTACGAATTCCTGGAAAAATTGGTTCGCGTGGCTCTGCCGCGTATCCGTGACTTCAAAGGTATTGAAACTAAGTTCGATGGTAAGGGCAACTATACCCTTGGTATTCAGGAGCAAATCATTTTCCCTGAAATTAATATCGATAGTATTACCAGAATTCTCGGAATGAATATTACCTTTGTAACCTCTGCGCAAACAGATGAAGAAGGTTATGCCTTATTGAAAGAATTCGGTTTACCGTTTAAAAACGCTAAAAAAGACTGATAAATTATGGCAAAGGAATCAATGAAAGCACGCGAAGTAAAGCGTGCTAAATTAGTAGCCAAATATGCCGAAAAGAGAGCTGCCTTGAAGCAGATTGTGAGAACCGGAGATCCTGCTGAAGCTTTCGAAGCTGCACAGAAATTACAGGAGCTTCCTAAGAATTCTAATCCGATTCGTATGCACAATCGCTGTAAATTGACTGGTCGTCCTAAAGGATATATCCGTCAGTTCGGTGTTTCAAGAATCCAGTTCCGTGAAATGGCATCTAATGGGCTGATCCCAGGTGTAAAGAAAGCAAGCTGGTAAATATATTGTTTAAATATTGTCAGGGTAGTCCTGATTAATTTAATTATTTTTTATATGACTGATCCAATAGCAGATTATTTGACGAGGTTAAGGAACGCAATTAATGCAAAGCACAGAGTTGTAGAAGTTCCTGCTTCAAATTTGAAAAAAGAAATCACTAAGATTCTTTTTGAAAAAGGCTACATTCTTAATTATAAGTTTGTAGAAGACGGTCCTCAAGGAACGATTAAAGTTGCCTTGAAGTATGATTCGGTTAACAAAGTTAACGCAATCAAAAAACTTGAAAGAATATCTTCTCCGGGTATGCGTCAGTATACTGGTTACAAAGATATGCCGCGTGTTATTAATGGTTTGGGTATTGCTATAATATCTACTTCCAAAGGTGTAATGACAAACAAAGAAGCTGCTGAACTCAAGATCGGTGGTGAAGTATTGTGTTATGTATATTAATAGGAGGAAAAAGCAATGTCAAGAATAGGAAAATTACCCATTAGTATTCCCGCTGGAGTAACAGTTACTCTGAACGGTGAAGTGGTTACTGTTAAAGGACCTAAAGGTGAACTTAGCCAGTATGTGAACCCGGCTATCAATATTGCTATTGAAGATGGACACATCACTTTAACTGAAAACGAAAATGCAATGCTGGATAATCCCAAGCAGAAACATGCATTTCACGGTTTGTATCGTTCATTAGTACACAACATGGTTGTTGGTGTCTCTGAAGGATATAAGAAAGAATTGGAGCTTGTTGGTGTTGGTTACCGTGCTTCTAATCAAGGAAATATCATTGAATTAGCATTAGGATATACACACAATATCTTTATACAGTTGCCTCCTGAAGTCAAAGTAGAGACAAAGTCAGAAAGAAATAAGAATCCTCTTATTCTTTTAGAGTCTTGTGACAAACAATTGCTTGGTCAAGTTTGCTCTAAGATACGTTCTTTCCGTAAGCCCGAACCGTATAAAGGTAAAGGTATTAAGTTTGTTGGCGAGGTAATTCGCAGAAAGTCTGGTAAATCAGCCGGTGCTAAGTAATTTACGTAAATTTGTATTATTATGACAACAAAAATAGAAAGACGAATTAAGATCAAATATAGAGTACGCAATAAAGTGTCAGGTACTGCTGCACGTCCGCGTATGAGTGTATTTAGAAGTAACAAGCAAATCTATGTCCAGATTATCGACGATTTGTCAGGTAAGACATTGGCTGCTGCCTCTTCACTGGGTATGACTGAGAAGTTGCCTAAGAAAGAAGTTGCTGCTAAAGTAGGTGAGATGATTGCAAAAAAGGCTCAGGAAGCAGGTATTACGACTGTTGTTTTCGACCGTAATGGTTACTTGTATCATGGGAGAGTAAAAGAAGTAGCTGATGCTGCTCGTAACGGTGGACTTAAATTTTAATCATTATGGCAGGAGTTAATAATAGAGTTAAGATTACTAACGATATAGAACTGAAAGACAGATTAGTTGCTATTAATCGTGTTACTAAAGTAACCAAAGGTGGTAGAACTTTTAGTTTCTCTGCAATTGTAGTTGTAGGTAACGAAGAAGGTATTATCGGTTGGGGACTTGGTAAAGCTGGTGAAGTAACAGCAGCTATCGCTAAAGGTGTTGAGTCGGCTAAGAAAAACCTGACAAGAGTACCTGTACTGAAAGGTACTGTTCCTCACGAACAGACAGCTAAGTTTGGTGGTGCCGAGGTATTCATCAAACCTGCTTCTCATGGTACTGGCGTTGTAGCCGGTGGTGCTATGCGTGCCGTATTGGAAAGTGTTGGTGTAACTGACGTTTTGGCTAAATCAAAAGGTTCTTCAAATCCGCATAACCTCGTGAAGGCTACTATCATGGCTTTGGGCGAAATGCGTGATGCAAGAATGATTGCTCAAAACAGAGGAATTAGTGTTGAAAAAGTATTTAGAGGATAAGGAGGGAGATATGTCAATTATAAAGATCAAACAAGTTAAAAGTAGAATTGGTGCTCCGGCTGATCAGAAAAGAACTCTTGATGCACTGGGACTTCGCAAATTGAACCGTGTGGTTGAACACGAAAGCACTCCTTCAATTCTTGGAATGGTAGATAAGGTTAAACACTTGGTTGCCATTGTTAAGTAATTATTTGTTGAATATAAAACGAATTACAATATGAACTTAAGTAATTTAAAACCTGCAGAAGGCTCTACTAAAACAAGAAAAAGAATCGGACGTGGTCCGGGTTCTGGCTTAGGAGGTACTTCTACAAGAGGTCATAAAGGTGCTAAATCAAGATCTGGATACTCTAAAAAAATCGGTTTTGAAGGTGGTCAGATGCCTCTTCAACGTCGAGTACCTAAATTTGGTTTTAAGAACATTAATAGAGTGGAATATAAAGCTATTAACTTAGAAACAATCCAGAAATTGGCTGAAGCTAAGAAGTTGGAAAAAATAGGAGTTAATGACTTTATTGAAGCTGGATTCATTTCTTCAAGCCAGTTGGTAAAAGTATTGGGTAACGGAACTTTGACTGCTAAGCTGAGTGTAGAAGCTCATGCATTCTCTAAGAGTGCTGTTGCTGCTATTGAGGCTGCTGGTGGAAATGTAGTAAAACTCTGATTCAATGAGAAAAGCTATTGAAACATTAAAGAATATATGGAAAATTGAGGATCTGAGACAACGGATCCTCATTACCATATTGTTTGTGGCGATTTACCGTTTCGGTTCGTACGTTGTGCTGCCTGGAATCAACCCGGGTATGCTGACACAATTGCACCAACAAACAAGCGAGGGCCTTTTAGCCTTATTAAACATGTTCTCAGGAGGAGCATTTTCTAATGCGTCTATTTTCGCATTAGGAATTATGCCTTATATCTCTGCATCAATCGTTATTCAGTTGTTGGGAATCGCTGTGCCGTATTTCCAGAAACTTCAGCGAGAAGGAGAAAGTGGCAGAAGAAAGATGAATCAATATACTCGTTATTTGACGATTGCCATTTTATTGGTTCAGGCCCCTTCTTATTTGCTCAATCTTAAAATGCAGGCTGGACCTTCCTTAAATGCTTCATTAGATTGGACTCTTTTCATGGTTACTTCTACCATTATTTTGGCAGCTGGAAGTATGTTTATCCTGTGGCTTGGTGAAAGAATCACGGATAAAGGTATTGGTAATGGTATTTCATTTATCATCTTGATTGGTATTATTGCTCGTCTTCCGCAGTCATTGTTCCAGGAGTTGATTTCCCGTATGACGGATAAGACTGGTGGTTTAATCATGTTCTTATTTGAAATAGTATTCCTGCTGATAGTAATTGCAGGAGCAATTCTTTTGGTACAAGGCACAAGAAAAATTCCTGTACAGTATGCAAAAAGAATTGTCGGTAATAAACAGTACGGTGGTGCAAGACAGTACATTCCTTTAAAAGTGAATGCTGCTGGTGTGATGCCTATCATTTTTGCTCAGGCAATCATGTTTATTCCGATCACTTTCATTGGCTTTTCTAACACGAACAATGTAAGTGGTTTCGTACATGCATTTACTGACCATACGAGTTTCTGGTATAATTTTGTTTTTGCAGTAATGATTATCTTATTTACGTATTTCTATACTGCGATAACCATTAACCCGACTCAAATGGCCGAGGATATGAAGAGAAATAATGGTTTCATTCCGGGAATTAAGCCAGGTAAGAAAACTGCTGAGTATATCGATGACATCATGTCACGTATTACTTTGCCGGGTTCTTTCTTTTTGGCTTTCATTGCTATTATGCCCGCATTTGCCGGTATCTTTGGTGTGAAGGCTGAGTTTGCTCAATTCTTCGGTGGTACGTCTCTGTTAATTCTTGTAGGTGTTGTTTTAGATACGCTGCAACAGGTTGAAAGTCATTTGTTGATGAGACATTATGATGGCTTGTTGAAGTCAGGTCGTATCAAAGGACGCACTGGTAGTAGTGTAGCTGCATATTAATTCTTTGAGTAGAAATGATATTTCTTAAAACAGAAGATGAAATAGAGCTGCTCCGTCAGAGTAACTTGCTTGTTGGGAGAACGTTGGCTGAAGTTGCCAAATTAGTGAAACCGGGAGTTACCACAAAAGAATTGGATAAGGTAGCGGAAGAGTTTATCAGAGATCATGGTGCTGTCCCTACTTTTAAAGGCTTTCCTAATCAATATGGAGATCCGTTTCCAGCTTCATTATGCACATCGGTTAATGAAGAGGTTGTGCATGGAATTCCGGGAGATATCGTGTTGAAAGACGGTGATATTGTTTCGGTGGATTGTGGGACATACATGAATGGTTTCTGTGGTGATTCGGCTTATACCTTTTGTGTTGGTGAGGTGGACGAAGAAGTCCGTCAATTGTTGAAGGTGACTAAAGAGGCGTTGTATATTGGTATTCAGAATGCTGTACAAGGGAAGAGAATCGGTGATATCGGATATGCTATCCAGCACTATTGTGAATCCCATTCTTATGGTGTAGTGCGTGAGTTTGTCGGTCACGGGATTGGTAAAGACATGCACGAAGATCCTCAAGTTCCGAATTATGGTAAAAGAGGATACGGAACACTTTTGAAAAAAGGTCTTTGTATTGCAATTGAGCCGATGATTACGCAAGGTGACCGACAAGTGATTATGGAACGTGACGGATGGACAGTGAGAACAAGAGATCGGAAATGTGCCGCACACTTTGAGCATACCATTGCGGTAGGTGCAGGCGAGGCTGATATTCTGTCATCATTTAAATTCATAGAAGAAGTTTTAGGAGATAAAGCGATATAATATATGGCAAAGCAATCTGCAATAGAACAAGATGGAGTTATAGTTGAAGCATTGTCTAATGCAATGTTTCGTGTTGAATTAGAAAACGGACATGAGATTACTGCTCATATTTCTGGTAAGATGAGAATGCATTACATTAAGATCTTGCCGGGTGATAAAGTAAGAGTCGAAATGTCTCCTTACGACTTATCGAAAGGAAGAATTGTATTTAGATATAAATAAAATAAGATATGAAAGTAAGAGCATCATTAAAGAAACGTACGCCAGAATGTAAGATCGTTAGACGTAATGGCCGTTTGTATGTTATTAACAAGAAAAATCCTAAGTATAAACAACGTCAAGGATAATTTATTATTTTTGCAAAAAAAATAATTTAGTATATGGCTATAAGAATAGTTGGTGTAGATTTACCTCAAAATAAGAGAGGTGAGATTGCGTTGACCTATGTATATGGAATAGGTCGTAGTAGTTCAGCAAAAATTTTAGATAAAGCTGGTGTAGACAAAGATCTGAAGGTGAAAGACTGGACAGATGATCAGGCTGCAAAGATTCGTGAGATCATCGGTGCAGAGTATAAAGTTGAAGGCGATCTTCGTTCTGAAGTACAATTGAACATTAAGCGATTAATGGATATTGGTTGCTACCGTGGTGTACGTCACCGTATTGGTCTGCCTGTAAGAGGTCAGAGCACTAAAAACAATGCACGTACTCGTAAGGGTAGAAAGAAAACCGTTGCAAATAAGAAAAAAGCTACTAAATAATAATTGTTGATATGGCAAAAAAAACAGTCGCAGCTAAGAAGAGAAATGTTAAGGTAGATGCTAATGGACAATTGCATGTTCATTCATCTTTCAACAATATTATTGTTTCTCTTGCAAATAGTGAAGGGCAGATTATCTCTTGGTCGTCTGCAGGAAAGATGGGATTTAGAGGTTCTAAAAAGAATACTCCTTATGCAGCTCAGATGGCTGCCCAGGATTGTGCTAAAATTGCATTTGATCTTGGCCTGAGAAAGGTAAAAGCATATGTTAAAGGTCCGGGTAACGGACGCGAGTCTGCTATCAGAACGATTCATGGTGCAGGTATTGAGGTTACAGAAATTATTGACGTAACTCCGCTTCCGCATAACGGCTGTCGTCCTCCGAAAAGACGTAGAGTTTAAGATTTACCTTTAATAAAAATGATACTTGATTTTGTTTTTGGATTGCATTAATTTCTTCTCTGTAATCGCGGCTGCAACAAATTGAGTTCATGAATAAACAATTAAATATTTAAAAAGAAATGGCTAGATATACTGGACCAAAATCAAGAATAGCCCGTAAATTCGGTGAAGGTATCTTTGGAGCTGATAAAGTTTTGTCGAAGAAAAACTATCCTCCCGGACAGCACGGAAATTCAAGAAAAAGAAAAACTTCTGAATATGGTATTCAGCTTCGTGAGAAACAGAAAGCTAAATATACTTATGGAGTATTAGAAAAACAATTCCGCAATTTGTTCGAAAAGGCAGCTACAGCTAAAGGTATTACCGGTGAGGTACTTCTCCAGATGCTTGAAGGTCGTCTTGACAACCTTGTGTTCCGTTTGGGTATTGCTCCTACACGTGCAGCTGCTCGTCAGTTGGTAAGCCACAGACACATTACGGTTGACGGACAGGTAGTGAACATTCCTTCATACGCAGTTAAACCGGGTCAGTTGATTGGCGTTCGTGAAAGATCTAAATCTTTGGAAGTAATTGCTAATTCTCTCGCTGGTTTCAATCACAGCAAATATGCTTGGTTGGAATGGGATGAAGCTTCAAAGGTAGGCAAATTGTTGCACATTCCTGAAAGAGCAGACATTCCTGAAAACATTAAAGAGCATTTGATTGTTGAATTGTATTCTAAATAATAATTAATTTCATGGCGATATTAGCATTTCAAAAACCTGATAAAGTATTAATGTTGGAAGCGGATGCCAAATTCGGTAAATTCGAATTTCGTCCCTTGGAACCCGGTTTTGGTATTACCGTTGGTAATGCTTTGCGCCGTATCCTCCTTTCTTCATTAGAAGGTTTTGCTATCACCACTATCCGCATAGAAGGTGTTGAGCACGAATTTTCTAGTGTTCCTGGAGTAAAAGAGGATGTTACCAACATTATCTTGAATCTGAAACAAGTGAGATTCAAGCAAGTAGTTGAAGAATTCGAGAGCGAAAAAGTGAGCATCACTATCGAGAATTCTAGTGAATTTAAAGCAGGTGACATAGGTAAGTATTTGACTGGATTTGAAGTGTTAAATCCGGAATTAGTTATTTGTCATTTAGATTCTAAAGCAACTATGCAGATTGACATTACGATTAACAAAGGTCGTGGTTACGTCCCCGCTGATGAAAACCGCGAATATTGTACCGATGTTAATGTAATTCCAATCGATTCAATCTATACGCCGATACGTAACGTTAAGTACGCTGTAGAAAACTTCCGCGTTGAGCAGAAGACTGACTACGAGAAGTTGGTACTTGAAATTACTACCGACGGTTCCATTCACCCGAAAGAAGCTCTGAAAGAAGCTGCTAAAATTCTGATTTATCACTTCATGTTATTCTCTGACGAAAAGATTACTCTTGAAAGTAATGACGTTGATGGTAACGAAGAGTTTGATGAAGAAGTATTGCATATGCGTCAGTTGTTGAAGACTAAGCTTGTCGATATGGATCTGTCAGTACGTGCCCTCAATTGTTTGAAGGCAGCTGATGTTGAAACATTGGGCGACTTGGTACAGTTCAACAAAACTGACTTGCTGAAATTCAGAAATTTCGGAAAGAAATCGCTTACCGAGCTTGATGATTTGCTGGAAAGTCTGAATCTGTCGTTTGGAACCGATATTTCTAAATATAAATTAGATAAAGAATAAAAAATGAGACATAATAAAAAATTCAATCATTTAGGTCGTACTGCTTCTCACAGAAGTGCTATGTTATCTAACATGGCTTGTTCTTTGATCAAGCACAAAAGAATCACTACGACTGTAGCAAAGGCAAAAGCTTTGAAGAAATTCGTTGAGCCTTTGATCACAAAGTCTAAAGAAGACACAACAAACTCTCGTCGTGTTGTATTTAGCAACTTGCAGGATAAATTTGCTGTAACAGAATTGTTCAAAGAAATCTCTGTGAAGATTGCTGACCGTCCGGGCGGTTACACTCGCATCATCAAGACAGGAAACCGTTTGGGTGACAATGCTGAAATGTGCTTCATCGAACTCGTTGACTACAACGAAAACATGGCTAAAGAGAAAGTTGCTAAGAAAGCTACTCGTACTCGTCGTTCAAAGAAAGCTACTGAAGCTGCTCCTGCTGCTGAAGCTCCCGCTACTGAAGAACCGAAAGCTGAATCAGCAGAATAATTCAACAATTATTCTTATAGATATAAAAAAGGCTACTCGAAAGAGTGGCCTTTTTTGTTGATTTTACTAAAGATACTTTAAAATGATTTGAAGATGAACAGTTTGACTGAATAATCTGTTATATTTGCAGGTAGATATGGCAAAGTTCATTAAAATTATATTGTTCATGTTGTTCGCTGTAGCGCTTCATTGTGTAGCCAACAACTATTTCGCAGGAGAACAGGCGGAACAAGATACCTATATGGCTATGTCAGTGCTTAAAGGAGATACGCACGAAACTGTTAGCAGTCCCCAGGCTCCTTACTTTCCTGATGCCGAATTGGCCGGAGCAGGTATTCAGGTTCATCAAATTGCGATGTCACGTATACAGCGCATTCAAGCAGCCGAATATGTTTTCTCTTTAAAAGGTCTTGCCCAAAGGTTGGCAGACCGGGATGCTGCCTTGTCTCAGCATTGGGGAAAACTCTATGATACCACTACTTCTTATTGTTGTCATCCAGTAAGCGAATACTATGTTTTCGCTCTAAGGCGCATTATCGTATAGGAGTTTAATTTATTAGTTCTATTATTATTTTGATTTACTGTACCTGCTAAAAATAGGTATGGTACTATTTTCAGCTATTATCCACTAATAATTTAAACTTAGATATTATGACAACCCAAGCTATTGATGCAACTATTTTTGCATCTTCACACCCAGATATTGCAAAACGTACAAGTATTTCAGGACTTATCTTCTCTTGCGTCATGTTATTGGCGGGAGTGATCGCGTTTGTGTCTACCTTTGAAATGGAAGACCGTTCGTCTACTGTCAGTATGGGGCTTATGGTGCTCGGCACTGCCTTATTCCTGGTTGGAGTCTTCCGGCTGTTCTGGAAATCCAAAGAGATTGTTTATTTACCGACAGGTAGTGTCGCCAAAGAGCAGAGCATCTTTTTTGATCTGAAGCATCTGGATGAATTGACAGATATGGTGAAGTCGGGTGATTTCTCTTTGCAGTCCACAGCTAAAGGAGGTACCAGTGGAAATTTGCGTTTAGACGTAATGCTTTCTGAAGATAAGAAGTTTGCTGCCGTACAACTGTTCCAGTTTGTGCCCTATACTTATAACCCGATAACTTCCGTGCGTTATTTCACTAATGGTGAAGCAGCTTCCATCGCAGCTTTTTTGACTAAGATCAAAGGGCATTGATCCTTTAATTCAAGTTTCAATATATCATGGGGATCAGTCGTTGATGACGGCTATCCCCATTTTCTTCATCAGGAAACAAGCATTCATATTCTGTGCTACGCCGTCTCTGAGTTTGTATGAGAAAGTAAGTTCGTTGTTAGTGATGTCCGCTTCAAAACAATAGTTGTGGATGTCTTCAGGAAATAAATCGATAAGTGAACCGAGCAAGAGGTCGTGAGTGGCTATGATTCCATTTGCTTGCAGAGTCATAAACTGTTTGATCAATGCGAAAGACCCTTTTTGTTTGTCCATGGAATTCGTTCCCTTCAGAATCTCGTCGAGTATAATGAAAAGTTCTTCTCCCGAGTTTAGTTTATCGATAATAAGTTTCAGTCGTTTCAACTCTGCAAAGAAGTATGATTCATTTTCTGTCAAAGAGTCGGTTGTGCGTAGACTTGTGATAAGCTGTGCCGGATATAGCTTCATCTTTTCCGCCCAGACAGGGGCCCCTATACACGCCAGCAGATAGCTTACCCCTATGGTTCTCAGATAGGTGCTTTTTCCTGCCATATTTGCTCCTGTGATAATAACAAAGAAAGGTCGTTTTGCAATCTGAATATCATTGCGTACACATTTATCTCGATCCATCAACGGATGTCCCAGTGCTTCGGCCTCCATACAGAATGGTTTGGACGCGATTTCTGGAAATACATATCCGGGGTGATTGTAGGCGAAAGTGGCCAATGAGCAATAGGCGTCCATTTCTCCGATTGCTTCAAGCCAATGCGGGAGGTTGGCTGCGAAACTTTCTTTCCAGGTTTCTATCTTCATTACCTGACGCAATTCCCAGAAGAAGAGTCCGTTCAGGACAAATTGCATTAGCATATTATTCCGTTGGTCCAGGGCGTTCATCAAGGCAGTGAGGCGTTTCACTGCTTGCGAAGCTGTTTGCTTTTCACCTCCCACCAGTCCTTTCACCCGCTTCAGTGCGCTGCTTTCCATCTCTTTTTCCTCGATTATATGAATCAGGTGTGCATAAGTTGTCAGTATCTGCATCTTTTTGCCGTATACGGACTGCATCTGGCTGACACCTTTTGAGAAAGAGGAGCTGAGGAGACCTATACCTGCGAAGACAATTCCCCATGTGGTGAACGAGATGACACCGGCTATAGCCAGTCCGAGGCAGACGGCATTGGCCAACGGAACAAGGATGGCTAAGGTCCGGAAATACCATTTTTTTCGGTAATATTCCGGGCTTGTTGCCCAGTTCCTGATCTCTTCTTCATCGGCCGTTTTGCCTTTATGCAGCAACCCGAGTATACGGAAGTGCTGACGCATTTCCAATTCCGGAGCCAGTTCCTTTACAGCCTCCTGCCGTTTCTCTATTTCTGCTTTATTTTTCAAGTGTGTGTTCATCCATTCGGCCAGTCTCTTTTTGCCCGGTTGCGTAGCGGTACGGTTTATATACTGAAAGAGTGAATGCTCACCAAAAACATCCAGGTCATAGGTATAAAGATGTGCCGGATCGATAAACTCCTTTCCGTTGTCGAAAGCAGACGTATCGTATGCAATGGCCTGCAGTTCTTGGCGGTTGATTTCTATCTTCTTTTCAAGATAATCTTTCTGGCGGAACAAACGGTTATGCAGTTTCACCAGCAGCAGGAAAGGGATAAAGGTGATTGCCGCGATGCCGCTGATCACCAGTCTGCCTTCACTCCAGAAGTAGATAATACCCGCAACTCCGGCTGCAAAAAGTATCAACCGTAGTGTACCGATACGATAGATGTGTCGTTTAACTTTTGCCAGTTGTGATTCCGATTCAAGGATGATTCGTTGATAAGTGTCTATGATGAGATTCAATTGTTCCATGTTCTCCTGTTGTTTGAATGCAAAAATAATATATTTAGTGTGAGTACGCCATTCTCTTGCCCGGAGCTTGTTTTTGTCAAGAGCAGATTTACTGATTATTAACGTAAGAGTCGGTTTCCGGTCTAATCTTCAGTGTTTTTCCTGTTCCTTCCGGAGAAGTTCACTTATCTACCCACGTTCTCTCCGGATGCTACCGGCATTGCGGTCCGTTGCTACCGGGAAGAGAGGGCGGAGAGCCTTGCTTTGAATGGAACAGAGCCGGTGTTTCACTTCTGAAGAGCCTTGCTTCAAGATAGATAGAGCCTCCGTCCATGTTTCATATAAGTTTTTCAAGTCGGGTTTTACAAGGCGAATCATAAAAAAAGGGAAGCAACGGCCTCCCTTTTTCATCCCTAATATAAATTGAACGTACTTTATGATTCTGTCAGTAAAGATACGACATTACTAAGCAAAAGTCAAGTGTTTCTCTCCTTTTTCTTAAACTTTTCTTCTGAAAACTTGCTCCGGTTCGTTAAAAGGTGTACCTTTCCGCCGTGAAAATCTTTAATAGGGTGCGTTTATGAAGAAATTGTGTTTCCTGCTGTTGATGAGTTGGCTGGTGATGGAAGTTACTGCGCAGAATGTCGTATATTCCAATCTGAAAGGGCTGCTCGCTTGTGAAGGAGATACGGTTACTTCGCTGAAAGTGGAAAAACGTACAAAGAATCATATTCTGATGACCGGTGGCGCTGACTATAAGATCAGTGTCGGGTCAGACGACTCCATGTGCAAATATCTGAAGTCCCGTTGTTATGCCGTACAGGCAGATACCTCCCTTTACATCAATTGTAAACGGTTGCGTTATAAAAAGTTTCGTTTCGGAGGTTGGTATGCTCCCGCCCTGCGTATAGGAGATCATATCTATTTTAGTGCCATTCCCCTTGGTTCTGTGGCCGCAGGTAGCGATGCTACAATGGATGTAATGCTCGGCGGTAAGTTTGGTGATGCCATTGCCGCTTCCGCTTTAATATCCAAACGGGTATATTATGAGATAGATCCTGAAACCAATAAAGTGGGATTTGTCGGGAAAGAGAGGATGGAGGAGTTGCTCGAAGGCCATCCGGACTGGAAGACTGCCTATCTGAATGAAAATAGCGAATCGGCCAAAGTCACCGATAAATATCTACGTCTGTTGAAGGCAGAAGAGAAATAGCGGCCGTTAGCTATCCGGTTTCTTTTATTCTTCTAACCTTTTGTTAATAAACCTACCGAAATCTTTGTAGATTCTTTCCTTTTTTCTATATTGCGAAGAGTTATCAAATTGTAACGCTGACAGTTTGCAATCCTTAATTCCATTTATTATGAAAATGACTCTCAGCAATCAGTTGCCCGAATATCCGGCATTCGTAGAAGGTATTCGCCGGGCACCCGACCGTGGATATACCCTTTCTCCGGCGCAGACCGCTACGGCCTTGAAGAATGCATTACGTTATATCCCTGTAGACTTGCACGAAAAACTGGCTCCTGAGTTTCTGGAGGAGTTACGAACACGCGGACGTATTTATGGATACCGTTTTCGTCCGGCCGGTGATCTCAAGGCTAAACCCATTGACGAATACCGGGGGAACTGTATTGAGGGCAAAGCTTTTCAGGTGATGATTGACAATAATCTCTGTTTTGATATTGCTCTTTATCCCTACGAACTTGTTACTTATGGTGAGACCGGGCAGGTGTGTCAGAACTGGATGCAATATCGGTTGATAAAGCAATACCTTGAAGTGATGACCCGTGAACAGACCCTTGTCATTGAGTCCGGACATCCGTTAGGGCTTTTCCATTCCCGTCCGGATGCACCCCGCGTTATCATTACCAACTCGATGATGGTAGGCATGTTCGACAATCAGCATGATTGGCACGAAGCAGCCCAGATGGGAGTTGCCAATTATGGGCAGATGACGGCCGGTGGATGGATGTATATCGGTCCGCAGGGCATCGTGCATGGTACATTCAATACATTGCTGAATGCCGGTCGGCTCAAGTTGGGTATTCCTCAAGATAAGGATCTGAGCGGACATTTGTTTGTCTCTTCCGGTTTGGGAGGTATGAGCGGTGCACAACCCAAGGCAGCCGAAATAGCCGGTGCTGTTTCAATTATAGCCGAAGTGGATCGTTCCCGCATCGAGACCCGCTACAATCAAGGATGGGTGGGGCATTTCACTACTGATCTTCATGCAGCTTTCCGGATGGCATTGAGTGCTGCCGAACGGCACGAACCTTGTTCTGTGGCCTATCATGGTAATGTAGTTGACCTGCTTGAATATGCCGCCCAGGAAGATATTCCGATCGATCTTTTGTCCGATCAGACTTCTTGTCATGCCGTCTACGAAGGAGGGTATTGCCCCGCCGGAGTCACATTTGAAGATCGTACCCGGTTGTTGCACGAATCTCCTGAAACGTTCCGCCGATTGGTCAACGAATCCCTGCACCGTCATTTTGCGGTGATAAAGAAACTTGTTTCCCGTGGTACTTACTTTTTCGATTACGGTAACTCTTTTATGAAAGCCATCTATGATGCCGGGGTCAAAGAGATTTCACGGAATGGAGTGGATGAAAAAGACGGCTTCATCTGGCCGAGTTATGTGGAAGACATTATGGGGCCGGAACTTTTTGACTATGGATATGGTCCGTTTCGTTGGGTATGCCTGAGTGGTAAGCCCGAAGATCTTGCCAAGACTGACCGTGCTGCAATGGAGTGCATTGATGTGAAGCGCCGCGGACAAGATCTCGATAATTATAACTGGATAAAGGATGCCGGTAAGAATCAACTGGTGGTGGGCACACAAGCCCGTATTCTGTATCAGGATGCTGCCGGACGTTTAAAGATCGCCCTCCGGTTTAACGAAATGGTGCGTAACGGTGAAGTCGGTCCCATCATGCTGGGACGCGACCATCATGACGTGAGCGGGACAGATTCACCCTTCCGTGAAACTTCCAATATAAAAGACGGCAGCAACGTGATGGCCGATATGGCTGTGCAATGCTTTGCCGGAAATTGTGCCCGGGGCATGAGTCTGGTGGCACTGCATAATGGTGGAGGTGTGGGTATCGGCAAAGCTGTCAACGGTGGTTTCGGCATGGTATGTGACGGAAGTTCGAGGGTAGACGAGATTCTCCGTTCTTCTATGCTTTGGGATGTGATGGGAGGAGTAGCCCGCCGTTCGTGGGCACGCAATGAACATGCGATGGAAACCAGTGAGGCCTTCAACCTGTCGCATGGAGATACTTATCACATTACGATGCCCTATCTGGTGGATGAAGAGCTGATAAAGAGAATACTGGAATAGAAACGAATCAGGTTCACCACAGAGGACACAGTGGACGCAGAGAATATCTTTCTCTTAAACATCCATATAAACAAGGGATTAAAACTCTGTGCCCTCTGTGTCTTCTGTGGTGAATAATACTCAAAACCATTACAATTATGAATTGGAATAAAATCGTGGAATGCGTTCCCAACTTCAGTGAAGGGCGTGATCTTAAAAAAATAGATCGTATTGTTGCTCCGTTTCGTGCCCGTGCAGGAGTAAAGTTGCTCGACTATAGCAATGATGAAGATCATAACCGGCTGGTGGTGACTCTTGTCGGTGAACCGGAAGCCTTGCGGGATGCCGTTATCGAAGCTATCGGTGTTGCGGTGGAACTGATAGATCTCAATCATCACCAGGGACAGCACCCCCGTATGGGAGCAGTCGATGTAGTGCCTTTCATCCCTATTAAAAACGTGACGATGGATGAAGCCGTCTCTCTTTCCCGCGAGGTGGGGGAGAAAGTAGCCGGACTCTATCATCTTCCCGTTTTTCTATATGAAAAGTCGGCGACCGCTCCCCATCGTGAAAATCTCGCTGCCGTGCGTAAAGGTGAGTTCGAAGGAATGGCCGAGAAAATCAAACTTCCCGAGTGGCAGCCGGATTTTGGTCCGGCAGACCGGCATCCTACGGCCGGTACAGTTGCTATTGGTGCCCGTATGCCTCTGGTAGCCTATAATATCAACCTAAGTACCGATAATCTTGGGATAGCGACCAAGATTGCCAGGAACATCCGTCACATCAACGGTGGTCTGCGTTATGTCAAGGCGATGGGAGTGGAACTGAAAGAGCGGAACATTACCCAAGTGTCCATCAATATGACCGATTACACCCGTACGGCCCTCTATCGTGCCTTTGAGCTGGTGCGTATCGAGGCTCGCCGTTATGGGGTGACTATTATTGGAAGCGAGATTGTGGGGCTTGTCCCGATGGAAGCACTGATCGATACCGCCTCTTATTATCTCGGTTTGGAGAATTTTTCTATGCAGCAGGTGCTCGAATCACGTATAATGGAATAAAGGACCATGAGCGAAAACTTAATCATATTTAATGCCAAAGTAGTAACTCCTCTCGGCTTTTCAGCCCGGAAAGGAAAGGAGATGGCGGAACTCCAAATCTTGGAGAATGCGACAGTCGAAGTTGTGGATGGCACCATCACTTACGTCGGTCCCAACCGGGGAGAAATACGTGACGGGTATTATCATCACTTCTGGCACTACAATGCCCGCGGAAAATGTCTGCTGCCCGGTTTTGTCGATTCACATACCCATTTTGTCTTTGGGGGTGAGCGTGCCGAAGAGTTTTCTTGGCGTCTTAAAGGAGAGAGCTATATGTCTATCATGCAGCGGGGCGGTGGCATTGCCAGTACAGTGGAAGCTACCCGGAAACTCTCTTTCATCTACCTGCGTTCCAGGGCAGAGGGACTTTTGAGGAAGATGACCTCCATGGGGATCACCACCGTTGAAGGTAAAAGCGGGTACGGACTGAACCGTGAAACGGAATTGCTGCAACTCAAAGTGATGCGTAGCCTGAATAATGATGAATGTACGCGCGTGGATATTGTGCCTACCTTCCTGGGAGCACATGCGCTGCCTTCCGAATACAAAGATCGTCCCGATGACTATATCGACTTCCTGATCCGTGAACTGCTTCCCGTCATTCAGCGGGATTCATTGGCCGAGTTTTGCGATGTGTTTTGTGAAGAGGGTGTCTTTTCCGTTGAACAGTCACGTCGTTTGCTGACAGCCGCCAGAGATTACGGGCTTTTACCGAAACTTCATGCCGACGAGATCGTTTCTTTGGGAGGGGCCGAACTGGCTGCTGAGTTAGGTGCCGTCTCTGCCGACCATCTGTTGCATGCTTCCGATGCAGGTATCGAAGCTATGGCCCGTAAGGGAGTGGTTGCCACGCTCCTTCCGCTCACTGCCTTCGCATTGAAGGAACCCTATGCCCGCGGACGGGATATGATCGATGCCGGATGTGCCGTGGCATTGGCTACAGATCTGAATCCGGGAAGTTGTTTCTCCGGCTCCATACCTCTGACGTTTGCCTTGGCTTGCATCCATATGCGGTTCACTGTAGAAGAGGCCATTACGGCTCTTACTCTGAATGGTGCGGCTGCCCTTAACCGTGCCGATTCCATTGGCAGCATCGAAGTGGGTAAAAAGGGCGATTTCGTAGTGCTCGATTCCGACGATTATAATATTCTACCTTATTATGTAGGGATGAATTGCGTAAATACGACTATCAAAAGCGGAGTGCTTTATCCGTCTGTCTGAAATATAAACCCGATAATATCAGAAGAACTATGTTAGCAGAATTAACCGTAAAAGAGTTTTTAGATAAAGTAGCCGGTAGCGATCCTGTACCCGGAGGTGGTAGTATAGCGGCTCTCAATGGTGCTGTGGCTTCGGCGCTGACTGCTATGGTAGCCGGACTGACCGTTGGAAAGAAAGGGTATGAGGAACATGAGGAGCTGATGAAGCATATATCCCGCCTGAGCATTGGACAGCAGGAGCTTTTTGTCGAATACATCGATCGTGATTCCGAGGCGTATGATCGTGTTTTCGGTTGTTTTAAATTGCCTAAGACCACGGATGAAGAGAAAGCTGCCCGGAGCGCTGCTATTCAGGAAGCCACACGTTTTGCGGCACTCATCCCGATGCAGGTGGCACGCAATGCCTGCGAGTTGATGGAGATTATAGCCGATGTAGCCCGTCTGGGTAACCGGAATGCCATTACCGATGCCTGCGTAGCCATGATGGCTGCCCGTTCGGCGGTACTGGGGGCTTTGCTGAATGTCCGCATCAATCTGGCTTCGCTCAAAGACACAGCCTTTGTCGACGAATTGAAGCGGGAAGCCTGTCGTCTGGAGCAATTGGCCTGTACGCGGGAGAAAGAATTACTTGAAGTTGTCAACCAAGAACTGAATCAATGAATAATGTCTATTACGTAGGCTCCGGTGAACTGACTTTCGGAATCATCGAACGCATTATTAACGAAAATCTGAAACTGGAACTGGCTCCGGAAGCCCAAAAGCGCATTCGGAAATGCCGTGACTATCTCGACCGGAAAATAGCTGCTTCCACTGAACCGTTGTATGGTATCACTACCGGATTCGGTTCGTTGTGCAGTAAAAGCATATCACCCGATGAACTCAGCACCTTGCAGGAGAACCTTGTGAAAAGCCATGCTTGCAGTGTAGGCGAGGAGATTCGTCCGGTTATAGTCAAGTTGATGCTGTTGCTCAAGGCACATGCCCTGTCTTTGGGGCATAGCGGAGTGCAAGTCATCACTGTGCAGCGCATTCTCGATTTCTTCAATAATGACGTGATGCCCATTGTCTATGACCGTGGCTCCTTAGGGGCTTCGGGCGATTTGGCACCGCTGGCCAATCTTTTCTTGCCTTTGATCGGGGTGGGCGATGTATATTATAAAGGTAAGAAGCGTGAAGCCATCAGTGTGCTCGACGAGTTTGGCTGGGAGCCTGTAAGGCTGATGAGCAAAGAGGGGCTTGCCTTGCTGAATGGTACTCAGTTTATGAGTGCCAACGGAGTTTTTGCCTTGCTCAAAGCACAGCGGCTTTCAAAGAAAGCAGATATGATTGCCGCCCTTTCGCTTGAAGCTTTCGATGGGCGTATTGATCCCTTTATGGAATGTATTCAGCAGATCCGGCCCCATCCGGGACAGATTGAGACAGGAAAAATATTCCGCCGTTTGTTGCAGGGAAGCGAGTTGATAGCCCGTCCCAAAAAGCATGTGCAGGATCCGTACTCTTTTCGTTGTATCCCCCAGGTACACGGGGCAACGAAAGATGCCATCCGGTATGTCTCCTCTGTGTTGCTGACCGAAATTAATTCGGTGACGGACAACCCCACTATTTTTCCGGACGAAGATCAGATTATATCCGGTGGAAATTTCCACGGACAGCCATTGGCCATCTCTTTCGATTTCCTTGCCATTGCGATGGCCGAATTGGGCAATATCTCTGAGCGGCGTGTGGCACAATTAATCATGGGGCTGCGTGGGCTGCCGGAATTTTTGGTTGCCAATCCCGGACTTAATTCCGGCTTTATGATTCCCCAATATGCCGCCGCATCCATGGTCAGCCAGAACAAGATGTACTGCTATGCGGCTTCGAGCGATTCTATCGTTTCTTCCAACGGTCAGGAAGATCATGTCAGTATGGGAGCCAATGCCGCCACTAAACTTTTTCGGGTGATGGATAATCTGGAACACATTCTCGCCATCGAGTTGATGAATGCCGCACAAGGAATAGAGTTTCGACGTCCGGCAAAAACCTCACCTATACTTGAGCGATATCTGGCTGCATATCGTAAAGAAGTCCCGTTTGTGAAAGACGATATCGTGATGTACAAAGAAATTCATAAAACGGTCGCTTTCCTCAACCGGACAAGGTCTGAGTATTAAGTCCGTTTTCTACAAGCTGTCTATATTCCGCAGGCGATATAGATAGAGCACCCCTCTGAATGTCTGCCCTTCTCCCTCCATGGAAGAGGGGCGGGAGAGGGGTTTTCTTCTTCCCTATTCATCGGAATATATCCGTCGTTTATCGATTTTTCTCTTTCGGTGGGCGGGAATACCTTTCTGAAAGTATCTCTTAGCCTTATCTTTGCATCATTGTTTTCTGTTAACACTTGTTTCGATTTTCGTTTGGAAAGTTATAATATTTATCAAATATGTATGCATAATTAGGAAACTGATTTATCCCGTCGAGTTTTCTGCTTATCTTTGTTCAGTTTTTCGTTTCTATTAGGCGAAAACGCTGATAATCGATAGTCTAACAACAAAAGAACGGGTTAATGATTGAGAATGTGAAAGAGAACTCACAAAGAGGGGAACTAAGAGACAGAATTATTGAGACAGCTTCGGAAGCTTTTACTGCACATGGTATCAAAAGTATTACGATGGACGACATTGCTGCGTCCTTAAGTATATCGAAACGTACACTTTATGAGGTCTTTCAAGATAAAGAGAGCTTGCTGACCGAGTGTATTTTAAAGCGTCAGGAGGAGATGAATACCTTCTTGGCGGAAACTTTGGCTAACTCAAAAAATGTTCTTGAAGTTATACTTGTATGCTATCAGCGGAGCATTGAGACATTCCATCGAACGAACAAACGTTTTTTTGAGGACATAAAGAAATATCCGAAAGTTCACAGCTTGCTGAAGAATTACCGGGAAAGGGACTCGGACAGTACGATCGAGTTTTTCAAGATGGGCATTAAACAGGGGATATTCAGAGATGATGTAAACTTTGCCATTGTCAACCTGTTGGTTCACGAGCAGCTCGACCTGTTGATGAATACGGATATTTGCAATAAATATTCTTTCCTCGAGGTTTACGAGGCGATTATGTTTACCTATATCCGTGGCATTTCCACAGAGAAAGGAGCACGGGTATTGGAAGATTTCATAACGGAATATAGAAAACAAAGAATACACTAAGATAGGGAAGCACAAAGAAGTTCCCAGGATAAACAACTAAAATTATTGTATGAACAAAATGAAATGTTTCTTAAGCAAAAAGATGCTTTTAGCGGTGGCTGTACTGCTCTCGGTGGGTTATGTACAGGCACAGGAGGTTAAAGACACCTTGCAACTGACGCTTGACAAAGCACTGGAAATTGCGTTGAGTGAAAACCCCACAATGAAAGTGGCCGGCCAAGAGATTCAGCTGAAAAAAGAGGCTAAGAAGGAGGCATACGGAGGATTATTTCCGGAGATTTCGTTGACAGGTTCTTATTCGCGGACACTGAAAAAACAGACAATGGTGATGGACTTTGGCGGAGAATCGCAGACCATCCAGGTAGGTTCGGACAACTCGTATAACGGAGGACTGAATGTGAGTCTGCCCGTTTTTGCTCCGGCACTTTACAAGAGTATTAATCTGACTAAATCGGATGTAGAACTGGCTGTTGAGAAGGCACGCTCGTCAAAACTCGATCTGGTGAATCAAGTGACCAAGGCGTATTATCAACTGCTATTGGCACAGGACAGCTACGAGGTGCTTCTGCAGAGCTATGCACAGGCAGAGGCTAACTATGAAGTGGTGAAAGCCAAATACGAGCAAGGTACGGTTAGCGAGTACGATAAGATTCGCGCCGATGTACAGGTGCGCAGCCTGAAACCCTCGGTTGTTTCCGCCCGTAACGGGGTGAATCTTGCCCGTTTGCAGTTGCAGGTGCTGATGGGGATGGATACCGATGTAGCTATTGCCGCTGACGGTAACCTGAAGGATTATGAAATGGTGATGTTCCGTCGCCAGATGGAAAGCAACCAGCTGAACCTGAATAATAACAGCGATTTGAAGCAATTGGATTTAAATGCCGATTTGTTGAAGAAGACGCTGGCTGTTCAGCGGACTAACTTTATGCCGACGCTGGCTGCATCTTTCAACTATTCGTATACATCACTGAATAATGACTTTAAGATGTCACACTATAAGTGGTTTCCATATTCTACTGTCGGTTTGAGTCTGAGTATTCCTTTATTTAAGGCAAGTAACTTTACGAAGGTGAAGCAGACCAAGATTCAGATGCAGCAATTGGCCGAGAACCGTACCAACGTACAGCGTCAGTTGACTATGCAGGCCACCAGCTATCTGGACAATATGGCCGCAAGCACTGAACAGGTGGTCAGCAATAAAGAAGGAATCGTACAAGCAGAAAAGGGACGTCTCATTGCCCAGAAACGTTATGAAGTGGGAAAAGGGACTATCCTTGAACTGAACGATTCGGAAGTGGCGCTCACACAGGCCCAGTTGACCTACAATCAGTCTATTTACGACTATCTGGTTGCAAAGGCTGATCTTGATCAGGTATTGGGAAGAGAAGAGGTAACAGAGTAACTAAACACACAACAATTAAAATTTGAATATGAAAAGATGTTTCCAATTAGTAGCCCTGCTCGCCGTTGTGCTATTGGGCTCGTGCACTGGAGGAAAAGACAAAGGTGCCGCTGAAAAAACAGAAGAAAAGCCAAAAGTAAAATTGGCTGATGTAACAGCGCGCCCGGTAGAACAGATACAGGAATACACGGCAACTGTAGAAGCTGAAGTGAAGAATAACATTGCGCCTTCATCACCGGTGCGTATTGATAAAATCTTTGTAGAGGTAGGCGATCATGTATCCAAAGGACAGAGACTGGTACAGATGGATGCTGCCAACCTGAAACAGACTAAACTGCAACTGGACAACCAGGAAGTGGAGTTCAAGCGTATTGACGAACTTTATAAAGTGGGTGGTGCTTCCAAATCGGAATGGGATGCTGCGAAGATGGCCTATGACGTAAAGAAAACGGCTTACCAGAATTTGCTGGAGAATACTTCTTTGCTGAGTCCTATCAGCGGTGTGGTGACTGCCCGCAATTATGATAGCGGTGATATGTACAGCGGAGGCAATCCGGTGCTGACCGTCGAGAAGATCACTCCGGTTAAGCTGCTGATCAACGTATCCGAGGTTTACTTTACCAAAGTGAAAAAAGGTGCTCCTGTCGATGTGAAACTGGATGTTTATGGCGATGAGGCTTTCGAAGGCAAAATCAGCCTGATTTATCCGACAATCGATCCGACTACCCGTACATTCCAGGTAGAGATTCAGTTGCCTAATCAGAATCAGAAAGTACGTCCGGGAATGTTTGCCCGTGCCAGTCTGAACTTCGGTACGGAAGAGAATGTGGTTGTTCCCGATCTGGCGATTGTGAAACAGGCAGGTGCCGGTGACCGCTATGTGTATGTATACAAAGATGGAAAGGTGACATACAATAAGGTCGAACTGGGACGCCGCATGGGTGCTGAGTATGAGTTGAAGTCCGGTGTACCCAACAATTCTCAGGTAGTCATTGCCGGTCAAACCCGATTGATCAACGGCACTGAGGTAGAAGTAGAAAAATAATGAATCAATGTAACCGTATGCCGTGTGTTTCCTTATAACGTATGGGGCACCATTTACGGCATACCGGTACATTATCCACTTTTAATAATTAGGAAAAATGAGTTTATACGAAGGAGCGGTAAAAAAACCGATTATGACCTCCCTCTGCTTTCTTGCAGTGGTGATTTTTGGTCTCTTCTCTTTGTCCAAATTGCCTATCGACTTGTATCCGGATATCGATACGAATACGATCATGGTAATGACCGCCTATCCCGGAGCAAGTGCTTCGGATATAGAAAACAACGTGACTCGTCCGTTGGAGAATACGCTGAATGCTGTCAGCAACCTGAAGCATATCACTTCCCGTTCGTCCGAAAATATGTCTCTGATTACATTAGAATTTGAATATGGTAACGATATCGATGTACTGACAAATGATGTACGCGACAAACTGGATATGGTCAGCTCTCAGCTGCCGGATGATGTGGAGAACCCCATCATCTTCAAGTTCAGTACCGACATGATTCCGATTGTGCTGCTGTCGGTACAGGCTAATGAAAGCCAGTCGGCATTATATAAGATTCTGGACGACCGTGTTGTTAACCCGTTGGCACGTATCCCCGGTGTGGGTACGGTATCCATCAGTGGTGCGCCCCAACGTGAGATTCAGGTCTATTGTGACCCTAACAAACTGGAAGCCTATAACCTGACCATTGAAACAATCAGTTCGATTATTGGTGCCGAGAACAAAAATATCCCCGGTGGTAACTTCGATATCGGTAACGAGACTTATTCGCTGCGTGTTGAAGGAGAGTTTGACGATTCGCGCCAACTGGAAGATGTTGTAGTAGGTAGTTACAATGGGGCAAATATTTATTTGCGTGATGTGGCCCGGGTAGTCGATACGGTAGAAGAGCGCGCTCAGGAAACATATAATAATGGAGTGAAAGGTGCCATGATTGTCGTACAGAAGCAATCGGGAGCCAATTCCGTAGATATCTCCAAGAAAGTGGCCGAGGCCCTGCCTAAGTTGCAGAAGAATTTGCCGAGTGATGTGAAGCTGGGAGTGATTGTCGATACATCGGACAACATCCTCAACACCATCGACAGTTTGGCCGAGACCGTATTGTATGCCCTTTTATTCGTTGTCATCGTAGTGTTCCTTTTCCTGGGACGTTGGCGTGCGACATTGATTATATGTATCACTATTCCGCTTTCGCTGATTGCCTCGTTTATTTACCTGGCCGTCACCGGAAATACGATTAACATCATCTCACTTTCGTCCCTTTCTATTGCCATCGGTATGGTGGTGGACGATGCGATTGTGGTACTTGAAAATGTGACGACCCACATCGAACGTGGTTCCGATCCGAAACAGGCTGCGGTGTACGGAACCAATGAGGTGGCTATCTCCGTTATTGCTTCCACACTGACCATGATTGCGGTGTTCTTCCCGTTGACGATGGTAAGTGGTATGTCCGGAGTGATGTTTAAGCAGTTGGGATGGATGATGTGTGCCATCATGTTTATCTCTACTGTGGCTGCTTTGTCATTGACCCCGATGCTCTGTTCGCAGTTGTTGCGTTTACAGAAGAAGCAATCGAAGACCTTCAAGCTTCTTTTCGGCCCTATTGAGAAAGGACTGGATGCTTTGGATACAGGTTATGCCCATATGTTGAACTGGGCAGTTCGGCATCGTCCGATTGTTATCTTCGGTTGTATCGTGTTCTTTGTCGTCAGCCTGTTCTGTGCCAAGAGCATCGGTACTGAATTCTTCCCGGCGCAGGATAATGCCCGTATCGCAGTTCAGCTGGAGTTACCTATCGGAACACGCAAAGAGCTGGCACAAGAGATTTCGGAGAAACTGACTAACCAATGGCTGAACAAATATAAAGGTGTAATGACTGTATGTAACTATACGGTAGGACAGGCCGACTCAGACAATACCTGGGCCTCTATGCAGGATAACGGTTCGCACATTATATCGTTCAACATCAGTCTGGTCGATCCGGGTGATCGTGATATCAGCCTTGAACAAGTCTGTGACGAAATGCGTGAAGATCTGAAGAAATATCCGGAGTTCAGCAAAGCGCAGGTCATCCTGGGTGGTAGTAACACAGGTATGTCTGCTCAGGCAAGTGCCGATTTTGAGGTATATGGTTATAGTATGGAGGAAACCGATAGCGTAGCTGCACGTCTGAAACGTGAGTTGCTCAATGTGAAAGGTGTGTCGGAAGTCAACATCAGCCGTAGTGACTATCAGCCCGAGTATCAGGTAGACTTCGATCGTGAGAAACTGGCTTTGCACGGATTGAATCTGGCAACCGCCGGTAATTATCTGCGTAACCGTATTAATGGTGCCATTGCCTCTAAATACCGTGAGGATGGAGACGAATATGACATTAAAGTGCGTTATGCGCCGGAACACCGTACAAGTATTGAAAGCATCGAGAATATCCTTATTTATAACAGTCGTGGAGAAGCCGTACGCGTAAAAGAGCTTGGAAAGGTTGTCGAACGTTTTGCGCCACCTACCATCGAGCGTAAAGACCGTGAACGTATTGTGACCGTATCGGCGGTTATCTCCGGCGAAGCATTGGGTAACGTGGTGAATGCGGGTAACGCCATTATCGATAAGATGGATATTCCGTCGGATGTAACAATTCAGGTAGCCGGTTCATACGAAGACCAGCAAGATTCGTTCCGCGACTTGGGTACACTTGCTATCCTTATTGTCGTACTGGTATTTATTGTAATGGCAGCGCAGTTCGAATCATTGACTTATCCGTTTATCATTATGTTCTCATTGCCATTTGCTTTCAGTGGGGTATTGATGGCCCTTTTCTTCACAAAGAGCACACTGAGTGTGATGAGTTTGTTGGGGGCCATCATGTTGATCGGTATCGTTGTAAAGAATGGTATTGTGCTTATCGACTACATCACCCTTTGCCGTGAGCGTGGATTGGCAGTGCTTAACTCCGTTGTAACAGCCGGCAAGAGCCGTCTTCGCCCGGTATTGATGACCACTGCTACTACTGTCCTCGGTATGATTCCGATGGCAATCGGTGGTGGACAGGGTTCGGAGATGTGGAGTCCGATGGCGATTGCCGTAATTGGCGGTTTGACGGTTTCTACCATTCTGACCTTGATTCTCATCCCTACTTTATACTGTGTGTTTGCCGGTACAGGTATCAAGCATCAGCGTAAAGTGTTGAGACGCAAACGTGAGCTGGAAGCTTACTTTGAAGAGCATAAAGATGAAATGATTAAGAAATAATAAAGAAGAAATCAAGATATGAAATCAGTATTAATCACATTCGATCAGGCTTATTTCGAACGTATCATTGCTTTGCTGGACCGTTTGAGTTGCCGTGGTTTCACCTATTTGGAACGGGTACAGGGACGTGGCTCGAAGACAGGCGATCCCCACTTCGGCAGTCATGCCTGGCCCAGTATGTGTTCGGCCATCATCACGGTGGTGGACGACAAGAAGGTTGACCCGTTGCTGGATGCATTGCATAAGATGGACATGCAGACAGAGCAGCTTGGCCTGAGAGCTTTTGTCACCAACGTGGAGCGGAGCATTTAACGCCTGCCGACAGATAACATCAGAGGAGAATCTCATTAATTTAATGTAGATTCTCCTCTCTTTTTATGGGTTTTATCTATCTTTGCAACTTCTTATTAAATTAAGAGCGTGCATGAAAAATTATTTGAAATATTCGTTGTGGCTGACATTGATTGTCTTGTTTGCATTGATCGGAATGCACTGGCTGCCGGCTATAACGATCGACGGACATACAATGAGACGGGTAGATTTGCTGAGTGATGTCCGTATGCCTGAACCTGATAAAGATGAAGCGGAAGCAGACAGCCTGCCTCCGGTCCCGGTAGTGAAACCTGCATTTGTAGATACGTGTCGCAGTGGGATGACCTGTATCGAAGATTATAGTGACTCTACGATGCGGGGAATGACTCCTTTTTATCGTGCCTTGGACGAGATTCAATCGAAAGGCCGGTTGGTGCGGATAGCGGTATTTGGCGATTCTTTTATTGAGGCAGATATTTTCACTGCCGATCTTCGTGAGATGTTGCAGAAACGTTTCGGTGGGTGTGGTGTCGGTTTTGTTACCATTACTTCGATGACCAGTGGATACCGTCCGACAGTACGTCATTCTTTTGGCGGATGGTCCAGTCATGCGGTGACCGATAGCGTTTATTTCGACAAAAAGAAGCAAGGAGTTTCCGGACACTACTTCGTTCCTCGTGAAGGGGCCTATGTCGAACTCCGGGGACAGAATAAATATGCTTCCCTGCTCGATACTTGCCAGACAGCTTCCATCTTTTTCTATAACAAAGGTGAAGTCAGCCTTTCCGTTCGTGTCAACCGTGGTGAGATTGATACACGGGAATTCCCTTCTACCGGCAGTTTGCAGCAGATGAAGGTAAACGGTCGCATCGGCTCGGTGCGCTGGGATATCAATCAGGCAGATTCTACTTTATTTTATGGATTGGCAATGGATGGTACGCAAGGGATTATTGTCGACAATTTCTCCTTGCGCGGCAGTTCGGGACTCTCGCTTCGCAGCATTCCGTCAAAGATGCTGCAAGAGTTTAATGCCCAGCGTCCCTACGACTTGATTATTTTGGAATATGGTCTGAATGTTGCGACCGAGCGGGGACGGAACTACGATCCTTATAAGAAAGGCCTTCTTACGGCCATAAACCACTTGAAAGAGTGTTTTCCACAATCCGGTTTTTTGTTGCTGAGTGTGGGTGACCGCGATTATAAGACCGATACCGGCGAATTACGCACGATGCCCGGTGTGAAAAACCTGATTCGCTATCAGCAAAGCATAGCAGCGGAAAGCGGAATTGCTTTCTGGAACATGTTTGAGGCTATGGGAGGTGACGGAAGTATGGCAGGGTTGGTACATGCCAAGCCTTCTTTGGCTAATTATGATTATACACACATCAACTTCCGGGGTGGACGTCACCTGGCAGGACTACTATACGAAACATTGATTTATGGAAAAGAACAGTATGAAAGGAGAAAGGCCTATGAGGCTGAATAAACGGTTGGGGGGGGTACTCCTTTTGTTTTCCGGAATTTTTTCGGTTCAGGCACAAGATCTTTTGCCTGCCTGCCCGCGGATGGACAAGGGTACGAAAGCCTGCAAGCCGATGCGTGAACCGGGGTCGCTGGGAGATACTGTTTCTGTGAAAGTTACTTTTCCCGTAGTCTTCAGAGGAGTGGGGAGAAATGAAATCATAGACAGCCTGGGAGTGCTGACTCCCATACTTGAGCGTTTACGGCTGGTGCAAAACGGAAGTTCGGAGGATACCGTACGTATTGTTCATATCGGTGACAGCCACATACGCGGACACATCTTTCCCCGTACTACCGGTGCCCGGCTGACAGAAACATTTGGAGCGGTGTCCTATACGGATATGGGAGTCAATGGAGCTACTTGCCTGACGTTTACTCATCCTGACCGTATTGCGGCTATTGCAGCCTTGAAACCCGAGCTGTTGGTTCTTTCGTTTGGAACGAATGAAAGTCATAACCGGAAGTACAATTCGAATGTGCATTACCGGCAGATGGAGGAACTGCTCGGATTGTTGCGCGACAGTTTGCCAAATGTACCTATCTTGCTGACTACTCCTCCGGGATCGTACGAGAGTTTCCGTCAACGTCGCCGGCGTCGTACTTATGCTGTCAATCCCCGTACGGTAACAGCAGTGAATACAATCCATGATTTTGCCCGCCGCCATAAGTTGGTGGTGTGGGATATGTACAATATCGTAGGCGGAAGCCTGCGTGCCTGCAAAAACTGGATGGATGCGGGACTGATGCGTCCGGATCATGTGCACTATCTTCCCGAAGGTTATACACTTCAGGGAGAATTATTATATGAAGCCATTATTAAAGCCTATAATGAGTATGTTTCCCATTGATATCGATTTTAGCCGCCTGTTGGAGGCCTTTAAATACAATCCGGATGCTCCGATGATATTCAGCAGTGGAATTTTCCTCTGGCTCTTCGCTGCGTTCATGGTAATCTATACACTGTTGCAGCACCGCAACACAGCGCGTATTTTATTTGTCGCTCTTTTCTCTTATTATTTTTATTATAAGAGTAGTGGTACTTATTTCTTCCTGCTCGCCATTGTCACCGTTACCGATTTTGTGATAGCTTGGCTGATGGATCGGACCGATGTCCGCTGGAAGCGTAAACTATGGGTAATACTTAGTGTATCGGTCAATTTAGGATTGCTCTGCTACTTCAAATACACTAATTTTCTTGGTGGTGTCATTGCTTCGCTGATGGGGGGAGAGTTCACCGCACTCGATATCTTTTTGCCTGTCGGCATCTCTTTCTTCACCTTCCAGTCGTTAAGTTATACTATCGATGTTTACCGGAGAGAGATCAAGCCCCTTACCAGTTTACTGGACTATGCCTTTTATGTTTCTTTCTTTCCTCAGTTGGTGGCAGGCCCTATCGTGCGGGCACGCGATTTTATTCCGCAAATTCGTAAACCGCTGTATGTGTCACAAGAGATGTTCGGTAGAGGCATTTTCCTGATTGTCGCCGGATTGTTCAAAAAAGCGGTTATTTCCGATTATATCAGTGTCAACTTTGTGGAGCGCATTTTTGACAATCCTACGCTTTATTCGGGAGTTGAGAATCTGATGGGACTTTATGGCTATGCCTTGCAGATTTATTGTGATTTTTCAGGATACAGTGATATGGCAATCGGTATCGCCCTTTTGCTTGGTTTTCATTTCAATCTGAATTTTAATTCTCCGTATAAGTCAGCCTCGATCACCGAGTTCTGGAGGCGTTGGCACATTTCGTTGTCGAGTTGGTTGCGCGATTATCTTTATATCTCCTTGGGGGGTAACCGACATGGAAAGTTCCGTCAGTATCTCAATCTGATTATTACCATGTTTCTCGGTGGATTGTGGCACGGGGCTTCCTGGAATTTTGTATTGTGGGGCACTTTTCATGGTGTGGCACTTGCTCTGCACAAAGCGTGGATGTCTATTGCCGGAAGAAAGAAAGGGGAGACCAGTCACGGCATTCGGCGGGTATTGGGTGTCATTATTACCTTCCACTTTGTTTGTTTCTGCTGGATTTTCTTCCGTAACGCCGATTTTCATAATTCAATGGATATGTTGAACCAGATTTTTACGGCTTTTCGTCCCCAGCTTTTTCCGCAACTGATTGAGGGATATTGGCGGGTATTTGCACTGATGGTAGTCGGGTTTCTGCTTCATTTTGCTCCGGATAGTTGGGAAAATGCTGTTTGTCGTGGAGTTATCAAACTCCCTTTCCTTGGCAAGGCCCTTGTGATGGTGGCTATGATCTATCTGGTTATCCAAATGAAGAGTAGTGAAATTCAGCCGTTCATCTACTTCCAGTTCTGATACATTCTGTACCGGTTGGGGCAAGGGAGAGAAAAAGAAACCGGAAACCTCCTCACGGAGCTTTCCGGTGCAACACTAAAAGTACCGGACAGGCAGAGAACTAGGTAAAACTCCTGCCTGTGTGTTCCGGTATGTTTTCCCTAACCGATGCCGAGTGTTTTTCGTACTTCGGCCTGTTGCTTTTCGTTTAGTTTGTTTTGATAGGCTTTATATAAATACTTTCCTACAGGGCTGCTGGCGTGTTTCACAATCTGTTCCAACACAAATCCCGCAAAAGCTTCTTTAATTTCTTTTATCTCTTTCCCGGTGAAATCCCGGTCTTTGAACCGGTCGATGGCTACCAAGGTCTGCATCATCTCCTCGTTCAGTCCGGTGCCTTCCACCAGTACGATGTCTCCTACTTTTGTGTTGATCTCTCCCGGTTCCAGAACTATGGGTAGAGTGATGGGGAACCGGTCGCTGTCAGTTTCCTGAATAAAGAGTTCCCTCACTTCAGGAGCATTTATTTTTCCACTGAACACAAAGCGTCCTTCACTGACCGTAGCGCTGTCATATCTCACTGTGCCTTTGACAGCATCTTGCAGATAGATGGTTCTGCCTTCCAGTTTCTCGTTGGTCACTATTCCTCTGAGGTGGTAAGTCCCTTCTTGGGGTGCATGGTTGCAGGCTCCCATTATGAGGACTATCAACAAAATTCCTGTGAGTTCTCTTTTCATCTTCTTCTTATCTATCCTATGGTTTAGAAAAAATCACCCCATACATACCCGAAGGTAGAACGGGGTGATCTTTCGTAGTATTCTGGACTTATTTAAAATCTAAATCCTATTTTCAGGTTGGGCAGAGCAAACAAGTTGATGTTGTGATGTCCTACCTTATAGACGGGTGTTCCTTTCGGGATAATCTGAATCATGTCGTAGCGATAAGCTACCGGTTGAACTTCAAATCCCAGGATCAGTCCTTTGCTGAGGCTGTATTCGATACCCGCAACGGCTGCTGCGCGTAAACCGAATATCTGTCCGGCTTTGCTGTTGGGGATATAAACCTCCAGGGGAGTACCTGTGACGTCTCCATCGTCTACGACCGGACTATTGTCCTGTCCGCTCGGATCTTGACTCGGTTGTAAATTGGTATCATCTCCATCTGTGTCCATATCTTTATCATTTACCATGACTCCGGTATACGGAAGTGTGGTTTCTATTCTTCCCATTTGCCAGCCCAGCAGGCCACCTACATACAGATTGATGCGTTCGTTTTTTGTGTTGAAGTAATAGTTTGAGCCAATATTAACCGACCAGTTGTTTTTGATTCTGCCTTCCATATATTGAAGAGCCGGAATCTGCATATCGGTAACCGTCTTGTCTCCCTCGATATAATCCTTTTTGGGGGTTACACCGATGTTCATGCTGAACATCAGGTTGACATCCCAACGGTCTGTCAGGAAGTATTTTCCCTGTATACCGATGATATTGACCAAATTATTAGAATTCAAATCTCCCAGTTGAAGGTAAGTAGCCGGATCGGATGACTGGTGTCCGGATGTATTGCCTAATCCTACATTCGGAAAGCTATAGTTTTGTCCGTTCCAGTAGGTAGGCAACAGATAGTTCTCCGTATTGTTGTTGAACATCTGCGAACTACCCAGTATCATGGATACTTGCCACTGGCCTTTTTTAGGAGCAAACGACGCATCATCGCTGCTGCTGTATTGCTGCGCCATCACAGGCGCAACAGTACATACAGACAGAAGGATTATGCATAGTTTCTTTATCATATATATTCTTCTTTAATTTTTTATTATTCAGCTGCGTAAGCGTCCAAGAGTTTCTTCAGGGTTGCGTTCAAGCCGTCAACTGCTGCTTGCTTTTCGTCTACTGTTCTTTGAGCCTTTTCGATATCTTGTTTAAGCAGGTCAAGATACTGTTCATTGCCTTCGTTACTGGTATATCCGAATTTCTCAAACAAAGCAATTTTGTTGTCAATAGCTTCTACAGCGTTCTTGGCTTTGGTAATAATTCCTTCTTGATATTCAAGTAAAGCTGCCAAAGTCTTAGCCTCTTCGCTTACCTTATAGGTGTGGCTGTCGGCATCATAATACGTATAGTAGAAGTATCCATCTTCCATAGCTCTTTCAACAAGGGCGATTTCAGCTTTAATCTTGGAATACTCAGTTACGACATTACCCAAAAGTGGTTTTTGTTCGTTAGAAGTATAGTAGTCTTTGTAAGGGTTACCTTCAGAGAAAATATTGTTTTGACGTTCCGACTTATTGCCTTTAATCAGGTAGCAAGCCAATTCTGCCTGCCACAATGCGGCGTTTTCATCTTTGACCTGTGCTTCCAGTTTTTCTATGTTTTCGTTGATAGCTTCCACTTCCGCAAGTACAGGATCTGCTTCTGCCTTGATCTTGGCATACAAAGCCTGCCATTTGTCGAGGTTAGTCAGATAGTTAGATTCCTGGGCTAAATTGGAGTATTTAATGAATGAACCTGAATTTTCGTCGGGATCTTCAATCAACTGAGAAACATTTTTGGGCATATCATATTTATTTGCTGATACTTCTTTAGGTTCGATGCTTTTTTCAAGATTAAGCGTTGAACCACCGAACAGTGCTTGATTAGCCTCCAAGAAGGCAGAGAGTGTGCTACCTTCAGCTTTAGCATTGAATGATGTTGCAAGAATTTCATTGCCGATTAATGAACTTATATCGTCACTTACTGCAGTTGCAATTGCTTCATTGAAAGTAGCCAGATTAGCGTCCGTTAAAGCGTCTTTATAAGTAGTAGCGAATTCTACGTTAAAACCGTCTACCGCTTTTCTCTTTCCAAGGTATCCCAATATGGAGGTACGCAGTGTGTTGGCTGTTTCCAACTTCTTGTCTTCAGCTTTTAAGCTGTTATAAGTTGTGATCTCTTTCTTAATCGCTTGATAAGTGTTGGCTCCTTTATAGTTATTATAAGCCTTCAGTGCTCCTACATAAGCAACGTATGCGTCGATCCATGTGATAGAATCAGCTTTGAACTGGGCGTAAGCCGGTTTCTTATCAATTTCTAAACGCTTAAGTTCATTCTCAAATTTAGCTTTGTATGCATCCAGTAATTTTCCGCTGGCATCGAATGCTTCGCTATTCTCTCCTTGATAATATGCCTTTATAGCATTGGCGATGGCTCCTATTTTAGTTGCTTTTTCATTGAGGCTAAGATCTTTAACTACTACATCTTTCTTCATGGTGTATTGGTATTTCAGCAGTTCTGCATCCCAAGCATCCTCAACAAAGATTTTATCAAGATCTTCAACGAGTGCGTTTTCACCCTCTTCGCTTGACAATGCGCTGTATAATCCGCTCACCAAAGCAGGATCTACATCTGCCTTAGCCAAAGTATAAGCAGAGGATTGGGCGTCCAGCTTTATCTTTTCTTCAATAATTTGTTGATTAATAGGGAAGATCGGTTTTCTCATTTCTTCGATTTTGGTATAGGCTTCATCTTCTTTAGCGTCAAGAGCCTGCAGGTCTTCTTTATACCCTTTCAGCTTTTCTGCGAGAGCTTTGCTGTCTGTACCTGTTGCGTCCAGCGCTTTGTATTCTTCCAATAAATTTTGCTGGATTTCCAGTGTTTTAGTGGCGTGTGTTTTATCCAATTGCAATTCTTCCAGATAATATTTGTTTTGAGATAAGTAGTTAATCTCGGCAACTTCTGCTTTCATCAACTCTGATTTTGCATTCGCTAAATCAGCTAATGCACCATAGCTGGAATTTGTTGTAGTAGTTGTTTCTCCATTGGTGGTAGACTCGGATTTATATGTAAATCCAACTAATAAGTTCCGATACTTCCGGATTTCTTTGGTATACACATCATCCTTCATTGTCAGCAAAGCCACTTCGATATCCATCAAGGCTTTTTTGTTGTTATACTCAGCTTGTGCAGTAAGTGTCTGTAGATTGAACATCTTTGCTTTGAACTCTTCAGTTCTCTTTTGAGCTTCAGCTTCCCAATAAGCTTTTTGTTCTGCTGTTTTAGCTTGTTCTACTTCTAAACTGCATTTTTTCAGTTCCAAGTCAACTTGATCTTTCTCAAGCTTAACTTTTTCCCGTTCTACCTTGACCAGTTGGATTTCGGTCAATGCACTTTCATAGGCGGCTTTTGCCTTAATGAATTCCGCTTTCGCTCCGCGAAGTTGTTCGATTCCTGCCGGTTCATCATTATCGATACATCCGGTGAATGTTGTAGTTGCCCCTCCCACTAAGAGCGCAGCTACGAGATAAGTCCATTTTCTCATACCTCTGTTTTTAAGTGTTAATAAAAAATGTTATGTAAGTAAATCAATGTTTTTCTCTTGCCAATTCCGGCTTTGCCTCTATCTGTATAATACCTCTATCTACCGTTACTTTATAGGTAACAGTAAATGAATCGTTTGGGACGTAAGAAGCGTCTTGTAGGGGAATCCAGGAGTTGGAAAGTGAATCTTATATGTAATAAGGTATAATAAAAGAGTGACTCTTTGCTTCCACAATAAGCAAAGAGGGGAAGAAGCATGCAATTCTTTGAGACAACTTCACAACAAACCGGAGCCTGTGGGAATCATTTTCTATCTATGAAGGAATTATTTTCTCTTTGTCTTGAAAAAAAATGTTTCTTAATTTGCTTTTTTGTGAAAAAAGGTATATGTTTGCCAAACACTTACAAAAGAGTTACCTATAAAGTAACAGAGCTGTTAATCAGTAATTTAATTTGGTATATGCCTCTCTCGCATATTTAATTATGCTCTTATTTGTTTCATCTAATTTCTTAATATTGAAAGGCTTCAAATAAGTCTCCGTCACTTTAATGGAGGAGTGTCCCATTGCTTCACTGATAATCCCCGGATGCACTTCCAGATAGTAGGCAAGTGTTGCCCATGTATGGCGTGCGGTGTAAGTAATATTTAGAAATGCAATAAAAAACAGAATGACGATAATTAAACGTAAAACGTTTATAATTAAGCATTTTGCGAGAATTGCAGAACAGACAGACCTGCAAAAGAAAACAAAATATTGCGACGTTTCAGTTACCAGACTGTTAGCCGCCTGTTTCGGAAACGACGGCAGGTAACCGAATTTTTACCGATAAGAACAAAGCGGATTTGTATTCACTGTTTCTCAATGTTTTGCATGCCAAAGGACGCTTTTCAAAGGAGTATTTTTACAACCTAAAAAAGAGCGTTATGAAAGTGGAAAAATTCAAGGTGCTGCTCTACCTGAAAAAGAGCGAGCCGGACAAGACCGGCAAAGCCCCGATCATGGGACGGATCACCCTCAACCGCACGATGGCGCAGTTCAGCTGCAAGCTCTCCTGCACCCCCGGGCTGTGGAACGCGCGTGAGAGCCGGCTGAACGGCAAGAGCCGGGAAGCGGTGGAGACCAATGAAAAAATAGAAAGACTGCTGCTTGCCGTACACTCGGCCTTCAATTCCCTCATGGAAAGAAAAAGGGATTTCGATGCCGCCGCGGTCAGGGACATGTTCCAGGGCAATGCGGGCATGCAGATGACCCTGCTCAAACTTCTCGACCGGCATAACGGGGAAATGAAGGCCCGTGTCGGTGTGGACCGTGCGCCCACCACACTCTCGACCTACCTCTTCACCTACCGCACGCTTTCCGAATTCATCAAGGCGAAATTCAAGGTTCCGGACCTTGTCTTCGGGCAGCTCAACGAGCAGTTCATCCGCGACTATCAGGATTTCATCCTTCTGGAAAAGGGATATGCCGTGGACACGCTTCGCGGCTACCTGGCCATCTTGAAAAAGATCTGCCGCATCGCCTACAAGGAGGGCCACTCGGAGAAATACCATTTCTGCCACTTCAAGCTGCCCAAGCAGAAGGAGACAACACCGAAAGCACTCAGCCGTGAGAATTTCGAGAAGCTGCGTGATCTGGAGATACCGGAAAAACGCAGGTCACATGTCATCACCCGGGACCTCTTCCTCTTCGCCTGTTACACCGGCACCGCCTATGCCGATGCGGTAAGCATCACCCGGAAGAACCTCTTCCGGGATGACGAGGGCAGCCTCTGGCTGAAATACCAGCGAAAGAAAACCGACTACCTCGGACGTGTCAAGCTGCTTCCGGAAGCCGTCGCGTTGATTGAGAAATACCGGGACGATACCCGCGAGACTCTTTTCCCGCCGCAGGACTACCACACGCTCAGGGCCAATATGAAATCCCTGCGCCTGATGGCAGGGCTGAGCCAGGACCTTGTCTACCACATGGGACGGCATTCTTTCGCCTCGCTGGTCACGCTCGAGGAGGGAGTGCCGATAGAGACCATCTGCAAAATGCTGGGACACTCCAACATAAAGACCACCCAGATATACGCGCGCGTAACCCCGAAGAAGCTGTTCGAGGACATGGACAGGTTCGTCGAGGCAACCCGCGATTTGAAACTTATCCTTTAATCCCTAAACAATCATTATCATGCGCAGTACATTCAAGCTCTTATTCTACATCAACCGTAACAAGGTGAAATCGGACGGCACGACCGCCGTCCTCTGCCGGATCAGCATCGACGGAAAGAAATCGGCAGTCACGACAGGCGTCTATTGCAAACCCGGGGACTGGGACAGCAAGAAGTGTGAAATCAAAACAGCCAGGGAGAACAACCGCCTTGCCGCCTTCCGCAGCCGGTTGGAAGAGGCGTACGGGAACCTGCTGAGGAACCAGGGAGTGGTCACGGCCGAACTGCTCAAGACCACCGTGTCAGGCGCCAATTCCGTACCGGAATACCTCCTGCAGGCCGGAGAGGTGGAACGCGAACGGCTCAGGGTCCGCTCCAAGGAGATCAACTCCACTTCCACCTACCGCCAGTCGAAGACCACCCAGCTCAACCTCAGGCAGTTCATCGAATCCCGCGGGATGAAGGACATCGCCTTTTCGGACATCACCGAGGAGTTCGCCGAATCGTTCAAGGTCTTTCTCAAGAAGGAGCTGGGACACAGGAACGGACACGTGAACCACTGCCTGTGCTGGCTCAACCGGCTCATCTACATCGCCGTGGACCGGGAAATACTAAGAGGCAATCCGATAGAGGACGTGGCATACGAGAGGAAAGAAACACCTAAACTAAGGCATATCAGCCGCAGTGAACTGAAGCGGATGATGGAAACCCCGCTGCCCGACCCGATGATGGAGCTGGCACGCAGGACGTTCATCTTCTCCTCGCTGACCGGTCTGGCCTACGCGGATACGAGGGCTCTCCATCCCCGTCACATCGGAACGACTTCGGAAGGAAGAAGGTATATCCGCATCCGCCGCGCCAAAACGGACGTGGAGGCGTTCATCCCGCTGCATCCCATAGCCGGACAGATACTGGAGCTTTACAACACCACGGATGACGACAGGCCGGTATTCCCGCTGCCGGTCCGCGACGTCCTCTGGTATGAGGCACATGGAATGGGCGTGGCATTAGGCATGAAAGAGAACCTGTCCTACCACATGGCCCGGCATTCGTTCGGGACCCTGACACTGACCGCAGGTATTCCGATAGAGAGCATCGCCAGGATGATGGGCCACACGAACATCGACAGCACGCAGGTCTACGCCCAGGTCACCGACCGGAAGATATCCTCGGACATGAACCGGCTGATGGAAAGAAGAAAGCCCGCGGCCGGCAAGGAAGCCGCAGGCTAAATAAAAACTGCCGCCGGAATCGTAAATGCAATTCCGGCGACAATCCTTAAACTTAAATACGATATTATACCAATGCAGGGTGATAGTTCTCCTCCAGCAGCCTCTCGATGTCCGACTGCCTGTACAGGATCTTCCCGCCAAGCTGGATATAGGGAATCCGTCCTTGGTCCCTGTAATCCTGCAGGCACCTGCGGCTGATCTTCAACATCCCGGAAAGCTCCCTGTCGGTCAGGAACCGTTCCCCGTTGAAGGGAGGACGGTTGTCACGGGCAAGACGTTCCACTTTTTTCTCCATGTCGTCCAGCAGGGCAAAGAACCTGCGGACACGTTCGTTCTCCTTGTCGATAATGCCTTCCATCTCTTCCGCTCTTTAAAGGTTTCCGTTCTTCCTTCTTTCTCTCACCTCCTTCTCCTTGCGTCTGATGCCGACGTAGACCATCAACTTCTCCACATCCCCGGGCTTGTAATAGAACTTGCGCTGGAGGCGGGTGAACGCCAGCCGTCCGGTATCGCGGAGAGTCTGCAGGGTACGCGGCGAGATGTCAAGGCGCAGGCAGACATCCTGGCCGTCCAGTCACTCTCCGGGTTCCTTACAGCGGTTTCTCTCATACAATCTGTCCACACGTGCGGACAGGTTCTCGGCGCGCGCCAGCATCCTCTCAAGGACACCGGCCTCGATGTAGCATATTTCCATATTTTCAACTCGTTTAAATATCAGTGCGAATATAAGGGAAGAAACCATGAGAGGCAAGCACGACCGGCACACTGGCAGGAATAGTCATGGATAGTCGGTTTTTGTCATATGGGAAGGAAAAAGAAAGCCGAAGCAGGTCTGGATCCACTACCCCCTTTGGGTATGTGAAAGGAACGTTGTGGTGAAAGAAAAAACTCCTTTTCACACATGGATGAGGCAATGCCGGAAGTCCGGCAATAAAAAATGTGGCTTCTCTATCCGGGTAAATGCCATGATTACAGACTTCTTCCTGTTCCTATACCATCAGGTCGGTTACCTTCAGGTTAACAACTTATCCAACCTGTGATAGATCCGGATGTGAAAAGATTACTTTGGCTGGCTATTACAATATAATAAGTAGAATCATGTCAAATCTACTGCTGCTATTGTTTGTTGATAATGGCTGGCAGTAGAACAAACTTTCGTTAAACCAATACGTTCATTCTTTATTATCAAGTTTTTAGACTACCTTTGTATTTTATTAACTCATTTACCAAACATTATGGGACTACTCAAACCGAATCAAGTTTTGAACAAAGCATATAGACAGGTTGCGATTGAAACAACAGATTTTGACTTATTCAAAAATGCCCTTCGCACATTGAGAGACAATATTGTGGATGGGCAAAGAGAACACACGCAAAAAGAACATTTACGTAATTTTCTGAGTGAAACGTTCTACAAGCCATACTACATGGCTCCCGAAGAAGATATTGATTTGGCTATCCGATTGGATAAAACTATCAAGTCCAATATAGGGTTATTGATTGAAGTAAAGAGTACCACCAACAAAGGTGAGATGATTTCTAATGACAATCTTAATCGTAAGGCTTTGCAGGAATTATTGCTATACTATCTTAAAGAACGTGTCAATAAGAAGAACAATGATATTAAATATCTCATCGCTACTAATATTCATGAATTCTTTATTTTTGATGCCCATGAGTTTGAACGCAAATTCTATCAGAACAAACAATTACGTCGTGAGTTTCAAGACTTTGTGGATGGACGCAAAACCAGTAACAAAACCGATTTCTTCTATACTGAAATTGCAACAACCTATATTGAGGAGGTGAAAGATAGCCTTGAATACACTTACTTCAACTTACAAGACTATCAACACCTGCTTGATAGAACAGACAGTAGCGCTTCACGCAAACTTATCGAACTTTATAAGATATTCAGCGATACACATCTTTTGAAGCTATCGTTCCAAAATGACAGCAATTCGCTCAACCGTGGATTCTACACTGAGCTGCTACACATTATTGGTATTGAGGAACGCAAAGAGAATAATAAAACCGTGATTGTACGCAAAGCTGTGGAACGGCGTGACGAGGCTTCATTACTAGAGAATACTATTAACCAACTGGATGCAGAAGATTGTTTGCGTCACATAAATGGTCGTTTGTATGGGAATGATTATGAGGAACGGTTATTCAATGTTGCAATGGAATTGTGTATTACTTGGATGAATCGTATCCTTTTCTTGAAACTGTTGGAGGCTCAGATGTTGAAATACCACAATGGAGATGCAATCTATAAATTTCTTTCAATAACTAAGATTCATGACTATGATGATCTCAACACACTCTTTTTCCAAGTGCTTGCACGTGACATGGGCAGCCGCACACACTCCATTATGCGTGATTTTGCTTACGTTCCCTATCTTAACAGTTCTCTTTTCGAGGTGACAGATTTGGAAAGTAAAACAATTAAGATAAACAGCCTTTCACAACGTACGGTACTTCCTGTCTTGGCGAGTAGCGTATTACGAAATAAAAAACGCAATCTACAAGTCAACGCATTACCCACCCTGCAATATTTGTTTGCTTTTCTCGACGCTTATAACTTTGCGAGCGAAGGCAGTGAAGAAGTGCAAGAAGAGGCTAAAACACTCATCAATGCTTCTGTTTTAGGGCTTATATTCGAGAAAATAAATGGTCACAAGGATGGTTCAGTATTCACTCCAGGCTTTATCACTATGTTCATGTGCCGTGAAGCAATCACCAAGACCGTGTTGCAAAAGTTTAATGGTTATTATGGCTGGAATTGTACCACCCGTATAGAACTATACAACCATATTGACAATATAGTCGAAGCTAATGAACTAATTAACAGTTTGCGACTGTGTGATCCAGCTGTTGGTTCGGGTCACTTTCTTGTGTCTGCTCTCAATGAACTGATACTCTTGAAATACGAATTAGGTATTTTGGTAGATGCTACCGGTAAGCGTATCCGCAAAGCGGACTATCAACTTGCCATTGAAAATGACGAGCTGATTGTTACCGATACCGAAGGTAATTTATTTGCTTACAACCCACTCAATGCGGAAAGTCGCCGCATGCAGGAAACTCTTTTCAAGGAGAAGCGTCAAATCATTGAGAACTGTTTATTTGGCGTTGATATTAACCCCAACTCTGTGAAGATTTGCCGCCTACGACTGTGGATTGAATTGTTGAAGAATGCTTACTATACGGCTGAAAGTAATTACACTTATTTAGAAACCTTACCAAATATCGACATTAACATCAAATGTGGAAATTCTTTGCTTCACCGATTCGCTTTGACAGACAGTATTCAGACCGTACTGCGAGAGTCTAGTATCAGCATCAGCCAATATAAGGAGGCTGTAGCTAAATATAAAAATGCCCAAAGTAAAAGCGAAAAGCAGGATTTGGAAACGTTTATAACAGAAATCAAGTCGAAACTGAAAACAGAGATCAACCGCCGGGATGCACGATTGGTTAGATTGAACAAACGCCGCTCTGAGTTGGCAAACTTACAAGCGCCTCAACTGTTTGAACCGACAAAAAAGGAAAAGAAAGCGTCGGACAAGCGCATTGCCGATTTAAAGAAAGAAATTGCGACTTTAGAAAATATATTTGAGGAAATACGCTCCAACAAAATTTATCTTGGTGCATTCGAATGGCGTATAGAGTTTCCAGAAGTACTCGATGCCGAAGGCAACTTCTTGGGATTTGACTGTATCATTGGCAATCCACCTTACATTCAGTTACAATCTATGGGTAAGAGTGCCGATGTATTAGAATGCATGGGTTACATAACTTATGCACGCACTGGTGATATTTACTGCCTCTTCTATGAGTTGGGTATGAACCTGCTTACTCCCAATGGTTTTCTTTGCTATATCACGTCTAATAAATGGATGCGTGCAGGGTATGGTGAAGCCTTGCGAGGTTATTTCGCAAGCAAGACCAATCCTATTATGTTGGTAGATTTTGCAGGTATAAAAATATTCGATGCAATAACGGTAGAAGCAAATATTCTTTTATCTCAAAAAGCAGCAAATATTTTTAACACACAAGCTTGTTTGGTACAAGATTCGAATGGCTTGAATAATTTGAGCGATTTCGTGCAGCAACAAGGCGTGAAGTGTAACTTTGCAGATTCTATCCCATGGGTGATATTGTCTCCCATTGAACAGAGCATCAAGCAGAAGATTGAGTCTGTGGGAATACCCTTGAAGGATTGGAACATCCAAATCAACTATGGGATAAAAACTGGTTTCAATGATGCTTTTATCATTTCTACCGAAAAGCGTGATGAGATACTAGCGAATTGTCAAACAGAAGATGAACGTGTTCGGACGGCTGAACTTATACGACCGATTCTTCGTGGCAGGGATATCAAGAGATATGAATATGAATGGGCGGACTTGTGGATTATAGCCACATTTCCTTCGCGGCATTATGATATAGAAAGTTATCCTGCGGTGAAAAATTATCTTCTGTCAATTGGCATAGAGCGTTTAGAACAAACAGGAGAAACTCATATTGTTAATGGCAAAAAAATAAAAGCCCGAAAGAAAACTAGTAACGAGTGGTTTGAAACACAAGATAGCATCAGTTATTGGGAGGATTTTTCTAAGCCAAAAATTGTATGGAAAATAATCGGAAACCAAATGGCTTTTGCATATGATGCCAACAATTATGTAATGAACAATGCCTGTTATATTATGACAGGCGATCATTTGGATTATCTGTTGGCAGTATTGAATTTTCCAATAACTGAAGTAACCTTCGTGTAATCATACGAGTCTGTGATTTCCTGCGTTTACGCAGTTTGCTATAAGCAAGATAGGCACGGCGTACATCAAGATACTTGTTACGGGGACGTTGTATGTGCAAGGTCTGGCAATGTTTGCACAGATGACGATGAAGCCATACAATACCTTCCCATAAGAGTTTGGTATCAGTAGGAAAACGCAGATGACTTTCATAACAGGTGGCATCGGTCATACAGACATGAAGGTTCTCAAGATAAGGTTTCCAATGCTCGGCAAGAATGAGCTGGAGGGGCTCAACGTCAAGGCGATGCGCTAGTTCCTGACGAATTGCACTAACGATTTTAGGATTGGTTAGTGGATGAAGCGGATCAATCTGAACACCACAAAACAACTGGTAATGAATATTACCGTTTAAATGCTCAATCAGTTGTGCATCGGAAAAGTTGGTATAGGACTTCAAGACCATCAAGGCTATTTTACCTTCGGGAGAAAAATAACTTTTACGACCCAAAGCAGAGGACTTCAAATGCATTTGTCGGGCCAGTTCCGAGAAAGGAAACAGAGCATGGAGGCGACCTAATTCACTCGTTGCAAAACTTTGACGATATTTTTTTAGCATATCGAACTCGGTAAAACCTAAACGAGGTTCGATTTCTGAGATTTTTTGTATCTTTACCATGTGTTTTTATTTTAGATTACCCCCGTTTTGGCCGTCAAACCGTTTTTTGGGGGGAATGCTTAAAGATACAAAAAAGGCAACTAACTCGCAATGAATTAGTTGCCTTAAATTTTATTATTTTAGGAATATCCCTGTTTTAATGATTGGTGTCTGGAACTGGTTGAGGAGTTATACTATAGACATTTACTGAATGTCCCTGTATAGTGTCGATAATATTAAAGAAAAACTTGTTATCTCCCTATATGCCAAAGGAATGAGCGTGTCAGACATAGAAGAGGAGATGCGTGAAATCTATGAGATAGAACTGTCCACATCAGCTATTTCCATCATCACGAACAAAGTCAACCAGGCTGCTCAGGAATGGCAGAACCGCCCTTTGGATCCGGTCTATCTCATCGTTTGGATGATTCTACCTATTTTGACTTTTCAGCCTATTAATTGTTTTGGTAACTTCGTTCATTAGCTTTTGATTGGAAGTTCTAAATGTGTTAAGTTCTTTGATTATATCTGCTTTATTATAGTATAAATTATACCAGCCTAATGTTTCAGCAGCCAATATGCGAAGTTCTTCTTCTTGGCTTTCATTTTTTATAATGTTCAGTAATGGCTCAATAGCTTTAGCAATAGGTTTATTTCGGAACCTACTTATTTCGCTTTGTATCTGTTTGGTAGTACTTTCCGGACTGTCAATAAGTGCAAAATCTCTTTCAAGTCCTTTCTTTTGGCGAGGAAGGTATTCTAACAATTCATTCACATAGGAAGAATCGTAGAAAGACCAATCGGCAGCCTGTTTCTTCAATTCATTCAAAGCCATATCATGGTCGAACGTGTTGATAGCACTAAAAATTCTGAAACGATGGCGGTTTTCATGTCCGCGTAATAAATAGCTTTCTATCCATGCCGGCAACAATTCCGGATTGCAATTCTTTTCAACGTATTCCACCGCATAACGACGGATCAGTTCATAACTGTCGTTCATGGCTGTCTGCAATACATCGGCAACCTCTGTCGGATAGTTCAAAGCTAATAGGCGTAATGCTTCCAACCGCACAACGAAATAGTTCGATTCGTGGTAACTTTTCTTCAGCAACTCAACGAGACCACTATAATTTGCCATTGACAATTGACGGAGCGCCATTGCCTGCATGTCAGCCATAGGGGAATTCAGCTGTTTTTTCCAGAATGTAACATTTCCTTCCTGCGCAACTAAAGCTTGGTTGATGTCCATATCCAGCCCGGCATTATTGGTGAAGTGAAAAGTCGGGTCACCGATCAGATGATTTTCCAAGAAGCAGGTAAAACGAGTGAACTGCCCGATGCGCATACCGGCAGCTAACAAGCCGAGAAATTCATCCGGCCATTTATCTTGAATGGTGTTAACCGTACATCCCATAGTAGCAATGGTCTTACCCTTATTGAATATATAAGAGCCTACAATGTTGTCATCCAAATGGAAAGAACCGTTGAAACAAGCATCGAACAATATAAAACGCGCATTAGGAGTCAAAAGACGAATATCTTCAGTATAGATATCCATATTACGGTTTACAATGGAATCCGATTTTATTTTCTCCTCATCGAAAGCTTCCGCACACCAACTTTCAGGCACCCCATACTGCTTGGCATATTCTTTGATAGCAGCTTCACGCCCATGTTTCTTGGCGTATGAAGGCACTTTGCTTCGCAAGAATATTTTGGCATTCTCAATACTCAAATTAATACCGGAACCATTTTCATAGCCATTGATATACTGCATGGTGGGGCCACCGTGGTGATGGAATAGCATGACATCTAATCCTTCGCGCTGAATCTCGTTCAAGTATAATGGTTTCATCGGATAGCGCATGTTAAAATCATAGAACTTCACTGTATTACCCGATTTGAATATTTGCGGCAATTGCTCACGTAAGGCTATTTGCTCACCGCTCCATGCCAAAGGATCTTCAGAATTGTAACCATGGCCACGGGCCATAGTCAGTTGGTCAAATGCATTTTGCTTTGCTTTTTCGGCAACTGCCTTTTTTAAGTAATCGCGTAGCATCTGATAACGGTTCTCACCTTCTAAATGTAATGGACGGATACGGGCCGAATAAATATCCGGTGAAATATACTGTTTAGAATCAGCACGCAATGTCATATAATGATAGTCAGGTATCAAACTGTCTTGTTTAATATAATCAAATTTTAATCCGAAGTCATCATAATAACGGTCGGAAGGAACGCTTGATTTCTGCCAATTGGCTTTGGGAGACCTTTTGAAAGCCGAAGATAGATGATGTGCATCACGAATCATTGGAATAGGGATGTCACCTATAAATACGCAACCCTCCAAAGGCGTTTTCTCATTCTCATGCAATTTGACAAGTTGCTCACGAATAGGTTCGGGCCTTTTCCAATCATCAATTAGCAAGTAAGTACCTAAACCTTCTTTTTCTATACTGGTACGATAAGCATCAATTTCACTTTTCGCTTCATCATAACTTTTCTGATCGACTACAATTGCAAAAGTAGTCTTTGTTTTTATACTAGGATGTACAACTGTTTGCGCCTGCATATCCTGTAAGCACAAAGCGGTAATTGCCAAAAGGATGTATTTATTCATATTTATAAACTTAATCTTTTGATTGTCTGTTCAAGCTCTGCTTTTAAATCTTCCGGAAGATTGGCTGTTTGTTGCATCTTCTTTATTTCTTCAAGAATGTGTGGCCGTTGTACAGAATTAGTAAACCAACCTAATGCTTCGGCCATTACTACACGTACTTCCTGTGGATTACCGGCATCACGAATTACATTCAAATAATCATCCACGTGGAAATGGAATGTATAGTTACGCACATTGCGGATTGCACTGATACGTTTTGCTTCCGGTGCAGCTACATCCATCAAGGTCTGATGGACTTTTGCCTCTTGTACAAACATTCTTTCCAGGCTTCTTAGTAATCGTTTTTTCTCTTCGTTTTCATTCAAACGGTCAACTTTTGCATAAAAGTCTTCTATTGTCTTTTCTACTTTCTCTTTCGGATAAAGGCTTAAAGCCTTGTTGGCACTCATTTGTACGCGTAAGCGTTCATTATGTTCGACCAATGCTTCCACAATAGCGGGCAATAAGGAATCGTCACCTACAAATCCAGCATAAATGGCACTTTGGCGAGCTACCATTTCATAAGTATCGTTCAAACCTTCGCGTAATGCTTCGATGAAGTTGTCGTCCTGATAACGGCTCAACAACTTGATAGCTTCCATACGAACCGTATTGAAGCCACTTTCCCGGTACTTCTTCAGGAGCAACGGAGATAATTCCTTTTGGGTATCGGCGTCAGCCAGCATACGCATGGCCAAACTTTGTACATCAGCGTATGGGCTGTTTAACAAATTCTTCCAATAGGCTTTGTCATCTTTGTGTATTGTTATATCGGTACTTAAAGTATTGGCTTCGATAGGAGCAAAACGGAAAGTGGGATCACCAAACAAATGACCTTCAAGTGATACGATTAGCTTATTGTATTGCCCGGCTCGTACACCATGGGACAACAAACCAATCATTTCAATAGTCCAGCGGTCTTGCAATACGTTACGGGTATTTCCTTGTGCTACTAATGTCTGACCGTCATTAAAGATATATTGTCCTGCTATATAGTCGTTTTCGTGAAAAGAACCGTTGTAGCACGCATCAAACATTATCATCTTCGGATTAGTGGAAAGATTTCTCTTCATTAAATCTTCCGTTACGATACGTTCATCAGCGTAGTGAAGAGAGTCTGCTTCCCAGAACTTAGGATTGTCCAGGTCTTTAAAAAACACCTCATTCACTTGTCGTTTTTCCTGCATCTGAATACGTAAGGTGTCTTTGTCACGTTTTCCAACATGGGACATGACTGCATTATAAAGTGTACTCTTCAACATTTTATAACGATTATTGAAATCAGTGCATGCCAATTCATCATTAATAAGCTGCCCTGTTGGCATTCCATGTTCATGAAACATAAATAAGTCAAGGTCCTTTCGTTGCAATTCGCTGAATAACTTATATTTCATAGGGTGTTTCATTCGGAAGTTCCAATGTTTGAATCCCATTTGACGACCAAAAGCTAATGGAAAGTTCTCCATATAAGCTTTTTCGTCATCCATCCATACAATCAGGCAATCGGAATTGTAAGAAGCACCATTGAATGAGAATACCCGATCTAATTGATTATGCTTATCTGCCTTGGCAGCAGCAGCTTTCTTCAGATATGAGGCAATGGCCGCATATTTATCCCCTTCCTTTTTTTCCGGATACTTGATACGAGCTGAATAGAAAGTAGGATTTAGCCGCTGGGGACTGTCTTCTGTCAATTTGTAGTAGAAATGCTGATGATTTACTGAGTCTTGCCTGATGAACTCAAACTTTAAGTTCAGATCATCATAAAAGCGGTCGGTAGGTACGGAAGACTGATCCCAAGGAAAGGCTTTCTCATTCATTTTGAATGCAGTAGTCATGTGTTGCGCATTACGTACCAATGCGACAGGCACATCGCCGATTAAAACCAGACCTTCCAATGAAGGGCATTCTTGATATGTTTTGATGATTATCTGTTTGACTTGATCTGGATTTTGCCAGTCACCGCTGATCAGATAAGTTGCCAAACCATCATCTTCAACCGCAGTTTTGTACTGATGCATGGCATCTTTGGTATTTGCATAAGTTTGGTTATCTGTTATGATAGCAAAAGCGGTAGGTTGTTTGACCAATGGCTTTATGACTGTTGTTTGTGCATTTCCTGCCAATGGCAAAAGAAATGCCAGATATATTATTTTTTTAATCATGGCCAATTAATTTTTAAGTCTGTAATATGTACGGTCGGCTTCTTCACGAAGGTTCTCGGATAAGCTCTTATCTTTTCTCAGTTGATCGCATACCCGAAGGATGTCAGGCTTCCGATAAGAATGAGTGAACCAAGCAAAAGCCTCCAATAAACAGGTTTTTAGCTTTTCACTTTCACTGGAGTCGGTAAGTAAAGCCAAGAGGCCGTCTACACAGGCATGTGCCATATGATTTTTCAGAGAATTGCAATAAAGGATGCGCCAACGTTCGGAAGTTTCTTTGCTTAATAACTCTTTTTGCATGCTACGACTATTATTGGCATTCTCCAAAACCTTACGCATCTCCTCCTTGTCTTGCAACACATAGGTCTCAGCCATTACTTTATCAATTGCCGCCTGTACGGCTGCCTGATCAAAGACTTGAAGCCCCAAACTCACATTAAATGCCACACGCTCGGATAGGTTGTCTTCTACATAGGCTTTGATTTGCGGATAAACATACTCGTTCAGTCCCACATGTTGCATCATACGAACAGAGGTGCGACGAATAAATTCATAGGAATCCGTAATGGCCAAGTGTAAGACTTCCCGGAAGTTTTTGTCACTAATCTTCTCAAGCAATGCCAAGCAGGTGAAACGTACCATCATGAACGAGGAAGTTTCAAAAGTTTTTCTTAATAAATCAGAAATACCCGGATAGTCATTGCGATAAAGGTTGTGCAAAGCAAAATTCTGTATGTCGGCATAGGGCGACTGTAATAACTCCAACATGCGGGACTCGCTATATGGTTCTTTGAACAAAGCATTGGCATCTACCTCATTGATAGATTGAAAACGTAGAGTAGGGTCACCGGTAATGTGCGATTCGAGAATATTCGTCAATTTAGCCCATTGCCCCACTCGTGCTCCCATACCTAACAGGCCGAGCATCTCGTTTGCCATTTTATCTTGCAGTACATTGACTGAATTGGCAAAAGTAGTTACGCATTTTCCTTCCGACATGATATAACGTCCGGCAATGTAATCTTTTTCTCGGAAATCACCATTATAGCATGCATCGAAAATTACCATACGGCTATTAGGCTTAAACTCTGTAACTTCCGACAGGATAATACCGGTGCGCAGGTCTAGTAAAGAATCTTCTGCAATTACTTTGGGATCATCATAGCCTGCAATCCAAGTAGTGTCCAAACCGTATGTGTTTTTCATCATATCCAGCATTTCGTCGAAAGACTTTTTGTTGTTTTGCTTTCTACGCGCTAAACCACGATAATAGTACTTCATTGCATCTACATGAGCATTCCACCTATTAGTAGCGGGACTACCGGAAAGATATTGACGTTCGGGCATACCATGCTCATGAAAAATAGACAAGTCCAGATCTGTGCGTTTCAGCATATTAATGACATCGTCCTTGGGATAATCGCTGAAATTATAACGGATGAAACGGGCCCGTCCCTCTTTATCGAATACGCCCGGCATTTGTTCGCGAATAGTAAAGGTTTCCGGTGTCCATGCAGTCAATGAGTTAGAGTAAGAGCCATCACCTGTATAGGAGAAGAATTGGTCTAATTTATTGTTTATCTGGTGCTCAGCCACCACTTTTTTAAAATAGCGGCTGATTTGCGCATGCGGTTCTTCGCCGTTATCAACAGCTTTGACACGTGCAGAATATATGTCACACCGAATTTGCTGTGGAGATTTTATAGCCAAATTATAATAGAAGAAATTATTTTCGACACTGTCCTGTTTCAAAAAATCGAATTGTAGGTCGAAATCATCGTAGAAACGGTCGCTGGGCACTGAAGAATCTCTCCAGTCATTGTTTTTCTCATCCATTTTAAAAGCGGAAGTCATATGCTGGGCTTTGCGGAGCATTGGAATAGGGATATCACCGACAAATACCACTCCTTCCAATTTATCCTTTTTGTAGAGCTTAACAATAACTTTCTTTACATCTTCCGGTTTATTCCATTCATTGTATACGATGAACGTAGGCAACCCTTCCATTCCTAGAATCTCCTGATAGGCTTTAAGCTCGGCTTCACAAGCCTGAAATGTCCCTTTATCTGTAATTACAGCAAAAGAGGTGTCCTTTACTTTCACAGCCGGTTTAACAAATGTCTGTGCCCGCAGAGATAATATGCTGCAGAGCATCAAACTTCCAGTTATTAATTTACGCATGTTTTGTAATATAGATTTCGTTATGTAGCATTAAAAATTACATCCTAAACTTATCGATAAATGAGTACGCCCATCATAATCATAGTCAGAGGTATTTACACGATCGAATACAACTTTTGCAAATAAGTTCATACGTCTGTTTTCTCTGACTTGTTGCGAATACGTTATCGACCCGCCAATACGATAGTAATCACAGGTATAATAATTAGTCAGCCCTTGTTGTAATTCGGTTACAGTTGGATAGTCTGCATGGCTGCCACCATATACATATTCACCTCCCAGATTATTGTTATACGCAACATGAACATCTATTAAAAGCCTGCGATTCAAACTATTGCCTAAAACAAAATTTTTTTTGCCACCTAAGCCTAAAGATAAATTTTCTGCATTCTGTACAGAATTAGGCATTAAATATTCATCGTCTTGCTTGGTATAATTCACATTTAATTCTGCTTTCCAACTATATTCATTCCCGCGGTTTCTGCTTAATGCATAATTAAGAGAAGCGGTTTGTGCCTTGTACGTAGAACGGATGTTATTATATAATTCCACCCAGCCACTTTGTGATTCAGAGTTATCGCGTTGAGAAATATACTGAATACCATCGATGTTACGATTTGTATATGTGGTTCTCATATAATTGGTATAGTCCTTTCCTTCCTGAATCATCGTTAAAGAAACATGAGCAGTTTTATCTTTTACACCGGCTATTTTTTTAGGAGTCGTATAGCTCTGCTGAACAGTTTCCGCTTTTACATCGTAACTGCCCTCAAGCAGTAAATTGAAAGAGGGCATACTGAAGTTGTACTGGAGAGCTCCACCGAAATGGTCTCCAATATAATTGCTGGTTACACCGCTGCCTATTCCTTTTATGGCTGTTCCCAAACCGTATAATATATAATAGTCCTGATCCACATAAGAGTTGACATTACTCATTCTTGAGTCTTCCTTGATAGAACTATACTTGAAACTTGCACCAAACTTGTGTGAATTATTCAACTTGTAAGTAATCCCCGGCGTCAGTCCCAGCGTATAAAAACGGGTATCCACACGCGGGTCGCGCTGTTTGGCAGCTAATGTAGCTACATAATTACCTTCCAACCCCAATGCCCAATGATTACCAAGTAAAGGAGTAGCTGCACGAAACTTCAGATCGTAATATTGATTTCTCCATTTGCTTAAGTGCTGGTCTGCGACATAGTAAGGCATTCCCCTGAATGGATCGGCAATGGAGGCGTTATATCCGGCATCTGTCAGATTTTTTTGTGCAAAATTAAATGCTCCCCACACATATGCATTTTTCAGATTGATAAAGCCTTCACTGGATACACCTACGATAGCCTCTTTCTGCCCCTCTTGCGGACGGCAATAGTTTCCGTCCTGTAAGTCATATCCCAATATAACATTCGAATAATTCTGAATATCATCGAATGGCATACCGGCAGCATTCTGTGAATGAGACCATAGTCGTCTTGTTTTCAATTGTTCCATAGCGGCGGGAGAGAAGCCCTGTGCCGCTCCCACCATACTTACAAGGCAGGCTATCATTACCAGCAGGCAGCTTTTCATATAGTTCATATATTGTTTTTTCATTGTTCTGTCTTTTTAGTTAATTATTACAATGTGTGATTCCATGAAGGCATTTTTGCTCCATTACGACGCATTACAGGAACAACGCCACGTTCAAAGTCATCCGTACTGTTGTTTGTATCCTGATATATATATGTACCTGTTTCTTCGCGAATAATAGGATTACCTTCTTCGTCTGTGGACAATTTGCGAGCAATACCTAAACCGCAATAAGTAGCTCCTACCCAAGTAATACCTGCATCAAGTACACCGGGGACACGTTTTGCATTCATCTTTGACTCATTGTTTACTGCTTCAACAGCATCCAATACATATTTAATAGGTATTTTTGCATAATAAACATTGCTGTTCGGTTTGCTAAGATCTGTTGTCTTCATATTTTCATCGTTGACCGGATCCCAAGCTTCTCCTTCAGGAACACGAAAAATCACATAAGCACCTCCGAATACGGATGTCAAATATTGTGGTATACTTCCCATCTCTGCTTTTCCTTGGTAGAAAACATGTTGCATATCATAAGCTGCCTGGTCAGGGAAGTTTGGATTATTCATATTAAACTCAAACTCAGAACTACTGCCGTCTATAGGACTTTGAGGGTTATAGATGTCCAACTGATGGTTAGCGGCAAATTGAGAAATGATGCAAGATTCACCTGGCGCTAACGGATATTCGGTTCCATTTCCTGGAAATTTCCACACACGTTCTCCATATGCATAATTATTACCGTCCGCTTCCGGCCAAATAGGTAATTTAGTGGTAGCTGTACCCGGAGTTAAATTTGCGAAATAAATACCGTCCAAATACAAAATGTCAGCAGAGTTATTGTATATCTCATAGAACTGGTCTCGGAAATAGACTCCTCCTTTTTCCGGACGGCTACCGCAATAATAAATCTCCTTGAATATTAATGGGCTCACTTTAAGCCCTTGTACTTCAATATTCAATGCGCTACCATGCTTAAATAATGCCGCATTTACAGAATTGCCATTGATGTAGTATTCATTGTTTTCTGTATCGATCGCTGTACCGGATACTGTTACCGAATAAATTCCGGGGATAATTCCGTCAACTTTCACACTATTATCAGTTACTTCTTTTACATAATGTAAATCTTCATCGTAATTGTCGAACTTTACAGTCAGATCTTTCAGTGTGGATATATTTTCAACGGTAATATCCAAATATACATCCACTGTGATAGGATTCACTTCTGCTGTGCCAGACATGTCCCTGAACGAATCGCATCCTATCAAAAGGGTACTTGCCAATGTAAACAAATATATTAAATATTTTTTCATAACTTCCTAAACATTATAAAGTGAGTGATAATTCCAGCCCAAAGAAAAATCGGTTATTCAATTGAATATATGAACCCGGATTACGTTTGGATTCTCTGCGCGGATAACTTCTGAACATATTGTTGGCAAAGAAAGAAACACGTAGCATATTGCTAATTTCTTTAGTTACATTCAAGTTAAAACAAAAATAAGGACTGTATGATTCTTTTATAGCATTATTATGACTTACATTATTCAACATATATCCATATCCTGCATCCTTTACTTGCTGGGTAGTGGTATATTTCCCCTTGGGAAACATATTTACAGACGCATCTTCCAATGCTAAATAGCCCACAGGTATAGAATCGTTTCCAAATGTATTCCAATTAGACTGCTGCCAAATAGCTTGTGCTGTCATCGTAACAACAAAACCGATACGCGGGATATTGTGAGTGGCACGTAAAGTCGTTACAAATTGTTGTTTGTAACTTGCATTGCCTTCTTGAGAATAAATGGCCACCGGTTTACGGGCTGAAGCAGCATCTTCGCTATTGTCATAGAAGCTATAACCCTGACGCCAACTCTTAGTACGCATCCATGAGCCATTTATTTGGAAGGCCGTACGGATAGCATCAATACGTCCGATATTCAAATCAAATTCTAAACCTTTAGTTTCTATATTTAAATTATTAGTTGGTTTTGCATAAGTAGACAATACCGGTAGGCTACTACTAAGCTCTATCCCGTTTTCTGTGCGCTGGTATTCATTGTAGATAAATGTATTGAAGGTGTTGAAGGTTTGGCTCATTACATAACCATCCTTCAGACGCTCCTTATAAGCTATTACATTCAGATTGGTTTTACCCACTCGTAAATTAAAACCGACTTCTGCTTTATGATTTTGGGCAATCTTCAAATCTGAGTTATCTACTTGCCGAACTTCTGTGGTAGTCATAAACAAGCGCTGGCTTTCCGGAATATTTTCATTGGTAAGCTCATTTATATTGATATATTCAAAATATGCATTTTCTGGATATAAATAGAGAAGAGAAGGCATCTTTGCAGCAATACCGTAACCTCCCTGAAGACTTAATAGATTCGGAATCAAATCAATGGATGCATTTACACGTGGCGAGAAAATGCCTCCTACTACTGAGGTATGATCATAACGCACACCAGCCTGAATGTTCAAATCATGCGTACCGCTTATGGACCATTTGAAATTATCTTCCACATATGCACCAAATTGGTTAATGAAAGGAATATCCTTATAGTTACGTGGACGGAAAGATGAATTATGACCGTATTGACTACGATAAGGAGGAGTACTTGGGTCATAAGTTTTTCCTTTACCAACGTTACCGTCACTCCGGAAATCCGCACCAATCAAGATGCGGTTGTTTACATGACCGCTCGCCTTGAATAGAGAACTCGTCACTTTAGCAAACAAATTAACTTCACGACTATCGATCTCATAGTGTCCCAAATAGCTGCTTGGTAGATAAACAGCATAATGATTTATGTCTTCCGGTCCAAAATTAGTAATTTGATTACCATTGGCATCATAGATATGCTGACCTGCAAAGTTACTAAGTACCGCACCGTTTGTAGTGGTCATGGAATAAGGAGATGTAGCAGAACTGTATACGGTTTCATAATAACTGTCTTTATCCATATACGTACCTGACAATACATAGCGTAGTGTTTTTAACCAGCCCTTATTTATATTCCATGTACCATTGGTATTCAAAGTAAAACCTATATCGCGGCCTTCCGAAGCTGTTTTAGTTTGTTCATCATCAGGATTACGTTCACGTTGATCCTTACCATAAATAAAATCAAAGCTGGAATTGGTACGTAACTTATTATTAAAGAAAGTATTTGAATAGAGCAACTTTGTTGTGGCACGCTGATAGTGCTGGTAACTGGATATTGGATTATTCGTATTATAAGCATAATCTGCACTTACATTTAAAGCGCCTTTCTTTTTTCCAAGTTCAAAACCGGTTCCCATAGACACCTGATAGATATTGGGATTGGCTTTTGCTTTGACACGTAGCGGCTCACGACCAGCTTTTGTATTAATAATTACTGCTCCTGAGGTCAGATCACCATATTCAACAGAAGGGATACCACGAACGATTTGTATAGACTCTATATTTTCAGTAGAAATACTACGAACATCGGTTCCACCAGCCGGCGAGGCACCTCCGGCCAATGAAGCGGGTGTTTCCGTACCACTTAATACCGTAGGGCTCATCGCAGATAGATTAGCATTATTTGAGATGGGGGCACCATCACGAATTATTGCGGTGCCCATAGCATTCATCGGAGCTTCCGGACCACTGGAACTGGAAACTTGACGGATGTTAATCTGTTGTGCCGAACTCATATCTTGATTCTGTGAAATTCCACCTGGCATCAATGACATTACATCATATAAACTGGTCGCTTGCATATGGTCCATAGCAGAGCGGGAAATGTGAGAAGATGTGGATTTGCCTGAACGGCTGTTGGTTGCAGTTACTGTAACTTCTTTCAACTTAAAATCCTCATTCCTCATTGTAAAATTAAGAACCAAATCCTTATTTACATTTATTAAGGTGTCAATGGAGACTTTGCCCAAATATTGAATTTGCATACGAATTTTACCAGTAGGTACGTTTTCCAGTATGTATCTACCATTTTCATCAGAGGTTGTCCCTAGTGCAATTTCAGGAATAGACACAGCTGCAAATTCTAAAGGCAAACGCTTGTTGTTGTGGTCGTACTCATAAACAGTGCCTGTAAGTTTTACTTTGTAATTGTTTTGCGATTTGATAGGGAGGGCAATTCCTATGCAAATAAGTATAAACAAGTATATAATATTACACCCCAAAATACCTTTTTTCATAAGTAACATCATATTTATTAATAATGCAAAATTATATGTAAATTTTAAATTAAAACAAACCATTGTGTGTAACAAAACTAAAATTATTAAAAATACATGTTGTTTTTGTTGGTGCCGTTGCATAATCTCACAGACCTCAACCGTCTGTTGTCTAACAATATAGCAACTGCATTATATTTAGGAAAATCCAATATATATTAGTACTTTATTTAAGTTCCATACATAGTAATACGGATCTTGAGTGATTAAAAGCAAACTGCAAATCTAAATAAAAAACGGGATGGTTGTAGTTCTGATATGCTATATCTTAATACAACGCAGATAAATACTTATATTTTCATTGATAGATCTAACTAAGTTAAAAAACGGATTTTCTCCAAAATTCTTCTGATAGCTCCGTTCCAGCCTCATATTTATCGCACTTTACAGAAGCCCCAGTTCAAATATAAGGAAACTGTATCTCTCTTCGATAAAAGATCTATTTTAGGATGCAAAATTAGATATTACAAAAGATTATAAAAATACCATTTTTTGGGTATAAAAACGCATCTAATACCTATATATAGGTATTAAATATCATTGGCAATGTATGTTCCATTTCATTAAGCAAACAATTTTTTGTATAAAATACAAATAGTACTTTTTTACCCACTTAAAAAGTGCAAGAATGTATAAAAGTCCATGTGTCAGCTATAATAGGGGCATGAATAGGCATCCGTTCCATACCTGTCCCTATTTGAATCGGTCACCCCACAGTGACCGGACATTACTCACCCAATTCGGATTCTCATTACAGTAGGCAACGAAAATCTGTATCAAGTTCCAAAGCCCGAGAATCATTCCATTAAACCTGGCAGGAATTGTGACAACATGTCTGCTTGAAACAGCTACTATTATGGTATCATGCTGTATTGTTATGCTATATACCATGTTCTAAGTCAAAACTCTTTTTTTTTAGAATTGAAGGTTTAAGGCTCCATCCGAAAGTCAATATCACTTTCTCAAAATTCTTTTCTACAGCACCCTTTGTATAAGTTAGGATGTCTTTCTCTAGAAAATTTTTGAAATCAGATGAACTCATGTCTCTAAAAATGTTTATATATTCTTTTTTAAGAAATTCATTTATGGCATGTGCCGATATCTTTTTTTGCGTGCACTTTTCTATAACATATAAGTTGCTTGGTACCGGTACCATCGTGTCCAGCCCCATGAAGATATTACAGTCTACCATAAGAGTATAAGCGCCGCTCTCGGCAAGAGGTGCGGAAATGCAGTAATTGGCTTGCTCAAGCAGAGAATCCACCAGTTCTTTTGTGGAAGAACTGATACTATTGGCCAATTGTTCATATCCTCTTAGATTCAGTTGGGATATGGTCTTTTCGATAGCCGGGATGAATTTCATTCCTGGACCCAGGTTCAAATCAAATCTTTTGTAATAGACAAGAAGCTCATTCCAATCTTTGTACCGTGAAGGTTTGATGATATTTACATTGTCTATACCATGTTGTTTAAGATACTCGCCGGAGGAAAATGCATCTTCTTTGAAGGTCTGTGTGTTTCCATCCGGGAAACTTAAATAGATGGTCTTATATGTGTCTCCAGTGTTGGTCCTTGCAAAAGCTTTACATTCCTCACCTTTGAGATAATATGCTGTGGTGATGTCAAAACCATTACCGCTGGCATCATTGTCATAGCAACAATTCCACTTTACCTTATCAGATGGGAATATACGGCTTATATTCTCTATTTGGGATTTGGTGACATATCCCCCCGTGCTTATGAATGCGCATGTGGTTTCTTTAGTATAATGGTTTATTTCGTAGAAACTCATTGCGTCAATAGCGGATTCAAAGAGATATATGTCTGTAACCTTGTCAAAAGGAACAAAATTGGCCATCCAACAGCTTTGTGCCTTGTCACCACCCGTGGCAAAGGCTTTATAATTGGTATTGGTCTCTGCAAAATAGTTCCTCATTTCAAAGTTAAGGATTTCCATCTGGGAGGGTTTGCGGAATGGAAAGCCGATATGATTGTTTTTTCCTACCTGGTAGATGAACAGTCTATTGGCGAAATCCTCCACAGTCTGTGGAGAGAGCTTCCTTTGGACGGTCAAATATGGATTATCCTTTTTGATAGGACGAGGATTCCAATAATTCAAATTGGATTCAATATCATTTGGATTCAGTCCCAGCAGAGGATTGTTTACCGTTTCGGTATCTTCATTGGTGATCTGTTGAGTAGGCATTGGTACACCATCAATGACGAAGAGAGGCTGGGTTCCTCCTGTGACGGAGTTGACACCTCTGATTCTGAAAGTCATTCCGCTTGACAATGAACCGTCTGTGGGGATAATCTGTACTCCGCTGATTTTGCCTTGTAGTGCTTGCAACGTCTGCGTAGAACTACTGTTTACAATATCTTTTATATTCACAGAAGCAACGGCGGTTGCAATATCACTTTTTCGCTGGCTACCATAGCCTACAACAACCACCTCATCCATCTCTGTGACTGAAGGGTCTAGAATGATATCAAATCTTCGGTTCTTTCCGATAGTGATAGTTTTGGGCTTATATCCCAGATAACTGATGACCAGTTTTTCAGAAGGAAGTACTTTTATCGTGAACTTTCCTTCTAAATCGGTGATTACTGCATTGGTGGTACCTTCGATATTTATCGTGGCACCGATAAGAGGTTCACTCTTCTCATCCAACACTTGCCCTGAAATAGTTACTTGCTGTGCTAATGCTACAGTGAAATGTAGTATTAGAAACAATGTGCTTAATAGTACTTTTCTCTTCATAGTGCAGATATTAAAGTTTATAATAAGGATTAATACAATTAGATTTAAAATGGTAGTGCAAATAAAGCGAATTATAATATCCATGTTTTGACCTATTGTACTTTTCTCTTGACCAAATTACAGACTTTTTCTTCAAAGGTAATCGCTTTCTATTAATTTCATTTATCACCGCGTAAAATTATTCGATTGGACTTTTTATAGTGAGTATTATCATGGGGAGTATTAAAAAAGATTGGATATGAAAAATAGTATGTTAAATCATTCTGTTTTCTCAAATATGCAGTGGGGTGTGAGCGCAAGGAAAAATATCTGTAGAAATTGATAATAATGTATTTTATTCAAACTTTCCATTTATCCAAACTCTATCAGTTATCTGCACTTAAATCAGGCTTTGATATTTCAAGAGTTTGGATAAATGATTAAGGATTCAGTCTGCATTAATACCGAACATAGCAGTCAGTGAACGATTGATACCTTACGTTCGCATCGTGCGAAGTCTATTCCTTTCCACACGGTTTTGCGTCCGGCTGAAGATGCACACTCGGCTTGCGCCTTGTTCCTTTGCTGTTTCTTTATACTTGAAGTTCTACAATTCGTTTCACAAAGAATTACCCTGTGGAAGTCTGCCCGCTTTCGCGTAGGGTGACGTTGAAACCTTTATCCAGGGCATTACACCATGGCATTCGCTTTCTCCACAATCCTTTACCCGCACCTCATTCGGCCGCTCTTACAATTGGCCACCCATCGGTTATTGGCTGACGGGAGAGATACGGGCTTACCAAGTTTCGCACAAATAACTGACGACCGACTTAGACTCCGCCTATCCACCAGCAGTGCGACATCCGTGTAGCACGATGTAACAGCGTACTATCCTGACTGCTTGCCTTTTGGAATGGCCCATAAATATCCGTGAGCTAATTCATAGTCACGATGGTACGGCGATTCACTTAGGTTACTCATATCAGTCAGCTTTGACATTCTTCGCCTATGATGCTTAGGTTGGAACGTCGTTGTCAAGAGGGCTTCGCACCCGACCGTTGCCAGTCACGTACGCCTCTTCAGGCTACTATTGATGGAACAATAGGTTCAGACACGATGCTGAACAATTACTTGTGTGACCTCTTGGCGCACATTACACTACTAAGGTAATGCTTTTATAGGAGAAGTCACATCTGTAAAAAACTTATTATCATGCAATTATCTTACTTTATCTTAGGCTAAAAGCCCTTATTCAAGGTGTCTGTATCCTATCATCCGCTACCGCTCGGTATCGGATTCCTCCAGACCGATGGCATGGCATATCTCCTCCACCAGTTCAGGAAGGCCGGAGTCTTTCTCCTGACGGGGATCGGGTGGAAACAGCGTGGAACGAAAGACACCCTTACAGACAGGGTCCGCCTCCTTGTTGTAGCGGAGGGTGTTCGGAATGTGTGAGGACAGCAGCCGCAGCCCCATCCTGTGGATGACCCGGTTCCAGGCATCATACAAATTCTTCCGTCCCCTTCTATCCACCATGTTCCAGAACAGCCGGATTCCTTTCAAGTTGCAGTTCCCCTTGGCGATCAGCTCCTCTTCCAGCACCTTGGTAAACTGCAGGGAACTCTGCATGACGATATTGTCCGCCTTGAGCGGGACAAAGATATAGTCCATCGCGGCAACGGTATGAACCACCCCCTCGCTGCGGAGCGTTCCGGGAAAGTCGAAGAGCACGATATCGAAAGTCTCCCCTTTTTCGTCCATATAACGCCGCAGGTCTTCCACCCCCTTTTCCGGGTCGCTTTTGATGACCGGATAGGCAGGCTTACGGATTCTTTCGTACTGCCGGTACAGGTTCACCTTCAGGTCGTCATTTTTCATGACATTCTCCATGTCCCTCTCACGCATCAGGGCGATGCTGTGCTGCGGGGAGTCACAGTCCACAACCGCCACACGCACGTCTTTGCGGTAATGCAGGACACTGGCCAGCAGTACCGTAAAGACGGATTTTCCCACGCCACCCTTCTGGCTGGCGATGGCAACCAACAACTCTTTTTCTTTTTTCATCATACTTCTTTTTCATTAAAAGTTAAACACTATTGTTTCAGAAACAAAAATAATGCTCCCATCGGGGGAGATCCCCTGTCATGGGGGACGAGCCTTTATGACCGGGCCGGGCAGGGACTCCTCCAGAATCATGTCCGTCGTTTCCCTGTATTCTTCCAGATGCCGCGAGACAAGGTGGTTGATGAACCCCTCCAGAGTGACCTTTCCGTTTCTCGAGGCTCCCGCCAGGATGGACAGTTTCCGGTGCAGGGCGGCGGGAATATGCAGCGACCGACGCTGCACGCCCGCAATGCCATGCAGGTATTCCTCCCCGTAGACGGACGGTTGCATGGGGCCATTTTTCCTTGCGGGACGTATAATGTCGTTACCGGACGTTCCACGTCTCTTCCGGGGACAGGCAGGCGCTTCCCCCATGATCTCACGGATGCGGTCCGCGTCCATCCCGCCAAGACCAATCCGCTCTTTTACGTTCTTTCCTGTCATGATATGCCTTCTTGGACAATGACAACGTTTTATCGGCGAGGTGTTCCTCCCGGCTGTCCGTCCTCATCCCAGGGACGGTAGACCTCACCGAGCAGGGAGGCGATGTCCTCCCTGTGTTCCTCCATATGGAGTTCCAACAACCGGATGATAAAACCGGAGATGCTGCCGCAGCCGGCGGCCCTGACCAGCATGGCGATCCGGCGGTGCAGTCTCCCATCAATGTAGGCGGTCTTCCACTCAGCGGCTCTGGGAGCGGGAACCAGAAACCTCCTCTTGTATTCCTCCGGACCTGTCACTTTCCCTGCCCGGACCTGACTTCCATGACTTGGTATCTCCACCACTGGTTCCAGGGATGGGGAAACGGGAGCTGACAGAAGGTTCCCCGTGAGTCCGACCCTCTCGAGAACGATATCGGAAAGCCGGTTCTTTTCCTTTTCTGAATCCATATTTTAAAATCTTAAATTATTAAATTACACAACTGGTATTGTCTCGGAATACAAAATAAAGGAAGAAGAGAACAGGATGAAACCACCTGTCACTTATAGTCATCCAAAGTCAGTTATTGTCATGATACACATGACGGGGGGGACGGAGATGCCGTTCCGTTCGGACGGTTCTTCCTATGCGGAGGCGACATCAGAGGCCCGTAGTGGTGTGGAAAAGCGAGCGGGATTCCGTTTCCTTGTCCACCGTTCCTTTTTAATCCTTATGGGCAGGCGTGAGAGCGCGCATCCGTCCGGATACGGATTCTTAAATTATCGGTCTATGGGAGTGTAAAAGTATTAATCCGTTAATGGAGAATTATGAAGGAAGACCATAAGGTGTACACGGCTACATTCTCCATTTGCAGAAGTGTAGAAGTAGTAATCCATTAATGAAGATAATGCAGAAAAACCATAAACCATATACGGCTCACTGCCGCTCTCCATTTGTAGATGTGTAGAAGTAACAATCCATTAATGGACAATAGGGCATGTAAAGGGCAGATTTCCCGTATATTCGCCTCCTTATTCCCGAATTATGGACGTAAGTCATATGATTATGGAGAGATATCCACCCTTTTATGGGGAGAGCAGCCGGCAAACACCTGATGGAAATGCCTCGTAAATCACAGGAGAATAGCCATACAATGGGCTAATACACAATAATTATTGGATAAATGTGGTCCGCTCCTGCGGACAGCAAGTTGTGTTTTCGTTTAACGAAAACAGGACGGTTTAACGGAGAATACACCGATAAACCGTTACTTATTTCAAGCTCCAGCGTCGCTTTTTACATATCTAACTATAATTCATTTGAAATCACAAAACAGATTGAACCGAATGTGGTTAGTTTGTCTGTTTATTTCATGTCCGAATCATTAGTATGCTATGTTGCAAAGTTCGTATTCATTATGAAAAAATCCGCTTACGAGAACAAGATATTCAGGTAATTTGCCATCCTTTCCCCAAAGAAGTTCGATGTTAAAAAGTTCAGAAAGCGTTTTGGCTATGTCAAATCCGAAGGCTTCGAGTGACGGACGCACTTTTTCCGGGTGTCGGCATGGTGTGCCGCAGTTACGCGTACACTCGTTATCTGAGCAGTGAAGACATTTACCTATATAGGCAAATGAACGCCCTCCATATTTCCGTTCCATATCCAATAATTCGCTCTCGATTCGTATCCGTTCCGGTAAAATGAGTTTTTGTGTATATTCAATCGGAATATCTTTGTCTTCAGGGATTATCTTCGTTGCCATAAGATGTGCATACTTGTATTGTCGGAGAAACGATTCCGTATCAAAATCAAATGGAGGACACCCCCAACTTTTACCGTAATTGGTACATTGTTTGCAAAGTTCAAGAAAATGTGGTTCGTCACGGAATTCGGCGATGTATCCTTCAACAGTGATGTCTGAAGTAAAATTTTCTACAGTGTATATACTCATTGTTTCAAAATCATTGTACCGCATAAGGAGTCGAAACGGATGTTTTCATTTTGGAAAAGTCTGTCAATGTATCCGCTTTTCTGCATTTCAGACGCGGTCAAGCAACTTAAATTCGGGGTATCTAACAATGCTATCGAATCGCACATGGACAACGCGATGTCAAGTTCATGTGTCGAGAACATGATACATTTTTTCTCGTCGTGGACAAGCCTACGAAGCAACGCCACAAGTTCGTAGCGATTAGGCATGTCAAGAAAGGAAGTCGGTTCATCAAGGAGAATGATAGGAGTATCCTGTGCCAATGCACGAGCAATCATCACACGCTGGCATTCGCCATCCGACATTTTATCCATCGTGCGGTTTGCATAAGCCTCCATTCCCACCGAAATGAGCGATTGCATGACTATCTCCTTATCTGTTTCTTGCATCCTACCTATCCAGTTGGTATAAGGAGCACGGCCTATGGCTACGACATCCTTGCACCGCAGGTTGGCGATGCGCGTGCGCTCGGTCGTGACGATAGCCAGCGTTTTTGCCATATCTTCGGTTTTCATGCAGGCGATGTCGTGCCCGTCGAGAATGATTTTTCCGGAATAACACCGGTTCAGACCGGCTATGGCGCGGAGCAACGTCGATTTTCCTGTCCCGTTTCTTCCGATAAGGGCTGTCAGTTGACCTTTTTTTATCGTGGCATTTACCTCGTGGAGCAACGAGTTTTCTTTGTAACCTATGGAAAAATGCTGTAATTCTATCATGCGGTGATGGATTTGTTGCGTAAAACCACCCATACGACGATTGGGATTCCCAATAGAGCTGTAATGGCGTTGATCGGCAAGGTGAATATTTTAGAAATGATGTCGCAAAGAAGCAATATCGATGCTCCCGAAAGAATTGTTCCAGGCAGAAGGACATGATGATCGCTATTTTGGAAAAGCATTCTTGTGACATGAGGCATAGCGAGACCTATGAAACCTATCGGACCGCAAAAAGCGGTTATCGTTCCGGCGAGCAGCGTTGTCGAGAGAAACAACAGGCTGCGTGAACGCCGAATATTCAGTCCCATTGTTACGGCATATTCCTCTCCGAACAGCAGGAGGTTAAGCGGTTTGATGGTCAGTACAGCCAACAGCAGTCCGGCAAACACCGATGGAACAAGAATCAGAAGTTGTCCGGAGGTGACGTCACCCAAAGCCCCCATCGTCCAAATGACAAAGGCTTTCAGCGATTCCTCTTTGCTGAGGTACTGCAATATCTGCACGACAGCACCTACGCCCGATGAGAACATCATGCCCAGAATCAGGATTACCATGATGTCTTTTATTCGCTGTCCGACGGCAGTTATCACGAGCAACACGACAGCCGCACCCACCCACGCTGCTCCGGCAATGCCTATTGATGAACCGATCCCGGCAAGTACCACAAGTGCCACACCGAGACTTGCACCGGAACTGATGCCAAGGACATAGGGACCGGCAAGAGGATTACGGAAGAGGGTCTGCATCTGAAGACCGCTGACCGATAAGGCAGCCCCGGCCAACAGTGCCACTATAGCTTTTATGAGGCGTATGTTGAGTACGATTTTTTCCGTGGCACGGGAACAATTTCCCCCGGTCAGTGCTGCCCATACATCGCGGATCGGAATGTTGACAGCTCCCACGGCCAAGTCCAGTAAAAAAAGACCGACCGTGAGCGTAATCAATATGGAGAATAATATAGTCGAACGGGAACGCATCTATTTCAGTTGCTTGTAATACACACACTCTTCCTGCACCAGTTCAGGATGGAATATCTTCACGAGGTCGCGGAGCACGATGTCAGGATTCACGACGGCAGACTCGTAATAGTCGTTACCCCCGGCTGTGTTGGTACGGGCGTTGTTGTTATACACCTCTCCATTTTTGAAACATCGGGTATCGGTGAATTTCGGACATGATGCCTTCAAGTCGTCAAGGGAGTTCGCCATTCCCACGTTCAACCACATGTCCGCATCCGACGCGAGCAGATATGCTTCTTCTAAGTCAATGGGGATAGAAGCGTTTCCCGTGTTCTTCTGGTAGATATAGCGGCCTCCCGCATCAGTAATCAAGCGGGCTACATAACTTTGGGTTGAAGGCATGAACCACGAGTCGCCATAGGGAACATTAAGCATAACCGAAGGAGTGCCGAGGGTACTGTCGGCCACTTTCTTTTTCAAGGCGTTGTATCTGACCGGGATTGCGGCAAAGGCTTTTTCACCCTTCTCACGTTTTCCTGTGACTTCTGAAAGCACTACCATCCATTCGGCCTTGCCGAGAGGCGACTCTTCAAGATAATCGCCGACATACATGAACGGTATGTCGAGTTCTTCGAGTTTGCTTTCCATTGCGCTTGCGCCGTTCACCCCATAGAGCAGAACGAGGTCGGGATCGAGCGAGAGCAGCAACTCGTAGTTGATGTTCCCTTCATAGCCGACATCGCCAATACTGTCGCGGCGGGCTTGGATGTCTGGGTTGGAAATGTAGTCGATTCCCGAAACGCCGGTTATACACCGGACTTCACCGATTGCGTCAAGCATGGCGATATGAGTGGAAGACATCGCCACGATACGTTTGGCGTCTCCTTTGAGTACCTGTCCTGCAAACCCTTCGGGAACCTCTTCACCGTTGCGGACGATAAACAGCCATGTGGTTACACTGTCCGCTCCCTGCCAGGGATTCCTGACGGTTATCAGTACGCTTTCCTTCCCGCCCGCCCCTTTGATGTCGAAGCCGGAGGCATATTCGGGAGCATAAAGCAGCAGGTTGAAATCATTGATTTTTGAGCTTTTGTTGTGGCAGCCTGTAAATGCCAGAGAAAGCAACAAAATCAGGCTTAAATTCTTTAATGCGTTCATATTGATGCAGATTATCGTTTACTATTTTTGTTTTTTCCGAACTTGGGTGTTATGCCGATGAATATCTCGAAATTGATGCCCGGCATGGGACGGGACAATACGGAAAGGTATTCTTCATCGAACAGGTTGTTGATGCTGCCCTTTAGCGACAGATCGGCCCATCGGAAAGAGAGCTGTTTTTCCAGTGTCACGTTATTCATGAAGTAAGGGGGCAGATAGCCCGTCAGGGTATAGTCATTACTCGACATGGTATAACGCTGGCTGTAATAACACCATTTGTAAAGCAGGCTCCATGTCCGCCATGACAGACGTCCGGTCACCGTTGCGGAAAACTCCGGCACGTATGGCAACTGTTTGCCGACGGATTGGTCTGCCGGACTCATCGGTTCGCTCTCGTTGATCGAGGGAGTCCACGAGAAAGTTCCGTTCATATCCAGTTTCCAGTCCTTTCCGAGCATTATATCAAGGTGGGCGTTGGTCTCTGCCCCGTAAGCATGTACCTTTTTGAGGTTTCTGGGGGAGAAGAATCCCTTGGTTGTGGGTAGCCAGATGATCCAGTCGTCGATGTGCGAATCGAACCAGTTGATACCACCGCTCAAAGCATATACATTTTCTTTCCCCACCGAGAACGACAACCCCACGTCGTATGTGAAGCCGTGCTCGCTTTTCAGGTCGGGATTACCGCCCGGCAGAAAATAGAGGTCGTTCAGCGTGGGAAAACGGTAGTTCCGGGAGATGGATGCTTTCGCCACGATATTGCCTTTTTTCGACAGTACCCCGTCGATGAAGAAAGCCGGGATAACCGGGGCCCATTCCGTACCGAACATATCCTCGCGAAGGACAAGCGAGGCGGCAAAACGATCGACAGGCCGCCATTTCGCAGAAACGGAACCGGAAAACTCGACACGTCCCTTGTCATACCCGACAACAGCCTTGTTACCTTCCTGCGAGATGATATTTTTGTCCGCGCTTTCCACCAAATGCTGGTGTACGGAAACACCGGCCGTGAACAGCCATTTCTCTGAAGGAGCATAATCCCCGTCCGCACTTCCGTAGAACGTGTTAATCTTACTGCGTGAGCGGGTCATCGAAGCCATTTCGCCGTTTCCCTTGTCCCGCTTGTAATCATAGGCCATCCATGTGTGTATATAGCCGCCTTTTACACCGACCTTCCATTTCTCCCGCACGCGATCCCACGAGAGGACGCCGCGAAACGTCTGCTCCCTTTGGCGGTTCTCGAAGTCCATGTCGTTCCCGTAATCCGTGCTGAGCATCGCCAGTTCCCGGTTGGAATTGATATACCAGGCGTTTAGCCCGAACTTGTCGCCTTCGCCCGTGTTATAATAAATTTCCTGCAAGACGTGCAGATCCTTATAAGCCCCGCTGCGGTTGCGTTCCGTCGGGTAATAGGAACCGATGATGTTCTTGTCCTCGTCATAGATGTTTTCCTTCTTGTCCCGGTTTCGGTATTTGTAGTCGTTGGGGGAAGAGGAATACACCACACGGGTGGAGGACTGCCAGTGTTTGTCACCGTAGGTCAGGCGGAGAAACTCGTCGAACGTGCTGAACGACCCCACTCCCTGCACGTACTGCAACCCGAACCCTTCATGGTTGGCCGGAGAAGTGGAGAGCCTGACCAGACCACCCAAGCCGCCGCCCGTTTCGTTTACCGATGACGTTCCGTGCAGCAGCGAGGCATCATCGATAAAGTAAGAAGGGATGGTGGAAAAATCCGTCATGCCCAGCATCGGGTTGTTAATGCGCATACCATTCCACGTCACTTGGGTATGCGAGGGAGAGGTACCCCGGAAAGCCACGGTGGATAACGTGGCGCGTCCGTAGTTCTTGACAAAAACGGATGAGTTGAATGTCAGCACATCGGCCATAGACAAGGCGATGTTCTCTTTCATGGCGATGGAATCGAAACGGGTTCGTTGCACGCCTATATCCTTCATAGGTCGTTTGCCCACCACCGTAACCTCCGGAATACGTAGTACCCTTTTGGTAATGCTGACGGAATTTTTCTGCTGGGCGGCAAGCAGAAAGGGCAGGCTTACCCCCACGAACAATAGAATAAGATGTCTTTTCATTTTTGTCCTCCTTCCTCGTTATTTCCAGCAGAAAGCTCCCGGAATGATTCCCACGTAAAATTCATCGATCAGCTTGCCTTGCGGCGAATAGCGATACACGATACCTTGTTGCTGGTAATCAATAGCGTCGGCCACATATACCTCCCCGTTGTTGGGATTGACCGTAAGGCCGTAGTATTTGGTGTCCCGAAACTCCAGAAAAGGCCGGACGGGAACACGGTCGGCTTCCACCGGCATTCGCCAAATATCGTTGTTGATCCAGTAAAGTGTATCCCGTGTACCGTTGAGCTGGACTTCCGAAGGCCAGTCGCCCAGCTTAAACTTGAACTGTTTCTCTACGGTGAAAGTCTCGGCGTCTATACGATAGAGAGACGGTGCCTCGTAACCGTATGGGCTGCCCTCGTAACCGCCATCCGTGATGGTCCACATCTTGTTGTATTTGTCCATGACCAGCGAAGTAGGTTGTATGCCGATGGTCAGTTCGTCCACGACCTTGTCCGTCTCCGTGTCGATTTTCAGGATGCGGTTCTGGTACGACCAGCAGTTCACATAGACGTACTTGCCGTATTGTACCATTTGTTCGGTGGAACCCGATTCCATGTCCATGTCTGGACATTCGATATAGCCGGTAATCTCGTATGTCTTGGGGTTGATGATGAAGATACGGTAGTCCCATATCTGCGTCACATAGGCTTTCTCATCCGACAGAAAATGGATATACCGGGGTGAGGTGAAACCTGTGATACGGCCCACTTCCTTGAAAGTATTGATGTCGATGGCGAAAATCACATGCGAGTTGTTCACCACGATCCAGCCTATACCGTCCCGGATAACCATAGACTGGGCCACATCGCCCAACTTGAACCCGTTGGCACGGTAAAACACTTCATTCTCCACTTCGCACGTGGCGGGATCGTAGTAGGAAAGCGTGGCATTGCTGTACTGGAAATTCCCCTCGTTGGTAATGAAAAGACCAGAGGCCGATACAGAGAAATCTTCCATCTCTCCGTAATCCCATTTCATGCAACTGCCGAAAACTGGCAGGCAGAAAAGAAAAAGGCAAATCCGTTGTATTGTTCTGCTCATTGTCATTCGGATAAAAAAGAGTACCCGAATCATTACGGGTACTCTGGTTAAGGTATAAGGTTTAATCCTGCTGCGTATATTGTTTGTCCTTCATATTTTGGAAGGTTGGGTTATACCCACATTTCGTCACGCTCCAACTTTCCCCCGTAATCATTCCGTTTTCTATAAACTTGCCGAAGAAAGTGTAGTCGGTAAATTTCGTCAAACCGTCAAAAACAACCCCATGCAAGGTCTCCAACTTCTCCATGGAAAGTGTTTCCTGAGAAAGAGAAGTCGCACTTTTTATCTGTAGCGTACCATCTATAGTCTGTAATTTATCACAAGTAATGCCTGTTGCTTTATTAACGAACAACCCTTCACCTCCTACGTGAAGCAATTCCGGAATATCCAGCGATTTACTTTGTAAAGATATTGCTAACGAACCCTCTCCCTCTTTATAATATACAGGAGAAGCTGAACAACAAACTTTGGATAGTAAGGGCAAGTTACAACTGGTAAAATTTCCAGATAAATAGAACTGTCCTCCCACTTCTTTCAAGACTGGCATTGTGATTGAAGCAAACATGGGTATTTGGATATATCCATATCCATCTATGATTTCCAAGTCGGGAAATTTGGCATTGCTTCGCATTTGGCCTGTCACATTTAGATTTCCATATACATGTTGAATTGTCGATATGGTATAATCGGTATTGTTGGTGGTTGGCTTACAAGTGAAGTCTTTGATATTCTTGAACGTGATTTCAGGGAACTTATTATTCGTGAGACTGGTGATGACAAAATTTACATTTGACAAATCTTCGGCTGTTTCAATTTTGGAGAGCTGCACCTTGTTTATAATTTCAATCTGGGGCGCTGTTTCTCCGAAGGTTTCAAATCGGGCGTTCGGCAACAGCAGTGTTCCGCTCACATCTTCAAGATAATCCAGCGTGATGCTTCCAAGTGTGGTGATCTTGCTCCAGTCGGGAAGTTGTTTGAGTGCCGTGAAATTCTTTATCTTTATCTGTCCCTTTATCGTTGTCAGTTTGTCCATTCCACCGAAAGCCTGAAGCACGTCATTTCGTTGGGGAACAAAACTACCGGTAGGAGGAGCTTCCATATTGGCTTCCATAATAATACTTCCGTTTACTGTTTCGATTTCCGGAAGGTTGATGGTTTCCAACATCACGGGGACGGTATGGAAATCAAGGCCACCGGTCTCTTTCAGCTTAAGGAAGCTCATGGAAGTCAGCTTGGCAAGATTGTTTACGGACAAGACCCCTCCGACACTTGTCAGTTCCGGTATTTCCAAAGACGCAATCGAACCGGCTGCTGTGTTCTCTTCATTGAGTCCTTGAAGATTCAGATCCTGACCTACAGTAGTCAGAACCGGAAACTCAAAACTCTGTAACGACGACGCATTGAACATCACGCTTCCTTCAATAGTTGCCAGTTTCTCGAATAGGACATACGTCACTTGGTCGTTATATACCGATATGTCTCCGGAGAGCGTTTCCAATGCTTTCATGGAAATCATGTGAAGTTCCGTAGCTTTCGAGGCGACATCGGTCGAACCTACCTGTAAACCTCCGGCAGAAACGATATTATCCAACCCTGTCAAGTCTGCACCGTTGTAACTGTTACGAATGACAATGTTGCCAGTAACCTCTTTCAAAGATGCCAATGCAGATATGTCAGTGATTTTTTCTGCCTCTTCCGCATCAGAGCCGATAATCAGGTTCCCTTTGACAACGGTTGTTTTGGTTGCGGCAAAAGAAGCTACCTCCTCGGTGGTCTTCAACTCCACATCTCCGTCAGATTCTATCTCGCTTTTCACGACCTTATAGGTATATTCGCGGGCATCTCCGTTATAGGATGTCACCCGGAAGGTTCGTTCGTTATCCCAGTCCGTTACCGTTTCAGGATCAGGTATGATTGTTGCAGAAGTTGTGTACTTGAATTCCACTTCGGCGTTGTTCAGCGATACCGTATAGGGAACGGTTATTGTTACTGTATTGTCCGTAATGTCGGCCGTGTACGATTTCCCGTCCACGGTCATCACGACCGATGTGATGAAATTTTCATCTGCATCTTCAGGTATAATTTCATCGTTTTTGTCACACGCTCCCAAAAAGAACAAGGATAGGAGCATGGGAAGAAAATAAATTTTCATACTTGTAATTTTTATTATTTGGTTAGATCCTCAAAAGAAAATACCTCCGTAGAAACTTCGCCCAGCCAGCCGCTTTTGGCCAGAACACCGCATTGTATTTTGATAAAGTCAATATATTGCAGATTGGCTTCCGTTCCATCGGCATGGATGGCATTGGAAATTTTGAAACCGTTCCTTTGTCCGCTTCCATCCACCGTACTGCCGCCTTCTATCTGGTCGTTTCCGAAATTATCCACGTACCCCCAGTCATAACTCTGATTATCCCAATAACCGGTTTGAGAATCTTGGGTGTTGCGGGCGGCCAGACAAGTGCCTGTCAGGGTATAACTGTTTTCCGAAATCCAAGCCGGATAATAATAGTCTTGTGTATGATAAGCGGACAGATAGTCTACCCAGCCGTTTCTACCGTCGGAACTGATCCATTGGACATCCATTTTTTTGCCTTCCGGACGGTAATAGGTCACTTCAAAATTCTGTATTGTTTCTTCCTTGCCTGCTTCAGATCCTTTCAGTTCGTACCACTCGTCATCCGGCAATCCGTTTCCGTTTATATCTTGCATGACCCATACGATACCCGGTTCGGAACTGCCGTCAAAGGCGTTCCCCTGAACACAGAAATCATATTGGTTACCCGAATTGGGAATACTGTGGTCGAAGCCGACGATGATATAACCCCCGAAAGAACCTAAAGAGACGTGCAGTTTGTCTTTCAAACGCTGTGTTGCCCATGCGACAGCCGCTTCAGGGGATGTTTCGTTGCCGGTCATACCGCCTATCGTGCTCGTCTCGTTGATAAATTGGCCGGGAGCTGGGGTATATTCATAGACTTTATTCCAGAGCTTGGAACTTCCCGAAGCCCGGAAGCCGTCTTGTTCCTTTTTGTCCACACAAACGACTTTTACGGTGGCAGTGACAGCCGTTTTCCCTTTGTCGATATTCCTGCTTATTTTTTCCGTCGGTGTGTCTTCCGACACAGTACAGGAGACGGTGTATTCTCCGGGTGCGGACGGCGTGAACTTGAACATGCGTTCCACTTCTCCTTCCATGACCTGACCGTCCACACTCCACTCAAAACGGGGATTGTCGAAATACTCCAACAACGGACGCAGGAAAACAGGACGGTCGGCAAAAGTGTACCTGTCCGTGGATGTTTGCAGGTAAGACGGGGTCGGGAATTTGACAACGTAGGGCATCGTTTCCACGACCTCTACGCTTACGTCTTTCGTTGTTGTCCCATCTATATTGGAAGCGTTGATTGTCACCGTATAAACACCGAGTTCTTTTTCATTGAAAGTATAAGTATTCTCGGTGGAAACGATTTTTCCTTCCCGTACCCATTCGATTTTGAACCCTTCGACATCCGAATGCTGAATATCGGGAGTAAATGTGTAATCGGTATTCCGGACGACTTTTAGCCCCTGCGAAGGTAGTGCCAGTGAGATGACCGGAGGGGTGAGTTCTTTCACTTCTACTTTCAGTTCCTCTTCGGCATAGCCTTCCGCATTGTCTACTCTTAGTTTGACATAAAAATCCCCGCATTCATTCCATGTACGTTGAAGAGACGGACCCGAAGAAACCAGCGTACCGTCTATCGTCCAAGCAAAAAGAGCATCTTCAACATTCTGGTATGTCGGGGCGATAGTCAATTCGTGATCGACCTTGACCGTGTAAATACCGGTCTCGCTGTCAAGTTCTATTATAGGTTGTCCTCCTACTTCTTCGGTAATGACTTCATCCTTGTTGCAGGAGGTGAACAGCATACAGGCAGAAATAATAAAATAGTGAAAACGATGCATGATGTGTGGATTTTAGAAAAATAACAGGGATACCCCCGACAGAAGGGATATCCTTGTATTCTTTTTATTGTATGGTGATATCATCAATACAGATATAAGCCGGAGTATTCAAACCGTATGCTCCCGAATCCGAACCCTCGAAGTTGAATTTCACACTTTGCACCCCTTCGGCATTGATTTCCCAATAATCCCATGTCGTGATAGGATCAACCTGTTGTTGGCCGTTACGATAATCGGCTAAAAGACGTTTGTAAGTGCGGATCAGACCGCCATTCGCATCATAACATTCCAGATTCACTTGGAAATACCCTTTCATCTCTTTCAGAGGAGTCGCTACCCCCGTAGAACCGAACTGATTACCATAAGTAATGACACCATAAGTGTATGAGGTGTTGCAGATCCACAGGCCGACCAATTTCCGGGGAACATTGAAATAAAATTCTGGTTTAGCCATCCATGCCTGATTGTAAGCATCCACATATCCGTAAACGACACCGAAATTGGAACCGCTGTGCCCGGCTTCCTTATTCTGTCCTTCCGCTTCCACCGCAGTGTTATAGACAGAACATTGGTTTAGATAAGAATACCACCAGTCTCCGGTATTTCCCGACTGATTGGAGCGGATGTTCCAGTTGGAAAGTGCGATGCCGCCGCTGGAATACTCTGTGCTTCCACCTACAGTATTAAACATTGAAAGGAAGAGATATTCTTCCGGAGTATTGTCGTAAATGGTGGTTACTTGAGGATACCCTTGGTACGAATAAAGATTTTCTCCGGCCGAGGTAGGTCCTGCTAACATGCCGGGATCGAAATCATCGAAAGTGATAGTTAAAGTACCGTCCGAATTTGTCACAGCACGGGTTTGCGAAGTTCCGGAATCAACCGGGTCCATCAAAAAGTCATCGTCCGAGCTACAGCCAGAGAACAAGGCGGTTGCGGTAAATAGACAGGCACCTGCCAGAAAGCGTAATTTTCTTTTCATAGGTCACTCATTTTAATGTAAAACATATTATTAACAAACACAAAAAATTCCCGTTCGTGCGGACTTACACGAACGGGAATATGTCTGTCTTCAAATATTGAATGGCCGATGAGCTATTCCCTATTTGATTACGACCCGTATATCCCGCAGGTGTAAATCTCATTCCGGTCATGGCAGGTCTTCTGACTCGTCCCGGTCATCGTGCCTTCCCGGTATTACACCAGTGGCAAAAGTTCGATGTCCGTTTTTGTGGACTCACAGCAGCGGGTACTGTCCCGGATTTTCACCGGGTTCCCTTTTCATTCGGAAGGCGTAAACCTCCCGAAACCATTTCCCGACTGCAAAATTATCTATATTACATATCAATTCCAAATAATTCATAATATTTATAATAAAACACACAAAGCATGACAACCGTACTGTTTTAATTAGAGCATTCAAGTTTACGACAAACGAAGACGGTAATTATCATACACAATATCCATAAACCAACAAAACAGCTTGCCATTTTCCATAACAATGCGTTCTGGAATAGATAACTGTTAGCTGCAATTATGCAAGCAAAAAAAGCAGACAGAATAATGACTATTAATATCATGCACCAGAAATTAATCCTATAAATTTATGGAAAACAAGTAAGGGAATGGAAGTTCCGTTGCCGCATGGATGCAGGTGAAGGACCTTCTCTTTTAACGTTGGATACGCCAATGCACGCCAACGGAAGACTCTGATATTATCTGTTTGGAAAGGATATAGGATGTGCGTTACTTTGTCGCATATTCAGAATCTTAAAAAGAATTTTAGTATGGAACTGACAATTATTGAAACAAGCGCGTATTAGGAGTTGAGAAAGCTGGTCAGCACGCTGGTCGTACAGATGGGCGACTTCCAGAAAAAGATTGCCCCGCCTGCGCCGGACAAGTGAATGGATGCGCAGGACGTATGTGATGGACTTATGCCCAAACACTTTCTGAAGAGTTTCCAGCAGCATCCCCTTGAGTATGGCCAGAACGGCAAATGCGTGGCGTCCGATGTGCGGGGTGACCTCGCCCCGGAGTTGCATTTCCTGCCTATGATTCCAAGACTGAGCCGCATGGCATTGTATTCACCTACCGGAAAGACACATTCGGGGAGTCTTTCTTTTCATCCGTACCCCTATATTTTTCAATCAGTTCGATAGCAATGGGCAATAATTTTACGACATACGCCACTCCCGTTTTTATACGGTTGCCCATCAGCCATGTACCGCCGTCGGAGTCGGTATGGATATTATCGTATGTTATGGCTTTCAAGTCCACATAGGAAAGACCGGTGAAGCACATGAACAGGAACATGTCGCGCATGGCACGCTGGCGTTTGTATCTCGGTTCTATATGGATTATCCTTTGCAGTTCCTCTTCGGAAAGGAAAGAACGCCTCTTGTATTCGGGCATACACTCGAATGATGCGAACGGATGAACCCGTATCCAGCCTTTTTCCTGCGCGATATACATCAGCCACTTCAAGGTATTGACACGCCCGAAGACAGTGGAGTTTGCCAAAGCGCATGTACCGAGCATCCAGTTGTAGTAATCCTCGATGAATGATTTCTCAAGTTCTTCGATGACAATATCCTCTGCATTCTTCTTGCTTTTCATGAAAAGCAGGAGACTCTTGTAATCGGCAACCAGACCGCAGTAGGTGCTTTCGGCTTTCTCTATGCCGATTTTCTTTTTATACGGTTCCAGCTGTTCCCTGAAAAGGTTCATAAGGGTGTGGCATTCCTCTGAGAAGCCGACATAGCGGTTATAGACTTTCTTGGCTGTAACAAAACTGTCGTGGTCGCAGATGTACTGGTAGTGCCTGGTGATTTGCGCCTTGATATTGTCAAGCTCCTGATTGAGTGTACGGGCCTCCTCGGACTTGCCTTTGGCCCGGTTGGTTTTGACGTCCCACAAAGCGAGGGACACTTCTTTCTTACAACTGAAACCGGCTTGGGTTCCATTGATGGTGATACGGCCCATAATCGGTGTCTTTCCGTTTTTTACAGACTGTTTATTCTCAAAACACTTAGCTATACATGGTCTGCGATAAGCTAAGAGAGATTCCCCTTACACAAAAGCATGGCATCTCCTTGTCGTATCTCGCCTTTATACTTTTATGTATAGTAGTCTACCGGATCGAATGAACAAGACCTATCCCATACATAAACCAATTTAGACTGCTATGTTATTTTTGAGGAAGAAGATGGAATGAGACCAGATACCCTCTTTAAGGCTGACTGTAAGTCGATTAAATGTAGAAAAAGATTGCTTTTGTCACAAGTAAAGTGTATATTTGCATTGAAAGAATCGTTCTTTGACAGAGGCAAAAGAAAACAGAATATTGTAATTCGCTCGTTTCTAAATCGTTACCTGATATTAATTAAACAGAAATAACTGTTTAATTTTCAATTAGATAGAGATTGTATGATGTTTCGCCACATACGAACTGATATTGCTGTTGAATCCAAGTAGATTCGCCAACTTTGCCAATTGATAATTGAATGTCCGTAATGCTTGCTGATATACTCTATAATTATCTTGACTTTTCTCGTTTTCTTCCAATATTGGAAATAGGTAAGTAGCGTCCGGATCTGTATTCTTCCATTCGTCGATGATATCCATGGCTTCTTTCGGCACAGTGACGGTGAGTGGACTGCCTGTTTTGTGGCGGTGATATGTGAGCGTATTTCCATCTAAGTCAGTCTTTTGCAGATAAGCCAGATCTACAAACGGAAGACCTCGTAATAAGAACATCAATACGAACAATTGATGGGTACGTCGCAAGGTTTCAGTCTGTTTCCGGGTAGACTGTGTATTGAGCAATCGCCCCATGTCTTCCGGTCTCAGTGCTCGTTTGATGTCTGTTCGAGTGCCGGTGTATACCTTTTTGAAGAGTCTGGGCATGTATGGTGCCAACTTTCGGTCTACAGCCCGATTATAAACTGCCCGCAGGACTCGCATATAGGTCGATACTGTATTCCAGCTATTCCCTCGACTTCTCAAGAAGTACTCAAAGCGCTTCAGTAGTTCCGGTTTTATCTGTCGGAAATGGATTTCTTCTTTTCCCAGAAAAGTAATGAATGCATTTTTACTTGCTTGATAAATGTGGGCTGTTCCCAGTGCATTGCCCGTTTTTAGATTTTCGATCATGGTATCCATGAATCGGGTAAAGTTCTTCTCTTTCATACGTAAGTGTTGCTTGGTTCCTAGTTTTTTCTTTGGAACAAGATAGAAATTTTTGTCGGAGGAAGAAAATGGAGTAGGGGATATGTGGCAAATCTGTATATCTTTTTTTGATGTTTTTCTTCTGAACCGTTTCCTTGTCTCGCAAAAATCGGCTCCACAGCCCCCTGTACGTTCACTTTATTTGGTTTAAAACCAGCTCACCTTTTGTTTTAAGGGTACCGCCCCTTCTGGTTTCCATTTCCCGCAGCATTTTTGAAAATCCCTTGCAACCATACTTACCCGAATCGCAACTATCCCTTTCCGTCCGCCTTGTATCCCTCTTTTCGATAAACAATCCTTCTTCTCTCCATCTTCTTCATTTCCAATACTTTCCTGCCTTTATCCTCTTCCTTCTCCGTCGTTTGATTTAACGCTGTGTTAAATCAAGTCTTTTGTCTTCAAATAACAAAGCTTTTACATTTAAAAGGTTTGTTATTTCCGCTCTTAAAACAAATGTTCCCTCAATCGCATTAACAATGTTAACGCCAAAAGCCGCTGGATTTCCGATTTCTCTACTCAATCTTGTCGCAACCGGAGAGTACTGAAAAGACTGTATCCCGTGAAATCCTCCTCTTTTTTACAGATACTTCTGACAAGGATACAACCCTGCCAGCAACTTTTTATGTTTTCGCCTGATTCCTTACAGGTGTTTCTGAGAATAATAAAATCCCTTGACTAAGTTTTGTTTTTCCCCTTTTCCGTCTGTCCGTATCCCGCTCTTTCCCTTTTTGTCCTCCTGGTCTTCTTTCCTTCTTTCCTTCTTTCTTCTTTTCCCTCTATATTATAATAATGTGTCCCCCTTTTCCCTTTCCCTCCCTTTTCAAAAAACATGTTTAACAACAGCTCTATTCCTCAGTCACTTACAATAAAATTCACTTTTTATTCAAAAAAAGACCTTTAATAATTTGTCTTGTATTGGTAAATCCCGTACTTTTGCACCCGCTTTCCAAGAGAAGGAAAGTTTATTGAAATTGACATGTTGCAAAAGCGCTCGGATCCGCTTAAGAGATCTACCCGAAAAATATTTCCGAATTTATTTGGTTATATACTTAAAAAGTAGTTATCTTTGCCGTCCGATTCGCAAAGAAAAGGCAGTTTCTTTTCTTGGTTCTTTTCCTATCTATAGATAGTTTAAGATTTCCCTTCGAAAGAAATATTTTAAAAAAAAAACTTCCAAAACATTTGGTGTTTTAAAATAAACCTTTTACCTTTGCACCCGCTTTTAAAACGAAGCGCAATCGAAAGAAGAGTTCTTTGAAAAATTGATAAACAATACAAGTAGTACAAGTAAATTTAGAACCGTCAATACTTATTATATAGGTATATGAAAAATGACCGTCAATAAATTTTCGACATCCTGAACAGAGCTAATATTGTCCCTTATTGGGATATATAACAATACTTTTACAATGAAGAGTTTGATCCTGGCTCAGGATGAACGCTAGCTACAGGCTTAACACATGCAAGTCGAGGGGCATCAGGAAGAAAGCTTGCTTTCTTTGCTGGCGACCGGCGCACGGGTGAGTAACACGTATCCAACCTGCCCTTTACTCGGGGATAGCCTTTCGAAAGAAAGATTAATACCCGATGGGATAATCATTCCGCATGGTTTGATTATTAAAGGATTCCGGTAAAGGATGGGGATGCGTTCCATTAGGTTGTTGGTGAGGTAACGGCCCACCAAGCCTTCGATGGATAGGGGTTCTGAGAGGAAGGTCCCCCACATTGGAACTGAGACACGGTCCAAACTCCTACGGGAGGCAGCAGTGAGGAATATTGGTCAATGGGCGCGAGCCTGAACCAGCCAAGTAGCGTGAAGGATGACTGCCCTATGGGTTGTAAACTTCTTTTATATTAGAATAAAGTGCAGTATGTATACTGTTTTGTATGTATAATATGAATAAGGATCGGCTAACTCCGTGCCAGCAGCCGCGGTAATACGGAGGATCCGAGCGTTATCCGGATTTATTGGGTTTAAAGGGAGCGTAGGTGGACTGGTAAGTCAGTTGTGAAAGTTTGCGGCTCAACCGTAAAATTGCAGTTGATACTGTCAGTCTTGAGTACAGTAGAGGTGGGCGGAATTCGTGGTGTAGCGGTGAAATGCTTAGATATCACGAAGAACTCCGATTGCGAAGGCAGCTCACTGGACTGCAACTGACACTGATGCTCGAAAGTGTGGGTATCAAACAGGATTAGATACCCTGGTAGTCCACACAGTAAACGATGAATACTCGCTGTTTGCGATATACAGTAAGCGGCCAAGCGAAAGCATTAAGTATTCCACCTGGGGAGTACGCCGGCAACGGTGAAACTCAAAGGAATTGACGGGGGCCCGCACAAGCGGAGGAACATGTGGTTTAATTCGATGATACGCGAGGAACCTTACCCGGGCTTAAATTGCAGTGGAATGATGTGGAAACATGTCAGTGAGCAATCACCACTGTGAAGGTGCTGCATGGTTGTCGTCAGCTCGTGCCGTGAGGTGTCGGCTTAAGTGCCATAACGAGCGCAACCCTTATCTTCAGTTACTAACAGGTCATGCTGAGGACTCTGGAGAGACTGCCGTCGTAAGATGTGAGGAAGGTGGGGATGACGTCAAATCAGCACGGCCCTTACGTCCGGGGCTACACACGTGTTACAATGGGGGGTACAGAAGGCAGCTACCTGGTGACAGGATGCTAATCCCAAAAGCCTCTCTCAGTTCGGATCGAAGTCTGCAACCCGACTTCGTGAAGCTGGATTCGCTAGTAATCGCGCATCAGCCACGGCGCGGTGAATACGTTCCCGGGCCTTGTACACACCGCCCGTCAAGCCATGGGAGCCGGGGGTACCTGAAGTACGTAACCGCAAGGAGCGTCCTAGGGTAAAACTGGTGACTGGGGCTAAGTCGTAACAAGGTAGCCGTACCGGAAGGTGCGGCTGGAACACCTCCTTTCTGGAGCGATGTTGAAAACGACGTTCATCGGTTCTAAAATTGTACTACTGGTACTTGTTTATTTATAGAATATAGATCGACCGTCTATAGCAATATAGATAGAGATAAACAAGAGAAAAACAGAAGCCGAGTCTAAGACAGGACACGGTTGAACTAGTCCTATAGCTCAGTTGGTTAGAGCGCTACACTGATAATGTAGAGGTCGGCAGTTCAACTCTGCCTGGGACTACCAAGACGAGATTGATATCTTGTATGATTGGGGGATTAGCTCAGCTGGCTAGAGCATCTGCCTTGCACGCAGAGGGTCAACGGTTCGAATCCGTTATTCTCCACCATTGATACGCTGGCAACACAAGTTGCCGAATGTTATCATACGATCTTTGACATGATGTACAAAAAAAAGTAAATTTAGTAAGAGCTAAAAGTATATATCGAACCATTTGGTTCAGATCCTTTTTAAGAAAAGGAGATGAACCTGGCGATAAAAGAAAGTAAATAAGGGCGCATGGCGGATGCCTTGGCTCTCGGAGGCGATGAAGGACGTGATAAGCTGCGATAAGCTTCGGGTAGGTGCAAATAACCTTTGATCCGAAGATTTCCGAATGGGACAACCCGGCATTCTGAAGGAATGTCATCCAACCAAGTTGGAGGCTAACGCAGGGAACTGAAACATCTTAGTACCTGCAGGAAAAGAAAATAAATAATGATTCCCCTAGTAGTGGCGAGCGAACGGGGAATAGCCCAAACCACCCGTGTTACGGCATGTGTGGGGTTGTAGGACCACGCTCTCGCAAGAAAGTTATTGAGAAGAAGCGGCTGGAAAGCCGCGCCATAGACGGTGATAGCCCGGTATTCTAAGGTAACTGAAGCGTAGTGGTATCCTGAGTAGCGCGGAGCACGAGGAATTCTGCGTGAACCAGCCGGGACCATCCGGTAAGGCTAAATACTCCCGAGAGACCGATAGCGAACCAGTACTGTGAAGGAAAGGTGAAAAGCACTTCGAATAGAAGAGTGAAATAGTCCCTGAAACCATGCGCCTACAAGCGGTCGGAGCAGCGTAAGTTGTGACGGCGTGCCTTTTGCATAATGAACCTACGAGTTACTTTTTCCGGCAAGGTTAAGCATCTTGAGATGTGGATCCGAAGCGAAAGCGAGTCTGAACAGGGCGGATAGTCGGAAGGAGTAGACGCGAAACCAAGTGATCTACCCTTGGGCAGGTTGAAGGTTAGGTAACACTAACTGGAGGACCGAACCGATAAGCGTTGAAAAGCTTCCGGATGACCTGAGGGTGGGGGTGAAAGGCTAATCAAACTTGGAGATAGCTCGTACTCCCCGAAATGCATTTAGGTGCAGCCTTGAGAATTACTAATGTGAGGTAGAGCGACTGATAAGATGCGAGGGCTTCACCGCCTATCAAGTCTTGATAAACTCCGAATGCGCATTAGTTCGATCTCAGGAGTGAGGGCATGGGTGCTAAGGTCCATGTCCTAAAGGAGAAGAATCCAGACCATCAGCTAAGGTCCCCAAATAAACACTAAGTTGAACTAACGAAGTCAGATTGCTAAGACAGCTAGGATGTTGGCTTGGAAGCAGCCATTCATTTAAAGAGTGCGTAACAGCTCACTAGTCGAGGAGTTTGGCGTGGATAATAATCGGGCATTAAGTGTTTTACCGAAGCTATGGGATACGTAAGTATCGGTAGGGGAGCATTCCACTCTGCGTTGAAGGCTAAGCGTGAGCTTTACTGGAGCGTGTGGAAAAGCAAATGTAGGTATAAGTAACGATAAAGGGGGTGAGAAACCCCCTCGCCGCAAGACTAAGGTTTCCTGATCAACGCTAATCGGATCAGGGTTAGTCGGGTCCTAAGGCTCAGCCGAACGGTGATGCCGATGGCAGAACAGGTTAATATTCCTGTACTAGCATTAAGAGTGACGTGGAGACGGAGGAGTGACAACGCCGCGGACTGACGGAATAGTCCGTTAAAGGGTGTAGATGTTGATTATCCCAGGCAAATCCGGGATAAGAGTCGAACCTGACAGTATACCAATTTCCTCGGAAAACGGTAATAGTGCGTGTAAACATACTCCCAAGAAAATCCGCTAAACTTAATCTTAATGGTACCCGTACCGCAAACGGACACACGTAGTCGGGTTGAATATACTCAGGCGCTTGAGTGAATCACGGTTAAGGAACTAGGCAAATTGACCCTGTAACTTCGGGATAAAGGGTCCCTACCCGGTGACGGGAGGGCGCAGAGAATAGGTCCAGGCAACTGTTTAACAAAAACACAGGGCTGTGCAAAATTGAAAGATCACGTATACAGCCTGACACCTGCCCGGTGCTGGAAGGTTAAGAGGAGATGTCATCGCAAGAGAAGCATTGAATTGAAGCCCCAGTAAACGGCGGCCGTAACTATAACGGTCCTAAGGTAGCGAAATTCCTTGTCGGGTAAGTTCCGACCTGCACGAATGGTGTAATGATCTGGACACTGTCTCAACCGTGAGCTCAGTGAAATTGTAGTATCGGTGAAGATGCCGATTACCCGCGATGGGACGAAAAGACCCCGTGAACCTTTACTATAGCTTAACATTGAATTTGGGTAATTGATGTGTAGGATAGGCCGGAGACTTTGAAGCAGGTACGCCAGTATTTGTGGAGTCGCTGTTGAAATACGGCCCTTTGATTATTTGAGTTCTAACTCGCATTTGCGAGGACACTGTTTGGTGGGTAGTTTGACTGGGGTGGTCGCCTCCAAAAGTGTAACGGAGGCTTCTAAAGGTGCCCTCACGCCGATTGGTAACCGGCGGCAGAGTGTAATGGCATAAGGGCGCTTGACTGGGAGACTTACAAGTCGATCAGGTAGGAAACTAGAGCATAGTGATCCGGTGTTTCCGTATGGAAGGGACATCGCTCAAAGGATAAAAGGTACTCCGGGGATAACAGGCTGATCCCTCCCAAGAGCTCATATCGACGGAGGGGTTTGGCACCTCGATGTCGGCTCGTCACATCCTGGGGCTGGAGAAGGTCCCAAGGGTTGGGCTGTTCGCCCATTAAAGTGGCACGCGAGCTGGGTTCAGAACGTCGTGAGACAGTTCGGTCTCTATCTATCGTGGGCGCATGAAATTTGCGTGGCTCTGACACTAGTACGAGAGGACCGTGTTGGACTGACCTCTGGTTTACCGGTTGTGCCGCCAGGTGCATTGCCGGGTATCTAAGTCGGGATTGGATAAGTGCTGAAAGCATCTAAGTACGAAGCCAGCCACAAGATTAGATTTCTTTTAGGGTCGTTGTAGACTACAACGTTGATAGGACGCAGGTGTACAGGTGGTAACATCACAGCCGAGCGTTACTAATTGCCCGATGACTTTCTTTTATTGTCCTTTATGGTTTATATATCCGTTTAGCTTTACTATCCGGGTGATAGACGGCTAAGTTTACTTTTGTACATTATGTCTGCCTTATTCAGGTGACTATAGCATCAGGGTTCCACCTCTTCCCATTCCGAACAGAGAAGTTAAGCCTGATCACGCCGATGGTACTGCGTAACAGTGGGAGAGTAGGTAGTCGCCGTTTTCAGAGAGTTCATCCCCTCGGGTCAGAAGACACGAGGGGATGACTTGTTTATAGACGTAGGAAAAGAAGGAGGGAGGATAACAACCGAACTGATGCACTCGTTTATAAATAAAATACTACTTAAAATACGAATATTTACTGATAATTTGTATGTTATGAGGATTATTATTCGTATCTTTGTCGCCCGAATTATGTCTACCTACTTAAGATTCAGATGAAAATTAGTTAAGTAGTACATAACGTTTGGGCTTTTTTTGTACCTTTGCAACGATTAAAAAAAAGAAGCTTTGGGAAAGTTTGATAAATACAAAATTGATTTGAAAGGAATGCAAGCAGACTCATGTAAGTATGAGTTTCTACTTGACAATCTTTTTTTCGCTCATATTGATGGCCCTGAAGTTCAGAAAGGTAAAGTCAACGTAGAGTTGACGGTTAAAAAGACCTCTCGTGCTTTTGAATTGAGCTTCCAGACAGAAGGTATCGTATGGGTACCATGTGACCGTTGTTTGGATGAGATGGAGCAGCCGGTTACTTCCTCAGATAAGTTGATGGTGAAATTTGGCCGTGAATATGCTGAAGAGGGAGATAATCTGATTGTGATCCCTGAGGAAGAAGGGGAGATCAATGTAGCTTGGTTTATGTACGAGTTTATAGCTTTGGCTATCCCGATGAAGCATGTGCATGCTCCCGGTAAATGCAATAAAGCTGTGACCAGTAAGCTGAACAAGCATCTTAGAACAAGTAGTGATGACGATGCAGAAGAATCTTTTGGCGCTGGTGAGGATATCGTTGTGGAAGATGAAGCGGAGGAACAGATTGATCCGCGCTGGAATGAATTAAAAAAAATATTAGATAATAATTAAAGTTTAAAAGAAAATGGCACATCCTAAGAGAAGACAATCAAAAACAAGAACTGCAAAGAGAAGAACTCATGATAAAGCAGTAGCTCCTACATTGGCTATTTGCCCGAACTGCGGTGAATGGCATGTTTACCACACAGTATGCGGCGCTTGCGGATACTACAGAGGTAAGCTGGCAATTGAAAAAGAAGCTGCTGTATAATTGCAGTCTGAATAAGCTTATACTTATCAAACAGCCAGAGAGCATTGCTCTCCGGCTGCTTTAAGTATTAGATGTATTGCTAAATTAAAACAGAATTGATGGAAAAAATAAATGCAGTAATCACAGGAGTCGGAGGATATGTACCTGATTATGTCTTGACAAACGACGAGATATCTAAGATGGTGGATACCAATGACGAGTGGATTATGACTCGTATCGGAGTAAAAGAAAGACGAATACTGAACGAAGAGGGATTAGGTACTTCGTATATGGCCCGTAAGGCAGCTAAACAGTTGATGAAAAAAACGGGTTCAAATCCTGATGACATTGATTTAGTTATCGTTGCAACTACTACTCCTGACTATCATTTCCCCTCAACAGCTTCTATTCTTTGTGATAAACTCGGACTAAAAAATGCTTTTGCTTTCGATCTACAGGCTGCTTGTAGCGGATTCTTGTATCTGATGGAAACAGCTGCCAATTTTATTCGTTCGGGACGATATAAAAAAGTAATCATTGTTGGTGCCGATAAAATGTCATCAATGGTGGATTACACAGAACGTGCAACATGCCCTATCTTCGGTGATGGAGCGGCAGCTTTTATGCTTGAACCGACCACGGAAGACTTGGGAATTATGGATGCTATATTGAGAACTGATGGTAAGGGATTGCCTTTCCTCCACATGAAAGCGGGTGGTTCGGTTTGTCCTCCTTCTTATTTCACGGTTGACAATAAAATGCATTATATTCATCAGGAAGGTAGAACTGTGTTCAAGTACGCTGTCTCTAATATGTCTGATGTCAGTGCAGCTATAGCAGAAAAGAACGGGCTGACAAAAGATAACATTGACTGGATTGTTCCCCATCAAGCCAATATGCGCATCATCGAAGCGGTAGCTCATCGCATGGAAGTTCCGATGGAGAAAGTTCTGGTGGATATTCAGCATTACGGTAATACGAGTGCGGGTACGTTGCCATTGTGTATCTGGGATTTTGAAGAGAAACTTAAGAAAGGCGATAACATTATTTTCACTGCGTTTGGTGCCGGATTTACTTGGGGTGCCGTGTATGTGAAATGGGGTTACGACGGGAAAAAAGAATAGTAACGAAAGTTGCTAATATAAATCACATAAAACGCATCTTATTTCGATTCGATGCGTTTTTTTGTCTAAATCAATAAATGGAAGGCGATGCATAAAGCTGGTTTTGTGAATATAGTAGGAAATCCCAATGTGGGTAAGTCGACACTGATGAATGTGTTGGTAGGCGAACGTATTTCAATTGCTACGTTTAAGGCGCAGACTACTCGTCACCGGATTATGGGTATCTATAATACGGATGATATGCAGATTGTTTTTTCGGATACTCCGGGGGTGTTGAAACCTAATTATAAGTTGCAGGAATCTATGCTGAACTTTTCTACTTCAGCATTAGCGGATGCAGATGTCTTGCTTTATGTGACAGACGTGATTGAAACTCCTGATAAGAATAATGAATTTATTCAGAAAGTGCGTCAGCAGACTGCTCCGGTTTTGTTATTGATTAACAAGATTGACTTGACTGACCAGGAAAAGCTGGTGAAGCTGGTGGAAGACTGGAAAGAGTTGCTTCCACAAGCTGAGATTATTCCGATTTCGGCAGCTACAAAGTTCAATGTGGACTATGTGATGAAGCGGATCAAAGAACTTTTGCCTGACTCACCTCCTTATTTTGATAAGGACCAGTGGACTGATAAGCCGGCCCGTTTCTTTGTCAACGAGATTATCCGTGAGAAGATCCTGTTGTACTATGATAAAGAGATTCCGTACTCGGTAGAGGTGGTGGTGGAGCAATTCAAAGAAGATGCGAAGAAGATACATATTCATGCCGTGATTTATGTAGAGCGTGATTCTCAGAAAGGGATTATTATAGGAAAACAGGGTAAAGCCCTAAAGAAAGTTGCTACAGAGGCACGGCGGGATTTGGAACGTTTTTTCGGAAAAACTGTTTTTCTGGAAACCTATGTGAAAGTAGACAAAGATTGGCGCAGCTCTGACAAGGAATTGCGGAATTTTGGTTATCAGTTAGATTAAAAAAAGAAAATTCATACGACTGTGATAGTCGCAAAAATAAAGTGTGTAAACTATGGGAAATTTAGTTGCAATCGTAGGACGACCCAATGTGGGCAAGTCTACCTTATTTAATCGTTTGACGAAAACCCGTCAGGCAATTGTGAACGATGAAGCGGGTACTACCCGTGATAGGCAGTATGGTAAATCCGAATGGTTAGGGCGAGAGTTTTCTGTTGTTGATACCGGTGGATGGGTAGTAAACTCTGACGATATATTCGAAGAGGAAATCCGCAAGCAGGTATTGATGGCAGTGGATGAAGCGGATGTGATTCTGTTTGTGGTGGATGTGACAAATGGAGTGACAGATTTGGATATGCAGGTAGCTGCCATATTACGCCGTGCCAAAAGTCCGGTCATCATGGTGGCCAATAAGACGGATAATCATGAGCTGCGATACAATGCTCCTGAGTTTTATCGGTTGGGATTGGGCGATCCTTATTGTATCTCTGCGATTAGTGGTAGTGGTACAGGAGATCTGATGGACTTGATTGTTAGTAAATTCAAGAAAGAATCCGATGAGATTCTGGATGAAGACATCCCTCGTTTCGCTGTGGTGGGACGTCCTAATGCCGGTAAATCGTCTATTGTGAATGCTTTTATCGGGGAAGAACGTAATATTGTTACGGAAATAGCCGGAACAACCCGCGATTCTATTTACACTCGTTACAATAAGTTTGGCTTCGATTTCTATCTGGTAGATACAGCCGGCATTCGTAAAAAGAATAAGGTAAACGAGGATCTCGAATATTATTCGGTTGTCCGTTCTATTCGTGCCATAGAGGGGGCCGATGTATGTATTCTGATGGTGGATGCGACCCGTGGTATAGAAAGCCAGGATTTGAATATATTCTCGTTGATTCAGAAAAACTCAAAAGGGTTAGTGGTAGTCGTGAATAAGTGGGATCTTGTAGAAAACAAGACTGATAAAGTAATGAAGACTTTTGAAGAAGCCATTCGTTCACGTTTTGCTCCTTTTGTTGATTTCCCTATTGTGTTTGCATCGGCATTGACAAAACAGAGAATTCTCAAGGTGCTTGAAGAGGCACGTAAAGTTTACGAGAACCGTATGATTAAAATTCCGACAGCTCGCCTGAACGAAGAGATGCTTCCGTTGATCGAAGCTTATCCGCCTCCTGCGACTAAGGGAAAATATATCAAGATTAAGTACGTTACTCAGCTGCCTAATACGCAGGTACCCTCGTTTGTCTTCTTTGCTAATCTTCCACAGTACGTGAAAGAGCCTTATAGAAGATTCCTGGAGAACAAGATGCGTGAAAAGTGGGATCTGAGTGGAACGCCTATCAATATTTATATCAGACAGAAGTGATTTTTGTGTCGAATAGTATTGATATATAAATGTAAAAGCCGGATTATCATAATTCCGGCTTTCTTTTTGCCCATCATTTTTGAAATAATTGATTCTTTTTGTTTCTTATATAACTCTTTTTATTTATATTTGTACAGAGCAAAAAGAAACAAACCATAAATACAGACAGAGGCTACATGGAAACGAAGGCAGAAATACTATTGGTTGACGATCATGCACTGATTCTTGAAGGGATGCAACGCATGCTTGAGTTAGTGCCGGGGGTTAAAGTTGCCGATGCGGTGACTTCGGGAACGAGAGCTGCCGAATTGATTGGGGAGAGAGACTACGACATCTATGTTTTGGATGTAAGCCTCCCCGATATATCAGGATTCGATTTGGTTGATATGATTCGTGAGATTAATGAGAGTGCACGTATTATTATTAGTACTATGCATGAAGAAATCTGGATTATCAACCGTTTGATTCGTCAGAAAGTGAATGCTGTGATCCTTAAATCATCCGAAGCTATGGAAATAGGAAATGCCGTGAAGAGCGTGCTTGCAGGTGATTCTTATGCATGTCCGCGGTTTAAGTCCATTCGTCAGAGGTTAAGCCTCAGTCCTGTACAAATTCATCCTAAAGATATACCCACAAAGCGTGAGCTTGATGTACTGAAAGCTGTCGCGAGGGGATGTAATACGCATGAAGTTGCGGCTGAATTGAAGATATCAGAAAATACTGTCGAAACATTTCGCAAAAGGCTAATACAAAAGTTTTGTGCAAAGAACGCTATCGATATGGTAGTGAAAGCTATGGCAAAAGGATGGATAGAGATTGGATGATTCTATTTATTTCAATTTGTCACGGTTTTCGGTGATGTTTTGCTGCATTTTTTTTGTTATCTTTGATGTGTAATTGGAATTATTCTCTTTTTAAGTTTTATTGAGAACTTTGGGACAGTCAATATGTCGTGATGATATATGTCGATTCTATTAACTGGTTTTTTTATAACAAAAAGTGGGCTCATGAGTTGCGATGATTCATGAGCCCTTCTATTTCAATCTGTTGAGAAGATCAGCCTTCGAGGTTTTGTATTTCTACATCCTTTACTTTACGCAGCAGGTCGGAAGCGAAAATGAAATTGTTCAACTGTTCGTTAGTCGAAGTGAAGATGTCGTCTTTCGTGCCTTCCCACTCTTTGGTTCCCTGATAAATATAGATAATCTTTTCGCCAATACCCATTACCGAGTTCATGTCGTGAGTATTGATGATGGTGGTCATGTTGTACTCCCGGGTAATATCGTGAATCAGGTCGTCTATTACCAAAGAGGTTTTCGGGTCGAGTCCTGAGTTCGGTTCATCGCAGAAGAGATACTGCGGGTTCAGCGCAATGGCCCGTGCGATAGCTACACGTTTCTGCATACCGCCACTGATTTCGCCGGGAAATTTATCTTTAGCTTCTGTCAGGTTGACCCGATCGAGGCAGAACATGGCCCGTTTGGTTTGTTCGCGCAATGTATCGGTACCGAACATGTTGAGAGGGAACATTACGTTATCTAAAACGGACATGGAGTCGAACAAAGCCGCGCTTTGGAAAATCATTCCCATTTCGCGTCGCAAATGTTTCTTTTCTTTTTTACCCATTGCCAGAAAGTTGCGTCCGTCATAGAGTACTTCACCCTTTTCCGGTGTCAGCAATCCGACGATGCACTTCATCAATACCGTCTTACCCGAACCGCTCTGACCGATAATCAGGCTGGTTTTTCCGTTTTCGAAAGAGGCATCTATATTATGCAATACCGTTTTACCTTCGAATGATTTATAGAGTCCTTTTACTTCGATCATCCCATTAAAAGTTTAGTTAATACCAGATCGGCAAACAAAATCAGTACGCTGCTGGAAACCACCGAATCGGTAGATGCCTTTCCCACTTCTATCGAGCCGCCCTCTACGGTATAGCCGAAAAAAGAGGATACACTGGCAATGATAAAGGCAAAAAACAGTGACTTGATGATGCCGCACCACACAAACCATTCTACAAACATATACTGGAGTCCGTATTCAAGGTCGGTGGCCGTCATAATACCGCCGAACCAGCAGGTGGCGAATGCTCCGATGATACCTGCAAAGATGCTGAAGGTCACCAGAATAGGAATCATGGTAACCATTGCCGTGATTTTGGGTAATATCAGATAGTTGGCGGAATTCACTCCCATGATTTCGAGTGCATCAATCTGCTGTGTCACACGCATTGTACCCAGTTCGGAAGCGATGTTCGATCCCACTTTACCGGCCAGGATCAGACACATGATGGAGGAGGAGAACTCAAGCAAAAGAATCTCACGAGTGACGTATCCCACCGTCCAGCGGGGCATCCATGGGCTTTCGATGTTTAGTTTAATCTGGATGGTAATCACCGCGCCGATGAAGAATGAAATCAACAGCACGATGCCGATAGAGTTTACCCCCAGTTGCTCTATCTCTTTGATATATTGCCGGAAGAACATACGCATGCGCTCGGGACGTGAAAAAGTCCGTCCCATAAGCATCATGTATCTGCCGACGGTTCTTAATGCTTTAATCATAACTCGTATATTTGTTTGCAAATGTACGTTTTTTCGGCTTATTTTTGCTACATTTGCCGCAAAATAACAAAGGATATGGAAGAAAGCAAGATGGTGCTTCGTACCGAAGACTTGGTGAAAAAGTACGGTAAGCGTACGGTAGTGAGCCATGTTTCCATCAATGTGAAGCAGGGTGAGATTGTAGGTTTGCTGGGACCGAATGGTGCCGGTAAGACCACTTCGTTCTACATGACCGTAGGATTGATTACCCCGAATGAAGGCCGTATTTTCCTGGACGATCTTGAAATAACGAAATATCCTGTTTATAAACGTGCTCAGACCGGTATCGGATATCTGGCTCAGGAGGCTTCGGTCTTCCGCCAGATGACGGTGGAGGACAACATTGCTTCCGTGCTTGAGATGACTAATAAACCTCTCGATTATCAGAAAGATAAGCTCGAAAGTTTGATTGCCGAGTTTCGTTTGCAGAAAGTGCGGAAGAATAAAGGTACCCAGTTGTCGGGTGGTGAGCGCCGCCGTACGGAGATCGCGCGTTGTCTGGCTATCGACCCCAAATTCATCATGCTTGATGAACCCTTTGCCGGGGTAGACCCGATTGCCGTAGAAGATATCCAGCAGATTGTATGGAAGTTGAAAGATAAAAACATCGGTATCCTGATTACCGACCATAACGTACAGGAAACATTGAGTATTACCGATCGTGCCTATCTGCTGTTCGAAGGAAAAATCCTGTTTCAGGGTACCCCTGAGGAGTTGGCTGAGAATAAGATTGTGCGTGAGAAATATCTGAGTAACAGTTTCGTTTTGCGGCGCAAAGACTTCCAGTTGAAAGATTAGTCTGCTGTTTCCGTTCTCCTGTGTATCGGGGGAGCCGTTTGAACATAGAATACATAAAAAAACCTTTTACCGGTTCTTCTGGTAAAAGGTTTCTTTTTAATTCTTTCTCCTATCGTCAATCTCTCGGTCTGGCTTCTTTGAGTACCATAGTACGGCCTTCGTATTCCGCTCCGTTTAATTCTGCGATAGCTTTTGTTGCAGCTGCATCGTCATCCATTTCTACGAAACCAAAACCTTTTGATCTGCCTGTTTCGCGATCGATGATTACTTTACAAGAAGTTACTTTTCCGTAGTCTTCCATAACTTGTTGCAGATCTGCTTCCTTAACACGGTAGTTAAGGTTTCCAACATAAATGTTCATAGTGAAAATGATAAAAATAAAATAAATGAAATAAAAAACTCTCCGGAAGATGATTTAATAATAAAAAGATTAAAGAAACAGAGAGTTTACAAAAGCGTCTTGTCGACGGGAGTAAAAACCTTGTAATCGAAATCGAGAAACTAATCGATCATCTTTCCGCAACAAAGAAACACATAAAATCCGGAATTGCAATAACTTTTTCTCTTTTTTTGTGTGCGAAACCTATGAAATTTAACGGGTTGGAGAGATCTTAGGATGAAGTTGGAAAACATAAGTTGTAAAGAAGATACTGACTTCCCGGTGTTACGGTGAAGGTGGTGGAAGTTTGATAGCATTTTGTCAAAATGACAATCGTATTCTCTCATATTTGTTTATTTCGGAGGACCATTCGTCTAAGTCAGAAAAAACGTCTTCCAGCCAGTTTGCCCATTATCTTTTTGTTTACCCGATGATCGGTTTCTGGACAGACTGAAAGAGAAACATATCCTCTTGATGCATCATGTACTTTTTTATGTCAAATACTTGTTCTTCCGATAGTCCGGTCGCGTCGTTTCGCGGAGAGCAACCAGAGTGAAAAAAGAGTTCGGAAGCTTCTTTTTCCGGAACAATATATGCAATTGGGGAAAACATTTAAAGAAATCCGGAAAAGACGTAAGCGTTTTCCGGAAATGCTAACGTCTTTCGGGGCAAATGTACCCGTCTTTTCCGCAAAAAGAAGCTTGCTTTTCAGTAAAACACAGGTTTTGTTTCCGGAAGAGTCAGGCTTTGGGAGGCAAAAAGCCACCTTCCGGAGCTCTATTTCCTCCGGATGGAGCGGAGAAACGAAAAGCCGAGTCAGCGGAAAGAAGGATTTTTGATCCTTTTGACAGTATAATCTCCGATTGTTACTATAATTGATATTTGTGGTGGCACTCCGTTAGCAATGAACCGGTTTCCGACCTCCTTATCCACATCCGGTTGTGTTGAACTTCGCTGCTTTGCCGGCCTCTGTTCCGGACTTTTCCGTCCGGACCTGTCTTTTTGTTTTCTTCTTTTTTGGTTAATAAAAAGTAAAACGGGTTCTTTTGAAAACGGATTAATGTCTTTTCTGCCGTATGTCCGGCTGCTTTCGTCTGAAATGGCGATTCTCTGCAAATGAAATAATTCTGCAATGTTTTTTGAAATTTGAAAGATTAGCACTAATTTTGCACCCTCGTTTGAGTATAGAATAAAGTATAAATCAAATAAATAATTGTCAGAATGAACGTTTCATTACAAAACATTGACAAAGTAAGCGCATTGCTTACCGTGAAGCTTGAAAAAGCTGACTACCAGCCTCAGGTAGACAAATCGTTGAAGAACATCCGTCAGAAAGCTCAGGTTCCGGGATTCCGTCCGGGCATGGTTCCTATGAGCTTGGTGAAGAAGATGTATGGTAAGTCAGTCATTGCCGACGAGGTGAACAAATTGCTTTCTGAGAAAGTATACGAATACATTAAGGAGAATAACGTAAACATCCTTGGCGAACCGATGCCTAACGAAGAAAAGCAGCCGGATATCGATTTCGATACAATGGAAGAATTCGAATTTGTATTCGATATCGCTTTGGCTCCGGAGTTCAAAGCTGAGGTTAACAGCCAGGACAAGGTAGACTACTATACAATCGAGGTAACTGACGAAATGGTAGAAAACCAGATTAAAGCTTATACTCAACGTAACGGAAAATACGAACAGGTAGAGGCATACGAAGAAAACGATATGCTGAAAGGTCTGTTGGCCGAACTTGATGAAGAAGGCAACACGAAAGAAGGCGGTATTCAGGTAGAAGGTGCTGTAATGATGCCTTCGTACATGAAGAACGACGAGCAGAAGGCTATCTTCGCAAACGCTAAAGTAAACGACGTACTGGTATTCAATCCGGATGCTGCTTACGAAGGCAATGCTGTTGAAATCGCATCACTGCTGAAGATTGACAAAGAAGCTGCTGCCGAAGTAAAATCCAACTTCAGCTTCCAGGTAGAAGAAGTGACCCGTTTCGTAAACGGTGAACTGAATCAGGAACTCTTCGATCAGGTATTCGGCAAAGACGCAGTGAAGACAGAAGAAGAATTCCGTGCTAAAGTAAAAGAAAGCATCGCAGCCCAGTTCGTTGCCGATAGCGATTATAAATTTCTGATCGATGTCCGCAAGGTATTGGCAGACAAAGTAGGTAAGCTGGAATTCCCGGATGCACTGCTGAAACGCGTTATGTTGATGAACAACAAAGACAAAGGCGAAGAATTCGTAAACGAAAACTACGATAAGAGCATCGAAGAACTGACATGGCACCTGATTAAGGAGCAGTTGGTGAAAGAAAATGATATCAAGGTAGAGCAGGACGACGTTATCAACATGGCGAAAGAAGCTACAAAAGCTCAGTTTGCTCAATACGGTATGCTGACTATACCCGATGATATCCTCGAAAACTACGCAAAAGAGATGCTGAAAAAGAAAGAAAGCATCGACGGTTTGGTGAACCGCGTAGTAGAAACCAAATTGGCCGCTGCACTGAAAGGCAAGGTTACATTGGAGAACAAAACCGTTTCAATGGAAGAATTCAATAAGATGTTTGAATAAGCTCTTCTTTTGAACAGGACATAAAGTCACAGAAACACAGAGTTTTTATAGAATTATAACTCTGTGTTTTTTTGTGTCTCTGTGTTCTTTTTTGTTTCTTTGCAGTTACATTATTAATAATAGAAAGGAACGTAAAACAATGGATGATTTTAGAAAATACGCAACCAAGCATTTAGGTATGAATGCAATGGTGCTGGACGATGTGATTAAATCGCAAGCCGGGTATTTGAATCCCTATATTCTGGAAGAAAGACAACTGAATGTCACTCAGCTCGACGTGTTCTCACGTCTGATGATGGACCGCATTATCTTCCTCGGTACACAGATTGATGACTATACGGCCAATACGCTGCAAGCACAGTTGCTGTATCTTGATTCGGTAGATCCGGGTAAAGATATCTCAATCTATATCAACTCTCCGGGCGGATCGGTTTATGCCGGGCTGGGTATTTATGATACGATGCAGTTCATCTCGAGTGATGTGGCTACAATCTGTACCGGTATGGCAGCTTCTATGGCTTCTGTACTGTTGGTGGCCGGTGCCAAAGGCAAACGTTCGGCGCTGCCTCACTCACGTGTGATGATTCATCAGCCGATGGGTGGCGCGCAGGGACAAGCCTCGGATATTGAAATCACTGCCCGCGAAATACAAAAATTAAAGAAAGAACTTTATACCATTATTGCCGATCATTCGGGTACTTCTTTTGACAAGGTATGGGCCGATTCGGACCGTGATTACTGGATGACCGCCCAGGAAGCAAAAGAATATGGTATGATTGACGAAGTGTTGATTAAGAAATAAACATGGCTGAATCAAAGAATAATAAAAAAAGGTGTAGCTTTTGCGGCCGTTCGGAGAATGAAGTCGGATTCCTGATTACAGGGATGAACGGCTACATTTGCGACAGCTGTGCGACCCAGGCTTATGAGATTACTCAGGAAGCCATGGGAGCCGGCAAACAGAGCGCGGGAGCTACCCGACTCAATTTAAAGGAACTACCCAAACCGGTAGAAATAAAGAATTTCCTCGACCAGTACGTGATTGGCCAGGACGATGCCAAACGTTTTCTTGCCGTATCGGTATATAACCACTACAAACGTCTGTTGCAGAAAGACAGCGGTGATGATGTGGAGATTGAAAAGTCGAACATCATTATGGTGGGCAGCACCGGAACCGGTAAAACCCTTTTGGCGCGTACCATAGCCAAACTGTTGCATGTACCCTTTACGATAGTGGATGCGACCGTGCTGACCGAAGCCGGTTATGTAGGCGAAGATATCGAGAGTATCCTCACCCGTCTGCTTCAGGTGGCCGATTACAATGTGCCCGAGGCAGAACAAGGCATTGTCTTCATCGACGAGATAGACAAGATTGCCCGTAAGGGAGACAACCCCTCCATCACGCGTGATGTCAGCGGTGAAGGCGTACAGCAGGGATTGCTTAAACTGCTCGAAGGCTCTGTGGTCAACGTCCCGCCTCAGGGAGGACGTAAGCATCCCGACCAGAAGATGATTCCCGTAAACACGAAAAACATCCTTTTCATCTGTGGAGGAGCGTTTGACGGCATCGAGAAAAAGATTGCCCAGCGTCTCAACACCCATGTCGTGGGATACAATGCTTCCCGTAAGACGGCTACTATCGACAAAAACAACATGATGCAATACATCGCACCGCAGGATTTGAAGTCATTCGGACTGATTCCGGAGATTATCGGCCGTTTGCCGGTGCTGACCTATCTGAACCCGCTCGACCGGAATGCACTTCGTGCCATTCTGACCGAACCCAAGAATTCCATTATCAAACAATACATCAAGTTGTTCGAAATGGATGGTGTGCAGTTGACCTTCCAGCCCGAAGTCTTCGAATATATCGTCGACAAGGCAGTGGAGTATAAACTGGGTGCCCGCGGATTGCGCTCTATCGTGGAGACAATTATGATGGATGTCATGTTCGAGATTCCTTCTGAAAACCAGAAAGAATATGAAGTGACACTGGATTATGCGAAGCATCAGCTCGAAAAAGCAAATCTTGCGAGATTGCAAACTGCTTAAAATCAAAAGGTAAGGGCAATAATGGAGGTGAGTTCCGTTTTTTCTTGAAAAATATTAGTCTGATTATGCTTGATATTTAAGAAGTTGTTTATAACTTTGTTAGAGCGCTTTCCAAGCAAAGCGAGTGTTTTTAAGTTAAACCATGAACTGAATAAAACAACCTATATTAAGATGGCAGGGAAGATTAATTTGACAGACCAACTGAAAAAGTATTTCGGATTTGATAATTTCAAGGGGAACCAGGAGCCGATCATCCAGAATTTGCTTGATGGTAATGATACCTTTGTGCTGATGCCTACCGGCGGTGGAAAATCTCTGTGCTATCAGTTGCCTTCTTTATTAATGGAAGGTACGGCCATTGTGATTTCTCCGCTGATCGCGCTGATGAAGAATCAGGTAGATGCGATGCGCAACTTCAGTGAAGAAGACGGTGTGGCTCATTTCATTAATTCTTCTTTGAACAAGGGTGCGATTGATCAGGTGAGGTCTGACATTCTTGCCGGAAAAACAAAACTGTTATACGTTGCTCCCGAGTCGTTGACGAAAGAAGAGAATGTGGAGTTTCTGCGGTCAGTAAAGATTTCATTCTATGCTGTCGACGAAGCACATTGTATTTCCGAATGGGGACACGACTTCCGCCCGGAATATCGCAGGATACGTCCGATTATTAATGAAATAGGAAAAGCACCTCTTATTGCGCTGACCGCAACGGCCACGCCGAAGGTGCAGCACGATATTCAGAAGAACTTGGGAATGGTGGATGCACACGTCTTCAAGTCTTCGTTCAACCGTCCGAATCTGTATTACGAGGTACGTCCTAAAACTCAGAATGTAGATAAGGACATCATAAAGTTCATCAAGAACAATCCGGAAAAATCGGGCATCATTTATTGCCTGAGCCGGAAGAAGGTAGAAGAGCTTGCTGAGATACTTCAAGCCAACGGGATCAATGCCCGTGCTTATCATGCAGGTATGGATTCGGCAACGCGAACGCAGAATCAGGACAATTTCCTGATGGAAAAGATCGACGTAATTGTAGCTACTATCGCATTTGGAATGGGAATTGATAAGCCCGATGTGCGATACGTCATCCACTATGATATACCAAAGAGCCTGGAGGGGTATTACCAGGAAACAGGCCGCGCCGGAAGAGATGGCGGAGAAGGCCAGTGCATTACCTTTTATACAAACAAAGACTTGCAGAAACTCGAGAAGTTCATGCAAGGCAAACCTGTGGCAGAACAAGAAATTGGCAAGCAGCTTCTGTTGGAAACTGCTGCGTATGCTGAATCTTCCGTTTGCCGCCGTAAGACATTACTACATTATTTCGGCGAAGAGTACACGGAAGAAAATTGTGGAAATTGTGACAACTGTTTAAACCCTAAAAAACAAGTGGAGGCTCAAGAATTATTGTGTGCTGTGATCGAAACAATCATAGCGGTAAAAGAAAATTTTAAGGCAGATTATATTATTGATGTCCTGCAGGGACGCGAAACGTCTGAAGTTCAGGCACACTTACATGAAGATCTGGAAGTGTTCGGATCAGGAATGGGAGAAGAAGACAAAACCTGGAATGCCGTGATTCGTCAGGCGTTGATAGCCGGTTATCTGAGTAAGGATGTAGAAAACTACGGTTTGCTGAAAGTGACCGATGCAGGAAAGAAATTCCTTAAACATCCCAAGTCATTCAAGATTACCGAGGACAATGACTTTGAAGAAGTGGAAGAAGAAACACCGGCAAGAGGTGGAGGTTCGTGTGCAGTCGATCCGGTTCTTTATTCTATGCTGAAAGATCTCCGGAAAAAGTTATCGAAGAAACTGGAAGTGCCTCCTTACGTGATTTTCCAGGATCCCTCTCTTGAAGCGATGGCTACTATCTATCCTGTGACGCTCGAAGAACTTCAGAATATCCCGGGCGTAGGTGCCGGAAAAGCCAAACGTTACGGCGAAGAATTCTGCAAGCTGATTAAGAGACACTGCGAAGAGAATGAGATTGAACGTCCGGAGGACTTACGGGTACGCACTGTCGCCAACAAGTCGAAGATGAAAGTGGCCATTATTCAAGCCATCGACCGTAAAGTGGCTCTGGATGATATCGCGCTTTCCAAGGGCATTGAGTTCAGCGAATTGCTGGATGAAGTGGAAGCGATCGTTTATTCGGGTACTAAGTTGAATATCGACTACTTCCTGGATGAGATCATGGACGAAGATCACATGCTCGACATCTACGATTACTTCAAAGAGTCGACAACAGATAAGATTGACGACGCTCTTGATGAACTCGGGGACGAATTTACCGAAGAAGAAGTCCGTCTGGTTCGTATCAAGTTTATCTCCGAAATGGCTAATTAAAAAAGCGAAAAAAACTTGCGTGCACTTATGCAGTCTTGAATAAAAACTGTATATTTGCACGCAATAATTTTTAAACGCATAGCCCTATGTCATTTATTGCCGATAAGATTGTAATGGATGGATTAACTTATGACGACGTATTGTTGATCCCCGCTTATTCTGAAGTTTTACCACGCACTGTCGATCTCTCGACAAAGTTTTCAAAAAACATTGAGTTAAAGATTCCGTTTGTAACTGCCGCCATGGACACGGTTACCGAAGCCAAGATGGCCATTGCCATTGCGCGCGAAGGGGGAATTGGCGTGATCCATAAGAATATGTCCATTAAGGAACAGGCTAAGCAGGTGGCTACTGTGAAGCGTGCCGAGAACGGTATGATTTACGATCCTGTCACTATTAAGCAAGGGTCTACCGTACGTGATGCTCTCGCCCTGATGTCCGAATACAAGATCGGCGGCATTCCGGTAGTGGATGACAATAGATATTTGGTTGGTATTGTAACGAATCGTGACCTTCGTTTCGAACGTAACATGGATAAACGTATCGACGAGGTGATGACAAAAGAAAATCTGGTTACCACCAATCAGTCTACCGATCTGGAAGCAGCTGCGCAAATTCTGCAACACCATAAGATTGAGAAGCTGCCGGTAGTCGATAAAGAAGGAAAACTGATCGGGCTGGTTACTTACAAAGATATTACAAAAGCCAAAGATAAACCTATGGCTTGCAAAGATTCGAAAGGCCGTCTGCGTGTAGCTGCCGGTGTAGGTGTGACTGCCGACACTTTCGACCGTATGCAGGCGTTGGTGGATGCCGGTGCGGATGCCATCGTGATCGATACGGCTCACGGACACTCAAAGGGAGTGATCGACACCTTGCGCGAAGCGAAAAAACGTTATCCCAATATTGATATTGTGGTTGGTAACATTGCTACGGGCGATGCAGCCAAGGCCTTGGTGGAAGCCGGGGCTGACGGTGTAAAAGTAGGTATCGGCCCGGGTTCCATTTGTACGACACGTGTGGTTGCCGGTGTAGGCGTACCGCAACTTTCGGCTGTTTATGATGTAGCCAAAGCCTTGAAAGGTACAGGTATCCCTTTGATTGCCGATGGCGGACTCCGCTATTCGGGTGATGTGGTGAAAGCTCTGGCTGCCGGAGGATACTGTGTGATGATCGGTTCATTGGTTGCCGGTACAGAAGAAAGTCCGGGCGAGACGATTATCTTCAATGGACGTAAGTTTAAGTCATACCGTGGTATGGGTTCTCTCGAAGCGATGGAAAATGGTTCGAAAGACCGCTATTTCCAAAGTGGCGAGATGGATGTGAAGAAGTTGGTTCCGGAAGGCATTGCTGCCCGTGTGCCTTATAAAGGAACTTTATATGAAGTGATTTATCTGCTGACCGGTGGTTTGCGTGCCGGTATGGGATATTGCGGTGCTCCTGATATCGAGAAACTGCATGATGCCAAGTTTACTCGCATCACCAATGCCGGAGTAATGGAAAGCCATCCGCACGATGTGACGATTACAAGCGAATCGCCTAATTACAGTCGTCCGGAATAACAGCCTGTTTATCGGTCGTTTGGCCGTTGCCGTCTGGTTGCTGTTCCACCACAGATTACACGGATTAACACAGAACTTTTTAATCTTCAATATCAATGAGATAAATTATCAATCTGTGTTAATCCGTGTCCTTTGTAGTGAACTCGATTTATTTTATTCCGATATGAATATCTCAACGTAGAATGGTATGAAGAAGATTCTGGTTGGTGCACTGACCTGTTTGTTTGGGTTTATTGCCGGCTATGCCCGGCAAGATCCTGTGTTGATGCGGATCAATGGACAAGACATTTCCCGCTCGGAGTTTGAGTCTTTCTATCATCGGAATAAGCCTTCGGGAGTATCCGGGAAAGAAGCCTTGAAGGTTTGTGTTGATCTCTTTGTCGATAAGAAGTTGAAACTGCATGCGGCACAGAGAGCCGGGTTGGATACTCTCTCTGCCTTTCGTGCGGAGATGGACAACTACCATCGTTCATTATCTAAATCCTATCTTACAGATTCGTCTGCAGAGGAAGCCTGTGCCAGAAAGCTTTACGATCAGATGAAGAGCCGCTCCATAGCCGGCGAGGTCCGGGTTATGCATATTTTCCGTTATCTTCCCCAGACGGCCCTGCCCCATCATTTGCGGGAGGCGCAGGCTTTAATGGACTCTCTTTACAATGTATTGAAGACAAATCCCGATGCCGATTTCAAGACTCTGGTAGACCAATATTCTGATGATAAGGCAGAATCCTGGATCAGTTGGTTGCAGACACCACAGGAATTTGAGGAGGTCGCTTTCTCTTTGAAGGATGGCGAATATTCCCAGCCGTTTTTTACTCCTAAAGGACTTCATATCGTTAAAGTGACGGGCAGACGCGAACTCCCTCCATTTGAACAGATACGGGACAGGCTAATCCGTAAACTGTCCCATCGTCCGGGTGCGGATAAAGGAACCGAAATTCGGGTAAACAAACTGAAGGAGAGCTATCGGTATACTCCGGACAAAGCGGCGATGGAAGAGTTGCTTTCTCAAGGCAAGACCTCTCGTACTCTTTTTACGCTGGACGGTAAAAACTTTACAGGGAAGGACTTTGAACGGTTTGCCGCTGCCCATCCCATGGGGACAAAGAGGCAGTTGGATGCTTTTGTGGTAAAATCAATTCTCGATTATGAGAACAGTCGCCTTGAGCAGAAACATCCTGAGTTCCGCAGGACACTGCAAGAACATCGTGATCATTTGCTGTTGGCCGCTATTACCCGCCGGGAAACCCATCAGGTCAGCCTGGCAGATTCTGTTGCACTGAAGAACTTCTTCAAGGAGCACCGGACCGATTACAACTGGGATTCACCCCGCTACAGAGGTGCGGTGTTGCACGGAACCCATAAGAAAACGCTGAAGAGCGCCCGTAAATTTCTGAAAAAACTTCCGGAAGAAGAGTGGAAAGATGCCATTCGCCTGACATTTAATACCTCTGCTTCACCGGCTGTCATCCGGATAGAACAAGGGACCTTTGCCGAAGGTGACAATGTTTTTGTCGATAAGTTAGTGTTTAAAAAAGGAGACTTCGAACCATTAAAGTCCTATCCTTTTACCGTTGTTTTGGGTGAGAAAAAGAAAGGTCCGGAGTCCTACAAAGAGATTGTTTCCCGTTTGATCGAAGATTATCAGAATCATCTGGATGCACTTTGGGCAGAGCGTCTCAGGGCTTCTGCTAAGGTTGAAATTAACCAAGAGGTTTTAAAAACGGTTAATAATCACTGAAGCAACGAATTATTGTATTATCTTCGTACCTTAAATTAAGTATAATTCAGTTGACAATGCGAAAAACGGGCCTTCTGCTAATCTCTCTCCTTTTCTGTGTGTCGTGTACTGACAAGCATGATCACAAAGGACAGACTCCTTTGGTAGAGGTCGATGGAAACTTTTTGTACAAAGAGGACCTTCAGGCCGTGTTCCCCGCCGGTTTGTCGAAAGATGACAGTCTTCTTTTCGCCGAGCACTACATTCGTAGCTGGGTTGAAGATGTTTTGTTGTTTAACCAGGCGCAAAGCAATATCCCCGACAACGGCGAAATCGATAAGTTGGTCGCAAATTACCGGAAAGCATTGATCATGCATACTTATCAACAAGAACTAATCAGCCAGAAATTGTCGGGCGAGATCCCCGAACAGGAAATAGCAGACTATTACGAAAAGAATAAAGAACTGTTTAAACTGGACCGTCCGTTGATGAAAGGTCTGTTTATCAAGGTTCCCCTTACCGCTCCCCAACTGGGAAATGTCCGTAAGTGGTATAAGACGGAGACTCAGGATGCCGTTGAGCATTTGGAGAAGTATAGTTTGCAGAATGCTGTGAAGTATGAGTATTTTTATGATAAATGGGTGCGGGTAGCCGATGTACTTGATATGATCCCGTTGAAAGCGGAATCCCCGGAAGCCTATATGGATAAGAACCGTCATATCGAACTGAAAGATACGGCATTCTACTATTTTCTGAATATCAGCGATTTTCGTGTGGCAGGCGAACAGGAACCTTACGAGTTTGCCCAACCGAAAGTTAAAGATATGCTTGTCAATATCAAGCGGGTTGATTTTATGAAACAAGTAAAGGACGACTTGTACGAACGTGCAGTAAAAAGAAAGAAGATTATAAATTATTAAATACACAGAATGAAGAAGTTTGTGAACTTTAAATTTGTTGTTATGTTTGCCCTGGCACTGGTTGCTAACGTGGCATCCTATGCGCAGGACAATGTGATTGACGAAGTGGTTTGGGTCGTTGGTGACGAAGCTATCCTGAAGTCCGATGTGGAAGAAGCACGACTGGCCGCTTTGTATGAGGGGCGTAAGTTTGATGGTGATCCTTATTGTGTGATTCCCGAAGAGTTGGCGGTACAGAAACTTTATATGCACCAGGCTGTGCTCGATAGTATCGAAGTTCCTGAATCAGAAGTGATACAGCGTGTCGATTATCAGATCAATAACTATATTCAGGCTTTGGGTAGCAGAGAAAGGATGGAAGCTGAGTTTAACAAGACTTCTACGCAGATCCGCGAAGCCATGCGCGAGAATGCCCGTGACGGATTGATTGTACAGAGAATGCAGCAGAAGCTGGTAGGTGATATCAAAGTGACTCCGGCCGAAGTGCGCCGCTACTTTAAGGATCTTCCTCAGGACAGTATCCCTTATGTCCCTACTCAGGTAGAGGTGCAGATCATCACACAGCAACCTAAAGTGCCCATCTCTGAAATAGAGGATGTGAAAAGACGCTTGCGTGAATATACCGACCGTATCAATAAGGGCGAAAGTGATTTTTCTACACTTGCCCTGTTGTATTCCGAGGACCGCGGTTCTGCCATCAAAGGTGGTGAAACCGGTTTTATGGGTAAAGGCCAGATGGTGCCCGAATACGCTAATGTCGCTTTCAACTTGCAGGACACTAAGAAGATATCTAAGATCGTAGAGTCCGAGTATGGTTTCCATATCATCCAGTTGATCGAGAAACGTGGCGACCGTATCAATACCCGTCATATCCTGTTGAAGCCCAAAGTATCGGATAAGGAGTTGAATGAAGCCAATGCACGTCTTGATTCCATAGCCAACGATATTCGTAGCGATAAGTTTACATTCGATCAGGCAGCCGCTGCTTTGTCTCAGGATAAAGACACACGCAACAATCACGGTCTGATGCAGAATCCGATGAATCAGACTGCTAAATTCGAGATGCAGGATTTGCCGCAGGAGATAGCTAAAGTGGTAGATAAGATGAATATCGGTGAGATCTCCAAAGCCTTCACTATGGTCAACCCCAAAGATGGTAAGGAAGTTTGTGCTATTGTTAAGCTGAAGGCACGCATCAATGGACACAAAGCCACTATCACCGATGACTACCAGAACCTGAAAGAAATTGTGCTCGACAAACGTCGTGAAGAGGCGTTGCAAAAATGGATTGTTGAAAAACAAAAACATACGTATGTGCGTATTAATCCGGCATGGCAGCGTTGTGACTTTAAATATCCGGGCTGGATTAAAAAAGACTGATCCTGATTTGATATGTTTAGATTAAACAAAGAACATAAATTCCACGGCAGGCATAGATTTCTCTTAGCGGGTATTCTATGCCTGCTTGCCGTATGTTTTCTGGTGGCCCAGGACAAGAAACCGCAGCATGACAAGAAGCCACAACAGGAGAAGAAGGCTGAACCGGAAAAGCCAACGGGAAATAAAAAGACCCGTGTCGATTTGCTCCATGCCGATCGGGGGCAAGCCGATAAACTGGCGCGTCCTGATGTTCAGGTGCTGATTGGTTCGGTTAAGTTGCGTCACGACAGCATGTATATGTATTGTGACAGTGCCCTGATTTACGAAAAAACGAATTCATTCGAAGCATTCAGCAATGTGCGTATGGAGCAGGGAGATACTCTTTTCATCTATGGTGACTATTTGTTTTATGACGGCATGACTCAGATAGCGCAACTGCGCGAGAATGTGAAAATGATCAACCGGAATACTACCTTGTTGACAGACAGCCTGAATTATGACCGTTTGTACAATTTGGGTTACTATTTTGATGGGGGTACGTTGATGGATGAAGAAAATGTGTTGACTTCCGACTGGGGTGAGTACAGTCCTGCCACTAAACTTTCTGTTTTCAACCATGATGTCAAGCTCGTGAATCCCCGTTTCGTGCTTACTTCCGACACCCTGAAGTATAGTACGAATACTAAGATTGCTACCATTCTGGGACCCTCCAATATTGTCAGCGATCAGAACCATATCTATTCCGAGTGGGGCATTTACAATACCGTTTCCGGACAAGCCGAACTGCTCGACCGTTCGGTTTTGACCAATGAAGGTAAGAAGTTGACCGGTGACAGCCTTTTCTATGACCGTAAAGCGGGTTATGGTGAGGCGTTCGATAATGTCCAGATGAACGACACTGTCAATAAGAACATGCTTACCGGTGATTATTGTTATTATGACGAGTTGAAGCAGAATGCTCTTGCCACCAAGCGAGCTGTTGCCGTGGATTATTCACGGGGTGACAGCCTCTTTATGCATGCCGATACGTTACTGATGAATAGCTATAATCTCGACACCGACTCCCTTTTCCGTGAGATGCGCGCTTTTCATAAGGTACGTATGTACAGCGCTGATCTGCAAGGCGTTTGTGATTCTTTGGTCTTTAATACGAAAGACTCTTGCCTCACTATGTATCGCGATCCTATTATTTGGAACGAAGGGCAACAACTGCTGGGAGAAGAGGTTAAGGTATATATGAACGACAGTACGATTGATTGGGCTCATATCATCAATCAGGCGCTCACGGTGGAACAGAAAGACTCCATTCATTTTAATCAGATCTCAGGAAAAGAGATCAAGGCATACTTTGCCGAGGGTGAGGCACGCAAAATAGATGTGATAGGGAATGTCCTTGTAGTATATTATCCTCAGGAGCAAGATAGCACTATGATTGGTATGAATACCTCCGAAACCAGTCTGTTGAATATGTATCTCAAAGACCGGAAAATGCAGAAAATGGTCATGAGTCCCAAATCGAATGGAACACTTTATCCAATGGATCAGATTCCACCCGACAAAATGAAATTGCCCACTTTCAGTTGGTTTGATTATGTCCGTCCCTTGAATAAGGAAGACATTTTCAACTGGAGAGGGAAAAAGGCAGGTGAGGCTTTACGTAAAACAGAGCGCAAGGTCATCAGTGGTCCTAAACGTGAAATAATTAATATGAAATAGCTATGGGAATATTCAATGTACGAAAGCCGCGTGGATTCAATCATCAATATATCTATGTGGACGAGCGGAAAGAAAAATTGACGAAAATGGAAGAAGATGCCAAGCGTGATTTGGGAATGTTACCCGAAAAAGAATTTTCTCCGGAAGATATTCGCGGAAAGTTCATCGAAGGCACCACACATCTGAAGCGTCGTAAGGAGAGTGGGCGTAAGCCTGCTCATTTGGGTGTCATTCTGGCTATCATTGCCTTGCTTATTTTTCTATGGCATTATTTGCAGACCGGTAGCTGGTCTTTTTAAGTCCTATAAATTAATCAGTCAAAGCTAAATCTATTATGAGCGATATCATTCATTTATTACCCGATTCGGTTGCCAACCAGATAGCTGCCGGAGAGGTGATACAACGTCCGGCATCTGTCATCAAAGAGTTAGTCGAGAATGCCATCGATGCTGAGGCACAAAATATTCATGTATTGGTTACCGATGCAGGTAAGACCTGTATACAGGTGATTGATGATGGTAAGGGAATGTCCGAAACCGATGCACGCCTCTCTTTCGAGCGGCATGCCACCTCAAAGATCCGCGAGGCATCCGATCTGTTTGCCCTTCGCACGATGGGCTTTCGTGGTGAAGCGCTGGCTTCCATTGCCGCCGTTGCTCAGGTAGAGCTGAAGACTCGTCCCGAATCCGAAGAGTTAGGGACCAGGATTATCATTGCGGGCTCCAAAGTGGAGAGTCAGGAAGCAGTGTCTTGTCCCAAAGGAAGCAACTTTTCCATTAAGAACCTTTTTTTCAATATTCCTGCCCGGCGTAAGTTCCTGAAGGCCAACTCTACCGAGTTGAGTAATATTCTGGCCGAATTTGAACGTATTGCCCTGGTACATCCTGAGGTTGCTTTCTCACTGTATAGCAATGACTCCGAACTGTTCAATCTTCCCGCCTGCCATTTGCGGCAACGTATTCTTTCTATTTTTGGTAAGAAGCTCAATCAGCAATTGCTCAGTGTGGAAGTGAACACTACGATGGTGAAGGTTTCAGGTTATGTGGCCAAGCCCGAAACAGCCCGTAAGAAAGGTGCCCATCAGTATTTCTTTGTGAATGGCCGTTACATGCGTCATCCTTACTTCCATAAAGCGGTGATGGATGCTTACGAACAGTTGATTCCCGCAGGCGAACAGATTTCTTATTTCATCTATTTTGAAGTCGATCCTGCCAACATCGATGTCAATATCCATCCTACCAAAACAGAGATCAAATTTGAGAACGAACAGGCTATCTGGCAGATTCTTTCTGCCTCGGTAAAAGAGTCATTGGGCAAGTTCAATGCCGTCCCTTCTATCGATTTCGATACGGAAGACATGCCCGATATCCCTGCATTTGAACAGAACTTGCCTCCTGAGCCTCCTAAGGTGCATTTCAACTCCGATTTCAATCCATTCAAACCTTCGGTGCCCTCTTCCGGCGGTGGCAATTACTCCCGTCCGAAAGTGGACTGGGAAGATTTGTACGGTGGTCTTGAGAAAGCCAGTAAGATGAATCAGCCTTTCGCCGAACCCGATCCCGAACCGGAAGAATTTGCGGTAATTGAAGAGGAAAGTATTGTTACAGCCGCTCCTGCAACTCTTTATGCCGATGAGTCGGCCATAATGGAGAAGGGAACCCAGCACTTGCAGTTTAAGGGACGTTTCATTCTTACTTCTGTAAAGTCCGGATTGATGCTGATCGATCAGCACCGGGCCCATGTTCGGGTGCTCTTTGACCGTTATCGTGCCCAGATTCAGCAGAAGCAGGGATTCTCACAAGGCGTTCTCTTCCCCGAAATTCTGCAACTTCCGGCTTCTGAGGCAGCCGTATTGCAAGACATTATGGACGATTTATCTGCGGTAGGTTTCGATCTCAGCGATCTTGGTGGAGGCAGTTATGCCATTAACGGAGTACCTTCAGGCATCGACGGACTGAATCCGGTCGATTTGGTGCGCAGCATGTTGCATACCGCTATGGAGAAAGGCAACGATGTCAAAGAAGAAATTCAGGATATCCTTGCGTTGACCCTTGCCCGCGCGGCTGCCATTGTCTATGGGCAGGTGCTGAGTAATGAAGAGATGGTCAGTTTGGTCGATAATCTGTTTGCCTGTCCTTCGCCTAACTATACGCCGGATGGTCGTGTGGTATTGACTACCATAAAAGAAGAAGAGATCGATAAACTTTTCCGGTGATCATCATTCTTCTGTACTTATCAGAGTAAGTATTACGTCAGTTCCATTCTATCTCACACGATCGACAGATTTTATCTGTTTATTGCATCTCCTTTCTAATAGGTTAATAACCAGTAGAATACTCTATTAGTATCCTCCCTGTACGAGCAAATAAAGTTAACTCGTGCAGGAAGGATATTAACTACACGTACATATAAGAAATTAATAACCTCGTACCCCATTCATCACCTGAAAATCTTGTTAATAGTGCTGATAAACATATCCCTAAAAGAATGACATTCTACGAATAATTCGTATATTGCGATATGCTTCTTGAACAGTATGCATTTTGCTTTAAACTAAAATCTATTTTATATGAAGATAAGATATAGTTTTATTTTCTATTTTTTTCTTCTACTTTCCTGTTCTTCTCCTAAAAGACAAGAAATTGTTTTTAATGAAGAAATAACTTCCTCTGAAGAAGTAGACTATCCGCTTACTATTGATCTGGAGGCCTGTATGCGTAACCAGTCATTAAGCATAAAATTGAGTTCCTTTGTGGAAGATGTTTTCTATATTCCTATAAAAAATCAAAGCGAAGATATCTATATACGCTATTTAAGTGGCTTGGAGTACGATGAACAAAGTTGCTTATTTATTCTGAATGATCCCTTTTATGCGTTTACAGTAGATACGTTAGGCCATTTTGTGAATCAGATCGGACGAATAGGGCAGGGTCCCGGAGAGTACAAACAGATTGCCAATATTAGTGTAAACAGCGAGGATAAGCTGATTTATATTAAGACAGTTTATAAACACAATGTAATTACGTATGATTACAATGGACATGTGATTCGTGAATCTTCTCCTATGGGTATCGATTTGTTTACCGAGACTATTTTTTATTATGATCATGCTCTTTGGGGGATAGGGATACCATATACATCCCGTGCATTGCGAGTGAGAAAGGAAAAGCGTTTATTCTATGGATATGTACTTTTAGACAGCCTTTGTCGACGTACTTCCTTGCAAACAGCTAACCCGATAGAACCGTATGGAGATTTGGAAGGACTTGAATCCGGTATTTCACAACCCGGTATAAGTATCTATAAGGATGTAGTTTTATTAACTCACAGTGGAGGTGCCCCCTCGGATACAGTTTATACTATCCGGAATAAGCAATTCGTTCCACGTTATTTCTTGAATTATGGCTCTCATCGTCCTGATATAAGTAAAATTTGGTCGCAAGGTGGTGGAAGTAGTTTTGATCATTCATATGTTTCTATGAACCAGGCTTTTGAGACAGAACGTTTCTTTTTTATTGAAATTCGTTTCCAGGGAAAGTGTTACATTATTTGCTATGACAAGTACATAGGTAAGGGGTTTTCAATACCAATGACTATCTGTTTGAATGAAAGAGGGACTCCGTTAGCCCAAGGTTTTGAGAATGATATTGATGGGGGACTTCCTTTTTATCCCCAATCTGTGAGTAGTAGCGGAACTTATTGGCTTGCATACATGAATCCTTCCGATATGAAAGAGATTCTGACAGAAGAATATTTTGCTGCCCACCCTGATATTCAGAACAAAAAAAAGCAAGATAAGCTGAGAGCAATTGTAGCAAATGCTGATGAAGAAGATAATCCCATATTAGTATTACTTAAATTGAGAAAATAATATTGGTGATGAAAAAAACATTTTAAAGGTAGAATCATAGTTTTAGTCAATGAATGGACGCGAAGTTTTTCTGAATATGCAACTATGCCCTACAGATGAATCCACGAACGATAACTGTGGGTAATTCCACTTCAGGGGCAGATGGGAATATTTCACTTTTTACATTTCCCGGAGAAGTCAGGACAATCTATTCTGGAATAGGAATCTATTATCTTGATTTTACTTCTACCCAACGAGTAGGGGTGCGTGTAGATTATACCGTGGAACCTAAAATTAATGATATAAAGAAAAAAATAGATACCGCATATGAGGAGGCAATTATCATTGCGAAACAAGAAAAGTAGATTTCGTTGTATTGATGACTGGTACATTTATAACGTGAACATATTTATTACTTTTGAGTGATTCTTATGAAAGTGAGAAATAGTTTAGTATTGTGTTTGTATTTTCTATAAATATAGGTGATAGATAGAATCTCTTATATATGGAAATAAGATATTCTTGATAATGCTGATTGAAAAGATTCCTGAATGTAAGCATTATAATTGATTACTAATACTTCTGAAGAACCATTTGCTTTTTGGTAATTTTGTTAATAGTGCTAATAAACATATCCCTGAAAGAATGATATTCTACGAATAATTCGTATCTTGCAGTATGCTTTATGAAAAGTAGTTTTTTATTTTCAGCCAAAATCTATTTTTATATGAAGACAAGATACCTTTTATATCCGCTTCTCTTTCTTTTATCGGTTGTGATGTCTGCTTCCTGCTTTTCATCTGTACCCAAAGAGGGGGATATAATAGAAGATCCCGCCTTTCGTTCTGTTGATTTGCGTATAATAGAGAAGACAAAAGGGACAGTGATGTCTTTGGGTGATTTAATGGAGACATACGAAATTATTAAGTTGGAGAATAAGGATGAGGCACTTATTAAAACCTATTCATTTGGTATCTTTGTGACGGACAATTATATTTTGTTAAAGCCTGATGCTATATCCCCTGTTAAATTATTTACGCGTAAAGGTCAATACGTGGCGGATATTGGTGGTATAGGACAGGGTCCTGGAGAGTACAAAACGATACATTCCTGTATGATAGATGAAAAGCAAAAACGTATTTACTTAGGTTCAGGAAGAGCAAATAAAATACTTACCTATGACCTGAAGGGGAATTATCTGTCAGATGAAGCTATCCATTTTAAGGAAATAGTACATAAGCCTTGTATTTGGATGGACCATGATAAAAAGCATGTAACTGTAGTGGGTTTGCCATTTTCTGAGAATGAGAACTCCAATTTTGCAATTAGTAACAATGTGTGCTGGGTGCAAAATAGGGAGGGTGATATCGTGCATCGGATTCCTGTAAATCATTACGGTTTAATTGGAGATTACAGTAATGGCTTAGTGGCATGTCGGAATGTGGATGCGATTTCTTTTTCTATTTTTGAAGACCCCATGTTGCGTACTCGTCCTGATACTTTGTATCACTATGATGCAGTAAAGAATATAATAACTCCATGCTTTACAATAGATCATGTTGTTTCTGAAAATCAAAGTGCTTGCACTGTTTTATATGAAACTTCAAGGAGTTATTGGGCGCAAGTCACTTTATATCCTAATAATCTTTCCTCAAGTGTTTATTCTGTTCGTTTACCAGCCTTTAATGTTTGCGTTTCGAAAAAAGATGGCAATGTACGGCGCATTGATCGCTTTACTGATCCTCTTTTAGGTTTATCTTATCCTTATTTGGTAATGCAGAACGGTTATGTCTGTATCTCTTACGAACCTCTTGGACTGATGGATGCTTTAGATAAAGTTCTTGCCCAAACAGATTGGGAGCCTGACGTACGTAAACGGGCCACCGATTTACGAAATAGTCTGCACGAAAATGATAATGACATTCTTATCATTGGAAAACTGAAACAATAACTATTAGTGACCTATAAATTATCATCATCTGAAGTTTGATTCTATCGTATAGTCTTTCACGATGTTATCTTTTTGAATGAAAATACTGAGCGGAAATAAATATTTCGTATATTGCAAAATACTTTCTTATTATAAAAATACTGAATGTAGTATCTTATAATAATCGGTTAGTTAAAACTAAATCTATTGGTATGATGATTAAAATCGTGTTCATATTGGGCTTTTTCATTCTATTCGGGTGTTCCTCAAAAACCTCAGGAGATTTGCGTTCTCTCAAAGAAGGTTCAGATAGTGTAGCAAAAGAAATCCCAACGGTCTTTTATATTGATAAAAATCAGTCTTACGAAAAGAAGAGTATTGATGTGCATACTCTTGCTGAAGTTGTAGATTACATTCCTTTAGAGACACCGGACGATGGTCTGATACCCAAATCAGATACTCGTGTAGAGTCCATCCTTGCAACTGCCACTGAGGTTTTCATAGTTTCATTAAACAAGATATTTCGTTTTGGACGAAATGGAAAATTTCTAAATACTATCGGACGGATTGGTGAGGGACCGCAAGAGTATGTGACATTGATAGATATGGTTCTGAATCGTACAAAGAAAGAAGTTATAATTTATGATGGTGGTAAACAGTCGTTGATGATTTATGCTTATGATGGTAGCTTTTTGCGTAGTATACCTTTGAATCCTAATTGGGCTGTGCGGATCGGATTATTGGACGAGAAGACAATTTGTGCAGTTAATGTGCCGAATAAGAATGTTCCTGGCTTCTTCTTGATTTCTTTGGAGAATGGGAAAATGATAGAAGCCCTTTCCAAGCCCTATCCGGCACGTAGTGGAATCAGTAGTCTGATATTAGGAATTATGTCCACTCCCAGATCGGATGGAAGTTCTGTTTTTTTTAACTCTATGTTGACTGATACACTTTTTGCTATTAATACTCATTCACGTGACCCCCGTTATATTCAGTTGCCGCCTAACAATGTTGTAGGTTCTGGCAAGTGCGGAGACTGTTCGAGTCCACATTTAATATTCGAAACAGATGCCTATGCTAATGTTGTAATTTTCGAGAATACTCCCCCCGCCAAGTCTTATTTTATTGATAAGAAAAAGCAAAAGATATATAGAGGAGTTATGTGTGACGGACAGTCAGGCGGAAAGCTTATACAATTGATAAATACCGGTGGAAAGAATGAAATTGCCACTTTATATCAACCTTTTTGGTTGAAAGAGCAATTAGGGGCCGGACTACTTTCCGGAAGATTAAAAGAAATAGCACAAAATGTCCACGAGGATGATAATCCGATTATTGCCATTTACAAATTGAAAGACTGAAAAATTTTGAATGAGATGCTTTTTAACATATCCTTAATAGAATAACATTCTACGAATAATTCGTATCTTGCAGTATGCTTTATGAAAAGTAGTTTTTTTACTTTCAGCCAAAATCTATTTTTATATGAAGACAAGATACCTTTTATATCCGCTTTTCTTTCTTTTATTGGTTGCAATGTCTGCTTCCTCATGTTCTTTGTTTGTACCCCAAGAGAGGGATATAAAAGAAGGTTCCGCCTTTTACGCTGTCGATTTACTGGAGATAGAGAAAATAAAGGGTGAGGAAATGTTGTTTTCTGATTTGATAGAATCATTGGAAATTATTAAGTTGGATGGCAGAGAAGAGGCATTGGTTGCCACTTATCCTTTTGGTATCGATGTTTCAAGCAATTATATCTTAATAGAGCCGGATGGCGTTTCTGCTTTAAAATTATTTACTCGTAAGGGACGATATGTGGCTGATATAGGTGGAGTTGGTCAAGGCCCCGGAGAGTACAAATATGCTGTGAATAGATTTCTTGATGAAAAGCAGGGACGTATAGCTATTGCCGAGAATCAAAAAATGTTATTTTTTGATCTTAAAGGCCGATTTTTATCGAAAGAGAGTATTTCATTGCCGGAAACGATAACGAAGAGTTCCATTTGGATAGATTTGGAAAATGAAAAAGCTGTAGTGGTCGTTCTTCCCTTTGCTGATATAGGAAATTCAAAAGCACCGATCAGTAAGAATCTATGTTGGGTACAAGATTTTAAGGGGAATATCTTGCAAAAAATATTTGCTGTAAATTATGCGATTGTGCCGGATTATAGCAATGAAGTATTGGCTCCCCGGAATGTTGATGGCTATTCTTTTTCCCTTTGTCAGGTTGTCGGGCGTACACGCCCTGATACTCTATATCACTATGATATTGCTAATAATGTATTGAAACCTTGTTTTACTTTGGATAATGTAATGCAGGAGGATAAATATATTGTAACGTCATTGTATGAGACTCCGGAATATTATTGGAGTAGAGTAACTATTGGACCGGCTAAAGTGCCATCAGATGGTTCTCCCGTTCGTATGACTGTATTTAATATTCGTGTTTCTAAAAAAGATGGTAGTGTGAAGCGCATTGATCGTTTTACAAATGACTTTTTGGGACTTTCTTATCCTTTCTTGACTATGCGCAACGGTTATGTCTGTATCTCTTACGAACCTCTTGAACTGATGGATGCTTTAGATAAAGTTCTTGCCCAAACTGATTTAAAGCCTGAAATACGTAAGCGAGCCACTGGTTTGAGAAATAGTTTGCACGAAAATGATAATGACATTCTTATGATTGGGAAACTTAAATCCAACTATTAGTAACCTATAAATTATCGTCCTATGAAGTTAGATTATATCGCATTGTTTTTGGTATTGTTTTTTCTTGCTGCTTGTGGCAGCAAGCCTTCTTCTCCGGATATGGTGGATGATAACGCTTTATCGGCTGAGGAAACCTTTAAAGACATTGATCTTGCTAACAATCTGAAAGATTGTGGCAAGCCTTTACTGCTGAGTGACATCGTAAAAGATGTGGAGTATGTGAAGCTGGAAACGCAGGATAATATATTAGTTGGTAGTATAAATCAGCTAAAGCGGACAGAGAAGTTTGTCTTTATTTATTCAAGAAATCAGAACCATGTCATGATGTTTGATACTTCGGGAAAGTTTATCCGTAAAATCGGTCGTGTAGGTCAGGGTCCTGGAGAGATAGCTAATATTGACTTTTTCACAGTCAGTGACAATTTGGTATTTATTTATCCGTTCAGCCGTAATGGCAGCCTGACAGTCTATGATATGCGGGATAACAGCTTCGTCAAGGAAATTCCTTTAAAATGGCCTGTTTTTTTTAGTAGGGCCATCGATGTGATGGGAGATTGTTTGGTTTATTATCCCGGTACTGTTTATTCGCCTGATAATAGCAAGACATTCATAAGCGCTTGTGTTGCGAATGGAGAAGGAGAGACATTGATGGAGCAAATCCCTTACTTATCTTCTGGTGGTAAGAAAATATTACAATTATCTTCTGATCCTTCTTGGCTCTATCGTGGAAGAAGTAACGTTTATTCGTTTATTAATGATACGATCTACGGCATTACTTGTGATTCTATTTTTCCCCGTTACCATCTTTCTCTTGGAAAATATAAATTGCCTTCCGGAAGATATGATCCTACTCATGATTATGGTTGGGGAGATTTTGTTCTGATGCAAAGTGTTTATGAAACTAAAGAGTTTCTTTTTTTTAAATTTTGGTTTGATAAAAAGTTGTGGTTCAGCCGATATGATAAAAAAACGGAGAGGATCGACTCTTGGGAGCAAACTCCTTTTAAAGCTCATCATTGGGTGATACTCGATGCACTGGGTATAACGAATGATATTGACGGCTCTCAATCGTTCAAAGACTTCTATAATGTAGGCGAAAACTGTTTTCACTTCGCAATCACTCCGGATAATTTGGATCAGATAAAGCGCAACGTCGCTGAAGCTAAGGTCAAGTTTCCTGAGAAACAGGCCGAACTGCTGGAGCTTCTTGATGAAATGGGAGAGGATGACAATCCGATTATTGCTTTCTATAAATTGAAAGACTAAAGTTACTTACGGGAAAAAACTCTTATAAGAATACTGAATGTACTGTTTATGTTTTGAAGGATTAGATTACGATGTTAATTAGTGATTTTTCATAAACGATATGAATTAATGATATGTATAAGTCTTTGAGTTGTATATTAGGTCTGTTTTGTATCTTTATTGCTTGCCAGAGCAGGAAGAACAATGATCAATCATCTGTTGCCAGTGATACGCAGTTCCACGTAGAGGCCTTTCGTGAAATCAATTTAGCTGATCATCTTTCCGACTGTGGTGAAGAGCTGTTGATGAGTCTGTTTATAGAGGATGTGGAATATATTAAACCTGAAACAACCGATCAGTCGTTGATAGGCTATATTTCTAAGATACAATTAACTCCTCACTTCCTTTTTGTAAAGAGTGATGGAGAGAATTCTTTAATAAAAATGTTTAGTAGAGATGGAACTTATATTCGTTCACTCGGAAAGTTGGGACAAGGGCCGGGAGAAACAAATACAATACTTGGTTTTTCAGCTACGGATAGTCTTGTATATGTAAAAGCTGCTTATCGTAGTGGTTTTTTTGTATATCGGGTACATGATAATCAATTTATTCAAAAGATAGTTCCGTCCAAAGATTTTGAAGCATTGATGAGTGCATCTGCTGATTTTGATCTTTTGAATAATAACATTGTTTGTTATCCTGGTTTTATACCGGAAGGTCAACTCTTTCCTCAATATGTTTCTACTGTTTGTATTGTAGGAGCTGACGGTACTGTTGTGACAAATCAAAGCCCTTATCTCGGATCCAGTTTTTATGCGAATTGTCCTCAGTTTGTGATGATTGATAGACCACGGCATTGGTTTTATGATAATTCCTATAATGCTTATTCTGTAATTAACGATACAATCTATGGAGTAAGTCTGGACTCCATCTTTCCCCGTTATCATTTAAATCTGGGACGGTATAAGTTACCTGTTTCCGAGTATCAAATAAGTCGGCAAAGCAGGCGAGAAAACTATATCTTAATGATGGTTATCGCAGAGACCAAAGATTTTTTGTTGCTTACTTATGTTTATGGAAAAAGGTGGTGGTATAGTTTCTTCAATAAGCAAACGGGAGATGTGAAGAGTTGGAGCCAATCTTCTGATAAGATAGGTGGTTGGTTTGCATTAGATACTCCCGGGATAACAAATGACATAGACGGTGGTGTTAATATAGGCGGATTCCGCTATATTGATGATCGACATGTTTATTCGATTATTGATGTAGTTCAGGCAGATAAACTGAAGGCAACGATAAAAGATGCCAAAGTTAAATTCCCGGAGAAGAAAGCCGAATTAATGCGTCTTCTTGATGAAATGGGAGAAGATGACAATCCGATTATTGCCATTTACAAGTTAAAAAATTGAAGGGGAGCTATGATGGGATGGGCTGGCAAAAGACTACTTAATTATGAGATAGCAGTAAATAGGCATGTATTGTGGATAGATACATCAGATTAAGCACCTTTCTTAGTTGCTAAATTGGCGAGTATCTCTTTTATGTCCTGTTTGCGAATTTATTAGAATATAGAGTTTTTTAAAATTCTATTATATTAGAAATCAGTTAGTTTGCTCTATTTGTTTTGGGCGATTAGAAGGGCTGTTTTAACACACTGTTAAAGCAAGTCTTTTGATGATAAGGAACAGCTCTTTTAAATGCAAAAGACTTGTTCTTTGCATCCAAGAATAGAATGCTCTAAAAAATAGCATTAACAATGTTAATTGGGATGACAGTCTGGGACTATATGAAATCTGTTTATTTGATTATTACTGATGGCTGTTTTCTATTCTTTTCTGGAAAGCGTTTAAATATGCCTTATTGTGCTATTTTAATTTTTGGCTTTGCTTTTAATGATATGTATGATATTAATGACTTTTATTTGGTCGATAATTGTAATATATCTTTGAGAACGAAAATATATACATTAGATTTTTGAATAACTATACTATTTTGTGTTAAAACATAGAATTAAATATTATCTTTACGAGTATTGAAAGGGTCTATTATGATATGAAACGATATAGAAGCGGAATCTGAAAAGCTAAAAGAGTAAGAGTAATTTTGTATTGTTTACTTATGAAAAACATAAAAAAAAGATATGTATTTATTCTGATATTGGTAGGTTTACTTGCTATTCCTATTTATAAATATGTTCGATGGTTAAATTTTTATTATAGGTTTAGCTCGGAAATAAATTTATATACTGATTTTATATTTAAAGAAAAAAAAAGAATAGATAGCTTTGTGCCAACAGTCTTTGATGCTAATGCCCGCTTGTTTTATTTGTGTAAAGTTTGGGGATTTATAAAGTATTACCGTGAAGATGCCCGTCTTTCTGTTAGTCAAATGGATAGCCTGTTACTTGCTAATAGTCCCAGGGTGAAAAGGGCGGATTCTAAGGATAAATATTGTGCAATATTGGATAGTCTGATTGAATACCCAGCGATTTCTCAATCGAAAAATAAAAATCCATATCCTGATTTAAATGATTATGTCTTAATAAATAACGAATGGATGGATGATACTATATGTCTCGATTATAGAATTAAGAAAAAACTTGAAGCCATGTTTTATTCTCACTCCGGACGTAGAAATCGCTTTGTTTTTAATAAATCTATCGGTAACATTGCCCTAATTGATGAATTGGAATATGCCTCTTTCCCTAAAAGAGATATGCGTTTGGTTGGACTCTTTCAATATTGGAATTTGATAAACTATTTTTATGTTTATAAAAATAGTATTGAGGGTGACTGGGACCGAATCTTATATGAGTCTATACCACTTTTCGAAAAAGCGGATTTGCCCAAGAAATATCATTTGGAAATATATCGATTAACCAATCGGCTACGTGACACCCATGCTTCTTATCCGGCAACAATTGATGGACTTGTATTTGGCCCATATCGACCTAATTTCAGAATGAGTTTGATTAATGATACATTTGTAATCAATCAAATCCGGATTCCGGCTTACGATAAAGGTGCTTTTGAAATCGGTGATATTGTTTTGAAAGTTGACGGACGGGATATTCATCAGTTAGCTGATAGCCTAAAGGAATTTGTTTGTGGAGGAAACTATTGGTCTGACCAAATGTTTATTTGTAATGCTATTTTGTCTCAATATGATTCTGCTACTGTATTCACGTTGCTTAGAGATGGGGAGACTTTAAGAACTAAATCAGACAACTATTCTGCATACGATTTATTTCAAAAAGAAAGACTAATTGATAGGAATAATGAAAAGCTTCCATTGTATCATTGGGTAAATGATAGTATTGCATATTTGAATTTACGTTCCGCTTCTGTTGATAATATTTATGATAATTATGATGCCATTAAAACTGCATCTGCCATTATTCTAGATTTGAGATCTTATCCTTATACCGATATAATTTCGCCATTAACTAAAATGTTTGTTCCTCCCAACTCATTTTTTGCTTATTCAACATATTCGGATACTCGTTTTCCAGGTATGTTGAGGTATCACCGATCTTCTTCCAGCAAAATAGGTAGTGAGAACTATTATAAAGGTCGAATTATAATTTTAGTCAATGAATGGACACGAAGTTTCTCTGAATATTTAACGATGGCTTTACAAGTTAATCCGCGTTCAATAACGGTTGGCAATTCAACTTCGGGGTCTGATGGCAATGTTTCACTTTTTACATTTCCTGGAAAGGTGCTAACTGCTTATTCTGGGATAGGGATTTATTATCCGGATTTTTCTCCAACTCAACGAGTTGGAGTACGTATTGATTGTATTGCAGAACCTAGTATTCAAAGTATTAAAGATAGAATTGATGTTGCGTATGAAAGGGCTGTTATTATCGCAAAAGGTGGAACTTACTAGACTTTTGCAATTAAAACTTGATTTGAATAAAGATTTTGATATATTTTTTGAATTTCACCAACAGGAATTATTCGACTTATTGTTGATTTTTAAAAATATAATTGTATTTTTGAGGATGGGTTCATGGTGCTGATACAGTTAAACCATTTGTTAGATTGCCTGCTTCTAATTTACGGGGGTCTGACATGTGATACTATTTAATTCTTATAAATTAGTATAAATGAAATCAAGTTATCTGTTTGTTGGGATATTTTGGGGCTCATGTACAAATCTGCCGCAAGTCGGAGTGAAGGTGGAGAAGGAGGAAAAAGCTGTTCATGCAGATTCTATCTGAGAAATACTTTATACATTTTTTAATAGATTTATAATGAAAAACCTATATTTGATTTTAGTGCTTAGTGCGTTGGTGGCCTGTACCGGTAGTTCTCAAAAAGAGAAGCCGGCATGTGTAAATACTCCTGTCGAGCCGTTCACCGGATTGCCTGTTTTTGATTTGCAGGGGCAATACCCCAAGAAAGAAATCATTCTTCAGGATCTCGCCGATGTAAGATATGCCGTGCTGGAAATCGGCGACAGCTCATTGGTCGGTACCCGTCCCATCCTTATGACGGACAGCTTTCTTGTTACCGTAAACAAGAAAAGTGATGTTATCTTCTTTGACAAGTCAGGAAAATACCTTCATTCTTTTAACCGTACAGGCATGAGCGGGGAAGAATATGGGGATATTGTCAGCGGTTATTGCATCGATGAAAAAGCCCGGGAGATATTCATCTATGACGGGTTACAAAGCAGGATTCAGGTGTATGGTTATGGCGGCGCATACAGGCGCACGCTTAAACTGCCGAAAAACCGCATGTTTGTTTTTTCGATATTTGAGTATGATGAAAATTTCCTGTTTGGCGAAGATTATCGCTTTGTCGACTCTCAGGATGAGAGGTATCCTGTCAATAAAACGCCTTATTACAAGATTTCCAAGAAAGACGGGAAATTAACGTCGGTTTCCATCACGGTCAAGGAGAGAATAAGGGATGGACTTTATACGGTAGGGGACGGTGAGTCTGGCGGCTATGTAGGTTTATTCATGTCTCCCGTAGCCCGTTTGGGTTCGGATATTCTGATTGCCGATTATTCTTTGGATACGGCGTATGTATATCGTGATGACCATTTGATTCCATTGACTGTCCGGCGGAACCATACAAGCGAAAACAATATTCCGATTTTAGCGACGGTTGATGTGATGACCGGCCGTTATCTGCTTTGGTACACGATAGTAAAGGATATAGATGTGAAAAATAATCATGTGTCTGATCCGGTAACTTATTTGTATGACAGGTTCACTAATGAATATTGCCGGGTCGATCTGGTAAACAGGGATGTAGTGTCCGCTACCAATATTCCGGCATTCCAAATGCGATTGTCCGCCAATTATCATGTAGTGCCTGAAAACTATGCCATACAATATTATCCGGCTGAGGAGCTCATCGAACTTAACGGGCAAGGAAAGTTGAAAGGAGAGTTGAAAGAGATTGCTTCAAAATTGAATGACGAAGATAATCCGGTGTTGCTTATCGCTAAGTTTAAGGAATAATATTTATAGTATAGCCTTTGGTAGAACCACTGAAAAACTAATGCTTTTTCTAAATTAAAGAATATGAAATCAATTATAGGCAATGGATTGATAAAGTGTATTGCTTTTCTTCTTTTGCAAGCTACTGCCTTAGGCAGTTGTACGGAAATATCCAAAAAGAATGAAGAGTGTGCGAGAGCTCATTTCACAATTGATCCTTTAGATAGAAAGATAGTGCTTCCCGTGTTATTTAATGATAGCATTATTGCAAATTTGGTATTTGATAGTGGGGCTTCTTTGGGAGCTTTTATTGTTGACTCTACTTTTTGTTCAGTTCACCCTTCTATCTTATCGAATTTGTCTCCTGACACTATTGCTCCATATGGGTGTGCATGGTCTGTATCACGTATGCCCGCATCTATGTATACAATTGTTCCGACTATAAAAGTAGGGAATGCCAATTTGATATATGATAAAATGTTAGTTTATAATTTGAGAGATTATATGGGAGGTACTCAATTGGATGGTGTGTTTAATATTCCACAAAATGATACTGTTAATATATGGGAGTTTAACTTTGAACATCATTATATGGCTATCCATTCATTTCAAGATTTTATTATGCCTGAGAATTGTATTCTGATTCCTTTTGTGAGAGGGAATGATAAAAGCTCACTTTTTTATGTTAATCTGCCTTTAAATATTAGATGTGCTGATGGAGACACACTGATGCTTACTCATACTTATCTTGTAGATACAGGTATGCCACAAGACATAGCTCTGATGGCCCAAGCTTCTGAATTGCCTTTTTTTTCTAAGAAAAAGAATGCCGTTTGGACGCAGGCACCATCTGGATATTATAGTCATCATAATGTAAATGCTACTTTGTTTGGTGGCATACAACTCGATTCCTTGCGGATTTATATATTTGATCAACCTAATCAAGTACCTTGTGATTATCTTATTGGTCTGAATTTTCTTAAAAGATTTAATGTCTTTTTCGACATGAAATCACAAAGATTAGGTTTGCAGCCAATAAAGAACTACGAACGAGTGGTCAACCCTCGGAAGAAACGATTCCACATGTCATCCCGTATAAATAGCCATGGAAAAATTATTATTACTAAAATTGCCGATTATGAGGGGAATTATGTTAAAGAATCTGGTTTGTTAGAAGGTGATGAAATTATTGCTATAAATGAAATTCCTATTAAAATGATCTCTTTGGAAGAGGATGCGGAGCTAAGCCGGCAAGACACATTGATATACGATATTGTCCGTAAAGGTAAATCTTATAAAATACCGGTGGTGATTGATAGAAATGAGCTTCAAGGTGATTGAATGAAATGATAATATTAACGTGAGCTCGATACAATCTCAGAATAATCTTAACTGCCCGTCATTGACAAAGTCTACATCAATGGCGGGTTTCTTATTAAAGAAACAATATGCTGTAATAACCGACAAGGTATTTGCGATAAAATTATTAAATGATCCACCGGATAGATATATACTTTTCCGGAAAAAGAATAGGTCTGTTCTATTCTTTATTTTACTTATTGTTGATATTTAAAAATATAATTGTACTTTTGAGGAATGGGTTCATAGAACTTATTTTATTCTTTATTTTGGATTATATTTGAAGACAGATGAAATCATCTTATATCTGCTGCGTATTGTTATTTGTTTTGTTTTTGGTAAGTTGCACCGATGGGCGTTCTGAGGGGCAAGTAGCCCGTTTGTTACGTCAGGCCGAAATGTGTATGGAGGAATGTCCCGATAGTGCTTTAGTGTATCTTCATCAAATACCGGATCCGGAAAAGTTGACGGGAGAAAACCAAGCTGATTATTGCCTACTGTTGACCCAGGCAATGGATAAGAATGATTTACCGTTGAGCTCGGATTCGTTGATACAAATAGCTGTTGGCTATTATTCAAATAAAGGTGATGCGGAGTGTAAAGCTAAAGCTTTATTTTATAAGGGTAGGGTGTTTCAGCAACAAGGGAACTTAGAGGGTGCTACACTCCTGTATAAAAAAGCGGAATCTATGATTCCGGATTTGACTGATTATTATTTAGTAGGATTGATTTACAGCTATCTGGGACATTTGAATAGGGATGAAGAGCATTATAAGAAGGCATTATTATATTATGAAAAGGCTTTGCCTTGCTATCGAACCATACAAAATCCAACTTTGACGGCTTCCGGATTACAGGATATGGCTAAGATATCTGTCTATTTAGGAGAGACGCATCGGGCAGACTCTCTTTTTAGTGAGGTTTTGTCTTATGTGCCGGATATTGATGCTGCCTGGCAAGCTAATATTTATCATAATGTGGGTGTCTTTTATATGCTCACCAATCAATTTGGTAAAGCGGAACAAGTAGTGAACGCTTCTTTGAAATTACCAAGTACTCCGGAGGACAAACTCCGTTCATATGCCGTATTGGCTACAATCTATACAAGACAAAATCGTGGAGATTTAGTTGATTCTTTATGGCATAAAGCCCTGAATTCAGAGAATATTTATACCCGAAAGGCAGTATATGCCTCCTTGCTGAACGAAGCTGTCAGTAAACAGAATCTTCAAGATATAGAACACTATGTGCCTCTTTATATCCAGTCTGCGGATTCTGTTTATCGACTTTCACAAGCAAAGCGCATCGTAGAGGTTCAGGCTAAATACGATCAGGAGATATTAATTAAGAAAAATAAAATTAGCCGATTGTTATTATATTGCTTTATTCTCTGCTTACTTTTACTTGCGATATCTTTGGCTTACGTTTTTCATATATACAAACGTTATAAAAGGGCGAAGGAGCGCGAACTTATTACTCAGAGAGCAGAGTTGGATGAAGGGAAGCAGGTTATAAAAGAGATGAATGATCAGATTGAACGAATCCGTAAAGAGGCATCTACAATGAAAGAGGATTATAATAAAAGTCTGATTGATTTGACTGATGAAAAAAAGAGCATTGAGCAGCAATTCGCTCTAATTAAACAAAGAGCTGATGATGTGAGTCAAACTAATAACAAAATGGAACAAGACTTACTTGTTTTACAAAAACAGTTGCGGAAGGTTGATGACGCTCGTTCAGAACTATTGGCAGAATTGGACGTTTACCGTTACTTTGATGCTGAGGGAGTGATTTCGGAGGATTGTTATAAAGCTGTGGTTACTATCTATAAACTTTACAATGCTCCATTAGTTGCTTTCCTGCGTGATCCCCATTTGAAGCTTACCCCTTATGAATCGCTTCTTTGTGTACTCTCTTATGAACATCTTTCCACCCAACAAATGGAACAAAAATTAGGGAAAAGCAAGAATACCCTAAATAAAGCAATTTTCCGAATAAGAGAGAAATTGGACGCAAAAATGGATTTAAAAAAGAATATAAATTCTTTGGGAGATTTTTTGCGGACGAAGTTCTGACTTAAAATATTAATACCTTTTTTTATGTTAATTATACGTCTTCGTGGAAAGATGTATTTCTGCTTTATGGCATATTATATAGGCGATTTATATGTCTTATCGTGGTCTGGTAACCTCCAAAATAAGTCCTGAACTGTTTGTTTTTATGAAAACAAAAACTTATGTTTGCGATATTAACCAATCTCTAGTGATTATGAAAAGTATGCTATTTACATTATTACTTGTAGTCTTGTCGCTTCAAATGATGGCAAAGACAAACGGAAGCACGAGTCCAGTTGATTTAAAAGGTTTGTTTAATGATAAGCTCCAGAAATCGATCGTTGAAGATATTCCCATTAGAGCTGAAATTTCAGGCTCTGAATTCTTGGTTCTTAGTTTTGAAGCTCCTATAATGGATATGACCATTACACTCTATAAAGATGGAGTGATGGTGATACAGAAGTCATTGTCGGTATCTTCTGGAGATACAGAGACTTTTGATCTGACGCTTTGGGGCATGGGTGAGTATTCCTTAAAGTTTACTACTCCGCGTGGAACTGATGTTTATGGAGATTTCCGGTTGGAATAATAGAGTAGTTCATTATGTACAACTCTTTGGTTAGGGAGTTAGTTCAGGCAGGACGTAGAACGTCCTGCCTCGGACTCACCAACGGAAAAATGGGTATTGTCATTGCCCTTTTCCACTATGGCCGCCTTTACGGTGAGCAATCCTGTGAAGAGATAGCCGGAGAGCTGCTCGATGAAGTTTGTGAACATCTGGATTATTCGATGCCGATTTCTTTCGGTGACGGATTGTGTGGCATTGGTTGGGGAATTGAATATCTGGTGCAGCACCGTTATGTAGAAGGAGATACTGATGAGACCCTGAAGGAAATAGACTTATGCGTGGCCAGGTGTATCCATGTTTATGGCATCTCGGGGCTTTCTTTACAGAACGGGATAGTCGGACTTGGTCGCTATATGCTTATTCGGATTCTTCCTACGTTTGTATCGGGAGATACTTCTTCAAGTGCATTGTTGAAAGAGTATCTCATTTATTTGATTGATTGGTTGGAAGAGGAATTGAAACATTTTGATGAATCGGTTGAAGATTTACTTGACTTTTTATTTGAATTGTATCCTACAGGGTTCTATCGTACAAAAGTATCTGCTTTGATAGACTGCTGTATGAGTAAATAAAAAAGTTTATGGAGTATGTCGCCTATGTTACCATTGGGATTCCTGTCCGGATAGATAGTCCGGAACGGAAACGAAATCTTGACATTTTGCTTCGGCATGTCACTTCATCCGGGGTGAACGTGCACGTACTCGAAGCGGGAGAAAGAAGGGGCTACTTCCCGGTAAGAGAGGATAACGGGGTGACTTATTCGTATGTGTATGATGAAAGTGCGGTCTATCATAAAACGGTTTATGTCAATTCTTTGCTAAAACAGGCCACCACTCCCGTTGTAGCAATTTGGGACGCTGATATAATATTCCCTTTGTCTCAATTGGAGCTTTCGGCACAAGCTATTATGGAACAGGACTATGCATTGAGCATTCCATATAATGGAGTTGTGAAAATGCTGTCGGATAAGCAAAGTAAAGCATTTGAGCAGTCGGGGCAAGGATGTGAGTATTTGGCAATGCAAGGATATACCCATCTGATGAAACGTCCTTCATGCGGTGGGGTATTTGTGGTGAACCGTGAAACTTATTTACGTTGTGGAGGCGATAATGAACGTTTCATCAGTTGGGGACCCGAAGACGCTGAGCGTATCCGGCGTATGGAAATATTGGGGTATCCTGTACATTGGGTAAAGGATGGACCTTTGTATCATCTATGGCATCCGAGAGGTGAAAACTCGGGATACGCTACTGAAGAACTGGCCTTTAAGAACCGGATGGAGTTTGTGAAAGTATGTAGCATGGAGCGGAGTGAATTGAGTGAATATATAAAATCTTGGAAAGAGAATGAACGAAACGGATGAAATATTATTGAAAAGAATAGCCAATCATCAGATGCTGCATGGCAGTTTCTGTGGAGATCTGGGAATATTGAACGGCAAAATGGGAGTCGTAATCTTTTTTTTTCATTATGCCCGCCATACAGGGAATACGTTGTATGAAGACTTTGCCGGAGAAATGCTGGATGAGGTGCTTGAAGATCTCCATGACGAAGTACCTATCCGTTTTTCTAATGGTCTATCCGGTATAGGTTGGGGCATAGAGTATCTGGCGCAACATCAATTTGTTGAACTGTCGGCAGACGAGGCACTGCAAGAGATTGATAACAAAGTGATGGAGCGTGATCTTTTAAGAATGAAAGATGTTTCGTGGGAAACCGGAGCGCAAGGGATAGCTGTTTATGTGGATATGCGGTTGTGCCACTCAGCCAATGAACTGTCATCTTTTGATGGTGCTTATTTGCAGGTCTTGCGTAAAGTCTGTCCCGAAGTACAATCGTGGAAATCGATTTGGGAAAAGGTTTTGCAAACCGATTTTAAAGAAGAGGAGTTATCGTGGAAACACGGTTTGCGGATATTAACGAGGACTATGGATAGAGGCTGAAATGAGACATATCTATTTAATAAATAAGGGAGAAAATCGTTCCTCGCAATACGGGATTGGTACCTATATTCGGGAGATAGTGAGATGTGTCAGTGATTGCGAGGGACTGCGTTTGACATGGGTGTGGCTGGAAACCAAGGTGAATGAATTTACAGTCGAACAGGCAGAATCCGGGAGGGTGAGAATCTTGAAGTTTCCGGTTGCCGGCACAGGACGCTTTCAGGAGGAAAAACGGTTAAGCCGGAACATAGCCTATATGCTGACGTTGCATACGGATGCCCGTGAATGCAATATCTTTCACTTTAATCATCAGAATAATATGTATCTGGTTGATGAAATAAGAAGATTATTGCCTGCGTGCAAGATGGTGACCACTATCCATTATTTGGACTGGTGTTTTGGGTTGAAAGGGAATACGGAACGATTTCATTCTATTCTAAACAGGAAAGGGGAAAGTTCGTCGTTTGAGAAGAATGTATATACTATTTTTAAGTTCGAGCAAAAGTTCTTTGAAAAAATGGATGTTGTGTTCTGCCTTTCTCGGTATATCAGAAAGGTGCTGGTTGAGGATTATAGGTTGCCTGTGGATAAGTTGATACTGGTCTACAACGGTATCCGCGATGAATATAGACAATTGAATGAGCGGGAGTGGCTTGACAAAAGGCTGTTCTATGGCTTTACCCGGTCACAAAAGATTCTGCTTTTCGTGGGACGTTTAGATGAAGGAAAAGGAGTTGAGTTTTTGATTGAAGCTTTTCGTCGTATCCTGAATAGAATGCCTGAAGCGCATTTGTTAATAGCTGGGGATGGAGATTATGATACTTGCTTGAAAGCAAGCGCTGATATCTGGTCACGAATAACCTATACGGGAAAAGTCGGCAAAGAGACATTGTATGATTTTTATCGGATTGCGGATATAGGGGTGATGCCTTCGTTTTTGGAACAATGCAGCTACGTTGCTATTGAAATGATGATGCACGGACTACCGATTGTCGGGACAGATTCAACGGGGCTTTCGGAGATGCTATTGCCGGAGTGTCGTGTTGGGTTTATAAAAGATTGGGGAGAGGAGTATGTGATAGATACGGAAGCTTTGTCCAACAAGATATTGGAACTGCTGAATGACCAAGTCAAAAGGCAGCTGGTCGGTAAAATATACAGGGATAGGTTTCATGAAAAATACATATATGCTACTATGATGGATCGGATAAAAAAATGTTATGAAAACTTATGAATATATTTATAGCTATAATATATTTGTAGAGAGGATAACTTTAAAAGGTTTTTCTTTCTATTGGTCTTAGATAAATTGAAAAAAGAGTGATCTTAAAAGAAGTGCACGTCTTTAAGAACATTCCATCCGGATTTTTTTCTCTTTATCCTTCTTGATACATATCTAAAAATAGTTTTAGCTCTTTAGGGAGTTTATAATTAAAAACAGAAGATTTTATGAAAAAATTATCTAAAATCAAGCTGAATCATTTGAATGATGACGGGCTTAAAGAACGGGAAATGAACACCCTTCGGGGTGGGCGTCTTTGCGGTTGTGGCTGCAATTATGCTGATAGTGGTGGCTCTACTGAAGTATATAATGGTGGAGCGAATTATAAGCTTGGTGATAATGGCGGACATTCACCCGGTGGTAGTAAGGCTTGCTATGTAGAGATGGGTGGAATTCAGACCAGTACTAGTCAAGTTGAATATTGGTAATAATCTTAACACTTAAATGAATGAGGAGGGTGTTGCTGAAGATACTGTGGGTTATGATAAAAACAGAATCAGTTAGTTATTCCATTAATAATATCTATTTCTGTGTATCTTATATGATCCATATTAAAGGAAATTTTGGCAACATCTTCTTCATGAATTTTTATTTAGGATAATGCGTATGAACAAAAATATCGTTTTATTATTCTGTGCACTGTTTTTTTTAAGTGCGTGCACGAATAAGCCTTCGTCTTCTGTTCCTATAGAAGATGATACTTTATCGACTGAGGAAACCTTTAAAGATATTGATCTTGCTAACAACTTGAAAGATTGCGGCAAGCCTTTATTGCTGAGTGACATCGTAAAAGATGTGGAGTATGTGAAGCTGGAAACGCAGGATAATATATTAGTCGGTAGTATAAATCAGCTAAAGCGGACGAAGAAGTTTGTCTTTATTTATTCATGGCATCAGAACCATGTCATGATGTTTGATACTTCGGGAAAGTTTATCCGTAAAATCGGTCGTGTAGGTCAGGGTCCTGGAGAAATAGCTAATATTCACTGTTTCACAGTCAGTGATAGTTTAGTGTTTATTTATCCATTCGGCCACAATGGCAGCCTAATTGGTTATGATATGCGTGATAATCGTTTCGTCAGGAGAATTTCCCTGAAACGGCCTGCTTTTCATAGTAATATGATCGATGTGATGGGGGATTGCTTGGTTTATTATCCCGGCACTGTTCCTAATGGGAATGAACGAATCTTTATAACCGCTTGTGTTGTGAATGGAAAAGGGGAGACATTGATGGAGCAAATTCCTTACTTGCCTGCTGGAGGTGATAAGTCGGAGATGAATCTTTCCTCTGATGCTTCGTGGATCTATCAAGGGAGGAGTAATGTCTATTCTCAAATCAACGATACGATCTACGGCATTACCTGTGACTCCATTTATCCTCGTTATCATTTATCTCTTGGTAAATATGGTTTGCCTTTGGGAAGATATGACGTTAAAGATCTCGGTCTGAAAGATTTTATAATGATGCAGAGTGTTTGTGAAAATAAAGAGTGTCTGCTCTTTAAATTTTCCTATAATAAAAAGATGTGGTTCAGTCGGTACGATAAAAAGACAGAAAAGATAGATTCCTGGGAACAGACTCCTTTAAAAGGTATCGGTTGGATGGCGATCGAAAGTCCGGGTATAACGAATGATATTGACGGTTCTCAATCGTTCGATGGAATCAGGTATGCAGGTGAAAATAGTTTTTACTTCGCAATAACGCTGGATAATTTGGATCAGGTAAGGCGCAACGTCGCTGAAGCTAAGGTCAAGTTCCCTGAGAAGCAGGCCGAACTACTGAAGCTTCTTGATGAAATGGGAGAGGATGATAATCCGATTATTGCTTTCTATAAATTGAAAGACTAAATACGATAAAATGATGGAAGATACATTCAGTTGCACAACCTCCGGGCGCAATATTTATACGATTAATAGAGAAAAGAAGCATCTGTTCTTAACGCATCCATCGCTGATTCCACATCTGCACCCAAAGTATACAGGGCAAGTGGATACTGCTGATTACTATGCGCGGAAAGCGTCTTATTTAAAGGAGCATGGTTATTTAGATGGGCTTGGACACCAATACGATGGTGTGATCACTGCGGATATGGTCAAAGAAGAATTGGCGAATCTGAAGCAATTGGTTTTTGAGGTGACGGATGCCTGCAACTTGCGCTGTAAGTATTGCGGTTATGGAGAGTTGTATAGTGACTTTGACGAACGGCGTAAGAAAATGATGGGCTTTGAGTCTGCCAAACGCATCATTGATTTTCTTCAGGAGATATGGGCGGAATCCAGGCAGCGGTTTACCAATAAAGTGTTGTTTATTAGTTTTTATGGGGGGGAGCCTTTGATGAATATGCCGTTCATACGCCAGGTGGTTGATTATATTGAATCTTTGGATATAAAAAATAGAAAGATTCAATATTCAATGACTACCAATGCGATGCTGCTGGATCGATGTATGGATTACCTGGCAGAGAAGAAGTTTAATCTATTGATCAGCTTGGATGGAAATGAATGGAATAACAGCTATCGGGTGACACCGGGAGGAGAGAATTCTTTCCGGAAGAACGTTGCGCATGTAGACTTGCTGAGAGAGAAATATCCTGAGTATTTCGATACTTACGTGAACTTCAATGCCGTGTTGCACAACAGAAATACGGTGGATGAAATCTTCCATTTTATAAAGGATCGCTATGGTAAAAAGCCACATGTAGCTCCATTGAATACGACAGGTATTCGGGAGGATAAGAAGGAAGAGTTTGAAAAGATGTACCGGAATAAAGTGGCGGATCTGGAGCAAAGTGAAGATTATGAGGTGTTGGTAGATGAGATGTTTATGGATGTACCGGCTTACAGCGAAGCTTGTATATTTATCCATCAATACAATGGAAATGTGTATCAGTCCTACAATGATTTATTCGGTAAACAGATCTCCCATAATTTTATTCCGACAGGTGGCTGTATACCTTTTGCCCGTAAGATGTTTGTGACTGTCAATGGTAAAATATTGGCGTGTGAGCGTATCGGTCAGCAATATGGCTTAGGGACTATAGAGGCTGATCATTCCATCCGTTTGTCGTGTGAGGAAATAGCGAGACTGTACAATCAATATTATGATAAGTTGCGTGCGCAGTGTCGCGTTTGTTACCGTTCGCAATCGTGCACACGGTGTATATTTACGATTGACCGTCTGTATGCGTTGGAAAAGGTACGTTGTCCGAGCTTTGAGGGTAAGGAAGCTTTTGCGGCTTACGTGAGCCGTAATCTTTCGTTTCTGGAAGAGCATCCCAAAGCGTATGAAAGAATAATGGAAGTAGTATTGGCTTAAGAATAACAATTATGATACATTCTACAAAGGAATATTGGTTTGCATTTGAACCTTATATTCACATCGCGTTAAAACAAGACGAAGCATTGCTATATAACACACTCGATCGTGAGTGTATCAGGGTGACTGACGGTGAATTGCTTGATTTACTGACGGCAATCGTTGATAAACAGAATTGCGGAGTTATCAAGATAACGAAGGAGGATTTGGAGCGTCCGGTTACATTCAATTTTCTTAAAACAGTGAGAGATAAATTTTTCGGTGACCTTTATGATTGCGAGTTGTCCGACAGAAAACCTATACAATTGTATCCGGTACTGAACTTGCAGGAAGAAGTGACTCGCTTGCAGCGCTTTGACTCGGGGTTCGTAGGTACGAACATGTTCACGTATTTATATCAGGTTAAGGTGGATTTTAATCATTTGGATGAACATGAATCCTGCAGGCTGGCTGATAAAGTATGGAGTGAAGTTGTGTGTAGTGAAGTAAAACGACTTCTGTTTGTGGTTCATACGACTGGACAACAGCAGGCTTTGCAAGCGTGGAGCCTTGAAAAGGAAAGGGTGCAGGATGTCATGGAGTGGATGGGTTGTTTAGGTACAGACAACTCAGCGTTATCTTTGGCAGTCGATTCAGGGTATATGACTACCATACGGGTAACTGAGTCTGAAAAATGGAAAGAAACGGTAGGGGAACTTACGAAAAGACAGGAAGGTCATGTGTATTGGATTTTCAATGTCGGTTCGGAGAAAGAGCTGGAACAGGCCAATGAAATTGTAGAAAAGTATGCTATTCAGGAATATAAGATAGAACCCGAGTATAGAGGCGATAATTTGCCTTTTTTTGAAGAGAATGTTTTCCTGTATGAAGAGGACATTCTTTCCAAGCATTTATCTATGCAGGATTTAATGAGAAACCAGATACTCAATTCTAATGATTTTGGAAAGCTGTCGGTATGCTCGAATGGAGATATGTATACAAATGAACTCTCACCTACAGTGGGGAATATCTGGACGAATGATGTTCGGAAACTGATATATAAAGAGATGACCGAAGGTCATTCCTGGCTTCGCATCCGCGATCAAAAACCTTGCTGTGACTGCATTTACCAATGGCTGTGTCCTTCGCCCTCTAATTATGAATTGGCTATTGGAAAACCGAACCTCTGTCATGTGAAACCATAAATGATAATAGCTTATGAATCGTACTTTCTGTTTTGTTCCGGTTCGCAAAGGGAGTAGAGGTATTCCCGGTAAGAACCTGCGTCTGCTGGGGGATAAACCTCTGGTATGTTGGATTATCGATACTGTCCTTGCTTCCGGCATAGCGGACGAGGTATGCGTAGCGACCAATTGTGATGAAATGGAAAGTCTGATACGAGGCCGTTACGAAGAAGTTGTACAGATATTCAGGCGCAGTGAGTGGAGTGCAAGGGATGAGGCTCCCAGTCTGGAAGTTGTACAGGAATATCTTAATTATCGTAAGCCGGCCCGGAATGATGATTTTATTTTGTTACAGGCTACTTCTCCTTTTACGACTGCACAAGAACTAAGGGGGCTTGCAGAAGAGATGAAAAGGGGGGAAGCGGATTCCTATGTTGCCTGTTGCCGTTTGAAGAAGTTTCGTTGGAGTGATGAGGGGAGACCTTTGGACTATTCATTCGAAACCAAACCTCGCCGGCAGGAGTACAAAGGTTTTCTGATAGAGTCGGGAGCTTTCTATGCTTCTACGGTGGGGAGAATACTGGACTCCGGGCAGCTTCTTTCGGGAGTTGTGAAGGTGGTGGAGGTCGGTCCTGCAGGGATGATAGATATCGATGAAGAAGCGGATTGGGGGCTGGCTGAACATTATATTGAAACCGGGCTTTAATAAAAAAGATATGGATAGACGGGACTATTACGTGGAGTATTATGAGGTGCTGGATAGGGTGCTGTCTGACTACGTGAATCAGTTGCGGGAAAAGAGGGAACATTGGCTGAAAATGGGGAGGCATGATGTGGGCGTGCCTTTGATCAATTTACTATTCTGGCAGTTCACATGGCATAGAGAGGAGTACGACCGGTTACGTAAAGAAGGAAAGAGCTGTGGGGAAGCATTGGGTAGCGTAAAGGAGATACTGGCCGATAAGCAGGTGGAAGAATGGGAGCGACAGGAAGAGGAATACAAAATCTACGACCATGAATGGTATGAGGCACTGGCACCTTATGGCGGGCAGTTGGTGATCTATATTTATAATGCCCGTCAATTGGCTTATCTGACTCCGTTGATTGAACGTCTGGAAGAACCGGTGTTGCTCTTGTCGGAATATGAGATTCCGGATGAAACGGAGTTGCCGGACTTTGTAACGGCCATTACTCTTGAATTTACCAAAACAGCTCCATTGGTTAATCCATTCCTGAAAGAGTGGTTTCCCTTGATTTTTCAATATGCGAATACATTTGATATATTGATGAGGATCTTGCAACCTAAAGGATTGATTTTTCTGGAAGGCTGCCATTACCAGCAGTTATTGCTTGCCACCATAGGGCGTGATTATGGAATACCGGCCTTGTGTATCCAGCAGGGATGGCCGTCATTGATGCACACTGCTTTCAGGAGGATGCCTTACCGGTACTATCTGATGTGGGGGGAAGGTTTCCGGACTTTGTGGGAGAAGCATAATCCGTTGCCGGACTTTGTCCCGACGGGTTATATGTATCAGGTGGAACCACGTAATGAGACGAAAAAGGAGTGTGTTACTTTTTTCTTGCAGGGACCTTTTTTTCTGAGTGACAAAAGGTATCTTCAAGAGATGATTCACCTGATAGGGACGGTTGCCGCGGAATTTCCCGCCCGGCGGTTTCTGGTGCGTGAACATCCCGAGTTCAAGATAGGTGAGGAGGTACGCATGGAATGGGAGCAGATTCCCAATATAGAAATGGTAACGGATGGAAAGCTGGCAGAGGTATTTGCCCGCACACGGGTAGGGGTGGCACACTATTCTTCTTCTTTGATGGAGGGAGTGGCACACGGTGCTGTCCCGTTGGTGTACGATCCGACCGAGGGATCGCGGTATTCTCCGGAGGTGGAAGCCGAGGGGCTGGGGATGATAGCGAAAACGAAAGAGGAGTTGACCGGCGGTTTGTCCCGGATTTTGGGGAATTATGAAGATTTTAAACAGAGGATAGAGAAGGAACAACCTCTGTGGTTTCAGGTAACAGGAGAAGAAACTCTCCGGAATATGGTAGGGTTTATTAAAGAAAAAATGCCTCCTGTTACGTTGAAGGAGATTTATGTGGTTGATGCGGATACGTTGACACGCGAACGGCCCGTCGGGGTGTCGGGGGTATTGCGCTGTAAGAATTGTGAGGATTTTTTGGAGATGTGCATTGATTCGTGTATCGATGGATTGGATGAGTTGATAGCTGTCTATCATGATTGTACGGATCGTACGCCGGAGATTCTCAGGCAGAAGGCAGCACAATATCCGGATAAAATCAGGGTCTTTGAGTATCGGCCGTCTGTATATCCGATCGATCTGGATGAGGAGGAGTTGGAGAAGGCAAAGCTGTTGCCGCCCGACTCTATCCATACGTTGGCAGGCTATTGCAACTATGCATTGTCGAAAGCAAGCTATCGGTACGCAGTGAAGATCGATGCCGATCAGGTTTATTTTACGGATCGGCTGAAACATATCTGTGATGCTTACCGTTCTGATAAAAAAGTGCGGTTCAACGTGGCGGAATGTATCTCTTACAACCTGTATCGGGCTTATGTGGACTCTTTCAACCGTATAGAGATGCGACCGTTCAGGTGGCTGGAACGAATTGCGTTGTGGACACATGCGTCGTATGCTTCTTATCTGGAGAAGATGATCATCCGGTATAAAGTGCCTGTCTCGATGTCGGGCATTAACTTGTTCCGGAAAGACCGGGAGTGGATGGTAGGGTTGGGGCAGGAACATCCGGAGCCTGATAGCAAAGAGATACTCCCTCCGTTTAATGGCGTGCGTGATACTTTCTTTTTTGAGGTGTCTGCGGACCGGATATTCAGGTATATGACGGAAACGAAGCCGGATGGCCGTCATCGGGGACTGGAAGTGATGCGCTGTCCGAATGAAATATTGGATGCCGGCTTTTGTTGGTTTCATTTGCGTGCCCTGATGAAGGAGCATGAAGAGGGCTATCGGCAGTCTTACCGGAAACATCCGGAGCGGTTTATACCTTTGGGGACCTTTGTGAAGCTGTCGTACAGGAGTTTACAACAGAGATATAAACCTTTTGTTGCCGTACGTTGGGCGGAACCGGTATTCGCTTATTTCTTTATGGCGGGTAAAGGAAGGATTCCGTGGAGGATGTTGAAAGGGGGAGGACGAGTAGTGGCAGATAAATGTGTTTCGCAGCTTGATAAAAGATAGATGGTGGATGGATATATTGATTCCCCAAAAATACACGAACTAAAATTGAGAGGGATATGAAGGAGGTAAAAAGACCGGTGGTTTCGGTGGTGGTTCCGGTCTATAATACGGAACTTTTTCTGGAGGAATGTCTGCACTCTTTGGAGAAGCAGACTTTGACAGATATTGAGATCATTCTGGTGAACGACGGATCGACGGATAATTCCGGAGAGTTGCTGCGGGAGTATGCGGGTAAGGATGCTCGTTGCGTTTATGTGGAACAGGCGAATCAAGGACTTTCTGCTGCACGGAATACCGGAATAGAACATGCATCCGGGCATTATCTGGCATTTCTGGACAGTGACGACTGGCTGGCGGAAGATGCTTTGCAGGTGCTTTGTGCTATAGCGATGAAGACCCGGACGGACATTGTTTCAGGAAATACATTGGCGGTACATCCGGATGGGCAGGTGCGAAGTTGGGAAAGGAGGAGCAGGGAGTTATTTGCAGCAGGAACCGTGGTGTCCGGAAGTACGTATTTCTCAAGAGTGATGGATTGCAGATGTTATGTCCCTATGGTGTACAACTATTTATATCGGAGAGATTTTATTGAGCAAAACGGTTTTCGCTTTGAGCCGGGGCTGATTCATGAGGATGAATTATGGACTCCGCAGGTGCTGACAACCGCTCAGAAAATGACGGTTGCCGATATTGATTTTTATTATTACCGGCAACGGGAAGGATCGATTATGACAGCGACAGCAGCGGGTAGGCGGATTGCTTCCATTCAATTGATTATTGAAAAATTACTGGAGTATAGCCGTAAACATTTGTTTGAGAAAAAACATAGAGAGGCAAAAGAAGCGCTCTATGTAAGGTTGCTGCAAATATATTCTACCGCCTGTACATTACATCCGGACGGAACTTATACTACTTTGTATGATAGGGCGGGAGAGATGCTGCGTGTTTGTGAGGAACTCAGTCGGCAAGAGTCTCTTGGAAGATGGTATAGTGAGGAGATACTGAACAGGATGAAACTGTACTATGACCGGCTCCAGACGATGGAAGGATAAGGGGCTATAGCAGGGAACTGAATCACTTTATTGTATGTATGTTGGACATCGAAAATCGTAGTATATCATGAAAGATATTGCAATGCTAAACAAAGCACCATTAGACTTCTTCGGATGTAATTTTTGTCTTGTAGAGAAGCATCGTATGGCTTTTGTCCTTATCTCGAAATGTGGACTCACTTTTTTGGAGAATATAGCTATCTATGCGTCTATAGGTATGATTCCTGATACGGAAGATCAGACTCATTTTTATATCGCCCGGGTAAAACCCGAACGTTTTTTGGTACCGGTTTCTGAGATGTCCGGTTATGAAAGGGAGCATAAATCGTATTTGAAGGTAGCGGTTTGGAGGGATCCGGTGGAAAGACTGATTTCTGCTTATAAATATTTTATACTTGAACGTACTTTTAACCGTTATATGTATATGTGTAATCTTTATCAGGATCATTCTTTTGAACGCTTTCTTTCGTTCGTCGAGTTTGAATTGGGGAAGACAAATCCGTTGTGGCAGGATGAACATATACGCAGGCAATCTGATTTTTATACTTCTGCAGAGGTGGATTGTATTGTACCACTCAGTAAATTAAACTGTTTCTTAGAAGAGAAAGGAGTTGATATACCTGAGGAGAGGTCGAATGCGACATCCGTTCAGTTTGAACTGAGAGATGAGAAACAGATAGCACGGATAAAAGAACTTTATCGCCTCGACTATGAAATACCTGTCAGTTATTAAAAAAGAAATGTTATGGATGCACAGATAGAAAAGATAGCAAAATCACTTTATTTCTCCTACAGACAAACTGACATAGGGCTGTTTTATGGAAAGATGGGATATTGTCTTTTCTTTTTTCATTATTCTCATGTTGCCGAATCGCGAATTTTTGGAGAATTTGCCGAAGAGTTGCTGGATGAAGTGATGGAGTATGTTCGCTTGGGTATGCCGGTCGGTCTGTCTTTCGGATGGGCTGGCATAGGTTGGGGGGTAGAATATCTTGTCCGGTACGGATTTGTGGAAGATGCCGGCAATGAAGAACGGAATAAGATTGATAAGAAAGTGATGGAATATGATGTCAGGCGTTTGGATGACTACTCTTTAGCTACGGGACTGGAGGGCATTGCGTGGTATGTCCTGCTTCGATTGTCTTCGGGGGATAAATGTGTACGGATCAGAGAAGAAACCTATTTGTTTGATTTGAGCAATGCTTGCGAAAGAGTTTTAAAGAAAAGGCAGTATAAGGGCATGCTTTTGCTGCTGAATTTTCTGAACGGGAAACAGATAAATTATCCTTTCAGGGAATTTTTTTCACAAATTCCGGGAGAAGCGCATTATATTCCGGATATGTGATGTATTTTTGCTACGTAGACTAATATTATGAATAAATGAAGCTAAGTTCTTTTCCTCATTACCTCCAGTTGGACGCTATGGATTGCGGCCCTTCCTGCCTTCGCATGATTGCGAAGTACTATGGTAAGAGCTATTCCCTGCAGACCCTCCGTGCACGTTCTTTTATTACCCGTGAAGGAGTTTCCATGTTGGGCATCAGTGATGCGGCGGAATCCATCGGTTTCCGTACTTCGGGGGTCCGTATCTCTTTGGAGCAATTGAAAGAGGACGTACCGTTGCCTTGCATCCTGCATTGGAACCAGAACCACTTTGTGGTCTGTTATGATATAAAGAAGAAGCGCAGTGGCTACCGTTTCTATATCGCTGATCCGGCACGTCAGTTGATTTCGTACAGTGAGGAAGAATTTAAAAAGTGTTGGTTGTCTACCAAGGTGAATGGAGAAGAGAAAGGAGCTGCACTTGCGCTTGAACCGGGCCCGGAATTCCAAGGGCAGGGGGACGAGGAAGAGTCCGGCAGTCGCAGTCTTCGTTTTTTTCTTAAGTATTTGTCTCCTTACCGTAAACAGTTGATACAGCTCGTTCTGGGAATGCTGACAGCGAGCTTGCTGCAACTTATCTTCCCATTTCTGACACAGTCGTTGGTGGATGTGGGTATCCGTGACGGTAACCTGAACTTTATCACTCTGATCCTGATTGCACAGCTGGTGATCTCCGTTTCGCAACTTTCGGTCGAGTTTATCCGTAGCTGGATCATGCTTCACATGAACACACGTATCAACATCTCGCTGATCTCTGACTTCCTGGCAAAGTTGATGAAACTACCGCTCCATTATTTCGATACGAAGATGATCGGTGACATTATGCAGCGTATCGGTGACCACGGACGTATCGAGAGCTTTCTGACAGGCTCGTCCATCAGTACGCTTTTCTCTTTCGTAAACTTCTTTATTTTTGCTTTTGTGCTGGCTTATTATAATCTGGGTATTCTTGCCATCTTTCTGGTAGGCAATTCACTCTATATCTGCTGGATTCTTGTGTTCATGAAGTACCGGCGCGAACTGGATATCCGGCGTTTTGCCCAGGCGGCGGGCGAACAGAGCAGTTTGATTCAGCTGGTGACTGCCATGCAGGAAATCAAGCTGAACAACTGCGAGAAGCAAAAGCGCTGGCAGTGGGAACGCATTCAAGTGAAGCTTTTCAAGATCAGCGTGAAGGGACTGGCATTGGGGCAGGTTCAGCAAGTGGGTTCTGTGTTTTTTAATCAGACAACGAATATCGTAATTTCATTTATTGCTGCCAAATCGGTTGTGGAAGGGGATATGACTCTGGGTATGATGATGTCTTTGACGTATATCATCGGTCAGCTGAGTGGCCCCATCGGCTCTTTTATCGGCTTTGCCCAACAACTTCAGGATGCAAAGATCAGTCTGGAACGCTTGAACGAGATTCACGGTCAGAAAGATGAAGAACAGGATATCACTTCAAAACTGACGGTTCTTCCGGATCGGCGTGATATTCGTATTGAAAATCTGTCGTTTAGCTATGACGGGGCGGACCGTGACTATGTGCTGAAGGATGTGAATCTGGATATACCCGAACATAAAGTGACAGCGATCGTGGGGGCGAGTGGTAGTGGTAAGACTACACTGATTAAGTTGATGCTCGGTTTTTATACTCCGAATAAGGGGGATATCAAAATAGGTGAGACTCCTCTGGATGTGGTGAATCCGCATCTCTGGCGTGCGAAGAGTGGTTCGGTGATGCAGGATGGCTTTATTTTCTCTGATACGATTGCGAACAACATTGCTGTTGGTGAGGAGCAGGTGGATGTGGAACGTTTGCGCCATGCTGTGACGGTTGCCAATATCCGTGATTTTATCGATTCTCTTCCTTTGGGCTATAATACGAAGATCGGAATGGAGGGGAACGGCATCAGTCAGGGACAGCGACAGCGCCTGCTGATAGCCCGTGCGGTTTATAAGAATCCGGAGTTCCTGTTTTTCGATGAGGCGACGAATGCACTGGATGCCAATAACGAGCGTGAGATTATGGAACACCTCCATACATTCTATCGGGGTAAGACGGTTGTAGTGGTAGCACATCGTTTGAGTACGGTTCGTGATGCGGATAAGATCGTGGTGCTGGATAAAGGTGCTGTGGCTGAAGAGGGCACTCACCGGGAACTGACGGAGAAGAAAGGATTGTATTATCAGTTGGTAAAGAATCAGCTGGAGTTAGGAAGTTAGGTATGGAAAAGGAGCACACACATAAAGAAATCGAGCTTCGCAGTGAAGAGGTACAGGAGGTGATGAACCGTGTTCCGGCGTGGATTCTGCGTAGTGGCATTACGGTATTGTTTATCATCGTAGTGGTGTTGGTGGCAGGCAGCTATTGGTTTAAATATCCGGATGTGATAACTGCAGAGGTGACGGTGAGTACACAGGAGCCTCCATCTTATGTAATGGCACGTTCGGCCGGTAGATTGGCGGACCTGTATGTACAGAACGGCCAGGAGGTGAAGCCGGATATGAATTTGGGTGTAATAGAGAATACGGCTCGTGCGGTGGATGTGTTTTCTTTGAAGGGGAAGATGCAGAAGTGGAAGCAGGAAGGATATACACCGGAATCGGGGAAAAGCCTTTTTCTGCTTTCGGAGACCGACCGCTGGCGGCTGGGTGAGATACAGTCGGCTTATGCAGGATTTGTGAGTACCCTCTCCGAGGTGGTTCGTATGAAAGAGTTAGGATATTATGCAAAGAAGTTGCAGTCACAGAAAGAATTGCTGGCTACACAGAAGAAATATTATGATCAGGTTCGGAGGCAATATTTTCTGATAGAGAAAGAATATGCTTTAGCTCATGCCTCATATGCAAGAGATTCGATTCTTTATCATCGTAAGGCGATGATTATTACGGAGTTTGAACAGTCCGGCAGTCGCTACTTGCAAAGCCTTCAGTCAAAGGAATCGGCCCGTATGCAGTTAACTCAGGTAGATATGCAGATAGAGCAATCGGAAGAGGCATTGCTTGATCTGGAAAAACAGGCGTTTGAAGAGCAGCAGACGCAGGAGGTGAATCTGAGAAATGCTACGGATCAGTTGTTGGGTCAGCTTGCGGCATGGGAACAACATTACCTGCTTCGAAGTCCGGTCGGAGGAAAAGTTACTTTTCTGAATGTGTGGAGCGTGAATCAGTATGTGGAGTCGGGGGCTACCGTTTTTGTGGTTGCCCCGAAAGAGGAATCCTTACCTGTAGGGACGGCATTGCTGCCTTTACAGGGATCGGGTAAAGTAAAGGCCGGACAGCGTGTGAATTTGCGTCTGAATAATTATCCGGACCAGGAGTTTGGTTATGTAAGGGGGGAGGTGAGAAGTGTTTCGCCTCTGCCGACGGCGGAAGGCATGTATGTGGTCGATATTGCTTTGCCGGATGGGTTGACAACCAACTATGGAAAGATGCTGCCGTTGACTCGTGAGATGAAGGGAAGTGCGGAAATCATCACGGACGATCTTCGCCTGCTGGAAAGATTGATTATGCCGCTACGAAAAATTTTCATGGAACAAAAATAGGTCAAAGTAGCTTTGGAGCTATATATAATAAGGTGTATCTCCGGATCTTTGTAGAAAATGCTTCGGAAATTTTCATTTATCCAAAACCTTTTAGTTTCGTTGGTGTTATTTAAATAGTTTCAATAATAAATAGGAAGATTTGTAATAACCACTTTAACTATTAAGGTATATGAAAAAGATTCTAATGCTGCTGGCTTTAGCCGGCGTTACATCTGTTGCTTCAGCGCAACAAACTACGATTACGGGATACGAAGTTATCCAGGTACAAGACAAATATCAAGTGATCACTAACTCCTTCTGGGATAACTGGTTCTTTTCTATCGGTGGCGGTGCCGAAGCCATGTTTGGTGACAACGACCATGCCGGAAAGTTCAGAGACCGTATCAGTCCGACATTGAATGTGGCTGTCGGTAAATGGTTTACTCCCGGGTTGGGATTGCGATTGCAGTACAGTGGCTTGCAGGGGCGCGGCTTTGCCCATTCGGAAACAGCCGATTTTGTGAAGAGTGGTAAACTGGCCAATGGGTATTATAAACAGAAATTCAACTATATGAATCTTCACGGTGACGTGATGTTCAATTTGAATGCTCTGTTTGGCGGATACAACTCTCACCGTGTATATGAAATTATCCCTTATTTGGGAGCCGGTTTTACTCATTCATACTCTAAACCTCATCGTGAGGCATTTGCTATGAACGCAGGTATTATCAACCGTTTCCGCGTATCGAGTGCGGTAGATATCAATATCGAAATCGGTGGTATGCTGGCTGAAGATAAGTTTGACGGAGAAATTGGTGGAAAACATGGGTATGATGGCGTTGCCAGCCTGACTGCAGGTCTGACTTACCGCTTCCCGGCCCGTGGATTTGCCCGTCCGATGCCACAGATTATCTCTGAAATAGAATTGGCCAATATGCGTCGCCAGATGAATGAAATGGCTGCTGCCAACCAGTCACTGCAACAGCAGTTGGTTGATGCACAGAACCAGCCGGTGGCAGAAGTTGCCGAACAAGTAGTTGTAACGGATGCTAATATTGCTCCGCGTACTGTATTCTTCACAATCGGTTCTTCTGAACTGTCTCCGCGTGAAGAGATGAACTTGTCTTATCTGGCTGCTAAGATGAAAGAATTCCCGGATACACAATATACCGTATACGGATATGCTGACTCGGCAACCGGTACTCCTGCATTCAATAAGGAGTTGAGCCAGAAACGTGCTCAGGCTGTTGTCAATGCATTGGTTAAGAAATACGGAGTAGATTCCAGCCGCTTGAAAGTTGATGCCGGAGGTGGTGTGGATAAATTCGGTAAACCTATTTACCTAAACCGCGTTGTATTAGTAGAGTCTGCTAAATAAATTCAGACTCAACCTTCTTTAAAAGAAAGCGCCCTGTTGCCGGACTGGTAACAGGGCGTTTCTTTTTTTATTTATTGAATCGCTTTACTTGTTCGTTAATCAGTTCGGCATCATCGAAATAGTTTATCTTCATGGCCTTACGAACATCGGATAACGTATCAGCAGCGGCAGCTCTTGCCACTTCACAGCCTTTTCTCAACATTTCGTAGATGGCAGGAATGTCTTTCTCAAATTCTTTCCGGCGATTACGGATAGGTTCCAGTTCTTCTTGCATAATAGCGTTGAGGAAGCGTTTCACCTTTACATCTCCCAGGCCGCCGCGTTGATAATGAGCTTTCAGTTCATCGAGGCTCGGATAGTCGGGCAGATAACGTTCGAAATGTTCGGGACGGCAGAAGGCATCCAAATATGTAAATACGGTATTACCTTCGATTTTGCCTGGGTCTTGCACCCGTAAGTGATCGGGGTCGGTGAACATGCTCATTACTTTCTTCTGTACCTCGTCCGCTTCTTCGGAAAGGTAAATGCAGTTGCCTAACGATTTACTCATTTTGGCTTTTCCATCGGTACCCGGCAGGCGCAGGCAGGCTGCGTTGTCCGGTAGAAGGATTTCCGGCTCGACTAATGTTTCTCCGTAGATATAATTGAAACGGCGGACAATTTCTCTGGCCTGCTCGATCATGGGCTCCTGATCTTCACCTACCGGTACTGTAGTGGCACGGAAGGCAGTGATATCGGCAGCTTGGCTGATGGGATAAGTGAAGAAACCTACAGGAATGCTGGTTTCGAAGTTGCGCATCTGTATTTCCGTCTTCACGGTAGGGTTACGTTGCAGGCGTGATACGGTGACGAGATCCATATAATAGAATGTCAATTCGCACAGTTCCGGAATCTGGGACTGGATGAAGATTGTCGACTTTTCCGGATCGAGTCCGCAAGCCAGATAATCGAGGGCTACTTCAATTACGTTTTGGCGTACTTTTTCGGGGTTATCGATGTTATCGGTCAATGCCTGCGCATCGGCGATGAAGATGAAAGTTTTGTCAAACAAGCCGGAATTCTGTAGTTCGACTCTTCGTTTCAGTGAACCTACGTAGTGTCCGATATGGAGTTTTCCGGTAGGACGGTCACCTGTCAATATGATTTTTTCTTTTCCCATTATTTTTATTTTTAATCGAAGGACAAAGATAGTCAGAATCAGCTGAAGTAACAAATAAAACGAATATTCTTACCAGATTCCTTTGTAATTATAGAAATAAGTCGTTACTTTGCACAAACTTTGAAATAGCAATGAATCAACAGGAAATCAGAAGTAAGTATTATCTCCGTTCGAGTGTATTTCACCCGGAATCAGCCTACTTCTTCTCTTTTCTCCAAAAACGATATTTAGTTCTTTGGTAATGCGTTAGTCCTTTATTGAGGGTAACGCATTTTTTTTGTGCGGATACGTAGAAATAACAACTTATAATGACAATAAAAGAAATGGAAAAGGAAATGAAAAAAGTCCTTGTTTTGGGTTCAGGCGCACTCAAAATCGGACAAGCCGGAGAGTTTGATTATTCCGGTTCACAGGCACTGAAGGCCTTGAAAGAAGAAGGCATCAATTCGGTATTGGTCAATCCGAACATCGCAACCATTCAGACTTCCGAGGGAATTGCTGATAAGGTGTATTTCCTTCCCGTGACTACTTATTTTGTAGAGGAGATTATTAAGAAAGAACGTCCCGACGGCATTCTTCTCGCATTCGGCGGACAGACTGCCTTGAACTGCGGTGCAGAGCTTTATACACAAGGTATTCTGGATAAATATGGTGTGAAAGTATTGGGTACTTCGGTTGAGGCTATCATGTATACGGAAGACCGTGACCTGTTTGTGAAGAAGCTCAACGAGATTGATATGAAAACTCCGGTCAGCCAGGCTGTAGAAAGCATGGAAGATGCTATTGCTGCTGCACGTCGCATTGGTTATCCGGTGATGGTTCGTTCGGCTTACGCGCTGGGAGGACTCGGAAGTGGTATTTGTGCCAATGAAGAGGAATTCCTCAAATTGGCTGAGAGCTCATTTGCTTTCTCTAAACAGATTCTGGTGGAAGAGTCGTTGAAAGGATGGAAAGAAATTGAGTTTGAGGTGATCCGTGATGCGAATGACCACTGTTTTACGGTAGCAAGCATGGAAAACTTTGACCCGCTGGGTATTCATACCGGCGAATCGATCGTGGTAGCTCCGACTTGCTCATTGGATGACAAGGAACTGAAAATGTTGCAGGAACTTTCAACTAAATGTATCCGCCATCTGGGTATTGTAGGTGAATGTAACATTCAGTATGCATTCAATTCGGATACGGATGATTATCGTGTGATTGAGGTGAATGCACGTTTGAGCCGTTCTTCGGCTTTGGCCTCGAAGGCAACCGGCTATCCGCTGGCATTTGTGGCCGCTAAGGTGGCATTAGGCTACACACTCGATCAGATAGGTGAGATGGGCACTCCCAACTCGGCATATGTGGCTCCGCAACTTGATTACTATATTTGTAAAATTCCTCGTTGGGACTTGACTAAATTTGCCGGTGTATCTCGTGAGATCGGTTCAAGCATGAAATCGGTTGGTGAAATCATGTCGATAGGCCGTTCGTTTGAAGAGATTATCCAGAAAGGTCTTCGCATGATCGGTCAAGGTATGCATGGGTTTGTCGGTAACGACGATGTGCATTTTGAGGATCTGGATAAGGAGCTTTCTCACCCGACGGATTTACGTGTTTTCGCTCTGGCTCAGGCCATGGAAGATGGCTATACGATAGAGCGTATCCATGAACTGACAAAGATTGACCCGTGGTTCTTGGGCAAACTGAAAAATATCGTTGACTATAAAGCGAAGTTGTCTGCTTATGATAAGGTAGAGGATATTCCTGCAGACGTATTGAGGGAGGCCAAAGTGCTGGGCTTTTCTGACTTCCAGATTGCGCGCTTTGTGTTGAATCCGGCAGGAAATATGGAGAAAGAGAACCTGATGGTACGTGCCCGTCGTAAAGAACTGGGTATCCTTCCGGCCGTGAAACGCATCAATACCATTGCTTCCGAACATCCGGAACTGACAAACTACCTTTATATGACTTATGCGGTTCAGGGTTATGATGTGAACTATTATAAAAATGAAAAGTCAGTAGTTGTGTTAGGATCGGGTGCTTATCGCATTGGTAGCTCGGTTGAGTTCGACTGGTGTTCGGTAAATGCTGTGCAGACTGCCCGCAAACTGGGATATAAATCGATTATGATCAATTATAATCCTGAAACGGTGTCTACTGATTATGATATGTGTGATCGTCTGTACTTCGACGAACTTTCGTTCGAACGTGTGCTCGACGTGATCGATCTGGAACAACCTCGCGGTGTGATTGTATCCGTAGGTGGACAGATTCCGAATAACCTTGCCATGAAACTGTATCGTCAGTCTGTTCCGGTATTGGGTACTTCTCCTGTTTCTATCGACCGGGCAGAAAACCGTAATAAGTTCTCTGCAATGCTTGATCAGTTGGGTATCGACCAGCCGGCATGGCAGGAGCTGACCAGTCTGGAAGATGTGAAAGGGTTTGTGGAGAAAGTAGGTTATCCGGTACTGGTTCGTCCGTCTTATGTACTTTCGGGAGCTGCGATGAATGTTTGCTATGATGACGAGGAGTTGGAGAACTTCCTGAAGATGGCTGCTGAGGTATCGAAAGAGTATCCGGTAGTTGTTTCTCAGTTCCTTGAAAATACCAAGGAAATTGAATTCGACGCAGTGGCACAGAATGGAGAAGTGGTAGAATATGCTATCTCAGAACATATCGAGTTTGCCGGAGTGCACTCGGGTGATGCTACGCTGGTATTCCCGGCACAGAAAATCTATTTTGCAACAGCGCGCCGCATTAAGAAAATCAGCCGCCAGATTGCGAAAGAGCTTAATATTTCGGGACCGTTCAATATTCAATTCCTGGCTCGCAACAACGAAGTTAAAGTTATCGAATGTAACTTACGTGCTTCACGTAGTTTCCCGTTCGTTTCTAAGGTGTTGAAACGTAACTTTATTGAGACTGCTACCCGCATTATGCTCGACGCTCCATACAGCCGTCCCGATAAGTCGGCATTTGATATCGACTGGATTGGAGTGAAAGCTTCTCAATTCTCTTTCTCACGTTTGCACAAAGCCGATCCGGTTTTAGGTGTAGATATGTCGTCTACCGGTGAGGTGGGCTGCATTGGTGACGACTTTTCTGAAGCACTGCTGAATGCAATGATTGCTACCGGCTTTAAAATTCCTGAAAAGGGAGTGATGTTCTCTTCAGGTGCAATGAAGTCGAAAGTCGATTTGCTGGAAGCAAGCCGCATGTTGTTCAACCAGGGATATAAGATTTATGCAACAGCCGGAACTGCTGCTTTTCTGAATGCACATGGTGTAGATACTACTCCGGTTTACTGGCCGGATGAAAAACCGGGGGCCGAGAACAATGTGATGAAGATGATTGCTGACCATAAGTTCGACTTGATTGTGAATATTCCCAAGAATCATTCGAAACGTGAGCTGACAAATGGTTATCGTATCCGTCGTGGCGCGATCGATCATAATATTCCATTGATAACCAACGCGCGTCTGGCGAGTGCATTTATCGAAGCATTCTGTGATTTGAAGCTTGAAGATATTCAGATAAAGAGCTGGCAGGAATATAAATAGTACTGTCCGTAGCGATAAATAATAAGGGAGAGGGGGGAAACTTGGAAACAGTTTCTCCCCTTTTTATAGTGACCTGTTGTCTTTTTCTCGTCTTTTTCTTCTGCCTGTCTTATAATTAACTTATATTTGTAATCTACTTAATATTTGGTATCAGAAGAATGTTCGTCCTTTTTTAATTTACATAATTCAGATTTTAATATGTTTGGAAAGAAAAAGAATGAAGATTATTCTGTAAAGACTGTGAAAGTCGGTATTGATAAACTGACTACAATAGCATTGGGAACAATGGTGAAAGGAGCAATCACGGTAGAAGGGGATTTGCGTTTAGATGGAATAATAGAAGGAAATGTTTCCTGTAAAGGGAAAGTAGTGATTGGTCCTCAGGGAAGAATCAAAGGAAATGTGACGTGTACCGGTGCTGTGTTACACGGGATGTTACAGGGAGATATTCAGGTGGCAGAAGATTTGGTTATGAAATCGGGATGTACAATGAATGGCGATGTTTATACATGTAAACTTGAAATAGAATCGAAAGCCAGATTTAACGGTACTTGTAATACTACTGAGAAAAATACACTTGTGACAAGTCAGGTTGCGAAGCCTGAGACTGTGAATACTGAGAAATGATTGAAACGGCTTCTTGAGAAGAACCGGTTTTGTCTATTCCAATTGTGGTTAAAAGTTTTTCGAAGGCTGCAAAGTTATCTAAAAAAAAGAGATAATTATGCAGTTGGTTTGTTATGGCACTACGCTTTTTGCAATTTGTTGAAATATCAGTCTGATATATGAAATGGATAAGCAAAAGCTTGCAATAATCTAATTTGTAATCTTAACAGACTTAAAATGAAAAAAGAACTTTTGACTCGATTTATGGAGAAGCGAATAGTCGAACTGAAAAAAGAGCAACGTAATGGTACTGCCCATGTATATCAGAGCACTTTAAATCGACTGAAAAAATTTATGAATGGACGTGAAATCACCTTTAGCCAACTGACTCCCGAATGGTTAGCTTTGTTTGAACAGAAACTGCTGGCTGATCAACTTAAATGGAACACTATTTCTACTTACATGCGTATGCTGAGATCTGTGTATAATCAGGCGCTGGAGCGGGGAGTGGCAACTTATGTGCCACGTCTTTTCAATAAAGTGCATACCGGAATTGACTGTCCCGTAAAAAGGGCTGTTTCGCCGGAGGTGATATGTAAACTGATGACGGACCAGAAACCATTGCCGGAAAAATTAGCTTTCAGCCGGGATTTGTTTGTTCTTTTGTTTCTGCTTCGCGGGATGCCGTTTGTAGATCTTGCTTTTTTGCGCAGATGCGATTTACAGGGAAATGTAATTACGTATCACCGGCGCAAAACCAGTCGTAAACTGACTGTGGTGGTGGGCAAAGAGGCAATGGAAATTATACGGAGGTATATGTATGCGATTCCGGATTCACCTTATCTTTTTCCTATTATCCAAAATCCCGGTGAGAATGAATATGGGCAATATACCCGTATGTTGCGTCTTCTGAACCATCGCCTGACACAGGTGGCAAATACCTTGGGAATCAGGGAACGGCTAAGTACTTATGTGGCACGTCATACCTGGGCGACTACGGCACTCCGGCAGAATTATAATTCAAGTTTGATTTGTAATGCTATGGGGCATTCTTCGGTGAAAGTGACTGAGACTTATTTTCAACCTTACAGGGATGATGAGGTAAACCGGATGAATCGTTCTCTTATTACATATATTTTATCGAAGAAGAAAAGAGGAATAGATAAAAATATTAGAAGCTAATCAGTTGATTATTAGTTGAAATATTATCCGTTACTTCGTAGGTAACGGAAGGTGATATCGGCGGCAAATTTAAATATATTTTTTGAAATACGCATAATAAAACAATTATTTTTGCAATAGATATTAAATAACTGAACATTTTTATTGGGTTGTTCTTCGAAAAAGACAACAAAAGATTCTTCCATTTTTCAGGTTGAAAGATGGGAAAGGATTTTATTGTCTTTTTTGAGACCGTAAAGATTCATTTTAGTAAAAACAACTCCTTGAAAGACGCCTCTTTGTCTTGGAATTTGTGTAGACCCGTTACCTACGAAGTAACGGGCAGATCGATTGAGATAAGAAACCAACATTCTGTCTGAATCAAATATTAAGTAGAAACTAAAGTGAATTATTTATGAAAAAGAAATCTGTGTTTTTATGGTCTTTGCTCGCTGCAATGGCCATGAGTGCTTGTTCAGAGCACAATGAACTTCCTTCAGGAGAAGTTCCTGGTGGGAACTCGAAGACTAACTTTATAGTTAAGTTGAACTTTGAAGGAACAAGTATGGAACAAGGAGGTAAGACGAGAGCTGCGCAATCTACTGCAGTGCCGGAAACATCGTGGAGTAAAATCCGTCAGGTGCAGATTTTGCTGTATGACGCAAGCAATATCGTGCGGTTTTCAGATGTAGTTAATCCAACAGACGGGAATACTACTTTTACTTATACAGATGTGCCTGCTGGTACATATACGATGGTTGCTATAGCAAATGCGAAAAGTTCAGCGGATGCTATCAATACCTATTTGGATGGGGGCACAACTCCTGTAGAATGGGGAATGTGGAATGTACGTCAGAAACAGGTGCAGAACATGGTGATGAAATATAAGCCAGGTGCATTCCCTACTTTTTGTTCTGCTGCCTTGGCAGGCAATACGGCCTATACGGAACCTGCCGAGATTTTTATGGGAGCTGTTTCAGGTGTAGTCATTTCTTCGGATGCTACTGCAACTCCATCTCCGATTGCTTTGAAACGTGAAGTCTCTTTGATGCGTGTCCGTCTGAACGTAAAGGATAAAGAAGGAAATACGAATAATGAGAATACCGCCAAAGGGGTTGACTTTACACAAGACGCTTCTATTATGATTTATCGCTTGCCGGATTATCTGAAAGTGATGGCAGGGAATGACGGAGGAGTAAGTGCTACCTCGACTGCTACTAACATATTGTCTATTTCGGATGGTGAAGTCTTTAAAACGGCTGAGCCCGGATCCGGTTATAACCCTGGAGGAACGATTTTAAACGGAAACTTTACGATGTGGAGAGATGTGGTTGTATTCCCCAATAATGGTGGACGCGTTAATGATTCTGCAACTACCGGTACGGCTGACAGACAGCGTCAGTATTTTATAGTGGTATCAGGACGTGGTAAAGCCGGACATATTTTGGGAGATGGTACTGCACTTTCCGATGAAGCTACCGTTTATTGGTCCGGAGTGGTTAAAGAGAATTTTGTACCGAATGTGATTCGTGAAGTAAACCTGACTTTACGTACCGGCGGAAGTACGACTGTACCTGTAACTCCTACGGAATATGGTGGCCTGACAATTACTGTAGGAGCTCCTACACCTTGGGATAGCAATATTGTAAATTCAGATATTATAATGTAAAAACTTTCTTTTTACTCCCCTTGGAATCATGGTCCGGGAGCAGAGAATAGGCAGAAACGCTTGCTGCTCCCGAGAGCCTCGGGGGGAGGATAATGAAATAAACTATAGAACATGAGAAAAAACAGACTTCTCATAGTATTATTTACTGGTGTAGCAGTCTTACTTTCGCTTGCGTCGTGTACATATGATTATTTTGAAGATGAAACGAATTATCAGGTTTTTGTACCCGAGGTTCTGAACAAGACTGTCAGTGATTGTCGAGTGCTGGTCTATAACGATGCCGGAACATTGGTCGGCGCACGTTATGCAACCTCTCCATGGGATAAAGATCCGCGCATGGAGGCGGGCTTGTTTAGTTTTAGGTTAACTCCCGGCGAATATAAAGTATACTGTTATACCAATACGGACAGTCTTACGTTTGTGGACGGGCAACATCTGGATGCTTCTGCTTTTATTCTGAAAAGCAGTTCTACCGGACCGAACAGATATGTACAGCCTTCGGATATATTATTCCAGAAGTTCGTACCCGCAATTGTACATCCGGGCATTTTACAGACCGATACCACAGCATTGGAACGCTATACCGGACGTATAACGGTTCGGTTTAAGAAATTTCCCGGTGATGTATCGCATATAAAGAAGGTACAATTGCTTGCGGAAGGAGCACCTGTGATGCAATACCTCAAAAATGATACTCTGACCGGCCGATTGACTCCCGAGGATAAAATGTTTCATTTCGGAACATTACCCGTACAGGAGAAAGCCGATGTATTAGAGGTAGATCATCGTTTTATTCCTTCTGTGGAGAATGAACCGATGAGGTTGAATTATACATTTCTCGATGAAAATGGAGCAGTTGTCAACCATTTGCCCGTGGAAGTTACGGAAAGGGAGACAGGATTGCCGTTACGGCTATTGCATGGTAAACGTATAATTATTGAAATCGAATCTTATACCGTTATTAAGATATCGGTTGTAGGATGGAACGAAGATATCGAGAGTGGAGATACGGACATGGAATGATACATATATACATATAAAAGAGAATTAGAATGAAATCAGTTATACGACATATTTTGAGTGTCGCCGTTTTATTTTGCTTAATCAGCGGAGTACAGGCACAAAGTGTCAAAGTGAATATTCCTTTTTGGCTGACCGGTTCGCCTAACGTTGGCTTTGAGTATACATTGACGAGGCAACTCACGGTGAACGGTGAAGTGCTATGGATGCCGTATTTATTCAAGAAACATGAAGAAGTGTTTCGGGCACTCCAAAGCAGTGTTGAATTGCGCTATTATGTGAATCCGCGTAACTTCTATACTAATGATTCGTGGGATGGATTTTACATAGGTCCTTATGCCATGTACGGTAACTTTAATATTGGTTTGTTGAAGCATAATGATCCGTTACAGAGTTATCGTCGTAAAGGCTGGGGAGTGTCAGGTGGTATCTCAACCGGATATAAATTTGCTTTCAACTCCCGTTGGGGGCTGGATCTGAATATTGGGCTGGGATATGCGCACCTCCAATATAATAAATATTATTTGGGCGGAGAGTATGTAAATTTCCCTTTGGAACGTAAGAAAACCAAGAGATGGATTGGGCCGACTAAGTTTGGTGTAAATCTTACTTATAATATATTCCGCTAATGTTACTGATAAAAAGTTGCTGAAATGAGAAAGAAGAAGATACAGATTCTCCTGTCGGCTGCCGCATTCCTTTTTTTAATGGGAGGAACTATGCCTTCCGTTGCGCAGGAGCGGAAGATAGGGCGGATAGAACGGCGGGCAGACCGTAATTTTATCAGGCAGAAATTTGATAAAGCGATGGCCCAGTACGAAACGGCTATCAGGCGTGAAAAAGATGAGGACAGTCAGGCTGCGCTTCATCTCAAAACAGCACGTTTGTATTTTATGGTGAGGGAATACGGTCGCGCCTCAGAACATTATGATAAAGCAATGGGGTTGCGTCCGGATCTGCTCGGGGTAGATGATGTCTGTGACTATATAGATGCCTTGCGCTTTCAGGGACAGGCCCGCAAAGCAGAAGCTATCTGCCTGGATAATGCCTATAAGGATATATATAGTCGCTATCAGCGTTATCAGAATACGTTAGAGGCACTTGCCATGCGCCATTCGGTTCAGGAAGACCCCGGATTTTCGGCAAAACGTTTATCACTGAATACACCGAATGCTGAATTTTGGGTTGGAAATTATGGTGAGCAGCCGTTTTATGCCATTAGCTACAGTAAATTCAATGATCCGGGAAAGTTGTTCTTTCATCGTACTCACTATTATGCACTTGACGAAACCGGTGCCGAGGCTCAGAAACCTCCGAGATATTATGGATATTTTCGGAAGATACCTGCTGACTTGCAGAATGGTCCGGTGACCTTTTCGCCGGATATGAAGTCAATGGTAGCTACAGTCATTGAGTACGATAAAGAGAAGACAACAGTGGAGATGGCAGACCGGAAACTACGCCCTTTCCGTACAAAGTTGTTCTATTCTGTGCTAAAGAATAAAAAGAAACGGTTTACGAAGTATGTTCCGGCTTTTCCACAGGAGGAGATGTCTTCGTATGCCCATCCTTACTTATTCAATGAAGGTAAATCATTATTGTTCACTTCCGACATGCCGGGAGGATACGGAGGGTTCGACTTGTATGTTGTTCATTGGGATGACGAGGCCCGGACATGGGGAACCCCTGTAAATCTGGGACCGGATGTCAACACGGAAGGTGATGAGATCTTTCCTGTAATCTATAAAGGACGTCTCATCTTTTCGTCTAACGGGCTGCCGGGATTCGGTGGTTATGACCTGTTCAGTGCTTATTATGATAAGGATGGGGTAGTGCCGGGCAGTATCAGTCATTTTCCCCATCCGGTAAATTCCGTCTTCAACGATTATTATATGTGTCCGCTCGATTTACGAACTGCTTATTTTGTATCCGATCGTGAGATGGCTTCAAGAGATGATATTTATTACCTCCGTACGGTAGAAGATTTAGGTACTCAGCAGGGGATGCCCTTTTACGGGATGAGTGAGGAGAATGCGATTTTGGGTGGCGCTTTGTTGTTGAACGGAGCTACGGAAACAGTTTCTCCGGAGTCTGTTGCATTGAAGCAATATGCACCTGAAGGTTTGCTGATGACTCTTTATTTTGATTTCGATTCGGATGAACTGACCGATGAATCTGTACGGAGGCTTGAGCAGTTTATCAATGAAATGGGTACCTACCAGTTTTCGGAACTGAGGTTCGATGGTTTTGCCGATGAGATAGGAAGTGACAGTTATAACTATTCATTGTCAGAACGAAGGGCAGAGAGTGTTGCAGAGTTCCTGCGCAATCATGGTTTAAATGTACGTTTCGGTATACAGGCCCATGGTAGGATAAAACTTTCTCCGGAAGAGGTGAAAGAGGAAATTGAGTATCATCGCTGGCCGGAGGGAGGTATCGACTGGATACAAGTGAACCGTCGGGCAAGGCGTGTCGAAATATATAATAAGAGGTAGAAATATAAAAAAGTAAACGATATATGAAGAAGACAAGAATTCATAGAGTGTGGATACTGTTCCTGCTGAGCGTCATAGCCTGTCTGCAGGTGAGAGCCCAATATATGCCGGTAGTTTTCGATAAGAAATATGGCGATAAGAACCAGATACAACTGGTATGCCCGTTGGCCGGTGACGAAGTGGCTATGGTAGGCAAAGAGGGACAGAAGTACAATCTGACCTGGATAGGAAGAGAAGGTGAGGTACTCTTTTCGTTACCGTTGGCCGGGTTTACTGCTGTTAATGAGCTGACAGAGTTGGAGGACAATCGTATCCTGCTTGTCGGACAATCTGCTGTGATGAATACAAAAGGCAGAAAGGATAATGTGACGCTGAGCGGACGGGCGGTCATATTAGACCGTAGTGGTCATATTGTTACCAATATTTATGCGGGAGGACAAGGAAGCGAGCTTCTGAAGGGTGCCTTGCTACGAAGCGGATCATTGATACTTTCCGGTATGGAGCCGAAAGGAGGAAGCGGTCGGCAAGGTATTCTCTTGAAAGTAGATAAATCGGGTAGAGTGATTTATCAGTATAAGAACACCGGAAGTGGCTATTGTGACCAGTTTGAGGTGTTGGGCAACACGACTGAATATATCTGTGCGGCTTTCTCCGGAGACAGAGAAAAAGAACAGACGGTGGTGGTCCGGTTAGATGATAAAGGGAAACCTTATTATGTGACTGCCATTCCGGCTAAACGATTTATAGTGACAGGCCTGAACGCCAATATCAATGACGGTTCGGTGATTGTTACCGGTAATTCATCGACAGATGGAGGTATTATTTATAAGATTCGTCCGGAAGGTGATATTGTTTTTGCTAAAACACTGATACCTGCCAACCAGGGATCGGCAACGCTCAACCATTTACGGGTGGCCCGCAATGGTAATATATTAGTAGGAGGCAGTGGTAATAAAGGATATTACGCTTTATTGCGAAATGACGGAACAGCTTTGTACTCGGGTACCTCGAACGGAAGTGTGAGAGGTGTGGGTATGAACCGGACTACCGGCGAATCAGTGGTAACCACTTATGACGTCAACGCACGCAGAGGAACATTTGTCCGTATATTGCCGACAGGAAAAGCTGAGTTTGACCGAACGATTGATGGTAACTTTGATAAGATTAAGGTGACTAACAACGGTGAAGTGTTGCTGCTGTCTTCGGATGAGGGCCGGGTTTGTATGTATTCTGCTACAGGTGAGAAAGAGTTTGACCGTTATGTGACGGATAATAAACCTACCATTTACCGTCAGGCCTTGACTGCATCATCCGGGGAGTTGCTTTTTCTGGGTAGTGGTAGCCGTCTTGTCAAGCTCGGACATGGACTCTATGTCTCGGACGTGAAAATAACCAAGCCGGTAAACGGAACAGCCACCGCTGTGTTTACTGTGACACTGACCGGATATGCCACCACGAAAGAGGGAGCGCCTGTTCCTGTGAGTGTAGGTTATGCCACTCGCGAAGCATCGGCTACAACGGCCAATAACTTTACTCCGGTGAAGGGAAAGCTCTCTTTCACTCCCTCACGCGGAACGGCTGACCGCTATCTGGTGAAACAGGATATTGAGGTTCCGGTAAAGGCGAATGATCTGATCGAAGGTGTGAAGGACTTTGAATTGCTATTGTCGGATGTTCAGCAGAGTTATCTGGTGAAGCCTGTAGGAAAAGCGGTTATCGAAGATCAGCAGGCGGTTGTAAAGTTGGTACGTACGGAGCGCGGAGAAGAGGGATCCAAAGATATTTTATATGAACTGGGATTATTTAAGACCGACGGAACTCCTTTGACTAATGCAACGGGAGCCAATATTATAGTGGATGGCATTTATGGGGAAGGCACAGCCGATGCGCTTGATTTCGATATGGGATTGACGCCGAGAGTGATATTTGCCAATGGTTCGCAAAAGTCATCTTTTAATGTCAGAACATTGGAGGATACCCGCTATGAACTTCCTAAAACCGTGGTGGTGAATTTCAATAAAGTACATAGCCTGAGTGGTTCCAATGTCGCTTTTGATGGTGAATTGTTGAGTTGCAGCGGAATTGTTGTTGATCAGCCGGCACGCCTGGCCATAACTTCACTTGGCGACCACAGAGTAAATAATAATGTGGTGTCAGGCTTCTTCACCGTTTCGCTGTTGCGTGCTTCAGACGGAGCCTTACTGACTAATGCCACAGGTAGTGATATTATCGTTAACTGTGTGACATTGCCCGATGCTACGGCAAAAGAAGGAAAAGACTTTGTCTTTACCAACCTGCATGACCTACGCATCAGTGGAGACGGCAACCATAGTTCGGCCAATGTGAATGGAGTAGTATTGTTCAGTACGGATGCTTTGGAAAAACAGGTGAAACTGAAAATCAAATCTGTAAACCAGCCTACGGGTGCACAGCCGATCAGTGTGTCTGACGCAGAACGTATGGCAGAGTTTACGATCCGGAAATAAAATGATTCTTAGGGATAAGAGTGCCTTGCATTTCAAATGCAAGGTCTTCTTGTCTGCTCAGAAGAAAATGGATGAAAAAAGAACTATGACAGGAAAAAGAATATATACAGGGTTGATGGGCTTGCTGCTTTTTCTGGCGTTTGCTTGTACGGATGACAGGGAATCGCCAGGGGGAACCAATGGTAATCCTTCATTGGTTTTCAGGATGACGAGAGCTTCTGCTGATATTATCAATAATACGCAAGTCTATCTGTTTGATGGAGATGGGGCTGCTGCCGGACAGTTCAGGCAGAAAGTGCCGGATGTGACTTACGCTGCAGACCGTCTTACCATGCCGGTTGCGGCAGGTACGTGGGATATTACGTTGGTCAGTGCCGACAGGGATATAAACAGTGAATTGGTTCAGCCTGTCCGTGGCCAGGGGCGTTCATCACTGAAAATGTGGGAAACCCGTTCCTCCGGTGGAAATTTGCCGTCTATGCCTGAGTTGCGTACGGCTTATATTACCGGACAGCAGGTTATTGCCGGTCAGGATAATGTCGCTTCCGAAACAGCATTACTTTCACGGAACGTTGCATTGGTCAAAGTCGTGATAGCTGATGCCGGAGGACTGGATATCAATGGTACCCACACCATGAAATTGAGCAACGTGCCTACGACTCTTAATTGGGAAGGAGGGTTATACCCCAATAAAAACAACCCTACTGTGAGTGCGGAACCTATGACCGGTACCTTTACTATACATAATAATACTGCAATGGCGGGTCATCAGTATAGTGATACGCTTCGGTTTATTGTGCCGGCCCATAAAGGAACTGATTATCTGAATGCGCTTCCGACAGACACGACTACCAGCCATCTTAAACTGAGTGTCGATCTGGCCAGTGAAGGAGGTACACGTTTCGAGAAGACGGATGTGGTAATTCCTCGGGTTCCACGAGTAAACGGAATTTTGTTGGTACGCATTTTCCTTGGTGGAAAGCTCGATGTCTCTACTGAGATATTGAACTGGCAAGATACACAGTTGGAAGCCGATTTGTCACAGACCCAGCTTTATACGGATAAAGCTTCCGTTGGGCTGGCATTCAAAGACACGATACATGTAAATACCAATGCCCGGGAATATACAGTGGAGAAGGCACCTGAGGCCACGTGGATTACTTCGGTGAAAAAGTTGGATGGGAATGCGGTGGAAATTACTGCTGACCTGGATAGCTATGTGGATAATCATCCGCGTACTTCGTATATTACCATTAAAGCAAATAATGTGACCAAGAAAATACCGGTTACACAAAGACCGGATAGAGGTACTATCAAAGTTAGTGAACATAAACTTATATTTTGTCCTAAAGCACATGAAAATCGCTCGGTGGAGGTTAAGAGTATTGGAGGTGACTGGATATTCTTAGGTAGTAGTCCCAAAGCGACTTCAGACATACAGAGTGGGGTGAAAGGAAATACCACAGTCAACTTTACACGTACTTCGACGATTAAGCCGGATGATTTTGATACTTGTTATGGAGATGGTCAGATTGTTGTGAAGAATAAAACAACGCTTGATACGGATACGATTTCGTTAATGAACTGCTATATCCATGTGGATGATGGGGTAATAAATGCACTTGCTCCAACAGGTTCAGCGCAGACTGCAGTCACTAATTCACAAGATGTGACTGTGTTGGGTGGTAGTAGAAATATTATTTTCGATTCATGGGAGTCCTGGATTCATAGTGATTTGAGATGGAATCCGTTAACGCAAGTGCTGACTATGACAACCGACCGTGAACCTTCCGATGAGGCTCGTGACGGATCATTAACTTTCCATCATGCCGATTGCCCGGATTATCAGGTTACGGTTAAAGTACACCAGGATATTATAGTGACAATTCCTCCTTTCGACTATTTTGTTGTTAAATTTATGTGGGATAGGTCTGATGTGGATATTGCGGTTGAATTCCAAGGTAATAATGTATCTGGTGATGGAAGTAATAATTCTTCTTATGATAAAAAGCCTGTTGGATGGAGCAAGAATCAGACTGTTAATTATAATAGCAAACTGCTGCTACAGTGGGGTGGTGATGCACGTCAAGGACAGGGAGAAACTGCATTTTTTAATGCCCCTGTATTGGAAGGCGATGTAAACTCTCCCCGAAAAATAAAATTGGATGTTTATGCAACATGGTATAGTTCAGGGATAGCACCTGCTCCTATGACTTTTGAAATGACTGCCTATAAAGGAGGAACAATGTCTAAAGGAACTGCTGAAACCGGGGATTATAATAAATATAATTATTATAATGAAGGTGGTGAAAGGTTGTATAATGATACTTATCGGGTACTTATTACTACTACCGGAGGTAATGGAACGTATGATCAAGGAGGTTATACAAAAGTTGCAACAATTGTATATGACCGTATTAAACATTCGGCATCTGTAACAGTACTTGCTGCTGCCCCTGCCAATACTCGCTCATCTCATTCGGTAAAGGTGCCGTTCCGACCGGAAGAAAAGCCCTTCTGGACTCCCGTAATCGTGAATACCTATTCCGATAATTATCAGGGGGAGAGGAAATAGATTTTAGTGTAAACAATGAAAATGCGCTATAGTATGAAAATACAATATATAATAGGTATACTGGTTGCCCTTCTGTTTGTCTCGTGTAGTCATGAGGAAGAGGAACAGAAACCCGCTTATGGGAAGATAGATGTTGCTGTTTCGGTAACCTTGCCGCAACCGGAGTCAGTGAATACGCTTACTCGTGCCGGTGGCCCGTATACGGATACCGATATTAAGAACGTAGACTTGCTGATATTCGACAAAGACGCAAAGTTTATGGAGCGTGTCAAAGTAGAGAATGACAGGTTGGTTGTTACCGGAACGGGGATTAATTTCACAGTCCGTTTGGATGCCACTTCGGAACGGCGTATCATTCATCTGGTTGCAAACGGGCGGAGTGCTGATGGCACTTCGGATCGCTTGAACTTTGGTGATATAACTCCGGGTATGGCAGAAAATGCGGCTATCTCTTCTTTGCAGACAGCCTCGCTCGAACATGTGGATGAAGGAGAGAGCACATTGCTAAACCATGTGATGCCTTTGGTCATGTGGGGACGTTTTGCTCTCAACGGAATCAATATCGTGACGAAAGCAGAGGGTGTGAAACTGTTGCGTTCCACTGCCTGTATACAAGTGAAGAAGGGTAGTGGGGGTGTAAATACCGGACTGGATGATTTTTTCATCGAAGGAATTACCGTACATCAGGGAGCCTGTCATGGCTTCCTGGCTCCGACCGATTGCACAGGAGAAGTTAACACTCCCGTTACCGCAAATCCGGTTACCGGTGGAACCTATCTGGATTATCGTAAGGGGTGGGTCAATAGTGCTGAACCTTCTTTATACATATACGAGCGTAACTGTCCGGCTTCCGACTATATGGGAGTAGTGATTGCAGCCCGGTATAAGGGAAAAAAGGGCTATTATAAGGTAGTAATGACCGGTAACAACGGAGCTCCTCTGAACATTGTACGTAACCACCGTTATATTGTTATGGTGGTGGGCGTCAATGGTCCGGGATATGAAAATCCGGATATTGCTGTGGCTTCTGCACCTTCGAATGCTCTGAAAGTGGAGTTGACGGATGAAGACACGGATTTGCCCTGTATTGTGGCCGACGGTGAATACCGTATGGCATCGTCTAATAATGTATTCAGCCTATATGGAAAAACAGGTGTGACTACATCGGCGACGGGCGTAGATATTTGTACCGTATATTCCAGCCGTGGTGTTCAGCCGGTTCTGACCCTACCTGCCGATTGTAATTGGCTGGCCAATCTGTCTGCACAAGCTTTAGGAAGTAATAAGTATAAAATAACAGGGGATTTTACCTCACTGGCCAATAGTGCCGTATCTACAACCTTGACTATGACGTGTGATAATCTGTCTCAGCCGGTTCGTGTCAGTTGGAATCCCATTATATCGGACCAGAAAGATACCGATTCGTTTGTTTTCGATTTGGTTGGTTCAACCGACCGTAACTGGACGGTCCGGGTATTGAATCCGACGTCTGCCGGCTGGCTCTTTCTGCACCCATCCGCCGCATCTCCCGGAGCATTTCCGGGAGACGGTATGGTGTCGGAACTCAGTAGCAAATATAGTTCGCATGCTTATTTGCACGTAGCTTTCGGAGCGAACAGGAGAGGGACTGTACTGATGACTTCCGCCTCCGGCGGGGAAACTGTAGCCCGTAAGATAGTAGTTATTCAATAGAACGTTGCGGTAGTATGACCCTGGAAGAGATATTGCAAATAGAAGCACAGAATGTTGATTGTATTTTCCTGTATCAGGAAGAAGGAGCATGGTATGCCTATGAACATTCTGCCTTTTATTGTTATTCTCTTCTGGGCATACTTGATATAGACTGGTTGCCCTGTCCGGACGGAACTACTTCCGGACGAAAAACAATCAGGGTGCGTGTTTCCGAACCGGATAAGTTTTTATGTACACCTCTATTGCGTCTGATGCGGAAGCGTAAAACTGAATATGTTGTTTTATGCAAAATTTCGTGTGGAGGTTTTTACTACTGGCGGGAACAGCAGCAAATGAAATTTCGTGTATTACAGGAAAGAGAAAGCTCTTGTACGAAGGTAAATGAACATGCTGAATGATTAATCTTATCCTCTGTAGCCTTGAAAAGGCAGCTTTTTCACGAGCATACTCTTTGTATGCTATCTTTAGTGATATTCATCGGTATAGCCTGTGAAGGCTGTTGATGAATTATTGTTTGTTTTGTTTGTGTGCGCCCCTTCCGTATTTTAGCGAAAATACCGGAAGGGGCTTTTTACACAGATTGAATAAGTTTTTATTTGTCCAGAGTAATGATAAAACGGCGAAGATAAACTTCTTGTTCCGTATTGCCGGTATTGCTGAAACGGACAGCTTTCACCGGAGCTTGTTTCAGGTTAAGCGTGATCCGGTTCTTTTCCTGTTTGAAGTCAGCTTTTTGCCATTCTTTGCCATCGGCTGAAACTTCAAGTCGTCCCCAGGCGGCTACATCCGGTTTGCCGAAATCTATATCCAGGCTCTGTCCCGGATAGGCTTGATCCAGTTCGATGGTCAACGTACGTCCCGCTCCCCATTTGATTACTTCGTTGGCAGGCGATACCAATATACGGTTTGTTTTGATCTGTAACGGCTGATTGCGTAGTTGCTCTACGTCACTCGTCAGTTTGTGAGGCATATAGTCCGTTGCGGCATCCAGCTGCGTACCGTTTTGCTTGTTATAGCGTTCGGTCACCGTAGTGAACGTTTGGTCGATCAGTGGTTTGATCACTTTAGTTGCTGTTTTTACACCCGGCTGGTAAGGGTTTTGGTTATAAGTCTGGTCCACTTGGAACATCTGTTGTTGCAGTGCTTTCACATGGCGGTACTTCCGGATAAAAAGTGAGTTGTCGCCTTCTTTGTAAGCTTTGACCATAGACAATACTTCTTGTCCGGTTTCACCCAATAATTTGAATTGACGGAGCCAAGGCATCATTTCTGCAATCAAAGGTTGGTTTTCGGTGTTGGTCATCAGAATATCACCGGACTCTGTCATCTTGCCGAAGGTTGCTTTCAAGGAGTTGAAGTCTGCTTCGGTATACGAGCCGTTTTTCAGATAGCTGTCGAGAAAAAGCTTAGCTACAGGCTGTAATTCAACCGATTCGTCCCGGCGGTATTTATGTCCGTTCGGACCCAGGTCAGAGTTGTGTGCGGCGAAGAATTCCAGTTCCTCCGCAGCACTCGGCAAAATGGTGCGTATGGCATCTTTCCATGTCTGTTCGCTGTCATATTTTTCCGGATTCCATGCATAACTGGCTACACTGTAAATTGCTATTTTAGATGCTTCGGCATGTTCCATCGGGTTGGTGACGAAGCCTGACATCTGATCGGCAATCTGGGTGTCGTTGCCGTAAACCGGTCCGAGCAGCAAATGGTCGCGTACGTAATCGGATACCGGAAAATTCCACCAGATATACGCCGGGCGCTTGATGCGCTTGTTGATCCAGGCAATACCATCTTTGGTTATGTCGGAAATCACACGGTCGCCCGTCCACATAATCTGGATAGAAGGGTTCAGTTTTTCACCCAAAGTAGTCAGGTAATTACCTTTCGGGTTCGACCAGCTTTTGTTATATTCGGTAGGGCACATGACCAGCGGGGTAACGTCCGGTTTGGCCTTTACAAATTTCTCGTCAATGTAGTTCAGTAGTTCAGCCTGTTTGTTCGGGTTGGTTCCTTCCCCCGAAATATCATCGAAGAATACTGCGAACGAACGTACTCCCAGATCATACATCTTCTCGAATTTAGCCAGCAGCAGATCACGGTCTTCCTGATTCCATTTGATATCTTGTCCCGGGTGAATGGCCCATACAAAGTCCACTTCGTTTTCATTGGCCACTTTTACTAACTCCTGTAACTGAAGCGCCTCTTTTTCCGGATAAGGCAAACGCCAGTTGGGGGAACTGTGATACGGGTCGTCTTTAGGACCATAGATATAGGTATTCATCTTATTTTCTCCGTAGAATTTCAACTGACGGAGACGGGCTTCGTGGCTCCATGGAGTTCCATAGAATCCTTCGACTACACCGCGGAAGCGGATGGAAGGATAGTCCTTGATTTCAACTACAGGCAATTGGTTATTGTTCAGCAGTTGTGATAGGGTTTGCAAAGCATAGAAGGTTCCCCGTTCGTCTTGTCCGGCCAATACGATTTCTTTGTCGTTGACAGCTAAATAATATCCTTCTTTCTGATTGGGAATTTGCCGGGCGAATTTACGGATAGCTTTATCCCCTTTTTCACCGATATAGATGCGAATTCCGTCCTTATCTGTCTTTTTTCCGGCAAGTAAAGCTTTCAGTGCACTGACGGCATGCGGGTTTGCTTCTGTTTCTCCGACAATCAGATAGGTATCCGGCAGACTCAGAGCCTGCGTTTCCGAAAGAATCTGTTGTGGTTGTGGTTGAATACTTGTGTTCTGGGCCGAAGCACTGACGCCCAAAAGGAGCCAGGCTCCCAGTAAGTAGAGTCGTTTAATCTTCATTTTAGGTAAAATGTTAGTTTTTCAGGTTTTAGTGACAGTACAAAAGTAAGAAAAAAAGTGTATACTCCCGTTTTTCTATTAATTTTGTTCCTTTGAAACATTGAAATAAGGAAAGAAGTCTATGCTGATACTTTTATCTTGCGCCAAAACCATGAGTGACGTTTCGAAAGTGAAAACGCCTCTCACCACATTTCCCCGCTTCCGGAAGGAGGCAGCGGAGGTCGCTTTGCAAATGTCTCAATTCTCTGTCGGAGAGTTGGAGCGCCTGTTGCGGGTAAATGCTAAGATTGCTGTTGAGAATTATAAGCGCTATCAGGACTTTCATTCCGAAGCGACTCGGGAGCTGCCTGCGCTGTTGGCTTATACCGGGATTGTTTTTAAAAGACTTTCTCCCAAAGATTTTTCGGATGAAGATTTCCGATATGCTCAGGACCATTTGAGGTTGACTTCGTTTTGCTATGGGCTGCTGCGTCCTCTCGACGTGATTCGACCTTACAGGCTCGAAGGAGATGTCCGATTGCCCGAACCCGGTACCCGAACCATGTTTGAGTATTGGAAGCCGGTTCTTACCGACTTGTTTATAGAAGATATTAAAAAAGCCGGTGGGATACTTTGTAATCTGGCGAGTGACGAGATGCGGGGACTTTTTGATTGGAAACGGGTGGAGAGAGAGGTCCGTGTGGTGACTCCTGAGTTTCACGTCTGGAAAAACGGGAAACTGGCTACAGTAGTGGTCTACACTAAAATGTCGAGGGGAGAGATGACCCGTTACATCCTGAAAAACCGGATAGAATCCGTTGACCAGTTGAAAACATTTGCTTGGGAAGGATTTGAGTTCAACGAACAGCTTTCGGATGAAAAGAAATATGTATTTACGAACGGAAAAACAGAATAATCCAAATGACTGAAATAGAAAAAATGCGTAGTGGCGAACTGGCTGATATGTCAGCACCCGAGTTGCAGGTACGGTTTGAGCATGCTAAAAAGTTATTGGCACAGATGTGGGGACTGAGTACGTATGACGATACTTACAGGGAGTTACTTGAGGAGCTGGTGCCCGACCTTCCGCCTACCTCTGTTATTTGCCCGCCTTTTCATTGTGACCATGGTGACGGCATCCGTCTGGGCGAACATGTATTTGTTAATGCCAATTGTATCTTCCTTGACGGAGCATTCATCACTATCGGAAGTCATACACTGATAGGTCCGTGTGTGCAAATCTATACTCCACATCATCCGATGGACTATCTGGAACGCCGTAATCCCAAGGAATATGCTTATCCGGTTACTATTGGTGAAGATTGCTGGATTGGGGGCGGAGCGGTCATTTGCCCTGGGGTGACGATAGGTGACCGTTGCGTGATTGGAGCCGGTAGCGTGGTTACAAAAGATATACCGGATGATTGTGTGGCGGTAGGCAATCCCGCACGTGTTATTCGGCGGCAGGCATCGGACGGATAACCTAAGTTAGGTTCTTCTTCAAAATTTGGTAGTAAGTTTTCTTTTACTCATGGAAATCTAATTCAGTTTTCGGAAGTGTAAGCCCTCGTTTATAGTTGATAAAAAAGCAAGTATCCCGGCTTTCCTCCGAAGAGTCCATCCGTGAGATGAAGAAGCGAATTTTAGAATAAACCATCTGAAAATCAATATCTTTAAAAAGTAAGATTTCTATCCTCAAAACTTTGTTTTAACACAGAGTTAAAGCTTGTTCTTTGGATGTGAATAACAAGTTCTTTAAATGCAAAAGACTTGTTATTTACGCATAAGAACCTGACAACCTGCAAAAGGCGTTAACAATGTTAATTGAAGAAAGGTATAAGGATGAAGATACCGGTCCGGACGGCGTAAATTCACTTCCGAGACTTGAGCAATCTTATTCAGCCGGTGTCTGTTTTTTCCTATTAAAGCAAGCAAAAAGGACAATTATCAACTTGAAAATAAAGAAATAAAGAATTTACCACCTAATTTGAAGAAGAATCCTATAGTTACTGAGAAAACAAACGAAGTAAAACAAAATGGATTCTATTGTTTGAAAAACAGAGACTTACTGATGATGTTGGAAACTTTTTGAAAAAAAAGATCGTAAATAATTTGTAGATTTCGAGAAAAGCGATACCTTTGCATCGCTTTTAAAAGGAAAGTGTACGGGCGTTTAGCTCAGCTGGTTCAGAGCATCTGCCTTACAAGCAGAGGGTCGGCGGTTCGAATCCGTCAACGCCCACAGCCGAACACTTTCGAAGAAGAATATATGGGCGTTTAGCTCAGCTGGTTCAGAGCATCTGCCTTACAAGCAGAGGGTCGGCGGTTCGAATCCGTCAACGCCCACATTGAAAAGAGATTCAATTTTGCTATATATTCTTTGAGAAAGATACATCGGGCGTTTAGCTCAGCTGGTTCAGAGCATCTGCCTTACAAGCAGAGGGTCGGCGGTTCGAATCCGTCAACGCCCACAACATAGAGTCCTTGCAGAATATTTCTGTGAGGACTTTCTTTTTTATGGCTGATCTGGTTGCGGTGTATTAATTCAAGTTATTTTTTATAAGAAAACGACGGGAAAGTTGGTGAAAAAGTGATTTATTTCTTTACTTTGCTTCATCAACAAACCTATTAATGCTACCATGCGAACAAAATCTATTTATTTACTTTTGCTATTGGCTATCATGCCATTATGTGCATTCTCGCAGTCAAAGTCTGCGTTTGAAATCAAAGACGGACATTTCTATCGTAATGGAAAAGTGACACCTGTTCTTTCTGGTGAAATGCACTATGCCCGTATCCCTCATCAATATTGGCGTCATCGTTTACAGATGATGAAAGGTATGGGGTTGAATACGGTTGCGACTTATGTTTTCTGGAATCTTCATGAACCGGAGCCGGGGAAGTGGGATTTTACCGGTGACAAGAATTTGGCCGAGTTTATAAAAACAGCCGGTGAAGAGGGAATGATGGTTATTTTACGCCCCGGCCCTTATGTTTGTGCCGAGTGGGAATTTGGCGGCTATCCCTGGTGGCTGCAGAATGTGAAAGGAATGGAAGTCAGGAGAGATAATCCGGAGTTTCTGAAATATACAAAGGCATATATTGACCGGCTTTATAAGGAAGTGGGCGATTTGCAGTGCACAAAAGGTGGCCCGATCGTGATGGTGCAGTGTGAGAACGAGTTTGGTTCGTACGTTGCCCAACGAAAAGATATACCTTTGGAAGAGCATCGTGCTTATAATGCCAAAATTAAACAGCAATTGGCTGACGCAGGATTTAATGTACCCTTGTTTACCTCTGATGGCAGCTGGCTTTTTGAAGGCGGAGCTACACCGGGTGCCTTGCCTACAGCGAATGGCGAAAGTGATATTGAGAACTTGAAAAAGGTGGTTAATCAATATCATGATGGTAAGGGACCGTATATGGTTGCTGAGTTCTATCCGGGTTGGTTGTCGCATTGGGCGGAACCGTTTCCACAGGTGGGTGCTTCCGGAATTGCACGTCAGACCGAGAAATATCTGCAGAATGACGTATCTTTCAATTTCTATATGGTGCATGGAGGAACTAATTTCGGCTTTACAAGTGGTGCTAATTATGATAAGAAACGTGATATTCAGCCGGATCTGACCAGTTATGATTATGATGCTCCTATCAGTGAAGCTGGTTGGGTGACTCCGAAGTATGATTCAATCCGTAACGTGATCAGAAAATACGTTAAATACACGGTCCCCGAGGCTCCGGCTCCAAATCCGGTTATTGAGATCCCCTCTATCAAATTGACCAAAGTTGCTGATGTATTGGCATTCGCCGAAAAGCAAAAGCCGGTGTCGGCCGATACTCCTTTGACTTTTGAGCAGTTGAATCAAGGGTATGGATATGTGTTATATACCCGTCATTTTAATCAACCTATCAGTGGAACGCTTGAGATACCGGGACTGCGTGACTATGCGGTTGTGTATGTGGATGGAGAGCAGGTAGGTGTGTTGAACCGGAATACCAAGACTTATTCAATGGAGATTGAGGTGCCGTTTAATGCTACTTTGCAGATACTGGTTGAAAATATGGGACGTATTAATTATGGTAGTGAAATTGTGCATAATACCAAGGGTATCATTAGTCCGGTCAAGATAGCGGGTAAGGAAATTACAGGTGAGTGGGATATGTATCAGTTGCCGATGAGCGAAATGCCCGACCTGGCAAAACTGAAAGCTGATGCACATGCGAATGTGCCTGCTGAGGCCGCAAAACTGAAAGGTTGTCCGGTGCTTTATGAAGGGACCTTTACGTTGGATAACGTCGGAGATACATTTATCGATATGGAAAATTGGGGAAAAGGTATCATCTTTGTAAATGGTGTCAACATCGGGCGCTATTGGAAGGTGGGACCGCAGCAAACCCTTTATATCCCGGGAGTGTGGTTGAAGAAAGGAACAAATAAGATTGTTATTTTTGAACAATTGAATGAAGTTCCTCAGGCCGAGGTGAAGACGGTGAAGACACCGGTGCTGATGAAACTGAATAATTGATGATGAATGATTGACGGACTGTGATCGACACGGAATAATAAGTGATCAGCGATAAATGAGGAACGGTGAACTGCTTGCGGCAATATTATAATGCGGGCTGTTCACCGTTTGTCATAGATCACTCATCGTTATTTTAGTCTCTTTTATACAAACTTTCTCACTCCTTATGCCTTATAACTCAGGAAAAAGAGTTAATTTTGCAACCTGATAATTATCTAAACGACAATATGAAACTTGATTTACTTACGGCCATATCTCCGATTGACGGCCGATATAGAGGCAAGGCTGAAGCTTTAGCGGCATATTTTTCCGAATATGCGTTGATTAAATACCGCGTGCAGGTAGAAGTAGAGTATTTTATTACTTTGTGTGAACTTCCGTTGCCGCAACTGAAAGGAATTGATAAGAGTGTGTTCGAGTCATTACGCAATATCTATCGTAATTTTACGGAAGCCGATGCACAGCGCATTAAAGAGATTGAAAGTGTGACTAATCACGATGTAAAGGCCGTAGAGTATTTCCTGAAAGAAGAGTTTGATAAGTTAGGCGGGTTGGACAAATACAAGGAATTTATCCATTTCGGACTGACCTCGCAGGATATTAACAATACTTCAATTCCTCTCTCTATCAAAGAGGCGTTGGAGCAGGTTTATTATCCGCTGATTGAGGAACTGATTGCTCAGTTGAAGACATATGCTGCCGAATGGGAAACTATTCCGATGCTTGCCAAAACTCACGGTCAGCCGGCATCTCCGACACGCTTGGGTAAAGAAGTCATGGTTTTTGTTTACCGATTGGAACGCCAGTTGGCAACTCTGAAGGCATGTCCTGTAACAGCTAAGTTCGGTGGTGCAACCGGAAATTATAATGCACACCATGTGGCTTATCCCGAATATGATTGGAAAGCATTCGGAAATCGCTTTGTTGCAGAGAAACTGGGATTGGAACGCGAAGAATATACAACACAGATTTCAAATTATGATAACCTGTCGGCTATCTTCGATGCCATGAAACGTATTAATACGGTAATGATTGATATGAACCGTGACTTCTGGCAGTATATCTCAATGGAATATTTCAAGCAGAAAATCAAGGCCGGAGAGGTAGGATCGAGCGCAATGCCGCATAAGGTGAATCCGATTGACTTTGAAAATGCGGAGGGTAACTTGGGTATGGCTAATGCTATTCTGGAACACCTCGCAGTGAAACTTCCCGTATCACGTTTGCAGCGTGACTTGACGGATTCTACCGTATTGCGTAATGTAGGTACTCCGTTCGGACATATTGTGATCGCTATCCAGAGTTCGTTGAAGGGATTGCGCAAGCTGTTGCTGAACGAGACCGCAATCTGCCGTGACCTCGATAACTGTTGGAGTGTAGTGGCTGAGGCTATTCAGACTATTCTTCGTCGTGAGGCTTACCCGCATCCGTACGAAGCCCTGAAGGCATTGACTCGTACCAATCAGGCTATTACAGAAGCTTCGATCAAGGAGTTTATCGAAGGACTGGATGTCAGTGAAGAAATAAAAAAAGAATTAAGAGTAATCACTCCCCATTCGTATACGGGAATTTAAGGGTGATTATTGTTATATATAATATAAGTGTTTGAAATCAGGCCGTGAGGCCAAAAGTTTAATTTTTATTCGAATAAGAAAATGAGCACAGAAAACGAAGAATGGCGCGAAGACTCCAAGAGCGAGAATACAGACGCCGGCCGTGATGGTAACAGAAGTTATAACAGAGAAGGTGGATACAATCGTCCTTCATACAATCGTGAAGGTGGCGACCGTCCTTATCGTCCGAGATTTAATAGTAATAGTGAAGATCGTCCGCAGCGTTCTTATGGCGACCGCCCTCAACGTCCTTCATATAACCGTGAAGGTGGCGACCGTCCTTACCGCCCGCGCTTTAACAGCGAAGGTGGTGATCGTCCGCAGCGTTCTTATGGCGACCGTCCGCAACGTCCTTCATACAACCGTGAAGGTGGCGACCGTCCTTATCGCCCGCGCTTTAACAGCGAAGGTGGTGACCGTCCGCAGCGTTCTTATGGCGACCGTCCGCAACGTCCTTCATACAACCGTGAAGGTGGCGACCGTCCTTACCGCCCGCGCTTTAACAGCGAAGGTGGCGACCGTCCGCAGCGTTCTTATGGCGACCGTCCCCAACGTCCTTCATACAACCGTGAAGGCGGTGACCGTCCCTATCGCCCGAGATTCAATAGCGATAACAGATCGCAAGGGTTCTCACGTCCGGTGCGCCGTACGGGAGATTACGATCCGAATGCTAAATACAGTAAGAAGAAACAGATTGAATACAAAGAACAGTTTGTTGATCCGAATGAGCCGATTCGTCTGAATAAATTCTTGGCCAATGCGGGAGTTTGCTCTCGTCGTGAAGCAGATGAATTTATCACAGCAGGTGTGGTTTCTGTTAATGGTGAGGTTGTTACAGAATTGGGTACAAAGATCAAACGTGCCGATGTGGTGAAGTTCCATGACGAAACAGTCAGTATTGAACGCAAAGTGTACGTGTTGCTGAACAAACCGAAAGATTGTGTGACTACTTCGGATGATCCTCAGGCTCGTCTGACTGTTATGGATCTGGTGAAAGGAGCTTGTGCTGAACGTATTTACCCGGTAGGACGTCTGGACCGTAACACAACAGGTGTATTGCTGCTGACCAATGACGGTGATTTGGCATCGAAGTTGACACATCCGAAATACTTGAAGAAGAAGATTTATCATGTATATCTGGACAAGAACCTGACAAAGGCGGATATGGATCAGATTGCAGCCGGTATCCAGTTGGAAGACGGCGAGATTCATGCAGATGCTATCAGCTATTCCGATGAAGTGAAACGCGATCAGGTGGGTATCGAGATCCACTCGGGAAAGAACCGTATTGTACGCCGTATATTTGAATCATTAGGCTACAAGGTGGTGAAACTCGACCGTGTATTCTTTGCCGGACTGACTAAGAAAGGATTGCGTCGCGGTGAGTGGCGTTACCTTACGGAACAGGAAGTAAACTTCCTCCGGATGGGATCTTTTGAATAATAAAGGAATTTAAAAGATGGTAGTCGGAAGCCGATAGTCTGGTGTTTGTTGTTCTCCAGCTACTGGCTTCTGACTACTATATATAATAATGTATATAAAATAGTTTTATGGAAAAGATTAGTAGAACAAAAATTGTCGACCTGATAAAGCGTGAAGATTTTGGCGCTATGGTCAATGTGAAAGGATGGGTTCGCACCCGCAGAGGTAGCAAACAAGTTAACTTTATCGCACTGAATGACGGTTCTACAATAAATAATGTGCAGGTCGTAGTCGATCTGGCAAACTTTAATGAAGAGATGCTGAAGCAAATCACTACCGGCGCTTGTCTGAGCGTGAACGGTGTATTGACGGAGTCGGTAGGTTCCGGTCAGAAGGCTGAAGTGCAAGCTCGTGAGATTGAAGTGCTGGGTGCTTGTGACAATACATATCCGCTACAGAAGAAAGGTCACTCAATGGAGTTCTTGCGTGAGATTGCTCATTTGCGTCCACGTACCAATACTTTTGGAGCAGTATTCCGTATTCGTCATAATATGGCTATTGCCATCCATAAATTCTTTCATGAAAAGGGATTCTTCTATTTTCATACCCCCATCATTACGGGATCTGACTGTGAAGGTGCAGGACAGATGTTCCAAGTGACTACCATGAACTTGTATGACCTGAAAAAAGATGAGAACGGCTCTATCATATACGATGACGACTTCTTTGGCAAACAGGCCAGCTTGACTGTTTCCGGTCAGCTTGAAGGCGAATTGGCTGCCACTGCTCTCGGAGCTATCTATACGTTCGGTCCTACTTTCCGTGCAGAAAATTCTAACACTCCGCGCCATTTGGCCGAGTTCTGGATGATCGAACCGGAAGTGGCTTTCAATGAAATTCAGGAGAATATGGATTTAGCTGAAGAGTTCATTAAATATTGTGTGAAGTGGGCTTTGGATAACTGTGCCGACGATGTGAAGTTCCTGAACGACATGTTCGACAAGGGGCTGATAGAACGTCTGGAAGGTGTACTGAAAGAAGACTTTGTGCGTTTGCCATATACGGAAGGTATCAAGATCCTGGAAGAAGCTGTTGCCAAAGGACATAAGTTTGAGTTCCCGGTTTATTGGGGAGTTGACCTGGCTTCTGAACATGAACGTTATCTGGTGGAAGACCACTTTAAACGTCCGGTGATCTTGACCGACTATCCAAAGGAAATAAAGGCATTCTATATGAAACAGAATGAAGACGGCAAAACTGTACGCGCCATGGATGTGCTTTTCCCGAAGATCGGGGAGATTATCGGTGGTTCGGAGCGTGAGTCGGATTACAATAAGTTGATGACACGTATCGAAGAGATGCATATTCCGATGAAGGATATGTGGTGGTATCTGGATACCCGTAAGTTCGGTACTTGTCCGCACTCCGGATTCGGACTGGGATTTGAGCGCTTATTGCTCTTTGTAACCGGGATGTCTAATATCCGTGATGTAATTCCATTCCCGCGTACTCCGCGTAATGCCGATTTTTGATGAATCATACCTGAATATTCATACAAATGATAAGAAACTCGCATATTCTTTTGATTATGCGAGTTTTTTTATGTCTTAAGATTGCTTATTTTATAAAAGAAATCTTTATATTTGTGACAGACAGACGAATTAAAGTGTTAACTAAAATCGTACAGATATGAAAAAACTTTATTTTTTTACCATGCTGGCGGCAATGCTGTTTGCGGTAACGAATGTGATGGCACAAAAGGGTAACTTTAAACCTGCTAATCTGAAAGGAATCTGGCAATTGTGCCATTATGTTTCAGAGAGTCCGGATGCTCCGGGAGTGCTTAAACCGAGTAACACTTTCAAAGTGCTGAGTGATGATGGAAGAATTGTGAACTTTACGATTCGTCCGGGATCGGATGCTATTATAACCGGCTATGGCAACTATGAACAGTTGTCAGACCATACTTATGCTGAAAGTATTGAAAAGAATATTCATTTGCCGATGCTCGATAATCAGGATAACGTTCTTACTTTTGAACTTATCGATGATAAAATCTTGCATCTTAAATACTTTATAGAGAAGGACCTGAATGGCAATGAATTGAACTGCTGGTATAATGAAACCTGGAAACGCATTGAGATGCCTGATAAATTCCCGGATGATATTGTAAGATAATTCAGATTATAACAACGGATTTACGGACTGCAGGTAGCAAGCTGCCGATTATGCCTTGTGGCGTTGATTGAGTGGTGAATTGTTACTTGCAGTCTCTTTTTTTGTCTGCCGGCTGCTGTTCATAGTCGATAGCTTGGTGCTCGTTATCAATCGGATAAATCCAAAAAAAGGCAGAAATAGTTTGCCAATTCAAAGAAAAGCCGTACTTTTGCAAGCCGATTATTATCTCAAAAGGATAAGAGATTAATTCATAGCAAGTTAATCTTCCTTTGTCCGGGGAAGGTTGATAAGTGGTGAAGAAAATTTTTAGTAGTAACATTTAAAAAACAAATTAAGAGTGGATACTTTAAGTTACAAGACCATTTCTGCAAACAAGGCAACTGTAACCAAAGAATGGGTTATCGTTGATGCTACAGACCAAACATTAGGTCGTCTGGGAGCAAAAGTTGCGAAACTGTTGAGAGGAAAGTATAAACCAAACTTTACTCCTCATGTAGACTGCGGTGATAACGTTATTATCATCAATGCAGACAAAGTAAAATTAAGTGGTAATAAATGGAATGACAGAGTTTATTTGTCTTACACTGGCTATCCCGGTGGTCAGAGAGAAATGACTCCTGCTCGTTTGATTGCCAAACCTAACGGTGAAGACAGATTACTGAGAAAAGTAGTGAAGGGCATGCTTCCTAAAAACAGATTGGGAGCTAAGTTGCTGAGCAATATGTATGTATACGCTGGTAGCGAACACAAGCACGACGCTCAGAACCCGAAAGCAATTGATATAAACTCACTTAAATAAGATATAATGGAAGTAGTAAATGCATTAGGCAGACGTAAACGTGCGATTGCACGCGTATTCGTAAGCGAAGGTACAGGAAAGATTACTATTAACAAGAGAGACCTTGCAGAGTACTTTCCATCAACTATTCTTCAGTATGTTGTTAAACAACCATTGAACAAACTTGGTGTTGCTGAGAAGTATGACATTAAGGTTAATCTGTGTGGTGGTGGTTTCACTGGTCAGTCTCAGGCTTTGCGTTTAGCTATTGCCCGTGCGCTGGTTAAGATCAACGCTGAAGATAAGTCAGCTCTTCGTTCGGAAGGCTTCATGACACGTGATCCGCGTTCTGTTGAACGTAAGAAACCGGGTCAGCCGAAAGCTCGTAGAAGATTCCAGTTCAGCAAGCGTTAATGGGCTGTCTGACGGAATATGTTTAGTATCTAAACTACCGGGACTCTTAAACAGGCTACCCGGCGGTTGGTTTAGAAAAAACAAAAAAGAAAGTAAACGATTTAAAGAAAAAACAAGATGTCAAGAACAAATTTTGATACATTACTGGAAGCCGGTTGCCACTTCGGACACCTTAAAAGAAAGTGGAACCCTGCAATGGCTCCTTATATTTTCATGGAACGCAATGGTATCCATATCATTGACCTCCACAAAACTGTTGCAAAAGTTGACGAAGCCGCAGAAGCTTTGAAACAGATTGCAAAATCAGGCAAGAAAGTCCTTTTTGTTGCTACTAAAAAACAAGCTAAACAGGTGGTTGCTGAAAAAGCTGCATCTGTAAACATGCCTTATGTTATCGAACGTTGGCCGGGTGGTATGTTGACTAACTTCCCTACTATCCGTAAGGCAGTGAAGAAGATGACTACAATCGACAAGCTGACAGCTGATGGTACTTACTCAAATTTGTCTAAGAGAGAAGTTCTTCAGATTTCTCGTCAGCGTGCTAAGTTGGACAAGACTTTGGGTTCTATCGCTGACCTGACTCGTCTGCCGTCTGCGCTGTTCGTTATCGACGTAATGAAAGAAAATATCGCTGTTCGCGAAGCTAACCGTTTGGGTATCCCTGTATTTGGTATCGTTGATACTAACTCAGATCCTACAAACATCGACTTCGTTATTCCGGCAAATGATGACGCTACTAAATCAGTAGAAGTTATTCTCGATGCTTGCTGCGCTGCAATGATCGAAGGTCTGGAAGAAAGAAAAGCTGAGAAGATCGATATGGAAGCTGCCGGTGAAGCCCCTGCTAACAAAGGCAAGAAGAAATCAGCTAAGGCAAGACTCGATAAATCTGACGAAGAAGCAATTAATGCAGCTAAAGCTGCTGCTTTCCTGAAGGAAGACGAAGAGGCTTAATATAATAATGTGCCAATTTGCTAATGTGCCGGTGCACCTGTAAGGGTGTTGGCATTTTGATTGGCAGATTGGCACATTTTGTTTATTCAAACGATTATTCATTTTAAAATATAAAAGATATTATGGCTGTAACAATGGCTGATATAACCAAGCTCCGTAAAATGACCGGTGCTGGTATGATGGACTGCAAGAACGCGTTGACTGAAGCTGAGGGCGATTTCGACAAAGCAATGAAGATTATTCGCGAAAAAGGACAGGCAGTTGCTGCAAAACGTTCTGACCGTGAAGCTTCTGAAGGTTGTGTTCTGGTAAAAGTTGAAAATGGCTTTGGTGCTATCATCGCTTTGAAGTGCGAAACCGACTTCGTTGCTCAGAATGCTGATTTCGTGAAACTTACTCAGGATATTCTGGACGCTGCTGTAGCTAACAAGTGCAAAACTCTGGAAGAAGTTTTGGCTCTTCCGATGGGTGACGCTACTGTTGCTCAGGCTGTAACGGACAGAAGCGGTATTACCGGTGAAAAGATGGAACTGGATGGCTACATGGTTTTGGAAGGTGCTACAATTTCTGCTTACAACCATATGAACAGAAACGGCCTTTGCACTATGGTTGCTTTCAATAAGAATGTTGACGAACAGCTGGCTAAGCAAGTGGCTATGCAGGTTGCCGCTATGAATCCGATTGCAGTTGACGAGGATGGTGTTTCTGAAGAAGTGAAGCAGAAGGAAATCGAAGTTGCCATTGAGAAGACAAAAGTTGAACAGGTACAGAAGGCTGTAGAAGCTGCTTTGAAGAAAGCCAATATCAATCCGGCTCATGTGGACAGCGAAGACCACATGGAAAGCAATATGGCTAAAGGCTGGATTACAGCCGAAGATGTTGCGAAGGCAAAAGAAATCATTGCTACTGTTTCTGCTGAAAAGGCTGCAAATATGCCTGAACAAATGATTCAGAACATTGCTAAAGGACGTTTGGGCAAGTTCTTAAAGGAAGTTTGCTTGCTGAACCAGGAAGATATCATGGATGCCAAGAAGACAGTGAGAGAAGTGTTGAAAGAAGCTGATCCTGAATTGAAAGTCGTTGACTTCAAACGTTTCACTTTGAGAGCTGAATAATCTCAAGGAATCAAGTATATAGAAACGGCCGCACAGAAACTCTGTAGCGGCCGTTTTTTTGTGGCTGTCCATAATGTTGCGGTTCTCTGTTTATACAGAATCCGGGACAGTGCTTTTGTGCATAAAGTGAATGGATTTATCCTCCTACTGCTTTTGTTTTCGTATACCCTTCTTTCTTCAGTAGTTCTACTATTTTTTGTTTGAAGTCTCCCTGTATGATCATCTCTCCGTCTTTGGCCGATCCGCCTACTCCGCATTTCGTCTTGAGGAGTTTTCCCAAATCTTTCAGATCGTTCTCGGTGCCGACAAAGCCGGTAATCAGGGTTACGACTTTACCGCCCCGGTTCTTCCGGTCCAACTGTACCCGTAAGTTCTGTTGTGGCGGTTCCAGGGTTACTTGCTCTTCGTCATCATCCATTTCGTAATTATAATCCGGGTTAGTGGAGTAAACCACGTTCAGCCGGTCTTTCCAATCGCTGTTCTTCATTTTTCCAGTCTATTAATTAAGCTCAAAAATAATATATTGTTCCGAACCTTGCAAACTCTTAAGTGTCCCCGGGCGTTTTTGTATGTAGAAATTATGTTAAGCTTCTATGACATCCTTATGGCATTTCGGAAAAAATAGTGTAATTTTGTCAATCGCTAATGTAAAAGCAGAATGAAGTGACTATGAATAATCAGATACAGCATAAAGACAGTACAAAGGTCCCGGAGCCTACTTTACGTAGGTTGCCTTGGTATCTTTCGAATGTAAAGTTGCTGAAGCAGAAAGGCGAACGCTATGTCTCTTCCACTCAGATATCTAAAGAAATAAACATCGATGCTTCACAGATTGCGAAAGATTTGTCGTATGTTAATATTTCCGGCCGTACTCGTGTGGGTTATGAGGTAGATGCGCTGATTGCTGTTCTGGAAGATTTTCTTGGCTTTACGAATATGCACAAGGCTTTCCTTTTCGGTGTGGGTAGTCTGGGAGGAGCGTTGCTACGTGACTCCGGTCTTAGCCATTTCGGTCTGGAGATTGTGGCAGCTTTTGATGTGAACCCGACATTGGTAGGTACTACGCTTAATGGCATTCCGATTTTCCATTCCGATGATTTTCTGGAGAAGATGAAAGAGTATGGTGTACACATCGGTGTGCTGACTGTGCCCATCGAGATTGCCCAATGCATTACGGATACGATGGTAGCCGGTGGTATTAAAGCCGTCTGGAATTTTACTCCCTTCCGTATTCGCGTCCCGGAAGATATTGTGGTGCAGAATACGTCACTTTATGCCCATCTTGCTGTCATGTTTAACCGTTTGAACTTTAATGAAACAGAATAGATCATGAAGATTATAGCTGTTGGAATGAATTATGCCCGGCACAACGAAGAGTTGGGACATACGTTGGAGAATAAAGAGCCGGTAATCTTTATGAAACCCGATTCGGCTATCCTCAAAGACGGGAAGCCTTTCTTTATTCCCGATTTCTCAAATGAAGTGCATTATGAAACCGAGCTGGTGGTACGTATCAACCGCTTGGGGAAGAATATTGCTCCGCGCTTCGCTCATCGTTACTACGATGCACTAACGGTCGGTATCGACTTCACTGCGAGGGATTTGCAGCGTCAGTTCCGTGCAGCCGGCAATCCTTGGGAGTTGTGCAAAGGTTTTGATAGTTCCGCTGCGATTGGTACATTTGTACCGGTAGAACGCTTTGCCGATGTGCAGAATCTCCGTTTTCATCTGGATATAGACGGAAACACCGTGCAGCAGGGGTATACGGCTGATATGCTGTTTAAGATAGATGATATTATTGCTTATGTCAGTCGTTTTGTGACCCTGAAAATCGGCGATCTGCTCTTTACCGGGACTCCTGTGGGAGTGGGTCCGGTCAGTATCGGCCAGCACTTGGAGGGGTATCTTGAAGCAGAGAAGTTGCTCGATTTCTATATCCGGTAAATCCGGGAATTCCTTTATTCATCTATAAAAATAACTCTTATGAAAATAAAAGTAGGTTTTGGTTTCGACGTCCACCAACTGGTAGAAGGGCGTGAACTTTGGTTGGGGGGCATTCTTTTGGAACATGAAAAAGGGTTGTTAGGACACTCGGATGCCGATGTACTGGTACATGCTATTTGCGATGCTTTGCTGGGTGCTGCCAATATGCGCGATATCGGCTATCACTTCCCCGACAATGCCGGTGAGTATAAGAATATAGACAGCAAGATTTTATTGAAGAAAACAGTGGAACTGATCGCCACCAAGGGGTACCAAATAGGTAATATCGACGCAACGATCTGTGCGGAGCGTCCTAAACTAAAAGCCCATATCCCTTCTATGCAGCAGGTGCTTGCCGAAGTGATGGGCATTGATGCGGATGATATCTCGATTAAAGCCACTACTACCGAGAAGCTCGGTTTTACCGGGCGGGAAGAAGGCATCTCCGCTTATGCAACCGTGCTGATCAATCGCGTGTGATTAAATTCAACTCCTAAACGTAATATAGTATGAAAAAGATTCTTGGGACCTTATTGGCCGTTTTGTTTTCTTTCATGGCAATAAATGATGGTGTTGCCCAAAGTTCCGTCTTACGATTCAATAAAGACGGTAAATTTAAAATCGTCCAGTTTACCGATGTACATTTTAAGTATGGCAACCCGGCCTCAGATATAGCCCTTGAGCGTATAGGGGAAGTGTTGGATGCCGAACATCCCGATCTCGTAATTTTCACCGGTGATGTTGTTTATTCTTCTCCTGCCGATAAAGGTATGCTCCAGGTACTTGAACAAGTGGAACGTCGTAAGCTTCCATTCGTTGTTACTTTTGGCAACCATGATAATGAACAGGGAAAGACCCGTGCCGAACTCTATGACCTGATTCGTGGTGTACCCGGCAATTTGTTGCCCGATCGTGGCGCTTCTCCTTCGCCCGACTATGTACTGACAGTGAAATCCTCTGCCGATGCCGTAAAGGATGCCGCATTGCTCTATTGTATGGACTCACATTCTTACTCTTCACTCAAGGATGTAGACGGATATGCATGGCTGACTTTCGGTCAGATCTCGTGGTATCGTGATCAAAGCGCCGCTTATACAGCGCAGAACGGTGGCAAACCTTATCCGGCACTGGCCTTTTTCCATATTCCCCTTCCGGAGTATAATGAAGCTGCTGCCAATGAAAATGCCATTCTTCGTGGTACCCGTATGGAGAAAGCCTGCGCACCGAAATTGAATACCGGTATGTTTGCTGCCATGAAAGAGGCGGGCGATGTGATGGGTGTTTTCGTAGGACATGATCACGATAACGATTATGCTGTGATGTGGAAGAACATCCTTTTGGCCTACGGTCGTTTTACCGGTGGTAATACAGAGTACAATCATTTGCCTAATGGTGCGCGCATTATTGTGTTGAACGAAGGTAGCCGTACGTTTGATACCTGGATTCGTCAGAAAGGCGGGATAGTAGACTCTACTTCCTATCCGTCCAGTTATGTAAAAGACGACTGGACAAAGCGTTAACTTACCTGACGAAACTTCACATGGCTCAAACGTGTATACTTTGAGCCGTAACTTTCGTAAGTGCGCGCTACCCTTGCCGAGGCGATGTGGACTATTTCACCCGGACGGAACTCATGTTCCAGGGCCGGGAGCTGACAAGATACAGGACTGGGTGTCTTTGAGGAAATCTTCATGATCACCAGATTTCCCGATGGGTCGGTCAGTGTCACTATCTGCCGTACAAAGAACTGAACGGCGCTTCCCACGACCCTTGTTTTATATGGATCGTCTTCAAGCCGTACCTTCACTACTTTGAGATTCAGACTCTCTAACTTTTCCCCTTCGTTACCCAGAAAGCGGCTGGCTTCGCGTTTTTGGCGTGCTTTTCGTTGCATGATGTCCAGATGCACCGAGTGGTATACTTGTGCGATTGCAACAAAACGCTCCTGTTTCGGGATTTTAGGAGTGTATTTGTAGGCTATCCAACTCAGGTAAGCCGGATCGATTTTCAGGATTTCGTGTAAATAATGTCCGTGATATCTGCCGAACGATATAATGTCGTCTCCATTGTTTTGCATTCTTTTTTCATTGTATTCCACGATCAGCAGACAGCGTCTGGAGAAGAAAAACAGCGTACTTGCCATCCGTAATGATTCGTTGATGTCGGCGGAAAGCTCGTGGATAAACAGAAGTCTGTTCTTTTCAAGTGAGGGAGAGTAAACCCAAACCGAATAGGTGGGATGTCCCGGTCTCGGCAGAACCACAAAGTAGGCTCCTGCCTCTTTGTAGGACATGCGGCCCCGGTTGTATTCATTCAGTTTGGCATACAACAGAGCTTGTTCAGCTTCGGGTATTCCCGGTAGTTTTGGGTTTGCCATATCTGAGTTTCTTATTACTCAAATATACAGATTCTTTTTGAAGAAAGCAAATGGTTTTAGCTGTTTTTTTTATTCTTCGTATTTCTTGTATCTCTTTTATTATTGCGGAAAGAGTGAAGACGATGTAATAACATTTTGGAGCTTCCCGGCAGTGACAGATGGAAATGACGGAGAAGAAGACCATTGTCTGCGCTGATTAAATGAAATTGTGATTTTGATATATCTCATCCTGTTTTGTGTGCAAAAAGTAATGATAATGCTGTTTTTGCTAACAGCCCTTTCCTTCCGGAACTGCAAACTGGAGGGGACGGGGCGGAAGAACGGTGCTTTTGATGACGGAAAGCCGGGGTTTTGAAAGATTAGAGCCGGGGTTTGGGGGTAAAAGACGGTTGGTTTTCCGGAAAAGAAGGAAGCATTTCTTCCAAAAGACGGTTACATTTTCCGAAAATGCTTATATGTTTTCCAAATATCTCTATATGTTTTTCCTAATAACTCCTATTGTGCCGGAATCTGGCCTCCGAAGTGTTTGAATCTTCTCTGGTTGTCAGTGGAAAAGAGAGCTTACTGAAGTAATAAAAAGAACCTGTATCTCTTGTTACACTGTCCTTATGTTCCGGTTTTATTTCTTTTTCTGTCTCAGGGCTTATCTCTTTCCTGATTCCCTGCCAAAAGGATAATCTCCTAACCGGAAATAAGCCGTTTTTCTCCATGAACCTTGCCGGAGCTTCGAAAAACTGAAACGTGGAGAGGTTCTGTTATCAATTTGACAAACAGACAAAAGGGGACTGTGTCAAAACTCACCACAGAGTACACAGAGTAACACAGAGACGATTTTAGGTTGTTGATTATCAATAAAAAGACTCTGTGATACTCTGTGTTACTCCGTGGTGAAAGAAGTTTCGACACACCCTCATGGTATTGCATTGATCATACATCCTTTAGTTTTAAAGTTTGTATACTAACTTGTCCAATTGATTGTATTCTGCCGGGAATCTCGTACATTTGCATTCTTCGTAAAAAGAGAATGAATATGAAAGAATTCAATAAACGTGTTCTTGTCGGCATGAGCGGGGGAATAGACAGTACCGCCACTTGCCTGATGCTGCAAGAGCAGGGATACGAGATAGTAGGTGTCACCATGCGTGTCTGGGGCGATGAGCCGCAGGACGCCAGAGAGTTGGCAGTACGTATGGGGATAGAACATTATGTGGCCGACGAACGTGTTCCTTTTAAAGATACTATTGTCAAAAACTTTATAGACGAGTACCGGCAGGGACGTACGCCGAACCCTTGCGTGATGTGCAATCCGTTATTTAAGTTCCGCATGTTGATAGAATGGGCTGACAAACTGGGCTGTGATTGGATAGCCACCGGACATTACTCCCGGTTGGAAGAACGGAACGGGTACATCTATATTGTTGCCGGTGATGATGAAAAGAAAGACCAGTCCTATTTCCTCTGGCGATTGGGGCAGGACGTCCTGCGACGCTGTATCTTTCCTTTGGGCAACTACACCAAGCAGACTGTGCGCGACTATCTGCGTGAGAAAGGTTACGAAGCCAAGTCGAAAGAGGGGGAAAGCATGGAAGTCTGCTTCATTAAAGGTGATTATCGGGACTTTCTTCGTGAACAGTGCCCGGAACTTGATGCGGAGATCGGTCCGGGATGGTTTGTCAGTTCCGAAGGCGTGAAGCTGGGGCAACATAGGGGTTTTCCTTATTATACCATCGGCCAGCGTAAAGGACTCGAGATCGCACTGGGCAAACCGGCTTATGTCTTGAAAATTAATCCGCAGAAGAACACTGTAATGCTGGGGGATGCCGAACAGTTGAAAGCCGGATATATGGTGGCGGAACAAGATAATATTGTGGATGAGGACGAACTGTTTTCGTGCCCGGAACTCGCAGTACGTATCCGTTACCGTAGCCGTCCGATTCCTTGCCGGGTGAAAAGGCTTGAAGACGGACGCCTTTTGGTTCGTTTTCTTGCAGAAGCCTCGGCGATTGCTCCGGGACAGTCGGCCGTGTTCTATGACGGACGGCGAGTGATAGGTGGAGCATTTATCGCTTCGCAACGCGGCATCGGATTGGTGATAGAACAAAACAAAAACTGGGAATAAAAACGGAAAAATAAAAATACGAAATGAAAAAATTAGCACTTATTGCCTTAGCCTTCGTAGCCTTGGAGGCATCGGCACAACAGGATACGTTGAAGTATCGCATCAGCCTGAAAGATAAGGCTGCCACAACCTACTCACTGAAGCATCCCGAGAAGTTTCTGTCAGAAAAGGCGATTGCCCGCCGCCAACGTCAACAGCTGCCCATCGATTCGACCGATTTGCCCGTATGCCGTCAGTATGTGGATGCCATTCGCGACAAGGGAGTGAAGATCGTAGTCACCGGAAAATGGGATAATTTCGTCACCGTATCTTGCAACGACAGTACTGTGATAAGCGAAATAGCTGCGCTGCCTTTTGTGCGCGCTACGGAGAAGGTGTGGGTTGCCCCGTCGAAACCTGCTGCGGAAGATAAACGCGACTCTCTGGTGAACAGTCCGGCCAGGAGCGAAGCCTATTATGGTCCCGCTTTCCGGCAAATAGAGACCAGCAATGGCGAGAAACTGCATGAAGCCGGATTCAAGGGGCAAGGCATGACCATCGCTGTGATCGATGCCGGATACCATAACGTAGACAAGATTGATGCGATGAAGAATATCCGCATCCTGGGTACAAAGGACTTTGTCGAACCGGGAAGCGATATCTATGCCAAAGGCTCGCATGGGATGGCCGTTTTGTCTTGCATGGCAATGAACGAACCTTACGTGATGGTGGGTACGGCTCCCGAAGCTTCCTACTGGCTGCTTCGCAGTGAAGATGAAGCGTCCGAACATCTGGTAGAGCAAGACTATTGGGCGGCGGCCGTAGAGTTTGCCGATAGTGTGGGAGTGGATGTGGTGAATACTTCGCTGGGATATTTCACTTTCGATGATTCTACCAAGAACTATAAATATCGTGACCTGGACGGACACCATGCACTGATGTCCCGCCAGGCGTCGAAAATGGCAGATAAAGGAATCGTACTGGTATGCAGTGCCGGTAACTCGGGCGCCTCCTCCTGGAAGAAGATCACGGCACCGGGTGATGCGGAGAATGTGCTGACGGTAGGTGCTATCGACCGTAGAGGTGTGTTGGCTTCGTTTTCTTCTATCGGCAACACAGCCGATAATCGCGTGAAACCCGATGTGGTTGCCGTGGGACTGAACTCGGATGTGATGGGGACAAACGGTAATTTGCGCAAAGCGAGCGGCACTTCGTTTGCTTCACCGATCCTGTGCGGCATGGTGGCTTGCCTGTGGCAAGCTTGTCCGCAACTGACTGCTAAGGAAATCATCGAACTGGTGCGTCAATCCGGCGACCGGGTGGATTTCCCCGATAACATCTATGGATACGGAGTGCCCGATCTGTGGAAGGCCTATCAATCTGCTTCTAAGAAAAAATAAAGTATGCAAGACACCCTTTCTCTTCACGAACTGAATGCTTTGGTCCGGCGGAGCCTGGAACAGTGCCTGCCCGATGAATACTGGGTACAGGCGGAGTTGAGCGATGTCCGTACAAACAGTACGGGACATTGCTATCTGGAGTTTGTCCAGAAAGATCCCCGCAGCAATAATCTGATAGCCAAAGCGAGGGGAACGATCTGGGCCAATATCTACCGGCTGCTGAAGCCCTATTTCGAAGAAGCCACCGGGCAGTCGTTTACTTCCGGCATTAAGGTGCTGGTTAAAGTGACCGTTGCTTTCCATGAATTGTACGGTTACAGTCTGACTGTGCAGGACATCGATCCTACCTATACATTGGGGGATATGGCACGCCGGCGCCGGGAAATACTCAGGCAACTTGCAGAAGAAGGAGTGTTGACGCTGAACAAAGAACTGGAAATGCCTTTGCTGCCGCAACGCATTGCGGTCATCTCTTCGGCTACGGCTGCGGGGTATAGTGACTTCTGCCATCAATTGCAGCACAACTCCCGTGGATTTTACTTCAATACGGAACTTTTCCCCGCTCTGATGCAGGGCAATCAGGTGGAAGAGTCCGTATTGGCCGCTCTCGATGCAGTAAATGCCCGGATGGAAGAGTTCGACGTAGTTGTCATTATTCGTGGAGGAGGGGCAACTTCCGACCTTTCCGGATTCGACACCTACCTGCTGGCCGCTGCCTGTGCCCAATTTCCGCTGCCTGTTATAACGGGAATCGGGCACGAACGGGACGATACCGTGCTCGATTCCGTAGCACATACCCGGGTGAAAACTCCGACAGCTGCGGCCGAATTGTTAATCAACCGGATGGAAGAGGCCGCGGATCGGCTTGAAGAGTTGGCCGGAGAATTGCATGCCCGCATCTATCACCGTCTGGAGCAAGAGCGAAAGAGACTTTCACTGTTACAGTCGCGCATTCCTTCACAAGTGATGCGCAAGCTTTCGGAATCGCGGATAAAGTTGCAAATGGCAAAGAGCAACCTCTCTCATGCTGCTGAGACCTTATTGGCCCGTCAGCATCATCGGTTGGAACTTTTACAAAACCGCATTGCGGATGCTTCACCACAAAAACTACTGAAACGGGGATACAGCATAACGCTGAAAGAGGGGAAGGCGGTGAAAAATGCTGCCTGTCTGCGACCGGGAGACGAGTTGATTACCCGTCTTTACGAAGGTGAAGTGAAATCGAAAGTAGAAAGTATTCCTTTATAATGATAAATATGCCAGCAAAGAAAAAAGAAACCTATTCACAGGCCATGGAACGTCTGGAAAAGATCGTTCGCCAGATTGACAGTAACGAACTGGAGATTGACGAACTGAGTGAAAAAATAAAAGAAGCCAATGAAATAATAGCTTTCTGCGCCGGAAAGCTGACAAAGGCGGATCGGGAAATTGAAAAATTACTGCAAGAAAGGAGGCTATCTGAAGAATAAAGGTTATTTTTGTTGCTCAATCGAAAATAACTAATAACTAACGATATGAAAGAGATAGACTGGGCCAATCTGTCATTCGGCTATATGAAGACAGATTACAATGTGAGAATCAATTTCCGTAACGGCAAATGGGGCGAACTTGAGATAAGCAGCAGCGAAGTGCTGAATCTGCATATGGCTGCCACTTGTCTTCACTATGGCCAGGAGGCTTTCGAGGGCTTGAAAGCTTTCCGTGGTAAAGACGGTAAGGTACGTATTTTCCGTCTGGAAGAGAATGCCGCACGTCTGCAATCCACCTGTCAGGGCATCATGATGGCAGAATTGCCGACCGAACGTTTTAAGGAAGCTATTCTGAAAGTAGTGAAATTAAACGAACGCTTCATCCCGCCTTATGAGAGTGGGGCGTCCTTGTACATTCGCCCGTTGCTTATCGGAACCAGTGCCCAGGTAGGGGTTCATCCGGCAGATGAATACATGTTTGTCGTGTTTGTCACACCGGTAGGCCCTTATTTCAAAGGTGGTTTTTCTACCAATCCTTATGTCATTATCCGCGAGTACGACCGTGCCGCTCCTCACGGAACCGGTATCTACAAAGTTGGTGGTAACTATGCAGCCAGCCTGCGTGCCAACAAAAAAGCGCACGATCTGGGCTACTCCTGTGAGTTCTACCTGGATGCCAAAGAAAAGAAATACATTGATGAATGCGGAGCAGCCAACTTCTTTGGTATTAAAGACAATACATACATTACACCGAAGTCTACTTCTATCCTTCCTTCCATCACCAATAAGAGCCTGATGCAGTTGGCAGAAGATATGGGCATGAAAGTAGAGCGGCGTCCTGTACCGGAAGAAGAACTGAGCACTTTCGAAGAAGCAGGAGCTTGCGGTACTGCTGCTGTCATCAGTCCGATCGAACGTATCGATGACCTTGAGAATGGTAAATCATACGTAATTTCGAAAGACGGAAAGCCGGGTCCTGTTTGTGAGAAACTCTACAACAAGCTGCGTGGTATCCAGTACGGTGACGAGCCCGACACTCACGGATGGGTGACCATTGTAGAATAAACGTTCGATAAATGAACTACAAAATAACAACCCTCGCAGAAAACAGTGTTTACGGTAAGGGATTACAGGGAGAGCATGGGCTTTCCCTGCTTGTTGAAGCGGGGGAACACAAGGTGCTGTTTGATACCGGTGCTTCGGATTTGTTTATCCGGAATGCCCGTTTGATGGGAGTCGATCTGACCGATGTGGAATTTGTAATACTGTCCCACGGACATCGTGACCATACAGGTGGATTGCATACTTTCCTGAAAATGAACAGCAGGGCAAAGGTGGTATGTAAACAAGAAGTGTTCCGCAGGAAGTTCAAGAATGAACGTGAAAACGGAATGTTGCATCCCGAAGCATTGGATAAGTCCCGCTTTTGGCTGATCGACGAAACTACGGAGATTGTACCGGGTGTATTTGCGTTTGCGGATGTCAGGATAGTAGACAGGAACGACACGCACTTTGAGCATTTCTTCGTGGAGATAGGAGGCGAGATGCGTCCCGATACCTTTGAAGATGAACTGGCATTGATATTGAAGAGTGAAAAATCCCTTTCAGTGCTGAGTGCCTGTTCGCACCGGGGGATTACCAATATTATTCGTGCCGTGCAGACTGCATTTCCGGGATTGGGACTGAAACTGGTGATGGGAGGCTTTCATATCCATAACGCAGGCATAGAAAAGTTCAATGTGATTTCCGCTTTTCTGGGCATGAAGCTTCCCAAACGTCTGGGAGTCTGCCATTGTACGGGCATTGACAAATATGCGTTGTTCCGCCAGCAATTTAACGACCGGGTGTTTTATAACTATACCGGCTGGGTAGAAACGATTTAACTTTTTTGAATGGGAAAAAATAAATTAGAGAAGTTTGCCGATATGGCAAGTTATCCGCATGTTTTTGAGTATCCTTACTCGGCAGTGGACAATGTGCCTTTTGACATGAAGGGAAAATGGCACAAAGAGTTTTTTAAGAACGATAACCCGATTGTACTTGAGTTGGGTTGCGGGCGCGGCGAATATACCGTCGGACTGGGACGGATGTTCCCTGATAAGAATTTTATTGCGGTAGACATTAAGGGAGCCCGCATGTGGACGGGAGCCACCGAATCTCTTCAGGCAGGCATGAAGAATGTTGCTTTTCTGCGTACCAACATTGAGATCATCGACCGTTTTTTTGCGGAAGGCGAAGTGAGTGAGATCTGGCTGACTTTCTCTGATCCGCAAATGAAGAAAGCGACCAAACGCCTGACTTCTACCTATTTTATGGAACGTTATCGTAAGTTTTTGGTGTCCAACGGTATTATCCATCTGAAGACAGACAGTAACTTTATGTTCACCTATACCAAATATATGATTGAGGAGAACAAACTGCCGGTGGAGTTTATCACCGAAGATCTTTATCACTCCGATCTCGTTGATGACATTCTGGGCATCAAGACCTATTATGAACAACAATGGCTCGATCGTGGTTTAAGCATTAAATACATCAAATTCCTGTTACCGCAGGAAGGAGAATTGAGAGAACCGGATATTGAAATTGAACTCGATTCGTACCGGAGCTATAACCGTAGCAAGCGGAGCGGATTGCAGACATCTAAATAATACAAACTATGACAATCTATCCTAAATTGATACTCGATGCACTGGCTACAGTGCGTTATCCCGGAACCGGAAAGAATCTTGTGGAGGCCGGTATGGTGGAGGATAACATTCGTATAGAGGGAATGAAGGTTTCATTCTCCCTGATTTTTGAAAAACCGACCGATCCGTTTATGAAGTCGGTGATAAAGGCTGCTGAAACAGCTATTCTTACCCATGTGAGCAAAGACGTGGAGATAGCAGGAAATATCAGTGTGAAAACAGTACAGGCTGCACGTCCCGAAGTCGGTAAATTGTTACCCCGGGTAAAGAATATCATAGGTATCTCTTCCGGTAAAGGAGGGGTGGGCAAATCTACCGTGTCGGCCAATCTGGCTGTAGCGTTGGCTAAGTTGGGTTATAAAGTCGGTTTACTGGATGCCGACGTTTTCGGTCCTTCCATGCCGAAAATGTTTCAGGTAGAAGATGCCCGTCCGTACGCTGAAAAAATAGACGGACGCGATATGATTATTCCTGTTGAGAAGTATGGTGTAAAATTACTTTCTATCGGTTTCTTTGTCGATCCTGACCAAGCTACTTTATGGCGTGGGGGGATGGCGAGCAATGCGCTGAAGCAGTTGATCGGAGATGCTGCCTGGGGAGATCTGGACTATTTCCTGATCGATCTGCCACCGGGAACAAGTGACATTCACCTGACCGTAGTTCAGACATTGGCCTTGACCGGTGCCGTTGTTGTTAGTACTCCGCAGGCTGTGGCTTTGGCCGATGCACGTAAAGGGATCAACATGTTCACTAATGATAAGGTGAATGTTCCTATTCTTGGTCTGGTGGAAAATATGGCTTGGTTCACTCCGGCAGAACTTCCGGAGAACAAGTATTATCTTTTCGGGAAAGAAGGTGCCAAGAAGCTGGCTGAAGAGATGAATGTTCCGTTGTTGGGACAGATTCCGATTGTACAGAGTATCTGCGAGGGCGGCGATAACGGTACCCCTGTTGCTTTGGATGAGAATACGGTTACCGGCCGTGCATTTCTTTCGTTGGCTGCCAGTGTAGTACGACAGGTGGACAAACGGAATGTGGAAATGGCTCCCACAAAGATTGTAGAGTTACATAAGTAACGATAAGCGCTTTTAAATGATGAACGATCGGTTCCTTGTCCCATAGGCAGGAGCCGATCGTTCTTTGTTTATTGTTTGTTGTCCGGAGGGTTAATCATATACTTTCATCAATTCCTCTTTTATTTGGGCTACACCCGGGAATCCTGTCTTTTGGTGTTTGACATTTCCTTCCCGATCGATGATGAGATAGGTGGGTACGCCTCTTATGTCGAATTTATCACCTAAGAAACTCCATTGGGCATCCGTTAAACGGAAATGCTCACCATGGATATCCGGAATCATGTTCTCCCATGTTTTCAGGGGTGAAGTTTCGCCGGTAATGTAAAGGTAAACGATATCCTTTCCTTTCAACTCTTCCTTTAGCGGCAGCATTGCTTTATTGGCCATGCGACACGGGCCACACCAGGTTGCCCAGAAATCGGCCAGGATTACTTTACCCCGGAATTTAGAGATAATGGATGTAAACAGGTTTTCATCACTGACTTCCCCTACTTCATGAATAGTATATCCGGTTTTCTTTTTATTGGCTTCAATGGTTTTCAGAAGTTGTTCATTGCCCTCCCGCAGTTCATTTTGGCAAGCGGATGGAAGAGTGGCAAGCAGGACTTCCTGTTCGGCGGTCAGGGGGGTAAAGTCTTTGATAGATGAATAGAGTTCGTTTGCTTTATTAATATCGAAATAAACCCCTTTGTCGGTTCCCCATGCTTTAACCAGTTCATCTCTCCAATGACGCAGGTAATACGGAACCAGTTCGGTCAACCGGGGATTGTAAAGTAATGCCATGGTGTTGAGAGAGCCAAGTGGTCTGAAAGCATCCGCGTAATAGTTTTCAGGCAGTTTTATTTGAGTCGTTTTAAAGTATTCCCTAACTTCTTCGTTTTTCATTTTATGCTCCATGGCATAAGCCTGCTTGATGGCCATTTCCGTTAAAGAGATAGCCTGGGCAGTACCGGCGTCTACCTGATTGATTAATACCGTTTTGAGCGCTTGACTGATTGAGGCTTTCTGTATGGATTCAAGAATAGTAGCCCGTTTGCCATAAATAAAGTCTTTATAGGCTTGGGCGTCCATTCCTGCTATGTCACGGAATAGTTGACGGTAATTATCCATAACGGAAGGATTTAGGTTACATTTAAAAGATTCCTGTGACAGCCCGGCTAATGCGCCGCCAAAGTAAACAGCTTCGCCATAAGGTTTGTCGTCCTTATGGAACTTGGATTGTTGCCGGCATAGTTCGCGGGTATTGATAATGATACTGCTCTCTTCGCCCGGTACCACGTAGGAAGAAATCATTTTACCGAAAATACGGAGGGCGACCGAAGTAGTGGCAGGTACTTTTATTTGAGTGGCAAATGTGCCGTCATTGTTTATTTTTACTTCCGCTCCTTCGTAGGCACCTTTTACCGGGTCAAATACAATCGGTGCTATTTTGGAGATGAGCCCCGGGCGATAATCCAGAATCTTTCCTTTGAAAGTGGCTTCTTTGTATTCGAATTTCGGTTCGGGCAATGTATTGTTTATGTCTACTTTCTGCACAATGGCTTCTTGGGGTAACAAAAGTTCGGGGAGAGCTTTACCTTTAAGTTGAATCCCCCATATCTTGAATGCCCCTTGAACATTGTCCCCTTCGGAGAAATCGATAGAAGTGGCTGAAGGCGGTATTGGCGGAAAAACTAAACGGAATTCCGCTTCACCGGATTCGGGCATCCAGAATTCCGTGTCGGGTTTAATACCGATCCCCGAACGTAAAACGTAGGTTTCCCCGTTATTGTCTTTCAGGAAACTTTGTCCGGAAATCCGGATCCATTGTTTGGGTTGATAGAATGCTTTGATATAAAGTACTGTAGCCGTGTCGCTGAGGACGACTTTATCTATTTGAATCGAGGTACTGCTCCAAGCTATGAATGGCGGCTGTTCTATGACTTTTTCTTTGGTTTTGGCAAGGTTGCAGATGCACAACAAGAGAATGGCAATAAATGTGATTTTTCTCATACTATTTTTATTAAAGTGATTTTCAGGTTGGGAGTACGGTTAGGCCAGACGGAACCGGATGGGGAGTGTGAATCGGGTCGCTACGTTCTTGCCTTTTTGTTTCCCGGGTATCCATTGGGGCATACTGTTTACTATACGGAGTGCCTCGGCATTCAGTTCCGGTGATACCCCCCGAACTATTTTGGGATTGCTTATTTTTCCGTTCTTATCAATAACCATTTGTATGACAACCTGTCCTTGTATTCCCGCTTCCATTGCGACTGTAGGATATTTTATATTTTTGTACATATATGCTAAGCAAGCTTTCATTCCACCGGGGAATTCGGCAGCTTGTTCAACTACATCAAAAACTTTATTTTCAAGATTCTTATCGGAACTACTTGTCGTTTCGGACGCTTCACCTATCAGTCGAAACTGTACCGGGACGGTCATTCTGGTTGCTACGGCTATTCCTCTTTGTCTTCCGGGATGCCACTTAGGCATCTCTTTTATTACACGTAATGCTTCGGCGTCCAGCGTTGGATGTGCACTTTTCACTACTGTGCAGTCGGTAATCGTTCCGTTTGCCCGGATTATAAACTGGACAACGACTTGTCCGTGTATTCCGTTTTCCTGAGCGATAGGGGGGTAGCGGAGGTGACTGTTGATGAACCTATTCATTTCTGTCAATCCTCCTGGAAACTCCGGCATCTTCTCAACTACTTCAAAAACAGTTTGTTCTTCCGGATTTCTTTGGGTTGTTTGTCGGGCTGCGTTGTCCGCTTGAGATTGCGGAGCATCTGCCGTATGGGATGGGGCGTTTTCTTCAATCGGAGATTTCGGTTCAATCTGTTCTTCTACTGTTTGTATCACTTCCTGTGCGATACTTTTAGTAGTACGTGCCACGGCTTCGATGTTGCTGACTATCATTAGGGCGAGAGCCAACGGGAGAAATAACAGATATTTGGTCCGTCCTATCTCTTTGGTTCTTTTTTTGTTCATCATGGTGATGCGATTCTTCAATGGCAGCACATTGAAACTGTTGGAGAGAGTGATTGTACTTTTCTGATGGGCCAATCCCAATAAGTGATACTGATAAGATTTTGAATCATGTCCGGCTTCCAGTACACGGTTGTCGGCCATGTACTCCAGGTTGTTCCGTACTTCCCGTTTCATCAACCATGCAAACGGGTTGAACCAACAGGCGATACACATCAGTTCGCTGATGATAACATCTATGGAGTGCTTTTGCCGGGCATGCGTTCCTTCGTGAGTAAGGATCTCGCTTAACTCATTGTGCGGATGTGCTTGCGGATGAATGAAGATCCAATGGAAAAAAGAGAACGGACCACTTTCTTTGTCAAGCAAATAGACAGGAATTCCTTCTATCTGATCTTTCTGACAATGAAAACGCAACCGCAAAATACTGGCAAACTGGGCAACGAAGCGTATTAAAAGTAATACGACTCCTGCCCAATAGATGATATTCACTGTAGATAAAATGATGTTTTGCCAATCCGTAGTCGCAACTTCAGGAGTTATTTCAATTTCGGGCAATACAATGGTTGCGTATAAATCGGCCATTGCTACCATAGGTTCGTGCGATCTGATCCACTCCTGAATATTCAGCACCGGGTAGAGTGGAGAAATGATAAAGAAGCAAAGCAAAACAATCCTTCGCCACTGAAAAAAGGTGTCTCTGTAGAAAAACAACCGATAGAAGGCGTAGAATAAAGCAATTGCTATGTTTATCTTCAGGAAGTATGCCAGTTCGGGAGTCATGTTTTTCAGGGTATTAGCGATTAGTTTTCTTTTCCTTTCTCGATCATGTCGATGATTTCTTTCAAGTCGTTGGTCGATATCTTCTGATCTTTGGCGAAGAAAGAAACCATTTCTTTGTAAGAGTTCTCAAAGTAGTTCCTTACGACTCCACTCATGAAACTTCGTTTATATTCGCTTTCTTTAATAGCCGGAGTGTACAGGTACGTATTTCCTACGCGCTGTGCCTTTACATATTTTTTCCGTTCGAGATTCTTCACGATGGAGGCCACCGTGGTGTAGGGAGGAGTAGGTTGCTCAAATTTAGCAACGATGTCTTTCACGTAGCAACTTTCCAGTTCCCAGATGTAAATCATCACTTCTTCTTCTTGCATTGTCAACTTTTCCATGGAGTATGTTTAATTACGTTTATCTTACAAATTTACGAAACGGTCGTAACTAAACAAAGCGAAGTGTGTTAAATGATGTAAATGAACAGGTTGCGTATAGGGGAAAGTCGTGAGGAGGGAAGAAAAGCAAATAACTGGTCAGTAACCTGTGTTGTCTGTATAAATCTGCGGGTGCAGATAAAACGTACCTGCATTTTCATTCTCTGTTGTGAAATAGCTCTGATAATTGTCATGAAAAGAAGATTTCTTTTCATGACACGTGTCTTAGCATGTGATTATGAAAGAATAGGTTTTCCTTTACCTTTCATTTCTTTGTATTTATCAATGACATGCTTACGGCTCTTGATGATCTGCCAGCGATATACCCAGCAGGTAGTCAGGAAGTAGAATCCCGTTTGTATCCATAACGCTTTATATTCAAATGGGATCTCACTCAGTGTCGCCCCCATGTTATTGATCCGCACAAATCCGTTAATGCCGAAAGTAGACGGGAATATATAAGAGAAATATTTCCAGAACGGCGGTATGGCTGCTCCCGGCCAGGAGATTCCCGAAATAAACAGTAACGGAACAGACGTGAAGACGAATATCAGCATGCACGTTTCCCGGTTACGGATGGCAATGGACGCAGTCATGGCAAAGAAGATGCAAGCCATCAGATAGGGAAGGATAAATAACGCTAATGTACCCGGTTGTCCGATCTGGTTGAGGCTGAACATGCGGGGAACCGCACAAAGTACGTAAACAGATACGAGCGAATAGACCATGAAATAGCTTAGTCCTTTACCCATTACAATACGCAGCGTGCCGTTGTAATGCCGGTTGATGGGCACCAGATCTTTGAAGCGGTTGTTTTCGCGGGCGGTGCCGGCAGAAAGTCCGATACCCAACAGTAAAGTCTGCTGAATAATCAGGATTAGTACTGCCGGTATCAGGAAAGCGGCAAAACCGTTAGTCGGATTGAACATTGCCACGTCTTCATATTCGATGGGGTAGGCTGTGATCTCATCCTGGCGGTCGGTGGTATTGCCCGAACGGGTTATTTTGATATCTTCGTTCATGTCTAAAGATACGGCTGTGTTAGCCAGAAGCATACTTTTGTAATATAGCAGTCCGCTCATATCACAATAAATACTTACCTGAGTCTGTTTACCTTGTGCTATGTTATCACTAAATTCTTTCGGAATATAAATGATGCCATAAGCCAGACGGTCTTTCAGCATTTGTTTGGCTTCTTCCATATCTGCACAATACGCTACGATTTCTATATCGGGAGTGGCGTCCACTTTGCGCAGATATTCGCGGCTGAGTGAAGAGCGTGAATCGTCTACTACCACTGCGGGCACTTCGCGCACCACTTCGTTGGTATAGATGAAGCTATAAATCAACGGATATACCAATGGCACGAGTACGAAGAAAATCAATACTCCCTGGTCACGGAAGGTGGTTCCAAACTCCCGTTTCCAGATATAAAACAGGTCGTTGACTCCTTGTGCTATTTTATCTTTTAATTTTATATCTTTCATTAGGGCATGTATTTATAGTATATCAAAGCTTCCTTCAACCGGTGAACCACGAAGAAAGGAAGTAACATAAAAATCAATAACGCCATATAATTGGACCAGGAATAAGCCATACTGTATCCGTTGAGTGCCTGGTCTACGTAAATGAGAAAGTAATGCCGTAGTGGGAACAGGTTGCTCAATGCCTGCAATACCGGATTCATAGCCATTACCGGGAAAGAGAACCCCGATATGGAGAAAGAGATGACTCCCCATAATGATGCAAAACTCAATCCGAGGCGGAGTGTAGGCAAAGTGCCTATCATCACGATGCCACAACATTGTGAAGCCAGTACAAGGCACAAAGTGGCCAGCAGCATAGGGAGGATGCCACTGTTGCATGGGAAATGCAGGAATCCGTACAGGTATACATTATAAAATATACCCATGATGAAGAACACTACCGTTTGTGGAAGAAGTTTACCTGCCAATGCGATATAAATGGAGTTATTGCTCAGACGCAACCACTCACGTGCGGTACGGTCTTTGATTTCCACGCCGATGGAGAATACCGTTACCATGAATATCATCAGCATAAGTACTCCCGGTACAAGGGTGTTGCACAAGTAGACCGAGTAGTTCAACCATGGATTCTGTATCGGGTGTGTATCGATGACTATTGGTTGGAGGTATCCCATGGCTTGGTCCTCTGTTGCACCTTTAGCGTACAGTACCGAACGGCTGACTGCCCCTGATGCAAGCTCGGACATCATCTTCATGTCTTTGAAAAGCAGTGAGCCGGCAATCAGGTACGAGTTGTTGGTATAGAAAGATATTTTGGGTTGTCGTTGGCTTTGAGCATCGGCCGACAACCCTTTGGGAATATAGAAGAACCCATAAATTTTGCCTTCCTGCATTGCAGTGCGGGCTTCATTCACACTTCCATAACGGGCCACGATAGCCGTTTGCCCGAAGGCATCCAAATTGCGGAGGATATTTCTCGAACTGGTTGAGTTGTCCAGATCGACAGCGCCGACAGGCATGTCGGTGGGTAGCCCCGAGTCCATCAGCGTGGTGAAGAAAATATAGCAGAATAACGGGGCTATCACCATGCAGAAGAGATAGAGCGGACGGGACACAAGACGGCGACATTCGCGCTTCATGACCAGCCAGAGGGCTATATATTTCTTTTCTCTTTCTTTCATTTTTTAAGGATGACTGACATTCCCGGACGCAGATTGTCTACTTTTTCAACCGGAGTAGCTTTTACTTCGAAAGTTTTCAGATCGAACTGTCCTGTAGTTTTAGTTGCTTTCCAGGCAGCGTAAGTACCCAGATCCTTCATGTAGTATACTTTCAGGCGAATCGTTTTGTTGTCCAGTGCGGGCACGATAGCGTCAAATTCAGATCCCATTGTCAGGTTTTTCAATAAATCCTCGCGCACATTGAATGTCACCCACATGTCATCCATCACTGCAATGTTCATAATCGGTGCACCTGTGCCTACCAACTCGCCCACTTTGGGAAATATCTCAGAAACCTCTCCGGCTGTCTGAGCAATCAAATAAGTCTCTTTGATGTACGATTCCACTTCGGCAACAGCTCCTTTGGCACGGTCTACCAAAGCGGCGGCAGCCATTTTGTCCTCACGTTCGGCACCGTTCTTAGCCATGGTATATTGGGCCTTTGCTGCTTTTTCTGTAGCGATGGCTGCATTACGTTGCGCAGTGACTTCGTCCAGCTTTTGCGCAGGCATGACTCCCTGGTCGAACAGATTTTTAACACGCTTGTATGATTTCTCTGCTATATCGACACCGGCTATCGCCTTTTGCCACATTTCATAAGCTGCCTGGATCTGTTCCTGACGTGCCCCTTTGATTGCTTTTTCGTTTTGTGCCTGAGCAGCGGCTTCAGCTGCACGTGCCTGTTCCATTTTTGCCATTACGTCCGGAGCTTCCAGTATGGCGAGAGTGTCTCCCGCTTGTACTGTTTGTCCCTCTTTCACACGGAATTCCAGAATGCGTCCGGGAACTTTGCTCGAAACGCGGTATTCGGTCACCTCGGCCTGTCCCTGAATAATTTCCGGACCTTTGCGGAGCATGAAGAAACCGACAACTGCAACCAGTACAATAACTCCCAGCAGAGTGAGGAATGCAAGCAGCATATTGCTGTTCTGTGATTTTTGTGATGTCATCTTATTTACGATTTTACGATTTACGATTGAGATTGGCTTTCTCTAAATTTACTTATTCATTTTATTTCAGTGTTCCCAATGACTTCTGCAGGTAGATCTCTGTTAACTTCACATCAATCTGTGCATCGATCTTTTCCGATTGGGCCGACAACCAGGCAGTATGGGCTTCAAGTACGTTGCTTGGAGCAATTACTCCTTCTTCGAATCCAAGGGTGGCGTAGCGCAGGTTTTCGTCAGCTTTCTCAAGGTTCTTTTTCGCCATGGTCAGTTTCTTTGCTGCCTCGTTCACTTTGAAAGCCGATTGGTTGACCTGCAACTCTATTTTTTCTTTGGCATCTTCCAGTTGATACTGGGCGATGCGTGCTTCTGCTTTGGCTGCCTTTACTTTATAGAGGCCCTCTCCCCAGTGCCAGATGGGTAATTGGAGCATGATGCCTACATTCCACATTCCTTTGAATTTATTTTCAAAGCTGTTGAATACGGAAGGGTTAGTAACCATATAGTTTCCCATCAGTGCTAAAGACGGAAGATGCTCGGAGCGGGTTACGTTTATTTTTTGTTGATAAATTTTGGTTGCCAGTTCCAGGCTCCGTATTTCAGGCCGGTTGGCATAGGCTGTTTCAACCTCAAAGTCGGTAGTAACAGGCATTAAAGGAATGTCGTCGATGTCTTCGTCGGCCAATACGACGGGGGTACTCAGGTCGATGCCGCACAGTTGGCACAGTAGCATCCGCGAAAGGCTTAGCCCGTCTTCAACCTTTGTCAGTGTCATTTCGGCTTCGTTTACCTTCACCCGAACCGAGAGTCCGTCCGCTTTAGTGGCTACCCCTTCGGCAATCATCTTTTCTACATCACTGTCCAGTTTCTGCAATAGCTTCAGGTAGCTTTCCGCGAGTTTTTTCTTGTTGACCAACGAGATAACCTGCCAATAGGCCTGATCCGTGCTGAGAATCACCTCTTGCATACCCGAATTGTGCTGTTGGCGAGCCAACTCTTCAGCGTATTTAGTGATTTTGTTGTATGCCCGAATTTTGCCGCCCATGTATAATGGCTGTGTCAGGGTGATGACTCCTGCATATACATTGCGGGTATCGGTACGGAATGCGTCTACAATAGAACTTCCGGCTTCGTTCAAGGCCGGTACGATAGCCCCTCCCAGTTGCGACAAAGCCGGGGCCAGTTCAGGATGGAGCTGTCCGATGACTTGTGCAGCCTGCTGCAGTGGTCCGCTTATACTGTTTCCTAAGCCCGATAGGGCAGCTTTCTGATCACTGTTGAGCAGCGAGAATTCTTTTTGGTTACGCATATAGGCCCCTGTAGCAGAGAAGTTGGGTAAGTAGTTCGTAAAAGCTGCTTTGTTTTGATAGTGTGCAGCATTTATTTTCTCTCCGCTTATCAACAACTCTTTGTTGTTGGCAATGGCCAATGCACGGCAACTATCTAAGGATAGGATTCCCTGTGATTTCAGAGAGAAAGTAGTTGTCAGGAGAAAAAACAGAAACAGGATTTTTTTCATCGCATCTTATACATTATAAAGGTAATACTTCATTTTAAAGAACAATGCTTGCGGGTTGTTTGTTTATCCGGTTTTGTTCTTGTTATCCTTGTTAGGACAAGAAACAATAATTGCATAAACAACGATGCAAATATAAAGGGTTAATCTTAAAAAGCAAAACGATTTAATTTTTTTTGTTATTTAGGCCTGATGTTTGAATACCGGGCGATGTATTCTCGCTTTTTCAATTAACATTGTTAATCGCATTCTGGGGCTTCTTCTTTTCCAAATGCAAATAACAAGCCTTTTGCATTTAAATGACTTGTTATTTGAATCTAAAGAGCAAGCTTTAACACTGTGTTAAAGCAAGTCTTTTCCCAGCAAGAGTTTAGTGCTTTGAATGTCTTGTCTTTCATCTGTTTAAGTATCATCGTGTCTTTTTCTATCCAATAAGACTTAGCAGGCTGAAAGCCTGTATACTTGCTTATTTATCAACTATGGATTGATCCTGTCTTCCCGAATCATTTTTTTTCGTAATATTGCGTACCCGATTGCATACTTTGGTTGTAGTATAATAAACAACTAATTAAAAAATAGAAAAACAATGAATTGGGGAATACACGACAGAAGAGGCTGGATGGTTGTGATATTATTATTGTGCGCATATCCTTTTTCGGCTCAGAATGCCGGTCAAATCACGTTGGAGCTTAGAGACAAGCCACTGCCTGCTGTTTTGAAATTGATTGAGAAAGCAGGGGAGAAGCATATTATTTTTTCCTATAACGAGACTGAGACTTACCATGTTACTGCCTCTATTCATCAAAAAAACGAATCGGAAGCACTTTCCATCGTTCTGGAAAGTACCCCGTTCATCTATAAAGAACGAGAAAACTATTTTGTCATTCAGAAAGCAGGGATAGACAAACGTCTGGTAATTATTCAAGGTACGGTTAATGACGAGGAACATAACCCCTTGGTTTGCGCCAATGTGCTACTGCTGAATAGAATTGATTCCACATTTGTGAGCGGAGTAGTTACGAATCAGGATGGTTCGTTCCGGATACCGGGTGAAGAAGGGAAAGATTATCTTTTGAAAACGTCTTATATAGGTTATCAGACCAAAGTCCAACCTTGCGGTGCAATGAATAAAGTATGTTTGTTTTCCGATGCCCAATTAATGAAAGAAGTGGTTATTAGTGTCGATCATCCTTTAATAGTACATAAAGATAATGGTTTATTGGCTAATGTCGTTGGTACTCCTTTAGCTAAAATGGGCTCTGCTGCGGAAATGATATCCCATCTCCCTTTTGTAACGGGAGGGGTGGGGGAATACATGGTTCTGGGACATGGAGTTCCTGTTATCTATATCAATGGCCGTAAGGTACGTGATCAGGGAGAATTGGAACGTTTGCGTGCTGACGATATTTTATCGGCGGAAGTGATTACTACACCAGGAGTAGAATATGGTTCGGATGTATCTTCAGTCATTCGTATCCGTACGATCCGTCAGCGAGGACAAGGGATAAGCGGCGGCTTTCGAGGTGTTTTTTCTCAGGGACATGACTATAATGCCAGTGAGAATCTATATTTGAATTACCGTACGGGTGGATTGGATCTATTTGTGAAAGGTGACTTGAAACATGGAAATTATTACCAGGAATCAATTTTAAATCAGGAAACTGACGCTTCTTCCCGATGGGAGGTCCGAGGAGGAACTACCAGTTTTCGTAAAGCCGTTTATTTCTCCGGTGAGGTAGGTTTCAACTATGAGTTAGATGACAAGAATTCTTTGGGTGCTCGTTATATGCCGGGTACGAATGTACGTTCTGTGAATCAGACTAACCTTGGCAACAATTTTGTGTATAAGGATGGTGAAAAGACAGAAGAAATATCTTCTTCGCAGTATGCACATACTTATCCTACCTGGACTCATTCGGTGAATGGATACTATAATGGAGCGTTCGGTCAATGGAATGTGGATTTCAATGCTGATTATTTATTGGGAAAGAATAATTCCACAAATGAAGTTCTCAACAACGATGATAAAGCTGCCCAATCAGAAAATGAAGTCCGAAACTATTTGTATGCTATGCGTATGGTTGTAAAACGCTCTTTCAGAAAAGGGACATTGTCGTTGGGTACGGAGGAAACGTTTACGAACAGACACGACATATTTGTTCAAAGTGGTTTTTCTGACAACGCCGATGATCATATCAAACAGTCTATTTATTCTGTGTTTGCCGATTACTCGCTGCACTTGGATAAATTCAATTTTGATGTGGGGCTGCGTTATGAACATCAAAAAACGGATTATTATGAATATGGGGTTCATCAAGATGAACAAAGTCCGGTGTATAATGATATAGTTCCTGTCGCTTTAGTAGGATATGAGGATAAAGGCTGGCATGCATCCCTTTCTTATCGCTTAATAAGGAATAATCCCGACTATCACATGCTTTCAAGCTCAATTACATATTCAAGTAAATATATGTATCGTAGCGGAGATCCCTTACTGGTTCCACAAAAACACCATGTCTTTATATTGGATGCCGGATCGAGATGGGCGTTTGTAAATCTCTTTTTTGATAGGACATTGGATTTATATACGAGGTTCCTCAAACCTTATAATGATGAAACCCATCCGGGGGTGTTGTTATTTACCATGGCCTCCATACCTACTACAGATACTTATGGAATGAATTTTAATGTTTCTCCTAAAATCGGGTGTTGGCAGCCGCAATTGAATGGAGGCATGTATTTTTATGATGCCGATGTTCGTTCTTTGGGGATAACCCAGCATTGGAACGAACCTCAGTTTTATTTTGAGCTTGACAATAGTTTTACTTTTCCTGATGGTTGGTTTTTGAATGTGAACGGGAATATTTCGACAGCAGCCAAACAAAGTTATTCTTTGAGCCACAGAGAGGGTACGGTAAATGCCCGTCTGTCGAAATCATTTCTGGAAGATGCTCTGATGATAACACTTACAGCCGATGATATTTTTCATACCCGTTATCATTATATGGATGGATATGGAGTCAGAAGTCATATACTGACCCGTTCATATAATGATAATCAACGTTTGGGTATTCAGATATCTTATAAATTTAATGCAACCAAGAGTAAGTATAAAGGTACCGGTGCGGGACAGAGTGAAAAGCAGCGCCTTTAATCTGCCTGATAAAAGAATTATTGCTAATTTTGTCGGCTTATGGCAAAATTAACGATATTCCGGTTTCGTGGACATGTTTCACGGGAAGAACGCTTCAGGCAATTGTTTGTGGAGATATATCCTCGTCTGGTGCGTTATGCCATTCAGTTAATGGGCGATCGGGAAGAAGCGAAGGACATTGTTGGCGAAGTGATGGAAGAGGCTTGGAAATGTTTTGATAGACTGGAAGCAGAAACGCAGAATGCTTATTTCTATACAGCTACACGTAATACGTGCTTGAATCGGTTAAAGCATCTGCGCGTGGAACAACAGCATTTGGATGCTTTACGTGAGGTTACCCGGATGGATGTGAATACCGGATATCGACAGCATGAGGCACAGTTACGGCAAGCGGAAACTATTGCTTGCAGCCTGCCCGAACCGACGCGTACCATTTTGAGACTTTGTTATTGGGAGAAACTGACCTATAGGCAAGTGGCAGAACGGTTGGAAATAAGTCCGGATACGGTGAAGAAACATATATCGAAAGCTTTACGGATTTTACGTAATGAAATGAACGGAAAGGAGGAAACAAATGGAACAGAGAGAGGATAATAAAAACGATGTAGCCCCCCGTAGGCTCGAAAATCTTTTCGGAGAGGCTCTTGGTGACCTGCCTTCTGTCGAAGAGACAGAAATCGCTTGGCAGGCATTTGCCTCTCGCCGACGGCAGAAGAGAGTCCGAACTTTGTTATTCGGCTTTGCAGCAGTTGCTTCCGTGGCATTACTTTTGTTTTTGGGTTTGTCCCGGGAAAACTTTTTATCACAAGAAGTCGAAGTGTTTGCTTCTGTAAATTCGCCTGATAAATTGATGATGACAGAGGCTAAAGGGATCATTGCAGTCAGAACACCACCCGCTACCACTGTTACCATTTATTTGCCCGACAGTACTGAAGTGCTGTTGAACGCCAATAGCCGCCTGGAATACTCGAAAGTGTTTACCGGTGATCTTCGGCAGGTAATGTTGGAAGGTGCTGCGAGATTTAATGTTCAAAGAGATGCTCTACATCCCTTTATTGTAGAGACCGGGAGTTTACAGACGCGTGTATTGGGTACGGTATTTGATGTTGATTCTTATGGATGTGGTACTACTTCTAAAGTTGTCCTGTATGAAGGTTCGGTGCAAGTCAGTGATAAAGCCTGCACACAAGTCTGTAAGATAAAGCCGGGTGAACAGGTTTATCTGGATAGAGTAGGTGATATCTGTATTTCTCAGGCTGATATCTGTATGCAAAAGAGTTGGACAGAAGGTCTATTTATCTTTGATAATGTCACTCTGAGATATGTTATGCAGGAAATTGGGGCATGGTATAACACAAATATTGTTTTCCGTTCCCATTCTTTGCTGGAGGAACGGATTTATTTTTCTGCCAGTCGTCATCTTCCTGTCGGGGAAATATTAAATGTTTTGAATGATTTGCAAATTGCGAGATTCATAGTGGAAGGGAACAAAATAATCGTATCACCACTATCATGAGTTATTGAAATGGAAAACATTCAATAAGATAGAATTGAAGTAATAAAAAAGAGGATGTGCCAGAAGCCGGTTACTTAGTAACCATTCTGGCGCATCCTCTTTTAAAGTATATGGTTTTAAAGTTTTAGTCCAATGTGAACTTCTGCGATCCAATCATCGTTCCGTCAGCAAAGATGTCTACCCGATAGTCGCCGGCATACAGAAACTCTTCCACATCCCAGAATACGTTAATAGTTTGTTCTTCCCCATTGTATTCGATGTACTTTTTGATAGAGTAGCCTAATGTACGGTTTTCATAAGGGAATGTGTTTGACGGGCTTTTGGTCAATACATCGTTATCCGGTTTCGTTATCCGGATGTAGAGTGTCCGTTCTCCGGTTTCGGCAGTGATATTTTTGACAATCGTAAAACCGATGGCCAGTTTTACGATATCCTTTACTTTTTTAGCTTTTTTGCCACGTTTGTTGCGAGGTTCAATCCAGATATTGGTTGCATCCAACTGAGCAGCTAATGTAACTTTTTGATTAAGGTTCTTCTTTTCTTCAGACAAATTATTGATCTGGCGTGAAGCCGCATTGTATTTCTGCGTTACTTCTGCTATCACTTGTTTTTGCTGGGCGGTCAGTTTATTCAGCGAGTCAATCTGATTGATGTAACCGATCATTACTTTTCTCAGTGTTGCCAATTCTTTTTTCAGGCGTCTTATCTCTGTGGCGTTACTGCTCTTTACCGTACGGAGTTCTTCAAGCAGGCGTTGCGTCTTGACCTGCTCCTGAGCCAGCAAGTCTGCCAAAGAGTCGTTCGATACAGTCAGTTTCAGTTCGTCATATTGCTGTGCAAAGCGAGTGTACTCATTTTCAAGATCTTCTTTGTCCAATTGGAATTCCTGAACCAGTTCACGGTTAGTCTGTTTTTCGGAGAATAACAGATAAGTAAGACCGATGAGCGCGAGCACCAAAACAGATACGGCAATGATCAGCAGATTCTTTTTATTCATATTCTATAAGGTTGAATGATAAAACGCTGCAAAAGTAATCATTTCAATACAGAGTAACACAGTCTATTCACTTTTCTTTAACTAAAATTATTATGGAAAAATTTCTTTAATTTCGATTATCGTTGTACTTTTGCCGTCACGAAAACGATACGAACTAATTATCAACTTTATTAAAATATAAGTATTATGTCAAAAGTAACCGTAGTAGGCGCAGGTAACGTAGGTGCTACATGTGCAAATGTACTGGCCTTCAATGAAGTGGCAGACGAAGTAGTAATGCTGGACGTAAAAGAAGGCGTTTCAGAAGGTAAAGCAATGGATATGATGCAGACTGCTCAGTTGTTGGGTTTCGACACAACAATCGTTGGTTGCACAAATGATTATGCTCAGACTGCTAACTCTGACGTGGTTGTGATCACTTCTGGTATTCCTCGTAAACCGGGCATGACTCGTGAAGAACTGATCGGGGTAAATGCCGGTATCGTGAAATCAGTAGCAGAAAATCTTTTGAAATACTCTCCGAATGCTATTATCGTAGTTATCTCTAACCCGATGGATACAATGACTTATCTGGCATTGAAATCACTCGGATTGCCGAAAAACCGTGTTATCGGTATGGGCGGTGCTTTGGATAGCTCACGTTTTAAATATTTCTTGTCTCAGGCTTTGGGTTGCAACGCAAACGAAGTAGAAGGTATGGTGATCGGTGGTCATGGTGACACTACTATGATTCCGTTGGCTCGTCTGGCCACTTACAAAGGACAGCCGGTCAGCACATTGCTGAGCGAAGAAAAGCTGAACGAAGTAGTTGCTTCTACTATGGTAGGTGGTGCTACTCTGACTAAGTTGCTGGGTACTTCTGCATGGTATGCACCGGGTGCGGCAGGAGCTTATGTCGTAGAATCTATCATCCACAACCAGAAGAAGATGATTCCTTGCTCAGTAATGCTTGAAGGTGAATACGGTGAATCTGATCTTTGTATCGGTGTTCCTGTAATCCTGGGTAAGAACGGTATCGAGAAAATCGTTGAACTGGAATTGACTGCTGACGAAAAAGCAAAATTTGCGGCAAGCGCAAAGGCTGTTCATGGAACTAACGCAGCTCTGAAAGAAGTTGGTGCTCTCTAATTTGAATGCCGGATTCTTAATCTGAAAATAGAATATGCGGACCTCACAACTCTTTTCAAAAGGGCTGTGAGGTTTGCTTTTTAATATACTTAAATAATACATTATGAGAAAACTCTTCATGAGTGCTGCGGCTCTTTTGTTTGCCGGAGCACTTTGGGCACAAGAGGGTCCGTTGTGGATGCGTCATTGTGCTATCTCTCCCGATGGAACTACCATTGCTTTCACCTATAAAGGTGATATTTTCACAGTACCGGTGTCCGGTGGCAAAGCTACACAGATCACTACCAATCCGGCTTTTGATACAACCCCGATTTGGAGTCCCGATAGTAAACAGATTGCATTTGCGTCCGACCGTATGGGAAGTCTGGATGTATTCATTGTGTCGAAAGAAGGAGGCGAGCCTCGCCGCCTGACCACTTTCTCGGGCAGCGAAACTCCGGTAGCTTTCAGTGATGCGGGACAGCTCTTATTTACTGCCGACATCATGCCTTCTGCCGAAGATGCCGGTTTTCCTTCGAACGGACAATTCCAGCAGATATATCAGATTCCGGTTACAGGAGGACGTCCTGTGATATTTTCATCTATGCCAATGGAATGCATCTCCATTAATAAGGAAGGGGCTATTCTTTATCAAGATAAAAAAGGATATGAGGATTACTGGCGTAAGCACCAGAAGTCACCGATTGCCCGTGATATATGGATGCTTCAGCCTGGACAGACTCCACGCTATGAAAAACAGACCACTTTCATCGGTGAAGACCGTGAACCGGTATGGGCACCGGACGGAAAGTCGTTCTACTATTTGAGTGAAGAGAATGGTTCGTTCAATATCTACCAGCGTATTCCGGGATCGAATGCATCCAAGCAGGTGACGCATCACACGCAGCATCCGGTACGTTTCCTCAGTATGGCCTCCAATGGTAATCTTTGTTATGGTTTTGATGGTGAGATTTATACGTTGACTCCCGGTGGTAAGTCGCAGAAAGTATCTGTGAAAATTCTGTCAGACAGAAATGATAAAGATTTGATTCGCCAGATAAAGACCAGTGGGGCTACTGAAATGGCTGTATCTCCTGATGGTAAAGAGGTTGCTTTCATTTTGAGAGGAGATGTGTATGTGACTTCGGTAGAATATAAAACGACAAAACAGATAACGAATACTCCTTGTCAGGAACGTGGAATCGATTTTGCACCCGACGGGCGTAGCTTGGTGTATGCTTCGGAACGTGGCGGACTCTGGCAGCTCTATACTTCAAGTATCGTGCGGAAAGATGAGAAACAGTTCACGTATGCTACAGAGTTAAAAGAAGAACGTCTGACCAATTCGGATATAGCTTCGTTCAATCCGAAGTATAGCCCGGACGGAAAAGAAGTTGCTTTCCTTGAAAACCGTACGGCAATTCGCGTCATCAATCTCAAAACTAAGAAGGTACGTACGGTAATGGATGCCCAATATCAGTATTCGTACAGTGATGGTGACCAGTGGTTTGAGTGGAGTCCGGATAGTAAATGGATTCTTTCCGAATTTATTGGTATCGGTGGCTGGAACAATAAAGATATTGTGCTGCTGAACGCCGATGGTAAGGGAGAAATGCATAATCTGACCGAAAGCGGTTACTCAGACGGAAATGCGAAATGGGTTCTGGGTGGCAAAGCAATGGTCTGGTTCAGTGACCGTGCCGGATACCGTAGTCATGGCAGCTGGGGTGCTCAATATGACGCTTACATCATGTTTTTTGATGTAGATGCTTACGATCGTTTCCGCATGAATAAGGAAGACCTTGCTTTGCTTGAAGAAGCCGAGAAAGCGGAAAAGGCTGAGAAAGAAAAAGCTGAGAAGAAAAAGAAAGAGGATAAAAAAGGTGATAAGAAAAAAGACGCCAAAGGTAAGAAAGATGGAGAGGCAGAAAAGAAGGAGGAAGTGAAGCCACTGAAATTCGATCTTGATAATCGATTCGATCGTATTGTGCGTCTGACTGTCAACTCTTCTTTCATGGGTGATGCTGTTTTGACTCCGAAAGGTGATAAGCTCTATTATCTGGCAGCGTTTGAAAGCGGTTATGATTTGTGGGAACACGATTTGAAAGAGAATTCAACAAAGATTCTGTTGAAAGGTGTCGGAGGCGGTTCGCTGTTGCCCGATAAGAAAGGTGAGAATATCTTTATGTGTACCGGTGGAGGTATGAAGAAAATTGAAATAGCCGGTAGCAAGACAACGCCTATTGCATTTGAATCTTTCTTCGACTATCAGCCGGGTGGTGAACGTGCTTACATTTTTGATCATGTTTGGCAGCAGGTAGACGATAAGTTCTATGTGAAGGATTTGCAGGGAGTAGACTGGCCTTTGTATAAGAAGACTTATGAAAAGTTCCTGCCACATATCAACAATAATTATGACTTTGCCGAACTGCTGAGCGAGATGCTCGGAGAGTTGAATGCTTCACATACCGGAGCTCGGTACTCTGGTGTAGGAGGGGCGTTACCTACAGCTTCATTGGGAGTATTTTATGACGATACTTATACCGGTGACGGGTTGAAAATAAAGGAAATCATAGAGCAGAGTCCTTTCACTTTGAAGAAAACAGATGTAAAGCCGGGTTGTATCATTGAAAAAGTAGATGGTACTCCAATCAAAAAAGGAGAAGATTATTTCCCGTTATTTGAAGGAAAAGTAGGACGTAAAGTGCTGCTTTCTGTTTACGATCCTGCTACAAAGAAGCATTTTGAAGAGACAGTGAAGGCGATCAGTTACGGTGCGCAGCGCGAATTGCTATATAAACGATGGGTAGAGCGCAATCGCAAGAAAGTAGAAGAGTTATCAGGCGGTCGTTTGGGATATGTACATATCAAGGGCATGGATAGTCAGAGTTTCCGTAAGATGTACTCCGAACTGTTGGGGCGTTACCGTAACAAAGAAGCCGTAGTTGTAGACGTTCGCCACAATGGTGGTGGTTGGTTGCACGACGATGTGGTGACTCTCCTTAGTGGCAAAGAATATCAGCGTTTTGTTCCTCGCGGACAATATATAGGTAGCGATCCGTTCAATAAGTGGCTGAAGCCCTCATGTATGCTTGTTTGTGAAGACAATTACAGTAATGCGCATGGTACTCCTTATGTATATAAGACATTAGGTATCGGTAAACTGGTAGGTACTCCTGTAGCCGGAACTATGACAGCTGTATGGTGGGAACGCCAGATTGATCCGAATCTTGTATTTGGTATTCCGCAGGTAGGCTGCATGGATATGCAGGGTAACTATCTGGAAAATCAGACACTCGAACCGGATGTGCTGATTTATAATGAACCTTCTGCTTCGTTGAAGGGAGAAGATGCACAATTGAAAGCTGCGGTAGATTGCTTGTTGAAGGAGCTGCCGAAGAAATGATGGGGTAATTGCGTTTTATGCTCGATTAAAATGGAAAGGTCACCTTTGTTTAAAGGTGGCCTTTTCTCATTATGTGGATAAAATGATCTATTTATTGTTAAATACTTGCTTTTTAATGTGAAATACTATAAATATAGTTTTGCGTCTATATTTATAGTTATATATTTGTGCCATTCCATTCAGGTTGTATCCCAAATACTTGATGAATAGAAGTATAATCTAAAATTACTTGGTATGAGTGAACAGAAAGAATTGACAAAAGCAGAACTCCAGATCATGCAGGTGCTTTGGCGGAAAGAAAATGCTTTTGTGAATGAAATCTTACAGGATTTGGAAGAGCCGCGTCCGGCGTATAATACAGTTTCTACCGTACTACGTGTATTGCAAAACAAAGGCTTTGTAGCTTATCGTAGTTTCGGAAAGAATTATCAGTATTATCCGTTGGTTTCAAAAGAGAGCTATACGAATCGTTTTATGAGCCGGGTCGTAGATAACTTTTTCAGTGGTTCGGTGAAGGCGATGGTTTCGTTCTTTACCAAAAAAGAAAAGATGTCGGTACAGGAGATCGACGAACTGATTGAAATGTTGAAGGAAAACAAAAAGGAATAAGGTATGATCGATATTGATTGTAGCGAATGGGCTATTCTTCGTTTCATAGGAGCTTCATTTGTGTTATGGCTGTGCTATTACTTGTTGTTCGATCGAAAAGCCCCGTTTAACCAGTGCCGGAATTATTTGCTTTTTTCGGTACTGCTGGCCGGAGCTGTATCGGTGGTACGCATCCCGGTTTATCCGGTGAAGGTGGTGCGGCCGATAAAGATGGAACGGGTGGTTGTAAAGCAAGAAACACAAATGGATAAGACTTCATTGGTACAAGTAGAAAATGATGGGATACAACCGGATACGCTCGCAGCAGTGCAGGCGGAGGTTAGTGAAGCAATTGTACCCCGAGTGGAAGAAGAAATAGCGAAAGAACCTTTTTATGCTTCGTGGGATTACTGGCAAATAGTCTGGATCGTATATGGATTGGGAGTATTTGTCCTTTTGATGCATTTATTGGTCGAAATGGCACGTATCTGGCGTTTGAAGCGTTGGGGAAGTTGTACGATGGAGGCTGATGGGATTTGTATCGTGCGTAACAATGAAGTCGTTTCACCATTCTCGTTTTACCGGATGATCTTTATCAATCGGAAGTTAGAAGGAGAAGTGTTGCGTATAGTTCTGCTCCATGAAAAGGCACATATTCGTAATCATCATTATCGGGACACTTTATTTATTGAAGGTTTATCCATCTTATGTTGGTTTAATCCGTTTGTCTGGCTGGTAAAGCGTGAACTGCGGGCTCTCCATGAATTTCAAGTGGACCGTTGTTTGCTTTCCGGTGAGATTGAATTATTTGAATATCAAAGCATCTTATTCGAAGAGTTGATGGGATACAGCCCGAAGGTTGCAAATGGTTTTCATAATTCATTAATTAAAAAACGATTTATTATGATGAAACATCAATATAAAGAACGTTTCGCCGGAGTGCGCAAAATAGCGTTGCTTCCTTTGTGTGCGGGTGTATTGGCTTTATTTTCTTTTACGGAAAAGCCGGTTCTGATTGAACCTGTATTGCCGATGGTATCTGTTTCGATGAAAGTAGAAACTCCCGAAGTCGTATCTAACGAAAAAAAGATGGATAGCGTAGGTGATGAAAAGTGTTTTCTGCTTTTGGACTCCCCAAAGATAGTTCATTACATACAGTCGGGAGAGGCGCATTTAGTTAAATCCGGATCCAGTCAACTACTTGCTAAGGTTACAACTCCTGTATCGAAAGTGCTGGATACGCTCTCGGAAGAGAAACCGAATCAGACTTCTCTGCACGGAAAAGAGGCTGATTATACTGTTGGCGTCGATTTACCTGCAGATCAGGTTGTATTGTCGCGTGCACCGTATAAACGAAGTATATATGTACGCTTTATTGAACGGACGAAAGAAGATACACGCGTTACTTTGGCCATACCGATATATTATGACCGGCACTGGTTACAGTTCGAAAAGGGATTGTCCATAGTAGACGAAGATACGAAAGATGTTTATAAGATTCGTTCACTTACCCGCGGAATTGAACTAAATCAGACTTATTGGGTTGTGGGACAAGAAAAGCAAATGCTGGAATTTACACTGGTCTTTCCTCCTCTTGACCGAAAGGTAAAAAAGATTAGTATCCGCGATTGTTTCCCGGAAGAAAGGGGATTGACACCTCCCAATGGCAGTTCATGGAGGTTGGAGAATCTGAAAGTTGACGATTTCCTTCCGACTGCCGCCCGAATAGCTGAGTATGATAGAGAGGGGCGTCCACTGCGTTCCGATAAATTGGAAGAAGTAACTCTTAATGCAAGTCAATTAGCCGTTTCTTCACGCCGGGGTGACGGAAGGTCTCGAATTCAGAAAATTGAAACTTTACCGGAGAAGACGTTGGTTGTCTTGAATATACCTATTCATTTTGACCGTCATTGGTTGGTCATAGGTAAGGGATTGTGTCTTGTTGATTCCAGAACAGGTGATGAATATCCGATTCTGGAAGAGGCGCATGGCATTGAAATGAATAAATTACTGTGGGTAGAAGGCTGTGAAGGACGTTCTGTGTTGTTGACACTCGTTTTCCCGAAGTTGCCAAAGAAAGTAAAAACAATCGATCTTTATAATAAATATCCGGATGCCGGAGTTATTTCACCAAGCAATGGAAGCAGCTGGGATTGGCGGAAAGTAAAGATTAAAGATTATCAGAAGGAACCCTATAAACGCATTATATTGTAGCCTGCTCTACAGCATTGATCTATTTTAGGCACGGATGTGGCAGATAAACAGATACTCTTGATTCTGTGGAATCTGCACGATCCGTGCCTGTCATTTTATTCAACCTCAAAGACGGTAAGCACCGCTGCATGGTCTGATGCCCACACATAATCTATCTCGGGAGCCGTACGTACTATTTTGGATGATAATACTTTCAGCCCTCCTTTATAATAGATGAAATCGATACGGGACATTTGCATTTGCCCGTAGATGGCGGCAACAGTGCCTCCCTGATATGCAACTTCGTCCGGATTCTTCTCACGGAAACTATCTTTGAAACCATTTTCCAACATATAGCGGGAAGCGGGGAAAGCCACCGGACCGTATCCGTGATGCAATGGTTTGGCTCGTTCTGTCCAGTCAAGATGGCTACATGAGTTGAAGTCACCGGTGATAATGACCGGCATGTCTGTTTCCTGGTTCGGTACAATATCCTTTGTATAGATATTGCGGATATCGGGCAGTGCCAATATGGAATCTTCACCGACCCAGACAGAAGGATCCAGTCCTTTCTCAGCGTAACCACTTGTATATTCCGGGCGGTAGGCATAACGGAGCCAACAGTCTACAAGCATTATCCGCTTACCGTTTGGTAAGGTTATTTTGGCTGGGTTCGATTTGAAGGGTTCCCGCCATGCTATGGGTTCCAACGGAAAGCGGCTGTACATGGCCAGGTTGTCTTTAAGAGAATGGGTTTTGAGATGATACCCTAATGAATCTGCCAGCATTTGTTGGATGCCATATGCTTCTTGCATCATGACCACGTCTGCATGGGTGCTTCGGATCAGGTCGAATACTCGCTGCTGCCCCTCGTTACCCAGATGAATACCTCCATGCCAGATGTTCCATTGAAGCACTTTTACTATATTGGAATGTGTTTGGTTGTTGCAAGTCACTTGTTTACGGACCTCTTCGGTAGCTGTTTCGGGAATATACTGTTTTCCGTTTAGGCGGAAAGAAGGTACGGAGGCATATAATGTATGTCCGGGAGTTGCCTCTTTTCTGACGTCGAATGTAAGAAGGAAATAGTTGATCCCCGGTTGTAACAGGATCTCTTCTCCCTGCTCCGGGCAGAGAGTCATTGACTGTTCGGGGGTATGCCCGTTGCCAAACAGTTCTTTGCGTTGCACGGATTGTGCCTCACTCCCGGTAGAATAAATATGGATTTGCTCAATATCTGCAAGAGTGGTCGTGCCGGTGAAATCGAGTTTCAGCTCTGTCAGTTTCAGTGGTTTCCGGGAACCTTGTACGGCTATTCTCAGTTTTAGTGCCTGGTCGTCTTTGCTTCCTTGATCAACATCCCATTCACTTTGGATGACTACTGCATTGAATAACTGTTGTTTTCCGTCATACTCTTTAAATGCTGTATTATCGTTAGGGACTGCATAAGCCAGCGGAGCTTTTCCATTGTATTTGTTGCGCCCATTGCGGATATGGTAAGCCTGATGTCCTTTGCCTACCCAATTGATGGATGTTTCTTCTTTCAGGTCGTCGAAGTTATAATATCCCCACAAGGATTTAAAAGCGGGATGACTGGCTTCTACGGGGCGATTCATCCATTGACGGATCGTTTGTTCCGGTAAAGCTTTGCGCCAAATGCGTACTTCATCAATCAATCCGCCGAAAGTATAATATACATCGTGAACTCCGATAGCACCGGGAAGGATGGAAATTGCCGTATCGGCTTTGGCCACTTGTTTTCCATCAAGATAAAGTATGGTCTGCTTTCCGTCACAAGTCAGTGCCACATGGTGCCATTGGTCATCCAATGCTTCCGGTGCCGAAAGATTAGCACGGGTAGAGTGAAGTTTGCCTTCTTTTACGACCAAAGGCAGATAGTCCACCCAGTTCAATTCACTGTATTCACCTCCTCCGATGATAACTTCAAGACTGTCCCATTTACAGTCGTTACCTTTAATCCAGGACTCCAAGGTCCACGAAGGTTCCAGAATTCCCATACCTGTCCGTACGTTATTGTCTTTCCCGTCGAGGCAGAGGGCGAGATTAGACTTCCCGCCTTTTGAGGCAGGAAGTTTACCCTGCATCTGCAGGGAGCAGCAGATGCAGAGGATGAATATTATTACATATTTCATTATGAATTTATTTGGTTTTGAAAGTCACGGTCCATGGTTTTGAACGTTTACCACTGGCCGAAATTACAGTAAACTCTTTGCTCAGTCCACTCCAGTCCTGATAGCCTCCGAGTGAAGGAGACAGGGTGGCTCCGGAAGAGAGTGTGCAGGTGGCAAAGACGTTGGACAGGTCAGTGCCGTTTTCTACGGTAATGGAGACGATACCTTCATCCGAAAGAATAACAGGGGTACCGATCTCTTCTTTATCCTGGTTATACACTTTAAAAGTCAATATTTCCGTTTTGTCATAATTCGGTACGTCCGGTATGTCGGGTTGTTCACACGAGACAAAGAGGCAGCCGGCAACAAAGCAGCAAATCAGTATAGAAATTATTTTATTCATAATCATGCTATATTTAAAATGTGATGAAATCAATCGTTAATATCCCGGGTTTTGTGTCAGTACGCTGGAGCGGACAATCTCGTCGTGAGGAATCGGTGTCAGGTACAAACGGTCATTCCAGGTACGGATGTCTGTTTTGGTTATCTTAAATTCCGTCGGTGAGACAAAGCGCACTCCATGCAGGGTCGTTTGGGTTTCGGGACCGACTTTCCAGCGGCGTACGTCGTAGAAGCGTTGTTCCTCGAAAGCAAACTCGATGCGGCGCTCTTTCCGAATCAGTTCACGCAATTTTGCCGGATCGGATTCGGTAAGCGCAGGTAAGCCTACTCGTTGACGAATCACATTGACAGCTTTCCGGGCACCTTCTACATCACCGGTCTCAAGGCGCGCTTCTGCATCATTCAGATAAATCTCTGCGTAACGGAGGATGATCCAGTTGGTACTGAAGTCCGGACTGCTGGCGCCTGCGTACGGATAGTTATAGTTATCATAATCGATCCATTTCCAAACATTGTATCCGGTAAGTGAACCATCGCCTTTATCAGGAGTATCCATCAGATAGCGGTCTACAGTTACAGCACCTTTATCTGCATTGAAGAAAATCTGGGAACCATGGAAAACGATGTTAGCATAGAATCTTGGTTCACGTCCTTCATAGATGCCACAAGTATTGATGTCGAATACCTGATCGGCGGAAGCCTGTGAGTATTGCGTGGCAGGTGAGCCATCTGCCATTTCAAATGCGTCAACCAGTTCTTGGGTCGGGCCGAGGCCACCCCATCCGCGATCACCATATTTATCGTTGATATACGTCACCATGTTGCACACCATCATGTTGTTGTAGACATCCGGGCTTTTGTATTGGATGTCGAAGATGATTTCTTTGTTATCTTTGTTGGTAGTCCATCAGATAGAGCGGTATTTTTCCGGAGTAGTGCCATCTACCAGTTCATATCCCAGTTTGTATACTTCGGCACAACTCTTGATCACGTCTTCGTAGCGTTTGTCATACAGTTCCACTCTTGATTTCAGTGCATAAGCAGCACCTTTGGTGGCACGTCCCTTTTCTCTTGAACCATAAGACGCCGGCAACATTTCGGTTGCCTTTTTGAGGTCGTCCAGAATGAAGTCATAACATTCTTTCTCGGACGAACGGGGAATTTCCCAGTTATCCTCCATGGTGAGTACTTTATCCAGTAGAATGACACCGCCATATCGCTTTACCATTTCGAAATAGAACATGGCACGCAAGAAGTGAACTTCTCCCGTAAGTCTTGACTTCTCGCTTTCTTCGATGGTAGACGTACCGATTCGTTCGAAAAAACGGTTGCATTTACGTACCTTTACGTAATAATCTTCCCATACATCGTCATCCTGAGGGTCGGAAGCGCTGACCATATCATAGTTGAATTTGAACCAGCTTGCACGATATTTATCCCGTTGTGCTGAGACAGAATTGTCACTTCGGTTTTCCTGTAATTGCAGTCCGTCTACGGAAATTTCACTATATAGATCGTTTACGTAATATTTCACCAGTGTTTCGTCCGACCAGAAAGAATCGTCGGCGATTTCGTCCAGTGGAGCTTTGTTCAATACATCGCACGAACAGAAGAGCAATACAAATATGCAGAACAGGGCTGTATTTATCTTTTTCATAATCACGTTTCAATTTTTAAGTTTAGAATGTAATGTTAGCACCAAACACAAAGGTTTTCATTTGAGGATAAGCACTTCCGTCAGTAGAGCGCAACTCAGGATCGAAATATTTTATTTGCGACCAGGTCAGCAGGTTAGAACCGCTGAAGTAAAGACGCAATCCTTGAATTTCGGATACCTTGGACAGTAGCAGTTTCTTGAAGTCGTAACCTATTTCTACATTCTTCAGGCGGAGGTATGAACCATTACGCATCCAGAAAGAAGAAAACAACTGGTTATTGGAGTTGCCTCCGTAATACAGGCGTGGAAATTCCGCTTTCGGATTCTCTGGTGTCCAGGTGTTACCGATGTGATGTTCAAGCAAAGCTCCTCCGCGTCCCTCTATGTATGGGAAGGCCAGGTAACCATTGTAGTAAAAGTCTGCCAACGCTGCCCCCTGGAAGAAGAAGGTTACATCAAAACCTTTCCATTCGGCATTCAGGTTTAGTCCGTATACCAATTCCGGATAATTGCTGCGTCCGATAGCTATTTTATCTTCTGCGTCGATGATGCCATCTCCGTTTTGGTCTTTGTATTTAATGTCGCCTGCCTTGGCTTTGCCGAATTGCGGTTGAGGCCAGTTATTGGCTTCCTCGTCAGATTGGAACAGTCCCAGTGCTTCGTAACCGAAGTACTGACTCATGGAGTGTCCGGTACTGCGCTGTCTCGGGTTGTTTTTCTCTCCGGCAGGTTCCAGCAGGTCAATCACTTTGTTTCTGGCCCAGGTCAGGTTACCTGCAACGGAATAATTGAAATCGCGCAGATGATTGCGATGCGTAATGTTCAGGTCGATACCTCTGTTGTCTACTTTACCTACATTGGCAGCCGGTAATTTATATCCCAGGATAGCCGGCATATCTGTACGTTCACGCAGGATGTCGTTTGTCTTTTTATAGAACCAATCCGCTTCCAGATTGAGTTTTCCGTTGAAGAACGAGGCATCTATACCGATATTGAACATTTCAGAAGTTTCCCATGTAATGTTAGGATTCGGGAAACGGGTCTCAGTATATCCCGGAGCGATTTCCGGATTCTGACCGCCGAATACGGCATCGCCGCCTGTACCATAAGCAGACATATATTGGAACTGTCCGATGTTGTCTGTGCCGGCACGTCCCCATGAAGTTCTTAGTTTCAGATTGCTAAGCACTTCCGAGAAGGGTTCCATAAAAGGTTCTGCCGATATACGCCAGGCAGCCGATACAGAAGGGAAGAAGCCATAACGTTTGTTTTTCGGGAATTTTTCCGAACCATCGAGGCGTCCGTTCGCTTCCAGCATGTATTTCTCTTTATAGTTGTAGGTCAGACGGAATACCGAACCGATTTTACCGGTTTCGGAAGCACTGCCGCTATTATCCTTGTCTTTGTCTGGTCCGGCAAACAGTTGCTGGATGGAATAAATACGATATTTGGTACGTGAGGCCCAGAAGTTTTCGTCGGCTCCTTCCGAACGTGAGAATACAAATAATGCTCCCAATTGATGATCCTGCGCAATGGTTTTATTATAGGCTGCCTGGAACTCAAACGTCATGGCCTGACTTGTAGAGTACGTTTGTTTCAGTTCCGCACCTTCGCGGTTCGGTGAGTGTCCGTCATATTCTCCTGTAATCTTGTTCCACACATAGAAGTCTACCGGAGTGGTCCATCTCTTGATGCTGTTGAATATTTTGTCGTAGGAGAAAATACCCTTCAGATTCAGGCCTTCGAGTCCCGGGACATTGAAATCCAACATGAAGCGTGTGTTTAATACACTTTTACGATCTTTGACCCAACCTCCTTCGGTAGCCAGACCGATAGGGTTGACACCCAGTGACACTTTACCTAAGTTGCCGTCCGGAAAGCGTCCCGGATCTGTCTGCGGGTTACGGTGCATATTATTGAATACATCGGAAGTACTGCCGGCAATACTGTTTCTGTCTTCCTGGCGATAGGCCATATCTGCCGATAGATTCAGGTATTTGTCCACAATGTTGGCGTCTATATTCACACGTGCGTTATATCGGTTGAAACCGGAGGTCGATTCATTGGTACGTGTGTCACCATAGAGGGCATCCTGTTTCACATAGCCGAATCCTGCAAAATATTTCACCTTATCAGAACCGCCGCTTGCCGTCAGGCTGTGCATCTGTTGCCAGGCGCGAGGGAGCAATACCTCTTTGTTCCAGTCCGTGTTAGGATAACCGTAGGGGTCGGAACCATCTCTGAACTTCTGTAACTCCTCTTCATTATAAATGCCATACATACCCGGGTCTTCGCCCAAATCCATTTCTTTGTTGCGCCAAGCCTCATTCATGAAGCGTGCATGATCATAAGAACTGGCAATCTCAGGCATACGGGTGGGGGTACCAAAACCTACTTTGAAGTTATAGTCTACTTGTGCTTTACCACTTTTACCACGCTTTGTAGTGATAAGGATTACACCGTTTGCTCCGCGTGCACCGTAAGGGGCTACGGCAGAGGCGTCCTTTAATACCGTCATGCTCTCGATTTCACTGGGGTCGAGTTGAGCCATACTGCGTCCGATGATACCATCCACTACAATCAAGGGAGAAGAGGAGGTAGGTGAGCTGGAACCACGGATAATGATGGTCGGGTCATCGTATCCGGCTTCACCGCCGGTTTGCTGGATCAACACCCCGCTGACACGTCCTCCGAGTGAGGAGGCCAGATTGGCAGTAGGTACATTCTTGAGCGAAGATACCTTTAGCGTAGAGGCTGAAGCAGTCACAGTCTGTTTTTTCTGTGAGCCATAGCCTACTACCACTACTTCGTCCAGGGTTTTAGTGTCTTCTTTCATTTGGATATTGAAAGACGATTTGCCATTCACCGGTATTTCCTGAGTCAGGTAGCCGATGTATGAAATCACTAATACTGATTTCTCTGGCACTTCCAGCGTGAAGTTTCCTTCAATGTTTGTAATATCTCCTGTTCCCGGTTGCCCTTTCAGCGAAATGTTGGCTCCGATAATCGGGTCACCGATCTGATCGATCACCACACCTTTGATTTTGATTCTGCGCTCTTGCTGGGTGATTGTCGTTTCGGACGCTTTTTCTTTGTCTACATACAGAGAAATGTAGTTATTGGAGAACTTATACGTCAGTTTTTTGTTTCTGAGTGCCGTTTTCAGGATTTCCGTTACAGTGGCATGGGTGTTTTTTACCTCGACTTCCTGTGAAAGGTCAATTTCGGCATCACGATACATGAACAGATAATTAGTCTGTTTCTCGATTTCACGCATTAACTCACCGAAAGTCAGACTACTCTTGGAGAGAGTTACACGAGCCTCCTGCGATTTTACGTTACCAGCCTGGAGCTGAAAGAGAAAAACGAATATAAAGAACACGGACAGTTTCATAATTCGTATAATATGTGTTAATTCAAGTTGTTGATGGACATACCATTTCTGCAACAAGTTTTTTTTCATAACTTTGTCGTACGTTTAAAGATTAATACTATAGGTCTATTTCGAGATGGATAAAAGATAGTATTGACTCTTTCGGGGGTGAGTGTTGGTAGCGCTCACCCTTTTTTGTCACACTATCCATTGTTGGGGTGAAAAATATCTAAGTCATAGTGCTGATTTGTTTTTAAAGGTTAGACATTGGTATTTAATAAATCTCATAATGCTCGTCATCTGTTTTTTTGAATTTGAAGTGGTATACTCCTTGCAGGGCTATCAGGATATTGTCCACATCCTCGCTTTGCCGGATTTTACCGGAGATTCGTTCATCCAGCTTCACATCTCCGGTGAATTTGAACAGTACGTTGTACCACAGGGTCAGGTAATTCAGAATCTCTCCGAAGGGTTTTGAACGGAAACTAAAGATGCCGCTTTTCAGGTATTCTTCATTATCGAAGTTAGAGGTCGACACTATCATGCGGTTGTTTACCAACGATACTTTCTCGTGAGGATTCAGGTATACCTTCTCGTTCCTGTTGTTTTTGTTATAGACCAACACACGGCCTTCTACGAGGCAGGTCTCAAACTTATTCTCTTTTCCGGCATAGGCGAACACGTTGAATCGGGTACCCAATACTTGTATGTTGAACCGTTGCGTTTTTACGATAAAAGGTTTTTTGGCATTTTTGGTCACCTCAAAATACCCTTCGCCATTTAGCTCTACCGTACGGCTCTTCCGGTTGAATGCATTGGGGATTTTGATTTTACTCTGAGGGCTTAGCCATACGGAAGTACCGTCCGGAAGAGTCATGTTGACTCGCTGCCCTTTAGGGACATTGATTTCTGTATATAAGTCTTTTTGTCCGATCTGTGCATATCTGTTGCTAATGAACCAGGTAGTGGTGACCAGCAGACAGATTGCGGCTGCATACTTTAGAAGCCCGATACGGAAGCGGCGTATAGAACGTCGTTTCAGTCGTTTGTCGAATTCAGCTATACCTGTTGCGGTCTTTTCCCGGTCTCCTTCCTGTGATGTGAGTCCGGAGATGGCCCATACAGCTTTCATGCGTGCAAATTCTTTTTTAGCTTCCGGATTATTCCGGAGTCTATTCAAAAAATCCGCTTTTTCGGTGGCTGACATGGCACCTGTGAAGTATTTTTTTAGTTCATCATTCATGGTTCCTTGAGTGGTTTTACAGTAAAGACAATCGGGGATGCATTTGCCACCAAAGGAAATATAAAAAAATCTTCTAAATAATAAAAACAAGTAAGGGAAGATAGTCTTTAAGTTCTGATCTGAGTTTACGTAATGCGATAGATATTTGATTTTCAACAGTATTGATGGATATGTTCAGACGCTCGGCTATCTCTTTATATTTTAATCCTTCTATCCGGCTGAGGAGAAAAATTTCTCTGCAACGTTCAGGCAACTTTTGCATTGTCTGGCTTAATAGATTTTCTACTTCCGGAATGGAGGAGACAGCTTCGTCGAACTGTTCCAAAGCATATAGGTTCAGTTGATATTCCAACTCTTCGTCTGCTTTCAGTGAACAGGTTTTAGCCTGAATATACGACTGGTGTTTCAGAAAGTTTAAACATCTGTTTTTGATCAGTGTGAAAAGAAAGGCATCCAGATGTTCTATGTCTTTCAGTAGGTCCAGATGTTCCCACAGATAAAGAAAGGTATCCTGCACTATGTTTTCTGCATCCTCTTCTGCAATGACATAGGTTTGTGAGAAGCGGAGCATTCTTACATAATATATAGAATATATGTCTGAAAAGCTTTTCTGTGTTTCCAGTAGATGATTAGGCTGCATTCTTTTTAGCGGACTTATTTCTTTTGTCTATAGTATAAGATATGTTTAGATTGCAAATATAACTAAATAGTTTGCAATGTAGGAGAGCAGGTTTATTTTTTATTTTGCTATTGTGAAGCATCTTTCTTTAATATGTTTTTTCGGAAAATGCTCTTTTTTATTGGAACACGGTTGAATAGGGGTAAAATCGTGGACAGTGCCTTTTCCGTCCTCTCATTCGCAAAATGCACTTCTATCTTCCATCTTCCACCTTTTTCCATCTTTTTATCTGATTATCATTTAGTTAATACGGTGGAAGATCGCGTTTTCAGCCCGTTTATCTTCCACCTTCATCTTCCATCTTCCACCCTCTGCCATCGCTTGAAAAACTTCCATAATTCCCTCGTATTCAGAATTATACTTTCTGTTTCTTGTCAGTTTTCCCTTTAAAAAGCATTTTCATTCCCTCGCTTGTTTGTTTGAAAATGCTCTGCTTTTTTCCGGAAGTCCTTTGTTATTTGCCGCTTGGGATATTCTTTGCCCCCGTCCGCCCCATTCCCTGTCCGCTATTCCCTTTCTCCCGCCTTCCTGAATAGACGGCGCTTACCCTTTACCTTGTCCTCCTCCTTTCCTTTCACCGGCGCTTTCCCTCAAGCATGGTCTGTCCGAAGCATACGTTGCCTTGACGCTGCCTTTACGTGCGTCCCCCCGTAACCTTGAATGCCGGTTCCATTTACCAACCGGGGTAAACGCTTTTACATGCCGAGGTAAATGGCTTTACATGCTGAGGTAAATGCTTTTACATGCCCGGGTAAATGGCTTTACATCAAGAATAAAATTCAGGTAAATATACTCTTCTGATTATCAATGATATTTAACTGCTGACCCAGTTACACATTTATCCGGGTGCCCCCTGAGAATCCCTTTCCCATATCCCCCCCCGGAGAAATTTGAAACCGCCTGGCGGTTCGTTCCCAACACAGAGATTCCCCTCCCTCCCCAATCAATCCCCCCTCCTTGTTTTCCAAGTATTCCCCCTTATATATTATAATAATGTGTCCCCCTTGGCCCTCCCTTTTCCCTTCTTTTTAAAGTATGCTCTAAAACCTACCTCTCCTTCAGTCTTTTACATATAAATTTATATTTTTTCATAAAAAATCGGCATAAGACGCAAAGAAAAGCAAAGTTCTACTTGAATAATTGGAGGTCAGTATTTTATATGCAGGGCGGATTGAAACAAACTTTGGCATAAAACGCTTGAAAATACCCCTTTCGGACAAAGTTCGGCTACTAAGCAGCTACCAGTCCTAAAGAGGATATATGGGATATAACAAGTTCTGTTTCATAACTATGCGTTGTTTTGCATAACTCTTGGTAACAAATAATTAACTACCTTTAGAAACGAAAATTTTAGAGTTATGAAAACAAAGAGAAGTACGTTTGCAACCTCGTTCTACATCAAGAGATCGGCAGTGAGAAACCGGGACGGAAAAGCCCCCATCATGGTGAAGATCTCCATTGATGGGGATGACAAAGTATTGGGAACCAAACTATTCGTTACGCCGGATTTATGGGAGAATGGTAAGGCAAAAGGCAAGTCTGCCGAGGCGACAGAGATAAACGGGCAGCTCAAAGAAGTCAGTGCCCGGCTTACCAACCACTATCACCGCATCCTCCGGGAAGAGGATTTTGTCACCGCCGAAAAGCTGCGTAACGCCTTTCTGGGTATCGGTGTGATGGAAAACTGTATCCTGAAAGATTTCGAGAACATGAACCGGGAATTTGAGGCGATGGTGGAGAAAGGACAGCGTGCCAAATCCACTTACAACAAGTACTTGGCCGTGTACAACCATTTTGCCACCTTCCTTTGGGAGAAGAAGAAACGAACCGATATGGCTTACAAGGAACTGACAAAGGAGATTATCACCGATTTCGACAAGTACCTGCGCGTGGAAAAGGGATTGAGTGACAACACTCTTTGGATATACACCATGCCACTGCTCAGCCTGACAGACAAGGCATGGCGGCGTGGTATCGTCCGTTCCGACCCTTTCGGCGAGTACAGCCTTGAAATGCAGGAGACAGACCGGGGCTACCTCACGGAAGAGGAACTGCGCACCCTGGCTAACGCCGTGTTCGTGAAAAAACAGACCAACCTCGTACGTGACATGTTCCTCTTCGGGTGCTTCACCGGACTTAGCTACATTGATATAAAGACACTCACCCATGACAAGATCCAGCGCATGGACTTCGACGGCGAGGATTGGATCATAACCCGACGCACCAAGACCCGTGTGTCGAGCAACGTTCCCCTTATGGAAATAGCCAAGGAACTGATAGAAAGGTACAAGGGACTTGCCGGAGGCGATTTCGTATTTCCCATGCCCTCTAACGGTACATGCAACAAGCACCTCAAACAGATTGCCAAAGCCTGCGGCATCAGCAAGGAGATCGGATTCCACCTGAGCAGGCACACCTTCGCCACGACCGTCTATCTCTGCAACGGCGGCACGATAGAGGCGCTCTCCAAGATACTCGGTCACAAGCACATCAGCACCACGCAGATCTACGCTGAAGTAACCAACAAGATGGTAAGTTCAGATTTCCGTGCAATCTCCGGCAACCTCGCCGCCATGCAGCGGAGCGTACTGGAGAAAAGGGACAGGAAGCAAGGTAGGAAAAAGGTGCACCGGTCCCTCCGGGAAACGGCTTGACACCTTTCTCCATGCGAAACACGGCAAAGGCAGGAACCCCGATACAGTGCTCCTGCCTTTGCTGCATTTTCCGATGTATATCCCCGTGCGTTTATGTTGGACTTTTCCCCCGTTTGCGCTTTTGTCTCATGTCCACGTAATTTTCTTCCAGCATACGCAGCAGATCCGACTGGCGGTAAAGCGTCTTGCCTGGCAGCGATATGTACGGGATCAACCGTTGTGTGCGGTAGCCCTGCAACGTCCTTGACGTGATATGTAACATTCTGCACACATCCTCACCCGTGAAATAGACCTCGCCGTTCATCGCCGGACGGAAATGCGCCGTCACCGTATCAATATACCTCATGCCCTCTTCCAGAGCCTCGAAGTACGCACGTACCTCTTCCGTGTCTTTTGTTATCACTTCCATGTCACTCGTCCTCCATTATTTCCCGGCTCATGGACTCCACGAATACCTCCACGTCCTCCGTCCGGTAGTAAATCTTATGGTTGATCTGGCTGTACGGCAGCAGTCCCCGGTCACGGTAGGTCTGCAACGTCCGTTTACTGATCCCCAGTTTCTCGCACACGTCCGCCCCGTCCATCCAGTTCATCTTCCCGGGCGGGCGGTAACGGGCGCAAAGTTCCTTCACGTGCCGTGAGAAGCAGCCGAACCGCTCCTTCATCTCCTCAAAGGTCTTCTTTTCAATACTTACTATTTCCATCGTTCTGATACATTTTTCATTATACTTCCCTGCAAATATATGGATTCATATAAAACTATGTATCAAAACCGTATAGCTTGTCACCGTTTTGCTTCACGTTCGTAGCCTTGTCGTACCCCAAACGATGAAAGGCGGGGAAAAGTCCTACATAAACGTACCCAGTTCAAGGGTACGCACGAGAACGGAATCCATAGTACCAATTCCGGATGGTTCAAAGGAAAATGTGTACTACGCACCGACTTCACCCTCATCCAGCCACGATGCAAGTTGATGGGGCACGGGGCAAATTTCGTCACCGGCTTGCCCCTTGTCAAAGCCATCTCTTTCGAAAACGGACTGGAATAGTTATTTTACTTTTGCGGTAATTTCATCTATCAGGTTCGTGATCTTCTCAATGGAATACTTTTCTATCAATCTCCTGTTTGCCGCTTCTGCCTTTAGTCTTTCATTGATTAATTTTAGTTGTGGCAAATCTGATTGACAATATTTGCTCAAGTGTTCTATTTCACTGCCCCAAGAGGTATATTTATAACGGAACTGTAAAAAATGCAGAAAGGTGTTACGTGATTCGTTGGACAATCCCAAAATACTTTTTGAAACCTTATCCGCATCAGCCTCTTGGAATATTGAAGTATCCCTATAAAGACGCTGTTTGACCGGGACTACATCATTCAATGCCGGATTCAGGCGTTCGCAAGTTTCATCCGTCAGATTTTCCAGCATGACAGACACTTTATTAGGGCATTTCTTCAATCTTTGCCCGAATAGTTTTTGAAAATACGCAACCAGTCCATTCAAAATTCGATCTGAACCAATATTAGAATGATTCCTTCTTGTACCCGCATGTACCTTTGAGTTACAATTCAACAAACCCTCCATGTCGCTGATACCTTCCATCAGCCTGTCTATGGAGTGCTTGCCTTGGGCTATGATGTCTTCCTCGGATACGTGAACAAGGTTGTCGCTATATAAAACCGATAGTACAGATATAATGACAAACAATTCTTTTAGATCAACGCTTTCATCCGCAAAGTAATATCGTACCGTTTCCCCGTAGTGTTTCTCGTATTCCCCGTTATCCAGTCTCCAATAGTCGTACAGGTAATCCCAACTGTTCAAACTTGCGTCTTCGGCTGCAAAATATTGTTGCAGGTAGGTCGTGTCAAAATACCCGCTTTCCAGATAGCAGACAATTTCATTAACGATGAATCTATCAAAAATATCCAACTGTTTACCTATCTCTATAAAACGGTATTTGGAGAGGATTTTTTCACGCTCCTCATCTTTCTCTTTATCCGGGAACATGTCATACAGGCTGTTGAATAGGCTTCCGATCCGAGTATTCCCACCCTTATACTCGCAGTAAACGGCGACAAAATTTGCCAACAACGATGTTATGACAAGTTTGTACTTGGGAGATTTATGATAATGCTCCGGCAAAGCCATGGCTATCCTGTGATAATCGTTCAGACATTGCCGCAGGACTCTTAAATTATCGAATTTAGAGGCATGGAATATCTTGATGATAAGCTCTTTGTTCTCAGACAAGAGGTTCCTGTTGTTGGTGGATATCTCGCCAATGAAGAAATCGAGTGTCTCCCCTATATTTAATTTGATCTCAAAAGTGCGCCCGATAGTCTTTTCCTTGAAATCCTTGAATTTCAACTTGCACTTATCGTCCTCTTTTTCGGAAATCTTGTTCTCATCGCCAATGATGATGACCTTGCATTTACAATGTTCCGAAAAGTAATTGATGTATCCCAACAAGGTTTCCAGTTTTACATCACATCTTTCAAGGTCGTCAAAAATCAGAATCTTGTTTCCTTTTATTTCGGAATTTTCTTCTTTCAACAACAAAATGGAGTCCAAGTCACAGGTTACACTCCCTTCATCCTTTCCGTCACCGTCGATGTCATATTTCAAAGCGATTTTCGAGGCGGCTTTTAATATATTCTTGGCCAGTTTCATTCCCTTGCTGTACAGCCACGGGGATATTTCCTTGTTGATTTGTTCTGTGATTTGCTGGGTAGTGGTCAAACCATATAAAGACACATATATGGGCCGCCATTTTAACTTGTCTGCATCTTTATCGTTTTTCAGTTGCTTTATCCATTGGCGGATAAAAAACGTTTTGCCGCATCCCCAGGCACCTCGCAGCATGATGGCATATTGCGGATCGGGTATTTCCGCATATTCATTTAAAAAGGTGAGTATGTTTCTATTCATAGCCATGTTCATTAGAGGTTTCAAAATTACGGAAAAGAGTCATAATTCTGATAACTTTTAAGAAATAAGTTATTACGGTCAATTCGTGTTTCCGGATGATTGTCGGAGCGTTCCCCTTCGGGTCGGGCTTTCCCCTGCAATCCCTAACGTGGGTGAAAGGGTTTTCACTGTCTTGCGCTTACACCTTGGCGCACGGGTTGTCCCGTCCCGGCGTCCGCTGCCGACCACTCCGGCAGGCTGCATGGCCGAAACCGGACATCGGGGCGGAAGGACAAACGGAACACGTCCGTCCGTGCCGTCACACGGGGCTTCGGCTATCGCCGAAACTTCCCGTGCCCCCTCCCGTCCGAAAGAGTTCCCCCGTGCTTGTCCGGAAGCCGGAAGCTGACAGTCCTCCCATATACTTCTCCCGCACGTATGTCCTTGCCTTGGGAAACGGGCGTTCCCGGCTCTCCGGAAGGCTTCTTTTTCCCGCACCCGGCAAGTAACCGACCATTGACAGGAATGACTGACAGGGCATTTTTTCCCTAAGCTGATTGGAAAAACATTGACGAAGGTAGGCGGAGGTGAAAGCAAATCTGCAAAAAATGCCAAATCTCCACCCTGCGGGTAGTATTTACCATTTTTTCAGATGGTTGCCATTCACCTTTTCCGCTATCAATGATTGTCAATGTTCTTCCCAATCAGCCAAGGGAAAAAAATGGTTGGGGCGACAAGCGATGAAAACAGAGTAATAACGATTAAAATTTGTGAGTTATGGCAACAACGAACAGCACCATCGAAAAAATTGCACCGATGTTCACCGAGTTATTGATAAAGAAAATCGAGTGCCTGAAAACGGATTGGCAAAAACCGTGGATAACGAGCCTTGAACAAGGTTTGCCCCGCAACATCAGAGGGACGCTCTATAATGGCGGCAATGTCTTGATGTTATTGTTCTACACCGAGTTCATGAAATTCACTTTGCCCGTGTTCCTCACGTTCAACCAAGCGAAGGAAGAGGACTTGAGCGTCAGCAAGGGCGCACGCTCGTTTCCCGTCTATTATTGGTTCAAGTTCGTGGTACACAAGGAGACGAAAAAGACAATCAAGTACGAGGAATACCGCAAGCTGCCCGCAACCGAGCAGGAAAATTACAAGGTCATCCCGCAGATGAAGTATTACAACGTCTTCAACATCGACCAGACCGATTTTGCAGGGAAATACCCCGAACGCTACGAGCGCATGAAAAAGGGAGAGCAGCCCGAAGACTATTCGGACGGGATGATTTACGAGGCGTTGGACGAGCTTGTCTATCTGCAAAATTGGTATTGCCCTATCAAGGTGCAGTATTCGGACAGTGCCTACTATTCGCCCTCTTCCGACCATATCGTTTGCCCGCAGCGTGAGCAGTTCCCGCAGGGAGCGGAGTTTTACGGCACGCTCCTGCACGAGATGGCGCACAGCACGGGAAGCCCCCAGCGGCTGAACCGCACGTTCGGCTGCTTCTTCGGGGATGCGCTCTATGCCCGTGAGGAACTTGTCGCCGAACTTACCGCAGCCCTTTGCGGTGCGTTCTTCGGCTACGCAACCGCACCGCAGGAGAACAACGCCGCCTATCTGAAACACTGGCTCACCAAGCTAAGGGAGGAACCCGCCTTTTTGGTGGAGATATTGGGGGACGTGAACAAGGCGGCGAAGATGATTGCCGACAAGGTAACCGAACCGGTAAACGAACCCGCAGCAGCCTAAGCGGGACAACAAAGGAACAAGAGTATAAACCAACGGGCGGAGCAATCCGCCCCACTTAAAGACATAAGACGATGAAAACATTATCAGAAAAGGAATTTAACGGCTTTAACGTTAATGCGATGTTTACCGAAAGAGCGGAACGGGCGAAAAAAGAGCTGTCTCCACTCATGCAGGAGATAAGGAAGTACATACCCCAAGCGGAATACGGCTACCACGTGGAGAGCGGTGAATATCCCGCATTTTACGGCGTGCGCATAGAGTTCACGTATAACGGCATCCGTTTCCATGTGTGCAAGATATACAAAGAGAACAAATACAGGATAGCCGCCGACATGGAGCATTTTGAATATGTCAACCGCTACGACATCGAAAGAGCGGGCAACCAATACGAAAAGCCGTGCAATATCGGCGTGTTCACCGCCAAGAAAATAAACGATTGGATAAACTACTACACGCAGATATACAGGCAGGTGGAGCAAGAAAATGTGGAGAACTCGAAAAAGGTCGCCGATTTCTTGAAAAGTATCGAGAATGAACCCGTAAGATGGGAAGGGAACAACCATTCAAAAGGGACGATAATCCGCAACGGCTTGCGCTTCACTTTCTACATAGAGGAAGGACACCTCTATTTTGAACTGTCCCTAAGTTATCGGGGAACGGCTGATTACGACACGTTCCGGCTGATAGCCGATAACCGCTATATCCCGAAAGGAAACTATTAAACAACCACGGGCGGATTCCTCCGCCCGACAATACCCGAGAACATGAAAACGACATTCATTTACAGACTGGTTTACCGCCTAATCCTTTGGGCTTCGGCGGTGTACTTCCTCACCACCACCGCAGGGCAGTTTTTTGCCCTATCCGCTACTTTGCTTCTGTTAGGCTTCGTGGCACGGCTTGTTTTCGCCCTTGCGTGGCGGTTGTTTGTCGGCTTCATGTTCATCTTGATAATCATTCTTTTAATCATCTGAATCATGGAAGGAAAGAAGTTTAAACACAAGTATCTGCCGTACCTCACTTGCGTGGTCGTGGCAGCCACCCGAAAAGGGTACAAGGTTTTGGAAACCCAAGTTTTGGGCGGGCGCAGGAAGCCCAAAACAAAGACAGCCTACTACTACGACATTGATTTTGATAAAGAGCGTGGTTTGTGGCAGGAAGAAGGCAAGTAATAACCGATAAAAAAATATCAATATGGAAACAAGGACATTGGCAGAAAACGGAACACCCGTTACGAAAGAAAAGACGGTAGCCTTTTCGGGACACCGCACCAACCGTATAGCCAAGTTCACGGCAGACCGTGAGAAACTCTTTAGAGAGGTGGCGTTCGATACATTTGTAGCCATCGAGAGTTATTGTATCAAAAAAGGCTACCATACCTTTTTGTCGGGAATGTGCGAGGGCTTCGACCTTATCGCAGCAGAGGAAGTCTTGAACCTCAAAAAGGAATACCCGCATATCCATTTGAAATGCGTTCTCCCCTTCAAGGGACAAGCCGAGCGGTACACCCAGGCCGACAAGCGGCGTTATGACACCATTTTGGCGCAAGCCGATGAAGTGGTAACCTTGCAGGACGGATATACCGAGGGCTGTTTCCTACGCCGTAACGACTACCTTTTGGAAAACTCCGCTTTTCTGATGGTCTATTACGATTCGGTAGCCGTGGGCGGCACGTTCTACATCCTCAAACGGGCGGTAGAGCAGAAAAAGAAGTTCGCGAACGTGTGCTATAACCGCAGGTAAGCCGCAAGGGCGGACTTTCCGCCCGCTACTGTCTTTCGTGAGCCGGAGCGGGGAAAGAAAGATAGCAAAGAAACCGATTTCCCGACCGGAAAAAATTATCAAAAAGAACAAGAATAAACAATCAACTTAAAAACAAACGGATTATGAAGACAAAAGCAAATCAATCAGCAGCAGAGAGAAACATCACGATGGTAGCATTGGCAAACATTCAGCCGAGCGGTTTCAACCCACGCAAGCGTTTCGATGAAACGAGCCTTTACGAGCTTGCCGAGAGCATCAAGCGGCAGGGTGTGTTGCAGCCCATCACCGTGCGCCCCGTTGACGGGACAGACCGTTACGGGATTGTTTTCGGGGAACGCCGTTACCGTGCGTCCGTCATTGCGGGCAGGGACGAAATTCCCGCAATCGTTTCCGAGTTGTCGGACGAGGAAGCCGAGGAAATGGCGATTACTGAGAACTTGCAGCGCAAGGACGTGACACCCGTGGAGGAAGCCGCAGCCTATCAGCGGCTTATCGAGAGCGGACGCCACACCGTGCAGACCTTGGCGGTACTCTTCGGAAAGAACGAGAACTACATCCGCACACGGCTGAAATTCACCGCCCTTATCCCCGAAATCGCCGCCCTCTTGGATGCGGATGAAATCACCATCAGCGTGGCGGCTGAAATCTGCCGATACGGGGAGGACATTCAGCGTGAGGTGTACGAGAAACATTTGCAGGACGAGGGAACGTATAACAGTTGGCGGGGACTGAAAGCCGCCGATGTTGCAAGGCGCATTGAACAGAACTTCACCACCGACCTGCAATACTACCACTTCGACAAGGCCGAGTGCGCCACGTGCGCACACAACACCAATAACTTGCTGTTGTTCCATGACGGCGGGTGCGGGCATTGCGCCAACCGCACGTGTCTTGCCGAGATGAACGCCTCTTTCCTTATGGAGCGAGCCGTGCAAATCATGCGGAACCAGCCGGAGGTGTCGCTCTGCCGTGACTGCTACACCGCCAACGAGACGGTAGTAGAACGGCTAACCGCTTCGGGCTACGAGGTGGAGACCCTTGACAGGTACACCGCCTTTCCAAGCTGCCCCAAAGAACCCAAAGCCGAAAATTTCAACGACCCCGAACGCTACGGGGAAGCCCGCACCCGCTACGAGCAGCAATGGGCGGACTACATGGAGCAGGAGGAGGAAATCACCCGCAGGAGCGGAGCGGGGGAAATCACCGTCTATGCCAAAATCGGGCAGAAGGAGATTACATTCTGTTACGTGGAGAACGTGACAGAGACCGAGACAGCGGACGGAACGCCCGCACCCGCACCGCTCTCTCCCGTGGAGAAATTGGAGAAGCAGGACAAGCGCAATAAGGAAATCGCACTCGAACGCACGGTGGAGGACACCAAGAAACAGATTCTCGAAGCCGACATCACGGGCGGCAAGTTCAGTGCCGATGAAGACACGATGCTGTACTTCTTCCTTCTGTCCTCGCTCCGGAAGGAACACTTCGCAGCCGTGGGGATTGCGGAAGACAAGCCGTATATCACGGACGAGGACAAGATGGGGATTATCGGAAACCTCACGGTAAAGATGAAGACCATCATCCGCAGGGACTTCCTTGTAGCCAACTTCAAGGGAGCGTACGGGAACAACACCGTGGCGACCCTCTTGCTTGACTTCGCACGCAGGCACATGCCGGAGGAACTCGCCAACATCGAAAGGGAGTACAACGGGGTGTACGAGAAACGTCACCAGCGGATCGAGGAAAAGAAAGCCGTCCTATTAGTGCAGGAACGGGCAAGGGAGCGCAAGGTAACGCAACCCGAGGAACAACCGCAACCCGAAGAGATTGCAGCCTAAAGACAAAGGGCAGGGCGGAGAAATCCGCCCGCTACTTTCTTTCGTGAGCCGTAGCGGAAAAGAAAGATCGCAAAGAAACCGATTTTTAAACTTTCAAATTTTCAAACTTATGCGAACCGTACAGAGAACCTATACACTATTCGGCATTACGGAACTGGAGGACGAAGCCCGTCAAAAAGCCTATACCGACTGGCTTGCCAAGGGAAACGATTACCCGTATGCTTCCGAGAACTGCGACACACTCGAAGCCTTCTGCAACCTTTTCCGCATTGCCTGCACCAACTACTGTTACGACAGTTGCACATACGCTTACCGTTTCCATACCGGACACGAGGAGGAGACCGAAAGGCTTTCGAGCGTCCGCTTGCTGGCTTACCTCTATAACAACTTCCATGCGGAGCTGTACAAGCCCAAGGTCTATTGGACGAAAGACCGCAAGAAAAGACGCAGGAGCCGTATCTCCGTCACTTGCGAATGCCCCTTCACGGGGGGGGGGTGTCGGACGAAATCATCTTGCAGCCCCTCATGGACTTCATGCGCTCGCCCGACACACGGAATTTCAAGGAACTCATGCGTGACTGTCTGGAAAACTTCTTCCGCTCGTGCCGTGACGATTGCGAGTATTGCGAGAGCGAGGAATATTTCACGGACGAGAGCCACAAGAATAATTGGGAGTACCTTATCGACGGGACACTTTTCATAGAAACGGCATGAAGCAGGAAATCAGACAGAACGGGAAAACCGTCCTTTACAGCGAGGACGGTTGCAGCATCCCCATGATATTCAACAACCTTGTCGGGAAGAACCTCAAAGGCAGGGAGTATTCGGACTATATCGCTTTCGTAGCCATTCCCGACATGGGATTTACCTACGGGAAGATAGCGTATTATTCGGACGGGAATTTAATCGCAACGGGGGAAATCAAGCCATAACATTCCCCCTCTATGTTTCATCGCCGGAAGTCCGGGACGGGTAGCGATCCGCCCGGACTTCTTTTTTTACCCGCCCGTGGGAAAGGATTGACCCATTTTCGGACGCACTTCTTTTTCTTTCGGTGAGCCGTGGGCGGGAAAAGACAAAGAAGCAAAAAGAACCCCCTCGACTCACCGGATTTTTTAGCCAAGCTCCACACTCATTTTTTAGCAAACCTACAGGGAAAAACGGACAAGTAGCAAGGCTGAACCTGCTGGTTTTGCGCACAATCTCCACACCTTCGGGTCGTATTCCACGCAAAAGCCTTGCATGAAGTCCGTTCTTTCCCCGTGCCCCAAAGCAAAAAATAAATGTTTCACTTTTAATTTTTTGCATTATGAATACACTGTCTTTCCCTCAAATCACCGTAAGTTACAAGGACGCTGACGCATCCAAGAGAGTTAGAATCCACTCTTCCAAGGAGTCTTACGACATCCTCAAGACTTTCTACGAGGACTGTATGCAGCACCACGAGGAGTGCTGGGCGATGTACCTGAACGGCGCAGGCAGACTGCTGGGCGTTTCGTGCGTCTCACGCAGCGGCATGAACAGTACGGTGGTGGACATACGCATCGTCCTCCAGACGGCTCTCGTCTCTCATGCCTCGGGAATCATCCTCTCGCACAACCACCCTTCCGGATCGACCGTGGCGAGCACGCCGGACAACAACCTGACCAGCCAGTTGAAGAAAGGCTGCGAGGCAATCGGCATACAGCTTTTAGACCACATCATACTGACCGAGGACGCCTACCTTAGCTACATGGACGAGGGGATGCTTTAAGCGTCCCTTTTTTTGTTCGCTATCCGTTTCGCACTTCTTTTCTTTCGTGAGCGGGGCGGGAAAAGAACAAGAAGCAAAAGAAACCGGAAGGCGGCAGGGCGGATATGGAAAGCATCCTGAATGATGCTTTCCATTTCGTCCGGCTCACGCTACATCTTCAATCCCCGTTTTCGCTCCTGCCGGATGTCGGAGAAGGAGAAGCCTCCCGTCTCCTTGTCGAACTTCACCGACTTGTCCTTCTGCACGCCGCCCGGCGTTTCCATCCGTTTCACATTCAGCGGCTTCCCGTTGTAGAAGTCCGTCATTTGCCGGTAGTTGAACTTTTCCCCCGTCAGGCTTTCCATCAGGCTGTTCAGCGTGTAGATGCTGTCTTGGTTATGCACGCTCTCCGGCACGAACTCCGGGTGATTCTTCACTATGTCCGGGTACAGCGTCTTCGCCATTAGGCAGACCTCCGGCGAGCGTTCCGCCCACGGGATCATCATCAGCGACTCCCGACTGTGGGCGGCGCACCTGACATACACATCGGGCGTGAGCAGGCTTTTCGGCACTCCGCCACGCCCGACGGCGGACATCCCCGACGTTTCCACCGCCACCCGCACCCGCTCCGGTGTTTGCAGGTGCACGGGCAGGATGCTGATACACCTGCCGTCCAGCGGCAGCAGGAAGTCCGCCATTTCGCCATTCATCACCTCCGGGCGGATAGCCACCGCCACCCCGTAGAGTTCTTCCGGGTTATTCTCCCGGCACTCCTTCAGCACCTCCATGCACACCTCCGCAAAAGGGATATGCTGAACCAGCCCCCGGTGGAAGTCGTTCCCGAATCCCGCTTCCGTTTCCAGCGCCTTCCGGCACAGTTCCGGTGTCTTCATCTCTTCGGGCACGTTCTCCAGCTGCCAGCCGTCCTCTTCAACGGCGGCACGGCACACCTCCGCCGTGCGGTCGTGCCTGCATATCATCTCCAGAGGTACCTGATACATTCTTTCTTCTTGTTCCATGTTTCTGTTTTTTTAGATAGGTTGTCTCATATTTTCATTCCGTTGCGCCTCTTGGGTGCGTCGTTCCGTTCCGGCTCTTGCTGTTCCTGCTGCCTCTGCTCCTGCCGCTGGCTGAGAGGGGCGATGCGGAACGTCTCTTTCTGCCGGTCGAAAGTACCTCACGGTCTTTCAGGAAACCATCGGGCACCTCGATGCACTTGACCGCCATCCGCTTTCCCCCGTAGAAGTCCGCCATCTGCCCGCAGGTGAATTTCTCGCCCGTCATCTGCTCCATCAGGCGGCACAGCGAGTACACGTTGTAATAGCTGTCCACCGGTTGCGGCACGACATGGGGATGGGCATGGATCATCCCGGGATAGTTCAGGTACGCCGTCAGGCACGCTTCCAGCGACCGTTCCCTCCACGGAATCATCACGAATGACATCCAGTTATGTTCGGCGCATTTCCGCCACAGCTCCGGCGTTTGCAGGTGGACGAGCAGCAGGGACAGGCACCTGCCGTCCTCCGCCACCAGAAAATCCGCCATCTTCCCGTCGAACACCTCCGGTCGGATTGCCGAAGCCACCTCGTAAAGATCGGCTCTGCCCTCGCCGTACCAGTCCCGTATGGCTTCCATGCAGACCTCTGCGAACGGGATATGGTGCAGCAATGCCAGATGCCCGTAACCGAGTTCCGCACTCGCTTCCAGCGCACGGCGGCACATCTCCGGGGTTTTCATGTCCTCCAGCACATGTTCCAGCGACCATCCGAACTCCCTGACGGTATCGGCGTACCGCTCTGCGGTGCACTCGTGCCGGCACAGGTCTTTCAATTCCGCCAAAGCCGGCACCTCACTCTTTCCCAGTTCCACTTCCATCCCCGTCCTCCTTGTCGTTGTCCGCATTGAAGTCGTATTCCAGCTCGACCGCCTGACCGTCCGAGTCCTCCACCCAGACGGTGAAGCTGCTCTGCTCGTCCGACAGCCGGGTGTAATAGAGCCGGAACGTCTCTTTCTCCAGCGGGTAGCGGTCATTGGGCAGCAGCACCGTGCCGTCATCCAGTTTGAGCGTGCCTTCCCCGTCGAAGAGGAACCAGCGGATCGTGTACCGGGCGTCCTCCCAGCGTCCTTCCCGTTTCAGCTCGCACCGTATCTCCGCCGTCTCGTTCACTTTCAGCTCCTTCGGGACGGGCATCGTCTCCACCGTGAACAGGTATTTCGTCTGAATATCCAGCCCGTCATTACAGGCTGCGACCAGCACGAGGGCGGCCACGATGTAGCAGCCCGTGAATATTCTATAAATCATTGTCCTCATATACAATTATATTATATAGCAGTTATCGAATCATGAAGCGGATTCCCACGCCGACCTGCGTGTGGAATTTCCCGCAGTCGCCGCCGAACAGCACCCGTTGGCGACCGTTTACCAGCAAGACAATCTTGTCCGTCACGTAGGCGGACAGCTCCAGCGTGAGCGCACCCCCGTAGATGAAATTGTCCTCATCCGTGAGCCGGGAGCCGTCCGGCAGCAGGCTCTCGCCCCAGTTCACCGTCTCGTACCCGGCAAGGGCGGACAGTCCCAGTGCGGCGAAGAACGTCTTCTTCCGGTCGGAAAGGAAGTTCAGGTAATAGCCGCCCTCGCCCGTGAACTGGCTCGCCGGATAGAGGCAGTCCCGGTAGCCGTACCGCTTCTCCAAGTATTCCACACCGACCACCCAATGGTGGGCGTTCTTCGTGTAGGTGCTCACCGCTATCCCGGCGTGGTAGCCGAAGCCGTCGCCGTTTTTCCAGCGCATGTTGTCCGACAGCCCGCCCGTGAGCTGTATGCCCCTCATTCCGGGCAGGCACCGTTGGGCGTGTGCCCGGTTCACATGCAGGCACACCCCGAAAAGCAGGATAATGAACAGTAACCTTTTCATCGCTTACTTGATTTTCAGTTCGTTAATCTGTTTTGCCGCCACGAGGTCGGCGTTCTCCACCCGGATGGTCTGGTGCCTACCGCCGTCCTTCTCGAACAGTTCGATGACCAGCAGCTTGTCGTCCGGTATGGTGAACTGCGGGACGGCATACACCGTGCGCACGTCGCTTTTCCCCTCCGTCACCAGCACCTCGTTGTAGCTGCGCACCGGGTCGATCACCCGTTCCTGAATGGCGGTGCGCTTCGGCACTTTCTTGTCCACGACCTTGAACCGGATAAAGTCCGTCCGGAAAGCCACGTTCGACCTGTTCCTCGTTTCCGTGTGGAAATAGAACAGCCCGTTGTGCGAGTGGACGGATTTCAGGAGGAACTGCACCCCGAAGCGTTTGCAGCCCAAGTGCCGGATCTCCCGCCTGTCCTCCTTGTAGATGCTCTGCATGATCAGCTTCACCAAGAGCGGGCTTTCGCCTGCCAGTTCCCGGAAATGGAGGTTCATGCGGGTATGCGAAAAGTCCGTCGTGTTCCCGTTCTCCAAAAAATCCTTCATCTCGATGTTCAGCATCTCCGGCTCATGCGCATACCGGGCATTGAACGAATAGAAACTTCCGTCCTCGCAGATAACGGAAAAGTTCGTTTCCCCCGGAAACCCCTCGGTGGTCGCCTTCACCCGGATCACGTTCTCCGCACCGTCCGCTTTCCCGGCGATAATCCAATTGCTTCCCAAGTCCACGTACCGCACCGCCGAGGGGAAGATGATATGCACCGTCTTGGCGAACGTCACCTGCACCCCGTGGGGCGTAACCATCTGCCGGTAGGGTAGCTTCCGTGTAATCCCCTGATACAGGTCGTTGCCCGTAACCCGCTGTATCGTATCATTCACTTGTGCGTTCGCACCCGTCACCATGCCCATAAGCAGGGCGACCCATCCAAAAATCTTTTTCATTTGTCCTTTCTTTTTAATGGTTTTATAATCTGTCGATCTATTGTTGTTTGGCGTAAAGCATCAGCTCATACCCCGCTTTCAGGTGCACCTTTACCGTGCGGAACTTCTTGGCAAGGTACTGGCTGCCGCCCTGCATCAGCCCACGGGTGATGTCCATCGCCACCTGCTGTCCGGCGCTCCGTGCGAACGAGATGCTCGTTCCCAACCCGCCGCCGATGTTCGCCATCGCCTCCTTTGCCGCTTCCTGTTCCAGTGATGAAGGGACAGACAAGCCTTTCTGCCCGTCACTGTCATACACCGCCAGCTCCACGGGCAGCAAGTTCCCCCGGTATTCGATGGACGACACCACAATATCCAGCCGTTCTCCCTGTACCTTTCCCGTACCCGCAACGAGCGTGTTCTGCGGAATCACAAGGTTTCCCGCTTGCAGCGGTTCGAGCAGCCTGAGCTTCACCGTCTGTCCGTCCATAATCGTCTGATCTCCGTGGATGCACGCCCGTATCGTGTTCTTCCCCATAGTGTACCCGCTGCCTACCGCCGTGTTGAAGCCGTAGTTCCTCGGCTGGCTGTACCGCCGCATGAACTCCGCATCGCTCAGGGGCTGTTGCAGCCCCGATACCGTCCGCTCCCGTGCCACCTGCACCGCCACGGCGGGCTGTCTTGGACTGTTGTCGTTCTGCACGGCTGCGCCGTCCTTCCCGTTCTGTCCCATGTACTTGGCGGCAAGCTCGTAGCTCTTCTCCATCAGCGCCACCTGATCATCGATTCCGCCCGCCTGCCGTTCCCTTTCTTCCAGCTTGGCGGTCAACTCCTCCACCTGCCTTTTCAGCTCCTCCTTTTCCCCGTCCACCTTCGGTTCCTCGTAGAACGAGCCGAGCTGACGGTTGATGTCCCGGTAGGCGGTAACGGAAGAACGGCTGCCGCCGCCATTGTCCGAATAGTCCCTGAACGGTTCCCGTTCCGGCTCGCTGTCCGGCAGTTCCATTTCCACCCCGTCCATATCGCTCTCTTCGGAGAAGGCGAAGTCCTCCAGCGAGCGCACCTTCTCCGCCTGCTGTTTCTCCGCCTGCGCCTGCTCGTAGGCTTTCCGCTTGTCGCCGATGATCCCGTCATTCTCCGGCAGGGGGATGTCGGCGTTGAACGCCCCCACGGTGTCCCGGTTCACGTCCCGCTCCTCCGAAGGTGCGAATATCAGCCACATCGAGCCGAGGAACAGCAAGCCCATCAGCGGATATACCATCAGCTTCTTCCGTTGCTGCAACTGTTTCGGCGTGAGCGGCTTGGCTGTCTTCTTCTCCTTTTTCCCGCCGCCCTTGTCCTCCTTCTTTCCGTTCCCCGTCTCCGGGGCTGCGGCATCCGCCACCGTCACGTGCTGCGTTGCCGTTGCTTTTTCTTGGTTCTGTTCTTCCATCATGTCAAAAATTTATGGTTGTCCTACATTCTGATTCTCCTCCCCGGAGGCTTCCTTCTGCCTGTCTCCCCGGTTTGCCGCTTGCCAGGCGGTTCCTTCCGTTCCCGTTTGAGCGATGCCGTGGGACTTGCCCGGTTGTCCGCCCGCAGGTGCGCAGCCTTCCGTTCCCGGCGGAGCAGCCACTCACTCAACTTCTCCACCAGTCCCATACCGTCCGCTTTCAAAAGGGTTGATAATACTGTCATTGGGTAATTGCAGGCGCCTAATATGCTCTATCCCCAGTTCCTTCCCGTCGTTCCTGCCGATGCGGTAGATGGAGGAGACGGTCATATAGACCGACAGTGAGCCGAACGCCACCAGCGTCACGAGGATGATTGCCACACGCATGTCGGGCGAGATACGCCCGGCGAGGCGGCGGAGCTTCCCGTCCGCCCAATCCTGCGCCTTTGTGATGAATTTCCTTATCATAGCCGTCAGCGTTTGAGGGTCTGCAAATCCTTGTTCTCCGTGATCTCGAACCCCTCGATGATGAAGCCCTGCGGGTTGTTGTCGCTCCTGACCGCATCCAGCAGGCGGCAGCGGGTCACAAGGCTGCGCTCCGTAACAGAGCTTTCCCGCAGGATGATCTGCCGGGCGAACGTCCGCACGCTGTACGGGTACTTGTCGAAGTCGCACCGCAGGCTGTCTATCTCTATCATCTGGTTGATGTTCCCCGAGATTATCCGGTTGTAATACCCCTTTTCCGAGAGGTCCTTGTAGTAGTTGAAGGCGCTCTTGTCCGCCAGCAGCAGCGAGCGTTTGATATTGCCCTCGATAGCCGACTTGTCGGGCGAGAGCGTGAAGAACAGCTCGTGGAAGCGGCGCACGTGCTCCCGTGCCTCCACCGGGCGGTTCTGCCGCACGTCCTGCGAGAGCGCCAGCATCAGGCTCTTGCCGTTGTCCAGCACGTAGATCTTCTGCCGCTGCGCCTCGGCGAAGCTGTACGACTTCCACAGGGCGAAGCCCGTCACCACGGCGCACAGGCAGGCGAATACCAGCGTGAAGAGCCGTATCTGCCTGAAGCTCGTTTCGATATTTTTCAAACTCTTAAATTCCATGTTTCCGGTTTTTTATTCGTTATGACTCATTTTCTTGGGGCATCCGCCGCTACTTGATGATTTTTCCGGCGATGTTCCCCACGGCGGCACCCGCACCCGCTGCGGCGACGTTGCCGACCTTGTTTGCGGTTTGGTTCATCGCACGGTTGGCTTGGCTCACCCCGCCCGCCATGATGATCCAGTTGGCGACCGTCGGGATGGTGAAGTACCCGAATATCCCGATGATTAAAAAGATGATGTACACCGTGTTCGAGCTGTCCGGGATGAAGGTCGGGTCGCTCATCGCCTCGATGTCACGGGTGAGCATCAGCACTTGGATGCGTGCCAGCACCGAGCTGAACAGGTCGCTCACGGGCAGCCACATGTAGATGGAGATGTACCTCGTTATCCACTGCGTGAGCGTGCTCTGGAACCCGTCATAGACCGAGAGGGCGAACGCTATCGGACCGAGGATGGAAAGGGCGATCAGGAAGAACGTCCGTATCGTGTCGATCACCAGCGCAGCCGACTGGAACAGCAGTTCGAGCAGTTCTTGGAACCACAGCCGGATGTTCCGCTTCATGTTGTATTCCGTCCGGTCGATGTACATCACCGCCATCGTCTTCAAGTCCTTGGGCGACCAGCCCAGCTCGTCGAGCTTCTTGTCGAAGTCCTCCTTGCTCGCCAGATATGCCTTCTCCGGGTCACGGCGGAACGCCTCCCTCTCCAGCGTCTCCTTCTGCTCCCGGTATCGGTTCATGTCGAAGGTCTGTGATTCGAGCATCCCGTGGCAGCCCTTCACCACGGGCGAGAGCACCGTGTTGATCGTGCCGATGACGAAGGTGGGGAAGAAGAGGATGCACAGCCCGATGGCGAACGGGCGGAGCAGCGGGTACACGTCGATGGGTTCGGCACGGGCGAGCGCCTGCCACACCTTGGCGGCTACGTAGAACAGCGCACCCAGCCCGGCAATTCCCTTGGCTACCCCCGTCAGCTTCTCGCAGAGCGGCATCATGTCCTGATACAATACCTGCAATATCTCATGCAGGTTCGTGAAGTCTATCGCTAACAACATAGTCCTATATTATATTTATGTACGTGAACATTATTATATATTGCCACTCTCACCAGTAACGGTCTTCCGCATCCCCGTAGAGAGCCACCACCCGGTCGGCGTCCTTTTTCTTCTTCGCCCGCAGGTAGCTCACCGAGATGTTCTTGTCCGTATAATACTGCACGAGGTTGCGGTACTCCAGCAGCCGCTTGTAGCTCTGGTCGATGATAGCCAGCCGTTCGGCATCCGAGAGCGACATCCCCGTCACGTTCACCACGTTCTTCAGATCTTGCAGGATGTCCGCACTCTCGCTCAACAGCTTGGCGTACCCGAACGAGATGGTTTCCAGCTCGTCCGGCGTGTAGTTCGGGTCGCCCAGCATCTTCTGGTAGTTGCGCACGTAGATTTCCGAGATGTCCGCCACCAGCCCGATGGACTTCTTCACCTTCACTCCGCCTTTCACCACGTCATGCACCGCCTTTAGCGCATTGTAATACTTCCGCCCCTGCTCGAATATCTTCGCCGTTTCCCTGAAGCCGTCCAGCGTGTGCTGTGCGGTGGCGGAGGTCTCCACGATCTCCTTAGCTGTGTTGATGATGCCCTGCGCCAGATTGCCGGGGTCGTGTACGACCCATTGGGCGTTGGCCGCACCTGCCGTCAGGCACGCCACGCCCAGAATGATTGCCTTTATTGTTCTCATGTCCTTACTGTTTTAGGGTTCCGTCACTCTTTCTCCTGTACTCTCCGCCCGGCGACAGCCGGATGTGGTCTTTCTCCCGGTCATAGTCCATCATCACGGCGAAGCCCGTCTCGATGAACAGCACCCCTTCCGTTTCCCGGACGAGGTAGGTCTCCGCTTCACTGTCGCCCTTGTGGTTTCTGTGCATGACCGTTACACGGTACTTGCCGTCCTCTTCCCAGAGGGTGAAGGGCGGCTTGCCGCCCGTGCTGACCCACTCGCCGCACATCTTTTCCAACCGTTCCGCATTTGTCTCCTTGCAGGAAATGACAAACGCCAGCGCCACCGTCACCGCCGACAGCAGCAGGATTAAATTCAATCGTCTCATCTTGATTCCGTTTTTTTTAAGTTTTACAAAATTTTATTCTCTCCATTCCGTTTAGCCGTTTGTACATCCAGCCGTTCAGCCAGCCAGCCGTTTAACTGTTTAACCGTTTGACCGTTTAGCCGTTTGGTTAATCGTCCGACCCTTTAGCCGTTCGTCCGGTCAATCAACCACCCGTCCGGCAGCCTGTCCGCCGCTCCCAGTTAGCACATCGGTACATTATTTATACTTCGTCTCCGCCAGTCGCTTGATGGCAAGCTCCAAATCCCCGCCCAGCTCTTCCGCCAGTGCGAACACCTCCGTCTTCTCGCTCTCTTCGGTGGTATAGGTCAGGTACTCGGCAGCCGATACCTCCGTGGCATACACCGCCGACTGCACCCCGTTCAGACCGATCCACACCTCCTTGTACTTCCGTCCGGGATGGTTGGCGAGGTTGATGGAGAGTATCTGCGACTTCTCCTTGTCCGTCAGACCGAGCATCGACTGGATGCCGTCGAACTTGTTCATGTACTTCTTCTGGTCGAGCAGGATTTTGCAGTCCGAGTTGGTGATGATAGCCTCCTTCACGATGGGGGACGAGATGATGTCGTCCACCTCCTGCGTGACGACAATCGCCTCGCCGAAATATTTCCTGACGGTCTTGTACATGTATTTCAAATACTCACTCATACTCGGCGAGGAAAGGGCTTTCCAAGCCTCCTCGCAGATCAGCATCTTCCGCACCCCTTTCAGGCGGCGCAGCTTGTTGATGAAGGCTTCCATGATGATGATCGTAACCACGGGGAACAGCTCGGCATTATCTTTTATACTGTCAATTTCAAATACGATAAACCGCTTGTGCAGCAGGTCGATGTTCTCGTTCGAGTTCAGCAGGAAGTCATAGCGTCCGCCCTTGTAATACTGCCTGAGTGTGGTCAGGAAGTTGTCGATGTTGAAGTCCTTCCGGCTCACCTTGATGTCCCTTGCAGCCAGCTCCTTCCGGTAATCGTTCAGCATGTACTCGTAGAAGGTGTCGAACGAGGGGACGATGTCCCGGTTCTGCTGTATCCGGCGGATGTACGCCGACACCGCACTGCCCAGCTCGCCGCTCTCCGTCTTCGTGATTTTCTCGTCCTCGCCCTTCCACAGCGCCAGCAGCAACGTCTTGATGCTGTCCTTCTTCTCCACGCTGAACTTGTAGTCGTCCGTGAAGAAGGGGTTGAAGCTGATGGGCTTCTCCTCCGTGTACGTGTAGTAAATCCCGTCCTCGCCCTTGGTCTTGCGGTGTATCAGCTCGCACAGCCCTTGGTACGAGTTGCCCGTGTCGATCAGCACGATGTGGCTGTTCTGCTCGTAATACTGGCGCACGAGGTGGTTCATGAAGAACGACTTGCCGCTTCCGCTCGGACCGAGGACAAACTTGTTGCGGTTCGAGATCACCCCTTTCTTCATCGGCAGGTCGCTGATGTCCAGATGCAGCGGTCTGCCCGTCATCCTGTCCGCCATCTTGATGCCGAAGGGTGAGAGCGAGTCCTTGTAGTTCGTCTCTTCGGTGAAGAAGCACAGGGCTTGCGGGATGAACGTGTAGAAGCTCTCCTCGAAGGGGAAGTCCCCCTCGTTGCCCGGTATCGCCGCCCAAAAGAGCGTGGGCACGTCCACCGTGTTGTGCCTCGGCTTGCACTCCATCAGGGCGAGCTGGCTGCCCACCTCGTTCTTGATGCGCCTGAGTTCCTCCCTGTCGTCGCTCCATGCCATCACGTTGCAGTGGCAGCGCACCGAGGTCAGCCCTTTCGAGTGCGCCTCGTTCAGGTATTCCTCGATCCAAGCCTTGTTGATCTGGTTGGAGCGGGAGTAGCGGGAGAGCGAGTGCATGTTCCGGGCGGTCTGCTCGAAGCGTTTCAGGTTCTCCCCGTGGTCGTCGATGAAGATGTACTGGTTGTAGCAGTGGTTGCAGTCCAGCAGCAAGCCCACCGGGGCGGCGAACGACAGCCGGCAGTCCGAGCGGTCGGTCGAGAGCCGCTCGTAACGGCTGTCCGTCGCCACCTTGCCCGGCAGGTCTTCCGTGTCCGAGAGGGTGTGCAGGCAGAGGATGTCGTCGCCGATGCGCATCTCCTCCGGGTTCAACTGGATGTCCTTCAGCACCGTCGTGTCGTGCTGCGAGAGCGAGAGGTACTTCTCCACGATGCCCGCCGCCGCTTCCGTCCCAGTGATCTCGTCCGTCGTGAGGCGGCGCAGCGTAACAAAACCGCTGTCGTTCATGATCTTCTCGAACTGCCCGACGGCTTCGAGGAACCTCGTAACCGTCTCCCGGTCCTCTATCTCCTTGGGGACAAGCCTGCCCTTGCAGAGGGTGGAGAACGTGCTTTCCTGACGGCTCCGCACCTTCGTGGTCTTTGTCAGGAACAGGTAGCAGGTGTGCGAGAGGAACGGGCGTTCGTTGAAGTGCCTCTCAAAGCTCCGGCTCAGGAAGCTCAGGTCGTCCCTGTCCGTTTCCGGCCGGTACTTCTCCTCGATGAAGAAGTCCTGCTTGTGTACGATGGAATACTCCGGCAGCACCTTCACCGCCTTGTGCCAAGCCGAGTGGATCGCCTCGTACTCGCTCCCTGTAACGGAGAACAGTTCCGGAAGTTCCACCCTGAAGGCGACCGTCACGTCCGCCTCCTTGCTCACGACGCAGCCGTTCTCCACCGCCAGCAGCGGGAACTTGCTTTCGAGCGTCGCCGCTTTCATTACGTTTTTCATTCTTGCCAGTGTTTAAAAATAAATAATCGGGGGATTTTCAGCCGGTTCACCACGTATCTCGGATGCCTCCTGCGGGCGGCTGCCTTCATCAGCCCGTGCGTGCCGTACCGGGCGTTCAGCCGGAAGGTCAGCCATACCAGCAGCGTAGCCGCAGCCACGCCGAAGCCGATGCATACCCACTGGTTCACGCCCGCCATGTACAGGATGACGAACACCACGAAAACGGCGAGCAGACCGCCGCAGAAGATGAAGAGGTACTGGCTTTCCAGCCCCTTGAACTCCACGTTCCTGCCGATCCCCTTGTTGATTTCCATGTCCATAGTCGCTGTTTTACAGGAAGAACGAACGCAGGATAGTGGCAGCTACTATCAAGAAGATGCAGGCTCCGAACCAGCTCGCCGCCGTCTTCGACGTGTCGGGGTCGCCGGAGCTGAACTTCCCATATACTTTCACCCCTCCGATCAAGCCGACCACCGCACCGATGGCGTAAATCAGTTTCGTCCCCGGTTCAAAATACGAGGTGACCATCTGCGTGGCTTCGGTGATACCCGCCTGCCCGTTTCCCTGCGCCATTGCGCCCACGGCAGCGAGTATGCAGGCCGCCGTGAATAAGATTCTCTTTTGTCTCATTTGTCTTTAAAATTTTAATTAAACATTATGGTTGTCCATCAGCCGGGCGACACGCTTACGTGCGCCCTCGAACTCGTCCAGCATCGCCTCCCAGATGTCCGATCCCATCACGGACGGCAGCACCTCACGGGCTTCCCGCTCCGCCTTTTCGTCCGCATTGTCCGACACCAGTACCCGGCGCACCTTTTTCAGGTCATCGAAGGAGTACCCCGTGGCGAAGTCAGGGTTGCCGTCCGGGTAATAAGCCCCTAATTCCTCTTCCTCCTCCAGTTCCCGGATCTCCTCCGGCGTGGGTTCATAGTCCGTTTCCTCCTCGTCCTCCTCCGGCTCGATGTCGGAGTAGTCCGCCCCGTCGTCCTCCGCTGCGAGTTCGTCCACGGCTCCGGCTACCGCTTCCTCCCCGTCCTCCGCTCCGAAGGGCAGGTAGGTGCTTTCTCCCATGACCGTGTACGGCTCACCCGGTTGCCCCGGTTCCTTTCCCGTTCCGTCCGTGTCTTCGTCCGTCTCCGCTGTCCCGAATATCCCGGCGATGTCCTGCCGGTAGTATTTCCACAGCACGGCGAGGTAATAGAGCAGCAGGACGGTGAGCGATAATTTCAGTATCATGCCGTTTCCTCCTTCCTTTTTAAAAGAGGTTCTCCAGTTTCCCGGCGTATGCCGCCTCGATCTCCTCCCGGTATTGCTCGAAGTGCTGTGCCAGCACGTTGTCGATGTATCCCGAGAGCGACACCTTGCCGCCCGTCAGCATCACCGAAATTTTGGCGATGCGCTCGTGGTACTCACGGCGCACATAGACCGGCTTGCCGTAACGGGCGGGGATGTCCATGCCTTTAAAGAAGGTCGTCTCGTAGTCCGCCTGCCTTCCCTTGCGCTGTCTTGTGTCCGCCGCCTTCCCTTCCTGCGCCTTTTCCACCGGCACGGCAGTTTCCCCCTTTCCGGTTCCCGGTTCTCCCGTTCCCGCCGCCTCGCCCGCCATCATCCGCATCAGCAGCTCCTCGTCGATGGGCTTCTCATTCCGCTGCTTCTTCATAGCCTTCCAGTTTGAGGATGGTTGCTATCTCACGGGTCAGTTCGGGGATGCCGCTGCCTGCCAGCATCCGCCTGTCGGGAGCCAGCAGCGTGGAGCGGAACACCGTCCGTCCCGTACTGTCCGCCTCCTTGCGGAAGCGTTTCGTGTCGGGGATGCGGGTTTGCAGCATCGGCAGCCTCATGTCGGCGACTACCTGCCCGTACTTCTCGTACAGCCCGCTCGTTTCCCGCTTATCGACTTGGTTCCAGAAAAGGTAAAGCCCCTTCAGGCGGCTCGTCTCTTTGCCCAGCATCATCCGTTGCAGCACGTCGAGGAAGGAGAGCGTGCTCTCCAATACCGCCTTGTCCGCACTCACCGGGGCGAAGATGTAGTCCATCTGTGCGATCGTGCGCAGGATGCCCGCCGAGTTCACCGTGCCCGGCAGGTCGAAGAAGAGCAGGTCGTAGCAGCCTTCCGCCGCCAGCTCCCTTGCCGTGTCGGGGGCTTGCTCCACCCGGCACTTGCGCACCGGATAGGCGGCACGCCCCGGCTGCCGCATCTGTTCGTAAGCCGCCCGTTTCAGGTATTCGTTCTCCAGTACCGCCCGGCTGTCCCGTTCCCGCATCTCGTACAGGCTGTACTGCGGGAAGTCGCAGTCGATCACCGCCAGCGGACACCCCAAGCGGTAGTGCAGGTAGCCCGCCACCAACACCGTGATAGCCGTCTTGCCGCTGCCGCCTTTCTGTGTGGCGAAAGCCACGTTCAATGTCTGTCTGTCCATATCGTCATTCTGTTGGTTATTCATCCGGCCGCCCGTGCAGCCGCTTCTCTGTTCACTCAATCAGTCAGCTTTTCAGCCACTCTGCCGTTCATTCATTCGTCCGTTCATTCGTTCAGGCATCCGGTCATACATTCAGCCCGGCATCCGGCTGTCCATTCAATCATCCGGCTGTCCAACCGTTTGACCGTTTAGCCGTTTAGTTATTTAGCCGTTTGGTTGTTTAGCCAATCGTCCGGCTGGTTATCCGGTTGTCCGTCCTTTTGTCCAGCAAGACCGTCAGCCGTTCGGCTGTCCGTCCGGTCGGCTATCCGGTTGTTTCCTTGTCTATCCGGACAGTCGTTTCACCGCTTCCACGGCGCAAAGGAATATCAAAATACCGGTAGTTTATCCGTTTGATTATCAGTGTGTCGTGCATTGTCTTTCCACCCGTAGGTTTGTCGCATCCGGGCATGGTGTCCGGACGGGAAAAGGGCTGTTACTTTGCAGGCGGAAACCAAAATAGAGTAAGAATGAAAAAGAGCGGCAACCGCCCGAGGGAGTGCCCCGGCACTCCGCAGCAGGCAAGGGCATCCTCAATCTGTCCGGCAGGACGGATTTTATTTTCAAACGAAAATGGCAAGTTGTGTGCTGCGGCACTCGAAATGAATTTCGTGCCTCACCACCACCTTGCCCCCTCGATGTGGCATTCCCCTCCGGAGTCGGGGGATGCTCACGGGGGAGAGCCGTAGGCATACGGCGTTTTCAGACCATGTTTCACTTAAAATTTTACAGGATGATGGACAATCAGAAGAAGTATGCGGGCAACCACGGGCGAAAACCCAAGCCCGACAAGATGCGCCACCGCTACGTATTCCGTCTGGATGACGGGGACAACGCCCGTTTCCTCGCGCTTTTCGACGAGTCGGGCAAGGCGACCAAGGCGGAGTTTATCGTTTCCGCACTTTTCGGCAAGGAGATTAAGGTTATTAAACTGGATAAGGGGACGCAGGATTTCTACATGCGCCTGACCACTTTCCACTCGCAGTTCCGTGCCATAGGCACGAACTACAACCAATGCGTGCGTGCGCTCAAATCCAATTTCTCGGAGAAGAAAGCCCTCGCTTTCCTCTACAAGCTGGAGCGGCACACCCTCGAACTGGTCGAGTTAAGCAAGCGGATTTCCGCACTGGTGGAGGAGTTCCAGAGCAAATACCCCGTCCGATGATAGCCAAGATCTCGCACGGCAGCAGCCTGTACGGGGTGCTTGCCTACAACCAGTTGAAGGTGGACGAACGGCACGCCGACGTGCTTTTCACCAGCCGGATTATCGAGCCGCAGGGCGATAACCCCTACACGATAGGGCATCTTTCCCGCTCGTTCGGTGACTACCTCACAGCCAACCGCAAGACCGAGAAGCCCGTCCTGCACATCTCCCTCAATCCCGACCCGAAGGATTGCTTGAGTGAAGAGCGGTTTGTCAGCTTGGCGGAGGAGTATATGCGGCGCATGGGCTTCGGCGACCAGCCCTATATCGTCTATCGCCACAACGACATCGGGCGGGAGCACCTGCACATCGTTTCCGTCCGGGTGGACGAAACCGGGCGGGCGATTTCCGACAGCTACGAACACGGGAGTTCGATGAAGGTCTGCCGGGAGCTGGAACGGCAGTTCGGTCTTGTCCCGGCTACGCCCAAGCAGTGGAAGGAGGGACTACCCTTGTCGCCCGTCGGTTACGGGGACGGCAATCTCAAGGGACAGTTGGCAGGAGTCATCCGCCCGCTCGCCCGGGAGTGGCGTTTCCGTACATTGGGCGAATACCGTGCCGTGCTTTCCCTTTACGGCATCACGGTGGACGAGGTAAAGGGGGAATACGGCGGGCGGGAGTATCACGGCTTGACCTATTCGGCAACTGACAGGGAGGGCAACAAGGTCGGCAAGCCCTTCAAGTCCTCCGTGTTCGGCAAGGAGGCGGGCATCGCTGCCCTCGAAAGGCGGATGCACAACGCTGCCGCATGGGAAAAGACCCACAAGGAGGTCGCCGCCGCCACCGCCGGAAAGGTTGCAGCCGCCATGCAGACCGCAGGGCATGACCGGGCGCAGTTCGAGCGGGAACTCATGCGGCAGGGAATCGGCGTGGTATTCCGTCAGAATGAAGCCGGGCGCATCTATGGGGCGACCTTCATCGACCATGCCGCCAAAGCCGTCTTCAACGGCTCCCGTCTGGGCAAGGAGTTTTCCGCAGGCGTGTTCAACGACCTTTTCGCCGGGCAGGAAGGCATTCACCTGCCGCAACCCTCCGCCGGAGTGGAACATCCCACCCGGCAGCAGGAGCATACGGGCGCATCCCAATGGGACGGACATACCGGCTATCGTCCTGACCACAAGGACGGCACTACCCAAAACGTGGCGGCCTCCTTCAACCTCTTTGCCCTCGTACCCGGCGGAGCGTCCGGTGACCAGCCCGTACCGCCGCAGCGCAAAAAGAAAAAGAGGCGCAAGTACGGCAGGCAACAATAATCAACTTAAAATTCAACGAATTATGCAAAACGAAGACGATTTGCGTGGACTCGCCAAAGTCATGGAGTTCATGCGTGCGATAAGCATTTTATTTGTAGTCATCAATATTTATTGGTTCTGTTACCAGTCCGTCCGGGAATGGGGCATCGACATCGGCGTGGTCGATAGGATATTGCTCGGCTTCCAGCGTACCGCCGGGCTGTTCTCCAATATCCTCTGGACGAAGCTCTTCGCCGTGCTGTTCCTCGCCCTTAGCTGCCTCGGCACAAAGGGCGTGAAGGAGCAGAAAATCACGTGGCGCAGGATCATCCTTTGCGGCGTGTCCGGCTTGCTGCTCTTTTTCGGCAACTGGTGGCTGCTCGCCCTTCCTCTGTCGCTTCCGGCAGACACCGTGCTGTATATCGCCACCCTTACCGTCGGGTATATCTGCCTGCTCATGGCAGGGCTGTGGATGTCACGCCTGCTGAAGACCGACCTGCTCGAAGACGTGTTCAACGTCGAGAACGAATCCTTCATGCAGGAAACCAAACTGAAGGAGAACGAGTATTCTGTCAATCTCCGCACCCGCTTCCGGTTCAGGGGAAGGGCGTATGACGGATGGATTAACCTTGTCAATCCCTTCCGTGCGACGATGGTCTTGGGTACGCCCGGTTCGGGCAAGTCCTATGCGATAATCAACCAGTACATCAAACAGATCATCGAGAAGGGCTATTCGCTCTTCCTGTATGATTTCAAGTACCCCGACCTCGCCGAGATAGCCTACAACCACCTACTCGCCCACTTGGACGGCTACAAGGTCAAGCCCAAGTTCTACGTGATAAACTTCGACAATCCGAGGGAAAGCCACCGCTGCAACCCCATCCATCCCGACTTCATGACCGACATCAGCGATGCCTACGAGAGTGCCTACACGATAATGTTAAATTTGAACCGCACATGGATTTCCAAGCAGGGCGATTTCTTCGTGGAATCGCCTATCATTCTGTTAGCCAGTATTATATGGTATCTCAAAATCTACAAGAACGGCAAGTATTGCACCTTCCCCCATGCCATCGAGTTCCTGAACCGCAAGTATGCCGACATTTTCCCCATCCTGACCTCGTACCCGGAGCTTGAGAACTACCTTTCTCCCTTCATGGACGCATGGGAAAGCTCGGCGGTGGAGCAGTTGCAGGGGCAGATTGCCAGTGCCAAGATACCGCTTTCCCGCATGATCTCCCCGGCTCTCTACTGGGTGATGACGGCGGACGATTTCACCCTCGACATCAACAATCCCGAAGAGCCGAAAGTGCTGGTAGTCGGCAACAATCCCGACCGTCAGGGCATCTACGGGGCGGCTTTGGGATTGTACAACTCCCGCATTGTCAAGCTCATCAATAAGAAGAAACGTCTCAAATCCTCCGTGATTATCGACGAGCTGCCCACCATTTACATACGTGGGCTGGATAACCTCATTGCCACCGCTCGAAGCAACAAGGTAGCCGTCATGCTCGGCTTTCAGGATTTCTCTCAGTTGAAGCGTGACTACGGTGACAAGGAAAGCGCCGTAATCTGTAACACGGTCGGCAATGTATTTGCAGGTCAGGTAGTTGCGGAAACCGCCAAGACGCTCTCCGAACGCTTCGGAAAGGTCCTGCAGAAACGGCAGAACATGACCATCAACCGGAACGAGACTTCCGTCTCCATCAACACCCAGATGGACAGCCTTATTCCGGCAAGCAAGATTTCCAACCTCACGCAGGGCATGTTCGTGGGGGCGGTAGCCGACAACTTCGACGAGCGCATCGAGCAGAAGATTTTCCATGCCGAGATTGTAGTGGATAACGAGAAGGTCAGGCGGGAGACCGCCCGCTACGTGAAGATACCGCAGATCATCGACTTCACCGACAAGGATGGCAACGACACCATGCAGCAGCAGATTGATGCCAACTACTACCGCATCAAGAGCGAGGTTAAGCAGATTGTCGCTGACGAGATCGAGCGCATCAAGGCGGATCCGAAACTCTCACACCTGATCAAAAACGGATAATAAGCGTAAATTTCTACCTTAGTAGTAAAACAGTTGTTTTTATATAGTTTTACCAAGTTGGTTGAACAGCGCAAATTGTTGAATAATAGCGAATTTAAGCAATTTTTCGCCAAGAGCGCAAACCGAAAATTACGCAGCCATGGAAAATAGCAGGGAAAAGGATAACTGACCAAGGAGCAACTTGATATAATGTGGCAGGCTGTCTGCATCTGTCTAGGAAAGACACCGCAGGCGGTCAGGACGTGCTGGAAATGCATAAAACACTCCAGGCGAACAAAGTCCTGTTCAGGATGACGGATGAAAGAACAAGGGTGCAGCAACGGACGAGTACCTGCAACAGTTGAGCCGACAGATAGACCGGTTGGAAGGGTTGAAAGTAAACCACAGCCATAGTTTCAACGTGACATATTCCAGGTCGTATCTTGTTCAAGTCACCATCGTGGAATTGTTTCTTTTTTCGCTGGTGCATAACGCATGGCAGCTTAAAAGGGGCTGGCGGCTCAAATACCGCTACGTTCTGATGTCGGGAAATGCGGACGCCAAGACACTTGACAGGCTGGAGAACTGCTTCGAGTGGAACAGGGACAGGAAGCTAATATGGAAGATCAGGAAAGAGGTGGAGGACTTCGAGCGTTGGACGGAAAAGAAAGTGGCAGAAATGCTGCGTGCTAAAAGACAACAGCCGGGAGTGGGGAAATAACATACAAGAAAGAAAAAGGTCCAAAATATACCGTACTTCCTGATTTTTAAACGCTTCAAGTTATTGATTACAAGAACGGATTGTCTGAAGACGAAATTGTTAGATGATCAAAGTGACCATAACAACCGTATGGTATTTCTTGTTATAGTCGGTTGCATCTGATTATGCAGGAATTTTAATGTACATATTCAAATATAAATATTGATATAGGCCAAAAATACGGTTTATTTATTAATAAAATCATGATTACTGAACAAATTGTTAAAAAATAGAGCTAAATTGATAAGTTAAAAATCAAAACATTCATCTTATTTTGCAAAAAATATATTATTAATATTAATAACTATAACAAGTATGGTTAATTTTTACTGCTCGTTTTTCCGTAAATCAAGGAATTATTTTAGGTATTGATTATATTGATTTATTCCTCATTTTATATATTTAAAATTAAACAATTACATGAATTTATTCAAATCATCAGTTCTGTGCGGCATGGTCATAGTGTCATTCATGACATCCTGTACAGACGTGGATATCACCATGCCCAAGGGGCCCAAAGGTGATACGGGGCTTTCAGCCTACGAGTTTTGGAAGGAAAAAGTTGCGGATGGAACCGTCAACTGGCCGAAGGATCAGACAGAAGTCGCTGACTTCTTCAAGTTTCTCAAGGGAAAAGATGGCAAAGACGGGAAGGATGGTCAGAGTGCTTTCGAGCAGTGGAAAGACATGATTGCCAGCGGTAGCGTGGACGACCCGCATAATCCCGGCGAGAAATGGCCCTCCGAAAACAACACGGTACAGGATTTCTGGCGTTTCCTGACCGGAGCCAGCGGAGAGGACGGACAGACACCGCATATAGGTGATAACGGCAACTGGTTCATTGGGAAAGAGGATACCGGTATCGGCGCACGTGGGCGTGACGGTCAGGATGGTAAAGACGGTAAAGACGGAACGAATGGTCGTGATGCTATACCGCCGACAGTCACCATTGGCGATAACGGCAACTGGTATATTAACGGAACGGATACAGGCAAGCCTGCTTTCGGTAAGGATGGCAAAGATGGAAAGGACGGAAAGGATGCCGTGCCTCCTACGGTCACCATCGGCGATAACGGCAACTGGTTTGTGGACGGAACGGATACCGGGAAAAAGGCCGTTGGGCAGGACGGGAAATCTCCCGAGGTTGCCATTGGCGATAACGGCAACTGGTATATAAATGGAACGGATACAGGCAAGCCCGCTTTCGGTAAGGATGGCAAAGATGGAAAGGACGGAAAGGATGGAGCTAACGGAGCCAACGGTAAAAGTGCCTACGAGCTTTGGAAAGAGTATATCTCGTCCGGTGATGTGGACAACCCGCATAATCCTGACCAAAAATGGCCGGCGGACCGGAACAAGCAGACTGATTTCTGGGATTTCCTGACCGGAAAATCCTCTGTTATCGAGATAGAAGTTGGAAAATACAATGTTATTCCTGAATACTGGAACTCTTCCCTGAAAGAGTATGTTGTACCTTCGGACGGTTCGGTTCTATTTACCGTGTATGACAAGACCGGCAAAAAGGTCACAGCCGGAGTAAAGGTGAGCGACTTACCCGGTGTATCTTCTACGGATGCATTTATCACAAACGAGGAAGGGCAGTTCAAGGTCACATGGGATAAATTGCCAGACAATAAGGGTTTATCAGAAAGGAAAGGAAGTGTGACTGTAACGGTTGATGGAACGCAGGAAACGAGTGCGGGCAACACGTTGGTGCCGAATAGGATCAATGTTAGAGCTATCATTACAAGCGCATATCTGTCTAATTATTCTAATACGTCGATAGATATTTATAGGACACTAAATGTATATTACAGCTTCGAGCGTCAAGTGGATGGAGAATGGGATAAGTATCCGACGTCCATTACTACTCCTTATAATAGTATGAAATCGGCCAGGGTTAAAGATATAAACCGGCCTGTCAACGAAGGAAATGTGGACAAAGATCAGTTAGTCCGCTATAGCAATGGAAACTCATATCTCTACATCATTCGTCCGTTGGTTTTGACAGAGACGGAGAAGGCAAATGTGGCGAAGAATGATACTGTCGGCAAGTTGGCGAAATATGAATGGGACCAAACAGACAATTATGCGGCACTGTATTTTGGTGATGGTACGGGAAGTTATAATGACTATGGACAGACTGTATATTTGCAGGACAAGATACATGTCCCGGAAGTGTATCCGGCCCCATCTTTTAAAGAAAACAGTGTGTTTATTGAAATCAAGCAGGGTATTACCACCATGTGGGGAGAGATTGACACGGATAATTTACAGGATTTTTATAAAACATACGCTTACCCGATAGGGCAAGATAAATTTACAAAAGAGGAAGGAACCAATGTTTGGAAACATCCGGAAGGCAAGTTGCCGGCATCAGAGCTGGAAGAAAATCGGGCTGTATTTATAGAAATGCGTACTTTCATCAATGGAACGGGAGGAACTGTACATACCGGATCCAAGCCGTTGTCAACGGGAGGCAAGCGCTTTAAACTGACAAGCACTTATCCCAATAACTGGATTGGTCTGGATATCAGACGACGGACAGAAAGCACTGATAAAATAACATATAATATATCTAACGAGTACCGTGGGCGTTACGCTTACTATCTGTTAAAAGAGGAAGATAAGTACTATTTAGTTGATTTTGCGGACTGGTCCAAGCGGATGCCCTTGCCAATCAAGGATTGTCCTGTCGACTGGATGAATTGATTTATTTATTGGATAATTGAATATGAAGAAAAAAATAACGATATGCTTTGTGTGTCTCTCCTTGCTGTTGGTCTCTCTGGCGGTGAGAGGACAGGACACGAAAACGACCCGTCGTGTGCCTCTCCAGGCAGAGGTGACGCATGACGGACTGTCAGAAAAGGAATCAAAAGCCTGGGAGATCGGTCTCGGCGGTTCGCTGATAAACTGGAGTCGGGTGTCAGTCACTGGTTTCCGGAGTACGCCGGACAACTACTTTTATAACCTGAAAGCGAATCATCTGATGGGAGGGGCAAACTTGTACATCGCACGGGAATTGAACCGGTGGTTTTACCTGGATTTGCAGGGAAGCGTCGGTTTGACGAAAAACAACAACCGTACCGCAGGTGATGACAGGAAACGTGATTTACTGTACATGGGGGGACTGGGGCTACAATTCCGCTTTACTCCCCTGCTCAGATCCCAATGGGTTGAACCTTATCTCAGGGTAGGTGTGAACTATCTGCATAAAGACTTTGCTTCCGTATATGGCGGCAACTTTGAGGATGATCCAACCGGACAGGCATATTGGGAGTCTTCCGACATCTGGAATCCTGACGGGCGTTCATCCGACAAAAACTCGTTTGTTCCCCTGTCTTTCGGGGCGGGTGTGAAAGCCTGGTTAAGCAACTCGTTCGGGCTGGGGTTACAAGGTGAATACCTTCTGCCCGTGCAGAAGGGGCTTCCCCACTTCGTTCAGGTTTCTGCCAGTGTCATCTGGCGTATTGGCGGAAAGAGCAAACATGCGGCTCCGGTGGTACGATATGTGGAGATAGAGAAACCCGTGGAAAGAATCGTCGAGCGGGTGGTTGAGAAAAAGGTGGAGGTTCCGGCCATTATTGACACTATGGCGTGTGATCTCTTGGAGAATATCCATTTTGAATTTGACAGGGATGTCATAACAGCCACTTCGGAAAGAACGCTTGACAGGCTGGCAGAGCTACTGAAAAGCTATCCGGACAGCCGTTTCCTTATCACGGGCTACACGGACGCCAAAGGAAGCGACTCCTATAACTTGACCCTTTCCGCACGGCGTGCTGAAAAGGTGCATGCCGCCCTGATCGGGCGTGGAGTTCCCGCCCGGATGATTAAATGGCGTGGCGTGGGTAAGCGTGCGGCCATTATCTCCGCCACTGCTGCGGACAATATCCGTGAAGGGGACAGAAAAGTCCTGCTGGAACGGGTTACCAACATGGATTATTGGAATGCCCTGGATAGCAAATAACCCGAATGTTCAGATAGTGATGAAAATGGATTGAAACAGTGCGGGAATCTCATCCGCATCATTCTATTCCCAGGTCAGGAGGAGTAATACGGGGCATTTCTCCGCCAGGCCTGGGAATTTTACTTTACATGACTGGATGGACGTGCAACAGGTTTAGATGATTATCGAGAATGATTAATAAGCATAAAACCGCTTATGCTATGATTGTATTGCTGCAAAATTATAAATATAATTGTCCATGTTTTTGCATTGCTAATAAACAGATCGACACTGTTTTTCATGGGGAAGCAGGCAGAATGATCGCTCATGATAATACTTGTGATTCACATGAATGGAAAAAACTTGTGTCTTTGTAGTTTAACAATCAAAATATTAAAACTTATGAATACTCTTCTTTTGAATGCCACTTCTTCCAAAAGAAAAAGAATCACTTCTGAAGGTCATCCATACAGCCAGTTTCTTTGCATTAAAGAGCTAAAATGACAAAAAAAAGAGCTGGAATGAAAACATGTGTTTTTGAATAAATTTCGATTTTTGCAAAATAATTAAAAATTAAACCTTATGATGAAGAAAATTTTTATCAGTTTGTTTTTGTCTGGTGTTTTTATGTATCACACAAATGCCCAGACTGCAGTAGAGGGTAACAAGTTTCTGGACAACTGGTCCATCGGGATCAGTGCGGGAGGAACAACCCCGTTAACACATCATTCTTTCTTTGGAAACATGCGCCCGATCACGGGGATAGAACTGAATAAACAATTGACACCGGTTTTCGGTTTCGGTCTGGAGGCGGTCGGAAGCTTTAACACCTCACAAAGCAGGACCATTTTCGACCGCTCCAATGTCAGTCTGTTGGGGTTGGTGAACCTGAACAATCTCCTTGGGACCTATACCGGGGTTCCCAGACCTTTTGAAATCGAAGCGGTGGCCGGAATCGGGTGGTTGCATTATTATATGAACCGGGAAACGGGTTCCGATCAGAACAGCATGTCAACAAAACTGGGCCTGAACTTTAATTTCAACCTGGGAGAGAGCAAGGCATGGACATTGGCACTGAAACCTGCCCTGGTCTATGACATGAATGCTATGGGTTCCGAAGCCGTACGTTTCCATTCCGGACGGGCCGTATGGGAAATATCCGTTGGTCTGAAGTATCATTTCGGATGCAGTAACGGGAAACACCACTTTACAAAAGTGAGAGCTTACGACCAGCAGGAGGTGGATGTCTTGAACGCAAAAATTAATGAACTTCATACACAGGCCGGTAAAGATGCCAAGGCATTGCAGGAGGCAGTGCGAAAGGTAACGGAACTGGAGGCCGCACTGGACAAATGCCGCAACCAGGAACCAAAAATTGTGAAAGACACCATTGACAACACTAAAAAGACGCTGGAATCCGTCATAACTTTCCGCCAGGGCAGGACGACAGTTGACAACTCCCAACTCCCGAATGTCGAACGTATCGCTACTTATTTAAAGAACCATAAGGGAGCAAGTGTGCTCATCAAGGGTTATGCCTCTCCTGAGGGAAGCGTGGAAGTTAACGAGCGGATCGCCCGACAAAGAGCGGAGGCCGTGAAAAAAATCCTGGTGGGCAAGTATGGAATTGCAGAAGAACGGATTGTAGCCGAGGGCCAGGGAGTAGGGAACATGTTCGAGGAGCCCGACTGGAACCGGGTAAGCATCTGTACGATCAACGCGGGAACGGAATCCAGTAGCCGTTAAATGCGATCCGGAAAATACCGGAAAGATGCATTCACTTGAACAGAATGTATTAACTATATTTATTCTACACGTAATTTGAAATGCTATGAACAGGTATGTATCTGAAATGATCGGGACAATGGTCCTTGTTTTGATGGGATGCGGAAGTGCTGTTTTTGCCGGGGATATGCCCGGTGCGGTCACCACCGGGGTGGGTACCCTGGGAGTTGCCATAGCCTTCGGGCTGTCGGTGGTCGCCATGGCATACGCTATTGGCGGAATATCCGGATGCCATATAAATCCGGCGATCACACTGGGCATGTACTGCTCGGGAGGAATGGGGGGCAAGGATGCCCTGTTATACATTATTTTCCAGATAATCGGGGGGATTCTCGGATCAGCCGTACTTTTCATACTGGTATCTACGGGGCCACATGCCGGCCCTACCATGACAGGGAGCAACGGCTTTGTTGAGGGGGAAATGTTGCAGGCCTTTATCGCTGAGGCCGTCTTTACGTTTATTTTCGTTCTTGTGGCGCTGGGAGCCACGGATAAAAAGAAAGGGGCCGGTAAACTGGCGGGCCTGGTCATCGGGCTGACGCTTGTCCTGGTGCATATCGTATGTATTCCCATCACCGGAACATCAGTAAATCCCGCGCGCAGCATAGGACCCGCACTTTTCGAGGGAGGAGGCGCGATCTCACAGCTTTGGCTATTTATCGTCGCTCCACTGACAGGAGGTCTGGCCAGTGCCATAGTGTGGAAAGCCATTTCTCAGCATAGCGACAGACAACGATGAAGGGAAGGTGGATGACCCCGAGACACGTTTCTCTGTTATCCACCTTTGTTTGATACATTATTATCAACTAAAATAAAAAAAGATGTCAAAAAGTAGTTTTTTACTGGATTTTAAGGCGTTTGTCATGCGTGGAAACGTAGTAGACATGGCCGTGGGTGTGATTATTGGCGGTGCCTTCGGGAAAATAATATCTTCAGTGGTGGCAGACATCATCATGCCACCGATAGGGTTGCTGGTAGGCGGAACCAACTTCTCGGAACTGAGATGGGAATTGGAACCCGCCAGGGTAGTTGATGGAGTCGAACAGGCGGCCGTCACGATAAACTATGGAAACTTCATACAGACCATGCTGGATTTTGTGATCATCGCTTTTGCCATTTTCTTGTTCATCCGCCTGCTCTCCAATCTCAGGCGCAAAAAAGAAGAGACACCCTTGCCCCCACCTGTCCCGAGCAACGAGGAAAAGTTACTTTCAGAAATACGTGACTTGCTGAAGAAACAATGACGTTTATTCAAACGGTATGGACGGTATCGGGCAGGAACATATCTGAGGAACAGGCTACTCCTTGGCGGTGGAAATTTTCCTTTGTCCCTGAATGATAAAAATAGTGTGAACATTAAAATTCAGATATGACTAAAGCAGATATTATAAACCGGGTCTCTGAGGAGCTTGGAATCGATCGCAGGACCGTTGGCCTGGTAATCGAGAGTTTCATGAAATGCGTGAAGGATGCACTCGGCAGAGAGAGAATTGTATTCCTGCGCGGATTCGGGACCTTTTCTTTGAAGAAAAGGGCGGCAAAGAAGGCACAGAATATCCAACAGCACACAACCATATGCATCCCGGCTCGCAAGGTCCCTCATTTTAAACCCTCGGAGTCTTTCTTGGTTCTCCGGAAAGAAGATAATCGAAAATAGACCGGGAGTGAATCTACCCCTTCCATTGTCAGGGAGGGGTGGATTTTAATGTGTTTTATGGAAATTTATCAATCATGTTTTACTCCTGTTTTCCAGCCCCGTTCAGATATGGACTACAGGATCATAGATGACCGGACGATCATGTAGATTCCCGGTAAACCTGTAAATAGACTGTTATGCGTGTTTTCAATCTTTTATTGTTGATCTCCATGTTCATTCCCTTTCCGCTGCCCGCTCAGGTGGGCGAACGTTATATAGAGGTAACCGGTACTTCCGAGATAGAGGTAGTTCCTGACAGGATTCATTACGTTATCGAAATAAGGGAGTACTTCGAAGAAGAGTTTGATGGCGTATCCAAACCGGAAGAATATCGGACGAAGGTTCCTCTTACCAGGATAGAGGAGGAATTGAAGCAGGTTTTGAAAATAGTCGGAGTGCCACGGGAGGCAATCCGCACAAAGGATGTGGGCGATAATTGGCGTAAGCCGGGACAGGATTTTCTGGTTTCCAAATCATTTGATGTCACGTTACGTGACTTCACACTGATTGATGAAATTTTAAAACGGGTGGACACAAAAGGAATTCATACGATGTATATAGATAAACTGGAACATAGGGATATCCTGTCCTATCACAGGAAGGGCAAGATAGAAGCACTGAAAGCGGCACGGGAAAAGGCGGTTTACCTGCTGGAGGCAATAGGTAAGAGGCCGGGTGAGATCATCCGCATCGTGGAAGGAGGGGATGCTGGAAAAGAGATGTTTGCACAAGGTCATATCTTATCGGTTGCCCCGCCCCCATTTGAGAGAAGCCGCACGATAAAAAAGAGATATTCGATGCTGGTCCGGTTCGGGATCGTGGATCGATGAACCGTTATTATAACAAATCCCGGAATGGACTTGCAAGAGAAGATAACGGGCATTCGGGTTTGCGGTGAAATATCCGGCCTTTTCTCTGACCGGTAAATAGATTAATAGATTCAACTCACGATAAGATGAAAGATTATTACTTTATTATGAATGCCGGGGTAAAAGCCGGAGGGGAGATCACCCATGCGGTATTAGAAGGGAAAATTGTATCCGCACCGAAAGGATACGATGCCTTCACGGGGATTGAAGCGGCCAGGGAGAAACTGGCTTGCGGGAATATCCGTCAGCAGATGGAAGAATTCGGTATCGAACTTGAGATCGTGCCGGTAAATACTGATTTTTTACTACGATGAAGGAATATTGCGTTTATTGGTTTGAAAACGGAGAACCGAGGCACGAGGTATTTTCCTGTCTGGACGGGGCGGAGATGTTTTCCTGCATGATAAGAGGACAGGACGGCGTGGAACACGTGGAAATATCCGAGGAAGATATTTCCGCTCCGGAGGAATTCCGGGAAATATGCCCCGGAGATTTCTCTTGAACATATGACATGGATCCGGGGTCCTTTTTTGCCGTAGCCTGGCGGTAAAGGGACCTTATCTGGTTGTAAAATCGGGCAGTGTCAACCATTTTTTCACCGATTAATCGCATACGCAAGATGAAAGCTCCACGGAAAATTTATACATGGACCAGTATCCTGCTTTTCGTGTGCTGTTCCCTTATTTTTCTTTCATGTGAAAAGGAAGAGCTCGGGGAAGCCATGGAAAATCGGAAAACGTTATTCATGTTTCTGCCGTGGTCCACTGACCTGACAGGCTATTTTTACACCAATATCGCGGATATGGAGGCGTGTGTAAGCAGAAGGGGGCTGGAGCATGAAAGAATTCTCGTGTTTATGTCCACGAGCTCTACGGAAGCCACGATGTTTGAGATCATACATTCCAAAGGAAAGTGCGATCGTAAAACGCTGAAAAGGTATGGCACTTCGGGGTTTACTACGGTGGAGGGCATAACGGGGATATTGAACGACGTGCAGGAATTTGCTCCTGCTCCGGTTTACGCTATGATCATAGGTTCCCATGGCATGGGATGGCTTCCCGTGGACGGTACACAGGCGGATTCCCTTTTCCGGATGAAAAAGCATTGGGAGTATCAGGAGCAGCCGCTGACACGCTATTTCGGGGGACTGACCCGGGAGTTCCAAACGGACGTGGGTACCCTGGCCCGGGGGATTGTAGGCGCGGGCGTCAAAATGGAGTATATCCTGTTTGACGATTGCTATATGTCATCCGTAGAGGTTGCCTATGAACTGAAAGAAGCCACAAGATTTCTTATAGCCTCTACCAGTGAAATGATGGCATACGGAATGTCTTACGCCACTGTGGGGGAGTTCCTGCTGGGAAATCCTGATTACGGATCCCTTTGCGAAGGATTCCACGACTTTTATTCAACCTATGAAATGATGCCCTGCGGGACACTGGCTGTGACAGATTGCTCTGAATTAGATAATATGGCTGCTATCATGAAAAGTATCAATGACAGGTATGTTTTCGATGATTCCCTACAAGGAGAACTCCAGGGACTGGACGGATACACCCCCGTCATCTTTTATGACTTTGCCGATTATGTCCTCACCCTCTGCTCTGACCCTGTCCTGACAGCCCGCTTCAGGGAACAGCTGGAGCGGCTTGTTCCCTATAAAACCCATACGGGTAAATTTTATTCCAGGACCAAAGGGCCCCTTCCCATACATACTTTCTCGGGTATAACGATCTCGGACCCGAGCACCAATCCCATGGCCTTACTGAAAGGTACGACCTCTTGGTACAAGGCCACACACGAATAACCCCGTGGAAAACGGACAGATGAAAATACCCGCGTATGACGCAAATATTCCCCTTTCTTCATAAAATTTCCGATAAGTTCGGACAGCATCGAAAATAATTCTACACGTATGTACCATATATAATTTTGCAGTGATATTTTTATTTACAGTTTATTCGGGGTAAAAAGGTCACGAGAAAATCAAAACTTCAATTACTCTCGAACCGGAATGTGACAAATCTACGAACAGGAGGACAAACGAGGATACCTAAGCCGTAAATTGCACGTTTCCAGCATTCATCCCATATCTTTACGTCCGGTTTCAATCGGAACCTTAAAAATATTCACCATTTAATTTTTTCAGATTATGGACGAACAACCGGACAGCAGCCAGCAGTTAATGGACATCCTGCTCGTCATGGACGAGAAAGGCACGCTCCAAGCCGTCAGCGGAGTAAAGGACGGCGAGTTACAGACCAAGAACCCACTGGAGGACAACAACGACCTCCTGCGGGTGGATCGCCACGGCGATATGTTTTCAAATTTCTTTTCCAACCTCTGGAGCCAGTTGAAAGATCCGACCCGCTTCCATTTCTTCCGTGTGCCGGAAGAGGAGGTGCAGCGGGTAGCCGCCGATTTCCGGCAGCGGGAGAGCCGGTCGGTCAAGACAGGTGAGCCGCTCCTCGCACAGTACGAGGTGCAGCCGCCCGTGCAGGCACAGCAGCAGACCCAAGCCGGGCAGCAGCAACAGCCGGAGGATGCGCCGCAGCAGTCCGCCGGGCAGACCGAACAGAACCCGCAGTACAAGTACCGCCCGGAGGACATCGACTGGAACAGCCTCGCTGCCCTCGGCGTGCAGCGGGAACAGATTGAGGGCAACGGGATGCTCGACCAGATGCTCCGGGGCTTCCAGACCGACAAGACCGTCCGGGTGCATTTCCACTTCGAGGGCATCTCGCACAGCAACGATAGCCAGCTCTCGCTCAAACCCGGCACGGACGGCAGGCTGACCGTTTGCAGCCACGGCATCCTCGACCCGGAGAAGATGCAGAAGCAGTTCTTCGGTTACGACATCACCGACTCCGACAAGCAGGTGCTCCGGCAGACGGGCAACATGGGGCACCCGGCGACCGTCACCAACCGGGCGGGCGAGCAGGTCGAAGCCCTTGTCAGCCGCAACCTCAAGACCAACGAGCTGGTCGCTTTCCCGCTCTCCAAGGTCAATATCCCGGCGGAGAAGAACGGGCATACCTTCACCCCGGACGAAATAGCCCGGCTCAAACAGGGCGAGGCGGTGGTCTGCCAGTTCCTTTCCAGAGCCAAGGAGGGGGAGCAACCCAAGATCTACCCGGCTCCCGTACAGTTCAGCGCAGCCAAGATGCAGCTCGAATTTCTCTTCGGCGACCGGGGCAAGCTGGCGATGGATGCGTACAAGACGAACCTGAAACAGACCGCCAATCAGGAGGTGCCGAAGACTTTCCGCAAGCAGGAGCTTACCGAGAAGTCCCGCCTCGAACTCGAAGCCGGGGGAACGGTCAAGGTCTCCGGTCTGGTGGACAAGAAAGGAAAAGCCTACCAAGGCTACATCACATGGAAGCCCGGCGAGAAGCCCGCCTTCATGTTTCCCAAGGACTACAAGGCGGCACTCGAAGAGGGGCGTGTCAAGCCCGCCGTGGAGAACGAGGTGCAGGTGGCGGTCAATTCCGAGGGCAAGACCGTAGAGGCGACCCGCAACCTGAAAGAAGCCCTGCAATCCGCACAGCAGCGCCCCACCGGGGAGCAGAAACAGCAGCAGGAGCGCAAGCAGGAGCAGAAAGAGGAACGGAAACAGTCACAGAAGCAGGAACAGCCCGACAAGCCCAAGCGCAGCCGGGGTGTCCGCCGCTGATTTCCCCCGCCACTCTGTAAATGAATTACACGGTTATCCCGTCCGGACGACGGGATAACTTTTGTCAAACCGTTAAATTTTAAAGAAATATGATTACAGCAGTTATCGCTGAAAAGCCTTCCGTAGCGAAGGATATAGCAAACGTGTTGAATGTCCGAGAGCGGCACGATGGCTACCTCTCAGGTAACGGCTACCTCGTTACCTGGGCGTTCGGCCATCTCGTCCAGCTTGCCATGCCCGAAGCATACGGCTATGCGGGCTTCCGGCGTGAGAACCTGCCCATTCTGCCGCAGGAGTTCAAGTACATCCCCCGCCAGATACGGGAGGGCAAGGAGTACAAGCCCGACCCCGGCGTACTCAAACAGTTGAAGGTCATCAGGGAGGTTTTCGACCGTTCCGATCGTATCGTCGTGTCGACCGATGCCGGGCGTGAGGGTGAAGCCATTCATCGGTACATCTACAATTACCTTGGCTGCCGCAAACCCTGCCTGCGCCTCTGGATCTCCTCGCTGACCGACCGTGCCATCCGGGAAGGGCTGGACAACCTCAAAATCGGAAGCGACTACGACAACCTCTACCGTGCCGCCGAAGCCCGTGCTATCGCCGACTGGGAGATTGGATTAAACGCCACCCAAGCTCTCAGTATCGCCGCCGGGCAGGGCATCTACTCCCTCGGACGGGTACAGACACCCACCTTGATGATGATCTGCTCCCGTTATCTGGAGAACAGGGATTTCACCCCGCAGACCTATTACCGGCTGAAGGTCACGGCTGAAAAGGACGGCACGCCCTTCGCCGCCATCTCTGAATTGCGTTACGAAACCCTTCCGGCGGCAAATGCCGCTCTCGGCGCTGTAACCGCAACGGGGACGGTGGAGGTTGCCGACTTGCAGCGCAGGGAGGTGAGCCAAGAACCTCCCTTGCTCTATGACCTGACCGCCTTGCAGAAAGAGGCGAACGGCAGGTACGGCTTCTCGGCAGACAAGACCCTCTCCATCGCCCAGTCGCTTTACGAGAAGAAGGTGTTGAGCTACCCCCGTACCGGCTCCCGCTACCTATCGGACGATGTGTTCGACGAGATACCCGATCGTATCGCCCTGCTGGAGCGGTACCCGGCTTTCGCCGCCCATGCCGCCGCCCTGAAAGGAGCTTCGCTCAACCGCCGCAGTGTGGACGCAGGGAAAGTCACCGACCACCATGCGCTCATCATCACCGAGTGTCTGCCCGGCGAGCTGTCCGCCGACGAACGCACGGTATATGACATGGTAGCCGCCCGCCTGCTCGAAGCCTTCTCCGCCCGTTGCCTCAAGGACGCTACCACCGTCTCTTTCACGGCAGGGAACAGCGTGTTCACCGCCAAGGGGACGGTCGTCAGATCCGCCGGATGGCGTGCCGTGCGGAACGAGCGGGAGGAGGACGACGAGGGAACAGCCGCTTTGCCGACTTTGCAGACCGACGAGGCTTTCCCCCTGCAATCGGCGGAGTGTGTGGAGAAACAGACCAAGCCCCGTCCCCTGCACACCGAGAGCAGCCTCCTTTCGGCGATGGAGCATTGCGGCAGGGAGTTGCAGGACGACGAGCTTCGAGACAGTTTGAAAGGGAACGGTATCGGCACGCCCGCCACCCGTGCCTCCATCATCGAGACCCTCTTTGCCCGTGACTACGTGCGCCGGGAGAAGAAGAGCCTCGTGCCGACGGACAAGGGGCTTGCCGTGTATCAGATAGTGAAGGACAAGCGCATCGCCGATGTCGAGATGACCGGGCAGTGGGAGACCGCCCTCGCCAAGATCGAGAGCGGGGAGATGAATCCCGACAGCTTCCGCAAGGCCATCGAGGTCTATGCCGCCCAGATTACCGAAGAACTCCTGCAAGTGCAGGTATCGGTGGCGGACGGCGGACATATCCCGTGCCCCAAGTGCCGTTCCGGTCGCATCCTCCTTTACCCGAAGGTCGCCAAGTGCAGCAACGTCGATTGTTCCCTTACCGTCTTCCGCAACAAGGGGGAGAAGCAGCTCACCGACAGCCAGATTACCGACCTCGTGACCAAAGGCAGGACTGCCCTGATCAAAGGATTCAGGAGTAGGGAGGATAAGCCCTTCGATGCATACCTCACTTTCGACAAGGACTTCCGCATCGTATACGGGTTCCCGCCTCACACGGACAAGTCCAAAGGAAAGGAGCACAGGCGATGAACGGCATCGGTTGGATCTCCGTAGCGGAAGCCGCCCGGCTCTGCAGCACGAACGGCTCTTGATAGACAATGGTAGCCCACAGGAATTCAAGTTTTTATATCCGTAATCCCGGCAATAATCCCTATATTTGCCAATCGGTCACATAGAAAAGGCGGGATTGCTCTTTTCTGTGGCCGGATGGCAACCGTTCCGGGCACAATACCCGAACGGCTTTAATCAACATTCAACAATAGCATAACATGAATTTTGAACAATTAGCAACCATCATAGCCGACACGCACCAACGATTACAACAGAGTGCGGTCAAAGCCGTAAACCAGTGCCAGACCATGCGTAACTGGCTTATCGGTTTTTATATCGTGGAGTTCGAGCAGAACGGAGAAGACCGTGCCAAATATGGGGAATTCTTATTGAAAAACTTGGAACAAAAAGTTAATTTAAAAGGATTGAATATTACATTATTCAAGCGTTCACGAGTCTTCTATATGGTATATCCCCAGTTGGCAACTGTAATAAAAACGATATTGCCTCCAACAGGTGCATCAACGATGCACTTATTGGAAATGCAGGGTCTTGGAAAAAGTGCATCACTGATGCACTTATTACAAAATGCTGAAAACAAACAAGATATAGTTAATACGATAGAGCCTCAGAAACTACTCAGCTCTATTTCTTTTACCCACTTTATCGAACTGGTAAAAATCGACAATCCTATCAAGCGGATGTATTACGAAATGCTCACCATCCAAACCGGGCTTTCTGTCCGTGAACTCAAACGGCAGATAGGAGCGTTGAGTTATGAACGTGTCGGCTTATCCGGCAACATGGAAAATGCACTTGCTGCCATTCAGCAGAAGATTCACCCACAAACTGTAACCGATGCCGTCAAGGATGACTATTTCTTCGAGTTCCTGAACATTCCGCAGCAACGGGCTTCTTTGCTAAAGGAGAAGGAACTCGAAACACTTCTGCTCGACCATTTGCGAGACTTCATTATCGAACTCGGAAACGGCTTCTGTTTCGAAGCCAGACAAAAAAGAATCCTTATCGGTGACGAATTTTATTTCATTGATATGGTCTTCTACCACCGGATTTTGAAATGTCATATTTTGTGCGAATTGAAAGTTGATACTTTCAACCACGCTCATGTGTCACAACTTTATTCATACCTGAATTATTATAAAGCCGAAGTGATGGAGCCGGGCGATAACCCGCCTATCGGCATTTTGCTGGTAACGGACAAGAACGATGCGTTGGTGCGGTACACCACAACCGGATTGGATGAACAGATATTCGTTTCCAAATACCAGTTGCAACTTCCGACTGAACAACAATTAAAAGAGTTGATTTTAAAGACAATCCGGCAATAATAACAAATGCGCAACACATAGTTGCGCATTTGTAGTATTCTAATATTTGTCGTTCCAACTATTTCCGTTATCTTTGCAATCAATAGAACCTGCCAAGCCTCTTTAATAATGCCCAAATCGGCGGGTTGCTTTTTTATTACATCCTCCCGTACACCGTTCGGATTTTCCCGTCCTCCAGCACTTCGCTCGACCGTACAGCCCATATCCTGCCGTCGTTCGGTCCGCACTCCAGCCCCTTCTCACTGTTACCGACCAGCACCGGCACGGTTGTCATCACGATTTCATCTGCCAGCCCGTTGTCCAAGAGTAAAACTCCGGTTTCTCCTCCGTAAGCCACCACCATACCGTCGCCATTCTCCTTTATCCGTTGCAGTTCCGTTACCACATTCCCCCTGACAAAACGTACCCGTTCTGTCTCTGTCAAGTCTATACAGCCGTTCGTCACGACCAAGGTCTCCTTTGCCTCAAGCGGCCAGTCAAGATCATTCAGGTAAATACGCAGGTAAGTTTCCTCGTCAATCAGCACGTAGGCACAGGCGTCCACTACCGCATTGAAACACTTGTCCGCTATGACCGGACAGCCGTCGATGGATTGGTACACGTGCAAGGTAATCTGTTCCATAACAATGTGTTTTTAAGGATTATGCCCGCCTCGCACCAAAAAGAACAGCGTGAACTCACACTATTCCGGAATAGAGGTACTGGCATACCTAAAAGACAGAATAGGCAAACTCACGCCGTATAAGCATACAGCATGAACATTGCGCTATACATCTTGTCTTTTTTGAAAAGTGCCAGTTTTCTATTCCAAGACGTTCAGCGAACGTACAATATGTATATCAATCCCTGCTTGCTTCCAAGCCGGGTATGAATCTTTCATGTCATGACAGCAACCGTACCCCGGTAGAGTACCACCTGCCGTACTTTGTCACAAAGGTACGGGAAACTTCCCGAATAACAAAACAATAGCCCTGCCTAATCTCACGATCCGGCAAGTCCCCGTCCACTAACAGAAATCATAAAGGAAATATCACTTTTACGGAAACAAGCCTTTTTTCCTGCGCCTTTCCTCTTTCCGGACTTCCTTCTCCTTCCGTTTTGCAGCCCGTTCCTCCACAGCGGCAAACTGGTTGCGGAGGAACTCGTGCACATCTTTCACCCGATAGAAGACCTTGCCACTGATAGTGAAGTACGGCAGTATCCCAATGGCACGGTAACGTTGCAATGTGCGAATACCGACCTTCAGCAGCAGGCACAGGTCCTGGTTATCCAGTACCTCCTCTCCATCCAGCGCGTTGCTCTTCTTCAGTACTCTCTCCAACAACTTCTCCGTCCGGTCGAAACGTTCCATGATACGCTCCATCCAATTCTCAAATTTTTCGCTGTCCATATACATAGCAGTCGCCCTCCTTTTCAATAATTTCCTTTTCCCGCATGTAACGGATGTACCCCTTCGCCGTCCGTTCCTTCACGTCCAGGGTTTCCTGTATCAGTTCGCATAGCTCGATATAGCCATACTTTTTTTGCGTGACGAACGCTGCCCGTGCCATTTCAGACAGTTCCTTCTCCTTGCGCCTTTCTTTCTCCACCCTCGGTTTCTCTCCCATATAGACAGGCATCCCGGCCTGTTTGTCCCAGCGGAACTGCATCAGCGGGATATCCAGCGGGCTTCCATCCCTGACCTTCAATGCCTTCACCACCGACACCTCCGGGTTCTCGTCCTTCTCGATGGAGAGGATAGCCGCCGACTTCCGCTGCAACTCGCTGCCCAAGTGTCCCCGCAACTTCAACCCGTTCGGCACGAAATGTACCACGGCGGTGATGCACGTGCGGTAAATTCCCGCCAGGCGGTAAATTTCGTCAACCAGCGCCACGCTCTCCGCCTCGTCGTTGGCGCAACGGATCAGGTCGGCAACTCCGTCGATGACGACCAGATGGATGCCCCCGTGCAGGTAGTGGTACTTGTCCATGCTTTGGATGATGGCGGTCAGCCGCTCGTTCCTCGACATCCCCGTCAGGCAGTACACGTGCAGGTAAGGCGGCATTTTCTCCCGACCGGCACGCCGCAGCAGCCGCCCCGTGTTCTTGTAGAGCTGTTGCTCGCTCTGTTCCGTGTCGTACAGCAGCACCGCACGCCCCTTTCGGTTCGGTTCCACCTTCACCCCAAGAAGGTTCGCGTCCTCATCCCGTTCCATAATTGCCCCGGCGACCAACGCGGCGGTATAGTTACTCTTGCCCGTCCCTTCTCCGCCCGTGATGCAGAGTATGTTCTCTTCCGAGCCTAACGGCACGTCCCCGGCGGTCACGATAGCGACTGCCTGCTCCGGCGGGCAGTCGTAATCGATCTCACACGATTTCAGTACCGCCATCGTGTCCCCGTACAGCGTGTCGAGCAGTTTCAGGAACAGCCCCATCAAATCCTCCCGTGTGTGTCCGGCTTTAAAATAGTCCGTCACGTCTTTCTCTGATTTCGTCCCCGGCAGCGGTAGTACCAGCCGTTTAACACCGTACTCCGACAGTTGTACCCGGTGCTTCTCCGAGCATTCCAGCCCCGTCTTGTCCGTGTCGTACAGCAGTACGATGTGCTTGAAGCGATAGACGAGCTTCCGGACGGTCTTCGCCGGGATTACCGAGGTTTCCGAGTTGAAGCAGATGGCTTGGAAACCGTGAGCCGCAAGCGTCATCACGTCCTTCTCGCCACCCGTGAGGAAGAGCAGGTCGCCCTTCGAGGGCAGTTGTTCCAGACCGAAACAGTAGTTGTCGCCCGTATGACCGCCATAGACGAAACGCACTTCCGATAACGGGCGGTACACCTTCACGCCCCATTTCCCCCTGTAGCCGAACATCGGTTCCGCCGGGGTTGAAGTAAAGCCGAACGTCTTGCCTTCCCTTGTCTCGCTCCGGTACTCGGCGAGCGACACCACCCCGTAACGGTGCAGCACCTCTACCGTGATGCCCGATATGCCCCAGTAGGCGAGCTCTCTCTCTGTGAAAGACTTTTCAGCTACTTGGTAGGGGCTTGGTCCAGGACGCTCGCGGGATAAATCTTTCCCTTCCGTGCCCGTGACAGTATCCCCGGGAATGCTCTCCCCGGTATTTTCCCCCTCACTTTTCTCTCGTGCACCCGTTACGGGCCGTGTCGTCCGGCAGCTTCCCTCCCGATTGTTGGTACCGGAAGGGATGGCCCCATCCAACCCCAGGCACAACTCCCGGTCAATGGTGTGCAGCACTTCCACGAAATCAGCGGCACTCCGGCAGTCCAGTCCTTTCAGTTTCGCCACAAGGAAGAAACAGTCTCCCGAATACTCACCGTTACCAAAGTCCTTCATCCTGTACATCCCGCTGTGGCGATCATAATAAACGTTACACGAGGCCCTGCCATCAGCGTACAGCGGATTCAGGAAATTTCGACCCACCCGCCATTTTACGGGCAGATAATGACGGAACACCTCCAGCCCGTTACCTGTTTTTGCCAGTATTTCCTCTTTTCTTACCATATGATCTGCTTTTGCATTGGTGTAAAGGGTACGCTTCAATCATTCGGTCCACCAGCTTGTCAGGCGTTTCCCGTATCCAACGCTCATGGAACTGTTCCACGTCCGTACGGCGGTAACGTATCTTCCTCCCGCAGATAGAGTAAGCGATGATACGGTTCGTGCGGTAACGCTGCAAAGTACGGGGACTGATTTCAAGTTGTTCACACACTTCCTTTCCCGTCATCCATAGCCCTGCCTTCCTCGTACCCTTCTTATCCGCTACCGGCCATTGCTCCCGCTCCTTTGTTCCGGACGCCTCCACGTATGCCGCTATCCCCTCTATCTTCTCCACGAGGGTAGCAAACGCTTTGCTTTCGATTGCTATTATTTCCATAATCTTTTAATAATTTGGTTTCCGGTTACAAAGGTCAGTCTGTTCGACCGTTTTTCTTTTCACGTTCGTAGCAAGCTGCCAAAGTTTTTTTTCTGGTACAAAAAAACCGCCGCGGAGCCTTATTCGGGCTCTCTACGGTGGCTATATACTGTATTTTCACCAAATGGCGTATCGGGAAAGGTGATTTGGCAACTTGCTATGAACCTGCCAGTCTCTTCCTTGTTTTACAAAAGGTTATCCGTCCGTTTCGTCCATTCGTTTCAACAAACGTTCCTTCATTTGATCAAGGTAAGCTGTCCGGCTGTTCTTCCGGTTACGCATGGAGATAAACGTGTGGTACACGTCTCCCAGGTCAATATGGAACATTTGTTCGAACAGCATCACGAGCTCGACAATGCTCACCCTCCCGTTATCCACGCTACCCATCGCCCAAATGCCATATATCAGTTCCACGGCAGCCGCCTTCCGGTCCGTCCAATGGTGCTCCTTTTCCTGCACGGCATACGCCCCCTCCATTGCCAGCAGCACTTTCCGGTTCAGATAACCAAGTAACATTTCCGCCGCTATCAGTCTTGCGGCCAACAAGTCATAACCGGTTGACATCACCGAATCCTCCTACAGCATAAAACTTCCGCTTTCCGGGCTCAGCTCCTTTTTGGCACGGCGGAAATAGTAATGGTCCCGGTAAGTCGCCCCGCTCCGGTAATACTGGTAAAAGGGAAGGTATCGTTCCAGTTTCCGCTGGTATTCTTTCATAGCCTTGCGGTAATGCATCCGGGCAATCTCCGGGCAACATGAACAACCGCTCTCGATCTGGTATACCCGGTAATAATACAGCAGGCGTCCCGTCAGGGCAGGCTTGTAATACTTGAAAAAGCAGATTTCCTCTTCCACGTTGGAGAATGGGTGGTTTAGGACATAGTCCTTCAACTCACGGGATCGCTCCCTCAAAAAAGAAACCATCTCCTGACAAGTCCGTATCACTTGCTCTCCCTCCATACGGGAAGATTCAATGCCCATCTTACGTTCGACCTCCTGCATCAAGTTGTTAAAGTACGTTTCTATCATGTTATTCCTTAATTATGGGGCACGTGAGTACCTTCACGCTACCCGATTTATTTTTATGCCTCGCTTGATTCGATCGCAGGTTTTCCTTTCGGCCCTTTACGATGAAAAAACTTTTCCTCATATCGAAAAGACCGGAGAAAAGCCATGATACGGCTTCCTCCGGTCACACCTGCAAAACTGGGAAATTCCTTCCCCAATCCCCGGGACCAGACTATTCAAGGTCCCTCACGCAACGCACGTATCCCTTCCTGTTATTCACAAGCCTGTCATTGTCACCCGCCCACTGGGTATCCACGGTCGTGACCCATCGGAGATAACCATGGAGATACATCTGGTAGCCGGCACTGAACGATCTTGCCCCGTTCATGCTACGCTTGGAAAATCCCGTCCGAGAATGGAGAACTTCAGATTCTACTACTCCCAGAGAAGGAAGGTCATTACCGAATTCGTAAACCTCCTTTTTCTCAGGGTTATGCCAGTCGAACAGGCTCCCGCACATGATGATCAATTCCACCTCGTTGGGCACCCGCCAGGTTCCCAGGTCGCTCTTGTCCGCCTCCTGGTAATAATAGGCGCACGGGCTGTTTCCCTGTTCGATGTCCGCCATCAGCGTGCTCCAATCCTGTAAGTAATACTCGCTCTTCCTGTCAGGATTATTCAAATCCTTGGGCTTATCTATCTTATTGGCGATATACTTGGCCACCTCAAACCCGTTCTTGTAAATGGTGTTGCTCTGGGAGTCCTCATCATGCGCGGGCAACTCGTAAATGGCTCTTACTCCACGCGTCATGCTGTATGGCAGGTTATCTGCCCTAAAGACCAGATATTCCTCTTTCGTCCTGTTATTGACAAGAGACTTGTTCAGTTCCTTGCCCAACTCCTCGATGTGATAGCTTTCTTCCCCAGACTCCAGCATCCCCAGATCCCTGATCAACCTCACTTCCGAGTAGGGGGTGCGGTCCCCGGGTGAGTTCCCTCCCTTGTAATAATCAAAGTTTGCGATGGGAGTCACGCTGCGGGACTCCAAGATACAAATATAGGGGTTGGAAGAGTATAAAGAAAGGTTTGTACTTGCCATAAAGGCTCTTGACATATAAAATGCTGTGGCGTTGTCCGAGGGGGCGTGCCCGTGCAGCCTGGAATGTAACGGCAACGCCCGTTCCCCCACGAGAAGCATACCGCTCTCGCTCACCGAAGGAATATACCACTTCATCTCGGCGGCCTGCATCCGGCCATCACGGTTATCATCCCGGTTCCGTAAAAACGGGGTGAAACAGGCATATTCGGCGTGGTAATTCTTGGCTGCCAAATTATAATGGTCTCTGCTGAGAGTCAGCTTCGCGTTGTCCACCTTCGTCATGACCTGCCATAACTGGTCTTGTTTACTTCTTCTCATCGGGTCAATCATGACCTCTTGACTGAAGTCGCCCGACCTTGCCATCACCTTCCAGGTATTCGACCAGCCGTTGGATGTATATTTATTATAAAAAGCATCCGGTTCTCCCGGAGCCTTCACCATAAAGTCCAGGTCCGGTGTCTCGTTCACGTTTTCCACCCCCCAGACACGCATGCCTTCGGGTCCCTCCGTAAACACCGTCTTGATGGACATCTGACGGATGGAAACGACAGCCTGGTGATAACGTGACTGCCCGTCGGGGGAGATTTCATGCGACGTGTTCACCAGCAGGTCGAAAGTCCGATCCGGGGCGTTGGCAAAGGTTTTCCACAAGTTCTTGTCCTCGGGGGCGCCATCCCGCATGGGGTTCCGCTCGTAGAAATACTCGTTGGCGTAAACCGTCACCTTGCAAAGCCCCGTGGAGGCATTAAATACATAATCGGGCTCTTTGACAAGTCGGTAAAGAAACTGTTCCAGCGAAAGCAGATGCGCCCCCGTGTTGGAGTAATATTCCATGGTTTCGTTTCCATTGTCAGACAGGGTGCTCGGGTGGATGAAGAACGCGAGCCAACCAGTGTCTGCCTTCTTCTCCCCTGAAGGAACGTATCCGTTATCCTCCAGCTGTTCCAGCTCCGCCCTCGTGTAAGAGACTATCTTGTCACAGAACGGGGTGCGTATGGCAAAGGAGATCATCGCGTCGTCCTTCAAACTGCCATCCGGATTGAAGATGGCAAGCTCGTCCTTGTTGAAACGCATCAGGCTCTGTTCATAATGGCAGTCAAAACTGAAGGAGCGGTGAGCGTCATATACAAGGCCTTCCACCCCGGGAGCGGGCTCCTCTTCCCGGTCCTTGTCGGACATCGCCTCCACTACCAGGTCGTTCATCCCCTTGATCGTCACGTTATAGGTATAGTGCACGTTACGTTCTATATCATAATCGTTGACCGGATCATTCTCCGCCGTGTATCCCAGATAAACGCGGTAGGTCACCCTCCCGAAACGCTCCGTTGAGACTTCACCGGTTGTCATATCCTGGCGTAACTCACCCGTGAACTCGATGTAGGGAGCCAGATCCGGAGCGTATTCTGTAGCTCCGTTCTGCACGTTCGGCTTCTCCGTAGCATCGGGAACGGGAGACTTCACTTGTTTCTGCCGCAGGTCATACCCCTTCCTCTCCGCATTGTAACCGGGAGAGGCGGGAGTTATCATTTTTTTTGCCAATTTCCGGTTCTCCGGAAGGTAAAACGTAGTAGTAGTAGTAGTAGTAGCGTCGCCCTCGAACTGGAATAATTCGGACAACCAGTACGAATCCATCTCCATCCCGCCGGCATCCCAGGGAGCCCCGGCGTCACTGCCCTTGACATGCTCGGTGACAAAGGTCGAAGCCGGCACGTTACCGACTCTCCATGTCCCGGGCACGAACGTGAGCCCCTCTCCGGTTTTCAGGTTGATCGTGATTTTCGCCTCCGCACGTTTCAGGGAGACCTCGAGGCGCCTGGTGTCGGGACTGATCTCCTCCGTCTTGGTAACTGACATCAGCAGGTTCCCGTTCGGTCGGAACAGGGTACGGGCGGTCATCTCCGCCTTGACCCTCTGAATGTCCGAAAGGGACGACACGCCAGCCAGGATCCCGGGCTCTACCTGAAACAGCCCGTCACCATCCGATTTATAGTTCGCCAGCAGGACCAGCGTCTTCTCTCCCGAGGTAATGGGGATGTTTTTCAGCAATCCCATGCTCGTGGGTGCATCCGTGTCCTTCTCGCCGGTTGCCGTTTCCAAGGCAGCAGCGGCCTGATAAAGCTCCGCACGGGGATACTCCCGGGAGAACTCCACGCCGCCGCGGGAATCGAAAACCCACAGGTAAAGGTCGTATATCTTTCTCTCCTCGCCTTCCGGCAGGCCCGAACGTGTCTTGGCCCTGTTGGCTGCCGTACCCACGCTGATATCTACCGTCGTGGGCACGCCTTCCGGGACACCGCTGCCCCGAAGCAGCTCCTCGTCCGTACAGCAGGTAAGAACGGGCAGTAACAAAAGAATGAAACAAGTTATTTTCAGCCTATATGCTTTCATATATAATAAAAATTTATAATGACAAAATCGTGAACATCACTGAAAAGGAGGGAACTCCACATCCTTCCGCTCCCAGGATTCGACCCGGTAGATAATCTCTCTGTCCGCGGCTTCCGGCAAGACCATGAATACCTTATAATCCCGGTTCGGGTAAATGGGGCCGGAATACACCCCGGGAGAACTTTCCTCGCCAATGTCAAGCAAAAAGGTCCTTGTCCTGGTCTGTGAGATGTCTCCTCCTGTATAATACTCCACTGTCAGCTGTATCTTCGGGTGAGGGTGTCCTTCCTGCCAGGAATTGGCTTCCGGAATATACGGGGCCAGGTACTGGGGAAGGAAGAACTGCTCGTATTTTTGGGCGTCCATTTTCGTATAGTCAATCTCTCCGCCGGCATTGAGGGGGGCCTCGTAGATGGTCAGTTGCGCTTCATTTTTTATTCCATAGGAATACGTGCCCGTATGCTCCGTGTTCTTTCCCGCTCCCGGGGTGGATCCTGCAAGCTGGCCGCCGTCCGAGTCATTCTCCCTGAAAGAGGGAGACATCAGTACCGGAAAGTTCAAAAAGGCAATCCTTTTATAATTATAAATGATCTGCTCAAAGGGTGCAATGCTTGCGATGTATATCCTGACACGGGAGAAATCACGGAACAGCGGGATTGTGATATCCTGCACCTGCTCCCCGGAAGCGGGCTGGACGGCCGTGGACAGCTTTCCCGAAAGCATGCCCATATGCAACCTGTTGGATATTCCGGGAGCGTCATCCCAAGAGATATTGGAAGTTGTTGTCCAATCTATAATCTTCTCATCCGACGGGGAAGGAGTCACACCATCATACGGGTTGTCCACCGGAATGCCGAGACTGCCATCATCCTGCTCCCTGATGATGGCAGGGAATGCGGCTTCGACAATATCCTCCCTGTCCACCTCCTCCATGCCTTCCCCGAGGAAGTCCCATGGAACCGCGTTCTGCAGGATTCCTCCGGGCGTATAATAGGGCAGGTCCTTTCCTGTCTGGTTGGGGGCATAGAAAGCATAGAATTCACTCTCGCCTTTGGGGATGCGTATCTTGGTTTGATATTCCCCCTCCGCGTTGCCCGAACTGAAAGGAAGCAGGCGACTGTACACATACCGGTTCTGCTCCTTGTTGAAAACCATAAGTGCTATTCTGGGCTGTGCGGGGGCTTGGGGAAACAGTGTGCCGGTTTTATACCAGTTGGCCGGATCGGAGGAATAAAGGTCCAGCATCTCACTTCCCCCGGCTGTTACGCCACGGGTTGACAGGTTCAGCCTGACGGTCACGTCATCCTCTCCGGAAAGCCGTTCCGGGATATCTTCTTCGTTCCGGCATCCTGTCAGGGCAAGGAAAAAGAGCGGCAACACCGTCATCACAAAGTTCCTCAAGGCCCTTACCGTGCGAGTATATTTAGTATCTTTCAGCATAATATTCATCAATCGGTTATGGGAACCACGTCAACGGCTTCCCAGGGTTTTACACTTACTGTCAGAGAACGGGGATTCTGGCGGAAGAACAGTGGAAGCACCGCTTCCTGCCGCCCCGTTATCCGTATCTGGTCGGGATACAGAGCGATATATTCCGCGATATCTACCGTGCAGAGAACCTTATCTCCCTGCATAAGACGGATCGTCAGCGGGTCCCCGTCCTTGAAGCGCAGGGTATTGAAATCAAGCACGAAACGGTCGTTTTTTCCTCCCGTGTAAAACGGAAGGTCGAAGGATGTTTCTCCGGAACGCTGCCCGGAAAAGGAGAAACGGGCTGAGAGCGTTTCCATCGTCAGGCGGAAGCCCGTCCCCTTGTTCTGTTCGTACCAGGTCCCGGCGTTCTCATCGTCGTCGGGAAGGACTACCGCATGGATTTTCACGTGCTGGGAATAAAGTCTTACCACGTCACGGGAGTCGTTCATGACCTTCGACGTGATGGTGGTTTCCCCAAGGTATAGCCTGTCAAACGTGCCGGCCGCCGATCCGTCCTTTTCCGCCAGTTCGGGCCGGGAAACCGACGCTTCACCGTAAGCACCATCCCCGATAACCGTCTCGTTCAACGCGTTGCCCACGGCCACTACTTTATAATCACCTTCCGGGAGCCTGACCTCCAGCGGTGAAAGCAGCTGTTCTCCCTCCAGGTGGTGTTTCTCCACCAAGGCCCCGTTCCCGACGTCAAAGATGAAGACGTCAATGTCATCCACGTATTCCTGCAGATGTTCCTGGTTGTCATCGGCCAGGTAGGAGAAGACGATCGTGTTGCCAAGGCAGCCGCTCAGGTCGTCATACACCCGGTCACATGCGGTCACGAGGTATAAAGCGGCCAACAGGCCCAGCCAGGTCGGTATGTTTCTTATGTTCATACTTTACACTAATTATTATAAATCAATACTGTAATTTTCCCGAAAGAGAGGACACGTTTCCCTCCCGCGGGTAATAAAAAAGGGAGGGGACAAACTTTCCCCTCCCCGAGAGTGCGGGGCGGATTCCGGTACCGGCCTGTCAGGGCCGATACGGGAAAAGCGCTCCGGCAAGCGGCTATTACTCTCTATCTGTATCAGTCAAGGATGGGGAATACGTTCACAGCGGTCCAAGGCTGCACCTCGACACGGACGATGACGTTCACGTTCTCGTCCTCCAAATCCCCCTGTCCGCCCGGTTCGGGAGTCACACCTTCAGGAATGCTCGGGTCAACATCCACGAGGATACCCTGGCCCCCGTTCAGCGCAGCGAGATCCAGATTGATCAGGTAACCGCCCTTGCCGGCTTCCAGATCCGTCGTGCCTGCAGTTTCACCTTCTGCCTTCGCGTAACCGGATATAACGACAAAACGTCTGTCGGCGGATACGCCGTCGTCACCTGTCTTGAAAACGAAAGCAAGTTTTGGAGCGTTGTTTTCCTTACCGTAACCCGTAATGCCGTTCACGAAGAAGTTAAACGCTGCGGCCTTTGCCCCCTGTGCGAAATCGAAACCCGCTGCATTGAAATAGGAGGCCACTTCCGACAAGTCCGTGTTACCGTCGGGTTTGAACGTGCCGTCTTCGAATTTATAGCGGTCTCCGGCGTAGGTCTTGGCCCAGAACCAGTTTGCCTCTTCTTCCACTGTAAGTTGAGGAACAGAGAGCGTTCTGCTGAAACGGTTCATCAGGATACCTTGGTTTGCAGTGGTCACTTCGACAACCTGCAGCCATTGACTCAGGCTGGCCTGTTGGGCAATGTCGGACTTGCCGTCCCATGTCTGGCCGTTGAAGCCTGCGGCATCAGCCTTGAAAGCGGCCCACGCTTCGGCACTGCTCTTTCCCTTATTTTCATCCTTGGCCAGCCAAGTCGTGCACCATTGTTCAGCCTCGGTCTTTTTCCCGTCTTTCCAGATAACCTTGACAAACTTGGTACCGGTCACCTGGAAGCGGTTCATGCTGGCGGTCAAGGTGAGCTCGGCCTTCTTCACGGTACGTTTGTCTTCCTGAGGATTGACGCCATAAGGCTCGGCGCCAACAGTGGTAAGTGTTTCAGAACCGGCATAAATCACTTCATTAATTTGGGCTTTCAGCTGTTGTTTGCTGATTTCAGCAACAGTCTTTCCCTCACCGTCAACCAACGCTCCCTGAGGGTTAGCGATAACAAGTGCCTTTGTCACGCCATTGTCCACGTCAAGGAATTTATAACCTCCCGTCGTTGCCTCTGCACCCACGGCAGTAGCCGAAGTCAGCTTGGTAAAATCATCAGTATCTTTTGTAAATTCCTTCGACAGGACAATGTCTTCCCCAGCCACCAAGTACACATGCAGTTTTTCAACCGATGCCGCATCCTGGTCGTTGGCGGTGTTCTGCAATTCGCCCATGGCGGCACGTGTGCCCGGACCGGGTAATGCCACTGACATCACCACATCAACCGGTTGGTTGCCACTCTCCGGCGCTACCGGATTCTCTTCGTTGTTACATGCAGCGAACAACGCCAACGAGGCCACTGCAAAATACTTCATTACTTTCATAATTCGAATTGTTTTTAAATTAAGATTACTAATACTATATATAACTATGTCTGAGTTACATCTCTATCTGCTGATTGTTTCCACCGTCCCCGGGCTCCCCTGAGAGTTTTTGTTTGCCCTGGGCCATACCGGCTTTCTTGATCAATTCTTCCGCCTTCCTCCAGTCACCTTTCATGTTATAGGCAACGGCCATGGGAAAGAAAGCACGGCTGTCATTCGTTACCGGTTCCAACACCCGCAACGCGCCGTCCGCATCCTGCCCGTATTTCAACAGGGCGTTGGCGTAATTCAGGATTGCCACGGCGTCATCCGGGAACTGCCCGTAGGCCCTCTCGTACACCGGAAGGGGAGACATCCCCCGGGAAGCGTACAGTCCGGCCAGCTGGTACATCTCGTGCTGACTGAGACACTCGGGTTTCGTTTCAAAAATTTCGGGAAGTTCCTCCACCGTGTAAGGTCTCACGTCAAAACTGAGACCGAAAGTCGTGCGCCGCAGTCCCGGGTAGAACTCTTCGAGGAGGAGGCGATAGCTCCTGCCGTCATCCAAGGCACGGATGGCCTCCTCGCGTTCCGTGTCACGCTCGTTATGTCCGATGATAAAAAGAATTTCGTCCCTGTTGACGAGGGTGGAGCCGCTGACCATCGATTTAAGACCCTCCCAGTCCTCCCCGATACCCTCGGTACGATAAACCGGTGCATTTTTCAAGGCGGGGTATTGACGCGAAATATAATCTGAAAGGGTTTGGGTGCGTCGTTGCGCGAGGGACCTGTTGTAATCGAAGCTCCCCTCGGGAGAGGCATAGCCTTTTATATGTACCTCCTTGAGTGACGTTCCTTGAATATTCAGGTTCTCCGAGAGAAACTTCTTCAGCCTGTCAAGCTCCTGAGCATTGCCTGCAAAATCTTCCTGCAGGTCGTGGCGTGCAACAGGAAAGACCACCTTACAGTCGAAGGAATCCTTGTAGCATTTGATCATGACCTTTTCCGGTTCGATGAAACTGTAAGCATAATCCTTTTCCCCGAAGAGGGGGATACCGGCCTGAAAGGCAATATCCTCGCTCTCGTTCGTGCCGCACTCGGCACAGCCGTACGACACCTCCCTGACAACGAGACGCCCGTCAGCCATCCACCGTTCAAAAGGGACGCTCCTTTTCACAGTCAGGCCCGAACTTTCCAGCACCTTGGCGGAACGGACCTCGCCGGATCCGGGGTTACCGGGTTTCAGGTTGCCCAACGCCTTTCGACGCTTGATCACCTTATATCTTCTCTTGCCGGCCACGCAGACCGGTTCGAGGCGGACGCTGTCACGCCCGTCAGCCGAGACATAGACGGGGAACAGGTAAGCGACTTCCTGGCTTCCAAGCCCTGCCAGAGGGAAGACACTGAAAGTAATATCCAACGCATCTCTACCCGGTTCACGCTCCACACGGCTGTTTGAATAATCCCAACGCGAGGTACCTGACGTTGATAAAATGTCCTGGGCGGAAGAAAACAAGGGAAACATTCCCAGGCAGCCCATGATAAGGATTTGCTTCTTGTTAATATGGTAAGGTTTCATTGATATACATTTTTAGCATGATAGAATAAAAAATTGTGTCCCCGGATTCAGGGAGTTATTTCAACATGTAAATAATTGAAATGGCGGCCCTGGTGGGACCTATGTAGTCCGCATCCCCCTTGCCCAGCTTCTGCCCGCAGGTGGTACACTTGTACTTGTCATAACGGGCGTGCACGTAACCGATACCCAAGGAGGCCTCGATATTGAAACGGTTGGAAAGCACCCACTGGTAACCGGCGCTCAACCCGCCTCCCCAGAAATAACCCTCGTAACGGTGGTCCTTCATGTTTCCGTCCCCTTTCTGAAGCACGAAGGGGACATCGACACCTCCGATATTCATCTGGCCGCCATGGGCATGCAACCCGAAGAACCAGCCGTTGAAAACGTCACAGGTCCAATAACGGAGCTCCGGCTGGACAAGCCAGTGACTGAACTTCTTTGCCTTGTACCGGGAAGACGTGGCGTCCCGCGTGTAGAAAAAGAAATTCATACCCACCTGTGTGTCAAGGGTCCATTTACGCCCCATGGAGAACTCCAAGGAGAGGTTGGGAGTTTTCAAGGCATCGTAGGCCAGATTGTTCTTCAAGGCAACCTTTTGAGAGAAGGCACCAGCCGAACAAAGCAAAAACACCAGAAGAAAAAACGGTTTCATCATACTGTTATTCATTGTTTCGTTACTTTATTTTATAAGAGGACAAGCCAAAGTTATCCTTATGTAATAATCATTAATAAAAATGCAGCTTCCCGGAAAAAACTCCAGAATCTTTCTTGCACGTATAGAGTGGACGGCCGGAAACTCCTGCCCGCACCAGAAGGACCTGCAGGGACGCAACCCGCCCACGAGACTTAAAAGTCTTTCAGCCGATCCGGCGAAAGCCGAATAGAGGACACCGTCCCGAGTATGCAGGTAAATCGAATCCCTGTTGGACCATTCCATGTTGAATATCTCATGACTCATTCGCATAATGTAAACCTTTATTCGATGACTTTCTTATTTTCCACTCTCTCCCGTAGAGAGTGGAAAATTTTTCAAAATCCGCTCTGGAAAGCGGTTATAGATACTAAAAAGAAATAAAAGATGAAACATGGACAGATTTTATCATATAACTAACTGAAAATAAGATTACTAATATTTTCATTAGGCAACAAAAACAGAAACAATGGAACTTTTTTATTTGAACGAGCACACGTCTTGTTATAATTACTCAAAATCTATGCAGGAGGGATTCCGGTATTATAAATTTGACGAAGGATTGAACCACGAGGAGAAATTGGTAAAAGATTGTATCCTGTTCGTACTCAAGGGGAGTCTGCAATTCTCCTGCAACGGTTTTCAGTTCACTGTTTCATCAGGAGAGATGGTCTTTTTTTGCCGTGATAGCCTGTTTAACACCCAATCACTGGAAAAATGTGAAATCGTGGCTGCCCTGTTCGAGGGGGGAGTATGGCCCTGTCAAAGGGCCTCCTTTTCAGAGTTATACCACCTGAGGGAAATTGTCGAATATCGTATGGAACCTCTTGAAATCAGGGATCGGTTATGCAAATTTCTTGAACTACTGGTGTGTTATCTGGAAGATGGAGCGAACTGTATCCATTTTCACGAAATAAAACTCAAGGAACTTTTCTGGAACATTCGCTTTTACTATTCCAGACAGGAACTTGCGAATTTTTTCTATATGATTATAGGCCGTTCGCAAGACTTCAAAAATAAGGTCTTGAACAATTACAAAAGTTGCAGGACCGTAAAAGAACTCGCATCGGCCTGTGATATCTCCCTTTCCGCCTTCAAAAGACAGTTTTCCGCGGAGTTTGGAGAGGCTCCAGCCGAATGGATGCAGAAACAGTTGTTGGGAGAAATCAAATACAAACTTTCAGTTACAGACCTGCCGTTGGGAACCATTGCCAATGAACTGGAGTTTTCCTCTCTTGCACACTTCTCCAGATTTTGCAAAAGATGTCTGGGATGTTCTCCCAAAGAGTTAAGACAGCAGATAAAAGGCGGTTAAACAATCTCTGAATGGGGGAGATAAGAAATTGATAAATAATAGAGCCAAAACGGAAACAGCCAACAAAATTATTGTCTTTAAATTTGCAGCGTAATCCAAATAAAAAAAGGATTACGCTATTTTTTAACACATACTGTAAGTTTTTTTTGATTTTCCACTCTCTACGGGAGAGAGTGAAGAAACAGGAACAAATATACGTATATTATGATAATATACTATAATTAAAGTGAAAAAATATCTTATATAATAGAATTTAACTAATGTAGAAAAATATTATTATTCCATTAAATCATCTGTTTACCCAACAGATGCCGGTCCAAAACGTAGATACCATAACATGTAAATCCCTCTCGTAGCCATCTTTCAATTGAAGACGGTATAAGATAAATTAGCTAAATAAGGTGTTCCTTTTTTTTCCTGTATAATCCCGCCACGTGCACCAAGGCGGGATTTACAGAAACATCCGGGAATGGTAAAATTATCGGTGGTAAAAGCCTCTTTGGGAGTGCTTAACCGCCGTCCATCGTCCAGACGGGAACTGAAGAATTTGAGCTGATATCTTTCGCGGTCGGGCCCGGTCAATCATCCACCGCTAAAATGAAGTCAGCCACTTGATTATTAACCGCATCCAGTGCGGAATGATCCAGTTCTTTCAGATAGATTCGGGTCGTTTTTTCCGACGTATGCCCCAGACACTCACCAATAACATGAACCGAGGCACCGTTCACCTTGGCTATCGTGGCCCATGAATGGCGGGCCGCGTGAAGTCTCAGCGGGAATTCCAAACCAATGACCCGGGAAATCTTTCCCAGGGAGTAACGAATCCTATGGTAGGCACTTCTATAACCAGCGTACGGATCCCGTTCTGCCGGAAACAACGGGAAGATGTATTCTCCCGGTACATTCTTGTATCTTTCCAGGATACGACTGATCTCCTTGTTTATACCTACCCGCATCAATTGATCGGTCTTGTGACGCCTGTAACAGATTTCACCCGGGAAAACATGCCTCTTTTTTAGCAATGCAATATCGACGAATGACATTCCACGCGTGTAAAAGCTGAACATGAAAATGTCCCGGGCAAGAGATAACGGGCTGTCCTTTTCCAGTTCAATTGCGGATAGTGTTTTAATCACAACCGGATCAAGGGAGCGTTTGAGAGTTTTTTCCGTTTTAATGCTTATATCGCGAAATGGGCAAGGAAGTTCCAGGCCCATCTCCCGACATCCCTTCCTGAAAAGAGCCTTGATATTATGCAGATAAAAACCAATGGTGTTATCGCATATACCCGAAGCGAGTAGTTTCCCCTGGTAGTCGGAAATGATCCGGGAAGAGAGTTTTATGAAAGGAAAATCCTTTTTTCCCAGGTACCTCTGCATGGAACGCAGGCTGGAGGCGTATGCCCGGGCTGTTCCCTCATGACCGCTTTCACGAAGCTCTCGGATTTTCCGTGAAAAATAGAAATAAAAACCGGCTTCGCGGGTTAACACGCCGTAAGTCCTGAATACGTCCTCTATTTCGTATTCCCGGGATTTCTTCTCTATCATTGAAATACACTTTAACAGTACCCTTGAGATACTTTCGCACCTGTTGTTGATCCTCCGAATCGACTCCGGGGTGTTTTCCCCGCCGTCGATAACCCTCCCTTTTACGGGATCAAACAGGGTATCCGGGATACTGAATCCTGTATAAACAACCTTTTTCCTTCGCTTGTGAAGAACCTGCACGACTAACGGGAATTTGCCGGACCGGTTGCTCCTTCCTTTTACCAATACTGTTTTAACTGTTGCCATAAGTTTTTTATTAGTTAGACATTTGACGCTTCCTTGTTTCCTGGAAAGGAAGCATAAACTTATATGCATCAAATCGGAAAAAGACCAAAAAAGTTCAGTAACCAAGCGGGAAAATTGCACGAAAGACGGGAAGTCGGTTCCAGACCCGTCGGTAAGGGAACGGTACGTCTTGTATGTATAGGATTTTTTTCAACTTGCCAAACATGAAAAATGGAACAGGGTGAGATGGTAAAGCATGTCCCAATACATCCCCAAGTAAACCACGGGGATTAAGCATGGCAGATGGGATTTTTTCGTTGCACAAGACAAAAAAGGCGGCCCCACCTGCCGCCTGTAGATTGATAAAGAGAGAATTCCATCCTACGCAAGATGATCAAAGCCATATGGATCCAGCTTCCACATCCCCCGCCTGGTAGGTATAGGAAATGAACTCCTCAAGCGCCTCCTTCCATGTAAGACTGAAGGTTTTCATGATGGAGTGTAGCGTGCGGTTGCTGTCTTCATCCAGGCTATCCTCCCCGATCAGGTTCACATCTGCCTCCGGGTCCACATCAACAAACTCCTCGCGGCTCCAAAACACCACTACCGGGATGCTCAGGTTAATATCCCATGTTCCACGCTGGATCAATACCCCGGAGGGCTTGTAGAACGGGTCAAAGCCGTTTGTCTGCGGGTTCTTTTTAGAATTGTAGCCGTGATACAGGCGGAGTTTCAGGTCAAACTCCTTGCGGTCCTTCAGGAACCGGATAACTCCTTTTAATCCTACCGGGTTAGTGCTTCCCGTAATTTCCGCCTCGTTGTCATGTTTGGTCTTGTCCCAGGGCGTGGTATCCACATAGAGATAATCCACCAGTGCCTCCGGATCATTGTCGTCAGCTTCCGGTTTCCCGTCAAAGGTAGGTCTCACGTTCTCCGGGGTGAAGAAATGCTGGTGGATATTCTCCTGCCCGTTCTCCACGAACTGGCCGTTCATCAACTCTCCTTTGGAATTGTAGTAATAGATAAACATCAGGTAAACCGGGGCCGGGGTAAAGTTGTTTCCATTTTTATATTCGCCGTTTTTCTGAACGTAAAACTTGCCCTGGCTTCCTTCAGCAAGGGTCCATCCACTGCCGGTCTTCAGTTCATAAGTGATCTCCTGGACACGTTTCATATACCTGGCCGGGGATTCCGGATTTTGGTGGGGACCTCCGGCCTTCTGTATCTCGTTCCAGTCAGCGTGCAGGTGGCATTCAACGAGGCGGACGGTCATTTTTGCCGGGTCCTCATGCAGTTTGTTCTTCGTCTCGTCTTCTGGTATTACAGGATCCTTGCTGCAAGAGTTCAGCGACAGGACAAGGGACACTCCTATCAGAAGTGCCCACACGGTTTTACATGCAATTGTTCTCATTTTTCTTTTTATTTATTAGTGTTGATTATAGTTGTTATAAATTAAAAAATCCAGTTTACACCGCAACGCACATCACGTCCCATATCATGCGCATAGTAACGCGAGCGGTTGGTGTATTCCTTGTACTCACGATTCAGGAGGTTGTCTGCCGACAGCATGAACCGGACCTGGTGTCCCCGTTTCACGGGAAGTTCAAGAGCAGCGTCGAACCCGAGGAGATGGTACGCCGGGGGAGTATACGGGATAAGATCCGTGTCCGGATCAAACCGCCTCTGTTTTGCGGTGAAACGGTGCCTGATGTTCAGACGCAGCCTGAGATGCGATTTCGTCTCGTGTATCCACGCAAGTTCATGGCTGAAACGGAAGGAGGGAATATAAGGAAGATAATTACCCTTTGTCCGTTCGTTTGCCCGTATAAAGGAGACGACGGCATGGTAGTCCCATGAACCGCCCGGAGTGAAACGCAGGTCAAAGTCCATACCGCGGAAGAAAGCCGGGGTCTGCCTGTACTGGAAGACCGGGTATGCTCCCGAAATCACGGTGACTGTCTCTTTCTCCGGCCCGTCATAGATATAGCCGTCCACCCATTGCAGGTAACCGTCCAGACAGACGCTGAACATCCCGTCGCCGTAACGGAGGGAAGATATCCATTTGTAGCTTCTTTCCGAGTGCATCGCAGAGTCTCCCCTGACAAACATCCCAGACCCGAGCTCGTTCCCGTTGCTGTACAGTTCATACACGTGAGGGGCACGCCAAGCCAGACCGAAGTTGGAGGTGAGCCTCCAGCGTCTGGAAAGTTGATAGTGTCCTCCCAGGCTGTAGGACACGTTGTTAAACTTTCTTGTCCCGCCATAGGGGCTTCCCGTCCAGTCATAACCACTGGCACGGGTTTCCTGCATATCCAGGCGGAGGCCTGCTTCAACGCCTCCCCTGGCCAGGTGATATTTCCCGATTCCGTATATCCCTGCCTGTGTCTCCGTGTAGTTCGGGATAACGGGCACGAATCCGGTACCCGCGCGGCTGTGGTTCTCGATGAACATGACCTGACCTCCCGCCTCGACTTGCCAGGAGCGGTAATCCCGCTTCCAACGCAGAAGATGCTGGAATGAATTCAGGTGCAGGGAAACCGCCGGAATGTTAGAATCCAGCCGCCGGACACGGTTTTCCTGCCTATCGTCCTTCTGCCAGGTACTTTGCCAGTGAATACTTCCCCCCTTCTTCATGCCGAGCCGCATCCTGCCGAATGTGATCTGATGGGTGACCTCCTGGCAGGGAGCCCTGATACCACGGGAGAAGGGATCCGTGTGCAGGGGGCGACCAAGCCGGATACGTTCCGCCAGCAGGTCCTCGCTCCCCATCTGGGCGCTGAGCATCACCCCTGTCCGGCTGTAGAAGCGGCTGTAGAAACCTTCCACTCTCAGACGTCCGCGGTCATAGCCCAGAGAGGCGGAAGCGTGATACTCTCTGGTTCCCGTGTTGTTCAGAAGATAGTGCGCAGTGGAACGGTCCCCGGAATTTGACCAGGTTCCCTGCAGACGCCAGGCGAAATCACCGGGAAAAGCACCTTCGAGCTGTCCGGTAGCCACGTAGCGACGCCCGTTACTTCCGTAAAGTGCGGAGATTCCCCCTTGAAGGGAGCGTTTTCTGAAAGGAAGCGGAGACTGCTCCATGACGATAATCCCTCCAAGGGCATCCGAACCGTATCTTACCGCATCGGAGCCCTTGATTACCGAAACAGAGGAGCTGCCGTTCATGTCCACTTCGGGAGCGTGGTCGGCCCCCCATTGCTGCCCGGTCTGGCGGGCACCGTTATGGATGATCAGTATCCGGTTCCCGTACATTCCTTGGATAACGGGTTTGGATACAGTGGTTCCCGTGCTGATGGAACTTACCCCGCTGACACGTTCGAGCAGGGTGGCAAGCGAGGTTCCCAGCGCGTTCCTGATCTCGGGAGATGAAAGGCGCCGGCTCACCACGTTGGGTGACGCCCCGGCACGTTCACCGGTCACGACCACTTCCCCGAGTTTTTGTATGTCCGGGGAGAGACATACGGTATGTATGCTGCTTTCTTTGAATACCTCGTTCAAAGGCACACGCCGGGAACCGTAACCCAGGCACTGCACGAGGACCGTATCCATGAAACACGTTCCATGACCGAAAACAATCATTCCACGGGGGGAGCTGACAAGTAACCGTTCCCTGGTCAGGATATAGGCCCCTTCAATGGGAAGCCCGCTTTCCCGGTCAATGACCAGCAGAGTATCGCGTGTACCCGTCGATTGCCGGTCAGCCTGTACCCGTGCTTCCATGGGAGAAGGGAGGGTACATAGGCAGACAACAAGCAGGCACACATACTGGAGATATGCATGAAATGTCATACTTGAAAAAATATAAACGGGTTATAATCTGTTAAGACAGGACATGAAAAGCCCCTGCACGCAATCACAGTGATGGCATGCGAATCCCTCAAGGGAGTTATGACAAACACACAGGGGGTGCACGGAGGAAATGCGGGAAAAGAATGACGATGACATCTGTTTCCCCGGAGATAAGATACCTTACAGGCCTGCCAGTCGGAATATAATCGTATATAAAAATCCCTGCCTCGACAAACGGGGAGAGCGTAAAGAGACAGATGGTACAATTTTCAGGAGAATCGTGACGGGAGTGTCCCTGTTCGTTATGGGATACGCACGAATGTTCCCCGTGAACATGAAAAGCTTTCACGAGGAAAAAGGGCATCAATGTCAGCAACAACATACATGCTATGACAGCCCGCTGTCTCTGTCTTTTTTTCGTACGATCCATTAGTTTGCAAAATTAACGGTTTTAATCATCACTCGCAATACCTACAAATAATGATTTGCAAGCATAAACACCATGTATATTTGTTACGGATACCAGACAGACCGTTTTATTCCTCCAACCAGTCGTCCGAGAGCCCGAAACTCCTGTCACGAAACAATTCAGCCAGACCTGAGATTTGTTTGAAACGGAGTAACTCGTTCTTGTCCATGCCTATGTTGCGCATGATCCAGCTGTCGGACATACCCGATTTTGACAGTTCCGCCACAATACCTGTCATAAGTTCCAGCGAGTGCATTCCCCTGGCCCTGTTATGACGGATAGTCGAGGCCATCCTGTTCGAGATGTCTTTGTTTATGACCGTTACAGGCAGCAATCCGTTCTCGCGCTTGTAAATCCTGACGGATGTTTTCATAACCAGATAGCGGTGGTAACCGTCAACCAGCTCGTAGATATCCTCTTCTTCCCGGTAATAACACACGAGGGGCATCGTGTAACCGTCTTCCCAGATGGACAGTTCCAACAGCTTCATCTCCGGGGGAGCAACGACATTCGGGTTATAGCTGTTGGCCACGATTTTCTCGACTGGCACGGCCTTGACGTTATACGCCGGACTTTTAAAACTTGACATGACAATCACAATTTATATCTTTTCAAAACTCTCTCTTTCATCTCCCTCTCCCGTTTGGTCTGCGTGAAACCCATATACTTGCAGGTATGATCGTTTTTCAGGATGCAGACGCACATTCGTTTGTAAGTGGGTATTTCACGAAATTCAGGGATATCTATCTCGTCTATATACTCCATGCGGACGGGCCTCTTGTCAGTCCGGTATGTCGTGCATTCTTCCACCGTGAACGGTACACCGGCCGCACGCAGCTTCCCGATCGTTTCCTCTCCCAGGCAGCCTCCTTTTTCTCTCCAGAATTTCTGGCTCACCCTCAGTTTCTCCAGGTAGTTCTCCCTTGTCGCCCGGGGAAGCGTGTCAAGGAGGAAGTACATGTACTCTTTCCACGTGAACCCGTCCGGACAACTGATGGAGCGCCAGCCCATCGCAACCGTGTTCCCGTACATTCCGGCGAAACTGACGCCGTTGACCCGGCTGACCATGCGTCCCCAGGTATCCGGATCAATAACTTTATAAAGATGTAGGGTCGAAACGGCCTGTGAGATAAACGGGCTGGCCACCCTCTGGCGGGACAAGGGAATCCCGGCCTGGTAATACAAGTCATACAAACGGTTATAATCCCAACCATACCGGGCATACCCCGTCCACACGTCCGTTGTCTTCCAGTCGTATATCGGGTAGGCGTTATAAGTGTAATATCCTACACGGTGAGTCCACTTGTAGTTGGCCAGCTTACGGTAATTCTTGTCGGAATGAATCGCCCGCCACCGGTTGAAGCTCTCCTGCGTGCGGATCCCCACGAGGCAGCAAACACGCTTGCATCCCTTCTTACGACGTATCCAGGAAGGGAAAAGAGACTGGAAGTCGTAATCCCACAGGCTGTCGTTCCAGAAATCAAAATCTTTCACGGTAAGAGCGGTGCCCGGCATCTGGCGAACCCAGATATTCTGGTACCCCTCTTGCCAGGGACGCCAGTACTGCTGGTACATGGAAGTACATGTGGGTACCTTGAAGGGGACACAACAGTGGAACACTTCAAGGATATCCCGGTTGTTGGAAAACATCCTTTCCACGTACTCCGTGCTCTGGCGGTACTGCACCTCGTAATCCATGTGGAACACACCCAGTTTTCTACCGGGTGCATGCATGCGGATATAATCCATGCACAAATGGAGAAGGATACCGCTATCCTTGCCACCGGAAAAAGAGACATACACGTAATCAAAATAGTCAAAGATGATCTTCAATCTCCGGTTGGCGGCCTCGTGGACATCCATCCGGCGCATCATGCCCCACCTCCTTCATGATAACGCATCTTGACATACTTCTTCCACTCGACACAGGGGATAAAATTCTTCATTGAAAAGTCTTCCACGTGGCGTTCGTGTACAACGGCCACAAGGGAACCATCAGAAGAAAAATCATGGATAATACGGTCCAATAACACCTCTATTACAGAGGAGTTATCCCCGCTAATATAGTAGTTATCTATGCAATTGTTTGTCAAGGTCATTTTCACGGGCATGAATCCCAACACCCTTTGCTCATCCATGGCAATGTACCAGACATGGTTACGCGTCGTTTTGAAAGGGTAATTATTATTTTGCCGCAATACGGCCGGGTTCATTACCAAAGGCGCGACAAGGTCAAAAAGCCGACCGTCCAATCCTTGTAACTTCAGAATGTTCATGATTCCAATCCGTTATTACTAAAAATCGAATGTGTACCTATTATGCGTTTGTCCATGATTTCCGGCATTATCATGCCGCAAGCACGTTACAAATGACTATCCGCAAACATGGATATCAATGGGGACGGGAATGATACCTCCTGAGTTTCCAAAAGGGAGAAAAACATAAGAATGAACAATAATGCCACGGGAACGATCTCCACACCCCATTCCCCTATCAGCTCAAAAGTCACGTGCAGGTCACATACCCTTCTTTCCGAAAACATATGACCGGAAAGGCAGGAGCAGAGAACACGGAAAAAACAATTCAAAATTTAGTACATGATATTAAAAAATTATACATTGAAAATCAGAGGAGCGACCCGCCAATCAACTGGTGATTGGCGGGTGCCCTCTGGCTTAAAATAAAAAATCACCTTACCAGATTCGGGTTTTTCTGGGAATCCATATCAGGATATGGAAGATACATCAGATTGTCACTCCATGTCCTGTTCGTATATTCTACAGACTCCTTTACCAGGATCCCGTCGGCGACTTCAACAGCCGTGTTCTCCGCTCTTTCCTTAAAGGTGTCTTTCAGTCTGTTCATACGGAACTGGTCCGCACGGCGTGTGACAAGGGCCACCCAGTAGCCTGCCACCTCCCAACCATGCTCCTTATAAGCCGCTTCGGCAAGGTCATCTGCAGAAAGTCCGGTGAGCGGTTCCAGTCCGGCACGCTCGCGGACATCATTCAGACACTTGAATGCCAACTCGTCCGTCTGCCCCGTCCTGGCCTTGGCTTCCGCATACCACAACAAAACCTCCGAATAACGAATGATTCTATGCCGATGGTCATTACACATGTTCTGACTGGCCGGTTTTGTATAATCATACGGGGCACTGGTATTCACTTTTGACGCAGGATCCCAGTTGACGGAGAATATACTGAACATGGGGTGATGTTCCGGAACGACAGGGGTACCGTCCTCCTTCAACTCCCACCAGTCAACCAACGTTCCGTCTTTCAGACGAATCTTGGGATCATAAGTCGCATCTTTTCTCGGACCGTCAGGAAACTCCTTCCAGAAACGAATTTCACCCCAGGCGTCTCCCCAGCCGCCCAGCGATTCAAACTGGTTACATGAAGTAAGCTCCGAATCCTGTGCCCAATCCACGAACGGTGAATAATTTATGCCGAGCACCGTCTCATTATTATAGTTATTGCTCATAGCATACACATCTTTGTAATCCTTATCGAGCTTATACTCGTATTCACCTCTGTTCACACCCTCAATGACCTCCTTCGCCTTTTCAGCAGCCTTTGCGTAATATTCCGTTTTGTTCATCGGCCAGCCGGCCATAGCCATATACACTGCTGCCAAAGTAGATTTGGCTGCCTGCCGGGTTACATACACATTCACTCCGTTCAGAAAGCGGGGGCTGCCACTGTAACCCGTAGGCAATACGGCCTCAGCTTCGGTCAGGTCCTGCACAATATGACCATACACTTCTTCCACGGGGGATAGAGGTTTGGTATAATCATCGTTGACATTGTCCAGATTCATCGGCAGCGGTCCCCAAAGTCGCACCAGGGTAAAATAAGCGTATGCCCTCCAGAATTTAGCCTGCCCGAGGGCGATATTTATCTCATCTTGAGTGGTAGGTGTTTTAGAAGCCCCCTGTATGATCAAATTGGCAGCCTTTACAATGGCATAATGCATGTTCCACGCATCTTTGACACCCTTGTTGTTGTTTGCTGCGGCAAACTTGTCCATTTCTGCGGCAGGCTGTTTGTTGCTCCCCGGATTGGTCGTTATATCATCCCCCTGCCACTGGGGCAGCTGCATGTTCGTATATACCTGTGAAAGATTGACTTTCTGGTAAAGGGCATATATGCTCATGTTCAATTCATCCTGGGTAGAGAAGAAGTTTTCCGGAGTGAGTTTTCCCCTGGGATCTTCCGTTAAGAAATCACTGCACGACATCAGTGAAAATGACAGGGCAACCATAGTGCCTGCTATTATTTTTATTTTCATAAGTTCTTCTATTTTAGATTTAAAAATTCATCCGGAGACCGAATGTGAATGTTCTTGGGGAAGGATAGGCTCCCATGTCAATACCCGCGTCAACGTCAACGCTGCTGTTCGAGAAGGTAGTACCGGCCGGATCCATCCCCTTGTACCCGGTTATTGTAAAAAGGTTCTGACAGCTGAAAGTAAGCCGCAAATCAGCGAATCCCGTTGTCTTTTTGGGGAAAGTGTATGAAAGACTGATATTCTCCAGACGAAGGAAGTCCGCGTTCTCCAGCCATTTGGTTGAAACCGGCTGCAGATTATTTCCACCTTCGGTCAGGCTCGGGTATGTTGCCGAAGAGCCAATCTTGTCGAATCCCTTCAGATAGGCGTCTGCCAGAGTTACAAAGCGGGAATTCCCTTCGGCCGAAGCCATCGTATATCTTACAAGATTCAAACGTTTGGCTCCGAAAGATCCGTTGAAGAACAGGTTCAGATCCCAGTTTTTATAAGACAGGGAGTTATTCCATCCCAGGGTGAAATCGGGATTGGCCTTGCCGATGACCTTGCGGTCGCCACCGTCTATCATCTGATTTCCATCTACATCCGTGTAAGTGTCATGTCCGTTTTCATCCAAGCCGGTCCATTCATATCCCCAAAAAGTACCGATGGCCTCACCCGGCTTGATAATGGTGGCATAATCAACCATACCGGCAGCCGGACTGGAGCCGTTGATGAAATCATTCTCACCACCGGAAAGGCGTTCCACGCGGTTCTTCAAATAAGTACCGTTCAAGGTGGAGGTCCATTGGAACCGGTCATTCTGCATAATCCGGGCGGTCACGCTCAAATCAATACCACGATTACTGATTTCGCCGTCATTCACCCAAAAAGAGTTACCGCCGACATATCCGGGGATACTTCTTTTAAGCAACGCATCTGTAGTACGCTTATAGAAATAGTCCACACTGAAATTCAGCCGCCTGTCGAACAGGGAGAACTCCAGACCCAGGTCGAACTGCTTGGTCTTCTCCCACGTAAGCTCGGGAGTCGCTATGTCATTTGCCCAATAACCGGTAAAATTACTGTTGGTTCCAAAATTGTATGCAGTAGCACTCATAAGGCCCATGGTCGCGTAAGGACTGATGGCCTGGCTACCCACAATACCATAACTGGCGCGAAGTTTAATGTCCTGAACCGAGGAAACATCCTTCATGAAATCCTCATTGCTCAACGTCCAAGCTGCGGCAATAGAAGGAAAGTACCCCCATTTCTTTTTGGCAAAGCGAGAAGAACCGTCGGCACGAAATGTTCCGGTAAGCATATAACGATCCTTAAAATTGTACATGACACGGGCCACTCCCGACATCAGCGCCCATTGCTCGTAACCATTGTTTGCATCACGAGAGGAAGCCATACCCACATTCCACCAGCCCACACCCTCGGTCAGCAGGTTGTTACCGGTTATACCCATTGTCCTGGTTTCGGAGGAGGTCACCTCATATACAGCCGTGGCTGTCAGATGATGGTCATTCCAGGAACCTGTATATGTCAGATTGTTGGAGCTTTGCAGCATCAGACGATAAGTATCGTTATTGCCCATACCACTCTTGGTCCCCACTCGTTTGGAGCTGAAACTATAACTTTTCCCGTCATAATAGTCCACGCCATTGGTTGTGGTGAATGTCAGCCCCTTCATTATATCAAGGCGCAAATCAACACGTCCGTTGAAAACATTGGTCATTGTCTCTCCCGACTGCAACTTTAGGATACCGACCGGGTTGGAAGCTATGGAATTATAAGTATCGGTGTTATAGTTCCCGTTTTCGGCCATCATCGTCATGGTAGGCGAATAGTTCAAAGCAATCCAGATCGGATTATCCTTACCGGAGGCAAAAGATCCCCCGCGACGCACACCGTGGGAAGCATTGATGTCAGCCGTGATATGCAGCCAGTCGGTAAGCTGTGAGGAAAGATTCGCCTTCGCCTGATAACGCTCGTTCTTCGATTCAATGACCACACCTTCCTGGCTCATGTAGTTGGCGGAAATGTAATATTGGGTCTTCTCGCTACCATTGGAAAGAGCCAACTTGTAATTCTGGGTGATCCCCGTACGGAAAATCTCATCCTGCCAGTCGATGCCCCCCGTTCCGTTCTGATAGGATTGCATCTCTTCGTTTGAGAAATCAATACCTTTGACCTCCTTGAGCGCCAGAGCATAATCGTATGCTCCAAGGATATCGTATCTCTTATATACATTGGAAACTCCCACTGATGCGTCGAACATAATTTCACGCACACCGGCCTTACCAATCTTGGTAGTGATCAGAACGACCCCGTTCGAACCCCTGGAACCGTATATGGCAGTGGACGATGCATCTTTGAGAACCTGCATCGAACGGATGTCCTCGGGATTGATACCGTCCAAACCGCTTTCGCGGACGATTCCGTCAACCACATACAAAGGGTCGTTGCTTTTGCTGATGGAGTTAGCACCGCGGATGCGGATTTTCACGCTTCCCCCGGGGACGCCGCTGTTCTCAACATGAACGCCACTGACACGCCCCTGAAGAGCGTCTGCAACCTGGGTTATAGGCTGGTCCTTGAAATTTTTGTTGTCCAGCACGGCTACGGAACCGGCCATATCCGCTTTTCTTACAGCACCATAGCCAATAACAACCACCTCGTCAAGGACTTCGGCATCTTCCTTCAAAACGATGTTTAACGGTTCACCTGTCCAGGCTATTTCCTGGCTCTGATAGCCGACATAAGAAACAACAATTATATCCCCTTTTTTTACGTTCCTAAGGGAAAAATCACCGTCAAGTCCCGTAATGCTGCCGTTTGTCGTCCCTTTGACAAGTACGGATGCGCCGATAATGCTTTCGCCATTGGCATCTTTGACAACTCCTTGACAGATATCACTCTGTTCGATAATTTGTCCCCTCAGGGAAGGGTAGTCAGGGAACGCATAAACCTGCATCCCACACAATAGCGAGAGCGACAGAATTGCTCCCGCTGTTTTTTGAAGTGTATTCATAAATTATTTAGTTAGGAAAAAAAGTTCGATAAGAAACATGTTCAGGCGTTATGCTCTTTTCAATACAAGTTCTGTATTCTACCCGGATCATATCTCCTTGGTTGAAACGCTGAAAGTTTCAATAAGGGTATTACCATCTGTTATATATTCTTTTTCCAAACGGTTAACCTCCTTGTCGTCAATGTAGCCTATTACTGTTATATGAAGCCGTTTACCCGCCTCCGAGATACTGGAAACCGAACCGGCACAGGTCATGAAAAACGCATTCCCATTTGTACAACAGGACATAGTTGCCGTCCTTATTTGGGCAGAATAGGAATCACCAATGTATTCTCCCTTGTCATTGTACAACTTGGCGGGACCACCCTTGTCAGCACCACCGATACTTACACTCACTTCAAATGAATCTGTGTCACCGGACTGTTGGATTACAATTTTATGAATTCCTGTCTGAAAATCAGATGCGTTTTCCGTTCGTTCATTGTCACATCCTACAAATATAAATCCGGCCAAGAGCAATACAACACTCCATAATGTGAATTTACTTTTCATATTTATATTTACAACAATAATTGATAAAAATAATATATCTATAAATCTTGCCAAGAAGAATATTAATCATCTAAGGCAAACAAATTATCTAATTAACAACAATATATTTATTGAATATAATACGCAGCCCATTATTTATTGTGCAAAGAAAAAACAAGATAAAATATTATTGATTATCATTTTAGCCCTATAATTTATCAATATGGCCTAATAGTTTGGAATATATAAACAAAATATTATACAATAAGATAAATACATCAAATAAAAATACCTTAGATTTATATTACAAAGGAGATGATTATGGCAAATTTCTATGTTTCATGTAATGTGTCAAAGTATAATAAGAGAAATAGAGAGGAGCTGTAAGGTTATTTTAGGACAAGTCAATTCATTGGTGCAAGGTGCAGCTATATCTGTATATAGCTGCACCTTGCACCAATGAATTACATCCTAAAAATCAATGATTTACATTTTTAGTAACAAGAATAGGTGCAAATCCTTTTTTGCACTTATTCTGTTACTTACACTTTTCTTGTTTTTCCGTTTACACAGAAAACTAAAAATCTCCTGTTTTTTTCTTTTTCGGTCAAAATTAGTATATTTGTATCAGTTCTAAAAGTGAAGCAAAGCAATGCACTGAAATTAGCACCGCTACCAAATCGCTACCAATTACCAGGCTTATCGCTCTTTACGCTTTATCAATCAGCCGATTAAAAGAAAATCTTAGTTTTTATTCAAAAAAACTTCCTTATATATTTGCCTTGTATTGGTAAATCGCGTACTTTTGCACCCGCTTTCCAAGAGACGGAGAGCCGATTGAAATTGACATGTTGCAGGCGCGTATTGATTGCCTTAACGGATAACTAAAATAATCTCCTTTTTCTTTGGAGTTTAATATTAAAATTCGTTATCTTTGCAGTCCGATTCGCGATAAAAGGCGTTTTATTCCGGTGCCTTTCCCCTTTCGCTAAGAGAGCCAGAGAGCAGACCGGGAAAACATTTTAAAAAAAAAACTTCCAAAACATTTGGTGTTTTAAAATAAACCTTTTACCTTTGCACCCGCTTTTAAAACGAAGCGCAATCGAAAGAAGAGTTCTTTGAAAAATTGATAAACAATACAAGTAGTACAAGTAAATTTAGAACCGTCAATACTTATTATATAGGTATATGAAAAATGACCGTCAATAAATTTTCGACATCCTGAACAGAGCTAATATTGTCCCTTATTGGGATATATAACAATACTTTTACAATGAAGAGTTTGATCCTGGCTCAGGATGAACGCTAGCTACAGGCTTAACACATGCAAGTCGAGGGGCATCAGGAAGAAAGCTTGCTTTCTTTGCTGGCGACCGGCGCACGGGTGAGTAACACGTATCCAACCTGCCCTTTACTCGGGGATAGCCTTTCGAAAGAAAGATTAATACCCGATGGGATAATCATTCCGCATGGTTTGATTATTAAAGGATTCCGGTAAAGGATGGGGATGCGTTCCATTAGGTTGTTGGTGAGGTAACGGCCCACCAAGCCTTCGATGGATAGGGGTTCTGAGAGGAAGGTCCCCCACATTGGAACTGAGACACGGTCCAAACTCCTACGGGAGGCAGCAGTGAGGAATATTGGTCAATGGGCGCGAGCCTGAACCAGCCAAGTAGCGTGAAGGATGACTGCCCTATGGGTTGTAAACTTCTTTTATATTAGAATAAAGTGCAGTATGTATACTGTTTTGTATGTATAATATGAATAAGGATCGGCTAACTCCGTGCCAGCAGCCGCGGTAATACGGAGGATCCGAGCGTTATCCGGATTTATTGGGTTTAAAGGGAGCGTAGGTGGACTGGTAAGTCAGTTGTGAAAGTTTGCGGCTCAACCGTAAAATTGCAGTTGATACTGTCAGTCTTGAGTACAGTAGAGGTGGGCGGAATTCGTGGTGTAGCGGTGAAATGCTTAGATATCACGAAGAACTCCGATTGCGAAGGCAGCTCACTGGACTGCAACTGACACTGATGCTCGAAAGTGTGGGTATCAAACAGGATTAGATACCCTGGTAGTCCACACAGTAAACGATGAATACTCGCTGTTTGCGATATACAGTAAGCGGCCAAGCGAAAGCATTAAGTATTCCACCTGGGGAGTACGCCGGCAACGGTGAAACTCAAAGGAATTGACGGGGGCCCGCACAAGCGGAGGAACATGTGGTTTAATTCGATGATACGCGAGGAACCTTACCCGGGCTTAAATTGCAGTGGAATGATGTGGAAACATGTCAGTGAGCAATCACCACTGTGAAGGTGCTGCATGGTTGTCGTCAGCTCGTGCCGTGAGGTGTCGGCTTAAGTGCCATAACGAGCGCAACCCTTATCTTCAGTTACTAACAGGTCATGCTGAGGACTCTGGAGAGACTGCCGTCGTAAGATGTGAGGAAGGTGGGGATGACGTCAAATCAGCACGGCCCTTACGTCCGGGGCTACACACGTGTTACAATGGGGGGTACAGAAGGCAGCTACCTGGTGACAGGATGCTAATCCCAAAAGCCTCTCTCAGTTCGGATCGAAGTCTGCAACCCGACTTCGTGAAGCTGGATTCGCTAGTAATCGCGCATCAGCCACGGCGCGGTGAATACGTTCCCGGGCCTTGTACACACCGCCCGTCAAGCCATGGGAGCCGGGGGTACCTGAAGTACGTAACCGCAAGGAGCGTCCTAGGGTAAAACTGGTGACTGGGGCTAAGTCGTAACAAGGTAGCCGTACCGGAAGGTGCGGCTGGAACACCTCCTTTCTGGAGCGATGTTGAAAACGACGTTCATCGGTTCTAAAATTGTACTACTGGTACTTGTTTATTTATAGAATATAGATCGACCGTCTATAGCAATATAGATAGAGATAAACAAGAGAAAAACAGAAGCCGAGTCTAAGACAGGACACGGTTGAACTAGTCCTATAGCTCAGTTGGTTAGAGCGCTACACTGATAATGTAGAGGTCGGCAGTTCAACTCTGCCTGGGACTACCAAGACGAGATTGATATCTTGTATGATTGGGGGATTAGCTCAGCTGGCTAGAGCATCTGCCTTGCACGCAGAGGGTCAACGGTTCGAATCCGTTATTCTCCACCATTGATACGCTGGCAACACAAGTTGCCGAATGTTATCATACGATCTTTGACATGATGTACAAAAAAAAGTAAATTTAGTAAGAGCTAAAAGTATATATCGAACCATTTGGTTCAGATCCTTTTTAAGAAAAGGAGATGAACCTGGCGATAAAAGAAAGTAAATAAGGGCGCATGGCGGATGCCTTGGCTCTCGGAGGCGATGAAGGACGTGATAAGCTGCGATAAGCTTCGGGTAGGTGCAAATAACCTTTGATCCGAAGATTTCCGAATGGGACAACCCGGCATTCTGAAGGAATGTCATCCAACCAAGTTGGAGGCTAACGCAGGGAACTGAAACATCTTAGTACCTGCAGGAAAAGAAAATAAATAATGATTCCCCTAGTAGTGGCGAGCGAACGGGGAATAGCCCAAACCACCCGTGTTACGGCATGTGTGGGGTTGTAGGACCACGCTCTCGCAAGAAAGTTATTGAGAAGAAGCGGCTGGAAAGCCGCGCCATAGACGGTGATAGCCCGGTATTCTAAGGTAACTGAAGCGTAGTGGTATCCTGAGTAGCGCGGAGCACGAGGAATTCTGCGTGAACCAGCCGGGACCATCCGGTAAGGCTAAATACTCCCGAGAGACCGATAGCGAACCAGTACTGTGAAGGAAAGGTGAAAAGCACTTCGAATAGAAGAGTGAAATAGTCCCTGAAACCATGCGCCTACAAGCGGTCGGAGCAGCGTAAGTTGTGACGGCGTGCCTTTTGCATAATGAACCTACGAGTTACTTTTTCCGGCAAGGTTAAGCATCTTGAGATGTGGATCCGAAGCGAAAGCGAGTCTGAACAGGGCGGATAGTCGGAAGGAGTAGACGCGAAACCAAGTGATCTACCCTTGGGCAGGTTGAAGGTTAGGTAACACTAACTGGAGGACCGAACCGATAAGCGTTGAAAAGCTTCCGGATGACCTGAGGGTGGGGGTGAAAGGCTAATCAAACTTGGAGATAGCTCGTACTCCCCGAAATGCATTTAGGTGCAGCCTTGAGAATTACTAATGTGAGGTAGAGCGACTGATAAGATGCGAGGGCTTCACCGCCTATCAAGTCTTGATAAACTCCGAATGCGCATTAGTTCGATCTCAGGAGTGAGGGCATGGGTGCTAAGGTCCATGTCCTAAAGGAGAAGAATCCAGACCATCAGCTAAGGTCCCCAAATAAACACTAAGTTGAACTAACGAAGTCAGATTGCTAAGACAGCTAGGATGTTGGCTTGGAAGCAGCCATTCATTTAAAGAGTGCGTAACAGCTCACTAGTCGAGGAGTTTGGCGTGGATAATAATCGGGCATTAAGTGTTTTACCGAAGCTATGGGATACGTAAGTATCGGTAGGGGAGCATTCCACTCTGCGTTGAAGGCTAAGCGTGAGCTTTACTGGAGCGTGTGGAAAAGCAAATGTAGGTATAAGTAACGATAAAGGGGGTGAGAAACCCCCTCGCCGCAAGACTAAGGTTTCCTGATCAACGCTAATCGGATCAGGGTTAGTCGGGTCCTAAGGCTCAGCCGAACGGTGATGCCGATGGCAGAACAGGTTAATATTCCTGTACTAGCATTAAGAGTGACGTGGAGACGGAGGAGTGACAACGCCGCGGACTGACGGAATAGTCCGTTAAAGGGTGTAGATGTTGATTATCCCAGGCAAATCCGGGATAAGAGTCGAACCTGACAGTATACCAATTTCCTCGGAAAACGGTAATAGTGCGTGTAAACATACTCCCAAGAAAATCCGCTAAACTTAATCTTAATGGTACCCGTACCGCAAACGGACACACGTAGTCGGGTTGAATATACTCAGGCGCTTGAGTGAATCACGGTTAAGGAACTAGGCAAATTGACCCTGTAACTTCGGGATAAAGGGTCCCTACCCGGTGACGGGAGGGCGCAGAGAATAGGTCCAGGCAACTGTTTAACAAAAACACAGGGCTGTGCAAAATTGAAAGATCACGTATACAGCCTGACACCTGCCCGGTGCTGGAAGGTTAAGAGGAGATGTCATCGCAAGAGAAGCATTGAATTGAAGCCCCAGTAAACGGCGGCCGTAACTATAACGGTCCTAAGGTAGCGAAATTCCTTGTCGGGTAAGTTCCGACCTGCACGAATGGTGTAATGATCTGGACACTGTCTCAACCGTGAGCTCAGTGAAATTGTAGTATCGGTGAAGATGCCGATTACCCGCGATGGGACGAAAAGACCCCGTGAACCTTTACTATAGCTTAACATTGAATTTGGGTAATTGATGTGTAGGATAGGCCGGAGACTTTGAAGCAGGTACGCCAGTATTTGTGGAGTCGCTGTTGAAATACGGCCCTTTGATTATTTGAGTTCTAACTCGCATTTGCGAGGACACTGTTTGGTGGGTAGTTTGACTGGGGTGGTCGCCTCCAAAAGTGTAACGGAGGCTTCTAAAGGTGCCCTCACGCCGATTGGTAACCGGCGGCAGAGTGTAATGGCATAAGGGCGCTTGACTGGGAGACTTACAAGTCGATCAGGTAGGAAACTAGAGCATAGTGATCCGGTGTTTCCGTATGGAAGGGACATCGCTCAAAGGATAAAAGGTACTCCGGGGATAACAGGCTGATCCCTCCCAAGAGCTCATATCGACGGAGGGGTTTGGCACCTCGATGTCGGCTCGTCACATCCTGGGGCTGGAGAAGGTCCCAAGGGTTGGGCTGTTCGCCCATTAAAGTGGCACGCGAGCTGGGTTCAGAACGTCGTGAGACAGTTCGGTCTCTATCTATCGTGGGCGCATGAAATTTGCGTGGCTCTGACACTAGTACGAGAGGACCGTGTTGGACTGACCTCTGGTTTACCGGTTGTGCCGCCAGGTGCATTGCCGGGTATCTAAGTCGGGATTGGATAAGTGCTGAAAGCATCTAAGTACGAAGCCAGCCACAAGATTAGATTTCTTTTAGGGTCGTTGTAGACTACAACGTTGATAGGACGCAGGTGTACAGGTGGTAACATCACAGCCGAGCGTTACTAATTGCCCGATGACTTTCTTTTATTGTCCTTTATGGTTTATATATCCGTTTAGCTTTACTATCCGGGTGATAGACGGCTAAGTTTACTTTTGTACATTATGTCTGCCTTATTCAGGTGACTATAGCATCAGGGTTCCACCTCTTCCCATTCCGAACAGAGAAGTTAAGCCTGATCACGCCGATGGTACTGCGTAACAGTGGGAGAGTAGGTAGTCGCCGTTTTCAGAGAGTTCATCCCCTCGGGTCAGAAGACACGAGGGGATGCTTGTTTTTGGGGTATAGGCTAAGAGGGACATGCGCTTGGAGAAGCGGGGATCACTTATTTGCATTATACCTTTTTTACTTTGATTAATCTTTTATATAAAAGAAAGAATCTTTTAGTTAAAACAAAAACCGGCTGTGAGTGTTTTAATGGTAGAGTTCGATTTTTAGCAATTAAAAGATGTGAAATATGGTGACACTATACAATAAGTTACTATTTTTGCCACGAAAATCGAAAAGAGAGTTTATCCATAAAAATAGAACGATGAAAACTTCTGTAAAATTCATATTGATGTTTGTTCTACTGATGCTATCATTTAGCATAAGTGGCAATGCATTGAATATTATGGAATGCTCTCATAACCCGGTTACTTCTTGCCAGGTTTCATCCTCTTCTTTGGATGCTAATTACTCTTATCGGTGTGGTAGCGATTTTGCCGGTTTTGATAAATCGCAAACTTTGTCTGTCTCCGATGTTGAATTAGGTTTCAAACCCGTTTCTGAAACATATTCTTCTACTAATAATCTTCGTCTTCGTCGAATTCTTGAGGATTCTGACCTTTTTAATGACACAATGCGTAAATTGTGCCTGTTGAGAGAGAATTTGTTGGTATTAGACCAAAGTAAATCTTATTATTCGGATAAGGATCCACATTATGCGTCCATAAGCTGTCAATACTACATCTTTGCTTTAAGACGTATCCTTATTTAATTCCCAATCTTATATACTCGCTGTGTTTGACAATGCAGCCTCATTTTTAGCATGAGGCTGTAGGGGTCGGACTGCGGTGTGTCTAATCGTATTTACTTTAATTCTTAATAACAAATTCTTTAACAAAAAAAACTTTATTATGGAAACTACTCAAAAAAAGTCGACTAAGATTGTAGGTATCAAGAATGCCGGATTGGTTATTATCTGCTGTTTCATTATAGCAGTGTGTATCTATCATTTCATTTTGGGAAATCCCACGAACTTTATGAACAATGATCCTAACAATCACCCACTTCCGGGAAACTTTATGGGGACCATTTACAAAGGTGGAGTGATTGTGCCTGTTATTCAAACTTTATTGCTGACCGTATTGGCATTGAGCATTGAACGTTATTTTGCTCTTCGCTCTGCTTTCGGTAGAGGTTCTTTGGTTAAATTCGTTTCTAACATCAAGGATGCCCTATCGGCAGGAGATCTTCGTAAGGCGCAGGAAGTTTGTGACAAACAGCGTGGTTCTGTAGCAAACGTCGTTACTTCTACATTGCGGAAGTATGAAGAAATGGAGAATGATTCTTCTCTTTCGAAAGATCAGAAACTGCTTGCTATCCAAAAAGAACTGGAAGAAGCTACTGCGCTTGAACTTCCGATGATGGAACAGAATCTTCCGATTATCGGTACGATCACCACATTGGGTACTTTGATGGGATTGCTTGGTACGGTTATTGGTATGATCCGTTCGTTCGCCGCTTTGGCTGCCGGTGGTTCTGCCGACTCAATGGCTCTTTCACAAGGTATCTCTGAAGCTTTGATTAATACAGCTTTCGGTATCCTTACCGGTGCGTTGGCAGTTATCTCTTATAACTACTATACAAACAAAATCGATAAGTTGACTTACAGCCTTGACGAGGTAGGCTTCTCTATTGTGCAGACTTTTGCAGCTACTCATAAATAATCTGGAATCCACTAAATTCTGACAATAATGGGCAGAGCGAAAATTAAAAAGAAAAGTACGTTCATCGACATGACGGCGATGAGTGACGTTACGGTACTGTTGCTTACCTTCTTTATGTTAACTTCTACATTTGTGAAGAAAGAGCCGGTACAAGTGACTACACCCGCCTCAGTTTCGGAAATTAAGATTCCGGAAAAGAATATCCTTCAGATATTGGTCGATCCGAACGGAAAGATATTTATGAGTATGGACAAGCAGTCCGACTTGAAAGCGGTATTGGAGAGCATGGGACAGGAATATGGCGTCACATTCACTCCGGAACAGGAAAAGAAATTCATGTTGGCATCCACTTTCGGAGTGCCGATGAAAAACATGAAAACTTATCTTGACTTGCCGACTGAAAAGCAGGATGCAGTACTGAAGAACGAAGGTATTCCTTGCGATAGTCTTGATAATCAGTTTAAGTCATGGGTGCGTAATGCACGTGCTGTGAATTCTGATTTGCGTATTGCGATCAAGGCTGATGCGGATACTCCTTATTCTGTGATTAAAAATGTTATGAATTCACTTCAGGACCTCAGGGAGAATCGGTATAACCTGATTACTTCTCTGAAAACGACTTCTGAAAACTAAAAACGAACAACTATGAGTGCTGAAGTACAAGAAAGCGGTAAAAAGAAGGGGAATAGCAAACAGAAGAAGATGACGGTTCGCGTAGACTTTACGCCTATGGTGGATATGAATATGTTGTTGATCACTTTCTTTATGCTTTGTACCTCGTTGAGCAAACCTCAGACGATGGAGATAAGCATGCCGAGCAATGATAAAAACATCACCGAAGAACAGCAAAGCAAGGTGAAAGCTTCACAGGCAATCACGCTCTTGTTGGGACCCGATGACAAACTATATTATTATGAAGGAGAACCCAATTACAAGGATTATACTTCTCTGAAAGAGACGTCGTATAAACCGGATGGATTACGGGCAATACTTCTGAAGAAGAATGCTGCTGCTGTCAGACAGGTAAATGATCTGAAACAGAAGAAGCTGGAACTTAAGATATCAGACGATGAATTTACGAAGCAACTTTCCGAAATAAAGAGTGGAAAGGATACGCCTACAGTCATCATCAAGGCGATGGATAATGCATCGTATGCAAATCTGATTGACGCTCTCGATGAAATGCAGATATGTAATATTGGTAAGTATGTGATAACGGATATTGCCGAGGCTGACGAATTTCTGGTGAAGAATTTTGAAAGTAAGGGTGAGCTTTCACAGAATATTGCCGAATAAAATGTAACACCAAAAAATAGAAAATTAAAATGGCAAAAATAGATTTAACTTCTTTTGAATGGTGTGAGCTGATTTTTAAAGGCAAAAATAAAGCTTATGGTGCGTATAAAATGCGTGCTGATTCACCCAAACGTCACAATGTGGCAATGGTTATTGTGTTGATAATCGCCTTAGTGGGCTTTAGTCTTCCGACTTTAATCAAGATGGCCACTCCGAAGCAAAAAGAGGTAATGACGGAAGTCACCACCTTGTCGCAATTGGAGGAGCCTGAAATAAAGCAGGAAGAGATGAAGAGAGTAGAACCGGTGGCACCACCCCCGCCTGCTTTGAAGAGTTCTATCAAGTTTACCGCTCCAGTCATTAAAAAAGATGAGGAAGTACATGAGGATGATGAGATTAAAAGCCAGGAAGAACTCACACAAACCAAAGTCGCTATATCCATTGCCGACGTGAAGGGTAACGATGAAGCAAACGGTAAGGATATTGCCGATTTGAAACAAGTGGTTACTCAGGCAGAGCCGGCCGAAGAAAAAGTTTTCGATATGGTAGAACAGATGCCTACATTCCCCGGTGGAACCACAGAATTGATGAGGTATATCGGTGAACATCTGAAATACCCTACCATTGCTGCCGAGAATGGTACACAAGGAAAGGTGATCTGTCGTTTTGTGGTTGGTAAGGATGGACAGGTGCGGGATGTAACTATCGCACGTTCATTGGATCCATATTGCGACAAGGAAGCCATACGTGTTATCAAATCGATGCCTAAATGGATTCCCGGAAAACAGAACGGTAAGGCCGTGGCAGTAAATTTCACAGTTCCTATTGTCTTTAAACTACAGTAATTATGACTAAGAAACAATTCTGGCTAATCAGTGCCTGGTCTTTGATTGTATTATCTGCTTGTAATTCAAAACCCAGGGACGGACTGACGGATACTTATACGTCGGGAGTAATAGCTATTACCGCTGACGAAAGTTTTCAACCCATTGTTCAAGAGGAAATCGATGTATTCGAGGGATTATTTCCTTTGGCCGGAATTGTTCCCCGTTATACTACTGAGGTAGACGCTATCAATCAGCTTCTGAAGGATAGTGTGCGTCTGGCTATTACCACTCGTACATTGACTCCCGAAGAGATGAATTCTTTCCACAGCCGGAAATTCTTCCCTCGGGAAATAAAGCTGGCTACTGACGGATTAGCCCTGATTGTCAACAGGCAAAATACAGATACCCTGATTTCGGTGCGTGATATCCGGCGTATTCTGACAGGAAGGGTACATGCATGGAAAGAGCTTTATCCTACCTCAAAGCTGGGTGATATCCAACTCGTATTTGATAATAAGAACTCAAGCACGGTACGTTTTGCAGTTGACTCCATCTGCAAAGGAGCTCCTTTATCCGATAAAGATGTAAAGGCTCTGAGGACAAATCAGCAAGTGATTGATTACGTAGCACGTACACCCGATGCTATCGGAGTGATTGGCGTCAATTGGCTTGGAAACCGGAGTGATACCACAAACTTGTCTTTCCGTGATGAGATTAGAGTGATGTCAGTAAGTGCAGACGATATAGCTACCCCGCAGAACAGTTACAAGCCCTATCAAGCTTATCTGTATTACGGAAACTATCCGTTAGCACGCCCTATTTATGTATTACTGAATGATCCCCGTAATGCACTGCCCTGGGGATTCGCTTCTTTTCTCACTTCTGATAGAGGGCAGCGGATTATATTAAAGTCCGGACTCGTTCCGGCTACCCAGCCGGTTCGTATTGTGGACGTGAAAGACGAATAATAACTAAAATTGAATTACAATGAAACGATTTCAACTGTTTTTAGTAGGAGCATTTGTAGCAGCCGGTCCGCTTTTTGCGCAATCGGCGGATGCTGATTGGCACAGCGAGGTTGCCAAAGTAAAAGAATTGATTCAGACCAACCCGGCGCAGGCTTCCGAAGAAGCCGCACAGTTGCTGAAAGGGAAAAATAAAAAAAATACCGATCTCCTGACTGCCATTGGTCAGGCATATCTGGAAGCTGGTAAAATTAGTGAAGCGGAAACTTATGCCGCTCTTGGACAAAAGGCTGACAGCAAATCGGCTGCGATATCGGTGCTGCAAGGCGATATAGCCGTAGCTAAGAAAGAGGCCGGAAAAGCTTGTCAGCTTTACGAACAGGCTATCTATTTCGATCCTAATTATAAAGAGGCTTATTTGAAATTCGCTGATGTGTATAAGGCTGCCAGTCCACAACTTGCCATAGAGAAACTGGAACAGCTGAAGAGCATTGATCCTTCGAGTGTTGCTGCCGACAAGAAACTGGCTGAAATTTATTATTTGAATAATAAGTTTGATAAAGCGGCTGAAGCTTATGCCCGATTCATCAATACTCCGGAAGCAACGGAAGATGATTTGACGAAGTATTCTTTTGTGCTTTTTTTGAACCATGATTTTGAGAAGTCGCTACAGATAGCTCTGGTGGGATTGCAGAAGAATCCGCGTGATGCCGCGTTCAACCGTTTGGCTATGTATAACTATACCGACTTGAAACGCTATGATGAAGCTATGAAAGTAGCAGATGCTTTCTTTAAAGAGTCTGATAAGGCCGATTTTTCTTATCTTGACTATATGTATTTCGGTCATTTGCTTAATGCTGTAAAAAAGTATGATCAAGCGGTGGATGCTTATATGCAGGCAATCACACTCGATCCGAGTAAAACAGATTTGTGGCGTGAAGTCTCTTCTTCTTATGAATTGAACAATGAATTTACAAAGGCGATAGAAGCCTATAAAAAATATAGCGAATCGTTGAGTGCCGATAAACGTACCCCTGACGTACAGTTCCAGATTGGAAAGCTTTATTACGAAAAGGGTACGCAATCGGATACATTGACGGTTTCTTTAGATGAGCGGAGGGCTGCTCTTCTCTCTGCCGATTCTATTTTTACTGAAATTGCTACAGTGGCTCCGGATAGTTATTTGGGTAACTTCTGGAGGGCACGCACCAATTCTGCGTTAGACCCGGAAACCACTCAGGGATTGGCTAAACCTTATTATGAAGAGGTAGCCACATTCCTGGTTGACAAAAACGATCCGAGATATAACTCTGCACTGATTGAGTGTTACAGTTATCTGGGATATTATTATCTGGTGGCTAACAAACTTCCTGAATCTAAGGAGTATTGGAATAAAATTCTGGCTATAGACCCCGCTAATGCTACTGCTAAACGTGCATTGGATGGCATCAAATAGTAATAATTTTAGTTGTTTGTCGTGTGGGAGGAGTGGAGAGTGATTCTTAGCTCCTCCTTTTTTATAGTGCTTTCCGCTACCTTTGCTTAATTATAAGTCTGCTTGTTTTTCACCTTATTATATTTAGTGAGACATATGCTTCTCAGTTTTTGCGTTGATCTTATTCTCTTCTTTGTATATATAAAATGTGTTTCTTTATAGTGTTGATTATAAGAATTGTATAAGAAAGTTTGAAAAAATATTGCTGAATTTGTTGTAGTATCCATATATTTGTCTACTTTTGCAGTGTACTATTATACTAATACACATAAACTCATAAATAAATGAAGATGATTACAGCAGAAAATCTTTCTTTTTTCTATCGTAAATCGAAGCGTGCCGTATTGCATGACTTCTCTCTATCACTTGAGAAGGGTAGAGTTTACGGATTGCTCGGCAAAAATGGTGCAGGTAAATCTACACTACTCTATCTCATGAGTGGCCTACTCACACCCAAAAGTGGCCGTGTGCTTTATCACGGTACTGATGTGCGCCGTCGCCTGCCGGTTACATTGCAGGATATGTTCCTGGTTCCTGAAGAGTTTGACCTTCCCCCTGTTTCGCTAATTAGCTATGTAGAGTTAAACAGTCCGTTTTACCCTCGTTTCAGTAAAGAGGATATGGTGAAATATCTGCACTATTTTGAGATGGATATCAATATTGATCTGGGGGCGCTCTCTATGGGGCAGAAGAAGAAAGTGTTCATGAGCTTTGCGCTTGCTACAAATACGTCTTTACTATTGATGGATGAGCCGACCAATGGACTGGACATTCCGGGTAAGAGCCAGTTCCGGAAGTTTATAGCTTCGGGTATGACAGATGATAAAACGATCTTGATTTCTACACATCAGGTGCGTGACATTGATAAGGTGTTGGACCATGTGCTGATTATGGACAATAGCCGGGTGCTACTGAACGAATCTGTAATGGGCATTTGTGATAAACTGCTTTTTACTGAGAGTGACGACCGGACATTGCTTCAATCTTCTTTATATTCCGCTCCGTCTATTCAAGGTAATTTCTTGCTTCTGCCTAATGAATCGGGCGATGATTCGGAGATCAATCTTGAATTACTTTTTAACGCTACCTTGGCAGTTCCCGAAAGGATATCTGCATTGTTCCACACTAAACAAACAGAATTATGATAAGAGATACTTTTTTCAGCCAAACACGTTTTATGAATCTCTGCCGTAAAGAGATGATCGAGAACTGGAAGTCAAATCTGCTCCGTGTCGCGTTGATGTATGGTGCCATGGCGGTGATAATGATATGGAATGGATATTTGAGTTATCGGGCCAGTCAGGATAGCGATATAACCTGGAGTTTTAATCTGATGATTTTTATATGGGGGCTTTGGGTGTTTGGTTGCCTGAGTGCTTCGTTTACGATGGAAAGGATGAAATCGAAAACAGGGCGGCTCTCTGTACTTATGACTCCTGCCACTTCGTTTGAAAAATTCTTTTCCCGCTGGCTGGTATTTACGGTTGTTTTCTTAATCGTTTTTCTGATTACCTATAAGCTGGCGGATTATACAAAGGTATTGGTGTATTCGTTAGCTTATCCGGAGAATGATGCGATTGCGGTTACTCCGCTGTCTCATTTGTTTGGTGATAATACAGGTTATTATACGGTGTTCAGGCATACCTATACGTTTGTATTGATGATAGCAGGCTATTTTTTCTTTCAGTCTTGTTTTGTATTAGGGAGTACTGTCTGGCCTAAGAATTCTTTTGTCAAAACATTTTCTGCAGGAATGATTGTTTTTATTGCCTATGTGTTAATTGTTGGCGGATTTGCTAAATTGATATGGTCGGATCACATAAATTTCAATCCGGATATTAGTGAGGAAGCAGCTTTTGATTGTCTTTCAGCAATAGCAATACTTTTTACACTGATCAATTGGACACTTTCGTATTTCCGTTTCAAGGAATCTGAGATTATTAATCGAATGTAACAAACTCTTACGTTTATGAATTTTAAAGAGAGTAAAGCCATTTATCTGCAAATAGCAGATCGAATCTGTGATGAGATACTTCTCGGGCAGTATCAGGAGGAGGAACGTATTCCTTCCGTAAGGGAGTATGCAGCTATAGTAGAGGTAAATGCCAATACGGCCATGCGCTCGTTCGACTATCTTCAGTCGCAGAATATCATTTACAATAAACGAGGTATCGGTTATTTTGTTTCTGCCGGTGCCAAAGATCTGATTCTTTCACTTCGCCGGGAGACCTTCTTGAAGGATGAACTTGAGCACGTATTTCGTCAACTCTACACACTGGGAGTTTCGGATGAAGAGCTGCTGGTTATGTATCGTAACTTTATGATGAAACAAAAATAAAAAAATAGAATCTTATGAAACGTACTACATATATATTTATTGGCATACTTGCTTCGGTACTCGTGATACTAATGGCAGGTGTCGTTTATATTTCTTTCCAAAAGTCTGATAGAGACTCATACATACTCACTTTTTCGGATAAGTTGCTTCAAACAGAGTTTTCCGGTGTTCGTGCCGTAAAAGTTTATGCAAGTGATACACGTCATGCGTGGCTGGAACAGGCTTGCGTGAATGTAGTGCCATCTACTGATGGGAAAACAAGATTATTTAGTCCGGAATCTGAATATCTGAAAATCAGTCAGGATGCGGATACTTTGGTGATTTGCCTGGATTTGACTAATTATGATCTTCCTGAACAGAAAAAGAAATATCTTATTCCGGGGTTGCAGGCTAAAGGATTACAGCTTACTATAGAAGCGGATGCTAATCTGGCTTTTCTGACCAATACTATTCGTGGATTGCGTACGAATATGAACGGGATAAAAACAGACTCTTTGGCTACGTATATCCAAAGTGGGGAAGTACGTTTAGATTCTTGTGAGATTCGCGCTCTCTATGTTGATGGTGATGGCGTGACATTTAATGCTCATCAATCGATAATTCCCTATCTTTATTTGGATCTGGATGGCGTCAGAAACTGGGGTGTCCATCAATGTACAATTGGTACTGAACACTTGACAGGTAGTGAGACTTATCATCGTAATGAGCTCCAGAAAGGGGAATGCAAGAAGATGATTTGGGCTCCTAAGAAGGAGGATGCCGTGCTGCATGTGACGATGAAGGAAAAAGGGTGTTTAGTACTTCAAGACGAATAAAAAAGGCATTGCTTCTCGGGCTTTGAGAAGTTTGAGTGGATAGATTGTATATCAGGAAGAAAAGGATGTAGCAAAAGAACTGTTTAGTTTATTGTTGCATCTTTTTTTGTTATCAGAAGTGGAAAGCTATACTTTCTGTTACATACTTACCATTTATGCAGTAGACTATTATGGTGCTAAATGCGATAGTAATGGCGTGTTTTTGGAGTGGTAAGGCATTGGAGTATTTTGCCGTTTTGGAGAGATTTAATGAAACGAATGAAATGATCTTGTCCGATAGATGAGAAGAATGATTATATTTGCAATATTTGTTTTTGTTAATCTAAAAAATATCCTATATGACACGACATAAAAACTTATTGATATTGTTTTTTTGTAGCATGTGTATTTCTGTTGCAGGTCAGCCATGTGCAGTAAAAAGCCTTGTGCCCGATACTCCATCTAAAGCTCCGGATTACTTTTGTACGTGGAATTTGCAAGGCTATGTGGTCAGCTATAAAAGTACTGAACTAACCAGAGCCGCCATGACTGAAGACTATTTATTTGGAGATGGACCCTATCAGAATTGGGTAGATTGTTATTCTGCTATCCGGAAAGATCTTTATTTTGTAATGGACGATTCATGGGATATACCGAAAGGCGTTAATGATTCACCAAATCCTTATTTAGGAACTGTAGAACTTAGTCCGGATCGCTTCCCGTCTTTTGGTGGAGATGACGTGGAACGTTTAAGGCAGCTATCCTTAAAAATCAAAGGCAAAGGCTGGAAAGGTGTTGGTGGATGGATTTGTGCCCAGAAGGCAGAAAAGTATGCCGATATTCCTGAGGAAGAATATTGGAAACGGAGGATAAAGGTAGCTAATGAAGCAGGTTTTGATTATTGGAAAGTGGATTGGGGGAAAGAGGATAGGAATGGAGAATGGAGGAGAAGATTAACTTCTATGGGCAAACGGTATGCTCCTCATTTATATATAGAACATGCTTTGCGAAATGAGTTTATTGAATTCAGCGATGTCTTTCGGACGTATGATGTAGAAAACATTATGGCGCAGCCGATTACTATTCAGCGTATTTGTGATCTATTACCTTATAAGACCGTTAATGGGGCAAAAGGAATTATCAACTGTGAAGATGAACCTTATATTGCAGTGGGGCTGGGTTGTGCTATTGGTGTGATGCGTCATTCGTTTGCAGGAACTTTGCCGGATGGGACACAGGATTTTGTATTTCCACCGACCGGGCGTGATATAAAGCGACGTTTGGATGAAGTAGTACGTGGAGTCAGATGGCATCGGATAGCAGTACCTTTCTCAGTAGGAAATACAGCTTATGCTATTGATAGCGTGAAGCTTACTGATCATTGGGCGCTATGGGAGAACGAAACCTGGAATAAAGGACGTAAGGTTGGTACGGACGTGATAGCTGTAGCACCGGCACGGGTCGCCCGGGGAATGGGATTGCCGGAAGTTTCCGGGGCTCCTCTGGAAGTTCGTCCATTTGTGCTGGCGTCCCGTTATCCCAATGGTGCTGTAGCTGTTGTTACAATAGGGCGTAATTTGGGGCGTGAATATGTAACAGAAGAAGTTGCAGTGACCGTATCTATTGATCGTTGGGATGTGCCTGTCGGTTTACTGGGGTATTTCAAAGAGGTGACGATGGTATTTCCTTCCTCAATAGAAAAGGAGAATCGTACGGTATATGCACAGGATTTGGCAGGAGAAACTCCGGTGGATATTACTTCCAAAATTGTAATTAAGGGGAATCGTTTGACAATACCGGGGGATGTAATCCGACAAATAGGACTCATGAATGCTTCTGAGGGAGATTGTTCTGATCCGGGGATGGTACTAAGAATAATGTAGCTATTGGTAACTGTCTTAAAGTTGGTACTTAATGATAAAACGGCAATCCCTAAGAATTTATGGATCAATGAATAACTCTGAGGGGTGAAATTATAAATTCTTATCTTTGCCTTCAAATTTATAGAAAATGGAGTTAAATGGTTATCGCCTTCTTCTTCCTGAAGGCACCTTGGATTACTTTGCTCTTGTTGATGTGAAGGAAAGCGTGAATGAGATTGTGATTTACCTTGAAGAGAATAATCTGGTTCCTGAGCAGTATGCCGGTGAGGGCACTGAGAGCAAAGGCTTTTATGATCCAGTGGTTGTCCAGGACTTTCCCCTTCGTGGCAAGAAAGTGTATCTGAACATTCGCCGTCGTCGCTGGATATTAAAGAAGAGCAATGAGTATATCTGCCGTAACTGGCGCATGTTAGCTGAGGGTACTCGTATGACGCAGGATTTTGCGTTTTTTTTAAAAGAACTATATTGATAATTATCCGATCAGCTGCAAGTTATTGGGTACTTTATATGGCGTTGACGGGGATTTATTTGAACGTCAATACCGTAACCATTTAAGTGGCTACCTCCACTGGGAGCAGCTTGCCCACGCAGAGAACTGGCTTTTGTTTGAAAAGAACATTGGTGCCTACGTCTGCATTGATGAAGTGGCTCTCTCTCGTGGAGAACTCTATACTGTGTTGATTAATAAAGAGGCTCACGGTGGTAAAGGCAGTATTATCGCTATCATTAAAGGTACGGCTGTTTGTACAGTCACCTCTGTCCTGCTTAAACTTTCCCGTCGTCGTCGCTACCAGGTACGTGAGATAACATTGGATATGGCCCCCAATATGGCACAGATTGCCCGGACTTGCTTCCCTGCCGCCAAACGCGTTACAGATCGTTTCCATGTACAGAAATTAGCCTATGAAGCTGTTCAGGAGATGCGCGTGAAAGCTCGCTGGGAGGCTTTGGACGAAGAGTCCATACAGATTGCTTACGCAAAGGCCTGCGGAAAGATGTATCATGCGCCCGTTTTCGCTAATGGAGATACAAGAAAACAGTTGCTGGCAAGGAGTATTTATCTGCTTTACAAAAAAGAATCGCTATGGACTCAGTCACAAAGGATACGGGCCGAGATTCTATTTAAAGAATATCCCGATATAAAGAAGGGATATTATCTGGCCATGCGGTTAGGCTCAATCTATCATCAGTGTAAGTTTAAAGATATTGCTTTGACAAGGCTTGCAAGGTGGTATGATGAAGTAGACAAATCGGAGTTCCTCACCTTTGGAAGGGTAGCGCGCTCTATACAAACGCACTATCTGAATATAATAAACTTCTTTGAAAGAAGGGCTACCAATGCAGCAGCAGAATCATTTAATGCTAAAATCAAAGCGTTTAGGGCACAGTTCAGAGGAGTAAGAGATAAAGCATTTTTCTTGTACAGACTCGCCAAATTATATGCATAAAAAGAAAAGCCCTCAGATTTTTACATTGATCCATCCTGAATCCATGATCCTTTTGGTTCTGATATAAAATGAAGAAGAGGGTGTCCGAAAAGGGTACCCTCTTTTTTTATGTAAAAGTCCGAACTTTCCCAAGCTCGGACTTTTTAATTTGCTCTAAAATGTTTATCTTAGAGCATGTTAATCGATAGTGCAAATATACAATTTAAGGAGTATTCTCAAGGTATGGATTCCTTATTTCCTTGCCGTCTTGATGAAAATATTTCTTCGGATGCTCCGGTCCGGCTTGTCAACCAGATTGTTGATAAGCTTGACATCAGTCCGTTGTTATCTACTTATAAGGGTGGTGGTTGTCCTGCTTATTATCCCCGCATGCTTTTGAAAGTGTTGTTCTTCGCCTACCTGAACAATGTGTACTCTTGTCGTAAGATAGCACGTCTACTTCAGGAGAACATCCTTTACATGTGGCTTTCGGGCAAGTCCACTCCCGACTTCCGTACCATCAATGATTTCCGCAGCAAGCGTTTGAAGAGTTGTATCCACAGTTTGTTCACTCAGATTGTGCTCATGCTTGTTGAGTTGGGATATATCAGCCTGGAAAAACAATATATCGACGGGACCAAGATGGAGTCGGCAGCCAACCGTTATACTTTCGTCTGGCGCAAAAGTGTGGAAAAGTATAAGGATCGTCTGGAAAATAAGATTCAATGTATACTTTCTCAAATTGATGAGGGTATTCTCGGTGACAACACCGCTCCTGGAGAATCAACTCTTCCTATTGACAGCCATGCTCTGAAAGAAAAAATAGATGCCATTAATCTGGAGAACCGCAATAAACGTGAACTTCGTCAGATTAAAAAGCTTAATGAGGAGTACTTACCTAAGCTGCAGGAATATGAGAAACACTTGGAAATAATGGGGGAAAGAAACAGCTATTCCAAAACAGATCCTGATGCGACTTTTATGCGCATGAAAGAAGACCACATGAGGAACGGTCAGCTTAAACCGGGATATAATCTACAGATATCCACGGAAAACCAGTTCATAACAAACTATGCTTTCTATCACAATCCGGGTGATACGTTGACGTTGATTTCATTTCTATTGTATGGCCGGATGAGATACTGCCGGTTCATGAAAGAGGTTTGTGCGGATGCCGGATATGGAAGTGAGGAAAATTATGAGTTTATGGAACGCTTCGGTATAAGCGCTTATGTGAAATATAATTATTTTCATATGGAACAAACAAAAAAATGGAAATGTGACATCTCCAAACAAGATAATTTGTATTATAACGAACCGGAAGATTACTTTGTATGTCCGATGGGACAGTATATGAAATTTGCCTACACGATAAAGGCTGTCAATGATAATGGATATGAAAGTGAAATAAGTGTTTACCGTGCTAAGAACTGTCAGGGATGTCCCCTACAAAATAAATGTCACAAAGGGAGAGGAAACAGGGAGATCAAGGTGAATCATAAATTAAGGCGGTACAAGCAACTGGCACGTGAGAAACTCACTTCATCAAAAGGGCTTGAACATAGGAGCAAAAGACCGGTGGAGGTGGAAGCGGTCTTCGGGCAAATAAAATGGAATAAAGAGTACAAGAGGTTCAGGCATAAAGGCTTGGAGAAGATTGTCATGGACTTTGGAATATTGGCTATTGCATTTAACATCGGAAAAATGATCTGCAAGCAGAAAAAGGCTAAGAAAGGGAGGGATGGAAAGGATTATAAGACTGATAAAGGGAGAAAATTGAGTTTCATGAGGGGCATTTTTATAAGTTGTTGGATAAATCACAAAAAAAGAAAAAAGTTAGAGGGTACCCTTTTCGGACACCCTCTTCTCTTCTATTTAGTTGCGGAGGCCTGACTCGAACAGACGACCTTTGGGTTATGAGCCCAACGAGCTACCAACTGCTCCACTCCGCGATGTTTCTGTTTTGTGAGTGCAAAGGTACGGCTTTTATTTGAACTACCAAATATTTTGATATTTATTTTTCGATAAAAATGTTGTTTTTATGCTATGTTGCTGGAAATCAGCGATGACCTGTTTTGCTTTTTTTCATAGTGCTTTCAGGTACAATTGTTAATAATTTATTTATTTTCTTGTGTGGACGAAAGAAAAGAATTACTTTTGCACAAATAATTCAGCAATGTGCAATTAACCTATGACCGTATCAAAAACAAAAGCCAAGTTAGTAGACGTTGCCCGTCAGCTTTTCGCCAAGATGGGCGTGGAGAATACTACAATGAATGATATCGCTCTTGCTTCTAAAAAGGGTAGGCGTACGCTCTATACCTATTTTAAAAGTAAGGATGAAATTTATTTGGCTGTTGTAGAGTCTGAACTGGATATTCTGTCGGATATGATGAAGCGTGTGGCAGATAAAGATATCTCTCCTGATAAAAAAATTATAGAGATGATCTACACGCGACTGGATGCAGTAAAAGAGGTGGTTTATCGTAACGGAACACTCCGTGCCAACTTCTTCAGAGATATTTGGCGGGTGGAGAAAGTCCGCAAAAGGTTTGATGCAAAAGAAATGCAACTTTTCAAAAGTGTGCTGAAGGAAGGACAAGACAAAGGGGTGTTCCATATAGACGATGTGGAAATGACCGCTGCGTTGGTACATTACTGCGTAAAAGGCATCGAGGTGCCATATATTCGAGGACATATCGGGGCGAACCTGGATATGGAAACCCGAAAAAGATATGTTGCCAACATCGTGTTTGGTGCACTACATAGAACAAAAATTAATCAATAATTTAAATTTAGTATGGGATTATTAGATGGAAAAACAGCCATTGTGACCGGTGCGGCTCGTGGTATTGGTAAAGCTATTGCTTTGAAGTTCGCTTCTGAAGGAGCAAATATCGCATTTACAGATCTTGTTATCGACGAAAATGCACAGAACACAGCGAGAGAAATCGAGGCAATGGGTGTAAAAGCTAAAGGATATGCTTCGAATGCTGCCAATTTTGAAGATACTGCAAAGGTGGTAGAAGAGATTCATAAAGATTTTGGACGTATTGATATTCTGGTTAACAATGCAGGCATTACTCGTGACGGATTGATGATGCGTATGAGTGAACAGCAGTGGGATATGGTTATCAACGTAAACCTGAAATCTGCTTTCAACTTTGTTCATGCTTGTACACCGATTATGATGCGTCAGAAAGCAGGAAGCATTATTAACATGGCGTCAGTGGTAGGAGTTCATGGTAATGCGGGACAGTCTAACTATTCAGCTTCAAAAGCCGGTATGATTGGTTTGGCTAAATCTATCGCACAGGAGCTTGGCTCTCGTGGTATTCGTGCCAATGCCATTGCTCCCGGATTTATAATCACTGATATGACAGCCGGCCTTTCGGAAGAAGTGAAAACTGAATGGGCTAAGAAAATTCCATTGCGCCGTGGCGGTACTCCTGAAGATGTGGCCAATGTGGCTACTTTCCTTGCTTCTGATATGTCTTCTTATGTATCAGGACAGGTGATCCAGGTTGATGGTGGTATGAATATGTAATATTCGGTATGACCGTTGTATACGAAGACAATCATATTATAGTAGTTAACAAGACCGCTTCCGAAATCGTTCAGGGAGACAAAACGGGGGATACTCCTCTTTCAGAAACAGTTAAGCAATATCTGAAAGATAAATATCAGAAGCCCGGAAATGTCTTTATCGGTGTAACCCATCGGCTGGACCGCCCCGTGAGCGGTCTTGTTATTTTTGCGAAAACCAGTAAGGCCTTATCCCGGCTGAATGAGATGTTCAAGAACAGTGAGGTCAGAAAGACCTATTGGGCTGTTGTGAAAAATTGCCCGAAGCAACCTGAAGGTGAACTGATACATTATCTGGTACGTAACGAAAAACAGAATAAGAGCTATGCTTATGATAAGGAGGTTCCCAATAGTAAGAAAGCAATTCTGAGCTATAAGCTTATCGGCCGTTCGGATAATTACTTCCTGCTTGAGGTTGACCTTAAGACCGGACGTCATCATCAGATCCGTTGCCAACTGGCAAAGATGGGATGCCCTATTAAAGGTGATTTGAAGTATGGCTCTCCACGTTCCAATCCGGATGGTAGTATCTGTCTGCATGCCAGGTATGTACGTTTTGTTCATCCGGTATCCAAAGAATTGATAGAACTCGATGCTCCTGTGCCGGATAGTAATTTGTGGCATGGGTTTGAAATAGATATATAGCAAAAAAGCCATTCCCTGAATAGACGAAGTAGGAATGGCTTTTTTGTTGTAGTGTGCTTACTATTATTCGGCAAACTGTGCAAATGCTCCTGGTGCTGCGAACGTTGTAGCAGTTGTATCAGCTACTTCTTTTTTAGGCTCGGTTTTCACAGTGTCTTTGACCTCTTTCTTTTGATCTTTTTTCACCGGATCCTGTGCCATGGCAAAGAATGATCCACAAGCAAACATAAACATAGCTACTACTAAAACTAACTTTTTCATAATTATTGCTTTTTAAAAGTTTTGATTGTCTGTTTTTTTAATTTCATGTTAAGGTCTAGGTTAAAAACCATCACAAACAAACATAAACATTGCTACTACTATAAAACTAACTCCTTAGTTTTATTTTCATTTGGTTAAACACTTGTACAGAGTATTTCCCAAATGCTGTGCCAGAAAGGAAGGCCTGATGTAACCGGTTGATTTGCAGTATGCTAAAAGAAAGATAAAGATGAAGGATAGTGTAGAACACTGTGGAAAGTGTGGAATGGGGTGTGGAAATATTCCACACCTTGCTGTTCGTTAAAGATCGATTCCGTATAGTTTCAATTTATTATATAATGTTTTGCGGTCAATGTCAAGTAATTGCGCGGCGCGACTTTTATTGTTGCCTGTCTGTCGCAACGCCTCCATTATATGCTCTTTTTCGGTATCTTCATCCCGCAATGCCATTTTGGGAGTTGAGGGTTGCGTCTCCTGTATCTCATTTCCCAGTTCTGTGAGACCAATAAAACTACCTTGTGCGAGCAGTGTGGCACGTTTGATTATATTCTTCATCTGTCTCAGGTTGCCGGGCCAGTGATATTCAAGAAGTGCTTTTGAAGCGTTGGCATCGAAGCCGATAAGTTGCTTGTCAAGTTCTTTATTAGCTTGGTCGAGGAAGAAGTTGGCAAAAAGAAGGATATCTTCTCCACGTTCTTTCAGCGTAGGCATTCGCAAAGTGAATTCATTAATCCGATGATATAGATCTTCACGGAATGTTCCTTTTTCGATAGCTTGTTCCAAATTTTCATTGGTTGCAGATACCAGACGGATATCGACTGTTATTTCTGTATTTGAACCAACAGGACGTATTTTACGTTCCTGTAATGCACGAAGAAGTTGAATTTGTATTTCGTAGCTGAGGTTACCTATTTCATCAAGAAAAATGGTACCTCCGTTTGCTGCTACAAATGCACCGGTTTTGTCAGAGAGTGCTCCGGTAAAAGAGCCTTTGATGTGTCCGAAAAACTCAGAAGCAGCCAATTCCTTGGGGATGGAGCCACAATCGATAGCGATAAACGGTTTGTCGCAACGTTTGCTTAACTGATGAATACGGTGAGCTACATATTCCTTACCGGTTCCGCTGGCACCGTTGATCAGGACTGACATGTTAGTGGGAGCTACCAGGCTGACATAATTATAAAGTTGTTTGGCTGCATCGCTTTCTCCCTCCAGATAGGAATGGGATTCCTGTTTGGTTTTGGGACTTTTACCATGTGGGGCTACCTGTGGAAGAGGGGATTCTTTAACTTGAAGGGCTTCAGTTATTTTTTTGAGTAGCTCTTCAGGATTAACCGGTTTGGCAATATAATCTTGCGCGCCCAATTTCATGGCTTGTACTGCTGATTGGATGTCTGCATATCCTGTCATGATAATCAATGGGATATGAAGTTCTTTCTCACCCATCCATTTCAATAGATGGATGCCATCGTGGTCGGGAAGTCGTAAGTCGGAAAGAATCAGATCTGTCGGTTGTGCATCGATGTGCTTTTGCGCACGTGCAATGTTACTTACCGATGATACATTAAACCCTTTTTTGCCTAACCAGGTTTTTAGCATCATTCCGAACGTAATATCATCTTCAACTATCAGTATGGATCTCATGATGTTAGCTTTTGCCTCTTTTTGTGAGCTACAAAGGTAAGAGGTTTTGAGGTAAAGTCGTATATTTGCAGACTTAAATTAAATAAAAGCGTTATGAGAAAGAATTTTTGGATATTATTAATTATACTGGTTTGCGGTGCAGTAGCTTGTAAACCGGGACAAAAGAAAAATGGAAACATGGAAAAAGAAACTGTATTGAAAATTGAGACCTCTTTAGGAGATATCAAAGTGAAATTGTATAATGAGACTCCAAAACACAGAGATAATTTTATTAAATTGGCTGAAGACGGAACATATAATGGGACGCTGTTTCATCGCGTAATAAAAGACTTTATGGTGCAAGCCGGTGATCCGGAATCGAAAAATGCTCCGAAGGGTAAGATGTTAGGTTCGGGTGATGTCGGCTATACAGTTCCGGCAGAGTTTGTATATCCTAAATATTTCCATAAGAAAGGTGCCTTGTCTGCTGCTCGTCAGGGCGATGAGGTAAATCCTAATAAGGAGTCATCCGGCTGTCAGTTCTATATTGTTACCGGAAAAGTGTTCAGTGATTCGACTCTTCTGAATATGGAACAGCAGAAGAATCAGAATAAAGTGACTGAGGCTTTTAATGCTTTGGCACAGAAACATATGAAGGAAATCTATAAAATGCGTAAGGCTAACGATCAGGATGGACTTTTCGCTTTACAAGATACTTTGTTTATACAGGCTGAGGCTGAAGCTGCCAAACAACCGGATTTTCATTTTACTCCTGAGCAGATAAAAGCTTATACTACCGTCGGAGGTACTCCGCATTTGGATGGTGAATATACAGTTTTTGGAGAAGTTATAGAAGGTATGGATGTTGTTGATAAAATTCAGCAGGTAAAAACGGACCGCAGTGACCGTCCGGAAGAAGATGTGAAGATTATCAACGTTTCTGTTATCGAATAAATATGCTGCAGATCAACAGGCATATTCTGAGCAATGGCTTGAGGCTGGTTCACTCACAGGATGCCAGCACGCAGATGGTTGCACTCAACGTTCTTTATAATGTGGGAGCCAGGGATGAAAACCCGGAACATACCGGGTTTGCTCACCTTTTTGAGCATCTGATGTTTGGGGGCTCGGTGAATATACCCGATTATGATGCACCGCTTCAATTAGCGGGAGGAGAAAATAATGCCTGGACCAATAATGATATTACCAACTATTATCTCACTGTACCCCGGCAGAATGTAGAAACTGGATTTTGGCTTGAATCTGATAGGATGCTGAGTCTTGATTTTAGTGAGCGCAGCCTGGAAGTGCAACGTGGAGTGGTAATGGAAGAGTTCAAGCAACGCTGTCTCAATCAGCCATATGGTGATGTCGGGCATTTGTTGCGCCCTTTGGCATATCGGGTTCATCCCTATCAGTGGCCTACCATTGGTAAAGAATTGTCCCACATAGCCAATGCAACATTGGAAGAGGTCAAAGATTTCTTTTTTCGTTTTTATGCGCCCAATAATGCTGTGCTTGCTGTCACCGGAAATATATCATTTGAAGAGGCCGTAAGTCTTACGGAAAAGTGGTTCGGCCCCATTCCCCGTCGGGAGGTTCCTTTACGACAGTTGCCCAAGGAGCCTGTCCAGACAGGAGAGCGCCGCCAGGTAGTCGAGCGAAATGTACCGCTTGATTCGCTTTTTATGGCTTATCACATGTGTGACCGTTTGAATGCCGATTATTATGCATTTGATATTTTATCGGATATTTTAAGTAACGGACGTTCCAGTCGCCTGAATCAGCATCTTGTACAAGAAAAACAATTGTTTTCGAGTATTGATGCCTATATATCAGGAACGATTGATGCCGGTTTGTTTCATATCAGTGGTAAACCAGCTGCCGGTGTATCATTGGAAGAGGCCGAGGCAGCCGTACGTGAAGAGTTGAACGAGTTGCAAACTGCTTTGGTACAGGAACATGAACTTGAGAAAGTGAAGAATAAATTTGAGTCTACCCAGATATTTGGAAATATCAATTATCTGAATGTAGCGACGAATCTTGCATGGTTTGAGTTGAACGGACAAGCAGAAGATATGGAGAAGGAAGTAGAACGTTATCGTGCTGTAACTGCCGACCGTCTGAAAGCAGTGGCACAAACCGCATTCCGTGAAGAAAATGGAGTGGTACTTTACTATAAGAGTAGCAAGGGAGAGCAGGAATGAGACTTATATATAAGAATCATTATAAAGCACTATTTTTTCTTGGCCTTCCTATTGTCATCGGGCAGGTGGGAGTGATTGTACTTGGTTTTGCCGATACCTTGATGATTGGGCATCACAGTACCAATGAACTGGGGGCGGCTTCCTTCGTCAATAATATGTTTACGTTGGCTATCATCTTCAGCACCGGATTCTCGTATGGGCTTACACCCATTGTTGGCGGTTTTTATGGTGTGCGTAAATTTGCTGCTGCAGGACAAGCTTTGCGTTGTAGTTTGCTTGCCAATCTTTTGGTGGGCATTTTGCTAACCGGAATTATGGCGATTCTTTATCTGAATGTGGAAAGGTTAGGGCAGCCGGAAGAATTGCTTTCTCTGATCAAACCCTACTATCTGATATTGCTTGCTTCATTAATTTTTGTGCTGTTATTTAACGGATTCAAACAGTTTACTGACGGAATAACCGATACCAAGACAGCTATGTGGATACTTCTGGGTGGTAATGTGCTGAATATTGTAGGAAATTATATACTGATTAATGGTAAACTGGGATTTCCTGAGTTGGGACTATTGGGAGCCGGGATCAGCACATTGTTTTCGCGCATTGTCATGGTGTTGGTTTTTGTATTGGTCTTTTTTAGTAGCCGTCGTTTTTTGCGTTATAAACTGGGATTTATCCGTTTAGGATGGTCGCGCGCGTTGTTTCGGCAGTTAAATGCTTTGGGGTGGCCTGTCGCTTTTCAGATGGGGATGGAGACTGCTTCATTTAGTTTGAGTACGGTGATGGTAGGATGGTTGGGCACTATTGCTCTGGCTTCCCATCAGGTGATGCTCACTATCTCACAGTTTACTTTTATGATGTTCTATGGGATGGGAGCGGCAGTGGCTGTACGGGTCAGCAATTTCAAAGGTCAAAACGATATCGTTAATGTGCGACGTACGGCTTATGCCGGCGCACATATCATATTGGCTATGGGAATCGTATTGTTATCCATTGTTTTCTTTTTCCGATATCAGGTGGGAGGATGGTTTACTGACAATACGGAAGTGTCAGCGATGGTAGTCGTTCTGATGGTGCCTTTTCTGGCTTATCAGTTTGGAGACGGAATGCAAATCAACTTTGCCAATGCACTGCGTGGCATTTCGGATGTAAAGCCTATGATGCTGATTGCTTTCATTGCCTATTTTATTATTTCTCTCCCGGCCGGGTATTTCTTTGGTTTTGTCATGGGGTGGGGATTGTTCGGAGTCTGGATGGCTTTCCCTTTCGGACTAAGTAGTGCGGCAATCATGTTATGGTTACGTTTCAGGTATAAAACAAGATAAGTTATGGCTATTCCTTCCCGTTTCACAAAAGTAAAGATCGCGGCGGGGTATACTTTGTTGCTGGTCGTGTTATTGTTCTCTCTGTTGTTCGTACATAGGGAGATGGAGAAATTGTCTGATACGGATGATGTACAAAGTTTACAGACGGACAGTTTACTTCTTCTGTTGAAAGAAAAGGATGAAAATACCATCCGGATGCTTCAGATCATCAATGAAGCGAATGAAAGCATGATTACTCCGGTTGAGTTGGATTCCATTATTGCCGAGCAGGATACGGTGATCACCCAGCAGCGTGTGCAGCACCGTATCATTACCAAACGCGATTCTGTTATTACCAAGCGAAAAAAGAAGGGTTTTTTTAGGAGGCTTGGTGAGGTTTTTGTGCCTTCAAAGGAAGATACTGCTGTATTGGTCAATACAGCAGTAGAGTTTGCCACGGACACTATTCTTGAGTCTTATAACCCGATTGACTCGTTACATCAGCGTATACGTACGGTAACCAAGCGGAAGGCAAAGCCGGCAGTACGCCCTAATTATAATGCCCGCCTCCGTCGGATGAACAGGGAACTGACCACTCGCATAGACAGTATGATTACAACTTATGAACAGGTAGTCACCCGGCGTGCTGTGGATAATGCGTCCGAACAGCAAGAGCTTCGCAATAGATCCACTCGAACTATCGGAGGAATTGCCGTTGCTGCTGTATTGTTGTCTGCTTGTTTCTTGATTATGATCTGGCGGGATATTACCCGTAGCAATCGTTACCGTAGAGAATTGGAAGAGGCCAATAAACGTGCAGAAGCATTACTTGAGGCCCGCGAAAAGTTAATGCTTGCCATTACTCATGACTTTAAAGCTCCTCTGGGTTCTATTATCGGATATACGGATTTGCTTTCAGGGTTGACAACGGACGAAAGGCAACGATTCTATCTGGACAATATGAAAAGTTCTTCGCAACATTTGCTTAAACTGGTAAGTGATTTGCTTGATTTCCATCGGTTGGATCTGAATAAAGCAGAAGTCAACCGGGTTACATTCAATCCGGCACAACTGTTCGAAGAGATTCGTGTAAGTTTCAAACCACTGACCGATGCCAAACACTTAGCTTTGGACTACAGTATAGATTCTGAGTTGGATGGACGTTTTATCAGCGATCCTTTACGCATCCGGCAAATTGTGAATAATTTGCTTTCGAATGCTGTGAAATTTACAGTAAAGGGCAATATCGCATTGAATGTCACCTACCATTCATCCAGTGTTCGCATTGAGGTTGCGGATACGGGTAAAGGAATGGCGCCCGGTGATCGTGAGAAGATTTTTCAGGAGTTTACCCGATTACCCGGAGCACAGGGGGAGGAAGGATTTGGGTTGGGACTTTCTATCGTTCACAAACTTGTGACGTTACTTGAAGGCTCGATTAGCGTGCAAAGTACGCTGGGGGAAGGAAGCCGTTTTATTGTCATTTTGCCACTGTATCCGGTAGGTCCTGTTGTCGGGGAGAAGCAGGAGGAGGCAGTTGTTTCAACCTCAGTTTCAGACCAGGCTGGTGATAGAGAAGAAATATCCTCCCAAAAGCTAAATCATGTTTTATTGATTGATGATGACCGGATTCAATTGGCACTGACCGCGGCTATGCTTGAGCAGCAGAATATTCGAGCTACTTGCTGTCAGCAGCCGGACGAGTTGATAGAACAACTTCGTACTTCTTCATTTGACGTATTGCTGACTGACGTTCAGATGCCTGCCATTAACGGGTTCGATTTGCTGAAGTTATTGCGTGCATCCAATATTCCTCAGGCACGTACTATCCCGGTTATTGCTGTTACTGCACGTAGTGAGATGGGCGAACAGGATTTCCGGGAATATGGATTTGCGGGATGTCTGCACAAACCTTTTACGGTGAAGGAATTGTTAGCGATAATAACGGGTGAAGTCCTTGAAAATTCGTCAATCAGACCGACGGAGACCTCTCTTGATTTTCGGGCGTTGACGGCTTTTTCCGAGGATGACTCGGAAGCAGCTTCAGCTATTATTCAAACTTTTATTGAAGAAACGGAGAAAAACCGGAGTCGGATGGAAGAATCTGTCCGGACCATGGATGTGGATGGGATAGCAGGGATAGCACATAAGCTGCTACCTCTGTTTACTTTACTTGGGGCTTCAGGAGTACTTCCCTTACTTTCGTGGTTGGAGCAGCGCCGTGGAGAAGCTATTTCGGACGAAATTGTACGAAAAGCAAAAGAAGCCCTTCAGCAAGTAGATATCGTGCTGACAGAAGCGCGCCGGTATGCGTCAGAGGATCAGTCCCGGTGATTGTTGTGAGTCTACTCATAATATAAAATCATCGTCACTTTAATCTTTTTCCGGATAATTTTGTTTTCTTTGTATCACTTTTTACATTGAGACACAAGCTTCATGAAACGAAAATGGATCAAATGGGTAAGCTGGATTTTGCTTACTCCTGTCATACTCTTTGTGATACTGATGGTATTACTCTATATTCCTCCCGTACAGAATTTTCTGAGAAAGGAGGCTGCTGCTTATGCTTCCAAAGCGACCGGTATGCAGATTAATGTCCGGCGTATCGATTTGCGGTTTCCTTTAAATTTGCTGGTAAGAGGGGTTGAGGTCATTCAGACTCCCGATACATTATTATCACTTGAAAGTTTCAATGTGCATGTGCAGGCACTTCCGCTTTTTCGTGGAAAAGTAGAAGTGGATGATATCACTCTTCGTCAGGTGACTGTTAACTCTGCTGACCTGATAGATGGTATGCGTCTGAAAGGTGTCTTAGGCAGCTTTAAACTCGAAAGCCATGGGGTGGATTTACCCAATGAAGTAGCTGTTATTAATCGGGCCGAATTATCCGATACCCATGTTCAGTTACTTCTGAATGATACTACTGCTACACCGAAAGATACTGCTCAGAGTGAGATTCGTTGGAAAGTTGATTTACGCCATTTGAAATTAAAGAATGTTTCCTTCAGCATGCAGTTACCGGCAGACAGTATGCGTTTGGCAGCCCATGTGGGAGACGCACAAATCAATGAGGCCGAAGCCGATTTGAAGAATCTGCGTTACGGGCTTCGCAGCTTTTTGTTGTCGGGTACTTCTGTGAATTATGATGTGGGTTCGATGGAACCAGCCGAAGGCTTTGATCCGTCACATATTGCTTTGCGTGATATACGTATCGGGCTCGATTCGATGTATTATCGCGGGCGTAATATGAATGCTGTCATCCGTGAGTTTTCGATGAACGACCGGTCCGGGTTAAGTGTCACTTCACTTACCGGGCGTGTGTTTGCCAATGATACTGTCATCCGGGTGCCGGACTTGAAACTGTTGACACCCCATTCTGAAATAAATTTTACGGCACAGACCTATTGGGAGTTGGTGAATATTCCTACGACCGGACGGCTGACCGCACGCTTTAATGCGATGATCGGGAAGCAGGATGTTCTGCTTCTTGCCGGTGGGTTGCCTGATAGCTTCAAGGAGGCCTATCCTTTCCGCCCTTTGGTGATACGTGCCGGTACGGAGGGCAATCTGAAAGAGATGCAGATCACTCGTTTCAGCGCTGAGCTACCCGGAGCTTTCTCACTTTCGGGAGGTGGGGAGTTGCTGAACCTGACTGATAGCGTGGAGCGGTCGGCTGTTATCGACCTGAGAATGCAGACCCAGAATCTTAATTTCCTGACAACTCTGGGTGGAACAAGGGCGGACAGTTCTCTTGTTATTCCCAATCAGATGTCGCTTGTCGCAAAAGCCCGGATGAAAGGTCCGCAATATATGGCGCAACTCTTGCTGAAAGAGGGTGAGGGATCACTGAATGTAGATGCGGCTTACAATGGAAGTACCGAGGCTTATCGGGCCGATCTGAAGGTGGAAGCCTTGCAGCTCCATCATTTCCTGCCTAAAGATTCGATTTATGAACTGACTACATCGGTAGCAGCAGCAGGCAGGGGAACGGACTTTACTTCTTATCGTACGGTTGCTTCACTGAAAGCTTCGTTGGAGTCACTCCATTACGGACGTTACCGTATTTCGGGAATTGAAGTGACCGGTGATGTTAAGAATGCACTTGCCACAGCCCATGTGGTTAGTGACAACCGGTTGTTGAAGATGAACGCCAATGCCGAATATCATCTTGCCAAACCCTACATGGACGGAAAGGCTGATTTGGATGTTACCCAACTCGACTTGTATGAACTGGGTATTGCTCCCAAACCCTTGAAGCATCCTTTAGCTTTTAATTTTACAGCAGAGGCTCGTCGTGACCGTATTTTCACCCATCTTACGGCTGGTGATATGAAACTTAACCTTTCGGCACGTTCCAGTCTGGACAAGTTGATTGAACAATCTATTCACTTTGCCGATGTGCTGATTGAGCAGATTGATAAAAAAGAGCTTGATCATGGAGAATTGCGTAAGGCGTTGCCTACTGCCATTTTTTCGATGTCTGCCGGTAAAGAAAATCCTCTGGCATATTATCTGGCAACAAAAGATATTGCTTTTCATGATATGGGTGTGAAGTTTGGCACCGCTCCCGATTGGGGTATCAACGGAAAAGCTGCTATTCACGCATTGAAGATGGATACCCTGCAATTGGATACGATTTACTTTACTGTCAAGCAAGATACGACTCGCATGAGTTTGCATGGAGGAGTCATCAACGGGCCCAAGAATCCGCAGATTGTATTTAAATCGAGTATTGCCGGAGAAATACGCAACGATGATGCCGAACTCACGTTGCGCTATGAAAATGATAAAGGAGAAATCGGTGTACTTTTCGGTGTGAATGTCCGTCCATTGGTTGAGGGAAGTGGAAAAGGGGAGGGACTTGCTTTCACGCTGATACCGGAGAACCCCATTATCGCTTTTCGGAAGTTCCACTTCGTAGACCGGCACAACTGGATATATCTTCATAAAAACATGCGTCTGTATGCCAATGTCGATATGGTAGATGATGAAGATATGGGATTCCGAATGAAATCAAACCAGAGTGACACCGTGTCATTGCAGAATATTGACGTGGAGTTGCAACGCATCCGGTTGGCTGAGATCAGTAAGGTACTTCCTTACCTTCCTGATTTGTCCGGTCTCTTCTCGGCTGAGGCCAATTATGTGCAGACAGCTACTTCTTTGCAGGTATCTGCCGAGGCCAGTATCGATGAACTGACTTATGAGCGCCAACGTATCGGAGACGTTGCACTTGGGGTAACGTGGCTTCCGGGTGAAAGAGGGAAACATTACATCAGTACTTATCTGACCCATGAGGGTGAGGAAATTCTGATGGCCGACGGTTCGCTTCATCCCTCGGTAACCGGTAAGGACAGTATCGAGGTAAATGCCACAATGGAGCATTTCCCGCTAAAGATAGCCAATGCTTTTGTACCGGATCAGGTTGTTAACCTTTCGGGTGATATGGATGGTGGACTGCACATAACCGGAGATACGGATCAGCCATTGGTCAATGGTGACCTGATTCTGGACAGCGTGTCGGTCTTCGCCCGTCAGGCGGGAGCAAGGTTTACGTTCGACAACCGTCCCGTACAGATTAAGAACAGTCGTTTGATGTTCGACAAATTTGCTATTTTTACCACCAGTAAGAATCCTTTCACGATTGATGGTACAGTCGATTTTCGCGATTTGAGCAGTCCTAAAGTGAATCTGTCGATGTTGGCGGAAAACTACATGCTGCTCAACGCTCCCCGTACTAAAGAGAGTCTGGTATATGGAAAAGTGTTTGTGGACTTTAATGCAACTTTGCGTGGTCCGGTGGATGCGTTGGTGATGCGTGGCAATATGAACCTGCTGGGCAATACGGATGTCACCTATGTCTTGATGGATTCGCCGCTCACTGTGCAAGACCGGTTGGGGGACCTGGTTACTTTTACTTCTTTCAGTGATACGACCACCGTACAGAAAGAAGAAGCTCCTGTCGTGTCACTTGGCGGACTCGATATGATTATGACTGTGCAGATTGATCCCGGAGTCCGGTTGAAAGCGGATTTGAGTGCTGACCGCAGCAGCCGGGTCGAATTGCAGGGAGGAGGTAATCTGAGCATGCAATATACTCCACAAGGAGACTTATCTCTTTCAGGACGATATACCCTTACGGGGGGAATGATGAAATATGCCCTTCCTGTGATTCCGTTGAAAGAATTCAATATAAACAATGGCAGCTATGTAGAATGGACGGGAAACCCGATGGACCCGATGCTAAACCTGAAAGCCACCGAGCGCCTTCGTGCTTCGGTAGGCAGCGAAAGCGGACAGTCGCGTATGGTTAACTTTGACGTGTCGATTGTCGTGAAGAATCGTTTGGATAACCTTTCGCTGGCTTTTGAAATTGATGCACCCGATGATGCAGAAGTGCAGAATCAGTTGGCTTCTATGAGTGCTGACGAACGTGGGAAGCAAGCCATTGCCATGCTGGCTACCGGACTCTATCTTGCAAATTCCGGAAGTTCCGGAGGTGGCGGACTGAATATGGGATCGGCACTAAACAGTATACTTTCCAGTCAGATCAACGCATTGGCGGGTAATTTGAAGAATGCCAGTTTCTCGATGGGGGTAGAAGACCATGATGCTGCCGATGCAGGAGGAAAGCGTACCGACTATAGTTTCCGTTATTCACAGCGTTTCTTCAACGATCGTTTCCAGATAGTGCTTGGCGGCAAGGTATCTACCGGTGCACAAGCTACAAATGATGTTGAATCGTTTATCGATAATATTTCTTTGGAATATCGTCTCGATACATCCGGAACCCGTTATATCCGTCTTTTCCATAATAAGAATTATGAAAGTGTGCTTGAAGGAGAAATTACGGAGACCGGTATCGGTCTGGTACTGCGTAAGCGTATCGACAGATTAAGTGAGTTGTTTATTTTCCGTAAAAAGAAGAAGACGTCTCCTGATACACAGAAGGCTTCATCAACCGGTGAATCACATCAGTAATTGATTAATAAAAGAGATTAAAATAGGATGATACGTAAAAAGATATTTCATATATTTCTTGGCACCATACAAGCCGGTTTGGTAATGCTGCTTTTGGGAGCTTGTTCTACGACCAAACATTTGCCCGAAGGAGAAGTGCTTTATACCGGATCGAAAACTATTATTGAAAACCGTCCGCAGGCACCTTTGACGGACGATGCCCTGACAGAACTGGATGCTGCGCTCGAAAAGGCTCCCAGTACAAAGGTGTTGGGATTCATTCCTATCCCTTTTAAAATGTGGGCTTACAATAGTCTGGTTCATTATAAGAAAGGATTCGGGCGCTGGCTCTTTAATCGATTTGCCGCCAATCCTCCCGTATTCATTTCTACTGTTAATCCGGAGATACGTGCCAAGGTGGGTACTAATTTGCTGCACGATTATGGATACTTTAATGGTACGGTCCGTTATCAGACTCTGCCGGACAAGAAAGACAGCCTGAAAGCAAGCATACGTTATACGGTCGACATGAAAGACCCTTATTATATTGATACGGTTTATTACACTCGTTTCAATCCGCGTACGTTGAGAATCATGGAGAGAGGGCGACGAGGTTCGCTGTTGACACCGGGCGAACAGTTCAATGTCAGTGATCTTGACGAAGAACGTAGCCGTATCAGTGCTTTGCTGCGTAACCGGGGATACTTCTATTTTCGTCCGGATTACATGAAATATCAGGCGGATACTCTGTTGAATCCCGGACATGTCAGTCTCCGGCTGATACCTGTACCCGGGCTTCCGGAAGCAGCACAACGCCCATACTATGTAGGGAAGACATCGGTTTATCTGTATGGAAAGGGTGGAGAAGTGCCTAACAGCACACTTGAATACCGTGGACTTGACATTCATTATTATAAGAAAATGCAGGTGCGTCCGAATATGCTTTACCGTTGGCTGAATTATCAGGCATATGTCCGCAATGATTCTTTACGTAACTCCGCCCATAGCCGCTTGTATAGCCAATACCGGCAGACACGTATTCAGGAACGTCTTTCACAATTGAGTATTTTCCGTTATCTCGATCTGCAATATATACCTCAGGACTCTACGGCAACATGTGACACACTGAACGTACGTTTACAGGCTACATTTGATAAACCGTATGATGCCGAACTGGAATTTAACCTGACGACCAAGAGTAACAACCAGACCGGGCCGGGGGCATCTTTCGGGCTGACTCGTTACAATGTATTCGGTGGGGGAGAAACGTGGAATGTAAAATTGAAAGGTTCTTATGAATGGCAGACCGGGCAGAATAAAGGAAGTTCATTGATGAATAGCTGGGAGATGGGAGTGTCTACGGCTTTGACTTTCCCCCGGGTGGTATTTCCTTCTTTCGGAGGACGTGAATATGACTTCCCGGCAACAACTACTTTCCGTTTGTATATCGACCAGCTGAACCGTGCCAAATATTATAAACTATTGGCGTTCGGGGGGAATGCCACTTATGATTTTCAGCCGACTCGTACCAGCCGTCACAGCCTGACACCCCTCCGGGTGACTTTCAATGTGCTGCAACATACAACAAAAGCTTTTGAAGAGATAGCCGAACAAAATAAGGCATTGTACCGCAGTTTACAGAATCAGTTTATTCCGGCCATGGAATATACTTATACGTTTGATAACGCAGCTTTGCGCGGGGTGCGTAATCCTATTTGGTGGCAGACTACGTTTACTTCTGCCGGAAATATCACTTCCGGCATTTACCGTATTTTCGGACGGAAGTTTAGCCAGAAAGACAAAAAGTTGTTTGGTGTTCCTTTTGCTCAATTTTTAAAGGTGAACAGTGATTTCCGTTATACTTGGAAGATCGACAAGAATCAGTCCATAGCCAGTCGTGTTGCAGGAGGAATTATCTGGGCTTATGGCAATACTAATACGGCCCCTTACAGCGAGCAGTTCTATATCGGAGGTGCCAATAGTGTACGTGCTTTTACTGCACGGAGCATTGGTCCGGGTGGATTTCGTCCCACGAAAACATCCAAGGGGCTTTATCTGGACCAGACCGGGGACATCCGTATGGAGGCTAATGTAGAATATCGTTTCCGCATTTATGGTGACTTGCATGGTGCTGTCTTTTTGGATGCAGGTAACGTCTGGATGTTGCGTAAAGATGATGAGGCGCCGGAGAAGCAATTGCGCTGGAAGACTTTCGGTAAACAGATTGCTTTGGGAACGGGTACCGGTTTGCGCTATGATCTCGATTTCCTTATTTTGCGTCTGGATTGTGGCGTACCTTTGCATGACCCATACGATACGGGAAAGAAGGGATATTACAATGTGACCGGTTCTTTCTGGAAAGGGCTGGGGGTACACTTTGCTGTAGGTTATCCGTTCTAAAATAGTCGATGGCGATGAACGGAGTAAGAAAATTCTTCATACTTCGTTCTTCATTCTTCATTCTATTTTGTACTTTTGCAACGATATCTGATGAGACACATCACTAACCTTTTAATATTCACAGTTATGAAACCAACATTATTTGTGCTTGCTGCCGGCATGGGCAGTCGTTACGGAGGATTGAAACAATTGGACGGACTGGGTCCTAACGGCGAAACTATCATGGATTACTCTATCTACGACGCTATTCGTGGTGGATTTGGTAAAGTTGTATTCGTTATCCGTAAAGATTTTGAGCAGGATTTCCGTGATAAGATTCTGAGCAAATACGAAAATCATATTCCGGTGGAACTTGTGTTCCAGGCATTGGATAACCTGCCCGAAGGCTTCACTTGTCCTGCCGACCGTGTAAAACCCTGGGGTACTAACCATGCTGTCCTGATGGGTAAAGATGTTATCAAGGAACCATTTGCCGTTATCAATGCCGATGACTTCTACGGACGTGACAGCTTTGCTGTATTGGGTGCCGAACTGTCTAAGATGGACGGTAAAAAGAACGACTACTGCATGGTAGGTTACCGTGTAGGAAATACGCTTTCAGAAAGCGGATCTGTAGCCCGTGGCGTTTGCGAGACAAATCCGGAAGGTTATCTGACTACTGTGGTAGAGCGTACTGCCATCGAACGTATCGACGGTAAAGTATCATTTAAGGACGAAAACGGTGAAATGCAGACAATCGGTGATAACACTCCGGTTTCAATGAATATGTGGGGATTCACTCCCGACTATTTTGCTTATTCGGAAGAGTACTTCAAAGAATTCCTGAAAGAAAACGAAGGAAACCTGAAATCAGAATATTTCATTCCGTTGATGGTAAACAAGTTGGTGAACGAAGGCACTGCTCGTGTGAAAGTTCTGGATACTACAAGCAAATGGTTCGGCGTGACTTATGCAGCCGATCGTCAAGGTGTAGTAGATAAGATCCAGGCATTGGTAGATGCAGGTGAATATCCTAACAAACTGTTCTAAAGCTAATTTGCTCATTTCTATAATGTAGATTTTGAAAGGGACGTCTTTGTGAAGATGTCCCTTTTTAATATCAAGCCGGATCACACCTCTTCTGTGTGATTCCTTCCGATGAACTTTAAATCACCATTCGGGTTATGATGGTAAAGATTGTCAATTTGTCAAAGTGTCAAATTGATAATATGATTTCTCTATATCTCGTTTTTTCGGACCGCAATCCGATAAGGTTCATAAAAACGGCTTACAGGCAAATATCCGTTTGCGCTTTTGATTTTGTTTCATTCATAATGGCGGTAAATGGAAAGGAAGTATGACCTTCCTGTTTCTAAATCTTTTCTTCGAGGAGTTTTGCCTACTCTTTTGATACTTTGTAAAGGGCGACCGAAGAAAGGCAAGCAGGAAAAAATCAGTTGCTCTCGCCACCCGATTATCGTTACAATATATGTAATCTGCCAAAACATATAGAGATATTCAGAAAAGAAGTAAGCATTTTCCGAAAATGCTTACTTCTTTTCACCCGAATGCTTACTTCTTTTGGGGTAAATGCTTCCTTCTTTCCGAGAAAACAAAGGCGCAATCGGCTAAAAAGCCCGGCTTTTCTGCAAAAAAAATCTTTTACTGGGCTCTGTTTCTTCTGCTTTGACCCGGAAACAAAAAGGGCTTGTAAGTGAAACCTGCAATTCGGTGTCTTTTTGATGTCTGTGTTTGCAAATGGGTGTCGATTCTTTATAAGGAAATAAAGTGTATGAAGCTCCGGAACGAATGAAAAAGGATGAATATTCAGGATGTGCCACATATTTGCACTCTTTTCGTTGCTTATTTCAAAATATGTGTTTATATTTGAAATATTCCTTGATACTTAATCCTGATTATGTATGAAAGAACTCCTTATTCTGATTGCCCTTTTTTTCTCTTTTATTCGGCTGTCTGCCCAGTCCGATTCTATCTGGCCTCATGAGAAACTTTATGTCCATACGGACCGTGCCAATTATGAGCGCGGCGACACGGTGCGGTTCCGTGCTTACCTGATGGATACCCGCCTCGAGGCAACGGCTTACAGCCGTTACGTTTATGCCGAACTGTTGGCTGACAGTCAGGTCATCTCCCGTGAGATGGTGAAGGATGATCACGGTGTCTTTTCCGGTTACATCTCTTTGGGTGATACGCTTCGTTCCGGCAATTATACGCTTCGTTTCTATACTCGTCATCTTTCCTCTTTGCCCGATCTCCGTTATTTCTATCGTCAGATTATTGTCGGCGGTCGTCCCTTTCAGGATTACCGCAAGGAGAGTGTGACTCGTATGGCGGCTTCCTATCACGTCTCTTTCTTTCCCGAAGGCGGACATCTTCCCTCGGGTTGTGTCAGTCGTGTCGCTTTCAAGGCTTTGAGTTCTGACGGTTTGGGGACAGATGTTCAAGGCTTTGTGCTCAATCAGCGTGGAGATACCGTCACCACACTGAGTTCGGTTCATCGGGGTATGGGCTTTTTCAATCTTGAACCGATTCCCGATGATAGTTATACAGCGGTATGTCGTAATCGTGAGGGTAAAGAGTTACGTTTCGCCCTTCCGAAGGTTGAACCGGTTTCTGCGGTAGCCCTCCGTGTCGATATTCGTAAGGATGACTTTTGGGTGCGTCTGAATTCAGGTACTGTCGTGTCTTCGGGTTATTCCCTTCGTGTCGAATATCGGGATAGTGTTCTTTTACATGCGGCTTTTTCCGGCTCCACCCCATTGCGTGTACCTCGCTCTCCGCTGCCTCCGGGTGTACTCCGTTTTGTTTTGTTGGATGGTTCGGGCGTCCCCTTAAGCGGCCGTACCGCTTTCAATTGGAACCCTTCCGTGCGTGCTGATGTTGATTTCTCCGCTTGCCTGAAAGAGGATAAAGGACGTTCATTTTGGGATATTACTATGGGGCTTCGTGATACTTCCGGTGAGCCGTTGAGCGGTACACTCTCTGTTTCAGTTACCGACGACCGTTATGCTCTTCAAGATACCACGGTCAATATTCTTTCCTCTTTTCTTCTGAGTTCCGATCTTCAGGGATATGTTGAGGATCCCTCTTTCTATTTTTCCAGTGATGACTCCCGTACCTCGTATCTGTTGGACTTGTTGATGCTGACTCAGGGTTGGGTGAAATACAGCCTTGTTCCGTCCCGCAGTACCTTTTTGGTAGAGAGTAGTCAGTGCATTAGTGGCAAGGTGGTTTCCGAATATTCCGAGAAGAAGTGCATCCCTGATGCGGTTGTCACTTTATTCTCTTTCGATAAAACGGTTATGCTTCAGACGAGGAGTGACGCTTCGGGCTGTTTCCGTTTCGACAGTCTTTCTTTTCCTCAAGGTACGCATTTCATTCTTCAGGCGCGTAAGGAAAAAGGGGGTACGGGTGTGGCGCTGTTAGTCGACCGGGATTCCATTCCGCCTGTGCATTCTTCTCTTCCCATTTATGCAGATTGGTTTCGTGCGGAGATGGACGAGCCGATTGTTGCCGAGCAATCCGGTGATGATCCTTCTCCGGCAAGCGTGGATATGTTTCAGCGGTCTTCTACCGATCCTTTTTCTATGGAGCAATATTTAGACGAAGTTGTTGTTTCCACCCAGAAGATTGAGAAAAAGAAACGGTATGCAATCGAGTCTTTAATGGCTCACTCCGATTGGAATAAAACTTATCATGTGGACGAAATGACCCTTTCACCTTATTCATCTATCAAAGATTTATTGATTAATACTCCCGGAGTGGGGCGGGCAGTCGATTCACAGGCAGGAGATTTCTTTTATATAACACGGTTATGCATGGGGATGAATTCTACTCCTCCTCCGGCTCTATTGATGGTAGATGGACTGGAAACTTCTTATTCCGAACTTGTTGCTATTCCTGTATCCATTGTCGAATCCGTCGAGTTGGTAAAAGATGCTGCCCAAATGGCATATATTGGATCTAAGGCATCGAATGGCGCTATTCTGATTAGTACAAAATCGGGTTTAGGTACTATTGGTAAGAAAGCATCTAATTTTAGGATGATTCGTCCCATGGGGTATCAGCTGAAACGTGAATTTTATTCGCCTTTCTACCCTATCGTGCAGAAGTCGGCAAATAACAGTGAAAATAATTGCAAAACGATATATTGGCTTCCTGCTCTTCCGTTAAATAAAACCGGCTCCCAGTTGGAATTCAGTGATCCGGGACAAAGCTGGTTAACTTTTGTTGTTCAGGGTATCGCTTCAAATGGTCAGTTGGTCAGTTTGATACGTTCTTTAAAAAAAGAATAGTGGTGCGGTAGCATTATTTCTTTGGGTAATGTCCGGAAGAATCGATTGAACTGTCATTCCGGATATTTATTGCTGTTTCCGAAGATGCATATTTATATAGATTCTTTTTCGCAGTCTGCATAATTGAGTATCTTTGTTGCCTCAATTCCCTTATTTATAGAAAGAAGTGATTTCAGTAGAAGGATTAACAGTAGAATTTAACGCCACACCATTGTTTGAGGACGTTAGTTATGTCATCAATAAGAAAGACCGCATAGCCCTGGTGGGTAAAAACGGTGCAGGAAAATCAACGATGTTAAAGATCCTGGCCGGACTGCAAAGTCCGACACGGGGTGTTATAGCTATTCCGCGTGATGTAACGATCGGCTATCTGCCGCAGGTGATGATTCTCGCCGATAACCACACTGTGATGGAAGAGGCAGAACTGGCATTTGAACATATTTTCGAGCTTCAAGCCGATTTGGAGAGGATGAATCAGGAGTTAGCCGACCGCACTGACTATGATTCGGAAGAGTATCATAAACTTATTGACCGTTTTACGCACGAGAACGACCGTTTTCTAATGATGGGAGGGACTAACTTTCATGCAGAGATAGAACGTACCCTCTTAGGATTGGGCTTCAGTCGGGATGACTTTAATCGTCCTACCAGTGAATTTTCCGGTGGATGGCGTATGCGGATCGAGTTGGCAAAACTTTTGCTCCGCAAACCGGATGTACTGCTGCTCGATGAACCTACCAATCATTTGGATATTGAGAGTATCCAATGGCTGGAGAATTTTTTATCTACCCGTGCCAATGCGGTAGTACTGGTCAGCCACGACCGGGCTTTCCTGAATAATGTAACTACCCGTACCATCGAAATAACCTGTGGACAGATATATGATTACAAGGTGAAGTACGATGAGTTTATTGTTCTGCGTCAGGAGCGTCGTGAACAGCAGCTGCGCGCTTACGAGAATCAGCAGAAGCAGATTGAAGATACAGAGGCTTTCATTGAGCGTTTCCGATATAAAGCAACTAAGGCCGTACAGGTTCAGAGTCGTATGAAGCAGCTGGAAAAGATAGAGCGGATCGAAGTGGACGAAGTGGATAACTCAGCGTTGAGGCTTAAGTTTGTCTGCTCCAGCCGTAGTGGCAACTATCCTGTGATCTGCGAAGATGTGAAAAAAGCTTACGGATCGCATGTTGTCTTCCATGATGTCAATCTGACCATCAATCGTGGTGAGAAGGTTGCTTTTGTGGGAAAGAACGGCGAAGGTAAGTCTACCCTTGTGAAATGTATCATGAGCGAGATTGATTATGAAGGCAAGCTTACCTTGGGACATAATGTACAGATAGGTTATTTTGCACAGAATCAGGCACAGATGCTTGACGAGAACCTGACTGTTTTCGATACGATCGACCGGGTGGCAGTGGGAGATATCCGTCTCAAAATACGCGATATACTGGGAGCCTTCATGTTTGGTGGTGAAGCCTCGGATAAGAAGGTAAAAGTGCTTTCGGGAGGTGAGCGCACCCGGCTGGCAATGATAAAATTATTGTTGGAACCTGTGAACTTCCTGATACTCGACGAGCCTACCAATCATTTGGATATGCGTTCGAAGGATGTATTGAAAGAGGCCATACGCGAATTTGACGGTACAGTAATTATTGTCAGTCATGACCGTGATTTCCTGGACGGACTTGCGACTAAAGTATATGAGTTCGGTGGTGGTGTAGTGAAAGAGCACTTGGGAGGTATCTATGATTTCCTTCAAAAGAAAAAAATAGAGAACCTGAACGAACTTCAGAAAAACAATCCTTTGTCTGCCTCACCTACAAGCGGTAAGAAAGAGGAAGGAGCTGAAGAGGGGCTATCCGAAAATAAACTGTCCTACGAAGCACAGAAAGAATTTAATAAGAAGATAAAGAAACTGGAGCGCCAGGTGGCAGACTGTGAAGCTGCCATCGAACAAACAGAATCGGCTATAGCTATCCTTGAAGAGAAGATGGCTACCCCCGATGGTGCTTCGGATATGTCACTTTACGAACAACACCAGAAGTTGAAACAACAACTTGACCACACGGTGGAAGAGTGGGAACGTGTTTCAATGGAGCTGGAGGAGATGAATGAAAAATAATAGTTTTTTAAGTGTATGAAAGTAATTAAGTATTTACCAATCCTTGCAATCTGTTGTATGGCAACAGGATGCAACAGTAAGAAAGAGGCCGTACTTACGTCCGGCATTGACCTTGCCAACCTTGACACAACTGCCCTGCCGGGCACCAGTTTCTATCAGTACGCTTGTGGCGGATGGATGAAAAACCATCCTCTGACAGACGAATATTCGCGTTTCGGTTCGTTTGATATGCTTGCCGAGAACAATCGTCGGCAATTGCGCGGGCTGATTGAAGGTTTGGCAGCGGGCAAACACGAAGCGGGCAGCATTGCACAGAAAGTAGGTGAACTTTATAATATTGCTATGGACAGCGTAAAGCTGAATAAGGAAGGCGTTGCTCCCATTAAACCCGAACTGGATAAAATAGGTGCTATCAAAAGTAAAACTGAGATTTATCCGTTGATCGTGGAAATGCAAAAGAATGGTATGTATCCCTATTTTATTTTTTATGTCAGCGCTGATGACATGAATAGCAATGAAAACATGGTACACACCATGCAGGGAGGCCTGGGTATGGGCGAACGGGATTATTATCTGGAGAATGATGCACAGACAAAAGAGATCCGTGATAAATATCAGCAGCATGTAGGTAAGATGTTCCGATTGGCAGGATATGATGAGACTACTGCCGGAAAAGCAGTGAAAGCTGTAATGAACATTGAAACCCGCCTGGCCCGGTCGGCACGTTCACAAGTAGAATTACGCGATCCGCATGCCAACTATAACAAGAAGACTTTGGAAACATTGCAAAAAGAATATCCCTCTTTCGCATGGGATGTATTTTTCTCGACTGCCGGACTGAATAACTTGAAAGAGATTAATATTGGGCAGCCTGATGCAATGAAAGAAGTGAATGCCATTATCGATACAGTACCGCTTGAGGACCAGATTCTGTACTTGCAGTGGAATCTGATCAATTCGGCCGCCAATTACCTGAGTGATGACTTCGTGGCTCAGAATTTTGACTTCTATGGTCGTACCATGTCGGGTAAGAAAGAAATGCAACCTCGTTGGAAGCGTGCTGTCAGCACAGTTGACAGTTCATTGGGCGAAGCTGTCGGACAGATGTATGTGGAGAAGTACTTCCCTGCTGCGGCCAAAGAAAGAATGGTGGCTCTGGTCAAGAATCTGCAAGAATCTCTGGGCGAACGTATCAGGGAACTGAGCTGGATGGGAGAAGAGACTAAAGAAAAGGCCATGGAAAAACTGGCAACTTTCCATGTAAAGATCGGATATCCGGATAAATGGAAAGACTACTCTTCACTTGAGATAAAGGATGATTCGTATTGGGCTAATATTGAGCGCGCCAGTCAGTGGGGCTACAATGAAATGATTGCCAAATACGGTAAGCCGGTAGATAAAGAGGAGTGGCACATGACTCCGCAGACAGTAAATGCATATTACAATCCGACGACGAATGAAATATGTTTCCCGGCCGGAATACTTCAATATCCTTTCTTTGATATGAATGCGGACGATGCTTTCAATTATGGAGCGATTGGTGTAGTTATCGGACATGAGATGACTCATGGATTTGATGATCAGGGCCGTCAGTATGATAAGGATGGTAACTTGAAAGACTGGTGGACGGCAGAGGATGCCAAGAACTTTGAAGCACGTGCAGCAGTGATGGTTAACTTCTTCGACAGCATTGAAGTAGCTCCCGGGGTTCATGCCAACGGAGAGTTTACTTTGGGTGAAAATATTGCCGATCACGGTGGACTTCAAGTGTCTTACCAGGCATTCAAAAAAGCAACGGCGGCTGCACCTTTGAAAAATGAAAATGGATTTACACCCGAACAACGTTTCTTCCTGTCTTACGCAAATGTGTGGGCTGGTAATATCCGTCCGGAAGAAATCCTGAAACTTACGAAGATTGATCCGCACTCATTAGGCAAATGGCGTGTAGATGGCGCACTACCTCAGATTGGTGCATGGTACGAGGCTTTCAATATTACTGAAAAAGATCCGATGTACTTGCCAGTGGATAAACGGGTATCTATTTGGTAATAGATTGTTGCAAATAAACTGATAATAAGAAAGGCGCTGACTCATTTAATTGTGAGTCAGCGCTTTTTTATTATTAATTCACACCTTATTTATAACGTGTGATAAACAATATTTTGTAACTTTGCGCACCAAATACTTAATAAGCAAATCAATGTCTGAGTCTAAAAGAATAAAAACCGCACTGGTATCGGTTTATCACAAAGAAGGTTTGGATGAAATCATTACCAAACTGCACGAAGAAGGAGTGGAGTTCTTATCAACGGGAGGAACTCGTCAGTTTATCGAATCACTGGGCTATCCCTGTAAGGCTGTCGAAGATTTGACTTCGTACCCTTCGATTTTGGGTGGCAGAGTGAAGACGCTGCATCCGAAGATTTTCGGAGGTATTCTTTGCCGTCGCGGACTGGAACAAGACATCCAGCAGATTGAAAAATATGAAATTCCTGAAATAGATCTTGTCATTGTAGATCTTTATCCATTTGAGGCTACGGTTGCTTCAGGTGCCGATGAAGCTGCTATTATCGAGAAAATTGATATAGGCGGAATCTCTTTGATTCGTGCCGCTGCTAAAAATTACAACGATGTGATTATTGTTGCTTCTCAGGCCCAGTATAAACCATTGCTCGATATGTTGATGGAGCATGGAGCTACTTCTTCCCTTGAAGAACGCCGCTGGATGGCAAAAGAGGCATTTGCAGTTTCATCACATTATGATTCGGCTATTTTCAATTACTTTGATGCCGAGGAGGGATCTGCTTTCCGTTGTTCTGCAAACAGCCAGAAGGCGCTGCGTTATGGTGAAAATCCGCATCAGAAAGGATATTTCTATGGAAACCTGGACGAGATGTTCGACCAGATTCATGGAAAAGAAATTTCTTACAACAATCTGCTCGACATTAATGCTGCTGTAGACTTGATTGATGAATTTGATGACGTTACATTTGCTATTCTGAAGCATAACAATGCTTGCGGACTGGCTTCCCGCCCGACTGTGCTTGAGGCATGGAAAGATGCTTTGGCCGGTGATCCGGTTTCTGCGTTTGGCGGCGTATTGATCACGAATGCCGTTATTGATAAAGAGACTGCGGAAGAGATTAATAAAATCTTCTTTGAAGTAGTGATTGCTCCTGATTATGATGTAGATGCACTTGAAATTCTTGGGCAGAAAAAGAACCGTATTATTTTGGTTCGTAAAGAAGCCAAATTGCCGAGAAAGCAATTCCGCTCTTTGCTCAATGGTGTACTGGTTCAGGATAGAGACTTGAATATTGAAACAACAGCAGACCTTAAAACGGTAACTGATAAAATTCCTACTCCCGAAGAGGTCGAAGATCTGTTGTTTGCTAATAAGATAGTGAAAAACAGTAAATCGAATGCCATCGTACTGGCAAAAGGTAAACAATTACTGGCAAGCGGTGTAGGACAGACTTCGCGTGTGGATGCATTGAAGCAGGCTATCGAGAAGGCTAAGTCATTTGGATTTGACCTGCAGGGGGCAGTGATGGCGTCGGATGCTTTCTTCCCTTTCCCCGACTGTGTGGAAATTGCGGATAAAGAAGGTGTGACAGCTGTTATTCAGCCGGGAGGTTCGGTGAAAGACCAGTTGACATTTGACTATTGCAACGAACATGGCATGGCAATGGTGACAACGGGTATCCGCCACTTTAAGCACTAATTAAAAACTTGTTGTATGCCGGACAACCCGTTAGGACACACTGGCATATCGACGCATTAGAAATTTATTCATTATGGGATTATTCTCTTTTACACAAGAAATAGCAATGGACCTCGGTACGGCCAATACTATCATAATTACCGGTGGTAAGATTGTAGTAGATGAGCCTTCGGTGGTGGCCCTTGACCGTCGGACAGACAAGATGATTGCTGTGGGGGAAAAGGCAAAACTGATGCACGAAAAGACCCACGAGAATATTCGTACCATCCGTCCGCTACGTGACGGAGTGATTGCCGACTTCTATGCTTGCGAGCAGATGATGCGCGGATTAATCAAACAGGTAAATACTCGCAACCGTCTTTTTTCTCCGTCGCTTCGTATGGTGATCGGAGTGCCTTCGGGTAGTACGGAAGTTGAACTTCGTGCTGTTCGTGACTCTGCCGAACATGCCGGTGGACGTGATGTTTATCTGGTATTTGAACCTATGGCCGCAGCTATTGGCATTGGTATCGATGTAGAGGCACCGGAAGGAAATATGATTGTCGATATAGGTGGTGGTTCTACCGAGATTGCCGTAATTTCATTGGGAGGTATTGTTTCGAATAACTCTATCCGCATTGCAGGTGACGATCTGACAGCAGATATTCAGGAATATATGAGCCGCCAACATAACGTTAAAGTCAGTGAACGTATGGCCGAGCGTATTAAAATCAATGTAGGTGCTGCTTTGACCGAACTGGGTGAGGATGCTCCGGAAGATTATATTGTTCACGGACCGAACCGTATTACTGCGCTTCCGATGGAAGTGCCGGTATGTTATCAGGAAGTAGCACACTGCCTTGAGAAATCAATTTCAAAAATTGAAACGGCTATTTTGAGCGCGTTGGAGAATACGCCTCCTGAACTGTATGCTGATATTGTACACAATGGAATCTATCTGGCCGGTGGTGGAGCGCTGCTTCGTGGCTTGGACAAACGTCTGACTGATAAGATTAATATTCCTTTCCACATTGCGGAAGATCCGTTGCATGCAGTGGCTAAAGGTACAGGTGTTGCATTGAAGAATGTAGACCGTTTCTCATTCTTGATGAGATAAATAATTAACTACGAATTACGAGCTATAAGTTACTGGCAGTGCATAAATGTAGCTGCATATACTTGTAGCTCGTAGTTCGTAGCTTGTAACTTATATGTCTTTATGCGGAATTTACTGAACTTTCTCTTGAAATATAATCACTGGTTCCTCTTCATTTTATTGGAGGTGATCAGTTTTGTTTTGTTATTTCGCTTTAATCACTATCAACACAGTGTTTATTTCAGTTCGGCTAATGCGGTTGCCGGCAAAGTGTATGAAGTATCCGGAGGGATTACTTCTTATTTCCATTTAAAATCGGTCAATGAAGATTTGCTGGATCGCATTATGGAACTGGAACAACAGAATCACAATCTGGAGGATGCTCTGGGAAGGCATTTATCAGACTCTACCGAATTAAATAGTATCCGCAATTTACCTAATACGGATTATCAGGTTTTTAAGGCGCGGGTCATCAATAACAGTCTCAATCTGGTAGATAATTACATCACTTTAAATCGTGGATCGAAAGATGGGATCCGTCCGGAAATGGGAGTTGTCGACGGAAACGGAGTCGTTGGTATCGTATACGATACTTCTTCTCATTATTCTCGGGTCATTTCGGTGCTGAACAGCAAGTCCAGTATTAGTTGTAAAATTGTGGGTAGTGAATATTTTGGTTATCTGAAATGGGAGTATGGAGATTCCCGATATGCTTATTTGAAAGATTTACCCCGTCATGCAGAGTTCAACTTAGGGGATACAGTGGTAACCAGTGGTTATTCTACCGTTTTTCCTGAAGGGATCATGATTGGTACTGTAGATGATATGGCCGATTCGAATGACGGGCTCTCTTATTTGTTGAAAGTAAAGCTGGCAACGGATTTTGGTAAAGTGAGTGAAGTGCGTGTGATTGCAAGGACCGGCCAGCATGAACAAAAAGAATTGGAACAAAAGAGTTTGGCGCAATGATTATCAACTATATACATAGAATAGGATGGTTTGTCGGTCTGATCTTGCTTCAGGTACTGATCCTGAATAATGTGCATATTGCCGGTGTGGCTACTCCTTTTTTATATGTCTACTTTATTTTAAAGTTTAATTCCGGTACTTCCCGAAACGAATTGATGTTATGGGGCTTTTGCATAGGTCTTGCCATTGATATCTTTTCTAACACATCGGGTATGAATGCGGCGGCGACAGTGTTACTGGCTTTTCTACGTCCGTTGTTTCTCCGTTTGTTTACTCCCCGCGATACTTTGGACAGCATTGTACCTTCGTTGAAAAGTATGGGGATTGCTTCTTTTCTCAAATATCTGGTGGTGAGTGTCTTTGTACATCATCTTATGTTGCTTACTCTTGAGTTCTTCTCATTTACCAGCATACCGTTATTGCTGTTAAGGGTGGTGTCGAGCACCATTTTGACTATAACTTGTATTATGGCTGTTGAAGGAGTGAGGAGATAGATATGGCAAAAGATTATGTGCTGGAGAAACGAAAATATGTGATCGGTGGAGTAGCGCTGGCTATTGTCCTGATCTACTTAGTGCGTTTATTTTCACTCCAGATAGCTACGGATGACTATAAGAAGAATGCCGACAGTAATGCTTTCTTAAATAAAATTCAGTATCCGTCACGTGGGGCGATGTACGATCGGAATGATAAATTGTTGGTGTTTAATCAGCCTGCTTATGATATTACAATGGTTCCAAAGGAAGTTGAGAACCTTGACACACTTGATTTGTGTCAGACGCTGAATATCACCCGTGCGCAGTTCCTGAGAATTATGAGTGATATGAAAGACCGCCGTAGAAATCCGGGATATTCACGTTATACTAATCAGGTATTTATGTCTCAGCTTTCGGCAGAAGAGTGTGGGGTGTTTCAGGAGAAACTATTTAAATTCCGGGGATTCTATATACAGCGTCGCACCATTCGACAATATAGTTATAACTCTGCTGCCCATGTGCTTGGTGATATCGGTGAGGTATCAATGAAAGACATAGAAAATGATGATTACTACATCCGTGGCGACTATATCGGTAAGCAAGGCATTGAAAAATCGTATGAATCTTTTTTGCGTGGTGAAAAGGGAGTGGAAGTATTGTTGCGTGATGCTCATGGGCGCATACAGGGGCATTATATGGATGGGAAGTATGATAAACGTCCGGTACCCGGGAAGAATCTGAAACTCGGAATTGATATTGATCTCCAGATGTTGGGAGAGCGTTTATTGAAAAACAAAATCGGTAGTATTGTAGCTATTGAGCCGGAAACGGGGGAAATACTTTGTATGGTTTCCTCGCCTGATTTTGATCCGAGACTGATGATTGGGCGTCAGCGTGGAAAGAATCACCTCATGCTTCAGAGAGATCCGATGAAACCTTTGCTAAACCGTTCGATTATGGGGGTATATCCTCCGGGATCAACGTTTAAGACAGCACAAGCACTGACTTTCTTACAGGAAGGAATTATTCAGACCAATACGCCGGCCTTTCCTTGTGCTCATGGATTCAATTACGGAAGCCTGCATGTAGGTTGCCATGCCCATGGTTCACCGCTGCCATTGATACCGGCCATTGCTACTTCATGTAACTCTTATTTTTGCTGGGGATTGTTCCGGATGTTTGGTGATCGGAAGTATGGCTCCTCGCAAAATGCCATTACTGTTTGGAAAGATCACATGGTTTCTCAAGGTTTTGGTTATAAACTTGGAGTAGACTTGCCGGGGGAGAAGCGCGGATTGATCCCTAATGCTCAGTTTTATGATAAAGCTTATCGTGGACGCTGGAATGGATTGACGGTAATCAGTATTGCCATCGGTCAGGGAGAGATTCTGGCAACTCCGCTGCAGATAGCCAATCTGGGTGCTACTATTGCCAATCGGGGACATTTTATCACTCCGCATATTGTGAAAGAAATACAAGACGAACAGCTTGACAGTATCTATCGGGTGCCCAGAAAGACCTCTATCGACCGAAAACATTATGAAGATGTGGTGACCGGTATGCGGGCTGCGGTTACGGGAGGAACTTGCCGGGTGGCTGGGGCCATTTTGCCGGATGTTGAAGTGTGTGGTAAGACCGGTACGGCGCAGAATCGTGGTCATGACCATTCTGTCTTTATGGGATTTGCTCCGATGAATAATCCCAAGATAGCCATTGCTGTATATGTTGAGAACGGTGGCTTTGGTGCGGTTTACGGAGTACCTATCGGGGCACTGATGATGGAACAATATTTAAAAGGAAAGCTGTCCCCCGAGAACGAGATACGTGCAGAAGAATATAGTAATAGAGTGATTATGTATGGAAACGAGGAGCGTTAGTTTATGGAAAACATTGGATTGGGTAACGATCGGTATTTACCTGCTCCTTATTATCGGCGGATGGTTCAGTGTGTGTGGAGCCAGTTATGATTATGGTGATCGTGACTTTCTGGATTTTTCTACCCGCGCCGGTAGGCAGTTTGTGTGGATTATCTGTTCTTTCGGGCTTGGCTTCATTCTTTTGATGCTTGAAGAACGGATGTACGATATGTTTGCATACCTTGTATATATAGGTCTGATTCTTCTGTTGATAGTGACTATCTTTATCGCACCTGATACAAAAGGCTCCCGTTCCTGGTTAATATTAGGTCCGGTCAGTCTCCAGCCGGCGGAATTCGCAAAGTTTGCAACGGCTTTGGCATTGGCGAAGTTTATGAATGCCTATTCTTTTAATATAAAGAAGTGGAAATGCTTTTTGCCTTTGGTTGCTTTTATTCTGTTGCCGATGTTGCTGATCGTGTTGCAGAAAGAAACCGGTTCGGCATTGGTCTATCTTGCTTTTTTCTTGATGCTGTATCGCGAAGGTATGCCCGGGGTTGTTTTGTTTTCAGGGGTATGTGCAGTAGTATATTTTGTGGTAGGTATTCGTTTTGATCAGGTGTTTATTGCCGACACACCTACACCGATCGGAGAATTTGCTGTTTTGATGATGATACTTTTGTTTGCAGGTTCCATGGTTTGGGTGTATAGAAAGAAATGGGAGCCTGTGCGGAATATTATAGGTGGTAGTTTGCTTGCATTGTCGATTGCCTATCTTGTTTCTGAGTATCTTGTTCCTTTTAATCTGGTTTGGGTAGAGTGGGGACTTTGTGTGGTGGTTATCTGCTATCTGCTTTACTTGTCTCTGAGCGAGCGGCAACGTGCTTATCTCCTGATAGCATTGTTTGCTTTGGGATCTATTGGTTTTCTCTACTCAAGCGATTATGTTTTCGACAATATCCTTGAACCTCATCAGCAGATTCGTATAAAGGTAGTGTTGGGAATGGAAGAGGATCTGGCTGGTGCCGGTTATAATGTTAACCAGTCTAAGATAGCGATTGGTTCTGGAGGATTGACCGGCAAGGGCTTTCTGAACGGTACGCAAACGAAGTTGAAATATGTGCCTGAACAAGATACAGACTTTATTTTCTGTACTGTAGGCGAAGAACAGGGATTTGTTGGTTCAGCTGCTGTCCTTTTACTTTTCCTGGCATTGATACTGCGTCTTATAGCGGTATCGGAGCGGCAGACCTCAACTTTTGGACGGGTTTATGGCTATTCGGTCGTGAGTATCTTCCTTTTCCATTTATTTATTAATGTCGGAATGGTGCTTGGTCTGACTCCTGTGATTGGTATTCCGTTACCTTTTTTTAGTTATGGGGGGTCGTCCTTATGGGGATTTACTATTCTGCTCTTTATTTTTCTGCGTATTGATGCAGGACGTAGCAGGAGGTTATAAGTGCTCGATTTTCAGTCCCACATCAATGATTCCGGTTATTTGTTCATCTTTCATTCCGTGTACAACTTTAAAAGTATAGTTACCGGGATGCTTGATGGAGCAGTCTTTTAAGGGAAGAGCCGATTGGTAAAGACTTCCCCAGCCGGTTCCTTTCCATTTACCTTCTTGGTCAGTCAGAGTAAACTTCAGAGTGTCTGTTTTCCATACAGTTGAATCTTCCAGATTGTAACTGATAAGGATGTCCAGATTCTGATAAGGATAATTACTGCTGTTGCGTACACCGGCAGACAATCGCAGATTGATCAGGGAGTCATTCAAAGGGACATTGAAAAAGAGTGTATCACTCTTTTTCCATCCACCTTGAGGGGTGGATTGATATGAGTGATACACAGTGTTATCGTCACATGCAGTCAGTATCCATGTCATGAGAAGCATGCAGATGCTATTCTTGAGCAGGTTTTTCATTTCCCTGGGGTTTCTCGGTGCGTTTAGGTTGTTCGTTGTTACGTGGTCCGCGGGGTTCGCGTGGAGGGCGCTGCTCACGGGGTTCATTCTTACGTGTTTCCCGATTTTCATTATTGCGCGGTTCACGAGCCTCATTATTTTTGCGCGGCTGATTGTTGCTGCGGTTATTGTTTTTGGGGCGTTCTCCTCGTGTGCGTTGTTGCCCTTGTACCGGTTGAGCTCCACTGTTCTCTTTGTTTTCTATAGCCGTCGGCGATGGGTTTTGTGTTTCAGCATTGGCGGCTTGTTGCGGACGGTTGTTATTGTTCTTTTTCTTCTTTTTGCGGTTTCCGTTTCCACCTTCTTCTTTTCCATTTCCATCTTTTCCGTTACGGCGACGGTCACGGTCAAAACGTGTCAGACTTTCTTGTTCCAACAGGTCAGTCGGCTTTTTAGGTTCCGGTTTGCGTTCAGCTTCCAATAGACTATCCGGTTTGATGCCCCTTTTGTTCAGTCCTATCACTTCGAATGCCCGTTTCCCGCTGATAGTGACTAAGTTTGCGGCGAAATTCTTGTCTGTTGAATACGAAATCTGGTTGCTGAGAATATCTGCTTTGAAGAAATAATAGGTTCCGTCTTTAGTTTCCAGTTCAATCTCTCTTGAAGGCAGGCGCTTCTGCGCTTCTACATAGCAATCTACTTCGTAGTTCAGGCAACATTTTAACTTAGCACACTGTCCTGCCAGTTTTTGAGGATTGAGTGAAATGTCCTGATACCTTGCTGCGCTGGTCGATACAGACACAAAACTTGTCATCCAGGTGGCGCAACACAATTCACGTCCGCAAGGACCGATACCTCCGATGCGCCCTGCCTCCTGGCGCGCACCGATCTGTTTCATTTCGATACGTACTCTGAAAGCTTCAGCCAACACTTTAATTAACTGCCGAAAGTCGACGCGTTCGTCAGCGATGTAGTAGAAGATAGCTTTGTTGCCGTCTCCCTGATATTCTACGTCGCCAATTTTCATGTCCAAATTCAGGCTGGCCGCTATCTGACGCGCACGAATCATTGTGGCGTGTTCTTTGGCTTTGGCTTCTTCATATTTCTCCATATCCACAGCTTTGGCTTTGCGGTAGATACGTTTGATTTCAGCATCTTGTTTAAAGTTTGCCTTTTTCATCTGGAGCGGCACTAATCGTCCCGTCAGGGTAACGGTGCCGATGTCATGTCCCGGTGTAGCTTCTACGGCTACGATGTCTCCCTTCTCTAATTTGATCTTGTTGCTGTTTCGGTAGTATCCCTTGCGGGTGTTCTTGAACTGAACCTCTACCATGTCACTCTCCTCCGCATTGCCCGGTATGTCGGCCAGCCAATCGTAGGTATTTAGTTTTTTATCTTGTCGGGAACAGCTCTTACAGCAAAGGCCTCCGCTCCCATTATGCAGTTTAAATTCCATATACTTTATTTTAAAGTTATTGCTTCAACAGTACGATCATCTTCAGTGAGAAGTCGAAAAATACCATTTTAGCGTTTACATTCTGTTCAATATGTTTTTGAGCTTCACTCAGTTCGTCCATGATGCCCATCACGTTTCGTTCGTTTACAAAAGGGGCAAACCGTGTAGCGAAGTTCTGTTCATCTAATGTCATATAAGTCAATTCTTTCCGATGCAGGTTGTAGATGAAATTCTCCCGGATCATCCGTTGGCAGTACTCCAGGAAGTTCTTCTGACGTTCACGTCCCATGCCTGACACTTGTTCGCTCCACAATTTCATTTCCCGGATTTTTCTTTGGTAAGAAAGGCGCATCAGGCTGACAAATAACTCAAAAAACAGTTGATTCTCTTCATTCAGATGAATGGTTTCAAGCGCTTTGATAAAGTTTCCGTTAGCCAGGTGGGCAATCGAAATACTGGTCGCCTGCTGCACTCCATATTTGTTTTGTAAAGCGTCGGCAATGCATTGTTCGTCTATTTTGCGTAGATTGAAACGTTGTGTGCGGCTCAGTATCGTTTGGAGAATTAATTCCGGATTCTCTGATACCAGTAAGAAAATCGTTTTCTGGGGTGGTTCTTCCAGCAGCTTTAATAACTTGTTGGCACAAGCTTGCTGCATCTTTTCGGGAAGCCAAAGAATGGTAATCTTAAATCCTCCTTCGCTGGATTTAAGGCTGAGCTTTTTCATGATCTCATCACTTTCTTTGGTGTAAATCACCGCCTGTGCATTTTCTGCGTTAATTTCGTTTAGCCAGTGGTTAATCGTAAAATAGGGATTATTCAGTACCAGTTTTCTCCATTCCACAATGTAATCATCACTTCTTCCGTTTTTTACTACCGGAAAAACGAAGTGAACATCGGGGTGAACCAGCTTATTGAACTTCACACACGACGGACAGACTCCACAAGCGTCTGTCTCACTGCGGTTCGTGCAACTCAGGTAGCGTGCATAGGCTAATGCCAATGGAAACTTGCCCACACCTTCAGGCCCGCAGAAAAGTTGGGCGTGTGGTATGCGTCCTTCGCTGACTTCTTGTATCAGTCGCTGCTTGGCTGCCTCTTGTCCGATGACGTCTCTGAAAAACATAGTTTAATAAATCGCTTTGGCTACTTCTTTTATACTGTCCACTGCTCCGATGGAGTAAAAGTGGATACTGGGTACACCGGCGGCCATCAGCTCTTTACATTGGTTGATACACCATTCGATACCCACTTTGCAGGCTTCCTCGTCTGTTTTGCACTTCAGTGCTTCCTGGGTTAGTTCTTCCGGAAGGTCTACCTTAAATGTTTTCGGAACCATGCTTAGTTGGGATAACTTCTTGAAAGGTTTGATGCCCGGAATAATCGGGATGTGTATTCCTGCCTGGTGTACTCTTTCTACGAAATCAAAGTATTTCTTGTTGTCATAGAACAATTGTGTCACAGCATATTCGGCTCCGGCCTCCACTTTCTTTTTCAGCCAATGGATATCCATGTCGATGTTAGGTGCTTCTTCATGTTTTTCCGGATAACAGGCCACTCCATAAGAGAAAGGAGTATTTGTTACTTTCATCTCCGAACCGTCTACAAAGATACCTTTATTGAAATTATTGATCTGTTCCTGTAACTCTAAAGCATGATGATGTCCGTCTCCTTCGGGGGTAAAAACCGATTCGTGCTTTGCTTTATCTCCACGGAGAACCAACAGATCGGTAATTCCCAGGAATTGTAGGTCGAGCAGTACGTATTCAGTTTCTTCCTGAGTAAAACCACTGCACAGAATGTGAGGTACTACCGTCATATTATACTTGTTCTGGATAGCAGCTGCTACAGCTACGGTTCCCGGACGTCTTCGTAGCCGATTGCGCTGATAAAGCCCATTCCCCAGATCTCTGTATACATATTCACTGCGGTGCGTAGTGATATTGATATACTTGGGGTCAAATTCTCGTAATGTATCTATGGTTTGATACAGCTTCTCAATACCCGTACCTTTCAGAGGAGGAAGTATTTCAAAAGAGAAGGCTGTTTTTTCGTTGCTATGTATTAAGTCAATTACTCTCATTGTTTCTTTATTCGTCGTTGCTCTCCTTATAATAAGGTGCATATTGGGACAAAAATACGAAAAAAAGATGAAATGAAATCGTTGTGGAACCCTAAAAGATTGCTATCTCTTCCGGTTATGAATCTTTTTTGGCTGTTAACCGATACTTTTAATGAATGAAAGGCAGGATTTACATGGACAGATGCTCCTTTGGGGATATTTTTAAAGTTCGGTTTTGTTGTCCCTTCTGTTGATTTTGCTGGTGTATTTGTTCTTTTATTCCTTATGACAGAAATCTTAGAACTACCTTATGACGGTACATCTTGTTTATTTTGAAAGACCTTTGCGCTTGAATTGCGAAAGAGTCATAATTAGCTGATTTTGCCCTGGAAAACGATGAAAGAAAGTTTTTGTCTGTTACTATAACTGCTTTCATATGCTTTGGTAGAACATGCCCTGCTTTTGGGCGGGAGAGAAATTATGGCAAAATATGCTTTTAACATTAGTCTTTTATCTTTTCTTTTCGTCCCGTTTCACTCTTTCCCGATCTCTTCCCTTTTTTCTTTTTGTATCTTTCATCTCCCACAGGGCGGACGCTCAATAAGTATAACATCTTATTAGGGTTGTATTATTTCCTAAATATGTAGTCCCTTCCCTGTATTTTTCAATATTTCCTGCTCCTTTTGTCTGTGTGTAATATAATTCATTACATTTGTTTTTTACTATATTAAATCCATATCGCAATATGACCATTCAAGCATTTTCAGCTATTATTCCTGATGTAAGAGATGATAAGAATAAAATATATCAGTCTAACGAAATAGTGTTCATCGCCCTAGTCGCTGTTATCTGCGGTGCTGATACGTGGAACGAAATAGAAACATTCGGAAAAACACATGAATCATATTTCAAGGCTCGTCTTCCGGGTTTGGTTTCTATTCCTTCTCATGATACCTTGAGCCGTTTCTTCTCCATATTGGATATCGATTGGTTTGAAGAATGTTTCAGGTTGTGGGTTGATGACATCTGCCGTAGAATCCCCGGAGTGGTAGCTATTGATGGAAAAGCCATTTGTGATAATCCCGATAAAAGTAGTAACTCAAAAAATGGAGTGAGAAGTAAACTCTACATGGTCAGTGCCTGGTCTGTATCTAACGGTATTTGCCTTGGGCAAAGAAAAGTAGAAGAAAAATCGAATGAAATAAAAGCTATCCCCGAGCTGATAAAGACACTGGAGCTTGAGAATTGTATCATAACCATTGATGCTATCGGCTGTCAGAAATCAATCACTAAACTAATAATAGAGAACAAGGCTGACTATATTTTATGTGCCAAAGATAATCACGAAGCACTCAGGGATATAATAGAGTTTAATCTTAGTGAGGAATCGAGATACTATTTATGTCACGCAAAAAGGTACTTTGAGGAAAACAAAGGGCATGGAAGAAGTGAATACAGAGAATGTGCATGCATAAGCGCTAAAAATCTTCAGTATTTTCTCAAAGGCTGGACGGGAATCAAGACATTGGCAATGATAAATTCTATTAGAAAAATGGGGGATAAAGAGGCTGTCATGGAAACAAGGTATTATATATCATCATTGGAACCTGACCCGATTATCATACTCAAATCGATTAGATCACACTGGGAGGTTGAAAATAACCTACATTGGGTACTTGATATAGGATTCAGAGAAGATGATGACAGGAAAACAGGAAATGCAGCTATCAACTTTTCTGCCATATCAAAGTTAGCACTCATGCTATTGAAACAGAGTGACATCAAACTGGGAATGGCAGGAAAGAGGAAAGCATGTGGATGGGATGAGAAAATAAGAGATAAAGTCATTGGTATTGAAAAAATATAGAAAATGATAAGATGTTATATTTATTGAGCGTCCGCCCTGCATCTCCCATTCGCTTTTCTCCTCTCCTCCGCGAAATGCATTTCTATCTTCCATCTTCCACCTTTTTCAATCTTTTTGTCTGATTATCATTTAGTTAATAGGGTGGAAGATCGCGTTTTCAGCCTGTTTGTCTTCCACCCTCATCTTCCATCTTCCACCCTCTGCCATCGCTTGAAAAACTTTCCTAATTCACTCGTATTCAGAAGTATACTTTCTGTTTCTTGTCAGTTTTTCCCTTAAAAAGCATTTTCATATCCCCGCTTGTTTGCTTGAAAATGCTTTGCTTTTTTCCGGAAGTCCTTTGTTATTTGCCGCTTGGGATATTCTTTGCTCCCCGTCCGCCCCATTTCCTGTCCGTTATTCCCTTTCTCCCGCCTTTCCTTTTTCACCGGCGCTTTCCCTCAAGCATGGTCTGTCCGAAGCATACGTTGCCTTGACGCTGCCTTTACGTGCGTCCCCCCGTAACCTCGAATGCGGGTTCCATTTACCAACCGGGGTAAACGCTTTTACATGCCGAGGTAAATGGCTTTACATGCTGAGGTAAATGCTTTTACATGCCCGGGTAAATGGCTTTACATCAAGAATAAAATTCAGGTAAATATACTCTTCTGATTATCAATGACATTTAACTGCTGACCCAGCTACGCATTTGTCCGGGTGCCCCCTGAGAATCCCTTTCCCATATCCCCCCCTGAGAAATTTGCAACCGCCTGGCGGTTCGTTCCCAACACAGATTCCCCTCCCTCCCCAATGAATCCCCTCCTTGTTTTCCAAGTATTCCCCCCCTCTATATATTATAATAATGTGTCCCCTTGGCCTCCCTTTTCCCCTTTTTTTAAAGTATGCTTTTAAAACCTACCTCTCCCTCAGCCCTTTACATATAAATTTATATTTTTATGAAAAAAAACTTCCTTATATATTTGCCTTGTATTGGTAAATCGCGTACTTTTGCACCCGCTTTCCAAGAGAGGGAGAGCCGATTGAAATTGACATGTTGCAGGCGCGTATTGATTGCCTTAACGAACAACCAAAATAATCTCCTTTTTCTTTGGAGTTTAATATTAAAATTCGTTATCTTTGCAGTCCGATTCGCGATAAAAGGCGTTTATTCCGGTGCCTTTCCCTTTCGCTAAGAGAGCCAGAGAACAGACCGGGAAAACATTTTAAAAAAAACTTCCAGAAACATTTGGTGTTTTAAAATAAACCTTTTACCTTTGCACCCGCTTTTAAAACGAAGCGCAATCGAAAAGAAGCGTTCTTTGAAAAATTGATAAACAATACAAGTAGTACAAGTAAATTTAGAACCGTCAATACTTATTATATAGGTATATGAAAAATGACCGTCAATAAATTTTCGACATCCTGAACAGAGCTAATATTGTCCCTTATTGGGATATATAACAATACTTTTACAATGAAGAGTTTGATCCTGGCTCAGGATGAACGCTAGCTACAGGCTTAACACATGCAAGTCGAGGGGCATCAGGAAGAAAGCTTGCTTTCTTTGCTGGCGACCGGCGCACGGGTGAGTAACACGTATCCAACCTGCCCTTTACTCGGGGATAGCCTTTCGAAAGAAAGATTAATACCCGATGGGATAATCATTCCGCATGGTTTGATTATTAAAGGATTCCGGTAAAGGATGGGGATGCGTTCCATTAGGTTGTTGGTGAGGTAACGGCCCACCAAGCCTTCGATGGATAGGGGTTCTGAGAGGAAGGTCCCCCACATTGGAACTGAGACACGGTCCAAACTCCTACAGGGGAGGCAGCAGTGAGGAATATTGGTCAATGGGCGCGAGCCTGAACCAGCCAAGTAGCGTGAAGGATGACTGCCCTATGGGTTGTAAACTTCTTTTTATATTAGAATAAAGTGCAGTATGTATACTGTTTTGTATGTATAATATGAATAAGGATCGGCTAACTCCGTGCCAGCAGCCGCGGTAATACGGAGGATCCGAGCGTTATCCGGATTTATTGGGTTTAAAGGGAGCGTAGGTGGACTGGTAAGTCAGTTGTGAAAGTTTGCGGCTCAACCGTAAAATTGCAGTTGATACTGTCAGTCTTGAGTACAGTAGAGGTGGGCGGAATTCGTGGTGTAGCGGTGAAATGCTTAGATATCACGAAGAACTCCGATTGCGAAGGCAGCTCACTGGACTGCAACTGACACTGATGCTCGAAAGTGTGGGTATCAAACAGGATTAGATACCCTGGTAGTCCACACAGTAAACGATGAATACTCGCTGTTTGCGATATACAGTAAGCGGCCAAGCGAAAGCATTAAGTATTCCACCTGGGGAGTACGCCGGCAACGGTGAAACTCAAAGGAATTGACGGGGGCCCGCACAAGCGGAGGAACATGTGGTTTAATTCGATGATACGCGAGGAACCTTACCCGGGCTTAAATTGCAGTGGAATGATGTGGAAACATGTCAGTGAGCAATCACCACTGTGAAGGTGCTGCATGGTTGTCGTCAGCTCGTGCCGTGAGGTGTCGGCTTAAGTGCCATAACGAGCGCAACCCTTATCTTCAGTTACTAACAGGTCATGCTGAGGACTCTGGAGAGACTGCCGTCGTAAGATGTGAGGAAGGTGGGGATGACGTCAAATCAGCACGGCCCTTACGTCCGGGGCTACACACGTGTTACAATGGGGGTACAGAAGGCAGCTACCTGGTGACAGGATGCTAATCCCAAAAGCCTCTCTCAGTTCGGATCGAAGTCTGCAACCCGACTTCGTGAAGCTGGATTCGCTAGTAATCGCGCATCAGCCACGGCGCGGTGAATACGTTCCCGGGCCTTGTACACACCGCCCGTCAAGCCATGGGAGCCGGGGGTACCTGAAGTACGTAACCGCAAGGAGCGTCCTAGGGTAAAACTGGTGACTGGGGCTAAGTCGTAACAAGGTAGCCGTACCGGAAGGTGCGGCTGGAACACCTCCTTTCTGGAGCGATGTTGAAAACGACGTTCATCGGTTCTAAAATTGTACTACTGGTACTTGTTTATTTATAGAATATAGATCGACCATCTATAGCAATATAGATAGAGATAAACAAGAGAAAAACAGAAGCCGAGTCTAAGACAGGACACGGTTGAACTAGTCCTATAGCTCAGTTGGTTAGAGCGCTACACTGATAATGTAGAGGTCGGCAGTTCAACTCTGCCTGGGACTACCAAGACGAGATTGATATCTTGTATGATTGGGGGATTAGCTCAGCTGGCTAGAGCATCTGCCTTGCACGCAGAGGGTCAACGGTTCGAATCCGTTATTCTCCACCATTGATACTCTGGCAACACAAGTTGCCGAATGTTATCATACGATCTTTGACATGATGTACAAAAAAAGTAAATTTAGTAAGAGCTAAAAGTATATATCGAACCATTTGGTTCAGATCCTTTTTAAGAAAAGGAGATGAACCTGGCGATAAAAGAAAGTAAATAAGGGCGCATGGCGGATGCCTTGGCTCTCGGAGGCGATGAAGGACGTGATAAGCTGCGATAAGCTTCGGGTAGGTGCAAATAACCTTTGATCCGAAGATTTCCGAATGGGACAACCCGGCATTCTGAAGGAATGTCATCCAACCAAGTTGGAGGCTAACGCAGGGAACTGAAACATCTTAGTACCTGCAGGAAAAGAAAATAAATAATGATTCCCCTAGTAGTGGCGAGCGAACGGGGAATAGCCCAAACCACCCATGTTACGGCATGTGTGGGGTTGTAGGACCACGCTCTCGCAAGAAAGTTATTGAGAAGAAGCGGCTGGAAAGTCGCGCCATAGACGGTGATAGCCCGGTATTCTAAGGTAACTGAAGCGTAGTGGTATCCTGAGTAGCGCGGAGCACGAGGAATTCTGCGTGAACCAGCCGGGACCATCCGGTAAGGCTAAATACTCCCGAGAGACCGATAGCGAACCAGTACTGTGAAGGAAAGGTGAAAAGCACTTCGAATAGAAGAGTGAAATAGTCCCTGAAACCATGCGCCTACAAGCGGTCGGAGCAGCGTAAGTTGTGACGGCGTGCCTTTTGCATAATGAACCTACGAGTTACTTTTTCCGGCAAGGTTAAGCATCTTGAGATGTGGATCCGAAGCGAAAGCGAGTCTGAACAGGGCGGATAGTCGGAAGGAGTAGACGCGAAACCAAGTGATCTACCCTTGGGCAGGTTGAAGGTTAGGTAACACTAACTGGAGGACCGAACCGATAAGCGTTGAAAAGCTTCCGGATGACCTGAGGGTGGGGGTGAAAGGCTAATCAAACTTGGAGATAGCTCGTACTCCCCGAAATGCATTTAGGTGCAGCCTTGAGAATTACTAATGTGAGGTAGAGCGACTGATAAGATGCGAGGGCTTCACCGCCTATCAAGTCTTGATAAACTCCGAATGCGCATTAGTTCGATCTCAGGAGTGAGGGCATGGGTGCTAAGGTCCATGTCCTAAAGGAGAAGAATCCAGACCATCAGCTAAGGTCCCCAAATAAACACTAAGTTGAACTAACGAAGTCAGATTGCTAAGACAGCTAGGATGTTGGCTTGGAAGCAGCCATTCATTTAAAGAGTGCGTAACAGCTCACTAGTCGAGGAGTTTGGCGTGGATAATAATCGGGCATTAAGTGTTTTACCGAAGCTATGGGATACGTAAGTATCGGTAGGGGAGCATTCCACTCTGCGTTGAAGGCTAAGCGTGAGCTTTACTGGAGCGTGTGGAAAAGCAAATGTAGGTATAAGTAACGATAAAGGGGGTGAGAAACCCCTCGCCGCAAGACTAAGGTTTCCTGATCAACGCTAATCGGATCAGGGTTAGTCGGGTCCTAAGGCTCAGCCGAACGGTGATGCCGATGGCAGAACAGGTTAATATTCCTGTACTAGCATTAAGAGTGACGTGGAGACGGAGGAGTGACAACGCCGCGGACTGACGGAATAGTCCGTTAAAGGGTGTAGATGTTGATTATCCCAGGCAAATCCGGGATAAGAGTCGAACCTGACAGTATACCAATTTCCTCGGAAAACGGTAATAGTGCGTGTAAACATACTCCCAAGAAAATCCGCTAAACTTAATCTTAATGGTACCCGTACCGCAAACGGACACACGTAGTCGGGTTGAATATACTCAGGCGCTTGAGTGAATCACGGTTAAGGAACTAGGCAAATTGACCCTGTAACTTCGGGATAAAGGGTCCCTACCCGGTGACGGGAGGGCGCAGAGAATAGGTCCAGGCAACTGTTTAACAAAAACACAGGGCTGTGCAAAATTGAAAGATCACGTATACAGCCTGACACCTGCCCGGTGCTGGAAGGTTAAGAGGAGATGTCATCGCAAGAGAAGCATTGAATTGAAGCCCCAGTAAACGGCGGCCGTAACTATAACGGTCCTAAGGTAGCGAAATTCCTTGTCGGGTAAGTTCCGACCTGCACGAATGGTGTAATGATCTGGACACTGTCTCAACCGTGAGCTCAGTGAAATTGTAGTATCGGTGAAGATGCCGATTACCCGCGATGGGACGAAAAGACCCCGTGAACCTTTACTATAGCTTAACATTGAATTTGGGTAATTGATGTGTAGGATAGGCCGGAGACTTTGAAGCAGGTACGCCAGTATTTGTGGAGTCGCTGTTGAAATACGGCCCTTTGATTATTTGAGTTCTAACTCGCATTTGCGAGGACACTGTTTGGTGGGTAGTTTGACTGGGGTGGTCGCCTCCAAAAGTGTAACGGAGGCTTCTAAAGGTGCCCTCACGCCGATTGGTAACCGGCGGCAGAGTGTAATGGCATAAGGGCGCTTGACTGGGGAGACTTACAAGTCGATCAGGTAGGAAACTAGAGCATAGTGATCCGGTGTTTCCGTATGGAAGGGACATCGCTCAAAGGATAAAAGGTACTCCGGGGATAACAGGCTGATCCCCTCCCAAGAGCTCATATCGACGACGGGGGGTTTGGCACCTCGATGTCGGCTCGTCACATCCTGGGGCTGGAGAAGGTCCCAAGGGTTGGGCTGTTCGCCCATTAAAGTGGCACGCGAGCTGGGTTCAGAACGTCGTGAGACAGTTCGGTCTCTATCTATCGTGGGCGCATGAAATTTGCGTGGCTCTGACACTAGTACGAGAGGACCGTGTTGGACTGACCTCTGGTTTACCGGTTGTGCCGCCAGGTGCATTGCCGGGTATCTAAGTCGGGATTGGATAAGTGCTGAAAGCATCTAAGTACGAAGCCAGCCACAAGATTAGATTTCTTTCAGGGTCGTTGTAGACTACAACGTTGATAGGACGCAGGTGTACAGGTGGTAACATCACAGCCGAGCGTTACTAATTGCCCGATGACTTTCTTTTATTGTCCTTTATGGTTTATATATCCGTTTAGCTTTACTATCCGGGTGATAGACGGCTAAGTTTACTTTTGTACATTATGTCTGCCTTATTCAGGTGACTATAGCATCAGGGTTCCACCTCTTCCCATTCCGAACAGAGAAGTTAAGCCTGATCACGCCGATGGTACTGCGTAACAGTGGGAGAGTAGGTAGTCGCCGTTTTTTCAGAGAGTTCATCCCCTCGGGTCAGAAGACACGAGGGGATGACTTGTTTATAGACGTAGGAAAAGAAGGAGGGAGGATAACAACCGAACTGATGCACTCGTTTATAAATAAAGAACTTTACTCTTCCGGATAAACAACATCCCCTGTCAATCATTTTATCAGCTTTATTCGGAATGTTTCTGGTTAAAAGAAGCTGTGTGGGACAGAACCCTAATGGCGAAAGTCAAGGAGGCTATGAGAAAAGCCTCCCTGCTATTAGTGATAAATGAAATATTATACTCTGCTGTCAGCTCCCCACATCATTTTAGTGCGAAGAGTGTCGAAAAAGATGTGATTAAAGCGTTTTACTACTTTAATGCTATAGTCAGCTCTCCGGATTGTGAGGCGGGTTGTTTCCTTACAGGTTTCGCTACTGCCGTCAATTGCAACCAGGAAATTGTGGCTACGACTTTCTACATCTAAAGTGATTTCCCAGTCATCACAGATCACTATAGGCCTTACGTTTAAACTGTGTGGAGCAACCGGAGTAATTGCGATGGTTTTGGAATGGGGAACAATGATAGGACCACCTACGCTTAATGAATATGCAGTGGAACCTGTTGGAGTGGCGATAATGAGCCCGTCAGCCTGGTAAGTCGTGAGGTGTGCTCCGTTAATAGCAGTACGGATACTGATCATGGATGAACTGTCCCGCTTTAATACGGCTATTTCATTGAGCGCATAAGGTGAATCTTGCAAATGTTTGTCGTCACAAAGCAATTGGAGTACACTCCGTTCTTCAACTGTATAATGGTTCTGGTAGATTTCTTCAATCGTTTCTTCCATTTCTTCCGGGGATACATCTGCTAAGAACCCTAATCGTCCGGTATTGATACCCAAAATAGGGATTCCTTTGTTACCTACCCGTCGTGCCGCTTTTAGAAAAGTACCATCTCCGCCAATACTGATCACCATGTCTGCATCAAAATAGTCTTCATCGAACAAATTATCCGCCTTGACGTTCAGTTTTAAGTCGGATTTCAGGAAACGATGAAATTCTCTGCATACACAGATTTCTGCTCCATGTTTTTCGAGCAAATTGAACAAAGTAGCAGCATGTGAAGACTTCTTGGCTTGGTATGTATTTCCGAAAATGGCAAATTTCATGTTGATAAAAGTTTCTAGTGTGTCGCAAATTTGGGATTTTTTTTCGGTATTGCTGTTATCTTATCGCTAATATTTGTACTTTTGCGCAAAACATATGGGTAAAAGGTCCGTATTATATTAAGACATAGAACTATGACTAAATTAAGTGTGAACATAAACAAAGTGGCTACCCTTCGGAATGCCCGTGGGGGAAATGTTCCGAACGTGGTTAAGGTGGCGTTGGATTGTGAGAGTTTCGGTGCTGACGGCATAACGGTTCACCCACGTCCGGATGAACGTCATATCCGTCGTTCGGATGTGTATGATTTGCGTCCGTTGCTTCGGACTGAATTTAATATTGAAGGATATCCTTCTCCGGAGTTTATTGATTTGGTGTTGAAGGTGAAACCTCATCAGGTGACTTTAGTGCCGGACGATCCTTCTCAGATAACTTCTAATTCAGGATGGGATACAAAGGCTAATTTTGATTTTCTGACGGAAGTTTTGGACGAGTTTAACGGGGCAGGTATCCGTACATCTGTATTTGTGGCAGCCGATGCGGAAATGATTGAGTATGCGGCAAAAGCAGGTGCCGACCGTGTAGAGCTATATACCGAACCTTATGCTACTGCTTATCCCAAAGATCCGGCAGCGGCTGTTGCTCCTTTTGTTGAAGCTGCTAAAGTGGCCCGCCGGTTGGGAATTGGTCTGAACGCCGGTCACGACTTGAGTTTATTGAATCTGAATTACTTTTATAAAAACATACCCTGGCTGGACGAGGTCTCTATCGGTCATGCTTTAATAAGTGATGCGCTGTATCTGGGATTGGAACGTACCATTCAGGAATATAAAAACTGTCTTCGCTAATGAATGCAATGCTACTATTAGCCCAAGTGGCTACCAACCTGGTTGATTCCGTTGCATCGGCCAACCCTGTACTGACTCCTGTATCTGCTCCGGCTGAAATGAATATGCTTGATATGGCTATTAAGGGTGGATGGATTATGATTGTTTTGGGAGTACTGTCTGTAGTTTGTTTCTACATCCTGTTTGAACGTAACTATGTGATCCGAAAAGCCGGTAAGGAAGATCCGATGTTTATGGATAAGATCAAAGACTATATCCATAGTGGTGAGATTAAGTCGGCAATTAATTATTGCCGAACGATGAATACCCCTTCCGCCCGTATGATCGAAAAAGGGATTAGCCGTCTGGGACGTCCGGTAAATGACGTACAGGTTGCTATTGAGAATGTGGGAAATATTGAGGTGGCTAAGTTGGAAAAAGGCCTGACTGTGATGGCTACTATTTCAGGTGGTGCTCCGATGCTCGGTTTCCTGGGTACAGTAACCGGTATGGTGCGGGCTTTTTATGAAATGGCAAATGCCGGAAGCGGTAATATTGATATCACACTGCTTTCAGGAGGTATTTATGAAGCTATGATTACTACCGTAGGTGGTCTGATTGTCGGTATTATTGCTATGTTTGCTTACAACTATCTGGTGATGCTGGTAGATAGAGTGGTCAATAAGATGGAGTCCAGAACCATGGAGTTTATGGACCTGCTTAATGAACCTGCACAGAAATAAGGTGCTGAGATAAAATAGAGTGCGTAGCCAATTGGCACATTGACATATTGGCATATTGAAGAATTATTTTATGGCATTAAAGCGTCGAGCAAAAATATCACCCAACTTTAGTATGGCATCTATGACGGACGTCATATTCCTGTTGCTTATCTTTTTTATGATAACTTCAACTGTTGTGTCGCCCAATGCGATTAAAGTGTTATTGCCACAAGGCAAACAGCAAACTTCGGCTAAACCGTTGACAAGAGTTATCATTGATAAGGACCTGAACTATTATGCAGCGTTCGGTAATGAAAAAGAGCATGCTTTAGGCTTGGAGGAATTGACTCCATTCCTGCAAAGCTGTGCGGATAAAGAACCTGAGATGTATGTTGCTCTCTATGCGGATGAAACTGTACCTTACCGTGAGATCGTTAAGGTGCTGAATATCGCGAATGAGAATCATTTTAAAATGGTGCTGGCTACCCGCCCGCCGGAAACAAGGAAGAAATGAACATAAAAAGAAAGAGTGAATATATAGGGGCGTTGGGTGCATTGTTGGTGCATGTGGCTATTATTGCTCTTTTGATTCTGGTAAGTTTTGCTGTTCCACGTCCGGACGAAGAAGCCGGCGGTGTACCGGTGATGATGGGAGATGTGGATGCGGCTTATGGAAATTATGATCCCTCCACTATGGTGGACGTGGAAGTAATGCCTGAAGAAGTGCCGGCTCCGCAACCCGTACCCGAAGTGGAAGCCGAACAGGAAATGATTACGCAGACCGAAGAAGAAACGGTTGCTATAAAACCCAAGGTCGAGCCTAAGAAGGAGAAGCCGAAAGTAGAGAAGAAGCCTGAAAAAACAGCCGAAGAAAAGGCTGCCGAAGCTAAAAAACTTGCTGAAGAAAGGGCAGAGCGTGAGCGCAAGGCCGCTGCAGAAGCTGCCAGTAAACGAGTAGCCGGTGCCTTTGGTAAAGGCTCGCAGATGGGGGGAAGCAAAGGTAGTGCTACTTCGGGTGAAGGAGTAGAAGGAAGTAAAGATGGCAATTCGTCGACCGGAGCAAAGTCCGGAGTCGGGGGATATGGAACATTTAATCTTGGCGGACGTTCTATAGGAGAGGGAGGTTTGCCCCGTCCCGTATACAACGTTCAGGAAGAGGGGCGAGTAGTTGTTTCTATTACCGTGAATCCAGCTGGTCATGTGATTGCTACCAGTATCAACCGATTGACTAACACGGTAAATTCGACTTTGCGTAAAGCTGCTGAAGATGCGGCTAAAAAAGCACGTTTTAATGCCGTAAACGGAGTGAACAACCAGACAGGAACGATTACTTATTATTTTAATTTGAAATAATTAATGCTTAAAGTACCGTGTTTTTAGAAAGGTGGGCTTTGAGTTTATAACATCTAAATGATATAGATTATGGGAACAGTTTATGCATTTTTCGCAGACGGATTTGAAGAAATTGAAGCGCTTACTACAATTGATACATTGAGACGCGCTGGTTTAGATGTAGAAATTGTATCTGTTACGCCAGACGAGATTGTAGTCGGTGCGCATGATGTATCTGTGCTTTGCGATAAGAATTTTGAGAATTGTGATTTCTTTGATGCTGAGTTGCTGTTTTTGCCGGGAGGAATGCCGGGTGCTGCCACTCTGGACAAACATGAAGGGTTGCGTAAGTTAATTCTTAGCTTTGCGGAGAAAAACAAGCCTATTGCCGCTATTTGTGCCGCCCCGATGGTACTTGGAAAACTGGGACTTCTGAGAGGTCGCAGAGTAACCTGTTATCCCAGCTTCGAACAGTACCTGGAAGGTGCGGAGTGTACTAACGAGCCGGTTGTCAGAGATGGTAACATCATTACCGGTATGGGACCGGGTGCTGCGATGGAATTTGCATTGACTATTGTAGATACATTGTTAGGCAAGGAAAAAGTAAACGAGCTGGTAGAGGCCATGTGCGTAAGACGTTAAGCCTATGTATCGGACTGCTTTGATTGTAGCCGGGGGGAAGGGACTCCGCATGGGAAGTGAACTTCCCAAACAGTTTCTTCCCATTGGCGGAAAGCCTGTATTGATGCATACGTTGGAAGCTTTTCATCGATTCGATAAGAGAATGCAGCTTATTCTCGTATTGCCCCGGGAACAGCAGGGGTTTTGGCGGGAACTGTGTGAAACGCATGGATTTAACATCAGGCATGAAATTGCCGATGGAGGTGAAACCCGTTTCCACTCGGTTAAAAACGGATTGGCTTTGATAAACGGTATCGGTGGTATGGTGGGGGTGCATGACGGTGTTCGTCCTTTCGTATCGCAGGAAGTGATTGCCCGTTGTTTCCGGGAAGCTGCTGTGCGAAAAGCCGTAATTCCTGTCATCGATGTTGTAGAAACCGTGCGCCATCTCACAGGATCAGGCAGTGAGACTGTAAACCGTAATGATTATAAACTGGTTCAAACTCCCCAGGTATTCGATGCCGATTTACTGAGAAGAGCTTATGAACAAGAGTTTACTCCCTTTTTTACTGATGATGCCTCCGTGGTAGAGGCTATGGGAGTTCCTGTCCATCTGGTGGAGGGAAACCGTGAAAATATAAAAATAACTACTCCATTTGATTTGAAAGTAGCTTCAGCCTTGTTGTAATGTTCGATTTAGCTACACGAGACATAAAGTACTTATCCGGTGTTGGTCCGCAAAAAGCTGCGGTTCTGAATAAAGAGTTGGAGATTTATTCATTGCATGATCTGCTCTATTATTTTCCTTATAAATATGTAGACCGGAGTCGCATCTATTACATTCATGAAATAGATGGTAATATGCCGTATATACAGTTGAAGGGAAAGATACTTGGCTTTGAAACTTTTGGTGAAGGGCGGCAGAGAAGATTATTAGCACATTTCTCGGATGGCACAGGAGTCGTTGACCTCGTGTGGTTTCAGGGTATAAAGTATGTCACAGGTAAGTATAAACTTCACGAAGAATATATTATCTTTGGTAAGCCGACCGTGTTTAACGGAAGAATTAACGTAGCCCATCCCGATATAGATAATCCCGCTGATTTGAAATTGTCATCAATGGGACTCCAACCTTATTATAATACAACGGAGAAGATGAAACGTAGCTTTCTCAACTCCCATGCCATTGAAAAGATGATGGCAACCATTATCGGACAGATTCAGGAGCCTTTGCCCGAGACACTTTCACCTAAACTGATTGCCGACCATCATCTGATGCCTTTGACGGAAGCTTTACGGAATATTCATTTTCCTTCTAATCCGGAGCTGTTGAGGAAGGCGGAATATCGTCTTAAGTTCGAAGAGCTCTTTTATGTACAGCTCAATATTCTGAGATATGCCAAAGATCGGCAACGTAAATACCGCGGTTATGTTTTCGAAACAGTCGGTAAAATCTTCAATACATTTTATTCTAAGAATCTTCCTTTCGAACTGACCGGGGCTCAAAAGCGGGTTTTGAGAGAAATCCGGCAGGACGTCGGTTGCGGAAAGCAAATGAATCGCCTGTTGCAGGGGGATGTGGGAAGTGGGAAAACACTGGTGGCCTTGATGAGTATGCTGATTGCCCTTGATAATGGTTTTCAGGCTTGTATGATGGCGCCTACTGAGATTTTGGCTAACCAACATTACGATACAATCAAAGAGTTGTTGTTTGGAATGGATGTGCGGGTGGAACTCCTGACAGGTTCGGTGAAAGGAAAGAAACGGGAAGCTATCCTTGCGGGACTCCTGACCGGAGATGTACATATATTGATCGGTACCCACGCCGTTATTGAAGATACTGTAAATTTTGCTTCTTTAGGATTGGCCGTAATTGACGAACAACACCGCTTTGGTGTGGCACAGCGTGCCAGACTGTGGAGCAAGAGTATTCAGCCGCCCCATGTATTGGTTATGACTGCTACTCCGATTCCACGTACGCTGGCAATGACACTTTATGGTGATTTGGATGTCTCTGTCATAGATGAATTGCCTCCCGGACGTAAGCCGATCTCTACTATTCACCAGTTTGATAACCGGAGAGAAAGTTTATATCGTTCGGTACGTAAACAAATTGAAGAAGGGCGCCAGATTTATATTGTATATCCCTTGATTAAGGAGAGTGAAAAGATTGATTTGAAAAATCTTGAAGAAGGGTATTTGCATATTTGTGAGGAGTTTCCCGACTGTAAGGTTTGTAAAGTGCATGGCAAAATGAAACCTGCCGAGAAAGATGCGCAGATGCAACTTTTTATTTCGGGTGAAGCGCAGATTATGGTAGCTACTACAGTGATTGAAGTAGGAGTGAATGTGCCTAACGCTTCGGTGATGATTATCGAAAATGCCGAACGCTTCGGACTTTCACAGTTACATCAGTTGCGTGGCCGGGTAGGGCGTGGAGCCGACCAATCATATTGCATTCTGGTCACTACCTATAAGCTGACTGAAGAGACCCGGAAACGTCTGGAAATAATGGTACGCACCAATGACGGATTTGAAATAGCTGAAGCCGATCTTAAACTCCGGGGACCAGGTGACCTGGAAGGTACACAGCAAAGTGGTATTGCTTTCGACTTAAAGATTGCGGATATTGCCCGTGACGGTCAACTCTTGCAATACGTGCGTAATATCGCAGAAGAAATAACGGATGCCGATCCGGGCGGCGTGTTGCCGGAGAATGAAATTCTATGGCGGCAGCTGAAAGCATTGCGCAAGACGAATGTTAACTGGGCTGCCATTAGCTGAAAAACGGTTAAACATGTAGCTTTTTTACATAAACATGTTGCATAACATATTTCTCTTTATTTCCTCTGTTTATGGAGGTTTAGAGAAATATTTCTTTAATTCTGCTATTTATCCTTATAAAAAATAGTTAAGAGGATACCTGCCGTTTCGCTTAGAAATGCTATCTTTGGGGGAATTTTAAAATAAATGAGCACTTTAACCTTTTGAAACTGTACGTTATGATGGAAAAAACATTGGTCATTCTGAAACCTTGTACTCTTCAGCGAGGACTGGTTGGCGAGATTACTCGTCGTTTTGAGCGTAAAGGATTGCGTTTGGCGGGAATGAAAATGATGCAGTTGACAGATGAAGTGTTAAGTGAGCATTATTCACACCTTAGTTCGAAACCATTCTTTCAGCGAGTGAAAGATTCTATGATGACGGCTCCCGTTATCGTTTGTTGTTTTGAAGGTGTGGATGCTATTCAAGCCGTTCGTGCATTGGCAGGACCAACTAACGGACGTCTGGCAGCCCCGGGGACCATTCGCGGAGATTATAGTATGAGCTTTCAAGAGAACATTGTTCATACCTCTGATTCGCCGGAAACCGCAGTTGTCGAATTAAACAGATTCTTTAAACCGGAAGAAATATTCGATTACAAACAGGCTACTTTTGACTACCTGTATGCAAATGACGAATATTGATTGAATTGAATTAAACAAGACGAATGAATTTCAATTGCATTAAAACAGTAATGATTGCCGCTGCGGCTATGATCAGCCTGAACTCTTTTTCTCAGGATTTGATTGCCCGTCAGGCACCGATTGACAGAAAATTAAAAAGTGTAGATTCATTAGCATTGCAGAAACAGATTCGCGCAGAACAGTCTGAATATCCTGCACTGAGTCTGTATCCTAATTGGAACAACCAGTACGTACATGCTTACGGAAAGGATGCTATAATTCCCGATTCTTATACAATCGATCTCACGGGTTTCCATATGCCTACTCCCAGTACCCGTATCACTTCTCCCTTCGGACCACGTTGGAGAAGAATGCATAATGGACTTGACATCAAAGTGAACATTGGAGATACCATTGTAGCTGCTTTCGACGGAAAGGTACGTATTGTGAAGTATGAACGTAGAGGTTATGGTAAATATGTCGTTATTCGTCACGACAATGGACTGGAAACCGTATACGGTCACTTATCCAAACAGCTTGTAGAAGAGAACCAATTGGTAAAAGCCGGTGAACCCATTGCCTTGGGAGGAAATACCGGACGTTCAACGGGATCTCACTTGCATTTTGAGACCCGTTTCCTGGGTATTGCCATCAATCCTGCATTAATGTTCGACTTCCCGAAACAGGATATCGTTGCCGATACATATACATTCAGAAAAACAAGAGGTTACGAACGTAACAAAGCCGGTTCACATGATACTAATATAGCATCGGACGGCGAAATCAGATATTACAAGGTTAAGAAAGGCGACAGTTTGTCCAGAATCGCTAAACTGCGCGGTGTTTCAGTTAGCACACTTTGCAAGTTGAATCGTATTACCACGAAGACAACACTTCGTCCGGGGCAAGTATTGCGCTGTTCATAATAGTTATACTACATAGACGGAAGAGGGCACTTTAATATTATTTAGAGTGCCCTCTTTTCATTTTTCTTTAATTATTGTTACCTTTGCACACTATTTGTAAGGAAATGAAAGATACCAGGCAACAATTTGAACATGTCATAGCATTATGCCGTGACCTATTCTCTAAGAAACTGCATGATTACGGTCCTGCATGGCGTATTCTGCGTCCTGCTTCCGTAACAGATCAGATATTTATCAAAGCCAACCGTATTCGTAGTATTGAAGTAAAAGGGGTGACTCTTGTCGACGAAGGAATCCGTTCCGAGTTTATTGCTATTGTCAACTATGGTATTATCGGGTTGATACAATTGGAACTCGGATATGCAGAGTCGGCTGATATAACAGTAGATGAAGCATTGGCTTTGTACGATAAGTATGCAAAGGAAGCATTGGAATTGATGCTTGCCAAGAATCATGATTATGATGAGGCATGGCGCAGTATGCGCGTTAGCTCGTATACTGATTTGATACTGATGAAGATTTATCGTACCAAGCAGATAGAGAGCCTTGCCGGTCAGACATTGGTATCAGAAGGCATTGACGCTAATTACATGGATATGATTAACTATTCTGTTTTCGGATTGATTAAGATAGAATTTGAAGGATAAGGAGCTACATATTATTCAGAAAGTATGGACCAATCTGTGCCGCTTCGTGCTGGCAGGGGTGTTCATCTTTTCAGGATTCGTGAAAGCAGTCGATCCGTTGGGATCGGAATATAAGATACAAGATTATCTGGATGCTTTCGGGATGGGAACGTGGTTTCCGGCCTTTTTCCCTTTGTTGGCGGGTATTGTTTTGTCAGCTGTCGAGTTTTCGGTAGGTGTGTTTCTGTTTTTTGGTATCCGGAAAACAACCGCTACCTGGTTGGCTTTGTTGCTGATGATCTGTATGACCCCTCTTACTCTGTATTTGGCATTGGCTAATCCGGTATCCGATTGTGGTTGTTTCGGTGACGCTTGGGTATTGACAAACTGGCAAACATTTTGGAAGAATGTTATTTTGCTGATTGCAGCAATTTCCGTTTTCCGGTGGAAGCATCAGATGATCCGTTTTATCAGTGCTAAGATGGAATGGCTCGTATCTCTATATACTTTCCTGTTTGTGTTTGCGCTTTCGTTCTATTGTCTGGGCAACTTGCCGATACTGGATTTTCGTCCTTATAAGATAGGGAAGAATATTCCGGAAAACATGAGTATCCCGGCAGGGGCAAAGCCGACGGTTTACGAGAGTGTTTTCGTGTTGGAGAAGAATGGTGAAAAGAAAGAGTTCTCGTTGGAAAATTATCCCGATAGTACCTGGAAATTCATTGAAGCGCGGACCGTTGTGAAAGAGAAAGGTTATGAGCCTTCTATCCATGATTTCTCAATGACTAATCTTGAAACAGGTGAAGATATTACAGATAAAGTACTGGCAGATAAAAACTATACATTCTTATTGGTAGCCCATCGGATTGAAGAGGCAGATGACAGTAACATCGATCTGATAAATGAGATTTATGATTATGCGGTAGAGCATGGTTATGGCTTTTACTGCCTGACCTCTTCGCTGGATTATCAGATAGAACAATGGAAAGATAAAACCGGAGCGGAATATCCGTTCTGCCTGATGGATGATATTACGTTGAAAACGATGATACGTTCCAATCCGGGACTGATGCTGATTAAAGAAGGTACCATTTTAAATAAATGGAGTGATAGTGAATTGCCTGATGAATATGCCCTGACTGACAAACTGGAAAATCTTGAACTGGGAAAACAGAAACAAGAGAGCGATGTGCATACGATCGGTTATGTGCTCCTTTGGTTTGCTATCCCTTTATTGATGGTTTTGGGAGTTGATATTCTGGTTGTGAAGCGTCTTGAAAAGAAACGTAAAAAGGCTGCTGACAAAGCTGCCGGAAATTCACAAGTCTCTTCTGAAACGCAGAAGAATGAATAATTGAATCGTAAATTTATTAACCCTTTTAATAAAAAACAAAATGAGAAAAAACATTGTTGCAGGAAACTGGAAAATGAACAAAACCCTCCAAGAGGGTATTGCTCTTGCAAAAGAACTGAATGAAGCATTGGCTAACGAAAAGCCTAACTGTGAGGTTATCATCTGTACTCCGTTTATCCACCTTGCTTCTGTAACTCCTCTTGTAGATGCTGCCAAGATTGGTGTTGGTGCTGAAAACTGCGCTGATAAAGAATCAGGTGCTTACACAGGTGAAGTTTCAGCCGCTATGGTTGCTTCTACAGGTGCTAAATATGTCATCCTGGGTCACTCAGAACGTCGTGCTTACTACGGTGAAACAGTTGAAATCCTGAAAGACAAAGTGAAATTGGCTTTGGCTAACGGTTTGACTCCTATTTTCTGTATCGGTGAAGTTCTGGAAGAACGCGAAGCTAACAAACAGAACGAAGTGGTTGCTGCTCAGTTAGAATCTGTATTCGATCTTTCTGCAGAAGACTTTGCTAAGATCGTTTTGGCTTACGAACCGGTTTGGGCTATCGGTACAGGTAAAACTGCTACTCCTGACCAGGCACAGGAAATCCATGCATTTATCCGTTCTGCTGTGGCCGGAAAATATGGAAAAGAAATTGCCGACAACACTTCTATCCTTTACGGTGGTAGCTGTAAACCTTCTAATGCAAAAGAACTGTTTGCCAACCCGGATGTTGACGGTGGCTTGATCGGTGGTGCTGCTTTGAAGGTTGCCGATTTCAAAGGTATCATTGATGCATTCAATTAATTAAAAGATTAAGAACTGGAAGTTGGGAATGTTGGTTATACCAATCAATCCATTCTCAATTTTCAGTTCTCCATTCCTCAATTGACAAGCTTATGAAGAAATTGAGCTTACTGTTTTTATTATTGGTTCTTGCGGCAGGCGTACAGGCTCAAAGCGATATTGTGAAGAGTCTGGAACGTAACGTGCCGGGGCAAGGGAAAGTGACCATTCATCAAGATCCACGCATTGCAGCTTTATTGGGTAGTGTTCCTCCCAGTACCGGTGAACAGAAGATACTCAAGTCTTCCGGATACCGGATACAGACTTATGCCGGCAATAATACTCGCCAGGCCAAGAACGAGGCGCATAACGTAGGCTCCCGGGTTAAGGAGTATTTTCCGGAACTTTCCGTTTATACCTCTTTCAATCCTCCCCGCTGGTTGTGCAGGGTAGGCGATTTTCGTAGTATCGAAGAAGCTGATGCCATGATGCGCAAGCTGAAAGCAACCGGTGTGTTTAAGGAAGTCTCTATTGTTAAAGATCAAATCAATATCCCCCTGTAATTATGTTAGAAAAAGAAGAAATCAACTCTCCGGCTTTGGAGGATTTAAAGAAGCATTATCGCAGTATTATCACTCTTTTAGGTGAGGATGCCGAACGGGAAGGTTTACTGAAGACCCCCGAACGTGTTGCTAAAGCTATGTTGACTCTGACTAAAGGTTATCACATGGATCCGCATGAAGTGCTTCGTTCGGCTAAGTTTCAGGAAGAATACAGCCAGATGGTGATTGTGAAAGATATCGATTTCTTCTCTCTTTGCGAACATCACATGCTGCCTTTCTACGGCAAAGCGCATGTGGCTTATATTCCTAACGGTTATATCACCGGACTTAGCAAGATAGCCCGGGTGGTAGATATTTTCTCTCACCGGTTGCAAGTGCAGGAGCGCATGACGCTCCAGATTAAAGAGTGCATCCAGGAAACCCTCAATCCATTGGGAGTGATGGTTGTCGTTGAAGCCAAACACATGTGTATGCAGATGCGTGGTGTTGAGAAACAAAATTCTGTAACTACTACTTCCGATTTTACAGGTGCTTTCAACCAGGCTAAAACCCGCGAAGAGTTTATGAATCTGATTCGTCAGAGATAAGTCTGGTGTAGTATATTATTGGTATATAGGGGCAATCGCGCTGAATTTATTAGTATTTAAGTTTGTTTATATAGCTTTTGTTTTTTATTTTTGTGCTAAATGAATTAACTTTTATTTTAGCGTATGCCCTCCAATTCCAGTGACTTAATCCGGTTCAACAAGTTCTTTTCCGAGAATCAGCAACGGTTTATCCGGTTTGCATGGACTTATACGCGTGACGAGATCGTAGCCGAAGATATCGTTATGGAGGCTTTAATGTCCTATTGGGAAAACCGTCTTAAGATCTCTTCTGAGATCAATCCTTCTGCCTATGTCCTTACAGTCGTAAAGAATAAGTGCCTTAATCATCTCCGCCATTTACAATTGGTCAATGAAGTGTCCGATCGCGTCAGTTCTCATTCAGAATGGGAGTTGTCCAATCGTATCGCCACTTTGGATGCCTGTGAACCCAGTGCTTTATTTGCCGGAGAGGTGCAGAACATTATCGATCATGTGATTTCCCGTCTGTCCGCCAATACCGCCCGGATTTTTGTTCTGAGCCGTTACGAAAATAAATCCCACAAAGAAATAGCCGAGATAATGGGAATGACTGTAAAAGGCGTTGAATTTCATATCTCCAAAGCCACCAAAGAGCTTCGTGTAGCTCTGAAGGACTATCTGGTCTTGTTCCCTTTCTTATATGACTTCCTCACTTAAAAAAACATTCAGAAAAATGTATTCCGGGTATCCGAAGAAGGTACTGCCCATAAAAAAAGAACTTTTTTACTAGGGAGGTAATCTGTTTGCGTGTTATTAAGATGAATGCAGATAAAAACAGACCTATGAAAATAGAAAAAGAAATATTATATCGCTACTTTAACGGGGATGCCGGTTCTGAAGAAGAAAAGAAGATCCGCCAGTATATTGAAGCTTCCGAAGAAAACTGGAAGGAATATCTTCGGGAGAGGAAATTCTTCGATACGATTATTCTGAAGGAGCGGGCCGTTTCTGTCCAAAAGCAGGCCGGGCGACGACGGATGATCCGTAGAATCGGTTTTGAATGCCTGAAGGTGGTGGCTGTTCTGCTGATTGCTTTAGGGACAACGTATTTCTGGCTTAACCGACCCTCCGAAACAGAATCGAGAAGTGTGGTCAGCACTTTGAAGGGACAGATGGCGAACATCACTCTTCCCGACGGCAGCCGTGTCTGGCTTAACTCCAATACCCGAATTGAGTATCCGCAAAACTTTGCAGATAAAAGACGTGACGTAGAGATAGACGGCGAAGCCTATTTTGAGGTAACGCATGATGCAAAGAAACCCTTTGTGGTACATACTTCCGAAAAAGAACAGATTGAAGTACTCGGCACCCGGTTTTATGTAGAAGCCTATTCGGGTACCAAGGAGTTTGAGACAGCCTTGATAGAGGGAAGTGTCCGTGTGAAAGCAGGCAATTCCCAGTTAACGCTGCGTCCTTCGTACAAAGCCGTACTTAAAGGGGGCAAAATGACTGTCGAAAAAATCACTGATTTTGATACTTACCGTTGGCGTGAAGGACTGATTTGTTTTAAGAGTAAACGGTTTACTGAAATACTGCGAGAGTTTGAAAAGTATTATGGTGTCGGGATAGGATTTGATGCCGCCAAAGTAGACAATCCGGTACTTACTGTCAAGTTCCGCTTGTCCGACGGAATAGAATATGCATTACGTGTTTTGCAGAGGGACGTGAACTTTAAGTACGTCCGGGATGATGAGAAGAATACATTTACCATTAAATAAATTGTTGAACCTTTAATAAGAATACTGCCTATGAAGAATACCGCTTAAATCTGATTGAAACAAAAGGCCGGTAAGTACTGCAATACCTACCAGCCTAAAGGAGAAACATTCTTCTTTTACCTGAAAAAGAAAAATATTAAATGAATTTATAAAGCAAAGATATGAAAAATACTCGTTGCACGGATTTTTATGTACCTAAAAATTCGTCAATCAAACCATTATTTAAAACTATGAGAGTCACTACATTCTTACTTTTCTTTTGTGTATTCGGTGCCATGGCAGGTACTGTCAATTCTCAGAATGCAAGAGTGTCCATTAAAAAAACGAATGTCCCTTTAGAGGAAATACTGAATGAGATAGAACGTCAGACAGATTACCTGTTTATGTACTCGAATGCTGTCGATGTGAAAAGACACGCATCAATCCATGTTTCAGAGAAACCCGTATCGGAGGTCCTGAATCAGTTGCTTGGAAATCAAGTCTTGTACGAAATGGAAGGAACACACATCATTTTGTCCGACAAGCACAGCCCCCGGAATACGATAATCGTACAGCAGGAAGACAAAATTCCGGTGAAAGGGAAGATTACCGACATGGCGGGTGAGCCCATCATAGGTGCCAGTATACTTGAGAAGGGCACTACCAACGGAATTATAACAGATCTCAACGGCGGCTTTTCGTTGGATGTATCTCCGGGAGCCATACTTGTCATCTCGTATATCGGATATGCCAAACAAGAAGTCAAAGTGATTCCCGGCAAGACTCTGAAGATAAAGATGAAAGAAGATGCCGAGTTGCTGGACGAAGTTGTTGTCGTGGGTTACGGTACGCAGAAGAAAGTAAACCTGACAGGTGCTGTTGAGACCATCGAGTCGGATGTCATTGAAAACCGTCCCATCCGTAGTGCCACGGATGCACTTCAGGGAACAGTATCGGGGCTGACAGTCAGTTCGGGTACCGGAAAGCCCGGAGAGTTTGCCTCTTTCAAGATACGTGGAAACACTTCCATCAATAGCGCCGGTGCTTTAGTGATTATCGACGGTATGCCGGGAGATATTAATGTGGTAAATCCACAGGATATTGAAACCATTTCAATATTGAAAGATGCCGCTTCTGCTGCTATTTATGGTGCACGTGCTGCCGAGGGAGTGGTATTGGTGACTACTAAGAAGGGGGCTTCGGAGAAGGTGAAGGTAGAGTATACCGGTAATTTTTCTTTTAATTCTCCTACGCGTTTACCTGAAAGCAATACGGGATTGGACCATGCATTATTATCCAACGTTGCATTTGCCAATGCCGGATTGGCCGCTCCTTTTTCACAGAAAGCAATTGATGCTATTAAAGATCCCAATACCATTGCTATTCCTAACGGTAAAGAGTGGATATATACTTCGGATGTGGACTGGATCGGTCTGATGATGGATCATAGTTTTCAGCAGACCCATAACCTAACTATTTCGAAAGCATCTGATCGTTTGAAGTATCTCTTTTCCATCGGCTGGCTTGATCAGAATGGAATGTTTTCTGAATATGGTCCTGACAATTATGACCGTATTAATCTCCGCTCAAATATCAGTGTTGAATTGATAAAGAACAAGCTGTCGTTTGATAGCCGTATCAGCTATTCACGGGGAGTAAACCTCTATCATGCTGCCGAAGGTTCGTGGTCAATTCCTTATATCACTTTTATACAGGCCGGTCCCAATATGCCTATTTATGATCCGAATGGAAATTATTCCCGCCACCGAATGCAGTTGAATCCGATTCAGGCCTTGAAAGAAGGCGGTGAAGGGCGTACCCGTAATCAACGGATTGAAGGAGTATTTACTTTAGAGTATAAACCGGTGAAAGGTCTTTCTCTACGGGCCGTCGGAGGTGCGAATATTCTTGACGGACAAAAAAAGGAATGGCGTAGAGCTTATGGAAAATATGGTGTGGAAGGTTTAATCTCGACTGCTTTTGGACAGAAAAGCCCGAACTCTGTAACGCAGAATAATTCCCATCGACAATATCTGACCGGGCAACTGATTGCCGAATACAAAGGTGTATTTGGAAAACACGATATTAATGTTCTTGGAGGATGGTCGGCAGAAGAGAATCTGTATGAAGATCTTCAGGGAAAACGTACCGATATCATAGGAAATGAACTGCCTGCGCTTAATCTGGGTGATACGGACGGATGGTCGAATGGTGCCGATGAAAATGAATGGGCATTGGTTTCAGGATTCATGCGTATGAATTATGCGTTTGCTTCCAAATATCTGGTTGAGGCCAACTTCCGTGCGGACGCTTCTTCACGTTTTTCAAAAAAGCACAGATGGGGTGTATTTCCTTCCGCTTCGGTCGGCTGGCGAATTACGGAAGAGAAGTTCATGAAGAATCAGCGCATTTTCGATAACCTGAAGCTCCGTATTTCCTGGGGACAGTTGGGAAACCAGAACGGGTTAGGAATGTATGACCATATTGCCAGTTATAATATTAAGGGGTACTATCCGTTTAAGTCGGAACTCGGACAGTGGGCCATCATTTCCAAACTGCCATCGGAAACAAGAACCTGGGAAACGGTAGAAATGAATAATTTTGCGGTAGACATGGCGTTTCTCAGAAACCGTCTGACAGTGACCGGAGAATATTTCATCAAACGGAACAAGGACATGCTGGTCAATGTCGAGGTTCCGAGTGTGATTGGAGTCGATGTGCCTACCGGCAATTATGGAGAACTTGAAGTGAAGGGCTGGGAAGTGACCGTAGGCTGGCAAGACCGGATTAAAGACTTTTCCTATAGTGCCCGTTTCAACTTATCCGATCAGAAAGATAAGCTCGTCGATTACGGAGTGGAGTATAACGGATTTGTGGCCGGTGTCAATCAGAAAGTTCAGGGATATTCTCTGGGGTCAATCTTCGGATACCGCACCGACGGATATTTCACGTCTGAAGAGGAAGTTAAGAATTCGGCTGCTTATAATAAATCTATTACCGGTGTAGGTGATATTAAGTATGTTGATAAAGACGGAGATGGAAAGATTTCAGCTCCTAACGATCTGGAATATCTGGGCACCACCACTCCGCGGTACACCTTTGGATTGAATCTGACTGCGGCATGGAAAGGGTTCGACCTGGGAATACTGTTCCAGGGCGTAGGCAAAAGAAATTTCTATTTGTCGAGTGAGGTGATGAATCCCTATTATGCTACCTGGAATAACTTCTCCTATAAGATGCACAATGACTATTGGACTCCGGAGAATCCGAATGCAGCCTTTCCGCGCTATTATGCCGGAGCCAATCATAACTATCAGATTTCCGACCACTGGTTGCAGAATGCGGCTTACGTACGTCTGAAAAATCTGCAACTGGGATATACGATAGACCCGAAACTGACCAAATCATGGGGCATCCAGCGCTTGAGAGTCTATTTTAGCGGCGATAACCTTTGTGAGTATAGCAAACTGAACGATAACTTCGATCCGGAGCTGTCTAATGTAGACGGATATGTATATCCTATCATGAGAAACTTTTCATTTGGACTAAACGTGACATTTTAATTCTTGAATTATGAAGATGAAAACTATATATCTTTGGTTGCTGACTGCAATCGTATTGTGTGGCTGTAGCGATTTCCTGGATCGGGAACCTAAAACCAATCTTTCACCTGCCAGCTTCTGGAAGTCGGAAAGCGATTTGAGACTGGCCACCAATGTGTTTTATCAGAATATGAATCGTTCGTATACATTAGATAACCAGAGTGCGGACGGTTTTGCTAACGTGAGCAATCAAGTCAGTTCGGGAACTCAGAGTCCGGGCAATACAGATGCTATCTGGACTGCGGCGTATAAGCAAATCCGGAATGCCAATAATTTTCTGGAGAATTATCAGAATGCCGAAGTTTCGGATGCCGTCAAGAACCGTTATGCCGGTGAAGCCCGGTTCTTCAGAGCCTATTTCTATTTTAATTTAGTGAAGCGTTTTGGCGATGTTCCCTATGTACTGAGCACGCTCGATATGGACTCGGAAGAATTGATGGGCCCCCGCACTCCTAAAGAACAAGTGATTGCAGGTATCATCGAAGACCTTGAATTTGCGGAGACCCACATTCCGCTGAAAAGCAAATTGTCTACCGACGTGGGACGACTGACCAAGGGAGCTGCCCAGGCAATGCTTGCCCGTGTGGCGCTCTATTGCGGCACGAGAAATAAGTTCCACGGTGACGGAGAGTATAAGAAATATCTTCAGATGGCCAAAGAAGCCAGTAAGCGGCTGATTGACACGAAAGAATATTCTTTGTATAAAGATTACCGCGATCTGTTCCTGCTGCCCGGAGAAGACTCGGACGAGCACATTCTTTCATATCGTTATTCTGCTGAGGCTGATACATACAATTCCCGTATCCGCGCTACGATAGCCGATCCCTCTCACACCCCTACCAAAGTGCTGGCCGATGCATTTCTCTGTAAAGACGGGCTTCCTGTGGAGAAGTCTGCTTATAAAGTAGAATATCTGCCTGCCGGTAAGGAGTTTGAGAACCGCGACCCGCGTATGGCACTTACTCTCTGGAAACCGGGAGATCCGTTCCTGGGAAAACCATTTGTACCCAACCTTTCGAGCCAGACACGTACCGGATACATGTTCAAGAAGTATGGTGACGAAGAATCTTACTCGAATATGAAGTCGCGGATTGATGAAATACTGATTCGTTATGCCGAAGTGTTGCTTATCTATGCTGAGGCCTGTTTTGAACTGGAAGATAAGATCTCGGATGCCGACCTGAACCTTTCCGTCAACCGGCTCCGTGCCCGTTTCGAAGGTCATCCCGACCAATTGCCTGCCTTGACCAATGCTTTTGTAGAACAGCATGGTTTGAGCATGCGCGAAGAGATCCGCCGGGAACGCAGGGTGGAACTGGCTGCCGAATCGTTCCGTTACGATGACATTATCCGCTGGAAAACAGCCGAATCGGAATTACCGGTAGCCATCTTGGGTGCGAAGTTTGACTCGGCGCTCTATCCGACAACTATACCGGGAAAAGACGTAACTTTGGATAAGAACGGATTTTTGTTGGTACAGAAAGCAGAAAGCCGTACATTTGATGTTTCGAAACACTATCTCTTCCCATTGCCGCTTCGTGAGGTATCGTTGAATCCGGCATTAGAGCAGAACCCCGGGTGGTGAGGCCGGATGACTGATATCGAGGATATATTCCATAAATAAAAAAAGTATGTAATGAAAACAAATCGAGCTTTTAAAGAAATTTGTGTGTTAGGCGGCTTGGCATATTCCGTTTGCGGAGTGGCTCAGGAGCGTCCGAATATTATTGTTTTTCTGGTTGATGATATGGGACTGATGGATACTTCCGTTCCCTTTCTGACAGATGAAAATGGTCAGCCGACGCGCCATCCCCTGAATGACTGGTATCATACTCCGAATATGGAAAGACTGGCTAAACAAGGTATTTGTTTTTCTACTTTTTATGCGCAAAGTGTAAGTTCCCCCTCCAGAGCTTCAATTATGACCGGACAAAATGCGACAAGGCACGGTGTCACCAACTGGATTAATGCCGAAAGCAATAACCGGACTCCTTTCGGGCCGCCCGAATGGAACTGGAAAGGTCTCAGGGAAGATATGCCCACTATGCCGAAAGTTTTGCAGCAGGCCGGGTATAAGACCATCCATGTCGGAAAGGCACATTTTGGTTGTATGGGTAGCGAAGGAGAGAATCCGCTGCATCTTGGTTTTGATGTAAATATCGCCGGTTCCGGCATAGGACATCCCGGCAGCTATTATGGCGAATGGGGATATGGGCATATCAAGGGGGAAAAGGCAAGGGCGGTTCCCGACCTGGAAAAGTATCATGGGACGGACATCTTTCTAAGTGAAGCTTTGACGATAGAAGCGAACCGGGAGATAACCAAGGCGGTAGAAGAAAAGCGTCCTTTTTATCTGAATATGGCTCATTATGCGGTCCATGCGCCTTTTCAGGCAGATAAACGCTTTTTGTCACGGTATACCGATCCGGATAAGAGCGAACAGGCAAGGGCGTTTGCTACTTTAATAGAAGGCATGGATAAATCCTTGGGGGATATTATGGACCAACTTGAGAAGTTGGGAATTGCCGAAAATACCTTGATCTTCTTTTTAGGAGATAATGGTGGCGACGCCCCTCTGGGCGATGAACGCGGATATGGCTCTTCTGCTCCGTTGAGAGGGAAAAAAGGTACGGAGTTCGAAGGAGGTATGCGTGTTCCTTTTATTGCGGGCTGGGCAAAGCCTGAGAAAGAGAGTAAAGTGCAGAAGCGTTTACCGATTGAAGCGGGAGGTATGCAGACACAGTTGGGGACAATAATGGATATTTATCCGACAGTGCTGGCCGTGGCCGGATGTAAAGCTCCTCAGGGCTATGCGATAGATGGATTCGACCTCAAAAAGCAATTAAGCGGTAAGGTAAACCGGAGGCGTCCCGAGTCTTTCTTGATGCACTTTCCGCATGCTCACCGTGGCAACTACTTTACGACATATCGTATGGGGGACTGGAAACTGATTTATTATTATCTTCCCGAGACCCCGCAACAACCGAAGGCTCTGCTTTACAATCTGAAGGATGATCCTGAAGAAAGGAACGAACTCTCTTCTGCGTATCCCGATAAGTGTAAAGAGATGATCCGGAAAATGTCTGACCAGTTGGTAAAGGAAGGAGCTCTTTATCCGGTAGATAAGCAAGGAAATGAACTGAAGCCCTTTGTCTACTTCTGACAAGTGAAGGTTTACTGATACATCAAGAGGGTGTGTCGAGACTCACATTTTTTTCGACGCACCCTCTTTTTTGTTACAAACTGTATGTGTATCCGCTTCTTTAAGAAAACGATGGCGGTGCATAACCGGATGTGGTCAGCGCAACACCACCCGGTCGCCCAGGCGTTTGGCCATCAGGTTCTGTATTTCCTTCATCTCCTTATACCGTTGCATGACGGCGTCACATTGAGCGTTGTCATTGGCTATCGCAGGATCTTGCAGCGCATACATGATGTGCTTCAGTTCTTCTGCCACGATGGCATTCTTGAAGTTGATCATCAGCATCGGAACCATTTCGTACAAACGCTCTTCGTCCGTTACCAGCTTTTGTGTTTTCGAGTGATATTTACTCAGTTGATACCGGTCGCTTGCCAGTTCGGTGGCTATTGTGCTGATAGCCGGATCGGGGTGCGCCACAAAGAAACGTTCGGAGGCGAACTCCTGTTCGCGGATATGTTCGGCGGCTTCCGAGAGGATACGGCGGTGCAGCGGGTTATGGAACGCCAGTTCGTCTTCTTTCAGGTCGTTGATGACATACTCCACCACTGTGACCGGTACTTCGTTCCCCTCTTCATCCGTCATGTTGCACATCACCCTTTCTCCGTAGCGGATGATCATCTGGATGATAAGGCGTTCGTATTTGTAGAACTCCTGTCCCTCTTTGCCCTCCTGGGGGATAAACGACTGGTAGGTATCGATTTCTGCCTCTTCCGGCGGAAATGGAGGAGGTATCTCGCCTGCTTCCGGTACCGGAGCATGGTTGGCGACGGCCGGTTTATTCCCTTTTTCGGCCTGAAGTTCACGGCGCTTGGCCACTTCCGAAACCAACAGTTTGTCTTCTATCCGCAATAACTGTCCGCACTCTTTGATATAAACATCCCTGACGATGGCTTCCGGAATGACCGCGATGCTGCGTACGATGTCGTTTATCAGTTCCGCCCGTTTCATCGGATCTTTGCCCGCATCCTCCATCAGGAGTTGTGCCTTGAAACGTATAAAGTCCGTTTCGTGTTCCTGTATAAAGTTCTGGAACTCCGTGGCGTTGTGTTTCCTTGCAAAAGAGTCCGGGTCGTCGCCGTCGGGCAAGAGGCATACTTTGATGTTCATTCCCTCTTCGAGCAACATGTCTATGCCTCGGATCGACGCTTTGATTCCCGCCATGTCGCCGTCATAGAGCACGGTGATATTGTTGGTGAAACGGTGAATCAGCCGGATCTGTCCCGGTGTCAAGGACGTACCGGAAGAGGCCACTACGTTTTCCACCCCCGATTGGTGCATCGAGATCACGTCCGTATATCCTTCCACAAGGAAGCAGCGGTCCTGCTTCACAATGGCCTGTTTGGCAAAGTAGATGCCGTAAAGTTCGTTGCTTTTATGATAAATTTCCGACTCCGGCGAGTTGACATACTTGGCGAGTTTCTTGTTTTCCGTACTGAGCACACGCCCGCCGAACGCAACCACTTTGCCCGAAAGCGTGTGGACCGGGAACATGACACGTCCCCAGAAGCGGTCACGCAGTTTATGGTCGTCCGTCTCATAGCAAAGCCCCGTCTTTACGAGAAACTCTTTTTTGAAGCCTTTGCGCATCGCCTCCTGTGCCAGAGCGTCACGCCCTTCGGTGCTGAACCCCAGTTGGAATTTGTCGATAATATCATCACGGAAGCCTCGCTGGCGGAAGTAAGCCAGTCCGATGCTACGTCCGTCTACGTGGTTTTTCAGGATGTTCTGGAAATAGTCGCGGGCGAAGTTGTTGACAATGAACATACTTTCTCGGTTGCTCTGCACCTCTTTCTCTTCATTGGTCAGCTCCCGTTCCTTGATTTCTATATTATATTTCTTGGCCAGATAGCGGAGTGCTTCGGGGTAGGACATCTGTTCGTGCTCCATGATAAAGTGCACTGCGTTACCGCCCTTACCACAACTGAAGCATTTGCAAAGTCCCTTTGAGGGAGACACGCTGAACGAGGGTGTTTTCTCGTTATGGAAAGGGCAAAGTCCCACGTAGTTCACACCGCGTTTGCGCAGCGTGACGAAATCCGAAACCACTTCTACGATTTGTGCGGCATCGAGTATACGGTCTATGGTTGCCTGGTCTATCATTGTTTTATCTCCTTGCGGATGCAAATGTACGTGATATTTCTTGGATAATCAAATGGCTTTTCAGTGGATTCGGCAGGCCGTGCCGATTTATCGGATATTTGCTTTATGTCGCAAATACGGATTGTTTTGCATTAAAAAGTCAGCCAATAAGGCTTTTGTCTGGCGGATACCCGATTGTTTTTGATCCAACGGGAGGAAGAAAAAGGAAATCGGCGGGCTTTTTCGGTTGGAGAGCCGGGCTTTTGAGTGGGCAGAGCCTTTGTCCGGGGTGAAAAGAGCCTTTGTTTTCCGAAAAAGACGGTTGCATTTCCACCGAAAGACGGTTACATTTTCCGAAAATGATTACTTCTTTTTCAAATATCTCTATATGTTTTTCATAATTACATATATTGTTCCGTTTAAGATCCGGATTTTCCCTGTTTTTCTCTCTGGTTGCTTGCCCGTCCCGGAGCTTCCTTTTCTGCCAGAAAGGTACTCTCGTCGCTTCTGAGTGGATAATATGATACAGGAAGAGCTCTTTTCTGCTCAATATGCTTCTTATATCGATAAATGCGATCAATCGGATCGGAGGAAAAATGAATTAGAGCCGTTTTTTCCTTCTTGCCTTTCCCTCGGGACTAAAGAATGAAAACTGAGCGTTTCTTATTATCATTTTGACATTTTGCTCATCCCGCAAATAATAAAAGAAAGGAGAGGGGTGTCTGTGGTGAATGACACCCCCTCATACTTATGATAAAGATTCTTATTTAATCTTTTCCCGTATCTTCGTCAGATACTTTTTCATTCCTTCCGCATCTTTGCTTGTGATAATTTCAAGCAACTGTTTCAGCTCTGTGCGGATGTTCTCTACCTGTGACGGCGTGCGCGGATTGAACAGGATTTCCTGCAATAAGTAATCATCTTCGCTCAAAAGCCCTTTTGCAATAGCCATGTGCTTCTTGAATGTAGTTCCCGGTGCCTCTTGGTGTTTCATGACAGCTGCGAAAACAAACGTCGAAACAAACGGGATGGACAAGGAGTAAGCCACTGTTTCATCATGCTCGTCGAAGGTATATTCAAAAATATTCAGGTTCAGGCTATTGTATAAGTCTTTAAAGAATACTTTCCCCAAATGATCGCTCTCACTGATGATGATGGCACTTTCGCTGCTCAGATTGCTCAGACTGGCAAAAGTAGGGCCAAACATCGGGTGAGTGGAGACATAACGGAATCCGCTTTCTTCGTAGAACTTCTTCAGTCCGGTTTTCACCGAAGCGATATCACTCAGGATACAGTCTTTGGGTAAAACAGGCAGAATTTTGCGGAAAGCGTCCAGCGTATACTTCACTGTGGCAGCATTGATCACCAGTTCCGGTTCGAACTCCTTGATCTCCTCCAATGTTGTGAAGCGATACGTGTTGTACACGAACCGAAGCTGATGCGGGTTGACGTCGAACACGGCCGTCTCGTGCTGGAAACTTAGTATGTCAGTAAAGAAGGAGCCCATCTTGCCGGCTCCCAAAATTAGAATTCGCATAATATGAATGATTTGCTATTTATTGATAATCTCCATCTGTTGACGAACCGATTCTTCGTGGATGGCTTCGAAGATCACTTTCACAAACTCTGCACTCATGCCGCACTGTTCGCCCTGGGCACCGCGTTTCTCAAGAATCTCGTTATAACGTCCGGTCTGAAGCACTGTGATGTCGTGTTCTTTTTTGTAAGTACCGATCTCACGTGCTACGCGCATGCGTTTTGACAGTTCCTGAATGATGTTATCATCGCATTCGTCAATCTGTTTACGCAGTACGTTCAGGTTCTCCGTTGTCTGTGTCTCTTTACGGATGACGAGCAGGTTGAGGATGTAGTCCAGTACGTCCGGAGTCACCTGTTGTGAAGCGTCGCTCCATGCACAGTCCGGGTTACAGTGACTTTCCACTATCAGTCCGTCGAAGTTCAGGTCCATGGCCTGCTGACAGAGAGGAGCTACCAGTTCGCGCTTTCCTCCGATGTGGCTCGGGTCGCAGAAGATAGGCAGTTCGGGGATGCGGCGGCGCAACTCGATAGGAATGTGCCATTGCGGCAGGTTGCGGTATAGCTTCTTGTCGTAGCTGCTGAAGCCGCGATGGATGGCTCCCAGACGTTTCAGTCCGGCGTTGTTGATACGCTCCAGAGCACCGATCCATAATTCCAGATCCGGATTTACCGGGTTCTTCACCAGCACAGGGATGTCTACACCTTTCAGTGCGTCTGCTATTTCCTGTACGGCAAACGGATTGGCGGTGGTACGGGCACCTACCCACAACACGTCGATGCCCGCTTTCAAGCATTCGTATACGTGCTTGGCTGTAGCCACTTCGGTAGATACGTACATGCCGGTCTCTTTCTTCACCTCTTTCAGCCAGGCGAGGCCTTCTACGCCGATACCTTCGAAACCTCCCGGTTTGGTGCGCGGTTTCCAGATTCCCGCACGGAAGATTTTTACTCCTTTGGCTGCCAGTTGTGTGGCGGTTGACATTACTTGCTCTTCTGTTTCGGCACTGCAAGGGCCGGCTATCACCATCGGGCGTTTATCTTCCACGCCCGGCAATAAGATTGATTCGAGTTCCATATCGATCTAATTCGTTTAGTTGTTATTTCATTATTGATTTGATTCGTTCCAGCGCTTCTGCCAGCTTGGCGTCTTTGCAGCAGAGAGAGATGCGGATGTATCTCGCTCCGTTGCTCCCGAAAATAAATCCCGGAGTGATGAAGACGCGTGCTTCCTGCAGCACTTTCTCTGTCAGTTCTTCTACATCGGCGCAACTTGCGGGGATTTTTCCCCAGAGAAACATGCCCACTTGCTTTTCGTCGTACGTACATCCTAACGTTTTCATAATCTCTCCGGCCAGGTGACGACGGTTCCGATAGTTTACATTGTTGCCTTCGTACCAGGTCGAATCCGCTTCAAGTGCTTTGGCAGCTGCCAGTTGCATGGCACGGAACATTCCGCTGTCGATGTTGCTTTTCACTTTCAGAATCCATTGTACAAACTCTGCATTCGAAGCCAGCATACCGATACGCCATCCCGGCATATTGTGACTTTTACTCATGGAGTTGAATTCTATACAGCATTCTTTGGCACCCGGCACACTCAGGATACTGATCGGCTTATCGTTCAGGATAAAGCTGTACGGATTGTCGTTCACAATCACGATGTTCTTGCGGCGGGCAAACTCCACCAGGCGTTCGTAAAGTTCCGGTGTGGCATTGGCACCGGTCGGCATATTCGGATAGTTGGTCCACATCAGTTTCACGCGGCTCAGATCCATCTTTTCCAGTTCATCGAAGTCCGGCATCCATCCGTCCTCTTCTTTGAGATTGTAGTTCACCACCTCGGCACCCAGTATTTTGCTTAACGAAGTGTAGGTGGGATATCCCGGATTGGGTACCAGTACCTGTTCGCCCGGATTGACAAAAGCGAGTGTCACGTGCAAGATGCCCTCTTTCGATCCGATCAGCGGCTGAATTTCTGTTGCCGGATTCAGTTCCACTCCATACCAGCGTTTATACCAGTCGGCAAAACCCTTGCGAAGTTCCGGTATGCCCACATACGGTTGATAACCGTGTCCGTTCGGGTCGTGAGCATTGTTACACAGCGTTTCGATGGTTTGCTCCGAAGGGGGCATGTCCGGGCTTCCGATTCCCAGGCTGATTACGTCTTTACCTTCTGCGTTCATCCGTGCCACTTCTTTCAGTTTCTTCGAAAAGTAGTATTCGCTTACACCGCCCAGTCTGTCGGCCGGCGCTACTTTATACGTTTGATTTTCCTTCTGCATATTCGCCTAATATTTTAAGTTCTTTCGTCAATGGAGTGATTGCTGTAATCGATTGTTTGTATCTCAGATAATCGTTGAAAGCCACATCTACGTAGAACTGGTATTCCCATTCCCGTCCGATGATAGGGAGCGATTGTATTTTTGTTAAGTTGATGTTGTAAAAAGATAAGATAGACAGAACCTGTGAGAGGCTTCCTTCGGAGTGGGGGAGAGTGAAAACGATGTTTGCTTTGTTGAGAACGGTGTTTTGTTTTCGTATCTCGTCCACCTGCCATGGATCTGCCACTACCAGAAAACGGGTGAAATTATGTTTGTTTGTTTCTATGCCTTCTTGTAGTACTTTCATTCCGTACCGTTCGGCGGCGGCATGTGAGCAGATGGCGGCATGTCCTTTCAGGTTTTCCCGTTTGATGATTTCAGCACTCAAGGCCGTATCTTCAGCTTCTACCACTTTGATACGCGGGTGTTGGTTCAGGAATTCCCGGCATTGCATCAGGGCGATCGGGTGTGAGTTCACTTCGGTGATGTCATTCCAGTCCTCTTCGGGCAGGCAAACGAAGCTGTGCGAAATGCGTAATTTGTATTCGCCGATAATCTGCGTGCCGCTTTGGCGCAACAGTTCGTTGTTGTGCAGCAGGCTTCCTGCAATCGTGTTTTCAATGGCCAGCATCCCGATTGTCTGACTATCTTTCCGGATGGCAGCAAACACATCTTCAAAGTTGGCGCAACAGATTAACTCTATTTCTTCCCCTTCGAAGTACTTGTGTGCGGCTATATCGTGATACGAGCCCAGTGTCCCTTGAATTGCTATTCTTTTCATTCCTAATTGAGTATATGGTATAAAAAAATCCCGCGTCCATGTCGGAGCGGGATTCATATTATTAGTTTCTCTTAATCTCAGTTCTTAAGCACCCTGTCACTTGATACATACAAACTCCCGCTCTACTTTCTGGCTAAAGTAAAAGTAAAAAAAGAAGTAATATGTAAAAGTGAATACGTTCATCAGATCTATTTTTCTTTTTGTTTTAAATCTGAGGCAAAATTAATGCTTTTATCTTAAACACAAATAAAAAACGGACTTTTTTTTGTGATTTATATATTTATATTCCCAATTTGTGCTTTTATATCTGTAAATGTTATCTGTTTGTAACTTCTTCATCTCTTATCTTTTTCTTTTTCTATATAATATGGTATAGAGGCTTAGTTGTGTTAATATTTACTAAATGGAGCGTTTCAGTTCTTAAGATGTTAGTTTTTCTGCGAAAAACTTCTTTTATTTGTCAGACAAATAAGATTAATCTTATTTTAACTAAACTGAATTGTTATACTATGGATACATTAAAACTACATGGTCAGGCGATAACTTTGGTCGATCAGGTCGAAGATAACCTACTTACTTATTTTAGAACTAAAGATCTGCGGGCAGGAGATGCCATTCCCAATGAGATGGAACTGGCCGCCGCTTTGGGTGTGGCGCGTAGTGTGCTGAGGGAGGCTCTCAGCCGATTGAAAATGGTAGGGATGATAGAAACACGTACCAGACGAGGCATGATTCTGACTGAGCCCTCTATTCTTGGAGGTATGAAGCGAGTTGTCGATCCGCGTATTCTAAGTGAACATTCTCTGTTTGATCTTTTAGGTTTTAGAATTGCTTTAGAGTTGGGAATTTGCAGTGATCTCTTTCAGAATATAACTCCGGAAGATATTATTGAACTGAAAGAGATTGTCCGATTGGGTATCGCTTTTGAGAATAATGAATATGCCCCTATCAGTGAATTTACTTTTCATGCTAAACTTTATGAAATAACCGGCAATGCCACTATCCGTGAGTTTCAGGAGATTATTCATCCCGTAATGGTTTTTGTGAAAGATAAATTCAAAGAGTTGCTCGAGCCTATTAATATAGAGATAAAAGAGCGGGGAGAATTGGTAACTCACGCTGACCTTCTCGACTTTTTGGAGAAACATGATGAGCCCGGTTACAGAAAGGCGCTTGAGAAACATTTTGCCGTATATAAGATTTTTATGAAACGTAGAATCGTTAACGAATAATCGGGGGATTGCAAAAAGTCAAACAGAATTTTAGCATTCCCTTGGGAAATATCTGGAGGATGGCCGTTCTTTTATTGCGGGTAACCGGGTAAATAACAATTTATTATAGCTGCGCAGCCATTTTATACCTTTGTTATCGACGCAGAGAAATGGGTTTCCAATCAGAGATTCCTTATTCTTAATTAATATCTAATTAAATAATAAAATGAAACATTATCAACGTTTGGAAGGAATGGTTGCCGCCACTTTTACTCCTATGGATGCGCGGGGAGATATCAATCTTTCTGTTATAGACAAATACGCCGACCTGATGGCTGAATCAGGAATGGCAGGTGTATTTATTTGTGGAACCACAGGAGAATCTCATTCACTGACTACGGATGAGCGTAAAGTTATTCTTGCTCAGTGGATAAAGTCTGCCCGGAAACGCTTTAAGGTGATTGCGCATGTGGGTAGTAACTGTCAATTGGAAGCTATGGAGCTGGCTCGGCATGCACAAGAGGTGGAAGCTGATGCTTTTGCCGCTATGGCTCCCTGTTTTTTTAAACCCTCTTCGGTAAAGGATCTGGTGGACTTTTTTACTCCAATTGCTCAAAGTGCTCCCGATCTTCCTTTCTATTATTATAATATGCCGTCTATGACGGGAGTATCTCTTTCGGTTCGCTCTTTTCTTATAGAGGGAAAAAAAACGATGCCTAATCTGGTTGGAACGAAATTCACACACAATAACCTGATGGAGATGGGTGAATGCTTGGAACTCAATAATGGAGAATTCGAAGTGCTGCATGGATACGATGAAATTCTGATTGCCGGATTGGCTTTAGGAGCCGTTGCCGGTGTTGGTAGTACCTACAATTATTTACCTGTTGTATATCAGAATCTTTTTGATGCGTTCAAGAAAGGTGATATCTGTACTGCTCGCCGGATGCAGCAGAAGTCGATTGAAATAGTAAAAATAATAATTAAATATGGAGGAGGTGTACGTGGAGGAAAAGCAATAATGAATTTAATAGGTGTTGATTGCGGCCGGTGCCGTCTGCCCATCACACCGTTTGGCGATGATGAATATTCTTCGCTCAAAAGAGATCTTGAAAAAATAGGTTTCTTGAATTAAAAAATAAAAGTAGGGAAGGGGAAATAGACTTTGGACGGAATATACCCCCTTCGCTCTACGCCTTAAATTTTATATTAAAAGCATACAAAGATGAGAAAAATTACTCGAATTAAGTGTCTCATTGTTGTTTTATTGACATTTATTGGGACATTAGCACCCGTTCATGCTCAACAAAGTGGCAATTTTGAGATTAGTGGTGTTGTTAAGGACACATCCGGAGAACCGGTCATAGGTGCTACAGTTATTGTAAAGAACACACAAATAGGTACAACTACCGATGTCGATGGAAAATTTAAATTAAAGGTCCCACGTAAATCTTTGTTACAAATCTCCTTTGTTGGAATGAAAACCAAGGATCTGAAAGTAACCAATAATACATTTTATGAAATTACTTTGGAAGATGAGTCGGTTCTACTTGACGAGGTCGTAGCCATCGGTTATGGAACTCAATCTAAGGCAACTGTTACTTCAGGAGTTGTATCTGTGAAGAAAGCGGAGTTAATGTCTTCTGTCTCTGCATCTCCTTTGAACAATCTACAGGGAAAGGTCGCTGGACTGGATATTCGACAGACTACCGGACAGCCTGGTGCACAGCCGGTAGTGCTGATCCGTGGCGGGTCAACCGATCCGGCTAACGACTCTCCTCTTTTTGTCATTGATGGGGTTGTCCGTAGCAATATGAATGGACTCAATCAGGAAGATATTGAGTCTATGGAAGTATTGAAAGATGCCGCTTCCGCTGCAATTTATGGTGCTAAGGCTGCCAATGGTATCATTCTTATTACTACCAAGCAAGGTTCTTCAAAAGATGGTAAAGCCACTATTTCCGCTTCCTACCGTTTGGGAGTTGAGCAGATTCGGCAGCATTATCCGTTTTCTGGTGCACGCGACTATCTGTATGCTTCCCGCTTAGCCGGTTCCCGCGGAATCAATGACGCGAATGTCAGCGGACGCCTGGAAGGCGGCGCATATCCTTATTCAACAGGTAATATCAATTATAAAAATGGAGCCTTGGAAGGATATGGCTATTCTCGTTTCACTACCGAATATTTAGATGATTTGATTTCCAATATGGGGCAGTCTTATGTCGACGATTTGCTGAACAGACAAGGATATGAAACGATGACCGATCCTTATTCGGGAAAACAGTTGATATTTAAAGACAATCACTATCAAAAAGATGTATTGTTTCAGACTGCATTGACACACAACTACGATCTGAGTGCTTCCGGTGGAAATGACAAAGGTAATTATTATGTGAGTCTGGGGTATATTAATTCAGAAGGTATTGTTCTGGGTACGGGGTACGATCGTTTCAGCCTTACTGCCAATGGAAATTACAATCTTCGCAGTAATTTAAAATTAACCGTCGGATTGAAACACTCCACAATCTCGAATAAAGCGACTGATCCGGAGAACTCGGGCACAAGCACAATGGACCGTTCTTCTCGCTATCCTACGACCTTCCGTCTGTATTATGACGATGGAACTCCCGGTATTGGTGAAGCCGGAGGCTCACCTCGGAATAGACTGCACGAATTATATTATCAGGATATTTCGGACAAAGCTTATCGAAACACGATTCAGTTAGGATTGGATTGGGAGATTCTGAAGGGATTGCATTTTAAACCGTCAGCCTCCTATTATATGCAGGAAAATATCTATCGTTTTTTTGAGAAGTATAACGAGTTTAATAAAGGTCGTAAAACACTCGAGAAACACGATCAGTATAAGCAAATCATGGCAGACGCGGTGTTTACCTATGATAAAGTATTCAGTGATAAGCACACTTTTAATGCAATGATAGGTATGAACTATACCCAGGACGATACCTATAAATTGAAGGGAACAGGCTCGGAAGCCCCTACGGATTATGTACCTACGTTGGCGCCTACCAAGCCCGATTTACAGCGTACCACTTCCTCTTTGGATAAAGAAGTACTGGTAGGTTTCTTTGCCCGTGTCAATTATGACTATAAGCGCCGCTATTTGCTGACGGTTTCAGCACGCTATGACGGAGCCTCCCAATTTGCCGAAGATCATAAATTCGCATTGTTTCCGGCCGTATCCGGAGGATGGAATATGCATTATGAAGACTGGTTTCCCAAAACCGTTGTCAGCCGGATGAAGTTGCGGGCGAGCTGGGGACAGACCGGAAATAATAAGTTGTCGTATTCTAATACACAAGGCGAATATGCTTCATATATTTATGCCGGAAATCCGGGGGTACTGAATAGTGTACTTGCCAATAACAGTTTGGTATGGGAAACAACCTCTAATGTGGATTATGGTTTTGATGCCGGTTTCTTTGATAATCGTCTTGAACTGTCGGTAACCGGATATAATAAATTGACTTCCGATCGTTTGTATGACAAAGCTCTTCCGGCACAGACAGGTTTTAGTTCTATAAAGGCCAATTTGGGGACTGTACAGAACAAAGGTTTTGAGTTATCGCTGACAGCACATCCTCTTTCAACAACTTCCCCCGTGAGTTGGGATGTTACGGGTACTTTCAGTATGAACAGGACGTATATGAAAAAGCTTCCTTATAATGGGAGAGACAAAAATCGGGTACAGGGCGGACTTGTATGGGATGCTAAATCCGGTACTTATGTTGAGACCGGCGGCCTGGCCGAAGGCGAGAGGATAGGTGGACGTTGGGGATATAAGTATCTGGGGGTATACGATACAGATGAAGAAGCTGCAAAAGCTCCGGTCGACACCAAGGTTTCCGGTTCTAAGATGAATAAGAAAAAGGTTGCCGGAGATGCTATCTGGGCCGACCTTGACAATAATGGAGTTATCGATGATAAGGATATTACTTTTATTGGCTGGGCCAATCCGGATAAGAAGGGAGCCTTGATTAATAATTTGTCTTACAAGAATTTTTCTCTTCGTTTGGTTGTCGATTTTGCTTTAGGACATTCCATTGCCAATATATGGAGATGCCGTGCCAATGCCAATGCACGCAATGCTATTATAACGACTACTGACGTTACGAATGGAAACATCTGGTGGCAGACTGGTGATGCTGCAACAGCCAAGTATCCGCGTTACGATGTTGCTTCGGACTGGGATAACGGATATCGCAATCACATGCGTACAATAGCTTATGCCGGGATGAATTCAAATGGAAATGCCGACAATACGGCTTATTATTCAAAGGGAGATTATTTGTGCTTCCGTGAGGTTTCGTTAGGTTATGAACTACCGCGTTCCGTATGTTCTAAAATGAAGGTGAAAGGGGTTTCTTTGAATGCCGGTGTGACAAATATCGGATACATTACAGCCTTTGACGGATTAAATCCTGAACAGTACGATGGACAAGAGACCGGTGAATACTTCCTCCCGATTCAATTTAACTTTGGTGTAAGACTAACTTTTTAAAATGATTTTCACTATGAAAGCAACAAAAATATTGATCTGTATTCTCTGCTGCACATGGATTTGCAGTTGTAGCTTGTTGGAGGTTGATCCGGTTTCTACCATCACTTCACAGTCGTTCTGGAAAACTCCGGGAGATGCCAAAGCTTATCTTACGGGCATTTACAATAAGGTGCGTGACCTGAATAATACTTCTTATTACGGTGAAGATCGAGGAGATGCTTTTAAAGCCGGTGAAATCGGCCCTACAAGTGTGGCATGGGCTCACACATTGCTTGAGAGCAATGCTCCTTCTTATCGCTCGGCTTATAATATCATTCATCACGCCAATCTTCTTTTCAATAAAATTGAAAGTCTGAAGTTTACTAATGAGACTGAGAAGAATCGTATAAAAGCTGAGTGCCATTTCTTAAGAGCATATACTTATTTTCTTATAGTACGCATTTGGGGAGATGCTCCCATCATTACTGATCCTGTGCTTTCGGACAACGTTGAACTAAAACCTCGCTCTCCCAAAGAAGACGTCATGAAGTTGATCCTTGAAGATATAGAACAGGCTGTCCTGTTATTTCCGGAGGATGGATATATCAATAAGAATTTAGCTTCAAAGCCGGCTGCCTATGCTTTGAAAGCCGATGTTTTAATGTGGAAGGCAAAGGTCCTGAATGGTGGAAATGCGGATATGGAAGAAGCGATCAAGGCAATCGATCAGGTAGGCGGGAGTGGAGTGTCTTTGCTACCGGATTATGCAAAGGTATTTGCCAATGATAATAAAAAGAATAATGAGATCATTTTCTCTTTTTATTTTGAACGTTATGAAACTGGAAATCTTTCTATTGCAACCAACACTACATCGAGAACCGATAATTTATCGATGGCTGTCAACTTGGCCGATGCGGCAACTTCACCTAATCAGAGCCGCCATGTCTATGCCCCAAGTGACAAGGCCAGAGAGTTGTATCTTAAGTATCCGGGCGATAGGCGCTATAAAGTCGCCATGATTGATTTGGTGGATAAAGATGGTAACCTGATTTTAACCCAGACAAACAAATTCAGGGGGAAGGCCTATTCCGACGATCGTTATTTTGACGATGACTTGATAGCTTATCGTTGGGGAGATCTTCTTCTGTTGCGTGCTGAGGCCAATGCTGCACTCAATAAGATATCTGAGTCTCTTGTCGATTTGAATGAGGTTCGTGACCGGGCGGGCCTGGAGCCCTATGATGGCCCGAAAGATAAGATTGCTGTAGAGAAAGAAATCTGTGACGAACGTTTAAGAGAGCTTTTTATAGAGCAAAAACGATGGTTTGATTTGGTGCGTTTCCATTGTGGCGGGACCATTGACATTTATAAGGAGGTGCCCAATTTGAATGACAAGCCCGGTTATCCATTGTATTTCCCAATCAATTATAATGATATGGTCTTAAATGACAAACTGGTGCAGACAGATGGGTACGAAAGTAATGTAGAGAGATAGAATATAAAAAGAAGGAACTGTGTGGAGTAGCTGTTATATACTTTTACACAGTTCTTTTGATATGGAAGTATAATAATTTAAAGCATAAGTTTATGAAGAACACAATCTTGAAACTGTTTCTATTGTTTTGTGCTGTTCCTTCAATCGGACAAAATGTCCATCCCAATCTGCCTTGGATCGACATATCGGGGCAGCGTGAACGGCAGGTGACAATAGCTCCGGGCAGACCGGATTTATATAACGGACATCCTACTACTGTAATGATGGATGATCATAAGACTATTCTTTGTACCTGGTCTTACGGGCATGGAGGTAAAGCGTCTTTCATAGCCGAAAGTAAGGATGCCGGGCTGACTTGGAAAAATGGTAAAACCCCTGCTGACTGGCAGACGATGAGCAATTGTCCCAGTATTTACAAACTGACGGATAAGCAGGGGAAAGAACGTGTCTTTGTGTTTAGTGCCTGGCCGGACATGCCTATGACTTATAGTGAAGACGGAGGGAAGAGCTGGAGTCCGGTCCGTAGTTTGAATAAACCTTGTGTGATGGCGTTTTCAAGCATTGTAAAATTGAAGAATGGCGATTATCTCGGGTTGTATCACCGTGGACTGAATGATCGGGACCGTCCTCCGTTGACTTTGTGGCAATCTGTCTCACATGACGGAGGATTGACCTGGAGCGAGTCGGTGAAAGTAGGCGAGATGGAGGGGCGTTCACCCTGTGAACCCTGTGTCTTCCGTGCTCCCGATGGCAAACGGCTTGTCTGTGTAGCGCGTGAAAATAACCGGGTAGGCAATTCTCTGATGATGTTTTCTGATGATGAGGGAACCACCTGGTCTCCTTTGCAAGAAACTCCCTGGGGCCTGACCGGAGACAGGCATGTAATAAAGTTTACTCCTGACGGTCGTATGATTGCCGTCTTTCGGGATATGGCTCCCAACAGTCCGACGAAAGGGCATTTTGTAGCCTGGGTCGGTAATTATAAAGATTTGCTTGAGGGAACTTCCGGACAATATAAAATAAAGCTTTTACATAGTTATGCCGGTTCGGATTGTGGATATCCTGGTCTCGAAATCCTACCGGATGGGACTATTGTCGCCATCACTTATGTTAAGATGCGGCCGGGCCCCGAACAACACTCCATTGTCGGCGTACGCTTCAAACTTGAAGAAACTGATAAAATGCTATATTAACTTTTATCCCCAATTTTACCAATATGCGTTATATTTCGATATTGTTTTTATTTAGTTGTTTTTTACTCAGTACTCCGTTACGTGCCGAGCGGGTGAAAGTTATTGTTCGACAGCCCATAGTACCGGTCTTGACAAAAAAGGAGATTAATCCGGTTTTGCAATTAAAGTTGATAAAGAGCTGTCCGGGACCATGTTTTGTAAAGGAGATCGGATTATCCCTGAAAGGTACTACTTTGTTGACCGATTTAACTCATTTGAGTTTATATAGAGTTGCCGGAAAGAGGGGGCTTTCTGACTGGGAAAAGTGTGTCGACTCAGTTGCTCCCGCTTTAAAAACGGTTTTAGACACTCCGTTGGAATTGAAATCAGATACTACCATACTGTGGGTAACTGTTAAATTGAAAGATAAAGTTGACTTAACCCATCGTGTGACGGTCAGTTGTGATCATGTGACAACGACTTGTGGTAAGGCTTCTGTAACTTCCGTTCGTCCGATTGTCGCACTCCGTACCGGGGTTGCTGTACGGCAAAGAGGGGAAGACGGAGTTCATACTTCGCGTATTCCCGGCATTACTACTTCCCTGAAAGGAACTTTGATGGCCATATTTGATGCCCGTTACGATAGTTCGCGTGACTTGCAAGGTGATATCGATATTGCGATGATGCGAAGCCTGGATGGTGGAATGAGCTGGCAGCCGATGCAGATAGTGCTCGACCGCAAAAAGTGGGGTGGATTGCCAGAGAAATATAATGGAATCAGTGATGCTTGTATCCTGACCGATGAAAAGAACGGTACTATTTATGTGGCGGGACTCTGGATGTATGGAGTCTTAGATCCCCGATCGGGTAAATGGGTGGAAGGAATGACGCAGGACAGTACCCGTTGGATACACCAATGGCATGCGAAAGGTTCTCAGCCCGGGCTCGGGGTTAAAGAGACCTGTCAGTTCTTGATTACGAAAAGCGTGGATGACGGACTGACTTGGAGTGACCCTGTAAATATAACAGCACAAACCAAGAAACCGGAATGGTGGCTGTATGCTCCGGCACCGGGGCATGGCATTACTTTGAAAGACGGTACATTAATATTTCCCACACAAGGCCGTGATAAAGATGGAATACCATTCTCTAATATTACGTATAGCAAGGATGGGGGAAAAACATGGATAGCCGCTAAGCCGGCTTATCACAACACTACGGAGTGTATGGCAGTCGAATTACAGGATGGCAGCGTCATGTTGAATATGCGTGATAACCGTAATCACGGTAATAAAAAGGTCAATGGGCGCCGTATTTGTGTCACCGCCGATCTGGGAAGCACATGGACGGAACATCCCACTTCCCGAAAAGCATTGATAGAGCCTACTTGTATGGCAAGCATTCATCGACATACTTATCAGGAAAACGGCAGACAAAAGACTCTTCTTTTATTCTGCAATCCGGAGTCTTATGACAGTAGAGACCATATGACGTTAAAGTGCAGCCTGGATGATGGAAGTACCTGGGATTCAGGCCGGAAAATCATGTTGGATGAGTTGGGAAGTTTTGGCTATTCCTGTATAACCTCGGTCAATGATTCTACGATTGGTGTCTTTTATGAAAGTAGCCAGGCACAGATGGTTTTCCAACAAATACAGTTGAAAGAGCTCATTGATAAAGGTAAATCATATAAAGAGAGATAGTTGGTATGAAAGATAGAAAAATATATCCTTGGATCGTTGTCGGACTTTTATGGTTTGTGGCATTATTAAATTATATGGATCGTCAGATGCTGTCAACCATGAAAGATGCGATGCAGATAGATATTATAGAATTGCAGTCGGCTACCAATTTTGGGCGGCTAATGGCAGTTTTCCTTTGGATTTACGGTCTTATGAGTCCGATGGCAGGAATTATTGCCGATCGCGTCAGTCGTAAATGGTTGATTGTCGGGAGTCTTTTTGTCTGGTCGGCAGTCACTTATGGCATGGGGTATGCCGATACATTTAATCAAATCTACTGGTTGCGCGCATTGATGGGAGTCAGTGAGGCATTATACATTCCTGCGGGCCTCTCTTTGATAGCCGATTGGCATCAGGAGAAATCACGTTCGCTGGCAGTCGGTATCCATATGACGGGATTGTATGCCGGTCAGGCCATTGGCGGGTTTGGCGCTACGGTAGCTGCGGCCTATTCGTGGCATACTACATTCCATTGGTTCGGTATTGTAGGCATTGTCTATGCATTGGTCTTGATTATATTCCTTCGTGAGAATGAAGAGCATGCCAGGGTCATTCGGGCCATGCATACAGATAAATCAAAAAAGATTCCGTTGTTTAAAGGAGTGACTCTTTTATTCGGTAATATTGCTTTTTGGATTATTCTGTTCTATTTTGCAGCTCCCAGTCTTCCCGGATGGGCTACGAAGAATTGGTTGCCTACCCTGTACGCTGAGAATCTTGATATCCCTATGGCTGAGGCAGGTCCTATATCCACTATAACGATTGCTGTCTCTTCTTTTATCGGAGTTATTCTGGGAGGGTTATTGTCAGACCGTTGGGTATGCAAAGACATACGCGGACGTATCTATACAGGCGCAATCGGGTTAGGGTTGACCATACCTGCGCTTCTTTTATTGGGCTTAGGCAATGGTTTCATCAGTATAGTAGGTGCGGGATTTCTGTTTGGTGTCGGTTTCGGTATGTTCGATGCCAATAATATGCCTATTTTGTGCCAGTTTGTTTCGGCCAAATATCGGGCAACAGCCTATGGTATAATGAATATGACCGGAGTTTTTGCCGGAGCAGCTGTAACAAGCTTGTTTGGAAAATGGACGGACGGTGGCAATCTGGGATTGGGATTTGCTATTCTGGGAGGTATTGTATTGCTGGCTTTGGGTATGCAGTTGTGCTTTCTTCGTCCACACACGGATAATATGGAATGATACATAATCGTTTCCCGGACAGGGAGTAAGATTCCGGTCCGGGAAATGACTGTATCAGAACGGTTAGTTTACAATCCCAATACGTTTGGAGTAGTCTCTGCCTGCTGATTATTGAACTGTCCGTTCAGGTTCTCCCCTTCTTTCGGGTTCAGTTCCAGCGATTTCTTCATATCTTCTACTGAGCCTTCTTTGTCACCGTTCAGCAGTTTGGCACGTCCTCTTTCGTGGTAGGCCGCAGCAAAGTTCGGATTCAGGTCTATTGCTTCATCGAACAGTTCGATAGCCGCAGACAGTTTCTTCTGTGTAATGAACAATTGTCCCAGATATAGATAGGCCTGTTCGTTGAAAGGGTTCATTTCCGTCACACTGAGGTAATCGTTTTCGGCTTCTTCCTGCTTTCCGGTGGCTTCTTTTATTTTGCCACGTAACAGGAGGGCAGCTTCTTCGTCCGGATTCTGCGCAAGTATGGCTTCAATATCTTCCATAGCCTCTGCGAATTGCTGCATTTTGTACAGTGCTTCGGCACGAAGCAGCCGGGCTTCCGTGAAATCATCTTTCAGCACAATGGCCTTTGTCAGATGGGCAATGGTCATTATTCCGTTATCCAATCCATGATTGGCTTTACCTAACAGGTAGTGTGCCATTGCGTTACCCTCTTCCAATGCGATGGCCTTCTGGGCAGCATCGGCCATTTCCTGATAATTTTCTTGCATGAAGCACAGGTTGGCCAGCGTCAGGTACGTGCTCGTCAGTTCCGGTTCCAATGCAATCATACGTTCCAGCAGTTCATGTGCTTTCACGAACTCTCCGGTCTGCATGTAAATCTGGCTCAGATAGTTCAGTGTTTCGAAATCCTCTTCGATGGCCAGTGCTTCGTTGAAGCATTTAATGGCATAGTCCGGGCGTCCCATACGTTGAGCACGCAGGCCGTCATATTTAAATATCTCAAAGTTCTTTTTGGCGTTTTTCTGTTTTTCCTCCTCAGGGTTTTCTGTTTTACCTGAGAAAAAAGATTTAAAGAAGTTTGGCATGATCGATGTTTTTTTAGTTTGGTTGCAAATGTAGTAATTTCATCACATACCCTTACTGCTTTTCAGGAAGTTTTTTCGGTGAGCAACCCGTTCTCTGAACTTAGCAAGCCCTCGTCCAGCATAAACCGTACCACTTCGCCCAACTGTTCTTTATCTGTATTTATGTGCGAAGCTATCTCTGCCGGAGTCATCGGGTGTTCTTTCAGCAGGGTCGTTATTTGTTCCTTTAATTCGTCGAAGCTGCTTTGTGGCACGTCCGGTTGTGTGCGGTGGCTGAGGCAGACATCACATTGTCCGCAGTTGTGTTCGTTCTTCTCTCCGAAGTAGCGGAGCAACATCCGGCTGCGGCAGACATTCTCTGAAGTAACATACTCCACCATGGCATGAATGCGTTTCTCGTAGCGCTCTTTCCTTTCTTCGTATACCGCCCGGGGAATCTGCAGATAATGCAAATCTACCCGTTCGCGCGTATATATAATGTAAGGTGTCTTTTTATGCGGAATGTAGTCGACGATACGGCGCTTGCTCAGCATCACCAGCAAGTCGTAAATCTGCTGCCGGGTCAGTCCCGTACGTACCGCCAGAGTCTGCTCGCTGATGTAGGCATAGTCTGTAAAGACACCCGTGTAAGATCGCAGAATCATTTGTATCAGTTTCTCTGCGGCTTCCCCCATCTCACGGAGTTTATACAATTCATCCCGGCGGATCGTGAAGATGATTCGTGAGGCATTGTCCTGTTCGTCGGTATATTCCAGGTATCCGGCCTGTGTGAGTATCTTCAGAGCACTGTCGGCAGGTACGGGGAAATATTTGAATTTACGGCAGAATTCTTCCAGGCTGAAGTCATACATGCATCCCAGTCCGTCGCCCATCGCCATTTGATAGTGGTATTGCAGATGTTCGTACACATCTTTTATATAATCCTTATCCGGAAAGGTATCCGTAATACGTTTGTTGAGTGTCGTTTTATCCGATTTTGCGTAGAGTATGACTGCGTATGCTTTCTGACCGTCACGCCCTGCCCGTCCGGCTTCCTGGAAATAAGCTTCGGGGGAGTCGGGGAGGTCCAGATGGATCACGATGCGTACATCCGGTTTGTCAATACCCATACCAAACGCATTGGTGGCTACCATTACCCGGCTCTCACCGTTTTGCCATCGTTTCTGGCGGAGATCTTTGGTTGCATTGTCTAACCCTGCATGATAAAAGTCGGCAGTGATTCCTTCATTTACCAGCAGCTCGGTCGTTTCTTTGGTTTTCCGCCGACTGCGTACGTATACGATTGCACTGCCCTGTATCCGGTTCAGGATGTGAAGCAATTCTCCGTTTTTATTATCGGTGGAGCGGACAATGTATGCCAGGTTTTTCCGTTCGAAACTCATACGGAATACATTTTCCCGGCGGAAGTGGAGACGTTCCTGTATGTCTTTCACCACTTCGGGGGTGGCGGTAGCGGTCAGTGCTAGCACCGGAGCATCCGGCACCAGTTCTCTGATATCTGCTATTTTCAGGTAGGCCGGACGAAAGTCATATCCCCATTGCGAGATGCAATGGCTTTCGTCCACGGTGATCATGCTGATTTTCATTGACCGGAGTTTGGCCCGGAAAATTTCCGTATCCAGCCGTTCGGGAGAGATATAGAGAAACTTATAGTCTCCAAAGATACAGTTCTCTAATGCCACTACAATCTCTTGCCGTGTCATTCCGGAATAGATGGCTACCGCTTTGATTCCGCGTTTTTTCAGGTTCTGCACCTGATCTTTCATTAAGGCGATCAGTGGAGTGATGACAATGCACAATCCCTCTTTGGCAAGGGCAGGAACCTGAAAGGTGATTGACTTTCCGCCTCCGGTGGGCATCAGTCCCAGTGTGTCTTTGCCATTGCCAATGCTGGTTATGATGTCCTCCTGCAAATCGCGGAAGGAATCATAACCCCAGTATTGTTTTAAAATCTCTTGGTAAGTCACTCTATCGGCATGATATCTTCAATCTGCAACTGTACTTCCCCTCGTTTGTGGGTGTTCTCCTCAATGGTGTAGCAGATATCAAATGAGCGTTTGGTTTTGATGTATCTTACGTGCGAACTTTGTCCGAAAGCGATTCCGTTCATCACGTTGTTCGATTTGTTATCTACCAGTTCCAGCTTGATATGTTCCTGATCGCGTCCGACCACTTTGCTTGTTCCATAATCGTACACGTGGTGCGTGCAGAACACCGGTTTCTGATTATCGGGACCGAACGGGTTGAATCGTTTCAATTCATTGAAGAACTTCGGAGTGATGTCTTTAAAGTCTATTTCGGCATCGATGTCGATCACTGCACTGGTCTGTTCAGGCAGTATGTGTTCCGACACGAAACTTTCGAATCGTTCGGTGAATGCCTGTACGTTTTCCACTTTCATCGAGAGTCCGGCAGCATAGGTATGCCCTCCGAAGTTTTCGAGCAAGTCGCGGCAATGCTCGATAGCTTTGTAAACATCGAAGCCGGATACCGAACGTGCCGAACCTGTCGCCATGTCATCTGTCCGCGTCAATACCACTGCCGGACGATAGTAAATTTCTGTCAACCGTGAGGCTACGATTCCGATCACTCCTTTATGCCAGTCTTCATTGTAAAGCACTATGGAACGGCGATCCACTAATCCTTCCAGCTCGGCTACAATCTTATTGGCCTCTTCCGTCATGCTTTTATCCAGATCCTTCCGGGTTTCATTGTATTGGTTGATTTGTCCGGCTTTCTCAAGTGCTGCCGAGAAATCCTTCTCAATCAACAGGTCTACCGCTTCTTTCCCGTTCTGTATACGTCCGGAAGCGTTGATACGCGGACCTATTTTGAATACAATGTCGCTCACCGTAATTTCTTTCTCCGATAATCCGCATACATCGATAATCGCTTTCAGCCCTACGCTCGGATTGCTGTTCAGCTGTTTCAGTCCATGATAGGCTAAGATACGGTTTTCGCCCATGATCGGTACAATATCCGATGCAATGCTTACAGCGGTCAGGTCGAGCAACGGAATCAGATGATGAAACTCGATGCCGTTACTGATGGCAAAAGCCTGCATGAATTTGAACCCTACGCCACATCCCGAAAGATGGGTGTATGGGTATGTATTATCCAGTCGTTTGGCATTCAGAATGGCAACGGCCGGCGGCAATACATCGTCCGGTACATGATGGTCGCAGATGATGAAGTCAATTCCCTTCTCTTTGGCATACGTAATCTCCTCCACTGCTTTAATTCCGCAGTCCAGCACAATGATAAGTCCTACTCCTGTCTCTGCGGCATAGTCAACTCCTTTTTTGGAAATTCCGTATCCTTCGTTGTAACGGTCGGGGATGTAATAGTCAAGGTTCGAGTAGAACTGTTGAATGAACTTGTAGACCAGTGCCACAGCGGTGGTGCCGTCCACATCGTAATCTCCATAAATCAGAATGCGCTCTTTCTTTCCCATTGCCATGTTCAGGCGTTCCACTGCTATGTCCATATCCTTCATCAGGAATGGATCATGCAAATCGGGCAATTGTGGACGGAAGAATTTCTTGGCATCCTGTGCCTTTGTAATTCCCCTTTGCACCAAAAGTTGTCCCAGGACCGGGCTAATACCCAGTTCCTGAGCCAGTGCCCGGCTTGTCTCTGCCTGTTCTTGTGTAATGGGTCGATAATTCCATTTGTGATTCATTTTATATATTGTTTTTTCTTTTTATCTGTTCTCAGATGCCGGAAGTGCATAACTTTCCAACAAGCTGTAAAAGTACGAAAAAAACCGGAAGTGAGGGGTATATACTGAAAAAAATAATTGCTTGTGTTTTGTTTATTGATATTTGGTGCGACATGGTGAATCTACTATCTTTGTATCGTACTATTAAGTGTTATGATTATGCAAGATATAATAAACGGACGTTGCGGTTGGTGCGGGAGTGACGAACTGTATGTGAAGTACCATGATCAAGAGTGGGGAAAATTGGTGACCGATGACAAGACGCTGTTTGAGTTTCTTGTATTGGAGAGTGCTCAGGCTGGCTTGAGTTGGATAACCATCCTTAAGAAGCGTGAGGGGTATCGCAAAGCCTTTTGCAATTTCGATGCTGAGTCGGTGGCACAAATGACCGATGAAGATGTTGAACGGTTGATGCACTTTGATGGCATTGTGAAAAACCGTTTGAAGATCAAATCGACAATCACAAATGCAAGGTCATTTCTCGCCGTACAAAAGGAGTTCGGTAGTTTTTATAACTATACACTGTCATTCTTTCCCGACAGAAAACCAATAGTCAACAGTTTTCAGTCATTAAGTGAGATTCCGGTATCATCTCCCGAATCTGATGCTATGAGTAAGGATATGAAAAAACGGGGATTTAAATTCTTCGGAACTACGATTTGTTACGCCCACTTGCAGGCCTCCGGATTTATTAATGATCATCTGGCGGATTGTGTCTGTCGAAAAAGATAAATAACAATATAACTATGTACAGTGATAGAGGATATCTTATGCCTTTTGCCCGTTAACATTGTTAATGCCATTTTCCGATGGTTTTGTTCTTGTCTGCAAATAACAAGTCTTTTGCATTTAAAGAATTTGTTATTTGCAGACGAAAAACGAACTTTAACTCTGTGTTAAAACAAAGCTTTTACTGACAGATATTTTGTACTTTGAATATCTTGTTTTTCAGTTTGTTAAGTTCGATCTTCACTTCTTAGCCTTACTGAAGGTCTTTGCGGGCTATAACCGATATACTTGCTTTTTTATCAACTATAAACGGAGATCTTGCACTATCCGTTTATTTCCTTTTTGCCTTATTCAGTGCCGCAATCAGATACCTTCCTTTCGCCCCAATGTCACTCCAGCAAGTGTTGGCAATCAGCCGCCACACCGTTGTTCCCTTTCTTCCATAGTCCGACAGCCTGAGAATGGCGTTTACTTCGCTCACTTCGTTTATTCCCAATCTTTTTAGTGTGTCCGTCAGTCCCGGATAATTGTGCGTCATCGTATTGAAAGCGTATCCCGGTATCGGGAGAGAAGCAGAATCCTCCTTCCTTTCTTCCTCCTTCCCCTTGGGGGGAGCTGAGGGGGGAAATTCTTTATTTTCCTCTGCTTTATTTTCTTTTACTTTACTTTGTCCGGAATTGCATGCATTTTTTGCGTTAACGGCTACATCATGTACTACATTTCCCGGATTAACGGTTACATTTTCACCTTCCGGCGCTTCATCTTCCTGCTGAGTCAAGTCTTTCACCAGCAGATAGGGCAATGCTTTCAGATCCCTTTTTCTTCGCTTTGTCGCCTCCATCCATACCTTCTGTATGTTTGCCGAAGTCAGTATTCCGTTTTCCAGATAACTGTTTCTGTCCAATATTCCTTTGATGAAGAGAATTTCGATGATCCCCTGTACCTCAGCTACCTGCACTTCCCTTCCCGCCTTGTTGGCAAAGATCAGGCACTGTTCTTCATCCCAACGGATGAAGTATCCCTCCTTGTATATTTTACAAAGCAGCTTCAGTACGATTGCCGCCCCCTTTATTCCGTATTTTGCCTCTATCACTTCCATTGCGTTCTCTTCCATGAAGTTTACGCCTACCGGGAAATAGTTGATTCCGTCGTATGCTATTGCCATTGTTTTTTTAGATTAGTTGTTTTTTTATCCGTAATACTTTTATACCGAATTACCCCGGATTCCCAAAGATGTTTTCATTTGATTCCTCAAAATAGAAATAATTCATCTGTGAAAATCCGTGTAATCTGTGGTGTCCGATCTATACTGTCGGTCTCCATTCCATAAAGTTCTCCACCTGGAATGTTGTCCATCGCTGTTCGTCCACATTCCAGTAGACTACGGCACCTTCCACAGCCATCGGATCGTACTTTTTGCGGAACTCCGTCTCGTAGTGGATCAGTGTTGCCTTTACCATCCGGAAACTTCCGTCCTGTTTTCGGTAAGCCACCGTCGCATGCCCGTATAGCATATGATCTAATAACGCTTCCAATCGTTCCGCCATCCATTCTGCACAGGACTCTGTGTATCCTTTTTCGAAGATGATGCGTCTTTTCCATTTCAGTCTCAGTGATTCGCTTTGTGAGGCGTGTCTTTTTCTCTTTTTCATATTCCTATGATTTAAAAGGTTAATAAATAGATTGTTGCCTCAAAGATAAGTGGGTCCGGACGTACTCCGGTTCAATAAAATTCATTGTACGTATTTCGGCGGTTGATCTTCGGTTTCGTATTTTCCTTTTCTACCTCTTTCCACAGGCTATTTATATAAGTCTTGATTGTGCTATAATCCAGTGGTTTGAATACTCCACCTCTGAGCTTTCCGAAGAGTTCTTTTTCATAAATGTAGCGTGTTAGTGAAGCCTGACATGTATTGATGTTTTGTAGCTTTGCATCTATGATATAGGATCTTATCAACGCTTTTATGATCCCTTCATTGTTGGAGATAATCCCTTGTATCGGTACTCCCTTTTTTCTTCCTCTTGTTTCTATAACTGTTTCTGTTATAGTTGATTGTGTTTTCTTATTGGCGTTTTTTTACACTTTTGTTCATGACTTGAGATAATACCTTTTCTTTCTTCATTGGATGATTTATTTAGTTAATATTTAAATGAAGTTAATATGTTGCAAAGGTAGAAAGGAATCTGTCAGTGAACAAGTAAATGTGAAATTAAAGGGGAAATGAATACTCTTCTATAATTTAATTATTTGATATACAATGTCGTATTGGATAAAAAGATAAGTGTTTCAATAGACGTTCGTTTAATTGAACGCAAAGATAGAGGGTATTTTTAGAACTACAAAATGTTTAATAAAAAAAATGATTTTGCTCTTTTGATCGTTGTCTTAATATACTAAGCAATAGGTGTTTATGAATTAATAAAAAACGGCTTATTATCTGTCTGATTTTGTTTTCTGCCCTCTTCTGATTTATATACAAAAATCATGTGTTTTTAAACGAACGTCTATTGAAACATTTCTGCTTCATAATACGCTTGTTTACAAAATCTAAGATCAAAAATTCCCTGCTTCTTTGTGAAGATGGTCTTTTTTGCTCTGAATCCCTTTTCAAACCGTCTCTCCTGCGATAGGGGAGTACCTGATGAAATGATATACGCTGCAAGGCAAATAACAGAATTAGCAAACTTGACCGGAAGGTATTTCACTACCCCGGTGTCCCCCAATCATATCCTTTCGTGAACAAGAGTATTGATAAATCCTGGTACGCCCTTCGTATCACCTATAGCCGTGAGCTTGCCTTTAAGGAATACCTGGACTCCCGTGGAGTGAAGAATTTTCTTCCCATGCGCTACGAATACGTATTCCGTGGTGAGCGTAAGATCCGCAAACTGGTTCCTGTTGTTCACAACCTGGTTTTTGTTTATGCCACCCGCAGTGAGGTTGACGAAATGAAATCCACTGTCGGCGCTTCTCTTCCCATTCGTTATATCATGGACCGTGAGACCCGTCAGCCCATTACCATTCCTGAAGTCCAGATGCGTAGTTTTATTGCTGTTGCCGGTAATTACGATGAACAGGTTGTTTATCTGGATCCTTCCACCGTTTCCATGAAGAAGGGAGACCGTGTCCGTGTCACCGGTGGCATCTTTGAGGGTGTCGAGGGTGAGTTTGTCCGTATTAAAGGTGACCGCCGTGTGGTGGTTTCCATCCAGGGGGTTATGGCAGTTGCCACTGCTTTCATTCATCCCTCTTTAATCGAACTAATAAAGAATTAAAAACTCAGTGAACTCTGTGCCCTCTGTGGTGCATATTCCAATACGTAAATAAATCACCATGTTGTCTTTGCAATCAGAAATCGATTCTTTGTGCGCTGTTTCGCACGAACTTCTCCATTTAGGTCTGGATGGCGAACCCATCTACTCCGACCGTTTCCGTCAGTTAAATACGGATGTGTATCATCGTTGTGAGCATCTTTTCGGTTCACATGGACGTACCCTCGAAGAGGAAGCTTCTCTTTGTATTGCTTTGTTGACCGGCTATAATGCTACCATTTATAATCACGGTGATAAGGAAGATAAAATCCAGTCGGTTCTCAATCGTAGTTGGGATATCTTGGATACACTTCCCGTCTCGCTTTTGAAATGCCGTTTGTTGGTAGCCTGTTACGCCGAGGTCTTTGACGAAGAGCTGGCAGCGGAGGCACACGCAATAATAGACGGTTGGAAGGAGCGGGAATTGACGAGGGAAGAGTTTGAGATGGTGGAGCATTTAAGGCGTTTGGAGGAAAATCCGTATCCATATGTGGATATAGTTGATTAATTTATTGTAATAATCTATTGTAGATTGTGTTCTACATGTTTTAGGTGTAATTGTGTGATTTATAACTTATGTATTTTGAACTAATTTATTGAAAGAAAATGGAAATAATAGCTCATAGAGGATTCTGGAATAAAGAGTCTGAGAAGAATACCTTAACTGCAATCAAGCGTGCTATTGATAATGGTTATGGCTTTGAAACAGATTATAGAGATAATAACGGTACAATTGTAATATCTCATAATATGCCGTTGGGTAATGAGCCTACTGCTGAGGAAATTTTCAGATTGTATCGTGATAGTGGTACGGAAAGCACCCTAGCTTTGAATATAAAAGCAGATGGCCTGCAAGAGTTATTAAAGGACATGCTAAATACATATCAGATAAAGAAATATTTTTTATTTGATATGTCTATACCTGATACAATAGATTATATTCTTGATAATATGAATATAGCTACCCGGCACTCAGAATATGAAAAAGAATTTCCTTTTTACAGTCAATCCTCTTATGTTTGGATGGATTGTTTTAAAAGTGAGTGGATTAGCTGGGGTAATTTGGAAGAGCATCTTAAAAGTGGTAAAAAAGTATGTATTGTCTCACCAGAATTGCACAGACGTCCATATAAAGAAGTTTGGAACAAGTATGCAAGTTTCAATCATGCTAACTTGATGTTATGTACAGATTTTCCTATGGAAGCTGACTTTTTTTTTAATAAATAAATAATGTAAAAATGGATAAAATTAAGGCTGTTATATTTGACATGGATGGGGTTCTTATTGATGCCAAAGAATGGCATTATGAGGCTTTGAATAAGGCTTTAAGGCTTTTTGGATTTGAAATATCTAGATATGACCATTTGGTTACATTTGATGGTTTGCCGACAGCGAAAAAACTCGAAATGATGACGGTAGAGAGGGGGCTTCCGAAAAGCTTACATCAATTGATCAATGATATGAAGCAAATATATACGATGGAGTACGTATATATGAAATGTAAGCCTCTTTTTGTTCATCAATATGCTTTATCACGCTTAAAATCGGAAGGTTTTCGTTTGGCACTGGCCTCGAATTCGGTACGGGTTACCATAGATATGATGATGGAGAAAGCAGATTTGAATCAATATTTAGATTTCTCTTTATCTAATCAAGATGTAAAAAAATCCAAACCTGATCCGGAAATTTATATTACGGCAATAAACAGGCTGGGTTTGTCTCCTGAAGAATGTCTGGTAGTGGAAGACAATCAGAATGGGGTTAAAGCAGCTTTAGCCAGTGGAGCTAATCTTCTCAAAGTAGAGACAATCAATGACGTCACCTACTCGAATATAATTAATCGTATAAATGAAATAGAGAATAATATATGAACGTAATTGCATTGATGGCTGGAGACAGTAATGACTTCAAAGAGAAAGGCTATACTTATCCTAAATATTTTTTAGAACTAGATAATAAACCTCTTGTACAGAACATTGTGGAGTCTCTTAAAAAGATAGACTGTAAAATCACTTTTATTATTCGTAAGGAAGATAATGATCAGTTCTTCTTAGGAAGTTCATTGAAGATTTTAGCACCATTTGCGGATGTCGTTTGTATTTCTGGTTCCACAAAAGGAGCTGTATGTACCACTTTGTTTGCTATTGATTCAATAAATAATGAAGATGAGGTATTGCTGATTAATGGGGATCAATTGGTGAAGTACGATATAAATGATATTATTGCTGATTTTAGAGAAAGAAACTTAGACGGCGGCATAGTTACTTTTGAGTCCGTTCATCCCAGATGGAGCTATGTTTGTTTGGACGAGCAAGGCTTGGTGGTGCAAACAAGTGAAAAACGTCCTATTTCTAATGTTGCAACAGCTGGAATTTATTATTATAAAAGGGGCTTGGATTTAGTGGAATCATGCTTTTCGGTTCTAAAAAAAGATGTTCAGCTAAATGGTAGTTATTATATAAGCTCTACTTTTAATGAATTGATATTGAGACAAAAAAAAGTAGGTGTATATAAAATTGATAAAAAGGAATATATATCGTTTGCGACGACTCAAATGTATGAAAACTATATAAACAAGAAATAAAGATGATTAATATTGTGATTCCTATGGCCGGAGCGGGTAGTCGCTTCGCACAAGCCGGTTATAAAAAGCCAAAGCCATTCATTGATGTATTAGGTAGGCCTATGATTTGTCATGTTTTGGATAACTTGAATATGCCTGATGCTAGGTTTATTCTTTTAACTCGTAAAGAGCATTTTGAGAATGAACAAGAAACTGTGAACTGGATAAAATCAAAATACAATGTCGAATTTGTGTTAATAGATAATTTGACGGAAGGAGCAGCCTGTACAGTGCTTCATGCTCATAAACTTATTGATAATAATACTCCGTTATTAATTGCTAATTCGGATCAGATAGTGGATATGAACATTGCTGAATTTATCAATGATAGTGAGAATCGAAATTTAGATGGTTCAGTGTTGTGTTTTAAAGATCATGATACAAAATGGTCTTATGCCAAAATAGATGGTGAAGGTTTAATAACTGAGATAAGAGAGAAAGTTGTTATTTCGGAATTTGCAACTGTCGGTATCTACTATTTTGCGAAAGGAGGTTTTTTTGTAAAAAATGCAATTGATATGATTATACGTAATGAACGTGTAAAAAATGAATTCTATGTTGCGCCGGTTTACAATTTTGGAATACAAGAGGGACTTAAATTCGGAATATTTAATATAAACATAAATCAAATGCATGGAATCGGCACTCCAACAGACTTAAATGTATATATTGATTTAGTGCAGAGAAATAAATGAAAACAGCGAAACTTGAGGATATGATAAAAGGTTGGTTTATAGGAAATTTTGAACCAACTCTTTTAAGAACGAACGATGTTGAAGTAGCAGTTAAGTCTTATAACAAAGGTGACTATGAAGAGAAGCATTATCATAAAATTGCTACGGAAATAACTGTTATCGTCAGTGGTAAGGTGAAGATGAACGGAATAGAATACTCCAAAGGAGATATAGTAGTTATGGAGCCCAATGAGGCGACTGATTTTGAGTGTCTAGAAAATGGTACACAGAATGTAGTTGTGAAATTACCTGGAGCAAATGATGATAAATACTGCCTGTGATTATCAGTGATAAATTGAGATGAGGACAAATAAAGCTTTAAAGAATATATTTTACTCTGTCTTTTCATACGGTTCTTTGTTTATTTTGTCCTTAATATTGCGAAAAGTATTTTTAAAATATATAGATATTGAATATTTGGGGCTTGACAGTGTGTTTGAGAATATGTTTTCTCTGATGGCACTGGTAGATGTAGGGACAGGGTCGCTAATATCATATTTACTGTATAAAGCTTTTTCGGAGAATAATAGAAGGGAAGTATCTGTTTTAATGTCAATGTACAAAAAGATGTATCTATTCATAGCTGTTGCTATGGGGATAATTAGCATCTTTTTAATCCCATTGTTGCCCATTTTAATTAAGTCCAAAGGGTTTGATTGGAACTATATTATAGTAATATATCTTATTAGAGGAATAGCTATGGTTGGTTCTTATTGCTTCTCTTATAGAAGGCTTTTATTTAAAGTTGATCAATGTGAGTATGTATGTACTAAAATTGATACAATAACTAATTATTTTAAATATTTGAGTTGGTTTATTGTAATTATTGCTACTCAAAGCTATATCGCATATTTGATTATTCAGACTATTTCTGTATTTGTTGCCAATATCATTATAGCTAGAATGTCTTATACGAAATATCCATACTCAAAAGAAGTCAAGGTTAGTATTCCTGATTTTAGGGAGAGAAATTTTTTCATGGATATGAAGAATGTATATATGTCTAAAATAGCTGGTACAATTTTTGGCAGTACTAATAGTTTGGTTTTATCTTCATCGTTAGGGGTAAAGTCTGTCGCAATGTTAGCAAATTATACATTGATATCAGAAGCTATTGCCGCTGCGTTCTCAAAGATATTTTCACCTTTGCAAGGCAGCATAGGAAACTATGTGTATTCTGAAGATAAAGCGGAAGGATTTAAACTGTTCAGAATGTTTGAATTACTTTCTTTTATTATTGGATCAACTGTTTCTATTTGTTTTGCAAATTTAATAAATCCTTTTATATCCATTTGGATAGGCGAGAAATACGTATTGTCCCTTTTCGTTGTAATATTGATATCTATGAAATTGTATATTGGTTTTGCCTCTCATTTTGTTTCGTGTTATAGGGAGGTTTTTGGCAGATTTGAAATTGATAGATTTTACAATTTGGGAGGTGCGTTGTTAAGCTTATTTGTATCGATTATGTTAGTTAATAGCTATGGTATAGCTGGGGTATATATTGGAACTATTATAGCTATGTTGGGGTTTTGGATTGGTCGTTATAAAGTTCTGAAAGAAGAATATTTTGGTAATATATCTACCGGATATATAAAAAGGCAGTTGTTGAGAATTATTGTTTTGTTTATTGGCTATTTTATAACATTTGTAATTTGTTCTTTTTTGGGGAATGGTATAATTTCTTTTATTGCTAAATTATTTGTTTGTATTTCTGTGATTAGCGTGATGAATTATATTATATACCGGAAAACAGAGGAGTTTCAACGTATGCTGTTTTATTTTAATAGAAGTAAAAATGTCATTATAAATAATTTAAATAATCATCGATGAAAATACTAAGTAGTTTTTTAAAGAACATTATTCAACATACTGTTTTTGTAAGGTATTTCTTAGACTATATCGAACGCCGATGTAATATAAACTCTGGTATGGAAAATGATTTATATCATGAAGGATGGTCATTCATAATTATAACAGATGGGAAGAATAAAAAATTGTTAAATTCTTCTATTAAAAGTATTTTAGACGAATTTGGTGAGGATCGCTATGAGATTATTGTTATTGGTCAAAATAGAGATTACCCTCAATTAAATAATAAAATTAGGTATATACCATATTATAGCTTTCCATTTTTGGCCGGTTGGATAACAATTAAAAAAAACATAGGTGCTAAAGTTGCTATTTATAATAAACTAGTAATAATGCATGATTATGTATCTCTAAATAGAGGTTGGAAAGTAGGTTTTGATGAGTTTGGCCAAGATTATGACATCTGTATGAATAGAATCAAATTGAAAAATGGGAATAGAACCAGGGATTGGTTAGTCTATGATTATCCTAACTTAGGGCCGGCTCTATTGCCATATAAGATTCAGTGTAAAAAATATCAATATATTAGTGGTACCTATTTCGTAGTGAAGAAAGACTTTTTTATTCGCAATCTGCTTGACGAAAAATTAAGATGGGGTGAAGGAGAGGACGTTGAATGGTCAAAGAGAGTAAGAGAAAAAGCTAATATAGTTTTTAATAATAATAGTTGTGTTTCTTATTTGAAAGATAAGTTACCAAATGATGCACCATACTGTGATAACTGGATAGAAAATACGATTAAATTATATGGTATGTATTCCATTAATATTAATAAAGGAAATTATGCCGAAGATATTGCCAAATATTAAGAAGTGTATAAATTAGGTTTTGCTTGTTTTATATAGAGCAAATGTAAGGTTTAAGTTGAGAAAAAAGTAAAAACTCTTTTGGCTCATCTAATTATTTGTATGAAGGTAATGATATTTGTTCTTCAAAAATAGAATTAAAATAGTGATGAAAATTGGTATTGTTCCATTTTATGATGGATTACTAAACAATAAGTTGTTTGACATAACGGACTGCAATTTAAATGCGGATAATTTGATAACTCCTTATTTTGAAATAAAGGAAAAGTTAAAGGATACTTATGATATCAATACTATTGATAAATACAGTGATTTACAGGATGTTGACTGTGTACTATTTTTCTATCTTGATTATAAACTTTTGCTCCGATGTATTAAAAACGGGGTTAAGAAGTTAGTTTATTTTGCTTGGGAACCAGAAGTGGTGGATGAAAGGCATTCTAAGAAGAACCTAAAAAAGATAGAATCGTTTTTTGACGCAATAATGACGTGGAACGATGATATTGTAGATAATATAAAATATTTTAAAATCAATTATCCGTACTTTTTTGACAAACTGATTAGCGTATGTACAATAGAGGAGTTTAATAAGAAGAAATTGTTAGTGAATATTTCAGGGAATAAGTTTTCTTCCCATAAAAGTGAATTATATTCAGAGCGCTTGAAAGTTATTCGATTTTATGAACAAGGTTGCGGAGATACTTTTGAATTATATGGAAGAGGGTGGTCAAAAGGCATGAGAACATTTAAAGGAGAATGTTTAAGGAAGAGTGATGTTTATAGAAATTTTAAGTTTGCTTTATGCTTAGAAAATATGTGTAATGTTAATGGTTATATTACGGAAAAAATATTTGATTGCTTTATCTCTGGGGTAGTACCTGTTTATTGGGGGGCAAACAATGTGTTAAACTATATTCCAAAAGAATGTTATATTGACTACCCAAAATTTAATAATATATGTGAACTGGATAATTTTTTATCTTCTATGACTTATCAGGATTATGTAAAATATATTGATAATATAAATAGGTATTTGCAAAGCTCTAAGAAAGACTTGTTTACTTCTTCCTTCTTTTGTGAGAGTATGGCAATTGTTTTGCAAAAAGAATTTTGTAAAAGAGGCAAAGCTAATATATGGAAATTAAATTATTATAGAATATACTATGTTATTAAAGGAATACTTAAAAAGGTGGATGTGGTTTAAAAAGAAAGTGAAAGTAATGCCTGGAACAATTATTAATGGAAATACTACTATTGGATTTAATAGTTATGTTGGGTACAATTGTATTATTTCATGGAGTACCATAGGGAATTATGTCTCCATTGCTAATAATGTAAATATAGGCCATGGAGAGCATTTGACGAATGATATATCTACAAATGTGTTTTTCTATAAAGATAAAAGCGTATTAACTCAACTTCCAATAGTTATAGAAGATGATGTCTGGATTGGGACAGGTGCTATTATTTTGAGAGGATTAAAGGTGGGACGTGGTGCAATAATTGGTGCTGGTGCAGTAGTGACGAAAGATGTACCACCCTATGCTATTGTTGTAGGAGTTCCTGCACGTATATTAAGGTACCGTTTCGATTCTTCCTGCATTTTAAATATCGAAAAAACGAGTTGGTGGAATCTGGATGTAGATGAAGCCAATAAGGTTATTGAAAAGCTGAGGGAAGAGAATATTGAATAGATCAGCTATATTTTTAAAAAACGTATGAAAATAGTACAAATAATTGGTGGATTAGGCAACCAAATGTTTCAGTTCGCATTTTATTTAGCATTAAAGGAAAAGTATGTTAATGTAAAATTAGACACTTCTTCGTTTGGTACTTATACGCACAATGGATTTGAACTTGATAAAGTTTTTCATGTTGAATATCTAAAGGCGTCCATCCGAGAAAGAATAAAATTGTCTTACCAGGGAAGTGAAATATGGATAAGGGTGTTGCGTAAACTATTGAAACGAAAAAAAACAGAATATGTAGAGCCATATTTGTGTTTTGATGAGAATGCTATATCATTATCGTGTGATAAATATTATATAGGATATTGGCAAAGCTATAAATATTTTACGAATATAGAAGCGGCTATTCGTGGACAGTTTCATTTTTCTAAAGTTTTAAGCGATAAGAATGAGTTCATAAAGAAGCAAATGCAAAATTCAAATTCAGTGAGCCTTCATGTTCGATTAGGAGACTATGTTAATAATCCTGCTTATTCTAATATTTGTACTTCTGCTTATTATAATAAAGCCATAAATATAATTCAAAGCAAAGTCTCAGAACCAAAATTTTTTGTTTTCTCAGATGATACTGTGTGGTGTAAGGATCATCTAAAAATACCTAATTGCCATATTATAGATTGGAATAACAAAGAAGAATCGTATTGGGATATGTGTTTAATGACTTATTGCAAACATAATATAATAGCAAACAGTTCTTTTAGTTGGTGGGGAGCTTGGCTTAACACAAATCCCGAGAGGATTGTTATTGCCCCTGGGAAGTGGATTAATGATGACAGAGTACAAGTAAGTGATATTATTCCTTCTGATTGGATTTGTGTATGAATAGTAATCCTTTTGTCTCAGTTGTAATGTCGGTATATAATGGAGGGGAGTTTTTAAAAGACGCTATCAATAGTATACTTAGTCAAAGTTATAAGAATTTTGAATTCATTATAATAAATGATGGCTCCTCGGATAATTTTTCGGAGATATTGGAATTATATGATGATGAAAGAATTAAAGTCCTAAATAATCAAGAAAATAAGGGTCTTGTTTATTCATTAAATAGGGGATTACTGGAATCTATTGGTAAATATATCGTTAGAATGGACGCTGATGACATCAGTTTGCCAAATAGAATTGAAAAACAAGTCGAGTTTATGGGAGAGAGCCTGAAGTTGGGGTTTGTGGCTCTTATATTGAGATCTTTGGTGATACAATAAAGCGGAAAGTACAAAGATTCCCAAGTAATGTCAATGTGAATGAAGCTTTTCTATTATTTTCTACTTGTTTAGCTCATCCATCCGTTATTATCCGTAAATCTATTGTAGATAAATATAAGTTACGTTATGATGACCGATATTTGCATGCAGAGGACTATGCTATTTGGTGTCAGGCAGTTAAATATACTAAGATTTCTAATATTAGGGAAGTATTATTGAAATATAGAATATTAGAATCAAGTGTCACTAGACAAGCAAATAAAAATTTTCAGTCGCGTTTTGATGTTCACAAGTCAATTTATAAAGATATTTTTAGAAATAAAGGGATAGATTATACGGAAAAAGAGTTGTATTTGCATTTCATCATTTCGGATAATAATAGATTTAGAAATCAAGCTTTAACAATAAGACCATCAGAAATAAATGCTCACCTTACAAAAATATTGTCTCATTATAGAGGGGCTAGCAATTATAAATATATTGCTTTCTTAGTGAATAAAAGAGGGTTGAGTTTGTCGAGATGGTACTCAGAGAGCAGAGGTTTCTATTTTATTATGTATCTTTTTAAATTCTTGTATTATAAGATTCAGATAAAGAAATGATACCTTACGCTTTCATTATATTATTAGTTGTGTTTTCAGTGTTTTTGATTTTTCTAATTTAAATGTTTTTAAAAAGAAAATATTATTATTTTTTTCTTTCCTTTATTCTAATATTATTTGTTGGAACACGATTTGAAACAGGTGATGATTGGGGCGAATATACAAAGGTGTTTGATAAAATTCCACTAGTAAGCGATTTATGGAATGATAACGGTATGTTTCTTTTGTTCAGAATGGAACCTGGTTACATTTTATTTAATAGTGTAATTAAATCTTTTGGTGGGAGTATAAATGAAGTCTTTTTATTATCGTCAATAGTTGTTATTTCCTTATTTTTTGTATTTCAAAAAAGGTATACACTACTTCCTTTTTTAGCTGTATTACTTTATATGCGTTATGGGTATATGCAGTTTAATATGATGTTTGTCAGACAAGGAATAGCTATATCTATCTTCTTTTATTCTTTAAAATATATAGAAGATAAAAAAATAATAAAGTATTTATTAATCAATATATTATCCTCTCTTTTTCATTCGAGTTTATTAATAGTTCTTCCTCTGTATTTTGTTATTAACAGAAGATATAGTAACATTTTTTTGTGTACAGTTGTATTTATTTCTGTACTATTGTCTTTCTTTGACTGGATGGGAGCTATTCTTAGTTTTTTTCCTCCTTTTATACAGAGCAGTTTAACAAGCTATACAGAATCAGACGTGTGGGGCGGTATGACTGGTAAGATAAATATAGCAGTTGCTGAAAAATTTATATTACTTTTAATGTGTTTGAGGCTTCGGGAAAAATTGGAGCAAAAAAACATCTCATTTAATCTGGTTTTTAATCTGTTTGTATTGAGTATTATTTGTTATTATGCCTTTTTCCAAACGTATGTATTTCAGCAGAGGACTGTACTCATATTTCAACTGTCGACAATTTTTATTATTTCGCAATTGTTTCTGTTCTTTTCTGTTAAGAATAGAATGATGGTGCTTTTTATATTGAATTTGATGGTAATCTATTTTTTCTTTAGATATATAAATATAGGGAAGGATGTTTATCTGCCTTATAGGTCGTGGTTGATTTAGAATTAGATTACTGAGCATCTATAATCTAATGACAATGCTTTTATCTATTATTGTTCCCACATTTAAACCTCAAAAAACTTATTTTGAGGAGTGTCTTTTTTCGTTATTTAACCAAACGATGTTTCACTATTTATATGAAGTGATAGTTGTATTGAATGGTGATATTGACACACAGTACACGGATATGATATTAGATATATTTGCTTATAAACCAGCTGGCTTGTATTGTAGGTTGATAAAAACTGATCAAGCAGGCGTATCTAATGCGAGGAATCTTGGCATTGATGCTGCAAAAGGGCAATATATTGGTTTCGTTGATGATGATGATATTGTCTCTTCTGATTACCTTGAAGAATTGTGTAAAATATCTTCTCGGAATATAGTTGGAGTTAGTAATGTGCATACATTTAGAAAAACGATAGAAGAGAAGGAGGATAATTTTTTTGCTTGCCGAATTATTCAACAAAGAGAGTGTCAGTATTCTTTGTTTAGAAATCGAGCTATATTAGCATTTCCTGTCGCTAAATTGATACATCGAGATATTATTGGAAATAGAAGGTTTAATCCACGATTTAAAAATGGAGAGGATGCGCTTTTTATGACCGAAATATCGGATTTGATTGGAGGATTTCGTTTTACGAAAGAAGATACTACTTATTATGTGAGAGAGAGAGCTGGCTCTGCTTCAAGAAGACCTCTTAAACGAGGACAATTGTGTTGGGATACTTTTATGCTAATAAAAGCATATGTATCTATTTATTTGTCTTCTCCTTTCTCGTATAATTTCTTACTTTTTGCTTCTAGAATTCCAGGGTCCATTAAAGGGGCCATAAAACTGTCACGTAATACAGCTTTTTTTTAGTAAAGTTTTGTCTGTCTTGTGTTTTTGTTTAATATTGTTGAATAATGAATGAACTTGTTTCTATTATTACTCCCTGTTATAATTCTGCGGCTACTATACGAGAAACGATCCGATCTGTCATAGCACAGAGCTATGTTAACTGGGAGTTGTTGATAATTGATGACTGTTCAAATGATGATTCTGTGAAAATTATAATGGAATTTATGGATACGGATTCTCGAATTTATTATTTGAAAACAGAGCATCCTTCTGGGGGACCAACTCTTCCTCGTAACGTCGGGATACAAGCTGCAAAAGGACGTTTTATAGCATTTTTAGATAGCGATGATATTTGGCTTCCTAATAAATTGTCTACTCAACTTCCTTTATTTATTAATGATAATGTTGCAATTGTCTATTCTGATTATGAGAAAATATCTGAAGAAGGAAATCGTACGGGAAGAATCGTTAAATCAGATCCCTATCATCATTATAAATCTTTATTGTGTGGAAATGAGTTAGGATGTTTAACTGTGGTTTATGATACGCAAAAAATAGGGAAACGTTATTTTAAGTTTATTGGACATGAGGACTACAATCTTTGGTTAGATATTCTCAAAGAAGGTTTTATTGCTATAAATACAAATATTTGTTTGGCGTTGTATAGAATACGCAAAGGTTCTGTCTCTTCAAATAAATTGAGAGTTATAAAATGGATTTGGCATATTTATAGAGTGGAACAGAAAAAAACAATCTGGTTAAGTTTGTATTACTCATTGTCAGATTTGAATAAATCTCTTTTTAAATATTTAAAATGAATCTTCTTTTTACGGGTGCTTCTGGTTTTCTAGGGAGAAATATTTGTTTTTTGCTAAAAGAAAAATATAAGATAGATACTATGGGACTTGCTCTGCAGGATAATTACAAAGTGGATATAGCGCAAGAAATCCCGACACTAAATATGCCATATGATGTTGTTTTACATGCTGCAGGAAAAGCCCATTCAATACCTAAAACGGAGGTAGAAAAACAAACCTTCTTTGATATCAACCTGCAAGGTACAAAGAATTTGTGTACGGCTTTGGAAAATTTTTGTACGCCTAAGGCCTTCATTTTCATTAGTACTGTTGCTGTTTATGGCTGTGATTTTGGTGAGAATATTACCGAAGAATATTCGTTGAATGGAACTAGCCCTTATGCTTTAAGTAAGATCAAAGCTGAGAAATATCTCGAAGGGTGGTGTAGTATGCACAATGTAAAATTGAGTATACTTCGTCCTTCTTTAATTGCCGGGCCTAATCCTCCGGGAAATTTAGGGACAATGATCCATGGTATTAAGAGTGGCAAGTATCTGAGTATTGCGGGAGGAAAAGCCCGGAAGAGTGTTTTGATGGTGCAGGATATTGCCAATCTTGTTCCTTTATTAGTAGAAAAAGGAGGGATATATAATGTTTGCGATACTTATCAACCTAGTTTTCGTGAGTTGGAAGAGATTATATGTAATCAGTTAAATAAAAAATTGCCTTTGTCTATTCCTTATTATTTTGCTAAAGGTATGGCAGTTGTTGGTGATTGTTTGGGAGAAAAAGCTCCGATTAATTCTTTGAAGCTCCGTAAGATTACGAACTCTTTGACTTTTAGTAATGAAAAGGCAGTACGGGAGCTTGGATGGAAACCTGTGAATGTGTTAGAGAGTTTTCGGATAGAGTAAATTGAATTATGACTATTATTTGCTGGATTTTGGGAATACTTATTGTAATTATTCTCGTAGCTTTTCTTTGTGTTCAATTTTGGTTTTATCTGATTTATAAAAACGGTTAACTTACATGTATTATATTCTTATATTAGTTCTGCTATTTCTGGCAGAACTTTTTTATTTTCGTATTGCTGATAAATGTAATATTATCGACAAGCCGAATGAACGGAGTTCGCATACCCGTATTACTCTGAGAGGTGGAGGAATCATTTTCTATTTGGGTGCATTGACTTTTTTCCTGACGAATCAGTTTGAATACCCTTGGTTTATACTGGCTTTGACCTTGATCACTTTTATCAGTTTTGTAGATGATATCCGTTCTACTTCGCAGGGTTTGCGTTTAGTCTTCCATTTTACGGCAATGGCCCTGTTGTTCTATCAATGGGGATTGTTCAGCCTGCCTTGGTGGACGTTGCTTATCGCTCTGATCGTCTGTACGGGGATTATCAATGCCTATAACTTTATGGATGGCATTAACGGCATTACCGGCGGGTATTCATTGGTTATCCTGGTTTCTTTGGCATATGTGAATGCGGAAGTGATCTCCTTCACAGAACAGAGTTTTATTTATACGATGATTTGTTCTGTGTTGGTGTTTGACTTCTTTAATTTCCGTAAGAGAGCGAAATGCTTCGCCGGTGATGTGGGTTCGGTCAGTATAGCTTTTGTGGTCCTGTTCCTGATCGGGAGTTTGATTCTTCAAACTAAGGATTTCAGCTGGCTTGTATTGCTTGTTGTGTACGGGGTGGATAGTGTGTTGACGATCGTACACCGCCTGTTACTACATGAAAATATTGGTTTGCCTCACCGGAAACATTTGTATCAGATCATGGCCAATGAACTGAAGATACCACACGTGGCAGTGGCATTGACCTATATGTCGGTGCAAGCTGGGGTTGTAGCAGGATATTTGGCATTGCGGGAGTATGGATATGAGTATTTATTAGGGAGCATCTTGGTGTTGGGGCTATTATACTTCCTATTTATGAAGAGATTCTTCTATTTACATAAATCAAATTAATTACTCATGGAAAACTTAACAGAGAATGATTTTCAACGTGTGGCAGATTGGCTTGGCGTTGAAGTGGCAGTGATAAAAGCCGTACAGACAGTTGAAACCGGTGGTCGTGGGGGCTTTGTGGCTCTGGGGTGACCGATGATCTTATTCGAAGGACACATCTTTTGGCGTGAACTCCATGGGGAATGTTTCAGGTGATGGGCTTTAACTATGTGATGTGCGGGTATGGCTGTGTAAATGAAATGGTGAAAGATATGTGTACCGGAGAAGATAAGCAACTGGAGGCATTTGCGAGGTTCATTAAACTTGCTGGGTTACGGCCCAATCTGGAGCGGAAAGACTGGACCGGTTTTGCCAAAAGATATAATGGTTCCGGATATGCTCAGAATCAGTACGATAAAAAATTAGAAGAGGCTTATCGGAGATTTACGAAGTAGAAAAGAGATATACCCGGTTTTCGGGTGTAGATTTTTGTTTCGTCCCCAGATTTATACTATATCGGGTATAAATCTGGGGACATTCCGTTAAACGGATATAATATGAATAATCGAACCATAGCAGAGTATGTGAAGTAGATGTATGAGAAAGAATTAAGTAATAACTCTGATAATGTGATGATTATAACTTGTTCTGTATAACTTGATCCGGACGCCTCATTTTCCTTTGTCATCTTCCTGCAAATGTTCACCTTTGCAATGTTGATCAACGCAATGTGAATAAAATCAGTGGTAATAACATTAAAAAAAGGAGATTAGGAATATGGCATTATTTTATAAAGCAGTAAAATCGACTATGGCAACTAAGTCCGGTGATAAGAAATGGCACTTGAACTTGGTGAAGGTAGGCAAGGTGGTATCTACTCAGCAATTGGCTGAAATGATTGCGGAAAAGTCGTCGTTGACTCCGGGTGATGTGCATAATGTGGTTCGGAACTTGATGACAGCGATGCGTAGTGCACTGCTGGACAGTAAGACGGTACGCCTGGACGGATTGGGTACTTTTACGATGAAAGCGCGTACACGGGGAAGGGGAGTGGACAAAGAGGAAGAGGTGAATCCGAATCAGGTGGCAGCCCTTCTTTGTCATTTTACTCCTGAATATACTCGTCCTGCGGCTATCGGTACTACCCGGGCTTTGTTTCAGGGAGTTGAGTTTCAGAAGGCGAGTGGGATCGGTGCTTCGGGCAATAATGGTTCCGGAGGTGGTGATGGAGACATAGTAGATGATCCGACTGCGTAGTTGCATTTTTAATAGGATGAAAAAGATGAAGAAAAATAATTGGAACGTTATTTTGAAAGTGATTATTGCTGTAGCAAGTGCTATTGCCGGGGTGATCGGAGGGCAGGGATTGCTTTGATAGGTGGCTGACAGCTTCGGTTGGAATGATAAATGCCGGTGTCCGTTTGGAAGAATGGATGCCGGCATTTTATTATATTACCTGTAGAACCGGGAATGTAAAAGAGCATTAATAATAGGGCCTATATAGTGGTGTGAATGATATTATAGGATAAAGGAGAATGAAATCTACATTAAAATGATCAAATTTTGTAAGTTTCTGTTTTTTTTGATATTTTTGTACAGTGGAATGGATTACTGAGATTACTGATATATGGTGACCTCGCACAAACGAACAAACAGAGTCTTATGGGAAATAATGTATCATTGCTGAAGTATGCACTGCTGATAGTACTTTTTTGCACCTCATGTGTAAAAGAAAAAGATTTGTATGAACCGTCGGGTAAGAATCCTGATGATACGGAAGAACTGGATTTATCATTTAAATTCTCTTTGAGAACCGATAAGCAGATCGGTGTGATGGCTACCTCTGCGGATGAGAAGGTGGCTGAAGGCATCTTGATAGGGATTTATCCCCAACAACCTTATGAGGAGGATGGGACTATTGTCATTAAGTCTCTTTATGTTGGTTATACAGATGTGGATGGATGCATTTATGCTATTATATCTGTTCCGGTAAATGTCGATAAGGTATATATAACTTCATTGACTGCCGGTTTTCCCGGTGTGCAGGAGGTTGATGTGCAACCGGGAATGACGTGTGTCTTGTCTGCCGTACCCTTTCAAGTCAGTACCAATGCTTCTACTCGCATGGCTGTTGCCCGGAGCGGGGCAGAGTTGGAGATTCCTGTCAGCCAGAAGCTAAGCAATCTTTATGAACTGTATAGTCCATATGCGGATGCAGAAGTTGGGAAAGACGGCATCCCGCTTTTAAATGCTTCGCCGCTTGTTTCAAAAGAAGAATTGTCACCTAAATTTTTAAACCGGGTGAATAGTTGGTATCCGGAACAGAAGAATGTACAGGATGTGGATCTGAATAAGAGTTCGGATCTGGTGGTTACTGACGAACTGGGAGCAGAAGTGTGGGCTACGTATGTTGGTGATGGGGGATTCTATGTAAATAATAGGACTGTTTACAATGTTTTGACTTACTATAGTTATAAAGAAGGGGAACTCAATAAACGCGAAGATATACAGGGACATCGTATGACCTTGCTGTTGCCGAACACCCATCAGGAAAAATGTCCATCGGGACTGAAAGTGCAATTATTATATTGGGACGGAAACAAGTATGATACAATATTTCCGAAGGGTACACGTATCGGTTTTGCCGTGGCACGTGACGGGTTAAACATGACGAATATTGCTACTGGCGGTGTAAACTCGAAGAGCGCCTATAAATTCCAGAATCAGACATTTCCTAATGCGAATGTAAACGGATTCTATTATTCTACTCCAACTTTGAATACAACTAAAAAAACAAATGCCGTGATCCGTAGCATGTCCGATTACAACTGCTGCATTATGGGGTTTGATATCCGTCCTTATGGCGATGCGAAGGCTGATTATGATTTCAATGACGTGCTGATAAAGCTTACCGCATCACCGGTATCTGCCGTTAAACCGGAAGAAGATATTCCGGTAATTGATGAATTCGCTCCTTCGGAGGCTGTTTATGGAACACTTGCTTTTGAAGACCAGTGGCCTAAGATGGGAGATTATGATTTCAATGATTTTGTGATGAATTATGCTTATGAGCTGGAGAAAGGAGATGGTAATTCTATTACTGCCGTGAAATTGACTTTCACACCAATTGCGAAGGGGGCAGCCCCGTGGACGCATATTGGGGTCGGGATTGAACTTCCGCTTTCCGAGGACATTATTGATCGGTCAAAACTGGAAGGTGCTATTATTGAGGAAGGGAATGAATGGGCCACTTTTATTGTGTGGAACGATGTAAATGTAGCTTTGGGGACTACTGAGGGATATGTGAATACGGAAGGGACGGCAACCGGAATTTCCGGGACTCCCGCTGAAATAACCGTTCGGTTGAAAACTCCTGTCAGCAATCTGCAGACTCAAAAATTTAATCCGTTTATCTTTGTCAACAGCCGTCAAAAAGAGATTCATCTGGTAGATTATAAACCGACAAAGCATGCGGATGTTTCACTTTTCAAAACAGAAAATGATCGCTCGGATCCTGAGTCCGGAGTTTACTATCGCATGGACAACCGCTATCCCTGGGCACTTGATTTCCCACGTAAAGAAGCCTCCTCACCGGCATGGAAGTATCCGAAGGAGAGAATTAATGTCATACAGGCATATCCTAATTATGAAAAATGGGTGCTTGATCAATCGAACCTTTCGTGGTTTGATGCGAGTGTGTCGGGGAACGTGAATAAGGAATTCTTATATTAAGGAGAAAATAAAATCCTCCGTAGAAAAAGGCATCTACGGAGGATTATTTATTTTTTCTTTCTCAAGTCTCTTCCTTCAAATCGGCAAATTGCCTCTATCCACTCTTCGGTCAGTGGCTTGGATTGATGTTTCTCCAAGTCGAATGTCACCATGACCGAGCGACAAATACATTTCACTTCCATTGTTTCGGTATCGATAACCCGTTGCATCAGATGAAAACTTTTGGTTCCGATCTCACAGACGGCAGTTTGAACGGCAATGTGGTCGGATGAAAAAATCTGTGCCAGAAAGTCGGCTTCAATGTGTACTACTACAATACCATCTTTTTCCCAGTCAACACCCGGACAAACCGAGGCAAAGTATTCTGTTTTGCCGAGGTCGTAGAATGAAAAATAGACGGTGTTGTTGACGTGTCCGAACTTGTCTACGTCATTGAATCGTAGTTGTATAGGTAAACTGTGATGAAATTCGATTTCTTCCATTTGTTTTCTCTTAACCTTTGTTATTATTGGGCAAAATTAGTATTTTTGCACGTTATTCTCACAAGAAATAGATCAAGAAATGATAGAAGACATTAAAAAAGCTTGTCAAGTGATGAGCGAAGGCGGGGTGATTCTCTATCCCACCGATACGGTTTGGGGAATTGGCTGCGATGCTACCAATGAAGACGCTGTGCGCCGGGTGTATGAGATAAAACAACGTGCTGACAGCAAGGCGATGTTGGTATTGGTGGATTCGCCGGTGAAGGTCGAATTTTATGTGCAGGATGTCCCTTCGATTGCTTGGGATTTGATGGAAGTTGCCGATAAACCATTGACTATCATTTATTCCGGTGCTCGTAATTTAGCTTCAAATCTGCTTGCCGAAGACGGTAGCGTAGGCATCCGGGTGACGAACGAAGCATTCTCCCGTCGTTTGTGCCAGCAGTTTCGTAAGGCTATTGTTTCGACATCTGCCAATATCAGTGGACAGCCGGGAGCTGCCAATTTCAATGAAATCAGCGAAGAAATAAAATCGTCGGTAGACTACATTGTCAATTTCCGGCAGGATGATATGAGTCGTCCTAAACCATCGAGTATCATTAAACTGGATAAAGGTGGAGTGATTAAGATTATTCGCGAATAATGGAAAAAGAAAAGATAAGTTTATTACAGCGCTTTATTATTTGGCGCGAGAATAAGATTAAAGAAAAGCAGTTTATTCTCATTTTAAGTTTTCTGGTAGGTATTTTTACAGCTATTGCTGCATTGATCCTGAAGTTCTTCATTCATACGATACAGAACTTTCTCACAGATAATTTTAATACGACAGAGGCCAACTACCTTTATCTGGTCTATCCGGTAGTCGGTATTTTCCTTGCCGGATGGTTTGTGCGCAATATCGTAAAGGATGATATCAGTCATGGGGTTACGAAGATCCTTTATGCAATTTCACGTCGTCAAGGACGTATCAAACGCCATAATATCTGGTCGTCGACCATTGCCAGTGCCATTACCATCGGCTTCGGCGGATCGGTAGGAGCCGAGGCCCCTATTGTACTTACCGGATCGGCTATCGGATCGAATCTGGGAAGTATGTTCAAGATGGAACACCGTACGTTGATGTTGCTGGTGGGATGTGGTGCTGCCGGTGCCATTGGAGGTATTTTCAAAGCGCCGATAGCGGGATTGGTATTCACTTTGGAAGTATTGATGATTGATCTTACCATGTCATCCTTGTTGCCGTTGTTAATCTCGGCTGTTACGGCTGCTACTGTTTCGTATATTACAACCGGGCAAGAGGCTATGTTTAAATTTCATTTGGATCAGCCTTTTGAGTTGGAACGTATTCCTTATGTGATTCTCTTAGGTATCTTTTGCGGATTGGTATCACTCTATTTCACACGTGCCATGAGTTCTGTAGAAGGGGTATTTGGTAAACTGTCCAATCCGTATAAGAAGTTGGCATTGGGTGGTGTGATGTTGAGTGTACTCATCTTTCTTTTTCCGCCTCTTTACGGTGAAGGTTACGATACGATTGAATTATTGCTGAACGGTACGAGTAATGCCGATTGGGATACGGTATTGAATAACTCCTTGTTCTATGGATATGGCAATCTGCTGTTGGTTTATCTGGTATTGATTATCCTGTTGAAGGTATTTGCATCGAGTGCGACTAACGGTGGAGGCGGATGCGGTGGTATTTTTGCTCCTTCGTTGTATTTGGGATGTATTGCCGGTTTTGTTTTCTCCCACTTTAGCAATGATTTTGATTTTACTTCCACTTTACCGGAAAAGAACTTTGCTCTAATGGGAATGGCAGGAGTCATGAGTGGGGTCATGCATGCCCCGTTGACCGGTGTGTTTCTGATTGCTGAACTGACCGGTGGATATGACCTTTTTCTGCCTTTGATGATTGTTTCGGTCAGTTCTTATCTGACAATCATTGTGTTCGAACCCCACAGTATTTATTCCATGCGTCTGGCCAAGAAAGGACAGTTGCTGACCCATCATAAGGATAAGGCTGTACTGACATTGATGAAAGTGGAAAATGTAGTCGAAACAGACTTTGTCTGTGTACGTCCAGAAATGGATTTGGGTGAATTGGTAAAGGCTATTTCGACCTCCCATCGTAATATGTTTCCTGTGACAGACAAGGATGGAATTCTATTAGGCGTCGTGCTGCTGGATGATATCCGGAACATCATGTTCCGTCAGGAACTTTATCATCGTTTTACCGTTAGTAAATTGATGACTTCCGTTCCTGCCCGTTTGTATGATACCGACAGTATGGAACAGGTGATGCAGACGTTTGACGATACAAAAGCGTGGAACTTGCCGGTAGTCAACGAAGAAGGAAAGTATCTGGGATTTGTTTCAAAATCTAAAATATTTAATTCGTATCGCCAGGTATTGGTGCATTTCTCGGAAGATTGACGGGTTACAATTTCCGGAAACTTATAACTCATAGCTTTTTAAATATGAAAAAAGAAGATTTAAGAATCGTATATATGGGGACTCCTGATTTTGCAGTGGAGGCCCTGCGCTGTCTGGTGGAAGGCGGCTATAATGTAGTCGGGGTGATTACAATGCCTGATAAACCTGCCGGTCGTGGACACAAAATCCAATATTCTCCGGTAAAGCAATATGCGCTGGATCATCAGTTGCCTTTATTACAGCCGGAGAAACTGAAAGATGCAGAATTTGTTCAGGCACTTCGCGAATGGAAGGCCGATCTGCAGATTGTTGTGGCTTTTCGGATGTTGCCGGAAGTGGTATGGAACATGCCTTGTTTTGGAACTTTCAATCTTCATGCTTCTTTGCTTCCGCAGTACCGTGGGGCAGCTCCTATCAATTGGGCGGTTATCAATGGAGATACGGAGACGGGGATTACTACTTTTTTCCTGAAACATGAAATCGATACAGGTGAGGTGATCCAGCAGGTGCGCGTTCCTATTGCTGATACGGACAATGTGGAAGTGGTGCATGACAAATTGATGCAGTTGGGCGGACGGCTGGTGATAGAAACGGTAGATGCTATTCTGGAGGGAAATGTAAAGGCAATTCCCCAGGAAGAAATGGCAGTGGTCGGCGAGCTTCGTCCGGCTCCGAAAATCTTCAAAGAAACCTGTAGGATTAATTGGAATCAACCGGTGAAACGGGTTTATGATTTTATCCGCGGGCTTTCTCCTTATCCTGCTGCGTGGAGTGAATTACTTAATCCGGAAGGTGAAGCGGTTGTAGTGAAAATCTTTGAGAGTGAGAAAGAAGAGAAAGTACATGCACTGACTCCGGGGAGCATTATTACAGATGGAAAGCACTTCCTGAAAGTAGCCGTGTCGGATGGGTTTGTAAATATCCTTTCTTTACAGTTACCGGGTAAAAAGAGGCTGAAGACAGATGAACTTTTGCGTGGGTTTCATCTGACTGAGGCATTTAGGATGAAGGCGGAATAATTGGCGGTGAGGCTCTCTATCTTATGCTTTGATAGTGTAAAGGCAACGTACTGGAAAGCAGAGTCTGTCACTTGCAATTGTGGAATTGGAATAGAAGGAAAGAATTTCTGCCAAATAAACTGTTATAGAAGAGGGAGCTCTGATGTTTTTTTGTTAATTTTGTGCTATTATTAAAATATTGATGAATATGAAACCTATTATATCCCCTTCTATCCTTTCGGCAGATTTTGCATATCTGGCAAAGGATCTTGAGATGATTAACCGTAGTGAAGCCGACTGGGTGCACATTGACATTATGGACGGAGTATTTGTTCCGAATATATCCTTTGGCTTTCCGGTGCTGAAGTATGTTGCTAAGTTGACTCAGAAACCGTTGGATGTACATTTAATGATAGTCAATCCTGAGAAGTTTATTCCTGAAGTAAAGGCATTGGGGGCGCATATTATGAATGTACATTACGAAGCATGTCCACACCTTCATCGGGTGGTGCAACAAATCCGTGAGGCCGGTATGCAGCCTGCTGTTACCATAAATCCGGCCACTCCGGTAGCTTTGTTGCTGGACATTATCCGGGATGTATACATGGTGTTGATCATGAGTGTGAATCCCGGTTTCGGAGGACAAAAGTTTATTGAGCACTCGGTAGAGAAAGTACGTGAACTTCGTGAACTGATTGAGCGTACCGGATCGAAAGCGCTGATCGAGGTAGATGGTGGAGTGAATCTGGAAACAGGTGCCCGTCTGGTGGCTGCCGGGGCGGATGCGTTGGTAGCAGGAAATGCCATTTTTGCTGCTGAGAATCCGGAAGAGACGATTCATGCCATGAAAGGGCTGTAAGGCCGGCTTGTGAGCTTCCGGTATTTACATCGATATCCATTTTTACGCCTGCTATTACCTCTGATAGCAGGCTTTCTTGTTGGTAATTATTTGTTTTTCAAGGAGGTGTATGTTCCGGATACCGTGTTGGTGGGAGTTTCTGCCGGATTATTTTTTCTGCTGCTGGCAGTCTATTTTTCACGTCGCTATTCGTTTCGGTGGATATTCGGCAGTGTTGCCTATCTACTTGTTTTTGGGGCCGGAACCGGCGGCATGAATCAGGTTTTACAACAAACTGTATATGCTTTCCAAAAACAAGAATGCGTTTATCGGGCTATCCTGACTGATCGGCCCGACGAGAAGGAACATACTTTTCTCTGTCCGGCATTTCTGACAGAAAAACAAGATTCAGTGGGAGTCGTACCGGTGAATCGGAAAGTATTGCTTTACATTTCGAAAGATTCACTCGCCGGAAGTTTACATAAGGGGGACGAATTAGTACTGATGGCGCGCGTATCTCCACCTTCCAATAATGGTAATCCCGATGAATTTGATTATGCCCGTTATTTACGTTACAGAGGGATTGGAGGAGTTGCTTTTGTTGCAGAGGGAAAATGGCAGATAATCGGACACAGGATGTCCCGTTCCTTTCGGCAGATTGCATTGGACTGCCGGGACCGGATTCTGGATAAATATCGTGCTTTGAAGTTCGAACCGGATGAGTTTGCCGTACTTGCCGCGCTTACTGTTGGCTACAAAGAGGAATTAGGTGAAGATATTAGGGAGACTTATTCCGTGTCAGGGGCCAGTCATGTACTGGCACTTTCCGGACTTCATATCGGATTTTTATATATGCTGCTTCTTTTACTTCTGAAGTGGTTGCCGGGGAATGTTTGGGGGGTGAGGCTGTTTCGTGCGATAGTGATAATTACTGCATTGTGGGGATTTGCTTTCATTACAGGGCTGTCCCCTTCTGTGGTTCGTTCGGTTATTATGTTTTCATTGTTGGCTTTGTCGGTCTTATCCGGGCGTACGGGTATTTCACTTAATACGCTTGCGCTGACTGCATTTATTATGTTGGCGGTTCATCCTTTCTGGCTGTTTGATGTTGGATTTCAACTCTCTTTTTCGGCTGTTACTGCCATTCTACTGATATATCCCCGGTTGTTCAGGTTGCTTCCGATTGGTAATGGAGTATTAAAGAAAGTCTGGGCATTAATGTGTGTTTCGCTTGCTGCGCAGATAGGTACAGCCCCTTTGGTATTGTTGTATTTTTCCAGATTTTCCACCCATTTCTTATTGACTAATCTGTTGGTAATTCCACTTGTGTCGGTGATTATGTATTCAGCGGTTATTCTGCTGGTGGTCAGCCCTTTTTCTCAGATTTATACCTGGTGTGCTGTGGCGGTGAAGTTTCTTATCGATTTACTGAATGCTGCGGTTCGTTGGGTAGAGCATCTACCGTTGGCATCTATCGATAATGTTTGGATTTATCCGGCGGAAGTTCTTGCCTTTTATCTGGCTTTGTTGGCCTGTATGCGTCATATGATGGTTCGTAGTGCGAAAAGTTTGTACCTTGTAGGTGTTTGCCTGTTGGTTACAGGTAGTCTTCATTGGGCATGGAGGATGGCTGACCGACCGGTGCAGAGCATTGTTTTCTATAATGTCCGGGGATGTCCGGTTGTACATTGCATTGAGTCTCAAGGTAAATCCTGGCTTGCCTATGCAGATAGCATTCCGGATGAAAGACGGCTTTCGCGTGCGGTAACCGGCTATTGGAATCGGTTACACCTGAATACCCCGATACCCATAACAAAAGACTATCGCTCTTCCGGCTTCTGGATGCAGGACCACCTGCTTCTGTTCGGTAATAAACGTATTTGTATGGTCAGTGATAACCGTTGGCGAAACAAAACTGCCGCTGAACCGTTAAACATAGATTATTTGTATTTGTGTAAGGGCTATACAGGACGATTGGAGTCATTGGCCCAACTGTTTCATTGCCGGGAGGTTATTCTGGATTCTTCTCTGTCCGCTTATTATAAGGGAGTGTTCAGTGAAGAATGCCGTCGGTTGGGATTGCATTTTATCTCCCTTTCCGACGAAGGTTCTGTGAGGTTTTTGCTCTAAGTACAAAGATTTATCGTATTTTTGCCAACTCATATTTATACAAACAAGTTATGCTGACTAAAGTAATTGCTCAAACCCATATTGATCATTTTACTAAATGGTTTGAACGGGCCGACAAAATAGTAATCGTATCCCATGTGTCGCCTGACGGAGATGCCATTGGCTCATCGTTGGGATTGTATCATTTTCTGGATTCTCAAGATAAAATTGTAAATGTAATTGTCCCTAATGCTTTCCCCGATTTCCTGAGATGGATGCCGGGTAGCAAGGATATTTTGCTGTATGACCGTTATAAAGAGTTTGCCGATAAGTTGATTATGGAAGCAGACGTCATCTGCTGTCTTGATTTTAATGCATTGAAGCGCATTGACGAGATGGCTGATATAGTGGCTTCCTCACCGGGACGTAAAATAATGATAGATCATCATCTTCATCCCGAAGACTTTTGTCGGATCACTGTTTCACATCCTGAAATTTCTTCTACTTCCGAATTGGTGTTTCGCCTGATTTGCCGGATGGGATATTTCAGTGACATTTCCAAAGAGGGGGCTGAATGTATTTATACCGGTATGATGACAGATACCGGAGGATTCACTTATAACTCTAATAATCGTGAGATTTATTTCATTATCAGCGAACTGCTTTCAAAAGGAATCGATAAAGATGATATCTACCGGAAAGTCTACAATACTTATTCCGAAAGCCGTTTGCGTTTGATGGGATATGTATTATCGAATATGCGGGTGTATAAAGATTACAATTCTGCGCTTATATCGCTGACCAAAGATGAACAGGGAAAATTTGATTATATCAAAGGCGATAGCGAAGGGTTTGTAAACATCCCGCTTTCGATTAAGAATGTCTGTTTCTCTTGTTTCCTCCGTGAGGATACGGAAAAGAAAATGATTAAGATTTCACTTCGTTCCGTAGGTAAGTTTCCTTGCAACCAGTTAGCTGCCGAGTTTTTCAATGGTGGTGGGCATCTCAATGCGTCAGGCGGAGAGTTTTACGGTACGATGGAAGAGGCTGTGAAAGTGTTTGAACAGGCATTGGAGAAATATAAGCCGCTTCTGAAACAATGAGGCTGCGGGTTGTCGGTTACAATTTATGAATAAGGAATGACAAGTGTATAACTTCTTGTTACTTTTGACTTATAGCCCATGGCTCCTTGCTCTTCCGTTAAAAGTTGAAAGTCAAAGGTTAAAAGACTTGAACTTTCTGCTTTTAAATCTAAAGATTCGACTAATTTAAAATACATTTGTACGGAATATACATAAGATACAGAAATGAAAAAACTTCTATTGTTATTTTTTTCCTTGTTAGCCTTCGGATATATGTTCCAGGCTTGCGACAATTCGAAGACTTATGCAGAAATGCTGGATGAAGAGAAAGATGCGGTAAACGCTTTTATTAAAAAGCACGATATCCGTACTATTTCTGAGAGTGACTTTGAAGCAAACGGATATAAGACGGATACGACTAAGAATGAATATGTAGCTTTCTCAAACGGAGTCTATATGCAGATTGTGGATAAAGGTATTGTTACCGACAAACCGGAGAACGATTCTATCAAAAATAATAATATTGTAGCCGTACGCTTCGTGGAGCATGATATTAAGGCCAATGATACTACTTGCTTCAATGTAGTGCTTCCCGGTTTTGAGAACTATCCGAACTACTATACTTATCCGGATGTATTCCGTTACGTAGATAATGGAACTTCGGTGGCCGGTGTATTCACAGAAGGTTCGATGTATGCCAAATATGGTACGACAGACGTTCCTCCCGGATGGCTACTTGCTTTGAAATATGTTACCAACTATGCCCATGTGAGAATGATTGTACCTTCAAAGATGGGGCATCAGAGTGCTAACCAATATGTAAACCCCTATTTCTACGATATTCGTAAATTCCAGAAAGCATTGAACTAAAACTACTAAATAACCAATTTTCTAAAACAACAACCTATGACTCTAATCAAATCTATCTCTGGTATCCGTGGAACCATTGGCGGAGGCGCAGGCGAGGGACTGAATCCGCTTGACATTGTAAAATTCACGTCGGCTTATGCCACTTTGATTCGCAAGACATGCAAATCGAACAGTAACAAGATAGTAGTGGGCCGCGATGCCCGCATCTCGGGTGAGATGGTGAAGAACGTTGTAGTCGGTACCTTGATGGGTATGGGCTGGGACGTGGTTGATATCGACCTTGCTTCTACCCCGACAACAGAATTAGCTGTGACAATGGAAGGGGCTTGCGGAGGGATCATCCTGACTGCATCACACAACCCCAAGCAGTGGAATGCACTGAAATTACTGAACGAACACGGCGAATTTCTGAATGCAGCCGAAGGACAAGAAGTGCTTCGCATTGCTGCGGCTGAAGAATTCGATTATGCAGATGTTGATCATCTGGGTTCTTATCGCAAAGATCTTACTTATAACAAAAAACATATCGACAGTGTATTGGCGCTTGACCTGGTAGATGTAGAAGCTATCAAGAAAGCTAACTTCACTGTAGCCATCGATTGCGTAAACTCCGTAGGGGGTATTATTCTGCCTGAACTGTTGGAACGTCTGGGAGTGAAACACGTAGAAAAACTCTATTGCGAACCGACCGGTAATTTTGCCCACAATCCCGAACCTCTGGAAAAGAATCTGGGTGATATCATGAACCTTATGAAGGGGGGAAAAGCAGATGTCGCATTTGTTGTTGACCCTGACGTAGACCGTCTGGCCATGATCTGCGAGAACGGTGTGATGTATGGTGAAGAATATACATTGGTCACAGTGGCCGACTATGTACTGAAACATACTCCGGGTAATACGGTATCTAATTTGAGCTCTACACGTGCTTTGCGCGATGTGACCCGTAAATATGGTATGGAGTACAATGCTTCTGCAGTAGGTGAAGTGAATGTAGTGACCAAGATGAAGGCAACCAATGCGGTGATCGGAGGTGAAGGTAATGGTGGAGTGATTTATCCTGCCAGCCATTACGGACGTGACGCTTTGGTAGGTATCGCATTATTCCTTAGCCATTTGGCTCACGAAGGCAAGAAGGTGAGCGAGTTGCGTGCAACTTATCCTCCTTATTTTATTGCTAAGAATCGTGTAGATCTGACTCCGGAAATAGATGTAGATGCTATCCTTGCTAAGGTAAAGGAAATCTATAAGAACGAAGAAATCAATGATATCGACGGTGTGAAGATTGACTTTGCAGACAAGTGGGTACACTTGCGTAAGAGTAATACCGAAGCCATTATCCGTGTATACAGTGAAGCATCGACTATGGAGGCTGCTGAGGAAATAGGACAGAAGATTATGGATGTAATCAATGAATTGGCTAAGTAAAGATTCTAAAAAATAATCGAAGGGCTGCATTGACAACGATGCAGCCTTTTTTATGAATTATAATGGAATAATCTTTTAAAAATCATAAGATTGTCCATCTTTTAAGAAATAAAGTCTATTTTTTGCGAATGATATTTCTTGTTCCTTTGTACCTTTAATTAACCTTCTTATATCGTATATCATGAAATTGAGACTTTCTTTGTTTACTGTAGTGGTCGGTCTATTTTTCTTGTTTTCTGCTATGTCGGCTACTGCTGCACCTTTTACCTCTTCTTCGTATCCTGCTTATACTATCCCTGTGGAACAGGAAGGAGTTCGACAGCCTGTAATACTGCTAAATGGAATCTGGCAATTTAAATATTCACCCCAAAGCAAATGGACTACAATTAAAGTTCCCGGTGAGGCAGCTATGCAAGGATATGCCATAGAACACGACAAGCCTTTTTTCTACCGGAAATCGTTTACTATTCCTGCCGATTATGCCGGAAAACGTATTATTCTCCGTTTTGACGGAGTTTACAGCCATGCCAAATTAAGTGTCAATGGGCAGTTGGTGCGCGAACATCACGGTGGCTTTACTCGTTGGGAAACCGATATAACAGCACAGGCCCGTCCAGGGAAGAAAAATGAAATACAGTTGGAAGTGACCGACCGGCTGGATGAAATCTCTTATGCTTCGGGATATGCACATCACCCTGTTGGAGGGATTCTTCGGGATGTGACTTTGTTCACGTTACCTGTTACCCATCTTTACGATATTAGTGTAGAGACTCATTTGGACTCATTGTACCGAGATGCTGTCCTTCGTTTTGCCTGTACATCTGCCGGAAATGAACCTGCTGAGGTCCGGTTGCAGCTGACAGCTCCTGACGGAAAACCTGTACAACTTCCTCAGGATTGTTTTCCGTTGAAGGCAGGAGCAGAAGAACAGGTCTGGTCACTGCCTGTTTCAAGTCCGTTGAAGTGGGATGCTGAACATCCGAATTTATATACCCTGACTGTTGTACTTCTGCAGGATCGGAAAGAAATCAGCCGTTTTATCCGTAAAGTGGGATTTCGTGAAGTTAAAATAGCAGGTAATCGTATGTTGGTGAACGGACAGCCTGTGAAATTGCGCGGAGCCTGCCGGCATGATATTCATCCCACTCTGGGACGAACCACTACCGCTGAATTGGACAGCCTTGATGTACTTCTGTTCAAAGAAGCGAACATGAACTTTGTACGTACGTCGCACTATCCTCCTTCTGAAAGATTCCTGGAATACTGTGACCGTTATGGGGTGTATGTCGAGAGTGAGACTGCTGTCTGTTTTGTAGATACTTATCGGCAGAAAAATTATGCTCCCGGTAAAACGCAAAGCAATCCCGAATATACTGACCGTTATCTGGGACAGTGTCAGGAGATGGTGAAGAGTTTCCGCTCTCATCCGTCTATTTTGTTTTGGAGTATCGGTAATGAGAGTGTGTATGGTACTAACTTTCAGCTTTGTTGGGACTGGGTGAAGGCAACAGACACGACTCGTCCCGTTATTTTCAGTTATCCGGGATCGGTAGACACAAAGGAGAAAATTTATGATATACTCAGTATGCACTATCAGGATGTGAACGGTACCCTTTCGCAATGGGGAATGAATACCCGCCACTTTCAGGGACATGGGATTCCTGCTCTTTTTGACGAATGGGCACATCCGGCCTGTTATACTTATTCTACTTTGCAGACTGACCCGAATATCCGTGAGTTCTGGGGAAAATCACTTGACATGATGTGGAGTGGACTGTTTGATGCGCCTGGAGGATTGGGAGGAGCTATTTGGGGATATGTAGATGAAACTTTTGCTTTGCCTGTGCCCAAGGCCGGTATTTCGTTCTGGAAAGAGTTTGCCCACACAGCCAAGCCCGAAGGCTATCAAGGTAATTGTGTAGGTTATGGTGAGTGGGGAATCGTAGATGTATGGAGACGTCAGAAACCGGAATTTTGGGCTACGAAGAAAGCGTATTCGCCTGTGCGTCTGTTAGTTGATGATATTCGTAACTTCACTTCCGGACAGCGTTTGGTGCTTCCGGTTTATAATCGCTTTGATCATACGAGCCTGAACGAACTTCAGATGAGTTATACTTATCGGGGGGTGAAGAAGAATTTTGCACTTCCGGCCATTCCGCCCCATCAGAAAGGGAGCATAGTGATCCCCGCTGACCGGTGGGAAGAAGGTGAGCATCTGTTGATTGAATTTTGGACGGCCGATGGAAGCCTGATCGACACTTACCGTCCGATACTCGGAACGGAGAAGATTGTTTTTCCACCTGTGCTTGACGGAAATAAGCTATCGGTGGAAGAAACCGGTGATTGGGTGATCATTCGTGGGGAAGGTTTTGAAATACCGTTCAGTAAAGAGACAGGGTTGATTACACAAGCCAAAGCCGGCGACCGGGTACTGATAGAAAAAGGACCTTTCCTGAACTTGTATATTAACCTGAATCATTTGACAGGAGCGGAAGTACGCAAAGCAGCTACGCGGTTTATGATTTTGGAAGAGGACTGGAAGAAAAGTGCATTCAGTTACCGGCAGGAAACAAACGGAGATGTATATATCGACCTTGCCGGAAATTATAAGGAGGTAACTGTTGATTTTTCGATAAAAATAACTCCCGATGGACAGTTGGAGGTGGATTACCTGACAGATGGAGCTCCCAACGGATTTCTGCGTGAAACAGGTTTGTCTTTCCATCTGGCAGATGCCATACAGCAGTTGGACTGGAAACGTAAAGGGTATTGGAACTATTATCCGGAAAAAGCTTTTGCTGGAAATGAAGGAAAGACTGCTTTATACATTTCGAAGCAGGCTGCTTACGGTAAAGAACCCCTTCAACCTTGGGGAGACGATACACACAACTATTATTATTGGGCAGATGCAGGAGCCAATTGCCGCTACCCGTTGACTCAAACCGCTAAGGGGATGAAAGAAAACATCTATTATTATACTCTTTCGACAGCTTCCCCTTCTATCCATCAGCTTTCGGTTTTGTCTACAGATGCTTCGGTGGCATGCCGGATCAATAAACAACCGGATGACCAACTGATCCTGTATGTCAACAATTGCTGGGATTATCCCGAAATAGCATGGGGGAATTTTTGCAAAACCCTTGAAGCGCTGCCTTGCTTCGGAAAAATAAAGATGAGGCTTAAATAATAATAATTCAATAAAACCCAAGAACAATACAATAATAACATGAAAAAACTGATTTTACTTCTCGTACTGATTTTTTCGTTGCCTGTCGCGGCGCAGAACTTTACGATCGGGAAGAATACCTTTCTTTTAAATGGCAAGCCTTTCACCGTAAAGGCTGCCGAGTTGCATTATACCCGTATTCCGGCACCTTACTGGGAACATCGCATCGAGATGTGTAAGGCATTGGGCATGAATACCATTTGTCTTTATGTGTTTTGGAACATTCACGAGCAGACTGAGGGTAAATTTGACTTTACCGGACAAAATGATATAGCAGCTTTCTGCCGTTTGGCACAGAAGCACGGAATGTACGTTATTGTCCGTCCAGGTCCTTATGTCTGCGCCGAATGGGAAATGGGCGGACTTCCCTGGTGGCTATTGAAGAAGAAAGATATCGTTCTCCGTACACTCGATCCTTACTTCATGGAGCGTACAGCTATTTTTATGAAGGAAGTTGGCAAGCAGCTCGCACCTTTGCAAATTACCCGGGGAGGGAATATCATTATGGTACAGGTAGAAAATGAATACGGTGCCTATGCTGTTGATAAACCTTATGTCTCGGCGATTCGTGACATCGTGAAAAGTGCCGGGTTTACTGAGGTTCCCCTTTTCCAATGTGATTGGAGCAGTACTTTCGACCGGAATGGTCTGGACGATCTGCTTTGGACTATCAACTTTGGTACGGGAGCCAACATTGAGCAACAATTCAAACGTCTTAAGGAGGCTCGTCCGGACACACCGTTGATGTGCAGCGAGTTTTGGAGTGGGTGGTTTGATCATTGGGGGCGCAAACACGAGACTCGTCCCGCCAAGAGTATGGTACAGGGCATAAAGGATATGCTCGACCGCAATATCTCTTTCAGTCTTTATATGGCACATGGGGGTACTACTTTCGGCCATTGGGGAGGTGCCAACAACCCTGCTTATTCTGCTATGTGCAGTTCGTATGATTATGACGCTCCAATCAGTGAACCGGGATGGGCTACAGATAAATATTTCCAACTGCGTGATCTGCTGGAAAACTATTTGCCTGCAGGTGAACAGTTACCGGCTGTTCCCGTAGCTTTTCCGGTCATAGAGATACCCGAGGTGAAGTTTACGCGGGTGGCTCCCCTCTTTGCCAATCTGCCGGAAGCGAAACAGAGCACGGATATACAGCCGATGGAAGCTTTCGATCAGGGATGGGGAACTATTTTGTATCGGACTGTTTTACAGCAGCCTGTAGATGCCGGTACGACGATGAAGATTACAGAAGTACACGATTGGGCACAGGTTTTTGCGGATGGTAAACTATTGGCTCGCCTCGATCGCCGTCGTGGTGAATTCACTTTGCAGCTGCCGGCTTTGAAGAAAGGGACCTGCATCGATATTCTGGTAGAAGCTATGGGGCGTGTCAACTTCGATGAATCCATCCATGACCGTAAAGGTATCACTGAGAAAGTAGAACTTGTCTGTGATAAGCAAACCACGGAGTTGAAGAACTGGACAGCTTACAATTTCCCGGTCGATTACTCATTTGTGCAAGACAAAAAATATAAAAGTGGAACGGCCCAGACAATGCCTGCTTATTATAAGGCCACTTTCCATTTGGATAAAGCCGGCGATACGTTCCTTGATATGAGTACCTGGGGTAAAGGTATGGTATGGGTCAATGGTATTGCTATCGGACGTTTTTGGGAGATCGGTCCGCAACAAACACTTTTTATGCCCGGTTGTTGGCTGAAAGAGGGAGAAAATGAAATAATTGTCCTCGATCTGAAGGGACCTGAGAAAGCCTCTGTTCGCGGTCTGAAGAAACCCATACTGGATTGGTTGCGTAATGAAGGTGCTTCTACCCATCGAAAGAAAGGTGAACAACTGAATCTGAAGCAGGAAATTCCTGTTGCTACAGGTACGTTTACTCCGGGTAACGGATGGCAGGAGATCCGTTTGGATCGTCAGTATACCGGACGCTTCTTCTGCCTCGAAGCTCTTTCGGCCCAAGACGGAAAGAAGGTCGCAGCCATTGCCGAACTCGATGTGTTGGGAGCAGACGGCAAACCGATTTCGCGTGAAAAGTGGCGGATACGTTATGCCAATAGCGAAGAGACGCGTAGTGGCAACTGTACGGGAGATAAAGTGTTCGATCTTCAGGAATCTACTTATTGGATGACTGTTGCCCGTGATGCTTATCCGCATCAGTTGGTTATTGATTTGGGAGGTGACTATACTGTAACCGGTTTCCGCTATCTGCCCCGTGCGGAAAAAGGATACCCTGGTATGATAAAGGAGTATCGGGTGTATGTCAAAGGGGAAGAGTTTCAATACTGAAACAGGAATTTCCACTGAAGATTAGGTAGATAGATTGTGAATGTTATAAGATCCAATTATAACATTCACAATTTATTACTCTATGCTGTCTGATTTCAAAATTACAGAGATGTTTTCTTGAACATATCTTTTCGGTTCATAGAAAAATATTCGGGGGAAAAATGGTAACATAATAAATGTTTTGTATCTTTGACCAAAACATAACTTTAAAACATGATGAACACAAAATCTTTTTTCATGGTTGCCATTAGCGTATTTGTTTTGGCATCTTGTAATTTAAATCAAGTCAACCAAACGGGTCTATTAACCGCTTCCGTTCGTGAAGCACTTCGTTCGCCGGCAACTTTGTCTATTGCTGATGAGATAGAGTCAGTCGAATATATCCCTTTAGAAATGACCAGTGACAATGCTTCATTGATAGACGGTGTAGTCGATTTTGCCATCACAAGCAAATATATTTATGTATTGGTGGGCAAGGAAGCTCGTATTGTACTGTTCGATCGCCAAGGACACTTCTTGCGTACATTTCTTCGCCAAGGTCAAGGTCCCGATGACTTTAATGGTATGATAGGTTTTATACAGGCTGATGAGACTGATAACCGTTTCTACGTCATCGGCAATAAGGTTGGCGTATATACATTGGAAGGCACGTTTGTGGAAGACCTACCTATAAATTCTCCCATCATCTATGCTCATCACCTCGGTAGTAAGCGCATTGGCGCCATCGCCATGCCTCTTATGCCTTTCCAGGGTGGCAGTTTTGGTATTGGTATATTTCAAGAGGATGGCGAGGCGATAATCACCAAGAATGATTTCTATTTGCCGTTGGTGCCTCGAGAAGATTCAGGCTTTACATTTGGAGTAATGGGTTCACCTTCAGGTGGAAAGCAGTCTTCAGTCTTGTTTAAAACAGCCAGTAACGATACTGTTTTTCGTTTGTCGGCAGACACCATACAGCCTGTTTTAGTGGCCGGATTAGGCAATTCGGATGAAGAGGTTATTCGTGGACTCAATATTCGAGATATTAAAAGGTTTCCTGCTGATGGCGATATTTTTGTAAGCGATATTTTTGAGACACCTCGTCGTTTTTATTTGCGCATGATGTTGAATAAGAAGTATTATGTGGCTTCGGTGGATAAACACAGTGGAGAAACAGTTGTGGAACAGTGTGATATTCCTGAGACAAGTGCTTCCAACTTAGCTGATATCAATATGCAGTTAGGCATGGTAGGTAGTAAGGGGTATAACCAGTTTCCGGTATGGGGGCGTTCTTTAGGAAATAATCTGGTGCAGGTTGTGACACCTTACGAGATAGAGACGTTTGAAGAACATACAAAAATTACTATACCACAAGAATTGCAAAAGAGAAACACGAATGAAAACCCGATTTTTATCATATATAAGATAAAATAATATTCTTAATATATCGGACTCCTTGGATAAATTCCCTGTTGTTTCAGGTTATGGTTTGATTGCACTTTTGCATCTGTAACATTGCAATAACCTTTTTTCTGAGCTAATACTATTAGGGTATTGGGGATAGCCTATTTATCTATCTGTTCTAAAATACCATTGATATATGCGATAACTACCCCATAGTTAGTCATCGGGACACCTTGCGTTTTAGCTTTGGCTATCCGGTTCAGAACGTGTTTGCGGTTGAACATACATGCTCCACAATGGATAATCAGGTCGTAGCAATTCAAGTCCTTAGGGAAATCATTTCCGGAAACAATATCGATATGCAGTTGCTCTCCGATCCGTTTGCGCAACATTCGCGGAAGTTTCACTCTGCCGATGTCTTCGGACAGGGGAGCATGGGTACAGGCTTCGGCTATCAGGACACGGGAGTTTTCCGTCAGCTGGTCTATGATATACGCTCCTTCGGTATAGTAGTCAATGTCTCCCTTGTACCGGGCGAATAATACCGAAAAGGAGGTCAGCCGGCTTTGTGGCGGCTTTTTCTCGTATACGGTCCTAAAGATTTGTGAATCGGTGATGATCAGTGCAGGAGGGGCTGACAAAACATTCAGGGCACTGTCTAACTGGTCGGTAGTGCAACTCAGGGTGATGCACTTCTTGTCGAGCAATTCGCGTAGCGTCTGTACCTGTGGCAGGATGAGCCGTCCTTTGGGAGCTTGAATATCTTGTGGCATGACGAGTAGAACTACATCGCCTTTGTTAACCAGATCGCCCACAATATCCGGCTGTCCGCCCAGTTCCGGTAGTTTTTGGAGGATGGACCTGCAGATAGAGTCCATGCCTGTTTTCTCTTTGGCGCTGACAATCAGAGGACGTTCTCCTGTCTGCCGTTCCAGTTCGTTGGCTGTTTCTTCCGGGTTTTCTGACAGATCGGCTTTGTTCAGTATCAGTAGATAGGGGATGCCTTTTTCTTTCAGCAGTTCTATCCATCGCTTCTCTTCGGATAACTCCGTATCACAACAAACCATCAGTGCAATGTCGGTTTTGTCCACTGCTTGCACAGTCCGTTCGATACGCAGGGACCCCAGTTCACCGTTGTCATCGAATCCGGCCGTGTCGATGAATACACACGGGCCGATGCCGTGTATCTCCATCGGTTGGTATACAGGGTCGGTAGTGGTACCGGCGATATTCGATACCAAAGCAGCATTTTGATTGGTCAGTGCATTGATCAATGACGACTTGCCACTGTTTCGCTTACCAAACAGGGCAATATGCAGGCGGTTGGAGAGCGGAGTTGTTTTCAAAATCTGAAATCCCTTTCTCCCGCTGCTATTTGCTTCAGGTTTTCCAAGGCCCTTTCCCGGATTTTGGGATTGGGGATGTGTTGCATTTCTTGTTTTATCATGGCCGCTCCGCGGACTTTCGTTTCTTCCGAAGCATAATCTTCCAGATACTCCTGTAAGGTCATCAGCGCATTGGGTGAACAGCAATTGGCTATTTGCCCCGATTTGACAAGTGACATAAACCGGTCACCTGTACGTCCCGCACGATAGCAGGCTGTACAGAAACTGGGAATATATCCGAGTTTCAGAAGCCAGTTAACTACTTCGTCCAGTGTACGGGTATCGCTGACATCGAACTGCGCAGAATTTTCCTCCGGAGTTTCCGTTTCGGCATATCCACCTACGCTGGTCCGTGAGCCTCCGCTTATCTGTGAAATGCCCAGATCGAGTACTTTTTCACGGGTTTTTTGTGATTCGCGTGTAGAGATGATCATGCCGGTATAGGGGACGCTGATGCGAATGACCGCTACTATTTTCCGGAAGATTTCATCGGAAATAGCATTCTCGAAGTCTCCGGCATCGATGTCGTCTGCCGAACAGATACGTGGAACGCTGATGGTATGTGGTCCCACACCATAGACAGCTTCCAGATGTTCGGCGTGCATCAGCAGGCCTACAAAATCGTAACGATATGTATTCAGTCCGAACAGGACTCCCATTCCCACATCGTCAATTCCCCCTTGCATGGCACGGTCCATGGCTTCGGTGTGGTAGGCATAGTTGCTTTTGGGGCCTGTGGGGTGCAACTGTTCATAGTTCTCTTTATGATATGTCTCCTGAAAGAGGATATAGGTGCCGATACCCGCCTCCTTCAGTTTGCGGTAATTTTCCACTGTTGTGGCGGCGATATTTACGTTCACCCGGCGGATAGCTCCGTTTTTATGATGAATGCTGTAGATGGTGCGGATAGATTCCAATATGTAGTCGATGGAGTTACGCACCGGGTCTTCGCCGGCTTCAAGTGCCAGACGTTTGTGTCCCATATCTTGCAGGGCAATCACTTCCCGGCGTATTTCTTCCTGAGTCAGTTTTTTGCGGGCGATAGTTTTGTTTTTGAGATGATACGGACAATATACACAACCGTTGACACAATAATTGGATAGGTAAAGCGGAGCAAACATTACGATGCGGTTGCCGTAGAATTTTTGTTTGATTTCTTTGGCAAGACGAAATATTTCTTCAGTCAGGTCCTCTTCAACACATTCCAGCAATATGGCAGCTTCCCGGTGGGTGAGTCCTTTGCAAGTGCGGGCTTTCTCTATCAGTTCCCGAATCAGTTTCCGGTCATTTCGGTGCGCACGGGCATACTCCAGAGTTTCAATTATTTCCTGATGGTCGATGAAGTCGGTGGCATCAGGTGAATCTACTTTATACATATCGTTTATTGATTAGTCGTTATAGTCTCCCCTGCTGTAGTCGATGTGGTATCCGACATCTGCCAGTTGCTTTTCCAGCAGGGCAAGTCCTTCGGCAGCTTCGGCACCGAAAGCTACTTTCTGGTCGTACAGGTCATATTTATTTCTCACAATAATGGGTGACAGATTGGGCATGACCACATTGGCTCCGGCAAGGATGCCACGTACTCTTCCATCCGGTGCCAAGCTTGCCAATGCCGTTGTCGAAGGGATCAGCGCCTGGGGGTGCATCAGCCTGAAGATGGAAAGCAGTAACAGGGTCAGTTCCACGCTGCCCGGATTTTCGTCACAAAATGGAGTTCGCTGATGGGGAATGAAGGGGCCGATGCCAATCATTTCCGGATGAAAACTTTCAATAAAGCGGATATCTTCTATCAAGTATTCTACAGTTTGAAGAGGGCTGCCCACCATGATACCTGTTCCTGTCTGATAACCGATTCGTTTCAGCTCGTGGAGGCATTTGATACGCCTCTCGTTGGACATTTCGTAAGGGTGCAGACAATAGTAATGTCCCCTGTCGATTGTTTCGTGACGTAACAGGTAGCGGTTGGCTCCTTTCATGAAATAGCGTTCGTAGGCTTTCGATGGTTTCTCGCCGATGGATAATGTAATGGCACACTCCGGATAGCACCGGCGGATTTCCGCGATGATCTCCTCCATGTCGTAATCAGATCGTTTCGGATCTTCTCCTCCCTGAAGAACGAATGAGCGAAAGCCGAGCTTGTAGCCGTGTTCGCAGCAATCCAGAATCATTTCTTTGCTGAGGCGGTATCGGTCGGCTTGCCAATTATCTTTCCGGATACCACAGTATTTGCAATTGTTCCGGCAGTGATTACTTATTTCAATGAGTCCGCGTATGTAGACCCCTTTTCCAAAGTGTGCGTTTGCCACTTCGCGTGCCTGCAGGTTGATGTATGCCAGAGTTTCGTCATCATAATGCGATAGCAGGTGTGCAAACTCTTCGTTGGTGAGGGTGTGTTCCTCTTTTAATTTATCTATGAGTCTCTTCATATGATTCGCGGCGTTTTATCAGTTCCTGGTTCAACTGCCGGCGTCCGCCGACAGCGTCATTATGGGCGCTGGGGCCACTGATACATCCGCCTTCGCAAGCCATGACTTCGATGAATTGTCCTTGCGCTTTGCCTGTTTTGGCAGCAGCACGCAGTAAACCTATGTTTTTCTTATTCAGGTCTGAAACCTGGATGGCAGAGAATCTCTTTGCCTCTTCGCCCAGATATGCCTGAATCGCTCCCATCACGCCTCCGGCTTGTGCGAAGCCGTGTGCTTCGCGCACTGAAGTGTAGAGTACAGAGAACGGTTGTGTCTGTTCAAGCTGGATATCCAATCCTTCGAAGATGGAAGCCATTTCCTCAAAAGTGAGTATATAGTCTACACATTCGTCGCGACGGGCTTCTTTACGTTTGGCTACGCATGGGCCGATGAATACGATTTTTGCGTCCGGATGGCGTTCTTTGGCGATACGGGCGGCATAATACATCGGTGATCCGGTAGAAGAAACATAAGGCTTCATTCCCGGTATATGCTTGTTTACCAGTTCGATGTAGGATGGGCAGCAAGAGGTTGTCATGAATGGTTGTCCCTCTTTCAGCTTTTCTTTCAGTTCGGCAGCTTCGTGGCTTACGGTATCCATGGCTCCTTGAGCCACTTCGACCACATCGGCAAATCCCATTTGGCGGAGTGCACCGTATACTGCCTCGATCGATGTGTTGAATTGTCCGAGAATGGAAGGAGCGGGAATTGCAACCATTTTTTCACCGCGGCGGATACCTTCGAGCACATCAAAGGCTTGTGAGATTTCGAAGATAGCCCCGAAAGGACAAGCGTTGAGGCATTTGCCACAGTAGATGCATTTGTTTTCGTCAATGTGTTCGATACCGTTTTCGTCTTTGCTGATGGCTTTCACAGGGCAGGCTTCTTCGCAGGGTACCGGAATGAATACGATGGCGTGGTACGGGCAACTTTGATGGCATTTTCCACAACTGATACAGGCGTCATGGTCGATCTTTGCCTGTCCGTTTTTCCGGAAGCGGATAGCGTCTTTAGGACAGTTCATGTAGCAACTGCGAGCCACACAACCACGACAGAGGTTGGTTATCTCGTAATTGACCTGTACACAGGATGAACACGCCTCGTCGATGACACAGAGTATGTTTTCTTTTTGTTCGTTTTTACGCTCCAGGGCGTGACGGGCATACTCTGAAAGCGGAGTGAGTTCATCTGTTTCATCTGTCATGTCGAAGCCCAACAACGGGAACAGCTTGTATTTGTACACTGCACGCTCTTTGTGGATGCAGCAGCGTCCGAGCGGGCGTGAACGGCGTGGGCTCAGTTCAATGGGAAGTCTGTCAATTTCATTAGTCAGTTTGTTCTCTTTCCAGAGATTTACCAGTTTTGCCAGCAACTTGTGGCGTACAATCATTACGTTGTTGGTGAAAGCCATATTTGAGTATTTAGAATTAGGGTTACAAAGATACGGCTTGCAGGAGTATCCTGCAAGCTTGCATTAATATTTGTTTTTTATTCCTTAATTATTTAACACAGAACCACTCTTTAAACTCGGCTACACGTGCCTTGCTCACCAGAATCTTTTCCCCCGCAACCGGATGACGTAGATTGATGGAGAGGCGGCTGTTGAACCAGAGGTCTATATCTTTGATAGCTTCTCGTGAAAGCAGGTATTGTCGGTTTGCGCGGAAAAAGAGTGCCGGATCCAGACATTCCGTCAACTCATCAAGAGTCTGTGGAAAGGAGTATTCCGTATTATCTGTCAGGACAGCTTTCACCTGGCAGTCTTTGATATAGAACAACATGATCATATCGACCGAAACCGGGAGTAGTTTATCCCCTTTCACTGGAATCAGGAAATGGGTTTTATAGCTTTCTTGTTTTTTTAATGAACGTATCAGTTTCAACAGTTCGTCTGTTTCCAGGCCAGCGGGTCCGGATGTGTTGGAACTAAAGAGAGATAACTTTTCCAGTGCCTGTTCTACATCTTTTCGTCCGATGGGTTTCAGCAGATAATCGATACTGTTGACTTTGAAGGCCCGTAAAGCATATTCGTCGTAGGCAGTCGTGAAAATAATGGGACATGTGATGTGGATGTGTTCGAATATCTCAAATGCCGAACCGTCCGCCAGATGGATATCCATAAATATCAATTCAGGCATAGGGTGGCTGGCAAACCATTCGATGGTGCCGGCAATGCTGTCGAGTTCCGTCACCATTTCTATTTGCGGACAGACTTCGGTGAGGAGTGAAGTCAGATTCCGTATTGCTGCTTTTTCGTCTTCAATGATAATTGTTTTCATGGGTATTTCCGGATGAGGGGTATACGAACGGTAAAGTTACTATCTTCTGTGATTTGTATTTCCTGCCGGAACAAGAGATGGTAACGTTTGTCGAGGTTAGCCAGTCCGATGCCGGTACCGGTGGCTGCTGTCAGTTTAGGTTGGATAGGGTTACTTACAGAGAGGCTGCCCTCCGGATCGGTGACGATTGTGATGGTGAGCGGACGACGGTTACTGATTTCATTGTGTTTTACAGCGTTTTCAATTAACATCTGTATCGACATAGGTGGTAGAAAATAATCTTCAAGGTTACATTCTATGTCAATTTCGAATTGCAGATTATCTTCAAAGCGCATTTTTAAAAGAAAGATGTAGGCCGATACAAAATCCATTTCTTCACGTAAGGTGACAGATTGAGATTCGTTGCCTTGCAATGTATAGCGTAATACGCGTGACAATTCTTGAATGTAATCTTGTGCCCGGTCTTGATTTTCACGGACGAGTGAACGCAGCGTGTTGAGCGAATTGAATAGCATATGTGGATTCAGCTGGTTTTTCAATACTTCGAACTGGTTGCGTATGTTCTCTGCCTGCAATTGTTCATTCTCAATGATTACTTGTTGTTGACGGCGGATCAGGTAGATGATGTAACAACTGCTGGTGACAAGGCATGACATGATAAAATCGCGTAATGGGTGCAGGTAGTGGTGTACCATGGCATCGATTGCGGGAATATCGAATGTTTTGTGCAGATAGACAAAACATTGTCCCAATAGGTTACTCAATATCCAGGTCAGTACAAAAGAGAGAACAATCTTTTGCCACGTGATTTTCATCGAGGTCTGATTGAAATGAAACAATCTTGTGTTGACAGCGAACAGGGCCAATAGTGAGAGGAAAGTGAAGATAATCTCGTTGGCTACATCTGCAAATTTCATGCCCGGGAAAAGGGTATGGCTCTCAAACCCGTCAAAGAGGGAGACGGATTCGGGGAAGTGGATAAGTACCGCCACAGCCATTGAAATGATAACCGTGGACAGAAGGTATTTATCGTTATATAGAGCTCTGATTCTTTTCATGGGAACAAAGATAAGATAATCTACCGGATTATTTCTGTATTCTTGCTGTTACATACATGCCGGGACGGAACTGTGGAGCGGTGCTGTCAATCCGGGCGTATACTTCGAGTGAACGACTCGTTTCATCTACTTTCTGCCCGATTGAGACCAAGGTAGCTTTAAATACTGTTTTGCCCATGCCGTTTACCCGGAATTGGACGGGGCTGCCTACCTTCATATCTGCCAGGTCTTTTTCATAAGTTGTCAGGCAGAGTAGGGGAGATGATTTGTCAATGACCTCACAAAGCGCTTCTCCGGGTTGAATGTATTTGCCTATATTCATGGTTACATCGCTGATATAGCCGCTTATAGGAGCTTTCACCTGCAACAGAGGCTGTATACCACTTTTCAATAATTCTTCAGGGGTAATACCTAATAAGGAAAGTTGTGCAGCTGTAGCTTCCAGTTTGCTTTTCATTGATAAGTAGTCTGCTTTGCTTTGTTGAAACTTTTTTTGCGAAGCGGCCTGTTCGGCTGAGAGTGACTTTTGGCGTTCATATTCCGCTTGCAAATATTCTGTTTGGGCATGACTGTCAAGGTAGGTCTGTTGCAACATGATGAAGTCCGGATTCTCAAGGGTTGCCAGCAGGGTACCTTTCTGCACCTGTTGTCCCGGTAAAAGTGAAGTGTTTCTTACTACTCCTCCCATGGTAAGGGCTACGGTGGCCTGGCGTTGGGGAGATAGTACGATAGTTCCGTTGAAAGATACTTGATTGGGTTTTGAGGTGGCTGATGTAATTCCATCCACTTGCGTAGCAGTAGTATCTGTTTGTACCTTAGCGATGGAAGGAGCTGTTGTTGCTGTTTCGGAAGTTTGTTTTGTCTCTTTGCATGCTATAAGAGCCAACAAGAGAATGGGATAAAATATTCTTTTCATATTATTTATGTTTCAACAGGTTATTGATAAAGTTCATACTCCAGTGAGGCGATGTTATATTGATATACCGTTTCGATATAACCTTTGCGTATTTCACGTGCGGCACTGACCGATTGGATAAATTCCGCGATGCTCGTTTCGCTGTGTTGCAATTGTAGATTAGCCACCTTGATTAATTCGTCTGCTTCTTTGAGTGCAGACGAGGTATAAAACCGGAGACTCTCTTCGTGACGGCGTAAGGTGGCACTCAGTTCAGTAACTTTATTGTTCAATTCGCGAATATTGGCTTCTGCTTGTATTTGTGCGGCAGAAGCGGCAAGTTTTGCTTGTTTGATCCGGCTCTTTTGTGGTAAGAAGTAGATAGGAAATGATACCCCCACCATCCATGCATTCAGGTTTTTCAGGGGCAGAATATTTTGGCGGCTATATCCTATGCTGAGTTCCGGAAAGAAACGACTGCGCTCTACGTTCAGTGCTGCCCGTGTTTCGGAAATCTGGCTGTTGAAAAATCCGAGATGGGCTTCGGATACGCTTCCTGGCTGAATATTTGTCGGGAAGAGCTGCATGCTCGTGTTTTCCGGTATGATGGGCGCATCTGCGTAGCAACTCCATTGAAAACGGGTAAGAGCCATTTTTTCTTCTTCTTGTGCCTGAAAGAGTCGGTTGTGCAGGTCCGCAGCCGATGTAGCCATCATGTTTTTTTCCAACAGGGTGATTTCTCCTTGTTCGTATCTCAGTTCGCTGATGCGCTTTAATTCAGCAGCCATGCGATCTTGGTCGCGATAAAGTGAACATATTGCTGAAGCATACTGATAATAAGCCCATGCACGTTTTACTTCTGCCGTTACTTCTTTTTCTACCATTTGGCGGTAGTAAGTGCCGGTTTGTACTTGACGGTTGACAAGAGTATTCTTGTAGAACGGTGTCAATAGTGAACCCAGGTTTTGTTCGAGAACCATTTCTTTATCTTTCTTGTTTTCGCCGTTCAGTTGTCCCCAGGAGTAACTGAATGTGGTAGGGGAGGCTTCTACAATCTCGCCTCTTGTGGCCTGTGCCTGCCGGATGGCGGTTGTGGCTGTCTTAAGCCTTGGATGGTTCTGTCTGGCTATTTTTATTGCTTGTTCCAGGCTGACGGTTTGTGGCGCTTGTGCTGTGACGGTGGCACTCAGCAGAAGTGCCGGCAGCAGGATGAACAGATGCAACCGTCTCTTAGGTTGTTTCCAACCGGCACTTGTCGCATTTACTATTTTATAAAAAACCGGAAGGATAATCAGGGTCAATATGGTTGATAGAATCAAGCCTCCGATTACAACAGTTGCCAGTGGGCGTTGTACTTCAGCTCCGGCGGATGTGGCAATGGCCATCGGTACGAAACCCAATGAAGCTACCAGCCCGGTTAGGAATACCGGACGTAGCAGGTGTGGTGTTCCTTTTTTTATAATCTGATTAGTGGTCATGGCATATTTATTTTGTTTTCTTAAGTCGTTGAAGTGGTTAATCATCAGAATTCCATTGAGCACAGATACCCCAAACAATGCGATGAATCCTACTCCTGCCGAAATACTGAACGGGAGTCCGCGTAGCCAAAGAGCCAGGATACCACCTATTAATGATAATGGCACTGTAGAGAATACCACCAGTGTATAGGTTACATTCTTGAAAGCGAAGAATAAAATCAACAGGATCAACATCAGGGCTACCGGTATTACGATAGTCAGTGTACGGATGGCGTTCTGCAGATTTTCAAACTGCCCCCCGTATTCAAAATAATATCCCGGTTTCAACCGGATGTTTTTGTCCAATGTTTGTTGGATTTCTGATACTACCTGTTGAATGTCGGCATCGCGCACATTGACTCCGATCACGATGCGGCGTTTAGTGGCATCCCGGTTAATTTGGAGCGGACCGCTTACCAGGTCAATACTTGCCACTTCGCTGACAGGAATCTGTACTCCTTCTGAAGTACGGATAAAGAGTTTATCGAGGTTCAGGTCTGCCACTTTCTCTTGATCGAGGCGTACTACCAAATCGAATCTTCTTTCGTTTTCAAATACTACTCCGCTTACTTCGCCGGCATAAGCTGTACGGATCATTGTGTTTAATTCCTCGATGTTAATGCCATAACGGGCTATTTTCCCCCGGTTGTATTTTACTACCAGTTGGGGTAATCCCATGGTTTGCTCGACAATGACATCGGCAGCGCCCGGAATCTGTTCGACAAACTTTGCAGCCTCTTTCGCTTTTGCATAAAGTTCGTGAGTGTCTTCGCCGTATAGCTTGACCGCTATGTCAGCCTTAGCTCCGGTCATCAGCTCGTTAAAACGCAACTGAATGGGTTGAGAGAAGTTGAATTCTGCACGGTTCTCTAAAGGCAGGAGGGCTTCTTTCATCTTTTCTATCATTTCCGCCCTGCTCGAAGCAGAGGTCCATTCCTTGAAGGGTTTCATTACAATCATCACATCGGCATCTTCCACAGCCATTGGATCGGTAGGAACCTCGGCAGTTCCGATTTTGGCAACTACATGTTTGATTTCCGGAAATTGATCCATCAAAACCTTTTCGGCCTGGTTGGATACTTCAATACTTTCAGAGAGTGAACTTCCGGCCGGTAATGTCATTTGCATGGCAAAATCGCCTTCGTCCAAAGTAGGGATAAATTCTGCTCCCAAACGTCCGAAGAGTAAGAAAGAACCTATTAAAGCAGCGAAAGCTATAGTGACTGTCTGCCATTTGAAACGCAGGCAGAAGCATAGGCAACGTTGGTATATGACATTAAGTTTTTTAAAGAAACGGTCGGCAAACGTAGGTTTTACCACAATGGTGTGTTTCAGGAAGAGGGAAGCCATCATCGGTACATAAGTCAGAGAGAGTAATAGGGCTCCGATAATGCAGAATACCAGTGTCTTTGCCATTGGAGTAAAATATTTTCCTTCAATTCCGTTCAGAGTCAGGATGGGGAAGAATACGATCAGGATGATGAAAACGGCAAATGTAGCCGAACGTACTACCCCCGAAGCACCCTTCTCCACTTCTTCATCCATTTCTGTTTTCGATAAAGTGCGGCCTTTTAGTTTATTGCCGTAGAGGTGAGCTAATATACCTTCTACTATTACAATAGAACCGTCTACCACAATACCGAAGTCGATGGCACCGAGACTCATCAGGTTGGCTGTCACACCGAAAATACGCATAAGGATAAATGCAAACAGCATGGCCAGTGGGATAACTGAGGCTACGATGAGCCCTGCACGTACGTTACCCAGGAAAATGATAAGTACTACGAATACGATAATTGCACCTTCTATCAGGTTGTGTATGACGGTGGAGATATTTCGGTTGACAAGTTCCGAACGATTCAGATAAGGCTCTATACTTACCCCTTCGGGTAATAGTTTCTGTATTTTTTCCACCCTTTTTTCCAACTCTTGTGTCACAACGTTGGCGTTGGCTCCTTTCAACATCATCGCAATGCCTCCTACACATTCACCATTTCCGTCTTTGGTCATTGCGCCAAACCGCTTTGGAGCTCCAAAGCGGACAGTACCTACATCACTAATGTGCACAGGAATGCCGTTGCGGTTGGCAACAACAATCTGCTCGATGTCTTTAGTGCGGCTGATCATTCCCTCTGAACGGATATAATAAGCATTTCGAGCCTTCTCAATATAGCTTCCTCCGGTGTTCTGATTGTTTTTGCTTAAAGCTTCGAACACCTCACCGATGGTGATATTCAGCGAAAAGAGCGCATCCGGATCAACGGCTACTTCATATTGTTTCAGGTATCCGCCAAAACTGTTAATTTCCACAATACCCGGTATGCCGGATAATTGGCGTTTCACCATCCAATCCTGAATTGTGCGGAGTTCCATCGCATCATATTTGTTTTCGTAACCGGATTCTACCTTTAGGATATATTGGTAGATTTCTCCCAATCCGGTAGTGATGGGCATCATTTCCGGCATACCCAATTCCGATGGAATTTCTCCTGCTACGGATTGTATCTGTTCGTTAATCAGTTGCCGGGCATCCAAGGTCGGTACACTCTCTTTAAATACAACTGTCACTACCGATAGTCCGAAGCGACTTACCGAACGGATATCTTCCACATTCATGATATTGCTCATGGCAATTTCGATGGGCATTGTGATCAGTTGCTCTACTTCCTGTGGGGCAAGTGTCGGCGAGACAGTTACGATTTGTACCTGATTGTTGGTGATGTCCGGTACGGCATCAATTGGCAAGGTCATCATCGCATAAATGCCTCCGATAAGAAGAAAGAGGGTAGTGAGTCCTACGAATAGTTTCTTCTTTATAGAAAAACGTACGATAGCTTTAAACATAATCCTTAAGTGTTTGAATATCGGTACAAAGGTAGATCGCTGAAACTTTTGTTGTTGATGAAAAATTGCGAGGTGGAAAGATTGGCAGGTGAAATGGTAAAATGTGGGAATGAAGTGGAACGGAATTGTTGAAAAAGGCTATCTTTGCATATCAACAACACATCACAATAATAAGATTATGAAGAAAAAAGCACTTTCCTTGCTGGCATTCATCCCGGCATTTACGACAGTGACGGCTCAACATCCGGCAGTACCGGATGTATGCGCACTTGTCAATCCCATCATCGGAACCAATGGTATGGGGCACACCTTTCCCGGGGCCTGCGCTCCGTTCGGACTTGTACAGTTGAGCCCTGATACGGATACAATTCCTCACAATGTGGATGGAGTTTATCAAAAAAATGCATATGAATATTGTGCCGGGTACCAGCATCGCGATCAAACAATAGTAGGATTCAGTCATACCCACTTGAGTGGTACGGGACATTCTGATCTGGGAGATATCTTGATTATGCCTGCTACAGGTGAATTGAAACTGAATCCCGGAAGGGCGGACACCCCAGACGAAGGATACCGTTCCCGTTTCAGCCATGAAACTGAAGTGGCTCGTCCGGGCTATTATGAAGTGGAGCTTACAGATTACGGTATAAAAGCACAGTTGACAGCTACCCAACGGGTAGGGATACATAAATATACTTTTCCGGACGGTGCCGACGGACGCATTATTCTTGACCTGGTACACGGCATCTATAATTATGACGGGAAAACGTTGTGGGCTAATATACGCGTAGAAAATGATACATTGCTGACGGGGTATCGTATCACGAACGGGTGGGCCCGCACCAACTATACTTATTTTGCCATATCCTTGTCTCAACCCATCAAAGACTATGGATATACAGATAAAGAGAAGGCTTTGTATAAAGGATTCTGGCGACGGTTCAATTCCGACCGGAATTTCCCGGAAATGACCGGACGGAAACTGGTGGCTTATTTCAACTTCGATACCCGGCAGAATCCGGAACTGATAATTAAAGTCGCTCTTTCGGCCGTGAGCACAGAAGGGGCTTTAAAAAATTTGCAGGCTGAGGCTGGCGGAAAGACTTTCAGCCGGCTGGCAGCCGAGACACATTCGGCATGGAATCGTGAATTGGATGTGCTTGAGGCCAAAGGAACCCCCGACCAGCTTGCCATGTTTTATACTTCACTGTATCATACGATGATTAATCCGTCTGTCTATATGGATGTAGACGGTAGTTATCGCGGGCTCGATCATAATATCCATACAGCCGAAGGATTTACCAATTATACTATTTTCTCCTTATGGGATACGTACCGTGCAGAACATCCTTTTTTGAATTTGCTTAAACCCCGGCAGAATAGAGACATGGTGCAGTCTATGATTCGGCATCAGCAGCAGAGTGTGCATGGCATGCTGCCGATATGGAGTCTGATGGGGAATGAAGGCTGGTGTATGAGCGGTTATCATGCTGTATCTGCTTTGGCTGACGCGATTGTCAAAGGTGCCGGAATATCTGTCCGGGAGGCTTTGCCGGCGATGGATCATACGGCAAATGTGTCTTATTATGAAGGCATTGAATCGTATAAACGATTGGGATATGTGCCTTTTGATCAGAGTGGAACGGCTGCATCTACTACGTTGGAATATGCTTATGACGACTGGACCATTTACCGGGTGGCTTTGTTGGCGGGAGATAAACCGTTAGCCGATATTTATAAGAAAAGGGCGGATAATTATCGGAATGTTTTTGATGCTTCTGTCGGTTTTGCCCGCCCTCGCTATAGCAACGGTGAATTTAAGAAAGAGTTTGATGCTATGCAGACCTACGGTGAAGGTTTTATTGAAGGAAACTCATGGAATTTTTCTTTCCATGTGCCGCATGATGTAACCGGATTGATCGGGCTGATGGGTGGTGAAAAGAAATTTGTCAACCGGCTGGACACACTCTTCTCTATGGCACTTCCCCGGAAATATTATGAAAAGAATGAAGATATCGCCGAGGTGAGTTTGGTAGGAGGGTACGTGCATGGCAACGAACCCAGTCATCATATTCCCTATTTGTATGCATGGACTTCCCAGCCCTGGAAAACACAATATTGGGTGCGTGAGGTGATGAACCGGATGTACAAAAATGATATTGACGGCCTGGGGGGCAATGACGATTGCGGGCAGATGTCTGCCTGGTATCTGTTTACGGCAATGGGATTCTATCCCGTTTGTCCGGGTACCGATCAATACGTGTTGGGAGCACCTTATCTTCCATACATCCGTATGAATCTGCCTAATGGAAACACTTTTGAGATAAAAGCGCCGAAAGTGAACGATCGCAACCGCTATGTTCGACAGGTAAAGCTCAACGGAAAAGTTTACGATAAAATGTATATTACCCATGCCGATCTCTTGGCAGGGGGAATACTTGAATTTGAAATGTCTGCTTCTCCAAACGAGAAGAGAGGGCTTGCCAAGGAGGCTAAACCTTATTCGATGTCTGAGGAGTAGAACGTTTTCAAACATTCTGTCCGGGCTGCTTGTTAATTATTTGATGAACCAAATAATAGAATATGAAAGCAATTTTTTCTTTTGTAGCAGTCTTGGTACTCTCATTATCGATGGCTGCGCAGAGTAAATCGTTCTATGACTTCTCTGTGAAGACCATAGATGGCAAAGAGTATAAACTGGCAGACCTTAAAGGCAAGAAGGTATTGGTGGTTAATGTCGCTTCCAAGTGCGGACTGACGCCGCAGTATGCCGAGTTACAGGATTTGTACGATCAGTATAAAGATCGGAATTTTGTGATTATAGCTTTTCCTGCCAATAACTTTATGGGGCAAGAACCGGGTACGAACGAAGAGATAGCCAAGTTCTGTTCGGCAAATTATGATGTTACTTTCCCGATGATGGCCAAGATTTCGGTAAAGGGTAAAGATATGGCTCCACTTTATCAGTGGCTGACTGAGAAGAAACTGAACGGGAAGCAGGATGCGCCCGTACAGTGGAATTTTCAGAAGTTTATGATTGATGAGAATGGAAATTGGGTTGGTTTCGCAGCTCCTAAAGAAAGTCCTTTTTCTGAGACTATTATCAGTTGGATAGAAAAGAAGTGATTTAATGTGTCAAAACTCACCACAGAGGACACAGAGTAACACAGAGACGATTTTAAGTTGTTGATTATTAATCAAAAGACTCTGTGCTACTCTGTGTTACTCCGTGGCGAAAAGAGTTTCTACACAGCCTCTTTGGGGGAAGTAGAAGAGAAAATCCCTGCTTTTTCTATTTCACTTTCAAAGTTCGGTGTGAAGACACCTTTTCCTAAATTCGTTTTGATTTCTTCATAGCTCCAGAAACGTCCGCCATCTAATTCATCGCTGGGATGTATTGCTCCGTCGTATACTGTTTTATGCACAAAGACTAACTCCCGTTCACGGGAAGACTCAAAGACATAACTTGTCAGGAGTTCCGGTGTGAAGTCCGTGATACCTAATTCTTCGGCGACCTCTCTCTTTAAAGCTATTTCTACACTCTCTCCCAGATCGATGTGTCCGCCTACGGCGGTATCCCATTTGCCCGGCTGTATATCCTTCCATTCAGGGCGTTTCTGCAAGTAAAGTTCACCTTTTGAGTTGAATACGTGCAGATGAACAACCGGATGCAATAGCTTGCTTCCGCTATGGCATTCGCCGCGTGTAGCAGCTCCTGTAATAGTTCCCTGTTCGTCTACGATGGGAAACATTTCCTGATTATTATCGCTTTGCATATCTTAAGGTATTAATAAGGATGAATCGCCGTAGCTCAGGAAGCGGAAATCGTGGCTGAGTGCATAGTCGTAAATTGTACGCCAGTTCCCTTTGACAAATGCCGAGACCAATAATAGCAGGGTGCTCTGTGGCTGATGAAAATTGGTGACCATTGCTTTGACTATTTTGTATTCGTACCCCGGAGCAATAATAATTTGTGTACTGGTGTGCAATGCTTCCATACCGTGACGGTCGAGATAACCTAATATTTTCTGTAAAGCTACAACAGGGCGTACGTCACATTCCGTTTCGTAAGGTTGCCACTGTTTTACACGCAATTGTTCTTCCGTAGCTTCCGGGTTGTTGGCCAGCGTTACACCGATGTGGTAGAGACTTTCAAGGGTACGTACGGAAGTTGTTCCTACGGCAATGGCACAAGCGTCGTGGTCTATCAGCTTTTTGATAATACTGCGTGATACGGATATATATTCCGTATGCATTTCGTGCCCCTCTATCTCTTCACTTTTTACCGGTTTAAAAGTACCGGCGCCAACATGGAGGGTCAGTTCCTCGAGGTCGATCCCTTTTTCGGTCAGGGCATCCAGTACACGAGGGGTGAAATGTAAACCTGCCGTAGGAGCGGCCACCGAGCCTTTTATTTTTGAATAGACTGTCTGATAGGTCTCTTTATCACTTTCTTCCGTATCCCGGTTGAGATATGGAGGGATGGGTAACTCGCCGAATACTTCAAGAATATCGGCAAAGGTGACTTCCGGATTATCCCAGTTGAAATCTATCCAATGACTGGTTCCACAACACTCGCCACGAGTAGCCGTCAGGGTGATGGGGAAACCTTTTACAGTCATTTCACGACGTAACGGACCGTCTTTCCATTTTTTCAGGTTACCGATCATGCAAAGCCACGCCGCATGTTCCGTTTGCTGGAAATTGAGTACATAGTCGTTAGGCTGAATCGGTTCCAGACAAAAAACTTCGATTAAGGCTCCTGTCTCTTTGCGGAAATGGAGTCGTGCCTGAATAACCTTGGTATTGTTGAATATCATCAGACTTCCGGCAGGCAAGTGTTCCGGTAAGGAGGTGAATACATCTTCGCTGACTTCGCCGTGACGGTAAATAAGTAACTTAGACTGGTCCCGCATAGGCAACGGGAATTTAGCGATGCGTTCATCCGGCAATGGATAATTGTATTCGCTAATACGGATATGTTTCGGGTTTTCTTTCATCATTTCTTTCTTTGCGACGACAAAAGTAGTTATATTTGCCTTAATTTGTAGATTGTAAATGGTAAATTGTAAACAGAACGATGAAAATAGGTGATAAAGTGCGCTTCCTCAGTGAGGTGGGCGGAGGAATCGTAAAGGGATTCCGGGGAAAAGATATTGTATTGGTGGAAGATGCTGATGGATTTGATATCCCGATGCAGATTCGTGAGTGTGTGGTGATCGATACGGATGATTATAATATGACCCGGAAGGCTGCTCCTGCGCCAAAGAAACCCGAAGAACCCGTCAAACCGGTAAAGCCTGAGATTCCGGTAGTTCGTCCGGCCGAAGTGCGGGGTGGCGATGTTTTAAATGTTTTTCTGGCTTATGTGCCCGAAGATGTGAAAGCTATCAGCAGTACTCCATTCGAGGCCTATCTGGTGAATGACAGCAATTATTATTTGTATTATACGTATCAGAGTGCCGAAGGAAAGGCTTGGAAAACCCGTTCGCATGGACTGGTGGAACCCAATACGAAGCTTTTGCTGGAAGAGTTTACTAAAGATATGCTGAATGAAATGGAGCATGTAGCCGTTCAGTTCATTGCTTTTAAAGATGGACGGACAGCGCCTTTGAAACCTGCGGTTTGTGTGGAGCTGCGTATCGATACGGTGAAGTTCTATAAACTTCATACTTTCCGTGAGTCCGATTTCTTTGAACAACCGGCACTGGTTTATGACATTGTGAAAGACGATGTTCCTACCCGTCAGGTATTTGTTTCGGCCGAAGAATTGCAATCCGTATTGATCCAGAAGAAAGAAGTAGATAAACCCAAGTCGCAGTCTATCGTAAAACGTGGCGGGAAAAATGATATTCTTGAAGTGGACCTGCACATCAACGAGTTGCTGGATGACACACGTGGCATGGGGAATGCCGAGATACTGAATTATCAGTTGGATAAATTCCGTGAAGTGATGGAGAAGTACAAAACCAAACGTGAACAAAAAATAGTTTTCATTCATGGCAAAGGTGACGGAGTGCTTCGTAAAGCATTGATTGATGAGCTAAAACGTAAATATAGTAATTGCCGCTATCAGGATGCTTCTTTCCAGGAATATGGTTTTGGAGCGACGATGGTGACCATTAAATGATGCTTCTATGCCTGTTTTTGAAATAGATAATCTTTAAAATTATACATCGATGCATTATACATTGATGTATAATTTGTATCTTTAGTTCTATGATAAAGAAGGAAACGGTTTATGAAATCACCTTTTCAGTATGGTACACTGGTCGATAAAGAGAATTTCGTCAACCGGGTAGAAGAACGCAAACAACTGAAAGAGTGGTTAGGTTCGGAAAGTGCACAAACCATCACCCGCAACAAACGCATGCTGACCGAACGTGATTTTATTGAGAAGGAGGGGGAACTGTATGTGTTTTCTGATCCTGTATTCGAACTTTGGTTTAAGAGGGAGTATTGTTGAGCTGAATTGTAAGGGGAAACCGGCTGTTTAACAAAGTTAACGTCAATTTCCGTTCATTTTATTCTTGTGTGCAAATAACAAGCCTTTTGCATTTAAAACACTTGTTATTTGCATCCAAAGAATAAACTTTAACTCTGTGTTAAAACAAAGCTTTTACTGACAGATGTTTTGAACTTTGAATAGTTTGTATTTCAGTTTGTTAAGTCTGATTTTTACTTCTTAGCCTCACTAAAGGTCTCTGCAGGTTAGAGCCGATATACTTGCTTTTTTGTCAACTATACACAGGGGACTTGCCCTATCCGTTTATTTCCTTTTTGCCTTATTCAGTGCCGTTATCCCAAATGCACATTTTTGGATGGTGCACTTGACATGGGATTTCATGTTATCAGTCGATTTAGAGATGACGCCTATTTCCGGTATCTCACCACAGAACAGCCTACAGGTAAAAGAGGGCGACCTAAATTATATGATGGCAAAATCGAGATGAAGCACTTGGAAGAGGACAGGTTTGAAATAATCAACTTGGAGAATGGGCAGGGGCGTATTCTCTCAGTAGTAGTGCATTCACGTTCATTGAGCAGAGATATACTGTTGTGTATTTGGGAAAGCGAGGATAAGAAAGTACGGAAACTATATTTCTCAACTGATATTCAGATGAAGGCTATATATATTCTGGATTTTTATAAAACACGTTTTCAAGTCGAATTTTGCTTTAGAGATAGTAAGCAATTCACAGGACTGATAAATTGCCAAAGTCGGGATATTGATAAGCTTCATTTTCATTTCAACGCTTCACTGGCCAGTGTAAATCCGGCTAAAGTCAAAGCGTTAGAGAAAGGAACAGTCTTATCAGTGGTTTCGGTGAAAGTGCTATGTCACAATATTTTCCTCATGCAACGATTTATTTCAGTGTTAGGCATTGAACCGAATCCGGAAATAAATCGAAAGCTATGGGAAGAGGGAATTAAATTTGCGATAATCGCTGCATAAATGTTAAGAGAATGTTTAACGAACTATTGAGAATAAATGCAGCATATTAATTGAATTAAATGGTTTGCCAATCATTTATATACTAATAATTTTGAAAAGTTGTTTTTCACGAAACAATATATCCTTTTTTATTGTTTATTTGAGAAACAATATTGTATAATTATCAAATTTGATAATTTATTCCATGATATATATTATCATAAAGAATAAAATCCTTATCTTTGCAGAAAGATAGCGAGTTGCATGAATATCTATACAGAAGATGAAGCACTAATTGAGTTGTTGGAAGAGGGTTGCACCAACGACAAAAGATACAAGAGACTTCCTAAGGATGTAATCAGAGGTTATATAAAAGCATATAATCATTTAAAAGCAGCCACAAGAATAGAAGATTTATTCAGAATCGGAAGTCTGCATTATGAACGATTGAAAGGCGACTTAAAAGACTTTGAATCGGTTAGATGTACCGGACGGTGGAGATTAATATTTCAAAGCTCCACAATAGACGGTTCATTGATAATTACTGAAATAGAATTAATAGAAATATCCAACCATTATGGCGACTAAAATTAAATTAAACGATTGCGTACCTTGTATAGCCATTCATCCGGGTGAAGTCATTAAGGATGAATTAGATGCAAGAGAAATGAAGCAAAAAGAATTGGCTTCACTTATGAGCATGCCTACTTCAGTACTCAATGATATTATAAAGGGACGTCGTGCTGTAACTCCTGAAGTTGCTGTTTTGCTACAGGAAATTTTAGGAATAGATGCTTCATATTGGTTATCATTACAAAATCAATATGATATAGACCAAGCAAATATAAATAAGAAAATAGTAGAACGAAAAAAGAATATTGAGATATGGAAAGTAATTTCTCAATATTGTTCTGTTAAATATTTCGAGAAATTAAATGTTATTGGAACGAAAATATCAGAAAACATAAAAATAATATATTCAATTTTCGGTGTAACTTCAGTTGAAGAACTAATAGCTTCGTTTTCTTTAGAAAAGGAACTTTCTTATTTTAAGAAATCTGAACGGTTAAAGAGTGACCCCATTAACATTTTCTCATGGAAACATTTTGCTTTCTATCAAAGTTCACAAATGCCGGATGTTGCCGATTTTGATGAAAACAGTTTAGAAAGGCTTGTGCAGGAATTGAATCAAATGTTTGTTGTAAACATAAACACTATTGATAAGACAAAAGAAATTCTATCACGATATGGAATTAAATTTATCATAGTGCCTAAATTCGACAAGACACCGATTGATGGATTTTCTTTTTGGCAAGGAAAAAATCCGACCATTGTATTAACATTACGATTAAACAAAATTGATAATTATGCTTTCGCTTTATTGCATGAGATATACCATGTTTATATGCATCTTTTCAACAATAGAGAACAGAAATATATTGCCATAGAAGGAGCCGAAATAAATAAATGCGAGGAAGAAGCAAATAAATTCGCCAAGTGTTCTTTAATTGGTAAAGATTTATGGAATACATTCCTCAAACAACATTCCATGATTTCTCCACATGCAATGCAAATGAAAATAAAACAATTTGCTCATCAACATAATATCAATGAGGCTATTGTTTTAGGATTTTATCAGCATGATATTAATTTGTATTCTATTAAAAGCTCAATATCAAGAGAGATAAAATAGACTATTCAGATACATTTAGTATATTTGCAATTGATATGACCTTCCACGCTTCCCATTTGAGTAGTGCACTCGGGGAGGTCTTCGAGTTTTATATAAGCTGACAAACTTCCTATTATTGATATAACCCAATATATATGTACCATGCAAATCTAATTGCACACAATTTGCACACATCTCAGGAAAACAGAAGAAAGCAAGAGATATTATTTGAAAAGGAAATATTATCTTTGGGCTTGGAAATCAAGAGGTATGGATATGAAAAGAAACAGCGGTGATTGGTATAAAAATAAAAGACCGGTGTCAGTTCATTCGACGACACCGGTCTTTTATCCTTTTATTCATCAATCAAGTTCCTACTTTACTTCGATGCCCTTGTTCTTCAAAGTCATATTCAGTATTGTAGTATACTTCGTGTATTGAGCATCCGTCAACGTTTTTTTCATCAACTTCAGATTTCCGTAGACAGCGTTACGAACCAGGGTGTCTTTATTCTTTTTTGACGTAGTGGCTCTTCCCATCTGCTCGTCAAAGTAGTTACAAATGTTGGCTACTTCTTCTGCCTGTACAGAAGATAAATTCAGGTATTTACCCAATTTATTCACATTGATGTTACCTTCCCATTTTGCAACTGTAGGTTGATTTTCTGCTGCAAATGTGGTGGCAGCAAGGCAGAGTGCTGCTACTAATGTTAATCCTAATCTTTTCATAATACCTACTTTTTTAATTGTTATTCCTGAAAACTAATCTTTGTCCTTATCCTTATCATAAGGACCCCTAATACCTATTAAAAACAATTGTTAAGCTCTTAGCTTTTTCTTTTTACCTATGCAAATATACAAATATGTTGTTCAACATAAAAGGGATAGGGAAGGGAAGTAGGCAATAAGGTGTCATTTCTTGATGTATATCAAGAAAGAAGTGTGAAAAAGATAATCTTATTACGAAAATTGAAACAGTTTTGTAATAAGATGCCTATATGGAACAGAATAGTGTCACCAGAAACGGCACGCTAAAGTCCACAATGAAACCATGAAAGATAGAGACTATGACGAATTCCTGCCCTGAACAGCGGGTGATAATGGGAAGAGTCGTATCCATAGTGGTAGCTCCTCCGACAGAAATGGGGGCCAGTTTTCCGAAGAACTTTACCAATAAAGGAGCGCAAAGCAAGGCGATGATTTCGCGCATGATATTTGAGAGCAGTGCGATGGTTCCCAGTTCGGCTCCCTTGTATTCGGTGATGAAAATGCTTGAGAGTGAATAATACCCGAATCCGGAACCCACTGCCATGCAATCGGCCGGTGAGCGATGCGATAGAAAGAGACTGACTACGGCACATCCTGCCAGTGTTCCCAGAATGGTCATTACGGGCAGGAAGAGTAAGCGCGGATTCAGTGACCGGAAACTTTTCAATGTTTGCGGATCATTGCCTATACTGATACCGACACAAAACATCAGCCCGCATAAAGCATAAAAACTGAGTTTGCTTTGGCTGAAATCATATGGAATCAGATGAAAAAGTCCGCACAGGGTGCCGACGATAAAAAAAGAGACGATAATAAGGCTGCCTTTCATGGCTTCACCTCCTTTTTCTGATAACGTGCATAAAGCAGATACCATAGTCCCCATGCAGCCAGTGTGCTTCCGGCTACGGCTGCTGTGGTGATGATGAAGGCTTCCAGCCCGATGGCGTGCAGTCCTTTCACGATGGCTTCGTTGCCTCCTACGTCGATGCCGAGGAGGAAGAGCAACAGCCATATTAATAATGTGATGACTTTATGTATCCATGTGAGTCTTTTGCTCCGTAACAGGTAGCCAAGCAGCATACCTGTAAGCATGATTCCGATTATTATAAACATATAAATGTGCTTTTAGGGCACAAAGATAGTGGTTTCTTTATAAATCCGGCATCGTTGGGGGAACTGCGTGGTTTTTAACCGTCAGCATGTAGTTGGTTTCTGCGCTGAATCCAACCATTCCGGTACCGCCGTTCACATTGCTGGGGAAAGCGATGGGCTCGCTCAAGGTGTTGTCATAGGCATCTGAGTCGAGCAGGTTCAGTGCCCTCAGATAATAATATTCTTTTTCGGTGATGCTGAGTATGCGGATATAGACATCTGTTTTTATCCATGTATATTCACTTCCCCAGAATCCCCATCCGTAAATATCGTTATAGACAGTCATTGTATAACTTCCGTCCGCAAAACGTGAGTCGTCAAATACGGCATACTTGTTAGTGACACTGCCGAACAGGCCGTTTTCGTCATCTTCTTCCGTACTCGGCTTGCCGTCGGTCAATACCACATCTTCGTTTGTCTGCAACTTAAAACTTTTCGACATGGCCGATTCCCAGTTAATTTGGTCACCCTGTTGCCAATAGTATTTCCAGTATTTCCGCTGTTCCACAATGATCCGATAGAAATTCTTCTCCCCCGGACGGTCGTTTATTTTGATTTGATAACGGAGATGTCTTCTCGGCGGAGTCCCGTAACCATAGTTACTTGGTATTCTCATGATAGAGACTGTATCTACCTTTTCTATCTTCCCGATAGGTTGGGGGACGGTGACTTCCGCCCATGCATGATATGCACCGTCATCTGTCATGGCGTCTATGCGGACTACATCGCCCGGACGGAAAGTACTGTTGATATAAAAACGTCCTTTATCGCTGCTGTACGGATCGGGGCGCAGCGTTTCGCTGAGAGAACCGTTAATGCGTACTTCCACAGTGGCTCCGTTGATTTGTCCGATTTGGTTTCTGCCGGTAAAGTTCAGGAACAGTTCGTTGTAAGTGCTATCGGCGTTGATGATGGCGTTCATCACCAACTTAGGCGGATTCTCCTTCAGGTCGAAAGGGAGATCGTGGTTGCAGGCTGTGGCAGATATAATAACCAGCAGGAACAGGAGTATGTCGGGAATGGATCGTTTCATAAATACTTAGAATTTATATGTATAACTGAATGAAGGAATACAGGGCAACAAAGTGAATTTCCGGATGACCGGTATGCGGTTGCCTTGTGCTTGTTCGCCTTGAGTATATTCAGTCTTTTTGTAGGTGCGGTATACCAAGGTAGGGTTCATGGCATTGTATACATTATATATACTGACGTTCCAGATACGCATGCCATGCCGTGTTTTCTTGCTGAAATTAACACCTACATTGAGCCGGTGCGTCGCGGGAAGGCGATAGTTGTTGCGGTGCTTGACATAATCTCCTTCTTGTATCGATGAATTGTTATCGCCCGGACGGATAATGGCTGTCAGTTCAGTGGGGATTGTGGTTGTACCTCCGGTGGTAAGTATCCATGAGGCACTTACGTCGATTCGTTCATTGAACCGGTGGTTGAGGGTCAGGTCTATATTGTGCCTCCGGTCATATTTATATGGAAAGCGTGCCCCATTGTTTATCCCTCCTTTGGCAAATTTACGGTCACTCTTGGCCAATGTATATGCCAGCCATCCGGTTGTCTTCCCGATGGTTCTCTGTGCCATGAATTCTATACCCATGGAGCGTCCGCGTCCCATCTCCACTTTGTCTTCCCATCCGGTGGAAGAGCCGAGGAAACTGACTCCGTCTTTGTATTCAAGCACATTTTTCATTCCTTTATAGTAGCTTTCCACCGAGAATTCCCATCCGTCGATTCCTGTGTAATAGCCACCCAACGATACCTGATGCGCCTGCATAGGTTTGATTTTGTTGGTCACCGGCACCCACAGGTCGGTGGGCATGGCGAACGGCATGGATGAAATCAAGTGTACATACTGGCTCATTTTGGTGTAAGAAGCTTTGATTACGATGTCCTTGTTGAGCTGATAGCGTGCGGAGATGCGGGGTTGTATGGAGAAATAGTTCTTCTTTTGCACTTGGAAAGTCGAGAAGTGCAGGCCCAGATTCATACGCAGGCGACTGCTTAGATTGAAGTTATCTTCAAGGTAGGCAGATGCTTCGTGGGCAAGGATTTCGCTGTTAGAGGCGGTATAATACGTCGTATCCCGCTCGATGGTTTCTCCGGTCTTGTCGAATATCTTTGAGGTGGATACTTCCGGACGGAAACTATGGTGCAGGTATTGCATTCCGAACTTGACATGGTGTGCGGGGATAGGATTATAGTCAAAATCTATCTGAGCACTCCAGTCCCGGATTCCCGATTTATAGTCGGCTTTATAGCGGTTCCAGGTTATTTGGTTGTTTGTATGTATCTCGTTCTTGGTGAACGTGCTGACGTCAAACTTATAGTTATTGAAAGCGACTGTGGTATTGCTGAACAGTTTGTTGTTAAAGATGTAATTCCAGCGTCCCGAAACGATGGTGTTGCCCCAGTTCATTTTTCCGCCGTCCCTGTACTTGTCTTCGTCACCGTAGTAAGTGTCGTCATACTTTGTCATGAAATGGTCTTTGCCATTGTATGCACTGAGGAAGAGGCGGCTCCGGTCGGAGAATTTATGGTTGATTTTGGCATTGATGTCATAAAAGTAATAACTGTACTTTTCTTCTTTCGGCATGAAGGGTTTGGCCAGCAGGTCGATGTAGGAGCGGCGGGCAGAAATGTTGAAAGAAGTCCGGTCCTTGATGATCGGCCCTTCGAAATTGAGTTTGCTGGTCAGGAGTCCTATACTGACTACGCCATGATAGTTCTTCATGTCGCCATCATTGGTGCGTACGTCAATTACGGAGGAGAGGCGTCCGCCGAAGCGGGCGGGGAAAGAACTTTTGAAGAGGGTTACTTTCTTTACGGCTTCGGGAGTGAAGACAGAGAAGAATCCTAATAAATGATCTACGTTGTACACCGGTACACCGTCCAGCAAGATCAGGTTCTGGTCGGGGCCACCACCACGTACATACAATCCGGCAGATCCTTCCATTCCGGCCTGTACGCCCGGCATCAACTGGATGGCTTTCATTACATCTGCTTCTCCCAGTATGCTGGGAGTGTTTTTTATTTGTGTCATCGGTATCTCGCTGGCACCCATTTGAGTGGCCATGATCCCCGATTCGGCCTTGTCCGATACGATGACCACTTCTTGCAGCATGTTATTGTCTTCCATCCGGATGTTCAGCAGGGTGTCACGGGTCAGGGTCAGTGCGTGTTGCTGGCTGGTGTAACCCAAATAGGAGAAGCTCAACTGAGCTTCTCCTTCCGGCAGCGTAATGCTGTAGAAACCGTAAGGATTGGTGGTGGTTCCTTGATGATGACGACTCTCAAGAATATTGGCACCAATCAGCGTTTCGGCAGACGCCCCGTCGGTTACGTATCCACTGATAGTAAACCTGCGGCTTACGGGTTTGGGGGGGATTTTTTGTAACAGGATGTGTTTCCCTGTTATTTTATAACTTATCGGTTCGTTGGCAAACAACTGGTTCAGAACTTCTCCGAGAGGTTTCTTCTGTACGTTGAGGCTGACTTTATGGTCGAGTTTCACCTCTTCACCGTAGATAAAAGAGAAACCGGTGGCTTGTTCTATATGCCGGATAATCTCTGAGAGGCTGGTGTTTTGCAGCTTGAGGGTGATCCTGGGCTCCGGTGTCTGCGCGTTGATAGTTGAAAAGAATATGGAAACCACACACATCAGAATGTAACTTCTGATGTGGTGGAAATCCGGATTGGATTTTCTCATGTTTAGTTAAGTTTAGTAGTAATCGTTATTTCTTCATTGTTGTGTGAATAGTTGAATTTACCGACTGTATGCAGCAGATCGAGAATCTGGTCGAGTCCTTCTCCGTCGGAGAATCGTGCCGTGATCCGGTAATTCTGCAATGCTTTGTCTGCTATGGAGATGTTTACACCAAACGTGTTGGACAACTGTCGGGCGATCTCCTGCAGGGGGAGGTTGTTGAAGACTAATTCGCCATTCCGCCAAGCTATCTCTTCGGCAGCGCGATCTGAAACTTCAAGGGTCATGCTCTTTTTCACCTTATTATATATAGCACTTTCGTTTGGCTTCAGAACCATGCGCACAGAATTGGCTTTATTGCTCACCACCACGGAACCTTCGAGTAGGGTGGTTTTCACTTCCGGATCGTCCGGATAGGACTCTACGTTGAAGTGAGTTCCCAGTACCTCTACATTGACCGACTCTGTCTGTACGATGAAAGAGTGTTCCCGATTCTTCGTCACTTCGAAATAGGCTTCTCCTTTCAAGTCTACTTCCCTGTGTTTCCCTTTGAATTTCTCGGGATAGGTGAGAGAGGAGAAATGGTTCAGCGTCACTTCCGTTCCATCGGGTAACTTTATAGTCCGTGTGTCGGCCAGTGTAGAAACGGTTTGCAACGCGGCAGGTTTCAGATAGCAATAAGTGCTCCATCCGATGTAGCAGAACAAAGCGATGGCGGCTACTGCCGAGAAAATGCGTATAGAGAAAAGCCGGTGTGCCGGACGTGGCAATCGCTTCTCTAATATCTGATAGCTTGCCGCTGCCGAGAATCTTCCTCTGGGCGAGCGGGTGGAGGCTATGAGTTTCTCCAATAATCGGTTAAGTTCCTGGTCGGTATACTTCATTTTTTATTTCGTTATTTTTTCACCAGCCGGATAGACATTTGGGTCGTTTCCGACTTGCCGTTCTGAGGCCGGCAGACAAGCTGAATGTATTCATTCGTTCCCACTTTCTGGGGATAGACCAGAATAGTGGCTTTGGCCGATTTACTGCCTCCCTTGATGGTGACTTTATTATCTTTAATCTTAAAAAACTGTGCCGAAGGGCTTCCGGGCTTCGTCGGACGTGAGGGTGATTCGATGAAGACAATCCGGTCTTCTTTCGTTTTATCAACCGCAATGATCTTTACTTGGAATTCGGCTTCCGCAGTATTCTTTTGGTAAGAGAAGTCCTGCGCTTTCTTTTCGAATCCCAGATATTCCTTGGGATAGGAGTTGTTGCCGTTTTCGCATGCAGTGAAACACAGTGCCATCGTAAACAATGCAAAGGTTGTAGGTCTTAATAACTTCTTCATAAGCTAAGTCTTTGTGTTTTGATTAAAATGAATTTCACTGATAAAGACAGAGCGTTCGAAGGATCTCCCTATCGGGGATATGCAAATAAAAGTTAAACCTTGTCCATCGGTTTCCGGCCGGTGGTTCATTGTTTATCGTTCATCGTCAATATCGCTTCTTTCAGTCGGATTGTTGCTTTCTGGAGTTGGGCGTCTACGGTCTTTGTGCTGATGCCCAGTTCTTCGGCCACTTGTGCATAGCTTTGTTTTTCTTCGCGGACGCGGATGAACACTTCTCTGCAACGTTCGGGCAGGCGGTCGAGCGCTTTCACATAGATGGCGAACAGCTCTTCGCTGATCATTGATTCCTCGGGCGAATCGCTTTGTGCTTCCGGTTCCGGCAATACTTCGGTGGATACGGTTGTGCGCCTGTTCTCTTTTTCCAGATAGTTGAGTGAGGCGTTTTTCACCAGTATGAAGCAATAGTCCTCAATGCTTTTGACTTCGGGCAACGAACTGCGTTGTTCCCAGAGTTTCAAGAATACATCAAGTACGATCTCCTGCGACCATTCTTCCCGCTTTACGTAATAGTAGGCAATGCGGTAAAGCCGGTCGTACGTCATATCGTAGAAGGATCGGAACGCCGTTTGCGAGTCCAGCTCCTTCATTCGTCTTAATAGTTTTCGAACCTCTGATTCGGTCATGACTTTATAATTTTAGTTGTCCACCCGGAGAAGATCGCTCATGATGCTGTCGGAAATAAAAATTCCTTCTCGGGTGAGGCGCAGAGCACCTTCGTGTATTTCTAATTTGCCGTTTTCTAAAGAAGGACGTGCCATCTTGAGGCAGTATTGTTCCAGTTCGGTTCCATAATCGTTGCGGAGGCGTTCGAGTGAAATTCCCCATTGAGTGCGGACGGAGGTAATGACAAATTCATTGTACCGGGTAGTTAAATCCCGTTCTTCCCGTTCAAAGTCCCGTTTGCCGCTTTCGATGCCTGCTATGTATTTCTCTATCGACGAACAGTTCCATTCGCGTGTTGCTCCGTCGAAAGAGTGTGCCGACGGACCACAACCGAGGTAACTGGCCCCTTGCCAGTACGAAGTGTTATGGCGTGAATACATTCCCGGCTTGCAAAAGTTGGATATTTCGTAGTGCTCATATCCTGCTTCCTGCAGCCGGTCTATCAATAAGGTGAAGAACCGGACACTGCTGTCCTCGTCCACTTCTTCAACCTGGTGTTTTTGCAACATTCTATAAATAGGAGTACCTTCTTCATAAATCAGGTGGTAGGCCGAAACATGCTCCACATTGAGGGCAACGGCCTGTTGCAGGTCCCTTTCCCAACGCTCTGCTGTCTCAGCGGGAAGTCCGTAAATCAAGTCGATGCTGATGTTGCGGAACCCGTAGGTACGGCATAATTCTACTGCACGAATGGCTTGAGTGGCATTGTGGCGTCGCTTCAATAACGTAAGCGTGGCATCATCAAAAGTCTGGATACCCATACTGATGCGGTTGAATGGCAAGCGGGAGAGCATTTGCACATATTCCGGACAGAGGTCATCCGGATTGGCTTCAAGCGTTATTTCATGGCAATTTTCCATTCCGTATACACGCCGGACGGTGTCGAACACTTTCCGGAAGTCCTCTTCATCAAGTTGCGAAGGAGTACCTCCACCAAAGTAGAGCGTTTCTATGGGCTCTCCTTTCAGGTAAGTATATCTCATTTCCAGCTCCTTGCAGAGGGCTTCGATGTAGTGTCCTTTCCGTTCGCTTCGCGTGGTGGAGTAAAAATCGCAATAAATACAGCGTGTCTTACAGAAGGGGACATGTATGTATATGCCTGCCATGATAGTCTGAGTTATTTTTGCGTTTTAAATTGCAAAAGTAAGGTTTTCGTTTTAGTAAACAACTTTGCAGGGCATATATTCTTTCTTATTTAACGGGAGGAAAGTTCCTTTTTAACCATTTGACAATCTGATTATCTGATGATCTCAGAATGCTTTCGTTTCGTGCCGCTCTGAAAGTTGGAGAAAAAAACGCCTGCATTTGCCGGTAGGATTTTCCCATGTGTCGCAGATCTGTGATATCTGTTCTCCAATAGATAGCTGTGCGGCGGAATCCTGCCCTTTTTCTTTTATTTTCCTCTTCCTCCGGTGATTCTGTTATATATGGTTTGACTGGCTTTACAGAACAACCGGAGAAGAAAGAGGCATCCATACGGCCTTTTTGTTATAACAATATATGTAATGTGGCAAAACATTAAGAGATTTCCGGAAAAGAAGTAAGCATTTCCGGAAAGTGCTTACTTCTTTGGGTCCGAATACTTACTTCTTTTTCCGGAAATACACCGTCTTTGTGCTGAAAAACCGCCGTCTTTTGCCTCAAATACTCCCGTTTTGCGCCGAAAACCTCGTTACTGAATCCTATTTCATTCAGTTTGGCAGAAGGCAGTGTAAGCAGATGTGAGGTGGATAATGCTTTTTAATAGATAATAAAGGAAAAGACTTTCATTCTGTCAAACAGCTTGTTCTCTTGCTCTTTGTCTTGATATGTTGCATAACATTGTTTAGTAACACTGTCAGTTTTCTTGCTTTTCATTTGATTAATGCCTAATTTGCGCCTCAGTAAAAAAAGGGTATGCGAAAAACACATACTGAATCATTCATTTAAATCTTATATATCATGAAAAAGACCTTAAGAATTTGTTTAGGAGTGACTTTCTTTTTATTTGTTTCTGTTAATGTCTGTTTGTCTGCGTTGAAAAACAAAGATAAAAAAGCGAATATGAAGATGCTTACTTTAGAGTGTCTTGCAATGGGAGAAGGTACTGATACCGGAGAAGGAGGAGGAGGCAACTATTCATGTACAGTAACTGTAGAATGTGGATTTCCTCTATCTGGTTCAGTATCTTGTAGTGGTAAAAAATGTAGTAGAGGACTTGATTGGTTAAATGGTGCCTATGTTGAATGTGATGGAAATAAGACTTATTGCTAAAGGGTAATGAATAGAATATTGATTCTTATTATCGCAATTTTATGTTTTTCTTCTTGTAACAACAAGGAGAAAAATCGTAACTTAATGTATTGTCAGTCGGAAATTAAGATAGAAGAATATCCTGATTCTAGTTTCTTCTCCAACATTACGTGTATGACTTATTATAAGAATAAGATATATGTTTTGGATAAAAAACGGGGAGACATTGTGGCGTTAAGTGATAACTTAAAAGAGATGGAATATGTTAGCAAACATGGTGAAGCCCCTTATGAAACAACATGGCCATTTACCTTTAATGTACTGAATGACACGGTATATGTTGTTGATTTTGGAACAAAGTCAATGAAAAAATTTCATGGAGGAGTTTTCTATGGTGATTTTTCACTTTCAAATGCAAATGAAAACAGATTTAGTCTCAATGATTCTTTAATCTTTTTATCTGCGAATACGGATTCGACAAGTTTTCTAATGATTGATAAATATCACCCAAACAAACAAATCCCAATGGGAAAGGTTGTACGAGAAAAAACTCCTTTTAAAACCATTATATCTAACAAGAAACATATTCTTTATGATCAAGGCAAAGGGATATTTTCGATTTCAAATTGCTACCCTTATATAGAGCAATATAATATTCATGGAGAATATATTAAAACATTTGATATCTCTTCAATTCCTATAATAAAAGAAGCAACAGAAATTGCTAAAAAGAATTCTAATAAAGAGAAATCTGTCTATATATACATACGTGATGCTTATCTTGCAAATGATCATATATATATACTGTGTTCATCACGGAGCTCATCAGGCGATTATCGTGTAAATACTATTTTGAAATTATCAATCAATGACGAAATGAAGCATATCTCTACCTACATTCTTCCACATGATATATATTCTTCTTTTTGTGTTTCAGACACATATCTATTTGCTTCACAAGAAGTGGCAGGAGTAACCATTGAAAAAATAAAAATAGGTGATGCGAAAAAATAAATTCTTTACCTTATTTATATTGCTTTGCATTATATGGGGATGTAGCAATAATCAAAAAAAAGAAAATGATGTTACTAAAACTCCCCAAAAGGATGTTTATAACTTAATAGGGAAAAGGGTAACCTCCATTGATTCTATTGTGTCAAATAAGACTTGTAGAGTTATTTTTCTATTTAACTATTATGATTGTGGAAGTTGTATAGATTTAGGATTCTCTATTACAAAAAAAATAGATTCTCTTTATAGAAATAATAAAGTAGCTATTATTTCAACTATGGGAAGCCCTTCATCTTTCCAGAAACGTAATAAATATTATGAGTATATATATCTTGACTCAAAAGATCTGATAAGAAAAGAATTGAAATATGTTCCAACACCTATAATGCTTTTATTGGATTCTTCAAACTGTATAAAAGACTATATATTCCCTAATACATCAGATGATAGAGAAGTTGTTCCATTTATAGAATCTGTTTTATAAGGAAGCATAAGCCAAGAGGTATATTATATTGGTGTTACCAAGTTCGATAATACGGAAAGTTGTTATCCTAATTCAACTTCGTTTAGAGAGTGCCAAGAGTTTGTGACACTGTGTTATCTGCTTAATAAACAGATCCTGTATGTTACATAACATTGTTTAGTAACACTGTCAGTTTTATTGCTTTTCATTTGATTAATGCCTAATTTGCGCCTCAGTAAAAAAAGGGTATGCGAAAAACACATACTGAATCATTCATTTAAATCTTATATATCATGAAAGTATATCAGACTAACGAAATTAAGAACATTGCCCTTCTTGGCAATGACGGCTCAGGAAAAACCACTCTCACAGAAGCGTTGCTCTATGAGAGTGGTATTATAAAACGTCGCGGCAGGATTACTGCCAAGAATACCGTAAGCGATTACTTTCCGGTGGAACAGGAATATGGATATTCCGTCTTTTCAACTATTTTTCATGTGGAATGGAATGGAAAGAAACTGAACATCATAGACTGTCCGGGCAGCGATGACTTTGTAGGCGCTGCCATGACGGCACTCAACGTAACCGATACAGCTATTTTGCTGCTGAACGGACAATATGGACCGGAAGTGGGAACACAAAATCATTTCCGCTATACCGAAAAACTGGGTAAACCGGTAATCTTCCTGGTGAATCAACTCGATAACGAGAAGTGCGATTATGATATGGTGCTTGAACAACTGAAGTCCATTTACGGACCGAAAGTGGTTCCCGTCCAGTATCCTTTGGCTACAGGCCCGAATTTCAACTCACTGATCGACGTGCTGCTGATGAAGAAATACTCTTGGGGACCCGAAGGTGGAGCACCCACTATTGAAGAGATCCCGGCCGAAGAGATGGACAAGGCTATGGAAATGCACAAAGCCCTGGTAGAAGCCGCTGCTGAGAATGATGAAGGCTTGATGGAAAAATTCTTCGAACAGGATTCACTGACAGAAGACGAAATGCGTGAAGGTATCCGCAAAGGATTGGCTGCACGTGGCATGTTCCCCGTATTCTGTGTATGTGCAGGCAAAGATATGGGTGTACGTCGTCTGATGGAGTTTCTGGGTAATGTAGTGCCCGGTGTATCCGAAATGCCGAAAGTGCACAATACCCGTGGTGAAGTGGTGGAACCCGATCCCGATGGGCCTACTTCACTCTATTTCTTCAAAACAGGTGTGGAGCCGCATATTGGCGACGTTCAATACTTCAAGGTGATGAGCGGAAAAGTGCATGAAGGAGATGACTTTACAAATGCCGACCGCGGTTCGAAAGAACGTGTGGCACAGATTTATGCTTGTGCCGGTGCCAACCGTATCAAAGTAGAAGAGATGGTGGCCGGTGATATCGGCTGTACCGTGAAGCTGAAAGATGTTCATACCGGAAACACGCTAAATGGTAAAGGTGCCGAAAACCGGTTTAATTTTATTAAATATCCGAATTCTAAATATTCACGCGCCATCAAACCGGTGAACGAAGCCGATACAGAGAAGATGATGGTTATCTTGAACCGTATGCGCGAGGAAGATCCGACTTGGGTCATCGAACAATCGAAAGAATTGAAACAGACCATCGTACATGGCCAGGGTGAATTCCACCTCCGTACTTTAAAGTGGCGTCTGGAGAATAATGAAAAACTTCAGGTGAAATTCGAGGAACCGAAGATTCCTTATCGTGAGACCATCACTAAGGCGGCCCGTGCCGACTATCGTCATAAAAAACAATCGGGTGGTGCCGGACAGTTTGGTGAAGTACACTTGATCGTAGAACCATATTATGAAGGAATGCCGGTGCCCGATACGTATAAGTTCGGTGGACAGGAATTTAAGATTAATGTGAAAGGTACCGAAGAAGTTCCATTGGAATGGGGCGGAAAATTGGTATTTGTTAACAGTATTGTCGGTGGTTCTATCGATGCCCGCTTCCTGCCTGCTATCCTTAAAGGTATCATGTCCCGTATGGAGCAGGGACCTCTCACCGGTTCGTACGCCCGCGATGTACGTGTCATCGTATATGACGGAAAGATGCACCCGGTAGATTCTAATGAAATCTCGTTCATGCTGGCCGGACGCAATGCTTTCAGCGAAGCATTTAAGAATGCGGGACCGAAGATTCTCGAACCTATTTATGATGTAGAAGTCTTTGTGCCTTCCGATAAGATGGGTGATGTGATGGGAGATCTTCAGGGACGTCGTGCCATGATCATGGGCATGAGCAGCGAAAACGGTTATGAAAAGCTGGTCGCTAAAGTGCCTTTAAAAGAGATGGCTTCTTATTCGACAGCGCTCAGCTCGCTTACCGGAGGTCGTGCTTCGTTCATTATGAAATTTGCAAGTTACGAACTTGTTCCGAGTGATGTGCAGGATAAATTAATAAAAGACTTCGAATCCAAGCAAACAGAAGAATAATGTGGTTACAGCCTGCCGGACTGCGGGCTGCAAATGGCTGAACTGCTGAGTTATAAAGCTACGAGGAGTGTACAATGTATGTGCAACTGCTCGTAGCTTTATTCTTTTAAGGCATTCTGCTTGTGGTTGTAGCTGCCGTTACATGCCATTGACAGTTCGTCGGTCGCCTCTTGAAACCTGCTTACTCATTAACAATGATTAAAGAAAGTAGATTTTCTGAAGAGAAATCTTTAATTTTTTATTAAATTTGCAAACCAAAGGCATATACGTTTTGTTATAGTGGTCAGAATACGACCTAAAAAACGTCTTTCGGTTAATTATAGAGAACATCCTGTTAAAACAGGTTAAGCTGTTAGGAGTGTTAATTAGGGAGTGTTAATTTTGTTGCTATGAAAAAGTCAACAATCTGGATATTAGGCATTATTATGGGTCTTTCCTTTCTGAGTTTGCTCTATTTACAAGTGAGCTACATCGAAGAAATGGTGAAGATGCGTAAAGAACAATTTAATACATCCGTGCGAAATGCTTTGTTTCAGGTTTCAAAGGATGTGGAGTATGATGAAACGCAACGTTGGCTGTTAGAAGACATTACTGAAGCGGAACGTAGAGCACTGGCTCAGTCTTCTTCTACTACCGAACAGAAAAATGGTTTGATTCAGCAATCGGAGCGTTATAGGTTCAAGTCACCGGACGGAACCCTGTATTCGGAGTTTGAACTAAAGATGATTACCACCGAGCCGTCGAAGGTGCCCAAAGCCATGATTTCGGAGAGACATGGCCGGAATACCATTCCGCAGACATCGCGAAGCTTGACCGACGCTATTAAAAATAGGTATATGTATCAGCGTTTCCTGCTCGACGATGTAGCTTTGCGGATGATTTACAAAGCAAGCGATAAGTCGATTGGCGAACGGGTGAACTTTAAGAAGCTGGATAATTATCTGAAGTCTAACTTTATTAATAATGGTATAGAGTTGCTATATCATTTTTCGGTAATCGATAAAGATGGACGTGAGGTATATCGCTGTTCGGATTACGAAGAGGGAGGAAGTGAGGATTCTTATACCCAACCTCTGTTCCAAAATGATCCGCCTGCGAAGATGAGTATTGTGAAGGTGCACTTTCCGGGAAAGAAAGATTATATCTTCGACTCGGTTAGTTTTATGATCCCTTCGATGATATTCACTTTCGTACTGTTGATTACATTCATCTTCACTATCTACATCGTCTTCCGCCAGAAGAAGCTGACAGAAATGAAGAATGACTTTATCAACAATATGACACACGAGTTCAAGACACCGATATCTACCATCTCGCTTGCCGCGCAGATGCTGAAAGATCCCGCAGTCGGGAAATCACCGCAGATGTTCCAGCATATATCGGGAGTCATTAATGATGAAACGAAGCGGTTGAGATTCCAGGTGGAGAAAGTTCTTCAGATGTCTATGTTCGACAGACAGAAAGCAACACTGAAGATGAAAGAACTCGATGCCAATGAGTTGATTACCGGGGTTATCAATACGTTCGCTCTGAAGGTGGAACGCTATAATGGTAAGATTACATCGAACCTTGAGGCTACCAATCCTGTTATATTTGCGGACGAAATGCATATCACCAATGTGATATTCAACCTGATGGATAACGCGGTGAAATACAAGAAGCCCGAAGAAGACCTGGTGCTCGACGTGAGAACTTGGAACGAACCCGGTAAACTGATGATTTCGATACAGGACAACGGTATTGGTATTAAAAAAGAAAACCTGAAGAAGGTGTTTGATAAGTTCTATCGCGTGCATACAGGTAATCTGCACGATGTAAAAGGTTTCGGTCTGGGACTGGCTTATGTGAAAAAGATTATTCAGGATCATAAGGGAACCATCCGGGCGGAGAGTGAACTGAATGTAGGAACTAAATTTATTATTGCATTACCTTTATTAAAAAATGATTGATATGGACGAGAAACTGCGTATTTTATTATGCGAAGATGATGAAAATCTTGGCATGCTTTTAAGAGAATATTTACAGGCGAAAGGTTACTCTGCTGAGTTGTATCCTGATGGAGAAGCCGGATTTAAGGCTTTCCTGAAGAATAAATATGACTTGTGCGTGTTCGACGTGATGATGCCTAAGAAAGATGGTTTCACGCTGGCACAGGAGGTTCGTGCGGCCAACGCTGAAATTCCGATTATCTTCCTGACTGCAAAGACACTCAAGGAGGATATTCTGGAAGGATTTAAGATTGGTGCGGATGATTACATCACCAAACCTTTCAGTATGGAAGAACTTACTTTCAGAATTGAAGCGATCCTGAGACGTGTTCGTGGAAAGAAGAACAAAGAAAGCAATATCTATAAGATCGGTAAGTTTACGTTTGATACACAAAAGCAGATTCTGGCTATCGGTGACAAACAAACTAAGCTGACTACCAAGGAATCGGAATTGCTGGGATTGTTGTGTGCACATGCCAACGAGATTTTGCAGCGTGACTTTGCTTTGAAGACTATCTGGATTGATGATAACTATTTCAATGCCCGTAGTATGGATGTATATATCACCAAACTGCGTAAGCACCTGAAAGATGATGATTCGATTGAGATTATCAACATCCACGGAAAAGGTTACAAGTTGATTACCCCCGAACCGGAATCATAATGGAGAGGGGGATATACAGAAATAAAAAAGCCGGAAAACATTCGTTTTCCGGCTTTTTTATTTCTGTTGAAAATATTAATCCGCAATTCTTTTATTGATCGCAATGTAAGAAATGAGTCCGAGTACCACCAATACTATCGAGCCTCCCAAGATAGCGTTGTTGTTCACGTCTCCGGTCAGAGAACAAACAATCAGAATGATTATTCCGACTAAGATTAATATCAATCCTAAATTCTTTAATAAGCCTTTCATGTGTGTGTATTTTAATAGATTATTATATTCCAGTCACAAATTAACGCATAATTCTTTAACGAGCGAAATTATTTTCGCAAAAAAACCATTAATTAGCCATAAATAGTTGATTTGGTTGCTTTCACTTCTCCGTATTGATTAATCTTTGGTATTGAAAAATATCTTTCTCAATACTTCCTGGCTTACGCTTAATTCTTCGACTGTGATGCCGTGCAACGCCTCTTTCAGTGTCCGGTTGGCTATAACACGGGCTTTTTCTTCCAGTTCTTTTCCTGTTTTGGTCAGGTGGATCAGATTGGTACGACGGTCCTTTTTGTCGGAGATACGGACAACCAGATGCTGGCGTTCCATATTGTCGATTAAGCGGGTCATACTCGGTTTATCTTTAAAAGTTGCATTGCACAACTCTTGTTGGGTCACTCCGTCTTTTTCCCAGAGAAAAATAAGAACCGTCCATTGTTCCGGGCTGATCTCCAGACCGTTCTGTCTGAAGTTACGGTATAGCTTACGGTTGATGGCGGCAGAAACTTTGCCATTCAGGATAGCAAAGATTAGTCTGATATCAAAATTAAATTGTTCGATCATGAAATTATTGTTTAAGCAACTTTGCAAAGATAAATGTCTTCTTCGACAAATCCTATCCCGTGGCATAAAAAAAGATTAAATGTTTGCAGTTCAAAATAAAATGCCTACCTTTGCACCGCATTTTTAAAATCAAATAATTTATTTATTTAATTAAAACGAGTATGAATCAATACGAAACCGTTTTCATTTTAACTCCCGTTTTGTCTGATGTTCAGATGAAGGAAGCGGTAGAAAAATTCAAAGGCATTCTTCAGGCTGAAGGTGCTGAGATTATCAATGAAGAAAACTGGGGACTGAAGAAACTGGCTTATCCAATCCAGAAGAAGTCTACAGGATTCTATCAGCTGATTGAGTTCAATGCAGAACCTACTGTTATTGACAAGTTGGAATTAAATTTCCGTCGTGATGAACGCGTAATCCGTTTCCTGACTTTCAGAATGGATAAATACGCTGCAGAATATGCTGCAAAGAGAAGAAGTGTTAAATCAAACAAAAAGGAGGATTAATCATGGCACAACAAGTTCAATCAGAAATCAGATATTTAACTCCGCCTTCAGTAGACGTTAAGAAGAAAAAATACTGCCGTTTCAAAAAGAGTGGTATTAGGTATATCGACTACAAAGATCCTGAATTCTTGAAGAAATTCTTGAATGAGCAGGGTAAGATCCTTCCGCGCCGTATCACCGGTACTTCTTTGAAGTTCCAGCGTCGTATTGCGCAGGCTGTGAAGAGAGCACGTCACCTGGCGTTACTTCCATTTGTAACTGACATGATGAAATAAGGAGGAAAAGTATGGAAATTATATTGAAAGAAGACGTAGTAAACTTGGGTTATAAGAATGACATCGTAACTGTTAAGTCTGGTTATGGTCGTAATTACTTGATCCCCACCGGAAAAGCTGTTATTGCTTCTCCTTCTGCAAAGAAAATGTTGGCTGAAGAACTGAAACAGCGTGCTCACAAACTTGAGAAAATCAAGAAAGATGCTGAAGCACTGGCTGCTAAGTTGGAAGGTGTATCTTTGACTATCGCTACAAAGGTTAGCTCAACCGGTACTATCTTCGGTTCTGTTGGTAACATCCAGATCGCTGAGGAATTGGCTAAGTTGGGTCACGAAATCGACAGAAAGATCATCGTTGTAAAAGACGCTGTAAAAGAAGTTGGTTCTTATAAAGCTATCGTTAAACTGCACAAAGAAGTTTCTGTAGAAATTCCTTTTGAAGTAGTAGCTGAATAAGCCTATCATATGACATTGAGAAGGGACATTCCAAAACGGGATGTCCTTTTTTTTTTGAGAGATTATTGGGAGAGTGTCTTTGTTTATAAATAAAGAGATACCCGGCAGAGGTGCCCAGTGTTGAAGAAGGGGAGATGTGGAGGAAACGACTTCCGTAATGGAAAGGTACGGATATAAAAAAAGTCTGTACGTGCTTTTGCACGGCAGACTTTCAATTCTCTCTAATGTTGTTCGAGATTATTCAGCTACAACTGCTTCAGTTGCAGTAGAGTCAGTTGCTGTAGTATCAGCTACCTGAGCTGCTGCTTCAGCTGCAGCTGCTTCAACTGCTGCGATAGAGTCAGCGATACGGATAGAATCTGCAGTTGCTTTTTCAGCGTCAGCTGCTTTGTTACCACAAGATGCGAATGATACTGCTGCGATAGCTACGAACATCAAAACTAATTTTTTCATTTTCTTTGCTTTTTAAATCTGTAATACAATCAATTGCTTATTAAAACGATGCAAAGGTATGTACTTTTTGCATATGTTGTACTCCTAAACCCAACTTTTTTTTATTTTTTTTTTAGAAGAATGTTTCATTATGTTTTTTTGTATGTTTTAAAACATATCTAATCTTCTGCTATACTGTTATATAGATAGCGTTTGATACTTCTTTTCGGAGTCTTCTCAAACTCAGTGGGGTAGAGTTGAATCTGGCTTACTTTTTCGTAGGCTGCCACGCTATTATTCAAATTCTTCAGGTTTTCGTCCATAATCGTTTTCAGGTTATCTTCGTGGTTGAGTCCTAAAGAATCCAGCGCTTCATAATCGGCATATACCAAGGCAACCAGTTTCTTGTTTCGTTCTATGATAAGACTTTCGAGAATGAAAGGCAGATTATTAAGTTTAGCCTCAATTTCTTCGGGGAAGATGTTCTGTCCGCTCGAACTGAGTATCATCGTCTTCAGGCGGCCACGGATGAAAATATTACCTTCATCGTCCATAGTGCCTAAGTCCCCGGTGCGCAACCAACCGTCTTTAGTGAAAACTTCGCGGGTGGCTTCCGGATTTTTATAATATCCCGTCATTACGTTTTCTCCACGCACTTGTATTTCTCCGGTACCGGCTTCCGGATTCTCCTTATAAATACGGGCTTCCATGATATCGAGTATTTTACCTGATGAGGAAGGAACGAATTTATCCCAGGGAGCATAACTGATGAGCGGCCCACATTCCGTCATGCCGTAGCCAATGGTGAAAGGGAACTTGATTTTATGGAAAAACTCTTCTACTTCCGGGTTCATAGCGGCTCCGCCGATAATAATTTCCTTGAAACGTCCTCCAAGGGCATCGATCAGCTTCTTGCGAATCTGTCCGTATATCTGGCTGTCGAGAAGGGGGATGCTCAACGCCCATTTCATGCCTTTCTTGCTGATGATGGGTTGGATTACATTTTTATAGATCTTCTCGATGACAAGCGGTACTGTGATAATCAGGTTGGGTTTGACCTCTTCGAAAGCTTTCATTATGATTTTGGGGGAGGGAACTTTGCCAAGCAGGGTTACGTGCGTGCCAACTGCCGTAGCTGTCAGAAAGTCGAAAGCACATCCGTAAGCATGGGCAAGTGGGAGGAAAGAGAGCACTTTATCACCTTTTTTTAGCAATTCCGTTCGGATACCGAAAGTCACATTACCGGCCAGGTTGTTGCCGGTCAGCATTACTCCTTTACTGAATCCGGTAGTGCCAGAGGTATAATTCAGTAACATAACCTTGTCGTTGGACAAGGTGGTGTAAAGGACATCTTCTTTTTGGAATCCTTTCGGGTAAGTTTCTTCCATGCACTGATTGATATGTTTCAGGAATTTCTGAACCGTTTCGCCGTCGCGTTGGTGCAGGCAACGGAAGTCTGTCAGTGAAAAGACGGCACGGATGCCGGTCAGTCGTTCTTCTTCCAAAGTTTCCCAGATGGTGTCGCTGGTGAAAAGGAAGACAGATTCAGAATGATTTACGATATGGTGTACATCATTCGGATTGAAGTCTTGCAAGATAGGTACTACGATGGCCCCGTAGGTAATGGTCGCCATGTAGGCGATGCACCAACGGGCATTATTTTTTCCGATGACTGCGATTTTATCTCCCCGGCGCAAACTACAGTGCTTGAAAAGCAAATGAAGTTTGGCTATTTCTTCGGCTACTTCACCGTAAGTATAACTTTCCGGTTCACCATAATTGGTGTAGCAGGGCAAATCCCAGTTTTCACGGAAACTATTTTCGTAGAGTTTTATAAAGTTTTCTTTTATCATTGCACGTTTTTTGAAGATTTGTGCAAAAGTAGGTATAAACTTTCAGAATAGAAAACCTCTAACTCCTTTTAACTCCTTCTGCATCTTTACTCCTAATAATAATGTGTAACTTTGTACCGAATATGCGTTTTTACAGATTATGATAGATACCACTGTATTTCAAGATAAGACAGCCGTTTACTATACTTTAGGCTGCAAGCTGAATTTCTCAGAGACTTCGACGATTGGTAAAATCCTGCGTGAGGCAGGTGTGCGTACGGCCCGGAAAGGTGAAAAGGCTGACCTTTGCATTGTCAATACCTGTTCGGTGACCGAGATGGCGGACAAGAAGTGCCGTCAGGCTATTCACCGCCTGGTGAAACAACATCCCGGTGCGTTTGTGGTGGTGACAGGTTGCTATGCCCAGCTGAAACCCGGTGATGTGGCAAAGATAGAGGGAGTGGACGTTGTACTTGGTGCGGAACAAAAGAAAGACCTGCTTCAATACCTGGGCGACTTGCATAAACACGAAGGAGGAGAGGCTTATACAACCGCAACGAAAGATATCCGTTCCTTTGCCCCGTCTTGTTCAAGAGGTGACCGTACCCGCTTTTTCCTGAAAGTACAGGATGGGTGCGATTACTTTTGTTCTTACTGTACCATTCCTTTTGCCCGTGGACGGAGTCGCAACGGGACTGTCGCATCTTTGGTGGAGCAGGCACGGCAGGCTGCTGCCGAAGGTGGGAAAGAGATTGTGCTGACGGGAGTCAATATCGGAGATTTCGGAAAGTCCACCGGTGAGACTTTCTTCGATTTGGTGAAAGCACTCGATCAGGTAGAAGGCATTGAGCGTTATCGCATCTCTTCCATTGAACCCAATCTGCTGACGGACGAGATTATAGAATATGTGTCCACCTCCCGCAGCTTCATGCCTCATTTCCATATCCCTTTGCAGTCCGGTTGCGATGAAGTGCTCCAGTTGATGCGCCGTCGGTATGGAACGGAACTTTTTGCTTCGAAGATTGCAAAGATAAAAGAGGTGATGCCTGATGCGTTTATCGGCGTGGACGTAATTGTGGGTACACGTGGCGAAACCGACGAGTATTTTGAGAAAGCCTATGAATTTATTTCCGGACTGGATATCACGCAATTGCATGTGTTCAGTTATTCGGAACGTCCCGGTACCCAGGCACTGAAGATAGACCATGTGGTGACTCCTGAGGCGAAGCATCAGCGAAGCCAGCGTTTGCTTGCGTTGTCGGATGGGAAAACGAAGGACTTCTATGCCCGTCATATCGGCCAGACTATGCCTGTCCTGATGGAGAAGCCTAAGGCAGGAGCGCCTATGCACGGCTTTACGGCAAACTACATTCGTGTAGAGGTGGAAAGTGACCCGGCATTGGATAATCAAGTAGTAAATGTTCTCTTGGGAGATTTTAACGAAGATGGCACTGCACTGAAAGGAACTATAACACAATAAACATGAAATCGAAACTTCTTTATTTGTTAACCTATGTGGGGATGTGGCTTTTGGCTATTCTTCCGTTTCCGGTGTTGTATGCCCTGTCCGATTTTATTTACTTCTGGTTGTACCACGTGATCGGTTACCGGAGAAAGGTGGTGGGTACCAATCTGAAGAACTCTTTTCCGGAGAAGTCGGCAGCAGAATTGAAGGCCATTGAACGTAAGTTCTATCATTACCTTTGCGACTATATGCTCGAAGATGTGAAAATGTTGCGCATGTCCGAGAAAGAGCTTTGCAAACGTATGACTTACGAAAACAAGGAAGCTTATCTCCGGATGATTGACGAACGGGGCGGGATTGTCCTGCTGATCCCCCACTATGCTAATTTTGAATGGATTACGGGGATGGGAATGATTATGCGTCCCGGCGATGTACCTGTACAGGTATACAAACCTTTGAAAGATGTTTATCTGGATGGTCTTTTCAAGTACATCCGCAGCCGCTTCGGAGGGTACAATGTGCCGAAGCACTCCACCGCCCGCGAAGTGATCAGGCTGAGACGTGACGGCAAGAAGATGGCTATCGGACTGATTACCGACCAATCGCCCAATACGAACGAGGCGCACCATTGGACTACTTTTTTGAATCAGGACACGGTGTTCATGGATGGTGCCGAGCGCATTGCCAAGATGATGGACTTTCCGGTTTTCTATTGTGAGTTGCGCAAGGAGCGGAGAGGGTATTGCCGCGTAGAGTTCGATCTGGTCACTGATCGTCCGAAAGAAACCACCGATGGTGAGATTACCGAAATCTTTGCCCGCAGATTGGAGCAGACCATCCGGAAGGAACCTGCTTACTGGCTTTGGTCACATAAGCGCTGGAAGCTGAAACGCCCCGAAAAGAAAGATGAATAAGATATCTGTCGTTATATTGAACTGGAACGGTTGCGAAATGCTCCGTTCGTTTCTTCCCTCCGTACTCCGGCATTCCGAGGCGGAAGGTGTGGAAGTTTGTGTGGCTGATAATGGTTCTACAGATCAGTCGGTAGAGATGCTGCGGCACGAGTTCCCTTCGGTTCGCCAGATTCTGCTGGATGAAAATCATGGTTTTGCCGACGGTTATAACTTTGCCCTCCAACAGGTGGAAGCCGAATATGTAGTTCTGCTGAATTCTGATGTAGAAGTAACAGAGCACTGGCTGCAACCGATGGCTGATTATTTGGATACCCATCCGGAGGTTGCTGCCTGCCAGCCTAAGATACTCAGTTGGCGACAAAAGGACCTGTTTGAATATGCCGGCGCTTCCGGCGGATTCATCGACCGTTATGGTTATCCGTTTTGCCGGGGACGGGTGATGGGAGTGGTCGAGGCGGATAAAGGACAATATGATACAGTATTCCCCGTGTTCTGGGCTACCGGTGCCGCCCTGTTCATTCGTCTGGCAGATTATCGTGAGGCAGGCGGGCTTGACGGGCGTTTCTTTGCCCATATGGAAGAGATAGACCTTTGCTGGAGGCTTCGTGCCCGTGGACGGGGGATCGTTTGCATTCCTCAAAGTACGGTGTATCATGTAGGAGGGGCCACATTGAAAAAAGAGAATCCGCATAAAACCTTCCTCAACTTTCGTAATAATCTTGTCATGCTCTATAAGAACCTTCCGGATGAAGAGCTGCCCGGAGTGATGCGGGTACGTTGCTGGCTCGATTACATTGCGGCAGCTACGTTTGTTCTTAAAGGACAGCTGCCCAACGCAAAGGCCGTTCTCCATGCCCGTCGTGAATTTAAACAATTGCGCGATAGCTTCCGGGATGCAAGAATGGAGAATCTCAGAAAAACTTCCTCACACTTTATTCCCGAACGGATAAAAAGTAGTATCTTAGTGCAGTTCTATGTGAAAGGGCGGAAGTTCTTTTCGCAATTACCAGATTTTAAAGGATAACGTTATGGAAAAACTAATTCGAAGAATCGGGCTGGTAGCACACGATGCTATGAAAAAAGACCTGATTGAATGGGTTCTTTGGAACTCGGAGTTATTGATGGGACATAAGTTTTATTGTACAGGTACCACCGGTACGCTGATACTGGAAGCATTGAAAGAGAAACATCCCGATGTGGAATGGGATTTTACCATTCTGAAGTCAGGTCCTTTGGGGGGTGACCAGCAGATGGGATCGCGTATTGTGGACGGAGAGATCGATTATCTTTTCTTCTTCACTGACCCGATGACCCTGCAACCGCACGACACGGATGTAAAGGCACTGACCCGTCTGGCAAGTGTAGAGAACATTGTTTTCTGCTGCAACCGTTCCACTGCCGATCATATTATTTCGAGTCCGCTCTTTGTTGATCCGGATTACGAACGGACACATCCGGACTACTCCGGCTATACGAAACGTTTCGAAAACAAACCGGTAGTTACCGAAGCGGTAGAATCGGTGAAGAAAAGAAAGAGAAAGAAATAAGAGCCTATTCGGCTGCAAGTATATTTCACTACAGAGTACACAGAGGGCACGGAGCTTTAATTATATAGAATTACTATATAATAACTCCGCGCCCTCTGTGTGTTCGGTGGTACATATACTTTGTGGCGTATCGGTTTTGCCTGTCGTTTATCTTTCTGTTTTTGTCAAGAGCAGATTTATGTATTGTTAACTTCCAAGCCTTCATCTTTCCCGCCGTTGATTATCAATAGGAGAAAAAAGATTATCTTCTGATGAAAAAACATTTTCATGCCGGGAAATGTGTCCCGACATACCGGGAAAAGTATCGGAAGCAACCGTCTGAATGAGTAAAACTCAGGCTCTAAATGGGGGGAACACCGGCTCTGCAGGCTTTAAACCAACGCTCTTCCGGAATTTTTTGATGCAGGTATAAAAAAATAGGGAGAAACATTTATTCCTCCCTATTACCGTATTTTAATTCGAATATACTTTATGATTACATAGGCAAAGATACTCTGTTTTCTTGCAGAAGTCAAGCTTTTGCCTGTTTTTATTTTTCCAATGATCCGGCCGGGAATATGTTTTCACTCATTATAATAGGTGCCCAACTGTTCTATTACCTTTTCCGGTTCGTCCGGGGCGGCTGCGTGTCGGATAGCTATTTTTCCTGTTTTATCAATAACTACAAAGCAGGGGATACTCAGTATTTGCCGTTCGTTTCCAAGTTCGGCATACAACGATTTTCCTAACTTTTCGTTTACCAATAAGTGATAGCCTTTCAGTTGGTGATATCCGATGGTTTTCTCCCATTTCTCCTTGTCCTGAGGGCGGTCTATTGAGATGTATAGGTACACAATGTCCATGTTATGTGTTTTTTCTTTGAGGGCGGGCAGGTATTGGAACTTTTTGATGCATGGGCCGCACCAGGTAGCCCATACGTCGATATATACCACTTTGCCTTTGAAGGGTTTTACCGCATCTTCCAGATTTTCAACTGTGGAGTCGCAAGGCAGAATGTGATAGTCCTTGTCGTCGATGCGGCTGTTTTGGAAGCGGAGGTTTTTATTAACGCCCGGTTCAAGAACAGATAGAAAGGGGCTGTTGGGGAATTCGGCCTTATATCTTTCGTATAGTTGGGGGATTGAGGGAGTGTTTCTTGTTTGAAATTCGTCTTCGTAGATAAGTAGCGCTTGTGCATATTGCAGATTGTCGCCTTTGAAGAATTTCCGGTAACGGTCGAAGCGAAAGGAGCAATAGTCCTTTATCTCTTCGGGTTTGCCGTTTTCCAGTTTTATGAATTGTGCGCCGATCAAGTCGTTTATAAAGAGTCCGATTCCTCGGTAGGAACGCAGATAATCACTGTCTACGGGTTGATTGATGATTTCTGCAAGTTCTTTGCGCCAATTTTCGGTAAAGTTTTCATTTTTCACCAGATACATTGCGACGTGCAGAAAGATAGACCGATGGGTGTAATCGATGTGTGCACGCTGCTCTGCGAGAAACTCTTTGTCGAGTCCGGAGGCATTTACAGAGTCGAGTGCCTGTTTCATCCTGGCATCTGCCAACTGATGATATTGTTCCAATGAAGTCACCCCTTCGAGTTCGTGAGGCTGCATGTATATCAGATTGTCGCTATATTGCTGATAGTCGTCCACCGCTTTCAGACATCGGTTGTAGACCCGGTTGGTGCCACTGAAGTTGATCGTGTTTTTGGCCACAGCGATAGTATCTTTGCTTCCCGGTGTCAGGTAGAGCGTGAAAGAATTATTCCCTTTGGCCCATACATGAATCGTAGTGGGACGGCTCACGCTGAATTCATGAACGAACTGCCCCTGAGGGTCAGCTTGTGCCTTAGTGCCCAAGGTAATGAAGAACAGGTGATCTTTTCCTGTAGGCCAGTAAGCGATTTCGTTGTCCGGGGTGGTCTTGACTACAATTGTCGCAGTTTGTTGTGCGCTGATTTCTCCCGTTAGCAACAACAGGAGGATTAATAAAAGGTTTTTCATCGTATTAGTATATTAATGTTGATTCAGTCTCTCGTGCAATGCATCTCTACTCCGGCAGAGTCGATGTCTGCTCCCATGGGCGGATTCCTTTTCGACAGTTTGATTTCTATCTCACTGATTTTCGGGAAGTCCCGGAAGAGTCTTTTCACGATTCGTCCGCAGGCGTGTTCCAGCAGTTTAGAGGGAATATCCATTTCTTCTTTCAGCGCGGCGTGTATGTCTGCATAGCTGACGGTATCTTCTACTTCATCCGTTTCGGTGGCTTTGCCAAAGTCGGTTTTCAACCTCAGGTTGATGATGAACTCGTTGCCAATCGCAGTCTCTTGTGGAGCTACTCCATGATAACTGTAGAAACGGACGTTTTCCAAAAAGATATAATAGTGGGTAGTCATAAATATAAAGATTGATATTGTCTTCTGGCAAAGATAAGATAATAAATGCAATTATGATTCCTGTTGTTGCGATTGCTTGGTTTTGATAAAGTCTTTTTGCGCCACAGCCTGCGGAATCAGTTTCAGAAATATGGGAGTTGCGGCAATGCAGATTGTCAGGGTGAGCAATAGCAAGACAATGGCTTGTCCCCATTCATTATGGATAAACCGGCTGACAACCGGATATTCGAAATGTAAAAGGGGGGCATGTATTCCCAATGTAATGACCGAGTAACGTCCCAGATAAGAGATGACAGGGAGCTTTTTAAACTTTTTGCAGAAAAGCATAATCATAAAGATGCCGGCAAACGCTGAGGCCCAGAACTGGAAAATGTTGCCTGCATAATTGTTGGTACGCATACCGACAAACGTGGCGGTGAAGTACATCACGACCAAGGCTGCCAGGATACATAGCGGAATCAGTTTGTCGAAACGGTGGGGAAAGAGGAAAAAGTTGTAACGGCGAATCCAGAATCCGGCCACATAGAAGGGCAGGGCGGTCATGGCTATGTCTATGTACAAGGGCAGTTCGATCTGGTGTTTACCCATATAGAATCCGGCGATTCCGATCAGGAGGGTGAGGGCAAACATTAAACCTAACTTCCGGTCGCGCAGGCTGTGGACCAGATAGAACAGGATATTGCAATTGAAAAGTGCCAGTAAAAACCAGATAGGAGGGTTGAACTTGATCAGGGCATGATCATGAAACACAACTAAAAGCTCTGTCCAACTGACCGGGAGTTGAAATACACCCGGAGCAATTTTCCATACAATATACTTCAGGAGGAATGCGCTGAGATAGAAAAAGAGGAAGGGGACGATCAATTTGTTTATCTTCCGGATGAAGAATCCGAAAAGCCCCTCGTACGACTTGAAGAAGATACCTGAGATAAAGAAATAAAGGGGCATACGAAAACTGGCGATCATCGAATGGTAATCGAGCTTTTCGAAAGCTCCACCGATGTGTGCCATCACCACCAGGATGATGCAGACTCCTTTCGTCAAGTCTACAAAATCAATTCGTTTGTTTTTGTCGTCTCCCATTCTGACTGTTTGTGCATTGGTGCAGCAAAGATACTGAATATTACTGAAAAGCAAGAGAGAAGAGCGAAAAACACACCGGTTCGCTCTTCTCTCTTTGTTCTTTTTCTTCCTTGGGAAACTGACGGATATTATTTTTCCGGATTTCTGCCGGTTTGCTTAACCAGTTCTCTGATTTTCTCATTCAGGCTTTCGGCTTTCATGAGCTGTTCCAGTGTCAGATGCATCCGGTAACGCCAGTAGTGACGGGGATTGGCAGGGACATTGATCCGTTCTTCCTGCACATTCGGGTTGCGCCATCTTCCGTCCATCGACAACCAATCTTGTAGTGACAGGATGCAAAGGATGGAGTTACTGTAGAGGTGGTTGCGGACCACTTCTTCACACAGTTCCGGTGTTGCTATGGCAGGGGCGGCACCATAATGCCCCAGCATCTGATTGTAGTAACGTTGAGTCTGTTGATAATCCTCTTCCCACCATCCGCGTAAAGTCGACATGTCATGGGTAGAGAATGTGCAAACCGAGCGATACGGGTATTCGCTCAGACGACCGAACTCTTCAGCCGGGTTCTTGGGCATCCGCTGGATTTCGAGACTCAGAATGCGTAGGTCGTTCATCACCCATGCCACGCAATCCGGTATCATTCCCAAATCTTCACCACATACCAGCATGCGGGTCGACTGAGTCAGTTGTGGCAGTTTCTTCATGGCTTGTTGTTGCCAGAAGTCATTATGGCGATGATAATAATACTGATCGTAAAGCCGGTTGAATGCTGCTTTCTCCCAATCGTTCAGGGCACGGTAGATGAAGTCGTGCTGTACTCCGATACGCGGATGAAAGAGGTTCGTGTCCTTACGGTCGGGCACAAACAGTACGTCACTTATCAAGGCGTACAATCCGTCTCTGATCCATATGCTGTCTTCATCGTTCTTGCCGGCAAAGAAAGCTTCCACTTTGCGTTGAGTGTCGAACTCTGGACGCATGCGGTACACTTCGTACGTGTCGGTCGGCTCAATAAAGGTTTGTTTGACGTAGTCGGTGTGGGGACCAAACACCTGTCCGAGGAAGTACTCGTGGATATAAGGCGTCAGGAATTCTTCGCGGAAAGGTAATCCGTAGCTTTCTATTTCTTCACGGCTCATGGGCAGTGCGGGAACAAACTGCCCCAGTAATCCATGCACGGCATTCATCGGGATTTCCCAAATGCGGAAAAATCCCAGAATGTGGTCGATGCGGTAAGCGTCGAAATACTCGGCCATCTTTTGGAAACGTTTCATCCACCATTTATAGCCATCCTTTTCCATTACGTCCCAATTGTAGGTGGGGAAACCCCAGTTCTGCCCGTTGACAGAAAAATCATCGGGTGGGGCACCGGCCTGTCCGTTGAGATTGAAATAATAGGGCTCTGTCCAGGCTTCCACACTGTTGCGGCTGATGCCGATAGGGATATCTCCCTTTAGTACCACTCCGTGCTCGCGGGCATAAGTGGTTGCTTCCAGCAGTTGTAAGTGGAGGTTGAACTGTATATAGAAATAGATGGCGATATTGGGGTAGACTTCCGTACCGGGACGGCAAAGCTCTTCAATCTCTTGTGCATTATATTCCGAATATTTAGGCCATTCGCGGAAGTTTGGTGTCCGGTATACGTCACGCAGATAACTGAAGGCAGCATAGGGTTGCAGCCATTCTTTGTTGGCCTCAAAGAAATCACGGAAGGCTTTCGAAGCCAATACTTTTTCTCCTTCTTGCTTGAATAGCTGATGGAAGTATTCCCATTTTCCCCGGTTCACTGCTTCGTAGTCGATGGCAGAAAGTGAATTCAACTCTTTTTGTTTTTGGTTGAAAGCGGTAGCGACTTCTTTATCTTTCAGGGTACCCATCTGTTTAAGGTCGGCATACATCGGGTGGAAAGCATAGATGGAAATACTATTGTAAGGGTAGGAATCTGTCCATGTATGGGTCATGGTGGTGTCATTGATCGGTAGGATCTGTACCACTTTCTGGTTGGTACTGACTGCCCAGTCCACCATTCGTTTCAGGTCTCCGAAGTCTCCTACACCGAAGCTTTTCTCCGATTTGAGTGAAAATACGGGGACGGCCACTCCTGCACCTTTCCAGGCCGGAACGTCAAAGTAGACATATCGGTCGGAAATAACCAGTGTTTCGTTTGCTTTAATCTCGGGGGCAGCCATGTAACGGTTAGGATTGTTTTCCCAAGCTTCAGCTTTCTTCTCTTCCTTATTATATAATACAAATTTGTACTCTAATGGAAATTCCAGTTTAGATACATCCAATTCGGCTTGCCATTCCGGAAAGTTGATGTCGCTCATAGGCCATGCTTTGTCCGGATTCCAGTTGCCAAGGACCTTCTGATTGCCACAGATGGCCAAACAGTAGTTGCCGTTGATGCGTGGAGCATAAGCCTTGATCATCAATCCTTTTTTGTAACTTTTGGGGGTTGCACTCCGGTCACGGTGTGCCAGAAGCGATTCGGTGAATGCCGAACTATAGAAATACTGCTGCTCCGGAAGGTTCTTCCAGCAATCATTGATGCGCAGACTTTTTTTGTCATCCGCAGGCAGGTAGACACGCCGGGGGAAAGAGTTCCATTCAGTACGGATGTTCTTATTGTCGCGATAAATGTGATAACTGTATTCTATAACTCCTTCTGCCGGTGATTGAAGAGCTATTTCACTGCTCCAATGGATACCGTCTACTGTGGTGAGGGAGATAGCTTTATCCGGATCATTGTTTCCAAGTTCGGGTACAGAACCTAATATTCTGACTTCTTCTCCCCAACTTGTGCGATACTCAATATGAAATGATACTATCATATATATTAGATTTAATTTTTGACTAATGATTTTGCAAGTATAGAAATATTCTACGTATGTCGTATCTTTACTTTCATCGAACTACTTTAAAATAGTATGCAAACGTTTGTGTTGTTTATGTTATTAAACATTGAAAGGAGCCAAGAGGCTCCTTTCAACGCTTTTGCTTATATATTAATCATTTACAGGTTTGTTTTTTATCCGCACCTGGATGCACCGCAAGTGGTACAGATGAGGCAACCTTCCTGATAAACCAATGTCTCATTTCCGCAGTTCGGACATTTTTTGCCTTTAGCTTCCGTTCCGTCCTGCACATATTTCTTCAGCGCACGTTCTACACCATTCTTCCAGGTATTGATGTTTTCGCTGTCCAATTGTAGCGAACCTACCAGTTTGATGACTTGTTCGATCGGCATTCTCCAGCGGAGCACACCTGAGATCAGTTTGGCATAGTTCCAATATTCTTTGTTGAACTTCTCGGACAGACCTTCGATTGTCATTTTGTATCCGCGTTTGTTTTCAAACTGGAAGTCGTAACGTTTGTTTCCGTTCTCATCGACATTCTTGATGATGCGTCCGGTATTTACACTTTTCGGAATAATGATTCCTTCGTCATCGTCTTGCAGACCGGTGAATATTTCGTAAGGTCTGCCGTCGAGCAGGCCGACCAAAGCTACCCATTTCTCTTTATTGTTCTGGAAACGCACAACATCAGCTTCAAGTACCGGCGGACGTACTTCGACTACCGTTGGCGGCTTGCAAGGAGGAAGCTCTTCTTTCTTGTCTTTGTCGGACTTCGCAGAGATAAGCACTCCTGAACGGGAACCGTCACGGTAAACCGTACAGCCTTTACAACCGGACTTCCATGCTTCGACATACAGGCGGTTCACCAGTTCTTCGTCTACATCGTTCGGCAGGTTAATGGTCACACTGATGGAGTGGTCCACCCATTTCTGGATTTTGCCTTGCATACGGACTTTCATCAACCAGTCTACGTCGTTTGAAGTTGCTTTATAATAAGGTGACTTGGCTACCAGTTCGTCCACCTCTTCCTGAGTATATCGTTTGGCGGGATCGTAACCGTTCGCTTCCATCCAGGTCACGAATTTGTGGTGGAACACGATGTATTCTTCAAAAGCGTCTCCGGTTTCGTCTACAAAGTCAACGCGTACGTTGGTGTCATTCGGGTTCACTTTTCTTCTGCGTTTATATACCGGGAGGAATACAGGCTCGATACCTGAGGTTGTCTGAGTCATCAGACTGGTTGTTCCGGTAGGAGCGATGGTCAGACACGCAATGTTACGGCGACCATATTTCTTCATGTCTTCGTACAATGCCGGATCAGCTTCGCGCAAACGGTTGATGAACGGGTTGTTCTTTTCTCTTTCCGTATCGTATACATCGAATGCACCACGCTCTTTGGCCATATCCACCGATGAACGGTAAGCACCCAGGGCTACGGCTTTGTGTACTTTCTCAGAGAAGTCAGTCGCTTCTTCTGTTCCATAACGCATTCCGAGTGCGGCGAGCATATCGCCTTCGGCAGTGATACCGACACCGGTACGTCTTCCCTGACCGCTCTTCTTATAAATCTTTTCCCACAAGCCGCGTTCAGTGTGTTTCACTTCTTCGTTTTCCGGATCCAGATCTATCTTCTCCATGATGCGTTCTATCTTTTCCAATTCCAGGTCGATGATATCATCCATGATGCGCTGAGCCAGTGCTACATGTTTATGGAAGAGCTCAAAGTCAAAGTAGGCATCTTTAGTGAATGGGTTGACTACATATGAATACAGATTGATGGCCAACAGGCGGCAAGAATCATAAGGGCACAAAGGAATTTCTCCACAAGGGTTTGTCGAAACCGTTTTATATCCCAAATCTGCATAACAGTCGGGCACTGATTCACGGATAATGGTATCCCAGAACAATACGCCCGGTTCAGCCGATTTCCATGCATTATGCACAATCTTCTTCCACAAGTTGGAAGCATCGATCTCTTTCACCGTAGTGGGATGGTCAGAGTCAATGGGGTATTGTTGGGTATACTTTCTGCCTTCTACAGCTGCTGCCATGAATGCATCATCCAGCTTTACTGAAACATTGGCACCTGTAACCTTGCCTTCTGTCATTTTTGCATCAATGAATGCTTCGGAATCCGGATGCTTGATCGATACACTGAGCATCAACGCACCGCGGCGTCCGTCTTGGGCAACTTCACGTGTAGAATTAGAATAACGTTCCATGAATGGGACCAGCCCGGTAGAAGTCAGGGCTGAGTTTTTCACAGGAGAACCTTTGGGGCGGATATGGGAGAGGTCATGACCTACACCTCCGCGTCTTTTCATTAGTTGCACCTGCTCTTCATCTATTTTGATGATAGCTCCGTATGAATCGGCAGAACCATCAATACCAATCACAAAGCAATTGGAAAGTGAAGCAACTTGATAATCGTTACCGATACCTGTCATCGGACTGCCTTGCGGCACGATATACTTAAAATGGTCAAAAAGCTCAAACAGCTGTTCGGAGCTTAGTGCGTTTGGGTACTTTGCCTCGATGCGGGCCACTTCGTTAGCAAGTCTCCAATGCATGTCCTTCGGTGATTTCTCGTAAATATTTCCGAAAGAGTCTTTTACTGCGTATTTGTTTACCCAAACTCGCGCAGCAAGTTCATCGCCCTGAAAATATCGTAAAGATTCTTCGTAGGCTTCCTCGTAAGAGTAAATTTGCTTTTCCACGATGCAATGTGTCTTAGATATCATTATTAATAAGTAAATATGTAGAAGCTTACTTATCATTAACAAACGTGCCTGCAAAGCTATGAATGTTTTTTGGTATATCAAAATAAAAACGAGATAATTTATTAACCGGTACTAAGTTATCCGTTTATAAATGATAAGCAATTGATAAACAAATGAATGATGGTTTTGTTCAGTGCCTGAAGTTTTCCAAAAAGAAAATTAATCTAAATTGGAAATGAGATAGAATGATTATTCTTTTTATATCTTTGCAGAAAAAAGATATGATGGATACAGTTAAGAACAGAAGAACTATCCGCAAATATCAGCAAAAAGATATTACGTCGGATTTGTTAAATGATTTGCTTGAAACTTCATTTCGTGCTTCTACGATGGGCGGAATGCAGCTTTATAGTGTGGTTGTCACTCGTGATGCCGAGAAAAAAGAAATACTTTCTCCGGCTCATTTTAACCAGCCGATGATAAAGTCTGCGCCGGTGGTGTTGACATTTTGCGCAGATTTCCGTCGTTTCTGCAAATATTGTCAGGAAAGGAATGCGGAACCGGGATATGATAATTTAATGTCTTTTTTGAATGCGGCTATGGATACTTTATTGGTTGCACAAACCTTTTGTACGCTTGCCGAAGAGGCCGGACTGGGTATTTGTTATTTGGGTACTACTACTTACAATCCTCAAATGATAATTGATGCTTTACACTTGCCGGAACTGGTATTTCCCATTACTACTGTAACAGTGGGATATCCGGCGGAATCTCCTAAACAAGTAGATCGTCTGCCTATAGAAGGTATCATACATGAAGAGAGTTATCACGATTATACAGCCGAAGATATAAACCGGCTGTATGCTTATAAGGAGTCCTTACCTGAGAATAAGCAGTTTATAGAGGAGAATCATAAGGAGACTTTGGCTCAAGTGTTTACAGATGTTCGTTATACAAAGAAGGATAATGAATTTATGTCTGAAAATCTGTTGAAAGTACTTCGCCAACAAGGCTTTATGAATGATGGGCAATAACTGGCGGTGATTAATAAACAGCGAACGATGAACAGCTTGCATGATTGGTTGCAAATGTTCATCGTTCACTGTTTATCGTTCACTGTTTATATTTCTTTTCTTTAGTAAAGTTTCTATGTTTTCCAGATCGGACCGGAAGCTTTTATCAACTTCGCACTGGCCTTTTACTGTTTTGCATGCATGTAATACGGTGGCATGATCTTTATTGCCTATGAATTTTCCGATTTTGGAAGTAGAGAAGTCTGTATGTGTCTTGGCTAAATACATGGCAACCTGACGTGCCTGTACCACTTCTCTTTTTCTTGATTTGGTGTGGATGGCTGATGATTCCAGGTCGAAATGTTTGCAGACCACATTAATGATATCATCGATGGTCACAGCTTTCGTTTCACTGCGGACTACTTTGCGGACAATGCGTTGTGCCAGATCCAAATCGATTTCTTTATTGTAAATAGTCGAGTGGGCCATGATAGAAATAACAATGCCTTCCAAATCACGCACGCTTTCGTTTACATTCTCGGCAATGTAGTCTATTACTTCAGAAGGGAACTGTAACCCATCCCTATGAATTTTATTTCTTAAAATGTTCTTTCTGAGTTCTACAGTCGGTTTTTCCAGTTCGGCTACCATACCCCATTTGAAGCGGGTTAACAGACGCTCTTCCATGCCTTGCAGTAATACGGGAGCACGGTCGGAAGTCAATATCAACTGTTTGCCGTTTTGGTGTAGGTGATTGAAGATATGGAAGAAAGTATTTTGTGTTTTGGTGACACCGGCAAATTCTTGAATATCATCAATGATCAGTACATCGATTGTCTGGTAGAAGTTGATAAAATCATTCGTTGTATTATTGCGCACAGAATCGGTGTACTGTACCTGAAATAAATGTGCTGAAACGTAAAGCACTCTTTTGTCCGGATACAACTCTTTTATACGAGTTCCGATGGCGTTGGCCAAATGGGTTTTTCCTACTCCCGATGCTCCATGAAGAAACAACGGATTAAAGACCGTCTTGGCCGGATTTTCGGCAACGGCCTCGGCAACACTTCTTGAAAGTTTATTACTATAACCTTCAATAAAGGTTTCGAAATTATAGTTCGGATTTAGATGTGGGTCAAGGTCTTGGACAGCCGGAGCACGCAATAACCCCGGAGCTTTCCTTTCGTCAACCCGGGGGAGTCCGGACTGAGGGATAGCCGTAGAGCGGGTAGTAGACTCCTGGTTCACGGTTGTCCCTGAACTTTTGTCTACCAGCACATTGTACATCAACTTAGTGCCGTCTCCTATAACCTTATATAACGTCTTACGTAGCAAGTCCACAAATTTATCTTCCAGAAATTCATAGAAAAACTGGCTGGGAACTTGTACGATTAACGTTTTGTCCTCATATTTTAAAGGAACAATGGGAACAAACCATGTTTTGTATGTCGACTCAGGAACATTGTCTCTTATAATTTCAAGACAGCGGTTCCATAGGCCGACATGACTCGATTCACTCAT